>NZ_CP173186.1:0-5423522 GCF_044865145.1 Serratia aquatilis | reverse complement strand
GGCGGACTCCACTCGAACAAGATCAATAAATGAAAAAGAATCAGGCTACTTTTTTATAACTCATGATTTTTGACACACGCCCGGCATCGGCTGAAAACCTGTAGGGCATGCGAACCGCCTTTCACGGTTTATGTCCCTGACGATCCCTCGTTTGGGATCGTGATTGGAATGACGGATCATAACGCAATCCGCTCAAGAGATCCTCCCCTTCATCACAGATTAGATCCATTTTATCCACAGCCCGCAGTGAGTGGCGATATTTTACCCCATGCGATGCCAATACCGATGAGATCTGAGCCCGTCGCCCCAGGTTTTTACACAAGGATCAAGTTATACCCTGTTATCCACGCAGATCTTTATACAAAACGCCCAGGATCATTGCGGGATCCTTGCGATTTACCTGTGAGTCCGTATAATCTTCGCCCTACGTGTGATACCTGGTTCCTTAATGGTGAGTCATTAGCCAGACAGGATTCTGCGGTGACCACGGGCCAAGACCGGATTTTACTCCGTATTGGCAGACAACCAGGTAGGCTGGCGCGATGTGAATTGACTCAGGACTGTACAATTATTACAATCCCGCCTCTTTATGTATTGCGATTGAGGCGTCGGTCATCTTCACGCCGAGTAGCCAAACGCTTTTGACAGTTATTTATTCAAGTTTAGGTAGAAATCGCCATGAAACGCACTTTCCAACCGTCCGTACTGAAGCGCAACCGTAGCCACGGTTTCCGTGCTCGTATGGCCACCAAGAATGGTCGTCAAGTTCTGGCCCGCCGTCGTGCGAAAGGCCGTACTCGTCTGACCGTTTCTAAGTAATAAAAGCTAACCCGCTGAGTGGTTAAGCTAGCTTTTCCCAGGGAGTTACGTTTGTTAACTCCCACTCATTTCACTTTCGTCTTCCAGCAGCCACAACGGGCTGGCACGCCGCAAATCACCATCCTCGGCCGCCTGAACCAGCTGGGGCATCCCCGCATCGGTCTTACCGTCGCCAAGAAACACGTCAAACGCGCGCATGAACGCAACCGGATCAAACGCCTCACCCGTGAGAGCTTCCGTTTACGTCAGCACGAGTTACCGGCGATGGATTTTGTCGTGGTGGCTAAAAAAGGGATAGCGGATTTGGATAACCGTGCACTGACGGAAGCTTTGGAAAAATTATGGCGTCGCCACTGTCGCCAGGCTCCCGCATCCTGATCGGGCTGGTCCGGGCTTATCAGCTTGTGATCAGTCCGTTGCTTGGGCCACGTTGTCGCTTCCAGCCGACATGTTCTCATTACGCAATTGAGGCATTAAGCAGGTTTGGCATGTTAAAAGGCAGTTGGTTGACATTGAAACGCGTATTAAAATGCCACCCTTTGAACCCAGGTGGCGATGATCCCGTGCCGCCCAAAACCGACGATAACAGAGAACACTAACGATGGATTCGCAACGCAATCTTCTCCTCATCGCTCTGCTGTTCGTGTCTTTCATGATCTGGCAGGCCTGGCAAACGGACAATGCTCCGCAACCAGTCGCCCAGACCACGCAACAGACTGCGAACACAGCAACCGGTGACGCCGCAAGCCAGGCTGTGCCAGCCAGTGGCCAGGGTAAATTGATTACCGTTAACACTGACGTGCTTTCGTTGACCATCAATACCCGTGGTGGCGACATTGAGCAGGCTAAACTGTTAGCCTACCCTGACTCCCTGGGTTCATCGACTCCGTTCCAATTGCTGGAAACCACACCGGCGTTTGTCTATCAGGCGCAAAGTGGCCTGACAGGTAAAGACGGCCCGGATAATCCGGCAAACGGTGAACGTCCTCTGTTTGAAGCTGCGCAGGACACCTTCACGCTGGCCGATGGCCAGGACGAACTGCGTATTCCGCTGACCTTTACCGGTAAAGACGGATCGGTCTTCACCAAGACCTTTGTGCTCAAACGTAACCACTATGCCGTCGGTGTGGATTACTCCATCGTCAACAAAAGTGCTTCCCCGCTGGAACTGACCCTGTTTGGCCAGTTGAAGCAGAACACCGAGTTGCCTAAGCACCGTGATACCGGTAGTAACAACTTTGCCTTGCACACCTTCCGTGGCGCCGCCTACTCCTCCAGCGATAACAAATATCAGAAGTATGCGTTCGACAAGGATGAGAAGCTGGATATCACCACCCAAGGCGGCTGGGTTGCCATGCTGCAACAGTATTTCGCTACTGCATGGGTACCACAGACTCCAGGTAACAATACCTTCTATACTGCCAAACCTGGCGATAACCTTTCTGCGATCGGTTTCAAATCAACACCGGTTATTGTGCAGCCAGGTACAGAGAAGCAGTTGAACGCCACCCTGTGGGTTGGCCCGGAACTGCAGGATCAGATGGCCGAACTGGCTCCACATCTTGATCTTGCCGTTGATTACGGCTGGCTGTGGTTCATTTCGCAACCCCTGTTCAAGCTGCTGAAGTTTATCCACGGCTTTATCGGTAACTGGGGCTTCTCGATCATCATCATTACCTTCATCGTGCGTGGCATCATGTACCCGCTGACCAAAGCGCAGTACACCTCAATGGCCAAAATGCGCATGCTGCAACCTAAATTGCAGGCGATGCGTGAACGTATCGGTGATGACAAGCAGCGTATGAGCCAGGAAATGATGGCGCTGTACAAAGCTGAGAAAGTAAATCCTCTGGGTGGCTGCTTGCCGTTGATCATTCAGATGCCGATCTTCCTGGCGTTGTACTACATGCTGATGGGCTCGGTTGAACTGCGTCACGCTCCGTTTATCTGGTGGATCCATGACTTGTCAGCACAGGACCCGTTCTACATCCTGCCAGTGCTGATGGGTGTGACCATGTACTTCATCCAGAAAATGTCGCCAACCACGGTGACTGACCCGATGCAGCAGAAAATCATGACCTTCATGCCGGTGATCTTCACAGTGTTCTTCCTGTGGTTCCCGTCTGGTCTGGTTCTGTACTATATCGTCAGTAACCTGGTGACCATCATCCAGCAGCAGTTGATTTACCGTGGTCTGGAAAAACGTGGTCTGCATAGCCGCGACAAGAAGAAATCGTAATATACCCGTCGCCCTTCAAGCAGCCTTCAGTGACTGCTTGAAGTAACTTGGGTATAACTGCTTTAGCAATATAAGTTTATTGCCAGCAGTCTGAGGCGGTCATTAGACCGCCTTTTTGCATATTTGCCAAAGAGATAACCCGTTATGAAAACCACCGATACTATTGCAGCCCTTGCCACTCCGCCTGGTCGCGGTGGTGTCGGCATTTTGCGTATTTCAGGACGTGGAGCAAAAGACGTTGCTCTCTCGGTACTCGGTAAACTACCAAAGCCGCGCTATGCCGATTATCTGGCGTTTCGCGACACTGAAGGTAGCACACTGGATCAGGGTATTGCCCTGTGGTTTCCCGGCCCAAATTCCTTCACCGGTGAGGACGTACTGGAACTGCAAGGCCACGGTGGGCCAGTGATCCTCGATCTGTTGCTAAAACGCGTACTGGCATTGCCTGGAGTACGTATTGCACGGCCCGGTGAGTTTTCCGAACGCGCTTTTCTCAATGACAAACTGGATCTGGCACAGGCCGAAGCCATTGCCGATCTTATCGACGCCAGTTCCGAACAGGCGGCACGTTCTGCGATTAACTCGCTGCAAGGGGCCTTCTCCATTCGTATCCACCAACTTGTGGAAGCGCTTACTCACTTGCGCATCTATGTAGAGGCTGCGATTGACTTTCCTGATGAAGAGATCGACTTCCTTTCTGATGGCAAAATTGAAGCTCAGCTCAATGACGTGATGGCTTCTCTTGCCAACGTGCGGGTAGAAGCGCGTCAAGGCAGTCTGCTGCGTGAAGGGATGAAAGTGGTCATCGCCGGGCGGCCAAACGCCGGTAAATCCAGCTTACTGAACGCGCTGGCCGGTCGTGAAGCGGCAATCGTTACCGATATTGCCGGGACTACCCGCGATGTGCTGCGTGAACATATTCATATCGACGGCATGCCGCTGCATATTATAGATACAGCGGGTCTGCGGGATGCTAGCGATGAAGTCGAGCGCATAGGCATTGAGCGCGCCTGGAACGAGATCGAACAGGCAGATCGTGTGCTGTTTATGGTTGATGGCACCACCACCAACGCCACAGAGCCAACAGAGATCTGGCCGGAGTTTATGGCGCGTCTGCCGAGTCGTTTGCCGATAACGGTGGTGCGTAACAAAGCCGACGTCACTGGTGAAACTCTGGGTTTGACCGAAGTGAATGGCCACTCACTTATTCGCCTTTCTGCTCGTACTGGTGAGGGCATTGACCAGCTACGCGATCACCTGAAACAGAGCATGGGATTCACCAGCAATATGGAGGGTGGTTTCCTGGCGCGTCGCCGCCACTTGCAGGCATTAGAGCAAGCGGCTGACCACCTGGTTCAGGGTAAAGAACAGTTGGTGAGCGCTCACGCGGGAGAGTTGCTGGCCGAAGAGTTGCGGCTGGCGCAACAAACTCTGAGCGAAATTACCGGTGAATTTACCTCTGACGATCTGTTGGGGCGTATCTTCTCTAGCTTCTGTATCGGCAAGTAACGTGAAAAACCTCGCTCTACATCGCGCAAACGTAGTCTAGAATTAAAGATGAGATAACTGCCACCCCCAAAATTGCAACTGTGCTAGCCTGTTGAACTCATCACTTAGTGGTGAGTTCAAGTCTGCTTCCAGCAGATTTTGTGTTTCGCTGCTTACCTGCAAACCCGAAGTAACCCGGTGATAGCTATCGTATAGAAAGCATGAGTTCACTTATTTAAAAATACATATAGACGATAAATAAATAGGATAAAACTCATGCTTTTTCTTAATGAAAAATCCTAAGGTAATGATTACTCTAGGACTCCAGTTTTTTATAAGCCTCGGTCATGGAGTGAGCAATGGCTTGTCATTTTATCCGGTGGGACTCCACAACAGAAAATCTACAAACTCACCGGTTACCCAATGATCTGATTGAAAAAACCGTCAACTTCTCAGCCAAGCGCAGCCGACGTTTCTTGCAGGGCCGCATCCTGCTGGCCGAAATGATGTTCTATCTGTACGGCATACCTGTTCTCCCCCCTACAACCACGGCTCCGACTGGCCGCCCTTGCTTTGTGGATAGCCATTTACCTGATTTCAGCCTTGCTTATGCCGGGAGTACCATCGGCGTTTTAATCAGTCTTGAAGGCAAGGTCGGGTTGGATATTGAGGTTATGCGTGCGCGCCGGCATAACTTGCAGCAACAGCTCTGCTCCGCTACGGAAAATGCCTGGGTTGCCGCACAATATGACCGGTTAGAAGCAGAAACACAGCTGTGGAGTATTCGTCAAGCGGTGCTAAAACTTTCTGGCTTGGGTAACAGTGGGCAGGGCTCACTAGAACTGCATCCTTTTTCTGGTCATTTACGCTCGAGGATCACCCCTAATGTGCAGGTAATGAGCGATGCAGGTGAATATCTCAGTTGGGCCTGCGCCCGCGAACCTGGACTAGATCGCCTGAATTGTTGGCTGTACAACGAAAAACAAGGGCTGCAGAAAAACGGGGTTATATCATCGCGAACCCCATCATCATCGACTCGCTTCTTAAAGTTGACCAGTCTCAACCCTGTTTTACGTTGAATATGCCAACTAAAAACCTGTCTGTGGCGAAATGTACGAAGTTGGGCTTTTTTTAAAATATTAATAACTAAATAAAATTGTAAGCAAAGGATAAATATTCAGCATTCAATCTGTTATATGTTGAAAATTTGTCCTACTATCTGCCAACGGTTATAAGTTCAATCTGCAGGTTAAATAGGGAGAAAAATGATGTCAGACCAAGCACTAAAAATCGTTACGTTGCTGGGCAGTCTGCGTAAAGGCTCTTATAACGCCATGGTTGCCCGCGCATTACCAACGCTGGCTCCTCAAGGCGTCATCATAGAAGCACTTCCTTCCATTCGCGATATTCCACTTTACGACGCAGATCGGCAGCAAGATGAGGGTTTTCCATCCGATGTTGTCGCTATCGGTGAACAGATACGCCAGGCTGACGGCGTGATAATTGTCACTCCCGAATACAACTATTCGGTTCCCGGTGGGCTGAAAAACGCCATCGACTGGTTATCCCGTTTGCCCAACCAACCGTTGGCCGGTAAACCGGTTGCGATTCAGACCAGTTCCATGGGGCCAATTGGCGGTGCTCGCTGCCAATATCACCTTCGCCAGATCCTGGTATTTCTTGATGCCATGGTCATGAACAAACCAGAATTTATGGGTGGCGTGATCCAGAATAAAGTCGATGAGCAAGCAGGGAAATTGGTAGATCAAGGCACGCTGGATTTCCTGACAAGTCAGTTATCTGCGTTCAGTGATTATATTCGCCGAGTTAAATAAGGCTTGCTTGAGGCGTCTTCAAGTACACAAACTTAAGGCGCCGCTTATTAAGTAGAGTCTTCAATCAGTATCTATACTCGTCATGCAACTCGAATTATTTAGAGTATATAAAAATAAAGTAATAATATTATGTATTTCATTATTTTAGCCAGTTTAATGGCCCTTGCCTCCAGTTCGACATTTGCTACAGAAAAGCGCTATCCGGTTGGAGAAGAGCCGATAACTCTTCACGCCCATAGCCCACTGAATGCACAACTACCGCGTTCGGCCCATAGCCAGGAAGATAAAAAGACCGAAGCCATGTCTTTATATCTGACACTGACACGCGAAGATGAGCGCAATATCTGGGCCCCCTTTCAGTTAGCCGCCTCTTCAGCGGAAAAAGGCCAGACTGAACTTGCTGAGCGTTACCTGCAACTCAGCGCCAAACGCGGATTATGGTATTACTACAACCTGCTGGAAGACAACGCATTCAAGAATATTCAGCAAAGTGATACCTACCGTTCCATTCTGGCTGAAACCAAAGCCCGCTATGAGCAATATGCTCAACAGTTTGAAGGTAAACCAAAATATGCCGTCCCTCATGGAACGCCACCAAGCGGGGGTTGGCCAACCATCGTCTACCTGCACCCATACGGTAAAGCCGCCGAGATCAATCCACAAGATCGGTTACTGTTTGCAGAGGCCGGAGTCGCTTACATAGAGTTGAACGGTACCCAGATGTTGGCTGAAGACAGTTTCCGCTGGTCTAACTTCAGCGAAGAGAGTACCCAAAGTGCCATTCAACGCACTCTGCAAGAATTAACCCCGCGACTGAAGCTTAATCCTCAACAGGTGTATCTGGCCGCACGTGGTCAAGGAGCGCTTCACGGTGCCAATCTGATGGCAAAATACCCGCAGTTTTATAATGGCGCCCTGCTGATAGCGCCAAGAGGCAGTATTCCCCCGGCCCAACATTCGCTGGCGGAAAACAAGCGCATTATGATCGCTTACTATGATCGGAAAAATTTCAACGATCAGGCTCTTGCGCTACATTTTGCCAACTTGTTCAACGAGAGAAATCAGGTTGAAACTGGGCATTTTTCTCAAGGAGAGGATGCGATAGGAGGATGGCAAGAGCGCTTCAACCAACCGCTGCGCTGGGTGATGGGAAAAAGCGCTGATGCGTCACCGGGAGCCTGACGGCGAAAGGGCAGCTCGGAATGAACTGCCCTGATTTTTAAATTAGTGCCCGTCAACAAATGCGATTTTCAGCACGAACAGTAACGCAACCACGACCACACATGGGCTGATTTCGCGCCAACGGCCAGTGCCGAGCTTCATGACGCAATAAGAGATAAAGCCCAAGGCAATACCTTCGGTAATAGAAAAACTGAAAGGCATCATGGCAGCAGTGACAAAAGCCGGAACTGCTTCGGTCATGTCGTCCCATTTCACTCGCGCCAGGCTGGATGTCATCAGCACCCCTACGTAAATTAGCGCACCGGCGGCGGCATAGGCGGGTACCATACCCGCCAGCGGTGACAAGAAGATCACCAGCAGGAACAGCAGGCCCACAACAACGGCAGTAAGACCGGTGCGCCCACCGACAGAAACGCCAGACGAACTTTCAATATAGGCGGTGACTGAAGAGGTACCGATGAATGACCCGGCAACCGAACTGATACTGTCAACATACAGTGCCTGTTTCATGCGCGGGAACTTGCCGTTTTCGTCGGTCAAGCCAGCCTTGTCGGTCACACCAATCAGGGTGCCTGACGAGTCAAACAGATTAACCAGCATGAATGAGAAAATCACACCTGCAAGGCCGATATTCAATGCACCAGCAACATCTACCTGGCCCACAACAGAAGTCACATCCGGTGGCATGGAGAACACGCCGCCATACTTCACATCACCCAGTGCCCAGCCAATGAGCGTGGTTACCACAATAGAGACCAGCACCGCAGCATGAATATTGCGTGAAGCCAGTACCGCAATAATAAAGAAGCCCAATGCGCCCAACAGCACGCTGTGAGAAGTCAGGTTCCCTACAGCCACCAGCGTATCCGGGTTAGCCACTACGATGCCCGCGTTTTTCAGCCCCATCATGGCGATAAACAGGCCAATACCACTGGTGATCCCCACGCGCAGACTCAGCGGAATATTGGCAATCATCCAGTAACGAATGCGGAACACGGTCAGCAACAGCAAACCAACGGCTCCCCAGAAAATAGCCCCCATACCAACCTGCCATGAAATACCCATGGCACCGACCACCACAAACGCAAAGAACGCATTCAGGCCCATTGCAGGTGCAAGCGCCACCGGCAGGTTTGCCAGCAAGCCCATCAAGATACTGCCGAAGGCGGCAATCAGACAGGTCGTGACGAAGACGGCCTGAGTATCCATGCCCGCGGCACCGAGGATCTGAGGGTTAACGAACACGATATACACCATCGTTAAAAAGGTGGTAATACCGGCAATCGTTTCCGTACGTACCGTGGTTCCATGCTGCTTGAGTTTAAACACACGCTCAAGCAAGCCTTGCTTTGCATCAAGGCTGATGTCTTGTTTGTTCATTATCAGAAATCCGAAGAGGGGGGATTGAAAAGCTCGGCTATCCTATAACAAAATCTCAGGGTTTTGACCTTGTTCAGTGTTTTTTTTCGTCCACTTTATGGATGATTTTTTCAACGGCTTGTATTTATTGATGTTCGCCAGCTTTACCGCATTAAGGGGTCGCAATCTTGTACGATCGGGTTAAAGTGACAATAACAACGACTTAACCGAGGATGTTAACCCCCAATGAATCAGATTGAATGTGTTTTATTTGATTGTGACGGCACACTGGTAGACAGCGAAGTCCTGTGCAGCAAGGCTTATGTGCACATGTTTGCCCATTACGGCATTGAGCTCTCGCTTGAAGAAGTATTCAAAAAGTACAAAGGGGTAAAACTCTACGAAATCATTGAGCAGGTTAACGCCGAACAAGGTGTGGATTTACCGATCGGTAAACTGGAACCTGTCTTTCGCCAGGAGGTAGCACGCCTGTTTGATGCCGAGCTGCAACCTATTGCCGGTGCCCGAGAGTTGCTGGCCCAGATGAGCGTCCCAATCTGTACGGTTTCCAACGGCCCGGTGAGCAAAATGCAGCATTCGCTCGGGCTTACCGGCATGTTGTCCTATTTTGATGACCGGCTGTTCAGTGGCTACGATATTCAACGCTGGAAACCCGATCCGGCGATCATTTTCCATGCAGCTGAACAAATGCAGGTGCCAACTGAGCGCTGTATTCTGGTTGATGATTCTGCTGCGGGTGTCCAGGCTGGGATTGCTGCCGGGATCCCAGTGTTCTACTTCTGCGCCGATCCTCACAATAAACCGATCGAACACCCGCTGGTGACAACATTTGACCATCTGGCACAGTTGCCAGCACTGTGGCAACAACGTGGTTGGTTGCTCACCCGTTAGTTAGGCTATGGCCGGTTCTATCCGGCCCATCTCTGCCCGCAACCAGTCGCGGAAATAACCGACGCGTGGTAATTCCCGCTTACCAGGGGGGATCTCCAGCCAGTAACCGTTGGCACTTTTCAACTCCAGCGGAGACAGTAACACCAACAAACCCGTCTGCAATTCATTGCGGATCATCATCTTATCCAGCACCGCATAACCCGCGCCGGTAATGCAGGCGTTGATGACCTGATCCTGCGTGCTGAACTCTAAACCCCCCAGTTCTTGTACTTCAGTGCGCCCAGCAGCAGCAAGCCAACGCTGCCAGGTATCCATCCGGCTGTCGCCGTTGAGAATATGCAACTGCGGCTGGGTATTCAGTGGTGGAAATACCCCGTTAATCATCAGTAATGGGCTCCCTACCAACACCAACTGCTCATGGCATAACCATTCCCCGCCAAGACTAGCCTCAAGATCGCCAAAACGCACAGCACAATCAAAATCACAGTATTTTTGCCGCACTTCGCTGATCAGTGCAATTTGCAACTGGCTGTTGCGCTGACGCAGCGTCACCAGACGCGGGGCAAGCCAGCGGGTGGCAAACGTTGGTGCAACCTGCAACCTGAGATGTTGCAAGGGATTATGCAACTGTACGTGGCGCACACCTTCTTCAAGGATATCCAGTGACTGGCGCACCACGGGCAATAACAGCATGGCATCTTGCGTCAAAGCTAACCCACTGTGGCTACGCACGAAAAGCAACTTACCGAGAAACGTTTCCAACTGTTTTATCTGGCGGCTGGCAGCACTCTGAGTGATAAACAGCGCCTCGGCCGCTTTGCTCAAACTCAGCGTCCGACAGGTTTCCTCAAAAACACGCAACATACTGAGAGAAGGGAGTTTTCTCACGGACCGGCTACCTCGGTATCAACCATCAATAGTGTTAATAAAACGTTAATAACATGCTGCATTAAAACAGGGTTCGCAGCGTTTATTTCCAAAAAACCTGAGACAGATCACATGCGTTTTGCTCTTAGGGGTATGACTAAAATGCACTCGCCTACCGCCCCACTCACTGCCACAGTGTCAACGTAATAAAAACAATAAACCAACAATAACCCTACAAACACCGCTCCAAAAGGAGGACAGGTAGATGCAACATTTAACTCAACAACAAATCCGTATGGACGACGTACCGTTAAACCGGTTCCATATCAAAATTGCCGGGCTGACTTTCGGCGCACATTTCACCGATGGCTATGTTCTGGGTGTCATCGGTTTCGCGTTAGCGCAGATCAAACCGCAAATGGGCCTATCCCCTTTTTGGGAAGGGATGCTCGGCAGTTCTGCGCTGATCGGGCTATTCATTGGCAGTCTGGTGCTTGGCTGGATCTCCGACTATATCGGTCGCCAGAAAATCTTCTCCTTCAGTTTTGTCATCATTACGCTCGCTTCTGCCCTGCAATTCTTCGCAACGACGCCAGAGCAGTTATTTCTGCTGCGGGTCATGGTCGGGATTGGATTAGGTGGTGATTTCTCGGTAGGGCACACCATGTTGGCCGAGTTTTCACCACGCAAACACCGTGGAGTGTTACTCGGCTCATTTAGCGTGATCTGGACTTTTGGCTATGTTGCCGCCGGTTTTGCTGGTCATTTCCTGACGGCCCTGGGGCCGGACGCCTGGCGTTGGTTACTCTCTTCTTCCGCCATACCGGCATTAGCCATCTTATTGATGCGTATAGGTACACCAGAATCACCACGCTGGTTAATGGGCAAAGGGCAGCGTGAGCAAGCCATGGCGATCGTACATAAATACTTCGGGCCAAATGTCATATTGGTCGACGAAGCTCCGGTGATGTCAAGACAGCGTTTTCTGTCACTGTTCGGTGCTAAATACCGCCGTCGTACCGCTTTCAACAGCCTGTTCTTTGTCTGCCTGGTGATCCCTTATTTCGCTATCTACACCTTCCTGCCTTCCATTCTACAAGTGATGGGGCTGGACAATAACTTCTCTACCGACCTGCTGCTAAACGGCCTGCTGATTGTTGGGGCACTTCTGGGGATCGTACTGACTATCATCTGTTCACGCCGTGGCTTCCTGATTGGCTCCTTTATCTTTCTTGCTGCCTGCCTGGCACTGATGAGCATTATCCCGGCTAGCCAGACCGCCTGGCTGATCGCCATGTTTGCCGCTTTTACTCTGGTGATGTCAGCAGTAAGCAATCTGGTCGGAGTATTCCCCGCCGAAAGTTTCCCTACCGAAGTGCGTTCTATGGGCGTGGGCTTCGCCACCTCAATGAGCCGCCTGGGATCGGCTATCGGCACCGGCCTGCTGCCACTGGCCATCGTGCATTTCGGCATGCCGACCACGACCGCCATTCTGGCGTTGATATTGGTTATTGGCGCGATTGTTTCAATTGCCTGGGCACCTGAAACCAAAGGGCTAACGCTGGTTGACGCCGCACAGGGTTCAGAACCGCTCGCCGATAACGCTTTCGCCGCTCAGGCCAAATAACATTATCTTGATGAAAAAAGGAGATATTTTGTGGAAATGTATATCGGTGAAGGGTTTGAAGGTAACGGCGTAAATGCCTCACATATCAATATTATGATCGGACCGCGTAATGGCGTGGTCGGCCAGGCATTCTCCTCCAGCCTGGCCTCTCCCAGCCAAGGGCATTGCCCATTTATGGTGGTGATCAAACCCAATGTGCCAGCCAAGCCGATGACGCTGTACGTTAACAAAGCGGAGATCGCAGGTGAGCTGCATGGTAACGCAACCTGGGGCGCATCACAGGCGGCGATTGCCAAAGCAGTGACAGAGGCCCTGCTGGAAGGCATTTTGCCTGCACAGGCCGAAGATGAGTGGTGCATCGTTACCGCTAACTGGGTAAATCCCGGCTGCAATGATATCGATGAGGTTTACCGCAACAACTATCGTGCTTGCACACAGGCGATCCGGGCAGCAATGGAAAAATTACCGACACGCCAGCAATTGGCCCAAGCATTGCCGCAGTTAGGCAACCCCTTCTATACCCCGAAAGCCTGAGGAAAGTGCCATGGAATACATCAATCTGGGCCAATGTGGCCTGAAAGTCTCACGGTTATGCCTAGGTACCATGAACATGGGCAGCAAACAGTGGAAACCATGGATTTTCGATGAAGCACAAAGCGAGCCGTTGATCCGCCATGCATTGGAGTGCGGAATTAACTTTATCGACCTGGCAGACTTTTATTCCAGTGGTGCGGGGGAAGAGGTGGTTGGCCGGGTGATCAAACGCATTGCCAACCGCAACGAACTGGTACTGACCACCAAAGTTGGCTACCCGATTGGTGCTGGTGCCAACAATCAAGGGCATTCACGCAAACACATCATGGAGAGTATCGATGCCAGTCTGCGCCGTCTTGGCACGGATTATGTTGATATCTATATGCTGCACTACTTCGACGTGAATACACCAATAGAAGAAACCTGGGCAGCCATGAATGACATTGTGCGTTCAGGTAAGGCGCGCTATGTTGGTGTCTCCACCATGTACACTTGGCAGTTGGCCAAGATCCTCTGGTGCTGCGAACGCAATGGCTATGCCAGCCCCATCAATATGCAGCTGCAACTCAACTGTGCTTATCGCGAAGAAGAGCGTGAAATGATCCCGTTCTGCCGGGATCAAGGGATTGGCGTTTCGGTATTCAGCCCACTGGCAAGAGGTTTGCTGAGTTGCGATTTCAATTCTGTGCGTAACAAAACCGATTTCTTCACGCAGGAAATGTATGCTGACACAACTTCGCTTAACGTTGCGCAATCGGTCAGCCTGGTGGCTCAACATCGCGGTGTGCCGCCAGCCCAGATCGCCCAGTCTTGGGTCATCAACCACCCAGGTGTGGATTGTATGCTGGTGGGCGCAGATTCAGTGCAGCAGATCGACTGTGCCATAGCCGCACTGGACACCCACCTTAGCGACAATGAGCGGTATGAACTGGAGCGCAACTATACCCCTTGCGATGTGATTAACGACTACACCGCAGGCAAGCGCATTACGCGTGAAAGCCGTCCGGCACGCGGTTTTTTCGCTGTGGATCACCAAGAAACAAGGAATATCGCATGACGACTTATTCTTCATTAGTGCGTACTGGTTGGTATTGCAACGGAAAATGGCAGACTACTGCCAACACATATTCAGTCAATAACCCGGCCAATGGCGAGAAAGTTGCCGATGTCGCACAAGCAGGCAGTGCAGAAACCGAGGCCGCCATTGCTGCCGCCGAAGCAGCACTTCCAGCGTGGCGTGCCTTAACCGCCAAGGCGCGGTTCGAAATACTGCAACGCTGGTTCCAACTGATTATGCAACATCAGAAAGAGCTGGCGGAATTGATGGTTACCGAACAAGGCAAAGTGCTAGCCGAGGCCACGGGTGAAGTCGCCTATGCCGCCAGCTTTATTGAATGGTTTGCCGAAGAAGCCAAAAGGGCTAACGGGAAAACCATCCCTGCGCCAAAAAGTGGCAATCAAATCCTCACATTTAAAGAGCCCGTCGGCGTCATTGCAGCAATAACGCCATGGAACTTCCCGCTGGCGATGCTGACACGTAAACTTGGCCCGGCGCTGGCTGCAGGCTGTACCGCCGTGGTCAAACCGGCTAACGAAACCCCGCTTTCGGCCTTTGCATTGATTGTTCTGGCAGAGCAGGCAGGCGTTCCGGCCGGGGTGATCAATGTGGTTTCTGGTGATACGCCCGCCATTGGTCAGGCGTTAATGGCAAGCTCTGTGGTACGCAAAATATCTTTCACTGGCTCAACGCCTATCGGTAAATTACTGATGCGCCAGGCTGCGGATACGGTCAAAAAGCTATCGTTGGAACTGGGCGGTAACGCCCCCTTTATCGTGTTTGACGATGCCGATCTCGACGCGGCGGTCGCCGGGGCGATGGCGGCAAAATTCCGTAACAGCGGGCAGACCTGCGTCTGCGTTAACCGTTTCTATGTGCAGGACGGAATTTATGACCGTTTTGTTCAAAAGTTGGCCGAGAGCGCACAGGCATTGAAGGTAGCTCCAGGCATGACGCCGGGAGCACAGCAGGGGCCGCTGATCCATCTGAAAGCGGTAGAAAAAGTGGAAGCCCACCTACAGGATGCGCTAAAACTGGGCGCGAAACTGATTTGTGGTGGCGAACGCCATGCGCTCGGCGGTTCATTCTTCCAACCGACCGTGCTGGCAGACGCAACCGAACAGATGCAGTTGGCAAAAGAAGAAACCTTTGGCCCGCTGGCAGCCTGCTTCCGCTTTACCGATGAAGATGAGGCCATCAAGCGTGCTAACGCAACGCCGTTTGGCTTGGCGGCTTATCTGTATACCCAGGATTTGGCACGTGCATTCCGCGTCACCAGAGCCTTGGAATGCGGTATGGTCGGCGTTAATGAAGGGATTATCTCTACCGAGGTGGCACCTTTTGGTGGGATTAAGGAGTCTGGACTAGGCCGCGAGGGAGCGGATATCGGTTTGGATGAGTATATGGAAACCAAGTACGTCAATATGGGGCAGTTGCTGTAAGCGAGCTCAGACTTTCATTAACTCTTGTTTGAACCTTCCCCGCTTCGGCGGGGAAGGTTGCCGCACCCCCGAAGAGGCGAGCAAATACTAGGCTGTGTCCCTTAACTGTCCGTGGTGCCGTCGCAGACCCAAAAGCCCGTTATCAAGGCGGAGGGTGAAGGGCAGAGTGGCCCTCTGTTCAAGCCCGACAACACAGAGAACGGGCTTTTGGGGCACGACCCTTCGGGCTGGGGCCATTTGTAAGCATTGCTGCGTTATTCGCCGCTTATTTGGTCCACCAAACCTCACGGCTCACGCCTTGCTCTGCGTACAAATGACCGCCAGCGGCGCTCGCGTCCAGTTAAGGGACACAGCCTAGTTGCACACGGGCAACGTTTAACGATAAGGGGCAGTCAGAGGAACTTCAGCATCAGGCTCGTGAACAATTCTATTACGTAAATCCCTTCTTACGATTTCAATAACCCAAAACCAGAATATATGCCCGAGTATTTCAGAAAGATACTCATCAAATGGGAGTTGCGAAAGAGGAGGTGTTAAATCTAGAAGAGGGAAGCTAATACCGTGTACTGCAATGGTCGCAATAATACCCGCTAATACGCCCTGCCAGAGTTTAACCTTGGGGAAAACTTCCGCAACCAGGCAATAGCCAATGGCAAATACCAGTGAAAATATAACATGGGTTACCATCACCGGATTGATAATATGCTCAGAAAAAGTGTAAACCGTGCTTGTGGGATCTATTCCCAGATAGTCTCTCAAAAACAGATACGGTGGATTAAATTCGGCTCGTCCATCAGATAGAGTTCTTGGTGGCAGTGGAACCTCAGCCCCCCATTTGACAAAGGCAGAGAGTATCCCGGCAATAATGCCGACAAAAAACGCCACACCGTAGCGACGTCGGCTGGGATCTGTTCTGGTAAATAACATACTAATATTCATCGTGATAATCATCCTTGTATCTATTATACCCAAAATAATTCGAGTTGCATGTAGGCGGCAAGTCTGAGAGTCGCCAGGAACATAGCCCACTATGTGACTGGTGCGAACGGACGCAGCCAACACCCATGCAGCTTGAAGTATGACGAGTATATTCATACTGCGCGTGTTGGTTACATTATCGACCAATATCCAGAGCCACTGCGAGCAGTGGTTAAATTTTCACGAGCTTTTCGCTTTCAAGTAAATTGAATAATTAAGTGTATTGCCGGGATAGTTATCATAAATAATTGCAGTATCTGTCAAGTGTATAAAAGGCTATTTCCGTATATCCACCTAATATATTGATCTCTATCATTGATTAGTTTTATGGTGAAATAATCACTCGTATATAATATTTACCTAATATCCCCCAGATTAACTTTCAGGTAATGGAGATTTATTACGCCACCAGCGCCAACTCCGCTTAATCATTTTGCTTTGAGGGCTAAAGCGTTTATTCACCGTGTTTGCCAGCAGATCCAGCGTCAGACAGAAAATGAAATACACCAGTGCTATGAACAGGAAAACCTCCATCGGGTAGACCATACTGCGGTTATTGACCTGTGTCGCCAGGAAAGTAAGTTCACCAACACCGACAATATAAGCCAGCGACGTGTCTTTAATCAGGGAAATCCATTGGTTGATAAACGAAGGAACCATCATGCGCAGCGCTTGCGGTAAGACAATCATCCGCAACACCTGCCAGCGGTTTAAACCAAGGGAAAGTCCCGCCTGCCACTGCCCGGCGCCGATAGCGACGATCCCCGCCTTTACCGCATGTGCCAGATAGGCCGACGCAATCAACGCCAATGCGCACACTACCGTAGTAATTTCGGGAATATCCACACCGAAGACTATCGGCAGCATGAAGTAAGTCCAGAAAATCAGCATGATCACCGGGATCGCTCTAAAGAACCCCAGAACAGCAGCCAATAGCCCTGCGACTACGCCGCGCGACATTGCCAAAGCCACCCCCAACAACGTACCGAGAATGGCTGAAGCAACGCCGGCCATCAGGCTAATTGCCAATGTCAGCGCAGCGCCTCCCAACGGCCCGTCAGGGAAAGTACCCCACAACAGGTAGCCCAGATTTTCCTGGATAACTGTAAAGTCCATTAGGCTGTGCCCCTTAACTGGACGCGAGCGCCGCTGGCGGTCATTTGTACGCAGAGCAAGGCGTGAGCCGTGAGGTTTGGTGGACCAAATAAGCGGCGAATAACGCAGCAATGCTTACAAATGGCCCCAGCCCTGCGGGTCGCGCCCCAAAAGCCCATCCTCTGCGTTGTCGGACTTGAACAGAGGGCCACTCTGCTCTGCGCCCTCCGCCTTGATAATGGGCTTTTGGGTCTGCGACGGCACCACGGACAGTTAAGGGACACAGCCTAGTTCCCCCCCAGCGGTTTACGCTGTTGACGCCACATGCCCCACCCTTCGAGCAGGGCAATGATGGCGATGTACAACACCGTTGCCACGCCAAACGCCTGGAAGGTACGCAGAGTCTCTGTTTCTACCTGGCGCGAAGCGTAAGAGAGTTCAGCTACACCGATAGCCATGGCCAATGATGAGTTTTTAATCACATTCATGTATTGCCCTAGCAACGGCGGGAAAGCTATTTTCAATGCTTGAGGTAAAACCACGTAACGCATCGATTGCCAACCAGTTAGCCCGAGTGCGTTAGCAGCATGTTTTTGTCCGCCGGCAACGCCACGGATACCGGAACGGATCTCTTCAGCGATAAATGCGGTGGAATAGAGCGTCAGGCCAAAGAAACCCGCAAGAAACTCAAAGGAGGGCCAATGGAAGAATCCAAGCTGATGCGGGGTATTCAACCACTGCATGGCGGATGAAGGGAAAATTTGCCCAACGGCAAAATACCAGAAGAACAGTTGCACCAATAACGGCGTATTGCGGAACAACGCGCTGTAAGCCACCGCGAGCCAGTTTAAGGGGCGTAACGTACTATCGCGCATGGCCGCTAGAGCAAAACCCAATAGCGTTGCTGCCAGCCCCGCACAGGCCGACAGCCACAATGTCATCAGAAAGCCATTCCATAGCCAACTCAGATACTGCGGCGCCAGCAGCCAATCTGAAAGTTGTTGCAGATTCATGCGCGTTCTTTCCCCTCACCCATGCCTCTCTCCTTTGGGAGGAAGGCAGAAGGGAGATTAAGCTTTAGGCTGTTGACCCAATGGCCCTATTTTGAAATCGCCGCGTGGTTGGGCGGTTTTGGTTTCTGGGCCAAACCAGCGATCGTAAATTTTCACGGCTTCACCGTCTTGTTCCAGTTTTAACAGCGTATCGTTGATTATGGCTGTCAGGCGCTCTTCACCTTTAGGAATACCGACGCCCTGATACTCTTTGGTAATACTGAACGGAGAGATTTCAAAGTCAGCTTTTTGCGCAGCGGGCAGGTTGCCAAGTAGGCCAACCAGTTTGGCATCGTCCTGGGTAATAGCCTGAACGTTGCCGTTACGCAAGGCGACAAACGCCAGTGGCGTATCATCATAGGAGATTACTTTAGCGGTTGGATAATGCTCACGCAGGGTAATTTCCTGTACGGTGCCTTTGTCCGCACCAATGCGCAGATTTTTAATATCTTCTGGCGTTTTCAGCACGCCTTTATAAGCAATGAATTTCTGGCCGGTAGCGAAATACGGCACACTGAAATTCACCTCTTTTGCCCGCTCATCGGTAATGGTGAAGTTAGCGGCTATCAGGTCAACTTTTTTGGAAACCAGCAAGGGAATGCGGTTAGCCGGGTTGGTGGCGCGAAGTTCAACCTTAACGCCAAGTGCCTTACCAATGGCATCGGCCACATCAACATCATAGCCCACCAGCTTTTTGCTTTGTGGGTCCACATAACCAAACGGTGGGTTGCTATCAAATACCGCAATACGAACCACGCCCGCTTTTTTGATATCGTCGAGTTTATCGGCATGTGCCATTCCGCTGGCAAGACTGGTCAGGCTGGCTAACAAAGTTAAGGCTAGAACGCGCTGTTTCATGAAAGACTCCCAAGTGATTGATACCCCGCTGACGGCTAAGCTAGCAAGCCTCACTTAGAACATGAAATAATATTAAACGCTATATTTATAACCTTTTTGATTTTCCTGCTTTCCTAAAGCATAAAGGCGCTGTTTCAGCGCCTTTATGGGAAAACAACGGGCAAAATTAAGCATTCTTCTCTTCTTTGCCGTCTGCCAGCAATTTATCCAACGCATCACCGCCAATGTGGCGGAAATCCTGACCTTTGACAAAATAAAAGATGAATTCGCAAATATTCTGGCAACGGTCACCAATACGCTCGATAGAACGGGCGCAGAACAGCGCTGTCAGTACGCTCGGAATGGTGCGCGGATCTTCCATCATATAAGTCATTAACTGGCGGACGATGCCCTCATATTCCTGATCGACCTTCTTGTCTTCGCGATAAATACGGATGGCTTCATCCAGATCCATACGGGCAAAAGCATCCAGCACATCATGCAGCATCTGCACCGTATGGCGGCCCAATGATTCCAGGCTAACTAACAGCGGTTGATGTTGATGCGAGAATTTCTCCAGCGCAGTGCGGCAGATTTTATCCGCTACGTCACCAATACGTTCCAGTTCGGAAATCGTCTTGATAATCGCCATCACCAGACGCAGATCGCTGGCTGTAGGTTGACGCTTGGCAATGATGCGCACACAGGCTTCATCAATCGCCACTTCCATCATATTAACCTTGGCATCACCCTCAACCACGCGTTTGGCAAGTTCACCATCCTGGTTGTGCATCGCAGTGATAGCATCGGTCAACTGTTGCTCAACCAAGCCGCCCATGGTCAGCACTTGCGTGCGTATGTGTTCAAGCTCTGCGTTGAACTGACCGGAAATGTGTTTGTTTAAATTCAGATTATCCATGATGCATCCTAATCAACCATAACGGCCAGTAATGTAATCTTCAGTCTGCTTTTTCTGTGGTGAGGTAAACAGCGTGTCAGTATCACTAAACTCAATCAACTCACCCAGATACATAAATGCGGTTGAATCAGAACAACGCGCAGCCTGCTGCATATTGTGGGTCACAATCACTACGGTGTAGTCAGACTTCAGTTCACTGATCAACTCTTCAATTTTTCCGGTTGAGATAGGATCCAGCGCCGAGCATGGCTCATCCAGTAACAATACTTCTGGACGAATAGCTATGCCGCGGGCAATGCACAAGCGCTGTTGCTGGCCACCCGATAAGCTGTAACCACTTTGGTGCAGCTTGTCTTTGGTTTCATTCCACAGTGCCGCTTTGGTTAACGCCCACTGTACGCGCTCATCCATGTCCGCACGGGACAACTTCTCAAAAAGACGCACACCAAACGCAATGTTGTCGTAAATCGACATCGGGAATGGCGTGGGCTTTTGGAACACCATCCCCACTTTGGCACGCAGCAGAGCGATGTCCTGGTTGTCCGTCAGAATATTTTGCCCATCCAACAGGATCCCACCCTCGGCACGCTGCTCCGGGTATAACTGGTACATCTTGTTGAAGGTACGCAGCAGAGTCGACTTACCGCAGCCAGACGGGCCGATAAACGCAGTGACCTTGTTACTGGCAATATCCAGCGTGATGTTTTTCAGCGCATGGAATTTGCCATAGTAAAAGTTCAGATCGCGCACCTGAATTTTGCTGCTGGAAGCGTCAGTAACCATACTCATCAAGACTTCTCTCTTTTTACCGTGCCGACCATGCGGCACTTAAATTTTTATGAATGCTTTTTCTTGGCGAAAATCACACGCGCCAGGATATTCAGTAGCAGAACGCACAGGGTGATCAACAGCACACCGGCCCAAGCCAGCTGTTGCCATTCAGCAAACGGGCTCATGGCAAACTTGAAAATAGTGACCGGCAGGTTGGCGATCGGCTGCATCAGGTCGGTGCTCCAGAACTGATTCGAAAGCGAGGTAAACAGTAAGGGAGCGGTTTCACCGGCAATACGCGCAATCGCCAACAGTACGCCAGTGATAATGCCGGAGACTGACGCTTTTAACGTAATGGCGGAAATCATGCGCCATTTTGGTGTACCCAATGCATAGGCCGCTTCACGCAGCGTATCGGGTATCAGCTTGAGCATGTTCTCAGTCGTGCGGATGACTATTGGGATCTGAAGTAGCGCCAACGCAATGATCCCTGCCCACCCGGAGAAGTGTTCCATTTTCATCACCACCACGGTGTAGACGAAAAGGCCCACCACAATAGACGGTGCCGATAACAGAATATCGTTGATAAAGCGGATCACTTCCGCCAACCAGGATTGACGGCCATACTCGGCCAGATAAATCCCCGCCATAATACCCAGTGGCGTACCAAAAATAGTGGCCCACAGGATCAATAGCCCACTACCAGCAATAGCGTTAGCCAAACCACCGCCTGCAGTATTGGGCGGCGGTGTCATTTCGGTGAACAACGCCAGCGACATACCGTCGATGCCCTTGGTCACGGTAGAAAACAGGATCCAGATCAGCCAGAACAGGCCAAATACCATGGTTGCCATCGACAGGAACAGAGCAATCCGATTCTTCTGACGACGCCAGGCCTGCATTTTGCGACGGCTTTCCGCCAGTTCTACCGGGTTTTGCATATCTATCGTTGCCATGTTAGCGCCCCTCATTCTTGGTCAGGCGCATTATCATTAACTTCGACAATGCAAGGACGATAAAGGTAATAACAAACAGGATCAGCCCCAACTGCATCAATGCCGAGGTATGCAGCCCGGACTCCGCTTCCGCAAATTCGTTGGCCAGCGCCGAGGTAATACTGTTACCCGGCATAAACAGTGAGAAGCTGTCGAGTTGGTAAGTGTTACCGATAATAAAGGTGACCGCCATCGTTTCGCCCAGCGCACGTCCCAGGCCGAGCATGACCCCGCCAATCACCCCATTTTTGGTGAACGGCAGCACGATGCGCCAGATGACCTCCCAAGTGGTGCAGCCGATACCGTAGGCAGACTCTTTCATCATTACCGGGGTCTGTTCGAACACGTCGCGCATTACTGCTGCAATGTAAGGGATAATCATAATCGCCAGGATCACCCCGGCAGCCAGAATACCGATACCGAAAGCCGGGCCGGAAAACAGTTCACCGACAATCGGGATCCCCGAAAGTACGTTACCCACCGGGGTCTGGAAATATTCAGCAAACAGCGGAGCAAACACGAACAGGCCCCACATGCCGTAAACAATACTTGGGATTGCCGCCAGCAGTTCTATGGCAATGCCTAATGGACGCTTAAGCCAGTTAGGGGCCAGTTCGGTCAGGAACAGGGCGATACCAAAGCTGACCGGTACGGCGATAATCAAGGCAATCAATGAGGTAACTACCGTGCCGTAAATCGGTACCAGAGCACCAAATTGCTCAGCTGGTGCGTCCCATTCTTTGGTCCACAGGAAGGCGAGGCCAAACTTCTGCATGCTTGGCCAGGAGGCAAAAATCAACGAAACGATAATGCCGCCCAGCAATAATAAGGTAATCAGCGCTGCCAGTCTGACCAGCGCGCTGAAGATAATGTCACCATTTTTACTTGGTGGTTTAATGGTCGGCCTAGATCCAGCCATAAATTACTCTTCTGTTTAAAGCCAGGGGCCCAGCATGCTGAGCCCTTACACATCAGGTTGAGGCGCGGTCATTCCGCACCCCCTGCATCCTTAGAACAATGCCTTGCCAGAACTGTCTTTGATATTGGTTCTCCAGGCAGCACGGATCTGCTCAACCACTTCTGGTGGCAGTGTAGCGTAATCTAGCTCGTTCGCTTGCTTAGCACCGGTTTTATAGGCCCAGTCAAAGAATTTCAGCACTTCGGTACCTTGCTCAGGCTTCTTCTGCTCTTTATGGATCAGAATGAAGGTAGTAGAGGTGATCGGCCAGACGTTGTCGCCTTTCTGGTTGGTCAGGTCCTGTGCGAAAGTTTTGCTCCAGTCCACACCTTTGGCCGCTGCGCTGAAGCTCTCTTCAGTCGGGCTGACAGGTTGGCCATCTGCAGAGATCAGTTTAGTGTAAGCCAGGTTGTTTTGCTTGGCGTAAGCGTATTCAACATAACCAATAGAGCCAGGCAGACGTTGAACGAACGCGGCGATACCGTCGTTTCCTTTGCCACCCAGACCGGTTGGCCAGTTAACGGTTGAGCCAGCTCCGATTTTCTCTTTCCACTGCGCATTGGCTTTAGACAGATAGCTGGTGAAGACGAAAGAAGTACCAGAACCATCAGCGCGACGCACTACGGCGATGTTCTGATCCGGCAGTTTAACGCCCGGGTTTAACTTAACGATCGCTGGGTCATTCCATTTTTTGATGTTACCCAAATAGATATCACCCAGTGTTTGACCATCCAGAGTCAATTCACCGGATTTAATGCCTGGGATGTTCACGGCAAGCACCACACCACCAATTACGGTAGGGAATTGGAACAGGCCGTCAGCAGCCAGTTTGTCGTCAGACAACGGTGCATCTGAAGCGCCAAAATCAACGGTGTTGGCGAGAATTTGCTTTACACCACCCGAGGAGCCGATCCCCTGATAGTTGACCTTATTGCCTGTTTCTTTCTGATAAGAATCTGCCCACTTGGCATAAACCGGAGCGGGGAATGTCGCACCTGCACCGGTCAGGCTAGCAGCAGCGAACGCAGACACAGAGGCCAGGGAGATAGTCGCTGCCACAATACTGGCGACGGTAGTACGCATCAGTTTCATAATCCCTCCTAATGGGATATTTAAAAATCGGCTTTGAGCCGTTTTCATCAGAGTAAGTATTGCTGCAAGAGGGAAAATAGGACAGTTTCGTGACATTAAAATGTATGAAATATTACATTTATATTACAGTGCGCGGATTTTGGTATTTATTAAATTAAAAACAATAAGTTAAATATTTATCAGGCCAAAAATAATCTGTAAAAAAAGGCGCTAAACCGCTGAAGTTGAGCAATTTACGTTCTTTTATTATTGTCTGTCATATAGCAAAAAGCCGGCAATCAAGCCGGCTTGATAGTTACATCAGTGTAAAAATCACTCTACGGTGACCGACTTCGCCAGGTTACGCGGCTGGTCCACATCAGTGCCTTTTATTAACGCCACATAGTAGGACAACAGTTGCAAAGGTACGGTGTAGAAGATAGGTGCGACAATTTCTTCAACATGAGGCAACGGAATAATAGTCATGCCTTCACTGCTAACGAAACCTGCATCCTGATCGGCGAACACATACAGTTGACCACCGCGCGCGCGCACCTCTTCGATGTTGGATTTCAGTTTTTCCAGCAATTCGTTATTAGGAGCAACCACGATCACCGGCATATCCGCATCAATCAGCGCCAGAGGGCCATGCTTCAGTTCCCCGGCAGCATAGGCTTCTGCGTGAATATAGGAGATCTCTTTGAGCTTCAGCGCCCCTTCCATCGCTATCGGGTATTGATCGCCACGGCCAAGGAACAAGGCGTGGTGTTTGTCAGAGAAACCTTCTGCCAGAACCTCAATGCTCTTATCGAGCGATAGCATCTGTTCAATACGCGCAGGCAGGGCCTGCAAGGCATGTACTATTTCCTGCTCTACGGACTCTGACATCCCTCTCAAGCGGCCAATACGCGCCACCAGCATCAGTAATACCGCCAGTTGGGTAGTAAACGCCTTGGTGGATGCCACACCAATTTCCGTGCCCGCTTTGGTCATCAGAGCCAGATCAGATTCCCGCACCAGTGAAGAGCCAGCGACGTTACACACCGCCAGTGAACCAAGGTACCCCAATTCTTTTGACAGACGCAGTGCTGCCAGCGTATCGGCGGTTTCTCCGGATTGAGACAATGTGATAATCAAGCTACCGGGACGCACCGCTGATTTGCGGTAACGGAATTCAGACGCGATCTCCACATCACAAGGCATCCCCGCCAGTGACTCGAACCAGTAACGCGCCACCATCCCGGAATGGTAAGAAGTACCACAGGCGATGATTTGTACGTGTTGCACTTTTGCCAGCAGTTCGTCGGCACGAGGGCCTAATTCGCTAAGATTGATCTGACCATGGCTAAAACGCCCTTCAAGGGTGTTTTTCAGCGCCATTGGTTGTTCAAAAATCTCTTTCTGCATGTAATGGCGGTATGCGCCTTTATCACCTGCATCGTATTGCACCTGAGACTCAATCTCCGGGCGTTCAATGGCATTACCCTGCTTGTCGAAGATGCTAACGGTATGGCGAGTAACTTCCACCAGGTCGCCTTCTTCCAGGAAGATAAAACGACGAGTGACTGGCAACAGCGCCAATTGGTCAGAAGCGATAAAGTTTTCACCCATACCACGGCCAATCACCAGCGGACTACCAGAACGGGCAGCAACCAATACGCTCGGATCGCGGCTATCCATCACAACGGCACCATAGGCACCACGCAGTTGTGGGATCACTCGCTGAACCACCTGCAGCAAAGTCCCGCCCTTTTTCTGTTCCCAATGGACCAGGTGGGCAATCACCTCGGTATCGGTTTCCGAACTGAAGGGGTAACCCCGCTCGATCAGCAATTCGCGCAGCGGTTCGTGATTTTCAATAATTCCGTTATGGACCACGATGATATGGCTAGAAACGTGAGGGTGCGCGTTCATTTCGGTAGGTTCACCGTGCGTCGCCCAACGAGTGTGGGCAATACCCGTACCTCCATGCAAAGCGTGTTGCTTTGCGGCTTCCGAAAGCGCATTGACTTTACCGACACGGCGCAAACGGCTAACGTTTCCTTCAGTATCGACTACCGTCAAACCGGCTGAATCATAACCCCGGTATTCCAGACGACGTAAACCTTCCAACAAAATTTCTGCAACATCACGTTGCGCTACTGCGCCTACAATTCCACACATCTGTTGTATTCCTAATTAAGTACCTTTAGGGGCACTTGCGATGCCTTGACCTGATTTTTGCCGGTTTTTTTACTCTAAATAATTCCAGTTGCAAGAAGGCGGCAAGTTCGCGAGTTCCCAGGAGCATAGATAACTATGTGACTGGGGCGAGCGAATGCTGCCAACGCACATGCAACTTGAAGTATGACGAGTAAACCGTGCTTCCCCGAGCCTGTAGAGAGTGGGGTTATTATGTTTTGTACTGAGTTCTTGAACAAAACCCAATACAAAACACACTATTAACCTGCACTAATTTACCCAACAGATTTCGAATTGCAGCTAGGCGGCAAGCGCCTGAATCCCCAAGAGCTTACCAAGGTAAGTGACTGGGGTTCAGGCGCGAAGCCAACAACGCTGCGGTTCGAAAGATGAAGGGTAAATTACTTTTTCTTCACCGGACGCTGCCAACCCTGTATATGCACTTGCTTAACGCGGCTCAGCACCAGTTCTTCTTCAGCAATATCGCGGGTAACCGTGGTGCCTGCAGCAATGGTCGCTCCTCTGCCAACGGATACCGGCGCCACCAGTTGCGTATCCGAACCGACAAACACACCGTCACCAATCACTGTCTTATGCTTGTTGGCACCGTCATAGTTACAGGTAATAGTCCCTGCACCGATATTCACATCGTCGCCAATCTCGGCATCGCCCAGATAGCTCAGATGCCCGGCTTTAGAGCCTTTGCCCAGCCGCGCTTTCTTTATTTCCACAAAGTTGCCAACGTGCGCGCCTTCAGCCAATTCGGCTCCCGGGCGCAAACGGGCAAACGGGCCAACGGTGCAAGCCGCCTCTAATTTCGCATCTTCTAGCACGCTGTAAGGACTGATCTCGCAATCGTCACCAATCACACAGTTCTTAAGTACGCAGCCAGCTCCGATTTTTACGCGATTACCCAGCTTGACCTTGCCTTCGATGATCACATTGGCATCAATAGAAATATCACGGCCATGCTCCAGCTCACCACGCAGATCGAAACGCGCCGGATCCAGCAGCATCACGCCCGCCAGCAGCAGTTTTTCGGCCTGCTCAGCCTGATAGACGCGTTCAAGCTGTGACAGTTGTAGGCGGTTATTCACCCCCTCCACCTCACTCAAGCGCTCAGGGTGCACAGCTTCAATTTTCTTACCATCGGCATGAGCCAAAGCAATGATATCGGTAATGTAGAACTCACCCTGCGCATTATTGTTATTCAGCATACTTAGCCAGCGCTTCAGATCGCGGCCATTTGCCACCAAAATACCGGTGTTGATTTCATTAATCTGCCGCTGTTGGTCATTGGCATCTTTATGCTCAACAATGCCAACAACTTCGCCGTTTTCTCGCACAATACGTCCATAACCGCTAGGGTCCTGCAACTTTACCGTCAGTAGACCAATGCCACCCAAAGGTTTTGCTGCTAACAGGCGTGTCAGTGTTTCGACAGCGATCAAAGGCACATCGCCATACAGCATCAGCACGTCTTCATCATCGGAAAAATGCACCGCCGCCTGCTGCATAGCATGACCAGTACCCAGTTGTTCTGCCTGTAACACCCAGTTAAGTGGCTGGTTCTTCAGGGTGCTCTTCAACAGTTCACCACCGTGGCCATAAACCAGGTGCACTTTCTGGGCACCTAGCTTCATGGCAGCATCAATGACGTGCTGCACCATGGGCTTGCCTGCCAGTGGATGTAACACTTTGGGAAGATCGGAATACATGCGTGTTCCCTTGCCCGCGGCGAGGATAACCACGCTCATTGCGCTGTTAGACATAAGCAACCTGATAACTCCATTTTGATGGACGAAAGTAAAACCGTTTGATGACGAAATTACTACATATTTCTCTACACGAATCGGGCACACGGCGCTTGGCTCTAGGCATGCCGTTAATTATACCAATCCTATTTAACAACAAAAAAACTGTCGGCGATCGGAGACGCTTAATTCGCTTGGCAGCGTTAATACATCACACTATCAATCATGTTCAAACGCTTATTTCAAAGCAAAAAAAAAGCGACCAACAAGGGCCGCTTTCTGATCTCAAGGTGTTGTAAACAATACCTGAGTGTTACATCGCTTTTCTGGTTAGCTCGATAACGCGTAATTTAGCGATCGCTTTCGCCAGTTCAGCGGATGCCTGAGCATAGTCGACATCACCATGAGAGCTACGGATATGCTCTTCAGCTTTACGCTTGGCTTCAAGCGCTCTGGCTTCGTCGAGATCCTCTCCACGGATAGCAGTGTCTACCAGTACAGTGACCACGCTCGGTTGTACCTCAAGGATACCCCCGGACAGGTAGATGAACTCTTCATCACCGTGCTGTTTAACAATACGCACCATGCCAGGCTTGATGGCAGTCAGCAGCGGCGCATGGCCAGGGAAGATCCCCAGTTCGCCTTCGCTGCCTGTCACCTGGATCTTTTGTACCAGACCGGAAAACATCTGTTTTTCCGCACTGACAACATCCAGATGGTAAGTCATAGCCATATCACCCTCCTCTCAAGGCGTTACAGTTTCTTGGCTTTTTCCACTGCTTCTTCAATGGTGCCAACCATGTAGAACGCCTGCTCCGGCAGGTGGTCATAGTCACCGTCCATAATGCCTTTGAAACCACGAATGGTATCTTTCAGCGATACGAACTTGCCCGGAGAACCGGTGAAGACTTCTGCCACGAAGAACGGTTGAGACAGGAAACGTTGAATTTTACGTGCACGGGATACCACCAGCTTGTCATCTTCTGACAGCTCGTCCATACCCAGGATCGCGATAATATCCTTCAGTTCCTGATAACGTTGCAGAATAGACTGCACGCCACGCGCTACATCATAGTGCTCTTGGCCTACTACCAGCGGATCCAACTGACGGCTGGTGGAATCCAGCGGGTCAACGGCCGGGTAGATACCCAGAGAGGCGATGTTACGGCTCAATACCACGGTTGCATCCAAGTGAGCAAAGGTGGTGGCTGGTGATGGGTCAGTCAAGTCATCCGCAGGAACGTAAACGGCCTGAACAGAGGTGATAGAACCGGTCTTGGTAGAGGTAATACGCTCTTGCAAGGCACCCATCTCTTCCGCCAACGTTGGCTGATAACCTACCGCTGATGGCATACGACCCAGAAGTGCGGACACTTCGGTACCGGCCAGGGTATAACGATAGATGTTATCCACGAACAACAGTACGTCACGACCTTCGTCACGGAATTTCTCAGCCATGGTCAGGCCGGTCAGCGCAACGCGCAGACGGTTACCTGGTGGCTCGTTCATCTGGCCGTAAACCAGTGATACTTTGTCCAGAACCTTGGAGTCGGTCATTTCGTGGTAGAAGTCGTTACCCTCACGAGTACGTTCACCCACGCCCGCAAAAACTGAATAACCGGAGTGTTCGATCGCAATGTTACGGATCAACTCCATCATGTTTACGGTTTTACCCACACCCGCACCACCGAACAGACCCACTTTACCACCCTTGGCGAACGGGCAGATCAGATCCATTACTTTGATACCGGTTTCCAGCAACTCTTGGGAGTTCGACAACTCTTCGTAGCTTGGCGCAGAGCGGTGGATCGCCCAACGTTCTTCTTCGCCGATATCACCCTTCATGTCGATGGGCTCACCCAGTACGTTCATGATGCGGCCCAGAGTAGCTTTACCTACCGGGACTTCAATCGGGTGTTGCAGGTCAGTAACTTTCAGACCGCGACGCAGACCATCGGAGGTCCCCATTGCGATACAGCGAACCACACCACCACCCAGCTGTTGTTGAACTTCCAGCACCAGTTTCTCGGTGCCGTTTTCAACCTCAAGAGCGTTGTACACTTTTGGTACGGCATCCTGAGGGAATTCGACGTCCACCACGGCGCCGATTACCTGGATAATCTTTCCAGTAGCCATCTTAATCCTCTACGTAATTCGTCTACCCGTTATGTTTCAAATTGCAGGAGCGTTAACTGCTTTCTCTCATTCCAGCTCACTCTTTCCCGCAATCTGAACTATTCGGGGTAATAACCTGGTTAAACCGCGGAGGCTCCCGAAACGATCTCGGTGAGTTCCTGAGTGATGCTGGCCTGACGTGCCTTGTTGTATACCAACTGCAGCTCTTTGATCAGGCTACCGCCGTTATCGGTTGCGGCTTTCATCGCGACCATTCGTGCGGCCTGCTCGCTGGCCAGGTTTTCCACGACGCCCTGATAAACCTGCGATTCCACATAGCGGCGCAGCAAAGTATCAAGCAGCACTCTTGGATCAGGCTCATACAGGTAATCCCAGGATTTTTTCTTCAGCTCACTGTCATCAGAAGGTGGCAATGGCAGAAGTTGCAATATCTGCGGTTCCTGGGACATCGTATTAATAAACTTGTTGCTGACAATATACAGCTTGTCCAAACGACCTTCGTCGTAGGCTTTCAGCATCACTTTCACCGGGCCGATCAGATCCGACAGGGAAGGGTTATCCCCCATGCCGGTCACTTGGGCAACCACGTTGCCACCGACGGAACCGAAGAAAGAGGTAGCTTTAGAGCCAATCAGCGCCAAATCAACTTCAACGCTTTTTTCAGACCAACCTTTCATCTCTGCCAACAGTTTCTTGAACAGATTGATGTTCAAGCCACCGCAGAGGCCACGGTCAGTAGACACCACCAGATACCCGACGCGCTTAACGTCACGCTCATCAAGGTAGGGGTGCTTATATTCCAGATTCCCTAACGCCAGGTGACCAATCACCTCGCGCATGGTCTCTGCATAAGGACGGCTGGCCGCCATACGTTCCTGCGATTTACGCATTTTGGAGGCGGCGACCATCTCCATCGCTTTAGTGATCTTTTGCGTGTTTTGCACGCTAGCGATCTTACTACGTATCTCTTTTGCGCCGGCCATCTCTGCTTCTCCTCATTGCCAGCGGCCTGCTGTCTTTCAACAGTAGGCCGCTGTGCGTTACCAGGACTGGGTTGCCTTGAAGGTATCGAGGATGCCTTTCAGCTTACCTTCGATCTCATCGTTGTACGCACCAGTTTGGTTGATGTGGTTTAGCAGTTCGGCATGCTCGCGATCGGCATACGCAACCAGAGCGGCTTCGAAGCTGACAACTTTTGCCACTTCAACGTCGTTCAGGTAGCCACGCTCAGCGGCAAACAGCACCAGAGACTGTTGTGCGACAGACATCGGCGCATACTGTTTCTGTTTCAGCAACTCGGTCACTTTCTGGCCGTGGCTTAGCTGTTTGCGTGTGGCGTCGTCCAGATCGGAAGCAAACTGAGAGAACGCAGCCAGTTCACGATACTGTGCCAGCGCGGTACGAATACCACCGGACAGTTTTTTCATGATCTTGGTCTGTGCTGCACCACCCACACGGGATACGGAAATACCCGGGTTAACGGCCGGACGGATACCGGAGTTAAACAGGTTGGATTCCAGGAAGATCTGACCATCGGTAATCGAGATTACGTTGGTCGGAACGAACGCGGAAACGTCACCAGCCTGAGTTTCAATGATCGGCAGAGCGGTCAGTGAACCCGTTTTCCCTTTGACTTCACCTTTGGTGAAAGCTTCAACGTAATCGGCGTTAACACGCGCAGCACGTTCCAGCAGACGGGAGTGGAGATAGAATACGTCGCCTGGGTAAGCTTCACGACCTGGCGGACGACGAAGCAGCAGGGAAATCTGACGGTAAGCAACGGCCTGCTTGGACAGGTCATCGTAAACAATCAGCGCGTCTTCACCACGATCGCGGAAGTATTCACCCATTGCGCAACCAGCGTAAGGTGCCAGGTATTGCAGAGCTGCGGATTCTGAAGCGGTTGCCACTACCACAATGGTATTGGCCAATGCGCCGTGTTCTTCCAGTTTGCGCACCACGTTAGCGATGGTGGACGCTTTCTGGCCGATAGCCACGTAAACACATTTGATACCAGAATCACGCTGGTTGATGATCGCATCGATTGCCAGAGCAGTTTTACCCGTCTGACGGTCACCGATCACCAGCTCACGCTGGCCACGGCCGATTGGGATCATGGCATCGACAGACTTGTAGCCCGTCTGTACAGGCTGATCAACAGACTGACGTTCGATAACGCCAGGTGCGATAGTCTCAACCGCCGAGAAACCGTCATGCTCAACCGGGCCTTTACCGTCAATAGGTGCGCCCAGCGTGTTGACCACACGGCCCAGCAGGCCACGGCCAACCGGAACTTCCAGAATACGGCCAGTACATTTAACCTTCATGCCTTCGGCCAGATCCTCATACGGACCCATAACCACGGCACCAACAGAGTCACGCTCCAGGTTTAGTGCAATTGCATAACGGTTGCCTGGCAGTGCGATCATTTCGCCCTGCATAACTTCGGCTAGACCGTGTACGCGGATGATCCCGTCACTGACGGAAACGATAGTACCTTCATTGTGAGCTTCGCTCACTACATTGAACTGAGCAATGCGCTGCTTGATCAGTTCGCTGATTTCGGTGGAATTCAGTTGCATGCTCCAGTCCCCTTAAGACTGCAAGACGTCTGCCAGGCGTTCTAGACGACCGCGAACGCTGCCATCAATCACCATATCACCAGCGCGGATAATTACGCCGGCTAGTACAGACTTGTCAATTTTGCAATTCAGCTTAACTTTGCGTGACAGACGTTTTTCCATCGCAGCGACAATCTTGGCCTGCTGTTGGTCACTCAGTGCGCTAGAAGAGAGCACCTCGACTTCGACGGTAGATTCCAGCGCGGCGCGTAGTTCGATGAACTGTTGCAACACCGCAGGAAGAACCAGTAAACGCCCATTTTCGGCCATTACACGGATAAAGTTCTGGCCATTTTCGTCGATCTCGTCGCCACATACCGCAATAAACGTGTTGGACAATGTTTCAGGTGCAACAGCACCGGAAAGCAATTCCGCCATATGTTCATTTCGGGTGACAACAGCAGCAAACGCCAGCATCTGCTGCCAGCGTTCTACGCTTTGATTCTCAACGGCAAAGTCAAAAGCTGCTTTGGCGTAGGGGCGAGCTACAGTTACAAATTCAGACATCAGCCCCTCCCTCCTTACAGTTCAGCGACCAGTTTATCAACGATGTCGCTGTTAGCAGCTTCATCCACGGAACGTTCGATGATCTTCTCGGCACCGGCAATAGCCAGCATCGCGACTTGTTTACGCAACTCTTCACGAGCGCGCTTACGTTCGGCTTCGATCTCAGCCTGAGCCTGCGCCACAATTTTGTTACGTTCCTGCTCGGCTTCAGCTTTCGCTTCGTCCATGATCTGAGCTTTGCGTTTATTTGCTTGCTCGATGATCACCTGAGCTTCTGCTTTGGCAGTTTTCAGTTGGTCGGTCGCATTGGCTTGCGCTAAGTCCAAATCTTTTTTGGCACGTTCTGCAGAAGCGAGGCCATCAGCAATTTCTTTCTGACGCTTCTCGATGGCAGCCATAATTGGCGGCCATACATACTTCATACAGAACCAGACAAACAGGATGAACGCGATAGCCTGGCCGAGGATTGTTGCGTTAAGATTCACAGCACAATGCCTCTTTAAAAGTTAATAGTATGGTTTTATGGTAGAGAGTTAACTCTACTTACGCGACAGCAAACATCACGTACAGACCCAGACCAACAGCGATCATCGGGATGGCGTCAACCAGACCCATAACGATAAAGAACTGTGTACGCAGCAGAGGGATCAAGTCAGGCTGACGAGCAGCACCTTCCAAGAATTTCCCCCCCAGGATGCCGATACCGATCGCAGCACCGATTGCCGCCAACCCCATCATAATAGCGGCAGCCATGTACAGCAGATCCATATTCAGGTTTTCCATGACAGTCTCCAGTTTGTTTCAGTTTATAAGTGCAAGTGTTTAAAGAAAATCAGTGCTCTTCAGATGCCATCGACAGATAGACAATCGTCAGAACCATGAAAATAAAGGCTTGAAGCGTAATGATCAAAATGTGGAAGATCGCCCAAGGCAAGCTCAGGATCCACTGTGACCACCACGGCAACAGGCCAGCAATCAGGATGAAGATCAACTCACCCGCATACATGTTGCCGAACAGTCGCAGACCCAGTGAAACAGGTTTGGACAGCAGGCTGACACCTTCAAGAATCAGGTTGATAGGAATGAATACCGGGTGATTGAACGGCTGCATGGTTAACTCTTTAGCGAACCCACCAATGCCTTTCATTTTAATGCTGTAGAACAGAATCAGTACAAATACGGCCAATGCCATCGACAGTGTGATATTCACATCTGCAGTAGGCACTACGCGCAACGCAGGCAACCCCGCCATAGTACCGAGGTGCGGCAGGAAATCTACCGGGATCAGGTCCATCATGTTCATGAGGAACACCCAGACGAAGACCGTGAGCGCCAGCGGAGCAATCACTTTACTCTTGCCGTGATACATATCTTTAACGCTGTTGTCGACAAAACCCATAATCAGTTCAACAGCGGTTTGCAGCTTCCCGGGAACCCCACTGGTGGCGTTTTTGGCAACCTTGCGGAAAATCGCCAGGAAGACAACCCCGAGAACAACGGAGAAAAACATCGAGTCGACGTTGATCGACCAGAACCCCGTCCCGACCTGAAGATGCGTCAGGTGGTGACCGATATACTCCTGTGGAGTCAAGACTTCTCCTGCAGACATGATGCCTCTTACCCTTATTTAGTTAATTTCGGTAACTGTTAATCACGGCTGGTGCCACTATCTGCACAATCAACACCGCTAAATAGGTCAGGCCAAGCGGAACAAACGCCGCTTTGAACACCCCAAGCGCCACGATCAACAAAACGATGGTGATCACGACCTTAAGCCCCTCGCCAATGGCGAACGACCAGGCAACCCGACCGGGTACCGGCGTCTGCGCCTGATGACGCAAGGCAAACAGCATAAACATGGCGTTTGGCAACCAGGCAGCAATGCCGCCAGCCAATGCCGAACCGCTCCATTCCAGACTTTTCAGGCTGAAGGCAGCGCTGATCAAAACAAAAGTCATTAACTGCAATAACAGCAGTTTGCGTGCAACTTTTCCGCTGTAAAGGGACACAGGCATGACGTTTGTTCTCTCCGTACCCCTTTGGGTATGCTGAGTGACGTATAAAACTGCCTTTGCTGTTCCGAGTCAAGCAGCAAAAAACGTGCAAATTATACGGGCCACTCCAACGAATTCAATCGATAAGTAGCGAAAAGGTGAACAATTATTTAAATTTCCCCTTTTAGGTCTATTTTCACAAGAAAACAGTCGGAATAATCTGTCTCATTTATTTGTCTGACCATTCCAGCGTTGCGTCAGCAAATGTGCAGCCGATCACAATAATGCTTCTTTCTGATTTATAACCTACGTCGATAGTTGGCGTCTTTAGCTATTGGAGCGATTAAATAACAATATAAATCAAAACATTAAATCGTAACTGTTCAAAAACAACCCTTATACCGAGAAAAAACCTTTTATTGACATTTCTTACGATGTTATCGCAACAGTGGATTAACACTGAATGCCAAACAAAATCTTTCACACTTTGTTACTCACACCATCATTACCCACGGTAATCGAGCCCGTACCCAGCAATAATGAACGCGATTGTGTTAATAACAAGTAAACCAACAATAAGAACAGCCAAATAATTAGCTTGCTATGTTTTACATTTAAAACTGGGTAGTAATTGGCATTTATTTGATTATGAACAAAGTTAGTTTACCTTTAGCACCACCAAGTGCCGCTCGCCTTCCAGTTCAGGAACCTGTAAACGAATCACAGATTCCAGAGAAATCCCCTCAGGCAGTTGTGCCAATTCATCTTCAGGGCAAACGCCTTTAAGCGCATAGAAACGCCCGAGCCCTTTCACTGGCAGGTGGTGACACCAAGTCAGCATGTCATGCAGCGAAGCAAAAGCCCGGCTGATTACGCCATCAAACGGTGGCTCAGCAGGAAACTCCTCCACACGGCTCTGTACTGGCTCGATATTTTTCAGCCCCAACTCATGCTGTACCTGCCGTAGGAAGCGTACACGCTTACCCAGGCTGTCCAATAATGTGAAATGAGCATCGGGACGGACTATCGCCAACGGGATCCCCGGCAACCCCGGCCCGGTACCAACATCAATAAAACGCGAACCTGTCAGGTGAGGATTAACCACGATGCTGTCCAGAATATGACGCACCAGCATCTGCTGTGGCTCACGGACAGAAGTCAGGTTGTAAGCCTTGTTCCACTTGTCGAGCATACCGACATAACCCAACAATTGCTGTTTTTGTTGATCGGTAAGCACAATTCCTGCCGCTGAAAGCAGCGAATCTAGTTTTCTTTGCACAACAGAATCCTCTGGCAGGCCTTACTCAGCAGGCACTGAACTGAACCTTGGGTGATTATCATAATTCGGGTGTGGAATGATGTCAGCAGCCGTTTTGCAGAGAGAAACGGCTGCCTGGAATTCAACTTACGCGCTACGGCGCAGAAACCCCTGTTTTTTCAGCCATATTAGCAGAATGGAGATTGCAGCAGGGGTAATGCCAGAAATACGAGAAGCTTGGCCAATCGAACTGGGCTTGTGATCGTTAAGTTTGGCGATCACTTCATTAGACAATCCAGAAACCTGACGATAATCAAGATCCAACGGCAGCAAAGTATTCTCATTACGTTGCTGTTTCTCGATCTCATCCTGCTGGCGCGCAATGTAACCTTGATATTTCACTTGGATTTCCACTTGCTCAGCGGCCTGCTCGTCGGTCAAGGCAGGCGCAAAAGCGGCTACTGATGTGAGCTGGTTATAATCCATTTCTGGACGGCGGAGCAATTCTTCACCGTTAGCTTCACGTGACAGCGGAGCTTTAAGCAGAGCGTTAACCTGCTCGACATTTTCCGAATGCGGGTGCACCCAGATATCACGCAGACGCTGGCGTTCCCGCTCAATATTCTCAAGTTTTTCGTTGTAACGAGCCCAACGGACATCATCTACCAGACCCAATTCACGGCCTTTTTCTGTCAGACGCAAATCTGCATTGTCTTCACGCAGCATCAGACGGTATTCGGCACGTGAAGTAAACATACGATACGGCTCTTTGGTTCCCAGCGTGCTCAGGTCGTCAACCAACACGCCCAGATAAGCCTGATCGCGACGTGGAGACCAACCTTCATCTTCCACAGCAAAGCGTCCTGCATTCAGCCCCGCCAGTAGGCCTTGCGCCGCTGCTTCTTCGTATCCGGTAGTACCGTTGATTTGACCAGCAAAGAACAAGCCCTGGATAAATTTGCTTTCCAAGGTTGGTTTCAAATCGCGTGGGTCGAAGAAATCATATTCGATGGCATAGCCTGGACGAACAATACGGGCATTTTCCATGCCTTGCATTGAACGCACAATTTGCATCTGTACATCAAATGGCAGACTGGTTGAAATGCCGTTCGGATAAATTTCGTTGCTGGTCAAACCTTCAGGTTCAAGGAAGATCTGATGAGCATTACGATCGGCAAAACGCATCACTTTGTCTTCGATCGATGGGCAGTAACGTGGCCCGATCCCTTCGATGATCCCGGCATACATCGGACTGCGATCGAGATTATTGCGGATCACCTCATGGGTTTTCTCGTTGGTATGCGTGATGTAGCACGGCATTTGTTGCGGATGCTGGCTGGCATTACCCAGGAAAGAAAACACCGGGATCGGTGTATCACCATGCTGCTCAGCCAGAACGCTGAAATCGATAGTCCGCGCATCGATACGCGGTGGTGTTCCCGTTTTCAGGCGATTAACTCGCAGTGGCAACTCACGAAGACGTTGTGAAAGCGAGATCGAAGGTGGATCCCCAGCACGGCCGCCGCTGTAGTTCTCCAAACCGATATGGATCTTTCCATCCAGGAAAGTCCCTACGGTGAGTACCACCGCTTTAGCGCGGAATTTTAGTCCCATTTGGGTAATGGCACCCACCACACGATCGTTTTCCACAATCAGATCGTCGACCGGTTGCTGGAAGATCATCAGGTTTGGCTGGTTCTCCAATGCGGTACGAACCGCCTGACGATACAGGACACGATCGGCCTGAGCTCGAGTAGCTCGCACCGCTGGACCCTTGCTGGCGTTTAGTATCCTAAACTGAATGCCTGCATGGTCAATTGCCTTGGCCATTAAGCCGCCGAGCGCATCGATTTCCTTGACCAGATGCCCTTTGCCAATGCCACCGATTGCCGGGTTGCAGGACATTTGCCCTAGCGTATCGATATTGTGCGTCAGCAATAAAGTCTGACGTCCCATACGTGCTGCAGCCATAGCGGCTTCAGTACCGGCATGTCCACCACCGATGATAATGACGTCAAATTGATCTGGATAAAACATGGAACTGCACCTCGAAGTACTTAGGGACGAACTTTATTTGCCCAAGGCTGGGGATTCTACTCAAGTTTAGTCGATCGACCAAGTGGTCAGGATCTTGAGTAATTAAAAGAAGATCTTTTTATTTAAAGATCTCTTTATTAGATCTCTTATTAGGATCGCGATCTTCTGTGGATAAGTGATTATTCACCATTAAGATCATTGGATTAACGAGGATCGTTTGCTGTGAATGATCGGTGATCCTGGCAAGTATAAGCTGGGATCTAAATGGCATGTTATCCACAGACTGAAAAGCGTACAACAGTTGTTACTGGGATAACTACGGGTTTTACCCTGCTTTTGAGCATACTTATACACATTCGTTCGCTCGATCTTTGAACGAATCAGAGTAAATTAATCCAGTTTATTACCCATTCCTCTGCAGGATCCTCGGGAATATCATGTTTGGTCACGTCGATCTCAAGGCGATCGCCGATCCTTTTAGCACCGCGAAGCAGTAAAAGATCGTCGATCCTTTTGATCGCGCCACAGAAGGTGTCGTACTCAGAACTGCCTAAACCGACGGCACCGAACTTCACTTGGGATAAATCAGGCTGCTGTTGTTCTATTTGTTCCAGTAACGGCTGTAAGTTGTCAGGCAAATCACCTGCACCGTGGGTGGAAGAGACCACCAGCCACACTCCAGACAGCGTTAACTCATCCAATTCAGCGCCATGCAGCACTTCGGTAGATAGACCAACCGCTTCTAGCTGTTCGGCCAAATGCTCAGCTACATATTCAGCACTACCAAGCGTACTGCCACTGATCAGAGTTATGTCTGCCATGAATCATCCCAACTTTCTTTAAACAGGCTGCATTGTACGCTGTGAATCGGCTGGGATCTACCTGTGGATAATATGGGTATAAGGATCTTCTTTAATTTTACTATTGCAAGTAAGGGGCTAATTTTTCAAAGGATAAATGCGCTTTTCGCGTAATGTTTTGATTTGAATTTATTTAATAAGGGTATGTATTGCAGGAAGGCAGAAAAGAGCGATTGAATGCCTGCATGCCAAAACATCCAGGCCATAAAATTTATCGTTAAACCACGTAATCTTCGGGTTGAATCGATGATGTAAAAGCAGCACCCAGCTGCCAAAGCGATCAACCTAAGGTGTAATAGTACGCATGATCGGGTTTTGCAACGAGATCAGCGTTTCCGTTGACTGGATCTCGTCGATAGTCTGGATCTTGTTGATCAGTACCTGTTGCAAGGCATCAATTGAACGGCACATCACTTTGATGAAAACGCTGTAATGCCCTGTGGTGTAATAGGCTTCGACCACTTCTTCCAGACTCTCGAGCTTTTTCAGTGCGGAGGGATAGTCTTTGGCACTTTTTAAGATGATGCCAATAAAACAGCACACGTCATAACCCAACTGTTTGGGATCCACATCTACTCGGGTACCGACGATGATCCCGGCTTGTTTCATTTTTTCTACCCGAACATGGATAGTGCCAGGGCTGACAGCAAAGTTTTTGGCCAGTTCAGCATAGGGCGTTCGTGCATTTTCCATAAGAGCGTTGAGAATGCCGCGATCGAGATTATCGATCTGATAAATTTCTGCCATAAAACCCCCGTTAATTTAACGATTATTGAATTATCACCGCTTAAAAATGAACGATTAAAATAGAAATGGCAATATCTATTGATGGATATTGAATTATGGTGTCGTTTTGTTGCTTAATCATTGCCAACAGACAGGTTATTTAAGAGATACAGTAATGAAAAAGCAGTTCATCCAAAAACAACAGCAAATTAGCTTCGTAAAATCTTTCTTTTCTCGCCAGTTGGAACAGCAGCTTGGTCTGATTGAAGTGCAGGCCCCTATTCTCAGCCGCCTGGGCGACGGCACCCAAGACAACCTTTCCGGCAGCGAGAAAGCGGTTCAGGTAAAAGTGAAAAGTTTGCCGGATGCTACATTTGAAGTAGTTCACTCCCTGGCCAAATGGAAACGTAAAACCCTTGGCAGCTATGATTTTAGCGCAGGCGAAGGCCTGTATACCCATATGAAAGCGCTGCGTCCGGATGAAGATCGCTTAACGCCGATCCACTCGGTGTATGTTGATCAATGGGACTGGGAACGAGTGATGGGAGACAGCGAGCGCAACACGGTTTATCTGCAAGATACCGTTAAGCGGATCTATGCCGCTATAAAAGAAACAGAGGCTGCGGTGAGCCGCGAATATGGTCTGGCGCCGTTTCTGCCAGAGCAGATCCACTTTGTTCATAGCGAAACCTTGTTGCAACGTTATCCTGAGTTGGACGCCAAAGGCCGTGAACGTGCTATTGCCAAAGAGTTAGGGGCAGTATTCCTGATTGGTATTGGCGGTAAGCTATCTCATGGTAAGCCACATGATGTACGTGCCCCTGATTATGACGACTGGACCTCGCCAACTGGTGAGGGGCTCTCTGGTTTGAACGGTGACATCGTGGTGTGGAACCCGGTATTACAGGACGCGTTTGAGCTTTCCTCTATGGGGATCCGTGTTGACGCGGCTGCGCTGCAAAATCAACTGACCCTGACAGACGATCTGGAGCGCTTGAAGCTGGAGTGGCATCAGTCCCTGTTGCGTGGCGAAATGCCGCAGACCATTGGTGGTGGCATCGGTCAATCACGCCTGGTAATGCTGTTGCTGCAGTTGTCGCATATCGGTCAGGTGCAGTGCGGCGTGTGGGCACCTGAATTGCGTGAGACGGTTTCTGGGTTGTTGTAAGCGTTAATCAGTGCCGCCAGCGGCGCATTAAGCGACTTTTTAGCCCGGTATCAAAGCGCCAGATATGATCAAAGATGCGCATGATGCCGGGTTTGCCATAAGCAGACATTGCTACGGCATGAAAACGTTGCTGGTGGCTTTGCTGCTGTGATTTCACTCTCTTTATCACCTCATCCGGCAACCGCTGGGCAATAAAGTCTGAAATTATCACCGCATCGGCGTCAAACCAGTCGCTTTCCGCCATTTTTGTTACGGTAGCGCTCAGGCAGGCTGCCAAATCGGTTCCCCCCCTGAAGTGCTGGCCCAAAAAGCGAATAGCCTGCTCGATCCCACTGGCCGCTGTCAGTTCATAATGAACGATCTGGTTGGCAAACAGCATTATGTAACAACGCCGATTATCCGCCAGCGCGATGCGTAATAACGCCAAACAAAAGGCTTTGGCACACTGTTCGTTAAAGCCGCCCATTGAACCAGACGTATCGACACAGACAATAAAGGGCCCGCGTGGCTGCCGATCTTGTTGTTTATGCGTAACCTGGCGCATTAAGGTTTGTTCGTGCCAGGCGTCACCTTGTAGACGATAGCTCAACAGCCTTTTTTCCAACAATCGTCGGTAAAACTCAAATTCCAGTTCCTCAATACCCAGTGCTGCCAGTTCCGGCGGCAATAGACGCAGAATGTCGTCACTCTGATGGATACCGCTGACTTCTTCCGGTTGAATGGCAGGTACCTTAACCATCACGCGGAATGGTTCAGGTTGTGCATCCTGCTGTTGTACCGCCTTGGCCTCATAGCTGCGGCCCAATTGCTCGGCTAGCTTCTGTAATTCGGGTTGCTGTTGCAGGAAGTTGCCATACTCCACCAGCCGTAGATAGTCTCCGCGTTGTAGATGGCCTTTACTCATGTCCCACAATCGGCCAGCAGCAGTATCGTTTTCTGCTAACACCGGTTCCAATGCGCCACTTATGGCCAATCGTTCCTGTAATTCAGCCATCAATTGTTCACGTTCTTGCTCCAATAATTGATGGTGGAACAGGGTGGCCTGTAACGTCAGACTGATACGCCAGCGTTGCAGAAATAGCGTCTGAAAGCTGCTATCAAGGCGATGATTAGGCAAATCGGCGGCATCGGTCATTTTCCGTGCCTGTTCGTAAAACGGTGAAATCAGTTGGCGAAGAAAGTCGAGGGTGTCGTTGAGGTTGTGAAGGAACTGAGTAGGGTTTTCCAGTTGGCACTGCTGATAACGGTAAAACTCCTGAGCCAAGGTTGGAGGAACTAAAGCCTGATGGATTCGTTCTTTTAACTGCAACCTCCAGCGTGGTAGATCCTGGTTTAACGCCCGGCGTATTGCTGGAAATTTATTAAAAAAAACCACCAACTGTGGTGCGGCCAGCATGCCGATGATCATCTCTTCAATCAGTTCGCCCTCTGTAATTGACAGCAACAGATCGAGAGTTTCAAGGCTGAGCATGTTTATTGGCCGCGCATTTGTTGGGATTGTTGCTTAATTTGCTCGGCTACCTGAAGCAGGCTGGCTTCAATCTTCGCCAGACCTGATGCCGGAGTAAATAGGCAGGGCTGATGCTGGCTGAATAGCCGCCGCTGTTCAGCCAAGCGCTGACTCAGTGCTTCCATTTCATCAAGCAATGCCTGGGGGGTTCCCCCGCTGGGCTTACCCTGAACTGTTAGTAAAGAAGGCTGGCGGCTGACATCCAGTACGTTCAGATGTAATTGCTCGTCGACTTCCAGATCAATCTGCTGGGCGAAACCAATACCATTCAACCTGGCGCGAACGTCGCCCCCTTTTTGAAGCCAGTTTTCCAGCATGCTTCTTTCTATACTCAGGTGGTTAACCTGGATATCGTGCAGTTGCAGCGGTTTCTTCAGCAACAGAGTCAACGTACTGCCGCTAAGCGGTTCTTCCAGTACATATTGCGGTTTGCGGCTGAACATTCCGCCTTTTTTAATCAGGCTGATAGCCTGGCTATCGTTTTGCTGCTGCTGATGCTGCATCCAGCGGTTATGGATCTGTTGCAACTGGAGCAGTAACGTTTGTTGCTGGTAGGCCTGCTCGGTCAGTAACTGGTCAATTTGCTGTTGCAAGAGTTTCAGGGAAGTCAGGTCGTGCCACAGGCAATCTTTCAACAACATTAAGTCCAGAGGCGCAATGGCTTCACGGCCACTGAAAAATGCGCAGGCCTGCAGTAAACGTAGTGATTTTTTCCAACGACGATCGGAAACGTAAGGTGCCTGTTCCAAGGCATCCAATCTTTGCCGCAGCATGAAGAACAGTTCAAAACAGTTTTCCGGCAGTTTGATTTTATCTATTAGCGGTTGCCATTGGTGGAACTCTTCATCACTGATACTCAGTGCCTCTGGAACCGGGTTTTCGCCTTCGTTCTGACGGCTGACCAGCAGAGAACGGAAATTCTGTTTATCCTGTACTTTGTCGAGCCATAAACGAATCAGCATGCGATCGTACAGTGCTTCAAGACTGTTGTCGGCTTCGGGGAGTTCATTAGAAGCCGTCACCAACAGCCTTAGCGGAATTTTCCCCTCACTATTACCGTTGCGGAAGCGGCGTTCATTAATCGCTGTCAGCAATGTATTGAGGATTGCCGGTCCGGCTTTCCAGATTTCATCAAGAAAGACGATCTCTGCTTCGGGCAGATAACCCGCAGTGAGGCGTTGATAACGTCCTTCGTCTTTCAGAGCCTGAATAGACAGTGGGCCGAATACTTCTTCCGGGGTGGAAAAGCGCGTCATGAGATATTCGAATGAACGGGCACTGCGAAAAGCAAACTTTAATCGGCGTGCAATCAGGCTTTTGGCAATTCCCGGTGGGCCGAGCAGGAATACGCTCTCGCCACATAATGCCGCTAGCAAGCACAGCCTTATCGCTTCCTGCCGTTCATAAAGGCCGCTCTCCAGCGCACTGCTGAGGCGGGAAATCCGTTCTGCCAGAAGTGATGATGACGCCATAAAATTGTTCACGTTGTCTGCGGGTTGGAGCCTGTTGTACAGGCTGAAAGCCAATCTTGATGGAGTATTCGATGATAAACCACATATTGTTTTAGCAGTATAGTTTATTGATTCGTATAAATTTCTATTTTAAAAAAAATGGCTGGTTCACATTTTGTTTAGTTTTCGGGGCAGATATAAGAGTAGTTAAGGTCTTTAAATGGTGCATACTGTGCGCCTTTTACCTCCCTTGTCTTTCAAGCTACAGTGTTGTTGTAGGCTTTCCTTCAGTCACTAATCCTCACTGGGATGGGCGATCTGGTTGGCTGCGTATCACTTGAAATTCATAGGGCTAACCGGGCGTAACGGATCTTAAAGCCCCCTATCTTTAGCCTGATGCGGATGTATAGGCCGATGGATGAGCTAGCAAAAGAAACGAATTATGAGCGTAGAACATAAGCAGTCATTATCAGCGGTAACCTTGGCGGCGATTGGGGTCGTCTACGGTGATATTGGTACCAGCCCTCTCTACACCTTTAGAGAGTGTTTTTCCGGCCACTACGGTTTTGATGTCCGCCCCGATGTGGTGTTTGGTTTCCTTTCCCTGATCTTCTGGATGCTGGTTGTCATCGTTTCCCTTAAGTATCTCACCTACGTCATGCGTGCAGATAATGCCGGTGAAGGCGGGATCCTCACGTTAATGTCATTGGCTGGGCGGAATACCTCAGCCCGCACCACATCATTATTGGTGATCCTTGGCCTGATTGGCGGCAGCTTCTTTTATGGTGAGGTTGTCATTACGCCAGCGATATCGGTTATGTCGGCAATAGAGGGGTTGGAGATAGCTGCACCTTCATTGGATCCTTATATCGTCCCCTTGTCTATTCTGGTATTGACCTTATTGTTTGTGATCCAAAAGCACGGTACCGGCAGCGTAGGTAAGTTATTTGCGCCAGTGATGCTGTTGTGGTTTATCGTACTGGCAGTGCTTGGTGCACGCAGTATTATTGCCAACCCTGAAGTGTTGCAGGCACTGAACCCGAAATGGGCGCTCAATTTCTTTGTTGAATATAAGAAGGTATCGTTCTTCGCGCTTGGTGCAGTGGTGCTTTCAATTACTGGCGTGGAAGCGCTTTATGCGGATATGGGCCACTTTGGCAAATTCCCTATTCGTTTGGCCTGGTTCACCGTGGTACTGCCCTCACTGGTGATCAACTATTTTGGTCAAGGTGCACTGCTGCTGAAAAATCCGGAAGCGATCAAAAACCCCTTCTTCTTGCTGGCTCCTGACTGGGCACTGATCCCGCTATTGATTTTGGCTACGCTGGCGACGGTTATTGCCTCTCAGGCCGTGATTTCCGGGGTGTTTTCATTGACTCGCCAGGCTGTACGGCTGGGGTATCTGTCACCGATGCGCATTATCCATACTTCGGAAATGGAATCAGGCCAGATCTATATTCCGGTAATCAACTGGACGCTGTATATCGCGGTAGTACTGGTGATCGTGGGCTTTGAACATTCCAGCAACCTGGCGGCTGCATACGGCATTGCGGTGACCGGTACCATGGTGTTAACCAGCGTTCTTATTACCTCGGTGGCGATCAAAAACTGGCATTGGAATCGTTTTCTAGTGGTCGGTATCCTGGTAATTCTGTTGATTATTGATTTGCCAATGTTCGCGGCTAATGCCTTGAAACTTTTCTCTGGCGGTTGGCTACCACTGACATTGGCATTGGTCATGTTGCTTATCATGACGACCTGGAAGAGCGAACGTTTTCGTCTGTTGCGGCGTATGCATGAGCATGGGAATTCACTCGAAGCTCTGATTATATCACTGGAAAAATCCCCGCCGGTTCGCGTGCCTGGTACCGCAGTGTTTATGTCCCGCGCGGTTAATGTAATCCCGTTTGCACTGTTGCATAACCTCAAACACAACAAAGTGCTGCATGAGCGTGTGGTATTGCTCACCTTGCGTACCGAAGATGCGCCATATGTACATAATGTGCGGCGGGTTACCATTGAGCAGTTGTCACCCAGTTTTTGGCGTGTGGTAGCCAGTTATGGTTGGCGTGAAACACCAAACGTCGAGGAGGTTTTTCACCGTTGTGGGCTGGAAGGCTTGTCATTCAGGATGATGGAAACTTCGTTCTTCATGTCACATGAGTCACTGTTCCTCAATCAAAGGCCATGGTACCTGTATCTGCGCGGTAAGCTGTTTATTGCGCTTAGCCGCAATGCGTTGCGGGCAGCCGATCAGTTTGAGATACCACCCAACAGGGTGATCGAACTGGGAACTCAGGTCGAAATATAAATAATGGGCTCAGCATTTGCTGGGCCTGAGGTTGATGACAAAGTCGCCTTCTGACCCAAGATACCCGGGCCTAGCGCACCGAGGGGCGCTCCGACGGCTTACGCCGTTACGACCCCATCGGCACGCTCTCCCTAATAACGGGGTTTGTCAGCAGTCTGGGGCCCAGCATTTGCTGGGCCTTTTACTTCGTCATTCGTTCGCCATCGAAACGTTTCGATAGCGATCACATTTCCTTAACTCCGCAGTTGCCTTCTCATGAGGTTTTTCTACACTCTATTATGAGCGAAACGTTTCGCTGTTGGAGCAAAAGTCATGAAAAAAGGCGTACTACTGAATTCTGATATTTCTGCGGTTATTTCCCGCCTCGGTCATACCGATCAGCTCACGATTTGCGATGCTGGGTTGCCAATTCCAGCCGCCACGCCGCGCATCGATCTGGCGTTGACCCAAGGAGTACCGACATTCTTGCAGGTCGTAGAGGTGGTGACGCGGGAAATGCAGGTAGAAAGTGCCTTGCTGGCGGAAGAGATTGTTAAGCAAAATCCATCACTCCATGAAGCGTTGCTGGCTCAACTGCGTCAACTTGGCCTACTCCAGGGAAATACCATCAGTATTAGCTATATCAGCCACAGTGCTTTTAAGGCAAAAACCGAGCACAGCCGTGCTGTGATCCGCAGTGGAGAATGTTCGCCTTACGCGAATGTGATCCTCTGCTCCGGCGTAACTTTCTGAGATATCTATGCAACCTCTACTGCAACTGAAAGGGATCGATAAAGCCTTTCCCGGCGTGAAGGCGCTTTCTGGTGCCGCGCTCAGCGTTTATCCCGGCAAAGTGATGGCGCTGGTGGGGGAAAATGGTGCCGGTAAATCCACCATGATGAAAGTGTTGACCGGTATTTACAGCAAAGACGCTGGTAGCCAGTACTTTCTCGGTAAAGAGGTGATCTTCAAAGGACCGAAGGAGTCGCAAGAGGCGGGAGTCGGCATCATTCATCAGGAACTGAACCTGATCCCTCAGCTGACAATTGCCGAGAATATCTTTCTTGGCCGTGAATTCGTCAACCGCTTTGGGCGTATTGATTGGAAACGTATGTTTGCCGAGGCGGATAAACTGCTGGCGCGGCTGAACTTGCGTTATAGCAGCCATCGGCTGGTGGGGGAGTTGTCGATTGGCGATCAGCAAATGGTGGAAATCGCCAAGGTGCTGAGCTTTGAATCCAAAGTGATCATTATGGATGAGCCTACCGATGCCCTGACCGATACTGAAACAGCTTCACTGTTTAAAGTGATCAATGAGCTGAAAGCTGAAGGGCGAGGCATTGTCTATATTTCACATCGCCTGAAAGAGATCTTTGAAATCTGCGACGATGTGACCATTTTCCGGGATGGGCAGTTTATCGCCGAGCGCCCTGTTGCTGAGTTGCAGGAAGATACGTTGATTGAAATGATGGTAGGCCGCAAGCTGGAAGAACAGTATCCACGCCTTAACCAGCCACGCGGTGAAAAACGCCTGCAAGTCAGCCATGTTTCCGGCCCTGGTGTGCAGGATGTCAGTTTTACTTTATATCGCGGCGAAATTTTAGGTGTAGCGGGCCTGATGGGGGCCGGGCGTACTGAATTAATGAAGATTTTGTACGGTGCGGCACCACGTAAAAGCGGCACGATAAACCTTGATGGCCATGAAGTGGTCACCCACTCCCCGCAGGACGGGCTGGCAAATGGCATCGTCTATATCTCTGAAGATCGCAAACGTGATGGACTGGTGTTGGGAATGTCGGTGAAAGAAAACATGTCACTGACTGCACTACGCTATTTCAGTCGTTCCGGCGGCAGCCTGAAACATGCGGATGAGCAGCAGGCCGTGAGTGACTTTATACGCTTGTTCAACATCAAGACGCCTTCGATGGAACAGCCGATTGGTCTGCTTTCCGGTGGTAATCAACAGAAAGTGGCGATTGCCCGTGGCTTGATGACCAGGCCAAAGGTGTTGATCCTCGATGAACCGACACGCGGTGTCGACGTGGGGGCAAAAAAAGAGATTTATCAGTTAATCAACCAGTTTAAACAGGAAGGGCTGAGCATCATTCTGGTTTCTTCAGAAATGCCGGAAGTGCTAGGGATGAGTGATCGTATTCTGGTCATGCATGAAGGACACCTCAGCGGCGAATTCCCTATTGAACAGGCCACCCAGGAAGTGCTTATGGCCGCGGCTGTCGGCAAGCAATACGGCGTAAAGCAGGAGTAATCAAATATGAGTTCACAGAGTGTTGCAAAGCGCTGGTTCAGTAAAGAGTGGTTGTTGGAACAGAAATCGCTGATTGCACTGCTGGTGCTGATTGCGGTGGTTTCCTCAATGAGCCCGAATTTTTTCACCGTTAATAACCTGTTCAATATTCTGCAGCAAACGTCAGTAAACGCCATTATGGCGGTTGGTATGACACTTGTGATCCTGACCTCTGGCATCGATTTGTCTGTGGGATCGCTGCTGGCGTTAACGGGAGCAGTAGCCGCTTCAATTGTCGGTTTCGAAATAAATGCCGTGGTTGCTGTTGCAGCTGCGTTGGCATTAGGTGCCGCGGTGGGCGCCTGTACAGGCGTTATCGTTGCCAAAGGCAAGGTTCAGGCGTTTATTGCTACCTTGGTAATGATGTTGCTATTACGCGGCGTGACCATGGTGTATACCAACGGTAGCCCCATTAATACCGGTTTTACCGATGTTGGCGATGCCTTTGGTTGGTTTGGCATTGGCCGTCCGTTAGGGGTACCAACCCCGATCTGGATTATGGCAATCGTATTTATTGCTGTCTGGTATATGCTGCATCACACCCGCCTTGGGCGCTATATCTATGCGCTGGGTGGCAACGAAGCTGCTACCCGCCTTTCGGGTATCAGCGTTGATAAAGTTAAAATCATCGTTTACTCGCTGTGTGGCTTGCTGGCGGCACTGGCCGGGGTGATTGAGGTTGCACGTCTCTCTTCCGCACAGCCCACGGCCGGTACCGGTTACGAGTTGGATGCCATTGCCGCTGTCGTTCTTGGTGGTACTAGCCTGGCGGGTGGTAAGGGGCGTATCGTCGGTACTCTGATTGGGGCACTGATCCTGGGCTTCCTTAACAACGGTTTGAATTTACTGGGCGTTTCCTCCTACTACCAGATGATCGTAAAAGCAGTCGTCATTCTGCTGGCGGTTTTGGTAGACAACAAAAGTAACAAGTAACCTTCCCCCTACAGGAATCACGATCATGAAAATGAAAAAACTGGCAACTTTAGTTTCGGCTTTCGCGTTAACCGCCACATTGAGTGCTAACGCACTAGCAAAAGATACCATCGCGCTGGTGGTGTCTACTCTTAACAACCCGTTCTTTGTTTCAATGAAAGATGGTGCACAGCAGGAAGCCAACAAGCTGGGTTACAACCTGATCGTGTTGGATTCGCAGAACAACCCGGCGAAAGAGTTGGCTAACGTACAGGATCTGATGGTTCAGAGCCCGAAACTGTTGCTGATCAACCCAACCGATTCTGATGCAGTTGGCAACGCCATCAAGATGGCCAATCAGGCCAAGATCCCGGTAATCACTCTGGACCGCGCGGCAGCCAAAGGTGAGGTGGTCAGCCATATTGCTTCCGATAACCGTGCGGGCGGTAAAATGGCCGGTGACTTCATCGCCAAGAAAGTGGGGGCCGATGCCAAGGTTATTCAGTTGGAAGGTATTGCTGGAACTTCTGCCGCGCGTGAGCGTGGGGAAGGTTTCAAACAGTCGCTGGAGCAGAACAAGTTTAAACTGCTGGCCAGCCAGCCAGCGGATTTTGATCGCACTAAAGGCCTGAATGTCATGCAGAACCTGTTGACTGCTCATCCTGATGTGCAGGCTGTGTTTGCACAGAACGATGAGATGGCATTAGGTGCACTGCGTGCGTTGCAAACAGCCGGTAAGGCCGACGTGGTCGTGGTGGGCTTTGATGGCACCGATGATGGGGTGAAAGCGGTTGAAGGTGGCAAAATGGCAGCAACTGTGGCGCAGCGTCCCGATCAGATCGGTGTGATTGGTGTTGAAACTGCCGATAAGATCCTTAAAGGTGAAACGGTTCCCGCTACCATTCCGGTTGATTTGAAACTGGTTACCCAATAAGTCATCTCTGCGCCATCGGAGCGGGGCGTTACGGTGGCGCAAAACTTCAGGAATCAATGCGATGGAAACAGGAAAACTGGTGGTTTTGGGCAGTATCAATGCTGACCATATCCTCAATATCGAGCAGTTTCCCCGGCCAGGTGAAACGGTGATCGGGAAGCAGTATAACGTTGCTTTTGGCGGCAAAGGGGCTAACCAAGCGGTAGCCGCCGGGCGTAGTGGCGCGAATATTGCGTTTATTGCCTGCGTAGGTGCCGACGATATTGGTGAACGTATTCGCCAGCAACTGGCAACCGATCGCATTGATACTCGGCCGATTGAAGCTATTGCTGAAAGTACTACCGGTGTTGCATTGATATTTGTGAATGCAGAAGGTGAGAACGTTATTGGCATTGATGCGGGCGCTAATGCTGCCGTCACGCCAGAATATCTCAGTCGTTATCAACAAACGATTATCAATGCAGATGCATTGTTAATGCAGTTGGAGTCGCCACTTGAAACGGTGATCGCCGCTGCCCAACTGGCAAAACAGCACGGCACTCAGGTGATCCTGAACCCGGCGCCAGCCTGTGCACTGCCTGACGATCTTTTGGCGATGATTGACATAATCACCCCGAACGAAACTGAAGCTCAACGGTTGACGGGGATAGCGATCAATGATGACCAAGATGCCGCTCGTGCTGCCAACGTGCTGCATGATAAGGGGATCGGCTGTGTGCTTATTACACTCGGTAGCCGTGGCGTATGGTTAAGTGAAAACGGCAATGGCAGATTGGTTCCAGGCTTTAAGGTCAGAGCGGTAGATACTATTGCCGCTGGTGATACGTTCAATGGTGCTCTGGTGACTGGCTTGCTCGAAGGTAAAGCTATGAACGATGCGGTACGTTTTGCCCACGCGGCTGCCGCTATTGCTGTCACCCGGCCTGGTGCTCAGCCCTCAGTGCCATGGCGTGAAGAAATTGACGCCTTTCTGCAGCAGCAGGAGTCAAACTGTTGACTACCATGAAAGATGTCGCCCGCCTGGCGGGGGTTTCGACCTCTACAGTGTCGCATGTGATTAATAACAATCGCTTTGTCAGTGACAGTATCCGTAACAAAGTTATGACCGCTGTGGAACAGCTTAACTATGCTCCTTCCGCACTGGCACGTAGTTTAAAACTTAACACTACGCGCACCATAGGTATGCTGGTTACCTCCAGCAACAACCCGTTTTATGCTGAAGTAGTGCGCGGGGTTGAACGCAGTTGCTATGAACGTGGTTATAGCCTGATCCTGTGCAATACCGAGGAAGATGCGGCACGGATGAATCGCAGTATGGAAACGTTGCTGCAAAAACGTGTCGATGGTTTGTTATTGATGTGCACTGAAAACCATCGTCCTTCACAGGATGCTCTGAGCCGCTACCCTTCCTTACCGATAGTGATGATGGATTGGGCACCTTTTGAAGGAGCTAACGATATCATTCAGGATAACTCGTTACTGGGCGGTGAAATGGCTACCGATCATCTGATTGCCCGTGGTTACCGCCGAATTGCCTGCATTGCCGGACCAGCAGATAAAACCACCGCACGCCATCGTCTGGAAGGCTACCGCCGCGCAATGCATCATGCTGGCCTTGAAATTTTTCCAGGTTATGAAGTGCACTGCGATTTTGAATTTGAAGGCGGCGTAAATGCCATGAAACAGCTGCTGGCACTAGCCGAACCGCCCCATGCGGTTTTTGCTGGGAACGATGCGGTCGCTGTGGGTGTCTATCAGGCTTTATATCAGGCAGGGCTGGTGGTGCCAAAGGATATGGCGGTTATGGGGTATGATGATGTTGAGTTGGCAAAATACCTAACTCCTCCATTGAGCACTATCCATCAACCAAAAGATTCGCTGGGGGAGTTGGCGATCGATGCATTAATCAATCGCCTGCAAAACCCTGAACGTGAGGCTCAGGTTTTGGTCCTGACACCTGAACTTGTAGAGCGGGCCTCGGTTGGCCACCATTAACCTGCAGCATTTGCCTCTTTCTATTGTTTATCTTTGCCGGTAATCAGGTTATTACCATCTTTATTTTTCAACAGCATAAAGACCAAGGAAGAGGCGATGGTCACTATACCCATAGTAATAAAGGTATAGTGAAAGTGGTCGATCATGGTGCCGATGGATATTGATTCGTAGAAACGAAGTACGGCTGCGCTGACAGCCACGCCAAAACTGATGGAAAGTTGCTGGGTAACCGCCAGTACGCTATTACCGGAACTGGCATTGGTATCATTCAGATCCGCCAGACTGATGGTATTCATGGCGGTAAACTGCGTTGACATAGCCATTCCCAAGATAAACAGCGGCAGAATCATCAACCAGAGGGGCATTCCTGGGCTTTGCAGTGAAAACTGTGCAATCAATATACCGATGATGATTGTGATACCCACCAACGTTTTACGGTAGCCTAACCAACGAAGGGTTTGGGTGACGGTAGACTTGGCCGTCAGGGCTCCTACTGCCGTTGGAGCCATCATACAACCTGCGACGATAGCCGAATAACCAAACCCCACCTGCAACATCAATGGCATCAGGAAAGGAACACAACCGGTCCCCAAGCGCGAAGCAATGTTACCTGCAATGCCGACGGAAAATGTGCGGGTTTTGAACAGACCTAAACCAATAAGGGGCTGGGCATGCCGGCGGGCATGAACGGTATAGGCGAACAGCATGACAAAACCGCTGAGAAATACTCCCAAAGAAATGTAGCTAGCAAGTACCTGTTCACCAAAGAGTTCTAAACCGGTAGATACCAGAACCAGACTCAGGCCGAATAATATAAAACCTTTGAAATCAAACGGGCGCTTTGGTGTTGTGAAGTCTGGCATGTATTTACGTGCATATACGATGCCGAGTAAACCAATCGGGATGTTAATTAGGAATATCCAGTGCCAGGTTGCGTAAGTGACCAACCATCCCCCGAGCAGTGGGCCCATTATCGGTCCAACCAAACCAGGCATAGTAACAAAGTTCAATACGGGTAGCAGTTCACTGCGTGGGTAGGCACGCAATAGCGCCAAACGTGCTACCGGCATCATCATTGCACCACCAATCCCCTGCAGTACACGCGAAGCAACCAAAAAGCTTAATGTTGGTGAGAGGGCACATAATAGTGAGCCGAAAGTAAACAGGGAAACAGCTAAGATGAAAACTCGACGAGTACCAAAACGGTCAGCTAGCCAGCCGCTAACCGGGATCAACATTGCTACAGTTAAGGTATAACTGATAACTGCCGACTGCATTGCCAAGGGGGAGCGTTCAAGGCTGCGGGCAATGGCAGGTAAAGCGGTATTGAGTATAGTGGCATCCAACGCCTGCATAAAAAACGCCATGGCCGCGATCCAAGGTAACCCAGCCATGCTGCGTGCAGATTTAGTCATTGTCATTCCAATTAAATGTTAACTTCATCCCTCTTATCTTTCTTTTATATACCTGTCGTACATCAGATTGCAGGCAGGTGACGATCATGAACACATAACAGGAACCTGATCGCCAACATACCAGCAACGGGAATAACAGGAGATATATATATGTAAGCAGTGATGAGCTTACGCATTATCCTGAAGTAAAGTCTGGCAAGCGGCGAGTGCGGCGTTGCTGTCACCTGCCACAACGGCATCTACAATCGTCTGGTGATGTTGCAGCTTGATCACCTCATTCTCGGTAATTGCCCGGAAATAGCTTTGATAGACTGAACTTAACAAGTTAGCGAACGATATTAGAAACGGATTGGCACTGGCTTCGTAAATCAGCTGGTGATACTGGGTATCAACGTCAATCCAACGTTCGCGGTCAAAATCAGAGTGTAGTGCCCTCATCTCTCCCATCAAGGTGACTAACTGTGCTTTCTGTTGCACATTTGCCTTGGTAGCTGCCAGATAACAGGCTTGAGGTTCAAGAGAGGTTCGCAGGATAAGGAAATGCTGCATCACCTGAGCGAAGTTCTCTTTGGTCATCCACCATGTCAGCAACTCCTGATCGAGAAAGTTCCACTGACTTTGCGGCATAACCCTGGTGCCAATACGTGGACGTGGCAAAAGCATACCTTTTGCTGCCAGCATTTTTACCGCTTCGCGCACCGCAGTGCGGCTGACACCAAACTGTTCTCCCAATTCCATCTCACCCGGTAATATGCTACCAGCCAGATATTCACCTGCCAGGATCCGTTGGCCGAGTTTTTCTGCAAGCAGATAAGAAAGGTTACGCTGAGCGGCCTGTTGTTGAGTATCAAATTTCATGGCTGCAATTCCTCGACTTGCACTATTCCCTTTCATTTTACGCTACAGAGCGTCTGCATTTTTGGAAGTTTTTGGGAAAACAGGGTGAAAACGCTGCCTTGTGCAGCGTTTTGCTGAAAAAAGCCGCGCTTGAAAAGTTTTTTGAAATTAGGGGTTGCGGCGTTCTCAGAACTCCCTATAATGCGCCTCCACTGACCGGGAACAACGACTGACAAGTCGCCCAGCCAGGAAGCAGCAAGCCGGTGAAAACACCACTTCTTAATAAGAAAAAGGCTTGACTCTTCAGCGGGAAAGCGTATTATCTGCCTCCCGCGTTACCGAGAAACATAACGGTAACCGACGCTCTTTAACAATTTATCAGACAATCTGTGTGGGCACTCACAAGACGATATCCAGCTGCTTCGGTAGCAAAAAAATATCAAGTCTTGAAGAGTGACCAAGCAGTAATTCATGCGAATGAATTATTACGAAAGTTAATTTTCGAGCATCGCTGCACGAGTTGCAGCAAATCAAGCTTTTAATTGAAGAGTTTGATCATGGCTCAGATTGAACGCTGGCGGCAGGCCTAACACATGCAAGTCGAGCGGCAGCGGAAAGTAGCTTGCTACTTTGCCGGCGAGCGGCGGACGGGTGAGTAATGTCTGGGAAACTGCCCGATGGAGGGGGATAACTACTGGAAACGGTGGCTAATACCGCATAACGTCTTCGGACCAAAGTGGGGGACCTTCGGGCCTCACACCATCGGATGTGCCCAGATGGGATTAGCTAGTAGGTGGGGTAATGGCTCACCTAGGCGACGATCCCTAGCTGGTCTGAGAGGATGACCAGCCACACTGGAACTGAGACACGGTCCAGACTCCTACGGGAGGCAGCAGTGGGGAATATTGCACAATGGGCGCAAGCCTGATGCAGCCATGCCGCGTGTGTGAAGAAGGCCTTCGGGTTGTAAAGCACTTTCAGCGAGGAGGAAGGGTTTGGTGTTAATAGCACCATTCATTGACGTTACTCGCAGAAGAAGCACCGGCTAACTCCGTGCCAGCAGCCGCGGTAATACGGAGGGTGCAAGCGTTAATCGGAATTACTGGGCGTAAAGCGCACGCAGGCGGTTTGTTAAGTCAGATGTGAAATCCCCGAGCTTAACTTGGGAACTGCATTTGAAACTGGCAAGCTAGAGTCTTGTAGAGGGGGGTAGAATTCCAGGTGTAGCGGTGAAATGCGTAGAGATCTGGAGGAATACCGGTGGCGAAGGCGGCCCCCTGGACAAAGACTGACGCTCAGGTGCGAAAGCGTGGGGAGCAAACAGGATTAGATACCCTGGTAGTCCACGCTGTAAACGATGTCGACTTGGAGGTTGTGCCCTTGAGGCGTGGCTTCCGGAGCTAACGCGTTAAGTCGACCGCCTGGGGAGTACGGCCGCAAGGTTAAAACTCAAATGAATTGACGGGGGCCCGCACAAGCGGTGGAGCATGTGGTTTAATTCGATGCAACGCGAAGAACCTTACCTACTCTTGACATCCACGGAATTTGCTAGAGATAGCTTAGTGCCTTCGGGAACCGTGAGACAGGTGCTGCATGGCTGTCGTCAGCTCGTGTTGTGAAATGTTGGGTTAAGTCCCGCAACGAGCGCAACCCTTATCCTTTGTTGCCAGCACGTGATGGTGGGAACTCAAAGGAGACTGCCGGTGATAAACCGGAGGAAGGTGGGGATGACGTCAAGTCATCATGGCCCTTACGAGTAGGGCTACACACGTGCTACAATGGCATATACAAAGAGAAGCGACCTCGCGAGAGCAAGCGGACCTCATAAAGTATGTCGTAGTCCGGATCGGAGTCTGCAACTCGACTCCGTGAAGTCGGAATCGCTAGTAATCGTAGATCAGAATGCTACGGTGAATACGTTCCCGGGCCTTGTACACACCGCCCGTCACACCATGGGAGTGGGTTGCAAAAGAAGTAGGTAGCTTAACCTTCGGGAGGGCGCTTACCACTTTGTGATTCATGACTGGGGTGAAGTCGTAACAAGGTAACCGTAGGGGAACCTGCGGTTGGATCACCTCCTTACCTAAAGATATGCAGTTGAGTGCAGTGTCCACACAGATTGTCTGATGAAAAGTAATGAGCAAAAAACCTGTGGTATGGGTGGTTAAGTGCTGTGCGGTTTGTGGCTGTCAAGTGCAGTGACAAACCACAATGGCGCTCGATTTTTCTTGAAAAATCTCACCTTTACCCGAAATTATCGGATCACTGATCCGATAAGCGAATTTCGGGTCCCCATCGTCTAGAGGCCTAGGACACTGCCCTTTCACGGCTGTAACAGGGGTTCGAATCCCCTTGGGGACGCCAATCCGATAATGAGTGAAAGACATTATCACCGAATATCTTAAAGATGACTTCCAAGTCATGTTTAAGATATTGCTCTTTAACAATCTGGAACAAGCTGAAAATTGAAACCTGACAGCTGAAACTTATCTCTCCGTAGAACTATTGAGATAAGAACTAACCTGTCAGAGAGTCTCTCAAATGTTTACAGCACGAAGTGCGTCGAAAGACACCTTCGGGTTGTGAGGTTAAGTGACTAAGCGTACACGGTGGATGCCTAGGCAGTCAGAGGCGATGAAGGGCGTGCTAATCTGCGATAAGTGTCGGTAAGCTGATATGAAGCGTTACAACCGGCAATACCCGAATGGGGAAACCCAGTGCAATTCGTTGCACTATCGTTAAGTGAATACATAGCTTAACGAGGCGAACCGGGGGAACTGAAACATCTAAGTACCCCGAGGAAAAGAAATCAACCGAGATTCCCCCAGTAGCGGCGAGCGAACGGGGAACAGCCCAGAACCTGAATCAGGGTGTGTGTTAGTGGAAGCGTCTGGAAAGTCGCGCAGTAAAGGGTGATAGCCCCGTACACTAAAATGCACATCCTGTGAGTTCGATGAGTAGGGCGGGACACGTGACATCCTGTCTGAATATGGGGGGACCATCCTCCAAGGCTAAATACTCCTGACTGACCGATAGTGAACCAGTACCGTGAGGGAAAGGCGAAAAGAACCCCGGCGAGGGGAGTGAAATAGAACCTGAAACCGTGTACGTACAAGCAGTGGGAGCCTTCTTAATGGGGGTGACTGCGTACCTTTTGTATAATGGGTCAGCGACTTATATTTTGTAGCAAGGTTAACCGTATAGGGGAGCCGTAGGGAAACCGAGTCTTAACTGGGCGAATAGTTGCAAGGTATAGACCCGAAACCCGGTGATCTAGCCATGGGCAGGTTGAAGGTTGGGTAACACTAACTGGAGGACCGAACCGACTAATGTTGAAAAATTAGCGGATGACTTGTGGCTGGGGGTGAAAGGCCAATCAAACCGGGAGATAGCTGGTTCTCCCCGAAAGCTATTTAGGTAGCGCCTCGTGAACTCATCTTCGGGGGTAGAGCACTGTTTCGGCTAGGGGGCCATCCCGGCTTACCAACCCGATGCAAACTCCGAATACCGAAGAATGTTATCACGGGAGACACACGGCGGGTGCTAACGTCCGTCGTGAAGAGGGAAACAACCCAGACCGCCAGCTAAGGTCCCAAAGTCATGGTTAAGTGGGAAACGATGTGGGAAGGCATAGACAGCCAGGATGTTGGCTTAGAAGCAGCCATCATTTAAAGAAAGCGTAATAGCTCACTGGTCGAGTCGGCCTGCGCGGAAGATGTAACGGGGCTAAACCATGCACCGAAGCTGCGGCAGCGACGCTTAGGCGTTGTTGGGTAGGGGAGCGTTCTGTAAGCCGTTGAAGGTGGACTGTGAGGTCTGCTGGAGGTATCAGAAGTGCGAATGCTGACATAAGTAACGATAAAGCGGGTGAAAAGCCCGCTCGCCGGAAGACCAAGGGTTCCTGTCCAACGTTAATCGGGGCAGGGTGAGTCGACCCCTAAGGCGAGGCCGAAAGGCGTAGTCGATGGGAAACAGGTTAATATTCCTGTACTCGGTGTTACTGCGAAGGGGGGACGGAGAAGGCTAGGCTAGCCGGGCGACGGTTGTCCCGGTTTAAGCGTGTAGGGGGTGTGACCTGGTAAATCCGGTTGCATATCAACCCTGAGGCGTGATGACGAGTCACTACGGTGGCGAAGTGGTTGATGCCAAGCTTCCAGGAAAAGCCTCTAAGCATCAGGTAACATCAAATCGTACCCCAAACCGACACAGGTGGTCAGGTAGAGAATACTCAGGCGCTTGAGAGAACTCGGGTGAAGGAACTAGGCAAAATGGTGCCGTAACTTCGGGAGAAGGCACGCTGGCGCGTAGGTGAAGAGACTTGCTCTCGGAGCTGAAGCCAGTCGCAGATACCAGCTGGCTGCAACTGTTTAATAAAAACACAGCACTGTGCAAACACGAAAGTGGACGTATACGGTGTGACGCCTGCCCGGTGCTGGAAGGTTAATTGATGGGGTTAGCGGCAACGCGAAGCTCTTGATCGAAGCCCCAGTAAACGGCGGCCGTAACTATAACGGTCCTAAGGTAGCGAAATTCCTTGTCGGGTAAGTTCCGACCTGCACGAATGGCGTAATGATGGCCAGGCTGTCTCCACCCGAGACTCAGTGAAATTGAACTCGCTGTGAAGATGCAGTGTACCCGCGGCAAGACGGAAAGACCCCGTGAACCTTTACTATAGCTTGACACTGAACATTGAGCCTTGATGTGTAGGATAGGTGGGAGGCTTTGAAGTGTGGACGCCAGTCTGCATGGAGCCAACCTTGAAATACCACCCTTTAATGTTTGATGTTCTAACTCGGCCCCGTAATCCGGGGTGAGGACAGTGTCTGGTGGGTAGTTTGACTGGGGCGGTCTCCTCCCAAAGAGTAACGGAGGAGCACGAAGGTTAGCTAATCACGGTCGGACATCGTGAGGTTAGTGCAAAGGCATAAGCTAGCTTGACTGCGAGAGTGACGGCTCGAGCAGGTACGAAAGTAGGTCTTAGTGATCCGGTGGTTCTGAATGGAAGGGCCATCGCTCAACGGATAAAAGGTACTCCGGGGATAACAGGCTGATACCGCCCAAGAGTTCATATCGACGGCGGTGTTTGGCACCTCGATGTCGGCTCATCACATCCTGGGGCTGAAGTAGGTCCCAAGGGTATGGCTGTTCGCCATTTAAAGTGGTACGCGAGCTGGGTTTAGAACGTCGTGAGACAGTTCGGTCCCTATCTGCCGTGGGCGTTGGAAGATTGAGAGGGGTTGCTCCTAGTACGAGAGGACCGGAGTGAACGCACCACTGGTGTTCGGGTTGTCATGCCAATGGCACTGCCCGGTAGCTAAGTGCGGAAAAGATAAGCGCTGAAAGCATCTAAGCGCGAAACTTGCCTCGAGATGAGTCTTCCCTGGGCCTTTAAGGTCCCTGAAGGAACGTTTAAGACTAAGACGTTGATAGGCTGGGTGTGTAAGTGCAGCGATGCATTGAGCTAACCAGTACTAATGATCCGTGAGGCTTAACCTTACAACACCGAAGGTGTTTTGGATTTGAGAGAGAAATTGATTTTCAGCGAAGTTCCCAGATTGGTTCTGATGGCTGTGCGCGAGTGAGCGTGAAGCGGTTGGAATGAAACGAATTTGCCTGGCGGCAATAGCGCGGTGGTCCCACCTGATCCCATGCCGAACTCAGAAGTGAAACGCCGTAGCGCCGATGGTAGTGTGGGGTCTCCCCATGCGAGAGTAGGACACTGCCAGGCATCAAACAAAGTCGAAAGCCTCATGCGAAAGCATGAGGATTTTTGCTTATCTATCAAGTGTAGATTTCCTAACAAACCCGTAAAAGCCGTTATTCGTTTGTCCGAACCAACCACTGGGCGATAAACAAGGCGATCTTTTCAGGTTGGTTGATATCCAATAGTGGTGCAATCCCTTCAATTTGTTTATCGCTGGCTACAGCAATAACGTACTTATCCAACATAGCTGCAAGTGGCCTCCCTATTTCCTCACGGTAAAGAATAATTTTACTGATTGGTTCATGCTTGAATCCTTCTACCAGGATCAAATCTACTTTGCTGCTGTCAAATCTGCTGGCTAAATACTGGAGATCCAGTGCCTTTTGCTCCGGTGTTTCAGTCATCAACGCCCAGCGCCGATCGCTGGCAACCAACGTTTGCTCAGCACCAGATTTTCGCAATTCATAACTGTCTTTACCTGGTGTATCCACGTCCATATCGTGGTGAGTGTGTTTAATCAGTCCAACACGCACCTGGTGCTGTTTTAGTAGTGGGATCAATTGCTTGAGAAGCGTTGTTTTGCCGGTACCGCTGTATGCTGCTACAGCCAATAATGGTGGCAAGGAGCTTGTCATTGATACATTCCTTTTTCCAGTAGCCATTTCTGACAATCTTCAGGAGTATTCAAATTACGAAATGCATCTTTCTGACCGCTGAATAGGACCTCTTTGGCATCGATCGCAGCCATGAATAACATCAATTTTCTGTCACCTTGATCCAGATAATGAGTTAGTTCCTTAACCAGGCTTGTGTGTAACAGGGCGAATGTCGGATGCTCACGTTGGCCATCACTGGCATAGGCGGCCAGAGATTTACCTTTATGCTGCCAAAGTTTTTCAACCAGATTAATCGGGAAATCAGGCACGTCACAGGGAGTACAGACTACCCATTCTGTGCGTGCATAGGAGAGCGCTGCCAACATACCGGCTAACGGGCCTGGATAATCTGCCATCGGGTCGCTGACAACCTGTAAACCACTTTTCTGGTAACTGTGCAGATTGCGGTTCGCGCTGATGATTACCTGGTTTACCTGCGGCATTAATCGGCTCAGTACGTGTTGATACAAAGCTTTCTCACCCAATTGAATCAACCCTTTATCTTCACCTCCCATACGGGCAGAACGCCCCCCAGCTAGAATTACGCCAGTTATATCTGCATGCATAAAATCATCATCCTGCAGTATTGATAGTGCCCCGATTGTAGCGCTAAACCCGGTCAGACAGCAGGATTTACCTTTATTGACAACGTGCTTCTTTCACTACGTGGGCAAGCCTGCTAATTTGTGGGTTTACTCACATCATTGGATGATATTGCAATGAAAACGCATCGTGTAAACGAATTAATTGAGCTATTACAGCCTGCCTGGCAACAGGATCCAGATCTCAATCTGATTCAGTTTTTGCAAAAACTGGCTCAAGAAGCGGGGTTTCAGGGAAATTTAGCCGATCTGAGTGATGACATTTTGATCTACCACTTAAAGATGCGCGGCAGTGCTAATACAGAACAGATCCCTGGCCTTAAGAAAGACTATGAAGAAGATTTTAAAACGGCGTTGTTACGTGCCCGTGGCGTGATAAAAGATTAGCACTCATGATGTGCAGCCATCCAGTAACGGGATTAGTGCTACTATTTCTCATACTTGGCGCGGTGTTGTCATCTGGCGGACTGAATGGTTGTTATGAACAACTCAGCATTTAATTTTGAGACCCTTTCTCCTGATCTGATTATGGATGCATTAGAGGAGATTGGCCTACGTGTGGATTCTGGACTGACAGCGCTAAATAGTTATGAAAATCGCGTTTATCAGTTTATGGATGAAGATCGTAAACGTTATGTGGTGAAATTTTATCGACCTGAGCGGTGGAGTGCGGCGCAAATCGGTGAAGAGCACCAGTTTGCACTCGATTTATTTCACAATGAAATTCCTGCTGTTGCACCACTTGTTTTGCAAGGGAATACCCTGCATACGCATGCTGGATTCTTTTTTACCGTATTTCCCAGCGTGGGTGGCCGGCAGTATGAGATAGATAATCTTGAGCAGCTGGAATGGGTTGGCCGTTTTCTTGGCCGTATTCACCAGGTTGGCAGCGAGAGTCTGTTTATTGAGCGGCCCACTATGGGTGTCGAGGAGTATCTCACCGTACCTCGGCAGGTTTTGGCAAGTTGTGATTTGGTGCCCAAGGCCCAACGGGATACTTTTTTACACGCAACAGATACGCTCATTGCGGCTATCAAGCCGCATTGGCAGTTGGATTGGCAACCGTTGCGTTTGCACGGTGATTGCCACCCTGGCAACATTTTGTGGCGTGATGGGCCGTTGTTTGTCGATCTTGACGATGCGCGCAATGGGCCTGCAATACAGGATTTGTGGATGTTATTGCACGGTGAACGTCGCGATCAACTGATGCAATTAGACATATTACTGGAAGCTTATAGTGAATTCGCCGAATTCGATCAGCGGGAACTGATGTTGATTGAGCCACTTCGGGCAATGCGTATGGTGTATTACCTCGCATGGGTAGCCCGTCGTTGGCAGGATCCTGCATTTCCTCGAAGTTTTCCGTGGATGGTGGAGTCTGATTTTTGGTTATCTCAGACTGCTGCATTTATTGAACAGGTTAGGCTGTTACAGGAACCACCTCTGCAGCTAATGCCAATGTATTGATGCTTTAAATAATGGAGAGTTGAGTCTTATGAAGAAAATTTGGTTGGCGCTCGTTGGTATGGTGATGGCATTCAGTGTCTCCGCTGCGCAATTTAGTGATGGTACTCAGTACATCACTTTGGACAAACCCGTGACTGGCGAGCCGCAGGTGCTTGAGTTTTTCTCTTTCTACTGCCCGCACTGCTATCAGTTTGAAGAGACTTACCATATCTCCGATGCGGTGAAAAAAGCACTGCCTGAAGGGACAAAAATGACCAAGTACCATGTGGAGTTCTTGGGGCCACTGGGCAAACAGATGACCCAGGCTTGGGCCGTAGCAATGGCGTTGGGTGTGGAAGATAAAATAACCCAACCGATGTTTGAAGCTGTTCAGAAGACTCAAACCGTACAAACGCCAGATGACATTCGCAATATATTTATCAAGGCTGGAGTGTCTGCGGAAGAGTATGATGCAGCGATGAACAGCTTCGTGGTGAAATCACTGGTGGTTCAACAACAGAAAGCGGCTGAAGATTTGCAACTGCGTGGCGTCCCAGCGGTATTTGTTAACGGCAAATACATGGTTAAAAACGACGGGCTGGACACGAGCTCAATGGATACTTACGTGAAGCAATTTGCTGACGTTGTAAAGTATCTGTCTGAGCAGAAGTAATCTGAAGCAAGAAAATCAACGCCGGTTAATCCGGCGTTTTCTATCGGTATTTGCCATTTAGCTTGCAAGTGTACGGTCTTTCTCTTGCCATAATGTATTCAGCCAAAGCTGGAGTTGGCGCTTAAACGTTTTGTCATTGAAGTAATCTCCGCGCAATTCATCATCAATCGGCAGGCATTCAATCTTGACTACAACGCGCTTCAGTCAACCACAAAGCATACCTATGAAAGGACACTCCTGATTATCACAATATCTGCCCAGCTTTGGTGGTTGGCAATCAGTAAATACCAATGCTTTTTTCCTGTCCTTTTAAACCCTCTATATCCCATTCTATAGCGTGGTTAATTCGTAACAAAACTAGCAGATATCAACAGCACATAATCAAATCAGCAAAGGCAGTTAGGTGTTGTCTGAGCGTTGGTAAGGGAGTGAACAGCTTAATGACCCCAATCAGAATAATCGGGATGGAGCACAGTATCGTAACGACAATAGTAAGTAGCGTCGAAACGATAAAAATAACGGGGATAATAATTTCGACATTGGGTGAGCACTGATGGTTGATGGGAACACCTTACATACTCTGGCATGTATGAAAAGATATTTTAACAGATTCACATAAAAGATAATGCCGTTTAAAGTAAGCGTTTTAGCCTGGAACAAATAGTTTCTTACGATGTTAGCGGGTAAATTTTTAATCCTGTACCAGATTAAATGGGGTATTAAAATTGATAGTTAACGTAGTCAAAATCTGATGCAATTTATATCCACAAATTTGATGAAAGACGATAAATAGAGAATGAATAGATAACTTAATTTAATCCCATGATTTAAATGAATATTTCAACCTTCACTATAACGGATTGTGCAGCGTTACAATTTAAACGCTAATTTATACACAAAGTTATCCACAGGTAGGATCTTGCGGATCACTTCTCAGAATCTCATCTATTTGCCAGTAATCGATCACTAGAGTTCGTCACCAGCGGCTAGCTATGGCATGCTTACCCCAGTCCTTTTCAAGAAAAAGAAACGTTATGGCCCAGATTGCAGAAAACCCATTAATCCTGGTGGATGGTTCCTCTTACCTTTACCGTGCCTATCATGCCTTCCCGCCGCTGACTAACTCCGTTGGTGAACCGACCGGTGCGATGTACGGTGTGCTGAACATGTTGCGCAGCCTGCTGCTACAGTACAATCCCAGCCATGTTGCGGTGGTGTTTGATGCCAAAGGGAAAACCTTCCGTGATGAGCTGTTTGCTGAATATAAGTCACACCGGCCCCCAATGCCGGACGATCTGCGCGCGCAGATTGAACCTTTGCATCAGATGGTGAAAGCCATGGGGCTCCCGTTGCTGGTGACGCCTGGCGTAGAGGCTGATGATGTGATCGGTACTTTGGCTCAAGAAGCTGAGAGAGCCGGTCATGCCGTATTGATCAGCACTGGCGACAAAGATATGGCCCAGTTGGTCACGCCCAATATCACGCTGATCAATACCATGAACAATACCATTCTTGGCCCGCAAGAAGTTTGCGACAAATACGGTATTCCGCCGGAGCTGATTATCGATTTCTTGGCACTGATGGGGGATTCATCGGATAACATTCCTGGCGTACCGGGTGTGGGGGAGAAAACGGCCCAGGCGTTGCTTCAAGGGCTTGGTGGCCTGGATCAGCTGTATGCCAACCTAGAGAGTATCGCCACCCTGAGCTTCCGTGGTGCTAAAACCATGGCTGCCAAGTTGGAGCAAAATAAAGAGGTAGCCTACCTCTCTTATAAGCTGGCTACGATTAAAACCGATGTTGAGCTGGGTTTGACCTGCAACGAGTTAGAGGTTAGTGCACTCGATGTTGACCAACTACAGGCATTGTTCAAGCGATACGAATTCAAACGTTGGATGGCGGATGTTGAGGCTGGTACTTGGCTGGAAAACAAGGGGACTGGCCGTAAAGCGAGTGCTACAGCAAAACCAGCCGCATTCAATGATGCTCCCAAAGCCGCTGTCGAAGCGACCTTATCACAAGAAGGGTATGTCACTATCCTGGATGAGGAAACATTTGCTGATTGGATACAACGTCTGAAGAAAGCCGAGGTTTTCGCCTTTGATACCGAAACAGATGGTCTTGATACGTTGACCGCTAACCTGATTGGCTTGTCCTTCGCTATTGAGCCTGGAGTAGCGGCCTATCTGCCGGTTGCACACGACTACCTGGATGCACCGCCACAGTTGAATTGTGCCCAGGTGCTAGCAACGTTGAAACCGTTGTTGGAAGATGAAAAGGCGTTGAAGGTTGGGCAAAACCTGAAGTTCGATAAGAGCCTGTTGGCACGTTATGACATCGATCTGCGTGGTATTGCCTACGATACCATGCTTGAGTCCTATGTTTTGGACAGCGTAGGTGGTCGCCACGATATGGATAGCCTTGCCGAGCGCTATCTTGGTCATAAGACAATTACCTTTGAAGAGATCGCTGGCAAGGGTAAGAACCAGCTAACTTTCAACCAGATCGCACTTGAACAGGCGGCACCTTATGCGGCGGAAGACGCTGATGTTACGCTGCAATTGCATTTGGCAATGTGGCCGCAGCTGAAAGAGAGCAAAGGCTTACTGACGGTATTCAATGAAATTGAAATGCCATTACTGCCAGTGCTCTCACATATTGAACGCACCGGTGTGCTTATTGATCCCAAAATTCTTTCTGTGCACTCTCAAGAGCTGACCAAACGCTTGGCGGAGCTTGAAGTACAGGCACATGAGTTAGCCGAAGAACCGTTTAATCTGGCCTCAACCAAGCAGTTGCAGGCCATTTTGTATGAAAAGCAAAAGTTACCGATACTGAAAAAGACTCCAGGTGGTGCTCCATCCACTAACGAAGAAGTATTAGCCGAATTGGCTTTGGATTACCCGCTGCCAAAAGTGATCCTGGAGTACCGCGGCTTGGCGAAACTGAAAACGACCTACACCGACAAGTTACCGCTGATGATCAACCCGGTCAGTGGGCGGGTGCATACCTCTTATCATCAGGCCGTAACGGCAACGGGCCGTCTCTCTTCCAGCGATCCCAACCTGCAAAATATCCCGGTACGCAACGATGAAGGTCGTCGAATCCGTCAGGCGTTTATCGCACCAGAGGGTTATCGCATTGTTGCTGCTGACTATTCACAGATTGAACTGCGCATCATGGCCCATTTGTCACAGGATGAAGGTCTGTTGAAGGCCTTTGCTGAAGGTAAAGACATTCACCGGGCTACGGCGGCAGAAGTGTTTGGCACCGCACTGGATAAGGTCACTAGCGAACAGCGTCGTAGTGCCAAAGCGATTAACTTCGGTCTGATTTACGGAATGAGCGCATTTGGCTTGGCCCGTCAGTTAGGGATCCCCCGAGGTGAAGCTCAGCGTTACATGGATCTATACTTTGAGCGTTACCCCGGTGTATTGAAATATATGGAGCGCACCCGGCAGCAGGCTGCGGAGCAGGGGTATGTCAGTACACTGGATGGCCGCAGGCTCTATCTGCCGGATGTTCGCTCTAGCAACGGTATGCGTCGTAAGGCTGCTGAGAGAGCGGCTATTAACGCTCCAATGCAGGGGACTGCTGCGGATATTATCAAGCGCGCGATGATTGAGGTGGATGCTTGGCTGCAAGGGCAGGAGCAGCCGCTGGTGCGCATGATTATGCAGGTGCACGATGAACTGGTTTTTGAGGTTCACGAATCAGCGATTGAAGCAGCTAGCCTGCGTATTCATGAACTGATGGAAGGCAGCATGACGCTGGCGGTGCCGCTGAGAGTGGACATCGGTGTTGGTAAAAATTGGGATGAAGCTCACTGATAGCATAGTGATATCTGTCAGTGCGCGGTATTTTCTTTCGCTGGCGATAACCTGAGCTCTTTTGGTAATTGAGCTACAATATGCAGCCAAAATCGTCGTTCTTACTGGTTTTTTTATGTAAGTAAACTACAAAAAAATCTTTTGCAGTATGAAAAAATGATGTAGAGTTACAGACGTAGGGTACAGAGGTAAGATGTTCTATCTTTCAGACCTTTTACTTCACGTAATCGGATTTGGCTGAATATTTAGCCGCCCCAATCAGTTTTGATTGGGGCGTTTTTTATTGTAAAAACAGTACCAAGCTACTCCTTTCCGCCACTATTTTTTCCTTCCATCCTCGCGCTGTAGCTGCTCTACGATCCTGTTTTTTTAAAGATTCGCGATAATTATTTCTGATTTATTCCAATCAAAAATGTAATTAGATAACAAAAATAGCACAACGCGGCAAAAGGTCGGCGCAAAAAAACCGATGTTTCTGCATCGGTTCCTTTGGGGAAAAATGGCTATTATTCGCCGCTTAAATCGCTTTCTGGCAGCACTTCTGGCGGGATCTCGTTAAACCAGGTGTCCAGCTTCATGCTGAGTTTGTCGACACCGATCTTCTTGGGTGAGGAGAAAGCCTCCACCTGAATGTCACCCATAAACGGCAATACTGCTTCACGTACCATGTTGAGTTGCGCTTTGCGTGCGCCAGAGGCCAGCTTATCGGCCTTGGTCAGCAGGACCAGCACTGGCGTGCCGACATCAACAGCCCATTGAATCATCTGTTGGTCCAGATCTTTCAGGGGATGGCGAATATCCATCAGTACTACCAGGCCCTTGAGGCAGTTACGCATCTGTAAGTATTCACCCAGTGCTCGTTGCCATTTCCGTTTCATTTCTTCCGGTACTTCTGCATAGCCGTAACCTGGCAGGTCGACCAAACGAATACCTTCTTCCACTTCAAACAGATTGATTAATTGGGTACGGCCTGGTGTTTTACTGGTACGCGCCAGGCTTTTCTGATTGGTCAGGGTATTGAGTGCGCTAGACTTACCGGCGTTGGAACGACCGGCAAACGCAACTTCAATACCTTCATCCCCCGGAAGGTGGCGAATATCGGGTGCGCTGGTGACGAAGTGGGTCACATGATAGTTGTAATGCTTGCTGGTCAAAATTTTCGTCTCCGTGAGGATGGCTATCTGGTTGGCGATTATAACTGCATCAGCATAAAAAAGGTGTGTTTCTCGTTTTCATGCGTTTCGCCTTGGGTAATTTGAACTAATACGGAACCTCCGTGTGAGACATTGGCTATTAGATCAGGGGGTAATATCGCTTTATTATAAGCATATTCAATTTATTTTTTTTACAAAACAATATGTTACTTTTATGGCAATAAATTTCTTGCTGTAAGTGAGCTGTTACTGACTTGAGTACCCCCCGTAAAAGCGTAAAGTGGGTTCCAACGCAGGAGCGAAGGAAAAAGGAACATCCAGGAAGGGTGATAAATCTCAGGGAATACACAGGGTGTGTAATGAGTACCAGGATGATGTCAGATGGAATTGAAGCTATGTTGTACCGGAGTGTACGGATAGCCTAAGGAAGGTAAAGTAATTGCAATTTGGATGCACGCGGGATGCGCACTCAGGAAGAGTGAAAGCCAAGGATTGCAGCACGGATGAAATTCCCTTTAGGATGAAGGATGTAGTTGCAAGGATTGCAGTTGTTGCAGATGGAAAAACCGGGATGTTGAGTGCGCGCATGGAGTGCGAATTTGGAATATCCTTCAGTTGAAGGCTCGAAATAGGCGGCAGGTTTAACCTGCTGCCTTTTTTCTTTGTCTGCTTTCTGCTAGATTCCGCCGCAATCGTATAGCAATTCTATACTGAATCTACATACCTAAGAGCGCACGCCATGAAACAGCCATCAAAAGCACCTCGAGCCCCACGTAGTAGTACGGGAACCCAAAAAAGTAAAAAGAAAAGCCGTGTCGAGCTCGACCAGGAAGCCCGCGAGCGTAAGCGCCTCAAAAAACGTCGTGGTCATCCTTCCGGTTCACGTACCCAGGTTGATTCTGCCAACCAGAAAAATAAAGATGCAGCGCAGCCCAAAGATCCACGTATTGGCAGTAAAGTGCCAGTAGCGCTGGTGGTTGAAGCGAAGGTTAAGACTAAACCGCAGCCGAAACCGCAGGCAGAAAAAAAACCGCGTCTGACCCCAGAAGAAGAACTGAACAAACTGGAAAACGACGAACGTCTTGATGGACTGCTTGATCAGATCGAACTGGGTGCAACCCTGAGTGCAGAAGATCAGAGTTACGTTGACCAAACGCTGGATCGTATAGATGCATTGATGCAGCAACTGGGCATCGAGTTGGGTGAGGACGATGAAGAAGAAGAAGAGAAGCAGGAAGACATTTTGAGACTGCTGAAAGGCGGTAACCCAAAGGATGTATTCTAACGTGCTATGTGGCTGATCCCAGTAATAGCCCTACTATTGACATGTCATCTAATCTGGTTATTCAGTAAACTATGGCGACTGTCGAAGCGCAAAGCGCGTATTCGCACTGCATCTGCGGTCATACAGCGTAGACACTCGCCTATTTCCCGGCCCAGTAGAAAAAAGAAATCCGACAGGTTTTAAGTTGCAGATAAGCGGCAACAGAAAGGCAAATTGCTCAAGGGGCGTGGTGGTCGGGCATTAAAGACAATCGGTAGATTGGAAGGAGTTAGCAAGCATGTCGGAACAGACGATTGTCTGGGACTTGGCCCTGATCCAGAAGTATAACTATTCCGGGCCGCGTTACACCTCTTACCCTACAGCACTGGAGTTTAACCAGGGCTATGATGAAGCTGCGTTTCAAAAGGCTGCATTGCGTTATCCTGAGCGCCCCCTTTCTTTGTATGTGCATATTCCATTCTGCCATAAGCTCTGTTATTTCTGCGGCTGCAATAAGTTGGTGACGCGCCAGACTCACAAAGCTGATGAATACCTGAAGGTGTTAGAGCACGAGATTGCCGCTCGTGCCCCTTTATTTGTTGGGCGTAAGGTCAGCCAGATACATTGGGGCGGCGGCACGCCAACCTACCTTGATAAGCAGCAAATCAGTCGGCTGGTGGCTATGCTACGCCAGCATTTTGATGTCCAGCCGGAAGCTGAGATGTCGATCGAAGTCGACCCGCGTGAAATCGAACTGGATGTGTTAGATCACTTACGTGCCGAGGGTTTCAACCGTCTCAGCATGGGAGTGCAGGACTTCAATAAGGAGGTTCAGCGTCTGGTTAATCGTGAGCAGGACGAAGACTTTATTTTTGCCTTGATCGCCCGCGCTAAAGCCTTGGGGTTCAATTCTACTAATATCGACCTGATTTACGGCCTGCCAAAACAGACCCCAGAGAGTTTTGCTTTCACCTTACAACGCGTGGCAGAATTAAACCCGGACCGCCTTAGCGTGTTTAACTACGCGCATTTGCCGGCGTTATTCGCGGCTCAACGTAAAATCAAAGATGCCGATTTGCCGAGCGCTCAGCAGAAGCTCGATATTCTTCAGCAGACGATTGCTTCACTGACCGAGTCTGGCTATCAGTTTATCGGTATGGATCACTTTGCTCGTCCAAATGATGAGTTAGCTATTGCTCAGCGGGAGGGTAAGTTGCACCGCAATTTCCAGGGGTACACCACCCAGGGGGACAGCGATCTGTTGGGGCTTGGGGTCTCTGCCATCAGTATGCTCGGCGACAGCTATGCGCAGAATCAGAAAGAGTTGAAAGAGTATTACGCCAATATAGCTGAACGCAGTAACGCCTTGTGGCGTGGTTTAGCTATGACAGAAGACGATTGCCTGCGCCGTGACGTTATCAAGACGCTAATCTGTAACTTCCAGCTTGCTTATCAACCGATTGAGCTACAGTACGGGATTGTATTTGCCGATTACTTTTCAACCGACCTGGAATTACTGGCGCCGTTTGAACGTGACGGACTAGTCGTTCGTGATGAGCAGGGGATCCGCGTAACGCCGCGTGGGCGTTTGCTGATCCGCAATATTTGTATGTGTTTCGATATTTACCTGCGAAAGCAAGCACGGACTCAGCAATTTTCACGAGTCATCTGACATATAAAACAACGGCCGCATCTGCGGCTGTTGTTTTAACTGAAGAAATTCATTAGTGCCGCACATAGCACAGCAGCAACGGCTGCTTGTGGCGAATGGCTTACGGCAGAACTGACGTCTGCACCATGAGTAATAAATACGATCAGTGAATCCAGCATCTAAGGCCTCCAGAGTTTGCGACACGATCATACTGCTGCCAAAAAACCTGTAAAGCCTTAACTCGTCTGTTTTTTGTGCGCTCGATTGTATTTTTAATCATCAGAGGCTAAAGGTTACTCCATCCCTAATTCTTTCAGCTTACGCGTTAGGGTATTTCTTCCCCATCCCAGTAGACGAGCGGCTTCCTGCTTATGTCCTTGGGTATGCCTTAGCGCGGTAGTGAGCAATGTGCGTTCCATTTCCGGCTGAGCTTCCGATAACAGATTTTGATGACCGGAACGCAGTGCGCGATCGGCCCACTGTGCCAACAGAGTAGCCCAACTGTCTGGCAGAGCGTGGTTACCAACCTCAGGTACGCTGGTTTCAAACAGCTCTCCAGGCAGATCCTGAATCAGCAATTCCTGCCCGGCAGCCATCACGGTTAACCAGCGACAGGTGTTTTCCAACTGGCGTACGTTACCTGGCCATGGTAAACGGGTGAGGGCTGTTTCGGTTTCCGGATGCAGATTTTTTGCCTCGACCCCCAATTCTTTTGCCGCTACCTGCAGGAAGTAGCGAGCCAGACGCGGAATATCTTCACGACGTTCACGCAAGGGGGGTAAATGTACGCGGATCACGTTCAGGCGGTGAAACAGATCCTCACGAAACTTGCCCTCTTGCACGCGCAATTCCAGATTCTGGTGAGTGGCGGCAATGATACGCACATCCACTTTTACTGGTGCATATCCCCCCACCCGATAGAACTGGCCATCTGCCAACACGCGGAGTAAACGGGTCTGTACATCCAGCGGCATATCACCAATTTCATCCAGGAACAGTGTCCCACCATCGGCCTGCTCGAAGCGGCCTTGACGGATCTGATTAGCCCCGGTAAATGCTCCTTTTTCATGGCCGAAGAGTTCTGACTCGATCAGATCTTTGGGTATCGCAGCCATATTCAGCGCAATAAACGGGGATTTGACGCGTGGACTGTGGCGGTGCAGCGCATGTGCGACCAGTTCTTTACCTGTTCCAGACTCCCCGTTGATCAGCACGCTGATAGATGAGCGAGACAGACGGCCAATAATGCGGAACACATCCTGCATTGCCGGAGCTTCGCCAATAATATCCGTAACCGGATCGTTGGCTGGCTGGCTGCGAGCGGGTTGTTGCTGTTCTTGATAATGGCTGATGGCTCGCTCTACTAGCGCGACGGCCTCATCAATATCAAAAGGTTTTGGCAGATAGTCGAAGGCACCCTGCTGATAGGCACTGACCGCCGCATCCAGATCTGAATGAGCAGTCATTATGATGACCGGAAGCATCGGGTGGCGCTGTTTGATCTGCTTAAGAAGTGCCAAACCATCCATACCCGGCATGCGGATATCAGATAGCAACACGTCGGGAGTTTGCGTGGCCAATGCTTCTAGCACGGCATTACCACTGTCGAAGCTGACGCAGCTCACACTCGCTCCAGTAAGTGCGCGCTCAAGCACCCAACGTATGGAGCTATCGTCATCGACGATCCAGACTATCCCTCGTTGCATACAGACCTCAGCTTACAAATAGGCAGGTAAACCGAGAACTCGGTATGTCCTGGCCAACTGTTATATTCAATTTTCCCGTAATGTTGATCGATAAGACTACGGGCGATGGACAATCCCAAGCCGGTACCTCCTTCACGGCCACTGACCATGGGATAGAAGAGCGTGTCTTGCAACAGAGCCGGTACGCCGGGGCCGTTATCTTCAATATCGATACGTGCAGCCAGCCTGCAACGGGTGCCATGCAGGGTGATCTGAAACGCGGTGCGTGTACGCAGCGTAATCGTTCCCCCAGTTTCACCCAGCGCCTGCAGAGCGTTACGTGCGATGTTGAGCAACACCTGCTCTATCTGTTCCGGGTCGTGTTCCAGCTCAGGCAAGCTGGGATCGTAATCACGTATCAGCGTAACGTTATCCGGTTTTTCCAGCGATACCAGTTGGCTAACGCGCTCCATAACCTGATGAATGCTCTGAGTAACGTGTTGGCCGGGGCGTTGCGGCCCCAACAAACGGTCCACCAGATTACGCAATCGGTCGGCCTGTTCAATGATGACCTTAGTGTATTCGGTCAATGCTGGGTCGGGCAGCGCTTTAGCCAGCAACTGCGCTGCACCTCGCAAACCACCGAGAGGATTCTTGATTTCATGGGCCAACCCGCGAACCAGATCGCGGGCCGCAACCTGCTGAGCATGTTGCAGTTGTTCCTGGCTTAAACGGCGCTGATTGTCCATAGGGGCAAGCTCCATGAGGATAAAGCCTTCAGGAAGCATCTGAGCGGTCAAGGAGAGGATATGTGCACGGTTATCGACGACCAGGGTCACTTCATTATCGGTAAAGCCCTGGCCAGCGCTCAGGCTCTCTCGCATCATCTCGATGTTCAGCGAGAAATAACCGAGTAAATCAGGCAATGGTGTACCGAAAAGTTTACGGGCACTCTGTGCCAGTAACTGTTGTGCGGCCGGATTTGCAAAGTGAATCGCAAGCGTTTCATCTAACAGCAGAACACTATTGATGAGAGAATTGAGGACCTGCCCAGAGTCGGGTAGCTTGCCAGTTGCCATATATGCCCTTCATCTTTCAATGCACAGCGTTGTTGGCTGCCGCCGGGCTGTACCTTTAAGTTTATTGGGTACAACGGTTTCTTGCACCTTTTTAGTGCATACATCCTACCTCATCCGCCACCGTCGCGGTATGAAATAGTTTTGCAGAAACCAGAATGGAGAAAAAAGCCCATCCGAAGATGGGCAGGAAAGTTTCCACGGCAACAAAAAAACGATAACTAAAACTATCTGCGTCATCCGCAGAGAGCGCAGTGTATTGGTCATCTTTCAAACTGCAGGTAGGATGGCATTTTTCACCAGCGCCTTCCTGCAATCTGAAAAGGCCTTAAACGCTGTAGTACAGTTCGAACTCAACCGGGTGTGGCGTCATGCGTACACGATCCATCTCTTCTTTACGCAGTTCGATATAAGCATCGATAGCGTCGTCGGTGAATACGCCACCACGGGTCAGGAACTCGCGGTCTTCATTCAGTGCTGCCATCGCTTCATCCAGTGAGCCTGCAACTTTTGGAATTTCAGCTTCTTCTTCCGGTGGCAGGTCATACAGGTTTTTGTCCATGGCATCGCCAGGGTGGATCTTGTTGATAATACCGTCCAGGCCAGCCATCAGCAGTGCAGCAAAGCACAGGTATGGGTTGGCTGCTGGATCTGGGAAGCGAGCTTCGATGCGGCGTGCTTTCGGGCTGGCAACCACAGGGATACGGATAGAAGCTGAACGGTTACGGGCGGAATAAGCCAGCATTACCGGGGCTTCATAGCCAGGAACCAGGCGCTTGTAGGAGTTGGTGGTCGGGTTAGCCAGCGCGTTGATCGCTTTAGCATGTTTGATAATGCCACCAATGTAGAACAATGCGATTTCAGACAGGCCGCCGTATTTGTCGCCAGCGAACAGGTTGGTGCCGTTCTTGGACAATGACATGTGGCAGTGCATACCTGAACCGTTATCACCGAACATCGGTTTTGGCATGAAGGTGGCGGTTTTTCCAAATGCATGGGCCACGTTGTGAACCACGTATTTGTAGATCTGGATTTCGTCGGCTTTCTTGGTCATGGTGTTGAAGCGTGTAGCCACTTCGTTCTGACCTGCCGTAGCCACTTCGTGGTGGTGCGCTTCCACGACCAGTCCCATCTCTTCCATGGTCAAACACATGGTAGAGCGGATGTCTTGTGAAGAGTCGACAGGTGGCACTGGGAAGTAACCGCCTTTCACCGCAGGGCGATGGCCTTTGTTACCGCCTTCATATTTGGTGCTGGTGTTCCAGGCGCCTTCGATGTCATCGATGCTTACGTGGGAACCACGGATGCTGCTGCCGAAACGCACATCATCAAACAGGAAAAACTCTGGTTCTGGCCCAAACAGCACGGTATCAGCGATACCGGAAGCGCGCAGAAAATCTTCCGCACGTTTTGAGATTGAACGTGGGTCACGATCGTAGCCCTGCATGGTGCCTGGCTCAAGGATGTCACAACGAATAATCAAGGTTGATTCTTCGAAGAAAGGATCGAGAACGGCAGTGCTGGCGTCTGGCATCAGCACCATGTCAGATTCGTTGATACCCTTCCAACCACCGATTGAGGAGCCGTCAAACATTTTACCTTCTTCAAAGAAGTCGGCATTTACCTGATGAGCAGGGATAGTGACGTGTTGTTCTTTACCCTTGGTGTCAGTGAAACGCAGGTCTACGAATTTCACTTCATGCTCATTCAGCATCGTCAAAACGTGTTCAGCGGACATACTTAACTCTCCCGGATTTATCATTGTCGTCGGCGTGTGACGAATCTGTGGAACTTGGCATCATTTCGCCTTTTGTAGACTAAAGCGAAAACTATGCCAACTTTTTAAAAGCGAAATAATCGCCTATCTGTGCGGGTTTTGCTCATAGGTAGTATGCACCATTAGTAGTGCAATGCACTAATGTGGTGCAAATAACGCGCTATGGGGCACTGTAGTGGTGCAAAATGCGTGCTGTTGCTGCTTTTTCCACCGTGAAAGGGATCACAAACTGACCTATATACGGTTGTTTATAAGAGACTGTTGTGATCTTGTTTAGTCCCTCGCTTAATACGTGTACAATAGCGCGCTATTTCTAATGCCTGAGGCAAAGCTGTGATCGAAAATTTGCGTAACATCGCCATTATTGCCCACGTTGACCATGGTAAGACCACCCTGGTTGACAAGTTGCTGCAACAATCCGGTACTTTCGGAGAGCGTGCGGAAGCAACAGAACGCGTAATGGACTCCAACGATTTGGAGAAAGAGCGTGGGATTACCATCCTCGCAAAAAACACCGCCATTAATTGGAAAGACTACCGCATCAACATCGTTGATACCCCAGGGCACGCCGATTTCGGCGGCGAGGTAGAGCGAGTGATGTCAATGGTCGACTCGGTGCTGCTGGTTGTGGATGCAATGGATGGCCCAATGCCGCAAACCCGTTTCGTGACCAAGAAAGCGTTTGCCAATGGTCTGAAACCGATCGTAGTCATCAACAAGGTTGACCGCCCTGGCGCGCGCCCGGACTGGGTTGTTGATCAGGTCTTCGATCTGTTCGTTAACCTCGATGCCACCGACGAACAGCTTGATTTCCCAATCATCTATGCTTCTGCACTGCTGGGGATCGCAGGTGCCGATCACAACGACATGTCTGAAGACATGACCCCGTTGTATCAGGCGATTGTTGACCACGTATCTGCGCCGAAGGTTGAACTGGATGCGCCATTCCAGATGCAAATCTCTCAGCTGGATTACAACAACTACGTTGGTGTTATCGGTATCGGCCGTATCAAACGCGGTAAAGTCAAGCCAAACCAACAGGTTACTGTGGTAGACAGCGAAGGCAAAACCCGTAACGGTAAAGTGGGTAAAGTGCTGACTCACATGGGGCTGGAGCGTATTGAAGCCACCGTTGCTGAAGCTGGTGACATCATTGCGATCACCGGTCTGGGTGAGTTGAACATCTCTGACACCATTTGTGATGTCAGCGCGGTAGAAGCATTACCTGCATTGTCTGTTGATGAACCAACAGTAAGCATGTTCTTTAACGTCAATACCTCTCCGTTCTGTGGTAAAGAAGGCAAGTACGTGACTTCACGTCAGATCCTTGAGCGCCTGAATAAAGAGCTGGTACACAACGTGGCATTACGCGTTGAAGAAACGGCAGATGCTGATGCGTTCCGTGTTTCAGGCCGTGGTGAACTCCACCTGTCTGTTCTGATCGAAAACATGCGTCGTGAAGGTTTCGAACTGGCGGTTTCCCGTCCGAAAGTTATCTTCCGTGAAATCGATGGCCGCAAGCAAGAGCCGTTCGAAAACGTGACGTTGGACATTGAAGAACAGCATCAGGGTTCCGTGATGCAGGCGATGGGTGAGCGTAAAGCCGATCTGAAAAATATGGATCCGGATGGTAAAGGCCGTGTGCGTCTTGACTATGTGATCCCAAGCCGTGGTTTGATCGGTTTCCGTAACGAGTTCATGACCATGACTTCTGGTACCGGCCTGCTGTATTCCACCTTCAGCCACTACGACGACGTGCGTCCAGGTGAAGTTGGCCAGCGTCAGAACGGTGTGCTGATCTCTAACGGTCAGGGTAAAGCGGTAGCATTCGCCCTGTTTGGTTTGCAAGATCGCGGTAAGCTGTTCCTGGGCCATGGTGCTGAAGTGTACGAAGGCCAGATCATCGGTATTCACACACGTTCTAACGACCTGACTGTCAACTGTCTGACCGGTAAGAAACTGACCAACATGCGTGCTTCCGGTACTGACGAAGCGACAACTTTGGTTCCGGCTATCAAGATGTCTCTAGAGCAGGCTCTGGAATTCATCGATGATGACGAACTGGTTGAAGTTACGCCAATTTCGATCCGTATCCGTAAGCGTCACTTGACGGAAAACGATCGTAAACGTGCAAACCGCGGTCCTAAAGAAGCTTAATTAGCCGATTTAACCCGCAATGCTTAGGGCGCGTAACAGCGCCCTGAGTTTTTTCCTCTACCTTTCCCTATTTCTGCGGCGCGCTGTGTGCTTTTCACTTTGCTCCCTGTTCAGCCTTACCATTTCCCGTTACAGTAAAATCTCACCGGCTCATCAGGAGAGGACTATGCTGTATATCTTTGATTTAGGTAATGTGATTGTCGATATCGATTTCAAACGTGTACTGGGTGTCTGGAGTAACCTAAGTGGTACACCGTTGGCGATATTGTCCGAACGTTTCAGTATGGGAGAAGTTTTCCAACAGCATGAGCGCGGTGAAGTCAGCGATGAGGATTTTGCAGAAAAGCTGTGTGAGGAGATGGGGATTGCGCTTAGTTTCGAGCAGTTCGCTACCGGCTGGCAGGCGGTATTTGTCGCCTTGCGCCCTGAAGTGATCGCCATTATGCATCGTTTACGCAGCGAGGGGCATCGTGTGGTGGTGCTATCGAACACCAACCGTCTGCACTGCAATTACTGGCCACAACACTATCCGCAGGTTGCGGAGGCGGCGGACCATATGTATCTGTCACAGGATCTCGGTATGCGCAAACCTGATGCCAATATTTATCAGCACGTACTCAATGTAGAGGGTATGACGGCGGGTCAGGCGATCTTTTTTGACGACGTGGCCGCCAACGTAGCAGCAGCCGAAGCCTTGGGGATCAAAGCGGTACAGGTTACCGATCGCCATGTTATTCCGTCTTATTTTGCTCAATGACAGCGGTGCGTTAAGCTTAAGGCGAAAATACCCAACCTCTTTCCGAGTAGTGGCCAATAACGTCGCAACTCGGAGCATGACGAGTCTATAGGGTAGAGACTGACATCAGGAGTGGATATGTCGTTTTTCCGCCGCAAAAAGCTGCCATCGTCGATCAAGCCCGGAATTACCTTCGGGCGATTACTGATAAAACGTATTGATAGTGATGGCCTGACCATGTTGGCGGGCCATCTGGCATACGTTTCCCTTCTTTCACTGGTGCCACTGATTACTGTGGTATTTGCCCTGTTTGCTGCTTTCCCTGTGTTTGCGGACATCAGTATCCAACTGAAAAGCTTTATTTTCTCCAACTTCATGCCGGCTACTGGTAATGTGATCCAGCGTTACCTGGAACAGTTTATTGCCAACTCCAACAGGATGACCGTTGTTGGTACTTGCGGCTTGATTATCACTGCACTGCTACTGATCTCTTCTGTTGATAGCGTGTTGAATACCATCTGGCGCAGCAAAAACAAACGGCCAATCGTTTTTTCCTTTGCCGTCTACTGGATGGTTTTGACCTTGGGCCCGTTGTTAGTCGGCGCCAGCATGGCCATCAGCTCTTATCTGTTGTCGCTGAACTGGTTTACACAAACGGGGGTTAACAGCCTGCTTGATGATGCGCTGCGCGTTTTCCCGCTGATACTGTCATGGGTCTCTTTCTGGCTGTTATACAGCGTGGTGCCAACGGTAAGAGTACCGGCGAAAGACGCTTTGGTCGGTGCCCTGTTTGCTGGAGTCCTGTTCGAACTGGGTAAGAAAGGGTTTGCGCTGTATGTCACCATGTTCCCATCCTACCAATTGATCTACGGGGTGTTGGCGGTGATCCCGATTTTATTCCTATGGGTCTATTGGAGCTGGTGTATCGTGTTACTCGGTGCTGAAATCACCGTTACGTTGGGTGAGTATCGTCTTTACCAGCAGCAGAAGGCAGAACAGGAGCAGGAAGGATCTTTATGATTGCGTTAATTCAGCGGGTGTTAAGTGCCAGCGTCGTGGTTGATGATGAGACGGTAGGCAACATTGGCCCCGGCTTGTTAGTGTTATTGGGGGTGGAGCAGGATGATAACGAGCAGAAAGCCGAACGTTTGTGCGAGCGTGTACTCGGCTACCGAATCTTCGGTGATGAGAATGACAAAATGAACCTGAATGTGCAGCAAGCCGGTGGCAGTGTGCTGGTGGTATCACAGTTCACCCTGGTTGCTGACACTCAGAAAGGTATGCGCCCGAGCTTCTCGCGTGGTGCATTGCCGCAAGAGGCCGATAGACTGTACCGCTATTTTGTTGGCCAGTGCCGTGAACACGGTATTGAAACACAGACTGGTAAGTTTGCCGCCGATATGAAAGTGGCGTTGGTGAATGACGGGCCGGTAACGTTCTGGCTTCAAGTCTAAGTAAACGAGAGAGAAGGCGTCTATGTATCACCTGCGAGTACCCGTTACAGAGCAAGAGTTGAAGGACTATTACCAGTTTCGCTGGGAGATGTTACGCAAGCCACTGCACCAACCAGTAGGATCGGAAAAGGATGCCTATGACGCAATGGCACATCACCAAATGGTTGTCGATGAGCATGGCCGTATTGTGGCGATTGGCCGCTTGTATATTAATGCGGATAACGAAGCCGCTATCCGCTTTATGGCGGTTGATCCAGCGGTGCAAGATAAAGGCTTGGGTACCTTGGTCGCGATGACACTGGAGTCGGTAGCTCGTCAGGAGGGTGTTAAGCGGGTTGTCTGTAGCGCACGTGAGGATGCGGTGGATTTCTTCGCCAAACTGGGCTTTATCAATCAGGGCGAGATCACCGCCCCGCAAACCACCCCTATCCGCCATTATCTGATGATCAAACCCGTCGCTACGTTGGACGACATTCTCCATCGCCCTGATTGGTGTGGGCAGTTACAGCAAGCCTGGTACGAACATATCCCACTCAGCGAAAAAATGGGTGTGCGTATAAGCCAGTACACAGGTCAGCGCTTTGTGACTACCATGCCGGAGGTTGGCAACCAGAATCTGCATCATACGCTGTTTGCCGGCAGCCTGTTTTCGCTGGCAACATTAACTGCCTGGGGGCTGATCTGGTTGCTGCTGCGTGAGCGTCATCTAGGTGGAACCATTATTCTGGCGGATGCGCATATCCGTTACAGCAAACCCGTCACTGGCCGGCCACGTGCGGTGGCCGATCTTGGTTCGCTGAGCGGCGACCTTGCCCGTTTGGCGCGCGGTCGTCGGGCGCGAGTACAGGCAGAAGTCGATTTATTCGGTGATGATGACAAAGGTGCAGTGTTTGAGGGGACCTTTATGGTGCTGCCCGTCGAGCCTGAAGAAGCGTTAAATCAGGGGGGTTAGGCAGCGATACCCGCAGAAACCTCAAATCATTGATCCCCAGGGTTCGGTAATGCCGAACCCTCATCGTTTATGGCAACTGTTGTTCCTGTGTTTGCCCTTCTTTGCTGGTAGCCTGCAGGTGCCCCTGCAATGAGGATTTAAACGGTCCATCCCCGTTCAGCAACCCTTTCAGCTGTAATTGCAGGTTACCATCGCCTTCCAGCGGAATATGCTGCCAACCCCACTGCTGTAGCGTATTCAATGGCACCGAACGGCCATTGAGTGAGAGTGCGAAAGGCTTCCCTGGCTGTTGGTTGATATCCACTTTGGCATCCAGCAGGCCATCAGGCATAAAGGCGCTCAATTCGGTTACGTTGATTTTCTGCGGATCCGCCTCTAATGCCAGAGAAGGGTGGCGCAGATCGACCTTGTTTAAGGTGGCATCGTTGCCGTTGAGTTTCAGTGAACCAGACCAGATACCCCATTGATGGTCTTTCGCCAACAGTAGGTTGCTGCCATAGCCATCCAGCGCAGTGATTTGGAAAGGGAAGTCCGGGTTAATATCGATAATCAGATTACGGTTGGTGGTCATCTTGCCGACATACACCTCAGCCAGCCAGCTTGGGAGAGGTTTCAGCCACAATGCGCGCCAATTGGTGGGTAAGGTATATTCCAGCGCAGCAACGGCTAGCTCATCCAACTGCAAACGTTTATCGGCGCGTAACCAGTTACCGGTAGTACGCAATAATCCCCCTTCCCAACGGGTGGAGAATTGTTGAATAGCGATCCCCTCTGGAGAAAGTTGCATATTCACTATCGGATCGATCAGGTGAAAATTACCCTTAATGAGGTCGCCAGCATTAAAGTTGAGCGAACCCTCCTCGCTACTCCAGTCACCTTGCTGCAATCTGACATTCTGTAATGATAGATCGAGATCGTTGGCCGCCCAGTCATTCCCTTCCAGACGGGCATCAATCAGATCGAAACGTTTTAGCGAGATTGGTGGTAATGCCGTGATATCGGCCCAGAATTGTTCCATCGTTAAATGGGTTTGCAGGCGGACATTACTCAAGCGTAGCCGTTCGACCAACCAGCTACCGTCAGCAGATCGCTTGGCTACCCCAGTCAGATCGCCTTGAGCGAGATCGGCACCGAAGTCGCTCAATATAAGTTGGTTCTGTTTTATTTCCCCCTGAACTAACACCTGTGAGGCTGGGATGCCGTTTAGCGTCATAGAACCGGCGCTGAATTGGAACTGGTTGTTATCACCAAGCAAATGCCCAGCCTTAGGCATCCATGGGTTAATACCGGCATTCACCTTTTGTGCGTTTAGTTGCCAAGTCTCGGTGTTGGATTGCAGAGCCATATTGCTTAACTGCAGAACATCAGCCTGTAGCGGGAGTGGTACACCCTGCTGGACTTGGACGTTGAGGGTGCCATCGCGCAGCGTAATACTGTCAAAATAACGGGGCTCGGTGATTTGCCGCAGGCTAAATGCCAGATCGATTTCCTTGGCGGCTAGCATCTGTGGTTGATTGACCGGTGAGAAGGTCACGCCTTCCAGACTGATTTGGCCTGGCTTACTCCACGAGTGAGAGATTTTTTCTACCGATAGACGATATTCACTGTTATCACTGATCCAGCGGCTTAGCCAGCCTGCAGCCCAGCGGGTTTGCCCCAAAACGTACAGCAGCACGACAGCAAGGACTATCAGCAGCAACAGCGTCAGAAACAGCTTTCCGATAAATCTCATCGCAATAATCCGTAACGGTCAGAAAAGATATCTTGTTTATGCCGCAATTAGGCTGTCAGCTCAAGTGCAATAGCCTGAAAGGCAATAAAAAAACGGCCGATAGCGGTTTACTATCGGCCGTTGTGCCACTCAGGTTGAAACGCTTATTTCTCAGGTGGGAACAGCAGGTTCAGCACAATGGCGGTGATGCCACCTGCAGCGATACCTGAAGAGAGCAGGGTTTTCAACCAGTCCGGAGCGAACTGCAGGATCAGCGGTTGCTGTGAAACACCCATGCCCACGGCCAGCGAAAGTGCCATGATCATGATCGCACGGCGGTTTAGTGGCTCGCGTGAAACGATACGCACACCGGAAGCAGCGATGGTACCAAACATCACGATAGTCGCCCCACCCAGTACGGGCTCAGGAATATGTTGTACAAAACCGGCGACGGCCGGGAACAACCCCAGCACGATCAGCATCAGTGCAACAACAAAACCCACGTATCGACTGGCGACTCCCGTCAGTTGGATCACGCCGTTATTTTGGCCGAAACAGGAGTTCGGGAAGGTATTGAATACGGCGGATAGCATAGAGTTCAGACCATTCGCCAGTACGCCGCCCTTAAGACGGCGCATATATAGAGGCCCACTGACGGGTTGCTCTGATACGTCGGAAGTGGCGGTGATATCACCGATGGTTTCCAGCGAGGTCACCATAAAGATTAGCATCAGCGGCAGCAGTAAGTTCCAATCGAAACCCAGGCCGTAATACAGCGGGGTAGGGATCGTGATGGCACTCTGGGTGACCGGCTGAGTTTCCGGCAACATGCCCATTGCCCAAGCCAGCAGATAGCCTACGGCCATGGCAATCACCAGCGACGCAACCCGTAGGTATGGGTTGCGCTGGCGGTTAAGTAAAATGATGACCACCAGAACCGCACCTGCCAGCAACAGATTTTTGGGTTCGCCAAAAGTATGATCGTTCATGGCCGCATAGCCGCCACCAATAGAGGTGAGCCCTACTTGAATCAGAGACAGGCCAATGATCATCACCACAATACCGGACACCAGTGGTGTGATAATGCGGCGCGCCAAATGAAGCACACGTGACAGCAGGATTTCAGTACAAGAAGCCACCATCAATGTGCCAAACAGCGCTGCCATCATGGTCGGCACGTCAGCCCCACCGTTCTTCAACGCCAACCCGCCCATAATCAGCGGGGAAACAAAGTTGAAGCTGGTTCCCTGAATAGACAGCAAACCCGAACCCACCGGCCCCCAGGTCTTGATTTGTAGAATGGAGGCTAGGCCAGAAGCAAACAGCGACATGCTGATGATATGTTGCGTATCTTGTGCAGGCAAACCCAGCGCCTGGCAAATCAGCAGTGCAGGGGTGATCACGGCAACAAACATAGCCAACAGATGCTGGCTGGCGGCAAATAGCGTTTGTGGCAGCGGTGGGCGATCTTCCAGGCGATAAATCAGTTCACTGTTGCGCGGGGCTGTTGCTGATGCTTTTTCTATGGCATCGAGCTCGGCAGATTGAGTGGACATGGTGCGGTGTTCCCTAAGCGGCAAAGAGGGCATTTTAATGATCTGATTCACAAAAGCAAACGGTTGCGCGCTAATATTTTTACCGAAGAGGGCTTTATAAAGAATACGCTTTTTTAAATTTTCACCATTAATATTAGCTGGTTATGCCATCTACCACATCTTGTTTACACGAGTGTTCTGCTAGCGGTCAATCAAGGTACTTCCTGAGACTCGCGTACGGGTAAACTCAAAGCCCTATCAGATTTATGGTTTATAATTAATTACATATTGATTCTGAAACGGGGTACTAGAGATGTTCCATCTCGACGCTTATGGCACTTTAGTCGCTGCTACGTTGGTTTTACTTGTTGGTAATAAAGGTATACGCACCATTCCTTTGCTGAAAAAATATACTATTCCTGCCCCGGTTGCGGGTGGTCTACTGGTGGCATTGCTGCTGTTGGTGCTGAAGAAAACCGTCAACTGGGAAATCAGCTTTGATATGTCACTCCGAGACCCCCTGATGCTGGCTTTTTTTGCCACTATCGGTCTGAATGCTAACCTGGCGCGTTTACGCGCAGGGGGCAAAGCACTGTTTATATTCCTGTTTGTAGTGTTAGGGTTGCTGGTGGTGCAAAACGCCATTGGGATCGCCATGGCGAAAATGCTGGGGCTGGATCCTCTGATGGGGCTGATCGCTGGCTCGATCACGCTTTCCGGAGGTCATGGTACTGGTGCCGCCTGGAGCAAAGTGTTTATCGAGCGTTATGGTTTTGAGAATGCGACTGAAGTTGCCATAGCCTGTGCCACTTTTGGTCTGGTTTTAGGAGGGCTGATTGGTGGCCCAGTGGCACGCTATCTGGTGAAACACTCTTCAACCCCGGAGGGTACGCCTGAAGACAGTGTACAGCCGAGCGGTTTTGAAAAACCGGAAAGTGGCCGCCTGATCACCTCACTGGTCATGGTAGAAACTATTGCCATGATCGCCATCTGCTTAAGTGCCGGCCAATTTATCGCAGGATTACTGAACGGCACCGCGTTCGAATTACCTATCTTCGTTTGCGTGCTGTTTGTCGGGGTGATCCTTAGCAATACGCTCTCGGTTACCGGTTTTTACACCGTTTTTGAACGAGCGGTTTCAGTGTTGGGAAACGTCAGCCTGTCGCTGTTTCTGGCGATGGCGCTGATGAGCCTGCGCCTGTGGGAACTGGCTTCTCTGGCACTGCCGATGCTGGCTATTCTGGCTGTTCAGACGTTGGTGATGGCGCTGTATGCGATCTTTGTGACTTACCGCGTCATGGGGAAAAACTATGATGCTGCCGTGCTGGCGGCCGGGCATTGTGGCTTTGGGATGGGGGCAACACCCACCGCGATTGCCAACATGCAGGCGATTACCGATCGTTTCGGCCCTTCTCATTTGGCTTTCCTGGTCGTGCCAATGGTTGGGGCGTTCTTTATCGATATCGCCAATGCGATTGTGATTAAGCTGTATCTGACGCTGCCAATATTTGGCTGATGTTCATCGGGATCTGCAGCTCTTCGAGCAGAATGGCTGCAGATTCAGGCGTTGGAGTAACGGGCCGTTTCCGGCAGCCAACGTTCGATCAATGCGTGTGCATGCTGCGGATAGTGCTGATGGATATGGCGTGCCACGCGCTGAACTTCGGGGATCATGGACTGATCGCGCAATAAATCGGCTACTTTGAACTCAACGCTACCGGTCTGGCGTGTACCCAATAGCTCCCCGGGCCCACGAATTTCTAAATCTTTCTGAGCAATAACGAAGCCGTCGTTACTGTCCCGCAGCACTTGCAGGCGTTTTTGCGCGGTTTTGCTCAGCGGTGTTTTATAAAGTAGTACACAGTGTGAGGCCACCGCGCCACGGCCAACTCGGCCACGCAACTGGTGTAACTGCGCCAACCCTAAACGCTCAGGGTTTTCGATAATCATCAAGCTGGCATTCGGCACATCGACACCCACTTCAATCACCGTCGTGGCTACCAGTAATTGCAACTCTCCCTGTTTGAATGCCTGCATGACGGCCTGTTTCTCTTGTGCCTTCATACGGCCATGCACCAATGCAACTTTCAACTCAGGCAGGGCGATTTTTAACTCTTCCCAAGTTGCTTCAGCAGCCTGAGCTTCCAGCAAATCGGATTCTTCGATCAGTGTACAAACCCAATAGGCCTGGCGGTTTTCTTCAAGACAGGCGTTTTTTACCCGTTGGATAATATCGGCTCGGCGCGTATCAGGAATGGCAACGGTAGTTACGGGGGTTCTGCCTGGGGGAAGTTCATCGATGATTGAGGTATCGAGATCGGCATAGGCGGTCATCGCCAGCGTGCGTGGGATGGGGGTGGCCGTCATGATCAACTGATGGGCATGGAACCCCTGCTCTTCGCCTTTCTCCCACAATGCCAGCCGTTGGTGCACGCCAAAACGGTGTTGTTCATCGATGATCACCAGCGCGAGGCCATTAAACTGCACCTGTTCCTGAAAAATGGCATGTGTACCCACCACCATGGCGACTTGGCCGCTGGCAATCGCCTCTTGCTGGGCGATACGCGCTTTACCTTTTTGCTTTCCTGCCAGCCAGCCTACTTCCAGCCCCAGTGGTTCAAACCATTGGCGGAAGTTATTGGCATGTTGTTCAGCCAGCAGCTCGGTTGGTGCCATCAGCGCCACCTGTTTGCCATGTGCAATGGCGCGTAAAGCTGCCAATGCAGCAACTAAAGTTTTGCCTGAACCCACGTCGCCCTGAACCAGGCGCATCATCGGGAAGCCTTTTTGCATATCAGCTTCAATCTCCGCCACTACGCGATTTTGTGCCGCGGTGGGAGCAAACGGCAATTGAGCGAGGAAACGGGTTTTCAGTTGGTTATCGGGCAGCAGCGATAGCGCTTGGTAGCTTTGTGCGCCAGCACGGACTGCCAGCATACTGAGGTTATGCGCCAGTAATTCTTCAAGGATCAGGCGCTTTTGTGCAGGATGTTTACCCTGTTCCAAATCAACCAGTTGGATATCCGGTGGTGGGCGGTGCAGTGTATGTAACGCTTGCGAGAGGCTCATCAAGCCCCCGCTCAACTCTGGTGGCAGAAGTTCGGCAATAGCGCAGGTATCCAGCAGCGTCAGCGCCTGCTCGGTCAACTTACGCAGTGTGGCTTGCCTCACGCCTTCCGTAGTGGAGTAAACCGGTGTCAGGGCTTCCTGTAGCTCTACGTCACTGTTCTCACCCTGAATACGATATTCAGGGTGAATGATTTCCGCGCCATGGGTACCGCGCTTGACTTCGCCATAGGCTGTTACACGGCGGCCAGTGGCCAGGCTATTCTTCATTGCGGCGTTGAAGTTGAAGAAGCGCATGGTCAGGATGCCAGTGCCATCGCTTATCTGGCAGGTCAACATACGGCGACGGCCAAAACTGATATCGCTGCGCAGAACTTCCCCTTCAACCGTGGCAAAAATGCCGGGTAGCAGATCGTTAATCAGGTACAGACGGGTTCGATCTTCATAACGCAGCGGGAGGTGTAGCAGCAAATCCTGAATGGTGCTCAAGCCGATTTTAGCCAACTTTGCCGCCTGGCTGGCTCCAACCCCGGAGAGTGTTGTCAGTGGGACTGCATCCAACAAACGGCCTTTCATCGGCGTGCCGTCGTTGCCTGCATGGTTGCCCACCATTCGGCATCGGCGACCACCTGGCCCTGTTCATCAACATGTGGGCGCGGCAACCCTTTGCGTTTGGCCACGTTGGCCAACACCGGATAACCCCCCTCAAATAGCAGGCGTTGCTGTTCTTCGGCATCCAGTGCGCTGTGTTCGCGGCGATACATGCCGGCATTTTGCCGCTGGCGTTGGGCTTCATACAGAATAAGTGCCGAGGCCACAGAAACATTGAGTGATTGCACCATACCGATCATCGGAATAATGATGTCTTTATCGGCCAGGGCTAAGGCTTCTTCGGTAATGCCGGTTTTTTCCTGCCCCAGCAGTACACATGTTGGACGCGTATAATCTATTTCGCGGAAATCGACGGCACGCGCAGAAAGGTGAGTGGCCAGGATTTGCATACCCTGACCTTTCAGGTGGTTGACTGCATCGGCAATGGTGCGGTGAGTTTTCACGCTTACCCAGCTATTGCTGCCCGCAGCGGAGGCAACCTGCGTGCGCATCCGCGCCGATGGCCACACGGCATGTATCTGATGCACGCCGACGGCGTCAGCGGTACGGATAATCGCGGAGACGTTATGCGGCTTGTGAACCTGCTCCAGGCAGACCGTCAAGTCGGGCTGCCGGGTAGCCAGCATTTCACAGATCCGCGCATAGCGTTCAGGGCTCATAGGCGCTAGTTTCGGTTACGGTTAACTTTAATCACATCCGGCATGATACGGATTTTACGCATGATATTTGCCAAATGGATGCGATCACGGGTGGTTAAACGAATAAAGGCGCTGTAAACCCGGCCATCTTTCTCTTCGGTATTCAGGCTTTGAATATTCGATTCGGCTGCATTAATCGCTGCCGTCAGGCTGGCCAGTGCCCCTTGATGGTTGAACATGTCCACTTTTATTTCCGCAATGAATTCCTGCTCAGTTTTCATATCCCACTCTACCGCCATGAATTTCTCAGGCTCTTTCTGGTAGCCGCGGATATTACGGCAGGATTCATGGTGGATCACTAGCCCTTTACCCGGGCTGACATGGGCAATGATCGGGTCGCCTGGAATTGGGCGGCAGCACTTGGCGAAGGTAATCAGCACACCATCGGCGCCTTTGATCGCCAGATTGCGCGTACCAGAAGAGGCTCCCAGGCTCGACTTATCGCCCTGCAGGTTTTTCGCTACCACCACACTCATGGCATTACCCAGGCCAATTTCTGCCAGCAGATCGTCCAGCGTAGCCAACTTCATGCGTTCCAGTTCGTGCTGGATGTTTTCTTTCGGCACTTCAGAAAGCTTGCGGCTACCGCCGAGCGCATGGTTCAGCAAGCGGCGACCCAGGCTTACGGAGTCGTCACGCTTAAGGTTTTTCAGCATCTGGCGGATTTTTGCGCGAGCCTTGGAGCTCACAACAAAGTTCAACCAGGCAGCATTTGGCCGTGCACCAGGGGCGGTAATGATCTCTACCGTCTGGCCGCTGTTCAGGGCTTGGGACAACGGATAAGGTTGGCGATCAACGCGCGCGCCGACGCAGGCGTGGCCGATATCGGTATGTACCGCATAGGCAAAATCGACAGGCGTAGCGCCAGCAGGCAGTTCAACGATACGGCCTTCTGGTGTGAAAACGTAAATCTCATCCGGGAACAGATCGGATTTAACACTTTCGATAAATTCAAACGAACTACCCGCGCTTTGTTGCAACTCAAGCAGGCTCTGCATCCAGCGTTGTGCGCGAATTTGTGCGGTAGTGCCGGTTGTTTCACCCTGCTCCTTATAGGCCCAGTGTGCAGCAACCCCCATCTCTGCCATCTGATCCATATCATCGGTACGGATCTGCACTTCAACGGGTACACCATGTGGACCAATCAGCGAAGTATGCAGCGATTGGTAACCGTTGGCCTTGGGGATCGCAATATAATCTTTGAACCGCCCCGGGCGTGGCTTGTACAGGCTGTGCGCCTGGCCTAAAACCCGGTAACAGGTATCTACCTCTTTCACCACCACCCGGAACGCGTAGATATCCATAATGGAATGGAAACGCTGTTCTTTCAGGTGCATTTTGCAATAGATGGAGTAGAGGTGTTTTTCCCGCCCACTGACGCGGCAGGGGATACCGGCTTCGGTCAAGCGCCCTTCGATCTCGGCGAGTATTTTCTGGATCATCTCCTTACGGTTACCACGCGCGGCTTTCACCACTTCCTTGATTACGCGGTAACGATTCGGGTAAAGCGCCTCAAAACCCAACTCTTCAAGTTCGGTTTTCAGATTGTGAATACCCAGGCGGTGAGCCAATGGGCTATAGATTTCCAGTGTTTCGCGGGCGATACGCCGCCGCTTGTCCGGGCGCAATGAGCCGAGCGTGCGCATGTTGTGGGTGCGGTCGGCCAGTTTGATCAGAACGACGCGGATATCCTGCACCATCGCCATGATCATCTTGCGGAAGTTCTCCGCCTGCGCTTCTTTTTTATCCTGGAATTTTAATTTGTCGAGTTTGGATACGCCTTCAACCAGTTCAGCAACGCTCTTGCCAAACAGTTGTTCCATATCCTGATACGTGGCGGTGGTATCTTCGATGACGTCGTGCAGCAGTGCTGCCATCAGCGTCTCATGATCGAGACGCATCTCCGCCAGAATACAGGCAACCGCAACTGGGTGAGTAATGTAGGGCTCACCACTGGAGCGTGTCTGACCCTCGTGAGCGTCACGTGCAACAAGGTATGCCTGTTTGAGGCGCTTAATCTGCTCCTCAGGCAAGTAACGTTGAATCAGCAGATTCAGGCTTTCAAACAGGTACAAGGCAGACTCGCAGTCTAATTAACGACGACCTTCAGCAATTGCGGTAACCGCTTGGATCTCTGCGGCTTCCTGCTCTTGCTGCTCCTGGCGCTCACGAACATCGAGGATCTGGCTGTTGATCAAGCCTTCTTCGATTTCACGCAGAGCGATAACGGTGTACTTATCGTTCTCTTCGGGTACCAGAGCGTCTTTACCTCCGGTCTGGATCTGACGTGCCCGACGAGCAGCGACCAACACCAGGTCAAAACGGTTACCAATTTTTTCTACAGCGTCTTGAACAGTTACGCGTGCCATATTTCTGCTACTCCACAGGTGACGAAAAGACTGGGCATAATACTGAAACTGTCTTCAGTCTGCCAATAATTTGCTGATTAAAGCATCATGCCGCAGCATTTGACGGCCCAAACGCAAGCGTTCGGCGCGAATAATGGTTTTCAGATCGGACAGTGCCAGATCGAAATCATCATTTACGATTAAATAATCATACTCTGCATAGTGTGTCATTTCTGCAACGGCCTGGGCCATACGCCGGGCAATCACCTCATCGGCGTCTTGCCCTCGGCCGCGCAGGCGTCTGCCAAGTTCTTCTTTCGAAGGCGGCAGAATAAAAATACTGCGCGAGTGGGGCATTTTTGCGCGTATCTGCTGGGCACCTTGCCAGTCGATATCCAGAAACACATCTACCCCGGTCGACAGCACCTGCTCAATTGCGGCACGTGAAGTACCGTAATAGTTGCCGAAGACTTCAGCATGCTCAAGAAACTCATCCTGCTCAATCATACGGCGGAATTCGCCTTTCGAGACGAAGAAGTAATGTTCGCCATGATTTTCACCCGGACGACTGTCGCGCGTGGTGTGCGAAACCGAAACCTGCGTGTCGTACAGCGGTTGCGTTTTTAACAAAGCCTGAATCAGACTTGATTTCCCTGCGCCACTTGGAGCAGAGACAATATAAAGCGTGCCTTGAGCCATAGATGATGTTCGTTGATAGCGATTGATTAAGTCAGTTACAGCGGATGTGTAATTTCTCGGCACAGTATACACGGCTAATGTGCGGTATGCAGCGTTAGCTCTCATTTTGGCCACAGCTTTCTGGCAAAAATAGAGGCAAAAGGTCGATTTGCGCTGTCTATCTGGAAATTTTTAACGTTTTCTGCAAACTCACATCCTTTTTTGAAGCCATTTTGCATTTTATTTTGTTGCCATTCGCCAAGACAGCACATTGCATGTTTACTGCGGTGCATCAAGGAGGTGAGCAATGTTGAAATGCATGAGCCGAGGGAGTCTGGCGCTGATAGTGATGGTCTGCCTGTGCAGCGCTGCATGGGCTAAAAACTGTCCAAACTGGCCACAGGAGAGGCTCCGGTTAGAGATATCGGCGCTGAATGACCAACTGGCTCGTTGGGATGAGGCTTACTATCGCCTTGGCAATAGCCTGATCGACGACGAGATTTACGATGCTTTAGTGCGGCAACTGCAAGATTGGCAAATTTGCGCAGGCGAGACGGATTCAGATGACGGCACTCGGATATTGCCAGCAGGTAAGGTTCCGCATCCGGTTGCACAAACGGGATTGCGCAAGCTCCCTGACCGCAATGCTGTCGTGCAATGGATGCAGCGCCGTCATGATTTATGGGTTCAGCCTAAGATCGATGGTGTAGCGGTAACCCTGATCTATCAAAAAGGTCTATTGGTCAGCGCTATTAGCCGGGGCAATGGGCAGAAGGGAGAGAACTGGCTGGAAAAGGTTCAGGCTATTCCCGCAGTCCCTAAGGTTTTAACCGATGGCCCAGAATATCTGGTCTTACAGGGGGAACTGTTCCTGAAGGTGAACGATCATCGCCAACAGGCGCAAGGGGGTATTAATGCTCGTTCCAAAGTGGCTGGGATGCTGATGCGTAATTTACCCTCAGCCGAATTGAAGCAGCTTGGGATATTTGTATGGGCATGGCCTGATGGCCCGGGCACTATGGCGGAACGCCTACAACAGCTCGCCGGTATGGGCTTTGTACTCCCGCAGCAATTTTCAAAGCCGGTCAATACAGCGGCGGAAGTGGAACAGTGGCGTGATTTCTGGTTTCGAAACCCACTACCTTTCGTGACTGATGGCGTGGTTGTTCACCAGGGGGCCACACCTTCTGGGCGTTATTGGCAGGCTAAACCTGGCGATTGGGCCGTTGCCTGGAAATATCCTCCCGTCCAGCAAGTGGCAAGCGTCAACAATGTCGAGTTTACTATTGGTCGCACTGGCAAAATTGCCGTGGTACTGGGCCTGGAACCGGTGCGTATGGATGATAAATGGATAAGGCGCGTTAATATCGGTTCGCTGGCGCTTTGGCAGAAATGGGGCATTGTTCCCGGCGATCATATTGCTATTAGCCTGAAAGGGCATGGCATACCGCATCTGGAGCAGGTGGTCTGGCGCACAATGGAAAGGGTAATCCGCGATGCGCCCAAACCTGAGCATTATCACCTGCTGAGTTGCTTTACTTCAGAAGCTGGCTGCGACCAGCAATTCATGGCTCGTTTAGTCTGGTTGAGTAGTGCTAACGGCCTAAACATTTCAGGCTTGAGTAAAGCCGGATGGCAAACGTTGATCGACAAAGGGCTGATTAATGGTTTACTGGACTGGCTTGATTTAACCCCTGAGCAGCTTAGTCATGTTCCAGGTTTGAGTGAAAAGCGTGGCCAACGCCTTTACCAGCAGTTTCGTCTGGCGCGGCAACAACCTTTTGGCCGTTGGCTAATTGCACTCGGTATGCCCCTTTCCCCGTTGCAATCGGCGGCTCTTCAAAATTGGCGGCAGATCCAGCAGATGACGGCAGAAGAATGGCAGGATATTGCGGGTATAGGTGCTAAAAAAGCTCAACAGTTGCACGCATTTCTGCAAACACCTGCCTTTCTTGCACTAGTAAAAACATTGCAGCAACATAATATAAACGGTTTCAGTCAGTTACCTAATAACTCTGCGGTTGTGGCCTGGTCTGGTAACGTGGCAACGAATCTTGATTTTTGAATATTCATTTTGCATTTGTTATATACCCAAGTTCATTCGAGTTGCAGCTAGGCAGCAAGCGAGTATGGCCACAGGAGCATGGCTCATTATGTGACTGAGGCATGTGACTGAGGCGCACAGTAAAAACCGCTGTAGCTTGAATTGTGACGGGTATGGCCAGTTTAGCGTGGGCTAAAATGCGGTAACGATAATAGGGAAAGTGAAAAGAAAATGAGAAACACCTCTGTATTGGCTGCAACGGTCGTTATGGCACTCCTGCTGAGTGGCTGCCAGGCGCCATCCCAGCAATCTTCACCACAGAAACCGCTGGCACACTGCGACGTGGGTGAGCCAATGTTACAAACCACGCTCTATTTTGGGCTGAATCGCCCGGCTGGGGCGGTCATTACGGCAACCGAATGGCAAACCTTTGTCGATCAACAGGTAACGCCGCGTTTTAAAGAGGGGTTGTCAGTATTTGATGCTAAAGGGCAATGGTTGGGGAATAACGATAAATTGGTGCGCGAAGACAGCAAAGCGTTAATGCTGATCCATGCGCCTGGGAGAGAAAACGAGCAAAATATCGAAGCATTACGCATACGCTATAAGCAGCAGTTTGCCCAAGACTCTGTTATGCGTGTTGATGCACAGGTGTGTGTATCATTTTAACCCATACCCGGCTTGCGGCGTAAGTGACAAGCCGGGGAATTCACTTAAAGCACTAATCCAGTCACCGCAGCGGAGAGCAGACTGACCAGCGTTGAGCCGTAGACCAGTTTAATGCCGAAGCGTGAAACGACGTTACCCTGGTGCTCGTTCAACCCTTTTATGGCACCAGCAATAATACCGATGGACGCAAAATTGGCGAAGGACACCAGGAAAACCGACAGAATGCCGAGTCCACGGGGGGACATATCTGCCGCGATTTTTTTTAACTCGATCATCGCAACAAATTCGTTGGCAACCAGTTTGGTGGCCATGATGCTACCCGCCTGAAACGCATCTTGCGCCGGGATACCAATTAACCATGCCAATGGGTAGAACACATAACCCAGAATTTGCTGGAAGCTAATCCCGAAAATGGTGGCAAAAATGGCATTCACTGCGGCTATCAAAGCAATAAAGCCTATCAGCATTGCCGTAATGATCATCGCGATTTTGAAGCCAGCCAGAATATATTCCCCGAGCATTTCAAAGAAACTCTGATCTTCATGCAGCTTATTCAGCTTAAGTTCTGGCTCATCGTCCACCTGATAAGGGTTGATAATGGAGAGAATAATAAATGTGCTGAACATATTGAGGATTAATGCTGCCACGACATATTGAGCATCGATCATCACCATATAGGCACCTACTATCGACATCGATACCGTCGACATAGCAGTCGCAGCCATGGTGTACATCCGGCGTGGTGAGATATCCCCGATAATGCCTTTATAGGCAATAAAGTTCTCTGATTGACCTAGCATCAACGTGCTGACGGCGTTGAAAGACTCTAGTTTACCCATGCCATTCACTTTGGAAAGCAGCGTTCCGACTATGCGGATAACCAAAGGCAAAATACGAAAATGTTGCAAAATGCCGATCAGTGCAGAGATAAAGATAATTGGGCATAAAACGCCGAGGAAGATGAAGGCAAGCCCTTCTTTACTCATACCGCCGAACACAAAGTCAGAGCCCTGTGCGGCGAAAGTTAGCAGGTGTTCAAAGAAACCTGCTACACGCTTAATCACCCCTAATCCGCTTTCTGAATGCAGGAAAAAGTAGGCTAGAGCGGCTTCAATCACCAGGAGCTGGAAAACATAGCGCAGGCGTATTTTCTTGCGGTCATTACTAACCAGTAACGCGAGGAAAATGATGACAACCAAAGCCAGAATAAATTGCAGGATTTGCGACATAGAGAACTCGAACGGCGTACAGGCGAGAAAAACGACATTTAGCCACAACGCGCTGTACCTTTCATCCCTTATCTAAACATGGCGTTCATCAGTATCTCAAAAACACCACTAGTTATTGCATGAGAACGTGTGAAGTTCTTTCAGCCATTCAACCGCTGGTGGGGGTAAGGGAATGTCGATAGGATCGCCGTTTTTGCTGCGTTCCTCGGGTAAATGCCAGATGGCAGCGTCCAGGTCGAACTCTTCCCACCGTGCGGCACACAGTTCCATCTTGCGCACACACAGCGCCAACAATAACTTGAACGTGAGTTCGTTTTGTCTGCTGAAGCCCTTGGCGGTGCGCATGGACTGAAACAATTGGGTCAGTTCTTCATGGGTTAACCATCTGTCCCGTGAGACCTCTTTGCCGCCAGCGTCGGAAACCTCAAAGGCCGAACAGGGGTTAATCTCCAGCGCATGACGCTTAATGCCGTAATCGAATATGCGGCGCGTCTAGCGCAAAACGTCCGTTGCTATGGTTGGCGCTCCACGGTCAACAATGCTTTTCAGCATGTCGTCAATATGGCGGGTTTTTACGTCTTCTACCTTCATATGGCCGATAGAGGGATTGATATCTTTGTCGATACGGCGGCGCAGTATGTCTGGGTGCTTCCAGCGCGGCAGGATCTGGCGTTCAAAGTATTCAGCGGCTAGCGCTGACACTTTTAGCGCGTGTTTCTCATGTTCGATCTTTGCCAGCGCTTCGGCTTTCTGCTCCTGTTTCTCTCCTGCCACGTCATAACCCAGGGCAACACGGGCTGCAAGTGCTTTGGCTCTCTCCCTTGCTTTGGCTAGCGATAACTCGGCATAGGAGCCAATAAGCATTACTCGAGTTTTACCCGCCAGCTTGTATCTGAAACGCCAGGATGGGCTTCTATCGGCATTCCTGAAACGCAGATAAAGCCCTCCTCCATCTGAGCGTCCTTCAAATCGTTCTCGTGCCTTTATCCAGGCCCGGATCTGCATATCTGTTAGCTTTGGCATCGTGAAACCCTGAACATTGAGTATGGGGTGTACCCAAACAGTTTTATCAAAATGCAAATGGGTACACCTTTGGGTACACCTTTATAGTGCGCTTTCTTGATCCTTCATGCTGCCCCCCTGATAACAAAAAAGCCCGCTGGTTGGCGGGCTCTCTGGTTTTTTGTGGCTTCTTGATTCTTCCTGAATACTTACTCTTGGATCTATTCATTGAGTATCGGCGTCTAAGCCTTATGGATACTGAGTTTCTTATAATGCGTTTTTCTATTGTGTACACCCTTGTGTACACGGTAAAACGGAGTGCTCTACCATTTAGACTATTTTTCACCCTCCCACCGTCATCCCTGCCGTCCAAGGTAAAACCTGCTTAACTTCGCTCAACCGATCCCAGCCTGAGAGCTGTCCTCGTCCATTTGGGTACATATGGGATAATCCCACATCATGGTGAAGAATGCCCCCGGTTGTGATTTCTTATTGTAGGATAGATGTATCCCACATTAAGGAACCCACCAGCCATGCGAATGACCAGTCGCAAAAAAGAGATACTGAGCTACTTTGAACCGGATAACGCCAAATGGGTAACGGGTGAGATTGGGTACCCACCTTTCGATGTGTCTGGTGTGGCCTACCTGCTCCACGGTATAACCTCGCATGATAACCGCCATCAGATCGAATCTACCCGGCGAACGCTGGAGGCAATGACTAAAGACGGCCTGTTAGAAAAGGTAATCAGCTACGAACAGCGGCAGGACACTACACAGTCAGGTGGCGGCGCAGGTGTTTGGTGTAACTGCTCCCGTTATGGACTGCCCGGTTCCTGTAATCTGCGGCGTGATGATGGCGGTAGGCGTGACGCGATAGAGGGGGAGGCGGTGCGGGTAGAATAGAGTGGGTGCGATATCACAAACCCAATCTCACCAATCACCAGAATCGGCATAAATAACTTTGTGATGAATATCACATATTTTATGTGGCGCTCACAACAAAGTCGCATTCCACCGTTTGAAAGCGTTTCTATCTCCCGTCTTTTTTATATATATAAGCAAAAGTATGTTGGTTCAGTCGGTTCAGTTGGTTCAATTTGTAAAGACGTTTGTTTTATATGACTTTATTTTCAAAAAGTGAACCAACACAAGGCCGTTTTGAACCAACAAATGGGGTTTTCGTGTTGGTTCAGTACCGCTCAACCCGTGGCTACCTATAAAGTGGATAACACATTACCCAGAAGATAGATAAGCTGGTGTAATAATAGGTATACGCTTTTTGAAAACAGCCATTTATGTTCAGACTTTATACCAATTTACTGTTCAAAATTTGCCAAAAGTATTCCTCCACACCAGCCCACCAAAACTGTGGCAGGCCAACTCATAAGCCATGGCTTTCTGCTGTCTAAAATTTAGCGGAATTAACCGCAAGAGGAGAGCAACTATGAAAGCAGTAATAAGGAAAAAAGAACTCATAAAAAAAGTATCGCTGTCTGACTCAACAATCTGGCGACTGGAGAAACGGGGTAAATTCCCAGCTAGATTCAACTACGTGGGTAGAGTCGCATGGGACCTTGACGAGATTGAGGCATGGCTAGAACTACAAAAAAAAGAGGGAACAGGGAAGGAAGCAGACAGGAAGCCAGACGTTAAACTTCGCAAGACGCGCCCTATTCCGAAGTAGTTGGTAAATGCAAGCCGCGTTAAGAAGTGATGCGCCACCAGTACCACTATGCAAACTCTAATGTTGGTCCAGAGGAAGTGATCCCCGCGCTGCTGAGCGATGAACGTAACCTGCAGATCACTGCGCTGGTAGATGAGTTAGCAGACAACGGTCATGATGTGTCAGGTATCATTCGTGAGGTTGAGGTGATGCGGTACTACATTCTGGAGTGCGCCAAGCGCATGTCGGTCATAGCAACCAGTGCGGCATTCATTGGGCAGCAGACTAAGATCAGTTAACAACTTCCGCCGCCAGCACCCTACTGGCGGCAAGTCTCCAATTACTAATAATTCTGTACGTATTGCACGGATTTAACGTATACTAAATGAGCAAGTTACCTTTATGGTGATTTGCCTTTGAAATGCTTTAACTTTATCGGGGACAAGATATGACAAAATTTGCGTTATCATCGAAAGGAGCGGTTCAAAACCGTACGCCTTTAGAGCGTCGCAAGCTTGTTGTGTCTTCAGTCAAGCCAGCGGGGAAAGGTTATGCCACCCGCAGAGAAGGTAAAAACGGTAGAGTTTTAGATCAAGCTCGCTTTTCTGATCGTGGTAACCATGCTCTCGTGGTATTTGTTAAATCTTCAATCATAGATATTCGTGAGATATTCCCACGAGTTATGCCAATCTCTGCTGCTGAGTCACAGGAACTATCTTTCCATATGCTGAACTCTTTAGATGAGCGGATGAAGGAAGAACAGTTCGATGTTTTCGAGTGAGTACACCGGCCGGATAATTCCCACAGCGGAGTTCAAGACGGATGCCTTTTTAGTATCACTAAAAGAGTCTTTTAAATATCACTGGCGGCACGGTTATCACCAGGATCTAGGTAAAGATTCCCTTTTTGAAAGGCCGGAAGAGGCAGAGCAATACCATATCAGAAAAGTTCACGTAAACATCCAGCAGTACGCATCTTACTCACACTCTTGCACTAAAGACTGCTGGGATGAATGGTCCTATGGCAAACTCGATGAGCGCGGTAATTTTAGAGCCACACCAACGAGCAATGCATACTTAATATATGCAGTTAATGACCGCAGAGACGCAGTGCTATTGGCTTACTGGGATCCACCTGCTCATACAAAAGCAAACGAGTCCGTATGGATGGACAGTGTCATTAACTTCACACGACTATTTCACGAAAAGACAGGCTCATGCCCAATGCCAAGAGACATCAATTTATGGGGGCCATCATTTAAAGTTGAGAAGCTCGCCTAGAGAGCTTTTGCTGTGTATTGATCATAGATTGCATTAATGGTTGTCTAATTGGTAATCAACCTGCGAGGCTATTCCATGAAAGCAAACAGCGTAAACATACCGCCGTGCGACAAAAATACAGTAGCCTTTCCACATACAGCAGCAGGTAATTACCAAGTTAATAATGCCATAGCCGTGGGCCTAACTCGCCATAGTAAGGCGATGAAGGGTCTTGCCAAGGTGTGAACCGCTACAGCTTTCTAGGCCATATTTACATCGCAGGTACTATCTCAATTTTCTTTTTTACTTCGATATTTTCTCACTAATAATGAAGCGACAACCAAGGCAAAAAAGATAAAAACAGGCGAAGAGGTAAACTTTACAAATGAAACGGCATAATCGGTGTAGCTTCCCTTTTCGACACCACAAAGAATCTGCTCGCTGTTAATCTGCTCTATCCTGAAATCGAGTATTTTGTTAAAAACATCCTTCTTAATCCCGACATCTGGAACAATTACATAGTTAACTCCGTAATTATTGAATACCTCATCAGCAATACTTTTTTCAACCAACACAGAGTTACTATTGATCGAGATATAATCTAACTTTGAGTTTCTGAAGTAGGAAACCAGCGCGCTATCATACCAGCCGGATGATGCAGCGGCACTCAGAGCCTCCCCAATAGAGGGAGGAATGAAGCAGATAGATTGATCAGCTCTAGCAATTGGTTTTTCTGTATAAATTGTCATTCCGCCCTCCTATTTATTATTTACCGTCCCAGCATAAACTGTGACGGTGGAACAATGAAGGTATTACCCTGCTCTTTTTCAACTCGTTGCCGATACCTTTCCAGTGATCCAGGGCTAAGCCATTCTTGCGCACGATTCAGGATAAGGTAATTCATTGCCGGTCTCACCACATGCAGGTTCATGAATGGTGTATGATCGATGCCGAATTTCAGTAAATCGGCCGCCTTCGCATCACCATCTCGAGCGCGCAGATATAGGTTGCGGATCTGGTCAAGATCGCCGATTGCAGGGCCGGCCAAACTTGAGGCTAATCCGCCGCCAAACCGATTGTATTCACCAAAGAGAAAATCCCCCATCAAACCAAGGCCACCGCCCTGAGCTGCCGCAGCAAGGAATGTTTTCCCATCCGCAGGGCGTGGCGTCTGTCCCTTCAGCAACAACTTAGTTTGCATCGATACATAGCCTAGTGCTGTCATCCAAATGAATAACTGTGCCAATCCTACCTTTTCACCATTGCCATTACGCATGGCATTCGCAAGGCTGGTAAATCTCCCCTGACCTAATTCAGCTGGAGTGTATCCACGGCCAAATATCTCACGACCAATGGAGTTCTGCATAAACGATCCAGTGAATGATTTGAACTGCCCACCGAAACGGATTGCCTCACCAAGTGGTGTTCCCGGCTGAGTCCCCTGCTTCATCATGGCTCGAGTTCTGGCACCAGGTTCTGACATAGCAATCACCACCCGATCAAGATAATACCCCCTTAGCTTTCCCTCTAAAGACTCACGTGCGGCCGCAATGCTGGATTTATTAACCTGGAGCCCATCGGCAGCAACATACTCAGCAATATGATCGTCAGGAATGTATTTAACACCGTTGGGTGTCATGTGTTGGTTACCGCGCACATTATCCATTTCCATGCTGCGATATAGATTCCATTCACGCTCGGTGATTCCGCTGGAGTTGAGTACCCGGCGTAGATCTTCATTCATGGATGACCATGGAGACTTAGCGTTGTGTGCCATCCAGTTGGACATAACTAACCCCATGGACTTACGACTATTCTCTGTCCACCAGTTCAGAAGGTTTAGCTTAAAGAAGGTGCGTTGCATTTTGGATATACGGCCTGATACAGAGGTATCACCAGAGAATTTAGCGATCATCTCATCGCGCATGGTGTCTGTGAATATTCCCATATAGCCAAGGATTTCTTTCTGATCAGTTGAACTGTACCCCTTTAGCTTACCAGCAATACTTTTCCCCATGGCATCCATCAGGTTCATTCCCTGATAGCGCAGTTCCATGGCCGCATTGCCAACATCGTTGAATGAAGAAATCACAGCGCCCCCCAGCTTCGTCATTCCCTCAACAGCTCGAATAGTTGCTCCTGCCCTCGCTATTGTGGAATTAGCTGGAATGCTGTTGTACCCAAGAATCTCAGATAACTCATTTTCCAGAGCGCGGCGGCGCTCAGCAAAGTCTGCCTCTGCTGCTGGATTGTTCAGCTTTTTTAGCCTGGCTTGCTGCGTTTCAAACAGGTGACTGAACATATTTTCAGGATTGGTTCCAAGCACGCGCATCACCCCGGTTGTTCTGGCGGAACTGGTTAACCCAGACATAACTGATTCGCGCAAGCTGCCTACACCATAGACTTTGTTGTACTCATGCCATGCAACACCGTCTTTGAAATGCAATACCCTCTCTTGGCTCGCACGCTTTGCCTGGTTTGAACCACCTTTGAAACCAGAAAGCCAATCTGACTTTTGGTTGCTTAAGTGAATCCCAGACGCTAGGCCGTTATAAACGCGCTGTAAAAACTCATCACGATTGACTACACCGTCGAAGGTAGATTGATCGAGGCGAGGAAGAATAGTGTCTCGCCACGCCTCATAACCCGCAGATCTGATTTTCGCCCAGTCATGACTCTGACGGGTGATATACCCAGCCAGCTTGCCAATAAATGACCCTGCTCGATTGCTGTCAAGCCTTGCTATCTCCTGCCACTTGTTGATTATATCGGCAAGCTTGATAGATTCTTTCGATAGCCCTGTCGTTGGCTCTCCGCGACCAATCTTCCAGAGTGCGTCCGCGATCTCTTGGTCATATTCGCCAGAGGCCAAAACCTTCGATAGCCCTGATTGATTGAGATCATGCTCGAACCCAGCGATATACTTCCCCTCTAATTGCCCCTGCTCTCGAGAGGCTGAGGCGCGGAAGCCTTCTGCTGCTTCATTACGGGACACTAATAGAGCTGAAAGAGCTATGTCAGGCCGATCAGCACCAAGTGTCTCTTTGCTATTGCTTAGAAAGCTTTCAAGCTTGGTCCTGATTTTCAGGTTTATCGCCTTATTTCGCGCTTCAATGACCCTCGCCAACTTGTCACTGCGGATCATATCATCAGCGGCTTTTAGTGCGGCTTCCTCAAGAGTTAGTGAGGCGTTCTCTGCCTGATAGATGTCAATATTTTTACGAAGCTGCGAGAATAAATCCTGAAGTTCATCATCGGACAAGTCGCGACCAGCAGCTTTGATAACTAATTTCTCACATTCAGCTAAATAACGATTTGCCATTACATTTTACCTATCATGCAGCCAGCAGCGGCCTGGATACCTTTTTGCATACTGGTATCGTTAGCTTCCTGACGAATAGTTTTAAGTTCTTCTTTGAGCCTTGCATTATCAGCTGAGTCAGCAAGTGCGTTGAGTATGTTGAGTTCAGCCTCGAAATCTTCTTGGGCATTTAGCATGTCAGCATCTTCACGCGCAGCCCGCCTTGCCTGATGTTCTGCTGACGTACTAATCGAGACGGCGGCAGGATCAGCTTGCGGCTGATAAGGCCTTGAAATCCGCTCTATAGCAGTTACTCGCTTGGCTGGGTCGGCAAGATCAAAGAACGAATCAATGTTAATGTCCTCACCTCGTTGGGCTTGGGCTATCGCAGCGCGCAGAGCATTTTCTCTGATAGATATGTCAGCATCATCAAAACGCTGGGCGGCGGTGCGCACACCATGGGATAGTGGACTTTCCTGCAACCCTTCTCTGATTTGCTGAGCGCGCTGCTCAATTAACGGCTTGGCTGCCTCTGGTATGTTTCCGTTGGTGAATTCAGTAACATCTTGCGCAGCCTTAGCGCCATCGACATGATTATCTATCTGCTTTTGTAATTCGACATTACGGGACTCCAGAGCGGCTTTTTCGTTCGCAATATCCTGACGAGCCTGGGCCTGTGCCTCTTTGAACTTCATTCGATCAGCCTGATAGGATGAAATCCGTTCTTTTATGGTGGTATCTAAAGCTTGGTATTGTTGCGTATTGCTTGCCAGCTCAGCCCTCAGAGCGTTGACGTTCTCTATCTGCTGGCCGACTGCAGTACGCCTAGCATTTATAAAATCGGGGACAATATCGTTATAGGCGGTCGAGTAAGCATAATCATCAATGCTTTTAGATATAGACTGATTCAGGATGAATGAAGGGGCAGGGCAAGATCACGAACGTTTTATGAGCAAGGCTATCCTGTTTGACTGAGTGTACAAGCTGTGATCTTATACTCCCTTTTACGGGAGCATCACCATGTCTATCAACGCCTTTTCAGAACACTTCGCTGACCTGCAAGATCCCCGGCAGACGGCCAAGGTCGCCTATTCCCTGTTCGATATTCTGTTTCTGACAGTCTGTGCGGTGGTCGGCGGAGCCGAAGGTTGGCAAGATATTGAGGATTTTGGCGAAGCTCATCTCCCATGGTTTCAGAAGCGAGGGCTTTTCCCCGCAGGATTGCCCGTTGACGATACGATTGCCAGAGTGATTTCACGCCTCAACCCGGAGCAATTTCAATGCAGCTTTATCAACTGGATGCGTGCGGTAAGCTCCCTCAGTAACGGGGCTGTCATCGCTATTGATGGCAAGGTGTTGCGGAGGTCTTACAACCCTGAAGACCGTGCCTCAACCCTCCATATGGTCAGTGCCTTTGCCAGTGCCAATGGCGTGGTCTTGGGCCAGGTAAAAACAGATGCCAAGTCTAACGAAATTACCGCTATCCCCGCCTTATTGGCGTTATTGGATATTCGTGGTTGCCTGATTTCCATTGACGCCATGGGGTGTCAAACCGCTATCGCTGCCCACATTGTCGAAAAAGGCGGCGATTACCTGCTGGCCGTTAAAGGTAATCAGGAGCGTTTGTCCAAGGCGGTGCGCAAGGCGTTGAGTAGTGTAGTGCCCGGCATGAGTGATATCGCCTGCGTTGAGCAAAACCGAGGCCGTGCAGAAATGCGGGAATACCACGTTATCCCTGCCACTGAGGTCGCTCGTGAGTTCCCCATCTGGAAAGGGCTAACGACGCTGGGTGTAGCGATAGGCTACCGATACGACCCACAGGGCAAAGAGTCGCTGGAATACCGTTATTACATCAGTTCAGCGGAGCTAAACAAGGCTCAATTTGCCAATGCGGTGCGAAGCCATTGGTGCATTGAAAATCAACTGCATTGGGTGTTGGATGTCACGATGAAGGAGGATAACTGTTCGATTTATCGGGACAACGGGGCGGTAAATTTGGCGACAGTACGCCATATGGCACTTAACATGCTGCGTTTAGAGAGCGGTAAAAAGGCCAGCATCAGACGTAAACAGAAGATGGCTGCTATGAACAGCGATTATCTTGAACAAGTGATACTGGCAGGTATTAATGGGGTGGATAAAAAGTAAGCATACATGCGTTTGCCCTGGGAGATGCTGAGAGTTAGCCCTTGCTTTTTATTAATACTAAAGCTTCTCACTATTGACAATAAAATAAATTAAGTATAATAAATAAAATAAAAAAGGAGTTAGCATGTTAAGAAAAATTAAATGTTCTTTTAATACAGAATTGAAAAATAAATTACTTATCGTTTTTTTGTGGCTCGTAGCATTAGGATATTCCATATATTTTATCTATCTAATTATTTATTTATAACCCCTAACCTAAACTTTATTAGGGGTTATAATGTAGTTTAGCATTATAGTTTATAACAAATGTATAATAAAGAGAGCAGTAAAACAATAAATATAGTTGTAACAATCTGTCTTAGTGCTTTTAAATGTTCTTTGTTTGTTTGAATAAAAAATTTGTCGGAAAACCATACTTTTAAGAAGAAATAAGAAAATATTAAAAAAGGGAAAAGAACAAACCAATAATCGGTATATAAAACTTGGAATACTGCAAAGATGTTTTTGATTATTTCCATGTTATTCATTCTCTACGTTAATTAAAGATGTTTTCCGCAATGTAAAATAAGGCAATACTTTTTATGCCCAGAAGGCATTAAACCAAAATAAATCCTGGAGTAATAATCCTTTTTATCCTTCGCGTTGCTGCCACTAATTTTAACATGAAATTCGCAGTTTATTTTTTGCTTTTCAGTATCACTGATATCTACGGTTTTAAATAAATGACCTTTTTTTGCACCTTGAGGCGTACATTCGAAACCACATTTTTCTTGTATGGAGTGCATGACACTTTGTATATTTCTAATACTAGGATCTAAATTGTTTAATGTATTAATTGCATGAGTAATGGGGATAGAAAAATTTTTTATTCCCTGGCCATCACCAAGAGTAGATAAAGTATCAGGTAAATCATCAAGGAACATTACCTTATCAAATACTAACCTACATCTTTTAGCATAATCTTCATTTGATTCTGGGCATAATGCTAAATTTTCAATATGTAGACGTTTATAGTCAGATTGTTCTTTTATGATACAACACTCATTCAGCTCCTGAATGACATCTAGTTTGGATAGAACTGCGTAATAGTAAAGATCATCATTTTTATGTATTGCCAGATGTTTTGCATTTACATTATTTATATCATCGCTGATATATATTCCAAACAGTTGATTCAGTTTGCTCAATATTGCAACGATTCTTTGTCTGTCAACAATATGTTCCGCTAAAAACTCAAAAATAGTTTTTTCATCAGTTAGGAAATACCAATCATCTGTAGCTATAATTTCAGTTATATCCTGAAGGACATTATCATTGATTAGTTTTTCCATATCTTTGATATTATCTAGATCACAGATGTCTAATTGACTATTAATGAAATTTAATGATATCAAAACACGGCTTTTCATATAGTCATCCTTTAATGATCTTTTCCATATCGATGATTGTCTGATCAAAGAAACCTTCAGGCCAAATATCTAAGTTAGCTCTTTTATCAGATTTTATTTGTTTTATTATTGGAGATATTGTATTTATCGGTTTTTCAAAGTAATAAATGAATATTTTATCATGCGGAAGTTTACTTTGACGAACAGCTATACGTGCCCCATTAATAACATGTTCACTATGTGTTTCAACTAAAAGTTGTATTCCGGCACTTGCTGCATGTGCTATCAGTTGACCTAACTTACTTTGACCTCTGGGATGAATATGAGCTTCAGGGTTTTCTATTAGAAGAATATCCCCTTTTTTTGCACCTACAATCGCTGCAATTATACTAAGTGAATAACTAATACCAAACCCTATATTCCCTGCACGATATTTATTGGAATCACCACCGTAGCTAAATAAGCCCCAACCTATATTAGCCTCACGGTAAACGTCTATATCAAATGATACACCAGGAGATATTTCTCCTAACCATGCTTCAATTGATGACAATATAGTTGTGCTTGTAGCATCACTATGTATTCTTGGATCGTTTTCATGTAGCGTTGATAAACTCTTCATTGACGTTTCATTTGCTAATGAGTACAGATAATCAATTAAGTGCTCACCATTTTTTCCTAGCCAACCGGGACGATGGCTACGAACTACTGGGACGTTATCTCGTGGTCCCCATCTTTCTGCTGAGATATATTGAAAACCTAATTTAGCCTCTTTCAACCATGAGTTATCACCGGATAAGAAAGGCAGGTTTACTTCTTGGCGATTATCGCTTATATAACCTTGCTCAAAACCCCAAGTGCAGGATTTATTGTCAACCTCGACGGTGATTCTGATACTATCATCACTCGCTTCGATATTTAATATATCATTATACTCACCTAAGTTAATGAGCGGACCATTTAATTCAATATCACTCTCATGCTGTGATTGCATTGGCATTAAAAATGATTGAATAACACTGCTTTTCCCAACACTGTTGATTCCCACCAAAAAAGTTAACTGATTTATTTCAATTTTTGAATCAGTGAAACATTTAAAATTTTCTAAACGAATACGGTTAATTAGCATCTTTTGTAATCCCTTCAATGATGATATCTTGACCAGTAAATTTTTTAATTAGTTCAACAAAGTTGCTAAATCTGTATAAGATCGTTGCTTTTTTACCAGTTGATTGACTAATTGAATATTCAAAATCTTTATCTTTCTGATCGTTATAACTTTCTGAAATCCAAGGAACGAATGCTGGAGTTTCTCCACTGACTAATTTTTCAAATTCATTAATGAATTCTTCTTTTTCTAAAATGATTCTATCTGATACTTCACTCGGTAGTAATGCAAATACTGAAACAAGCATTATTACTAATTGTTTATTCAGAGATTCCGAATTTTTCTTTTTGAATCGTAGAGAATCAAAAATTTCCGCTGAAACGTATAGTCCATTCTTGAATTTTTCAAATAAAATATAAAATAAATGATCACATTCTGAAGAGTTCCATTTTGGAAGTACTTTAGGCTTCTCGTCAGAAAACTTTCCATTCAGCTTGAAGTTGTATTTGTTTAGATATTGCATTGTATTTACGAGGAATTCATCTTCTCGGTTGAAATTATAATTTTTATATCCGAAAAGAATGTGAGAGATGATCCCAAGGACATATTCCATGTCTTTCATTCGCTTATCATTAACCTTACCAAAAGTGGCATTTATAAATTCAGGTGTTTCTGCTAGATAGCGAATGAATGGTATTGAGCTTCCTGGATTCAATGCACATCTAATTTCTTGAGGACTTAATACTCGACCATATGTGTTGATTCTTTGGAATAGTTCGCGAACCATCTCAAAATCATTTTTCTCTACGGAAATTAAATGTCCATTGATCTGATATTCTCTAATTTTACGCTGATATTGACGAGGTAGATCTTGGAACGACTTTCTATATACGGAATCTTCAGGATCTTTAAAATATTTTAGATCTGTTAAGACAAATTCACCACGCATATAATCAAAGATGGTGGTTGTTCTTTGAAGTCCGTCAACTATCAGCCATGTACCATCTTCCCTTTCCGCAAAGTAAAACATAGGAATAGGTAAACCTAACAAAATAGATTCAATTAATAGACTTTTTTCTTTTGGACTCCATACTCTCTCTTTACGCTGAAAATCGGGTTGCAGCTCTATTTCCTTATATTGAATTCGGTCATAGATTAAGCTAAAACTCATTACTATCTGCCTGATCTTCAGATTTTTACGATCAAAATTAACTGACTCATTTTCAAAAACATCTTCTGATTCATTATCTGAGTCATCCTCATCTTTTAACGAGAATGTATCTGACTCTTTATTATCATAAATCGATGGGAGGTATTCTGATTTCTCATCCTTCAGAATATTATGAGATTTGAAAAATATTTGTGAGAACTCATACTCCAATGAGTTCAGTACATTTATACATTGAGAAATACCCTCTTGCTTTAATTCACCTGGATATTTTGTGCGAATTTCCTGAAGAGAATTATTAATGAGTCCGTTAACGAATTTTAAATTCTCATGTATCTCATAAAAGCTCAACTTTTCACGAGCAGCTAAGGCAGCCCTCGCTTTTTTAAGATCGTTCCCTGATGCCTCTTTTAAAGTCCCTAATTCATGGGAAGGCTTATCAACTAAAAGAATATGCTTTTTATTTTTATATTTAAAAAACTCAATATAAGGAAGATTAGATATGATCGTTTCTGGATGTTGTCGACTACTACCGCTTCCACCTAACGACGATTCAACGTTGGCATAACCGAATTCTAAAAGGTCTTTAAGAACATGTTCAAATTCATAGATATTTCGAGATACCTTTTTACCTGTCGCTGGTTTAACATAGTATTTTCCAGTATTTTGATCCAATTCAATCAAAGACAATTTATCAGAATTGGCATTCACAGGTTGTAAAATTAGCCCTGTTAATTTTGAAATATCGTTAAGTAATTCTTTCAAATTCATTTTAAATCCTTACTCAATGAAATTTGAGATACTCTGAGCTATCTCTTTTGCCAAAACAACCGGAACACCATTACTTATAGTTTTGAATTTGCTTGAAAGTGTCATGCTATTAGGCAGCTCGAATTTATCAGGAACTGATTGTATTCTCATAACCTCTCTGACAGAAAGGCGTCTAGGTTTATAAGGATGCAAATGGACTTCATTGTTACCATAAGCCGCTGTAGGACTAAAGCGCCATCTATGTAATCGCTTAAAGCTTTTGCCTGAAATATCACCTTCATCAATTATATTGAACTTATCGCTATAAGCTTTAAATACATCGTTCTGATTTGCAAGATCGTCAATAGATGGAGTGAATACGCTACTTTGAACAAGCAAATTAGACGGTATAGAGTTTGGCTTGGTCGGATTCTGACCATAAGGCGTTCTTTGGGGCCAGTTAAATCTTTCCCTTGCATTTGCGTAAAGTGGGTTAACTGGCCAATCATACCAGTTAAAACTATCTAAATTTGTGATTTTGATTTTTTTTAATTCAATAATCAGTTGCAAATTTACTTTTTCAATATCAATTAAACTTGCATACCCAAGCTTATCAAAAATAAAACTTTTTTTGAAACCAATTACAAATAACCGCTCACGGTCTTGTGGGATTCCGTAGTCCAGGGCATTTAATACTCGGATATCAAAGCAATAATCTTTTGATAGTTTGTATAATAAGTCAGCTAAATACTTGCGATGAGTACTTTTCTGAATTAAACCCTTGACGTTCTCTAAGGTAAAAAATTTCGGCTTAAAATCACTAATGATATCTACAAAGATTCCCGTTAGTTTCCCATTTTCACCATCTTTGCCTAAATTTTTACCGGCGTTAGAAAAATCAGGGCATGGCGGACCACCAATGATCCCAAAATCACTGTTATCAATTAAACCTGATGAAATACTATCTCTAACAAGAGATTTATTTATAGTTTCAATGGAACCTTCAAACAAATTGATCTCATTAGGGTTAACACCGTATAGTTTACTCTGCCCGTGTTTAAAACCGGTAATGAAATCAGTATTAATTTCATTATGCCAGACGATATCAAAATCGGCTGATCGGAAGCCCATATCAAGCAACCCGACACCAGTAAAAAAAGAGAGAACCGATTTAGTCAATTTCTTCGCCTTTAAATAAATTATATAACTTATCCTTATTATACCATAGTTAAATGGTATTTTCCATAGATTGTTGAATTGCAAGATAATTTGTTTAACATGGCATTTTAAAATATGTAGATTGGCTCTACTTTTTTAGTTCATATAGTTTATAGATCTGATTATTAATGGTATTTGTATTCAGCCAGAATTTAGCCACATCCAAATTTCAATTTTGATGGTATCAATGATGGGATCATGCCTGATGTGGTAAGTTTTAATCCCTTAAGATCATAAGGATAGTAGCGATGTTCGAGTCCGGCCTTCGCCCTCAGTGTCAGGATAGGGGAAAATTTTAATGTCTTCCCCTATGAGATTACCAAGATCTATAGGGTATTTTAGTAGCCATAATATTTATAGATGAGAAGTCTGATTCTTTAGAGATTAGATATTTATTAGTATAAAATTGATTGTAAATAAAGCTATCGGTTGAGTTTAATGCAAGTTCAAGGTGAGGTGTATGGCCAACGATTACCTGTTTTATTATATTCCAGAAGTCATCTCTGAATTTTATTTTATGATACGGTATGAGCATAGATGTTCCTGGTCTATAACTCAACTTCTCAAGGGATATTCCTGATGAGGAAATAAGCCTCCATTCTTGCTCCTCACTAAAGGTTTTACTTTTTATTAAGGGTGCGGAAGATATTATTCTCTCTTTGAAGTATTCAGATGATTTAGAAGAATATTCTGGGTATTGTGGATTTGGTTCTTCATAGGATATGAATATATTGAGGGTTTCGTCTATGATTTTCTTTATTAAAGAAATCTGCTCATTTTCATCATATATGCATTTTTCGAGACGATAATTGTTTTTTTTGGCCATGATTTTTAGTTCTTCAACATCAAAGCCAATTGAGTATCCCCCCTGTTTATTTGAGTATCCTCTCCACTGGCTTAGCAGATCACCAATTTCAGATAAGGAACAAACACAAATATTTATATGTGTAATATTTGAAAGGTTAGCCATAAGCCTTTTAATTCTAGCCTTACAATTGTCATTGTCTGCTAAAGGCAGTTTATCTTGAAGTATTTTTTTTGCGAATTCAAATGCTAAGTAAAACTCTTTGCTATCATTTAAATATTGTATCTTAGTTGCCCAGAGTTGTTTGTTTTCAATTATCCCAATGAATCCATTCTGATCTGTGTAATGATAAAGAAGCATTATTTATTACCCTGTATGATGTTTATTTTGAGAGCAGCTACTGACCCCGTACAGGTTCTGCCATAAGAAGCTGCTTCCACATGATCCATCCACCATTCCATCATATCCCTACGCTGTTCCTTATACCGTGTTCTGTTGTAGATTATCCTGACTTCGTTCGTGTCAATGTGAGCTAATGCGGTTTTAACCACTTCTGGTGTAAATCCTTTCCTATGTTTACTGACAATTGCCCTTTTTCTAAAAATAGTTATAACCCAATGTTTTTTTTAAGGTATCAGCTAACTTGTTAAGAGCCTCTTTTCTTTCATCAAAGTAATCATACCTGTCATAAATAGCTTCCATACCCTTCAGCTTGTGGTTCAGACATCTTTCTGCGACATGTGGGGGAACAGACAGTGATGCAAGTAAACTTCTGCAAGTCCTTCGCAAGTCATGGACAGTGAAATATTCAATATTTCCCATTACATTAGATGGTTGCTTCTTCTTACCCGGTTCGACCCCGAATAGTTTAGCTATCGCCCAGTTGAGGGTATCTTTTCCCATATGCTTCGACTTACTCACCCTGCGGTTAGGGAAGACATAATCAGAACCAAAAGCTCTGACCTTTAGCTCTTTTAACATTTCAATTGCCAGAGGTGGTAGCGGAATCACAATGCCCACTCCTGACTTACTCCTTTCTTTTGGTAAAGACCACTTTTTCTCATCAAGGTCAAATTCTGACCAAGGCGCTTCCGTAAGTTCACTTTTTCGAACTGCCAGCAGTAGTAGCAGGGCACAGGCAAGGTAGTTATCACGAGAGAAGCTGTCAGAGTGTTCCCTGAACACTTTAAAAACATGAGTAATCTCATCCAGACTCAATGCTCTTTCTCTGCTTTTTTCAACTCCTCCGGCATCATTCACTTTGAAAGCAGTCGCTGGGTTGCTTTGAACCAGACCAAGTTTAATGCCGTGATCAAAAAGTTGTTTCATGTAAAGCAGAGCATCATTTGAGATGGTTGGCCTTCCGCTATCTGTAATTTTTTGCAGAATTGACCGGACATCAATGGGGGTTATCTTCGTCAAAGAAAGTTGACCAATAGTAGGAGCAATATCCTTCTTGTATACCCTTTCTGGGATTTGTGGATGCTTCAACCGTTTAACCAGGTCTTTGTGCCAGTCTTCAAACAGTCCATCTACTGTGGTCAGTTGCTTAGGGCGATTGAGTTTTCTCTCAGCAATAGGATCATCCCCGGTGGCAACTTTTCTTCGAGTATCCTCAGCGAGGCTACGTACCTCAGACAGAGTTAGATGGGATACCTTGCCAAGTGTGAGTTCTCGTCTCTTAGAGCCGATTGTGTATCGAAGCATCCAGTATGATTCACCTTTCAACGGAATCTTAAGATACAAACCACGACCATCACCATACTTTCCTGGCTGTCTTGCTTTGATGAGAGCCTGAACCGTCCTGACCGTGAGTGAGGTCATATACCTATCCTGATGAAAATCGTTGTGGGGGGTATATGGTTATAAACTGCCAGAAGAGACTAGTAAAGCAAAAACACTCCCCCATTTACTCCCCATCTGGTGGTGGTTTTTAATGGATTTTAGTGGTCTTTAATAGACTATCTTTTAAATAAAAAAGCCCATTTAACATGGGCTTATGGATGTGAATAGACTTTGAAAGAATTTACTCGATATTTTGGATCTGCTCGCGCATTTGCTCAATCAGCACCTTCAACTCTATGGCTGAGGTGGTCACATCGGCATTGATTGATTTCGAAGCCAGCGTGTTCGACTCACGGTTGAATTCCTGCATCATAAAGTCGAGGCGACGGCCTACGGCTTCTTTCTTCTTCAGGATATTATGCGTTTCTTTCACGTGTGCTTCCAGGCGGTCCAGCTCTTCTGCAACGTCGATACGCTGTGCCATCAGCACCAATTCTTGCTCCAGGCGGGTGTTTTCCAACTGCACCTGTGCTTCTTCCAACTTGCTTACCAGGCGTTCGCGCTGCCATTGCAGAATATTTGGCATTTGGGCACGCACTTTTGCCACTTCTGTATTTACGCCTTCGAGACGTTGTTCAATCATGGCTTTCAGCGCGGTACCTTCGCTTTCGCGCGCAGCAATGAAGTCGTCCAGTGTACCTTCCAGTGCTTGCATCAGCTCCGCGCTGATGGCATCCAGATCCTGTTCCTCGGCGGACATAACGCCAGGCCAGCGCAATACGTCGATCGGGTTGATTTCCCCTTCGTCGCTTTGCATTTTGATCCAGTTCGCTGCTTCCACTAGCTGTTTGGCCAGTTTCTCGTTGAGGATTAATGAGCTTTGAGCACTTGGGTCGAGTTCGAAACGCAGATTGCATTCCACTTTGCCGCGCGTCAGGCGGCCACGGATACGTTCGCGGATCACCGGCTCAAGGCTGCGGAACTGCTCTGGCAGGCGGATGTAGGTTTCTAAGTAGCGCTGGTTAACGGAACGCAGCTCCCAAGCTGCGCTGCCCCATTCACCCTTGATTTCACGCCGGGCGTAGGCGGTCATGCTGCGGATCATTGATGCGTACCCGTAATAGGAAAAGATGAACCGATTATAGCGTTGCACCTGCGGGCAGGATAGGCATAACGTCACTAAGCCCGTATAATACGAAGCCAAATGTAGATTATCAGCCGGAGAGAGCCCATGCGTCCTGCAGGCAGAGCACCACAACAAGTTCGCCCCCTGACATTGACCCGTCACTATACGAAACACGCTGAAGGTTCAGTGCTGGTTGAGTTTGGCGATACCAAGGTTTTGTGCACCGCCACGGTAGAAGAGGGCGTTCCGCGCTTCCTGAAAGGCCAAGGGCAGGGGTGGATCACCGCTGAATATGGCATGTTGCCGCGCTCCACCCACAGCCGTAATGCGCGTGAAGCGGCTAAAGGCAAGCAGGGGGGACGTACTTTGGAAATCCAGCGGTTGATCGCCCGTTCATTGCGTGCCGCAGTGGATCTGAAAAAACTTGGCGAGTTCACCATTACCCTGGATTGCGACGTGCTGCAGGCGGATGGCGGCACGCGTACCGCTTCGATCACTGGTGCCTGTGTGGCTCTGGCCGACGCGCTTAACGCTTTGGTCACTGCAGGAAAATTGAAAGCCAACCCGATGAAAGGGCTGGTTGCTGCGGTTTCTGTTGGGATCGTCAATGGTGAAGCGCTGTGCGATCTGGAATACGTCGAGGATTCTGCGGCGGAAACCGATATGAATGTGGTGATGATGGAAGATGGCCGCATGATCGAGGTACAGGGAACCGCTGAGGGTGAGCCGTTCAGCCACGATGAGTTATTGGCGCTATTAGCGCTGGCCCGAGGGGGCATCGAAACCATTTTCCAGGCGCAGAAGCGGGCACTGGAAGATTAATTATTCAAGGCAACAGGCGACTGAGAAGTCGCCTTTTTTACGCCCGGCGATCGGGCGCTAGTTTTAGAGCAGATGAGGAGATGCAGTTAATGAAAGCCTATCAGCGCCAGTTTATTGAGTTCGCGCTAAACAAACAGGTATTGAAATTCGGTGAGTTCACACTCAAATCCGGCCGGACCAGCCCCTATTTCTTCAATGCTGGCCTGTTTAATACCGGGCGTGACCTTGCGTTGTTAGGGCGTTTCTATGCTGAGGCGTTGGTAGATTCAGGTATTGATTTTGACCTGTTGTTCGGCCCAGCCTACAAGGGGATCCCGATTGCCACCACGACGGCGGTTGCATTGGCTGAGCATCATGAACGCGATGTGCCTTATTGCTTTAACCGTAAGGAAGCCAAGGATCATGGTGAGGGGGGAACGTTGGTCGGTAGTCCGCTTCAGGGCCGAGTGATGCTGGTGGATGATGTCATCACCGCAGGTACGGCAATCCGTGAATCAATGGAAATCATCAGCGCTAATAATGCAAGCCTGGCTGGCGTGCTAATTTCTCTCGACCGGCAGGAGCGTGGCCGTACCGATATCTCTGCGATCCAGGAAGTGGAGCGAGATTATCACTGCAAAGTGATCTCCATTATTACACTCAAAGAATTGATTGCGTATCTGGAAGAAAAACCGGAAATGGCCGCTCATCTGGCTGCGGTGCGGGCGTATCGCGAGCAGTACGGCGTTTGAAATCATTGCGCCGGGTCCATTCGGCGCAATTTTGTACCTTTCATCATCGCTCTTTATTGCAGTTGTGCCGCCAGCAGTGGCCAGCGCGCATCGAAGTCCTGTGTTGGGCGGTAGCGGAACTCGGAGCGAACATAGCGTGAAAGCATCCCCTCGCAGAAGGCCAACAGTTGGCTGGCGAGTAAGGTTTCATCTATGATGAAACCTTTACCTTCGCGCAGTTTCCGCTCCTTCAACACCTGACGCAACTGTGCTTCTATACGCTCAAACAGCTGGTTGATTCTGCCCTGCAGGCGTTCCTGTTCAAACATCAATGCGTGCCCGGTCATGATCCTTGTCAAACCTGGGTTGCGCTCTGCAAATCCAAGCACCAGCAACATAATCAGACGCAGACGATTAAACGTCTCTTTTTCATCCTGAAGGATCAGGTTGATGCGTGTAATCAGGCTATCTTCAATAAACTCGATCAGGCTGTCAAACATCCGTGTCTTGCTGGGAAAGTGCCGGTAAAGGGCAGCCTCAGAGACACCAACGTTAGCGGCAAGCTTTGCAGTGGTGATACGCTGGCTGCCGTCGCTGGATTCCAGCATCTGGGCTAGTGCCTGCAAAATCTCCTCACGCCGGTTCCTTTTCGTATTTTCTTTCTCTGCCATGTTTGATTAGACCCTTGCTAATACGGCTTATACCTTTGCTTTGACACACTCGGGTATAGATTTTTGAGAACCCGTGCACCGGCCGTTGCAGAGCAGACTCTGTACGGCTTATATGATCGGTTTTGTACGGTGTTTGGGCCAATGGCTTGTCAGGCCATTATTCTCCGTGTTACCTGGTGTAATTACCGAGTAAGCCTCACCAGATACCCTTCGTTTTCTTTGCTGCCAAATCCGTTGCGACAGATTTTCACTCATCCTGACGACTTACCTGAGTAAGGCCAAAAGGTGAGCGGTTGCAACGTGAAATCCATAGGGTATCAAGACTTCCTTCCCCTCCGATTTGGAGTGGTAAGACTTTGGAAGACATTCCCTGTTGGCTACCCTTATACGGGGTAAAACCTAGTGGCGACCAGAGTGACCGAAACCACCGTCACCGCGTTCGCTGCTGTCGAACTCAGTCACTAGATTGAATTCCGCTTGTACCACTGGCACAAATACCATCTGTGCGATGCGTTCGCCTGGTTCAATAGTGAAAGATTTCTGACCACGGTTCCACACAGATACCATTAACTGGCCCTGATAGTCGGAGTCGATCAGGCCTACCAGGTTACCTAGCACAACGCCATGCTTATGGCCCAGACCGGAACGCGGCAGGATCACCGCAGCCAAACCGGTGTCGGCGATGTGAATTGCCAGCCCGGTAGGTAGCAATATCGTTTCACCCGGTGCCAATTCAACCGAATTGTCCAGGCAGGCACGCAGATCAAGACCTGCAGAGCCTGGAGTTGCATAGGTGGGTAATGGGAAATCCTGACCGATACGTGGGTCAAGGATCTTAACGTCGATTTTTTTCATCATAACGGCTGACTATCTCGTCAATTAAACGTTGGCCAAGGAGTGCCTTATCGCTATGCGGAAGGCGCTTTTCTCCATCCTGCCAAAAAAGATGCAGGGCATTGGTATCACTATTAAAACCGTGCTCTGCAAGCGATACATCGTTAGCGCAGATTAAATCCAGTTTCTTGCGCGCCAGTTTTTGTCGCGCGTATTCTTCCACATTCTGGGTTTCGGCAGCAAACCCGACGACAAAAGGACGATTTTTGTTCATCGCGGCAACGCCAGCGACGATATCCGGGTTTTTTACCATCTTGAGGATGATTTCATCACCCTGTTTTTTGATTTTCTCATCTGCGATCTGTTCTGCCCGATAGTCAGCTACGGCAGCACAGGAAATAAAAATGTTCTGTTGGGCCGCGTACTGTTGCACCACCTGCTTCATTTCCCGTGCGCTGATGACATCTATACGGGTCACCTGAGGCGGGGTGGGTTGAGTGACCGGCCCTGCAACCAGTGTCACTTGCGCCCCACGCGACGCGGCAGCACGGGCGATGGCAAAGCCCATCTTGCCGGAGCTGTGATTGCTGATGAACCGAACCGGGTCCAAAGCCTCACGGGTAGGCCCGGCAGTTATCATAATCTTTAAATGTTTCAAATCCTGTGGCACAGAAAAATGGCTGTTAGCCAATTCAACGATTTCCTGTGGGTCCACCATACGCCCGGGCCCAATATCACCGCAGGCCTGGCTGCCGCTGTCTGGTCCCCATAACAATAAACCGCGTTCCTGTAGGGTGTGCAGATTGGTTTGAGTGGCGGCAGCCCGGTACATTTGTTGGTTCATGGCGGGTGCAGCAGCGATAGGTGCACTGGTAGCCAGGCAGACCGTGGTCAATAAGTCGTTTGCCATACCGGCGGCAACACGTGCCAGCAGATCGGCCGTTGCTGGTGCCAGGATAACCAGATCTGCCCATTTACCCAGCTCGATATGCCCCATGGCGGCTTCTGCCGCAGGATCGAGCAGATCGTCTGAAACCGGATAGCCAGAAACGGCCTGTAACGTCAGTGGGGTAATGAATGCCTTGGCCGCGGTGGTCATGATCACTCTGACCTCAGCGCCTCTGTCGCGCAGGCGGCGTACCAGCTCTGGGCATTTGTAGGCTGCGATACCGCCACTGATGCCAAGCACAATATGTTTGCCGGAAAGTCCCGTCATCATGATTGTCCGATTGAAAACCGAAAGAAGAAACATTTTAGCATAATCGCTGACGTGGGAGTGATTATGCTGGGTATGCAGCCAGTTACATTGTATTTTTCGTAATACTTCGCAATGTTATCAATAACCTGTCGAGATACTCGATCCCTATTGGCATACTCTGTTGCAGTCAGGGAGGTGTCAATGAGCAATCAGGATATGTCGCTATGGTCTGGAGCCTTGGCTCCAAGGGAGAAATTGATGCGTGATGGTGCAGCGGCGCTATCAGATATGGAGCTGCTGGCGATTTTTTTGCGAACCGGTTTGCCTGGTGTTCACGTTTCGCAACGTGCGGAGCAATTGTTGGCGCACTTTGGTTCGCTCTATCACCTGATTTCGGCTGATTATTCACAATTCTGTAGTCAGAAAGGGCTGGGGATAGCCACTTATGCCCAATTGCAGGCGATTTCTGAGATGGCATTCCGGCTGTTTTCCGGCCCACATCTGCTGGAAAACGCACTACTGAATCCGAAAGTAACCCAGCATTATATTCACAGCCTGCTGGCTCACCATGAGCGTGAGGTTTTTCTGGTGCTGTTTTTGGACAATCAACACCGGGTTATTCGCCATCAGGAGATGTTTGCTGGTACCATCAGCAGTGTCGTAGTACATCCGAGAGAAATTGTGCGGGAAGCGTTGAAGGCTAATGCAGCCGCCCTCATTCTGGCGCATAATCACCCTTCGGGTAAGGCTGAACCCAGCCACGCCGACCGTCAGATAACCGAGCAAGTAGTTAATGCCTGCCGTTTATTGGAGATCCGAGTGCTCGATCATTTGGTTATAGGCCGGGGTGAATATGTCTCTTTTGCTGAGCGCGGATGGCTTTAATTGATTTTTTCGCGATCCTTGCGGGATCTTTAGCTGTTCGGGACTTGAGCACTTACGCTTCAGAGCGTATACTACGCCACCTTTGAGAATCTTGGGTTTGGCGTTAAGAGCCTATCTCAGCAGGTTTCTGACCTGGTGTGTAGTTTCTGACCTGATGACGAGAGTCTCCTCAGTATGAAGTTTGCTGAGATGGGCTCTAAAAGCCTGACGAGGCGGCCATACCCCCTTGAGCTCGAGCTGATTTGATTTTTGGAGAATAGACATGTCCCGAGTCTGCCAAGTTACTGGCAAGCGCCCGGTGAGCGGTAACAACCGCTCCCACGCAATGAACGCGACCAAACGCCGTTTTCTGCCTAACCTGCATTCACACCGTTTTTGGGTTGAGGCTGAGAAGCGCTTTGTAACTCTGCGTGTATCTGCTAAAGGTATGCGTGTTATCGATAAGAAGGGTATTGAGACGGTCTTGGCCGATCTGCGTGCCCGTGGTGAGAAGTATTAAGGAACTGAATCATGGCTAAAGGTGTTCGCGAGAAGATCAAGCTGGTTTCTTCTGCTGGTACTGGTCACTTCTATACCACTACGAAGAACAAGCGTACTAAGCCGGAAAAATTGGAACTGAAGAAATTCGATCCAGTTGTCCGTCAACACGTGATCTACAAAGAAGCTAAAATTAAATAATTTTAGTGGATTAATGAAAACCCGGCTTCGGCCGGGTTTTTTCATTATAACGGGTATATACCCAAGTTACTTCAAGTTGCATGTAGGCGGCAACTGAACGAAGCCCCAGGAGCTTACTCAAGTAAGTGACTGGGGTGAGAGAAGGAAGCCAACACCCATGCGGCTTGAAGGGCGACGGGTATAGATAGTTGAGAGGGAGCGTGGCATGCCTGAATTACCCGAAGTCGAAACCAGCCGGCGCGGCATAGAGCCTTATCTTGTCGGCCACAACATTCAGTACGCGCTTGTCCGTAATGCGCGTCTGCGTTGGCCGGTTTCAGAACAGATTTTATCGCTAAGCGATCGCCCGGTACGCAGCGTGCAGCGTCGTGCAAAATATCTGCTGATCGAACTGGACCAAGGCTGGATTATCGTCCATTTGGGGATGTCCGGCAGCTTGCGTATGCTGGCAGAGGAAACGCCAGCGGGTAAGCATGATCATGTCGATCTGGTAATGAGTAATGGCATGATCCTGCGTTATACCGACCCACGCCGCTTTGGCGCCTGGCTGTGGTGTGACGATCTTGCTACCAGCCCGGTATTGGCCCATCTTGGCCCGGAGCCGTTGAGTGAAGCGTTTGATGGCAGTTACCTGTACGAGAAATCCCGCAACAAGCGCACATTGATCAAGCCCTGGCTGATGGATAACAAGCTGGTGGTTGGGGTAGGGAATATCTATGCCAGCGAATCGCTTTTCACTGCCAGGATCTTGCCGGATCGTCAGGCGGGATCGTTGACTAGAACGCAAGCTGAGTTGTTGGCGGAAACCATCAAGGCGGTTCTGCAACGTTCAATTGAACAAGGTGGTACAACATTACGGGATTTTCTGCAGTCAGACGGTAAACCAGGGTATTTCGCGCAGGAACTGCAGGTTTATGGCCGGGCAGGGGAACCCTGTCGCATATGCTGTACGCCTATTGAGAGTGCAAAGCATGGGCAGCGCAGCACGTTCTTTTGCCGCCGCTGCCAATGCTGATTATTGCTCGGCCAGCTTTTCCAGCAACGCCTTGGTAACGACATCTGGCAGGAACGGTGCGATATCGCCGCCATGGCGTGCCACTTCTTTCACCAACGAAGAAGAGATAAACGACCACTCTTCGGAAGGCATCAGAAATACGCTTTCTAGCGTTGGCATCAGATGGCGGTTCATGTTCGCCAACTGCAGCTCATATTCAAAGTCCGATACAGCGCGTAAGCCTCTCACCAGAATATTGGCATTCTGGTGGGCGGCAAAGTGCGCCATCAGTTCGCTGAAACCGAGTACCTCGACGTTATCCAGATGAGAGGTCACCTGTGTAGCCAGGGTGACGCGTTCTTCCAAAGTAAACAGCGGTTTTTTGCTTGAACTGGCGGCAATGGCCAGAATGACATGATCGAACATCTTTGATGCGCGGGTAACTAAATCCAGATGGCCGTTGGTCATGGGATCGAACGTACCTGGGTAAATGGCTTTGCTACTCATGATTCGTTTCTCTTAATATACCCGCGATCCTTTAAGATGCGGTGGTATTGGTTTCCTTTTTCATCCAAGTCACTTTGTGGCCTAAGCATCTTTGGATGAGGAGCCTCAGTGCTGAGACCCACCCTTCGGGCAAGCGTAACTCGAAGACTATTGGGTGGCGTTACGGCCCAATGCCCACAGAGCGGTATATTTATTGAAAGTATATTGCGCGTTGACCATGGCTAACAGCAAGCCCTGTTTACCGTCAAGAAAACCGGCCCGTAACAGCCAGGTTTTGCAGAAAGCGCCCAGCGTGTGGGTGAAGATAGACAGATAACCGCAGCGTTTACCTGCCAGATGGCGCTGGGCTGCCCATTGTTCGGCGTAGTGCAGTTGCTTGCGCTGGAATGCGAAAAAGTCACGGCAGGTCAGGTGCAGGAGATCGCCTTTCAATGCAACGATTTTTGCTCCGTTGGTATTCAGCGATTCATGAACCAGATCGTCGTTGTAGCAATAACGTGCATTGGCATACAGCCGATTGACTCGGTCGGGATACCAGCCGCTGTGGCGCATAAAGCGGCCAAGGAACAGATTACGGCGGCCAAGGCTATAAACGACGTTATCGTCCGCTGTTGCCAGCGTGTGTTGTATTGACAGGCGTAGCTCGGGTGTAACGCGCTCATCAGCATCGATCATCAGAATATAATCCTGCGAGGCGTAGTTTTGAGCCTTCTGCCGCTGCTTGCCGAACCCCTGCCAATCCGTGTGGGTAAATACCTTGGCACCCAGGCTTTCGGCCAAGGCCACGGAACCGTCGGTACTGCCAGAGTCGAGCACAATAATCTCATCCGCCCAGGCTACTGACTGTATACACTCGGCCAGCAATTCGGCTTCGTTTTTGGCAATCATCACTACCGACAGGCTTCTACTGTTACTCATTTAGTGGCTCCGTGGCGGCAGATGTGGCTCTAGCAAGTGCAGCAAGCGTTGAAGCGCACCCTGATTCTGATACAGAACTTCAACCGCATGGCGTCCGTAGTAACGGCGATAGTCTTCATCGGTCAGCAGGGTTTCCACTTCTTTCGCCAGTTGGTCCACATCGGTGACGGTGATAAGCCCGCCAGCCTCGGAGAGTTTGGCGCAGATAGCTTTGAAATTGAAAGTGTGTGGGCCCATCAGCACAGGAATGGCGTGAGCCGCAGCCTCCAGCGGGTTATGCCCACCGCGTTCGACCAGGCTGCCTCCCACGAATGCCAGGTCGGCAATACCGTATAACAGCATCAACTCGCCCATGGTATCGCCAATAACGACCTGCGTGCTGCTCGAAGGGATTTCACCACTGCTGCGTGTGGTATAGCTGAAGCCAGCTTTCTGGGTCATTTCTTTGGCTGTCGGGAAGCGCTCAGGGTGGCGCGGGACCAGAATGAGCAATAAGTCAGGGTGTTTTCCCAGCAGCTTGCGGTGTGCTTCCAGTAGAATGGTTTCTTCACCTTCATGGGTGCTGGTGGCGATCCATACCGGGCGGCGTGGTGCCCATTGGCGACGCAGCGTAATGGCTCGCGCTGCCAGTTCTGGGGTGACAGAAATATCAAATTTCAGGCTGCCGGTGACGGTCAGTTGCGAACGTTTCAGGCCCAATTCGATAAAGCGTTCGCCATCTTCCTGATTCTGGGCGGCGACCAGCGTTATACGGCACAAGATATCGCGGATGAAACCACCGATCTTCTTATAGCCTGCTGCTGAGCGTGCGGAAAGACGGGCATTGGCAATCACCAAAGGAATTTTACGTTGGTGCAGGGCATTAATCAGGTTTGGCCAGAGCTCTGTTTCCATGATGATGACCAGCTTGGGATTTACCTGATCGAGGAAACGGCGCATGGAGCCTGGCAGATCGTAAGGTAGATAGACATGATGCACATCTTTACCGAAAGCAGATTGCACGCGTTCGGAACCCGTTGGCGTCATTGTGGTCACAGTAATCGGCAAATGAGGGTAACGGTGTCGCAGTGCGCGCACCAAGGGTATGGCTGCTAACGTTTCGCCAACAGAAACGGAATGTAGCATAATACCACCCGGTAATACTTTCCCGGCGCAGAAGCCATAGCGTTCTGCCCAGCGTTTACGGTAGGCTGGTGCTTTGCGGCTGCGCAGCAGTAAGCGGAGCCAGATCAGGGGTTGTATAAGGTAGAGTAGTACCTGATATAAACGGAGCAACATTCTATCAATTTCATTTATATGGGTTATTCAGAATAGTACCATAACCGGAAGAGAAAGGCGCTAATTTGGTAACTCGGGGGTAGGTTCGTACAACAGGCGATAGATTTCGCAGATAGGCTTGGAATGAAGAATATTTTAATTATTCGCCGCGACAACATTGGCGATCTCGTTTGTACCACACCACTGATTGAAGGGGTGAAAATTGCCTACCCTGAAGCTAAAGTTTATTTGTTAATCAATAAAGTTAGCCAGGATGTGGTAAAAAACAATCCGTTCCTGGAAAAGGTATTTATTTATAAAAAAGCGAAACATAAAGCCAAGAATGAGACTACCTTGGGGGTCTACTTTGAGCGGTTGATGATATTTCTTCAACTGAGAAAAATAAATTTTGATGCGGTTATCTTGGCTAATCCGGTACCTTGTAAATACAGCCTGCGTCTGGCAAAAATGGCCGGCGCGAAAAATATTATCGGGGCGGATTTAGGTACTGACGAAATTCATCATCCTTTTAGGGCAGCAGATTTTCGTGGCAAGCATCAGGTAGAACATACCTACAGTTATTTGTCGGCGATTAGCGAGAAGTCTATTCCTATTCCCCCAGTTCGTGTGTTCCTTACCCCGCAAGAGCAGCAACAGGCTGCACAACGTTTACATCGCCTGTTACCGCCTGTTGGCCGCGTTTTTGCCATTCATATCAGCACGCGTTGCCCCAAACGGCGCTGGCCAGTTGAGCGTTATGCAGAAATTATCAATCGTTTAGTCACCGAAACTGATGCGGGGGTGTTGATCTTCTGGTCACCACAGGGAACGCTGGCGCCTGATGATATTGGCGATCAAAAACGTGCCGAGCAACTGCTGGCGTCATGTCAGAACGCGCGAGTTGCGTTGTATCCAACGGCATCGGTGCGGGAACTGTTGGCCGGTTTTGATTTATGCCATGGTGTGCTGTGTAGCGACGGTGGGCAGATGCATCTTGCTGCGGCGCTGAATAAAGACATGGTGGTATTTCTTGGTGATACCGATGCAGAATTATGGCACCCCTGGTCTGGGAAATATCAGATATTGCAGACCACAAGTGGTGACTGTATTGATGTTTCTGTTGATGAGGTGTGGGAGAGAATAAAAAAAATCGGTGTATGATTTTATTTATCTGCCGGCAGCTATTGTCGGCAGATAACCGTTTATTATTTTTCAATCAGTGAAAGATATTTATCTATTATGCATTCCTGATCGAATCGCTGGTATATTTCCGGCGTGATGGTTGGTGGGTTATTCCAGGCTAACTTTAATTTCTCAGCTAATGATTCAGCATTCATTTCAGCCATATAGGCTGCCAATACCCCAGACATGATCTCTGCGACACCACCCGGGCAGCCTGTGCTGACGATGGGTGTTCGGCAGATCAAGGCTTCGATCAATACCGTTGGTAATCCTTCGCTGTCAGAGCTGAGTGCGACCATGCGTGCGCCTTTGATGGCGGGCAATGGGTTTGGGTTGAAACCGGCCATGATCACCTGCTGTTGGATACCCAGCGTACTGATTTTCTCTTCGATAGCCGCTTTGATCTGCTCTTCTCCCTGGCCGATTAACACCAGCTTACAAGGAAGCTGGGCAAGGGCGAAGGCTTCTAACAAGCGGTCGTGACGTTTTACCGGGTGAAAACGGCCCACATGCAACACATACTCTTCCCCGGCAAACGGGTTAACGGCATTTGCGCGCTGCTCTAGCTCGGGAATATTGAACGGATTATAGATGGTAACCAGCTGTGCTGGTTGGAGCCCAAGCTGTTGAATCAGATCGTCACCGACTGCATCGGAGACAGCAATCATGTTACGGTTCTTATACACCTGCTGCATTTTACGTTGTTTTATCCAACGGCGCAGACCGGTTTTGTTACCTAAATAAGAACGGGATAACATGCCGTGAACGCAGTGCCAAACGTTGCATGATTGGAGCTCACGTGAGCGCACTACGATACGGTCGGTTTTATGTAAGCTGGAAATGACCAACGCCGGGCGGCCTGATTTGGCAAACAGATTGGAGAGCTGCCGGTCGAGTGAAGCGGCGCGCCGGGTCAATTCTGTCAATTTGCGTAGTGGCCCGCGACCATTATCGTGATCGACGATATAGTCGATCCCTTGCGGGATTTCATAATCCTGTCGCTGACTCAACGAAAGCACCGTGACGTGATGACCGCGCTGATAAATGCCTTTCGCCAGAGCCAATGTGATGTTTTCTGCCCCACCGCCGGGTAGACCATCGATTATAAACAGAATGTGTTGTTTCATTCCGGGAGTAACCTCTGGTAGAGATCGACCAATTGTCGGGATAAGTGTGCTGGGGTGTGCGGCAAAATAGAGAATCTCGCTGCTTCCCCCATATTGGATCCCAGAGCTTGCTGTGGCAGGGCGTGGATAGCATCGATGAGGGCACTCACATCCAGAGCCTCACTGACAAAGCCATTCTTCCCTTGGGTGATAAACTCGGCACCACCGCAGTTAGTGCTGGTGATCACCGGAAGCCCGCATGACATCGCTTCCAGGATCACATTGGGGAAGGGATCATACAGCGTTGGCAATAATAGCGCGTCAGCCGCCTGATAGAATGGCAGAGTTTGTTTCTGTACGCCCATAAACCGGACCCGGTCACTACAACCCAGTGATTGTGCTAGCGAACGGTAACGTTTCTCTGCCTTATCCTTGCCGACAACCAAAAGATAGCTGTCGGTTGCGGCGACGGCGCGGATGGCAGCCGCCAGACCTTTTCGTTCAAAGCCTGAACCGACAAAAATCAGGCAGTGCGCCTGTTGTGGGATTTGGTACTGCGCCCGCAATTGCTGCCGCAGTTGCTCGTTTGCCGGTAAAAACTTCTGGTTATCGATGGCGTTGTAGATCACGGTAATTTTATCGGCAGGCACACCGAAAGCCTCGATGATTTCCCGCTTGATCATCTCCGCGTTGCATATCACCGCTTTCAGTTCTGGTGCCGAGTACATCGCGTGTTCGGCGCACATCACATAGCGGTGATAGCGGTTGGAGAACAACCATTTACGCTGCCACTCGGGGAGCAGACGGGCGCGCTGCAGCAACCAGCGGCGGTGGACACCATCACCCGCGCGATAAATATCGCAGCCAGGAATGCGCTCATGGCTTTGCACCAGATCGAATTTTTCTTTCTGCCATATTGCCCTTGCCGCTTCAGCAAAGCCGCGCTCACGGCTGATGCGCCCGAGTTTCATTGGATTGCACAGATGGATGTGCCAATTCGGATTGATATCGCCCTGCCATTCGCGGGTAATAACGTTCAGATCCAGATCTTGTTGTTCCAACGCTTCCAATGCTCGGGATACGAAACGCTCTGCTCCGCCGTCCGGGCGATACTTCTGGCGGACAATCGCCAAACGAAATGCTTTCATGCAAGCGTGCTCCGCGCGGCTTCAATCACCACGTCTGTAGGAATAAGGTCGAGGTAACGCTCATCGGTACCGGTATTGACGGCATCGGGATCGGGCAGAGGGCCGAAGTCCCCGGCCCAGATCACCTGGCCGATAACCTGCCAGGGGCGCCAGAATATCAGTTTGGATGGCCCGAAAAGAGCGATACAAGGCGTTTGTAACGCCGCTGCCATATGCATGGGAACCGAATCTACCCCAATAAACAGTTTGGCATGATCGATCAGGGCCGCCAATTGCCGCAGAGTCAACTGCCCTGCCAGCGATACCACACCAAGCTGCGGGCACTGAGCTAAAATTTGCGCCACCATGCTTTGTTCTCTGGCATCCGGCCCGGAGGTGATCACCAGTTGGTGGCCTTCAGTTTGCAGCGCACTGATGGTGGCCGCCATTTTTTCTTCGCTCCAGCATTTGAAGAACCAGCGCGAAGTGGGTTGTACCACGATATAGTTACCTGTGACGCCATTTTGTTGCAAAAGTTCGCTGCTGGCTTGCCAGTCTTGCGGGCTGTAACTCATGGTCACTTGCTGGCTGATAGCGGGCAAGTGAAGGGGTTGCAGCAGTGAAAGGTTTTGCTCAACGGTATGTTGATGTGCATGTTCAGACACAGGGACTAGCTGGGTATGGCAATGGCGCCACAGAAAGCCACGGCGTTTGGGAAAATCAAAACCCAGGCGGATACGCGCACAGGTGAGGCGGGTAATCAACGCACTGCGCCACTGATCGGCCAGGTTGAGTACCAGATCGTAACGTTGTGCCTTCAACTGACGGATGAGGTTCAGTTCGTGACGCAAATGGGCTTTGGTACCCTGCTTTTTCCATTGGCGGTCGATGACAAATATTTGCGACAGCGCTGGGTTACTTGCCAGCATATCCTGAGTTTCTTTATATAGCAGTACGTCAATCTGTGCGCTGGGATAGTTTTGCCGCAGGGTATTAATCACCGGCGTGGTCAGCAGCATATCGCCATGATGGCGAAGTTTAACAATCAGAATACGTTGTACTGGTGATACAGAAGCTAAGGCTGGCACGTCGTTCATCATGAGTCGCTTTCAGGGAAACCAGTGCCTGATTCTAAATGACCGGATCGCATGTGGCTACCATTGCCCGGTTTTCTTGCCTGTCGCCGCAAAAATAACGGCTCATGGTGACGAATACGACGCTATATTGTCCATTTGGGGCAGTAAAGTCGTTTGCCCTGAGGAAACGGGCTGCGTAACATAATAAGTTCTGTTGATATCAGGCTAGATATTTATGACTAAACCGGCGTTTCTTATCACCATTGATACTGAAGGCGATAATCTGTGGCAAAACCACGACCGCATTTCGACCGAAAACACACGTTTTCTACCACGCTTTCAGGCGCTGTGCGAAAAATATGCCTTCAAGCCGGTTTACCTTACCAACTATGAAATGGCGGTGGATGCAAAGTACGTTGAATTTGCCAGCGATGTGATTGCTCGTGGAACGGGTGAGGTTGGTATGCATCTGCACGCATGGAACAGTCCGCCGCTGATGCCGCTCACTGATGATGACTGGCGGCATAAACCCTATCTGATCGAATACCCGGCTGACCAGATTAGAGCCAAGGTCGATCATATGACCAAACTCTTGGAGGATACTTTCCAGACCAAGATGCTTAGCCATCGGGCCGGGCGTTGGGCGTTTAATGAGTTTTATGCCGCATTGTTGCTGGAATATGGCTATCAGGTTGATTGCTCCGTCACGCCGCGCGTGAATTGGCAGTATTCGCCGGGCGATCCCCGGGGTAACGGGGGAACTGATTACCGTCATTTTCCGTCGCAAGCCTACTTCATCGACCCAACTGACATTGCCAGGCCCGGTAATTCGACCTTACTGGAAGTCCCGATGAGTATTCAGTACAAGCACTCCGCGCTGATGAATGCGGTAAAGCAGGGTTATGACAGACTGCGGGGCAAAAAACGCTCGCCGTCAGTGCATTGGTTGCGCCCAACGGGTAACAATCTGGAGCAGATGAAGCTGGTGGTTGAGCGCTCTCTGGCACAGGGGCATGATTATGTTGAATTCATGCTGCACTCTTCCGAGTTTATGCCCGGAGGCAGCCCGACGTTTAAAAACCAGCAGGATATTGAAGCGCTGTATCGCGAATTGGAGCAGCTGTTTGACTGGTTGCTGCCACGTACGATTGGCATGACGTTGGCTGAGTATTATCAAAAACAGGTGAACGCTGGTTAATGACATGAAGATCAGAAAATTGAAGTACGCGCACTGGTTTTTATCTGCATACAGTTTGCTGTTCGGCAATATTAAACCCAGAGAGTCGTTACGAGCAGACTACCCGTTCAAACGGATTGTGGTGTATTCCACGACCGCGCTGGGGGATTTTATGTTCAACACCCCAGCCATGCGTGCACTGCGTGAGCGTTATCCTGAGGCACATATCACCCTGGTGGCTGGTACCGTTAATTACGGGATGGTGAAAGACTACGCCTGTTTTGATGAAGTGATTTTCTGGAACAATAAATTCAAGGACATGTTATCAGCGGTATATAAACTGCGAAGAAACCGACCTGAACTGGCTGTGATCCTGCATGGTCACTTGCCTTACGATATTATCAGTGCGGTTTTGGCGGGCTGCCAATATATCCTGAGAGACAATTACCTTACTTTGCCAAAGGGAATAGATTCCTGGGTGATCAGTTGTTCACTGAATTTTGATGGTCACTTGATCCAGCGTAAGCTGGATCTGATGCAATTTTTGGGTGGTGACCGCTCCAAAATTGAGATGGAAATTCCTTGTACGTTCGAGAAATTAGCCAAACCTGCCGGGCGGACAAGGATTGGCTTCAATATGGGAGCTTCTACCCGTGAACGTTGCTGGCCAGTGGGATATTTTACCGAGTTGGCCAAACAACTGATCGATCGTTATGACGATAAGATCGATGTAGTGGTTATTGGTTCTAAAGCCGATCAGGATCTGATCGATACGTTGACTGCTGAACTGGATAGTAGCCAACAGCAGCGGCTGATTAGTTACGTGGGTAAAACGACGTTGCCGCAATTAGTTGGCGTCATTGATTCGCTGGATGTATTGGTGACTGGTGATACTGGCCCACTCCATTTGGCCGTAGCGCTTAAAGTGCCGACCATCAGCCTGTTTGTGACGGTTAATCCAAAACATACCGGCCCTTATCAGGATAAAGAAATACATCAGATAATCGATCTCACCGGTAGCTATGATAGTACATTGGAAGGGGAACAGCCGTTGTCGATTATTTCCGTAGCGCAAGTGTACGGTGTATTAGAGAAAATGCACATTATCCCGGTAACAGAATAACCCTTGAAAAGCGAAAGGGTAAAATGAAAATTGTCATTGCAGGATATGCATTGTGGGGTTATGGAAGGAATAATATTGTTCAACTTCTTTGTTGAATAGATAGATCATACTTTAAGTAATTCTAGTTACATGGTCAGCATATCTCTCACAGAGGGCCATTTTAGTATCCCCCTGCAGCACAGGGGGATACTTATTAACAGTTTTTTGTGGAAATTTGTTTCTTAAACAGTGCGATACACACTAAATAGAAAATCACTGACTCTGGACTGGTTAATAATACATCTGTTAAGCCATAAACAATCATGCAACAACCGATCATCAATAGCGGTGTATTTTTATCCACTAACGATTTCATCGTGATATAACCATAGAAAAAAAACACTGTCAGCAAGCCAACCACACCTTGCAGCGAGGCTGCTTCAAGCAGTTCATCATGTAAGTGCACGTTAATATAAGTCAGGGCTGTTTTATTTTGCGGAGCTTTGGCGATGATTTCTGCTGCTTGTGCGTAGCGTGCTTCAACGGTATTGCCGAACGGATGCTGCAAGAATATATCAAATCCGACCTTCCATAATGAGAAGCGAGAACCGAGTGACGAGAGGTCATCTCCTTTCTGATATAGCATAATCTCTTCGCTGGTTTGTTCGATCTTGGGCTTGATATATTTACTGTAGGTTGCCATACCCACCAGCCCTAACAATACCAGAACGATCAGAATCGGTTTAAGATGGATCCTGCGGAAGTGGAATAATATCATCAGCAGCATGAGAAATAGATGTGCAAGCACTGCGGCACGGGTTCCAGTCATGATCACAATCAGAAAGGAAATAATAATTACCGCAGCGGCTGCCACATAGTAGCTGGTGTTTTTTTTGAGCTTGATGAGAAGGTAGACAAGCAGAATTGAGAGCGTTGAGTAGATATAAGCCGCGACGGTTGCACGGTTGGTACTAAAATCGATGCGCTCAATGCTATGGTAAACCTGATAGATGCCGTAACCTGTTGCCAGCACAAAAGCCAGTGCAAATCCGGTGAGTAAATACTGGCGATAATTGAACGTGGTTAAATAGTGAGAAAAGTAGTTGAGATAGAAAACTAACACACCACCGACAATCAATTTTTTACCTGAATCCAGTTGAGGACCAGCCAAACCATAATCCGGCATGTGACGATAAAGCACCAACGTCCAGATAATTTTTACCAGACCTATCAGAATGATAGCATAAGAAATATCCATTTTTGGCAAGCGGATATTCTTCCTTTCAACGAAAAGCCCAATCATGGCAATGTAGAAAGAAAAATAGAACAGCTCCCTTTGTCTACTGGTCATCATCAAGGTAAGTACGATAGCAGAAATGGCCAGTAAAAAACTGACAAAATATAATCTTTGCTCTATTTTTTCCATAACAGTTTTGCCGCTCTTTTTTTATAACTGAATCTGACTTTCGGGTTTAAAAAAAATCTGAGACTGCAGGTTTCATGCGCTTTTTTATTGAGTATATCCAAGTGCTCGTCTAGCGTGATCCATTTTTTCTGCTTCAACTCGATGTCCAGCCAGTGACACAAAACCAGATCGTGAAAATTTTCGCCAAAAAGAGAATCCATTTTCTCGGTACATACAAAAAGATTTTTTATCCTTTCTGCCGAGGGAGAGTTCGACAAGCTAGAGCTGCGTTTTATATACAGATAATGACTCTCGCGAGAATAAATAATACTCTGGGATTGTGTCAGGAGTTGCGGAAAAATATAGAAGTCCTCGTAGCAGCTAAAGTCAGGGATTGGGTTAGCCTGAAGCAGCGATCTTTTGATAAACTGACCAATCAGATGTGCTTGGAAATCTTTATGGATAAGGAAACGCGTTATTGCTTCATTTTGGGTCAGTAATTCCGTTTTTAACCCTTTCCAGTTTTGATCTACATCGGTAATTTCATGTACTTCATGCAGCTTGGTTAGCAGCAGGTCAGGCTTGTTCTGGTAGAGAAAAGAGGATATCTCATTAAGAGATCCTTTTTTCAGCAGATCGTCACTGTCGAGCATGGTGATATATTCACCATGACTATTAGCAATGGCAAAGTTACGCACCTTGCCAATGTTTTTGAATTCAACATTGAAAGAACGTGCTTGAGGGTGAGTTTGGGTAAACTCGGATAACACCGCTTCAGTGTTATCGCTGGATGCATCATTGATGAGAATGATTTCGCAATCAGTGATGCTCTCGCCTAGGGCGTCAAGCAGGCTCTGCAAGGTTTCACGTAGATAATTACCGCTGTTGTGGGCGGCAATTATCACGCTGAGCAGGATATTTGGCTTGGGCATACTTAATAAAGCTCCTCATTGGTCAGAAGCGGTGCTAATAATCCCATCACCCGTTCGGCACTGATATCCGCCATGCGAATCCCCGTATCAGGGCAGCAAACATGTTGATTCCGCCCGTAGCCCCCAATCAACCCAGGATCGGTTGGGCCGAAAAGGGTAATGTTTGGGCGATCCAAGGCGGCGGTCAGGTGGCTGAGTCCGGTATCGACCGAAACCACCGCTTTTGCCCCTGCCAGCACTTCTGCCACCTGTTGCAAACTGAGTTTTGGCAGCACTTCAACATGGGAAAACCCTTCCGCCAGCCTTAAGGCCCGCTGGTGCTCATGTGTTGCACCCCAGGGGAGTTTGACTCTCATCCCAGTCGGGGCGATCAACTGCATCAGTTCGCGCCAGTTTTGCTCTGGCCAGTGTTTTTCATCACGCGTAGTAGCGTGAAGAAAAACCACATATTGCCCTGCATCCGCTGGGGGATGGCTGAGGAAATGGCTGGCAATCGCGTAGTCACCCTTATTCTGCGGTTTTTCATAACCCAGGCTTTTGGCGAACAGTTCACGAATGCGTTCTACGGCATGTTGCTGCTTATCAATCTCGTGGCGATGATTGTAGAACCAACTGGCAAATGGCTCACGTGCACTTTTACAATCCGGGCCGTGCTTGCTGCCACGGGCAACGCGCGTCACCAAGGCTGCACTCTTCATCAAGCCTTGAGCATCTATCACGATATCATAGCTGCGTTCTTGCACTTTGCGCTTGAAATCACAGCGCTGTTGGCGCGTTTCTTCACCAAACCAGTTTTTACGCCAGCGGCGAATAGCGACCGGGATCACGCGCTCGACTGCCGGATGCCAACTAGGGATTTGGCTGAACCCTTCCTCTACTACCCAATCGAAACGAATGCCGGGGATGGCGAGCATGGCGTCGGTCAAGGCAGGCAATGTATGCAGTACATCCCCCATCGAAGAGGTTTTAACGATCAGAACTTGCATGGTTATTCCTCGCTGGCGGCAAGTAATGGCGTCAGCGCGTCTAACACCTGTTGCGGTTGGATATCGATCAGACTTTGGTGATAGCCCTGATCGGCATCACCTTTACGAACTTTTTGATAGCCACTGATCAAACGGATCACTTTGGCCTGGTTGGACAATGGTGGCGTGAAATCCGGGCTGCTTGGGCCATACAATGCGATAAGTGGTTTATTCAACGCAGCGGCAATGTGCATCAACCCGGAATCATTACTTACCACGGCCCGGCAAGACGCTAATAGGATCACTGCCTGTTCGAGCTGGGTTTCCCCGGCCAGATTGAAACAGAAATCGCGTGCGCTCTCTGCCAAGGCCGAGCGGATCTGTTCACCGGCTTGGTTGTCTTTGGCCGAGCCAAAGAGGGCGATTTGGTAGCCAGCGTCGATCAACATTTGCGCCAGCGTCGCGTAGTGGTAGTGCGGCCAGCGCTTGGCCGGGCCAAATTCGGCACCAGGGCAAAAGCCGATAATTGGCCGATGATCGGTGAGGTTAAACGCAGAAGTGGTTTCGGCAATTTCTTCATCGCTGACCCGCAATTGCGGCCAGAGCAGCGGTTGGGGGAGATCTTCAGCGCGTTGTATGCGCTGCCTATCGTAAGCCAGCGCCACGTAGCGTTGCACCATCAGCGGAAAAGCCGCTTTATCCAGCAAACGCATGTCGTTAAGCAGACCGTAACGCATTTCACCGCGCCAGCCGATACGTTGCGGTACGTTGGCGAAGAATGGCACCAAGGCCGACTTGAAAGAGTTGGGCAGCACATAGGCGCGATCGTAACCGTTGGCGCGCAGCGTGTGGCCCAGACGGCGGCGTTCGCCTAAAGCCAAAGCGCCATGGCCTAGTGGCATGGCCAATGCCTGGTTGACTTCAGGCATACGTGCCAGCAGAGGACGGCACCAGGCGGGAGCCATGACATCGATTTCTGCTGACGGGTACTCGGCCTTCAGGGTGCGGTAGAGACTTTGCGACATCATCATATCGCCAACCCATGAAGGGCCAATGACCAGTATTTTCATACCGTTAACAGTTTCCTTCGGCTTAAGCGGTACGGTTTAACCAGGCCATGTATTCTTTAACGCCTTCGGCTACCGTTTTGAACGGAGCATCATAACCGGCTGCGCGCAGATTGGTCAGGTCGGCCTGGGTATAGGCCTGATAGCGACCTTTCAGTTTTTCAGGGAATTCAATGTATTCCACCGCGCCTGATTGATGGTAGTCCACCACCGCATCAGCGACCGCCTGGAAGGTTTCTGCACGGCCAGTACCGCAGTTGAAGATGCCGGAGACGCCGCTCTTCCAGAACCACAGGTTGACTGCTGCTACGTCGCCAACGTAGATAAAGTCGCGCTTAAAGCTTTCGCTGCCAGCGAACAGTTTTGGAGCCTCACCACGGTTGATCTGGTTATTCAGATGGAACGCCACGCTGGCCATGCTGCCTTTGTGGCCTTCACGTGGGCCGTAAACGTTGAAGTAACGGAAACCACACACCTGTGAATCCGCTTCTGGCAGGATCTCACGCACATACTGGTCAAACAGGAATTTAGAATAGCCATAGACGTTCAGCGGCTGTTCGTACTGGCGCTCTTCGATGAAGTTATCGGTACGGCCACCGTAAGTGGCGGCGGAGGAGGCATACAGGAACGGGATTTGACGGTCGAGGCAGAAGTGCAGGATGTCTTTGGAATATTGATAGTTGTTGTCCATCATGTACTTGCCATCCCACTCGGTAGTGGAAGAACAGGCACCTTGGTGGAAAATAGCGTCGATCTCACCCAAATCATCACCGGCCATAATGCTGGCGATGAAATCTTCTTTGTCCATATAGTCGGCAATATCAAGGTCGACCAGATTGACAAATTTGGTACCATCTTTCAGGTTATCTACCACTAGAATATCACGATATCCGTTATCATTCAGTGCCTTAACGATATTGCTGCCAATCATGCCAGCGCCGCCAGTGACGATAATCATTGGGTTTACCCCTGTATTCTTCCCGGTGGTGCACGATGCCCCACCCCTATGCCACCTATAATAGCATTTCATGCCATTGGGAACATCGGAATGGCTCTTAATATCCTGCCCTGCTGAAAAATGCCATAGTTTGCCGTGATATCTGCTACAACTTTCATATTCTCTGCTTTGCATTGTCGTCAGTTTGCCAACAAATCAGTAAAATATGCCGAAAATGTGCCTATTTTGGAGATTACCGAATGTCCTCTTCCTTTTACCAGCAACTGGAACAACAGCTTGCTACCACTCGTGCCGAAGGGCTGTTCAAAGAAGAACGGATTATTACCTCTGCGCAACAGGCTGATATTGCCGTTGCGGATGGCCGTCACGTCATTAATTTCTGTGCCAATAACTATCTGGGATTGGCCAATCACCCGGCACTGATTGCGGCAGCAAAGGCAGGGATGGACAGTCATGGTTTCGGTATGGCTTCAGTACGCTTTATCTGCGGCACGCAGGACAACCACAAGCAGCTGGAGCGAAAGCTGGCTGATTTTCTGGGAATGGAAGATGCCATTCTCTATTCCTCTTGTTTTGATGCTAACGGTGGGCTGTTTGAAACCTTGCTCGGCCCGGAAGATGCCATTATTTCAGATGCCTTGAACCATGCTTCGATCATCGACGGTGTTCGCCTTTGTAAGGCTAAACGCTATCGTTATGCCAATAATGATATGAACCAACTGGCCGAACAGTTGAAGCAGGCCAAAGCCGAGGGTGCGCGTCACATCATGATCGCCACCGATGGCGTTTTCTCAATGGATGGTGTGATTGCTAACCTGAAAGGCGTGTGCGATCTGGCCGATGAATACGACGCACTGGTGATGGTTGATGACTCACACGCGGTGGGTTTTGTCGGCGCTAACGGCCGTGGGACCCATGAGTACTGCGAAGTAATGGGCCGCGTCGATATCATTACCGGTACCTTAGGCAAGGCGTTAGGCGGAGCATCCGGTGGTTATACGGCGGCGAAGAAAGAAGTTGTGGAGTGGCTGCGTCAGCGTTCACGTCCTTATCTGTTCTCCAACTCGCTGGCACCGGCGATTGTTGCGGCTTCCATTGAGGTATTGAAACTGCTTGAAGACGGCGATGCAATGCGCGAGCGTCTTTGGGCCAATGCCCGCCTGTTCCGCGAAAGAATGACCGCAGCAGGTTTTACTCTTGCAGGGGCCGATCATGCCATCATTCCGGTGATGTTGGGAGAGGCCAAACTGGCGCAGGACTTCGCCAATGCATTGCTTAAGGAAGGCATCTATGTCACGGGGTTCTTCTACCCGGTGGTGCCGCAAGGCCAGGCGCGTATCCGTACCCAGATGTCCGCCGATCACTCACCGGAACAGATTGAACGTGCGATTGAGGCGTTTATCCGCATAGGTAAAACGCTTGGCGTAATTGCGTAAGGTAATTTCATGAAAGCATTATCTAAATTGAAAGCGGAAGAAGGCATCTGGATGACCGATGTTCCCCAGCCAGAATTGGGGCATAACGATGTCATGATCAAGATCTGCAAAACTGCAATCTGCGGTACTGATGTACATATCTATAACTGGGACAATTGGTCGCAGAAAACCATTCCGGTACCTATGGTGGTGGGCCATGAGTATGTGGGTGAAGTGGTGGCGATTGGTCAGGAAGTCAAAGGCTTCAATATCGGTGACCGTGTTTCTGGTGAAGGGCATATTACCTGTGGACACTGCCGTAACTGCCGTGGTGGCCGCACTCATCTGTGCCGGAATACCACCGGTGTGGGTGTTAACCGTCCAGGCGCATTCGCTGAGTACTTGGTGATCCCGGCGTTTAATGCCTTTAAAATCCCGGACAATATCTCTGATGAACTGGCTTCGATTTTCGACCCGTTTGGTAATGCCGTGCACACTGCATTGTCTTTCGACCTGGTTGGGGAGGATGTGCTGGTTTCTGGTGCGGGCCCGATTGGCATCATGGCAGCGGCAGTGTGTAAGCACGTCGGCGCGCGCTATGTGGTGATCACCGATGTGAATGAATATCGGCTGGAACTGGCGCGTAAGATGGGTGTTACCCGTGCGGTGAACGTCAGTAAGGAAAACCTGAACGATGTGATGGCCGAACTGGGCATGACGGAAGGGTTTGACGTAGGTCTGGAGATGTCTGGTGCACCACCGGCATTCCGTACTCTGCTTAATGCCATGAACCACGGTGGCCGGATCGCGATGTTGGGTATCCCACCATCAGATATGTCGATCGACTGGAATCAGGTGATTTTCAAAGGGCTGTTTATCAAAGGGATTTATGGCCGTGAAATGTTTGAAACCTGGTACAAGATGGCCGCATTGATCCAATCCGGTTTGGATCTGACACCAATGATTACCCATCGTTTCTCTATTGACGAGTTCCAGCAGGGTTTTGATGCCATGCGTTCTGGACAGTCCGGGAAAGTTATTTTGAGTTGGGATTGATGTAACAGGCGGAACTCTGGTTCCGCCTGAGGTTGATGACAAAGTCGCCTTCTGACCCGAGATACCCGGGCCTAGCGCACCGAGGGGCGCTCCGACGGCTTACGCCGTTACGACCCCATCGGCACGCTCTCCCTAATAACGGGGTTTGTCAGCAGTCTGAGGTGGAAAACTCTGGTTCCGCCTATTCACTCAACCCTTTGGCTTGGTTTGCGCCAAGTCTATCCAGTGCTGCCAATGGTGCTTGATCAACGCCACTACCGGTGATTGCGTCAGACTCTCTCCGATGACGCTCATTACCTGGCCTGCGTTCACGCCTTGTTTTGGCAATTTGACCTTGCACTGCTTGATTGCGCCAGTAAACGGATTTTTCGGCTTGGTCTTGTTCGGCTTGAGCGGTGGAACATAGCTACCGCCGCTTTGTTGTGGTTCATTGAGCAGCGAACTGGGTTTCACCAGCACGATATCACCGGGTAATGTCGCCAACATTTGTTGCAGTACTTTGACCGTGGCAGGTCGCGGGTGGCCTATGGCGATTGCTGAGCCGTTACGGCGGGCCAACTCAACGGCACGATTGAACTGACGACGGATATCGTCCGGGTTGGCGGTATCGTCAAGGAACACCTTGCGTTTAATCACCTTCACCCCGGTGCCTGCAGCTGCGCGTGTTGCCTGACTGTTACCGATAGTCATACTGTCAAGAAAGTAGAGCTGGTAGCTCTCAAGAGCATGCATCACTTTCTGCATACTTGGGAGGCTGGAGGTCATGGCACTACCCATGTGGTTATTCATCCCCACCGCATAAGGCACGTTATTCACCGCGTTACGGATGATGCGTTGTACTTCTTCGCTGCTCATGGAGGGTTGCAATGTATCGCGCTCAAGCGATTGTTTACTGAGCGGGGCCATTGGCATGTGGATCAACACTTCGCGCCCCTGGCTATGCGCTTTGGTGGCCATCAGGTGTGCATGTGGCGCATTGGGCAGCACGGCAACGGAGATTGCTACCGGCATTTGCAGTACGGCGTTCTCCTCATGCGGGCGATAGCCCACATCATCGATGACAATCGAGAGTTTTCCTGCCTGCGCTGTGCTTGCCAACAGTAAAGAACTCCACAATAGGGCAGTACGCATTTTGGGATAGAACAAACCTACCTTCCTAACCACGGCAGTGGGTTAACGGCCTGACCCTGGCGACGGATTTCAAAATAGAGCGACGGCGTTCCCCGGCCACCACTGGTGCCGACCAGTGCGATGGGCTGACCAGCCCGCACCTGTGCACCGACGTTGACCAAGGCACTCTGGTTGTAACCATACAGGCTCATATCACCTTTACCGTGTTCAACCACGACTACCAGGCCATAGCCTTGCAGCCAGTCGGCAAGCAGCACTCGTCCATCGGCAATAGCCTTCACTTCGCTGCCTTCGGAGGCGGAAATAACCATACCCTTCCAGCGTAACTCACCTTGCAGTTGTTCGCCAAAGCGGTGTTCAATGCGGCCGCGTACCGGCCATACGGCTTGCCCTTCTGGCCTGCCCAGACCACCGGTTCGTGCCATCAATGAACGTTCACCTTCGCTGGGTTTATAGCTGGTGCCGGTTTTCTTCGCCTGCTGCTCTTTCGCCTTGACCTGCTCACGGACTTTTGCCGCCTCACGAGCTTCACGCTCGGCACGGGCCTTGGCTTCTCGCTCGGCGCGGGCGATTTGATCGCGCAAACGGGTTTCGTTTTGACGCAGCTCAACCAAGCGCTGTTGATCTTTCTCCAGTGACGCTTCTAGTGCTGTCAGGGTTTTTTTACGTGCGCTGCGCGCCTGTTCCAGCTTCTGTTGCTGGATCTGCTGCTCGCTGAGTAGTGATTTCTGTTGGCTCTGTTTGGTGACAAGCGAACTCTTCTGTTCCGCCAACTGGGCTCGGGTTTGCTTCAACTGTTCAATGGATTGCTGACGCGCTTCATTCAGATAGCCGAAATAGGCCAGAATGCGTTCACTGCGTTGACTCTCTTCGCCGCTGAGTATCAGTTGCAATGCACTGTGCTGCCCCTGCCGGAAAGCGGCATCGAGTTGCTTGGCGAGGATCTCTTGCTGGGTGGATTGCTGTTGTTGCAGTTTGGCGATTGAGGTATTCAGGCCCGAAATATCTTTGCCCAGTTCAGTCAGTGAACCTTGGGTATCATGCAATGCACGGCTGGCTTGCGCGATGGTTTTTTCCTGCAGTTTGAGCTGATCCTGCAGTGAACTGCGCTGTAGCTGTTGCCGCTTAACCGCTTTCTCTTTTTCTGCAATGCTCTGTTGAACGTCTTTGAGTTGGGATTTGTTGTCTTCCGCAGCGGTGCTGGTTAGCGGCAACAACAGTGCGCCAGCGAAAAAAACGCTGGCGCAGACGGTGGTTAACTTGCTAGGCGCAGAGCGTTCAGGCAGCGGTTGGCTGCCTGAGTTTGCGCTTCGGGTCACCCTTGATAGTGCAAAATTCGCCTTCTCCCTCATGGAGAAGGATTATTCCACGATGAACAGCGGCTTACCAGTCATCTCTTGTGGGATTTCCATGCCCATCAGTGCCAGCATGGTTGGTGCGATGTCCGACAGTTTGCCGCCTTCAACTGCTTTAGCAGGTTTGCCGATGTAGATCAGCGGTACTGGCAAGCTGGTATGCGCGGTATGCGCCTGGCCCGTTGCCGGATCGCTCATTTGCTCGGCATTACCGTGATCGGCGGTGATCAACAGTTGGCCGTCAACGGCTTTAACGGCATCAACCACTTGCGCAATGCAATTATCTAGTGTTTCGACTGCTTTGATCGCTGCTTCATATACGCCAGTGTGGCCAACCATATCACCGTTCGGATAGTTACAGATGATGGCATCATATTTGCCGCTGTTGATAGCCGTCAGCAGTTTCTCGGTCAACTCAGCGGAACTCATTTCAGGCTGCAGGTCGTAAGTGGCAACTTTAGGTGAGTTGATCAACACGCGCTCTTCACCTTTGAATGGCTCTTCAACGCCACCGTTGTAGAAGAAGGTCACGTGGGCGTATTTTTCGGTTTCCGAGATGCGCAGCTGTGTTTTGTCGTGCTTCATCAGCCATTCACCAAAGGTGTTGGTCAGTGATGCTGGTGGATACGCGCAGGCAGTCTTAATGTCGGCAGCGTATTCGGTCAACATCACGAAATCACCGAACTTGACGACTTTGCCACGCGGGAATCCATCAAAATCCGAATTGATGAAGGTGCGAGTGATCTGGCGCGCCCGGTCAGCACGGAAGTTCATAAAGATCAACGCATCGCCATCGTTCATTTCAGCGTTGGCTTCACCTGCAGCCTGAATTACGGTCGGTTTGACGAATTCGTCGTTTTCATCACGGGCATAGGCAGCTTGCAGGGCGGCAACGGCGTTATCCGCCGTGTATTCACCTTTTGCCTGGGTCATCAGATCATAAGCTAATTGCACACGATCCCAGCGATTATCACGATCCATCGCATAGTAACGGCCAATGACTGAGGCAATGCGCCCGGCACCCAGTTTGGCAAATTCGTCACTGAAACGTTTCAGTGAATTTTCAGCACTACGCGGCGGAGTGTCACGCCCATCCAGGAAGGCATGGAGGTAAACCGCTTTGGCGCCACGCTGAGCGGCCAGCTTGATCATCGCCAGAATATGGTCTTCATGGCTGTGCACGCCACCAGGGGACAACAGGCCCATAATATGAACCGCTTTGCCTGCGTTCACTGCTTTATCTACTGCGGCGGTCAGGGTTGGGTTGGCGAAGAAGTCACCGTCTTTGATCTCTTTATCCAGACGAGTCAGGTCCTGATACACGATGCGGCCAGCGCCTAAATTCACGTGGCCAACCTCGGAGTTGCCCATCTGTCCATCAGGTAGGCCGACATCCAGGCCTGAAGCCGCAATCAGAGTATGTGGCTGTTGTTGCCACAGGCGGTCCATGACCGGCGTTCTAGCGTTCAGGATGGCGTTATCCTGCTGTTCTTCCCGGTGGCCATAACCGTCCAGGATCACCAGAACCATGGGCTTTTTCGTGCTCGACATTGCAGTAACCTCGTTATAATCGCTTAAGTTGTGAATAGCCATCAGCCTGCTACTGTGGGATTGATGGCTATTCACCCTCCAAAACCGAACGATTCTACAACGAAACGGGCTAAAAAGAGCCCAGAAAGATCAAAGTTGCGTTGTACGGTGCAGACTTTCCAGACACCATTGAGGTAATTTTTCAGCGCACTGCGCAGTTTATGCATTCGCGTTTGCTTATTGGCTGTATTTGCTTCATTCGGCAGGTATACTCTGAAACCTTGACTTATTTTTCCCTTAACTGACGGGAGTTGTTACACCCCATGCTGCAAGAAATTATGCAATTTGTCAGCCGGCACCCCATACTTAGTCTCGCTTGGATTGTACTGCTGGTTGCCGTGATCGTTATGACCTTCAAGAGCCGTTTTTCCAAGGTTAAGGAGATCGCTCGCGGTGAAGCTACCCTGTTGATAAACAAAGAAGATGCTGTGATAGTTGATACCCGCAGCCGGGACGACTTCCGCAGAGGCCATATTGCCAACGCCATCAATCTGACGGCGAGTGAGCTCAAAGGCGGTAGCTACGGTGAGTTGGAAAAACACAAGGCTCAGCCGGTCATCGTGGTTTGCGCCAATGGCACAACATCCCGCGAACCGGCAGAACACCTGAGCAAAGCGGGTTTCGAAAAGGTTTATACCCTGAAAGACGGCGTTGCCGGCTGGAGTGGGGAAAACCTGCCATTGGTTCGTGGCAAGTAATTTTTTACTGTTTTTGAGGGAGGTTCCATGGCTAACATTGAGATTTACACCAAGGCAACCTGCCCGTTCTGTCATCGCGCTAAAGCGTTGCTGAACAGTAAGGGCGCCGCGTTTAGAGAGATCGCCATTGACGGTGATAACGTTAAACGTGAAGCAATGATTGCGCGTAGTGGGCGAACCACCGTGCCTCAGATTTTCATCGACGGCCAGCACATTGGTGGTTGCGATGATTTACATGCACTCGATGCTCGTGGTGGCTTGGATCCACTGCTTTAAGCAGGCAGTTATACCTCTCCCGCTTTTTTCTTATTGGGAAAGGTGTTCCGGTTACTGAGTGTCAATAAGGATATTTAACCAAGGGTACTAGACAAATGTCAGAACAAAACACCACAGAGATGGCTTTCCAGATCCAACGTATCTATACCAAGGATATCTCATTCGAAGCGCCAAACGCTCCGCAGGTATTCCAGCAAGAATGGCAACCAGAAGTTAAACTTGATCTTGATACGGCTTCCAGTCAATTGACTGATGATGTGTATGAAGTTGTACTGCGCGTGACCGTAACAGCAACTCTGGGTGAAGAAACCGCGTTCCTGTGCGAAGTTCAGCAGGCCGGGATTTTCTCTGTGGCTGGTATCGAAGGTACGCAACTGGCCCATTGCCTGGGCGCATACTGCCCGAACATTCTGTTCCCGTATGCGCGTGAGTGCATCACCAGCCTGGTTTCACGCGGTACATTCCCGCAGTTGAACCTGGCACCGGTAAACTTTGACGCCCTGTTCATGAACTATCTGCAGCAGCAGGCGGAAGGCGAAGGTGCCGAACAACATCAGGATGCCTGATGAATACCGTCAATGCTTCAATGACTGTAATCGGTGCCGGCTCTTACGGCACCGCATTGGCCATTACGCTGGCGCGTAATGGCCACCCGGTAGTGCTATGGGGGCATAACCCCGAACAGATTCAGATCATGCAGCGCGATCGCTGTAATCAGGCGTTTCTTCCTGACGTTGCCTTCCCTGATACGTTACTGCTCGAAGCCGATCTGGCCTCTGCGCTAGCGGCCAGCCGCGATGTGCTGGTTGTCGTTCCCAGCCATGTCTTTGGCGACGTATTGCGTCAGTTAAAACCCTATCTGCGCCCGGATGCCCGTATTGTATGGGCCACCAAAGGTCTGGAAGCGGAAACGGGGCGGCTGTTGCAGGATGTTGCTCGTGAAGCGCTAGGGGATATTATTCCGCTTGCGGTAGTCTCTGGGCCAACGTTTGCCAAAGAACTGGCAGCCGGTTTGCCAACGGCAATTGCCTTGGCGGCAACTGATGAGCAGTTTGCTGACGATCTTCAGCAACTATTGCACTGTGGTAAAAGCTTCCGCGTCTACAGTAATCCTGATTTCATCGGAGTACAGTTGGGTGGCGCGGTGAAAAACGTGATTGCCATTGGTGCGGGGATGTCTGACGGTATCGGTTTTGGCGCAAACGCACGTACCGCACTGATCACCCGTGGCCTGGCGGAAATGAGCCGTCTTGGCTCCGCACTGGGTGCCGATCCCGCGACGTTTATGGGGATGGCCGGGCTGGGAGATCTGGTCTTGACCTGTACTGACAACCAATCACGCAACCGGCGTTTCGGTATTATGTTGGGGCAGGGTTTAGGGGTTCAGGAAGCGCAGGACAGTATTGGCCAGGTAGTTGAAGGCTATCGCAATACCAAAGAGGTGTTGGCGCTGGCTAAACGCCACGGTGTAGAAATGCCGATTACCGAGCAGATCTATCAGGTGTTGTACTGTGCGAAAAATGCTCGAGAAGCCGCGTTAAGCCTGCTTGGACGCACCAGGAAAGATGAAAAGCACGGTGCTTGACCTTGTTAGCGTTTAGGTATTGAACCCGTGGGCGCGATTCAATAAGTAGATAGATTAAGCCATCTTGCTGGAGTTTCGCGGGTGGTTCGTTTGCTATGCAGGGAGGAAGGTAATGTCGTCAGAAGAGTTAGAACAGGTTTGGAGCAGCATTAAATCAGAAGCGAGAGCACTGGCTGATTGTGAACCGATGCTGGCTAGCTTTTTCCATGCGACCTTGCTCAAGCATGAAAATCTGGGTAGTGCACTCAGTTATATTCTGGCAAACAAACTGGCTAATCCGATTATGCCAGCAATTGCAGTGCGCGAAGTTGTGGAGGATGCGTACCGTTCCGACGCGCAAATGATCGTCTCTGCGGCGCGCGATATACTGGCCGTCCGGCTACGTGACCCTGCGGTCGATAAATATTCCACCCCGCTGCTGTATCTGAAAGGCTTCCATGCCTTACAGGCTTACCGTATTGGTCACTGGTTATGGATGCAGGGCCGCCAGGCTTTGGCGATTTACCTGCAAAATCAAATCTCGGTAGCTTTTGGCGTGGATATCCACCCGGCTGCGACTATCGGCTGCGGTATCATGCTCGACCACGCCACGGGGATTGTGATCGGTGAAACTGCCGTGGTGGAGAATAACGTTTCCATTCTGCAATCGGTCACCCTCGGTGGGACCGGCAAAACCAGTGGCGATCGCCATCCTAAAATTCGTGAGGGTGTAATGATCGGCGCTGGGGCTAAAATTCTCGGTAATATCGAAGTGGGTAAAGGGGCCAAGATCGGTGCCGGTTCCGTGGTGCTACAACCCGTTCCCCCGCATACCACTGCGGCAGGTGTGCCCGCCCGTATTGTCGGTCGCCCTGAAAGTGACACCCCGTCGATGGATATGGACCAGTATTTCAATGGTGTTAACCAAGGGTTTGAATACGGCGACGGTATCTGAGTAGCTTCTCTGCAGCAATTGTTCTCTCTTAACGGAGTTGTCCTTTGAACAGACTGACTGAACATCAGCTCCGTTATCTTTTGCTGCAAAAAGAACTCACCAAGCAAGTGAGCCCAGAGGTTTCATTAGCCACGGCCTTGGCAGGCGCATTTAAGACCATGATCCAGCAAGGTGAGCTTGTTGCAGGGCAGTGTTTGCCTGCAAGCCGTGTGCTTGCTGCGTCAATGTTGCTATCCAGAGGCACCATCGAAAGCTGTTACAGCTCATTGGAAGCCGAGGGGTATGTATCCAGAGAGGTTGGCCGGGGGAGTTTTATTTCTCAAAGGCAGCAACCGTTGCTTGGTTTGATGAGTGAGCGCGAAGTCAGGTCATCCGGACGCGTCACTTTAAGTCGAAGATCATCACAACATGCCAAGTCGGAACCAAACAACGTGTTCCAGTACCGGGCATTCAGCCCCGGTACGCCAGAAACCCGCAACTTTCCAATCCACACTTGGGTGGATCTCTATCAGCAAACCATCAAGGAGGAGGGATTATATGCAACTAACGGGAATAATTTGCAGGGTAACATTCATCTGAGAGAAGCGATTTGCGATTATCTTCTTTCAGAGCGAGGGGTAAAAGCGCAAGCCAATCAACTGCTGATTGTGAGCAGTACGCAGCAGTCACTTTCCCTATGCGCACAGGTATTAGCGGATGCTGACGATAGCATCTTTATTGAAAATCCGGGCTATCCTGGCGCCATTAGGGCCTTTCTGGCGGCTCAGTTAAAACTTGTGCCGATTGCCGTCGATGACCAAGGGATCTGCGTCGATGAAATTATTCGTTCTCAGGCCAATGCCCGGTTTTTATACGTTACCCCTTCCAATCAATATCCGACCGGATATGCACTTTCCCTGGAAAGACGTTTGGCTTTGATTGAAGCCGCAAGAAATCGTGAAATGTGGATCATCGAAGATGATTATGACAGCGAATTTCACTACAAAGGCATTGCGACGGCATCATTGCAAGGGCTGGATCCCTACCAACGGACTATTTATTTGGGGACTTTCAGCAAAACGTTATTTCCTGACTTACACGTATCTTATATGGTTCTACCGCTATCACTGATAAACCCTATGATAGCCGCACGGGCAAATACAGACAGCCAGACATCAGGAATAACACAGCGCACGTTAGCGAAATTTATTATGCAAGGACATTATAGAGAACACGTGCTAACGATGAAGAAAATATACTCATTCCGTGCCGAGCTTATTATCAATGAAATAAAGAAACAGTGTAGTTCAAAGGTACAAGTGATTAAACCCAATTGCGGTTTACAGATACTTTGTCTGGTGGAAAGTAAAAAAATTGAGCAATACGTTACGCACCGTGCCGAGCAGTATAATTTAACGCTTAAGGGGTTATCTGAATTTTGTACTCAAGAGATCGCCTTATCAGGCTGGCTAATGGGGTTTGCAGCACTGGATCCTATGGAGATAGCTAATAATATCAAAGCGTTTTCTCACCTTCTAACGTTATGTTTGGATGAAATGGATAGTTCTGCTTCTTGCCAGTAATAAAATAGACCAGGCACCGGCTTTTTCTTTTAATAATTGGTCTAGTGAAGAACTTGGATTGGTCTATTCACAGCACTTAATAATATCGATTACACTTTCCGCAATCGAACCTGGTCCCAGGTTAATGTGAAGGTGGAATATGATAAATACTAAAGATGAAGTTATAATAAGGAATATATTAGCGGCTGATAAACAGAGCTGGGAAAATTTATGGCAACAATATCTGCATTTCTATCGCGCAGATATCACGCCTGAAATTACCGAAAAAACCTTTGTGAGACTGTGCCAAGGGGACTCACTTTCTGGTTTGGTCGCCGTTAATCATGATGGGCAGGTGTTAGGGTTGACGCATATCGTTTATCACGCTTCAACCTGGAGCGAAAAAGATTATTGTTATATCTCGGATTTATTTGTTGATAAAAGTGCGAGAGGAAAGAACGTTGCGGAAAAATTATTTAATGCAGCCTATCAACAGGCCGACTCAAGAGGCGCGAGTAAAGTTTACTGGATGACTCAGGAGTTTAACTCCTCTGCGCGTTCGCTGTACGACAAAATTGGCCAAAGAACCTCTTTCGTTATCTATCAGAGAAAAGAGTGACTCCTGAGCATCATGCGATAGCGCAGTCGTGACGCATATATCGATAGGCGACGGGTATCACCGCCGCCTTTCACTCTTTTATGCCAGATAAAACACTTCGCGCAGTGGTGAACTGACCGGGCTATTGTCCGGATTGCTTGGCATCACGTCGCTCATAAATCGCCACCAACGCTGGCAGGCAGCAGTATTGGCTACGGCATCCCAGCGCTCTTCTGACTCGATCTCGACAAACCCGAACAACAGGTTGCGTTCTTCATCCAGGAAAATGGAATAGTGGTTTGCGCCGTGCTCTTTCAGTACCTGTTCCAGTTCAGGCCAGATAGGGTTGTGGCGCTGCTGGTATTCTGCATGAGCATCCGGGTTTACCTGCATCACAAAAGCTTTACGGATCATGTGGGCTCCTCAGGGGTCACAAGGCTTCTAAATACAGCGCACGAACCTGCTCGCGATCTGCCGTGCGTGGGTTGCAGGGGGCACAGGGATCGGCCAGCGCTTTATCCAACCAGCCCTCAATATCGGCTTCTTTAATACCCAGCGTCGAGAAACCGGCAGGAATTCCCACGCGCAAGGAAAGAGCACGAATGGCGGTAATCGCCTGATGGCTGGCCTGTTCTTCACTCATGCCGGTGGTATCTACCCCCAATGCCAGCGCAATGCGTGCAAAGCGTGCGACGGCATTCGGGCGATTGAACGCTTCGATCACCGGCAACAGTATGGCGTTACAGACGCCGTGGGGCAGGTTGTGAGTTGCACCCGGTTGGTGAGCCAGTGCGTGCACCAGACCCAGACCGGCGCTATTGAATGCCATGCCTGCCAAATATTGGCCGTAAGCCATCATTTCCCGCGCTTGCAGGCTCTTACCGTCTGCCACGGCAGCGGGTAACCAGGTACTAATCAGGCGAATGGCTTCCAGTGCCGAGTGATCGGTCAACGGGTGAGCACCCACAGAAACGTAGGCTTCTACCGCGTGAGTCAGCGCATCCATACCGGTAGCTGCTGTGACGCTGGCAGGAATATTCAACATGACCTGCGGATCGTCCACGGCAATATCAGGGATGATATTGGTGTCGATAATCACTTCTTTAACCTGACGTTGGCTGTCGATGATCACCGCATTACTGGTCATCTCGGCCGCAGTGCCCGCGGTGGTATTGATGGCGACCAGGGGAACGCCAGCCTGCTTGACTTTACCCACCCCAGAGTAAGCGGTGGAAGGGCCGGGGTTGCCGCTGAGGATCTTGATCGCCTTGGCGGTATCGATAGGGCTGCCGCCGCCAAAGGCAATCAGGTAGTCACACTGGTGCTGTTGGAACGCTTGCCAGCCTTGTTGCACCAATGCTTCTGTAGGGTTGGGGAAAACCTCACCGAACATGGCATAGGGCATGGCATGTTGCTGCATGGCGTTCAATAGCCCTTCCAACAGACCGAGCTCCACCAATTGGCCGTCGGTGACGATCAGTGCTTTACCCCACTGCTTTTGTACCAGTAGCTTGACCATATCTTCAATAGCGCCGCTGCCGTGCAAACTGATTTTTGGTAATGCCAGCATGAAACTCATGTTATTGCTCCTGAAGTGGGAACCGTTGTGATGCGCCCGCCGTAGCGGACGCAGGGCATCGACATCTCAATCTTTTAGCGCGGCGGCCAGTGGCGTTACGCCAAAACGTTGAGCCAATGCACTCAACTGGCTACTGGAAATGGTTTGTCTCTTGCCACCCATCGACAGCACTTTCACCATGATTTCGGCAGACTTCTCCGCCGTGTCGATCAGACCGAAGGCATCATCCAGCGTGGGGCCAGTGCCAAAGATGCCGTGGAATGGCCACAGTACCAGGCTGTGTTGACGCATCTGTTCGGCGGTTTGCGTGCCGATGCCGTCGGTGCCCGGCACCATCCATGGCACAATGCCGATGCCGTCAGGGAAGACCACCAGACACTCGGTGCTGCCTTCCCATAGCAAGCGGGTGAAGCTGCCATTATCCAGTTCCTGCACAAAGCTCAGTGCAATCAGATTGGTCGCGTGGCAGTGCATGATGACGCGATCGCTGCCCCCGCTGACGTTCATACGCACAATGTGTGACTGGAAATGGGCGGCCAGTTCTGAAGTCGGCACACCACCTTGTGAAAGCCCCCAGTGGATGTGATAGGCGGTACCGTTGTGGTTTAGTTGCAGCAGCACCAGATTCTCTTCGGCAGCCAGTTGCACATTACGGAAGAATTTCCCTGAACCGGTAACCAGGAACCAGCAGTTGGCCAGTTCGCTTGCCGGTTGCGTCAGTTCTACGCAGCGTGGCTCGGCAACGAAGTCGCTGCGGAAGGGTTCCACATCCTCTGCGGTTAATCTCAGACTGACGTTACCGCCGTTGCGTTCGTCCCAACCTTTGAGCCACATATCGCTGGTGGCTTTGATCATGCCTTGGATAAACCAGGAAGAAAGTATGTGTTGCATGGCGATTTATCCCTTACGTTGGCTGAGGATCTGTTGTTCGTAATTACGTACATTTTCCAGCCAGCTGGCATCGACTGGAACATCGTTACGCTGGCAGTAGGTTTCCCACACGGCCTGCCATGGCAGTGATTTCTGCTCCTCCAGCAATGCCAGGCGTGCGGTGTAGTCGCCACTCTGTTCCACTTTGCGCAGCATTTCGGTCGGTTCCAGCAGTGCCCGCAGCAGGGCTTTCTTCATGTTGCGTGTACCGATCACCCAGGCGGCGATGCGGTTGATTGAGGCATCGAAGAAATCCAGACCGATATGGACACGATTGAACAGCTTATGGCGGACGATCTCACCGGCAATCGCCTGTGTTTCATCATCGAGCAGCACTACGTGATCGCTGTCCCAGCGGACCGGGCGGCTGACATGCAGCAACAGACGTGGCACATACAGCATGGCGCTGGAAATCTTGTCGGAGATCACTTCTGTCGGGTGGAAGTGGCCGGCATCCAGGCACAGTGCGGTTTGACGGCTGGTGGCATAACCGAGATAAAATTCGTTGGAACCCACGGTGTAGCTTTCTGCACCAATGCCGAACAGTTTGCTTTCCACTGCGTCGATGTGGTGTGCCGGGTCGAGTTTTTCAGCAATCACCTCATCCAGTGCACTCGTTAAGCGCTGACGCGGCGCCAGACGATCGATTGGCGTGTCTTTCATGCCATCGGGGATCCAGATGTTCATTACCGAAGGCGTACCGAGCTGTTCGCCAAAATAGGCAGAGATACGGCGGCTGGCCTGGCAATGTTCAATCCAGAACTGACGGATCTGCGGATCGGCATGAGATAGGGTAAAACCATCGGCACTCAACGGATGTGAGAAACAGGACGGGTTGAAATCTAGCCCAAGATGCTGCTGCTTCGCCCATTCCACCCAATTTTTAAAGTGGCGGGGTTCAATTTTATTGCGTGCCACCGGCGTTTCTGACTCAAGATAAATCGCGTGCAGGTTCAGGCGCTTCGGGCCTGGGATCAAGGCCAGTGCCTGTTCCAGATCGGCTCTCAGCTCTTTGGCATTGCGCGCTTTGCCGGGGTAGTTGCCGGTTGCCTGAATACCACCGGTTAATGAACCTTCTGGGTTTTCGAACCCCGCTACGTCATCTCCTTGCCAACAGTGCATCGACACAGGCAGGGTTTCCATTGCGTCAATAGCGGCGTCAACGTCGACACCAACGGCAGCAAAGCGCTGTTTCGCCAGTTCCCAGGCTTGATCGATAGAGCTTTTCATATGCAAAGTTCCTTAGATAATTGACTCAACGACTGAAATTGCGACCAGTGGGCGGCAAAGTCTGGATTGTCGCGAGGAGTGAAATGTTGCAGCGGGAAATTCCGCGCCACGATACGGCGGAATTGACCAATGTCTGTGACGGCATCCAATGCCATCAACTGGCAACCGACGTTGCCTAACGTAGAGGCTTCGATAGGCCCTGCACTGATGGTCAGCCCGCAGGCATCGGCACATAACTGATTAAGAAAATGGTTTTGGCTACCGCCACCGACAATATGCAGATGGCTGAGTGGGCGGCCATGCATCGCTGCCAGCTCTTGGGCAACCTGGCGATAGAGCATGGCGAGGCTGTCGAAGATGCAGCGAACCAGTTGAGCCGCGTTTTCCGGCACCGGCATACCCTGTTCACGGCAGCTGTCTTTGATGGTTTGGCACATATTGCCCGGGTTGATAAAGCGTTCGTCGTTGGGGTTAACCAGGGAACGGCAGGCAGGCTGCTTTGCCGCCTGGGCAATCAATGCTGGCAGATCGCGGATCTCCAGTTCCTGAGTGGCGCGTTGCAGTAGCCACAGGCCCATGATGTTTTTCAGTACCCGATAGCCCGTTGCACCACCTTCGTTGGTAATGTTTGCCGCCAGAGCCTGTGTGTGAACCACAGGAATCGGGCTTTCAATACCCATCAGCGACCAGGTGCCGGAACTGAGGTAGGCGGCATCGGCATCTTGTAATGGCGTGGCGAGCACCGCGCTGGCGGTATCGTGGGTGGCGACGGCGATCACCGGGATCTGCTGGCCGCTGGCACTGGTCCAGAAGCCTACTCGGTTACCCGGTGGGGTCGGTTTACCGAACCAGCCAGCGGGGACACCCGCCCAGGCCAGCAGTTCCTCATCCCACTGATCGCTTTCAATATTCAATAACTGTGTGGTACTGGCATTGGTGTATTCCCAGTTCAGCTCCCCCGTCAGGCGGTAGTGTAGATAATCCGGGATCATCAACAGATGAGCGACTCGCTCGATCAGTTCAGGCTGCTGCTCGCGCAAAGCCCGCAATTGATACAGGGTATTGAAAGGTAAGAACTGAATACCGGTACGTTGATAGATATTGCTCCGGCCAAGCGTCTGTTGTGCCTGAGTCATCAGCCCGTGTGTGCGGGCGTCACGGTAAGAGACGGCTTGCCCAACCCGCTCTCCTTGAGCATCCAGCAGGACGAAATCTACTCCCCAGGTATCGATGCCGATACTATCGAGGTGGATGCCTTCGGTATCGAGTTGAGCCAGTGCCTGGCGGATATTGTGTTCCAGTGCGTCCAGATCCCAGCAGTCTTGCCCGGCACGATGCTGTAAACGATTGGTGAAGCGGCTGACTTCGCGTAGCTGGAGTTGCTGCTGTTCAGGTTGATAGCTGGCCAGCATCACGCGCCCGCTGGAGGCCCCAAGATCGATGGCGACAATATTGCGTAGAGTCATGAGAGAAAGCCCGTTATTGCTTGATGGTGAGCAGTGTAGGAAGTTGCTGGGGGCTCAGCCTTCTCACCACTGCCAGCGCGGGAGGTGGATTGGCAAAATGGCAAAGGTAAAGGTGAAGTCGCTCACAGTTTGCCACTCCAGCCATTTTTCTACTGGTTGTGACCTTGCACGCATTTCTCAACATTGCTGCGGCTTTCTTAAAAAATGCACAGCTTTAGCGCGTTTTTGGGTCAAGAGTTTAAGGTTTCTTCCTCAGTGCTTCTCTTACTATCAGTAACCGACGTTGCGCGGTAATCCTGCCGTGTCAAAGCCTCGCGGGGTAAGATGAATCTATTGCACAGTAGTGATTTTTTCCCTTCCTGCAGCGTACCCGTGGTGATCGAGCCCCGTGAACCGCAGCAGGCTTTTCCAGAACATCATCACGATTTTTACGAAATCGTTATTGTTGAACAAGGGGCCGGTGTTCATGTCTTCAACGGTACCCCTTATAGCCTGAACAGCGGTTGCGTCTGCTTTGTTCGCGATCACGATCGTCACTTGTTTGAGCAGACCGATGGCCTGATTTTGACCAATATCCTGTTCCGGGCACCGGATGCCTTCCGCTTTGTTTCCGGTATTGAGCAATTCCTGCCGAGTGAACGCGATGGGGTATATCCCGCGCATTGGCGTATCAATCAGCAGGTTCTGCAACGGGTCAAGGGGCTGATGACCTTGCTGCAGCAGGCTCCCACAGGGGAACGGCCCGAAGATATTGCGCTGCATGAAAGCGTGTTTATGCAGCTCGTGGTGCAATTATGGCAGGGGTGCCTGGCAAGGCAGGAGAACGATCAGGAAGGACGTTTGCATCAACTATTGGATTGGTTGCAGAACCACTATGCCGAACAGGTCGAATGGCCGGAGTTGGCAGAGCGTTTTGCCATACCGCTGCGCACGCTACACCGGCAGTTGAAGCACCATACCAATATGACGCCACAGCGTTACCTGACCCACCTACGTTTGCTGCAGGCACGCCATATGTTGTGCCACAGCGACAGCAGCATTACCGATATCGCATTTCGTTGTGGCTTTGGTGACAGCAACCATTTTTCAACCCTGTTCAAGCGTGAGTTTACCTGCCCGCCACGGGCGCTACGTGGCTCGGGTTAGCGGGATGAAAATCGCGATTACGTCAATTTTCCTCGAGTTACGTTCGGCAATAATGCTATGCCGGAATAAATAGCAAAGGTGTGTGGATGAGGGAGACATTACTGTTAGAGAGCCGCGATTATCTGCCTTCTGAGCAGATGCCTGTGGCCGTCGCGGAACGTTATCCCCAGGAGGGATTTGCCACACATACTCACCAGTTTTGCGAGATCGTTATCGTCTGGCGTGGTAACGGCCTGCATGTGCTGAACGATCGCCCTTATCGGATCACCTGCGGGGATATTTTCTATGTGCAGGCCAACGATTGCCACAGCTACGAGTCAGTGAACGATCTGGTGCTGGATAATATTATCTACTGTCCTGAACGCTTGCAGTTGAATGCCCAATGGGAAAGTTTACTGCCGTCGTTTGACAGGTCGAGCGAGCACTACTGGCGACTCTCAACCCAGGGCATGGCGCAGGCAAGGCCGATTATTGCTCAACTTTCGCAGGAAAGTCGCAAAACCGATTCGCTATCGATTCAGTTGACGGAAGCGCTGCTGTTACAACTGGCGATTGTACTCAAACGCTATCGTTATGCGGTGGATAATGCCCATATGCTGCCGGATGGTGAACAGTTGGATTTATTGATGGCGGCCTTGCAGAGTGGTATTGACGGGCATTTTGAACTGGCGGCATTCTGCCAGCGTCATAATCTGACCGAACGGGCGTTGAAGCTGTTATTTCGTCAGCAAACCGGTATGACCATTAACCACTACCTGCGGCAGATACAGTTATGTCAGGCTAAACGCCTGCTGCGTCGCAGTGAATACCGTATCAGTGATATCGCGGCCCGGTGTGGCTTTGAGGACAGTAATTACTTTTCTGTGGTATTTACACGCGAGGCCGGTATGACCCCGCGCGAGTATCGTCAGCGGTTTTTCGCCTAGGTTAGGCGATCCGCCGCGTGCGGATGTTTAACACCTGTGCGATCTTTTCCAGTTGGTCTCCCTGATGTCCGATGCCAATAGCGCAGTGATGTGCGGGGCCGCCCAGCGACCAGTTGCGGGTAAAGGTTCGGGCATCCAGTTTAAAACGGTAGCGACTATTGGTATTGCCGATGTCGAGCGTTTCCCCAGCTACTGAAGTGCCTTCGGCATACTGCAGCAGCACCTCGCCATTGCGCTCTTCAATCACCGAAAGAAACGTAACTGGCCCATTTTTTACCGACATCTGAATCGAAATGCCACATCCTGGCTTGCCGTGGTACACCGGTAACGGTACCAGGCGTACGTCACCTTCAGCCATCAGCGGATGCGCTGGTCCATCATGGCCCCAGAGCACTGCGTCATCTGTAAACTCAATACCATAAGGTTCGGAGAATGAGCCGCCAGCCCCCAACAGGGCGAAGATTTTCATCGCGATCACGTTTTTGACTTCATATTCCCCGGCGATCGGAATACCTTTTTGGGTCAACAGGGTGCTGCCGGCAATCACGGAAGTGACAATATTCTCGTAATCATTGCCGTTTTGTCCTTCGTAGTAGTACGCCATAGCTCCCAGCCGATGCCGTTCCACCAGTTGATCCAGTGCACAGGCGGTATGAGCGGCACGCTGCAATTCGGTCTCAGAACAGCGTTCATCCACAACAAAAGTACGGTGCATTTCATCGCGCTTAGTATGGATCTGTACTGCCGTGCTTTGTTGTCGCAGGGCGTTCAGTTCGCACATTTCCAGAGGTTTGAAACGCACACCAAGCCGAGCAGAAAGATTGGTCAGGTTGCTGTAAACATCTACCATCCCGTCATAGTAGTGGCCAAGCAGGCCGATCTGCGTTGTGCGTAATGCGTTACGAAGCGCGAAAGCGTTCAGCCAGTTGTCCAGTTCCTGCCAAACCTGCGCATCGCCTTGTAATGCCCCCACCAGTAACTGGTAATCAATGTTGGCACGATTGAAGACGTTGGCCAGTTCTGGCGCACTACATGCCTGGCAATGAGCCAGCCATTCACCGGTGCGATCGCCACGATCCGGCAGAGAGCATATTTTCTGATAGGGCAGGCCGACTTCTGGTTGCAGGGCCAGTACCAGCAACGGTTTGCCCAAGCTTTGTACCAGCGGCAATACTGTGGCGCTGAGTGCATAGGTACTGATGTAGAGTATGATGACATCCACTGGCTGTTGGCGGGTTTTAGCCAGCAGCGCATCAGCAGCCACCACCGAATCCACCAGCCCACCATGCTGAACCTGATGGTGGGAAAGGCGTGCGGCGATCTGATCCAGGTAGCTTTCAAGACGGGGCTTAAGGCCGCTAAACTGCGGCCAGTAAGTGTCAAGCCCGATGCCGAACAGCAAGATATTCAATGGTTCTTTCATTTTTCAGTCCTCAGGATGCCATTCCCAGGCCTACAATGTTGGCTGCCAGGATGATCACCAGACAGCCAAGGGACAGTACCGCCACCGGTTTTCTGGTGCCACATTTCCACTCTTTCAGCAACAGACCGACGATACCGCCACACAGTACGTAGAAGCTCATGTGGAGCATCCAGCTCATGTAATCGTACTGGGCTGGGATTTTGGCATGTCCCCAGGCGTAGAAGAAGAATTGCAGATACCACATCAGCCCGGCGAGCATGGAGAACAGGACGTTGGCGACCAGCAGTTTCTTCGGCAGAGAGAAGTCGGCTTTGACCGACAGATTTTTCAGGGTTGCCAGCCGCAGGAAGCAATACCCCAGGTTTATCAGCGCACCACCGCCCATAATGACCACATAGCTTGGCAACGCGACGTACAGCGGATCGATACCCAGCGATCCAGCAGTTTCATGCATGGGTTTGGCTGCGTCCATTGCGAATGACATCCCGGCAGAGAAAATGCCACACATCACCGCCAACGCTAGCCCTTTCTTGAGGTTGAACTCTTCGGCACGGATGCCCATTGCCCGCTCTTTCAGTAAGCCTGCATAGCTGACGATCACCACGCCGATCAGTGCAACAAATACCCCCATCAGCGACATACGGCCACCAGCGGTGCCGAACAGGAGTTCAAAGCGGCCTTGCAACAGTGGCGTCATCAAGGTGCCGATGATCAAGGTGATACCGATAGCGATACCAATTCCCATCGACATGCCAAGATAGCGCATGGTCAGGCCGTAGTTGATGTTACCAATCCCCCACATGGCACCGAAAAGAAATACCGGCAGCAGGGTAGATGCGCTGAATGAGCCATAGTATTGCCAGAAATCAGGCAACAGCATGTAGCTGATTGCCCAAGGCAGGATTAACCACGATACGAAGCCACCAACTGACCACATGGTCTCCCAGGACCAGTTCTTTACCTGCTTGAAGGGGGCGTAGAAGCAGGCTGCGCTGGCTGCCCCTACGAGGTGCCAGAGGATCCCTAGCAGAATAGCGTTGTTCATCTTGTTATCCTTCGTTGTTGTTGACGTGGAGGCATGGAGCGCTGAAACCACGGATGAACAGGAAGTCTAAAGAGACACTAAAAAAGGAACCTTCGGTTGGCTGCCGGATGATTAGCGAGCATGGCAAAATTCAGCGGGTGGGTATGTCGACGATCACAGTTCCGGCGAGAATGATTTGGCCCCGCTGTAATCGGGCGATACCTGATGGGCAGAGCATCACCCGGCGGGGGTTAATCCTTGAGGAGTGCTCCGGCATAGCCGAGCTGTCGCCAGGCCTCGTAAACCACCACTGACACGGCGTTTGACAGGTTCATGCTGCGGCTCTGGGCCTGCATGGGGATACGGATTTTATGCTGTGCGGGTAACGCGTCCAGAATGCTGGCCGGTAAGCCGCGGGTTTCCGGGCCAAATAGCAGGTAGTCGCCAGCCTGATAGCTGACCCCACTATGTGCAGGCGTGCCTTTGGTCGTTAGCGCAAACAGCCGCTGCGGATTTTCTTGGCTGAGGAATGCGGCATAATCTGCATGGCGCTGGATACTGGCGAATTCATGATAGTCCAAACCGGCGCGGCGCAGGCGTTTGTCGTCCCAAGGGAAGCCCATCGGTTCGATCAGATGCAACTGGAAACCGGTATTGGCGCATAGGCGAATGATGTTACCGGTATTGGGTGGGATTTCAGGTTCAAATAAAACAATATTCAGCATGTCTCGGGCCCCTCATGAAGAGGAGCGCAGGATAGCAAAATCTTTTCTTGCTGGCGATTAGCGCTGATGCAGTGGCAGCCACAAAACCAGGCGTAGCCCACCCAACGGACTGTCTTCTGCTCTTACCCAACCGCGATGCTGCGTGACGGCGGCTTCCACAATGGCTAACCCCAATCCAGTGCCACCGGATTGGCGATCGCGTGCTTCATCGGTGCGGTAAAACGGCCTGAAAATCTGTTCACGATCCTCTGGGCTTACACCAGGGCCATCATCGTCGACTATGATCGTGATCCCCTGATTATCTGCGTTGAACGACACCGCTATGTGCGTATCAGAGTAGCGAAGGGCATTACGTACGATGTTCTCTAGTGCGCTGTCTAAGGCGCCTGAGTTGCCGTAAATTGTCCAAGGGCCGGGAGGAGAAGTGATCACCAACTGTTTGCCCATTTGTTCGGCTTCGAAACTGGCGTCATTCAATACGTCCGCCCACAGCTCATTGGCCTTCAGCAACTCCCGTATCAACTCGCTTTTTTGTTGCCCGCGAGACAGCACCAACAGATCGTTAATCATTGAATCCAGCCGCTGCGCCTCGGTTTCAATCCTTGCCAGTTCATGGCCTTCGCCATGTCGGCGGCGCATAAGGGCTGTCGCCAGTTGCAAGCGTGTCAGCGGAGTACGTAACTCGTGGGAAATGTCGGAAATCAACCGTTGCTGGGCGGTCATCATCCTTTCCAGAGCGCTCACCATCTGGTTGAAGCTGGCACCGGTGGCGAGGAACTCCTGCGGCCCGGATTCCAGTTCTGGATGTTGTTTCAGGTTACCTCGCGCCACATCATCGGCAGCATTTTTCAGCTTGCGGGCAGGCTTGGCCAGGCTCCAGGACAACCATAGCAATAGTGGTGCACTGATCAACATGGTGACGATCAGCAACAGCAGAGGCCGGTCAAACATCAGGTTGATAAAATCGGATTGTGGGCTATTTGCAGGGCGGATCAGGTACAACTGGTAGTTATCTTCACCATCGCGAACTGAAAAGGGGCCAACCAGTTCAACGCGGCCATATTTTTTCTTTTTCGGATAGTCCGCGTTATCAGACTGACCAATAAAGTTGCGTACAATCTGCATTTCGTTGCGCTGCGCACCGATCACTCGCCCTTCGCTGGTGACCAGCAGTAGGCGTTGACCCGGCGGTGCCCATTTTTCGATGGCGCGAAACAGGCGGCGCCACCACATCAGATCGTTGGCTGGGTCGTTCTGCAGTTCGGCTTCGACATGTTGTTGCAGCATCAATCCCTGACGCTGTTCGCTGTCTAGCAGCGAGGTCATTTGACGGGAGTCAAGTTTGGGCACCATCAGCACCAACATCAGCACCAGAGCCAATGTGAACCAGAAAATGGCGAAGATACGTGCCGTCAAACTATTAATCATGTTGCAGATACCATCAGGTAGCCTCGCCCACGCAGGGTTTTGAACCACGGGTGGCCGTCTTTACGATCCGGCAATTTGCGTCGAAGGTTAGAGATATGCATATCAATGGCGCGATCAAACGGCGTCAGCCGCTTGCCCAGTACTTCCTGGCTTAATAATTCACGTGAGACTACCTGACCGAGATGCTGTGCTAACAGATACAGCAAGGTAAACTCAGTGCCAGTCAGATCGAGCACTTGCCCATCGAAACTGGCTTCCTGACGGCCAGGGTTCAGTTGCAAGCCGTCAACGTCGAGACTTGGCGCGCTGTTGTCTACGCTCTGCTGTTGTTCGCTCCAATTGGAACGGCGCAGAATGGCGCGGATACGAGCAACCAGTTCACGATCGTTAAAGGGTTTCGGCAGATAATCATCGGCACCTAGCTCCAGACCAAGCACGCGGTCCAGTTCACTGCCTCTGGCGGTCAACATAATCACAGGGGTCTGGTGGTGTTGACGTAATTCTTTCAACGTATCGATGCCATTTTTCTTCGGCATCATCACATCAAGCAAGAGTAGATCGATAGAACTGTCCAACAGCGACAGCGCCTGTTCACCATCGTATGCGACAACGATATTAAAGCCTTCCATTTCAAGCAGTTCTTTCAGTAGCGAGGTTAGCTCGCGGTCGTCGTCAACTAACAGAATTTTATTCATTATGATTTACCTCCTGACGCAAAATACGCCATCAACTGTCGGCATTCCATGACTTTACGTAGTTTTACATGCACTGACGCATGTTTGCAGGTGCAGCAGTACACTGCTCCTCGTTGATTCGTAAAGTGAGAAGGCTCGGGGAGTAAAAATGGTTAATGTAACCGCGGTAGTTATAGCATCAATGTTGGCAATGGGTTCTTCCTCTGCCTTCGCTGCTGATACTACACCGGAAACTGTCCAACCTCCTGCTAATGATGTGCCGCAGGGCATACACGCCCAACAGCACATGTTCGACGGCGTCACTCTAAGCGTACAACAACGTCAGCAAATGCGAGATTTAATGCGTCAGGCCCGCCACCATCTGCCTGGTGATAATGTAGTTGAAATGGAAACCATGCATAAACTGGTTACCGCAGATAAATTTGATGAAGCCGCCGTTTATGCTCAGGCGGAAAAGATGGCTCAGGAACAGGTTAAGCGCCAAGTCGAAATGGCCCGAGTGCGCAATCAAATGTATAACCTGCTGACGCCAGAGCAAAAAAGTGTTTTAGATCAGAAGCATCAGCAGCGCATGCAGCAGATGGAGCAACAGATTTCTGGTTTGCAACAAACTTCTGCCCAGAAGTTAAGTATGAATGAGTAATCTCCTGTTTTTTCCTTGCCATAGACACCATCCCTGTCTTCCCCCCTCATGATGAGGGGGTTTTTTTTATCCCCTTATAATTATGTTAGCCCTCCTTTCTGCGAACAGTCTAAGTCTTCTCCAAACGGTAACGTGCTGGATATTGGCGTTCCTGGTAAAGATCTCAAGCCGATGCACAGGTGCTTTGATCTTGCCCATCCACCTATCGAGAGGCCTATTTGTTGATTTACATCAATCTATTAGCCTGTTTTTTGCTCAGTGACTACTGTATGCTCCTAGCCCGTAAATACCCTTCATTTTAATAAGGTTAATGTTTGGAAATAGTGACTAATCAGTAAATCTTTCTGCCGCCAATGGCGTAGAAAAACGTTGCGTTTCCTGCTTTGCGGCATGAAAGGTACGTTATTGATTGCCATGAAATTTCAACACATGAACTTTGCCGCTATTTATTGGCGTTATTTAGTCAGCTAACCGGGTTTTCTCCAGTTGGGTCTTTTGCGTCTTCCCTGTGTTGAGTTTCGTTTTTTGCTTTTGGTGTTGACACTGATACCAAAGGGCTGGCTTTAAAAGGAAATGAAGAATGAAATTCACAGATATTATTGATAAATCTCGGCCATTTAGCGCTTGGTTGGATGCAGAAAAAATCCCCTGGAATGAGCCACTGTTCAGTGAGCGCATGCTGCAGAATCATCTGGCGCAAGAGCACGACTGGGCCAGCCGCCGTTTTGCGATTATCGACCAGCATGTTAACTGGATCGATAGCCAACTCCCCGCAGAGGGACGGATCCTGGATATCGGCTGCGGCCCCGGCTTCTATCTACAACGTCTAGCGCAGAAAGGTTTCCAGTGTACTGGGGTTGATTTCTCCCCGGCTTCTATTCGCTATGCCCGGCAACAGGCGGCAAGCGCAGGGCTGGATATCAGTTACCATTGTCAGGATATCCGCCAGTTTAAAGCTGAAGCCACCTATGACTTTATCATGATGACCTTTGGTGAGTTCAACGTCTTCAGCAAGGCTGAGAGCCTGGCGATACTTAACAATGCTGCGAACTGGCTGAAACCTGGTGGTCAACTCATTATCGAGGTTCATACCGAGGACGAAATCAAGCGTCAGGGCGAAAGCGAAAACCATTGGGGGGCACACCAGCAAGGTTTGTTCTCAATTCGCCCGCACCTGTTACTGACGGAGAATGCCTGGGACGAGCAACAGAGAGTTGCTTCAACAGCCTGGTGGGTTCTGGAGCAAGATGGCGAGGTTTCGTTGTTTGCCAGCCATATGCAAGCCTGGAGCAACGAAGAGTACCGGCAAAGCCTGAATGACCAAGGTATTGGTAGTATCACCCAACTGACTGACACCGCCTGGCCTGCCGGTGAGATTTTTACCGGAAAGCTTTTTGTTCTGCATGGTGTTAAACATCCATAATGCTACAAGCATGGAGGTAGCATGAAAGAAGTCGAACCATCACAGGGCCATGGCCGTTCCGTCGCTTTGCTGTTTCCACTTTCGTTAATGCTGTTTGAATTTGCCGCTTACCTGACCAACGACATGATCCAACCCGGCATTATCGATGTCGTCAGAGAGTTTAATGCCGACGTCAGCCTGGCCCCCGCGTCGATCAGCATCTATATGGCGGGTGGAATGGTGTTGCAGTGGCTACTTGGCCCCCTTTCCGATCGAATTGGCCGCAGGCCGGTGTTACTGAGTGGTACGTTGCTGTTCATATTGAGCTGCGTTGCCACCCTGTTCACCAGCAATATGGAACAGTATCTTCTGACTCGCTTTATTCAGGGGACCAGCATGTGTTTCATCGCCACCGTCGGTTACGTGGCGGTGCAAGAGGCTTTCGGTGAGAAAGATGCCATCAAAATGATGGCGTTAATCACCTCCATAACCCTGATTGCCCCGATTATTGGTCCGTTGGCCGGTGCGGCTTTTATCCAGATAGCCCATTGGAAGGGGATGTTTGCTTTGATTGCCATTCTGGCATTGGTGGCTTTACTGGGACTGTGGCGCACGATGCCTGAAACGGTCATGAGACAAGGTACTTCCTTTAGTTTTGGGGGAATTGCAGATGATTTTAAGCAGGTCTTTCGTAACCGCTGTTTCTTGGCAGGCGCGCTGACGATCAGCTGTGCTTATATTCCATTGATGGCTTGGGTCGCAATCTCACCCGTTATCCTGATTGATAATGGCGGGCTGACATCGTCACAGTATGCTTGGACCCAGGTTCCGATCTTTGTGGCAGTGATCTTGGGTAACCTGACGGTAGTGAAGCTGGTGGGCGATAACCCTTCCGACCGTATATTGTGGGCTGGTGCCCCTATCCAGCTCACTGGGTTGTGTTTGGCGGTGCTTGGCAATCTGCTTGCACCGCATATCTGGCTGTGGTCGGTGGCTGGGATCAGCACATATGCTTTTGGCACCGGGATGATCTTTCCTATTTTGTTCCGGCGAACGCTGTTTTCCAGTTCTTCCCCCAAAGGTACTGTCTCCGCTACGCTCAATATTATCGTGCTAAGTAGCATCGCACTGAGTATCGAAGTCGGTAGATTGGTCTATCAGTACGGTAATAAAATGCTATTCCATGCCCTCGGTCTGGCTGCTGGTGCGTTGAGTCTGATGTTTCTGATGCGTTTCCTACAGGCGCTGAAAGTCAATGGGAGCACTCAACCACTGGCTCCCTTGTTAGAAGATATTCAGGAGTGAGGTAAGCCTTAAGAACGCCGATTGCAGCGGTTATTCGGCCTACGTCTGGGCTGAATAACTGCAGCCAACACCCATGCAGCTTGAAGGGCGACGGGTATACATCGGAAGTGTTGCTTTAATCCCACTTATAATTTTGACACTCACGCCGGAACTCATCCATTAAGCATCTTGCCGCTGAGGTTAATGGCCTCTCTGAAGAGTAAATGAGGCTGAATTCGGCTTTTGGCAGAGGTTCCTTTACAGGGATAGTACAAAAATTCTGTGCCAGAAAATGTGAGCGTGCCAAGGACTCGGTAGCAATAGTAAGATAGTCCGCATGTAAAGCCATTTGTATGGCAGCACTGCCTGTTCCACGCATTACTGTTTTACATTGACGATTTATAAATTCGGATAGTAATGAGTCGATATTATTTTTATGCCCCATTGTTGTGACTGGTAAAAACCAGTCGGCGCCTTTTAATTCCTCTAGTGAGGTACAGTTTGCTAATTGATGTCCTTTGCGTACATATATGGCATATGACGTTTTAAATAGCGGTTCCAGTACAATTCCACTGAGATAATCAGAGGGTATATCAACTCCCATAATAAAGTCTAACTTGCCAGTGCGCAGTGCAGGGAGTAATTCTGATACTTGCCCTTCCATGTTGGTAATATTTGATTTTGGATGTTTTCTTCTGAATTTCTTTACTGCCTCCGGGTATACTGTAAAAAGGGAAAGTGATGATACTCCCATTACTACAGTTCCTGAATTCGAGTGGTTAAACTGTTCCAGTTCATCCAGAGCTCGCTCTAGCTCATTTAATACTAACTCAATACGAGCATTAAATAATCGGCCTGCCTCAGTGGGCATAACTCCACCCCCACCTCTGATTAACAACGGGGTGCCTAATATTTGCTCCAACTCACGTAAACTACGTGTTATTCCTGGCTGTGATTGTTCAAGTGCTTTAGCTGCCGCACTGATGCTGCCGTGAAGTATTACCGACTGAAATGCCTGGAGCTGTTGGAGTTTTGGTAAATATCTCATGATGTCTCTTTTTTATTTGTTTTAGTAATATTTAAGGTGCAGGCGTTCTGGTTTTACTTTTCGTCACTACATGACTATCATTTGTAACATTGAAACTTGTTGAACCCCCCCTTGAGTTTTTCTTCTTCATGAAAATATATATTTAAGAGTAAAAAATAGTTTGGTATAGTTTTTTAGTTAAGTAGTTTATTGGTTAAGTTTTAATTTAAAATCCTTGCGTGTGTTTTTTGTTAACTGATAGGAGCTAAACTATAAATCCATTCCTGGTTTCTATGTTCTCACTTTTAGCTATATTGAAAACTATTTTTTTGTGTGAGCGGTTAATCATTAGTGGTTGATATTTTCTAATGCCGAGTTTTACCATCGCTGAGCGTTTATAAAAACTGATGGTTTTTGGGCTGAGTTGCAAATCTCCTGCTATGTGCATCATTTTTTCCCCTTCCAGGAGTCTCACTAATACGGTGACTTCGCGCAGAGAAAGAGACCTCGAGGCAGTATAATTTAATTTTTTCATACCGTTATGCGGGTTAAACACCCCAAGCAACTGCTCTTGCAATACCTGTAGAGGATTCGATGTATCAAGAACATCCAATACATTTTCAAGGCCACACAGATAGCGGGCCATCGCATCAACGGACATCATGTCAGCAATCAGCACTATCTTGGTATCGGGATGCAGCAACGGTAAATATTCACCGAGGATATGTAGTGTCGCTATCGGGCTAGCAACTGCACTACTCAGCGTTAGCAACAAAATATCGATTTTAGGTTGTGTTCTTAAATATTTCCCACACTCGCCAAGCTCACTGAAGCTAACGGAAATTTCACATTTTTCAGAGAATTGCATATTTTTCAACACGGTTTCAATGCCTATGCGAGTGTAATGACATGGGCATTGAATGATTGTTTTTTTCTTAGACATGTTTATCTCTTTATAATAGGGGTAAAATAAGCGTGCCTGTTGTATTTTGGGGCACAGATATATTGGCTCATTCCTTCAGGGTCACCCATCCCTGGGTTTAATCCCTATATACCCTTCATACTTCAAGTTGCTTGGGTGTTGGCTGCCTTCGTTCACCCTAGTCACATAGCTTATCTATGCTCCTAGGGTTTCACTCAGTTGCCGCCTACAAGCAACTCGAATTATTTTGGGTATAGAATAATTACCTTCCTTTATGCCTTCGGGATAATAATAAAGTTCAACGTGTCCGTATGCATTCCAGCACCAGTGGATGCATTTTTGAATAAGTTAATTTTAGGCGTCCAACACATTTCACTGCGATTAGCCACACTGCTTGCGGTTTGTGATAACGTAATATATTTAGCTGCAGCAGCAGGGAAACTAAAGTTATTACCTGTCACCCCGTCGTTGCTAGTCAGTTGAAGATTATAAAATAGCTGGCTACCAGGACCTTGCAGTGTAAACAGACTGTGTCCTCCTTGTGTACTGGAGCCGTTGCTTACACTTAACGCATAAGTATTTTTTTTAACCCCTGCACTTACATAGCTGACACAGAGATTATTGCTGGCGACATTCTTAATTGAGGCGGTGTAGCTACTGCCTGCCGCTGCGACGTCGGGTAAATCAGCCACGTCTAGCGTATTTAGCTCCCAAACCGAAGATGTCAGAGTGAAAGCTGGCTCGACCGGGACAAGCTCCTCAATTGGCGGTGCAGTTCCTGGTGCACCTCCTCCGCCACTCTGCGTTCCAGCGCAGGCTCCATTAGTTATCGTCGGAATAAACCAGTACCATCCCCAACCAGCAGCAGCACTAGTTGTTGTAAATGTTGGAAAAACGCGTGCTGCGGGATAGGCACCATTACCTTTGGTTGAGAAGGTAAAGGCGACATTGCCAGACGTAGTGATCAGCAATGAACCGTCTGAGTTGCCAACCACAACTTCATCCCCTGAGGCAGGGCGGTTGACAAACCCTTTTGGCAATGGCTCGAACGTCAGAAACGGAATGGGATTGGTAAATCCATTGCTCGATGTATCAACATGAATGCCATCAGCCTTGAGTTTTGGGATCTTGATTCTGAAAAAATTGGTTATACCATTTGGATTGTTATCGCTTGTTAAGGGAATAGTTTCCCAAGTGAAGCTTACACGCCATAAGTTGTCACCAACGTTCTTCATAAAGCAGTTGCTCAAACGGAAATGATATTCGGTTCCTGCTGCCGCTGACTGAATACTACCGCATAATATCGCTAATACCGTTACCGATAGAGCCAGCAAAGATAGACCTTTTTTATACATGATCCCTTATTCCTTGATGTATTCCATTTGCGCCGGAGGGCAACTATTACCACCGGGCTGCTATTAAGATGTGGCTATACTTTCACCTCAAACAACAGCACCAGTTGGCCGAGGTAATTGCCGGAAATAGTGCCTAATACCCCCAATGGCTGACGTGCTGATACCGAAAGCAGATAGCTACCCGTTGAGGTATCTCCGGTTGCTGGCGGGTTACTGAAATCTACTGGTGTTGCGCTTAGCGCCTGCAACTGGCCGTTAGTGCTGCCAAAACCAACCATTTCTGTAGTGAATGTTAATGATGGGTTGGCCGTATGAGTCAGCACCAGCGGATTGACCAGTGACACCTGGAAGTTATGTTCATTGCGAATACTTACCTGCACCGGCACTTGAGCCTGGTACCGGGTTACATCGCTGCCCGTACTGTTGCTCAGCGTCATTGTGTCGTACCAGCCACCGCCCGGTTTTTCTACCGTGATTTTCGGTAGGTTAGTCAGCGAGATGCTCACCGGTACCCCCCCTAGAGCAATTTCGGCCGTACTCGCCACGCTGCACCAGCAGAGCAGCATGGTGCCTATAATCTGTTGCCACATCCTCATGTGTTGACTCCTTTTACTCATGACCCGGCTCCACACTGCAGGCTGAAAGGTGTGTTATTGGCCTTGCCGCTTAAGCGCTGAGCCACAACCCGACGGGGCGTGCCCGGATAAACGTTAAAATCTTCCGCGGTTTGGCTATCCTGCTGCAATTCGCTGAACACCACCCGTACCGTGCCGGTGGAGGTTAGCGTTATCCCCTGCGTTTCACAGTGGTGCTGCCAACTGACGACCTTTTTTTCTGGCAACTGGCGGACTAGCCCCAAATACCCCAGGTTCACCAGCATGAGGTTATTCTGGGTACCGTTGATACGTGCTTGCTGTTGCGGGATCACCGCCAGCCGGTAAACCTTCTCCTTTTCCGGCGTTTTCAGCGCCTTCAGATGGATTGTTTTTTCCTGACGTGGCCCCAGGGAAAGTTTGAACGGGCTGGCGTACAGGTAAGGCTCTCTGACTAAACCCAGCGGTATCCGTTGCTCCTCGTCCGGTGCAACGCCTGGGTTGCTAAGCTCGAACAGTGTGATGTCGACAAATTCAGGCTTGTCGCCGGTGTTAGTGATATAAACTTCGGCCCGATCCTTGGATATCTCCAGCACTTTTGGGCTGATATCAATCACCGCCTGTGCGGCATAAGATGGCAGGATGAGCAGCAACAGCACGGTCACCTTATGGGCAACGCACATCAAATGGCTTACCATCGGCCAGTCCTTTCAGTGCGGTGATCGGGAATAGCTGCGGCGTGCCGGGGAACACTTTCTGCTCTTTGGGCAGCTTACCTGCTGGCGTGGTCTGCAACTGGCTGAACAAAGTATGTACGTTGCCAGACGTGGTTAGCTGTAATCCGCCAGTGGTGCATTGGTGGCTCCAACCGTGATATTGCCCCGCTGTAGGGGGTAAATGATGTACCACCACACCGTAACCAACGCCAAAAGTGAGTGGGGCGGTGATTTTGTCTTTACTATCACTCCCTACCACCTTGATGCTGGATACAGGCACGATGTAAAGCCGGTACAGGGTTTCTCTGGCCGGAGCCTTCAGCGCAACCAGGTTGATATCCCGTTTCTGGCCTGGGCCCAAGGTCAGTTTGGCCGGGTTGGCCATCATCTCCGGCAGCGTAATTTCGCCAAGGTTGGTCTTGTGCTCCGGGTTTTCACCTGGGTTATCGATACGCATCAGGTCAATTTTCAGATACAGCGGTTTATCACCCAGGTTACTGACCTGTACGGTGCGGTTCAGTTTGCCTTCCACAATGCTGCGTGCGGGCATCACCATCAACTGGCCATCGGCCTGTGCCGCGCTGCCAAAGGCCAGAAGCCCTGTGCCAAGGGTGACACGCAGGAAGTTAATAAGATGTCTCATGGTCTTTCTCGCGTTAAGTCGTTAATGGTGGACTGTTGCGTGGCTTAAAAAGCCACGCAGCGGTAATGGTCATCTTTGGGTTTTGTCAGGTCACAGCGGTAGTTCCCCTGCTTGCCGCTGACGGTAACCTCTTTGAGCAGAGTCGATGATGCCAGTGAGAACAGGCCATTCGGGTAGACAGTGTCACCGGTTTCCTGGAGTGTCCCACTGACCGGGCCACCGTTGCTGTTTACCAGGAAGCCGTTGTACAGCAGGTTCATTTCAACGTCGGCTTTAACCGGGTAGACCTGACCTGGGTGTGCGCGTACTACGTTAGCTGGCAGCCGGATATTCATATCCATACCGGTGTCAACAGCCTGGACCCTGGCGAATGTCACGTCCTGATAGCTGGCCAGTGGTACCGCATAGGTACCCCCTCCGGCCACTGGGCTACCTTCAACCCGGAAGCCGTATGGCACATCGCCCAGTTTTGGTGTGGTCACCAACATCGCTGACCCGCTGGGACTGGTACGCCCAAGAGCGATGCCGTCTTTGCCGGCTGCCAGCATGCCGTTATAGTTAAAACTACCGTTGGTGATGCGATCGTCTGACCCGACTCGGATCGAGGCATCACCGCGAGTGCCGCTGCGCCGTGCGTTAAGGCCGAGCGCATTGGTGCGGCCCAGATCGCTGAAGTCCAGGCCAGCAGAGGTTGTGCCTGTATTGTCTTCAAACTCACGGGTATAACTGCCGCCAGTATTAAGCTTGCCATTGTTATATGCTGCGTTCAGCGTACCGGTATTGCGGTCAAGCATGATGGTGGTGTTGAGGTACAAACCATAATTGTTGCTACCATTGTCATAGCCACCTTTCTGCAACCCGGCAGAAATCACCGCCCAGACCCCGTTGCCGTGCCAGTTCCAGGTGCTCTGTAACTGGTGACGCTCGCTACGGGCATAGCGGTTGTAGTTATAGCCTATGCGTGTCGGCCCGAATTGACGGCTATAGGCCAGTGAGATGCTGTTGCTGCCCTGATAAAAATCGGATACCGAGGTATTCTGATACTTTGAGGCACTCAGGTAGCCCAGTAGCTGGTTGCCAGCGCTGAGGCTGGCGTAGCCACCCACTCTCTTTTCACCGGCGATGACACCCAGAGTTGGCGTGACGTCTATATTGGCCACCTGCATCGGACGGGTGAGATTATGTTCCATGGCCCAGGCACGGCCAGCGCCTTTGAGCAAGGCACTGCTGATGGCAAACCAGTTGGTCTGGAAGTTGGTACCGAGATTAGCCAGGCTGCGTTGTGTATCAAGCTCTTTGCCCACTGTCAGATACCAACCGCTACCACCGCCATAGCTGATGTTGGCAATCTGTTGGTTTTCGCGGCTGAGTACCTGCCCATTGCGGTTGACCAGGCGGATCTCCAGGTCATAAAAACCGCCGGGCAACTGGTTATAGTCAATTTCGTTGCGTCCAATCACTGCTGGCAGGCGGCGGATAAGGCGCCCATCGCGATAGAATTCATAGTCGCCATCGGCGCTGGCGAATAGCACCAGCTTGCCGGCGGACTGGTTATCGCGCAGCAGGTTACCTTGGCTACCGAGCGTGACGAACTGGTCAAAGCTCGGGTTCAGGGAGGTACTGATACTGCCTGCGGCGTTATCACGGCTGTCCTGACGACCACTACGCAAGTAGGTTGAGGCGAAATTTTTCTGCAGATACCAGGTACTGACGCCTTGGTCGGTGGTTCGGGTATCAAAATTCCTGCTGTCGTTATAGAACCAACTGATATAGCCGTAGCTTTGTGCTGGTAACCCCAGGTAACCCTGGCCGTAGGCTGAGACGGCTCGATATTCATTTGAAGCGGTACGCACATCCAGAGACTGGTTGTGAATAAAGCCCATCATTGTCTGGGGTTGCACGTAACGCTGTTTACCATCGGTAATAGTTAGTGACTGTTTGACTTTGTCTAGCGATACGGTCTGACCGCTGACGGTATAATCACAACCATTCGGGCAGACTGCGTAGGGGATTTGCGTCAATACTTTATTCAGCAGCACGATCTGTTCAGCGGATACGCCATTCTGGCGATACAGCGTTTCATCAAAGATGAGATGATTTTTTTGTGCCGACCAGATAATCGGGCCTGGCAAAGCCTTGCCGTCAAGAGTGGCTAGAAACTGCATGGACTTATCCTGCTCGGCTTCGGAGAAGCCCGCAGGAACCTGATATTCAATCTGGGTATTATCTGCTGCATAGGTGACGGCTGACGGTGCCAACAAAAATAAGCTGGCTGCCCATCCTGGGATAATCTTGGCCATGTAGAGTCCGTTCCATAAATAGAGTAAACAGTACTACCAATAATTAATGCACGAATAATAATTCTAAGTACATGATGAATTTTCTCAGGTGCTTATTGATTTTTTTAACCAGCTTCGCCCTTTTCGAGGCTTATAAAAAATGCTTTATAAAGCAAGGTGAATAATAGGGTTATACGGGATAACCCTATTTTAAAATACTTGCAATACTTCAAGTTACATGTTGGCTGACAGCAAAAATCCAGTTAGATACATTATTTTTTCATGTATCTAATGTTTTTTTTATTGTCATTTTTATATAACTTGAATTATTTAGGTTATTAGAGCTTTGGCTCAAATAACATCACCAGATCACCTTGGTATTGGCCATTGGTACTGCCGGTAGCGTTAGTAGGGGCTTTGGCATCAATCTTCAGGGTATAGGTATTATCATAACCACCCGGTGCAGCCGTAGTCTGGATCACTTGAGTCGGAGTGCCTGTTACGACAGCTTTGCCGGCAAAGCTCACTGCTACGTTGCTCAGTTGAGCACCATCAGCACGGGCTACGGTCAGCGGTTGAACCAAAGACACATTGACTTCATTATCAGTGGTGTAAACACGAACTGGCAGATCTTTAGAAGCAAATTCAGTTTGTGTGTAGTCCTTGGCAAATAATTCTTCTTTATCATACCAAGTGCTACCGTCTGGTTTAGAAACAAAGATAGCATCGTTAATAGTGGCAACGATGGTGATCTCTTTTTTTACTCCATCAGCAGCTTGTGCTTGACCGGCAGACAGAATGGTAGCGGCGATTACAGACAGAAGAATCTTTTTCATTGTTACTTTCCTTTTTAAATTGACACGACGTCCCTATCATTAAGAAACGTCTCCAATGTTTCCGTATAACTCTGAACATGATGCAAATAACCCTAATATAAAAGGTTATTTGTATTTTATTCAAAATATAATTCAGATTCGAGATAGGTGTTCGGTTTTCAATAATCGATTATAAACAACCCAATAACCTATTCGCAACTATAAACACTATAAGATTTTTCTTTGCTATATGGAAGATTCATTTTTCTATACACCATGCTAATTTGTTATCCTTCAAATAAGAATTTCCTTAATAAATAAATGTTATATACATTGATTATTGATAAAGTCATGTTGAAAACGATCATCTTGATCGTGGTTGATGTTTCTTTTTTTGGATAATCCACCCTATTACTCGTTATACTTTAAGTTATCCGTGTGTTGACTGCTTTCGCTCATCTGGCTTGATCTATTTAGAACATAACTGCTCCCATCTCCTTGGATATTTTCCTGTGAGGCTCCTATTATTTTATTCGTTGATTGATACTCATAATGCATTCATGGAATCAATGGAATATATCCAATTATCCCATATTGCATGCGCATTGGTTCTCGTCTGTTACTCGGACGGTCTCTGGACAAGTTGTCACAGATTTATCGCTTTGGGGTGCGGATGATTTCTTGGATTATTTTGGTATAGAGTGTGGCAACATTAAAAGTGCCTTGCCCAAAAGTCCCCCGTTCTTGGCTTGTCTTTTGATTGCGCACCAACGCCGTGAGTGGATCCAGTAACTGTTACGGTTGTTTTGCTAACCAACCTGCTGGTGGTACCCTGTTTGCCTCAGTCTGCAGAGGAGAGGGGGCGGTTACGGCGCCGCTGCAAGTTTAAGGTGCGTAGCCCATCGAAAAGTTTATTCCTTTCTTGCTCTGTACTGTTTGCCTTGGACATTGTGGGCTATATTCTCGTCAGTGTTCTTTGTACTGGTTGTAGGGCATGCGGGGTAGACTGGCGAGTTCTGCTGTTGATGCTGGTTTAAAGCAGGCTGAGCCGGCTCTGTTCTGCCTTTTTCCCTTTGTGGCTGCGGTCTTCCACTTGGTACTCTGTTTGGTTTTTTCCACAGGGCGACAAGGCTATTGGGAACTATAATCAGGTAGCATAGGTCAATGCATTGCGGGGAGAATTCCGAGTTAGCTCAGCGTGCCATTTGCCATTTTTACCTGGATATTGCGTGACCTGAATCAATTCAGCTGAATATTTTTGTTATAATATCCAGCAATAAAAGCCGTAAAGCTGGTATTCGCCGTCAAAGAGGTGCCAGGGCAATCGGTGAATACAGAATTTTAAAAAATTGCATTTACAAGTTCAGAGGTAGTCATGATCAAGAGAATCGGTGTACTGACGAGTGGCGGTGACGCCCCAGGTATGAACGCTGCCATTCGTGGTGTTGTGCGTGCTGCGCTGTCAGAAGGTCTGGAAGTTTTTGGTATTTACGATGGCTACCTTGGTTTGTGCGAAGATCGAATGGAGCAATTGGACCGCTACAGCGTGTCTGACATGATCAACCGTGGCGGCACCTTCTTGGGTTCTGCGCGTTTCCCTGAATTCAGAGATGAAAACGTACGTGCCAAGGCGATTGAAAACCTGAAGCGTCGTGGTATCGATGCGCTGGTTGTTATCGGTGGTGACGGTTCCTACATTGGGGCAAAACGTCTGACCGAAGAGGGCTTCCCTTGTATTGGCCTTCCAGGCACCATCGATAACGATGTAGCAGGTACTGACTACACAATCGGTTACTTTACCGCGCTGGAAACTGTTGTTGAGGCGATTGACCGTCTGCGCGATACCTCTTCTTCGCATCAACGTATTTCTATCGTGGAAGTCATGGGGCGCTATTGTGGCGATCTGACACTGGCTGCCGCGATTGCGGGTGGTTGTGAGTTTATCGTACTGCCTGAAATAGAATTCAGCCGTGACGATCTGGTAAATGAAATCAAAGCTGGTATCGCTAAAGGTAAAAAGCACGCCATTGTGGCTATCACAGAGCACATCTGTGACGTCGACGAGCTGGCGCGGCATATCGAACAGGAAACCGATCGCGAAACGCGAGCAACCGTATTGGGCCACATCCAGCGTGGTGGTTCACCGGTTGCCTATGACCGTATTCTGGCTTCTCGTATGGGTGCGTATGCTATCGAGCTTCTATTACAAGGTTACGGTGGGCGTTGCGTGGGTATTCAGAACGAGAAGATGGTACATCACGATATCATCGACGCCATCGAAAATATGAAACGTCCGTTCAAGGGCGACTGGCTGGAAACGGCGAAAAAACTGTATTGATCCTTCGCCTGTTTGTTGCCTTAGAGCCTCCTTTTTTTAAGGGGGCTTTTTTATATCTGAAGTTGCTTTATTCCATAATGGTCTAGCCCAACATTTTTTATTCTTTAATTGCGAGAAAAGTTTCTGGCAGGCTTTGATGCTCAATCAACCGATTGAGATTGCCACCATTATTCCAGGGGAACTTGCAATGCGTAAATTGGGTGTGGGTCTGACTTTATTGCTGCTGGCATCGGGCGCCGTAGCAAATGATATTCAATTACTGAACGTCTCATACGATCCAACGCGTGAGTTTTATCAGGAATACAATACGGCATTCGGTAAATATTGGCAGCAGCAGAGCGGGGATAAGGTTACTGTGCGCCAATCACACGGAGGCTCTGGTAAGCAGGCAACTTCGGTCATCAACGGTATTGAGGCTGATGTTGTCACGCTGGCACTGGCTTACGATGTTGATGCCATTGCCGAGCGTGGTCGCATTGATAAAGATTGGATCAAGCGTTTGCCAGACAACTCAGCACCTTATACGTCGACCATCGTGTTCCTGGTCCGTAAAGGTAATCCAAAGCAGATCCACGATTGGAATGACCTGGTGAAACCTGGCGTATCGATCATTACCCCGAATCCTAAAACCTCCGGTGGTGCTCGTTGGAACTACCTCGCTGCCTGGGGCTATGCACTGCACCACAATAATGGCGATAAAGCCAAGGCACAGGAGTTCGTTAAAGAGTTATACAAGAACGTTGAAGTGCTGGATTCAGGCGCTCGTGGTGCAACCAATACTTTTGTCGAACGCGGAATCGGTGATGTGCTGATTGCCTGGGAAAACGAAGCGTTATTGGCGGAAAAAGAGTTGGGTAAGGAAAAATTCGAAATCATTACCCCAAGCGAGTCTATCCTGGCCGAGCCGACGGTGTCGGTTGTCGATAAAGTCGTCGATAAGCGTGGGACTCGCGATATGGCTACGGCTTATCTAAAATATCTGTATTCAAATGAGGGCCAAACAATTGCGGCCAAGAACTACTACCGGCCACGTGATGCAGCCGTTGCCGCTAAGTTTGCTGAGCAGTTCCCCGAACTTAAATTATTCACCGTGGATGATACGTTTGGCGGCTGGGCAGAAGCGCAGAAGGTACACTTTGCCACCGGTGGTGTATTCGACGAAATCAGTAAGCGCTGATTGCCGAACAGTAGAAACAATAAATCCCGGCATGCCGGGATTTATTGTTTAACACAACAGATATCAGGCTTTTTTCGCTACGGCTGCTGCTTTAACAATCACCGAGAAAGCGTCAGCTTTCAAGGAAGCTCCGCCAACCAATGCGCCGTCAATGTCCGGCTGCGCAAACAGTTCAGCAGCATTTTTATCGTTAACTGAACCACCGTATTGGATAATCACTTCAGCAGCGACTGCAGCGTCTTGCTTAGCGATATGATCACGGATAAATTTGTGTACTGCCTGAGCTTGCGCAGGCGTTGCCGATTTACCAGTACCGATAGCCCATACGGGTTCATAAGCGATGACGGTGCCTTTAAACGCTTCAGCACCCTGAGTTTTCAGCACGGCGTCGATCTGACGAGCACAAACTTCTTCGGTTTTACCCGCCTCGTTTTCTGCTTCTGTTTCACCAATGCACAGTACTGGGATCAGGCCGGCAGCTTTCAGCACAGCAAATTTCTCAGCGATCGCTTCGTCGGTTTCTTTATGATAAGTGCGGCGCTCAGAGTGGCCGATGATGATATATTGTGCACCCACATCTTTCAGCATGGTGGCAGAGACTTCGCCAGTGAATGCGCCAGACAGGTTGATATCAACGTTCTGTGCACCCAGGGCGATGAGGCTACCACCCAGTTGGTGCTTGGCCAGGTCCAGATACATGACCGGAGGCGCGATAGCAACGCCACAGCCGTCAACGCCGCTCAGTTCTTTGCGCAAGCCTGCGATCAGTTCGTTAACCATATGAACGCTGCCGTTAAGCTTCCAGTTACCCATAACTAATGGATGACGCATGTGTTTTCCTCCAACAAGGGGACGCGAGAGTCTAAATAACAACTGCCGGACTGGCAGTTTACCTGCCCAACAGTATAGAGATGAATAAGCGCAAAGGCTTTGCTTTTTGTCATTAATTACCGGGCTGCGTCTCTTGATTGCAGATGAGCAGCATAGTCTGGAGTGTCAGGGTTCAGCTAGTGCTAGCTTAATCGGTTCAACTGCGAAGGTTATCCCTTTATCGCCGTTATCTGCCACAACATAGCGGATTGCGCCCACCTGTTGCTGGTAAAAGTTTGCGCCCTTGCCTTTAGCCAGCAGGTTGTTCACCTTGGTAATGCTTTCTTCCACAGTAAGCGCCGGTTCGAACTGGCGCATCAGGGCTGCCATATAGTTAACGGCAACGGCACGTGCGGCCTTTTCTTCGTTGCCCTGCAAGGGGAGGTGGGTGATTTGTAGAGTTTTGATTTTACCCGTGCCTTTTTCCAGCGCGGTCGATGCATATAGGTTCTCGTTAAGTTTACTGGCGGCGCGGGTTAGCAAAGGGGAATCGTCTTCCTTGGAGGCGACAACACGGAACTCACCAATCTGCAATGTCGGGTTGTCGCGGTTGTACTTATCGCGAAATTTCACCACTGTCAGATCGAATGTTGGTGCTCCCGCCAGCAGATAAGGTGCATTTGGCAGAGTTTCGGTTGCAGCATCCGGCGTAACGGCCCGAACGCAGCTGATGCCAGAGAACAGGCAGACAATAACAAAAATTTTTCTCAGCATAGTAAACGGCATCGGTAACAAAGATGACTACGATTAAAACGATAACCAAGGGGAAATGTCAAAAATTCCGCCTGATTATTGTTCGCTGACAGACAAAAGGTACGCTGCCCCGCATTCTGCCGGGTGAGTAACTCAACCCGATACCACCATGTTACACTGCGGCGAAGAATATGGGCAGGCAAAGAGTACAAGGACAAATGACTTTACAGCAGTGGTGTTTTTCATTTAAAGGCCGGATAGGTCGGCGTGATTTCTGGATCTGGATGGGGACCTGGGTGGTATTGATGGCGGCGGCTTTTACGTTGGCCAATTACGATCTGGTGGCGATCCAATCCATTGCCTTTTTTATAGTGGCTCTGTTGTGGCCAACGTCGGCAGTGCTGGTCAAACGTTTGCACGATCGTAATAAAGCAGGGTGGTGGGCGTTGCTGTTGATCCTTGCGTGGATGCTGGCTGCTGGTAATTGGCAGATGCTTGCACCTGTCTGGCAGTGGGGGATAGGGCGATTTATTCCTACGCTAATCATTGTAATGATGATGATCGACCTAGGGGCTTTTGTCGGTACCGAGGGCGATAATCGGTTCGGCCCTGAGGCCGAACGAGTAAAATTTCGCTGAGTTACCAGTAATGTTCGCTGGTGATATGCCCGGGTTTTCGGCGCAAGTGTTTGCGCATCTGGCGGTGTTCTTTCAGCGTGTGCTGAGTGTCGCGCACCATCTGCGGGTTGCCGCACAACATCACATGGCTGGTTTCAGCATCAATTGTCAAACCGACTGCTGCCTCCAACTGCCCACCTTCAATCAGCGCCGGGATCCGCCCGGCCAACGAGCCGTCAGCCTCTTCGCGGCTGACCACGGTTTGAATACGTAGCTTACCGCCATAGCGTTGTTGTAGCAGTTGCATCAAAGGGAGGTAGTTGAGATCGCGAGCGTGGCGTGCGGCATGGACCAGTACCAGATTGTTGAACCGTTCCAGATCCTTGCCCTCTTGCAGAATGGAGAGGTAGGGGCCGATCGCGGTGCCAGTTGCCAGCATCCATAGCGTGTCGCAATCCGGCACCTCCTCCAGCACAAAGAACCCAGCGGCATCTTTGGTAACCAGCACTTCAGAGCCCGGTTGCAACTCGCGCAGCTGCGGGCTGAGTTTTCCTTCAGGCACGGTGACCAGGTAAAACTCCAGCTCAGGGTTGCTGGGCGCGTTGACGTAAGAATAAGCGCGTTGAATGCGCTCCCCATTAATTTCCAGTGCCAGCTTGGCAAACTGCCCAGCGGTAAAATTGTCGATCGGGGCGTTGACGACGATACTGAACAACCCATCTGTCCAGTGCTGTACTCGTGCCACTTTGCCACTAATCCATTCAGCCATACTTTCAATGCTCCCGTGGTTGGATCAAAAAAGCACAATGTCTTGAGCCGGACATGGTATGCGCGGTGCGTTTTATCCGGTAATCGTTGCCAAATAGGCGATGAAAAAGTTTCAGCTCAGAATTACATAAGCTGCCGCAGGTGTTGGCAGCGACACCTATGGGGCAGTGATTCTCTACCAGAAGCATCCCCTCTGGATGCTCCAGCAGCTCCGCCATGTAGCCATCATGCTGGCGCAGGCGAACCAGGCGGGTTAGCCTAGCATAATGATTTTCTTCTGCGGCAAGTTGCTCGGCATAGTGACGATACAGCCTGTCCTCCCTGGAGCGAATCAAATTTTCCAGGCCTTCAGGGCCAAACAGGTCATGTGCTGACTCCAACAGAATTGCCGAAAGCTTGTCGTGGCCATCCGCAAATTGCGCATGGCCTTGTCGGGTAAGTGACCAATAACGTGTCGGCCGCCCCACAGAGATACGCGTTTCCTCGTAACAAACCAGCTCACGTAGTTTAAGGGATTGCAGATGTTGGCGGACCCCCATCGGCGTGATTTCAAGTCGCTCTGCCAGCATTTTTGCAGAATGGGGACCCAAGGTTTTTAACTGCAATAAAATCAACTCTGGTGTTTTCATAAGCCAAATCCCTATGGAGGTATCTTATTTCAAGCTGATGATAATAATTATCGATTAAATGCTAAAATTAAACTCATGCAAGTTTATCATTTTTCAATCTTTATGATTACACGTACAGTTTAATTTACGTAGCTGGCTGTGATTACTTCCAGCAGTAAGATGGGCTATATCGGCCGGAAACTCGCTAAAAAAAACAGATTTGTTAGCTTATTCCGCCAGAGATGGTACACCTCCGGTTTACGGACCGTAAATGCGTACTGTGATAGCCGAATACGTTAGCGAAGATAATGAGAAAAATTGATAATTTTCACCTGCTGGTGCTGTTAATCCTGCTTGTCGCCGTCGGTCAGATGGCACAAACCATTTATGTTCCCACCATTGCTGATATTGCCCACGATCTTTCAGTGCCAACCGGTACCGTTCAGCGTGTCATGGCGGCTTACCTGATGACTTACGGTCTTTCGCAGTTAATCTACGGGCCGCTTTCCGATCGGATCGGCCGCCGCCCGGTCATCCTGGCCGGTATGATGATTTTTATGTTGGGGGCATCGGCAGCGCTGCTCTCCACCAGCCTGGTGCTGTTGGTTGCGGCAAGCGCAATTCAGGGCATGGGTACCGGTGTGGCAGGCGTGATGGCCAGAACCATGCCGCGCGATTTGTATGCTGGTAAGACATTGCGCTACGCCAACAGTCTGTTGAATATGGGGATCCTGGTAAGCCCACTACTGGCACCGATTATTGGCGGTGCGCTGGCGATGGTGTTTGGCTGGCGCGCCTGTTATGCCTTCTTATTTGTGTTGTGTGTTGGGGTAGCATTTGCCATGTACCGCTGGATGCCAGAAACCCGGCCGCAGAAAACAGAGAAACGCCGTATGCTTTCCTGTTTCCGTCAACTGCTGGCAGATGGCACTTTCAGTTGCTATCTGGTGATGCTGGTTGGCGCATTGGCTGGGATTGCTGTATTTGAAGCCAGCTGTGGCGTGTTGATGGGGGGAGTGTTGGGGCTGAGTGGGGTGGCAGTGAGTATCCTGTTTATCCTACCGATCCCGCTGGCGTTTTTTGGCGCATGGTATGCGGGCCGAGATGGGAAATCATTCCATACTTTGATGTGGCATTCGGTGATCAGTTGCCTGTTGGCTGGGGTTATGATGTGGATCCCCGGTTGGTTCGGCATAATGAACATCTGGACGCTGATCGTGCCTGCGGCGCTGTTCTTCTTTGGTGCCGGTATGCTATTTCCATTAGCAACTACTGGCGCGATGGAGCCATTCCCTTATCTGGCGGGTGCCGCTGGTGCGCTAGTGGGCGGTATGCAGAATATCGGGTCCGGCCTGGCGACCTGGCTCTCAGCCATGTTGCCGCAAACCGGGCAGTTCAGCCTTGGTTTACTGATGTTTGCCATGGCATTGCTGATCCTACTGTGCTGGTGGCCATTATCAAGCCGTATGCAACATCAAGGGCACACGATTTGAGCGAAAGCAGGGCTCAGCATGCTGAGCCCTCAGACGGCTGACAAACCCCGTTATTAGGGAGAGCGTGCCGATGGGGTCGTAACGGCGTAAGCCGTCGGAGCGCCCTTCGGTGCGCTAGGCCCGGGTATTTCGGGTCAGAAGGCGACGTTGTCATCAACCTCGGGGCTCAGAGCAGGAATTCGTGCAATGCGGCGTCTTTACGATCCAGATAATGGGTTGAACGGATGCGGCGGATGGTGCGTGATTTACCGCGAATCAGCAGCGTTTCGGTGGTGGCCATATTGCCCTTGCGGCTAATACCTTCCAGCAGATCACCCTTGGTGATGCCAGTCGCCGCAAAAATGACGTTATCGTTGCGGGCCATCTGGTCCAGTGCCAATACCTCTCCGGTTTCGATGCCCATTTGTTTACACCGAGCCAGCTCTTCTTCACCAATGCGGCGGTTTTCCTGGCTGTCTCCTTTCACCAGATGCCGAGGCAGCAGGCGGGCTTGCATGTCGCCATCTAGGGCACGGATCACTGCTGCGGATATCACGCCTTCTGGTGCGCCGCCAATGCCGTACATTACATCCACCTCGCTTTCAGGCATGCAGGTCAGGATTGAGGCCGTGACGTCTCCGTCAGGAATGGCAAAAACTTTCACCCCAAGTTGCTGCATTTGTGCGATCACCGCGTCATGCCGGGGTTTGGCCAGTGTGATCACGGTAAGCTCGGTTAATGGCTTATCCAGACAGGCGGCGATGTTGATCAGGTTTGTGGCCAGTGGCAAATTGAGATCGATAGCGCCGCGAGCTTGCGGGCCAACGACCAGTTTCTCCATGTACATATCGGGAGCGTGCAGGAAAGCACCGCGATCGCCCACTGCCAAAACTGCCAGCGCGTTAGATTGGCCCATGGCCGTCATCCGTGTGCCTTCGATCGGATCAACGGCAATATCGACCGCATCCCCTTGCCCGGTTCCGACGTTTTCGCCGATATACAACATAGGTGCTTCATCAATTTCACCCTCACCGATCACGATACGGCCATCGATATCCACTTTGTTAAGCATAATACGCATGGCATTGACGGCGGCACCGTCGGCAGCGTTTTTGTCGCCGCGCCCTAACCATTTATAACCCGCCAGGGCGGCGGCTTCGGTAACGCGGGAAAACTCGATGGCTAATTCACGTTTCATGGCAAACCTGTCTGAGCTAAAGGGAATAAAGTATACCCAAAGGATCTCGAGCAACGTTGCATCTTGAAGAACCTAGGGTTGGTAAAGTTTACCACAGGGCAACGGGGGCTGGGCGAGGCAAAAAAAAGCGCTGCCTGTCAGGCAGCGCATGCTTAGAACGAAACGGTAAGTTTGCTTAGTCGTGATCTTCCCAGGCTTGTGCCCGGGTAACAGCTTTCTTCCAACCGCTGTAACGGAAATTACGCTCGGTTGTTTCGATGCCAGGGCGGAATTCACGTTCGATGTTGGCTTTGCTTTTCACTTCATCCAGATCGTTCCAGTAACCCACCGCGAGCCCTGCCAGGTAGGCGGCCCCCAGCGCTGTGACTTCACGCACTTCAGGACGCTCGACACGGGTTCCCAGAATGTCGGACTGGAACTGCATCAGGAAGTTGTTGGCAACGGCGCCACCGTCCACTCGCAGTGATTGCAGGCGGGTATTGGCATCGGCCTGCATGGCATCCAGTACATCGCGGGTCTGATAAGCGATAGATTCCAGAGTGGCACGGATAATATGGTTACTGTTGACGCCGCGAGTCAGGCCGAAAATGGCGCCACGAGCATAGGGGTCCCAGTACGGTGCACCCAGGCCGGTAAAGGCTGGAACCACGTACACACCGTTGCTGTCTTTTACCTTGGTGGCAAAGTATTCGGAGTCGGCGGCATCGCCGATCAATTTCAGCTCGTCGCGCAGCCACTGGATGGATGCACCACCAATAAACACCGCACCTTCCAATGCGTAATTAACTTCGCCGCGAGGACCACAGGCGATGGTGGTCAGCAGGCCATGGTTAGAACGGACCGCTTCAGTACCGGTGTTCATCAGCAAGAAACAGCCCGTGCCGTAGGTGTTTTTTGCCATGCCCGGCTGGACACACAGCTGTCCATACAACGCCGCTTGCTGGTCACCAGCAATCCCGGCGATAGGGATACGCGTACCGCCTTTACCCCCAATGTTGGTTTGCCCATAAACTTCTGAGGATGGTCGAACTTTTGGCAGCATGGCACGTGGAATATCCAGCTCTTCCAGCATGCGCTCATCCCAGTCCAACTGATGAATGTTGAACAGCATGGTACGCGAGGCGTTGGTATAATCGGTCACGTGCACACGCCCTTGGGTCATTTTCCAGACCAGCCAGGTATCTACGGTACCGAACAGCAGCTCTCCACGCTTGGCACGTTCGCGAGCACCTTCAACATGGTCGAGGATCCATTTTACCTTGGTTCCAGAGAAATAAGGGTCGACCACCAGGCCGGTGTTATGGCGGATATATTCTTCCAGACCATCACGTTTCAGCTTCTCGCAGATGTCAGCGGTGCGGCGGCACTGCCAGACGATAGCGTTATAAATGGGTTTGCCGGTTTCTTTTTCCCAAACGATGGTGGTTTCGCGCTGGTTGGTAATGCCAATTGCGGCTATTTGATCGGAACTGATGTCAACTTTGGCCAAGACTTCAACCAGTGTGGAACTCTGTGATGACCAGATTTCCATCGGATCGTGTTCCACCCAGCCAGCTTTCGGGTAGATTTGCGTGAACTCACGCTGCGAAACCGCAACAATGTTTGCATCGTGATCGAGCACTACGGCACGTGAACTGGTAGTTCCTTGGTCGAGAGCAACAATATATTTTTTTTCGATTGTCATGGGTTTAATCCTGCTGTTGTAAACCGTTAAACGGTGTCAATCACGCTTTACGCTGCTCTGAGTTGACGGCGGCTTGATCTTCCTCGACGCAGACATCGCAAGGCAAGTGGCGGCCAATCAGTGCACGGTAGCCAAAAGCACCCAAACCGGCACCAACGATTGGGCCGAAGATAGGTACCAAGAAATAAGGAATATCGCGGGCGCCAGTCAAGGCAACGTTGCCCCAGCCTGCCAGATAGGCGAACAGCTTCGGTCCAAAATCACGCGCCGGGTTCAGTGCAAAGCCGGTCAATGGCCCCATGGAGGCACCGATAACGGCAATCAGAATACCGATCAGTAATGGTGCCAGAGGGCCACGGGGAATGCCATTACCATCGTCGGTTAACGCCAGGATCAGGCACATCAGAATGGCGGTGATTACGGTCTCAACCAGGAAGGCTTGGCCGACAGAAATATGCGCGTTCGGATAAGTAGAGAAAATACCGGCCAATTCGAGGCTTTCTTTACTGCCACGGACCATCTGGTGCGTGGTTTCAAAATCGATAAACAGGCTGTAGTACAACCCATAGACCAGCGCAGCGGCACAGAATGCCCCGGCAATCTGCGCAACGATATAGGGGAGTACTTTGCGCCCGTCAAAGCAGGCGAACAGCCACAGTGCGAGTGTTACTGCCGGATTAAGGTGTGCACCGGAAATAGCAGCGGTCAGATAGATAGCCATGGCAACACCCAGGCCCCAAATGATACTGATTTCCCACTGGCCGAAACTGGCTCCTGCCAATTTCAACGCCGCAACACAACCTGCGCCAAAGAAGATCAACAGGCCAGTGCCGAGAAATTCTGCTATGCACTGGCCTTTTAAGGTCGGACTGGTGATTTGGCTCATAATTTTTTTGTCCTACAGACGGCGGTTATTGGTTCATACCTTAAACAGGTATGTAGGCTCGGGCGGGCGCCTTGGCCTAAGGGTACTGTTCTTTTCATTTCGCCCACTTATCAACTGCGGACGTGGTGTGAATTTATCGTTAACGAACATAAACGAGAAATAGCGAAATCAAAATGTGTGTACCTCGTCATAAAAATGAGCGAATTCGAGTGATTATGTGTCCTTTATGCACGAAAAAACTGTGATCCAAGCGATCATCTGCTCGTCATTAATTAACCACTCTGTTAACACCTGTGGGGATTTTCGGTTTTTACCGATGGTTGCAGCCTGAAAATTGCAACAGACTACGCGTTGGGTCGGTATGTTGCTAGACACTGAGAGGCAGGCTACTTACAATCGTTGCTATTGAAGAAGCGTTTTATCAAGACAGGCGCATTTTCCATTTACCCTATTGATTTCAAGCAGCAGCTTGAAGGGCGATGGGGATAAGAGCGTATGTCACTTGGCGCGAGCATATTCGCAGTGGCTGCAACCGATGTTGTGGCACTACTTATGGATGTACGCCTTGCTATCATGAGGGGACTGAAGAATGTCATTTGAAGTATTTGAAAAACTGGAAGCAAAAGTTCAGCAGGCGATCGATACCATCACGTTACTGCAGATGGAAATTGAAGAGCTAAAAGAGCAGAATAATTCGCTGTCTCAAGAAGTTCAGAACGCAACAGCAAACCATGAATCACTGGTGCGTGAAAATCAGCAACTAAAAGAAGAGCAGCATGTCTGGCAAGAGCGCCTGCGCGCATTGTTAGGTAAAATGGAAGAGGTTTGATCTCCGCTATTTAGCTATGATCGAAAAGGGCGCCGAGGCGCCCTTTGTCATATTCTGTGATTACTCTATGTCGAGCGGGTCTTCAGAAAGTATAATGCCGGTATTGTCGGCATACAGGTGATCGCCAGAGAAGAAGGTGACGCCGCCAAAATTAACGCGAATATCACTCTCGCCAATGCCCTCACTTGATGCCCCCACCGGTATTGCTGCCATCGCCTGAATACCGATATCCAGTTCCTCTAGGTCGTCTACCTGGCGAACGGCACCGTAAACCACAATACCTTCCCATTCGTTCTGGGTTGCCAAGCGTGCCAATTCCGCGTTGATGAGTGCGCGGCGCACAGAACCACCACCATCGATCAGCAACACACGGCCTCGGCCATTTTCTTCGAGCAGTTCAAACAGCAGGCCGTTATCCTCAAAGCATTTCACTGTAGTGATTTGCCCGCCAAATGAAGTACGCCCGCCAAAATTAGAGAACAGAGGCTCAACTACGTTGACCTCTTCCTGATAGATATCGCAGAGTTCGGAAGTATCGTATTTCATAGGATTTTACGTCTGTTTGCCGCTGGAATAATCAGTATATCCCTTTATCCGCCCTGTTGGCAAAATCATCAGTACCAGGATGTAACTCCATGGCAATGCGGTATCTCTTAATCACCCTGACGATCATTTGAACACTTGGCCGCATTGCTAGGCTGTGTCCCTTAATTGCCCGTGGTGCCGTCGCAGACCCCAAAGCCCGTTATCAAGGCGGAGGGTGAAGGGCAGCGTGGCCCTCTGTTCAAGCCCGACAACACAGAGAACGGGCTTTTGGGGCGCGACCCTTCGGGCTGGGGCCATTTGCGCGCATTGCGGCGTTGTTCGCCGCTTATTTGGTCTACCAAACCTCGCGGCTCACGCCTTGCCCTGTGCGCAAATGACCGCCAGCGGCGCTCGCGTGCAATTAAGGGACACAGCCTAGCTGAGCACTACGCCAGCGGCGAATAACACGTTGGCCAATAACGCCGCCTTTACCATATGTTCCAGCATTGGGCGCATACCGATGGCTGTTGGGTCACGCAACACGCGCAGACCATGCCTGAACAGCAATGGCGTAGCCAGAAGAAACAGCCAGCCCCATAGGCTGTGCAGATTAAGCAGGGCAAACAGAGCGAAGCACACTACGGCGGCGCTCAGCAGAAATACGTGATAATAGCGGCCATTCTTTGGGCCAAGGCGGACTACCAGAGTATTTTTGCCGTTGGCTCGATCGCTTTCAATGTCGCGCAGATTGTTGATATTCAAAACCGCAGTGGCTAACAGGCCACACGCTGTCGCTGGCAGCATGATGATGCTGTCAAAGGTATGTGTTTGCAGATAGTAGCTACCCGCCACACTGAGCCAACCAAAGAAGACCAGCACCGAAATGTCACCCAATCCCAGATAACCATAAGGCTTGGCACCTACTGTGTAGGTGATGGCCGCAATAATCGCCAACCCACCCAATACCAGGAAGCCAACTACATCGCCGGGTTTTTCGCAGGCAACGGCTATCAACCAACAACCGGAAATGGCGATAAGGATCACCGTTAGCACCATGGCACGCTTCATCTGGCTTTGCGTAATCATGCCTTTTTGCATGCCGCGCAATGGGCCAATGCGGTCTTCTTTATCGCTACCTTTCACCGCGTCACCGTAGTCATTGGCCAGATTGGACAGTATCTGTAACAGACCGGCAGTGAGAAGAGCCAACAGTGCCACGCCGGGCTTCAGATTGCCTTGCCATGCAGCAATCGCAGAACCCACAACGATAGAGGCAAAGGCCAACGGTAGGGTTCGTGGTCGTAAACTTTCCAGCCATGCTCGGGCTGGGGGGGTAGGGGTTGATTGGCTCATTTTTCGTTTCAGTAAGTCAAAAGGCGGTGCCTGTCTTAAAACAAATGTGGGAGGCAATGCCTCCCACATAGATAACTGACAGGACAGTGATAAAACGATTATAAGATAAAACGGCTCAGATCTTCATCCGCTACCAGTTCATCCAGATGATTGCGCACATATTCGGCATCAATTGTAATGGATTGGCCGCTAATTTCACTCGCATCGTAGGAAATGTCCTCCATCAGACGCTCCAACACGGTGTGCAGACGGCGCGCACCAATGTTTTCAGTGCGCTCGTTAACCTGCCACGCTGCCTCGGCGATACGGCGGATGCCATCGGCGGTGAAATCGATGGAGACACCTTCTGTGGCCATGAGCGCCTTGTACTGTTCGCTCAGCGATGCGCTTGGCTCTGTCAGGATACGCTCAAAATCTTCAGTGGTCAGCGCTTGCAACTCTACGCGGATCGGCAGGCGGCCCTGTAGTTCCGGAATAAGGTCAGAAGGGCTAGCGGTCTGGAAGGCACCCGAAGCGATAAACAGAATGTGGTCGGTTTTTACCATGCCGTGCTTGGTAGACACCGTACACCCTTCAACCAATGGCAGCAGATCGCGTTGAACGCCTTCGCGAGAAACGTCCGGGCCAGAGCTCTGACCGCTACGTTTACAGATTTTGTCGATCTCGTCGATGAACACGATGCCATGTTGTTCAACGGCTTCGACAGCCTGCTCTTTCAGTTCTTCCGGGTTGACCAGTTTAGCGGCTTCTTCTTCTACCAGCAGCTTGAAGGCTTCTTTGATCTTCACTTTGCGTGGCTTCTGTTTCTGCCCCCCCAGGTTCTGGAACATCGATTGCAACTGGTTGGTCATCTCTTCCATGCCCGGAGGAGCCATGATTTCGACGCCAATCGGTGCACTTGCCAGATCGATCTCGATTTCTTTATCGTCTAGCTGACCTTCGCGCAGTTTCTTACGGAATGCCTGGCGGGCTGCAGAAGGCTCTTGCTGCTCTTCCGGTTGGCCCCAGTTATTCTTGGCTGGCGGGATCAACACATCGAGAATGCGTTCCTCTGCCATTTCTTCTGCGCGGGTACGGTTTTTCTCGATCGACTGTAAACGCACCATTTTCACGGCAGCATCTGTTAGATCGCGAATGATAGAGTCTACTTCTTTACCCACATAGCCCACTTCGGTGAATTTGGTGGCCTCTACCTTGATGAAAGGGGCATTGGCCAGTTTGGCCAGACGACGAGCGATCTCCGTTTTACCAACACCGGTTGGGCCGATCATCAGAATATTTTTTGGGGTTACTTCGTGACGCAGCATCTCGTTGAGCTGCATCCGGCGCCAGCGGTTGCGCAGGGCAATAGCGACAGCACGTTTGGCTTTGTTCTGGCCAATAATGTAGCTGTCCAGTTCACTGACGATCTCGCGCGGGGTCATTTCAGACATGGTATTCGATCCTTACGCTTTGGAAGGCAATTCTTCAATGGTGTGGAAATGGTTGGTGTAAATACAGATGTCACCCGCGATGCTGAGAGATTTCTCAACGATCTCACGGGCGCTCAATTCGGTATTTTCCAACAGCGCGCGCGCGGCAGACTGGGCATAAGGGCCACCGGAGCCTATCGCAATCAAATCATTTTCTGGCTGGACGACGTCACCGTTGCCGGTGATGATTAACGAGGCGTTTTCATCTGCCACCGCGAGAAGGGCTTCCAGCTTGCGTAGCATGCGGTCGGTACGCCAGTCTTTTGCCAGTTCAACGGCGGCTTTCACCAAATGGCCCTGGTGCATTTCCAACTTACGTTCGAACAGTTCGAACAGGGTGAAAGCATCAGCTGTACCCCCGGCGAAACCGGCAATCACTTTGTCGTTATAAAGGCGACGGACTTTCTTGACGTTGCCCTTCATTACCGTGTTGCCCAGTGTGGCCTGGCCATCGCCACCGATCACTACCTGGCCGTTGCGGCGTACGCTTACAATTGTTGTCACGAGCAGACCCTCGTTGCAGACGGAAAGAAGTCCCCGCAGTCTCTGAGGGTGCAGAGACTACGAGGCATATTGAGAGTATAGATGGGGGGAAATTAACGCTTTTCAACCCCCAACGGCGAGGGGAATGCAACTTGACATGCCGCTACCCTTCAGATTGGCCAGGGCTTTATTCGCTGCAGCACGGGAGCTGTATGGGCCCAGCATAACGCGGTTCCAGCCTCCACCAGAGGTGATGCGGCTTTCGATACCTTCAAATGCCAACTGTGCCCGCACGGATTCAGCCTGATCGGTAGCGCGGAACGAGCCGCATTGCACCATCCATTTCTGCTTCTGCTCAGGTTTGGCTTCCTGCTTGGCAATTTCCGGTTTCACTTCCTGCTTCGGTTCTGATTTAACTTCTTGTCTTATTTCAGGTTTTACTTCTGGTTTTGGCTTCTGTTCTGCTTGCCGGGTTGGCTCCGGCGAAGTAACAACCTGTGGTTTGGATTGCTGATGCTGAGGTTGTTGCGAAGCGGCACCATTATTGAACGGATTACGTGGTTGTGCTACCTGTTGCTGTGCTGGTGGCTGTTGTACTTGTTGCTGCTCTACCTGCGGTTGCGGTACTTGTTGTTGTAGCGGCGGCTGACGGCCTGCATTACGCGGCTGTGTGGGACTGTTATAAGGCACTTCAGACAGTTGCGTTGGACGCTGTTGCATATCGGCCTGCATTTGTTCCAGCAATTGGCGTTGCTCATTGGTCAACTGAGTCTTGGAGTTGAGCTCGCCCCCAGCCGTTGGCTCGGTTGGCGACTGAACGCCAATCTGGCGGTTCTCCAGCTCTTTGATATAACGCCAGCGTTCTTCCGGTTTCGGCGGTAGGCCGTTACCCGGACGCGTGTTGTGCGCGGGGATGACTGGTGCATCATCTGGTTTGTTGTGCGTAATGAAATAGAGGCCACCGATAAACACAACCAGAAGGGCAACGGCAAGCGCTACCACGGTTTTGGGTACTTTCGGAGAACTGCGTTTTTTACGGCTGGTGCTCTTGCGACGCGCTGCTCCTGAGCGCCCGCTGCCTACATAGTCTCTCTGTGCCACTGTAATTCCGCTGTGTCCTGATGAGTTAAAAGCCTATCCCGTACTGAATTCTATGTTGGGAGGCTATTTTTAGACCACTCCGCATCAGCTTATTGCCCACGATTCTTGTGCCTGGAGCTGTGCTGGCAAAATGGCCACAACAATAATTTTCACGCCTGCCTGATAGGCACTGGGTCAGTCATGTTACTTAACCCAAAATTATTTGACTAGCGTTTCGGGGCCGCAGTGCTACCCCTAATGATCAATTCGCTATCCAAAAGCCGCGATCCGCTGTTTACCATTTGCCCGTGTAGCTGCTCCAATAGCAGTAACATTGCTTGCTGACCAATCTGGAAGCGGGGCTGAGCCACCGTAGTTAAAGGTGGGTCACAGTACTGGGTCAACTTGATGTCGTCAAAACCTACAATGGAGAGATCCTGCGGGACACGGAAGCCCATTTTTTTAGCCTGGTATAGCACACCAATAGCCATGGTATCACTGTGACAAAAGACAGCGGTGGGCGGTTTCGGTAAGGCCATCAGCGACGCCAACGCTTCTGCCCCTGCTTCATAGGTGAAATCACCACGGGTAATATAGCTACTCTCAACGTCAATGCCATTGCGGCGTAAGGCCTGAATATACCCCTGCAGCCGGTAATGGCTGAGCGGCATATTTTCCGGCCCAGCCACACAGGCTATTCGCTTGTGACCAAGTTGATGCAGATAATTAACGGCTTCAAATGCAGCGGTCAGATTGTCGATGTGAACCGTGGGTAGCTCCAGTTCTGGTGCAAATTCGTTGGCCATTACCATGGGGGGCAGGTTGCGTTGTTCTTCCTTGCTGGCGTCGAAAGGCAGATTTGAACCGAGCAGTAGCATGCCGTCAATTTGCTTGGTGATGATCAGATTGACGAAGGTACGTTCCTGCTGGTTTTGCTGAGCGCAGTCACCGATTAGCACCAGATAGCCATGTTTCGCGGCGGTCTGCTCGATCCCCTGGATCACGTCGGCAAAGAAGGGATCGCAGATGTTCGGGACGATCACCAGAATGGTGCGAGATTCATTACGCTTGATATTCCGTGACAAGGCATGGGGTGAGTAGCCCACGGCCAGTACGGCCTGTTCCACTTTCTGGCGTGTTGGTGTTGACACCTTCTCTGGGTTCATGAGTGCACGCGACACGGTTGCCGTTGAAACGCCGGCCATTTCGGCAACGTCTTTCATGGTTGCCATGGATAATTCTTTCTTGTGTTCCAACGCCTTTCTCCTTGCGTCAGCCCCATGCTAACGCGGCTACTTCAGTTTGCTCACAAATTCTGGCGTGTGGTGGTGTAATAATTTTTTTAGCGCCATCCACGTTCAAACATTCTGTTACTTAATCGAAAATGCCTGCGCAGACATTCTAAACAGATTACGGTTCGCTTTTGTTACCTAATTTGCATAAAAAGTGTGATGTTAGAAGGTTTTTTCGTATCCGCTCGCAAAACCAGGGGTAAACGTTTGCACACTCAGCCCTGAATCAGGTTTTCTCGGTCTAGCTATCGATAGGATCGACGTCCAATGTCCATTTCACTTTACGCGCCTGCGGCAAGGTACCAATCAATGGCAATGTGCTCTTCATCAACTGTTGCAGGAGACGCCGCGAAGGATGTTGCAATAACAATTGCCAACGGAACCGGCCACTGCGTTTTGGCTGTAATGCCGGGACCGGCCCCATAACCCACAGTGAGTCATCTTTTAGTGGGCTTGCCTCTAACAGATTGCGCAGTTGTTGTAGGAACAACGGGGCTTGCTGGTTATCGTGGTCTTCCGAACGCAAGATAATGTGGCTGGTATAGGGCGGCAGGAATACGCTGTTGCGCTCCGCCAGCGTTTGCTTGGCGAAGGCATCGTAACCTTGCTGCAGCAGGATCTGGAGTAATGGGTGTTCCGGATGGTGGGTTTGCAGCAGGACTTCTCCCTGTTTGCCTGCGCGCCCGGCACGGCCAGAGACCTGAGTATAAAGTTGAGCGAAACGCTCAGCAGAACGAAAGTCGGCCGAGAACAGGGCACCATCAACATCCAGCAGTGCGACCAGTGTCACGTTCGGGAAATGGTGGCCTTTTGCCAACATTTGCGTGCCGATCAGGATCCGTGGGCCGCCGCGGTGAATATCAGCCAGGTGCTGCTCCAGTGAGCCTTTACGGCTAGTGGTATCGCGGTCGATACGGGTGATGGCGGTTTCTGGAAACAGAGGCGCGAGTTCGTTTTCCAACTGTTCGGTCCCCACGCCAATGGAAACAAGATGTGTCGAACCGCACTGCGGGCACTGGTATGGCACCTGGCGTTGGCTGTCGCAGTGGTGGCAGCGCAACTGCCGCTGATTCTGATGGAACGTATAGTAGTGATCGCAGCGTTGGCACTCGGCGATCCACCCGCATTCATGGCAGAGCAGAGCCGGTGCGTATCCCCGTCGATTCAGAAACAACATCACCTGATTGCCGTTTTTAAGGTGATGCTGCATGCTTTTCAACAATGGTTGAGAGAGCCCGACCTTCAGCGGTAACCCTTTCAGATCGATCAGGTGCTGATTTGCCGGTTTGGCATTACCTGCTCGTTGGGTCAGTTTGAGCTGGCGATATTTACCCAACTGCACGTTATGCAGCGTTTCCAGCGCTGGAGTGGCGGACCCCATAACCATTGGGATATCTTCTGCGTGAGCGCGAAAGACCGCCAAATCGCGGGCGTGATAACGCCAACCCTCTTGCTGCTTATAAGAGCTGTCGTGTTCTTCGTCGATAATGATCACGCCCAGGCGTGAGAAGGGGGTAAACAGTGCCGAGCGTGTACCGATCACAATTGCGGCCTCGCCACTGCGGGCACGCAGCCAAACGGCAAGCCGCTCGCTATCGTTAAGGCCAGAGTGCAGAACCTCTACCGGGGCATTGAAGCGTTCACGAAAGCGGGCAATGGTCTGAGGGGTTAAACCGATCTCTGGCACCAGCACTAGGGCTTGTTTACCTTTCGCCAGGATGTTTTCCAGGACGCTGAGATAAACTTCCGTTTTTCCTGAACCGGTGACACCGGCCAGTAGCCAGGCGGCGAAACTGTCGTCCTCGCTGCGAATCGCGCCCACTGCCGTAGCCTGTTCGGTATTGAGCCTCAGGCGCTCACCAAGGACTTCAAAGCCTGGCCGCCAGTCCTGTGCTGCTACTGCTTGCGCACTCAGTTCACTCAATCCTTTGGCGCGTAATGCTTGCAATGCGCTTTCGGTCAGGTCTAGTTCGCCGATCTGATGGCGATACAGCGGGCGTTGCAGCAGGGCCGCCAGTGCCTGTTGCTGCTTTGGCGCGCGTTTCAGGCTCTCCAGTGGGGTGGCGCGCCCCTGCTCGGTGGCAAACCACTGCCAGAGCGGTGCGGCTTCAGCGGGCTTTCCCTGCCGCAGCAGAATCGGCAAGGCGTGAAAGAGCACTTCACCAATCGGGTAATGATAGTATTCGCTGGCCCACTGCAGGATACGCCATAGGCTGGTGGAAAATAGCGATTGGTTATCCAGTAAGCCTTCGACGGGTTTGAGCTTTGCCAAGGGCAGTTCACTGGTCTCACTGCAACCGGTGATGATACCTATTGCCCGCTGCTTTCCCCAAGGCACACTGACGCGCGCGCCGATAACCGGCTGCAGGTCTTCTGGCAGCAGATAATCGAAGGTACGGGCGAGGGGAACCGGCAAAGCGACGTGTACAACAGGCATGTGGCTATCCAGATGGAAAAAGATGTGGGCTAGTTTACACTGCCGGCCGCCAAATGTGCTGATCCGATTGCGCAGTGTATTTTATTCTGTATAATTTGCCGCCTTTGGTATAATTCCATATCAAAATCGATCATCAACCACGTGTGGTGTCTGGCGGAATAGGGCTGGATAGCGACACGGCCTTAACAGAGGTTTCCCATGAAACAAGGTATCCACCCAAAATACGAAGAAGTTACTGCTAACTGCTCTTGCGGTAACGTGATCAAAATCCGCTCTACTGTGGGCCATGATCTGAACCTGGACGTTTGTGGCGAATGCCACCCGTTCTACACTGGCAAGCAGCGTGATGTTGCTACCGGTGGCCGCGTTGACCGCTTCAACAAGCGTTTCAGCGTACCAGGCACTAAGAAATAAGATTTCTTACTGTCAGATGAAAAAGCCGCAAACGCGGCTTTTTTCTTTTTCTGCGATCCACAAACCACCTGCTCTAAGGGCGGTTTATGGCTTCCGCCACCTGAGCTTAGCCGATGGCGGCGGTATCAATATTCCCAAGTGTCGGGATCAACACCCAATTCACGCATCAGCACTTTCGCGGCTTCCGGGATTTCATCATTGCGTTCTTTGCGCAGATCTTCATCGTTCGGCAGCGGTTGGCCGGTAAAGGCATGCAGAAATGCTTCGCACAGCAGTTCACTGTTGGTAGCGTGGCGCAGGTTATTTACCTGGCGACGAGTGCGTTCATCAGTCAGGATTTTCAGCACCTTCAGCGGAATGGATACCGTGATTTTTTTTACTTGCTCGCTTTTTTTACCGTGTTCAGCGTAAGGGCTGACATACTCGCCGTTCCACTCAGCCATGGGATACCTTAAAATTTGTCAGAAAATTTACAACATTCTAAAAACCGGCTAATTATGCCCGATCTTCACTGTTCTCACTAAATAAATGTCAATCTTACGCGACAAGGGTCACCGAATCCGGTTTATTAATAGGCATAGCCTATACATATCGGGGTAACATCTTATTGTGATAACAAACCGCTACAATTTTAGCGGGTATTGTCTCTTTGCTCAATCTATACGCAAAGAAGTTTAGATGTCCAGATGTATTGACGTCCATTTGCTCTGCGGTTAATCTTTAAACCCAATCTTCCCACTTTCCGAGAGCTGAGCCATCCCATGACGCGTAAACCAGCCACGATTGCCGTACGTAGCGGCCTGAATGACGACGAACAGTACGGTTGTGTCGTCCCGCCGATCCACCTTTCCAGTACCTATAATTTCACCGACTTCAACCAGCCCCGTGCTCACGATTACTCACGCCGCGGAAACCCGACGCGAGATGTGGTGCAACGTGCGTTGGCGGAGTTGGAAGGGGGAGCGGGGGCGGTGATGACCGGGAGTGGGATGTCTGCAATCCATCTGGTGACAACGGTTTTTCTAAAACCAGGCGATCTGCTGGTGGCGCCTCATGACTGTTACGGCGGCAGCTATCGTCTTTTCGATAGCCTGAGCAAGCGCGGGGCGTATCGTGTGCTGTTCGTTGATCAGGGTAATGAAGCTGCCTTGCAACAGGCATTGGCGCAAAAGCCGAAACTGGTATTGATTGAAAGCCCAAGCAATCCACTGCTGCGGGTAGTGGATATCGCGGCGATCTGTGAAGCGGCACATGAGGTCGGTGCGCTGACCGTCGTGGACAACACATTCCTGAGCCCGGCGCTGCAGCAACCGATTGAACTGGGCGCCGATTTGGTTGTGCATTCCTGTACCAAATACCTTAATGGCCATTCCGATGTGGTTGCTGGGGCGGTGATCGCCAAAGATAAAGATCTGGCCGTCGAACTGGCATGGTGGGCGAACAATATCGGTGTTACTGGCGGTGCGTTCGACAGCTATTTGCTCTTGCGAGGCATGCGTACCCTGTCACCGCGTATCAAGGCAGCGCAACATAATGCCGAGGCCATTGTCAGTTATTTACGGCAGCAACCGCTGGTCAAAAAGCTGTATCATCCTTCCCTGCCAGAGAACCCAGGCCATGAGATTGCCTGCCGTCAGCAGCGCGGTTTCGGCGCTATGCTCAGCTTTGAGCTGGACGGTGATGAAGCGCTGTTGCGCCGTTTTCTGTCCGCACTGGAACTGTTCACTCTGGCGGAATCATTGGGTGGTGTTGAAAGCCTGATCTCCCATGCGGCGACCATGACCCATGCCGGCATGGCGCCTGAGGCACGAGCTGCGGCGGGTATTTCCGAAAGTTTACTGCGTATTTCCGTGGGAATTGAAGACAGCGAAGATTTGATTGCCGATCTGGAACAAGCCTTCCAGGCGGCGGCAACGAGGTAAGCATGAATGCAATTGCGTTAGCAGGGCCGGTGAGTGGGCGTCAACTACACAAATTTGGTGGCAGTAGTCTGGCAGATGTGAAGTGTTATCTGCGGGTTGCCGGGATAATGGCCGAATATAGCCAGCCAGGTGACATGATGGTGGTCTCTGCGGCTGGCAGTACCACTAACCAATTGATCAACTGGCTCAAACTCAGCCAGAGCGATCGCCTTTCCGCGCATCAGGTGCAACAGACTCTGCGCCGTTATCATAGTGAACTGATTGGTGGGCTGTTACCACCAGAAACGGCGGAACCGCTGATTGCCGAATTTATCCGCGATCTTGAACGTTTGGCAGGATTGCTGGACGGCAAGGTGGATGATGTGGTCTATGCCGAAGTGGTGGGCCACGGTGAAATCTGGTCAGCACGGCTGATGGCGGCAGTGCTCAATAAACTGGATATGCAGGCAGCATGGCTGGATGCGCGTGATTTTCTACGCGCTGAGCGTGCTGCACAGCCACAGGTAGACGAAGGCCGTTCGTACCCGTTATTGCAGCAGTTGCTAGTGCAACACCCAGGCAAACGCCTGGTGGTGACGGGTTTCATTTCGCGCAACGACCACGGTGAAACCGTGTTGTTAGGGCGTAATGGTAGTGACTATTCGGCAACCCAGATTGGGGCATTGGCGGGTGTGGCACGGGTTACTATCTGGAGTGACGTTGCGGGTGTCTACAGTGCCGATCCACGTAAAGTGAAAGATGCCTGCCTATTACCTCTGTTACGTCTGGATGAAGCCAGCGAGCTTGCGCGTCTGGCGGCACCGGTTCTGCATACCCGTACACTGCAGCCTGTGTCTGGCAGCGATATCGATTTGCAGCTGCGTTGTAGTTACCAGCCGGAACAAGGCTCTACGCGTATCGAACGTGTACTGGCTTCCGGCACCGGTGCCAAAATTGTGACCAGCCACGATGAGGTTTGCCTGATCGAGTTCAGTGTGGCATCACAGCATGACTTTAAACTGGCGCAGAAAGAATTGGAGCTGGTTCTAAAGCGTGCACAGATCAAGCCGCTAGCTGTCGGTGTTCATCCTGACCGTAACCTGATCCAACTGTGCTATACCGCTGAAATCGTGGGTAGCGTTCTGCGTATTCTGCAGGAGACGGTGCTTCCCGGTACATTGCAATTGCGCGAAGGGTTGGCACTAGTGGCGTTGGTGGGGGCCGGCGTGTGCAAGAATCCATTACATAGCCACCGTTTCTACCAGCAACTGAAGGGGCAACCCGTCGAATTCATCTGGCAGGCGGAAGATGGCATCAGTATGGTGGCGGTATTGCGTCAGGGGCCAACCGGTTTGCTGATCCAGGGTTTACACCAGACACTGTTCCGTGCAGAGAAACGTATCGGTCTGGTGCTGTTTGGTAAAGGGAATATCGGTTCACGTTGGCTGGAATTGTTTGCGCGTGAGCAGAAAAATATCTCAGCGCGCAGCGGTTTTGAATTTACTTTGGCAGGAGTGGTGGACAGCCGCCGCAGTTTGCTGGATTGCGAGGGGCTGGACGCTAGCCGTGCGTTGGCATTCTTCGAGGAAGAGGCCAAGGAGCTGGACGAAGAGTCGCTGTACCTGTGGATGCGAGCGCATCCGTTTGACGATCTGGTGGTGCTCGACGTTACTGCCAGCCAAGATCTGGCGCAACAGTATCTGGATTTTGCCAGCTATGGTTTCCATGTGATCAGTGCCAACAAACTGGCTGGCGCTTCGGGCAGCAATAATTACCGCCAGATCCGCGATGCGTTTGCCAAGACGGGGCGTCACTGGCTGTATAACGCTACGGTAGGTGCCGGGTTGCCGGTAAACCATGCCGTACGCGATCTGCGTGACAGTGGCGACAGTATCCTGGCGCTGAGCGGGATTTTCTCTGGCACCCTGTCATGGCTATTCCTGCAGTTTGATGGCACCGTGCCATTTACCGAGTTGGTTGAGCAGGCTTGGCAACAAGGGCTGACTGAACCAGACCCTCGCGTTGACCTGTCTGGGCAAGACGTGATGCGCAAGCTGGTGATCCTGGCGCGTGAGGCTGGTTATGACATTGAACCTAATCAGGTGCGCGTTGAATCATTAGTTCCTGTGGGTGCAGAGGAAGGCTCTATCGATCAATTCTTCGAGAACGGCGATGCGCTTAATCAGCAAATGTCGCAACGTTTTGAGGCGGCGAACGAGATGGGACTGGTGTTGCGCCATGTGGCACGCTTTGATGCGAATGGTAAAGCACGGGTTGGTGTTGAGGCCGTGCGGCCTGAACATCCCTTGGCCTCGTTGTTGCCCGGCGATAACGTGTTTGCGATTGAAAGCCGTTGGTATCGTGACAACCCGTTGGTGATCCGTGGGCCGGGTGCCGGGCGTGATGTGACGGCTGGAGCTATTCAGTCTGATCTTAACCGTTTGGCGCAGTTGCTTTAGCTTTTCCAGGGCGCGGTGTATGTCCGCGCCCTTTCGCTGCCTGCGATCATGAAATTCTCTCATGCTGTTTGAGGATTACTCATCGTATTCCCCTCACTTTCCTGTTGACTCTTTAGGCTATATACGGCATTTTCTATGTGTATCTAGACGTCTAAACGTATAGACGCTTAATAGAATAAAATAAAACAGTGATCGATAAGAGGCGGACAGGGTATGAGTTTTTTTCACGCAAACCAGCGGGAAGCGCTGAATCAGAGTCTGGCAGAGATAAGCGGCCAGATTAATGTGTCGTTCGAGTTTTTCCCGCCGCGTACCAGCGAGATGGAAGATACCCTGTGGCAGTCAATTGACCGGCTGAGCAGCCTCAAGCCCAAGTTTGTTTCCGTCACTTACGGTGCAAACTCAGGCGAACGCGACCGCACTCATAGCATTATCAAAGGCATTAAGGACCGTACCGGTCTGGATGCTGCACCGCATCTGACCTGTATTGATGCCAGCCCGGCACAACTGCGTGATATTGCTACCGACTACTGGAATAGCGGGATCCGTCATATCGTCGCTCTGCGCGGCGATTTGCCACCGGGCGGAGGCAAACCGGATATGTATGCTGCCGATCTGGTTACTCTGCTGAAAGACGTCGGTGATTTTGATATCTCCGTTGCAGCCTATCCGGAAGTTCATCCCGAAGCGAAGAGTGCTCAGGCCGATTTGATCAACCTGAAGCGTAAAATCGATGCCGGTGCCAACCGTGCCATCACCCAGTTTTTCTTCGACGTAGAGAGCTATCTGCGCTTTCGTGACCGTTGCGTATCCACGGGTATCGATGTAGAAATCGTGCCTGGCATTCTGCCGGTATCCAACTTCAAGCAGTTACAGCGTTTTGCCACTATGACCAACGTGCGTGTACCGAGCTGGATGAGTAGCATGTTTGCCGGTTTGGATGACGATGCGGAAACCCGCAAGATGGTCGGCGCCAACATTGCCATGGACATGGTGAAGATCCTGAGCCGTGAAGGCGTTAAGGATTTCCACTTCTACACGTTGAACCGTGCGGAAATGAGTTACGCCATTTGCCATACTTTGGGTGTGCGGCCAGCGGTGATATAACACCTTGATTAACGGAAAAAGCGCTGTGTTGTCACGGCGCTTTTTTAATTTCAGGCAGGTATAAAAAAGCACCGCGATGCGGTGCTTGAGGTTGATGACAAAGTCGCCTTCTGACCCGAGATACCCGGGCCTAGCGCACCGAGGGGCGCTCCGACGGCTTACGCCGTTACGACCCCATCGGCACGCTCTCCCTAATAACGGGGTTTGTCAGCAGTCTGAAGCACCGCGATGCGGTGCTTTCGGAGGGGCTAGCCGGTGTTACGCATCCCGGCAGCGACACCCGCAATGGTGACCATCAGCGCTTGTTCAACACGTGCATCCGGTTGCTCCTGCTGGCGCGAACGGTGCAACAGCTCGGCCTGCAAGACGTTGAGCGGGTCGGTGTAAACGTTTCGCAAGGCAATGGACTCGGCAATCCATGGCAGATCCTCCATCAAATTGTCGTCGTTGGCGATAGTCAGAATCACTTTGATGTCACTTTCCAACTGTTCGCGCAGCTGTTTACCCAGCGGCCAGAGGGATTCATCCACCAGACGCTGATCGTAGTATTCGGCCAACCACAGGTCGGTCTTGGCGAACACCATTTCCAGCATCGCGATACGGGTGGAGAAGAATGGCCAATCGTGGCACATGGCTTCCAACTGATCCTGCTTACCGGCCTTAACGGCTTCCTGCAGACCCGCACCGGCACCTAACCATGCTGGCAACATCAGGCGGTTTTGCGTCCAGGCAAAGATCCATGGGATAGCACGCAGGCTCTCTACGCCACCGTTCGGGCGTCGTTTGGCCGGGCGAGAACCCAACGGCAGTTTCCCCAGTTCCTGTTCAGGCGTTGCGGCGCGGAAGTAAGGCACGAAGTCCGGGTTTTCCCGCACATAGCCGCGGTACATTTTGCATGAAGTTTCTGACAGTTCATCCATCAGTGAACGCCACTCTTTCTTCGGCTCCGGCGGTGGCAACAGGTTGGCTTCCAGAACGGCACCGGTATAGAGCGCCAGGCTACTGATAGTGACTTCTGGCAGACCGAACTTGAAGCGGATCATCTCGCCTTGTTCGGTTACGCGCAGGCCGCCTTTCAGGCTACCCGGCGGTTGTGACAGTAAGGCCGCGTGCGCAGGCGCACCACCACGACCAATCGAACCGCCACGGCCATGGAACAGCGTCAGCGCGACCCCGGCTTTCTCACAAGTTTTGATCAAGGCATCCTGCGCACGGTATTGCGCCCAGGAAGCGGCCATCACGCCTGCGTCTTTTGCCGAATCTGAATAGCCGATCATCACCATCTGTTTGCCTTGAATAAAGCCACGATACCAGTCGATGTTGAGCAGTTGCGTCATTACGTCGTCGGCGTTGTTCAGATCGTCGAGGGTTTCGAACAGCGGCGCTACCGGCAGCGCGAATGGGCAACCCGCTTCTTTTAGCAGCAGGTGCACGGCCAGCACGTCAGATGGTGTACGTGCCATGGAAATCACATAAGCGGCAATCGAACCTTGCGGTGCTTCGGCGATAACCTGACAGGTTTCCAGCACTTCCCGAGTTTCAGCACTCGGATCCCACTTCAACGGCACCAGCGGGCGCTTGGAGTTCAGTTCGCGGATCAGGAAAGCCTGTTTGTCTGCTTCCGACCAGCTTTCATAATCACCTAACCCCAGATAACGCGTCAGTTCGGCAATGGCTTCTGTATGACGGGTGCTTTCCTGGCGCACATCGATGCGAACCAGAGGTACGCCAAAGCAACGCACGCGGCGCAGGGTATCCAGTAACTGCCCATTGGCAATGATACTCATGCCACAGGCCACTAATGATTGATAACAGGCATACAGTGGCTCCCACAGTTGTTCGTTGTTTTCCAACAGATCGTGTGGGCGCAGTACGCGTTCGCCTTTCAGACGGCCTTCAAGATAGGCCTGGGAGTTCATTAATTGGCTGCGCAAGCGCTTCATCAATTCGCGGTAAGGTTCCTGTACCTCATCACCACCGGCCAGCAAACGCAGTTCCGGGGTACATTCGGTCATCGACAACTCGGATACCAGCACCTGGATGTCGCGGGTAAACAGATCGCAGGCCTTCCAGCGGCTCAGTAACAACACGTGTCGGGTAACTTCCGCCGTTACGTTCGGGTTACCGTCACGGTCGCCCCCCATCCAGGAGGTGAAGCGAATAGGTACCGCCTCTACCGGCAAGCTGTAATCAATGGAGTTTTCTAGTTGCTCGTTAAACTCACGCAGGAAGGCAGGCACGCCTTCCCACAGGCTGTTTTCCACCACCGCAAAGCCCCACTTGGCTTCGTCGATAGGCGAAGGGCGATTTTTACGGATCTCGTCGGTATGCCAGGATTGCGCAACCAGTTGACGCAAACGGCGCATGATTTTATTGCGCTCGTAGTCCGCCAGATCGTTGTGATCTAGCTGGCTGAGGCAGGTGTTAACCTCAACCAGTTTATGGATCAGGGTACGGCGAGTAATTTCTGTTGGATGCGCCGTGAGTACCAGCTCGATAGAGAGATCATCCACCGCTTTTTGTAGATCTCTATCGCTGAGTTTTTTGTCTTTCAGCCGTACAAACAGTTGGGCCAGTGCTTCCGGATTACTGGCGGCTTCACCATGAGGTGAAATACTGTGATATTGCTCGGCAACGTTGGTCAGATTCAGGAACTGACTGAAGGCGCGGGCAACGGGCAGCAGTTCATCGTTAGACAGGTTTTGCAATGTTGATAGCAACTCCTGGCGATGCGCTTCATTACCGGCACGTGAAGATTTGGAAAGCTTACGGATAGTTTCAACGCGATCGAGAATATGCTCGCCCAGCGCTTCTTTAATGGTATCGCCGAGCAATTTGCCGAGCATACTGACATTACTTCGCATTGCCGAATATTGTTCGTTCATATAACCCCTGGCCCAATTCTATGCATACTCATTCTCCCGGGTTGCGGTGTTGCTCACCACCACCTGAAAGCCGCGAGTACATGATTTCTCATCTTGTAAGTAAATTTCACGTGTCTGGCAAAGACCGACTGTTTTTCCAGCCACGTTCCTGTCCAATCATCAATTGACACTATTTTCAGCAAAAAAACATCAATTTCAGCACATTTTCTGAAATTTAATTACGGGCCGCCGGTTATCAGTCTGGCTTATTGGCCTGATTTTCAACCGTTAAAGAGCTAAGGGGATGGTAAATTATCCCCCTATATTTAGTGTGGATTTATTGCTGGCAGAAATGGTCAACCAACTGCCCTAACAGCTTGCGCGTCGGTTCAATAAACGCGGTATCGAGATATTCATCCGGCTGATGTGCCTGATTGATCGAGCCGGGGCCCAGAACCAGCGTTGGGCAGACCTCCTGAATAAATGGCGCTTCAGTGCAGTAGTTGACGACTTCGGTGCGTGAACCCAGAAGTTTTTCGATTACCGCCACCATATGATGATCGGTTGGGCATTCGTAACCTGGAATGGGCGGATGGAGTTCATCTATCGACAAACGTCCTGGCCAACGCTGGCTAACTGGCTCCAACGCTTCATGTAACAGTTCGTTGATGTTATCCAGCGTCATGCCAGGCAGCGGGCGGATATCCATATGCAATTCACAGCAGGCGCAGATCCGGTTAGCGGCATCACCGCCACTGATATGGCCGAAGTTCATGGTTGGATAAGGGACGGCGAACGCTGGGTTGTTGTAGCGCTCTTGTAGCGTCTTGCGCAATTCCATCAGATGACCGATGGATTCATGCATCAGGTCGATCGCGTTAACTCCACGCGCCGGATCGCTCGAATGACCCGATTGGCCGACGATGCGGATTGCATTGGAAATATGCCCTTTGTGCGCACGTACCGGCTTCAGGGAGGTGGGTTCACCAATAATGGCGAAATCCGGGCGAACCTTGCTGGAAGCCGCAAAGTAACGTGCGCCAGCCATCGTCGTTTCTTCATCTGCCGTTGCCAGAATATACAGTGGCTTAGTCAGCTTGCTGGCATCAATATCGCGAACCACATCCAGGATAAAGGCAAAGAAGCCTTTCATGTCGGCAGTACCCAAGCCGTAAAGCTTGTTATCGTGCTCGGTCAAGGTAAAGGGATCTCGTGTCCACCGGCCTTCGTCGTACGGTACCGTGTCGGTATGGCCCGCCAGCAGCAGGCCGCCACTCCCTTCACCAATGCTTGCCAGCAGGTTGAATTTGTTGCGGGTACCTGGCACGGGTTGTACGTCGACACGGAACCCCAAATCATGGAACCAGCCCGCCAGCAAGTTGATTAATGCTTCATTACTCTGATCGAGAGCACCATCGGTGGCACTGATCGATTTTGTCGCAATCAATGCCCGGTACAACTCAATAAATGGAGGTAATTTCATCTTCACTGTTGACAGCCTTTGGTTAGGATAGTATCAATATTCATGCATTTATTTTGAATAAAAATACAGTAAGCAGGAGCGTAAGGGAACTATGCCCATGTGTGTGTAAAAACATCAACGCTCTACCACGTGGGTGAACCGCGCAACAACGCGACCAAACCCTATTACCTGGGTCGCCAGAGACTCTGATAGCTAGCCAAGAAGGTGAAAGGCCACATGTTGAATACGCTGATTGTTGGTGCTAGCGGTTATGCTGGAGCAGAGCTCACGGCTTACCTGAATCGCCACCCACATATGAACATAACCGCTTTAGCGGTTTCAGCGCAAAGCACAGATGCAGGAAAATTGCTTTCTGACCTGCACCCTCAATTGAAAGGTATCGTCGATCTGCCTTTGCAACCGCTGGTTGACGTTGCTGAAGCGGCCAAGGGTATCGACGTGGTGTTCCTCGCGACCGCACACGAAGTCAGCCATGACATCGCTCCGGCCTTTTTGGCGGCGGGCTGTGTGGTGTTCGATCTTTCAGGTGCTTTCCGCGTACAGGATATTGATTTTTATAGTCAGTATTATGGCTTTAAACACCAGCATGCGGATTGGTTGGCGAAGGCTGCGTATGGGTTGGCGGAGTGGCAGAGTGAAGAGATCCGCCAGGCCCAACTGATTGCCGTACCGGGTTGTTACCCAACGGCGGCACAATTGGCGCTGAAACCGTTGCTGGAGAAGCAACTGTTAAATCTGGATCAATGGCCAAACATCAACGCCGTCAGCGGTGTCAGTGGGGCCGGGCGCAAGGCCAGCATCGGCACCAGTTTCTGTGAGGTCAGCCTGCAACCTTACGGCCTGTTTAACCATCGCCATCATCCTGAAATTGTTGCTCATCTTGGGGTACCGGTCATCTTTACCCCCCATCTGGGTAATTTCCCACGTGGTATTTTGGAAACTATCACCTGCCGCCTGAAAACCGGGGTGACCGAGCAGGATGTTGCTGCGGCATATCATGCGGCCTACGACCAAAAACCGCTGGTACGGATATATGAAAAGGGCGTCCCAGCACTGAAATCAGTGGTGGGCTTACCCTTCTGCGATATCGGTTTTGCCGTGCAGGGTGAACACCTGATTGTGGTAGCAGCGGAAGACAATCTATTGAAAGGTGCGGCAGCTCAGGCGGTTCAGTGCTTGAACATCCGTTTTGGGTTCCCGGAAACCCAGTCATTAATCTAATGTCTGCCCAACAGATTCCAAGCTGCAACGATGCGGTAAGCGGCGGCTTGAAAGATGGCGGGCAAGTGTGAGTAAAACAGCAATGAATCCATTAATTATCAAGTTGGGTGGCGTACTTCTGGACAGTGAAGAGGCGCTGGAGCGCTTGTTTTCCGCGCTGGATATCTATCGCCAGGAACATCAGCGGCCGCTGGTGATCGTGCATGGTGGCGGTTGCGTGGTGGACGAGTTGATGAAGCAACTCTCCCTGCCGGTCGTCAAGAAAAATGGTTTGCGTGTTACCCCAGCCGATCAGATCGACATCATAACGGGTGCCTTGGCGGGTACGGCGAACAAAACTCTGTTGGCGTGGGCGGTAAAACATAAAATCGATGCGGTTGGGCTCAGCCTTGCCGATGGTGGGAGCGTTGTTGTCACGCAGTTGGATCCCGCTTTGGGTCACGTAGGCAATGCGCAACCAGGTTCTCCGGCACTGCTCAATACCCTGTTGGCTGCCGGTTATCTGCCCGTGATCAGTTCCATCGGCATTACTGCCGAAGGTCAACTGATGAACGTGAACGCCGATCAGGCGGCGACGGCGCTGGCGGCTACGCTAGGGGCAGATTTAATTCTGCTGTCGGATGTCAGCGGCATTCTCGATGGCAAAGGGCAGCGTATAGCGGAAATGACGGCGCAAAAAGCAGAACAACTGATTGCTCAAGGTATCATTACCGATGGTATGGTGGTGAAGGTGAATGCGGCACTGGATGCAGCGCGCACGCTTGGCCGCCCGGTGGAGATCGCCAGTTGGCGCAATGCCGAAAAGCTTCCTGCTCTGTTTAATGGTGTGCCGATTGGTACCCGGATCCTCGCTTAAATTTAGTATTAAAAAGGAATAATACAATGCAAAACAAAGGCATCAAGAAAATCGTTCTGGCGTACTCCGGTGGCCTGGATACCTCGGCCATCATTCCATGGCTGAAAGAAAACTACGGTGGTTGCGAGGTTGTCGCCTTCGTAGCGGATATCGGTCAGGAGCGCGGCGATCTGGAAGGCGTTGAGCAAAAAGCGCTGCAATCCGGTGCCTCTGAGTGTCATGTTGTCGATCTGCGTGAAGAGTTTATCCGCGATTACGTTTACCCGGTGCTGCAGACCGGTGCGTTGTACGAAGGCAGCTATCTGCTCGGTACATCGATGGCGCGTCCGATCATCGCCAAAGCCCAGGTTGAGCTGGCATTGAAAGTAGGCGCTGACGCGCTGTGCCATGGTGCGACCGGTAAAGGCAACGATCAGGTTCGTTTTGAAACTACCTATACCGCATTGGCGCCACACCTGAAAGTGGTGGCTCCTTGGCGTGAGTGGAACCTGCGTTCCCGTGAAGCCCTGTTGGATTACCTGAAAGAGCGTAATATCCCAACTACCGCGTCGCTGGAGAAAATCTATAGTCGTGACGAAAACGCCTGGCACATTTCCACCGAAGGTGGCGTGCTTGAGAGCCCGTGGAATGCGCCAAACAAAGATTGCTGGGTATGGACGGTCGATCCACTGCAAGCACCGGATCAGCCAGAGCAGGTAACAGTTACCGTAGAGAAGGGGCGCGTTGTTGCCGTCAACGGCGAAGCCATGAGCCCGTACAAATGTCTGGAAACCCTGAACGTGCTGGGTGCCAAACACGGCGTTGGCCGTATCGATATCGTGGAAAACCGCTTGGTTGGCATCAAATCCCGTGGTTGCTACGAAACCCCAGGAGGCACCATTATGGTTGCCGCACTGCGTGGTGTTGAGCAGTTGGTCCTGGATCGCGATAGTTTTAAATGGCGTGAGCAGTTGGGCCTGGAAATGTCCTACGTAGTCTATGATGGCCGTTGGTTTGCGCCACTGCGTCGCTCCATTCAGGCTTCTGCGCAGGCACTGGCTGAAGAAGTTAACGGCGAGGTGGTATTGCAACTGTACAAAGGCCAAGTCACGGCAATCCAGAAAAAGTCTGCCAATAGTCTCTACTCAGAAGAGTTTGCTACCTTTGGCGAAGACGAAGTTTACGATCACAGCCATGCTGGTGGCTTTATCCGTCTGTTCTCGCTCTCTTCCCGTATCCGTGCGTTGAACGAGAAGAAAAAGTAAACTTGGTTTAGCGTCAGTTTAAAGGGGTGCAGCATGCTGCGCCCTTTCGCATACTTATTCAGGAGTAAAATTATGGCACTTTGGGGCGGAAGGTTCAGTCAGGCGGCAGACCTGCGGTTCAAACAGTTAAATGATTCTCTGCGCTTTGACTATCGCCTGGCGGAGCAGGACATTGTTGGTTCCGTCGCCTGGTCAAAAGCACTGGTAACCGTCAATGTATTGACGCCTGCGGAGCAACAGCAGCTTGAGCAGGCATTGAATGTGCTGTTGGAAGAGGTGAGAGCCGACCCACAGGCGATTGTTAACAGCGATGCTGAAGACATTCATAGTTGGGTAGAACAGAAACTGATCGACAAAGTCGGCGATCTGGGTAAAAAACTGCATACCGGCCGCAGCCGTAACGATCAGGTAGCGACCGATCTGAAACTGTGGTGCAAACATCAGGTCAGCGAACTGCATCAGGCACTGGTACAACTGCAGCAGGCGTTGGTAGAAACCGCTGAAGCCAATCAGGATGCGGTCATGCCCGGTTATACCCACTTGCAGCGCGCACAGCCGGTGACTTTTGCCCACTGGTGCATGGCGTATGTTGAAATGCTGGCGCGTGACGAAAGCCGCCTGCAGGACACCCTGAAGCGTCTTGATGTTAGCCCGTTAGGCAGCGGTGCCCTTGCGGGCACGGCGTATCCGATCGATCGCGAACAACTTGCCGGGTGGCTGGGTTTTGCTTGTGCCACGCGCAACAGTCTGGACAGCGTTTCTGACCGCGACCACGTACTGGAACTGCTGTCTAATGCCGCCATCAGCATGGTGCATCTGTCGCGTTTCGCCGAAGACCTGATCTTCTTCAACAGCGGCGAAGCCGCATTTGTCGAACTTTCGGATCGGGTAACCTCGGGTTCATCGCTGATGCCGCAAAAGAAAAACCCGGATGCGCTGGAGCTGATCCGTGGCAAATCTGGCCGCGTGCAAGGGGCGTTAACCGGCATGATGATGACGCTGAAAGGCTTGCCGTTGGCCTATAACAAAGATATGCAGGAAGACAAAGAAGGGTTGTTCGACGCACTCGACACCTGGATGGATTGCCTACAGATGGCCGCGCTGGTACTCGATGGTATTCAGGTGAAACGCTCACGTTGCCAAGAGGCAGCGCAGCAGGGTTATGCCAACGCCACAGAACTTGCCGATTATCTGGTCGCCAAGGGAGTACCATTCCGTGAGGCGCACCACATCGTTGGTGAAGCGGTGGTTGAAGCAATTCGTCAGGGAAAACCGTTGGAAGACCTGCCGTTGGAAGACCTGCAGAAATTCAACAGCGTGATTGGTGACGATGTTTATCCGGTATTGTCACTGCAATCCTGCCTGGATAAAAGGGCTGCCAAGGGCGGCGTTTCTCCACAACAGGTCGCAAGTGCGATTTCTGAGGCTAAGAAACGTTTGGGGTGATAGCGTTTTAACAGGGCTGAACTTACTCGGCCCTGATTGAGCCGGGCACACAGGTAGCGGTTCAGGCTGACACCTTCCTCCATGGCGTTGATTGGCAAACGCCGATGCTGCTCTGGCGTTAGGCGTAGCACCAGTTTGGGGTGTATTACGCAAAAACCGGGCACAGCGGCCCGGTCTGATGTTTTGCAGAGATGAATATTTATTCACCAGGGCAGCGCTGGCAGCGTTCCGCCTCTGACTCCCCCAGCTTGAGTTTGGCTTGCAGATCGCGCAGCGCGGTACGCAAGCCTTCTTCGATCACCGGGTGGTAGAACGGCATATCCAGCATCTGGTTGATGGTCATCTGTTGCTGATGCGCCCAGGCCAGCAGATGAGCGATGTGTTCCACTTCTGGGCCAATCATTTCAGCCCCAAGGAAACGGCCTGTACCCTGTTCGCCGTAGACGTGCAGCAGGCCCTTGTTACGCAGCATCACGCGGGAACGGCCCTGATTTTCAAACGACACCTCGCCAACTTCAAAACAGCCACAGGCACTGAATTTCTGATTCAGTTCACGGAAGGTGGAACCGACCATGGCGATCTGCGGGTCTGAGAACACCACAGAAATTGCGCTACGGCGCAGGCCCGGGTTAATTTCCGGGAAGCTACCGGCATTTTGCCCGGCAATGCGTGCCTGATCGCTGGCTTCATGCAACAGTGGCAACTGGTTGCTGGCATCTCCGGCAATGAAAATATGCGCTACGCTAGTCTGCATGGTGAGACGATCGGCATGTGGAACGCCTTTGGCATCGAGCTGCAGGTTGGTATTTTCCAGCCCCAGTTTGTCCACATTTGGCCGACGGCCCGTGGCAGCAAGCACATAATCCACCATGGTTTCCTGGGTTTGGCCTTGCCGGTCCTGATAGCGGATATAAACCTTGTCACCTTCACGCTGCATGATGTCTACTTTGGCGTCTGGGTCGAGATAGAACTCCTCACCCAGCTTTTGCGCGGCATATTTGCGAACGGTACTGTCGGTCAGTGGGCCAACGGCACCACCCACACCAAAAACCTTTGTCTCAACACCGAGACGATGCAGGGCTTGCCCCAGTTCCAGCCCAATCACACCGGGGCCGAAAACTGCAACAGACTGGGGAAGTTCATCCCAATTAAAAACATCATCATTGATGATCAAACGATCCCCCAGTTCGTTCCAAGCTGCAGGCCAGCTTGGGCGTGAACCGGTGGCAATCACAATCCGCTGCGCCACGATGCGTGTATGATCGTCAACCTGCAGGGTATTGTCGTCAATGAAACGGGCGTAACCCTGAATTTTGTCCGTTGCAGGAATGCTTTCGACACCTTCCAGTACAAAGCCGACAAAACGATCGCGTTCGCGTTTGACGCGATCCATCACTTCGCGGCCATTGATGACTGTTTTGCCGGATGAATACACGCCAAACCCCGGAGCTCGTTCGAGCTGATGCACGGCTTCTGCTGCGGCAATCAGTAATTTGGAGGGCATGCAACCAACACGTGCGCAGGTGGTGCCAAAAGGTCCCCCCTCGATCATCACCACGCTGGGGGTAGAAAGTTTGGCTGCGCGATAAGCGCCCAGACCGGCAGTACCGCCACCGATAACGGCGACATCGACATTTAACTGTTTCATATCCGCTCCTGAATACCTCTTGATTTGCAGACCCTGGTGTTTAAAAAAGGGCGGGCTTGGCCCGCCAAAGGTTGATGTTTATTCCCCTCTGTTTTTCAAACGGCGGAAGGTTTAACCGCCTATAAAATTCATTGGGTGTTTTTTATCATTCAGGCCGACAGAAAGGTTTCCAAGTCATCGCTGCCACCAATATGGCGGCCACCGATGAACACCTGCGGTACGGTAGCGCGGCCGCTGACAGCTCGCAGACTGACCGTTGTCGCATCTTTACCCAACATGATCTCTTCATATTGGATGCCACGTTCTTGCAACATCTGTTTCGCTTTGGCACAGAACGGACAGCCTGGTTTGGTAAACAGGGAAACCGATTCTTGTACTTTGAACTCGGGGGCCAGGTATTTCAGCATGGTGTCTGCATCAGACACTTCAAACGGGTCACCCGGCTTGTTTGGTTCTACAAACATTTTTTCCACTACGCCATTACGCACCAACATCGAGTAACGCCATGAACGTGGACCAAAACCTAAATCGGCTTTCTCGACCAGCATGTTCATGCCTTTGGTGAATTCACCGTTGCCATCAGGTACGAAGGTAATATTTTCGGCGTGTTGGTCTGCTTTCCAGGCATTCATCACAAAGGTGTCGTTTACGGAAACACACAGGATGCTGTCGACGCCGTGTTGTTTGAACACGCCGGCCAGTTCGTTATAGCGTGGCAAGTGGCTGGAAGAACAGGTTGGGGTAAATGCGCCTGGTAAAGAGAAAACGATAACGTTTTTGTCTTTAAACAGATCGTCAGTAGTTACATCAATCCACTGGTCACCTTGGCGGGTGTGGAAAGTAACTTGAGGGACTTTTTTGCCTTCTTGACTGGTAAACATTGATTAACCCCTTAATTAGGAAAATAAATTTCTAGCGCTGGTGATGTGCCATTTCGTTGATGAGCATTATTCACGCTGGGGGTTGATAGTTCTAATCACTCATTGCTATCTTATCTATCGTCATGAGCTATCATGGTATAGAGGACAACAATGAATATTCGTGATTTAGAGTACCTGGTCGCCTTGGCCGAGCACCGCCATTTTCGGCGTGCTGCCGATTCGTGCCATGTCAGCCAGCCCACACTGAGTGGGCAGATCCGCAAGCTGGAAGACGAGTTGGGTGTGATGTTGCTCGAGCGAACCAGCCGTAAAGTGTTGTTCACTCAAGCGGGTTTATTGCTGGTGGAACAGGCGAAAACTGTGCTGCGCGAAGTTAAAGTCCTCAAGGAAATGGCAAGCCAGCAGGGTGAGGAGATGTCCGGCCCTCTGCATATCGGTCTGATCCCCACCGTCGCGCCTTATCTACTGCCGCAAATTATCCCAACGCTGCATAAAACGTTCCCCAAGCTGGAAATGTATCTGCATGAAGCACAAACCCACCAGTTATTGGCACAACTCGATAGCGGCAAGTTGGATTGCGCGATCCTGGCCTTGGTGAAAGAAACCGAAGCGTTTATCGAAGTGCCATTGTTTGATGAGCCGATGAAGTTGGCTGTGTATTCCGATCATCCATGGGCGCACCGCGATCGTGTGGCGATGTCTGATCTGGCCGGAGAAAAACTGTTGATGTTAGAGGATGGGCACTGCTTACGTGACCAGGCTCTGGGCTTCTGCTTCCAGGCCGGCGCTGATGAAGACACCCATTTCCGTGCAACCAGCCTGGAAACGTTGCGCAACATGGTCGCAGCAGGCAGTGGGATCACGTTGTTGCCAGCGCTTGCCGTACCGCGTGAACGTGAACGCGATGGCGTCTCCTACCTGGATTGCTACAAACCGGAACCGAAGCGTACCATTGCTCTGGTGTATCGCCCCGGCTCCCCGCTGCGTAGCCGCTACGAGCAGTTGGCTGAGGCGATCCGTGAGCACATGCAGAATGACATGGGCATGGACTTAAAACAGGCGGTTTAATCCGTTGAGCGCGGCAACACGGTAAGCTTCTGCCATGGTCGGATAATTGAAGGTAGTATTAACGAAATACTCGATAGTATTGCCTTCACCTTTCTGTTCCATGATCGCTTGGCCAATGTGGATGATCTCTGCCGCACGTTCACCAAAGCAGTGGATCCCAAGGATCTGCAGCGTTTCACGGTGGAACAGGATCTTCAGGCTGCCAACGTTCACACCAGCAATTTGCGCTCGTGCCAGATGTTTGAACTGAGCGCGGCCCACTTCATAGGGAACTTTCATTGCGGTCAACTCTTGTTCGGTTTTGCCGACGGAGCTGATTTCCGGAATGGTGTAAATACCGGTTGGAATATCCTCGATCAGATGCCCGCTACTTTCGCCTGCGGAAATCGCCCGTGCGGCAATGCGCCCTTGATCGTAAGCCGCTGAAGCCAGGCTCGGGTAGCCGATTACGTCGCCAACAGCATAGATGTGTGCGACGGCGGTTTGATACATGCTGTTGACCTTGAGTAGGCCCCGGCTATCGGCTTCCAGGCCGACATTATCCAGACGTAACGAATCGGTATTACCGGTACGGCCATTGGCGTAAAGCAGACAATCGGCCTTCACCTTTTTGCCGGATTTAAGGTGAACAATAACACCGTCATCCGTGCCTTCGATCTTCTCGAACTCTTCGTTGTGGCGTATCACCACCCCGTTATTCCAGAAATGGTAAGACAAGGAGTCTGACATTTCTTGATCGAGGAAGGCCAGTAGACGATCGCGGGTGTTAATCAAATCCACTTTGACGTTCAATCCACGGAAGATCGACGCGTATTCACAGCCAATCACCCCAGCACCATAGATAATCACATGGCGCGGTTCGTGGTTCAGTTCAAGAATGGAGTCACTGTCATAGATGCGCGGATGCTTAAAATCAACGCCGCTTGGGTGGTATGGACGCGAACCGCAGGCGATGATGATATGGTCGGCGCGGATCGTATCCTGAGTGTTATCCCTATACTTCACGCTGACGGTATTGGCGTCGATAAAGTGGGCATCACCGGCAAACAGTTTGCATTGGTTACGTTCGTAAAACCCTTGGCGCATACGCGTCTGCTGATTAATAACGCTATCAGCGTGGCGTAAAATATCGGGGAAGGTGGCGCTGAGAGTGCGGGAGTTGTTGTAAAGTGGGTTCTGATTGAATTCGATGATGCGGCTGACGGCGTGGCGGAGGGCTTTCGAGGGGATGGTTCCCCAGTGGGTACAACCGCCACCCACGCTATTGTACCGTTCAATCACCGCTACGCGGAGACCTTGTTTCACCAGCCCCATGGCGGCACCTTCACCACCAGGGCCCGAGCCAATAACAATTGCGTCAAATTGATAGTGCTGTTGCATGTGGAGAGACCTGTCTTTATACAAATTTACAACGGTATCTTAACACCTTCGGGTTGTGAGCCCAATGACCATTAGGTTTTTTGGGGCGAAGCGCAACCAACGTTATACGGAACTGTGACAAGGCGCGTTTGCACAAATGCTGTTGCAATAAATTTGCTATATTGCCAGTTCTGCGGCGTTAGACTGAAAGAAGGGAAGTTATCCGGATATGCAAATGGGCGTCAGAGCACAACAAAAAGAACGGACGCGTCGTTCCCTGATTGAAGCGGCCTTCAGCCAACTCAGTGCTGAACGCAGTTTTGCCAGCCTGAGCCTGCGCGAAGTCTCACGTGAAGCGGGTATTGCGCCCACTTCATTTTATCGTCATTTTCGCGATGTGGATGAACTCGGCCTCACTATGGTGGACGAGAGCGGTTTGATGCTGCGCCAGTTGATGCGGCAGGCACGTCAGCGGATTGCCAAAGGTGGGAGTGTGATCCGAACGTCGGTTTCTACCTTTATGGAGTTTATCGGTAATAATCCCAATGCCTTCCGGTTATTATTACGCGAGCGTTCCGGAACCTCCGCTGCATTCCGTGCAGCGGTAGCTCGAGAAATTCAACATTTTATCGCTGAACTGGCAGATTATCTTGAACTGGAAAACCATATGCCGCGCAGCTTTACCGAAGCGCAGGCGGAAGCCATGGTGACCATTGTGTTCAGTGCCGGTGCCGAAGCGTTGGATGTTGATATTGAGCAACGGAGGCAGCTTGAAGAGCGTTTAGTCTTGCAGTTGCGGATGATTTCCAAAGGGGCTTATTACTGGTATCGCCGTGAACAAGAGAAAGCATCTGTATCCCACGTTTAGAAAGGTGAAAGTGATGGAAAAACCAGGCCGTGAGAATGGAACTTTACTGCTGGCATTTATTGCTGGCCTGTCAATTAACGGCTCTTTCGCCGCGCTGTTCAGCTCGGTGGTGCCGTTTTCGATCTTCCCGCTGATTGCTTTGGCGCTGGCGGCGTATTGCCTGCATCAGCGCTATCTTAATCAGCCAATGTCTGACGGTATGCCAAAACTGGTCGCTGCCTGCTTCCTGTTGGGGATCCTGGCATTCAGTGCTTACGTGCGTGTGGAATATCCACAGATTGGTTCTAATTTCCTGCCGGCGATCATCAGTGTGGCACTGGTATTCTGGATTGGTCTGAAGCTGAAGGCGCGTAAAGCGCTGGTTGAAAGCCCTTTGCAATAAGACAATAAGGTGGGTGCCTCGCGCCCACCTTTTACCCCAATCGGTTAAGCAAACTTCTCCAGCAACACACCGCATTCCATATGATGGGTGTAGGGAAACTGATCGAACAGCGCCAGCCGGGTGATTTTATGGGTTACCTGCAATGTGCTCAGGTTGGCACATAGTGTTTCAGGATTGCAGGAAATATAAAGGATACGTGGGTAAGCCTGTACCATCTTCACCGTTTCGTCATCTAATCCACTGCGCGGAGGATCGACGAAAATTGTCTCACAGTTATAGCTACTCAGGTCTATGCCTTGCAGGCGGTTAAACTCACGAACGCCGTTCATTGCCTGTGTAAACTCTTCCGCAGCCATACGTATAATCTGTACGTTGTCGATATGATTGGCCGCGATATTGTATTGTGCTGCCGCCACCGAAGGTTTGGCGATCTCAGTGGCCAACACTCGCTCGAAGTTGCGTGCCAGAGCCAGAGAAAAGTTACCATTACCGCAATACAACTCCAGCAGGTCGCCTTTTGAACCTTGGGTTACCGCCAAAGCCCATTCTAGCATTTTCACGTTCATCCCGGCGTTTGGCTGGGTGAAACTGTTTTCTACCTGGCGGTAAATCATGTCGCGGCCACCCACCTGTAGCACTTCATCAACATGGTCCTGGTCTAGCAGAATTTTCATTTTCGACGCACGACCAATCAGATGCAGATCGAAGCCTTGAGCACGCAATGCATCACGTAGTGCGGTAGCCTCCCGTAACCACTGGTCGTCCAGCTTGCGATGGTATAGCAGAGAGGCCATGATTTTTCCGCTCTGCGTCGATAGATAGTCAATCTGAAACAGTTTATGGCGCAGCGTGGGATTTGGCCTGATGGCAGTCATCAGCGCGCTCATCAATTGGTTAATCAGTTTGCTGGCGGCCGGGAAAGTGTTAACGCGGATGCGCTGTTTCGTCTGCTGATCGAACATGATGTGGTACATATCATCTTCATCATGCCAAATGCGAAACTCAGCACGCATACGGTAGTGTTCAACCTGCGAGCGGAACACCTCCGGCTCTGGAGCCGTGAACGGTGACATCATCGTCTTCAGACGGGCAGTTTTCTCTGCCAGTTGTTCGTCGTAGCGTTCAATAGGCAAAATCTCGGGTGTCATGTTCTTCTCGTCAGGCAAATTTGATCTGCGGGGAATTGTAGGGATTCGGCCTGTGAAGTCCAGTTTTGTTGTGCCGAACCGTGGTAACTGCATTGGAGGTCTGGATATCTATTTTCATTGATCGTAGCATTGCCGTCCGGCCTCAAGCAGCGAGTGAAAAGGGAATCCAGTGCAAATCTGGAGCTGACGCGCAGCGGTAAGGGGAAGTCACGGCGATAGCGTCTTAACATGGAATAGGCCTCACCCATTTCTCAACGTTAAATGATGCAGACACTGTCCACTGCTGGATGGGAAGTCATCGCCCGGTGCGCTTTGCTAATGGCAACCTGCAAATCCCAAGCCCGAAAACCTGCCGGTGTACGTCGCAATATCCATCGCCGTCGCGAATTATCGACTATGGGCCTGCGGCATCCGCCAATTAAGTTTGGATGCTTTTCGTAATGACAATGATAAAAAATACACTGCTGGCGGTGGTTTCCTCCGTGACGGCATTTTCTGGCTGGGCGCAAGACAACACCTCCACTAATAACCACGATAAGCTGGTGGTGACCGCCAACCGCTTTCCTCAGCCGGTATCTTCCGTTCTGGCTCCCACTTCTGTAGTGACGCGTTATGATATCGATCGCTGGCAGGCTAAAAGTGTGGTTGATGTTATGCGCCGTTTGCCGGGTGTCGATATTTCCCAAAATGGCGGGTTGGGGCAGAGTTCCGCCGTGTTCGTCCGCGGTACTGAATCCCGGCATGTGCTGCTGTTGGTTGATGGTGTTCGCCTTAATCAGGCTGGGCTCAGTGGTTCCTCAGATTTGAGTCAGATCCCGATTTCCCTGGTACAACGGGTTGAGTATATCCGTGGCGCTCGTTCTGCGGTATATGGCTCAGATGCTCTTGGTGGGGTCATCAACATTATTACCCGGCGAGAAAAGAATGGCACCACGCTTTCAGCCGGTATAGGCTCCAATGGTTATCAGGCCTATGACGGCGCAACCCAGCAACAGTTGGGCGAGAGCACCATTGCGACCATCGCGGGTAACTACACCTATACCAAAGGTTATGATGTGGTGGCGAACCTGCCGGACAGTTTTGGTAATCCGGCCCAGCCCGATCGCGATGGCTTTATGAGCAAGTCGTTGTATGGCGAACTGCAACATCAGTTTACCGAGCAGTTGGGCGCTTTTGTTCGTGGCTATGGTTACGATAATCGCACCGGGTATGATGGTAACTATAACTTTCAGGATCCTCAGCATCCCGACGCATTGCCAGACACTCGCCAGCTATATAGCCAGTCTTGGGACAGCGGTCTGCAATATCGTGAAGGAATTTATGCGACACAGTTGACCGCTGGCTATGCCCACAGCAAAGACTACAACTATGATCCCAAATATGGTCGTTATGCCACGTCTTCCACTCTCGATGACACCACACAATATAATGTGCAATGGGGTAATAACTTCCGGGTTGGCCAAGGTAGTATCAGTACGGGCGTCGATTGGCAGGAGCAGACATTGGAGCCCGGCACGGCGTATATCAGTGACAGCAAGAGCCAGCGCAATACCGGGCTTTATCTCACGGCACAACAGCAATTTGACGCTTTCACTCTGGAAGGGGCCGTGCGCGGTGATGATAACTCTACCTTCGGCTGGCATGACACTTGGCAAACCAGCGCTGCCTGGGAGTTTATTGCAGGATATCGTGCCATTGCTTCTTATGGTACTGCGTTCAAGGCGCCCAACCTTGGGCAACAATACGGGCGCTTTGCCGGTAATCCGAATCTGAAGCCGGAAGAGAGTAAACAGTGGGAGGGTGGGGTTGAAGGGCTAACCGGCTCGGTGAGCTGGCGCATTACGGGTTATCGCAACGATATCGATAATCTTATTGACTACATTTACAGTGGATCCGGCTCCTCTTATTACAACGTCGGTCAGGCAACGATTAAAGGCATTGAAGCCAGCGCTTCATTTGATACCGGCCCGCTAACTCACCAAATCAGCTATGACTATGTTGATCCGCGTAATGCTCAAACCAACGAGATCCTGCTGCGACGTTCCAAGCAACAGGTAAAATATCAACTGGACTGGCAGCTCTATGATCTTGATTGGGCGGTAACGTACCAATATCTGGGGGAGCGATACGATCGCGATTACAGCGGTTATCAGACTCGGACTCTGAAATTGGGGGGAGTGAGTCTGTGGGATCTTGCAGTTTCGTATCCTGTCACATCTCATCTTACAGTTCGTGGTAGAATCGCCAACCTGTTTGATAAAGATTATGAGACAGCTTATGGCTATGTCACTCCAGGAAGAGAATACTACCTCACTGGAAGCTATACCTTCTAAATCCGCTGCGACTCTGCGGCCAACAGTGCTGGTATTTGATTCCGGTGTTGGTGGCCTCTCCGTATATAAGGAGGTTCGGCAATTACTGCCGGATCTCCACTATATCTATGCTTTCGATAACGTGGCATTCCCTTACGGCGAGAAATCCGAAGAGTTTATCATTGGGCGCGTACTGGAAATTGTCAGCGCCGTTCAGCAGTGCCACCCTCTTGCGCTTGTCATCATTGCCTGTAATACCGCTAGCACCGTATCTTTGCCCGCACTGCGTGAGCGTTTTGTTTTTCCGGTCGTGGGTGTGGTGCCTGCTATCAAGCCCGCGGCTAAACTCACGGCTAATGGCACTGTTGGATTATTGGCAACGCGTGGCACGGTCCAGCGTACATATACCCGTGAGCTGATTGAACGCTTCGCAGCGGATTGCAAGATTGAACTGCTTGGTTCTTCTGAATTGGTAGAACTGGCGGAAGCCAAGTTGCATGGCGAAGCGGTACCGCTGGCAACACTGAAGAGAATACTGCAACCTTGGCTGAACATGCGCGAGCCACCAGACACGGTAGTCCTTGGGTGTACCCACTTTCCTTTATTGTCTGAAGAATTGATGCAAGTGTTACCTGAAGGGACGCGTCTGGTTGATTCCGGGGCGGCTATAGCGCGCCGTGCTGCCTGGCTTATCTCTACACAGGAAAACCTGATCTCATCTCAGGAAGAGAATCTGGCGTATTGCATGGCATTAAATGATGCCACTGATGCTCTTTTACCCGTATTACAGGGCTATGGCTTTAATTCGTTGAAAAAACTACCGATTTAAGTGGCTTTTGATTAAACATTCGACGGTCAGAAAAAAAATTGAAATTAGGGGTTGCGGCGTTCTCAGAACTCCCTATAATGCGCCTCCACTGACCGGGAACAACGACTGACAAGTCGCCCAGCCAAGAAGCAGCAAGCCGGTGAAAACACCACTTCTTAATAAGAAAAAGGCTTGACTCTTCAGCGGGAAAGCGTATTATCTGCCTCCCGCGTTACCGAGAAACATAACGGTAACCGACGCTCTTTAACAATTTATCAGACAATCTGTGTGGGCACTCACAAGACGATATCCAGCTGCTTAGGCAGCAAAAAAATATCAAGTCTTGAAGAGTGACCAAGCAGTAATTCATGCGAATGAATTATTACGAAAGTTAATTTTCGAGCATCGCTGCACGAGTTGCAGCAAATCAAGCTTTTAATTGAAGAGTTTGATCATGGCTCAGATTGAACGCTGGCGGCAGGCCTAACACATGCAAGTCGAGCGGCAGCGGAAAGTAGCTTGCTACTTTGCCGGCGAGCGGCGGACGGGTGAGTAATGTCTGGGAAACTGCCCGATGGAGGGGGATAACTACTGGAAACGGTGGCTAATACCGCATAACGTCTTCGGACCAAAGTGGGGGACCTTCGGGCCTCACACCATCGGATGTGCCCAGATGGGATTAGCTAGTAGGTGGGGTAATGGCTCACCTAGGCGACGATCCCTAGCTGGTCTGAGAGGATGACCAGCCACACTGGAACTGAGACACGGTCCAGACTCCTACGGGAGGCAGCAGTGGGGAATATTGCACAATGGGCGCAAGCCTGATGCAGCCATGCCGCGTGTGTGAAGAAGGCCTTCGGGTTGTAAAGCACTTTCAGCGAGGAGGAAGGGTTTGGTGTTAATAGCACCATTCATTGACGTTACTCGCAGAAGAAGCACCGGCTAACTCCGTGCCAGCAGCCGCGGTAATACGGAGGGTGCAAGCGTTAATCGGAATTACTGGGCGTAAAGCGCACGCAGGCGGTTTGTTAAGTCAGATGTGAAATCCCCGAGCTTAACTTGGGAACTGCATTTGAAACTGGCAAGCTAGAGTCTTGTAGAGGGGGGTAGAATTCCAGGTGTAGCGGTGAAATGCGTAGAGATCTGGAGGAATACCGGTGGCGAAGGCGGCCCCCTGGACAAAGACTGACGCTCAGGTGCGAAAGCGTGGGGAGCAAACAGGATTAGATACCCTGGTAGTCCACGCTGTAAACGATGTCGACTTGGAGGTTGTGCCCTTGAGGCGTGGCTTCCGGAGCTAACGCGTTAAGTCGACCGCCTGGGGAGTACGGCCGCAAGGTTAAAACTCAAATGAATTGACGGGGGCCCGCACAAGCGGTGGAGCATGTGGTTTAATTCGATGCAACGCGAAGAACCTTACCTACTCTTGACATCCACGGAATTTGCTAGAGATAGCTTAGTGCCTTCGGGAACCGTGAGACAGGTGCTGCATGGCTGTCGTCAGCTCGTGTTGTGAAATGTTGGGTTAAGTCCCGCAACGAGCGCAACCCTTATCCTTTGTTGCCAGCACGTGATGGTGGGAACTCAAAGGAGACTGCCGGTGATAAACCGGAGGAAGGTGGGGATGACGTCAAGTCATCATGGCCCTTACGAGTAGGGCTACACACGTGCTACAATGGCATATACAAAGAGAAGCGACCTCGCGAGAGCAAGCGGACCTCATAAAGTATGTCGTAGTCCGGATCGGAGTCTGCAACTCGACTCCGTGAAGTCGGAATCGCTAGTAATCGTAGATCAGAATGCTACGGTGAATACGTTCCCGGGCCTTGTACACACCGCCCGTCACACCATGGGAGTGGGTTGCAAAAGAAGTAGGTAGCTTAACCTTCGGGAGGGCGCTTACCACTTTGTGATTCATGACTGGGGTGAAGTCGTAACAAGGTAACCGTAGGGGAACCTGCGGTTGGATCACCTCCTTACCTAAAGATATGCAGTTGAGTGCAGTGTCCACACAGATTGTCTGATGAAAAAGTAACGAGCAGAAATACCTTTATAGGCTTGTAGCTCAGGTGGTTAGAGCGCACCCCTGATAAGGGTGAGGTCGGTGGTTCAAGTCCACTCAGGCCTACCAAATTCTTCCTCATACTGCGTTGCTTCCTCACTCGCATATTTCAATATGCGTCGCGAGATCGCGCCTTGTCTGAGAAAGAATTAACTCTTTTACGAGTGGTAATCAAAGGTATCTGCACGGACGTATGGGGCTATAGCTCAGCTGGGAGAGCGCCTGCCTTGCACGCAGGAGGTCAGCGGTTCGATCCCGCTTAGCTCCACCATATAGTCCTTGATAATACTTCAGAGTGTACTGGCAACAGTATGCTGCGAAGTATTTTGCTCTTTAACAATCTGGAACAAGCTGAAAATTGAAACCTGACAGCTGAAACTTATCTCTCCGTAGAACTATTGAGATAAGAACTAACCTGTCAGAGAGTCTCTCAAATGTTTACAGCACGAAGTGCGTCGAAAGACACCTTCGGGTTGTGAGGTTAAGTGACTAAGCGTACACGGTGGATGCCTAGGCAGTCAGAGGCGATGAAGGGCGTGCTAATCTGCGATAAGTGTCGGTAAGCTGATATGAAGCGTTACAACCGGCAATACCCGAATGGGGAAACCCAGTGCAATTCGTTGCACTATCGTTAAGTGAATACATAGCTTAACGAGGCGAACCGGGGGAACTGAAACATCTAAGTACCCCGAGGAAAAGAAATCAACCGAGATTCCCCCAGTAGCGGCGAGCGAACGGGGAACAGCCCAGAACCTGAATCAGGGTGTGTGTTAGTGGAAGCGTCTGGAAAGTCGCGCAGTAAAGGGTGATAGCCCCGTACACTAAAATGCACATCCTGTGAGTTCGATGAGTAGGGCGGGACACGTGACATCCTGTCTGAATATGGGGGGACCATCCTCCAAGGCTAAATACTCCTGACTGACCGATAGTGAACCAGTACCGTGAGGGAAAGGCGAAAAGAACCCCGGCGAGGGGAGTGAAATAGAACCTGAAACCGTGTACGTACAAGCAGTGGGAGCCTTCTTAATGGGGGTGACTGCGTACCTTTTGTATAATGGGTCAGCGACTTATATTTTGTAGCAAGGTTAACCGTATAGGGGAGCCGTAGGGAAACCGAGTCTTAACTGGGCGAATAGTTGCAAGGTATAGACCCGAAACCCGGTGATCTAGCCATGGGCAGGTTGAAGGTTGGGTAACACTAACTGGAGGACCGAACCGACTAATGTTGAAAAATTAGCGGATGACTTGTGGCTGGGGGTGAAAGGCCAATCAAACCGGGAGATAGCTGGTTCTCCCCGAAAGCTATTTAGGTAGCGCCTCGTGAACTCATCTTCGGGGGTAGAGCACTGTTTCGGCTAGGGGGCCATCCCGGCTTACCAACCCGATGCAAACTCCGAATACCGAAGAATGTTATCACGGGAGACACACGGCGGGTGCTAACGTCCGTCGTGAAGAGGGAAACAACCCAGACCGCCAGCTAAGGTCCCAAAGTCATGGTTAAGTGGGAAACGATGTGGGAAGGCATAGACAGCCAGGATGTTGGCTTAGAAGCAGCCATCATTTAAAGAAAGCGTAATAGCTCACTGGTCGAGTCGGCCTGCGCGGAAGATGTAACGGGGCTAAACCATGCACCGAAGCTGCGGCAGCGACGCTTAGGCGTTGTTGGGTAGGGGAGCGTTCTGTAAGCCGTTGAAGGTGGACTGTGAGGTCTGCTGGAGGTATCAGAAGTGCGAATGCTGACATAAGTAACGATAAAGCGGGTGAAAAGCCCGCTCGCCGGAAGACCAAGGGTTCCTGTCCAACGTTAATCGGGGCAGGGTGAGTCGACCCCTAAGGCGAGGCCGAAAGGCGTAGTCGATGGGAAACAGGTTAATATTCCTGTACTCGGTGTTACTGCGAAGGGGGGACGGAGAAGGCTAGGCTAGCCGGGCGACGGTTGTCCCGGTTTAAGCGTGTAGGGGGTGTGACCTGGTAAATCCGGTTGCATATCAACCCTGAGGCGTGATGACGAGTCACTACGGTGGCGAAGTGGTTGATGCCAAGCTTCCAGGAAAAGCCTCTAAGCATCAGGTAACATCAAATCGTACCCCAAACCGACACAGGTGGTCAGGTAGAGAATACTCAGGCGCTTGAGAGAACTCGGGTGAAGGAACTAGGCAAAATGGTGCCGTAACTTCGGGAGAAGGCACGCTGGCGCGTAGGTGAAGAGACTTGCTCTCGGAGCTGAAGCCAGTCGCAGATACCAGCTGGCTGCAACTGTTTAATAAAAACACAGCACTGTGCAAACACGAAAGTGGACGTATACGGTGTGACGCCTGCCCGGTGCTGGAAGGTTAATTGATGGGGTTAGCGGCAACGCGAAGCTCTTGATCGAAGCCCCAGTAAACGGCGGCCGTAACTATAACGGTCCTAAGGTAGCGAAATTCCTTGTCGGGTAAGTTCCGACCTGCACGAATGGCGTAATGATGGCCAGGCTGTCTCCACCCGAGACTCAGTGAAATTGAACTCGCTGTGAAGATGCAGTGTACCCGCGGCAAGACGGAAAGACCCCGTGAACCTTTACTATAGCTTGACACTGAACATTGAGCCTTGATGTGTAGGATAGGTGGGAGGCTTTGAAGTGTGGACGCCAGTCTGCATGGAGCCAACCTTGAAATACCACCCTTTAATGTTTGATGTTCTAACTCGGCCCCGTAATCCGGGGTGAGGACAGTGTCTGGTGGGTAGTTTGACTGGGGCGGTCTCCTCCCAAAGAGTAACGGAGGAGCACGAAGGTTAGCTAATCACGGTCGGACATCGTGAGGTTAGTGCAAAGGCATAAGCTAGCTTGACTGCGAGAGTGACGGCTCGAGCAGGTACGAAAGTAGGTCTTAGTGATCCGGTGGTTCTGAATGGAAGGGCCATCGCTCAACGGATAAAAGGTACTCCGGGGATAACAGGCTGATACCGCCCAAGAGTTCATATCGACGGCGGTGTTTGGCACCTCGATGTCGGCTCATCACATCCTGGGGCTGAAGTAGGTCCCAAGGGTATGGCTGTTCGCCATTTAAAGTGGTACGCGAGCTGGGTTTAGAACGTCGTGAGACAGTTCGGTCCCTATCTGCCGTGGGCGTTGGAAGATTGAGAGGGGTTGCTCCTAGTACGAGAGGACCGGAGTGAACGCACCACTGGTGTTCGGGTTGTCATGCCAATGGCACTGCCCGGTAGCTAAGTGCGGAAAAGATAAGCGCTGAAAGCATCTAAGCGCGAAACTTGCCTCGAGATGAGTCTTCCCTGGGCCTTTAAGGTCCCTGAAGGAACGTTTAAGACTAAGACGTTGATAGGCTGGGTGTGTAAGTGCAGCGATGCATTGAGCTAACCAGTACTAATGATCCGTGAGGCTTAACCTTACAACACCGAAGGTGTTTTGTATTTGAGAGAGAAAGATTTTCAGCGAAGTTCCCAGATTGGTTCTGATGGCTGTACGCGAGTGAGCGTGAAGCGGTTGGAATGAAACGAATTTGCCTGGCGGCCATAGCGCGGTGGTCCCACCTGATCCCATGCCGAACTCAGAAGTGAAACGCCGTAGCGCCGATGGTAGTGTGGGGTCTCCCCATGCGAGAGTAGGACACTGCCAGGCATCAAACAACGTTATCAGAGTGACACCTGGTAATGAGCAGGATCGCCAAGAGCGGTTTTGCCGGCATCGAAAGATGCAACGTAAAAGAATCGGTGGAGCGGTAGTTCAGTTGGTTAGAATACCTGCCTGTCACGCAGGGGGTCGCGGGTTCGAGCCCCGTCCGTTCCGCCACCCTATTTAGGGGCGTAGTTCAATTGGTAGAGCACCGGTCTCCAAAACCGGGTGTTGGGAGTTCGAGTCTCTCCGCCCCTGCCATAAATTTAAAACCCTTTGCTGATGCAAAGGGTTTTTTTTTGCTTTAAATATTTATCTCATATTCATTTTTTCTATAAAACTTGCCTGAAACTCCTACCAAAATCGTTCCCAATTTAGACTTTTCTAGCTGTATCCATGTACAAAATGGTTGTAATCCCGCGCTGTGATACCGCTCATCATTCTAGTCTGAATTTCAGTTACATCTTATTAGCACCCAAGTCTCTGTGGGGCACGTTTCATTAAAGTGAACACATAACAGCCATCTCGGCCACGGTTTCTTACAACCAGGGTTGAGCGAGGAGAAAACATGTATAAACGTTTACTGTTAACGGCCGCTATAGGCGGTGTGCTGATGGGAGTGGCTCAGGCTGCCCCGTTAGTTGTCGGCTTTTCCCAGATTGGTTCTGAATCAGGGTGGCGTTCAGCAGAAACCAAAGTGGCAAAACAGGAGGCAGAAAAGCGTGGTATTACGTTAAAAATCGCTGATGCGCAACAAAAACAGGAAAATCAGATCAAGGCTGTAAGATCTTTTATTGCGCAAGGAGTTGATGCCATTTTTATTGCGCCAGTTGTGGCGACCGGTTGGGCTCCGGTATTACAAGAAGCGAAAGAAGCTAAAATTCCAGTATTTCTGTTAGATCGTATGATCGAGGTGAATGATCCAACACTTTATACCTCTGTAGTGGCATCTGACAGCGTGCATGAAGGGAAAGTTGCAGGAGACTGGTTGGTCAAAGATGTGGCCGGCAAACCCTGTAATGTTGTTGAACTGCAGGGCACAGTGGGAGCCAGCGTGGCCATCAACCGCAAGAAAGGTTTTGCAGAAGGTATTGCTGCTGCTGAAAACGTCAAAATTGTGCGTTCGCAGTCTGGAGATTTTACTCGCAGTAAGGGTAAAGAAGTGATGGAGAGCTTCATCAAGGCTGAACAGAACGGCAAAAACATCTGTGCTGTTTATTCACATAACGATGATATGGCAATTGGTGCTATTCAGGCCATCAAGGAGGCAGGTCTCAAGCCCGGTTCGCAAATCAAAGTGGTTTCTATCGATGGCGTACCCGATATCTTCAAAGCGATGATGAACGGTGAGGCAAATGCCACGGTCGAACTGACACCAGATATGGCAGGTCCAGCATTTGATGCCTTGCTGGCCCTGAAGAAAGAGGGGACTCAACCGCCAAAATTTATTCAAACCGAATCGAAACTGCTGCTGCCTGATACTGCCAAGCAGGAGTTTGAGATGAAGAAGAATATGGGATATTGATAAGCAACAGGCGGAACCGATGATGGCTACACCTCAGGCAGCGTTGTTGACAATAAGCGGATTATCCGTTGAGTTTCCCGGCGTAAAGGCGCTGGATCAGGTTGATTTCACACTAGGGTGCGGTGAAGTAGTGGCGCTCCTGGGAGAAAATGGTGCCGGGAAATCTACGCTGATTAAAGCGCTAACGGGTGTTTACCAACGCTCTGCGGGTGAAGTCAGGTTAGAAGGCAAAGCGATTGCGCCACAGAGCACTGCTCAGGCGCAATCATTAGGTATTGGTACTGTGTACCAAGAAGTTAACTTGCTGCCAAATATCTCGGTAGCCGCCAATCTTTTCATCGGTCGCGAGCCAACTCGTTTTGGTCTTGTCGACCAAAGCACCATGTTGCGTAAGGCTCACAAACTGCTGGAAGGCTATGGTTTACAGTTAGATGTCAGCCAACCGTTGGGTAACTACTCGATTGCTATTCAGCAAATTGTGGCTATTGCCCGTGCAGTTGATCTCTCTGCCAAAGTATTGATTCTGGATGAACCCACCGCCAGTTTGGATGCCAAGGAAGTCACCATGCTGCTGGATATTATGAGCCAGCTCCGTTCTCAAGGAATGGGGATGATCTTTGTCACCCATTTTCTTGAGCAGGTTTATCGCATCAGCGATCGTATTACGGTACTACGTAATGGCAAGTTGGTGGGCACACGTATCACTGCCGAATTACCGAGGCTGGAGTTAGTGCAGATGATGCTGGGGCATAGTTTCGATGAAACTCTGCTGAAACGTGCTGAACATAAGGCTACGCAGGCATCGCCATTAGTGGAGTTCAGTGGCTATGGCAGGCGCGGTATGGTTGAGCCTTTTGACTTGGTTTTGCGGCCAGGGGAGATAGTGGGTCTGGCTGGTTTATTGGGTTCAGGGCGAACCGAGACGGCACAATTGATATTCGGCATTAAAGCTAGGGACAAAGGCTCGGCAAAAGTGGAAGGTAAACCCGCACACATCCAGAGCCCGCGCAAAGCGGCAAGTTTAGGGTTCGGTTATTGCCCGGAAGATCGTAAGACTGACGGTATTGTGGGAGCCGCCACAGTAAGGGAAAACATCATTCTGGCGTTGCAGGCGCAGCGGGGCTGGTTGAAACCTATACCGTTGCAAGAGCAGACCAGGATAGCAGAAGAGTTTATTAAGCTTTTGGCTATCCGAACGCCAGGGACAGAGCAGCAGATCCAATATCTCTCTGGGGGAAATCAGCAGAAAGTGCTGCTGTCGCGTTGGTTAGCGACTAAACCCCGCTTTCTGATACTCGATGAGCCAACGCGCGGTATTGATGTTGGGGCTCATGCCGAAATTATCCGTCTGATTGAACGCTTGTGTAGTGAGGGATTAGCGTTACTGGTTATCTCTTCCGAACTGGAAGAATTGGCCGGGTATGCCGATCGGATAGTGGTATTACGCGATAGAAAGCATGTGGCTCAGCTTGAGCATGATGCTATTACGGTTCCCGCTATTATGCAGGCTATTGCAGTGCAACAGGGGGCAGGATGAACAGGGGTTTTCCAATGACCAATGGAGCGCGCAAAGTCAGGTGGGTAATGCCCACCGGTTCAACACAGTTGGCTGCGTTGATGGCTATTTTACTCATCAACAGTGTTGTTTCTCCCCATTTCTTTTCGATCCACATTCAGGATGGCCGCCTTTTTGGCAGCATCATTGATATTTTTAATCGCGGCGCACCCGTGGCAATACTTGCGCTGGGAATGACATTGGTCATTGCGACCGGCGGGATAGATCTTTCTGTCGGTGCGGTAATGGCCATCTCTGGCGCAACCGCCGCAACCCTGACCAGTGCAGGATACCCGCTGATTTATGTATTAGGGGCTTCGTTGGCGGTCGGTGCCTTGTGTGGCTTGTGGAACGGTTTTTTGGTGGCAGTGCTACAGATACAACCGATTGTGGCTACCTTGATGCTGATGGTTGCCGGGCGTGGTATTGCCCAACTGATTACTGAAGGGCAAATTGTCACCTTCGAGAATCAAGGGCTGGCAAAGCTTGGCAGTGGCGCGCTGATGTACCTCCCGATGCCGGTGATCATTGCGGCCACTATGCCGCTACTGATTTGGCTTCTGACGCGTAAAACCGCATTGGGATTGTTTATTGAAGCGGTTGGTATCAACTTGCGTTCTGCTCGATATGCAGGCATCAGTACTCGGTGGGTGATCGTTTCTGTGTATGTCGTTTGTGGCCTGTGTGCTTCTGTCGCCGGGGTTATCGTCACGGCGGATATCCGAGGAGCAGATGCCAACAATGCTGGGTTATGGTTGGAACTGGATGCGATTCTGGCGGTAGTCATTGGCGGTGGATCGCTGTTGGGCGGCCGTTTTAATCTTCTGCTTTCGGTCGTGGGGGCGCTAATCATTCAAGGCATGAATACCGGAATTCTGCTTTCGGGCTACAAACCAGAGTTTAACCTGGTACTTAAAGCGGTGGTGGTTTTAGCCGTATTGATGATGCAATCACCGAGCGTTTCATTACACCGGCTTGGCTGGAGACGAAAACCATGATGAAACGTAATCTGCCGCTGTTAATCACTATTGCTGTATTTCTGTTTGGCTACGCTTTTTGCCTGAGCCAATTCCCAAGCTTTTCATCAACCCGTGTCTGGTGTGACCTTCTTACCGATAACGCTTTTCTGGGTATTGTTGCTGTAGGTATGACTTTTGTGATCCTCTCTGGCGGGATTGACCTGTCAGTGGGTTCGGTGATTGCCTTTACCGGTGTGTTGCTGGCGAAACTGATCGGTACTTATGGTATTGCACCAGGTTATGCATTTGTCATTGCCTTGCTGATGGGCGCATCATTTGGCGCGTTGATGGGTTGGATTATTGATGCACTAAAACTCCCGGCATTCATCATTACGCTCGCAGGTATGTTCTTCGTGCGGGGTATGAGTTTTATCGTTTCGGAAGAGTCGCTTCCAATCGATCATCCACTGTATGCCACATTAGCCAACTATGCCTGGAAAGTGCCTGGTGGAGGGAGGTTTACCTTACTGGCGCTGGTGATGTTACTTGTGGTGGCGATGGGGATGATCCTGGCGCATCGTACACGCTTTGGCCATAACGTCTATGCGGTTGGTGGCAACCCGGTTTCTGCTGCACTAATGGGGGTACCGGTGCGGCGTACCACGGTATCAATCTACATGCTTTCCAGCACACTGGCGGCACTCTCGGGTATTGTTTTTTCGCTATATACCTCAGCTGGTTACGCGTTGGCAGCGAGCGGTGTTGAATTGGATGCCATTGCGGCGGTTGTGATCGGGGGAACGCTATTGACCGGTGGGGTGGGCACCATATTAGGGACTTTGTTTGGCGTATTGATTCAAGGATTAATCCAGAGTTACATCACTTTCGACGGTTCGCTCAGCTCCTGGTGGACAAAAATTGTCATTGGCATTCTTTTGTTCTGCTTTATCGGCCTCCAGAAGGCGATGAGCGCCTTCTGGCAAAGGAGAAGGGAAGGACCAGGCCGCCCAGATCTAAAGCCGTCCTAGTGGTTCAGGTTGCGGTATTCAAAGGGATTTTCAGCAACTGACGGATTAATGGCTGCTGATCGCTGTTTTGCAGCCAGACGGCATATAGTGGACGAATGATGGGTTGCACATCTTTTACGGCGTTCAGCTGTGGGTACTCTTTTTCCCATTGGCTGGGTAAAAAAGCACAGCCGCCGGTTGTTTCCAGCAATTGTCGCGTCAGATGTGCCGAGGTGGTCGTCAATACTGGCATGCTATCGCTTTCCAACATACGGCTTTCCTGTGGGTGAAAGTCGGCACCCCATTCCAGTTTGACATAAGGCATCGGGGCTTCTTGGTCGCGTAATGTTGATGAAAACAACCGCAAAGAGAAATTACCCAATGGTTGGCTTGCCAACTCATCCATTTTTGGAGGCTCGGTAGTAATGAGCAAATCGAGCTGTCTTTCATGCAACTGCTTCACCAACGAATGACGCAGCGCAACTCTTGCCTCAATCTGCAGCGATTCCCGTTGCTGGTAAAGAGACTGCAACCAGGGCGTCAGATAAGCCTCCCATAGCGAAGCCGTGGCACCGATTGAAAGCTCTGTAAGCTGTAGCGACCGCACCACATCCTTTTTTGCCAATTGCCAAGTATGCATCAGACTTTCTGCATAAGGTAACAGTCGTTCCCCGGCAGGCGTTAGGCGAATGTTATTGCGGTGGCGGGTGAATAAACTTGCACCTAGTTGATTTTCAAGTTGGCGGATGCGGAAACTTACCGCAGATTGCGTTAAGTACAGTGATTCCGCCGCTCTGCCAAAGTGACGCGTTCTACTGACCTCCAAAAAGGTTTTCAGTAATTCGGTATCCACACCAATCTCCAAAATTATTTGTCGTTAAGATTTAAATGTTTTGTTTTACACGGTGTCAAGCCTATCTAATACTCCGCGCCATAAACAGCACGGCCATGAGAGAATTAGGAGCGTGTCAGATGGCGGATAGCTTCATCACGACCAATCGGTTTTTTGATAATAAACATTATCCTCGCGGGTTCTCCCGTCACGGCGATTTCACCATTAAAGAAGCACAATTGCTAGAGCGTTTCGGTTATGCATTCAACGAGCTGGATGCAGGTAAACGTCAGCCAGCTACGGAAGAAGAACAACTGTTCGTTGCTGTGTGCCGAGGTGAACGTGAGCCAGTTACAGAGCAAGAGAAGGTATGGTCTAAATATCTGGCGCGGACTCGCCGCCCGAAAAAATTCCATACGCTGTCAGGCGGTAAGCCTCAGGCTGACGTAGTAGAAGATTACACGGAAAGTGACGATTGATCACCATGGGGCCTTTGGGCCCCATTTTTACTCCAGGCTGCGGTGTAATTGCAGTAAAAGGCGATCCATACAGCGGTAGCTGAGAGCCTCGCTGAGATGACGTTTAGCGATATTTTTTTCCCCGGCTAAATCAGCCAGCGTACGTGCTACTTTCAGAATACGATGCCAGGCTCGAACTGATAACCCCAGTTTACTCAGGGTTTCCTCCAGGAAATCCGCATCTACCGCTGGTAGATGGCAATCCCGATCCACCTCCCGGTTATTCAACAGCGCATTTATCTTTCCTGCGCGCTCCAGTTGCCGTTCACGCGCCTTCAGTACCCTTTCACGAACCTGTAAGGTGCTTTCTCCAGGATGGTGTTGTTTACTGAGCATCCCAGGGGGTAATAACGGAACTTCAATCGACAAGTCAAACCGATCGAGAAATGGGCCAGAGAGGCGCCCCAGGTAGCGCAAAACCTGCTGTGGCGGTGTCCGGTTGTGTATTCCCTGATAGTGTCCCGTGGGGCTTGGGTTCATCGCCGCAATTAACTGTACCCTGGCGGGAAAGCGAACTTTGGCGCTGGCTCTTGAAATGACGATTTCGCCGGACTCCAACGGTTCGCGTAGTGCGTCCAGAACTCGCCGTTCAAACTCGGGTAATTCGTCGAGAAACAGCACCCCATTATGCGCCATCGAGATCTCCCCGGGCCGAGGTAAAGATCCCCCACCTACCAAGGCCGCCATGGATGCACTGTGGTGCGGGGCACGAAATGGTCGCTGACGCCACGGTAATTTCTCATCCGGGTGATGCGATAAGCTGGCAACAGCGACGCTTTCCAAGGCTTCCTGGTCGCTCAATGGTGGTAACAAACCGTTAAGGCGACTGGCCAACATAGTTTTGCCGGTACCGGGAGGGCCAAGCAGTAACAGGTTATGGCCGCCTGCTGCGGCAATTTCCAGTGCTCTTTTGGCTTGCTCCTGGCCGATGATTTCCTGCAGATCAGCGGTTTCCATTAGTGCTTCAACTGCGGGAGGCGCGGCAGCAACAGGTAGTTCACCTTTGCCTTGCAAGTATGCGCAGACTTCCAGTAAGTGGCTCGCTACCCGAGCCGTGCTTTGGGGGAGTAGCCCCGCTTCTGGGCCGTTTGCGGTGGCCAGAATGAGTTCACGCTTTGCCTCAGTTGCAGCTATTGCTGCCGGAATAGCTCCGTTGACCGCTCTCAGTGCACCGGAAAGCGCCAACTCACCGAGGAACTCATAGCGGGCCAACTGATTTGCGGGGATCTGTTCAGAGGCCGCGAGAATGGCGAGCGCAATAGGCAAATCATAGCGTCCGCCTTCTTTGGGCAAATCCGCCGGGGCCAGATTGACAGTGATCCGCTTGGCTGGGAAGGTGAACCCATTGTTGATCAAGGCACTACGCACCCGATCTCGCGCTTCTTTTACCGTAGTTTCAGGTAGACCGACCAGCGTGAGCCCGGGTAATCCATTGCTGATATGAACTTCTACCGTGACCGAGGGGGCCTGCACGCCGATCGTGGCGCGTGTGTAGATTACCGCCAGTGACATATTACTCTCCTTACCGAAGTCTCGATAATGCGGTATTTGGTTGATATCTGCGCCTGGTGAATGGCTAACTTGCGCAATGATAGCCAGTTAAAAGAATTTTATTTCATAAGGTTAAGTATAAATTTCGAGCTGGAACGCATTTTTTCGCCATGCTCATTAACAGGGATAACAAAGCTGTAGGTGTTGAGCATCTGAGGCAAAATTACGAGGTGGCAATGGCGATGATGCCTTGGTGATAGGTTGGTGGTGGTGGGACCGGGTTTTCGCCGAGAGGAGTACCAGAGTGAAAGTAAGGTTAGTTAATGCAAAATACCACTCACTCATGTTACTGATTGAATTAAATGAATATTAATTGAGGTATGACCAGTGCATGATGAAAATTAGTACAAAAAAATGTTGTCATACCACATACAGCTATGGTAACTCTGTAGGTATTAGTTCGGAATGAGCACAGTGAACAACTCTATTATGAAAGCCCTAGCCCAAGTGATTAGCCTAGTCGTGATTAGCGTGGTGGTGATTATTATCCCACCGTGCGGGGCTGCACTTGGACGAAGAAAGGCTTAAAAAACAAGCCGGAATCGCAAAAAAACCCCCGCACCGTCAGGTCCGGGGGTTTTTTTATGCAAAGGAAAAGTGAATTGAGGAGCAGAGAATGAGTAACGGAATAAAAACCTGCAAATCCCGCAATAAGGCGGGGGAATAACAATGAATGGTGCTCAGTGGGTAGTTCAAGCGTTGCGTGCGCAGGGAGTTGATACCGTATTCGGGTATCCGGGGGGCGCAATCATGCCGGTCTACGATGCGTTGTATGACGGGGGAGTAGAACACCTGCTGTGCCGCCATGAGCAGGGGGCGGCGATTGCTGCCATCGGTTACGCTCGCTCGAGCGGTAAAGTAGGCGTCTGTATCGCTACTTCGGGTCCGGGAGCAACCAATCTGATCACCGGGCTGGCGGATGCATTGCTGGATTCGGTGCCTGTAGTCGCTATCACCGGGCAGGTCGGATCACAGTTGATTGGCACTGATGCTTTTCAGGAGATCGATGTCCTTGGCCTCTCTCTGGCCTGTACCAAACACAGTTTCCTGGTCGAGTCGCTGGAAGCGTTGCCAGGGATTATGGCAGAGGCTTTCGCCATTGCTACCAGTGGCCGTCCTGGCCCGGTATTGATCGATATCCCGAAAGACATCCAACTGGCCGAGGGAGATTTACCCCCTCACTTGCAGCCGGTGGAGAATGAACTGGAGCATCCGGTGGCTGAGCTGGCAGCGGCGAAACAACTGCTGGCCCAGGCGAAAAAACCGATGCTTTACGTCGGAGGTGGCGCTGGGATGGCGCAAGCAGTGGCAGGATTGCGCGATTTTATCGCGACGACGCAGATACCAACGGTGGCTACGCTGAAAGGTTTAGGCGCTCCAGACGCCAATCATCCGTACTATCTTGGCATGTTGGGGATGCACGGCACTAAAGCGGCCAACTTTGCGGTACAGGAGTGTGACCTGTTAATTGCCGTTGGTGCGCGTTTTGATGATCGTGTAACCGGCAGATTGAATGCTTTTGCGCCTGAGGCCAAAGTTATCCACATGGATATTGACCCGGCAGAGATGAGTAAACTACGCCAGGCGCATGTTGCTCTGCAGGGAGATTTGAAAAAGCTGCTGCCAGCACTGCAGCAACCATTGAATATCGCCGCTTGGCTGCAGCGTGTTGCCGAATTGAAAGAGCTTCACCCTTGGCGCTATGATCACCCTGGCCAACCTATCTATGCTCCCCTGTTGCTTAAACAACTCTCAGAACGGAAGCCTGCCAATACCGTAGTGACTACTGATGTGGGCCAGCACCAGATGTGGGCTGCTCAGCACATGATTTTTGAACGCCCGGAAAATTTTATTACTTCCAGTGGGTTAGGTACGATGGGGTTCGGCATTCCCGCAGCGGTCGGGGCCCAGATGGCACGGCCCGAAGATAAAGTGATCTGTGTCTCTGGGGACGGTTCCTTTATGATGAATGTTCAGGAATTGGGCACCATAAAACGAAAACAGTTACCGCTTAAGATCGTTTTACTGGATAACCAGCGCTTAGGCATGGTTCGCCAGTGGCAGCAGTTGTTTTTTGATGGGCGTTACAGTGAAACCAATCTCTCCGATAACCCCGATTTTCTGATATTGGCCAGTGCATTCGGTATTCCCGGCCAGCGTATTACCCGTAAAGATCAGGTCGCAGATGCGCTCGATGCATTGCTCAACAGCGAAGGGCCGTACCTGCTCCATGTTTCCATAGATGAACTTGAGAACGTCTGGCCGCTGGTGCCACCAGGCGCAGGTAACGAAACCATGTTGGAGAAAGTATCATGATGCAGCATCAACTCTCGATCCAGGCCCGCTTCCGTCCTGAAATGTTAGAACGCGTATTGCGTGTTGTACGCCACCGTGGCTTCCAGGTCTGTGCTATGAATATGGCGACGGGTATCAACGCTGACGATATTAATATTGAATTGACCGTTGCCAGCCAGCGCTCGGTGGATTTGCTGTCATCCCAGTTAAGTAAGTTGATGGATGTCTCCCGCGTCGAGATCCAACAGCTAGCCTCACAACAAATACGCGCCTGACTGCGCAAAAAGGAACAGAATAATGACGAAGAAAGCCGATTATATTTGGTTCAATGGTGAGATGGTTCCTTGGGCCGATGCCAAGGTGCACGTTATGTCGCATGCGCTGCACTATGGAACGTCGGTATTTGAAGGCGTGCGTTGCTACGACTCTCATAAGGGCCCGGTTGTCTTCCGCCACCGTGAACACATGCAGCGTCTGCATGATTCGGCAAAAATCTACCGCATGCCAGTGGCGCAAAGTGTTGATGAACTGATGGAAGCGTGCCGCGCTACGCTGCGTAAAAACAATCTGGTCAGCGCCTATATTCGTCCTCTGGTGTTTATTGGGGACGTGGGTATGGGGGTCAATCCGCCTGCTGGTTATAAAACCGACGTGATTATCGCTGCGTTTCCTTGGGGCGCTTATCTGGGTGAAGAAGCGCTGGAGCAAGGCATCGATGCGATGGTTTCTTCGTGGCAACGTGTTGCACCTAACACCATCCCTACCGCGGCTAAAGCCGGTGGTAACTATCTCTCCTCATTGCTGGTGGGAAGCGAAGCGCGCCGCCACGGTTATCAGGAAGGGATTGCTCTGGATGTTCATGGCTATATCTCTGAAGGGGCAGGCGAGAACCTGTTTGAAGTGAAAGATGGTGTATTGTTTACGCCGCCGTTTACCTCGTCTGCACTGCCGGGCATTACCCGCGATGCGATCATCAAGCTGGCGAAGGATATGGGCTTTGAAGTGCGTGAACAGGTACTTTCCCGTGAGTCTCTTTACCTGGCAGACGAAGTATTCATGTCTGGTACCGCAGCAGAAATCACCCCTGTGCGCAGCGTTGATGGCATTCAGGTGGGTATCGGCAAGTGCGGTCCTATCACCAAGCAGATCCAACAGGCGTTCTTTGGCCTGTTCACCGGCAAGACCGAAGACAAATACGGCTGGTTGGATCCGGTCAATCAATAACAACTCGACCCGTCGTCTTTCACGCAGCAGCTTGAAACCCTCAGGGGAGTAACGACAGACACGTACAAGCGGGCGGTTCGTTCACCACCTGCAAAATGACTATATTTGGAGTAAAAAGAGCATGCCTAAGTACCGTTCCGCCACCACTACACATGGCCGCAATATGGCGGGTGCCCGCGCATTATGGCGCGCAACCGGGATGACCGACGACGATTTCGGCAAACCGATTATTGCGGTGGTCAACTCCTTTACCCAGTTCGTTCCGGGCCACGTGCACCTGCGCGATCTGGGCAAGTTGGTTGCAGAACAGATAGAAGCCTCCGGCGGCGTTGCCAAAGAGTTCAATACTATTGCGGTGGATGACGGTATCGCCATGGGCCACGGCGGTATGCTCTATTCCCTGCCGTCACGCGAACTGATCGCCGACTCGGTAGAATACATGGTGAATGCTCACTGTGCCGATGCGATGGTTTGTATTTCTAACTGCGACAAAATCACCCCAGGGATGCTGATGGCGTCATTGCGCCTGAATATCCCGGTGATCTTTGTTTCCGGTGGTCCAATGGAAGCGGGTAAAACCAAGCTTTCCGATAAAATCATCAAACTGGACCTGATCGACGCGATGATCCAGGGGGCGAACCCTAACGTCAGCGACGCTGACAGTGCGCAGATCGAACGTTCCGCCTGCCCGACCTGCGGTTCTTGTTCTGGCATGTTTACTGCCAACTCAATGAACTGCCTGACAGAAGCCTTGGGCTTGTCACAACCGGGCAATGGTTCATTGCTGGCAACCCATGCCGATCGTAAAGACCTGTTCCTGAATGCCGGGAAACGCATTGTTGAGCTCACCAAGCGTTACTATGAGCAGGATGATGAAAGTGCGCTGCCACGCAACATCGCCAACAAGGCTGCATTTGAAAATGCCATGACGCTGGATATTGCGATGGGCGGTTCAACCAACACCGTTCTTCACCTACTGGCGGCGGCGCAGGAAGGTGAAGTCGACTTCACCATGGCGGATATTGACCGTCTTTCCCGCAAGGTCCCGCACCTGTGTAAAGTGGCGCCAAGCACCCAGAAATACCATATGGAAGACGTACACCGTGCTGGTGGCGTGCTGGCTATTCTTGGTGAGCTGGATCGCGCCGGTTTGATGAATCGCAACGTTGACAACATCCTGGGGATGAAACTGACCGAGACGTTGGAAAAATACGACATCATGCTGACCAACGACGAGGCGGTGAAAAAGATGTTCCGCGCCGGTCCAGCAGGGATCCGCACCACGCAGGCATTCTCACAGGATTGCCGTTGGGACTCTTTGGACAACGACCGCGCCGAAGGCTGTATCCGATCTTTGGAAAATGCCTTCAGCCTTGAAGGTGGCCTGGCGGTGCTGTACGGCAACATGGCAGAAGATGGCAGCATCGTCAAAACCGCCGGTGTTGATAAAGATAACCTGACCTTCCGTGGGCCTGCGAAAGTTTACGAGAGCCAGGATACGGCCGTTGAGGCGATCCTGGGTGGCAAAGTGGTGGCAGGCGACGTAGTGGTGATCCGTTACGAAGGGCCAAAAGGTGGGCCAGGCATGCAGGAAATGCTGTATCCAACTACTTATCTGAAATCAATGGGGTTGGGTAAGGCCTGTGCATTGATCACCGATGGTCGCTTCTCTGGTGGTACTTCTGGTCTGTCGATTGGCCACGTTTCTCCTGAAGCGGCTAGCGGTGGTCTGATAGCGCTGATCGAAGAAGGCGATATGATCGATATCGATATCCCTAAGCGCAGTATGGTGCTGGATGTGCCAGAGAGTGTATTGGCTGCGCGTCGTGAAGCGGAATTGGCTCGTGGAGACGCTGCATGGACGCCGAAAGCGCGTGAGCGTCAGGTATCTTACGCGCTGCGTGCCTATGCCACATTGGCGACCAGTGCCGATAAAGGCGCGGTGCGCGACAAGAGCAAGCTGGGAGGCTAAGCATAATGGCAGTATCGCAACCCCTACCCGACGCCCCCTGTGGCGCGGAATATTTGCGAGCGGTGCTCCGCTCGCCGGTTTACGAGGTGGCTCAGGTCACCCCGTTAGAGGCGATGGACAAGATCTCTTCGCGTCTCGGCAATACGATCCTGGTGAAACGCGAAGATCGTCAGCCGGTTCACAGCTTCAAACTGCGCGGTGCTTACGCGATGATCGCCAGCCTGGATGAAGAGCAGAAAGCACGTGGCGTAATCACCGCTTCAGCCGGTAATCATGCACAAGGCGTGGCGCTTTCCGGCAACCGGTTGGGGATCAAAACCCTGATCGTGATGCCGGTGTCTACTGCGGATATCAAAATAGACGCAGTGCGCGGTTTTGGCGGTGAGGTGTTGCTGCACGGTGCAAACTTCGACGAAGCCAAGGCCAAGGCAATCGAACTTTCACGGCAACAGGGCATGACTTTTGTACCACCGTTTGATCATCCAGCGGTGATTGCCGGGCAGGGTACGCTGGCGATGGAACTGTTACAGCAGGATGCACATCTGGATCGCGTTTTTGTTCCGGTCGGGGGTGGTGGTCTGGCGGCAGGGGTGGCGGTACTGATCAAGCAACTGATGCCGCAAATCAAAGTGATTGGTGTAGAAGCCGAAGATTCGGCTTGTCTGCGTGCCGCGTTGGATGCCGGGCACCCTGTCGATCTGGCTCGCGTTGGGCTGTTTGCCGAAGGTGTGGCGGTGAAACGCATTGGTGACGAAACCTTCCGCCTGTGCCGCGAGTATCTGGATGACGTAATCACTGTGGATAGTGACGCGATTTGCGCCGCGGTGAAAGACCTATTCGAAGATGTACGTGCTATTGCTGAGCCTTCAGGTGCATTGGCGCTGGCGGGGTTGAAGAAATATGTGCAGCAGCACAACATCCGTGGCGAAAGGTTGGCACATATCCTTTCCGGTGCGAATGTGAATTTCCACGGTTTGCGTTATGTTTCCGAACGCTGTGAATTGGGGGAACAACGGGAAGCGCTGCTGGCGGTGACCATACCGGAACAGAAGGGCAGCTTCCTGAAGTTCTGCCAATTGCTGGGCGGGCGGTCGGTAACCGAGTTTAACTACCGTTATGCGGATGCGGACAGCGCCTGCATCTTTGTTGGCGTGCGTCTGAGTAGAGGCCATACCGAACGGTTGGAAATCATCGATCAATTGAACAACGGTGGTTATCAGGTGGTGGATCTGTCTGACGACGAGATGGCGAAACTTCACGTGCGCTATATGGTCGGCGGGCGGCCTTCTAAACCGTTACGGGAGCGGCTGTATAGCTTTGAATTCCCAGAGTCGCCGGGGGCATTGCTCAAGTTCCTGCAAACGCTGGGCACTCACTGGAATATTTCCCTGTTCCATTACCGCAGTCACGGCACCGACTTTGGCCGCGTACTGGCGGGCTTTGAGCTTTCGCAGACCGAACCCGAGTTTGAGCAGCACCTTACCGCGCTAGGTTATGATTGCCATGATGAAACCAATAACCCGGCATTCCGTTTCTTCTTGCAGGGATGAACGCAGCGAAAAGGACAGCGTATCGTGAGTCAGTGTTCCGGCTTCAGTCAGAAAGGGTTGAATTTTCTTCAGCAGGTACGGATCGAGAACGACAAAGCGTGGTTTGACGCCAATCGTGCGGTGTATGACCGTGAGTTGTTAACGCCTTTTCGTTCGCTGGTGGATGCGCTGAGCCCGGTGATGCTAACGATTGATCCACAGTTCGAGACTCGCCCGGCAATCGGCAAAACGCTGTCGCGTATTCATCGCGACACGCGATTTTCGCATGATAAATCTCGTTACCGCAGCCGCATGTGGTTAACCTTCAAGCGGCCAAGCAAGGATTGGAAAGATGCGCCGGTGTACTTCTTTGAACTGGGGCCAGACATGCTGCGCTATGGCCTGGGGTATTACAGCGCAAACAAGGCCACGATGGATTTATTTCGCCATACCCTGCAGCACAGGCCACATCAGTTTTTAGAGATTGCGGCTTGCTGCCGTGCGCCGTTCGAACTGGTGGGCGAGAGCTACAAGCGCCCGTTGGTGAAGGAACAGGCGGCAGATATTGCCACCTGGTACAACCGCAAATCCTTTGCGGTAATGGTTACCGACAGTGAAGTGGAAAAACTCTTCAGTGCCAATCTGGTAACCTTGTTGGCCCAGAGCTTTCAGCAGTTGGAACCGCTTTACCACTGGTTGATGCAGGTTGAGGCGATGAAGCAGGTTGACCCGCAAGATTTATGAATACCCGTCGTCTTTCAAACCACAGCGTTGTTGGCTGCGCTTACTCACCCCAGTCACTTACTTAAGTAAGTGACTGGGGATGAGCACGCTGGCCGCCTAGCTGTGACTCGAAATCCATAGGGTATTTTCAGTTTTTAATGAATGAGTTAATGGAGTTCATAACGAAATGGCATTTCGTTCATAGTAAATGCCAGAATGCCTCGATCAGCGGTTCGTTGAGGCGTTTTTTCTGCACGCATACGCCCAGTTCAAATGGCTCGACCATGGAAATATTCTCCAATTGGCAGATGCGGTTACGTACCGGCTCCGGGCTGTTGTCTACCACTACGCTGGGGATCAGTGCGATGCCGCAGCCCAAGGCTACCATTGAGACGATCGCTTCATGCCCGCTGACCGTGGCGTAGATTAACGGGTTAGTGATGCGCTGGCGGCGGAACCATAACTCGATGCGTTTTCGAGATGGGCCATGCTCCGGCAGAATAAATGGCATATTGGCCCAGTCGGGTTGTTCGGCAAAAGCCTGGGTACGCACCGCACATGGTAGGGCAGGAGCAATCAGCACCAATGGGATCTCACCGATCTGGGTGAAAGCCACGCTGTTGGGTAGTGTTTCCGGCCTACCGGCGATACCGAGATCGGCCTCATTGGACTGCACCTTGTCTACCGCATCGGCAGCATCGCCCGTAGTCAGTTTGATTTCCACCAACGGATGCTGGGCGCGGAAACGGTCGAGGATCGGCGGCAGATGGCTGTAAGCGGCGGTAACCGAGCAGAACAGGCGCAGCTCGCCGCTAAGAGATGGCCCATGTTGACCAAGCGCATGCTTCAACTGCTGATATTGCAGCAGCGTTTGTTGAGCGAAGACTTTCAGTTGTTCACCGGCATCGGTGAGTTGTACGGTGCGGTTATCGCGCAGAAACAGCGGTTGCCCAAGAATTTCTTCGAGCCGTTGGATCTGGCGGGAAAGCGTCGAAGGGCTGACGTGCATGGCTTTGGCAGTGCGGCCAAAGTGATGGCTTTCAGCAAGATGCAGGAACAGTTTGAGATCACGCAAATCCATATTAGTACGCTCGCAGCGAAGTGTTGCATAAATTGCAATATCACATTCGTAATATATCAATTTAAGCAACGCAATTCCTGTTATACATTGAGTTCAACGGATCCCGCACAGACAGGGCGGGGTGAAAATAATTTTGCTAGACATAACATCTTACTGGAGTACCACCATGGCTAACTATTTCAACACATTAAACCTGCGTCAGCAGTTGGCGCAATTGGGTAAGTGCCGTTTCATGGCGCGTGACGAGTTTGCAGATGAAGCCGGTTACCTGAAAGGGAAAAAAGTGGTGATTGTCGGCTGTGGTGCGCAGGGTTTAAACCAGGGTCTGAATATGCGCGACTCTGGCTTGGATATTGCCTATGCATTGCGCAAAGAAGCCATTGATGAGAAACGTGCTTCATGGCGTAAAGCAACCGAGAACGGTTTCAAGGTAGGTACTTACGAAGAGCTGATCCCACAGGCCGATCTGGTTGTTAACCTGACGCCGGACAAGCAGCATACCTCCGTTGTTCGCGCCGTCCAGCCGTTGATGAAAGATGGTGCAGCGCTGGGGTACTCCCATGGCTTTAACATTGTTGAAGTCGGCGAGCAGATCCGTAAAGACATCACCGTGGTGATGGTTGCGCCTAAGTGCCCAGGTACCGAAGTACGTGAAGAATACAAACGCGGTTTTGGTGTACCGACGCTGATCGCTGTTCACCCGGAAAACGATCCAAAAGGTGAAGGTATGGCGATCGCCAAGGCGTGGGCAGCCGCCACCGGTGGCCACCGTGCGGGTGTACTGGAGTCTTCTTTCGTAGCAGAAGTGAAATCTGACCTGATGGGCGAGCAAACCATTCTGTGCGGTATGTTACAGGCCGGTTCTTTGCTGTGCTTCGACAAACTGGTATCTGAAGGTACCGATGCCGCTTACGCAGAGAAACTGATTCAGTTTGGCTGGGAAACTATCACTGAAGCACTGAAGCAGGGTGGGATCACCCTGATGATGGATCGCCTGTCCAATCCAGCGAAGCTGCGTGCATACGCTCTGTCTGAGCAATTGAAAGGCATCATGGCTCCGCTGTTCCAAAAACACATGGACGACATCATCTCTGGCGAATTCTCCAGCGGTATGATGGCAGACTGGGCAGCAGACGATGTGAAATTGCTGACCTGGCGTGAAGAGACCGGTAAAACTGCCTTTGAAAATGCACCACAGTTCGCAGGGAAAATCAGCGAGCAGGAATACTTCGACAACGGCGTTCTGATGGTCGCGATGGTGAAAGCGGGCGTTGAGCTGGCGTTCGAAACCATGGTGGATTCCGGCATTATCGAAGAGTCTGCATATTACGAATCTCTGCACGAGCTGCCGCTGATTGCAAACACCATTGCGCGTAAGCGTCTGTATGAAATGAACGTGGTTATTTCTGATACCGCCGAATACGGTAACTATCTGTTCTCTTATGCTGCAGTACCGCTGCTGAAAGAGTTCATGACTACGCTGCAGGCTGGCGATCTGGGTAAGTCCGTTGCAGGAACCACTGTTGACAACGCGCAACTGCGCGATGTGAATGAAGCGGTGCGTAACCACCCAATCGAATCTGTTGGCCGCAAGCTGCGTGGCTATATGACCGATATGAAACGCATCGCGGTTGCAGGCTAAATACTCTTAGTCCTTCAAGTTGCAGTCTACCTGCAACTTGAAATCGATAGGGTACGAAATTGCCCTATCGAGCCCAATAAAAAGGCCAGCATTGCCGCTGGCCTTTTGCTTTTATCAGCGTTGGATTACTTCGGCATCGCGTCTCGTGGGATGATGGCACCACGGTATTGGATCACCGTACTGGCGGTCAGGTGGCCGCGTTTAGCCGCACTGGTTTCGTCACCGCCGGTCAGGCGCACAGCCAGATAGCCTGCGCTGAATGAATCGCCTGCTGCCGTGGTATCGATCACTTTCTCTTTGGGCAATTTGACGGCGGGCACGTCGTGGATTGCCCCATCTGCACTGAATACCAGGCAGGAGTCTGCCCCACGCTTAATCACGATCTCACTGACACCAAAATCCCGTGTGCGGTTAACGACCTGCTCAACGGGCTGTTTACCCCACAGTAAATCTTCGTCATCCAGCGTGAGGAAGGCAATATCGGTGCATGAAAGGATATCACGGTAGGCTTGCTGGGTTTCGTCACGGTTTTGCCACAGTCGTGGACGGTAGTTATTGTCGAAAATCACCTTGCCACCGTGAGCACGGCATTGGCGCAGCAAGTTCAGCAGCTTCTCCCTGCTTGAGGGGTTAAGGATAGCAACGCTGATGCCACTCAGATAAATGTAATCAAACTGTGCCAGCTGCGCGCACAGGCTCTCTGCCTGCGGGCTATCCAGCCAGTAACGGGCTGCGGCATCATTACGCCAGTAATAGAAGGTTCGCTCGCCGGTTTCGTCGGTTTCGATCACATACAACCCTGGCAGTTTGTTTTCCAATTGCTGAGTCAGATCGGTTTTCACCTGTTCCTGCTGCCAGGTTTGAAGCATTTCCCGGCTGAAACTGTCGGTGCCCAGTGCGGTGACATAATGCACGCTCAGTTCCTGCTCAGGCACTTGGCGAGCAATATAGACTGCGGTATTCAGAGTGTCGCCGCCGAATCCGCGGCTGAGGTCTGCGCCTTTCTGCGACAGTTCGATCATACATTCGCCGATCACGGCAAGGTTTTTACGATTCATGATAATCCCCGGCTGAACAATGAATAAATAGGGTTGATGCGAAATATATCCAGTCTCAACGCAAGGGAGAATTGAGTCAATATAAATAAAACGACGTTTTAATTATTTTATGATCGAGATCGGGAAACCTACTGCTTCCCGATTATTGATGAGGGAAAGCTATTTGGCTGACGCCCGTAGATCGGTGACACATTTACCGCCGATGCCCCAGTTATCGGTTTCTACTTCATCGATCACTACCACGGTTGTGGCCGGATTTTTACCTAGCGTGTCAACCAACAGTTGAGTTACACCAGCGATCAACTGTTTTTTCTGTTCTGCGGTAGCCCCTTCACGGGTAATTTTGATATTGACGTAAGGCATTTTACTTTCCTTTGTTATTGATACATAGGCTGTTACCGAAAGCTGAAATATATTACTGCAGGACCTGACAGTTGTGATCCTGGAGTTCTTCTGCTGAGGCCATATTCAACTGTAAGAAATTGCGTTTGGTGGCTAATAGCAGGAAATCACCCCCAGGCAACGCGGTCATTGCCATGCCATAACTACCCATATTTTCACGAGCGCCGTCGACACCTTGCGCCAACAAGCGGAACGCCCCTTGCTGTTGTAGCTCGCTGGTGGTTACGCGGCGGAACAGATAGGCTTTATCCATTAGATCGCCGGGCAACTGTTGCCATTGCTCGCTGAAATCCACATTTAACTGCGCCAGTTTGTTTTTTACTGCTGGCCGCAGGCAGGAAATATGAATATGCAGCTGATTTTGTGTGCGGCCATACTCAGAGTTGATAGCTAGCGAGATATTGGCATCCTCGATCGGTTTGCCGTATTTATCCGCCATAAAATGCCGTGCTTGCCAAGCCAATGCGAAGAAGTTTGCCGTGTCAGACTGTAAAACCTGTGGGCTTTCAATCCCGGAGATTTTTGTACTTGGCATCAACAGATACTGCAAAGGCCCGTTACGGTCTTTTAGCACCACAAATCCTGCCTGCTCGTCTACTTGAGCGCAGGGGGCCGGATTGTGGTTTTGCCGTTGGTTTGGTAAACACTGCTGGCTGACGATGTGCCATAGTGCGTCCGGGTGAGCGGGTTTCAGCCAGAAATAGAGAGCACTGGCGGCAGCCACAAGTACCGCAGCAGATAAAAAAAGCCAATGGCGCAATGGCATGAGCGTGTTCCACACTTATGAATATGCCAAACAGCATAGCCGGGTTTTATTATCGCGACAAACGGCCCCAAGATAGGGGCCGTAAAAGATGCAGCTTAAAGTGACTTGTGGCGGGTTTCTTTCATCAACAATAATGCAATCAGCGTTAGGCTGGCCATGGCTGCCAGATACATGCCTACGTAGAACAAGCCATAATTGTTAGCTAACCAGGTTGCAATGTAGGGGGCGACAGAAGCACCCAAAATCGAAGCCACGTTATACGAGAACGAAGCCCCGGTATAACGCACTTCGGTCGGGAATAGCTCTGGCAGCAAGGCTCCCATCGGGCCAAAGGTCAGGCCCATAATGCTTAGCCCCAGCAGCAGGAATGCCATAACCAAGACCTGGTTGCCTGAACCCAGCATGCTAGGGAACAAGAAAGCAAAGGCGATCATCAGTATCGTAATCACAATCATGGTTTTGCGGCGGCCAAACGCATCGGCCAGCAAACCCGCAATCGGTACCATCACACCAAAGCCAATAACCGCTACCATCAGCATCCAGAGGAAACTGTTACGTGAATAACCTAGCCCTAGGGGTTCTGGAGTCGTCCCAAAGGTCATGGAGTAAACGGTCATCAGGTAAAACAGCGTGTAAGTAGCCAACATGATGAAAGTGCCCAGAATAGTGGCTTTCATGTGCTTGCTCAACAAAGTACCTAGCGGGATCTTCACCTGCTTGCCCGCTTTGGCTATCTTGGCAAACACCGGGGTTTCATGCAGTGAAATACGAACGTACAGGCCAACCAGAACCAGCGCAGCTGAGAGGATAAACGGCACGCGCCAACCCCAGGTCATAAACTGCTGGTCCGTCAGCAACCAGGAAAGCAGCAGGAAAGTGCCATTGGCGAAGAAAAAACCAATCGGCGCACCTAACTGGGGGAATGATCCGTACAGCGCTCGTTTGTTCGCGGGGGCATTCTCGGTTGCCAGCAGAGCTGCGCCACCCCATTCACCACCCAATCCCAGCCCCTGACCGAACCGCGCCAGTGCCAGCAGGATAGGAGCAAAGATGCCAATAGTTTCATAACTTGGCAGTAGCCCGATCAATACGGTGGAGATCCCCATGGTCAACAGCGAGGCCACCAGCGTGACTTTACGCCCAACACGATCGCCAAAGTGACCAAAGAGCGCTGAACCGATTGGCCGTGCGACAAAGGCAATGGCGAAAGTAGCCAAAGATTGTAGCGTGGCGGCGGCTGGATCGCCTTGCGGGAAGAAGATATGGGGAAACACGATCACCGCTGCGGTGGCGTAAATATAGAAATCAAAAAATTCGATGGCAGTGCCGACCAGAGAGGCGACAATGACCTTGCTCCGGGAGTTGACCGGGGTAGACGCCGTTTCGGCGTCTAAGGGGGTTGCGATGGAGGCTTGCATAGTTATTTCTTATGTGTGGGATGTTAAAAAAAGCCATCTTAGTCATAGCAAAACACCTTTTCAATGACGAGGTTTTGTACAATTTGGCGCTTAAGCTGTTAAAAAGATTAATGTTATAGTTCGGCTGTTTTTTGCGGTTTTAAGCGTGGCTAAATGATAAATATGTAGACATAAAGACTGTAAAAGGAGGAAATAAAGATATTGTGCAGTTTCTTATGCTGGTTTTCGCCACCCGGCTATCTATTTCATGAAGTTATATGCTGACTATTTGGTTTTTTATTGGAATAAAAAACCAGTCATAATGCTATGGCTGGCATGAATGCACTGCATACGATGGGGAACCACTTAGAGCCTAGGCCATTAGGGCTATTTCACTGGTCATTTTGAACCTGAGCAGTGCTCAAAATCCTCACGTACTGTGTGTACGCTGCGGTTTCTACGCGCTGTCCGTGTCCAAACTGCCTGCGCCAATAACGCCTAATGGGATAGGCTCGTAACCTAAGGTCAAGTTTTATCCTCCTTGTACTGCGCTGTCGCAATCCATGCGGCACAAAACAACGTCAGCCGAGCAAAGAAGTAGAAGAACGCCATCAGGCCAATCACGGAGCCAAACGCAGCGCCGGACGGGGATCTTGCGAGTTGCGGCAGCGTCATGGTCATCACAAACTTTATCACTTCGAAACCGATAGCGGCGAGTAGCGTACCGCGTAGCAGCGCTTTTTTCTTTGGTTTATGGCGTGGCAACATCCAGAAAATCCACAAAAACAGCAGGTAGTTGGCGAAGATGGAAATAGATAGAGCGATCAAGGTCATCGCAGGGCGAAGCCATTCGATGCCATCCAGCCCCAATGCCTTCACAATGGCAGCTTGGGCCGAACCGGCAATAGAAGTCAGCGACAGCGTGATGATCAGTGCGATGACCAGGCCGATCAACGAAATAAAATCGCGTGTGTATCTGAAATAGATTTTTTCCTGATCTTGCGGATTACGTTCCCAGACATCCCGTGATTGGGCTCTGATCGCTTCTCGCAGGTTTCCCATCCAACTGATTCCGGAATAAAGTGCCAAAGCCAAACCGGTCAGGCCGACGGTAGTACGCTGCTGAACTGCCGTGTTCACGCTGTTTTTTAACGTAGCGGCCAGGGTGGGATCGCTGATGCTGTTGACGATTTTATTGATCAGTTCAGCCAGCAGATCCGGGTTTGAGGCCAGTACAAAGCCTACTGCGGCAAACGAGACCATCAGAATAGGGATCAGCGAAAGAAAGGAGAAATAGGTAATGGCGGCCCCAAACTGGCTACCCAGGCGATCGTTAAACCGCTCAGTAGCGCGCAGCCAATGGGCAATGCTTGGCCAGGATTTGACATATTGCACCCAGCGAGAAAATGTGGAGAGCCCATTATCCAGCTTTGGATGGCCTGTTTTAAGCGTGACAAGAGACGGCTCTTTGGCCCCGTGTTGTGATCGTTGAGTGTTTTTATCAGATTCAGTAGGCATTACTTCATGATTTCCTTGGCTTAGGCTGTGTCCCTTAACTGCGCGCAAATGGCCCCAGCCCGAAGGGTCGCGCCCCAAAAGCCCGTTCGAAGTAAAGTCGGGCTTGAACAGAGACCCACTCTGCCCTTCACCCTCCGCCTTGATAACGGGCTTTTGGGTCTGCGACGGCACCACGGACAGTTAAGGGACACAGCCTAGTATGTTTTTGATTATAGCCAAATGTACCTTTGCTCTGGCCACCAGAGTCAAGGCTTGACAGTTAAAGAAGCATTATGACTTTGACCTTAACGGCAACCGAGTGAAATTCATGATCAGCGGTCGGAAAATCAAGTCATTTCATCCTGTATTATTCACCATGCATATTCTTTTCTCCTGAATACTTTCAATTTTTATCTATTTAACTGCCAGGAAGGGTTTTACTCATCTTATGGCGCGGTGTTGTTCAAGCTGTCTGCGCCTATTGCAGCCGTATGGGCTGGAACAGTTACCACCTATTATCAATAGATAAAATGGAAGGTCCTATGAAATTATTCAATCACCCAACTTGCCGCCCATTTACCGAAGCGGGCAATTTGTCACAACTTTCCGCTTATTATGAGGAGGACCGTCATATCATGTGGATGCTGTTACGCGCCGAACCTCGCCCTTGTTTCAATCAGGCATTGATTGAAGACATCATGACGTTGGCGCAGGCAGCCAAAGAGTCGACATTGCAGTTCGATTTTTGGGTCACCGGCTCTCTGGTGCAAAACATATTTAATGTCGGCGGCGATCTGAGCTTTTTTGCTGAGGCAATCAAAAACCGTAAACGTGAAGCGATGATGGCTTACGCCCGCGCCTGCATTGACTGTGTACATGCGGCCGCCCGTGGTTTTGATACTGGCGCAATCAGCATTGCCATGGTGGAGGGCAGTGCATTGGGCGGCGGTTTTGAGGCTGCGCTGGCGCACCATTTTGTCCTGGCACAGAACAATGTGCGCATGGGGTTCCCCGAAATTGCCTTTAATCTGTTCCCCGGAATGGGCGGCTACTCTTTGGTGGCTCGCAGGGCAGGTATGCACTTGGCAGAAGAACTGATTTGGAGTGGTGAATCTCACACCGCTGAATGGTTCGAAAGCCGTGGACTGGTTGATCATCTGTTCCAGCCAGGGGATGCCTATATGGCCACCCGCACCTTCATCGATACCATCAGGCCGAAATTAAACGGTATGCGGGCCATGTTGCGTGCCCGTCAGCGGGTATTGCAATTGACGCGTTCGGAACTGATGGACATTACTGAAGATTGGGTACACTCGGCCTTTACCATTGAGGAGAAAGATCGCCTGTATATTGAACGGCTGGTGATACTGCAGGATAGACATGCGCTTAACCTGAGCCGCGCTGGCTAACCATTGACCCCGCCCGCCTCACCGTGACGGTAAGCGCGGGCGATATGATTGCAGCCAATGTTCCAATTGTTCCGGTAGCATTGGCTGGGCAAACAGGAAACCCTGCTTCTCATCAACTCCCACACTATCCAGGAACTGGTTTTCACTCTCCGTTTCTACGCCTTCGGCAATCACTCTGAACTGCAGGGCTTCTGCAGTCGCGACGATGGCGCGTATCAATGATTGCGATACCGGGGCCATATTGACCCCACGCACAAAGCTCTGATCCAGTTTGATCGCATCCAGTGGGATACGTGCCAGTTGCGCCAGGGAAGAGTAACCAGTACCAAAGTCGTCAAGATGTACCTGTGCTCCCAATGCTCTTAATCGGGAAATGACTTCTCGCGTCCGCTTTTCATCCTCTATCAGGCTACTTTCTGTCAGTTCAAAATCCAGCATACAGGGGATGAGCTGATTTTCCTTAAGCACTTCTGTAAGGTCATCGACGATACTATCATCGACTAACTGACGAACTGAAAGATTGACCGCCACGCGAATATTCAGACCCTGCTGTTGCCATTTTGCGGCCTGTCTGGCTGCGGTTTGCAGCACCCAGCGGCCAAGCGGGATGATAAGCCCGGACTCTTCAGCATATGAGATAAACTGCAACGGCGGGATCAGCCCCCGTTCCGGTGAGTCCCAGCGAACCAAAGCCTCGACGCTGTTTATGGCACCATTGTGCGTGCTGACCTTGGGTTGGTAGTATACCACCAGTTGATGCTGCTCAAGCCCTTTGCGCAGGTTGGTATCTAACCACATGTACTCGGCAACGCGCCGATTCATTTCCGTCGAAAACACAATATAGGTGCGTTTACCCTGTTCCTTGGCGACATACATAGCGGTATCGGCACAGCGGATCAGGCTATCAATATCGTCGCCATGTTCTGGGCATAGCGCTATACCGATAGAACAGCCGGTATAGACTTCGATCAGGCCAATGCGGAATGGGGTTTTCAGACGATCAATAATACGTTGGGCCAAATCCTGCAACATGATGCGGTCGGCATGAGATACCAATACCAGAAACTCGTCTCCACCAAGACGTGCCAGCGTATCCCCCTGGTTGAGACAACCGCGAATGGCATGTGAAACCTCAATCAGTAAGCGGTCACCAAACATATGACCGTAGGCGTCGTTCACTTTCTTGAAGTTATCGAGGTCAAGATAAACCAACCCGACGCTGTTTTCGCCTCGTTCGCTGATTGCCTGATTGATCACATCCTGAATGGCGTTACGGTTCGGCAGGCCGGTAATCACATCGGTATTGGCCAGCACCCGCAGGCGTTCCTGCGCGCGGCGTTCTTCAGTAATATCCGTACCTGAGCAGATGAGGAAAACCTCTTTTTTGCCACTACCGCTATGGACGAATTTATTACGGAACAGGAATAATCGCTCACCTTTTACCGTTTTTATCCAACGTTCCACCTCGTAGGAGGAACCATTACGAAAGAAACCGGCAATATTACGGCGGGAGGCGGCGGCTTCTTCAGCGCTCATAAACATCTGGAAGACGTTTTTGCCGATCACGTCCTGTTCCTGTAAACCCGTGTACTCTTCGCTGAGGCGGTTAAAGCGTTGAACGCGGCCGTGCTGGTCAACAATCACAATCACGGAGTTGGCTTCTGACACTACCTGTTCGGCAAATGACAGGCCGTGAACCAGATCGCGAGCTACGGCTTCGGTGTCGGTATAAGCGGAAGCGGTTCCTGCCCATTTAAATTTGTTAACTCGTCGGCCAACCAGATGCAGATGGATGGGTTGGCCTCCGAGTTGGATCGTGAGGTCCAGACTGGCGGTGATCCCACTCAACCGGCGGATTTTTGCCGCCTGCATTTCGCTAAGCGCTACTGCAACATGAGTTTTACCCTTGACTGCTGTCAACTCCAGGGCGTTGCTGTCGAACGCCAGATGCCAGTATGGGCTGCAGGTACCAAAATGAGTGTTAAGCAGCGTAGGGCCTTGGTCTGCGGACATGATCATTCCTCAACAAACAGGGCGGTCGTGCACGAAGGCTTAGCGTCAAAGATGTCTTACCTGCGGGTAAAACGCCTTTTGCCAGCCATTGCCATTATATAGATAATGATTCACTTTGATAGGCGACTTTTGCGCTAACAGCGTCGCTATAGAGTGTAAAAGAGAACTGCAAACGGCGCGAAAATCTATTTTTAATCTGGTTGGTCAAAGGTTGCTATTGCTGATAAATTAGACTACGGACGATAAGGCAACTAATGACTAGTTCATTATTATCCTCAATGCAAATTTCCAAATATCCAACACCTTCTCCATGATTTATTCATAATTGCTCAATAGCGGCATTTTTGATTTTGAAAAATTTACACTCCATCGCATTACTATATGTTCAGACGCATACTATTGTTCCAGACCGCACAATGAGCCTGTTAATGTACAGAGCTTCTGATCAAGAGTAATTATTAAGGAAATAATCATGCGTAAACTGACCACTTTATTTGCTGTTTCCGCTTTAGCCTTGAGTTCATCATTTGCCGTTTTTGCTGCAGACGCTACAACTAGCCCTGAAGCCGCCCCAACAACAGCGCCTGCAACCAATGGCGCTCCGATGAAAATGATGCACCATAAAGGCCAAGACAAAGGTGGTCCATTTGCCGGTCTGAATCTTACGGACCAGCAACGCCAACAGATGCGCGATATCATGAAAGAGTCGCGTCAAAACAGAGGCCAGGGGGTAAAGGATGAGCGCCAGGCATTGCATCACATGGTAGCTTCTGACAGCTTCGACGATGCCAAGGCAAAAGAACAGATTGAGGCGATCGCTAAAGCACAATCCGAACGTATGCTTGAGCGCGTCAAAGCTGAAAACAAAATGTATAACCTGCTGACACCGGAACAGAAGAAACAATACAATGAGAATTATCTCAAGCGCGAACAGAAAATGATGGAGCATATGAATAAAATGAAGGGACAACAGCCAACTGCTCAGTAATTGACATTTCTGTTAAAATATAAAGCCGGATAGCTAATCCGGCTTTATACTCGTCATACTTCAAGTTGCATGTGTGTTGGCTTTCCTCGCTCACCCTAATCACTTACTTGAGTAAGCTCCTAGGGATTCACTGCGTTGCCGCGTTACTCGGCCCAATCTGGGCCTCGCCCCTGCGGGGCCAGCGCAAGCGCTGTTCAAAAACGCATTGCGTTTTTGTCATGCAACTCGAATTATTTAGAGTACACTCATTTTACGCCATGCAAATTTATTATTAATTGTCTTTGGGAATAAAATTCCACCTACCCTTTCCAAACCGCATACCGTTACCCGAAGGTGCCAAATCACTGTCTGTCGCCAACCTGTAGGCAACGTAAATTGCAATGAGTACCTTGGTTACAGACCTTAGGCTGTGTCCCTTAACTGTCCGTGGTGCCGCCGCCGTTCCTCTCCCCGCTAAGAAAGAGCAAAAAGCAACATCAGCGCTTGAATTTTAGGCATATCTCAGCTCCCATCGTTTTGACAAAGTTGGGGCCTGACCTGGAAAAAGGTTAGAATAATTGCTAGGAAGATTTAGCTATAGACTCTTCATATTTCAAGCCGCTACTGCCAGTAACAGAGCGATCTGTGAACTTGGAGGCAAGGAACCTCATTCATGAGGTTCCGAACTTACAGCCTTCATACAACTCGAATTATTTAGAGTATAATGCTAATTATTATTTGAATTTTGGAACCCTGGTGTCGGACAATAAACTAAACATGTTTATTATATGCACATAATGAGACGCTAGTATCATTTATGCAAGTATAAATTTTATTAATGTGTAACCTGTGTCTCATTTTTGGTTCTGATTTTGCTATCGGTGGGATGCATTCTACTGGCTAGGCTTTTATCGTATCTGTTCCGGGGGAGGATGATGCGAGGATATCGAGGTTGACGTGACAATAACTGCATTTCCCACACCCCAAGATGAGTCATTAACACATACGCGGGCTAGAACCCGTCATTTGTTGCTTACCAGCGCAATGGAACTCTATGATAGCGGAGTTTTTCCCTCTATTACTGAGTTAGCGGCGCATGCGCAAGTTTCTCGTGCCACTGCTTATCGTTATTTTCCCACCCAGAGTGCATTGATCACCGCTGTTGTGGCGGAAAGCCTAGGACCGATCCTTGAATGGCAACCGCAGGATAATGATGCCTTAAAGCGGATAAGCGAGCTGTTGGCATTTGCCTATCCGCAAATGGAACAACACGAGGGCGCTTTACGTGCGGCGTTGCAACTTTCACTACAGCAATGGGCACAAGCGACGCCAGGCGAAAAATTTGTACGTGGCAACCGTAAGCGATTGTTGCAGTTGGCTGTTGAGCCTCTACAGAACAAACTGACGCCAGAAGCCTTACAACGCGTGATCCATTCTTTCTCGCTGATTTATGGCTCTGAAGTGTTTCTGGTACTGAAAGATATTTGGGGTTTGGAACTCGAGAATATTCAGGATGTGACGCAGTGGGTGGCAAAGGCCATCATCCGGCAGGCAGAAGAAGATGCGAACGTTCAACCCTGATTTGTTACCTTGAAACCCAAGACAATAGGGTAAGGATAAATTACGGTGCGAGGTTTCCTATCTGCAATAAAAAACCGGATCCCTTACGGTTTCCGGCTCAATAATGGGTAAAACTAGTAGCACTACGGCTAAATTCGCACGGTTTGCAACGTTTTCTGAACATATCGTACTTATTCAGATGATGCAGCCGACTAAAAAATTCCCTGGTGTTGTTATGGTTATTATCAATTTATAGGTCTAGTATCGTTTTTATAATATGTTGCTTCGTGTACCATGTTTGACCATAAAAGGTGGCGTGTCAAGCAAGCTATTAGGTTAAGTTTGCATAATATGCAAGTTTTAGCTAACGTTCATACACAAGAGTGCTTCAAAGCAACTGATTAATCAGCGAAAAGATCGAAGGATAAAATGTGTAACAATAATCAAAAATTCGATTCGCAGTCGATTGCAGGCAAAGTTAGAGAGCTATTTTTGCATCATGGGATCGGCAAGCGTCAGCATGCTAAAGAGCTCAGCCGTGTTTTGGATCTGAGTTTTTCGCACGCGCACCGCAAGCTGAAGGGGCAAAGCCCGTGGACACTTGAGCAAATCAATCGTGTGGCCGTCGCTTTAGGGGAAAACCCTGCTGTCATTGTCGATTTCCCCCACGAAGCTGATACTCACATGCAAACTATGGCGCAGAATGCCATCTTTTCGGTTGCTGGCATAAAACTACCTTGTACTGGGCACATTGGTCATGAGCTGTTGAGCGGAAGGCAGACAGAGTTTGTCGGGTTGCAACAAGACGGGGTGTGGACAATCTATCGTGCCGATGAAGCACCGCCAGGTAGGCGCTTCAGTGTTGAGCTGATCGAGATCCGCCCTAGCCACCTCGACGATGAACGCCTGAGTATTGCTGTATTAGATGATGCCCACCAGGCAGCCGATGAACTGACAAAGTATCTCAATAGTCAGGGTTTTAATGCCGTGGCTTTCTATGACGTCAGCAGTTTCTGTCAGGCGCTGAACAAGTGCCCCTTTGATGGATACGTTGTAGATTGGCTGATTGGGCAGGAAACCGCGCAGAAGTGTATTGAGACCATTCGTGCTTCTGAACATCCTGATGCGCCAGTGTTAGTTCTGACCGGGCAATTGGGTACCTACTTGCGTGAGTCTGAAATTGCCAGAGCGATGCGCGATTACGATGTTCTAGGTCCTTATGAAAAACCGGTGCGGCTCCATGTTATTGAAGCCGCGTTGCAGCGCTGTTTTAATCTTTAGCGGCAAACAGGTTGGTCAATGAGGCTGAAAGTGCCTCAATGCGTACCGGTTTCATCAGATAGTCATCGAACATGTCTCGTTGTTCGCTTGGAATAAGTTCTGGCGTGGAGGCACTGATGCCGATAATCGGGATATTGCGGTTCGGCCCGCGTCTACTGCGCAAATTTCTCGCTACCGCTGCGCCATCAATACCGGGCATCTGCAGATCGAGCAGCAATGCGTCGTAGGGGCGACGTAAAAGTTTCTGTAATGCGCGCTCGGAGGAGTCGCACAATTCATGCTGATAACCGAGCTTATCGAGCAAGTCGACAAAGGCATGCCCGGCCGCGTGATTGTCATCGACTATCAGAATATGCTGTTCTTTTTTTAGCTGCGAGGATTCCGGCTGTAGGGGTTTATGCCGCATTTGCTCTTCACTGATTTCTACCGGAATATTAACAATAAAGGTGCTGCCTTTACCGAGCTCACTTTGTACCGTGATAGTCCCGTTAAGCAATTCTACCAACCCATGAACGATCGCCAATCCCATACCAACACCGCCGTACTGCCGGGTATTTGACTGATCCAATTGTGTGAACGGCTCGAAAATCTGGGGTAGCAGAGCTTTGTCAATGCCGATACCGGTATCCGTGACTTCAATGATTAGCGAGTTGCCTGCAGGTTGAATTCGCAGGCAGCTGTGCAGCGTAATTGTCCCGCTTTCCGTGTATTTAAAGGCATTTGTCAGCAGGTTGGCCACGATTTGCCGCAGCCGCTGCGGATCGGAATAGACCAGCGCATAGGTGAATTCCACCTCGCGAACCAGTTTGACACCAGCTTTATGGGCCAGCATGATGATTTCATCTGCCGTTTCGTCAATCACCTGTTGCGCGTTAAATGGCACGATGCGTAATTCCATCATCCCACTGTCCAGACGAGCGTAGTCGGTGAGATCCTTCATCTGGTTTTCTATCTGCTCGGCAGCGGTTTCCAACCGGTGAAAAGTATCTCGGTGTTCATTTGAAACTCGAGTATTAGTCAATACATCAATCGCAGACATAATACTTTGCAGCGAGGTACGCAGTTCGTGGCCGATAGCGCCGAGGAAGGCGTTTTTGGTGCGGATGGCTTTTTGCTCAGCGTTAATCGCTTTCGATTGTTGGCTGATGGTTTGGCGCTGCTGCCGGATCACGATCAACGTGATCGCTATCAGACTGATTACCGAGAACATGATGATAACCAGGCCATAAAAAATAATGCGCCTTTTCTCGATAAAGTCTTCGTAGGCACCGGTGCGTTGCTTCACTTCGGCATGGTCTGCCAGATTAGCCATCATGATTGCAGCCGGTTTGACTTGCTGCATTGCTTGCGAGATAAGACCCAGATCTACCTTAGGGTTATTTACCAATTGATCTAAATTATCAATTTCATGACGTAAGCGCTCAACGATCTCAGGATAACCCGGCTCTTGGTACAATGGCAAAGTTGACTCAGAAGGGCGGGCGAGAACCGAATAGCGCGAATAAAGAATATCGAATCTCATTCTCAAGTTGTCGATATCCGCTGGCTCGGCATTTTTCTGCTGTTCCACCAGGGTTTCAAATTCCGCCAGCTTGATGGCAAACTTTGCTATCGACCAAGAGTAGTTCTCCTGCGTTCCAGTAACCGCATAGAGCCCTTTTTTGGACAGTGTTGCGCTGTAGTAATAAAGCGTGACGATTGATGCCAGAAGAAACAAGGCGGCAAAGATCGCTGGAATAGCCAACCTGCCGCTGTTTTTAAACCGGACAAACTTCATTTAATCACGATCCTGTTGATCTGCCAGATAAAGCGCGAGTTATACAGTGGAGAATTAAGCTCTGCGCCTCCGGCGTCCCGTGGATAGATCAGGAATAACGGCCCGAAGTCGCGCACTTTCAACAAATTCCCGCCCATTTTGTAAGCCAGGATCATATTGTATTTAGCCACGTCAGAGATCGGTACTTCAATGTAGTAATCATTGAGGGCGTAAAGCGTCATGGTAGTACCATTTGCCCCTGCCTTGGCTAAAATATCGGCCAGTAAAACACCGTCGAATTTCTCTCGTGGTGTCCAGGATGTCGAAGTCGTAATGCTATGAACCGGCATGGCAAAAATGTCTTTATCGGTAAAGACATAGGTTTTGTTTGCTGAATCAGTAGTGTTCTTGATATTACCTGAGAGCTGCAGGGTAAAGCTGAGGGCGCTTGATTGGGCAATAACAACTGCAAGCAGAGCGAATGCGATATTTCTCATCATGGTTAACAACACGAAGATCTCCTTGTGGGTCATGCCCACGGTAATTTTTTTAATATCAATGAATTAAATGCCTGCTCCACCTGCTCGAGGTCCTGTTTTCTTGCACTGGCCTGCACGTTAATCAACTCAGGGATAGCAAAGTAGACGGTCTGACATAAAGGATAATCCCGAACGCGTAATTCTGGGGCAATTGAAGTAAAAAAAGCTGTTGTCGGCACGTCATAACCGGCTGCAATATGCACGGCTGCAGTGTCAGAAGTCAGGACATAGTGAGCGTGTTTTACCCAAGCCAGAAAATCGCCGGTACTCGCCGAAAGCGGTTGAATATTGACATAGTGGGGATGCTCAACCGCCCCGAAGCCCAGGACTGGGCAGGCAAATCGCTCCCACAGTGCATTTACCAAAGGAACATAGGCACTTGCAGGGATGCTGCGCAGCGGCGTGCTGGCAGTGGGACAAAACAGCACGTATTTTCTATCTTGCCAAGGTTCTGGCAATGCTGGCAGACAGAGTTTTTGCATCCAACGATTTGCTTTAGCGGCGGCGGGGATCTGGGCAGGCTTCGCGCCCAACGCCTGTAGAAAGAAATCAATCATTGGCATCGTGGTAAAGTCTGGCCAGAACAACTGATTGCCTGCATCAATACACAATTCCTGCCGGGGTATGTCTTCGGCTCTCCAGGGCAACCAGCGCATCTCTGCAACGAGCCCCGCTGCCAGATGGTAAAGCTGGTCGACATAGCTTGGTGCACGTCCTGGCCGGTAGATAAAAAAGCGTGAGGCAGGATTCAGTTCCCGCAGCGCTTCAATGGCGGTTAGACCGATGATGGAATCCCCCAGTGTTACCCCCATGCCATTAATCACATGAACGGTTTGCTCACTGTGATAGTCAATGTGAAAAGGCGAGGCAGAAGCGTTGAGTATGCCGCGATGGCCTGCCAGGCTGAAATACTCACCAGAAAAACTGTCCTGCTGTTCCAAATCCCATGAAGCAACTATTAGCCCGTCGCGTGTCAGTAAACTACCCTGGTGATAGAGCACTTCATCCTTTGTTAATACATCCATTGCTATTCCTGTTTCCGAGTCTATGCACGCATGGAGCAAGTGAGGTGAATAGCAAAAAGGATGGCAGAAAACAGCGTTTTTTGCAGGTATGAAGAGAATAAACAGCAATAAAAAGGCCAAGGTGTGAACCCCGGCCTGATTTGGTACTGCGCTGATCAGCGCATGGTGACAAATTCTTCTGCGGCGGTTGGATGGATCGCCACGGTATTGTCGAAGTCTTTCTTGGTTGCGCCCATTTTCACCGCGACAGCGAAGCCTTGCAGGATCTCGTCCATACCGAAACCGATACCGTGCAAACCGACGATCTTCTCTTCTTCGCCCACACACACCAGCTTCATGCGGCACGGCTGACGATGCTGAGTGACGGCGCTGTACATGGCAGTGAAGGAAGATTTGTAAACCTTCACCTGATCTTCACCGAATTTTTCTTTCGCTTGGGGCTCGGTCAAGCCGATAGTGCCAATCGGCGGGTGGCTAAACACTACGGTGGCGATATTGCTGTAATCCAGGTGCTCGTCTGGTTTGCTGTTGAACAGGCGCTCAGACAGGCGACGGCCAGCGGCAACGGCGACTGGCGTCAGTTCAACCGCGCCGGTGTTGTCACCCACGGCATAGATACCTTTTACATTGGTATTCTGGAATTTATCGACTTCAATATAGCCTTTGGCATTGGTTTTAACACCGGTAACGGCCAGATTCAGGTTGTCGGTGGCCGGTTCGCGGCCAATCGCCCAGATCAGACTATCGACGGTGAAGGTTTTGCCGTTTTCCAACTGCAACGTTAGGCTACCGTCAGCATTTTTGACGATGGCTTGGGGAATGGATTCGGTGTGCAGGCTTGGTCCCTCGGTATTCATCACTTCAACCAGGGTTTCTACAATCATCGGATCAAAGCTACGCAGTGGGGCGTGTTTACGCACGAACAAATGGGTTTCGGCTCCCAGGGCATTCAGCACACCGGCAATTTCAACGGCAATGTAACCGGCGCCAACCACTGCCACGCGTTTCGGCATGGCATCCAACGCGAAGAAACCATCGGAGTCGATACCGTATTCTGCGCCAGGGATGGAGGGATGACTCGGGCGGCCACCGGTGGCGATCAGAATATGGTCGGCGGTAATCTGCTCACCATTAACCTCCACGGTGTGCGCATCAATAAAGCGCGCAAAACCTTTGATTACGTCAACTTTGTTTTTACCCAGTACGTTGTCGTAGGAGTTATGGATACGGTCAATATAGGCGGTACGGTTAGCGATCAATCGCTGCCAGTCAAACGCATTGACCGTGGTATCGAAGCCGTAGTCCGGCCCATACTGGCGAATCGCCTCGGCGATTTGAGCTGCATGCCACATGACTTTTTTCGGTACACAACCCACGTTGACGCAGGTACCACCCAGTTCTTTGGCTTCAATCAACGCGCATTTCTGGCCGTACATGGCTGCCCGGTTGATTGATGCGATACCGCCGCTGCCGCCGCCAATTGCTAGATAATCGTAGTGTTTCGTCATCTGGGTTTTCCATGAGTTGTGTGATTCGAAAGAGTAAGAGTTTAACGCCTGACCGGAGGCTGTCGCAAAGATTGCTTCTATGACTGTGATAGGGCCAACCTTTACACGATAATCAACTCAGGCTTTGCAGTATCGAGAGCCTGACGCTCGCTGTTGCTGATGCCTGTATCGGTAATGATGATATCGATCTTGTTCATGGGCAGCACTAGGTTAAACCCCCTACGGCCAAACTTTGTGGAGTCTACCACCGCCACGACACGCTTTGCTGCCTGTGCCATGACGCCGCTAATCGAGTAACCCTCATTAAAGGTGGTGATACCGTTGGTGGCATCCAGACCATCTGCCCCGACAAACATAACATCACCAGCGACACCCTGCAGCGACAATTCGGCAACGGAGCCGTGCATCGAACGGGTTTTATGGCGTAGCGTACCGCCGCAAAGCACCAGTGTGATGTCTTTATTGTCGGAAAGGGCAAAAGCGGCGGGTAAATTATTGGTGATCACCGTGATATTGCCCATTTTCACCAGTTCTTCGGCAATCAGCATTGTCGTGCTGCCGCTGTCTAAAATCACCGTATCACCTGGGTTTACCAAGGTTGCTGCCTTTAATGCGATACGTTTTTTCGGGTCCTCTGCCAACTGATAGCGTTCCTCCAGCATAATTTCGCCCAGGCTTTTCGCAACCTCGGCTTCCTGCTCCAGTTGGCTATCAGGTCTGGCGGCCCCACCATGGAAACGGATCAGCAAGCCTTTTTCTTCCAGCAGGCGTAGGTCAGCACGGATGGTAACTTCAGAGATCCCGAAGGAATTCGAAAGATCGCTGACCAGTATGCTGCCATTTTGCTGAACCAAGTCGACAATTTTGTTTCGCCTTTCAAAAGAATTCATTAGCCTGACCTATCGAAATGTTTTGCTTTTATTTTATGCGAAAGGGATATGAAAGGGGAGCATAAAGATCAGGGGGATGGTAAATGAAGCAAGAATAATGGCTGCGCATGGGCAGCCATCGGACGATATCAGTCTTCGGTAAGTTTAAGCATGATTTTCCCTTGCATCGGGCCACCAGCCAAAGCGGATACACTTGCTGCGTATTGTTGTGGGCGGTCAACGCTGGCAATTAACGGCTCAATTGCCAGTTTCGCCGATTGGAACAGCTTCATCGCCTGTCGCCACTCCTCGCCGGGCCACGGGGCTGAATAGTTCATCCAACTGCCTAATAGCGTTAGTTCTTTACGCAGGATCTGGCTGAAAGTGTGGTGAGACAGGTGTAAATCCCTGTGCAGGGTACCGATCAGCGCCACTTGCGCGCGTGGACCCGCGATATTCAACGCCAGACTTACTGTTTCAGGTGTTCCCGCCGTTTCCAGGATCAACTGGTCAAAGCGCCTTTCCTGCAGGTGTTCACCGATCTGCGATGGGCTGAGCTCCTCACTGTTAAGGGCTTCCCCTGCCCCGAGCTTACTGGCCAACTGTAGCCGTTCGTTATTGATGTCGATCGCCGTAACGCTGTTTGCTCCCATCGCTTTGGCACACTGGATTGCCAACTGGCCGATAGTCCCGGCACCAATAACGATCACCTCTTTCCCTTCGCACCCGCCTGCCAGCAGGATTGCGTGCAGCCCGACGGTGATCGGTTCAATGAAAGCACCTTGCAGCAGGCTGACATCGACAGGTAATTTCACCAGATTGGCACGCTTGACGACCACTAACTCGGCGTTGCCACCGTGGCTGCGTGAACCAATGAACTGGTAGTTTTTACACAGTGAATAGTAATGTCGCTGGCACTCTGGGCAATTAAAGCATGGCAGCAGAGGGACGCAGGCCACGGCATCATTCTCTTGCAGATCGTTCACCGACTCGCCATAGGCGACAACGTGGCCACTGAATTCATGACCCAGCGTAATGGGGTAGAAGTGAGCACCTTGGGCGAAGATTCGCGGTATATCTGAGCCACACAGACCGGAATAAGCGACCCTGACCAACACCTCATCGGCGGCCTGAAGAGAAGGCGCAGGGCGTTCTTCAACGCACACTTGTCCCTCCGTGTGGATCACGACTGATTTCATAATTTAGACTCCGAAGTCACAAAGAGGGGGAGAAAGACTCCCCCGAAAGATCAAGGAACCGCGTTGAGGCTTTCTGCCAGCTGTTGTTTGGCTGCTGCTTCAATCTGGGAAAACTGACGGGCGCGTCGCCAGGTGAGAAATACCCCTAACGCGTAGATAACGCCGATAACCAGCAGCCCCATGACGTTTTGCCAGGTAAGCAGTTGGATCAGCAGGTAGGTGATAGGTGAGCCACCCTGGTCCATTGAAGCCACTACACCACCGGCTTTCAGTGCACCAGCATTGGCAGCCAGTTGGGTGTGTAGCCCGATGGTTTGGGTCGCGATCCACAGAGTAATACTCATGATAATGAAACCGGAGATCAGGGTGCGGAACAGATTTCCCTGATGTACCGCGACGGCAATAGCCACAAAGAAGCCGATGGTTGCCAGATCGCCGAACGGTAGTACCTGATTACCCGGTACGATCACTGCGATCAGAATAGTCAGCGGGATAAAGATCAGGCTGGCGGATACCACGGCGGTGTGGCCCAGCAGTAACGCCGGATCCAACCCGATGAGGAATTCCTGCCCACCGAAACGCTCTTGCAGGCGTTTACGTGCATGTCTGGCAATAGGCGTCAGGCCATCCATGATTGGCTTAATTACCCGTGGCATCAGCAGCATAACGGCAGCCGTTTTTACTGCCAGTTGCAGAACACCTTTCAGGTCATAACCGGCTAACGCACCGATGATTAGCCCCATCACGAAGCCGACGGTGACCGGCTCGCCAAATGGACCAAAGCGTTTCTGTACGTCGTCGGCACTGAAATGAATACGGTTCAGGCCAGGGATCTTTTCAATGACGGTATCCACCAATACGGCAATTGGCCCCATATAGGCCGAGGTGCCGTGTGGAATGGCAATTCCCTCCAACCCGAAGAAGTCGCGTGTGTCTTTGGCAAACCAGTCCCCGAGTTTGTAGACAAAGGCGGCATGGACCACCACTCCCAGCATACCCAGCCAGTAGGAGCCTGTCGCAAGGTGTAACATGGCCCCGGTGAATGTCATGTGCCAGATGTTCCAGATGTCGACGTTAACCACGCGGGTCATACGGGTCATCAGCATCACAATATTTACCGCAATCGCAACTGGGATAGCGATTAACGCGATCTGGGATGCCCAGGTCATCGGTGATGAACCGGGCCAACCGATATCAACCACGTGCAGGTTAATCTGGAACTGCTCGGCCATCGATTTAGCCGCTGGACCTATCGAATCCAGCATCAGGCCGATGACCAGTCCAATTCCGACAAAGCCGATACCGATATGAATACCAGATTTGAACGAGTCACCCAATTTCATGCCGAGAAGCAACGAGAAGATGATTATCACCAGCGGCAGCATTACCGTGGGGCCAAGATCGAGGATGTAACGCATGATGTCGGTAAACATGGGAGCTACTCCGTCAGAATGGTCAGTATTTTTTGTTTGAGCGCATCAATGCCGACGCCGGAGACAAATGGCATGCCGTGAACCAAGGGCACATTGCCAAATTCGCGATCGACCCGGGCGGTGGTGCAGATCAGATCGGCATCACTCATGTAAGTTTCGATTTCGGTAACGCGGCATTGCACCAAATCCAGTTCGATATTGTGCTCTGCGCAGAGTTCTTTGATTTCTTCTGCTGCCAGGGTTGAGGTGGCAACCGCACCGCCGCAGGCAACGATAATTTTACGCTTCACAGTATTGCTCCTTCATGTTCTGTTTCTTGTTGTAGCCGGGGGGCAGAGGGCGAAGTGAAAATCTGCTGAGCAAAAATTTCACCCAATTTTTCTTCTGGTGCTGTCAGTAAGGTTTCAATAAATTCCGGGTGCTGTAGATGGCCAAACAGGGTCCGAAGCAAAACTAACTGTGCGGCCGGATCGGTGACGACTAGCGCGATAATCAATGAAACGTTGATCATGCCGTCATCATCCGCCAGAGCGAAAGGCACCGCCTGGTTAGGGCGGATCAGATAAATGGCAGGAGCACGTGCATGTTCGGCTTCACAATGGGGTATGGCGACCGCATGTTGTTCAAGGGCAATACCGGTAGGGTAAATCTTTTCCCGTGCCAGTAACGCCTGCGGGTAGCTGGCGTGTACCACACCAGCGTTGAGCATGGTGAGGCCAATGTGCTCCAACGCTGCTCGATCATCGACAAAATGGACGCCAGTGCGAACGAACAATTGGCTGTTATGCATAGCTTACTTCCTCGTTTTTCTGCTGTTCAGTAGGGGTACAGCCAAAACGATAAGCGCGAAGCACGTCCTGAATTTTGTCAATAATCAACGCATGTGGATCTTTCGCCAGTTTGCGTTCCATTACGCGCTGGTACTGAAGCGGGAGATACTGGCTGAGCAGGCCGCCAGGGATCTCTAGCTGGCCCAGGTTATCCAGCATGGTGGATAGGCTTTGCGCAATACGCGGATGAGGCCAGTAGTAGCGAATGCGGTCCGACAGACTGAAATGCAGGTCAATCAGTGAACGGCTGAAGGTTGGGTGGTAATACTTTTTCCAGTAATCAGGTTCGTCGAGCATGACGCCATCGATCACCGCCAGGATTTGGCTGCATTTTTCCGGGGCAATTAATACCTTTTCAATATTTGCCAGCGCAAACACCGCTTCGCGCAAAGCGAACGTCAGGGCTGGACCCACTTTGAGAATGGCGAAGTGATCGCGAACCAGTTGTTGGTAGGCTTCCCGCGTTTGGTAATCGGTAGAGTGGGCTTCATACACCAGCGGCGTCGTAGTAATAAACTGCGAGAGCTCGCGCGCCAGGGCGGGTTGGTAGGCAAAAACCCGTGAATGGTCGAATTCAACACCGGGTTGTACGACAACTGCGATTATCCGGCCGATCGCCGCCTCGAGCCCCAACTGGCGAAATGCCTGATAGTGTGTTTCCAACGTATTGGCAGCATCCACCGCATGAGTGACATGTACACTATCAATGGCGGAAGACTCCCCCCCGGGGACAGGCACTTCCGTACCAATGACATAGGTTAGCTGCTGCTTTTGTTCTGGGGTCGCAACCTGCTCGGCAATCTGGCAAAGGCGTGCGGCACGTTCTGCGACGGTGCGGGGATCCAGTGGGATCGGATCGCCGGCGCAAGACATAGAGGCATCCAGATGGATCTTGCTGAATCCTGCCTTGACGTAATCGGCGATCAACACCTCTGCTTTTTCCATCGCGCTGGCTGCGGATTCATGTTGCCAGCAGTTGGGGCCGAGATGATCGCCCCCCAGTAAAAGCCGTGAAAGTGGGAAGCCAACGGTTGCCGCAATATCACTGACAAACTGGCGGAAATCAGCGGGTTTCATGCCGGTATAGCCGCCAAACTGATTAACCTGGTTGGACGTCGCTTCGATCAACACTTGGCGATTGCTGTTCAGGTCAAGGCGTAATGCGGCTTCAATCACTAACGGGTGTGCTGAACAGACTGAGCAGATACCTATCGGCTCCCCTGCTTTATGCTTCTCGATCATTTTTTTCATTTTAACCTCCGTTTACTTACGAACATGATCGTAATGTTTCGAAGTGTTAGCAATGCGCTTTTATATTATTCGTGATCGAGATCGAAAACTTTGCTGCTGTTCTCTATGACTATTCCTTGTATTGAGAGGCAAGAGTTCTCATTGATGTTTGCCTTATATGATTAAAATCAGTGAATTAAGATATTAAACTCCAAAGGGAAATAAACTGAGAGTGCTGGTGGTGCGGTTAACAATTAGGCGGCATCAGGTTACCGAGAGTAAGCGAATGTACCAAAGAGGGGGGGATTCAGTTCTGGTATGTCTTGTTCAAGACCCAATATAAGTTATGAGCGTACGAGGTGATGTGTATGGTTGATGTTTCGAATCTCTTCTTTGTGTTTCGTTTTATGGGTTAAAGAAAAACATAAGTAATGACTGCTTTGCGGTAACTATCAAAACCAACAAAGGTACGCAGACTAGGCTGTGTCCCTTAATTGCCCGTGGTGCCGTCGCAGACCCAAAAGCCCGTTATCAAGGCGGAGGGTGAAGGGCAGAGTGGCCCTCTGTTCAAACCCGACAACACAGAAAACGGGCTTTTGGGGCGCGACCCTTCGGGCTGGCGACTATCAGCGCTGTTATTCCGGCACTACCCAATTCACCAGATGGTGGCCAATACCGGAAGGCACTAGCACTTTATGCAGCCATGGCAGAACGTTGTTCATCTGCTGTTCCAGCTTCCAAGGCGGGTTAATCACGATCATGCCAGAGGCGGTCATTCCGCGTTGATCGCTATCGGGTTTGACTGCCAATTCAATCTGCAGAATACGGCGGATACCCGTCGCTTCCAGTTCTTTGAGCATACGTTTGATCTGCTGGCGCAGTACGACCGGATACCAAAGAGCGTAGGTGCCCGTGGCGAAACGCTTATAACCTTCCTGAATGCCTTTCACCACGTCCTGATAGTCGGTTTTCATCTCATAAGGTGGATCCATTAGGATCAGGCCACGGCGTGAAAGCGGCGGCAGTTGAGATTTAATCTGCTGATAACCGTCGGCGCGTTGCACTTTGGCACGCTCATCTTTCTGGAATTCGCTGCGCAGCAAGGGATAATCGCTCGGGTGCAGCTCGGTCAGGTGGATTTTATCCTGCGGGCGCAGCAATTGGCGGGCAATCAGTGGTGAGCCTGGATAGTAGCGCAGGGTGCCCGAACGGTTGAAGTTATGCACCACACTCATATAAGCCGCCATTTCCTCAGGCAGATCGTCACGTTGCCACAGCAGGCCGATACCTTCCATATATTCGCCGGTACGCTCGGCGTGTTCGCCGCTCAGTTGATAACGCCCAGCACCGGAGTGAGTATCCAGATACAGTAGCGGCTTATCTTTTTCTTTCAGCGACTCAATGATCAGGCTCTGAACGGTGTGCTTGAGCACGTCGGCGTGGTTCCCGGCGTGAAAACTGTGGCGATAACTTAGCATGGCGTTTGGTCATTCCTCGTGCTCCTGCTGGAGCGGGCTTAATAAAGGCAAACAATCTGCACAGTATAAACTGTCTGGCTGATAAAAAGTGAACTGAGTTCCTAGGCTGTGTCCCTTAATGGCCCGTGGTGCCGTCGCAGACCCAAAAGCCCGTTATCAAGGCGGAGGGTGAAGGGCAGAGTGGCCCTCTGTTCAAGCCCGACTTTACTTCGAACGGGCTTTTGGGGCGCAACCCTTCTGGCAATTAAGGGACACAGCCTAAGCCTCGATGCTTGCATTAATCTTTACCATTGATTTTCCTGCCACTTGGCTCCATGTTAGTTATTGCGCTATTTTTACTGGCCTGATGCCTGCATCGGGTCTACAACCCAATCAGGACAGCCCTTATGACAAATCCGTTACTCACGCCGTTTTCCCTACCGCCGTTTTCGGCCATTCGCCCTGAAGATATCGTGCCTGCGGTGCAGTCCGCTTTGGCTGATTGCCGCGCTGCGGTGGAACGTGTAGTTGCTCAGCCGGGGCCGTTTACCTGGGAAAATCTCTGCCAACCGTTGGCCGAGTCTGATGACCGTTTGGCACGCATCTGGTCGCCTGTCGGCCACCTGAACGCCGTGAAGAACAGCCCAGAGTTGCGTGAAGCCTATGAGCAGGCGTTGCCGTTGCTATCCGAATACGGTACCTGGGTTGGCCAACATGCAGGTTTGTATCAGGCTTACCGCAACCTGAAAGAGGGAGAAGGCTTTGCCAAGCTGACCACCCCGCAGCGCAAGTCGGTGGAAAATGCACTGCGTGATTTCGAGCTTTCGGGTATTGGCCTGCCTGCGGAAAAGCAACAGCGCTATGGCGAGATCGTCGCGCGCCTATCCGAATTGGGCTCTACCTACAGCAACAACGTACTCGATGCCACCATGGGGTGGAGCAAGCTGATTGTTGATGTGAATGAACTGAGCGGCCTGCCAGAAAGTGCACTGGCTCAAGCCAAGGCGATGGCTCAGGCAAAAGAGCAGGAAGGCTGGTTGCTAACGCTGGACATGCCGAGTTACCTGCCAGTGATGACCTATGCCGATAATCAGGCACTGCGCGAAGAAATCTACCGCGCCTTTGCCACCCGAGCCTCCGATCAGGGCCCGAACGCTGGCAAATGGGACAACAGCGAGGTAATGGCGGAAACGCTGGCACTGCGCCATGAATTGGCGGAACTGTTAGGTTTTGCCAGCTATGCCGACAAATCGCTGGCTACCAAAATGGCGGAAAGCCCGGAACAGGTGATCGGTTTCCTGAGCGATCTGGCGAAGCGTGCACGTCCTCAGGCGGAGCAAGAGCTGGCGCAACTGCGTGCTTTTGCCAAGCAACACTATGGTGTTGATGAACTCGAAGCCTGGGACATCACTTATTATGGTGAAAAACAGAAGCAACATCTGTTCTCCATCAGCGACGAGCAACTGCGCCCTTACTTCCCGGAACAGCGCGTGGTTGAAGGGTTGTTCGAAGTCGTCAAACGCATTTACGGTATTACCGCCCAAGAACGCAAAGATGTGGATACCTGGCACCCGGAAGTTCGCTTCTTTGATCTGTTTGATGCGAACGGTGAACTGCGTGGGAGCTTCTACCTGGATCTGTATGCCCGCGAGAACAAACGCGGTGGTGCGTGGATGGACGATTGCGTTGGTAGTCTGCGCAAGGCAGACGGCGAACTGCAAAAACCGGTGGCCTACCTCACCTGTAACTTTAGCCGCCCGCTGGGCGACAAACCGGCGCTGTTTACCCATAACGAAGTCACCACACTGTTCCATGAGTTTGGACATGGTTTGCACCATATGCTGACCCAGATCGATACTGCCGGTGTTTCCGGTATCAGCGGTGTACCGTGGGATGCGGTGGAATTGCCAAGTCAGTTTATGGAGAACTGGTGCTGGGAGCCTGAAGCATTGGCCTTTATCTCTGGCCACTACGAAACAGGTGAACCCTTACCGAAAGCCCTGCTGGACAAGATGCTGGAAGCGAAAAACTACCAGGCAGCGCTGTTTATCCTGCGTCAGTTGGAGTTTGGCCTGTTTGATTTCCGTATGCACTTTGAATACAGCCCGGAAAAAGGGGCACAGATCCTGCCTACCCTGGCAGAAGTGAAGAAAATGGTGGCTGTTGTCCCTTCACCGAGCTGGGGCCGCTTCCCGCACGCGTTCAGCCATATCTTTGCGGGTGGCTATGCCGCTGGTTACTACAGCTATCTGTGGGCGGAAGTGCTGTCGGCGGATGCCTATTCGCGCTTTGAAGAGGAAGGTATTTTCAACGCCGAAACCGGTAAATCCTTCCTGGATAACATCCTTTCGCGCGGTGGTTCCGAAGAGCCGATGGCGTTGTTCAAACGCTTCCGTGGCCGTGAACCCAAGCTGGATGCTATGCTGCGCCATTACGGTATTAAAGGATAACCCGCCACGTGAGCGTGTTTTTATTGTGTGAAGCAGGCGCCGATCCCGGCGCCTTGTCTATTTTGGCCGAACGCTGGCAGCTGACTTGCGACGAAGATGCGCTGATGGCGCTGGTATTGACGCCGGAAAGGTTGGAACTACGCAAGCGCGACGAACCCAAACTCGGTGCGATTTACGTAGATTTTATTACTGGCCCGATGGCGCATCGGCGGCGTTTCGGCGGTGGACGGGGTGAGGCGGTGGCCAAGGCTGTCGGCATCAAGGGCAGCTATCTGCCCAGCGTCGTTGATGCCACTGCCGGGCTGGGGCGTGATGCTTTTGTCCTGGCGTCACTGGGGTGCCGGGTACGCATGTTGGAGCGCAATCCGGTAGTTGCCGCCTTGCTGGATGATGGTTTGCAGCGGGGTTATCAGGATGCGGAGATTGGCCCGTGGTTGCGCGAACGTATGACGCTGTTGCATGCCTCCAGCCTCACCGCGCTTGCCGATCTCAACCCGCGCCCGGAAGTGGTTTATCTCGATCCGATGTATCCACATAAACAGAAGAGCGCGTTGGTGAAGAAAGAGATGCGGGTCTTTCAGTCATTGGTGGGCAGTGATGACGATGCCGATGGTCTGCTGGAACCGGCCCGTAGGTTGGCGACCAAGCGGATCGTGGTGAAACGCCCAGACTACGCACCGCCGTTGGCTGATGTTCCGGCACATGCGGCCACAACGACCAAGAATCACCGCTTCGACATCTACATGCCTCTATAAACTAGCCCATAAAGGTGTTTGAAAAACCGTAGGGGCGTCAATAAGCAGGCTAATTATTGACCCCCTTCACATTTACCGTGTCCGTTGTGCAATGATGCTGGCAAACCAGGGGTGTGACTTTCATAATCCTATTTAATTACAACTACCTATAATTAAATATCATTATGAAAAAGACACTTGCCTCCTTACTGTTTTGTCTGAGTACCTCTGCTATGGCCCAAGAGCCGGTAAACATCACCATCCTTGGCACCTCCGACCTGCATGGCACTTTTGTACCTTGGAATTACGCCACGGATACCGAGGACCTGTCGGGTAGCCTGAGCCAAATTGCCACACAGGTACACAATGTTCGTGCTCAGCAACCTAATGTGATCCTGGTTGATGCCGGTGACACTATTCAGGGCAACTTTGTTGAAACCTTCAAGAACGATCCAACCAGCCCAATGATCCTGGGTTTTAATGCCTTGAACTACGACGTGTGGGTGATGGGCAACCACGAGTTTGATTTTGGCCTGAAAGCGTTGGCAACCCCAGTTAACCAGTTCAAAGGCGCGGCGTTGGCGGGCAATATTTTCTGGGAAAGCGGCAAACCCTATCTGCCCGCTTATAAAATCGTTGAACGGCAAGGGGTAAAGATTGGCATTATCGGTATGGATACGCCGATGACGGCTGAGTTTGCCAAGGGCACCGATCGTGTCAAAGGGTTGCTGTTTACCGATCCGGTACAGGCGGTAAGAAACGTGATCCAACAGATCCACAGCCAGGTAGACGCGATAGTGCTGGTGGCCCATATGGGGATTGAAAATGAGAACCAGCGGCCAGGGACCGGCGTGGGTGATATTGCGCGGGCTAACCCCGAACTGGCGGCGATTGTCGCTGGGCATATGCACGTAAAAGTGGATAAGGAGTTGATCAACGGCGTGATCGTCACCGAGCCGGATAAATATGGCCGTGCGTTGTCGCGTATCGATCTGCAATTCGAACAGCAAAATGGCAAGTATGTCCTTATCAACAAAGACAGCTACACCTATCCGATAAAAGGTATGGCATCTGACAAAAAGCTGGAAGAGATTTATCGCCCCTTCCATAGCGTGCTGCGGGCCAATGCCAATCGGCCGATTGCCAAGCTGACCGGGCAGGATCTGGTCCCGCCCGATGCGGTGAAAGGTATCCCTCAGGTACATATTCAGGATACCGGCATCAGTGCACTTTATCAGGAAGCCTCGCGGTACTTTGCCCCCAAGGCGCAGGTGATTGCGCTACAGATTGATAATGACCGGCCCAAGCTGAACGTAGGCACCATTACCGCCAAAGATATTGCCTTTAACTATCAATATGCGGGTGGTGAAATCACCGTTTATCAACTGACCGGCAAAGAGTTGAAAAAATACATGGAGTGGGCGGCGGATTACTTCAACCAACAGCATGAGGGGGACGTTACCTACAGCTTTAACCCGCAACGTCGGGCGTCTAAATACTCAACCAACGATTTCTTTGACGGGGTGACCTATACCATTGACCTGCGTAACCCGGCTGGGCAGCGGATCACCGATCTTAAATTGAACGATGGCACTCCGGTAACAGACAATATGCCGATTCGCTTGGGGATGAACAGCTATCGCATGGGGCACCTGACGCAGAAAGGCGGCGTACTGGAAGGCATGCAGTTTCCGATACTCTCAGATACCAAGGCCGAGTATGGGGAAGAGGAGGGGACGATCCGTAATCTCACCATTCGTTATCTGACCGAGGTGAAAAAAGGGGAGTACCAAGGCAAAGCCATGCAACGTTGGAAGCTGGTGGGGCTGACGGGTTATGAGCGGGAACGCAAGATTGTTGAGAAGCTGCTGAACGAAGGGAAAATCAGCGTGCCAACCACCGATGACGGGCGTTATACCAACGTTGCCTCGATCAACGTTAAGGAGCTGTTGTTCAAGGAGCCGCAAATGATGAAGCAACAGATTGCAGCTCTACAGCAACAAGCACTTGCGGCAACAGATCCCATTATCAAACGGCGGTTGAGCGATCGCGTAGCAATTATCGAGGCGATTAACTGAGATTACCCTATTGCTTCGCTGACTCTGTTTGCGCCTGAGCGATCAGCGCATAGCGGTGAGTAACTGCGTTAGTCGGTTATCTATCTGTGCCCGCAGGAAGCGCAGTTGACGGTTAATAGACATGATAGTTCCCTTTCTATGAGGTTATTGCGGGGGGGCTCAGAGGTAGTTACGCTGTTTCAGGTTGCGGCATGTTATTTCTCCTTCAGCGGCAATAGGGTGAGGGTGTGCTCTTTCAGTTCGATTTGCCGCACCTTGTCCGGATCCAGCTCGTCACGTTTGATCACCACGCGCCAATTGTTCTTCTGGCTGTCCGGGGCTAAGAACATCCCCGCTACGGCGACGAACTGCGTGGCCGTTTCCATCGGCATGTCGATAACAACGTTTTCATCCGGCCTGACCCAGACCGCCTTTTCGGCCAGCAGATCGGTTTTTATTGCCTGGCTGTCTGTGGCAAATAACGCCTGATAATCGGTATTGTCGAAGCTCTTGCGGTCTTGCAACTGATAAATTCGCACAATGGTCGAAAGCGGTGCTCCGCTGGCGTTATTGTTGGTCGCTGGGCGCGCCATAATGTCCAGATGCAACGTTTTCACCTGTTTGTAGAAAATGGCTTTGGTTGCCGCCACGGTGCCATCAGACACTTTCTGGGTAAGCCCGCAGCTGGTCAGAGCCAGTAGCGAGAGAATGAGTAGGGTGGATTTATGCCGCCGTAACAGACGGCCATTAATATTGATATTCGCCATTATCGGCCTCACTGTAATGCGCGTTCTCAAAAACGCACTGATAACGCCCTAAGCTGATGGTGATGACTTCACCGTTAGGGCTGGTCTGGTGTGTAGAGATGCGGCGCATAATTGCCGTTTTGCCAAGCTGCGGGCTATCGGCACCGGGCGAGCAGGAGAGCTGTGCGTCCGGCAGCAACGAGCGCGGTAATTGCAGTTGTAGACGGGCATGCAGCCGCGCACCCAGATAAACATGCAGCAGGGAGAGCAGGTCAGTATGCAGTTCTCCCCCAGGTAACCAGCCTCGCACTTCCAGCGGATCAGTAGTGGTTAACGTCAGCAATACCTGGCTATTAACATCAACCGCACTGCGCCCCATTACCGGGTGCGTTTTCAAGGTTACGGGTTGCTGGCAAGACAGCATTGCCGGCGTATCCAGTGGGATATGCAGCCGGTCATGGGGCGTTACGGTGGGCACGGTGTTGGGTGCCAACAGTTTGACCAGAGCTTCGATGCCTTCGGCGGTGCGGGTAGGCAAGCGCAGTACCCCTAGCAGAGCCAGAAAGCGCGAAATTGGCGTGCCGACATGTGCCGCACTGCCCGGTATCCCCAGCCCGACCAGCCCAAGCAGATATTGCGACGTTTCATCACTCCCGCCGGGCTGGAAGGTGGCGGGATAGGAGTATTTACGCCAGATGCGGTAAAACTGCGTCGTCAGCCGATGGTTGAAAATATCCAGAAAATCGCTGACCACTTCAGACCCGTCGCGTTGCTGCGCAATGTCGTCGATGTAACCGCTCGGCAACGGCGACTCCACGCCGTAAAGCCCGATGAAGGTGGTCCTGACCGTCGGTGGCCGCTCCGGGTGATCGGGATCGGTTTCAACGCTTTTTAGCTCACTGACCGGGAACCCCATGCCGGGGTGTGGACGAAAACGCACCGGCTCGTGTTGCGGTGAGTGGGTTGCACCTAAACCCGGCTCGCCCGACTGACTTTGTTCCAATAGTTGGCAGAAGCGGTAAAAGTTAATGTAGGGCGCTTTAATCGCCAATTTCTCTATCAGCCGGGTATGCGCTGATTGTGATTCTCTTTCCATCGCAGGTGTTTTCCCGTGGGCTGAATAATCAGGGTGAGTTGGTTAAATAAGTGAATATCGGTATAGAGGGCAAAGAAACGGTTGAGCATTTCACCAAACAGATTGATATCGCCTTCACCGCTGAAGCCGTTGGCATCGAGCGTGATCACAATGTCGATGCCGCGCAGCAGAAAGCCTTTTTCAAAGCGTTGGATCTGGAAATGTTTGACGTCGACGATGGCATCGAGTTTACGGTTAGTCATTTCATCATCCAGCCAGTTATACAGGGCGAGTGTTCCGCACAGCACCTCGGCACTGGCCATCATGTTCAGGAAGCTTGAGCCCAGATGGCTAAGTACCCGCCAGTGGAAACGGTCTTCGGCGGGCGGGTAAGCGGGCAGCGTTGGCTTACACAGGTTGCGGATCTTCAGCGGAACCGGTAGCGCCTGTTCCGCCCTATCGAGCAAGGTGCTGCGCAGCGCCTTGCGTGGCAACTGACCATTAGTGCCGGTAATTTGCAGCGAGACGGTTTCCCGTTCAAACAGACGGTCGTCCTCCCAGGACTGCCCACCCAGGATCAGCCAGGTATCATGCAGCCCCGAGACGCCGCGTTTGACGCGCGTATGGTAATAACGCTCCGGAGCAGTGCGGCGCAACATACCGCCACGGTGACGGAAACTGGTGAATGGCACATACAGCGCATCGTCGGTACGCTGCGAACCCATAACGCCGTCCACCGAGTAAATCTCCGTGTGCCCGTCTTGCAACCGACGCGGGCGCAGCAGGTATTCGCTTTCCAACCCGTTGATCGTCAGCGGGTCGGCCTCAATCTTGAACAGGTTGATCACCGGCACACAGTGCAGACATAGGTTGTGTGTCGATACCGGTAGCTGGTGGTCCCACAGTTCGCTCAGGACCACGTCGATCTCAAAGCCAGTAATTTTCTCCGGAAAGGCGATCTTCTCCAGCCCATTGAGAGACACGAACATGAATTTTTCGCGGAAGGTGAAATACTCCAGCAGAAGTTGATAGCCACTGAAGGCGGTGTCACCTTTCGGCCAGAGCCGGTCATCTTCCGCGAAGCCGCCGGGAGAAAAGTAACCATCCAGCCGCTGGGGTTCCCCTATCCGCCCCTGATGGGAAAAGAAGCGCAGCGACATTGCCGCGTTTCTTTTGGTCAACGCCAGATGCAACGCTGATGTGAGCGGCGCATCGCCATTAAGGTAAAACCGCAGTTTACTGAGGTTTACGGCGGGCCAATCGGTCAGTTCGCTGCACGCAAAACGCAACCGGATGGCCGAGCGCCCGTCGGGTTCGGTCAGCATCTGTACCTGAGAAACGCTAATCGGCAGCAGGGTGAGATCCTGCGTGGTTCGGTAGCGGCACTGCGTTTTTTTCGGGCCGACCGGCTGGGACAGGATTTCGAATCCGGCGGGCATCGTTTCGCTCATTTTCATGCTGCCGACGGTCGGTACCATTTCCACCACGCTAAGGGATGGAATGGTACGCAGATAGTGCGGCCACAGTAGGCTGACCAGCCCTTCGGTCAGTTCGGGTAAGTCGTCATCAAGCTTTTCGCGCAGCCGCCCCATGGAGAACGCAAAACCTTCAAACAAGCGTTCGACATAAGGGTCGGGCGTTCCCGCCCGGTCGAGATCCAGCGCAGCGGCCCGGTCGGGGTGCGCTTCGGCAAACTCTTTGGCGGCATCGCGCAGATAGCGCATTTCTGCGTCAAAATAGCGCAAAGTTAAATCATCCATCGGAGGTGCTCCATTGGTTGAGACTTATTATTCAGGTGCGTCTTCGCCAGACGACGCTGACGCGGAGAGGAGAATCTGTTTCACTAATCGAGTAGTGGTTCCAATTAAGAGAACATATGCTTTTAGATGAAGTTATCGATGGCTTTTTTATACAACTCAATTGAAATAAGAAGTGGGTTGCCTTGCAAAGCAGTCATTTAATTTGTGTTAATAACGTCAGGTTGCCACTCTTAATAGTAGTATCACCTAAAAACCAGACATACTGTTCACCTGATTATTGCTTGACGATTAACTTTGGACATATTTAAAAAGCCCCAGGACGAACACGAAACGTTCGGGTGATACGATCCCAGATATCGACTAATTGTGCGTCACTGTAATGAGTAGTGACTAATTTTCGATTATGCAGCTTGATTGAAAAAACCGGGTGTTGATAGCTGGCGATTTTTTCATTGCCATACAGCGTAAAGGCGAAAAAATCCACCATATTATCATTGATGTCCTGTTTACTGCGTATCAGCCACTCCTCCGCTTCAATACCTAGCAAGCTGACTCTCCCTTTACGCATAGTGTGAGAGTGACTACTACGGATAGCGTTTTGAATTTCACTGCCTCTTTCTAGCAGACTCACATCTTTTTCAAGCGTATTATTATTTTTTACTCCCAGAGTAAAATCTTCATTTTTATAAACAAAAAGAATGGTTTCTTTATTTTGGCTACCATTATCACGAATAAATCCCTCGGGAATACAGGTGCCTGGCTGTGTTGGTATCTCATCGTCTTTTCTTCCACTTAACCGAGAGAGTAAATCTTTCATCTCAGCTAATTTTTGGGGTTTGGTGTTAGCCGTCGAAGAAGAGGAACCATCACTTAAAAACAACTCGCGTTCTTTCGAATATCTCTCATCTGAATAATCCGTAATTTCTGTCTGGACAATAAATGCGACGCCATCAACATAAAGATGTCCCTCCAAGATTCGACTAAAACCAGGCACACTCTCATTTTGATTGCGATCAAATATAACGGCATTATCATTCAGTCGATAGATCTGCTTAAGAAAAGGTTGGCTTCTGGGGTCTACAGTATGCTCGCTTTTAAACCGCTGTTCGCGTAACTTTATTCGCTGCTCAAAAACTGGCTGATAAAGACGTTCGCTAGCAATCCGTATATCATTAATTTTTACTGAATCACTTAAAGAGTTATAAAAGGGTTCAGGCACATCAAAGAGATAACGGCCAATACATTGTGACTTGGTTTTTGCAAACAGCGAGTCCATGGTGGTTTTTTCCTCAGGGGTTAATGGGGGAGCGGGGATATCGCGGTACAAAAAGAGATAGCCAATAATAGCAATACAGAATATTGCTGCGAGCATGATAGAAGCTTTTACCTGCATGCAGGAACCTCCTGCACCATTTTCACAATGGCACGCAGCGTGAACTTCATTGTGACAGAGAGCTCACCTGCCGCGATATTACCAACAGCATAAGCGCCCTCATGATCGACATCGGTCGCCAGTAAACTACGTATAACAGATGAGGTAATACGCCCGGAGCGAACCGGCACGGTGCTATCACCAGGGCTGCCTGACGAAACCAGCTCAAAGTTACTGACTAATCCACTATCATCCGGTTGCCACTCATTTTCCCTGGCTACCCGGTTAGTGGCACTTCTGACAACACCTGCCACTGCCTGAATAGGGAGCCGTGATGTTGCCACTCTAAATGGTGGTATCACCTTAATAAAAAAATCAGTCATACTTTTCACCTGATTATTGCTTGACGATTAACTTTGAACACATTTAAAAAGCCCCAGGACGAACACGAAACGTTCGGGTGATACGATCCCAGATATCGACTAATTGTGCGTCACTGTAATGCGTAGTGACTAATCTTCGATTGTGCAGCTTGATTGAAAAAACTGGGTGTTTATAACTGGCGATTTTTTCATTGCCATATAGCGTAAAGGCGAAAAAATCCACCATATTATCATTGATGTCCTGTTTACTTCGTATCAGCCACTCCTCCGCATCAATACCTGGCAAGCTGACTTTCCCTTTACGCATAGTGTGAGAGTGACTACTACGGATAGCGTTTTGAATTTCACTGCCTCTTTCTAGCAGACTCACATTTTTTTCAAGCGTATTATTACTTTTTATCCCCAGAGTAAAATTTTCATTTTTATAAACAAAAAGAATAGTTTCTTTATTTTGGCTACCATTGTCACGAATAAAGCCTTCGGGAATACAGGTGCCTGGTTGTGTTGGTATTTCATCATCTTTTCGCCCACTTAACCGAGAGAGTAAATCCTTCATCTCAGCCAACTTTTGGGGTTTGGTGTTAAGCTGTGCCTCTGATGAACCTGTTCTTAAATAACTTTCCCGAACATCTGAAAATTGCTCTCCAGATAGGTCCCTTATCTCTGTTGTGACTATAAATGCTATACCATTAGAGAATAGGTGCCCTTCTAAAGTACGGATGAAAGCTGGGTCGCTTCCGTTTGTATTTCTGTCAAAAATCACACCGTCTATATTTTTTAATGGATAAGTCTGTTTTAAAAATGGACTATTTTTAGGGTAAAGCACACTTGATTTTTTCAGTTCTTGTTCACGTAACCGTATACGTTGTTCAAACGCCGGGTGATATAGGCGCTTACTGGTAATATGCATATCATTAATTTTTACCGAGTCACTGAGGGAATTATAAAAGGGTTCAGGCACATCAAAGAGATAACGGCCAATACATTGTGACTTGGTTTTTGCAAACAGTGAATCCATGATGGTCTTTTCCTCAGGGGTTAATGGGGGAGCGGGGAGATCACGGTAAAAAAAGAGATAGCCAATAATAGCAATACAGAATATTGCTGCGAGCATGATAGAAGCTTTTACCTGCATGCAGGAACCTCCTGCACCATTTTCACAATGGCACGCAGCGTGAACTTCATTGCGACAGAGAGCTCACCTGCCGCGATATTACCAACAGCATAAGCGCCCTCATGATCGACATCGGTCGCCAGTAAACTACGTATAACAGACGAGGTAATACGCCCGGACCTAACCGGCACGGTGCCATCACCTGGGCTGTCTGACGAAACCAGCTCAAAGTTACTGACTAATCCACTATCATCCGGTTGCCACTCATTTTCCCTGACTACCCGGTTAGTGGCACTTCTGACAACACCTGCCACTGCCTGAATAGGGAGCCGTGATGTTGTTTTAAACGTTTGTTTTTTAACCCACGTCAGACTGCCATCAGAGGGGTTGTCCTTACTGGCACCGTAAAAAGCCCAAGTATTAGGGTGGTATTTATTACTTAAACCCTCGATGTAGTCATGTACTTTTCCGTTTATAATATCCCTATATTTATTCCATTTCTCATCAAGGTCTCCATCCGATATACCCGACTCATAAAGTCGCCACCAGTCACTGTTATTCAGGTAGATTTCTTTATAGGGGTCGAATAATGGCTTGACCTGCGTTTCTTTTTCGCTCTGTATTTTCAGCCAGCTATTCCCATAAGTGACACTGGGTAACAACTGTAAAGGCCCAGGAGACTGAGCCAGCACCGGCATAAGTTGCTCTGCATTACGGCCAATAACCCTACCCACAATTCCGCGCTCCCCAGTTTTCATGCGTCGATAGGCCGCAGGGGAGCCCAAATCAGGCATTACACCATGGACAATACCCAGAATATTCTCTTGTCCTCCCATGTTTTCTGAGTAATGACGTGCAACCAGTCCCCCCATAGAGTGGGTAACAAGAATAACTTTATTCAGTGCCAATCTTCCATGATAGAGACCTAAGGTCATTTTAATATAATCAGCAAGTTTTTGGGCTGAATCTACATTGGACTGGAGCCAGTTATAGCCAAAAACATGTACGGGAAATAAAAAATTGTAGCTATGCTTAACTTCAGCTTTAGTCAGTGCTTCTTCTCCCCGCTCCGCATTCAGGTTCTCACCGATAAGTTGTTGCCGAGTGGTCAATCGTTGGGAACCGTTTATAAGATTGTCGAGAAGAATATGTTGGTCATTGAGCATAAATTGCAGGACATGCAATGGTTCACCATAGCTTTTGTAGAATGCTTCTCCCCAACCGCGTTTTTCGCGGGAAGGGAACATCTTCTCTTTCTGATCGTTGTAAAGTATCTTGCCACTGTCGTCGACTATAGTGGTTTCAGGGTCCAGTAACTGAATCCTTTCTTTTGAGCTATTTAACAACCAAAGTAGGGCATCGATACCTTGATAAAAATTCGCGTGCCAGATCCCTTCACCCTCCTGATTTTTTAAATTACTTCCCATCACTCCCGGTAAAAAAATCACTGGGATCACTTTCTCTGCCACTTTAGGGCAGACTGCCACTAGATTTTGATCTGCCCTTGCAATAGGGGTTTTATAATATACTCGGCCATTCTCATCGTATTGCGGGAGTACAATAAATTTATTTTCAGTTTTATTATTCATTGGTTACGCCATATCCTTTAATTACAGTTCGCCAAGCTCTATTCCAGCTTTTTCCATATCTACTATCCGTCTGTGTCATCGAGAATAAAAATTCATTATCATCAGTCTGTAATGGTTTATACCCAAAATAATTCGAGTTGCTTGTAGGCGGCAACTGAGCGACAAATCGGTCAGGAACCGATTTGAACAGCGCTTGCGCTGCCCGCAGGGTGAGCCTCAGGGATGAGGCTCATTAATTCCCAGGAGCTTACTCAGGTAAGTGACTGTAATGAAAGACAAATCTGCTTGGCGGATTTGAACGCTGCTTGCAGCGGCCCCGAAGGGGCGAGGCCCGACATGGGCCGAGTAACGCAGCCAACAACCAAGCAATTTGAAGTATGAAGGGTATATTTCATCTGTCATGGTTAGGGTATTAATAAATAACAGCAGTTTTACGGCATACGCTCTATCAGTCAGCGAAATGGACCATTTCGGTCTGGTGATCACTCATCAAACTCTGTTTCAGATGCGCTGTCGTCAGATAGCGCTGACGCGGAGAGGAAAATCTGTTTCGGCATCACAAAGCCCTTCAGGCCAAGCAGCGACAGCGGCCCTTCGCCCAGTTCGGTGCGCAGCAAATAGTGCAACGGCAGGCCATCTTGCGCCTTCCAGGTCAGGTCATAGACGGTGGTGCTGCCCATGTAACCCTTCACGCGGGCTTTATCCAGCAGGCGTATCAACCCCCAGGTGCCTGGCAGATCGGCATACAGCCGGGTACCCGCCCGGGTACTGATCCAGCTCAGGGTCGCGCCGGGCGCGGCGGTGTCGTTTGGCCAGGCGAAGCGTGTCCAGACGGGCATCTGGTTTGAATAGATCAACGTCTGGCTGTCGATGCGCAGCGCCGTTTGCATCACGTCTTTCGCCGTGCCCGGCCGCAATTCAAAGAACAGCCCCGCATCCCCGTTGGTGAAGACCACATCGGCCAGGTGGCTTAACGTATTCATCGCCGCAAGAAACGCTGGATTAAAGGTCAACCCTTGTGCATTCACCTTATCCGGTACCCACTTGCTGCCTTCCTTATGCAGAATGCCGTTCAGATGGCTTTCCAGAAAACGCTGGATACGCCCGGTATCGGCTCGCAGGTATTGCGACATCAGCGACAGGGACGCATCCGTTGAAACCTCCTTGAACGGGTAGCGCCCGGCAAAGGCCGCGTTCCAGTCATCCACCAGGGTGCTCTTCCACTGCGCATTCAGGCTGCCGGCGGTGGGGGCCAGTACCTGCTGCCACGCCTGCTCCATCGGTTGGACAAACATCGCCTGAGCAAAGCGGCTCCACTCCTGCCCCAGACTGGCGGCCACTAGGCTGCCGTAATCACGGGTATCGGTCAGGTCGACCGCTTTCCCCTGAAACACCGTCTGTGCCAGGGATTGGGTCATCGCCTGCGGATCGGTGGCGTTTGTCACCTGCTGCAGCTTCAGCCGCACGCGGGTGACGCGCGTCAGGAAGGTTTGCAGGCTCAGGTGGGTATTGTCCTGCCCGCCGGCCCTGCCCTCCATCAAGGCCAGTATCGGGCCAAAGCTTTTGTCCAGTGGGCCTTTCGGCCCGGCGTTCTGGTCAATACCGGGCGGGTCACGGTTGAACAGGTTCTTGGCGGATTTCACCAGCGAATCGGAGAGTGCCGCCCCGGTCTGGCCGGTTTTGCCTTGCCAGGCCAGCGTGTTCATCAGCGCAATCAGCGGCGACTGGCGCACGTCGGTCATCAGCGTGAGCTGGTCGATGGCATCGGACAGGCTCCCGGCCCGGTGCCATTTGATACTGTTGAGAAAATCCAGCCAACGGCTGGCAAAGTCGGTGAAATAGCGTTCGGTCAGGCGGGCTTTCAACGCCTCCGGTGAAATCTCGGCGGCCAGCGGCTGCGTACTGTCGGTCAGCACCCAGTCGATCTCTTCACGGCGCTCGTTCACCACCCGGTCAATGGCTTTGGCGACGCTCTCTTCCCACGCCTTGCGGGTAAAAATGCCGGCAACCACGGCATCGGTGGAGAACAGCAGGCTGGCATCGGTATCGCCGGTCATCTGGTTCAGGGTCATGTCACCGTAGGTTTTGGCAACCCGCCGCAACATATTCTGATACAGCGTGGCCTCGGCATTGCGCACGCCAAACTGGCGCAACAGGATCTGGCGAACATCGTGCACCAGAGTGTCGTCGGCGGTGATTTTCCATTCCGGGTGCGCCGCCAGATTCTGGGCATAGAAGCCGATCAGGGCAGGGGAGAGCGCCTGCCACACGCCGGGGTCAACGCCGGGGCGCTGTTGCCAGTCAGCTAGCAGCGTTTGGCTTAAAAAGGCCGGGTCGGTTTTCTGCGGGCGGGCCATCATCAGATAGGCTTTTAACTGGTCATATGCCCGTTTGCCCTGCTGGCGACGTTGTGCGCTCTCGGGGGGCATCGCCACCAACGCCACCAACTGTTGTTGTAAATGGCGGGCCACCGCGTCGCGGACCAACAGCTGATTGCTGTGCTGATAGATTGGCCACAGCGCCTGCAACAGGGGGGCATTCTGGTTCAGTCCGAGGCGGGTATACCACGGGCTCCCGGCCACGGCGCGGTATTGCAGCGTGGCGAGGGTCTGTTGCAGAGCGTACTGCGCCCGCAAACGTTCGGCCAGGGGTAACGGGGTGTCCAGCGCCTGCCGACTTTGCTGCACGCTGTCTTTAATCAGAGCCCGGTTGGCAAAAAACGACACCAGCATCCCCGCGCCCCACAGTAACAAAACGACGCAGAGTGCTGCGCGCAAGGCCGGGAGCCACGGCAGACCCAGGCGTTTTGGCATCAACCCTGAAGGCAGCGCTGAGACTGACGCTAGCAGCGCATCCCAGCTTTTGTCCTGCCCCCAACGGTGGGGGACACTGCGGGCACTGGCGGTGAGCGGCAGGCTGAAAAAAATGCCGGCCAGCGGAAGTGCCTGATAGCGCCTCATCAGTACCGACAGGGTGTTTTTCAGTCTCTCGATACCGCCACCGCGCAGGCTGTGGGCCAAGGCCAGCAGGAAATCATGGCGTGGGTCCGCCAGCACCTGCTGTGTACCGCGTTCGGTCAGTGTTGGCAGTAGCGCCTCCAGGCGGTTGACCAGTTCGTCGGGTTGGCATGCCGGTGGCAACAGGCAACCGACCGACTGGCGGATCCGTGCGTGCTGATCCCACGGTGAGTCCTGCAACGCCCAGACAAACAGCGGGATCTGCCACCCCAAGGCGCGGTAATGTTCGGTTAGCCGGTGTGCGAGGGTGTCCAGGGTGTCGCCGTACAGCTCGCTGGAGGGGGCGGGGTTACCAAGGGCTACGGGCAGATAAAAGTGTTGGGTCACCCAGAGTATGCCATCGAGCGGGCAACGGCGCAGTTTGCGCAGGCTACGCAGCAAGGCGTTATCCGGCTCCGCCGTCGCGTCCCCTCCCCAGAGCAGTACCGTGCCTTCGCCTTCCAGCCAGTGTTGTGAAGTCAGCCCCGGCGCGAGGCGCTCAACCTGATCCGGCTGGCCGATAAGCAGCAGGGTGGTGACGCGGCGTTGCCAGAAAAAACCGTAGTGGGTGCGAAGGTGGTGCTTGAGATCGACGAAGTGGCTATTTTTGACCTGAACTACAGGGATTTGTTTGTTTGATTGTGGGGGACCAAACTCACGTTGTTTATTCTTTTGTCGCCAGCGCCACCAGAACGACATCCCAACCAGCCCGAAGAGTAATGCAGAAAAAATACCTCCCCAGATTGACCAGACGTGGGAAACCGGGATACCTCTACTTTCAAGCTTATCCTGGTTGATGAACAACAATAACGCGCTCACCCCCGCCAACCCCACAGTCAGGAGAAAATATCCCCAGAAACCATAACGTGGTGAACGTGATCCTTTCTCTTGGCTCATGAAAATAACTCCGAGGTGACTAAACACAACCAGCCCGATGACTGAGGTGCTTGGCAAATAACCAGTTGATCCCGTGAAGTCTTGCTGATGGCCTCAGCCATCATGGCCAGTGATATGCCGAAAGAAAGTTCTCCCGGTGGCCCGAAAGAGAGATCGATCAAATGAACAGGGCGTTCTTTAGGCAACGACCAATTGTGGTTGGCTGCGTAGAGGGCAATATCTGCCAGGGTATTCTCTGCTTTTCCCGTTAGCCAGACATGCTGTAGCTGATCCCTATCCAGGAGGGTGTAGTCAAACAGCATGTCCAAATCGGCAGATAATTTTCCTGGAATTAGTGGCATCATGCGTCCCATCCCCGCAATAACAGATAATGTATGTGCATGGGCAAATGTGGGTGATGCCAACAGTTGGGCAGAAATAAACTCACTGGATTTTTCGGGGAAACTGCCAGGCCAGTGTTGCAAACAGAGAAGTAAAACTACGTCTGAAAACTCAGACTCCAGTTGTAAAATGGGAACTCGCCCTATGTCATCGATAATGTCGGGCACCAATCCCCATTGACCGTGCACCGCAGAGATCATGGGTTCTCGCGGTAATTTAGGGGCATGCAGCAGATACACGGTATGTAAGTGATGGCGATAGCCTGGGCATTGGCGCTCCAATTGATTATCAATCTCATGCAGTCGCACTGATAAAGATAAGGGGCTACCAAACAGCGGGCGAGCTTTCTGTGGGTACATGGGAATATCGGCCAGTTTTCCGAGGACGGAACTCACCCCTTCTGCTTCTGGCGTCAGCAATACACTCCCTACCACGGCGAGCTGTGCGCGGCTCCATTGTTGCCACTGTGCTTTTGTCCGAGCAGTTTCCTCCTTCCACGCTTGCGCGGATGCTGATGATTGCTCGTAGCGATTTAGCGCCACACCAAAGAGACACAGCCAGAGTAACAGCCCAGGCAACACGCCATAGAGTAATAGCTGCCCATAAGCTGTGATGTTGCCGATAAATATGATGGACAGCGAGCAACTCACCACTATCACGACCAAAATAACCAACCACATGCCATAACGGGGGGGCGATAGCACTGGTTGCTCAGGAATTACAGGGATCGGCCAGGCCATAATTATGCCTCGATACTATTTTCGGGTTGAGAGCTGATCACTCGGCACCCACAGGCACACAAGCAATTATTGACTACCAGTTGTCGCCCTTCTTCAAACGCGGTAGGGTCACCTTCTACAATGGCATTCATACCATGCTCGGGACAGGAGACTAAGTCCCCGACCAGTGCAGCCTGCTTCCCATTAAAATAAAGGGTAGAAGACGCGGTTTTAACTTCACCACCATGGGTTGTGGCATCACCTAAACAAACAATCCCAGGCATGCTTTTCTCCTGAAAGTAATTATCTCTATTTATAGAACATCCAATTAACTTATATACCCGTCGCCCTTCAAGCTGCATGGGTGTTGGCTGCGTTACTCGGCCCATGTCGGGCCTCGCCCCTTCGGGGCCGCTGCAAGCAGCGTTCAAATCTGCCAAGCAGATTTGTCGTTCACCCCAGTCACTTGGTTTACCAAGCTCCTGGGGCTTCGCTCAGTTGCCGCCTACATGCAACTTGAAGTAACTTGGGTATAGATGTAGATGTGAGAGTTATCGATTTAAATAAATACTGACAATTGCGCTGATTAGAAAAAAAGATCACAGCAACAATAGCGGCTCCTTGGGCCTTTTTTTTACTTTATTGCCTTAATCATCAGGAATAACATTAAAAAAGACAAGCACCCACGCAGGTCAAAGAAAAATAAGCACTATCATTAAATATACGATAATAGTTTCCCACCAATTAAAGCTTAACACCGTGAGCATTATAATGCTCCTTGCGTCAAGAGTTGACAGCCTAATCTATCGGCCTTTTCTTTCATGCTCACTGGCAAATTTCAAATGATCTTGAATGGTTTCATATTGAGAATAACATGTTGAATGCTTGAACAATAATACCTGTGAATATCCAAATATATCCTCAAGTATTGGTATTAATCAAATCGCCCCAGGACGCAGACGCAAGGTTGAGGTTATCTGCTGCCAAAAAGCAATTAATTCATTTTGTGAAAGCTCCTTATCGGGAAGTGGACCATGCTTGAGTTCTATACTGAGACTTGGCGTCTGTGAACTGCCCGTTTTTTCATTAACGTTTAAAACAAAAGTATGCCCACTGCTGACATCTTCTCCATTACCGACAGTTAACCACTCTTCTACGGCTAATTTATTGATTTCTCGCTTTCCTTTCATTAGGGTGTTTATCTTATTATTAAGTAGAGCATTGCTTATTGTTGAACTGCGTTCTAACATTGAAGTATCTTCTTGAATATAATTGTTGCTTGAAAAGACAAGGTATAGTCGTGAACTTATTTTTGCTCGGTAAGAAAAAAGAACTTTTTCCATCTCATTTGTATTTCCGGAAATGAATCCATTCGGAAAACACAGTCCTTTATCTTTCGGTATTTCATTTTCTTGCCGTCCATGTAAACGTGTTAGTAGATTCCTTAATTCAGCCAATTTTATTGACGTATCACTTCGATACACATCAGGCATTTTCGCTCTATCCTCCTTATAGCGCTCCCCGTCAGAATTGATGGTATCTATGCTGGTTTTAAATGCTACTCCATTACTATAAATATGGGCCTCTAAACTACGAAAAGCATCGGGGGCACCTTCACTGCTATTGGTTTCAAAGATAACTCCTTTTATGCCATTGGGTAATGGATAAATATTCTTTAAATAGGGGCCATCCTCAGCATGGATTGTTTTTGTTTTCCGTAACTCATCTTCCCGTAAGCGAATGCGTTGTTCAAAGGCGGGTAAATACAACCGTTGAAACTCGATCTCATTTTTATTGATATATACCGTGCCAATTGGCGAGTTAAAGTTTTCCGGCAAATCGATCAGATAGCGACCAATACAGCGCGGGGTCGCATTTGCTAATAAATTTTCAACCACGTGATGCTCCTGTTCGGTTAAAGTAATATGAGGAGGGTAAGGCTTCAGCCACTGCCATAGGCCCGCCACTATTACTATAAGGAGTAACAGGGTACCGATTTTATTCTTGTTGCACATCGGGATACCTTTCATCGTTCTACAGATAATGCTTGGGAATACCTAAAAATAGACCCAAGCATTGGTATTGAAAATCAAATCGCTCCAGGCCGAACACGCAAGGTTTTTGTTATCTGTTGCCAAAAAGCAATTAATTCGTTTTGTGAAAGCTCCTTATCGGGAAGTGGACCATGCTTGAGTTCTATACTGAGACTTGGCGTCTGTGAACTGCCCATTTTTTCATTAACGTTTAAAACAAAAGTATGCCCACTGTTGGCGTCTTCTCCGTTACCGACAGTTAACCACTCTTCTGCGGCTAATTTATTGATTTCTCGCTTGCCCTTCATCAGAGTACTCATCTGGTAATTAAGCAGTTCATTAACAATACTAGAACTACGTTCAAGCATCGAGGTATCTTCTTGGATAAAATTATCGGTTGAAAGGTCAAGATATAATCGTGGATTTATCTTGGATTGATAAGAGAAGGTTACATCCTCTATTTCATTTGCCACACCAGAGGCACCTGAAATAAATCCATTCGGAAAACACAGTCCCTTATCTGTCGGTATTTCATTTTCTTGCCGCCCATGTAAACGTGTTAGTAGATTCCTTAATTCAGCCAATTTTATTGACGTATCACTTCGATACACATCAGACATTCTCGCTCTATCCTCCTTATAGCGCTCCCCGTCAGAATTGATGGTGTCTATGCTGGTTTTAAATGCTACTCCATTACTATAAATATGGGCCTCTAAACTACGAAAAGCATCGGGGGCACCTTCACTGCTATTGGTTTCAAAGATAACTCCTTTTATGCCATTGGGTAATGGATAAATATTCTTTAAATAGGGGCGATCCTCAGCATGGATTGTTTTTGTTTTCCGTAACTCCTCTTCCCGTAAGCGAATACGTTGTTCAAAGGCGGGTAAATACAACCGTTGAAACTCGATCTCATTTTTATTGATATACACCGTGCCAATTGGCGAGTTAAAGTTTTCCGGCAAACCGATCAGATAGCGACCAATACAGCGCGGGGTCGCATTTGCTAATAAAGTGTCAACCACGTGATGCTCCTGTTCGGTTAAAGTAATATGTGGAGGGTAAGGCTTCAGCCACTGCCATAGGCCCGCCGCTATTACTATAACAAGTAACAGGGTACCGATTTTATTCTTGTTACGCATCGGGATACCTCTCATCGTTCTACTGACAATGCTTGGGAATACCTAAAAATAGACCCAAGCATTGGTATTGAAAATCAAATAGCCCCAGGCCGAACACGCAAGGTTTTTGTTATCTTTTGCCAAAAAGCAATTAATTCATTTTGTGAAAGCTCCTTATCGGGAAGTGGGCCATGCTTGAGTACTATGCTAAAAATAGGTGTCTGTGAACTGCCCGTTTTTTCATTAACTTTTAACGTAAAAAAATGTTCATGGTTAGCATTTTCTCCGTTACCCACCACTAACCACTCTTCTGCGGCTAATTTATTGATCTCTCGCTTTCCCTTCATAAGAGTTGTTGCCTGATTATTAAGTAATGCATTGCTGATACTAAAGCTGCGTTCAAGCATCGAGGTATCTTCTTGGATAAAATTATCGGTTGAAAAAACAAAGTATATTTTAGGGTTTACCTTGGAGCGATAAAAAAAGGCTACATCCTCCATTTCATTTGCCGCACCTGAGGCACCTGAAATAAATCCATTCGGAAAACACAGTCCCTTATCTTTCGGTATTTCATTTTCTTGCCGTCCATGTAAACGTGTTAGTAGATTTCTTAATTCAGCCAATTTTATTGACGTATCACTTCGATACACATCAGGCATTTTCGCTCTATCCTCCTTATAGCGCTCCCCGTCAGAATTGATGGTATCTATGCTGGTTTTAAATGCTACTCCATTACTATAAATATGGGCCTCTAAACTACGAAAAGCATCGGGGGCACCTTCACTGCTATTGGTTTCAAAGATAACTCCTTTTATGCCATTGGGTAATGGATAAATATTCTTTAAATAGGGGCCATCCTCAGCATGGATTGTTTTTGTTTTCCGTAACTCATCTTCCCGTAAGCGAATGCGTTGTTCAAAGGCGGGTAAATACAACCGTTGAAACTCGATCTCATTTTTATTGATATATACCGTGCCAATTGGCGAGTTAAAGTTTTCCGGCAAATCGATCAGATAGCGACCAATACAGCGTGGGGTCGCATTTGCTAATAAATTGTCAACCACGTGATGCTCCTGCTCGGTTAAAGTAATATGTGGAGGGTAAGGCTTCAGCCACTGCCATAGGCCCGCTGCTATTACTATAACAAGTAACAGGGTACCGATTTTATTCTTGTTACGCATCGGGATACCTCTCATCGTTCTACTGACAATGCTTGGGAATACCTAAAAATAGACCCAAGCATTGGTATTGAAAATCAAATAGCCCCAGGCCGAACACGCAAGGTTTTTGTTATCTTTTGCCAAAAAGCAATTAATTCATTTTGTGATAAAGCTTCATCAGGTAGAGGGCCATGTTTGAGTTCTATAGTAAAACCTGGCGTCTGTGAACTGCCCGTTTTTTCATTAACGTTTAAAACAAAAGTATGCCCACTGTTGGCGTCTTCTCCGTTACCGACAGTTAACCACTCTTCTGCAGCTAATTTATTGATTTCTCGCTTTCCCTTCATCAGAGTACTCATCTGGTAATTAAGCAATTCATTAACAATACTAGAACTGCGTTCTAGCATCGAGGTATCTTCTTGGATAAAATTATCGGTTGAAAGGTCAAGATATAATCGTGGATTTATCTTGGATTGATAAGAGAAGGTTACATCCTCCATTTCATTTGCCACACCAGGGGCACCTGAAATAAATCCATTCGGAAAACACAGTCCCTTATCTTTCGGTATTTCATTCTCCTGTCTTCCATGTAAACGGATAAGTAAATTTATCAACTCATTGAGTTTTACTTGAACGTTGTTTTTATAATAACTGGGATTACGTTCTCTCTCTTTTTGATAACGTGTTGCATCTGGGTTTCTGGCGTCAATTTCAGTTTTAAATGCCACACCGTTACTATAAATGTGAGCTTCTAGCTTTCTGGCTGAATCAGGTGCAATTTCACTGAAATTAGTTTCAAATATCACCCCTTTCATACCATTGGGTAATGGATAAATATTCTTTAAATAGGGGCCATCTTCAGCATGGATTGTTTTTGTTTTCTGTAACTCATCTTCCCGTAAGCGAATACGTTGTTCAAAGGCGGGTAAATACAACCGTTGAAACTCGATCTCATTTTTATTGATATATACCGTGCCAATTGGCGAGTTAAAGTTTTCCGGCAAATCGATCAGATAGCGACCAATACAGCGTGGGGTCGCATTTACTAATAAATTGTCAACCACGTGATGCTCCTGTTCGGTTAAAGTAATATGTGGAGGGTAAGGCTTCAGCCACTGCCATAGTCCCCAGACAGCTAGCAAAGCGAGAAGTGCAGAGACTATTTTTTTCCTGTTAGTCATCGGGATACCTTAATGATGTCTGTTTGACTTTTTGGGCTATCTTGACGATGGCCCACAACGTGTATTTTTGTGCAGCCGGATGCTTATAAGCCGGTTCATGCTCCACTGGTAAAGCCACCCGTGATTGTAGATAGTGCTCAGGTATTTTGGATGAATGGACCGGAACAGTACCATCACCTAAATCAGTTGGTGCTTGTATCTGGTATCGCTGGCGAATCACTTTTTGCCAATCATCTTGCCAGCTATCTCCTTCGAATGGCGTTAATACAGAACGCTCGGTATTAAGATCTGGATTAGCCGTTGAAGCAACTTGCCCTTTTAAAGGAAAGTGAGGGCGCCCTTGGGGTAACTTTTTATCTAAAAAGTTAGTCTCACTTTTCCAGATTAATTCACTAAATGTGAGTGTTTCATTACCATAAAAAGCATGTGTATTACTATGGTAATGACCAGCAAGGCCCTCAATAACTGGTTTGACTTGATCCGTTATCAATGAGAGATATTTATTCCAGTCATTATCCAATTGTGATTTATTCAGCGTAACATTAGCCGGGTTAATTAAATTTTCTTCACACATGCTCCACCATTTACCACGCTCGGTATAAATATCATCGTAAGGATTTGTTTTTGGTAGACTATAAGTTTGTTCACCATCCTTGATTTTAAGCCATCGCATGCCATATTCCATGCCTGGCAATAGCTGCAGCGGTCCTGGTGATTGTGATAGTACAGCGGTCATCTCCGCTGCATTACTACCTGCCACCAGAGCTACTCCCCAACTATTAAAGTTGCTTATATCATATTCCATACCCGACTTCATGCGTCGATAGGCTGATGCCGCACCCAATGCGGGCATAACGCCATGTACTATGCCGAGTATTTTGCTATTTCCCCCTGTTAGCTCGGAGCAATAGCGCGCCACGAGTCCGCCCATGGAATGGGTAACCAGGATCACTTTTTCACATTTTATTTTTTTACTGTGATAGTCAGAAATAATTTTATCAATTTGCTTTAACAAAACTTTCGCTGATTCTTCTATGGTATCTAACCAGTTATAACCCACCACATGAAGCGGGAAAAGGTATTTGTAGCTGAGTTTGACCTCCTCTCTGGTTAACGCTGTACTACCCAAATCAAGATCGAGAATGTCATCGATCAGTTTCACTCGCTCACCAATCTCTATTTTATCAAAATCATTGAGTGATCTTTGCAGCCAGGGTAAAAACTCACCATAACTGATATAGGCTGCCTCCCCCCAACCCCGTTTTCGCCGAGAATCAAACCCTGGCTCGGCTAAATCATCATCAACCCGCCCTTCTGGATCTACCAAAACTTTTTTTGGATCCAATAATTTTTTCCTTTTTGTTGCCCCCTTGAATAACCAGCCTTTAGGAGAAAACATGCTGTCCAACCGCCAAAGTTCGTCCGAGTTTTTTTTGTCTTTCGTTTTCAAATTACTGCCCATCACTCCAGGCAAAAAAATCACCGGAATAGCCCGATCCGGAATTTTATAAATCAATATGGTTTGTTTGCTACTGCTGGCAGGTACTACCGTTGGATAATAGAGTTTGCCATCCGCATCATAAGCTGGCATTGCTGGAACAATATTATTGGGAAATATAGTATTCATTATCTATTCCTCGTCCTCTAAATAGATACTCAAAGAATCAAGACTTGCTCTCTGTTGTTTTGTTCCCTGTCCAGACGGAGAGGTCACAGATGCCTGCCGACTGCCATCGCTACTGAGAATATTCAGTTTTTGGGTTGAGACGGGAGAATCATCAAATGGCCAGAGCACTTGCGGAGTAATCGCAAAATCCGCCTGTTCCCATTGCTGCACCATCTGAGTTGCACTCTGGCCACCGAACTTCTGCCACACCGCTGCCCGCTCAATGATTTTATCCGGGGCGCCACTTTCGACTACGCCATCGCCAATGCGGATATAAGCCCCCCCGCTGCCCACCAGTAAAATCTCCTGCTTGGCACTGATAACTATCTTTCCTTCACTGCTACTAACACGCACATCCTTCAGCGCATCCAGAGTTATTTCATCCCCTTGTGCCTGGATTTCCACCTTCCCCTGACTGGCGAATAGCTTCATCCCCAACTTCTGCGCAAACAAACTGACCTTTTCACCTGCCGCTACGGTGAAAGCTTTCAATACGCTAAAGTCGGTATTTTTGCCGCTGGTTGCCGTGACGTTATCCCCGGCTGACAGTTGCAGGCTTTTCGGCGTAGTTTGTGCAATACCAGCAGGCGCAGAGAGTAACAGCGCCGCCTGCTTGAGATCGGTCAGTGCTTCACTCAGCAACGCTTTCTGCGTTTGCAGGTCCGCCAGTTCGGCTTTCGCTGTTTCTGCCGCTCCGCGTAATGCCTCGGTTAGGCTCTGGGCTTGCCGTAACTGGCTAAGTGCCGCCGCCATCTCCAGCATCATTCCCTGTGCTCCTGGCTGTTTATCCGCACTGATAAACACACCATCAGCGCCTCGGATCGCCACATGAGCATCGGTACGCAGCTCGGCCCCTTCGCCGCGCAGTTCCCTGCTGGCATCGACGTTATGCCCCAGATTCAACTGGGTTTTGCCGCCATACTCGGTGCTGAGCTTGATGTGCTCCTCGCCGCGTTTGTCCTCCATCCGCAGCTTGTTGTTTGATGGTGTGCGGATAACATTGCGGGTGTTATTCCTTTCGGTGACGTGGTCCGGGTGGCGCGAGTCGTGCAGGGCATGGGCGATATAAGGCCGATCCGGGTCGCCTTCGTGAAAGGCAATGGCCACTTCGGTGCCCTGGATCAGCGGGAAGTGGATACCGTAGGTGTCACCGCCGTAGGGTTTGGCCAGCCGCACCGGCATGCTTTCGTAACCCGGCTTTTTATCGTCCAGGTCGGCATCAAACTTCACCCAGTACAGGCCGTCCTTGTCCTGATGGGCGTACCGATCGTTGGCTTTCGGGCTGGTCACCCGCGCCATCAGGGTGCCGCTGACTACCGGGCGCGGTTTTAGCGCCGGTCGCCAGCAGAGGGTTTCGCTGTACGGCACGGCGGAGAATGTCACCCGCAGCGCGTTCTTACGGCTGGCGGTGAACCCGGTCTGAACCAGCAACAGGGGGGCTTGCAACAGCGCCGGGAGCGAAGAGGGTTGGGTGCTGTCGGTGAGGGTCAGCAATTGCCCCGGGGCGAGGGTCGGGTCCGTGCTGCTGCCGTCGATCTGGGTCTGGCGCGACAGAAAACGTTCGTGGTCGAGGCGGGCATAAAAGTTGGCCGTTTCGGCGTCCGGGGTAAACTTGTCACCCACGTCAAGGTGGCGCGCCTGATAGTGATAGACGTCGCCGTAAGTGATGCCTTCGCCGTCGCCCCGTGTCATGTCTGCCGGGGCGGATTGCAGCCCTTTCTGCGCCTCGCGGTGGTTGTAGTCCTTGGTGGTGACGCTGGCGGCCACCACGTTGTGCCGGTAACTCAACCCCCACACCGAATCCGCGCCGCTGTCACTCATCCCGGAGGGGCTGTTGAGCGGCAGCTTTTTACCAAACTGGTAGGCGCTCTGCCGGTCAGCAAAGTGGATCACCTCGGTCTGGGTATCGGGTTGCAGCGTGAAGAAATAGAAGATGCCTACTTCGGCCAGCAGGCGTTCGATAAACTGCAGGTCGCTTTCCTGATACTGGTTGATCTGCGCCCGGCGCGGGTAGTGCTGCTTGAGCGTAAAGGCATATTCCCAGTCTTTGAAGCGGTGCTCTGCCATTATCTGCGCCACCACTTCGGGTACGGTCTGGTTGATAAAGAAGCGGTGGGTACGGAATTGCTTGCCGAGCAGTGCGATAAAGGGCTCCAGAGTAATGCGGTACAGTGCCTGGTCAGCCGAGCCGGATAAGCGGCTGAAATCGGTCACCACGCCGTGCACCACCTTGCGCTGTTGCAGGTGCTGAAGTGGCCCGGACCCCATGCTCAGGGTGGCGGGTTTGCGCAGTAGCTGCCCGGCATCGATGAGCTTGTCGGTGCTGGTGAACAGTATGCTGTAGTGGTAGGTCTGGCTGATGGCTTCACTGCCGCTGAAATCTTCCACGTCCAGCGGTGAGGTGCAGGAGGGAATATCCAGACGGTAGCGGTTCAGTGTGCCCCCGATTGCCGAGGCGGCGTGTTGCAGGGGATCGATCAGGCTCATAATCTTTCACTCCGTTTTAATCAATGGGTTTCCATGAGGGTTCGCCGGGGGATATATACCCTTCATACTTCAAGTTGCTTGGGTGTTGGCTGCGCTTACTCACCCCAGTCACATAGTTATCTATGCTCCTGGGGCCTCGTAAGCTTGCCGCCTACAAGCAACTCGAATTTTTGGGTATAGCTGCCGCAAAAATGGGATGTTTCGATTTACGGCTTATTTATCGAGCTATAAGGTTTTGAAGTTTCTGTATCCGTAAGGGGGATGCTGTAAATATGGCTATTTGAAATTTCCAATCCGGCAACTATTTTTCTGGGGGGATTTGCCTGTTGTTTATTAGTTAAAACATATTCAACAATAAACTGCCCTTTATTTGGGAAACGGTAAAATGTGGGTGGTAGACATAAATACCCGGCAGTTATGCTAATGTTGGGATCGAAGTAAACGTTTTGTTGTTTGAATTTAGTTCCCCTGGGATTTATCGCGATATATTCCAGATACAGACCATCTGCATCCGGAACCCCAAAACACACCTTATTACCCTCGGTGCTGACCTTGGCTTCTTCATCAACGCGCAGTCTATCCCCGAGACCAGGGCATCCAGTTAATATCATTGCTAAAACAAGAAGTAGGGTTGATAGAAAAAAGCGCGGCCTCATGCTTACCATGGGAACCCCTGCAACATTTGTTTATACTCGTCATACTTCAAGTTGCATGTGCGTTGGCTTTCCTCGTTCACCCCAGTCACTTACCGGAGTAAGCTCCTGGGGATTCACTGCGTTGCCGCCTTCCTGCAACTCGAATTATTTAGAGTATATATTTCCGTTGTATTATTGCTTCGGTGACGTCCCCATCTAAGGTGATAGTTTGGTCTTTTCTCAAGCGAAGCCAGCCATGGTATCCCTCTTTTTGCAATGAGAAATTATCCGCAATAATCTGTGCCTGCTGCTCCATTGGATATTCACTCAAAAGGCGGCTATCCAGCTTATATCGGTAACTCACGATGCCACTGATTAATCCTCTGGTAATAACATTCATGCCGTGTCTGCGTTGCCAAACATGACTCATTTCATGAATAAACAGATGTTGAAGAAGAGGAGTCGTTATTGAAAAATCATCCCGATACCAGATGCGAAAATACAACTCACCATTCGGTGTCATGGCAGTATGCGTATTTTGCAGGTTAAAAGGCAGATAACTGTCCCTATGGATCCAGACAGTGTGATACTCGATAGTCGATCCAAAAACTGATTGCGCCAGCGCTATCTCGCCAGAAGTCAGCAACCTGACGCCTCCTTCTTTCAATTCCGCCATTTTCCTTCTCCCTAAGCAAACATCAAACTCCAGCACAATGCCCGATTCCTCGTCCCATCCCCGCGCCAGTGTGGTGAAGAGGTGGTTATATTGCCAAGGGTGCCGCGCGGGCACGCTACCGCCCATAGCCGTTTCCCGCGAACAGGAGACCAAGGCCCATGCGGTCAGAGGTAGTGCTTTTTTCAGCGCGCCCGCGTACGGGCGCACTGAAAAAAGCAGACGGCGAACCGTCTGCTTTGAGGTATTACGCGGTGGTACGTTCGTTCCAGGAATCGGAATGGATGATGTTGCCGTCTTTGTAGGTCCAGGTGATTTTTTCGTAGCGCAACTCAATCTGTTCCAGATGGTTGTGCTTCTCTTTGGCCGGGTCCTTGATGTCGTGCATTTTCGGCGCGATCTTCACCAGCTTCACGTTCTCCAGCGTGGTGTTGAAGTACTCCACCTCCTGGCCTGCGTCGTTGATTTTGTACCACTTGAACTCGGCGGATTTCAGGGTCTGGCCGGTGGTCACCGCTTTGTACAGGTACGGGCTGGATGCATCGATCTCCTTGGTAAACAGGAACGGGGTGTGGATACGGGTGCCCGTCAGTTTGCCGGTGTTGTTGTCGGTGGGGATGTACAGGCTGTGGTCTTGTGCCACTACTTCGATGCTGCCTTCGCGGTCTTTCACATCTACCGAGCCCTTGATGTCCGCACCGCCGTCATCCTTCAGCCAAAGATAAACAGGAATTGCCATGGTTCACTTCTCCATTTTTGAGGTTATTGCGCCATCCCTAGCCGATGACGCGCTGAGTGCGCCTGCTGCCTGGCAGGCATCCGCCTGGGGCAGCAGACTGATTTCGACACGGCGGTTGGCCGCGCGGCCCGCCTCCGTCTGATTGGTTGCCAGCGGTTGGCTGGCGCCAAGGCCCTGCACGGCAAAGCAACCGGGGGGCATGCCACCGGTTTGTACTAGCCAGTCGCGCACCGCTTCCGCACGCTTGAGCGAGAGTTGTTGGTTGGTTTGCGCATTACCGGTGCTGTCCGTGTGCCCGGCGATCACAATCAACCAGCCGGGCTTGGCTTTGATGTTGAGCAGGGCGTTCTGCAGTACCTGGGTAGAGGCGGGTTTAAGCATGGCCTTGCCGGTGTCAAACAGCGACAGGCTGTCCAGCCGCAAGGTTTGCGGGGCCTTTTCTACAGTGGGCAGCGTGGGGTGAGGTGTTGCCGGCGACGGGGAAACCCAGTCGCTGATGGCGGCTTGTAACGCTGGGTACAGCACCATGCCCTGATACAACCCTAGCCCTAATGACAGAGGGGGCCCCTGCCGTTGATAACGGGCAAGCTGTTGTTCATCCCTGCGCAACTGTTGTTGGGCCAACGTTTTGGGTTCCGGCGGACTGCCCGTGAGGCGATGATAAAGCGCCAGATCGGCACCAATACTGCGGATCAAACGGTGGTTGTTGGCAAAACTACTCAGCAACGCAGTCATGAAAAAGAGGGCAACTATACCGCCCACACTAAGCTTCAAGTGCTGTGCCGGTGTCAGCCCTTGGCGAACGGGCAACAAGGGCAGCAGGCAATCCGGGAACGGTAATCCCATGGCTGTTGAGGCATTGTCGGGTGAAAGCGCGGGAACGAGCGTAGTGCGTTGGCGGATAATACGTTGCCAGAGGTTGTTCTCTACACCGCATAGCGGGGTGAAAGTCACGGCGATGGCGGTGAGTGGTACCGCTGGCAAGCGTGTTTGCGGTTGGCAAAGCTCATCAATAATCACTGCTTTCAGCCAGCCGAGTAGCGCATCCAGCCACAACATCTGAGCCATGCGCCATTGTCCATCACCCTGTTGCCCCCAGCGTGCCAACGTGAGGCAACCCCCATCCTCGGCATACACGTTGATGTCTTGAGAACGGTTTTCCCCGTCATAAACAAACCAGTCGGCAGGGGCCTTTTCTGTCACCGTCATGCCGTTAACATAGCCACAAAGCACAATGGCCGGGACGCGAGAAAGCTGACGGCGGGAAAAAGCAAACTGCATCCGCCACTGACGGATCTCGCCACGAAGTTGCGCTTCATCCTGATGGCATTCGGGGGCAATGCAGAAGGCGACGGACAATTGATTGAGTAGCGCCGGGGCTGTTGCGGCGATCCACTCGACCGCCAGCGCAAAAGACTCCGGCGTTGGCGTATTGAGATACCAGCCCTGTTGGGTCTGGCGGGGAGAGTCCTGGTCTGAAAACATCAAAGAACCCGCGCCGCATACTAAAACCAGTGCGCCATCAAACCCGGTTGCTGGTAATTGCCAGGTGGCACTCTGCTCAACGGTGCTTTGTAACTGGCGGGATTGCCTGCGTACCCACATGCAGCCAGCGATCACCATCAGTAGCAGAGCACAGGAAAGCATAACCCGGTGCTCGGTACTCAGCGGCAGAAAACCCCAGACGAGCAGGGTTGCCAGCGAACCAGCCAGCCAGCATAAGGCAGACCTTGCGTAGCCAGGCATCCGTTACCCCTTCGGCAGTATCTGTTGGAGATACTGCTGCAACGACGCATCCAGCCCCCACCACATTGCACCCAGCAGCGCAATACCGCCCAGCCACCACAACCAGACTCGCTGTCTTCCACGCCGTGAGCGGCCAGCAGGCAAAACCAGGGGTAAATCCTGCAACAGGCTAAACGGCGGTACCCGCTGTGCCAATCTATCGCGTACCTCATCACGTCGAGCGGGATCTTGAGCGCCGTAGCGGCCATTGAAGCCAAGTTGAAGAACGCGGTGAAAGCAGGTCAGCACCGCGATATCGGGTGTAGGTTCATTCAATACGCCACGTATCTTGTCCCATAGCTGTTCACCGGCTTCCAGCGTATTGAAATATTGGGTTTGCAAGGGGGACTTTAACCACTCGCGATATGCATCGTCCTGCTCCTGCCGGTTCATGACGCTGGCGTCCAGCAGTGCACACTGGGCGTATAGCATGTGTTCAATGGAGGCAGACGAGACACCTGCCTCTTGTAGTTGCTTACGCGCCTGGTCCACGAGGGCACAGGCTTTGCGGTACAGTTCGCGCCCTTGCGTGACAACCGTTCCGTTCCGTAGCTGGCAGACCATCAGCCAGGTATCGGCAAACAGCAGGTCAATGTTGACTGGCTGCTCAGGTTTCTCTGAGAAAGTTTGCTGGGTATTTGTCATGAGCGCAGCACCGCAAAGAGTTCGAGCTGGATATCCCCCAGGGTGCCAGGCACGTAGAACACGCAGGCACCGGCTGCCAGCATGGCCTGAGCCGCTGGGTGATTAAGCTCGAGAGCAAAGTATTGATTTTCCAAGCGCAGGGGGATGGCGGCAGGCACCCGGGTGAGCGCTTTCAACGGGATCCCACTAAGCGCAATGTTAATTACGTTGTAGACATCGTCCGGGCTACCGGCTTTGCACAGCAGCGGGAACTGTGTCTGTACCTGATACGCAGGCAGGGTTGAGCGCACGGACAGGTAGAAGTCTGCATCCTCACGCAGACGAGCATCGTGCAACGCCCCTTTCCAGAACAGGTCGTCATGCGTCAGTTCAATGGCAATCACGCGTGAGGGGAGGCTGGCTTCCAACAGTTCACTCAGCAGTGACAATAGGGGAGGAAACACACTCTCGGGCGTGGTGTGTTGATAGACAGGAATGGCGCTGGTGTCATGCTCCAGTGAAAAGGTCAGCAGGCTCCCGGCTAGCCGGGCGAGTTCACGGTACAGCAGTTCAGGATGTAAACGCGGGTTCGCCAGCAGGTCGTCCAGTACCGGCTCATGGCTATTCAACGCATTAAGCAGCCAGAACAGGGACACGTCGGCCACGGCAAAGTCAGCCATACGCTGGTTGCTTTCACGGCGCATTGCCATCAGGCGCGCCCGTTTGGCTTTGAGGCGGTGGGTCAGTTGGCGCACAGACTCCAGCAGCACGGCGCTGGCAGAAAGCGCCATCATCGGGGGGATAAATTGGCGGTCAAAAGACCACTGCCCCTGGCCGTTGCGGACAAGGCGAGCCACCGGCAATGTCAGGTACTCTTTGTTCTCTTCATGGGCGTAGCGCAGCGACACAGCATGGCGTTGCACGGGGATCTCAGTCAGTTCTTGCCCTGACAAATCCTGTACCCTGACCCACTCACGTAGATAGCGGCGTGGGTGTTCACTGTGACCGGTTTCGTCTACGTTCCCTCCGTTGGCTTGTAATAACGGCAGTGCCAGCACAACATCGGCGATATCGCGATCGGCCAGTGAGGATAAATCACCGGCCAGCGGCAGATTGTCGGCAATGACGGTATCAATCAGCGTGCCATCCTGAAAACGAACGGCCAGTTGCAGGGCACTTAGCCGGGAAACGGCAAGGGCGCTTTCATCAAACGCGGCATGTAATACCCCCCACGGATTGGCCAGTGCCATATGTGCCAGGCAATCCATGGCATGAGCATCCCAGCGTGTTTGTTGCTGGAATAGTTGTGGGGCCAAAAAGGCCCCGTCGCTCCATAACGGACGATAGATTTTCATTCTGTCTCCGTTTACGCCTTCGCTTTCGGCATTTGTGATACCAATGACAGATCCACATCCATGCCTTCCACCTGGAAGTGCGGCACCGCGTACAGCTTCACGCGGAAGAAGCCTGGATTGTCTTCGATATCTTCCACCGTCACCTTCGCATCCCGCAGCGGGTGCGAGGCTTGCAGGTCATCACCCGGATCGGTCATCTCCGTCACCAACCCACGAACCCAGGTGTTCAGCTCCAGTTCCAGCAGGCGACGATCTTTAGTGGTGCCGATGTTTTCACGCTGGATCAGCTTCAGGTAGTGGGCTATGCGCGACAGCAGGAAGATATAAGGCAGGCGGGCGTTGATGCGGCTGTTGGCCGTCGCCTCCGGCGTGTCGTACAGCGCCGGTTTTTGGGCCGAGTTGGCGGAGAAGAAGCAGGCGTAGTCGCGGTTTTTGTAGTACGACAGCGGGATAAAGCCCAGATTGGCAAACTCGAACTCGCGGGTTTCGGGGATCATCACTTCGGACGGAATTTTCACCTGGTTGCCGGTGCCCAGGTCATACAGGTGGATAGGCAGGTCGGTGACCGCGCCCCCCGCCTGCGGGCCACGAATTTGTACGCACCAGCCGTTCTGAATGAAGCTTTTCACCATGTTGGCGGCGAAGGCAAATGACGCATTGGTCCACAGGTATTTCTCGTGGTCCGGGCCTTTCACCTCTTCGATGTAGTTGAAGCTGCGCACAGGCACGGTGTCCGGCCCATACGGCAGGCGGCCCAGCACGCGCGGCATGGTCAGGCCGATGTAGCGGGCATCGTCGGTTTCCCGGAAGGATTTCCACTTGATATATTCGGCGCGGTCAAAGTAGTTGCCGATGTCCTTGATGGCGGCAACGTCTTCCATCGATTCCTTGAGGAAGAACGCCGGGCCGACGGCACCGATAAACGGCATGTGGGCCGAGGCCGCCACTTTGGAGAGATTGCGCAGCAGCGCCACGTCCTGCGCGCTGGCATCGAACTCGTAGTTGGAAATCACCGCGCCAATCGGCTCACCGCCGGGGGTGTCGTATTCGGCAATGTAGGTCTGTTTGTACAGGCCGCTCTGGATGATTTCCGGGCTGTCTTCAAAATCCTGCCGCAGGTCTTCCTTGGCAATATCGAGGATTTCCAGCCGCACGTTCTGGCGAAAGTCGGTTTTGTCCACCAGGGACTTCAGCCCACGCCACAGGGATTCGACCCGCTGAAAATCGGGGTGGTGCATCACCGCATCCAGCTGGCGGCTGATTTGTTCATCCAGGCTGGCAATGTGGTGGTCCAGCAGGGTTTTGTCCAGCTTGTCGACCGGGGTGCCGGACTGCTTCAGGCGCTCAAGAAACACCTGCATCGCGGCAGTGATGCGCTCATCGGCGCTGGCATCGGACATCGCCTGGTTGTCCTGCCAGACGTTAAGGTCACTCAGTTGGTCTACCGGGTTGAGATTGATTTTTTCAAACAGGGTGGCGTACATGCCCTGCGCAGGCGGGGCTTCTTTTTCCAGCGTGGTGGCGTTGCCGCCTGCGGCGTTTTTCTCTTGTACAGTCATCATCATCTTCCTTTATCGTTCCTGAGCCATTAACGGTCTTGCGGGGCCAGTGCTGCCAGTTCAGCCCGCAGTTCGTCGCTCAGTGCCTCATCGCGCAGGATGGCTTCGAGCTCCTGTTTGAAGGTGCGGTTGTCCAGCAGGTTGGATTTGAGGTCGCGCAGCAGATTGCGCATCGCCAGCATGGCGCGCAGTTGTGGGATTTGGCGGGCCACCTGCTCGGGTTCAAAGTCTTTGATGGCGGTAAAATGGAGGTTGACCGCGGTGTCGCTGCCGTCACCGGCAAGGGTGTCAGGCACCGAGAGGGCCAGTTGCGGGTGGAACTCAGACAGAACGCTGTCGAAGTTATTCTTGTTGACGTTGACCTTTTCGCGCTCCGACAGCGGGCGCTGCTCCTGGCCATTGCTGTAGTCGCCGACCGCCAGCAGCTTCAGCGGCAGCTCGACTTTCTTCTGTGCGCTTCCGGTGTGCAGACTTAAGCGAATATTTACGCGTGCTTTAGGGACTTCGTTTTGATAGGAGTTTGACATGGCTAACCCTGTTCAACGGAAAAAATGAAGAACGGTCTGCCCATGGAAATGAACATAAGAATGGCGAACCCTGCCAGACAACAACTTCCTTTTTAAGACAACCAATAGGGTCACAAGCCAGCACATTCATCACAAGATAATGGCAGAGCGCTGTGGAGATTGGTTTCATCGAAAATATAAACAAATATTAATGAAACAAACCGGCGACAGTGTAGAAATTTTGATCTAAATGGTAAAATTTAATTACGTAACAAAATATTGCAAAAAGATTTTTCCTGAGTACGAATGTTTGTGATGGCTTACTTGATATTTTTGTTTATTACATTTAATTCAATGAATTAAATGGTTATTTAAAGTAAATTAATGACTTGTAAACGTAAATTGATACGGTAAAAGAGATGTTCATAGATGATTGATGGCTTTAAGAAACGCAATTTTTATTTGCAAAATTCACCGATGTGTATTCGACTTACGTTACAAACATTTATATATTGAATGTATTTCTATCATTAAAGTTAATTGATATTTATTTATTGGATTGAGAATCAGCGAGTGAGGGCGAAATTGCGCAGGCCGCTGAGTAATTTGAACGACAGTGTATCTCTGTGGGGGAAGCAAATTAGCCAATTGGCTGGGGATGAGGCTGTGTCTTTAAAACGCAGCCTCAGACTGCTGACAAACCCCGTTATTAGGGAGAGCGTGCCGATGGGGTCGTAACGGCGTAAGCCGTCGGAGCGCCCCTCGGTGCGCTAGGCCCGGGTATCTCGGGTCAGAAGGCGACTTTGTCATCAACCTCAGGCTGTGTCTTTAAAACACAGCCTGCTGTTTGACCTCAAAGGCGGAGGTAGAAGGGGCACCAAGCTCTACTTACTGCTTTGGCTCAGCCTTGGTTTGCGGTACGTAAACTTTTTCCCACGTCACCGCCAGGGTGAACCGACAATAGTCTTTCCTTACTGTATCCGCTGCGCTCCATCAGGCAGGTACAGGCAGCGTCAAATATTGCCAGTACCAGCACGATGGATGTTGTTGCCAGCATGTTCAACGGATCAATTTCGTTTTGTATGCCGGTGCGGATCACTAAGTGGGCGGCGCGAGCGATAGCAGAATCGGGGTTCTCCGTCACGCTGATGATGCCCACACCCTTACTCTGTAATGTCGGCAATAAACGCGTCAGTTCATCTGAGTTACCGCCACGAGAAATCAGAATGATCAGATCGTCAGCACGCAGGAAACCGAGATCGCCATGAGCAGCATCGGTCGCATTCAGGAAGATAGCCGGTTGTTCTACGCAGGCTAACATATGGGCAACCTTGCGTGCTGCAATACCAGAAGTCCCCACCCCGGTTACCGCAATTTTCCCTTTGCACTCTGCCAACAGCGTCAACAGGCGTTGCCAGGTTGCCGCATCAAGACGTTGTTCCAACTGTGCCAGTTCACGGCTGTAAACCTGCCAGGCCGCGCTCGCGCGTTGCCAATCTTGCTGCATCAGGCATCCTCCTGCATCAGTTGGCGGTACTTCATGTGGTCGTTATACAGCTCATGGAAGACGCGGTATTTACGGTCGTAATAGGCTTTGATTTTGTTGGTTTGTGGCGTCACCGTTTTACCGATGCGGCTCATGGCACTCATTGCTTCCGGCAGGGTTTCGAACACACCAGCGGCTACGGTTCCCATCATGGCGCCGCCCAACAACATGGCTTCACTCTCTTCAGGCAATAACATGGCGCAGCCGGTGGCATTGGCGTGCTCCTGTACGAATAGCGGGTTTTTGGTACCACCGCCGCTGGCCATGATGGTATCAATGCTGTAGCCACTGAGGTTCATAGTCTCGATAATGTGCCGGGTACCGAGGGCGATGGCCTGTATGGTTGCCAGATAATGTAATGCCATGTCTTCTGGCGTGCGTGAAAGTTTCAGCCCGGTTAGTATGCCTGTCAGTGTCGGGTTGGCTCGTGGCGAGCGGTTGCCGTGGAAGTACGGCAACATGTGGATATCTTTGGTCAGGAAGGCGATCTCCTCCGGCTCCCCGGCCATACGGCGTAGGATGGCATTCAGCGCTTCGTAAATGGTCTGGCCGTTGGCTTTGGCCTGTACCAATAATTCCGCATAGCAAGGGTGAGATTGGATCATATGGTCAATCAACGCACCGGTGGCTGATTGCCCACCCTCATTTAACCAATACTCTGGCAAAACGGCTGAGTAATAGGGCCCCCAAATGCCCCCGATGAAGCGTGCCGTGCGTGACATCGCCATATGACCGGTCGACGTTCCGCCAATCATGGCGATGCGACGATTGAAGTCGGCAACCTCACCGGAAACGCCTGTTGCGCCAAGGGTACCAAGGGTTCCTGCATGGGCATCGATGATTGAGACGCTGACGGCAGTACCAGCAATCAGCCCCATTTCGCTGGCCGCGCGTTGGGTTAATCCATAGCCAAGCGGTTCTCCCATCATTTTTACATCGCTACCGATCTTCTGCGCGTCGTGCTCCAGTAAGTCTTCCAGCCCAATCTGTTTAAAATAGCTTTTATCCCAACGCTGTTCGTGGCCGAGATAGGTCCATTTACAGACGGTGGAGCACAGTGAACGGGTGGCATCCTGCGTGGCACGCCAGGTGAGGAAATCCGGTAGATCAAACAGATACCCGGCGTTAGCCCAAGTGGTTGGCATATGCTGTTTTAGCCACAGAAGTTTGGGGGTTTGCATTTCTGGCGAAATAATCCCGCCAACAAAATCCAGCACCCGATGCTTGGTGGCGTTAATACGCTCCGCTTGTGTGATCGCGCGGTGGTCCATCCACACAATGATGTTCTGCTCGGTGCGGCCTGAAGGGCTGACAGTCAGCGGTTTGCCTTCCTTGTCCAGAACGACCAGTGAGCAGGTGGCATCGAAGCCCAATCCTTTCACCTGGATCGGGTTGATATCTGCCTGATTAACCGCATCGCGCACCGTATTGCATACCGCCTGCCAGATATTGTCGGAGGACTGCTCAACAAAGTCTGCTTTCGGGCGGAACAGCTCTATGGCACGGCTAGCCTGGCCAACCATCCTGCCATTGAGATCAAACACGCCTGCGCGTGCACTGCCGGTTCCTACGTCTACGCCAATAAAATAACTTGCCATCGTTTTTCTCCCGAAATCAGGCCTTTCGATTTTGTAATGCGATGAATAAGATCAGCACGCCACCCCACAATGCCATAGTCAGGTAGCTACTGACGCCCAGCAGATTGAGACCGCTTTCCAGCATTTGCAGTACGATCAGCGCTAGCACCAATCCAATAATGCGGCCAAATCCTCCATCTGGATTAATTCCACCGAGTACCGAGGCCAGAATGGTGACCAGCAGATAAGATTCGCCATAGCCAGCTTTGGCCGAGTTGAACTTTGCCATCATCAGCAGTGCGGCTCCCCAGCCAAGCAGAGCGGAAAGGATATATACCGCAATTTGCACGCGGGCAGTATTCACACCACTGAAGCGTGTTGCCTGTTCGTTGGAACCCACAAGATACAAACTACGGCCCAGCGTGGTGTGTTCCAGTAGTACCCATAGGCCGACGGCAACCAGCAGGAACAGCAATAACGCCACTGGAATACCTAAAATACTGCCGTTACCGAGGTACTGAATCACCTCAGGGAAACCGGAAATCACCGCACCGTCTGACAGCAGGATATTCAGCCCGGTGATGAGCGTCATGGTGCCGAGTGAAGCGAGAATAGGAGATACCCCTATCAAGGCAACCAGCACACCATTAAGTGCACCAATAGCAACGGCGACGGCCAGCCCGGCTAGCAAAGCCAATCCCAGAAAGAGAGGCTGATCCGGGTGGCTGACGATAATCGCCGCCATCACCAGTGAGCAGGCGTTGGCTCCGGCGATTATTGACAGGTTGATGCCACCGGTAAGCATGGTGATCCCCATACCGAGTGCCAGCATGCCGAGGATGGGTAACTGCGAGGCGATCGACTGGAAGTTACCGGCGCTGAAGAAGCGTTGGCCCAGTAAAACAGCAAACAGCAGCGCGACAGCAATGATGATCACGCTTTGCAGGCGGATGATCCGATCTTTGGGGAGCAAACGGGTTAATTGCGTCATGTTAGATCTCCTTGGCCAGCTTGCGTTTTTCATTCCAGGCGGTGGAACTGATGCTGATCAGAATGATCGCGCCGCTGAACACCTGGTGCCAGTATGACGAAACGCTGAGCAGTGTCAGGCCGTTCTGCAGGAACGCCAGTAATACCACCCCCAACATCGTTCCGGTCAATGAGCCCCGCCCACCGGTCATGCTGGTGCCGCCTAGTACCACTGCGGCCAGCACCGTCAATTCAAAGCCGAGCAGTGAATTGGGGGCTACCGACTGGGTTATTTGCGCTTGTACCACGGCAGCAATACCCGCCAGGATGCCCATGTAGCCATAAACGTAAAAATGCAGGCGCAGCAGGTTCAGCCCAAGACGTGACGCGGCATCACGGTTGCCCCCCATCGCGAAGATCTGGCGGCCAAGGCGAGTGAGATTCATCAGCACACCGGTGACGATAATCACCGCTGCCAGACACAATAGCGGTAGCGTCAATCCATAGTCATAGCCATCGCTTCCTTTGAAAGAGAACCAGTTGATGCCATCCATAAACCAGTCCGGGAAGCCGTACAACCAGGTTCCTTTGGTGATGTAGACCAATAATCCGTAAAACAGATTCAGCGTGGCAATGGTGATAATAATGGCCGGTACTTTCAGCCAGTACACCAGGAAACCATTCACCAGACCGAGCAGCAAGCCACACCCGATTGCCATCGCAAATGCCAATGGGAAGCTGCCGCTGTGTTGGATGATCCAACTGGCCATTACATATTGCGCAATGGCGGTAATGGCAGGGAATGAAATATCAATACCGCCAGCAATCAACACCACGAATAACCCACAGGCGAGAATGCCGAGAATGGCATAACTGGTAGCCATGTCAGTCAGGTTGCCGAGCGTCAGGAATCCATCGGTGCTCACACTCAGCCCAATGGCCAATACCAGTACCAGCAGGCCAAGATAGAACTCATGCCGCCCGGCCAGGCGGGCAAGAAACGACTTATCCATTCACCACCTCGGCGATCTGTTGTTCGGTACTATGGAGCGGCGAGAATTCGGCGATCAGTTCGCCTTTGCGCATCACCAACACCCGATGGCTGTTGTAATAGGCTTCCGGGATCTCATCGCAGATCATCAACACTGCCATGCCCAGTTCGGCCAGATCTCTGGCGATCTGGTAGATACCTTCCTTGTTGGCGATATCGACCCCCACCGTAGGAGAGTCGAGGATCAGGATCTTCGGTTGGTTTGCCACCCATTTGGCGATGGCGATGCGTTGGGCATTACCACCGGACAGTGTTTTGACAGGTAGACCACTGTCGGAAACCTTGATGTTGAGATCGCGGATCAGTTTATTCACCAGATCCTTGGCTTTCTGATGATCCAGCAGGCCGATTGGCGTATGCAGTTGATCAAACACCGTCACGATGGTGTTGTCGTAGATCGATTGCTCCATGATCAACCCTTGCGTCAGACGATCTTCAGAGACGTAGCCGATGCCGTGCTTCACGGCTGCGCGATTGTTGTGCAGCTGCACTGGCAGGCCATCAATCTTGATTTCACCGCTATCAGGCCGAGTCATGCCGAAGAGGCTCAGACACAATTCGGTGCGCCCGGCGCCCAATAGCCCGACGATGGAGACAATTTCGCCACCGTGCAGCGCCAGATTGACATTATGGAATTTGCCGCGTCGGCTAAGGTTGCAGACTTCAAGCCGTGGCGTACTTTCCTGAGCCGGGCGCGCGGGTAATTGGCTGTAATGGAAACGTTGGCCGGTCATCAGGAAAGCCAGTTCGTGGCTGTCCAGTTCACTTGCTGGATAAGTGCCAACCAGCTTGCCGTCGCGCATCACACTGATACGATCCGCCACTTCCATCACTTCATCCAGGCGGTGGCTGACAAAAACCACACAAATGCCAGCGGCTTTTAGCTCATTGACCACCCGTAGCAGCCCATCCACTTCCTGGCGTGTCAGAGAGGCGGTTGGTTCATCCATAATTACTAGCCGAGCTTCAGCCGCGATAGCGCGGCAAATGGCGACCAGTTGACGATCGGCAATAGAGAGTTTCTCTACTTTCTTGTCTGGATCGATACTGACACCCACGCGATCCATGGCAGCCAAGGCCATTTCTCGCATCGCTTTTTGGTGCACCCAGAAATGCCCGCCGGGCAGGTAGCGATGAATAGCGATATTCTCGGCTACCGTTAGATTCGGGAATAACGATAGATCCTGGTAAATAACCTGGATGCCGTAATAACCTGAAAGCTGTGGCGTCAGCGAATGGAACAGTTTTCCCTCCAGCGAGATATTGGCGCCTTTCTCTGGCTGATATACGCCAGAGATGATCTTAATTATTGTGCTTTTACCACAGCCATTTTGTCCGGCCAGGCAATGCACTTCGCCTTTATTCAGCGCCAGGTTTATCTGGTCCAGTGCCAGCACGCCTGGAAAGCGTTTACTGATGTTTTCCAGCGTGATAAATGCGGTGGATGAAGTCATAGCTATTAACCTATGCAGGTTTATACCGGTGATTTTTCAAGCCGGGTATATTTCGGTTTAATTGTGGTAAAGCCAACCTGTTCCCCCTCCTCGGAGGGAGAGGGTTAACAGTTAATTTCCCGGTGTGGCTAAAAAGATAAAAATTAAAAACCAAGTGATTTGGCGTTGTCTTTGGTTACCTCAAGGATCTTGTTAAACCGAATCACTTTCTTGTCCATGTCGACATCTGCTTTGCCCAAGCCATCAATCGACAAGTCTTTGGTCACTTCTTTGCCTTGCAATAACTGGTCGGCAACGGTGACCAGCGCATACCCAGCGTCTTTTGGATCCCACAGCAGTGCTTTCTTGATATCACCACGCATCAGGTAAGGTGCAGCCTGGGCAGGCATCGCGATACCCACGACTGCAACCTTATCTTTGGCTCTCTTCTGAGCAACTGCCTGACCTGCACCAATTGGGCCGAGTGAACCAAAGCCGATGATGCCTTTCATTTGCGGATAGGTTTTCATCAGATCCAAGGTAGTAGCGAAGGACTTGTCTATGCTTTCCGCTACCGGCAGGCGAGACGTCACTTCAAACATCTCCGGATACTTTTCTTTCTGATATTTGATGGCGGAATCCGCCCAGGCGTTATGCAAAGGTACAGTTAAAGAACCGACGTAAATCGCATATCCACCTTTTCCATCCATGTTCTTCGCCAACTCATCAATATTGGCCTGAGCATATTTTTCGCTGTCGATGGTTTCGATATCCCACTGGCCAATTTGCTGGTCTGGGGATTCATGAGTCAACACGACGATGCCTTTGTCGCGTGCCTTTTTCAGCACTGGCTCCAGCACTTTGGCATCGTTAGGCACTACGATGATGGCGTTAACGTTTTTGGCGATCAAATCTTCGATAACCTTGACCTGAGCTGCTGGATCAGGAGTTGAAGGGCCCGTTTGGTAAGCATTTACGTCCAGCTTCTTGGCCGCTTCGTTCACGCCCACTTCCATACGGTTGAACCAGGGAATACCGGTCACTTTGGCAACGACGGCGATCTCATACTTTTCCGCTGAAAAAGAAGGTGTTGTTGCAAACATGCACGCAGAAATCACACATGCATTCAATAATGCGAGGTTAAATTTCATAGTTGTACCTTTTGATCTGTAGGGTGTGGTGTTTTTCCACGTTTGCAGATTACAAAGAAAAGGAAGGGGGAACGTAACTGAAGTTGAACTAATGTGACATAAGCCCATTTATGTAAAAATAAAGGCTTATTTACGTTAATTAAAGGTTAATTAAATTTATGGTGGTAATTTTACTACGAATAAATTACCGAGTATTAACTTTAAATTATATATTTTTTAACAAAAATGGCACAATTTTAAGTGTGGAAGGGAAGCAGATAGGTCAAAAACTGCCGGCAAAACTGCCGGCATTGAATCATTTGAAATATTTGTGATAACGATCACTACGGAGGAAGGATCAGAGGACACCCTGAGCCAGCATCGCGTCAGCAATTTTGACGAATCCGGCAATGTTGGCACCGTGCACATAATGTGTTTGCTTGCTCTCGCCACCGTATTCGACACAGGCCTGATGGATATCAGCCATGATGTGGCGTAAACGGTAGTCCACTTTCTCGGCTTTCCAGTTGAGGCGAGCGGCGTTTTGCGCCATTTCCAGACCTGAGGTAGCAACACCACCAGCGTTGGCTGCCTTACCTGGAGCAAACAATACACCAGCTTCGAGGAAGGCATCGGTGGCTTGAATTGTCGTTGGCATGTTGGCACCTTCTGCCACGGCTTTTACCCCGTTGCGAATAAGTACCTGTGCCGCTTCAAGATCCAGTTCGTTTTGCGTAGCACAAGGCAGGGCGATATCTACCGGTACATTCCACGGTTGCTCGCCTGGCAGATAGGTCAAGCCACGTTCGCGGGCGTAGTCAGCCACCCGGCCATAACGCTGGTTTTTAATATCGGACAGATGTGCCAGTTTTTCGGTAGTGAAGCCAGCCTCATCGACCACAGTACCACCGGAGTCGGAAACGGTGATCACCCGAGCATCCAATTCCAGCGCTTTCTCAATGGTGTATTGCGCCACGTTGCCAGAACCGGATACCGCGACACGCATACCTTCAAAGCCCAGGCCATGACGTTGCAGCATGGAATCGGTGAAGTAGACCAGCCCGTAACCAGTAGCTTCTGGGCGAATCAGGCTTCCACCGAATGACAGACCTTTACCGGTAAATACGCAGCCGGTGTTGTTCGACAACTTCTTCATCATACCTGCCATGAAGCCAACTTCACGACCGCCTACGCCAATATCCCCTGCAGGAACATCAGTATCCGGGCCCAGATGACGGTAAAGCTCGGTCATCAGTGCCTGGCAGAAGCGCATGACTTCGCCTTGGCTTTTACCTTTAGGATCAAAGTCTGAACCGCCCTTGCCGCCGCCCATTGGCAGTGTAGTCAGAGCATTCTTGAAGGTCTGTTCAAAGCCGAGGAACTTAAGAATAGATGTGTTAACCGAAGGGTGGAAACGCATTCCCCCTTTGTACGGCCCAATAGCTGAGTTGAACTGGATACGGTAAGCGCGGTTAACCCTAACCTTACCCTGGTCGTCTACCCAACTGACGCGAAACTGAATGATACGTTCAGGTTCTACCAGACGCTCGAGTAATGCGTAGTCACGATAATGAGGATTGCGCTCGATAAATGGCCACAGAGAGGTGAAAACCTCCCGTACTGCCTGCAAATATTCTGGTTGGTGAGAGTTATGGCGCTGTAATGACTTTAGAAAGGATTCTAATGACGCTGCCTGTTCCATTGAGATAGCTCCTGTTTAGCATTTTATTTCCCCTATTTTTATAGATGTGGATCACAGTTGGGGAGGATGTTGTGTCTTTATCGACTATATCATTGGGGGGCAGTTGTTTAACAAGAAATAAATAAGGGGAATAGCATGAAAAACGCCTGCATCGCGCAGGCGTGGGTAAAACATGTTTGCAAGCGCTTACTTTTCTTCGTCGCGCAGCGGCACTATTAGCATGTCAATGTGGACAGTATTAATCAACTGGCGGGCAGAGGACATCAATTTGCTCCAGAAATCCTGGTGATGCCCACACAAGACCAGATCAACCTCATATTTATTGATGGCATCAACCAGCACTTGCGCCAAGTCACCACTACCGCTCAGGGTTTCGGAAATTGGATAGCCAGCATTTTGCGACAGCTCGGTTAAGGCGTGATGGGTTTCTTCAGAGATACGTTTTTGCATATCGCCAAGATTGACATCAATCAAGCCGGTATACAGGTCGGAATAATTCACATCAACGTGGATCAGGGAAACCTTGGCATTGTAGGGCCGTGCCATTGATACTGCTTTTTCAACCAGTATCTTGCTTTCCGGTGAGAGGTCAACCGCAATCAGAATGTGTTTGTAAGCCATGAGAATACTCCTTCCATATAATGCCGGTTAAAGGGGTTGCAGGCATTCAGATGTTTCATCTTGGCGCTTCGCCTTACCTGCATAGTACCATCCAGATAACAGTGTGATATGTAGGGGCGATCACACTGTGTCGCATCAATATAACTGAACGCTTTCAAGCTGCAGCGTGGGGGCACTTGCTTGTGCTTATCTGCATCACGAAATCCGTAGGGTAAAAAAACATCTCCGTTTTACTATATAGTCTTACATGGGTGTAACAAAAAACACCATTACTGGTAATTTTATTAACGTTTTGAATTATAAGCATGTCCGAGCAAAGCATAGACCAATTTTTCTAATCGGGTTGCCAGTACCGTATTTGCCGGAGATTGCATCACGGTGAGAAATTGATTGATTGCGATAAATTTTACGCAGCATTTGGATCTGTTTGCGTTTCATTCTTCTACAATAGTGAATGTGGGCTCCATTCTTTCCGCTTTCGGCCTCTGGGCAGTACAGTTAGTTTCTGGCTGGCCGCTGATGGTTGATGGTTAAAAGGGGCATTGCAGGGTTTATAAGATGCTAGGAGGATGGGAGCCAAAGGCTCCGGCAGCATTGGTGGAGGTAGGGCCGTTGGCCCGGCGGTTTGCCGGGATATCAACGCCTTGAGGGGGCAATCATGATTAGTACCGTCGCGCTGTTTTGGGCTCTGTGTGTGGTATGTGTAGTAAACATGGCTCGGTATTTCTCTTCTCTGCGTACGCTGTTGTGTGTCTTACGCGACTGTGACCCGTTACTGTACCAATACGTTGATGGTGGAGGGTTCTTCACTTCCCACGGCCAGCCTAGTAAGCAGATACGGCTGGTGCGCTACATTTTCGCGCAACGTTACAATGAGCACCATGATCCGGAGTTTATCCGCCGCTGTCAGCGTGTGCGCGGGCAGTTTGTGCTGACATCCTCGCTGTGCGGGTTGGTTGTTATCAGCCTGGTAGCGATGGCGATTTGGTATTAATGCCCGGTCGGCAAGGTAAAAAAATGGCGGCTCAGTGGCCGCCATTTTTACCTGGGGAAATGGTTAGATCAGTTTAAGAGCTATCCAGTACAGGCTGCCTGAAAGCACAATCGATACTGGCAGTGTCAGTATCCATGCCAAGGCTATGCTCTTCACTGTTTTGCTCTGAACACCACCACCATCCACGATCATCGTACCGGCAACTGCCGAAGAGAGGACGTGGGTAGTAGAAACCGGCATCCCGGTATAGCTGGCTACGCCAATAGACAGGGCGGCAGTCATCTGAGCCGACACGCCTTGAGCGTAGGTCATACCTTTCTTGCCAATTTTTTCACCGATGGTTGTCGCTACTCGCCTCCAACCTACCATTGTGCCGAGGGAGAGTGCCAAGGCCACGGCAACAATAATCCAGATTGGTGCATACTCAACTGTCTGCAGCAGATCCGAACGCAGTTTTTTCAGGAAACGTTGGTCTTCCGCTGAGATTTCTGGCAACTTCGCTACTTTATCTGCGGTATCCGTTACACACATCAGTAGGCGGCGCAGATGGCTACGCTGGTCTACCGTCAGTTGATCGTAACTTTGCAGATTATTCAGTAGGTCAAGTGAATGTTCTACGGCAATCAAGGCCCGTGAACTATCACAATGGAATTCAACCGGCTGACTTGGTGTTGGAGTTGCCTCTTCAGGGGTTGGTACCAGTGGCTTTTGCTTGACGACATGCGCAAGCGAATCACCATGCTGTTGGTAGAATTGCTGTAGGTGAACTACGGCATCATGCGTCCGCGATATGTCATAACCGGTCGCATTCATGTTGAGCACGAAACCTGCAGGGGCAACACCGATCAGCACCAGCATAATCAGACCGATACCCTTCTGACCGTCGTTTGCACCATGAGAGAAGCTCACACCAATAGCGGACATGATCAGAGCAATACGCGTCCAGAATGGCGGCTTGCGTTTGCCATCAACTTTCTCGCGTTCTGCTGGTGTCATGTGAATGCGCTGACGTTTTTTAGTATTGCTCCAGAAACGGCGCAATACAAACACCATCAAACCGGCAATCATCATCCCGACGAGCGGAGAAAAGATTAATGACAGGAAGATGCTGATCATTTTAGGAACGTTCAGCGCGTCAACTACGGATGTACTAGTTACCAGCGCATTGGTTAAACCAACACCAATGATGGCACCAATCAGCGTGTGTGAACTGGATGCTGGCAGGCCAAAATACCAAGTACCAAGATTCCAGATAATCGCCGCCAACAACATGGAGAAGACCATGGCTAATCCGTGTGCTGAACTGACGTTCAACAACAGATCGGTTGGCAACAGGTGAACAATGGCGTAAGCGACACTCAAACCGCCTAGCATAACGCCAAGAAAGTTGAACAAACCCGCCATTACGACCGCAAGTTGCGAGCGCATAGCACGGGTGTAGATTACAGTAGCAACCGCATTGGCCGTATCATGGAAGCCATTGATAGCTTCATAAAATAATACGAATAACAATGCGAGAATTAACATTAGGCCGGTATGAAAATCCAGGCCAGCGAACAAATGCAGCATAAGCGTTACGCCAGGTTTGTGGACATGAACGCCGCGCATTATCGGCGACAACCGGGGCCGGGGAAAAGGAAAATATGACGTTTTTTTGATTTCAATGTTACAAAGCGGCATTAAATTCTAAGTAATCAAAACAATTTCAGTACGTTACTAGTATTTACACGCGTTAATATTTTCTTACGTTGGCATTGGTGCATCGATGCATTTACAATCCTTCGCCGTCGTTTTTAAGGTGTACAGGCAGCGAAAAGGCGTAAAATTCGTCTTTCTTGCTGCGATTTTGATTTATTGCTGGGAGAGACTCAGGTGGAACAGTTTGATGTTGTCGTCATTGGCGCGGGGGCTGCGGGGATGTTTTTTGCGGCGCAGGCGGGGCAACTAGGTTGCCGAGTGCTATTACTCGATAACGGTAAAAAACCGGGCCGCAAGATACTGATGTCAGGTGGTGGGCGTTGTAATTTTACCAACATGTATGTTGAGCCCGCAGCCTATCTCTCCAGCAATCCCCATTTTTGCAAATCAGCATTGGCCCGATATACCCAATGGGATTTTATCGATCTGATAAATCGCCACGGTATTGCCTACCACGAAAAAACCTTAGGGCAGCTGTTTTGTGATGATTCAGCACAGCAAGTGGTCGATTTGTTAGTCAAAGAGTGCGAGCTGGGGCAGGTAGTATTTCGTCTGCGTAGCGAAGTATTGAGTGTGGAAAAAACAGCCGATGGCTTTGAGTTAACACTCAATGGTGAGATGGTGAGTGCTCGCTCACTTGTCGTGGCAAGTGGTGGGCTTTCTATGCCGGGACTGGGGGCAACTCCTTTTGGCTACAAAGTGGCTGAACAGTTTGGTTTGAACGTTTTGCCCACCCGTGCTGGACTGGTGCCTTTCACGCTGCATAAGCCGCTACTTGAGCAATCTCAAACGCTTTCTGGAGTCTCTGTTCCTGCTGTGGTTACGGCGGAAAATGACACCAGCTTCCGTGAAAGCATTCTGTTTACTCACCGTGGATTGTCTGGGCCTGCAGTTCTGCAAATTTCCAGCTACTGGCGACCAGGTGAGTTTGTAAGTGTTAACTTACTGCCTGAGCTAAGTCTGGAGGAGTTCCTGAGCGAGCAACGGCTAGCACATCCCAACCAGAGCCTGAAGAATACGCTTGCCTTGCATATGCCAAAACGTTTAGTGGAGTTCTTGCAAGGTTTGGGGCAACTGCCAGATGTAACGCTCAAGCAACTAACATCAGCACAACAGACAGTTTTGATCGAAAACTTACAGAATTGGCGTATACAACCCAACGGTACCGAAGGCTACCGAACTGCGGAAGTAACCTTGGGGGGCGTTGACACCCGAGAGCTCTCTTCTAAGACGATGGAGGCAAGCAAGGTGCCTGGGCTGTACTTCATTGGTGAGGTGGTGGACGTTACCGGATGGTTAGGGGGGTACAACTTCCAATGGGCCTGGAGTTCTGCATGGGCTTGTGCACAGGCTGTGGCTGGGCATTAAAGTCCTTGTGAAAAGGATTGGCAGCATAGTGTCAGATAACCCCTATGCCTAGGCTGTGTCAATTGCCCGCCAGCGGCTCTCGCGTGCGGTTAAGGGACACAGCCTAGGTTACTTCCAGTTGCCGGCAGGCTGCAACTGAACGACAAATCAGCTCACCACCTTCACGCAACTCGTATTACTTATAGTAAAGGCTCTGCGGATTGCAGGTGAATTAGAAACAGGGTTTCACTATTAGCAAGATTCTTCACCGTGAATTGATATAAAAGCCTTAACTATCTTTATGCAATGTGACCTAAATCAATATGTCGTTTTCGGAAAAAACTATCGTGTCATGTGATAGCTGTCTGGCCTAACGGTCAGGTTTTAGTTATGAGTAGTAAATGGTTTTTAACTTACTGTTTATTAATAATATATTGGCAGGTTGGAAAGTTTTGAGGAATGCTGTTATGCCATGGAGTCGTGAAATTCAACAGGCAATCAACTTGTTACATGCGTGCCAACACCGATATGCGGACAATCTTCCTTGCCCAGCCAGGGGGGATGAACCAGGGGCGTGTGGTACCTGTGCTGATAAAATTATGCCATCGATTATTCTGCTTAACGCTTTTGCCGATGTACTTCCACAGCATCAGGAATTACATCGTGTTGGCATTAGTCTTGAGGAGAGGGGCCTTATCAAGAAACTGGAGCAAGGTGAGAGTTATAGCAAAAAAGCATTAGAATATTTACGGTTGCAGATCGATTCATAGCGTGCCACTGTATGGGAATAATCTAATTATACCATTGCCTCAATATACCTTTCATTTTTAAATGACATGAGTTTTGGTTGCAATTCCTTGTGCTTTGCCTCTTTGATAGCACTTGTTGCCTTTACGCAACTCTCATTCATTAAAGTGTAAAATCACCCTTATTTAAATTCAGTTGGCAAGCTTTTTCCCTTCAGGGGGGCAAAATGAGACCTATTCCCCTATCCAGCTTATAAAAATCCCCTATTGACCAATGGCTTGAATCAATCAATGAGCAAATTCAAACTCTTGAGTTATTTTCTTAATTCGCTTGGTTTTTTTTGGGACCCCTTGAATTGGCAATAAAAACTTGTCTGGGGGAATATGTACCTTGTAGATGACAACCCTTAAAGTTAATGAGGATGCGGTTTAAATGGCGAAATGTCAGGTAAAACAGGGGTAATAATGAAGAATTACAATGAAATACTGATTTTGGATGACATTCATTATCAAATAGATGACACCTTAATACTAGATTCCATTTTTTTCAAACTGAAGTTGGGCGAGTTTAAACTGATTACCGGGCCTTCGGGGTGTGGCAAGAGCACGTTGCTGAAGATCGTCTCATCTTTGATAAGTCCAACCAGGGGGAAAATTATTTTTGGCGGTAGCAATATCGATGATATTGCCCCAGACGAATACCGCAAACAGGTTTCTTACTGCTTCCAGACCCCATCTCTATTCGGTGAAACCGTCTACGACAATCTGGCGCTGCCCTACCAAATCCGTAAGCTGAAACCGGATGAAAAGAAAATGCAGCAAGATCTTACGGATTTTTCTTTGTCTGGCAGTATTTTGAAGAAAGGTATTAACGAGCTATCTGGCGGCGAGAAGCAACGTATCTCATTAATCCGAAATTTACAGTTTATGCCAAAGGTGTTGTTGCTAGATGAGGTCACAAGCGCACTTGACCAAGACAACAAGCGCAGCATTAATGATATGGTCCATCGGTTGGTTTCCGAACAGAATTTGGCGGTGCTATGGGTTACACATGATGAAGACGAAATCGCCTATGCACATGATGTGATCACCTTGCGGGCTAATAGTCCGGTTATTAAGGGGAAAACAGATGAATCAGCATAGCATCACCAATGAATCCTTAGGGCTCTCGATGATTCTGGTCATTGTAGCCATTCTTATCAGCCATAAAGAAAAGCTGGCACTGGAAAAGGAGATCATCTGGAGTATTTGCCGTGCGATTGTACAACTGATTATCGTTGGCTATGTTCTAAAGTATATATTTGATTTAAATAATGAAATACTGACCATTCTGATGGTGTTATTTATCTGCTTTAATGCCGCATACAATGCAAAAAAACGCAGTAAATATATAGACTATGCATTTACTATCTCATTTGTTGCCATTACTTCTGGAACGGTGCTGACACTGTTAGTGCTGGTGTTAACAGACTCGATCGCGTTTACCCCTATGCAGGTTATCCCCATTTCCGGCATGATCGCAGGTAATGCGATGGTTGCAGTAGGGTTGTGTTACACCAATCTAGGGCAGCGTTTTAAAGGGGAACAACAGAAAATTCAGGAAATGCTTAGCCTGGGTGCATCCCCGAAGTTTGCTTCTGCGGCACTGATCCGTGACAGTATCCGTGCCTCTCTTATCCCGACGATAGATTCTGCTAAAACGGTTGGGTTGGTAAGCCTGCCTGGGATGATGTCAGGATTGATCTTTGCTGGAGTTGACCCAGTGAAAGCCATCAAATATCAGATTATGGTGACTTTCATGCTGCTTTCTACCGCTAGTCTGTCAACCATCATTGCCTGTTATTTGGCATACAGGAGATTTTACAATCAGCGTCATCAATTGATGACCCGTGCATTGAAATAACTGTTTTTGACACTAAGCCTGATGCACTAGGCTGTGTCCCTTAATTGCACGCGAGCGCCGCTGGCGGTCATTTACGCACAGGGCAAGGCGTGAGCCAGTAGAGCCTGGTCTTCCAGCAAATTGAACATTCCTAGAGCATTGATGGTAACGATCTTAATGTTGTACTCGGTTGCTAACGCATTCAACTGTGCGTCACTGAGGTTATCTGCCACTTTGCCGCCCGGCATATCGTTACGTAGTTCAACTTTGCTCAGCCCACAACGTTTTACTAGGCGGAAGAAGTTTTCCAGCGTGAGATTGGGGGCGATCTTTCGGCTAACACAAAAGCGTTCCAACGCAATGACCATGGTGCGTTATTCCTGGATTTATTCGTGGTAGCTCTTTTATCTTTCAAGTTGCAGCGTGTCCACTTGGCTGCAACTTGAAATCCATAGTGTATGTTTCAAAATTTACTGTGTTCTACCGATGCTGGTTTCGCCTTCGGTAATTGCTGGCGATAGCGTTTCGCCATTACTACGTCCTCCATTTTTTCCAGAGATACCCCTTTGGTTTCAGGAATAAAGCGGCCGATAAACCAGTAGCTGAACAGGCAACAGAAGGCGAAGATCCACATAGGGAAAGCACCGTGGAAGGTTGAGAATAGATAGGGGTGGTCATTGATCATCGGGAAGCTCTGCGACACCACAAAGTTAGCCAACCACATAAAGCCGACGGCAATACTCATTCCTTGTGAGCGCATCCGATTAGGGAATATCTCGGAAACCAGCACCCAAGCGCCAACGCCCCATGAAAGAGCGTAAAACACCATAAAGAACAGCATGCCAAACAGCGCAAAATATCCAGTAGCCTGGGTATAAAGTGCGTAAGAGGTGATCAGCAAGCCAACTATGCTTCCGAGTGTTCCCCAGCGCATCAGCGGAATGCGGCCCATGCGATCCATCAGCATGGCACCAATAACTGAACCGACAAGTTGTAAAACGCCGATCCAGATAGTCTGGAATAACGCTTCCTGTGCATTTTCAGTGACGGTTTTTAGCACCACAGGTGCGTAATACATCATCACGTTAACCCCGGTAACCTGTTGCAGCATGGCGATCATACAGCCAACAAACAGAATGAAACGAACACGTACATCGCCGTAGTTCAGTCTCTGTTTATGGTTTTGCTGATCCTGATGTACCGAATCCTTAATTTCCTGCAGTACGCTTTGTGCATGCTGCGCGTTGGAAACGCGGGTCAACATGGCCAGCGCTTGATCATCACGGCCCACCATCACATTCCAGCGTGGCGATTCGGGGATGATAAAGACCAGAATACAGAACAATATGCAGGGAATAACACCTGAGGCGAACATCCAGCGCCAGCCCATATCAATTAGCCACGCTTCACTGGCGATACTGGCAATCTTGAAGTTAACGTAAAAAATCAGTATCTGACCAAATACAATGGCGAATTGCTGCATGCTTAGCGCTCTGCCGCGCATATCTTTCGGCGAAACTTCCGACATGTACATTGGGGAAACAGTGGCTGCGATCCCCACCGCCAGGCCACCGATAATGCGATAGATTACAAACCAAGTGAAGGTGGGGGCCAGAGAGGATCCAATAGCCGAAATGGTAAATAGCAACGCTGCCAGCATCAGCGCTTTTTTGCGACCAAAGCGCCCGGCAAGCGGCCCGGCAGCAAATGCCCCGACCACACAGCCAACTACAACGTTGGAGACTGCCCAACCGGTTTCTGCCGGGCTGAGGTTGAAGTAGGTTTTCAGGGATTCTATTGCGCCGGAAATCACGGCAGTATCATAACCAAACAAAATGCCACCGAGTGCTGCAATCCCGCAGATTCGCAGAATATACCCAGTATTGTGTTTACGCTGATGTGACATATGTTGCTCCGATTTTTATCCTGGTTGCTGCCCACTAGCTGACCAGTGAGGCAGTAACGTGAACCGTGCCTGTCATTAAGGCGGAGTGATTCAAGCTATCCTTTCCTGAACAAGAACATTTATTTCATATTAAGTGAATAATGAAATATTAATTTTTCGATCTAGTTCAAAAAAATGGCGTCAATACGATCATTGACAACCTTGGCTTGGTGCCAATTCCAGGGAAATAGTCTTTACTACGTAAAGGTCATTTCTTTTTTAAAGTCAGTGAATTTTTAGGATCATATTGTTTATTATGGATTATGTTCTTAGTTGATTGCCATGGTGGATGCCCACGATGAGTGTGGTAAATTTGCGATCCTCCGCACTAAAAATAAATTTTCTAAAATATTTTATTTGAAACTTTTTTTTCAATGAAATAGAGTTTGCTTCATCTGGTCAGGATTTAGCCTGCTAGTGAGTCATATTCTGCAGGTGGATCAATGAACGTCACAGTATTCAGCAGAGCTAAACACTGTGGACGACAGCGGACATAAAAGAGGGTGAGACATGAAGACCGTGGGTAACTTTATTGGTGGGCAGGCTTGCCTGAGCAGCAGCAATCAAACTGTTGACGTGCATAACCCGGCAACTGGCCAGGTTGAACGCCGTGTCACGCAGAGTACCGCAGCCGAGGTAAAACAGGCAATTGATGTTGCCCACCAGGCGTTTACCGACTGGGCGCGAACCACGCCGTTGCGGCGAGCACGCATCATGTTTAATTTTAAAGCGTTGCTGGAAAAGCACCGTGAGGAGCTAGCGCAACTCATCGTCAGTGAGCATGGCAAGGTTTATTCCGATGCGCTTGGGGAATTGACCCGGGGAATGGAAGTGGTGGAGTTTGCCTGTGGGATCCCCCATCTGATTAAAGGGGAATACTCACCGGATGTAGGCACTGGCGTCGACTGTTTTTCATTAATGCAGCCACTGGGTGTGGTAGCGGGGATCACCCCATTCAACTTTCCCGCGATGGTGCCGATGTGGATGTTTCCTATTGCATTGGCCTGTGGCAATACCTTCGTTTTGAAACCTCCTGCGTTGGTCCCTTCTGCATCTGTACGTCTGGCAGAGTTGCTGAAAGAGGCGGGTCTGCCTGATGGGGTGTTCAACGTAGTGCATTGCGGTAACGAAGAGGCTTCGCAGTTGTGTACCGATCCACGTATTCAGGCAGTGAGTTTTGTTGGCTCCTCAGTTGTCGCGGAGCATATTTACACGACTGCCAGCGCACACGGTAAGCGTGTTCAAGCTTTCGGTGCTGCAAAAAATCAGGCAATAGTGATGCCGGATGCGGATCTGGACGCTACGGTCAATGCGTTGATGGGGGGGGCATTCGGATCTGCGGGTGAACGTTGTATGGCGTTACCTGTCGCTGTTGTGGTTGGTGATGATACAGCAGATAAACTGATAGCTAAACTCAAGCCTCTGATTACCCAACTGCGAGTGGGGCCTGGTATTCAGCAAGGTGGTGAGGAAAATGAAATGGGACCATTGGTATCATTGACCCATCAGAAAAAAGTGTTGAACTATATTGATATCGGCGTAGCAGAAGGTGCGAAATTGGTGGTTGATGGGCGTCGTTACCAAGTACCTGGCTATCCTAACGGCTACTATGTCGGTGGAACCCTGTTCGATAACGTTAAACCTGACATGCGTATCTACCGCGAAGAGATCTTCGGGCCGGTGCTGGGTATCTTGCGAGTACCTGATTACCAAACTGCAATTGACACGGTTAATAGCCACGAATTTGGCAATGGCAGCGCTATTTTTACCAGTAATGGTCATTATGCTCGCCAGTTTGTGCACCAGGTTCAGGCTGGAATGGTGGGAGTTAACGTGCCAGTACCGGTACCGATGGCTTTTCATAGTTTTGGCGGGTGGAAGCGTTCAGTGTTCGGTGCGCTTAACGTGCACGGTACAGATGGTGTGCGATTCTATACCAGGATGAAGACTGCCACAGCGCGGTGGCCAACTGGTCTGCAAACGGTGTCAGAATACAGCATGCCAACGCTGGGATAATCCCTATCAGGTATGTATACCGGGGCCGTTATTTCACAGAAGTAGTGGCCTTTGGTGCTGATGTCTCTACTCGAGTTTCTTCAAGGTGCAGGCAGGCAGCAACATTTATCAAGCACGAGATATAAGGAGAAACGTCATGTCTTCATTACTGGCCAAATGTCAGCAACCAGATGCCAAAGGGTGTATTCAGTCTGTCACTCCAGAAAATGCCAATTGGCGTTTTGTCGGTTTTGAAGTCTATCGCATGCAGGCAGGGCAGGTACTGAAATTGGAGAGCGGAGATAAGGAGTTGTGCCTGGTTTTGGTGGCGGGTATTGCATCTGCGAAGACGAAGCATGCTGAATATCCTCATATTGGCAAACGCATGAGCCCGTTTGAACGTACACCACCTTATGCAGTGTATGTTCCACATCATGATCATATTGAAGTCAGAGCTGAAAGTGACTTGGAATTAGCAGTGTGTAGTGCACCAGGTAAAGGCGATTTGCCTTCACGCCTAATCAGCCCGGCGGACGTCGGTGTGGAGCAGCGTGGCAAGGGCCATAACCAACGGTTGGTGCATAATATTTTGCCTGATAGCCAACCTGCCGACAGTTTGCTGGTGGTTGAGGTTTACACTGATGAGGGAAACACCAGTTCTTACCCGAGTCATAAGCACGATCAGGAGAATTCGCCAGATGAAACTTATCTGGAGGAAACCTATTACCATCGTCTTAACCCTGAGCAAGGGTTCTGTTTGCAACGTGTGTATACCGACGATCGTTCCTTGGATGAATGTATGCCGGTTTATAATCGCGATGTTGTGAAAGTACCTCGTGGCTATCATCCGGTTGCAACGCTGGCTGGTTACGATAACTACTATCTCAACGTCATGGCTGGCCCAGTACGCTTGTGGAAGTTCACCTGGGAAAAAGATCACGCCTGGATCAACAGCGATAGTTATCAAGGAGTGGGTCTTTAACGCTAAGAAACTAAGGTGAGGAGTACTGCGCCTTTTTTCTATCCCAATAGAATTCAGGTCGCAGCTTAAAAGATGATAGATATCTTTTAATTACAGTTCCTTGGCATTATTCAGTGCCAATGACACAGCCAGTGTTTGTGCCAGGCACATTGAGGCGACCTGAGAGCGAAAGCCATCCACCTGTGCTTCGCGCACGACAAAACAAACATCACTGAATGCCACTAATGGACTGACTTGGCTATCGGTGATGGCGATTTGCTGTGCACCCTGCTTGGCACCTAATTCCACCAGCTCCAACGCCTCTTTGGCATAAGGGGAGTAGCTGATAGCGATCACCACATCTTTGGGTTTCACCATACTAAGCTGTTCGGTAAACATGCCCCCCAAACCATCGATCAGAAATGCTCGTCTTTCCAGATGACGCAGGGCATAAGTGAGGTAAGAGGCGACGCTAAAGGAGCGACGCAGGCCGATCACATAGATATTTTCAGCGTTGTTCAACAGTTCTACCGCCCGGTCTAACTGTTCGGCACTGATCTGCATCGGTAACTGTTGCAATGCCTGAGCGTTGACCATGGTGAATACATTGAGGATTTCTGCAGGTTTCTCTGGTGCAACGCTATCGTCGGAAGATGTTTGGCGGAATAGACGTGCACGCTCCGTATAGTTTACCGTTTCCTCCATCAAATGCTGGCGGAAGACCTGTTTCATTTCGTTGAAACCGCTGAAACCAAAAGCATTGGCGAAACGGATCAGAGTAGAAGGGGGGACACTGGCCTGTGCGGCGATAGAGGCAACGGTATCAAAGGCAATGCTGTTACTGTTATCAAGAATATAACGCGCCACCTGTTTTAAACGCTTGCTCAGCGTTTCATAACGGCGACGGATCTCGTCTTGTAACAGTGAAAGTTGAGTTGGGCTATTCATCCATTTTGCTCGCAGTATTGGCTGGGGCGTATCTTTTTACACTCCCGATAAGTTGAATTACAGAAAGGCGGCAAGTCCTACCCGGAGTGGCGAAGTAACACTGACAACTTACATGCAATTTACATTATGTCGAGTATATACGCCTGAATTATTATCCAGCCATTCTAACAGATGGAGTAGAAATTTCATTTCATCATAAAGCGATTTATTTCATTACAAGCCGCGTTACTTCACAGAAAATGGGCAAAAACCCCCTTAAAGCAGAAAAATACTTTAAGGGGGATGGTGAGTTAAAATGCAGATGCTCAGTGGCCGCCAGTTCTGCTATCGGCCTGAGGACGATAGTGCCGCCAGAAGCCGATCAACGTCAGGTATTTCTGCTTCACTTGTTCGATTAACTCGGCATCGTCTATCTCTCTTTGTAACCAAAGGCGCGAAGGGGTACCGAAAATTGTACGACCAACAGCGAATCCTTTGACCCAAGAAGCTTCTGCTGCTGCAGCAAAACCCGCTTTAAGCGTTTCCTCCGAGGAATCCAACCCAAGGATCAGCACGCCCCTGCAGAACGGGTCGTTGGTTTCAATTAATTCCCCCACTCTCTGCCAGGATGTGGTGCTGAGTGGCGGTAACTTCCACCAATCGGGTTTAATGCCCAACTGGTAAAAATGCTCTAGTGTCTCTAGGTAGTAGCGTTCGTCTTTATCGGGATTGCTATCTGGTAAAATCACTTCCAACAACAGCTCGTGTCCAGATTTGCAACAGCCACGATAAACGTCAGCGATCTGTTCATCCTGTTCATGGCGCAATTCTTTAGTATCAAGCGGGTGGTAGAAAACCAGGCATTTCACCACGTGTTCCTGTGGCCAGTCGATTAACTGTGAACCAATATTGCCATGTTCCAACCTTAAAGGACGCGAGCTTGGCAATTCAACAGGACGACCAATCCACCAACCTTTGCCGGTAATGGTATTTAACGCTTCTTGACCATACGTGGTATCTGCCAGAATACCGCTATTGCCGTTTAATCCAGCTTCATTAGCTGCTTCCTGCGCCGCCGCCAACAGCAAAGTTTTTAGCTGGGGGATGCGCTCAGCATCAGCCCCTACCTCACGTGCCATATCAGCCAATTGTTTGCGGTGGTCAAAGGCAAAGACACACAATTCAGGCCACTGCTGTTTACGCGTAGTCACGCGATGCAGATGGTTCAAGCGTATATCGCGATCCGGGCGCTTTACAGCCTGTTCACGTTGCAGATAATCGTCCAGTTCCAATTTGGTCGGCATAGCTGGCGCGCAGCCATGGCGTGATACAACCAGCGCCCCACAGGCATTGGCGTAACGACAGGCTTGATCCCAACCCTCATTATTGAGGTAGCCACGCAGAAGACCAGACATAAAAGCATCACCTGCTCCCAATACATTCAGGACTTCAACTCGAACACCTGAATGCAGTTTTACCTGTTGCCAACTGGTGGGAATATCATCTTCAAATACCGAACACCCTTGTGCCCCACGTTTGCAAACCAGCGTTGCCTGGGTGACCTTGCGAACATTTTTAAGGGCTATCAGCGTGTCTGTACTACCACCTGCGATGTGAAACTCCTCCTCGGTCCCCACGATCAGATCGAATTGATGCAACACTTCCTGCAACTCGCGAGTCACTTTCTCTGATTCGATGAAACGGGTTTCCCCATCCCCCAGTGATGTCAACCCCCATAGTACTGGCCGATAATCAATATCCAGTGCGGTACGCAGACCGTGGCGATGGGCACACTCCAGCGCTTTTAGAACTGCTGACCGGGTGTTTGGGTGGGAAAGGTGGGTGCCGGTGATTGCCAACGCTCGTGCTGAAGCGATGTAATTTTCATCAACATCGTCAGGTGTGAGTGCCATGTCAGCACAGTTCTCGCGGTAGAAAATCAGCGGAAAGGTATCCTGGTCCTTGATACCCAGGAGCACCATGCCTGTCAGACGCTGTTTGTCAGTAATCAGGCTTTGCGTATCGACCCCGACGCGTTGGAGCTCTTCACGCAGGAAACGCCCCATGTGTTCATCCCCAACGCGAGCCAACATGCCGGTTTTTAGCCCTTGAATCGCTGTGCCATAAGCAACGTTGCCTGAGGAGCCACCAAGATACTTAGCGAATGTGCTGGCATCTTCCAGGCGGGCGCCGATTTGTTGGGCATAGAAATCAACAGCGATCCGCCCGAGGCAAATGAGATCAAGCTGCTTTAGTTGTGTAGCCATACGCGTTTCCTTCTGTCATTAAGCAAAACTCGATTGCGACCCGGTAGAGGAAGTAAGCAGGAAGCATGGTCAGAATTATGAGGAATAAAAATTTCAATTTCAATAATTAGTGAAATTTACACCCCAAAAATGTGATGAGTTTAATACCCGTTTTCTACAGGGTGGGGGAGCGTAACGATACGTCATTGCTGGCGTAGCGCTCTTTTACTCAAGGATGAGGATATATGTCTGGATCGCTGTAATATCAATTATTTATATCCATGCATGAGCCCTTTCTACACAAGTATATAGAGTGGAGTGTGTATTTAATTTAATGATTTTAAAGGATAAATAATGATTAGCAATCATAATGCGATCTTTATCGCAAAATGAAATGTTTTTTCTGTATTCATATTTAATGAAAAATATATTTGTTTATAATCGATATGCATTTCAAATTGTTTGCAGAATGCGCAAACCCACATAAGAGAACGGCTGCTTTTGTCTATCAAAAGCCACCAGATATACCCGTTAGTCTTCCAAAGCAAAGTTAGTAGAGGCTAAGGGTATGACACTAATCGAAAGGATGAGTAAATGGGTAAGATCAAGTTAACCATGGCACAGGCACTCGTCAGATTTCTCGACAACCAGTACTTACTGGTGGATGGTGTGGAAACCAAATTCGTAAAGGGTATTTTTGCTATTTTCGGTCATGGCAACGTTCTCGGCTTGGGACAGGCATTGGAACAGGATTGTGGCAGTCTAGTGGTGCATCAGGGCCGCAACGAGCAAGGGATGGCTCATGCAGCCACCGGGTTTGCCAAACAGAAGCTGCGCCAGCAGATTTATGCCTGTACGTCTTCTGTTGGCCCCGGTGCGGCTAATATGATTACTGCTGCGGCCACTGCCACGGCGAACCGGATCCCTTTGCTGTTGTTGCCAGGCGATGTGTTTGCTTCTCGCCAGCCCGATCCCGTGTTGCAGCAGATTGAACAATCCTATGATCTGAGCATCAGTACCAATGATGCTTTCCGAGCAGTCAGTAAATACTGGGATCGCATTGTGCGCCCAGAGCAACTGATGAGTGCCTGCATCAACGCAATGCGCGTGCTGACCGATCCTGCCGAAACAGGCGCTGTTACGCTTTGCCTTCCGCAGGACGTTCAAGGTGAACCCTACGACTACCCAGACTATTTCTTCCAGAAACGGTTGCACCGCCTTGATCGCCGCCCTGCCAGTGAAGGCATGCTGGCAGATGCTCTGGCTTTATTGGTGGGCAAGCGCAAACCGCTGTTGATCTGTGGCGGAGGAGTGAAATATTCGCAGGCAGGGCAAGTATTAAAACAGTTTGCCGAGCAGTTTCATATTCCATTTGCTGAGACCCAGGCTGGTAAAGGAGCGGTATCTTCCTGTCATCCCTATAACGTTGGCGGTATCGGTGAAACCGGCTGTCTGGCGGCAAATACCCTGGCAAGACAGGCCGATCTGGTGATTGGCGTCGGTACTCGTTATACCGATTTTACCACTTCGTCAAAATGGCTATTCCAAAACCCCGAAGTGGTCTTCCTCAACATTAATGTCAGCGCATTTGATGCGGGCAAATTAGACGGCGTGCAGGTGCTGGCAGACGCGCGTACTGCACTGGACGCCCTCCACACGCAGCTAATAAAGACCGATTATCGGTCCGGCTGGCAAAATACCATTCGTGAGGCTCTGGATGAACAACAGAAAGAGACTACACGCGTCTATCAGGCAGCCTATACCAATGAAGGTTTCGTGCCAGAAATTGACGATTGTCTCGATCGTGAGCGCGTATTTAGCGAGTTCATCGAAAAAACCGGTTCTGTATTAACCCAAAGCCGTGTTTTGGGATTGCTGAATCAGAACCTGCCTCAGGACAGCATCATCGTTGCAGCAGCAGGCAGCCTGCCTGGCGATTTACAGCGTGTCTGGCAAAACCATGGTGAACACGGTTATCACGTTGAGTACGGCTATTCCTGCATGGGTTATGAAGTCAATGCGGCTTTAGGCGTCAAACTTGCAGAACCGCAGCGTGAGGTTTACGCGATGGTGGGTGATGGCGCGTTCATGATGTTGCATTCCGAACTGGTCACATCAATTCAGGAAGGTTGCAAGATCAACGTGTTGCTCTTTGACAACATGACCAACGGTTGCATTAACAACTTACAGATGGGACACGGTATGGATAGCTATACCACCGAGTTTCGTTTCCGTAACCCACAAGGGGGGAAACTGGATGGTAATTTTGTTCCAGTAAACTTCGCTATGCTGGCAGCGGCATATGGCTGCAAAACCTACAGCATTACCACCGAGCAACAGTTGATAGACGCTCTGCAGGATGCCCGCAAGCAAACGGTTTCAACCCTGCTGGATATCAAAGTGTTGCCAAAAACCATGGTGCATAAGTACCTCAGTTGGTGGCGCGTAGGGGGAGCACAGGTTGCCAAAAGTGAAAAAATTGTCGCAGTCGCCCGCAAGTTGCAAGAGAACATCGATAAAGCCCGCGACTACTGATAACTGATAGCGATATGCCCTATGGATAGCAAGTTACAGCCGAAAGGCGAAAAGCAGTGCTGAGACTTTCAAAACGACAGGGCATTTAAGGAATACCCATTTCCAGACCTTGAGTCTGCCGAACACATGTCCACGAGGATAGCGAAAATGACATTGAACATTGGGGTTATTGGTACAGGAGCCATCGGTAGGGATCATATTCGCCGTTGCAGCAAAGTGCTGCAGGGGAGTCGTATAGTGGCGGTAAATGACATCAACCGGGATAGTGCGGCTAAGGTAGTCAGTGAACTGAATCTGGATGCCAGAGTTTATGACAACGGTCATGACTTGATCAATTCTGCAGACGTTCAGGCGGTGTTGGTTACGTCATGGGGGCCAAGCCACGAGGAGTTTGTACTTGCTGCAATTACGGCTGGTAAACCGGTGTTTTGCGAGAAACCGTTGGCGGTCACGGCACAAGGCTGCAAAAACATCGTTGAGGCAGAAGCTAAACACGGCAAGCGTTTGGTACAGGTAGGTTTCATGCGTCCCTATGACCAAGGTTACCGTGCACTGAAACAGATCCTAACCAGTGGACAGATCGGCGAGCCGTTAATGCTGCACTGTGCTCATCGTAACCCGAGGGTCGGGGAAGCCTACACTACGGATATGGCAATTACCGATACGCTCATTCATGAAATTGATGTACTTCGCTGGTTGCTGGACGATGACTATGTCTCGGTACAAGTGGTGTTCCCACGTAAAAGCACCAAAGCCTTCCCACATCTTAAAGACCCGCAGATTGTATTGATGGAAACTGTAAAGGGTACCCGCATTGATGTCGAAATCTTTGTCAACTGCCAATACGGTTACGATATCCAGTGCGAAGTAGTGGGTGAAACCGGCATTGCCAAATTGCCAGAACCTTCTTCTGTACAAATGCGCAGTGGTGCCAAATTATCGACCGAGATCCTCACCGACTGGAAAGATCGCTTTATCGATGCCTATGACGTTGAGTTACAGGGGTTTGTTAATGACGTACAGGCTGGCAAGTTAACAGGCCCTTCAGCCTGGGATGGGTACGCGGCGGCGGTAACTGCCGATGCTTGTATTGCTGCGCAGCTCAGTGGCGAAGTAGTGCCAGTTACGTTACCTGCCCGCCCGGAGTTCTACGGCAAATAGGATGACAAGTATCCAGATTACTGAGGCTGAATATGAATAAAGACAATGTAAAGCTAGCCATCGCCCCGATTGGTTGGACGAATGATGATATGCCCGAGTTAGGGAAAGAGAACACCTTCCAACAATGTGTCAGTGAAATGGCACTGGCTGGGTTCACTGGTAGTGAAGTGGGCAGCAAGTACCCACGAGATCCCAACGTATTGAAACCGATGCTGGAAATCCGCGGTATCCAGATTTGTAATGCCTGGTTCAGTACTTTTTTTGCCGATGGTCTGAAGGAAAAAACCATTGATGAGTTTGTTAACCACATGAATTTCTTGCATGCAATGGGCGCGAAAGTGATTGGCTGCTCCGAGCAGAGTAAGAGTATTCAGGGTACTACCAAGGCGGTATTTGAAGAGAAACCCTATTTCAGCGATGACGAGTGGCAACGCGTGGCTGAAGGGTATAATGAACTGGCAAAGATTGCCGCAAATAAGGGAATGCAAGTCTGCTTGCACCATCATATGGGAACAGGCATCCAGACTACGCAAGAGATTGATCGTTTCATGGGGGCGGTGAGCGACAATGTTTACCTGCTGTTTGATACTGGGCATGCTTATTACTCCGAGGGTAGCCAACGGGCGATGTTGACGATTTTGGAAAAATACCTGCCTCGCATCAATCATGTGCATTTGAAAGATGTACGTGACGATGTGGTTGCCAAGGTGAAAACGAATAGCCTGAGTTTCCTTGATGGCGTAAAAAAGGGGACTTTCACTGTACCGGGCGATGGGGTAATCGATTTCCGGCCAGTGTTTAAACTACTGGACGAGCGTGGTTACAAAGGGTGGATGGTTGTGGAGGCGGAGCAGGATCCGGCGATTGCCAATCCTTTTGAGTATGCTGTGAAAGCTCGCCGCTATATTCGCGAAACTGCAGGGCTCTGAACCTTTTTACTGGTGTTGTTGTGTACTTTGGGCGACAGCATGATCGCCCTCTTTTCTATGCTACGCATTTTTAATACGAGCCATAAAGTAAGCATCTACCGAGACTGTAATTTAAATTGTGTAATTGCCTGTTTTTGATATGTTCTTCCTGACAATGGAGACAGGCAAATTATGGACGAAAAGAAACTTAAGGCACTCGCTGCTGAGCTGGCCAAAGGCATTAAAACAGAAGCCGATCTCAATGCGTTTTCTCGTATGTTGACCAAGCTCACCGTCGAAACTGCCTTGAATGCCGAGCTGACTGACCACCTCGGTCATGAAAAAAATACCCCTAAAAAAGGCTCGAATACCCGTAACGGTTACTCGTCTAAAACGTTGCTCACTGATGATGGTGAGTTCGAACTGAATACACCCCGTGACCGTGAAGGCTCCTTTGAGCCCCAACTGATAAAGAAAAACCAGACGCGTATCACGCAGATGGACAGCCAGATTTTATCCTTATATGCCAAAGGGATGACGACGAGGGAAATCGTCGCCACGTTCAAGGAGATGTACGATGCCGACGTGTCGCCCACGCTGATATCCAAAGTCACCGATGCCGTTAAAGAGCAGGTTACCGAGTGGCAAAACCGGCCACTGGACTCACTGTATCCCATTGTTTACCTTGACTGTATCGTGGTGAAGGTGCGTCAAAATGGCAGCGTCATCAACAAGGCCGTGTTCCTTGCCTTGGGCATCAATACCGAGGGTCAGAAAGAACTTCTGGGCATGTGGCTGGCAGAAAATGAAGGGGCCAAGTTCTGGCTTAACGTGTTGACCGAGCTAAAAAATCGGGGGCTTCAGGACATCCTGATTGCCTGTGTAGACGGCCTGAAGGGCTTCCCAGAGGCGATAAACAGCGTCTATCCGCAAACCCACATCCAGTTGTGCATTATCCACATGGTGCGTAACAGCCTGAAGTACGTGTCGTGGAAAGACTACAAAGCGGTCACCAGCGGGTTGAAAACGGTGTATCAGGCCCCGACAGAGGAAGCGGCACTGATGGCGTTGGACAAGTTCGCGGGTGTGTGGGATGAAAAATACCCGCAAATCAGCAAGAGTTGGCGTACTCACTGGGAAAATCTCAACACGTTCTTCGGTTATCCCGCGGATATCCGCAAAGCGATCTACACGACCAACGCCATAGAATCGCTGAACAGCGTGATCCGTCAGGCGATAAAGAAACGTAAAGTGTTCCCGACAGATGACTCAGTGAGAAAAGTGATTTATCTGGCCATCCAGGCGGCGTCGAAAAAATGGAGTATGCCGATCCAGAACTGGCGGTTGGCGATGAGTCGTTTTATTATCGAGTTCGGTGACCGCTTAGACGGTCACCTTTAATAGGTTGGCAGTTACACAGAATTATGGACAGGCTCCATCTACCAATTCGCCTTCACGAACAGCAAATCGACGATTTATGCCTTCAATTTCAAAACCGAATTTGCGATACAGAGCTATTGCGCTCTGATTGTCAGTGAACACAGTTAACTCGATACGCTCGATGGCCGCCCAGTTGTCACAGATATCTATCATTGCCTTCATCAACTCACTACCGACCCCTTTTCCGTGATAGCAGGCATCTACAATGATGCCAAAGGTTGCTACATGGCGGCGGCGCAGTCGCTGGTTAAGTTCAACTGTCAATTGACCAACCACAAGTTCATCAATACAGGCTACCAGGCAGTAAGTTCCTGGCTTTATTTCGGAGACACGCTGCTGCCACATCTCTTTCGAGGGCAATGGCAGCTGTAGCGTGTCACGGTAAACGGCAGGATGAGAGAATAACTGATGTAAGGCTTCAGCATCTTTGCGTTCTACATGGCGAACCACAATCTCGTGCATTTCTTCTTTTCCTTAGCGTCGGCCTGATGACTAACTAAGCAAATTATCTGCTCATCATAAGGAGTCAATATATCTCCAAATGTTTTTAAAAAAAGCTTTACAGACTCAAATGATAATGATTATTATTGTCATGCATTCAGAGAGAGTAACAATCTTTGCTACTGCATTCTGAAGGCACGACATTGCTCACATTGCTTCCAGTGTTTACTTAGCCAGCTCGGGTGCTGGCTTTTTTTTATCCAAATCTGACAACAACTCAAACCAACAAGTTTTCTGATAACTGCTTAAGTAATTAGTCTAATTATTTGAATAAAGAAGTGAGATTTTTACGCTTTCATATTCCTCTACCAGAGCTAGACTGTAAAAAACGTTGAGGAGAGTTGAATATGATTTACTTACGCAAAGCAGAAGATCGGGGCCATGCTAACCATGGTTGGTTGGATACCTGGCACACCTTTTCATTTGCCAACTATTATGATCCAGATTTTATGGGGTTCTCTGCCCTACGAGTGATCAATGAAGATGTCGTTGAAGCAGGTCAGGGATTTGGCACTCATCCCCATAAAGACATGGAAATCCTGACCTACGTACTGAGCGGTACGGTGGAACATCAGGATAGCATGGGTAATAAAGAGCAGGTCCATGCAGGTGAGTTTCAGATAATGAGTGCTGGTACTGGGATACGTCACTCCGAGTACAACGCCAGTAGCGAGCATCCACTGCATCTTTACCAGATCTGGATTATCCCGGACCAGGTTGGGCTGGAACCACGCTATGAGCAGCGTATTTTCGACGCACCGCAAGGCCGCCAATTGGTACTGTCACCTGATGCCCGTGAAGGCTCACTGAAAGTGTTCCAGGACATGACACTATCGCGCTGGGCGCTGAAAAAAGACGAGCAATCAGTGTACTCGATTCAGGCAGAGCGCCGCGTTTGGATCCAAGTAGTTCGTGGCAATGTGTCGATCAATGGTAACAAAGCAGGTACCAGCGATGCGCTTGCTATATGGGATGAAACTGCACTATCAATTCATGCTGAAGAAGATAGTGAGATTTTACTATTCGATCTGCCACCGGTTTGATTGCAATGTGATTATAGAGGCTCAGCATGCTGTGCCTCTTGTCTATTTATAACCAGTAATACCTGTAATCCGCTTTCTTTGCTAAAATGGCCCCCCACTCACTGTTAGCCAGTGCATTGATAATGAAGAAAAAACGGCCAGTGCTCCAAGATGTCGCAGATCGGGTAGGCGTCACTAAGATGACGGTGAGTCGTTATTTGCGGAATCCCGATCAGGTTTCTGCTGTTCTGCAGCAAAAAATAGCGATAGCACTGGACGAGCTTGGCTACATTCCCAACCGTGCACCCGATATTCTTTCCAATGCCACTAGCCGTGCTATTGGCGTACTGCTACCTTCGCTGACCAACCAGGTCTTTGCCGAAGTATTGCGTGGGATTGAGAAGGTGACCGACTCGCATAACTATCAGACTATGCTAGCGCACTACGGATATTCACCAGAGCGTGAAGAAGAGCGTCTTACCTCGCTGCTTTCTTATAATATCGATGGCTTGATACTTTCAGAGCGTCATCATACGCCGCGAACCCTGAAGATGATTGAAGTTGCGGGGATCTCTGTAGTAGAGCTGATGGATTGTGTCTCGCCTTGTATCGATCTGGCCGTAGGGTTCAACAATTTTGAAGCCGCACGTCAGATGACACAACAAATCATCGCCCGCGGTCATCGCCATGTGGTTTACTTCGGCGCGCGCCAGGATGAACGTACCATTATCAAACAGCAAGGCTATGAACAGGCTATGCGTGAATCTGGCCTGGAAGCGTACAGCGTTATGACCGCACGTTCTTCTTCATATTCTGCCGGTGCAGAATTATTGCGCGAAGCGCAACGGGATTATCCACAGGTAGACAGCATTTTTTGTACCAACGATGATCTGGCGATTGGCGCTGTGTTTGAGTGCCAGCGTCAAGGATTGTCGATCCCGCAGGATATGGCGATAGCCGGTTTCCACGGTCACGACATTGGCCAGGTGATGGTACCGAAGCTGGCGAGTGTGCTGACTCCGCGTGAGCATATGGGGCAGCTCGCTGCTGAGCGTTTGCTGGCACGCCTGAAAGGAGAAACCGTTTTCCCGCGTATGGTGGATGTCGGTTTCACGGTAATACCTGGCGGCAGTATCTGATCCCTTATGGAACATCTGCAGGCCCATAAGGGGGCCAGATTAAGTCCCCAGTGCCGCAATGCAACGGTTGACCACGCCTTCGACGTCAGCGTCAATATCAACGCAAATCACGTCGTTCTCATCGGCATCGGGCTCTTCTAACGTTTCAAACTGGCTCTTCAATAATTCTGTCGGCATAAAATGCCCGGAGCGTGCTTGTAAACGTTGCAGAATCACTTCGAAGCTGCCCTTGAGATAGATAAACACCATATTCTCGTTGTCTTGGCGTAGTAAATCTCGGTAGTGGCGCTTCAGTGCCGAGCAGACGATAATGCCGGTTTCACTTTTGTGATTCAGGCTATATGCAGCATCGTTAAGACGTTGCAGCCAGGGAGTGCGATCGTTGTCATTCAGTGGTTGCCCACTGGCCATCTTTTGGATGTTGGTACGTGGATGTAAATCATCGCCATCGATGAACTTTGCCTGTATTTCTCGTGCTATTGCCGCGCCAATGGTGGATTTGCCACTGCCAGAGACGCCCATCAGGATGATGCTTTTACCCGCCATAAGTTTGATCTCTATCTCAGAATGCGAATTTTACCAGGGTCTATGGTTCCGAATCTTATCATGTTACCGGTATCATGATACCGGTAACAAATGGAGATGTGATTGTCATCACAAAGGATGGATAAAGGGTGACACCCATTTCTTTCGCTTCGCCACAGTGTGGGTTGCGAACTGGATCCATTGGTATACCGCTGTACTCTACCGCCTTCTTAGAACACCAGGATAGGGCCGTACAACTAAAACAAACCACCCTCTTTCGTTGCTGTTTTGCAAAGAGGATAAGTGATAAAAGGTTGGAGAAAAATTATGCCATTAGTGATTGTTGCCGTTGGCGTAGCCATGCTACTGCTGCTGATGATCCGCTTCAAACTGAACGGCTTTATCTCGCTTATTCTGGTCGCGCTGGCGGTCGGTATTATGCAAGGCATGCCGGTCGATAAAGTTATCGGTTCTATCAAGGCCGGTGTCGGTGGCACATTGGGCGGTCTGGCGCTGATCATGGGTTTCGGCGCTATGCTAGGCAAGCTTCTTGCGGACTGTGGTGGAGCGCAGCGTATTGCGACCACGCTGATCGACAAATTTGGTAAGCAGCATATTCAATGGGCGGTTGTGCTGACCGGTTTTACCGTTGGTTTCGCTCTGTTTTATGAAGTGGGCTTCGTACTGTTGCTGCCATTGGTTTTCACCATTGCAGCATCTGCGCGTATCCCGTTGCTGTATGTCGGGGTGCCGATGGCTGCGGCACTGTCCGTCACCCATGGTTTCCTGCCCCCGCACCCAGGCCCAACGGCTATTGCAACCATTTTCCATGCAGATATGGGCAAAACCCTTCTTTACGGTACGCTGTTGGCGATCCCTACGGTGATCCTGGCTGGCCCAGTGTACGCCCGCTTCCTGAAAGGGATCGATAAACCGATTCCTGTGGGATTGTACAATCCTAAAACCTTTACCGAAGAAGAAATGCCTGGTTTCGGTGTCAGCGTTGCGACCGCTCTGGTTCCGGTGATCCTGATGGCATTACGTGCAGTCGCGGAGATGGTATTGCCAAAAGGCAATTCGTTATTGCCTTATGCTGAGTTCTTAGGCGATCCGGTGATGGCTACGCTGATCGCGGTACTGATTGCCATTTTTACCTTTGGCCTAAACCGTGGACGCAGCATGGAAGAAGTGATGGGTACCATCAATGAATCCATCAAAATAATTGCCATGATGCTGCTAATCATCGGTGGTGGCGGGGCATTCAAACAGGTATTGGTGGATAGCGGCGTTGAGCACTACATTGCCAGTATGATGCAAGGCAGCAACGTTTCGCCGATCCTGATGGCCTGGTCAATTGCTGCGATACTACGTATAGCTCTGGGATCGGCTACCGTAGCGGCAATTACCGCTGGTGGTATTGTAGCTCCACTGATCGCAACGACTGGCGTTAGCCCCGAGTTGATGGTTATTGCCGTTGGTTCGGGCAGCGTGATTTTCTCTCACGTTAACGATCCTGGCTTCTGGCTGTTCAAGGAGTATTTCAATCTGACTATTATGGAAACCATTAAATCCTGGTCGGCGTTGGAAACAATCATCTCAGTCTGTGGCTTGATCGGCTGCCTGTTGTTGGCGATGGTAGTTTAAGCTTTGATGGTAAGAGCGCAGCGGTCTGCTGCGCTCAAAGTGCTACAGTTTCAGGTAAGCCCTGATACCGTCCAGGAACATCTGGGTGGAGAGCATGACCAGAATCAATCCCATTAATCTTTCCAAGGCACTTAAGCCTTTACTCCCTAGCAAGCGGAAGAACAGGTTCGACAACAACAAGATCGCAGCCGACAATCCCCAGGCTATCAACAACGCCCCTACCAGATGTAACAGTTGGTTTGGATATTGATGTGAAAGCAACATCAGCGCCGCCAGAATTGACGGTCCAGCTACCAACGGGATAGCCAGCGGCACAAGAAAAGGTTCTTCACCTGCAGAAAGACCGGTACTGTTACCCTCACTAGATGGGAAAATCATCTTGATAGCGATCAGGAACATGATAATTCCGCCGGATATTGATACCGTTTCGGTGCGCAGATTAAGGAATGCTAGAATGCGTTCGCCAGCAAACAGGAAAATCAGCATCAACAGCAGAGCGATCAATAATTCACGGATCAACACTACCCTACGGCGGCGGGGCTCCAAGTGTTTAAGTACCGACATGAAAATCGGTAGGTTACCAAGTGGATCCATGATCAAGAACAGCAACACTGTTGCCGAAATCATTTCTGTCATTGTTACCTCAGTGTCAAAATAACCAAATACTCTTAATTTCTGAATTTCGTGTTACAGCGCCCAAGTCAGTGGCTGGATGGGCAAGTTCCCTGCATTAAAACCATAGGTTATAAGCAGCACTGCTTATAATCGTTCAACCATCGAATAAATTCACTTTGCGCCTGCGCTGACATTTTGTAAGGTGGGTGCATATTGCACACCACTTACAATTTAAATATGTCTCTTGCCCTTCATGCCGATGTTAACGTTTAGGCCTGAAAAGTATTGAGCATAGTCATCCTCCAAGGCAGGACTGTAAATATGAAAAACGTTGGTTTCATCGGTTGGCGCGGTATGGTCGGCTCTGTACTCATGCAACGCATGACACAAGAGCGCGATTTTGACGCTATTCGCCCGGTATTCTTTTCCACTTCACAGCACGGTGCTGCCGCGCCGGCTTTCGGTGGCCAGCAAAGCACACTGCAGGATGCCTATGATATAGAGGCACTGCGTGCACTCGACATTATTATTACCTGCCAGGGTGGTGATTACACCAATGAAATCTATCCGAAGCTGCGTGAAACCGGTTGGCAAGGCTATTGGATCGACGCTGCTTCTTCTTTGCGCATGAAAGATGATGCGATCATTATCCTTGATCCTGTAAATAGTATGGTTATCCATGAAGGTTTGAACAAGGGGATCAAGACCTTTGTTGGCGGTAACTGCACCGTTAGCCTGATGCTGATGTCTTTGGGTGGCCTATTTGCTAACGATCTGGTTGAGTGGGCTTCTGTCGCCACTTATCAGGCTGCATCTGGGGGGGGAGCCCGCCATATGCGTGAACTGCTGATGCAAATGGGTATGTTGCATGCGGACGTGGCGAAAGAGCTACAGGATCCCGCCTCGGCGATCCTGGATATTGAACGTAAAGTCACAGAAGCTACCCGTTCCGGTAAGCTGCCGACCGATAACTTTGGTGTTCCTTTGGCGGGGAGCCTGATTCCCTGGATCGACAAGCAGTTGGAAAATGGCCAAAGCCGCGAAGAGTGGAAAGGGCAGGCGGAAACCAACAAGATCCTCAATGCCTCAACCACCATTCCGGTCGATGGCCTGTGCGTGCGTGTAGGGGCACTGCGCTGCCATAGTCAGGCTTTTACTCTTAAGCTGAAGAAGGATGTATCTTTGCCGGAAATTGAACAACTTCTGGCAACGCACAACGATTGGGTGCGAGTGATCCCTAACGACCGCGAACTGACTATGCGTGAGCTAACTCCTGCAGCAGTGACCGGGACATTGAATACGCCTGTGGGCCGTTTGCGTAAGTTGAACATGGGGCCGGAATACCTCTCTGCATTCACCGTTGGCGATCAGTTGCTCTGGGGGGCGGCGGAGCCGCTGCGCCGCATGCTGCGTATTCTGCTGTAACCTTAAACTAAACTTCCTAAGGGCTGAGCTCTTACAGCCCTTAAACCCCTTATTTTAAACTTTTCCGTTATTGGCTGCGCTATGGGTGAGAGCGTTAAAGGAGCGGGGAAGTTTCGCCATTAACTACTTACCGTACCGCATGAATAGCATCACAGTGTGTGGTCAGTTTTGTGATTTTTCCGATAAATAATTTTCCTTCATGATGCGGCAATGTTTTTAGCTGACATTGGCTATGCTTAACGGGTTGTTGAATAAAGTCACCACTAATGGTGAAGTTTTGTCCGAAAAGTGACCATAAAGAGCGAAACTATAGTTTGGACGGTAATTGATTAACCAATAACCGACCGGAATCACGCTTTAGGTTGCAAATCAATTGCATGATAGGTTCAACGGCTGCTTTCTTATCAGCGTAGCCCCTTAAAAGTCATGCTCTTAATTAAAGGAAGAATATAATGCCTGTACTTCCCGAACGTGACGTGATTAATCAGTTAATCTCTGGTCACTATGCCGATCCATTTTCATTACTTGGCATGCATGTTACCGAACGTGGGCTGCAAATTTGCGCTCTGTTGCCAGATGCCGGAACAGTATGGCTGGTGGAAAGCAAAACGGGTAACCGGCTGGTGCAACTCAATTGTGATGATGCCCGAGGTTTTTTTAGCGCTATTGTCCCTCGCCGTAAAACCCCCTTCCGTTATCAGCTTGAAGTCAGTTGGAGCGATCATCAGCAACTCATTGAAGACCCGTATCGTTTTGGTACGTTATTGCAGGATATAGACAGTTGGCTATTGGCTGAGGGAACCCATCTCCGTCCTTATGAGCGGTTGGGGGCACATCCCGGCGTGCTGGATGAGGTTGAAGGCGTCAGCTTTGCCGTATGGGCACCGAATGCGCAGCGGGTGTCCGTTGTCGGTGAATTCAATTTCTGGGACGGTCGACGACATCCAATGCGTTTGCGGCGAGAAAATGGCATTTGGGAACTGTTCGTGCCAGCGGTTAAAGCCGGTCAACTGTATAAATACGAAATTATCGATTGTTACGGCAATGTTCAATTGAAAGCCGATCCTTACGCTTTTGAAGCGCAAATGCGGCCAGAAACGGCGTCATTGATTACGCCGTTGCCTGCGGTAGTGGAAAACACACCTGAGAGGCGTCGGGCTAATGATTTTGACCGCCCTATTTCTATTTACGAAGTGCATCTGGGTTCCTGGCGCCGTCATACCGACAATAATTTCTGGCTCAGTTATCAAGAGCTGGCAGATCAACTGATCCCCTATGTTAAAGAGATGGGTTTTACCCACATTGAGCTTTTGCCGATTAACGAGCACCCGTTCGATGGTAGTTGGGGTTACCAGCCTCTGGGCCTATATGCGCCTACACGCCGTTTCGGCACACCAGCAGAATTTAAAGCCTTCGTAGCTGCGGCTCATAAAGCTGGGATTAACGTGATCCTCGATTGGGTACCGGGGCATTTCCCCAGTGATGCCCACGGTCTGGCAAATTTTGACGGTACCGCGCTGTATGAATATGCCGATCCTCGTGAAGGATTTCATCAGGACTGGAATACACTGATCTACAACTACGGCCGCAATGAAGTACGTAACTACCTGGCGGGTAATGCGCTCTACTGGCTTGAGCGTTTTGGTATTGATGGCCTGCGGGTCGATGCGGTGGCATCGATGATCTACCGTGACTACAGCCGCGCAGACGGTGAGTGGGTACCTAACTGCTATGGTGGCAAAGAGAATCTCGAGGCGATCTCGTTTCTGCGCTATACCAATCAGACGATAGGTAAAGAGCGTTCGGGTGCAGTGACGTTGGCGGAAGAGTCGACAGACTATCCAGGCGTAACATTACCGCCGGACGCTGGCGGTTTAGGATTCCATTACAAATGGGATCTCGGCTGGATGCATGACACGCTAAACTATATGAAATGCGACCCGGTACATCGTAAATATCATCACAATCTGATGACCTTTGGCATGCTCTATTCCCATACCGAAAACTTCGTGTTGCCTATTTCGCATGATGAAGTCGTGCATGGTAAACATTCGGTGCTGGATCGGATGCCGGGCGATGCCTGGCAGAAATTTGCCAACCTGCGGGCTTATTATGGCTTTATGTGGGCGCATCCAGGTAAGAAATTGCTGTTTATGGGCAGTGAATTTGCTCAAGGGCGTGAGTGGAATTTCGATACCAGCCTGGATTGGCATTTGCTGGAAGGGGAAGATAGCTGGCACCACGGTGTACAACGGTTGGTACGCGATCTCAACCATTGCTATCAGCACAATGCTCCGCTGTACGAGTGTGATTATCGCCCTGAGGGTTTTGAGTGGTTGGTAGTAGACGATCATGAGAACTCGGTGTTTGCCTTTGCGCGTTATGATTCGCAGGGGAATGAACTGATTGCCATCAGCAACTTTACTCCGGTGCCCCGCCATCATTATCGCATCGGTATTTCCCGCCCTGGGGAATATCGGGAAATCCTGAATACCGACTCGTACCACTACCACGGTAGTAATACTGGCAATCAGGGGCGGGTAGTCTCGGAGCCTATTGCAAGCCATGATCGTGAACATTCGATCAGCATAATGGTGCCACCTTTGGCAACGGTTTATCTGCGGCGGGAGGGGTAATGACGGCGTTGATGCCCGGTATCGCTGCGCCTCTCGGGGCTCACTATGACGGTAGTGGGATTAATTTCACGCTATTTTCTGCGCACGCCACACAGGTCGAACTGTGCCTGTTCGATGAACTGCATCGTGAAACGCGCATACCGTTACCGGCTCGTAGTGGGCACATCTGGCATGGCTATTTACCGGGTGGCAAGCCAGGGCAGCGTTATGGTTTTCGGGTACATGGCCCGTTCGAACCGCAACAAGGGCACCGTTTTAACGCCAATAAACTGCTACTTGACCCGGCGGCTCGTGCGGTAGAGGGTCCGGTCGCAGATCACTTGAATCTGCATGGGGGATACGACTATCCCGATCCTCATGACAGCGCAACGTTAATGCCCAAGTGTGTGGTGATCGATGAAAGATATGACTGGGAGGACGATCGTCCTCCTCTGACTCCTTGGAGCAAGACCGTTATCTATGAGGCTCATGTCCGGGGGCTGACGTTGTTGCATCCGGAAATCCCGGCGGCGCTGCGCGGTAGTTTTGCTGCGTTGGGCCACCCGGTGATGATTGCATATTTCAAGCGGTTGGGGATTACGGCACTTGAGCTACTGCCGATTCAACAGCACACCACAGAACCGCGCCTGCAACGCATGGGATTGATTAATTACTGGGGATATAACGTGCTGGCACCCTTTGCGCCGGACAACCGTTATAGCAGTCTGCTTACCGACATGACACCGCTGCGTGAATTTCGTGACGCAGTAAAGGCGTTGCACAAAGCCGGGATTGAAGTGATTCTCGATGTGGTGTTCAACCATAGCGCAGAACTGGATGTTGATGGACCAACGTTGTCGTTGCGTGGCATTGATAACGCAAGTTACTACTGGCTAACTCCTGAGGGAGACTACGATAACGTCACCGGTTGCGGCAATACGCTGCGGCTGGATCAGCCAGCAGGTGTTTCGTGGGTAATGGAATGCCTGCGGTTTTGGGTACGCGAATGCCATGTCGACGGTTTCCGCTTCGATCTTGGCACGGTGTTAGGCCGAACACCGGCGTTTGACCGCGATGCACCGCTGTTTCAGGCGATGCTGGCGGACGACACGTTAGGGCGCTGCAAACTGATCGCCGAACCTTGGGACATTGGCCCAGGGGGGTATCAAGTTGGGGCGTTTCCTGGCCGTTTTGCTGAGTGGAATGACCATTTCCGTGATGATATCCGTCGTTTCTGGTTGCAGAACGATCTGTCACTTGGTCAGTTTGCCCAGCGCTTTGCTGCTTCCAGCGAGGTCTTTAACCACCGTGGGCGTGCGCCCCATGCCAGCATTAATATGTTGACTGCCCACGATGGATTTACCTTGCAGGATGTAGTGAGTTTCAACCAGAAGCATAACCAGTCTAACGGCGAAGGAAACCGTGATGGCACTGACCGTAACTTTAGCTGTAACCACGGCGTCGAAGGTCCCATTGCCGACGATACCGTTTTACAACACCGTAAGGCCAGTCAGCGGGTACTCCTTGCCACGCTGCTTCTGGCTCAAGGAACACCGATGCTGCTGGCCGGTGATGAGCATGGACATAGTCAGCAGGGTAACAACAATGCTTACTGTCAGGATAACAAAACCACCTGGCTCGATTGGGCCAAGGCGGACGATTCCCTCACCACATACACCGCCGCGTTGATCCGCTTACGCCAGCAAATCCCTGCTTTGCAGGGAGATAACTGGTGGCAGGAGGGAGACGGCAGCGTGCGGTGGTTGAATGTGCACGGGCAACCGCTCAGTGCGCAAGAGTGGGAACGGGGCGAGCGGTATTTGCAGATCCACCTGTCGCAACGCTGGTTGCTGGTGATCAATGCCACGCCGCGCGCCGTTGAGATGATGTTACCTGAAGGGGAGTGGCAGGTTGTTGCTCCATTTACCCAGGACGATTCACGGGCGGTCCTACCCGCCTGGTGCCAGGCTGCGCATTCCCTTTGCGTGCTGGCAAAGAAAAATTAAAGGAGTCAGCTATGGTTAGGTTTGAAAATAAAGACCCCCTGATGTTGGCGCGCCAACTGCCGAATAAATCCGTTGCCCTGATTCTGGCTGGCGGCCGTGGCTCGCGTTTGAAAGATTTGACCTCTACCCGGGCTAAGCCTGCGGTTCATTTCGGTGGTAAGTTCCGCATCATTGACTTTGCTATGTCGAATTGCCTGAATTCGGGGATCCGCCGCATGGGCGTGATCACTCAATACCATTCGCATACTTTGGTGCAACATATACAGCGCGGTTGGTCTTTCCTTAACGAGGAAATGAACGAGTTTGTCGACCTGTTGCCTGCACAACAGCGGCTCAGTACCGAGCATTGGTACAAAGGGACTGCGGATGCGGTTTACCAGAACCTCGATATTATCCGCCGATATGAGGCGGAATACGTGGTGATCCTGGCGGGCGACCATATTTACAAAATGGATTACTCGCGCATGTTGATCGACCATGTGGAGAAAGGGGCACAATGTACCGTGGCCTGTATTCCGGTGCCGCGTTCGGAAGCCAGCGAGTTTGGCGTCATGAAGGTGGACGATAACGATCTGATCCTTGAGTTCCTCGAGAAACCTGAAAATCCACCTGCGATGCCCGGCAATCCGGATATGTCACTGGCCAGCATGGGGATCTACATTTTCAATGCCAGCTATCTGTTCCAACTGCTGGAGGAAGACATGTCGACTCCAGATTCCAGTCATGACTTCGGTAAAGATCTGATCCCGAAAATTACTGCTCAGAAAGCTGCATGGGCACATCCGTTTACGCTCTCCTGTGTCACCTCCAACCCTGAACTGCCACCGTATTGGCGTGATGTTGGAACGCTGGAAGCATACTGGCGCGCCAACCTCGATCTGGCATCGGTCTCACCGGAGCTGGACATGTATGACCGTGCCTGGCCTATCAGAACTTATATGGAACCGTTGCCGCCAGCCAAATTTGTGCAGGATCGCTCCGGTAGCCATGGCATGACGATGAACTCGTTGGTCGCTGGTGGCTGTATCGTCTCCGGTTCGGTTGTGGTGCATTCGGTATTATTTTCGCGTGTCAGGGTAAACTCTTTCTGTACCGTCGACTCCTCGGTCTTATTGCCTGATGTTAACGTTGGTCGCTCCTGCCGCCTGCGTCGTTGCATCATTGACCGTGCCTGCCATATTCCTGAAGGGATGGTGATTGGTGAAAATGCGGATGAAGACAGCAGACGTTTTTATCGCTCTGAAGAGGGCATTGTGCTGGTAACGCGTGAAATGTTGTCAAAGCTGTAAGGATTTCGCTTGCGAACCTGTGGGCGTAGTGTGCTACGTCCACTATCTCCGCAAAGAAGTTATTACCGAATTTCAGGAGTGATAATGCAGGTTTTACACGTATGTTCTGAAATGTACCCGCTGCTTAAAACCGGTGGGCTTGCAGACGTGGTTGGCGCATTGCCGACGGCACAAATTGCCGAGGGAGCGGACGTTCGGGTGCTGTTACCAGCTTTCCCAGACGTGCGCAATGGCATTCCAGATACGGTGCTGGTCGCGGAGATCGACTCTTTTGCCGGGCGTGTAAGCCTGCGTTACGGCACTTATCATGGTGTGGGCGTTTACCTGATTGACGCCCCCTGGCTATATGATCGTCCAGGCAGCCCATACCACGACCAGTCGATGCGCGCTTATCCCGATAACCACCGGCGTTTTGCCTTGTTGGGCTGGGTGGCTTGCGAGATGGCAAAAGGGCTGGATCGTTACTGGCGTCCGAAGCTGGTACACGCTCACGACTGGCATGCGGGATTAGCCTGCGCCTATCTGGCAGCAAATGGCTACCCGGCGCGTTCGGTCTTCACCGTACATAATCTGGCTTATCAAGGGTTATTCGCTGCCCATCATATGGCGGAGCTGTGGTTACCTTCGTCGTTCTTGAATGTTTATGGCCTGGAGTTCTACGGGCAGATTTCCTTCCTGAAAGCAGGTCTCTACTTTGCCGATCATGTCACTACCGTCAGCCCAACCTATTCGCGTGAGATCACGCGGTCAGAATTTGGCTACGGCATGGAAGGGTTATTGCAGGATCGTCAGCGGCAGGGAAGGCTGAGCGGCATTCTCAATGGTGTGGATGAAGGGATCTGGGAGCCATCCCACGATACGCGCCTAACGGCACGTTACGATGCTGAAAGTCTGAAAGACAAAGCCAAAAACAAGATCCATCTGCAAAAAACGATGGGATTGGAAGTGAATGAATCGCTACCGTTGTTTGCAGTAGTCAGCCGTCTGACCAGCCAGAAAGGGCTAGACCTGGTGTTGGAAGCATTGCCAGGTTTGCTGGCGCAAGGCGGGCAACTGGCGCTGTTGGGTGCCGGTGATGCGGTATTGCAGCAGGCATTTCTAGCTGCCGCAGCTGATTATCCGGAGCAGGTTGGTGTGCAGATTGGCTACCACGAGGCATTCTCTCACCGCATTATCGGCGGGGCGGACGTCATTCTGGTACCTAGCCGTTTTGAGCCTTGCGGGTTAACGCAACTTTATGGCCTGAAATATGGCACTTTGCCCCTGGTACGTCGTACCGGTGGGTTGGCGGATACGGTGGTCGATTGTGCGCTGGAGAATCTGGCTGATGGAACCGCCAGCGGATTTGTGTTTGATGACTGCGATGCCGCAGCGCTGGGTAATGCCATTCGGCGTGCCATGGTGCTGTGGGGCAGACCAAAACATTGGCGGCACGTACAACGCCATGCCATGAGCCTGGATTTTGGCTGGCAAGTCGCGGCAAAAGATTATTTGTCGCTTTATCAACGCTTGTTGTAATGACGCACTTGGGAATGAATTGCTATGACTTCACCGTTTAGTTACACCTCACCCACGGTCAGTGTTGAAGCGCTGAAACATTCTATCGCCTATAAACTGATGTTTATTGTCGGCAAAGATCCTGCGATTGCCACCCAACACGACTGGCTTAATGCGGTGTTGTTTGCGGTGCGCGACAGGATGGTGGAACGTTGGTTACGCTCTAACCGAGCCCAGCTTTCGCAAGATGTCCGTCAGGTTTATTACCTGTCGATGGAGTTTTTGCTCGGACGTACACTCTCCAATGCCCTGTTATCCATGGGGATTTATCAGGACATTGAAGACGCACTAAACGAAATGGGCTTAAGCCTGAGTGAACTGTTAGAAGAAGAAAACGATCCTGGCCTGGGTAATGGCGGCTTAGGGCGGCTGGCAGCCTGTTTCCTTGATTCGCTGGCGACGCTTGCACTGCCAGGACGGGGTTATGGTATCCGCTATGAATACGGCATGTTCAAGCAGAACATCATCGATGGCCAGCAGATGGAATCACCAGACTACTGGCTTGAATACGGCAACCCGTGGGAATTCCCGCGCCACAATACCCGTTACAAAGTCCGCTTTGGTGGACGTATCCAGCAAGAAGGGGCTAAGGCGCGTTGGTTGGAGACCGAAGAGGTTATCGCGATTGCCTACGATCAGGTGATCCCGGGTTTTGATACCGATGCCACCAACACGTTGCGCTTATGGAGTGCGCAGGCCAGTAACGAAATCAATCTGGGTAAATTCAACCAGGGCGACTACTTTGCCGCTGTAGAAGATAAGAACCACTCCGAAAACGTATCGCGCGTGCTCTATCCAGATGACTCCACCTATTCTGGGCGCGAATTGCGTCTACGGCAGGAGTATTTCCTGGTCTCGGCGACGGTGCAGGATATTCTCAACCGCCACTGGACGATGCATAAAACCTTCGACAATCTGGCTGACAAGATTGCCATCCATCTCAACGACACTCACCCGGTGCTGTCCATACCAGAGCTGATGCATTTGCTGATTGATGAGCACAAATTCAGCTGGCTGGATGCCTGGACGGTGGTGGAAAAAGTATTCTCCTACACCAACCATACCCTGATGAGTGAAGCTCTTGAGACCTGGCCGGTAGATATGCTGGGTAAGATCTTGCCGCGTCATTTACAGCTTATTTTCGAAATCAATGACCATTTCCTCAAGCACGTACAGCAAGCGATCCCGGGTGACGATAAATTGCTGGCACGGGTATCCCTGATTGATGAAACCAATGGTCGTCGGGTACGAATGGCGTGGTTGGCGGTAGTAGCGAGCCATAAAGTGAACGGTGTGTCTGCACTGCACTCTGAGCTGATGGTGCAATCTCTGTTTGCCGATTTTGCCCGCATATTCCCTGACCGTTTCTGCAATAAAACCAACGGTGTAACACCACGTCGCTGGTTAGGGTTGGCAAACCGGCCATTATCGAAAGTGCTGGATGAGAGTATTGGCCACAACTGGCGAACCGATCTCAGCCAACTCAGCGAAATCAAGCCTAACGTGGACTACCCGAGCTTCCTGGAGGCCGTGCAGGCAGCCAAACGGCAGAACAAAGAGCGGCTGGCGAGCTATATTGCAAAAAAACTCAACGTGGTGGTGAATCCGGATGCCTTGTTTGACGTGCAGATCAAACGTATTCACGAATATAAGCGGCAGTTGCTGAATGTATTGCATGTGATCACCCGTTATAACCGCTTGCTACAGGATCCTACGGCCAAGCATGTACCGCGCGTGGTGATCTTTGCCGGTAAAGCCGCCTCTGCTTACTATGCGGCAAAGCAGATCATTCGCTTGATCAATGATGTAGCTAAAGTGATCAACAATGATCCACGAGTGCATCACCATCTGAAAGTGGTCTTCATCCCTAACTATGGCGTAAGTTTGGCACAGATGATCATCCCTGCTGCCGATCTCTCTGAACAGATCTCGCTGGCTGGCACCGAAGCTTCAGGCACCAGCAACATGAAGTTTGCTCTCAACGGTGCTTTGACCATTGGTACGCTGGATGGTGCCAACGTTGAAATGCTGGATCATGTGGGTGAAGAGAATATCTTTATCTTCGGTAATACGGCTGAGCAAGTGGAAGAGTTGCGCCGCAAAGGTTACAACCCGCGCCAGTATTATGAACAGGATGAAGAGTTGCATAAGGCATTGACGCAGATCGCGACGGGAGCATTTAGCCCTGAAGATCCGAAGCGTTACAGCAGTTTGTTTGATTCACTGGTTAATCTGGGCGACCACTATCAGTTGCTGGCGGACTATCGCAGCTATGTGGATACACAGGATAAAGTTGATGAGGTGTATCTCAACCAGGATGACTGGACGCGGCGCGCAGTACTGAATATCGCCGGTATGGGGTATTTCTCCTCCGACCGTACCATTCAGGAATACGCTGATGAGATTTGGAACATCAAGCCGATAAAATTGTGATGACATAGGGTCAGAAGTTCTGGCCCTAAGAAAATACATTAGGGGCATCAACGCAAAGGTTGATGCCCCTCTTTATTGCTGCGCGATCAAGATGCCAATGACAGCGCTTTTGGTTTCGCGTGTTCTACCAGCCAGGCCTTGACTCGAGCCTGCTGGGTTTCACTAAGCCACATACCCAGCTTGGTTCGGCGCCAAATGGCATCGTCCAGCTCGATTACCCACTCTTTATCAACCAGATAACGCAGTTCAGCTTCGTACAGACCGTGGCCGAAGTCCTCGCCTAAATCAGTCAGACTGTGCGCATTGTTCAGAATCAATGTGCTATGGCTACCATAAGTACTGGCGTAACGCTGCGCCAGAGACTCAGGTAACCAACCGTGTTGGCGACGGAGTTTGGCTACGTAGCTGTCGCGATCGCCCCCGATATCGCCCCCCGGCAATGAACCGTTTTTAGTCCATGCAGGGCCGCAACCGGGGTAGTAGTGCGCCAGTTTTTCCATCGCATGTTCAGCCAGCTTGCGATAGGTGGTGAGCTTGCCACCGAATACGGAAAGCAGAGGGGCTTTGCCCTGCTCGTCATGCACGTCCAGCGTATAATCGCGGGTGACAGCCTGCGGTGAGTCAGATTCATCATCACACAGTGGCCGCACCCCAGAGTAAGTCCAGACGATGTCGTCACGGCCTAGCTGCTTTTTGAAGTGGTCGTTATACACTTTCAACAGATAGTCGATTTCGTTATCGTCGATCTTCACTTCTTTCGGATCGCCGTGATACTCCACATCGGTAGTACCAATGATGGAAAACTCATCCAGCCACGGAATGACAAACACGATGCGATGATCTTCGTTCTGCAAGATATAAGACTGCGGCTGGTTGTGCGCTTTTGGCACCACAATATGGCTGCCTTTGATCAGACGAATGCCATAAGGTGACTTGAGTTTCAGACCGTCATCGAAGAAGTTTTTCACCCAAGGGCCGGTCGCATTAACCAGGCCTTTGGCGCGCCAGGTAAATGCCTTGCCACTGTCTACGTCGGTGGCTTCTACCACCCACATGCCGTTCTCACGCCATGCGCGGGTCACTTTGGTACGAGTACGTACTTCTCCGCCGCGTTCGGACACAGCCTGTGCGTTCAGGACCACCAGGCGTGCATCGTCTACCCAGCAATCGGAATATTCGAAACCACGCTTCAGTTCTGGTTTTAAAACGGATTCGGGACCAAAGCGTAAGCCTTTGCTGCCGGGCAGGCTGGTGCGTTTGCCCAAATGGTCGTACAGGAACAGGCCGGTGCGGATCATCCAGGCTGGCCGCAAGTGTGGCTGATGCGGCAGACGGAAACGCATTGGGAAGGCGATATGAGGAGCCAGTTTAAGTAACACTTCACGCTCGGCCAAGGCCTCACTGACCAAGCGGAACTCATAGTGTTCCAGGTAACGCAGGCCACCGTGGATCAGCTTGGAACTGGCGGAAGACGTAGCACAGGCCAAGTCTTGCGCTTCCAGTAGCAGAACGGACAGCCCACGTCCGGCCGCATCAGCTGCGATACCGGCACCATTGATACCGCCACCGATAACGATCAAGTCTTTGGTTTCCACGTCAACTGCCTCCAGATGTTCGTAATGGTTCTTTCATGTTCGTTTTCGCTCATGATTGTAGTCATAAACCAACAAACAAGCCAAGAGTTAACCAAAATAAATATTTTTGTGGTGACACTTGTAACATCTCTGTGTCATCAAGCACTCGTTTGCAACATAGTGATGAGAAGAGGAGGGCGGGTATGTGCCAGAGAGAAATTGATTAGTAGGGCGTAGCGTGTGTCTACTGCTTCACCACTTCAGTTTGCAGAGGGGAAAGTATTCAATATGTTGATTGAATTATAAAATCGCCGTTTTGGGATGTGGAGATTACCGTTTTATGACGATGCCCTGCCAACAGCGAAACCTATAATTGGCGTATTGCGCGTGAAAATCTGACGTTGCGTAGCCTACTGAAACGCCCCAATCGTAAGACGCGGGGCTATTCAATATCACCCGAAATTCAAGGCAGGGCCATCGGCACTTTCACTGAACTCGAGTATTACGTTTGATGCGGCATCAATTCATAGAAAACGTGACCAATCGCTTGGCTATAAACAAGAAGTTGATGGTTAAAGTAGAACGTGATCAGCATAACTCGAGCTGTACGTCGTATTGCTCGATAATCTTCATTACGCTGGGTGGCGGTGCCTGATCGGTGAACAGATAGTCGATCAAGTTCATATTCCCCAGATTTACCATCGCGTTACGGCCAAATTTGGAATGGTCGGTGACCAGCATGACGCATCGGGAATTTTCGATAATCGCGCGTTTAGTACGAACTTCGTGATAATCGAATTCGAGCAATGAGCCATCCATATCAATACCACTGATGCCGAGAATGCCGAAGTCAAGGCGGAATTGCGAAATGAAGTCCAGAGTCGCTTCCCCCATGATACCCCCATCGCGGGTGCGCACTTCGCCACCAGCCAGAATAAGACGGAAATCTTCTTTGGCCGTGAGGAGGGTAGCCACATTAAGATTGTTGGTCACCACCCGCAGATTCTTGTGGTTCATCAGCGCATGGGCGACCGCCTCAGGAGTGGTGCCGATATCAATAAACAGCGTTGCACCATCCGGGATCTGGCTGGCAACGCGTTTGGCGATGCGTGCTTTCTCTTCTGACCACATCACCTTACGGTCGTGATAGGCGGCATTCACAGAACTGGAAGGTAAGGCTGCACCACCATGGTGGCGTTGTATTTTGTTCTGATCGGCCAGGTCATTTAGATCGCGGCGAATGGTTTGCGGGCTGACTTCGAAATGCTCCACCAACTCTTCCGTGCTGACATAGCCCTGCTGACGAACCAATTCGATAATAGCGTCATGACGCTGTGTTTGCTTCACGATAATCCCCTAATACGCTGGTACATTCGCTGTCTTTCAACCACGTTATATACCCGTCATACTTCAAGTTGCTTGGGTGTTGGCTGCGTTACTCGGCCCATGTCGGGCCTCGCCCCTTCGGGGCCGCTGCAAGCAGCGTTCAAATCTGCCAAGCAGATTTGTCGTTCACCCTAGTCACATAGTTTATCTATGCTCCTAGGGCTTCACTCAGTTGCCGCCTACAAGCAACTCGAATTTTTTGGGTATAATTGCCTGATTGTTATTGTTTGTTGTGCGTGCGATGACGCGTGTCCCAGAATGCCATCAATAACCCTAGCACTAAACCGGCAACATGCGCCGCATTAGCGATCGACATGCCTAACATATCGAAATAACCGGCAACCAGCCAGAGTACGGAAAATACCATTAAACCACGTGGTAGATTCAGACCGCGTTCCGGTGCGCGCTCACCGCTCAACCAGACGTATCCCATCAAGGCATAAACAACGCCGGAAAGTCCGCCAAACAGGGCCCCACTGAACAATGATTGTGCCCAGCCGCTGAAAAAGGCAGAGACTACAGCGATAACGAACAGTTTTCCGGCCCCGAGGCGTTTTTCCAGAGGCCCACCCAGATACCACCACCACAACAGATTAAAGCTGATGTGCAGCAGTGAGAAGTGTAGGAACGCATGGCTTACCCAACGCCACAGCTGACTATATTGTGAGCTGTTCTGTGGCCAGGAGAGCCAGAACATAACCGTATCGTCCCCCAACACTTGCATCAGGACATAGACCAGAATACACAAGGCCATTACCGTGAGCGTTAGTGGCCCGGCCTTGCTGCGGATGGTTTGCAGATAAGAAAACTGCTGGTACTGCAAGCCTGCATCAGTGCTGCCTGCCTGCCAACTTGCTGCCTGATAGCGGCGGTTGAGGGGATCAAGCAAAAACTGTTGCAGCTCATGTTGGACTTGTTCCAGATGTGCTTCTTCAGCCAGCCAGATTTCTGCTGCTTCGCCGCTATTGTGAACTTCAAGAGTAATTCCCTGCGTTGCCATGTAATCGACAAAGGCCTGGGCCAAACGCGGATTGGATACGGCGATCACTCGAACCATAGGTTTTCCGTATAAGTAGATGACTTTGGCTGCGGGTTTAGGCCCCAGCGGTGCTGAAGGCTGATTATACCTTTGAAATCCTGAGCGTAGGGAACAGATATAGCAAAACAGAGGAGAATTCAGCTCTGGCCACCCTTATAAGTGGCCTGCGGCGTTACGATAACGTCTCAACATCCTGCGGGAATTGGCGTGCCCAGGCTTCGAAACCACCATCGATGCTGTATACCGCATCGAACCCTTGGTGCAGAAGATACTGCGCGGCGCTGCGGCTACTGTTTCCGTGGTAACACATCACCATTACCGGGCGATCAAACTCATTCTGCTGCATAAACGTTGGCAGGCTGGCGTTGGTCAGATGAAAAGCACCAGGCGTATGGCCAGCGGCAAAGCTTTGCGGATCGCGAATGTCGACCAATACGGCGCTGCCGTCTTTCCAACGCTGGTATGCCTGCTCGACGTTGATCGCTTCAAATTGTTCCATGACTTCAAGGTGCCCCGTAATATGGTGGAATGTTGTGATACTCATCGATCTTCAAGCCGTAGCCCGAAATCCATAGGTGTTAGGCTGTGCTCCCAATTGCCAGCGGCGCTCGCGTGCAGTTGAGGGTTCAGCCTAGTGTATCCAACTTTGGCACAAATAAGACCAGAACAACGGCAGGGTTTTAGCAGAACATACGGCCTCTGTGGGAGCATAAGCCTTACCGGGCAGGCAAAGGGCAGCCTAGACCAGTTGCACTTCAACGCCTTGCTGGCGCAACTTTTCAACTATCGATGGGTTGGCTTCCCGCCCAGTGATCACGATATCGATCTGCTCAGTGCGGCTAAACAGCATCCCGGCCCGCTGGCCGACTTTGCTGCTGTCGACCAGCACCACCAGCTTACCGACATAGTTAAGCATCTTCTGTTCGGCCATGGCGGTGAGCATGTCGGTTTTATACAGCCCATCAGCAGTGAGACCGATGCCGCTGGTAAACATCCAATGCCCGGCATACAGGCTGGCATCGCCATCCTGTGGGGCCAACGTGATGGATTGGCTTTTATTGTATTGGCCGCCCATGATCACCACGCTTTCGTGCTCACGCTCGATCAGGTAATTGGCCAGCGGTAAGTAGTTGGTGATCACCTGAACTTCTTTACCGCACATTTCACGCCCGAGTAGGAATGCGGTGGAACCACAGTTAATCACCACACTCTCCCCCGCCTGGCAAAGTTGGGATGCTGCTTTGGCGATGCGCATCTTCTCATCCAGATGCTGCGTTTGGTGGATATTGAGCGGGGACCAGGTAGGGCGCGGTGTATTGGTGGCTTCGGCCCCATTACGTACCTTACGCAATTTACCTATTTCATTGAGTTTGTTGATATCGCGGCGCGCGGTCGCAGGTGAGATCTCAAATGCTGCAATCACGTCAGCCACAGAAATCTGCCCCCTACGCTGCAAGAGATCGAGAATGGCATTATGGCGTTGGGATTCGGTCATGCAGGCTCCATCAGGAAATAAGAACGATACCCGGCTGATTATATGCGCACATTCTGACGATTTGAATCATCCATGTGCAGAAGTGCGCATAAAGAGGTAAAAGACTTACATTCTGTTTGCTAACTGCTACAGGAAGGATTTAAACGGTAAATCAGGTTCCATGGTAAAACAATCTTCAAAACCACGTGGGTAGTGATACTCAAAATTATCTTTATCCAGTGGCCAGGTGAATTTGCCGCCGACCTGCCAGATAAATGGCTTGAAGCCATATTTCAAGCGATCTTTCTTCATTTCCCATAGCACGCGGATTTCTTGTGGATCGGCCTGGAAATTCGACCAGATATCATGATGAAAAGGGATGACAACTTTGGCGTTGAGAGATTCCGCCATGCGCAGAATGTCGGCACTGGTCATTTTATCAGTAATGCCACGGGGGTTTTCACCGTAGGACCCGAGTGCGACGTCGATCTGGTGCTCGTTGCCATGCTTGGCGTAATAGTTCGAGTAGTGGGAGTCACCGCTGTGGTAAAGGTTGCCGCCGGGCGTTTTGAACAGATAGTTGACCGCGCGCTGATCCATCCCATCTGGTAATACGCCAGCCGCCTTTTGTTCAACAGGCAGAGTGATCAGGGCAGTACGATCAAAGGCATCCAGAGCGTGAATTTCCACATCTTTGATTTTTATTACATCCCCAGGTTTTACGACAATACAGCGCTCACGGGGAACCCCCCAGCCAATCCACATATCCACACAGCTTTGTGGCCCGATGAATGGCACCGAAGCGTCACAGTTTTGCATCACCGCGGCAGCGACGTTGACGTCGATATGGTCATTATGATCATGGGTAGCGAGTACCGCATCAATTGTCTTGATTGCAAAGGGATCGAGGACGAAGGGGGTGGTGCGCAGATTGGGCTGTAATTTCTTAACCCCGGCCATGCGCTGCATCTGATGGCCGGTTTTCATCAATGGGTTGCCGTGGCTTTGTTTGCCCGTACCGCACCAGAAATCGACACACAGGTTGGCGTTTTCCTGTGACTTCAACCAGATACCGGTACATCCCAGCCACCACATGGCAAAGGTGCCAGGGGCAACCTGTTCCTGCTCAATCTCCTCATTCAACCAAGAACCCCATTCCGGGAAAGTGCTCAATATCCAGGATTCACGTGTGATGGTAGTGACTTTACTCATGATTCTTTCCTCGCAATCAGGGGTTTATTGTCAAATAAAATCATAATTTATCATTAAATGATTGTATATGATTTTATTTGGCTGAATCTACCACCGTTGATTTCATCTGACAACCTGTGTTTGCTACGGTTGCATGAAGGTTCTCGCGCCCTGTAACGCGTATTCTATACATTGGATAATTAAATAAATTATTGTTAAATAAGTAGTTAATGAATTTATTATCAAATCAATTGATTGATTACATGGAGTTTCTCCACATAACTTGCGAGGTTGCTCACAAATAATCATTTATAATCTTTTTATGATTCATGGTGATTGCTATGGTGATGCTGTCCCTGCGTTACGGTGACGTACTGGTTTAGATACCGGCCGCGTCCTCTGCGGCGCATCAGGTAATGCCAAACGTTATTTGGAGAGCTGTATGGAAATCCTCTACACCATCTTCACCGTCTTTTTTAATCAAGTTATGACTAATGCGCCTTTGTTACTGGGCCTGGTGACATTGCTGGGCTATTTGCTGCTGCGGAAAAGTGCTGCGGTGATCGTCAAAGGCACGATAAAAACCATTATCGGTTTTATGCTGTTGCAGGCAGGTTCCGGCATCCTGACGGGGACCTTCAAACCCGTAGTAGCCAAACTCTCTGAGGTTTACGGTATCAATGGTGCTATCTCCGATACCTATGCCTCAATGATGGCGACCATTGAACGGATGGGGGATGCCTACAGCTGGGTGGGCTATGCGGTGTTATTGGCCCTGGCACTCAATATTGTCTACGTCTTGCTGCGGCGGATCACCGGTATCCGCACCATCATGCTGACCGGCCACATCATGTTTCAGCAGGTTGGCCTCATTGCGGTGTTCTTCTACATTTCGGGTTACGACATGTGGACCACCGTGCTGTGTAGCGCCCTGATCGCCTCTCTCTATTGGGGGATCACCTCCAATATGATGTTCAAACCCACCCAATCAGTCACGGAAAACAGCGGTTTCTCGATTGGTCACCAGCAACAGTTTGCTTCATGGGTCGCCTATAAAATCGCGCCATTCCTCGGCAAGAAAGAGGAGAGCGTGGAAGATCTCAAACTGCCTGGCTGGCTGAATATTTTCCATGACAACATTGTCTCCACCGCGATCGTCATGACTGTGTTCTTCGGCATCATTCTTTGCTCATTCGGTCTCGACACATTGCAGCAGATGGCCGGGAAAACCCACTGGACTATCTACATCCTGCAAACCGGCCTGATGTTCGCCGTCGCCATCTTCATCATCGTTCAAGGCGTACGGATGTTTGTTGCTGAACTTACCGAGGCATTTAATGGTATTTCCCAGCGGCTGATCCCTGGTGCCGTGCTGGCCATCGACTGTGCCGCTATCTACAGCTTTGCCCCTAATGCAGTGGTATGGGGCTTTATGTGGGGAACCATCGGGCAGTTGATTGCCGTTGGCATTCTGTTGGCAGTAGGTTCCTCAATCATGATTATTCCCGGCTTTATCCCGATGTTCTTCTCTAACGCCACTATCGGCGTGTTTGCCAACCATTTTGGTGGCTGGCGCGCAGCGATGAAAATCTGTCTGGTGATGGGGATGATAGAAATCTTTGGCTGCGTCTGGGCGATTAAATTGACCGGGCTGAGTGCCTGGATGGGTATGGCGGATTGGTCAATTCTGGCACCGCCATTGATGCAAGGGCTGAGTTTTGGCCTGTGGTTTATGGGGGTAGTGGTGATCATTGCACTGCTATACATGTTCTTTGCCGGTCGGACGCTGCGGGCGGAAGAGGATACTGAAAAACAACTGACTGAATCGGCTTCAAATTAACTGGAGAGCACATCATGACAGTACGAATTCTGGCGGTATGCGGTTGTGGGCAAGGTAGCTCCATGATCATGAAAATGAAAGTTGACCAATTCCTTACCCAACAAGGGGTTGATCATACGGTGAACAGCTGTGCGGTTGGAGAATATAAATCCGAGCTCAGCGGCGCGGATATCATTATTGCCTCTACCCATGTGGCGGATGAAATCACGGTGAGCGGCAACAAGTATGTTGTTGGGGTACGCAATATGCTTTCTGCCGCAGATTTTGGCCCCAAACTGATGGCCGTGATCGGGGCCCATTTCCCAAAAGATATCAAGTGAGGCAATGGGGATGAAGCTAAGTGATTCGCTGGCAGACAACCATTCAATTCTGTTACAGGCGGAAGCCGAGGACTGGCAACAGGCGGTAAAAATTGGCGTCGATCTGCTAGTTGAGGCAGGCGTAGTAGAGCCGCGTTATTTCGACGCTATCCTGGCGGGGGTTGGACAATTTGGTCCCTATTTTGTTTTGGCTCCAGGGTTAGCAATGCCCCATGGCAGGCCGGAAGAGGGCGTTTTGAAAACCGGCTTTGCACTGGTCACGTTGAAAACGCCGGTCTGCTTCGGTGACGATGACAACGACCCAATCGACATACTGATCACCATGGCGGCAGTCGATGCCAAAACGCATCAAGAAGTTGGCATTCTTCAGGTGGTTAATCTGTTTGAAGATGAGGCCAATTTTGATCGCTTACGTGCGTGCCGTTCACCGCAACAGGTTCTGGATCTGATTAACCAAACTTCTGCCGCTGCGGCAGCCCATTAAGGAAAACGAGATGGAAAACACTTTACCCATGCTACAAGTCGCGCTGGATAACCAGTCAATGGACGATGCTTACCGTACTACACGTTTGATTGCCAATGAAGTTGACATCATCGAGGTTGGCACCATCTTATGCGTCGCTGAGGGCGTTCGTGCGGTACGCGATCTCAAGGCACTCTATCCAGACCGGATCGTACTGGCGGATGCCAAAATCGCCGATGCCGGTAAAATTCTCTCGCGTATGTGCTTCGAGGCCAATGCCGACTGGGTGACGGTGATTTGCTGCGCCGACATCAATACCACCAAAGGCGCACTGGCGGTAGCGAAAGAGTTCAACGGCGATGTACAGATCGAACTGACGGGTTTCTGGACCTGGGAGCAGGCACAGGAATGGCGTGAGGCGGGTATCCAACAAGTGGTTTACCACCGTAGCCGCGATGCCCAGGCAGCCGGGGTAGCATGGAGTGAGGCTGATATCAGCGCTATCAAGCGTCTTTCCGCTATGGGTTTCAAAGTCACGGTTACCGGTGGGTTGGCACTAGAAGATTTACCGCTGTTCAAAGGTATCCCTATTCACGTGTTTATCGCTGGCCGCAGTATTCGGGATGCTGCCGATCCCGTGGCGGCCGCCCGCGAGTTTAAACGCGCTATCGGCCAACTTTGGGGCTGAGGAGCGAACATGGTTCCCTTGGGTATCTACGAGAAGGCGCTGCCCGCTAGCGGTAGTTGGCTTGAGCGCTTGCAATTGGCGCGCGAGTTGGAGTTCGACTTTGTCGAAATGTCGATCGATGAAAGTGACGACCGCTTGGCCCGCTTGGACTGGAGCCGTGAGCAACGTTTGGCACTGGTGGCCGCCGTTGCCGAGAGTGGTGTACGGGTGCCATCAATGTGTCTGAGTGCGCACCGGCGTTTTCCTCTGGGGAGTGAGGATGATGCCGTCAGAGATCAAGGGCTGATTATCATGCAGAAAGCCATTCGGCTGGCACAGGATACCGGCATCCGCGTGATCCAACTAGCGGGTTACGACGTCTATTATCAACAGGCAAATGATAACACCAGAGAGCGGTTTCGCCTGGGACTGCAACAGGCGGTGGAAATGGCTAGCCGTGCCCAGGTGACATTGGCGATGGAGATCATGGATTACCCTTTGATGAACTCCATCAGTAAAGGGTTGGGATATACCCATTACCTGAATAACCCCTGGTTCCAGCTCTACCCGGATATTGGCAATCTTTCCGCTTGGGACAATGATGTGCCGATGGAGTTAATGGCAGGTCGTGGGCATATCGTTGCTGTACATGTCAAAGATACCCAACCCGGAGTCTTCAAAGGGGTGCCTTTTGGTGACGGCGTGGTGGATTTTGAACGTTGTTTCACTGCGTTGCAGCAAAGTGGTTATTGCGGCCCATACCTGATCGAGATGTGGAGCGAAAAGGCAGTGGACCCAGTAAAAGAAGTAAAGGCGGCGCGTGCCTGGGTGGTGGAGCGGATGGTTAACGCCGGGCTGGCAATAGGAGCAGAGTCATGCTTGAACAGTTGAAACAGCAGGTATACGCCGCAAATATGGCTTTGCCTGCACATGGCCTGGTGACCTACACCTGGGGCAATGTCAGTGGGATCGACCGCAAGCGTGGTGCTGTGGTGATCAAACCGAGCGGAGTTCCCTACGCGCAACTGCAACCTGCCGACATGGTGGTTGTGGATTTAGCGGGTAATGTCTTGGAAGGGCGCTTTAGGCCTTCATCTGACACCCCTACTCATCTGGAACTGTATCGGTGCTATCTGCAATTAGGGGGAATTGTCCATACCCACTCGACCCATGCGACAGCCTGGGCTCAGGCGGGGCGAGCAATTCCCGCCTTGGGGACCACTCACGCAGATTACTTTGCGGGCGATATTCCCTGTACCCGAGGTCTGACTGCGGCGGAGGTTATGGGTGACTATGAGCTGGAAACCGGGCGGGTCATTGTGGAAACGTTGGACGAGAATGAGCCGCTGCATACGCCAGGGGTTGTGGTTTATCAACACGGCCCATTCAGTTGGGGACGCTCACCTGACGAGGCGGTACACAATGCCGTTGTTTTAGAGGAGGTGGCGAAAATGGCTTGGATAAGTTGCGGCATCAATCCCGACCTTCGCCATCTTGATGCCCATTTAATGGAGAAGCATTTCAGCCGCAAACATGGGCCAAATGCTTATTATGGGCAGCAATAAGGTTGCAGGTTTTCCTTCACGCATTGCGTGAAGGAAAACGTAGAGTCTAGGCTCCGTAACCCATCATCTTCAGTAACTGCTGTGCCTGCTGCACCGCTTCTTGCCGATGTGCTACGCCCAATTTTTGATAAAGATTGCGAATATGGGTTTTGATAGTGGTGGCTGCCACGGCCAGTTCACTGGCGATCTGCTCATTGCTGTAACCAGAGTAAATCAGGCCCAAAACCTGCCATTCCCGCTGTGTCAGCGGACTGGTACGAATCAGTTCCGGCACTTGCGGATGTGTGAGCAACTTATCGACGAAATTCTCATCAAAATGAGCGAATTTGTGGCGATGATGCTGATTAATGTCGCGCAGAATACGTTGTGCACGGTGCTGCTCCAGTTCGGGCAGCGTGTTGAGTTGGATCAACTGACGTAACTGTTGCGCCATGGTTTCACCCTCAATGACGAAATGGCTGATAAAACCGGTTCGGTTTGCCAGCGTCAGCGCTTCTATCAGTACCTTTAACGCATCACTCTTACGATCCATCTGCCAGTAGAGCTGATTACTGAGCAGAAGGTTACGGTTGAGATCGCTCACCAACCGCAGACGACGAGCGTTTTCGTTTAATTCGTCCAGTACCACCTCGGCTTCTTCGTATTGGCCAAGCAAGATCTGCACGCGCGCGATATTGCGCCACTGGCCCTGCATAAAGTGGTTGTTCGCCATACCGGGTTTTTCGGTATTGCGTAGCCAATTGGCAGCTGCAGTGGTATCACCGGTCATCTGCCAATGGATCACCCGTGGTTTATCCGCGTTGGTTAGCCAGTCGCGGTGATACTGAGAGCCATGCAGCAAAACTTCGCAACGTTGCAGGTGAGCATTTGCGTTATCCAGATCGCCGCGTGCCAGTGAACATTTCGCCAACATTGCCATGCATTGCAACTGCTGCTGTGGCTGGTAGTTGGCCAAAACCTTCAGCCCTTCACGAGCTGCTTCTTCTGCCTCATCCAAACGTGACCAGGACCAAAGTACCTGCGAGCGAATGCGCAGCAGAAATTCGTGCATCGGTAACTGTTCCAGATGCTGCTCGCGCACCAGTTCGAAGGCTTTCTCCTGGGTTTCATAGGCTGCCTGCAGGAAGCCCTGAGCTATCAGGATCTCGCTTTGCTGCAACAGCGCCCACAATGCGTAATGATAAGCCTGATGGCGGCGCGCCATCTGCTCCGTCTGCTGCATCATTGGTAATGCTCGAGCCAGTTCACCCTTGCAGTGATGCACCTCACCGGTGACTGAGGTGGCAACGATACGGCTGTAATAGCTGGAAAGCGGCAGGAATTTCAATGCTTCGGTCGCCAACCGTTCTGCCTCTTCGGGTTTACCTGCGTTGATTGCCACCTGGGCTCGTAGCGCATCGAACTCTGCATGCAGAGTTGGGTCGACAGTGATTTGCAGGTTGCGCATCGCCTGTTCGGCACGTTCCAACTGAGTGTTCACCTCACTGTAACGGTGTTGGCTTTGCGCTAACCAGGCTTGCAGCAGTGCCAGTTTTGGGCTCTGAATCAACCGTTCATAGGGGAGAGCATTCAGGCACTCTTCGAGCAGCGCCAATTCACTGTGGTGGAATAAAGACCAGGCGTGTTGCAGCAGAATATCACGCAGCATACTGACATCACTGGCAGCGAGCGCATGGTGAATGGCTTCGGTCGGGTACCCCAATGCTAACCAGCCTTCAGCCGCGGCACGGTGCAAACCAGGTAATTCCAGTGCCAGTTCCCATTGGCAACGCTGACGCAGGAACGAGGCGAACAGGGGATGGAAACAGAACCATTCGCCAGTGTCGTCCATGCGGTGAATGAACAGCCCTTGACGCTCAAGCTCTTCAAGACGTTGTTGGCCGTTGTCCTCGCCCGTCAGGCGAACAATCAGAGCGTCATTCATCGAACGCAATACGGAACAACGTAACAGGAATGAACGCGCATCGGCGTCGACGCGGTCCAGCACCTCATCCACCAGATAATCAGAAAGATGGCTGGCATTCAGCCCGGCCAGACGTTTGGCCGATTGCTGGGCTGAAGAGGTGGACTGGCGTGCCGAAAGTGCGATGAGCTGTAGCGCGGTTGCCCAGCCTTCTACTTCGTCACATAAGCGGCTGCTGTCATGTTGCTCAAGTGGCGAGCTCAGGCGGCAGTCAAAGAACTGTTTGGCTTCCTGATGATTAAACGCCAATTGCTGAGTGCTCAACTCCAATAACTGATCGCGTACGCGGAGATTGGCGATACCAAGAGGTGGCAATGTTCGCGATAGCAGTAACAGCGTCAGATTTTCAGGTTGATGGCGCAGGAAAAAACGCATCGCTTCATGGATCTGGTCATTGGTGATTAAATGGTAATCATCTATCACCAGGTACAAGGGGCGGTGCCAGTCAGACAGCTCGATAAACAACTGAGCAAAGAGTGCAGAAAGACTGGCGTACTGGTGTTTCTGGCTTAATGCTTCGCTCTTGACACAGTGGCCGCCAGTAGCCTGCTGCAGTGCCGCAATCAGATAGCTGGCGAAGCGTTCAGGCTGGTTATCACTCTCATCGAGAGAGTACCACCCCAAGTCAGACTTACCTGCTGCCCACTGAGCAATCAGCGTCGTCTTACCATATCCTGCCGGGCAATTGACCAATGCCAGGCGATAGTTCGCCACGCAGGCTAATTTCACCAGCAAACGATCGCGTACCACGGTATTTTGCAGCCGTACCGGACGGCTCAGTTTTGATGGGATCAGCATAGTGTTCCAGATATAAAGTGCGGTTCCCGCCGCTGAAGGACTGCCCGAAGCCGAAGGGATTCATCTCGCCATGTTCCTGCTTTGGGAGCAAGGCTGAGTTTATTATTTTATAGCGCGTAATTAATCCCACCGTCTAACTTCGAACATAGTGAAACGTATTGCAACAAGCTTACGCTTTGTCTTGAATTTAAATTGCTATAGATCACACTTTTTTACGCTTACCCAGAAATTGGTAAAGGAATGCTTCTGTATCCTAACAGTGCTTGATTTCCTATGGCAATGACGTGTTTTCTAATGCGGTGTACAAAACTTCATCGGTTGAAATAACTGTGTTAACGTTCCAGCCGCAGCGTCGAAACTTGCGGGATCCTTCAGGGCTTGTCTGCCTTAATGAAGGGGATTAAAAAGTGCCTGAGATCACAGTTTCAGCTACGCCCCAATACTCCTCCCCAGCTAATCCCCAGTCGGGATGATGCCGTTGCGCGTTCTCCCCGGCACGATAGTGAAAAAATTGGCCCATTTATCGGATAGAGAGTTTTTCTTATGTCACAGCCTATGCTCAAAAAGGACGTATTTCTGGCTGCGCTGACTCGTCAGTGGCAGCGTTTTGGCCTCAGTTCCGCGCAGCAGATGACTGAGCATCAATGGTGGGAGGCGGTCAGTGCTGCGCTTGCGGAACTGTTGGCAGCGCAGCCCGCACCGAGTAAAAGCAGCCAGCCATTACGCCATGTAAACTACATCTCGATGGAATTCCTGATTGGTCGTCTGACCGCCAACAATCTGATCAACCTCGGCTGGTATGAAATTGTTGAAGCCACATTGGCTGAACAGAACGTCAAGCTGGCCGATCTCTTAGAGCAGGAAACCGATCCGGCATTGGGTAACGGGGGCTTGGGGCGCTTAGCTGCCTGCTTCCTGGATTCTATGGCGACAGTAGAACAACCGGCTACCGGTTATGGCCTGAATTATCAGTACGGCCTGTTCCGGCAATCCTTCAAAGAGGGCCACCAACAGGAGGCTCCAGATAACTGGCAACGCGAGAGCTATCCGTGGTTCCGCCATAACTCAGCGCTTGCTGTGGATGTCGGCATTGGCGGCAAGGTAGAAAAACTGGCTGATGGCCGTGAAGTATGGCATCCGGAGTTTACTTTGCGTGGTGAAGCCTGGGATCTGCCAGTACTTGGGTTCCGCAATGGCGTTACCCAGCCCCTGCGCTTGTGGCAGGCGACACATACTCATCCGTTTGACCTGGGGGATTTCAATGACGGTAAATTCCTGCAGGCGGAAAAACAGGGTGTTGAAGCCGCAAAACTGACCAAAGTCCTTTATCCGAATGACAACCATCAGGACGGTAAACGTCTGCGCCTGATGCAGCAGTATTTCCAGTGTGCCTGCTCGGTAGCGGATATTTTGCGCAAGCATCATCAAGCAGGCCGCAAGATAGAAGATTTACCGAAGTACGAAGTGATCCAACTGAACGATACTCACCCAACGATTGCCATTCCGGAAATGTTACGCATTCTGCTGGATGAGCATCAGTTGGATTGGGATGCAGCCTGGGCGATCACCAGCAAAACCTTCGCCTACACCAACCATACGCTGATGCCGGAAGCCTTGGAGTGCTGGGATGAGAAGCTGGTGCGCAGCCTGTTGCCTCGCCATTTCTCTATCATCAAACAGATCAACGCCAAGTTTAAGAAGCTGGTAGATAAACACTGGCCGGGTGATGACGCGGTTTGGGCCAAGTTGGCAGTGCACCACGATAAGCAGGTGCGCATGGCGAACCTGTGCGTTGTAAGCGGTTTTGCAGTCAATGGGGTTGCACAGTTGCACTCGGATCTGGTGGTAAAAGATCTGTTCCCTGAATATTACCAACTGTGGCCGAACAAATTCCACAACGTGACCAACGGTATTACGCCGCGTCGCTGGCTCAAGCAATGTAACCCGGCGTTGTCAGCGCTCATCGACACCACTCTGAACGTAGAGTGGGCTAACGATCTGGATGCGTTAAAAGGTTTGGAAAAATACGCTGAAGATGCGGCATTCCGCCAGAAGTATCAGCAGATTAAGCGCGATAACAAAGTAAAGCTGGCCAATTACGTGCATAGCGTGATGGGGCTGACGCTTAACCCTGATGCGATCTTCGACGTACAGATCAAACGTCTGCACGAGTACAAACGCCAGCATCTGAACTTGCTACATATTCTTTCGCTGTATCGCCAACTGCGTGATAACCCGGATATGGATATGGTGCCACGTGTGTTCCTGTTTGGCGCCAAAGCGGCACCGGGCTATTATCTGGCCAAAAACATTATTTACGCGATCAATCAGGCTGCCGAGATGATCAACAACGATCCGATTGTGAAGGATCGCATTAAAGTAGTGTTCATCCCTGACTACCGAGTTTCTGTCGCTGAGTTGATGATCCCAGCCGCCGATATTTCTGAGCAGATCTCTACTGCCGGTAAAGAGGCCTCGGGTACTGGCAATATGAAGCTGGCACTAAACGGCGCGCTGACCGTTGGGACGTTGGATGGCGCCAACGTTGAAATCGCTGAACAGGTGGGTGAAGATAACATCTTCATTTTCGGTAATACCGTTGAACAGGTTAAAGCGCTGTTGAGCAAGGGTTACGATCCTCTCAGTTATAGTAAGAAAGACAAACATCTGAAAACGATTCTGGATGAGTTGGCCAGCGGTATGTTCAGCAACGGCGATAAGCAAGCGTTCGATATGATGTTGCACAGCCTGCTGGAAGGGGGCGATCCGTACCTGGTATTGGCGGATTTTGCGTCCTACTGCGAAGCTCAACGTCAAGTAGATAAACTGTATCGCGACCGCGACGAATGGACTCGCCGGACTATCCTTAATACCGCGCGCGTAGGTATGTTCAGCTCCGATCGTTCTATCCGCGACTACCAGCAGCGTATCTGGCAAGCCAAGCGTTAAGGAGAGCGAATGAGTAAAGGTATCGATCAGACAGCAACCCAGGCCGGGATTGCCGCTGATTACATCAACGCCCATGGTAAACGGCAGGCCATTTCGCCGGAAACCAAACGTAAATTGCTGGATGCGATGAGCAACACATCATTGCATGTAGATACGGCACCTTTACCCGTGGTTAAGGTGTTTTATCACGGTGAGTCTGTGGCGCTACCGCTGGGGGGAACCGGCGAGTATCACTGGGTGTTGCAGCGTGAAGATGGTAACCAGCTGCAGGGTCGTGCCACCGCGCGCAAAACGTTAACCTTGCAAGGTGACTTGCCGCTGGGTTATCACCAGCTCACGTTGACACAGGGCGAACAGCAATGGGCATGTCGGTTGATTGTTGCGCCCAAGCGTTGCTATGAACCAGATGCGCTTCTGACAGGAAAAAAATTGTGGGGGGCTTGTGTTCAGCTCTACACATTGCGTTCAGAACGTAACTGGGGCATTGGTGATTTTGGTGATTTACGCGTAATGGTGGCTGAAGTTGGTGAGCGTGGTGGTGCATTCGTCGGGCTTAACCCGATACATGCGCTTTACCCTGCGAGCCCGGAAAGCGCCAGCCCTTACAGCCCTTCTTCAAGACGTTGGCTGAACGTGGTGTACATCGACGTCAATGCGGTGGAGGATTTCCAGCGTAGTCAGGCCGCACAGAAATGGTGGCAGAAAGCTGCAACGCAGAAGCTGTTGGCTAAGGCGCGCAGTACTGACTGGGTGGATTACAGCACGGTAACGCAACTGAAACTGGCGGCGCTGAAGCTCGCTTTTCCGCTGTTCCAGGCCCGTAAGGCAGGGGATGCTGTTCGACAGGCGTTTGAACGCTTTGTTGGGGAGGGTGGAAGCAGCCTGTATCAGCAGGCGGCGTTCGACGCGCTTCATGCTCACCTTTCGGCTAAAGATAGCAACATGTGGGGGTGGCCAGTCTGGCCGGAAGAGTATCGGCAAGGCAACTCTCCCGCAGTAGAAGCGTTCTGCAAACAGCACGCCGATGAAGTGACCTTTTATCTATGGTTGCAATGGCTTGCTGCCAGCCAGTTCGCTGAGTGCTTCAGCCAAAGCCAGGAACGTATGATGCCTATTGGCCTGTATCGCGATCTGGCGGTGGGCGTGGCAGAGGGCGGTGCAGAGACTTGGTGCGAACGCGAATTGTATTGCTTGAAAGCGTCCGTCGGGGCTCCGCCGGATATTCTTGGGCCGCTGGGGCAAAACTGGGGCTTACCACCGATGGACCCTCATGTGATGGTGGCCCGCGGTTATCAACCCTTTATCGATTTGCTGCGCGCCAACATGACTAGCTGTGGTGCTTTGCGTATCGACCACGTGATGGCCCTGTTGCGTCTGTGGTGGATCCCTTATGGCGAAACGGCCGATCAGGGCGCCTATGTTAAATATCCGGTTGACGATCTTCTGGCGCTGCTGGCGTTAGAGAGCCAGCGCCATCGTTGTATGGTGATTGGTGAAGATCTCGGTACCGTGCCAGTAGAGATTGTTGGCAAGCTGCGTGAAAGCGGTATTTATTCTTATAAAGTGCTGTATTTCGAGCATGACGACGAGAATCAGTTCCGTGCCCCGCAGTCCTATCCGGTACAGGCGATGGCTACCATTACCACGCATGATTTGCCCACCATGCGTGGCTATTGGCAGAGTGGCGATTTGACGCTCGGCGAAAAACTGGGGTTGTACCCGGATGCTGAAGTGCTGAAAACGCTGTTTGCCGATCGTGAACGAGCCAAACAAGGGTTGCTGGACGGATTACATCGTTATGGTTGTGTGCCGCAGAAGGTTGGCAAGAAGGCGGCTTTGCTGGCAATGAGCCCGCTAATCAACCGTGGGTTGCAGCGCTATGTGGCTGACAGCGCCAGTGCGTTGCTCGGTCTGCAGCCGGAGGATTGGTTGGATATGGCAGAGCCGGTCAATATTCCAGGCACAAGCGATCAATACCCTAACTGGCGGCGCAAGCTGAACTGCACTCTGGAATCGATGTTCCTGGATCGCGAAGTGAATCGGTTACTTAAAGATTTGGATAAGCGGCGCAGAAAAGTATCGGTAGGTTAAGTCAGTATGTAGTAGGTTCGGTATGCCGGACCTACTACTCATAAAGCATGCGTCTGGCAATCAGTAGTAGGAGTGCTCACCGCGTTGGTGTTCAGTCAGGTCGCGCACTCCTTTCAGTTCAGGGAACTTCTGTAGGAGTTCTTTTTCAATCCCTTCTTTCAGGGTCACGTCCACCATTGAACAACCATTGCAGCCACCGCCGAACTGCAGGATAGCCAGCCCTTCGTCGGTGATTTCCATCAACGTAACGCGGCCACCGTGGCCTGCCAGTTGCGGGTTGATTTGCGATTGCAGCACGTATTCTACGCGCTCCATCAGCGGGGCATCGTCGCCCACTTTACGCATTTTCGCATTGGGTGCCTTGAGCGTTAGTTGTGAACCGAGCTGATCGGTTACGAAGTCGATCTCGGCGTCTTGCAGATAAGGGGCGCTCAGTTCATCCACGTAAGCAGACAGTTTCTCAAATTCGAGCACGGTATCTGTGGCTTCCACAGCATCTGGCGGGCAATAGGAGACGCCACATTCAGCCGTAGGTGTACCCGGGTTGATGACAAATACGCGGATTTGGGTGCCTTCCTCTTGGTTTGCCAACAGCTTGGCAAAGTGTTCCTGTGCAGCATCTGTTATACGGATCATAGCATTAGCTCAATAGTTGACTTCTATAGTAGGTTATAATACGCCCATTGCTTTAGTACTACAATGTGCGGCAGATACACCATATCTGCAATGAAGCGACGCCCTGTTTCTGCAGCAGTTTAGCTATTTCCGCTACGGTACTGCCAGTGGTAACGACATCATCCAGCAATGCCACATGTCGCCCCGCCAAGTTTTTATCACAGCGGAAAGCCCCTCTTAGATTACGCCGCCGCAAACGTGCCACCAGTTGCTGTTGTGGCGAAGTTGCTCTGATCCGACGCAAAGCCGAGGGGAGGTATTCACACCCCAGCCAGTGGGCCAGAGACCGAGCCAACAGATCGCTCTGATTGTAACCGCGCCGCCAACAACGCTTATCTTGCAAGGGTACCGCTAAAATGATTTCGGGTCTGTTCAGATGTTGCTCTCGATGCGCTTGCAGCCAATGAAGCAGGATCAATCTGGCTAACGTTGGGGCAAGCGCTGGCGTCCGTTGGAATTTGAATCTTTTAATCAGAGTGCTAAGGGGTTGGCAGTAGTCGGTCGCGAAAACCAGTGCCTGCCATGGGGGCGGTTTTTGCAGGCAGCGGCCACAAGGGATGTACGGATTGCCGCTGGGCAGACCGCAGCATGGGCAACAGCAGGGCTTGGCGGGCAATGTCTGTAGGCAGTAACTGCATATGCCGTGGCTTATCAGCCGTAGTGGTTGTCGACATAGCCAACAGCGGCTAAGGATTGATAGCATAGGTGTCTCCCGTTTCTGAAGGAAAATAACTGATGACAGGGCTGTATTGGCAAACAATAGGTGAAGGCGATCGCGATCTTGTGCTGTTGCACGGATGGGGGCTGAATGCTGAAGTGTGGGGTTGCATGCTGGAGCGATTGGCTCCGCATTTTCGTCTGCATCTGGTCGACTTGCCCGGCTATGGCCGCAGCCAAGGGTTCGGCGCCATTTCATTACAGCAGATGGCTGATGCGCTGTTGGCGGTGGCACCAGCGAGGGCTTACTGGCTGGGCTGGTCGCTTGGTGGGCTGGTTGCCGGGCAGATTGCGCATATGCAGCCCGAACGGGTCGCTGGGTTGATCACCGTAGCCTCTTCCCCCTGCTTCACGGCAAAAGAACCATGGCCAGGGATCCGCCCGGAGGTGCTCAGTGGTTTCCAGCAGCAGCTCAGCCATGATTTCAAGCGTACAGTGGAACGGTTTCTGGCACTGCAAACGCTGGGCACTGAGAGTGCGCGTCAGGATGCGCGTCTGTTGAAGACGGTTGTGCTCAATCAGCCGATGCCGAGTGTCGAGGTGCTGAACGGCGGCTTGGAAATGTTGCGTACGGAAGACCAACGCCAGCTATTGGTAGCACTGACAATGCCAGTGCTACGTATTTACGGCTATCTGGACGGGCTGGTGCCGCGCAAAGTGGCTACCCTGTTGGATGAGCTTTGGCCGCAGTCATCTTCGATAGTTATCGCTAAGGCCGCTCATGCGCCGTTTATTTCTCATCCTGACGAATTCGCGAACATTATTAATCGATTCGCTGAAGCCTAAATATCCTTGCCTTAGCGCTTAAAACGATAAATCACTGTACTGCAACCTTGGCCTTCCGGGCAGCTCTTACAGCTGCCACTCAAGCACTGGCTGGCGTCTTGCTCAACGCGTTCGGCTTTACCCATTGCGGTCAAGCGTTCCAGCATCGCCTCTACCAAAGGCAGAGGCGTTGCCAACTGTCGGCTCAGTTGCTGAGCCTGAGCGCTGCCCTGCAGGGCAAGGGCATCACGGATTTGTAACAGGCTGGCCATCAGTGACAATCACCTTGTGGCGCCTGACAACATGCTGCTGGAGTAGCACTACGCAGGCGGATCGTTACGCGGCTTCGTGCCTTACGTAAGCCCAGCAGCACCAGCACGTTAAACAGTATTACCATCAGGATCGCCACCAGACTGTATTGCGGATGCTGGTTGAACGTTGCTATCTGATAGAACAGGGTGGCTAGTGAATAAGCGATATTCAGCCCCCATAGAATCGAGAAGGTCATCCAGCCACGGCTTGATTCACGCGCGATTGCGCCCATCACCGAAACGCAAGGTACGTACAACAGTACGAAGATCAGGTAGCTGTAAGCCGAAATAGAGGTGCCAAACTTGCTGCTCATTACGCCCATTGAGCCAGCCCCCATTTCACCGTCGCCCTTGCTGGCCTCGATAGGGTTCGAGAGTACACTCAGGCTGAAGGTATCCTTCAGGCCTTGCCAGGTCTGCTCTGCAGCTGCACCCAACTCAGCAAACAGGTTGAAACTTTCGGCATCAAAAGGTTGGTTGGTAATGTGCTCGGCGGTATACAGCGTGTTGAGTGTCCCCACCACTACTTCTTTTGCCATCGCTCCGGTTACCAGACCGACGGTCGCCTGCCAGTTATCACTGTGAACCCCCATGGGTTGCAGCAGCGGGGTCAGCACTTTGGAAACCGATGCCAATGCCGAATCGTTGATGCTGTCTACCGGTTTGCCGCTGAAAGAGAAACTGTTCAGACCGCCGATAAAGATACTGGCAATCACGATCACTTTCCCAGCACGCAGTATAAAGCCTTTCAGACGCTGCCAGGTTTGCAGCAGCAGGCTTTTCAGGTGTGGTACGTGATAAACGGGCAGCTCCATGACGAAAGGCGAGGCTTCACCGCGCATGATGGTATATTTCAATACTAGGCCGGTGAGGATAGCGACGACGATACCCAGCATGTAGAGCGAAAATACCACACCGGCCCCGTCCTGCCCAAAGAAGGCGGCGGCAAAGACGGCAAAGATTGCCAGGCGTGCGCCGCAGGACATGAATGGCGCCATCATGATGGTGATCAGCCGTTCACGCTGAGCATCCAGGGTACGTGCGCCCATAATCGATGGCACGTTGCAACCGAAGCCGACGATCAACGGTACGAATGATTTACCCGGCAGCCCGAGAATTTGCATCAGGCGATCCATAACGAATGCAGCACGCGCCATGTAACCGGAATCCTCCAGAAATGACAGGAACAGGTACATCATGCCGATTTGCGGCACCAGGGGGAGTACGGTATTGATACCGCCACCCACACCTTGGGCCAGGAAAATAGTCAGCCATTCCGGGAAGTGCAGGGTATAACCAACCCACTGTATCCCATTGATAAAGATAGCGGCTGAGCCGAGTTCAAAAATTGGCTGTAACGCTCCGCCGATGTTGATCGCCAGCAAGAACATCAGATACATCACCAGCAGGAAGATCGGCACCCCCAGCCAGCGGTTGAGGATCACTTTATCCAAGGCTTCGGTCAGGCGGTTTGGCATCGCCTGTTGCGAATTACTGACCGCATCGCAAATAGTGGCGATCGACTGATAGCGGGCGTCGGCAATCACCAGGGCGGGATCTTCCTGCTGCTGCTGTTGCAAGGTCTGCCGGGTTTGCGGCAGCAACTCGGCGGCTTTACCAACCAGTTGGTGGCTGTAGATATCCCCTTCCAGCATTTGCAGGGCCAGCCAGCGGCGCTGCTCGGTTGGCAAATTCTGCGGCATGGCGTTGCTGAGTTTGGTCATTTCGCTCAACAGCAGCGGCGGGTAGTTCACCAACGCTTTCAATTCATTGAATTGATGGTCGTCAATCATTTGCTTCAGGAGCTTAATACCGTCAGCTTTTGTTGAGACCAATGGCACCACCGGGCAGCCGAGCCGCTCAGTCAGGGCGGCGATATCGATTTCGATATTCTGGCTCTTGGCGATATCCTGCATGTTCAATGCAACGATGCATGGAATACCGAGCTCCAACAGTTGCAGCGTCAGATAGAGGTTCCGCTCCAGATTGGAGGCATCCACCACGTTGATCAGTAAATCCGCTTCACCGCTCAGGATATAGTGGCAGGCAATCTGCTCGTCCAGAGAGGTTTGCTCAGAGATGGTGGTGAGGGAATAAGTGCCGGGTAAATCAACCAGCGTTACCTGTGACTGTGCCGTAGTAAACTGGCCTTCCTTACGTTCGACCGTGACTCCGGCCCAGTTACCGACCCGCTGGCGTGCCCCGGTGAGCTGGTTAAACAACGTTGTTTTCCCTGAATTCGGGTTACCGATTAAGCCAATAGTGATTTTTTTCATAGTCCAACGTGATATCAGCAAATTAAATATTGGCCGCGCATTTATGCATGCACGGAAAAGACCTGAACTGAAAATGGCGAGCTAGGGTTGGCCATCAAGCAGGATCAGATCCAAATCTTTTTTCCGTAGTACCAGATTGACGCGGCGAGTTCTTATTTCTATCGGGTCACCAAGGGGGGCAACACGTACTACGTCGAATAGTGAACCGGGTAACATGCCTAGCGAGAGTAGCTTCTGGCGATAAGCGGGGCTGATTTCGCTGGAGAAACCGGTGATTTTATAGGTCTTTTTAGGAAGAAGATGCATATTACCTTCTCAATGATTTGGACGTTCCTGCTGGAGCGTCACTTTCATAACCATCTGCCGCCCAAATATCTGTAGAGAGATAAATGGGGCCGGACCAGTTGAACTGGTGAACAATAAAATAGCACAGTAAACACGCAAGGCAATAATAGTGAGAACGATTATCGTATTCAATACAAAAAACAAAGATATTAGTTAATAATTGTTATTACAGTCACATTTGCAGTGAGATGATTTAATGACGCTAGTTTTAGCATTAAGCAAAAAACAGTGCAAATGGGGGTAATAAGTTAATAAAGTTAACGCGTTGTGCTTATTTGGAGTTTTATGAAACATTTTGCTGATGGGTTTGACCCGTTATTGCTGACAGAAATAAGTATAACAATAGTTTGGTAACATTCTGTTCTGTAAATGATAGGGGTAACTATTTGTGTTTACGATAGAAATGGTAATCTGACAGAGTACGGCTAAAAATAATGTTAACAAATAGTGTATATATAAGATGTTAATAAGCAGGGCTAAGCGGGAAAACGTTATAATGCGGCTGAGTAAAAATAAATCATTTTCTTGCTGTAGGTCAAAAATTAACGAGAAAGGGGCGGTGTCTAAACCACCCCACAATCAGTTTAGCGTTTTTTGCCAAAAGCGGCGGCAAGTGCATCACCCATAACACTGTTACCTGCCGGGGTGCTATTACGCGGTTTGGCCTTAGCGGGTTGACGAGAAGCATTGTCGCGCACTGGCGGGTTGTTACCGCTCCCTCCGCGTCGCGCTGAACCTTCACCCGGTTGCTCGTCCAAACGCATGCTGAGCGCGATACGCTTACGCTGCAGATCGACTTCCATCACCTTCACTTTGACGATATCACCGGCTTTAACCACAGTGTGCGGATCTTCAACGAATTTATCGGCTAATGAAGAGATATGCACCAGGCCGTCCTGATGGACACCAATATCAACGAATGCGCCGAAGTTGGTGACGTTAGTCACTGAACCTTCGAGGATCATGCCTATTTGCAGGTCGTTCAGCGTTTCCACACCTTCGGCAAACGTGGCGGTCTTGAATTCAGGGCGTGGGTCGCGGCCCGGTTTTTCCAGCTCTTTCAGGATATCCGTTACCGTTGGCACCCCGAATTTCTCATCGGTAAAATCGCTGGCCTTGAGGCTGCGCACCGTGCCAGGATTGCCCATCAAATCCTGTAAGGCCAGATGAGTAGCCGCCAGAATACGTTCGACAACCGGGTAAGTTTCCGGGTGAACCGTAGAAGCATCCAGCGGGTTGTCACCGTGATTGATGCGCAAGAAGCCCGCACATTGCTCAAAGGCTTTTGGCCCTAAACGGCTGACCTTGAGTAACTGTTCCCGGTTGCTGAAACGGCCATTCTCGTCGCGCCAATTGACGATGTTCTGTGCCATCATTTTTGTGAGACCTGCGACACGGGCCAACAACGGTACGGAAGCGGTGTTCAGGTCAACGCCGACGGCGTTCACGCAGTCTTCTACCACCGAGTCCAGCTTCTTCGCCAACTGACTTTGGCTGACATCGTGTTGGTATTGGCCGACGCCAATCGATTTGGGATCGATTTTCACCAATTCTGCCAGTGGATCCTGCAGGCGACGGGCAATGGAAACGGCACCGCGCAAGGATACGTCGAGGTTTGGAAATTCCAGCGCAGCCAACTCAGAGGCAGAATAAACCGAAGCACCAGCCTCACTGACGATCACTTTCTGCGCTTTTACCGCTGGGAACTGCTGTTGCAGCTCGGCAAAGAAACGCTCGGTTTCACGAGAAGCGGTACCGTTGCCGATGGCAACCAGCTCAACGTGGTGTTTGATGCATAACGCAGCCACAGCGGCGGCGGCTTTGGCAGCCTGACCGGTGTGCGGATAAACGGTATCGGTGGCCACCAGCTTGCCGGTAGCATCGACAACGGCAACCTTAACGCCAGTTCGCAGGCCCGGATCCAGGCCCATGGTGGCGCGCATGCCTGCGGGGGCAGCCATAAGCAGATCGTGCATGTTACGGGCAAAGACGTTGATGGCTTCATCTTCTGCTCGTTCACGCACGGTACCCATCAGTTCGGTTTCCAGGTGCAGCAGGACCTTGATGCGCCATGTCCAGTTGACCACCGTTTTGCGCCAGGCATCGGCAGGGGCATTATTCAGGCGCAGGTTGAGATGGTTGATGATGATCAGTTCACCCTGACTTTCGCGTGGTGCCTCCTCAAACTGAGGATCGGCGTTCAACGCAAGTTGCAATACCCCTTCATTGCGGCCACGAAACATTGCCAGTGCACGGTGTGAAGGTACCTGCGAAATGGGTTCATGGTGATCGAAGTAATCGCGGAATTTGGCACCTTCTTCTTGTTTACCTTCGACAACTTTGGACACCAGATGGGCATTTTTCCACAGGTAGTCACGCACTTTGGCCAGTAGAGTGGCATCTTCGGCAAAGCGTTCCATCAGAATATAGCGCGCACCGTCCAGTGCTGCCTTGACGTCGGCTACGCCCTTTTCGGCATCGATGAACTGTTCAGCCAATGATTCGGGTTGTTGCTGCGGATCCTGCCAGAGCGAATCTGCCAGAGGTTCCAGACCAGCCTCAATGGCAATTTGCCCACGTGTGCGACGTTTAGGTTTATAAGGCAGATAGAGGTCTTCAAGCTCGGTTTTGCTCTGTGTGGCGTTAATCGCCTGAGCCAGTTGTTCGGTCAGTTTACCCTGCTCATCAATTGACTTGAGGATGGTTTGCCGACGATCTTCCAGTTCACGCAGATAGCCCAGGCGGGTCTCCAACTGACGCAGTTGGGTGTCATCCAGGCCCCCGGTGACTTCCTTACGATAGCGTGCGATAAACGGCACGGTATTACCTTCATCCAGCAGACGGATAGCGGAGTCAACTTGCTCCGGTCGTGCCTGCAGTTCTGTTGCAATAATACGGCTAAGTGGGTCAGTCATAAGTCAGGTATCTGTATAGGAACGATAATCAATAGTGGGACAGTTATACGGTTTGCAGGGGTAAAATACCAGCGCACATGGCCGTAGCTTTGATAATGCCCCGGAACTTTAGCTCATTGCTAGATAAGGAGCACCCACCCTCAATGATGGACGTTCGAAAAAGACGGAATTATTCACTCTCTTTGACATACTCAATCTCGTTAACAGACCAGTAGGCAACCCCTGCTGGCGTTTGTACCGTGGCAGTGTCGCCGACTTCTTTTTTAAGCAAGGCACGAGCCATGGGAGAATCAATGGAGATGTAATCTTTGCGGCCAAAGATTTCGTCGTAGCCCACGATACGAAAGCGTTTGATATCGCCGTCATCATTTTCCACCTCTACCCAGGCCCCAAAGAAAACCCGTCCCTCCTGCTGTGGCGAGTAATCGACAATTTTCAGTTGTTCGAGGCATTTGGTGAGATAGCGTACGCGGCGGTCGATTTCACGCAGCCGCTTTTTATTGTACTGATAATCAGCATTTTCACTTCGATCGCCCAAACTGGCTGCCCAAGTGACTTTTTTGGTCACTTCTGGACGATCCTCGCGCCAGAGATAGTCCAACTCCTGTTTGAGCTTGTTGTACCCCTCGCGGGTGATCAGCAATGTTTTCATCAATAGTGGATCCATCAAATCACAGGGAGGCCGCTTAGCGGATGCTTACATAAACGAAGCGTATCTTATACTCACCGCCGACCAAACTGCACCATTGTTGATTTAACATTGTGCACTATAGGGTATAGTTTTCCCCCCATACACAGGGTTAAATCTGGTAAAGGTTCTTAACGCCTCGCTACATCGTTCTAATGAATACTGCTGATATTTGGGCCAAAGAATAAGCTTTGTAACAATTTCATCTAGAATGTATATCATTAAACGCTGTCAGTAACGGTGGGGTTTTTTAACAATACCAGCCTGTTGTCAAATAGCCGCCTGCGATATTGACGCATAAGTGCGGGCCACCGCCTAGAATCAGGCAATACAGCCTTTGGGAGTTAGACAATGCAAGAGAATCACAAAATCCTGGTCGTCGACGATGATATGCGCCTACGTGCGCTTTTAGAACGTTATCTAACCGAACAGGGTTTCCAGGTTCGTAGCGTGGCCAACGCAGAGCAAATGGATCGTTTGCTGACGCGTGAGTCTTTCCATCTGATGGTATTGGATCTGATGTTACCTGGCGAAGACGGGCTTTCTATTTGCCGCCGCCTGCGCAGCCAAAGCAACCCGATGCCCATTATTATGGTGACGGCCAAGGGGGAAGAAGTTGATCGGATTGTCGGGTTGGAAATTGGTGCTGATGACTATATTCCCAAGCCGTTCAATCCTCGGGAATTACTGGCTCGCATCCGCGCCGTGTTGCGCCGCCAGGCCAATGAGTTACCTGGTGCGCCGTCCCAGGAAGAAGCCGTGATTGCCTTTGGTAAATTCAAGCTCAATCTTGGCACGCGCGAAATGTTTCGTGAAGATGAACCAATGCCACTGACCAGTGGTGAATTTGCCGTACTTAAAGCGTTAGTCAGCCACCCACGTGAGCCGCTATCACGGGATAAGCTGATGAACCTTGCCCGTGGCCGGGAATACAGTGCGATGGAGCGTTCCATCGATGTGCAGATTTCTCGTCTGCGCCGCATGGTTGAAGAGGATCCTGCACATCCGCGCTACATTCAGACCGTATGGGGTCTTGGCTATGTCTTCGTTCCGGACGGTAGTAAAGCATGAGGCGATTGCGCTTTTCACCGCGTAGCTCGTTTGCACGAACGTTACTGTTGATCGTCACCTTACTGTTTGTCAGCCTGGTGACGACTTATCTGGTGGTGCTCAATTTCGCCATCCTGCCCAGTTTGCAGCAGTTCAATAAAGTCCTGGCGTATGAAGTCCGGATGTTGATGACCGATCGGCTGCAACTGGAGGACGGCACTTTGCTTGAAGTTCCGCCAGCGTTTCGTCGCGAGATCTATCGTGAATTGGGCATTTCTCTCTACACCAACGCCGCGGCGGAAGAGAGCGGTTTGCGCTGGGCGCAACATTACCAATTCCTCAGCCAGCAGATGGCACAGCAGTTGGGGGGGCCGACCGACGTGCGTGTCGAGGTAAATAAAAACTCCCCGGTCGTCTGGCTGAAAACCTGGTTGCAGCCGGATATTTGGGTGCGGGTGCCATTAACTGAAATTCATCAAGGCGATTTCTCACCGCTGTTCCGCTATACCCTGGCAATTATGTTACTGGCGATAGGAGGAGCCTGGCTGTTTATCCGTATTCAAAACCGCCCCTTGGTTGAGCTTGAACATGCCGCTTTGCAGGTGGGGAAGGGCAATATTCCACCACCGCTGCGCGAATATGGGGCCTCTGAGGTGCGTTCGGTGACCCGGGCCTTTAACCAGATGGCGTCCGGTGTGAAGCAGCTTGCTGACGATCGTACCTTGCTAATGGCAGGGGTTAGCCACGATCTGCGCACGCCGTTGACGCGTATCCGGCTGGCAACAGAAATGATGAGCGCTGAAGACGGTTATCTGGCGGAATCAATAAATAAAGATATCGAAGAGTGCAACGCCATCATCGAGCAGTTTATTGATTACCTGCGCACCGGCCAGGAAATGCAGACGGAAATCAGCGATCTGAATGCTATTCTCGGTGAGGTTGTTGCCACGGAAAGTGGTTATGAGCGAGTAATTGAAACCGACATCTTGCCGGGCGAACTGATGATGGATGTACATCCGTTGTCAATAAAACGTGCGGTGGTGAATCTGGTGGTGAATGCCGCTCGTTACGGTAACGGTTGGATCAAGGTAAGCAGCGGTCGTGAACTGCAACGTGGCTGGTTCCAGGTGGAGGATGATGGCCCAGGTATCAAACCAGGGGAACTTAAGCATCTATTCCAACCTTTTGTGCGTGGTGACAGTGCACGCAGTACGAGTGGTACTGGGTTAGGGCTAGCGATAGTGCAACGTATTATTGATGCTCATGCTGGCGTGCTGGATATCGGCACCAGTGAACGTGGCGGGTTGCGCATACGTGCCTACATTCCTTTACCGATAGAGAAAAGAGAATCCACAGATGGGCCAGTCAAAGAGAATGCCTCGTAACCATCCTTGCGGCAAATTCTTTGAATCCCCATAGTAAAAACATAAAAAAAGACGCGGGCTCCGCGTCTTTGTCAATAAGGGCAGGGGGCTCATTTGACTGCTATAGCACCCCTGCCGAGGGTATTACAGTTTCGGGCCCGCGCTGACCAATGCGGCACCAGCTGGTGTGTCGGTATACTTGTCGAAGTTGGTGATAAAGCGGTTCGCCAGATCGTGTGCCTTCTCTTCCCATTGCTCTATGCTGGCATAGGTAGCGCGTGGGTCCAGAATCGCTGGGTCAACCCCAGGCAAGCTGGTTGGCATAGCCAGGTCGAAAATTGGCAGCGTGATGGTTTCCGCTTTATCGATCTCTCCGTTAAGAATGGCGTCGATAATACCGCGCGTATCCTTAATCGAAATACGTTTACCGGTGCCGTTCCAGCCGGTATTAACCAGATAAGCCTGCGCACCTGCAGCCTGCATGCGTTTGACTAACACTTCTGCGTATTGGGTCGGGTGCAATGACAGGAAAGCCGCACCGAAACAGGCGGAGAAGGTAGGTGTCGGCTCGGTAACACCGCGCTCGGTACCGGCCAGTTTCGCGGTGAAGCCGGACAGAAAGTGATACTGGGTCTGGTTAGCCGTCAGGCGCGATACCGGAGGCAGGACGCCGAAGGCATCGGCAGTCAGGAAGATCACCTTGGTAGCATGGCCTGCTTTTGAAACCGGCTTGACGATGTTGTGGATATGGTAAATCGGGTAAGAAACACGGGTGTTTTCTGTTTTTGAACCGTCGTTGAAATCGACCGTGCCGTCTGCCAGAACCGTAACGTTTTCCAACAGGGCGTCGCGTTTGATCGCGTTGTAGATATCCGGCTCAGCTTCCTGAGACAGCTTGATGGTCTTGGCATAGCAACCGCCTTCAAAGTTGAAGACGCCGTCATCATCCCAGCCGTGCTCATCATCGCCAATCAGTTGGCGCTTCGGATCGGTAGACAAGGTGGTTTTACCCGTACCGGACAGGCCAAAGAACACCGCCACGTCACCTTTCTCGCCCACGTTGGCCGAACAGTGCATGGAGGCAATGCCTTTCAGCGGCAGCAGGTAGTTCATTATTGAGAACATCCCTTTCTTCATTTCGCCGCCGTACCAGGTACCGCCGATCAACTGCATGCGCTCGGTCAGGTTGAATGCCACGAAGTTTTCCGAGTTCATTCCCTGTTGTTGCCAGTTCGGGTTAGTGCACTTGGCGCCGTTCATCACCACAAAGTCAGGTTCAAAATCCTGCAATTCTTCTTCAGTGGGGCGAATGAACATGTTTTTTACAAAATGTGCCTGCCAAGCCACTTCCGTAATGAAGCGAACTTTCAGACGGGAATCCGGATTGGCACCGCAGAAGGTATCTACCACAAACAGGCGCTTGCCAGAGAGTTGTTCAGTAACCAGTTTTTTCAGATCTGCCCAGACTTCAGGGCTGAGGGGTTTGTTATCGTTTTTACCTTTGCCTTGATCGGCCCACCAGACGGTGTTACGCGTAATATCATCACGGACGATATATTTATCTTTTGGAGAACGGCCGGTGAAGATGCCGGTATCGACGGCAACGGCGCCCAGATTGGTTACTACTCCCCGCTCAAAGCCTTCAAGCGCTGGATCAGTCTCTTCCTTAAACAGTAATTCATAACTTGGATTGTGAACGATTTCACCAACGTTATGAATTCCATAAGCGGCAAGATCCTGATGGGTTATACCTTTAACACGCATGTCACTGCTCCTTGATCACAGAATTTCTTGCGACAATTGTAGGGATCCAGCGCGTTGTAACCGCGATAGGTATCAAATAATTAACGTATTAAACTTTTTTTAGTCAGGTTATGGGATGTAGAACACGGAAAAAAGCAAGCGTGCAAACGACAGCGCGTTGCGGTCTTTCCGCTGGGATAGGTTTGAATGTCACGACAGCAGGTGCATTTGCTATTGTGACATGCAATACAAAAGCTTTATCACTGAACTGAGAGTACTAGGCTGTGTCCCTTAATTGCCCGTGGTGCCGTCGCAGACCCAAAAGCCCGTTATCAAGGCGGAGGGTGAAGGGCAGAGTGGCCCTCTGTTCAAGCCCGACAACACAGAGAACGGGCTTTTGGGTCGCGACCCTTCGGGCTGGGGCCATTTGCGCGCATTGCTGCGTTGTTCGCCGCTTATTTGGTCCACCAAACCTCGCGGCTCACGCCTTGCCCTGTGCGCAAATGACCGCCAGCGGCGCTCGCGTGCAATTAAGGGACACAGCCTAGAACGGCATTACCAGTGAAGTCCCCGGTAGGAATGGTTTTTGCGGCTGGATTTTTTACTGGAGCAACATAAATGCGATCGCTTCCTCTACCATTAAGCAACACGCTGTCAAAACTGCCCCAGGGTTTCACGGTTTTTCCGCCCTGCTTTACGACAATGCCAATTTCCGGGTTGCTGGTAGTAACAAAATTGCTGGAGAAAACACTGTTGTCGGAAACCATTTGGACTTTTACCGGTATACTACGCTCGCTATTGCAGCGGTAATCGAGTTGAATCTCCTTACCATAGCGGCTGCCATCCAAGGTGATATCCGCACTGTTCAAATCGCCAAACTCTACAAGATATGCACTCTGATTATTGGCCTGGATGCTACATTCTACAGGAACCGGCAGTGTTTGCCCTTTAAGGGTGATATTAAAAGCCGGGAGTCGGTTTTTTGTCAGTTGTGCAGCCGGATTAGGGGATCTTTGCATAGAACGATAAACATTGGCGACTAACTGATCTCGTGGTATTAACACCGCACCACCAATCATGTCCTTACGGAGTTTTAATCTTAATGTTCCGGTAATTCCATATGTGCGGTACCCTTTTGCTATTCCAAGAACATCATAGGTTTGGCCAAAATAAACCCAATTGCGCATTGTTGCGTTTGGACTAGTCAAGACCTGCAAGTCAAGATATTCATTTAATTTTAGATAATTAGGATTGACATCAGAATCAGGGAGATCGCTTTCGGTGAGCATAGAGACGTAGACAGTTGTTTGGCCTGTTTGATTATTACTATTCAGCAGATAATCGCTCACACCTGGCGTTACATAGGGTACTTCAAGGGTAGCCCCTGCTCGGTTGCTTGGAAAGCTGAGCTGTGCTAGTTCCACTATGAAATTATTGGTCCCAGGATCAGCCCAATAGGTGTTTGGAAGGTTGGCATGAGCGGCTTGATTGACGGCAAAAAGCAGGAAAAGCGGCAGAGATAATATTAATCTACGACCCATTTTTTTACCCCTGCCAGCTTGCTCGTATCGTAAATCATTCACCCAATGGTCAGTTTTTCGCCAGCGGTAAGGTGTGTCAAACACCTTATAGTCAAAAGCAGCCATGATGATTTCCTTATTCTATTAATTCATTAATCATTCATATTTTCAAATGGTAACAAAGAATCATTTTTTATCAAAAAAACAGATCGTCAAGATCTTTTTTGTGAAGATAATTTGATGATGGAAACAGAATTAATGGGTTTGATTATGAAATGAGGTATTTCATCAAGCAGGATTTTATTTTCAGTAACGGTATCGATAACTGTTTCATATTATTCGAATGCGTAATAAAACAGAGGTGTTAGTAGATCCCTATTTTGATATTCATGGTCTCGATTATTGCACGTAACTTGTCAGGTAAATATGTTCCGGTATTTAGTAGGCGTCTATACTATTCATACTTCAAGTTGCATTATAAAAAACAATGGGTTTTTAAACAGCGCATGCGGGGCGAGCTCCAGATGTGGGCAAGCTTATGCGAGCCCAAGGGGAAATCACTTTATTGAGATTTCCCCTTGAGACTGTCGCTTTGCGGTATTCAAGGCAGTTGACGAACCATTTTTGCGGTTCTACCGATGACTTGAAGCCAGTTGTTCATTAACTTAATGCAGTTGCGCGCTGCCGTCGGTATTACCGGCGTAGAGCGTGGCAATATCTACCGAGTCGAACACGTAATGATTGCCGCAATAGTCGCAATGCATGTCAATGTTACCGTCTTGCTCCAGCATATCGGCGACCTCTGCTGTCGGGAGCGTCATTAACGCATCGGCACAGCGCTGGCGCGAACAAGTGCAGCGGAAAGTCACCTCCTGCGGTTCGTACAGCGTGACCTCTTCCTGATGGTAGAGACGATACAGCACTTCGTTAGCCGGTAGAGTGAACAGCTCTTGGTTCTTGATGGTGGCGGTCAGTTGCACCAGATGGTCGAAATCATCGGCATTACCTTCCTGTGCGGGCAGAACCTGCAACAACATGCCACTGGCGACTGGTTTCCCCTCTGATTCTCCTGTACGGATAAACAGACGTGTCGGCAACTGCTCGGACTGACGGAAATAGCCTTCCAGACACTCGGCCAGCGTTTCGCCTTCCAGGCTCACAACACCCTGATAGCGCTCACCTTCGGTTGGGCTGATGGTAATCACCATAATGCCGTTACTGAGCATTTGGTGCAGCGTGCTCTCAGCCGCAATATAGCCCTCTACACGGGCGACTCCGCGCATTTCCTGACGGTTGTTGCCGTTGATCACCGCCAGCTTCAGTGGGCCATCACCCTGTATCTGTACGGTAATGTCACCATCGAACTTCAGCGTGGCCGTCAGCAAGCTGGTTGCAACCAGCAGTTCGCCGAGTAGCGTTTGCACCGCAACCGGGTAGTCATGGTTGGTCAGGATCTGCTGAAAGGTTTCGCTGACGGTAACCAGCTCACCGCGCACCGCGTAGTTTTCGAACAGGTAACGGTGTAATTGGTCATGGTTGGACATAGTTTTCTCTCTTTAAGGTGAGGGATTATTACTGCTCACCAAATTTAAATTTGATCAGATCGCGCCGCTCTTTCTTATCTGGACGACGATCTGGATGCGGCATGGTCAGTGCATTCATCTTGCGAGCCAGCGCCATTTTTTCGCGGTTGGCAATGCTGGCTTCCGTTTCCTGGTACATCAGAATAGCTTCGCTTGCACTTCGTCGCTGGCCACTAACTGCCAGTACGACTACGGTGCGTTCTTCATTGCCCTGACGCAGCTTGATTTCAGCATTAATCTCAACAATTTTACTTGGCTTGCCGCGTTGCCCGTTGTAATGCACTTTACCGCCGTCGATCATTTCACGGGCCAGGGCACGGGTTTTATAAAAGCGTGCTGCCCATAGCCATTTATCCAGACGAACGGCATCATTAAGAACTTCTTTGGCTTTCATGTTCTCCTCCGCTCCAACGCCGGTATCAACAGACGATAATCGCTCATTGACGGAAAACGCTGGAAAGTCTTACTCGCCATACTGGAATCTGGGTTCTGCACGCCAAGGCAGTAGCGGATACCGAATTTACTGGCCGCATCCAGAATTGGCTCACTGTCATCGACAAACAGCGTGCGGTGCGGTTCAAAACCCGTTTGCTGTTGCACCGCCTGCCATAGACGCTGATCCTCTTTCGGATAACCAAATGTGTGGGTTGAAAGCAATAAATCAAGGTGCCGATCCAAACCTGTATGCTCAATTTTAACCGCCAGGCTATGTGGATGCGCGTTAGTTAGCAGGATGGTGCGGTGCCCGGCATGGCGTAAGGCTTGTAAAAATGGTGTGGTATCTTCTCGCAAGCGTGCACGGTTACCCACCTCGCTGGTCATCTGGTAGATATCCAGATCCAGACGCTCACACCAATAATCAAAACAGTACCAGTTCATCGTGTGCTGTACGGCAAGATATTCTTTATGGATAATCTTACGGGCTTCTTCGAGGGTAATGGCACGCTGTTCACTCAAGGCTAGCGGTACCCGCGTTAACCAGAAATGGCTGTCGAACTCCAAATCTAACAGGGTGCCGTCCATGTCCAGCAATACGGTGTCAATATCCTGCCAGTCTAATTCTGGAACCATGTAACAAACCCCTTTGCGGGTTAGCCATGACCCACAGATGATAGAAGATAATGCTATTAGTTTATCATAAGCAGATGATAGCGAGGGGCGCCGCTTAGATCACAGGGCGTATTGATATCGTGGTTAGCTGCGGATTAAAGCAACTTTGGTAATAGCGGTGAATATCAGCCATGCGATGTTGGTTTTTGCGCCAGCGCTGTACTAAACGCCAGGCGTTGTAGCCAAAGATAATGGTCAAGGTCAGCAGCAATAAGCTGGTACCGAGATAGCGCCACAGGGTGACCATATCCGGTTCGCTGTGCAGCGCGATATGACGGGTGCCGTTAGCATCCACAAAAGTATTGGTGATGACGCCATGCGCCTGGAAGGGCGTCTGCAACAATATTCTGCTAAGGCGTTGTAATTCTTTCCATTGGTCAAACGTATTATATTCGTTAAGCGGTTGAGCGGGCAGTGGATGCTCAACCAATTGCTTGCCTTCGTCGCTGGTGATCAAAAAACCGCCCGGTGGTGGAGTATTGAGCCGTGCTACAGCCTGAAGGGTTTCCTGAGTGAAAAATGCCGAAGTTGCGGCATTGGTCAGGTTTTCCAGTGATTCTGCGCTGATGGGCCGCAGAAGAACGTTAATCCCTTGTAGTGCGCCAGACTTTGCTCTTTTAACCAGACTGTTCCAGTTTTTAGCGTTACCCAAGTTGGTCAGGGCGTTCTTCAACCGGATGCAGTCGGCCTCTGTACCGCACAGATCCTGCGTTTTCAACACAATACCCGAAAAATCATCCAACAAGATCATACCTGATTTCTCTATCGCACTGGCTAACTGCGGATTGAGTTTCTGTTCGTTACCGCTTCGGTGTAACTGCCCATTAACTGCGGCTTGCAGGGCGGTAGCCTTGTTGATTACTTCAGACTCGGGTTGTGGTAATGGAGCAGAATTGTTCCAGTAGATCGCGGAACAGTCGAAAGGCATAAAGCTGGGAATGGTGGCAGGATTGTTGCCTGAGGGAACATAACACATGCCCGTGCCATGAATTTTCAGGGTATCCCCAATGTGCAGAGGGAGCGCTTCTAATGCCTGCACGCTGGAAACCTCGGTTCTCTGTGTGCCCTGTAGCCATGAACTGCTCAATTTAACCGGCAGACTGAGTGGAATGTAGGTTAGTACTAAGAGTAAAACAACCAGGGAATTAGCCGCCAGCACGGCGTTCTTGCCCCACTGTTGCAGAGGGAAATTTTTTACTTCGTCGTGCAGGGAAAGGTAGCGGCCATGGCGTATTACTTGCTTGTTGAGGTAAATATCCACGTTGGTCATTTTCCCAAGGTCTGGCGAGAGGTAAGGTTGCCAGTGCGGGGGATAGATCAAATCAATGGTTCCCAACGAGATATTGCTGTCTTGCTCTTGGTTGGACTCGCCGAACAACTCCCAGCGCTTTGGTATGCCGCGTAAACCGTGTACCTCTTTCAACTCGCTTTCAACCGGGCGGCGAAACAGGCTCCAGCAACCCCATGCGATAGCCAGCACGGCGAGAAAAATCATCCACGGGATCACTATCACTGGACTTATCAAGCTGAAAAACAGCAACAGCAGGGCGGTGGAGATGATAGCGGCTTCCTTGACGCCGTTGGGGCCGTTGAGTGCATGTTCTTCGCGAGTTTCCTTGCGGATATTCACCAATTCAACATGTTCGCTCTCATCCTTGCGAATCGCGGCATTTCTGGGGGCGGCAGTAACAGGAACGAGCGGTGAAGGTGGGCTATTGCAAATATGGTCAAGTAACGAATGACCGTTGAGTGAAATCACCAGGGGTAGCGTTTGGGTTTTGATCACTTCGACATGGTTATCGGCACTGATGTATTGCTCCCAGAATGGCGGTAGATGGATCTCTTCAGAGTCGAGATAATAGCGCCAATTGTTGGGTGCATCGCCCGCTAACCCATAGCGAGTAATAGCGTGCGTAATGGGGTAGACATCGTCGCTTTGTGCTGTAAGCGCCAGCTTGGCTGAGGGGCGCGCAGGTGCTCTTGGGAGCAACTTGTTTCCTGGCCAGTTGTTCTGCCGGTTGAGATAATATTCAATCGCCGTCCGTTCTTCAGCGGTAAGCTTGCGGTGTGTCGGTTTAATGAAGGTAAGGGAACTTGCCAAGGCAGATTTATTGCGGTGCTTGAACCAGACATAGATGCTGGCAGCGAGCAGGCAGGCAAGCACTAAGACCAATATTAACGCTATTGTGCTCATGCAACCCTCACCTTGGACTGATAGAACCGCCAATTCCGTTGTTTTAAAATCTCGCTTGAATTTTATTGGCGGATAAACGTGACATAATATACGGAGTTAACAGCTCAGAGATAGAAGGAGTGGCCGCTAAATTGTAAGCTGGCACCCATTTCAATGACATATCATGGCAGCCCCGTACAGTTCCTTATTTGCACGATCATAGCAATCCCTTCCTATGGCCCGATATCGGGTTTTTCTTATTTTCTCAAACAGTTTTTATTGAATTTGGATGAAAATTGCCGCCGTGCTGGCTACGCTTGTTAAAAAAAAGTAAATTACTGCCTAAGCGCGTTGCGAGCAAGGTTCTCATTAACGCACAATATGAACAAAATTGAGTTTAGTCAGTGTTTGAGAACCATCCGGTATGGCGCACCTTGCACATCATTATCCTGGTTACAGACCTTACTATCCCTTTTATTCAGTGGGATGGAATGTAACCTACTCGAGGCAATCATGGATAAACACCTGCAGAAACCTAAAATTCTGAAAGTAGAGACGGTCGCGCGTTCGCGTTTGTTTAACGTAGAGTCGGTCGATCTGGAATTCAGTAATGGTGTGCGGCGAGTCTATGAACGTATGCGGCCTTCTGAACGTGAAGCCGTGATGATTGTGCCAATTGTCGGGGATGACTTGCTGCTGATCCGTGAATATGCGGTTGGCACTGAATCCTATGAGCTTGGCTTTCCAAAAGGATTGATTGATCTTGGTGAGGGTGTGCTGGAAGCGGCTAATCGCGAACTGATGGAAGAGGTTGGTTTTGGTGCTAAGCGGTTTGATTTCCTGAGCAAACTGACGATGGCACCTTCCTATTTTTCCAGTCAGATGAATATTGTCGTGGCACAGGATCTCTATCCACAAAGCCTGGAAGGCGATGAGCCGGAGCCGTTACCGCAGGTGCGCTGGCCAATAGCCAATATGATGGCATTATTGGCTGAACCGGATTTCCGTGAGGCGCGTAATGTCAGCGCGTTGTTCCTGACAGAGGCCTTCCTGCGTGATGCCCGTTAGCCTTTCTTAGCATGAAATAAAAATGGCCAGATTGCTCTGGCCATTTACGTTTTTAGAACAGCTCGTGACTTTCGCCACCGGGATCTGTCAGGGTGGTGCCCGCATCACGTACTGAGAAATCGGTCGGTTGAGTACCGTCGATGAAATACTCAGAACGGCTACCACCGCCACCATTGGACAATTTACCCGTGCTCTTATCGATGGTCACACTGACAATCCCCGGTGGTGGAGTGATTCTCTGCTCTGGGAGCCCTTCGAGCGCCACTTTCATAAAGTTATCCCAGGCTGGCTGTGCACTTTTCGCCCCACCTTCACCGCCAGAGATTTGATCCTCTATGGCGCCAGAGGCTGATGCTCTGCCAAGATCGCGGCGAGCGTCATCAAAACCGATCCACACCGAAGTGACTGTATCCGGACCATAACCAGAGAACCAGGCATCTTTCGAACTATTGGTTGTACCAGTTTTACCGCCGATATCATGGCGCTTGAGGTCACGGCCTGCACGCCAGCCAGTGCCCATCCAACCGGGTTCGCCAAAGATATTGCTATTCAGCGCATCGCGCATCAGGAAGGACAACTGAGTGCTGATCACATGCGGGGCATACAGCTGATCGTTATCCTGCTGTACCTGAGCTGGGGTAACCTGCTCAATTTGTGGCATTGGCACATTGGCATTGTTACCTTCCTGCGATACCGCTACGTTCTCAACGTTATCATCGGAGAGCATGGCCGAACGCTGGGTATCGCCATAAATAACGGGCAGATTACAGCTCTCGCAGACGACTTTGGGTTTGGCTTCAAATACCGCTTTGCCGGTATCGTCCTCAATCTTGGTAATGAAATAAGGGTCAACCAGATAACCTCCATTTGCCAGCACGGCATAACCCCGTACCACCTGCATGGGGGTAAAAGAAGCTGACCCCAGGGCCAGAGATTCTGAATGTACGATATTCTGCGCAGGGAAGCCGAAACGTTGCAGATATTCTGCCGCGTAGTCAACACCCATGGCACGCATGGCGCGAACCATCACCACGTTTTTTGATTGCCCAAGCCCTTGGCGCAGGCGGATTGGACCATCGTAAGTCGGCGGTGAGTTTTTGGGGCGCCAATCGGTACCAGCACCGGCATCCCAGCGGGCGATCGGCAGATCGTTGAGGATGGTCGCCAGTGTCAGCCCTTTGTCCATCGCTGCGGTGTACAGGAAAGGTTTGATATTGGAACCCACCTGGCGCAACGCTTGAGTAACGCGGTTGAATTTGCTCTGGTTGAAATCGAATCCTCCTACCAGCGCCTTGACTGCACCATTGTTGGGATCGATAGAAACCAAGGCCGAGTTGACGTCTGGCACTTGTGCCAGCCACCAGTTCTCATTCACCTTGCGTACCCATACCTGCTGACCAGCTTGAACCACATCGGTGACACGCTTCGGCGTTGGACCTTGTAGCGTATCGGTTTTGAACGGGCGTGCCCAACGCATGCCGGACATGGGCAGTGTAATGCTGCTGCCATCTGCCAGCATAGCCGTAGCTTGTTCTGCGCTCGTCTGGATGATCACCGCCGCTGCCAGTGGGCCGTAGTTGGGCAGGTTTTTCAGCGAATCGACAATCTGTTTCTGATCCCAAGCGGCTTCACCCACTTTCCACAGCACATTCGACGGGCCTCTATAGCCATGACGCATATCATAGTCAAGCACGTTGTTACGTAATGCTTCTTGTGCCGCCAATTGCAATTTCTTGGTGATGGTGGTGTAGACCTTATAACCATCGGTATAGGCATTCTCACCGTATCGATTGATCATTTCCTGACGCACCATTTCTGAAAGATACGGTGCGGAGAAACTGATCTCAGGTGCATGGTAATTGGCAACCAGCTCCTCACTACGAGCCTGATTGTATTGCTCCTGGGTAATGTAGTGTTCATCCAGCATTCGCGATAGCACCACGTTGCGGCGCGATACGGCGCGATCGTGGGAATACAGTGGGTTGAACGTTGAGGGGGCTTTAGGTAACCCGGCAATCGTTGCCATTTGGCTCAGGCTGAGCTCGCTGACGTCTTTACCAAAATAGACGTGTGCAGCGGCACCTACACCGTAAGCGCGATAGCCGAGATAAATCTTGTTGAGGTACAACTCAAGAATTTCATCCTTGGTCATCATCTGTTCAATGCGGATGGCCAGGAAGACCTCCTTGAGTTTCCGCATCAAAGTCCGTTCCGGGCTTAAAAAGAAGTTTCTGGCCAACTGCTGGGTAATGGTGCTTGCCCCTTGCGAAGCATGGCCCGAAACCAGCGCGATCGATGCTGCACGGAAGATACCGACAGGGTCGATCCCATGATGCTCATAGAAACGGCTGTCCTCTGTTGCGATGAAGGCATGCACCATCACCGGCGGGATTTGATCCAGTTTAAGAGGTATACGGCGTTTCTCACCGTATTGGGCGATCAGTTCGCCATCGGCACTGTAAACCTGCATTGGAATTTGCAGCCGTACGTCTTTTAGCGTTGCGACGTCGGGCAGCTGTGGCTCGACATATTTGTACAAGCCAAAGATCGAGGCTGCTCCCAGCAAGATGCAACACACTGCAAGGATTAAAAGATACTTTACGAACTTCACCTGAGATTTCCCATTTCATGCCAGTTGGGCAGTTTATAAACAACCGCGCAGTAGTATAAAGGCAAGCCTGCAACATGGATATGTTCTTTTGTTATTTGAAGGTATGGAGGCTGTAGTAAGCATGTTTCCTCAAGTTTGGCAGGTAGGGCTGGATATACAGAGTCACTGCGTCAGAGCGCTGGCTGCACAGCGGCGGCGTAATGGTTGGCAACTACGCCACTGGTGGCAACAGGAGTTGCCGGAACCGGTGATGCGTGAGGGATATTTAGAGCAATCCGACATCCTGATTACTGCACTTAAGCAGTGGCGGGCCCGGTTGCCAAGACATATTTCCTTACGTATTGCTTTGCCTGCGCAACGCGTTTTGCAACAGATACTACCGTTACCGGACTCCCGTTTACGGGAGCCAGTTCGTCACGCTTATATCACCACCCAGGGGTTAAAACAGTTTCCCCTAGACAGCCAGACGCTGGTAATGGATTACCGCCAGGCTCATCCCAATACACACCAGTTGCTGCTCACCGCTGCCCGTCAGCAGGAGCTGCAACAGTGGCTACAGTACCTGCTTCAGGCCAACCTACAGCCAGAAGTCATTGATATCACACCGAGTGCTTTACGCATGATGGCGGGGTTTGCAGGTCTGGCTGCGGATGTTGGGCTGCTGCACCGGTTGGAGTATGAGTGGCTGTGGGTCACACCGCGCACTGAGCCGTTTTCTTATGGTGTGCTGCCTGCAAAGGAGGCTGAAGGTGTTGACCAGGCATTGAGCCTGATAGGTGCTACCTGCCCAGCTCTGGCAACCAAAGGCGTCTATTACAGCAGTGTGATTGACGAAGTTTTGCCCGTGGGGACTGGGGCCATACCCTGGTCGCCATTCACGGCTTTCAGCCAGTTATATCCGCCATTACCCACTTTGCCTGGGGCCTTTGTTCTGGCTGGTGGATTGGCACTTCGCGGTGAGGACGAGTGATGTATAGGGTAAATCTCTTACCTTGGCGTATCAGAGAACAGCGGCGGCGCTATGCATTCTGGTTGCGACTCTTCTGCGCCCAGTTACTGATTGCCACGGTGATCCTTGGCTCAACCTATTTCTACCTCAGCCATCAGCAGGTACAGCAACGCCGGGTGTTGCAAGAGTTAACTCAGCAACAAACCGACCTGAGTACTCGTCTGCGTGAGGTACAGCAAGCGATGTCAGAACTGGCACGAGTGACTGCAGAAGAAGCGCGTTGTCAGGAGAATCTTGAACATAATCGGCGTTATCTCTTCCTGCTAAAGCAACTCTCGCTCGTGCTGCCAGCCACTCTGTGGCTCACAAAGTTGGAAGAGAACGCCAAGGGTATCTCGTTGCAAGGCGTAGGGGGGCACTATGCGGCGATTACCACATTTGAACAGCAGTTGGCGTTATCGCCTGTGCTGCAAAACAGCCGGTTGGCGGAAGTCAGACTGCGTGAAGAAGGGGGCCTGGAGTTCACTCTGACTGCTCGCTGGGGGCGGAATGAATAAGCCCTTACCTGCCTGGCTGATACCTTGGCTTGAACGACCAGGCTGGCAGCTATGGGCTGCTCAATGGCTGGTATTGGCAGGAGGTATTTTGCTGGCTTATATGCTGTTTATATCTGGTCAGTGGCAGCAACGGGAAAGATTAAACCAACAGCAGCAACAGCTACAGTTACAGGTTACAGAGCGCCAACAGCAGCTAAGTCAGTTGCCGTCGTTAGCGGTACTGGTGTCCAGTCTGCAACAGAAATCCATGCAACAGCCAGAAGACCACGCAGAGCTGGGGCACATTCTCTCCCAGGCTGGAGGGGAGCTACTCCGCTGGCAACAGCAGGATAAGCCAGCACGACAAACGCTTAAATTCCGGGTGGATTACGCGGGTTTGCTGCGCTTACTGGAAAATATTTCACCAAACAAACGGATTGACCAGATAACTATCGAGAGGCGGCCAGAAGGCGTGATCACCAAACTGACACTGCTGGCTACGGGAGATGCCGCCGATGAGTAAAATCTGTTGGTTTTGGTTGTTTGTCTCCGCTTCGCTTTGGGCGGAGCAATATCGCGATCCATTCCAGCCACCGCAGGTAATACCTTGCACCATACCGGCAGTTTCGCCTGCAGATTGGTTGCTGAGAGGCATCATTGGTTCACCCGACCTGCGTCAGGGGTGGGTTGTGACACCGCAAGGGCAATGGCTAGGGCTATTACCACAGCAATGGCTGCTGGATGGGAGCTGGCAAGTGGCAGGGATCCATCCTGACAGGATTGAACTCCGTGCCAGGAGGGCCAGCGATGATTGCCCGCCACTTGGCGGCAGTGTGGTTCTCGCCTTGGGAAATAAACCATAAGGAGATGGCAATGAAGAGATTGAGCTGGTTTTTGGCTGCTTGGCTTGCATTCCCTTTAACGGTGATGGGAAACGTGCAGCAGGATAAACCGGTGTCGCTGGTATTTCACGATACACCTGTCAGCCTGATTTTACAGGCTTTGGCGGAATATCAGCAGTTAAACCTGGTGGCTGGCGAAGGTGTCGATGGCAACCTGACTCTGCGGCTGGATAACGTTCCCTGGCAACAGGCGTTGGCGGTTGTACTGCGCATGGGGAAATTGACCATGACTATCGAGGGTAACGTGATGATGATTTCCCCAGAACCTGATGAGCAGGAACAGCAACGCCGCCAGCAGGTTTTGGCGCAACAGGTGCCGCTAGAGAATCTGACAATCACGCTACAAAATGCGGAGGCTAGCGATATAGCACAAAGCCTGGATAGCCAGCGGGGCAAATTATTGACCGAGCGCGGTAGCGTGGTGGTGGACAAGCGGACCAATGCATTGCTATTGCGTGATACGGCTCAGGCTCTTGCTCAAATGAAGTCCTGGGTAGCCGAGATGGATGCGCCGTTGGAGCAGGTACAGTTGGCTGCGCATATTGTTACCATCAGCAGTGAAAATTTGCGGGAACTAGGGGTTCGCTGGGGGTTGGCCGCGGAGGAACAGCCCGCGAAGGCACTGCGGATAAACAATTTCAGCGTTGATCTACCAGTAGAAAATAGCCCGGTGACAGCCGGTTTTCACCTTGCCCGTATCAGTGGGCGTATTCTGGATTTGGAACTGTCGGCGCTGGAACAGGAAAATGAGGTGGAAATCATTGCCAGCCCAAGGCTCCTCACGGCACACCAACAAACTGCCAGCATCAAGCAGGGCACGGAAATCCCTTACGAGGTTTCGAGCGGTGCCAGTGGTGCCACATCGGTGGAGTTCAAGGAGGCGGTGCTGGGTATGGAGGTGACGCCAAAGATATTACCCAATGGGCGTATCACGCTAACGCTGCAGATAAGCCAGAACATGCCTGGGCGCTCGATAAAACAGGGGGCAGGAGAGGCTCTGGCGATCGACAAGCAGGAAATTAAAACCCAGGTGACGGTAAAAAACGGTGAAACTATCGTACTTGGTGGCATATTCCAGCGGCAAAGTACTCATGGGGCAGATAAAGTTCCGGGAGTAGGGGATGTCCCCTTGTTGGGTTCTTTGTTCAAACACAGCAGTAAGCAGCATAAACGGCGTGAACTGGTGATTTTCATCACTCCAACGCTGATCAAAGTCTGAATTTCCTGCCGTTTTCCAAACGAGATTATTCCAGCATTTTTAAAGATAACTTCCAGAGACACTACCCTGATGGCTCCGCGCAATGCGAGCCCTTGCCGGTGGAGTGAAACACCCTGCCCATCAGGGTCCAGCCAGAAATACGACAGCGTTAAAAAGCTTAAAAGTTGGTAAGCGGATGCACTTTTTTCTCGTCTTCTCGGCATCTACGTTTGACGCTGCGGCCGATTTAGCTTACAAGGGTTACCGAATTGAGCTCCGAGGTTTTTTTGTTAATGCTTTACCCGTCGTCTTTCAAGCTGCTGCGTTGTTGGTTTAACGTATTTGCCCGGTTACTTATCGAAGTCAAGTTTCCGGAGTCTGCTACGCTCGCCTAGTTGCAACTTGGAATCCATAGGGTTAAAACGCCGTTAAAAACGTATGGTTTCCCTCCTGCGGCGTTGATAGCGATTTATTCGGTTGCCAAACTACCAAGAGTGTTGAGATAATTTTTCGTCTGATCTCGCACTATCGCTCATGAGGTTTCAGTTTAGGTCCCGTTGCTGATTTGATTGGCGGGGCGGGTTATCATTAACGAATTGTCTTAGTAATACCGAAAAACATGGCAGAGAAACGCAATATCTTTCTGGTTGGGCCTATGGGTGCCGGCAAAAGCACTATTGGCCGTCAGTTAGCTCAGCAACTCAATATGGAGTTTTTCGACTCCGATCAAGAAATTGAGCGACGTACCGGAGCTGACGTGGGCTGGGTATTCGATGTGGAAGGGGAAGAAGGCTTCCGCGATCGCGAAGAAAAAGTCATTAATGAGCTGACGGAAAAGCAAGGAATTGTACTTGCTACAGGCGGTGGTTCGGTTAAGTCGCGTGAAACGCGTAACCGCCTGTCGGCGCGCGGTGTCGTGGTCTATTTGGAAACCACCATCGAGAAGCAACTGGCCCGTACCCAGCGTGACAAAAAACGTCCGTTGTTGCAGGTTGATTCTCCTCCACGCGAGGTGCTGGAAGCGCTGGCTAGAGAACGTAATCCGTTGTATGAAGAAATCGCAGATGTCACCATCCGCACGGACGATCAAAGCGCTAAAGTGGTTGCCAACCAGATAATCAATATGCTGGAAAGTAACTGAAATACTCTTCATACTTCGCATGGCATGTGAGCAGGCAGTGCTCAGTAGCCTCGGTTATTGAGTCATCGATATAGCCAAGGGATCTTGGAGTTACTGCCTTCATGCAACTCGAATTCTTCTGAGTATAGCGGTTTCCGTGTTGGCCTCGGGCAAACGCGGAAATTCTGATTGTGTTCCCTGCATTTGGCAGGGAAAAACCACACGAGAACTTAGCGCGACATGGAGAGAATTACCGTAACGCTTGGGGAGCGTAGCTACCCGATAACCATTGCTGCCGGATTGTTTAACGATCCGGCTTCTTTTATGCCGCTAACGGCGGGTGAGCAGGTTATGCTGGTCACCAACCAGACTCTGGCACCGTTGTACCTGGAACGTATCAGGAAGGTGCTTGAAAAGAGTGGTGTGGTGGTTGATCAGGTGATATTACCTGATGGCGAGCAGTACAAATCCCTTGCCGTGCTTGAGCAGGTATTCTCGGCGCTGCTGGAAAAACCACACGGTCGCGACACCACACTCATTGCCCTCGGCGGTGGTGTGGTGGGCGATCTGACCGGTTTTGCCGCGGCGTGCTATCAACGTGGTGTACGTTTCATTCAGGTCCCTACTACGTTGCTTTCGCAGGTGGACTCTTCCGTCGGCGGCAAGACCGCTGTCAATCATCCGCTCGGTAAAAACATGATCGGCGCTTTCTACCAACCAGCTTCAGTGGTAGTTGATCTCGATTGCTTGCGTACTTTACCGGCGCGTGAACTCTCTTCTGGTCTGGCTGAAGTTATCAAATACGGGATTATTCTCGACCGTGATTTCTTTATTTGGCTGGAAAATAATATTGATGCGCTAGTTGCTCTGGACATGGGGGCACTGGCGTACTGCATCCGTCGTTGTTGCGAGTTGAAGGCTGAGGTGGTCGCCGCAGACGAACGCGAAAATGGTCAGCGTGCGTTACTCAACCTGGGGCATACCTACGGGCATGCTATCGAAGCTGAAATGGGCTACGGCGTCTGGCTACATGGTGAAGCGGTTGCCGCTGGTATGGTAATGGCAGCACAAACGGCACATCGGCTGGGGCAATTTACTGCTGCTGATATCGAACGGGTTAAAGCTCTGTTGCTACGCGCCGGTTTGCCAGTTTGCGGCCCGCAGGAAATGGCACCTGAAGCTTATTTGCCCCATATGATGCGTGACAAAAAGGTATTGGCAGGGGAACTGCGTTTAGTATTGCCAAAGGCAATAGGCGAGGCTGAGGTTCGTGGCGGCGTTGCCCATGAAATCGTGCTGGCTTCCATAGCAGATTGCCTGCCGCCATCGCGGGCCTAAGTCTATAGCCAAGCTACTTTGGTAGTCTGGAATGCAGCATACCCCACTGTAACTTCAAGTAATAAGGGTATAACAGTGGCTTGGCTGCTGTTAGTATCTATACTCGTCATTATTCAAGCTGCATGGGTGCTGGCTGCTTTCGCTCGCACCGGTCACACAGTAGGCTATGCTCCTGATGACTCTCGGACTTGCTGCCTACATGCAACTCGAATTATTTAGAGTATATGTTGCTCAATGTGCAGAGTAAGAGCCTATCCCATAGCCCTAAATGGGAGAGCTATCTAAGATAGGCGTCGCTTTGCCATCATCGTGTTAATAGTCTCTAACCATTCCGGATAACGGGTGGTGAGCTTTTGCCTCTAGTTGGAGGGGTTTCATATGGATGAGTTTAAACCAGAAGACGATCTCAGGCCCGATACCACCGACCGCCGTCCTTCGCGTTCGCGTCGGTCATCTGCTGGGCCACGTTTTGCCCTATCGCGTCAGCATATGATGATTGGCGTTGGTATTCTGGTTCTGTTGGTACTGATTCTCGGCATCGGTTCGGCATTAAAGGCACCTACCAAGCATGAAGCCGCACAACAAGGTGTGAGCCGCGATATTAACCTTTCGGGTTCCTCGTCGTTGACCGCCAGTAACGGTGGTGTGGCAGGTGGTACTACTGATACCAACGACAACAGCGGTGTTAGCGGTTCTCAATCACAGCAACCTCAGAATATCAGCGTTCCGCCAATTTCCAGTACGCCTACCGAAGCACCTCCGCAACCACCGCAAGGCGGTGCTCAGCAGCGTGTCGATTTGCCAGGCAATATGGCAGATGCTCTTTCGTCTCAACAGGATCAGGTTGATACTGCCACGCAAAGTTTGAACAATCCCGTGTCTGGTTTGCCCACCGCTCCGGCTACGCTGATGAGTGGTGCTGCAGCCAAAGAAGCTGCGCGAGTGGCAAATACGGGGGCCAAAGAAGCCACGCGTCCGGTGCACAATAATCCACCCGCAACGGTTCAGCAGCATAAAACGCCCGCAAAAACCGCAACACCACCAGTTGCATCATCCAAGCCTTCACCTTCCGCTACCACGGTTTATACCCCACCGTCTTCTGGCAAAAGTGGTGTGGTGGCTGGGAGCAACAGTTCAATCAAGTCGGCACCGGGCAACCACTTCACGTTACAATTGAGCGGCGCTTCGCGCTCCGATACGTTGAATGCCTTCGCCAAGCAGCAGAACCTGCAGCATTTTATGGTGTATGAGACCAAGCGTGACGGCAAGCCGTGGTTCGTGTTAGTGAGCGGTAACTATGCCTCATCGGCGGAAGCCAAACGCGCAATCGCTTCGTTACCGGCAGATGTTCAGGCGAAAAAACCATGGGTCCGTCCTGTACATCAAGTACAGCAAGACCTTAAAAAATAAATCATTTAATTTTGTGCGCTGATGTGCTGTCTGAAACAGAGTACAATCCGCCGCTCTGAATTGTATAAGTAGCTAACTGACGGCATGAAGAAAAACCGCGCTTTTTTAAAATGGGCTGGTGGAAAGTACCCGCTGATAGATGAGATCCGTCGTCATTTGCCAGCGGGTGACTGTTTAATAGAGCCCTTTGTGGGGGCCGGTTCGGTATTCCTGAATACAGAATACGACGCCTATATTCTCGCCGACATCAACAGCGATCTTATCAACCTGTATAACATCGTTAAGCTGCGCACGGATGACTTCGTGCGCGATGCCAGCTTGCTTTTTACCAATGAATACAATAATTCAGACCAGTTTTACCTGCTGCGAGAAGAGTTTAACAAGAGTACCGATGCTTATCGGCGTGCGTTGTTATTCTTGTATCTGAACCGTCACTGCTACAACGGCCTATGTCGTTATAATCTGAGCGGTGCGTTCAATGTCCCGTTCGGACGTTATAAAAAACCTTACTTTCCCGAAGATGAACTGTACTGGTTTGCTGAAAAATCGCGCAAGGCCACTTTTGTCTGTGAGCATTACCGCGATACCATGGTGAAGGCAACGCGAGGTACGGTGGTCTATTGCGATCCACCCTATGCGCCACTTTCGGCAACGGCTAACTTTACCGCTTACCACACCAACAGCTTCAGTCTGGCCGATCAGCAAGGGCTGGCACTCATTGCGCATCAACTGTCGGTGGAAAGCCAGGTACCGGTATTGATATCCAACCATGATACCGAACTGACGCGTGACTGGTATCAACATGCTTCGCTGCATGTGGTGAAAGCTCGCCGCACTATCAGTAGTAACATTCTGGGGCGCAGCAAAGTAAACGAACTTTTGGCACTGTATAGCTAATAACTCTAACCCTACGTTTGGAGAAGCGGATGAAAAAGTTTTTGATTGCCCCGTCCATTCTGTCAGCTGATTTTGCCCGCCTGGGTGAAGACACCGCCAAGGTGTTGGCCGCAGGTGCTGACATAGTGCATTTTGACGTGATGGACAACCATTACGTGCCTAATCTGACGATTGGGCCGATGGTATGCGAGGCCTTGCGAAATTACGGCATTACCGCACCCATCGACGTTCACCTGATGGTGAAACCGGTTGACCGTATTGTTCCCGACTTTGCCAAAGCCGGAGCAAGCTATATCTCTTTTCATCCCGAAGCCTCCGAACACGTTGACCGTACCCTGCAACTGATCAAAGAACACGGTTGTAAGGCGGGGCTGGTATTTAACCCTGCGACACCGCTGAGCTATCTTGATTACGTTATGGACAAAGTCGACGTGATCTTGCTGATGTCGGTTAACCCTGGTTTTGGTGGGCAGTCGTTTATCCCCGGCACCTTAGATAAGTTGCGTCAGGTACGTAAGCTGATCGATGACAGTGGGCGCGATATTCGTCTGGAAGTCGATGGTGGCGTGAAAGCGGACAATATTGCCGAGATTGCGGCGGCCGGAGCGGACATGTTCGTTGCGGGTTCAGCCATTTTCAGCAAGCCGGATTACCGTGCCGTCATCGATGAAATGCGTAGTGAATTGGCCAAGGTGAGCCATGGCTGATTTCAGCGCTATCCGTGGCCTGGCCTTTGATCTCGACGGCACACTGGTAGACAGCGCCCCTGGCCTGGCTGCAGCTATCGATCTGGCTTTGGCTGAAATGGGGCTACCGCAGGCAGGTAAGGCCCTTGTCGGCACCTGGATTGGCAACGGTGCCGATGTGCTGGTTCAACGTGCGTTACGTTGGGCAGAAGTGGATGCCACAACAGAGCACTGCCAGCAAATGCGCCAGCGCTTTGACCACTTCTATGCGCAAACTGTTGATAGCGGTAGCCGTTTGTTTCCGCAGGTGAAGGAAACCCTAGCCTGCCTGGCAGCAAGTGGCTTTCCAATGGCGCTGGTGACCAATAAACCGACACCCTTTGTCGCCCCGCTGCTGACGGCACTCGGAATTATCGATTATTTCTCACTGATTATCGGCGGTGACGATGTGGTAGAAAAAAAACCACATCCTGCTCCGTTGTATTTGGTGTTTGGCAAACTCGGGCTGCGAGCCAATGAGGTGCTGTTTGTCGGCGATTCACGTAACGATATTCAGGCGGCGCAGGCGGCAGGTTGCCCAAGCGTTGGTCTGACTTACGGATATAACTACGGTGAAGCGATCGCCTTGAGCTGTCCCGAGCGCGTGTTGGAGCGTTTTGCCGATCTGTTGCCCGCTCTTGGGCTGTCATCTATAGAAGATCAGGAAATTTAAACATGAGTAAACCCATCGTATTTAGCGGCGCGCAGCCGTCTGGTGAATTGACCATTGGCAACTACATGGGTGCACTGCGTCAATGGGTTCACATGCAGGACGACTATGACTGCATCTACTGCATCGTTGATCTGCACGCCATCACCGCGCGCCAGGATGCAGAAAAACTGCGCAAAGCCACGCTGGATACGCTGGCACTGTATCTGGCCTGTGGTATCGACCCGCAAAAAAGCACCATCTTCGTGCAATCTCATGTGCCAGAGCATACGCAACTGAGCTGGGCGCTCAACTGCTATACCTATTTTGGTGAATTGAACCGCATGACCCAGTTCAAGGATAAATCGGCGCGTTATGCTGAAAACATCAACGCAGGTTTGTTCGGTTACCCGGTATTGATGGCGGCAGATATCTTGCTGTATCAGACCAACCAGGTGCCAGTAGGCGAGGATCAGAAACAGCATCTGGAACTGACTCGTGATGTTGGCCAGCGTTTTAACGCGCTGTATGGTGACGTGTTCAAACTGCCAGAGCCGTTTATTCCCAAAGCTGGCGCGCGCGTGATGTCGCTGCAGGAACCGACCAAGAAGATGTCCAAGTCGGATGATAATCGCAACAATGTGATTGGCCTGTTGGAAGACCCGAAAGAAGTCACCAAGAAAATCAAACGCGCCATGACCGATTCGCAGGATCCCCCTGTGATTCGCTACGACGTGGCAAACAAACCGGGCGTTTCCAACCTGTTGGATATTCTCTCCGGCGTCACTGGCAAGAGCGTTTCACAGTTGGAAACCGAGTTTGAAGGCCAGATGTATGGTCACCTGAAGGGGGCCGTTGCCGAAGCCGTTTCCGGTATGCTGAGTGAGTTGCAGGAACGATATCATCGCTACCGCAGCGATGAGGACTTACTGCAGCAGATCATGCGTGATGGAGCTGCCAAGGCCCGAGTCCGCGCACAGGAAACGCTGGCGAAAGTGTATCAAGCCATCGGCTTTGTACCGCATCCGTAACTGAGGGTGTCGAAAGAGAAAGCGGCCAAAGCGCCGCTTGAGGTTGATGACAAAGTCGCCTTCTGACCCGAGATACCCGGGCCTAGCGGACCGAGGGGCGATCCGACGGCTTACGCCGTTACGACCCCATCGGCACGCTCTCCCTAATAACGGGGTTTGTCAGCAGTCTGAAGCGGCCAAAGCGCCGCTTTTTTTACGCCATTTTGCTGAGGTTTGGCGGGATATCTCTGCTGGCAAACCAGTTCAGTTTACTGCGCAGGCTAACGACGCTGCCAACGACGATCAGGCTAGGGCTGGTGACCTGTGCTGCTAACGTGCCCAACTGAGCCAGTTCGCCTTCAATCACGCGTTGGCGAGTCGAAGTGCCATTCTCGATCAGGGCAATAGGCATGGAAGCCGCCATACCATGTGTTATCAGTTGCTGTTGGATCACTGCTGCCTGGTTTAGCCCCATATAGAACACCAGCGTCTGATGCTCTGCGGCAAGCCGTGCCCAGTCCAGTTCACCGTCGGTTTTGGCATGGCCGGTAACCAACCGCACGCTTTGGGCATGATCGCGGTGGGTGAGGGGGATACCGCTGTAGGCTGAGCAGCCTGATGCCGCAGTGATCCCAGGTACGACGGAAAAGGGAATGCCTGCTTCGGCCAATGTCTCTAACTCTTCCCCCCCACGGCCAAATATAAAGGGATCTCCCCCTTTCAGCCTGACGACACGCAAGCCACGCTGAGCCTGCTCCAGCAGGATCTGATTGATTTGTTCCTGCGGCACGCAGTGGTATCCGGCGCGTTTGCCAACAAAGATGCGCTCTGCGTCGCGGCGTACCAAGGCCATGATCCCGTCAGAAACCAGACGATCGTAGACCACCACGTCGGCCTGCTGGATCTGCTGCAGGCCTTTTAAGGTTAATAACCCAGCATCGCCGGGGCCTGCACCCACCAGAACCACTTCACCCTGTTCTTCTTGCCGTTCGGCAAACAGCTGTTCCACTTGCTGCGTAGCCAGCTCGGTATCCTCGTTGGCCAAGGACTGCGCCAGCCTGTCGTGCGCGAGCAGTTTTTCCCAGAACCGACGGCGAGCGCCGATGCTGGCAAACTGTTGCTTCACTCTTTGGCGCAAAGAGCCTGCCAAATTCGCCAGTTTGCCAAGGTGCTGTGGCAGGATTGCTTCCAGCTTTTCCCGCAGCAGGCGCGCCAGAACGGGTGCTTTGCCGCCAGAAGAGACGGCAACCATTATCGGGGAGCGATCGATGATCGAAGGCATGATAAAACTGGCACGCTTAGGGTCATCGACTACGTTGCAGAACACCCGCTGCTGATTGGCCGATTGATAGACCAATGCGTTCACTTCCGCGCTGTCGGTGGCGGCAATGACCAACCATTTCTCTGCCAGTAAGTCGGCATAAAATGCCCCTTCCACCAGCGTTAGTTGCCCAAGTTCGGCCCACACGTGAAATTGGTTATTGAATTGCAGGGCATTGACGGTTAAGCACGCACCGGCATCCAGCAGAAGGCGGGCTTTACGCTCGGCGACTTCACCACCACCGACTAATAGGCAGGCTTTGCGTTGTAGTTGGCAGAAAATCGGTAAGTAATCCATCGAAAATCCTTAGGCTGTATCCCTTAACTGTCCGTGGTGCCGCCAGCGGCGCTCGCGTACAGTTAAGGGACACAGCCTAGTAGTGGCGATGCTCCGCCCCAAATTGACTATGCGACTTGACGCATTGCGGTTTTCTCGACCTGTGGCCGTTGCGCGCGTGGCGTGGCATACCAGTAGCCAAGACCCATTAACACCGAGCCAGACAGCATGTTACCCAATGTCACCCAGAGCAGGTTATGGCCAATGCCGCTAAGGGTATAGGCTTCGCTATGGTGACCGAACCAGGATAGGGCAAACAGCGTCATGTTGGCGATAGAGTGCTCGTAACCGGAAGCGATAAATGCCAGCAGACACCACCAGATAGCAATAAATTTGGCAGCACCTTCCACACGTAATGCCATCCAGATTGCCAGACAAACCAGCCAGTTACACAGCACCCCCTTGAAGAACAGTACTTCAGCCGTAGCGGTGGTTTTCGCCAACGCTACGGTATGCACCAGGCTGGTATCCACCGGAAGCAGACTCCCACCGCCGTAATAGTACATCAAGGCAACCAAAACCGACCCTACCAGATTACCTAGCCAGGTTTGCGGCAACACTGCCCACATCTGGCTTTGCTTGATAGTACCCGCCTTCACGCCCAGCATCAGGAACATGGTATGGCCGGTGAACAATTCTGAACCGGCAATGATGACTAACGTCAGCGCGATGCCGAAAGTGGCCCCCATAACCAATGGGCGTATTGAAGGATCGACCAGATTGCCAAGAGTAAAAATCAGGATGATGCCAAGACCGACATAAGCCCCAGCCATTGCGGAACCGATCCAGAATCCGAGCGGACTCTCTTTGGCTAGTTTGACGATGCGTGCCGCATTGGCGGCACATTTGTTGATGGTATCGGTGAACATAAATTTCCCAGAAAATTAATAAATTAAATGCAATAAGCGTTAAGGTAAGCCTCTTTTCCTTGTCAGTGGCTGACCTTTAAGTATTGGCTGCCACTTGTACCATGCCGTCGGTTACCCGGCAGGCAAAACGCGCAATCGAACGGCTTTCATCTTCCAGACAGAAACCGTCATGCAGGCGGAAATGCTGTTTCTTCAGTGGGCTGGCGACCCACAGTTCACCCTGATGTTCGGCAATCAGGCCGCGTGAGAGCACACTGGCCTGCGCGAACGGATCGATATTGTCGAGGGCAAATAGTTGCTCATCGGTATAGGGGCGGAATATCGCCACTTGTTGGTTGCCGATCAGCGCACATACCCCGGTGCCTGGCAGAATATCTGCGATTGGGCAAACGGTGATCCACTGGCTCATGCGTTGTTCTCCTCGGTCTCAAGCAAAGTAACGGCAATGCGTTCACCCGGGCGCGCCGGGCGATGTTGCTCACGTTCGGCAACGACCTGAACGTTAGGATCGCGCTGAGGGCTGTTAATGAAGTGAGCGAAGCGTACCTGTGATTCAGGATGCTCAACCGTTTCTTTCCATTCACAGATCACCGCCTCGCGCAGGCGAGCGATTTCTGCTTCCAACTGTGCGTTGATGCCCAACTTGTCGTCGACAATTACGCTGCGCAGATAATCGATACCACCTTCCAGGCTTTCCAACCAGACGGAGGTACGCTGCAATTTGTCGCCGGTACGGATATAGAACATCATAAAGCGGTCGAGATAGCGCATCAGCGTAGCATTGTCGAGATCGGCAGCCAGCAGGTCCGCATGACGCGGTTTCATCCCGCCGTTCCCGCAAACATACAGGTTCCAGCCATTCTCGGTAGCAATAATACCGACGTCTTTTCCCTGCGCTTCGGCACATTCGCGGGTACAACCCGAGACGCCAAACTTCATTTTATGCGGGGTGCGGATCCCCTTGTAGCGGTGTTCCAGTTGCACCCCGAAACCCACGCTGTCACCGACACCAAAACGGCACCAGGTGCTTCCTACACAGGTCTTCGCCATGCGTAGGGCTTTGGCATAGGCATGGCCGGTTTCGAAACCGGCGGCGATCAGCTTGGCCCAGATGGCTGGTAAATCGTCTTTCTGTGCGCCGAACATGCCGATACGCTGTGAGCCGGTTATCTTGGTATAGAGGTTATACTCCCTGGCAATCTGACCGATGGCCAGCAGGCCGTCTGGGGTGATTTCCCCCCCGGCAGAACGTGGGATAACCGAGTAGGTTCCGTCTTTCTGGATGTTACCCAGGAAGTTGTCGTTGGTATCCTGCAACGGTGTGTGCTGCGGTTTGAGCACATATTCATTCCAACAGGAAGCCAGCAGCGAGCCAACGGTAGGCTTACAGACTTCACAGCCGTAACCTTTACCGTATTTCGCCAGCAGCGTTTCAAAGGTTTTGATGCCTTCAACGCGGATCAGGTGGTACAACTCCTGGCGCGAATAGGTGAAGTGCTCGCACAGGTGATTGTTGACTTCGATGCCCTGTTTGCTCAATTCGGCATTCAGTACCTGGGTGATCAGCGGAACACAGCCACCGCAGCCTGTACCGGCTTTGGTGGCGGATTTGATGGCCGCTACGGTGTGGCAGCCCATATTAACGGCTTTGATAATATCGCCTTTGCTGACGTCAAAGCAGGAACAGATTTGCGCCGTTTCCGGTAGTGAGTCCACACCGATGGTGGGTTTACTGCCTGCGTGAGCTGGCAGGATCAGGCTATCCGGGTTTTCCGGTAATTCGATGTTGTTCAGCGCCAGTTGCAGCAGATTGCCATAGTCACTGGTATCACCAACCAACACCGCACCGAGCAGGGTTTTATTGTCCGCACTGACCACGATACGCTTATAGACTTCTTTACTTTCGTCCAGATAGACGTAGCTGCGAGCACCCTCGGTACGTGCGTGGGCATCACCAATTCCGCCCACGTCGACACCTAGCAGCTTCAGTTTGGCGCTCATGTCTGCGCCCTGGAAGCTGTTTTCCCGGCTTAGCAGGTGGTCAGCGGCGACCTGAGCCATCTTGTAGCCAGGTGCTACCAAACCAAAGGTACGTTGCTGCCAAGAGGCACATTCACCGATGGCGTAAACATCAGGATCTGAAGTCTGGCAGCAGTCATTTATCGCAATACCCCCGCGCGGTGCCGTTTCCAACCCGCATTGGCGAGCCAGTTTATCTTGTGGCCGAATGCCGGTGGAGAACACGATAAAATCGACTTCCAACGCACTGTCATCGGCAAAGTGCATGGTTTTGCGCGCGGCTTTGCCACCGTTGACGATCTCTGTGGTGTTCTTTCCGGTGTGAACTTTAACGCCCATGCGTTCGATCTTGCGCCGTAACTGATCGCCGCCCATGGGATCGAGCTGCTCTGCCATTAGCACAGGGGCGAATTCGATCACGTGGGTTTCAACGCCCAGGCTTTTCAGCGCCCCTGCCGCTTCCAGACCGAGTAGGCCACCACCGACCACCGCACCACGCTTGCTACGGCGAGCACAGGATTCGATGGCGTTGAGATCTTCAATGGTGCGATACACGAAGCAGTCCTGACTCTCTGCCCCTTTGATCGGTGGGATCCACGGGTAAGAGCCGGTGGCCATGATCAGTTTGTCGTAATACACCGTGCGGCCAGTATTGGAGTGGATGACTTTTTCCGCCCGGTTAATGGTGATTGCACGTTCACCGATCAGCACTTTGACGCCGTGCTTTTGGTAAAAGCCTTCACGGACCAGTGAAAGCTCTTCCGCCGTGTGGTGCGAGAAATAGGAGGAGAGATGGACGCGATCGTAAGCGATGCGCGGCTCCTCACAAAAAATAGTGATATCAAACTGGTCCTTGTCTGCCTTTTCCAGCAGATCTTCGATAAAACGGTGGCCGACCATGCCGTTACCGATGACAGCGAGTTGGATCCTGCGCATTTTTGCCTCAAAATTCTGATTTCCTGAGCGTACCTTATGCCACCCTGACGGCAATTTATTGATACAAATCAAACGAGTCTCTATATACCTCTAAGGTGGTATGTGTGTGATTTTTATCGATATTTTATAAGCTGCGGTTTTCATTCAACTTTAGCTGAATCGAGACAGTTGATGAGAAGAATACCCATCTGGGATTAGCGACGCGGCAGGTTACTTTGTCAGCCTGTATGATTAAGGCCATGGCAGGTTAAGCAGAGGTGAAAAGTGGCGAATAATCCAGTGAAGTTTATCTACAATCTGCGTCTGAGCGGGCGTGAAGGATTATGGCAGTTGGCGGTCGAGCAGGGGCGTATTGCGCACATCATTCCCCAACCGGAAGGACTGGTGCAGCGCAGCGATGCTCTGGATGCACAAGGTGGGCTGGCGCTGCCTGCCTTTGTTGAGCCGCATATCCATCTGGATACTACGCAAACGGCAGGGCAACCGGCCTGGAATCAATCAGGCACGCTGTTTGAAGGTATCGAACGTTGGGCCGAGCGCAAGGCACAACTCACCCATGAAGACGTCAAACAACGTGCCTGGCAGACGCTGAAATGGCAAATTGCCAATGGTATCCAGTATGTGCGTACCCATGTTGATGTCTCCGACCCTACGCTGACCGCATTGCGTGCCATGCTGGAGGTCAAGCAAGAGGTGGCACCTTGGGTCACGTTGCAGATCGTGGCGTTCCCGCAGGAAGGGATTTTGTCATACCCCAATGGCGAAGCGTTGTTAGAGGAAGCCTTACGGCTTGGGGCGGATGTAGTTGGTGCAATACCACATTTTGAATTTACCCGTGAATACGGCGTGGAGTCGCTGCATAAGGCCTTTGCGCTGGCACAGAAATATGATCGTTTGGTCGACGTGCACTGTGATGAGATTGACGATGAGCAATCCCGCTTTGTCGAAACCGTGGCTGCGTTGGCACTGGCACACTCGATGGGCGATAAGGTCACCGCCAGTCATACTACGGCCATGCATTCTTACAATGGTGCCTATACCTCAAGGCTATTCCGCCTGTTGAAAATGTCCGGTATCAACTTTGTGGCCAATCCGCTGGTGAATATTCACCTGCAAGGGCGCTTTGATACTTACCCCAAACGGCGGGGCATCACCCGGGTGAAAGAGATGCTGGAGGCGGGTATTAATGTCTGTTTCGGTCACGACGATGTGTTTGATCCCTGGTATCCACTGGGCACCGCCAATATGTTGCAGGTGCTGCATATGGGGTTACACGTTTGCCAGTTGATGGGCTACGGGCAAATTAATGACGGATTGAATCTGATCACTACCCACAGTGCCCGCACTCTGCACCTGGAAGATTACGGTTTGAGTGCAGGTAACAGTGCCAATCTGGTGATCCTGCCAGCGGAAAACGGATTTGATGCCGTACGCCGCCAGACGCCGGTGCGTTATTCGATCCGTAACGGTGTGGTTATTGCTGCCACCCAACCTGCGGAAACAACGCTGTATCTGGCGCAGGAAGAGAAGGTTGATTTTCGGCGTTAGATGTAGAAAAGGTAATAAAAAAGGGTTCTGACGGAGCAGAACCCTTGAGACAGATTGATTAAAACTTGTTAGTGCGCGCTATGCCCATGGCTACGGTGTTTGGTAACAAAACCGAGCAGCAGACACATCACAAACACCACCAGATACAGGCCGTTGGCCGTGGTCAGCGCGGCGTGCGCACCGCCTTTGGCAACGATCGGGCCGGTAACCACGAAGGTCAGCATGGTGCCGATGGTGCCGCAGGTGAGAATGAAGTTGACCAGTTTCGGTGAAGAAACCTTGGTCTGCAGCGAACCCAGCGTAATCAACGTGGTGTAAATGGCGCTGGAGACGAAACCTAGCGCCAGCATGTAGTAGCCCAGGTAGTCCGGGTTATCGGTGCTGATAAACAGGTACATTGCGAAGGTCGCCAAGGCGGCCAGTAGGGTAACGATTCGTTGTAGATCGAAGAAGCGCAGTACGAAGCTGAATACCCACATGCCGATCATGTATGAAGTCCAGAAGTCGCTGACTACTTTCCCCGCCTGGCTGATATCCATACCAAAGGATTTGGTAGCGTATTCTGGTACCCACTGGATAAAGCCTAACTGACCGAGGATATAGCACAGGGCTGCGATGGAAAGGAACAGTACGCCGATCCCCCATTTTTCTTTCACTACCGGTTCGCCGCTTTCTGTGCCTTTGTTGCCCAAAACCGGAAACTCAGAACACAGGGTCAACACAAAGATCACCAGGTACAGCACGCCAATGCAGGCATAAACCCAGTACCAACCGATGCTGCGTGCCAGCAGGGTCGCGGCGATAATGGGAAAGATCATCCCGGCCATGCTGAAGAACGAGTCGGTAAACAGCAGACGTGAACCCCGCTGACGGCCAGCGTACATATGGGTGATCAGGAAGGTGCCGATCGACATGGTGATACCACTAACGACGCCGAGTACAAACATGCACAGCGAGAACATCGTCAGGCTTTTGCTAATCATCAACCCGGCAATTGCCAACACCATCAGGATGAAGCCAAAGATTAGCTGACGTTTTAGCGGGATGATCTCCATCAGCCAGGCATTCAGGAAAATCGAAATCAAGATACCGGCGTTAAGGAAAGTAAAGGTATTGCTCATACTGGAAACTGGCAGATTAAAGTAGTCTGCAATATTTCCCATCACCATCCCTGTGACGATAACTAATGCACCGGTCAGCGCGTAAGAAAAAAAGCTGATCCATGTTAGCCGGATGCGGTTGCTGTCATTCATGTAATAGGCCTGATTATGTCTGTTGAGGTATATACCCTTTGCCCTGCAAGTTACAGCGAGGGTGGCTGTGCTCAATGATGCCGCCCGTTGCGGGCTTCACCGTTGCAGCCTGGCTGCAACGCCTAGAGTGCGGATCCTAGCATAGCCAACGAGAGTTTTTGTGATGGTTGTCATTTTTTGGCTGCAATACATGAAATGATATAATTTATTCCTGTGATGTAAGCTGTATCCCTCAAATGATCGCTGGTGATGATTGTGTGCCATCTCGGTGATCGTGAAGTGTACGCTGGTGAGCGCTGGGCGAACGAAAGGGGCGCGTTCGACTTTTTCGCGCCCCGGTTCAATATCTACCAACGCCAGTTTAGTCCCCGGCAATTCTTAATGCGCTTGATCAACCCTTCTACCAGTTTTGGGGTAACTGCTGCCGCCACCAACAATAGCGATTTTCAATGAACTCATTAACAAGCCTTCTTCTGTGCCTGAGGGAGATAAAGTTCAATCATATTGTCGGCCAAATTCTGGATATCGCAAAAAACGCTGAGGTGAGAAAACATGCAAATAATGCGTGTTCGGCTTGGCAAAAATGGGTGTGGCGATCATACTGTCGGCAGGAAAAACCGGCCATGTTAGGAAGTCTCTGGCAATTTGGTAAATATTGGTAAATGGCTGGCGCTGCTCAGAGTAGCTCTTTAGAATTAATGCGCTTTTCCGTTGTTTGTCTCTTAGAGAAAGGACCTGTTCATGTTCAAACGTACTTTAGTGACCTTCGTTGCGCTGTGTTCCATGACAGCAATGGCACCCGCGGCATTGGCCGCTGGTGAAACTCACGTCATGCTGACCACCTCGGCAGGTAATATCGAGTTGGCCCTCGACAGCCAGAAGGCTCCCGTGTCCACCAAGAACTTCATCGACTACGTGAACAGCGGTTACTACAACAACACCATTTTCCACCGCGTGATCCCTGGTTTTATGGTGCAGGGCGGTGGTTTCACTGCAGATATGCAGCAGAAAACAGCCAAAGTACCGATTAAAAATGAGGCCGATAATGGTCTGCGTAATCTGCGTGGTACCATTTCTATGGCGCGCACCGCTGATAAAGACAGCGCTACCAGCCAGTTCTTCCTGAACGTGGCCGATAATGCTTTCCTCGATCATGGCCAGCGTGATTTTGGTTATGCGGTATTTGGTAAAGTGGTGAAAGGTATGGACGTGGTAGACAAAATCTCCCAGGTACCTACTGGTAACGTTGGCCCATACCAGAACGTTCCAAGCAAACCAATCGTGATCCTGTCGGCGAAAGTGCTGCCATAAAGCGAATGTGCCGGTTCCGCAAGGTGCCGGCAGTATTTCCCTCGCGAAGCCTTACCTGTATCACTGTTTTCTTCTGTACCCCATGATTTAATTGCCCGCCTATACCCAGACCGGATATCCGGCACACTGTATTTTCCCCCGTTGTTCAGGATCCACTGTTGTTATGTTCGAGTTTAGCCAGGTTTTGCTGCTGCTTCAGCAGATGAGTGTTTATCTTGTTATTGCTTATTTGTTGAGTAAAACGCCACTGTTTATTCCCCTGATGCAGGTGACTATCCGCCTACCGCACAAGCTGCTTTGCTACGTGATCTTTTCGGTGTTCTGCATTATGGGCACCTATTTCGGCTTACATATTCAGGACTCTATCGCCAACACTCGCGCTATCGGTGCCGTATTGGGTGGGCTGTTGGGGGGGCCTTCTGTCGGGTTTCTGGTCGGGCTGACCGGGGGATTACACCGCTATACCTTGGGTGGCATGACCGACGTGGCCTGCGCAATATCCACGGTAACGGAAGGATTGGTCGGAGGGGTCGTACACAGCATTGCCATGCGACGTGGGCGTATCGATCTGCTGTTTAATCCTTTGCTGGTGGCGGGCGTGGCGTTGACCGCAGAAGTGCTGCAGATGGCGATAATCCTGGTGGTTGCGCGCCCCTTTCCAGAAGCGGTGCAACTGGTAGAACATATTGCGTTGCCAATGTTGATCGCCAATACGGTGGGGGCGGCCATGTTCATGCAGATCCTGCTGGACAGGCGGGCCATGTTTGAGAAATACACCAGCGCGTTTTCTTCCAAAGCTCTCAAGATTGCTGAACGTACTGAAGGTATTCTGCGTCAGGGGTTTGACCAGGAAAACAGTATGAAGGTTGCCAAGGTGATTTATCAGGAACTGGGTATTGGCGCAGTGGCGATCACCGATCGTGACAAGCTGCTGGCATTCATTGGGATCGGCGACGATCATCATTTGCCGGGTACGCCAATCTCTTCGGTACATTCTCACCGCGCAATCGATAATAACGAAGTGGTCTACGCGGACGGTAACGAGCTATCTTACTGTTGCTCCATCAATGCCGTTTGTAAATTGGGTTCGACACTGGTGATCCCGCTGCGTGGAGAAAACCAGCGAGTGATTGGTACTATCAAGTTGTATGAACCCAAAACCAAGCTGTTTAGCACCATCAACCGAACTCTGGGGGAAGGGATCGCCAGCCTGCTGTCTGCACAAATCATGGCCGGCCAATATGAACGCCATAAACAGCTGCTGGCGCAGTCGGAAATCAAACTGTTGCACGCTCAGGTTAACCCCCATTTCTTGTTCAACGCACTCAATACGCTGGTTGCCGTGATCCGTCGCGACAGTGACCGGGCCTGCGAACTGGTGCAGTATCTCTCCACTTTCTTTCGCAAAAATCTTAAGCGTTCAGATGATGAAGTGAGTCTGGCAGATGAAATTGAGCATGTGAATGCTTACCTGCAGATTGAAAAAGCGCGTTTTGCCGATCGATTGGAGATTACGGTCTCGCTGCCGCAAGAGTTGCTTTCGGTCAGCTTACCGGCCTTCTCGCTACAGCCCATTGTTGAAAATGCCATCAAGCACGGAACTTCGCATTTGCTGGGGGTTGGCCGTATCGATATTGGCGCTCGATTGGAAGGAGAACATTTATTGTTGCAGGTCACAGATAATGCCGGGTTGTTTCGTAAACAGGAGGATGGTAGCGGGTTGGGGATGAACCTGGTGGATAGGCGCATACGCGTGCGCTATGGCGAGGATTACGGCGTGCAGGTCGTTTGTGAACCCGAGGTTTTTACCTGTATCACCGTTAATGTGCCGTTGGCGAGGGTTGCATAATGTTGAGCGTTTTGATTGTTGATGACGAACCTTCCGCCCGTGAAAACCTGCGCCATCTGCTTGAGGAAGAAGAAGGCATCACTATTGTGGGCGAGTGTGCCAACGCGATTGAAGCCATCAGCCAGATTAACCGTCTGCGGCCAGACGTAGTATTTCTGGATATTCAAATGCCGCGCATCAACGGGCTGGAAATGGTCGGTATGCTTGATCCAAGCAGCATGCCGTATATCGTATTCCTCACGGCTTATGACGAGTACGCCGTACAGGCTTTTGAAGAACATGCGTTCGATTACTTGCTGAAACCGGCAGAACCAAATCGGCTGAATAAAACGCTGCAGCGTTTGCGTCAAAGCCGCACGCCGCAAAATATTGCCGCGTTGGAGGAGAGCGCAGGCTATCTGAAATATATCCCCTGTACCGGCCATAGCCGCATCTATCTGTTGCGCTTTGATGAGGTGATCGCCATCCGATCCCGCTCGACCGGCGTGTATGTGGTCCGTAATGATGGCATGGAGTGTTTTACTGAACTTACCTTGCGTACGTTGGAAAACCGCACACCGCTGGTGCGCTGCCATCGGCAGTACCTGGTCAACCTTGAGCTGGTGAAGGAGATCCGTTTTGATGAAAGTGGCTCAGCAGAAATGATTATGCCTGTCGGCGAACCGGTGCCAGTTAGCCGCCGTTATCTCAAATCGCTGAAAGAAGAGCTGGGACTGCGTGGCTAATGGGCTACCCGAAAAGCGGCTGGTTTGACAATGCCTCGGTCTATGAAAGAATACGCCCATTCTCTATGTGAGCTGAGTCAAACAATGGCCTACCGACACCCAGAACAGGTTGTATCCAAGAATTATCCATTGGTCAGTAGGATAAGTTTACCATGCTACTGCTGATCGATAACTACGACTCCTTCACCTACAACCTGTACCAGTATTTTTGCGAATTGGGGGCCGAGGTGTTGGTGAAGCGCAATGATGAATTGCAACTGGCCGATATTGAAAGGCTGGCTCCGCAGCATTTAGTGATCTCACCCGGACCTTGTACCCCAAACGAAGCGGGGATCTCACTGGAGGCTATTGGTCATTTTGCAGGCAAGCTGCCGATACTCGGCGTCTGTCTTGGGCATCAGGCTTTAGGGCAGGCGTTTGGTGCCGATGTCGTTCGCGCACGCCAGGTGATGCACGGTAAGACTTCCTGTATCCACCATAGCAACCAAGGGGTATTTACCGGCCTGAATAACCCACTGACAGTGACGCGTTACCACTCACTAGTGCTCGATGCCGCCACCTTGCCTGACTGTTTTGAGGTTACGGCCTGGAGCCTGCGTGATAATGAGCAGGATGAAATCATGGGCATTCGCCACCGAACGTTGGCACTGGAGGGGGTTCAATTCCATCCTGAAAGTATCCTCAGCGAGCAAGGGCATCAACTGCTGGATAATTTCCTTAAAAGTTAGTCGGTTAGGATTTTTTCGCTGCTGAAAGAGATTTGGGTTTGCTCTTTATTGGTTTTTTATGCATATTTTGTGATTATATTTTCACTTAGTGTCTATTCGCCTGGAGCGCTGATGTCCGAGAAACTGTCTGTAAACCGAAGCACCTTCGATCAGGTTATTCTGCCTGTCTATGCACCCGCTCAGTTTGTACCGGTGAAAGGCAAGGGCAGCCGTGTATGGGATCAGCAGGGGAGAGAGTATATCGACTTCTCTGGCGGTATCGCAGTGACGGCGCTTGGGCACTGCCATCCTGCGCTGGTGGCCGCATTAAAGCAGCAAGGCGAAACCCTGTGGCACACCAGTAATGTGTTCACCAATGAGCCTGCGCTGCGTTTGGCCAGCAAACTGATCGCTGCCACCTTTGCCGACCGGGTGTTTTTTGCCAACTCGGGGGCAGAAGCTAATGAAGCTGCATTCAAGCTGGCACGCCATTATGCTGTAACCCGTCACAGCCCTTACAAAACAAAAATCATTGCGTTTCATAACGCTTTCCATGGCCGTACCCTGTTTACCGTTTCAGTGGGTGGCCAGCCGAAATACTCTGATGGTTTTGGGCCGAAACCCGCTGATATTGTGCATGTTCCCTTTAACGATCTCGCTGCGGTCAAAGCGGTGATGGACGATCACACTTGTGCGGTGGTGATGGAACCGATCCAGGGGGAAGGAGGGATCACCGTCGCGGAGATGGCGTTCCTCAAAGGTGTGCGTGAACTGTGTAACCAATACCAGGCTCTGCTGGTGTTCGATGAAGTACAAAGCGGTATGGGCCGTAGTGGTAAGCTGTTTACCTATATGCACTTAGGCGTTACGCCAGACATTCTGACCACAGCAAAAGCGTTAGGCGGTGGTTTCCCGGTGAGTGCGATGCTGACTACCGAAGAGATTGCTTCTGTGATGCAGGTGGGTACTCATGGCACTACCTATGGTGGAAACCCGCTGGCGTGTGCGGTGGCTGAGGCGGCACTTGATGTTATCAATACGCCGGAAGTGTTAAACGGCATTGAGCATCGGCACGGGGTATTTGTGCAGGCTCTGCAGAAAATAGACAGAAAGTACGGTGTTTTCAGTGATATTCGTGGCTTGGGGTTGTTGATCGGCGCAGAGCTGAAAGCCGAATATCGCGGTAAGGCTCGTGATTTCCTGACCGCCGCTGCCGCGCGTGGCTTGATGATCCTCAATGCCGGGCCAGACGTGATCCGCTTCGCTCCTTCGTTGGTGGTGGAGCTGGAAGATATCGAAGAAGGCATGGCTCTGTTTGAGTTGGCTGTGCAGGATGTGATTAACGCCTAGGCTGTATCCCTTAACTGTCCGTGGTGCCGTCGCAGACCCAAAAGCCCATTATCAAGGCGGAGGGCGCAGAGTAGAGTGGCCCTCTGTTCAAGCCCGACAACGCAGAGGATGGGCTTTTGGGGCGCGACCCGCAGGGTTGGGGCCATTTGTAAGCATTGCTGCGTTATTCGCCGCTTATTTGGTCCACCAAACCTCACGGCTCACGCCTTGCTCTGCGTACAAATGACCGCCAGCGGCGCTCGCGTCCAGTTAAGGGGCACAGCCTAGTGTCTCTGTGGAGGCTGAATATCAGGTGTGGCCTCTACTATATTGAAAATCGGCAGGTATATGTCAGCCGTCACGTAGTCTGCGTTTTAACCAAATCCCATGGTGTGGGCGTTGGCGCCAGGCCAGTGACGAAATGGTATGCATCACGCCCAGGTGTGAAAGTATGCGCCGCAAGTGGCGCTCCATTTCGGTTATTGGCATATCTGGGTGCAAATCTGGCAACTGCATGATGCTGCTACTGGTGTTCGGGCCGTCATACTCCAAGCGCTGCTGGCAACTTTGTAGCGCAATCTCACAACTTTGCAGATATTCCTCAGCCAGCTTTGGCGTCAGCATATAGTGCTCGCGTGCCAGAATGGTCATCGCATTCAGATGTTCGACAATAAACTGGTTGTGGGTGATCCATAACCGCATATCTGCCAGATAATCTGATTTGAACCCCGGCTCCTGCATCGCCTGATTGAGAGAGGTAAACAGGGTGTTATGCGCTTGATTAACCGACATTCGTGCATAGGCCAATTGGGCGGCATCCGGTTCCTCTAGTAACAAGCGTAACGCCGTTTGGTCATGCTCCAACGCCTGATGCGCATTTTTACGCAGCAACCCACTCTGCCATTGCGGCCACAGCCAGATTGTACCGCCAAATACCAGCACGCAGCCGATGAGCGTATCTATCAGCCGAGGCACCAGGAAATGAGTGCCGTTGAGGGCTAAAATTTGCAACGTGTAGACTGCGGTAATGGTGAAACCGATCACCGCCAGCCCGTAGTTTTTACGTAGAACCAGATAAGCCACGAGGGTGACTACCAGCATGATACACAGCGTCACCGTCTCCGGCAGTTGTAACTGTAACAACCCTGCTGCAATCACTAACCCGGCCACCGTGCCAAGCGCACGGTGTTGGATCCTCACCCGCGTGGCGTTGTAGCCGTTCTGGCTGACCAGCATGATGGTCAGTAAGATCCAATAGGGTTTTGGCAGATTGAAAATCATCCCCAGGCTGCTGCCGACGGCGAGTATCACCCCCAGCCGGGTCGCATTTCGCAAGGCGTTGGATTTGGGTGAAAGATAACTCACCACCGCAGGCCAGAACGGTAACCGCGACTGATTGACCATCAGGTCACGGCGATAAAGTGGGCGCTGAGTGCGCAGCAGGCGTGCGATGCGGCTGAAGTGGTAATAGCAGAATTGCCCGACCGGCTTATCAGCATGTTGTGTGGCGACTTTTTCCAATGCAGCCAGCTCGTTCTTCATACCAAAGCGTTTGGAACGTCGATGATAAAGAATGTCGCCAGCCACTTCGCGCAGGCGCGCTGCGATAACTTGCGCATTGCGGCGGATAATCGCTTCGGCCTGACTTTGCTCAACCAGTTTTTGTACCTCTTCCGGCTGGTGCAGGCTGACGGTAATGTGTTCCTGCAGATCGAGCGCGACCTGGAATCTGCGCTGCAAACGCTTTTGCTCGACATTACTGGCATGGGGCAGGAAGTTGAGTTGCTGGTATAACAGGCTGATCAGATCCATCACCTGTTGTTGGCGTTTCAATAAAGGCGGTAGAGCGGTTTCCGGATCGGTGTGCTGAGTCAGCAGTGAGTATTTGGCTTCTAGATAGTCGGCCAACTGGATATAGAGTTGGCTGAGGGATTCACGCATCGGCTGCTCTTTCCACAGCTTGAACCAGAACCAGGTGAACAACCCGTACCACGCCGTGCCTACGATATACAGCAAGGGGGTATGCCATATGGGTACACTGCCCGCCATACTGAGTGAGAAGATGGCGGCGACAAGGGCGGCGGGCAACAGACGCGCGTGCAGTGGGCTGATTTCACCGCTGACACCGAGTAACAATGCCATTCCCAGCATCAGTAAAGGCAACGGAATATGCCACAGCAGCGCCTGCTGCAGCAAAATACTGCTGAGGGCGAACAACGAACCACCAACGATCAGACGTTTGAAGAAGCGTTTGTGGGGGGTATCTAGCCCAGCAATATTGCAACAGGCGGGAACCAGCGAGAACAGTAACCCTAACTGCAGGTTGCTAATCAGCAATCCAAAAACCACGGGTAGGCAAAGCACCAGTGTTTGTCGCAGTGCGTAATTGACTTCAGGGTGGTAGATCAGGCGACGCCACATGGTTTGCTATTCAGCAGCTAAAGACACGGCGCCTTGTAGCGCCGTGTTTTCAAGGATTAACGTGTACCGTATACGACAATAGTTTTGCCGTGAGCGGAAATCAGGTTTTGGTCTTCGAGCATTTTCAGAATACGACCGACGGTTTCACGCGAGCAACCGACGATTTGGCCAATTTCCTGGCGGGTAATTTTGATCTGCATACCATCAGGGTGGGTCATGGCATCAGGTTGTTTTGCCAGATTCAGCAAGGTCTGTGCGATGCGGCCAGTAACGTCAAGGAAGGCGAGGTTACCCACTTTCTCTGAAGTGACTTGTAGACGGTTTGCCATCTGTGCGGACAGGCGCATCAGAATATCCGGGTTCACCTGGATCAGTTGGCGGAATTTCTTGTAGGAAATTTCAGCCACTTCACAGGCTGTTTTTGCTCTCACCCAGGCGCTTCGCTCCTGGCCTTCTTCAAATAATCCGAGCTCGCCGATGAAATCCCCCTGGTTAAGGTAGGACAGGATCATCTCTTTGCCTTCTTCATCCTTAATCAGCACCGCGACGGAACCTTTTACGATGTAGTAAAGCGTTTCGGCTTTTTCACCTTGGTGAATCAGCGTACTCTTCGATGGATATTTGTGGATATGGCAATGAGACAGGAACCATTCAAGAGTCGGGTCTGTTTGCGGTTTGCCGAGAACCATTCGCTGTTATCCTCTGTTGTAATCGCTGCCTTGTATCACAGGGGTCAGAGTTCCCTGTAAAACGTGCTTCTAGCCTGGTTTATTATTAGTGGCTATCAACAGGTTTTGAGGCGTGTTATAGAAATACGCTTATGTTCTAGCATATTGACTTGCGTGGAGTGCTGCAAGCTACATTCTGTTAACATGCCAATATAGGGGCCTTTCCTTGGACATTTCCCTGAAATCGGTGACCTGGAAAGAGTTATTGCGGCTTTGTTTGTAGCACAGAGTGAGGCGAGTGTCTTGTGTTGTCTCGCTTCAGCATGATTAGCATCAGGTTCCGTTGCCAGTTTCTATGCGAAAGCGTACTTTGTTTTTCAGAAATAAACCGGAGAGTACAAAATGCAGGCAAGAGTCAAGTGGGTAGAAGGGCTGACATTTATGGGTGAGTCCGCTTCTGGTCACCAGGTATTGATGGATGGTAACGCGGGGGAGAAAGCGCCAAGTCCGATGGAAATGGTACTGATGTCTGTGGGTGGCTGCAGTGCTATCGATGTGGTGTCAATTTTGCAAAAAGGGCGTAACGATATCGTTGATTGTGAAGTAAAACTGACATCAGAACGCCGAGAAGAAGCCCCTCGCCTGTTTACCCATATCAACCTGCACTTTATTGTCGCGGGTAAAGGGCTGACCGATAAGATCGTGGAACGAGCGGTAAACCTTTCCGCAGAGAAATATTGCTCCGTTGCGCTGATGCTGAATAAAGCCGCCAGCGTCACCCATAGCTTTGAAATCCGCGAGATTGCCTGAGCCTACCAACGGTAACGCTGGCAGTATGTGCGCAATAAATCAAGAAAGCGCCGCGCCGTGATGGTTAGCGGCGATTTTTGCGAGTACAGCACGCAATACTGTGCCTGCGGCAGACAGTCGATAGGCAATGCCACCAGCTTATGCTGCAAATAAAGCGGCGTCGCCATCGCTCGTGCCACGATAGTCAGATAGCCAGCCTCCAGTACCATACTCAGTCCATATGCTACCGAATCAGAACGGATGGGCGTGTGGGGCAGCTGCTGGTAGAAGGTGCCGAGCACCGACTGTAGCTGCTGGTAATACCCCATGTCGGTTTCCGGTAATACCAGTTTTGCCTCGCGGAGCTCGTCCAGTGATTTCGCCTGTGCCAGCGGGTGCCCTTGGCGGGCAATAATACAGAAAGGGGCGTTGAACAGCGGCTCGCGCACCAAATCTTCTAAAGGTAGTTCCGGACTAACGGTGCCGACGGCAAAATCCAGGCGCCCCTCACGTAATGCTGGTAGTAGGGTCGACATCTGGGCTTCACGGATCAGCAGATTGGCCTGTGGAAATGGCTGTTTGAACTCTTCTACCAACTCAGGGAGTACCGTTAGAGCCAGTAAAGAAGAACATCCCACCGCAACGCTGCCCTGCGAATGCTGGTTCAACTGCTGGATCTCATCGGTGGCACGCTGTAGTTCTTCCAGAATCAGCTGCATTCGCAGAGCGAACGCCCGGCCCGTTTCGGTCAGCGTCATCCCCTGGCTACTACGAATGATCAACTGGGTTTCCAGCACTTGTTCCAATTCGCGAATAGTGCGGCTTACCGCTGGCTGGGACTGCCCCAGGGCACGCGCCGCGCCGCGAATGCTGCCGCTACGGATCACCTGTTGGAACACTTTAAGTTGCTGTAATTTTGGTAAATACCCCATTCCTGCCCCTATCAGCAAAAGCTATCACTACTTAAAAAATTGTATCTTATGCAACATGGTAAAAGCCTATAGTTTCTAAGGTATTGATATAAGTGATTGTTATTTAAGGTTATAAAGTGACCTGGATCACACTATCAAAACAAGCCCGCCAGGATGGGGGAGGTCTTAGTGATAACTTAAAGGAATACCAGCGATGAAAAGTCGTTCACTAATGATTTTTTTGCTGTTTGTGGGTTATGTCGTGGTTTACATCGATAAAACCGTAATGGGTTTTGCACTGTTACCTATTGAACGTGAGTTCAATCTGCAGGCTGAGCAACTGGGATACATTACCGGGATGTTCTTCCTGGCCTACTCATTGTTCCAGATACCGGCAGGCTGGCTTAATGACCGTTTTGGCTTCAAGAAAGTCCTGTGCAGTTCGCTACTGCTGCTTGGCGGGTTTGCGCTGTGCTTCGGCATTCTGGGGTTCGGCCTGGGGCTGCTGGTGACGTTCCGTTTCCTTTCCGGTATTGGCCACTCTGGCTACCCTTGCTCTTGCGCCAAAGCCGTAGTGGCGAATTTCTCGCTAGAACAACGCACCTTTGCGCAATCGATCCTGCTTTCCTCCGCCGGGTTGGCGATGACCGCTGGGCCGCTAGTCGCAGTTTATTGTCTGGATCATATTGGTTGGCGCGGTTCCTTCTCGGCTCTTGGCCTGCTGGCATTCGCGATTGCCGCCTGTATCTTGTGGCTGGTGCCCAACCCGCCTCAGGCTGAGCGCACCCAGCCCGGTGCAACCGGGGCCAGCTATAAAGCCTTGTTGAAAAGCCCGATAGTGTTGCTGCTATTTGTGGCGATCTTCTGCATCAACATCCCGTCTTACGGTTTGATGGCTTGGTTACCGAAATTTCTGGTCCAGCAACGCGGGCTACCGATCGGTGTTTCCAGCATGGTGGTGGCTGCCGGTGGTTTGGGGATCTGGATCTCTTCCCTCGGCACCGGCTGGTTGGTGGGGCGTTATCTGCAAGGGCGTGAGCCAATGGTGATCTGTATGAGTTCCCTACTTAGCGCAATCTGCATCTGGCTGGTGTTTACCAGCGAATCGCCACTGGCCGCAAGCCTGTTCTTGTTCCTGAGCTATGTGTTTCTGATGGCGTCATTTGTCACGGTTTTCACCTTACCTATGAAACGCCTGCCTGCGGAAGTAATGGGGGCCGCAATGGGGCTGATCAACACCGGCGGCACCCTGGGGGGATTTGTTGCGCCGATTGCCATGGGCTATTTGATCACCCTAAGTCACGATTACATGTCGACGTTTATCTTTTTGGCACTCGCCATGGTGGTTTCTGGGTTAGTGATCCTGCCACTGGCGAGTCAGTCACGCCAGCCGATATTGAATTGAGGAGTACGAGAATGAATATTGAACAGTTGATAGCTGATGTTGAACAGCAGGTCCTGAACTGGCGTCGTCATCTGCATGCTCATCCAGAGTTATCTTTCCATGAGGCGCAGACAGCCGATTATATTGCCGAGCAACTCGCCAGTTTTGGCCCATTAACCCTAACCCGTCCTACCCCGAATAGCGTGGTTGCCGAATTGCAGGGGGCTGCACCGGGGCCATGTTTTGCCTTGCGTGCTGACATTGACGCCTTGCCAATCCAGGAAGAAAACGACGAACCCTTTTGCTCGACGCGGCCAGGGGTGATGCACGCCTGTGGCCACGATGCCCATAGCGCGATGCTTCTGGGGGCGGCCAGGGTACTATGCCAGTTACAATCCCGGTTACAGGGCTCCGTGCGTTTTATCTTCCAACATGCTGAGGAGGTACCGCCGGGGGGCGCGCAGCAGTTGGTGGATCTGGGCGTACTGGATGGTGTGAAGATGATCTTCGGCCTGCATGTGATGCCAAACTTCCCTACCGGTGAAGTGGCTTTAAAACCGGGCGTTTTCAGTGCTTCCAGTGATAACTTCGATATCGTGCTGCAGGGAAAAGGGGGCCACGGATCGATGCCCCACTTGTGTATCGACCCCATCCCTATTGGTGCAGAAGTCGTCACCGCATTGCAGCAGATTGTTGCGCGTAAGTTGGATCCGTTGAATGTCCCTGTCCTGACGGTGGCCACTTTCCAAGGAGGCGACAGCTATAACGTCATTCCTGACAGCGTCAGGCTGGCAGGCACTTTGCGTACCCATAATCGGGAGGTACGCGAGCGGGTGCCGCAGTTGGTTGAACAAACCATCGCTGGGATCAGCCAGGCTCATGGTGCCAGCTACAAGGTGAGTTGGACGCGTGGTTACACCATCGGTAATAACCATCCGGACGCGTGCGCCATTGCGCGTGAGGTGATTGCCGAAACCGTGGGGCCGCAAGCATTGCGGGAAATGACAACACCGATGTTTGGCAGTGAGGATTTCTCCTCTTATCAGGAGAAAGTGCCAGGGTGTTTCCTGTTTATCGGTAGCGGTAATGAAGCGATTGGTGCAACTTACGGTGTACATAATCCCAGGTTTAAACTGGATGAGGCGGCATTACTGATCGGGGTGCAACTGCACGTCGGCTTTATTCGCCGTTTGCTGATGCGTTAACGACGTTTGGCGCGGTAATAAACCGCGCCAAACAAGGTTGTTATTCTATCTTCTTGCCTTCCAATAACCGCTGGACCAGTGGAGCCATGATCAACTCCATTGCCAGCCCCATTTTGCCCCCCGGCACGACCAGCGTATTAATATGTGAAATAAACGATCCCTGCAGCATGGCTAACAGGTAGGGGAAGTCGATCTGATCTAAACCGCGAAAATGGATCACCACCAGGCTTTCATCCAGTGAAGGAATGGCTTTAGCGGCAAACGGGTTGGAGGTATCCACCGTCGGAACGCGCTGGAAGTTGATGTGGGTGCGCGAGAATTGGGGGGTAATAAAGTTAATGTAGTCTTCCATCGAACGCACCACGGAGTCCATCACCGCCTCACGCGAGTGGCCACGTTCACCGGTGTCACGCACCAGCTTCTGGATCCATTCGAGGTTCACAATTGGAACCACGCCAACCAGCAGATCAACATGTTTAGCCACATCGACGCGATCTGTCACTACCCCACCATGCAAGCCTTCATAAAACAACACGTCAGTTGGAACCGGCAAGGGTTCCCAGGGAGTGAAAGTGCCTGGAACCTGATTGTAGGGCACCGCTTCATCGTAGGTGTGCAGATATTTGCGAGAACGACCAGTGCCGTCTTTGCCATATTGGATAAAGCTTTGCTCAAGCAGGCCAAAATTATTGGCTTCCGGGCCGAAGTAGCTGATATGGCGACCTAAATCGCGCGCTTTACGGATGGCAGCATCCATTTCCGGCCGGGTAAAGTGATGGAAACTATCGCCTTCCAACTGAGCAGCACGGATGTTTAGCTGTTGGAAAATTTTGCGGAAAGCCTGGCTGGTGGTGGTAGTCCCGGCACCGCTGGAGCCGGTTACCGCGATAATAGGATGCTTGGCAGACATAGTTGTAAGTCACTCCGAATTTAGTACGCGTGAGTCAGGCTGTGGTGACCTTTTCCCCGTGACCCTGTGCGCGCCTTGGTTGGCAATAATCCATTGTTACCTGATTTTTTGTGCCAGTCATAGGCCTGAAGTCGACTAAATATCTTCTTGCCCGGCTCGTATCTGCCCACGAGGCATCAGATTAATAGTCTCATGCAACTCCGACCACACCAGAACCACCTCACCACTTTTTAACTGTCGGTGCACATCTCCTACCTTTTGCTCCAGCGTGCGCTCATGCTCGCCATAGTCGGTTCCTTCACGCAGGACAAAGGATTCGATCAGGCTATTCAGGGTCTCTTTTTCAAGCTCTTGCCAGGGGATAATCACGTTGTCGATTCCAAGAAAGGGGAAAGCCAGGATGGAATACGGTATTCCAGCCACATTTGTGGTTTTTTTAATGTGCCGCCAACAAAGCCAACGTGACCGCCACATTCCGTCAACTGATATTCGATATTGGCTGGCAGACTGGCGAAATCCGGGATCACCTCATCTGTCATAAAGGGATCGTCTTTAGCATGAATGATCAGCAATGGCGTGGTGATCTGCGGCAACAGAGGTAAGGCACTGCAACGGCGATAATAATCAACAGCATTACTGAAACCGTGAATGCGCGAGGTTATCACTTCATCAAATTCGCGGATGCGCCGTAATTTGTTTAACTGTGGCAGATTGAGCGGCAGCGTACCTGGATAATACAGTAGTTTACGCGCCGCGTTCTGCTTAAGCTGGCCCAGAAGGTAGTGCTGATAAACGCGGGAAAACCCCTGTTCCATTCGTATGGAACACGGTTCCAACATCAGCGGTGCAGAGACGATCACTGCCGCCTGTAATAGACTGTCATCCCCCTGTTGTGCCAGATAGTAAGCCAGCATATTGCCGCCAAGAGAAATGCCGACCGCTGCGGTGGGTGCTTCACCAAGGCTTCCTCGCAACCATCGCAGGAAAAAACGGGCATCTTCTGTTTCACCGGAGTGATAGATGCGTTGTTTGCGATTGGGAACACCGCTGCAGCCGCGAAAATGCATGATCACCCCCAGCCAACCCTTTTCGCGCCACGCATTGAGCAGCCCGTGGGCATAAGGGCTGTAAAAATTACCCTCCAACCCATGAAATAGCACGACGCGTGGTTTATTGCGCGCCAAATAGGGATCTTCATTCCAGGCCAGATCGACAAAATCGCCATCGGGCAATTCCAACCGTTGCCAGAATGGTTTCAACATGACACGACGACGAACCAGCCGTGGCAGCAGGGTTTGCAGATGTGGATTACTGGCCCCAGTCATGGGACGGAAGGATTCATTCATAGTTGAAGAAAATTCTTGTTGGCGGCTATTGTGTGATCAATACCGCACTGTTAGCTTCAATATCCAATGTGAACAATCATACTGCAAAAAAAACATTTGGGTGAGGAGCACCCACCTCATGGAACTGAGTTTATTTCTTTCGATGCTAGGCTTCTTATGGGTTGCGGCAATCACGCCGGGCCCAAATAACATGCTGCTCACTACTTCTGGTGCCAATTTTGGTTTTATGCGTTCGTTGTGGCTGATGATTGGCATTATGTTGGGTATGCAAAGTATTTTGTTGCTGGTGGCCTTTGGCGTCGGGGGATTGATCCTGATTTATCCCTCCTTGCACCTGATCCTGAAGATCCTCGGTAGCCTCTATCTGCTATGGCTGGCATGGAAAGTGGCTACCGCAGCCTATGAAAAGCTGGAAACAGATGCGGCACCGCCAAAGCCTATTCGCCTTTATCAAGGATGGCTGTTGCAGTTCCTCAACCCAAAAGCCTGGTTAATGGCATTGGGGGCGGTGGCGAGTTTTAGCCTGGCGGGGGATAAATACAATCACTCTATTCTGGCAATCGCCTTCGGCATTTTTGCCGTAAATATGGTGGCCGGAGTCATCTGGTTAGGATTTGGCACGGTGATTGGTCGTCTGCTGCGTAGTAAGAAAGCCTGGGTTATCTTTAACGTTTCGATGGGGCTGTTAACCGCGGCCTGTGTATTACTGATTTGGCATTAAGGGAACGCAGATGGACGAGAATTATTTTCACGTTGATGCTTTTATCGGTGACGGGCTGCGCGGTAATCCTGCGGGAGTTTGTCTGCTGAAACACCCCTTGGATACGGCGCAAATGCAAGCTATTGCCAACGAGCTCTACCTGCCGGAAACCAGCTTTGTTTGGGAAGATGGTGATATGCATGCGATCCGCTGGTTTACGCCAACGCGCGAGGTTGATCTCTGTGGACACGCCACGCTCGCCACCGCTCATGTCTTGCTAAACGTGATAAATCCGGCGCAGAGTGATATCCGTTTCCGCTCCGCCAGCGGTGAGTTATATGTAAAACGTGATGCTGCAGACGGTGAACGTCTGATCCTTGATTTCCCTTCTCGTCCACCGCAGAAAGTAGCCGAACCAGCGCTATTAGCAACGTTACTCGGTGCCCAACCGCTGGAAGTATGGCAAGCGAGGTCGATGATGGTGGTATTGGCTAATGAAGGGCAGGTAAAAGCATTGCAGCCAGACATCCCCGAGTTGATCGACAATGTTGGCTGTGGCGTGATCGTGACGGCGCCGGGCGATGAAGTTGATTTTGTCTCGCGTTACTTCTCTCTGGATCGCAGTGAAGACCCGGTAACGGGCTCTTCTCACTGTACGCTGATGCCTTATTGGACGGCGCGTCTTGGCCGCCACGTTTTACATGCCAGGCAGCTATCGGCGCGGGGCGGTGAATTGTTCTGCGAACTCAAAGGTGATCGCACGTTACTGGGCGGTTATGCATGCATTTTCCTGAGGGGAGAGATCGGTTTATAAACTGGGGATGGTTGTTTATCAGCAATAATAAATTCACCTTGCATGGCAAGGTGAATGGGATGCAAAAGTTATTCCTGCGGTTGAGTATCAGGTTTAACTCTCTGATTCAAATGCCTGAGTCAGGTTTTCCAACTGCTCCTGCGCCTCCAGCCAGGTCATTTCTGTCTCTTCCAAAGCAGATTTGGCCTCGCTCTGCTTTTGCAGGCATTCGGTCAATTCGGTTTTCCGGTTGATGTCATACAACGCTGAATCAGCCAGTTGTTCTTCCACTGCCGCCAACTCGGCCCCCAGCTTGTCCATTTGCTGTTCCAGCTTGGCGATCTGTTTACGTAACGGCTGGGTTTGTGCACGGAACTCGGCTTCACGGCGCTTCTGATCTTTACGCGCTTGCGCGCTGTTACCGTTATCCTGCTTCGATGGGGCATCCTGCTGAGCCTGCTGTTTTTGCAAGTCGCTAAGCCACTGCTGGTAATCGTCCAGATCGCCCTCAAACGGTTCTACCTGGCCGTCATGCACCAGATAAAGATCGTCGGTAGTGGAACGAAGCAAGTGACGGTCGTGCGAAACGACCACTAAAGCGCCTTCAAAGTCGATCAGTGCTTCAGTCAACGCCTGGCGCATATCCAGATCCAGGTGGTTGGTTGGTTCATCGAGCAGCAGTAGGTTGGGCCGTTGCCAGACGATTAACGCCAGAACCAGCCGCGCCTTTTCACCACCTGAAAAACGCTCGGTAACCTCGGTAACTTTATCGCCCTGAAAACCGAAGCCGCCGAGATAATCACGTAGCTGCTGTTCCAACACTCGCGGCGCAATGCGGCTCAGATGCTGCAACGGTGATTCATCAGCGCGCAGGAACTCCAACTGATGCTGCGCGAAGTAGCCCAGTTTTATGCCCTTTGCCAGCCCAACTTCACCGCTCAGTGATGGCAGGGTGCCAGCCAGTAATTTAATCAGGGTCGACTTACCGGCACCGTTACGGCCCAGCAAACCAATGCGTGAACCTGGCACCAGATTGAGCTTGATCGACTGCAGGACCACTTTATCACCGTATCCAGCACTGACTTTCTCCATGCGCAGCAGCGGGTTTGGCAGGCTCTCCGGTTCGCGGAAGCTAAAGCTGAAGGGGTTATCAACATGTGCAGGGGCAATTAGCTCCATGCGTTCCAGCATCTTGATACGGCTCTGTGCCTGCTTGGCTTTGGAGGCCTTGGCACGGAAACGGTCAATATAGCTATGCAGGTGGGCTACTTTCTCCTGCTGGCTTTGATAGAGCGACTGTTGTTGTGCCAGCTTGGTAACACGCTGGCGCTCGAACGAGGAATAGTTACCGGTATACTCGTTTATGGTCTGATTCTCGATATGCAGGATTTTGTCGACAATCGGGTCGAGAAAGTCCCGGTCGTGCGAAATCAGTACCAACGTGCCCGGATAGTTTTTCAACCAGCGTTCCAGCCAGATAACCGCATCCAGATCCAGGTGGTTGGTCGGTTCGTCGAGTAACAGTAAATCAGAACGGCAAACCAGAGCCTGTGCCAGATTGAGGCGCATACGCCAACCACCGGAGAACGCGCGTACTGGGTTGAGTAACTGCTCATTGGAAAAACCTAAACCGTGCAGCAGGCTGGCGGCACGGGCGCGGATGGTCCAGGCATCGATAGCATCAAGCTTGCCGTGCAGCGTGGCGATGGCATGGCCGTCGTCGTTATGGTTTGCCAGTTGCAATTCAGCTTCGAGCTGACGAAATTCGCGATCGCCATCAATAACATACTCAATGGCAGGCACATCCAATGCTGGTGTTTCCTGATTAACCCAGGCTAATGCCCAATTGCCAGGGAAGGTATAACTCCCGCTATCTGCGGCGATTTCACCCTTTAGCAGTGCTAATAGTGTCGATTTACCACAACCGTTCTTGCCCACCAGGCCAACTTTTTGACCTGGATTAACCGTCGCAGTGGCGTTGTCCAACAAGACGCGAGTACCGCGTCGGATTTGTAGCGAGGAAAATACAATCATAAAGCGCCGTATGTTTAGAGTATGTTAAATTGGAATCGGTTTACATTAACAGGACACTCACCAATTTCTTTCAAGTTGCGGTTGTGCGGTAAATTGTTGCATTCTCACGTGCTTACTTAAGTAAGGGAGTACAGCCAATAACGCAGCAGCTTGAAGAACACGGTTTTATGCTGCCCTAATAATTAGTCTTTGCGTTGCATGGTAACGGAAATCTACCAGCCTGACGACGCTTTGGAGGGGAATGATGTCGCAGCCACCTAAGGTTTTGCTGCTGTATACCCATCCGGAATCCCAGAACTCGGTAGCGAATCGGGTTTTGTTAAAGCCGGCACAGCAATTGGAACATGTTACCGTGCACGACTTATACGCGCACTATCCTGACTTTTTTATTGATATCCAGCATGAACAACAGTTGTTGCGTGACCATCAGATTATTGTGTTTCAACACCCCTTATATACCTATAGCAGCCCGGCTTTATTGAAGGAGTGGATAGATCGTGTGCTGACCCGTGGCTTTGCCAGCGGTATTGGCGGCAATGCGCTGGCAGGTAAATACTGGCGTTCGGTGATCACTACCGGGGATCCTGCGGGGGCATACAGTACTGGGGGTTATAACCGCTATTCAATCGAAGATATTCTGCGCCCTTTTGAACTCACCGCAGCCATGTGTCATATGCACTGGTTAACGCCGATGGTGGTGTACTGGGCTCGCCGCCAGAAACCGGAAGTGCTGAGTAGCCATGCCGATGCCTATGAAGATTGGCTACGTCATCCTTTACCGCACAAGGGGAGACTGTGATGGAAGGCTCAGCGCTGATCAGTGCCATACTGTTGTTCCTGTTTGCGGCCGTGGTGACCGTGCCCATCGCCCGCCGCCTGGGTATAGGGGCGGTTTTAGGTTACCTGATTGCCGGGATTGCCATCGGCCCTTGGGGGTTGGGGTTTATTCGCGATGTCGATGAAATCCTGCATTTCTCCGAGCTTGGTGTCGTGTTTCTGATGTTTATCATTGGGTTGGAGCTGAATCCGGCCAAGCTGTGGCAACTGCGTCGCTCGATCTTCGGTGTTGGTGCCGGGCAAGTGTTGATCACCGCTGCAGTGATGGGAACGCTGCTTTACTTCAGCCATTTTGCCTGGCAGGCCGCGGTGATTGGCGGTATTGGCCTGGCGATGTCGTCAACGGCCATGGCGCTGCAACTGATGCGTGAAAAGGGCATGAACCGCAATGAAGGGGGCCAGCTCGGCTTTTCTGTGTTGCTATTTCAGGATATGGCGGTGATCCCGGCGTTGGCACTCATCCCCATCTTGGCCGGAGGTGCTGGTAACAGCGACGATTGGGCCGATATTGCCATCAAGGTTGCGGCATTCGCTGGCATGCTGATTGGTGGCCGCTTTCTGTTACGTCCTCTGTTTCGTTATATCGCCTCATCTGGTGTGCGGGAGATCTTCACCGCTGCTGCGCTGCTGGTTGTGCTGGGGGCGGCGCTGTTTATGGAAACCCTGGGGCTGTCGATGGCATTGGGCACATTTATCGCCGGAGTGCTGTTAGCGGAGAGTGAATATCGCCACGAGTTGGAAATTGCCATCGAACCTTTCAAAGGGTTGCTGCTCGGGCTGTTTTTCATCTCGGTAGGCATGGCCTTGAATATGGGCGTGCTCTACACCCATCTGGCGCAAGTGCTCTTGGGGGTGTTGGTTCTGGTCGCCGTCAAGTCAGGCGTTTTGTACTCGCTGGCGAGCGTCTTTGGTTTACGTAGTGCCGTACGCACGCAGTTTTCTGGTGTGCTGAGTCAAGGCGGGGAGTTTGCCTTCGTTTTGTTCTCGGCAGCGTCAGCTCAGCATGTGCTGAATGCAAAACAGCTGGCACTGTTGTCGGTGGTGGTGACACTTTCTATGATGACGACACCGCTGCTGATGCAGATAATCGACCGTATTCTCGCTCGTCGCTACAACGCTCAGGATGAACATGAAGAGAAGCCCCATGTTGAGGACGACGATCCCCAGGTAATTATTGTTGGTTTTGGCCGTTTCGGGCAGGTGGTTGGCCGTTTGCTGATGGCTAATAAGATGCGTATTACCGTGCTTGAGCGTGACGTCAGTGCGGTTGGCGTGCTACGCCGCTATGGCTATAAGGTGTATTACGGAGACGCAACCGAGTTGGAACTGTTACGTGCGGCAGGTGCTGAGAAGGCTAAATCTATCGTTATTACCTGCAACGAGCCTGAAGATACGATGGCCGTTGTTCATTTGTGCCAGACGCATTTCCCAAACCTTTCAATTCTGGCGCGGGCTCGCGGCCGTGTGGAAGCGCACGAACTGTTGCAGGCTGGTGTAAAACAGTTCAGCCGAGAAACGTTTTCCAGTGCGCTTGAACTGGGGCGTAAAACATTGACTGAGTTGGGCATGCATCCTCATCAGGCGTATCGTGCGCAGCAGCACTTCCGCCGGTTGGATATGCGCATGTTGCGAGAGTTAATGCCACCGCATCAGGGCGATGTGGCGCAGATCTCGCGCGTTAAAGAAGCACGGCGTGAACTGGAAGAACTTTTCCACCGCGAAATGCAAAAAGAAAAACGACAGTTCGACGGCTGGGATGAAGACTAGACGAACCCCTCGCATCACTGGCGGTTATACAGCCAATGGTGGATTAACCCGGAGCTTAATGATGTCTGCAACACGTAAAAGATTTATCGCCGGGGCAGTTTGCCCAAGTTGTAACGCTATGGATTCACTGATGGTGTGGCGCGAAGATCAGGTTGAAGTGGTAGAGTGCGTCAAGTGTAAGCATCATCAGCGCCAGACCGAACAACAGGTTGAGAAACACGTTCGCGCACAGGAGCAAGTGATCGGTATTTTTCATCCAGAATAGTGTTATCTGCCGTGATTTTTCATGCTGGAGGGTACACTGAGGAAGATTTCCGATACAATCTTCACCGATTTAGTTTCCAACGGTAGGAGATATCATGAAAGTAGCAAAAGACTTGGTAGTCAGCTTGGCTTACCAGGTACGTACAGAAGACGGTGTTTTGGTTGATGAGTCTCCGGTGAGTGCACCGTTGGACTATCTGCATGGGCATGGTTCTCTGATCGCAGGTCTGGAAAAAGCATTAGAAGGTCACGATGTCGGCGACCGTTTTGACGTTCATGTCGGTGCTAACGAAGCGTACGGCAATTACGACGAAAATCTGGTGCAACGCGTACCAAAAGATGTATTTATGGGCGTTGAAGAACTGCAGGTCGGGATGCGTTTCCTGGCTGATACCGATCAAGGACCAGTTCCTGTTGAGATCACTGAAGTGGATGGTGACCACGTTGTGGTTGACGGCAACCATATGCTGGCCGGTCAGAACCTGAACTTCAATGTAGAAGTTGTTGCAATCCGCGAAGCTACAGAAGAAGAACTGGCTCATGGGCATGTTCACGGTGAGCACGATCATCACCACGAACACGGTGAAGGCTGCTGTGGCGGTCATGACCACGAGCATGGCCACGACCACGACCACGGTAAGAAAGGTGGCTGTGGTGGCAACGGTGGTTGCGGTTGCCACTGATCCTGGTGTTTTTACTGCAAAGAGGTCGCGTAAGCGGCCTTTTTTAGTAATGTGGTGGTGGAGTTTCTTCTGACTGCGAGGCGATTATCGAAGGTTGGGTGGCGCGTAGTTTGTCGGTCAGCAGGCGAAGCTGCTCTTGCAATTTCAACATTTCCAACTGATGCCGCACCACGGTTTGGTTGAGCTCCTCGATAGTTACTTCCTGAAATGCCTGCCGGCTTTCCAACTCTTCCAGCCGTTTTTTTAAGCTCTCGTCACCTGTATTGTGCATGATGTCACCTCTGGCACTGTTAAATCTGGGATTCTGAGACTATGTTAACAGTAGCCGTCGGCTTTGTGCTGCGCAATTTCTTAAAGTGGCGTTTCTGAGCGCGGCGTCGAACAAATCAATGCGAGTGCTACTAACGAAAGTTATTAATTATCAGCCTGCTAGGTATAGGTTTGAAACTTCTGTACGAATAAGTGGTCACACCTTGACTCGATTGGTTACCTGTGTGACTGTTTTGTTTGGTTTCAGGCAGCTATAGTAGCTTGGTTAACTTACTTAATGATTGTTTGGGGCACCGCTTCAGACACTGGAGAAATGGATGAAATCTTTGTTTAAAGTCACGCTTCTTGCAACCACAATGGCTTTTGCTCTGAATGCGACTCAAGTTATGGCGGCTGATGCTGCTAAACCCGCGGAAGCGGCCAAACCTGCTGAAGCTGCTGCTGCAGCACCGAGCACGGGCAAGTTCAAGAATGATGATGAGCAAGCAGCTTATGCTCTGGGCGCCTCTCTGGGCCGTTACATGGAAAATTCGCTGAAAGAGCAGGAAAAACTGGGTATCAAGCTGGATAAAGACCAGTTGATCGCCGGTGTTCAGGATGCGTTTGCCAACCAGAGCAAGCTGAATGATGCAGATATCGAAAAAACCCTGCAAGGTTTTGAAACGCGTGTGAAAGCTTCTGCTCAAGCGAAGATGGAACAGGACGCGAAGGAAAATGAAGCAAAAGGAACCAAATACATCGAGACCTTTGCTAAAGAAAAAGGCGTGAAGAAAACCGAATCTGGTCTGCTGTATCAGGTAGAGAAAGAAGGTACCGGTGAAGCGCCGAAAGACAGTGATACCGTTGTGGTCAATTACAAAGGTACTCTCACCGATGGTACTGTGTTTGACAACTCCTATGACCGTGGCGAACCATTGTCATTCCGTCTGGACGGTGTGATCCCAGGTTGGACAGAAGGTCTGAAACACGTTAAGAAAGGCGGCAAAATCAAGCTGGTTATCCCACCAGCTCTGGCTTACGGTAAAACAGGCGTCCCTGGCATCCCTGCCAACTCCACGCTGGTCTTTGACGTTGAGCTGTTGGATGTGAAACCGGCACCTAAAGCTGACGAGAAGACAGAAAAAGCGGCTGGCGAAGCAGCAACTGAAGCCAAGGCTAAATAAACCCCTTATTTTCGCAACCGCCGCCAATAATCTTGGCGGCGGTTTTATTTCTACCTGACCAGTAATTCAATTCCTCTACAAGTTCAACTCTCTCTTTACAGATTGCTTGACGCCTGGCTGGCATCGGGCTTAACGTCAATATTGCGCGCAAAGGAAAGGACTCTGATCTGGCAGTTTGCTAGACTTGCGGTCTGTACTTATGAATCATGCGTCTGCCCCTTAGGGCATGTATCTAAAACTGTTCCTGGTCGTTCGGCCTGCGGATAATTGTCGTGTTTCACCTGGATATCTCTCAGGAACGATGGCACGAGCAGTTTTAGCTGCGCCCCCTGGCACAGGCGTTTTATGAGGGTGGTATCTTCGATGTCTAATTCGCTTTTATCCAGCGAAGCCAGCGAACTTGATTTGCTGAATGAGCGTCCGTTTAGCCAGACGGACCATGAAATCCTGAAGTCGTATGAAGCCGTGGTGGACGGATTGGCGATGTTGATCGGAGAGCACTGCGAGATCGTGCTGCATTCACTCGAGGATCTGAAATGTTCTGCAGTGCGTATTGCTAATGGGGAACACACCGGGCGAAAAATCGGTTCTCCTATCACCGATCTGGCACTACGAATGCTGCATGACATGGCTGGGGATGACAGTAGTGTCTCCAAGGCCTACTTTACCCGCGCCAAGAGCGGTGTTCTGATGAAGTCAGTGACGATTGCCATTCGCAATCGTGAGCAGCGCGTTATTGGCCTGCTTTGCATCAACATGAACCTTGATGTGCCTTTTTCCCAGATTATCCAAACCTTTATGCCGCCGGAAACGCAGGAAGTGGCTTCCTCGGTCAACTTTGCTTCCTCGGTAGATGACTTGGTCGCGCAGACGCTGGAGTTCACTATCGAAGAGGTGAATGCCGATCGTAATGTGTCCAATAACGCCAAAAATCGCCAGATAGTGCTCAATCTCTATGAGAAAGGCATCTTCGATATCAAGGACGCGATTAATCAGGTTGCTGACCGTCTGAATATCTCCAAGCACACTGTGTATCTTTACATCCGCCAGTTTAAAAGTGGAGATCTGTTGGGTAATGAGCGCTAATGCTTAGTTATTGTCTACTGGTTACCGGGCCTGCTTATGGTACGCAACAGGCCAGTAGTGCCTGGCAATTTGCTCAGGCCTTGCTGGCCGCTGGCCACCGAATTACCTGCGTGTTCTTTTATCGCGAAGGCGTGCTCAACGCTAATCAACTAACATCTCCTGCCAATGATGAGTTTGATCTGGTGCGCGCATGGGTTGCCTTGGCACAACAACATAGCGTTGAGCTTAACGTCTGTGTGGCTGCGGCTCTGCGTCGTGGAGTTGTTGATGAGCGGGAGTCAGAAACGCTTGAGCTGATCACGGCAAATTTACAGGCTGGTTTTACCCTGAGCGGTTTAGGCTCGTTGGCGGAAGCCGCATTGAGTTGTGATCGCCTGGTGCAGTTTTAAGAGAGCAAAATGAATCGAGTTGCATTTGTTTTTACTCGTGGACCGCATGGTAATGCATCTGGCAGGGAAGGGCTGGATGCCTTGCTTGCGACTTCGGCACTCAGCGAAGATATCGGCGTGTTTTTTATTGGTGACGGTGTACTACAGTTGCTTCCTGATCAGCAACCGGAGAAGATCTTCGCTCGCAATTATATTGCCACTTTCGGGGTGTTACCGCTGTATGACGTCGAAAAAGTGTACATCTGCGAAACCGCGGTGTACGAGCGTGGCTTGCAGCAGATCACCGGTTGGGTGTTAGAGGCTGAGATCCTGCCTGCGGATGTGCTACGGCAGAAACTGGCCAGTTACGATGTGGTAATGACATTTTAGGATACTCAAATGCTGTTTACTCTCAGCCAATCCCCTAGCCACTGTGATCTTCCCGCGTTACTGAGGCTCACCGGGGAAGGTGATGATTTGTTGCTGTTGCAGGATGGTGTGTTGGCAGGGCTTGCTGGCAGCACTTGGCTTGATTTACTGCTCAATGCCCCAATATCCCTGTATGCGCTGAAGAATGACCTGGAAGCTAGAGGGTTAATTGGTTATATTTCACACAACATCACTGTCATCGGTTATACTCAATTCGTCGAATTAACCGAAAGGCAGCACAACCAAATAGCTTGGTAATGCGTGTAATGTTGTATATTTCTTGACACCTATACAGGTCAGCCATAAAATTCTGCGTCCTCGTACTTTGCCAGTAGTGCATACGAGGGGATTTATCACGTGTTTACGAAGCAAGAAACGAAGCAAAACCCAGGAGCTTTTTGAATGGCAACGATTAATCAGCTGGTTCGCAAACCACGCTCTGTGAAGGCTGCTAAAAGCAACGTTCCAGCGCTGGAAGCTTGCCCGCAAAAACGTGGTGTATGTACCCGCGTATATACCACCACCCCGAAAAAACCAAACTCTGCACTGCGTAAAGTATGCCGTGTGCGTTTGACCAACGGTTTCGAAGTGACTTCCTACATTGGTGGTGAAGGTCACAACCTGCAGGAGCACTCCGTGATCCTGATCCGTGGCGGTCGTGTTAAAGACCTGCCAGGTGTGCGTTACCACACCGTCCGTGGTGCACTTGACTGCTCCGGTGTTAAAGACCGTAAGCAAGCTCGTTCCAAGTACGGCGTGAAGAAGCCAAAGGCTTAATGGTTCTCCGTTAAGTAAGGCCAAACATTTTCACTTTAATGTCAAAATAAACTCGTAGAGTTTTGGACAATCCTGAATTAACAACGGAGTATTTCCATGCCACGTCGTCGCGTAATCGGCCAACGTAAAATCCTGCCAGATCCTAAGTTCGGATCCGAGCTGTTGGCCAAATTTGTAAACATTCTGATGGTAGACGGTAAAAAATCTACTGCAGAAGCAATCGTCTATACCGCGCTGGAGACCCTGGCTCAGCGTTCTGGTAAAAATCATCTGGAAGCTTTCGAAGTCGCTCTGGACAACGTACGCCCGACTGTAGAAGTTAAGTCGCGCCGCGTTGGTGGTTCTACTTATCAGGTTCCAGTTGAAGTTCGTCCGGTTCGTCGTAATGCTCTGGCAATGCGTTGGATCGTTGATGCTGCTCGTAAACGTGGTGATAAATCCATGGCTCTGCGCTTGGCGAATGAACTGTCTGATGCAGCAGAGAACAAAGGTTCTGCTGTTAAGAAGCGTGAAGACGTTCACCGTATGGCAGAAGCCAACAAGGCGTTCGCCCACTACCGCTGGTAATTACCACGCAGTAGTTATGCTAACCAAGCGGGCGCTTCAAGAGGCTAACCTGCTTGGCTTAACTGAACTTGAACGCCTAAGGCAATAGAGGAATCAAATGGCTCGTACAACACCCATTGCGCGTTACCGTAATATCGGTATCAGTGCTCACATCGACGCCGGTAAAACCACCACTACCGAACGTATTCTGTTCTATACCGGTGTAAACCATAAAATTGGTGAAACGCACGAAGGCACCGCGACCATGGACTGGATGGAGCAGGAACAGGAACGTGGTATTACTATCACTTCCGCTGCGACTACCGCGTTCTGGTCAGGTATGGCCAAACAGTTTGAGCCGCATCGCATCAACATTATCGACACCCCAGGGCACGTTGACTTCACCATCGAAGTAGAACGTTCTATGCGTGTGTTGGATGGCGCAGTAATGGTTTACTGTGCGGTTGGTGGTGTTCAGCCGCAGTCAGAAACTGTATGGCGTCAGGCTAACAAATACAAAGTGCCACGCATCGCGTTCGTTAACAAAATGGACCGTATGGGTGCCAACTTCCTGAAAGTGGTTGGTCAGCTTAAATCTCGTCTGGCAGCGAACCCGGTTCCATTGCAACTGGCGATCGGCGCTGAAGAGAAATTCACCGGTGTTGTTGACCTGGTGAAAATGAAAGCGATCAACTGGAGTGATGAAGATCAGGGCGTCAGCTTCGTATACGAAGAGATCCCTGAGGACATGGTTGAGCTGGCTGAAGAATGGCACCAGAATCTGGTTGAGTCTGCAGCTGAAGCTTCTGAAGAGCTGATGGATAAATACCTGGGCGGCGAAGAGCTGACCGAGGAAGAGATCAAGAAAGCTCTGCGTCAGCGCGTGCTCAACAATGAAGTTATTCTGGTTACCTGTGGTTCTGCGTTTAAAAACAAAGGCGTACAGGCAATGCTGGATGCGGTTGTTGAATACCTGCCGGCACCAACTGACGTTGAAGCTATCAACGGTATGTTGGACGATGGGAAAGACACCCCAGCGGTTCGTCACTCTGATGACAAAGAACCTTTCTCAGCGTTGGCGTTTAAAATCGCTACCGACCCATTCGTGGGTAACCTGACGTTCTTCCGTGTTTACTCTGGGGTTGTTAACTCCGGTGATACCGTGCTGAACTCAGTGAAATCTCAGCGCGAGCGTCTGGGTCGTATCGTTCAGATGCACGCCAACAAGCGTGAAGAAATCAAAGAAGTTCGTGCTGGCGACATCGCCGCGGCTATCGGTCTGAAAGATGTAACTACCGGTGATACGCTGTGTGATCCTGCTAACCCGATCATTCTTGAGCGTATGGAATTCCCAGATCCGGTAATCTCGGTTGCTGTTGAACCAAAAACCAAAGCTGACCAGGAAAAAATGGGTCTGGCTCTGGGCCGTCTGGCGAAGGAAGACCCATCATTCCGCGTATGGACTGATGAAGAATCAGGTCAGACTATCATCGCGGGTATGGGTGAGCTGCACCTGGATGTCTTGGTTGACCGTATGCGTCGCGAGTTTAACGTTGAAGCAAACGTCGGTAAGCCGCAGGTTGCTTACCGTGAAACGATTCGTGAAACGGTTAAAGACATTGAAGGTAAGCACGCCAAACAGTCTGGTGGTCGCGGTCAGTACGGTCACGTTGTGATCGATATGATGCCTCTGCCTCCAGGCGGCGTTGGTTACGAATTTGTCAACGATATCGTGGGTGGTACTATTCCTAAGGAATTCATCCCGGCCGTTGATAAAGGTATGCAGGAGCAACTGAAAGCCGGTCCTCTGGCAGGTTACCCGGTTGTTGACATCAAAGTGCGTCTGCACTTCGGTTCTTACCACGATGTTGACTCCTCTGAACTGGCGTTTAAATTGGCCGCTTCTATCGCATTTAAAGATGCGTTCAAGAAAGCCAAACCAGTTCTGCTTGAGCCTGTAATGAAGGTTGAAGTTGAAACCCCTGAAGATTACATGGGTGACGTAATTGGTGACCTGAACCGTCGTCGCGGTATGATCGAAGGCATGGATGATACTGCCACCGGTAAGACCGTTCGCGCTCAGGTTCCACTGTCTGAAATGTTTGGTTATGCTACAGACCTGCGTTCTCAGACCCAGGGCCGTGCTTCATACTCCATGGAGTTCCTGAAGTATGCTGAAGCGCCAAACAACGTCGCTCTGGCCGTTATCGAAGCCCGTGGTAAATAAGCTTTCGGGTTTAACACATTGATCCAGTGCTCTCTCCAAGAGGGGGGAGCATAAGAGTAAGGAATATAGCCGTGTCTAAAGAAAAATTTGAACGCTCCAAACCGCACGTTAACGTTGGTACTATCGGCCACGTTGACCACGGTAAAACTACCCTGACTGCAGCAATCACTACCGTTCTGGCTAAAACCTACGGCGGTAATGCTCGTGCTTTCGACCAGATCGATAACGCACCAGAAGAAAAAGCGCGTGGTATCACCATCAACACTTCTCACGTTGAGTACGACACCCCAAGCCGTCACTACGCACACGTTGACTGCCCAGGGCACGCCGACTACGTGAAAAACATGATCACTGGTGCTGCTCAGATGGATGGCGCTATCCTGGTTGTTGCTGCGACTGACGGCCCTATGCCTCAGACTCGTGAGCACATCCTGCTGGGTCGTCAGGTTGGCGTTCCTTACATCATCGTATTCATGAACAAATGTGACATGGTTGATGATGAAGAGCTGCTGGAACTGGTAGAAATGGAAGTTCGTGAACTTCTGTCTGCTTACGACTTCCCTGGTGATGACCTGCCTGTGGTTCGTGGTTCAGCTCTGCAAGCGCTGAATGGCGTGCCAGAGTGGGAAGAGAAGATCATCGAGCTGGCTGGCCATCTGGATTCTTATATCCCAGAACCAGAGCGTGCGATTGACAAGCCATTCCTGCTGCCAATCGAAGACGTATTCTCCATCTCTGGTCGTGGTACCGTTGTTACCGGTCGTGTTGAGCGCGGTATCATCAAAGTTGGCGAAGAAGTTGAAATCGTTGGTATCAAAGACACCGTTAAGTCTACCTGTACTGGCGTTGAAATGTTCCGCAAACTGCTGGACGAAGGCCGTGCGGGTGAGAACGTGGGTGTTCTGCTGCGTGGTATCAAGCGTGAAGATATCGAACGTGGTCAGGTACTGGCTAAACCAGGTTCTATCAAGCCGCATACCAAGTTTGACTCAGAAGTGTATATCCTGAGCAAAGAAGAAGGTGGTCGTCACACTCCATTCTTCAAAGGCTACCGTCCACAGTTCTACTTCCGTACAACTGACGTGACCGGTACCATCGAACTGCCAGAAGGCGTAGAGATGGTAATGCCAGGCGATAACGTGAACATGGTTGTTACCCTGATTCACCCAATCGCGATGGATGACGGTCTGCGTTTCGCAATCCGTGAAGGCGGCCGTACTGTAGGTGCGGGCGTTGTGGCTAAAGTTCTTGCTTAATAGCAAGTAACATCTAGGCACTAAAAGAGGGCACTTCGGTGCCCTTTTTTTATGTATGCTGTTTAAATGTTAATTGAAATAGAAACCATTCTTATTTAGAATTACAAACAGATTAAGAAATGAGTTCCTATTATGTACGTATGTCTATGCAATGCCGTGACTGACAAAGCGATCCGCAATGCGGTTCGGCAACACAGTCCTCAAACCATGAAACAGCTGCGTGACTTGGTACCAATTGGTATCGATTGTGGAAAGTGCATCCGTCAGGCAAGACAAATCATGGTGGAAGAACGTGCTGCCATCACACATCTGCATAAAGTTGCCTGATGCGGGAAACAAAACGGCAGACTGTTCTTTGACTCCTGGTCTACAGGTTCTACACTTCTAGAACTTCCCAGGAGGACATACCTATGAAAGGCGATAAAAAAATCATTGCCCATCTCAATAAACTGCTCGGCAACGAGCTGGTTGCCATCAATCAATACTTCCTGCATGCACGAATGTTCAAAAACTGGGGCTTGATGCGCCTCAACGCCAAGGAATATCACGAATCGATCGACGAGATGAAGCACGCCGATCGCTACATAGAGCGTATTCTGTTCCTTGAAGGGATCCCGAACCTGCAAGAGCTTGGCAAATTGAATATTGGTGAAGATATTGAAGAGATGTTGAAGTCCGACCTCAACCTTGAGCTAATAAGGTGCAAAAGATTTGCGAGAGGGTATAGCCTATGCTGATTCGATCCATGATTATGTTAGCCGCGATCTGATGAAAGATGTTTTGGCCGATGAGGAAGAGCATATTGACTGGCTGGAAACAGAATTGAGCCTGATCGAGCGGTTGGGTGTACAAAATTACGCGCAGAATCAGGTGTTGGAACAAAAAGACTGATTTTAACTGCTCCCCATTGGCCGATGTACCAAGGTACTTAGGATAGGGGAGCAAAAGTATCTCCCCGTTTTACGCTTCTCACTTCGGTCATCGAAATACTTACCTACTGAAATTATCGCCATCCTTGGCGCATTGCCATCCATCACTTGCTTCCTGTTCAGTTTTGCGTATAATGCGCGGGCTTACCTAATCTTGGTAAGCCTGATTTTAGCGAATCAGTCGATAGGCAGGTTAGTTTTGCCATTCGAACAATACTCCCGATATGGGGGTTATATGTTGACGATTACACTCCCCCATCAATCGAAATGGGTGTGAGGAGTAATTATTTACGTTTATAAATAATTGGAGCTCTGGTCTCATGCAGAACCAAAGAATCCGTATCCGCCTGAAAGCGTTTGATCATCGTCTGATCGATCAATCAACCGCGGAAATCGTCGAGACTGCAAAGCGCACTGGTGCGCAAGTGCGTGGTCCGATCCCGCTGCCAACTCGCAAAGAGCGCTTTACCGTTCTGATCTCTCCGCACGTCAACAAAGATGCGCGTGATCAGTACGAGATCCGCACTCACAAGCGTCTGGTTGACATCGTTGAGCCAACCGAGAAAACCGTTGATGCTCTGATGCGTCTGGATCTGGCTGCCGGTGTAGACGTGCAGATCAGCCTGGGTTAATCAGGTCATTGAGCGATTGAGAGGTTGAAACAATGATTGGTTTAGTCGGTAAAAAAGTGGGCATGACGCGTATCTTCACTGAAGATGGCGTTTCTATCCCAGTAACCGTAATTGAAATTGAAGCGAACCGCGTGACTCAGGTTAAAGACCTGGACAACGACGGGTACCGTGCCATTCAGGTCACTACCGGTAGCAAAAAAGCGAACCGTGTGACCAAACCGGAAGCGGGCCATTTCGCAAAAGCTGGCGTTGAAGCTGGCCGTGGTCTGTGGGAATTCCGCCTTGAAGAAGGCCAGGAGTTCACTGCGGGTCAAGAAATCAGCGTGGAAATCTTCGCTGACGTTAAAAAAGTCGATGTTACCGGTACTTCTAAAGGTAAAGGTTTTGCTGGCACTGTAAAGCGCTGGAACTTCCGTACCCAAGACGCTACCCACGGTAACTCCTTGTCTCACCGCGTTCCGGGTTCTATCGGTCAGAACCAGACTCCGGGCAAAGTGTTCAAAGGCAAGAAAATGGCTGGCCACCTGGGTGACGAGCGTGTAACCGTTCAAAGCCTGGACGTAGTACGTGTTGACGCTGAGCGCAACCTGCTGCTGGTTAAGGGTGCTGTGCCGGGCGCTACCGGTGGCAACCTGATCGTTAAACCAGCTGTGAAGGCGTAAGGGGATAGCAATGGAATTAGTATTGAAAGACGCGCAAAGCGCGCTGACTGTTTCCGAAACTACCTTCGGTCGTGATTTCAACGAAGCGCTGGTACATCAGGTTGTTGTTGCTTATGCAGCAGGTGCCCGTCAAGGTACTCGTGCTCAGAAGACCCGTGCTGAAGTGACTGGTTCCGGTAAGAAGCCATGGCGTCAGAAAGGTACTGGCCGTGCGCGTTCAGGTTCTGTAAAGAGCCCGATCTGGCGTTCCGGTGGTGTGACCTTTGCTGCCAAGCCACAGGACCACAGTCAGAAAGTAAACAAAAAGATGTACCGCGGCGCGCTGAAAAGCATCCTGTCCGAACTGGTACGTCAAGATCGTCTGATCGTTGTCGAGAAGTTCTCTGTAGAAGCGCCTAAAACCAAGTTGCTGGCACAGAAACTGAAAGATATGGCTCTGGAAGATGTGCTGATCGTGACCGGTGAACTGGATGAGAATCTGTTCCTGGCTGCTCGTAACCTGTACAAGGTTGACGTGCGCGATGTGGCAGGTATCGACCCGGTTAGCCTGATCGCCTTCGACAAAGTGGTTATGACTGCTGATGCTGTGAAGCAAGTTGAGGAGATGCTGGCATGATCCGTGAAGAACGTTTGCTGAAAGTGCTACGTGCACCGCACGTATCTGAAAAAGCATCGGCTGCGATGGAAAAAAGTAACACCATCGTTCTCAAAGTTGCCAAAGACGCGACCAAAGCAGAAATCAAAGCTGCAGTGCAGAAACTGTTTGAAGTCGAAGTCGAAGACGTAAACACCCTGGTTGTTAAAGGGAAAGTTAAGCGTCACGGTCAGCGTGTTGGTCGTCGTAGCGACTGGAAAAAAGCTTACGTCACCCTGAAAGAAGGCCAGAACCTGGACTTCATCGGCGGCGCAGAGTAAGTCGGAGGAGTAAGAACAATGGCAATTGTTAAATGTAAACCTACATCTCCGGGTCGTCGCCACGTTGTTAAAGTGGTTAACCCTGAGCTGCACAAGGGTAAACCTTATGCCCCGCTGCTTGAGAAACTGAGCAAAAGCGGTGGTCGTAACAACAATGGCCGTATCACCACCCGTCATATCGGTGGTGGCCACAAGCAACATTATCGTCTGGTTGACTTCAAACGCAACAAAGATGGTATCCCTGCTGTGGTTGAGCGTCTGGAGTACGATCCGAACCGTTCCGCGAATATCGCGCTGGTTCTGTACAAAGACGGCGAACGCCGTTATATCCTTGCGCCTAAAGGCCTGAAAGCTGGTGACCAGATCCAATCTGGTGTTGATGCTGCAATCAAAGCAGGTAACACCCTGCCGATGCGTAACATCCCAGTAGGTTCAACGGTTCACAACGTAGAAATGAAACCAGGTAAAGGCGGCCAGTTGGCGCGTTCTGCTGGTGCCTACGTTCAGATCGTTGCACGTGATGGTTCCTACGTAACTCTGCGTCTGCGCTCTGGCGAAATGCGTAAAGTTCCAGTTGATTGCCGCGCCACCCTGGGTGAAGTCGGTAACGCTGAACATATGCTTCGCGTTCTGGGTAAAGCAGGTGCTGCACGTTGGCGTGGTGTTCGTCCTACCGTTCGCGGTACGGCGATGAACCCAGTAGATCACCCGCACGGTGGTGGTGAAGGTCGTAACTTTGGTAAGCACCCGGTAACTCCGTGGGGCGTTCAGACCAAAGGTAAGAAGACCCGTAGCAACAAGCGTACTGACAAGTTCATCGTACGTCGCCGTAGTAAAAAATAATTAGAGGATAAGCCATGCCACGTTCTCTCAAGAAAGGTCCATTTATTGACCTGCACTTGCTGAAGAAGGTAGAGAAAGCGGTGGAAAGCGGTGACAAGAAGCCTTTGCGCACTTGGTCCCGTCGTTCAACGATCTTTCCTAACATGATCGGTTTGACCATCGCTGTCCATAATGGTCGTCAGCACGTACCAGTGTTCGTTTCCGATGAAATGGTCGGTCACAAACTGGGTGAATTCGCGCCGACTCGTACTTATCGCGGCCATGCGGCTGATAAAAAAGCTAAAAAGCGCTAAGGTAGGAGGAAGAGATGGAAACTATCGCTAAACATCGCCACGCTCGTTCTTCTGCTCAGAAGGTTCGCCTTGTTGCAGACCTGATCCGCGGTAAGAAAGTGTCGCAAGCTCTGGAAACTCTAACCTACACCAACAAGAAAGCTGCTGGTCTGGTTAAGAAAGTACTGGAGTCTGCCATTGCTAACGCAGAACACAACGATGGCGCTGACATCGATGATCTGAAAGTCACGAAAATCTTCGTCGACGAAGGCCCAAGCATGAAGCGCATTATGCCGCGTGCAAAAGGTCGTGCAGATCGCATCCTGAAGCGCACCAGCCACATTACTGTGGTTGTGTCCGATCGCTGAGACTCTGGAGACTAGCAATGGGTCAGAAAGTACATCCTAATGGTATTCGCCTGGGTATTGTCAAACCTTGGAACTCTACTTGGTATGCGAATACCAAAGAATTCGCTGACAACCTGGACAGCGACTTTAAAGTTCGCCAATTCTTGACTAAAGAACTGGCGAAAGCTTCCGTTTCTCGCATTGTTATCGAGCGTCCTGCGAAGAGCATCCGTGTGACTATTCACACCGCTCGTCCAGGCATCGTTATCGGCAAGAAAGGTGAAGATGTCGAAAAACTGCGTATGGTCGTAGCGAAAATCGCTGGCGTTCCTGCGCAAATTAACATCGCCGAAGTCCGTAAACCGGAACTGGACGCAAAATTGGTTGCTGACAGCATCACTTCACAGCTGGAACGTCGTGTTATGTTCCGTCGTGCTATGAAGCGTGCAGTACAGAACGCAATGCGTCTTGGCGCTAAAGGTATCAAAGTTGAAGTAAGCGGCCGTCTTGGCGGTGCTGAAATCGCGCGTACCGAATGGTACCGTGAAGGTCGTGTTCCACTGCACACGCTGCGTGCGGACATCGATTACAACACATCTGAAGCGCACACCACTTATGGTGTAATCGGCGTTAAGGTATGGATCTTCAAAGGTGAGATCCTGGGTGGTATGGCTGCAGTTGAACAACCGGAACCGGCTGCTCAACCTAAAAAGCAGCAGCGTAAAGGCCGCAAGTAAGGAGAGTCGCTGATGTTACAACCAAAGCGTACAAAATTCCGTAAGATGCACAAAGGCCGCAACCGTGGTCTGGCGCAGGGTACGGATGTTAGCTTCGGCACTTTCGGTCTGAAAGCTGTTGGCCGTGGCCGTCTGACTGCTCGTCAAATCGAAGCAGCTCGTCGTGCAATGACTCGTGCAGTAAAGCGTCAAGGTAAGATTTGGATCCGTGTATTCCCGGACAAACCAATCACCGAGAAGCCGCTTGAAGTGCGTATGGGTAAAGGTAAAGGGAACGTGGAGTATTGGGTTGCCCTGATCCAACCTGGCAAAGTCCTGTACGAAATGGACGGTGTGCCAGAAGAAGTCGCCCGTGAAGCGTTCAAGCTGGCAGCAGCGAAACTGCCGATCAAAACCACCTTTGTAACTAAGACGGTGATGTAATGAAAGCACAAGAGCTGCGTGAAAAAAGTGTTGAAGAGCTGAACACTGAGCTGCTCAACCTGCTGCGTGAGCAATTCAACTTACGCATGCAGGCGGCGAGTGGCCAACTGCAACAAACTCACCTGTTGAAACAAGTGCGTCGTAATGTCGCACGCGTTAAGACTTTACTGACTGAAAAGGCGGGTGCGTAAATGACTGATATTATCCGTACACTGCAAGGTCGTGTTGTTAGTGACAAAATGGAGAAATCCATGGTTGTTGCTATCGAACGTACGGTGAAGCACCCTATTTACGGGAAATTCATCAAACGTACGACTAAGTTGCACGTACATGACGAGAACAACGAGTGTGGTATCGGTGACGTGGTAGAAATCCGCGAATGCCGTCCACTGTCCAAAACTAAGTCTTGGACGTTGGTTCGCGTTGTAGAGAAAGCGATTCTGTAATAGAGTAGCTGGCTCTAACTTAATAAACGGCTCAGAAAGTGAGCCGTTTATTTTTTCTACCCATACTTTGGAAGCGGTGTTATAATGCTGCGCCCTCAGTTATGGGGCTTTTCAACGACCTAGTAATAGGTCCTAAAGTTGTAGTTGACATTAGCGGAGCACTAACATGATCCAAGAACAGACTATGCTGAACGTGGCCGACAACTCCGGTGCACGTCGCGTAATGTGTATCAAGGTTCTAGGTGGCTCGCACCGTCGCTACGCAGGCGTCGGCGACATCATCAAAATTACCATCAAGGAAGCAATTCCTCGCGGTAAGGTGAAGAAAGGCGATGTGCTGAAGGCGGTAGTGGTGCGCACCAAGAAGGGTGTACGTCGCCCGGACGGTTCTGTCATTCGCTTCGATGGTAATGCATGCGTTATTTTAAACAATAACAGTGAGCAACCTATCGGTACGCGTATTTTTGGGCCGGTAACTCGTGAACTGCGTAATGAGAAGTTCATGAAAATTATCTCTCTGGCACCAGAAGTACTCTAAGGAGCGAACCATGGCAGCGAAAATCCGTCGTGATGACGAAGTTATCGTGCTTACCGGGAAAGACAAAGGTAAACGCGGTAAAGTAAAAAATGTCCTGTCTGCTGGTAAGGTCATTGTTGAAGGTATCAACCTGGTTAAAAAGCATCAGAAGCCTGTACCGGCCCTGAACCAGCCAGGTGGCATTGTTGAAAAAGAAGCTGCTATTCAGGTTTCCAACATTGCACTCTTCAATACGGCTACCGGTAAGGCTGACCGTGTAGGCTTTAGATTCGAAGACGGTAAGAAAGTCCGTTTCTTCAAATCAAATAGCGAAACTATCAAGTAATTTGGAGTATGACGATGGCGAAACTGCATGATTACTACAAAGACGAGGTAGTCAAACAACTGATGTCTCAGTTTGATTACAACTCTGTCATGCAAGTCCCTCGGGTCGAGAAGATCACCCTGAATATGGGTGTTGGTGAAGCGATCGCTGACAAGAAACTGCTGGACAATGCAGCAGCCGATTTGGCAGCAATCTCCGGTCAAAAGCCGTTAGTCACCAAAGCACGCAAATCTGTTGCAGGCTTCAAAATCCGTCAGGGCTATCCGATCGGCTGTAAAGTAACTCTGCGTGGCGAACGCATGTGGGAGTTCTTTGAGCGTCTGATTTCCATTGCTGTTCCACGTATCCGTGACTTCCGTGGCTTGTCTGCCAAGTCATTCGATGGCCGTGGTAACTACAGCATGGGTGTGCGTGAGCAAATCATCTTCCCAGAAATCGACTACGACAAAGTCGATCGTGTTCGTGGTTTGGATATTACCATTACCACTTCTGCGAAATCTGATGATGAAGGCCGCGCACTGTTGGCTGCTTTTAACTTCCCGTTCCGCAAGTAAGGCAGGGTTACTGATGGCTAAGCAATCAATGAAAGCACGCGAAGTCGTTCGCGTGAAACTGGCTGACAAGTACCGCGCTAAACGCGAGGAATTGAAAGCTATCATTTCTGGTGTGAACTCATCCGACGAAGATCGTTGGAATGCCGTTCTCAAGCTGCAGAGTCTGCCGCGTGATTCCAGCCCGTCTCGTCAGCGTAAACGCTGTCGCCAAACTGGCCGTCCGCATGGTTATGTGGGCAAGTTCGGGTTGAGCCGTATCAAGCTACGTGAAGCCGCAATGCGCGGTGAAGTGCCAGGCTTGAAAAAGGCTAGCTGGTAATTACCAATTGAATCACGGGAGTAAAGACAGATGAGCATGCAAGATCCGATCGCGGATATGCTGACCCGTATCCGTAACGGTCAAGCCGCGAACAAAGTTGCGGTCACCATGCCTTCCTCCAAGCTGAAATTGGCTATTGCCAACGTGCTGAAGGAAGAAGGCTATATTGAAGATTTCAAAGTCGAAGGCGATGCCAAGCCTGTTCTGGAACTGGTACTGAAGTACTTCCAGGGCAACGCAGTGGTAGAAAGCATTCAGCGTATCAGCCGTCCAGGTCTGCGAATCTATAAGAAAAAAGATGAGCTGCCAAAAGTTATGGCCGGTTTGGGTATCGCTGTTATTTCTACCTCTAAAGGTGTTATGACCGATCGTGCAGCTCGCCAGGCTGGTCTTGGTGGCGAGATTATCTGCTACGTAGCTTAATTCGGGAGGAAAGAATGTCTCGTGTTGCAAAAGCACCCGTCGTCATTCCTGCCGGCGTAGAGGTAAAACTCAACGGTCAGGTTATTTCGATTAAGGGTAAGAACGGCGAGCTGACTCGTACAGTCCATGACGCCGTTATCGTTACGCAAGAAGCTAATACACTGACTTTCGCTCCACGCGAAGGTTTTGTAAATGCATGGGCCCAAGCGGGTACCACGCGCGCTCTGCTGAACGCAATGGTTGTCGGTGTTACCGAAGGCTTCACCAAGAAGCTTCAACTGGTAGGTGTTGGTTATCGTGCTGCCGTTAAAGGCAACGTGGTGAATTTAGCCCTGGGCTTCTCTCACCCAATCGATCACCAACTGCCAGCAGGTATTACTGCCGAGTGCCCTAGCCAAACTGAAATCGTGCTGAAAGGTGCTGATAAGCAGATTATTGGCCAGGTTGCTGCAGATCTGCGTGCCTACCGCCGTCCTGAGCCTTATAAAGGCAAGGGTGTCCGTTACGCCGACGAAGTCGTGCGTACCAAAGAGGCTAAGAAGAAGTAAGGTAACACTATGGATAAGAAATCTGCTCGTATCCGTCGTGCGACCCGCGCACGCCGTAAGCTCAAAGAACTGGGTGCAACCCGCCTGGTGGTACATCGTACCCCGCGTCACATTTACGCTCAGGTGATTGCTCCAAATGGTTCTGAAGTACTGGTAGCCGCTTCTACTGTAGAAAAAGCTATCAATGAGCAATTGAAGTACTCCGGTAACAAAGACGCAGCAGCAGCAGTAGGTAAAGCCTTAGCTGAGCGCGCGTTGGAAAAAGGGATTGCTAAAGTCTCCTTTGACCGTTCCGGTTTCCAATATCATGGTCGAGTCCAGGCACTGGCAGATGCTGCCCGTGAAGCTGGCCTTCAGTTCTAAGGAAGAGGTTTAAGATGGCTCACATCGAAAAACAAGCTGGCGAACTGCAGGAAAAGCTGATCGCGGTAAACCGCGTATCCAAAACCGTAAAAGGTGGCCGTATTTTCAGCTTTACCGCACTGACTGTCGTTGGTGATGGTAACGGTCGCGTTGGTTTTGGCTACGGCAAAGCACGCGAAGTTCCAGCAGCGATCCAGAAAGCGATGGAAAAAGCCCGTCGCAACATGATGAATGTCGCGCTGAACAGCGGCACCCTGCAGCATCCTGTTAAAGGTGCTCATACGGGTTCTCGTGTGTTCATGCAGCCAGCTCACGAAGGTACCGGTATCATCGCGGGTGGTGCAATGCGCGCCGTTCTCGAAGTTGCTGGGGTGCACAACGTATTGGCTAAAGCTTATGGTTCCACCAACCCGATTAACGTGGTTCGTGCAACTATCGATGCTTTGGCAAATATGAAGTCTCCTGAAATGGTCGCTGCCAAGCGTGGTAAATCCGTTGCAGACATTCTGGGGTAATTGACCATGGCTAAGACTATCAAAGTTACACAAGTTCGCAGCTCCATTGGCCGTCTGCCGAAGCATAAAGCTACACTGCTCGGCCTGGGTCTGCGTCGTATTGGTCACACCGTAGAGCGCGAGGATACTCCTGCTGTACGCGGTATGATCAACCTGGTTTCCTACATGGTTAAAGTTGAGGAGTAACAGATGCGTTTAAATACTCTGTCTCCGGCTGAAGGTGCCAAGCAAGCGCCGAAGCGTGTAGGTCGTGGTATTGGTTCTGGCCTGGGTAAAACCGGCGGCCGTGGTCACAAAGGTCAGAATTCTCGTTCTGGCGGTGGCGTACGTCGTGGTTTTGAAGGTGGTCAGATGCCTTTATATCGTCGTTTGCCGAAATTCGGCTTTACCTCTCGCAAAGCGATGATCACGGCAGAAGTTCGTCTGTCTGAACTTGCTCTGATCGAAGGCGACGTAATCGACCTGAACACGCTGAAAGCCGCTAACGTTGTTGGTATCCAGATCGAGTTCGCCAAAGTTATGCTTTCTGGTGAAATCGCTCGTCCGGTTACCCTACGTGGTCTGCGTGTCACCAAAGGCGCTCGTGCTGCTATCGAAGCTGCTGGCGGTAAAATTGAGGAATAAGTGAGCTAATGGCTAAGCAACCAGGATTAGATTTTCAAAGTGCTAAAGGCGGGCTCGGCGAACTGAAGCGCAGACTTTTGTTTGTTATCGGCGCGCTGATTGTCTTCCGTATCGGCTCTTTTATTCCGATTCCTGGTATCGATGCCACTGTGCTTGCCAAATTGCTTGAGCAGCAAAGAGGCACCATCATTGAAATGTTTAACATGTTCTCTGGTGGTGCTCTTAGCCGTGCTTCTATTTTTGCTCTGGGGATCATGCCGTATATTTCGGCGTCGATCATTATCCAGCTGTTGACGGTGGTTCATCCTACGTTGGCGGAAATCAAGAAGGAAGGGGAGGCTGGCCGTCGCAAGATTAGCCAGTACACTCGTTACGGTACGCTGGTATTGGCCATATTCCAGTCGATCGGTATTGCTACCGGTCTGCCGAATATGCCAGGTATGCAGGGCTTGGTGTTAAACCCTGGCTTTGCATTCTACTTTACTGCGGTTGTGAGTCTGGTTACCGGGACTATGTTCCTAATGTGGCTAGGTGAGCAGATTACTGAACGAGGTATCGGTAACGGTATCTCGATCATTATCTTCGCTGGTATCGTGGCGGGGCTTCCGCCGGCAATCGGTCATACTATTGAGCAAGCTCGGCAAGGCGACCTGCACTTCCTCCTGTTGCTGTTGGTTGCAGTATTAGTGTTTGCAGTAACCTTCTTCGTTGTTTTCATGGAACGTGGTCAGCGCCGTATCGTCGTTAACTATGCGAAACGTCAACAAGGTCGTCGTGTTTACGCAGCACAGAGCACACACTTACCGTTGAAAGTGAATATGGCAGGGGTAATCCCGGCAATCTTCGCTTCCAGCATTATTCTGTTCCCTGCCACGATTGCATCATGGTTTGGGGGCGGTACCGGTTGGAACTGGCTGACAACGATTTCGCTATACTTGCAGCCTGGGCAGCCGCTTTATGTGTTACTCTATGCGTCTGCAATCATCTTCTTCTGTTTCTTCTACACGGCGTTGGTTTTCAACCCGCGTGAAACAGCAGATAACCTGAAGAAGTCCGGTGCCTTCGTACCAGGAATTCGTCCGGGAGAGCAAACGGCGAAGTATATCGATAAAGTAATGACGCGTTTAACCCTGGTGGGCGCGATGTACATTACCTTTATCTGCCTGATCCCGGAGTTCATGCGTGATGCAATGAAAGTGCCATTCTACTTTGGTGGTACCTCGCTACTGATCGTGGTTGTCGTCATCATGGACTTTATGGCTCAAGTGCAAACTCTGATGATGTCAAGTCAGTACGAGTCTGCATTGAAGAAAGCAAACCTGAAAGGTTATAACCGCTAGTCAGGTGCGTTTGAGAAGTTACGGAGAGTAAAAATGAAAGTTCGTGCTTCCGTCAAGAAATTATGTCGTAACTGCAAAATCGTTAAGCGTAACGGTGTCGTTCGTGTGATTTGCAGCGCCGAGCCGAAGCATAAACAGCGTCAAGGCTGATTATCTCGCATATTTTTCTTGCAAAGTTGGGTTGAGCTGGCTAGATTAGCCAGCCAATCTTTTGTATGTAGCTGCAACATTATTTGAGTATCCTGAAAACGGGCTTTTCAGAATGGTGTTGCCGTAAAAATTAGTAGGAGTGCATAGTGGCCCGTATAGCAGGCATTAACATTCCTGATCATAAACATACCGTTATCGCGTTAACGTCGATCTTCGGAATCGGCAAAACTCGTTCACAGTCTATCTGTGCTACTACGGGTATTGCTGAAAATGTTAAGATCAGTGAGCTGTCTGAAGAGCAAATTGAACAACTGCGTGAAGCGGTTGCCAAATTCACTGTTGAAGGTGATTTGCGTCGTGAAGTTACCCTGAGCATCAAGCGTCTGATGGATCTTGGTACATACCGTGGTTTGCGCCATCGTCGTGGTCTACCAGTGCGCGGACAGCGTACTAAGACCAACGCACGTACCCGTAAGGGTCCGCGTAAACCGATCAAGAAATAATCGGGGTGATTGAATAATGGCAAAGGCACCTGTTCGTACACGTAAGCGTGTAAGAAAACAAGTCTCTGACGGCGTGGCTCATATCCATGCTTCTTTCAACAACACCATTGTAACTATTACCGATCGTCAGGGTAATGCTTTGGGTTGGGCAACAGCCGGTGGTTCTGGCTTCCGTGGTTCTCGTAAGTCAACGCCTTTTGCAGCTCAGGTTGCAGCAGAACGTTGTGCTGACGCAGTAAAAGAATACGGTATCAAGAACCTGGAAGTTATGGTTAAAGGACCTGGTCCTGGTCGTGAGTCTACTATCCGCGCTCTGAACGCGGCTGGTTTCCGCATCACTAATATTACTGATGTGACTCCGATCCCTCATAACGGTTGTCGTCCGCCGAAAAAGCGCCGCGTGTAACGCCCCTGCTTTTCGGATTGTTGGAGAAAGAAAATGGCAAGATATTTGGGTCCTAAGCTCAAGCTTAGCCGCCGCGAGGGCACAGACCTGTTCCTGAAGTCTGGCGTTCGTGCGATAGATTCAAAGTGCAAAATTGATCAACCGCCTGGTCAACACGGTGCGCGTAAACCGCGTCTGTCTGACTATGGTGTGCAGTTACGTGAAAAGCAAAAAGTTCGCCGTATGTACGGTGTTCTGGAGCGTCAGTTCCGTAACTATTACAAAGCAGCAACCCGCCTGAAAGGCAACACCGGTGAAAACCTGTTGACCCTTCTGGAAGGTCGTCTGGACAACGTTGTTTACCGTATGGGCTTCGGTGCCACTCGTGCAGAAGCACGTCAATTGGTTAGCCACAAAGCTGTTATGGTAAATGGTCGCGTTGTTAACATCGCTTCTTATCAGGTATCTCCGAATGACGTAGTCAGCATCCGCGAGAAAGCTAAAAAGCAGTCTCGTGTTAAGGCTTCTCTGGAGCTGGCTGAGCAGCGTGAAAAGCCGACTTGGCTGGAAGTTGATGCTGCGAAGATGGAAGGTGTGTTCAAACGTATTCCTGAACGTACCGATCTGTCCGCCGACATTAACGAACACCTGATCGTCGAGCTTTACTCCAAGTAAGGCTTGAGTTTCAAAGAGAGGACACAATGCAGGGTTCTGTGACAGAGTTTCTAAAACCGCGCCTGGTAGATATCGAACAAGTCAGTTCGACGCACGCCAAGGTGACCCTTGAGCCTTTAGAGCGTGGCTTTGGCCATACTCTTGGCAACGCACTGCGCCGTATTCTGCTTTCATCTATGCCGGGTTGCGCTGTGACCGAGGTTGAGATTGATGGTGTACTACATGAGTACAGCACCAAAGAAGGCGTACAGGAAGATATCCTGGAGATCTTGCTCAACCTGAAAGGGCTGGCGGTGAGAGTTCAAGGCAAAGATGAAGTTATTCTTACCCTGAATAAATCTGGCATTGGCCCTGTGACCGCTGCCGACATTACCCATGATGGTGATGTCGAAATCGTCAAGCCGCAGCACGTGATCTGCCACCTGACCGATGAGAATGCTGCTATCAGCATGCGTATCAAAGTTCAACGTGGTCGTGGTTATGTGCCGGCTTCTGCCCGAATTCATTCGGAAGAAGATGAGCGCCCGATTGGTCGTCTGTTGGTTGACGCCTGCTATAGCCCTGTAGAGCGTATTGCCTACAATGTTGAAGCAGCGCGTGTAGAACAGCGTACTGACCTGGACAAGCTGGTAATCGAAATGGAAACCAATGGCACGATTGATCCTGAAGAGGCGATCCGCCGTGCGGCAACCATTCTGGCAGAACAACTGGAAGCTTTCGTTGACTTACGTGATGTTCGTCAGCCGGAAGTGAAAGAAGAGAAACCAGAGTTTGATCCGATCCTGCTGCGCCCTGTTGACGATCTGGAATTGACTGTCCGCTCTGCTAACTGCCTTAAGGCAGAAGCTATCCACTACATCGGTGATCTGGTACAGCGTACCGAGGTTGAGCTGCTCAAAACGCCTAACCTGGGTAAAAAATCTCTTACTGAGATTAAAGACGTGCTGGCCTCCCGTGGCTTGTCTCTGGGCATGCGCCTGGAAAACTGGCCACCGGCAAGCATTGCTGACGAGTAACCGGATCACAGGTTAAGGTTTTACTGAGAAGGATAAGGTCATGCGCCATCGTAAGAGTGGTCGTCAACTGAACCGTAACAGCAGCCATCGCCAGGCTATGTTCCGTAACATGGCCGGCTCTTTGGTTCGTCATGAGATCATCAAGACGACCTTGCCAAAAGCAAAAGAGCTGCGTCGCGTTGTTGAGCCGCTGATTACTCTTGCCAAGACCGACAGCGTAGCTAATCGTCGTCTGGCATTCGCCCGTACTCGTGATAACGAGATCGTGGCAAAACTGTTTAACGAGCTGGGCCCGCGTTTCGCGAGCCGTGCCGGTGGTTACACTCGCATTCTGAAGTGTGGCTTCCGCGCAGGCGACAACGCGCCGATGGCATACATCGAGCTGGTTGATCGTGCTGAGTCTCAAGCAGAAGTAGCAACTGCAGAGTAATCTGTAGAAGCGTAAAAAAACCGGGCTTGCCCGGTTTTTTTACGTCTATATCAGGTAACAATGCGCTCGTATCCAAGCATGACTTAATTTCCCTCTTATCATCCGCTATGCTAAGGCTTATATCTGTTCTTTAGAAAGAACGCACAGTTATGTGGTTCCTAACCGTCGCGACGTTATCTAGGGAGATTGATTTCCAGTCCCTTGACTATGCAGATATTAATAACTGTATGATATTAGTTGGTAAAAATGAAGTTCAAACCGGAGGGTTCCTGATGTTTAAGATCGGGCAATTGGCCAAGCTTGCAGATGTCACACCGGATACGGTGCGCTATTACGAGAAGCAGGGAATGATGGCACACAATATTCGTACCGAAGGGGGATATCGGCTGTATAACGTTCAGGATTTACAGCGCCTGCGATTCATTCGTTATGCAAAACAACTGGGTTTTACGTTAGAAACCATAGCTGAGCTATTATCGATTCGGGTTGATCCAGAGCATCACACTTGTGAAGAGTCTAAGTCAATTGTTGATGCGAGACTACGGGAAGTTGAAAGCAGACTATCCGAATTAACCAGAATGCGCGAGTCACTGAAAAGGCTCAGCGATGCCTGTTGTGGAAGTAGTCACACCAGCAATTACTGTTCTATCCTGGAAGCCTTAGAGCAAGGTGCTAGCGAAGAAAAGGCTAAAAAGTGATTTGAATGCTTACGGGCGTTTAATTGCTTCCAACAAGGTAGCATTATCAGCGAGTTTATTACCACAAACAGACAGGAATTAAGTTATGACAAAATATCGGCATACTAGAGGCCAGATCCAGGAAAATGCCATTGAGGCATTACTACACGATCCGTTGTTCCGGCAGCGTGTAGAAAAGAACAACAAGGGGAAGGGAAGTTACCGGCGAAAAGATAAACATGCAAAAGGTGGTAGCTGGGAGGCCAGTGGTAAATTTTCTTGTGATAATTTACCACTGGCCTTCTGGTTTTAAGGGACCAACAACCATCTTTTCATTAGGTTTTGCGTGCTGATGAAATGCTTATTACTGCTTTGGCCGTTGTTGTTTGCTCAGCAAATCACGGATTTCAGTTAGCAATTTCTCTTCGGCTGTTGGAGCCGGCGGAGCAGTCGGTTCTTCAACTTCTTTACGGCGCATTTTGTTCATTAATTTAATGGCCATAAAGATTGCGAAGGCAACAATCACGAAATCAAAAATATTTTGAAGGAAGGCACCATAATTCATGACTACTGCGGGAATATTGCCTTCAGCTTCGCGCAGCACTAAGTGGAATTTTTTGAAATCGACTCCACCGATCAGTAAACCTAATGGTGGCATTATGATGTCTGCAACCAGAGAAGAGACTATTCTACCGAATGCGGCTCCAATGATTACACCTACAGCCAAGTCGACCACGTTGCCACGCATGGCAAACTCGCGAAACTCTTTCAAAATACCCATCAGAACCCCCTCAAAAAACTATTTACATAAGTTTAACAAAGCAACTTCCCTTTGCCACTACGAGTAATGAAAAGATTTCAGCTACTCTAAATAAAAATCACGCCCCCAATTAATTATCGCGAAATATACGCATCTATAAGAAGAATGGGCTCGGTTGGAACAGCCGCTCGACGTCGGGGACAAATTTCTTGTCCGTAATAAACATAATCACATGATCGCCTTGCTGAATTCTGCTGTTACCGTTGGCAATAATCACATCATCGCCACGAACAATGGCACCAATAGTGGTTCCCGGAGGTAACTTGATTTCCTCGACCATACGCCCGACAACTTTGGAGGTACTTTCATCTCCATGTGCGATAGCTTCGATTGCCTCAGCAACGCCACGGCGTAGTGAAGATACACTGACGATATCGGCTTTACGTACGTGACCAAGCAATGCTGAAATGGTGGCCTGTTGCGGCGAAATGGCAATATCTATCACGCTGCCCTGAACCAAATCAACATAGGCACGGCGCTGAATCAGTACCATGGCTTTTTTGGCGCCCATACGTTTTGCCAGCATGGCAGACATGATATTAGCTTCGTCATCGTTAGTGATGGCGATAAAAACGTCAACCTGCTCTACGTGTTCTTCTGCCAACAATTCCTGATCGGAGGCATCACCGTAGAAAACGATAGTATCGTGCAACTGCTCAGCCAGCTCGGCTGCACGTTGCTGATTTCGCTCAATGAGTTTGACGTTATATGATTTTTCTAACCGATGCGCCAACCCGGCACCTACGTTGCCACCACCGACAATCATGATTCGCTTATAAGGTTTTTCAAGGCGTTGAAGCTCGCTCATTACGGCGCGGATATGCTGTGAAGCAGCCACGAAGAAAACTTCATCACCTGCTTCAATAATTGTGGAACCCTGTGGGCGAATTGGACGATCCTGCCGGAAAATGGCTGCAACACGTGTATCTATGTGTGGCATATGTTCACGCATAGAGGAGAGGGCGTTACCCACGAGTGGGCCCCCGTAATAAGCTTTCACTGCGGCGATGCTGACCTTACCCTCGGCAAAGTTCACAACCTGTAGTGCACCGGGGTATTCGATTAATTTATAGATGTAATCGATAACCAACTGTTCTGGCGAGATCAAGTGATCGATTGGCACCGCTTCTGGATTGAAAAGCTTATCACCCTCTCGGATGTAGTCTGGTGCACGAATACGCGCTATACGGTTTGGAGTGTTAAATAATGAATAGGCGATCTGACAGGCAACCATATTGGTTTCGTCAGAGTTGGTTACCGCAACCAGCATATCCGCGTCTTCCGCACCGGCTTCGCGAAGTACGCGTGGATGGGAGGCATGCCCTTGTACAACACGTAGGTCAAACTTATCCTGTAACTGACGCAGACGTCCGGTATCGGTATCAACCACGGTGATATCGTTATTTTCACCAACCAGGTTTTCTGCCAGTGTTCCACCAACCTGACCAGCGCCAAGAATAATTATTTTCATTGAATTCTCTGCTTCACACTACAACGGCCATGGCCGACAGTTGAGGGCATTAAAAATGCCCTTCAGCAATTATATCTTAATCAGCTTAGCGTAAAAGAAACCATCTCCGTCTTCAGGATGCGGGAGGTTCTGTTTACCAGGTGTTTGTTCATCGCCGGTTTCAACTAGTTTTGCATCGCCATGGCTTTTTAAGAATGAAGTTATCTGCTCGCTATTTTCTTGCGGCAAAATAGAACAGGTCGCGTAGACCATCACGCCACCGGGTTTCAGATGTGGCCAGATAGCCTCCAGAATTTCGCTTTGCAAACTAGTTAATTCGGCAATATCACTATCGCGACGCAGCCATTTGATATCAGGATGGCGGCGGATCACCCCCGTTGCTGAGCAAGGAGCATCTAACAGTATACGGTCAAATTGTTTATCACCACACCATTGTTGTGGGGTACGGCCGTCACCTTGCCGCACGACTGCATGCAGGCCAAGACGCTGTAGGTTTTCATTAACCCGTACCAAGCGTTGCTCATCAATATCTACAGCCATAACATGTGCTTTGGGTGCGGCTTCCAGAATATGGGTCGTTTTGCCGCCTGGAGCAGCGCAAAGATCGAGGATCTGTTCACCATCTTGCGGATCCAGTAGATCGATACAACCTTGCGCAGAAGCGTCTTGTACAGTGACCCAGCCGTCTGCAAATCCAGGTAAGTCTGTCACTGAGCAAGGTGTCAACAGTCGTATCGCGTCGCGATATTCCTTATGGGGCTCAGCCGCAATACCGGCCTGCTGCATGAGCTGTAAGTAATCTTCTCGTGTATGGTGTAACCGATTGACACGAAGCCACATTGGAGGTTTTTGATTGTTGGCATCAACAATTTGCTCCCAATGTGCCGGATAGGCTTGCTTAATGCGTTCCAGCAACCAACTTGGATGCAGATAACGGCTTTGATTGTTAGCCGCTCGGGCCAACAGTTCTTCCTGTTGGCGTTGGAACTGCCGCAGGACGCCATTAATCAGGCCTTTCAACTGTGGCCGTTTTAAGGCTACGGCCCCCTCTACTGTTTCTGCCAATACGGCGTGAGCGGGAATGCGGGTATATAACAACTGATAGAGGCCAACCATTAGCAAATAATGCAATGTACGCTGTTTACCCGTCATTGGTTTTGCCATCAGTTGTTGGATGCACCACTCAAGTTGTGGCAACACGCGCAGCGTGCCGAAACAGAGTTCCTGCAATAAGGCACGGTCCTTATCTGAAATATTTTTTTGTAATGGCGGCAAAATCGCGCTGAGTGATTGGCCTTGATCCAGTACTTGGCCGATGGTTTTGGCTGCGTGGCTGCGAAGATTGTAATTGTTTTTCATAGGCTGAAGCTGATAACGATCGGCATTAGGAAAGAAACGGCCCGGTAAAAATGCCCGGGCAATGGGAGTGATTTATATCCGGTTACCCGGCATGAACCATTCACGACGTGAATTCAGTAAGTCTTGTGCTGACATCGGTTTTTTACCTGCAGGTTGCAGTTGCGTCAGGTTTAGAACACCTTCGGCGGTAGCTACCTGAATACCGTGTTTGTCGGCATGTACAATAGTCCCAGGTTCTAAGCTGGAGGTTTCAGGCAGTACAGTTGCTTGCCAGACTTTCACCGGCAGATCTTCAATAGTGAAATAGCTTACCGGCCATGGATTAAAGGCACGGATACAGCGTTCCAACTGTGAGGCGGAAAGTCGCCAATCAAGGCGTGCTTCTTCTTTGCTCAGCTTTTCAGCATAAGTGACTAGTGCTTCATCTTGTACTTCACGCTTGATAGTACCTGAAGCCAACTGCTGCAATGCTGCCAACAGCCCTTGTGGCCCGAGCTCTGCCAACTTGCCATACAGGCTGGCACTGGTATCTTCGGCTTCGATTGGGCAACTGATCTTGAGCATCATATCACCGGTATCAAGACCGACATCCATCTGCATGATCGTCACGCCCGTTTCGCTGTCACCAGCCCACAGTGCACGTTGGATCGGAGCTGCGCCACGCCAGCGTGGAAGCAGAGAGCCATGAACGTTGATACAACCCATACGTGGCATATCAAGCACAGCTTTTGGCAAGATCAGTCCATAGGCAACGACAACCATGACGTCCGCGTTGAGATCGGCTACAAGGTGCTGGTTCTCTTCCGGACGAAGAGATTTGGGTTGAAATACTGGGATCTGATGTTGTTCAGCCAGAACTTTTACCGGGCTTGGCGTGAGTTTATTACCGCGGCCAGCGGGGCGATCGGGCTGAGTGAATACCCCGACAATCTGATGCTGAGATGACAACAGCGCGTCAAGGTGACGCGCTGCGAAGTCTGGTGTTCCGGCGAAAATAATCCGTAAAGAGTCAGACACGTTGTTTTCCTGATCAGTTAGGCACGCGCATTAAGCTTGGCCATTTTTTCCAGTTTCTGACGGATGCGTTGGCGTTTAAGCGGCGACAGGTAATCGACAAACAGTTTGCCGACTAGATGGTCCATTTCGTGCTGGATACAGATTGCTAACAAATCATCTGCTTCAAGCTCAAAAGGCTTTCCTTCGCGATCCAAAGCACGGATCTTCACTTTTTCAGCTCGAGGCACCAGAGCTCGGTGTTCGGGCACGGAAAGACAGCCCTCTTCGATACCGGTCTCGCCGTGTTTTTCCAACAATTCTGGGTTGATCAGCACCAAACGTTGAGTACGATCCTCAGAAACGTCAATGACGATAATCCGTTGATGAATATCTACCTGTGTCGCTGCCAGACCAATGCCTTCCTCCGCATCCATGGTGTCGAACATATCATCAACGATGCGTTGGATCTCTGCATTGACTTCTTTTACCGGGGCCGCAATTTTGCGTAGCCGCTCGTCTGGGAAATGTAATACCTGCAATACTGACATATATCTTTAGATCTGAATCCGAGTGATAAGTAGAGTTTAGCTTCTATTCTAGACATTTCCCCTACTGATTGACAGCATCCTTGATCGATTGCACGAATTGGTAAAACCCCACTTTCTGCGAGGGAATGCACGATGCAGCCAGAAGAAATCACTTTACGTATGCATGCGGTAACAGGGATCAGCGCACAGCAGGCTACCCAGATCATCAATCGGTTGATTGCTGAAAATAGCAATTCTCACTCGTTGCTAAAGGCGTTGGGCTTGAATGATAAACAGCGAGAACAGTTTAGCCGTGGGCACGCGCGTTATCTCAAGGCAACACTCCAGTGGTTGGAACAGCCGGGAAATCAGATGTTGAGATATGGTGAATCGGGTTTCCCCGAGCTTTTGGCCCATATCGATGATGCGCCATTGTTATTGATGGTAAAGGGTGACGTATCTGCGCTGCAATTGCCGCAGATCGCTATGGTTGGCAGTCGCCAATTCAGCCATTATGGCGAGCATTGGGGCAATTATTTTGCTAGCGGGTTGGTACATTGTGGTTTTGCCATCACCAGCGGGTTGGCTATCGGTATAGATGGTATCTGTCATCGAGCAGCACTTAATGAACAAGGGGTTACTATTGCGGTGTTGGGGAGTGGCCTGGACAATATTTATCCGCGCCGCCATCGTCGTCTTGCAAAGCAAATCATGGAGCAAGGCGGTGCAGTAATTTCTGAACATTTGACTACCGATCTGCCGTTGGCCGATCATTTTCCGAGGCGCAATCGTATTATCAGTGGGTTAAGTCTAGGCGTTGTGGTTATAGAGGCCTCATTGCGAAGTGGTTCACTGATTACTGCTCGCTATGCTTTGGAGCAGGGACGTGAAGTGTTCGCTTTGCCTGGGGCTCTGGGTAATCCGATGAGTGAGGGTACGCACTGGTTAATCCAGCAGGGGGCCAGCTTGGTGACAGGCCCGAAAGATATCGCTGAACAACTGGGTAGTGGCTTGAGTTGGTTACCTTTGCACGAGAATACAACTATTTCTTCATCAGAAGCTCAAGTTGAATTGCCATTTGCTGATGTGTTGGCTAACGTAGGAGATGAGGTGACACCTGTTGACGTCGTCGCTGAACGTGCCGGCCAACCTGTGCCAGAGGTAGTAATCAAGTTACTCGATCTGGAGTTAGCAGGGTGGATCGCAGCTGTACCCGGCGGCTATGTCCGAATAAGGAGGGCAGGCCATGTTCGACGTACTCATGTATTTGTTTGAAACTTATATACACAATGAGCCCGAGATGAATGTTGATCAGGATACCTTGACCGACGATCTTGCTGAAGCAGGATTTGATCGGGATGATATCTTCAATGCGCTAAATTGGCTCGAAAAGCTTGCAGACCTCCAGGAAGGCGAGAATGCACCTTATTTTATGGATGCCGATCCACTGGCTATGCGGATCTACACCGAAGAAGAGGGCGTGCGTTTAGATGCCAATTGCCGTGGTTTTCTCCTATTCTTAGAACAGATTCAGGTATTGAACCTCGAAACCCGCGAAATGGTTATTGATCGTGTCATGGCGTTGGATAATGAGGAGTTCGGTCTCGAAGACCTGAAATGGGTAGTGTTGATGGTGTTGTTTAATATTCCAGGATATGAAAGCGCCTATCAGCAAATGGAAGAGCTACTGTTTGAAGTAAACGAAGGTTACCTGCACTGAGCTGGTAACAAGCCTAGAAGAAGTTATGACAAAAACAGCGATTTTTGCCACCAAGCAAAATGAACCCTGTCCGGAATGCGGGGCCGAATTGGTGATCCGTAGTGGTCGCCACGGCCCCTTTTTCGGCTGTTCTGAATATCCTGAATGCCAATATATCAGGCCCTTAAAGACGCACATTGACAGCCATGTTGTAAAGGTGCTGGAAGGGCAGGAATGCCCGAAGTGCAAGGCGACTCTGGTGCTACGTCAGGGGCGCTTTGGTATGTTTGTCGGTTGCAGCCACTACCCTGATTGCGATCATACAGAAGTTATCGACAAGCCGGATGAAACCAGTATTGCTTGCCCTCAGTGTGGTCAGGGCACCTTACTTCAGCGTAAGTCTCGCTATGGCAAAGTGTTCCACTCCTGTGACCGTTACCCTGAATGCCAATTTGCCCTCAATTTCAAGCCTGTGGCCGGTGAGTGCGCCTATTGCCACTATCCATTATTAATGGAGAAGCGCACAGCAAAGGGTCCAAGGCTTTGCTGTGCCAGTAAACTATGCGGAAAACCCGTCGCAATCACAGAATAATTTCTCTATGAGCTCAGAACAAATTTCCGTATTCGCACCTATTATTACCGCTCTGGAAAACCAGCAAGTGGTTGCCTACCCAACAGAAGCCGTGTTCGGTTTGGGATGTGATCCTGATAGTGAACAGGCCGTCATGGCGTTACTGGATTTGAAGCAGCGTCCGTTAGATAAGGGTTTGATTCTTATCGCTGCCGATTACTCGCAACTCACACCTTATATTGATGATAGTGTTTTGAGTGAACAACAGCGTGCCGCGATGTTTGCCAGTTGGCCTGGCCCAGTCAGCTGGGTCGTCCCTGCCAAATCGCAAACACCACGCTTTCTTACTGGCCGTTTTAGTTCTTTGGCTGTACGTGTCAGCGATCATCCATTGGTAAAACAGCTCTGTCTCCAGTTCGGTAAGCCACTGGTTTCAACCAGCGCCAATTTAAGTGGTAAGGAACCGTGCCGCAATGTTGCAGAAGTGATACAGCAGTTCGGCGAGTCTTTCCCAGTACTTGTAGGTCACGTTGGTGGGCGGTTGAATCCTTCTGAAATAAGAGATGCTTTGACCGGTGAGCAGATCCGTCAGGGCTAGAGATAGGTAACGTTTATGGAAAGGTTCGCAGTATTCGGTAATCCGATTGCTCATAGCAAGTCACCTCGTATTCATGCGCTATTTGCTGAGCAGACTGGGATTGAGCACCCATATGGGCGTGTGCTGGCTCCGCTGGATGGGTTTGAGCCAGCCCTGCAACAGTTTATTGCTGCGGGTGGTCAAGGCGCTAATGTTACCGTTCCTTTTAAAGAGCTGGCCTACGCGGCAGCTTCCGAGCTAAGTCAAAGGGCGGCGATGGCAGGAGCGGTGAATACGCTGAAGGTCTTACCTGGGGGGCAGCTGTTTGGGGATAATACCGACGGTGTCGGTTTGTTATCAGACCTTGAGCGTCAACAATTGATCAAGCCGGGTGATCGTATTCTATTGGTTGGCGCTGGTGGGGCTGCACGAGGTGTTATTTTGCCTCTGCTCTCTTATGGTTGCGAAGTGGTACTGACTAACCGCACATTTAGTCGAGCAGAAGAGTTGGCGGAAGTATTCTGCACTTTTGGCAAGATCGACGCATTATCTCTGGATCAACTCGATCAACCTCTATTTAACTTAGTGATCAATGCTACCGCTTCAGGGATCAGCGGTGAAATACCGTCGTTGCCTGACAGTGTTGTGAACAACACCATTCGTTGCTATGACATGTTTTATCGGCAGGGAACTACCCCATTCCTGGCCTGGGCAAAGCAACTGGGGGTAGAGCTCTATGCTGATGGTTTAGGGATGCTTGTTGGCCAGGCGGCACATGCTTTCTTTTTATGGTACGGTGTCATGCCAGAAATCGAACCGGTTTTAAAACAACTACGAAAAGAAATGGTGGCTTAGCTATGCTCCGCTTTGAGCAGCCTGAGCGGGGTATCAGACATCTTCGGAAAGGTATTCATCTTTCCAGCGGACATAGTTATTGGCTGAGTAACGTAGTCCCTCTATTTCTTCTGCAGTTAGTCGCCTGACTTGACGTGCTGGGCTGCCTACATATAAGTAGCCACTTTCCAGGCGCTTGCCAGGTGAAACAAGGCTGCCTGCACCAATCATCACATCATCTTCGATTATCGCACCGTCTAGCAGAATCGAGCCCATACCTACCAGAACGCGATTACCGATAATGCAGCCGTGTAGCATAGCTTTATGCCCGACAGTGACATCGTCACCAATCAGCAAGGGATAGCCAGCAGGATTATACGTTGACTGGTGTGTGACATGCAGGACGCTGCCGTCCTGGATATTGCTGCGTGCACCAATCCTTACTGCATTAACATCACCGCGAATAGCAACTAATGGCCAGATACTCACATCATCAGCTAGTTCTACGTTGCCGACCACAACACTAGAGGGGTCGATCATGACGCGAAGGCCAAGTTGCGGAGAGTAATGAAGATAAGAACGTATTGAATTGGACATGTGATAGCACCTCAGCTCAGGATCATATTACTGGCAATACTAGTCTTTGGTGGTGCAATTACAACCGTTCGGCATAGCGGATCCCTTGTAATACAGGTGTGATCGGGCAAGATCCACACGAAAGGGCTGAAAATTGCGCAGTCGGAAAGAAAAGATCTAAAAAGGGGTTGTGGAAAAAACGAGGATCCCTATAATGCGCCTCCATCGACACGGAACATGTGAATCACTTCACAAGGCTTCCGAAGTCAGCAGAGAAAAAACCTGAAAAATGAGGTTGACTCTGCAAGAGGAAAGCGTATTATACGCCACCTCGAGTTAGCAAGCGAAAGCGCGTAACTCACTGCTCTTTAACAATTTATCAGACAATCTGTGTGGGCACTCACAAGACGATATCCAGCTGCTTCGGCAGCAAAAAAATATCAAGTCTTGAAGAGTGACCAAGCAGTAATTCATGCGAATGAATTATTACGAAAGTTAATTTTCGAGCATCGCTGCACGAGTTGCAGCACATCAAGCTTTTAATTGAAGAGTTTGATCATGGCTCAGATTGAACGCTGGCGGCAGGCCTAACACATGCAAGTCGAGCGGTAGCACAGGGGAGCTTGCTCCCCGGGTGACGAGCGGCGGACGGGTGAGTAATGTCTGGGAAACTGCCCGATGGAGGGGGATAACTACTGGAAACGGTGGCTAATACCGCATAACGTCTTCGGACCAAAGTGGGGGACCTTCGGGCCTCACACCATCGGATGTGCCCAGATGGGATTAGCTAGTAGGTGGGGTAATGGCTCACCTAGGCGACGATCCCTAGCTGGTCTGAGAGGATGACCAGCCACACTGGAACTGAGACACGGTCCAGACTCCTACGGGAGGCAGCAGTGGGGAATATTGCACAATGGGCGCAAGCCTGATGCAGCCATGCCGCGTGTGTGAAGAAGGCCTTCGGGTTGTAAAGCACTTTCAGCGAGGAGGAAGGGTTTGGTGTTAATAGCACCATTCATTGACGTTACTCGCAGAAGAAGCACCGGCTAACTCCGTGCCAGCAGCCGCGGTAATACGGAGGGTGCAAGCGTTAATCGGAATTACTGGGCGTAAAGCGCACGCAGGCGGTTTGTTAAGTCAGATGTGAAATCCCCGAGCTTAACTTGGGAACTGCATTTGAAACTGGCAAGCTAGAGTCTTGTAGAGGGGGGTAGAATTCCAGGTGTAGCGGTGAAATGCGTAGAGATCTGGAGGAATACCGGTGGCGAAGGCGGCCCCCTGGACAAAGACTGACGCTCAGGTGCGAAAGCGTGGGGAGCAAACAGGATTAGATACCCTGGTAGTCCACGCTGTAAACGATGTCGACTTGGAGGTTGTGCCCTTGAGGCGTGGCTTCCGGAGCTAACGCGTTAAGTCGACCGCCTGGGGAGTACGGCCGCAAGGTTAAAACTCAAATGAATTGACGGGGGCCCGCACAAGCGGTGGAGCATGTGGTTTAATTCGATGCAACGCGAAGAACCTTACCTACTCTTGACATCCACGGAATTTGCTAGAGATAGCTTAGTGCCTTCGGGAACCGTGAGACAGGTGCTGCATGGCTGTCGTCAGCTCGTGTTGTGAAATGTTGGGTTAAGTCCCGCAACGAGCGCAACCCTTATCCTTTGTTGCCAGCACGTGATGGTGGGAACTCAAAGGAGACTGCCGGTGATAAACCGGAGGAAGGTGGGGATGACGTCAAGTCATCATGGCCCTTACGAGTAGGGCTACACACGTGCTACAATGGCATATACAAAGAGAAGCGACCTCGCGAGAGCAAGCGGACCTCATAAAGTATGTCGTAGTCCGGATCGGAGTCTGCAACTCGACTCCGTGAAGTCGGAATCGCTAGTAATCGTAGATCAGAATGCTACGGTGAATACGTTCCCGGGCCTTGTACACACCGCCCGTCACACCATGGGAGTGGGTTGCAAAAGAAGTAGGTAGCTTAACCTTCGGGAGGGCGCTTACCACTTTGTGATTCATGACTGGGGTGAAGTCGTAACAAGGTAACCGTAGGGGAACCTGCGGTTGGATCACCTCCTTACCTAAAGATATGCAGTTGAGTGCAGTGTCCACACAGATTGTCTGATGAAAAGTAATGAGCAAAAGCGCTACCTGTTGATGTAATGAGTCTCTGACTCATGCTGATACGAAACGGTTAAATTTCGGTTTAATCGAATTTTTCGTGTCCCCATCGTCTAGAGGCCTAGGACACTGCCCTTTCACGGCTGTAACAGGGGTTCGAATCCCCTTGGGGACGCCAATCCGATAATGAGTGAAAGACATTATCACCGAATATCTTAAAGATGACTTCCAAGTCATGTTTAAGATATTGCTCTTTAACAATCTGGAACAAGCTGAAAATTGAAACCTGACAGCTGAAACTTATCTCTCCGTAGAACTATTGAGATAAGAACTAACCTGTCAGAGAGTCTCTCAAATGTTTACAGCACGAAGTGCGTCGAAAGACACCTTCGGGTTGTGAGGTTAAGTGACTAAGCGTACACGGTGGATGCCTAGGCAGTCAGAGGCGATGAAGGGCGTGCTAATCTGCGATAAGTGTCGGTAAGCTGATATGAAGCGTTACAACCGGCAATACCCGAATGGGGAAACCCAGTGCAATTCGTTGCACTATCGTTAAGTGAATACATAGCTTAACGAGGCGAACCGGGGGAACTGAAACATCTAAGTACCCCGAGGAAAAGAAATCAACCGAGATTCCCCCAGTAGCGGCGAGCGAACGGGGAACAGCCCAGAACCTGAATCAGGGTGTGTGTTAGTGGAAGCGTCTGGAAAGTCGCGCAGTAAAGGGTGATAGCCCCGTACACTAAAATGCACATCCTGTGAGTTCGATGAGTAGGGCGGGACACGTGACATCCTGTCTGAATATGGGGGGACCATCCTCCAAGGCTAAATACTCCTGACTGACCGATAGTGAACCAGTACCGTGAGGGAAAGGCGAAAAGAACCCCGGCGAGGGGAGTGAAATAGAACCTGAAACCGTGTACGTACAAGCAGTGGGAGCCTTCTTAATGGGGGTGACTGCGTACCTTTTGTATAATGGGTCAGCGACTTATATTTTGTAGCAAGGTTAACCGTATAGGGGAGCCGTAGGGAAACCGAGTCTTAACTGGGCGAATAGTTGCAAGGTATAGACCCGAAACCCGGTGATCTAGCCATGGGCAGGTTGAAGGTTGGGTAACACTAACTGGAGGACCGAACCGACTAATGTTGAAAAATTAGCGGATGACTTGTGGCTGGGGGTGAAAGGCCAATCAAACCGGGAGATAGCTGGTTCTCCCCGAAAGCTATTTAGGTAGCGCCTCGTGAACTCATCTTCGGGGGTAGAGCACTGTTTCGGCTAGGGGGCCATCCCGGCTTACCAACCCGATGCAAACTCCGAATACCGAAGAATGTTATCACGGGAGACACACGGCGGGTGCTAACGTCCGTCGTGAAGAGGGAAACAACCCAGACCGCCAGCTAAGGTCCCAAAGTCATGGTTAAGTGGGAAACGATGTGGGAAGGCATAGACAGCCAGGATGTTGGCTTAGAAGCAGCCATCATTTAAAGAAAGCGTAATAGCTCACTGGTCGAGTCGGCCTGCGCGGAAGATGTAACGGGGCTAAACCATGCACCGAAGCTGCGGCAGCGACGCTTAGGCGTTGTTGGGTAGGGGAGCGTTCTGTAAGCCGTTGAAGGTGGACTGTGAGGTCTGCTGGAGGTATCAGAAGTGCGAATGCTGACATAAGTAACGATAAAGCGGGTGAAAAGCCCGCTCGCCGGAAGACCAAGGGTTCCTGTCCAACGTTAATCGGGGCAGGGTGAGTCGACCCCTAAGGCGAGGCCGAAAGGCGTAGTCGATGGGAAACAGGTTAATATTCCTGTACTCGGTGTTACTGCGAAGGGGGGACGGAGAAGGCTAGGCTAGCCGGGCGACGGTTGTCCCGGTTTAAGCGTGTAGGGGGTGTGACCTGGTAAATCCGGTTGCATATCAACCCTGAGGCGTGATGACGAGTCACTACGGTGGCGAAGTGGTTGATGCCAAGCTTCCAGGAAAAGCCTCTAAGCATCAGGTAACATCAAATCGTACCCCAAACCGACACAGGTGGTCAGGTAGAGAATACTCAGGCGCTTGAGAGAACTCGGGTGAAGGAACTAGGCAAAATGGTGCCGTAACTTCGGGAGAAGGCACGCTGGCGCGTAGGTGAAGAGACTTGCTCTCGGAGCTGAAGCCAGTCGCAGATACCAGCTGGCTGCAACTGTTTAATAAAAACACAGCACTGTGCAAACACGAAAGTGGACGTATACGGTGTGACGCCTGCCCGGTGCTGGAAGGTTAATTGATGGGGTTAGCGGCAACGCGAAGCTCTTGATCGAAGCCCCAGTAAACGGCGGCCGTAACTATAACGGTCCTAAGGTAGCGAAATTCCTTGTCGGGTAAGTTCCGACCTGCACGAATGGCGTAATGATGGCCAGGCTGTCTCCACCCGAGACTCAGTGAAATTGAACTCGCTGTGAAGATGCAGTGTACCCGCGGCAAGACGGAAAGACCCCGTGAACCTTTACTATAGCTTGACACTGAACATTGAGCCTTGATGTGTAGGATAGGTGGGAGGCTTTGAAGTGTGGACGCCAGTCTGCATGGAGCCAACCTTGAAATACCACCCTTTAATGTTTGATGTTCTAACTCGGCCCCGTAATCCGGGGTGAGGACAGTGTCTGGTGGGTAGTTTGACTGGGGCGGTCTCCTCCCAAAGAGTAACGGAGGAGCACGAAGGTTAGCTAATCACGGTCGGACATCGTGAGGTTAGTGCAAAGGCATAAGCTAGCTTGACTGCGAGAGTGACGGCTCGAGCAGGTACGAAAGTAGGTCTTAGTGATCCGGTGGTTCTGAATGGAAGGGCCATCGCTCAACGGATAAAAGGTACTCCGGGGATAACAGGCTGATACCGCCCAAGAGTTCATATCGACGGCGGTGTTTGGCACCTCGATGTCGGCTCATCACATCCTGGGGCTGAAGTAGGTCCCAAGGGTATGGCTGTTCGCCATTTAAAGTGGTACGCGAGCTGGGTTTAGAACGTCGTGAGACAGTTCGGTCCCTATCTGCCGTGGGCGTTGGAAGATTGAGAGGGGTTGCTCCTAGTACGAGAGGACCGGAGTGAACGCACCACTGGTGTTCGGGTTGTCATGCCAATGGCACTGCCCGGTAGCTAAGTGCGGAAAAGATAAGCGCTGAAAGCATCTAAGCGCGAAACTTGCCTCGAGATGAGTCTTCCCTGGGCCTTTAAGGTCCCTGAAGGAACGTTTAAGACTAAGACGTTGATAGGCTGGGTGTGTAAGTGCAGCGATGCATTGAGCTAACCAGTACTAATGATCCGTGAGGCTTAACCTTACAACACCGAAGGTGTTTTGGATTTGAGAGAGAAAGATTTTCAGCGAAGTTCCTAGATTGGTTCTGATGGCTGTACGCGAGTGAGCGTGAAGCGGTTGGAATGAAACGAATTTGCCTGGCGGCCATAGCGCGGTGGTCCCACCTGATCCCATGCCGAACTCAGAAGTGAAACGCCGTAGCGCCGATGGTAGTGTGGGGTCTCCCCATGCGAGAGTAGGACACTGCCAGGCATCAAACAAAGTTGAAAGCCTCATGCGAAAGCATGAGGCTTTTTGCTTATCTATCAAGTAAAACAAGAAGCCCTGATAGTTAAGGCCGGACAATGTGCCCGGCCCGTATTACTTTACGAATATTAGTGCGAACTACTTTGCGAAATGCCTAAACCAGTTTGCGAACGCACAAATTGGGCGCGGAACTTCTCGCGTTCTTCTCGCCCGGTTGACGATGTATCGGTAATAGAGAAGAACCAAATGCCAATGAATGCCACCAACATTGAGAACAATGCTGGATATTCATAGGGGTAGATTGGTTTGGCGTGCCCAAGGATCTGTACCCAAATGGTCGGGCCTAGAATCATCAGTATCACTGCGGTCAACAGACCTAGCCATCCCCCAATCATTGCTCCCCGAGTAGTCAGCCGAGACCAATACATAGAGATAATGATAATTGGGAAGTTACAGCTGGCCGCAATAGAGAATGCTAGCCCTACCATGAATGCAATATTCTGTTTCTCGAACAGGATCCCAAGAGCTATGGCAACCACGCCAAGTAGCACCACGGTGATTTTAGAGACTTTGAGTTCATTACGCTCGGTTGCTTTACCATCTTTGATGACACAAGAGTACAGATCGTGAGAAACAGCTGAGGCACCGGCTAACGTTAGCCCGGCAACAACCGCCAGAATAGTGGCAAACGCAACAGCAGAGATAAAACCGAGGAAGAAGTTCCCACCAACGGCATTAGCTAGGTGTACCGCAGCCATATTGTTTCCACCTAACAACGCACCACTGGCATCCTTGAATGCTGGATTAGCACTGACTAGCAGGATCGCGCCGAACCCAATGATAAATGTTAGGATATAGAAATAACCAATAAATCCAGTGGCATAGAATACGCTTTTACGAGCTTCCTTGGCATCGCTAACGGTAAAGAAGCGCATCAGAATGTGTGGTAAACCCGCTGTACCAAACATTAATGCTAGGCCTAAGGAGAGTGCTGAGATAGGGTCGGATACCAATCCTCCTGGACTCATAATGGCCAGCCCTTTCGGATGGACTTTGATCGCTTCAGCAAACAGGGTATTGAAATTAAAATTCACTGACTTCATTACCATCAGAGCCATAAAACTGGCACCTGCTAGCAACAGAACGGCCTTAATGATCTGTACCCAAGTTGTTGCCAACATGCCGCCGAACAGCACGTACAACACCATTAATATACCAACCAATATCACCGCAACGTGGTAATTGAGACCAAATAGCAACTGGATCAGCTTACCTGCTCCGACCATCTGGGCGATCAGATATAAAGCGACGACCACCAGTGAACCGCAAGCGGAAAGGCTCCGAATAGGTTTTTGCTTAAGCCGATAAGAGGCAACGTCTGCAAAGGTGTAACGCCCAAGGTTACGTAGCCGCTCTGCGATCAGGAACAGAATGATCGGCCAACCTATCAGGAAGCCGATGGAATAGATCAGGCCATCATAGCCAGAGGTGTACACCAGTGCTGATATCCCCAGGAATGATGCCGCAGACATAAAGTCACCGGCTATCGCCAAACCATTTTGCAGTCCGGTAATACGCCCACCTGCAGTGTAGTAGTCCCCGCGAGAGCGAGTACGCTTTGAAGCCCAGTAGGTGATATAAAGTGTGCCCCCCACGAACAGAACGAACATAAGGATGGCCTGGATGTTAAGTGGCTGGCGTTGAACCGCCCCACCTATGGCATCTGCTTGGCTAATACCCGGTAAAGCCAGCAAAAAGGCAGTTGAGAGCAAACGTTTCATTTTTTCACCCCACGCAAGATTTCTGCATTGAGACGATCAAACTCACCATTTGCGCGGTAAACATAGATCCCAGTTAATACGAAGGAGATCACGATCAAGCCCACACCGATCGGGATCCCACGGGTAATGGTCAAACTGGGGGAGAGTGGAGTTCCCAGCCACTGTGGATCGAAGGCGATCAAAAAAATGAAGCCAACGTAAAGTGCCAATGTAATCAGGGAAAGGAGCCAGGCAAAACGGCTACGTTTCTGTACCAGTTCTTTAAAGCGCGGATTTTCCTCAATCCTTTGATAAATGTCGTCATTCATCTGAGTTTCTCCTGTCGGTATTGATAGAGTACGCCGCGCAATACCCTGATTACTTTCAAGTAACCGCTCTTATTGGCCGTCTTCATCCGCCCCAGCCGAAATGACTGGGGAAAATTCTTACTGCATCTTGAAAGTTGTGGGTATACGGGCCGTTCAACTGCATATGAACGGCCAGAAGCGGCGCAATTAGGATGGAACGTTCATTGACTGTTTTTCTTCTAACAACTTGTCGACTACAGCCGGGTCTGCCAGCGTAGAGGTATCTCCCAGGTTACTGATATCACCAGCGGCGATTTTGCGCAGAATACGCCGCATGATCTTGCCGGAACGCGTTTTCGGCAAGGAGTCGGTCCAGTGGAGGATATCTGGTGTGGCAATTGGGCCGATCTCCTTGCGAACCCAATTGCGAACTTCTGCGTAGAGTTCAGGCGTAGGATCTTCGCCATGGTTCAGGGTGATATAGGCATAAATTGCCTGTCCTTTGATATTGTGCGGAATACCAACCACGGCTGCTTCAGCAATTTTAGGGTGAGAAACCAGTGCAGACTCAATCTCGGCTGTCCCCAGACGGTGGCCTGAAACGTTCAAAACGTCGTCGACACGTCCCGTGATCCAGTAATAGCCATCTTCATCACGGCGGGCACCATCGCCACTGAAATACATGCCTTTAAAGGTAGAGAAGTAAGTTTGTTCGAAACGCTCATGATCACCGAACAAAGTACGTGCCTGACCTGGCCAGGAATCGATAATCACCAGGTTACCTTCACAGGCCCCTTCTTGCGGTATACCCATATTGTCTACCAGCGCAGGCTGCACACCGAAGAACGGATGCGTAGCTGAACCCGCTTTCAGCTCAGTCGCGCCGGGTAACGGGGTTATCATGAATCCCCCAGTTTCGGTTTGCCACCAGGTATCAACGATTGGGCACTTACCGTTACCTATTTTGTTGTAATACCATTCCCAGGCTTCCGGGTTGATTGGTTCACCTACTGAGCCCATGATACGCAGCGAATCACGTTTAGTGCCTTCGATGGCTTTGTCGCCTTCAGCCATTAAGGCGCGGATTGCCGTTGGAGCGGTATAGAGGATGTTAACCTGATGCTTATCTACCACTTGAGACAGACGGTTTACGCCAGGATAGTTCGGGACTCCCTCAAACATCAACGTAATTGCGCCACATGCCAATGGGCCATATAACAGATAACTATGGCCGGTAACCCAGCCTACATCTGCGGTGCACCAATAGATGTCGCCATCGTGGTAGTCGAAGACATATTTGAATGTTGTTGCGGCGTAAACCAGATAACCGCCAGTAGTGTGAACGACGCCTTTTGGTTTACCCGTCGAACCGGAAGTGTAAAGAATGAACAGAGGATCCTCTGCATTCATCTCTTCAGGCGGACAATCAGCAGAAACCCCAGCGGTCAGTTCGTGCCACCAGAGGTCTCGCCCTTCCTGCCAATAACCAGGTTTTCCGGTGCGCTGGAATACCACCACGTTGTTGACGCTTTTTACTCCTGGGTTTTTCAACGCATCATCTACGTTCTTTTTCAGCGGCACGGCACGGCCAGCGCGCAAACCTTCATCGGCGGTGATGATCAGTTTGGTATTAGAGTCGATAATCCGGCCTGCAACGGCCTCAGGAGAGAACCCTCCGAAGATTACCGAATGGACGGCACCAATACGCGCACAGGCCAACATAGCGACAGCGGCCTCAGGTACCATTGGCATATAGATAGCAACGACATCACCTTTTTTCAGACCAAGCTTTTTCAGGACGTTGGCGAATTGGCAGACATCATGGTGCAATTGCCTGTAGGTCACATTTTTCGACTGAGTGGGATCATCACCTTCCCATATAATGGCAGTCTGGTCACCGCGTGTGGCCAAGTGGCGGTCAAGGCAGTTGGCTGAAAGGTTTAATGTGCCGTCTTCAAACCAACGAATGCTGATATGACCGGGATCGAAAGAAGTGTTCTTTACTAGGGTATAAGGTTTGATCCAGTCTAGGATCTTGCCTTGCTCACCCCAGAACGCTTCTGGGTCTTGCACAGATTGTTGGTAATAGTGTTGATACTGTGCTGGATTCATCAAAGTGCGTTCTGCAATTGCGGCAGGAATGGCATGTTTATGCGGTTGGCTCATGGTTTTTCTCCTTGGATTTGTTAATAATATGTCAAATGATGGTTAAGTATAGTTTGCTATGATTCTTTGTTTCTTTTTTGGGCGGCAGATCACGCAACGAAGATATTGATTTGTAATAGTTACTACACCAAATGTGTCATATATCCGTTCTGTTGCCGGTGAAAAACGGGTGATTGGCTTATTTTCCTAAAGATTTCTTTAAAAAATAAAAGGAGATAAGATACATGAAAGCTAACTTATTCCACTTATGATGGGATTTTTCTTAGGCTCTGAGTGCGTGTTGTTACACGTTGTTCTCTTCCAATGCTCTTTATCACATATATTTATATTAGTAATGCCTACTCATTTTCACTGAATTTCTAAAAATTAAAATTATCTATATTTGAGTGTAATTAAATAAAATGACTAGATGTTTTGATGAGTAATTAGGCGATACAGTAAATATTGGTTATTTTCTATCTCACATTTTAAACTTTTCATTAACAAATATTAAACATTGTTCACGATTAAATATGCAAGCCAAATGATAAATCATGCATTTTAATTTTGTTTGAAACTTGTTCAAGTTGTCATGGTATTGATCTATTCTCACTAGCATTATGTTTTTAATAACAAGTAATTATGTTGATAGTAATTTTTAACTTGTTCATTTAACGTGCTAAAGACGTTGTAACCAAGATGAAACAAGGCTTGCTAAAACCAGCCTTCAGATGGTAAAGATTTATATTGCGTTGCACGAAGGGCAGGTAAGCGCATGTCGTTAACGAACATAAGCCCGTATTAAATGATTAAGTATTCCCTCCTGGGTTTAACGGTTGTTAAACGCTTTGTGAGAGAAACCTTTGAGGACTTTAGGGTATGAAGAGTTTCAAAATCAGCCTTGCTTGGCAAATTCTGATTGCATTAGTATTAGGTATTGTTTTAGGCGCTGTATTACATAATCAAGCGGAATCTCGTGAATGGCTGGTCAATAATGTATTGAGTCCAGCCGGTGATATATTTATCCGATTGATCAAAATGATTGTAGTGCCTATTGTAATATCTACATTGATAGTAGGTATTGCCGGTGTTGGTGACACCAAAAAATTAGGCCGTATCGGGTTTAAAACCATTATCTATTTCGAAGTGATTACCACAATCGCTATTGTCGTTGGGGTAACACTGGCTAACGTTTTTCAACCCGGGCACGGTATTGACATGTCGGCACTAACCGCTGTCGATATCTCACAGTATGAAAAAACGACAGAACAGGTGCAAAGTGGTTCGCATAGCCTGGTTGCAACCCTACTTTCGTTAATTCCCTCTAATGTGTTCTCCTCAATGGCCAAAGGGGACATGCTGCCGATTATCTTCTTCTCGGTACTGTTTGGGCTTGGGCTATCTTCCTTACCAAAAGATACCAAAGAACCCTTGTTGAAGGTATTCAAAGCCGTTTCTGAAAGCATGTTCAAAGTCACCCATATGATCATGCGTTACGCACCAATCGGTGTGTTTGGCCTGATCTCGGTAACTGTAGCCAATTTTGGTTTTGCCTCGCTGCTGCCGTTGGCCAAACTGGTATTGCTGGTTTACTTTGCAATCGCCTTTTTTGCCTTGGTAATACTGGGGGCTGTTGCGCGGATGTGTAAACTGCGCATCTGGACATTGATCCGGATCCTGAAAGAAGAACTGATCCTGGCTTTTTCAACCGCGAGTTCAGAAACCGTGCTGCCACGCATCATTGAAAAAATGGAAGCCTATGGTGCGCCAAAATCTATCACCAGCTTCGTGGTGCCCACCGGATATTCTTTCAATCTGGATGGTTCTACCCTGTATCAGAGTATCGCCGCCATTTTCATTGCTCAGTTGTATGGCATTGAGTTATCACTGGGGCAAGAGATCATTCTGGTGTTGACTCTGATGGTTACTTCAAAAGGGATTGCAGGCGTTCCAGGCGTCTCTTTTGTGGTGCTTCTTGCAACACTCGGCAGCGTCGGGATCCCATTGGAGGGGTTGGCATTTATCGCAGGTGTTGACCGTATTCTGGATATGGCGCGCACTGCATTGAACGTGGTAGGGAATGCTTTGGCAGTATTGGTCATCGCCAAGTGGGAGCACCAGTTTGATGGTAAGAAAGCTTTGGCCTATGAACAGGAGTTCTTGTCCGGTAGAGTGAAGCCCGCGAATCAGTCGTAGCCTTTTCTACTGTTACCAAAGCATGAGGTACGCGTTCGGTTTACCCACATAGCAATCTTAAATGCCCCGATCTCGATAGTCGGGGTATTTTATAATAAACATCACCTCAAATCAGATCCCTTCAGCATTTAGTATCAATGTTCTCTTTTCTGGCTAACTTGTGTCCGTCAATTATGTGTAATTGCAACGGTTATATCTATTTTCTTCGTCAGGATAAAGCTTAGATATCTTGAGGCGTGGACGTTTTGCATAAAAACACTTAGGTATTATTGGGTTAATTTTGATAGGACTCGCAATATCGTTAATTAATCTGATTAATAATCAATGCTAGTGACTTTCTTTACTGGCCGTTTTCTCAAAAGTCTAAAATACGGCATGAGTAGTCGTCGTCGGTAGGCGTTGGAGCAAGCGGTATTAGCAAAAATAAGGGGTTTGAGATGCAAACGATAGACGATAGACACAAAGCCATGCTGGTCAGGCAACTTCCAAATAAAGCAGTGGCGTTGGTTCTTGCTGGGGGGCGCGGTTCCCGCCTCAAAGATTTGACTTCAGTCCGGGCCAAGCCTGCTGTGCACTTTGGGGGTAAATATCGTATTATCGACTTTGCACTTTCAAACTGCCTCAACTCCGGTATTCGCCGTATCGGTGTCATCACTCAATATCAATCACACACATTATTGCAGCATCTCCAACACGGTTGGTCGTTTCTTAGTGAAGAGATGAATGAGTTTGTCGATCTGTTACCCGCGCAACAGCGGCAAGGGGTCGATCACTGGTATAGCGGCACGGCTGATGCCATCTTCCAGAATCTGGATATTATCAGGCGTTATCGCGCAGAGTATGTAGTGATCCTGGCTGGCGACCATATCTACAAGATGGACTACTCGCGTATGTTACTGGACCACGTGCTGAGTGAAGCCCCTTGTACTGTGGCGTGTATTGAAGTCGCGAGAGAGGACGCAAAGGCGTTTGGCGTGATGGAAGTCTCCGACAATTTGCAGGTTAAAGCATTCTGGGAGAAACCCGATGAGCCACCAACGCTCTCTGGTAAACCGGACCGCAGTCTTGCCAGTATGGGGATCTACGTATTTAACGCAGAGTTTCTCTTTAAGCTGTTGAAGGATGACCATGCCGATAGCAACAGCACTCATGACTTTGGCAAAGATATTTTGCCGAAAATTACCGCCCAAGGTCAGGTATGGGCACATCCATTCTCGATTTCCTGTGTCTCTTCTGCCCCTGGTGCGCCTGACTATTGGCGTGATGTTGGGACATTGGACTCTTACTGGCAAGCGAATCTGGATCAGGCCGCAGTCACGCCGGAGCTGGATATGTACGATCGTAATTGGCCAATCCGTACTTATGCCGAACCGTTGCCCCCAGCCAAATTTGTTCAGGACCAGTCAGGAAGCTATGGTATGACAATGAATACGCTGGTGTCTGGCGGTTGTATCATTTCCGGTTCGACGGTGGTTAATTCGGTTCTGTTCTCGCGAGTTCGGGTTAATTCGTTTTGTTCGCTGGATTCTTGTGTGCTCTTGCCTGATGTCAACGTAGGGCGTTCTTGCCGGTTGCGCCATTGTGTTGTTGATCGTGGCAGCCAGATCCCTGCGGGGATGGTCATTGGCGAAAATGCTGAAGAAGATAGCCGCCGTTTTTATCGTTCTGAAAATGGGATTGTGTTGGTAACGAAAGACATGTTGGCAAAACTGCAATAACCCCTATTTCACCCCATTGAGCCCTGTGCAGGGCGTTACGGGCCTGGATTTCCAGGCCTGACTTGTAGTTTTTTCATCGGTGTTGCACGAACAATGGGGCGGTAAGTCTCAGCATCGCAACAGGTGAGTTTATCCTTTACCAACACCGCCTAGTTACTGCCGTCAAACGAGGTGGCGTATTCAATTGATGTTGTGCAGCGAAAGCCACATTGCTGACGAGCAGGAGTAATAAAGAGCTTTTCAACACTTTCTTCATCAACGGATCCTTTTTCTGGCTATTGGCTATTGGCTATTGGCTATTGGCTAATAGTTTTCATTGGCAGCATTACCATTAGGAAAAGGATAACGCTGCAACAGCCCCCTATTTACTACGCGGTAACAGCCTGTCTTGCGAGCCTGTTGGCCGAACCACAAACAGTGATTTTGCTGCGTACCACTTCTTTCATCGCATCCATGCCAACGCGCATGTAATAACGCGGATCGTTGCCTTGCGGATTATCGGCAAACCATTTTTTTACCGCTGCGGCGAAAGCGATTTTGAGCTCGGTCGCTACGTTCACCTTGCAGACGCCAAGCTCAATGGCACGCCGCACGAACTCGTCTGGGACATCGCTTGCGCCATGCAGCACTAGCGGAATAGAGACCGTTTCACGGATCTCCGCCAAGCGTTTGAAATCAATTTTCGGGCGCTTGGTGTATAGGCCATGGGCGGTTCCTATAGCGACGGCAAGGCTGTCCACACAGGTCTTTGCCGCGAAGCGGCACGCTTCCTGCGGATCGGTCAAAAACGCGCTTTCTTCATCGACCGCCATATCGTCTTCTACCCCACCAAGACGGCCTAACTCTGCTTCAACGCTGCAATCGTAGAGGTGGCAGAAATCCACCACCGACTTCACCAGCTTAACGTTCTCGGCAAACGGGAAGTGGCTCCCGTCGATCATTGCGCTGCGTACACCCGCCTTAACCTTGCTGCTGATATCTTCCAGTGATTCGTGATGGTCGAGGTGCAGCGCAAACGGCATGTCATAGCTTTCCGAGTAGGCTTCGCACAGCGCGTAGATTTCGCTGAAAGCAATATGTTTGAAGGTGCCTGGTGTGCCGGCGAGGATCACCGGAGATTGCATCTCTTTGCAGACATCGAGGATCGCCTGGATGGTTTCTGCATTGTGGATGTTAAACGCAGGCACGGCGTAACCTCTGGCCTGAGCGTCTTGCAGCAGATACTTGGTGGAAATAATACTCATAGCGTGCTCCTCTCAACCTTTCCAGGGGTGAATAACCACACCTTTCACCACGCGATTTACCGTACCGCTGGCGGAAGGGCTATCTGGAGTGATACCTGCTTTGATGGATTCTGCCAGCGCAAAAACTTGTGCGTAAATCAGGAAGCAAAACGCCTGCTCAATATCGAGAAACTCGCGAGCTGTAGGCAGCAGGATGTGGGGACCGGCTTCAATTTCCGGGTTGGTGGTTGCCGAAATTGCTACCACACGCATGGCTTGTTGGTCACGGTGCAGTTCAGCCAGCAAGTCGAGGTCGTACTTGCGGGTATACGGATGGCTTGAAACCATCACTACTACCAACGTTTCGTCATCAACCAGTGATTTGGGGCCGTGACGAAAACCAGTTGGAGAGTCGTAAAACGCCGCCAGTTTGCCTGCGGTCAGTTCCAGCACTTTCAGTGCCGCTTCTCTGGCAACGCCCTGCAACCCGCCGCTGCCGAGGTAGACAATACGTTTGAACGGTAAGTCGCCAAACACAATTTCGCTGAAATCGCCCAAGGAAGCGATAATCTGTTCGCAGCGTGCGGCGACATCCTTGAATGTGTTGCAGTTGATAACATCCGGCGCAAAAACTGACAGGCAACTGGCCATCATGGAGGTGATGCTGCTGGTCATTGCAAAGCCGCGATCATGAGTTTCTGCTGGTGTCAGCAGTGCCAGTGAATTGCTGCTGTTAGCGGCGTTCTTATACAGGCTGCCTGCTTCGTTACAGGTGATGACCAGATGGTGGCAATCACTAACGATCTGATTCGCTAAATCGACTGCGGCGACGCTTTCGGGGCTATTGCCAGAGCGAGCGAAAGAGATTAGCAACGTTGGCTGTTCGGCATACAGATAGTCAACGGGGTTGGTAACCAAGTCAGTGGTTGGAACCGCAATCACGTTTTTGCCGGTTTGGCGAGAAAGCCAAGGTGCAATCATGTCGCCGATAAATGCAGAAGAGCCTGCACCAGTCAACACGATTTTCAGGTTATTGCTCTGCAAGATAGGGGCAAGGAAAGCATCAATAGTGCCGCGTAGGTTCTCGATGTTTTTCAGCGATTGGATCCAACTTGCGGGTTGTTGGCGGATCTCTTGTTCGGTCCAGGTTGGCGTGCCGGAAGTACCTGCGCTGTGGGTTTTACTCATAATTTAATCCTTAGTCGTGCATATTCAACAGGAAAACAAAACATAACTCGAAGGCCTTTCGTTTCGTTTAATCAACTTGGTGCTTAAATGAAATCTATACAAAACGAAATTAAAGATCAACACAGAAAAGAAATAAAACAAAACGTAATGTCGTAAGCATGATCTGCCTTATGAGGTTGATGACAAAGTCGCCTTCTGACTCGAGATACCCGGGCCTAGCGCACCGAGGGGCGCTTCGACGGCTTACGCCGTTACGACCCCATCGGCACGCTCTCCCTAATAACGGGGTTTGTCAGCAGTCTGGACTTATGTTCTTTTCCATAGGATTTGTTGTCATCCTTATCCGTTTGACTGTTTTTTGAAAAGGAAAAGAAAGGGCTATGCAAATGCATATCACGGACCAAAATGAGGTAAGTGAAAGGTCTAAAGGGAGACAGCCAGACCATTAACCCAAATATTTTGCAGCAAAAGCTGGTTATTCAGGGCGATCACGCTGGCACGTTTACCGGGATGGGCTTGATGACGGCATTCGTGCCGCCATCAGTGCGTACCACCGTATCCAGCCAGCCTTGTTCTGTCAGTATTCTTCTGGCTCGTAGCAACACGGTCATATCCCTTCTTCGGCGACTTCTGCAGTGCGTTCGCGCCCCATTTCGTCTACCAAACTGGTTAAGCCACGGTGGCCGCACTCCAGTGCCATCAAGCGGAACTCTTTACAGGTCAGCCCATCGCGCTCCAGCACCATTTCCAGCAGCAATTGCAGGTTGACTCCGGTGATCACCTCGCGTTCTAGCTTCTGCATCGCCATTGTCGAGGCGACCCGGAATGGGGTGCCGCCCAGCAGGTCGGTTAAAAATATCAGCCCTTCACTTTCATCAAGCTTGGCCAACGCTTCCTCGAACTGGCTGGTCAGCAGCGCGGTGGTAGAACTTTCCGGAAAGTCGATGGCGATGATCTGCGGCTGCTCGCCGAGGATCTGATGCATCGCTTTTTCCAACCCACTGGCAAACCCACCGTGACCGCTAAGAATAATGCTTAACATATGCTCTCCTTTCGTTTTCAGGGCATTACAGGAAGTGACCGAACTTCCCTACAATACCCAGCACCACGGTGATGCCGATAAGGCGCAGCGGGCTCCAACCACGACGTACCAAGGCGTACATGATCAGGGTGTAGACCAACGGCAGAAACGCGGGCATTAGCTTGTCGATAACGTCGGTTTGCAGTTTCACCACCGCATCGCCTGCCGTGATTTCCAGCGTTGTGGAGAGACGAACGTAAGTGGCAACCAGCGCACCAATCACCGTCATCCCGACGATTGAGGCGGCATGACCGACTTTCCGGGTATTGGCCTTAATCATCGGGATGGCGGCAACCCCTTTGCGGTAAGCAAAGTGGGCAAGCCCGAAACGCAGCCCGAGGTGGACAATGTTAAACATCACGAAAAATATCACTGCCCCGAGGATGGAACCTTGCAGTGCCAGACTGGCGCCGATACCGCCACAGATCGGTAGCAGGGTAAGCCAGAACATGGCGTCACCAATTCCGCCAAGTGGTGCACCAACGGCAATTTTAGTGCTCTGGATACTGTTCACATCCTGTTTGGAACGCTCCATTGCCAGCACAATGCCAATCACAAAGGTGACCAGGAACGGGTGAGTATTGAAGAAGCCCATGTGGCCTTTCATTGCTCGCGCCAGGTCGGGTTTGTTGGTGTGGATCTTTTTCAGCGCCGGCAACAGGCCATACAACCAGCCGCAAGCCTGCATACGCTCATAGTTGAACGAAGCCTGCAGCAACATAGAGCGCCACGCCACACGGTTAATGTCCTGCTTGGTCAGCTCCGCACCAATCGTCTGATCTTCATAGATATCGTCTTTGCCATCGCTGATCAGAGGTTCCTGCTTACCAACTTGTGGCAGAGTTTGGGTATCAGATGCCATCTTCGAATTCCTCTTGCTGAACGCGGGAAGGTTGCGGGGGAGTCGGGTCCTTACGCATTAATTCCATCAAAGCTAAGGCAAGTGCAGCAGCAGCAATCGCCAACACAGGTAGTTTCAGCCAGGCGGCACCCACGAAACCGATAATGAAATAGGGGATGTAGACATTTTTCATCATGATTTTCAGCAATACGGCAAAACCGATAGCTGGCATGATGCCGCCTGCCACGCCGAGCCCGTCGATCAGGCGGGCTGGCAGAACGTCAATTACCGCCTTCGCGTGTTCAGCACCGAAGAAGATCGGCAGGAAAGCGCAAAGGAAGTAAAAGATACCCAGCGCCAGCATTGCCAAGTAGTTGATTCGCTCAATCCCTTTGGTATCTGCATTAGCCGCCATACGGTCAGCGCGCGCCATCACGCCGGACATAATGGAGAACAAGAAGGTGATCCCCATCTGTACCGCAACAGCAAATGGCACCGCCACCCCGACGGCAACTTCCGGTTTTACCCCGGTGGTAATGGCAAAGGTGGTTCCGACAATGGTACCGATAATCACGTTAGGCGGCTGTGCACCGGCCAACGGCGCCAACCCCATCCAAACCAGTTCCAGCGTGCCACCGGTTAAAATACCGGTATGCAGGTCACCCAGGATCAGGCCAACCAATGGGCCCAATACCACTGGCCGGTGCATATGCGTCAGGCCATTGAACATATCCAGCCCGGCAATAAAGGCCAGAATGCCTAACGCTACGGACTGCAATAAGCTGATTTCCATAACAAGTCCTCAGAGAAGTTTGTAGAGATCCTGAGCCGGTTCTGTGGGCACGCCCTGAACAAAACACTCCACTCCGGCATCTTTCAGGCCGTTGAATGCGGCAATATCCTGATCATCTACAGAGACGGTTTTGGCGATTTGTTTCTTGCCTTCGGCGTAGTGCATATTGCCGACGTTGATACGATTTACCGGTACGTTACCTTTTACCAGGGTGAAGAAATCTTGCGGGCTTTTGCAAACCAGCAGAATTTTCTGGCGGTCGGCGGCGCGATGAATGTTGTCGATCACTTTCTGCAATGGCCAGAAGCGCACCGCAATTCCTTCAGCAAGCACCATCTCCATCAGATTTTGCTGTACGGTGTCTTCCGCAACTTCATCGTTGGCGACGAGCACCAGGTTGGCACCGGCAAACCCAACCCACTGCACGCCAACCTGACCATGGATCAGGCGCTCATCAATGCGGCTTAATACAATGTTTGGCATCTGTTTTCCTTATTATCATTGTGTTAAATCTGTGGCGATTTACCCAGGCAGGCCGCATGGTACTGGCGCAGTACATCCTGGATATGGTCGATAATCAGATCGTGTGGCATGGCGGTAATAAGTGCTTCACGAACTCGTGCATATTGAAGTGGCAGGTACTGACTGATCAGCGGCAGCGGGATGGCCTCGTTGGCCAGATTGTCGACCAATCGGCTATAGGCGTCGTCTATATCCTGGTCTGGCCAGTAATAGCGCACGCGGTCAGAGTAGCTGTAGTTGCGCGCCAGACGCAGCGCTCCATTGTTGCCATGGTAGTGCTGCTGCCAATACTCGGGGTGATCCAGCATCACATTTTCCAATACGTCGCGCAGGCCAGAACATTGATGTGCTGGGCGTAGTTCCCGTTCAATTGCTGCCAGTGAAAACAGCGCTTCGCGCAGGGCAAAGGTCAGTGCGGGGCCGACTTTCAGGATCGCAAAGTGGTGTTGAACAAGTTGTTGCAGGGCAAACGGGGTCTGGTAATCGGTGGAGTGAGCTTCAAACACCATGCTGTCAGACGCCTCAATCATCTGGCTCAAAGCCAGGGCTTCATGCGGCTGGAAGTCAATCACCTGAGTATGGTCGAACTCGACGCCTGGTTGCACAACCAGCCCGATAATCCTTGGCCAGAGGCCATTCAGCCCCTGCAGCTCGAAAGCGTGGTGGTGGGCTTCAAGCGTTTTTCTTGCCGCTTGTGGCGTAGTGACGACTAACGCCCCCAGAGTTTCATGAGCGCCACCAGGTACCGGCACTTCGGTGCCAATAACGTACACCAGATCGGGCTCACCAAACCGCTCAATACAGGTTTGTTCGGCGATCCGTGCCAGCCTGGCTGCCCGCTCGGCAACGATAGCATCAGTGAGTGGCACCGGGTCGTCAGCGCAGGACATGCTGCAGTCGAGATGGATTTTTTTGAATCCCGCCGCCACATAACTGCGAATCAGCTCATCTGCCTTGGCCATGGCTTCTGCGGCCGGCAGTGCCTGCCAGCGGTTTGGGCCGAGATGGTCACCGCCGAGGATCAACCGTTCGCGGGGAAAATGTTGCCGGTCTGCCAATTGTTGAACGAAACGGCAGAAGTCAGCGGGGGTCATGCCGGTGTAGCCACCGTACTGATCAACCTGGTTTGAAGTGGCTTCGATAAGCAGGGTTGAATGGGCTTCTTTGGCGTGCCGCATGGCTGCTTCGAGTACTAGCGGATGAGCAGAACAGACAGCAAAGATGCCACAACGATTATCCTGTTTATGCTGGGCCACGAACTCGGTTAAATGTTTCACTTTCTTCTCCGTATCGGTTTTGTTGCATTTTATCTTTCGATTCGTGTCTCTTGATACTGCTTTATTGCAAAATTAAAATAAAGAGAAGGGTAATGAAGTTGGGATCCGTTTCACAAAAGGTATGTAACGAAAGATATTGAACGAAGGGATGAGTGGTTGTGAGTAGTGCCGAGACTTGCTTTCCACTTAAAGAAAGGTATTAATAGGTGAAGTGAAATGAAACAAAGGATTTTATGAAAGGGTTACCCATGCACAATAGCGATTCCGTCACCGATAAACGTATCATCGGTACCAGCGAGAGACGCGAGCAGATAATTCAGCGTTTGCGCCAACAGGGAAGTGTACAGGTTAATGATTTATCAGCTTTTTTTTGTGTTTCCACTGTCACAATCCGTAACGATTTAGCATTTCTGGAAAAGCAGGGGATTGCCGTTCGTGCCTACGGTGGTGCACTCGTGTGTGATCCGTTAGTCCCTGTATCAGAACCTTCGGTAGAAGATAAAAGCTCCCTGAATACTTCCCTGAAGCGCAGCATTGCGCGCGAAGCTGTAGAACTGATTAAACCGGGGCACCGCGTAATACTTGATTCCGGCACCACCACTTATGAGATTGCGCGTCTTATGCGTCAGCACAAAGAGGTGATTGTCATGACGAATGGCATGAACGTTGCCAATGCGTTGCTGGAAGCCAAGGGTGTCGAGGTATTAATGACCGGTGGACATTTGCGCCGTCAGTCCCTCTCTTTTTATGGCGATCAGGCCGATCAATCGTTGCAGAATTACCATTTCGATATGCTGTTCCTCGGCGTTGATGCCATCGATCTGGAACGTGGAGTGAGTACCCATAACGAAGATGAAGCGCGTCTCAATCGCCGCATGTGTGAAGTGGCAGAGCGTATCATCGTGGTTACCGATTCCAGCAAGTTTAACCGTTCAAGCCTGCACAAAATCATTGATACACAACGTATTCATATGGTGATCACCGACAGTGACATTTCTGCGGCAAGCCTTGAGGGGTTACGCAGGAGTGGCGTTGAAGTGGTGCTGGTGGGTAAATAAAAGCGAGAGACATATCGAAATTGCCGGGTGTGGCAGACATGTGGTCGCATCTGGCAAATTGATTGTACTCGTCATCCAGAATGATCCCCAACTTGGAAAGATCGCTCCGTACAGGCGTATCCAGTAACTACCCTTCTCATAATGTGATTTTACCGTCCTCATAGTGTATTGCCGTGTAAGGATTAAAATCATTTTTTCTTATTAATAATGAATGATTTCCACAAGTATTCACAGCAATGGCTTAATCATCTCAGAATGTTGGGTACTTTAATTTGTTGTTATCCATTATATGAATAATGATGTAATTTTTTGTTTTATATGAATTTAACATTGCTCTCGATCAATGTTTCCTGAATTTCCCCTGTAACATTATACAACCAAGATTATATTGATTGTGATTCTCACTCACTTTCAATAGGTGCAATATGGTTAATTGGTTTAATCGTTTAATGGATCGCCCAGATCTAGGAAAGCTCATCCTGCGCTTGGCATTCAGTATTATGATGATGTTCCACGGATGGCATAAACTGATCGACGGCATCGAAAATATTCAGGGGATGCTGACCCAGCACGGTTTGCCGGGCTTTATCGGTTACGGCGTTTTTATTGGTGAGTTAGTGGCGCCATTGCTGATGGTGTTGGGGATCTTCACTCGTCCGGCTGCGTTGGTGTTTTCATTTACCATGCTGGTCGCCTACCTGCTGATCGATCCTGGCAGTGTGCTGACGTTGACCAAAGTAGGAGCCTGGGGAGCAGAAGATATTGCCGTCTACTTCTTTGCCGGATTGGCCATTGCATTCCTCGGTAGCGGTCGCTATTCGGTAATGAAAAACCCGGACTGGCGCTGAGAGTGGTGTAATAAACTGCAATGGTATCTTATTAAAAGGGGGAACATGTTGGTCTGTTCCCCTTCCCACAGAAAACTACAGCTGGTTTGCTGAAACCTATCGATGGCAATCGCCGCATTTTTTATCCAATAACCCAACAACATGGCTAATCCGATACTCGCCACCAAGCTATCGTTCGAACCGGCCCGTCCTGCTGGAGCTCATCCGATGAGCGGCAAATTCATGGTACTCAATGGCCGCTTCATGCACCTCGGTGATACCGATATAAGCGAAAGCGCTATGAATAGAGGCTTCCACGTGGTTTTGAGTTCCTATGCATCCTCATGGTTGATATCCGTAATCACTGCGTGAAGAGAGGATCTCCTCTCTCGCCAGCCAGGATGGAAAAGCCAGCATCTGGTGAGCCTGGGTGATGGGATGTTTATCGATCTCGCCTTTGCCGATGACCGGCAGCATGCAGAAGCAATTTGCGCGTCTTGGCAAGGGCAAACCCGGTGTGATGAATTTTTAGCACTGATTGAACCCCTGAGTATGGAGTTTGGTTCGTTGGACTAGGGGTAATCATCCTGGAGTTAAAAAACAGCGCTATCCTGCTGAATATGCTTTGTAATACAAAATCTTGCGCATCCTACAAATACTGCTATCGTCAAAGCTCACAGCTTTATGACAACAGGAAAGTCGCGTATGAAAAAGCAGGTGTGTTCGTCGAAAGGATGGGGAAAAAGGGTTTCACAGTTTATTACCGTACTTACCACGTTAGCGTCGTTCCAGAGCGCTTTGGCACAGGTACCACTTCAGGATCAGCAACCTGCCAATGTTGGGTTGCGTCCGGCCATCATGGGCCATACTGCCGCAGTCTCAACCGGTGATCCGCTGGTTACCGCTGTCGCTATGCGCATTCTTCTGCAAGGGGGGAATGCTTTTGACGCGGGTGTCGCTGCGCTGATCGCAGGCGGCGTACTCGAGCAGGATCTTTACAGCCTGGGTGGTGAAGCACTGGTTCTGGTGTATCCGGTTTCTGAAGCCAAAGTGACCTCCATCGTTGGGCAAGGTTGGGCGCCGCATGCGGTTGATGTCGATTGGTATCTCTCACGCAACAAGACGTTGCAGGGAGAAGGCCTCGATCCAGCGGTGGTTCCCGGTTCCCTTCATGCGGCGCTGACGGTGCTCGAGCGTTGGGGGACGATGAGTTTCGAACAGGTTTCGGCACCAGCCATCGAATATGCTGAAAATGGTTTCCCGATGCGAGTAAGCACTGCACGTGCTATCGCTGCGCAATCCAAACTGTTCGATCGTTGGCCTGCCAACAAGGCTTATTGGTACAAAGCGGATGGCACCCAATATAAAGTCGGCGAGACGATCAAACTGCCGGCGACGGCCAATACCTTGCGGCGAATGGTTGAGGCCGAACGCGCTGCGAAAGCAGAGGGAAGGGCAGCGGCTATCGTTGCCGCGCGTGATCGTTTCTATAAAGGTGATATTGCCAAACAGATGGTCGCTTTCCTGCGTCAGAACGAAGCACCATTCGACGAGAGCGATTTTGCCGATTTCTATGCCCGTATCGAAGAGCCAACCAGCACCACCTACCGTGGCTATACCGTCTATAAACAGGGTTTCGGCAGCCAGGGTCCGGTGCTTTTGCAAACGCTCAATATCCTCGAACAATTCGATCTGAAAGCGATGGGTTTTGGCAGCGCAGATTATTTACACACGATGGTTGAGGCACTGAAGCTGGCCTATGCCGATCGGGATACCTACTACGCCGATCCAACCTTTGTGAAGGTTCCTGCCGAAGGGCTGTTGTCAAAGGCCTATGCTAAAGAGCGTGCCGCGCTGATCGACCCTAAACATGCCTCGAAGCAATACATCGCTGGCAACCCGCTGAAATATGATAGCAAAGTAAAGGAATGGCCGTACGCGGTGATCAATGTCACTGATACGACTCGCCCGGGCCAAACAGCCGCGTTGCTGTCTGAACCGATTATGCTTGCTTCGCTGGGGCGTGATTCTGCGGGTATATCGAAAGACACTACCCACATGGCGATTGTCGATAAAGACGGTAATCTATTCGACGCCACACCGAGTGGTGGCTGGATCCCCGGTGCGGTTATCCTAGGTGATACGGGTATCGCCATGAGTGTGCGCGGCGAACAGTTCTGGCTGGATGAGCATCATGCCAATCAGGTGCGCCCACACGCCCGCCCACGTTACACACTTACGCCAACTATTATTTTCAAGGATGGTAAACCGTTTATGGCGCTAGGTTCACCGGGGGGCGACAATCAGGAACAGACCATACTCCAGGCACTGCTAAGCACCACAGAACGCTGGGATGACTGGTATCCCAACCTGAATAAGGCCTTTGAAGCGCCACGAGTGCAGACTTCTCACCTTTATGGTTCGTTCTGGCCACACGCTGCGGGTTTCAACAAGCTGGCGATTGAGGCTACCGTGCCTGACGCGGTGTACAACGAACTGAAATCGCGAGGCCATGAGGTCAGCCGTTTGCGCACTTTCGGTATGTCGGGTTGTGCTACCTCGGTGCTGATTGATCCAGCGTCGGCCAACCGTTTTGCCGGGGCCGACCCTCGGCGTGACTGTTATTCGATCGCCTACTAGGCTGGGGCCATTTTCGCGCATTGCTGCGTTGTTCGCCGCTTATTTGGTCCACCAAACCTCGCGGCTCACGCCTTGCCCTGCGCGCAAATGACCACCAGCGGCGCTCACGTGCAATTAAGGGACACAGCCTAAACTGCACGGCATATAGCTTAGGCTGTGGTTTGGCGATCTGGCGCTTCTTTCGTTGCCTCGCTATCTGGATAACGAGGCAACGGAACGATAGCGCGGAGATCAGGAAACAGCCTAATTCATCCCCTTACATTCCAATGGTTTTACTCTATTAATGACGATGCATCAGCGATGACGGCGGTCATCAGCCCTTTCATTGTTATCTATGCTCCTGGGGCTTCGCAAGCTTGCCGCCTACAAGCAACCCGAATTATTTTGAGTATAAATATTAATTAATTTCATGGTCGAAATGCATTCAATATATAAATGTTTATAAAATTAATTGAATGTATCGAGGCATCTTCAGTAAATAAAAATACTGCTTATCAATGCATGTCTGTGGGTATAAACGTCCTTTTTACCGTATTAAATTACGCTCGTAAATTACTCTCTTGTTTCTTGGTTTTATTTAACTCTTTGAATTTAAACTAATAAATATAAAATCCATATAAATTATTACCATGATAGAGATTTTTTGTAATATTCTGTTACGTAATTAACTTTTACCGATTAGTTCGATATTTCTACACTTCCTGTTGATCCGTTTAATTCATTTTCATTTATGTTTTCGATGAAGCCAATCTCCACTGCGCTCTGCCATTATCCCGTGATGAATGTGCTGGCTTGTGATCCTATTGATTGTCCTAAAAAGGAAGTAGCTGTCTGGCAGGGGGCCATTCTTATATTTATTTCTATGGGTAGACGGTTCGCCGTCTGCTTTTTTCAGCATACCTGTGAGCGGGTGCGCTGAAAAAAGCACAACTCCTCACCGAATGGGCCTTGGTCTCCTGTTACAGGAAATGGCTATGGGCGGTAGTGTGCCCGCGCGGCACCCTCAGTCAACAAGGAAGTCTCAATGACAACGCATTCATCATACTTACTACGTCGGTTAAACCCCTATTGTGCCCACGCGCTGGCTGCGGCGGCCACCTTGTGCCAGACCCGTGCGCACGGAGACATCACACCGGAACACTGGCTGCTCAAACTGCTGGAACAGGGGGAAGGCGACCTGACAGTGTTGGCTCGCCGTTATGAGTGGGATATGGACAGCGTCTGGCAATCACTGCTCAACTGGCTTGATACACAGCCCCGCTCGGTGCGCAGCCGCCCGGAACTGTCTGCATCGCTGGCCACCTTGCTAACACAGGCGTGGCTGATCGCGACACAGGCAGGTGACGAGCAGATCCGCAGCGTACATCTGTTGGGGGCGCTGAAAGAGAGCCCTGCACTGGTCCACTGCGATGGTCTGTGGCCGTTGCTGACCCTGACTGCTGGCCAGTTGGAGCGGCTGCGCCCGTTGCTGGACAGCCAGTCGGAAGAGCGGCCCGCGCAGCAACAGCAGGCCAGCCTTAACAGTTCGTCCGCCACTCTGGATACCCCGCCTGCACCCGAAGGGTCCACGCCGTCATTGAACGAAGCATTACAGGCTGCGCTGGATAAATTCACGATTGACGTGACTGCCAAAGCAAAGGGCGGGCAGATTGACCCGATCTTTGGCCGTGACACGGAAATCCGCCAAATGATGGACATTCTCTCCCGCCGCCGCAAGAACAACCCGATATTGGTGGGTGAGCCGGGGGTAGGGAAAACCGCTCTGGTGGAGGGATTGGCGCTACGCATTGCCGAGGGGAACGTACCGGACAGCCTGAAAACCGTCAGCCTGCGTACCCTGGATCTCGGGCTATTACAAGCTGGAGCTGGGGTGAAAGGCGAGTTTGAACAGCGGTTGAAGAATATCATTGAAGCCGTACAGCAATCTCCTACTCCAGTGCTGTTGTTTATCGATGAGGCTCACACCATTATCGGTGCTGGTAATCAGGCGGGCGGTGCGGATGCCGCCAACCTGCTCAAACCAGCGCTGGCCCGGGGCGAACTGCGCACCATTGCCGCCACCACCTGGAGCGAATACAAGCAATATTTTGAGCGCGACGCCGCGCTGGAGCGCCGTTTCCAGATGGTCAAGGTAGACGAACCGGACGACGAGACAGCCTGCCTGATGTTGCGCGGCCTGAAATCACGCTACGCCGAGCACCACGGTGTGCATATGCTGGATACCGCTATTACCGCTGCCGTTACCTTGTCCCGCCGTTTCCTGACCGGTCGTCAACTACCGGATAAAGCCGTCGACCTGCTGGACACCGCCGGGGCGCGGGTGCGTATGAGCCTCGACACCCTGCCGGAATCGCTGGTGGCGATTAACGCAGAGTTGGCGGCGTTGACGATGGAACAACAGGCTATCGAACAGGATTTACGCTTCCAGCCGCAAAACGACGCCGCGCGGCTGACCGTCATTGAAACCCGCCGCGCGGCGCTGACCGTAGAGCAGCAAACGTTGCAGCAGCAATATGAAGCAGAAAAACGGCTGGCCGGGCTGATTATCAACGCCCGGCGTAACCCCGGCGAAGCCACCGAGCTGGAAGCGTTACAGGCCGAACTATTACAAGTGCAGAGCGGCTCGCCGCTGCTATCTCTGGACGTGGATACACGTACCGTTGCCACGGTGATTGCTGACTGGACCGGTGTGCCGCTCTCTTCATTGATGAAGGACGAACAGACCGAACTGCTGACGCTCGAAGCGCAACTGGCCACCCGGGTGGTGGGCCAGGATCCCGCGCTGACCGCACTTGCCCAACGCCTACGGGCGTCCAAAACCGGGCTGACGCCGGAGAACGGGCCGCAAGGGGTTTTCCTGCTGGTTGGCCCGAGCGGGGTGGGCAAGACTGAGACCGCACTTGCTCTGTCCGACGTGCTGTACGGTGGTGAGAAATCCCTTATCACCCTCAACCTCTCTGAATACCAGGAACCGCATACAGTCAGCCAGCTCAAGGGGGCGCCGCCGGGCTATGTGGGCTACGGTCAGGGCGGAATTCTCACCGAAGCGGTGCGCAAACGCCCGTACAGCGTAGTGCTGTTGGATGAGGTAGAGAAGGCGCACCGGGACGTGATGAACCTGTTCTATCAGGTGTTTGACCGGGGCTTTATGCGCGACGGTGAAGGGCGCGAAATTGATTTTCGCAACACCGTGATCCTGATGACCTCGAACCTGGGCAGTGACCTTCTGATGCAACGGTTGGATGAACAGCCAGAGGCGAGCGAAGGGGATTTGCAAGAGTTACTGCGGCCAATACTGCGCGACCATTTTCAACCTGCGTTGCTGGCACGGTTCCAGACGGTGATTTACCGCCCGTTGAGGCAAGAGGCGATGCGTACCATTGTTGGTATCAAGCTGGCACAAGTGAGTGGCCGCCTGCAGCGCCATTACGGTATTGCCACCCACATCGAAGAGAGCCTGTACGACACCCTGACCGCCGCCTGCCTGCTGCCGGATACCGGTGCACGTAACGTAGACAGCCTGCTGAACCAGCAAATTCTGCCGGTGTTGAGCCAGCAGTTACTCAACCATAAGGCTGCGCAACACCACCTTTCTTCACTGACGCTGGGTTGGGATGAAGAAGAAGGGATTGTGCTGGAATTTGGTGAGGAGGCCGAAAGAGGGCATCCATGAGTGCCCTAGGCTGTGTCCCTTAATTGCCCGTGGTGCCGTCGCAGACCCAAAAGCCCGTTATCAAGGCGGAGGGCGCAGGGCAGAGTGGCCCTCTGTTCAAGCCCGACAACACAGAAAACGGGCTTTTGGGGCGCGACCCTTCGGGCTGGGGCCATTTGCGCGCATTGCGGCGTTGTTCGCCGCTTATTTGGTCCACCAAACCTCGCGGCTCACGCCTTGCCCTGTGCGCAAATGACCGCCAGCGGCGCTCGCGTGCAATTAAGGGACACAGCCTAGCATTCTCTGCGAGGTGCTGCTGTAAAGCCCGCCGCTTTTACTTTCCAGACACCGAGGTTCAACGGTGCCCCGACGAACCGCTGCGGACTCGGTTTGGTGTCTGGCTGCCAGCCTTGGGCAAGAGTGGGATGGCTTTGGCATGGCGGCAGGTACTTGCTCCGATAGCAGGCAACCTGAATACACGCTGGCAGACCGCTGAAATTTGTCATGCGCAGTGAATGGGGAGAAGGGCCGCTGGCGTTACTGATGCTCAAGGGGTTCCGCCTGCCAGAGTCGATTTTTAGCGTGGAACCCGGTTTTGATAGTGCGCAGTAGCGTGCAAAAGCACCATGGCTACTATGTTGATGAAAAAGAAAAATAAACGAGGGAAAGTATGAGTTCACCGCTGGCTTTATTAATGGCAGGTACTCAGGATCAGGAAGAACAACAGCGTCTTGTTGCTCGAGCATCCGATGCTCTATCACTTTGGGATAATTGGTTGCTTCCTGTCAGCCCTGAACAGGAAACCGGTGAAGATCCCAGCTATGACGATAACTTCCAACTGATGCGGGAGGAAATCAATAAGCTCTCAGGTACCGATCCGGCACTGTTATGCTCCCTTGCTGAAAAGTGTCTTTGCCAGACAGCCAAGGATATCCGGGTTGTCACCTGGTACATTCAGGCTCGCTTGCAGCGTGACGGGGAGAAAGGGCTGGCTGAAGGCTTACTCCTGCTGGCGGCAATGCTTAACCGTTACGGTCAGCACTGCCATCCGCACCGGCCCAATGCGCGTAAGGCCGCGTTGGAGTGGCTGAACAGTACCAAAATGCTGGATACCCTTTCGCTCTGGCCGGAGGTGGATCGCAACGATGCAGGGTTGACTGCCGGGGCGATCAACCTACTGGCTGACGCCGTCAGCCACTGGCAAGACAATGAGAGGCCGTCCTTTTCCGAGCTATGTAGTGCACTGGAGAATCGCCTGGCGCGTTCCGGTGGCATGGGCTCATTGATCCCACAGAACAGTCGCCCTAAGGATACCGGGCGCGAAAAAAGCACGGCAAGCTCGCCACAGCTTGCTGCCGTTAAGTCCGGACGTGATTTGCTTGATCAGGCAAAATTACTTTCCCGCTGGCTGGCAGAGCAACCACAGGGCTGGTTGGCTTCTCACCGTCTGATGAAAACCGTGCGTTGGGATACGGTTGATCAGCCTCCTCCGCTCGACAGCAGTGGGCGAACCCGTCTTTTACCGCCCAAGCCGGAGTACCGTGCTCAACTTAAGCGCCTGTATCTGCAGAAAAACTGGGCTGAGCTGGTGGAACAAGCCAGCCAGATGTATTGCGAAGGCGTGAACCATTTCTGGCTCGATCTTCAATGGTATCTCTGGCAGGGGCTTAGCCACGCAGGTCAGCCATGGGAAGTCTGGGCAGATGCCATCATCCTCGATATGCGCTTATTGCTCAACCGACTCCCCGGGCTTGAAAAACTCGCCTGGAATGACGGCACCCCGTTTGCTGATGAGGTCACTCAGGGCTGGATAAACGAGAAAATAAGCGAAGATAGTCTGGAATTCCACGATGATCCCGCCACGATCACCAGTAGTCAGGCAGACGAGGTTTTGTCACTCGAAGCCGAGGCAATGGAAAAAGGTGACAGTGAGGGGCCGGAAGCGGCGCTCGCCTGGCTGCAGACCCGGCCAGGTACTGACACGCCGCGCAGCCGCTGGTTGACCAGGCTGCTGATGGCCCGAGTTGCCGAACAGTATGGCCGCAACGAGATGGCGCTGCATCTGCTGGGGGAACTGACCACCACGGCTCCACTCTTGACGCTGGCGGATTGGGAACCGGCTTTGCTGTTTGAAGTGCAGGCCCGTCGCCTGAAGCTCCTTCGCATGAAGGCTGGCCGCAGCGAGTCCGATAAAGTTCGGCTAATGCCTGAGATGGATGCATTGCTGGCGGGGCTGATTGCCATCGATCCTGCTCGTGCCATGGTGCTTTGCGGCTGATTTTATCCGATATCGCTCAGGAAACCTGTGCATGGATGATTTAACCCTACGATACTATGAGGCGCGAAATGCGCTATCTGCGCGAAGCCGGTAAAGAATTTGCCCGCGCTCACCCGTACCGGGCAGCGATACTCAATCTGGATAAACCAGACGCACGCGATCCCTATGTGGAACGGCTGTTTGAAGGCTTTGCTTTTCTTATGGGGGCGACTGCGTGAAAAGCTGGATGACGATCTGCCTGAGCTGACAGAAGGGCTGGTCAGCCGGCTGGCTACCCGAACAGGTAGCCAGCATCCCATGACAATCAGAAGGTGTACTTCACCCCCAGCATCGCGGCTTTGTCATCATACCCTTTCTGCCCTATCTGCTGCGTCAGGTTGCCCCAGACGCTGAGATTGTTACTCAACTTACCTTCCGCTCCCACTTTCACTTCAACCAGATGACGGCTGCCCGTTTGCTGGACACCTTGTCCATCAGCGTTTACGCCGGGCAGACGGGTATTCTGGATCCAGTTCAGATCCATATAGGTTGTCAAAATACGTGATTTGTCTTTCCCCAACAGGGTGTCGTTCGACAGTTTGGCACCCAAACGCGTCTGCAGATTGTTATTGCCGTTCTGCTTAACCAGAGAACCGTTGTTTTGTATGTCACTCATCTTCGCCCCATTCAGCGTAAAGACGCCTGCGGATGTGCCACCGACGTTAATTACCTGAATACCATTGATGTTTTTCGCTCCCTCCCCTGCCAATACGGTATTCAAGGCGACATTACCGCCGTTGCCCACATAGTTACCATTGATAATAAAATCGCTGAAGTTGCTCCCGGTAGCAGCACGCCCAACCAACAGAACCCCAGCGTTAGACACATTACCGATAACCTGACCGTCACCGCCAAACGTACCGTTAGCCTGCACCGTCACATCGCTGGTCAGTGTTGGTATCTGGGTTGAAGCCGTCGTTAATGCAAAGGCCAGTGGTGAGGTGGCAAGTGTTGGTGATGATCCAACTAACAAGGTTCCCGATTACACCGTTGTCATGCCAGCGCTGACTGGGCTGTTGTTGATTTGTACCGTACCGATGCCTTATTTAACAAATTTGTTCTGCGTCGGCGTTTTGAAAGAGTTACTGAGATAGGTACAAATTGGATGATGAGTGGCATTTTCATCAACGTGAAAATGGCGTCGACGAGTTCTTGCGGTGGCCTTAGTGTCAGGTAAAACGCGTTTTAACATCGATACTTTGGAAGTAGATCGAAATAATGTTTCGGGCAACCATAAGCAGAGGGCTTTACTTCAGAGTCACAGTGATTAAGAGCCGTCTCATTACCCGCAAGCTTGGAATTATTAGAATCATCAAAAAATGCTGTGGGGCAACGGTTTGCCCCACATACAGTGTATTCCGCAACTCAGCTGTATTAGGCTGTGTCCCTTAATTGCCCGTGGTGCCGTCGCAGACCCAAAAGCCCGTTATCAAGGCGGAGGGTGAAGGGCAGAGTGGCCCTCTGTTCAAGCCCGACAACACAGAGAACGGGCTTTTGGGGCGCGACCCTCCGGGCTGGGGCCATTTGCGCGCATTGCGGCGTTGTTCGCCGCTTATTTGGTCCACCAAACCTCGCGGCTCACGCCTTGCCCTGTGCGCAAATGACCGCCAGCGGCGCTCGCGTGCAATTAAGGGACACAGCCTAGTGATTCGCACTAAAGCCTGTGTGACGAATGGTCCGACAAAATTATTTACCACTGGTTCGTGCCACTTTGGCACTCGATGGCTGACTTGCCAGCCACGCTAGCGGTAACTGTGCGAGCAATACCAGCCCGACTCCCACCCAAGGCGTCAGTGCCATACTGTTTCGTGCCACCAGCGCGCTACCCATTGTTTCACCCAATGTGATACCCAGGTTGAACGCCGAGATATTCAAGGCCGAAGTGAAGTCTACGGCACGCGGCGTCCATCGTTCAGCGGTTGCAAGCATACCAACCTGGAAGCCAGGAGACATACCGAAAGCCAGCAATCCCCAGACGAACAACAGTGCCACCATCGGTATTTGGTAGGGCATCAGTAACGCAAGGGCGATGAGTATCAGCAACAACCCCGCCAGCATGCGCTGCAGTGCAACCAGCCATCCCAGACTTGCCGCCCAATGCCCACCGGCAAGATTACCGACCAACGTCGCTGCGCCGAACACCACTAATAGCATGCTGGCAGTCAGTGTTGAGAAGCCGGTAATGTCGGTCAAGATAGGTGTGATGAAAGTAAAGGCTGCAAAGCTGGCACCGAAGCCAAGAATAGTAATGCTCATCATTGCCAGGATTTTGGGTTGTAGCAGCGATGCTAGTTGCGTACTAATTCGCCCAGCCGCTTGAGCGGGCAAGGCTGGAACCCATATTGCGGTCGCGAGCCACCCTATTGCAGCAAGCATTGCGACGGCGTAAAACGGGAGTCTCCAGCCGAGGCCGTTGCCGAGTAAACTCCCCAGTGGTACGCCAATCACCATGGCTAATGTCAAACCTGCGAACATCAACGCGATAGCACGACTGGCTTGACCTTCGGGGGCCAGCCGAGCAGCCACCGTCGCGCCGATGGCAAAGAAGCTACCGTGCGCCACCGCCGTTACTATGCGCCCGAGCAACAACATACCGTAGCTGGCCGAAAGTGCCGAAAGCAGGTTACCGGCCAGGAAAATGGCCACTAACCCCAGAAGTACTGGCTTGCGAGGTAGCTGAGCCAATCCTAGTACGACCAAGGGGGTACCTATGGCCAGAGCTAGTGCATACAATCCGACCAATCCGCCTGCACGCGCCAGAGGAACTTCCAGGTCGGTCGCGATGGCTGGCAGTACACCGACTACGATGAATTCAGCCACACCAATGGCGAATGCGGTGACAGCCAATGCCCAAACGCCGGGATGGATATGCTCTTTTTTCTGATTCATCTTGTTCCCCAGACTGCCGCAGGCAGTTGACTGTTCTATACCGCAAATGCCTAATCGGCGCAGCCTGCAGCTACACCATGCGGGGAAAAGCGAGCGACCAGGAGATCTGGCCAAGGGTTATAGTAATTAATGCGTTAATTATGAATTCAAAGACACAATCAAGATAGACTGTCCGTTGGAACAACATTTGTGAGTTGAACTCACCAAGGATACAGATATGGCTCGCCTGGAAGTCAACCGGTCCGGCGAACTGGAAGTGTTCGTGCGCGTCGTTGAACTGGGTAGCTTTTCTGCTGCTTCTCGTTCCTACGGTATAACGCCTTCGGCCGTTAGCAAGCTGATTGCACGTTTGGAACAACGATTGGGCACGCGACTGGTGAACCGTTCCACTCGGCAACTCCAACTTACGCTGGAGGGAAGTACCTACTACGAGAGTGGGGTACGCATCTTGGCAGATTTGGATGAGGCAGAACGCTGTGCCAGTGAACATTCAGCACCACACGGTCAACTGCAGGTAAATGCCAATGTACCTTTTGGGCATCACTTCTTGCTGCCGTTGGTCCCTGAATTCTTGGAGCGCTACCCTGACGTGAGGCTGGATATCACGCTGATAGATGAGGTCATCAACATTCTGGAAGAGCGGGCCGATGTGGCCGTACGTGCTGGCCCACTCAAAAGTTCAAATCTGGTAGCGCGCAAATTGGGCCAGACGCATATGATGATTGTTGGGTCGCCTGACTACCTGGCACGCCACGGCACCCCAATTACGCCGAAAGACCTGTATCAGCACAATCGTCTAGGGGCGAATTTCGTGCGTGCACAGTCTGGCTGGCGATTGTGTTACGGTGATGAGGATATCGTAGTGCCTGTTAGTGGCAACGTACAAGCCAGCGATGGCGAGGCTCTGCATCGTTTGGCCTTGGCCGGAGCTGGCTTGGCGCGTCTGGCTGCTTTCCAGGTGCGCGAGGATATCGGTGAAGGTAGGTTGCTACCAGTGCTCGTAAATTACAGTCTAGGTGATATTGAGGAATTCCACGCCGTATATGTTGGACAAGGTGGCCATCTGCCGTTGCGTGTGCGCGCTTTTCTGGATTTCTTTGCCGAAAAGGTCAACATTGGTTCGTGCTGATCCTGTTCTAGGTGGATAGAGGCGCAGTGTCATGTCAAAAGTTATTGGATAAGGCTATACGAAAGGTGCTTGAACGGTTGAGGAAAAAATCACCGGCGTGCCAGACTGACTAAATTCAGTATCTGCGGCTAAGTGATCATGGTGTTCTGGCAGACTTATGAAAAGTATTAAGTCCCTACTGTCAATTTACTTATCCACACTCCATAACGTTAGGGCAGGCTCTGAATATACACTTTTCGTTTATCTTACTGAGGAGTTTGGGTTAGTATGCTATAAACAATTTCCAAGAATTACAAACCTCATTCAGTATAGACCTAAATATATTCCTTGCTCAGTTACTCTAAAATTTATTTTTAAACAATGCTATACCCAAGTTACTGGGGTGAGAGAGGGCAGCCAACACCCATGCAGCTTGAAGGGCGACGGGTATATACTAAGGGAAGTATCTTTTTTACTTGTGGCGCCTGGGCGAGATATTAAGAGCACTAATTATACCTGAAAAATTACTATACTCGACAGTTCTGAAAATTCCTCAAGGTCATTGAAGTTTATTAAGTACCTCATCTACTTGTTCCCTGGAATCACAAGTGTTATTCGAATTATTTACTGTTAAGTTTTTAATGATTGGTATTAAATAACGCTTGGTATATAAAAATGAGGCGATAAGTTTATATGCCCAATGAGTAAATGTATTCCTTGATGCAATACGTGAACAACTGGAGAGTCATTGTAATGAAAAAAATCGCTGTTATTTTAGGTACAAGGCCGGAAGCAATTAAGTATGGTCTGGTTATCAATGGGTTGAAAGAGGATGGTCGCTTTGATGTGATTGTAATATCAACCGGTCAGCATAAAGAAATGCTTGATGATACGTTGGCAGTGTTTGGCATTAAGCCCGATTATAATCTCGCGGTTATGCAGCCAGGCCAAACGCTTGCGCAGGTGACAGCCCGTATTACTGATGGGTTAGCAAAACTGTTGCCAGAAATTGCCCCAGATGCCCTTACCGTACATGGTGACACTGGTACCACATTGGCCGCTGCACTTTCAGGTTTTCATCATCAGATCCCTGTTATACACATTGAAGCAGGGCTGCGCAGTGGTAATAACAACTCGCCTTTTCCAGAAGAAGGAAACAGGAAGTTGGTCGCCCAAATTGCCTCATTGCATCTCGCCCCAACTCCAGGTAATTCAGCTAATTTAATTAGAGAGGGTATCCAGGAAAAAAATATTGTAATCACCGGTAACACAGTTGTTGATTCTCTTTTATGGGCTGTGAATAGCCAATATCCGAGCACCAATAAGATTGTGGATGATCTAAAGGATGACCCTCGTAAAATTATTTTAGCTTCAGTACATCGTCGCGAAGCTTGGGCGAAAATTCCTGATATTGCGAGGACTATTCGTGAGATCTCGTTACGTGACGATGTACGAGTTGTCATTCCAATGCATAAAAATCCTGTAGTGCGTAACGCTTTGAAAGTCGAGCTTTCGGGATTGCAAAATGTTGACCTTATTGAGCCATTAAATTATCTGGACTTTTGCCACGTAATGAAAAGAGCCGATATTATTCTGTCGGATAGCAGTGGTGCAGAGGAGGAGGGCCCGACATTAGGTAAACCAACTCTCATACTACGTTCTCTTACAGAGCGTCCAGAGGCGACTTACTCTGGCTCGGCAATTTTGGTTGGAAGCTCAGGAGATTTAATAATTAGCCATGTAAATCAAATCTTGGATAATTTACGCTCATTCAGAAGTTCTAATGTAAAAACAGATCATTATGGTGATGGATTAGCAACGTCACGTGTTATTGGCGCTATAGCAAATTACTTTGGGTTAGGACCAGCCGTCCAGCCATTTTTCTCAGGTTGTGAAATGTCCCAAGGAAATGATTTAGCAGCTAATACAGTTTGATTGCACAGGAGATGTTTCATGAAAAATACTTCATCAAATGTCATGAAAAGGTGCTTCAATCACTCTGAGCTGAAAAAGGGTATGATTGGCGCTGGTGAATTGACGTATATCGAAGGGAAAGTACTGCTTGTTAACTATTCCTCTCAGGATGTTAAGTTAAATAATATCCAAGGAACAGTAATACATCCTTTTTCTTCACTGATTAGGTGCAACGAAAAAATCACCCCTAACTTTCAATTGATGTCGTTTTATCTTGAGGATGATTTAACCGTCAGTCCTGAAGTTTCTTGGGAAAATCAAGAGGTATATATTGGGAAGGTGAGGAATGAGGAAGTAAAAACAGGTTTTGAGAATGTGAATTTCTATCGGTCTCCCAGTGAGTGTCTAGATATCATTCACTTTGAGCCATTGGAATTAGTCACTCGTTCAGTTGGACCTAAGAAAAACCAACTGTTTTCAGTCAGTGCTAATCTGTGGTTTGCTAAAGCAGGAACCCATTGTGGGATTCATAATCAACATTCTTTTATAGAGATACACACGCAAATATTAGGCCGTGGCCGAATGCAATCTTTTTATAATGAAGAGTACTCCTCTCTATGTGAAGAGATTCACCTAGCTCCAGGAACCACTACATCACGTGCTTTTTGTTGCATAGATGATAACGGCGAATATATATATCCATTTCATCAATACTATGCTGATACTCACTCAGTCTGGTTAGCTATCGAGTACTCTGCGGTAGAATAAAAAGGTCAAATTATGTCTGACAAAAAAACAATACCTAATGTTATTGCACCTGTATTCACAAAAGAGGTCGTCGCTAATAATCTGCGTGATGGCTATTGGCTTGAGGCCGCTGATTTAAATCAAGATGGTAAAGTAGATGTATTTGGCTATGGATTAACGCTTGGTGAACTTTATTGGTATGAAAACCCTGACTGGGAAAAACATTTGATTGTTGACAAAATTAAAATGCCCGTAGGTGCTGATTATGCTGATATCACTAATAATGGTTATCCTGACGTTATTGTATGCTATGAGTTGTATGGGCCAATTGGAACGATTTATGACCCTGACACATCAGGAGGGAAGATTGACTGGATTGAAAACCCCGGAATTGATCTGTGCAAAGGCGAGCGCTGGTTGCGTCACTACATTGGCCGAACAACAGGCATGCACCGCCTACGTGCTGGTTATTTTACCCAGAATGAGAGAATAGAAATTCTAGGTTTTCCTATTGTTGCCAAAGAAGATGTGCATGCTGTTTTGCCAGTAGTATTATTTACTCAACCCGATGACGTCTATTCTGCCACAGAATGGCATATGACAGTCATTGATGACAGTAACTTCAGAATGATCCATGGTGCAGAAAAAAAACGTGGCCTCATTCCGGGCTCGGATCTTGATTCGGTGGTTTTAGCTTCTGATGAAGGTGTAACGTGGCTCTACTATGATCAAAAGCAAAATCACTGGCGTCGAGTACTGATTGGAACCGGTGAATTAACCCAATTTGAAGACACAGGATTTAAAGGCAGTGGAGATATGGACGTAGGTCGCATTGGTAATGATACATTTTCTTATGTAGCAGCCATCGAGCCTTTTCACGGTAATACAGTAGCGGTCTACTATAAAAAGGGTGATGGCGAACCGCAGCAAGCGGAATGGCATCGTGTATTACTGGATGTTTACGGTGATCCTAATGAAAACGGCGAAGGCCCTGGTCATCAGGTAGTTTGTGCAGATTTTGATGGTGACGGAGATGAGGAGTTCATTATTGGTTTACGCGGGCCTTGGCCGTGGCAAGGGGTATTTTACTATAAGGCCATTGATATAAAAAATGGTGTTTTTGCTAAATGGCGTATTTCCGATGAATCAGTCGCCCGTATTGCTATAGCAGACTTTAAAAACCGAGGTAGAATAGATTTTGCAACTATTGCATACTCAGTGCCTAATTACTACGTAGCTAAACATGCCAAAATTGTGGTGCATTACAATGAAATTTCAGGGTTGTAATTTGCATCGCCTCTCCATCAAAGAATCATGCTACTTATTGGGCTAAGTGTTGTTGGCTTTGGTCATTTTACATAGGGAGCTACTTTCATAGCTCCCGTGTTGCCTCAGTTGTACTCATCCAAAAACTCCGCTTTATGAATTACGTTACCTGCAGTTTTCTTTCGGCCTACAGTTTGGTACCCATCGCGGCGGCAATGATGTTGATATCGTGATCACTGATCTGAAAAATCCCAAATCGAAGTTGATACCCCCAATTCCGATTGCCAGCGGAAAAATCTAAAACATTCAAGATCGGCTGAATAGATGCTTCATGGGTATTAAACCAGGCTACATCGCGGCGGAAAGGGCAAAACCCTCCGCCCATATCGAATGGGTAAGGCTCACCGGGTTTGACTATGCCGAGGGCGGTGAATGCCTGTAGTTTATTTTTCCCACCAAATTCAACAGTGGGGGAATAATAAGCAATTCGGTCTCCTGGTTTTACGCGGCGCAAGGGGCCGGCTTTCCCATGGCAAACCTGCATAAATCCGCCTGTTCTGCCACATTGCACATGCTCTGCCGATGCTACGGCAATCCAGTTATTACTCATTTTTCCGCCAGTCCCGAAACATGACGACGAAGGACATCTGGCTTGAGGGGCACAATTGTGCAGAGCTCAGGCCTCTCTACGTAAAAAATAATGAAATTTTGGGCTGCCATATGGATACTCTGCATTGGTTGATGAACGCGCTAGCGCAAGAAATGCTCGATGCGATCCATGCTAAGTCGTATTACTGTCAATTTCTGGCAGTAGCGATGATGACTGTAATGGGAAGATTGCTATTAGGCTGTGTTCTTCAACTGTCTGTGATGCCACGACAATACCGAGGATGGGCAACACTGGGCCACTTGAGTGTTCGCTGCTAGACTGCGGGACTCAGGCCTTGCTCTGCGTACAAATGAATACAGGCGGCGCTAGCGTGCAACTGAGGGATACAGCCTAGTACTTGATTCAGGGAGGATCAGGTTGGTCAAAGTGGGGAGGAAATGTAGTGAAATTGGATATAACAAGGATTTTAAAGGAGTTTACTTGAATTCAGGAGACTTGGGGAGAAGTTAAAGTGGTGCCCGGACTCGGAATCGAACCAAGGACACGGGGATTTTCAATCCCCGAGTAGAAAAAGGTTAAAATGACATCTGTGCTTATTACGACTCGAATAACTTATTCGGGTAATATATATGCACGTAATCTCAATAATTTCTACCAAAGGCGGCGAAGGGAAATCGACCCACGCAGCCAATCTCGGCGGCTTCTGCGCCGATGCCGGTCTCAAGACACTGTTAATCGACGGTGACTACGCTCAACCTACAGCCTCCAGTTATTATCACCTGCAGTATGAAGCCCCCTATGGCCTATATGAATTATTAATGCAGACGGCGGATCTCAATCAACCTCAACAGCTTATCTCCCATACCAGTATTACCAACCTTGATCTGATTATTTCTAACGATCCCCATGAGCAACTCAAAACGGCCATGATGCATGCTCCGGATGGCCGTTTTCGTCTGCGCAACCTGCTGCAACACCCTCTGTTTAAAGACTATGACGTGATCATCATCGATTCACAGGGTGCCCGATCCATCATGCTGGAACTGGTGATGCTGGCAACGAATCACACGGCACTCGCCATGATCAAGCCGGTCGTCCCCGATGTCCGTGAGTTTTTACGTGGGACGATCCCGCTGATGGAAGGTTTACTGCCCTACAAAGATTTTGGTATTACGCTCCCCCCGGTGAAAATCCTGGTGAACTGCATGGATTACACCAAGTTAGCCAGGGAGGCGCTGACGGCGATAACGCAGATTGTGGAAGAGGGGAGTTACAGCTCTGCAGATATCCCGGTCAGTATGCTGGCAACGCAGATCTATGATTTGGACGTCTATAGGTTGGGGCATAGTCTGTCTCAGCCTGCGCATCGGTTGGAATACCAAACAGATCGCAAAACCCCGTCCGCTGCACAATCGATATGTGGCCTCGCCTGTGAGCTTTTCCCTGAGTGGAAACCCCAGTTTGATGATGTTATTGCTCGGGGGATCCGCGTATGAATCGCAATCAACTTTGGCGGGCTGTCGCCTGTTCCACAGCAACCTATCAAGCGCACGATGAAGTCCACGTGTTCGTCGATGCGCCTGATTACGAAACAGCTAAAAGCCGGTTCTATAAGCGTTTGGCTGATGAATGGGGAGTGGCGAGCGGTTTTATCGAATTTTATAACGTGTGGAGTGAATCTGAACTTCGCGATATGGCCATCGGCCCACAAGCGCCAGTTGGGCTTCCGTTGCTTGAGTCTGGGGCGAGTTATGATCGGGAACCCCTGATCCTGGTCGCTTCTTCCCGACTCCGTGATGTTCTGGAATGCGCGTTGCGCGAAGTTCAGAGTAAGGAGGTTCGCCATGCATAACGAAGCACCACGGCGGGTGATGCCGCATTCTCTGGAAGCAGAGCAGTCCGTTCTGGGTGGATTGATGTTAGAAAACGACCGCTGGGACGAAATCGCCCCTCTCCTGGCCGTTGACAGCTTTTTCTCACCCTCTCATCAGAAGATCTTTGCGGTGATGCAGGGGCTGCTTGGCCGCAATATGCCTATCGATCTCATCACCGTCTCGGAAGAGCTTGAACGTCTTGGCCAGCTTGATATTGCCGGCGGTTTTGCCTACCTGGCGGAACTCTCGAAGAACACCCCGAGTGCGGCCAACATCGTGGCTTACGCCGAGTATGTTTCTACGGCGAAGCAGAAACGTCAGTTACTGGCGCTGGGGCATGATTTGGCAGGGCAGGCTGAAGATGCGCGTACTGATGTGGCTGCATTAATGGAAGAAGTCGAGCGACGTCTTTTTGACATTGCCGGTTTGCAGGCCGCAGGCAAACAGTTCGACCTGGTCTCCTCACTGGAGGTCTACCTCAACCGATTGGAGCAGCGCTGTGCCAGTGAGGACTTGATCACCGGTACGCCCACCCCGTTTGAACAACTCAATGGCATGACTAGCGGACTGCAGGAGAGTGACCTGATCCTGCTGGCAGGCCGTCCCTCCATGGGAAAAACCGCGTTGGCCCTGAGTTTGTGTGAAGGGGCGCTGGATAGCCGAAAAGAACAACCGGTGCAGATCTACAGCCTGGAAATGCCGGTTGACCAGCTTTTATCTCGATTCGTCGCGATGCTGGGGCGCGTACCTCTGCAGAATTTGCGCAGTGGCAATATGGGGGATGAGGATTGGGCCCGAGTGGCCAAAGCGACCCATATTCTCCTGACGGAGTGGAAAGATCGTTTGATCGTCGATGACGACAGCTTTATGACCCCGTCCATGCTGCGCTCCCGCGTCCGCAGGAATGTCCGTAAATACGGTCGCCCGTCATTAATCCTCTTGGACTATCTGCAACTGATGCGTTGCCCTGGTCAGGAGAACCGCACACAGGAAATTGCCGAAATTTCGCGTTCGCTAAAAGCGTTGGCAAAAGAGATCGGCTGTCCGGTGGTTGCCCTCTCACAACTTAATCGTGCCCTCGAGAGTCGGGCAGACAAGCGGCCCAATAACGGCGATCTGCGAGACTCCGGCGCATTAGAGCAGGATGCCGATGTGATCATGTTTATTTACCGTGACGAGGTTTATGACGAGCACTCGCCGGATAAAGGCGTCGCCGAACTGATTATTGGCAAGCAGCGTAATGGCCCTATTGGTACGGTAAAGGTGAAATACCTGGCGGAAATCACCCGGTTTGAAGATTTCTCGGGAGGCCGCTATGACTTCTAAGGCACCAAGAAACATGCAGAAGCTGGGCGAACAATTGTTGCAGCGTGGACGAGTGCCGGCGTCCGGTGCAGCCTCTATGTTGCCCGTCAGTGAAATGCCGATGGTGCTGACGCTGGATCAACTGCGGCCCAACCCGGATAACCCACGTACCACGCGCAACCCCAGGTATGCCGAAATCAAGGCTTCCATCCTGGCACGTGGGCTAGATTCGGTACCCAAGGTGACGAAAAACCCTGATAGCGCGGAAGACGTGTACATTTTCAGTGATGGCGGAAACACGCGTTATACGATCCTGCTGGAGCTCTGGGAAGAAACACAAGATGAACGCTTTCGCCGTATTCAATGCATTTTCAAGCCGTGGCCGGGACGGCTGAAGTGTGTCATCGGTCATCTGGCTGAAAACGATGTTCGGGGTGATTTGTCTTTCATTGAAAAATCGTTTGGCGTCGCCAAGGCCCGAAGCATCTATGAGGAACAACTCGAGCGTGAGGTGAGTCAGCGTGAACTTGCTGATCTATTGAAGACAGAGGGTTACCCCATACATTACTCCAGTATCAGCCGGATGGAGTATGTGATCAAACAACTGTATCCCTATCTGCCTGCGCTGCTGGAATCCGGGTTAAGCCGTGCTCAAACTATTCCTCTTATCAATCTGCGCATGGCGGCTGAAAAAGCCTGGGGGGAATTTAGTGCATATGCCGATGCGGTCAAATCTTTCGATGCGGTATTTGGCGAGGTTTGCCGCGCTTTAGATGATCCCGAACACTACACCCTGGATACGTTTAAAGACGAACTGATTGCGGCACTGCTCCAGGCAATGCCTAGCCCTGAGATCACCTATGACCGTTGGTTAATCGAGCTGGATCCGAAAGAGCAGAATCGCCGGAAGTTGTTCGGTGAACCTGCACCGCTGCCGCAGCATATTATCAATGCTGATAAAGACACCGAGAAACAGGAGCAGGGGACAATACCGACTGTTGTACCACCATTTTCATCGAGTATACCGCCTGGTGGTGATGGCCAGCATAAAGAAAAATCACCTGCAGTAAATCACCAACCTGATGCCGATCTGACGCTTGAGGACGCGAAAACCCCTGCACTCACAGGGGGATCATCGCAGCACTACAGTGCTGGCCGTAAGAAAGAAGAACAGCTTGATTTGTACGTTGAGGGACATGAGCCGCGAGAATCAACGTTGCCGGTGACGTTTCCGTTGGCATCTGATAGCGAACGAATGGAAACGGATTATCCCCCAACGATGCTGGACAGCGCCGCTACCGACTCTTCCGTTTCCTTTGCCGATACCGGACTGGAGCCGGTGACAGACATTTGGCATATATCCGCCCTGCAGGATGACCTGGAGCATCTGCAGGATACGGCCTTTCGTCTGGCGTTTGAACTGGCTGAAGTATTGCAGGTTGAACAGGCGCTGTGTGAGGACAATGCGCCAACTTCAGCCGGATACCGTATACAGATCAACCTTCATCAGGCCTCTCCCATCACGCGGTTGCTGGCTGCACTGACCGGTGATGCAGCAGTCTCACTGTCTGCGAACGAATTGACCCAGATGGTGTTCGGCACTGAACAGCCTGCCGATTGGCCACTGCTGGACGATGTCCTGGTAGTGAAGTTTTTACGGTTAATCCGTGTGATACGGCGTTTGCGGGAGATCCAGCGCCAATCTCAGCAATGTGAAAATGGAGAGACTGACGATGAATAAACCCCGCAAGGACTGGTCTTGCATCGCACTCATTGTGTTGTGCGTGGTGACATGGGCGATTGATATAGGGATGTTGTTAGGAGGGCACAACGTATGAATCCACAAATCGGTATAACGACCAATGCGTTGTTGACGCAGGTCCTGATGGAACTGAAATCCGGCAATATCCGGCGTTGCGAAGCGATGGGGCTGACGCTGGAGGAGATCCAGGAACTGAACCAACTGACGGTGGAGGATTTGCACTACCTGGTGAATTCATCCGTTTCGATACTGACGTTCCATATCAACCACACCAATCTCAATATGATGCTGGCGCAGGCCCGACAGGAGCAGGTACGGGTACAGCGCATTGACCGTGCTTTGGCCCTTGGCGGGTCGATAGAAATGATGCAGTGCTATTTTGGGCTGACGGCGTCAGAGGTCAGCACCCGTCGTCGCCTTGCAGGGATACCCACCCGGCAGGGGCGTAATCAAACGCCCGCCGAAGCCGAGGAAATTTCGATTTGGGAGCAGTGGCGTGCCGCCAACATAGACAATCTGGACTCTCTGGAAGCGCTGGAGGTCATGATGTTGATTGCCGAACAACAGGATATTGCCCTAACGTCCGTATGGACGCTGGTAAAAGGCTGGGTTGAACAGCAGCAACGGCGGAGAGCGGGTTGATGGCCTTGGCGGTAGACAGCGTCATACAACATACGTTAAGCAAAATGACGGCCCGGATTGTGCAAAAAGCGCAATCCGGCGCGGTGGCAAACGAACAGAGTGGTCTCCTCTACCTGGGGAATGTGCATGATGCGATTCCTCGGCAGTTGTATATGGACAGGCGATTATCGCCCTTGGATAAAACGGCGTGGGTGATGATCCGTCTCTATGCCCAGCAGAACGAAGGGGCCGTATTCCCGACCTATGAAGAACTGCAGCTTCAGCTTGCCTCCCCCCATGCCGGCAAAGCGTCTCGAGAAACGGTCAGTCGTACTTTGCTTATGTTACGGCTCACGGGCTGGCTGAGTTTATGCAAACGAGTCAGGGATGACGGTGGCCGGGTACGCGGCAATATCTATGCCCAGCATGACGAACCGTTGGGGCTGCGCGATGCGGAGTATTTTGATCCGGGCTGGCTGGATGCTGTGGCACAGGCCTGTCAGCATGGGAACAAAACCATTCGGTTAACGGCGTTATCGGTGCTCAAGGAAATCAAACAGGATACCTCCATGCGCCACCGCCATTCTCGTATTGCCTTGATCGAATCACGCCTGTCTTCTCCTCAATCCGCTCAAGCGCTAGCCCAGCAGTTGCAGGCCAGTTTACCGAGTTCGGAAACCGAACCCCGGCAGAAATTACCCTCTTTGGCGGAAAAATCACTGAGTTCGGAAACCGAACCCAGTGTGAACAAGGGGGCTATTTTACCGAGTTCGGAAACCGAACTCAGTGGAGAAACAAGGGATCCTGACAGAGTTCGGAAACCGAACTGTTACGTACGTAGTTTTACACAGTGTGTAAAAGATACGTACGTAGGCGCTGCAAGCAAGAATGAGTCTCGACTACGTTGGCCATCAGCGTTGATTGAAAATCTGACTACGGCGGACAGGGATAACGTTGAGCCACAACTGCGCGCATTGCCGGAGCCATTGGGGCAGCAGGTTCTGGATGACGTAGCGGAGCGGGTCGGCACTGGTGAGATAAAAAATGTGATTGCCTACCTGCTAGCCACGCTGAAGCGAGCGAGAAATGGGCAATTTAATTCGACCGCAAGTGTGGCAAAGCGTGCGCAACAACCGCCACCGTCTCAGCATTTCGCTGGTGCAGAGCCAGCTCAGCGAGCTGTTCAACAGGAGCACAAGCGGGCATCCGTAGAGCAGATTGCAAAAGTGATGGCGGAGATCCGTGCGGCTTACAGGCCATGAATTCGTGGTGTGTTGGGTATGTTGTGGTTAAAAATCATACAGTGTTGCGGGGCGCAACACTTTTTGGAGTTCGATGTGATGGCTTCTCGTGAGCTCTTTCTTTGTCGAAGTCTTAGAGGTCGGATAAACGGAATGCTTATTTTTTGCCCACTTTCTAACACAATGATTAGGTGGTGAGAGGATTTTGCCCATGTGGGAACGTCGTCGCGGCCTGTGTTAGCATAACGGTCATTCACTAATGCGTTGTGGTCTCAGGATAATCCGAGGTAGGACTTGTCATCTCTGGAGATAGGTTAAAACGTGAGAATTGATGAAGTAGAGAAATGGCGACCTTTCATTGATGCTGAGGGTGTAATTTGGGACCTTTCCTTTCTTGACGCACATGAGGTGATATACACGCATCGCAGCGAGGGCAAAGAAGACAAGATCTACAAATTCATCGTTTCCTATTCATTTCATTGTTTTTGCAAAGGTTACTCGGAACAGAGTGAGGAAGAAAAGCGGGCATTGATGTACCACTCGCCAAAGGAGTCCCGCCCGTTTTGTAAGATCCGTTACCGCCTGGCACAACGTTATCTTAGAGACATGATACTTTCACTCGATCGCCAAAGAATTATTCATGCCGGCTATGGCAGCTATGCGGTGATCGAAGTGCTGAATGAAGAGGGTGAACACTGTTATTACTACGTCCCCTTTAGAGTATTCCGGGAGCGGAAAAAACTCAGAATTCATGTGACCAGCGCCTATGCCGTCGATACCAAACCAGGGGGAGGTAAGGTCGGTTTTTATATCATTGCAAGTAAGTTGCTGGCTGGCAAACCACTACCTCACCCCTGAAATAACAAAACCCACCTTAAGGTGGGTTTCGCCAGATAACTTCTCTGGTATTCAGAAGCGCCTTTACCGGACTTGGCCAGACCAACTTAGTTGGTAGCGGGATGTCTGGATAAACCAGTCTGCTGCATCCTTGTGGTTATTCTAGTGTATGTTTACTGTTAATGCACCAACTATTGGTGCATTAATGATGGTTTGTTAAACAGCATGCAAAAGTATAAGCATCAATAACTTATGAAGGGGGACTGTCATGTATATGCAATGTGGCCGCAGGGTGTATCCTCAGCGCCACCCGATTACCCTATAACGAAATACGCTTAGCCAGTCCCGAGGTTAACCCGGTCTGGCCAGTCATAGCACCACTGACCACACCTGTTATCCCGGCCCATATAGTCTCGCAGAATGCTGTAGCGACAATTAATGTATAACGGAATAATTTCTTCATAGGCTTTTTCTCATTTGCAAAATTCATAAGCACAATACTTGCACAACGTATAAGTATAATGGAGAGAAAGAAGGCCGGAATGAAAGGTAAGGCCATGAGAATCGAACTCATGCTACTGGCTAAGTGCATTTTAAATGAATCATAACGAGTTAAGATTTAGCGGGCAATGGATTTCAATCAACGTTCAATTTTAACCAGCTGATAACGCTGAGTATTGACCATAACCAAAAATATATATCCATTAAAATCAGAGGCTGTACCTATCATAAGAGGTAAAGTTAGTCAGCGCCGTGTTGAACATTTTTGACACATCTGACAATGGTATTGATAAACATCGTACCACCACACTTCAACTTCAAACCCCGCTAAAAACACACAAGGTGTTGCGGGGCGCAACAGTGATTAAAAATTAAGCGGTGTTGTCGGTCGCAACAGTGGCTAAAAAATATACAGTGTTGCCGGTGGCAACGGTGGCTAAAAATCATACAGTGTTGCGGGGCGCAACAGTCGCTAAGATCAATTGTCGCCGTTGAGAAAATACTTTCCCGTTGTTTGAAGACCCGCCGTTCTCTGACTATCTCACTCTGCGTCAACTATCGAATAGAGGCTGTCATGACTGACAATGCGGAGAAAAAGGACGGTAAGAAAGTCGGTGCGCTACATTCTGAACTGAGGATTGATTTGCATACCTTCTATGCGATCAGTACCTGGGAAGGAAGAGAGAGGGGGACGAGGAAAGATACCATCATCGGAATGCCGCGATTTTTCCGCCTGGTTTCCAGTATTAACCGAGATTCCCTGGCTGATAATCCCTATGCGGATGCCGTAATGTATCAGCTTGAAAAACTGATTGATGAAGCACACAAGAATGTTCAGCGTTTGTTGGATGAGGCAAATGATCTGATAGCCGATCTCCCCAGCGGTATTTCGTTGTCCAATGTTGTTTCCAAGTCCCCCCTGAATATTGGCGTGCACAGTCATACGCCTTTAGGATACCGCTGCGTTTACCTTCTCGTTGGCTTTGACCAACTGGCACTGAAATTATTCCAGGCTCACCATTACGGGTTTATCTCTCGGCAGCATCGTGACGACCGGCTGTACCAGGGGGGATACCAAATTCGCAAAATATTCTCGGCGGCACAGCACTACCGCTCATTCCCCATCACCCGCAGAGATATTGTGTTGGCGACGGAAACCATACCCCCGGCGCAGCAGTATTTTGGTGAGGTAGATCGTGAGGTGCTATTGGGCAGAAAACGCTCGCGCTTCTCCCCACGGGTTAATGCTGAAAGTCTTCGCTTGTTACATGAACGATTGCGGCATACGTCCAGGGATCATAAGGCAGAAGAAAGCATCGATAAACAAGGAGATAAAGATGAGCGTCAGGGGTAAGCGTCATTTCTGTCATGTTGCCTGTGTGGTGTTATCCGCCGTTCTGTTGACGGGATGTGCCGGTAGCGATGTTGCCGAGTTGAACAAGAAAGTCAGCGACATGAGCTACGGCTTGCTCTCACTGGGTAAAAAAGCCGACAGCCATGAGCGTGGTGGTTTGCCTGCGATGTCAACGAATTCACCGGTAATTGATAAGAAAACCGCCCGAGAATTCGAGGTGCCGGTGGATGTGGATACCGCAGCCGCACGAGTCAAACGGTATTACCATTTCACTTCCAGTGATGTGGTAAACACCCTGAAGGGGCAGGGGTTGGAAGGGGGGATGAAGGCGGCAGCGATCACCCAAGGGGGCTATGCCTGGGACGCGCAACCGGGGGCCTACTACAAGATGGGCAGGGATTGGGGCGCTGATGAGGGGATTGAGGACACTATTCTGATTGAGCTTGAAAAAAATGGGGCGGGGAGTCGTATGTACATTACGTTCCGCTCCAGCGAGGCTACTCACGTTACTGAGGCTTATACCGGCAAATTGTTTGCCCAAATCAAACAGGTCGCTGAAGGCAAAGTGCGCTAACGGCGTCTGTATCCTGTGATGGTCCGGCTGGGCCATCTTCGAATTTTTATTCACCTGTCATTTTAGTGCTATGCCCCTGTGGGTAGAGTGTTGTGCATTCTGAATCTGACGGGCTCACTTTCATGGATAATGGAATGAAACTATTTCTGTGTGAAAAACCCAGTCAGGGACGGGATATTGCCGCTGTGCTGGGCGCAACGGAGAAGAAGAGCGGTTATTTGTCAGGTGCGGGGGTGACGGTGACCTGGGGGTTTGGGCATCTGTTGGAGCAGGCCAGCCCTGATGTGTACGGCGAGCAGTTTGGCAAACCCTGGCGTACCGAGGTGTTGCCGGTGTTGCCCACGCAATGGCAAATGCAGATCAAACCCGAATCCAAAGTGCAGTTTGAGGTGATACGAAAGTTGTTGCTCAAGGCGGATTGTGTGGTGATTGCGACGGATGCCGACCGAGAAGGTGAAGTGATTGCCCGTGAAATCCTTGATTATTGCGGTTATCAGGGCAACGTCGAACGGTTGTGGCTCTCGGCGCTCGATGAAGCCAGTGTTCGGGCCGCACTGGCCGCGATAAAACCGGGGCATAAAACGTATCCTTACTACCTGGCGGGTCTTGGCCGCTCTCGCGCAGATTGGCAAATCGGCATGAATTTGACCCGTCTTTACACGGTCAAAGCCCGTGATAGCGGCTACGGCAATGTGCTTTCAGTCGGACGGGTACAGACGCCGACGCTCAATCTGATTGTTGAGCGCGATCGGCACATCGCGGGTTTTGTGCCAACGCCCTTTTTTGTGGTCACGCTGGCACTGGCGTCCAACGGTCAGTCATTTCAGGCGCAGTGGGTGCCCGCAGCAACCTACTGTGATGAGGAAAAGCGCTGTATCCAGCAAGGGGTGGCGCAGCAGGTCGTCCAGCTCTGCCAGCAAACGGGTGTTGCCACGGTCACAGAGATAGAGACCAAACGCGAAACCGTCTCGGCCCCGCTCCCGTTTGATCTGGGTACGCTACAGCAGCAGTGCTCAAAGCGTTGGGGATTGGGTGCTCAGCAGGTACTGGATATTGCCCAGGCGCTGTATGAAACACATAAAGCGACGACCTACCCACGTACAGACTGCGGGTTTCTGCCGACCTCGATGTTGTCTGAAGTCCCCACCGTTTTTTCCGCCCTGGTAAAAAGTGACCCAGCCCTGTCGACGGTGCTGGAACGGTTGCAGGCAGGTTTTGTTTCCCGTGCCTGGAACGATAAGAAGATCACCGCCCACCACGGTATTATCCCGACAAAGCAACCTTGCGATTTGGATAGCATGAGTGACACGGAGCGTCAGGTCTACCTGCTGATCCGACAGCACTATCTGGCGCAGTTTCTGCCGGTTTATGAACAGGATGCGACCCGTGTTTCTCTCAACTGCGGCGGTCAACTGTTTAAAACCCGTGGCAATGTGGTGGTGGTGCCGGGCTGGAAAATCCTGTTTGAGAAAGAGCCGGTGGACGATGAAGCGCAAGAGGATACCGATAACGCGCGGCTTCCGCCTCTGCAGTCGGGAACGCCGTGTCGGGTGACGGGGGCTGAGATGAAGCCCCAGCAAACCCAACCCCCGGAGCATTACACGGAAGGTACCCTGATTGCAGCGATGAAAAATGCCGCGCAGTTTGTGACCGATCCCCGACTGAAGAAAATCCTGAAAGAGAATGCGGGGCTGGGGACGGAGGCGACACGGGCCGGGGTCATCGAAACCCTGCTGGCTCGCGGTTTCATTGTAAAGAAGGGGAAGTCTTTGCGTGCTGCCGTGGTGGCCGGTGAACTGATGGACATGCTGCCCGTGCCGTTGAAAGATCCCGGCATGACCGCGCTGTGGGAGCAGGCGCTGGATGAGATCGCCGAAGGCAAGATGTCACTGGATGATTTTATGGCCAAGCAGTCAGCCTGGACGGCCCAGTTGGTCGAGAAAGGGCGTCAGCAAGCGATAAGCATCACCGTTCCGCCCTCGCCGCCGTGCCCGGTGTGCGGTGGCGCGACCTTGCAGCGTAAGGGGAAATCGGGGCGTTTCTGGGGTTGTCTGCGTTATCCTGACTGTACCGGGATAGTGAACCTGCCACAGCGCACCCGACGCCGAAGTGCCGCAAAAAAGAAAGTACGCTGAAGGGTAATCAATTTTCCATTGCGCTCGATACAGCGGTTTTGTTATTTTGCTTTTGCTTCTGAAGCACCCCGTGATTACTGCGGTTACCAGTAACGTGCACCCTGCCTTTACCCGAGACAGGGGGGTACAAGACGCAAAGTCTCAGTGAAAAACGCGTCGGGTTCGAAGGCTCGGCCTCTGAGTTGATAGATGTAGTGACAACAGCCTGTGGTGCAGGCGTGCGGGGACGGTATCAGGATGATGCGGTCCCCGTTTTTTTATGCGGTATAGGGGGGGGTGTATGCAGTTAAGCCATGATTTCAGTGGGGCTTTGAGAACGTTTGCGTACTTCATGGCCAGTGGAACGCATTACATGCTTAAGGGTGTGGATTACCTCGATTTATATGGAACCGAACCGAGTGCAATTGAAATGGTCTTCGCAATATTCGTGAATGTCATAGAGCTTGATGATGAAGGTAATGTGCTCAATTTCACGTATGCCCAAAAAAGAGCGACTGATTACTTGAGGTCCTATTGCGAGCCATCCTTCCAAATAATACCGCCGCTAGAGGACTGGGAAATGGAGCTCTATTGTCCCCCTTCACGCTGAACCCATTTGTTGTGCCGGATAAACTTAAAACTTAATGGGAGTTGGTAAAGTGTTGACTTCTTTTTAGCCCGTTTGAATAATGACCAAGCTAACTCGTTGTCCCTGACAACAGCCAATGTCCTGGTGATTTGAGAAGGACGCCTTCGGGCAATCACAAGCCAAAGCGACCTTAACCTGAGAGGACGCGCTCTAGAGCGGTAACCCCCCTGAACCTTTGAGAGCGGGGATCGCAGTGTACTGCGATGAAGGTGCACTTATCCAACTCAACAGACCGTCAGCGTCTTCACGTTGACACCCTGCGGGAAACTCCCGTAGGGGACGTTTCTCCGCGTACCGGTTTATTCCCAAGGAGAAACACCATGTCTCAAGCTACTGCGACTCAAAATCAGACCAGCTATTTCAATCTGCATGTTGATGGTCTGGGGTATCTCAGCCATCTCCGTGAAATCACCACGGCCAACGGTTCATTCCTGACCTGCGTGATTAACGCCTTACACGGTTCGACTGAGAAACCTGACTATACGCGCTTCGATGTAACCGTCTCGGGTAAAGAGGCCAGCGGTTTACTCCGGCGCTGCCAGAAAGCCGTCGATGAAGAGAAAAAAGTGCTGTTGGGCTTCAAACTCAGCAACCTGACGGCAGATGTGTTCACCTTGACCAAAGGCGATCATGCAGGTGAAACCCGACCGACCCTGAAAGCCCGGCTGATAAAAATCAGTTGGATAAAAGTGGGGCAGGAGATGGTTTACAAGGCGGAGAAATCAGCGTCAACACCAGAGGCTCCGCCCAGTAACGCCAATAAACAATACCCAGACAATGCCTTCTAGGTCGTCCATGTAGCACCCCCTTACGCCAGAGCTTCTCTGGCGTTTTTTTTCTTTTCGGGAAATGAGTTGTTGATTGAGGGGGCGGTTGAAGATTCGCACAGTGGGCACGTCTTGTTGACTGCTTACTGAGGATATTCATGAAACCCCATTCCCTTTCCCTGTGTTTATTGGCGGCGGCGGTACTGACCGGGTGTGTCAAATCGCAAAAAAACCTGCCGCGTGACCCGGTCTCCCCGCTGGCCGGTGTTCAGCTCTCCAGCAATGTTCAATCGGCGCAGCCCGACCTGTTTGCCACCCCGCTGGAGGTGGTCCGCTATGACCGATACCTGCTGGTCAGTACGTCGCCTTCTCAGGCACAACGCGCCCCGCTGGAGCAGGTGATTGATATCCGTATCCCGGCGTCTCTTTCGCCCACGGTGGCGGATGCGATGCGTTATGCCCTGCGCCAGTCCGGCTTCAGCCTGTGCAGTATCACCTCCGCCAATCGGGTGCTTTACAACCAGGCACTGCCCGCCGTGCATTACCAGCTTGGCCCCATTCGCTTGAGTGAGGCGCTGCAAATCCTGGCCGGACCAGCCTGGCAACTGGAGGTGGACGCGGTGCAACGGGTGGTGTGTCACTCGCTGCGTGACGGGTTCCGTTTACCGCCAGCGCCCACCCCTGCGCCCAGTGTCAGCAGCAGTTTTCTGCAACCTCCCGCCATCAAGACGGTGACCCCGGTTGTGCAACCGCAACCCGCTCCGGCCCCCGCCCGGCAAAGGATGCTGAAATGAGTGAAATAATGGAGGAAACCCTGCCCGTTCGACCAGGCAAGGCAATGCGGGTATTGCGTTATGGCGTCTTCACGCTCCTGGTGCTGTCCGTTGCCGGTATCGGCGTCAAGGTGATGCGTCAGTCTGCCGAGATAGCCACCTTGCAGACGGCGTTGGGACAGGTACCGGGGCGGGATGCGGTGCAGCAGGAACTGGACCGGTTGGGCGAGCAGCTTAATCACAACCGCGAGGCGCTGACCGCTTTGTCGGCCTCACTGGAGAGGGTCAAGGCTGCGTCCGCGGTGGATAAACCCGCCTTTGAACAACTGGCGCAACAGGTGCGCCAGCTCGAGACCCAAGTCAGCCAGCCGGTATCGTCAGATGCACAGGCACTGCAGGGCGTTCATGCCACGATGGCACTGCTGCAGGCCCGTGTTGACACCCTGGAACAACGGGCCGGTGCAGCACAAACACCGGCAATCAAACCAGCAACCTCTGCCGTCACTCCAGCGGCGACCGTGCCCACCGTCAAGAAATCCCCCTCCCGGAGCGCCCGGTCTGTTGCTGCCCCTTTCCGTCTGACCAGCATTGAACGGCGCGGCGGCACGGTGTTTGTCGCCGTGGCCCCGCTGCAGGCGTTCAACCTGGCCGATATCCGGTTGATGGAGACCGGTGAGACCTTTCAGGGCTGGACGCTGCTGTCCGCCGCAGGCAATCAGGCCCAGTTCAGCGTCGCAGGTCGGACGCAGACGCTGAGCGTGCAATAAAGGAGGTTCAGGATGAAATTGACATCAATCGCGCTGGTATTGGGCCTGGGACTGGCCCCGCTTTTCTCGGCAACCGCTGCATTGCAAACCGAGCAATCCCTACAGGGCAATACCGCCAGCGTCAGCACCACCTTGCAGGCGCTGGAAGAGGCACAGTCGAAAAAAAGTGCCCAGGAGTGGGGGCTGACCACCGAGGAATGGCAACGTTTTCAGCAGTTGAGTAAAGGACGGCGCGGGATTTTATCGCCGGGGTTGGACCCGATTACCACGCTGGGTATCGAGGCGCGGACGGAGGAGGAGCGTCGTCATTTCGCTGAGCTGTCGGTCAAACAGGACTTTCAACGGGTGGAGGCCGAACTGGCGTTTCAGCGTGAGGTGAATGCCGCCTGGCAACGCATCTACCCCGATATCCTGCCAATTCAGGCCGTGGGCAGCACAACGGCTGCGGGCAACGGGCGACTGGCGCTGTTCGTCCGGGCTGACTGCGGCGCTCCTTGTGAAACCAAGGTCGCCTCGCTGTTGGCCACCCAACGCCCGTTGGATATCTACCTGGTGGGCAGTGACGGCAAAGACGAGGCGGTGCGGGCCTGGGCAAAGAAACTGGCTATCCCGGTCGAGCGGGTCAAAGCCAAAACGTTGACGCTCAATCATGACCGGGGCCAATGGCTCAAATTCGGTCAGGGGCGGATGCCGGTGGTGCTGCAACAGGGAGAGAAGGGATGGCAAATTACCGCCTATTGAGTGCGCTGGCGCTGTTGTTGAACAGTGCCAGTTGCCCGGCCGCGGTGTCGTCCCAGACGATACCGGCGGGGTACTACCAGGTGGCGACGTTGGAGCGGGTGCCCGCCGAGGCCCTGTACAGCCTGGCGCTCACTGAATCTTCCAAAAAACTCCCGCACGGTGTTCGACCCTGGCCGTGGACCATCAATGTGGCCGGGAAGGGTTACCGTTACGCAACGAGGCAAGAGGCTTACCAGGCGTTACTGGGATTTATGCGCAGCCATTCGCTGAAGCGTATCGATGTCGGCATTGCTCAGGTCAATCTGGGCTGGAATGGTCACCATTTCCGTTCTGCCTGGGAGGCCTTCGACCCTTACACCAATCTGCACGTGGCGGCCCGCATCCTGCGCGACTGCTACGACAAACAGCCGGGGAGCTGGATAACGGCTGCCGGGTGTTATCACCATCCTGCAGGCGGTCAGCCTGCCCGAACTTATCAAGCCATCGTCAAACGGCACTTGAACCGCCTGCAACCAGCTACGGGGATACTGGTCTCAAATGTTGTCGTTGAACCCACTCAGGGAGTACATCCATGAATACCCGTTTTTTAACCCGTCTCCTGATACTCGGTCTCCTGAGTGCCGCGGCTTACGCGGAACTGAAGGTGATTGCCGATTTGGGCGGCACCTCAACGGCAGCGTATTTTGAAGGCATCAACAATCAGGGGTCGGCGCTTGCCCCATCGAGTGAGCCTTCTCCTTTATCCCTGTCGGCAGCCACCGGATTGCCGGTCAGTACCCCCGAATTGACACCGGGGAACGTCGAGGCCCGGGCATTGAGCCTGCCGGGGATGCGCCCGCTGTTCCTGATTGGCGATGACGATCTGTCACGTCGCTGGCTCGCAATGCGCCGTGATGCATTGGTGCAGCTGAACGCCATGGGCCTGGTGGTGAATGTGGTCAGTGAGGCGGCGCTCAATGACCTGAAGAAACACGCCGACGGGCTGGAGTTGCTGCCGGTCTCTGGCAGTGACCTGGCGAAACGGCTGGGGCTATCCCATTACCCGCTGTTGCTGACCGAGAAAGGGCTGGAGCAATGAGACCGGGCCTGCCGCTGGAGAGTTTGCCGTGGGGGATGGCGTTGCTGTTGCTCAGCCTGCTGGTGTGGTGGGCTTTGCTCGCCCGGGGAAAGTCCCTGCGCCATCGCCGCTATCAACAGCAGGCCCAACGTATTCTTGACCGGCTCCCCCAGTTGGCGGGTGATGGCCAGCGCCTGACTTACCTGCGCACCATCAACCCTTATGTGTTTGAAGAGCTGCTGCTGACCGCCTTCGCGCGCCAGGGGTACCGCATTCAACGCAACCGGCGTTACAGCGGTGACGGTGGACTGGACGGGCAGGTGTGGATTGACGGGCAACGTTATCTTATCCAGGCCAAACGCTATGCCCGTGCCATCACGCCGACCCACGTGGCCGAATTCGGCGCGTTGGTGCGCCGCGAAGGTTGCCGGGGGCTGTTTGTCCACACCGGACGCACCGGCCCCAAAAGCCGCACCGCACTGGCGCGACACACAGAGATTGAACTGCTCAGCGGGCAACGCCTGCTGGCGCTGTTGAAAAAGGATATCCCCTGATGAGTGACCGCTATGTGATTGAGGCCATGCTGCGGCCTGCGGTTGAACTGAATACGGCGGTGGTGGCCGCCTGTGCCAGCTATATCTGTGCGACCGCGCCCTGGGCGGTGGCCTTGGCCCCGACGGTCAGTTACGTTACCGCCGGTGGGTTTGCCGTGTTCGCCCTGAAACGGACCCGCGAAGGCCTGTTGGTGTTGCGTTACCGGCGCAATATCCGCCGTTTGCCCCGTTACGTGATGACCAGCGCCGAGGTGCCGGTGAGCCATCAACGCCTGTTTATGGGGCGGGGGTTCCTGTGGGAGCAGAAGCACACCCAGCGTCTGCTGGCCACGCTGCGCCCCGAGGTGGAACGTTATGTGAATCCCCCGGCGTTATACCAGGCGGCGCGTCGCTTTGAACAACGTTATGAATACCGCTATCCCACCCTGTGCAAATGGCTTGCCAGCCAGTCTGCTCTCAACCCGGTACGACCGTTGCCGGACGTCGGCGGCAAACCTGCGCTGCACGGCATCGAACCGGATGAGGTCAATGTCTCGCTGAACCTGCTGGAGCGGGTAGGGCATATGTTGGTACTGGGCACCACCCGCGTCGGCAAAACCCGCCTGGCCGAGCTGTTAATTACCCAGGATATCCGGCGTGGCAATGTCACCATTGTGTTTGACCCGAAAGGGGATGCGGACTTGCTCAAGCGTATGTATGCCGAAGCGCACCGCGCCGGTCGTGCCAGCGAGCTGCAGGTGTTTCACCTGGGCTGGCCGGATATCAGTGCCCGCTATAACGCCGTGGGGCGTTTTAACCGTATCTCGGAAGTGGCCACCCGCGTCGCCGGGCAACTGGAGGGCGGTGGCAACAATGCGGTATTCCGGGAGTTTGCCTGGCGGTTTGTCAACATCATCGCCCGTGGCCTGGTGGCACTGGGGCAACGCCCCGACTTTGGCCTTATCATGCGTTACGTCAATAACATCAGTGACCTGTATGAGGATTACGCCGAGTTCTACCTGTCGCAACACGCTCCTGCGCTGTGGGGACAGATTGAAGGGCTGGTGCCCATTCTGGATGAGCGTGATGTACCGCGCCATATGGAAGGGCGGTCGATGCGGGTGGTGGCGATTGAGCAGGTGCTGGGCAGCGATGAGGGCAAGCGGATCTACGACCCTATCCTCGACGGCCTGCGTTCTTCGGTGCGCTACGACCAGAAATACTACGACAAGATTGTCGCCAGCCTGTTGCCGTTGCTGGAAAAGTTGACCTCCGGCAAGACGGCGCAGCTCATTTCCCCGGATTATACCGACCTCACCGATCCGCGCCCGATTTTTGACTGGCAGCAGGTGATCCGCAAAAAGGGCATTGTCTATATCGGCCTCGATGCGCTGTCAGACCCGGAAGTGGCGGCAGCGGTGGGCAACAGCATGTTTGCCGACCTGGTGAGCGTGGCCGGTCACATCTACAAGTTTGGTATCAACGACGGCTTACCGGGGGAGGAGGGGAAGAAAACCCCGATCAGCCTGCACTGTGACGAGTTTAACGAGTTGATGGGGGATGAGTTTATCCCGCTGATCAACAAAGGCGGCGGGGCCGGTATCGAGGTGACGGCCTATACCCAGACTCTGCCGGATATCGAGGCGCGGTTGGGCAGTGCCGCCAAAGCAGCGCAGGTGGTGGGCAACTTCAACAGCCTGGTGATGTTGCGCGTTCGCCACACCGAGACGGCGGAGCTGATGACCAAACAGCTGCCGGAGGTGGAGGTGTATACCAAAACCCTGGTCTCGGGCGTCACCGACATCTCCAATCCAGAGATGGGCAGTGATTTTACCTCCAATACCCAGGACAGAGTGAGCTCCGTGCGCACCCCGCTGATCACCCCGGCCAATGTGATCAACCTGCCAAAAGGGCAGGCCTTTGCGTTGCTGGAAGGGGGCAAGCTGTGGAAGATCCGCATGCCGTTACCTGCGGCGGGGAATGATGCCCTGATGCCGGAAAGTCTGGGAAAGATTGCTGAGTACATGAAGAAAAATTACCGCACGGGCGATACCTGGTGGTCGGGGACGGCCCTGCCGGGCGACCGGGCACCGGAGAATGATCATGATGTGGTCTGAGAAGGAGCAAAGTGTGAAACAACAGTACCGTGTCCGCGCCGTCAAGGCATTCTGCCCCCGTCTGGGTGGCCCCGCCGAGGTGCCGGGGGAGATCCTGATGGTGTTAAACAGCCTACCCTGTTTAACCCCTTTCGTGCCGGAGATCCTGGCGGCATTAAACCAACTGGGATTTGATGCCCGCCGTGAACAGGAGCCTTGTCCGCCGGATCGGGTGGGGATCTGGGTAACGGTGTATGGCGAACCCATGTTGCTGCAGTGTGAGCTGGAAGCCCTGGGGCTGCATTAAGGAGAACGTGATGGCGCAAACATCTTCTTCCCCGCAACCGGTTCAGCAAACTGCACCGCCCAAGCGGCCCGGCCTGCTGACGACGGTATTGTGGGACATGCCCTGGCGGATCGTCGGCATGTTGCTGGTCTCCCTGTTGTTCAGTCTGATCGTGGAGTACATCGGCATTGCCTTTTTCTGGCCGGAGCAGGGGGCCGAACACAGCCGTGCGGTGATGGTGACGGAAAGCGGTTATTTCTCGGCAGGGTTTACCCGTAGCCTGCTGCTGTCTGCACCGGTGACCACGGTGAGTACCTGGATAGCGCTGGGTTATCAGTGGTTGTTTGTGAACAGTGGTTTTTTGGGCTGGCTACAGTCGGCACAGTCCGGCAACAGCGGCAATGCGCTGACGGATGGCCTGAATGTCGGCGGGGCCTGGCTGCTTCAAACGGCGCGGGAATACCTGATGGCCACCATGTATGTCACCCTGGTGTTTCTGATGCGGGTGACCATTTTGGTGCTGTCGGTACCGTTGTTCGTGTTGGTGGCTCTGGTGGGGATTGTGGACGGCATGGTAAGGCGCGATTTGCGGCGCTACGGGGCCGGGTATGAATCGAGTTTTTTGTATCATCATGCCAAGCGATTTGTGAAACCGGCGGTGTATATCCCCTGTGTGCTGTACCTGTCCGCACCGTTCTCGGTGTATCCGAACCTGCTGTTGCTGCCTGCCGCGTTGTTGATGGGGCTGGCGATCTCGGTGACGATGGGCTCATTTAAAAAATATCTTTAGTGCGATATTAATATTTATTTTTCATTTAAAAACAGAAGGTTGATTTAAATTAGATAAACTAAAGTCCCACTAATTTTTTTCAAACTTTCGATGTCAGAATGGAGGCAGGGCTGTTGTGTTGCCAACAGTAGTCCCAAAATACAGGCATAGCGGGCACTGAGCGCACGATTCTTAAAGGGGAACAGCTTAGTAATAGGGATGAGTTTGGAGATTGGAAATCATTGTACGTTAAGCCTGTTTTTTGAACAGGCTTTGCGATTACAATAGGGCGTACTCACGCGCTATATGCCGTTTTCCGTTCATTTTGTCTAATCGGACAACCGAGTCATAGCAAAAGCCCTTTTCCTAGCAGGTTAAATGTTTGTTCTTCACCCCATACCTCTATCCGTTTCGCTGCTAACATCAGGCTTTAAAAAAATAACGAAGGACCCTTTGTATGGCTGATAACGCAGCAAATGAGATAGCTCCACACTTACCCTTAATCTTTGAAAATGAAGCCAATGGGATTCTTCAGGATCTGATCGGTACTCCAACCCTGATGATGATGTTTGCGACCGAGGAAGAAGTAAAAGCCGCGCGTAGCTACATCATTGGCGTATTTGAAGCGTGTTACCGCGACGGAGATTTACGCATCATGGGCTCCGCTGATGAAGGAACTTTGTTTGGGTATTCCTTAATTTTTGGGCGTCCATCGGCAAACTTGTACTGCCATAAAATTTATGTATATGAGCAATATCGTGGTAATGGAATTGGCAGCCAGATGCTGGCCGAGATTCTTGCCCTTCCAAATGAAGTCGGTCTGGTTTGCTCGTCTGATTTAGTTCCTTTTTACGAATCTGCCGGAATGCACTTTAAAGGAAATGTCACTACGCCATCAGACGCAGGTTTCACGAAAACTCGCGGTATGTATGCAGGTCTTTGCATAATGAGCAGTGATAACAGTGGCGAGGCTAATGGCCTGCCCATCTTCATGCTGAACGATAACGACATTGATAACATCATACAGGCCATAGTATTAGCCAAAAAATGATCCCCACCCCCGGCAATGACTGGGGATTTCAAAGCAGCTTTTTGGCGGGTAGGTAACTGTTTGATTTAGCATCGAAGCCTGTTCAAAAAACAGGCTTAACGTACAATGATTTCCGATCTCCACATCCACTCCCCCTCCCCCTCCCCCTAATACGTGCTTGCTACTCGACTTATGCTTTTTGTACATACAACAATGCAGGCGAATGGAATTGACAGATTTATCATGTTCGATATGCTAACCTCTAATTAGAGGGGCCAAAATTTGGCGCCACTTATAGGGCATTTTATGAGTATCACTACAAAGCATCGAACCAGTCTTCGTCTCACCAACGCCCAATACAGCTATATCAATCACCTGTGTCGAGCCGATGGCAGTAAAATTACAATGAGTGCGTGGATTGCTCAGGCAATCCACGAAAAAATTCAGCGTGATTCTGAGTGTGTAAATCCCCAGCGAATGCATTCTGGTCATTCAGGACGACGTTTTTATGAATTTTTTGCCGGTGGCGGGATGGCCCGTGCAGGATTAGGTAGTGAATGGGATTGTCTATTTGCTAATGATTTCAGTCCGATGAAAGGCCACGCTTACCGCGACAATTGGAACGGAGGGGCTGACTTGCTGATAGAAGACATAAATAATATCACCAGTGGACAACTTCCTGAACAGGCAGACTTAGTATGGGCTTCATTCCCTTGCCAGGATCTATCTCTAGCTGGTGTCTATAAAGGCATCGGACGCGAAGAGGATAAAAACCAGACTCGCTCAGGTACATTTTGGCCATTTTGGCGGCTCATGCGAAGTCAAATAGATGAAGGACGGCCCCCAAAAATTATTGTACTTGAGAATGTTTATGGAGTTATGACCTCAAACAAAGGAAAGGATTTTGCATCTATCGGAGCAGTTTTCTCCGATGCAGGTTACCGTTTTGGTGCCATGGTTATTGATGCTCGACACTTTGTGCCGCAATCACGTCCCCGAGTTTTCATCGTTGGAGTACATCCATCTGTAGAACTACCCCATGATTTGACATCATCTGATCCTATTGATTTGTGGCACCCAGAGCGCATGGTTGCTGCTTACAAAGGTTTATCGGATGAAGCCCGACAATCGTGGATATGGTGGAATTTACCGCTTCCAGAAAAATCCATAGTAACGTTTACCGACCTTATCGACGAAAATCCAGAAGGAGTTAAATGGAATAGTGCAGAGAAGACCAATCAGTTACTGGCAATGATGACGCCACCTAATCTCCTCAAGGTCAAAGCTGCACAGAAGTCAGGTAAACGTATTGTCGGGGGACTATACAAACGTACTAGGCAGGACGAGAATGGGAAAAAAATTCAACGTGCAGAGGTACGATTCGATGGTATCGCTGGATGTTTACGTACTCCAACTGGTGGCTCTAGTCGCCAAAGTATCTTAGTCGTTGAAGGTAATAAAATACGTTCACGTTTACTCTCCCCGCGAGAGGCTGCTCGCTTAATGGGTTTGCCTGATACTTATAAACTGCCAAACAATTATAATGATGCATACCACATCGCTGGCGATGGTGTTGTTGTCCCTGTAGTTAGGCACCTTGCTAAATTCATTTTTGAACCTATCTTGGCTGAGCCGTACAATACTGCATCTACTCAGGAAAAGGTCGCATAATGAATTCCCTTTGTTCTACCCTTAAGACAACACTAGAAGCATTCGCTGTAAATAAAGCTGTGAATGGTAACAAAGGACCTATTGCTGCTCTTTTGGTAATAAATCGGCATGCACTTGAACAACAAAAAGCTGAAACACTTGTATGGCCCTTAAAGAGTGACGATTGGAAGACGGGTAAACAAGGACAAGTTAAAGGACTGGGCGGCCCTGCAACACAGAAAATCTTGAGTGAACATGGGGTTTTTAGAATGTTAGCAAGTGAAGGCGGTCGAACTAGCCGTGGCAGCATGCAGCTCATGATAGATTATATAGAGCTGCTGAACCAATATTACAGCGATAACGGTACTATAGATCTTCGTGAGTGTGAGCTTTTTTGGGTCGATAAAGCACGAGGTTATTTTGAACGAAAACCGTTTGTCTTAAGCATTGACCCGCAATGGGGAACGCGCAGAGCAATACGGCATCTGTTATCTCAAGCACAAATCAGACAAAACGAAGGGGCCGGTGCGAGGTTTGTTGGCAGTCTGATGCAACACATGGTTGGAGCCAAATTGGACGTGCTTCTTGGAGAGGGGAATATTAAGCATCATCATTCAAACCAAAATGACTCTGGTTCGAGTCGTAGTGGTGACTTTGACTTCGAAGATATGGTACTTCACGTTACGAGTATGCCAACTGAAGCCCTACTTGCTAAATGTATAGCAAACTTGGATGGCGGATATAAACCCCTCGTAATCACGTCTTCTAAGGGAGCCATCGTATTGGAAGCCTTACTTGAAAATTCCAAAGATGGTAAATATGACGGACGTGTTGATATTCTTGAGTTCGAGCAATTTCTGGCCTCAAATGTGATCGAGCTTGGTAAGTTCAGTGCTGCTGGTCGTAAGGCGACACTCCACAAGATTATTGAGGTTTATAACCATATCATTGATACGGTTGAACATGATCTTAGTATGAGGATCGAACTTGGCGACAGGTAGGTGTCACGTGAAAACTTACACTGAAAAGCCAATAGTACGGTTAAGTACAATCCTACCAATATTACGGTAGCAACACTTATTGAATTTTCTCCCGCTGTACCAAAGACACAAAATTTCTAGCTCTCCCTCGTTGCGGGTATACAGGTATTTAAGATGCTGGATGATGCGACTGTAAGGTCGAGTGTTCGGCGATAAAGGCGATTAACGTGTAGAGTGCAGTTCGGGCATCGTCAGTCCATTTGACTGGTAACATCAAGCCTGTTTTCTTCTTGCTTTAGCCTCTTCGATAATCTTCCAGGCACCCGCCATCACTTCATCGTGGGGAATGCGGGGTTTGGTACTGTTCATCGCGGCTTCCACTTTGGCGCGGAACCAGCGGTCATAGCTGTCTGCCTGCTCCTGGGTTTCAAACTCTGACACGATAGGGGACAGTTTGGTTACCATGTTAATTGACTCCTGATTCTGCTGACCTTTTAACCAGTATAGCCTGTTCCGCTGTTCAGACCAAGCGGGGAGAAAGGGACAGAATAGCAAGCCTGTGCGTCTTTCTGTTCCTTTCTCCCTGCCTGCGGGGCGCACAAGCGGGCTTGTGCCGGGGTGGCAAAGAACCCCGATGGCGCGGCCCGCGCCACACTGTTGACACCTGCCTAAATTTTCACAATCCCCCTTCTAGTTGTTTGCTGACCCTGCGGCTCCTTTTCGCCACTCTCTGCCTTGCATCCATTACTCGAAAAGGAGGTTCCCATGCATATAGCACCGCTGCGGGCGTTGTGCCTTGCAGGTTGTCTGTGCACCGCGCTGTCCGTGCAGGCCGGTGAGAAAGACGAGTTGGCCCTGGTCATGAAGCAACTGGACCAGGTGCAGGCCAGCCTGGAACGCGCCCGTGTGGTGGCGGTTCAGGACGGTCAGTCCGGGCGTTTTCACTTTGACTACCTGCGGGCCACCCAGGACGTCAACACGATGCGCCGGGGGATTGCGTTTTACCTCGAGCCCTCCCGCGCGCAACCCACTCCATCGTCGGTCTCCGGGCAATACCGCCAGGAGCGTCGGTAATGAATGACGCCCAGACCGCCGCGTTTAAAGCCGCTGCCAGCAACGTCGAACCCGCCGTCCTGAACCTGCTGTTTATCGGTTCGCTGATAGCGGTACTGACGTTATGGGCCGGGTGGGGGCTGGTTCACGTCTATCGGGGCTATGCGGCAGGCAACATTAAAGCGTCTGCACTGCAACGCTTTGTGGTCCGTGTCGTCATCCTGCTGCTGGTCAGTGTGTATCTGTTCGCCAGTTAATCACGTTATCTCTTTTATCCCTTTGTAAGGAAACCATCATGAATCTGCAGTCGCTTTTCGCTTCCGCCCGTCGTCTGACTCACCGCGTTCGCCAAGGAGCCACCGTGCTGGCCCTGACGGCGGTCACCTCTGCCCAGGCCGCTCTACCCACCGTGGAAGGCCCTAAAACCAGTACTGACAGTTCGTTCTACGGCCAGATTTCCGGCTACCTCAACGATGGCATTGTGCTGGGTGGCCTCATCCTGGCCGCCGTGGCGCTGCTGGTCGTGGCGAACTCCATCATTGCGACGTTTGCGGAAGTTCAGCAGGGGCGTTCCACCTGGGCCAAGTTCGGCATGCTGGTTGTGGTCGGTATCGTGCTGGTCGTGGCGGTCATCTGGCTGGCCACCAAAGCCGCCACGGTCATCGTCGGTTAAGGCAGGCACGGTATGGCGACCATCACGTTTTTGCCTGACAGGCTCAACGCCGAGCCTGTCGTGTTCAAAGGCTTCACCACGCCAGAGCTGTTTATGACCGCGGGGTTGAGCGTACTGGGCGGCCTGGTGGTCGCCATACCCTTTGCGCCGTTTATCGGCTGGCTGGCATTTCCGACCGTCAGTTTGTTGATGCCGCTGTTTACGGTGTTCTTCGGCGGCAAGCTGATGTCCCGCTTCAAGCGCGGCAAGCCGGAGAACTATCTGTACCGGCGCGTTGAGCTGTGGCTGAGTCGCCAGCGGCTGGGCAATCCCCACTTGATACACCGTAGCCAGACCTGGGCATTGCGCCGTTCAACGCCGGTCATTCGCCAGTTTCAGGAGGAGTTTGATGAGTAAGTACCGAAGTGCGGTCAATGCGCGTGACCGCCATATTGCCACCCTGCGCGGGGCCTGCGGCGTGCTGCTGGTGCTGTTGATGGTGGCCATCGCCGGCTGGATGCTGTCGCCGCGCAACCTGACCGTTCATAACCCGCCCGACCTGCGTTCGGGCTCGACCCGCGCCTGGTGGGAGGTTCACCCGTCCACCGTCTACAGCTTTGCCTTTTACATCTTCCAGCAACTGAACTCCTGGCCGAAAGACGGCAATACCGACTACCCGTACCGTATCAGCACGCTGTCTGCCTACCTGACGCCCACCTGTGAAGAGTGGCTGAACAAGGATGCGAAACAGCGCAAGTCTGCCGGGGAGTTGCGTGAGCGCGTGCGGGGGATCTCGGAGGTGCCAGGTCGGGGTTACAAGGATGACAGCGTCACGGTGGTGAGCCGTGACAGCTGGATCGTGCGTCTGGATCTGGTGGCCGACGAGTATTACCACACCGAGCCGGTCAAGCGTGCCCTGGTGCGCTACCCGCTGAAAATTGTGCGTTGGGACCAGAACCCGGAGGCCAACCCGTTTGGTCTGGCCCTGGACTGCTACGCCGATATCCCACAACGCCTGGAAGCGGCCTCGGTCGCGCCGGTTGAGAAAAAAGGACTGTTCTGATGCGTACAAGACATCGTCATTATCTGCCGCTGTACCTGGCGTTGCTGGGTACGGTAGGCGCATTGAGTGTCCCTTTGCCGGTCGAGGCGGTAGAACTGATGAAGTGGGAGCGTATCCCGCTACAAGTGCCGCTGACCGTGGGGCAGGAACGTATTGTGTTTGTGAACAAGAACGTGCGGGTGGGTTTCCCTCCCGAGTTGAACGGTAAACTGCGGGTGCAGAGCACCGGCGGCGCGGTGTATCTGCAGGCGAGCAGCGCCTTTGCCACCACGCGGCTGCAACTGCAGGACGTGGAGAACGGCGAGCTTATCTTGCTGGATATCACCGGTCTGGAGGGCAAGCAGGTGCGTGAGCCGGTGAGCCTGGTCTACCAGGGCGAGGTCTCCAGTGCCACGGCCAGCAACAACACCTCGGTCAGCAGCGATGAAGCCGCGATACCCAAGGGTAAGACGTCCGCGAAAGAGCAGGCCCCGCGTATCACCACCCCGTTGCCGATTGCGCTGACCCGCTACGCGGCGCAAAGCCTGTATGCCCCTCTGCGCACCCTTGAGCCGTTGCCCGGCGTGCATGCCATTTCGCACGGTTTGTCGTCGACCATCACATCTTTATTACCCTCCGAGCCGGTCACGGTGCGCCCATTAGCGGCCTGGGGTGTGCAGGGGGGCAACGTGGTGGCCCTGAAGCTGACCAACCAGCGGTCGGGGAAGGTGGTGCTCGACCCGCGCCGTCTGCAGGGCAATTTCACGGCGGCCACCTTTCAACACCGTTGGCTCGGTGCGGCCGGTACGCCGGAAGACACCACCACGCTGTACCTGGTGATGCAGGGCCGCCCGGATGCGGCGTTCTTGCCAGAGCCGGTGGCCCCGAGTGTGAAGGGCAAGGCGCGAACCGCGTCAGGAGGGCAGACTCATGCAAATTAAATCCAATACCTTGCTGAAAGTCCTGGTGCCGGTGGTGCTGTTTATTGCCGTGACCATCGGCGTGAAATCCTGTGGTTCAGGCCCGGCACAGGAGTCATCGGTGGTGAAGTCGAGCGCGGTGGCCGATTTGACCGATGAAGAGCTGCAGATACTGGGCATCGAGGGGGATACCCCGGAAGATACCCTGCGTACCCTGGTGGCGCGTCTGAAGGTCATTCAGGACAAGCAAAACAGCCTGGAGCGGCAGAACGTCACGCTGTCGGAAGAGAACGCCACCCTCAAGGAAGGCGGGGTGAATGTGGATAACCGCATTCGTGATGCGGTCAATGTGGCGAAACAGGAAGAGGCTCAGGCCCGGCAAAAACTGCAGGCCGAGCAGCAGCGTCTGGCCACGCTGATTGAGAGCTTGAAAAGCGCGGGCGGTATAGGCGGCACGGCAGGCCAGCCATTGACGGCAGGGTCATCCGCATCCGGGCAGGGACAGACGGGGGATTTGCCGATTGGGCTGGGCCTGGAGGGCAGTGATGTTACCACGGGCACCGTCAGCGGCGGCGTGATGTGGATTGAGCCACAGGACGCGGTGCAGCTTGACCGCAACGGCAAGCCGGTCATCGGGGCCGCTGCCGTGGGCACGGCGGCAGGTACCGGCAGTTTCCAGTTCCCGAGTTCGTTTGCCAGCCTGGATGACAATCAAATCAGCCGCCAGAAAGCGGAACTGGACCGGGCGGCGAAGAATCAGCAGGCCATCGAGGAGGCGACCCCGGTGTATACGCTGCCGGAGAACTCGACGCTGATTGGCAGTCGCGGCATGACCGCGTTGCTGGGCCGGGTGCCGATAGACGGCAAGGTGACTGACCCCTACCCGTTCAAGGTGCTTATCGGCAAGGAGAACCTGACCGCCAACGGCATCGAACTGCCGGACGTGGAAGGGGCGATTGTCTCCGGCACCGCCACCGGCGATTGGGTATTGTCCTGTGTCCGGGGCGAAGTGCATTCCATTACCTTTGTCTTTACCGATGGCACCGTGCGTACTGTGCCGTCGCCGGCCAAATCCAGTGACGGCAGCAACGGCAAATCGAACGGCGGCAGTATTGGCTGGTTGTCCGATGAGAACGGGGTGCCGTGCCTGTCCGGGGAGCGCAAATCCAACGCCTCCACCTACCTGCCGACCCTGTTCGCGTTGTCCGGTGCCGGTGCGGCGGCGGATGCGATGGCCAACAACCAGACCACCACCTCGGTGGATGGCACCACGGTGACCAGTACGCTGACCGGCAGTGCCGGGCAGGCGGCGCTGGGCAAAGCCCTGTCAGGCGGCACCAACGAACTGGCGGCCTGGGTGAAAGCGCGTTACGGCCAGATGTTTGATGCCGTGTATGTGCCGCCAGGCGCACAGGTGGCGGTGCATATCACCCGCCAAATCCCGATTGATTTTGAGGTGCAGGGCCGCAAGGTTCGGTACGAGTTTGATATGCGCCAGCAGCATGGGCTGGATTGAGGAGGTTGTGATGAAACAGCGAGTTTTACCGTTCCTGTGCCTGGCTGTCTTGTTGACCGGCTGCAGTACCACCAAAGATGAAATGTTGCCACCGGGGGATGCCACCATGCTGGAGCTGTGGCAGAACAAGGGCTCGTCGGCACGGACGGCCACCGAGGCCCGCAGTACCTTACGCCGGGGATTGAGTGATGACGACAGCGTTGCCCGTCAGACTATCGAGGAGAGCTATACCCGCGCGGCAGAAAATGAAATCCAGCAGGTGTTTCCGCGTCTGCCGAACCCCGACATGGTGATTTACATTTACCCGCATATGGCGGGCAATGCACCCGCGCCGGTACCGGGTTACAGCTCGGTGTTCCCGTTTTACAGCCAGGTGCAGTATGCGCTGCCCGGTGAACGTACGGAGGCGTTGTAATGTTCTCATTGTTCAGCAAGAAGAAAATCGGCCAACAGGCTCCTGCAGCAGAAGACGATGGCCTGGATACGGCAGTCTTGACGCGTGAGCCGCAAACCAAGACCGGCAAGCTGACGGTGGCCGAGGAAAAGGCGCTCTACCCGAACAACCCGACCTTTGTGGACTACCTGCCGTGGGCCGAGTACCTGCCGCGCAGCCAGTGCCTGTTGCTCGATGACGGCGTCTCGGTGGGGGCGGTGTTTGAGATTGTGCCGGTGGGCACTGAAGGGCGCACCCCGGAGCGGCTGGAAGAGATCCGCGATGTGGTGGAAGATGCCCTGCAGGACAGCTTTGAGGAGCGGGATAGCCATCCGTGGGTCATTCAGTTCTTCTGCCAGGATGAGGCCGACGTCACCGATTACCTGGATAAACTGCGCGGCTATGTTAAACCCTGGGCACAGGGCTCTGCGTTTACCGAGGCTTACCTCAGCGAGATGGAACGGCATATGCGCGGTATTGCTGTACCCACAGGGCTGTTTATCGACAAGGCCATCACCGGCGCACCCTGGCGCGGCCAGCAACGCCGGACCCGGATGGTGGTCTACCGCTATATCAATCCGGCACTGCGTGAACCCCATCCCCCGGAAGAGGCGCTGAACCAGGTATGTGAGCGACTGTCATCCGCGCTGGCGGGGGCGGGCGTGGTGGCGTCGCGGCAGAACGGCGAGCAGATCCATGCCTGGCTGTTGCGCTGGTTCAACCCCGCGCCGGACTGGATCGACAAAGAGACCTTGTATCGCACGGCCGCGCACCAGGATAACGAACGCGGGGTATTACCGGTAGAAAATGACTTTAGCGAAACGGTGCTGTTCTCCCCACCCCGTTCGGATGTGGAGCGCGGGGTGTGGTGGTTTGACGAGGTGCCGCACAAGGCCATCACCATTGACCGGCTGCGCCGGGCTCCCACCGTGGGGCACCTCACCGGCGAGACGCGTAAGGGGGAGAATATCAATGCGCTGATGGACCTGCTGCCGGAAGGCACCGTGGTCTCGCTGACCCTGGTGGTGCAGCCCCAGGACGTGCTGGAAGAGCGCTTTAATCACCTGGCGAAGAACGCGATTGGTGAAAATACCGAGTCAGAGCGGGTGCGGGAAGATTCGGAGACCGCCAAGCGTTACCTGGGGGAAAAGCACAAGCTGTACCGGGGCAGCATGACGTTTTACCTGAAGGCCCCGACCCTCAAGGTGTTGAACGCCCGCCAGCGCGACCTGACGGCGGTACTGCTGAACGCCGGGCTGCAGCCGGTGAAGCCGGAGTTTGATGTGGCCCCGCTCAACGGCTACCTGCGCACCTTGCCGATGTGCTTTAACCCGATGCACGACAGGAAACACTGGTACACCCGCCTGACCTTTGTGCAGCACATGGCCAACCTGCTGCCGGTGTTTGGCCGGGATACCGGCACCGGCCATCCCGGCTTTACCTTTTTTAACCGGGGCGGTGCGCCGTTGACCTTTGATCCACTCAACAGCCAGGACCGTGCCAAGAATGCCCATCTGGTGCTGTTTGGTCCCACCGGTTCGGGGAAGTCTGCCACGCTCAACAGCCTGTTCGCGCAGTTGATGGCCATCCACCGGCCAAGGCTGTTTATCGCCGAGGCCGGTAACTCCTTCGGACTGTTTGCCGACTACTGTGAAGAGCTGGGGCTGACGGTGAACAAGGTCAGCATCAAGCCGGGGTGCGGTATCTCGCTAGCCCCGTTTGCCGATGCGCACCGGCTGATTGAAACGCCTGCCGCCATGGTGAGCGAAGAGGAACTGAGCGAGCGTATCGAGACCGAGGAGAGTGACGAGGATGACGATGAGGAGCGTGACATCCTGGGCGAGCTGGAAATCGTGGCGCGACTGATGATCACCGGCGGTGAAGCCAAGGAAGAGGCCAAGCTGGAGCGGGCCGACCGCGGCATGATGCGAGAGGCCATCCTGGCGGCGGCGAAAACCGCCTATGACCAGGGACGGCAGATGATCACCGGCGACCTGCAGGCGGCGTTGTACCGGTTTGCGGCAGACGAGGCTCGCCCCGAGGTGCGCCGCACCCGGGCGCAGAACATGGGCGAATCGCTGGGCGTGTTTATGCAGGGGTTCCTGGGCGAACTGTTTGACCGCCCCGGTGAGAACTGGCCGGAAGCCGATGTGACGCTGATTGACCTGGGTACCCTGGCGCGGGAAGGGTACGAGGCGGCGCTGGCGGTGGCCTATACCTCGCTGGTAAACACCATCAACAACATTGCCGAACGCGACCAATTCCTGGACCGGGAAATCGTGTTTGCGACTGATGAAGCACACATGATCACTACCAACCCGCTGTTGGCCCCGTTCGTGGTCAAGATCGTGAAGATGTGGCGTAAGCTGGGGGCCTGGCTGTGGTTGGCGACGCAGAACCTGGAGGATTTCCCTAATACGTCGAAGAAGATGCTCAACATGATTGAATGGTGGCTGTGCCTGGTGATGCCGCCGGAGGAGGTGGAGGAAATTGCCCGGTTCAAGAAGCTGACGGCAGAGCAGAAGGCGATGTTGCTGTCAGCCACCAAAACCCCGCGCTGTTACACCGAAGGGGTGGTGTTGGCCAGCCGCATCGAGGCGCTATTCCGCGCGGTTCCGCCCAGCTTGTATCTGGCGCTTGGCATGACCGAGAAGGAGGAGAAGGCGGCACGGCGGGCGATTATGCAGGCACAGGGGGTGACCGAGTTGGCGGCAGCGAAACAGATTGCCCACCAACTGGATGTGGCGCGCGGTATCGCTAAGGCGGCGGCATGATGCAGTTGAAAAAGACGGTGCTGGAGATAATCACCGGTGACGGCCAGGAGGGCGGGGTGTTGTTTGAGGCCCCGCCGCAGGGCAACCCGCGTATCAGTGAGACCCATGCCGAGCAGTTGGCTGAATTGTGCAAACAGGTCCAGGCACGTACCCCGTCAGTGCTCACTATCACCTGTTCGCCGCACCGGGTGGGGCATCACAGCTGTGTGGCGGTGAAACTGGCCGGAGCCAATGACTGCGTCAATCTGTTGCTGACCATCACCGGCACGCTGCGTTGGCCCACCCCGCAGGATTATGCCCAGGCTCCGCGCTGGTATATCAACCTGCCGGATGCGGTCGATGCGGTGTACCTGGTGACGCAGTTGGCGGAACGTTTACAAATCAAAGCCAATTAAAATTTTTTCGGATACAACTGCAGCCTACAGATTATCTGAAGGCTGTAGTATCAATAGCCATATTATCTATTGTGTAATTACTGTCCTGCATCATAAGCACTGGCGATTAATTTTATTAGTTCATCAGGTAAGGGATGGAATCTCATTCGTTCTAATTTTATTTCGCCACTCTCACTTATATATTGAGTGGTTTGATAGAATTCAAAATCCTCTCTGTCTATTTCTTTGCATTTTTTAGTAACTATAAGTATTATCTCTGATTTATCTTTTGTCGGTGTGTTAATTCCGAAGGTAATGCTTTTCAATGAACGAAAATCATAGCGATATTTTTGTTCTATGGTGAAGTCATCCCACGATGGATAACTACAAATCAAACGCAACTCCCTTTCATGTTCCCAAGGCTTTGTTTTAGTTACTGGTGGATAAAAGCAGAAATACTCATCATACTTTCCGTCCTTTATGAAAGTGCTGGATTTATTATACAGTTCAAAGAAATTATATGTATTGATTTCATTTGTATAACCCACTTCCATAAAATAAAAATCTCTACTTTCTTTCCATTCTGGATGACTAAGGGAAAGGTAACGCATTTCATTGTTTGGGTTTTTTATTGTTTCGAACTCAAGACAGACTCCTTTATGGCTGTCACCATAATACCCCCACATAGAGGGGTTACTAATGTTTTCTTCTCTCATAAAACACGCAGTACCTAATGTTGGGGAAATTAATTTTTGGATATTATTTAGGTATTTATCAGGAAAGGGTATCTTATCGGAAACTTCATCATCTTTTGTGAGGAATAGTTTGGATATTTGATGTAGCGAATTCTGTAAGTGGTTGATGTAGTTAAAGAATAGCATTTCAATTTTTTCGCCATCAGCAACTGAGTCAATTTTTTTAATGCATTCCATTTCTGCGTTTTGCGAAAACAACTTTAATACTTCTTCGTAAATAATATTTCCTTGAAGGGTCTTTATGTCTGGTGGCGTATCATCTATTCCTTCTATCATGTCGAGAAATTTAAGGGAAATATCTATGATGTTAATGTTGTTTAAAAAGGAGGCTAAGCCTTCCTCTCTCTCGATAATATAAATTAATGCATAGATGTGAGCTATATATAAATACATTTTTAGTTGATTCTTTTTTATTGCCTCCTCTTTATTAGATAGGCGTTCTATGCATTTGTTTATGTTATTATCATTAAAGAATAGTTTTTCAATGTTTTTATATATATCTGTATCGGAAATGATGTTAATTGTACTGGGTTTGCAGAATATTCTTGTGTCTTTTGCAATGTATGCAGAGTATAAAAATCGTAACAAATACTGTTTAAAAAATTCTCTCCAATCGTTTTTATCACCTTGCCAGTAAAAATTCGCTAGGCTTTCTGCAGGGTCATTTAATAATTCAGGTGAAGGGAAGAATATTTCCTGTTTTTCTAATTCGTGATACCCACATAAAAGAGAAGTTGTAGATCTAAATCTATAAAGATATTGATGGGGCGATCTTCCCTTTGGAAGTTCTTCGTCTTTGTCTGTAATTGATGATGCTCTAGTATCGTCCATATATCCCCTTCAGTATCTATTAAATAGCCGTGTTTATGGCGATTTTAGCACTACACCCTAAGTCCGAACTTCAGTTGCTAGGCAGACATTGGGGTGCCGTCATATTAGCATCTATAAATCAGTAGAGGCACTATATAGTGCAGTGTGTTGCATTGAACCGCCATGTTGCTGTCTGCGACCAAAACCCCAAGCTGTTATACAGAAAGGGTAGTACTGGCTAGCCGTATCGAGGCGCTGTTCCGGGCGGTACCGCTGAGCTTATATTTAGCATTGGGCATGATCGAGAAGGAGGAGAAGGCAGCGCGACGGGCGATTATGCAGGTGCAGGGGGTGTCAGAGTTGGCGGCAGAAAAACAGATTGCACATCAACTGGATGTGGCTCGCGGTATCGCTAAGGCGGCGGCATGATGCAGTTGAAAAAGACGGTACTGGACGTTGTGGCTGGTGACAGTAACGACGGTGGGGTGCTGTTTGAGGCTCCGCCGCAGGGCAATCCGCGTATCAGTGAAGTACATGCAGTGCAGTTGGCAGAACTGTGTGAGCAGATCCGGGTGCGTACCCAGTTTGTGCTCTCGATCACCTGTTCGCCGCACCGGGTGGGGCATCACAGTTGCGTCGCGGTGAAGTTCGTCGGTGCCGATGGCAGTGTCAATCTGCTGTTAACGATAACCGGCACGTTACGCTGGCCGACCGCACAGGATTATGCCCAGGCTCCGCGCTGGTATATCAACCTGCCGGATGCGGTCGATGCAGTGTACCTGGTGACGCAGTTGGAAGAGCGCCTGGGTATTCCTGACCGGAAGGTTAGGTAATATAAATGTCGAACCATAGGAGAATGGCTCTCCATATATGTTGTTGTCCGTTACCGTCGATTAGGTAGAAGACCGGGGCTGGTTAATATAGGGACTATCAGATAAAATCTGAAGCACTACAAATAACGGCAGGTTAGAGTATTGATTAACCTGCCGTTATTAATTGTAGCAGGATCGCTCTATTACCAGTAAATGCCGATTAACAGTATTTTCAAATTGTACTTTTATCTCGCCTATCCTTCAAATTATCTCGCCACGTCTTGAGTGACTCGATATCAGCGCGAAGTTCCGGCTCTTCTGGAATTATTATAGGTACTTCAGTTGACTGGCTATGCTCATAGCAACTGTACTTGGTCATGAGGTCATCAATCAACTTGCAGTCCTCGACAGATATTTGACGAACCCCGCTAAGACGGCCATCAGTTGTCACACTTCTTCGATGTCGTAGAACTACCTTATTGAGTAAGTCTTCCTCTACAGAACGCTCTACCAGTTTACGAAAATCGCTGCAAACTCCTTGGGCCAAAGCCCGATAGGCTCCCCCACCTCCAGCTTCACCAGCTTTTCTTGCAGCATCTAGCCGCGTGAGAAGAATATTGTTGGCTTTTTTAGTATTAGCATTCCAGACGTCTTGTGCTGCTGGATGACCTGCTATACCTGCATAAGCCTCGATACACATAGGGAGATAATGAGCATCCTTCCACGCTTCTCCAGCTTTTTTTGCCGCATCTTCCAATGCACCATATAGCGATAGACGGTGAGTGAGGACGAGAACCTGCCGATTTTTGGCGAGTTCAACTAGCCTGCAGGCCACATGCCACTCAAAATCATTATCGAGAGATGAAATTGGATCGTCGAATACAAATGGCGCAGCGCCTGGTTTGTCCGAAACATCGGCTAGGAAAGCGGCAAGGGAAATAATTCTTCTTTCACCTTCACTGAGTATATTCTGAGGTTTGTCGTTTTGAACACCTTTCAGGCGTAGTTGGTGAAGCACGCGGGCATTTTGTGTTCTGGTTTTTACTAGTTCGACTTGTATCCGGGGAGCACCGAGGGATTGTAGTTCGCGATTAAATCTTGCAACGTATGCTTCAGTGACTACTTTTTGCGTTATCTCAGCAGATTTCAGTGACACAGACCGGGAACCTGCAAGTCCTTTCCATGTATCATAAGCCGCATGTTTCTTGAACCGCTCAACCTCAGTTTCAATAGCACCTTTTTGCTCCGCAACCCATTTTTTCGCTTCTAATCCGAGCTTTTCATTACTCGCTTTAACCCAGTCGAATTTCTGTGCATCTAACTCATGCTGAATAGCCTGAGATTCTAAGTTGTCACGATAAGTTACAAGATTGGCTAAGTTTTCCTTCTGATCCTCAACTGGTTGAGCATGTTGGGTATGTTCGTGGGCCTGTAATGCAAGAAGCGATTGAGAGGTATGCTGCCAAGTTTTCCAGAGATAATTGTTCCATTCATCTGACAGACCTGCTGCGGTACATAGAGTATGAACTTGCTGTTCAGTTATAGCAGGAGAAAGTTGTTTCAATGTTGATTGATATAGAGTTTCTGCAGTTTTTGCGTCCCCTTCGAGCTTTGTGTTAACAAATTTCTCGAAGTCCGTGAGCCGTTGTTGTGCCTCTGTTGTGAGCTCTTGTTGGCAAAGAATGCAACGGGCATCGACTGTCACTGGGAATTGTGAATTTGGGTAAGGTATAGCAGAGAATTCTCTTGCTGCTTCCCACATTGCACGCCATGTCGGCGTACCTATTCCATCAAGTACTGAGGCCTGTACTTTGCCACCCTCAATGGCAATGTTTCGTTTTTCTATTGCCAACTTTCTTAGGGTTCGGATTGCCTCCAAATTATCAATCCCATATTCCCTTGAGGTTTGTGTGAGTTTGGTAATAAGTTGCTGTACTTCTGCTTTGGTCGCGCGCTTTTGCTTGGCCAGAGCTATAGGATCTTGAACTTTGAGGCGTTCATCTAGATCTTTGAGTTGCTGTTCTTGTTCAGCAGTCCAATTAGTAATTGCAGCAAGCGTAGTTTGGGTCGCGTTACTTAGCGCTTTATAAGTACTGGCAATTTCACACTGTTGGTATACGGGGGGAAGAGTTGGTAATGAGCTAATAAGCTTTGCTTGTTCAGCATCCAGCAGCGCTCTGATTTTCTCAATTTCTGCGGCAAGTCTCTCGAACAATCCCACTATCGGGGGGATGTAGGTCGCTGCACTTTCAGCGTTTAGGTAATGGTTTGCTTCGTCGCTATCAAATATGTCTATGGCTTTTAGCTCCCCGATTGGCGCGCTTCCTACGTGCCATTCGGTAGTGTTAGTTACACCATTCAACTGATACGCGATTTGGCATTTGCGTTCCTGCGGTGGTTGCAGAAACACATTCGCCTTCAAGTCAACTGCTCGTGGCTTACCTGAAACTTTTTTCAATACTCGTGTATAGCTGGATTTGCCAGAGCCGTTATGACCATAAATTACGGTCAGATTTCCCGTTCCGAAGTCCAAAGGTTGCCGTGGCCCTAAATTTTCAATACCACAAACACCCTCAATACGTGTTAAACGAAGCTCTTCGACCACAAGTGAGGGTTGCATCAGACTTGCAAAGGTGCGGTGTTTGGTTACCTTTTGGCCTTCAGGGGTTTTCACCAACGCAACGAGATCTGATAGATCCTCCACAGTTAACTGACCATTATTAATAAGTCTATCTGCTGTTTCTTGAAACCATTCTCGTTGCTGCAGCAACCATGTTCGAATCTCTTTCTGAACGTCCATAATCCAACCCCTAGAAACTAGATATGCGAAGAGCCCCCAAAATCTATCCAAGAACAATATTGCCATTATTTGGAGGTGACCAAGTTCAGTTTACGACTGTTCCGTAACGTATTGTTAGGGGGGGGAACACCGGCAACCCTGATTTGGATCACGACTTTTTGTCATTGTAGAGTTTTACCGCAATCTGGCTTGGTCTATGGGCTATTTAGTCCTCTTGCATCGTCACTTTCACATAATTTCCCCCAATGCATTTAGAGTTGTTTGCTGTTTTTGTCACCAACGCACGTCACCCTGCGGTTTTGCCCCACAGGAGTGAACGTGATGAAAAGACGAAACAGGGTGTTCCTGCTGGTTATCGGGTGTGCAGCCTTGTCGGCACAGGCGGCGACCGTGGTGTATACCGACAGCCAGCATCCCCCCACTGGATTAGGTGCCGGGCATCAGGTGGTTTACCTGGATGCACCGGAGACGGTTCAACGCGAGGTGTTCGGCGAGCTATCGACTGATCCGCGTCAGGCTGAGCAACAAGCCAAGGCAATTCTACAGTCGCCAGACTGGCAACAGAAAGAACAGCGTATTGCACAGGCCTACCAGGGCGTTATCCAGGCCTATGGCCTTGGACTGAAAAAATACCCCGCCGTGGTGTTTGACGACCGTGAGGTGGTTTACGGCACCGCCGATGTTGCCCTGGCTGAAGCCGAACGAGCCGAGCACAAGGGGGCACAATGAACCTTATCCCCTTGCGTCGCCACCGTTTGGCCACCGTACTGTTGTTATGCTGTGCGACACAACCGTTGACGGCCAGCGCCATCAACTCGGCCCAAATCATCGCCAGTGCGCTTTCCCCCTCCTGCCTGGAGTACCGGATTGCCGGTATCTGCTACTGGCTTAATTGCGGCTGGGGCGGGTGCCGCATCCTTACCTCCGTCAAAGTGAAACACTATATTCCCAATGCAGTAGTCTCCAGCTATGCCCAGACCGGGGATAACCCCTGGTCAGAGGTGGCGATGCTCGGTACCGGTATTCCGGGGCTGGCAGAGGGGGGCGGGAATAATGAACAGAAGCGGGGGTTGCGTAAAGACAACCTGCGTTACAAGAACGCCGATGCCATTGGCCATCCCGCGTTGGCCGCGCAGGTGTTCAATAACTTCCTGGGCTCGATGGGCTACACCTGCGCTGGTTCGGCCACGGCATTTGTGCCGTATTTCCTCAGTACCCTGGATGCGCTGGCCTGGCGCAGCGGTGTCCCGGAAAGCGTTTATCCAGAGGCGGTCACCCCAGGGCTCAGGGAGGTCGGTTCGACCGGGGATATGTGGGGTAATGTCTACCCCCGCAGCGGGTTTGTCACTCAAGTCGATGACTACAAGACCGCCGCCGTGGTGGCTCAACGCACGGCGGACATTATCACCCGCACCGGCCAGGTACATGTCTATCACCCGATGACGGCCAACAAGCGCGATGGCTACTGGCCCCCGGAGCCGGTGACCGAAAATACCGGCACCAAAAACCACAAATGGCAGCGTCTTGCCCCCGCCATCTCGTCTTCCTGTGCCGTATTCCCAGACAGTAGCAACCCGATAGCAACGGATGGCGCTTACGCCTGGGTTCTCTGGCAACCCTATTCCTGCTGCCAGAAGCGCGGGCAGACGTTCCTTTACAGCACGGATTTCTAACTTGAAGGAGAGTATTCAATGACAGTGACAACATGGTTGAAAGCAGGAGCGCTGGCGAGTGTAGCCCTGCTGGTTTGGCAAACACCGGCATTTGCGGCGTTCAATCTCAGCGCCGAAGAGGCCAACGTCGGTTACGGCAAGGGAGTGAAGGGGGCGGTAAACGATAACCTGTTCTACTCCATCGGTGGCGGTACGGTGATATCCCAGCCGCCGAGTTCAAACAACATGGAGAAAATGGGGCTTGGTATCCGTTGGAACAATGACCTGATGTGCGGCAACTTTGACTTGAGTACCACGGTCAAGAACCAGCTCAACGGGGCGACGGACGGCTTCAAGAACATGATGGGGGACGTGATTAATGGGGCCACCGGCGCGGTGGCCAGCCTGCCCGCGATGATAATCCAGCGGGCGAACCCGGGACTGTACGAGCTGCTGACCAACGGGGTACTGCAGGCCAATGTGGCGTTCGACAAAGCCCAGCTCAACTGTCAGACGATGTCGAAGAAACTGGCCGATTACACCCTGTCGGGCAAGTTGACGCAAACGGCGATTGGCGAGGAGTTTCAGAACGTGATTGCCAGTACGTCGGATGCGATCCGTGCAGATAACAGCTTGAAGAAATCCACGGGTAAAGAAGGGGTGAAATGGGTCGGCGGCCAGCAGCGCGGAGGGACGGGGCAGAAGGCCATCAAACCTACCTATGACATTGCCAAAGCGGGTTACAACATCCTCAACAAACAGCCTGCTACCAGTGATGCTGCGGTGAGCACTTCAGCGTGTAATGGGGCGTTGTGTCAGAAATATAAAACCAGTGCTGAAGCCGCAGAGTCGGTATCGAAAGTACTGGGGGATCGAGCGCTACGCACTTGTGTGAGCGGTAGCGAGTGCAACAGCGGTGGACTGGAAAATGAGCCGGGCACCTCTACACCGGGCGAGGGTTTTTCTCCCATGCTGGAAAAAACCACCAAAGAGAACCAGGAAACGCTGATCAAGCTGGTGAACGGTAATCTGGCTCCCAATGCTACCAATCTGGCAATGTTGAAAACCGGCGATCTGGCCGTGACGCGTGGTGTGATCCAGGCGTTGAAGGATGACCCGGACAATGGCGCGTTGGTGCAGCGCCTGGCCGGGGAACTGGCGATGGCCGACACCATCACCACCGCATTGGCGATGCGCCGTATGTTGATGGTGGGGCAATCGGAGCCCAGCGTGGCAGCACAAGAACCCATCGTTGCCGAGTCGGATCGTCGCCTGGAGTTTCTGGATCGTGAGATCCAGGCGCTGAAAAATGAGATGGAGATACGCAAAGCCATCAGCAACAACTCCATTCTGGTAGCGATCACCCGCCAGGAAGCGCGGGAAGTGGATAACAGCCTGCGCCAGGACAGTCAACAAAATGACAGCGCTGTCCAGGGGCTCAGCAACTCCACGGAGGAGTAATTATGGCGACCGCAAGAGTATTGAAGGGCCAAGGCCAACCCGAGAAAAGGGGGCCGCGCCGGTGGCGCAGAGCGGCCGGTTTTATTGCCGGCATGGTGGGGGTGCTGCTACTGGCGGGATGTGCGACGGCGCTGGGGGTATATCTGGCCGGGAATGAGAGCGCATTGACGGACTGGCTGCAACAGGCCCGTGTGCCGCTGTTATTCTGGCGGCTGACGCTGTACGTCACCGTGGTTGCCATGTGGTTTCACCGTGTCCGGGCAACGTTGTTGCGTCAGGCTCCTTCGCGGGGTGTGGTCTACCGCATTGAAGTGATGATGGTATGCCTGGCTCTGCTGATTGAATTCACCAGTTACCGTTGGGGGATGTGATGACGACGGACAGTTATCTGGAGTTTTTCCTGGTGTTCTTGGGCTGGCTGATTAATAACGCCCTGTGGATCATCATTACCACCACCGGATTGTTTGCCTTACCGCTGGCGCTGAAGGTGGCCGGGGTGTGGCTGAAGGTGCGTACCGAAGGGGATGACGAGGGCAACAAGGGGGCGCTGGCGTTACCCCGTATCGAGCAGGTGTTGTACGTGGCGTTCGTGGTGATGCTGTTCTGCGCCATGCCGTTTAAAGACGTGGACCTGACGGTGATGAAGTTTGACCAGACGCGTTCCCGGCAATGCGGTACCAATGTGCCCAAGCCCGATGAGTCCGGCTACGGTGGGTTGCTGAATGACTTTAACGGCCAGGTGGCCAAGGTGCCGATGTGGTGGTATCTGGTCCACAACCTGTCAAAAGGGGTGACCCATGCCGCCATTGCGTCCATTCCCTGTGGCAAGGAGCTGCGGCAACTGCGCTTTGAGGTACAGCATACGCAACTTATCGATCCGATCCTCCGCCAGGAGGTGCAGGAGTTTGCCAGCCAGTGCTATTCCAAGGCGTATTTCAAACTGAAGTCCACCCATGGCCAACTGACAGCGGCCACCATCAATGCGGTGGGGTGGATAGGCTCACGCTATTTCCTGAATACTGCCGGGTATTATGACTACTACACGTCGACGTCGCCCCGTTCGCAGTGGCCTTACAACGAGAGCCGGGACAGTGGCTACCCCGACGTGGGGCGTGGAGGCTATCCGAGTTGCAAGACCTGGTGGAGTTCGGCAGGGACTGGCCTGAAGAGTCGACTGTCGGCTGCTTATGACCCCAAGGTGGTCAACCGGATGAAAGCCAGGGACCCGGCCAACTGGGAGGAGAACCTGTTGCGCTGGTTGGTCAGCCCGCAAAATTCCCTGATGTCCGGGGGGCATGAAACCTACATGGCAGGGAGCCAGCGGGGAACGGGTATCGATCTTGACAGTTCCTTCAAGCAGATGGTCAGTGGCCTGGGGGCATTATCGGCACAGTCGACCCAGTTACCGGCGTTCGATGCGCTGCGTCAGGCACTACCGATGGTGCATGGCGTTCTGATGATGGCGATGGTGATCTGCATCCCGTTGGTGATGTTGTTCGGTGCGTACGATCCCAAAGTGGTGGTCACGCTGACCTTCGCCCTGTTTGCGATGATTTTTGTGACGTTCTGGTGGGAACTGGGGAGTTGGATGGATGACCGGCTGATCGAAATCGTCTACACCGGCGCGAACGGTTATTACAACTGGTTCAGCAATGTTGGTGCCGAGGGATGGATCATGAACCTGGTGCTGGGGTCGATGTTTGTGGTTTTGCCCATGTTCTGGTTTGGGGCTGTGAGCTGGAGTGGGGTGCAGATTGGAACTGCAATTTCTGCGTCAGTAGAAAATAGCTCGAAAGGATCTCAGCAAGCTGGAGCACAGGGAACTAAAGTTGCTATTGATGCAGTTAAGAAAGTCGCAACAAAAGGAAAAGGGTAGTATTCACTCCCATTAGTTTTCAGTAGCGGTGTAGTAACTCGCCGCTACTTTTCGTCATCAATACGGGTATTCCCTATATAACACCCACTACCTGCAGATCCACTACGGTACCCACTATCTGGTTCATCCTCATCTTTATTTTGTGCGCTCGAGACGAATATGCACGTAAAGGCAGAAAACACCATCTTTACTGCTTCTACTAATCCTTTGGCGATAACATCCCAGATATCATCCTGTTGATTTGACGCTTTGTTGGTCATGGTCCTTAACCTCCAGAATTTTTTCACCCTTACATTACGGCAGATGCGTTATCGGGACAACCGGTTTGCTGCATAAAGGGTGACGCAATGTGAGACAGTTCATGACGCATTTTGAGTCAGGGCAGGGAATGATGCGTAGGGAAATTATAAATTTCTCAATTTGAGTTAAAAATGGACTCAATGATTGATCCGTCCGAAGGTAAGCGTGTTTTCGGGGACTCATTTTTTCTCAATATGAGTCAAATCCATACTCAATCAGAGACAGCGTATGCTCAACATATCTTGTGATGACGGTTCGACCTACGTAAAACTGGCCTGGCTGGAACAGGGCGAAATCAAGACACATCTGTCGGGGAACAGTTTCAAGGATGGCTGGAGTCCGGCCATTCTGGGGACGGGAAGGGTGTTCAATTACACCGTTGATGGGAAGAAGTATTCGCATGACCTAGGGAGTACCGCGGCCATTGGCACCACACATGTCAGTTATCAATACAGCACCACAAACCTGCTGGCTATCCACCATGCGCTGCTGACATCCGGTTTGCCACCCCAGGACATTATATTGACGGTTACCCTGCCGGTGACCGAATTTTTCGATGCTGATAATCAGCCGAACGAAGTGAATATTGACGCAAAGAAAAAGAATGTTCTCCGCGATATTTCATTGAATAAAGGCGAAGTCTTTAAAATCATAGAGGTAAACGTGATGCCAGAATCATTACCTGCCGCATTGTCTTCCCTCATTGCCGATGGGGTTACGCCCCTGGAGCGTAGTTTGATTGTTGATTTAGGGGGCACAACGCTGGACTGTGGCATTATTCAGGGCGGATTTGACAGCATTAGCGAAATCAAAGGGAATGCTGAAATAGGTACATCCAGGATCACTCGTGCCGTGATGAATGCTCTGATAAGTGCGTCTACGCCAAGCAGCTACTATGTGGCAGGGGAGATCATCAAAAATCATGCTGATGAAGACTATTTGTGTACGTTAATTAATGACGTAGAGCAAATAGGCAACATCCAGGCAGTAATACAAAGGGAGTCTTCGTCCCTGGCAGAGAGTGTTAAAAATGAAATTAAATCCTTCAGTGGCATGCACCGTATCTATCTGACCGGTGGCGGGGCTGAGATTATCTATCCGTATATTAAGAAATACTTTTCCCAGCATAAGGTGAGCAAAATAGAAGAGCCGCAATTTGCTCTGGTCAAGGCGATGGTCAGGGCCTGACTATGGAGAGTAAACGGAAGAAAATAATCGCGTACCTGCATCCATCAATATATCCGCAGGATAAACTGACGCAACACTATGTTGAAAGCTTGCCTACGCAAGTTCGTGGTGATTTTTATCGTCAGTCTATTATTTGCGGGGCTGCATTATCGTCTATTGATCCTCGGTTGGTGAGCTTAATTAGTGGTTTTTTTAATGGGGAGGTAACAGCGGGAAATGTGATCAAGCTGATAGAGCAGGTGACCGGTAATCAATCCAAAACGGCAGCTGCTTATGTTATTCCGGAAGTACCTTCCAGAGCTGAAGAGAATATAAAAACGGAAGCTAACCGGACAGAAAAAAAAGCTATTGAGAACCTGTCAATGTTGAAGAAATAAATTGAGTTATGCACATATCCACGGTCAGAAAAGCCAGTGCAGCCGGGGGCCACCCAGCACCCCGGTAAACGGGAGCGGTCTGTGAGCGTGCGAACAGATTCTGGCGGTGGGTATGTGTAGAACTCCGACACCTTTCTAGCATATGCTGGGTTTGCGGTTGCTCTGTATGATGGTCTGCTAAGTGCCCAGGCTGTGTGAAAACGTTTTTGACCGCAGAGACTGCTAAAACGGAGCTGAAAACCGCGCTCATACGTAAAATTCGGCTCTACTAACCAGTCGATCAATTTCAGATTTTACGTAGATGCACGCACTTCCGTTTTCGGTCAGGGTTTTCACACAGCCTGTGCCAGATATAGTCATTCGAACCCTGAGAGTTACACTTTTAAGTGATTCAGGGTATGCGCTTACTGGTTACGAATATTGTGCCAGAATCATGTGATTTGATGATTGCCGCTTTGCTTTCGAGCCAGTAAGTGCTCCACGTTCGCTAACGAATACTCAGGGCATGCAGACAAACTGCTGACTATATTTCTTTCGAAGAGCGTGGAATGCATACCAATCCCCGGTGAAAAGGAGTTGGTTATGACTGCGATAGATCAGTTTTCTGCTCATGTTGGTCTGGACTGGGCGGATAAAAAACACGATGTCTGCGTTCAGTTTAAAAACGGTGAGCGTATATTCCATGTGGTTGAACATACTCCGGAAGCGCTTGATATCTGGCTTACCAAGTTACACCAGAAGGTAAAAGGCAGGATCGCTATAGCTCTCGAGCTGAAGAAGGGCCCGGTAGTGTATGCTCTCCAGAAGTACCCATTTGTCACTGTTTTTCCAGTACACGCGTTGTCACTGGCCCGCTATCGGCAGACCTTTTGGCCAAGTGGTGCGAAGGATGATCCGCAGGATGCTGAGTTAGCGTTAGAGCTGATGCTACGCTATCCCGAAAAGATCAAAGCCATTGAACCCGACAATGCGGATATTCGATTACTTCAACAGCTAGTTGAACAGCGTCGACTGCTGGTCGAAGACAAACGCCGTTTTGTGAATCGTCTCATCAACACGCTTAAGCAGTATTATCCTCAGCCACTGGAGTGGTTCTCACATCGGGGTAGCTTACTATTGTGTGAGCTGATTATCCGGTGGCCCAGTCTGCAACAACTGAAACGAGCCAGGCGCGACACGATCCGCAACTTTCTGAATGCCAAAGGTGGCCGCGCAATGGCCCTTACCGAGCAACGTGTTGCGAGTATTGATAACGCGATCCCATTGACGACAGACCCGAGTGTTATAGAGGCGAATGCTTTGATGGCAACAGCATTGGCGACACAAATTAAAGTCGTGAGTGAAATCATCAAAACCTATGACGAACGAATCGAAACGCTGTTTGACACATTGCCAGATGCAGGACTGTTCAAATCACTTCCGGGTATGGGTCCGTGTATGGGCCCACGGATGCTTGCTGCACTTGGTGATAACCGTGACCGGTTTAACAGCGCTGAAGAAATTCAAAACTACGCAGGTATAGCACCGGTGACAGAACGAAGTGGCCAGAAATCCTGGGTACATTGGCGTTGGCAGTGTGCAAAGTTCGTCCGGCAGACATTCGTGGAATGGACTGCGAAGACAGTTAACTCATCATACTGGGCCAAGCTGTATTATCAGGGGCTGCGAGAAAAAGGAAAATCTCATCAATCTGCCATCCGGGCTCTGGCGTTTAAATGGATAAGGATCATTTACCGCTGCTGGAAGGCCAGAACCTGCTACGACGAGGCAAAATACTTACTGGCACTCGAGGCGCGAAATTCGCCTTTGCTGAAGCCATAAAAAGCTTGTCGAATGTCTCAGGGCGTGAAGCGGACGTCATTGGCATAATTAATGAGAATTAAAATACTACGGAAATGAATTCAGTTGGTTTTTTTGAAAAGTGTACGCATGAATGCTTTTCTTCTATGTGCGAATGTACTAACACTTTGATTGCAATGGTAAATTACCACTAGCATTTCTGATGCTAAAGTTGCATTATTGATAGCATTAATATTGAAGATAATATGGGAACACTAGTGATACATCCTGAAATTACATCTCTCTTCAAATACTGCCCTATCGGTAAGAATCAATTGAGTGCTCTTGCCCAACGGAAAATTTGGTACTCAAAACCGTCAGAATTTAATGATCCCTTCGACACCAAATTTACTGTGAGGGGAAAAATGCATATATTCGAACAGGAAATGGATTCTCAAAAATTATCTGTCATTTTTGATGGAGACATGTCTGATACGATGGCATTCAAAAAAAGATTTCTTGATGAACCTTTGGACAATTTTAAGAGAGGGATAGAAAAACTAGGTATTCTTTCATTAGCGAGCAGTAATAATAACTTATTGATGTGGTCGCACTATGCTTGTGAACATAAAGGTATGTGCTTAGGATTTGAACGCAATTCTAACACAGCCTTAGCAGACGATGAAAAAACAAAACCGATGAGTTACAACGATAATTACCCATCGATAAAAGCGTCTTCGATTCTAAATGAAATTGATGCGTTATCTAATAAAGTTAGAATATTACATTCAAAATCCAGGCATTGGGAATATGAGCAAGAGTGGAGACATATAGTTGAGCAAGGGGATAAGTTGTATCCCTGGCCAGCAGCATTGACCTCTGTCTATTTCGGCTGCAAGACAGATATTTCAGATATACATTTGGTAAAAAGCATCATTGCTGACTCTAATATTAAATACTATAAAGGAAATTTATATAGTGACAGATTCGATATTTATTTCAAACCAATATAACCTCCTGAAAATATATCCATATTCACCGATTGCTGTCTCTAAAAACGCCATGATCTATGAAACTTCCGCTCCTCACCCAAAACAGCCTGTCAACCTGGCCCTCATACCACAACTCAGGTGTACAAAAAAACTTAACATACAATAATTTTTGATATTCAAACTGCCCCAAAACACATCACATGAGGTTACCCTCTGAGAGGTAGCCCAGTTCACGAATGACATAGGTGATATTTCTGCTAAATTTAAAATAGAGTTTATTAGCGCGAAGCCGTAAACTTAGGAATGCATAATTTATTTCCTGAAGGTCTAAGAAACCGCCCGTCCCTTTTTCGGTCTTATATCAGTGTTGCCGATATATCATTACAGCCTATAACCTTGACCGACTTCGAGCGGTTTTTCTCTCTAACATTTTGAGATTTCAGGTTTACGCGAAGTTTACCGAAACAGACCATTTTATATCACACATAATGCAAGCCAAAATATATTGCCTATAAATATCAACTAAAAAACAATTTTAACATTTCCGTTTTATCAGAGATGCTCATTCCTTTATAGTAAGATATGATTTCTGCATAAAAATCTCGCGCATAAATAGATAGTTCACTTTGCTTCCATGTGTTTTTATTTATAGGAGACAAGAAGATTTTCAACCGCTCCATTGCTGGCGGGTGAACACCATCCTTCAATGTTGCAATTCTGACATAAGAGCCAAAGTCATCTCGAATTAAATCGGACATTTGCTCACAGAAATGCATATGTTCAAACAACACCTCAACACCTTCAACCATCTCGTTATAATTTACATACGAGTCTTCATCATATAAAACTGATTCCACGCCTTCAATGTTATTCACGGCCAAAAGATAGTTTGCAAGTGCATCCGCTTCGACTTCGAATTCAATCTTCTTTTTCTTCTTTGACTCTATATCACTAATTATGACTGATTTTTGCGGATGTTCGAGTATGTGGTGGGCAATTTCGTGCGTGAGTATAAAATCGATTTGGCATTCTGTTATGAATTTAACACGTTTAACCGAATCATTGAATAAAATAGTAGGAGGTACGTAACCAATACATTCAACATTCGTGCAGAGATAAATAACTAATGGGATAAAATTATTTATTGCTCGATAAGCCCGCGGGCGATGACTCATATGTGTAGTCGAGTAAAAATGCTCTAGTTGCCTATTAAACTCAAATAAGACATCACGTAACGCATAATTAGCTGTGATAAATCTAACTCCATCTTTTTTTGCACTGGTTGCGTTCATTCCTCGTTTTTTGACAGGGAAAAAAGCTATATTATGTAAGGATGATTCCTTTATGATCTTATTTGGTATATGTGATAATAAACGTAATTGACTAAATCTCATCCAATAGGGTAGGAGTTTTTTGGTTTTATCAAAATTCTCTGCCATCTTGACTGATGCTGCCACTAACGTTTTTGCAAAGGATATTTCATGCTCCTGCATAGCCTTGAGCATGTTTTTAGAATTAGGTTCGTTCCAACTCATTACGAATGTATTCCTAATTCCTGAAAATATAGTTTCCCATATTCTTTGGTCATGATAATCACATGCACTTGTTATTAATTCCTTCTGAATATCAGATAGCTCAGGAAAACAACTGTAATCAGCGACCATGAAGGACTCCAGGTCTATAACCATATTAAATCTGTTACCACCGAGATCCTTCCTGCAAGACTCATGAACCTCGATGTACGTTTCGGCCATGATAATGTCTATTTGGTGCTGCTTTAGCAAGATGTCACATAGTTTGTTATCCTTGGCAATTCGGTCATAATAATATTTGTTGTACCCAGATAAATTTTGCATAAACGTCTTCCCTTATTATATTAATAATACTATATTCCACCATTGCTGAGTCTGTCCAATAGTGCTTGTTCTGAATTGCCACGGATGATCTAGACACTTCCGAACCGTTGATACTGGTTTTCGTATTCAGTTGGTGGCAACTGATCGCTCGAACCATGCCGTCGTTTACTGTTATACAACATTTCGATGTAATCAAAAATATCGCTACGGGCTTCCTCCCATGTTCCGTAGATCTTTTTCTTTTTCCACTCACGTTTCAGCAACTAGAATAACCTTTCTGCAACCGCATTATCGTGACAGTTACCGCGACCACTCATACTAACCTCCAGACCGTGTGATTTCAGGAACGACTAACGCTCATAGCTTGTGACCTGCTCCCTGATAATTCACACAGAAGGCTGTTAGCAATGTCCGTTGATCGCTCGAAGCTGCCGTAGGAAACACCTAGGGCTGCAGTGAGCAAATTGCGGAACTAACACTTTTTATGATTATAAATCACTATATCCATCAAATCATTTCTCATTACTATGCCTATATTGAAGAATATAAGATGCAAGACTATCCTTGAAGAAGAAAAAAATAGAGAGCAAAAACAAAAATATTTGTAAAATACCCATGTAAATATTAGGTCTGAAAACCATAGCGGCATACATAAATAAAGAAACAAATATCAAGAGAATTCTCTTGGAGAGATAAAATGTAAATCGTCTACCATCTACCTTCCCTCCTAATAGAGGGAGAACCTTAGATACTTTATATGCACACTGTCCGAAAATAACAGCAGACATTATAGACCAGTCTGTTGTTAATACTAAAGAAAGGAGAATAGATGAAATTGATGATGAATTTTTAAAAATAGTGACAAAAATCAATCCTAAAAAAGGAATGATCAAAAAAATGGCCTCACCATACGTGTCAGCAAGCATGGATTTTCTCTCTGAGGACTTTCCTTTAGAAGAGATCATTTTGCTCCCCTCGGTTTCTTGTTATGTCTATCACTTCTAATATCTTAGCATTTCTAATTTGCTTACGAATTTTTTTCTTGCTTATGTTTGTTATAATCTCATCATATTCGATAACAGCCTCCATAAGATCTTTGGGGCCAATCGGATCAATAAATCCTGATTGATAACTTTCTAGCCAGTCGCTATTTATAACTCTGACCGCAAAATGATTCTCAGTTAATAGTTCCTCCAAACGCCAAACATTATGACCCTTATTCACTGGAACATGAACATAAAACTTTGAGCTCCTTTTATGATGTTTAATTTCATTAGACAGCATATCAACTATATTTCCAGTAAAAACAAAACACTTTGTGAGTGTTTTGAATTTACTGAAATCAGAATCACCAGGTTGACCAATACCTATGGATGCGCTTTCTTCAGGGTACAGTTTAGAATTTAAAACAGAGTAATCAGACAGAACCTTACCCAACTGCTCCATATCAATATATGGTTCAGTTACTAAGCTCTGATCTGCATTTTTAGCAACCGAGTTAGAAAGAAACGTTGATGCCGCTTCCAGATCTTCACCTGTAGCAATCTCAGGATTATCATCTAAGTAATCAGCTAAGTCCTCTGCTGAATTAAATATGAAATTTTCCCAGTTTGATATCTTACATCTTATCCATGCAATAGCAGAACCATCCTGCAAGCTAACAAGATCAAATTGCGCACTATTTTTCTCGTTAATCGATGATAAAGATATAATGCCAATATTCTTATAAAATTTAACGTACTCACTGAGGATAAGTAAAATATCTTCAGGATTCTTTCTATTATCACTGTAATCAAATCTTATAGCTATTGCGTTTTTCATTATAATCTCATGACGAATTTATTATCTGAAAAATTTTAATTATAAAAATATCACTATAAAGAATAGTATTATACATATCTTTTTCCATTACCATAAATTTCTAAGTTAATGTAGAGGCAGGACATCACGCCGATCGTCTCCTATCTCATCTCAGTCAATACAGGATGGGGCTGGCGAGGTGATTATGGCTTCTGGCGACTTGCATAGTCGTGTCGCCTTTAGACAAGGATTGACCACGTGCGCTTTCAGGGTCTACAGAAATGGCCGCAGCCTGATGTGTGAAAAATTTCGAGCAGACAGCCTTATTACTGGGTTTCCGCTTTTGGCACAGGCTGTGTGAAAACGTTTTTGACCGCAGAGATTGCCAAAAACGGAGCTGAAAACCGCGCTCATACGTAAAATTCGGCTCTACTGACCAGTCGATCAATTCCAGATTTTACGTAGATGCACGCACTTCCGTTTTCGGTCAGGGTTTTCACACAGCCTGGGCACGAAGCTGACTCTTAATGAGCAGCAAAGATGCCTGGCCCACCATTTCTTTTTTGTTTGAAGGTTCTCGAACTCTCATTTATGATTCTTCTGTCCTACCGTTGTCGATGACAACAGCCAATGCTTCAGCGCAAGGAATGCGCGGGTGATCTGAGAGAAGCGCCTTCGGGTGATCACACAGCCAAAGTCATATGGAGAGAAGCGTGGTCTGAGACTGACGCTTTCGAGCGACCACAGCCAATGCGACCTAAACCTGAAAGGACGCGCTTTCGAGCGGTAACCCCCCTGAACCTTTGAGAGCGGGGATCGCAGTCCACTGCGATGAAGGTGCACTTATCCACTCACAGACAGTCAGTTTCATCACGACAACTGGCACCCCAGCGGGAAACTTCCCGGCGGGGCAGTTTCTCCATTACCCGGAGAAACACCACGTCTATGCCCCTATCTTTTTGGACCGACGTCCAGCCATCCCGGCAACATTTGCTGCTCTCTGCTATGCCAATTGGAACATTTGGCATCTGCGAGAGCTGCATTTGGTGCGGGAGTGGCGCAGCGCGTCACTTGTGTAATTGCGAAGCATATACCAAGTGACGCGCAAAGCGCATAACGGACGAACCCACGTCATACGGGCTTTACCAACGTCTTCTACGCTCTGACCGACACGCAGTACCCTGGCCGAACCTCGGGCTACGGAACGTCCAGAACAGTAAAAGGCCATTTTTTAAACTCACGCGTCATAAAAACGGGGATCCCCCTATGAAGACGCTTACCCATGAAATGAAGGAGAACAATCGACTCGGTAACGATGGCAACGTCAGTCAAGGCTGACGGATGGAGGTGACCTGACAACGGTCAGGAACCGGCGCAAGCCGCAAGCAGCTCAGCGAGCTGTGGATACCTCACAAGAACTCAACATTTTGCCACCCCGATGCACAGTCACCAGTCGAGTCGCATGAAGCGCAAATCACACCGTGTCGTCGGGGCCAGGATGTATCACCGTCGTGCTGAACGTTGTTCAGACGTTTTGTCATACATCAAAAATGCAGTTCGGTACGTCCTTCATCCTTCGAGACGAAGGCGGTAATGTCCTGCGTTTTTCAGGACGAAAGGGGAGCAGCGATGTCGAGAGCCAATAAGCAGTTAAGTAAACAATTAATCACGTTGGCCCGACAGTCAGGGGGGAGTTTTAAAACTGTCGCGGACCGCGCCAGAATAGCGTCCCGATTGGCGGAGAGTATGCTGAAATTAAATATTCAGATCCGCGACGTGAGTAATATTAAGACCCACCACATTGAGTTGTATATTAAAAGTCGTCAGTCTGAAAATATCTCTAAACGGACAATGCAAAATGAAATGGCGGCTATACGGGCGATACTCACCACGGCAGGCAGGACGAAACTCGCCGATCCGAACCATGAACGATTAAGTAATTCAGCGCTCGGCTTATCCGGGGCCAGTCGTGACGGTTCAAAAGTCGCTATTTCGGACGAGCGCTATCACGCAGCGCTCGTCCATATACGTGAAAAAGACGACGGTGTTGCCGCCGCTATGCAATTGGCGCGTTATTTAGGATTAAGAACGGAAGAAGCCGTGCAGTCTGCCAAATCATTAAAAACCTGGCAGCAGGCATTGAATAAGGGCGATGAACGGCTGCGTATTGTATTTGGCACTAAAGGTGGTCGACCGCGAGATACGACGATTGTAAATCGTGACCAGGTTATTCACGCAGTGAGTGAAGCAATTAAATATGCCAATCAGCATGGCGGACGATTAATTGATAAACCCACGTTGCATTCGGCTATCGACCGCTATCGCAATACGCTGAAAGAGGCCGGATTAACGGGAAAGGAATCCCCCCACAGTTTGCGTTACGCCTATTCTCGAGAGGCAACGGAATATCATATGAGCAAGGGGTTAAGCCGAAAAGAGGCCGAGGCAATGGTCTCAATGGATTTGGGGCACGGCGATGGTCGAGGGCATTATGTTGCCAGGGTGTATAACCGAGTGAGTGATGATGAGTCCTGACGGCATCAACGGTGAGTATTTATGCCGAATGGGGCTTGTCGACTACGTTTGAATTGTGTACGATTTTTCAGGCTAACCCGTTGTCTTTGACAACAGCCAATGTCCCGGTGATTTGAGAAGGACGCCTTCGGGCAATCACAAGCCAAAGCGACCTTAACCTGAGAGGACGCGCTCTAGAGCGGTAACCCCCCTGAACCTTTGAAAGCGGGGATCGCAGTTTACTGCGATGAAGGTGCACTTATCCAACATGCCTTGAATGGCATCCCGTCTGATTGACTCACCCTTGAGGGAACATGCTTCCCTTCAGGGCGGTGATGTTCCCTTTTTTTATGGAGAACATCATGCAAACCTTTACCCAGCGTCATGCTGCATCCGTCACCCGTGGGGCTTTTCCCCTGTTTGATCGGCTTTTTCCTGAACGGAAGGAAGCGCGTCACGGTGATTGGGTAGCCAATAAAACCGGACGTGTCAGTTACCGTGCCGAGGTCTTTCCGCTTGAGACGGGGAACTGGGGCATGGCGATACTGTGCCGTACCGGTTGGCATGCTGGCGAATATACCTACGAATGGTGCCGTGTGGGCCTGAATGCGGGGCCCCGCCGTCAACGGGTATTTCGTGAAGCCTGCCTGTTGGCTGAGCAACTGGCGACGCTTCGTTACCGTTATCACTAAACCGAACAAACAGGAGTGACCGATGACGACGTTTGTTCTGGTAGCAGACTACCGTAACGCCACAGACCGTCTGTTGACGTTGGCCAACGCGCATTTCTGTGCGTGTGTGACTGACAGTGAACGGCGTTCGTGGCGCAGTTGTGCGCAACGCCATCTTGCTGAACTGGAAAACCTGGGCTGCAAGCGGGCGAGTGAGCGTGACCGGCGCTGTTTTACCCGAGCCTGTCAGCTTCTGCGTGAACGTATTGCCATGGTGGATCCGTACGGTGAGGTGCTGTTACCGACCTCGGTGGTGGTGGAGCGCTAACGCGGTACCGTCTGCATTTTATACCCTTCATGATCTTCACCTGATCGGGTTGACCTCTGCCCGACAGGGCAGGCGTACGCCGATCTCTCTGGAGTACCCCATGCACTATGAGTCTCATGAGCAACATATCATCACCCAGGCTATCTGCTTGTTGGAACGACAACTGCAGGCCCGCACGGTGGTGCTGACACAACCCGATGCAGTTCGCCGTTATCTGCGTCTGCAACTGGAAAGGCAGGAGCGCGAGGTATTTATGGTGATGTATCTGGATAACCAGCACCGATTGATCGCGTGTGAAACGCTCTTTACCGGTACGTTGGCCTCGGTCAATGTTTATCCCAGGGAAATCGTCAAGCAGGCCCTGGCCTACAATGCCGCTGCGCTGATCCTGGCGCACAACCATCCCTCGGGGATGGCTGAGCCCAGCCAGGCAGACAGAACCGTGACGGAAACGGTGACCGCTGCGCTGTCATTAATTGATGTGCGCGTGCTGGATCATATTGTGATCGGTCATGGCGAGGCGGTGTCGTTTGCCGAGCGTGGTTGGCTCAATATGACCCTGCTGTAAGCTGATTTAACTCAATCCTTTGCGGGACCCGTCCCCAAAGGACAGGTCCCGCTCTTTTTTTGGAGAAGACCTGAAATGACACTAACGACAAAAGCAGATACCCCCGTCGTCACGGCGGCGCTCACGGAATGGATGACCGGTTACTACCGCCTGGCTTCCGTACTCGCCCAGCAGGGTTTTTCCCCGGACAGTGCGACTCGCCATGCGTATAGCTTTACCGAGATGTGCTACGCCTATGCCCGTCAATTCAGTCAGGACTATGGCGGTGATTTTTGGCACTGGTACACCCAATCCGATGGCGGGTTCTTTATCTGTCCGCAGACCGAGAAAACCTATCGGATTGAGGTTGCATCAAATTATTACCAGGGCGAGATGAGCGCCCAGGCGTTGGGGCTGACGGTGTCATTGTATGCTCTGTGCGTCCTGGTGGAATCTGGCCATGACTTTTTCATCGAGAGCTACCATCGGCTACGCGGTTTTGCCCTGGCGCATCCCGAAGGCATGGCGATTGCCGGTGCCATTGATTAGTCCCACCCACGGGCGTTAACCCGCCCGGTATTTTACCCACCCACAGGGGAGTGACCTCCCTTTGGGTGGTCAGTCCCCGTTTTTTATTCTGGAGACTGACCATGACGACGATAGATGACCTGTGCGACCTGGCGAACCTTGAAGGTGATTTGCGGGTGATTGCAGCCTACGAGAAGTTGGGTATTGGCACCCAGTCGGACGAAGACAATTTTACCGATAATATCTGGGCGGTTGGCCATCTGGCTGAAACGCTTGCCTGGGAATGTGGGGGAGATCCACCTCGCTATACACATCCTTCCTGTAAGGGTCTGTTCGACGATGTTGTTGCGCTGGGCAGAACGATTTGTCCGGGAGCCTGGGACTACTTTTTCAGCGTAGGCCAGAGAGACTCGGCAGCAGCTGCGGCGGGGTGGTGATGAATCGACGTCATTCGTTTATCCACTACCAGGCAGTTTCGCCTGAGGCCTGGCGCGAGTTGTGTCGTGCAACAACCCGGGTACATCATCAGGTGCGCCATGAGCCGGACTTTCGCTGGTTGGGAAGGCCGTTGGTCGTTTGTGACCTCAGTGGCACCCAACCGTTGAGGTATGACGACAGCCTGATTGGCATCGGCGTGATTGCCTTTAACGGCGATTTTAACGCAGGCCTGTCGGGTGACCCGTTCTGCCTAGTGCGCTCGTTCACTGTCGAACGGCAGCAAGGTCAATGTGATACCCGTCATCACCCCTACGATTTTCTGGTGATGGCGATTCTGTTACTGGCCAACCACTGTTGTCCTGGGTGCTACGGTATTCGTTCAACAGTGGCATGTACCGAGTGGCAGCAGGTGGCGGACTGGCTCAACACGCATCTTGACCTGGCGGTGACACTGCCGCCCGGACTTTTAACAGACTGACGCTACAGTCGATTAACGCGACGGTAGCACTGACAACCCTTGCGGGGATTTATTCCCGCAAGGGGGTCAATCCCCGTTTTTTATGGCGAGGACTGACCATGACAACGAAACACACCAAGAAGAAGGCGGCATCACGCAGCCAGGATAAAACAGACCTGTTCCAGGTGGTGACGGACAAAATCATCGCCGCACTGGAGAAGGGGACGTCTCCCTGGCGCAAGCCGTGGAAAACCGTCGTTGGTGGCCACGCGGCCAGTATGAGCGGATTACCGGCCAATGCGGTGACGGGGCGAGCCTACAGCGGCATCAACGTGCTGTTGTTGTGGATTGATGCCGCGGACAAGGGGTTTACCTCTCACCGTTGGCTGACGTTCAAGCAGGCGCTGGACGTTGGCGGTAACGTTCGCAAGGGCGAGAAATCGACGCTGGTAACGTTGTTCAAGCCGTTTGAGAAGAAAGAAACGGACGAGCAGGGCAAGCCGCTGTTTGACGACCAGGGGAATGCCGTGGTTTCCCAGCGGAATTTCATGACCAGTTTTCATCTGTTCAACGTCGAGCAGTGTGAAAATTTACCTGACAAGTTGCTAGCGCCGGTGACCGTGGCCGGTGACGCAGAAGCCACACCCGAGCAAGACGATATTGAGCGTATCCAGCGGGCCGAACAGGTAGTCACCTGCAGCGGTGTGCCAGTGGTGCATCGGTATCAGGACCGGGCGTTTTATAGCCCGGGTGCTGACCGCATCACCATGCCGGAAGCCGTGCAGTTCAACTGCCCGGCAGATTACTACAGCACGTTGCTGCATGAGCTGGTGCATTCCACCGGTCATCTCTCCCGGTTGGCGCGAGAAGGCATTACGTCTTCAGCACGTCGGTTTGGCGACCCGGTGTATGCGTTCGAAGAATTGGTGGCGGAAATCGGTTCGGCATTTTTGTGCGCCGAACTGGGTATCCAGGGTGACGTTCAGCATGAAAACTATATCGCTTCCTGGCTGAAGGCACTGAAAGAAGACAAGAGGGCTATCTTCCAGGCAAGCCGTTTTGCCCGAGAAGCCTTTGAGTACCTTATCTTGCGTGAACAGGCCCTGGCTGCCGCCTGAGCCGCTATTAGAGGAAGACACGATGGACACTACTGCAATTCGCGAATACCAAAAGATAGTGGCGTTTCTGCTGGAGAAACACTTCGGGCTGACGTTGAACGATACCAACCTGCATGACGATGCTGTTGTACAGGAGCTGGTTGAACTCAACGTGCCGGTGTTTGAAGCGATTAACCAACTGGTGGAGAAATACCACCTGGACCGGATAGACCAGAACGCCTGGTCCCCCCGGAGCCCCTTGTTAACTGCGAGCCACTTTATGGTTGCTGTATTGGAGACAGTGCCGGAAAACGTCCAGCTTATCCGTATCGATGAAACGGACGACAGACTGACCCCGCACTGACTTTTTACCTAAGGTTAGCCAATAACCTGCCACTCCCCAGGGAAACATTTCCTGGGGAGATGTTTCCCGTCATTTCAGGAAACATTCCGGGCCCTCTAGGGCTTCGTCGACACCATTTTCGCACTGATGAAAGTGCCGTTAAACTGTCCTGATTACACCTGCATCAGCAAGCGGGCGAAACCCGTGAATATCCCGTTTAAAAACCCAACGCGGGGTGAAATTGCACACCTCGTTATCGACTACACCGGCCTCAAAGTCTTTGGTGAAGGGGAGTGGAAGGTGAAAAAACACGGTCAGGAGAAACGGCGTATCTGGCGAAAACTGCACTTGGCGGTAGACGCGAAAACGCATGAAGTCATCTGTGCAGACCTGTCATTGAGCAATATCACCGATACGGAAGCCTTTCCGGGCCTCATTAGACAGACGCACCGTAAAATCAAGGTGGCCTCAGCGGATGGAGCTTACGATACGCGAGTGTGTCACGATGAGTTAAGACGCAAGAAAATCAAGGCGTTAACTCCGCCCAGAAGCGGAGCCCGCTATTGGCCCGCAGACTACGCAGACCGAAATCAAGCCGTGGCGAACCAGCGCCTTACGGGGGACAACACACGATGGAAAAACATGACCGGCTACCACCGACGTTCGGTAGCGGAAACGGCGATGTACCGAGTAAAACAGCTGTTTGGTGGTCACTTGACCTTCCGTGATTATGATGCGCAAGTGGCAGAGGCTATGGCGATGTTCCGTGCGTTGAACAAGATGACGCTCGCGGGTATGCCAAAAAGTGTGCGCGTTGCCTGAGGTATATGCACATTCAAGGGGCTTTTTTGTCCAAATATGATTTATTCAACAAAGCCGGGATTACCCTAAAAGAACATCGTCGAATTGCCACACACTCAGAGAAAACAGCCAGAAATTACCTTGCATGCTTAAATTAGGCTCTGTTCGGTTATTTTTAAAGCGACTATTGGGTTAAGGGACACAGCCTAGACAACGCTATTTGGAAAATTCCTGCTGAAAGGATTAAAATGCGCAGGTCACATCTTGTGCCATTGTCTACTAAGGCGTTAGATTTACTCAATGAACTCAAGATCATGACAGGGAACTATCATTATGTTTTTCCGGGGCGGAATGATCCGAACAAACCGATGAGTGAAACGAGTATTAATCAATTAATCAAGCGTGTTGGCTATGCTGGGAAGGTTACTGGTCATGGTTTTCGGCATACTTTTTCGACTATTCTTCACGATTTTGATACTACCTGGATTGAACTTCAGTTGGCTCATGTTGATAAAAATTCAATTAGAGGCACGTATAACCATGCTCAATATATCGTTGGTAGAAAAAGAATGATTCAATGGTACTCCGATTTTATATTCAAGGTGTGAAAGTATATGTTTATCAAGACTCTCTCGTTAAGAAATTTTAGGAATTTTAAGGCAACATCTTTGTCTTTTAAAAAAGAATGTGTTAATACTATTGTTGGTGAAAACTCATCGGGGAAAACAAATGTTTTTGAGGCGATGAGACTTATACTTGACGATACTTTGCCATATTATAAGCGATATCTTTTAGAAAATGATTTTCACAGAGGATTAGGAGCTGCATTTGGCCATTGGGTAATAGTTAGCTTGGAGTTTGATGAGATAGGGGGGGATGAGGAATCAGAGTTACTATGTCAATTAAATGCTACTGTTAATGGTGGAGGCACTGGGCGAATAACTTATATTTATAGGCCGCAGTTTTACATCAGAGAGCAGCTTTTTAAACTGAATGAAATTGAAGATTATGAAGCGCGTAAAAGTGCATACCATACTCTGAAAGAACAGTATTTAATTGATAAGACAACCTATGAATCTTTAGTGTTGTGCCAAGGTACTGCAGATTTTAGTGATAACCAAACATACTCTCTTGTGGTTGGTGATTTTGATACGCTCTTATTCTCAGATCCTAAGCTAGAACGAATTAATTTAATTGGGAACAGGCAACGTAATTATAATATACAGGACAATATCAGTTGTACCTATGCTCGAGCCTTGAGGGATGTGGTTAGTGAGCTTAAGAACAATAGATTCAATCCATTTCAAAAGCTCTTAGAATATGTATCTAAAGGAATTGATAATGATGAGACTTTGAGCGAAAACATCAGGGATGTGAATGAAAGAATATCATCGATTGATGAGGTAAAGAAACTTTCGGATGGGATATTATTATCAATAACGAATGCTGTTGGTACAACGTATTCGCCAGTTTTAAATGTTACCTCTGAATTACCCTGTGAGCTCAAAGAATTGGTAAAGGTTTTACAATTAAAGGCAGGAGACTCGCTTTGTGAAGGATATGTCTCCGAACTTTCAGAAATGAGTCTTGGTGGTGCAAATTTAATCTATTTGGCTTTGAAACTGTATGAGTATGAAGAGGGCATCAGTAAAAATCTTCTGGCTAACTTCCTGATAATAGAAGAGCCTGAGGCACATATTCATACGCATATACAAAAATCTTTGTTTAGCAATCTCAAAAATAATAAGACTCAGGTTTTTATTTCTACGCATTCAACCCATATCTCTTCAGTATCAAATATTTCAACTACTAATGTACTTGTAAAAAATGGTCTCGAAACTATTTCATGTTCACCTTCCAAAGGACTCGAAGAGGACAAAGTTAATCGTATTGAACGATTCCTTGATGCCATAAGAACAGATATTCTTTTTGCGAAAAATGTAATTCTAATTGAGGGGGATGCAGAGGAAATATTAATCCCTCACCTCGTAAAAATTACTTTTGGCGTTACACTTGATGAACTTGGTATTTCATTGATATCTGTGCGGGGTACTGGATTTGAATTGCTATCTTCATTGTTTCATACAGATCGAATTAAAAAGAAATGTGCAATTTTAACAGACGATGATATAAATCTGTATGGCGATAATAAGCCCGATTATCTATCACAAGAAGAATATAATAAAGCTGTAAAATCAGCAGAATCTGGTGTTGCTCGTAAAGTCATCTTGGATGAAATTGTTGGAAATAACAATTTCATTCGTGCCTATTACTCTAAATTTACTTTTGAAATCGATTTAGTCCTGTCGGGAGCTGTAAGCTATTTTGATCAGATAGCAGATGAATCATTTGAGAAAAAAGCCTTTTATAGCCCATATCAAGAAGCATTCTCATCCTCTGATAGACAAAAAATCGGATGTTACGCTTTAAAGTTAGCAAATAAGCATAAAAAGGGTTGGTTTGCCATGATGCTGGCTGACAAGCTTGATGCCGATTTCCCTATACCTGAAGCACTTTGTCATTCATTAGGATTTACTGGTGATTTTAATAAATTTACTCTAGCTAAGATGGTTCGATATCGTGTCGAAGTCATTAAAAATAGAGATGGGAATGATTTGTTAAATAATATTCTTGGGCAGGATGATTTAGCTTTTGTTATTAATAATTTAGATGCTGCTTTGGCAGTGTTTAAAGATCATTACTCTAATGATCCTTTAACTTTTTTGCTCGAGGTTCATTATGGATGACCAAAAGAGAGGTTTGATAAATATTAAAAGCAATCTATTAGTTAGTGCCTGCCCTGGGGCTGGAAAAACAAAGCTATTAATTGGGATGCTTGAGGATAATTTATATCATAATGAAGGTTTTCGTTGGCATATTGTACTAACTCATACTAACTCATACTAACGCTGCAGCTGACGAGATCTCTAGCAGGATAGATAATCTTAATATAGAGACTGAGAGGGTTTGGTGCGGTACTATTCATTCATTTCTTTTAGAGTGGGTTGTTAAAAAATATGCTGGAGCCATCCCGCGACTTGTGGATGGATTTTCTTTAATCTCAGAATATAAGCAAAAGAAAATAATCCAAAGTATAGAGGTTGATAAGAAATTAGAATCAAGACTACGTTATAATAGTGATGAGGAAGGCAATGCATTTGTAGAACCTTATTGCCATCAGGTGGATAGTAAAAATAAAGAATTGCTAGTCATTCAAGAATATAATCGCATTAAAGAGGATAATAAATATATTGATTTTGATGATATCATAAAGTTAGGCGTTGATTTTCTTAATAATAATTCAAAAATATGCGAGCATCTTTCAAAGTTAATCGGTAATATTTACTTAGATGAGTCGCAAGACACCAGTTTAATCCAACTTAAAGCCTTGTCATATATAACGAGATATGATCGTGTTTCTGTTTTTATAGTTGGTGATAATGACCAGGCTATTTATCAGGATCTCGGAGTGTCTGTAAAAAACAAAGATATTCTTAAATCTGAATTACAACTATCTGAATTAAGGCATGAAACGCTGTCTGGTTGTTATCGATCTTCTAAATTACTGGTTGATTATTATAAAAAATATTCCGCTTCGCATAATGATGTTATTTCTATGCGAGAAAATGATGGTAGGTCACCTATTATAAAAGATATATCGAAAGATGAATTACCTAAAAGAATTTTTAATTTAATAAGTCAATATCACTCAAAATACAATGGCGTGGATGGTGTGGCAATTATAGGCCCGGATAAGTACTACCTTATGGGGCTGATCAATGATTTGTATGATATTTCTGAATATTTTGTTTATGATTTCCAATCTACAAATCCACTTTACTGTGTTAGAAATACTGTTTTTTATGAATTAATAAAATTAGTTCTTCTAGATGTAAGTGTAGTTAACTATCAAAGAAGACATTCTCTAGCAAGAAAGATAATTGACTCAATCCCTGAGTTAAGTCATCTAAATCCATTACAGCTTAAGCGTGATTTAAAAGAGTTCCAATCTGTAAAGAATAATTTTATTTTATGGTTGAAAGAATTGTATGTGTTTTTAGAAGTGAAGTACCAAAAATCCATTAAGTTAGAGACGGATTACAATATTTCTAATGCAGCAGCTTCCGTAGCAAAACTTAAAGCTGGTATGGGAGCAATAAAAAAAATAATAAACAAAGATAAAAATGTTGTATCTGTGTCTACAATTCATGGTTCAAAGGGGGAGGAATATGATTATGTAATTACTATTGGATATCATGATAAAGTGGTTCCACATCAATCGTCGTATGATAAAGGAAATGATTATGCTCAAGATATTGCTAACAGATTAATGTATGTGGCTTTCTCTAGAGCAAAGGATTACATGAACATATTTATAGATGATCGAAAGGCGGTTAGCCCTTTCTTTATTCGAGAATTGGACTGAAATTAATAAATTAAAGCATTTAAATTGCCAGCGAGCTGGCGGTGATTGTTCGCCAGCTTATGCAGCGTTTCAGCGACCCAATGAGTGCTAGGTGTAACGTCCTGACATCGAAACCCGCCCGACCTGCAATCAACTGCGTTTTTCAACCCACATTAGGTGATTCTCACCGAGTCTGAAACCCACATTATTTGCCTCCAGCCTGCATTCCATCTCTGCCAACCCACATTATCTGCCAATAAAAATGGGTCACCGTCAGAGAGGCGGTAATATAACCGAACGGCAAACTCGCGTTGTGTGATTAACATAATGTAATAAGCTGGAAGATATTAACTGAAGCTGTTTTCGGCGTAGGGTTCAGTTTCATTGTCGAGCCTCTCTCGTACGTTTTATATTCGTGCTAACATCACGCAACCCGGTGTATTCATGACCTACGGATGCCTCTTTTTTTACGTGGATCACTGCTAATTTAAAATAAAATCGGTAGTCGATAAATGACAAACGGGTTTCAACCTGTGCCAGATGACGTTGTGCCACCTTATACTGATCCTTAAAGTGTACCTCGTCGACACCGTAGGCTTGACAGCGCGTGTTATCAATACCAATAACCACGATGCCCTGGTTGTACTGTGCGACATCATTGATGACGTTCACGAGATGTTCAGTATTTTCTATCGCGGGTAATACAACGCAATCCTCATCATTCGCCGAGTTAATGGCATAGCTTATATCAAACATTAAATTTAATTCCTCTATTGTTGGAATGGCATGATGGTGTATCTGTGATTATCTTACCATAAATAAAACAGTGCTGTTTTTCGTGCCTAGTATGGGACACGGTGACTGCGTTTTTGATAAGCGCCCTTCAGAACAAAATGTTTGTGACGAAAATTAATTTATTTTCGTCAGTAATATCCCCTCGCGAGCACCTTAAACCAACCACTGGCAACCAACCACTGGCAACCAACCACTGGCAGAGTGTTGCCTGAATGGCATACGGATACCGACTTTACGCAGTATGGTCTTTCCCAAGAACAGCGGGAGGTCAGGTGGAGAGAATGGCTGAACGTCCAGGTATTGCTGGAATTAAGTGAGCAGCAAAACTTTCGCCCATTTGCGGTACCGAAAATTTGGTCGTGATGTTTTCCTGTTGATGCGGGATCAGCCGCGCTGAAGAGATTACCCATGAAAAATGACATCAGGTTGCAGCAGATCATCCGCACTGTCACGCAGGCAAGACATACCTACCTTATTTCCAGGAGCGTCATGGACAGGGAGGTTTTCAGGCGTGGGTATATGTCGTTGTGGGCAGTCGTTCTTGATGGAGCTGAAAAAATGGAAGTGCTAACGCGACAAGACCGAGCGTCGCCAGGCGAATAGCCCACGATGTGACTGGTGCGACAAATCTGCCTGGAGCTGATTTGAACGCTGCTTGCAGCGGCCCCGGATGGGCTGAGTAGCTGGACGCAGCCAACATCCAGGCAACTTGAAGTATGACGAGATACCGCCATCAAGGATACTTTCCAGCTACTTTTATCGTCCATCGCGCCCCTGGATACCAGCAGGCAAATTTATTAAATGATGTTGGTTATTCTCGCTCCAGCAGTCGATCCATTCGGTGACTGCCCCACGGTTTTTCATGCTCTCAAGACGTGAGGTTTGGTGGACCAAATAAGCGGTGAACAACGCAGCAATTCGTGAAAATGGACCCAGCCCTGCGGGGCACGCCCCCAAAACCCGTTCTCTGCGTTGTCAGGCTTGAACAGAGGCCCACCATGTCCTTCGCCCTCCGCTTTGATAACGGGCTTTTGGGCCTGCGACGGCACCACGGGCAATTGAGGGACACAGCCTAGCTCAACAGAGCTTTTTTTAGTTTCGTTATATTGCAGAAATACTTATTAATATTCAAATAGTTACCATTAAAATCTTCATTTGCGTTTCTTACCATGCACATTGAACAGATACCTTTAAGATCACATTGCATACATTCGGGGAAATCTTTCTTTTTTAGTTTTCTTAATGAATTTATTTTCCGGGAAAAATGCCAGATATCATTTAATGAGGTTTCCAGAATATTACCTAAAACGCAATCCTGCCAGCCAGCACAGGGATAAACGTTTCCGTTCTCAGCAATGCAAACAGATACACTACAAACCGAACAGACAGGATCTTCCGGGTCAATATGACTCCTGTTAATTAGTTCACCTTTTAATTTATCAAGATAACTTTCATCAGAAGAAGCTTTATCTTTAAGAACTGTACTGACTTCATTTAATGAGAGTCGATTACAGGTATTCTGGTTTGAATGATCATATTCTGCAATCAATGCATAATCATCACTGGCCGTAACCCCATACTTTTTCGCCCACTCAATGACATCGTGATAACAGTCTTTATTCTGTTTCATTAGCGGACAACTGATTTGTAGCGGTATATCATTTTCGACTAGTTTCAGTATTGATGATTTAGTCTTTTTAAAACTCCCCGTCATTTTTGTTATTGAGTCATGAATAACCGGATCTGTTGAATACAGTGATACCTGAACCCCCAGCAATCCATTCTGCTTCATCTCAGCCACAACTTCATCAGTCAAGAGCGTGAGATTAGTAAGGACGCTGACAGCAAAATCATACTCTCTGCATTGTTTTAATATGTCACAAAAATCTTTATGCAACATAGGCTCCCCGCCGCTCAGAGTTATATGTAGCACATTCATGTCCTTACATTGTTTTAATAAAGAATAAATATGTTTTGTGTCCAATGTTTTTATTTTTTTCTCATGGGGGATATAACAATGAATGCATCTTTCATTACATTTACTGGTGATCTCTATATGTACACTGGTCAGACGGTTTACTTTTTCTTCATTATCTTCAAAGAAATCAGTTGTATTGTCGATGTTATCTTTATTTTTATCACTTTTAACTTTACTACCTGACTTTTTATATGAAAAAAAATAATCATTGCTATTACATTCAGTAACTGTCTCACCTTTACACAAAAAACCATCACAAACTAGCTCAGAGAAAAACTCCTCGACATCACTTTTTATTATTTCAATACTGACATCCTGGTATTTCTCATGTATTTTCGTGAGTATATCAAGAACAGATTTTGGTTTTTTATTTAAAGTAGATAAAAACGCAGCACCACTTTCTGAAACAATCCTTTCACCTACTACCTCATCTTTTATATATCTGTAGTTTCTATCATCCGTAATATAACCGTAATCCCCGTAGTTTCTGAATAGTACATTTGATTTTAGTTTGTAATACATAAGATTCTATTTCGGCTGTATATAAATAAAGAAGCGACGAGAACTGTCGCCGCTTCGCTTTATGTCAGAGTGCAAAACTAACGACCGCTCGGCCCCGGAGGATTGCAGGGCCTGCCGCTGGGCTTACTGTTAGGACGGCACTCCGCCTTGTATGCAGAACTTTTCGCTAAAACCGCCGGTTTTGAATAACTCATACATAGAATCCTTTTTAAGTGTAAGGTTATTATATTATTCCCTTGTTTTGTATGAGTCAATTTGTTGTTGGTATTGACTGAAGCAACGATCATTAGCAGCATTTTGTGGAGATTTTACGAGGCCTTCTCGTCTTCCAGAATCTTACAGACCGTGGAACGAGCAATATTAAGTTGCCGGGCAATCTCCGTTGCGCCAGTCCCCTGTCGGTGAAGCGTCAACACTATGCCCCTGTCCACTATGCGTTTATCGGTTTGCTGGCTTTGATGTCATTTCGGATCTTCTTTCATTGAGATTTTAGTCTCTAGGAAACTCGGTGCGGGGAACGCCCCTTCCGTTCTCTGTCATTTCCGGCAAGTCGGCACCCTGCCTCGTTGAACACCAGATGTAGTGGATAAGTCAGTTGATACAGACACTAGATGTGGTGTTTTTTCCGGTTTTCACCCCCGCGCACCCCAGCCATTTTTTGCTTACAGTGTTTCCGATTTAGAGTGAATTTACAAAAATCGGAAATTTTTGAAGGATCCACACGGATCCCGCGACGAATTACTCCCCGTGTGTCGGCACCAGTGTTATAAGACCTGAAGGGGCATCCGCCGTTGGTGTTGACAGTAGCTTGGAAAACCAACGGGAAGCCGATCAGTAGGGCAATGAAGTTCACTGCCGTACAGATAGCTTAGAAAACGAGCATACTACGTGCCTGCATTGGGGGCCGACTGGTGGTGTCTGATCGCCATTCATACAGCATGGGAATACCGTTCATGAGGTAGAGGGAAGGATTTTTTCAATATTTCTGCCGAGGCGATATAATATGCGGATGCGAAAAAATTACTTTTTTCAGATAAAGAGTTGTCGGTTGCACTCTGGATTAAGGCAGATAAGGTAGCCCGATTGCTCACCTGACAAGGGCTCCCGCTATGTTACGTCTGAAACTGAGGTCTCTTTTCCGTCCCGTCGTTTCTTCGCCTGTTGATTATACACTCACTGTCCCTTCGGGGTATTCGTTGCCGTTATCAGCAAGCACTCTGCTGTCAGATGCTAGACGCCAGCAATGGCTGCAAATGCTGTGGGATTACTCCTCGCTACCAAAAGACCTGTACCAACAGTATTACCTTCGACCGCTTGAGCGCTGTGTCACCCTGATGCAGCAGTTTCCGGCTACCGAGAACGGCCACCATGCGTATCTCGGTGGCATGGTGGATCACCTGTTGGAAACAGTCGCTTACGCAGCACGACTATCGAAAAACTATTTACTTCCGGTTGGCGCACCACCGGAAGAACAGGCATCGCAGGGGGCCGCCTGGAACGCGGTGATTGTCTATGCCGCGATGCTGCAGGCACTTGATGGGTTGTGTCATATCGAGGTCGAACTGGAAAGCGGACGGCGTTGGCTACCGCTTGATGCCGAACCTGAAGAGCCGTACCGTTTTCGCTTCAGCCCGGTCACAGATGCGCTGCAAGTGCAAAGTCTGGGGACGATGCGGGCTTGGAAGATTATCCCGGATAAAGCATTACTTTGGCTGAGTGCTTGGCCAGAAGTGCTGAAAACCTTGTCACTGTATTTGACAGGGTTTCGTCACGAGTCAGGGATCATCAATACCATCGTCGCCGAGGCCATTCGTACCTCGGTGGGAAAAACGACACCTATGGTCCTAGCTGCCCCCCAGATAATACCCGGCCAAGAGACAACTTTGCCGAAGGTGACCACTTATCCCGAATGTTCACCGCTACAGGCCCCCTCTATTGAACCTGTTGAGCGTTTAACGGCGGTCAACTTGGCCTCTTCACTGGACAGCGCGGTGAGTGATAACACCCCCAGCGACGCTGGCGTTGAACCCGTGGTTCAAAGTGAGGATGCTACGGGGGATTTGCTGGCGGTCATGGGGCTTTCTGCCGTGAGTGATCCCGGTAGGGAAGGTGGGGCTGTGGAAACAAAAGCGGAACAGGGTATTTATTCTGTACCACAGGATATTGGCGAACGATTTTGGCATTGGTTAAGTGAAGGATGTATTAAAGACACTTTTTCGGTCAATACTGCCAACTCTCGGATACATATTTTTTCAGGTTATGTCTTTATTCGTGCACCAAATATATTTCATCAGTTTTTGTTAGAAAACCAAGAATACTCCGAAGATAAAACTGGCTTACAAAATGCGTTTGAACGATTAGGGAGGCACAGGCAGGATAAGGGCGTGATGTATACCTGTCATATTTACCAAAATAAGGCCAGAGAAGGGCGGTTTCAGAAAATGGCGGGGTACCTTATTGCTGCCAAAAAATTGTATAAAGACCATGACATTCCAGCGGATAACCCATTCTTGGTAATTAAATCTTAGTGCTTATAGGGAGTTATGGCATGCCCGATGTGACGTTTGAACAATTGATGGAGCAGTATTTTTTTAATCATTCTATTCGGCCAGCAACGGAATGGAGTTACCAAAAAGTCGTTCGAACTTTTAAGAAATATACGCAAGAATTACCTGCTGATGTGAGTAATGAGTTGGTTTTAGAATGGCGAAGATTTGTTCTTAAAGAATTGAAACTGGAAGCGTGTACCTGGAACAATAAAGTGACCCATATGCGAGCGCTATTTAATTTTGGTATGAAAAAAGGATTGTTACCCCATAAAGAAAATCCTTTTAACAAAGCGGTCGTTCGGGTAGGGAAAAAGAAGAAAAAAACGCTGTCAAAGGCACAGGTAAAAACGGTTTATCGCTTGATGGAGCAACACCAGGAACTGGAACGCCGCTTTCCGCAATCCTACTCCATAAGCTCGCGGGCTAATGCTTGCTATCCTGCCTGGTTCTGGTTGGCCGTATTGGACACATTGAGCTGTACCGGGATGCGCCAAAATCAGCTCCTTCATGTACGGCTGCGTGATATCAATCTTGAAGAGCGCTGGATTGATGTGATTTCCGAGGGTTCAAAGAACCACCGCGAATTCCGAGTGCCAATTACTTCAGCCTTACATCCGCGATTAGCGGAGATACTGGAACGTTCATTGGCAGCAGGGGCTGAGTTAAACGAGCAGCTATTCAACGTGAACCGTTTTGATCTAAAAAGAATAGCCCAGTCAGCGCCTGGGGAGCATGACTCAAAGATGGGTATCTATCCGATACGGGCATTCTTTCGGCGAGTCTCCAGGGAGTGCCGGTTTGTCGTCAGCCCCCATCGCTTTAGGCATACGGTGGCCACCAACCTGATGAAGTTTCCAGATCGCAATATCCAGGCGGTCAAGCGTCTGCTGGGGCATTCCAGTTTACGGTCTACGCTAGAGTACATTGATGAGGACATTGATTCTCTGAGAGAGCTTCTGGAGCAGGAACTGATGAGATGAGTTGCCGTGGTATGCCGAGAAAGAGTATCCCCTTGACACAATTTGACATTTGCCTACGAAGTCTGTAAAAATCAGACGCGAAAAAACCCGCATGGTTGGACATGCGGGCCTTTCAAGAGCCTTTTCACAGCAACCGGGTCGTGATATCACAGTGTGACATCATTTAACCAAACCCTAGGTTTTTGCGTATTTGGACTCACTTTAGAACCTGTCATTTTTTCATCCTGAGAAATTGACAAGCGCTTCTGAATGATGGTGCCCGGACTCGGAATCGAACCAAGGACACGGGGATTTTCAATCCCCTGCTCTACCGACTGAGCTATCCGGGCAACGGGGCGCATTAAACCGTATTGGCTGTGCCGCGTCAACGGGTTTATGACAAAAAATATGAAAACAGAGCCGATTGCTGGCTTTTCAGACAAAAGGCCGGTTTTTGTTCTCGCCACTGCTAAGCAAGAGTGGCTTTGTTGGTTTAGCTCAAAGCGCCAAACTTGCGGCACTGCGCAATGTGCAAAATATCTTCTGCCAACCGCTTGGCGACAGATACATCCTGCAACTGCCTTTTTACCAGTAGTTTACTTAGACATCCTTCTTGAACCAGTTCCATCTGATCAGCTACCGAATCCGCATCGTGAGCGTCAAACTCGTGTAGCAAATCGCGGGTGAAGTTCAACGACGCCAGCTTCTGTTGCTCTGCCAATTGATGAATAGGGTGGTCCCTTTCAGGGAACAAACTGCAGGCGGCAATAAACAGACAGCCAGGATAGCGTTCATTCTTCACGTGTTCAGCCAATACATCATAGCGCGCCAGAAGCTTTTGCTCGGCACTCAGTGATTCATCAAGCTGTAACTGACGCCGCCAGGTATCAATTTGTTGACCATGATAGCGCAGGCAGTCATACAACAGCGCCTCGCGATCTGGCCAAAACGGTTTCATATCACTGGGTGTTACCCCCAGCTTCTCTGCCAGCATGTCTAATGTGGTGGTCGCCAGGCCCTGTTTTTCCAACAGCTCCAATGCTGTGCTTAAAACGTGTTCTCGTTGCACTTGTGCTCCCTCCCAAAAATGTTCTAAATCTCAGTGTTGTTTACCGAATCGTTTTCTGCAAATGCGCGTCGAATGCCTCAGCATTCATAAAGCCTGTCACGCGGGCAGAAGGTAATTCACGACCTGTCTCGTCAAAAAACAGAATGGTAGGCAGCCCCAGAACCTTCAAGTGCTTAAGCAACGCTACCTGCTCGCTATTGTTAGCTGTGACGTCTGCCTGCAGCAGTAGGGTGTTGGCTAGCTTAGCCTGCACTACAGGGTCACTGAAGGTGTACTTTTCAAACTCCTTGCAGGCAACACACCAGTCTGCGTAAAGGTCCAACATCACGGGCTTACCTTGCGCTTGTTGCAGCGCTAGATCAAGTTGGGCAATGTTGTTGATGCGCGTGAAATTCAGGTGTGGTTGAACCGCCTCCTGAGCTGTTGTGTTACCGAATGCCCAGTCCTGCAGTGGGCGAGCTGCCATCACCAGCGCAGCAAGCAGTATCACTTGCATGACACGTACCCAGCCGCTGGATGATTTCAAACTCAGGACGAATGCCCATCCGAAGAATGCTAACCCGAGCAGACTCCAGAAGCGTAACCCCCAGACATCGCCGATCACACGCTCCAGCAGGAACACTGGCAGTGCCAGGATCACAAAACCAAAGGCTTCTTTGACGTATTGCATCCAAGGGCCGCTGCGTGGCAACAACCTATTGCCAAACACTGTCACGACAACTAATGGGATGCCCATTCCTAGCGCATAGAGGTAAAGCGTACCACCACCGGCCCACATGTTGCCGCTTTGGGCGATGTACAGCAGAATGGCGCTCAGCGGCGCGGTAGTGCAAGGTGAGCAGATCAATCCTGCCAATGCCCCCATGACAAACACGCCAACCAGTGAGCCGCCCCGTTGGGTGTTGCTCCAGTTAGCTAGGCGTGTTTGCAACGAAGAAGGTAGCTGCAATGAATAACAGCCAAACATTGATAAAGCCAAAGCGAAAAACAGTATCGATAACCCAATCAGCACGTAAGGGTGCTGTAATGCAGCCTGGAATTGCAATCCGGCGGCGGCAACGACCAGCCCGAGTAGGGTATAGGTCAGAGCCATACCTTGCACATAGACTACGGACAGTACCAGGATACGTGCACTACTGTGCGGACGTTCACGGCCAAGAATGATGCCGGAAATTAGCGGATACATCGGCAATACACATGGCGTAAACGCAATACCGATGCCGATCAGCAAGGCCCACAGCGGGGAGAACGGCAGGTTGGTTGCTTTGGTTTCTGTCTGTGCGGACGGCACTGGAGACTCTAAGGCAGCGGTTACCTCACTTAAGGGAACAATGCGTGTTTCCGGTGGATAGCAGAAACCGGCGGCAGCACAGCCTTGGTAGGTTACGCTCAGGCTGGCATTGGCTCCAGCTTGTAATAGCGGAATAGTTAATACCAACGGTTCCTTGAAAATGGCCACTTCACCAAAGAATTCATCTCTATGTTTTAGTCCGTCAGGCAGCTTAAACTCGCCGAGTGTTGCCTGCTGGGGAACCAATTTGATCTGTTGGCGATACAGATAATAGCCGGGGCGGATTTGCCAGCTCAGGGTCAGTTGATGATCCTGCTGCTTAAAGTCGAAGGTAAACGCTTGATCGACGGGAACAAACGCGTTGGCGCCGTTTTGGCCAAACAAAGAGGCCTGAGCGGCCTGCGGCAGAAAAAACAGGCTGCAAAGCAGGAATATCAGTTTAATGAAACGTTGATCCATGACAGGTAGTCTTTATCTCCGGCGATCACCGGCAACACCAACAGTTCGGGTGTTTGGTACGGGTGATGTTGTTTCAGGTAGGCGAGTAGTGCTTGTTGATGCTGACGGTTACTTTTGAACAGCATTTGCACCTCATATTCCTGCTCAAGTTTGCCCTCCCAGTAATATAACGAAGATGCTCCGGGCAGTAGCGTGGCACAAGCGGCCAGTTTTTCTCCCAGAACACGCGCCGCCAGTTCTTGCGCGGTGGACTCATCGGGGGCAGTGCAGAGTATGACAATAGCTTCGCAGTCAGGCATCTTCCGCTCTCTCAACCAGGTTATCAACGGGCCACTATACCCTGAAGCTGTTCTGGCTAGAAGGTGAGTTTATCAACAGTGAGGAAAAGGGGGCGAGCAAATGCGGGGCCGTAGCCCCGCACGGGGGTTACAGAATAACGCTGCCTATTAGGAAGCCGAAGACTACCGCAAACACCACTCCCAAGGTCCCTGGAATGAAGAATGGGTGGTTAAATACAAAGCGCCCGATACGCGTAGTACCTGTGTCGTCCATCTGTACCGCTGCAACCAGGGTTGGGTAGGTTGGCAGAATGAACAGGCCAGAAACGGCGGCAAAGGAAGCTATTGCCGTCAGTGGTGTGACGTTCAGCGCCAGAGCCATTGGCATCAGTGCTTTGGCGGTAGCGGCCTGAGAGTACAGCAGTGCAGAGCAGAAGAAGAAGATCACAGCCAGTAACCAAGGATGTGATTGGATCACTGTACCGGCAGTCTCTTTGATCCAGTCGATGTTGGCCTGTACGAAAGTGTCACCCAACCAGGCGACGCCAAGAATACAGATACAAGCACTCATACCGGCTTTAAACGTACTGGAGTTCAACACCATATCGGTATCAACGCGGCACAGGATAGTCGTCAGAGTTGCTACGCTCAGCATGATGATCAGAATGGCGTTGGTCGTATTCATCAGTGGCGTTGCCACCAGACCCATACTCGGGCTGTTAATGATGGCATAGGCTACTACACACAGCACACCAGCCAAGAACAGCAGCACAGAAGCTTTTGCACGAGGCTTGATTTCTATCACGTGGTCACCGCGCAGCGTAACCAAACCCTCTTCGAAACGTTTCTGATACACCGGATCGTCAGACAGTTTGGAATCAAACAACCAGGTCACCAGCACCGACATCAGCAGCACCGCCAGGAAGGTTGAAGGGATCACCACCATCAGCAAATGCAGGTAGCTCACACCATGGCCTTCCATCACGGAAGACATATACACCACCGCAGCAGAAATTGGTGAAGCGGTAATGGCAATCTGCGCGGAAACAACGGCAGTAGATAGTGGACGGCAAGGTTTGATGCCCTGTTCTTTGGCTACTTCTGCTATCACAGGCAGCGCTGAGAGAGAGATATTACCGGTACCGGCGAAGATGGTCAGAAAATAGGTGACTATCGGCGCCAGAATAGTGATGTATTTGGGATTCTTGCGCAGCAGTTTTTCGGTCTGCTGTACCAGATAGTCCATACCGCCTGCAACCTGCATAGCGGCAATTGCGGCGATAACCGCCATGATGATTGAAATAACGTCAAAGGGAATGCTGCCGGGTTTAACGCCAATCATAGCCAGAACCAACACCCCAAGACCGCCTGCAAAGCCTATTCCTATACCACCTAACCTGGCTCCTAAAAATATGGCCAGTAGAACGATCACCAATTCCACTATTAGCATAATGTTTACCCCTCAAAATGAGTTTTTATGAAAATCAAAAGTTGCAACTTTGTGGCACAAGAAAGAAAAAAGGCACGCTCTCCAGAGGATTAGCGTGCCTTTCGGGCTACCGGATGTTTCTGTTATTGTTCATTTTCATCTGTATAGCGTTTCGCTTTATAGGCTGGGTGCATCAGGTTCTCAACAGAGAAAATGTCATCCAGTTCAGCTTCGGTCAACAACCCGCGTTCCAATACGACTTCACGTACGCTCTTGCCGGTTTCTGCACAAATCTTGCCGACAATATCACCGTTGTGGTGGCCAATAAACGGATTAAGATAAGTCACGATACCGATCGAGTTGAATACGTAATACTCGCATACTTCCTTGTTTGCGGTGATGCCATTGATGCATTTTTCCAACAGGTTATAGCAGGCGTTGGTTAGAATGTGAATTGATTCAAACATTGCCTGACCAATCACCGGTTCCATCACGTTTAATTGCAACTGGCCAGCTTCCGCAGCCATGGTAACGCAAACGTCGTTGCCGATCACTTTAAAGCAAACCTGGTTTACCACTTCAGGAATAACCGGGTTCACTTTTGCTGGCATGATGGATGAACCGGCCTGCAACTCTGGCAGGTTGATTTCGTTCAGGCCAGCTCGTGGGCCGGAAGACAACAGACGCAGGTCATTACAGATCTTGGAAAGTTTCACCGCCAGACGTTTCAACGCACTGTGCATCATGACGTAAGCACCGCAGTCTGAGGTGGCTTCGATCAGGTCCTCTGCAGGAACTACTGGCAGGTTACTGACTTCCGCCAGTTTCTGTACTGCAAGCTGCTGGTAGCCTTCAGGTGTATTCAGCGCGGTACCAATCGCTGTCGCGCCGAGGTTTACTTCCAACAACAATTCTGCAGTGCGGTGCAGGTTGCGGGTTTCTTCGTTCAACAGCACGCTAAAGGCATGGAACTCTTGGCCTAATGTCATTGGTACGGCGTCCTGCAACTGGGTACGGCCCATTTTCAGGATAGTTTCGAACTCTTTGGCCTTGCGATCAAAACCTTCGCGCAATTGGTTGATTGCATCAATCAGTTTTTGGTTGGAAGCATATACCGCAATACGGAAGCCGGTCGGATAAGCATCGTTAGTGGATTGGCATTTGTTGAGATGATCGTTAGGGTTAAGATACTGATACTCACCTTTCTGGTGGCCCATCAGTTCCAGGCCGATATTCGCCAGTACTTCGTTGGTGTTCATGTTCAGAGAGGTACCAGCACCACCCTGGAACACATCGACTGGGAATTGATCCATGCACTTGCCTTTGTCCAGCACTTCATCACAGGCTTGGATAATGGTATCGGCAATTTTGCGTGGAATGGTTTTCAGCTCTTTATTGGCCATTGCCGCGGCTTTTTTAACCATAACCATACCGCGAACAAACTCTGGTACATCACTAATTTTACTGTTGCTGATATAGAAGTTTTCAATCGCACGCAAAGTATGAACACCATAGTACGCTTCTGCGGGTACTTCACGTGTTCCTAGCAGGTCTTCTTCGATACGAATGTTGTTTGACATGGGAACCTTCTCTATGTTGCTGCCGAATTAATAATATCTGCGCTAACTAAATTATGTTGTTGAGAGCTTCAAGTGCGGAAGTATTGACCGCAACGATTGTAGCTGCCCAGATCATATGCTGCTCTGTAATAAATGAATGAACTCAGATCACTATCTGGCGTTTCAGAAATCGTGGTTTTCTATTTCTGAGATCTACATCACGTTTAATAGCATGAGTAATATAAAGGAAGTACTTGGTTGAAATGGCAGTAGGAAGCCCCCATTGTACTAGTCTGTAGACCCCATTTTCACGCATGCGCCGTCAGACGCGTAGGCCTATCCTACCTAGAGGAGAACCAGGTGCGCTGGTTACCGTTATTGCTGATATTTCTACTGGCTTATATAGAAATATCCCTATTTATTAAAGTCGCTGCCGTGTTAGGCGTGGCGATCACTCTGTTACTGGTGGTGTTTACCTCCTGCGTAGGTGTCTCTCTGGTGCGCAATCAGGGAATGAAAACCTTCATGCAGATGCAACAGAAACTGGCAGCGGGTGAAAGCCCTGCTGCGGAGATGGTGAAAAGTGTCTCTCTGGTTCTGTCGGGGTTCCTGCTGCTGGTGCCAGGTTTCTTTACTGACTTCCTTGGCTTGCTGTTGCTGTTACCACCGGTACAGAAGTCGCTTACGCTAAAGCTGATGCCGCATCTCTTCGTTTTTCGTCCAGGTGGTAGTGCGCAGAGTGGTGGTGCCAGCAGCGGAAATACCTTCGACGGAGAATTCCAACGCAAAGACGATGATCGCTATACGTTGGATCATAAACCTGATGAACACACCAAACGCGACGATCGTTGATTATGTTACCTAGCGCGGCTAACTGGTCGCGTTTTGTTCGTTTTACTCAACAATGACCATCAGATCAAAAATTTTTTTGATCTTACCCCTTGAAGGGGGATGGAATGCCCCCATTTCAAATGCCACGGAGCCGGTATCAATAATCCGGTGAGCAACCCTAAATCTGATAGAGACTTTCTTACAGGAGAGCGTTCAATGAGTATTCGTCCATTGCATGACCGCGTTATCGTCAAGCGCAAAGAAGTTGAATCCAAATCTGCTGGCGGCATCGTTCTGACTGGCTCTGCAGCGGGTAAATCTACTCGTGGTGAGGTGGTAGCCGTTGGTAAAGGACGTGTTCTGGAAAGTGGCCAAATTCAGCCACTGGATGTAAAAGTTGGCGACATCGTAATTTTCAACGACGGTTACGGCGTGAAAGCAGAGAAGATCGACAATGAAGAAGTGTTGATCATGTCCGAAAGCGACATTCTGGCAATTGTTGAAGCGAAATAACGCTTTATATCTTCTGAACTGAACGAGTTGAAGGGAAATACTAATGGCAGCTAAAGATGTAAAATTCGGCAATGACGCTCGCGTGAAGATGCTCCGTGGCGTGAATGTACTCGCTGATGCAGTTAAAGTGACCTTGGGCCCGAAAGGCCGTAACGTAGTGCTGGATAAATCCTTCGGCGCTCCTAGCATCACTAAAGATGGTGTATCTGTTGCTCGTGAGATCGAACTGGAAGACAAGTTCGAGAATATGGGTGCCCAAATGGTGAAAGAAGTTGCCTCTAAAGCGAACGACGCGGCAGGTGACGGCACCACAACTGCAACTGTACTGGCTCAATCCATTATCACTGAAGGCCTGAAAGCTGTGGCTGCGGGTATGAACCCGATGGATCTGAAGCGCGGCATCGACAAAGCGGTGATCGCAGCGGTTGAAGAACTGAAAAAACTGTCTGTACCTTGCTCTGATTCCAAAGCTATTGCTCAAGTAGGCACCATCTCTGCAAACTCCGATGAAACTGTGGGTAAACTGATTGCAGAAGCCATGGAAAAAGTGGGCAAAGAGGGTGTTATCACCGTTGAAGAAGGTACCGGTCTGCAAGATGAACTAGACGTGGTTGAAGGTATGCAGTTCGACCGTGGCTACTTGTCTCCATACTTCATCAACAAGCCTGAAACTGGTTCTATTGAGCTGGAAAGCCCGTTCATCCTGTTGGCTGACAAGAAAATCTCCAACATCCGTGAAATGCTGCCAGTACTGGAAGCCGTTGCTAAAGCGGGTAAACCACTGCTGATCATTGCAGAAGATGTTGAAGGCGAAGCACTGGCGACTCTGGTGGTTAACACCATGCGCGGCATTGTGAAAGTGGCTGCAGTTAAGGCACCTGGCTTCGGCGATCGCCGTAAAGCGATGCTGCAAGATATCGCTACTCTGACTGCGGGTACCGTAATCTCTGAAGAGATCGGCCTGGAGCTGGAAAAAGCGACTCTGGAAGATCTGGGTCAGGCAAAACGCGTCGTGATCAACAAAGACACCACTATCATCATCGATGGTGTTGGCGATGAAGCCACCATTCAGGGCCGTGTTACCCAGATCCGTCAGCAGATTGAAGAAGCAACCTCTGACTACGATCGTGAAAAACTGCAGGAGCGTGTCGCTAAACTGGCAGGCGGCGTTGCCGTTATCAAAGTTGGCGCAGCAACTGAAGTTGAAATGAAAGAGAAGAAAGCCCGCGTAGAAGATGCCCTGCACGCGACCCGTGCTGCGGTTGAAGAAGGCGTGGTTGCTGGTGGTGGTGTAGCGCTGATCCGTGTAGCAGGCAAAATTGCCGGTCTGAAAGGTGACAACGAAGACCAGAACGTGGGCATCAAAGTTGCCTTGCGTGCTATGGAATCTCCACTGCGTCAGATCGTGATTAACGCTGGCGAAGAAGCCTCTGTTATCGCTAACAACGTGAAAGCAGGCGAAGGTAGCTACGGTTACAACGCTTATACCGAAGAATACGGCGATATGATCGCGATGGGTATCCTGGATCCAACCAAAGTGACCCGTTCTGCTCTGCAGTATGCGGCCTCTGTGGCTGGCCTGATGATCACCACCGAGTGTATGATTACCGATCTGCCGAAAGAAGATAAAGCTGACATGGGCGCTGCGGGTATGGGCGGCATGGGTGGTATGGGCGGTATGATGTAATTCGCCACACTTTTGTGTGTTGAAACCATCTTAGGCCAAATGCCGAGCGGGCAAGTCGCAAAGTAAACTGCTAATGACCTGCTCAGTTTATAAAAATCCGTAACCTCTCTTGAGGTTACGGATTTTTTGTATCTGTCGATTCAACTCTTCTTTCATCAGAAGTGTGATCAGATTTTTGCTGACCCTACCAATTTACCGTGTAAACTGATACCTCATTAGCTGTCGCTCAAGGCGTTGACCAGGCGCTCGTAGCCGGTGGCAACGGATGCTTAAGAGATAGCAACGCTTTCTGATAAGCTTTTGCCTAATTCTCAATATCATATGGGGAACAAGATGCGGATTAAAGCCTTACTGGGTCTAACGGCAGCGTTGCTGCTGGTAGGTTGTAGCAGCACCAATGAGCTGACCGCCGCAGGTCAGCAGGTCAAATTCACCGACACTAAGCCAGCGGCAGAATGTCAATTGGTAGGTGAAGTTACGGGTTCTCAAAGCAACTGGTTTTCCGGGAGTGGTGGTGAAGGTAGCTCCATGCGTGGTGCAGCAAACGACTTACGTAATAAGGCTGCAGCAATGGGGGGGAACGTAATTTATGGTGCAAGCAGCCCAAGCCAGAATCTGCTTTCAAGTTTTGCACCGCTTGACAGCAAAATGATTGGTCAGGTCTATAAGTGCCCATAACGTTGGTGCCACAACCCGAATAAAACAAAAGAGGAATGCCAAGGCACTCCTCTTTTGGTATCAGGCAGTGCCTAGGGCCAATCAGCTTTGTGTCAAATGTAGATCCAGTGGCGTTTTGCTTGGTTCACCACCAATTTCACGCGCCAAACGTGGTACCAAATAGCCGGAGACTTTACTCAGCAGGCCTTTCATAATCGCGCGGGCCTCATCATCATTGACCATGAAATGGGCTGCGCCTTGCACCTTATCCAATACGTGAATGTAATAAGGCAAGATCCCACTATCGAACAGTGCGTTACTCAGCGTTGCCAGCGTATCGGCATTATCATTGATACCCCGCAGCAGTACGCTCTGGTTTAACAATGTAACTCCTGCTTCGCGTAACTTTGCCATACTGGCCTGGAATTCCCGATCAATTTCATTGGCGTGATTGATATGGGTGATCATCAGTACCTGCAGGCGTGAGGCCGAGAGCCGTTGGCAAAGCTCCGAGGTGATCCGCGCAGGAATAACTACTGGCAAGCGAGTATGAATGCGCAACCGCTTAATATGTGGGATTTTTTCAAGTTCACCGATCAGCCAATCCAGTTCATGATCTTTGGCCATCAGCGGATCGCCACCGGAAAAGATAATTTCATCCAGTTCCGCGTGTTTGCCGATGTATTCCAATGCCTGAAGCCAGTTTGCTTTCTTACCCTGGTTATCCTGATAAGGGAAATGGCGGCGGAAACAATAACGACAATTGACCGCACAACCGCCTTTCACCAGTAGCAGAGCACGATTGCGATATTTGTGCAGCAAGCCTGGTACTACGCTGCGTTGTTCATCCAACGGATCGGTGGTGAATCCAGGCGCACTGATGAATTCCTCTTTAGCGGTCAAAACCTGACGCAACAGCGGATCATTGGCATCGCCAGGCCGCATGCGTGCTGCAAAAGCTCGTGGTACACGCAAGGCAAACAGGCGGCGCGCATCGCGCCCCTGCGGAAGTTCCGGGTGTGAATTCAGTGACAAAAGCTGCAGCAATTCATCTGGGTCGGTAATAACATCGGCGAGTTGATACAACCAATCTTCTCTAAGTGCTGTGTTTTGGGTTACAATGTGTGCCATTTTTTGGCTAAGCTACCAGTTTAAATATTCAGAGGGCCATTATGGCGACTTATTCTAGCAACGATTTCCGTCCGGGTCTTAAAATCATGTTCGAGGGCGAGCCTTACGCTATCGAATCCAGTGAGTTCGTGAAACCTGGCAAAGGTCAGGCTTTTGCGCGTGTAAAAATGCGCCGTCTTCTGACCGGCACCCGCGTTGAAAAAACCTTCAAGTCTACCGATTCAGCGGAAGGTGCGGACGTTGTGGATATGAACCTGACTTACCTGTACAACGACGGTGAGTTCTATCATTTCATGAACAACGAAACCTTTGAACAATTGGCTGCCGATGAAAAAGCGATTGGTGATAACGCCAAGTGGATGCTGGATCAGGCAGAGTGCATTGTGACCCTGTGGAACGGCCAACCGATCGCCGTAACTCCACCTAACTTCGTTGAACTGGAAATCGTGGATACCGACCCAGGCCTGAAAGGCGATACTGCGGGTACCGGCGGTAAGCCAGCAACCCTGAGCACTGGCGCAGTCGTTAAGGTGCCATTGTTTGTACAGATCGGCGAAGTGATCAAAGTTGATACCCGCTCTGGCGAATACGTTTCTCGCGTTAAGTAAGTTTCAAGGCAGAGGAGCCAAGTGGTTCCTCTGTTTTATTTTCCCGCCAAACGTTGGCAGGGGCCTTTTATAAATACCGCTTCCACCCAGCCAGAAGGGACGACCCATCTGCGCTTCTCTTGCTCGGGGACGACCCCATAAGTTTTGGAGCCTGTTTCATGGCATGGATCGTTTTGATTTTCGCTGGCCTTTTAGAGATCGTTTGGGCGATTGGCCTGAAGTACACTCATGGTTTTACCCGCCTGACGCCCAGTTTAATAACCATCGCTGCCATGGTTGTGAGCATGGTATTGCTGGCACATGCGATGAAAACGTTGCCTGCAGGAACCGCCTACGCCGTGTGGACAGGAATAGGTGCCGTAGGCGCGGCGGTTATGGGCATGGTGTTGCTTGGCGAATCGACCAATATTATGCGGATCCTCAGCTTGTGCTTGATCGTCGCCGGTATTCTGGGGCTGAAGTTCAGTAGTCACTGAGCAGGATGTTGTTTAACCCAGACTAGTGCTGCAGTGTCAAAACCGTAGCCTTTTGCTGTCTGTACTAATCTGTCGCGCGTGGCGGTGTCTATTGTCGGCGTGCGCGACAGTATCCATAAGTAGTCTCTGTTTGGTCCTGCAACCAGTGCATAACGGTATTCACCATCCAGATCGATTACGTTATAGCCGCCATAAAATGGGCCAAAGAAAGAGACCTTCAACGAAGCCATTTGCGGTGAACCAATAAAGTAGGCTTTACCTTCGCTTTGTTTCCATTGCTGCTTTTTAGTGTCAAACCCACGGTTAATTACTTTCAGGCCGCCGTCCGCGCGCGGGCTGTAATTAGCGGTGACCTGTTCCAAACCACGCTCGAAACGGTGATCTAAACGGGCTATTTCATACCAGGTACCCAGATAACGTTGGCTGTCGAAGTTATCGACAACCTTTATGTCTTTCGGCGGAGTTACGCTACAGGCAACAGAAATAATGGCGGATAACGCTACGCAAAGCTTTGACCAAAAACGCATGGATAACTCCTGTCTACCCTAATCAGATAGACAGTGTAGTCGAAAAGAGGGATAGGCGGCCAACGAAAGCTGACCGCCTGAGGTCTTAAAGCGTGACAACCCCGATCAGGGTAACGACACTCAGAATGGCTGCCAAACCGTAAAAGACCCATTTGCCAGCAGGCACGTGGACTTTTAGATCATGCATGGCGTGGTGAATGCGGTGTAACCCGCACCACAGTGGCAGAATAATCATCAGCAGCAGGAATAGGCGGCCGATCCAACTTTGGCTGAACGCCAAGACTCGCTCATAACCTAGAGCCTCTCCTGGGAAAAGACCTAGTGGCAGCAGAATTCCAATCAGCAGCACAATAGCCGGTGCGATGATCGCTCCCCACATACCGCCAGCGCCGAATAACCCCCAGAAAACCGGCTCATCCGAGCGTTTAGGTGCAAGATTAGTCATGTTTCCTCCGGATTACAGTAACGCTACAGCGAGAATGATCACGGTGACGACGACCGTCACTGCCCACAGAGCTTTAACAATTGGCTCTGGCCCCATTTTTTCACTGTTTACTACTATGTTGGCGGCTTTAGGGGCAAGATCAAACCAGGTTTTGGTATGCAGCACCGCAGCCAGCAGGGCGACGATGTTAATCAACAGTACCAACGGATTTTGCAGGAAACCCACAAAACCGGCCCAGCTTTCAGGCCCACCTTTTAGCGCAAAAACGCCGTACATCAGTACGATACTGAACCAAACCGCAGGTACTGATGTGCTTTCACGCAGCATATAGAAACGATAGAAACCCAGCTTTTGCCACCAGGTTGGTGTCATGGTACGTACATAGGGCTTACGTTGTGTTGTCATTGCAGTCTCATCTCCCTTATTGCGGCTTCAGCATGGCGATCATGAAGTCTTTAGCACTCTCAACCTTGCCTTGCTGAATTGCTGCAGCCGGGTCGACATGTTTTGGACAGACTTCAGAGCAGTAGCCAACAAACGTACAGGACCAGACACCATTTTGACCATTGAGCTGCGGCATACGCTGTTTCTTGCCGTGATCACGGTTATCCAGATTGTAGCGGTGTGCCAAGGTGATGGCTGCCGGGCCGATAAACTCAGGATTGAGGCCAAACTGTGGGCAGGCGGCATAGCATAGACCACAGTTGATGCAGCCGGAAAACTGGTGATATTTCGCCATTTGTGCCGGAGTTTGCACGTTTGGGCCATCTTCCGGTTTTCGATCGTTGCCAATAATGTAAGGCTTAATCGCTTCCAGGCTCTCGATAAAGTGGGTCATGTCAACGACCAGATCGCGTTCGATCGGGAAGTTGCCTAAAGCTTCAACCTTCATACCTTCTGTGTATTCTCGCAGGAAGGTTTTACAGGCCAGTTTTGGCACACTGTTGACCATCATGCCACAAGAACCACAGATGGCCATGCGGCATGACCAACGATAGGAAAGGTCGGGAGCCAGGTTATCTTTGATATAACCCAATGCATCCAGCAGTGAAGTCTGCTCATCGTAAGGTACGCTAAAGGTTTCGAAATGCGGCTCGGCATCGCGTTCCGGATTGTAGCGCATGACTTCGATTTTAAGGTTTTTCATCTCAGCCATTCGCCTGCTCCTTATCCTTTTTATCCTGTGCGTCGGCTTCTCCGCCGTAAACACGTTTGGCCGGTGGCAGTTTGGTAATTTTCACGTCGCTGTACTCCAGGCGAGGCGCGCCATTGGGATTATGGAACGCCAACGTATGTTTCAGGAAGTTCACGTCGTCACGCTCGGTGCAACCCTCGTCAAGACGCTGATGGGCTCCACGTGATTCTTTACGATTTATCGCAGAGTGTGCCATGCATTCGGCAACATCCAGGCCGTAACCTAATTCGATGGTGTACAGCAAATCGGTGTTGAATACGTTGGTATTGTCGGTGATTTTGACACGCTTGAAGCGTTCTTTCAGTTCAGCCAGCTTATCGACGGTTTTCTGCATCAGCTCTGTGGTGCGGTAGATACCACAGCCTTCTTCCATCGACAGACCCATTTCGTCGCGGATTTTTGACCAGTTCTCGTTTCCTTCCTGTTTCATCAGGTTGCTGAGGCGGGTTTCCACATCACGGCCTTGTGCATCGAGGGCACTGCCGTTGGCTGGACCAGTCTCCAGAGCGCGACGGGCAGCATTTTCGCCGGCCACACGCCCGAATACTACCAGTTCTGCCAATGAGTTGGACCCGAGGCGGTTCGCGCCGTGCAGGCCAACAGATGAACATTCACCTACGGCAAACAACCCTTTAATGCGGGTTTCGCAGTTCTGATCGGTTTCAATGCCGCCCATGGTGTAGTGAGCGGTTGGGCGCACTGGGATCGGGTCTTTTACTGGATCGACACCAACATAAGCCTTCGCCAGTTCGCAGATAAACGGCAGACGTTCCAGTAGTTTTTTCTCGCCCAGATGGCGTAGGTCCAGATAGACCACGTCGCCACGTGGTGTGGCAATGGTCCGGCCAGCACGCCACTCGTGCCAGAATGCCTGGGATACTTTATCCCTTGGGCCTAGTTCCATGTATTTGTTCTTTGGCTCACCAAGCGGGGTTTCCGGGCCCATGCCGTAGTCTTGCAGGTAGCGGTAGCCGTCTTTATTGACCAGAATGCCACCTTCACCACGGCAGCCTTCAGTCATCAGGATACCGGAGCCTGGCAGGCCGGTTGGGTGGTACTGTACAAACTCCATATCCCGCAGCGGCACGCCGTGGTGGAATGCCATCCCCATACCGTCACCGGTTACGATGCCGCCATTGGTGTTATAACGGTAGACTCGGCCTGCACCACCGGTTGCCATAATCACCGCGTTGGCGCGGATCTGCACACGAGTGCCTTCCATCATATTCATTGCTACCAAACCACGTGCCTGGCCGTCATCCACCAGAATGTCGAGTACGAAGTGCTCATCGAAACGTTGGATTTGGGGGTACTTCAGCGAGGTTTGGAACAGAGTATGCAGCATGTGGAAGCCGGTTTTATCGGCCGCGAACCAGGTACGCTCGATCTTCATGCCACCGAATCGGCGCACGTTGACTGAACCATCCGGTTTACGGCTCCACGGGCAACCCCACTGTTCAAGCTGGGTCATTTCACGCGGGCAACTATGGACAAAATGGTCAACGACATCCTGCTCACACAACCAGTCGCCACCGGCAACGGTGTCCTGGAAGTGGTAATCATAGCTATCGTGTGCCTGAGTGACGGCCGCAGAGCCCCCCTCTGCGGCTACCGTATGGCTGCGCATTGGGTAAACTTTAGATATTAGCGCGATTTTCAGTTGGGGATTGGCTTCCGCGGCGGCTATTGCTGCCCGTAAACCTGCTCCCCCAGCGCCAATGATGGCGAGGTCGGCGTTAAAGGTTTGCACTGCATTCCTCCAATATTCTTGTTAAAACGAAAAAATAAATATCTATACTTAATATTTATAAAAATGCTTCGGGTGCTAACGTAATTCAGCAGTTATTTAGATTAAAGACTAAGGATAGATAACTCCTACCGAATATAGGGTTATGACTATACCTAAACTTGTTCGCTAGAAATTTGATGTGATCGATTGTTTTGTCTATTAACTATGGCACGAAAGGCATTCCTGTAAAAGTAAGGGGTTACCTCGTCTTTGACCTGGATTAACACTAATACTAGTGGTTTATATAGCCACTATGTTTTTTATGATTTTAATCTGTACCCAAGGCGGTAATCGCTAAGAATTTGTTTGCATGGCAGGATACGAGTAGACTGCATCCCCTGTTTGATTTCGGAGTAATTACCATGAGCGAAGCGGCAAGCTGGCAACCGAGTGCACCCATCGCCAATTTGTTGAAACGCGGAGCGATATTGGCGGAAATCCGGCGCTTTTTTGCCGATCGTGGCGTATTGGAGGTTGAGACGCCAGCAATGAGCCAGGCGACGGTAACCGACATTCATCTGTTTCCTTTCCAGACGCGTTTCGTCGGCCCAGGCGCGGCCGATGGTCTTATGTTGTACATGATAACCAGCCCGGAATATCACATGAAACGCCTTCTGGCGGCAGGCAGTGGCCCGATTTATCAGATGTCGCGCAGTTTCCGCAATGAGGAAGCGGGGCGGCATCACAACCCAGAATTCACCATGCTGGAATGGTATCGTCCGCATTATGATATGTATCGCCTGATGAATGAGGTGGACGACCTGTTACAGCAGGTGCTGGATTGTGACAGTGCCGAAACTCTGTCCTACCAGCAGGCTTTTTTGCGCCATTTGGACCTCGATCCACTCTCTGCAGACAAAGTGCAATTGCGTGAGGCAGCCGCCAAGCTGGATTTGAGCAATATCGCCGATACGGAAGAGGATCGCGATACGCTTTTGCAGTTACTGTTTACCGTGGGCGTAGAGCCGCATATAGGTCGCGATAAACCGGCATTTGTTTATCATTTTCCTGCTTCTCAAGCTGCACTGGCAGAAATCAGTACGGAAGATCACCGCGTTGCAGAGCGGTTTGAGGTCTACTTCAAAGGTCTCGAACTGGCAAACGGTTTTCGTGAACTGACGGATGGCAATGAACAGCGTCAGCGCTTTGAACAGGATAATCGTAAGCGTGTTGCGCGTGGCTTACCGGAGCACCCGATTGATAACAACCTGCTAGATGCGTTGCAGCATGGTATGCCTGAGTGTGCTGGCGTTGCTCTGGGCGTCGATCGTCTGGTCATGCTGGCACTGGGAGCCGAGAGTTTGAGTGAAGTCATGGCGTTTCCTGTCAGCCGGGCATAACGCTCTGGAAATATGAAAAGGGTTCGGTTAGCCGAACCCTTTTTTTACACTTATAAACCACCCGACTCGCGGCGATTGTTCGGCGCAGGCGTTGAAGGTGGCGTACGGCCATTGTTAGTCATGCGTGAAAGCGTTTCGCTACGAACCTGGAACGGTGGGTATGGCAAGGTAATGCCATGCTCACGGTAACCGGCCAGAATCAACTGGTGAATTTCGTGGCGTAATGGCATGCGATGGCCCATTTCGGCGGCGTAGATCCGCAGTTCGAAGATCTGAATACCTTGCTGTAGATCGACCAGATACGCTTCTGGTACTGGATTATCCAGCACTAGCGCACAGCGTTCTGCTGCATTCAATAGGATCCTGGTGACTTCTTCGCTGTTGGCCTCCCCTGGCGCAGGTACGGTCAGTACCACACGCGTGAGCGTGTCTGATAGCGACCAGTTGATAAACTGTTCGGTAATAAACGCCTTGTTAGGCACAATGATCTCTTTGCGATCCCAATCTGAAATAGTGGTCGCTCGGGTGTTAATCTTAGTGACACTACCGGTCAGGTTACGGATCGTGACCGTGTCGCCAATGCGGATCGGTTTTTCAAACAGGATGATCAAACCAGAAATAAAGTTTGAGAAGATCTCCTGCATGCCAAAGCCCAAACCCACACTGAGTGCGGTGACTACCCACTGTAGTTTTGACCACTCAATCCCAATCCAGGCAAAACTGAGTATCGCGCCAAAAAGTAGCAACAGATATTTGGTGATGGTGGTAATGGCATAGCCGGTACCTGGTGCCAGATCCAGGTGCTGCAAGACGGCCAACTCAAGCAGCGCAGGCAAGTTGCGCACTAGTTGCATAGTAACGATCAACACCAGAATGGCGATCAGCAAAGCGCCCAAGGTGATCGGTTGTGCAACATCGACCCCATTAACTGTAGAAGTTACGTCCCAAAGCTTAATGTTTTCCAGAAAGCCAAAGGCCGAATGGATCTCTGACCACAGGAAGATCACTGAAACCAGAGCAATCATCGTGAGGATCGAGCGCACCAGTTGTAACGACTGTGCGCTGATCACATCAAGATCGATCTCTGTCTCATCCACTTCAATCGAACCTTCTGTGCTATTTGGTGTTTGTGAGGATTCACCTTCACCTTTTGCACGCTGGGCCAGAATATCAGCACGGCGTTGCTTGGCACGATCAAAGGCAATACGACGCCGCTGGATCAGCATCCAGCGGCGGATAATGTGGTAAACCACCAACAGCAGGAACCAGATGGCGACAGAGGTTTCCAGCCGTGCCAAGAGCTTTTGTGCGGTTGTCAGATAGCCGACAGTGGATGCCAGTGCGGCAATCAGTGGTGCTGAAAGCAGTAATCCCCATAGAGCAACGTTGATAACGTTTTCACCGGAGCCTTTTTTATCCAGGTAGAGTGGAATACCTGCGCGTTTCAGGCTGTGCGTGACCAATGCCAGCGCCAGACACAGCAAGATGAAGCACAGCCGCCCGAGAGTATTGGAAAATTCGCGATCGTTGAGATTGTCAAAGGTGATCAGTGCCATGATCAGTGGCACAATCAGCCAGATCGACATCTTGTAGTAACGCATAGCGCGGGAAACCTGCGTTACCGGCCAACGGAAATGTGCGATGAATAACCCTTGCGGATGCGCGAACGCGGCACTAATCATACAAATCCACAGTACGGGTAACGTCGCGGTGACGCCATCGCCGATAGCAACCGCTACCGGATAAGGCCATGCATTTTGCAGGCCAAACCCTAGCGCTGCCCACAATACGGGTAGTGGCAAGGCCACCAGAATTGACCAGAAGACGGTTCGCATTGTCAGGAAAAACTCATCCTGCGTAACTTTGCCCACTTTGCTGCTGGCCCGGGCAAGGAAGGCGTGATAGTGCTTGCGCGAACTGATACTGAAAATAACCAGCAATACCGCACCAAAAAGTGGTACCAGCGTTTCCCGGCTGGTGACCATCATCATAAAAGCGCCGCTAAGCTGAGTTAGGGTATCCAATGACAGTAGACGCGTCAGGTCTTGCGCCACATTTAATGGGTAAGATAGCGTGATAGGGCTGATGTCTGGTACCCAGAACAGATAACGGTGGGCAGCGTCACGAATTTCGTTCAGTGCTTCCACCAACTGGGAGTTAGCGACTTTTAATTTAGTCAATTCAAGAATTTGGGTATCACAGCCGGAAAGAAGTGAATTCAGTAACTCACGCTGCGTGCGTATTTGCGCATCGGCAATACGCTGCTGCGCACTGGTCAGCGGAGAACCATCATCTTGTTTCAACTCTTTGAATTGTTGCGGCAACTTTTCCAACTGGCTTTCAAAACGCAGACGCTGAACGCGCAGGTCGGCCATTGCACTGTCCAACTGCTGCGTTTTTGGCATGTCGGGCATGGCAGCAACCTGCGCCCGCAATGTTTCCCCAAGAGCAGTTGAGGCACCAAGCCACTGGGCTTGTTCAATGATGGTACTCAGCGCTTGGCGCACCTGTAGTGTTTGTGCCGCAGCCTGGCGCTGTTGGGAGGAAATCAGATCCATCTGCTGTGCCTGATGGTTCAGAGCAGTGGAGAGTTCACGGTTTATTTGCAACTGTTGGTTGATGCTCTGGGGTAAATCGCTATTTTGTTCCGCTAGTTGTTCCGTCTTTTCCAGCGCGCGCTCTGCTTCGCGCTGGCGCTGGCTATTGAGGTTGTTACGCAGCGTCTGCAACTGCATATCAATTTTTTCGTGGCGTGCCTTATAGACTTCGGCGCGCATCCTGGCCAATTCCTGGCGGTTATTGGCTGAAAGCTGAGCCAACTCAAGCTCATCCACTTTCGCTTTGCGCGCAGCAGCTTCAGTTTGCATCAGTGCCAACTGTGCCATTGCCAATGGTGTCGTCTGGTTATTACTTTGTGCCTGTAGGCGACGCTGTATTTCCGTCAACGAACGCCGTGCTTCGGTCTGCAACTGTGGCAACTGGCTGAGAGAATCACTGATCTCGCGTGAACGATCCTGTTCTTGCTGCAGTAGCCGAGCCTGTTCCAGTAATTGGCTGCTTGTCTGCAGGATCAACTGTTCCAGTTCGCTGGCTGACAGGTTATCGCCGTTTGGCAGGATTTGGGTCTCTTCAAGCGTAAGCTGGTGGCGCAATTCCTGAGTCATTTTCGGGAAATCGTCGATCACCCTCTGATATTGCTCAGAATTGTTTTTCGACTCTTTTCGCTCTGAAAGCCAGTTCAGGGCGCTTTGCAGCGCCTCAATCGTTTCTGCCTGATTTGGTGCGTTTTTGTTACCTTCAACCTGCTTCAACTCCTGTCGGAGCTGGGATTCGTTGGGAACGGTCGCAGCCAGAACCGGCTGAATCAGCATCAGGCTGAGCAAGAACGTGATAATCAGGCGCACAGCGTCAACTTCCTTAGTTTGGCGGGGTAGAGGCGGCGTCTGATACAGCCACGGATCCTGCAAAGGCTTGCCCCATTCGGGTTACGCTACCACTGTTCAACTGCGTGGCAAACTGTACGCTGCCCGGTGTGAACAGATTGATTACCGTAGAACCGAGCTTGAAACGCCCCATTTCCTGGCCCTTGTCCAACTTGATTGCGCCTTCAAGACCTTCAGCCGGATAGGTCCAACGCTTGATAATCCCTTCACGCGGTGGTGTGACGGTCCCTGCCCAGACCGTTTCTATACTGCCTACAATGGTGGCACCCACCAGGATCTGTACCATTGGCCCAAAGGCGGTATCAAACAGACAGATGACACGTTCATTGCGTGCAAACAGATTGGGTACGTTGGCAGCGGTTAACGGATTTACCGAGAACAGGTCGCCCGGTACGTAAATCATTTCACGCAGAACGCCATCACAGGGCATGTGAACGCGGTGGTAATCGCGCGGTGCCAGATAGGTAGTAGCGAACAAACCGTTACGGAATTGCTCTGCCAACAGATAGTTGCCTGCCAACAGCGCTTCCAGCGTGTAGTAGTGCCCTTTGGCCTGGAAAATCTGATCGTCATCGATCGAACCAAGCTGGCTTATTGCACCGTCAGCGGGTAGGGCCAGCATGTCGGGATCCGCTACGATAGGACGTGCACCGTCACGCAGTGGGCGAACGAAGAAATCGTTGAACGTAGCGTAAGACGACAGATCAGGGTTCTGCGCCTCTTGCATTTCCACGCGATAATAACGAGCAAAAGTTTTTACTACCAGTCGCGTCAGCCAACCCGCTTTTTTTTCAGCTCCCCAACCTGCTAGACGGGTTAGTGCCACTTTTGGCAGCCAGTACTGTAATTTAATCTTGACGCTATCCAGCATTTTGACCTCTTGAAAGGATGTATCCGTTGTCTCTATAAACTGTGCTGCCGCTACACAGATAAATCAGGGTAAGGGCGGACATTGACCGCAATCGTTGCCAATGTTCGCACTGTTGGATCAGTTGTCCGTATCTGCAAAGTTTTTGCGGGTTTTAACCTGCGCCATACTTTCTAGAATGCGGTGGTAATTATCGAAACGCTCTTTTGCGATGGCTCCATTTTCCATAGCTGCTCGAATCGCACAGCCGGGATCGGTGTCGTGGCGGCAATCACGAAATTTACAGCCGCCTAAATATTCACGAAATTCGATATAGGCACGGGTGACTTGTTCTGGCTCCAGGTGCCAAAGGCCAAATTCACGCACTCCTGGGGAGTCAATCACATCCCCGCCATGCTGGAAATGATACAGTCGTGCCGCCGTAGTGGTATGTTGCCCTAGGCCGGAAACGTCGGATACCTCGTTTACCAAAATTTGCTTTTCTGTCTGCGGTAGCAGTGCGTTCAATAGACTTGACTTGCCTACGCCGGACTGCCCGGCAAAAATACTGATACGTTCGGCGAGCGCCTGTTCGAAAGCCTCCATTCCCTCGCGGGTCTGGCTGGAAACCTCAAGGACGCGATAGCCGATACGGCGATAGATATCCATCATTCCATCAACCAACTTACGTGCTTCTGCGTCCAGTAAGTCTATTTTGTTGAGGACAATCAGCGGTTCGACTTCCAGAGTTTCACAAGCAACCAGATAGCGATCAATCATATTGAGTGAAAGTTCAGGCAAGATAGCTGAAACAATGACAATCTGATTGATGTTGGCGGCAATAGGTTTAACACCGTCGTAGAAATCGGGGCGGTTTAGTACCGAGGTTCGCTCGTGCACGGCCTCAACAATACCTTTGACGCCCTCATGAGCGCCAACGCCAGGGCGCCATACCACGCGGTCGCCGGTAACCAGCGAGCGTAAGGTTCGGCGTATATTGCAGCGATGCTGCTTACCGTCTGCAGCTTCAACGTCAGCATGCATGCCGAAACGGCTGATGACGATCCCATCCTGCGGTTCGCCCAATTGGGAATCATCCAGTTCCGGCTTATTATCAGTTCGCTTTAGACGACGCTGGTGGTTCGCCTGTACGCGGCGTTGCTGACCTTTGGACAGTTTGTTCTTAGTCACTGAGCCTCACTTGAATCGGCTTTGTACCCGTATCTTCCAAGTAGCACTGTTTTTGCCGCTTGGCTGCAATTTGAAATCCACAGGGTAATGTCGCTCGGGGCGAGCAAAAACGCTATGATACACGCTATTTTATATTAAATAACCGTTGTTAGCCGCACACGCACCGCCATTGGTCGTGTCGCTGTCTACGCTTTGTTTATCTTTCGGCTTTTATGCAGGAAATATCATGACAGGAAACGAAAATAACCTGATTTGGATCGATCTGGAGATGACTGGGTTGGATCCTGAGCGCGATCGTATTATCGAGATTGCCACGCTGGTAACCGATGCCGATCTGAATATTCTTGCCGAAGGCCCGGTGATTGCAGTGCATCAATCTGATGAGCAACTGGCACTGATGGACGACTGGAACGTGCGTACCCATACCGGTAGCGGGTTGGTTGAGCGAGTCAAAGCTAGCAAGTTTGATGAGCGAGCGGCTGAACTGGCGACTATTGCTTTCCTGCAAGCCTGGGTACCCGCAGGCAAGTCACCCATCTGCGGAAATAGTATTGGCCAGGATCGTCGCTTCCTGTTCCGCTATATGCCACTGTTAGAAACCTACTTCCACTATCGCTACCTCGACGTCAGTACCCTGAAAGAGCTGGCACGCCGCTGGAAACCGGGAATATTGCCTGGTTTCAAGAAACAGGCGACTCATCAGGCGCTGGAAGATATCCGCGAGTCAGTGGCCGAACTGGCATACTACCGTGAGCACTTCATCCAGTTGTAATGCCCTTTGCTGTTCCCGTAAGTTGCGTACGAACGCCATGCTGACGCTTAATTCACCACTTTGGTCTATAAAGCAGCGATCAAACAAAAAACGCGTTTTTTTGCTTTCAGGGGCTTGCGGCAAAAAGGATTTCTCGTATAATGCGCACCCCGTACCGATGAAGATTTTGGTTTTTAAAACTATCGGTACGCCGGGCGGGAATAGCTCAGTTGGTAGAGCACGACCTTGCCAAGGTCGGGGTCGCGAGTTCGAGTCTCGTTTCCCGCTCCAAATTCAACAATGCTGCTGATGCAGCATGATGAATAAAAAGCAGTAAAGTAAGTAGTACCCATGCGACGCGGGAATAGCTCAGTTGGTAGAGCACGACCTTGCCAAGGTCGGGGTCGCGAGTTCGAGTCTCGTTTCCCGCTCCAAAAATTTCAAAGGCCATGCTGTAATTTTTTGGCCGGATGCTGAAAAGCATCTCAATGCGGGAATAGCTCAGTTGGTAGAGCACGACCTTGCCAAGGTCGGGGTCGCGAGTTCGAGTCTCGTTTCCCGCTCCAATTTTATCTCCAGATAATATTCAGACTAACGCCACTCATGGTGCGGTCTTCCTCACTGTTATTCATACTCAGACAAGATGTTGTGAACAGAGTTATCCACAATTAGTGTACATAATATCTTCAGCTTAAAAATTCAAAGTCTCACAAATGAAATAATTATCTTGTTGATAGTAAACAGTATTTATTTCTTATGAAACGTTATCTCGATCACTTGCTCTTTTTTTTGCAATTGAAAGACAACACATTTTTATTTTTATGCACAAATCCACAGAGAGTATTCAACGGTGAGAATGAGAGATCTGCCATTGGATTTAGGCATCTCTAGGTAATCCCTTTTCTACTGCGCGAATCAAGCGTCTTTGCTGCGAGGTTTGCACCTCAACCCCCAAAGCTTCGCGTCTTGCAAGCTGTTGTGCCAATGCCCAGGTGATGTGTTCATCCAACATGGTGTCGTGACCCTGTCGGGTGCGCAATGCGATGACAATCTGGTCCTGATAAGGGGCATTGCCGAGAGCAACGGCAATATTACGTAACCAACGTAGATGACCAATACGACGAATAGCAGAGCCTTCGGTGATGCGAAGGAACTTTTCCTCGCTCCAGTTGAACAGCTCAAGCAATTGAGGCGCGTGAAGTGCGCTTCGTGGGCTGAAATCATCCTCGGCGGTTAATTGCGAAAACCGATTCCACGGGCAAATGAGTTGGCAGTCGTCACAACCATAGATACGATTACCCATCAGAGGCCGAAGCTCCTCTGGGATGATGCCTTCCAACTCGATGGTGAGATAGGAAATACAGCGGCGAGCATCTACGGTATAGGGGGCGACTATTGCACCGGTTGGGCAGGTGGTGATGCAGGCAACGCAGTGGCCGCATTGCTCTTCTTGTGGTTTATCCACCGGCAACGGCAGGTCTATCAGCAATTCTCCCAGAAAGAACCAGGAGCCAGCTTCGCGATTAAGGATTAGTGAGTGTTTACCAACCCAGCCAATGCCTGCCTTTGAAGCCAGCGCGCGCTCCATAATGGGGGCTGAGTCCACGAAGGGGCGGAAATGAAGCTCACCGCAATAGGCTTGAATTTGGTCGCCAAGCTTTTTAAGGCGTTGACGTAATAGCTTGTGATAATCACGCCCAAGTGCATAGCGGCTGACATAACCCAATTCTGGGTTTTTTAGAGTACTGGCGAATGCTGCTTTGGCGGGTAAATAGTTCATACGTACACTGATAACCCGAAGCGTGCCGGGCAACAGCTCGTGCGGCCGCGCGCGCAACATGCCGTGACGCGCCATCCATTCCATCTCGCCGTGATACTGCTTATCCAGCCAAGCTTGCAAATTGGGTTCTTCTGCGCTGAGGTCGGTATCGCAGATCCCTACCTGCTGGAATCCTAGCGATTGCGCCCATTGCTTGATATGTTGGGCGAGTTGATTGAGGTCGAGAGGGTGTGTCATGACGAGCCATAGTGAGAAACAGTACTGCTCCAGTTTACCACACTCTGTCTGGTCCGCAGACTGGGTCCGGCAGGCTGAATCCGTCGCTGCCGTTTCGCTCGGTATCTCTTTATATTCGCTGATGCTGCGTGCCGGTGCTGCCGCCACTGCTCTGGCGCGCGATCATTATCCTGCAAGTCGCCATTGGCTGGTACTCTGTGGGCACGGTAATAATGGTGGTGATGGTTATGTCGTAGCGCGTTTAGCCACTGAGGTAGGCATTAAAGTGAGCGTAATTGTTTGTGAAGGTGTTCGCCCATTGCCAACGGAAGCTGCAATCGCCCGACAAGCCTGGTTGGAGAGTGGTGGGGAAATTCTGCCTGCCAGCAGCCATTGGCCACAGGATATCGACCTGATCATCGACGGCCTGTTAGGTACCGGTTTAGGAGGTGCTCCCAGAGCACCCTATGAGGTGCTGATTGAAGCGGTAAACCGAGCCGGTGTACCGGTCATTTCCCTCGATATCCCTTCCGGCCTGCAGGCTGAAACCGGTGCAGTAGCGGGTGCCGTGATTCGCGCTAGTCATACTCTGGCTTTTATCGCCCTTAAGCCCGGATTATTGACCGGGCAGGCGCGGGATTGGGTCGGGCAACTTCACTATAGTACGCTAGGATTATCGGACTGGCTGGCAACACAGCGGCCGCAAATACAGCGCTATAATGGTGCCGATCTAGGACAATGGCTGAAACCGCGTCGCCCTTGTTCCCATAAAGGTGAGCATGGCCGATTGCTGCTGGTAGGGGGCGATCACGGTTTTGGTGGGGCGATACGGATGGCGGCTGAAGCTGCATTACGCAGCGGCGCAGGATTAGTGCGAGTACTTACTCACACTGCGCATGTCGGGCCTTTGTTAACCGCCAGGCCCGAGCTGATGGTGCAGCGCCTGAGTGATGATACGCTTCAACAGGCTGTTGAATGGGCTGATGTCGTTGTCGTGGGGCCTGGACTTGGTCAGGGTGATTGGGGCAAGAATGCGTTAAAACTGCTGCAAACCAGCGATAAACCGGCATTATGGGATGCTGATGCACTTAACTTACTGGCATTGCATCCTGAGAAGCGTCAGAATCGCGTTATTACCCCGCATCCTGGTGAAGCCGCGCGGCTATTGAACTGTCGCACCGTTGATATTGAAAGTGATCGCTTACTTGCGGCCCGCAGATTGGTGGCACAATACGGTGGTGTTGTGGTACTGAAAGGTGCAGGAACCCTGATTGCTGGTCAGCATGGAGAGATGGCGATTGCCGATGTAGGTAATGCTGGTATGGCTTCCGGTGGCATGGGCGATGTGCTGTCGGGTATTATCGGTGGTTTGTTGTCGCAAAAGCTCCCACTGTATGATGCTGCTTGCGCAGGTTGCGTTGTTCACGGTGCGGCAGCAGATTATGTGGCAAAAAAGCAAGGAACAAGAGGATTACTGGCAAGCGATTTGCTACCTGTGATCCCTCACTACGTTAATCCAGAGTTGGCAAAATAGACATTATCGAATGAAAGAACACGTTTTACCTCTGCCAGATGAGGCAGCGACAGTCGCTCTTGGTGCCAGTTTGGCCAAGGCATGTGATCGCGCCAGCGTGATTTATCTCTATGGTGATTTGGGGGCTGGTAAAACCACCTTCAGCCGGGGTTTTCTGCAGGCATTGGGTCATAGGGGTAATGTCAAAAGCCCAACATACACGTTGGTTGAACCTTATGTATTACATCCCTTGGCAGTGTATCACTTCGATCTGTATCGATTAGCTGATCCAGAAGAGCTCGAGTTTATGGGCATACGCGATTATTTTGCTCAAGATGCCATCTGCCTGGTTGAATGGCCGCAACAGGGAACGGGTGTCCTCCCTGACCCCGATCTGGAACTGCATCTCAGTTACCATAATGAGGGTCGGCGTGCGCAGATCCAGGCCGTTTCCGCTTATGGTGGAGAACTTTTAGACCGTATTCGTGGGCTACAAGGATCACACAGCAATGATGTATAGGTTAAGAAAGCTTGCTGTTATTACCTTGCTTGCACTAGTACTGGCGCCATTTGGAGCCTGGGCCGCATCGTCATTATCTGATATCAAAGTAACCAATGCTCAGCACGAAGCTACAGTGTCGGTGAGTTTCAATGGGCCTCCGGCCTATGCTTTCTTCTCACTGCATGGGCCAGATCGCGTTGTTCTGGATGTTAATCAAAGTGGCAAGGTCGGTGGTTTACCGTTGAATTTCAGCGGCCAGAATCTGGTAAAAAGCATTCGTGTCAGCAAGCCAAAGGATGCCCAGAGTGTACGGCTGGTGTTTGATCTGACCAAACGCTCGAAAACGCGCGCGGTAACCCGCCAGAATGGCAACATCTACACGGTAGTGTTCACCATAACCTCTGAAGGTGGCAGGAATACCAATACCACGCGTAAGGCACCAGTTTCTGTGTCAGCAGTGAATGAACCGGTGCGCAAAGCGCCCGCGACGCAGAGTGGTTCGAACCCCTTTACCAATAAATCGGCGGTGGTCTCTGGCACGGCAACAGAAGTCACACCCCGTAGCAGCAGAGTCTCCAGCGGTTCTGGCGATCGTGTCGTTGTCGCGATCGATGCGGGCCACGGTGGGCAGGATCCCGGTGCGATCGGGCCCAACGGCCTGAAAGAGAAAAATGTGACCATTGCTATCGCGCATCGCTTGCGAGACTTGCTGGATGCCGACCCAATGTTTAAACCGGTGATGACACGTACTGGCGATTATTTTATTTCGGTCATGGGGCGTTCAGATGTAGCACGTAAGCAAGGGGCTAACGTGCTAATTTCTATCCATGCTGATGCCGCACCTAATCGCAGCGCCAATGGCGCTTCAGTTTGGGTTCTGTCTAATCGCCGGGCCAACAGCGAGATGGCGGGGTGGTTGGAACAACACGAGAAACAATCCGAACTGCTGGGCGGTGCTGGCGATCTGTTAGCTAACAGCCAGGCCGACCCCTATCTGAGTCAGGCGGTATTGGATCTGCAGTTTGGCCATTCCCAACGCGTTGGTTATGACGTAGCGGTAAAGGTGTTGCAACAGTTACAAAAAGTGGGCTCGTTGCACAAGCGGCGTCCGGAGCACGCTAGCTTAGGCGTGTTGCGTTCACCGGATATCCCATCACTGCTGGTGGAAACAGGATTTATCAGTAATAGCACGGAGGAGCGGCTGCTAGGCAGTAGCGCGTATCAGGATAAAATTGCACGGGCGATCCACAATGGCCTACGCAGTTATTTCCTGGCGCATCCGCTACAAGCTGACCCAAAGGTGGAAAACCGCCCGTTGGACGTCGCAGCGGCGGTTAACTCCTCAGCACCGAAATTGAAACAACCTAGAGTTGTAAGCTCTTCGGCCAGCAATGACGTAGGGAAAACGCAGACCCATGTGGTCAAGCCCGCAGAAACGCTTTCTGGCATTGCTGCCAGCTATGGCATCAGCATGGCAGCGTTACGCGATCTGAATAAACTCAAGAAAGATGGTGTATGGGTCGGCCAGCGATTGAAAGTGCCTGCCGGGAAAAACAGACAGGCGCCGGTTCAGGCCAAGGCGAAAAATACCAAGCCGACCAGACACAAAGTAACGCATGGTGATACGCTGTCATCCATCGCAGCGCGTTATGGCGTTAGCGTTAACGATTTAAAACGTGTTAACAATTTAAAGACGGATGTCGCGCCTCTGGATCGGACGCTGACAATTCCGCAGATTTGAAGTACTAACCAGAGGGGTCAGCATGCCTATCCAGGTGTTACCGCCACAGCTAGCCAACCAGATTGCAGCCGGAGAGGTGGTTGAACGCCCTGCATCGGTTGTGAAAGAACTGGTAGAGAACAGCCTGGATGCTGGGGCAACGCGTATCGATATCGATATTGAACGCGGTGGCACCAAACTGATCCGCATCCGAGATAATGGCTGTGGGATCGGCAAATCGGATCTGGCTTTGGCTCTTGCTCGCCACGCTACCAGTAAAATCAGTTCCCTCGATGATCTGGAGGCGATTATCAGCCTGGGTTTTCGCGGTGAGGCGTTGGCCAGTATCAGTTCTGTTTCACGCCTGATGCTTACCTCACGCACGGCAGAACAGAGCGAGGCGTGGCAAGCCTATGCTGAAGGGCGCGATCAGGCAGTTACCGTCAAACCTGCGGCGCACCCGGTAGGGTGTACGGTTGAGGTGCTCGACCTGTTCTACAATACGCCCGCCAGGCGCAAATTTATGCGCACGGAAAAAACCGAGTTTGGTCATATCGATGAGGTGGTCCGGCGTATCGCGCTTGCGCGTTTCGATGTCGCCATCAACCTTACCCACAATGGAAAACTAACGCGCCAGTACCGTGCGGCTAAAGACGAAAGTCAGCATGAGAAACGTATGGCTAGCATCTGTGGCCCCGCTTTTTTACAGCATGCTCTGGCGGTTTCCTGGCAGCACGGTGATCTCAGTATTCGTGGTTGGGTAGGCGATCCCCAAGGGGCTGGCCAACTTGGCGAAATTCAATATTGCTATGTAAATAGCCGCATGATGCGCGATCGTCTGATCAATCATGCCATTCGTCAGGCTTATCAGGATCAGTTGAAAGACGATCAACAGCCTGCCTATGTGCTTTATCTGGATGTGGATCCGCATCAGGTGGACGTGAATGTTCATCCGGCCAAGCATGAGGTGCGTTTTCATCAGGCACGATTGGTGCATGACTTTATTTACCAGGCTGTGACAACCGTATTGCAACAGGCCAGTAATATGCCACTGCCACTGGCAGAAGAATCCGCAGAAAGCCCTGCCTGGCAACCGGAAAACCGTGTTGCCGCAGGGGGCAACCACTTTTCACAGCCAGCACCTGAGCGTGAACGGCAGGCGACGGCACCTGCTGCTCGCGAACGTGCGCTGCAGCCAACTTATCAGGCTGGCTCTGGCTATCAAAAGCGTGAGGGCGAGCTGTACAGTAGACTGCTTCAGGCCACGCCAACCACTGAAACACCAGCAGAAAAGATAAAACAGCCGCTGTTCCCGCCGGTTAATGCTGCGAAAGAAACACCACTAGCCGGTAGCGAACACGGTTTTGGCCGCGTCTTGATGATTTGCCCACCTTGTTATGCATTGGTCGAACAGCGCCAGCGACTGGCATTGTTGAATCTACCCATTGCCGAGCGTTGGCTGCGTCAGGCGCAATTGAGCCCACCAGAAGAGGGGTTAAAACCGCAGCCACTCCTTATTCCTATCAAACTGGCCTTGAACAAAAATGAAGCGGCAGCCTGCGTACAACATCAAGCGCTGCTGGTAAAAATGGGCTTGGAACTGCAATCAGATCATGGGCGTGTGACGTTGCGCGCAGTTCCTTTACCGTTACGGCAACAAAATTTACAAAAGTTGATACCCGAGCTGTTAGGCTATCTGGCGGAACATCAGGAGATGTCACCTACGGTGCTGGCCATTTGGCTTGCGAGCCATTTAGGCAGCGAGCATGAGCAATGGAACAGCTCGCAAGCGATACAATTGCTGACCGATGTTGAACGACTCTGCCCACAGTTGGTCAAATCCCCACCTGGCGCTCTTTTACAACCCGTTGATTTACAGGCTGCACTGGCAGCTCTCAAGCATGATTGAAACTGAAATGATACACCGTCCTCCGGCCATTTTTATCATGGGGCCTACGGCCTCCGGCAAGACTTCTTTGGCGATGGCACTGCACCAACGTCTGCCAGTGGAGTTGATCAGTGTCGATTCCGCCTTGATTTATCGCGGAATGGACATTGGCACCGCCAAACCGAGCGCAGAAGAATTGGCTCAGGCCCCACATCGGTTGATTGATATTCGTGATCCGGCTGAGGTTTATTCCGCGGCGGATTTTCGTGCCGATGCATTGAAGGCGATGGCCGAGATTACAACCGCGGGCCGTATCCCGTTACTGGTCGGTGGTACCATGCTTTATTTCAAGGCATTACTGGAAGGGTTATCGCCATTGCCCTCTGCCGATCCGCTGGTGCGAGAGCAAATTGAGCAGCAGGCTTCAGAGCAGGGTTGGGAGGTTTTGCATCGTCAATTGCAGGAGATAGACCCTGTTGCAGCGTTACGAATTCATCCGAATGATCCACAGAGACTGACCAGAGCACTGGAAGTTTTTTTTATTTCGGGTAAAACTTTAACGGAACTGACTAAAATTTCGGGTGAATCGTTGCAGTATGATGTTCACCAGTTTGCGATTGCGCCAGTCAGCCGGGAGTTGTTACACCAACGCATCGCGCTGCGGTTCAATCAGATGTTGGCGGCAGGTTTTGAGACGGAAGCTCGTGCACTTTTTGCACGGGGTGATTTGCACACGGATTTGCCTTCCATTCGTTGTGTCGGTTACCGCCAGATGTGGTCATATTTGTCTGGCGAGATTAGTTACGATGAGATGGTTTATCGTGGTATTTGCGCAACACGTCAGTTGGCCAAACGCCAAATGACCTGGTTACGGGGTTGGGAGTCGGTTCATTGGTTGGACAGTGAAAAGCCGGGAGAGGCTTTAGACTCGGTAATACAGGTTGTTAGTGCATAGGTTGGGTGATTGTGTACAATTGATGAGTATTCAGCGCGCAAATTTTTTAGTTCGTTTATTTTAGAGCCGATAGGTTCTTTGTTACAAACAACAAACAAATAAGGAAAAGATAGAATGGCTAAGGGGCAATCTTTGCAAGATCCGTTCCTGAACGCATTGCGTCGTGAACGTGTTCCGGTTTCTATTTATTTGGTTAATGGTATTAAGCTGCAAGGCCAGATTGAGTCTTTTGACCAGTTTGTCATCCTGTTGAAAAACACGGTGAGTCAGATGGTTTATAAGCACGCCATCTCTACCGTTGTTCCGTCACGCCCGGTATCGCACCACAGCAACAATCCGAGCGCCGGTACCAGTAATTATCACCATGGTAACAATCCATCTGCGCCACAACAGCCGCAGCAGGAAAGCGATGACGCTGAATAAAGCGCGTTGCGAGTCAACCATGGCGGGGAGCATAGGCAGCAATGTGCTGTTTATGTCCCCCGAACTCACGGTTTTTGTCCGTTTGAGAGGTTGCACGCTTGTTTGACCGTTATGAAGCCGGTGAGCAGGCCGTACTGGTTCATATCTATTTCTCACAAGATAAAGATACAGAAGATCTCAGCGAGTTCGAGTCGTTGGTGTCCTCTGCGGGTGTTGAAGCTTTGCAAGTGGTTACTGGTAGCCGCAAAGCGCCTCATCCCAAATACTTTGTCGGTGAAGGAAAGGCCGAAGAAATTGCAGATGCGGTGAAATCCAGCGGCGCGTCTGTTGTCCTGTTTGATCATTCCCTTTCCCCGGCGCAGGAGAGAAATCTCGAACGCCTGTGTGAATGCCGAGTGATCGATCGCACCGGGTTGATTTTAGACATTTTTGCCCAGCGTGCCCGTACCCATGAAGGTAAGCTGCAGGTTGAGCTGGCGCAGTTGCGCCACATAGCGACCCGACTGGTTCGTGGCTGGACTCACCTTGAACGTCAGAAAGGTGGGATTGGTCTGCGGGGGCCTGGCGAAACTCAGTTAGAAACTGACCGCCGTTTGCTGCGTGATCGCATAAGTTTAATTCTTAGGCGTCTCGAGAAAGTTGAAAAGCAGCGTGAGCAAGGTCGGCGAGCGCGTACCCGCGCCGATGTGCCAACCGTATCGTTGGTGGGCTATACCAACGCGGGTAAATCAACCCTGTTTAACCGAATTACGTCTGCCGAGGTTTATGCCGCAGACCAGTTATTTGCCACCCTGGATCCTACATTACGGCGTATTGATGTAGCTGATGTAGGTGATACCGTGTTGGCGGATACCGTAGGCTTTATCCGACACTTGCCGCATGATCTTGTCGCCGCGTTCAAAGCAACGCTGCAGGAGACGCGTCAGGCCTCTCTGTTATTACATGTGATCGACGCTGCGGATACCCGGGTAGATGAGAACATTGAAGCAGTGAATACCGTGCTGGCAGAAATTGAGTCGGATGAAATTCCTACACTGTTAGTAATGAATAAAATAGATATGCTGGATGACTTTGTCCCGCGTATCGATCGCAACGATGAAAATTTACCGATCCGAGTGTGGCTCTCTGCCGCCAGTGGCGAAGGTATTCCGTTGCTTTTTCAGGCGTTGACGGAACGCTTATCGGGGGAAATTGCGCGTTATGAGTTGCGTTTACCGCCAGAGGCAGGCCGTCTACGTAGCCGTTTTTATCAGCTTCAGGCAATCGAGAAAGAGTGGAATGAAGAGGACGGTAGTATCGGTGTGGTGATACGTATGCCGATCGTGGAGTGGCGTCGCCTCTGTAAACAGGAACAGGATCTGATTAACTTTATCGTATGATCATATACTGTTACATTTAGACGCTCAGCTTAACAATACTGAGTGGGCAATACCCGATGGATTTGAATATGAAGGTCGGCGACAACCGAAGCGAGCCTCAGAAGTTTGGTGCGTCAAATGACTGAGTTGAGCACAGGAAAGCGTCATCTTTATGTTTAAAAAACGTAGGGTAAAGCGTTAGCCTGAAGTACCCAATCACAGAATAATGGAGCTAAAACATGGCGTGGAATCAGCCCGGTAATAACGGACAGGACCGCGACCCGTGGGGGAGCAGCAATAACAATGGCGGCAACTCTGGCGGTAATAATAAAGGCGGTCGCGATCAAGGGCCACCGGATTTGGATGATATTTTCCGCAAGCTGAGCAAGAAATTGAGCAGTTTGGGCGGAGGTAAAGGCTCCAACGGTAATAACAGCGGTGGTTCCGGCTCAACCGGGCCTCACTTCAGTGGCCGAATTTTTGGTATCGCTGCGGTTGCGGTAGTGGTTATCTGGGCCGCAAGCGGCTTCTACACTATCAAAGAAGCCGAGCGTGGTGTAGTTACCCGTTTCGGTAAGCTCAGTCACTTGGTGCAGCCAGGTTTGAACTGGAAGCCAACCTTCATTGATGAAGTGCGCCCGGTTAACGTGGAGTCGGTACGTGAACTTGCAGCGTCAGGCGTCATGCTGACTTCTGATGAGAACGTGGTACGCGTAGAAATGAACGTACAGTACCGTGTTACCGATCCGGCTGCTTATCTATTCAGCGTGACCGATCCCAACAACAGTCTGCGGCAGGCTACAGACAGTGCATTGCGTGGTGTTATCGGTAAATACACCATGGACAAGATTCTGACTGAAGGCCGTACCATCGTGCGTAGCGACACTCAGCGTGTACTGGAAGAAACCATTCGTCCATACAAAATGGGTATCACTCTGCTGGACGTCAACTTCCAGGCAGCACGCCCGCCGGAAGAGGTGAAGGCCGCGTTTGATGATGCGATTGCCGCTCGTGAAAACGAACAGCAATACATTCGTGAAGCAGAAGCCTATACCAACGAAGTTCAACCACGTGCGAACGGTCAGGCACAGCGTTTGCTGGAAGATGCCAGAGCGTATGAAGCACGTACCGTTCTGGAAGCCCAGGGTGAGGTAGCTCGCTTTGCCAAGCTGTTGCCGGAATACAAATCCGCACCGGAAATTACCCGTGAGCGTCTGTATATCGAAACCATGGAGAAAGTCTTGAGCCACACCCGCAAGGTGTTGGTGAATGACAAAGGCAATAATAATCTGATGGTATTACCACTGGATCAGATGCTGCGTGGCCAGACCGGTAAAGCGGCGACCGAAGGCAGTAAAGATACCAGCCTGATTCGTCTCAACCCAGCCCCATCTACCAGCACTACGGCAGATACGGGTTCCAGCAGCGCCGGCAGTAGTTCGATGATGGACCAACGCCGGGTAAATACGCAGCGTAGCGACAACACTCGCGTAGGGAGAGAATAATCAATGCGTAAGTCTTTCATAGTTATCGTCGCAGTGGTGTTGGTAGCACTCTATACCTCACTGTTTGTGGTACAGGAAGGCGAACGTGGCATTGTGCTGCGTTTCGGCAAAGTACTGCGCGACAACGAAAACAAACCACTGGTATATGCACCGGGTCTTCACTTCAAGATCCCATTCATTGAAACAGTGAAAACGCTGGATGCCCGCATCCAGACCATGGAGAACCAGGCCGATCGCTTCGTAACCAGTGAGAAAAAAGACCTGATTGTCGATTCTTATCTGAAATGGCGTATCAGTGATTTCAGCCGCTACTACCTGGCAACAGGCGGTGGTGATGTTTCTCAGGCTGAAGTGTTGCTGAAACGTAAGTTTAGTGACCGTTTACGTTCCGAGATTGGCCGTTTAGACGTGCGTGATATTGTAACCGATTCCCGTGGTCGCCTGATGTTGGACGTCCGTGATGCGCTAAACACCGGTACTGTTGGTGAGGGTGAGGAAGTTGCTACTACCGAAGCCGATGATGCCATTGCTTCTGCTGCTGCGCGTGTTGAGCGTGAAACTACCGGCAAACAGCCGCAGGTTAACCCGAACAGTATGGCGGCACTGGGCATCGAGGTAGTTGACGTGCGTATTAAGCAGATCAACCTGCCTGCTGAGGTGTCTGATGCCATCTTCCAACGTATGCGTGCAGAACGTGAGGCAGTAGCCCGTCGTCACCGTTCGCAGGGCCAGGAAGAGGCTGAAAAGCTGCGTGCAACAGCGGACTACGAAGTAACGCGTACTCTGGCTGAAGCAGAGCGTCAGGCGCGTATTACTCGTGGTGCGGGTGATGCGGAAGCTGCCAGACTGTTTGCAGCCGCGTTCAGCCAGGATCCGGATTTCTACGCTTTCATCCGTAGCCTGCGTGCTTATGAAACCAGCTTCGGCCCGGGTAACCAGGACGTGTTGGTGTTGAGCCCGGACAGCGATTTCTTCCGCTACATGAAGTCGCCGGAAGCTACGCGCAATAGATAATGCCAGCCTAGTGCTGCTCGATGGCCTATAGCCTGAAGAGTAAGGGTATACAGGGTCCGTTAACTGCGGGCCCTTTCTTTTATGGGGGAAAGATGAATTCAACGATCTGGCTGGCGCTCGGGCTGGTTTTGGTGCTTGAGGGATTGGGGCCAATGCTGTTTCCGCAGGCCTGGCGTAAAATGATCCAGGCAATGACGCAATTACCGGATCCAACGTTACGGCGTTTTGGTGGTGCATTAGTGGTTGCAGGCTGCGTAATCTACTACATGTTGCGTAGTCGCTCAGGGGTTTAAACTTTAGTCGAAAAAGTACGCAATCGTATGCTAAAAGTGCTGAAACTCGAGAATTACGATGGTAGAATCCATTTTTAAGCAACCGGTGATTTTAAAATGGGTAAGAACGTCGTCGTACTGGGCACCCAATGGGGTGACGAAGGTAAGGGTAAGGTCGTAGACCTACTGACTGAACGGGCTCAATATGTTGTGCGCTACCAAGGTGGTCATAACGCTGGCCACACTCTGGTTATCAACGGTGAAAAAACCGTTCTTCATTTAATTCCTTCAGGTATCTTGCGTGAAAACGTAACCAGCATCATCGGCAACGGTGTTGTTCTGGCTCCGGACGCATTGATGAAAGAAATGGGTGAACTCGAAGCGCGCGGCATCCCGGTACGCGAACGCCTGTTGCTCTCCGAAGCCTGCCCACTGATCCTGCCATACCATGTTGCATTGGATAATGCTCGTGAGAAAGCGCGTGGTGCCAAAGCGATCGGCACTACGGGTCGCGGTATTGGCCCAGCTTATGAAGATAAAGTGGCGCGCCGTGGTTTGCGTGTCGGTGATTTGTTCGACAAAGAAACCTTTGCTGTCAAACTCAAGGAAATCATCGAATACCACAACTTCCAATTGGTTAACTACTACAAGGTTGATGCTGTCGATTATCAGACGACGCTCGACTATGTGCTGTCTGTCGCCGATATCCTGACCTCGATGGTAGTAGATGTTTCCGAACTGCTGGATGGTGCGCGCAAGCGTGGCGACTTGATCATGTTCGAAGGGGCACAAGGCACTCTGCTGGATATCGATCACGGTACCTATCCGTATGTGACCTCTTCCAATACCACCGCGGGTGGCGTAGCAACAGGTTCAGGTATTGGCCCGCGTTATGTGGACTATGTGCTGGGCATTGTGAAAGCCTATTCTACCCGTGTGGGTGCGGGTCCGTTCCCGACCGAGTTATTCGACGAGATCGGCGAATACCTTTGCAAGCAAGGTAATGAGTTTGGTGCAACCACGGGTCGTCGTCGTCGTACCGGCTGGTTGGATGCTGTAGCCGTGCGCCGTGCGGTGCAGATCAACTCCCTGTCTGGTTTCTGCCTGACCAAGCTGGATGTCTTGGACGGTCTTAAAGAAGTGAAGATCTGTGTGGGTTATCGTATGCCGGATGGCCGTGAAATGACCACCACTCCACTGGCAGCAGAAGGTTGGGAAGGTATCGAGCCAATTTACGAGACAATGCCTGGCTGGAGCGAAACTACTTTTGGTGTAAAAGAACACAGTAAATTGCCGCAGGCAGCGCTGAACTATATCAAGCGTATTGAAGAGCTGACGGGAATACCGGTAGATATTATTTCAACGGGTCCAGATCGTAGTGAAACCATGATCCTGCGCGATCCATTCGACGCATAATCTGTAGCTAACGTCGTAAAATAAACCGGGCGTTGTCCCGGTTTATTACTCCCGTTTATTCTCCCTGAATGCGATTTCACCTCAAAAAATCCTTCCATTGACCTGGCTTAAAGTCTTCCATACGCTAAATAATTAGCTGCGAGCTCTCTGGCTGGTTTATTATCCAATAAGACATCCAAATAACATCGCTGAAAATCGGCATAATAGACGGGTAAACTAATACCCAGAGGTAGACGTGCAGTTAACAAGTTTTACTGACTATGGCCTGCGGGCATTGATCTACCTGGCATCACTGCCAGCGGACAAAATGACCAGCATCTCTGAAGTGACTGAGGTGTTCGGAGTTTCACGCAACCATATGGTAAAAATTATCAACCAGTTGAGCCGCGAAGGTTTTGTCAACGCCGTGAGGGGTAAAAACGGCGGTATTCGTTTGGGCAAAGCGGCCAATACCATCCGAATTGGTGATGTGGTACGCGCATTGGAACCACTTTCGTTGGTCAACTGTAGCCACGAATTTTGCCATATCACTCCCGCCTGCCGCCTGAAGCCCGTGCTGCGGCAGGCAGTACATAATTTCCTTGAGGAGCTGGATAATCATACTTTGGCTGAGATGGTTGAAGATAATCCACCGCTCTACAAGCTTTTGCTTGTCGAATAACGTGTGACTGAGAAGACAAGGCTCAGTAACATCCTGCTGATGACAACGGAGGAACCTCAATGTCAAAAGATCCATTTTTGGAACGAGAAGCAGAAAAATATGAATCCCCCATTCCTAGCCGTGAATTTATTCTGGCCCATCTGGCGAATCGTGAAACGCCTGCCAGCCGCGAAGAGTTGGGCAATGAACTGAATTTGTCTGGAGAGGAGCAACTGGAAGCATTACGCCGCCGCCTAAGGGCTATGGAGCGTGATGGCCAGTTAGTCTTTACCCGTCGCCAGTGCTATGCATTGCCGGAACGTCTGGACCTGTTGCGTGGCACGGTAATTGGCCACCGTGATGGCTATGGTTTCCTGCGTATTGATGGTCGTAAAGACGATCTCTATCTTTCCGCAGAACAAATGAAAATGGCCATCCATGGTGATGTGGTTCTGGCACAGCCGTTGGGTGAAGATCGCAAAGGCCGTCGTGAAGCGCGAATTGTGCGCGTGCTGGTGCCCAAAACTAGTCAGATTGTTGGCCGCTTCTTTACCGATGCCGGTACCGGTTTTGTCGTGCCCGATGATAGCCGCCTGAGTTTCGATATTCTGATCCCCGCTGACTCGGTCAGTGGCGCGCGCATGGGTTACATGGTGGTAGTTGAACTGACCCAGCGCCCAACGCGTCGTACCAAGGCTGTAGGCAAGATTGTGGAAGTGTTGGGTGACAAGATGGGGACCAGCATGGCGGTAGATATCGCCCTGCGGACCCATGAAATCCCCCATACCTGGCCGCCACAGGTTGAAAAGCAAGTCGCCGATCTGAGCGAACAGGTGCCTGAAGCTGCCAAGAAAGGGCGGGTTGATCTGCGAGATTTACCGCTGGTTACCATCGACGGTGAAGATGCCCGGGATTTCGATGATGCAGTGTACTGTGAGAAAAAACGTGGTGGCGGTTGGCGTCTGTGGGTAGCGATTGCCGATGTCAGCTATTATGTCCGCCCGCGCACTGCGCTGGATGATGAGGCCCGCAGCCGTGGCACTTCTGTCTATTTCCCTTCAGAAGTTGTCCCGATGCTGCCGGAAGTGCTCTCCAACGGTTTATGCTCATTGAATCCGCAGGTAGATCGTCTGTGTATGGTGTGTGAGATGACCATCTCTGCACAAGGCCGTCTCTCTTCGTTTAAATTCTATGAAGCGGTGATGAGCTCCCATGCGCGCTTAACCTACACCAAAGTCTGGCATATTCTGCAGGGCGATCAGGAACTGCAAGAACAATACCATCCGCTGGTGAAACACCTGCAGGAACTGCATGCGCTGTATAAAGTCCTGGATCAGGCTCGTGCTGAACGTGGTGGTATTGCCTTCGAAACCGAAGAAGCCAAATTTATCTTTAACGCAGAACGCCGCATTGAGCGCGTCGAACCAACGGTTCGTAATGACGCTCATAAATTGATCGAAGAGTGCATGATCATGGCGAACGTTGCGGCTGCACGTTTTGTTGAAAAGCACAGCGAGCCAGCTCTGTTCCGTGTGCACGATCGTCCAAGTGACGACCACATCTCAGCCTTACGCAGCGTATTGAATGAGCTGGGGTTGACCTTGGGTGGCGGCTTGAAACCGCAGCCGAAGGATTACGCCACGCTGATGGATGAAGTGTCTGAACGTCCAGATCGTGAAATGCTGCAAACCATGTTGCTGCGTTCAATGAAACAGGCGATCTACGATCCGGAAAACCGTGGCCACTTTGGCTTGGCGCTGGCCTCTTATGGCCATTTTACTTCGCCTATTCGCCGTTATCCGGACCTGTCATTACACCGCGCTATTAAGTATGTGCTGGCGAAAGAGCACGGCGAACTTACCGAGCGCTGGACACCAACAGGTGGCTGGCACAGCGATTTCGAAGAAATGCTGCAGTTGGGTGCTCACTGTTCGATGACCGAACGCCGTGCGGATGAAGCAACCCGCAACGTTGCAGACTGGCTGAAATGCGACTTCATGCAGGATCACGTCGGTGAAGTATTCAGCGGGATTATTGCCAGCGTGACCGGTTTTGGTTTCTTCGTACGTCTGAACGATCTGTTTATTGATGGTTTGGTACACGTGTCTTCGTTGGATAATGATTATTATCGCTACGACAATATTGGCCAGCGCCTGATCGGCGAGTCTTCAGGTATGGTCTATCGTCTGGGTGACACGGTGGAAATACGTGTTGACGCTGTGCACATGGACGAGCGCAAGATCGACTTTGCGTTGGTTTCCAGTACCCGCAAGCCGCGTGGTGAAGGGAAAACCGAACGTGAACGCGCCAAAAATGGTGGCCAGCGTACGCTGCGTGACGGTGCTGGATCGGGGCGTAGCCAGGCTCAGCGTAAGCGTCGTGGCGGTAAGCCGCCAGCTAACTTTGAGCCTGACAGTGCCTTCCGCAAAGAGGCGGCTAAGCCTGTAGATAAGGTGAAAAAGGACAAAAAGGCGAAAGCCAAAAAAGTGTCTGATAAAACCAAAAAGATAGCAGCGGCGACCAAAGCCAAGCGTGTCAGTAAGAAAAAAGGTACGGAACAGGGTTAACCCGCCGTACGTTATTATCCCCGGCCGGGAAATTCCCGGCCGCACTGTTAAAAGAGCATCATGAGCGAAATTATCTACGGCATTCACGCCGTCAAAGCCCTGCTAGAACGTGACCCACAGCGCTTCCTGGAAGTGTTTATTCTTAAAGGCCGTGATGACCGTCGCCTGCAACCGTTAATTGCTGAGCTGGAAGCAACCGGGATTGTAATTCAGGTCGCGAACCGGCAGTGGCTGGATGAGAAGGTGGAAGGTGCAGTCCATCAGGGCATTATTGCGCGCGTACGCGAAGGGAAGCAGTATCAGGAAAACGATCTGCCTGGCCTGCTGGAAAGCGTCGATACGCCGTTCTTGCTGGTGCTGGACGGAGTTACCGATCCGCATAACCTCGGAGCCTGCCTGCGTAGCGCCGATGCTGCCGGTGTGCATGCAGTGATCGTCCCACGCGATCGTTCTGCTCAATTGAATGCAACGGCTAAAAAAGTTGCCTGTGGCGCGGCAGAGAATGTCCCGCTGATCCGCGTAACCAATCTGGCCCGCACTCTGCGCCTGCTGCAAGAGATGAACGTTTGGGTGGTTGGCACCGCTGGCGAAGCAGATCATACGCTTTATCAAAGTAAAATGACTGGCCCGATGGCACTGGTTATGGGGGCTGAAGGCGAGGGTATGCGTCGTTTGACTCGGGAACATTGCGACGAACTGATCAGCATTCCAATGGCGGGAACCGTTTCTTCCTTGAACGTTTCGGTGGCTACCGGGATTTGCCTGTTTGAAGCAGTACGTCAGCGTAGCTGACAGCGTTACGCAGGGGGTGGGAGTTGCCACCCCTTTGATAACCAATGTTCCATCTTGTGATCCCATCTCCGGCAGAAATCCCCTTTGCGACCATAATAATTCCTGAAAAGTTAATCGGGGAGCATACTCATGGTCTGGAATACGCATAACGTTTTTAACCAACCCAAGCCCTTGGGGAACAGCAACCTTTTTCTTTCAGATACGCCTTTGCGTGAGGCGGTGCAGCGCGAGCAGGCTGGCTGGGATAGTGATGTTCTGGCTTCCCTGGGTCAACAATTGGGAACCCAGGAGTCTCTGGAATTGGGAAGGTTGGCCAATGCTAATCCACCCGAGCTGTTGCGCTATGACACCACCGGACACCGGGCTATTGGCGTATAAACATACACTTGGCTTCACCTGGCGATTAACGGTAAAGAATAGCCTGAGAGTACCATTGGCCAGGGGTAACGGTATCACTGTTCATGATGATCATGTAATAACGAGCGCCGCTGGCATTGGCTTTACGCTGAATTTCAGCTTCCACGTCCATGGGGCTGCCTCGAACCAATGCGCTGATCGTTGCCATTTTCTCCAGCCCGAAAGTCTGTGCCCGTGTGATCTCCTGTGCCTGGTCGGTTGGTGCCGGTGGTGGCTGAGGGGGAGTTTTCAGAGCACTACAGCCTGCGAGCAGGTATATCATCAATAAGGTAGGCAATGTACGGGAAAGATTCATGGCTGGCCTCTCTAGGGGGTTTTTAGCAAACAGTGTAACGCAACTGTCTGTTTTAGAGAGGAACCTATTGAGCGAAAAGTCACCTATCGTTTTTTATCGTGCTCCGAACGGTAGCCAAAGAGGGAAATAGATGATCGAAATTTACGATGAGCGGGTGGGGGAAATTGCTGTCATTCATGCTGTTCCGGCTGGGCTCTATAAGAAGCCGTTGCCAACACTCTTTTTTTACCATGGCTACACCTCATCGAAGGAAGTTTACGCCTATTTTGCCTATGCACTGGCAAAGGTCGGTTTTCGGGTCGTGTTGCCAGATTGCAAGATGCATGGGGAGCGTTTTGATGGTGACGAAGCCGGGCGCCTCGCACATTTCTGGGAGATACTCCAAAGTAACGTCGATGAGTTGCCATCAATCAAGACTCACTTTGAACAACGAGGATTGATAGACGGAGAGCGTATCGGTGTTGCAGGGGCATCGATGGGCGGTATGACGGCTCTGGGCGCATTTACCCGCTATTCCTGGATTAAGTCTGCCGCCTGCCTTATGGGCTCGGGTTATTTCACCGCTTTGGCGCAAACGTTGTACCCGCCGTTGGATGCTCAGGGTCAGCGGTTGGAGAAAACCGCCTTCGCGGCCCGTATTGCTCCTTTGGCTGCTTACGAAGTTGCGCAGCACTGGGAGAGTTTTGCTGGCCGCCCGCTGTTGCTGTGGCATGGTGAGGCCGACGATGTCGTTCCCGCTGTGGAAAGTGAACGGCTGGCTAGTGAACTCCGTCAGCGTGGGTTAGATCAACATCTGATTTATGTTACCGAACCCGATGTTCGGCATCGCATCACGCCGGGTGCTTTAGCCGCCACGACCACCTTTTTCCAGCGCGTGCTATAAAATCTTGAGGCGGGGGTAGGGCTTGAGCATACCCTCAAACATGGTCTGTAATAAATCCCACTCAGTCCTTGAGTTTCCTACCCTGCGCAAGTATGATTACGCGTCATTTTTCAGCCGCACACATACACACGTTCCTTGCTTCCATGGGCCGCGGTTGACCCTGACAGGAGGCTGAATAATCCGTAAGGAGCAATTCGATGCGTCATTACGAAATCGTTTTTATGGTCCATCCTGACCAAAGCGAACAGGTTCCGGGCATGATCGAGCGTTACAGTGCTACCATCACTAACGCGCAAGGTCAGATTCACCGTCTGGAAGACTGGGGCCGCCGTCAGCTGGCTTATCCGATCAACAAACTGCACAAAGCTCACTACGTTCTGCTGAACGTTGAAGCTCCGCAGGAAGCGATCGATGAGCTGGAAACTAACTTCCGCTTCAACGACGCCGTTATCCGTAGCATGGTTATGCGCGTTAAGCACGCGGTAACTGAAGCATCTCCTATGGTTAAAGCTAAAGACGAACGCCGTGGCGATCGCCGCGATGATTTCGCTAGCGAAACCGCAGATGATGATGCTGGGGATTCTGAAGAGTAATTGCCGCTGTGACGGCTAATCGTCTGGTGTTGTCTGGCACAGTGTGCAAGACGCCGGTTCGAAAAGTGAGTCCTTCCGGTATACCCCACTGCCAATTTGTGCTCGAGCACCGATCAACGCAGGTGGAAGCCGGATTCAGCAGACAAGCATGGTGCAGAATGCCCGTGGTTGTCAGCGGACAGCAGTCACAAGCTTTAACTCAAAGATTAACGGTCGGCAGTCAGGTTACCGTTCAAGGCTTTGTTAGCAGCCATCAAGGGCGCAACGGGTTGAACAAACTGGTCCTGCATGCCGAGCAGATTGAATTGATAGATTCTGGAGACTAGCCAAATGGCACGTTATTTCCGTCGTCGCAAGTTCTGCCGTTTCACCGCGGAAGGCGTTCAAGAGATTGACTATAAAGACATCGCTACGCTGAAAAACTACATCACCGAGAGTGGTAAAATTGTCCCGAGCCGTATCACCGGTACTCGTGCAAAATATCAGCGCCAGCTGGCCCGTGCTATCAAGCGCGCGCGCTACCTGTCTTTGTTGCCGTACACTGATCGTCATCAGTAATCGGCCACTGTCCATTAACGACTTTGAGAGGATAAGGTAATGCAAGTTATTCTGCTTGATAAAGTAGCAAACCTGGGTAGCCTGGGTGATCAAGTTAGCGTTAAAGCGGGTTATGCCCGTAACTTCTTGGTACCACAGGGCAAAGCTGTTCCTGCTACCAAGAAAAACGTTGAGTTCTTCGAAGCACGCCGTGCCGAACTGGAAGCCAAACTGGCTGACGTTCTGGCCGCAGCGATTGCTCGTGCAGCCAAGATCAACGAACTCGGTTCAGTAACCATCTCGTCTAAAGCAGGCGACGAAGGTAAACTGTTCGGCTCTATCGGTACCCGTGACATCTCTGACGCAGTGACTGCGGCAGGTGTTGAAGTTGCCAAGAGTGAAGTTCGTCTGCCGAATGGCGTTCTGCGTACTACTGGCGAGCACGAAGTGCAGTTCCAGGTACACAGCGACGTGTTCGCACAGCTGAATGTAGTTGTGGTTGCAGAAGCTTAATCGGCTTTTGCCAACCCAGTTAAAACGCCAGCCTCGTGCTGGCGTTTTGCTTTTCAACGTCTGGTGAATCGCGTTATTCTGTGGTCATCTTTTGGCCAGGAGAGGCGAAAATGGCAAAAATCAGCTTACAGCGAGTTTACGATTTCAGTGCCCCTGCTCTGGAGCATTGCTATTTGATTGACCGGCTTTGGCCGCGTGGAGTCAGTAAAGAAAGATTGCAAGGCGTAGTGTGGTTGAAACAGGTTGCGCCAGATAATGCATTACGCCAGTGGTTTCACCAGAATACCGACCAGTGGGATGAGTTTGAACTGCGCTATCGCCAGCAATTGGCGGAGAATGACGCCTGGCAGCCGCTGGTGGCGTTGTTGCAGCAAGGTGAGCCACTCACTCTGTTGTATGGCAGCAAGGACACACAGCACAACCAAGGGGTTGTACTGCGCGATTTTCTGCTGGATCAAACTAAAGGCTAACGAACACGAAGATAGCTGCCGTCCGTCTGACGACGGAACAAGGCTTCATTGCCATCTCCAACGGTGACCGAAAGCGCGGTAATCACACCGTTGGCATTGTGTTCGATACGCACTTCCTGCCCGGCTTTCAAGTTGCTGAGTGGTTTATCGTTACCCTCGATTTGTGCCATGGCAAAAACCTCGTTAACAGGCAGGTTATTGTCGCGGAACAACTGCGCCAAAGTCTGGCCAGACTGCACCTTGTAACGTTGCCAATTGTCGCTCTCAGACTGCGCTATGCTATGTTGCTGGCCATTACTCAGTAATTCTGCCTGCAACGTAACCGCACCCTCCTGGCTGGTTACCGGAAACGAACGCTGCGCGTTATCGTCAGAATACGGCCATAACAGTGAAATGAGCAGGATAGCGCCAAAAATAATCACCCAACGGCGATGAAAACAGGGCAAAGGTTCCATCCAGTGGAAGCCGTCAGGCAAGTGCCATATCTTCAGCAGTAAAGTTTTGAGTATTTTCCCCTTACTGTTTGGTGGCGGTAAATCTGACACCTCAATCGTCTCTGCTGCTTCCTGTGCAGCGTCCGGCTTCAACCGTTGGCTTAAGTTAAGCCAAGTTCGCAGCAGCGGTTGGTAGACTGGGGTGGTTTTCCTTCTCCTGGGCGCGATTCTGCCCATGGTAACCTCTCTTCAACTGCGTAAAATTGCTACTGTATAAATGGTGTATCGCCAGCCTCACTATATATTGCAACGTCGGCTTTATCCCTCTATTCCGGGAAACAAAGATACTGCTTGTATGGCTACACCTTCAAAGCCGACGAGTAATCGCCCGCGAACCGTTTGCAATTCAGGTTGGCAGAGTACATGGTGACAGCAAACGTTAACAAAAGGTTATTGTTTCTTTTTCTAAGACAAAAGTCATCATTCTCTACACAAGATTTTACCCGGCATTCTTGCGCTGTTATGCTGCGTCTTCGAATTTTTACAGACTTAAAGGAAAACCCCCATGACAAACCCTTCTTTTGATAGCGTTGAAGCGCAAGCAAGTTACGGGATTGGTTTACAGGTTGGTCAGCAATTGCAAGAATCCGGCCTGGAAGGTTTAAAGCCAGAAGCTTTGCTGGCTGGCCTGCGTGACGCGCTGGAAGGGAATGCTCCGGCGGTTCCGGTAGATGTGGTCCATCGCGCACTACGCGAAATTCACGAACGTGCAGATGCGGTTCGTCTTGAACGTCAGAAGGCGATGGCGGTAGAAGGCCAGAAGTTCCTGGATGAAAATGCCAAGCGTGATGAAGTGACGCTTACCGAGTCTGGCCTGCAATTCACCGTATTGGAACAGGGCAATGGCCCAATTCCATCACGGCAGGATCGCGTCCGCGTGCATTATACTGGCCGTTTGGTCAATGGCGTGGTCTTTGACAGTTCAGTTGAGCGTGGCCAGCCAGCTGAATTCCCGGTCAGCGGCGTGATCCCTGGTTGGATCGAAGCGTTAACGCTAATGCCGGTAGGCTCCAAATGGCAGTTATATATTCCACACAATCTGGCTTACGGCGAGCGCGGAGCGGGTGCTTCTATCCCTCCATTCAGTGCTCTGGTGTTTGACGTAGAGCTGTTGGAAATTCTGTAATCTGTTATAGCCACATATTAAGGGCGCCCTAACGGCGCCCTCTCAGTAGAATTAAGCCAATTACTAGTCTTGTAAATCAATCTGATACAGCGAAAATCCGATACTGTCGTTACCCACTGGTTTCATTGGGTATTGGGCATTTTCTTTAATAAATGCCGCAGCTTTCTCGCTGGGAGAGGTTTCAAAGCGAATATCTAGGGGCTTCGTGCTGTGTAAATTGGCAAGACGCCAGTTGTTGTCCGCTTGCGGGTGAACCGCGCCGTGTTTCTTGGTTTCCTCGCTGATGTAAGCCGCCAGTATAGAACGCGTCTCATCAGGTGAAGCAAAAGCGATGTGTTTATCACCTGTACCGGCAAACTTGCCGCCGTATGCGCGGTAATTATTGGTAGCCACCAGGAAAGTGGCATTTGGATCGATTGGCTTGCCGTTAAACGTCAGTTGTTTGATGCGCTCAGCCTGGTTATTAATCAGCTCACACTCCCCGTTGTAGCGGGCCGGTTGGCTGACGTCAATTTGATAGTTTACTCCGTCTATCACATCGAAGTTATAGCTGCGAAAACCCTCCCAGTTAATCAGCGCCTGCGGTTCACTGCTGTTAATGTCGATTTGATTAAACTGCCCGGCTGAACATTCTAGCCATTCTTTCACTTCCTTACCGCTGGCTTTAACCACGACCAAGGTATTTGGGTACAAGTAGAGATCGGCCGCATTGCGGAAGGTGAGTTGGCCTTTTTCCACTTCGGTAAAACTGGCTGGATCGTTCTTGCGGCCACCCACCTTAAATGGTGCGGCAGCGGCAAGTACCGGCAGATCTGCCAGATCCGGATCGCCCTGAATATATTGCTCAACGTAGGCTCTCTGCGCATTATTGACGATCTGGACCGTAGGATCGTCCTGTATCAAGGCCAGATAGCTGTACATGTTACCTTCAGATTTGCCGATAGGTTTGCTGACAAAGTCACGAGTCCCTTTGTGATCCTCCTTCAGTACTTTCACCAGTGCTTCATCTTCCGAGACCAGTGATTTCTTGTTTTCTGTGTCGTAAATTGGCCACGCTTGCGCTTTGGCCGAACTCACCATCCAACTACCGACATCGTTATTCAACTGCAAATCTACTACGCCCAGATGATCGCCCCACTGTCCAGGCATTACCGCCGGTATGCCGTTCAATAAGCCTTTTTCTATATCTGCACCTTTAATATTGGCAAAATCCTTACTAGGGAAAACGGCATGGGCATGGCCGAACATAATGGCGTCTATGCCAGGAACCTGGCTCAGGTAGTAAACCGAGTTTTCCGCCATTGCCTTATAAGGTGCGCTGGAAAGACCGGAGTGGGGGATGGCGATGACCAGATCGGCACCCTGTTTGCGCATTTCCGGTACATAGCGTTTAGCGGTTTCGGTAATGTCGTTGACCGTTACTTTTCCCTGCAGGTTGGCTTTATCCCAGACTAATATCTGGGGCGGTACAAAACCGATGTAGCCAATACGTAGAGTGTGCGATCCCCCGTCACGGTCTTTTACCGGGGTATCGACAATAATGTAAGGCGTGAAAAGAGGTTTTTGTGTAGCGGTATCAATAACGTTGGCGTTGATGTAGGGGAATTTGGCACCTGCGATAGCGTTTTTTAGATAGTCTAGACCGTAGTTGAACTCGTGGTTGCCGATATTACCTACCGCATAGTCCAACGTATTCATGGCCTTGTAGACGGGGTGAATATCGCCAGGTTTCAACCCTTTGGCAGCCATATAGTCGCCGAGTGGGCTGCCTTGAATAATGTCGCCGTTATCAACCAGAACGCTATTGGTTACCTGCTCGCGCGCGTACTTGATCAGGCTGGCAGTGCGGACCAGGCCGAATTTATCGGTAGCTTTATCCTTGTAGTAGTCGAAGTCCATCATATTGCTGTGCAGGTCTGTAGTTTCCAGCACGCGTAGGTCAACCGTGGCAGCCTTTACCGAAGTGCAAATCAGTAGTGTAAGGGCCGAAAATATAAGCGGATGCTTTGTCATCGTTTATCTCCATCTCATTATTATCTGAGAATGGTCTTAGAAAAGAATGCAATTATCATCAACCGTATCATCAAAATGTGAAGTTCAGCAGGTAATTACCCAGTGTTGTACCGAGATTTGCAACGTTACGACGGTAAAGACTAGAGATAATACCGCTGCTGGGCTGATTGAGATGGATATTCCAGAGAAAAAAAACTAGGCTGCGATTTAGACTGTGCCCAAAACAAACTGAGCGGGGCGGGCATGAGATAGGCCCAACCTCTTTCGACTTGTGAGTTAGCCTATATCAATCATAGTCAACGAACAGCACAGCTTATAGCTGGGGAAATTTCCCTCGGAACTGAATGTCAGAGGTGGACGATGATAGAGCAGATTTGCCAACTGTCCCGTGATGCGGGAGCGGCGATTATGGCGGTATATAACGGCGAGCAACCGATTGATATAGTGACGAAAAAAGACGACTCTCCGGTTACCGCCGCCGATCTGGCCGCGCACCATATTATCAAATGCGGTTTGGAGAAACTGACACCCAATATACCGTTACTGTCAGAAGAGGATCCCCAAGCTTGGGAAATCCGTCGTAACTGGAGCCGTTACTGGCTGGTGGATCCACTCGATGGTACCAAAGAGTTTCTGCATCGTAATGGTGAATTTACCGTAAATATTGCGTTGATCGAGGAAGGTGAAGCTGTGATGGGCGTCGTCTATGCCCCTGTGCTGGATGTGCTGTATCTGGCTGACCGCGGTAAGGCATGGAAGGAGGAGGGGGGACGACGCAGTGAGATTGGTGTGAGTAACACCCAACCCCCAGTGGTAGTGGTCAGCCGCTCTCATAGCGATGATGAATTGAGGGACTACCTGCAACAGTTAGGCGAGCATCAAACTATCGCTGTCGGATCATCGTTGAAGTTTTGCCTGGTGGCAGAAGGTAAGGCACAGTTGTATCCACGTTTTGGACCAACCAACATCTGGGATACCGCAGCAGGGCATGCGGTAGCCGTCGCTGCCGGGGCGCACATTCGTGATTGGCAGGGCAGGCCGCTAGAGTATAACCCCCGTGAGTCTTTCCTTAATCCTGGGTTCCGCGTTTCTCTGTTTTAGCCAGTGCCATGTGTCCCGCAACAAAAGTGCGGGACATTGTCTGGTAATTATTTAAGCAATTGGTGCAGCATTTCTATCACCTGCTGCACCTCTTGTGGGGTTAGTGCCCCTTCCTTGGCAAACTGAATTTTGCCCTCTTTATCCAATACAACAATTGCTGAGCTTTTCGGTTGCAGCTCCCACGCCTTTTTGACGTTGCCGTTGCTGTCGACAATGAATTGCGACCATGGAAACTCTTTCTTACTGCTTTCAAGACTGCTACGAACAAACACCGCTGTTCCGACGATAGCATCGTCGGTATTCACGATGGTCGTCGTTTGGTAACGATCATGAGGTAACTTGGCCGCTTTGATGGCTTCGATGAGTGGAGCGTTCAGGTCTTTGGCAGAGGTACGACCAGCAATATGCTGTATCACTCGCACTTTTCCAACGAGTTGTGCGCTATTCCAGTCTTGGTAGCTGAATGCCTCATTGGCGTAATTCAACTCTCCTTTGTCGCTGACACCAATAGGTGGCAGGCGCTGCTGAAGCTGGAAGTTGTGGGCACAGGCCAGCATTGGGACTAACAGCAGCGATATCATTAGCATGCTACTTCTTTTCATGCACTCTCCTGCAAAGGGTAATCACATGGGTATTACTCAGGTGTCTAAAGCATAGGTGGTCATCGGAGGTCTGTCTTGTCAGCACGATCGCAGTTTTGCTCTCTTACCCTAAATATGCTTTTTTTGAATATATATACTGAAAAAATAAAAAAATATTACATACAATTCTGTCAGGAAGTGTAAATCCAGTGCGGTAATCCGAGCGGACTTGAACAAAATAGTCTTTACTAGGTCTATTGAGAAGCAATCAAGTTGCGTTCAGGCCATAGAAGCCGCCACTTTGGCCGCTTGCTGAATGCATGGATCCATTGGGAGGAGAGTAAAATAATGAGAATCTTCCAGCGTTATAACCCACTTAAAGTCGCTATGTATGTAAAAACCCTGTTCCGGGGGCGTTTGTACATCAAGGACGTTGGGGCGTTTGAATTCGACAAAGGAAAAATACTGTTGCCGAAGATCCGTGACAAGCGCCACTTCAATGTGATGACAGAGGTCAATCGGCAAGTTTTGTTACTGCAAGCAGAGATGGGATGAAACGCGACTGAAGTACCTGCATAACAGAATAATTGCGGCCCTGATGGGGCCGCTGATGTTTCAGTCTTAGGGCATTTAAGCCTGGGGTGTTTCTTCCGAAGCCTTGGATAACACTACTGAAGGTTTATCGCTGAGACGTGTGACCAGCAATTGGTCAATTTTATAGCTGTCGATGTCAACAACTTCAAACTTGTATCCAGCATATTTAACGAAATCGGTGCGTTTCGGGATCTTACGCAGCATATACATCATGAATCCGCCGATGGTCTCGTAGTTGCCTGCCTGAGGGAACTCATCGATATGCAAGACGCGCATCACGTCTTCAATAGGAGTGCCCCCCTCAATCAACCAAGAGCTTTCGTCACGAGCAACGATCTGCTCTTCCTGGCCTTGACCAACCAAATCACCCATCAACGTAGTCATCACGTCGTTTAGAGTAATGATACCGACAACCAGCGCATATTCATTGAGTATTACTGCAAAGTCTTCACCTGCGGTTTTAAAGCTTTCCAGCGCTTCTGATAATGTCAGAGTATCCGGGACAATCAGCGCTGAGCGGATCTGCACACCACTGCTCAGAACCAGACTTTGGTTACCCAGTACGCGGTTCAGCAAATCCTTGGAATCAACGTAGCCTACTACCTGATCGATATGGCCGTCGCATACCAGAAACTTAGAGTGCGGATGAGTGGAGATCTTCTCTTTGATACTCTCTTCGCTTTCGCGCAGGTCGAAATAGATAACGCTTTCGCGGGAGGTCATCGAAGACGGCACCGTACGTGACTCCAGTTCGAACACGTTTTCTATCAGTTCATGCTCCTGTTTGCGCAGAACCCCAGCCAGAGCTCCGGCTTCCACTACCGCATAGATATCGTCGGAAGTGATGTCGTCTTTGCGCACCATCGGCAGCTTGAACAAACGGAAGATCAGGTTTGCCATGCCGTTGAAAAACCACACCAGTGGCCGGAAGATCATGATCGAGAAACGCATCGGGTTGATGATCCGGACGGCAACCGTCTCTGGTGCAATCATACCGATGCGCTTCGGGGTTAAATCCGCAAACAGGATGAACATGCTGGTTACCAGTACAAACGAACAGGTAAAGCTGACTTGTTCAGAGAGTTCATGGGGCATGAAACGATCAAACAGCAATTCAAAGGTGGGAGAAAACGCCGAATCACCGACGATACCGCCAAGGATGGCTACGGCGTTGAGGCCGATTTGCACTACGGTAAAGAAGAGTCCCGGTGTTTCCTGGAGTTTTAATACTTTGGTGGCATTAACGTTACCTTCGTCTGCCATCAATTTGAGTTTGATTTTGCGTGAAGCTGCTAAAGAAATTTCTGAAAGCGAGAAAAACGCACTCACTGCAATCAGAAAAAGAATCAGTAAAATACTGTTTAACATAGTCTATCCATTCGTGCCGACGGGATGACGGCGATCTTTCGGAGGGGTAACACAGTGTCTAAAAAGAATTGCAGGGGGCGCAAATTACCGCACACACCTGAGCTTTAAAAAATCAGAGCCGCAGAAGCGACCCGTCACAGTATAGCAGTAGCCCTGTGAGGGCCGCCAGTGGTTAAAAATTAACAGGTTAACCTTGTGGTGCCAGGCAGACTCCAATGCCACCTAGACCGCAGTAGCCCCCCGGATTCTTATGCAGATATTGTTGGTGGTCGTCTTCCGCATAGAAGAAAGGCCGGGCCGGAGCGATCTCTGTTGTGATTGCCCGCTTGTCGCCTGCCTGATCCATCGCCTGCTGGAAACGTCGCAGGCTGTTCTCCGCTTCGGCCTGTTGCTCGGCATTGGCATAATAAATGGCAGAGCGATACTGGGTGCCGATATCTCCCCCCTGGCGCATGCCCTGTGCTGGATCATGATTCTCCCAGAATACCTGCAGTAGATGCGGGTAGCTGGTTACATTGGGATCGAACACCACGCGCACCACTTCCGCATGACCAGTTTGGCCACTGCAGACTTCGCGATAAGTCGGATTTGGCGTGTAGCCACCGCTATAACCTGCTGCAGTGCTGTAAACCCCTTGCTGTTGCCAGAACAAACGCTCAACTCCCCAGAAGCAACCCATTCCGAAGATTGCCGTTTCCATTCCTTCTGGCACCATAGTCATGGAATTGCCGGTTACCTGGTTAATGCTGGCGACAGGCATCGGCGTTGAACGGCCTGGTAGCGCACTTGCCTGATCGACGTTTTGAGATTTATCAAAAGATTGCACCAAGGTAGACTCCTGTTGTCACAATAATAATCGACCTGAGAGGGGCGCTTGTCAGTTGTATCTGGTCATTTCTTTGCCCACAATAAGTCATATGTTGCATTCATGTATAAGCTTAACGCACTATTCTGGGCGTAAAAAGCCAAGAATGCGTCTTGTTTTCGGTAACAGAAGTTGCCGGATAGGCAGCGTCTGGAGTAAAGCTCTAAAGGGTGGCTATCCAAAAAGCGCAAAGCATGCCCCAGCACCAGAGCAAAGGTACTGACAGGAAAGTAGAATATTTTTGAGGAGAACCTGTGCCGCGATACCGTGTCCTTTGCGTTTTATGTGCGCTATTCGTTACGCCCTCGGTGTTTGCGGCGAATGTGCGGCTTCAGGTTGAAGGCCTGAGTGGAGAATTGGAAAGAAACGTTCGTGTGCGTCTTTCGTCGATCACACCTGAAGAGGTTAATGCCGAAGGGCGCTTTCGTGCGCGTGTAGATGCCGCTATCCGCCAGGGATTGCGGCCACTTGGTTACTACGAGCCAATTATCGATTTCACCTTCGACGATCGCCCAGAGCTTTCGCGACCAGTGTTGCGCGCTAAAGTCGATCCTGGCGAGCCTGTTCGCATTGCCGGGGTGAATATTGCCCTACAGGGTGGCGCGAGAACTGACGAAGACTACCTTCGGCTGGTCAAAACCAGCCGCCCAGCTATTGGCGACATTCTCAACCATGGTAAATATGATGGCTTAAAAAGCTCGATGACTGGGCTTGCCCTGCGTAAAGGCTATTTTGATGCGAATATGGTCAAGAGCCAGCTTGGTGTAGCGAAGGAGCTGCATAAAGCGTTCTGGGATATTGATTTCGATAGTGGTGAGCGCTATCACTTCGGCAAGGTAAAGTTTAAGGGTTCGCAAATCCGTGAAGACTACCTGCAAAATCTGGTGCCCTTTCATCAGGGGGACTATTACAGCTCAGACGATCTGGCTGAGCTGAATCGCCGTCTTTCTGCTACCAATTGGTTTAACTCTGTGGTGGTCTCGCCGGATTTCAGCGATGCCCAAGAGAAGCGGATTTTGCCGCTAGATGCATTAGTGACACCGCGTAACAGTAACATTGTGGAACTGGGGGGCGGTTTTTCTACCGATATCGGTCCACGGGTGCGGGGAACCTGGAGAAAGCCTTGGTTAAATGATCGAGGCCACAGCCTGGCAACGACGGCCAGTATTTCTGCGCCGGAACAGCAGTTGGATCTTACCTACAGAATACCTTTGCTGCGCAGCCCATTAGAGCAGTATTACCTTCTGCAGGGTGGTTTCAAACGAACCGATCTCAACGACACCAAATCTGACAGCACCAAATTGGTGGTCTCACGCAACTGGGATCTTTCCAGTGGCTGGCAGCGTGCGTTGAACTTAAGTTGGCGTCTGGACCATTTTACGCAAGGGACTGTCACCAATACTACCATGCTGCTTTATCCAGGAGTGACGTTTAACCGGACGCGCTCACGTGGCGGCCTGATGCCGGTGTGGGGTGATAGCCAACGCTATTCTCTTGATGTCTCTGATACGACTTGGGGCTCAGGGGTCGATTTTGCCCTGATGCAGGCGCAGAACGTATGGATCCGCACCTTGGGTGAGAAAAACCGTTTTGTGGCACGCGGGCAGGTAGGATGGATCGAAACCAATGACTTTGACAAAGTGCCACCAGATTTACGGTTCTTCGCCGGTGGCGACCGCAGCATCCGTGGGTACAAATTCCAAGGCATTTCCCCTCGCGGGGATGATGGTAAGCTGACTGGCGCATCCAAAATGATGACGGGCTCACTGGAATATCAGTATAACGTTACTGGCCGCTGGTGGGGGGCGGTATTTGTTGACTCTGGGCAGGCGGTTAACGATATCAAGGATAGCGATTTCAAAACCGGTGCTGGGGTAGGGGTTCGCTGGCAGTCGCCGGTAGGGCCAGTGAAACTGGACATCGCAGCACCGATTGGTGATAAAGAAACTCACGGCGTGCAGTTCTATATCGGTTTGGGGCCTGAACTATGAGCCTGATAAAAAAATGCTGTTTGGGGTTTTTGATCCTGCTGTTGTTACTGATTGGTACGGTGGCGTTTCTGCTTGGTACGACTTCCGGCCTGCACATGGTCATCAATGCGGCCACACGCTGGGTTCCTGGGTTGGAAATTGCCGCTGTTAGCGGTGGTTGGCGCGATTTGACGCTAAAAGGCGTGAAATACCAGATGCCGGGGGTTTCGGTTAATGCTGAGCAATTCCATCTCTCGCTCGATCTTTCCTGTTTAAGACACAGCGCCTTGTGCATCAATGCGCTCACTGCACAGGATGTTGATGTGGTTGTGAAAACTGCCGAAATGACGCCTTCTGCACCCGAGGTAGAAGAGAGTGCGCCGCTCACCAACCTCAGCACTCCTTATCCGATTACCTTACGTAAGTTGGCTTTGAATAACGTCAACGTCAATGTCGACGGTACAGCGATTTCACTTGGAGAATTCAGTTCCGGTGCGCACTGGCAGCAACGTGCATTCACCCTGATGCCAACCAATGTTCGTGCTTTACTGATCGCCTTGCCGAAGACACCGGTCAATCCTTTGCCAGAAGTGATTCAACCGGTTACCAGTACGAAAGAAAAGAAGGTCACGTTAACGCCGCCAACGGCAGAAAAACCGTTGGGCGAAACGTTGAAGGCGCTGTTTGCCAAACCTCTATTACCGCCACTCTCGGATATTCACCTGCCGCTTGATGTAACCATTGAGGAAATCAGCGGTGATCAGTTGCATTTGACCGGTGACACGGATGTGGCCATCACTCGGTTAGTACTACAGGGGAGCACCAAAGATCAGGATGTTCAGGTGGATCGTTTGGAGGTGAGATCGCCACAGGGCACAGTGTTCACCAAAGGTCAGGTAACACTGGCTGGTAATTGGCCCGTGGATATGACGGCTAATGGCACGCTGAATATCGATCCGCTGAAAGGCGAGAAGGTAAAACTGAACATCGGTGGGGCGCTGCGCAAAGAGCTGAACGTGGCGCTTAATCTCTCAGGGCCCGTCAGTGCACAACTTGATGGGCAAACCCAACTGGCTGAAGCGGGGTTACCATTACTGCTGACGCTGCAAAGCAAACAACTTAAATGGCCTCTGGTGGGTGAAGCACAGTATCAGGTTAATGATTTACGCCTGCGTTTTAACGGTAAAGCTGCGGATTATGCGTTGTCTACCCGAGCTGATATTAAAGGCCAGGATCTGCCACCTGCGGTGTTGACGCTGGATGGTAAAGGTAACCTTGAGCAATTCAGGCTTGAACGCTTGCGCGTGGCAGCTTTGGAAGGGAATACCGATCTCACGGCGTTGGTGGACTGGAGTAAAGCGATAAGCTGGACATCACAGCTGACGCTGAGCGGTATTAATACCGCTAGGCAATGGCCGGAATGGCCTGCACGTCTTGAGGGTAAAATAACAACCCGTGGTAGCCTGCACGGCGGTAGTTGGCAACTGCAGGTACCAACGCTGCAGCTCGATGGCAATGTGAAGCAAAACAAAGTCTTTGCACGGGGTTCACTGAGTGGGAATGCTGCCGGGCAGTGGACAATACCTGGTATCGACTTGGCTCTGGGGCGCAATACACTCAATGTAAAAGGCCAGTTAGATGAAAGGAATTGGGCACTGGATGCTACGGTCAATGCCCCCCAACTTGATGGTGCTTTACCGGGGTTGGCAGGCAATGTCAGAGGGCTGTTGAAACTGCGTGGCAATCTGCAGGCACCACAGTTACTGGCAGATCTCACCGCAACAGGCCTGCAATGGCAGGCACTCCATATCAATCGGGTGAAGATAGACGGTGATGTTCGTTCTAGCGATCAGGTTCAGGGGAAACTGGCGGTACGGGTTGAACAACTGAAGCAGGATGCGTTGCATGTTGGTCTATTGACGCTGGACGTCAGAGGCAGCGAGCGCCAGCATCGGCTGCAATTAAATGTTGAAGGTAAACCCGTATCTGGGCAATTGGCCTTGGAAGGGAGTTTTGATCGCTCACAACAACGTTGGCGCGGTAACCTGAACAATACTCGCTTCGACACACCAGTAGGTGAATGGCGCTTAACTCGTTCCATCGCGTTGGACTACCTGAATGCGCAGCAGAGGATCAGCGTTGGTCCCCATTGCTGGGTGAACCCCGATGCTGAATTATGTGTGCCGAGAACCATCGAAGCCGGTGCCAGTGGCCAGGCGAATGTGGTGCTAAACCGCTTTGATTTGGCCATGATCAAACCGTTCCTTGGGCCTGAAACCACGATGAGTGGTGTATTCAGTGGCCGTGCCGACGTGAGTTGGCAACCAGGGGGGGCATTGCCGCAGGCGAGAGTTTCGCTGGTGGGTAATGGTGTTAAGGTGGTTCAGCAGGTTCAGGGGAGCGCGTTGCCGATTGCCTTTGATACGTTAAACCTCAATGCCGGTTTGAACAATGGCCGCGCTCAGGCAGATTGGCTGATTAAGCTGGCTAATAATGGGCAGTTTAACGGCAATATTCAAATTACCGATCCACAGGCCCGCCGTGCTATCAGCGGTAATGTGAATATCACCAATGTTTCATTGGCACTGCTCAACCCGATACTCACTCAAGGTGAGAAAGCTACCGGGATGCTGAATGCCAATCTACAGTTGGGGGGAAATGCGCGTAATCCATTGGTATTTGGCCGCTTGGCACTGGATAAGGTAGGGATTGTTGGCCACTGGATGCCTTTCGATATGACCGAAGGCCGCCTGGTGCTCAACTTTAACGGCATGACCTCGACCCTTGAGGGGTTGCTAGCCACCACGCATGGGCAACTTAATCTCGCCGGTGGAGCAGACTGGCGAGATATCAATGCCTGGCAGGCGCATATTGCGGCCAAAGGTGATAGGCTGCGTGTAACAATTCCGCCGATGGTCAGAATAGACGTGTCGCCTGACCTGCTATTTGAGGCGACACCACAGTTATTCTCACTCAATGGGTCCGTGGATATTCCATGGGCGCGGATCACGGTACAGGAACTGCCTGAAAGCGCGGTGGGCATTTCTCCTGACGAGGTGATGCTTAACAATCAACTTAAACCGATCCAACCTGCGTCGGCAGGGATCTCGATTAATAGTAACTTGACGGTTCGTGTTGGCGACGACGTTCGCCTAGATGCTTTTGGTCTGAAAGCTCGTCTGCGCGGCAATCTCCGAGTCATTCAGGATAGGAATGGATTGGGCTTGAACGGTCATATTGATATCCCGTCCGGGCGATTCCATGCATACGGTCAGGATCTGATCGTGCGAAAAGGCCAACTGTTGTTCTCTGGTCCGCCAGACCAGCCCTTGCTGAATATTGAGGCGGTTCGTAACCCGGACGCAACGCAGGATGGTGTGACAGCCGGGGTGCGAGTGACTGGAATGGCTGATGCACCAAGGCTTGAGGTGTTCTCAGATCCGGCGATGTCTCAACAGGCGGCTTTGTCTTACCTGCTGCGTGGCCAAGGTTTAGGCAGCACAGGTGCAGATGGTAATGCGATGACTTCAATGTTAATTGGCATGGGGGTTGCACAAAGTGGTCAACTTGTGGGTAAAATCGGCGAAGCGTTTGGCGTAAGTAACCTGGCCCTTGATACCGAGGGAGTTGGCGACAGCTCTCAGGTAGTGGTGAGCGGCTATGTCCTCCCTGGCTTACAAGTAAAATATGGGGTGGGGATATTCGACTCGTTGGCTACGTTAACGTTGCGATACCGCCTGATGCCTAGGCTGTATCTGGAAGCGGTGTCTGGATTAAATCAGGCACTTGATGTGCTTTATCAGTTTGAGTTTTGAGCTATGCGAATAATTGTCTACGGCAGTTTACGACGCAAGCAGGGGAACAGTCATTGGATGACCAACGCCCAATGGCTGGGAGAACATGAGTTAGAGGGCTATCAGATTTATGATCTGGGCCATTACCCGGCGGCGATCCCTGGAGAGGGAACTGTACACTGTGAGGTGTACCGTATTAACTCATCGATTCTGGCTGAGCTGGATGAATTGAAAAGTAATACCAAGGACTATAAGCGCGAACTAATTCAGACGCCTTATGGTAGTGCGTGGATCTACCTGTATAAACACAAGGTAGACGGTTTCCCGCGGATTGAGAGCGGTGACTGGCTGAAACGCCTTGATGAAAAGTAGTAAAAATACACCGCTCAATGAGCGGTGTATTTTTATCTGAACCGGCGGGAATTACTTCTTCGCGCGTTCGAAAGAGGCGATGATTTCAGCTTTGGCTGCTGCGGCGTCTGCCCAACCTTCCACTTTCACCCACTTGCCTTTCTCCAGATCTTTGTAGTGCTCAAAGAAGTGGGCAATCTGCGCTTTCAGCAGTTCTGGCAGGTCGTTCACGTCTTTTACGTGATCGTACTCTTTACTCAGTTTGCTGTGCGGTACGGCAACCAGTTTTGCATCTTCACCAGCTTCATCCGTCATTTTCAGAACGCCAACTGGGCGGCAGCGGATCACTGAGCCTGGTTGCAGCGGGTATGGGGTTGGTACTAGTACATCTACCGGATCGCCATCCAGTGACAGCGTGTGGTTGATGTAACCATAGTTGCACGGGTAGAACATCGCGGTAGACATGAAACGATCAACGAACAACGCACCAGTTTCTTTATCGATTTCATATTTGATTGGGTCAGCGTTGGCTGGGATTTCGATAACTACGTAGATGTCTTCCGGCAGGTCTTTGCCAGCAGGGACCAGATTCAAGCTCATGTCGGTTTCCTTTAATCAAACCAGAAATGGGGTGGCGGTTATTATAGTCAAAACCGATCTAAAGTACCCCATTTATTCGGGGGCATAAACCCGCTGCATTGCCGCATGGTACGTACTGAATGTACGCTATCGCGGCATTTAACGACTGGGATAGGCATAACGACTATGTTTTTGAAGAGGGGCTTTCGATTGGGCGCTTAACACAGCAACTGATAGCTAATTCAACAATACAGCACTGGGTTCGGCATGCCGAACCCAGTGCTGATGGCTTTATTTGTCCGGGAAGTCGGCAATAAAGCGTTCGGCGTCTTCAACCATTGATTTTGTACCGACGAAGAACGGGGCGCGTTGGTGCAGCTCCTCCGGCACGATATCAAGAATGCGGTCTTTACCGTCGCTGGCTTTGCCACCGGCTTGTTCAGCCAGGAAGGCCATCGGGTTGCACTCATACAGCAGGCGCAGTTTACCTTTCGGGTGGCTGGCGGTGCTTGGATAAATATAAATGCCGCCCTTCAACAGATTGCGATGGAAGTCGGCAACCAGAGAACCGATATAGCGTGATGTATAAGGACGATGGGTTGCCTCATCTTGTTCCTGGCAGTACTTGATGTATTTCTTCACCCCGAGCGGGAACCTGATGTAGTTACCTTCGTTGATGGAATACATGCAGGCTTTTTCCGGGAAACGGACTTTCTCATGCGAGAGGCAGAACACACCCAGGGACGGATCGTAGGTAAAGGCATGCACGCCATAACCAGTGGTATATACCAGCATGGTGGATGAACCATAAACCACGTAACCGGCTGCCACCTGTGCACTGCCTGGCTGCAGGAAATCTTCTTTGGTGACAGGAATACCAACGGGAGTAATGCGACGGTAGATAGAGAAAATCGTCCCGACCGAGACGTTGACGTCAATGTTTGACGAGCCATCCAACGGATCCATCAGAACTACGTACTTACCATTCTCAGCCCGCTCCCCGTCGAAAATCACAATATCGTCTTCTTCTTCAGAAGCGATACCTGCAACTTCCCCTCGTGCTTTTAAAGCGGCTTTTAGTTTTTCATTCGCGAACAGGTCCAGTTTCATCTGAACTTCGCCCTGTACGTTTGAAATACCGCTGGTGCCCAGAATATCAACCAGACCTGCTTTGTTGATATCACGGTGGATGATCTTGGCACCCAGTTTAATTGCAGAAAGTAACGCAGTCAGCTCGCCGGTGGCGTGAGAGAAGTCGTGCTGTTTCTCGACGATAAATTCGCCTAACGTTTTCATGACACAATCCCTGAATCTACGGATGGAAAGCGGTTTGTTAACATACCGCCAACGTTTTCGTAAGCAGTGTAGCCCAAAGCAACTCGCCATTCATAGGCAAATCCATTTCTTCTAACGGATTCGGAGCGCTAGAATAAGCACTAAATCGATGCACTCAAATGAGAAACCTAATGCGCATACATATTCTTGGGATCTGTGGCACCTTTATGGGCGGGCTCGCTATGCTGGCACGTTCGCTCGGACATGAGGTTACCGGGTCAGATGCTAACGTCTATCCTCCAATGAGTACACTGCTGGAAAATCAGGGGATCGATCTGATCCAAGGCTACGATCCTGAACAACTGGATCCGGCACCGGACCTGGTGATCATTGGCAATGCGATGAGCCGTGGTAATCCCTGCGTGGAAGCGGTTCTTGAACGGAGCATACCCTACGTTTCCGGCCCTCAGTGGTTGCATGATTATGTACTGCGCGATCGTTGGGTGCTGGCGGTTGCGGGTACACACGGTAAAACCACCACCGCCGGTATGGCAACCTGGATACTGGAGGCTTGTGGCTACCAGCCGGGGTTTGTGATTGGGGGAGTACCCGGTAATTTTGAGGTTTCTGCCCGTCTCGGCAACAGCCCATTCTTTGTTATTGAAGCGGACGAGTATGACTGCGCCTTCTTCGATAAACGTTCAAAGTTTGTTCACTACAGCCCACGTACGCTGATCATGAATAACCTGGAGTTCGATCACGCTGATATATTCGACGATCTGAAAGCCATCCAGAAACAGTTCCACCATCTGGTGCGTTTAGTGCCTGGTCAAGGGAAGATAATCCTGCCGGAAAACGACACGCATCTGAAACAGGTGATGGCAATGGGATGCTGGAGTGAGCAAGAGTGGATTGGCGAGGAAGGAGCTTGGCGGGCGCAGAAAATGACAACAGATGCCAGCCACTACGAAGTGTTCCTTGACGGTAATAAGGTGGGGGAAGTTAAATGGGCTCTGGTTGGTGAACACAACATGCATAATGGTTTGATGGCGATCGCAGCCACACGCCATGTAGGTGTTCAACCTGCTGATGCCTGCCGTGCATTGGGTGATTTTATTAATGCGCGTCGCCGCTTGGAGTTACGCGGTGAGGCTTACGGCGTGACGGTTTATGACGATTTCGCCCATCATCCTACCGCTATTTTGGCGACGCTGGCTGCGTTGCGTGGGAAGGTTGGCGGCACCGCGCGTATTCTGGCTGTATTGGAACCTCGTTCAAACACCATGAAAATGGGGATAAGCAAAAATGAACTGGCTCCTTCGCTCGGACGAGCCGATGAAGTTTTCCTATTCCAGCCTCATCATATTCCCTGGCAGGTCGCCGAGGTAGCTGATGCCTGTGTACAACCGGCGTACTGGAGCTCCGACTTGAATACGCTGGTGGAGATGATCGCGAAAGCCGCGCAACCTGGAGATCACATTCTGGTTATGAGCAACGGTGGCTTTGGCGGTATTCATGACAAGCTGCTGGCTGCTTTGGCTAACAAGGCTGAGCCGAAAGAAACCTACTGATTTAATGATAGATTTAAGGCCGCGAATGCGGCCTTCGTCGATAACATATTGTTTTGTCAGCGGAGAATCGTAACGCAATAGGCGTATTTATTTATAAACTTCAGCAGTAGCGTGGTAGCTATTGTTGTTGCGGAGTTCGATTACCTTATATGCAGTAGCCCCTTGAGCATCTGCTTTGGCTGAGAGTTCCTGACGAATATCGGAAGGTGTCCCACCCACGCCGCTGACGGTGATGGTGCCCACAGATTGGAGTTTTCCGGTCTGTGATGCATCAATGTATTGCGCGGCAAATGCGCCGAAAGAAAGGGTAGACATAAGGCTGATTGTTGCTATTGCTGTGCTGATTTTCATGATAAATCCTCTTTATGGTTATTTTCTTGTTTCAACAATTCGTGATTTATGTCACAGAAATGAGTATACACCTAGTAACCATCAAAATTAATAGCTGACTAATTATTTCTGGTGAAACTTTTGTTGGTAAGAGGCTGTTGCTAATAACTGAAGAGAATAAAAAACGCTCAAAAAGCGCTCAGTTTGTCTTCAAGTTAATTGATTTCAATAGGATGGGTATTTTTGACTTAAAGTGCGAAGTTTTACAGCCGCGGCTTCTGACGAAATTAAAAATTTCGTTGAACTTTACCGAGGATGGCCTGACGGGCAGTTTTAAACATGCTGAGATCCTATGAGTAAGTTGTGGCTACTTTGCCTTAGATGTATTCGGAGAAGATAAAAGCGGGAAATTATGGCCTGCAGATATAGAGTCTAATCAGGCTACGCTTAATTGGGGGAGCTTCCAAACCCATCAATTCAGAGATTTTGTGCGCTAGCGTGATGCCTTCAGAGAGCCCTATGCCAACAGCATGCGGAAGCTAACCGCACGCTACCAGCTTACTGAAAATCAAAGTTCTTGTTCAAATAGCGAGAGAATCGCTTCAAAGAGTTGCCGCGCGGTAAATGTACTGGCTGGCGTGACAAAAATGGTATCGTCCCCCGCAATGGTGCCAAGGATCCCCTCAGATTTACCCAGCGAGTCTAATAGTCGAGCAATCAGCTGTGCTGCGCCGGGGCTGGTATGGATCACTACCACCGCATCATTATGGTCGACATCCAGCACCAGGTTTTTGAGCGGGCTGGTGGTGGTAGGCACACCTAACTCGGCCGGAAGACAGTAAACCATCTCCATTTTTGCATTACGCGTGCGAACTGCACCAAATTTGGTGAGCATGCGTGATACTTTGGACTGGTTGATGTTTTCGAAGCCTTCTTCTTGCAGCGCCAAAACGATCTCACCCTGAGAACTGAATTTTTCCTCTTTCAATAACGCTTTGAACGCTTTGATCAGATCTTCCTGCTTTGCGGGATTTCGCATTTTGCACCGTGGAATAATGTTGACAAGGGAGTTAATTATTATGCATATAAATGCATTTTTATGCAATACAGGAGGAGGTAGAGAAAGTAAATTGCGCGGATTGTATGGGGAAAATAGCATTTTAACAAAACCTCGAACTAATGAATATGCCTTTTAGTCAGGAAGGCGAATTACCTCTTCGGTAACGAAAATGTTATTAAAATGATGTTGTTCTGATGTTATGTAAGGGTGTAATGTAACTGTCGGTTAACGTGACCGTGAAGAGCCCCGCACTATTTCCGATTAATGTGCGCTATGCCCTTAATGCGTAAGCTAATTACTCTACAATAACTGCGAAATCGGTCATTTTATTGCGCCAGATCTAAAATGGACTGTTAATAGGTTGTTTTTAAAGGTGTGATAAATTAAGGTCCGAAACCATAGAATTCACGGCACTTTTATATTTGAGATAATAAAGGAGTATAGGATGAAAGTTGCAGTTCTCGGTGCTGCTGGCGGTATTGGCCAGGCCCTCGCCCTTCTACTCAAGACCCAGCTTCCTTCAGGTTCAGAACTCTCCCTCTACGACATTGCTCCTGTTACCCCAGGCGTTGCCGTTGACCTTAGCCATATCCCAACTGCTGTTAAAATCAAAGGGTTCAGTGGCGAAGATGCTACGCCAGCCTTGCATGGTGCGGATGTGGTGCTGATTTCTGCGGGTGTCGCTCGTAAACCAGGCATGGATCGTTCTGATCTGTTCAACGTAAATGCTGGAATCGTGCGTAATCTGATCGAGCAGGTAGCCAAAACCTGTCCTAAGGCATGCATCGGTATCATCACCAACCCGGTGAACACCACGGTTGCTATTGCTGCTGAAGTTTTGAAGAAAGCGGGTGTTTACGATAAGAACAAACTGTTTGGCGTGACTTCACTGGATATCATTCGTTCTAATACCTTTGTTGCTGAATTGAAAGGCAAGCAGCCTGAAGAGCTGAATGTACCAGTCATCGGTGGCCACTCTGGCGTGACAATTCTGCCGTTACTTTCTCAGATACCTGGCGTCAGCTTCACCGATCAGGAAGTGGCTGATTTAACCAAACGCATCCAGAATGCTGGGACCGAAGTGGTTGAAGCCAAGGCGGGTGGTGGTTCTGCAACTCTCTCCATGGGGCAGGCTGCTGCACGTTTTGGCCTGTCACTGGTCCGTGCCCTGAGCGGTGAGAAGGGCGTGACTGAGTGTGCTTATGTTGAAGGTGATGGCAAGTATGCCCGTTTCTTTGCACAACCGCTGTTGCTGGGTAAAAATGGTATAGAAGAACGCCAAGATATTGGTAAGTTGAGTGTTTTCGAACAAAAAGCACTGAACGAAATGTTGGATGTATTGCATAACGATATCGAACTGGGCGAAAAATTTATCAATAAGTAATCCACCCAATACGATTGAAAAACATAAGCCGCCGGAATGTATTCCAGCGGCTTTTTTTTCATGATTTGATCCGGCTTTTCCGATCCAGCAGATGATGCGTGTGTGGATCAAAATACCTACTCGGCCAAATTTCCGCCGGATGAACGTCTAGTGCATCGGCAATTAACCACTCTCCTTTAGGCCACGGGCGTGACAGCGCGTTTGCCAGTGTAGAGGAACTCAGCCCAGCCTCACGTGAAACCGCTGCCAAAGTGGTGCCTCTTTTCTTCAATGCGGCGATAACGTCTGCTGGATGCCAATCCGGATTCCTTGAATTCATATTTACATTCCTTTTTTGATAAGAGAAAGTTCTGTTAGTGGTATAACTAACGGGTCAGAATTAATCGTTTGAACAACATGAAATGCTTATTCGGAAACCAGAATACCATTAAGTTTCTAAAAAATATCTTATGGTTTCTGAAAAATGCGTATTGCCACACTATTGTCCCGAGATAATGGCTATGAAAAACGAGTGGTTTGCTGCCAAGGAGCTTACAGGTATCGCAGGATTGCCTTCCTCTACACAAGGAATCAACTTAATGGCCCGGCGTGAAGGCTGGGTCAGTCGCCGTCGCAAAGGTGTTCAGGGAAAGGCATTGGAATATCATGTCGACAGCTTGCCGACCGGCGTCAAAAATCTTTTGATTTTACGGGAAGATCCGGCCGCCTATGAAGCTGAACGTCAGGATCCGCTGGCGGTGTGGATTGAATACTATTACCACCTATCGGACAGTGAACGGGGGAGGGTGATGGCGTATTTGATGCGCGAAGGAGTGGGCAGTCTGCTGACTTGGATCGCCGAAAAGAATAAATAGCGTGGCCTGGCAAAATTGGCAGTTCTGCTTTCATTCTTCTCTGACGTGAACGGCTATTTTGACGCTTTGAAGCCGAATCTTGAGTGTGTTTTCGGGATTATCTGGCAATGAGTATATCGTCACATCTGTCGCCTTACGGTAAACAGAGGTAGCAACTCATTAGGAAAGGGAATGAATAGGCCTGCATAGCAGGCTTATTTTGAATATATGGAAATTTTGATTTCTTAAAAATCGCGTTGTACTGCAAGGTGTGCTAATCCTTCCAGCGCGGAACGATAAACTGACTCCGGCAGAACCTGTAACGAGGCGATTGCCTTGTCCGCTTCTTCCTCTGCACGTTGACGTGTGTAGGTGAGTGAACCACACGCCTGCATGGCAGCAAGCACCGGCTCCAGAAGATGGCGGCCATTTCCCTGTTCAATTGCTCCTCGGATCATGGCGGATTGCTCCGCACTGCCGTTATGCATCGCATGTAATAAAGGCAATGTTGGTTTGCCTTCATTCAGGTCATCACCGGTATTTTTCCCCAGCGTAACGCCGTCTGCGCTGTAATCGAGCAGATCATCCACCAACTGGAATGCAGTGCCGAGATAGCGGCCATAGTCTTGTAGCGCCTTCTCTTCTGCTTCGTTGGCCCCCGAAAGGATTGCGGTAGACAGTGCTGCTGCTTCAAACAGACGGGCAGTCTTGCTGTAGATAACCCGCATATAGCTTTCTTCAGTGATATTTGGATCGTTCACGTTCATCAATTGCAGCACTTCACCTTCAGCGATCACATTGACTGCTTCAGACATCACTGCCAATACGCGGAGCGATTCCAGGCTGGTCATCATCTGGAAGGCACGTGTGTAGATGAAATCACCGACCAGCACGCTGGCTGCATTGCCAAACGCCGCGTTAGCGGTTGCCTTGCCACGACGCATATCCGACTCATCCACCACATCATCATGCAGCAAAGTAGCTGTATGGATGAATTCAATCAGGGCAGCTACGGTAATATGCTTATCACCCTGGTAGTGCAGTGCCCGTGCCGCCAGAACGGCGATCATCGGACGAATGCGCTTACCGCCACCGCTGATAATGTAGTAGCCAAGTTGATTGATGAGCGTGACATCGGAATTCAACTGTTCAAGAATTGTTGCGTTCACGGCCGCCATATCTTGCGCGGCTAACTCAGTAATTTGCTCTAGGTTCATTGTATTTTTTTCAGCTGTGTTTCTCTTCACCGCGATGAGATCGCGGCTCACATCGGTACATGGCGGTAACTGTCAGCTTGATTGTACTTGAAAAACGGTCCAGATAAACGTCGGGAAAGAAACTGTGTTTTTTTTCTTCTTTTTTCACCTTGCTTCCCTATTATGCTCTTGTCATGAGCGGGATTATTGCGTAGAATTCGCGCCCTATTGTGAATATTTATAGCGCGCTCTGTACTGAATAAGTGAGCACGCGGAAAGCGGAGTTTTATATGTACGCGGTTTTCCAAAGTGGTGGTAAACAACACCGAGTAAGCGAAGGTCAAACCGTTCGCTTGGAAAAGCTGGACATCGCAACTGGTGAAGCGGTTGAGTTTGACCAGATTCTGATGATCGCTAATGGCGAAGATATCAAAATCGGCGTTCCTTTCGTCGATGGCGGTAAGATCAAAGCTGAAGTCGTTGCTCACGGTCGTGGCGAAAAGATTAAGATTGTTAAGTTTCGTCGTCGTAAGCACTACCGTAAGCAGCAGGGCCACCGTCAGTGGTTCACTGACGTTAAAATCACCGGCATCAGCGCTTAAGTTAGGAGAGCGGATTAATGGCACACAAAAAGGCTGGCGGCTCGACTCGTAACGGTCGCGATTCAGAAGCTAAACGTCTGGGCGTAAAACGCTTTGGCGGCGAAGCAGTACTGGCAGGCAGCATCATCGTTCGTCAGCGCGGCACCAAATTCCACGCTGGTACCAACGTGGGTTGCGGCAAAGACCACACTCTGTTTGCTTTGAAAGACGGTAAAGTCAAATTCGAAGTTAAAGGCCCGAGCAATCGTAAATTTATCAGCATCGAAGCTGAATAATTTTTCGAGCCTTATGAAATAGATGTAAGCCCCGCAATTCGTTGCGGGGCTTTTTACATTTATACCCGTCAATATTCCAGGCTGTAGGTGCGTTGCTGTACCGCTCGTCCCGGTTACAGAGTTTGCCTATGCTTCTGGGGTCTTTTCAAACGAGATTGCTGTTTCAGGCAATTCGAATGATTCAGGGCAGTTTGGCCGCTTGTGTTAGGGCGTCATAGCGCGAGACAGTGAGAAGATGGAAACGAAACAGCAGGTCGGTGCTGGTATCTTTCTGGCGATTACCACAGCCGTTTGCTGGGGTGCACTACCGATCGCGATGAAAGAAGTACTGGCAGTGATGGAGCCGTTTACCATTGTCTGGTATCGCTTTACTATGGCCGCCATTGGCTTGGGTATGATCCTGGCAGTGCGAGGCCGCTTGCCGCCGGTAAAAATGTTCCGCCAACCGCGGTGGCTCCTGTTATTGGTGATTGCGACAGCAGGGCTGCTGGGCAACTTTGTATTCTTCAGTTCTTCGCTGCAGTACCTTAGCCCTACGGCGTCGCAGGTTATCGGCCAATTGTCGCCGGTTGGCATGATGTTCGCCAGCGTATTGATCCTGAAAGAAAGGATGCGTATCACTCAGGTGATTGGCGCAATGATGCTGATCTGCGGGTTGATACTGTTTTTCAATGTTAGCCTGATTGAAATTTTCACCCGATTGACGGATTACACCCTCGGCGTTTTGCTGGGAGTTTGTGCTGCTTTGGTTTGGGTGACTTATGGTGTGGCGCAAAAAGTCTTGCTGCGTAGGCTGGCTTCGACGCAGATTCTGGTAATATTGTATACTTTATGTGCAATTTCCCTGTTCCCCGTCGCCAAGCCTGAGATGATTTTTCAGCTCAGTAGCTGGCAACTAGCCTGCCTGTTGTTCTGTGGGGCTAACACGCTTATTGGTTATGGTGCCCTTGCGGAAGCGATGGCACGCTGGCAGGCGGCTCAGGTGAGTGCAGTGGTAACGCTGACTCCCCTGTTTACCCTGTTGTTTTCAGATTTATTGGCGCTGGCCTGGCCACAGATATTCGCCGCCCCGACATTAAATGTTGCGGGATATGTCGGTGCTTTCGTGGTGGTAACGGGCGCTATGTTTTCCGCCATTGGTCACCGTTGGTGGCCGCGACGGGCAGAAACCCACCTGGTTGCTTCTTTGAAGCCACCGGGAGAATGATTTACGGAGACGGTAGATGAAGTTTGTAGATGAAGCGACGATTCTGATCGTTGCAGGGGATGGCGGTAATGGTTGCGTCAGTTTCCGCCGCGAGAAATATATCCCGAATGGTGGACCTGATGGCGGTGACGGCGGTGACGGCGGTGACGTCTATCTGCTGGCGGACGAAAACCTGAATACCCTGATCGATTACCGCTTTGAAAAATCTTTTCGTGCTGAACGTGGTCAGAACGGTCAGAGCCGTGACTGCACAGGCAAACGCGGCAAAGACGTGGTGATTAAAGTGCCTGTCGGTACCCGCGTGAAGGATCAGGGGACGGGTGAGATCCTCGGAGATATGACCCGCCATCAGCAACGCCTATTGGTCGCAAAAGGCGGTTGGCACGGTCTGGGGAATACTCGTTTTAAATCCTCGGTAAACCGCGCCCCGCGTCAGAAAACGTTAGGAACCAAAGGTGAGACGCGCGACATCTTGCTGGAACTTTTGCTGTTGGCTGATGTTGGCATGTTGGGTTTGCCGAATGCCGGTAAATCGACATTCATTCGTGCAGTCTCTGCCGCCAAACCCAAAGTGGCTGACTATCCTTTTACTACGCTGGTGCCAAGCCTTGGTGTTGTGCGCATGGACCATGAGCAGAGTTTCGTGGTTGCAGACATTCCGGGCCTGATTGAAGGGGCTCACGAAGGTGCTGGCCTGGGTATCCGTTTCCTGAAGCACCTTGAGCGTTGCCGCGTACTGTTGCACCTGGTGGATATTGCACCTATCGACGAATCCGATCCGGTAGAAAATGCCAAGGTCATCATTAATGAGCTTACTCAGTACAGCGAAAATCTCTCGCAGAAGCCACGCTGGCTGGTTTTCAACAAAGTTGACCTACTGGACGAAGAAGAGGCAGCGGAGCGTGCCAAGGCGATTGTAGAGGGCATGGGCTGGGAAGGTAAGTACTACATGATCTCTGCCGCGAATCGTGAAGGCGTCAACGCGCTGTGCTGGGACGTGATGAATTTCATTAATACCCAACCAAAAGCCATGGCGATTGAAGAAAGTGCGCCAGAAAAAGTTGAGTTCATGTGGGATGATTATCACCGTGAACAAATCGCTGAAGTGGAAGCTGAAGCAGAGGATGATTGGGATGACGACTGGGATGAGGATGACGACGAAGGCGTCGAAATCATCTATCAGAAGTAATTCTACTCTTGAAAAGGAAGAACCCTGTTGAGGGTTCTGAGGTTGATGACAAAGTCGCCTTTAGCCTGAGATACACGGGTCTAGCGCACCGAGGGGCACTCCGACGGCTTACGCCGTTACGACCCCTTCGGCACGCTCCCCCTAATAACGGGCTTTGTCAGCAGTCTGAGAACCCTGTTGAGGGTTCTTCCCCTTCGCTGAATAACCAACGATAGCTGTTGTACGTACTGCAGATTACCTTGAACATGCGTTCATTCCACGCCAGTCATTCTCAGTTGTTCTGATAAATATCCTTATAAAGCCGGCTTTCGAAACGCACTAATGGCGCTCGGCGTTGTTTCTGATCTTCCGGTGGAACTGCGTATCCTGACAGATATTGGACAAAAGCATACCGTTGACCACTAGCAGTGGTGATAAAGCCAGCCAGGTTATATACCCCTTGTAGCGCACCGGTTTTGGCAGACACTTTGCCATCGACACCGGCTTCGTGCAGACCACCTCGATAACGTAGAGTGCCATCATACCCGGACAAGGGAAGCATCGAGATGAAGTTGAGTTCGTCGTCGTGCTGGGCGATATATTGTAATGCCTGCATCATGGTGGCTGGTGTCAGCAGGTTATGGCGCGAGAGGCCCGAACCATCTACCACGATACTGTTTCCCAAATCTACCCCGGCTTTCTGCCGCAGCACTTGGCGCACCGCATCAGCACCCGCTCGCCAGGTTCCAGGTACGCCAAAACGCTCGTGGCCAATAGTGCGGAATACGGTGTCGGCAATCATGTTGTCCGATTTCTTCAACATTATTTTCAACAGTTCATGCAATGGCGCGGATTCAGTCTGGGCGATGACGGTTCCCGCTGTGCCCGGAATGGTTTGACGCTTGAGATTTCCACCGATCTTGATCCCTGCCTTTATCAGCTCATCTTTCAAAATGGCCCCGGCGTAGCTCGCCCCGTCCTGAATAGCGAAGGCTAACGGTAGAGGATCACTGCGCTGTGTTAGGCACCCTGTTAGGGTAAAACGGTTTAATTCACCAGGAACGACATCCAGTTCGCAGTATTGTGCCTCCGCGGAGCCTCTGGCCAACGTTCTCACTTGGCTGAACATGTTAACGGGGTAAAAAGAAGCAACACGAATAAACGCCATTTCACCCGGGGTTGATGCACTGTAGAGTGAAACAGAGAAACAGTTGCGATCCACAATTGCCGCCGCCGGTGGGGCACTGAAACATTGGGTCATATCGTTCCACGGCCAACCTGGAGCTTTATCGTGGCTGGCGAATACCGAGGTGTCCACCAGAACATCGCCAGTAATCTCGTTGACGCCCTGTTTTTTTAGAACTGCTACCATATTGCGCAGGCTTTGGCGCTTGAAGGTTGGATCACCGCTAAAACGCGCAATCAGGTTACCGTGCAACACGCCATCCGTGACGTTGCCCTGGCTTTCTAATGTTGTTTTGAATCGATAGTCAGGCCCAAGCTGCAATAGTGCCGCCAGTGCTGTGAGAACCTTCTGAGTACTGGCCGGTAACGCCATTTGCTGAGAGTGATAATCGATGATCGGCGCAGAAGCACCAATCTTCTGAACTATCAGAGCCAGGTTGGCCCCATTAGGCAAATATTGTGTGTAATCTTCGACCGGGGCTGCATTTGTTTTAAGAACAAATGCGCAAGCCAATGCACCAACAATTAGTGAAAAACGCATAATCTCTGGGTAACAGCTGGATAACGTGCTGTCATACTACGGTGCATTAAGGGATAAAGTAAACGATGACCCTTAAGGAACTCTACGCTAAAATGCGTATCAAAATGCAAAATCGACGCTGACTTGGATGCATTTCCGAGTTAGGCTTCTTTTATTTATCGCCTGGAGACGGGGGCGCGATGCTCACCGTATTTTCAAACGAATACGTCAGGACGACGGCTATTTGAACAGGAAAGATTTAGAGGTATTTAAACAATGAAACAGATTCCGATGACCTTGTTTGGCGCAGAGCAGTTGCGTGAAGAACTTGAATATTTGAAAAGCGTGCGCCGCCCTAAAATCATTGCAGATATTGCTGATGCGCGTGAGCATGGCGATCTGAAAGAGAATGCCGAATACCATGCAGCCAGGGAACAGCAGGGCTTTTGTGAAGGGCGTATTCAGGAAATAGAAGCCAAACTGTCTAATGCGCAGGTGATCGACATCACTAAAATGCCTAATACTGGTCGCGTAATTTTTGGTGCTACAGTCACGGTCATGAATCTGGAGACGGAAGATGAGGTGACTTATCGTATCGTAGGTGACGATGAAGCTGATTTTAAGAAAAATCTTATTTCAGTGAATTCACCTATGGCTCGCGGATTGATCGGTAAAGAGCAGGACGATGTTGCGATCATCAAAACACCCGGTGGTGATGTAGAATATGAAATACTGAAGGTGGAATATCTTTAATTCCGGAAGCAATGGTCAGATATTCGGCTGAGTTTTGTAAAGAAAAGAAAAAGGCCGCAAGCGGCCTTTTATCTGAGCTCGGTGCGTGGCACCTTGCAGTCAATCTGATAGATGGCTAGCGTGGTAAAGCAATCTTGCGCTCTTTCGATGGGCGGTAAAGAATGAGTGTACTGCCGATCACTTGTACATTACAGGCGCCAGTTTCACGCACAATAGCGTCGGCGATCAAGGTCTTGGTCTCGCGATCTTCAGCAGCGATTTTTACCTTGATCAGTTCATGATGCTCCAGTGCCTGTTCAATTTCAGCCAGCACCCCTTCGGTGAGACCGTTATTACCCAGCATGACAACCGGTTTTAACGGATGCGCCAAGCCTTTCAGGTGCTGTTTTTGTTTATTATTCAGATTCATTGTCTTTTTTGCTTAAGTTGGGATTGAAAACGGTACATTCTACCGCCATCTCATGTGTATCACCAAATCGGTCTGCACCGAATGGAGTCTACGTGAGTAGCGAATCTGCTTCACCCTATGGATTTCAAGCCGCAGCAAGGCCACTTATCCCTCGGAGCTTGACTCCGGTAACTGATTGGGGATAGTGGTAAATCTGCCGGGAATAGATTTCAAGCTACTCGCTGCAGCCCCGAAGAAGCGGAGCATACGGATGAGCCGGATAGTGCGGCCAACAACCTGCAGCTCGAAAGGCACGGGCATAAGACTCTTTTTAGGATAGTTGGAAAACGAGATGGCAAATAAAAAGCGTTCGGCCAGTTCCAGTCGCTGGCTACAAGAACACTTTAGCGATAAATATGTGCAACAGGCGCAGAAAAAAGGGCTGCGTTCCCGAGCCTGGTTTAAACTTGATGAAATACAGCAAAGTGACAAGCTGTTTAAGCCCGGAATGACCGTCGTTGATTTGGGAGCAGCACCGGGTGGTTGGTCGCAATATGTGGTAACACAGATTGGTGGTAACGGGCGTATCATTGCTTGTGATATTTTGCCAATGGATCCAATTGTTGGCGTCGATTTCCTTCAGGGCGATTTTCGTGATGAACTGGTCCTTAAAGCACTGTTGGAACGTGTAGGCGAAAGTAAAGTTCAGGTAGTCATGTCTGACATGGCCCCGAACATGAGTGGCACTCCGGCAGTCGATATACCGAGATCGATGTATCTGGTGGAATTAGCACTGGAAATGTGCCGTGATGTTCTCGCACCAGGCGGTAGTTTTCTGGTGAAGGTGTTCCAGGGAGATGGTTTTGACGAGTACCTACGGGAAATTCGCTCCCTGTTTACGAAGGTTAAGATTCGTAAGCCTGACGCTTCCCGCGCACGTTCGCGTGAAGTGTACATTGTAGCGACAGGGCGGAAACTGTAGTACCCTAACGCTGTTTGTTAACACAGTTGTAATATGAGGTTAATCCCTTGAGTGACATGGCGAAAAACCTAATTCTCTGGTTAGTCATCGCGGTAGTGTTGATGTCTGTATTCCAGAGCTTTGGGCCCAGCGAGTCTAATGGCCGTAGGGTGGATTACACTACCTTCATGTCCGAACTGACCCAAGATCAGATTCGTGAAGCGCGCATTAATGGGCGTGAAATCAATGTTATCCGTAAAGACAGCAACAAGTACACGACTTACATCCCGGTCAACGATCCTAAGTTGCTGGATACGTTGTTGACCAAGAATGTCAAAGTTGTCGGTGAGCCACCGGAAGAACCGAGTTTGCTGGCTTCTATCTTTATTTCCTGGTTCCCAATGCTGTTGCTGATTGGGGTCTGGATTTTCTTTATGCGGCAAATGCAGGGTGGCGGTGGCAAAGGTGCAATGTCCTTTGGCAAAAGCAAAGCCCGTATGCTGACGGAAGACCAGATTAAAACCACTTTTGCCGACGTCGCAGGTTGTGACGAAGCAAAAGAAGAAGTGAGCGAACTGGTAGACTACCTGCGTGAGCCAAGCAGATTCCAGAAATTGGGTGGTAAGATCCCCAAAGGTGTGCTGATGGTCGGCCCTCCTGGTACCGGTAAAACTCTGTTGGCTAAAGCCATTGCAGGTGAAGCCAAAGTGCCATTCTTCACCATTTCAGGTTCTGATTTCGTTGAGATGTTCGTAGGTGTGGGTGCGTCCCGCGTACGTGACATGTTCGAACAGGCCAAGAAGGCAGCTCCGTGCATTATCTTCATTGATGAAATTGATGCGGTAGGGCGCCAACGTGGCGCGGGTCTCGGTGGTGGTCACGATGAGCGTGAGCAGACACTGAACCAGATGCTGGTTGAAATGGATGGGTTTGAAGGCAACGAAGGCATCATCGTCATAGCGGCCACCAACCGCCCTGATGTTCTTGACCCTGCGTTGTTACGTCCGGGCCGTTTTGACCGCCAGGTTGTTGTTGGCCTGCCGGATGTCCGTGGTCGTGAACAGATCCTCAAAGTTCATATGCGTCGTGTACCGTTAGCTGCTGATGTTGATGCCTCTGTGATTGCGCGTGGAACGCCAGGCTTCTCTGGAGCTGATTTGGCTAACTTGGTCAATGAATCTGCATTGTTCGCTGCACGTGGTAACAAACGCGTGGTGTCGATGGTCGAGTTTGAAAAGGCCAAAGACAAAATCATGATGGGGGCAGAACGTCGCTCCATGGTGATGACAGAAGCGCAGAAAGAGTCGACCGCGTATCACGAAGCAGGCCATGCGATTATTGGCCGTCTGGTCCCTGAGCACGATCCGGTGCACAAGGTTACGATCATTCCTCGTGGCCGTGCGCTCGGCGTGACCTTCTTCCTGCCGGAAGGGGATGCGATCAGCGCTAGCCGTCAGAAGCTGGAAAGCCAAATTTCTACCCTTTACGGCGGTCGCTTGGCGGAAGAGATTATTTACGGACCGGAAAAGGTTTCTACCGGTGCATCGAACGACATCAAAGTTGCTACTTCGATCGCCCGCAACATGGTTACCCAGTGGGGCTTCTCTGAGAAGCTGGGTCCATTGTTGTATGCAGAAGAAGAGGGTGAGGTGTTCTTGGGGCGTTCAGTAGCCAAGGCTAAACACATGTCGGACGAGACTGCACGTATCATTGATCAAGAAGTAAAATCTCTGATTGAGCGTAACTATACACGTGCGCGAACGTTGCTGATGGAGAATATGGACATCCTACATTCGATGAAAGATGCCCTGATGAAATATGAAACCATCGACGCACCGCAGATCGACGATCTGATGAACCGTAAGGATGTACGTCCGCCAGCAGGTTGGGACGACGCGACGAAGAGTAATAATTCCGACAACGGTGGCAGCCCAAAAGCTCCGTCGCCAGTCGATGAGCCGCGTACACCAAACTCAGGTAACACTGCGTCTGAACAGCTCGACAAGTAATGTCTGCTGTGCAATATGATCACACCCCGGCCAGTCCGGGGTTTTTTTTGGTTACAGAGTTATAAAACAGGCAACATTAAGGTGAATTAATCATGCAGTTAACCGTGCGCGACACGATCCTTGACCTCAATCACCCTCAGGTTATGGGGATCCTTAACGTAACCCCAGACTCATTCTCCGATGGCGGAAAGCATAATTCGCTGAATGATGCCCTCATACATGCCCATGCGCTAATCTCTGCTGGAGCGACAATGATTGATGTGGGCGGTGAATCCACACGACCAGGAGCGGCCGATGTGAGTGAAGAGGAAGAGATCGCCCGTGTCGTGCCCGTGGTAGAGGCGTTGGCGCAGCGTTTTGAAATTTTTATTTCGGTGGATACCTCGAAAGCTGCTGTGATCCGCGAATCTGCCAAAGTGGGAGCACATATGATTAATGATGTTCGCTCACTGCAAGAACCTGGTGCATTGCAAGCTGCAGCGGAAAGTGGGCTGCCAGTTTGTCTGATGCATATGCAAGGTGAACCACGCACAATGCAACAGGCCCCGCACTATGACGACCTGATGAGTGACGTAAATGCGTTTTTCCAGCACCATATAGAACGCTGCACGGCAGCGGGAATAGAAAAACATAAATTGTTGCTCGACCCAGGCTTCGGTTTCGGTAAGAATTTAGCGCATAATTACCAGCTTCTGGCTAGATTGGGGGAATTCCATCACTTTGGTTTACCGCTGCTAGTGGGTATGTCGCGTAAGTCGATGATTGGCCAGTTGTTGAATGTACCCCCCGAACAACGGGTTATTGGTAGCGTTGCCTGTGCAGTGATTGCTGCGATGCAGGGGGCGCAAATAGTCAGAGTGCATGACGTTAAAGAAACCGTCGAGGCGATCCGTGTCGTCGAGGCAACACTTTCAGCTAGGGGATAGTAGACAGATGAGTGAGCGCAAATACTTCGGTACCGACGGCATCCGTGGCAAAGTTGGTGATAGCCCTATTACCCCGGAGTTCGTGCTTAAGCTTGGCTGGGCTGCGGGCAAAGTATTGGCGCGCCATGGTTCCCGTAAAATCATTATCGGCAAAGATACCCGTATCTCTGGTTACATGCTGGAGTCAGCACTGGAGGCCGGGCTTGCCGCCGCAGGGCTTTCTGCATCGTTTACCGGGCCTATGCCAACGCCAGCCGTAGCATATTTGACGCGAACCTTCCGGGCTGAGGCCGGGATCGTTATCTCAGCGTCACACAATCCTTATTACGATAACGGAATCAAATTTTTCTCCATAGATGGTGCCAAGTTACCAGACGATGTTGAAGAAGCTATCGAAGCTGAGATGGAAAAGCCTCTGACCTGCGTTGAGTCAGCCGAGCTTGGAAAAGCCAGCCGTATTGTTGATGCCGCTGGGCGCTATATCGAATTCTGTAAAGGGACTTTTCCCAGTGAACTGAGCCTGAACGGCTTGAAAATCGTGGTGGACTGCGCCAATGGTGCAACCTACCACATAGCTCCCAGCGTCCTGAGGGAACTGGGGGCAACAGTCATTACCATCGGATGCGAGCCCGATGGCATGAACATCAATGAGCAATGTGGTGCCACTGATGTTCGTCAACTGCAGGAACGAGTGCTGGAAGAGCAGGCTCACGTTGGCCTAGCCTTTGATGGTGATGGCGACCGTGTGATGATGGTTGATCATCTGGGTAATCAAGTCGATGGCGACCAGATCCTCTACATCGTTGCTCGCGAAGGCTTGCGTCAGGGGCAACTGCGCGGGGGGGCTGTTGGTACACTGATGAGCAATATGGGCCTTGAACTTGCGCTGAAACAGCTTGGTATTCCTTTTGCTCGGGCAAAAGTGGGTGACCGCTATGTGCTGGAAAAACTACAAGAATTAGGGTGGCGCATCGGGGCCGAAAATTCTGGTCACGTGATCTTGCTGGATAAAACCACAACCGGTGATGGCATCGTTGCGGGTCTACAGGTCTTGACTGCGATGGTGCGAAATAACATGAGCCTGCACGATTTGTGCAGCGGCATGAAGTTACTGCCGCAAATTCTGGTTAATGTGCGGTTTGCTGGTGAGCATAACCCGTTGGAGTCTGATGCTGTGCGGAAGGTCGCCGAGCAAGTAGAGGCTGAACTGGCAGGTCGTGGCCGTGTGCTGTTGCGTAAATCGGGGACTGAACCTCTGATCCGCGTGATGGTGGAAGGTGAGGACGAGCAGCAAGTCATAGCATTGGCGCACCGTATTGCCGATGCCGTTAAGCTGGCTGGCTGATTAGCTGTTTTCGCGCAGACACAGCATCATGTGTCTGCGTAAGTTGTAGATTACACCCACTTTTGGTGTTTTTTTCCGCAAACGCGTCGGTGGCTGCAAATTGCCCTTGCACGCTTGGGCGGCTTTGGTTAGTATTCACACCCGCTTCAGTGGGCTGTTTTAATGGCACGCCACGCCTTCTTTAAACGGAATGCATCTGGGGTAGGAAGCATTTAGCACGCGGTGAACCCGCAAGGATACAGGTACAACTATGTACGAAGCTCTTCTGGTAATTTTCTTGCTGATCTCAATCGGGCTTGTGGCTCTGATTATGCTACAGCAGGGTAAAGGCGCTGATATGGGAGCCTCATTCGGAGCAGGTGCTTCTGGCACGTTATTCGGATCGACCGGTTCAGGCAACTTTATGACCCGTATGACAGCTGCGTTGGCGACACTGTTTTTCGTCATTAGCTTGATCTTGGGTAACCTGAGCAGCAACCAAAGCAAGAAAGGCAGCGAGTGGGAAAACCTGGGTCAGCCAGTGAAAACTGAGCAGACTACCGCGCCGGCAGCACCAGCCAAGCCGAGCAGCGATATCCCGCAGTAAGTTGCAAAGAGTTTGATAACGGATGTTGTAATATAAATAACAACAGCCGTTAGCAGTAAGAATCAGTACCGAGGTGGTGGAATTGGTAGACACGCTACCTTGAGGTGGTAGTGCCCTAACGGGCTTGTGGGTTCGAGTCCCATCCTCGGTACCAAATCCCAGAGATAACTTGCGTTTTTGCGATTATCGGCGTAATATTTGCCACGTTTTCGGACGCGGGGTGGAGCAGCCTGGTAGCTCGTCGGGCTCATAACCCGAAGGTCGTCGGTTCAAATCCGGCCCCCGCAACCACTTTCCTGTAAGTGTTTATTTTCAAATACACTTTTCGATTGAAATCCTCTTTTCTCGAACAACATTTGAAAATGACACTTGTTAGAAAGTTGCACCGAAGCCGCTTTGCGGCAAACAGGGTCCAGTTGCATAAAGCCCCGAATTTTCGGGGTTTTTTGTTATTTGGCAACAGAATCACTGGGCTATTAAGCCCTTTTTTTATGTCTTGGGGGTGGACTTGTCCACATTAGAGCAAAAGTTAACAGAGATGCTTTCCGCACCGGTAGAGGCGTTGGGCTTTGAGCTCGTAGGCATCGAATTTATTCGGGCGCGCCAGTCGACACTACGCATCTATATTGATAGTGACAACGGAATTAATGTTGATGATTGTGCTGATGTCAGCCACCAGGTCAGCGCTGTACTGGACGTCGAAGATCCCATTACCGTTGCTTACAACTTGGAAGTCTCCTCTCCTGGCCTTGATCGTCCTATGTTCACCGCCGAGCACTACCAGCGTTTTATCGGTGACGAAGTCAGCGTTGTCCTGCGTATGGCGATACAAAACCGCCGTAAGTGGCAGGGCATCATCAAGTCTGTCGAAGGCGAAATGATCACGGTTACTGTGGAAGGGAAAGATGAAGTGTTCGCGCTGAGCAACATTCAGAAAGCGAACCTGGTACCCCACTTTTAAAGTTTGGATGAGGCAACTAGGATGAACAAAGAGATTCTGGCTGTTGTTGAAGCTGTTTCCAATGAAAAATCCCTTCCGCGTGAGAAGATTTTCGAAGCCCTGGAAACCGCATTAGCCACCGCAACCAAGAAAAAATATGAGCAGGAAATCGACGTACGTGTCAGCATTGACCGCAAAACTGGCGATTTCGACACCTTCCGCCGTTGGGTGGCCGTTGATGAGGTAACACTGCCTACGCGCGAAATCACCTTGGAAGCTGCACAGTACGAAGACCCATCTATCGAGCTCGGCGGTTATATCGAAGATCAGATTGAATCTGTGACCTTTGACCGTATTACCACCCAAACAGCCAAACAGGTCATCGTACAAAAAGTACGTGAAGCCGAGCGTGCTATGGTGGTTGATGCTTTCCGCCAACATGAAGGCGAAATTGTCACTGGCGTGGTGAAGAAAGTTAACCGTGACAGCATTGCGCTGGATCTGGGGAGCAATGCTGAAGCCGTGATTGGCCGTGAAGATATGCTGCCCCGTGAAAACTTCCGCCCAGGTGACCGTATTCGCGGTGTGCTTTATGCCGTGCGTCCTGAAGCGCGTGGTGCTCAATTATTCGTTAGCCGTTCCAGCCCGGACATGCTGAAAGAACTGTTTCGCATCGAAGTGCCGGAAATCGGTGAAGAAGTGATTGAAATTAAAGCCGCAGCCCGCGATCCGGGTTCCCGTGCCAAGATTGCCGTGAAGACTAACGACAAGCGTATCGACCCGGTCGGTGCCTGTGTTGGTATGCGCGGTGCTCGTGTCCAGGCTGTTTCGAGCGAGCTTGGCGGAGAGCGTATTGATATCATCCTGTGGGATGATAACCCTGCACAATTTGTCATTAACGCCATGGCCCCGGCAGATGTTGCCTCGATCGTGGTGGATGAAGACCGGTGCACCATGGATATTGCCGTTGAAGCCAGCAACCTGGCACAGGCGATCGGCCGTAATGGCCAAAACGTGCGTTTAGCCTCCCAATTGTTGAAACAGCATCGTGATGATGATCGTTGGGAACTGAACGTGATGACGGCGGACGATCTGCAGGCCAAGCACCAGGCCGAGGCTCATGCCGCCATTGATACCTTCACCAAGTATCTTGATATTGACGAAGATTTCGCCACTGTTCTGGTCGAAGAAGGTTTCTCAACGCTGGAAGAACTGGCCTACGTGCCAATCAAAGAGCTGCTGGAAATCGACGGACTGGATGAAGATACGGTTGAAGCGTTGCGCGATCGCGCCAAAGCTGCATTGACCACGCTGGCCCTGGCTCAGGAAGAAAGCCTGGGCGATCAAAAACCTGCTGATGATTTGCTTAACCTTCCGGGGCTTGAGCGCAGCATGGCCTTTAAACTGGCCGCGCGTGGGGTTTGTACGCTGGAAGATCTTGCCGAGCAGGGTGTTGACGATCTGGCTGATATTGAAGGGCTTAGTGATGAACAGGCCGGCGAGCTGATTATGGCCGCACGTAATATCTGTTGGTTTGGCGACAACGCGTAATAAACTGTAGCAGGAAGGAACAGCATGACGACAGATGTAACCGTAAAATCGCTGGCAGCAGAGATTCAGACTCCGGTTGATCGCCTGGTACAGCAATTTGCTGATGCAGGGATTAATAAGTCTGAGACAGACTCTGTGACTCAGCAAGAGAAAGAAACGTTGCTGGCGCACCTGAACCGTGAACACGGTAGTGCACCAGGTAAACTCACGTTGCAGCGAAAAACACGCAGCACATTGAATATTCCGAGCACCGGCGGTAAAAGTAAATCGGTGCAAATTGAGGTCCGCAAGAAACGCACTTATGTAAATCGCGATACGCAAGAAGCCCAACAGGCAGAAGCGGCAGAGCAGGCACAGCGTGAAGCGGAAGAACAGGCAAGGCGCGAAGCAGAAGAGCTAGCGAAACGCGAAGCAGAAGCTAAGCGCGCAGCCGAAGAGCAAGCCAAACGTGAGGCCGCGGAGATTGCTAAGCGTAATTCAGCGGAAAAAGAAAAAGTGACCAATCAACATACCGACGAAATGACCAAGCCAGCTCAGGCAGAAAAAGCGCGCCGTGAAGCCGAAGCCGCAGAACTGAAACGTAAAGCGGAAGAAGAAGTGCGCCGTAAGGTTGAGGAAGATGCCAAACGCGTAGCGGAAGAAGCACGCCGTATGGCTGAAGAGAATGGAGAGAAGTGGGCTGAAGCAGACGCTGCAAGCGCAGCGGTTGAAACTGCCGATTACCACGTAACCACCTCTCAGCACGCTCGTGCTGCCGAAGACGAAAACGACGCCAAGGTTGAAGGTGACCGCCGTAGTCGCGCTCGCGGTGGTAAAGCGACCAAACAGAAGAAAGGCAACAAGCTTTCCGAATCTAAAGCGGATCGCGAAGAAGCACGTGCCGTTACCCGTGGTGGTAAAGGTAAGCGCAAGCCAAGTACTCTCCAGCAGGGCTTTAACAAACCCGCCCAGATAGTGAACCGCGATGTTGTGATCGGGGAGACCCTCACCGTTGCGGAACTGGCTAACAAGATGGCAGTTAAGGGTTCTCAGGTCATCAAAGCGATGATGAAACTGGGCGCCATGGCGACTATCAACCAGGTTATCGATCAGGAAACGGCACAGCTTGTTGCTGAAGAGATGGGCCATAAAGTTATCCTGCGTCGTGAAAATGAGCTGGAAGAAGCGCTGATGAGCGATCGTGACACAGGTGCCGCAGCCGAGTCTCGTGCTCCGGTGGTAACCATCATGGGCCACGTTGACCACGGTAAAACCTCCCTGCTTGACTACATCCGCTCCACTAAGGTGGCAGTAGGTGAAGCTGGCGGTATTACCCAGCATATCGGTGCTTACCATGTCGAAACCGAAAACGGCATGATCACTTTCCTGGATACCCCGGGCCACGCCGCCTTTACCTCTATGCGTGCTCGCGGTGCTCAGGCTACCGATATCGTAGTTCTGGTAGTGGCAGCAGATGATGGCGTGATGCCACAAACCATCGAAGCTATTCAGCATGCTCAGGCGGCGAAAGTGCCATTGGTAGTAGCGGTTAACAAAATCGACAAGCCAGAAGCCGATCCTGATCGCGTCAAGCAAGAGCTGTCTCAGTATGGTGTTATGCCAGAAGAGTGGGGCGGTGAAGCACAGTTTGTTCACGTTTCTGCGAAAGCCGGTACCGGTATTGACGAACTGTTGAACGCTATCCTGCTGCAAGCTGAAGTTCTCGAATTGAAAGCCGTTCGTAGCGGCATGGCGAGCGGTGTGGTGATCGAATCCTTCTTGGATAAAGGCCGTGGTCCAGTGGCTACCGTGCTAGTGCAGGAAGGGACGCTGAACAAGGGCGATATCGTTCTGTGTGGCTTCGAGTATGGCCGCGTGCGTGCGATGCGTGACGAGTTGGGCCGTGAAGTTACCTCTGCGGGTCCTTCTATCCCAGTTGAGATCCTGGGCCTATCCAGTGTTCCTGCTGCGGGTGACGAAGCCACCGTAGTACGTGACGAGAAAAAAGCGCGTGAAGTGGCGCTGTATCGTCAAGGCAAGTTCCGTGAAGTCAAACTGGCACGCCAGCAGAAATCTAAACTGGAGAACATGTTCGCGAACATGACCGAAGGTGAAGTTTCTGAACTGAACATCGTGCTGAAAACCGACGTACAGGGTACCTGTGAAGCGATTTCCGATTCACTGCAGAAACTCTCTACCGACGAAGTTAAAGTCAAGATCGTGGGTTCTGGTGTTGGCGGTATTACTGAAACTGACGCCACCCTGGCAGCAGCATCCAACGCAATCATTCTGGGCTTCAACGTTCGTGCGGATGCCTCCGCGCGCCGCGTGATTGAATCGGAAAGTCTGGATCTGCGTTATTACTCCGTCATCTATAATCTGATCGACGAAGTGAAGCAGGCGATGAGCGGTATGCTGGCGCCGGAATACAAGCAGCAGATCATCGGTCTGGCTGAAGTACGTGATGTGTTCAAATCACCTAAGTTCGGTGCTGTTGCCGGCTGTATGGTGACCGAAGGTAACATCAAGCGTCACAACCCAATCCGTGTTCTGCGTGATAACGTGGTTATCTACGAAGGCGAGCTGGAATCACTGCGCCGCTTCAAAGATGACGTTAACGAAGTCCGTAACGGTATGGAATGTGGTATCGGCGTTAAGAACTACAACGACGTGCGCGTTGGCGACATGATCGAAGTGTTCGAAATCATCGAGATCCAGCGTACCATCGCTTAATCCTCGAAAACGCTTAAATCTGTTTTAGGGGGGCCTTGTGCCCCCCTATTTGTCTGGAGGATTTCCAAATGGCAAAAGAATTCAGCCGCGGTCAACGCGTGGCGCAAGAGATGCAAAAAGAGATTGCTATCATTTTGCAACGCGAAGTCAAAGATCCGCGCATCGGCATGGCTACCGTTTCAGGTGTGGAAGTTTCACGCGATCTGGCTTACGCCAAAGTTTACGTCACCTTCCTGAACGTCCTTACTGAAAACCACGATCCGGACCTGGTAACCAACGGTATTAAAGCGTTGCAGGACGCTTCCGGCTATATCCGGACACTGCTAGGCAAAGCGATGCGCCTGCGCGTAGTACCGGAACTGACGTTCGCCTACGACAACTCATTGGTTGAAGGCATGCGTATGTCCAACCTGGTGACGAATGTAGTGAAGAAAGACGCTGAGCGCCGCTCCGCATCAGGCGATGACGAGGAGGCTTAATGAGTCGCCCTCGCCGTCGTGGTCGTGACATCCACGGTGTACTGCTGTTGGATAAACCGCAGGGCCTGTCGTCTAACGACGCCCTGCAAAAAGTAAAGCGTATCTATAATGCCAATCGTGCGGGCCATACTGGTGCGCTCGATCCACTGGCGACCGGCATGCTGCCAATCTGCCTTGGTGAAGCGACCAAGTTCTCTCAATACCTGCTTGACTCAGACAAACGCTACCGCGTGATTGCCCGCTTGGGTCAGCGTACGGACACGTCGGATGCAGATGGGCAAGTGGTGCAAGAACGGCCTGTGAATTTCACACAACCCCAGCTTGACGCAGCTCTTGATACTTTCCGTGGCGATATTCAACAAGTCCCTTCCATGTATTCCGCGTTGAAATACCAAGGTAAGAAACTGTACGAATATGCTCGCCAGGGTATCGAAGTGCCGCGAGAGGCGCGCAGCATCACGGTTTATGAGTTGCAGTTTATCCGTTGGGAAGGGGATGAACTCGAGCTGGAGATCCACTGCTCGAAAGGCACCTATATTCGCACCATTACCGACGATCTTGGTGAATTACTGGGCTGTGGTGCGCACGTGATCTATCTGCGTCGTCTGCAGGTGGCAAAGTACCCGATTGCCCGTATGGTGACGCTGGAAGCATTAAACTCTTTATTGGAGCAGGCTCATGAAGAGGGCATTGCGCCTGGCGTTCTGCTCGATCCGTTGTTGATGCCAATGGACAGTCCCGCTGAAGATTTCCCGGAAGTGAACTTGTTACCAGCGGTAGCCGCTTACGTTAAGCAGGGGCAACCGGTGCAGGTTGCCAGTGCACCGGTTTCTGGTCTGGTACGTATTACCGAAGGCGAAGCACGGAAATTTATCGGTATTGGCGAAATTGCCGATGATGGCCGAGTTGCTCCGCGCCGTCTGGTTGTCGAATATTTCGACTGACCGACCAGCCAGGCCATCCGCAGTAGCTTGAAGGATGGTGGGGATAAGAGTAGAATGGCGCAGCTTATGCATTGGGTTGCTGAATTAGAGATCGGCACCTGTATTTATTATCTATAATCTGGAGTATTACAATGTCTCTAAGTGTTGAAGCTAAAGCTAAAATCGTAGCTGATTTCGGTCGTGATGCTAACGACAGCGGTTCTTCTGAAGTTCAGGTTGCCCTGTTGACTGCACAGATTAACCATCTGCAAGGCCACTTCTCAGAACACAAAAAAGATCACCACAGCCGTCGTGGTCTGCTGCGTATGGTTTCTCAGCGTCGTAAGCTGCTGGACTACCTGAAGCGTAAAGATGTAGCGCGTTACACCAGCCTGATCGAGCGTCTGGGTCTGCGTCGTTAATCTAGCGAGTTTCAGTGGAAAGGGGCCTAATTTGGCCCCTTTCTTCTAGGAAGCATAAGCAAATCAGGTTAATGTATTAGAGAGGACCTTCCATTACAGAGGTTCGCGCGGCTAATGAGAGCTCTTATCCCGGTGAGCGGTAAGGATTGTCATTAGTCGCGAGGATGTAGTGAGAAGGCAAGTTAAATCAAAGGCGTGTCGAGTCGTCAATACGATTGCGCGCCGCCAACCAAGGATTAAATTTTGCTGACACCGATCATTCGCAAATTCCAATATGGCCAACATACCGTCACTATCGAGACCGGTATGATGGCACGTCAAGCCACTGCTGCTGTTATGGTGAGCATGGATGATACCGCAGTATTCGTTACCGTAGTGGGCCAGAAAAAAGCCAAGCCAGGCCAGAGTTTCTTCCCACTCACCGTGAACTACCAGGAGCGTACTTACGCCGTTGGCCGTATCCCGGGGAGCTTCTTCCGCCGTGAAGGCCGCCCGAGCGAAGGCGAAACCCTGACTTCGCGCCTGATTGACCGCCCAATCCGCCCACTGTTCCCAGACAGCTTCCTGAATGAAGTACAAGTGATCGCGACCGTGGTTTCCGTCAACCCGCAGGTTAACCCTGACATTGTTGCAATGATCGGTGCTTCTGCAGCGTTGAGCTTGTCCGGTATTCCGTTCAATGGCCCAATCGGTGCTGCGCGTGTGGGTTACATCAACAACCAGTATGTGTTGAACCCAACAACTGACGAACTGAAAGAAAGTCGTCTGGATCTGGTGGTTGCCGGTACTGCAGGTGCTGTGCTGATGGTGGAATCCGAAGCTGACGTACTGAGCGAAGATCAGATGCTCGGTGCTGTGGTGTTCGGCCATGAACAACAGCAAGTGGTTATCGAAAACATTAATGCTCTGGTTGGTGAAGCGGGTAAACCGAAGTGGGATTGGCAGCCTGCCCCGGTGAACCAAGCATTGCATGCACGCGTTGCGGAACTGGCTGAAATCCGTCTGGGTGATGCTTACCACATTACCGAAAAACAGGAGCGTTACGCTCAGGTTGATGCAATCAAAGACAGCGTAGTGGAAACCCTGCTGGCTCAAGACGAAACGCTGGATGCTGGTGAAATTCAGGACATCCTGGGTACCGTTGAGAAGAATGTGGTACGTAGCCGAGTACTTCGCGGCGAACCTCGCATCGATGGCCGTGAGAAAGACATGATCCGTGGTCTGGATGTTCGTACTGGCGTTCTGCCGCGTACTCACGGTTCAGCCTTGTTCACCCGTGGTGAAACTCAGGCGCTGGTTACCGCCACGCTGGGTACCGCACGTGACGCGCAGAACATTGACGAACTGATGGGCGAGAAGACCGATAACTTCCTGTTCCACTATAACTTCCCTCCGTACTCCGTAGGTGAAACCGGCATGGTGGGTTCACCTAAGCGCCGTGAAATTGGTCATGGTCGTCTGGCAAAACGTGGCGTATTGGCTATGATGCCTAAGCCGGAGGATTTCCCGTACACCGTACGTGTGGTGTCTGAAATCACCGAATCCAACGGTTCTTCTTCAATGGCTTCCGTCTGTGGTGCTTCTTTGGCACTGATGGATGCGGGTGTGCCAATCAAGGCAGCGGTTGCGGGTATCGCAATGGGCCTGGTGAAAGAAGAAGAAAACTTTGTGGTTCTGTCTGATATTCTTGGTGATGAAGATCACCTGGGCGACATGGACTTTAAAGTGGCCGGTAGCCGTGAGGGTATCACTGCCCTGCAGATGGATATCAAAATCGAAGGCATCACCCGCGAAATCATGCAGGTAGCTCTGAACCAAGCCAAAGGTGCTCGTCTGCACATTCTGGGCGTGATGGAACAGGCAATCAGCATTCCACGTGGCGATATCTCCGAGTTTGCACCGCGCATTCATACCATTAAGATCAATCCAGACAAGATCAAAGATGTGATTGGTAAGGGTGGTTCTGTGATTCGTGCGTTGACCGAAGAAACAGGGACTACAATTGAAATTGAAGATGATGGTACAGTGAAAATCGCTGCTACCGATGGTGAGAAAGCGAAATACGCGATCCGCCGCATCGAAGAGATTACTGCTGAGATTGAAGTTGGCCGCGTGTATCAGGGTAAAGTTACCCGTATCGTTGATTTCGGTGCCTTTGTGGCCATCGGCGGCGGTAAAGAAGGTCTGGTACACATCTCTCAAATCGCTGACAAGCGCGTTGAGAAAGTGACCGATTATCTGCAAATGGGTCAGGAAGTACCGGTTAAGGTACTGGAAGTGGATCGCCAGGGCCGTGTGCGCCTCAGCATCAAAGAAGCTACGGCGCCTGAAGCGGCTGCGGCTCCTGTACCAGAAGCAGAGTAACTGTATCAGCAGTTTTACAGCCCCTTGCGCAGGCAGGGGCTGTTCTTGTCGAGCGAGTAGGATACTCGCGTATTAGCAAGCGGAGGACAGGACGTTCATCCAATGTTTGTCTTCGGGAGTGGGAAATGAAGCCTTTCTTGCGCTGGTGTTATGTTGCGACAGCACTATTGCTGGCAGGATGCAGCAACCATGATTGGCGTAAAGACGAAGTTCTGGCTATTCCGTTGCAGCCAACGCTGCAGCAGGAAGTGATCCTGGCGCGCATGGAACAAATACTTGCCAGCCGGGCACTGACGGACGAAGAGCGCGCGCAGCTTTTATATGAGCGCGGTGTGCTGTATGATAGTCTTGGGTTACGTGCACTGGCGCGCAATGATTTTTCACAAGCGCTAGCGATACGTCCTGATATGCCGGAAGTTTTCAACTACCTGGGCATTTACTTAACGCAGGCAGGCAATTTTGATGCTGCCTATGAAGCGTTTGATTCTGTACTAGAGCTTGATCCAACTTACAATTACGCGCGTTTAAACCGGGGCATCGCATTGTATTATGGCGGCCGCTTCCCGTTGGCGCAGGATGATCTGCAGGCGTTTTATCAAGACGACCCAAACGATCCCTTCCGTTCTTTATGGCTTTATCTTGCGGAAAGAGAAATCGATCCCAAGAAGGCTGTCGCAGCGCTTGAACAGCGTTACGAAAAAGCGGACAGAGGGCAATGGGGATGGAATATTGTCGAATTCTACCTGGGCAAAATCAGCGAAAAAACGCTGATGGAAAGGCTCAAGGCAGATGCAACGGATAACACTTCGCTCGCTGAGCATCTCAGTGAAACTGACTTCTATTTAGGTAAGCATTACCTAAGTCTGGGGGACAAGAACACCGCTTTGGCGCTGTTCAAACTGACGGTGGCTAACAATGTTCATAACTTTGTTGAGCACCGCTATGCATTGTTGGAATTGGCGCTGTTAGGCCAAGAACAAGACGACCTATCGGAATCGGACCAGCAATAGCTGACGGACAATTATCAGCCTGATATACATTGGTTTTTTTAACCAAAGTAATCGCCTTGGCGGGCGATGGCTTTTTTGTCTGTTTTATAATCTAATTTGAGCCGGTTCACACTTTTCAATGAAAATGACTGAAAATTTTCTCGACGAGTTATGTAGACTGGCTGCCATTATTAATGAGGCACGTGTACATGACTACTGAGTTTGAAACCTCTTTTGCTGACCTGGGGCTATCTGCTCCGATCATTTCTGCTCTGACCGATCTGGGCTACGAAAAACCATCACCGATCCAGGCTGAGTGTATTCCTCACCTGTTGAACGGCCGCGATGTACTGGGCATGGCTCAGACAGGTAGCGGTAAAACGGCAGCGTTCTCGCTGCCCCTGCTGCACAATCTGGATGCAGCTGTTAAGGCACCACAAATCCTGGTGCTGGCACCGACCCGCGAACTGGCGGTTCAGGTTGCTGAAGCAATGACCGATTTCTCCAAACACATGCACGGCGTGAACGTAGTGGCACTGTACGGTGGCCAACGTTACGACGTGCAACTGCGTGCTCTGCGTCAGGGCCCGCAAATTGTAGTAGGTACTCCAGGCCGTCTGCTGGATCACCTGAAACGCGGTACGCTGAATCTCTCCGGCCTGAAAGGTCTGGTGCTGGACGAAGCTGACGAAATGCTGCGCATGGGCTTTATTGAAGATGTAGAAACCATTATGGCGGAGATCCCGGCTGAGCATCAGACCGCGCTGTTCTCTGCAACCATGCCGGAAGCGATTCGTCGTATTACACGCCGCTTTATGAAAGATCCGCAGGAAGTACGTATTCAGTCCAGCGTCACTACTCGTCCAGACATCAGCCAGAGCTACTGGACTGTGCAGGGGATGCGTAAAAACGAAGCTCTGGTGCGTTTCCTGGAGTCAGAAGATTTTGATGCAGCGATTATTTTCGTACGCACCAAGAATGCGACCCTGGAAGTAGCTGAAGCGCTGGAGCGCAGCGGTTACAACAGCGCAGCGCTGAACGGCGATATGAACCAGGCCCTGCGTGAGCAGACTCTGGAACGTCTGAAAGATGGTCGTCTGGACATTCTGATTGCTACCGACGTTGCAGCCCGTGGTCTGGACGTTGAGCGTATCAGCCTGGTAGTAAACTATGATATCCCAATGGATTCAGAGTCTTACGTTCACCGTATTGGTCGTACAGGTCGTGCGGGTCGTGCTGGCCGTGCGTTGCTGTTCGTTGAAAACCGCGAACGCCGCCTGCTGCGCAACATTGAACGCACCATGAAGCTGACTATTCCTGAAGTTGAACTGCCAAATGCAGCACTGTTGGGTGAGCGTCGCTTGGCCAAGTTTGCCGCTAAAGTACAGCAACAGCTGGAAAGCAGCGATCTGGACATGTACCGTGCACTACTTGCTAAACTGCAACCGGCAGAAGAGCTGGATATGGAAACGCTGGCCGCAGCACTGCTGAAAATGGCTCAGGGCGAACGTCCTCTGATCCTGCCACCGGATCCTGTGTTCAAACCGCGTCAACGCCGTGAGTTTAACGATCGTGATGAACGTGGTGGCGAGCGTCGTCGTGATGCACGTCCAGATAGCCGTGAAGGTGCAGGTGAGCGTCCACGTCGCGAGCGTCGTGACGTGGGTGAAATGCAACTGTACCGGATTGAAGTGGGCCGCGATGATGGTGTGGAAGTGCGTCATATTGTTGGTGCAATTGCCAACGAAGGTGACATCAGCAGCCGCTATATCGGTAATATCAAGCTGTTTGCTTCTCATTCTACTATCGAGCTGCCAAAAGGCATGCCGGGCGAGATCCTGAATCACTTTACCCGTACCCGTATTCTGAACAAGCCGATGAATATGCAACTACTGGGTGATGCACTGCCAAACGAGCGCCGTGAGCGTCGTGAAGGTGGCGCAGGTAATGGCGGTGAACGCCGTGGTGGTGGTGCACGTCCGTTCAACGGTGAACGCCGTGAAGGGGCAGGTGCTGCTCCGCGTCGTTCTTTCAGCGAGCGTCGTGAAGGTGGCGCAGGTAATGGCGGTGAACGCCGTGCTGCCAAACCAGCCCCACGCCGTGATGATGCCGCACCAGCTGCACCACGCCGTCGTTTTGGTGATGCATAATTGTTGATATAACCTTTTAGGGTTAATTAATATACTAAAACCAGCCTTCGGGCTGATTCAGACTGCTGACAAACCCCGTTATTAGGGAGAGCGTGCCGATGGGGTCGTAACGGCGTAAGCCGTCGGAGCGCCCCTCGGTGCGCTAGGCCCGGGTATCTCGGGTCAGAAGGCGACTTTGTCATCAACCTCAACCAGCCTTCGGGCTGGTTTTTTTATGTCTAAAGTCGCAGCACATCCTGTTAACAGGCGTATTATCTGACGGCTTATTTTTCGGATGTTTCGCACGGGAGATGCCATGAGCTGGCAGCAATTCAAATCTCAATATCTGGTGCGCTTTTGGGCACCTATGCCTGCGGTGATCGCCGCAGGGATACTCTCTACCTATTATTTCGGTATGACAGGCACTTTCTGGGCCGTGACGGGTGAGTTTACCCGCTGGGGCGGACACGTATTGCAATGGTTTGGTTTCCACCCTGAACAGTGGGGGTATTTTAAGGTGATTGGCCTGCAGGGGACACCGCTGGAGCGTATAGATGGGCGCATGATTATCGGCATGTTTGCTGGCTGTATTGCTGCGGCACTATGGGCTAACAATATAAAACTTCGCATGCCGCAACACCGTATTCGCATTATACAGGCATTGCTGGGTGGGATTATTGCCGGTTTTGGGGCACGTTTAGCTATGGGGTGTAATCTAGCGGCCTTTTTTACCGGTATTCCACAATTTTCTCTGCATGCCTGGTTTTTTGCGCTGGCTACTGCGGTAGGTTCTTACTTCGGTGCCAAATTTACTCTGCTGCCAATGTTCCGCATTCCGGTAAAACTGCAGAAAGTTAACGCAGCCTCGCCATTAACGCAAAAACCTAAGCAGGCACGCAGCCGATTTCGATTGGGAATGGTGATCTTTTGTCTCGCGATTGCCTGGTCGCTGTGGACACTGTTCGATGCCCCTAAAATGGGGGTCGCGATGCTATTTGGCATTGGCTTCGGTTTGCTGATTGAACGGGCACAGATCTGTTTCACCTCCGCGTTTCGCGATTTGTGGATCACAGGCCGTACCCACATGGCTAAAGCGATTATTCTCGGTATGGCGGTGAGCGCCATCGGTATCTTCAGCTATGTACAGTTGGGAGTATCACCGAAAATTATGTGGGCCGGGCCTAACGCTGTACTGGGTGGCTTGCTGTTCGGTTTTGGTATTGTGCTGGCTGGGGGGTGCGAAACCGGTTGGATGTATCGTGCGATTGAAGGACAGATCCATTACTGGTGGGTAGGTTTGGGTAACATTATTGGTGCTACGCTGCTGGCTTATTACTGGGATGCTCTGTCGCCTGCTCTTGCCACCCGTTACGACAAGATTAACCTATTAGATACCTTCGGGCCAATTGGCGGACTGCTGGTAACCTATCTGATGTTGGCCATTGCCTTTGCCGCCATGTTGTGGTGGGAGAAACGTTTCTTCCGTGCCAAACAGGATGCCTCAGTGGTGAACTTAAGGAGTGAAGCATGAAACAGGTAGAGTTAGTGCCGGATTACCGCCTGGACATGGTGGGGGAACCTTGCCCGTACCCGGCTGTGGCAACGCTGGAGGCGATGCCACAGCTAAAGGTGGGCGAAATACTGGAAGTGATCAGTGATTGCCCGCAGTCGATTAATAACATTCCACTCGATGCACGGAATCACGGCTACACAGTGTTGGATATTCAGCAGGATGGCCCAACTATTCGGTACTTGATCCAGCGTTGAAAGAGTTATGGGCGCCGTAATGGCGCCCATACTTATACCTTCACCAAATTATTTTTTACCCCGGCAACAATCTCGAACGAGCGCAAGCGCGCCTGATGATCGAAGATCTGGCCATTAACCATGATTTCATCCGCTGCGGTTTCATGCAGCAAATTCAGCAATCCTTGGCGAACGGTGTTTTCACAACCGACAATCGACATGCGTAGCGCTTGCTCAACCCCATATTGCTCACCAGCGCTCCATAAGGCGTGAATGTTATCTACTGGCGGCGGCAGAGGGCCTGGCGAGCCGCGGCGCAGGTTGATGAACTGCTGTTGCATAGAGGTAAACAGGAAGCGTGCATCGTTATCACTCTCGGCAGCAATCACATTCACACAAACCATTGCATGGGCTTTCCGGCACTGCTTTGAAGGGGTGAAGTTTTCACGGTAAAGCTCCAGGGCTTGGAACAACATATCTGGTGCAAAGTGAGAGGCAAAAGCAAAAGGCAAACCGAGTTTTGCCGCCAACTGCGCACTGTAGAGGCTGGAGCCCAACAGCCAGATAGGGACATTTAATCCCTGGCCCGGTACCGCCTGTACTGCTTGCCCTGGTTGTACTTCACCGAAATAAAGCTGCAATTCTTGCACGTCACGTGGGAAGTTATCTACCTCGCCAGAGAGATGGCGGCGCAGCGCCATCATCGTGCGTTGATCTGTTCCTGGAGCCCGGCCAAGCCCCAGATCGATACGCCCAGGATAGAGTGATTCCAGAGTGCCAAACTGTTCGGCAATCACCAGCGGCGCATGGTTTGGCAACATCACTCCACCGGATCCCAGGCGAATACTTTGTGTTCCCGCCGCCAGATAGCCCAGTAACACCGATGTAGCCGCACTGCCGATACCGGTCATATTGTGGTGTTCTGCCAGCCAGTAACGCTGGTAGCCCCACTGTTCGGCATGCTGAGCCAGGTCCAGTGAGTAATGAAACGCATCACGCGCTTTGGCTCCCAAAGGGATCGGGGATAAATCCAGCACCGAAAGCGGCACCTGTGTATTTTCAGTCATTTCATCGTCCATTGTGCTGATACCCAAATGGGTTGGGCATGGGGTTCATCGCTTAAAGGGCGAGCGCAGAAATCTGCAAGCCGTTCCAGCATAATTCAATTCACGGATGAAGAAGAGGATATCCGTGCTGGTAATCCTCCCTTCTAGGCCCGTGGTGCCGTCGCAGACCCAAAAGCGCGTTATCAAGGCGGAGGGGGAAGGGCAGAGTGGCCCTCTGTTCAAGCCCGACAACACAGAAAACGGGCTTTTGGGGCGCGACCCTTCGGGCTGGGGCCATTTGCGCGCATTGCTGCGTTGCTCGCCGCTTATTTGGTCCACCAAACCTCACGACTCACGCCTTGCCCTGCGCGCAAATGACCGCCAGCGGCGCTCGCGTGCAATTGAGGGACACAGCCTAATACCCTCCACCCAATGGCCGCACACTTCCTTCCTATTTTCCTGATTTCATGTAAGAAAATTCGGCTGATTTGGTAAGAATGTTAATTAAAATATCAACATGTTATGCGAATGTTAATTATTTTTAATTAGGAATATTCTTGGGTGTGAGCTGAAATTATATTAAAAAAAGATAATTCTACTTTTTCAATTACTGGAGTAGAAGTTTGTTTAAGCATTCACATTAACAAGGTTTTTGCTTTCTTTAATCAAGATTTCGATGATTTCATATTTAAGAAGATGCTTAAAACTTATTTAAAATCAATTGATTGATTTTGATAGTTAGAGAGCGGGATGAGGTGGGGAATATTGTGTATGAGTGTGCTACAAGAAACCATATATTCCTGAAAAAAAGAAATAATTTGGTTTTTTAATGTTAGTCAATGATATTTAACAATAAAAAACAGAATATATATTCGAATAAATTTAAAAAATAGTGTTTTATGCTTATACATAAGTTATTTTGTATGTTTAGAGTTTTAATTCTTAAAAATTATAAATAAAGGTGAAATAATCTGTTTTTTACTCATCACTTTTAGTTAATTGGATTTAAATTCTGCGCTTTACGCATTTTCTTAAATGTTTATGAATTGACATTCATACCGCAGACCATAATATGTACTTGGCCGACATATGCTAGACCTCCGATTTATAAATAAAATATCAGGGCGGTTGTAGCAGTATTACAACGGTGATGCGATGGGGTAATAATGGATATAATGACTCAAAAGAAAGAGGCTGCAGGGACAGTTATCATCAGCGAACAGACTAGGTTGTTTCTTTTTGGTTATATTGTTAATAATGAGTTCCAGATAGATGCCGAGTCAGGTACGGTAATTAAACTCTACAATAATATAGATTGTGGCACGCATTCGGATTATCATTTTAGTAATTACCTAAAACTGCATAAAACGATGATGAGACTATTGCTCTATTTATTAGAGAATGCAAATTTTGGTTATGTTTCTAATAGAGATATCCTTGTGCATGTGTGGGAGAACTATAATCTGTCCTCATCTTCCACCAGGTTAATTCAAGTGATTAGCAAGCTTAAAGAGCGGTTAGCAGTAATTGGTATTGATGATAGCTTTATTAAAGCTTCGCGTGGTAAGGGATATACATTGCAAGGATCGCTGATTGTACCTTTGTACAGTTTTTCAGGTACAGATAATAGGGAGACTGGATTTCACTACTCGGTGAAATAATGGCTCTGAACCTATGCTTCAACCCGAAGATTCAGAGTATTCAAGGACAATTAACAGGATGACTATTTAAATGAAAAGAAATACTCTATTAGTGGCGATAGCATGCGCCTTAGGCACTATTGCGGCAACTCCTGCTTTCGCTAGTAATGGTAATATCAATTTCGAGGGTGAAGTCACTACCACGACTTGTTTGATTAACGGTCAAAATCCAAATCTCGGCGATGTTGATGTCGACGTTGACCTGAAACAGGTTGAGGTTAGTTCGCTGAATTTTGCCGGTGCAGTGGCCAACGCAACACCATTTAAAATCACCTTGGGTGGTAATGGTGATCCCGACTGCACCAATGGGAAGATGGCTAAAGTGCATTTCGAACCGAACAGCCCTGCTATCGATTCAAACACTGGCTGGTTGAAAAATATTGATGCTTCGGCGACACCAGCAAGTAACGTTGAAATTCAAATCCTGAATGCCGATGACAATCAAGTTATCGATCTCAGGGACGATTCGAGTGTTCCTAGTAAAATGATCGTCGATAACACGGCAGTGTACAATTATTTCGGTCAGTACGTTGCTGTTAATGGCCCGGCAACGGCCGGTAAAGTGGCTTCTACGGTCAAATACACTATTGTCTATCAATAATATGTAGTGAAAAGGCCCTGGTTACACAGGGCCTATTTAATACCGTCATACTCAAACCATTTCAAGCTAGAGGTTGAAGGTGAGCCTGTGGATTGAAATTCTGGATATATTTACGAGGCGATTATGCCCTTCATGGAAAGATACTGGTTAGGATTTTTATTCCTTATTTTGGGGTTGTTTTCATCATGCCTAAATGCGGGGATTGTTATTTCTGGTACTCGTGTTATCTACCCTTCTAATAAAAAAGAAGTCACTCTGAAGTTGGAAAATAAAAGCCGTTTTCCTCTTCTGGTGCAGTCCTGGATTGATGCGGGGGATGCTAACGCGCTTCCTGAAGATAGCGATGTGCCTTTTACTATTATGCCCCCCGTTTCACGTGTTGAACCCAATAAGGCACAAACTCTGCGTATTACCGCAGCACCGACCAGAAACCTGGCAACCGATCGCGAAACACTTTACTGGATCAACGTGCTTGAAGTGCCGCCTCAGTCGAAAGGTGACAAGAATTACCTTTCCATTGCCTATCGTAACCGTCTGAAAGTTTTCTATCGGCCTGCTGCTTTGCAAGGGCTGTCAACTGAGGTTATCGCGAAGGTGACCTGGCGTTTGCAAGGGGAAAAATTGATTGGCAACAACCCTACACCTTATTACATCAGTTACGCCTCAGTACGAGTCCCTGGGATAGGGATAGCGGCGGTGGCGGGCAGTGAGGGTGGCATGATTGCGCCTTTTTCCGAGCAGACCTTTCAGGTAAAACGCAGCCGCACCAACGCTGGGCTGCCAAACACAGTAATGGTTAATGCCGTCAATGACTATGGGTCTTTTGTTGAAAAAACATACTCATTGAGTCGTTAGTATTAACCATTTTTCAGGATTATTGGCTTATCTGAGTCGCCAAGGATGCTATGACTACGCATAAACTGGCAAATAGTAGTGGACTGAAATGGATCCTTTCCTGTGCCATGATTTCGGCCAGTTCTACCTATGCCGCAGAACCGCTGGAAGAAGTGAGATTTGATCCCAGCTTTTTTCCAGGGGGAAAGGCCGGGAAATTCGATCCGGCCCAATTTAGCCGCGCCAACGTTGTTGTCCCCGGAGTCTATAATGCGCGGATCGAGCTAAATGGCCAATTGCTCGGTGAAGAGGAGATCAATTTTCAATTGAAGGCAGGTAGTCGCTTTGATTCCACTCCTTGTTTCAAAGGTAGTTTCTTTACTTTGCTTAACCTGAGTGAAAAACGGCTCTTGGAGCAAAGCCCCCCACAGCCGTTGAGTCAACTGGAAGCTGAAGGATATTGCGGTTCGCTCAGCGATATTCTGCCGGGGGCGATGTCCGATTTTGACCTCGGTGAACAAAAGCTGGCGATCTCAATACCACAGCTGCTATTGAATAGAATGCCGCGAGGTTATGTCAGCCCTAAACTTTGGCAGGATGGTTTGACGGCGTTGATGATTAACTATAACGCCAACGTCTATCAATCCAAACAGCGTGAGGATACCAACACCTACAGTTTTATCGGGCTACGCAATGGCTTGAACTTTGGCCCCTGGCGCCTGCGCAACAACGGTACTGCCAATTGGGGCTCCAACGGTGCTCAGGGCTACAAGAGCACATCCACCTACCTTGGTCGTGATATTACGCTACTGAAATCCCAGGTGATTATCGGTGATGCCTTCACTAGCGGTGAGCTTTTTGACGGTATACGTTTCCGTGGCGTCAGGCTGTATTCAGATGACCGTATGTTACCGGACTCTCTGCGTGGCTATGCGCCCGTGATACGTGGTGTTGCCAATACTAATGCCAGAGTCACTATTGAGCAGAATGGCTTTACCATTTATACAACCACCATATCGCCGGGGCAGTTTGAGATTAACGATCTCTACCCTACTAGTTATGGCGGTGAACTGACGGTTCGGGTAGAAGAAGCCAATGGGCAGGTACGCACTTTTTCTGTCCCTTATGCTTCGGTCACGCAGATGCTGCGGCCTGGCGTGAGCCGCTATGAATTCGCTGCGGGCAAAGTGAATAGTGTCGGGCTGTCTGATAAGCCTGGCTTCGGCAGCCTGACGTATCAGCTTGGTCTGAATAATCTCATCACGGGTTATACCGGCGTTGTAGGCAGTCAGGGCTATTTCTCAGCGCTAATTGGTAGCGCAATGAATACCCCCTTTGGCGCATTCTCTTTTGATGTGACCCAATCGATCGCCCGGCTGCCAGAGCAGGATCAACGTTCAGGGCAAAGCTACCGTATCGGTTTTAGCAAGGTCTATCCGGAAACGCGAACCAGTTTCTCGGTAATGGCGTATCGATACTCAACTGACCGCTTTTTGAGCCTGAATGATGCCGTACACCTGCGCGATCTGTTGCTGCGCAACGAAGACATTAATAGCTATGGACGCCAGCGCAGTGTGTTTTCGCTCTCGGTGAGCCAGCCGCTGGGAGAACGCTGGGGAAGCCTGTATGCCACCGGCAACCATGCCACCTACTGGAGTGACAAGGGCTCCCAGCAAAGTATGCAGGTAGGTTATAGCAACTTCTGGCGCAACCTCAGTTATACATTTGCGATAAGCCGGACGCTGAGCGGCCAGGCATCTGGGCTCTTGGATAGCTCACCGGATCGGCGGGAAACCCAGTACTCGCTGAGTCTTTCACTGCCGCTAGGTTCGAGCACACACGCCCCCACGCTCAATTTCACCGGAGTGACCGACAGCAAAGGCAGTAACGGCCTAATCGGGCTGTCTGGTAATGCCGGTGAGCAGAATCAGTTTAACTATGTGGTCAGCACCAGCCGTGATACCGCCTCTAATACCAACTTCTTCAGTAGCGGGGTGGGCTACCGCGCTTCGCAGGCCAACTTGAACGCCAGTTACAGCTATGGGCAGGGCAACCAGCAGCTTTCTTCCGGTATTGATGGTGCCATTGTTGTTCACCGTGGTGGTATTACTCTGGGGCAATCGCTGGGGGAAACTGGTGGCCTAGTACGTGCTCCAGGGGCAAAGGGTGCGCTGGTTACCAGTGCTTCTGGCGTTGAGGTGGATCGTTTTGGTTATGCGATTGTGCCCTACCTGCGGCCTTACTACCTCAACCAGGTGGATATCGATCCGAATGGGATTTCGCAGGACGTTGAGCTGCTTTCCAGCAGCAGTTCTGCGGTGCCTCGCGCCGGTGCGCTGGCGTTGCTTGATTATGAAACCAAGACCAGCAAGGTAACCTACATCAAAGCGAAGCGGCACGATGGCTCGCCACTCCCCTTTGCGGCCAACGTTTACGATGCACAAAACAACGCTATCGGGGTGGTTGCGCAGGCGAGCCTGTTGGTTGTCCATGACCTTGCCCAGTCAGGCGTTCTGCAGGTGAGATGGGGGGATGCCCAGAAAGAACGCTGCAGCATTCATTACTCATTACCTACCTCCTCGTCAGAGGGGGAGCAACAGGTGATCCCGGGTGTCTGCCAGTAGCCGAGTGCCGAGGCAAATGAGGAAACAGATGAAAAAAAGAATCGCGCCAGGTATGGTGATGTTACTGCTATCTCTCACATGCCTACCTATAAAAAATACGCTGGCTGAAACTGCCGGCTGCGGTTGGGATAGCAGTTCCACCGTTGTTGCTCCGCTCGAAACCCGTCTGAATATCGGCGGTAACGTAACCGTTGGAGAAAATCTGCCTGTTGGCAGTGTGATCTACTCCCAGCGTATTCAGACCAATGGTAGTGGGGCTGTCCTACTGTGCAAGGCGGGGAGCTACGATCTGGTCGGTACCCTTACCAGCGCGCCTTATGGTCAGTCAAGCTACAGTGCTGGTACGTCACCTATCGTATTCAATACCAATATTCCAGGTGTCGGGATCGCAATGTGGCAGAGCACTCCTGATGGAAGTACGCAACGTTTGCCGATCCCAGGGAGGATCACCGCATATCTTTCAAATAGCAGCGATACCCTCGTGAATTTTTCTGGTCAGAATGGTGATGCTCCGCTCAGCTTCAATATTGATTTTATTAAAACCGATAACGTTGTTGGCAGTGGAACAATCACCGGCAGTGACTTGCCCAAGTTCAGTACCTCGCTGGACGGTAATGGCGTGAACTTTGGCTACCGTAGAACTATCGTTCTCGGCAATTTGACGGTGATCCCAGCCACCTGCAACGTGGGCAGTAACTATTATCTGCCGCTTGGGGAACATTACCCGGATGAATTCAACGGAGTTGGTAGCACGGCTGGCAGCGCCGAAACCCAGATCGTCCTCTCAGGTTGCCCGGCCTTTTATGGCACAACTTCTTATGGTGTTATCAAACCCAATGTTGTCAGCATCAAACTCACGCCACGTAACGGGTATGAAGATGCCGATCAGGGTATCTCGAAGCTGAATACATCGTCAGGGGATGCGGCGTCTGGAGTCGGTGTTCAACTGAGCTTCAAGCAGGAGAATGGCGGTTACCAGATTGCCAAGTTCAACCAGGATATCGATCTGTCGAACTTTATTACTTTCTTGGAAGATCGCGCCAGCGATTACAGCCTAGGCGTCAAGGCTACCTATATTCAGACCTCAATGCCTATCCGACCAGGCAAGGCCGATGCTCAAATAGAGTTTATGATCATCTATCAGTGATCGGGGGGCGTGAGATGCGCATAGCAAGTATATTGAGAAAAACCGCTGTTCTGGTGCTGTTCTGTTGCGTGGTAAGCGTGCAGGCTGCGTCTAACGGTGTATTGAACGTCACAGGCTCCATCAAGAGTGCTACCTGTTATTTCGACAGTGTAGAGGGGCAAGACAATAAAACCTATGACTGGACGCTGCCTCAGGTGTATACGGGCAACCTTGATCGCGCAGGGAAGACCTCGGGCCGTAAAAAAAGCAGCATCTTTCTGGGGGGAGTACACTGTACTAACGGTTATACGCCTTATATCACTTTGCATAATGGGGCCACCGTCAGCGCGCAGACGGGGAATCTGGTCAATACCCTGAGTGATGAGGCCGATAATGTTCAAATCAGGCTGCTGATGAATGACACGCCGCTGGATCTACGCGGCAGTCCGCGCGTTGGTTGTGCGGTGATTGTTAATCGCCAGAGCCAGTGTGATATTGAATATGAATATTATGCCACCGGGGCGGCGACGTCTGGCAAAGTGAAAAGCACGATACAGTTTGATATCTCCTACGACTGAGGAGCGCACGCAGCCAGAAAAGGGGAGTGATAAGCCTCCCCTATACTAGGCTGTGTCCCTTAATTGCCCGTGGTGCCGTCGCAGACCCAAAAGCCCGTTATCAAGGCGGAGGGTGAAGGGCAGAGTGGCCCTCTGTTCAAACCCGACAACACAGAAAACGGGCTTTTGGGGCGCGACCCTTCGGGCTGGGGCCATTTTCGCGCATTGCTGCGTTGTTCGCCGCTTATTTGGTCCACCAAACCTCGCGGCTCTCGCCTTGCCCTGTGCGCAAATGACCGCCAGCGGCGCTCGCGTGCAATTAAGGGACACAGCCTAGGCTCCAACAGATAGCACTGATGCCGGCATGAACAACACCGTATCGCTATTGGTGGTTATGGCACCAGCTCCAACCCGGCCACACGCCGCCAGTAGCCGTTGCATTCTGCATGGTCGATGAGTGTTAGCGGCTGAGTTCCTTGCTCATTGGCCCGGAAACTGTCGAACAACGCTAATGTTTCTACACCCTGTGGCGAAACGCGCACGATATCAACCAACTCGTGCATTCCTGTGAGTTCGTTTCCGAGGTTGTAGCAATAACCGCTCATGGTTTGAATGCCATTCAGCACAAACACCTGCTGGTTCTCCTGCGAGTTGACGATCCTACCCTGAGGATATTTGATGCAGCAGGTCTCACACTCATCTTTGCCACGGTTTTCCGAACGGGCGGTAAAGCAACGTGCCGAGTATGCCAGTGGCAGATGGCCGTAGCCCAAAACCTCCACTTCAAACTGATTGCGGAACCCCAACTCCTCGCATTGCTTCAACAGGTTCGTTAACCAATCGCGTGAGAGCTCTACTGGCATGCACCAACGCATCATGCCTTGCTTGTGTAACAGGCGCAGCGTGTAGGCGTTGTAGCAATTAAGGGCATGACCGGCGACAAACGGTAGGTTGCGCTCGGCGGCCAGATTTACCGTGCCCAGATCGTTGGCCTCTATCAGGAAATCACCGTTTTCAACATAGCGCTTCAACTCGTTCAACTCGGAAGGGGCCTGTAGCAGAGCCAAGGTCGATAGCACCACCTGCTTGCCGGATTTAGCAATTTCCCGCGCCAGTGCCAGCCAGTCTGCTACTTTCATCTCGCGCCGTTTGGAACAGACGCTTTCCCCCAGATAGATAATATCGGCGCTACTGACGACGGCCTGTTGATAAAAGGCTTCCACATCTTTTTTTGGCCAGTAGTAGAGTACTGGGCCTAATGCATATTTCATGGTTCCTCCAGCTACTGCCATTTGCGATGATACGCGCCAAGGGTGGTTTGGGTGCCTTCGGAAATCGCACCGAGCGTCTCCATCCAGGCAGCCTCAGCCTGATAGCCAGCGGGATTGGCTTTACAGCGATCGATCGCCTGGCGCCATACCTGTGTCACCTGGCTAACATAAGCCGGGCTGCGCTGGCGGCCTTCGATTTTTACCGAAGCAATATTGGCGGCGAACAGTTCTGGCAGTAGCTCCAGCGTATTCAGGCTGGTGGGTTCTTCCAGTGGATGATAGAGCACGTTATCCACCCGATAGCGGCCTTTGCATAGGGTGGGGTAACCGGCGTTTTCCCCGTCCTGATAGCGATCGATCAGCACATTATTCAAGCGCGATTCCATACCTTGTGGCGTTTGCTGCCAGCGTACAAAACGTGCGGGAGAACAGGCCCCAACGGTATTGGGCGACTCACCAGTCAGATAGGAGGAAAGGTAACAGCGCCCTTCGGCCATAATGCACAGACTGCCAAAGGCAAACACTTCCAGCGGAACGGGGCTGGTTCGTGACAACTGTTTCACCTGATGCATTGAAAGCACACGCGGCAACACCACACGCGCGACATCAAAGTGACGTTGATAATAACGAATGGCTTCTTCATTGGTGGCGGAGGCTTGTACCGAAACATGGCGTTCCAACTGCGGATAGCGTTCTGCCGCATACTCCAGCATCGCTAAATCCGCCAGAATCAGCGCATCGGCTCCCAACTGCGCCGCCATATCTACGGCACGCTGCCAACGCGCATAACCATCGGGGTGAGCAAAGGTATTGATAGCGATGTGCAACTTGCGGCCATGCTTGTGCACATAGTCTGCCGCTTCCTGTAGTTTTTTCTCGGTAAAATTCAGCCCGGCGAAGTGGCGCGCATTGGTATCATCTTTCAGACCGATATAAACGGCATCAGCGCCATTATCCACCGCGGCTTTCAAGGCTGGCAGATTGCCAGCGGGACAAAGCAGCTCCATAGATATTTCCTGATTCAGTCATATGCCTAGCGAGGTATATGCTGTGATAAGCGTAGCCGGGTGTAACTTGGCCCGGCAATAATGTAAATGGGGCACAATTTTAGTGAAACTGGCACTCACTGGCTTTGATTTGAGGCAGTTTCTGGCGTATTGATAGAAAGGTAATCACGGATGTGAATTGCACTATACCCTTCATACTTCAAGTTGCTTGGGTGTTGGCTGCGCTTACTCACCCCAGTCACATAGTTATCTATGCTCCTGGGGCTTCGCAAGCTTGCCGCGTTACTCGGCCCAAAATTGGGCCTCGCCCCTACGGGGCCAGCGCAAGCGCTGTTCAAAAACGCATTGCGTTTTTGTCAAGCAACCCGAATTATTTTGAGTATATTTGTTGATATAGGCCGGTTATACGGTGCTTCAATGTGGCAAAATAGCCCAAGATTGAGTTGAAAGGAGTGAATGACAGTGTTGGGAAAACTACGAGCACGCATAGTGCGCCAAGGGCCGTCGCTGTTGCGCGTACCATTAAAATTCACGCCGTTTGCTCTGCAGCGCCGGCTTCTTGAGCAGGTACTGAGCTGGCAATTTCGTCAGGCGTTGGCGGATGGCGATTTAGAGTTTCTCGAATCGCGCTGGCTGAAGATTGAAGTACGCGATCTGGCGTTACAATGGTTTATGACAGTAGAGAACGATAGGCTGGTGGTGAGCCAACAGGCTGAAGCCGACGTTAGTTTCAGCGGCGAAGCCAACGATCTGATCTTGATTGCGGCGCGTAAGCAAGATCCCGACACGCTGTTTTTCCAGCGTCGGTTGCAGATTGAAGGAGATACAGAATTGGGCCTGTATGTAAAAAATCTGATGGATGCCATCGATCTGGATTCGATGCCTTCGACGTTACGTGTTGCCCTGCTGCAACTGGCTGATTTTGTCGAAGCAGGCTTGCAGGAGGACACGGTGCAACCTGCCCGTGTTACGCAGCCATGCTGATCCGTGTTGAAATTCCGGTAGACGCCGCAGGCATTGATGCCCTGTTGCGCAATGCATTTGGTCGTGATGATGAAGCCGAACTTGTGCAGCAACTGCGTGAAGATGGGTTACTGACGTTGGGCATTGTTGCCACTGATGATCAAGGTGGCGTGGTGGGCTATGCAGCTTTCAGCCCGGTTGACGTTGCTGGTGTTGATCGGCAATGGGTTGGCCTGGCACCAATCGCGGTAGAAGAAAGCCTACGCCGCCAAGGTTTAGGCGAAAGACTGGTCTACGAAGGGCTGGATGCATTGAATGAGTTCAGCTATGCCGCAGTTGTGGTGCTGGGTGAACCCGCCTACTACGGGCGCTTCGGTTTCAAAACGGCGGCCCAGTTCGGCTTGAGTTGCCGCTGGCCGGGAACGGAAGCGGCATTCCAGGTCTATCCGCTGGCAGAAAACGCGCTGGATGGCGTGCAGGGGCTGGTTGAGTACTCGGCACCTTTTAATCGTTTTTAGCCACGGGTAGTAAATATTCCAATGAGGGAGGCGGGTTTATTACCAGCTTCTCTTTTTGTTTTTTGCTCAATTGCTTAACCCGATACTCCAGCCTCAGAGCGGTTGAGCGGTCCCCCACCATGCAGTGAAAAACCAGCTCCAGCTCTCCTTTCCCACGCAGGGCTTTGGCCCCTTTACCGGCCTGATGCTGCGCAACACGCCGCATAACATCGGTCGTGATGCCGGTATACAGCATTCCACCCGGCATCCGCAGCATATAGAGATGCCAGAGCAAGTCAGTCATAACGGCTTGTGCAATGTTTCATACGGAGTTCCGGAAGATAAACACTGCCATTTTTCAGTGTTAGCGGCTTGAGTTCAACAGATAAATAACAAAACCTGCTCCCTACTAACTTGAGAACACATTGCCAACCAGCAGTGCCAGCGCAATCACCGGTATTGTCAACAGCCCCCCCGAAAGTAGCAAAACCAGCTTAAGGCCAGTAGTCAGTTGAAGAAGCGGCCAGTGACTGGCAACTGCCAATATGACCGTACACAACAGTACGCCAGCACTGTACAAGCCGGGATTATATTGCCAGGTGATCATCGCTCGTGAAATGTGCATGAGCGTATTTAATCCAAGCCCGCCGGCTAAAATGAACCCCAACTTCATCCAGATACCCGATGCGCCGAACCCTATTGCTACACAGGGTATTGCTGCCATCAGCGTCAGGAAAATCATGGCGTACCCAAGCGGTTCGGACGCATACAGTCTGGCAGGCAATTTAAATGGCAGTTGCTGGATTGGATGCTGCGTTATCCAGAGCCATTCTTCTGCATTATGGATGGCAAATGCTACCAGCATGGCCATCCAGTATCCCTTCTGTATCATCATTGCAAGCCACGGCCGATCGCTTCTGCCAGACTCTGTATATATTCTGGTTTACGAAGCATTGAGTAATGGTTGCCCAGTGTGGGTACTACTTTCAATCTCTGGCTCAACAGATGCTGCCAGTTATCTGCCCCATGTCGGCCAATATGCAGACACTCCAGTACCAACGGGTTTTCTGGCTCCTGCGCTTCGATGAGTACGGTAGGTACATGTAACTGGTCATCCGGATGCCAGTGTTTCAGCGCATGGTGGTTATCACACCAGATTTTGAAGAACCGATACAGTTCTTGTTCAAAATCCTCAGACCAACGGTCTTTACCTATTCGTGTCAGAATTTGCCGCATGGTGAGGCCGGAAAAATCCGTAGTTGGGGCATCAAAACCGGGAAGCAGTTCAGGTAGAAGATGCACGAATGCCTTGGGGTAATCTGGAGGTAAATGATTACTATCCAGATACGATGCTGGTGGATGTGAATCGAGCAGTAAAACTTTATGTACCTGCTGGCCACGTGCCTGCAATTCCATGGCCATGTTAAATGCTACGTTACCACCGAATGAATATCCACCCAGGATGAGCGATGATGGATCGCCCAGTTCGCTAATCTCGTCCAGGTAGCGCGATGATAATGCTCGTATAGAGCGGCCTTGCTGTTCACTATGGGTCGGATAGGTAATGCCGTAGACAGCGTATTCGCTCGGTAGGTTTTTGGCGAGTGAAGCGTAGCCAAGGACGGAGCCGCCAGCCGGATGCACCAGACACAATTTGGCTCCCGGACCTGAACGCAGCGGTACAAGCAGACCGCCAGAAGTCTTGCCTGGTGCCTGACCCGCAAAGCAGGAAGAGTCCGGTGTTTTCTGCGGTTTGGCATGATTTTGTATGCGCTGCACAATCTGGTTTACAGTGCGTCCTGCTTCGATATCTTCAAAACCGATTGTGACATGTAGGCGATCGCGTATCTGAGTTACGGCGTCAACCAGCCCCATAGAATCCAGGCCGCTATCTAGCAAATCGTCATCACCTCGCAAGTTGGCATTACTAAGCAGCTTGGAAAAAATCTCGGTGATAACTTCGCTCCACTGCTCCTGCGCCAAGGGTTCGGCTGAAAGCGTTGCCACGTCAGGTATCGTGGCAGTATGTTGTGCTGACTGATGATCAGGCCAGTAACGATGTGCTTGCATTGGCTGCCCAGGCATCGACAGTCGCTGTGCAAACTGGATGTTGCCCAGCCAGGATAAGGTTGATTCTTCTGGTATGGGGTTCAATTCGAGTAAGCCAGCTGCCAGCGCGCCCAAACGTTCGACTAACTGGATACGATTTGACGCCCGGAGTATACCGCCAATATTCAAACGGCGACGCCCGATGCCGAGTGTCAAGGCCATGTCATCAAGTCTGGCGGACGGATTAGCTTCGATGAATACGCTCAGTTGGTGCGCCAGTTTGACGATTTCTTCCCGATTTTTTCCCGTAATAACAAAGCCAAACTCACTTTCAGGTACAGGAGGCCGCTCTGTTTCAGGTTCAGCGCGAACAATGACATGTACATTGGAACCCCCGATACCAAAGGCACTGACCGCAGCCGCTTGTATGGGGGAATCGACATGGACGGTTTTAGGGCTGACAACAAACCCACGTTTTTCCAATTGCAGTGCTGGGTTGGTACGCTGGCAGGAAATCTGCCCCGGTATCTGCTGATGTTGCAGGATTTTCACTGCCTTGATCAGGCCGGTTACACCCGCTGCGGCATCAAGATGCCCAATATTGGCTTTAACACTGCCTAGGTAACACATGGATTTCTCACTATGCTCTTGGTCACGTCCATAGGCACGGGCCAGGGACTGGACTTCGATTGGATCCCCCAGATAGGTGCCAGTCCCATGTGCTTCAATGTAGCCGATCTCAGTGTGACTGATCTGTGCGTCTGACAATGCATCTGCAATAACTTCTGCCTGCCCACATGGACTGGGGGCGGTGAAGCCAACCTTATCTGCTCCATCGTTATTCACCGCGCTGCCAATAATAGATGCCCGGATATGGTCCTTGTCAGCCACAGCATCCTGATATCGACGCAACACAACAACGGCGACACCATTACCTTTCACTGTACCTGCTGCGTTATCAGCAAAGACCCGGCACTTGCCATCAGGAGATAAGATACCTTTTTCTTTGTAAAGATAGCCTGCCTGCTGTGGGAAGCTGATGCTGACTCCTCCCACCACTGCCAGATCGCAATCGTGGGCCAGCAAGGCCGCTCGGGCAACATGTAGTGCCGTCAGGGAACTGGAGCACGCAGTTTGAACCGTGAGTGACGGACCGGTCAGACCAAGAAAATAGCTGGTACGGGTTGCCAGGAAATCCTTGTCATTGCCTATCAGCGTGGAGTAATCAACGCCTTGCGGATCCCATACCCCGTGCGGTGCAATATGCGCCAGATAACTACTGCTGGTGGTCGAACCAAACACTCCGATCCTTAACCGTGACACATCGCCCGCATGTCCGGCATCTTCCAGGGCGCGCCATGTTGTCTCCAGAAACAAACGTTGCTGCGGATCCATCAGCATGGCTTCGGCATCGCTGATACCAAAAAACGCAGCATCGAAATATTCTGCCTGATGCAAAGGTGCGCAGGCGCGTACGTAGTATGGGTGATCGATCAATGATTGGGGGATCTCGGCTTGCTGCAGTTCTTGTGCCGACAACTCACGAATGCTGCTTCTTTCATGCAAAAGGTTTTGCCAAAACTCATCCAGATTTTCTGCTCCCGGCAAACGGCCTGCCATACCAATAATGGCGATATCAGCGGTTTGTGGCACGTTATCCGAAGTGGGGGCAGGGTTTTGTGTAGTGATATAATCCATTTTAAATCAATCTCCCTTCACATGTTTTAAATGACCCGAGAGGTCATCATGCTGTATAGATCAAAGTAAATGCAGATCCCGGAATGCCCGGGATTGTTGTGTGGATATCCGGCTTTTATTGCCAATATTTGTGCAGTTCGCTCAGACTTTGGCTACGTTGTGGGCGATAACCCGGCCTTTGTCGTTGCGCCCTCGGAGTGGTGGCGTGTTGTGCTGACGCGTTGAGTTCCGCTGAGATCGTCTCAATGTGTTGAGCCAGGCTTCTTGCCGTTGGGTGCTCAAACAGGTCCATCACGCTTAGTGATGGTAAAGAAAAGGTAGCGCTGACTTTCGACAACAAGATCAATAGGTGCATGGATGTACCGCCAACATCAAAGAAACGCTCATTTACCCCAATGTGTTCTACGCCTAGTACCTGAGCAAACAACAGCGCGATATGCTGCTCCCTGCTCATTTCTGTTGAAAGCTGAGGTAATCTGGGTGGTTTTGCTGGATGTGGCAATGCCGTCTCATCAATTTTGCCGTTCACCGTCATCGGAAAGGCTTTCACCATGATTAGTGCTGCTGGACGCATATAAACGGGTAAACTTGATGCCATCGCCGATTGCAATTGTACTTTGGAAAAATCCGCAGTTGCAGGAATGATCCATGCGGCGAGCATCGCTTCATATTCTCCATCGGATATCACTTTGACAATCACATCACGCACGCTCGGATGGGCGCGTAATGCCGTTTCCACCTCACCCAGCTCAATTCGATAGCCTCTTAACTGAACTTGCCGGTCCAGACGTCCCAGATATTCCAGTTCCCCATCGGCCAGCAGACGAACCTTATCGCCGCTGCGATAGACCACCCCAGCCAGTTCGGTACCCCTGACAAATCGTGTTGCTGTCAGTTGCGGACGGTTGAGATAACATTGTGCCAATCCTGGCCCCCAGATTATCAACTCACCCGCACACCCCAGAGGCATTGGCCGCAAGTGCCTGTCCACGACGCTCATGCCAAGGTCAGCAAGTGGACGACCGATAATACTGCGCGACTTCAGGGGGGAATCGGGGGGGATCGCATAACTGGTGCCATGCACGGTAATTTCGGTAATTCCGTACATATTGATCATCCGTACCTGTTGACCAAACTGTTTCCACCAGTCATCCAGCATATTCGCTTCCAAAGACTCACCGCCAAAAATCACACAACGCAGCGCTGGCAGTGACATGGGGCGAACCGCAAGACTCGTCAGCAGCCGCCGGAACGCCGTGGGGGTTTGGTTCAGGATGTTGATGCGCGAAGTTTTTAGAAAATCGAGGAAAGCAAGGGGATCAGCTACTATCTGTTGGCTTGGGAGCATCAGGGTTCCGCCTGTCAGCAGTGGACCAAATATTTCCCACACACTGAAATCAAATGCCATCGAATGAAACAGGCACCAGCGATCGCCTGCCTGAATGCCAGTATCTGGTATCGCCGTTTGCAACAGGCGCAATACGTTGCCGTGGCCGATGCTCACCCCCTTGGGCTCACCTGTAGAACCGGAAGTAAAAATGACATACGCCGGTGAGCTTTCATCGGATATTTGAATCGGTGTTTGAACTGCCAACGGTTCACATTTGCCCAGTTCTGGTAACGACATAATCTGGCAGTTGCTACTGGCTGGGAAATTATGGTGGTCGGCCAGGATATACAGCCCTGTTGGGGCAGTTTCTTCAATTACCTTTAGAATATGGGCCAAACGGGTGCTGGGAGCATTGGGATCGAGCGGCACATAAGCCTTCCCCGCCCGCAATATGGCAAGAATGGCCACAATTGCATCAACACAGGGCTGAAACGAGACTCCAACATATTGCCCCGGTATCTTGTGGGCAATCTGCTGCCCCAGTTCGTCAACACGCTGATATAAAGCGCTATAGCTCAAACTGTGCTGATTATCTTCAAGGGCTGTCTGGTTTGGGTACTGCCGGGCAATGTGTTGCAAATGTTCGCAAAGTGTACCGTGTACCTTAGACGCAACCTGGGCCTTGATGCTGGAATGCGCTACCTCTGTCAATTGCCCGGTAAGCAGGTTTACCTTAAGCGGGTTGTATGCCGGGGTATTGAGCAAGGTATGCGTGGCGTTCAGGTATATTTTTTCAGGCTGGGCAGCAAGAAAGCGCTCGGCACACTCAATCGTCAATGTATAACCGTTTTCATTTTGGGCTACATTGGCTGAAAACGGATATTTCAGATGGCGGTGGGCTGATGGAAACAGGTTGATTTGGGTGCCTGGCAGAGTAAACGAGACGTTTCGATCATAAAAAGTAAACGCATTGGTTAAAACCGGAGGGCACTGCATCAGGTTTGGTACTAAATCTGCCGCATGTGCCCAGAAATCAAAATCCCGATACCTGACCATGCCAAAAACAGTACTTGAAAGCCATTGGCATAATTCATCAAGGCTGGAGAATTGAGCAAGGTTAACCGGCAGTGGGTTGGTATGAACAAAATAACCCAAGGACACCTTTGCTCTTTTTCCAATCCGCGCAGCTACCGGCAGGCCAACCACCAGTTCATCCACGCCAGTCAAAGCAGAAAGCGTTAATAAATAAGACGCCATCAAAAGCGGGAAAACGCCATGGCGTGCAGCTCCCTGACCCGCATTCACACCATCAACCAATGAAACCGGCAGTGCTTCGATAACTGTTGATGCCTGATCCGATGGCTGTGGTGTGAGTACTCCTTCAGCATGAGAGTTGGCACCAAAACTCTCAAAAAGCTTCGCATACATATCATAAGCTTGCTGCTCAGCCCTGGTTTTTTTGACCAGCAACGCTGGATGATCTGCCAGTTGGGCACTTAGTCGGGGCAGCGCTTTATCATCGGCATACATTTGTGCAAAGGTATCGAACAGTATGCTTACTGAATGCGCATCGGCAACCAGGTGAGAACACACGCAAGTCAGGTAAACGCAGTCAGCCCCCTGATACAACGCAACATATCCCTGTGGCCAGGTACCAGGAGCGAAGGGAGTTTCTATAGCTTGCTCATATGCCTGCATAACGAATGCACGTTCCGCATCGGCATTTTCTGCAGGAATTTTGTGGACCGGAACCGAGTGACGCGCTGCCTTATAAATTTTTGCATAAGTTCTGATATCGTCATCACCTTCATCGGCCTGCATGATATCTCGTTTGCTGGAGTTGACAAAAATTGTTGAAAATACGCTGGCGCTGTTAAGGACGGACTCTATGGCCCATTGCAAGCGTTTAACATCAACATCCCCCCTGATTTCACAACCCAATCCCAGATTAAATGCCGGGTTTTCTGGATGCGGTTTTTGAAATAAATATAAGCTGCGCTGCGCAGGGGTCAGTGGAAAACAGTCAAACTGATCTTCACAAAAGTCATTATCCCTTTCTTTGGAGAATTCAACATGAGTAGTCATTTGGAATTCCTTTATCCACATTATTTGTATGGATAATTTTACTAACTTGTAACAAAAGATCCATTAATAATTTTATATAAATGAATATTTTTAACTAATATGATGTTGACTTTTCCATTCAAGTCTTAATAAGAGGCGCTCTCCGCTTAATCCGCATATTTTTTGGGGAGGGATTTTACGGGGTGTCGAGAAGTCATTGCGCATAATAATTCGTTGGTGCCCTGATTTTGGCCTCTGTGTACTTAGGCAGGGCGTTAACTCCGGCATAAAACATAACAGCCCATCACTCGACGTATCGTTCAGTGATGTGCGCTATTGGGCTTTGCGTTTGACTGCGCGTTCCACATCTGGCGTATCAACACTACAGCATAATTAATGTTAATTGTTGCGGTGGGGATCAAAAATTAGGCACCACGCTTTTACCGGATACTGCACCCTTTCTTCTACAGTGCTAATAGAAAGCGCAAATGGCCCCAGCCCGTAGGGTCGCGCCCCAAAAGCCCGTTCTCTGTGTTGTCGGGCTTGAACAGAGGCCCACTATGCCCTTCGCACTCCGCCTTGATAACGGGCTTTTGGGTCTGCGACGGCACCACGGACAGTTAAGGGACACAGCCTAGGGTGAGTTAATGCGTGCAAAGCGTGGCGGTGGTGTTGATGTGGTCAACCGTTTTCTCTGTCGTGGTAATTATCTGGCTTACGGGGTAGTGGCCAGATCGCAGACCGTTATAAGGTCCCCTATCTGGAGTTGAAGGGAAACCAGTGTGCTCGAGCGTATTGATTAGCAAATTGAAAGTGTGCCGCAGGCACATAAATTGGCAGAGTTAGGAACTTGTGTATAAGCTCGGAAAACGATGCTACTGAGCATACCAAAGCGGGTTACTGGGCACAGATTGCAACACCCAGAACAGTTTCTGAGTCATGCCAGGCGGCTTTAGCAGATGGGTGCTACAACTACGTAAGTAGATACTTTTACCTCTGTGGCTGCGAAGCCGGTTTTGGCGCGTAGCATCAGCACACAACAACTGAGCGCGGAACGCTGATGAAATTGAATGCAAGATTCTGGTTGATCACCCTTGGCTTCGATGCTTACTGGACGTTGGCTGTCCTGGGGCGTGAGCGTGTCGTTCCTGCGTTACTGATAGGCGCTGTGCTGGCATTAATCCTCACTCCAGCCTGGCAACGGAAGTGGGTTTTGGCCGCGGCATTCCTGGGCACGATGATGGATGCTCTGTGGTGCTATGTCGGTGCATTCGAATTTGCGGGCCAAAACGGTGTGCCATTATGGATGATATCGCTGTGGTTAACCTTCAGTTGCTGGTGGTACTGGCTACTCAGCAAGATAAAAGTTTCCCCTGTGCTGCTTGCTTTGTTGGGTGCGGTGTCCGGCCCACTGGCCTATCTGATTGGTTGGAGACTGGGTGCCATGACATGGCTTATGCCTGTAGAAGCCGTCTTATTGCTTCTTGCGTTAGGCTGGATGATTTATTTGCCTATCATCAGTTTGCCACTACAGCGCAGGAGAACGGAGTGATGTTTCTTTTCACGATATTACCCCGCCTAAGCTGCTTTAGCGCGTAGCCTATCGTTGGGTGTTGTGGCAAGAAAATGCCGCACATAACCAACGATAGCCTTCAACTGCCGCCTGCATAACACATCGCGCTTTCAGTCAAGCGCATTCATTGAGTGAATATCCATCCATAATAACGATATCACTCAACCCAATCACGCCAATATACCCTGTGATTTTTTAGATAAATATCGAATAAAAAATTCATTTTTTAATTTTTTTATCAATATAAGTAATTTATTGATGGTTCACCCCGATCTTGCAACCCTTTGTGGAATGCGGTCTGATTGTTATTTTATATAAAATAATATAAATCAATACTATGCACTATACCGCAAGGTTATTATATTTGAAATATTTTGTTACTTAATTAAATTTTATTTATATAAATAGGGTTTTTACACTGCTGGTGATAAGTTTTGTCTGAAAGTTTATTTTTTAAGATAAAACTTATTTACACAGCGCTCTGCCATTATCTTGTGATGAATGTGCTGGCTTGTGACCCTATTGGTTGTCTTAAAAAGGAAGTTGTTGTCTGGCAGGGTTCGCCATTCTTATGTTCATTTCCATGGGCAGACCGTTCTTCATTTTTTCCGTTGAACAGGGTTAGCCATGTCAAACTCCTATCAAAACGAAGTCCCTAAAGCACGCGTAAATATCCGCTTAAGTCTGCACACCGGAAGCGCACAGAAGAAAGTCGAGCTGCCGCTGAAGCTGCTGGCGGTCGGCGACTACAGCAATGGCCAGGAGCAGCGCCCGCTGTCAGAGCGCGAAAAGGTCAACGTCAACAAGAATAACTTCGACAGCGTTCTGTCTGAGTTCCACCCGCAACTGGCCCTATCGGTGCCTGACACCCTTGCCGGTGACGGCAGCGACACCGCGGTCAACCTCCATTTTACCGCCATCAAAGACTTTGAACCCGAGCAGGTGGCCCGCCAAATCCCACAACTGCGCGCCATGCTGGCGATGCGCAATCTGCTGCGCGACCTCAAATCCAACCTGCTGGACAACCGCACCTTCAAACAGGAGCTCGAAGCCATCCTGCGCGATGAGGCACTGAGCGATGAACTGCGGGCTGAACTGGCAGCACTGGCCCCGCAGGACCGTTAATGGCTCAGGAACGATAAAGGAAGATGCTGATGACTGTACAAGAGAAAAACGCCACAGGCGGCAATGCCACCACACTGGACAAAGAAGCCCCGCCTGCGCAGGGCGTGTACGCCACCCTGTTTGAAAAAATCAATCTCAACCCGGTAGACCAACTGAGTGACCTTAACGTCTGGCAGGACAACCAGGCGATGTCCGATGCCAGCGCCGATGAGCGCATCACTGCCGCGATGCAGGTGTTTCTTGAGCGCCTGAAGCAGTCCGGCACCCCGGTCAACAAGCTGGACAAAACCCTGCTGGACCACCACATTGCCAGCCTGGATGAACAAATCAGCCGCCAGCTGGATGCGGTGATGCACCACCCCGATTTTCAGCGCGTTGAATCCCTGTGGCGTGGGCTGAAGTCCCTGGTGGACAAAACCGACTTTCGCCAGAACGTGCGGCTGGAAATCCTCGATATTGCCAAGGAAGACCTGCGGCAGGATTTTGAAGACAGCCCGGAAATCATCCAGAGCGGCCTGTACAAACAGACCTACATTGCCGAATACGACACCCCCGGCGGTGAGCCGATTGGCGCGGTGATTTCCAACTACGAGTTCGATGCCAGCGCGCAGGACGTGGCGCTGCTGCGCAATCTCTCCAAAGTGGCGGCCTCGGCCCACATGCCGTTTATCGGTGCCGTCGGCCCGGCGTTCTTCCTCAAGGAATCGATGGAAGACGTTGCCGCCATCAAGGACATCGGCAACTACTTTGACCGCGCCGAATATATCAAGTGGAAATCCTTCCGGGAAACCGACGACGCCCGCTACATCGGCCTGACCATGCCGCGGGTGCTGGGCCGCCTGCCGTATGGGCCGGACACCGTGCCGGTGCGCAGCTTCAACTACACCGAAGAGGTGAAAGGCCCGGACCACGAGAAATACCTGTGGACCAATGCGTCATTTGCCTTCGCCGCCAACATGGTGAAAAGCTTCATTCAGAACGGCTGGTGCGTACAAATTCGTGGCCCGCAGGCGGGGGGCGCGGTCACCGACCTGCCTATCCACCTGTATGACCTGGGCACCGGCAACCAGGTGAAAATCCCGTCCGAAGTGATGATCCCCGAAACCCGCGAGTTTGAGTTTGCCAATCTGGGCTTTATCCCGCTGTCGTACTACAAAAACCGCGACTACGCCTGCTTCTTCTCCGCCAACTCGGCCCAAAAACCGGCGCTGTACGACACGCCGGAGGCGACGGCCAACAGCCGCATCAACGCCCGCCTGCCTTATATCTTCCTGCTGTCGCGTATAGCCCACTACCTGAAGCTGATCCAGCGTGAAAACATCGGCACCACCAAAGATCGTCGCCTGCTGGAACTGGAGCTGAACACCTGGGTCCGTGGGTTGGTGACGGAGATGACCGATCCGGGTGATGACCTGCAAGCCTCGCACCCGCTGCGGGATGCGAAGGTGACGGTGGAAGATATCGAAGACAATCCAGGCTTCTTCCGCGTGAAGCTGTACGCGGTGCCGCACTTCCAGGTGGAAGGCATGGATGTGGATCTGTCATTGGTATCACAAATGCCGAAAGCGAAGGCGTAAGGCTGGAGGCACGATGAAGATTGAACGTCCCCTGTGGACACGCGGGATCCTGGTTTCCCCGCAGCAGTTTCAACAACAGGCCGCACTGGAGGCCTGGAACAATGAATGCATTGCACAAATGGGCCTCCTGCATCCCTGGGGCGTGCTTGAGGCGACATTTGAGCAAGACGCTTTGGCACAGGGGCGTCTGAAAGCAGAGCGCCTGCACGTGCGATTCCAGGACGGTGTTCTGATCGACACCGCGTGTGCCGATGCACTCCCCCCGACGTTGACGTTGGGGGCAAACCTGCCAGCGGACGCGAATGAAGTGACCGTGATGTTGGCCCTGCCGCAGGTTTATGCCAACGGTGGCAACTGCCTGCTGCCGGAGGAGCGTGCCGAACGTCCGGTACGTTACCGCCAGACCTGGCGCGATGTGCCAAATTATTACGGCGACGATACAAAACAGATCGCAGTAATGGCGCACGAACTCTCTCTGCGTCTGGACACTCAGGAAAACGGTGATTATCTGGTCTGCCCGGTGGTGCGGTTATTGCGTGATGCACAGGGTCGCTGGACGCAGGATGCAACCTTTATCCCGCCGCTGCTGAGCTTGAAGGCCAGCCCTTGGTGTGAAACGCAGCTTGAGTTGCTGATGGTGCAGTTGCGGGCGCGTTTGCAACGCCTGATGGGGATGCGCCGGGAAAGCAACGCCCGCATGGCCGACTTTGCTGTGGCTGACGTATCACTATTCTGGTTGCTTAACGCCCTGAATGGCTCGGAGCCGGTGCTGGGGAATTTTCAGCGCTACCCGCAGGTTCATCCCGAGCGGCTGTATCAGGAACTGGCCCGGCTGGCTGGTCACTTGCTGACCTTTTCACTGGAGCATGACAGCACCGCCATTCCCGTCTATCAGCATGACCGTCTGACGGCGGTATTCCCGCCGTTATTTACGCTGCTCAATACCTTGCTGGAAGTGAGCCTGCCGTCGCGGGTGGTAGCGATTGAGCTGGTTCACGAACCGAGGTTCAATCAGTGGCGGGCGGTCCTGCACGATCCGCGTCTGCGCGAAAATGTGGATCTCTACCTGTCCGTGCGTTCGCCCCTCCCTGCGGCACAGTTGCAAACCCAGTTCCCCCAATTGTGCAAGGTCGGGGCACCAGACGATGTCGGTAACGTGGTCAACGTTGCGTTGAGCGGGGTTCCGTTGCTTCCGCTGAGCCATGTTCCGGCGGCCATCCCGTTGCGTCTGGAGAATCAGTATTTTGCTCTTGACCTCAGCCATCCGGCTGCACAGTCGATGATGGCTTCGGGAGCCTGCGCATTCTACGTGCCAGGTACGCTGGGTGACATTCAGCTTGAACTGTTTGCGGTGTTACGCGCATGAGCCCATCGATGAAGAAAAGCACACCGGACGTTGATATTGATGCACTGTTGCAAGATACCTGGTTGCAGGTGATCAGCCTGCGGCAAGGCATGGTCTGCCCGGAGGGAGAAGGGCCGAGGCTCTGGCAACGTTGTGTGGCCGATATTGAACACACGCACCAGACGCTGCTCGCGGCGGGTGTCAGTGAGCAGAGCCGCCAGCATATCCAGTATGCCCAGTGTGCGGTGCTGGATGAAGCCGTGAAAGGGCGCAGTGTTGAGGATGACGCCTATTTCGTGTGGTGCCATTCGCCGCTGCAGGCCCATTTTTTCAACACGCTGGATGCCGGTGATCAGCTTTATGAGCGCATGCGTGCTGTTTTGCGTGAAGCAGCGCCGGACCCTGCCGTACTGACCTGCTTTCATCGGGTGCTGATGTTGGGGTTTCAGGGCGGCTACCTCTCAGCTGACGTGCCTGCACGTGAACAGTTGGTCAAACAACTGTCTGCCAGGGTGCAGTCGTTTAGCCTTGTATCTTCCCGACCAATGTTGGCGGTGGCGGCATCACGTAGCCGTCTGAGCGCCGCCTTTCGCTACTGGCCGATGCGCCTGGGGCTGGCTGCCCTAACGGTAGGATTGCTGTGGTGGGGCTTGCATCACTGGCTGTCCAGCCTGTTACTGACCGTGTTGCCGGGAGCAGTGGCATGAGCTTGTGGTGGCAACGGGGGCTATGGTGTTGGGCCGGTCTGTTGGCCAGCCTGCTGTGCCTGGTTTTTTTGCCTTTCTCTGCGTGGGTGCGCGGGCTGGCGTTTTTACTGGTGCTGGTTGTCTGTATGCTCGGGTTGTGGCGAACGGGTCGCCCGTCAGGCGAACCCTTAACCGATGGCCGGTTTGAGGGATTACCGCCGGACAACACCCGTTTGCCGGTAGTCCTGGTGTGTGGTGACGGTCTGGCGTCGCTGTTTGGGGCCGATACTCTGCATCAGAGCACTTATGGCTGCTGGCTGCGAGTGGATGACGCCAGCACGCTCCGTCAGTGCGCGCAACAACTGTTGTGGCAGCGCCCCACATGGGCGTCACAGTTGGCGGTGATGGTGTCGGTCAATCCTCAACAACAGAGGGACCAGCGGGCGCTAGCTAACTTGCTGTATGAACTCCGTTGGCAACTTGCCCAACTGCGCCGAGATACCCGTTGTACGCTGCCGCTACTGTTGTGCAGCACGGTGGCGACCAGCCTCGCCCGCGCGCCGCTCTGGCTGGCTCAACAGTCCGCACAATCCGTGACACTGTGGCCAAGCGTCACGCTGCCGGAAACGTGGACAGAGTGGCAAGGGCAGGGCAACGTAGCCGAACAGGCCGATCGGATGAGGCAGGCTATCCTGTTCCGCCATCACCACGAGTGGCTGATGGCCCAGGTGTTGCCGGCGTTGCAGGCCCGCAACGATGACGTGGCCAGCATTTTGCCACAGCAGGTGCTGCTGCATCAGGTTACCGGGTTACCGGGCCTGATGTCGGGGTCACTGTGGCAACAGTGGCTGGTGAACCATACCGCGCTGACCCAAGTGGCGGGTTGGCACCCTGAACCAGGTGAAGAGCGCGACAGATCCCCCTTCCCTGACTTTATTTTTGCTGACCTTACGCTGGGCAGCGGTGTGTCGTCACGCCAGCGTGGGTTACAGCAGGCATTCAACTTGCTGACCGTGGCGTTGGCAGTGGCCCTGTGCAGCAGCGCCTGGCAAAACCGGCAGTTATTGCAGCGTATCGCTTTCGATATCCACCAGTACCACAGCGTGGCGATGACGGATTATGCGCTGAAAGCCCAGGCAGTGGGCGTGTTGCGTCAGGATGCGGCGCAGCTTGATGACGCATTCCGCAATGGAGAGCCTATGCGTCTGGGGCTTGGGCTTTATCAGGGGGAGCGCCTGCGTACCCCTCTGATGGCAGCCATCAAAAGTTATGTTCCCCCACCGACGATCGCAACCCCCATGGTTGTAAATACCCCGCAAGCCCCGCAAACCTTGCGGCTGGACAGCCTGTCGCTGTTTGACACCGGCAAGGCCATGCTCAAACCCGCCTCTACCCAAGTACTACAGAACGCCCTGCTCAACATCAAAGCCAAGCCCGGCTGGTTGATTGTGATCGCCGGGCACACGGACAGCACCGGTAATGCGCAAACCAACCAGCAACTCTCGCTCAAGCGTGCGGAAGCGGTGCGCGACTGGCTAGTACAAACCGGTGGCATGCCCCCCGGTTGCTTTGCCGTGCAGGGCCTTGGCGCCAGCCGCCCGGTGGCAACCAATGAGACGGAGGCGGGCCGCGCGGCCAACCGCCGTGTCGAAATCAGTCTGCTGCCCCAGGCGGATGCCTGCCAGGCAGCAGGCGCACTCAGCGCGTCATCGGCTAGGGATGGCGCAATAACCTCAAAAATGGAGAAGTGAACCATGGCAATTCCTGTTTATCTTTGGCTGAAGGATGACGGCGGTGCGGACATCAAGGGCTCGGTAGATGTGAAAGACCGCGAAGGCAGCATCGAAGTGGTGGCACAAGACCACAGCCTGTACATCCCCACCGACAACAACACCGGCAAACTGACGGGCACCCGTATCCACACCCCGTTCCTGTTTACCAAGGAGATCGATGCCTCCAGCCCGTACCTGTACAAGGCGGTGACCACCGGCCAGACCCTGAAATCCGCCGAGTTCAAGTGGTACAAAATCAACGACGCAGGCCAGGAGGTGGAGTACTTCAACACCACGCTGGAGAACGTGAAGCTGGTGAAGATCGCGCCAAAAATGCACGACATCAAGGACCCGGCCAAAGAGAAGCACAACCATCTGGAACAGATTGAGTTGCGCTACGAAAAAATCACCTGGACCTACAAAGACGGCAACATCATCCATTCCGATTCCTGGAACGAACGTACCACCGCGTAATACCCCAAAGCAGACGGTTCGCCGTCTGCTTTTTTCAGTACGCCTGTGCGCGGGCGCGCTGAAAAAAGCACTACCTCTGACCGCATGGGCCTGGGTCTCCTGTTACAGGAAATGGCTATGGGCGGTAGCGTGCCTGCGCGGCACCCTCAGCCAACAAGGAAGCCTCAATGACAACATATTCCTCACAACTATCTACGTCGGTTAAATCCTTGCATCGTCTATCTGCTGCCGGACTCGCTGAGCTGGTGTGGAATGAAAAAAGAAGGAATTCTGTTCGCATCGGAGAAGAAAGATGAGTGAGTTACCCACATCCTTGCCAATTTTTTTCGACCACAGCCACCATAAATTAGCGGTGCGTGGCAATCAGGCACCGATCGATGTGCTGGGTTTTACCGGCGAAGATGCCCTAAGCAAACCGTTCCGTTATGACATCCAGTTCACCAGCCGCGAGCGGCACATCGACCCGGCGACGATGCTGATGCAGGATGCGTCCTTCACCCTGCAGGCTCCTGTGGCGAAAGCCTTTGGTGTGGCTATCCAACAGCCGCAGCGGGTGATCCAGGGAGTAGTCACTGCTTTCAAGCGGCTTTCAACCTCGAAAGACGAAAGCCGCTACGAACTCTGCCTGCAACCACGGCTGGCGTTGCTGTCGCGCAGCCACCAGAACGCGATTTATCAGGATATCTCGGTGCCTGGTATTGTGGAGAAAATCCTGCGGGAGCGCCACGACATGCGCGGGCAGGATTTTGTCTTCACGCTGGCCCATGAGTATCCGCGCCGCGAACAGGTGATGCAGTACGGTGAAGATGACCTGACCTTCATCCGCCGCCTGCTGGCCGAGGTGGGTATCTGGTTCCGTTTTACTGCCGACCCGAAGCTCAATATTGACGTGGTGGAGTTTTATGACGACCAGCGCCACTATCAGCAGGGGTTGACACTACAGGCGGTGCCACCTTCCGGGATGCACGACAGCGGTGTTGAATCGGTGTGGGCGTTGGTCAGTGCCCACAAGGTGGTGGAAAAATCGGTCAGCACCAATGATTACAACTACCGCACCGCCATTGCAGACCTGAATAGACAGGTGGACGTGACCCGAGGCGACGCCACCACCTACGGTGAGGCCTATCACTACGCGGACAATTATCTGACGGCAGGCAGTGAAGGACGAGACCCGGCGCCGGAAAGCGGAGCCTTTTATGCCCGGTTGCGCCATGAGCGCTACCTGAACGCGCAGGCGCGGTTCTCGGGGGTAGCGAATGCGGCCACGCTGGTGCCGGGGTGGGAACTGAAGGTGACGGGTCACGATGCCCCGGTGACGTTTACCCAGGGCGTGGTTATCGTGCGCACCACCTGCTCGGCACGGCGTGACCGCAGCTTTGAGGTCGCCTTTGAGGCGATACCCTATTCGGAGGATTACTGCTTCCGCCCGGCGCTCATCAGCAAGCCCACCATGGCGGGCACCTTGCCCGCCCGAGTGACCAGCACCACCGCCAACGACACCTACGGGCATATCGACAAGGACGGGCGTTACCGGGTGAGGATGCTGTTTGACCGCGACAGCTGGGAGGCGGGCTACGAGAGCCTGTGGGTGCGCCAGGCCCGGCCCTATGCGGGGGACACTTACGGGCTGCACCTGCCGCTGCTGGCGGGGACCGAGGTAGCAATAGCGTTTGAAGACGGCAATCCGGACCGGCCTTACATCGCCCATGCCCTACATGACTCGGCGCACGGCGACCATGTGACCATCCGCAACTACAAGCGCAACGTGCTGCGCACGCCGGCCAACAACAAGTTAAGACTGGACGATGAGCGGGGCAAGGAGCATATCAAGCTCAGTACCGAGTACGGCGGCAAGAGCCAACTGAATCTGGGGCACCTGGTTGACGGTGAAAGGCAGCGGCGTGGCGAGGGTTTTGAGCTGCGCACCGACAGTTACGGTGCCATACGCGCGGAGAAAGGGATTTTTATCAGTGCCGATGGGCAGGCCAAGGCACAGGGCAAGGTGCTGGAGATGCAACCGGCCATCAGCCAGTTGAACCGTGCCCAGGAGCAGATGCAGGCTATTTCCAGCGACGCACAAACCGCTACCGCCAGTCCGGCAGACTTGCAGGCACAGATTCATCTGTTACAGCAGAACCTTGATGAATTGAAAGCGGCGGTTTTACTGTTGAGCGCCCCGCAAGGGATTGCCCTGAGCAGCGGTGAACATCTGCAACTGTCTGCCAGCGATAACCTGATCGCCACGGCGGGTAAACATGCGGACGTCAGCGTGGCAAAAAACTTCTTTATCGGTGTGGGGAACACTCTGAGCGTCTTCGTGCGCAAACTGGGGATGAAGCTGATCGCCAATCAGGGGCCGGTGACAGTACAGGCGCAGAACGATGTGATGGAGTTACTGGCCCGCAAGGCCATCACCATCACCAGCACCGAAGATGAAATCCAGATCACCGCCAGGAAGAAGCTCACGCTGAACGCGGGAGGAAGTTATATCACGCTGGATGCGAACAAAATTGAGTCGGGGACGGCGGGGGATTATCTGGTCAAAAGTGCTTATTTTGGGAAGCAGGAGAAGGCGAGTTTGAAACCTGCTATGCCGACTTTCCCTATTATTGAGCCAGGTGAACAAAGTTTACGATTTGCATTTCCAGGGACTGACAGCTCAGTTGAATCTATGAGTAGGTTGATTGATCAACCTTATAAAATCATTGATAGCAAAGGTGGTATTCTTGCATCGGGAACAATAGATAAATCGGGGCGACTGCCTAGGGTAATGACTGATGAACCTGAAGAACTGACTCTGATAATAGGGATAGAGGAGTGGGAAATGGAGGAGTTAATCATTAATGATGTTCATGACTATCTTTATTCAGAGAAGGATGTTTTTTCAGATATTGAAAGTGATGAACTATATCATACCAATAGTGACCCCTACATTGATAAACTGGACTACAGTAATGAACAATGGCCTGATGAAGAGGTTCTTCGAAAAATTCTAGTTAGTTGAGGTGAAAGATAATGTTTCGAATTATATGGCCGATTTTTTTTCTGCTTTTTTCATTCTCGCTATCAGCATGTTTGAAAGAGGGGGGTAAGATAGTATTAACCGGTGTTATAAAAAAAGAAATTGTTTATGGCCCTCCAGATTGGGGAGAAATACCGAAGAATGATAAAAAAATGGAGTATTGGTTTTTATATCCTGGGGAGTTATTGAGTTGTACTTTTAGAACTGATGATAACACTGTTAATAGTAGTAAGAAAATACAAATGATTATGTCATCTCAACAATATAAAAAATATAGATATTTATTTGGTGAAAATATTAAAGTGAGTGGGAGGGTGATGTTTTCCAATAGCCCATATCATTTTACTCCTATATTAATTTATCATGTATCAAACATTGAGTTAACGACGGAGGAAAACCAATGAGTCATAATTTTATTTCAGCTACTTACGATAAAAGAACGTTAACTGCTATGTATAAAATGGCAGATGGAACGATCTATATCCGAAAAGGTGGAACAATTCCGTGGCGGCTCCAAAATCCAGGTAATGTTAGACCCAATAGTGATGATTCGCCAGATAGTGAGTACTTACAGCCTTTGAGGCTTGCTATTGCAGATACCGCAAGTGGGAAATTCTCCATGTTTAGTAGCGAAGAAGATGGTTGGGAAACTAAGAAAAAATTATTAAGAACATCTTTATACAGAGATTGCACAATTTCTGAAATGGCTGAAATTTATGCGCCTAGTGGGGATGGAAATGACCCAGAAAAATATGCAAAAGATGTGCTAAAAGCGAGTGGTGTATCACCAGACATAACACTTGGCGATATGGATGATGCTACTCTGGAAAAAGTTATGCAAGGAATGAAGAAAATTGAAGGATACTTTAGCTTAAAGGAAACAAGAGTCGAAAAATGGATTGCTACAACAAATATAAATTTAACTGATGGCATCAGACCGATTCCTGATTGTCAATTGAAAGTTACTATTGGAAACTGTGAATATGAATGGAAAACCAATGAGGTTGGAGCACTTCCGACTATAGCGCATATATTAGAGGGAATGAAAATTGAGGTTAAGACCGTAAACTCTAAAGGTGAAGATAAAATACTTTATTTAGCTAGGGCAGGTAAAGAGAGTAAGAGTATAGTTCTGAAGAAAAAGTTTATACAGCATAAAGCAAATACATTAGCACATAATCCGAAAGTGCCTCGGGAGAAAAGTCAGCCAGAGCCAATAGAATATATTGTACGGTCTGGTGATGTGTTATCTAAGATTGCTTCTCGTTTCGATGTGAATACTTCTGAACTTGCTGCAAACAATAATATTAAGTATGCAAACAAAATCTATCCTGGGCAGAGGATTATCATTTATGGTAAGAAAGAAAAAAGTACTGTGGATTTAAAAGAACAGCTACCATGGGAAGAACATGGGGAGTCATTTCCCGTTCCATCATATCCACAGTCAATAGAATCTAAAAACAGTATAAGTAATAGCCCTTATTCTACTAGGAATGAGGCTAAACCATCACAGCACGATGTTCGCACACCGCAAGGTAAGTCGTCCTCTATCTATCCTACTTCAGTAGAAAGAAAAGATAGCGTGAGCAAGCCACCTTCAGTATCTACTGCAACAGTTTATCAACATTATGAGAAAAAAAATAAAGAAAAACTTGATACTATCGGTGGGAAAAATAGTGGAAAATCACAAGCAATTTTGCCCTTCTCAAATAATGAAGCACCCTGGATGGCAATTGCAATGGCGGAGGTGAGTAATTGTGGTGGAATAGATGAAAGTAATATTCCCAAGGAGCATAATTATCATGTTTTGATAAATAAGAAATCCAAGCAAAACCTATCTACTACACCATGGTGTGCTTCTTTTGTGAATTATTGCATACACAAAGCTGGTTACCCAATGTCACATAATCCGACGGGATCAGTTTCTTTCGTTGGAGATATCAATTTCAAGAAAATTAAAAAGCCTGTTTATGGTTGTTTGACGGTATGGTGGAGTTCTATAGCAAAACAAGGGCATGTAGCATTTGTTTTTGGCATAGATAGCGTGACAAGTGAGATTATTGTCTTAGGTGGTAATCAGAATGATTCGCTCAACTTTATGTTGAAAAATGATACTTCAAAACCGTGTGTTGGTTACTTTATTCCTGTGCTTTATAATCCTCCAACTCAATCTGAACTTGGGGTTTATGATATAATAGAGTTGAATAAGGATATAAACTATACATATACACGTTCTTCAAAACATAGAGTAAAAGATAGATAATATGACTAGGAATATATTTTTTATTTTTTTCTTGACTCTCTCTTTTATACCTTCAGTTATTGCAGGTGATAGAGGATATTATTTGTTTGCATGGGGTAATGAGTCTGGGAAAGAGTATCTTAGACATTATAGGAATGATAGTAGAGTGTATAAAGAAAATGAACCCTGCTGGAATCAAAGATATGGGGGTTCAATAGCAGCTGTTTATAGCAATGTATACCCTACTGGAATGACAGATGCATTGATTAATTCATTTTTGGCTGGAAATAATAATACTATAACTAGAATTAGAAAGTCATTGCGGGATTTTGGTGATGATCAAATTTCATCATCTCATGGTTTCGATGGAATGATTATTGTAAACAAAGAAGGTAATGTTATTGAGATAGTAACGATTACAGTTAAAGGGGAAAAATATTTACATAAGAGAAGGTTTGTTGTTAATAACGATGCTTATCGCTCCTTTGATAAGCAATTATGTGAAGCCTTGGCACCTATTGATAATTATTTTTCACCATAGTTTTATGTTGAGTAGAAAGTAATCCAATGCTCGATTTGGGAAAAATCGTGGTATGCCGTAGGCATAAAAGAGATTTTTTGAATAAATCAGATTGGGGAAAATAGAGTTACCTGAATGTAAATACATCAGGTAATATGCTCACTTTTTGACATGTTTGTGAGCGTCATCTTGTTCAATGCACGGAGCATGATCATAATTTCTGCCACTTGCGTATCATTATTTCCTATTTTACCTTCCGTGGACGTCAGTATCCGCAAACTGTGCGTAATGCACTTGTTGCAGCTTATAACCGGCTAGCACAGGGGAATGAGGTGATTAGGCGAGACGATAGAACATTATATGACATAAACCACCCTGATTTATCAGCAGAGGTGATCGGTTGGCGAGATGGAGTGCAATCCGGTGCTTTTGAACCAGCAGATAGCGCTGGTTTTTATTGGTGTAGTATTGGCATGGCAAAATATGCTGACCAAGAGCATATTCTGGAACGTCAGGTTATTGCAACGGATCGGGGGAGTAATATTTATTATCGGAGTCTAAATACCTGCGCCAAATAGTAGATCACTGAAGGGAACTCAATCCGGTTTGAGCGATCTGAGCAATCGCCAAACATCACAAACCCTCACAACCGGACTGAGCAATGCCGATCATAGCACCCATCCCTCGACATGAACGACGCCAGATGCAAAAAATTGTTCAGAAAACGCCAGATAAAAATCATGCCAGACGCCTTACTGCCATGTTGATGTTACACCGTGGCAACACGCTGACTTATGTCGCTAAAACCTTGTGTGCAGCCCGTTCCTCTGTCGGACGGTGGGTTAATTTATTCACGTTATACGGCTATGAAGGATTGGAAAGTCGGTCTCCCGGACGACTCAGGAAATGGCCCACGGAGGCGATGTTGAAGATGCTTGATTTGCTCGTTCAGCGTTCTCCACAGGACTTTGGCTATCTGCGTTCTCGGTGGAATACTGAGATGTTAACGATTGAAATTAATAAATTATTTAACTCGACGTTACATCCTGGCTCACTTCGGCGCTGGTTGCCGAGAGCCGGTATTGTGTGGCGTAGAGCAGCCCCCACTTTGCACATCAGAGATCCTCATAAAGAGGAAAAACTGGCGGCTATCGATACCGCATTGAAAAATAACAGTCCAGAGCATCCCATCTTTTACGAAGATGAGGTGGACATCGATCTGAATCCTAAAATAGGTGCCGACTGGCAAAAAAAGGGTCAACAGAAACGCATTGCGACACCGGGCAAGAATGAAAAACATTACCTCGCGGGAGCCCTTCATGCAGGAACAGGTAGAGTTGATTACGTCAGTGGGATACATAAAAACTCGGGTTTATTCATTAGCCTATTACGCAAGCTGAGAAGCACATACTGAAGTGCCAAAACCATTACGCTGGTTGTCGATAATTACATCATTCACAAGAGTAAAGAAACGTTGAACTGGTTGCGGCGCAACCCGAAGTTTATTGTTATTTATCAGCCGGTTTACTCACCATGGGTAAACAGAATAGAGCTCCTGTGGCTGGCTTTACATGAGACAGTCACACGTAATCACCGTTGCCGGACAATGTGGCAATTGCTGAAAAATGTGGGTCAGTTTATGAAAGCCGCCTCACCCTTCCCGGGCAATAAACCTAGCTTGGCAAAAGTGGAGCGGTATTAGGCGCAGGTATTTAGAACATCTGAGGATATTAGGGAGAAATATCGTGTTCCTTTGAATCTTATTTTGAGGAAATATGGCATGAATAATCCTATTCGTACAGCTCATTTCTTAGGCCAAGGCTCTGTGGAAACACAAGATCTATCCTTAATGTTTGAAGGAACAGTATCATTTGGACGAAATCCTACTCATCCATCATTTATGTACGAGACTGTGGGGTATTACTCAGGCCCAAAAGATACATATGGTTTTTTTCATAATTATGAGCGTGATGGCAATGACTTGGGTAACGTTATTAAGAGCGAGCTGCGAGACTCAAGAAATAATATACTTAACGTTGTAATTAGAAGGGACTCCCATGGCAGGCCAATATTAACGTCACCAGGGAGAGATATGATTGACAGAAACCTATCAAAGGTTGGGGATGGCATGAAATTCCGAGGTAGGGGATTTAAACAGTTAACTGGTTTGGCCAATTATACAGGTTATTGGACTTATAGAGGATGGCTTAAACCACAACGAGATTATGATAACAACTGGTGGTCAAATCCTATGGCATTGAAAATTCCCGTAATAAATAACCCACAAGTTATAGGCCTGATACCATATAATTGCATTGATTCAGGAGGGCACTTTGTGGCAAGAAAAGGTGTTATAAAAAAACAGATCTAGGTATTACTTCTGAAATTTCAAGAACTGTCAGTATGATAATTAATAGATGGGATTCTGGTTCTTTTAAACGTAGGTTTGACTCAACGCTAAAAGCATATTTAGTTTTAGGGGGTAAATGAATGAAAGAGTTCTTTATACTGTTTATTTTTGTTATTAATATTGGGTGTGCTCATGGTGAAGAAGGGTGTGGATATATTTTTTTCAAAGGTGCGGAGTTAAGCATTCCTCCTAAATGGAAGGTTGATGAAAAAAATGGTTGTTTAAATATTAAAAGACATGGTTCTTATGATTTAGAGAGCTTTGAAATATGTAAATATACATCTAGCGAAGGTGGCTATTTATTTGTAAGGAATGAAGATGATAAATGGGAGGCTGTTACTGAAGGCACACCTATTTTAGCTGATGTGAATGCTATCTCAAAATTCACCGGTTTGAGTGCTATAGTATCATGTAGGTATAAAGATGATGCGGGGTATCATTTAGAACAATGTTTTCAAGCAGAGATATTTTTGCCAAAAAATAAAGGTTTTACTTTCATAGGTAAAGGTGATTTGAATTCTTTTGATATTTACAAAAAAATATATCTTTCATTAAAAATTAAAGGTGTTGAGTAACTATGATTCATGACCTCAATTTGTAAAAATTATCCTCTTTGAGGATGAACGTAGCAAGGAGCATATCAAGCTCAGTACCGAGTACGGCGGCAAGAGCCAACTGAACCTGGGGCATCTGGTTGACGGTGAAAGGCAGCGGCTTGGCGAGGGTTTTGAGTTGCGCACCGACAGTTACGGTGCCATCCGTGCGAATAAGAGGCTGTTTATCAGTGCCGATGGGCAGGCCAAGGCACAGGGCAAGGTGCTGGAGATGGATGCTGTCATCAGTGAGATGAATGCCTTGAAGGAAATGGCGAAGTCCCTGTCAGATGATGCGCAAAGCGCGCAAGCAAACCCCGGCGATATGGCTGCCCAGATTGCCCTGATCAATCAACGGGTGAAGGATCTGACCGCTTCGGTGTTGCTGATGCACGCTCCGCAAGGGATTGCCCTGAGCAGCGGTGAACATCTGCAACTGTCTGCCAGCGATAACCTGATCGCCACGGCGGGTAAACATGCGGACGTCAGCGTGGCAAAAAACTTCTTTATCGGTGTAGGGAATACCCTGAGCGTTTTTGTGCGCAAACTGGGGATGAAGCTGATCGCCAATCAGGGGCCAGTGACGGTACAGGCGCAGAACGATGCGATGGAGTTACTGGCCCGCAAGGCCATCACCATCACCAGCACCGAAGATGAAATCCAGATCACCGCCAAGAAGAAGCTCACGCTGAACGCGGGGGGAAGTTATCTCACGCTGGATGCGAACAAAATTGAGTCGGGGACGGCGGGGGATTATCTGGTCAAAAGTGCTTATTTTGGGAAGCAGGAGAAGGCAAAGCAGGCGGTGACAATGCCTGTGTTTTCGTTGATACCCGAAAATATTGATGAGGAAATAATAGAGAGCTTTATTCTTCTTGATGAGAAAGGCAACTCTGTCGATGGATATAAATATCGGTTAGCAGAGAAAAAATCAGCTTTGTTCTCTTCAGAAGGAACATCCGAATTCACGCCAGACGAAAAGATGGAGATATCTTTTTGGTTGGATACTGACAGGTTAGCAAAATCATGAATGATACGACATTACCACCAATTTCAGATGAAGAGCGACTATTGGCTGCGATGGCATATGGTGAAGGCTCGGTAAGCAATGATGCTAATGAGTTAAAGGCTCAGGGCAAGATCACGAACGTTTTATGAGCAAGGCTATCCTGTTTGACTGAGTGTACAAGCTGTGATCTTATACTCCCTTTTACGGGAGCATCACCATGTCTATCAACGCCTTTTCAGAACACTTCGCTGACCTGCAAGATCCCCGGCAGACGGCCAAGGTCGCCTATTCCCTGTTCGATATTCTGTTTCTGACAGTCTGTGCGGTGGTCGGCGGAGCCGAAGGTTGGCAAGATATTGAGGATTTTGGCGAAGCTCATCTCCCATGGTTTCAGAAGCGAGGGCTTTTCCCCGCAGGATTGCCCGTTGACGATACGATTGCCAGAGTGATTTCACGCCTCAACCCGGAGCAATTTCAATGCAGCTTTATCAACTGGATGCGTGCGGTAAGCTCCCTCAGTAACGGGGCTGTCATCGCTATTGATGGCAAGGTGTTGCGGAGGTCTTACAACCCTGAAGACCGTGCCTCAACCCTCCATATGGTCAGTGCCTTTGCCAGTGCCAATGGCGTGGTCTTGGGCCAGGTAAAAACAGATGCCAAGTCTAACGAAATTACCGCTATCCCCGCCTTATTGGCGTTATTGGATATTCGTGGTTGCCTGATTTCCATTGACGCCATGGGGTGTCAAACCGCTATCGCTGCCCACATTGTCGAAAAAGGCGGCGATTACCTGCTGGCCGTTAAAGGTAATCAGGAGCGTTTGTCCAAGGCGGTGCGCAAGGCGTTGAGTAGTGTAGTGCCCGGCATGAGTGATATCGCCTGCGTTGAGCAAAACCGAGGCCGTGCAGAAATGCGGGAATACCACGTTATCCCTGCCACTGAGGTCGCTCGTGAGTTCCCCATCTGGAAAGGGCTAACGACGCTGGGTGTAGCGATAGGCTACCGATACGACCCACAGGGCAAAGAGTCGCTGGAATACCGTTATTACATCAGTTCAGCGGAGCTAAACAAGGCTCAATTTGCCAATGCGGTGCGAAGCCATTGGTGCATTGAAAATCAACTGCATTGGGTGTTGGATGTCACGATGAAGGAGGATAACTGTTCGATTTATCGGGACAACGGGGCGGTAAATTTGGCGACAGTACGCCATATGGCACTTAACATGCTGCGTTTAGAGAGCGGTAAAAAGGCCAGCATCAGACGTAAACAGAAGATGGCTGCTATGAACAGCGATTATCTTGAACAAGTGATACTGGCAGGTATTAATGGGGTGGATAAAAAGTAAGCATACATGCGTTTGCCCTGGTTAAAGGCTCTAGCAAGTGTATTAGTCAGGCAAAAAAATGCTCGAGGATATTCGAGTATGAGTGATTTTGTTAATGGAGAGTCATCATATTCTTATGTTACTAGTGATGGGAATGCTAGATATACAAAACTCAAGAAAGCGACGGATGAAAACATACGCAATGACACTGGAATGTCGAATGCTTTGGCCGCAGCAAAAAATGCACTAGCGAATGGTGAGGACCTTTCTAATGGCGCATACTTTTGGGATGGTGCTGATATAAAGTCTAACTATGACAAACATTTCAAAGTTAAGCACGGGATCAAGTTTTCCGACCCATCACATAATATATATAGTATTGCCGAGTCTACTAAAGTAGTTATCCTTTATAAGGAGGTAAAGAAAAAAGTAAAGGTAAATGGCAAAATAAAAACAAAAAAAGAAAAAGTTGAGATAGGTCGTTATGACCATGTTTATGATTCCACTGCAGCCTATGGAGGAACAATTTTCTGGAAAAATAACGATGACTACATTAGGGTATCAAAGGGGAAACTATATAAATGAAAAGAATTATCATCACCTTATCCCTGTTTCTTTTTTCAGTGACCTGCTCTGCGAAAAATAGCGTTCTCACAAACATAATTAAAAGCTGTTTGTATCAAAAATCATTATCAGAGAAAATAAAATACACAATTATAAAAACTGATGAGGTCATTACAGATGATAACTATCTTTCCCTAGGTGAGGCGAGTTATGTTGATTATAAAGGTAATGATATTGGATATGCAGAAAATAAATCTAAACGAGTTTTTTTTATAACAAGAATGTTTTCCAATTAGACCATGCTATCCCAGCAGATACCGGGTTACCCATTAAGAGTGAGGTAAAGGACATAGAGTATCTACTCTCAGAGTGGGCAGCAATATCAATCAAAAGTGATAATTATATCTGCGTAAATTTTCCTTTTAGCGGTATCGGAGAAAGTGGTTCGCATCAATATATTAGAAATGTTTTTGTTTTTAAAGAAAAAGGGAAGGCATTATATTACGCTGTAGGTGATGTTAGTAAAGGAGAGTGATGAGCTACATTACAATGCGATGCAGTTAAGTAATTAAATATTGATTAGTGGTCAAGGCAATTGAATCATCAACGGGTTGGATAAGTAAGTAATATGCGAACATGCTTTTCTGCTCAATTTTTTATTTCGTTTTCCTGTTTTTCTGATTCCATGAGGATTATTAAAGCCTGTGATTTAAAGCATAGTGAAAAAGTTCATCTTCTTTCCTTAAGAACGATTGATGGTGATACGTTATATTCAAGGTTTAGACATATTATAACTGGTGCATTTTTGGATGATTCGAAAAATAGCCACCAGTTTTTTGGGGATATTAAGCTATCTAAGTGTATAAGCAACTCCCTTGTGTTCTCACTTGACTATGGTTATCCATATATAAAAGGCTGCGTAGTAACTGGTTGGGAAAACGGCTTTAAAGGTGAAAATGATCCCAAAGGGTTCTGTTTTGCGGAAAAAGATCTTCCTGAGTCAATCTGGTTTGGTGATAAAAATACGTTAATTGTTATAAAAAATGAAATCAGTGCATTAGATGGGAAATATACTGTCTATGACAGTGCAAGAAAAAGTGGAGAGCGTTCATATCACCTTGACACTCTCCCATCCAAAGAGGGATATAAAATATTTTCATTAAAATGAAAATCAATAGAGAAATATTCACTCAAAACTCATAAGCATTTACTAGTTTAAATAACAAGCTGCTAAATCTCCTTTGGTTATAAAAGGTGCTGCCGCAACGCTAATCATACTGATAAGGACATATATGTATGACGACCTCATTGCCAATTTCATTTAACCACAGCCACCATAAATTGGCGGTGCGTGGCAATCAGGCGCCGATCGATGTGCTGGGTTTTATCGGTGAAGATGCCCTGAGCGAACCGTTCCGTTACGACATCCAGTTCACCAGCCGCGAGCGGCACATCGACCCGGCGACGATGCTGATGCAGGATGCGTCCTTCACCCTGCAGGCCCCGGTGGCGCAAGCCTTTGGTGTGGCTATCCAACAGCCGCAGCGGGTGATCCAGGGAGTAGTCACTGCTTTCAAGCGGCTTTCAACCTCGAAAGACGAAAGCCGCTACGAACTCTGCCTGCAACCACGGCTGGCGTTGCTGTCGCGCAGCCACCAGAACGCGATTTATCAGGATATCTCGGTGCCTGGCATTGTGGAGAAAATCCTGCGGGAGCGCCACGACATGCGCGGGCAGGATTTTGTCTTCACGCTGGCCCATGAGTATCCGCGCCGCGAACAGGTGATGCAGTACGGCGAAGATGACCTGACCTTCATCCGCCGCCTGCTGGCCGAGGTGGGTATCTGGTTCCGTTTTACTGCCGACCCGAAGCTCAATATTGACGTGGTGGAGTTTTATGACGACCAGCGCCACTATCAGCAGGGGTTGACACTGCAGGCGGTGCCACCTTCCGGGATGCACGACAGCGGTGTTGAATCGGTGTGGGCGTTGGTCAGTGCCCACAAGGTGGTGGAGAAATCGGTCAGCACCAATGATTACAACTACCGCACCGCCATTGCAGACCTGAATAGCCAGGTGGACGTGACCCGAGGCGACGCCACCACCTACGGTGAAGCGTATCACTACGCGGACAACTACCTGACGGCAGGCAGTGAAGGACGAGACCCGGCGCCGGAAAGCGGGGCTTTTTATGCCCGGTTGCGCCATGAGCGCTACCTGAACGCGCAGGCGCGGTTCTCGGGGGTAGCGAATGCGGCCACGCTGGTGCCGGGGTGGGAACTGAAGGTGACGGGTCACGATGCCCCGGTGGCGTTTACCCAGGGCGTGGTTATCGTGCGCACCACCTGCTCGGCACGGCGTGACCGCAGCTTTGAGGTCGCCTTTGAGGCGATACCCTATTCGGAGGATTACTGCTTCCGCCCGGCGCTCATCAGCAAGCCCACCATGGCGGGCACCTTGCCCGCCCGAGTGACCAGCACCACCGCCAACGACACCTACGGGCATATCGACAAGGACGGGCGTTACCGGGTGAAGATGCTGTTTGACCGCGACAGCTGGGAGGCGGGCTACGAGAGCCTGTGGGTGCGCCAGGCGCGGCCCTATGCGGGTGACACTTACGGGCTACACCTGCCGCTGCTGGCGGGGACCGAGGTAGCAATAGCGTTTGAAGACGGCAATCCGGACCGGCCTTACATCGCCCATGCCCTGCATGACTCGGCGCACGGCGACCACGTGACCATCCGCAACTACAAGCGCAACGTGCTGCGCACGCCGGCCAACAACAAGTTAAGACTGGACGATGAGCGGGGCAAGGAGCATATCAAGCTCAGTACCGAGTACGGCGGCAAGAGCCAGTTGAACCTGGGGCATCTGGTTGATGGTGAAAAGCAGCAGCGCGGCGAGGGTTTTGAGCTGCGCACCGACAGTTACGGTGCCATCCGTGCGAATAAGGGGCTGTTTATCAGTGCCGATGGTCAGGCCAAGGCACAGGGCAAGGTGCTGGAGATGCAACCGGCCATCAGCCAGTTGAACCGTGCCCAGGAGCAGATGCAGGCTATTTCCAGCGACGCACAAACTGCTACCGCCAATCCGGCAGACTTGCAGGCACAGATTCATCTGTTACAGCAGAACCTTGATGAATTGAAAGCGGCGGTTTTACTGTTGAGCGCCCCGCAAGGGATTGCCCTGAGCAGCGGTGAATATCTGCAACTGTCTGCCAGCGATAACCTGATCGCCACGGCGGGTAAACATGCGGACGTCAGCGTGGCAAAAAACTTCTTTATCGGTGTGGGGAACACTCTGAGCGTCTTCGTGCGCAAGCTGGGGATGAAGCTGATCGCCAATCAGGGGCCGGTGACGGTACAGGCGCAGAACGATGTGATGGAGTTACTGGCCCGCAAGGCGATCACTATCACCAGCACCGAAGATGAAATCCAGATCACCGCCAAGAAGAAGCTTACGCTGAACGCGGGGGGAAGTTATATCACGCTGGATGCGAACAAAATTGAGTCGGGGACGGCGGGGGATTATCTGGTCAAAAGTGCGCATTTTGCTCATACCGGAGCGGCCACACAAAGCGTCGAGGCCCCGACAATGCCAGACAGGGTTACAGACCCCGCAGTACGTTCGTTATTCTCTTGATTAAGGTACAAAACAATGATTATCAGTCCTCCGAGATTACGTGATCAGAACCGTGGGGAAAGTGATGCCGATTGGGTAGAGCGGATGGTACCGATTGATGTTCAACGCAATTATCCGCTTAACGGTCATCATGCCTGGCACGGCGGGGTGCATCTGTTGCACAGCGATATGGGCGGCAAGGTGGAGTATATCCGCGCGATTGCAGATGGTACGGTGATTTCGTTGCGCCAACCCAGCCTGGAAAAACGGGATAAACCGCCCTTGAACTACAACGGGGGCACAGATTTTGGCTACGTGCTGCTCAAGCATGAGACTGAAATAGGCAGCGGTGAGGTAGGTAACGTCGAGTATTATTCCCTGTATATGCACATGGGGAGTATCAAAAGTGAAGTGAAACAGGGGGCCAGGGTTTATCGCAAAGACCCACTGGGCCAGGTGGGAAAGATTGATGGTCGAAATGGTATTCACTTCCAGATATTCTGCGATGATGCCAATCTGCAAAAACTGGTGGGGCGCACGACGCCGGAGCTGGATATCAGCAAGGACGGTCGCAGTGATATTGTGTATGGCGATATGCATTTTTATCTGCCTGCCGGGACGCCATTTTACCCGACAAGACCGTCGAATAACGGGTTAACGCCGAGAGAAAGCGCACGGTATAAAAGTAGCGAACCGCTGTACGTGACTATGCATTTTGAGAAAGGCAGTTGCAGCATGACCACCCGGCAGAAAGCCAAGGCTCCCCAAAATGGTTACACGGCAGTGGGGGAGGTGTTGGTTAACGCGGATGGGGCGGATTATGAATATAATCTTTATAAAACCGCGCTTGATTTATATCCCGACAGCCCAAGTGCCGGTTATGAGTTATTGCGTTTTGGACGGGTGATTAATACCGAGCATGAAACTCTGGTGCCAGCCAACGCACCGCTGTGGCGTACCGTCAACTATCCGGGAGGCAAAGGCTGGGTCAATCTGGCGGCCAGTGAAATCAAAAAGTTCAGCGACGGAGATTTTCCACACTGGATGGGGTGGCTGCTGGTCGACGATGATGTTGATAACAACAGCCAATGTAATTCCCTGAGCATTCTGTGCCGTACGGACGATAAATTGAGCCGAACGATTTGCCACTTTCCGCTGGAATGGAACGTGGCGACGGTCGAGTCACGCTACAACTGGTTAAAACCGATGAGCAGTTCGGCGCTCCAAAAAGCCTATGATATCTTGTGCACCAGGCCGGAGGGCGTGCCGGCTCTGCTTGCGGATGCCTACTTTGCATCGACAGCCGTGCAGGTGAATGAGGCGGAATTGTTGGCGCATATCAAGGCATTATGTTTTGACACCGAAGCGCAGGGTTTACCCTCTGGGCGGGTCTGGCATTTTGAACCGCGAGAGTTTATTACGCATTTTAGGACGTGTGGGTGGCTTAGCATTGAAGAGTTGGCATCAACTTTTCCTAAATACATGTTTTATACATCGACGGGTAATACAAGAACTGCAATCACAAAAAATGGTCAAACTTATGTATTGAGTAGAAGTGAAGCAATACGGCGTATAAAGAATCATACGCCTTCTTTGAATCAGTGTTTAAGAAAGTATATAGGTGGTGATAAAAATAGAATTGCTATATTTTTGTCTCAGGTTCTTCTTGAAACAGCTCAATGGAGAAATATTGGTGGTAATAAAAGACTTATGCACGAATGGGGATTCGGTGCCTATTCTCCATTGAATCCCGCAACTGAGTTTTATACTGCATTTTATGGTCGAGGAATAATGCAGCTGACTTGGGCTAGTAATTATAGAACTTACGGAGATTATCGAAAGCTACCAGATGTTTCTGGTGATTATATCGAACGTTTAACTCCAACTAGTCCAAGAATAACACAAGCATCACTTCATTATACTGCACACCCTAATGATGGTGGTTGCCAAATAAAGTGGTTCCCTAGATATGATCCGGATTTTGTTGCTGAAGATATTTATTCTTCTTGTGATTCCGGTGGGCTTTATTGGGTATCGAAAAAATTTTCTGAAGGGTATTCTATAAACAGAATTTCAGATAAAGGCTATTCATCTGCTAATATAGGGTCTGTTAATAGGCTAGTGAATGGTGGAGGTAATGGATACTATGAACGCCAAGCATATACAGTATATATGCTAAGATTCCTTACTGATGATACTGCTAACTCAGAAATTGTGGATATAGTTCCACCTAGTCCTAAGAAAGCTGTTCAAGCAAATATGAAATGTCCAGGGTGATTTCTATGAGATTGATTTTTTTTGTTTTTATATTCATTAAGGCTATATTATGTAATTTGGCTTTAGCTTCTGATGAGGTTATTTTTAATATTGATAACCAACATAAAGCTTCTATGCGTATCAGTAATAGGCATGTTTCCTATCATATTGATGATGGCAATGTTAATCACGCAAAAGAAATTAGCGTTGATACGGTAAAAAAAATCAATCTAATAGTCGGTGATTTTAATTTCGATGGAAAGAAGGATTTTTCCATCGTTCATATAGATGATGGTATGGGGGTGTATTATATTTATAGGTTTTTTTTATTTTCCGTTAAACTAAATGATTTCATTGAAATATATCCGTCATGTGGCGATGAGTTTATAAATATAAGGATCGATAAAAAAAAGAAAGTGATAATGAGTACTTACTATCAGGATAATCAACCTATGTTGTGTATCACTAAGCCGCCTAAGATTTAGTTATGAAGATTTATTATTGTGTTAACTTTAATACAGGTAAGGTTGGTAGCAGAGTCAGATCGTGTATTCAATGAGTTGATACCGCATCAAATTTAATACGTTTGTTCAATGAAAGTACCAATGATCCTGTCGTACATTTTAGGTTGGTATTGGACGGCAGAAGCCAGGCCTAATAAAACTATTATTGAAGGGGATGTTAGTTTTGAACATTCAAGAACGGTGACATACTCTATTAATGGTGGGCATAATGCCGATGTAGAATGATGGAAATATCCTGTTAGGATATCTAAAATTTTAATGGATAGGATTAATTAATATGAGAAAAAAAATTATAATTCCATGCTTGACGTTATTGTCAGTGTGTTATTTTTTTAGGTTGTAGTTTCGCCTCTTGGCTTATTGTTGATAAGTCGGGAGATAGCGATGTTAAAATTAAAAACTTGGGGGTGTTTCCATCTTAAAATAGATGTAAATTTGATAGTTTATAATGTTAATTTCTCTGGGGATAGATTGATTTTATGAGAGTACCCAATAAAAATTAATGAGAGTAACCAGCAGAATAGTGCTGTGATTTTATTTTATTTGTCAAAGCAAAGGGTTTTTAAAAGGATTGGTTTTAGTAAGGGGGGCCTTGATGTTGATTTTCTAATGAAATCTGATGATATATATTGGTAGTGACCCTGGTTTTATTAAGAATGCTAATGCTGGGGGAGTGGCTACAGCACAGGGAAATTTTGATCCTGATGGTCAGGATCTTTTTAAATAATGCGTAAAAGATAAAGACTGGAAATAATATGGATATCAAAGCCAAGGGTTTATTATTAGTTGGTTAAATGAGGTTGAGTTGAAAGTGTATAGTATATGAAATAGTGGCCGGATGGGGTTTATTTGCATTGCCACTCATTATTCAAATATACTTAATATATTTTAAATGATGGTGCTTTAAAATAATGACTATATATCCAATAAGACTCAAAATGCATTTTTTAACACCTGAAAGATATCGTTAATTCTGGTTATCAACGAGCTTGCTATTTCTGGGAGGGAGGTAGAAAATTGAAAATCGCATCCCACACATCGTGTTTACTGGGAAAATAGCAATTTTTCCGTGCGTATTCATCCATCATTTTCAACAGCCGTTCAATAGCATTTATATTCGGGCTATTAAGGTACAGAACAATGATTATCAGTCCTCCGAGATTACGTGATCAGAACCGTGGGGAAAGTGATGCCGATTGGGTAGAGCGGATGGTGCCGATTGATGTTCAACGCAATTATCCGCTTAACGGTCATCATGCCTGGCACGGTGGGGTGCATCTGTTGCACAGCGATATGGGCGTCAAGGTGGAGTATATCCGCGCGATTGCAGATGGTACGGTGATTTCGTTGCGCCAACCCAGCCTGGAAAAACGGGATAAACCGCCCTTGAACTACAACGGGGGCACAGATTTTGGCTACGTGCTGCTCAAGCATGAGACTGAAATAGGCAGCGGTGAGGTAGGTAACGTCGAGTATTATTCCCTGTATATGCACATGGGGAGTATCAAAAGTGAAGTGAAACAGGGGGCCAGGGTTTATCGCAAAGACCCACTGGGCCAGGTGGGAAAGATTGATGGTCGAAATGGTATTCACTTCCAGATATTCTGCGATGATGCCAATCTGCAAAAACTGGTGGGGCGCACGACGCCGGAGCTGGATATCAGCAAGGACGGTCGCAGTGATATTGTGTATGGCGATATGCATTTTTATCTGCCTGCCGGGACGCCATTTTACCCGACAAGACCGTCGAATAACGGGTTAACGCCGAGAGAAAGCGCACGGTATAAAAGTAGCGAACCGCTGTACGTGACTATGCATTTTGAGAAAGGCAGTTGCAGCATGACCACCCGGCAGAAAGCCAAGGCTCCCCAAAATGGTTACACGGCAGTGGGGGAGGTGTTGGTTAACGCGGATGGGGCGGATTATGAATATAATCTTTATAAAACCGCGCTTGATTTATATCCCGACAGCCCAAGTGCCGGTTATGAGTTATTGCGTTTTGGACGGGTGATTAATACCGAGCATGAAACTCTGGTGCCAGCCAACGCACCGCTGTGGCGTACCGTCAACTATCCGGGAGGCAAAGGCTGGGTCAATCTGGCGGCCAGTGAAATCAAAAAGTTCAGCGACGGAGATTTTCCACACTGGATGGGGTGGCTGCTGGTCGACGATGATGTTGATAACAACAGCCAATGTAATTCCCTGAGCATTCTGTGCCGTACGGACGATAAATTGAGCCGAACGATTTGCCACTTTCCGCTGGAATGGAACGTGGCGACGGTCGAGTCACGCTACAACTGGTTAAAACCGATGAGCAGCTCGGCGCTCCAAAAAGCCTATGATATCTTGTGCACCAGGCCGGAGGGCGTGCCGGCTCTGCTTGCGGATGCCTACTTTGCGTCGACAGCCGTGCGAGTGAATGAGGCGGAATTGTTGGCGCATATCAAGGCATTATGTTTTGACACCGAAGCGCTGGGTTTACCCTCTGGGCGGGTCTGGCATTTTGAACCGCGAGAGTTTATTACGCATTTTAGGACGTGTTTGTGGTTGAGTAAGGCTGAATTTAAACAGACTATCCCTCTGCATGGTATGAGGAAGCAAAATGGAAGTTTTGTTTGGGAGAATGTGAATGTCAACGAAGGTGCTAATTCAATTTTCTCCCGGCACTATCCTCAATTAAATATTATAATGAGAAAGTATTGCATTAATACGCCGCTGCGAATGGCGTGTTTTCTGGGTAATGCTATTCAGGAAACACAGTGGATGGGGAAAACCGAAGAGGGGTATATATATAAACGCAGAAACGCACTAACCAATACGTGGGAGTCGTATAATATTTGGTATTACCCTTGGTATGGGCGTGGTTTTTTACAGTTGACTAATCCTATAAACTATTTTTCCTATTTTACCTTCCGTGGACGTCAGTATCCGCAAACTGTGCGTAATGCACTTGTTGCAGCTTATAACCGGCTAGCACAGGGGAATGAGGTGATTAGGCGAGACGATAGAACATTATATGACATAAACCACCCTGATTTATCAGCAGAGGTGATCGGTTGGCGAGATGGAGTGCAATCCGGTGCTTTTGAACCAGCAGATAGCGCTGGTTTTTATTGGTGTAGTATTGGCATGGCAAAATATGCTGACCAAGAGCATATTCTGGAACGTCAGGTTATTGCAACGGATCGGGGGAGTAATATTTATTATCGGAGTCTAGCTTTCTGGCAGACTAGCGCAGCAGTTAACCTCCCTGGTCGTATTAATGAACCTCATTATCGCGGGTTAAATGGATTTGATGCTCGTTGTTGTGCCTATGGCAATGCCATTGCAATATTGACAGAAATGAAATTTCCCGATGGGAATAGTCAATATACATTTGAAAAACCAGAATCCAATCAATTACGGAGAGATTAATGAAAGTTCAACCCCTTATCTCAAAGTTTTCATTTTATATTTATATAAAAAAAGAGAATTTACCATTAATTTATTGCTATGGTGAAAATATAGTAAAAAAAACAATTCTTAAGTTTTTTTTACTAATATTCATTGCTTCATTTAACTATATGGCCTCTGCTGCTAGTTTTAATTGTCAAAAAGCTGATGTATTAGTAGAAAAACTAATATGCAGTAGTGATAACCTCATTAAATTAGATTATACATTGAGTGATACTTACAAGAGTCTTATTAAAGATGCTGTTGACCTTCATGCGCTGCGTCAAACTCAACGTGATTGGCTCACCATCAGAAATAAATGTCAAACTGTTGACTGTATTAGTCAATCTTATAATCTCCGTCAGTATCAACTCAGCATGGTGCCAAGAAAAGGTTGGAAGGAATATACTGATAAAACATTAGGTGTCAGTTTTTCCTATCCGAATGAATATAAAATTGGTTCTTGCCCTCAGGATTATGGTAAAAATTGTATAGCTATTTTAGATAAACCCCAAAAAATGCCTTATAGTGATTATGTGATAGCATTTAGAGTAGTCAATGGTGGATTAAAGGAAAATGCAGTAAAAGAGGCTGGCTTTAAATATAGTGATGGGAAATGGATAGCATTTCCAGCTCCTGCGCAGTCTGAACCTATAGAGGTAGAGCACTTTAGCTTCAATAATTGGCAAGGAATGAAAGTATTAATAACTTGCGGTATTAATGATGATTTTGGATTTCATGCTGCAGGTGGTGACTGTTTTAGTGGTGTGATTAGTAATGGAAAAAATACCGTTGTAGCGGATACTCAAGGTATCATTGGTAATGATTCACGAACTTTTCATATAATCGAAACATTAAGGTTTCTTTAATTATCTGATCTGGGACTTTTTCTCTAACTTAGGTAGTGTGGATGGCTGAGTCAACGTGAGGTAGCAGCTTTACTACCCAGAAATGTATACACAGGATACCCAGGCTCAGTAAGAAACACTACAATTACCTGAGATGCAGCATTCTCTCGATGGACAAAATATACCGAGCATTTTAATCGTTGTTGTAATAAATATTTGATTTTAAGTCCAGAGCGTAGAAGTGTTTTTTTGGGTCAGATTTATACAGAAACGATGTTAGTGCAAACTGTGACTGAGTTAGGTAAAGGTCGGGGGGATCCTAGAAGAGGCTGGGTTAGTCCTGCTATGGAATTTTATCAAGTTTTCTATGGGCGGGGTATGATGCAATTAACTTGGCCAGAAAATTATCAAAAATATGGAAAATTTCAAGGTAGTATACCTTTGCCTGATTTGGTACAAGGGATACAATACTCTGATAATAGAATTTCACGTGTATCTTTACATTATTGGTCTGATCCTAAATAGCTGATCCTAATACCGCTACACTTTTGCCTGACCGTGCTTCCTACCAGGGAATGGGCTGACCGTTTTCATAAAGTGGCGTACCTTTTTCAGTAATTGCCACATCGAACGGCAGCTATGATTCCGAGTTATCGTGTCATGTAATGCCTGCCATAACCGTTCTACGTGGTTCACCCATAGCGAGTAGACGGGTTGATAAATAACAGTAAATTTAGGGTTCTTCTTCAGCCACTGAAGCGTTTCTCGACTTTATATGGATGATGTAATTATCAACGATCAGGGTGATGCTTTTTGCCCGCCGATACGTCCCCTTGAGGTGTTTCAACAAGTCGATAAATAACCCCGAGTTTTTGCTGCTGCCTTGCATCGACAGCCGTGCAGGTGAATGAGGCGGAATTGTTGGCGCATATCAAGGCATTATGTTTTGACACCGAAGCGCTGGGTTTACCCTCTGGGCGGGTCTGACACTTTGAACCGCGAGAGTTTATTACGCATTTTAGGAAGTGTTTGTGGTTGAGTAAGGCTGAATTTAAACAGACTATCCCTCTGCATGGTATGAGGAAGCAAAATGGAAGTTTTGTTTGGGAGAATGTGAATGTCAACGAAGGTGCTAATTCAATTTTCTCCCGGCACTATCCTCAATTAAATATTATAATGAGAAAGTATTGCATTAATACGCCGCTGCGAATGGCGTGTTTTCTGGGTAATGCTATTCAGGAAACACAGTGGATGGGGAAAACCGAAGAGGGGTATATATATAAACGCAGAAACGCACTAACCAATGCGTGGGAGTCTTATAATATCTGGTATTACCCTTGGTATGGGCGTGGTTTTTTACAGTTGACCAATCCTATAAACTATTTTACCTTCCGTGGACGTCAGTATCCGCAAGCTATGCGTAATTCACTCGTGACAGCTTATCAACGATTGGAAGGAAATAGTAGGCTTAGAGATAATGACACCTCCTTACACGTTGAACGCTATCCTGGATTAACTCCAGAGATTATTAGTTGGCGTGATGAACTGAAAAGTGGTGTTTTCGAGCCAGCAGACAGTGCAGGATTTTATTGGTGTAAATCTGGAATGGCAAAGCATGCAGATAAGGCTCATGTTCTGGAACGTCAGAGCATTGCAACAAATAAGGGCAGTAATGTATATTACCGGAGTACTGCATTTTGGCAAGCTAGTGCTATCGTCAATCTCCCAAGTAAGCTTAATGATACGTATTCTCAACGACTAAATGGTTTTGATGCTAGATGTTGTGCCTATGGTAGTGCTCTTGCAATACTGACAGAAATGAAATTTCCGGACTCGAAAGGCCAGTTTACTATGGAAAATCCGGAGTCTAATCAGTTAAGGAGAAAGTAATAAATATTTATTTTTGAGAAATACTCAAAGGCGATAGTTACTGTAGTAATTAGGGCTTTATTTATTGCTATCAATGATAGTCAATTCATGGATAAATCACAAAAGGCTATTATATATGTATAAGTTGATTTTTTTAATGTTGCTCTCAGTCTCTTTCTTCGTAAATGCTCAACAGTTATATTCATCAATTGACTCTATGATTGGTCATTTTTATCTAAAAAGTGACAATAATGAATATCCATGGCGTAAGAAAGATAGTGATGCTAATGTTTCAGATTATACACTATGCCATAATGATTTTTTTAATCCCCAACGCCAACAATTCATTATTGTAATGTGCCCGAATATGTGGCAAGAAAATATTGTAAATACTCCCCCTCCGACAGATGTTTATATAATGCAAAAAACTGTTGGTGGATATATATTACTCGTGTCAGAAAAGAATGTAGGGGCTGATTTTTTAGGAGTGGTTGATATCGGTAATGCTGAAAAAGCAATTCATTTTACCTATAGTGAACGAAACCCGAATCAAGGATATTCACAGGCTCATGATAACCTATCTATTATTTCTGGCCATGTGTTGAAGAAAATTGCTGAATGGACATCGCTTAGGGATAACACCGAATTTGTAGATTCGGCAGTTCCTGATACGAGAGTTAGTTCTGAAAAAATAGAAAATACTATAATTATAGATGATCATCAAAAATATTTGAAATATTACCCTTTAACGATCACTTCCATTGGAAAGGTGGGTGAACAGAAAGTGAATAAAAAATATCTTATAGATTATTCACCTAAAGAAGAGAGATATTTAGTTCCTGATGAGTTAAATAAGAGTTATTAAGATTTTATTAGTGGGCTTTTGGTGATGGCTCTAATCGTTTGAATCTTATACATGATACTGTCTTTTGAAGTTTATTTATGGCCAATGTTCATTGTCCCTGTTGTGATTCAGTTCTGGTACTAACGGCTATTGTAATATGGGCGTATTTTTTACAATTGATAAACCCAATCAACTATTTTCCCTTACGGGAGAGTCAGTATTAAAAAATTGTGCATAATAAACTCATTATAGCATATAAAACGATACTTTAGAATAAAAGTAACCATTGTTTAAAAATCAGATTTTATTAAAAAATATCTGCAAGCCTGTTTTTTCATATTAATTTCAACGTAATATACGGGAAATAAAACGATGAAAGGAATTATTCGTATCGGTGATAAAACCACCCACGGCGGTACGGTCACAGCGGGATCGTCCACTATGAAATTTGGTGGTATTGGTGTTGCCCGTCTCGGGGATCCGGTTTCTTGTCCCCAACACCGAGATACTGTGATCAGCGAGGGGCACGCTACGTTTTGTGATCACGGGATCCCGGTGGCCTTTCACGGCCATCGGTGTGCCTGTGGATGCACGCTGATTTCTTCACTCTCCCAAGCCACGGCGAGCTAATCCTTATGCCTGTCAGATTGGATCGACTGCCCGGATTGGCGCCGCGTCCTGCGCCAATCCGCTGGCGGCGTTGGCTGGGCGTTTTTCCCTGTTTCCTGTTGGTCGGGGTGATGGCGACTGCATTGCGGGGGGGAGAGTCCGTGGGGCGTCAGCCGTTACTTTACTGGCTACTGGCCCTGGGGATCCCCTCGCTGTTCTGGGGTTTGTTGGTTGCGGGACGCTGGCTGGTCTATGCCGGTCAGCATCTGGTGGCCGATGGTTGGGATGAACGCCGTTGGCAGGTGTTGTTACAGCAAACCCGACAAGGCCGCCGTTCGCTTCAGGTGTTGGCGGCGGTATTACACACGGCACATACCGATGAGGAAAATCCTGATGCTCAGCTTTCTGCCCTGATGCAAAACGAAAATGCCCTGTTATCACAACCCTCCTGGCAAGGTCAGGCCGCAGTGCGGCATAGCCGGTTGCCGCAGTTTGAGGGAGAGTCATCGGAAGTGATGACGCAACGTCTGCTATTTTCGGTGTTCACCACGTTTGCTGAAACATTGGCCCCTCTGGACGAAGCCCTTCCTCTAAAGCTGATATGGGAATCTGATACGGCATTATCTGACGAGGCATTACAGCAGGTGTGGCAGGCCGCCTGGGACGATGCGGATATTGTTCACTCAATGAGTCGGGTTGATGGTATGGGATTGTCGGGGGTAGATGACTGGCTGGATAACCATATTCATGAGGAAGCACTCCTGGTTGTGGTGGCGTTGCAGATACACCCTCCGCAACCAGAGATGACCGCCGAATCGGTCGTAGGGCTGATTTTCGGCAACCGGTTGACTCAAAAAACGTTGCCCCCGTTGGCTTATCTGCACCGTCCTGAATTCGCCAACGAAGCCAGGCTGGAATACGGTGTCCGTCAGGCTTTGGACTGGGTGCCACTTACCTCTGGGGAGCTTTGCCATGTGTGGCTTTCGGGCTTGGCCGAGGAGAGTACCACCTCGCTCAGCACCGTGATGGAAACGGTGGCGTTTCCGGTGACGCGCGAGCAGGGCGTTTATGACATGGGGTCCTCGTTGGGGTATCTCGGTTGTGTGGCTCCTTGGCTGGCGATTGCTGCTGCCACCCAGGCGGTCCGGTTGACACAGGCTCCCCAGTTTATTTTCAGTGGGGGGGCCGCGCCAGACATTGGCATATGGAGTACCGTGGTTTCCCCCCTTTTACCCCGAAGGAGATGACGCAGTGACGCGCACCTGGACTCGTTCTTACTTTTGGCCACTGGTCGTGGTTGTATTACTGATAACTGCTGCCTTGAGTTGGCTGCTCTGGCGCCAACCGGAGGTTTTGGGTATCCCCCCCGGTAGCGACACATACCGTTTCTGGCAATGGGGAATTCCCGGAGGTGCCTTTCTCCTCCTGTTGCTATTGACGTTTTATTATGCAGCAGTCCGTCGTGCAGGTCGCCAGGCCTATGAAATACAACGGCAAGCGCTGAAAGGTGATGATACCCCTGAAGCAGAAAAAAATGCACAAGCCTCCCCGCCATTACAAAACGAGACGGCGCTGCTAAAAAACCGCCTGCGCCGCCGTTACGGTCTGTTCTGGCGTTATAAAGTGCGGTTGCTGATGGTGGTGGGCGAACCTGAGCAGATCGCCGCCCTGGCCCCTACCCTGGCGGAACAGGGCTGGCAGGAGGGGCAGCGTACCGTCTTGCTGCACGGAGGCTGCCTGCACGCGCAAAATAACCAGTCCCAACTGTACGCATGGCGCACACTGCGCCGCAGCCGCCCACTGGACGGTGTGGTCTGGGCTGTCACTCAGGCACAGAGCCGCCTGTCTTCGTGGATAGATGACGGGTTGCGCACGTTGGAAACCGTCGGCGAAACACTGCGCTATCAACCGCCGGTCTATCTGTGGCAGGTGTGCGAAAGCGACTGGCCGCAGGATGAGCGGGTGACGCAGCCGGTCGGCGCGGTCTTTGCCCCCAGGGCCACCCCAGAGAGTATTGAGCATCAGTTACGTTCATTAATCCCCACCTTGCGCGAACAGGGCATGCAGCAGGTTTGTACTACCCCCCAGCATGATTTTCTGCTGCGGCTGGCGCAGTCTTTAGAGCACGATGGGGCGGTGCGCTGGCGGCAGGTGTTGACGCCATGGCTAGCGGACTATGGCACACGCATTCCGCTGCGCGGGTTGATGTTCAGTCTGCCCGCCGGCCCGCTGTCCGCTAACGAGATACATGAAAAAACCTGGAGCGCCCCGGCCAGTTGGCTAGGCGTGCTGGAAGATTGCCGTTCCGCAGGTGGCCGCCGCGTTGGCTGGCCGTGGGAGCAGACGTTGTGTTACAGCCTGCTGGCCTTAACGGTGTTGTGGGGGGCGGGCAGCGTGGTGTCATTTGCCGTTAACCGGCATCAGATGCTCTCTGCCGCTGAACAGGTGCAGCATCTGGCGAAACCACAACCCATCTCGAATGAGCAACTGCTCGCCTTGCAGGCATTGCGTAATGACATTGGCCGTCTGCAGGTTCGTGTGGCGAAAGGAGCCCCCTGGTATCAGCGATTCGGTCTGGATCACAATACTCAACTGCTCAACACTCTGATGCCATGGTACGGTCAGGCCAATAATCGATTGATCAGACAGGCGGCAGCAGAAAGCTTGCAGCAGAAGCTGGGCGAGTTGGCCAACTTGCCAGCCAAAAGCCCGAATCGAGCCACTTTGGCGGCCTCGGGGTATGACCAGTTGAAAGCGTACCTGATGATGGCTCATCCGGAAAAGGCAGATGCAGCTTTCTTCGCCAAGGTTATGGCAACCACCGAACCGACACGTCCGGGAGTTTCTCCGGGGTTGTGGCAAAGCCTGGCACCGGACCTGTGGCAGTTCTATATCCATAACCTACCCACCCAGCCAGGCTGGGCAATCAAACCGGACAAAGCCCTGGTTACACAAGTGCGGCAGGTGTTGCTGGGGGAAATTGGCCAGCGCAACGCCGACAGCACGCTGTATGAAAACATGATGCTGTCGGTGCGCCGCAATTATGCCGACATGACGTTGGCCGATATGACCGGCGGTACCGACGCGAAGCGCCTGTTTCACACGGCCGAGCTTGTTCCCGGCATGTTCACTCGCAAGGCATGGGATGAGCAAATCCAGCAGGCGATAGACCAGGCTGTTACTTCCCGCCGTGAAGAGATTGACTGGGTGCTAAGCGATAATCGCCGCACCATTACTGATGACGTTTCACCGGAAGCGTTGAAAAAGCGTCTGACCGAACGTTATTTCACCGACTTTGCCGGTGCCTGGCTGAGTTTTCTCAACAGCCTGCGCTGGAACGAAGCGAGAAACCTCTCCGACGTTATCGATCAACTCACCCTAATGAGTGATGTTCGCCAATCGCCGCTGATTGCTCTGATGAATACGCTGGCCTGGCAAGGGCAGGCTGGGCAGCAGAAACAGGCCCTGTCTGATTCACTGGTGAAATCGGCAAAGGCCCTTATAACCAAAGAGGCACAGCCGGTGATAGACCAGCACGCCAGTGGCCCTGTTGGCCCGCTGGATGAGACCTTTGGTCCGTTACTGGCCCTAATGGGTAAAGGTAATGCGCAGACCATGATGTCGTCCGATAGTTCGCTCAGCCTGCAGACTTTGCTCACCCGCGTCACACGTGTGCGTCTGAAACTCCAGCAAGTTGCAGGTGCTGCCGACCCGCATGCCATGACACAGGTATTGGCACAGACCGTCTTTCAGGGCAAAAGCGTCGACCTGACCGACACTCAGGAGTACGGCAGTCTGATAGCTGCCAGCCTGGGTGAAGAGTGGAGCCACTTCGGGCAGAGCCTGTTTGTTCAGCCGCTGGCTCAGGCGTGGGAAATCGTGCTGCAACCGTCGTCAGCCAGCCTGAACGAACAGTGGAAAGATGCCATCGTGGCGAACTGGAAATCAGCCTTTGAAGGGCGCTATCCATTTGCAGCGAGTACCAGCGATGCCTCATTGCCTATGCTGGCCGACTTCATCCGCAAAGATAGTGGGCGCATCGACAGCTTTCTGACTCGGCAACTGAGTGGCGTGCTGCATAAAGAAGGCAACCGCTGGGTACCGGATAAGGTCAATAGCCAAGGGCTGACCTTTAATCCTGAATTCCTGACCGCTATTAATCAGTTGAGCCAGATTTCTGACATCCTGTTTACCGATGGCAGCCAGGGGTTACGCTTTGAACTGCTGGCACGCCCGGTGCCAGACGTGGTGGAAACCCACCTGTCGATTGACGGCCAGAAACTCCATTACTTCAACCAGATGGAAAGCTGGCAAAGCTTCCGCTGGCCGGGGGAAACCTATAAACCCGGTGCCATGCTGACCTGGACGGGTGTTAAGGCCGGTGCCCGTCTGTACGGTGACTATCAGGGCACCTGGGGCTTTATCCGCTGGCTTGAGCAGGCGAAGCGAAAGAAACTGGAGGAAGGGCGTTACCAACTCACCTTTACCACCCCGGACAAGCATCCTTTGCAATGGATATTGCGCACGGAGCTGGGCAAGGGCCCGCTGGGGTTGCTGCAGTTGCGTAATTTTACGCTGCCGACAACCATCTTCCAGGTACAGCATGCCCGGGAGCCAGCCGTTGACCGAGCCCGCTAATGATAAAGCATTGGCAAGAATGGCTCATTGATCGTTTTGGTGAAGCCCCAGTGTGAGCGTAAGTGCTGTGTAGTTGACTCGACATTAAGGATACTCCAATGGCAAAAGGTTATTACCTGGTGGTACAGGATAAAACTACCTGCGGTGGCATTATCATCGAAGGTGACCCCTCCCACACATTGTTTGGCAAAGCGATTGCCCGTGAGCAAGATCGCGTTACCTGCGGCAAACATCCAGGCATGTACATCATCGTCGGCCATATCCCGGGGGATTCAGTGATGGGCCGCAAATTCGCCGGTACGCTGCACAGCAAAAGCAGTTGCCCGTGCCAGGCGAGTTTTATTCCGTCGATGATGAATGATACGTATGAGTTTGGGGTGGAGCAGGCAAAACGGCCTGTGTTGTCGCCTTATGTGACAGGGGAAAAAAGAGAACCAGATTATGTACCTGATTATCCTGCAACTGCGTTAATTAATACATGTAAGTTTCCTGACGATCGTATACGAGCAATGCTCGAAGCACAAAATCAGGATGTGATGCTACTTACGGCAAAAGAGAGTTACGAAATCTTAGCTTGTTGGAGTGTTTTTAAGAAAGGATGGGTCCAGATTACGCAATCTGGTCCAGGGCAAATCGTTGTGAACTATGGGCTAAATGGGCGAGATGCGATTAATACATCGATTTTAATAGCAAAGTTGGGTAGCTTTGGTATCAAAGCTACAGTTTTTGTAAATCACAAAGGTACTGAGCTTATCAAAATATCGGGCTACCCAGGGGTCCGTAAAGTATTAAATGCCCCCGTGTTTTCATTAAAAAATCCGAAAGTTGTAGATATTGGGATCGGGAGGTATGGATTAGCAAAATCCGTAATAGAGGGGGCACGGTTAACTATATATGTGGCTGCTGCTTATCGAACTGTTGATTACATTTTAAATGATCAAACTACCTTAGCTATGTTTATTGGTAGCCTTGCTACCGACGTAGCAAAAGTTGGTATTGTCTCCGCTGTAGTTTGGGGGGCTGGTGCACTCGTTTCAGTGACACCCTTTGTCGTTGGGCCATTGGTTATTGTTGTTGCTTTTGGTTTTGGCACTGCGTGGATCCTCAATACGATGGATGAGAAATTTGGAATAACAGACAAAGTGGTCAAATATATAGAGGCAGCTCAACAAGAATTTGTTTGGAAAGCAAGAGAGATGGAAAATGGTGTTTGGGATTTATACTCGTCATACTTCAAGTTGCATGGGTGTTAGCTGCGACCAATCGCACCAGTCACATAGTGGGCTATGCTCCTGGCGACTCTCGGTCTTGCCGCCTACATGCAACTCGAATTATTTAGAGTATAGGTGCAATGTACGCAGAGAAAATGTTGGACACTGGCGTTGAGGTTTTAGAAGAGAAAATCATTAAATATTTACGCTCAGCAATTAATGAAGTAACACCTCAGGTATATTAATATGTACAATTTAAAGCATAGGTTTCTAGCATTTCTAGGTTTTGTTTTTTTTACTTTTTTGTCATTGATTATTTCTTTTTTTGCCTTTGAGTCACTTTTCGGATACTTGCATAAAATGCCTGTTTTCGTTTTTTCTGCATGGAGTTTTTTTGCCGCACTTTCTCCATTGGTAGTAATGCCTTTTTTATTGATGGTTGTTCCTGTAATTATATATGGACGTAAAGTATCTATTAAGCTAGGTAAACAGTTGATGGTTTTTTCTTTTTTATCATTGGTTTTAATAGTTGTATTAATGATTTTGTTTTCCACTTTATATAAAGAGCATTTGAATAATCAAGGATACACTAGATGCCAAGGGGTACCAATGGGTTGGACCCCTGGCATGGCAACAAAATATGCTATTGACGCCTCAAAATGTAGTGATTGATGATATTAGAGATACATCAACCACAAAGATAATTAACTAATAAATAATCGGTTACCCTAGTAGATAACGTATTGAATGCCCGAGAATTTGTCGAAAACACCCCTAAAACAAAAGAATGGAGAAAAGAGTAGGGGAGTTTTTTATTAAAAGGCAATTCCGTCATGTTGTGAAATAAAATAGAAGCTTTCGCGAAAAGCAAATCCGATATTAGGCTGTGTCCCTTAATTGCACGCGAGCGCCGCTGGCGGTCATTTACGCGCAGAGCAAGGCGTGAGCCGTGAGGTTTGGTGGACCAAATAAGCGGTGAGCAACGCAGCAATGCGTGCAAATGGCCCCAGCCCGAAGGGGCGCGCGCCAAAAGCCCATTCTCTGTGTTGTCGGGCTTGAACAGAGGGCCACTCTGTCCTTCACCCTCCGCCTTGATAACGGGCTTTTGGGTCTGCGACGGCACCACGGGCAATTAAGGTACACAGCCTAATCTCCACGAAATATATACTCCTTAATTGAGGATCCTAATGGACGACTTAACCCTGCGTTATTTTGACGCTGAAATGCGTTATCTGCGCGAGGCGGGCGAAGAGTTTGCCCGTGCGCACCCCGACCGCGCGGCGGCACTCAACCTGGATAAAAACGGCGCTCGTGACCCATATGTGGAACGCCTGTTTGAAGGCTTTGCTTTCCTGATGGGCCGCCTGCGCGAAAAGCTCGACGACGACCTACCGGAACTGACCGAAGGGCTGGTCAGCCTGCTGTGGCCGCACTACCTGCGCACCATCCCCTCTCTGTCGATTGTGGAATTCACCCCGGAATGGCAGGGCATGAAAGAGCGTATGGTGGTGAGCAAGGGCTTTGAAGTGATCTCCCGGCCGATTGGCGAACAGGGAACACGCTGCCGTTACTCCACCACGCAGGACATAGATCTGCTGCCGCTCACCCTGAACCGCGCCCTGTTGGATACCGAACCCGATGGACGTTCGGTGATCCGCCTGCGCTTTAGCTGTAGTGAACTGGCCGACTGGAGCACGGTCAATCTGAGCGAACTGCCGCTCTATTTTGATGCCGATGCGCCGCTGGCCTGTGCCTTGCACGAAGCCTTTACCCTCAATACCGCCTCGTTGTGGCTACGCCTGCCGGGGCAGACTGACCGTCAGCCGCTGGACGGCTTTTTTGCGCCACTGGGGTTTGACGAGAAACAGACACTGTGGCCGAAGGGCGACAGTGCGTTCAGCGGTTATCAACTGCTGCTGGAATATTTCACCTTCCGCGAAAAGTTCATGTTTGTGGGGCTTAACGGGTTAGACAAGGTTGAACTGCCTGCCGATCTTGACGGGTTTGAGATTGACGTTGTGCTGGAGAGGCGCTGGGAGCATGACTTTACCTTCTCCGAAAAACACCTGCGTCTGCACTGCGTTCCGGTCATCAACCTGTTCCCGCTGGAGTCCGACCCATTGTCGCTGTCCTCTTTACAGACTGAATACCTGCTGCGCCCGATGCGCGTTCAGGACGGCTACACCGAGATTTACTCGGTGGACTCGGTGATTTCCTCCCGGCATTCGGGCCATCAGGTGTATGTGCCTTTCACCAGCTTCCGACACAAAGGCGGCATGTTGCGCCACAATGCGCCGGAATATTACTACCACACCCGCGTCAAGCGTGGGCCATCGGGCCTGCACGACACCTGGTTGGTACTGGGCGGAGAGGCGTTCGATAACCACACGGTGCCGGATAATGAAAACCTCTCCCTGAGCCTGACTGGTACCAATGGGCAATTACCCCGTAAAGCGCTACAAAGCACCGTGCTGGATACGGTAGTGAAGTCAACGGGAGCCAATGTCCGGGTTCGCAACCTGTCTGCGCCATCGATGCCGTGTTACCCGCCCAACCGCGATCGTTTTCACTGGCGGGTGCTGAGCCATCTGGGCAGCAGTTTCCTGTGGATGATGGATAGTGCCGACGTGCTGCGCGGGACGTTGGCCTTATATGATTGGACCGAGAACGAAATGAACCGTCGTCGGCTGGACGCCATCGCCGAGGTGAAACACCGCGAGATTGAGCGCGTCGAGCGGGGCTATCTGCTGCGTGGGGTACATATTGAAATTACTCTCGACAGCAACGGTTTTGCTGGCACTGGTGACATCTGTCTGTTCGGTGAAATGCTCAGCCGCTTCTTTGCACTGTATACCGATATTCATCTGTTTAATCGTCTGACCCTGATACTACAACCGACAGGAGAACGTCTGGAATGGGAAGAGAATCATCCCCCACGCATTCCCGGCTGACGGCCAGGCTAAAGCGGGATATCGGACAGATCAACTTTTACCGTTTTTGTCAGTTGCTGGAGAAGCCCGGCAGGCCGCCGCTTGGCAGTACGGCCAGCCCGATGGACGATCCGGTGCGCTTTCGCCCCCACCCGGGCATGGGCTTCCCGGTCAGCGAACTGAAAGCGTTGGAAATAAAAGAGGACGACCTCCATGCACCACCGACCGTTCGCACCACTTTTATGGGGCTGTATGGCGTGGACTCGCCGCTGCCCACCATCTATATCGATGACATTACCCAGCAGCGCGAAGGGCATGAGGTGCTAGAGGGGTTCCTCGATATCTTCAACCACCGGATCATGACCCAGTTTTACCGCATCTGGCGCAAGTATTCGTATCCGGCGACGTTTGAATCTGGTGGCAAAGATCCCACTTCACAGAGCCTGCTGGGGCTTATTGGCATGGGGATCCCTGGTACACAGCAGCATTTTGCCACCCCCTCGTCACGCTTCCTGGCGTTGCTGGGGGCCATGCGTCAACCGGGGAGAACGGCTGAGGGGGTTCAGATGCTGGTGCGGTTGCTGGCACCCGGTACTCAGGTGGACGTGACACCCCATTGTTTACGTAAGGTACGCATTGCCTCGCCGATGGCCTTTGCCGATGAGGGGATGAACTGGTTGGACGGCTTTACGGTACTGGGTGATGAAGCCACCGATGCCAACAGCCAACTGCTGATTTCCCTGTACACCGAAAATGCTGAGGAATCCCGCGGCTGGCTACCGGAAGGGCCGCTGCATGCCGATTTTCTGGTGCTGTTGCGGGTATACCTGGGATGGCGTTATACCGCGCAAATTCAACTGACCGTTCCGATCCGTTTGCTGCCGGTACCGATGCTGGGTGATACGCCAATAAGGCTGGGTCTGACAGCTGTGTTGGGCCTTGATGATGACGTCCCGGCTGACGATCTTCCCGACCATTTCACCATGGAGCTGGGCCACTATCGTGGTATGGCACCTTACACGCATGAAGAAGGAACACGCCGTGTTATTAACTACCGCCTGGAAAAGTAAAATCGGTCTGCCTGCCCTGGCACTGTTACTGGGGGGCTGTGGGCTAACGCAGACGGTGACGGACAGCACCGTATCTGCAACTAAATCGCTGTTTTACAAGCAGGTAAAAGTCCTGCATCTGGATTTTACCGCTCGCGAAGCGCTGAATACCGACGCCCGTGAAGCGAATTCCGCCTCTGAACCGGTGCTGGTTCGGATTTATCAGTTGCGCGATGACAAGCTGTTCCTGAAAACGGTGTATCAACAACTAACGGGAGACGGGGATGAAGCCCTGAAAGCGGACCTGCTGGCCAGCCGCAATGTGGTGGTCAAGCCCGGCACGGCGGCAACGCTCGATATGCCCCTGGAAAATGAGGCCAGATTTGTCGCCATTGTTGGCCTGTTCCGTCACCCTGATATGGAAAAAAATCATTGGCGTTTGCTCCTGACGCGGGAGGATTTGGATCCTGATAAACCCCGTACCCTGGAACTGGGTAATAACAGCCTGACGCTGTTGCCGGAGAAAAAGTGATGCCGCAACCCTCACTTTACGAACAACTGCTGGGTAATTTCAGCGGTGGCCTCGAGCTGCATCTGGTCAGTGAAGAGGACCAGGTTATTCTGTCCGTGCTCGACAATATGCAGCGTATTTTCAACTGCCGCGCCGGTACGCTCAGCCATCTGCCGGATTACGGGCTGCCGGACATGAGCACCATTCTGCAGGGGATGCCCGGTACGGCGCACGCCCTGCTCACCACCCTGTGCGAAACCTTGCTCAAATACGAGCCGCGGCTCAAAAACCTGAATATCGTCTTGCTCCCGCCAAGCACGCCGGGGCAGTTGGAATACGGCATCGATGCCGAACTGAAAGGGCGCGGGCTGGTGCGTTTTGGCACCGCGTTCATGCCGGAGGGGCGGGTCATGGTCCGCCACCTGAAACAGCGTAACTACCTCTGAGCCCCCCGCAATAACCTCATAGAAAGGGAACTATCATGTCTATTAACCGTCAACTGCGCACTGGCAGCGACCCACGCACGCTTGCCGATTATGCCGCGCTGCGTGATGAACTCAATAAACTTACCCATCCGGCCCGCCCGGATGTGAACTGGCATTATGCCGAGAAACTCTGCCTGTCGCTGTTTGAACACAATGGCGTGGAGTTGCAGACCGCCGCCTGGTATACCCTCACCCGGGTTCATTTGGCAGGGGTGTTCGGGCTGAACGAAGGGCTGGCTATTATTGACACGCTTATCAGCCACCAGTGGGGCAACTTATGGCCACAGCCGGTCCATGCCCGTGTGGAAATCCTCACCGCACTTACCCAGCGGTTGCACGGGGTATTACGTACCCTGAACTGGCAATACAGCGATTTATCGGCGCTGTATCAGGCCGAGCAGCGGCTCACCCATCTCAACGCGGTGTTACAGCGCCTGGAACTGCGCCATGTCAGCCAGTTGGACATGCTGGCCCAGTTGCTGCACAACGCCGCGGTGCGGCTGGAGAATACCCAGGGCAACGATCTGCAAGGGGCTACGGATATTTCTGGTGTGGTGCTGCCTTTCCAGTCTCACGCCTCGCGGCCCCAGCCAGCGGCAGAACAAACCTGGGTGTATGTGGCGCAGCCTGATACCCACCCCAAAGTGATTACCGTCGAAGTACAGAAAAAGCGCCTGGAATGGCGGGGGTTCTTGGCTGGCGTTGGCATCAGCGCCCTGTGTGCCGCACTGGCTTGCTGGGTTGGCTACAACCACTACGTGACCGGCGTTCAGGCCCAGGTGAAAAACTCGCTGGCGCCGTTACCGCAGGCCTTGCCATTGCAGGCACAGTACCAACTGCGCCAGACTCACCCCGCATCGTTGAATGATATTGCTCCGGCTTTACTGGATGAAACGGACAAACGGCTTTCACAGTTAGCCACTGAATCCCCACGCTGGTTACAAAACTACGGTGGCGAACTGGTGAGGCAGGCAAAAAACCTGTGGCCGGATAGCCCCGTCAGTGCGTCGTTGCAGCAACACTGGCAACAGGCGCTCAGTACCAACGCGCTGCCGGTCGAGCAGTTGGAAGACGGCTATCTGGTGCAGGCACGGGTGCAGGCTCTGGTCGCCAAGCTCAACGCACTGGACGAAAAACGCGGCCGGTATATCACCGTCTCTGAGCTGAAATCCGCGTTGTATGGGATACAGCAACCGCTGCTGCGCACCCCGTCACTGGAAACCCTGTTGCGGGAACTGGCACTACAGCAACAAACCGGGAAACCGTCGGCGCCCCTGCAGGCACAGATAGATAACCGACTAACGCAGTTACTCAACCGCTATGCGCTGATAGAGCAGGCGCAAGCTATCGCACCCCGTTGAGGGAGACTGAGATGATGGCTAAAAAAATACCCCAACGCAGTAACCACCGCACGCGCTGGACGCTCAGGGAACTGCATTATGTGGAAATGCACTACCGCAAAAAAACCACCCGTGAAATTGCCCAAAAACTGGGGCGTACCGAAGTTGCAGTCAGACTGGGTGCTCAGTCATTAGGGGTGTGTAAAACGCTGATGCCCCAGTGGACAGAACAGGAAATCGAGGTACTGCGCACCTATTATGCCGATGGTGCAGGAATTACCTACGTCCAATCGCTGCTGCCTGGGCGAGCCAAATCCTCGATCCGGGCAAAAGCCAATGGTCTGGGTATCACCAGCGCACGCAATTGGCACGCTGAGGAGGTTCGCATCCTGCGGAAGTATTACCCGGCGATAGGCACCAAGGTTGCCAAAAAACTGCCGCGTAGAAGTGTCGAAGCGGTGAAAATCAAGGCCAACCAGTTGGGGCTGAGATACCGTAAACTGAAGCCAAGGGAAGCTCCGGCCCGGCGCTGGAGCGATGAAGAGTGGTGTTTGTTGGAAAACAACCTGGCCTTGCCGTATGACGAACTGCTGCTGCTGTTGCCGGGGCGGTCAAAATTGGCGTTGGAAAAGGCCAAAGAGCGATTGAAGGAACGGCGAACGCGGTGTACAGCAGTAAAGTGAAAAAAGTGATTTTACATCAGGCTGTTAAAACTTACTGCGCTTGTTCCATCGTATCTTGGTCCAGTGGGGGTTACATGGTTGGTGCACACTCCCACAATAACGCCAGCGAACATATCAATAATGAACGCCACATAAGCGAGCATTGCCAGGTGCCCAGTAGCTTTAGATACAGGGTGTAAACACCGCCATTTTTCAGCCTGAGCGGTTTGAGTTCAACAGATAAATAACGAAACCTGCTCCCAACCCTATTTTTACGCGAATATTTAATTAATTGATTTTAAAGGCATAAAATTAGGCGCTGCAAAAAAGGGTATTTGCCCTATTTTACCCAGCAATGCTTCTCAGATCAGGTAATTAGCGCTAGTCTGTAACAGTTCACTGCCGTACAGGCAGCTTAATAATGAATCAATATCATTGATTTACAATGAATTTATTTTTCAGTGATATAATTGAGCCCCCCAAAAGGCCCCAAAATGTTTTGCTGTAAATATGCGCTAAACTTGCCTCTGTGACTGAGAAAACCACCAGACACATTGCCTCTTTACCTATAACACTTATTACCGTGCGGGCAGTTCCTGCGGATAATGCCTCGCGATAATATCATTCATCCTACCAACCAACTCGGGCTTTCTTAATGTCAGGTGCACCGAGCCCTTCATGAAGTATTTTATCGAAAAGTACTCATCTTGGTAGTCCTTGCTCATCTGCCGATTGGCACTGATATGCTCATATAACCGAGCGGTCACATCCCCTCGATTATCAGGCGGCGGTTTACCATCTAGGCTGTGTCACTTAACTGCACGACTCACGGCTTGCTCTGCGCACAAATGGCCGCCAGCAGCGCTTACGTGCAGTTAAGGGGCACAGCCTAAACTCTTAGTGAAAGGGGAACCAAGATGACATCAAAATCAGCAAATCGTTATCCAGCCGAGCTGCGTGAACGCGCGGTAAGAATGCTTCTGGAGCAGCGCAGTGAATACAAATCTGAACACGCAGCTTTCAGCTCCAACGCCCCTAAAAATTGGGTGTAACCCCGACAAGTTAAGGGCTAGGTGCGTCAACATGAAAGTGATTCTGGTTCCAGTGCCAGTGAGAACAACCTTACGACCAGTAAGCGTCAGCGTTTAAAAGTGCTGGAGCGTGAAGTGCGTGAACTCCGTCGCAGCAACGATATTCTGCGTCAGGCATCAACCTATTTTGCGCAGGAGGAACTCAACCGCTACTGGAAAAGATAATGCCGTTAATAGACAGCCTGAGTGCTAAGCACGGGGTTGTAGTACACGAGAAATCGTCGCTCACCCTAACTATACCCGTCGCCCTTCAAGCTGCATGGGTGTTGGCTGCCTTCACTCACCCCAGTCACTTGGTTTACCAAGCTCCTGGGGCTTCGCTCAGTTGCCGCCTACATGCAACTTGAAGTAACTTGGGTATATATATCGTTGTATACTGGGTGCCGGGCGATTGTACAGAAGTACTTGATATCTTATATGCTCGTCAGAATCATCCTTAATTTCTAAAAATAATAGATATTAACTCCATGTATGGAGAAAATTAGAAATAAAAATGTCGCTATTCTCACTATGGTACGAGTAATAAGGGATAAAGGGAATTATCATGATGCCAAACGATAGTGCTACATATATGCGATATTGGGGAAAGGCTCGTAAAGTAGAGAGTGACTCTTGCGATGATTATCACCTATTAGCATATCACTGCCTTGATGTTGCAGCCTGCGGCTATCAGCTAATCATCGATAATAGATATCATTCAGCTGACATATTAGAAGAATTAGGATTTTCACGCCAGGATGCAGCCACTTGGTTTGCCTATTTCTTGACTATGCACGATATCGGTAAGTTTGCTCGCGGTTTTCAGCAACTCTACCAACACCCTGCTTTAGTTCCTCCTGCTGGCAAGATTTATATAGCACGTCATGATTCTTTGGGATTCTGGCTGTGGAACGAACATATACAGCGGCGTTGGTTGGAAGATGATCGACCTCTTTTTCCCGGAGAAGAAAACAAAAAACAGTGGAGAAATAGCCTGCATATTTGGCTGCAAATTGTCACTGGTCATCATGGTGTCCCGCCTGATGCTTCAGCGAAAGGTGCTTTAGCATTTACACCTGAAGATCTGCAGGCAGCAGAATTTTACTTGCAAGACGTGCGAAAAATATTCCAATGGGAGACATTCCCCCAACAATTTGCTGATAAAGAATGGCGTAAGAATTTAAAAAAACAGAGCTGGATCCTTGCCGGGTTATCAGTCTTGGCAGATTGGTTAGGGTCCAATCAAGCTTATTTTCCTTTTACTACCACCGTTATGCCGTTAACCGAATATTGGGAGAATGCGCAGCAGCGAGCACAGACCGCGATTGCGGCTTTACCAACATCTGCTGTTGTCAGCGCTTTTAAAGGGCATAAAGATCTTTTTCCGTTTATTGAGCGGTTGACGCCACTCCAGCAATTGGCATGTGACATAAAGATTGAAGCTGATGGCGCTCAATTGATGATTCTAGAAGATGTCACCGGTGCCGGGAAAACGGAGGCTGCCCTGATCCTGGCGCACCGCTTGATGGCACAGTCTAAAGCAGACGGCCTGTATATCGGGTTACCTACAATGGCAACCGCTAATGCCATGTATCAGCGCCTTGCTGATGCCTATCGGGCTTTGTTTCAGCCCCAAACGCGTCCCTCTTTAGTGCTGGCTCACGGGGCCAGCAAAATGTCGGCAGCATTCAGCCAATCGGTCTGGCAGTTAGATAACCAGGGTTCTGCGCATTATGGGCAAACAGAGTCTAGCGCCAGTGGTGAATGTAATATCTGGTTTGCTGACTCGCGTAAAAAAGCGTTATTGGCGGAAGTGGGGGTTGGGACCTTAGATCAACTGCTGATGGCGGTAATGCCCTTTCGTCACCAGTCGCTACGTTTAGTTGGAATGCTGAACAAAGTCCTGATACTTGATGAAGTGCACGCTTACGACGGTTACATGGTGCGGTTGCTGGAAGGGTTATTGTATTGCCACGCCGCGCAAGGTGGGAGTGCCATTATTTTAAGTGCAACCTTGCCTCATGATTTAAGGGAAAAGTTGCTAAGGGCATTCGCCAGCGGCGCAGAGTGTGAAATCCCCCTATTAGATCCGCAAGCGGGTTATCCCTGGTTCTCGCATTTGGGCCGCAGTGGCCTGCATGAAATGCCGGTAGCAACCCGTGAAGAGGTAAAACGTTGTGTACAAGTCAACTGGCTGACCCAACTGGATGAAGCCATTGTGATGATCGAACAGGCGGTAAAAGAGCAGCGTTGCATCTGTTGGATACGTAACAGCGTTGATGATGCCATCCTGGTTTTTCGGCAATTACGCGAGCGCGGCAATATCCCGGCAGAAAACCTGCTGTTATTTCATAGCCGCTTTGCTTTTATCGACCGTATGCAGATTGAGCAGAATGCGTTGAACTGGTTTGGTAAACATGCTTCACCTGATTCACGGCGTGGCAAAGTGTTAATTGCCACCCAAGTAATTGAGCAATCTTTAGATATCGATCTGGATATTATGATTTCCGATATAGCACCGATAGATTTGCTTATTCAGCGTGCGGGGCGTTTGCAGCGTCATATTCGTGATAATAGCGGCCAATGTAAATCGGCATTGCCTGATGAGCGGCCTGCTCCCGTATTATCAATTCTGGCTCCTGAATGGCAACCTGAGGCTACTGCAGGCTGGTTGGGCGAAACCTTGCGTAATACCGGCTATGTTTATGCCGATCATGCCTGCTTGTGGCGCACCCAAGCGATATTGCGCGAGCTAGGTGCCATCATCATGCCTGAACAGGCCAGGACGATGGTGGAAAGCGTCTACGCTGAAATGTTGGATGCACCCGCAGAATTGGTGGAGATCTCCAACAGAGTATTGGGCCAATTAATGAGTAACCGGGCTGCTGCCGGGCAAAATCTTTTATCTTTGGATAAAGGGTACGATCGCCGTGCCAGCGACACGCTATGGAGCGATGCTGTCGATATCTCTACCCGCCTGAGTGAACCTTCTCTTGATGTCTATCTCGCTTACCGCAAAGGTAGCGAGATCATACCTTATGCCAATGCCGATGATTTCCCGTGGGAAAAAAGCCGCCTTCAGGTACGTGAAAGCTGGTGGCGCAAGCATGGCAAAGCGCTACCACAGCTTGCTGAGGATGAGCTGGAACGTTTTAAAACGCAAAACCATTTGTTTGCAGGGATCGTGTTGTTACTGGATAACGCAGGTGAGGCGGGTTATTACAGCAAAACGCAGGGGCTTTTGGGTTAATAAAAACTAGTAAGGGAGAGCGGTATGCTATCTTTTTCATTACTCACGGAACCGTGGTTACCGGCCATTAATCAGGCCGGGCAGCATCAGAAGATTTCCCCATTGCAGTTAGCCGACGAGGACATTATCGATCTGGCGTATCCTCGCGCTGATTTTCAGGGGGCGGCCTATCAGTTCCTGATTGGTTTGTTACAGACCACCTATGCGCCAGAAGATGAAGAGGAGTGGCAGGAGGTTTGGGATGAGGGATTTGACGATCAAAGATGGCCGCAAGCCTTAGCGATGGTTGAAAGCGCCATGCAGTTTGGCCCTGAGAAACCGGCCTTTTTGCAGGACTTCGCCACGTTGGAAACCGACAACTCGCCAATCTCCGGCCTATTGATCGACTCCCCTGGCGGTAACACGCTCAAACTCAACAAAGACCATTTCGTTAAGCGCAGTTATTACCAGCGTATTTGCCCCCACTGTGCCGCCATGGCCCTGTTCACAGTACAAACCAACTCTCCGGCTGCTGGCGCAGGTTTTCGTACCAGTATGCGCGGTGGTGGACCGATGACGACTCTGGTTATGCCGCAAAACGCCGAGCGTCCACTGTGGCAAAAGCTTTGGTTAAACGTTATCCCGCAGGAAAAACCACTAACGGCGGCAGATTTACCGCTAATATTCCCTTGGCTTGCGGCAACCCGCTCCAGCGAAAAGGCTGGCAATAGCGTAACGCCGGAAAACTCCCACCCCCTACAGGCTTATTGGGGTATGCCGCGGCGTGTGGAGATCGACTTTAACCAAACAGCTTCGGGCAATTGCGATATCTGTGGTGAGGAAAGCGCCGATTTACTGACACAAATCCGCAATAAAAATTATGGTGTGCAGTATGAAGGCTGGATCCACCCGTTATCCCCCTACCGGCAGGCCTTAAAAGAGGGTTCTCCACTACTGCCATTAAAAGGGCAACCGGGCGGATTGGCCTACAAAGATTGGTTGGGTTTGCTGCTTGGTGGGGAGGATAAATTCAATCGTACCGTACCCGCTAAAATTGTGCGGGAACAAATCGTCACCGGGCGCAGGGTAGGGGAGAAAACCGGTCTTTGGTGCTTTGGTTATGACATGGACAATGCCAAGGCGCGTTGTTGGTATCAACATCGATTGCCAATGGTGGTTGCCAATTCGGTAGATACCCCAGCTTTGGTTGAAACTATCGAGCTAGTGGTGGCTCTGGCCTCCGTGGGTTTATCGTTACTGCGCCAGGCACTGAAAGAAGCCTGGTTCACTACGCCAAAAGAAGCTAAAGGGGATTTCAGCGCGGTTGATATCGCCTATTGGCAGGAGACCGAGGGGTATTTCCGCACGCTGCTGCCTCATTTGGTGCAGGACGCTCACAGACAATTACCGCAGACCCGTGAAGCACTCCAGCGTTGGAGCTCGGCGATGTATCAACATATCTTCGGCATATTTGATGCCCAAACCCTTGCCAACCCTGATTCTGCACAAGAACTGCTGCGAATTCTCAGGGCGCGGCGTCGGCTGGATAAAGAATACAACAAGCAAAAAGTGTTGAAGGAACTCAAATCATTAATGGTGATCGGCAAGGAGGTGCAACATGCTTGATAGCAATACAAGTCAGGAATTGGTCATTTACAGCCAGAACGCTAAAGACATAGTGAACGGCTGGTTTAATGACTTACAGCAGCGTGACCATAGTAAGTCTTTTAATGGTCGCCTTTGGCGTGCTGAATTACGGCGCGCCAAAGATATTTACCAGGTTATTACTACCCAAGGTTTCCGTGCCTTACTCAATAAGTTGGAAAAAGTGCTGAATTTTCAGCAGAGCGATATTTTGGCTCTGGCGATCTTTGCTTCAGTGGCAGCGCATGCGCGGCGCATCAACAATCAGCGCAGCTTTGCGGCGCAACTGGGTACCGATTTAAAAGGGAAACCCTGCCTTTCAGCACTGCGTTTTGACCGCTTAATTCAGGCAAGACAACCTGAGGAATTCTGCGCGCAATTAATTCGCGCGGTAAAGCTGCGGGGTGATGAAGGTGTCAATATAACGTCTTTAGCCGATGGTGTTTTTCTCTGGATGCGTGAATGGCAAGCGCGTCAAGAACATCAGGCTTTAGAACTCAATCCGTTTAAACGTAATGATGTTCGCTGGTCGAGCGAGTATTTAATGGCCTCGGAAAAAAATTAAATATCAATAAGGATCGTACCATGACGAAATTTATTCAGTTCCATCTGTTAACCGCTTACGCCCCTGCTAATTTAAACCGTGATGATACTGGTCGCCCTAAAACCGCCATTATGGGAGGGATTGAACGCCTGCGTGTATCCTCTCAAAGTCTGAAGCGCGCTTGGCGCATTTCTGAAAAATTTGGGGAGGCGTTAAGCGGCAACATCGGTGTACGAACCCGTCGTTTAGGTCGTGACATTTATCAAAAGCTGTTGGATAAAGGGGTAACGGAGAAATCAGCATTGGCTACTGCCGCCAAGATAGCTGAGCAATTTGGTAAGTTGAAAAACGATAAAGGCGCTAAAGGTGATCTGGTCAATCTGGATATTGAGCAACTGGTACATATCAGCCCTGATGAGCAACAGCAGATTGACCAGTTGCTCGCGTTGTTGGCAGAGCAAGGCGGCAGAGAGCCGCAAGACGATGAGTTGAAACTGCTACGGGCGCAGGCTGGTGGTGTTGATATCGCGCTATTCGGCAGAATGCTGGCGTCAGCGCCGGGTTTTAATGTTGAAGCAGCCTGCCAGGTGGCTCATGCAATAGGGGTGAGTGCCGTCACCATTGAAGAAGATTTCTTTACTGCTGTGGATGATTTAAACCGCAAAGAAGAAGATGCCGGTTCGGCACATATGGGGGAACAAGGTTTTGCTTCCGCCCTGTTCTACAGTTATATCTGCATCAGCCGCGATCTGCTATTAAAAAATCTTAATGGCGATGAAGAGTTGGTTAAACGTACGCTGCGTGCATTGGCCGAAACGGTCGTCACGGTATCCCCCACGGGAAAACAGAATAGTTTTGCGACGCGGGCTTATGCCTCTTATGTGTTGGCTGAAATAGGGGAGCAACAGCCGCGTTCTCTTGCGGTAGCATTTTTTAATCCGGTACGCAGTGATAATCAGGTTGCCGAGGCTACTCAACGCTTAGAGGAACAATATAAGAAATTCGATCGTGCCTATGGTGTATGTGCCGAGCGCCGCTATGTGATGAATGTGGAATCTGGAGAAGGGTCATTATCGGAGCTGTTGGATTTTATCTGCCAATAAGGAGTTCGTATGTCCCGTTATCTATTATTCCAGCTTTACGCACCCCTGGCATCTTGGGGGGCTGCTGCGGTTGGTGAAGTCAGGCATACCGAAGTAATCCCAACGCGCTCGGCGCTGTTAGGGTTGCTGGCAGCGGCTTTGGGGATCGCTAGAGAGCAGGAAGAACGCCTGAATCAATTTAATCAGCACTATCACTTCGCTGTGCTGCCGCTGTCCTCACGGGAACAGTGGTTGCGTGATTACCATACGATTGGTGTGCCAAGGGAAAATAAAAAACGCACTTATTACACCCGGCGTGATGAGCTGACACTGATCCCCGAGGATGTTGGCACCATGCTTTCATCGCGAGAATATCGTTGTGATGCGTATTATCTAATCGCAGTAAGAGAAACCCCGGATGCGCCAGAAACAATAGAGTCATTGGCGCAAGCTTTATTAACGCCAATTTTTCCTTTGTATCTGGGGCGAAAGTCTTGCCCCTTGGCTTTACCATTGTCACCCAAGATTGTGGAGGGGAGTTTGGCAGAGGTGTTCAGTACGGCGGAAAAAGCCTTGGATCAGGATTTGGCATTGCTCTTTCCTGATAGAACCTCGCCAGCAATCTGTTACTGGGAAGGAAGTGAGGTGCAAATGGAACTTATTGAATCACGATTGCGTAGCGATCAGCCGATCAGTCGCAAACGCTGGCAATTTTCTACAAGGACGCAACATTGTGGCAAATATGGGAGGAGCGAATAATGTTTCTTTCACGCGTCACGCTAGATTTACGCAGGCTAAATATTGCGATGATGAAAAAATGGCTGAGTGCAGAACAGCCATATGCCTGTCATCAGTGGTTATGGCAATTATTTCCGCAAGACCAGCAGAGAAATTATCTCTTCCGTCAGGAGTATTCTGCGGCGCAGGGGCTATTTTACGTGCTGTCTAAAAATAAACCGCAACAGGATCATAATTTACTGCATGTAGAAACCAAGCCTTTTTCTCCGCAGATAAATAAAGGAATGTATCTTAATTTTTGTTTACGGGCTAATCCGGTGGTCACCCGTAACAATAAGCGTAGTGACGTCCTGATGGATGCTAAGTATCATGCTAAAAAACAGGATATTCCTCAAGAAAAATGGTGGGAGTTGCAAGAGAATGCGGCCCAGGAATGGTTGGTGACTCAGGGGGAGCAACGGGGATTTTGCTTGGTACCTAATATTAATAATTTACCTAATGTTGTTGCCCATCAGCAGCAACGGTTTATTCGCCGCGAAGGTGAGAATCCCATCACTTTTAGTTGGGTAGATTATTCTGGCTATTTAAAAGTCACTGAACCCGAGGCATTCTTGAACGTGCTTTACAACGGGTTGGGAAAGAGCAAGTCACTCGGTTGCGGTTTATTAATGATAAAGCGAGGATAAGTGAATGAGTTATGTACCTCTTAATCCGATCCCGCTGAAAGATCGCACTTCAATGATATTTCTGCAATATGGTCAGATCGATGTTGTTGATGGGGCTTTTGTTCTGATAGATAAAACCGGTATTCGAACCCATATCCCGCTGGGATCTATTGCCTGCATTATGCTTGAACCGGGGACACGGATTTCACATGCAGCGGTAAGGCTTGCTGCGGTCACCGGGACGTTGCTTGTTTGGGTAGGAGAAGCAGGGGTAAGGATGTATGCCAGTGGGCAACCCGGTGGTGCGCGTTCTGATCGCTTGTTATATCAGGCAAAGTTAGCGTTGGACGAAGAGTTGCGGCTGAAAGTGGTGCGTAAAATGTTTGAATTGCGCTTTGGTGAGCCTGCACCTAATCGCCGCTCTGTAGATCAACTGCGTGGTATTGAAGGTGCCAGAGTCAAACAAACCTACGTGTTGTTGGCCCAGCGCTACGGCGTGAAATGGAACGGGCGACGCTATGACCCAAAGGACTGGGAAAAGGGTGATGTTGTTAACCAATGCATTAGTGCTGCCACTTCTTGCTTATATGGCATCACCGAAGCGGCGGTATTGGCGGCGGGTTATGCTCCAGCGATTGGTTTTGTGCATACCGGTAAGCCACTGTCTTTTGTCTATGATATTGCAGATATTATTAAATTCGAAGGTGTTGTCCCGAAGGCCTTTGAAATAGCAGCCCAACATTCCCTGACACCAGATAAAACGGTTCGTCTAGCCTGCCGGGATATTTTCCGCAGCCAGAAAACACTGGCACGCCTGATCCCTCTTATTGAAGAGGTACTCTCTGCTGGTGAAATTGAGGTGCCAAAACCTTATGAGGACGCACAACCCCCAGCTATACCAGAGCCTGCGCCTTTAGGGGATATCGGTCATAGGAGTCACAGTTAATGGGAATGTTAGTTGTGGTGACTGAGAATGTCCCTCCGCGTTTGCGCGGGCGACTTGCCGTATGGCTGTTGGAGATCCGAGCAGGTGTTTATGTTGGTGATACATCGCGGAAAGTGAGGGAAATGATCTGGCAACAGATTACCTTACTGGCCGAGGTGGGTAACGTCGTTATGGCTTGGGCGATGAATAACGAGTCCGGTTTTGATTTTCAGACTTTGGGAGATAATCGGCGCATACCTGTGGATTTGGACGGATTAAGATTAGTTTCTTTTCTACCTACAGAAAATTAATAAATCTGCGTTCTTTAAAAATGAGGAAAGTTGGTAGATTTTTATATGTCTAAAAAACTATTATAAAACAGTAAGATATTTTTAGAGTGTTCCCCGCGCCAGCGGGGATAAACCGCGGCAGCAAAGAAGTTTGGTGATGGTTTCATGCGTGTTCCCCGCGCCAGCGGGGATAAACCGCATACGGCCTGTTTAAAACTATGGGTAAAGGCGTGTTCCCCGCGCCAGCGGGGATAAACCGGTCTTTTTCTGTACACGCGCTATCCCAGATTAGTGTTCCCCGCGCCAGCGGGGATAAACCGGCATTGGCACATCAAGACTACCGGCAGATATTGTGTTCCCCGCGCCAGCGGGGATAAACCGCTAAGGATCTAAAATGACTAAATCAAACTTCTGTGTTCCCCGCGCCAGCGGGGATAAACCGTCTGATGTTATTCACAGAGAACTTTTGAAACGGTGTTCCCCGCGCCAGCGGGGATAAACCGGAGGCTACAGGAAAAAAAACAGCGACACACAAGTGTTCCCCGCGCCAGCGGGGATAAACCGGACACAAGAAATTTGTTCAAGGTGTCGCATGAGTGTTCCCCGCGCCAGCGGGGATAAACCGGTTGGATAGAACTGAGTGAACCAGCGTGCGGAGTGTTCCCCGCGCCAGCGGGGATAAACCGTGGAATTACCGGAGGGGTTGCAGTAGTGGCAAGTGTTCCCCGCGCCAGCGGGGATAAACCTTTACCCTTGCATGATTCCACTATCTCCTTGAAGTGTTCCCCGCGCCAGCGGGGATAAACCGGAATGCGCCGTTAAATCTATGGAGACAGGAACGTGTTCCCCGCGCCAGCGGGGATAAACCGAATTGACGACATATGAAATTAATCTGGCAGCGGTGTTCCCCGCGCCAGCGGGGATAAACCGCGTGATTTTATTGACCAATTCGGTACCGAGCAGTGTTCCCCGCGCCAGCGGGGATAAACCGGCTAGGCAGGATGATAAGCGGATGGGTGGGACGTGTTCCCCGCGCCAGCGGGGATAAACCGATGATTACTGATATGCTAAAGACTTCTTGCGAGTGTTCCCCGCGCCAGCGGGGATAAACCGTCCGTCATGCCATTCCCGGCGTGCCATTTTTCGTGTTCCCCGCGCCAGCGGGGATAAACCGGATTCCGCTAATAAACTCGCCGGACTCGTGAAGTGTTCCCCGCGCCAGCGGGGATAAACCGCAGAGTTTCAGCGCGGGAAACTTTGAACGTGCGTGTTCCCCGCGCCAGCGGGGATAAACCGGGGTTCAAGATTACCACCGCCGACAAAATTGTGTGTTCCCCGCGCCAGCGGGGATAAACCGTTACGACATGACCTTGCCGGGCGGATTCGATGGTGTTCCCCGCGCCAGCGGGGATAAACCGCCAGCTAATTTAATTAGTGGATTTTGGAAAAAGTGTTCCCCGCGCCAGCGGGGATAAACCGCAGGAAAACCTCTACCCGTTGGCGTAGCAACGGTGTTCCCCGCGCCAGCGGGGATAAACCGCTGACCGCTCCACAGCAAATTTAATTGATAGCGTGTTCCCCGCGCCAGCGGGGATAAACCGCCAGTCGGCCTCTTCTGGTCTTGCCTCTGCGCGTGTTCCCCGCGCCAGCGGGGATAAACCGGAATCCACGCTAACATTGTCGCCGGTATAATTGTGTTCCCCGCGCCAGCGGGGATAAACCGACTATTTAAGACCATATCACCACTAACCAGATGTGTTCCCCGCGCCAGCGGGGATAAACCGCTTCATTAGACCGAAAAAAATTTCCCGCTCTCGTGTTCCCCGCGCCAGCGGGGATAAACCGGCTATATGTTTGTCGATTTGCTGATGTTTATGAGTGTTCCCCGCGCCAGCGGGGATAAACCGTCTTTCCCGTAGCAGTGACGACAACATACACGGTGTTCCCCGCGCCAGCGGGGATAAACCGGGATCACTGAGGCTGCGCCACAGATGGCCTGTGTGTTCCCCGCGCCAGCGGGGATAAACCGCACGTCACGAAATCCGCCCCGGCTTCGTAGTCGTGTTCCCCGCGCCAGCGGGGATAAACCGCCAGCTCGGTATGCCGCTTCGATGGCCTCCCAGTGTTCCCCGCGCCAGCGGGGATAAACCGTGATTGGAGATCGAGCGCAAGGCAGGCCCAGGGTGTTCCCCGCGCCAGCGGGGATAAACCGAATTTAATCAACCGCTACTCCGCTGTTATTATGTGTTCCCCGCGCCAGCGGGGATAAACCGCGCCGAATTGGCTGTTGTTAAAACCGCCATTAGTGTTCCCCGCGCCAGCGGGGATAAACCGTAATACCGGCCACGAATTTTATTCTGATGTAAGTGTTCCCCGCGCCAGCGGGGATAAACCGATGGTGACAACTATCGCGCTTGGGCACTGAAGGTGTTCCCCGCGCCAGCGGGGATAAACCGCCTTTGACCTTTACCCCCATGCCTCACCCCGTGTGTTCCCCGCGCCAGCGGGGATAAACCGTCGATCCGGCGCTGTAATTGATGTAGCGCTAAGTGTTCCCCGCGCCAGCGGGGATAAACCGGGCTGATAAAAACGGGGACGGCAGGAATAACAGTGTTCCCCGCGCCAGCGGGGATAAACCGTCGGACGCGGATTGGGCTTTCTGCATGTACTCGTGTTCCCCGCGCCAGCGGGGATAAACCGTCTATAGCCCTTTTCATGTTGAATTCAAAGTCGTGTTCCCCGCGCCAGCGGGGATAAACCGCGCCGATCACCGTTGAGATTGACGGGAAATACGTGTTCCCCGCGCCAGCGGGGATAAACCGATATCTGGATCTTTGTGCCCTGAGACTTTTCAGTGTTCCCCGCGCCAGCGGGGATAAACCGGTTGCGTTGAGAATTAGATCAAATGCCCCAGGCGTGTTCCCCGCGCCAGCGGGGATAAACCGTTTAAACACAATACCCGTGATCTGGAGTGGGAGTGTTCCCCGCGCCAGCGGGGATAAACCGCCGATCAGCGAGAACGCCGTATTATTGGTGATGTGTTCCCCGCGCCAGCGGGGATAAACCGGCACCATGTTAAAACCCCACTTGTTGCGTGACGTGTTCCCCGCGCCAGCGGGGATAAACCGCAATACGGCACATCCTACGGCTGGGGTTATGAGTGTTCCCCGCGCCAGCGGGGATAAACCGGTAGGGAATCCCTTGCGCAAGCTTGTGCTGCTGTGTTCCCCGCGCCAGCGGGGATAAACCGGCATGATGAAAGTCGATTTCTCAAAAGAGGCAGTGTTCCCCGCGCCACCGGGGATAAACCGGCTAGGCGGAACTTGGGCCCGTTACGATAGGCGTGTTCCCCGCGCCAGCGGGGATAAACCGTTTGGAGTCCAAAGCCGCAGCGCAAGCGACTGGTGTTCCCCGCGCCAGCGGGGATAAACCGCTATCCTCGGAAAGCACAAATCTGATGCTTACGTGTTCCTCGCGCCAGCGGGGGCACAGGCAGCCAATACAAACAGCGCATTAGCAGATCTTACAACGGACATTTTCACCGCCGCAGTTACCCATTGATAATCCGGAACATAATAACTTTATTATTACTTACCCCAGAAAGGCCCATTGCTAACTGAATCCCTGAGCAACAGTTCGGAGGTAAAAACATTGTTTTTTGATAAGTATCCGCCGTCGAGCATGGAAATCAGCCGGTCAATCACTTCATTCATCATAGCGCTAACCGGATCTTTAACGCTGGATAACGCGGGGGTTAGGTACGGGGCGGTTGGAACGTTATCGAAACCGATAACAGAGACCTTACTGGGTACGGCAATGCCCGCCTGGTTTAATTGCTTGATGGCACCAATCGCCATGTCATCATTGCTGGCGAGTACTGCGCTAAAGGCGATCTGCTGGTCCAGTAGGGACTTCATGGCTGCGGCACCGCTGGTCGGCGTCCATTTTCCCTTGACGATCAGGCTTTCCTGCAGCGCAATATCATAACGGCTTAACGCTTCTTTATAGCCAGACAGCCGTTCGATGGCCGTTGGCGAATCCAATGAACCGGTAATGAACGCAATATCGCGGTGGCCTTGCTCAATCAGGTGTTTTGTTGCGTTAAAACTGGCACCTTTATGGTCGCAGCAAATACAGTGGCTTTGATGTTTTCTTAGCCTGCGGTTAACGACCATTATGGGCTGTTTATATTGCTCAATAATCTCATCCATTACATCGATGGATAAGAAACGCGGGTAGATGATAATGGCGTCGCAGCGTAAATCGAGCAGGAATTGGATCGCCTGGTGCTCTTCCTCGGCGCTGTGTTTCCCATCCACCAGAATGAGCTGGCGCCCATTGTTTTCCAGCTTTTGCGCCGCCTGAGAGATCAACTCGCTAAAGTAATTACCGTTGTAGAGCGTATTGGTCACTACCAGGCCAATACATTGCGACTTATTGGTCGCCAGATTTCTCGCCAGCAAATTAGGGCGATACCCGGTCTCTTCGATAGCTTTGTATACCTGATCTTTGGTTGCTTCGCTGACGTATCCTTTACCGGAAAGAACACGTGAAACAGTGGCTTTTGATACGCCCGCTTTCTTGGCCACTTCCTGCATGGTAGACATAGGTATTTCCAGGCTTTTTAAAATTATCCACATTCTATACTCTAAATAATTCGAGTTGCATGTAGGCGGCAAGACCGAGAGTCGCCAGGAGCATAGCTCACTATGTGACTGGTACGAACGGACGTAGCCAACACCCATGCAACTTGAAGTATGACGAGTATATACCCAAAGTAGATAGGCAGGCACAACCCAAACGCTGTACCTGCCTGATTATACCGTCGCCATTCAAGCGGTGGCGATGCATCGGAGCCTGCTCTCAAGAAGCGTTGCTAGCGTCTTACAACGCTAAGTCGACCACGACACGCCCCTCAATCTTACCGGCGTGCATACGGGCGAAAATATCGTTGATGTTGCTCAGTGGCTCAACGGAGATATTCGCTGCCACTTTATGACGCCCGGCAAAATCGAGGGCTTCCTGCAGATCTTTGCGGGTGCCGACAATCGAGCCACGCACGGTAATGCCGTCTAACACCATATTAAAGATCGACAGATCAAAGGTACCCGGTGGAAGCCCATTCAGCACCATGGTGCCGCCTCGGCGCATTGTCCCGATGGCTTGCGCGAAGGCTTTAGGCGATACCGCGGTCACCAGCACACCGTGCGCACCCCCGAAGCTTTCATGGAATACCTTCGCCGGATCGACATTTTTCGCATTCGCCACCACGCTGGCACCAAGACGTTTGGCAAAAGCCAATTTATCGTCGTCAATGTCCACCGCCGCCACATTCAGCCCCATGGCAACCGCATACTGGATCGCCATATGCCCAAGCCCACCAATACCGGAAACTACCACCCAGTCGCCGGGTTTGGTTTCGGTCATTTTCAGGCCCTTATACACCGTGACGCCAGCGCACAGGATCGGCGCGATTTCGTTGTATGCAACGTTATCCGGTAGGATGCCGACATAGTTGGCGTCCGCCAGGCAATATTCAGCAAAACTGCCGTTAACCGAGTAACCGGCGTTTTGCTGTGAGTGGCACAGGGTTTCCCAACTGTCCAGGCAGTGCTCGCAGTGGCCGCAGGTGGAGTACAGCCATGGTACTCCAACACGATCCCCCTCCTTGATATGTTTCACGCCTTCACCCACTGCGACCACATAGCCCACTCCTTCATGGCCGGGGATGAACGGCGGCTGCGGCTTGACCGGCCAATCGCCCTCGGCGGCGTGCAGATCGGTATGACAGACGCCGGTAGCGACAATCTTCACTAACAGCTGGCCCGGTCCTGCTTTAGGGATTGGTACCTGCTCAATCACCAGAGGTTCACCAAATGCTTTAACCACAGCGGCTTTCATCGTATTCATCTTTTCGTCCTTAAAAGTAGAATGGCTTAGAACAGGCCTAACGGTGCTGTGCCATAGCTGACCAGCAGGTTTTTGGTTTGTTGGTATTGGTTTAATGCCATTTTGTGGGTTTCACGCCCGACGCCCGATTGCTTATAGCCTCCGAACGCTGCATGAGCAGGGTAGATGTGATAGCAGTTGGTCCAGACGCGGCCAGCTTTGATGTTGCGCCCCATGCGATAAGCCAGATTGGCATCACGGGTCCATACGCCCGCTCCCAGGCCAAACTGGGTCTGATTGGCGATAGACAGGGCTTCTGCTTCGTCTTTGAAGGTGGTAACACCGATCACCGGCCCAAAAATTTCTTCCTGGAAACAGCGCATCTGGTTATCCCCTTTGATCAGCGTGGGCTGGATATAAAAACCGTTATCCAACGCAGGCGTGATGCTGGCCTTCTCACCACCGACCAGGATCTGCCCACCTTCATTACGGGCGATGTCGATATAAGAGAGGATTTTGTCAAACTGCTGGCGGGAAGCCTGTGCACCAATCATGGTGTCTGTATCCAGCGGATCGCCACGGCGAATGTTTTTGATTTTTTCCATCACCCGCTCCATGAACGGAACATAAATCGACTCGTGGATCAGAGCACGGGAAGGGCAGGTACAGACTTCACCCTGGTTAAAGAAACCGAGTACCAGGCCTTCAACCGCTTTTTCGATAAACTCCGGTTCAGCGTCCATCACATCGGCAAAATAGATGTTTGGTGATTTGCCACCCAGTTCCACCGTGCATGGAATAATGTTCTCTGCTGCACAGGCCATAATGTGGCGGCCAACCGGCGTTGATCCGGTGAAGGCAATTTTGGCGATACGCTTGCTGGTTGCCAGCGCTTCGCCCGCCTCGCGGCCATAGCCCTGAACCACATTCAGCACACCAGCGGGAAACAGATCGCCGATAAGCTCCATAAGCAGCGTGATGCCCAGCGGTGTCTGCTCAGCCGGTTTCAGCACCACGCAGTTGCCCGCTGCCAGGGCCGGAGCCAGCTTCCAGGCGGCCATCAACAGAGGAAAGTTCCAGGGAATGATCTGGCCGACTACGCCTAACGGCTCATGGAAGTGATAGGCAACGGTGTGCTCATCAATTTCTGCCGTGCTGCCTTCCTGTGCTCGCAGGCAACCGGCAAAGTAACGAAAGTGATCGATAGCCAGCGGCAGGTCCGCGTTGAGCGTTTCGCGGATCGGCTTCCCGTTGTCCCAACTTTCCGCGACCGCCAGGTATTCCAGATTGGCTTCGATACGATCGGCTACCTGCAGTAACAGAGTAGAGCGATGTTGTACGCTGGTTTTCCCCCAGGCTTCAGCGGCCAGATGGGCTGCATCCAGCGCAGCGTTAATATCCTGGGCATCGGAGCGTGGGAACTGTGCAATGTCACTGCCATTCACAGGCGAAGTATTCATAAAGTATTGACCGCCCAGCGGTTCTACGAATTTGCCGCCAATATAGTTGCCGTAAGCCGCTTTGAAAGAGACCAGTGCATCAGGCGTACCGGGATGTGCGTAACGCATTGCAAACTCCTTATAGAGGTTTCGATGTCAGAGTGTGGCAACCGCCAAGTCAACTTTTCCTCGGGTGGTCTTGCGGTTACGTCATAACTAATGCACCCGCTGTGCCACTCTTTTTGTTGGGCTGGTTTAAAATTAAAATGTGATTTAAATCATTAGGTTAAATTTATCTGTATTATCGGGGCGGGGTACAAAGAGAACGATGTTTGCCATTTGTGTTGCAAATCGCAACACAGATAAAACTTAATTGCTACAATATTGCAACAATGTCCGGGCAAAGATGAGGTCACCAATGCGTGGAAATTCGTCAGCCACCAACATATCCATCACTGGCAATACGCCGCTACTTAATGAGTCCTGGTTTCGCAGCGAGCTCTATGGCTTAGATCGTATGGCTGATGATTTTCCTCGTATTCGTCAAGCAGAGCTTGCCGATGTTCTGGCGAATAACGCCGCGCTACAACAGTTTGCCCAACCTGCGGTTAAAGCCCTGGCAGATAAAATTGCCGACAAGCAAGCCGTGGTGATCCTCTCCGATGCTAGCGGTCTGATACTGAACTCCTTTGGTGATATGCGGGCTCTGCAAAAAGCCCAACGCTTTGCCCTGGCCCCCGGTAATTTGTGGAGTGAGTGTGGCCGTGGGACCAATGCGATTGGTACCGCGCTGGCCATTGATGACGGCTGTGAAATCTTCGCGCATCAGCACTATCTCACCAGCAATCACGGGCTATATTGCGCCGCAATGACGCTGCAAACACCAAACGGGCAGATTGCCGGTGTGTTGGATATATCTGGGCCAGCACATTACCCCCATCCCTACACGCTGGCCTGGATCAAAGAAGCGGCAAAGCAGATAGAGTCTTTATGGATTAAGCAGAGTTTGCTCCCGGATCAGTGGTTGATGAGTCTGCATCCACAGGCGCATGGAATAGACAAGGTTGAGGAACTGCTACTTATTTTCTCAGACAATGTGCTAATGGCGGCGAACCGCCTGGCGATGCGCGAGCTGCATATCGCTGCCGACCGTTTTGGCTCACTCACTTTCCAGCAACTTTTTCCCGATGCTGAGCAGCAAGCAAACGCTATTCCGCTGCCGATCCTCTCTTATCTCCGCCAGCGTTATTTTTTCCGCCTGCGCGCCCCAGCTCGAACTCACTTTGCGGCAACGTCGGCGGTCGCGTCAGATCTTTCCCTTTCCCTCTGTATAGACACCAATAAACTGGTGCGGTTGATGAATGCAGGGGTGTCTTTGTGTATCCATGGTGAGACCGGCAGCGGCAAGGAGTATGTCAGCCGAGCGCTCCATCAGCAAAGCAAGTGGCGAGAGGGTAAATTTGTTGCCATCAATTGCGCGGCTATTCCGGAAACGCTGATTGAATCCGAGCTGTTTGGCTATCAACCGGGTGCATTTACCGGTGCTAGCAAGAATGGTTACATCGGTAAGATCCGTGAGGCGGATGGGGGAGTGCTGTTTCTGGATGAAATTGGCGATATGCCGTTAACGCTGCAAACCCGTCTTCTGCGAGTGCTACAGGAAAAAGAGGTAGCACCGCTCGGTTCCAGCCGTAGCTGGCCAGTCAACTTTGCGGTTATCTCTGCCACACACCGCGATCTCAACCAAAGGGTGGCCGAAGGCGAATTCCGTGAGGATTTATATTACAGGCTGCAGGAATTTTCCTTAACGTTGCCCCCGCTGCGTGAATGGCCTTCATTGCCCCTTTTCATTACCCAACTGTGGCGGGAACTGGGCGGTGTGAAACGTGGCATCCTGCTTACCCCAGAACTGCAGGAAACGTTGGCGAATTACAGCTGGCCGGGCAATGTGCGTGAATTAAGAAGTTTGCTGAAGGTGTTGCTCGCCCTGGCAGACGACGATGAGGTGCTAGACTGCCAGGCGTTACCGGAAAAATATCGGCTTGAGCAAGTCATGCCGCAGATTGCCCTGCATCAGCATGATGAACGCGTGATTGCAGAAACGCTTGGGCGCTATAACGGTAACGTGACTAAAACGGCTCAGGCGCTGGGAATTGCTCGCAGCACGCTTTATCGACGCGCCGCCCGAGAAAAGCGCTAAGGTACGTTGCTCCGGCTTACTGGGGTAAGTATTGCGTATGGTTTAGCGCTTTCGCGCTGCACTGCACTGCATTTTGACGTGAGTAAACGTCTGCCATCGATCAACACCTTTCCAACTATTCCCCTTCCCCGTTCCCAAACAGCACCCTTTGTACCCTTTCAGCACGTAACATTAGGCTGTGTCCCTTAATTGCACGTGAGCGCCGCTGGTAGTCATTTGCGCGCAGGGCAAGGCGTGAGCCGCGAGGTTTGGTGGACCAAATAAGCGGCGAACAACGCCGCAATGCGCGTAAATGGCCCCAGCCCGTAGGGTCGCGCCCCAAAAGCCCGTTCTCTGTGTTGTCGGGTTTGAACAGAGGGCCACTCTGCCCTTCACCCTCCGCCTTGATAACGGGCTTTTGGGTCTGCGACGGCACCACGGGCAATTAAGGGACACAGCCTAGTTTCTGGTACGCCTGCTATCGAGATGCTAATCACAAAAAAAACAACCAAAAAAAATATAAATTGATATTTAGTTTAAATATAAACAATCTTATGTGAAACCGGTTACCTATCTATGAGAGTTGTCCTCATGTCTAAGAATTATGCGGCGGTATCACAAGCAATAGTGGATGCAGTTGGAGGGGCGAGTAACGTCGCCGCGGTGACGCACTGCATGACGCGGCTGCGCTTTGTGCTCAACGACGATAGCGTTGTCGATAGCGCCAGGCTGAAAGCCATTAGCGGCGTGCTCGGGGTGGTTAGAAGCGAGAACCAGTGTCAGGTGATCATCGGCAACACGGTTTCTCAAGCTTATGCAGAAGTGCTGAAACTGCTGCCTGAAGGGGCGGTGGGGCAGCAACCTGCGCCAGTGAAAAACAGGATCACCTTGAAACGCATCGGCGCCGGGATCCTGGACGCGCTGATCGGTACCATGTCACCGCTTATCCCGGCCATTATCGGCGGATCGATGGTGAAACTGCTCGCGATGATCCTGGATATGACCGGTGTATTTGGCAAAGGCTCCTCGACGCTTATTATTCTTAACGTTATCGGCGATGGTGCATTCTTCTTCCTGCCGGTGATGGTTGCCGCTTCCGCCGCCATCAAGTTCAAAACCAACATGTCGCTGGCTATCGCCATTGCCGGGGTTCTGGTTCACCCAACCTTTATCGATTTGATGGCCAAAGCAGCGCAGGGGCAACAGGTTGAATTTGTCGGCCTGCCCGTTACTGCGGTGAAATATACTTATACGGTAATTCCGGCGCTGTGCATGACCTGGTTACTCTCCTACATTGAAAAATGGGTCGATCGCATCACGCCAGCCGTGACCAAAAACTTCCTCAAACCGATGCTGATTGTGCTTATCTCCGCCCCCATCGCTATCATGCTGATTGGCCCACTGGGCATCTGGATCGGTAGTGGTATTTCTGCGCTGGTCTTCACCGTACACAGCTACCTGGGCTGGTTATCCGTCGCGATTATGGGCGGATTATGGCCGCTTCTGGTGATGACAGGGATGCACCGTGTGTTCACCCCAACCATCATTCAGACTATTGCAGAAACCGGTAAGGAAGGCATGGTAATGCCGTCAGAGATCGGTGCCAATCTCTCGCTGGGCGGTTCATCGCTGGCGGTTGCCTGGCGAACTAAAAATCCTGAACTGCGCCAGACGGCATTAGCCGCAGCGGCGTCAGCCATCGTGGCCGGGATTTCAGAACCTGCACTGTACGGTGTGGCGATACGCCTGAAACGCCCACTTGTTGCTGCGCTGATCAGTGGTTTTGTCTGTGGTGGCGTTGCGGGAATTGCCGGTTTGGCAAGCCACTCGATGGCTTCACCGGGGCTATTCACCAGCGTACAGTTTTTCGACCCGTCAAACCCAATGACCATAGTCTGGGTATTTGGCGTGATGATCCTGGCGGTTGTGCTTTCCTTTGTGCTCACGCTGCTACTGGGATTTGAAGATATTCCGGTCGAAGAGGCGGAAAGTGAAAAAGCCAGGCCTGCACCCGCATTATCTGTGTAACCTGTTGTAAAAAAACCATTAAGAAGAGGTATCTTATGCCAGCATCTGTTTTCCCCGCAGATTTTTTATGGGGTGGTGCGTTAGCTGCCAACCAGGCTGAAGGCGCTTATCTGGAAGGCGGCAAAGGGCTGACGACGGTTGATATGATCCCTCACGGTAAAGCGCGGCTGGCAGTAAAACTGGGCCAGGAAAAGCGCTTTACCTTGCGTGAAGATGAGTTTTACCCCAGCCATCTGGGTATCGATTTTTATCATCGTTATAAAGAGGACATAGCCCTGATGGCAGAGATGGGGTTCAGCGTATTTCGCACCTCAATCGCCTGGAGCCGTATTTTCCCTAATGGTGACGAAACGGTGCCCAATGCGCAGGGTATCGCCTTTTATCGCGACGTTTTTGCCGAATGCAAAAAGTACGGCATCGAGCCGTTGGTCACGCTGTGTCATTTTGATGTGCCGATGCATCTGGTGCGTGAGTACGGTTCGTGGCGCAACCGGCAAATGGTGGGGTTCTTCACCCACTACGCCCGTACCTGTTTTGAAGCCTTCGACGGGTTGGTGAAATACTGGCTGACGTTTAATGAAATCAATATTCTGCTGCACAGCCCGTTTTCCGGTGCTGGGCTGGTGTTCGAAAAGGACGATAATCAGGAGCAGGTGAAATATCAGGCCGCTCACCACGAACTGGTGGCGAGTGCGCTGGCCACCAAAATTGCCCATGAGGTTAACCCAAAGAATCAGGTTGGGTGCATGTTGGCGGGGGGGAATTTCTACCCGTGGTCGTGCAAGCCTGCAGACGTGTGGGCCGCGCTAGAAAAAGACCGCGAAAACCTGTTCTTCATCGATGTTCAGGCCCGTGGGGCTTATCCTTCCTACACCAAGCGCCTGTTTAGTGAAAAGGGTATTACTGTCCAGATGGAAGAGGGGGACAGCGAGATCCTCAAAAACAGTGTCGATTTCGTCTCCTTCAGTTACTACGCTTCCCGCTGTGCCTCGGCTGAGATGAATGAGCAGAACAGTAGCGCAGCCAATATCGTCAAATCTCTGAAGAATCCATATGTCGAAGCCAGCGAATGGGGATGGGGAATCGATCCTCTAGGCCTGCGTATCACCATGAACATGATGTATGACCGTTACCAGAAACCGCTGTTCCTGGTGGAAAACGGTTTGGGTGCCAAAGACGAGTTCAATGAGCAGGGTGAAATTGACGACGAGTATCGTATCAGCTATTTGCGTGAGCATATCAAGGCCATGGCAGACGCTATAGGCGACGGCATCCCGGTGATGGGCTACACCTCCTGGGGTTGCATTGATCTGGTCGCCGCTTCCACCGGGGAAATGAGCAAACGCTATGGTTTTGTTTATGTCGACCGCGACGACCAAGGGAATGGCACTCTAGCCAGAACCAGAAAGAAATCGTTCTACTGGTACAAGAAAGTGATTGCCAGTAATGGTGCAGATTTAGGTTAGTGCTCATTGCCCCTCAAATGACCGAGGGGCAACAAATTATTATCGCTTTGGTTATCTTCGGCTGTGAATTGACGAGGAGCTAATAGAAAGGGGCATCAAAGTATGTGCCCCGAGCATTAAGCATCACTGCTGCTGGGTGAGTTTATTGCTGTCGCAACCCGTGCTCTTGCATTCCCTCTCCACACCTTTCAGAAAATCGATTCGATTTTTCATAATCTTATTGGAGCAGGAGACGTACAGGAGTGAACCATCGCTGCACTTATCGTCGCGGATTTTCAACCACTGGATTTGCGATTGTTTTAACATCTGTTTTTGTTGTGGGTTCAGCAAACCTATCACTTTCTTATATTCAACATTGAGTTCCTGATCCAGTTGGACCATTTCCAGTGATGCACAATAGGTTTGATCGTAGGCATTACGTGGATTGTCACATCCCCCAGCCAGCGAAGCGGTGGAAACCAACAGTAGTGAACATCCCAAAATTGTTTCTTTAATCACGTTGAACCTCTCCTTGTTTAGTTTTTAACTGTATATACCCGTCGCCCTTCAAGCTGCATGGGTGTTGGCTGCCTTCACTCACCCCAGTCACTTGGTTTACCAAGCTCCTGGGGCTTCGCTCAGTGGCCGCCTACATGCAACTTGAAGTAACTTGGGTATAGACCTTAAACGAATGCTCCTGCATTGGAATAGTTTGGCAAACATTCATTTATGGGGGCATATGGGTAAGCATCCTTCGGTCTAGTGCCTCGGTTGCCGCATACCCATAACTTGCAGTAACTTGGCTATACCGCAGGCGATAAGGAAAACTCACGTTGAACCACACCGAAGATCAACAGCACATTATCCGCTTTCTCAACAAGCAGCACGTGCTCACGCTTTGTGCCGGTAATGGTACAGAGATGTGGTGCGCCAATTGTTTTTACGTGTTTGACGCAGAGCACATGGCGTTATGGTTAATGACCGATTTGCAGACTCGCCACGGTGAGCTGATGCAACAGAATAGCGTAGTTGTTGGCACTATCGCGCCGCAACCCAAGACGGTGGCATTGATCAAAGGTGTGCAATATCGGGGGGTAATAACCCTGCTGGAAGGAGATGAAGCTCTACTGGCACGTGCGCGTTACTGCAAACGTTTTCCGGTGGCGAGGGTGATGAAGGCCCCTATCTGGCAGCTCGATCTGCAGGAAGTCAAAATGACAGATAACAACTTGGGCTTCGGCAAAAAACTGCACTGGCTGTGTTAATGACCAATATAGCTCGCATTATCCGCGGTCGATGACATAAAGGAATATGACATGAGAAACAGAAAGATAGCTGCATTGGCATTGGTAGGCGCCTTCATGTCTTGCGCAATGGCACAAGATAGCGGCGTTTCTTTTTACCATAAGAATTGGGAACTGGCATGTGACAACATCGGGACATGCCGTGCTGCGGGTTACGGTAATGAAGATGAAGCCAGCGGTTCCGTTTTGCTTACGCGTATTGCCGGGCCTGGCACTGTACCAACGGCGGAGGTGACCTTGGCGGACATCGAGTCTGATGGTTCATCCCCGGTAGAAAAACTGACGCTGTGGATTGACGGTAAGTCTGTCGGTGCTGTCAAACCGGCAAAAAACGAGGTTTGGCGTTTATCGGAAAGCCAGACGCTGGCACTTATCCGTGCCGTCAAAGGCAGTGGCAAAGTCGAATTCAAAGGCGGCCCGGCTCCTTTTGTCCTTTCGGGGGAAGGCGCTAGTGCTACATTGCTGAAGATGGATGATGTCCAGGGACGTATCGGCACGCCTGGCGCACTGACTAAAAAAGGCGCACAACCGGAAAGCAGCGTACCAACGGCCATTCCTGCCCCGGTAATTCAAGCGGTTAAGGTAACTAAAGAGCAGGAACGTCCTCTCACTGCCGCAGAAATTGCCGTGCTGAAACCCAAACTGCTGGCAACCCTGAAGGAGGACGAATGCGATCGTCTGCAGTCCCCCCAGGATAATAGCGAGGAGAGTGGGGATGGCATCACACTTACCCCGCTGGATAAACAATATGTGCTTATCTCTGCGCTTTGTTGGCGGGCTGCCTATAACGAAGGTTATGGTTATTGGGTGATCGACAGTGCATTGAAAACTGCCCCGGTATTGGTAACAGATTCCGCTTCCGGCTATGGTCAAGGTGAAATATTCATGGGGCAAAAAGGACGTGGAATAGGTGACTGCTTTGGCACAGCCAACTGGGTATGGGATGGTGAGGTATTCCGTAAAAGTCGCGAATCGACCACCGGTATGTGCCGTTACATTCATTTGGGCGGGACCTGGGATCTGCCGACCTTTGTCGCCGATGTTAAACCCGCAAGGTAGAGCCTCATGATTAAGCTAAAACCGCTCAGCTATTTTAAAGCGGTGGTAGAGCATGGGTCAGTGTCTGCCGCTGCGGAAGTGTTGTATATCGCCCAGCCCCCCCTCAGCAAGGCCCTATCGCAGTTGGAAGAAGAATGGGGGGTCAGGCTGTTCGAGCGTTCCAGCCGGGGTATGGCCCCCACGGAAGCCGGGCATTACCTGTATCAGTGTGCCTGTGCGCTGCTGCAAATGGCAGCAGAAGTGGAAGAGGAGATGCACGCTTTTGGTGAAGGGCAACGGGGCGTGGTTCGCATCGGTACCGTATCGATGGGCATTCCACGGGTAGCGCAGATGATGCAGGCCATACGCCAGCGGCGGCCGGAACTGAGCTTCTCGCTCTATCAGGGGGATACGGGGCATCTGGAAGAGTTGTTGGAGAAACAGCGTATCGATCTCGCATTGGTCCATTTGCCTCTCACCAGCAGCGAAGTACCTATCGTAATGACACCCTTGGCTCATGCCAGCTTTCGCGCGCTATGCCATCCGGGTTCACCCTTGGCCCAGCATTCCACGCTGAGCCTGAAGCAATTGATCCCTTATCCGCTGACGTTGTTGCGGCGTAAATCGGGGTTTGGCGTGTATGAGCAGGTGCTGCAAAGCTTTGCCAAGCAGGGGTTGCAGCCGCAGGTATTTGCCGATGCCAGCGATATTCCGATGATGTGTTACCTGGCGCAGCAGGATATGGCGATAGCCCTGTTGCCAGTTTTACCTAAGGATCGGGTCTGGGAAGGGCTGGTGGCGATCCCGGTGCCGGAATTAGACGCGGTGGCGGACGATCTGGTGATGTTGTACCGCACGCAGCAGGAAAACCGGCCTGCGCTTCGTGCGGTCGTGGAATACCTGAAACAGCCTAACGACGTTTCAGCTCAGGAATAGCTGGCATAATACCGAAGTGCGCCATATCGGCCGGGGCAAATTTGAAGTTGGGATTGTACTTGGCCGGGTCGGTAATAAAATCCGGTTCGGTGCTGCGCCAGGTAAAGAAACAGGTTGGGCAGTGAAACACTGTCCAGGCTCCCGCTACCGGCGAATGGCTGAGAACTTCTGGCCCGGCAGAGGCGCAGCGCGGGCACTGTTCAGGGTGCTGGTTCATCATTTTGTCCTTAATGGCCTGATTTAGCTGCGGCAATCAGAGTTTGTAATTTCCCCACCCATGCCTCGGTGGTCACCGGGTCGCGCAGTTCCTGTGAAAAATGCCCATGCTCTTCCGGTGCCTTTGGTGTTGTGGCATCGATGATCACTTTGCTGGTCATTCCGGCGGGTTGTGAAGCCGGATCCAGTGGCAGGATCGACAGCCCAGGTATTTTGAGCAGATCGTAATCCGGGTTGAATTTGGTAGAGATGGCCCACATCACCTGCGGCAGGTTAAAGGGATCGACCGTCTCATCCACCACGATCACCATCTTGGCGTAACCCAGACCATGGGGCGTGGTAAGTACGCGCATTCCTACCCCTTTAGCAAAGCCGCCAAAGCGGGTTTTGGTAGAAACAATCACGATTAATCCATGGGTATAGAGAGCATTAACCGCGACAACTTCCGGAAAGGCCTGCTTGAGCTGCATATACAGCGGTGCGCAGGTGTTGATGCCCATCATGTAGTCGATCTCAGTCCACGGCATGCCAAGGTAGAGATGTTCAAAGATTGGCTGGCGACGATGCGAGACTTTAGTGATCTCTACCACCGGCATACGGCGTCCACCAGAATAGTGGCCGGTAAATTCCCCGAAGGGGCCTTCTGCTTCCCGCACTCTGGAAAGGATCTTCCCTTCCAGCACAAACTCCGATCCCCATGGCAGATCCAACCCGCTGTATTGGCTATAAACCACCGGGTAAGGCTGGCCATTAAGCGCCGCTGCCATGGCATATTCTGATTGATCGTAGAGGATCGGCATGGCGCCGACGGTGCTGATCATCGGATCATTTCCGATGGTAATGGCGATCGGCAGATCCAGCCCCAATTCTTCTGCACGTTGTAAATGAATGGCAATGTCATGTGCGGGCACGGGTTGCAGGCCAAGGCGGTTGCGGCCTTTCACTTCAATACGGTAAATCCCCACGTTCTGGCTTTGTTCATTATCCTCGAGCGAAGGGTCGCGTGATACCACGCTGGCCTTATCGATGTAAAAACCACCGTCGCCGTGGTTAAGGCGGAACAGGGGCAGAATGTCGAACAGGTTAATATCGTTATCAATCACCACTTCCTGCCAGGGAGCACTATCACGATATTCCACTTCGCCTGGGTAGTTTTGATAACGGCGGACAAACTCGAAGAACTGGCTCTTCAGCGGCGTATTCTTCGGCAAATCCATGGCAATGGCCAGATTTGGCCACGAACCGTGTACGTTCATGGCGATGCGCGCATCATGGTAACCGTGGATATTCTCGAACAGCAGCGCCGGAGAATTTTCGCCCAGTTTGCTGGCCGCACAGGCCGCTGCCGAAATATCCGGTTCGGGCTTAACCTGTTCCTCAATGTGCAACAACTGTTGCTGTTGCTCTAGCGCAGCCAGATAGCTGCGTAAATCGGCATAAGGCATGACGGTTCTCCTCGCGATGGCGTTCAGGATGCGGTTTTCATCATTGTCTGGTGCAAGTGGATCGAGGGAAATGACTTAAAAAATATCGGGGTATAGCTTTTGCGTATGGTTATACTTTGAGCCAACAATACATAGGGAAGGGGAAACACATGGCACGGGTACTGATTACAGGAGCCAGCGGGATGGTAGGGGGTGAACTGTTACGCCTGTTGCAAGCCGACGAGCGGATAACGGCGATTGTTGCCCCCACGCGCAGAGCGCTGGCGGCACATGCCAAATTGCAAAACCCGGTGGGGAGCGATCTGCAGGCGTTGTTGCTTGGCCTGGATCAGCCGGTGGATGTGGTGTTTTGCTGCTTGGGGACCACGCGCAGCCAGGCGGGAAGCGCCGAGGCTTTTCGTCATGTGGACTATCAACTGGCAGTAGACTCCGGGCGCTGCGGGCAGCGCCTCGGTGCGCAGCACTGCCTGGTGGTGAGCGCCATCGGTGCCAACCCCCGTTCCCTATTTTTGTATAACCGTACCAAAGGGCAGATGGAGCAGACGCTGCGTGAACAAAACTGGTCATCTTTGACGGTGGTTCGTCCCTCCATGCTGATAGGGGAACGATCTAAGCCGCGCCTGCTGGAGCAGTTGACCTTCCCACTATTCCGTCTGTTACCCGGCAAGTGGAAAACAGTGGCCGCCAAAGATGTGGCGAAAACCCTGCTGGTACAGGCATTCAACGCTGATCGCGGTGTCAAGATCCTGGAATCTGACCAATTGCATTGCTAGGCTGTGTCCCCCAAAAGCCCGTTCTCTGCGTTATCGGGCTTGAACAGAGGGCCACTCTGCCCTTCGCCCTCCGCCTTGATAACGGGCTTTTGGGTCTGCGACGGCACCACGGGCAATTGAGCAACACAGCCTAGATGCTGATGCAGAGATTATCGGACGCCAGTTCTATATTAGGCGGTAGTTGGTTTTCCATTAGCCATAAATCGAGATGATGGCTGATGTGTGTCAGCAGCGTGCGCCGTGGGTTGAGGCGCTGCTGTATTTCCTGAGCACGAGTGAGATCGTTGTGGTTGCGCGGGGCCTGCGGTTGCGGTGGCAGGCTACAATCCAACACCAGCAGATCGAGTTTTACCTGCTGAAGATAGCGGGCGGTTTCTGGCGGCAGACCTACGGTGTCGGTCAGGTAGGCGAGGGCTTTTCCTGCAGCCTGAATCAGATAACCCTGGGTGATTTTGGAATGAATCAATGGCATCGGAGTGACCTGAAGCCCACCTAATTCCACCGTTTCGAAAGGCTGCAAAGGGGGCTGAAAGGCCAGTATACCGGGGTGTTTGAACAGGTCGTCACAACCCTGTTCGTCGGCCGGGCCGAAAACCGGGATCGAATTTCCGCACCCCCAACGTAAAGGAAATAACCCCTGAACGTGATCCATGTGGTAGTGTGTAAGCAAAAAACGCTGAATTTCCCCCGCTGCAAACCGCTCTTCCAAGGTACTTAATCCCGCATCCAGTAATGTCGTTTCCCCAGCAAATCTGATCATGGCGCTGCAAGGCCGCCGACGGTAGGCTGGTTCACGCCGCGCACGTTGGCACACCAGACAGCCACAACCAAAGGCCGGAACCTGTTGGGCTCCGCCCGTGCCGAGAAAGGTCAGTTGCATGATGGTTTCCTCTGAGTGTTTCCCCTCATCCTTGGTGTATACAGGCTGGATGAGGGGTAACGTTCACAAATACTTCGCCACAAAACTGTCGATATCGCGGAAATCTGCTAGCCGCTCCTGCAGTACCTCACGCTCCCAGTGCCACCACTGGCTACGCTCAATGCGTTCGATCAAATTGTCATCAAAACGCATACCGATTTTCTTGGCCGCCACGCCAGCGACCAGCGAATAGGGTTCCACGTCTTTGGTCACCACGGCCGCACTACCTACTACCGCGCCATTACCAATAGAAACTCCAGGCATTATCACCGCATTGTGGCCAATCCAGACGTCATGGCCAATGGTCACGTGCTGCTCGCGTCGCCAATCGAAGAAGGCCTCATCGTCTTCTCCCAAGCCATAATCTGAAGCCCGGTAGGTAAAGTGATGCTGGGCGATGCGCTGATAAGTTGGATGATTGCCGGGGTTGATACGCACATAAGTGGCAATGGAGACAAATTTGCCAATCGTGGCGTAGAAGATCTGGTTATGTCCGGCGGTATAGGAGTAATCCCCCATTTCGACTTCTTCCAGAATCGCGTCATCGGCTAGGTGAACATATTGACCGAGTTGGCAGCGGTTCAGTGTTACATCTTTGCCAATTTTGGGTTGGGCCAGCAAGCTCATAAAAGGGTGTCCTGTGGTTGTTTTGCCATTAAAGCCAGCAGCATATTGAAGGTGTGTTCAAGATCGCCGTTGTTGTCCAACAAACGGCAACCGGCTGGCAGGGTGTGCTGATAATCCGCTGCACGGATCAGACGCTGTTCAACCTGGGCTGCCGTTTCGCGCCCACGCTGCGTCAACCGTTGGCGCAGGACTTCAGGGGCAACCTGTAAACAGACCGGCAACAGCTGTGTGCCGTAGCATTGCAACGCCTGCGGCAGGTGGGCCCGGGAACCATTCACTACCACGTCGATCCCCTGCCGTAACCACAGGTCAACCTCGATACCCAAGGCGTAATAGTGGCCGTGTGCCTGCCAGTTCAGGGCGAATAGCCCTTTGGCGCGGCGACGCAGGAATTCCCGTTCGCTTAGGGCAATATGGTTCTCGCAACCGGCATCTGCCGAGCGGGTGATATACCTGTGGGCCACCAGTGGCCCATGGCTATCTGCACTGAGCCGCTCGAGCAGGCTATCTTTTCCTGCCCCGGAGGGGCCCATCAGATAGATAAGACGCGCCATCAGTACACCTGCCTGCCTTGGCACCAGACTTTCTGCACATAGATATGTTCACCGTGTGGCTTGGCCAACACCAGATCCGCACGCAGCCCTTCGGCGATCAGCCCGCGATCCTCTAAGCCTAAAGCACGTGCCGGATTACGGGTGATCAGTTGTACCGCCTGTGGCAAGGTGAAGGCATTGCGTTCATCCGCGGCAAGGCGGAACGCCGCATCCAGCAGGCTGGCGGGGTAATAATCGGAAGAGAGGATATCCAGTACGCCAAGCGCCGCCAGATGATGGGCCGCCACGTTGCCGGAATGCGAGCCGCCACGCACGATGTTGGGGGCCCCCATTAGCACCTGCAAACCTTGTTGGTGCGAGGCTCGGGCGGCGATTTCGGTGGTGGGAAATTCAGCAATTACGCTGCCCAGGGCGCAAGATTCGGCAACGTGCTCGGCGGTGGCGTCATCATGGCTGGCCAGGGCGATGTGGCGTGCCCGGCAATGGGCGGCTATCCCTTCGCGGTTCGGCGTGGACCAGCGTTCGGCAAGGCTAACTTGCTGCTGCTCAAACTCGCTCATCTGCTGGTCATTGAGGTGATATTTTCCCTGATAGTATTCGCGGTATTTCTCGCGTGAGGCGAACTGGCGCTGGCCCGGCGAATGGTCCATCAGCGAAACCAAAGAGACGCCCGGCTTATCCATTAACTGCTCGAACAGCGCTAAGGTAGTTTCATTGGGTAACTCGCAGCGCAGGTGCAGCCGATGTTCCGCCCGGTTAACCCCGGAAAGCTGGCTGTGGATCACTGCGTCGATCATTTTTTGCAGGTTTTCCAGCCGATGCCCGCCGTCGCGCACATCGCCAATTGCCACCGCATCCAGCACCGTGGTGATGCCGTTGGCGACCATCAAAGCGTCGTGACTGCTCATGGCCGAATGGGCTGGCCAGTCGACGTTGGGGCGCGGGGTGAAAAATTTGTCCAGATTGTCGGTATGCAGTTCAATCAGCCCTGGCAGTAACCAGCCACCTTCGCCATCCAACGCTTGCGGTAACTGACTCGGGGTATCGGCAAAGCTGCGGATTATGCCGTCGGTGACTTCTATGGAGCCAGAGACAATCTGATCTTCCAGCAGCAGTTTGACGTTATTGATAATCATAAGGTCTCCAGAGCCTGTGGTGCCTGCATACTGTGTAATCGGTCAGCAACCCGTTGGCGGTTGCCTTCATCATGGAAAATGCCCACGATGGCCGCACCACGCTGTTTGGCCTGCTCGATCAGGTTAACCACCGCTGCGCTATTGCGGCTGTCGAGGGACGCGGTCGGCTCATCCAGCAACAGGATGGGGTAATCCTTGATAAAGCCCCGGGCGATGTTCACCCGCTGTTGTTCACCGCCGGAGAAGGTTGAAGGAGCCAACTGCCACAGGCGTTGCGGCACGTTGAGCTGGCTGAGTAGGGCTTCCGCCCGTTCGCGGCATTCGTTGCGGCTGACACCCGACTCCAGTAACGGCTGCATGACCACTTCCAGTGCGCTGATACGCGGTATCACACGCAGAAACTGGCTGACCCAGCCGATAGTGTGGCGGCGCACTGCCAGGATTTGGCGTGCTTCGGCCCGTACCAACTCGACCCATTCGTTCTGGTGATTGACCCAAATATGGCCGCTGTCGGGTTGATAGTTGGCATACAGTGAACGCAGCAGGGTTGATTTACCGCTACCGGAATGGCCGTGCAGCACCACGCATTCGCCGCTGTGGACGGTAAGGTTGGCATCCTGCAGCACCGGCAGGCGTGTGCCGTGTTGCTGGTGCAGTACAAAGGTTTTACTCAGGTGTTCAACCCGGATTTTAATCGTCATTATGTCACCTGTGTTACGACAGCACTGAAGAGACCAGCAACTGGGTATAAGGATGGTGCGGATCGTCCAGCACCCGGTCGGTAAGGCCGCTTTCCACCACTTCACCCTGTTTCATCACCAACAAACGGTGCGCCAGCAGGCGGGCGACACCCAGATCGTGGGTCACGATCACCGCTGCCAACTGCATTTCCACCACCAAATTGCGCAACAGATCCAACAGGCGTGCCTGCACGGAGACATCCAGCCCGCCGGTGGGTTCATCCATAAACACCAGTTTGGGGTGCGTCACCAGATTGCGGGCGATCTGCAGGCGTTGCTGCATGCCGCCGGAGAAGGTGGTGGGCAGGTCGTCCAGACGGGAGACCGGGATCTCCACATCTTCCAGCCATTGGCGGGCTTGCTGGCGGATCTCGCCGTAGTTGCGCTGGCCGATGGCCATCAACCGTTCGCCGATGTTGCCTCCGGCAGAAACCTGTGGCCGCAATCCATCGAGCGGGTGCTGGTTTACCACTCCCCAATCGGTACGCAGCAGGCGGCGGCGGTCGCTCTCTGCCATGGCATACAGATCCTGTTGCTGCCCCTGTTGCGAGCGGTAAAGGATCTGCCCCTGCTGCGGAACCAGACGGGCGGAGATCGACTTGAGTAGGGTGGTTTTACCTGAACCGGATTCGCCGACGATGCCTAGCACTTCACCGGGATAGATATCGAACGACACATTGCTGAAACCCTTGCCCGGTGCATAAAGGTGGGTGAGGTTATTGACCGTCAGCAACGGCGCAGAACTTAACGGAGCGGAAATCATCAGTGCTGCGCCTCTTGGTTGAGTTGTTGCTGGCAGAAATCGGTGTCTGAGCAGACGAACATGCGGCTGCCTTGATCGTCGAGTACCACTTCATCCAGATAGCTGTGCCGTGAACCGCACAGCGCACAGGGCTGATCCCACTGCTGCACGCTGAATGGATGATCGTCAAAGTCCAGGCTCTCTACTTTGGTAAACGGCGGCAGGGCATAAATGCGCTTTTCGCGCCCGGCCCCGAATAGCTGTAGCGCAGGCATCATGTGCATCTTCGGGTTATCAAATTTCGGGATTGGCGAAGGGTCCATCACATAGCGGTCGTTAACCTTCACCGGGTAAGCGTAAGTAGTGGCGATATGGCCGTAGCGGGCGATATCCTCATACAGCTTCACCTGCATTACGCCATACTCCTCCAGCGCGTGCATCTTGCGCGTTTCGGTTTCACGCGGTTCGATAAAGCGTAATGGCTCAGGAATGGGAACCTGATAAATCAGGATCTGGTCCGCCTGTAATGCCGTTTCGGGGATGCGGTGGCGGGTCTGGATCAGCGTTGCTTCCGGTGTGCGCTCGGTGGTAGCTACACCGGCGACGCGCTGGAAGAAGCGGCGGATCGACACTGCGTTGGTGGTATCGTCCGCGCCCTGGTCGATCACTTTCAGCACATCGGCGCGGCCAATGATGCTGGCGGTGATTTGGATACCGCCAGTACCCCAGCCATAAGGCATTGGCATTTCGCGGCCACCAAATGGCACCTGGTAACCGGGGATCGCCACCGCTTTCAGGATGGCGCGGCGGATCATACGCTTGGTCTGTTCATCCAGATAACCCAAGTTATAGCCGGTCAATACTTCACTCATGGCGCGCCTCCTGAGGAGTGGCAAACTCTTGCTGCAACCGTTTGAGCAGTTCCAGTTCGGCCTGAAAATCGACGTAGTGCGGCAGTTTAAGGTGGGAAACAAAACCGGCGGCCTCCACGTTATCGGCGTGGGCCAGCACAAACTCTTCATCCTGCGCCGGGCCAGCCACGTTCTCACCGTGTTCGGCGGTTTGCAGGGCGCGATCCACCAACGCCATCGCCATCGCTTTGCGCTCGGAACGGCCAAACACCAGCCCGTAGCCTCGGGTGAAATGCGGGGGATGATCCGGTGGGTCAACAAAGCCGTTGACCATTTCGCATTCGGTCAGCAGGATCTCGCCGATGTCGATGGCAAAGCCGAGTTCTTCCGGCACCATCTCAACCGTGACGTAACCGCTGCGGATCTCCCCGGCAAACGGATGATTACGGCCATAGCCACGCTGGGTAGAATAGCTCAGTGCCAGCAGGAAACCTTCATCGCCACGCACCAGTTGCTGTAGCCGAGCCGAGCGGGAGCAGGGGTAAACCGGCGGGGTGCGGGTGATATCGTCCGGTATGCTGCCATCGTCCCGTTCTGTTTGTGCCAACTGCTGCTGGCACAGTAGATCAAACACATGGGCGCAGTTTTCCGGTAACGGTTCGTCGGCCTGTGGTTGTTGTAGCGTTTCTCCCTCCGCCAGTAGGGCAAAATCCAGCAGGCGATGGGTGTAGTCATAGGTCGGGCCAAGCACCTGGCCGCCGGGCAAGTCCTTATAGACCGCCGAGATGCGCCGTTCCAGCCGCATATTTTCGGTAAGCAATGGCTCACTGATCGCCAGCCGTGGCAGGGTGGTGCGATAGGCCCGCAGCAGAAAAATCGCCTCTACCAGATCGCCGCTGGCCTGCTTGATTGCCAGCGCCGCCAGTTGGCGGTCATAAATGCCGCCTTCCGTCATTACCCGCTCGACCGCCAGCCCAAGCTGTTGGTCGATCTGCGCTGCGCTGAGTGCGGGGATACTTTCGTCACCACGGCGCAGGCTTTCCTGTAATTGATGGGCCGCCTCAATCGCTTTTTCGCCCCCTTTTACCGCAACGTACATCAGCACTCCTCCACGCGGGTGGTTCGCGGGATCGCCAGCAGGCGCTCACCACAGGTCAACAAAATATCCAGGCCAAGCGGGAAGCGCTGTGGCCGGTCGAGTAAGTAATCCAGTAATGCGGGTGGCAGCAGTGGGCTGACTTCGCGGTATTTTTCAACCCCAGGGCCGGAAAGGCGTAACGGGTTTCCACCTGCCAATGCGCTAATCTGTACTACCAGCGTGGCGCTGAACTCCGGCGATATCTCGCTGCCGTGAGGTAATGCGGCTAAGTCCTCGGCTTGCAGTTGGTGGTCGTACAGTGCCAGACAGATATCCTCTTGCTGGGTAGCCAAAGGTGCACCGGTATGGAAGCGAGTGTTAGTTAGCACTTGCTCACTGCTTAGTGAGGCACAGAGATAAAGTGGAGTTTCCTGATCTGCCAACGTCAGCAACACGGCGGTGCTGGCGGCGTTCAGTGCGCCCCAGGCCGGACCACTTTGCAAGTTCACTGCTACGCCGGGTTCGCTTAACGCTTTTAAAATCAACCTGAAAGCCTGTTGCGATTGTTCAATCGGTTGGTTAAATCCAGCCAAAAGCGTCATGACTTAATCCCCCCTGACCAGCGTGAAGAAATCTATTCGGCTGGCAGCCACGGAACGGGCGCGCAATTGGCGCTGTTCCTGTTGCAGCGCCGCCAGCGGTTCGATCAACTGTTGCAGAAGCTGCTCCTGGTGATCGGGTTTTTGCAGTAAAGCATCGATCAGTGCGCACAGTTCGGCATGGGCCTTATCGCGCCCGGCGATATAGCTGTAACCCTGGCTGCCATTGTCCAACTGCACCACGGCGCGGGTAACGGTCATATCGCCCAGCACAAAGCGGCGGCCCGTAGCACCCATGCGCCCTAACAACTGTGCCAGGCCGATCTCCGGTGCACGTAGGCTGTGGTAATGGGGGCTAAGGTTTAGCGCCTGCCAATGGCTGCGCAGTTGATCTGGCTGGCTATGTGCCAAAATGGACATCCAGCGTTGCCGCTGTTTTAAGGCTTGCATTCAGTGCTCCATCGTCAATTCGATCATGTCGGCGCGTGCCAGGCTGACGGAGTATTCCGCCACTCGCTCGCTACCGGTGCAGGTATTCAGGGTGCGTACGCACATCAGTGGCGCGTGGGTGGCGATTTCCAGTAAACGGCTCTCTTTGGCCTGCGCTCGACGAGCGCTGATGCGTGTCTGGCGGCGGGTGAGCGGCTGGTGGATGTGCTGGCGGATAAACTCGTGTAGTGAACCGCTGCGAAACTGTTGCAGTGCCGGCCACCAGTCCAGATCAGGTAAGTAATGGTCGATCACGCTGAGTGGCACACCGTTAACCCGCCGTAAAGTGCGCAGGTGAATGATGGTTTCCCACTCTTCACGGCAAAGCGCCGTCGCTACATGCCCATTACATGGACGTAGCACTGCGAGTAAGCGCTCACTGGTGGGGTGGCTCCCCTGCTCGAGCAGATTCTGGCTGAAACGGGCATTGGCATGTAACGGATAGTCGTACGGGCGTAACAGCACCAGAATGCCGATACCCTGGCGGCGCTGCAGCCAACCACGCTCAACCAATTCGTCTACAGCACGGCGCAGCGTGTGGCGGTTGACCTGATAACGTTCGGCAAGCTGTTGTTCAGAAGGCAGATAATCCCCACAGCGGTACTGGCTGCGCAGTTCCTGTTCCAACTGAGCAGCGATTTGCTGATAGCGGGTTGGATAACTGGTCGGATGTCTAGATAAGTGTGTCATAAAGAAAACTCCGGTACTTGCGTGAGTAAACAGAGCATCAAAGCGGCGATGTGATCCATGAACGGCACTCCGTAAGGAAACTGGCCCCATGGTGCCTAGAGCAAATGACAAGCGCGTGACGTGGAGGTGGCGAACAGGTGAAGAATTTGGGTCAGTCAGATGAAGTGGTTGAATCGGTGGGAAGCGGTTGTTTGAGCAACAATGCGGCGTCAATATTTATTCTTTAGTGACTAATGGGTTAACGTGTGTGAAGTATAAATATTGGAGAAGCAGGAGTTCTGACAATGGAGAGTCGTAGTCGGTTTTGCGTTGAAAATAAAAGCACACTGCTGGTGCAGAAAGCAGCAGAGGAACTCGAAAATTGGTTAAAGCAAAAGATTGATCCTGCTCTTGCTCGCTTGCTGCAAGGTGAAGCCGTTTATCTCACCGAGCAGCAAGCGGAAAAACAAATGGGCGATTTTAAAGCCAAAATCAGAGCAAAATACGCGGCGAGAAAATAAGCATTGTCATATAAACGCGCACGCCCGTGACGCCAACTTATTTTTGGGCACCTTGAAAGCGTGCGTCGCTAATTGATGGGCATAATCACGCGTAACTAGCAGCCATTTGAGGTTTGGCGAGCCAAATGAGCGACGAACAATACGGCAATGCGCTCAGATGGCCCCGGCTCTGTGGGTTGTGCCCCAAAAAACGAGCCTGTCCATAATTCTGTGTAACTGCCAACCTATTAAAGGTGACCGTCTAAGCGGTCACCGAACTCGATAATAAAACGACTCATCGCCAACCGCCAGTTCTGGATCGGCATACTCCATTTTTTCGACGCCGCCTGGATGGCCAGATAAATCACTTTTCTCACTGAGTCATCTGTCGGGAACACTTTACGTTTCTTTATCGCCTGACGGATCACGCTGTTCAGCGATTCTATGGCGTTGGTCGTGTAGATCGCTTTGCGGATATCCGCGGGATAACCGAAGAACGTGTTGAGATTTTCCCAGTGAGTACGCCAACTCTTGCTGATTTGCGGGTATTTTTCATCCCACACACCCGCGAACTTGTCCAACGCCATCAGTGCCGCTTCCTCTGTCGGGGCCTGATACACCGTTTTCAACCCGCTGGTGACCGCTTTGTAGTCTTTCCACGACACGTACTTCAGGCTGTTACGCACCATGTGGATAATGCACAACTGGATGTGGGTTTGCGGATAGACGCTGTTTATCGCCTCTGGGAAGCCCTTCAGGCCGTCTACACAGGCAATCAGGATGTCCTGAAGCCCCCGATTTTTTAGCTCGGTCAACACGTTAAGCCAGAACTTGGCCCCTTCATTTTCTGCCAGCCACATGCCCAGAAGTTCTTTCTGACCCTCGGTATTGATGCCCAAGGCAAGGAACACGGCCTTGTTGATGACGCTGCCATTTTGACGCACCTTCACCACGATACAGTCAAGGTAAACAATGGGATACAGTGAGTCCAGTGGCCGGTTTTGCCACTCGGTAACCTGCTCTTTAACGGCATCGGTGACTTTGGATATCAGCGTGGGCGACACGTCGGCATCGTACATCTCCTTGAACGTGGCGACGATTTCCCTCGTCGTCATCCCTTTGGCATATAAGGATAAAATCTGGCTGTCCATCTGCGTGATACGCGTCTGGTTTTTCTTTATCAGTTGGGGCTCAAAGGAGCCTTCACGGTCACGGGGTGTATTCAGTTCGAACTCACCATCATCAGTGAGCAACGTTTTAGACGAGTAACCGTTACGGGTATTCGAGCCTTTTTTAGGGGTATTTTTTTCATGACCGAGGTGGTCAGTCAGCTCGGCATTCAAGGCAGTTTCGACGGTGAGCTTGGTCAACATACGAGAAAACGCATTGAGATCGGCTTCTGTTTTAATGCCTTTGGCCAGCTCAGCAGCGAGTGCCTTAAGTTTCTTTTCGTCCATAATTTGCCTGTCTCCATTGTCAGGAAGAACATATCAAAAACAGGCAATTACACAATTTAAATTACAGTCTCCAGTTTATGCACCACCTGATTGCTGCTACCGCGCCAAATCAGCGCTGGGTCTTTTAGCTCTTGTATAAATTTGCCGTCAATCAACACGTTAATCCGATCGACGATCTGCCGTTGCGTGCTATCCAGTTCATCCAGCCTATAACCGGTCCAAAGCCAGATATCCTTGCCGGTGCACTCGGCCTGTACCCGTTTTACCAACTGCAATACAGCGGCAACGTTGGCAGGATGCAGCGGATCGCCACCGGAGAGCGATAACCCTTGGCGTGGAATGCGTGCGTCGTTGAGATCGGCAATGATCTGGTCCTCCAACTGCTGGGTAAATGGCAAGCCGGAGTTTAGCCGCCAGGTGCTTTTGTTATAACAGCCGGGGCACTGATGCACACAGCCGGAGACAAACAGCGTACAACGCGTGCCGGGGCCGTTGACCACATCGATAGGGTAATACTGGTGGTAATTCATTTGCGGTGGACCATAACAATGACTTATTTGCCTAAATTAGCGGCGACTATAGCGCTTGATGAATAACCTCGATGCAGCTTATTCACCAAACGCTTTAGGGAGTGGTTAACCAATCTGCCCGTTGCCCAAGTGTTTCACCCGGCGTTTCACTTCTTCCTGCTTACCGGCGTTGAACGGCCTGGCATCCGGGCTACCTAGATAACCACACACACGGCGCGTCACCGAGACTTTCGCTGAGTCGTGGTTACCACATTTTGGGCAGGTAAACCCTTTACTGGTACAGGAAAACTCTCCGGTGTAACCGCACTCGTAACACTCATCGATAGGGGTGTTGGTGCCGTAATAAGGCACGCGCGAGTAGCTGTAATCCCATACGTCCTCCAGCGCTTTCAGGTTGTGCTGTAGGTTCGGGTATTCGCCATAGCAGATGAAACCACCATTGGTCAGCGGTGGATAAGGCGCTTCGAAATCCAACTTGTCGTAAGGATTGACCTTTTTCTCTACGTCCAGATGGAAGCTGTTGGTGTAGTAGCCTTTGTCGGTTACCCCGTCGACCACGCCAAACTCACTGGTATCCAGGCGGCAGAAACGGTCACACAGGTTTTCACTTGGCGTACTGTACAGGCTGAAACCGTAGCCGGTTTCTGCTTTCCAGCTTTCAGTGGCGGCCTTCAGACGTTCAACAATGGCTACTGCTTTAGCGCGCAGTTGCTCATCGTCGTAAACATGTTTCTCTGCGCCAAACAGGGCATTGATAGTCTCATGCACGCCGATATAACCCAGCGAGATCGAGGCGCGGCCATTCTTGAAGATCTGCGCAATATTATCGTCGGCTTTCAAGCGCACACCGCAGGCACCTTCCATATAGAGGATCGGTGCTACGCGGGCCTTGATACCTTCCAGACGGGCAATACGTGTCATCAAGGCTTTCTTGGCCAACAGCAGACGTTCGTCCAGCAGCGCCCAGAAGCGGCCCTCATCTCCCTTGGCTTCCAAGGCAATGCGCGGCAGGTTCAGGCTGATCACGCCGATATTGTTGCGGCCATCGTGGATTTGCTCACCGTTCTCTTCATAGGTTCCCAGGAAGCTGCGGCAGCCCATCGGCGTTTTAAACGATCCGGTAACCTTGACTACCTGATCATAATTGAGAATGTCTGGGTACATGCGCTTGCTGGCACACTCTAGCGCCAACTGTTTGATATCGTAATTGGCGTCGCCAAATTTGTGATTCAGGCCATCGCGAATGGCGAAGACCAATTTCGGGAATACCGCCGTTTTGCGGTTTTTACCCAGCCCGGCAATGCGATTTTTCAGGATCGATTGCTGGATCATGCGCGATTCCCAGCTTGTTCCCAAACCAAAACCAAAGGTGACAAACGGCGTCTGACCGTTGGCGGTGTGCAGGGTGTTCACTTCGTATTCCAACGATTGGAAAGCGTCGTAACACTCTTTTTCGGTACGTGCCAGCGCATAGGCTTCCTGGTCCGGGATTTGCCACTCTGTCGCGATCTGCTTGTGCTTGGCGAAGCTTTCGGTCACGAACGGTGCCAGGATTTCATCAATACGGTTGATGGTCGTCCCGCCGTAAATATGGCTGGCTACCTGTGCGATAATCTGTGCGGTGACGGCGGTGGCAGTGGAGATCGACTTTGGTGGTTCAATCTCGGCATTGCCCATCTTGAAGCCGTTGGTCAACATGCCTTTCAGGTCGATCAGCATACAGTTGAACATTGGGAAAAACGGCGAGTAGTCGAGATCGTGGTAGTGGATTTCGCCACGTTCGTGAGCCAGTACCACGTCACGCGGCAGGATATGTTGTTTGGCGTAGTGTTTGGCAACGATACCGGCCAGCAGATCGCGCTGGGTAGGGATCACTTTGCTGTCTTTATTGGCATTCTCGTTCAGGAGCGCGACGTTACTCTGTTCAACCAGGCCACGAATTTCCTGGTTCAGCCGCCCGCGAAGCTCACGGGATATATCCCGGTCGTGGCGGTACTCGATGTAGGTTCGTGCCAGTTGCTTGTAAGGGCCAGCCATCAGTTGGTTCTCAACCGCCTGCTGGATTTCATGGATGTCGACACGTGGCCGTTGTGCCATCTGCTGAGCGACTACACTGGCGACGGTAGCGCAGTAATCGGCATCAACAACGTCAGCGGCCAGGGCTGCCCGTTCCACGGCCTGCCTGATCCGTACTTCGTCGAAAGATACCTGACAACCGTCCCGTTTAATCACTACTGGTTTCACGTTGTTACTCCTGCTCCTTTGAGCGCTATCGGCTTGTCCACAGGGCAATACCGCAGCGCATAAGGGCTGCGGTAGTGTGTGGATAATGTTGTGGATAAATACTATATATAGTTATCAGTTAAAGTTTAAGCACTATATATTGATGTGTCTGCGTTTTTTATGACGCAGAGCAAAGAATAGGGAAGACAGTTTGAACACTGTACAACGGCCAATTTCAGGCGGAGGGGAAGCCCTTGTTCACTGCGGGTTGAAGCCGAATGCCGGTTCTCGGCAAGATCGTCAAAGCGTGACGGCGATCTCATTATGGAATCCAGTGGCGGGCTTCGTTTGTGGAACGCCACTGCCCATAAGTTGCTGGGCTATCGGAAAGGTATTAATCGTGAACAGGAACTGTTTGGCACAGGGTTTATTCAGCTCGAGGGGATTGCCCGCAAGGTTTGAAGCTCGCGGGCAAGTGTGTAGCCGATTTGATAAATCGGCTTAGGCAGTATTATAAAATACCCGTGCCGATAGGGAATAATGGGTTAACCGAATCGTGTGGCAGGTCTTCTTTCTGATCCAGCACCGCTTGCCAACTGGAAGGCAGCTCGAACGGCAACTTCCCTTGTGCCTTACTCTTGCCGGTGATCACATCCAGCACCGCCTCATCGGAAGCCCCGAAGTTGGCCAGTAATACATCGGTTTTATCCACGATATTGGTCAGGATCGCTGGGCGATCAAGGTACACAGAAATGACCGTTGGAATGTTGAGCGCCTTCACCTGCTTGATCAGTTGGTAGTCTTCACTACCGCTGTAAGTACCGGCTTTGTCATCCAGCACTACGGTATCGGCATCGTCAAAGCCCAACTGGCCGAAGTTGACCGAGACACCAAACGGATAATGCGGATCGTTCTGGTGTGGGGTATCCACCCGCAAGATAGCGATCTCGGCTTCTTCCGGTGTCGCAACCACTTCCAGCCCATAGCGTGCTGCCACGCTGGCGTTGACGTTATGCAGGAATACCTTCTTGCCGCTCAGCGCCAGTGGCAATAGATCGTTGTTATTCTGTAGCAGGATCTGTGAACGGCGTTGGGCATCATCGCCTTTCTTCTGGAATTCACTGTTACCGACAATCTTCACCGCCTGGGTTTCATCTACGTACGGTTTTTCAAACAACCCTAGCTCAAACTTCTGCTGCAAAATACGTTTCACTGAGGCATCAATGGTGGCGATCGGCAGTTGCTGTTGATTGATGGCGGCGATCAGGTCGCTAGAGTCGGTGGTGCCACCAAACTGATCGATACCGGCTTCTACCGCTTTGACTACGCGCTCCTGCCGAGTGAGATTTTCAACTCCCCATGACATGCCGATCCCGGCAGTCCAAGGTGATACTCCGGCAGCGATATCGGCATCGCTGATACCGCTGGCGCACTTCCCTTCACAACTTTCCAGGATGCCCCAGTCGCTCAACACTACACCAGTGAAGTGGAAGCGGCCACGCAACATCTCGGTCAACACCTGCTTATTAAAACCGAAGCCCACCTCTTCAATCAGTTGATCCTTGTACCAAAGCTTGATCGGCTGGCCATAATAAGGCATGACCGAAGCGACATTGGCGGCAAAGGCCCCTTCGAACGGTACCAGGTGGTATTCCAGATTATCCCCAGGATAAACCTGTTCTTTACCGTAGATATTGTGCGGATCCAGCCCGTTAAGTTGTGGGCCACCACCGGCAAAGTGTTTAACCACAGTGATGACGCTGGTTGGCTGTAGCCCTTTGTCACCGTGCTGGAAGCCTTCGATATAGGCTTGGACCATACGTTTGGCAAGCTGGTTATCCTCACCGAAGGTGCCGTTGATTCGCCCCCAGCGAGGTTCGGTAGCCAGGTCTGCCTGCGGGGATAATGCCATTTGGATCCCCACCGCACGGTATTCCTGACGGGCGATATCGGCAAAATTTTTAACCAATGCGGTATCGTCGATAGCCGCAAAGCCGAGAGGTTCCGGCCATTGTGAAAAGCTGCCAGCGGCTACGCTGGTGGCATTGGGATCGTTAACGAAATGGTTACGGGGATCGGTACTGATAGTGATCGGAATACCCAGGCGGGTTTTTTCGGCCATTTCCTGCAATGTATTATTATCGGCAGAAATATGCTGCGGATCGCCAGCCATACGGGTAATAAAGGTATTAACGAAGCGCTGATTAACCTCTGCGTCAGTGGCGTTGAAATCTACGCGTCCCGATTTATTTAGCGCGATCGTACCGTGCATCATTGCCCCTGCTTTTTCTTCCACGGTCATGCGGGAAGTCAGGTCGCTGGCACGGGTGGCGCTATCAAGACGCCAGTCTTCATAAGGGTCGAGCTGGCCGTTTTTATTCAGATCCTTAAATTTAAGCGTACCTATAGTAATTATTGGTACGCTCTTACTTTCTATTTCGGCTTGGGTGGTGGATGTAGGGTAAGAGTCATTACTGTCACACCCGCTTAAACTTGCGGCTAGCAATCCACTGAATATAACTATCGATTTTCCGTTCAATGTCATAATAATAATCCGTATTAGTCGAGGTGGTAAAAATAGCAAGCAGAATAGCGCAGCCCTGATTCAGGCACTGTTTTTCAGTAAATCATGAATGGCATCACATTTTTATACGACTATTACATGTTTTTTTTATAGCGTGAAATAAATGTGTTTCTAATTTGGGATTATCTTCACACTTTAATTTTTTTTATGGTAAGTATTGCCGTGAAATTCACGTAACCATTCAACAGCCTCTCGGAAGTCAATGCGTTGATACAACAGTTGTGGATAGAGCGTCTTGGTGGTTGTCATCACGGATCAATGTGCCAGCGATCACTGGCTTAACGCGGAGAGCCATCAATTTTGCGGGTCGCATGTTATCTGTAATGTGCAAAAAATGGTCGACTATGTTGGGTAAGAGTACACAGTCTGTGTTGGTGATCTTATGATCTGAAAGGAAGATAGGGTGTAGTGTGGCGGACGCTAGATATACCCTCCGCCTTGATCATGGGCTTTTGGGTCTGCGACGGCACCACGTACAGTTAAGGGATACAGCCTAGTGCTAACAAGATTCCCTGGTGTCTGGCAATTTGTATCAGCTGTGCTAATGGCAAAGAGTCTGGGCCTATAATAGTAATTGACTAGTACAGTCTTAGTTGGGATGGATGATAGTACATTTATTTTAATGAGATAATCTGGCTCTAGGTACAGCTGGATGCCTGTACTAAAGTGCTATACTCGTCATACTTCAAGTTGCATGTGTGTTGGCTTTCCTCGCTCACCCTAGGCTGTGTCCCTTAATTGCACGCGAGCGCTGTTCAAAAACGCATTGCGTTTTTGTCATGCAACTCGAATTATTTAGAGTATAAACCTTGGTTGAGGTTAGGCTCTAAATTTGAAGCGCTGAACGGTACTCCACTCTAGCCATTATTTTATAGTCGGCTCTTTATGCTTAAAAATTGTATTTTTTTACATAAAATACTGGAGTTATCGACTTGAAAGAGGGGGCAGGATGACTGAAATTTTTGTGTTGTCAATGGGGTGCCTTATCGGTAGATAACGTAAGCATTGTCAACCAAAAGATAATTTATTAATGTACAATCATGTTCTGGTTGTTTGCTACGTGAACCATTTGTATTCAATTATGTAAGCTATTTGAGTGATCGGGAGCGATTAATGGAGTATGAAAAGAATATCAGAAAGCACTTGGAGACTGCACTAAATGTTTTTGGAGAGTTAACCTGGGCCTATGTTGTATTATCAAAAAAAGACATGTCATGCATCTTCGGCGTAACAAATTACCCAGATGAATGGGTGGCGCGTTATAAAGAAAATGGTTTACAGTATACCGATCCAGTCGTGATAACTGCATTGAACAGGTTGACCCCTTTTTTATGGGATGAGAATCTTATAACTAGCTCAGGGATTAATTCTTCTGAAGTTTTTAGTCAAGCCCGCGAGTTTGGCGTGACTAATGGCTATACATTTGTCTTGCATGATTATAATAATAATCTTGTTACGTTATCTTTTATTATCCCTGCTGGACAAAGAGAAGAAATGATACAAACGCTCACCCAGAATAAAGGTGATATATCCTTATTGTTAGCATCAGTAAATGAAATATATCTTACACTGACCTCGCTGTCAGAAAAAAATGCTACCAGTACAGAAAAAAGCCCTCGGTTCACAGATAGAGAAAATGAAATACTCTATTGGGCAAGCGTAGGCAAAACCTATCAGGACACGGGGACGATCCTAGGGATTAAAGCGCGTACTGTTAAATTCCATATGTCAAATATTGTCAAAAAGCTGGGGGTGTCAAATGCCCGGCATGCAATACGTCTTGGTATGGAACTTAAACTGATTAAACCGGTTGATTAATTATACCCTTCATACTTCAAATTGCTTGGTTGTTGGCTGCGTAACTCGGCCCATGTTGGGCCTCGCCCCTTCGGGGCCGCTGCAAGCAACTCGAATTATGTTGGGTATAGCGTTTCCAGCCCAAAAATCATGGTTTAATGGCAGGACTTCCTATTTTTCAACACAGCCTAAGTCAAGACTTCAACAGCCACCAGGTTGCTTCAAATGGCCGCAGGGTACAGGCTTGCGGTTGCAGCATCGCATCACCATGACTGCTCATCAAGGGCTGCCACAGTTCGCAAGATTCAACGCCACCAGCGTCCCACACCAGCGGTTCACGGCTCAGGTTAGCCACCACCAGCAGCCGCTGGCCGTTCCAGCTACGCTGATAACACCATAATGCCGGGTGTTCAGGGGCCAGATCCTGATAGTCACCGTGCGTCAGTAGCGGGTACTGTTTGCGCAGGGCGATCAGCTGGCGATAGGCGTAAAAAACAGAATCCCGATCCGCCAGTGCCGCATTGGCATTAATCTGCGGGTAGTTGTCTGCACAGGCGATCCATGGGGTGGCGGTAGTAAACCCGGCGTTGCTGGTGGTATCCCATTGCATCGGCGTGCGGCCATTGTCTCGTGATTTGCTGGCCAGGATTGCCAGCAGCTCAGCATCACTCTTGCCTTGTGCACGCAGTTCGGCAAACATGTTCAGGCTTTCCACGTCACGGTATTGATCGATACGGCTGAATCCCGGATTGGTCATACCGATCTCTTCACCCTGATAGATATAGGGGGTGCCCTGCATGCCGTGTAACACCATTGCTAGCATCTTGGCGGCGATAACGCGTAACTCACCTTCATCCCCAAAACGCGAAACGATGCGCGGTTGATCGTGGTTACACCAGAACAGTGCATTCCAGGCGCGGTTGTGCATGCCTTGTTGCCAGTGTCGGAAAATCTGTTTCAGCTCAACGAAGTCCGGTGCGGCCAAGGTCCATTTTTGCCCGCCGGAATAATCCACTTTCAGGTGGTGGAAGTTGAAGGTCATCGACAGCTCTTGGCCACTTTGCGCTGCATACTGCTGGCAGTGTTCCAACGACGTAGAGGACATTTCACCCACGGTCATCAGGCCCCGTGGCTGGAATACTTCGCGGCTCATCTCCTGCAAAAACTCATGAATACGCGGGCCATCGGTATAGAAACGGCGGCCATCGCCCTGGGCATCGTTCGGGAAGGTCTGCTGTTTGGAGACCAGATTGATTACATCAAGGCGTAATCCGTCTACGCCTTTGTCTGCCCAGAACTGGCACACTTTCTTCAGTTCTTCACGTACCGGCGGATGCTCCCAGTTTAGGTCGGCCTGCTCGTTGGCAAAAAGGTGCAGATAGTATTGGCCGCTGTCGGCATGCCATTGCCAGGCACTGCCACCAAATTTGGAACGCCAATTGTTGGGCGGGTTATCACCTGTACCATCACGCCAGATATAGAACTGACGCAGCGGGCTGCCGGGCAGTTGTGCTGCCTTAAACCACGGATGTTCGGTGGAGGTATGATTGAATACCATATCCATCACGATACGAATGTTACGCTGGTGGGCCTGTGCAACCAGATGTTCAAAGTCTGCCAGGGTGCCGTATGCCGGATCGATAGCACAGTAGTCGGCCACGTCGTAGCCGTTGTCCACCTGCGGCGAGACGTAAACCGGCGTCAGCCAGATGGCATCAACCCCCAGTTCCTGCAAATAGTCCAAACGTTGAGTGACACCGGCCAGATCGCCGTAACCGTTGCCGGTACTGTCCTGAAAGCTTTTTGGATAGATTTGGTAGATGACACCGTTTTGCCACCATGGGATTGCGTTACTCATTATTGGTACCTTTTTTCGTGACAGTGCCAAGTATTGGCCCCAGGGTATTTAAACTGGCAATTCGCCACGGCTTGCTTTGCGCTTGTAAACCATCATGGTCAGCAACAGTGGGATCACTACCGCCACCAGGATTGCCAGTGAGTAGATCAGCCAGAACTGCGGTTTGATTGACAGAATGCCCGGTAGGCCGCCAACGCCGATACCGTTGGCCATTACGCCCGTCAGCCCGCAGATCAGACCGGCGATGGCGGAGCCAATCATGGCGCACAGCATCGGGAAACGGTATTTGAGGTTGATACCGTACATGGCCGGTTCGGTTACGCCGAGGTAGGCGGAAATGGCGGCAGGCACAGAGATTTCCCGTTCGTTAGCCTTGCGGCTGACAATGATGATACCTAATACCGCCGAGGCCTGAGCGATGTTCGAAAGGGCAATCAGCGGCCAGACCGGGGTGCCGCCCATGCTTTGGATCATCTGCATATCAATCGCCAGCGTGGTCTGATGCACACCGGTGATCACCAGCGGCGCATACAGGAAACCAAACAGCGCGGCGCCGATAGGAGCGAAGCTGCCGGTCATGACCCATTTCACCGCCCAGGCGACGCCGTCACCGATCATACGGCCAAACGGCCCGATCAGCGTGTGTGCCAGGAACACCGCCAACAGCAGAGAAACAACGGGTACTACCACCAGATACAGATAATCTGGCACGATCTTTTTCAACCGGGTTTCGATCCAGCCCAGCGCCATACCGGCGAGGATCGACGGGATCACCTGTGCCTGATAGCCAACTTTCTCAATGGCAAACCAGCCAAAATTCCACACCTCTGGCACTTGCTGGCCGAGCAGGTATGAGTTCATTAACTGTGGTGAGACCAGGGTGATCCCCATCACGATACCAAGCACCGGCGTACCGCCCATCTTTTTCACCGTTGACCAGCAGATTGCGACCGGCAGGAACATAAAGATGGCTTCACCGAGTAACCACAGAAAGTCGTAAACGGTTTTCCAGGCTGGATGCATCTGGGCCAGCGTCTGGCCGCCAGACATTGGAATATCGCCGATGACGTTGCGGAAGCCCAAGATCAAACCGCCGCTGATCAGCGCAGGCAGTAGCGGAAAGAAGATTTCGGCAAAGTGGGAGATGCTGCGTTCGAACCAGGTCATGTTCTGGCGTGCGGCCAGCTTGGCCTGCTCTTTATCGGCTTCGTTGATGCTGGCGGTCTTGATCAGTAGCTGATAGTAATCGCCTACATCGGTACCGATCACTACCTGGAACTGCCCGGCATTGGTGAAGCAGCCTTTAACCATCCGTAGTTCTTCAATCTCTTTGGGTTTTGCCTTGGCGGGATCGTTAAGCACGAAACGCAGGCGTGTAAGACAGTGGCTGACGGTAGCGATGTTCTCGCGGCCACCCACCAGTACAATCAGGCGGTCGATATCCTGCTGCTGAACTTTGCTCATTATGGAACCCTTTTTATCAGTGAGGCGCAGAGGTGTGGATGTGCGAAGCTTAGCCATTCGCCTGTTTTAATGAAATGGGAACGTTCCCAATTCGCGGCAAGGATCACAGAATGAGCAATTAATGACCTTATTTCATCAGGCGAGTTTGCTGGGGATGATGATCTGACGCACGCCCTGTTCACCACTTAACTGGTCGAGCAACTGCTGTGCTGCCTGTTGCCCCGCTGTGCCATAACCCAGTTCCACTGAGAATGTCTCTGGGAACAGGAAGTTGAGCATTGGTGTATTACCGATGGCGCAAACCTGTAGCGGCGCAATGTGCTGTTGCTGAAGGTATTTCATTGCACCCAGGGCGATGGTATCGGAAGCACATACCAGCGCGGTGGTATGTGGCTCAATCACGCTGGCTGCAAGCTGGAAACCACTCTGGTAACTCAGTTCTCCCAGTGCGGCAACTGGCGTAATGTTCTGTTCGCGGCAGGTATCCAGATAAGCCTGGTGGCGACGCATCCCGGTGGTGGCATCAGCCTCCTGTACCCCCAGGTAGCTGATATGAGTATGCCCTTGCTGGCGCAGGCGCTGCATCAGCAGTTTCACCGCCCCCTCATCGTCATAACAGACCGAAGAAACGCCTGGATATTCGCGGGCGACCACCACCATTTTTTCCTGCCACGGGGTGAGCATGGCGGCGCTCAGGCCGGTAAAACCGAACAGGATCACACCGTCCACATGGCGCTGTTGCAGCATATGCAAGTGCTCCTGTACCAGCCGGGTTTCAAACTGGCTTTCCATCACGATCGGATCAAAACCCTGCTGGTACAACAGCGGCAGCATGGTGCGCACGGCCTGGTTTTCCGAAGGGGAATCCAGACGCGAAACGATAATCGCCACCACTCTGTCACTCTGGCCACGCATGGCGCGCGCGGATTTTGATGGGGTAAACCCCTGGCTGCGGATCACCGCTTCCACCCGTTCACGGGTTTGCGGGCTTACGCCACTCTCATTATTCATTACGCGCGATACGGTAGATTTACCTACGCCACTCAGGCGGGCGATATCCTTGATTGTCAGCCGGTTTTGCATGGTTTACTTTTCGTTGAGGTTAATGGGCTTAAACTTACGAACGATACTCACCACAATAGCGCAATTTACCGCGTGGATCTCGGTGCAAAGTGGCTATCGTGCTACAAAACGAAATGGCCGCACCTGTTGTTCCCACTTTTTCTTACCGGAGGTTAATACCTTAAATGGATCCTGATCCTGGCAGCGATAATTTCCATTCAGCTCTCTGGTAAAACCTCTCCGCTTGGCGTTGCTGTTTTACCGGCTAAATAAACGGTAAACAGTGGCGTGTGAACTTCGTTCGCCCTGTTTTGATTGAAAATAAAAGGATCCGCCCTGGCTGATGATTTGAGCATGCCTGAAATCATCTCTGCCTGCCGATCCGCCATTCCCCATCGCCGTGAGGCATTGGGCGACGAGGCGTGAACAATGAAACTAAAAAATATCCCCCGTCATTTGCTTGGCTTGCTTAGCCGCAATTTGCCACGTCGTCTGGTACGGCGCGATACCCTGTCAGAAAACCTCAGCGGCGTGGCGCATGAGCTGCCTGCCGGTCTGGCAAAACAGCGGTTGGAGTGTGCAGCAGCCAGCTCGACGCAACTCTATGAGCGCTTTGGCAGTTACCCGGAAGGGATCACCGAACATGAAGCGGAAACCGCACGCAGCCGGTTCGGCGCCAACGTGATTGAAAACCAGCAGGCTGAAACCTGGTGGCGTCATCTGTGGCACTGCTATCGTAATCCGTTCAACCTGTTGCTTACCGTGCTGGGGATGGTTTCCTATGCCACTGAAGATCTGACCGGTGCGCTGGTGATTGCACTGATGGTCTTGATCTCTACATTATTGCATTTCATTCAGGAAGCTCGTTCCAACAAGGCTGCCGATGCGTTAAAAGCGATGGTCAGCAATACCGCGACGGTGATCCGTAGCGACGCGCTGACCGGTAAAAGTGAACACATTGAACTGCCCATCTCCCAATTAGTGCCTGGCGACATCATTAAGCTGGCCGCAGGGGATATGATCCCGGCGGACTTACGCCTGCTGTCTGCCAAAGATCTCTTTATCAGCCAGGCGGCACTGACCGGTGAATCACTGCCGGTAGAAAAAGTGGCTCAACCGCAAAGCCGGGTAAGCGATCCACTGGAATGCCAGAATCTGTGTTTTATGGGCACCAACGTGGTCAGTGGCACTGCGCTGGCAATGGTGATTGGCACCGGTGGCGACACCTACTTCGGTCAACTGGCTCTGCGTGTCACCAGTCAGGATGAGCAACCGAACGCCTTCCAGAAGGGGATCAGTAAAGTCAGTTGGCTACTGATCCGTTTCATGCTGGTGATGACGCCAATCGTGTTATTGATCAATGGCTATACCAAGGGCGACTGGTGGGAGGCAGCCCTGTTTGCGCTTTCGGTTGCCGTTGGGCTGACGCCGGAAATGTTGCCGATGATTGTCACCTCAACGCTGGCGAAAGGGGCGGTCAAACTGTCGCGTCAGAAAGTGATCGTCAAGCGTCTGGATGCGATTCAGAACTTTGGCGCGATGGACATTCTGTGTACCGATAAGACTGGTACCCTGACTCAGGACAAGATCGTCCTGGAACGCCATACCGATGTGTTTGGTGCTAACAGCGAACGCGTGCTGCGCTATGCCTGGCTGAACAGCTTCTACCAGACCGGGCTGAAAAACCTGCTGGACGTGGCGGTACTCAACTGTGCTAATGAAAGCAGGCAACCGGGCGTGCTCGAGCATTACCAGAAAGTGGATGAGATCCCGTTCGATTTTGAGCGCCGCCGTATGTCGGTGGTGGTGGCGAAAGACGCGGAGTATCACGAACTGATCTGCAAAGGGGCGCTGGAGGAAATGCTGGGGATCTGCAGCCATGTGCGGCAGGAAGAGCAAGCGATCCCGCTTAGCGAAGCCATGCTTGCCCGTATTCGCCGCATTACCGACGATCTCAACCAGCAAGGGTTGCGCGTGGTGGCAGTGGCCAGCAAAATCCTGCCTGCACAACAGCATGATTATGGCGTGGTGGATGAGTCTGATCTGATCCTCGAAGGGTATATTGCTTTCCTCGATCCCCCTAAAGAGAGTACGGCTCCGGCACTGGCGGCGTTGAAACGCAATGGCGTGACCGTCAAGATCCTCACCGGTGACAACGATCTGGTGGCGGCCAAGGTCTGTAAGGATGTGGGGTTGGCTACGGACTCCGTGCTGCTCGGCAGTGAGATCGAACTGATGGATGACATCGCGCTGGCACAGGCGGCGGCACGTACCACGGTATTTGCCAAGCTCACGCCATTGCACAAGGAGCGTATCGTCCAGGTGCTGCGCAAGCAGGGTCATGTGGTGGGCTTTATGGGGGACGGGATTAACGATGCCCCGGCACTGCGTGCGGCGGATATTGGCATTTCGGTAGACTCGGCTGTGGATATCGCCAAAGAAGCGGCAGACATTATCCTGTTGGAAAAAAGCCTGATGGTGCTGGAGCAGGGGGTGATAGAGGGCCGCCGTACCTTTGCCAATATGCTCAAATACATCAAGATGACCGCCAGTTCCAACTTTGGTAACGTATTCAGCGTGCTGATTGCCAGCGCCTTTTTACCCTTCCTGCCGATGTTGCCTTTGCACCTGCTGATCCAGAACCTGATGTACGATATTTCACAAATCGCTATCCCGTTCGATAACGTCGATGACGATCAGATCGCCAAGCCACAGCGCTGGAACTCTGTCGATTTAGGGCGTTTTATGGTGTTTTTCGGGCCGATAAGCTCCATCTTTGATGTGCTGACCTTCTGCCTGATGTGGTATGTGTTTAAGGCCAACACGCCAGAAATGCAGACGCTATTCCAGTCTGGCTGGTTTGTTGAAGGGTTGCTGTCGCAGACGCTGATCGTCCATATGATCCGCACGCGTAAAATACCCTTTATCCAGAGCCGCCCGTCCTGGCCGCTGTGCATCATGACGCTGGCGGTGATCGCCACCGGTATCGGCCTGACCTTCTCGCCGCTGGCCGGGTTCCTGCAGTTGCAGGCGTTACCGCTCGGTTATTTCCCATGGCTGGTGGTGATCCTGGCGGGGTATATGGTGCTGACCCAGTGTGTGAAAGGCTGGTTCGTGCGCCGTTACGGCTGGCAGTAATAGTTAATGGTTGTCAGACCGGGCCAGAGTACTCACTCAGTTTTATAGCCTGCGATTTCACCCGCACAGCCCCATTTAACTTACACGACGCATCATCATAGGAGGAGTGGCACATGACAGCAAAACAGCGCAATACACAAAGCGCCACGCTAACTGCTGTCCTAGATACCGAACCTCGTCATCATAAAACGAGAAAATGGCAGGAAGAAAATAGGGAAGCTATCGAAGCGTTAAATCGCTTCCATGATCAAAAGGGTTGCTTCAGTGATGAATACAGGACGTTTTAGAGATGTAATTTACCGTTCAGCTATGCGGGGATAATCCTATTGTAAAAGCGTCAATAGCAGTTTGTTCGGTCTAGGTGAGAGGAAAGAAGGGCTGTAAGAAAGGCCAGCAGCCGCTGGCCGTATCAGATATCACAGCGGATTAACGGCGAACCGCGATAGCTTCGATCTCGATTTTCACGTCTTTTGGCAGGCGAGCAACTTCAACACAGGAACGAGCCGGGAATGGTGCATTATGCTCGTTGAAGAAGGCTTCATAAGTGGCGTTAACGGTAGCGAAATCGTTCAGATCTTTCACGAAAACGGTAGTTTTAACGATATCTGCCACTTTCAGGCCTGCGGCTTCAACGATGGCTTTGACGTTTTCCAGTGACTGGCGAGCCTGAGCTGAAACGTCATCGGCAACGGCGCCGGTTTTTGGATCGACCGGGATCTGGCCGGAAGTGATGATCATGCTGCCCAGGTCAACGCCCTGCACGTAAGGACCAATGGCGGCTGGCGCTAATTCAGTGCTGATATTACGTGACATTTGTTCTCCTGATATTCCGTGGTTGAGTAAGAAACGCCATTATAGAGAATGACAGCCAGATTAACAGCGCCATTCCCGGTAAAATGGACGATCTTAGTCTGTTTGTAGCACTACCTGATGCTCGAACTCTTTTTCGCAGTAACGGCACTTCAGGTGCACTTCACCCGCGTGGGATTTGACGCTGAAGCTCGAGTTTACAGGCTCACTGCGGCTAATGCAGTTAGTATTCGGGCAGGTCAGCACGCTGTCGATACGATCAGGCAGGCTGAGGGTCAGCTTGCGCACCACTTCATAGTTATCGATGCGGTTCACCGTGGCTTTTGGGGCGTACATCGCTAACTGGTTTGCTTGTTGTTCGGTCAGGAAAGTGTTCTCGATCTTGATCAGATCCTTGCGCCCAAGCTCTTTGGAAGGCAGGTTCAAACCGATGGTGATACGCTGATCGGTGGCGGTCAGTTTGAAGAGTGACAGCAGCTTGAAACCGATCTGTGCCGGAATATGGTCGATCACTGTGCCGCACTTGATCGCTTCAACCTGGAGTTTGTTATCGTGAGTCATGACGGTTCCCCCTTAAAGATCCAAATCTGCGTTTAATACCAGCGCCAACAGTGCCTGACGGGCGAAAATACCGTTGCCCGCCTGTTGGAAATAGTGAGCGTACGGTGTTTTGTCCACTTCAATGGCGATTTCATCAATGCGTGGCAGCGGGTGCAGCACTTTCAAGTTGTCGCGGGCACCGGCCAGATCGGGGGCGCGTAGTACGAACTGTGCCTTCACGTTGGCGTATTCCGAAGGATCCAGACGTTCTTTCTGTACCCGAGTCATGTAGAGAATATCCAACTCTGGGACAACTTCTTCAATGCTGCTGTGGCGGCTATAAGAGATGCCTTTCTCTTCCAGCATCTTGAGGATATAGCTCGGCATTGCCAGGGCGTCAGGCGCGATAAAGAAGAAGTGGTTACCTTCATATTTTGCCAGTGCCTGGGTAAGTGAATGCACGGTACGACCATATTTCAGGTCACCCACCATGGCGATATTGATATTGCTCAGGCGACCCTGTGTTTCCTGAATAGTGAACAGATCCAACAGCGTTTGCGTCGGGTGCTGATTGGAACCGTCACCGGCGTTGAATACCGGCACGCCGCTGGCGAATTCGGCAGCCAGGCGCGAAGCCCCTTCCTGAGGATGGCGCACCACGATAGCATCAACGTAGGTGCTGATCACCGAGATGGTGTCTGCCAACGTTTCCCCTTTTTTACCGAGTGAGGTGTTGCTGCTGTCGGAAAACCCCACCACCGAAGCCCCCAATCGCTGAATGGCGGTCTCAAACGAGAGGCGGGTACGCGTGGAAGCTTCAAAGAAGCAACTGGCGATCACCTTGTGTTTAAGCAGTTCAGGCTGCGGGTTAGCCTTCAGGCTGGCGGCGGTGCGCAGCACTAATTCCAGATCGTCACGGCTGAGATCGTTAATAGAGATGATGTTTTTACGATATAGCGGGTTGGCCATGTTCACTCTCCTCGACTCGGTGCCCTTGGCGCGGGGCTCTCGATTTAGTAGCAATTCTGCAGACAAAAAAAAGCCCCTCAATGAGGGGCTTAAAATGAATAGCAATGCAACAGGAGAAACAACGGCAATTTGCCGCCGATGGGCAGCCGGTTTTGTCGAATATGGCGAACAAAACAAACGTCGTTTTTCATGTTTTCTCCTGGCAAATTGCCGGGCATTATACTCGCGCTTTTTTTCACTGCAAGCGCTAAAACAGCCCTTTTTTGCATTTCGCAATCGATTGTCTTGATCTTTGGCGGCATCAAGTCTATTCCCTGATGTGCTCTCCCGCCCGCAGATCGGCCCGGTTGTAATGGCGCACAATGTGGCCACTTTCCATTAATGCGGCACGCTCGGACATGTGGGCGATCACGTCGCCATCGTGGCTGACCAACAGATAGGTCATGCCGTGTTCGCGCTTTAGGCGATTAAGCAGATTGAGGATCTCCGCTTGCACCGACATATCCAGCGCTGAGGTAGGTTCGTCCAGCAGCAGCAGCTTAGGGCGCAACAGCAAAGCACGGGCGATGGCGACCCGCTGACGTTGGCCGCCGGAAAGCTGGTGGGGGTAGCGCTCGGCAATGGCGGCATTGAGCCCCACCTGTTGCAATGCTTCAAGGACTCGCGTCGGGATCTGTTTCTCACCGTGAATTTTCAGCGGTTCCCCCAGCGTTCGCCCAATCTTGTGCTGCGGGTGCAATGACGCGTAGGGATCTTGAAATACCATCTGAACGTCGCGACGCAACTGGCCGGCAAAGCGCTGCAATGGCTCGATAGTCTGACCAAACAACCGTACCTGACCGCGCCATTCACGTTGCAGACCGGCCAGCACGCGCAGCACGGTAGATTTTCCGCAGCCGGAAGCGCCAATCAGGCTGAAGGTTTCCTCGGCTTCAACGGCGAAACTGACCGATTCAACGGCGATTTTATGCCCGTGCCCCTGCGGAAAACTGACCTGCAGGTTGTCAATTTCAATCAACGCCATGTTCGCTCCGGGTAAAATCGATGCTGCGATCCAACACCGGCAAATCCTGACCATAGCTGGCAGCGTTGGGGCGGCAGGCCCATAAGGTGCGGGTGTAGGGATGTGTTGCCATCGGCAGATCGGCAGCAACGCCTTGATCCACCAGCTTGCCTTGATACATCACCAGTACCCGATCGCAGCGTTCAGCCACCAATGGCAGATCGTGGCTGATCAACAAAAGGCCCATGTTACGTCGCGTGGTCTGCGTGACGATCAGATCGAGGATCTGCTTACGCAGGCGGGCATCCAGTGCCGAAGTGGGTTCATCGGCGATCAGCAACTGCGGATCGTTGACCAGTGCAATAGCCAACATGGCGCGCTGGCCCATACCGCCAGAGAGCTGGCCGGGGTAACTGTGATAAGCACTCTCCGGTAAACCAACCGCTGCCAGCGCATTCAGCACCCGCTCATGGCTATCGGCACGGGTCAGTGCGTTATGTAGCGTCAGGGATTCCTCGATCTGTTTACCAATACTGCGTACCGGGTTTAACGCATAGCGTGGGTCTTGCAATACCATGGCGATTTCTGCGCCGCGCACTTCATTCCACTGGCGTGGTTTGAGCGTCAGCAGGTCTGTCTGGCGGTAACGCAGCGTATCAGCGGTCACTATACCCGGTTTGCGTACCAGCCCCATCAGAGCGCGTGCGGTCATTGATTTGCCCGAACCGGACTCGCCCACCAGAGCTACCTTTTCACGGCCAATAAACAGCGAAAGGTTATCCACCACGGTGTGGCCGTTAAACGCGATGTTGAGATTACGTACTGCCAATAATGGTTCAGTCATGATGCGGATCCAATAAGTCTCGCAGGCCGTCGCCCAGCAGATTGAATGCCAGGCTGCTGATCAGGATCGCACAGCCGGGTATCGCGGCGATCCACCACTGATCGAAGATCACTTGCATGCCGTCCGCTACCATCGATCCCCATTCTGCCATCGGAGGCCGAGCTCCCAGGCCAAGGAATCCCAGCCCGGCGGCGGCCAGAATGATCCCAGCCAGATCCAGTGCCAGACGCACTACGGCAGAGGGCAGACACATGGGCAGAATATGGCCCCACAACAGGCGCGGTCCCCGGATACCCAGCATCTCGGCGGCTGCCAGATAGTCGCTTTTACGTAGTAGTTGGATTTCGGCCCTTGCCTGGCGAGCGTATGCGGGCCAGGTCGTCAGCGCCAGCGCCAGTGCGCCATTAACCAGCCCCGGCCCTAACATTGCCACAAAGGCAAAGGCCAGGATCAGCCTTGGCATCGACATGATCACATCGGTAAAGCGCATTAGCACGCGTTCCAACCAGCCGCCGTAGTAGCCGGAAAGCACACCCACCGCCAGACCCAGCGGCAAGGTGATCACGGTGACCAGCAGTACCAGCCCCAGCGTTGGCCGGGTGCCGTAGATCAGGCGGGAAAGTACGTCGCGGCCATAACTGTCGGTGCCAAGCCAGTGGCCTGCACCCGGCGGCAGCAGGCGGCTGGCAGCGTTCTGCCAGTTGGGATCGACCGGTGCCAACCAGGGAGCGAACAGAGCAATCAGCACCAGCAACAGCAGGATGGTCGCTCCGCAGGTGGTGGAAGGAGAACGTTTGAGTAATGTCATCGTCATGAAAGCCGCGCCCTCGGGTCGATCAACCGCACCAGCAGGTCGGTGAGATTGTTGATGATGACAAAGCAGACGCCAATCAATAGTGTACCGCCCATGATGGCCGTGGTATCACCGGCAAACAGCGCAGTGGTCAGGTAACGGCCAATACCCGGCCAGGAGAATACCGTTTCGGTCAGCACCGCGCCCTCCAGCATGCTGGTGTAGGCGAGGGCGATCACCGTCAGCAAGGTACCACCGATATTGGGTAGTACATGACGGAACAGGATGCGCATCTCACTGGCTCCTTTGGCACGGGCCAGCGTCACGTATTCTTTGTTCAATTCACTCAGGCAGGCAGAACGCGTCAGCCGGGTAATACTGGCCAACGAATAGTAGGCCAACAGGCAGACCGGTAACACCAGGTGGGCCAGCGCGTTGCGCACCGCCCCCATATCACCGGAAAGCCAGGTGTCGATCAGCGCGAAGCCGGTTTTGGCCTCGACGCTGTATTGGTAAATATCATCCAGCCGCCCCGGCCCGGCGCTCCATTGCAGTTTGGCGTAGAACAGTAACAGCAGCAGCAGCCCCAGCCAGAAAATGGGTACCGAGTTACCGAGCAGCGTTATCAGGCGTACGGCGACATCGAGCTTGCTGCCAACGAAGCGTGCGCAGAGTACGCCGAGCAGCACGCCGAGCGTGGCACCGATAATCAACGACAGCGTGGCGAGTTCCAACGTGGCAGGGAAAGCATGACGCAAATCTTGCAACACGGGTGCCCCAGTGGCGCTGGCGATGCCGAGATCGCCGTGTGCCAAACGTTCCAGATAGTGCCAGAACTGCACCGGTAAAGAACGATCTAACCCAAGCTGATGTTTTACCTGCTCATAGGTGGCGGCGCTGGCATGATCGCCGACGATCTGCAGTACGCGATCTACCGGTGAAAGTGCTGACAGCAGGAAGGTGATTAACAATAGGCCAAGCAGGGTCAGCATCAGCGTGAGCAGGCCCTGCGCCAATTTCCCAAGAAGACGCCGGGAAGTAGCTCCCGGCGTGGATTTGATTGCTACCGACATGACAATCCTGACTATTTGCTAACGCGATCGTAATAGACCATATCCGCATTCAGGCCCTGTTGATAGCCTTTTACATTATCGCGCAGGACTACCTGCGTTTTGGCCTGATCGATAAACACGTAGGGCGAACTACGCTGTAGCTCCTGCTGCATGGCGGTATACATTGCGCTGCGTTTGGTGGGATCGGCTTCTGCCACTGCGGCCAGCGTTTGCTTGTTCAATTCAGGGATCTGCCAACCGTTCAGCCCGGCGACCGTACTGCCTTTGCCGTCGTTATAGGCGAAGGCGCTGGCATTGGAATGCGCGTCAAAGTAATCCGGGATCCACAAGCGTATTGCCGCCTGATGCTGTTTGGCACGAACGCGCGCATAGACCTGGCTACCCGCGGCAGGCAGCAGGTCAAGTTGCACTCCCCCTTGGGCAAAGCTGGCCTGCAATGACTGGGCGATGGTAATAAATGGGGGTTTGTTTTCCACATCCAGCGTCAGACGGGCATGGGTGATCCCTGCTTTTTCCAGGATCGCCTTGGCCTTGGCCGGATCGAAACTGAACGGTGTCTCTTGCAACGCCCCCGGCAGACCAACAGGCAGGAAGCTTTGATGGACAAAATATTGCCCCTTCAGCAGGTCTTTGGTGATGCCCTGATAATCCACCAGATAACGCGCGGCCTGCCAGAATGCCGGGTTTTTCAACAGTGGGTTGGCGCTATTAGCGGTATTGAATACCAGATAGTTCTGCTCGGCGGAGGGGATCTCCAACACTTTCACACCGGGCCGGTCTTTCAGTGCTGCAGTCTGGTCTGGGCCGAGTTCACGCGCCACGTCGGCATCGCCTTGTTGGATCAGCAGGCGGCGGGCACTGGGATCGGGAACGTTTTTGATAATGATGTTGTTGAGCAGAGGTTTACCGCCGGGCGATGTCGGGTTGGCATCCAGCACGATTGCCTGATGCGGTTGATATACCCGCATTTTGAACGCACCGCTGCCGGCTGAGTGCATTTTCAGCCAGGCGTTGCCGAAGTCGGCATCCTTCACATGGGGTTGCACGGCTTTGCTGTCGACGATGGAGGCAATCGGTGTGGAGAGAATATTCAAGGCGACTGACGGGCTAACGTCTGCCGTCCAACTCAGTTGCACGGTGTGATCGTCGATCTTCTTCAGTTGCTGCTCGACATTGTCTGGCTGCCAGCCAAGCACGTTGAGGATAAATGCGGGTGACTTGTTCATTTTTACCGCACGAGTGTAAGAGAAGATCACATCGTCCGCGGTCAACGGGTTACCGGAAGAGAAGGTGGCCTGGGGACGCAGTTTTATCTTCAGGGTCTTGGCTGCGGCATCATCCTGCCAGCTTTCAGCCAGCACCGGGATCACCTTGGCCGGGTTATCACGATCAGCCTGTACCAGACGCTGGTACAGGCTGGGCACGGTCTGGATGCTGGAGAGCTCATTGGCTTCAGCCGGGTCTAGGCTGACGATATCGTCCAGTGATTGAGCGATCACCAGCGTACCGGGCGGTGTGGCAGCAAATGTGGCTGAGGAGAGTGCGGCAAGTACCAACAACGGCAAGACTTTGGCTTTCATAGACATTTCCCTTAAATGTACCGGTAGACCAGAACGGAGAAGAGGCTGTTATCGTTGATTTTTTACGGCATTTCCGCCGCAGGAGTGCCACGGTAGAACGTTCGTAAAAAGCAGGCAAGGCTAATGTGTTATTTTATATAGCAAAAAGTACTATAAAATATTACCGGGGGAGCTGTGCCAGGAAATCCCCTTCATGTTGAAGGGGCTTGTCTGATGATGATGCTTAACCTTCGAGTTCCAGCATGGCTAACAGCCTTTTATGCAATTGAACGGTGCTATGTGTGTCGCTCGGTGCCACCCAAACTACATTGCTGGTAGCGATAGCGCCCAATACTGCTGGCCAGGCACAGAGATCGATAATCCGCGCCATGGCCTTGGCATAGCCGGAATTCATATGGATGAGAACAAATTTCTCATTGTGTTCCACGCTGAGTACCATGGAGGTTAAGGGCTTATTAATATCCGGGACTGGGTGATGGAAGGCATTCAGGGAATAGACCTTTTTCCCTTTGGCATTCTGGATTTTCATTACCCCGAGCGTTTTCAGCAACCGCGAAATGGTGGATTGGCTAATGCCTTTGTAACCGGCACGGGACATTTCATGGCGCAGTTCCTCTTGCGATGAATAACGCTGGGTTAAAATCAGGTTACGGCACAGTGCCAGTTTGAGCTGTTCTTTGCCACAGCTTGATGTGGGTTTCTTTGCCATTTTCCTGTCTCGATTTATACCAAAAACTTACTCTAACGCCATGTAAATAAACACGAAGTTAATCAACCAAGCTTGATGTGCCCCGTTGCGATCATGTAAAGGGTATAAATGGCAATAATGACGATGATCACCGCGACAAGCGCTTCGTAGCCGTTCATCAACCGTTTGACCTGCTGTGTTTTCTGATGCCATAGGAAGACAATCAGCCCAAGAACAAACAGTAGCGAGGCTAGCAGCATCTGGTTACCCGCAGCGAAGCACAGCCATAAGCCATAAATCGTGCCGATCAGCCCGAGGATCAGATCACGGGTACGCCCTTCTCCCCGCTGATAGCTTTCGCCAGTAATAGCCAGTTTAAGTCCGTAGGCGGCACTGAGTAGATAGGGGGGAAGAATGGCGGCGGTTGCCATTGAAAACAGGGCTTGATAACCGGCGCTATAGAACAGCGTAAGCAGCAGGAACAGCTGGATCAGGCCATTGGTGATCCACAGTGAAACCGCAGGTGAGCCTTTGGCGTTCACTTTGATAAATATCCTGGGGAACATGCCGTCTTTGGCGGCGACAAAGGGTAACTCGGCGGCAAACAGTGTCCAGGCTAACAGGGCTCCAGCAAGGGAAAGGATCACCCCGGCGGCCACGAAACGCGCCCCCCAAACGCCCACAATAGACTCCAGTACGCCTGCCATTGATGGATTTTTCAAGTTACCGAGGCTGGCCTGATCGAGCACGCCCATCGACAACACGCTGACCAGAATGTAAATCACCAGGCAGCCGAGCAGGCCAATCACCGTAGCTTTACCAATGTCTGCCCGTTTGGCGGCGCGGGCTGACACCACTGTCGCCCCTTCGATACCGATAAACACCCAAGTGGTTATCAGCATGGTACTTTTGACCTGTTCAAACAGCGCCGGATGCTGGCCGTCGATCACCATCATGCGGCCCCAGAAATCAGCGGTAAAAATCCCGATGCGGAAAGCAATCAAAACGGCGACCACGAACACCAGCAAGACCAGCACTTTTATCACCGTTAATACGGTATTGATAAAGGCGGCTTCCTGTACGCCGTTCAGCACCAGTGAATGTACCAGCCACAACACAATTGAAGCGCCAAGGATCGACTCCCAGTTGTTACCCAAGCCAAATACCGGGAAGAAAAAGCTCAGGGCGCTGAATAGCAGAACGGCATAAGAAACATTCCCCAACCATGCCGAAAACCAGTAACCCCAGGCAGATTGAAAGCCAATGAAGTCACCAAACCCGGCGCGTGCGTAGCTATAGATGCCGCCTTCCAGTTGCGGGCAACGGGCACTGAGGTTTTGGTAGATAAGTGCCAGGCAAATCATCCCGATGGCAGTGATCACCCAACCAATCAACAGTGCCCCTGGTGAGGCTACTGAACCGAAGTTTTGCGGCAGGCTGAATACGCCACCGCCGACCATGGAACCGATCACTAATGCGATCAGGGCGACCAGGCCCAGTTTTTTTTCAGACATAATGATTCCTCCTACTGCACCCGGCAGCGGGAAAGTAAAATATCGGGAAAGTGCGGCAACCCTTAGCCAGGCTGCCGCGTGAGGGGTTAGTCGCTGAGAGTGGCGACCATCACGGCCTTGATGGTGTGCATGCGATTTTCTGCTTCATCGAACACGATGGAATGGGCGGATTCGAACACTTCATCGCTGACTTCCAACCCTTGCAAACCATAGGTGGTCTCGATCTCCTTACCCATTTTGGTTTGCGCATTGTGAAATGCGGGCAGGCAGTGCATGAATTTCACCTGTGGATTACCGGTTGCCTTCACCACCGCCATATTCACCTGATAGGGTTTCATCAGTTCGACGCGTTTGGCCCAGGCTTCCTTAGGTTCGCCCATCGAGACCCAGACATCGGTGTAAAGGAAATCCACCCCGGCGACACCTTCTGCCACATGTTCGGTCAGCATGATGCGTGCCCCGGTTTCACTGGCGATGGCTTGGCACTGTGCTTGCAACTCTTCATCCGGCCAGAAGGAAGCAGGGGCGACCAAGCGAATATCCATTCCCATTTTCGCCGCCGCCACCATCAGGGAGTTACCCATGTTGTTGCGGGCATCACCAAGGTAGGCGAATGAGATCTGGTTTAGCTTCTTGCCGGGCACATGCTCCAGCATAGTCATCAGATCCGCCAGGATCTGTGTTGGGTGGAATTCATCGGTCAGACCGTTCCACACCGGCACGCCAGCAAATTCGGCCAACTCCTCAACGATAGCCTGACCAAAGCCGCGATATTCGATGCCATCGTACATGCGGCCCAAAACTCTGGCGGTATCTTTCATCGACTCTTTATGGCCGATCTGTGAACCGGTTGGGCCGAGATAGGTCACTCGAGCACCTTGATCGAAGGCCGCCACTTCAAATGCGCAACGGGTACGGGTGGAGGTTTTCTCAAAGATCAGTGCGATATTCTTGCCGCGCAGATGCTGCTGCTCGGTGTTGCTGTACTTGGCCTTTTTCAGCGTGAAAGCCAGATCGAGCAGGTATTGAATTTCATCGGGTTTGAAGTCCAGCAGTTTCAACAAGTGACGGTTACGTAAATTAATGCTCATAGTGTGATTCCTTAAAAATTCATCGTGAAGAGGCGATCAGGGTGCCTTTGTTGCCCGCGAGGATTTTATTGGCATCCTCTAATGCGCCGATCCCGGCAATGGCGTGGCATTGGCTGACAAAATGGCTGGCTGCGGCGATCTTCGGCCCCATAGAACCCGCGTCGAAGTGAATACCTGCCAGATCGCTAGGCGTTGTTTTCTGTAAAGGCCGTTGTTGTGGTGTTCCCCAGTCGAGATAAACGGCGTCGGCATCGGTGAGGATCAGCAGCGCATCGGCGCCGATCTGCTCTGCCAGGAATGCGGCGGAAAGGTCTTTATCGATCACCGCTTCCACGCCCTGTAGCCGTTGCTCATGGCGCACCACCGGAATACCGCCGCCGCCGCCGCATACCACCAAATGGCCGTGTTCAATCAGTGCGTTAATGGCATCGGTTTCGATGATGCGACGGGGTTTGGGTGAGGGAACAACCCGGCGGAAATACGGCCCGTCAGCCTTGATTGCCCAGCCTTTTTCTTGGCTCAGGCTGTCTGCCTGCTGCCGATCGTAAACTGGACCGATGTACTTTGTCGGGTTGCTGAAGGCGTTGTCATCGGGATCAACCTCAACCTGTGTCAACAGTGTGCTGATTTGCATCTGCGGCAGGCAGTTTTTCAATTCCTGCATCAGCAGATAGCCAATCATCCCTTGGCTTTCCGCGCCTAGCACATCCAGTGGGTAGGGAGCCACTTCGGGATAGGCACTGTTTTGCAGGGCTAACAGCCCCACCTGTGGGCCGTTGCCATGCACCAGCACCACATTCCAGCGTTGGGTCAACTCAGCGATCTGCTGGCTGGCCAAGGCAATATTACGGCGCTGAATATCAGCTTCGAGCGGTTCTCCACGGCGTAGTAGGGCGTTGCCACCCAGTGCAACCACCACTGTGGGTTTTTTATTCATAGTTGTGCTCCGTAGAGGTTAGATAGCGTCGCGTTCCAGTGGGCAACTCATGCAGCGGGCACCGCCTCGGCCACGACCAAGTTCGTCGCCTGGGATTGTCAGCACGGTAATACCGGCCTTGTCGTATTTTTCATTGGTCCAGGTGTTGCGCTCATAGCCAATAATCACCCCAGGCCGCACGGTCAGGACGTTGTTGGCATCGTTCCACTGCTCACGTTCGGCCTCGAAGCTGTCGCCGCCGGTGGTGATCAGCTGCACTTTATCGATACCCAGTGCCTGCTCAATGGCGGTAAGGAAATGCGTTTCCTGCCGACGGTTGATACCGCCTTTGCCATCCGGGGTCAGTGTCCAGCACTGTGTTTCTTTACGTACCACCTCTGGATAGACGGAAAAAATGTCCAGATTAATGTGCGTCATTACGGTATCCAGGTGCATACACGAACGGTGTTTCGGCAATTCCAGCGCGATCACCCGTTCGGCCTGATGGGATTGGAATAACGACTGGGCCAGAAACTCAACGCCTTGTGGCGTGGTACGTTCAGACATGCCAATTAATACCGCACCGCGTCCGATAACTAATACATCGCCACCTTCCAGCGTGGCATGGTCATAATTACGGACTTTATCGCCAAAATAAGTTGTGAAATTACCGTTGGCAAAATAAGGATGCCATTTATATACGGCGCGCAGATTATTGGTTTCGCGTTGCCGAGCGGTTTTAGCCATTGGATTGATAGATACACCGTTATATATCCAGCAGGAAGTATCACGGGTAAATAAATGATTAGGTAGCGGATTCATTATAAAGTCGGTCGGCTGATGTGTATCTACCACCATATTGCTGAAGCTTTCCGGTACTTCCGCAAAGGTCAGGCCACCGATCATGTAGTTTGCCAGTTGACGGTCGGGCAGGCTGCAGAGCCAGCCACGAATATCGCCTGCAAATGAAGGCCCCAGCCGAAAGTCTGAAACCTGCTCCTCAATCAGCCACTTTTTGGCTTCTGGAATGGCAACAGTTTCTGCGAGCAGGTCGCCTAATAATAAAACTTCGACACCTTGGGAACGTAACGTATTGGCAAATATATTGTGTTCTTCACCCGCTCGTTCAACGCAGAGAACGTCATCAAATAGTAATTCCTGGCAGTTGGAGGGCGTCAGCCTTTTCAAACTTAAATTAGGATGATGGAGCATAACGCTCCTTAATTGACCTATTTCAGAACCAACATAGTTATTATTCATCTTGTTTCCTATTGTTATATTGAGTTACGGATCACTCAGTGAAATAAAAAATTATTTAATTGAGTGATTCTGGTGTTTTCTTCTGTTGATATTGACAATAGGTAGTGCTTCATTGTTTTTTTGTGACCACAATCACATATGCCGTGTTTTTTTTATAAAGAGGATAATAAATTGATTTATGTCATTGCTAATGCTGTAAATTTGTTTGGCAAAATGAATTTTTAGTCAGTTTATGAATTTAAATATCTTTTTAATTAATTGCATAAGGCATTAATTAATACGCATTCAATTCGTAACTCATTAAAAATAAATAATTTATTTTTATTTTTTCTAGTTCAGTGAGTTATTTATGCAGAAAAATATTAATTTTATCCGCTGACAGTGGAAGTTTTAAGGATATGTATTTCAACGGATCCATAAGTGTGAGATTTTATTTTTGTGATGCATGCTATTGCACTTTTATTTATTTGCCGAAGAACAACAGCTTAATAAGTAGGGGAATAGCTGGGGTAGGGTATTTATATGGAAAGGATGAATAAAAATCCCACCGATTTTAGTGGGTAATCATAATATATTGAATAGTTAGTCTGCTAGCTTTTAACGGCAAGGGTCACGCCCTCGCCGTTATGTGAATCAGTTCAAAATAGCGCCAAACTTTACAGCGTTCTGCTCAGTGTGGCGACCATCACAGCTTTAATGGTATGCAGACGATTTTCAGCCTGATCGAACACCACGCTGTGGGCAGATTCAAATACCTCGTTGGTGACTTCCATACCGCCGTGCAGGCCGTATTGCTCTGCCATTTGTTTGCCCAGTGTGGTTTGGTCGTCGTGGAAGGCTGGCAGGCAGTGCAGGAATTTAACCTGTGGATTGCCGGTCAGCTCAATCATCGCCATATTGACCTGGTAAGGTTTCAGCAGAGCAATCCGTTCCTGCCAAACATCTTTGGCTTCACCCATGGACACCCAAACATCGGTATACAGGAAATCCGCCTCTTTCACCCCTTCTGCGATATCTTCCGTCAGCGTAATTTTGCCGCCTGTCTGTTGTGCCAGAGCCTGACATTCCGCTACCAGTTCTGCCTGCGGCCAACAGGCTTTCGGTGCCACCAGCCGCAAATCCATCCCCACCAGTGCGGCAGCTTCCAACAGGGTATTCCCCATATTGTTGCGGGCGTCGCCAATGTAGGCAAACTTCACTTCTCCCAGGGATTTGCCCGGCAGATGTTCACGCACCGTTAGCAGGTCTGCCAGCAACTGGGTTGGATGGAACTCGTTGGTCAGGCCATTCCACACAGGTACCCCGGCATAGTTTGCCAGCGTTTCTACCAGGTGCTGACCAAAACCACGATACTGAATGCCATCGTACATGCGGCCAAGAACGCGGGCGGTGTCTTTCATGGATTCTTTATGGCCGATCTGGCTGCCGCTTGGGCCAAGGTAGGTGACCTGAGCCCCCTGATCGAATGCGGCAACTTCGAAAGAGCATCGTGTGCGTGTTGAGTCTTTTTCGAAGATGAGCGCAATGTTTTTGCCTTGTAAATAGCGAGTTTCCTTGCCCTGTTTCTTGGCCTGCTTCAAATCGGCGGCCAGTTGGAGCAGCGACTGGATCTCGCTGGGGGTAAAGTCCATTAACCTCAAAAAGTGACGACTGTAGAACGGGTTCACCTGGCTCATCATCCTGTATCCTGTGCGTTTAATTGAATTAAAATTCACTTTATATGTATTAATATTCACTTTCAACCCTCAGGAAGAAATCTTTCACGTTTATCGTGGTAGCGATGACAGCGGTGTGTGAAAATAGAAGGAACAAAGATCATTTTATTGAGGATAGAGGCATGGCAAACCGCGAATTGCTGGAAGAACAACGTGAAGAAACCCGCCTGATCATCGAAGAGTTGCTGGAAGATGGCAGCGATCCGGATGCGCTCTACACTATCGAACACCATTTCTCTGCCGAAAAGTTTGAAGTTCTGGAACAGGCTGCGGTTGAAGCCTTTAAGCTGGGCTACGAAGTCACCGACGCCGAAGAACTGGAAGTGGAAGATGGCTCCATGGTGATGTGCTGTGACGTGATCAGTGAAGTGGCATTAAATGCGGAACTGATCGACAGCCAGGTAGAGCAACTGGTGGCATTGGCGGAAAAATGCGGTGTCAACTATGACGGTTGGGGTACTTACTTTGAAGATCCGAACGGTGAAGAAGGTGAGGAAGACGAAGACGGCGACTTTATTGATGAAGACGACGACGGCAAACGCCATTAATTAAACCTGTGGGCCGGCGAAAGTCGGCCCTTGATATAGCCGTCGTCCTTCAAGTTGTATGGGTGTTGACCGCCTTTGCTCACCCCAGTCACTTGGTTTACCAAGCTCTTGGAGCCTCGCTCAGTTGCCGCCTACATGCAACTTGAAGTAACTTGTGTATAAGATCCGATGAACTACCAATCCCTGATATCCCCGATTTTAAACTTCCTGCATTGCGAAACGCCGGATGGCTGGATCGAGGCTGCTCGTCGCCCCGAAAACCTAAGGCTATTGCTGACTGACCATCTGGTGTGTGAGCTGAAAGCGGCACAGACCGGCATGTGGCTGATCCGCCGCTATGTGGCAGATAAAGAGAGTGGTGATGCGCTGCTGGCTCTGCTCAGGCCATATGAGGCTTTTGTACACGAGGCACAGGAACTACCGGAGGCTTTGTTTCGCCAAAGTGCATTCACCAAAAAGATCCTGCCGAAAAATGGTTCCGCCTACGGCCAAGATCTGGTGGATAAAATGGTGTTGCTGATTAAAGAAGAACTCCATCACTTCTCGCAGGTTTTGCAGATCATGCAAACACGTCAGATCCCGTATGAAAAGATCACCGCCAGTCGTTACGCCAAAGGTATGATCCGCGAAGTTCGCACTCACGATCCGGCTACCCTGATCGATAAATTGATCTGTGGGGCTTATATCGAGGCCCGCTCCTGCGAACGATTTGCCAAGCTAGCCCCGTATCTTGACGATGAATTGAGCCGGTTTTACCTCTCTTTGCTGCGTTCGGAAGCGCGCCACTATGAGGATTACCTGACATTGGCGCAGCAGATTGCCACAGGCGATGTCAGTGAACGTGTGGCTCACTTTGGCCGTGTTGAAGCCGAATTGATCCAGTCTGCTGACACCGAGTTCCGTTTTCACAGCGGTGTTCCGGTGTTGTGATTTCCACATCCCAACCTGTTGGTGCGGGGAATGGGGGGATTACACCGCTTCACCTAATATCAAATCCACCGCCTTCTCCGCCAGCATAATGGTTGGGGCGTTGGTGTTACCGCTGGTCACCTGCGGCATCACTGAACAGTCGATAACGCGCAGCCGCTCAAAACCGTGCACGCGCAGTTGCAGGTCGGTCACCGAGTCCACTGGCGACTGGCCCATACGGCAACTCCCTACCGGGTGGTACACCGTTTTGCAGAAGTTGCGCACAAACTCCTCCAACTGTGCTTCATCGTTTAGCCATGCGGGTTTTGGCATCAGCAGATCTTTAATCAGCGGTTTAAGGGCGGCAGTTTCCAGGAATCGCAGGCCAAATTTAACCGCGCGTATGCTGCCAGCCAGATCGTCCGGGTGGCCAAGGTAGTTGGCCTGTAACCTGACCGGATCGGCGGGATCACGGCTACGCAGCTGCACCTGACCGCGTGCTTTGGGTTGCAGGTAGCCCACCTTGAGCGACATACCGTGGATGGCCGGGAGTGGTTCACCGGGAACATCATCCCAGCTATCCAGTATTGGTAGGAAATGCACCTGTACATCTGGTCTGCCGTTGCCAAGAGAATCAGCGAAGGCGGCCCCCTCCAGCACGTTGGAGGCCAGCACGCCGCTGCGGAATGCCATCCATTCGGCACCATGTCGTAATGCTTGCAGGCCGCGATCGGCACCAAACAGGCTGATTGGTTTGCTGGTACTGACGTTGATCGACATATGTAAATGGTCGTGGAAATTTTTGCCTACCGGCAGATCGGCCAGGGGTGTAATACCCAACTGTTGCAAGTGTTCGCGGGGGCCAATGCCGGAAAGCATCAGGATCTTCGGTGATCCTACCGCTCCGGCGCTGAGGATCACTTCCTGCCGGGCATGGGCGACGATCTCACTACCACCGTTCAGGCTGTAGATCACACCGGTTGCAACGTTCTCTTCGAAAGTCACCCGGTGTACCAAGGCGTTAAGTTTCACTACCAGCCTTGAGCTGTCGCTCACGGCTTTCAGATAGGTACGCGCGGTGCTGGCGCGCTCGCCGTTATGAGTCGTGGTTTGATAGAAGCCAACGCCGTGCTGGCTTTCACCGTTAAAGTCGTTGCGGTAGGGTAGATCCAACTCCTGGCCTGCGCGGATAAATGCCATGCTCAATGGATGACGGTAGCGGTTTTCGCTGACCGGCAGCAGCCCTTCGCCGCCGTGATAATCATCTGCCAGACTCTCATTGGCTTCTGCACGCTTAAAATAGGGTAATACGTCCTGATAACCCCAGCCGATGCAGCCATATTGCTCGGCCCAGTCGTCGTAATCCTGCCGTTGGCCCCGGATGTAAATCATCCCATTAACAGAACTGCTGCCACCCAGAACTTTGCCCTGGGCGATCTGCATACGGCGGTTGTTAGCGTGGGGTTCTGGCTCGGTTTCATATGGCCAGCTTTTCTTGGCGATGATCTTCGCCACTCCAGCGGGCATCTTGATAAACAGGTTATTATCGTCACCACCGGCTTCCAGCAGCAGAATGCGGGCCTGAGTACGGCGGATTAGCTGCGCTGCCAACACGCAGCCAGCTGAACCTGCACCAACAATGATGTAATCGAATGCGTTTTCTGACATGACGGTATCCCTGCGTGACGGTTTGAGCTTGTTATGCCAGAGTAACTCAGGTGAATACGCGGTCAATTTGCAATCGTTAATTTGTTAATGAATGTCACAATAAATTTACATGGTAAGTTTGTTGATCTTTTAATTTTTATGAAAAATAACAATTTTTTTAATAAATAATGATTATGATGATGTTAATGATTTTTTTGCGGAGAGTGCAACTGAAGAGTGATGAACCACCCCTCTAGCAAGAGGAGAAGGGGCGTCAACGTCAGCATGGTGGGTTAGAGCATTTTCAGCATCGTGACTTCGCAGTCGCAGTGGCCGGTGTTGCCCATAGCATGATCGATATGTTCAAAACCAAGGTGTTCATACAGACCGATAGCTTGTTGCAGCGTGATGGTGGTTTCTAAATAGCAGCAGTTGAACCCTTGCTGACGAGCAAAATCCAGAGCCTGCAGCGCCAAGCGTTTTGCCAAGCCTTTACCACGCAGTATTGGCAGGAAATACATTTTTTGTAGTTCGCAGACGTCGGCCTCACCGCCCTGCAGTGGAGCGATGCCGCCACCGCCAGCGATCTGGCCGTCTAACTCCACTACCCAGTAAGCGCTGCGTGGCTGGCTGTAAAGTTGGAACAGTGTATCCAGATTGGGATCGGAAACGGTGTAGCCTTTATCCGCCGTCAGGCCATGCTCTGCAGAGACGATGCGGATCACTTGAGCCATCGCGGCATTATCCTTAGCCGTTATTGGGCGCACCAAAAGACGCACTGGGGTTGATGTAGTCATGTTTACACTCACAATTCAATATGCCTTCGCCTTCCAACCGCACAGGCTTCCTGTCTCCGCCTGGCTGCAACCTGGAATAACTCGGGTATAAACTTGAAGGGTTTCAGGATTTCTTCGTTATTACGGAACGTACCGCATTAGGCTGTGTAATATCACCTAAAGCCGTATCTTGGCAACTTGCTGATAAAAAAAACAGCGGGTGAGTGGCCCGCCCGCTGTTGTTAGGCTGTGTTCCTTCAATTGCCCGCCAGCGGCGCTGGCGGGCAATTGAAGGAACACAGCCTAGGGTATTTCCGCTGGCCGTTACAGTGCGGCGATGGTTGCCTGCTGTTCCTGCAACTTCACTTTGCCTTCCTGGCAGGCCGCCAAGCGTTCGCGCTCTTTGGCCACTACCGCTTCCGGTGCGCGTGCCACAAAACCTTCGTTTGCCAGCTTGCCTTCGATGGCAGCGATTTCTGCATCCAATTTGCCCATCTCTTTCGTCAGGCGCGCAATTTCTGCATCCTTGTCGATAAAGCCAGCCATTGGGATCAACAGTTCAGCCCCTTCCACCAGTTTGGTAACCGAGACCGGGCCTTTATCGCCAGCAGGCAGCAGGGTGATAGAGGTCAGGCGGGCCAGCTTCTCTATGAAGCTCTGGTTCTCCTGCACGCGGCGCTGAGCATCCCCATTGGCATTACGCAGCAACACTTCCAACTGTTTGCTTGGCGCAATGTTCATCTCGGCACGGATGTTACGCACTGCGGTGATCGCCTGCTTGATCCACTCCAGATCGTTTAGCGCCTGTTGGTCTTCCAACGCAGCGTCATAGGCAGGGAATGGCTGCAGCATAATGGTATCTGCGGTTTCGCCAGTCAGGTTTTTAACCCGCTGCCAGATGGTTTCGGTGATAAACGGAATGATCGGGTGCGCCAGGCGTAACAGAGCTTCCAGCACGGTGATCAGCGTATGACGCGTGCCACGTTGTTCCGCTTCACTGCCGTTGCTTACCACTGGCTTGGTCAGCTCCAGATACCAGTCGCAGAACTGGTTCCAGGTGAACTCGTACAGGATGCCCGCCGCGATGTCGAAGCGGTAGCTGTCCAATGCCTCGCGGTAGGCTTTCACCGTGCGGTTGAATTCCGCCAGGATCCAGCGGTCGGCCAGCGAAAGCTGCATCTCGCCACCGTTGAAGCCACAGTCGTGTTCTTCGGTATTCATCAACACAAAGCGGCTGGCGTTCCACAGCTTGTTACAGAAATTGCGGTAACCTTCCAGGCGCTTCATGTCCCAGTTGATGTCGCGACCGGTTGAGGCTAGCGCCGCCAGAGTGAAGCGCAGGGCGTCGGTACCGTGCGGTTCGATGCCGTTCGGGAACTGCTTCTCGGTCCGCTTGCGGATCTTTTCTGCCAACTGCGGCTGCATCATGTTGCCGGTGCGTTTCTCCAGCAGATCTTCCAGCGAGATACCGTCCACCATATCCAATGGATCGATGACGTTACCTTTCGACTTGGACATCTTCTGCCCTTCGTCGTCGCGGATCAGGCCGGTCATGTACACCGTTTTGAAAGGCACTTGCGGCTTGCCGTTTTCATCTTTGATGAAGTGCATGGTCAGCATGATCATGCGGGCAATCCAGAAGAAGATAATGTCGAAGCCGCTAACCAGCACGCTGGTCGGGTGGAAAGTTTTCAGCGCTTCGGTCTGCTCTGGCCAACCCAGGGTCGAGAAGGTCCACAGGCCGGAGGAGAACCAGGTATCCAGCACGTCTTCATCCTGATTCAGCGCTACGTTGGCACCCAGGTTGTTCTCACTACGCACTTCTTCTTCGGTACGGCCTACGTACACTTTGCCTTCGGCGTCGTACCAGGCTGGAATACGGTGGCCCCACCACAGTTGGCGGGAGATACACCAGTCCTGAATATCGCGCATCCAGCTGAAATACATGTTTTCGTACTGCTTGGGTACAAACTGGATCTCACCCTGTTCAACCGCTTCTACCGCCACTTTGGCCAGCGGCGCGGTGCGCACATACCATTGGTCGGTCAGCATTGGCTCGATGACAACGCCGCCACGGTCACCGTAAGGTACGGTCAGATCGTGAGGTTTGACTTCATCCAGCAGACCCAGTTCGTCAAAGGCGGCTACCACGGCTTTACGTGCGGCAAAACGCTCCAGGCCACGGAACTGGCTTGGCAGTTCACTGCTATATGCCTGGCTGGCTTCACCCAGCGTATCGAATACCTCGGCTTCTTGGCGGATATCGCCATCGAAGGTGAGGATGTTGATCATCGGCAGGCCGTGACGTTTACCCACTTCGTAGTCGTTGAAGTCGTGCGCCGGGGTGATCTTCACGCAGCCGGTGCCTTTTTCCATATCGGCGTGCTCGTCACCCACGATGCGGATACGGCGGCCAACCAATGGCAGAATGATCTCTTTGCCAATCAGATCTTTATAACGCGGATCTTCCGGGTTCACCGCCACACCGGTATCACCCAGCACGGTTTCCGGGCGGGTGGTTGCTACCACCAGATAGTCTTTGCCTTCTGCGGTCTTTGCACCATCGGCCAGCGGATAGCGCAGATGCCACATGGAGCCTTTAGACTCGCGGTTTTCCACTTCCAGATCGGAGATGGCGGTGCGCAGTTTCGGATCCCAGTTCACCAGGCGTTTGCCACGATAAATCAGATCTTCTTTGTACAGGCGCACAAAGACTTCTTTTACCGCATTGGACAGACCGTCATCCATGGTGAAGCGTTCGCGCTCCCAATCCACTGAGTTACCCAGGCGGCGCATCTGGCGGGTGATGGTGCCACCGGATTCAGCCTTCCACTGCCAGATTTTGTCGATAAACGCATCGCGGCCATAATCATGGCGGGTTTTACCCTCTTCAGCGGCGATCTTACGCTCCACCACCATTTGGGTAGCGATACCGGCATGGTCGGTACCGGCCTGCCACAGGGTATTTTTCCCCTGCATGCGCTGGTAGCGGGTCATGGTATCCATGATGGTTTGCTGGAACGCGTGGCCCATATGCAAGCTGCCGGTGACGTTCGGCGGCGGGATCATGATGCAGAAACTTTCCTGGCTGGTATCGCCATTGGGTTTGAAGTACCCCTGGCTTTCCCAATGATCGTAAAGCTTCTGTTCGATCTGCGTTGGGTCGTAGGCGGTATCAAGATGACTGTTTGTCTTTTCCATTTTTATATCGTTGTTCAGTGAGTTGGCGGCGTGGCCGTGGTCAAATGGAAGCCGACGCTGCGATAGGCTTTGTAACGTTCGCGCGCCAACTGTTTTAGGGTGTCTTCGTAAGGGACGAAGTCTACCACTTCATGGAAAGCAGTAGCAAAATCTGCAAACTGCGGTAGCAGAGCGATCAGCAGATCGCGCGGTGCATTGCCGCGTTTACTGGGCCAGCATAGTTCAACCGGCGAGCCAAAGTTTGGCCCTTCGCCAGCCAGATTGTGCGGCACAAATTGGTGTGGTTCACGCTGCCATAGCGCTTCATCCAGCCGGTGGGCCTGTTCCTGGCTTTCACAGGCGATCAATACCCGCTTGCCAGCTCGCCACTTTTCTGCGGCAACGGCGCAGGCCACAGCTTCGTGTGCGCTGAGCGCGCCAACGGGGTCAGCGTGTTCAAGGAGGTAGAACGTTGCCTGTTTGCTCATGAATTCGTTGCCGCTAAGAAAAAGTAGGGGCGCAACCAGTGCGCCCGTTTTGCATGATTATATACCCAATAGGTTTCAAGTTGCAGCCAACCGAGCTGCGGCTTGAAAGATAAAGAGTAGGTTAATCGTCGCCGTTCAGACCTGCCCGATTAAGCAAGAACTGCGCCAGCATGGCTACCGGGCGGCCAGTGGCACCTTTGTTTTTACCCGAACGCCAAGCTGTGCCGGCAATATCCAGATGTGCCCAGCTGTACTTGCGGGTAAAGCGTGAAAGGAAGCACGCGGCGGTGATGGCACCACCAGGGCGGCCGCCAATGTTGGCCATATCCGCAAAGTTGGAGTCCAACTGCTCGTAGTACTCATCTGCCAGCGGCAAACGCCACGCACGGTCACCGGATTGTTCGGAAGCGCCAATCAACTCGTGTGCCAGCGGGTTATGGTTCGACATCAGGCCAGTAACATGGTGGCCCAGGGCGATCACACAGGCTCCGGTGAGGGTGGCGACATCAATCACCAGCTCCGGCTCGAAGCGTTCCACATAGGTGAGCGTGTCACACAGCACCAGACGGCCTTCTGCATCGGTGTTCAGCACCTCTACCGTTTGGCCTGACATGGTGGTCAACACGTCACCAGGGCGGTAAGCGCGCCCACCCGGCATATTTTCACAACCGGCCAAGATGCCGATCACGTTAAGCGGCAGGTTCAATTCCGCAACCACACGCATCGCGCCGTATACCGCAGCTGCGCCACACATGTCGTACTTCATCTCGTCCATACCATCGGCCGGTTTGATCGAGATACCGCCGGAATCGAAAGTCAGCCCTTTACCGACGAGCACGATTGGCTTAGCGTCTGGATTAGGATTGCCTTTATATTCCATCACGGACATCAATGATTCGTTTTGCGAACCTGCACCGACTGCCAGATAGGCGTTCATCCCCAGATCTTTCATCTGCTGTTCGCCGATGACCCGGGTGGTAATGTTGGCGCTGAAAGCATCCGCCAATTGGCGCGCCTGTGAGGCCAGATAACCGGCATTACAGATATTGGGCGGCATGTTACCGAGATCTTTTGCCGCTTTGATACCTGCCGCTACTGCCAGACCGTGCTGGATGGCGCGTTCACCGCTGGTGAGTTCACGGCGTGTAGGCACGTTGAACACCATTTTACGCAGCGGGCGGCGTGGTTCCACCTTGTTGCTTTTCAGTTGATCAAAGGTGTAAAGCGTTTCTTTGGCTGTTTCTACCGCCTGGCGTACCTTCCAGTAAGTATTGCGGCCTTTTACGTGCAGTTCGGTCAGGAAGCAGACGGCTTCCATGGAACCGGTGTCGTTAAGGGTGTTGATGGTTTTCTGAATGACTTGTTTATACTGGCGTTCATCGAGCTCGCGCTCTTTGCCACAGCCAATCAACAGAATGCGTTCGGAGAGAATGTTCGGCACATGGTGCAGCAGTAATGTCTGCCCAACTTTGCCTTCAAGTTCGCCCCGGCGAAGTAATGCGCTGATGTAACCATCACTGATTTTGTCGAGTTGTTCTGCGATAGGTGACAGGCGGCGTGGTTCGAAGACACCAACAACTATACAGGCGCTGCGCTGTTTTTCCGGGCTACCGCTTTTTACACTGAACTCCATGCACTCTCCTGAATCTTAAAGACAACAGCGGAAGCTGCCGTTAGAATGCTCTGATCCGTCTCGGGCTTCCGTCATTGAGTTAACTAAATAGGCTAACCTTAAATGGCGTAACTGTTCTGTTTGGGTAACTATAGGTCTGTTCCTATAGGGCAGCCAAACAGCTTGATGTTCTAATACTATTTTAGCTGTGAAGGTTGCCACATGATGAGAAAAAATGGCGGATTAGCGATGAAACTATCGATTTTCCTGCAAAAAGACAAGTTATCACAGGCGTATTAAGCGTGATCATCATTAGATATCTGGTTCGGGAAACGTTAAAGAGCCAAATTGCCATCCTGTTCATCCTGCTTTTGATCTTTTTTTGTCAGAATCTGGTCAAGGTGTTAGGCGATGCGGTCAACGGTAATATTCCGACAAATTTAGTCTTATCCTTGCTTGCACTGAGTGTGCCCAAAATGGCGCAGCTCATCTTACCATTAAGCCTGTTCCTTGGCCTGCTGATAACGCTTGGGCGGTTGTATACCGAAAGCGAGATCACCGTGATGCATGCCTGCGGTCTGGGGAAACGGACCTTGGTCATCGCCGCAATGATATTGGCGATCTTCACTTCTGCCATTGCTGCAGTCAACGTGCTTTGGTTGGGGCCATGGGCTTCAACGCAACAGTATGAAGTGATTGCCGAAGCGAAAGCCAACCCCAGTATCGCCGGGCTGTCGGAAGGGCAGTTCCAGACCTCGCAGGATGGTAATGCCGTGCTGTTTGTCGGTGGTGTCAAAGGGAATGCCTTCAATAACGTATTCTTGGCACAGCTGCGGCCAAACGGCAACCAGCGTCCTTCGGTGGTGGTGGCGGAGCATGGCGTGACCCACCAGAACCCTGACGGTTCACAGGAGGTCCTGCTGGATAAGGGTACCCGCTTTGAGGGGACTGCGTTGCTGCGGGATTTCCGCATTACCGATTTTACCGATTACAAGGCCGTGATTGGCCACCGCCCCGTGGCCATCGATCATACCCAGACCGAACAGATGTCGATGCGCAAACTGTGGCAGTCGGACGAGCCCGATGCCCGCGCCGAGTTTCACTGGCGTTTGACTCTGGTGGCTTCAGTGGTACTGATGGCGTTGATGGTAGTGCCACTGAGCGTGGTTAATCCACGTCAGGGGCGCGTGCTGAGTATGTTGCCCGCCATTCTGTTATATCTGATTTTCTTCCTGCTACAGACATCGATTCGTTCCAATGCCGGTAATGACAAACTTGATCCACTGCTATGGGGCTGGTCGGTGAATCTGGTGTTCCTGGCGATCGCCTTGGTTCTCAACCTATGGGATACCGTGCCGTTGCGTAGGCTGCGTGCGCGTTTGAGAGGAGCGGCCTGATGTTTGGTGTATTAGATCGATATATCGGCAAGACGATTTTCAATACCATCATGATGACGCTGTTTTTGCTGGTTTCTCTTTCCGGCATCATCAAATTTGTAGATCAGTTGCGCAAAGTGGGGCAAGGGGAATACACGGCGTTTAGCGCCGCAATGTATACCTTTCTCAGCGTGCCGGCAGATGTTGAAGTGTTCTTTCCGATGGCGGCGTTGTTGGGTGCGTTACTCGGCCTGGGTACCTTGGCTACGCGTAGCGAACTGGTGGTGATGCAGGCTTCTGGTTTCACCCGCTTGCAAATTGCCGGTTCGGTGATGAAAACCGCCATTCCGTTGGTGTTGCTGACCATGGCTATTGGCGAATGGGTGGCTCCGCAAGGTGAACAGATGGCGCGTAACTACCGTGCGCAGCAGATGTACGGTGGTTCTCTGCTTTCAACCAAAGGGGGATTGTGGGCAAAAGATGGCAACGATTTTATCTACATTGAACGTGTTTCTGGTGAGAAAGAGCTCTCCGGCGTAAACATCTATCACTTTAACGACCAGCACAGGTTGCAGACGGTGCGTTATGCTGCCAGCGCCAACTTTGAAGATGGTGTATGGAAGCTATCTCAGGTAGATACTTCCGATCTGACCGATCAGAAGCAGGTGACAGGGACACAAACGCTGACCGGTGAATGGAAAACCAACCTGACGCCAGACAAACTGGGTGTGGTGGCGTTGGATCCTGATTCTTTGTCTATCAGTGGTTTGCATAACTACGTGAAGTACCTGAAGGTCAGTGGTCAGGAGGCCAGCCGTTATCAATTGAATATGTGGAACAAGATCTTTGCTCCCCTTTCCGTGGCGGTGATGATGCTGATGGCGCTGTCGTTTATCTTTGGCCCACTACGTAGCGTGCCGATGGGGGTGCGTGTGGTGACCGGTATCAGCTTCGGCTTCCTGTTTTATGTGCTGGACCAGATCTTCGGCCCACTAAGCTTGGTGTATAGCATGCCACCGGTTTTGGGGGCGTTATTACCTAGCCTGGTATTCCTGCTTATCAGTCTGTTTATGCTGCTGAAACGGAAATAGCCAAGTCACAAAACGGGTGGGGTTCTCCCACCCGCTAAATAGTTAATGGGCTTTTGGGTCTGCGACGGCACCACGGATAGTTAAGGGGCGCAGCCTAGGATTTTACTTATAACATCTCCTGATTTTTTTATAAAAATACACTCTTCTATCGGCGCCCAGATTTAATCCCAAAATACTGTCACTAGATAAAAGAAAGCATTGTTGATGTTTTTATAGAAATTGATCCCCAAAAAGAAACAATAAAGCATGGTAAATAAAAATCGTGATGAGTAAAATTCCTGAACCATCTGGGCTACAGTGATGTATTAAAATTAACCATTCAGGAAGGTGAAGATATGAACCTAAAAAAAATCTTATTAATTGCCAGCTTGCTCTCTGTCAGCAGCTTTAATTTACAGGCTCAAGAGAACACGGGGAGCGTTGACCTTTCTAAATTCAGATTCAGCAAAGCCGAAATGCAGGAAATCGCCAACCCTAACTTGCTGTCACACCGGATTTTTTACGAAAAGCCTTCCCAAGGGCCCGATGCAGCCTGGTTTGACGCGGTAAAGCAGGGCAACTTGGCAACGGTAAAAAAAATGGTGGAAGCGGGGCAAAATCTTGAGGTCAAAGATGAGGCCTCACTAGGCCAAACGGCATTAGGCTGGGCGGCTTTTATTGGTTATTTCGATATGGTGCAGTACCTGGTCGAGCAAGGGGCTGATATTCGCGCCACTGACCGCGCCGACGTATATAATAGCGTTAAGTCAGCTGTGATGGGCAAGAATGCTGAGGTGGTCAAGTATCTTCATGAGCGTTTAAAAGATGAGATAGATTGGAACGCCAAAGAGGCAGACGGCGAAACTCTGTTCATGGTGGCTGCGGTTGATGGGCGACTGGATGTGGTAAAATATATTCTGCAGTTTAATCCCGATTTAAACGTGGTAGCCATCAACGAAAACCCAAAAATAAATGCCAGCCCGCTCAGTGGTGCTTGTGAACATGGCTTTGTTGATGTGGCTAATCTATTGATAGAAAAAGGCGCGATCAATCATAAAACCGGAAAATCCAGCTGTAATTAATCTTGCGGGTAACCACTGATACAAGAAACTCCCACCAGCCTGACGCTTAAATTGAATCACTTTAAGCATCAGGCTGGTGGGAGTGTTAGGCTGTGTCCCTTAATTGTCCGTGGTGCCGTCGCAGACCCAAAAGCCCGTTATCAAGGCGGAGGGCGCAGGGCAGAGTGGCCCTCTGTTCAAGCCCGACAACACAGAACACGGGCTTTTGGGGCTTGTATCTTGCAGCCAGGGGCTTACATCTGCGAGAAGGTGTTCATAATGACCCCACCGCCGATAATCAACGCCATGGAGAAGATGGCAGGCAGGTCCGGTTTCTGTTTGTAGAGCAGCATGGAAACGAAGGTGACGCCGACAATACCAAAGCCACACCACAGCGAATAGGCAACCCCCACAGGAACATACCCCATTGCTCTAGTCAGAGCAAAATAGCACAGACAGTAAGCACCGATCACCAGCAGTGAAGGCCCGAGTTTTTTGAAGTTGTTGGTTTTTTTGATCATCGACGTACCGGTAATTTCTGAACCGATAGACAAGGCCAACCACAGAAAGCCAATATTAAACATAATTCACACCCTTACTCGGAAGATCCCATTTTTGAAAAAAGGTTCATGATCACGATGCCGCTGGCAATGACTGCCATGCCGATAATAGCCGGAACATCAGGATGCTGACCGTAAAATACTATACCCAAGGTAGATACCACTAGTATTCCGGTGCCCGACCAGGTGGCATAGGCCAGGCCTACGGGAATATACTTCACTGCATTGGATAATGAGTAATAACAGATACAGTACAATACAACGATTAAACCTAATAATAGTGTCTTGGTGGTTCCTTCACTGTTATCAAACATTTTTAATGTAGATGTGGCCGATGTTTCAGATAATATGACTAATAACATCCATAGCCATGCTTTTGCCTTAGATGACATAGAGTAAGCTCCTGTGGTAATGATAATATACTCGTCATACTTCAAATTGCTTGGTTGTTGGCTGCGCTTACTCACCCCAGTCACATAGTTATCTATGCTCCTGGCGCTTCGCAAGCTTGCCGCCTGCAAGCAACCCGAATTATATTTAATTAACGCTAAAAACTATTTTATACTTAGGGGGATAAAGCTTGGTTTCCCGATTTATTTTTATCTCGACTATATTCTAACGCCAGATCGGTCAGTTTCGCGCCTGCTGGATAATGGCCATTACGACGTTTGAGTTCGCTGAGTGTAATATAAGATAACGCCGTTTCTACGCTGGTAGGGGATGTTTTATCAGCAACTAATAACATCTGATCCAACGTACTTATCTGGATCCCTCTGGCAGCCAGCCCTGCTGAGTTATTTTCTTGCCCATGGCTTAGCCCTTTCAACTGATTAAGTTCGCTTGCCGGGTTACAGTTATAATCAAGGGCCATTATTGGTTTATTGCTGTTGTGCGCCAAATGAATAAGTTGAGCACTGTCAGAAAATAACAGCCCATTAACGACTTCTGCCACCGTCGCGAAATCGAGAAAGGGAATTAAGACTTTATCAATACTATCCAGTGCTCCAGTTTTTTTGAGTTCCTGCCAGTGGACGACAGGTCCTATCTGGCGCCATTCATCCTCAGCGTGAAATTCATAGGCATTAGCTGCAAAAAGAATAACCGGTGATAACGTTTGGCAGTGTTGCAGGCGCGCCTGGATAATCTCTTTGTAGCCATCTGCGGCGGTTAACAGCACCAACGCCCGTGGGCGCATCCGCAGAAGCACTTCATTCACTAACCTGTCGATGATTTCTTGCTGCATCATATGGCCGCCTCAAGGAACGATAACCACGTTGTCACCGGAGGAAAGCCCTGCGGCATTGGCTTCATCGGTGTCAATGTGCAGTTCCAGCGCAAAACTGGCTTTGACCCGTACGATCACCTGATCGAAGATCAAACCGCGAAGTCCGTTAGCTTGCACCCGCACTGTCTGCCCATTCTTTACGCCCAACCTGGCTGCATCCTGCAGATTCATATGGATATGACGCTGGGCGCAAATCACCTGTGATTGCAAACAGACATAACCTGCCGGGCCTACCAGCATGGCGTCACCGGAGGCAATCAGATTGCCGGATTCGCGCACGGGTGCTTTTAACCCCAGAGCAAAACAGTCTGCTTTAGAGATTTCCAATTGGGAACATTCACGCGCCGGACCCAACACCCGCACTTTAGAGATCGAGCCCTTGGGGCCAACAATCATCACGCACTCTTTGGCGGCAAATTGCCCAGGCTGCCGTAGCGCTTTCAATTGAGTCAACGAGTAACCCGAACCAAACAGTGCCTCAATGTCCTGTTGCGAAAGATGGACATGCCTATTGGATACCCCTACCGGGATAGCGACTCTGTTGGGTATTCTGCTGGTTTCGGCCAGGTTGTGGCGCACCCTTTCCAGTAAAGATTCTTTATACATATGGCTATTCCACACGAATATTCAGAGGCCCAGCGGCTATTTATGATCTTTCTTACCGTTCCGTGGTGGCTTACTCTCTGCCATCGGCTGCTCCTCAACTACCGCAGGGGTAGCAAGGGTAACCGCTTCTGGGAGCTCTACCGGAGGTGGCGTCAGGTTTTTACCTTTCAAACCGGTTAATAGTGCCACCACCTGCTTTTCTGGCCGGGCAATGACCAGTTTTCCTTTGATAAACGCGGGCTGCTTGATGACGGCAACGCCGCTATCGATGGCAGTTTTCACCGCGCTGATCTCCCCGGCAAAAAACACTGAAACCAGACCTGAACCGATTTTCTTATACCCTAATACCGTCACTGCCGCAGATTTGCAGGCTGCATCAGCCGCGTGGATTGCGGCGGTCAGGCCAAAGGTTTCAATTACGCCTAAGCTTAAGTTCATCTCAATCTCCTTAGTGCCTTACCAGTCTGATGTCGAAATCAAAGCGCTGGAAAAAAGCCGCCAGTTGATCCAGTTCTTGATCGCTGTAGCTAGGATCATTTTTTACTGGATAGATCATGTTGAGCTTGTCGTATTTATTTTTCCCCAACTGGTGATAAGGCAAGATATCGATACGGCTAATATTTCCGCGCTGCGCCAACTGGATGACATAATTAATCGCGCCATTAATCGCGTCGTAAGAGTCGTTATATCCACGTACCAGCGGCATGCGTACTACAATATTGGCACCAAGCTCGACTAAACGTTCCAGATTACGCCTTACCCCCTCGTTACCAACGCCAAATAATTCTTTGTGCCGCGCACTGTCGATATGTTTAATATCAAACAGGAACATATCGGTACATTTGGCCAGTTTTTCATAATTGGCCACGGGGGTAGTGCCGTTAGTTTCAATGGCGGTATTAATCATCATTTTCTTGCATTCGGTCAGTAGTGCGGCAGCAAAATCCGCTTGCATACTCAGTTCGCCACCGCCAAGGGTGACGCCACCACCGGAGGCATAATAAAAATCAACGTCCTGAAGGATAATGTCCATCAGTTCCCGTACGGTAACGTCTTTCCCCATAATATCCAGCGCCCCGGAAATGCAGGTTTCTTCGCACTTGCGGCAGCCGATGCAGTCTATGTTGCGGTCGACCCGGTGCTGGGGATTGCCTTGGGCATCGTTGATCAATGAATGAATACCCACAGGGCAAACATCGACACATTGGCCACAGTCGACACATTTATCACGCGAAAACATCACCTGAAATTTGCTGCTTATCCCTTCGGGGTTTGCGCACCAGGCGCAACGGATATTACAACCTTTGAAAAAAATCAGGGTGCGAATACCGTCTCCGTCATAGATCGAGTATTTTTGGATATTGAATATCCGCCCCTTTTTCTCCAGCATGTTATCCATATTATTTTTTCCTCTTTGTGACGCCTTATGCTATTCGGGGGAGACATCCCTGTATTCCCCCGATCAGGATCAGAACTTCTCAATTACCGTGCGGCTGATAATTTCATCCTGAACCTCTTTGCACAGCTCGACGAAATAAGCGCTGTAACCGGCGACGCGAACAATCAGATCGCGGTATTTTTCCGGTTCGAGCTGCGCTTTTTTCAACACCTCGTTATCTACATAGCTGAACTGCATCTGGCCGTTGCCCAGAATGGAGGCGGTTCGCAGCAGGGTGATCAGCCCGTTTTTGCCTTCAGGGGTATCCAGCAACCCTTTGAGGAACTTGAAGTTGTGCACCATGCCGATGTTCATGGTTTCCATGTTCATTTTACTGACGGACTTGATGATGGCGGTTGGCCCCTGTTTATCCGCACCCTGGGTCGGGCTGATGCCGTCGGAAAGCGGCATCCATGCCAGGCGGCCATTCGGTGTGGCAGCGGTCAATTCGCCGATCGGCGTGTTATTGGAGATCGACAAGGTGCCGTGGCTCATGTTGGAATAGAGCATCTTGTACTTGCGGCATTCGCGCTCGGTCCACTCGGTGATATCCAGTGCGTACTGATCCACGCAGTCGTCATCGTTACCATACTTGGGCGCGTTCAGACAGTCGCGGCGCAACTGTTCAAAGCCCTCAAAGTTGGCCAGCAGCGCATCGCGGATCTGCTCAAGGGTATATTTACCGTCCTGATAAACCAGCTTGCGGATCGCTGCCATGGAGTCGACGTAGGTCGCCAGACCGGAGAAGATCAAGCCCGGCCCATAATTGATGACCGCCCCCCCGGAAGAAACATCCTTGCCCTGTTCCATACAGCCTTCCACCATGAGAGACATCAACGGTTTCGGTGCCACTTCGCGGTGTACACGCTGGCTGATCACTGTGCCGATAGCGGACAGCCTGATGATATGTGCGACCTGCGCCTTCACCGCGTTATCGAAATCCTCATAGGTTTTCAGCGTGTGTAGCTCACCGGTATCCAGACCCTGATAACTGTCGAACAGCACCATACGGCCCCGGTTGAGGACGAACTCGATGGCGATGGGCCACTGGGTGTAACCTGTGGAGGTCCACTGATAGATGCGGCCAGATTTTTGCGGCTCCACGCAGCCCATCAGGCAGTAGTCGCGGGCATCTTCGAAATCAAAGCCCTTGCGTAACATCATTTTGATGTGTGAGTCATCAAAGTGGCAGGCCGGGAAGCCCATACCTGCTTTCACCACATCAACGATTTTTTCCATGTATTTCTGCGGCGACTGGTTATGGATACGGCAGGCCAGAGAGGGTTGATACACTTTCACGAAGCGCACCGCATCCATAATCAGGTAGGTCAGATCGTTACAGGCATCGCCGCCGCTGCGTTTCTGCCCACCGATAGTCAGGTTGATAAAGGGCTGATAGCCGGCGAAGTATTTGGCACCCAGTTCGCTAGACATCCACATCAATTCGGCGCACTTGATAATGAAAGCCTGTAACAGCTCCAACGCCTGTTCCTGCGTCAGACGACCAGAGTCGATGTCTGCCCGGTACATTGGATAGCAATATTGGTCAACGCGGCCCAGAGAGAGCCCGGTCTGGTTTTCTTCCACTTCAAACAGTGATTCCACTGTCCAGATACTTTGCAGCGCTTCTTGCAAGGTTTTGGGTGGGTTAGCCGGTACGTTTTCGTTGGTTTCTGCAATGGCCAGCAGCTCGGCGCGGCGTGCCGGATCTCGTTCAATGGCTGCCAGCTCACGGGCCTTTTCTGCAATCCTTCTGGCGTAGGCCATTACGCCTTCACAGGTTTCTATCGCTGCTTTGTAAAAGTAAATCCTGTCGATATCCTCCGGGTTTTCCATGCTCAACGCATTGAGATGCTGCTGGGCATCCGCTTTGATACCGTTCATCCCCTTGGTAAACAACAGGACGTCATAGCCAGGGCAGGTGTCACCACCGCCGTTAATCTGATGATAGGAGAGATCGCTGACGTAGGTTTCGCCGCTGAATGCCCAAATACCGGCCTCACGATATTGTGCCTCGCAGACTTCATCTACCGATCGGCCTTGCCAGAACGGGACGATCTCTTCACGGATCACTTTTTTGTCGGCTTCAGAAATGAGGAAGGGATCCTGCGGACGTGTGCCCATGGTATCCAATTCGTCTTGAACCCAACGCCAAGCGATATCCGGGGAGAAGGCCCCTGCACGCGGTTTGCCGCAAGGGTGGCCGACGATCAACTCATCTTGCTGGATCAGGATCGGTGCGCTCTCGCAGGCTGCTCGGAAAGATTTGGCCCGTAACAGAATGGTCGGCAAGCCGGGATTATTTTTGGCGATCTCGGTAAAGGTGACTGCACGGTAGATAGACACGCTGGGGCGAGCTTCGAGGTAATTGTTACGCAGCCGCTGCAGACGTGGCGTGAGCCCTTCCATCAGTTTTCCCGTAGCAACATCCTGTGGCGTAGCGGCGACAAAAGGTGCTGGTGGGGCGCTATATTGCGGGCGGTTGGCAGCCTGACCGGTAAACAGTTTTACCTGCAGGTTACTGTTGATGGCTGCCAGGTTTTTGCGTGCAGCCAGTAACATGACAGATAGCTCATTAGTCACGATGGCAGGATCGTCGATGCCGACGCCGTGCAGCATGGCATCAAACATCGGGTAGCCGTCCAGCTCGCGTGGGGCGCGTACTTCGGAAAGCTCGCACAGCTTCAACCATAGACATTCTACGAGCTCGTAAGCCTGTTCCGGCGTGAGTACGCCACGGGTGACATCCTGCTGGTAGAAGGGATACAACAGCTTGTCGAACCCCCCAGGGCAGACCGCGTAGCTGCCATTTTCCAGATGCAGCGCCAATTGGAAGAAATAGAACGACTGGCACGCCTCTCTAAAATTGCTTGCCCCGTAGGCCGGGACCTTTTTCAGGATGGCCGCCGCGTCCTGCAGTTCTGCCTTACGGTAAGGGTGGTTTTCTACCGCCGCCATGTTTTCTGCTTTGCTGGCCAGTTTTTGTGCCAGATGCATGACCGCGTTACAGGCATAAATCATGGCGCGGCATTGGTTGACTTCATCCAACGCAGAACGGCTGACCGCGCTGCCGATGCTTCTGGCTCGATCTTCCATTTCGGCCTCGATGGCGAATAAACCCTTGGTGATCACCGCCAGATAATCGGGTGAAGTCTGGCCCAATGGCGTGAAGGCTGAAGGGCTGCGCAGTTCGCTCTCGCTGTGGAATATGGCGGCACGCGGCGTGGAGGACTGGCTGCCGATAATCAGCTCATCGGGGCCGATATAGCCGGGCAGATGCTTGACCAGTTCATTGAACAGCTTGGCATTTTTCACCTGCTGCGGCATACCGGACACATCGTTCCCCAACGTTTCCAGAATGGTGGCACGCTCGGTGCTAATGGTGCTGTTTTGGGATAAAAGTCTTTCTGCCAGCAGTTTTACGCGTGGCGTTAGTGAATAGTGAGCCATGTTCAAATCTCTCCTGATATCCTGCGGCTTTCACGCAACCACGTAAAATCCGTTAGGTAGACTGTTAGTGCCTGATGCCAGGCTTTATTAAGCGCAATAAGCGCGGCGAAACAGGTGCTCCAACTCTGCTGCGGTAACGTTGCGCGGGTTGGTGGGTGTGCAACTGTCGCGGAGTGCCTGATTGGCCAGTTCACCAAGGCAAACCTGAAAGCGGTGCTCATCCACACCGGCAGCTTGCAGATTGGCGGGCATTTTCATTTCCTGTTTCAGTGTTTCAATCGCCACCAGCAGGCTATTGACGCCTTCGCGAACTGACGTACAGGGCAACCCCAGTAATCGTGCCAATGCGGCGTATTTGTGGGCGGCATGGGTATCGCAGTTACCGTCAAAGTCGGCATTGAAAGCGACGACCTGTGCCATCAGCAACGCATTGGCCCGGCCATGGGGCAAGCCAAACATACCGCCGAGGGCGTGTGCCAGGCTGTGAGTAATGCCCAATGAGGCATTGGTAAACGCCATCCCCGCCATACACGAGGCGTTATGCATTTTTTCCCGGGCGTGCAGATCGTCACCTTGCTGGTAGCAGGCCAGCAGGTGGTGGAATACCAACTGCACGACCTTTTCCGCCATGGCATCGCTGAAGTCGCTGGCCTGGCGTGAGACGTAGGCCTCTAGGGCATGGCACAGCACGTCCATACCGGTATCGGCGGTGATGCTGGCCGGAACCGACTTCACCAGTAGCGGATCAAGGATGGCAATGTCCGGCAGCATGAACTCGTCCACCAAAACCAGCTTCTCGCTACGGGATTTGATCACCGAAAAACTGGTGACTTCCGAGCCGGTGCCGCTGGTAGTAGGGATGGCGACAAAGCATGGCTTGGTGCGGCCACTCTCTTGGCGGCAGTGCCACAGTGCATACATCACCGCCTTGGCGGCATCGATGACCGAACCACCGCCCAAAGCAATCACCAGATCCGGGTAGTCTTCATCCATCCGCTTCATGCCGCTGACGATAGCGGCAATATCCGGGTCGGAAGCCACTTCGTCATACTGCCGACAGCGGATCTGCTGCTGCCTGAGCAGGCGGGTAACCTGCTCGGCAATGCCAAATTTCACCATCGCCTGATCCGTAACCAGAAACGCTGAGCGCCCAGGTAACTCCTTCAGTGCGTGCAGTGCATCCGTACCGAAGTGGATTTTTGGCTTTATCTGAAACTCATTCATGCCTACTTCCTCTTAACGCTCCCGATGAACCTTCTCGACAATGGCAACGATCGACATGGCCTTGTAGCGGTCTTTACTCAGTGCGAAGTACTCTTCAACCAACACCAGATCGTTTTCACCTGCGCCGACGCTATCGACCGCGACATAAGTACGGTCTTTGATCGGCTGCAGTTCGTCCCCCAGAGCCGTGACCAGCAGCAAATTGCTGCCCCGGAGTTCGTCACTTTTCTGTGTAGCCACAACATGTCCAGTTACCTTTGCGAGGATCATGGTTTTTATCCCTTGTTAATGGGTTACCGGGACAGGCGCCCAAGCACTTGCTTAATGATTTGCTCGACGTTCTCTTCGGTGATGTCATTCGCCGCAGGGTTATTAACCAGCGCCTGACTGACGGCACCAAAACGGTCATCTTCCTGAGCGTGCGGTGCCGTTGGTTTGGCTGGCGACGCAGAGGCGAAGCGCGGGTCCTCGAAAATACTGGCGTTATGGCTCGGCTGAGCGTGGCATTTTTGGGCCGGTTGGCGCAGATCATCGATACTACATACCCCATAACCGACTTTGCGGATGTTAAGCAGGTTCATCGGGCCTACGTTGTCGGAAGTGGAACCGCCACCGATGGCTCCGCAGCCCAGTGTTAACGCAGGGATCAGGTTGGTGGTCGCACCGATGCCACCTAATGCGGCAGGCGTATTGATCAGAATGCGGTGCACCGGTTTTTGTAACGCAAACTCGCGCACCACCTGCTGGTTTTGGGTATGAATCACCAGCGTATGCCCCAGACCTTCGTTGGTCAGTAGCTCAACCACGCGATCGCAGGCACTCATCCAATCTTCTTCGATATACAGCCCCAGTACCGGGCAGAGTTTTTCACGGGCATAAGGGTTTTTGCGCGAGACACTGTTTTGCAACGAGATCAGTACCCGTGTAGTAGGAGGCACATTGAACCCGGCACGCTCACTGAGATAAATGGCTGTCTTGCCAACCACTTCAGGATTAATCATGCCATTCGGGCGCAACAGGATATTGGCCAGGCGGGCAGACTCATCGTCGTTCATAAAGTAAGTGCCCTGGGCCAGCAACTCGTGGTGTACCTCCTGATAGATACATTTCTCCACGATGATCGACTGCTCGGAGGCGCAGATCACCCCGTTATCAAAGGTTTTACTGGTGATGATATCTTTGACGGCCTGCTTGATATTGGCGCTGCGCTCGATAAACGCCGGACCATTGCCGGGGCCGCCGCTGATGGTTGGCGTACCCGAACTGTAAGCGGCCCGCACCATGCCTTCGCCGCCGGTTGCCAGGATCAGCGAGACATCTTTGCTGTGCATCAACGCTTTGGTCGCTTCCATGGTCAACTGGGTCAAACCATCAACGATGCCAGCAGGAGCGCCAGCCTGCAGGGCGGCCTGTTTGACGATCTCAATGGCACGTTGACTGCACTGCTGCGCGTTCGGGTGTGGGGAAAATATAATGGCATTCCCTGCCTTTAGTGCAATCAGCGTTTTATAAATAATGGTGGAAGTTGGATTGGTTGACGGCACCAGCGCGGTAATTACCCCCAGCGGGACACCCACGTCCATCACTTTCAATTCCTGGTCGTCGCGAATAATACCAATGGTTTTTAAATCTTTAATATGTTCAAAAACTTTTTCTGCGGCAAAGATGTTCTTTAATACTTTATCCTGCCAGTTACCGAAGCCAGTTTCTTCATGGGCCAGTTTCGCTAATTCTTCCGCGTGCTGCGCCGCTTCGTTAGCAATATGTTTAATAATGCCGTCGATCTTCTCTTGTGAATATTTAGCAAATAGCAGTTGTGCCTGTTTAGCATTTTTAATCAGCGTACGAGCTTGCTGAATGGACTGTAAATCCGGATCTAATGGAGTCATTATTCTATCCCCCCTGAATAGGAGTTTCATTTCTCTTCTTATGGCAATAGGGTTTACGGCTTACTTCAAGTCTTGCTATTACGCCTTATGCTGTGAGGCGATTTTTTCGATATCATTGTGCGGGCGTGCAATAACGCGTGAGGAAATAACTTCGCCAATGCGGCTGGCCGCTTCAATACCAGATTCAACCGCAGCGTTAACTGCGCCAACATCACCCTTCACCATTACGGTCACCAGACCGGAACCGACGTTTTCATAACCGATAAGCTCAATATTGGCAGCTTTACACATGGCATCGGCCGCTTCTATGGCAGGAACCAACCCTTTGGTCTCGATCAAACCGAGTGCATCTTTCATCAGTGAATTCCTTGTTATTCGGTGATTTTGTACTGCGCGATGATTTTCTGGATATCATTGTGCGGGCGGGCAATGACCAACGAGGTGACGACTTCACCCACACGCCGTGCCGATTCGATACCAGAATCAACCGCAGCTTTCACAGCCCCCACATCGCCTTTCACCATCGCTGTTACCAAGCCGGAACCGACGTTTTCATAGCCGATAAGTTCCACGTTGGCGGCTTTACACATGGCATCAGCGGCTTCAATACAGGCCACCAACCCTTTGGTTTCTATCAATCCTAATGCGTCACCCATGATCCTGTTCTCCTGAAAAGCGTCGTTATGCTTTGTGTTTAATGACGATCTTGTTGATGTCATTATGTGGACGAGCGATGACCAATGATGTCACCACTTCCCCTACGCGTTGAGCAGACTCAACGCCGGAATCGACAGCGGCTTTTACGGCGCCAACGTCACCTTTCACCATGGCGGTAACCAAGCCTGAACCCACGTTTTCATAGCCAATGAGTTCGACGTTTGCCGCTTTGCACATGGCATCTGCCGCTTCAATACAGGCCACCAATCCTTTGGTTTCGATTAAGCCCAATGCATCACCCATTTTTTTATCCTCCGAAAACCGATTAATGAGGTAGTCATGTTCATCTTCAATAATTGCGCCGTTCGATGAGTGTGGATCAAGGTTTTCGACCGGCTGAAGGCACTATACCCCTCAAGTGATTATTCAAAATATAAATTCACTATCAGATACCTATTTAGTTTTTTACTCTGATTTTGATGCTTTATTTATCGGCCATTTATCTTTTTGTTCTGATAATTTCCCGGCTAATAGTCCCGCTTCCTAGCTGAAATTCGCGGTTCGTGGATTTCGCTGAACGGCTAATAGCATTGTTAAAATTGTGGTTATTAAATGGATAATTTCGGTAGCAGAATGGCGGGAAGAGTGTGGCGTCGCGCAGGTTTTTGCATTGAGTTTGCAGCGGGCTATTGCAGCTATCCATGCGCAACAATTGCTGGTCGCTAGCCGATTGCGATACGCATCACAAAGCAGGAGTAGCTGAGGTGGGGATATGCCGGTAGGAACAGGGAAGATTAATTCAACTGGCTGCCGGGTTTCAGGGTGCAGATGTACAGTGGCGAGTTGATCGAGCTGAGTAACACGGTGTCGGGATTGATTTTCTCCATAGCCAGTAACAGGCCATCGTGGCTGTCTGACATTTCCCGCATAAAGTAATCAAAAATAACATCGGGAGATTGGTCGATAGAGGACTTGCTGGCTACCCAGCGGTTGATTTGATAATAACGAGTGCTGGGGGAAACGCGCTTACTGGTATAGTCAAACTGAACGTAGCGTTGTAAGTAAAGCCATCCTGCGCTTGAGTCTGAATATCCCTCTACCACAATTGAACCTTTGCCCTTATCGTTAAAGTTGAAGTGAATATTAACGTTAACAGATTCGGTAACGGTATCTTCGAAATGCATAATGGCTTTGGTTGAACAATTTAAAATATCATCACGACCCCAAATGTTATATCTGACGGCGATGAGTATTGAAACCAATAGTAATATGATGGAGAAAACGAATAGAATTCGCCCCCAGGCCCACGTTTTCATAATTTACTTCCATGAATAATAAAAATAATTATCACAATAGCTGAATGAATTATCCTGATGTTTGGCACAGTGAGCGAGAAAGGTGCGGCCTAAACCATTAGATTGCAGCTTATCACCATAAAAGAAAAGAAATCTTTCGTCCTTGTTATACTTTATGTTCTTTTTTTCCTTTACGGCATTAAAATTTTTCAGGTAGTTTTCACGCATTCTGGGGTTAATCATAATATCGGTAGAAAACACCTCAACAGGTTCCTGAGCAATCGGGGTGAGGGTGATGGGTTTCAGGCTAGCGCTGTTGGTCCATGACCAGCCGAGCAGGGCGACGGCCAACAGGGAAATCACCGCACCTGCGTAACCCCAGTAGCGTTCGTGGCTATTAACGGCAACAGGCGTCGTGCCTGGTGGTGACGCTGTCTGCGCGGGGGATTCATGTTCACCGGCATGCACCACAGGATGCAGCAGGGAATCATCGATTACCTCTATGACCAGCTCTGGGTTGAGCTCCAGCTTGCCACGCGCCACGGTGACGATCACATTCTCAATACCGTAATTGCGGAAGGCTTTGCGCAGCATGCTCAGGTATTGGTTCAGGTTACTGTTGGAAGACATTAATCCATTGTCATCCCACACACGTTGCATCACCGTGTCGCGGCTGAGCACACCGGGATTCTGGATCATGAAGAACAGCAGGGCATTGGCCGTGATAGTGAGCTGGGTATCAGACTTACCGTCGTCCTCCAGCTTGAGCGAACCCTCGGTAGCATCATAAACAAGAAAGGCATTAATTTTATATTTCATTATCGCCCCAGCGTGTTAACAGGCCGTGACCCTGTGGAGGTTAGGCTGTGTCCCTTAATTGCCCGTGGTGCCGTCGCAGACCCAAAAGCCCGTTATCAAGGCGGAGGGTGAAGAGCAGAGTGGCCCTCTGTTCAAGCCCGACTTTACTTCGAACGGGCTTTTGGCGCGCGACCCTTCGGGCTGGGCCATTTGCGCGCATTGCTGCGTTGTTCGCCGCTTATTTGGTCCACCAAACCTCGCGGCTCACGCCTTGCCCTGTGCGCAAATGACCGCCAGCGGCGCTCGCGTGCAATTAAGGGACACAGCCTAGTACTCCGCGTAGGTCATTGCCGCCAACTTTGCCACCAATGCTTGCCGTTCTTCCGGCGTCATCGTGACCCCTTCCGTCAGTTCAGACAGCCATAAACCGTCCGCGCCATAACGAACCAGATTACCCACATAGCTGCGGTCGAGCTCATCAGCATGCGCCAGATGTTGCAAAACCCAGTCGCGCCAGCATTTACGTAGCACCCTCTCATCCGGCATAGCCAAAGAAAGCAGCGCCAGTTGGCGGCTGGTGTCTGTTTCGTTAATACTGGCCAGATACATCAGGTAAGCACGGGAAAAACGCCCGCGTCGATTATTATCCGCTGCCATCAGCACCATAATGCCGCGATCCATAACCGCCAGCAGGCGGATAAACAGCGCGTGAATGAGTTCCTGCCTGCCGGGGAAGTGGTGCAGCAATCCCCCTTTACTGACACCAGCCTGATTGGCTACGGCGTTTAAGGTGAGAGCGGCGATCCCGTTTTTGGCGGCAATAATGCTAGCGGCTTCCAGTAACTGCTCTTGCAGTTTTTCCGGGTCTTTTTTTCTATGGACGTAGGCGTTCATTCGGCGAATCATACCGACCAGTCGGTATGTTAATTTTGATCGAGGTCAAGCCCTTTCCCGTATAGGTCTGACCAATCTGGAATAATGCCTACCAGTTCAAACTATTTAAGTAGCCCACTGATTAAGGAAGTTTTTACTGATTTAAAGCGGGCGGGGAGTTGCAGAAAAGGTGTAAAAAGCAGTATTCAGCCCCTACGATTGGGTTAGGGGCTGATGAGTTAGATCTACAAAATCCAATCCAGTAGCAGGATACCGCACAGGCTGATAGCCCAGGCGATGGTAGTGGGCACCGACCAGACCATCATCTGTAGCTTAACGTCCTTAATTCCCATCATACGGTTCACTACCCAGAACATACTGTCGTTAAAGTAGCTGAAGAACAGCGCGCCCATGGTCGCTGCCTGGGCGGCGGCAAGCATGTGGACCCCTGGCAACTGGCTGACGATTGGTGCAGAGATAGATGCAGCGGTGATCATGGCAACCGTGCCAGAACCCTGTATCAGCCTGACCAACGTTGCGATGAAAAAGGGGATCAGTACCGGCGTCAGAGGCAGGTTGGCGACGTGCTGGGCCAGCAAGGTGCCAGTACCACTTTCACGCAATACTGCCCCTAATGCACCACCCGCCCCGGTAACCAGCAGAATAATCCCTGCGGTTTGTAACCCCTCTTCCAAGCGCTCCAGCGTTTCGTGCTTATCAACCTTTGGCATCAGCGTGTAGACCGCCAGCAACACACTGATGGCCAGGGCAATAATCGGTGAACCAAGAAAAGCAAACATCTGCCCCCAAAGGCTTTCGCTTAACCACACCATACCTTCGGTTTTTGCCAGCATGTTGTTCACGGCGTTGATAAAGATCAGCACGATAGGCGCAACGATTGGCAACAGTGATAACGTTAAACTCGGTAATGCTTTGCCTTCCTTATCTTCTAGATAACGCTGATGGGCCGCACGCAGATCTTCCGGTTCATCCTCCACGTTTTCCGGCTCAAAATCGGGATAACGGTTGCCAAGCCAGCGAGCATAGATCACAACGCCGATCACACAAGGGATCGCCAACACCAAGCCTGCCATCATCATGGCACCTATATCGACGCCAAAGATAGCTGCCACCCCTAACGGCCCTGGAGTGGGTGGCACCGCATGGTGGGTCAGTATCAGGCCGCCAGCCAGAGCAACGCCGAGCGTCAGCAGATTGCGTTTGCCTTTTTTGGCCAGCGTCTTCACTAACGGATAAAGAATAACGAAGGCCGAATCGACGAAAATCGGGATACTGACGATATAACCGGTGATCGCCAGTGCCCACTCTTCACGTTTGTTACCCAACCACTTGATGAAGCTGTAAGCGATTTGTTCCGCCGCACCAGAGACTTCCAGTACGCGGCCCATCATCACCCCCAACCCGATGACAATCCCGATGCTGCCGAGCGTGCTGCCGAACCCTTTACTGATGGTGTCTACCGTCTGTACTGCCGTCAGCCCACCGGAAATACCGGCGATTGAGGCGGCTGCCAACATGGCAATCAGCGCGTGAACCCGGGTACGCAGTACTAGAAATACCAGTACGAATACCGCCACGGCCAGACCAATGATAGGAATATAAAGTGCCATAATCAGCTCCCGGCCTGCAGCGTGTCATCGCGCATAAAGTCGCGGATGATTTGCTGAAAGTCTTCATCAACAGAGAACCCTAATGCCAGAGCGCGGCGAACATCAAAGTTACCCGGCCAACTGGCGACAATCCGGTTGATGGTTTCATCCGGCACAAAGCTGACCCGCTGACGAACCTGCTCACCGGCAACCGCGCCAAGCGCGAACAACATCTGTTGGACGGTCACGCTGATACCGGGCAGGTTAACAGTGCGGGAGCTACCAAACTGCGCGGCAGGTAGCGTGGCGGCATGAATAAAGTTAGCGACCACCGTGCCAGGGCTTGATAACCACAAGGCCAGACCGGCGGAAACTGGGCATACCGAAGGCTCACCGTGCAGCGGTTCGCGTATGATGCCGCTGGCAAAGGACGATGCGGCTTTATTCGGCTTGCCGGGGCGCACGCTGATAGTGGGCAAACGTAATACCCGCCCATCGACAAACCCCTTGCGTGCATAGTCATTGATCAGCAATTCACACAGGGCTTTCTGTGCGCCGTAGGAGGATTGCGGCAGAACGGCGCAATCATCGTTGACGACAGGGGGAAGTTGACCACCGAACACGGCCAGCGAACTGGTAAAGATAAACTTCATTGCCGGAGCGTTATGCCGAGTGGCTTCCAAGAGCTGGCGAGTGGCATCAAAGTTTACCTGCATACCCAGATCGAAATCGCTTTCCGCATGGCTGCTGACGATGGCTGCCAGATGGAACAGCACGCCGCAGTCACGGTCAATCAGCTGGTTGGCGGCTCCGGGCTGTGTAAGATCGAGTGCCAGGCAGCGCACACGCGGATCTTCCACAGGTGAGGAAGGCTGCTGAATATCCGCCAGAATCAATTCACTGAAGGGCAGCATATTGTCCCGCAATAATGCGGTAGCTAAACGCTGACCCAAAAAACCTGCTCCACCGGTAATGACGACCTTCATGGCTATTTTCCTTTCCCTTCAGGGAGGTAGTTGTTATCAGAGGTTGATGCTGTGCAACTGCACGCCGCGCTCTTTGAGCTGCTGCAGCGCATCTGGTGGCAGCGCTGCATCGCAGATGATGTCGTCGAGCGCTGTGAGAGGGCATACACGGAACATGCCGTACTTGCCGTATTTACTGCTGTCGGAAACCAGCACTTTGCGCCGGGCGACCTCCAGCAGTGCCTGTTTCACTAGGACTTTTTCTTCGTGTGGTGTGGAAAGGCCATGCTCCAGATCCCAGGAACTGGTGCTGATAAAGGCCACATCGATATTCAGAGTGCGTAACAGCGTGGCGGCGCTGCTACCCACACAGGAAAAGTTACGTTGATCAACACGCCCGCCGGTATGAAACAGGTTCAACTGCGGGCGATTCATCAGGTGCTGGATAATGGAAAAGTCGTTGGTAACCACGGTCAGATTGAAGCGTTCCGCCAGATGGCGGGCGATTTCGAAGCTGGTGGTGCCAGCATCCAGATAAACCACCTGGCCATCTTCCACCATCGCTGCCGCATATTTGCCGATTGCCCGTTTCTGCCGGTGGTGGAGCTGAGCCTTTTCTTTGTAGGCCAGTTCCTGACGCAGCGCGTCGCTAAGGCGAACACCGCCACTGACGCTGATCACTTTGCCTTCTTCTTCCAACTGGTGGATATCGCGTCTCACAGTCATGTGTGAAACGCTCATCAACTCGGCCAAGGCCGCAATGGTGACCAGCTGATATTCATGTACGTAGCGATAGATAAAATCGCGCCGTTCCGATGGGATCATGCTCTCTCCTGGGCAGCGGCGGGCTGGTGGCGATGTTGCCGCGCAGTGGCTGTTATTTTTTGTTATGGAAGTTAATGTTTAATCATCTGATTTAACATTTAAACGATGGGGGTCACAGAAGTGAGGGTGGGCTTAGTGGGTGATTTTTAATTAAAGTCTTTTATATTTAGTTGGTTAAAGGTGATTTTTAGAAGGAAGAAGGTAACAGCCGGTTGTGATGAATAATGTGACACGTAACAAAAACAAACAGAGCCGCCGAACAGCCTAGTTGCCCTGGACGCTTAACAACGCGATCCCGGCCTCATGGTAATCTGCGGCATCCTCCGGCAGACGATCAAGTATCAGGGTATCGATCTGCGCCGGGGTGGCGAACTGCGCCAAAGAAGTGTTACCCAGTTTGCTGTGATCGCACACCACGATCACTTGATTGGCGTGCTCCACCATGCTGCGCTTGGTTTCCGCCAGCATAATGTCCGCCACGCAGGCACCATGCTTGAGCGAAAGGGCGTTTACCCCCATAAAGGCTTTATCGATATTCAGCGTATCCATCAATGATCGGCCATTAATCGCCACCGAACAGTGGTAACCTTTTTTGACGATACCGCCAAGCAACACGATTTGAATCGAATCAACATCTTCCAGGCTTTTGGCGATCATGAAGTCGTTGGTGATCACCGTAATGTTACGGCGTTGGCGAATATGGCGGGCAATCTGCAAGGTGGTGGTGCCGGTATCCAGCACGATAATATCGCCGTCTTCTACCAGGCTGGCTGCCAGTTGGCCAATCTGTTCTTTAGCGGTGAGATTCACTTCTTCACGCTGGTCGGAGTTGATTTCAAAACTGGCGCGGGTGCGCAGGATGGCACCGCCGTGGGTGCGGGTGAGCATTCCGGCATCTTCCAGAATGCGCAGATCGGTGCGGATAGTGGCACCGGAAACGTTGAAGCGTTCGCTCATTTCCCCGACGGAGAGCTTGCGCTTCTCTTTCAGAATGGCGAGAAGCTTCTCCTGGCGTTCCTCTGCGTACATACTCACTCCCGGCCTGCTGAACGATGTGCGGGTAATATACCCCGCACATGCGTTGCTGGCAAAATCGGTGTTACAACGGCTGATTGAACTCCACCCGTTCACCGTCTGGTCCATCAATCATAAAGTAGCGCACGCCATTGCGGCCACTGGGTTGCAGAGTGGGGCCTTCTGCCAGTGGATAGCCAAGTTCTTCCACCCATTGCTGTGCTGCGGCCAGATCGCTGACTCGCAACGCCAGATGATCGATTCCAAAGCATGCCGTATCGCGCTGCTGCCCTTGCCATGGCAACTGGTACAGCTCGAGCGTTAATTCCCCCAAGGCCAGAAAACGTACCTCTATACTGCCCTGCGGATCCTCCAGTGCCAGAGACTGAATGGTGGTAAAGCCTAGTGAGTGATAGAAGCGGGCTGCCCGTTCGATATCCGCACTACGCAGGCCAATATGTGCCAGACCCGCGATCAGATTTGCCATGCTATATCCCCTTTTTCACGCAGTAGAAACCGTAGAACGCCACGTAAGCGAAACAGACCAACGGGACTGCGAAGGCGATTTGCATATTGCCGCCGTTGGCATCGGAGATCATGCCCATGATCAGTGGCACCACCGCGCCACCGATAATCGACATTACTACGATAGAACCGGCCACCTGCGTTTCTTCCCCTAGCCCTTTGATGGTCAGGCCGAAGTTGGTGGGCCAACACAGCGCCATGCAGAAGTTGGTGCCCATAATGGCGACAACGGCGAACAGGCTGTGAATATTGACTGCTAACACCAGCAACAACACGCAGACGGAACAGAACACGCCCAACAACAGCGCCGGGTTGAACTTCTTCATCAGCGCGGTAGTCACCACCTTACCGGCGGAGTAGCAAACCAACGTGGCGATCAGCCAATAGGTAGCGGAGTGCTCGGTGGTGCCTTGCTCAATCATTTGCACAAAGCGGATGGTAAAGCTCCACAGACCAACCTGCGCCCCGACATACAAAAACTGGGAGAGCACCCCAAGACGAAAACGCGGCAGTGCCAGCAGGATACGCAATGACTGGGAAAGAGGCTTGCTAGCTGCACCCTGCGAACGTTGTGTTTTACAGGCAGGGAATTTGACCGCCATAAAGACTAGCGCCAGCACCACTAATACCGAACCGATGATCAGATACGGTGTGACTACCTGCGACACCATCTGTGTGCGGGCAACCTCTGCCATTTCTGCTGGCATCTGTAGCAGTTGCTCGTGGGTTGGATCGTTCTTGCCGAACACCAACTGTTGGCCGATCAGCACCCCGAAGATCACCCCAAGCGAATTAAAGATCTGCGAGAAGTTAATGCGCTGCGTAGAGGTTTCCAGTGGGCCTAACAGGCTAGAGTATGTATTGGCGGACGTTTCCAGGAACGACAGACCGGCAGCAATTACCCCCAGGCAAGCCAGGAAGGCGCCATAGGTCATGATTTGCGCGGCGGGAATAAACAGGAAACAGCCGAGAGCATACAGGCACAGGCCAATAATAATCGCCACCTTATATGAGTAACGTTTGATCACTGCCGCAGCGGGCAGCGCTACCAGAAAGTAACCGAGGAAGAAGATCGACTGCACCAGCGCGGTTTGGGTATCGGTAAGATCAAACCCCTTCTTGAACTGGGCGATGAGAATATCATTAAGGTTGCCTGCCATGCCCCAAAGGGCAAACAGGCAGCAGACCAGCATCAGTTGCAGCCAGGGCGTGGCGGGTAGATAGGCACTGCGATCGATACTTTCCGCTGCGGACTGTTGCGCCGGAGTCGTTTTACTGATCAGAGATTCGCTCATTGTGAAGTTCCTTTATCCGCAGAGAAAGAGAACGAGCTAATAACATCAAGCTGTTCGTAGAGGGGTTGGGCCTGACGATAGAGCTGTTCGAACAGCTCAAAGCAGCGCAGGTAGTGCTGGTGCAACCGAGGATCCGGCATAAATTCCCGCTCGACGCTGACGGTACGGCTAACGCCCTGTGCAAAACTGCTAAACAAACCGACGCCGACCCCCGCGATAATCGCGCAACCGGTGGTACCGTTTTCCTGGTTACGGGTTTGCAGGATCGGCAGGTTGTAGGCCGAGGCTTTAATTTGCAGCCATAGCGCACTGCGTGCACCACCGCCGGAAGCGATCACGGCTTCAGGCTCCTGAGTGCAACGGCGTAATTGTTGCAGATTGCGCAATGCGGCCAGCGCGACGCCTTCTAACACCGCACGATAAAGGTGCTCTTGCCGATGTTTGCGTTGTAACCCGAAGAACTGTGCCCGCGAGTTAGTGTGTTGCGCCAGACGTTCACCGGTTAGATAAGGCAGGAACAGCAAACCTTCTGCGCCCGGCGTGACTTCAGCAGCCAGATCGAGCATTTGCTGGTGGCTGAGGCGGCTATCGTTCAGCGCCATCCGCGCCCAGCGCATCGCATCGCCACCGGCATCTAGAATGGTAAAACCGCCCCAGGCCGGGTTGGCCAGATGCAGATTATTGATCCAGGGATCGAGCAGTGGTTGCTTGGCTACCACAGTTAATAGCGTGGAGGTGCCGGTGCTGTCTGATGCGGTACCGGGTTGATACACCCCAGAGCCCAACAGCGTGGCGGCCATATCTGCCGCACCGGCCACGACCGGGATCCCTACGGGTAAACCGGTGGCGGCAGCGGCAGCCTGATCGATCTGGCCAATAACATCGCTGGAAAGGTGTAAGGTTGGCAACTGATCGCGACGCAGCTGGAACTGGCTGAGCGCTACTTCTGACCAGGTTTGTGTGTTGCTATCCATCAGGTAATAGCAGGAAGCTTCGCTGTAATCGGTGGCACGCACGCCGCAGAGCCGAAAGTTGATATAGTCTTTTGGCATCAACACGGTGGCAACGCGCGCCCACAGCTCAGGATGATTTTCCCTTAGCCAGCACAGCTTGAAGGCTGGCCAGGCGGCGGTGGGGGGATTGTTTAGCAGTGTCAGCCAGGGTTCAGCGGCTTGTTGTTGCTTAAAGCGCTCCACCTGTGGTTGCGAACGTTTGTCGTTCCAGAGCAGGGCGCTGTCGATCACCAGTTCGCCGTCGGCATCCAGCAGCACAGTGCCATGCATTTGCCCGCAGACGCCCACGGCAGCAATTCGCGAACGATATTCGGCAAAGCGAGCCAGCAACTCTTGAACACATTCACAGGCACTTTGCCACCACAGCGACGGCGGCTGTTCCGCCCATCCCGCCTGCGGCGTGATCTGATCGTATTCGCGCTGGGCGAAGCCAAGGATTTCCCCGGTACACATAACCAGCCCGGCGCGGGTACTGCCGGTGCCGACATCAAGGGTAAGAAGCAAGTCTTTCATTATTATCACTCCTGGTTGGGGCAGCGCTAACCACCCCGAGAAGCGTTACGCTGGTGCGTTAAGGGCATCGCGTATCAGTTATTGTTCAGTTCCGGGAACAGGCTTGGGTCTTGCTCCAACTGCTCCAGTAATTTTTGAGTAGCGCTGGCGCTCATACCGAAGCGGCGCACGCCCAAGCGATAAAGCGCCCGAACCGTATCCAGATCGCGAATGCCACCCGCTCCTTTAATCTGGATGCGGCCACGTAACTGATCGGCAATGATTGCTACCTTCTCTTCCGTGGCACCGGTCGGCGCCCAACCGGTGGAGGTTTTCACCCAGGCCATACCGACTTCTACTGCGATATCACAGACTTTGCGGATCTGTTGTTCATTGAGGTAGTGGGTTTCCAGAATGACTTTGGCGGGAATGGGAGCAGCCGCTTCAACCACACGGCGCAGATCTTCGCGCACATAGTCATAATCGCCGGACAGCACCTTGCCGATATTTACCACCATGTCCACTTCGCGAGCACCATCAGCAATCAACTGACGAACCTCTTGCACTTTGGTATCTGTAGCGTGGCCGCCCCCGGGGAAGCCAACCGGACCGCCGATCATCACGTCCGCACGGCCTTGTTCCGGCAGCAGAGTACTGAGCAAGCGCGTCCAGCAGGGCAGCACGTGCACGGAGATGATGCGGTAGCGGCTGGCCAACTCGGCGCAGTGGCGGACATCAGCTTCGGTGTTGGCAGCCTGCACTGCGCTGAGATCGATAAGCCTGGCCATGCGCCTTGTAGTTTCATTCATTTTTAATTCCTCTCTTTTGCTTTCATTTAAATTTATTTTTGCACCTTACTCGCTTTCATATGCAATTAAAAACGCAGATTGCTGCAAATGTGATCCGTTTTGCAGTTTTCACCAACGCGGTGGGGATGAAAGTGGGTAAGGTAGGGCAAGAAATAAGCGGGTAATGATGGGAAAATAGACGTGTGACGTTTTTTTCAACATTCAATTCATTGAATGCTTGATAAGTGTTGCACGAGGGAAGCTGGCAGGTATAATGCCCACGTTTTCCGCATACTACTTCAGTGCCGAAGTGGCGAAATCGGTAGACGCAGTTGATTCAAAATCAACCGCCGCAAGGTGTGCCGGTTCGAGTCCGGCCTTCGGCACCATTAAGTAGTTCGAGAACGTCCGTAACAGTCCGTAAGTTACTAAAAAGAAAGCCGAAAGGCTTTTTTTTTGTCCTAAAGAGTCCGAGCACATCCGTTGCAATCCGGCTACCACTGGGGGCATAATTAGGGGCATTAAACTTCGATTAGAAATATGCCCCCAAATGAAGCTCAACGCCAGACAGGTCGAGACCGCCAAGCCTAAAGACAAAACCTACAAATTGGCCGATGGTGGTGGTTTGTATCTTGAGGTTTCGGCAAAAGGCTCTAAATATTGGCGTATGAAATACAGACGTCCCTCCGATAAAAAAGAGGATCGGCTAGCATTTGGTGTCTGGCCGACCGTGACGCTTGCAGAAGCAAGGGCAAAACGGGATGAAGCCAAAAAGCTGTTAGTGCAGGGTATCGACCCAAAAGTCGACAAGAAGGAAGCTCAGGCCGAGAATGCTGGAGCATATACTTTCGAAACCATCGCTCGCGAATGGCATGACAGCAATAAGCGCTGGAGCGAAGACCATCGATCGCGTGTTCTCCGTTATCTAGAGCTTTATATCTTTCCTCATATCGGTTCGTCTGATATTCGCCAGCTCAAAACCAGCCACCTTTTAGCCCCGATTAAAAAAGTTGATGCAAGTGGTAAGCATGATGTCGCGCAACGTCTTCAGCAACGTGTCACAGCAATTATGCGTTATGCCGTCCAGAATGATTACATCGACTCTAACCCGGCTAGTGATATGGCTGGGGCGCTATCCACAACTAAAGTGCGACATTACCCCGCGCTACCTTCTAGCCGTTTCCCTGAGTTTCTCACCCGTCTCGCTGCATTTCGTGGTCGTATGATGACGCGGATTGCGGTCGAGCTTTCCTTGCTAACTTTCGTGCGCTCAAGTGAATTACGTTTTGCACGTTGGGATGAGTTCGATTTCGATAAAGCTATATGGCGCATTCCGGCAAAACGAGAAGAAATTAAAGGTGTGCGTTATTCATATCGCGGTATGAAGATGAAAGAGGAGCATATTGTTCCGTTAAGTCGTCAGGCACTGGTTTTGTTGGAACAGCTAAAACAGATTAGTGGTGATAAAGAGCTGCTTTTCCCTGGAGATCATGATGCAACAAAGGTCATGAGTGAAAATACAGTAAATAGTGCATTGCGCGCGATGGGCTACGACACGAAAACCGAGGTCTGCGGGCATGGATTTAGAACTATGGCGCGTGGTGCTTTAGGTGAGTCGGGATTATGGAGCGACGATGCGATAGAACGCCAACTTAGTCATTCGGAGCGTAATAATGTTCGTGCGGCTTATATTCACACCTCCGAACATTTGGAAGAGCGTCGTTTGATGGTGCAGTGGTGGGCTGATTATTTGGATATAAATCGAACGCAATATACGACACCTTATGACTTTGCAAAACAAGAAAAGCCACAGAATTGATATTCTGGTAATACATAACTATGCTTATAGGAAGAAACCATCCACTATCTTTAATGGATGGTTTAAGTTCAATTACGGTTAGTTTGAGTTTGTTTTATATTACTTCTACATTCTGTTCATCATTTGCACTTTGCTTTACATCGATATCATCATCATTAGGTAGGGCTTTATAATGTTCTCCCATCATCATTTTGTAATGGGCAATATTATCGCTATATTCAAATATTTTTTGAAAGATAGTAAGGTTTTTACTTACAGAGTTGTGATCTAGAGTAATATAAAGATCGTCGTTTGAGTGGTGTGAACCATCATTAATCCATGAGATTAATGAGTTGAATGCTATTTTTTCGTCACCTTCAAAATGTGACTCGAGCTTCCAAACATTAAATCCTCCTAAAATTTTGAAGTAATTTTCAAGGATTCTTCTCATTGTATTTTGTATTGTTATGCAATTTATATCTGGGCGTCTTATCTCGCTCCATAATAAATCATATGAAGTTTTAATAGGATTACAAGCATGACTTTCAATGAAGGATAGCTTATCTTTTTTTCTAATAACCCAGAATGTTTCATCAGATCGAGCAGCATCCAAATTTCTATCCATATCGAAAGTCAATTCTTTATGGAAGTAAATGTTATGGGTCAGGAAAAAGACTTGTTTTATACGGCTGTTATTGGTTCTGATATCCTTTATAATTTTTTTCATTAACGAGCTTACTATAAAAAGAATATCACTATCTAAACTTGATATCGGGTCATCAAAGACAACTACTCTATCATTCATTATTCCGGATGCTGAGTTGCTTCCTTTTATGAGATTGTAAAAATAGAGGAAGGTAATAAAAGTTTTTTCACCCTCACTTAGTGTATTGAGAGCATTATCACCATTTTCGCGTACTACTTTATAGCTAAACGAATCAGGGGTGGGTGCAAGGCTAAAATTTTTGAAGCCAAATGATAGAAGGATCCTATTTATAGCAATAATTGTTGGAGTGACGCTAGTTTTTTTGGATTCTTCACTGCGTATTTTTTCAATGATATTATTCAATCTGATCTGATCTTTTTCTAAGCCTTTAATTAACCCTTCTCTTGCGCGGTTTAGCTTGCTTTTTTCAGTGTTATATTTATTTATTGCATCACTTAGTTCAGTTTTAACTATGTAATGCCATATTTCTTTGGTGAGTTTTTCCCTTTCAATTTTTCTGTTATTATATAATTCATTGTTATAAAATATTTTTTTGTTAGCTATTAGGATAACATCTAATAATTCTTCAGCAAGCTCACCAAGGTCTATCATAATGGCTGGTGTGCTTAGTTCAACTGATTTTCTTTTTGCTTCATCTATGTTTTTTGATATTGTCGATAAGATTAATTTAGAACGTGTATTAAATAGTTCCAAATCAAGAAATGCATAGTTTTCTGAATTTATTCTTGCAACATAATTATCGAGTGAATTATATTCATAAATGTAATTATTTAGTAGTGTATTAATGCTTTCTATTTTTCCTAGATATCTTGTATCAAAGTAGTTTTCTAAATCAGCTTTTAAGCTGTGTGGAGTGTCTTGTTGACAGAATGGGCATTTTGTTTCAAGTTTATCATGGTATTTAATCCCTTCCTTGACCCAGTCACTGTTATCCAATTGTTTTATTATTTCGGCAACGCTTGCATCTTCTTTTCCTAGTATTTTTTCTTCCCATATGTCATCATTAACAATCTTTTCAATATTACTAAGGTTTGGTAATGGGATTGTTTTATGAGCTATTAATGAATCTGAATAAACACTGTTTGCTTTTGATATGAGGTCTGGCAACTGATGTAATTCCACATCTTTTGTAAATAACTCTTCTAGAACCTTTGACTTGAATTTTTCTTGGTTATTTCTTAAGCCCTCGAATGCTTTGTAAAAGTAGTCATCGTGTTTTTTCTTTTGACTCCAACAGTCATTCTTAAACTCTAATTCTATTTTTTCAAGTTTTTGGTAGATGCCAAGGTTTACGCTATCATTATTATCTAAATTTCTTTTCTTGGAGTCTATTGAGCTTTGCTCTTTATCTCTTTGCTGTATAAGCTGGCTTATGTTATCTGTGAGATCTTTTGTTTCTTCACCTAAAGTAAATACTCCTTGAATACTATCTCCTGAGAAATTATTTACTACAAAATCTCTATTGTAAACATAAGTAGTTAATTTGTTATTATTTTTCCATTTTATATTACAAGTTGGAAAGTGTGATTCATTATGGATTATTTTACTAATTGTAGTTTTTCCTGCACCATTTGATCCATAGATATAATTTATTTTTACTAGTGGCATCAAATTTTGAACGTCATTTCCATATGAGCCAGCTTGAGAAACACTTATAGACTCTATCATTATTTTTTTATCCTTTAGCCGTGCGTGAAGGGACTTTAGTCACAGACCACTATTACAGAACATAAATTTGTTTCAAGGTATGATTTTATACAGTTGTGAATACATACAGCGATAATCACAAGAGGTTCAGGAGCTTTAAGTTTTTGCATGTGGATAATCAACTTTTAAAGCATACCTTTAGCTTCAGGATGAATGAGAGAACATCTAAGGAAGAACGCACTAACTCTGCGCTAATAAAGCTAAATTATTTACATGCACGCGCAATGCTATCCCCGCCACGCCTGCCCGCTTCATTGGTTGCTTTTAATGCAGTTGCATGGATACGCTAAAGCCGCACCAGGGCTGGCACGGCAGGATAAAAAAATCACGCAATTACCCAGGCAAAACCATGCGCGGTTATGCAGAGGGTAATTGCCCCCATTATTACGAATTTATGGCCGCTTTTTGGCGTTCCAACGCCGATTTTCTTTGGGCGTAAGTATGGGATTGCACCGGCGTATAAAATCGCTGGTTATCATTCATTGCAGTGATGTCAGGATACGGCCCCACAGCGGTGAGAATGTCGCTATCTTCGGCTGTATAGTGAATATCAGGATGTGCTGCCAGATAGACCTGTAACGCCTCCTGAATAAATCCCAACGTCTCGCTCATTATCTCAATACGTTTCGCGCCAGAACTGCGCGCCAGCTTCATCAGTACCGGGGCTAATCCACTTTTCAGCGCCTCCCCATTCAACTGCATAAAGGTGTTGAGCTGCTCCCTCACACTGATGCGCTGAACGCTGTCATGGGCGCGTAAGACCCTCCCAGCAGACAGGGTGATTTCCCATTGCTTGACGTCAATAAATTCTCGCAGATAGCGAAGTTGCACGTCATTATAGGGAGGGCCGTTTTCAAGCAGTTTTGTGAGTTGTGCCTGTGCTTCTTCACGTTGCTCTTTCTTGTGTTTCCATACCGTTTCAGTCGCAAGGTAATTATCGTATGCACTTTGTAATTGAGACGATGACATTATTTCCACTCCGTTAATGAGGGTTATTCCAGACGCATTGAATAGCGTCGCTTAGGCTGTGTGGGTGGTTGGGGGACTGACACCTGAATATCGGCATTCGCCGTTATAGTGGGATCAATCGTTGTCGTAATAAAATGCTCAAAACATTCATAGGTTTTAAATACACATAAACACGCCGGATTAGAGCAGTAGTAATATTTCTCTTTTACATACTCTGATAGCGTGCGTGATGACCGCGTTTTAATCAGGCTATTGCACATCGGACAGGGATACATGATTATCATGATACTGTCCTTTCCGGGATGCGGATAAAAGCCTCTAGCCCTTCAAGCGTTTTAAATGTCATCAAGCAGGTTTTATTCTGACAATAATAATATCTTTCCTTGGTGTTCTCGGTAAGTTCTCGTGAGCTTTTATTGTTTACTTTTATTTTACAGGCAGGGCAAATAAACATGGTGATACCCTTTTTAATCCGTAGAGAAGCAGGACTTCCCGATAGGTTAATGTAATGATGATGGTGTTAAGGGTTCGCGGATAATCCGGTAAACGGTCTCTTTTGTTCGGTAGGTTGCCGAGCATTTAAGATTCCTGCATTGAATATCACTTTCTTTACTGCCATCGGGCAAGTAACGGACCGCATGCGTTAATGCCGAGCTTCGACATAATGGACAATTAATCATGATGAGGACCCCCATTTTTTAATTGTGCCTCACGCTCTCTCAATTCACGAAAAGCAAGACTTCGTGCGCAAGGCGACGAAAGGAATTGTTCATTAACGTATTTTAACGGCGGAGAATAAAGCCCAATCTCGGCTAACTTAGGTTCATTACCCACGCGCAGCGGGTAGAGATCGGCCAATTGTTTAAGGAACGTATTGACCTCGTTAAAGAGGGTTTTCTCTATATCTATGGCATATTCGCTAAACGCCCCGTTTTGTGTGGTGAAGTATTGATCCAACCCCAGCGCATGACGTTTCAACGAGAATGCCCGAACTAAACCGGCTAACAGGGGCAATGCGCGGGTAAATTCCCGATGTGCATAAATGACCAGCGCCTCTTTATGGGCAAGACGTAATTTATTGGCGGACGTGGAACATTCAATTTCTTTACGGTCTTTATTGAGTGCCAACTCGGCAAGCAATCCGTCAAGCTCGCTGGCCAGTTCACGCTGGGCGATACGTTCGATATCCATAAGGCTGAACATATCGAAGAACGTAAGTTGATGCTGCAATGGTGGGCGGATTATCTGGATGCCAACCGCAAGGCGCATGTGGTGCCGTATGAATTTAGAGGTGCATGAGTTTTGATGTGCTGAGTATGCTCAAGCGCTTGTCCACTGACTTACGGAGCCCATAAGCCCTTACCTTCTATGACAGGGCAAACGCATGTATGCTTACTTTTTATCCACCCCATTAATACCTGCCAGTATCACTTGTTCAAGATAATCGCTGTTCATAGCAGCCATCTTCTGTTTACGTCTGATGCTGGCCTTTTTACCGCTCTCTAAACGCAGCATGTTAAGTGCCATATGGCGTACTGTCGCCAAATTTACCGCCCCGTTGTCCCGATAAATCGAACAGTTATCCTCCTTCATCGTGACATCCAACACCCAATGCAGTTGATTTTCAATGCACCAATGGCTTCGCACCGCATTGGCAAATTGAGCCTTGTTTAGCTCCGCTGAACTGATGTAATAACGGTATTCCAGCGACTCTTTGCCCTGTGGGTCGTATCGGTAGCCTATCGCTACACCCAGCGTCGTTAGCCCTTTCCAGATGGGGAACTCACGAGCGACCTCAGTGGCAGGGATAACGTGGTATTCCCGCATTTCTGCACGGCCTCGGTTTTGCTCAACGCAGGCGATATCACTCATGCCGGGCACTACACTACTCAACGCCTTGCGCACCGCCTTGGACAAACGCTCCTGATTACCTTTAACGGCCAGCAGGTAATCGCCGCCTTTTTCGACAATGTGGGCAGCGATAGCGGTTTGACACCCCATGGCGTCAATGGAAATCAGGCAACCACGAATATCCAATAACGCCAATAAGGCGGGGATAGCGGTAATTTCGTTAGACTTGGCATCTGTTTTTACCTGGCCCAAGACCACGCCATTGGCACTGGCAAAGGCACTGACCATATGGAGGGTTGAGGCACGGTCTTCAGGGTTGTAAGACCTCCGCAACACCTTGCCATCAATAGCGATGACAGCCCCGTTACTGAGGGAGCTTACCGCACGCATCCAGTTGATAAAGCTGCATTGAAATTGCTCCGGGTTGAGGCGTGAAATCACTCTGGCAATCGTATCGTCAACGGGCAATCCTGCGGGGAAAAGCCCTCGCTTCTGAAACCATGGGAGATGAGCTTCGCCAAAATCCTCAATATCTTGCCAACCTTCGGCTCCGCCGACCACCGCACAGACTGTCAGAAACAGAATATCGAACAGGGAATAGGCGACCTTGGCCGTCTGCCGGGGATCTTGCAGGTCAGCGAAGTGTTCTGAAAAGGCGTTGATAGACATGGTGATGCTCCCGTAAAAGGGAGTATAAGATCACAGCTTGTACACTCAGTCAAACAGGATAGCCTTGCTCATAAAACGTTCGTGATCTTGCCCTGCCTTCTATGAAGCAATTACTGTTTGTTAAGTTGTGATCAAATTTATTAAGTCATTACATTTTTACACCTTATAAGCTGTTTTATTGTTTTACAGCTTATTTGATGTATTTTGTGTTTACAGCTTATAGAGTGTATTGTTTAAAAACAGCCTATAGTATGTATAAGCGTCTAAAACAATGGTAAGTGCCTTATGAATACTGTTTATCCGTTGAAAACCTTGAATCAGTTGCGTCCATTGCTGATTGGCTTTCGCAAGGCGAATGGACTGACGCAAAAAGAAGTGTCTGAAAGGTTAGGCGTCACACAACAAACCTATGCCCGTCTGGAAGCAAACCCTGCAAGCGCCAGTATTGAGCGCTTGTTTAAGGTGCTTACTTTACTGGGGGTTGAAGTGGTGCTCTCTTCTGGAGCAAGAGGGCTCTTCTCTGCGTCATCTTCAACAATGGAAGGGGTAGAAAAGCCAATAGATTCCCCTGCCCGACGGGAAAAATGGTGATGATATGCGTCGTACACAACAGCGTTTAGCTATATGGATGAATGGGATCCAGGTTGGATTCTGGGAAAAGGTCAGAGGCGAAGATCGGCTGCAATACTTCCCGGAATGGATTGCTGATGAACAGGGCAGACCTTTATCGCTCTCTTTGCTTTTCACTCCCGGCAATCAGCTTTGGCGCGGCAACGTGGTACGCGACTATTTTGATAATTTATTGCCTGACAGCGAAGGTATTCGCAGGCGTTTAGCCATGCGTTACCAGGCAGCAAGCCTTGAGCCTTTTGATCTGTTGGCTGAGTTGGGAAGAGACTGTGTTGGTGCGATACAGTTACTGAATGTTGATAAAGAACCCACAGATTTATTCTCCATAAACTATCGTCCGCTTTCTGATGCAGAGATCGCCACAAGATTGCGTAATACCACAGCAGCTTTGTTACCTGGTCGGCAGGACGATACCGACGATTTGCGCTTATCAATTGCCGGAGCGCAAGAAAAAACGGCTTTACTGTGGCATGAAGAACAATGGTGTTTGCCAGAAGGTAGCACCCCAACGACGCATATTTTCAAGTTACCACTCGGGCTGGTTGGTAATATGAAAGCGAATATGAGTACGTCGGTTGAAAATGAATGGTTATGTTCTTGGATCCTTGAGGAGTTTGGGCTCCCCATGGCAAAAACGCAGATTGCGCAGTTTGAAGAGCAGAAGGTATTGGTTGTTGAGCGTTTTGATAGGAGATGGTCGGGCGATCGGCAATGGATCGTTCGCCTGCCACAAGAGGATATGTGTCAGGCTCTGGGGGTTTCCCCACTACGAAAATATCAGTCTGATGGTGGGCCGGGTATTGCCGATATTATGGCCATACTGAGTCATTCAGACCAGGCTGAACGGGACAAGGCATTGTTCTTTATGGCGCAAATTATTTTCTGGCTGATAGCGGCCACGGATGGGCATGCCAAAAATTTCAGTATCGCTATTGAGCCACAAGGTCGTTATCACCTTACTCCTCTGTATGATGTTTTATCGGCATGGCCAGTCATTGGCCCTGGCAATAACCAGATTTCTTGGCAGAAGTGCAAACTGGCAATGGCAGTCCGTGGTAGCAGTAATTATTACCAGTTGTACAGAATTCAACGGCGGCATTGGATCAAGCAGGGTGAATTAACCGGTCTGGGCAGACGGCAGGTTGAATCCATCATGGATGAAATCATATCCAGAACACCTGTGGTTATTGAACGTGTATCTGCGTTGCTGCCAGAGTCGTTTCCACCAGAGCTTGCGGAATGTATTTTTGATGGTATGCGGCAGCAGTGTGGTCGGTTACAAGAACTGCATCGTAAATAAGAGGAACCATTCGTCCTCCAGGCTGGGCAGTTATAAAACGGTGAGTGAGCAAGGTAAGCGATCATAACGTTTCCCCCACTTAAGGGTGGACCACTTCTTCCCCCACTTTGTTTCGGTGCGGTAACAGTGTGATGTGCTCACCGTCGAATGCGATCAGGCCGTCTTTTTCCAGCTTGTCTAGCCAACGGGCAAACTTCTTGGACACATCAAATCCCATTGCTTTCATATTGTCTCTAACCAGGGCGCGGGTGCAGCTATCGCCGCTGGCCGTGCGTGAACGAATGGCTTGCCACAGGGCGACATGATTTTCCGTCAGCCGAGAAATACCGGCTAAATCGGGATCGTTAGCGACATCATCTTCCCTGACTTCGTGGCCTTCATCGTTTAGTACCAGTGAAGTGATCAGGTCACCGTCATCGTCAACGTACAGGTCGACAGAATTCAGGTCATAGGCGCGTCGTGACGGCTCTTCTGCATCTTTCATTTTGGTGCAACTGAGGATCAACGCGCCGCCATCACCCTCACGGCGCACGTTGAACTCCACATCCAAAGCGGCCCGAAAGGCGCTGGAGCCGCGTGCGCCTTTGTCCTGATCTTTACCTGAGTGGTGAATAATCAACACCGTAGTCTGCGTTGCCGCTTTGATGTAGTCGCACCCTTGAATGAAAGCGCCCATGTCTTTGGCGGCGTTCTCATCTGAAGCGCCGAAACAGCGGGCGAGCGTATCCAGAATGATCAGGCGAATCGGCATACCGGTTGCGGCTTGTATCACCTGTTGCACGCTCTCCGGGCTGGCCGGAAAGATGGGGCAGTCGACGCGATAAAGCGCATCAATTGGGCTACCGCCGTTAATCGTCTGTTCCCATGCCCGGATACGGCGGGGAACGCCGATCCCACCTTCACCGACGACATAAATCACGGCTCCCTGTGTAACCGGTTTGCCAGCCCAGGGTTTGCCGGTGGCGATATGGCATCCCCAAGATACAGCCAGGAAGGATTTATAAGACCCGCTGGCACCGTAAGCACTGGCAACAGACGAACTGGGTAAATAGCCTTTAATCAGGTAATCCTGCCGCGTATCAAAGCCGTCAGAACCTTTACGCAGAGGAAGTGAGGTGTTGAATTCCGGTGCAGTGTAGTCAATGCGGGTAAGAGGTATCGGCATGATATCTGGTTTATAGCGTTGTTGGTTGAAAGCGGTCTTAGTGGCCTCAAGGCCGTCTTGTTGGCGGAAATCATCCCAGTCGCAGAGAGTAGTGGCAGGAGGTAATGAGACCCAGCCATCCACGGCTAGCGCGGCCTTTTCTGCCAGCTCTTTACCGATGTTGGTTGAACCATTGGTGTGAATGTCATGATCGCCCGCCAGAATAATGGTGGCCTCGGGATACTCATTGCGTAAGGCTTTAGCGACATTCATCAGGTTGTTGGCAGAAACCGCCGCGACAACTGCCGCTGTTGTGATCTGGCTGAGAGTAAGGCCGGTAGCGTAACCTTCAGCGATCACGATGGTTTCAGGTGTTTTTGGGAAACTTAGAGTGATAAAAGCCCCTTTTAACTGAGAGCCTGGCATTAGCCGTTTCTCCCTGCTGGCGCTAATCAACTGTGCGCCGGTGAGTTCACCAGATACACGATGCAGCGTTAGCAGAAGGCTATCCCCTCAGGCCGTTGTGGCCTGCCTCGGTATCAGTTCAACTCTCCTGTAAAAAATGGTCAGCCCGACGTAGAACATGTGTGTCAGATGCATGACTTTTGTGTGAAGTTGCGTATCTCTAAGGCTGAAGTGACGCCGCGCACCAAACGCAGCAGGGCAGGCGCTAGCAGATGCCTTTCGGCATAGCAGAGTACAGCCAGCAGCGTTTAATGGACGCTAGAGATTTTGGGTATAGATAACCTGAGTTGCAGCGGGGCAGCCCGGATTAAAGATGTGATGAAAGTGGCGCTTTGGCAGGTCTGGGGCTTAGAAAGCCGTTGCCTGATAATCGCTAGTCGTCACTTGGTTGAAGGCCAATCACAGTATCCTCGGCTGGCAATACTGGCGGCTAAGAAATGCTTGTTGCTAGCCATTTCGCTGGTATAAACGTACCTTCATCGCATTGACTGCGATCCCCGCTTTCAAAGGTTCTGGGGGGAAAGCGTTTCCTTTCAGGTTTCGGTAGCTTGTGGTCGCTTGAAAGCGTCAGTCTCAGACCACACTCCATTCCTTATGACTTTGGGTTTGTGACCACCCGAAGGCGTTTCTTGCAGATCACTTGTATCATCCTGATACTGGAAACATTGGCTGCTGTCATCGACAGCGAAGTAACGTGGATAAAATTACGACAAAGCTTTACTGACTTCAAGTGCTTTGAATCTGTGATTAAAGAGAGTAACCTAGCACTAGGTGCTATACTTAAGGTGACAGGATGTTAGCCTAATGAGTGTATTTAAAACCAAATGGTTCACCAAAGCTGCTAAATCCCATGCTATTAAAGATAGTGAGTTGTGCCGGGCTATTGATGCGGTAATGGAAGGGAAAGCCTACGATCTCGGCGGTGGAGTTTACAAAAAACGCCTGAACCAGAATCGCGATCGCGCCATCATCCTTGCTAAAGGCGGAGATCATTGGTTTTACACGTTTCTTTATGCCAAACAGGACATGGCAAACATCGATGATAGCGAACTGTCTGGATTCCGAGAGTTGGCAAAGCATTATGCTGGCCTTGCTGACGAAAAGATTACGGCATTGATTAAGAATAAAGAACTGGTGGAGATTTGCCATGACCGTAAAAACTAAATTCAAAAGTCCTGCATTTGAAGCAATCCACAGCGCGGCTTCTGGGTTATTCAGCGTTGATGCTATCCCACAGGAAACCATGCGCAACTTTGACAAAACATGCCTCAATAGTGTGGAGGATCTTCAACCCCTTGAGATAAAGGCACTGCGTGAGAAGCTGAACGTCAGCCAACCGGTTTTTGCCAGTTACCTGAATACCAGTGTTTCAACGGTGCAGAAATGGGAAAGCGGCGTCAAGCGCCCTAGTGGGTTATCGCTGAAACTGCTTAGTGTGGTGCAGAAGCATGGGCTGAAGGTGTTGGTTTGATTTAGTTGTATTGACAGGGCACTTGGTGCCAAAAACTGACATTATTAATATATCGATGCATTCATTTACGGGGACAGGTTAGTCGCTCATTTTATATGACATAAGTTATGGAATTTGAATAATAAATTATTTAAGTCTAAAATTAATGCGCATAAAATATTCTAAATATATTACTCTTGGTTCTGGTTATCTTCACGATGTGCAACTTTATGTTGTGTGGATGCTCGAAAATGAAGGTAATTATTGCTTGATATAGTGTAAGCGAACGGCGAACTCGTGTTGTGTGATTAACATAATGTAATAAGTTGGCGGATATTAACTGAAGCTGTTTTCGGCTTAGGGTAATAGCTCGTTGATCCTGCTGTTCGGCCAAGTGGGTAGGGTGATCTTACCCAGCAACAGTTACCCTCGTTGCGTGGCTAAACGTAATGTACCGCTGTACTGAATGTGGACAACTTTGGTACATAGAGTGTTCGCCAGAGCAAACACCCTATCCAGAATTCGCATTGAAGGCTGACAACATCGCGCAGTTGCCTTCAGATACAGAGACAAGGGCTGCCAAACAATATCTTTGCATACTTGCACATGGTGGTTTCGATGCAGAGAAATGCAGAATGGCAGGTTGCCAGAACAATAAGTTGCTTGGGCGCGAGTTATGCCACTTGCATATTCCCTTTCCATAGTGCGGACTGGCAAGTTTACCTACAGGGTACGGGTCAATAGTGAAACCGGGGGCTGAATTGGTAATAATCTCCCGGCCTCAGCGTTGCTTCCCCACATTTGATTGATTATGATTCAGTTTTAATCATAAGGATTTCTCGTTATGGCACAATCACCAACACGCGTTATCACAGCCCATATACCTGTTGAAATGGCAGAGAAGATCGACGAACTGGCTGCTAACTATGATCGTTCCCGTGGCTGGATCGTCAAACAGGCTTTAGCCGCGATTATTGAGCAGGAAGAGAACCGCCATCAAATGATCCTGGAAGGCCTGGCAGATGTGGATGCGGGCAGAGTAGTGGAACAAGCTGATGTCTTAAAATGGGTGAATAGCCTGAACAGTGACACGCCGCTTCCTGTACCACAGTCAGGACAAAAGTAATGCAGGTTGTCTGGTCAGATCATGCGTTGCAGGATTTAGAGCGCTTGCGCGAATTTATTGCCAGCGTCAATCCAGAAGCAGCAGCACAGGTGCTTCAATCACTGGTGCTTGCTCCCGTTAACCTGCTGACGCATTCACGGATGGTGCCTGCACTGGCAAGGTATGAACCACGGGAAGTGCGTCGACTGATCGTCGGTAACTATGAAATGCACTATGAACTCAAGGTTAACGCGCTCTACATCTTACGTGTTTGGCATACGCGAGAAAATCGGTGAAGTTATTCCCTGACATTAACGTCCATATCTTTTTGTTAAATAACATATTTAATACGCCATCGCACTTTCCTGAACCGTCTACTTTATCCACAGTGGTCTTTTTTCGTCCATTGACATCCAGATGATTTGGGGGCAATCCACTTCGATAATGAGTTGCCCCCCAATATATGGCCCTGACAGACGTAGCTAGCCGCCATGCCTCGCGAGAAAGCCTACAAACTCGCAGATGCGCATGACCTGTATCTTTTGGTAAATCCTAACGGCTCTAAGCGCTGGTATCTCAAGTACCGTTTTGCCGGTAAGGAGAGCCGGATTGCTTTTGGTGCCTAGACCAGGCCGACGTCGGTATAGTTAACGCCAATGGTTTCAGTTAGCCAAAGCGACAGATAGGGATAGCAGCACTCCCAGCCAATGAAGAAAACAGGAAGGACAGGCAGCTGTTAGAGTAATTTTTATTCATAATACCCTCGTTTCCTCATACGGGAAGCTTGATGTAGAGACACGTGCAACGTTATCGTCTCGCGTTACTGGCGTGAGCAGCTTCACAATATGTGGGGGAAGGGAATAGATTTTCGGAGTGTGCTTTCTCTCTGAGAAATAGTGAGGTGGGGGGAGCTGTGGGGGAAGTGGCATAATGACCGTAAGGTATTAAGCCAGCCATTATTTTTGTCGGAATGGCGGCACAGCCCTTTGGGCTATACCGCCTGCTCCAGTCTATCGAGCCATTAACGCAAATACGCCCCAGCCAAAGTATTTTCGTGTGTACATGACGTGGCGTTTGGGTGCTATCGTCAGCTCCGCTCGAACCTCATGCGCAAAGTCATCGTCAGGGTTTTCCTCAAGCCAGCGCCGCATCGTCATCCACTTCGCGGCTTCGTATCGATCCCAGCCTTCCTGGTCCGCCAGCACCATTTCTACAAGGTCATACCCCTGTTCATCGAAAGAAGCGACAAGGTCGGGCAGGGTGAGAAAATCGGCCACGGATGAGACGCCGCAGGCCTGGGCAATCTCCTCGGTCGCAGGGACCAGACGCCAGTAGGGTTCACCGATGAGCATCATTCCGCCGGGCTTAAGGCTCTTTGTCAGCAGTTCCATCGTCCCGGCTACGCCGCCCGCAATCCAGGTCGCGCCGACACACGCCGCTACGTCGCATTTTTCGTCCGCGACGTAACCAGCCGCATCGTTATGCATAAAATGCACGCGTTCGCTGACGCCGAGCTCGTCTGCGCGCAGCTTTGCCTGCGCGGTAAAGAGCGGGCTCATGTCGATGCCGGTGCCGGTAATGCCATGATCGCGCGCCCAGGTACAGAGCATCTCACCTGAGCCGCTGCCCAAATCGAGAATGCGGGTGCCTGGCTTCATGCGTAACACCTGGCCCAGCGTGGCGTACTTTTCCGGCGTGAATGGGTTATGAATGCGGTGTTCGCTTTCGCTAATGGTAAAAATGCGTGGGATATCCATTAATTAATTCCTTTTTTAAATTGCATACTTAGGGGGCTCCCTTCCGGAGATTTTGATTTTTCAGCCAACTGGGCAAAGAGTTTGCCTTCATCAAGCATGCGCTGGCTGAAGGCCGGCCCGTCCCAGGGGATTTTGCTTTCATCCGCTGACAGTAGCGGGCAACCGGGTGAAGAAATAAAGGTGCCGATATTCATAAAGCTCTCCTTAACGGTTATCGGGCTGGGCGCGAACGTTGTTTAGCCCGGTAGTGTTAATGTGGTAGGGCTGACCGTTGACGGACTTGATCAGCTTTTTGGTTTTGAGTTTTTTGAAGACGGCGAGCGTGCAGTCGGTGAGCAACAGCCCTTCGCGGCTGTAGCATTCAACGGATGTGACGCGGTTGGAGGTATCGCGGACATGCGCAATACGTCCACCTTTGGCGAGAACGTGTAAGGTACGTTGTTCCTGACGGGATAAATTCATACTGGAAAACCTGTTTAATCATCATGTGCAAAACGTGCAAACACACAGCGGTGTCCGCATTCGATTTCGGCGCATTGATAATCAGTCCGGCCTGAAAGGTCGGGAAACTGATTATCGGATGATTACATTCTCCAGCATCAAAGCCTCGGGTAGAGTTGAAAGGTATTTACGAAGTGAATGATAACACCTGATCTTTGTAAGTGAATACCGAAAGATGAAAAGTGTGATCCCGATGGGGGCCTGTAAAGGCTCCCTCATTGAATCCCCGCTTGGCAGCGAGTGTTGGCGTGATTGGGTTCAAGAGATCCTGGAGCTATAACTACCCCATTAGCATCATGCAAGCTGGGGGTGGTTTTAGTTCTGCTAGCGGATTGAAACTCTTGGGTCTGAGCGGGCCATTCAATGACCCGCTTTCATCCCCGCTAAGACGGCTTTTTAATGAATTTGCGGTAACACCACTGGCTAAAGTCATCAACGTATAAAAATATCGCCGGGATCACCAGCAGGCTCAGCACTGTTGAGGTCAACAAGCCGCCAATCACGGCAATTGCCATCGGTGAACGGAAGCTGGGGTCGGCATTGCCTAGCCCTATTGCAATTGGCAACATACCTGCCCCCATGGCAACAGTGGTCATGATGATAGGGCGCGCACGTTTATGGCAGGCATCCATCAGTGCCTCTTGGCGCGGTTTGGCAGCCACGGCTGGCCGCCCGTCGCTGCCATCATTGCCACGCCGCGCAACAATGGCGTACTCCACCAGCAAAATAGAGTTCTTTGTGGCAATCCCCATCAGCATAATCAACCCAATCAGCGAAGGCATTGACAAGCTTTGCCCAGCGACTAACAGGCCGACGAAGGCTCCACCTAAAGAGAAAGGCAGTGCGGCAAGGATGGTCACCGGGTGTAGGAAATGTTTGAACAACAGCACTAATACAATGTAAATACAGAGAATACCGATCAGCATGGCCAACCCAAAGCTGGCAAAGAGTTCGCTCATGGTTTCAGCATCGCCTACTTCTACCACTCTCACCCCGGCAGGCAAATTCTGTATTGAGGGCAGTTTTTTAACTTCACTTACCACGGTACCTAATGGAACATTGGAAAGTTCTATCTCCAGATTGATATTGCGCGAGCGATCGTAGCGGTTGATCACCGCAGGCCCGCTTGCGATCGCGATATCTGCAACCTGGCTGAGCATCACCGGGCCTTTAGTGCCGGGGATAATAAGACGTTTTAATGTTTCGATATCTTGCCGCGCTGCATCATCCAGTTTCACCACGATGTCCAGTTGCCTTTGGGGCAAATTCAGCTTTGGCAACGACATGTCATAGTCCCCCAACGTGGCGACCCGCAGCGTTTCTCCGATAGCGGCACTGCTGACCCCCAGATCGGCTGCGCGGGCAAAGTCAGGACGAATGACCACTTCAGGCCGGACAAGGCTGGCGGTAGAAGCGATATTTCCCAACCCTGGAATAGTGCGTAAATCGCGCAGCACCGCCTGTTGGGCGGAAGCCAGACTGCGCGGATCTTCGCCACTGAGCACCAGAACATATTTCTCTCCAGATGCACCTAGGCCCACTTTGGTTCGCACCCCGGGCAGTTGTGCCAATAGATTGCGGATGCGTGCTTCAATATGTTGTTTACGTTCCCTCTCATTGCGCGCAATGAGCTGGATGGTCAAGGTCGCATTACGCGGCTCAACCAGGGCAGAGGAGAAGGGATCACTTCCCGCACTTCCGGCGCCAATAGTGGTATAGATGCTGCGTATTTCAGGTACCTGGAGGAGCAACTGACGAGCCTGTTCAGCCATCGCTTCAGTCTGGGTTAACGTCGATCCTGGCGGCAGCTCAACAGACACTTGAGTTTGCGAGTTATCATCTGGCGGCATAAATCCAGAGGGTAGCAGGGGGATCAACATCAGCGATGCAATAAAGAATAGCCCGACAGAAAGCAGCGTTTTGACCTTATGATGAGTACACCAGTTGACGATGCGTAAATAGCGGGTGAGCCAGGCCGGATCGCGATCGCCTCCCACTATAGGCTTGAGCATATAAGCGGCCATCATTGGCGTAAGAATGCGCGCAACGACCAGCGAAGCAAAAACTGCGATCGACGCCGTCCAACCAAACTCTTTGAAAAATTTGCCTGCAATACCGCTCATAAACGCCGTAGGAAGGAAAACGGCGATCAGTGTAAAAGTGGTCGCAATCACTGCTAAGCCAATCTCATCAGCGGCTTCTATCGCAGCTTCATAGGGGGATTTACCACTGCGCAGGTGGCGCACGATGTTTTCGATCTCGACAATCGCGTCATCAACCAGAACCCCGATCACCAACGACAGTGCCAGCAGACTGATCACATTGATAGAAAACCCCAGCAAGGCCATACCAAAAAAGGCCGGGATCACTGACATGGGCAGTGCCATTGCCGAAATAAAAGTAGCCCGCCATTCGCGTAGGAAAAACCAGACGACCAACACCGCCAACAACGCGCCTTCATACAGCAGATTGAGTGATGAGTTGTACTCCGCTTTGACTGGGCTGACGAAGTCAAATGCTTGGGTGAAAATCAGATGTGGGTATTTTGCCTTAATTTTTTCCAAAGCTTTTTCCACGGCGTCGCCAACTTCTACCTCGCTCTCCCCGCGGCTACGCACGATCTCAAATCCAACGACTGGCTTACCGTCAACAAAGGCAGAAGCGCGGACTTCAGCCACAGAATCTGTGACAGTAGCGAGTTGATCAAGGCTAACGTAACGCCCATCGATAAGCGGGATCTGTAGTGCAGCGATCTCTTTGGCGGAGTGCTGCCCTCCTAGGGTGCGGATAGTCTGTTCGCTGTTGCCAAGCTCGGCTCGTCCACTGGGGGCATCCTGCTGCACTAAACGCAATTGTTGCGAGATTTGTGCCGCGCTCAGACCCAGGCTTTGTAGCTTTAACGGATCGAGCACGACCTGGACCTGACGATTGACGCCCCCGACTCGTTTGACGGCCCCGACGCCGCGGATCGCCTGCAAGCTGCGCACCAGCGTGTTATCCACAAACCATGACAGTGCTTCTTCGTCCAAATGTTCTGAGCGCACCGCATAAACCAGCACAGGAGTTCCGGCCAGATTGACGCGTTGTACAACAGGATCACGGACATCGCTGGGTAGATCAGAGCGCACACCCTGAACTGCCGAACGGGTATCATCCACGGCTTCCTGGACTGGTTTCTCCAGTTGAAATTCCAGCGTCATCACAACGCTGCCTTCGGAGATCTTGGTGTAGATGTGTTTTAGCCCCTGCAGGGAAGCAACGGAGTCCTCCAGTTTGCGCGCCACGTCGTTTTCCAACTGTTCAGGCGAAGCGCCCGGCAAGGCGGCGCTGACGGTGACCATGGGTAACTCGATATCTGGAAACTGTTGGATCTTCATGCTACTGAAACTGATGATCCCAGCGACGGTGAGTAGCACAAACAACATAGCTGCGGGGATGGGATTACGTATAGACCAGGTGGAGAGATTCATTGTGCGGCTTCCCCGGTGGGGAGGGGGTTAACGCGCACTCTTTCGCCGTGATTGAGGAAACTGGCACCGCTGGTAACGATGCGCATATCAGGCCGCAGACCGCTGAGGATCTCAAACCGCCCTTGATGTAACTGACCAATTTCGACTTTAATTTCGCTGACGTTGCCCGCTTCATTAACAGCAAAAAGGTAGTGAAATCCTTCACGTGAGACGAGAGCGGATTGTGAAACGGTGAGCGCCGATATATCACCGACGTGGAACGCACCTTGGGCAAACATACCCGCTTTCACCCCGAGCTGTTGTTGCTGCGTTGGGGTGATATCGACATAGACGATGGCGTTGCGTGTTTGCAGATCGAGTGCTGGGGCCAGGGCGCGGATGCGGCCAGTGATCTCGGTTCCTGCTGTGGTGCGCAATACGGCACTCATACCCGGTTTGAGGTAGGGTAATTCTGCTGCGGTCAGTTCTGCGCGCCATTCCAGGCGCTCTTGACGGATCAGCCGAAATAACTCGTTGCCACGGTTGGCGACGTGACCAACAGTTGCGCTTCGCGATGAGATAATACCGTCGTCTGGGGCCAGCACGCGCGTTTTTTCCATCCGCAACCGCTGGTATTGAACTTGCGCTTTAGCTTGTTGGACGCGAGCACGGGCTGTTTTATCGGCGGCGAGATATTGGTCGATCTGCAATTCGCTGAGTGCACCGGTATTCTTCAGTTGGCGCGCGCGTTGTGCATTAGTGCTGGCTTCGTCTTTATTCGCCAGAGCTTCTGCTAAAGCAGCCTCTGCTTGGGCAAGGTCAGCGGCGACGGTTTCGGGATCAAAACGCGCAAGGAGTTGGTCTTTACCAACGCGGTCGCCTACATTGACGTAAATTTCAGCCAGGCGTAAGCCATCTGCCTCACTACTGACAATCGCTTCCTGCCAGGCGGCAATATTACCATTGGCATTGATTTGGCGTGGTAAATTCTGTTGTTGGGGTACTTCGACATTAACGGTAAGTGCAGCCTGTTTCTCTGGGGGAGTATCACTATGGGCTGGTCTGTTTGCACTTACTGTAAAGATAAAATAAATGCTGATACCGATTATAAGGACAACAGAGCTGAGAAAAATCCTATTTTTGTACCACGTCATCTTAATTCTCAACCCAGTGGAGGTGATTGAAAAAATCCATTGAGTGGATTTAATCATGTTTAGGTGCTCAGAAACAATTCTATATACTCTAAATAATTCGAGTTGCATGAAGGCGGCAACGCAGTGACAAATCGGTCAAAGAGCGATTTGAAAAGCGCCTGCGCTGGCCCGTAGGGTGAGTCTCATCAACGGTATACCGGTACGGGGCGGAGGGTATCGGTAAGACTGTCCCATACCTGTACCTCTGAGGTCGTCATACGCATCCCCTTTTTTCTCAGCACCGCTACGTCGGCTGCGATCCGCTGCATACCGAACCAAAACAGACCATCCAGCGCCGTCACCGCTAGTCCATTTTCCAGCGCCCGCTTAAGCCGCTCACGCGGCATTTTAATTTCCTTGGCAATCTCCCGGTAAGGCGCAGCGGTATCGCCTGAAGATCCTTCCCGGAAAATACGGGTTGATAAGCGGTATTGAAATTCATCCGGTACCTTACTCAAATCAGACTTCACGCTGTAAACACAACCAAAACGCCTGCCGTTAAACACGGCGCTTTTCCGACTGAGTTGCAATTCATCACGCAGATCGGCAATCAGTTGCGGGGCACGCACCAACAGCAAACGAAAGGGCAGCTCAAAGCTGGTGACATAATCCACATTCAGCAATGCGATACGCAGACGTTCGGCACTTCCAGCTCTAACCCGACGGCATTCTTCGATGACTTCGTTCCACTGCTGGGCAATACGCGGCGTTTCATTAACGTCCGCAAAGCTATATTTTTCAATCTGGTAATCAATACGTTCGACCATGCTGCTTTCCCTCCGCCTACCCATCGGTTACTTTATCAACGGCTTACGATAAGCGGAAGCCAATTTGCATTGGGTATTGAGGTGGTGCACAGCGCCTGACAGATTTCTGGTTTCCAGCAGAGAGCAACAGGAAGCGAAATCGGCGTATTTACAAGCCATATCATGCCAGCCGCAAATGCTTCTGAGCCAGGGCAGTTCGATTTCTTGGCAGCGTCTGATGAACGTGGCCGCTTCTATAATCATGTTCGAGGAAAGTCATAAGGGGAATGGTGGTGGCGATCTTTGGCTTCAGGTCGAAAATTCTGGGAAATGCCATAATCTCAACAGAGGGTTCAAGTGTATTTCTCACGCCTTCTTCTTCAATGCTGTATATCCCGGTGTCACAAGCGATGCAGTGTTTTTCACCCTGATAATGGTTCTGTCACCAGACGCAGTACCATGATCGTAACACAATAGGTGCTGCTAGCCAGCCCACCGTTTTGCGCAACTCCTGAAGATAATTGAAGTGTCGGGATTAGATCCCCAGCCTCTCTCCTCCCAAGGCTATGCCGCCTTGCAGTAACCAGTTATACAGGTCATGCGTGCGTTTGAATCCTAACTTACGCATGGCAGTATTCTTATGACGACTGACGGTCTTCACACTAATTTGCAATCTTTTGCCTATCTGATAAGGGGTCAGTTCTGCTGCGATACCCAGCAACACATCGCGCTCTCGAGCACTGATTTTGGGATACCTCACGTTATGATGGGGGGGGGCTGTCGGGGCGGAACTGAGCAATTCATCCAGCAGGCGTATCACGGCCTCCGGTTTTTCACGGAAGTTGATTTCTCCTCGCCTCCCTCCCCATAACATGTCACTTCGGGCGATAACTATTTTATGACGCTCGTAGCCGATGCTGTCCCGGGTCATTGCCCCCTCGACAATCAGGTCCGCCTTATTCAAGTCGACAACATGTTCGCGCGCAAAAGGCATAAAGATAACGTGCACCCCCTTACTGCGAAAATAGGTCTGAAGAATATGCTGCATACCTTGTATAAAGAATTGGTTACTGTCCCACAGGGCAATAACGATATGCAATCTCATTTTGATTCTCCAACTCCAGAAATTCATTTATATGGTTAAACATCTTTTACGATGGCGGTTTTGTCATTTGGTTTTTATCTCACATGGAAAAGAGACCGGGGCAGCAATATACCAGCGCAGGCTGTTATTGATTAACCCGGTAGACATATATGCCTTGTCATTTTTTACCAGCTTCATCAAATAACGTCGGGATGTATAAATGTCCATATCACAGAGGTCTGCGATATGTCGTGTCTTAGGCCATTGCATCTGTGGTGGGGGTAACATAGCTGTGGGGCAGTTAAAATTGCATAAAGTCTGTAAAGCCACCAGAATTCGCTCCATTTTCCTGCTTTTATTACATTGATTTTTCATGTTTTTCATCCTTGTTAATCAGTCTTGCGACTGTTTCTCCTGCAGGGGGAGAAACCCCAGAATGTGGGTCTTGCCTTAACCTTCATATACCCAGTGTCAGTTACCTGGCATTTTGCCTGTACCCACACTAATGCAGAGTATTAAATTACCAAATTACATTTCATCGATCAATAAGATCGCTATAACAACTATAAACAGAATATTATTCTTATTTGTTGATTTATAGCGAGCGTAAAAGTCGCGACCACATGAATAAATGAAGAAAGTAAGTTTATTATGGCGAAATTACGATGTTTATATAAAAAGACTTTTAAAAATAAAAATCAGCGGCAATAATTAGCCCCGAAATAATGACTAGGAACCATCTGAATAAATAGTGTTAATCTCAAGCTATTATTTTTATGAAATTAGGATTTTTTCTTAGGAATTTTCCATTGAATATAATTTAGCGCTCCTGGTGTAGATGCGCGTGGATAGTCATAATAAACGGATTTTCTTATTTTTTACTTTATTGTCGGCCCTCCGTTTATTCATCTGAGCACTCTAATTTCATAAAAAGGAAGGACCCTTTTTATACCAACCTGAAAGGATTCGCGTCAATGACGCATTCTCTCTTTGGCAGGAATGTTTCCCGTCCCTTGTTGGCTGAAGGCATACCATTAAATAGTGAATGCACTTTGACATAACTCGTTAATTAACGTTCTAAAGGAATGAACAAGTATGAAACTGACTAACATGGCACTGGCCACCGCAATCGCAATGACAGTGGGTATGAGTGCGTTCGCCAATGCAGACCAAGGATCCGGCAAAATCACCTTCACCGGCTCCATCATCGATGCACCATGTTCTATCGCCCCAGGCTCACTGGATCAGGTTATCCCGCTAGGTGCGGTATCCAACGTGGCCCTGGCTGCCAACGGCAATACCGGCATGTCCACCCCGCAGCCGTTCACCATCGAGTTGCAGGACTGCGTGATTGCTACTCCAGGCACCAAGGACAGGGTTAGCGTGACGTTTACTGGTGCAAGCTCTTCCTATGATACCGACAGCCTGGGGTTGATTGGCTCTGCGCAAGGGGCCTACATCCTGATGTCGCAAGCGGATGGCAATAAGGTCAAACTGTACACCCCAACTTCTGCCCAAACCGTCATCAACGGCAACAATACTCTGGCATTCACCGCAGCTCTGAAAGGCGGCGGTGCCAGCGCCACTATCGTCCCGGGCAGCTTCCAGGTGCCGACCAACTTTGTGTTGGACTACCAGTAAGCCATGCCGTCCTTGCCGTTGATGGAGCGTATCCCATGACGGCAAGGTTCAACCTGCGGTGTTCGCCGCAGGTTTCTTCCTCTATCGCTATCCACAGGGAGTGAGTCAATGAACAGGATGAATGTCGTAGTGCCTTCCCTGTTGCTGTGCTGCACTCTGACGTTTTCCGGGAGTGCCCTGTCTGCGGGTGAGTTCGGACGCGGGAGCGTCAGCATGGAAGGCGCCATCTTCGATACCCCTTGCACCATCGATGTGGGAGACCAGAACCAGACCGTGGTGGTCGATACCCTGACGATTGAAGAACTGGCGTACAAGGGGCAAGGGCCTGCACAGGCCTTTGCCATCCGCCTGGTGGACTGTCTCCTGCCACGCCCAGACCTGGGGCAGCGGGATAGACAACGGTTTGTGATGATGTTTGACGGTGAACGGGACCGTGAACACTTTGGCGTGGCCGGCACTGCCCAGGGAGTGGCGCTGCGGATACAGGATGCACGCGGCCAGGTTGCCATGCCGGGGGAAACCTTGCCAGTGGCGTTCATGCCGGGGGACCCGACGCTGCACTATCGGGTAAGCCTGGTGGCCAGCCGGATGCCGCTCAGGGCCGGGGAATATTATTCGGCCATCCGGTTCAGAATGGATTATTACTAAAGGGACTCTCTTCATGGCACGTTACTTTTCCCGCTCGCTACTAGCCATCTTGTGCCAGGCGGGGCTCGGGACCGGCGTATTGCTCGGGGCGGTGAGCGTGACCCAAGCGCGAGACATCCGCTTCAACACGGACGTTCTGGACCTCAAAGACCGGGGCAACATCGACTTAAGCCAGTTTACCCAGAAGGGCTTCATTCTGCCAGGCACCTACGAACTGGCGATCAACCTTAACAACATGGTGATGCCGGTGCGGCCGGTGACATTTCTAGCGCCGGACGATGACCCCAAAGGCAGCGAGGCCTGCCTGACACAGGAACTGGTTGAGCAGTTGGGGCTGACCGATGCCGCCCTGAAAGGGCTGACTTGGTGGCATGAGGGCCAGTGCCTCGACGTGGCTAGCCTTAAGGGGATGGAGGCGCAGGGAGACTTAGGCACCAACACTCTGACCCTCAGCGTGCCGCAGGCCTACCTGGAGTACAGCAGTGAGAACTGGGATCCGCCGTCGCGTTGGGAAGAAGGCATTCCTGGTATTTTGCTGGACTATAACCTTAACGGGCAGACCCAGCGCCAGAAAAGTAATGATAACAAGCAGACCAATACCCTGTCGGGTAACGGGGTGGCTGGGGCTAACCTGAGCTCTTGGCGGTTGCGGGCCAGTTGGCAGACACGCATCTCACACAAAACCGGCTCGGGGCAACCGAGTGAACAGAGCTTTGACTGGACGCAGTATACCGCCTACAGGGCGATTGCGCCGTTACGCGCCAAGCTGACAGTGGGGGAGGACTTCCTCAACTCCGACATCTTTGACAGTTTTCGCTTTACTGGTGCCGCTTTGATCTCGGACGACAACATGCTGCCACCGAACCTGCGCGGCTACGCGCCGGAAGTGACCGGTGTGGCCCGCAGTAATGCCAAGGTAGTCATCAGCCAGCAAGGGCGAGTCATCAAAGAAATCCTGGTCGCTACCGGTCCGTTCCGTATTCAGGACCTGGACAGTGCGGTCTCAGGCGTGCTGAATGTGCGTGTCGAAGAGGCCGATGGCAGTGTGCAGCAGTTCCAGGTCGATACCGCCACCATTCCGTACCTCACCCGGCCAGGGCAGATGCGCTTCAAACTGGCGGCGGGGCGGCCTTCCAACTGGCAACATCAGGTCAACGGGCCGCTGTTTGCCACCGGAGAGTTTTCCTGGGGCGTGAGCAACGGTTGGTCGCTGTACGGTGGTGGGCTGGGGGGCGAGAACTACTCGGCGCTGTCGTTAGGGCTCGGGCGAGACCTGATGGCCTTTGGTGCACTGTCAGCGGACGTGACGCAGTCGCGCGCCAGGTTGCCGCAGCAGGGAACCTTGGTGGGCGGATCTTATCGACTGAGTTACTCGAAACGCTTTGACGAGACCGGCAGTCAGGTAACCTTCGCGGGCTATCGTTTCTCTGACAACCGCTTTATGTCGATGGCCGATTATCTGAGTGCAAAAAACGATATCACTGGGGTGACGCCGAGGCGGGGAAAAGAGATGTATACCATTTCCTTCAACCAGCAGTTCGCCTCACTAGGACTGAGCGCCAACCTGAACTACAACCACCAGACTTATTGGAACCAGGCCACCAGTGACCGTTACAACCTGTCGTTGGCGCATTACTTCGACATCGGGCGTTTCCGTAACGTCAACCTATCGCTGACGGCATATCGTAACAACTTCAGCAACACCAAGGATGACGGCATGTACCTGTCGCTGTCGTTGCCGTGGGGTAATTCGGGGTCAGTTAGCTACAGCGGGTCTTATGCAGCGGGTGCGAACAGCAACGCAGTCAGTTACTTCGACCGGGTGGGGGATGCCGGCACCTACCAACTGCGGGCCGGGGTGACGGGCGGTGATGCTGACCTGAGCGGCTATTACTCGCATCGCGGTTCACTGGCACAGATTGAAGGGACAGCCAGCGTGCGGGGCAGAGAATACAACTCGATAGGGCTGTCACTGATGGGCGGCGCGACCCTGACGGCGCAAGGCGGGGCGTTGCACCGTACAAGTATGCTGGGCGGGACGCGCATGCTGATTGATACCGATGGCGTGGCCGGGGTGCCGGTGGGGGGCTATGGCAGTTCAGTCTACTCCAACGTCTTCGGCAAAGCGGTGGTGGCAGATGTGGGCAGTTATTACCGCAACAGTGTGCGTATTGATGTGGATAAGCTGGCGGATAACGCTCAAGCCACCAACTCGGTGCAACAAGGTACGTTGACCGAAGGGGCGATAGGATATCGTCACTTTGAGGTGGTGGCTGGTGAGAAGGCGATGGCGATTCTCCGTCTGGCTGACGGTTCGGTGCCGCCGTTCGGGGCTACGGTGCTGAACAATAAGCGCCAGGAGGCAGGGCTGGTGACCGACGGCGGCCTGGTGTTCATGAGCGGTCTGCAACCGGGCGAGACGCTGACAGTGCACTGGGACAATCAGGAACAGTGTCGGGTGACGTTGCCGCAGTCTATCCCGGCGGGCCTGATGAATACGCTGTTATTGCCCTGTGTGAAAGGGTAGTGGACAGGAGACTGGGGACACTGATGGCACAGGACACGTGTAGAGAACACAGAAAGTACAACAAATAGAGACAGCACAGCGAATACCCAAAGTTTAGCGAACACAGAGAGCAAGAAAATGACCCTAAAACGTATTTTTTTACCGAGCCTGCTGGCTGGACTAACGGTGAGCACGGTGCTGCCGACGGCACAGGCGGCTATCGCCCTGGACCGGACGCGGGTAGTGTTTCCGGGCAACGAGAAGTCAGTGAGCCTGACGGTACGTAACCAGAACCCGGAACTGCCGTACCTGGCGCAGGGGTGGCTCGAGGATGCGCAGGGCATCAAACTGGAGGGGACCAGTGCGTTTACCGTGCTGCCACCGGTACAGCGGGTGGAGCCGAAGGGGCAGACGCAGGTGAAGGTGCAAGCGATGCCGGGGGCGAACCTACTGCCGCAGGACCGGGAATCGCTGTTCTACTTCAACCTGCGTGAAATCCCGCCGCAGAGTGACAAGCCGAATGTGCTGCAGATAGCGCTGCAGACGCGCATCAAGCTGTTCTACCGCCCGGCGGCCCTGGCGGAGGCGGCGGCGAAGCAGCAGGCGACGCCCTTCCAAGAGCAACTGACACTAAGCAAAGCAGGTGACGGTTACACGGTGAACAACCCGACGCCGTACTTTGTGACTCTGGTCGGGGCCAGTGCGAAGAAGGGGGGCGAGGTGGTGAAGGGATTTGAGCCGCTGATGGTGCCGCCGAAGGGCAGTACGAGGCTGGGTGGCAGTGCGACTGCGCTGGGGGCGACCCCGGTGCTGGTATACGTGAGCGACTATGGCGGGCAGTTGGCGCTGACCTTCCGCTGTGGCGGAACGAACTGCAAGGTGGATGAGACGCAGCGCGACAAGTAACCCTTGGCGGGGAAACCGTAACGGAAGCACGAGAGACCATCATGGAAAAGAGAAGCGAGTTCGGCAAGACAGCACGGCTAGCCGGTGTGGCACTGGCGGCCCTGTTCTCTCCGCTGGCGCAGACGGCGAACGTGACGGTGTTTGTCACTGGCTCAGTGCTGGCGGCCCCTGCCTGCGTGCTGAACGGTAACAGCACGATAAACGTGAATTTTGGCAACGCCTTGCAGACCACCAATATCGACGGCAGCAACTATACCACCCCAGTGCCATTTACCCTGAGCTGTACCGGCAACCCATCGACGCTGCGGCTGCGCTTTCAGGGCGGGGTGAGTTCGTTTGCCAGCGGGGTGCTGGCGACCAATATAACGGACTTGGGGATACGGCTGTTGAAGCCGAACAACAGCACACTGAATTTGGATGAGTGGTTCCAGTTTACCTATTCGGCGACGCCACCGGCCATCAAGGCGGTGCCGGTGAAGCGGCCTGGGGCGACTTTACCGGGCGGGGCGTTCAGCAGTTCGGCGACGCTGCTGGTGGAGGTGCTATGAGACAGAGAGCGGTGATAGGGTGCGCCCTAACGTTACTGATGGTGATTGGCAGCACGTTGCCGGCGCAGGCGGTGATTGTGAATTTCAGCGGTACCTTAGTGGTGCCTCCGCCGTGTGTGATTAACGGCAACAGCAATATCACGGTGAGTTTTGGTCATGATCTGCTGGCCAGCCGGGTGGACGGGGTGAACTATGCCCAGGTCATTCCGTACGTGTTGGACTGCACGGGGGCGACGTCAACGTCACTGCGGCTGCAGTTGCAGGGTGGCGGAGCGGGGTTCAACCCGCAGGTGCTGGCAACCAGCAAGAGCAACCTGGGGCTAGCGCTGCGTAGTAACGGCAGTCCGCTGGCGGTGAACAGCTGGCTGAGCTTTGTTGACCCGGCGCGTCCTGTGCTGACGGCGGTGCCGGTGAAGGCCAGCGGAAGCACCCTGAACGGGGGCGCATTTACCGCGATGGCGACGCTGTTGGTGGATTACCAGTGAGGGCATGGACGATGAGAAACAACGCGGTTGCCCTGGTGCTGTGTCTGTGTCTGAGGCTGTTGAACGGAGAAGCGCAGGCGGTACAGGTGAACTTTAGCGGTACGGTGGTGGAGTCTTTGCCGTGCAGCATCAACAACAACCAGCTCATAGAGGTGGACTTTGGTGACGGAGTGATAATCCGCAACCTGGACATGACGCACTACCGCAAGACGGTGCCTTACCAGATAGTCTGCAGCGCACCGGGGGCGGTGCGGCTGAGCGTGACCGGTACGCCGACGCATTTTGACAGTGCGGCGATACAAACTAACGCGATGGGGCTGGGTATTCACCTGGAGCTGGCGGGAGTGGCATTTACCCTGAACACGCCGCGAAGTATCGACCTCGGCAATCTGCCGACGCTGATTGCGGTGCCGGTAGCGGACCCGGTGCAGCCGCCGAGTCCGGGGAACTTTACGGCGCGAGCGACGCTGCTGGCCGATTACCAATAGGAGCGTGGCAATGAAGCAATGGCATGAGGTATGGCGGACGCGGCTGTTCTTGGCAGCGCTGCTGATAACGCCTGTTGCGCAGGCGGTGGATAACCTGGCGTTCAAGGGGACGCTGGTGAATGCGCCCTGTACGCTGCGGCCGGGTGACGAGGCGGTGGTATTGGAATTTGGTTCAGTGATAGACAAGTACCTGTACAGATACACACGTACGCCGAGCCGGGCGTTCTCGCTGCACCTGGACGACTGCGACACGTCGGTGATGACGGGAGTGAAGTTGAAGTTCAGCGGCACGGAGAGTGTGCCGTTACCGGGGTTACTGGCGCTGGGCGGGACGAGCGTGGCCCGCGGGGTGGCGATAGGGATGGAGACGCAGGGCGGACAGGCATTGCCGCTCAATGTATCGGGACCTGTGACGCAGCTGACGGCGGGCAATATGGTGTTATGGCTGCAGGCGTATGTACAGGCGGAGCCGCAAGCCCAAAGCAGTCGAGGTATCGTACCGGGTCCGTTCAGTGCGACGGCGACCTTTGCGCTTGATTACCAGTAGCAGGTCTTTGGAGAACGCCATGTCGATAACACTGGAAAGTGTGCGGCGACAGGCTGATGACTGGTGGTGTCGGCAATGGCGTCATATTTCGGCGAGCAGCAATGTGTAATGTGGTATCGAATAGCTGGATGAATTGCTTTTGCCACATGCTGACGCGATGAGAAAATAAACTCGAGAACCACGAGGCGATGCTGGATTTTGCTTGCAGCATCATTGTCTGGAATAAAATCCTTTTGAGATAGGCTCTATACTCTAAATAATTCGAGTTGCATATAGGCGGCAAGTTCGAGAGTCGCCAGGAATATAGCCCACTATGTGACTGATACGAACGGATGCAGCCAACACCCATGCACTTGAAGTATGACGAGTATAACGATAACTATTGGTATAACAAACATATGAAAAAGATCATTGCTCTTATGCTGTTATTTTTTTATGAATCTTGCCTCGCAGCACAAGTATACCCCAAGACATGGGAGTTTCGGGTAATAGGCGGTGATCCACCGACATACTCCTTAAATTACTCTTGGGGGACTAATTATAGTATTAATAACAATAGTACAGTAAATTACTATGGTACCTCCTATTCCTATGGATTAAGGATGCGCTATACATTGCCTGGCTCACCGAATATTTGGCTTTTACAGGGGCAAAACACGATTCGTTATGTACCTGTAGTGTATGGTGATACATGGAATTCTCTGAATGATAAGTTCATTTCAACGTATGGCGCAAACGGTTCTGTCAGCGTTATCAATTCTGCATCGGGAAAAATTCCTGACAAGTTTGGTATATGTATTGGGATCTGGAACAACAGCAATAGCACTTTACAAGATTCTCCTCCGGGCGTTGATGCATGCCCTGAGCCAACAACAACACCACCCGTCGTAACGTCATGTGATGCATCCGCATCAGCCTCAATAAATCATGGAGGGCTATCCCCTGAACAAGTTTCTGGAAATGTGGCCAGCACATCTATTGTGGTTACGTGCACCCGCCCTGCTACCGCGCTAATAACCTCTTCAGTATCTTCATTATACTTGGGGAATAATATTTATTCGACAATCAGTATAGATGGAAAACAAGCTGGCAATAGTATATCCCTGCCACAAGGGGCATCCAATCATATTATTTCATCAAGACTATCCACAACAGCCGCTCTAGCTGGTTCATTTGGAGGCTCGCTGGTACTGACGTTAAATATACAATAATCGGTTATGTCGTATTAAGGAAAATAAGACGAAGAAATAGTTATTAGGCGGCTCATAGATAAAATTGTTCTGCTGGTGTCAATCCGTCGCCAGCAGGATTAAGCGGCAAACAACACAGAAATGCGCGCAAATGGCCCCAGCCCTACGGGGCGCGCCCCAAAGGCCCACTATCTGTGTTGTCGGGCTTGAACAGAGGGCCACTCTGTTCAAGCCTCAAAAAGTCGATTAACAGGCAAGACGGAATTATCGGCGATGCGGACGTGGAACCCCTATCAGCGTGTCTCTTTCTGACGCCGACATCGCTCAGAGCATTTACGCACGTCCTCCCAGCAATTTTCCCACTTTTTCCGCCAGCTAAAAGGACGTCCGCATACTGTACAAATTTTTGTCGGAAGTTCGCTCTTCTTCAAAGTGATTCTCCTGCGTCAAGTTTTGCCAGCAGCATTTGTCCGCATTGCCGGGGTGTTAAATAGCATACAAAACGGACCTGGCTTTTAAAGTGTTCCGCGCCTGATGAACCTCTAGAGAATATACGGCTTCAGATTAGCCTTGCCGTTTTACTGGTTCCTCAACAGGCCGGTTGGCCGTTAATATCATCAATAATCAGTGTTCGCAAAACCAGATTAGTGGTTGTTTAGAAAAATCATCCTTGTTGACTTACGCATGGAACGTCTGTTGCCGTGCCGTCAGTGCCAGGCTATTCTGTCCCGCTTCGAGTCCCAAAAAAATCAAGGAGTTAATGTGTTGGAATAATATCAATTTTTAAAATTTTATTTAGTATAAATCATGAGGTTATTTTATACATACGAGTCAGAGCACGCACCGTAACCAATCAAGGAAAAGCCATTGTGGAACCGGCTATCGCAGAATCAGTGAGAGACACCTACCGCGAGCAAACCAAGCGCTATGTTTATTTGCTTTTTGCTCTTCAGGCGATAGGGGCATCCTCACCACCGATCATCATCTCTCTGGGTGGATTGGTGGGGGAGGCATTAAGCAGCAATAAAGCCTTATCAACGCTACCGGTCAGCCTCTATAACATTGGCTTGGCATTGTCGGTATTGCCGGTAGGTGCACTAGGCTGTGTCCTTCAATTGCACGCGAGCGCCGCTGGCGGTCATTTGCGCGCATTTTTGCGTTGCTCGCCGTTTCTTTTTTCTTCCCAGCCTATAATAACGGCTTATTAATATTTGACGATATCTATTTTTTGCTAACCAATGCTATATTCCTCCTATTAATACAAAACTTGCTATTATCTTTATTTAAATAAGCTAAAAAGAGTTATTTAAAAATCTACTTTTCTATTAAAAAAACTCATTGCGGAGTTTAAATCTAATTTATTATACAAGTTTTCCGTACCGGAATAGAATTTTAAATATTAAGGTGATCTTAAATTTTATTTGCAAAAAAACTATAAAAATCAATCAATTGATGAGTGTGCTGCCTTTGGGTTTTTTTTTGACAAATGGGCCCGTGACGTGAAAAATAGCCGGGCTTTCTCAGTGGTAATCAAGAGAAGGTATTTATGCTCGTCATACTTCAAGTTGTTTGTGTGTTGGCTGCGCTTGCTCAGTCTAGCCACATAGTTATCTATGTCCCTGGATATTTATAAGACCGCCTTAATGCAACTGGAATTATTTAGAGTATATATATTTACTTGCCATTATAAATAAACCTGGAACGTCCGGTTTCAGTAATGACTCTTTTTAAGGACAAAAAATGAAGATGAATAAAATGGCGCTGGCTGTGATGCTGGTATGCAGTTCTATATCTATTGCAAAAGCAGCACCTGGTGGAGAAGTTAAATTTGAAGGGTCTATCACTGATACACCTTGCTCAATTGATCCAGACAGCGAAAAACAGACGGTAAAATTAGGTGCAGTGTCTAAACCAGGTCTGGTAAAGGGTATTAACGGCCCAGAGCGGAAATTCAGCATCAAGTTACTGAACTGTACTCTTGATGCCTCAGGCGTTCCCAATAAAGTTAGCGTTACCTTCACGGGCCCGCAGGGCGGAATGCCAGGCGCCGGATTATCCGATGGGTTACTGGGTATCACCGGCGTGGCGAAAGGTGCCAGCATTAAGCTGATCGACTACTCAAATGCCGTAGTGACATTGGGCCAGAAAACCAGTCTGCAGACTCTGACCAATGGTAATGGCAATGTGTTGGAGTTCACTGCCTATCTGACGCCAAACCCAGGCGTAACAGAAGCGCAGATTGTGGAAGGGGCGTTTACCTCCACAGCCAACTTCATCATGAACTATGAGTAAGTAGTCGTAATACTGCATACGGATGATGCGAATTCCGTATGCAGCATGCCAGCCACACGGAGTTGTTTATGTCATGGAAAACGCCTGCTCTAGCAACCATACCTTTGCTGTGCCTGCTGAATGGAACTGTGTGTTGGGCTGGGGATATCAATCTGTCTGGCTCGATTATTGATGTTCCTTGTTCTATTGATGTCGATAGCCGTAACCAGACATTGGATATGGGGCTGTTACCGGCCACGCAAATTATCCGTGAAGGCCAAGGTGGGGAACATGCGTTTACTATAAAACTGGTAAACTGCTTGTTATTCAGAGTCAATGAACAACTACCTGAATGGCGTTATTTTCAAATAACTTTTGATGGCCTTAATGATAATGGCAAGTTCGGTATTATTGGTAATGCCGCAGGAGTAGCGCTGCAAATATCCGATAACCAAGGGCGCATTGCCGTACCCGGCGTTCCTTTACCAACCGGACAGCTCAGCTCGGGAGAAATGTCTTTGCATTATTCGGCCCGTTTGGTCAGCAACTCCCGGCAATTGCATACTGGGGAATATTCTTCTCTGGTGAGTTTTAAAATGGATTATTACTGAGCATACCCAAAAAATTCGAGTTACTTGAAGTATGAAGTGTATGTTGAATTCTATATTTCATCGCTGCCACATATAAAAATTGGTAATCGTGCTTATGCTCTAAATAATTCGAGTTGCATGTGGGCGGCAAACTTGTGCGTTCCCAGGAGCATAGATAATTATGTGACTGGAGTGAGCAAGTGAGGTCAACACACAGGCAATTTGAAGTGTGACGAGTATATTTTGAATAAATAAAAGATTAATTACTATAATAAAAGGTCAACGGATGATGATCTCCTCCCATTCTTCTTTGCGAACTTTTCAGCCTCGATTGCTGAGTGGATTGATCATCCTTGCATTGTGGGGGGGAAGTTGTTGGGGCAATGCGGAAGAGGTTCAGTTCAATACCGACGTCATGGATTTAAAAGACAGTAGCAATATCGATCTGGGGCAGTTTTCCCGCAGCGGCTACATTATGCCCGGCGAATATAGTATGGCAGTACAAATTAATAACGTGAATCTGCCCGAACAGAACATCGCCTTCTATCCAGCAGAAAATGATCCGCAAAGCAGTGAGCCCTGTCTCTCGCCTACGCTGGTTCAGCAGTTGGGGCTCAAATCCCAGGCGCAATCCAACCTGCAGTGGTGGCATCAAGGGCAGTGCCTGCTGCTTGGCAGCCTTGAAGGGATGGAGGCGCGTGGCGATCTGGCGACCTCAACGCTGTACATCAGCATTCCGCAGGCCTATCTGGAATATGTGTCTGCCGACTGGGAACCGCCGTCACGCTGGGATAATGGCATCCCAGGCATCTTGCTGGATTATAACGTTAATGCGCAGGTCCAACGGCAGGAACGGCAAGCGGGTAGCCAGAGCCAGGATCTGAGTGGTAACGGCGTATTGGGCGTCAATCAGGGATCCTGGCGATTGCGTGCCAACTGGCAGAGCCAGATGGTGCATCACACCGGGAGTGAATTGCCGACTGAGAAAAACTGGGATTGGGAGCGCTTCTATGCTTACCGCGCGATTGCCCGTCTGAAAGCTCAATTGACGGTAGGGGAACAGCTTTTGAGTTCCAACCTGTTCGATAGCTTCCGCTTTACCGGCGTTAGCCTGGCGACGGATGACCGCATGCTACCGCCAAACCTGCGCGGCTACGCCCCAGAAGTACGCGGTATTGCCCGTACCAATGCCAAGGTGATTATCAGCCAGCAGGGGCGGGTGCTCTATGAGGCACTGGTGGCCGCAGGCCCATTCCGTATTCAGGATATTAACAGTGCCGTTTCTGGTCAGTTGGATGTTCGCGTGGAAGAACAGGATGGCAGCGTTCAGTCATTCAGCCTCAGTACCGCCAATATTCCCTATCTGACCCGGGCCGGAACTGTGCGTTACAAGCTGATTGCCGGGCGTCCGTCGGATAGGCAGCGCCATATCATTGGCCCGATCTTCACCAGCGGTGAGTTTTCCTGGGGTGTGAGCAACGGTTGGTCACTTTATGGCGGCGGTGTAGCGGGGGAACAATATAACGCACTCGCGTCGGGGCTGGGGCGCGATCTGATGATGTTCGGTGCGCTGGCCTTTGATGTGACCCACTCTCGTGCTCGCCCGGACAGCGAGAATAAGGTGTTGTCCGGTAACTCATATCGTCTCAGCTATTCAAAGCGCTTTGATGATTATGACAGTGAAGTGGCTTTTGCTGGTTATCGCTTTTCACAACAGAACTTTATGAGCATGTCCGAGTTTGTGGACATACGGAATACCGGCGTTCGCTCCCAGAACAGTAAGGAGATGTATACGGTTTCCCTGACCAAGCAATTCCTTGAGTCAGGAGTCAGTGCCTATTTGAACTATGAGCATCGAACCTATTGGGATCGTAGCGATAACAACCGTTACAGCCTCTCGGTGGCACGCTATTTCGACTTTGGGCGTTTCAAGAACCTGAGCCTGTCGATTAATGCCTATCGCAATCGCAACAACAACACCACAGATGATGGCGCGTTCTTATCGTTATCCCTGCCTTGGGGCGATGGTGGAACGATTGGCTATAGCAGTGCGTATACCCGGCAGAACAACGACCAGCGGGTGAGTTATTTCGGCCAGCTTAAAGGCGATGACAGCTACCAGTTGAGTAGCGGAGCAGATCGCGATGGGCTGCGGTTATCCGGTTTTTATAACCACTACGGTGACAGTGCATTAATGAACGCCAGCGCCAGCTATGCCCAGGGACGTTATACCTCATTAGGCATGTCACTACAGGGGGGGGCAACCATGACGATGAATGGTGGCGGGCTGCACCGCGTCGGGACACTGGGTGGGGCTCGTTTACTGCTGGATACCGATGGCGTCGCCGGGATCCCGATTCGCGGCAACAGTCTGGCCAATACCCGCAGCAATAGATTTGGTAAGGCGATATTGGCCGACGTTAACAGCTACTACCGTGATAACGCCAGCATCGACCTGAATCAACTGCCTGAAAAGGCTGAAGCTATCAGTTCAGTTGTCCAGGCGACGCTGACCGAAGGTGCTATAGGTTATCGCCGTTTTGATGTTGTAGCCGGTGAGAAAGTGATGGCCGTGATCCGTCTGCCAGAAGGAACGACGCCACCGTTTGGTGCCACCGTGGTTAATCAGCAACAGAGAACCCTTGGCATGGTGGGCGATGGAGGCAGCGTCTACCTAAGCGGAGTGGCGTTTGGCGAAGAGATGACGGTCAATTGGGGCGGTAGCGCCCATTGCACGGTTTCGCTGCCACAGAATTTGCCGGACGACAAAATGGCCGATCTGCTGCTGCCTTGCCGTCGGCTGGCAGAGAGTAAGCAGGCCCACTAGCACAGAAGCACCGTGCTGCACAGGGTATTTGAGAACGTAAAAAATGAGAAACATGATGAAAATGAATGCCGTTATGGCCGCAACCGTTGGCGTACTGTTAGGCGCGCTTGGCACCCAGTCTGTGCAGGCTGCCATAGCACTCGATCGTACACGGGTAATTTTTAATGGTAGTGATAAGTCTGTCAGCCTGAGCGTCAGTAACGACAACAAGCAGCAGCCCTATCTGGCACAGGGTTGGCTGGAAGATATTCAGGGCAACAAGATAAGCAGCCCGTTGCTGGTACTGCCGCCGCTCCAACGCATAGAGCCGGGCGCCAAGAGCCAAATCAAAGTACAGGCCCTGCCTGCCGTCACCCAATTGCCGCAGGATCGGGAGTCAGTGTTCTACTTCAACCTGCGCGAAGTACCGCCGCGCAGCAACGAAGGTAATACCCTGCAAATCGCCCTGCAAACGCGCATCAAGCTGTTCTACCGGCCGAAAGCCATTGAGCTTACGGCAACGGATCAGGCAACGCCATGGCAGGAGAAAGTCACATTGACGCGGCTGGGCGACAAATATCAGGTGAATAATCCCACCCCTTATTTTGTCACTATCGTGGATGCCAGCAGCAAAAAAGGGGCGCAGAGCATAAAAGGTTTTGAGCCGCTGATGGTGGCACCGAAGAGCAGCGGAACCCTCAGCGTTAGCGCCAATTCATTGGGAAATGCTCCGGTACTGACCTATGTCAATGATTACGGTGGTCGCCCGGCGCTGTCTTTTAACTGCGTTACCAGCACCTGCCAGGTAACGCCGGAGAAGCGTGGTTAGCAACGTGATGAAAACCTTGGGCCGTGTGCTTTACCTGTTGTTTCCTCTGCCGCTGCTGGTTTCGTCCGCGCTAGCTGCAGACAGCAGAACGCTAACGGTAACGGCGAATATCATCGCGATGGTGCCGTGCACGATTGATGTTAGCGGGGTGAATCCATTGAGCCTGGGTGAAATCGTTACCGATAAGGTCAATGGGGTTAATGGCAAAACATTGATCCCCTATACGGTGAGCTGTAGCAGCGCGGCCAATTTGAAGATGACCCTTATCACCAGCAGTGCGGCAACCTGGTATGGGCAGGGCACATTGGTAACGGCTGGGCTGAATTATCAAAATCTGGGGGTGCAATTGTTAAAAGAGGACGGTTCGCCAGTGGTTTTTAATCAGGCCATGTCATTTCACTCATCCAGCCGGCCCAAACTATATGCCGTATTGGTGAAACGCGCTGGCACAAACTTGGTTGCCGCCAATTTTTATTCGGCATCCGCCACGATGAGAGTTGAATATCCGTAGGATCACCATGAAACAGGAGTGTTTATAAATGAAAAAATATAGCGTGTTACTGATGTTGTTTTCTTCCATTGCCATCAACCATTCAGCGCAGGCGGTTGATGCCACCATGTCTTTTTCCGGTGAGTTGGTCAACGCCCCGTGTGTTATTAACAACAATGGGGCAATTAACGTGCCCTTCGGTTATGTCGTGACGACACAGGTTGATGGAACCTATAAAAAACAGTTGGTGAATTATACCCTGACCTGCACGGCCACCGTTCCAATCACCATGAAGATTAGCGGAGCCCCATCGTTATTTACCTATGCGGGCACCCTGCAAACTTCAGTGAGTGATCTAGGTATTCAACTACTGGAAGGAACCACGCCGATTAACTTGAATACCGCCTGGACATTTAACCCTACGGCCAAGCCTGTATTATATGCCGTGCCGGTAAAACGCTCAGGAAGTACCTTATCCGCTCAAGCCTTTACTGCATCGGCAACGATGACGGTCGATTATCCATAAATCAGGGGGGCTGTGATGAGACAAGGTTTTTTCAAGCCAGCTTTATTGCTTGTGGGGATCCTCATCTGCAGCGATTCACTATTTGCAGCTGATATGGCATTTTCCGGGGAGCTGATTGATCCAGCCTGCTCGCTTGGCAAAGATAGGATCTCTGTCAACCTGGGGCGGGTTTATGAACAGTATCTTTATAAGAATCAGCGAACACCCGGAACATTATTTGAGTTGTCTCTAAATAATTGCAATATTACTCAAATAAATAAAGTGAAGATAAAGTTTGATGGAACGCGTAATAGCGCATTGACTGAATACCTGGTGGTCACTGGCTCAACGGTCAGAGGCGTAGCGATTGGCTTGGAAACACCAGCAGGGCAGGCCTTACCGCTGGGGAGCAGTGCGGAATACTCACTGCAACCTGGCGATAACGTGATTAAGCTGAATGCCTATATCCGGGGTGAACCCAATGCACTTATTAATAAGGCCATTAGACCGGGAGCCTTTAGCGCTTTGGCAACGTTTACTCTGGAGTATTTCTAGCGCCGTTATTTCCTTTATATACTCGTCAATCTTCAAGCTGCCTGCGTGTTGGCTGCACTTGTTCACTCCAGTTACATAGTTATTTATGCTATTGGGAACTCACAAGTTTGCCGTCTGAATGCAACTCGAATTATTTAGGGTATTAACGGTTTTTATATTTCACAATGCTTGACAGGTGTCGCGATGCCTATATTTTCGTTGATAAAAATACCAACCACGTTGTCTGTTTTGATGACTGCCTTACTGATATTTACCTCTGAATGCCGGGCCTCATATATATTGCTTTTTGTCAGTTCCCGAATCTCTGGCAGTGAGGTTATTTTTACCTACAACTATCCTGGGCCGTTGATTCCGGTAGGGTGTTCTGGCAATGGTCCTCCAGCAGTGGGGGGCGCCTGGTATATCGGTTATCCGGGGTATGGCTATCCTGGGCCGACCTATTACGCATTTTGTACCTGGAATGGTTACCAATATAGAGGCGAATGGACGCAGGATGTGATCACGCTCAGAGTGCCACTCAGTTTGGTCAAGGAGGGTGTTTGCCCTTCGGTAAAGTATCAGGATTATGGTATTTCTGATGAGTACAACCTGGGTTGTACGGTACCACCGATAGTCACACCGCTGAGTTGTACTTTCGGTAGCGCCTCCAACTTTGTTATCCCCCATGGTGACGTTTCAATTGCAGAGATCAAGAACAATACCGGGAAGGCTACCAAGACGATCAATGGCAATATTTCCTGTACTGGAAGCGGGAGTGGCACCGTGAAATTAAGCTTGCTCAATAACGGATTTGTTAATCTTGCCAGCGACGCAGGGGGGACGTTACGCTCTATGCTGGCGATCAACGGTATTTTAGGCTCGAATCAAATCAATGTCAGTGCGGGTTCTACAACCTTTGAGATCCGTAGCATACTTAATATGCTCAATAACTTCACCACCTCTGGCATGGTTTCTGGGTCAACCACGCTGACTCTGGAGATACCTTGAGGTAGCAAGGTAAAATGAGAAAGCAGACTTAAGAATAAGACACTCTTATCGACAATGGATATCGACATGGAGCTAGGCTGTGTCCCTTAATTGCACGCGAGCGCCGCTGGCGGTCATTTGCGCGCAGAGCAAGGCGTGAGCCGTGAGGTTTGGTGGCCCCAAATAAGCGGCGAACAACGCAGCAATGCGCGCAAATGGCCCCAGCCCGAAGGGTCGCGCCCCAAAAGCCCGTTATCTGTGTTGTCGGGCTTGAACAGAGGGCCACTCTGCTCTTCACCCTCCGCCTTGATAACGGGCTTTTGGGTCTGCGACGGCACCACGGGCAATTAAGGGACACAGCCTAACTTCCTGCGGTATCCAACCCTGCCACTACTGCGGTGTAGAAGACTTCTGCAATAAACCCGAAAGCTGCGCGTTAGAAAATTCTGTAATCTATCGGTAGCGGTTGGAAATATCAGCAAGTCTAATCATACAGACCCTGTCTACTTAGAGTAATCCTCTGTTTTTGCAAGATTTCTAACAGAACTTGCCTTTACTTGTGCCAGCTAAAAATACTAGTATTTTCAGCCATACGCGCACTGTTGAATCAACAATCAGGCTACGGCGTAATACCTCCACCAGCGGGCACCTAGGCTGTCTCCCTCAATTGCCAGCGGCGCTCGCGTGCAATAGAGGGACACAGCCTAATACTACTCATTATTTTTTATTATGAATCTATTCCAAGTGGGGAGCGCCTGGTCACTCTAGTGTGAAAAATGCCAACAGGAAGGCTGTGGGGATCGCCGTCAAGGAGCAATGCAGATGCAACAGACCGTACAGGACTGGGTATACAAAACGGCGGGTGCGCCGCTATACGCCATCCTGGCCAATACGCAGGGGGCGCATGCCGTTAAGGCCTATTACCGTGAGGATGGCAGCCGGACTCCGTTCGGGCTCTATGCGGATACCCCTTATGCCAACTGGTTTGAGGTGATGCCTTTCCTGGTCCCGCTCAGCGACGCCAGCCCTTTTCTACGTTGGGTGGCAGATACACCATTGCGCAACTGGGGGTGGCTGGCGCGTTCCCCTTTACCGCAGACGACCCTGATTGCCCATCTGCGCGGCCTGACCCAGGTGTTGATGCCCGACGGCAAAGCCGTGTTTTTCCGTTACTGGGATGGCCAATATTTTCCCGGCCATCTGGCGTATTACGGCGACGGCTGGGCCGATATCCTCCCCGTGTTCAGCGATTACTGGATCAATGGCCGCACCTTCACCTGCCCCGTCATCCACGATGCCCCGCTACAGTCATTCCCCTGGTGGCGTGTGCCGCAGGGCCTGATAGATGCACTGCTGGATGAGGAACTGTTGCCACTGGTGCTTAACATCAAACAGACCCTGCGGCAGGACTACCCCGAGCAGGTTGCCCGCTGGCCCGACGCGATACTGGATAAAAAAATACGCCGGCTGCTTACCCCGCAGCGCCGCCGTGATCCCCAGTTACTGGCCGAGATCTTGCGCACCCTCGAACACGCCTGATTATCATGGAGATCTGACGAATGGATAACGTTTACGAATTGCGACGCAAACTGAGTGCTGGGCGCAGTGCGATGAGAGGCAATCCCCCGTTACCCACTATGCCGCACAAAGAGGACGAATATGCAGCGATGATCGCCGATTTCAGCCAGGTGATTGAACGCTATAAAAAGGAAAACGGCGACTGGTTCTACGGGCCATTACTCAGCATGAAGCAGCGGATCCGCGTTGGCGATATGAAAAACCAGGATGCCGAACTGACGCAGAGCACGATCGGTGTCGCCATGACCTGCGGTAAAGAGCAGCAGCAAATTACCCTGACCCACGCTTTTCGCTCAACTTTTTATGTACCCATTCCAAACGCCAGTTACAAGTTGGTTAAACGCCCCGCACTCTCCCTCCATGAAAGGATCGCTTTCTCACGTGCTGGGCTTGATGCCAGACGGCTTGATCCCAGCAAGGACATCCCTCTGGATCCCAGCAGCGATCCCGGCCCGCTGAATTTCGATAAAGACGGTAAGGCGCTCATTACCTTACCCCCCTGCCAGATCGGATATGACTATCTGCTGCTGGTCAATCCCGATATTACCGAGGAGGATAAAACGCATTTATATCAATCCTATCAGGCGGTGATTAAGGAATACTCCGACTTTCTGGTTAAGAAATGGGAGATGTCACAGCGGGCTGAATGGGCGAGTTTTATTGAGACAGGTCCTGATGTCGACGTATTGCAAGCCGCGGCGGAGTTTATGCACGGTGCGTATTCTCAACTTGCCCAGCTTTACACCACCCTTGAAGAGGTGTGGAAGTGGCTGACTAATGTCGACAAGTACGCAGAAAAATTACGGGCATTTTTTGACGATGAGGGTCTGGCGCAGTTAAAAGCCATGGCAGAGCAAGGCAATGAAGAGCTGACTGATGCTCTGAGTCTGTTGAGTGACGAGATCATGATGTTCATTATGGGTACGGCCATCTACAACTATTTCCAGTTACTCACCCCACAGCAAATCACCAACTTTCTTGCCAATGCCTTTGGTAACCTGCTGGTGATGTTTGCCCTGATGCTGGTTCTGCCCGTCGGGATGTGCCAAAAAATGCTGTCCATGCTGGATACGCTCAGCGGCCTGGTTCACACCCCTGATGAGAGTAAGGCGGTTAAACATGGCTAAAACACCGATGAACATCACCGCGCTGAGGCTTATCAGTCAGGATCTTGGCAAACTGTACCAACTTCCTCTCGACGTGAGAAAACGCCTCAAAGGTACTCCGGTGCGGGGGGCGCTCCCGTTTAATCCGGAGAATTACAAAACCGCTACCCAACCCCGAGTGGGTGAGTTAACAAACCACACCAATGCGGGAATGGAGTATAAAGCGGGCACCAACAAAGTGGTGGTCAAGTCAACAGCCCCTAATGCGAACGCCAGCGCGCAAACTCCCGGTGGAGAGAGTGCCCTCCCCGCAGGCAAGACGCGGGACAGTGGCGATCCGGTATCGCTGTTTTCGGGTGAAGAATTACTCACCTTAAGTGACATCACCCTGCCCGGTATTCTGCCCTTTGTCTGGCGGCGCTTCTACCGCAGCAGTGGTATAGAACAGCGTGATGCATTGGGCTGGGGTTGGAGTCATAGCGCCAACCCGCAACTGATCTTCGGCGTTGATGAGCAGACAGGGGAAGCCATTGCCTGGTTCTTCGATGATGAAAACCGCGTCACCCGTTTCCTGTTGCCGACGCCGCAAACACCGGTCACCACCAATCGTCTTGGAGGAGGCGTCATCAGCCTGAAGCAGGATGAGTTCAGCAATGAATACTGCGTACAGTGGAGCGAAGGGCAAGGCACCTATCACTTCCTGCGTGACGGTGATGCTTCCTGGTTCCGCGGGATCAGCGATAACTACGGTAACCGTGTCAACACCAGTTACGACAATCAAGGACGGTTGGCGACGCTGGGGCACGACGAAGCCCGGCTCTGTTTTAGCTATGACGATCCCGTTTACCCGCAAGGGATCAGTCAAGTGCGGCTACAGGCACATAATCACGGCAGCCACAGCGCAGAGACCTACTGGCAACCCGGTACGGTGGTAGCACACTACGTTTACAACGCGCAGCAGCAACTGGTGAGTGCCACCAATGCCGCCGGCGAGACCGAGCATTACCGCTACCGCGACGACCACGTGATCCTGTGCCGCACCCTGGCGGGGGGCGCTGAATTTCATTGGGAGTGGCACGGCGAGGGAAAAACAGCGCGTTGCATCCGCCAGTACGGTAACTTTGGCCAACTGGACATCCTGTATCACTGGGATAATGCCAACCAGAGTGTCACCGTGACGCAAAAGGATGGGAGCCAGCAGCGCTATCAGCACTCTCCTCACGCCTTGTTGTTATCAGAAAAGGGAGCCGACGGTGCAGAAACTCACTACGAGTACAATGATGACGGTGCCTGCATACGGGTGACCGATGCGCTAGGTTATCACACAGACTCTCTCTATGATGATGATGGCACCCTGAGCACGATCATCACGCCCGATGGCCAGATCACCACTTACCACTGGTTGTTTAATAAGCTGATTACGCGCACTCAGGGCGTCGGCGAAAGTGCACAGAAATGGCATTACACGTATGACATTAATGGCGCATTAACGAGCGAAACCGGCCCGGCGGGCACCACCACCCATTACCGCTACACCCCGCGTGGGCAGCTTAGCCATATCCGCTTCCCGGACGGCAGCGAACAGCACCTGCAGTGGGATACCTTGGGCCGCTTGCTGAGTGATACCTCCCCGCAAGGCAGCCGCCAACTGCGCTATCAGGGGTTACAGACCCAACCCTGCGAAGTGGAGGAAAACGGCCAGACCACCCATTACCAGTGGGATGCGCTGGAGCGGCTGATAAAAATCACCCACCCGGATGGCAGCACCCGGCAGTATCAGTACAATGCCTATGGTAAAGTGACGCAACTTGTTGATGAAGCGGGCCGCGTCACCGACTATCACTATGCAGCCCCCCTGCATCTGCTGACCGAGAAACGTCTGCCGGACGGCGGTAGCCTGCGCTATCGCTACGATAACGTGCATCTGCAAGTCAGCGAAATTGAGAACCCACTGGGCGAAAAGTACCGCCTTGGCTACACCGGCAGCGGCCTGCTGAGTGAAGAGATTGGTTTTGATAACAGCAAAACCACCTATCACTATGACGCCTGTGGTCGGCTGAGCGAAAAGCGCGAATACGGCAATGACCACCAAAGCCCGCCATTCATCACGCAATACCAACGTGACCCACTAGGCCGCCTGACGCGCAAAATCCTGCCCGATGGCAAAGAGGAAGAGTACCGTTACGACGAGGCGGGCCGCCTGAGTGAGGTATTAGACGGCGAAAATCCGCTAGCCTGGCAATATGACGCCGCCGGACGGCTGGAAGCAGAGCACCAGTCCTGGGCGACAATCCGTTACCGCTACGACGAAGACACGGGACGCCTGACCGGCATCAAACAGCCCAACGGCCAGTGGCAGGAATTCCATTACCAGCATGGCAAACTGCAGGCCTCCAGCCTGGAAGGCCAACCGCTGACGGCGTACGGCTACGACCCTCATCAGCGTCTGCAACAACTGCGCCAAGGCAATCGGCTGGTCAATACCTTCGGGTATGACCCGTTAGGTCGATTGAGCCAACACAGCCTGCATGAAGTGGGCACTTCGCCGGAAGAAAACCTGCTGCGCTGGCAGCAACGGTATGCCTATCAAGCCGACGGCGAACTGGCGCGCATTGAGGGCGACGATGCACGGCAGTATCACTACAGCGCCAGCGGGGCGTTAACCTCGGTCAACTACCCCAACCCGCAGTCGATTATCCCACCTGCCCGGCAGCGCGTTTACCGTCTGCCGCAGTTCCAGCCGGTGGGGGCGACCAAGGAACAACACCACGCCAACCCCAGTGAAAGTTTCCGCTGGGACGGGCGGGGCAACCCGGTCAGCGATGAGCAGCAGCACAGCGCGCCAGGCAACCGGCTGGCGTTTTATGCCGACCGCCATTTTGAGTATGACCGTTTCGGTAACCTTATTGCCGAACGGCGCGGCAAAGACCACAAACTGGTCACACGCTATGAGTATGACTGCCGTCATCGCCTGACGCGGCTGACAACCCCAAACGGCAGTGTCAGCACTTATACCTACGACGCGTTCAACCGGCGGTTGAGCAAAACCGTTAACGGCAAACTGACGGAGTACGTCTGGCGCGGCAATCAGATGGTGGCGGAAACCGATGGCAAGGGCTATTGGCAGAGCTACCTGTATGAACCGGGCAGCTATCGCCCGCTGGCGCTGGTAGTGGGCGAACCTTCTCGGGATCCACAGGACAAACCGCCAGCGATATTCTGGTATCAGAACGACCATCTGGGCACCCCGCTGGAACTGACCGACAGTAATGGCAAGGCGGTGTGGAAAGGGCGGTTCAGCGCCTTTGGGCAACGGCGGGAGGAGTGGCATGCCGAGGATGCCAGCACCCTTAACCAACCGCTGCGGTTCCAGGGGCAGTACGCGGATGAAGAGAGCGGACTGTATTACAACCTGAACCGGTATTATGACCCGGGGATGGGACGGTATCTAACGGCAGATCCAGTAAAACTCGATGGTGGGCTTAACTCTTATCAATATGTTGATGGGAATCCGGTTGGCTGGGTAGATCCGTTGGGGCTGTTTAAAACTGATGTAACAGGTGCAGAGAGGAGTTCGGTTAATACAGGAACCCCACAGTTGCCTGAAATTCCGTGGTCAAACTCAACCGTTAAAAGAGCATCAGATCAACTAGATCGCGGGGCAAGAGACGTCTATGTTAATAGTCGTGCTGAAGCAGAGGAACTATTTCGGGGAAAATATGTAGGCCAGGGCTATAGAAATGCGGAGAATTTCAACTCAGTAACGGCTAAAGATTACTTTGAAGTTAACCGAACCACTAAAGAGCCATATTATCACTGGGATGATGTGCCTGTTTCTGATATCTCGACAAGGAAAGTACACATGGTGAACCATGAGGTTAATAATGTACATGGAGAAATGCCACATCTGCAATTACATCCTATTGAAGGACGAGCAAAAAGAATATACTGGCCTAATAAAATGGAGAGCAAGAAATGAATATTAAATTAGGAATACCGGCAAAGATTTGGAATGGAATTGAATTTAGTAATTACGCGAAAATAGCCCAGGAAGTCTTATCCAATTCAAGTGACATGAGACGATGGATTGCTTTGTATGCTTTATTTAACATTTCTGATGAAATTAAAAATAGCGTAGATACATATGGATTTATAACGGAGTCAAAGGACTTCAAGTATTGCGTGGTCGATTTTGAAATACCAAAGAAAGAGATCGAGTTTAATGATGGACTAGATTCTGATAATGCAGTCAATCTGAAATGTTTAACAGCGAATACCGAAGAGGAATTAAGTTTAATTTTCAAACAGGAAGGAATAAATCCAGCCTTATTTGTTCCGCCTTGGCGTTGCGATTATCCAATTTGACTTATACCCCCCGGCCGCTACATTGATATCGGGGGTGCTTCCTCACTATTTTCTCGACTGAGGAAGTAAAAAACACGATGTGAATTTGGAAAGTCTTTCTCAACAATACCGGCTTTGTTGAATAAATCACATTTGGACAAAAGAGCCCCTTGAGTGTGCATATATCTCAGGCAACGCGAACACTTTTTGGCATACCCGCGAGCGTCATCTTGTTCAATGCGCGGAGCATCGCCATAGCCTCTGCCACTTGCGCATCATAATCACGCAAGGTCAGGTGACCACCAAACAGCTGTTTTACTCGGTATATCGCCGTTTCCGCTATTGAACGCCGGTGGTAGCCGGTCATGTTTTTCCACCGCGAGTTGTCGCCGGTAAGGCGTTGGTTCGCCACGGCTTCATTTCGGTCTGCGTAGTCTGCGGGCCAATAACGGGCTCCGCTTCTGGGCGGTATTAGCGCCTTGATCTTCTTGCGCCTTAACTCATCGTGACACACTCGCGTATCGTAAGCTCCATCCGCTGAGACCACCTTGATTTTACGATGTGTCTGTCTAATAAGGCCCGGAAAAGCTTCCGTATCGGTGATATTGCTCAATGACAGGTCTGCACAGATGACTTCATGCGTTTTCGCGTCTACCGCCAAGTGCAGTTTTCGCCAGATACGCCGTTTCTCCTGACCGTGTTTTTTCACCTTCCACTCCCCTTCACCAAAGACTTTGAGGTCGGTGGAGTCGATAACGAGGTGTGCAATTTAACCCCGTGTTGAGGTAGGGAAAACTCACGAAAAGTATGTTTTTTGAACTGTAATGGTGAGTGATTTTGTGCAGAAAGCAACCACACAAATGAGTATGCACTTCCATTAAGTCCTTGTTTATGATCTGATGCCTCTAATGAAAAAGAAAGGAAATCAGAAATTAGCATAGCGAAATTGATGGAGCACATTACCATTCTTCCTGACTACCGGCAGTCGTGGAAAGTAGAGCATAAATTATCAGATATCTTGTTACTAACTATTTGCGCTGTGATTTCAGGCGCTGAAGGTTGGGAAGATATTGAAGGTTTCGGTCACATACGTCTCGAGTGGATAAAGCAGTATGGTGACTTTGAAAATGGTATTCCTATTCATGATACGATTGCCAGAGTTGTCAGTAATGTGAACGCAAAATGCTGCGGTTTCAGGGGCAGTATGCGGATGAAGAGAGCGGGCTGTATTACAACCTGAACCGGTATTATGACCCGGGGATGGGGCGGTATCTGACGGCGGATCCGGTTGGATTGGCCGGCGGGCTGAATGCGTATGCCTATGTTGAGGGTAACCCGGTTGGTTGGGTGGATCCGCTGGGGCTAGCACCTAATTTACCAAAATCAGTTGGGCAATCTAAGTCACAGGTAGATTTGGCAAGGGAACGTCAAGCTCAAATGCTAGTTGATGATGTGGGGTATAATATAAGTCCAACAAGCTGGGATAAGTATCCATCTATAGGGCACGATGGAACTTTCGTTACAGATAGAACTGGTGCTCTTAAATATTTTGAAAGTGTGAGCGGTGGTAGTACTACTATTACTCCTGCTCATGCCGCAATAATTGAACGAGATATGGGATTGGTACCTGGAGCTTGGCATGGTGGATTTAATGTCAGAAAAATTGAAGGGATAACTGCTCTGTCTCCACGTAGTCCATTAAGTGGTAATGATTATTTCCTTGGGTCTGGTCAGCATCTCCCAGGCGGTGCCCCTCAGGGCAAACGCATGTATGCTTACTTTTTATCCACCCCATTAATACCTGCCAGTATCACTTGTTCAAGATAATCGCTGTTCATAGCAGCCATCTTCTGTTTACGTCTGATGCTGGCCTTTTTACCGCTCTCTAAACGCAGCATGTTAAGTGCCATATGGCGTACTGTCGCCAAATTTACCGCCCCGTTGTCCCGATAAATCGAACAGTTATCCTCCTTCATCGTGACATCCAACACCCAATGCAGTTGATTTTCAATGCACCAATGGCTTCGCACCGCATTGGCAAATTGAGCCTTGTTTAGCTCCGCTGAACTGATGTAATAACGGTATTCCAGCGACTCTTTGCCCTGTGGGTCGTATCGGTAGCCTATCGCTACACCCAGCGTCGTTAGCCCTTTCCAGATGGGGAACTCACGAGCGACCTCAGTGGCAGGGATAACGTGGTATTCCCGCATTTCTGCACGGCCTCGGTTTTGCTCAACGCAGGCGATATCACTCATGCCGGGCACTACACTACTCAACGCCTTGCGCACCGCCTTGGACAAACGCTCCTGATTACCTTTAACGGCCAGCAGGTAATCGCCGCCTTTTTCGACAATGTGGGCAGCGATAGCGGTTTGACACCCCATGGCGTCAATGGAAATCAGGCAACCACGAATATCCAATAACGCCAATAAGGCGGGGATAGCGGTAATTTCGTTAGACTTGGCATCTGTTTTTACCTGGCCCAAGACCACGCCATTGGCACTGGCAAAGGCACTGACCATATGGAGGGTTGAGGCACGGTCTTCAGGGTTGTAAGACCTCCGCAACACCTTGCCATCAATAGCGATGACAGCCCCGTTACTGAGGGAGCTTACCGCACGCATCCAGTTGATAAAGCTGCATTGAAATTGCTCCGGGTTGAGGCGTGAAATCACTCTGGCAATCGTATCGTCAACGGGCAATCCTGCGGGGAAAAGCCCTCGCTTCTGAAACCATGGGAGATGAGCTTCGCCAAAATCCTCAATATCTTGCCAACCTTCGGCTCCGCCGACCACCGCACAGACTGTCAGAAACAGAATATCGAACAGGGAATAGGCGACCTTGGCCGTCTGCCGGGGATCTTGCAGGTCAGCGAAGTGTTCTGAAAAGGCGTTGATAGACATGGTGATGCTCCCGTAAAAGGGAGTATAAGATCACAGCTTGTACACTCAGTCAAACAGGATAGCCTTGCTCATAAAACGTTCGTGATCTTGCCCTGGGTTTTACACCCACTGAACGTGTGATGCAGCCGGGAGAACGGTTTAATATTGCGTTATCATCTGATCAGAAAGTTACCACTCCAGGTAATTTCGGAACATTTGATGATATAAATAATGTTAGTTATGTAAGAAATGAGTTGGCAGTGAAAGAAGGATGGAAAAAAGATGTTAGCAAGGTTACAACTTATGAAGTCACAAAGCCGATTAATGTATTTGAAGGTCCAGTAGGTCCGCAAATTGACGGTGGGAAATACTTATCAGGTGGAGGTTCACAGATTCAATTATTGCTTAAGCGAGAAGATAATAAGATGTTGTATTTAAATCCGGTTAATACTAAGGAGATTAAATAATGGATGCTGATGTTAATTTAATAAGTAAAGATAATGCAGGGGTGTTCTGGGAGTTTAATAAAAGGAGGATACATATCCCCTTTGAACCTGATGGAACGGCTATTTATAGTAAAAAATATAAAATCATAGTTGTTATGAATATAAAACCTGGAGATTACTCATTAAATATGAAAGCTTATGATTTAAATGGAGAGTTAAAAGCGAGCATATTACCATATAATAAAGATGAGCTTTCATATGGATATATGTCAACTAGCGATAGAGTAGACTCAGGGATTGTGGTTGTTGCAGGATATAAAAACAGAAAGGATGAATTTTACGATTGGCAATTTGAAGTTGATCTCAAAGAATTTAAAATATCAAATTGTATAGACAGAGCTTATTAAGTAAAAAGTTAGCAAAGATAGTTTATTATCTATGCTATTTAAAATAGAGACTAAAGGTCCGACGATTTAATCTATGTCTACGGTAACGACGGCATGTTGCTCAGTCGCACGCAGGGTGAGGGCGAGACTGCGTAGACCTTATGCTAGAACAATTACCCTGACGGTGCGTAGCCAAGGAAAGAACACGAAAAGTATGTTTTTTGAACTTTAATGGTGAGTGATCTTGTGCAGAAAGCAACCACGCAAATGAGTATGCACCTCTATTAAGTCCTTGTTTATGATCTGATACCTCTAATTAAAAATAAAGGAAATCAGAAATGAGCATAGAGAAATTGATGGAGCACATTACCATTCTTCCTGACTACCGGCAGTCGTGGAAAGTAGAGCATAAATTATCAGATATCTTGTTACTGACTATTTGCGCTGTGATTTCAGGCGCTGAGGGTTGGGAAGAGATTGAAAATTTTGGTCACATCCGTCTCGAGTGGCTAAAGCAGTATGGCGACTTTGAAAATGGTATTCCTGTTCATGATACGATTGCCAGAGTTGTCAGTAACGTGAACGCTAAATTCTTTCAAGAATGTTTTATTAACTGGATGAAAGATTGCCATGATATAGGCTGTGGTAGTGTTATCGCGATAGATGGAAAAACAGTTAGTAGATCTTACGATAAAAGTCGTCGGCAAGGCGCGATCCATATGGTTAGTGCATTCTCTGCCGCTAACGAATTGGTTCTCGGTCAGGTGAAGACGGATGAGAAATCTAATGAGATGACGGCAATACCGGAGTTTATTAATCTATTGGATATAAAGGGTAAAGTGGTTACCATAGATGCAATTGGATGCCAGAAAGAAATCGCAAAAAAATCATAGATAAAGAAGGTGATTACTTGCTTTCTGTCAAAGGAAATCAGGGTAAATTACATAAAGCGATTCAGTCTACATTTCCATGCCTCGAATAAATGGGCCAGATTTAGATAATTTTGCGACTGAGGAAAAAATAGAGGTAGAAAGAAAATACGATTGCATATTGTCAGTGACATACCTGATGAGCTATTGGATTTTACCTTTGAATAGCCAAGTTTGAGAAAACTTTGTGTTGCGGTATCATTTCGCTCAGAAATAAAAGAGAACAAAAAATCTCCAGAGATGCAAGTGCGTTATTATATTAGCCCTGCAAATTTAAAGGCGAAAGAATTCGCGACAGCAATGAGAGTACACTGGAGCATAGAAAATAAATTACACTGTAAACTTGATGTGGCGATGCGAGAAGATGATTTTCGGATAAGAAGAGGCAATGCGGCAGGGTTACTATCAGGGGGCCGTCATATAGCGGTAAATATATTGACGGAGAACAAGAGCTTTAAGGCGGGCCTGAAGAGAAAGATGAAAAGAGCGGGAATGGACGAAGAGTACCTGTCCTCAGTCCTTGCAGGGAGTGGGGTTTCGTAATCTTTCCCTGGTGCAGCCATTTATTCATTCCAGGGATACTGTATGTGATCCCCCAGGTTTGCGCGACATAAGCCACAATCTGGAGAGTATGATGAAATAAATGTTGAGACGAGCCTGTCCATAATTCTGTGTAACTGCCAACCTATTAAAGGTGACCGTCTAAGCGGTCACCGAACTCGATAATAAAACGACTCATCGCCAACCGCCAGTTCTGGATCGGCATACTCCATTTTTTCGACGCCGCCTGGATGGCCAGATAAATCACTTTTCTCACTGAGTCATCTGTCGGGAACACTTTACGTTTCTTTATCGCCTGACGGATCACGCTGTTCAGCGATTCTATGGCGTTGGTCGTGTAGATCGCTTTGCGGATATCCGCGGGATAACCGAAGAACGTGTTGAGATTTTCCCAGTGAGTACGCCAACTCTTGCTGATTTGCGGGTATTTTTCATCCCACACACCCGCGAACTTGTCCAACGCCATCAGTGCCGCTTCCTCTGTCGGGGCCTGATACACCGTTTTCAACCCGCTGGTGACCGCTTTGTAGTCTTTCCACGACACGTACTTCAGGCTGTTACGCACCATGTGGATAATGCACAACTGGATGTGGGTTTGCGGATAGACGCTGTTTATCGCCTCTGGGAAGCCCTTCAGGCCGTCTACACAGGCAATCAGGATGTCCTGAAGCCCCCGATTTTTTAGCTCGGTCAACACGTTAAGCCAGAACTTGGCCCCTTCATTTTCTGCCAGCCACATGCCCAGAAGTTCTTTCTGACCCTCGGTATTGATGCCCAAGGCAAGGAACACGGCCTTGTTGATGACGCTGCCATTTTGACGCACCTTCACCACGATACAGTCAAGGTAAACAATGGGATACAGTGAGTCCAGTGGCCGGTTTTGCCACTCGGTAACCTGCTCTTTAACGGCATCGGTGACTTTGGATATCAGCGTGGGCGACACGTCGGCATCGTACATCTCCTTGAACGTGGCGACGATTTCCCTCGTCGTCATCCCTTTGGCATATAAGGATAAAATCTGGCTGTCCATCTGCGTGATACGCGTCTGGTTTTTCTTTATCAGTTGGGGCTCAAAGGAGCCTTCACGGTCACGGGGTGTATTCAGTTCGAACTCACCATCATCAGTGAGCAACGTTTTAGACGAGTAACCGTTACGGGTATTCGAGCCTTTTTTAGGGGTATTTTTTTCATGACCGAGGTGGTCAGTCAGCTCGGCATTCAAGGCAGTTTCGACGGTGAGCTTGGTCAACATACGAGAAAACGCATTGAGATCGGCTTCTGTTTTAATGCCTTTGGCCAGCTCAGCAGCGAGTGCCTTAAGTTTCTTTTCGTCCATAATTTGCCTGTCTCCATTGTCAGGAAGAACATATCAAAAACAGGCAATTACACAATTTAAATTACAGTCTCGTTGAGACAGATGGCGGATAAGTTGTTCGGTTTGTTCTGCGCTGAGCATCCCTTCAGAACCGCCATTTTCAGGCTTTAGCTTGCCTTTATTCAGGTATTCATGGATGTGGTGATAAACCGTTGTTTGGTGCAGGCGTAAAGCCTGAGCAATCATCACAGAACTCCAGCCTTCAGAAGCGAGAAGGACGGCTTTTATACGACCACAAACGAGCTTATCCCTACTGGAATCATGTAGGCGTTCGAGTTTGATTTTCTGTTCTGCGGTGATAAATATCTTCATGGCAAAAAGCATGATCCTCGTAGCGAACAAAATCAAGCATTTTCAATGATCACGGGTATATACACCTCATACTTCAAGTTGCTTGGTGTTTGCTGCATCCTGTTGCCCCAGTCACATAGTGGGCTATGCTGCTGGGGCCTCCAGTGCTTGCCGCCTACAAGCAACTCGAATTATTTTGTGTATAGATAGATTGTGGAAACAACCTAGAAATACCTATCGTGGAGACACCTACAATACGGGGAATCCAAGCTCAGATATAGTTCACAGCACTCCAGGCAATAGAGTCCATGACACTCACGCCCATTACAACATACTATTCGGTGATGGAACAAAGGCTGCTATTTTAATTAAAAACTAGGAATATAAATTGCTATGAAAACATTATGGAGTGACATAAACTTACCCGACATGCCATATGTCTATCAAGAAATATCAGTAAGTGAAAATAAATTGTATATAACATTCGGAATCGTAGGAAATCATGATTTTGAATTGTCTTTATGCAAAGAATATGATAACCATGATTCAATGAAGAGGTCATTTTTAGAATTTAGTGAATATACAGATAAAAAACCAGAAAAGGAATGGGAGCAATTAAAAGACCTGAGGACAGGTCGTGATAAAGTTCAACTTGAAGCACAGCTAGAGCTAATTAAAAAAGCAATCGACAATAAATTAGACTTACCTGACAACGGGGCTGGTTATAACTTGATTACTGATATTTACACACTTAACTATTGTTACGATGGATGCCTAAAAGCGTTAGAAAAATTCAAATAAAAAATATTAAATCCGGATGTGATCTCAACGATCATTCCGGCTGAATTATTTACTCTCAGTATTACCTTCACTTAATCACATAGATTGTCGCCGTGTTTGAATAGGGGTTGAGGTTTTTACAGCATAGCCATGCCAACAGAAATCTCTAAAATTCACAAGGGAAATTATGGTGTTAATAGCCCTCGCGGAGCTATACTTTACTTGCAACTTCATCCTATTGATAATAAATAAAAAAGAATTTTCCTGCCAAATAAATCTGAAGGTAAATAACATGGAAATCTTAAAAATACCTCAAAAGGTATGGAATGGTATAGAATTCGGATCTTACACTAAAATAGCTCAGGAGATATTAACAAACAGCGAATCCAAGAGGAGATGGATTGCTATATACGCAAATTACAAATTGGACTTTGTTAATAATAAATACTGTTTTTTTCTTGAAAAAACAAAAGAAAATATGTTTTGCATAATTGATTTTGAAATGGATATCGCTCTTGTGGAACTTCATGAGGGCATTAATTCCGATGAGGATTTATTAAATTTAAAAATATATACAGCAAATAACACTGAAGAACTATCTCACTTACTTGACAAAGAAGGCATCAATCAAGAGTTATTTGTTCCCGAGTGGCGGTGTGATTATCCACTTTAATTTTACGCCCCCTCCCCGTTCTTACCAACTGGAGCGGGGATTATATAGGTAATGAATTTAACCAAGGAAATAGGTATGGCATCCGCGCTAAGTTGGCTTGATCATGATGCAGACGCACAGGTCAAAACGTCACAGGCAGCTCTGACCTTGATTTTGCAGGGTGAAACGGTGAACTGTGTGACAGAAAAAACAGGGATTTCACGAGCTACATACTTTCGGCTGAAAAGAAAAATTTAAATGATGATGAAAATTAACAAATTTCTCATTTAAATTCATAGTGATATGACGTGAAGGTGGGGTTTTTGGAGGGAATGTGTACGGAACCCCCTAGAGAGTCCGTGGCGATTTACTTATGATTGCTCACTCACTCGAGTAACGACAAGGGGCAGACCACTATATGGATATCGAATTTCGCGGCAATGGGATGAGTGAGAACCCGTCTGTAGGTACATGTGATGAGTACGGGGTGAGCGGGATTACCAGCTTTGACGATCTGACCGAAGCTCGTCGTAAGATTGGTGCATCGCACCCAGGCTTTAAACCTCTGTTCTCGCTAGATGACCTGCACCAAGCCCGCTACACCTCATGGCATGTGCGCAATAATTTAGGGATGGACGATGCATCAGAGCAGGACATAGCGGGCTTACCTCCAGAGTGCTTCGAGAATGGCGAATACATAGGCTATCCGACTACGAAAGCGGAGTTCGCAATCTGCCTTCGCAATTTCACAAATTTGGTTGCAGCCACGTCTTTCGAGGATGCTTGCGCTCATGGTTTAACGCTTGATGAGCCTGCCTTACAGGAATGGATCGGTTACCAACACAACCCTATCTCCCTTCTAGAGCAGCCTCTTTCAGCACTCCTGGTACCCGTTCAGCATTCTTGCCAGGCACTTGCGGCTTTTCCGAATGGATATTTCACTTCCGACCTTGATCCTGCGAAAAACTTTGCGGTTGCGCGTCACTTTTCAGAAGCGCATGGCTATGAGCTGATGGGCGTGGGGGCGTCTTACCTCGGCTTCATGCGTGAGGTGCCGTCTGATACAACAGTCGCTAACGCTGTGGCCCAAGACTTCTGTGCGCTCTACAACACTAGCGATGAAAACCTACAGGCACGTGTTTCCAAAGTTGCGCAGGCGATCTCCGGTCGGACGCATCTTTGGTTGCGTTACGTGGAATGAGCTCCGTGAATAGCCAAGGTTCAGTTGGTTAAATACCTTATGCCGGCTGGATCCACAGAGAAACTAACCCAAACCTGCCGCCAGCGGTTAACCGAACCTTCGATGAGCTACAGGTTCACCTTTAGCGATGCTCCGATCAGCTTGCCGCATCCGCGCGGCAAGCTGAAAATCCCACCGCGTTCAGCACTAATTGTCACGAAACGTCATGTGCATATCATCTTGGCGGGCTTATATATAATTGGGGAACTCAGCCTAGCACGAAACTCTAGGAACGAACATCGGTTCGCTCCTTAACAGTTGGCAACCCACGGGCGTGGATAAAATGATTATTTCGAAGCGGGAGTAAACCATGCACGTTCGATTTCATCGTAGTATTCGGCTAAATCATCGTCGCGTCCAGGCCCGTTGCAAACCAACATGTCTTTGAATATATCCCCCTTGAGAGTCGTGTGAATTAAAGCATAGCCATTCATGGGATCGATGCAATACCAGGCTCCTGCGTTTTGTTCCTTGATTTCAAATAAAGTGAAGTGGGGATTATCTTTACCGCGCATCGACTCTTTTCCGTAACCATTGGAGCAGGCCACCAACCAGAGTCCACCAACCTCCACAGGTCTACATTTATATTTATCATCAAATTTACTTATGTATCTGTTTTGCAGCACGGTGTTTGCCTTGCTGACATACTCAGGAACAGGAATGCGATAAGTGATTTTTTCTTCTTTATCATCACCGCAGCCGCTTAGAAGCAGACCAAGGGAAATTATTAAGGCTATTTTACTTCCATGTAACTTATTCATATTCATCCATGTCATTGATTTATGTTCTATCGTCAGATTGTAACATTTGTCACTTCCAGATTCCTTATTACGTTTATTGCTTGGCAGCTTCTGTAGCGGTCTTGACCCAACCGTCAAAAGTAGCCTGATGCGCTTTGATCCAACTATCAACATGGTTTTTGATATCGGCTTCAGAGGCATGGCCTTCGTGCATGCGCAGGTTCTGCGCATTGATGTCGGCAACCGGCAACTTCATGATAGAAAACAGCTTTGCAGCAGCAGGGTTAGCTTGCGTCCACTGTTTATTGGCGGCGATATGCATACTGCTAAGAGGGAAGCCATAGTTGACGCCGTTCGGCAACTTGGTATCCACATCTTTGTTTTCGCCTGGTAGTGAAGAAAAGGGGACCTGCAGCCACACCACATCACGTCCAAGGACCATCACATCACTGACCCAGTAGGGCATCCAGGTGTAATACAGCACCGGTTTGCCTTCCTTGAAGCGAGTAATCGTATCGGCAATCATAGCCGCGTAGTTACCCTGATTGTGTTCCACCGTGTCGCTTAAGCCGTAGACATCAATATGGTGATCAATCACGGCCTCACAGCCCCAACCCGGTGTACAACCGGTCATATCAGCCTTGCCGTTGCCATTGGTATCAAAGAGCTTGGCAAGCTTGGGATCTTTTAGCTGCTCAAAGTTGGTAATGTGATATTGGTCGGCAGTTTTTTTATCGATCAAATAACCTTGTGCCAATCCCTTAACGTACACCCCTTTCCGATATAATTTGTTATCACCGCCTGCGGCCTGATATTGATCGGCATGTAACGGTTCCCAACTGACCGCTAGAAAGGTTGCGTCACCAGAGGCGACCGAGGTGTAGGCCACGTTGTAGTCCACTTCGCGGGGTTCTTTAACGTCATAACCGAGTTTTTCCAGCGCCCTGCTGACCAGCAATGTCTGGAATGTTTCTTCAGAAATAGTGCTCTGTACCGGTTGCACCAAAATACCTTTTCCCGGTAAATCAGCAGCGGTCGCACCCTGTGAGCCAAGCAGCGTGGCAAGAACAACGGCCCAGATTCCTGTGGAACGCATAGTATTTCCTTTTTCTGGCCTAAATCACTAGGCTGTATTATTTGTAATGTTGTGCCACAGCAGCGCTCGGGCTGCGTGTACGCGCTGCCCATACCTAAACTGTCTGCGACGATTACGCCGATTGAATTAGGTGCATATAATTGAATTAGGTGCATATATTATTCAAATTTTCTTGATTAACGTCCATACGAAAAATTTAATTTTTCCTAGTGCGCTTATAAATACTTGCTAATTTTATGTGAGAATTCGTGTTATTTAATAAAGAAATATAGGGCATTAATGTGAATGGTTGAAATGCCGCACTGACAATATGGTTCATTAGAGCCAATATGGTATCATATTAACGCCTAAATAATTCTCTTTCACCATATTGAGCTTTTAAACGAAAATTTATTTTCCAACAGTACTAAATGTGTCCTATACCGTAACACACTGACATTTTGAGGCAACCCTCAATATAACATATTGAGATATTTTGTAGTGGCACCGTAAATCTTGCCACCTGAATAGAGGAAACTCACCATCACCAAATAGTCAAAATATTCCCTAAAGTCTTGTCGCTGACACCCGATAAGATTGAGGTTCGGCAGTTAAATAAAAACACAACGCATTGAAGTTAATGATGTATTTAAAAAGCCATACTCTTTATGTTATGGCTAAGTCCCCTGAAAAGTTTCAGTACTTATTCTGGAGCACCTGTGTCATCGTTGCCATAATCTAGCAAAGAGTTTTCTTTAACAAACGTTTTAGCTATCAGGCGGACAACCTCATTCGCCATGCGGTCGGCTTGTAATGATTGTGAAAGCCTTATAGTCATACAGATATCGGGCAGTGCGGGGAGCTCTAACGTCAAACTTATGTCATCGTGGTTTAATAGCATGGCTCTCGGAGGAAGAGGGGAAATCCCCATTCCGGCAGAGACCGCTTCCTGAATATTGCTGTAGCTGTAACTTGAATAGGCTATTCTCCACGCTATCCCACTATTATTTAAAGCATCAATAGCACATTGCCGATAAAGACATCCCTCATGAAATACCACTAATGGAATGGGCGACGATGTTAAAACAAAATTTTGCGCAGCCACCCACCTTAGCGGTTCAACCGATAGCGGTGTCTCTAAAAAATCAGGGGTATAAATATGTTTGTTAAGAATAGCGTCGAGATTCCCTCTTTGTAATCCTTCATTAAGTCGCCATGAGAGTTCTGACGTTATTTCTAATTCAACATTTGGGTACATTACCCGGCAAGAGCGGATCAGAGTGGGTATATACTTGGCTTGAAAGTCATCTAGAACACCAATTCTTAACTTACCGGAAAATGGTGAGCCTCGAATGGAGAAGAAGGCTTCATCTGTTGCATCTAGAACTTTTTTGGCTTTGAGATAAAAAATCCGCCCGTCAGGAGTCGGAGTCTCAATCCGCCCTTGCTTACGCAGCAAAAGTGGAAACGCTAAAATGTCTTCAAGCCTTTTGATTATTTGCGTTATAGCAGGCTGAGATTTTCCTAGCTCCTCCCCAGCTTTTGAAAAGCTTTCTGTTTCAATCACAGCGACAAAAACACGCATGTGCTCTAACGTCAGTTGCCTTGCGTTGCCGTGCAACATAAGCCCCTCTTATTTTAATCAGCTAATTCATGATTTCCTATTGAATGCCAAACCTGTCAGTTTCGATTGATGCACCGAGCACAGCATAGGATGTCAATGATGAAGTTACCCACCAACCTGGCAACGTACGCTACCGGTCTAAAACAGGTCCTCACTGCCCTGAGAGCGAAACCCCCTGTTTGCGGCATAAATCCGGAAGATTTCAAATGGCAAACTTCCTATGCAATACAACAGGATAGTAATAATTTAATATCTCTCAAAGAATTAGGTTACTCCTTAAACGACTATCAAGACAGCCTAATGAGCCATCACTATCCTGAAGATAATGATTGCCAGAATAAAAAGATCGCAAAATGGCATGTTACTGGTGACGACGGAGCTCCGGCCACGCTGAAGAATTGGTTTTTTTTCGAGCCGCTCAAAAAAGGGGCCATGCTGCATGTTCTGCTATCGTTTGTGCTCCTATTTCATGGGAAGATTTAGCATGACGCTGTCCAAAGCAAGTTTGATAAATATGATTTTATCGGCAGGTTTTGTATTAACCTGGAGCTCTGGATTCATCGGCGCTCTGTTAGTCGGTGATAATAATCCGTTTCAAATTTTATTTTTACGGTTTTTAGTTATTGTCGTCATAATGTCACCTGTTGTAATCATATTCAGGAAAAATATCCTGTCCGTGTTAGGCGACTTTAACAAATTAAAATTTGTTGCAATAACAGCTTTGTTTGGACAGTTTATTTACTTGGTATGCGTGTTTTACGCTATTAAATTAGGATTGCAAGCGGGTATTGTTGCACTTATTGCAGCCTTGCAGCCCGTGGTTACTGCCCTGCTTTCCGGTGTATTGCTAAAAGAAAATCTCATTTTTAGACAATGGGTTGGGCTTGGTATTGGTTTGTTTGGTACTTGTTTTGTTATCATCGGCGGGACTATTGCTGGCAACGCTTCTTCATTACCTTTTTGGATTTATTTACTGCCATTTATCTCGATGCTAAGTCTTACTGTCTCCACTATTTATCAGAAAAAGAATGTCAAGATAGAAGTTAAACTCACTCCATTGATGTTTATGCAATCCATAATCAATATGATTGCATTTTTGGTCATCTGTACATTTCAAGTCCCTCTTGAAGATTGGTCTGGTTTTGATAACTGGTTTGCGGTGCTCTGGTTGGCTTTATTTTCTACGCTTGGCGCATATGGTCTTCTGGCAATTATGCTTCGCCGAGGTGAGCTTAATAAAACGGCGAGTCTTATTTATTTGGAACCACCTGCAACGATGATTTTCGCTTATTTGTGGTTTGGTCAACAGTTGAATATTTATGAGATTATTGGATCCGTAATTGCGTTGTCTGGCGTAGTAATGGTTATTTATCGGCGTTCCCACCCATCGCTCAGAAAAAATGACTTGCCAGAAAACTAGGCTGTGTCCCTTAACTGTCCGCCAGCGGCGCTCGCGTCCAGTTAAGGGACACAGCCTAATCATTGGCTGACTTGATTAGCAAGAACCGGTTATTCCCCGGCCCTTTGCAAGAAAAGTTATTTCGTTTTCGATAATGCCTTATTCATCGCGAAGGTTGTACCTAATAGCGAGATAACCAGAATTCCGATGACCACCCAGGCAAAAGATGTGGGCCCAGAACGATCAAGCAGGATCCCTCCGATAATACCGCCACAGGCAACTGCGGTATTCCAACCCGTGGTATACATTGATTGCGCTACATCAACCGAGTCACCCGCAAAACGAGAGAGTGCTGTTTGGGTGAGCGTTGCAAAACCACCGAAGGCGAGGCCCCAGATAAAGACCGAAGGATAGACCATCTGCGGTTGGTATCCCCAGAAGCCAAGTAGCAAGGCCGCAAGACCAAAGATCATAATGCTCGCCACGGCCAGGGATTGCAGCCGCCGATCTACGGTTGCGCCAACGAACCACAAGCCAATGACAGAACCAACGCCAAAGACTAGCAGAATGATATCGACATTCGCCGAGAGGTTAGATGTGGCAAGAAAAGGCTCAATGTAAATATAGAAAATGTTGTGGGCGACAACGAAGGTGAAGACCACAAACAGCACGGAGCGAACTCCAGCTTTCAGAAATACGCCGGTTAATGGCTGGCGTTGCTCCCTGGTTTGGCCTGGGAAATCCGGCACGATAGCGATGATCCATACGATGAGCAGAATTGCCACGGCGCTCATCAGGCCAAAAGCACCTTGCCAGCCAACGATCCTGCCGAGCAATGAACCTAGCGGCACGCCTAATACCAAGGCTATTGTCGCACCCGCACCGGAAATCGCTATGGCTCGCCCGCTGAGCCGAGGTGGGGACATACGCACGGCATAACCTGCCAGCAGCGACCAGACGATGCCACCAAAAACGCCGACGAAGAAGCGCGCAATCATAGAAATGGTATAGCTGTCGGTAATTGCTGTAACGAAATTGACTAACGCAAACCCGAATATCGCTGTCACTAAAAGTGGCCGTCGGCGTATTCCCTGGGTAAGCACCGTCACGGGGATGGCTGCAATCAGCGCTCCCACCGCATAGGCTGTAATAAATTGCCCAGCCAGGCTTTCAGATACACCTAACCCCTCCGAAATGGATGAAAGTAATCCGGCTGGCATAATCTCGGTTAAAAGGGTGATGAACGCTGCCATTGAAAGCGCTAAAAGCGCTGCTAAAGGCAAACCATTATCGGCGATGCGTGCACCTGAAGGTTTAGCGCTTGTCATGCCAACCTTGTCTCTGGATGTCATTCTATTTTCCTCAATTTGCTACCTATCTGCGGCAGAATGAAAACCTGCAGTCCTGAATAATGCGCTAGGCCGTGTCCCTTAACTGGCCCCAGCTCTGCGGATCGCGCCCTAAAAGCCCATACTCTGTGTTGTCGGGCTTGAACAGAGGGCCACTCTGCCCTGCGCTCTCCGCCATTGATAATGGGCTTTTGGGTCTGCGACGGCACCACGGACAGTTAAGGGACACAGCCTAGATGCTTTTCTATGAACGTCCAAAACCACTTGGCTTGATTGCATTAATTTAACAATCTGAATTATGTGGCCATACGGATGCAGGACAAATAGGGTAAGGTTCACAACACATGTGACAATAATGTCACTAGTGAAGGAATGCCGATGGAAAGCTTGAGTGTGCTTGAGTTATTTGTACGCGTTGGCGAAACGAGGAGTTTTACCGCCGCTGGCAGACAGTTGGGAATATCTGCCTCGGCAGTCAGTAAGGCGATCGGTCGTTTGGAAGATAGATTGCGTGTCAGTCTACTCTACCGCTCCACGCGCACGGTGAGCCTAACGCCTGAAGGTGAGCGCTTTCTAGAGCGCTGTAGGCGTATTCTTTGTGAAGTAGCGGCCGCAGAAAATGAAATATCTCAATCCCAATCCGTTCCTTCCGGCAAGCTAAGAATTAGTTTACCTTCTGTGGGAATGTTGTTTATGTCCAAATTTGCCGCATTCGGGAAAAATTACCCTGGCATTGAATTAGACATAGACTGTACTGACCGCTTAGTGGATGTTATTGAAGAAGGTTTTGATGTTGTGATCCGCACGGGGGAATTAACTGATTCCCGGCTAACATCCCGTAAGGTTGGCTGTTATAGCAGTGTTATTGTCGGTTCTCCTCTATATTTTCAACGAGCGGGTTTTCCCTGCACGCCAGAAGATTTAAACAATCATGACTGTCTGTTGTATCGCTATAGAAGCACAGGGAAAATAGCCGGTTGGCCTTTTGGGGGAGCGCAACCAGCCAGTTTTGAATTACTTGGTAGCATGGTAACTAATACCCTTGAGCCATTGGTAACATTTGCTGAACACGGGCTGGGAATAGCTTGCATACCGGATATTGCTATTAAACACCAGTTGGCGTCCGGGAGTTTAATTCCGGTACTTGATAGCTTTAATAAAGAGATCATTACCCTGCGAATTGTCTGGCCCGCAGGCCGCTATCCAAGCCCTAAGCTAAGAGTTTTCGTAGACTTTATGGTCGAAAATCTATTGCCCGATTAGTCAGCATAAAAATGTGCCTGTCGTCGAGAACATCACCCGCCATAACGGCGGGTGATGAGAGCAATACTACTCTTGCACCCGGGCCAACAGCGGTTCCCGCTTGCGTCCACTGAAGTATTTCAGCATTAACGCCAGGCAGACCAACCAAGCGGGGATCAGCAATAGGCTAAAAATGGTAGTGGCAGGGAACTGGTAGCGTAGTAACTCGGCACCGGCAAGTACACCGGTAATGGCACCAAAGCGACCAACACCATACATACTGCCTACGCCGGTAGCGCGGCAGTTGGTGGGGTAATACGATGCTGCCAGCGAAGCCAGTGCAGACTGCCCGCCGCCGGAAGCAAAGCCCATAAAGAATACCAGCGACCCCAAGATCAGGGTTTGGCTGACGTTACCCACCGCCATCCCAACGCTATAGGCTAATCCCCCGGCAATCAGATAGGTGAACGCCAACACCTTGTTTGGTTCACGGCGGTCCATCACCCAGCCGATCAGTATTGAACCCACGCCACCGCCTAATGGGAACAGTGCACTAATGTGGGAGAATTGCTGTATCGAAAGCCCTGCCTCTTTCAGCAGCAGCGGCATCCAACTGACGATCATGTAGAACACCAGCATGCTCATGAAACAGCTGAGCCAGAGTAGGCCGGTAATGGTGCGGTGGGGCGAGACCAGAATGGTGCGGATAGCCGAATGGCCGTCGGCGATTTTCTCGGCGATGACAAAGTGCTCTACCTGTTCCATCCCCTCTTTTTTTATACGCCGCAGAATGGCGCGGATACTGGCGTTGGGATAGCCCTTCAATACCATATAACGGACTGATTCCGGCAACACCCAAGGCAATATTCCGCACAGCAGGATCGGTACGATCCCCCCCACCACCAGCACCGAGCGCCAGCCAAATACCGGGATCAGGTAGCCAGCCAGCAGCCCACCGGCTGCAGCACCCAACGGAAAGCCACACAGCATGGCGCTGACGATCATGGTGCGTCGCCTTTTGGGGCAGTACTCAGACAGCAGCGTAATGGCATTGGGCATTGCGGCACCCAGGCCTAATCCGGTAATAAAACGCAGTACGGTCAGTGAGCCGATGGAGGAAGCCCAGGCCGTTGCCAGACTGAATCCCCCAAACAGCAGCACAGAGTAGATCACCGCCGGTTTGCGGCCAATCTTATCTGCCAGCGGCCCGGACAGCAGTGAGCCAAAAGCCAGGCCAAACAGCGCGGCGCTCATGGCGGGGCCAAGTTCTGCCTTCTGTAGACCCCATTCGTCCAGCAGTGAAGGAGCCACATAGGCAATGGCGGCCATGTCGTAGCCGTCCATGAAAATCACTAAAAAACACAGCAGTAGCAGTAGCCATTGGAACGGCGAGAACTTGGTGTTATCGATAAAGTCTTCAATATCCAGCGATGTAGGGTGAGACATGAGGTAAATCTCCTATCAGCGTATAGGGCAAGACTCACATGCCGCCAGCCGGTCTGGCAGCGGCCGGTGGTCGATTATAGTTTTATGCAGATGTTGCTGATTTCAGAGTAAAAATCGAGTGAGTGGCGGCCACCTTCACGGCCCATGCCGGACAACTTGCTGCCGCCAAACGGGGTGCGCAGATCGCGGGCATACCAACTGTTGACCCAGACAATCCCGGTGTGGATCCGCCGGGCCAGACGATGTGCACGGCCCACCTGGCTGGTCCACAACGCGCAGGCCAGACCATATTGGCTGTCGTTGACCCGCGCCAGCACTTCCTCTTCGTCATCGAAAGGAGAGATATGGCATACAGGCCCGAAGATCTCTTCTCGCACACAGCGAGCATCGTCACCTAGCCCGGTCCAGATGGTCGGACGGATCCAAGAGCCGTTATCACGTTCATCACCGAATACCGGTATCTCGCCGCCGGTGATCACGTTAGCGCCTTCTGTTCGTGCCAGCGCAAAGTAAGAAAGCACTTTATCCCGGTGCTTCTGCGACACCAGTGGGCCAAGGTCTACCCCTTCTTCATCGGGATAACCTATTTTCAGGGCCTCAGCACGCTCTTTTAGCGCTGCTACAAAACGGTCGAAGATCGGGCGCTGAACATAGACCCGTTCGGAGCACAGGCACACCTGCCCGGTATTAAAGAATGAGGAGCGTGCTACGCCCGCTACGGCGGCGTCAAAATCGGCATCGGCAAATACCACCGCCGCATTTTTCCCACCCAGCTCGAAAGAGACTTCTTTTACCCCATCCGCCACCGCTTTCATAATGGCGCTACCGGTGCGAGATTCACCGGTAAAGGACACGGCGGCGATCTCCGGTTGGCGGGTCAGAAACTCCCCCGCTGAACCCGGGCCAAAGCCGTGGATCAGGTTGAATACCCCGGCAGGCAGACCGGCATCGTGCATCACTTGGGCCAGCAAGGTGGCCGAAGACGGCGTTTCTTCCGAGGGTTTGCACACAACGGTGTTACCCATTGCCAGTGCAGGCCCCAGCTTCCAGGTCAGCAGCAACAGCGGTAGGTTCCAGGGAGAGATGACTGCCACAACGCCAAGGGGTTTGCGCACTGTGTAGTTGAACAGCATGCCACCGTCTGCCTGCGGGGTTTCGCAGCACTCACTCACCGAGGTTGCCGCCAGATCGGCAAAGGTGCGGAAGTTGGCAATGGCACGCGGCACGTCCAGCGTGCGTGCCAGTGCTTCTGGCCGCCCTGTGTCGGCCACTTCTGCCGAAACAAACTCTTCAAAACGGGCTTGAATGCCATCGGCTACCCGATGCATCAAGGCACAACGTTCTGGAACGTTCAGTTGCCCCCAAGGCCCGGAGAGCGCGGCATAAGCGGCCTTTACGGCGGCGGCTACCTGAGCCTCTCCTGCCTCTGCAACGCGTGAGACGAGATGCCCGTCAACCGGGCTGATATTGTCGAACTGTCGGATCCCATCGACAAACTGCCCGTCGATATACAAGGGTAAATCCGGTGCGGATTGATAAGTTGCCACGGCACTATTCCTCCTGAGTAACAAGTCAGCACGAAGGAACCGTCCATTCGCGTCTGAATGCAACGCCGTTGGAAGAGGACCTTCGGCCGGGTATCGTTACGCAGTGTAAGGAGCCGTTGAAATAAGTTGAAAATGAATAAAGGGGGTTTTGCTATTCTGTTTAGTTATAGCCAGGTAATTCGCTGTCCTCCTGCACCGCCAGCTTAAGGCATTCGATCAGCTTCCTGCATGCCGGGGTCAGTGGTTTATCTTCGCGCACGGAAAACCCTACCTCAGCCGGAGGACCCACATCGCCAAGGGGCAGTTGGATCAGCAGGCCCGCCGCGATAAAACGCCGCGCCGCTGCGGTGGGCATCAGGCCAAGGAAGGAGGAGTCCATCAGCAGGTTAACGTTGGTCAACAGCGACAGGGATTCCACAATATTTTCCGGTATCGGTAGCCCGGACTCTTTGAAGAAGTGATCGGCCACGCGTCGGGCCGGTGAATCGAGCGGTGGCAGGATCCAGGGCCATTCAGCAAGATGTTGCAATTGCAGATTTGCCTGCTGAACCAGCGGATGGTGGCCAGCGGCAACCACGCACAGGCTGTTGCGGTACAGCGCCCGGTGGTTCAGTGCCATCCTGGCTGTCAAAGGGGAGTCTGGCTCAGGTAAACGCCCCACCACCACATCCAATTCACCGCAGGCTAATGCAGGAAACAGATAATCCTGCGGCCCCTCGCGTACCGTAACCAGGATCTTGGGGGCCCGTTCTTTCAGCCGCAGGATAGCGCGCGGCAGCAAACGGGCACTGGCCGAAATCTGCGTTCCTACCACCACGTGGCCAACGGCGCCGCCCTTGAAGGTGTTCAACTCATCGGTCAGATAGCGCAGTTCGGCAATCACCGACTTGATGCGCTCCCCCAACAACACCCCGCAGTCGGTCGGGGTCACTCCCCGGTTATTTCGATCAAACAGCACCGTATCCAACTGTTGTTCCAGCTCGCGGATCGCTTTGGTCACCGCTGGTTGCGTCAGGTTCAATTCCCGTGCTGCGCGGGCAATCGACAGATTACGCAGTACCCGGTCGAAGATCAGCAGCGGGCGCAGTTTCAGCCGGTTCAGGATCATATCGCTAACGGTAAAGGGGGAACGCTCGCTCATTGCCATTTACTCCCGGGTGTTTTTTGACCAAATCGGTTGTTGATTCGACTATGGCATAACTTTAGGGAATAGCAAAACCCGCTTTATTCATTTTCGCTTATTACCAGTCTGGCTAGACTGCCACTATACCCAATCTCAATGGCATTCCTCGCAGGGGGCAACATGCTGCAGCGATGTCAGGTAGTAGGGAAAACGTCCATGCCCCGTGACAAACAAACAGGAGAGTCATGTGTCAAATCAACTGAAGCCTTCTTATCATGAAGCCGCCAGAATGCTCAGGCAGGCGGCCAGCAGTGGCCAGCCCTGCGCGCCGGTTCGTAACCTGATTGGCACCAGTGATATCGATGCCGCCTACGCCGTACAGCGACTGAATAACGACTACCAGATTGAAGAGGGGCGTCGCCTGGTTGGCAGCAAAATCGGGCTGACTTCCCCTGCGGTGCAAAAGCAACTGGGGGTTAACCAGCCGGATTTTGGCCGCTTGTTTGCCGACATGGCGCTGTGTGACGGGGAAGAAATTGCTGCGGGTCGCCTGATCCAACCCAAGGTGGAAGCCGAGATCGTCCTGGTGCTTGAACACGATCTGCCCCATGAGAAACACACGCTCGCCGATCTGATCCGCGCCACCGCCTACCTGTTGCCAGCCATTGAGATCGTAGACAGCCGCATTGCCGGTTGGGATATCTCGCTGGCGGACACCATTGCCGATAACGCCTCTTGCGGTCTGTTTGTGCTGGGTAACCGCCCGGTACAGTTGAAAGATCTGGATCTGCTTGGCTGCGGAATGGTGCTGGAGCGAGCTGGGGAGCCGGTTTCGGTAGGGGCCGGAGCGGCCTGCCTGGGCAACCCGCTACTCGCCGCACTGTGGTTGGCCGACACGTTGGCACAACGGGGTGATGCACTGAAGGCGGGCGATATTATCCTCACCGGCGCGTTAGGGCCGATGGTGGCCGCCAGCGCAGGGGACGTGTTTACCGCCCGTATTGAAGGCCTTGGGCAAGTTAGCGCCCGCTTCGCACATGCCGCTGGAGGCACGCAATGAGTCAGTCAGCACAGATTTCTGCCGCCATTATCGGTTCAGGCAATATTGGTACCGATCTTATGATCAAGATCCTACGCCAGGGAAAACGCCTGAAAATGGCGGCAATGGTGGGCATCGATCCCGCCTCTGATGGCTTGGCCCGTGCCAGCCGGATGGGTGTGGCGACCACCCATGAAGGGATCGACGGGCTGTTGGCCCTGCCGGATTTCAGTGAGATCAAAGTCGTGTTTGACGCCACTTCTGCCGGGGCGCACGCCCATCACAACAAACTGCTGCAACAACACGGCGTGCGGGTGATCGATCTGACCCCGGCGGCCATCGGCCCCTACGTGGTGCCAGTGGTTAACCTGGAGAAACAGGGCGATGCGCCAAATCTGAATATGGTCACCTGCGGTGGGCAAGCCACCATTCCGATGGTGGCCGCCGTTGCCAGCGTCACCGACGTTTACTATGCGGAAATCGTGGCCTCGATCTCCAGCCGTTCCGCTGGCCCCGGTACCCGCGCCAATATCGACGAATTTACCGAGACCACCTCGCAGGCGCTGCAAACGGTGGGCGGGGCAAGACGTGGCAAAGCCATCATTATCCTCAACCCGGCCGAGCCGCCGCTGATGATGCGCGATACCGTTTTCTGCCTGACGCCACCCGGTCAGCAGCATGTTATCAGCGAAGCGGTTACCGCCATGGTCGCCAAAGTACAAGAGTACGTACCGGGCTATCGGTTGAAGCAGGAAGTACAGTTTGACGTGATATCCCCGGCTGATGCGCCTCTTTATCCCGATCTGGGGCCTGAAGGTGGCCTGAAAGTTTCCATATTTCTGGAGGTTGAAGGTGCTGCCCACTATCTGCCGGCCTACGCTGGCAACCTCGATATCATGACGTCAGCCGCACTGGCCTGCGGTGAACATATCGCCGCCCGTCTGCTGCAGCATCAGGGAGTATGAAGATGAAAAAACTGTATATCTCCGACGTAACGCTGCGTGACGGTTCCCACGTTGTGCGCCACCGTTACACGTTGCCGCAGGTGCGGCAGATCGCCGCCGCGCTGGATCGTGCCGGTGTTGACTCTATCGAAGTGGCCCATGGTGACGGGCTGTCAGGTTCCAGCCTGAACTACGGCTTTGGCGCACATAGCGATGTTGAGTGGATCGCCGCTGCGGCAGAATCGGTCAGCAACGCCAGGATCGCCACGCTGCTGTTGCCGGGGATCGGTACCGTTCACGATCTTCGCAATGCCTATGATGCAGGTGCACGTGTAGTGCGCGTCGCTACCCACTGTACCGAAGCTGACATTTCACGCCAGCACATCGCCTATGCCCGTGAACTGGGGATGGATACCGTCGGTTTTCTGATGATGTCCCACATGGCTGAACCGAAAAAACTGGCGCAGCAGGCCAAGCTGATGGAGTCCTACGGAGCTACCTGTATTTATGTGGTCGACTCCGGCGGTGCGATGCTGATGCAGGATATCCGTGACCGTTTCCGTGCTCTGCGCGACGTGCTTAACGAAAACACCGAAATCGGCATGCACGCTCACCACAATCTGGCACTGGGTGTTGCCAACTCCATCGTTGCGGTGGAAGAAGGCTGCCAGCGGGTTGATGCTTCGCTGGCCGGGCAGGGGGCGGGGGCGGGAAATGCGCCGCTTGAAGTGTTTATTGCCGCTGTCGATCGTCTGGGCTGGAACCATGGCTGCGATCTGATGCAACTGATGGATGCGGCCGACGACCTGGTGCGTCCGCTGCAAGATCGCCCGGTGCGTGTCGACCGTGAAAGCCTATCGCTGGGCTACGCCGGTGTTTATTCCAGTTTCCTGCGCCATGCCGAGAAAGCCGCAGAACGCTATCAGCTCAAAGCCGCCGATATTTTGCTGGAAGTTGGTCGCCGCCACATGGTGGGCGGGCAGGAAGATATGATCGTGGATGTCGCCCTGGATTTGCTGGCGCAGCGGGCAGGGAAACAGGAGAAAACCGTATGAGCAAAATAATGGATCTGACCGCCTTGGCTACCCAGTTGGACCAAGCCACGTTGCGCCAGCAAGCCGCAGCACAGTTAACTGGGCAAGTAGAACTGGATCTTGCCACCGCCTACCGTGTGCAGGCGGAGGGGATCCGCCTACGTGAGCAGCGTGGCGAGCGCCGTGTCGGCCTGAAGCTGGGCTTTACCAGCCGCGCCAAAATGCAGCAAATGGGGGTCGATCATCTGATCTGGGGGGAACTGACCGACGCGATGCAGATCGAAGAAGGCGGTTCACTGGATCTGAGCGAGTTGATCCACCCACGCGTTGAGCCTGAGCTCTGTTTTATCACCAGTAAAGAGATCAATGGCCCGTTATCGCTGGCGGAAGCGGGTTTGGTGCTTGAAGGGGTCGGTCCTGCGCTGGAGATCATTGACTCCCGCTATCGGGACTTCCGTTTCACCCTTGAGGATGTGGTGGCTGATAACTGTTCATCCGCCAAATTTGTTATTGGTGCTTTGCAGAGTCCACTGCGTGCCATTGATAACCTGGGCGTTGTGATGAACTTTAACGGTCGCACGGTTCAGGTGGGCAGTACGGCAGCGATCCTCGGGCATCCGCTGCGGGCACTGGTACAGATCGCCAGCCTGTTGCACCAACAGGAACGCGTATTGCCAGCCGGTTCGGTGATCCTGGCCGGTGCCGCTACCGCTGCTGAAGCACTGCGGCCAGGGTTGCACGTCAGCGTTGATATTTCCGGTTTTGGTCGGACAGCCTTTCACACCGGGGGTGCACAATGAGCAGCCAGTCTTTAGTAGTAGAAGGAAAAGCGACCCCGCGCGGGCGCTTTCCACACCTGAAACGTGCCGGTGATTTTCTGTTTGTCTCCGGCACCAGTTCAAGATTGCCGGATAACAGTATTGCCGGTGCTGAAGTGGATGCCATGGGCGCCACTCGTCTGGATATCGACGTGCAGACCCGCGCCGTACTCGACAATATCCGTGACATTCTGCGCAGCGCAGGTGCCGATCTGAGTGATGTGGTCGAGATCAGCGCATTTCTTGTCAATATGAACGATTTTTCCGGCTATAACGCCGTATATGCCGACTACTTTGACTACGACGGTCCTACTCGCACCACGGTAGCCGTGCATCAATTGCCCCACCCGCACTTGCTCATAGAGATCAAGGCGATTGCCTATAAACCACAACAATAAGCTGTTCGTATCCTCTGCCCTACAAATCGGAGAATTACCATGTCTAACTTCAAATATGGATTACCGCTTAACTTCAAGAATTGGCTAGACACGAATACACATCTGCTCAAACCCCCAGTGAACAACCAGCAGATCTGGCAGGACAGCGATTTTATGGTCACCGTTGTTGGCGGACCTAATCAGCGCACCGACTTTCATGACGATCCGGTAGAGGAGTTTTTCTACCAGTTAAAAGGCAATGCCTACCTCAACATCTGGGATAACGGCCATTACGACCGTGTTGACCTGCGCGAAGGGGATATTTTCCTGATGGCCCCTCATGTGATCCACTCCCCGCAACGGCCAGAAGAGGGAAGCCTTTGTCTGGTGATTGAACGGGTACGCCCGAAAGGGGAAGTTGACGCATTACAGTGGTCCTGCGCCGCCTGCGGAACGTTGATCAAGCGCTATGAAATGGAACTGGAAAGCATCGTGCTGGATCTTCCTCCGGTTTATGAACAATTTTATGCAACCAGCGATGAAGAGCGCCGCTGCAGTAAGTGCGGTGAAATTCACTCAGGCCGCGACTGGCAGACCTGGCATCGCATACTCAAGGCAACAAAAAACTGATGAAAATAGATATTCACTCGCACTTCTTCCCGAAAATCAGCCAGCAAGAGGCTGCCAGGCTCGATGTTCAGCGGGCTCCCTGGCTGGCAATTGACGGGCGTGAAGGCCAGATCATGTTGGACGATAAGCCGTTCAGACCGGTCTACGACGCGTTATGGGATGCCGAATGCCGTCTGGAACAGTTGGATGAGCAGCAGATCGACATTCAGATCATGTGCGCTACTCCGGTGATGTTTGCCTACGACGTCGCCATCGAGCGCGCCCTGCCATGGGCGCAACTGATGAACGACCGGGCGCTGGAAATGGCATCTGCCAACCCGCAGCGTTTGAAAGTGCTGGCACAGGTGCCGCTGCAGGATAGCGATGCTGCCTGCCGCGAAGCCAGCCGGGCAATGGCCTGTGGCCACATTGGCGTGCAGATTGGCAACCACGTGGGGGCGAAGGATCTGGATCATGAGTCACTGATTACCTTTCTGACCCACTGCGCCAGGGAAGATATCCCGGTACTGGTGCACCCGTGGGATATGATGGGTGGATCGGAGCGCATGAAGAAGTGGATGCTGCCTTGGCTGGTCGCAATGCCAGCAGAAACGCAGTTGGCGATCCTGTCGCTGATCCTTTCCGGTGCCTTCGAACGTCTGCCGCGTAACCTGAAGCTGTGTTTTGCCCACGGTGGCGGCAGCTTCGCCTATCTGATGGGCCGAGTGGATAACGCTTGGGAACAACGCGATATCGTGCGTGAAGATTGCCCGCAGAAACCGTCAAGTTACCTGGATCGTTTCTACGTTGACTCCGCCGTGTTTGACCCACTGGCCCTCCAGTTTTTAGTGGATACCATGGGCGCAGAGCGGGTGATGCTGGGTTCGGATGCCCCCTTCCCACTGGGAGAGCAGCAGGTCGGCCAACTGGTTGGCAACTCTGCCCTGCCTGAGGAGAGTAAGCGTCAAATCCTGGGGTTAAACGCGCGTTCGTTCTTCTCACTGTAGTGAGTGTGGTAACAACCTGGCGGGGATGGCGTCAGCCGTTTCCGCCAGGTTATCAGCGCCACACTGCCTGATTCCAGCCCCCAATTTAGACTGTGTCGCTTAAACGTTCGCCAGCGGCGCCCACGTGCAATAAGGGACACTGCCTAGACCCTATTGATAGCAAAAAGGATTGTCTCAATGTCTAACAATGGATCAGACTTGCGCAATGTGCTTTGGTACAACCAGCTTGGCATGCACGACGTTGACCGTGTAGGCGGTAAAAATGCCTCCCTCGGTGAAATGATCACCAACCTTTCCGAACTGGGCGTGTCCGTGCCAAACGGTTTTGCTACCACGGCACAAGCGTTCAATGACTTTCTCGAACAAAGCGGTGTTAACCAACGTATCTATCAGTTACTGGATCAAACCGACGTTAGCGACGTTGCCCAATTGGCCCGGACGGGTGCGCAAATTCGTCAGTGGGTGATCGACACCCCTTTCCATCCAGAGTTTGAACGTGAAATTACCCTGGCTTACCGGCAATTGGAAGAGGGGGAAAGCAATGCGTCTTTTGCCGTGCGTTCTTCCGCTACGGCAGAGGATATGCCGGATGCATCGTTTGCCGGCCAGCAGGAAACGTTCCTCAACGTGCAGGGGATCGACGCGGTAATGGTGGCGATCAAGCATGTGTTTGCTTCGCTGTTTAACGACCGAGCGATCTCCTACCGGGTACATCAAGGGTATGACCACCGTGGTGTGGCCCTATCCGCCGGGGTGCAGCGCATGGTGCGTTCCGATATGGCTGCGTCTGGGGTGATGTTTACCATCGAAACAGAGTCCGGTTTTGATCAGATCGTGTTTATTACCTCTGCATTCGGCCTTGGCGAAATGGTGGTGCAGGGGGCGGTTAACCCGGATGAATTCTATGTGCACAAGCCGACGCTGCTGAAAGGCAAACCTGCCATCGTGCGCCGCAATCTTGGCTCGAAGCAACTGCGTATGGTGTATGCACCGTCAAAGGATCATGGCAAACAGGTGCGTATCGAAGAGGTGCCAGAGGCGCAGCGTAATCGCTTCTCGTTAACGGATGATGAAGTGCAGGCTTTGGCGCATCAGGCTTTATTGATTGAAAAACACTACGGCCGCCCGATGGATATCGAGTGGGCAAAAGACGGCCATACCGGCAAGCTGCTGATTGTGCAGGCGCGCCCGGAAACCGTGCGTTCCAATGAGCAGGTGATGGAACGCTACCTGCTTAACGGCAATAGCCCGGTGCTGGTGGAAGGGCGAGCGATTGGTCACCGTATCGGCGCGGGCCCGGTGAAAGTGATCTTCGATATCAATGAAATGGACCGCATTCAGCCTGGCGACGTGCTGGTGACCGACATGACCGACCCGGACTGGGAGCCGATCATGAAAAAAGCCGCAGCGATTATCACCAACCGGGGCGGGCGCACCTGTCATGCGGCAATTATAGCCCGAGAGCTGGGGATCCCCGCTGTAGTTGGCTGTGGTAACGCAACCGATCTGCTGAAAGACGGGCAAAAAGTCACCGTTTCTTGTGCCGAAGGTGATACCGGTTTTGTCTACAGCGACATGCTGGAGTTCAGCGTGCAAAGCTCTGAAGTTAGCGAACTGCCCGAACTTCCGCTGAAGATCATGATGAACGTCGGTAACCCCGATCGCGCCTTCGATTTTGCCCGTTTGCCAAACCAAGGCGTCGGTCTGGCTCGTCTGGAATTTATCATTAACCGTATGATTGGCGTGCATCCGCGTGCGCTGCTGGAGTTTGACCAGCAATCACCTGCGCTGCAAGCTGAAATCAGGGGATTGATGCTGGGCTATGACGATCCGATTGAATTCTATGTCAGCCGTTTGACCGAAGGTATTGCCACACTAGGCGCAGCCTTCTGGCCGAAGCCCGTTATCGTGCGTTTTTCCGACTTTAAATCCAACGAATACGCCAATCTGGTGGGCGGTGCACAGTATGAACCGCACGAAGAGAATCCGATGTTGGGTTTCCGTGGTGCTGGTCGCTATGTTTCTGACAGTTTCCGTGAGTGTTTTGCCATGGAATGTACGGCGATGAAGCGGGTGCGTAATGATATGGGGTTGACTAACGTCGAGGTGATGGTGCCGTTTGTCCGTACTGTGGCGCAGGCTGAAGCGGTAGTCGCCGAATTGGCTCGTCAGGGGCTCAAGCGCGGTGAGAATGGCTTGAAGATGATCATGATGTGCGAGATCCCTGCCAACGCTCTGTTGGCCGATCAGTTCCTCGAACATTTTGACGGGTTCTCCATCGGCTCCAACGACATGACACAGCTCGCCCTGGGGCTGGATCGCGATTCGGGGGTGGTTTCCGAACTGTTCGATGAACGCAACGAAGCGGTTAAAATGCTGCTTACTTTGGCAATACAGGCCGCCAAGCGGCAGGGTAAGTACGTGGGCATTTGTGGGCAAGGGCCATCGGACCATGAAGATTTTGCCGAGTGGTTAATGGAGCAGGGGATCGACAGCTTGTCGCTTAACCCGGATACCGTGGTGCGAACCTGGATGAATTTGGCGCAGAAAAGGTAATCGTTCCTTCGGGTATAAAATCAAAACCGCAGCTGAGAAGTTGCGGTTTTTTATCAGTGCCCCTGCACCCGTTGGTTTAACTTTTACCGCCGATCTTCAATCAGCAAAAAACTGCGTTATCTGCTGGTTGAAAAGCTGCGGACAAGCCACGTTCGAAATATGTGAGGTTGGCAGTAGTGCCAGTTTTGCCTTGGGCGCATGGGCGACCAGCCATTGAGCATCTGCTACGGTAGTGACCGGATCCTGCTCACCGGCAATCACCAGCATGGGAGCAAGCATATGCGGCACTTCAGCACGCAGGTCGGCCTGCGCCAAAGCCTCACAGCAGGCCGCGTAGCCAGCCGCATTGCCCTGTGCCAATTGCCCTATCAGGGCCGCGACCTGTTGCTGTTCGTGATGCTGGAACTCCTCGCTGAACCAGCGGGCAGGGGAGGCGGCGGCGATAGGTGCCAAGCCTTCCTGACGCACCTGTTGCGCACGCTGTTGCCAACCTTCGGCGCTGCCAATACGGGCGGCGGTGTTGGCCACCGCCAGTTTATGGAAACGATGCGGGTGGAAGCGGTTAAGCCACAGCCCGGTCAATCCGCCCATGGAAATGCCACAGAAATAGGCCCGTTCAACATCCAGGCTATCAAGCAGGGCGATCACGTCTTGGCCGAGGATCTCCAGCGTGAGCGGCCCCTGCGGCAATGGGGTGGTACCATGCCCCCGCTGGTTGTAGCGCAACAGGCGGAATCTTTCGCTTAGCGCGGCAATTTGTGGTTGCCATAATTCAAGGGTGGTACCCAGTGAATTGGACAGCACCAGCAGTGGCGCTGCGCTCGGACCATCCAGACGATAGTCGATATCCATCCTATACCCTCTCAATAATCAGCGCGATGCCTTGGCCGACGCCGATACACATGGCACACAGCCCATAGCGGCCGCCCGTTCTCTGCAATTGCCAGGCGGCATTCATCACCAGCCTGCCACCGGATGCGCCCAGTGGATGACCCAGTGCAATCGCCCCACCGTTCGGATTCACCTGTTGCGCGTCGTCTGCCAGCCCCAGATCGCGGGTGACGGCCAGCGCCTGTGCGGCAAAGGCTTCGTTAAGTTCGAAGACATCCATCTGTTCCAACCGCAGGCCAGCCAGCTTCAGCACTTTACGCACGGCCTGTGCGGGGCCAAAGCCCATAATGCTGGGTTCAATGCCGGTTACGGCGCTGGCGACGATGCGTGCCATCGGTTGCAGACCATGCTGCTGCACACCACGTTCGCTGGCCAGTAACAGCGCGCAAGCCCCGTCGTTGAGACCAGATGCGTTGCCGGCGGTGACGCTCCCTTGCGGATTAACTACCGGCTTCAGTTTTTCTAACGCCTGAAGCGTTGTCGCCCTTGGGTGTTCGTCCTGAGTAAAGCGCAAGGCTTCACCTTTCTTCTGCGGGATGCTCACTTCAATCAGTTGGTTGGCAAAGAAACCACTCTCTTGTGCGGCGGCGGTGCGCTGTTGGCTGCGCAGGGCGAAAGCGTCCTGATCGTGGCGGTTGATGCCAAACTTTAACGCAACGTTCTCCGCAGTCTGTGGCATCGACTCCACACCGTAAAGCGCTTTCATCTGTGGATTGATAAAGCGCCAGCCCATGGTGGTGTCTTCCAACTGCATGCTGCGGCTGAAGGCGCTTTCCGCTTTACCCATCACGAACGGCGCGCGCGACATACTCTCCACGCCACCGGCAAGCATTAAATCACTTTCACCAGTCTTGATGGAACGTGCCGCCATCGCGACGGCATCCAGGCTGGAACCACACAGACGATTAATGGTACAGCCGGGTACCGAGGTTGGCAGGCCCGCCAGCAACAGCGCCATGCGTGCCACATTACGGTTATCTTCTCCGGCCTGGTTGGCGCAGCCAAACAGCACATCGTCCAGCGCACGCCAGTCCAGCGTGGGGTGGCGCTGTTGCAGTGCCTTGATGGGCAGCGCGGCAAGATCGTCGGCGCGGATGCTCGCCAGACTGCCGTTAAGCTTGCCAAACGGCGTTCGAACGGCATCACACAGATACGCTGGATTCATGCTGTTTCTCTCCATGTTGTAGGGCAAAGGTTAACTCGACCGGGGTGATCTCCTGGAGTTGCTGCGGCGTTAGGCCGCCAAAGATTTCACGCACCACCAGACCTTGCGGGGTGACGTCGATGACAGCCAGATCGCTGTAGATACGGTCGATACAGCCGAGCCCGGTCAGCGGGTAGCTGCACTCTTTGACTATTTTGCACTCGCCTTTTTTAGTGACATGCTCGGTCATGACATAGACCCGGCGTGCACCAATCGCCAAATCCATCGCCCCGCCTACGGCCGGTATGGCACCCGGTGCCCCGGTGCTCCAGTTGGCCAGATCGCCACGCTCTGAAACCTGGTAAGCCCCTAATACACAGATATCCAAATGCCCACCGCGCATCATGGCAAAGGAATCACCGTGGTGAAAAAAACAGCCGCCGGGCAGTAGGGTGACCGCCTGTTTACCCGCATTGATCAACTCGGGATCTTCTTCCCCTGGCAACGGTGCCGGGCCCATACCGAGGATCCCGTTTTCGCTGTGCAGAAAGATCTCTTTGTCTGCAGGCAGGTAGTTAGCGATCTGGGTCGGGATCCCGATCCCCAGATTGACATAGGCCCCTTCCGGGATATCGCGGGCGATCCGCTCCGCCAACTGTGCATGAGTGAGTTTTGACATAAAGGTTCCTTAAGCCGAAAGCTGCTGCGCTGCCGCAGGGGCGACAACCACGCGTTGTACGAAGATCCCCGGTGTGATGACGGTTTCTGGATCCAGTTCACCCAGCGAAACCTGCTGATTAACCTCGGCAATGGTGCAGGTAGCGGCCATCGCCATGATCGGGCCGAAGTTGCGCCCGGTTTTGTTGTACTCCAGGTTCCCCCAGCGGTCGGCGCGTTCAGCCTTGATCAGCGCAAAGTCGGCTTTCAGCGGGAGTTCGAAAACGTACTGGCGGCCGTCGATCTCGCGAGTCTCTTTGTTTGCTGCCAGCAAGGTGCCAAAACCCGTCGGGGTGTAAATCCCACCGAGGCCAGAGCCTCCGGCCTGAATGCGGGCGGCCAGGTTGCCCTGTGGGATCAGCTCCAGCTCCAGTTGGCCGCTGCGATAGAGTTCGTCAAACACCCATGAGTCTGACTGGCGTGGGAAGGAGCAAATCACCTTGCGCACGCAGCCGGCTTTCAGCAACGCAGCCAGCCCAAACTCGCCGTTACCGGCGTTATTACTGATCAAGGTCAGATCCCGTGGGCGGCGGCGGATCAGTGCATCCAGCAGAGCATAAGGTTGGCCAGCCGGGCCAAAACCCCCCACCATCAGGGTGGCGCCATCTGGAATGTCGGCCACCGCGGCGTCGGTGGAAGGTATGCTTTTATCGATCATTGCCTCTCCTGAGTGTGGGGGTTGAATGAGGTGCCAAGCGTATTGGCTGGCTCTAACTTAGGGGATGAAAAATTGACCGACAAGTGCGAATATCAGATGTATGTGCGATTATCGGACAGTTTGTTACTTTGATGTTAATTTTGTGATGCAGGTAGATAATTTGGCATTTGCGATGGATCGCCACGCTGTTTCAAGTGGTGCTGCGTATAATGCTATGATTCATATGAAAATTTGGAGTGGGTGATGAGCGATAAACCGGAGTTTGCTAGCGAAGAGTTGCGGCGGTTACAGGAAATCCGTGAGTTGACCAACGATAAATACAAAGGTGATCCGGATTTTATGACTTCGCTGGCCAGGGGGTTGGAAGTGCTACAGGCATTTCAGCCGCAGTACTCGGAGATGTCAGTGTCGGAAATTGCACAGATCACCGCCATTCCCCGAGCGGCGGTGCGGCGTTGTCTGTATACGCTGAAGGCACTGGGATTTGTGCATTGCCCCGACGGGCGTCATTACCGTTTGTTACCCCGGGTGCTAACGCTGGGCCATGCCTATCTTTCCTCTTCGGAGCTGGCGAAGGCGGCGCAGAATTCGCTGGATTACTTGAGTAAGGTGCTCAATGAGTCCTGCTCGGTGGCAACGCTGGATGGGGACAATATTCTGTATATTGCCCGTGCTTCGGTTAAACGCATTATGACTATCGATCTGGGACGCGGCAGCCGTCTGCCAGCCTATGCCACATCAATGGGGATGGTGCTGCTTAGCGCGTTGGATGATCGGCAGTTGGAGGACTACCTGTCGCGTGTGGCTATCGAGCCGTTGACCGGTTTTACCGTCACCAGTGCCGAGGCTTTGCGTGCCCAACTGGAGCAAGTGCGCCGCCAGGGTTATGCGATCAACGATCAGCAGTTGGAGGTTGGTCTGCGTTCTATCGCTGTACCGATGTATTCGCGTAAAGGCGGAGTGGTGGCAGCGATGAACGTGGGGGTCAATGCCGCGCAGATCCCGGCGTCAGAACTGCGTGAAAGAATTTTACCCCAATTGCAGCGCACGGCGATGGAGCTGGCGTTATTGCTGTAACGCGGCCCGCCTCAATCCATTGGCGCGGGCTTTTGGTAGGCGATGCCTTCCTCTTCATACAGGGTGTAGATCATCTGCAACAGTGTCTTGATGTCTTCCGATTCATCCAGCAGCCGGGTGCTCATGATGATCGGCGAGACCAGATGCTGTTCATGCAACGTTTTGTAGATCACATCCTGACGCTTCAGGCTGTGCAGGCACTGTGGAACCAGAGTGATGCCTTCACCTGCGGCGACCAAACCCAAAGCCACCTGCAGTTCCCGAACCTCCATCACTTTGCGCGGTTCAAGCGCTCGATCATGAAACGTTGCCAAGACCTGATCGGCAAAGCTGGGGCGAGGGGTCTGCGGATAAACGATCAGTGTTTCGGATTGCAGGTTGCGTAGCGTCAGTTCTGGGATATGTGCCAACGGGTGATCAACCGCCAGAGCGGCTATCAAAGGCTCGTCGCGCAGGATGATACGGCGCACATTGGCATCTTCATAACGGATACGGCCAAATCCAACGTCAATCCTCCCGTCTTTCAACGCCTGGATCTGCTCCATGGTGGTCATTTCATGCAGGCCCATGGTCACTTCAGGATGTTGCGCCCGAAAGCGGCGGATCAGGCGCGGCATGATCCCGTACAGCGTGGAGGCAACAAAACCAATTGATAGTGAGCGATCAAGCTGCCCGACGCGGCGGGTCATCGATTTCAGTTCGACGCTCTGCGCCAGAAATTGCTGTGCATGTCCGTAGAGAAAACGGCCCGCATCGGTCAGCTTGAGCGGGCGTGAACCCCGCTCAAACAGTGAAACCCCCAGATCCTCTTCCAACTGCTGGATCTGACGGCTAAGCGGCGGTTGGCTAATATGTAGCCGCTCAGCTGCACGGCTGAAATTCTGCTCATCGGCAACGGCAATAAAATAGCGTAAATGACGGAGTTCCATAATTATACCTTTAAGGTATCAAGATGATGCGAAATCGGTGTTAGACGGCCAGCATACGTCGGATATATGGTCATATACAACCTGAATCCGCCAAGTTTGATACTGTAAAAGCATGATTAAAACTATTGAAACTCTGCTGCTGGATGTTCCGGCAATCCGTCCCCACCGCCTTTCGGTGGCCACGGTGAATGTACAGACCCTGGTGCTGGTCCGCGTGTTGTGCGAGGACGGCATCGAGGGTTGGGGAGAAGCGACAACCATCGGCGGCCTGAGTTACGGCGAAGAAAGCCCGGAAAGCGTGAAGGTCAATATCGACACCTATCTGGCACCGCTGCTGGTGGGGATGGATGCCAGCCAGGTAGCTCCGGCCATGGCCAGACTGCGCAAATCAATTCAGGGCAACCGGTTTGCCAAATGCGCGCTGGAGACGGCGTTGCTGGATGCGCAGGCTCGGCGGTTGAATATTCCACTCAGTGAATTGCTGGGGGGCCGGGTACGTGACGCGTTGCCAGTGGCATGGACCCTGGCCAGCGGCGATACCCTGAAAGATATTGCGGAAGCGGAAAAGATGCTGGAGCTGCGTCGCCACCGTATTTTCAAGCTTAAGATTGGTCTGCGTGCGGTGGAGTCTGACGTGGCACACGTGCTGGCCATCAAACAGGCACTGGGCGATGCGGTCAGCGTGCGTGTTGACGTCAATCAGGCCTGGAGCGAACGGGATGCTGAACGTGGGATCGCTGCACTGGAAGCGGGTGGGATCGACCTGATCGAGCAGCCTATCAAGGCAGAAAACCGTGCGGGTCTGGCCCGTCTGGCCAGGCGCTTTACCGTGCCGATTATGGCGGACGAGGTGCTTAAAGGGCCATTGGATGCCTTTGATTTGGCCACCCATGATGGTGCTGACGTGTTCTCGGTGAAAATCACCCAGTCTGGTGGCCTGACGCAGGCACGGCAGGTGGCCGATATCGCCACGCTAGCGGGGATTGGCCTGTATGGCGGAACCATGCTGGAAGGTGCGATAGGCACCGCCGCTTCTGCTCATCTGTTTTCCACTTTCAGCGAGCTTGAGCAGGGGACTGAACTGTTCGGCCCACTGCTGCTGACTGAAGACATTCTGGCCGAACCCCTGGTCTACCGTGATTTTATGTTGCAGGTACCGAACGGGCCGGGGTTGGGCATTGAGATCGACCGTGACAAGGTGGCGGCCCTGCGCCGTTGCTGATATCCCCAAGCTTAAAGGACTCATCGCTATGCTGTTTCACGTAAGGATGGACGTTAACCTACCGGCCTCGATGCCGGAGGCAGAGGCTACGGCACTCAAGGCAACGGAAAAAGCCCAATCGCAGGCGTTGCAGGCCAGCGGACAATGGCGTCATCTGTGGCGTATTGCGGGCCAGTATTCCAATATCAGCCTGTTTGATGTCAGCAGCATTGATGAATTGCATCAGTTGTTGTCGCAACTGCCGCTGTTTCCCTACATGAAGATCCAGGTTATGCCATTGTGCCGGCATCCCTCCTCTATCAGGGAGGACGATCGCTGATCCAGGCCGTTAATTGCATCACCTGCCAATGTTTATGTCGCTGTTCCCTACGGGTTGAATAACCGTAGGGAGAATAAAAAAGAAAGCCGTTAAAACCTATATAGCCGCAGGACTGTACCCCCTCGGCTCGCTAATAATATCAATACGGAGCAATGACATGACTCATAACGACATCGACACCCTGGTCAACAGCTTTATTGTTGACACCGCCAAAGGCGAAGTTAATCCACGCGTTCAGCAGGTTACCGTACGCATATTAAGTGATTTGTTTAAGACCATAGAAGACCTGGATCTGCAGCCAAGCGAGATCTGGAAAGGGTTGGAATACCTGGCGGAAACTGGTGCCAGCCACGAAATGGGGCTGTTGGCGGCAGGGTTGGGGCTTGAGCGGTTCATCGACATTCGTGCCGACGAAGCTGAAGCCAAGGCTGGCCTGACTGGCGGCACTCCGCGCACTATCGAAGGGCCGCTGTACGTGTCCGGTGCGCCGGTTTGCCAGGGATTTGCCCGCCTGGATGACGGTACCGAGAGTGCTGACGGCGAAGTGCTGTTTATGCAGGGGACCGTAACGGATGACAACGGCAAGCCGCTGCCGGGTGCCACCGTCGAGGTTTGGCACGCTAATCTGATGGGCAACTATTCGTTCTTTGACAAGAGCCAACCAGCGTTCAACCTGCGCCGCACCATTGTTACCGATAGCCAGGGTAACTATCAGTTCCGCAGCATCGTGCCTTCAGGTTACGGCTGCCCGCCAGAGGGCACCACCCAGCGGTTGCTGAACCTGTTGGGCCGCCACGGACGCCGCCCTGCGCATATCCACTTCTTCGTGTATGCCGACGGCTACCGCAAACTGACCACACAGATCAACATCGACGGTGACGAATATCTGTGGGATGACTTCGCCTTCGCCAGCCGCGAAGGGTTAGTACCGCAGGTGAATAAGATCGCCGCACCGGATCAGTTAGACAGCAAGCAACTCAGCAAACCTTTCTCGTCAATCGACTTTAACTTCACGCTGCATCGTGAACGTGCCGCCGCACCCGAAGCAGAAGTGGAACGTAAGCGCGCCCAAGCGTAGCCCAGCCTTTCACTGCCCCTGCTCGGGGGCAGTGAGTCTTTCAACACCGTGAATGACTTCCGCTGGCGCAACCCCTGCCACCCTTGTTTTTATATCCATATACCTGCCATTGCTGCCCATAAGTGCGGCACCAGGTACAGAGGAGTACGAATGTGAGCACGCCACAAGAGTTACAAAACTGGCAGCATATTATTGAAAACAGCCTCGATTTTCGTCCGCAGGAGGGTGTTTACCGCATTGCCCGCTCGATGTTTACCAACCAGCAGCTGTTTGACCTGGAAATGGAGCTGATTTTCGAGAAGCAATGGATCTTTGCTTGCCACGAAAGCCAGATCCCCAATCCACACGACTTTATTACCCTGCAGGCGGGGCGTCAGCCGATGCTGGTTACCCGCGACGGCAAGGGTGAACTCCACGCCTTGGCAAATACCTGCCAGCACCGGGGAGCTACGCTGACCCGTGTTTGCCAAGGCAACCAGAGTACTTTTACCTGCCCGTTTCACGCCTGGTGCTACAAGTCTGACGGCGCGCTGGCAAAGTTAAAAGCCCCAGAGGAATACGGCGGCGATTTTGATAAAAGCCGCCACGGTTTAAAACAGGCGCGTATTGCCAGCTATCGGGGGTTTGTATTTATCAGCCTGGATAGCGAGTCTGAGCAGAGCTTGACCGACTTCCTGGGGGACACCGCGCTGTTCTTTGACATGATGTTGGAACAGTCGGAAAACGCCGAGCTGGAAGTACTGCCCGGAATCTCGACCTATACCTACCCCGGTAACTGGAAGCTGCAGAATGAGAACGGGCTGGATGGTTACCACGTCAGTACCGTGCACTATAACTACGTTTCAACGGTAACCCATCGCCGCGAACTGAATATCAAACGCAACGGCACCAGCGACAGCACCCTCGACTACAGCAAGTTAGGTGCCGGGGATAAAGACACTGACGATGGTTGGTTCTCATTCAAGCATGGTCATGGTTTGCTGTTCAGCGATATGCCGAATGCGGCGGATGTTCGCCCTGGCTACGCCAGCATTATGCCGAGGCTGTTGGATCAATACCCACCGGAGCGAGCGCAGTGGACCATGCACCGCCTGCGTAACCTGAATATTTACCCCAGCCTGTTCTTTATGGATCAGATCAGTTCCCAACTGCGCATTATCCGCCCGGTGAGCTGGAACAAAACCGAGGTGATCAGCCTCTGTTTGGGCGTGAAAGGCGAGTCAGACCGGGATCGCGAGAGCCGCATCCGTCAGTTTGAAGACTTTTTCAACGTGTCCGGCATGGGAACCCCCGACGACTTGGTGGAGTTCCGTGAGCAGCAGCGTGGCTTTGAAGCGCGCAGCACGTTGTGGAGTGATATTTCCCGGGGGCATCAGCACTGGCAGTACGGTGCGACGCGTAACAGTGACATTTTAAACATTACGCCAGCTATCACCGGGGTCGAAATTACCCACGAAGGGCTGTATGTGAACCAGCACCGGGCATGGCAGCAGATGATGCTGGCTGGACTGGAGAAAAAAATAGCGCAGGCGTCGGTGCGCTGAACCTGCCATGACGGAGAAATATCATGCAAAACATTACGCCTGAGCAGCAGCATGCAGTTGAACAATTTTTGTACCAAGTGTCGGAGGCTTGCGACCAGCAGGATTGGGATCGCTATCTTGGCTACTTTACTGAAGATGCGGAGTTCCATGTACCGCAGTGGCGCAGTGAACATGAATATACGCGGGACCCGAAGCGGGAAATGTCATTGATCTACTATGCCAGCCGTTCGGGCCTGGAGGATCGGGTATTCCGCATTCGTACCGGTAAGTCAGCCGCCTGTACGCCGATGCCTCGCACGCTGCATCTGGTCGACAACGTGCGCTGCCAGACCGGGGAAAACGACCAACTGATCGTCAGCGTTAACTGGGTGACGCACTACTACCGTTTTGGCGAGAGCCGTCACTTCTTTGGCCGTGCCAACTATCGTCTGTGCTGGCAGGGCGAGCAGTTGAAAATCGCTGGCAAGCATGTGCTGGTGATGAATGACAAGGTCGACTCAGTGCTCGATTTTTACCATCTTTGATTTGTCTCGGCACGGCGGCTGTGGCCGCCGTTGCCATGAACAGTAACGATACAGGAGTGATCATGACCCATCGCGCAGCCATTATTTTCCGGGATGGACTCACGCAGTTTATTCAGGTGCAACATAACGAAAAACTGCTGGATGCGGCTTTTCGGCACGGGATCCAGTTACCGCTCGACTGCCGCGAAGGGGTTTGCGCTACCTGCCGTGGACGCTGTGAGTCGGGCAGCATTGAAATGGAATATGTCGATGATGATGCGTTGAGCGCCAGCGATCTGGAACAAGGCTATATGCTGGCTTGCCAGACGCGGTTGAAGTCGGCCGCCTCCTTCTACTTCGATGTTGATTCCAATATTTGCAATATCAGCCAGCAGCGCTATCGCGGGCGAGTGAGCGCGATGACACTACTCTCCGATACGGTGGCGAGCCTGGAACTCACCCTTGAAGAAGGGGAGCCTGAACTTCGTTACCTGCCGGGACAATACGCGCGTATTCAGATCCCCGGCAGCGAGGAGAGCCGTGCGTACTCGTATGCCAGCGCCAGCGCGCAGTCTTCAGTGGTGCGCTTTTTGATCCGCCTGTTGCCAAGCGGGTTAATGAGTGACTATCTGCGCCAGCGTTGCCAAGTGGGGGACAGCATCCACTTTACCGCTCCCTTTGGTGCGTTCTACCTGCGTGAGGTAAAACGTCCGCTGCTGTTTGTTGCTGGGGGGACAGGGCTTTCAGCCTTTCTCAGTATGTTGGAGAGCCTGGTTGAGCAGGGGGAAAGCGATCAGCCTGTCACGCTCTATTATGGGGTTAACCGTGAGAGCGAGATCAGCGAACTGGTACGGCTTAATGCACTGACCGAACAGCTTGGCAACTTCAGCTATCAGGTAGTGGTCGCCGATCCCGGTGCCGAATGGCAGGGGAAAAAGGGCTGGGTTACTCAAGCGCTGGAAAGCCATCAGCTACAACAACCGTTCGATGCTTACCTGTGTGGACCGCCGCCAATGATCGAGGCGACCTGCAACTGGTTGTCTACCCAGCCGGTTGCCGAACACAAAATTTACTTTGAGCGCTTTGTTTCCAGTTGAAATAAACCGAAAGGCATATTTATGCCAAGGAGAGCTTATGGCTCAGATTGATATAAACGTCGTTGATGTTACGCCAATAATCGATAATGCAAAGTTTCAGAATATCCATCGCCTGACTATTTTCTGGTGTGCTTATATCATTATATTTGATGGCTATGATCTGGCCGTACTAGGGGTTATTTTACCGAAGTTGATGGCTGAATGGGGCCTGACAGCCGCACAGGCCGGCCTGCTGGGAAGCTATACGTTAATTGGAATGATGATCGGTGCGCTCACTTTAGGCTCACTCTCAGATAAACTGGGTAAAAAGAAAGTGATAACGCTCTGCGTGATTACCTTCAGTTTATTCACCTTTCTCTGTGGGTTTACCGTTAATGCTTCCCAGTTTGGCTGGTGCCGTTTTATTGCGGGGATCGGCTTGGGGGGGGTGATGCCTACCGTTACGGCACTTACCAGTGAATATTCGCCGAAAAGTAAACGTAGTTTGATGGTGGGTTTAATGTTCAGCGGTTACTCTATTGGTGGCATGTGGGCTGCGATATTAGGTATCTATTTAATTCCTCTCTTTGGCTGGCAATCTATATTTTATGTTGCCATTTTCCCGATCTTTTTCTTACCCTTGATGTTAAAACATCTCCCCGAATCAGCCGCTTTTTTAATTAAGACCAAGCAGAATGAACGTTTAAAGCGTGCGCTGGAAAAAATTGATCCAGGCTATATCCACCAACCAGGCAGTGAGTTTATCAGCCAGTCAGCGACGGCGGCAGGACCGGTGAAGATGGCCATCGGTGATCTGTTTGCCGAGCGGCGCATGCTGAGTACGCTGATGTTCTGGCTGGTTTTTTTCATGTCGCTCTATGTTATCTACGGCATGACGTCCTGGTTGCCCAAGCTTATGCTGCAGGCGGGTTATCCTTTAGGGTCCAGTCTGCTTTTCCTGTTTACTCTGCATTTGGGCACCATTGCTGGTGCATTAAGCAGCTGCTGGTTAATGGATAAAATAAGTGGCAGAACGGTGTTGATTGGTTATTTCCTGTTAGGTTCGCTTACCATAGCGCTTCTGGGTAGCCAGACTTCGATGAGCCTGCTCTATGTGCTGCTGCTGATCGCCGGAGCCAGCACTATCGGTACTCAGATCGCCATGACGTCTTATGTTGCCCGCTTTTACCCCAGCACCATGACCTCGACGGGGTTGGGATGGGGGCTCGGCATGGGGCGCATCGGAGCCATTCTTGGGCCTTTCGCCGGTGGGTTGTTAATCGATATGGAATTAACACTACAGCAGAACTTTATGGCTTTCGCTTTACCGTCATTGCTGGCGGCCTGCTGCATGTTCTTCGTTAACCCTCGGTTGGCTGCTTCCTAGATGTCGCAATAGAAACTTGCCTAAAAAGCCCGTTTTTACTGTTGTTGGGCTTTTTGGGCATGGCACTCAGGATGGAGGGTTCAGGGTAAGGGACTAAGTTGGGTTCTGTTCGGGTGCGGACAAAAACTTGGCGTTGACAGTTATGAGTGGTGATCCCTTAAACCATCCGCTTACTTCACCCAGTCCTCCAACTTCAGGTCCGGTACCCGCGCAAATTCCCGCGTATTATTCGTCACCAGTATGGCGTCTGCCGCAATGGCATGCCCGGCAATCGCCGTGTCGTTGGGACCTATGGGTGTCCCGGCTGCAGACAGCACCGCCTTAATTTCTGTGGTGGCGTCCACCGCCGCTCGGTCCCAAGCCAGGACTGCATCCAGGCGGGCGCAGAATGCGTCGACCAGCAGTGCGTGGCGCGGGGAGGCCTTTTTTCCGATAGCGCTGAAGCGCATCTCGGCGTAGGTGATGGCCGAAATCACGATGCGGTGATTGCGCAGTACGGCCTGCTCAAGACACTTAATCACTGCTTCCGGCTGCTCGCGCATGATGAACGAGCAAATGTTGGTGTCCAGCATATAGGTCTTGTTCACAGGTCAAATCGTCCTTCGTCGTTGACGACGTCCTCACGCTCCGCCATAAAGTCCGTGTCGGCTTTTTCGAGTTGTGTGAAAGATCCCCAGGTCGGCCGGATGGGACGCAGGATGATGCGGTCCCCTTCCCGAAAGATTTCCAACTCGCTCACCCCCTCAAAATCCAGATCGCGGGGCAGACGGATGGCACGGTTATTACCATTCTTAAATATAGATACGGTTCGCATGTTGTCCTCTTGGTACTATGGCTTCATAGCTCTCTACATATGCTAAGTACATGTGGACTCCGTGCGTATGCATAGTGTTGGCATGCAAGCGTAGAGAAGTTAGGCGGATAACCCCGCGGTGAAGCGTGGAATGGTCAACAATAATGCCCCGCTCTGCCATCATCTCTTCCAGATTTCGCAAACTCAGTGAGTAAGTCAGATACCAGCGAACACACTGAGCGATAATATCAACGGGATAATGCAGGCGTTTAAAGGCATTTCGGATCAGAGACATGGTAGTAAAAATTAAAAAAAACAGTATTTTACCTTCATGAGGCTTAATGCAACAGAACCGGGCGGCTCGGGTTTCAACAGGAAATCGGTTCTTCTGTCTGGCGATAAGCCCGTTCTGTTTCATGTAGCAGGAGTTAACCAATCCATTCTTAAGATACATGCATGACGAGTTTTTGCAGAACTTGCCACGAGCGAATTAACTCCATTGAGCAAGGGCGAAAGTATACGTTTAACGACCGCCCATAATTCCTTCAGATTATCGTCAAGCAAGCCACTGGCTGCCTTAACCACGCGAACTTTTGCAAATGTAGTCATACAGGCGCTGGGTGTCCGCCAGTGAACAGAGCCGTGTTCCCAGATTAAGCGTGGCGGCGCTGCCTGCTGCGACGCCGAAACGAACCATATCCACCAGATCTGCACCGTTCGCCAATTTGAGCGCCATTGCGCCGACCATGCTGTCCCCGGCCCCGACGGTACTCATTTTCTTGACCGGTGGCGGCACTATCTGCGCACAGGTATCACGATCAACCGCGAGAGCTCCTTGTGGGCCAAGCGATACCACAACCCGTTCAGCACCACCCTGGCGCACCAGTTCCTGAGCGGCACTACGGACATCATCAGGATCTTCCAATGAGCGCCCGATCAGCGCGGACAGCTCATTCTGATTCGGTTTTACCAACGCCAGCCCACCCAAATCCAGACAGGCCTGTAATGCATCCCCTGAGCTGTCAACGATACAGCGCAACCCCATCGTTTGTGCCTGCTTAACCAGGTCGGTCAATTTTGCCAGCGAGGTGCCCGGCGGTAAGCTGCCACTAATCACCAGAATCGAACCATGAGGGATGTTCTGCACCTTCAATAGGATCTGGTCAAACTCGGCGTCACTGAGCCGTGCCCCCGGCATAACAAAGCGAAACTGTTCTCCGCTGTTGTCCGCATGGACATGCAGGTTCTGGCGCGTCCAGTCCTGAGTTTTCAGGGTGTCGGTATCAATGCCCTCCCGATCGAGCAATTCTTTTAAATGCTCGCCGGTTGGGCCACCAATTGGGAAGATTGCACTGGCTTGGCCGCCAAGATAGACAACGGCACGGGCAACGTTGATCCCTCCGCCGCCCGGCTCAAAAATGGGCGTAGTGCAACGTAGTTTTCCTTCCGGGTAGATCTTTGGGGTCGTCGTCGCGCTATCGAGAGAGGGGGATAATGTTAAAGTAAAAATCTTATTCATGATGGGCAAACCTCTTATTTTGATTTTACTTTGTTGATTTGGTTGAGGAATGTGAGGGCACATGTTGCCCTTGGGCTGGAAGCGTTTTTCCAAGCCAGAATATACCCGTCGCCCTTCAAGCTGCATGGGTGTTGGCTGCGTTACTCGCCCTTAGGAGCTGCTGCAAGCAGCTCAGTTGCCGCCTACATGCAACTTGAAGTAACTTGGGTATAGATGTATACACCACAAGTATATACCTAAGTCCATTCAAGCAGCAGAAAGGCTGAGATACCGTTTTGCCTTCAGTTCATCATCGAATATCCGCCAAAGCTGACAGTGAGTGTGTCGGTTAATAAATTGAAATCGGTATCATCGAGTTTACTACCCCAGCAAAATAGATATTTTAAAATGCATGGCAAGACATAATGCTTGTCAGTTAAGACTAGGCTGTGTCCCTTAATTGCACGCGAGCGCCGCTGGCGGTCATTTGCGCACAGGGCAAGGCGAGAGCCGCGAGGTTTGGTGGGCCAAATAAGCGGCGAACAACGCCGCAATGCGCGCAAATGGCCCCAGCCCGAAGGGTCGTGCCCCAAAAGCCCGTTTTCTGTGTTGTCGGGCTTGAACAGAGGGCCACTCTGCCCTTCACCCTCCGCCTTGATAACGGGCTTTTGGGTCTGCGACCGCACCACGGGCAATTAAGGGACACAGCCTAGCCCCTGCACTCCGGCCTTGGCCATATCAGGCGGTCGCTGCGCGACTACCGAATACTCGGCTCATCCCTGAGCCTCGCCCCTTGTATCCTCGCCCGCGTTGGGCAAGGTTTTACGGCAGATTAGCGAGTTTAGACCGTTGAGATCTCATTTTTTGAGGTTAAGAGGAGATTTTTTTCGCAAAGCAGGAACCAATTCGTTATTAAAACCCAGACGATTGCTAGGAAAGTGTTTCTAAAATGTTGGTATTTTCATGGGTTATTTTGATCGATAAATAAACAGTAAATCTGATGATAGGCAACATAGAGAAATGTATTAAAATAAGAATTTTCATTATTTCTTGTTTAAGTTTGGTTTAATGAGAATGGTCTTCTATTGAGGATTGACCTCTTCTATTTATACCTGTCATCCTTCAAGATAACGGGTGAATCTCATTGAGGTTTACCCGGTACCTTGAAGCAACTTGAATATCTATTTTTAAGTGCTGATATGGAATATTCTTACTTTTCATATTCATTAGGTTGCGTATTATTTGTGCTATTTTAAAATTTATAATTCTGTACTTTAAAATAACGTTAACATTTCAATAGATATTGGCTATTAATTTGTTTTTGATTGAGAGCTATTACCGATTTTGCATAATTATGTTTCATCGTTAATATCTTTTTACGATTTAAGATGATGTTGAATATGAAAGTAATAATCGGTGTTCTTTTTATGGGTCGAATATTTTAATGTGCCGGAAATTGCTGATATTGTATATACTCTAAATAATTCGAGTTGCATGTAGGCGGCGAGTCTGAGAGTTACCAGGAGCATAGCTCACTATGTGACTGGTGCGAGCGGGTGAAGCCAACACCCATGCAACTTTAAGTATGACGAGTATATATAAACAAACACTGTAGTTACTCCTGATACGGTTGGCTTTCCTTTTTTTATAACCAAGGTCCTATTCGGAAATGTTATTTCCGAATGCGTCCTTACGCCGCATTTACTATGCCGAATCAGTAAATATTAGTGGGCATGAATTTATATAAATAAAGGAAGATAGATGATGAAGAGGTTAGTTCTGGTTTTGGTTGCAGCTTCTACGATGGGATCCATTAACCTGGTTAATGCAGAGACTCGTACTGCGAACGCGACAGCTTCTTGGGATGCTAAAGCAATCAAAGACACCCACAGTATGCTGGTTGTTACCCCACTGAAATCGCTGACTTTTGATTATGCAGAAGGTCTGGAACGTTTTAATACCCAGGATGGCGCATTTGATATCACTATTGCCGGTCAATCTGGTGCCAGTGATTTTAAACTGACCTCAAAAATCATTTCTAACACATTGAGCCGCACCAGTGATGATTCTGAACTGACGGTGGGGGTCAAGTGGAATGATACCGAACTGTCAAATAGTACTGATACCGTGATGATAGACACTTCAAAAGGTATAAGCGCGGGCCTTGCTGCACTGGCAGAAAAAAGTGCCTACGCAGGTGCTGACCGGACCAGTACCCAGGGTGTTTTCGCCTTTAATATCGTAAAAGCCATGAAAGGCGGTGAAGAAACCGCTTTTAAAGAGCTAACGGATGGTTACTGGGACGGTAACGTCAATGTTGAGTTTGCTGCAACCTGGGACGGTGATTTCGCGCCAGTACCATAATTAATTTGCTGTTATGACATAGCCAAGATCGGGGGAATAGCCCCGATCTTGTGGAGGGTATGATGAAAATATTTTTTTCCGTTTTAATGTGCTCTGCACTGTTCTATGTCACTCAAGTTCGAGCTATTAACGTGGGCGCTATTACCTCGATGATGGCACCTGATCAGAATATACTTGCGAAGGAGGTGATTAACACTGTTGATGATGCCCGGTTGGTCAGCTTGGGCGTGGAGCGTATTTCCTCTCCAATGGAGGGGGGAACCGTTATCCCGATGGTGAGCAAGCTGGAGTTAATGGTTACACCGTCGAACCTGATTTTGCCCGGTAAGGGTAAAGACGTTTTCCGGGTTTTTTATGCTGGCCCTAAAGACGATAAGGAACGGTATTACCGTTTAGTCTGGCGTGATAATCCAGTAGTGGAAGAAGGGTTGTCAAAAACACGCAAAGCAGCCACGGCAACTACGTCCGCCACTATCAGCACTATTCTGGTAGTAGCGCCACGACAGAATAATTTCAATTACCAATATCGCGACGGGGTGGTTTATAACAGCGGTAATAGTTCTTTCCGGGTGGTGGCATTTGGCCCCTGTAAGCAACTACAGAAAAATCAGGACGGGAGTAAAGGTTGCCGTGAACGCTATTACGTTATGCCTGGGCTTGGAGTCCATTTAAAATTTGTTGATGTCAATAACAAAAAACTCAATGTTGGAATTTGGCATAATGAGGATTATATCACCGTGAAATAGCTATGCTCGTCATGCAACTCGAATTATTTAGAGTATATTTTATTACTGGCCTGCGGTTTTTCTCGTTATTTATATTTGTGCAATAATAGGGGTGTTGCTTGGGGAAGAATATGGGTGATAATTTCATCTTCAAGGCAAGGCTCGTCATAATATATATGTCATTAGCTATAATATCTTTTCAAGTTAATGCGGAAAACTTACAGGATGTCCGTTTAGGCAATTATCTCATCCCGGGGATTTTTGGTCAGGCTTTGGCTGAAGGTATGACCATACCCGTATTTCTTCGTTATAAAGGCGGTGACCTGCAAGAAAAGCAAAAAGTGGCAGATGCGCTTCTTGTGCTGGGAAAAGATGGGCTAATAATAGAAGACATTGTACTGGTTGATAATCCTGATGGAGCAATGCTTGCTGAAAATACGCGAAAACTAATCAGCAGCCTGAAAGATCATCTCTTTAATAAAAATACGCGCATTGTGCTTTCGCCTGATGCGGAATTAAATCTGAACCTGCGCTCGTTTGTTCTGACGCTAGATGTAAGCGAAAAAAGCCTGTCTGCGGCTATTATCCCACGACAGAGTGTGCTGGGCCGTTCCTCGGTGCAGAATTTCAGCTCGGTGCTTAATTATGATCTCGGTATTTACCGTTCTCAGACAAAACGGGGAAACAGTTCTTCTAATAGTTACCTGAATCTCGATAACACTTTTGGCATTGCCGAGCATCATTTTAATGTGAATGGTTCTCTTTATGGCATCGGAGACGCGCAACAGAGCGCGCAACTTTACCGTTTGATGTATGAACGAGATATGAATGGCAGGCGTCTGGCGTTTGGGCTGGTCGATACTTGGGATCTACAGTCGCTTGGTAGCCTTTCGGCACTCAGTACCAGTCATGTCTATGGTGTCACTTATGGTAATAAGTCATCAACCAGGATCCAGCATAACCAGCATTCATTGACGCCAATCACCGTCTTTTTACCCAGTGCTGGCGAGGTGCGCATCTATCGTCAGGGGCGTTTACTGAACCTTCAGAATTTCTCGATGGGAAGTTTTGAAGTGGATACCAGCCGTTTGCCGTTTGGTATTTATGATGTTGATGTTGAGGTTGTGATTGACGGTAAAGTACATTCGCGGATCCGCCAGACCATCAATAAGGTTTTCTCCGGTAATTATGTTGCGGCGAAAGAGCTAAATTGGCAGGTCTATGGCGGATATGTTGATTACGACAACCGCAGTAACCGTAAGGATAATAGCAACCAAACTTATCTGGCTGGGGCTTCGGCGGCGATCTCGTATCCTGAAATACTCAAACTCGCTTCGGCACAGGCAATTTTCGGGTTAGCGATACAAACCTCCGCCTATACCGTTGAGGATCATCTGGTGAATGAAACCTCAGCCAGTTTGAGTGTGAACCAATATGGAAATCTGGGATGGCAAGGGCTGATCACGCAGGGGGGACACTATCGCAATATTTTCAATATCAACGCGTCATTGCCGGGGGGGAGTGGCTCTTTATGGGCTAACCGGGAAAAAAGCTACATCGGGACTAGTTTGCCAATCTATGAGTCGGATACCTATTCGTATGGTGGAACGGTTAGCCTGAACCGGTTCTTTGAACGCGGTGGGCAGATGACCCTGAGTCGAACCGTTGATAAGCGGGATCGCAGCAGCTCGAATAACTTCGAATATTCCACGGCGCTATTTACCGGGCGTTACGGCACGGTAGACCTGCGCGCAGGGATACAGCGTTATCAGTACGGCTATCAGGCAAACAGTTCCAGTCAACGCTATATCTCGCTGGACTTTTCGTTGCCACTGGCTACTTGGCTGAGTACCGGCATCTCTTCGAGTAATGGCAACATACGGGCCCATTTAGCTGCGAGAAAAAGCTTTGAGGATGCGGTGCTCTCTTCTGCAGGTGTTAATCTGGCAAAGCTGATAAAGGATAATAACAACGGTGAAAGTGACTATTCCGCTTCTGGTTTTGCGGCATTTGATACCAAATACAGCGCTGGAACATTTTCCCTTTCACGCCCTGATAATAACCGCCTCAATGGCAACATGACAGCGCGTGGTGCAGTGGCTTACAGCGATAAAAATTTCGCTGCTAGCGGTCTTCAGGAGAAATCAGGCGTGATTGTGAAAACTGACATTCTCGATGGTGCCGTGCTATCCGCGCAGGTCAACGGTCGCAGCTATCGCCTTACCGGTTCAGATAACTTCATTCCGTTACCACCTTATGCCCAATACAAAGTTGAACTGATGAATGACAAGAACTCGATGGATAGTTTTGACATCGTGAAAGGGCGAACCAGTAACGTCACCTTGTATCCAGGCAACGTCGCGGTGTATGCGCCGGAAGTCAAACAGTTGGTCACGGTTTTTGGCCGGATGACGACAAAAAACGGTCAGGCCATCGCCAATGCGGTGGTGCGTAATCACATCGGAAAAACCACTACGGACGCTACGGGAACCTTTGCTATGGATGTAGACAAGCGTTTCCCCAGCGTCTCGTTAGTCAGGGAGGATTCTGGTATTTGCGAAGTCGATCTGGACCTGGACAAGGCAAGGGGCGTGAAGTGGGTCGGCAACGTTATCTGCACGCCACAGACCGCTCTGGTACAAAGATAAAGACAAGGGTTGACATGAAACTGCGTAATTTTTTCAGGCTGGTTGTGATGTTGTTACTGGCCCCATCGGCTACTCAAGCGGCAAACGTGAATAACCAGTATTTCTTTATCGAAAATCAGGTTGATAGTGAATACTTTATCTCTCCATTGCGTACTGACCCACGCTTTAGTGGTGCCAATGCGTTTACCAAATATGCCTCTAACGAACAGCTCAGTCTGGGTTATATGGGGTATACCGGTCTTTTGCAGAGTAGCTCTTTTGCGGATATCTGGCTGGAGGAGGCCCCAATCAATCAGCCCTTTATTGGTAACCGCTGTATGCGCAGCGGCAATGCTTGCCCAGCGAATGGCTATTTACCCGGTTATATCGGCAAAGCTGGGGTTTACCACGTTGAGGTGAATACCAGTAACGGTGAAGCGCGCTATGCTCGTGGAATATTTTCTGACTCGGCTTACGAATATTTTAGAAACCTCTCGGTAGGCTCGGTTGAAACTTATAAGTTCCATTTTTGCTCGACTCGTACAGATTACAATCCTGCCGCCGGGCAAACCTGTGTCTCTGTAGGAGGACAGCAGACCAGTCATGCATTCACCATGACCAAAGTGGGTAATATGCGGCTGGAATCTACCAACGCGATGCAAGAGATCTTTATCGACAGCAACGGCAACCCGATTATTGGGCTAGGCTCGCAGTTTTGCAGCGTGGGTTATATTGGTTCGCAGACTGGCGCCATCTGCAAACTGGTTTCTTACCAGATGGAAGGGGCCGTACTTGCACCTATGCGGGTTAATTTGAATGTTAATAAGACACTGTTGGGTTTCAGCCCGGGGGCAGCCACTATTCTTCTCAGTGCCAATGGTGCCAATGGTTGGGTGAACTACAGTGCAAAGACCGCGGCCTCAGCGCTCGTCAAAGCCGGTAATGGCGGCATTTATGTGTTTTTTTCCCAGACATTCCTCAAGAATCTGATCGACCGTGGTGTCGATATGACTCGCAGCCAAGATTTTTTCACTTTCCTGTTTACCAATACAGCGGCTCCGCAGTCAGGGTATTACGAGTTTTCCCCTTCCAACAGTATGATCCTGCGCCCCCGAGACTTTGGCATTAGCATCATTTCCAAAGATTTGGTTTCCGAGCCTAAACGCGAGGGGAAAGTGGGTGAAAAAGAGCCAGCGATTGTCTTTGATTACGTCGTGACGACCAGTGGACCAAGGCAAGCAGATACGATCACCGCACAGGTTTCGGGGCCGATGGAGCATGTTAATGGTCGTCCGTACTGCATATTTTCTTCCAGCGATGGCAAGCTTCATGTGCCATTCTCGGCCTATCTGACGTATACCGATGAAAGCGGTCAGGCCATCCGCTCTCGTAACAGTTGTGATAACGTGCCGATCAGCTTGAATGCCGCTCGATGGATAGAGTCCCAGTGGCCGGATCCCTACCAAAATGATGGCAGTTTCTACCGTACCGATTTATCGCTCACATTCCCCATGAATGAGTCTCAATCGATGTGGGCTTTGGATGGGAACGACTGGATGGGCGTGGTGAGCGCCTCTGGTGAGGTACGGGTTACGGCAACCTGGACCGGTGCTGATATCAAGAAATGATTAAAATAACATTATGGCTGGTGGCTTTGCTGCTGGTGTCTCCGGCACAGGCAATTTATCTCTCTTCCGGCGTGTTTACGCTGGAAAGCGGCAGCAGCTTTTTCTCGCGCCAGTTTGTCAACAATACCCAAAATACCAATCTGTATGTCATTAGCGCTTACCGGATCAATAAACCGGGTGTCGATGAGCGTCCTTTGCCGGTGGAAAATGGCGAGATACTCTATACGCCACTGAAGAAAATGGTGGAGCCTGGCGGTTGGGAATATTTTAAAATCTTCTACCGTGGTGCGGCGGATGATCGTGAACGTTATTACCGTATCGTCATCAAAGAGATCCCTGCCAATGCGATTGCTATACCGAATCAAAGCAAGATGCCGCTGGTTACGCCCACGGTAGCGCTTGACACCATTCTGGTAATCAGGCCGCGGCAGATGCGTTTCACCTACCACTATGATCCGCGAAGCGGGCAGTTGAAAAATACCGGTAATAGCTATTTCCGCGTGATGATCCACCAAAGCTGTGATGCCAAAGATGACATTGCCAAGGTGTTCAATCTGCTACCGGGGGAAAGCTATATCGGCGAGGACCTGCGCGGGCAGCACCGCAAGTTTATTATTGCGTTCAACAAATATATCCATCTGGGGGAACAGTGTTTCGAATCCGTTCCCTCCTCTTAGAGCCTACCCCAATTGCTTGCTATGCAACAAAGGGACACCACCTAGATTTCTTTTCGCCCCAGATAGCGTTCTTTCATCAATGATGCGGCGATAGCGACATCAAGGATCGGGGAAGGTGGCAGATAGTTTGCCTTGCCGAGTTCCTGCATTGCACCGATCAGTGGGTGATCCTGGCCCAAGGCATAGTCTGCCAGCAACGTCCCGGCAATGGTCTGCTTGGAGACACCGGCACCATTACATCCCCCTGCGGTGTAAATATTCTTACCCAAAGCGCCCCAAACCGGTGCTCCATTTCTGGTTACGCTGATGGTGCCTGACCAGGTACGTGTGAGGGGAACATCCCCCAACTGCGGATAAATTTTCTGGAAGAGGCGCTGGTGTAATTGGGTTGCCCGATAGGTTTGCGCAGCGGTTATTCTGCCGTTCAGCGCTGCTGTGACATGTTGGCGGATCAGGAAACGGTGATCTTGCGTGTAGCGTAATGTCGCTCCGGCAATGGCGTTGACTGGAGTCAGCCCCCAACTGCTCATTGCAGGGAGCCTGCGCCGTTGTTCCGGGTTTAGCGGTGCAGTGATGCTGGCAAAGGTGGCCATGGCGGCCTGCTTGCTGATGACGGGGGCAAGCTCTCTGGAGAGGGCGTTGGTGGCTAGCATGATCTTGGCGGTTTTGATCGTGCCATATGGTGTTACTACCTGTGCGATATTACCCGGCAGGATCTCCAATACCGGCGTGTTGTTATAAACCGTCACATTTTCCGGCAGGCAATTCGCCAGGGCGGTAATCAGGCTGGCAGGATTAACCAGGATCGCACTGGGGGTATAAATGCCTTTATTATAAAAACGCGTTCCCAACTTTTGATAAAGTGATTCTTTTTCCAATACTTGATACGGTTCGCTCATGGTATCGAGATTGTCAGTATATTCTTTCAATACGCGTTCTTGGGTGGTATCAACCTGGCAGTGATATTTACCGACATTCTCCCATTCACATTCAATACCCTGTTGCTCAATCAAAGTTGTTAATTGGTTGATCCCTTCTTGTAATAAAGAACGATAAGAATGGGCCTTTTTAAGTTCCGCTGTGGAACTGCCAATATTATGAGGTAACCCGATAATAAACCCTGAGTTTCTTGCAGAGGAACTTTCCGCCGCACTGGCTGCATCAATGAGGATAATTTTCAGATTCCGATCGTGATTTGCCAGCCGTCTGGCAAAGGAAACCCCAGCAAACCCTGAGCCCACTACTACCCAGTCGGCCTGGGTGTTTCCCACCAGTGTCGGGAAAGCAGTGGATAACAGGTCTTCTTTCAGCCAGCCATTCTGGTTTTGATTTAATGGCACCGATGCATATTTCAACGCTAACGTCCTTTTGAGAATTTTGCCCTGAAGGGGATCTGAGTAGGGTTATAAAACATTTGGCTGAAGTGAACCAGCAGATTCATTCAGTGGTAAATGTCTACTGACAGGCTATTTATAAGCAATGGTTAAGTAGCATAACCAGAATGGTAACGAGAATTGCTACCTGTGGGGATGTCTAATCACTGGAATGCACCAAGTGCCACGGCATACAGAAACTTTTTTTCTGATTTTTCTGTTATTCCCTAGTCATCTTATACAGGGGTGTTTAGTATCGAAATAAGCATGGAATTCAGAATTGCTGATTTTACTGTCTGGTAAGTGAATATTCATGCTAAAAATCCAAAGAGTGATTAACTGTATTTGTTATTTTATTTAGTGATTCAAGCTATCTAAATGAAAACTGTAAAAATATAAAAATGGAATTATTCTATGTCACAGATGTTAGCACTTTTGATTGTCATGGTGATTTTATACCTGGGAGATGCGGTATCCGTGCGAACGAAAGCCTGGATCCCTTCTGTATTTGTCTGTGCAGTGCTGTTCTTGTTTGGTTACTGGACGTTCTTCCCAAAAGATATCGTTAGCGTAGCCGGGATCACGCCAGTAGTAGCAGTAATGCTGATGTATCTGCTTATCACCAATATGGGCACCCTGCTTTCCGTGCCGGAACTGATACGGCAATGGAAGACCGTTATTATCTCGTTGGCGGGAGTTACCGGTATTGCCGCAGCAGTGTTTGTTACCTGTATGTTGCTGTTTGATATGAATACCGCCATCGTCACTATTCCTCCATTGGTTGGTGGGATTGTTTCGGCGCTGATTATGTCGAAAGGGGCTGCGAGTGCCGGGCTGGTTGATCTCTCGGTTTTCGCGATCCTGATCTACGTTATGCAGGGCTTTGCCGGTTATCCATTAACCGCCATTATGCTTCAGCGGGAAGGTAGACGCGTTCTGGAGAAATATCGCAAAGGCGAATGGCATGAGTCGGCGGTACTTCTCCCTGAGGATAAAGCGGCTACCACGGTCGCGGCAGAGGATAAAATGCCGCGCATGTTCAGCTTTATCCCTGCGCAATACAACACCAGCTACTTCAAGTTCCTGCGTTTGGCGCTGGTAGCTTATCTGGCCTATCAGGCATCACATTTGTTGGCTCCGGTGGTTACTGTCAGCCCATTCGTGCTGTGTTTGCTGTTTGGTGTGATTGCTGCCACGTTTGGCTTCCTGGAAAAACACCCGCTGCAAAAAGCCAACGGCTTTGGTTTTGCAGTGATGGGGCTGATGCTGTTTATCTTTGATACGTTGAATCGAGCGACGCCGGAAATGCTGCTGCGGCTGGTGTTCCCGATGGTGGTCCTGATTGTTGTCGCTGTGGTGGGGATGTTCGTTGTCTCCTGGCTGGTGGGCAAATTGCTTGGTGTCAGCACCGAGATGGCGTTTGCCATCTCTCTGACCGCAATGTACGGTTTCCCGGCGGATTACATCATTACCAATGAAGCGATCACCGCACTTACCAAGGACGAAAAAGAGCGTGAGGTCCTGACACACCACATGTTGGCACCGATGCTGGTTGGTGGTTTTATTTCGGTCACCATGGTTTCCGTGGTGTTGGCGGGTATTATGGTGGGCTACATCACCCCAGTTGCAGGATAAGTTATGACTCATGCAAATACAGGTCGCATTCAACAGCACCTTGAGAAAATGGCCGAGTTTACCGCCACGCCGGGAGAAGGCACTACGCGTATGAGCTATAGCCCGCAGGGGCAGCAAGCACGTGAATATATCAAAGCGCAGATGCATGCTGCAGGTCTCACCGTGCGTGAGGATGCCATCGGCAATATCTTTGGCAAAAGTGCTGCTCAGGACCCAACGCTGCCATCCGTCATGATTGGTTCGCACTTTGACTCGGTGCCCAACGGTGGTGCCTTCGATGGTCCTGCTGGAGTAGTGATGGGGCTGGAAATTGCCACGCTTTTCCAGGAGCAGCGTTTGCTGCCGCGCTATCCTTTGGAAGTGGTAGCCCTGGTGGAAGAGGAAGGTGCCAGCTTTGGCCGTGGCCTGCTGGCCTCCAGCGCGATAGCGGGCAAGGTTGATGCGCAGGAACTGCACCGCCTGCAGGATAGCCGTGGTCAGTCGGCTGCGCAGTGTATGGCACAGGTCGGTTTTGATGCCGATAACGTTGCCAGCGTGGTGCGGGCTCCGCAAACCCTCAAAGCCTTTATTGAGCTGCATATTGAACAAGGCCCGGTACTGGAACAGGAAGCGCTCGATGTTGGCCTGGTGGATGTGATTGTCGGTATCTCCCAACTGGTGGTAACCATTACTGGTAAGGCTGGGCATGCGGGTACGACACCGATGGATCGCCGCCATGATGCATTGGTTGCCGCCAGCCGGGTGATCGCCAGCGTCGGGGATTTTGCCCGTCAGGCCGGGGAAGAGACGGTGGCTACCGTTGGCAAGATCCAGGTGTTGCCTAACGGGGCCAATGTGATACCGAGCAAAGTGATCTTTACCGTCGATATCCGCTCCAAGCAGTTGGATAAGCTACAACAGGTGCTGGAACAAACCCGAGCCTGCATCCAACAGCAGGCGGGGGCAGGGATCGAATGCCGTATCGAACAACCACTGCTGGTAGAGCCAACGCGTCTTGATGCCGGTATTCACGGCCTGTTGAAAAAACACAGCGAAGCGTTGGGCCTAGGGCACCGCACCATGGTCAGCGGTGCCGGGCATGACGCTATGATTTTTGCCGGGATCACTAATGTGGGGCTGGTGTTTGTGCCAAGCAAAGATGGCTTGAGCCACCATCCCGACGAATGGACCGACTACGCACAAATTCAGAAGGGAATTGACGTTATTTTTCAAACGGTAAAAGAGCTTACGGAGGCAACCTCTCATGACCAATAATGCTATCGCGCAATCCGTTCACGCCCATGCGGAGGCGATGATTGCGTTCCGCCGCGATCTGCATGCTCATCCGGAATTGCCTTGGGAAGAGGTACGCACCACGCAAAAAGTGGCGCAAGCGCTGGAAGCTATCGGCATTCCTTATCGTCTGACGACCCCCACGGGAGTGATCGCCGAGATAACTGGTGGGCAGCCAGGCAAGACCGTAGCGCTGCGCGCCGATATGGATGCGCTGCCGGTGCAGGAGTTAAACGAAGCATTAAGTTATAAATCGAAAACCGACGGTAAAATGCACGCTTGCGGGCACGACGCGCATACCGCGATGTTGCTGACCGCAGCCAAGGCGCTGTATGAGAACCGAGCCAGCCTGCGTGGCAATGTGCGGTTGATTTTCCAGCCTGCGGAAGAGATTGCCCAAGGGGCCCGCGAGATGGTGAAACAGGGGGCGATTGAAGGCGTGGACAACGTGTTCGGTATGCATATCTGGACCACTAGCCCTTCAGGCAAAATCTCTTGTAATGCCGGTTCCAGTTTTGCTTCTGCCGATTTACTCAAGGTGAAGTTTAAAGGGCGTGGGGGCCATGGCTCGATGCCGGAAGCCTGCGTGGATGCGGCGGTTGTCGCCTCGGCTTTTGTGATGAATGTGCAGGCGATCGTTTCGCGTGAAACGTCCCCGCTGGAATCGGCAGTGGTTACCATCGGGCGCATGGAAGTGGGTACCCGCTTTAATGTTATCGCTGAAAACGCGGTGCTGGATGGCACGGTGCGTTGCTTTGATGTGGCAACGCGTGAGCGCATCAAGGCTGCTATTGAGCGTTACGCCCAACATACCGCAGCCATTTACGGTGCGAGCGCTGAAGTGGAATACACCTACGGTACTTTGCCGGTGATCAACGAGGAGCGCAGTGCACGTTTGGCACAGGCGGTCGTGCGTTCGGCGTTCGGTGAGGAAGTGTTGTTTGCTGAAAAACCGACCACTGGCGGGGAAGATTTCAGCTTCTACATCGAGAATATCCCTGGTTGCTTTGCCTTGTTGGGCTGTGGCAACCCCGAGAAGGGAACCGATTGGGCGCATCATCATGGTTGTTTCAACATCGATGAAGATGTGATGGTGAAAGGTGCTGAGCTGTATGCCCAGTATGCCTGGAGCTATCTGCAGCAGGATGCGTTCTAGAGTATAGCGTTGTCGGGCCCACGGATGGGCCCGACAACGTGGTTTACTCAGGCGAGCCGCTCATCTCAAGAATAAAGCCCATTCTGTCACTCAACCATTCCGTGACGATCATATTGGCAGCTTTGGCCGCATCGCTGGCGGAGAAGCTGCGTTCGGTCTGCAACCAACCCATGGTGGCCAGGCGAGCAGGTTCAATGGCTGCGAGCAGTTGCTCGCGTTGCTCTTTGGGCCAAGTCTTGTTATCGCCCCAGGATCGGATCTGTTGCTCCGGATCACCCGCCTCTTGAACGCGCTGACTGGGGGTGAGGAAATCCTCAGGAGATACCGTTGCCCGCAGCCGGAATATCGACCACGCGGCGTAGCTGGCAAAGCGAATAGTGCCGGTGTTTTCGCTGGCCTGCTCAAGCATGGGGTTCATCAGCTTGCTTAGCTTTTTCCACGCTGGGAGTTCGAACAAATCACCTTGTGGCGAGCAGATGGGAGCCTGAGAATCTCGTGTGGAGCCATATAACGGCCCAAAGGCTTCATAGGCCGCTGCCCCCTGACGCTTGAAGATAAAACAGTGGACATACGGGCGACCGTATTCGTTTTCATAACCCGCTCGTTCAATAACCATGCGCAGTAATGTCAGCACCGCAGTGGCCTGACTCACCTTGGGATCCTTCTCGATGTCCTGTAACAAGGACTGAGGAAAACTATCATCTTTCATCGACACGATAATGTTTTGATGCCTTTGCTCTACTTCGGCGTCGGTGACATTGCTGCCAGGCTCAAACTGATGCAGGTAGATCAGCCAGGCAGAAGCCAGGGGGCCGCGATATGAGCGGAGCAGTTGTGCGGCTTTGGCAGGATTGGTTGGGATGCTGACAATAATAGCGTCCATTGCAGAAGTAGCGTGTTTGGCCGCCTCATGTAACTGGCTTGCACGCTGGTTGATTAACTGGTTCAGGCAAGCCTCCTGGCTACCGCAGACGTTGCGCTGTTTTAACCACTCACGCTGGCTGCTGCGCAGTGCATCAGCCTGAGCCGCAGGCAGGTTGGCCAGTGCTGATTGGTAATTGTCGTGCAGTATCGTGTCAAGGCGGCTCAACTCAGTGCTATGGCAAATTGCCTGCTCGACACTGCTGGTGGCTTTTTCACAGTCGAAAGAGGCAGCCTGGATCGGCGTACTGATGCCTAGCGTCAGGCTCAGGCAGAGCAGAAGGCGTGATAACGGGTTAGGAGTATCGGTACGTTGAAGCTGAGTGGTCATCTGAGTTCCTTCTGGTGTCTTGGCTGTTAATTGGTTCTATCAAACATTTTCAGCTTATGGAGTGCTATTAATACCCCAACGAAGTATATATTTTTTATATTTCTGTATTGAAAGTGACGTGACCTTTCTAGGCTGCGGGCCAACCTAAGGGAGGGCACTCACGCCCTCAAACCCACGATTACTGGCATTCCAACTCGCGCAACGCACGCCCGATGACGTTGCACAACAGCGGTACCAGGTGTAGTGGCATTCAGGTAATGATTCACCTGTTCCCAAGCTTGCAGTTAAGGGACACAGCCTAACTTCGGACACGGAATTTGCCGTAACCCTGCAATGATAATGCTTTGGCCCAGAGCAAAACATAGGCTGGATGGATTTACAGGTAATTGTGGCTGAGATTGGAGTCATGATCGCAAAACGTTGTTGGAGAAAGGCAAATACCTTGTGCCGCTTGCCCGAGATAATTACCTGCCTAGGTTGCCGAACATCAGCCCTCACCCCAAAAAATATACACAGCCTAATAGGTTAAATAATCCGAGTGGCAGGGAAGCCACTCGGATTATGGTCGGTATCAGCAGGATCCGTCGTGCTTAATTTGCAGCGTTGTTGGCTGTGTTATTAAACGGGTGCGACGGTTCTTTAACGCTCTCTTCAGGAACCGGTACGTAAGGGGTTTCCTGATCGGTACGTTTGGGGGTTTTGTATGCAGCCATGGCGGTTTTGATACCGAAGAAGATGATGCTGTACACCACCAGCAGGAACAGAATACTCAAACCGGCGTTGGTGTAGTTGTTCACCACGATATGGTTCATGTTGGCAATCTGTTGCGTGGTCAGCTCTGCGCCACCTTCGGCAATTTTGCGTTTGTACTCATTGGCCAGGAAGAAGAAGCCTTCCAATTGCGGATTGTCACTGAACAGCTTCAGGCCCAGCGCATAGGTAGTGCAGATCAGCAACCAGATAGCGGGGATTAGGGTTACCCAGATGTACTGGGCGCGTTTCATTTTGATCAGAACCACGGTACTCAACACCAGCGCCACAGCGGCCAACATCTGGTTGGAGATGCCGAACAGTGGCCAAAGGCTCTTAACGCCACCCAATGGGTCAACCACGCCTTGGTACAGCAGATAGCCCCACAGACCCACGCAGCCAGCAGTACCCACGATGCCCGCGACCAGCGAGTCGGTTTTCTTCAGGAACGGGACGAAGTTGCCTAACAGATCCTGCAGCATAAAGCGGCCAGAGCGGGTGCCTGCATCCAGCGCGGTGAGGATGAACAGCGCTTCGAACAGAATACCGAAGTGGTACCAGAAGCCCATATTGGCACCAGGGATGATCTGGTGGAAGACGTGAGCGATACCTACCGCCAGCGTGGGCGCACCACCGGCACGGTTCAGCACCGAAGGTTCACCGATATCTTTGGCAGTCTGCAGAATTTGCTCAGGGCTGATCACGAAGCCCCAGGAACTGACGGTGGCGGCTGCATGTGTGGTGACATCACGCAGAGAAGCCATGATCATCGGTGCATCTTCGGTACCCAGACGGTGCAAGTCGGGCATGGTAATACCCAGTGCGGCAGGCGGGGTGTTCATGGCGAAGTACAAACCGGGCTCGATGATTGAAGCGGCCACCAGCGCCATAATCGCAACAAAGGATTCCATCAGCATGGCGCCGTAACCAATAAAGCGGGCGTCGGTTTCGTTAGCCAGCAGTTTGGGGGTGGTACCAGAAGCGATCAGGGCGTGGAAGCCAGACACTGCACCACAGGCGATGGTAATAAACAGGAACGGGAACAGCGTGCCTTTCCACACCGGGCCAGTACCATCAACAAATTGGGTTACCGCAGGCATTTTCAGTTCGGGATTGAGGATCACAATACCGATTGCCAGCCCGACGATCACGCCGATTTTCAGGAAGGTTGCCAGATAGTCACGCGGTGCCAGGATCAGCCAAACCGGCAGCAGGGCGGAGACAAATGCATAACCAATCAACGTGTAGGTAATGGTGGTATCTTTAAAGGTCAGTGCCGGGCCCCAGTAAGGGTCGTGGGCGATCACACCACCAAACCAGATGGACGCGAGCAGTAGCACGATACCTATCACGGACACTTCACCCACTCGGCCAGGGCGCAGGAAGCGCATATAGACGCCCATAAACAGCGCAATTGGCACGGTAGAACAGACGGTAAACACCCCCCACGGGCTTTCGGCCAAGGCTTTAACTACGATCAGCGCCAGCACCGCTAGAATGATGATCATGATCAGGAAGCAGCCGAACAAGGCGATAGTGCCAGGGACAGGGCCCATTTCCTTTTTGATGATCTCACCCAGAGAAGCACCGTTGCGGCGTGAGGAAATGAACAGCACCAGGAAGTCCTGCACTGCCCCTGCAAGCACTACCCCGCCTAGCAGCCACAGCGTACCGGGCAGATAACCGACCTGGGCAGCCAGTACTGGGCCCACCAGTGGACCCGCTCCGGCGATGGCCGCAAAGTGGTGTCCGAACAGCACGTTCTTATTGGTTGGGACATAGTTGAGGCCATCATTGTTCACCACTGCCGGTGTGGCACGGGTGGTGTCCAATTGCATTACTTTGCTGGCGATGTAAAGGCTGTAGTAGCGATACGCCACCAGATAGACCGCTATCGAGGCGACGATGATCCACAATGCGCTGATGCTTTCGCCCCGGCGTAGTGCCACCACGCCCAGGCAAGAGGCCCCGAGTATCCCCAGTAACATCCATGGGATGTGTTTTAAAATTCCCTCGCTTTTCATGAGGTATCCTTATTCCTTTTTAAAAATTATTGATAAATCAGTTTCTTATCGTGTTCCTGTTCATTGCGCTCGAACCATCGTTGGCTGGAGTAAAACGGGCTGGAAGCGAGGTTTATGGCGCCAGACTCCCAGCCAGGAAGATCGGCAACGGCACCAGGATCGATTAAGCGTGGGCCTGTTTTTCACTCGCTGTTGCAATGCATTTGCCGGGGCAGAACGGGTTGAGGAACAGCCCATCATCACCAGCCCGGTGAAGGGAATACATATGAATTTCAGTCAGTGGTTTAATACGCTGGATGAACGGTTGGAATTGCAGGGTGAGTGGTTATGGGGGAGCGGTTGAACTCGCTATTGTTATTGCGCTGGGGCAAGGCTGGCCAAGGTACACTGCTCATGCGTTTATACCCGTCGACCTTCAAGCTGCATGGATGTTGGCTTTAGTGGTGTGGAGCCTCTTGTTGTTTTTGCCAACGGGTTATGTCAGTAAAACTATGAACCGAGAGATTTTAGCTTGATAAAAAGCCCTGAGGCTGACACTCAGGGCTTCAATCGATTGAAGGATTAATTGCACTTTTCGTGGTTTCTCCGATGTTCATAGCTATCGCAATGTTTATGTCTTTTTTTACACTCAGCGTTTTTTTGGTCGTCTTCATGTGTGTCTAGTGCGGCCATAGCGACCACAATACCTACTAGCGCGACAGCCAATAAACCGGCTTCAGCAACGTCTCTACCGCTCGTATTTGCGCAACCAACCATAGATAATGACAGTAAACCAATCAGCGCATTTCTCAACGACCTAACCATGATTATTAATCCTTTCGCCCACAGGGAGATAAAATCAATCTAACGCTACCCTATGCCAGAGAGTATTTTTGCTCAAGACAAGCGGAAGTAAGCTAAGCGAAAAGGATTGTAAGTGATGGTTGACACTAATTTACATAAAGAACCTATCACTGTTAGGGCTATTTTAAGGCTTGGGCAGTGCTCTAAATCCTCATGCTCTCGGTGTATGTGCCGGTATCTGCGTGCTGCCCGTGTCCAAACTGCCTGCGCTAAAAACGCCGCCAACACCCATTGAGATTGAAAGGCGACGTGTATATTGCAGGCTCAAGATAGGTTTGCTGGTGGCAGCCTAATCTGCCGCATCAGCATCGGGAATGAATGCGCCAATGTTATACGCTTCAAGCCGGGTTTTACCCTGTTCAATATTAAAAATCGTCAGCGTGGCTGGAGTAACAGGCAACAGGTTTTCCGGTGGCAATTTCATAAATACCTTGCATGCCGCTCTAATAACGCCACTGTGCACGATAGCCAACAGATCCGTATCCTCTTTTTCTATCCATCCCATCAGCGCTTGATGGATCCGCTGACAGAAGTCTTCCCAACTTTCACCGCCCGGAGGCGTATACAAGCCTTTTCTCCATTGCCAGTATTTCTCGGGTTCGTCAGCGATCAGGTCTGGTTTCCGCAGCCCGGTCCATTCCCCCATGTGGAGTTCACGAAGTGCGGGATCGGTGATTGCATGAGAATAACCGATAATTCCAGCCGTTTGCCTGGCTCTGCCGAGATCGGAACAAATTATCCTTACCGGCGATAATAGCCTGATGCTGTCTTTCAGTTTTTCCGCTTGCTGGATCCCTTTATTAGAAAGGGAAGAGTTATCATGCCCTTGTAAGCGGGACTCTTGATTCCAGAGGGTTTCACCGTGTCTCATTAAAATAAGACGCATATTGACTCCTTATTGTGTTTCTTATTATTAAATTCCGTAGCCGAGGAGCTGGAACCAAGTGAAAATAGCCACACATATTACACTCGCACCAATAAAACAGGTCGTCAGTCCATACTTCATTTGATCCAGAACGGAGAAATAACCCGTAGAGAAATAAATTGCATTAACCTTCGAATGCGGTGGCAATGTAATGGTATAGGTAAGCGTGAGTGATGCGGCCAATGCCAGTGTAACTGGGTCCATACCCAAAGTTTTTGCCAGAGCAATGACTGCCGGGATCAAGATCGTGGTTCTGACCGTTTTGCTAGTGAATATCAGGTGGCTATACATACAAATAAAGACAACGACAATGTAGACCAGCCAGGTACTCATGGTTTCCAACCCCAGCCCATAGACCAACTTGCCAATCAGCCATTGTGCTCCCCCGGTATTTTCGAGCGTATTACCTGCTGCATACGCCCCGGCGGCAAAAATCATCAGGTCCCATTTTATATTGGCTTCGGGCCAGGTAAGTAGCCCAATCCTAGGCATCAGGCATAATACGGCAGCAATAACTGCTGTCATATAAACGCTGACTTCAAATCCCAAAATGTCCTCGTGATAACTTTCTGTTGCCCACAGAGTGACAGCCATGAGGAAAATACCCATCGCTTTCTTCTCATTAAACGACAGTTTGCCTAACTGGAGCCTCTCTTGCTTAAGTTTTTCCAGCGCCCCCTGAAAGTCTATTTCATCTTTAAAGGAGTAAAACTTTAATCCAATAAGAAAAGAGAGAAACATACTGGTCAGTGCCAGAGGGAAAGAGGCTATTAACCAATCCATGTAACCGATATTACCGCCTGCCTGTTGATTAATAAAACCAACGGCAATGATATTCGCGGCTGTGCCGGTCATTACGCCTGAGGTGGCAATAGCATCTGCCTGAACGCCCTGCAGCATCATGACTTTACCGAAGTTACTCTTTCCTGGGGCTGCTTTATAAATCTCGAGTAGTATTAGGCAGATAGGCACCATCAGTGTTGCCCGTGCCGTTGTTGAAGGGACAAAAAACACCAGGCAGAAATTGATGATGACCAGAACAAATAAGGCTTTACGAGGTGTTTGACCAAATGTAGTGATCATCCATAACGCAAATCGCCGGGCAATGTCTGATTTAATCATGGCTGATGTCAGCACGAAGGCTGAAACCATCAACCAGATAACATCGTATCCTAGTGTACCAAAGACTAATTTTTCCTTTGATACTGTCCCCGTTAAGGGCAGGAGAATAATGACTATCATCGACGTCAGGTAAATAGGGAGAGAACCGCATACCCAGAGCGTGAGTGCGGCACAAAATATCGCAATAGACTTTAATCCCTGAGGAGATAGCCCTTCAGGTACCGGCATATTCATCAGAACAAGCAGAATAATAACTGCCAGAGGAATACCTACTTGTTTTAATGTTGGAAACTTTTTCGGTGGTGTAGGCTTCTCTAATAGCTTTTCCATAAGTTAATCCCTGGTGAGGTAAGAGAATTAGAGTTTGACTCCTGAAGGTGATTACGTAAAATTATAATAAAATATAAATACCATAAAAATTATTTATGAGGTAGGTATGGAAATACGCCAACTTGAGGCATTTGCTATTCTTTCAGAGTGCCTCAGCGTTACCCGTACGGCTGAACGTCTCTTTTGTACACAACCAGCGGTGAGCATTAGTATCAGGAAATTGGAAGAAAGCTTGAACACCACCTTGTTTGAGAGAACTAACAATCGGCTGAGGTTAACGCCACAAGGGAGAACGTATCGTGAGTATGTTCTGCAAATTCTTAGTCTTGCCAAACAGTCTCAGGAACACATGCGGCTGTTTGATCACCCTGAATCAGGTAGTATCAATATCGGAGCTAGCCACTTTTGTGGTGTTTGGGTTCTTCCCTCCGTTATTGCGCAATTTAATAAGAAATATCCCAATATTACCATCCGGTTGGATATTGATAAGACCGGGCAGTTGTTACAGAAACTTAATGTCCATGATGTGGATTTCGTGGTTATTTCTGACTACATCAATGTCAGCTCTGAAAAGAATACGTTAATGTATCTTATGGATGATCCGTTTGTATTAATTTGCCATCCACAACATAAACTGGCTAGCAAGAAAATATGTACGCAAGAAGAGCTAAAAAGTGAAACCTTTCTGATTAAACCCCAGCATTCAACGACCCGAATGTTTATGGATAAATGTTTTTCAATGTGCGGAATTCAACTGGGGAATTTAATTGAAATTGACAGTTTGGAGGGTATTAAACAGGGGGTTATCCACGGGCTTGGTGTGTCAGTTGTTCCGGCAAGATCCGTATCTCAGGAAATTAGAACAGGACTTCTGAGTGAAGTTGTACTACCAAATGTCGCTATTTCTAGAAGAATAAATAGTGTGCAGCATAAAGATAAATTGAGCTCTCCAGCAGCTCAGCTTTTCTTGACGGAAATAAAAAACAGTTTGACGGAATGGTAGTGGTTCATCAGGCAGCGAAACCCCTTCTCCTTTCAGAGAAGGGGTGATCGAGAAGATTAGAAACTCCAGGCAAAACCAGCATTAACCCGGTTATCCTGATGATTCTGCGAGACCAGACCGCCATAGCCCAATGACAGCGTAGCATTTTTGCTCACTGCCACTTCGGCGCTGGCTTTTACCACGGCACCATCCCGTGAGACCGGCACGCTGTTAACTACAAACGCTGAACTGCTGCCGCTGAACATCAACGCAGTAGCGCGATCCCGTTCACTGTACTGGTGCTGCCATCCCAACTCGCCGCGCAGGGTAACCGCTTGCAGTTGGCTATCGGCACGTAATCCCAGCGTCGAAACGGTCGCCTCAGTGTGCTGCTTATTACCTTGTAGCGCCGCTGCACCGCCATTCTCATCAATACCGCTGTTCTGGAAATTGATATAGGCCAGATTGACGAAAGGCTCAAGATTCACTGCCGAAGACTTGATACTGTAGCCCGCTTCAGCGAACAGTTGCTGAGTGCGGGCGCTATAGCTGGCGTTAGGATTATCAGACTGCGCGCCAAAACTGACGCGGCGGGAAGTCTCAATACGGTGCCAGGTATAGGTGCTGCCTGCACGCAAAGCTAAATCACCTAACTGTTTGCTGCCATATACGCCCAGATGGTAGTTGTCGCTATCGGCACTGGCGCCGAAGCCGCCATCGAGTGAAGTACGGGTGTATCCGGTGGAGATACCCATCCGCCACTGTTCAGCCAGCGCCGAATCCAACCCCATCAGAACACCGTAAGTCGAGGCCTGATAGCCTGTGGCGTTGGCATCCCCAGAAGCGTGATCCCATGCGCCTAGCAACTGCGCCCAGGCACCACCCTGGTTAACTTTGATCTCGGATGAACTGGATAGCCCTTCGCTCTGGCGCAGGCGTTCGTTCAGCGTGTCACGCAGGTAACGGCTGTCATTGATCTGGGTTGAAGCGATATCGGCATGAATTTGCCCGGTCAACTGGCTAAATGCCTGCCGTGCCTGGAACGGGGAACTGCTGGTCAGGATACTTTCATAGAGCGGGTTACCTGCCGCCAAGGTATCTGCCGCCGTGGCTACCGCACGCTGGTTTGCCGTTTGCGCTAAATCGGCGAAGGCAGTGGCGCTGCGCCCTACGCTAAGAATGACCTGATTGGGTTGATAACTCAGCGTGGTGCCGAGGAACAGATAATTAGGCTGTACGCTATCAAAATGCCCACTGATGCCCTGCTGCGCCGTCAGAATGGAATATTGTTTGCCCAGCAGGCTGTGTACCTGGCTTTCGCTAAGCAGGTTACCGCTGTTTTCCAGTGATACCGCAACCTCGCCACCGTTGAGCACGGCGGCTCCGGTGCTTTGTAGCAGATCGCTACGGCCATCTGCGGCAATTTCTACCGCATAGCGTGACCCTGACTGGAAGTTGACGCCATTGGTGACATTCATGGTGCCAATTGAGTTACCCGGAGCGACGCCACCACCCGATAACGCGGTCAATGAACCCACGGTGCCAGAACCGCCAAGCAGTGCACCCTTTTCAACCGTGACTGCGGAACTACCGTGGTTGCCGTTGACCAGCAGTGTGCCGCCCGCAACCGTTGTTTTGCCGGAGAAGCTGTTGTTCCCTGTCAGTTCGAGGATACCTGAGCCGTCTTTCTTGAAGTTGCCGTGCCCGGCAATATCATTGCCCCAGGTATCAAAAGCGCTGAAGCCCCCTTTGCTGGCATCCATGGCAACTGACACGTTGCCGTTGAAAGCGGCGTAGCCATCGGCTGCCGCATACAGGTTAAGGCGCGCCCACCCAGAACCATTATCGAGCGCATGCCCGGATTCAATTTCCGTTGTGGCAAGCACATCGCGGCGCTGTTCAGCACTCAGATATGGGAAGCGGGTGGCAAGCAACACTTCCGCACCTTCAGGTACCACTGGGGCAAGATTGGTTGGGCCGACGGGTGCCAGGCCGTAGGTCAGGCGATAAGCATATGTGGCTTTATCGTTTGCCGCCTGGGCCGAACGTTCTGCTTTGTCTGCGGCTGCACACTGGGCAATCGTGCTTTGGCACCCTTGTTCCAGCAGCGCACGCAGATCCGTTTGTGCAGCCAGCATCAGGGCCTGGAAATCGCTGGTGGTGGACATTGGCGAACCCATGATGCTCGAAATACTTTGTCCCAGATAATCCGGGTTGTTATTGAGCATTTGCGCCAGGGCATAGGTGGTCATAATACGAGCGCCGATAACGTCCAGCGCGTAGTGGACGCCCAGCGTGATACGGCTATTGCCATATTCAGAGCCACGCAGGAGAAACTCCTGAAAACGCTCGGGTACCATTTCAGCAAACAGTAGGGTACTGGCGAAGCCAAAAGCTGCATGGCCACTTGGGAAAGCTGCATTACTCTTAACGGTAGGCAGGATGCCGATCGCACTGTTGGTCTCGATACCAAAGAAATCAGCGGCACTGAAGCTTTCTACCCTTTCTGGAGCAACCTGCACCGGGCGCGAGTTACCCACGCTATTGCGGTTTTGGTCCAGCGGTGCGTAGGCCAGATCGTAGACGTTAAACACGCCACCATCAGGCAGACTGATGTCAGTAGCCGGTTTTGTAGGATCGCCATTGGCACTGCCGTTAGCGTAATAGTTTTTGGCAAAGCTGGAATCGGCCTGGATCAGTGCGTTGACCTGCGAGAAAAGCGCTTCGAAATTCTTTGAGAACGTGGTGCTCGAATAGGTTGCCGGGATCAGCGTGTTATTGGCGGAGAAGATTTCACTCATTCTAGGCCCAAGCGCATTCGCCACTAGCAGGCCGTTGTTCATTGAGCCGATCAGTGCCGCTATCGTATTGTCTGAAATGGCTCTGGCGCGCTGCGCGTCGGAAGAACTGTTGTTGATATCAATCGAGGTGTTGAGGTTTTGGTTTAGGGCGTTGCGCCCTTCAACGCTGTTGTTAAGCTGGCTGAATCCTTCGATCAGCTTGGTGGCTTCGACGGTTCTTGTCGCGGCCCCATGGGCACTCCCCAGAGAAAGAAACACTGCTATCGACAGCGCTGATAATGTTGTTTTTTTTAGCATTTCCGGTCATCCCTAATAACCCTATGAATTAGCACGCCATGTATTAACAGTTTTTGATGACGTTTTTATTAATGCGGGCGCAGGGGAGGTGGTTACCAGTAACCCCAACCTGGGCATAGTGATGAAATTTGGTGGTAAAACCATGAAACCCTGAAGCAGTTTCAATAGCAGACTGGTGAATGGTAGAGGAAGTGACGTTATTTATGTCGCCCCAGTCAAAAACCCGGCAGCAAAGACCATTGCCACCGGAGATTTTACTGCAAACGCCGGTTTGGTAATGTCGGTGCAATAATTAAACGCCTGCGGGCAGGCACGAGGTTGATGACAAAGTCGCCTTCTGACCCGAGATACCCGGGGCTAGCGCACCGAGGGGCGCTCCGACGGCTTACGCCGTTACGACCCCATCGGCACGCTCTCCCTAATAACGGGGTTTGTCAGCAGTCTGACGCCTGCGGGCAGGCGCTTAATTAAACGGACAACGGATTACTTTAACGCAATTCTAATCACGTCATCTGGCTCACTGGCTTCTTTATCGCGGCTTGCTGCCTGTTTTACGCTCACATACAGGGTTTGACCATCGTGTGACAGCGCCAGACTGTTCGGGTGAACCGGCGTCTTGAAGGTATTGAGCAATTTGTAGCTTTTAGCGTCGACTACGCTAACGGTACCTGCTTTACGGTGAGTAACGTACACTTCATTGCGTATCGGGTTAAACAGCACCGCCAGTGATTCTGGTACATCGATCTTTTGCAGAATATTGCCGTTGCGGGTATCGGCCACAAACAGTTGCGGCTGTTTGGAGTCGGTAATAAATGCGCGGTGCGTGGCCGGATCCAGGCTGATATTCAACAAGAAATGTTCTTTCGACTCATCCAGCTTTTTACGCGAGATAATTTTGTTGGTTTTGGTGTCGATAGTGACCAGTTCACCATCGGCATTGGTCACGTAAAGGCGGCTGGCAGCGGCATCCAGTGCTAAACCGGTGCCGAATTTCCCGGTTTCGGTGATAGTGGTGCGCAGGGTCAGATCCTTGCCATCAACTACCCAGACCACGCTGGAATCACCCAAACCGGTGATATAGACCGTGTCTGTGCTGGCATCTGCTACCAGTTCGCGCGGTGCCAGCGGTTTGACGCTATCAGAGCGTTTACGAGCGTCCAGCACCAGACGGCCTTTGACTTCACCGGTTTTGCCATCGATGGCGGTCACTGAGTTATTGACCGTGTTACCGAAGTAAAGTGTGTTGGTTTGTGGATTGATAGCAGCACCAAACGGCTTTATCTCGTTATGAATGATTTGCGTGATCTCTAGCGTTTGTGGGTCCAGGCGATAGATGATGCCACCCTTATCCAGCTTGCGGCTTTGTGAGGTAGCGAGATAGAGTGCATTCTCACCCTGGCTGTACACCATTTCGTAAGCGCCTTTCCCCACGGCTTTTCTCAGTAACTCAGGTTCTGTTTGTGCTTGTAATACAGAGGAAAACATCAGCGTGCTCAGGAGCAAAAAAGGATAAATCGCACGTTTACTTAGCTTTCGGCCCGTTGTCATCTTGGGGGTCATAACATCTCCATTTGATCAAAGTACTACAGGTCACCGCAGGGAGACTCCCTGGGGGTTTGAGGCTCAGCATTGAGTCCCAGGAAAATCTGGTCGGTTACGCTACCTTACACTCAATTGTTGAACGCTAATGATAATCATTATTTTTAATAAATGGCAGCATTTTATCGCTGATGGAGAGGGATTCATGCGAGTGCAAGGGTAGGGGAAAACCTTTAGTGAAAGGATTTGCTTCCAGACAACGGGTTGTCCTGAGTGCCCTTGTGTATACGAGATAGCAGTGCAGGCTGTTGTAAAATGGCTTAAGCATATTTTATTGGTTAAATTTTTATATAAAAATTAAATCATTTTCTTGGTATAGGATTCTGGCTAATAGCAGGAATAAACTGCGTATTATTAACTGTTTTTTAACTTTTAAAGTTAATCATTAAGATCTATTTTGTTGATCGATATTTGAGAGTTTGTTACCTTTCATCACCTGGATTGTATAAATAAAACAATGGAATGAGAGTGTGGACATGGAAAGCTGCAAGCATCAGATGTTCAGTGTGTACTGCTGGGATAGCAGAATTTATCATGGTATAAACCGCCGGCAGCTAAAGCCTATTCGAGCGAAAGATAAGGTGAGGATTTATACAGCGACATTTTATTCACTAGCTGTTTTTTTTATTCTTATTTTCTGGAGTAAGTCTATTTTTGCCGATGTCCCTAATACTTTTTTTGGACACGGATTAAACAGGTTTGTGGTTGAAGTAGAGAGTAGCCGCTTTCCTAGTCGCCGTGCCGGGGCGACTCTTCAAGTATCTTATGTTGATGCATCTCGTAGGCAATATGGACTCTTTTATATTAATGAAACCGGTAAATCACGGCCTATGAGTTATTTTAGATCCGAAACTCAGCTTCCTCGTTCGACAATTAACCCCGGTTATTTAAAATTAAATGATAACCTTGATGTACAAGTTGAGATCGGTAGCCGACATATCGTCCCTTTCAATTGGACGACATTAGGAACGCCAGGTATCGACTTGGTTGATGGCTTTGGTTATAACTCAAGATTCGATTTTGGATTGAGGGGGGTGCTCCGACTGAAGTTACGTCGGGATATCATTGGCGGTGCCGTATTGCTGGACCGTGATGTTTTAGTGACTTCGGTGTATCGTTCTATGAGTTTAACTCCACCGCCTGCATGGATCCCGCAGGATCCGGAACCAGCTTTCGAAATCGCTCTTGAAGGGCAAATCGTTCCAACACCCGTTGAATGTCGTATTACGAATGTTCGAGGGGGCGATGTAAGGTTCGGCGATCTGAATGCGGCGGATATTACCACCAATGGCAGCCGTTATGGTCAGGAAATCCTGCTGTCTTATCAATGCAACAGTGAACTTAGCCTACCGATAAAACTTGATCTGGTTGCTGCCTCCAGCAGTTTCTCCAACAATTTTATCGCCACCAGCAACCCCGATCTGGGGATCGTGATGAAACATGGCGACACCACAGTAAGGCCCTGGAGTAGCTTCACCAGCATTCTGCTGTATGGTAAAGGTGGTGACCGTATTTATGTTGCCCCGGTTAAGAATCCGGCAGCAAAAACGATAAGTACCGGCGATTTTACCGCGTTTGCTGTCTTGATCATGTCGATTCTGTAATGCGGTGGCAGGGGCTGAAATAAAATCCTTTGCAGGGTGCATATAGCTGGTGGATCTATCTGCACCTTTCTCTGCACTTTAACTACGCGCGAGAATCATTAGGTGGCTCGAAACCCTGCTTGGAAGCGCCTAATTTTCTGCAGAAACGGTCGCTGAGGGGTAGTGTTTACAAAAAATTCACGTCGAACCACATTTGGCGACAAAAAAGTGTGATTTTTACTCCAGTAATGTTTCCCTCTTGGCGGCTAGTGCACATATAATGCGCATCCGGTCACACTTGGCCGGATTTAACCTATACCATCCATAGCCAGTGCGGCCAACACTCCAATACGAAGATGAAAATGAGCATTCGCGCGTTATTAACCCTGTTTACAGCTTTAGCTGCCTTCAGTCAGGCTGCTTTTGCCGTTGTATACCCTCTGCCAGCCAAAGATAGCCGCCTAGTCGGCGAGAATATCCAGATCACCGTGCCAGCAGATAGCAAGTTGCCGTTGGAGAGCTTCGCGGCTCAATACCAGATGGGCCTGAGCAATATGCTGGAAGCTAACCCTGGCGTTGACCCATTCCTGCCGCTACCGGGCAGTACGTTGACTATCCCACAGCAACTGATCCTGCCTGATACACCGCGTGAAGGCATTATCATTAACAGTGCTGAAATGCGCCTCTACTACTATCCGAAAGGCACCAAAACGGTGGTTGTGCTACCGATTGGTATCGGTCAGTTGGGTAAAGATACACCACTAAATTGGATCACCAGCGTACAGCGCAAAAAAGACGGCCCTACCTGGACACCGACGGCTAAAATGCGCGAAGAGTACGCCGCTGATGGCGTGATCCTGCCTCCGGTATACCCTGCGGGCCCGGATAACCCAATGGGGTTGTATGCGCTGTATGTTGGTCGTCTATACGCCATTCATGGCACTAACGCCAACTTTGGTATCGGCCTGCGCGTGAGCCACGGTTGTGTCCGCCTGCGCAATGACGACATTAAATATTTGTTCGACAGCGTGCCAGTGGGAACCCGCGTACAGTTTATCAACGAGCCAGTTAAGGCTTCCGTTGAACCAGACGGTTCACGCTATCTGGAAGTACACAATCCACTTTCAGCTTCTGAGGAAGAGTTAAAGTCGAAAGAGCCGGTGCCGATCACCATTTCTGAGTCAGTTGGCAAGGTGTTGAATGATCCTGCTATTAACCAGAGCGAAGTGGACGCGGCAATCCGTGCGCGTAGCGGTATGCCGGTTAGAGTAAACTAATCTTTGAGACGCCCATGGGCGTCTCAGACTGCTGACAAAGCCTGTTATTAGGGAGAGCGTGCCGATGGGGTCGTAACGGCGTAAGCCGTCGAAGCGCCCCTCGGTGCGCTAGGCCCGAGTATCTCGGGTCAGAAGGCGACTTTGTCATCAACCTCAGACGCCCATGGGCGTCTTTTTTATCTGGAAGGCCAAGCAAGAAATCAGCGTGCCCGCTTGGCTACCAGCGTGAACTTGTAATCTTCGCTTTTAAAGAAATTCCGGCTGAATTCAAACACAGTGCCGTCGCTGAGGAAACCGGTAGAGACTTTCTCCAGGATCGGTTTCTGCGCATCAATGCCGAGGGCGTTGACCACATCCTCGGTAGGCATTACCGGGATGATTTCCTGCTCACTGCGGTCGATGATCAGTTTCTTGACCTGCTCAATATAGTGATACTTGGATTTTTGCATCACTTCGTAACTGAGGTCGGGGAACAGTGCCAGCGGCATCCAGGTTTCTTCCAGCGTGACCGGTTTCTGTTTGATATAGCGTACCCGCTTTACGTAATACACCTTGTCTTCGGTTGTCAGGTGCAGCGCATTGGCAATTGCCGGGCTGGCTTTAGCCACTTCAAATACCAGCACGTCGCTGTGGGTTTCCACATTGCGATCCGCTAACTTTTCATAAAAGCTGGTGAGCTGATAGATATCGTAATTCACCTTCTCTTCTTTAACATACCAACCACTGCCTTGAAGGCTTTCGATCACATTCTCCTCGGTCAGCAATTTTAATGCCTGACGGACCGTTACCCGGCTCACCCCGTACTGTTCGCGCAACAGAGCCTCTGTTGGTAACGCGTCGCCGGGCTTAAGCTCACCGTCGGCAACCTGTTGACGCAGGGAGTCTGCGATCTGGCGATAGATAGGTTTCTTGCTCACGGTATATTGTCCCCGTTGGCGGTATGAAGTTCTGCCAGCATTCTAGCCTTGGCTAGCAGATAAACAAACTGATAACTCGGGCATAGAGAGAATTGTCACCGCTGTTGCTTTGAAAGTTGTTTAATACAAATATAATACAAAAATAGCATTGATTTGAAATTGATCACAAAATGGTATTAACTTGCTTGCTATGATCGCTGCCTAACTGCAGAGGAGCCGAATGGCCTCCTGTGAATGTGGCAAACCCGAGGATTATGATGAACCTGAGCAGCCTGACCCACCCCAGCCTGATAAACCTGCAAACGGAGTTTGCAGGGCGCGATCAGGCCATTCATCAGCTTGCCGATCAACTGGCCGCGCAAGGCAAACTGCATGACAAAGATGCTTTCCTGCAGGCGGTATTTGACCGTGAAGCGCAAGGCCCCACCGCACTAGGAGAAGGGCTGGCAGTGCCACATGGCAAAAGCGATGCCGTGAAGGAAGCGGCGTTTGCCGTTGCCACGTTGAAGACACCGCTGGAATGGCAAGGGATCGACGGCCCAGAGAGCGTCAATCTGATCTTCCTGCTGGCGATCCCGCAAGCTCAGGCCGGTTCCACCCACATGCAGTTGCTGACCACCCTGACGACGGCGTTGGTGGATGATGACGTTCGTGCGGCAGTGCTGCAGGCCAACTCGCCGGAACAACTTTTAGCCCTGTTGGCTGCGGGAGCGCCTGAGCCAGCACCCCAGCCGGAAAGTCAGGATAAGTCCCGGCCAACGGTGGTATGCGTCACGGCCTGCCCAGCGGGTATTGCGCACACCTATATGGCGGCAGAATATCTTGAAAAAGCAGGGCGTAAGCTCGGCATTAACGTCTATGTTGAGAAACAGGGCGCTAACGGAATCGAAGACCGACTGACTGCGGAACAGCTTAATCAGGCGACCGCCTGCATATTCGCTGCTGAAGTGGCGATCAAGGAAGTCGAACGCTTCAACGGTATTCCGCGTATTGAAACGCCGGTAGCAGAGCCGATCAAACATGCCGAGCGCATCCTGCAACAGGCGCTGGCCGCTGGCCAATCTGCAGAAGGTACAACGCGAGTGCTGCAGAAAGAAACGGTAGCACCAAAAAATAGCGTGAAGACCGAGCTCAAGCAGGCATTACTGAGCGGTATCTCTTTTGCCGTGCCGTTGATCGTGGCGGGCGGTACGGTGTTGGCCGTTTCGGTGTTATTGGCACAGATCCTTGGGCTGCAACATCTGTTTGATCAGGAGAACTCCTGGCTGTGGATGTATCGCAAACTGGGCGGCGGCATGCTCGGCACCCTAATGGTACCGGTTTTGGCCGCCTATACGGCGTATTCATTGGCGGATAAACCTGCTCTGGGCCCTGGCTTTGCCGCCGGTCTGGCAGCGAATATGATTGGTTCCGGTTTCCTTGGCGGTGTGGTCGGTGGTTTGATCGCCGGTTATCTAATGCGTTGGGTCAAGACCCATGTGCGTCTGAGCCCGAATTTCAATGGCTTCCTGACATTCTATCTTTACCCGGTGATTGGCACGCTGGTGGCGGGTAGCCTGATGCTGTTTGTGATTGGTCAGCCGGTAGCCTGGCTGAACAACAGCCTCACCGCCTGGCTTAACGGTCTCTCAGGTACCAATGCGCTGGTATTGGGTGCGATCCTCGGCTTTATGTGTTCGTTCGATCTGGGCGGCCCAGTCAATAAAGCGGCCTATGCGTTCTGCCTGGGGGCGATGGCTAACGGGGTTTTCGGCCCCTATGCCATTTTTGGCGCGGTCAAAATGGTATCTGCCTTTACCGTTACCGCTTCCACGATGTTGGCTCCACGCCTGTTCCAGCAGTTTGAGATTGAAACCGGCAAGTCCACCTGGCTGTTGGGGCTGGCGGGCATTACTGAAGGGGCTATCCCGATGGCGATTGAAGATCCATTGCGGGTGATCGGCTCCTTCCTGGTGGGTTCAATGGTTACCGGAGCGATTGTTGGCGGAATGGGCATTGGCCTGTCTACGCCGGGGGCGGGGATCTTCTCGCTGTTCCTGCTGCATGACAACGGCCTAGGAGGGTTGTTCTCTGCCGCCATCTGGCTGGGCGCGGCGCTGCTTGGCACTGTGATCTCCACTCTGGTGCTGATCATCTGGCGGCGTCAGGCAATGAAGCAAGGCAAGTACGCTATCGTTCAACCGCAGTAATTTTTTTGGCACGGTGCAGGCCGTGCCTTATTTTTAGGAATTGATAATGAAAGCTGTATCACGTGTTCACATTACGCCACATATGCATTGGGATCGTGAGTGGTATTTCACCACCGAGGAGTCACGCATCCTGCTGATTAATAATATGGAGGAAATACTGACCCGGCTGGAAACGGATCCTGAATACCGCTTCTATGTGTTGGATGGTCAAACGGCGGTGCTGGAAGACTATTTTGCCATCAAGCCAGAAAACCATGCGCGGGTGAAAGCGCTGGTCCAGGCTGGCAAGCTGATTGTTGGCCCCTGGTATAGTCAAACCGATACCATGGTGGTGTCCGGTGAATCCATCGTGCGTAACCTGATGTACGGACTGCGCGATTGCCTGTCTCTCGGGGAACCAATGAAGATTGGTTATCTGCCGGATTCGTTCAGCATGTCCTCGCAACTACCGCATATTTTCAACGGTTTTGGCATTACGCGCGCCATGTTCTGGCGCGGCTGTTCCGAACGTCACGGTACCGATAAGACCGAATTCCTGTGGCAAAGCAACGACGGCAGCGAAGTGGTGGCACAGGTGCTGCCATTAGGCTATGCCATTGGCAAATACCTGCCAGAAGATGAAGCCGGGCTGCGTAAACGGCTGGACAGCTATTTCAACGTGCTGGAAAACGCCTCGGTCACTAAAGATATCCTGCTGCCGAACGGCCATGACCAGATGCCGCTGCAACAAAATATCTTCCAGGTTATGGCCAAGCTGCGCGAGATTTACCCGCAGCGTGAATTTATCATGAGCCGTTTCGAGGAAGTGTTCGAGCGGATCGAAGCCAGCCGCGAACGCCTTGCCACGCTGAAAGGGGAGTTTAACGACGGCAAATACATGCGCGTGCACCGTACTATTTCGTCAACTCGCATGGACATCAAGATCGCTCACGCCGAGATCGAGAACAAGATCGTCAACATTCTCGAACCGCTGGCGGCTATCGCCTGGTCATTGGGCTTTGAATATCATCACGGCCTGTTGGAGAAAATGTGGAAAGAGATCCTGAAAAACCATGCCCACGACAGCATCGGTTGCTGCTGTAGTGACAAGGTACATCAGGAGATCATGACCCGCTTTATTCTGGCGGACGACATGGCGGAAAACCTGGTGCGCTTCTATATGCGCAAGATTGTCGACAATATGCCGGTGCAGCACAGCGATGCCGCAGGCTCGGTGGCCGACAAACTGACCTTCTTCAACCTGCTGCCATACCCACGTGAAGAGGTGATCAATACCACTCTGCGTATTCGTGCCCAACAGTTTTCGCTGGTAGACGAACAGGGCCAGCCGGTTGAGTACTTTATTCGTGCCGCACGGGAAATCGATCCTGGGCTGGTGGATCGCCAGATTGTCCATTACGGCAATTACGATCCCTTTATGGAGTACGACATTCAGCTGTATCAAACGCTGCCAGCAATGGGATATTGCACCCTGCATATTCATGCCAATCAGGCGGGTAAACAGCGTCAGCCTGCGGCGCAAGCGGCAGATCTGCTGGAAAATGCCTATTATCGCATCAGCCTGAATGCAAACGGCACGCTGGATATTGAAGATAAACACACTGGCTGCCGCTACCAGCAGGTATTGCAGTTGGAAGAGGGCTCTGACGACGGTGATGAGTATGACTATTCACCTTCCCGCGAAGAGTGGCTGATCTACTCTACCGAAACGGCAGTGACGACCGCGATCGCCCATGAAGCATGGCAGAGCACGGCAACGCTTTCGTTGCGTATGGCGCTGCCTGCCAATCTGCCACAGCGTGCGCAGCGTGTAACCGATGGTTATCTCGACGTGCAGTGTCAGATCACGCTGGCGCACAACAGCCGCCGGATCGATATAGACATGTGGCTGGATAATCAGGCCGACGATCACCGCGTGCGGGTGCTGATCCCAACGCCATTCGCCAGTGAAACCGTGCTGGCAGATAACCAGTTTGGCTGTATCACCCGCCCGGTAGACGATCCGGCCATGGCGTACTGGCAGGAGGAGGGCTGGAAAGAAGCCCCAATCCCGGTATGGCAGTTGATGAACTTTGCCGCGTTGCACAATGAACATCATGGGCTGGCGCTATTTACCGAAGGGCTGCGCGAGTTTGAGGTTATCGGTGAACGCCGGGATACCTTTGCCTTGACGCTGTTCCGTTCGGTGGGGGTATTGGGTAAAGAGGAATTGTTGCTGCGGCCAGGCCGCCCTTCGGGGATCAAGATGCCGACGCCGGATTCGCAGATGCGTGGCAAATTGCATTGCCGCTTCAGCCTGTTCAGTTTTGCCGGCGACCCGCATCAGGCAGGGGTTATGCAGCAGGCCAGGGCTTACGTTACGCCGGTTCGTTGTTACAACAAGATCCCGTTTGATGCGATGAAGTTGAATCAGGCCACTTTCCGCACCCCGCAAAGCTTTAGCCTGCTGTCGATGCCAGAGTCAGGCCCGGTATTGAGCGTGCTGAAAAAAGCCGAAGATGCCGATGCGCTGATTATCCGCGTCTACAATCCGTCCGAACAGGTAGCGATGGCGGGGCAGTTAACGGTTGCAACGCCACTGCAGGAATGGCTGGAAACCGCAATGGACGAACAGCCCCTGCCGCTGCAGGGTATATCCAAAGGTGATTTCACCACGTTGGCCCCTTGCCAGTCGAAAACGTTTCGCTTTAAGTCCTAAAGCGCGCTAGAGGCAGAGGCGTGGATTTCCATGCCTCAGACTGCTGACAAAGCGCGTTATTAGGGGGAGCGTGCCGAAGGGGTCGTAACGGCGTAAGCCGTCGGAGTACCCCTCGGTGCGCTAGCCCCGTGTATCTCAGGCTAAAAAGCGACTTTGTCATCAACCTCAGGCGTGGATTTCCACGCCTCTCACCGTTACTCCCTGAATTGACGCGCCAACTGATCGATAACCACCTCGACAGCGGAACACGCCAATCCGGCAGAGAGCTTGGCTATCTCATAGCTGCCGGGCCTAACGGTGCCTCCTCTCCCAACATTCCGCCGCTATGGTCGCTGAAGTGCCAGAAACAGCGTTCATCGAAGAAAAAACCGGTTTTTCTTTTCACCTTATGACTCCTGTTAAACGGCGCGGCGCGCGCGGTGAAGCCAGCGTTATCAACAACAGTGGCAGTAGTGCGCAGGTTGCGCCAGATTTGGTGGTTCTTGTCAGCAACTGACTGGAGTAAAGCGGGATCAGCCGTGGGCAATAAAGCCGCTGGAGACCAGTTCGGTGCGGTTTACCACGGCGGTTTTGGCAAAGATATTGCGCATATGTGTTTTCACCGTCGAAAGAGAAATATCCAGCTTCAGGGCAATGCGTTTATTACTGGCCCCTTCACGCACCATGTTGACGATCTCCTGCTCTTTGGCGGTGAGCAGCATGGCTTCTGCCTCTGGGAGCAGGTCGCGCGTGGCCAGTTCGATCAACGGCAGCACCGCCCGCAAACGGCTACGCTCCAGTTCGGTGAAGGGCGTGTCGCGGATCAGGGAAACACCGGCAATGATCCGCTTGCGCTGACGGATAAAGATCTCCGTCATATCGAGCATGCGGTTTGGCAGCATAAAGTCGTGATAATAGTGGCGATTGTTGGCGATTGCCGTGGGCGTCATGCTGACCATGGTGATGTCTTGCTGGTGGAAGTTGGCTGGCTTCATCGGATCAAGCTGTTGAAAGTGTTCCAGATACTGCTTGTGGGTGTTATCCGCAATGCCATGCAGCACATAGTGCTGCGGCAGCAGATTGTGATCCACTAGGTAAAACACCCCAGAAGAAACCGGGATCAGGTGCGCAATGGTAGTCAGACAGCTTGATATAAACGCGTCATTACGCATGGGGGATGATGTTGTTTGCATGATTCATTTTCCTCCCTGATCGCTCAGTAACCTGGAGAGTACCGGATAAGGTACCTGGCCAACATGTGAACGATGCAAGCATAGGCACAGCATTTAATTAACACAATGAAAACATATTAACAACGTGAGCGTGATTACAATAAAATACATTAATAACAACACCCCCGTGTTTATCTAACCGGCTTTTCTATGGTGTTCTCAAGCTGATTTATTAATACATTAATGAAATAAAATCGGCACTTTCATGCTGATTTTTCAATGAGTTTTCCACTTTCTCTGGGGGCTCAGCGCTCTGTTGGAATGATGCCCACCGAGCAGCCAATCAACGAGTATCACCTCGTCCTTAAGGACGATAGCCATTTTTTTCCTTTCCTTCCTATAGTGAGATTTCTGCCCTTGGCGCCATACCCTGACTTTGGGTATGTAACACCTTGTTAACAACACCGGGTCAAAATACTAAGAGGAAGTAACCATGAACCTGTCGTCACGGCTCCATGCCCAGCTTGAACGGGGCAAGGTCGGGTTCCCCACCACGTTGGCCAGTTCGGTTGGGGTAATAATGGCCAGCCCGGTGATCCTGACCGTCACCAGCGGTTTTGGTATCGGTGGCGATACCTTTGCGCTGGCGATGCTGATCGCCTTTATCATGATGCAAGCACAGCTCACTACCTTTTCCGAAGCGGCGGCAATGCTACCGACGACCGGTTCGGTGTATGACTATATTTCCTGTGGTATGGGGCGCTTCTTTGCCATTACCGGCACCCTGTCTGCTTACCTGATTGTCCATATCTTTGCTGGCACCGCTGAGACCATTCTTTCCGGCATCATGGCGTTGGTAAATTTTGAGCATCTCAACACCCTGATGGAAAGCCATAACAGTTCATGGATGGTGGGCGTTGGGCTGGTGATCACCTTCGGCGTGCTGAATGCGTTTGGGATTGAAGCTTTCGGCAAGGCGGAAGTGGTACTGACGTTTTGTATGTGGACCACGCTGATGATTTTCTCCATCAGTGGGTTACTGTTACCCCACGCGGTACCGTTGGAAGGGTGGTTTGGTTCTACGCTTAATGTCAGCGATCCCTTTGCGGTATTCAGCCTGGTCGGTATGGCTATGTTCATGTTCGTGGGCTGCGAACTGGTCACGCCGATGGCACCGGAGATTAAACAATCACACCGGGTGATCCCGCGTGCAATGTCGCTGGGACTGTGTGGCGTGGCGTTGTGCATGGCATTGTATGGTGCGGCACTCAGTCATCAGGTGGAAAACGTGATGGTAGATGCGGCCAATAACGTTCGTCTGCTGGACACGCCGATGGCTATTCCGGCATTTGCCGGTCAGATAATGGGTGACTTTGGCAAGTATTGGATGGGGATCGGGCTGCTGCTGGCTGGTGCCGCCACCATCAATACCCTGATGGCAGCCGTACCGCGCATTATCTATGGCATGGTGCTGGATGGGGCTATGCCGCGTATGTTTGCTTATCTGCACCCTCGCTTTAAGACACCTGTGGTGGCAATCGCGGCGGGGGTGTTGATCCCTTGCCTTCATGCTTTTGCCATTCAGGGTAACCTGGACCGCATTATGCCAATGGTGCTGGCAGCGGTGTGTGCCTGGGGCGTGGCCTACCTGCTAGTCACCTGCTCGGTGGTGATACTGCGTATCCGCCGCCCTGACCTGCCGCGCGCCTATAAATCGCCGTGGTTCCCGTTGCCGCAGATCGTCTCCAGTATCGGTATCCTGCTGGCAATCTTCAACATTACCCCGCCCGGAATGAACCCCAGTGATGTCTATATTCCCTTTGGCATCATGATTAGCCTGACCGCTGGCTACGCGCTGTTCTGGACGCTGTGCGTGCAGAAGGTCAACCCATTCAAGCCGGTACCGGTTGAGGAAGTGCTCGAGAGCGCTTTTAACAAGGCTGAAGCTGCGGAGGTGGAATTTGATCGGCTTACTTCCCTCACTTAATCGTTTCTGGCACCGCGATCCTCCCGGTTATCAGCCGGGGGTGACGCTGGATCGTCTGGTCAACAATCTGCGCCCTTATGCTGGTGAACGGCTGGCGGTTAACCAATTGCGGCTGACGCTCCCCGAAGGACCGGTTATCGATGTGACTGAGCAGGTGCAGTCACTGTTTCTGGCACATATCGTCACCCAGCGTTTTCACTCTCAAGGGAGCACCCGGTTCGCCGAACCTATGGTGCTGGACTTTATTACCGGCGGTTGGTTGCGCCGCAATGGCATGATTTATCGCACTAAAGCCCGCCATGAAGACGCCCGGCAACTTGTTGCCGCGCTGCATAAGTACCCGCAAATCGCTGAAACATTGGCAAAGCTCGATTTTCGTCGCGTCAGGCTGACGATTAAGCAGGGTAACTGGCGGTTGGAGATTGAGCATTTTGCCGCATCCGAAGTGGTTAGCCGCCTGCCTGCTAGCCGCCGCTATTTGCGCTTGGAAGCCGAACAACGCCGTTTACTGTTTAGCAGCTTCCTGATGATCGGCCAGTTGATGGAGAAACTTAATGAGTAGAGTGGTGGTGATTACCGGCGGGGGAACCGGCATTGGTGCTGCCTGTGCCCGCCTGCTGGCGCAGCAAGGCGACCGGGTGTTTATCGTTGGCCGCCGCCGTGAGCCGCTTGACGCCCTGGCCGATGAAATTGGCGCACAGGCTATTGTGGCCGATGGCGGATCGACGATTGTTGATGTGCCAACGTTATCCCTTTAAGGAGATTTTCATGAGTTCAGAAGCGGTTTTTATCCAGGTTGGTGCGCTGGCAGAAGGTTTCGCCCCTCACAGTCATACGTTGGAACAGCAGCAGGATTTAGCCGGTACTACGCTGGTTTTCCATTTCGCCGAGGGGGATAGCGTTAGTTGCCAGTTCAATCACGATCAAACGTTACTCTGGGGGCAACAGCGCGTTGATTATCGTGCCACCAGTATCCGCCCGGAGATCCTGTTTATCGATTTTCTCGATCCACAGCGTGCCAATGGCAGTATCACACTGGTGTGTCACCGCCAGATAGGCAATTTCACCGCTGTTTACGGCCAACTGCCGGATGAGGCACAGGCGCGGTTGGATGCGTTCAGCCGCGTGGAACAGGGGTTGCCGCTAACGGCGGTGAATGCCGAGTTCCGTTTTGGAAGATTGGATCACAGCACCGCACCGTTGCCACAGTTTACCGACGAACTGATCGGCATGCGTAATATGTATACCTACAGCCCGACCGAACGTTATGAGCATATTTATCTGAATGACAATTTCTATGCCTGGCAATGTCTGGATGGCGTTGAGAAAGGGTTGGCAGATGTTGATCGTTGCCATTACGTCAAGGTGGCAGAAAAACTCTACCTGTTTGTCTGGCGCGAAAAGATTATCCCGACGCTCGGCGTTGTGATGATTGATCTGCAGGGAATGCGTACCGACGGCAAGATCCTCGGTTATCAAGGCAGTGATTTCAACCGCCTGAGTAATTTTGCCGTCGGTGCTCATGCACAGATCCTTAACACTACTCGTCATCCACAGGCCTGAGCATCGGGTGTTCAAGAAACGCCTTGAGTAGAGCCTGAAGCCACCTTACTCGTCTGAATCATTGCCTGCCGGGTTATCCGGCAGTTTCTCCCTCAGACGAATCAACTCATCAAGCAAAGCCATCAGTTGTTCCATCTTCTGCTTCGAGAATGCCGCTTCGATTTCGCTATATCCCTGTTCCACCTGATGACGGGCCAGTTCATACAGCTCCTGGCCTTGCGGGGTTAGCGACACATACAGCTTGCGTTGATCGTTAACCGGCTTGAGGCGGAAGATCAGTTTATCCCGCTCCATGCGCGACAGAATGCCCGTCAGGCTGGGGCGCAGAATGCAGCTTTCTGCCGCCAGTTCATGGAACTCTATTGAACGGTTGTTGGCCAATACGCGAATGATGCGCCACTGCTGTTCCGTCAGATTATGGTTTTTCAGTATCGGGCGGAAGAATCCCATGGCGGTTTCACGCGCCTGCAGCAGGGAAATGGTTAAAGATTCATGCATGTTGTTGGCCTTTACTTCCTACGAGTTCAATCAGTGTATTTCGCCCTCCTCCTAATAGATCAGGTGAAGAGACATCTCAAATTTATTAACAACTTAATAGTAGCCAATTTTTGCGCACTGTAGAACGTGAAAACGCCTGCTACGGCGTAAAAATAGGCTGAAAATGCTTAAGGCGATGATTAATAGGGTTAATGTTCATTATTTGTGAATATTTCGTTATCACGATCACAAATTAAATTAACAACGTTGCGTAAAAGCTGAACAGCGTATAAAACTATTCGTTAATATATTAATGAATAGTGACTGTGCTGTTTTACCCTTTTAAGGAGTCTGCATGAAAGGCACCGTATTTTCCGTTGCACTAAACCACCGCAGCCAGCTTGACGCCTGGGATCAAGCGTTTCGTTCGGCCCCTTATCAAACACCGCCAAAGACACCGGTATGGTTTATCAAACCACGTAACACCCACCTTAATAATGGCGGCAGTATCCCGTTCCCGGCCGGTGAAACCGTGCAAAGCGGTGCCACATTGGCGGTGGTGATTGGCAGCACGGCACGCAAGGTAGCCGCAGATAAGGTGGCTGATTATGTTGCCGGTTACGCCTTGGCCAACGATGTCAGCCTGCCGGAAACCAGTTTTTATCGCCCGGCAATCAAAGCCAAGTGCCGTGATGGATTCTGCCCGCTGGGCGAGATTGCTCCACTCGCCAGCACCGGCAATCTGGACATTATCACTGAAATCAACGGGGTGGAGCAGGATCGCTGGTCAACCGCCGATCTGGTGCGTTCAGTGCCAGAACTTATCGCCGCTATCAGCGACTTTATTACTTTGCAGCCGGGTGATGCGGTGCTGATTGGCACGCCACACCAGCGGGTAGCTATCCAACCGGGTGATGAAGTAACGGTCCGGGCCGCTGGCTTGCCAACCCTTACCAACCGCGTGACGCAGGCAGGAGAATAACCATGAGACACGCCCGTATTCGCCATCATGGCCAGATTGTTAATGTCACCGTTGATGACCAGCTGCGCGTTACGCTGCCAGACGGCAGCCAATTAGCTGAACACGACGTTGAATGGCTGCCTCCAGTGGAAGGCACAGTGTTTGCCCTGGGCCTGAATTATGCCGATCACGCCAGTGAACTGGAGTTTAAAGCGCCAGAAGAGCCGCTGGTGTTCCTAAAAGGGCCAAATAGCCTGACCGGCCACCGTCAGGTTTCCGTCCGCCCAGCCGAAGTGGAATACATGCATTACGAAGCGGAGCTGGTGGCGGTGATTGGTAAAACCGCACGTAATGTCAGCCGCGAGCAGGCGATGGATTACGTAGCGGGTTATACGCTGTGCAATGACTACGCCATCCGCGACTATCTGGAAAACTACTACCGCCCGAATCTGCGGGTAAAAAGCCGCGATACTCTGACGCCAATTGGCCCCTACATTGTCGACCGTGACGATGTCAAAGACCCGCATAACCTGACACTCAGTACCTATGTCAACGGTGAACTGCGCCAGCGGGGTACCACCGCCGATATGATCTTCGATATCCCCTTCCTGATTGCTTACCTGAGCGAATTCATGACGCTGCAACCTGGCGACATGATCGCCACCGGCACGCCGAAAGGGCTGGCGGACGTTAAGCCCGGCGATGAAGTGGTGGTGGAGATTGAGAGCATTGGCCGTTTGGTCAACCACATCATCAGTGAAAAAGATTACGAGGAGAGCAGGGGATGAAAACCATTAACCATTGGATCAATGGCAAGAACGTTGCCAGCAAAGAGTATTTCACCACCAGCAACCCGGCGAACGGCGAGGTGTTGGCGGAAGTGGCCTCTGGTGGACAGCTCGAAGTCGATCAGGCGGTAGCCGCCGCAAAACAGGCATTCCCCAAGTGGGCCAACACGCCGATGAAAGAGCGTGCGCGCCTGATGCGCCGCCTGGGTGAGTTGATCGACCAGAATGTGCCGCAGATTGCCGAGATGGAAACAGCGGACACCGGCCTGCCGATCCACCAGACCAAAAACGTGCTGATCCCGCGCGCTTCGCACAACTTTGAGTTCTTCGCCGAGATCTGCCAGCAGATGAATGGCCGCACCTATCCGGTGGACGACAAGATGCTCAACTACACGCTGATCCAACCGGTGGGGGTCTGCGCACTGGTATCACCGTGGAACGTGCCCTTTATGACAGCGACCTGGAAGACGGCACCCTGCCTGGCGCTGGGAAATACCGCAGTGCTGAAAATGTCTGAATTGTCGCCGCTAACTGCCGATCGTTTGGGTGAACTGGCTCTGGAAGCGGGTATTCCTGCCGGGGTACTGAACGTGGTGCAGGGTTACGGTGCCACCGCCGGGGATGCCTTGGTGCGCCATAAAGATGTGCGTGCGGTGTCCTTCACCGGCGGTACGGCGACGGGCCGACGCATTATTGAAAGCGCCGGGCTGAAGAAATTCTCGATGGAACTGGGCGGCAAGTCGCCAGTGCTGATCTTTGAGGATGCGGATATCGAACGTGCGCTGGATGCTGCGCTGTTCACCATCTTCTCGATCAACGGCGAACGCTGTACCGCTGGTTCACGCATCTTCATTCAGGAAAGCATTTACCCGGAATTCGTCAAACGCTTTGCCGAGCGTGCCAACCGTTTGCGCGTGGGCGAACCGATGGATCCCAATACCCAGGTGGGGGCGCTAATCAGCCAGCAGCATTGGGAAAAAGTGTCTGGCTATATCCGTTTGGGCATCGAAGAAGGTGCCACCCTGTTGGCCGGTGGCCCGGATAAGCCGGCGGGGCTGAGCCACGGCCACTTCCTGCGCCCAACGGTGCTGGCCGATGTCGACAACCGTATGCGTGTTGCGCAGGAGGAGATCTTCGGGCCGGTGGCCTGTCTCCTGCCATTCAAATCAGAAGAAGACGGCCTGCGCATGGCCAACGATGTTGAGTACGGCCTGGCGTCGTACATCTGGACGCAGGATATCAGCAAGGTGCTGCGTCTGGCCCGCAGTATTGAAGCGGGCATGGTTTTCGTCAACACCCAGAACGTGCGTGATCTGCGCCAGCCGTTTGGCGGAGTGAAAGCCTCTGGCACTGGCCGCGAAGGCGGTGAGTACAGCTTCGAAGTGTTTGCCGAAATGAAAAACGTTTGTATCTCCATGGGGGATCACCCGATCCCACGCTGGGGCGTGTGAACTCACTCCACGCCTTTTTAATTAACCGAGAACTGAGTACCCAACAGATTTAGAAACGCAGTCAACAGCGACTGTAATTAAAAAATGAAGGGTATATACCCTAAATAATTCGAGTTGCAGGAGAGCCAACGCATCTGCAACTTGAAGTATGACGGGTATGGAGGACATATGGGTAAATTAGCACTAGCAGCAAAAATTACACACGTTCCCTCGATGTATCTGTCTGAACTGCCCGGCAAACACCAGGGTTGCCGCCAGGCTGCCATTGATGGTCACAAAGAAATAGGCGCCCGCTGCCGTGAGCTGGGCGTTGACACTATCATCGTGTTTGATACCCACTGGTTGGTAAACAGCGCCTACCACATCAACTGCTGTGAGCACTTCAAAGGTGTTTACACCAGTAACGAGTTGCCGCACTTCATTCGCGACATGACCTATGAATATGACGGTAACCCAGCGTTGGGGCACTTGATTGCCGACGAAGCCTGCAAGCTTGGGGTGCGTGCCAAGGCGCATGAGATCCCAAGCCTGGAGCTGGAATATGGCACGCTGGTTCCTATGCGCTATATGAACGCCGACAAACACTTCAAGGTGATTTCCATTTCGGCATTCTGCACCGTGCATGACTTTGCAGACAGCCGCCGCCTGGGCGAAGCGATTAAAACCGCCATCGAAAAGTATGACGGCACCGTGGCGGTATTGGCCAGCGGCTCGCTTTCTCACCGCTTTATCGACGACCAGCGCGCCGAGGAGGGTATGAATAGCTATACCCGTGAGTTCGACCACCAGATGGATGAACGCGTGGTGAAACTGTGGGAAGAGGGGCGTTTCCCTGAGTTCTGCCAAATGTTGCCAGAGTACGCCAACTACTGTTTTGGCGAGGGCAACATGCACGACACGGTGATGCTGTTGGGCCTGCTGGGTTGGGATCGGTATCAGGGCAAGGTGGAGTTTGTCACCCCGCTGTTCGCCAGTTCCGGCACCGGACAGGTTAACGCCATTTTCCCACTTCCTGCACAAGCTTGAGGCCACCCAATGCCCCATTTTTACGCTGAATGTACTGACAACATCCGCCGGGAGGCGGATTTGCCCGCGCTGTTCGCCAAGGTGAACCATGCGCTGGCTGAAACCGGCATCTTCCCATTGGCGGGGGTGCGTAGCCGCGCCATCTGGCTGGATACCTGGCAGATGGCCGATGGCAAACAGAATTATGCCTTCGTGCATATGACGCTGAAGATTGGCCATGGGCGCAGCCTGGAAAGCCGTCAGCAGGTGGGTGAAATGCTGTTCATCCTGATTAAGGATCACTTTGCTGCGCTGATGGCGAACCGTTATCTGGCGATCTCTTTCACCATCGAAGAGCTGGATCCGGTGCTGAATTATAAGCAGAACAACGTCCATGCGCTGTTTCGCAAGGACTGAATGAGGAGTGGAAATGCTGGATAAAGACGAACTGAGCCGAGCCGTGCAGCGCCTGCATCAGGCCGAGAAGAGCCGGGAACAGATCCGTGCCCTGTCACTGGATCACCCGGAAATCACCATCGAAGATGCCTATGCCATCCAGCGCCAATGGGTTGAGCTGAAGATTGCCGAAGGGCGCACCCTGAAGGGGCATAAAATCGGCCTTACCTCGCGTGCCATGCAGGTTAGCTCGCAGATCACCGAGCCGGACTACGGTGCGCTGCTTGACGATATGTTCTTTAACGACGGTAGCGATATTCCAATCGATCGCTTTATCGTGCCGCGTGTTGAGGTTGAGCTGGCATTCGTGCTGGCAAAACCGCTGCGTGGGCCAAATTGCTCGCTGTTTGATGTCTACAACGCCACCGACTACGTGATCCCAGCGTTGGAGATTATTGATGCACGCAGCCATAACGTCGATCCGCAGACCCAGAGGCCACGCAAGGTGTTCGACACCATTTCTGATAACGCTGCCAACGCAGGCGTCGTGATGGGGGGGCGCCCGATCAAGCCAGACGCGATGGATTTGCGTTGGATCAGCGCCTTGCTGTATCGCAACGGGGTGATCGAAGAGTCCGGTGTGGCGGCGGCGGTGCTCAATCATCCGGCTAACGGCGTCGCCTGGCTGGCTAACAAGCTATTCCCCTATGACGTAGAGCTGGAAGCCGGGCAGATCATCCTCGGTGGTTCTTTTACCCGCCCGGTGGCCGCACGGCGCGGCGATACGTTCCATGCGGATTACGGCCCGATGGGCTGCATCAGCTGCCGGTTTGTTTAAGGAGGCATTATGCTGACCAACCATTTCAAACTGGCGCTACAGGAAAAACGCCCGCAGATCGGCCTGTGGCTAGGGCTATGCAGCAGCTATAGCGCTGAACTGCTGGCCGGAACCGGGTTCGACTGGCTGCTGATCGACGGCGAACACGCGCCCAACAATGTGCAGACGGTGTTAAGCCAACTGCAAGCGGTGGCACCTTACCCTAGCCACCCGGTGGTGCGCCCGGCCTGGAACGATCCTGTCCTGATCAAGCAACTGCTGGATGTTGGGGCGCAAACTCTGCTGATCCCGATGATTCAGAACGCGGAACAGGCCCAGGAAGCGGTACGGGCAACCCGCTATCCACCCAACGGCATCCGTGGGGTAGGGAGTGCACTGGCTCGCGCCTCGCGCTGGAACCGGATACCGAATTATCTCCAGCAAGCCGACAGCCAGATGTGCGTGCTGGTGCAGATCGAAACCCGTGAAGCGGTGAAAAATCTGGATGCGATTCTACAGGTGGAAGGGGTCGATGGCGTGTTTATTGGCCCGGCGGATCTAAGTGCCGATATGGGCTTTGCCGGTAATCCTCAGCACCCCGAAGTGCAACACACCATTAATGATGCCATCGCCCGTATCCGTGCGGCGGGTAAAGCACCGGGTATCTTGATGGCGCAACAGGAACTGGCGCAACACTATCTGGCATCGGGCGCGTTGTTCGTTGCCGTCGGGGTGGATACTACTCTGCTGGTACGAGCGGCCGATGCTCTGCTAGGCAGTTTCAAACAGGGTAAACCGGCAGCACCATCCTCTGGCGTTTACTAATCGGAGTCACCTATGAGCAACGTCGATTCGCTCAAGCCGCTGAACCCGGCAGAGCAACATAAAGCGTTAACCGCCACCGAGCAGTCGGTGATTAAAAAGTTATTTCGGCGCCTGATTGTTTTCCTGTTCATTCTGTTTGTTTTTTCATTCCTTGATCGCATCAACATCGGGTTTGCTGGTTTAACCATGGGCAAAGATCTCGGTCTGAGCTCTACCATGTTTGGCTTGGCGGCAACGCTGTTTTACGTCACCTATGTGATCTTCGGTATCCCCAGCAATATCATGCTGGGCATCGTGGGTGCACGGCGCTGGATTGCCACCATCATGGTGCTGTGGGGCATTGCCTCTACCTGCACCATGTTCGCCACCGGGCCGACCAGCCTGTATATCTTGCGTATGATCGTCGGTATTACCGAGGCAGGCTTCCTGCCGGGGATACTGGTCTATCTTACCTACTGGTTCCCGGCGTTCTATCGTGCTCGCGCCAACGCATTGTTTATGATCGCCATGCCGGTGACGATGGCGATTGGCTCGCTGGTTTCCGGCTATATTCTGGCACTGGATGGGGTGATGAACCTCACCGGCTGGCAGTGGCTGTTCCTGCTGGAAGGTATTCCTTCGGTGATCCTCGGCGTGGTGGTGTGGTTCTATCTCGATGACACTCCGGCCAAGGCCAAATGGTTGACCGATGAGGAGAAAAGCAGCCTGAAGGCGATGATGGAAGCCGACAAGCTGCAACTGGTGCAGCCGGAAGGGCCTACCAGCCACCAAGCCTTGCAGCAACGCAGCCTGTGGCGTGAAGTGCTGACGCCGATCGTGCTGATGTATACGCTGGCCTATTTCTGTCTTACCAACACCCTGAGTGCCATCAATATCTGGACGCCGCAGATCCTGCAAAGTTTTAATCAGGGCAGTAGTAATATTGTGATCGGCATTCTGGCAGCGATCCCGCAGATCTGTACCATCGCCGGAATGATCTGGTGGAGTAAGCGTTCGGATCGTTTGCAGGAGCGTAAATACCACACCGCTTTGCCTTATCTGTTTGCCGCAGCAGGTTGGCTGCTGGCTTCGGCTACCAACCACAGTATGATCCAACTGCTGGGGATCGTGATGGCGTCGGTGGGGTCGTTTACCGCGATGGCGATCTTCTGGACCACGCCGGACCAATCTATCAGCTTTGAAGCGCGAGCGGTGGGGATCGCGGTGATCAACGCCACCGGTAATATCGGCTCGGCGGTCAGTCCGCTGTTGATCGGCTGGTTCAAGGATGTGACCGGCAGTTTCAACTCCGGGCTGTACTTTGTCTCGGCGCTGTTGATTATTGGTGCGGTGCTGGTGTGGCGTATCCCAATGAAGGATTCACGCCCACGGGCAACACCATAAAGCCATAGGGAGAAGGGGCTTTTCCCGGCCCTTCTCCCGCATTCCTGGAGGAAAGCGTGCAGAAAAATACCGGCTTTATCGCCAATATCGATATTTGCAAAGAGTATGACGCACGTTACGCCAACGATGAGGTGCACTACGAAACCTTTGCCGGGCTGGCGGCGTTTTTTGGCCGCGATATGCAGGTGCACTGGCATGATCGTTTCTTTCAACTGCATTTTCTGGAAACCGGCAAGATCGAGCTGCAACTCGACGATCAGCACTATTCGGTGCAGGCTCCGCTGTTTATCCTCACGCCACCTTCCGTACCGCACGCTTTTTTCACCGAACCGGATAGCGATGGGCACGTACTGACGGTGCGTCAGGAACTGATTTGGTCGCTACTGGAACGGCTGTATCCAGGGAGTAATCTGGCTTTGGATATGCCGGGTATTTGCCTTTCGCTGGCGGATGCCCCACAGGAGTTAGCGGCACTTGGGCATTACTGGGCGCTGATCCGCCATGAATTCAGCCAGAGGCTGGCCGGGCGAGAGCAAACGCTGGCGCTACTGGCCCAGGCGGTGTTCACGCTGTTGTTACGTAATACCTCGCTGGAAGATAAGGCTGCCAGCGGAGTACGCGGCGAGCTGCAAATGTTCCAGCGGTTTAACAAGATGGTGGATGAGCGTTTCCGTGAACACCTGCCGGTGCCAGAATATGCGCAGGCGTTGGGAGTGACGGAATCACGCCTTAACGACCTGTGCCGCCGCTTTGCCAACCGCCCGCCAAAACGGCTGGTTTTTGATCGCCTGCTGCGGGAAGCCAAACGCCTGCTGCTGTTCAGTGCCTGCACGGTACATGAAACCGCCTACGATCTGGGGTTCAAGGACCCGGCCTACTTCGCCCGTTTCTTCAACCGGCTGGAAGGCTGCTCCCCTTCTGCCTATCGCGCTACGCAAAACCCGCTGGCTTAGCTTTTGTTCGCCACCAAATCCGCTACCAGCCGGTTGACCGGATCGCTCATGTTGGTGAATTTGGTCAACTCTGAGCGGGTAACCACCACGAACACGCCGACATTTTGCTGCGGCACCATCGCCATGTAAGTAATAAAGCCGCCGCCGCCGCCGGTTTTCTGGATGATCCCCGGTAGGCCGTCTTTAGGGGCCATATACACCCAACCCAATCCCAACGCAGAGGCATCGCCCGGTACGTCCATGCCTTTCAATGACGTTAAATCCTGGCGCTGAAAGTACATGGTTTGCTCGCTCATTGCCGTCGGTTTGCGGTAGCCGTTGGCGCTGGAAGAGAGAAACTGCTGCATCCAGCGCTGCATATCACGCGGGGTAGAGTAAACGCCGCCGCTGCCTGCCGCTGCGGTAGTATCGCGACAGGTGCTTGGCCCTTTGGCCGCTACCATCAGGCGTGAGCACTGTTCAGCACTAGGGGTGAGCGTGGTATCCACCATTCCCAGTGGGGCGGTAATTTTTTCACGCAACAGCGCGCCATACGGCTTGCCTGCGGCCTTTGCCAGGGCATCAGCCAGCAGATCGTAGGCCAGATTGGAATAGGAAGCCGTTGTGCCCGGTGGCACGGTGATGCTGGCATGTGCCAGCCACTGCCAGCGCTGTGCTTTGGTCGGCCAGGTGAAAACCGGCGTTTTGGGCGGTTTTTTCCCCGGCTGTTCCCGAGGCAGGGCGCTGGTGTGGGTCGCCAGATTCAGCAGGGTGATCGGTTGGCGTGCGTTATACGATGGTACATAAGCCCCTTTGGGGGCATATTTACGCAACGGATCGGTGATTTTGACTTTTCCCTCCTCCGCCAGTTTAACCATCACTTCGCTGGTCATCAGCTTGGTGATAGAGGCGATACGGATCAGCGAATCGGGGCGAGGGCGCTGATCGTTACCTGGTTTGGTATCGCCAAAACTGCGGTTGACCACCTGATTGCCATCGATCACCACCAGCGCCATACCGGTTGCGCCGCTGTTGTAAAAGATGTGTTCGGCATAGTTATCGACAATCTGTGAGGTCAGTTGTGAACTGGCAGCCTGACTAGCCAGCGGCGCGGCACTCAGACCCAGTGCCACGAATAAAGAAGGGAGTAAAGTCTTCAATGGTGGTTTCCCATGCAAAAAAACGGTAGTGATCCTGAGTTTGTATCTAGGCTGTGTCCCTCAAATGACCGCCAGCGGCGCTCACGTGCAATTGAGGGACACAGCCTAGTTTAAAGCGTAATTGCCTGAATCGCATGTCGTAAAGGTGTTAAACGGTTAAAGTTTTCAGGATTTTCCCATACAAAGGCAGCATGCCACCGTTAGCCGCATAGATTGGAGTGAAGTTTCCCGCCGATTTATAAAAAAAATGGACGCCGGTAAAAAGTCATATATGATATTGGTTATCATTATCACTTGGGGATGGAGCCATGCTAGCCGCTGTGATTACTGCGTGTGGGATGTGGAGTGTCAGTTGGTATCTGGGGAACCGGCTTGCCAGCGCCTGGGGAGTATTACTACCCTGCGCCCTGATGCCATTTCTGGCAATGATCGAGCTGAATATGACGCAATTGCGTGCCTTGATCGTCATCGCTATGTTGGTGACGCTGGTGATGTTGTTCAATAGCCGCTGGCGTCACTATCTGCTGCTTCCTTCCACTATGGCTCTGGCCGGTGGGTTAGCGGCGATTAGTCTGCATTTCAGCTTTAACTGAAACGACAAAAGCACGCATTGGCGTGTTGGATTTTAGGGGGAGATTGATGCGCAATAGAGGCTGGAGAGAAACATATCGAGTGGTGCGAAGAGAGGGACTTGAACCCTCACGTCCGTAAGGACACTAACACCTGAAGCTAGCGCGTCTACCAATTCCGCCACCTTCGCACAAAAGATATGTTGCTTGATTTATATCACCAGCTTGGTGCGAAGAGAGGGACTTGAACCCTCACGTCCGTAAGGACACTAACACCTGAAGCTAGCGCGTCTACCAATTCCGCCACCTTCGCCCTGATGCTGTGTAATATAAATCATGTGGTTATTTGGTGCGAAGAGAGGGACTTGAACCCTCACGTCCGTAAGGACACTAACACCTGAAGCTAGCGCGTCTACCAATTCCGCCACCTTCGCATACCGAAACGTTACCACGGAGGCGAATTCTAGAGATTTTGGCGGGGACGTCAATAGTTATTTCCCGGTTTAGCGGTGTTTGCTGTAAAAACCGCCATATCCTTCTTCCTGTTTGAAATTGCAGTTACGGGGCGCAGCCTAATACTTACCGAACAAGGAAATCAGCCAATCAATCAGTACTCTGACTCGGGGCGCGAGGAAACGACCGGGGGGATACATGATATAGATTGGCATCGGCGGCGGTGGCGTAGCGCTCAGAATCTCGACTAGTTCACCGCTTTGCAGCCACTTGGCAACCGAGTAGCGAGCACCCTGAATCAGCCCCATATCGGCACGGCAGGCGGCGGTATAGGCGTCGGCCCCGCTGACGGTCAATCGACTGGGTAATTCACGTTGTTCAAGTTTACCGTTCCGGCAGAATTCCAGCGGATAGTTGCGATTGTTCACCAGCGAGAAATACCCCACAGCCTGGTGATGCCGCAGCTCGTCAATTGATTGCGGTTCGCCAAACTTCTGCAGGTAGCCGGGGGAAACACAGGTCAGTTGCGGCATCTGGGCAATGCGCCTAGCAACCAGCGTATCGTCTGCGGTTTCCCAGGCGCGCAGTACGCAATCCACCCCTTCGCGCAGTAGATCAACATGGGTGTCATTAGCGCCGAGCGCAATTTCCATCTCTGGATAGCGCTGGTAAAAATCATCCAGCGCGGGGATGACAATCTCGCGTGCCAGCGAATGCGGCATATCGATGCGTACTTTACCGGTTGGCTGCAACTTGTGGTGGCTGAACAGGGTATCCGCCTCCTCCAGTGCATCCAGCAGTTGCAGGCAGCGCTGATAATAGAGTGAACCCTCGGCGGTGATCTGCACCTGGCGCGTGGTGCGGATTAACAGACGGACTCCCAGCCGCTGTTCCAGACGTTTCAGAACGTTACTTACCGTGGCTCGCGGTAGTTGTAACCGCTCAGCTGCCCGGCTGAAACTACCCAGTTCCACGATCCGTGTGAAGACCCGCATGGCCTGAATCTGATCCATCTTGTTGTCCGCATTGTTAGTGATTTATGAACAGTGATGTGTAATCTGCATTATTTATCTTTGTCAGCTAAACAACCAGACTTTGTTGCGACATTAACGCTCTATGAGGACAAGGTAATGCAACAACGCAAATTAGGCTCCAATGGCCCCATCATCTCAGCCCTGGGGTTAGGCTGCATGGGGATGAGCGACTTCTATTCCCCCGGTAGTGACGATCGGGAAGCTATTGCCACGCTGCACCGGGCGCTGGAGTTGGGGGTAACCCTATTGGATACCGCCGACATGTATGGTCCGTATACCAATGAGCAACTGATCGGCAAGGCGATAAAAGGCAAACGGGACCAGGTGTTTCTGGCGACCAAATTCGGTATCGTGCGCGATCCGGCCGATCCCAATGCGCGTGGCGTGAGCAGCAAGCCTGAGTATATCCGCCGCTCGGTTGAAGGCAGCCTGCAACGGCTGGGCGTAGAGACGATAGACCTTTACTATCAGCATCGTGTCGATCCTACGGTGCCAATCGAAGAGGTGGTCGGAACGATGGCGGATCTGATCAAAGAGGGCAAGATCCGCTACATCGGTTTGAGTGAAACCTCGGTGAGTACCCTGGAACGGGCACATCAGGTGCATCCGATAACCGCTTTGCAGACCGAGTATTCTCTGTGGAGCAGAGAAGCAGAGCAGGGCCAGCTTGCGGCTTGCCAGCGGTTGGGTATCGGTTTTGTGGCATACAGCCCATTGGGCCGTGGTTTCCTGACCGGAGCGATCCAGAGCGTCGAGGATCTGGCTACGGATGATTTCCGCCGCAATAATCCGCGCTTTCAGGGGGATAATTTTGCCCGCAATCTGGCGCTGGTGGAAAAGGTCAGCGAGTTGGCGAAACAGAAAGGGGTGGCTCCTTCACAACTGGCGCTGGCCTGGGTGCTGGCACAAGGGGAGCACATTGTACCGATCCCCGGCACCAAGCGCAGACGCTACCTGGAGGAGAACGTCGCTGCGGCGGATATTACGCTGAGCAAGCAGGAGTTGGCGGCTATCGAGGCGGTGTTTCCAGTGACGGGCGTGGCGGGTGCGCGTTATACGCCGGTGGGGATGGCGCATCTTAACGGCTGAGTGGGGTATTTCCCCTCACTATTAGTTAGTAAGGGGAAACCGTTGAACCTCAGATTTACTTTTTCTTCTTCGGATCGCGCGGTGGGCGGCCTACGGTCGCTTGGTACACTTTGAAACGGCCATTCTGCACCAGCACTTCGTGGCTGCCGAAAGTGGCATCCAGAATATCCGGGTAAGGCAGGAAGGCGTTGGCAACGATGCGTAACTGGCCACCGATTGGCAGGTGTTTGATTGCCCCACGGATCAGGGTTTCCGCTGCGGTCAGGCTGGTTGCCAGGCCGTCGTGGAAAGGTGGGTTGGAGATGATCAGATCAAAGCGGCCGGTAATATCGGAGTAAACGTTACTGACGATCACTTCACCTTCGATGCCGTTGGCTGCCAGCGTAGCGCGGCTGGATTCCACCGCTGCCGCATTCACGTCGCTGAGGGTCAGCTTCATTTTTGGCGACATTCTGGACACGACCGAAGCCATGACGCCTGCGCCACAGCCTACGTCCAGTAATTTGCCTTTCATGTGTTTATCCAGCGTGGAGAGCAGCAATGAACTGCCGACGTCCAGACCGTCGCGGCTAAATACGCCGGGTAATGTCTTCACGTTAAGATCGTGTAACTGGTAGCTTTCCCACCAGTCGGACAGATCAAATTCGGTTTGCACATCGATGCGGCCATGATACAGCCCGCAACGGCGAGCGCTGTCAATCTTGGCCAGCTTGGCGTGGCCTTCCAGGGTTTGCTCGGCACTGCGCACACCGCTGCGGTTTTCACCTACCACAAAGATTTCCGCGCCAACTGGCAGCAGAGCCAGGATATTGCACAGTTGGAATTGTGCTTCCTGCTTGCTCTTCGGCCAGTAATAAATCAACGTGTCGCACTCCGCGACGAAGGTAGGATCCACGGTCAGACCGAACTGCGCATTTTCGCCCATCGTCCGGTTCAGTAACTGCCAGTGATGGTATTGCTGGGTGTGGACACGAACATCCGCGGCCTCGAATTGGGCGGGCAATGTGTCCTGCAGATCGCCAGCAAACAGCACGCGGCGTTCAATAAATTCATCACTATGGCGCAGCATCACTTCACTGGCGGGGGTTAATGCAGACATCAGTTTTCGGCTCCTCAAGATTTGACCGAAGATTATAGAGCTTTGTGACCAGATGTTCGATGGGTTTGTTGGCGCAGGGGGCGCTGGTTTGTTAGCATATACCCGTCGCCCCTCAAGGTGCTGGGGTGTTGGCTGCTCTCTCACCCGAATCACTTACCATTGTAAGCTCATCGGGATTTATTCGATTGCCGCCTACCAGCATCTCGAAGTAACTCGGGTATAGCGCGGCACAGGGTAGGTAGGGGGCACAACTCACGGGGATCGGCATGGCATCAAGACGCGACTGGCTGTTACAACAACTGGGTATTACGCAGTGGACATTGCGCCGCCCAGGCGTGTTGCTGGGGGAGGTTGCGGTAAGTGTGCCACCCAACGTGCGTTTGTTGGTGGTGGCGCAGGACTTGCCCGATCATCACGATCCGCTGTTTTGCGATGTGCTGCGCAGCCTGGACCTGACACCAGCACAAACCTATGGCCTGACACCGGATCAGGTAGTGATGCTGCCCGAAGACACCGAGTGCAACAGTTGGCGGCTGGGCGTTGTGGAGCCGCTTGCGGTGGCCGGTGCGCAGCTATATAGCCCGGCTCTGGCCGAGCTTTCTCAAGACGCGGGTGCGAAACGCGCACTTTGGCAGCAGATTTGTCACCATGAACAACATTTCTATCCTGACAACGGCCGATCTGGCCACAGCCTTCAAGATTGAACAAGCCAGCCATGCATTTCCCTGGACGGCAGCGACCTTTGCCAGTAATCAGGGTGAACGTTACCTTAATCTGAAGCTTGAAGTGAACGGGCAGATGGCCGGGTTTGCCATTACCCAGATAGTATTGGACGAAGCTACACTGTTTAATATCGCCATCCACCCCGACTGGCAACGCCAAGGGCTGGGGCGCACTCTGCTGAACGCATTAATAGAGCAGTTGGCAACGCGGGGCATTGTCACGCTGTGGCTGGAGGTCCGTGCTTCCAACCTGGGGGCGATAGCCCTGTATGAAGACCTTGGTTTCAACGAGGTGACGGTGCGCAGTAACTATTATCCTGCTGCCAATGGCCGTGAAGATGCGATCGTTATGGCCCTGCCATTAGGCTAATGCCACGAAAGCATTGATTGTCACGGGGTGGTAAATCAGCGAAAATAACCCGCTATACTCGTCATACTTCAAGCTGCATGGGTGTTGGCTACGTCCGTTCGCACCAGTCACATAGTGGGCTATGCTCCTGGCGACTCTCGGACTTGCCGCCTACATGCAACTCGAATTATTTAGAGTATATACTCTTTTTATTACCGCTTTGTCTGGCGCCGCGATCCGCGCGTTCTCATGACTAACAGGGCGGACTAACCATAGAAACGTGAAAAACATGTCTCCTAGTGAATTCGCTCGCGAAGTCTCCAAAAGAAGAACTTTTGCCATTATCTCGCACCCCGATGCCGGTAAAACAACCATTACCGAGAAGGTGTTGTTGTTCGGGCAGGCTATCCAGACCGCCGGTACGGTAAAGGGCCGTGGCTCTAACCAGCATGCCAAGTCTGACTGGATGGAGATGGAGAAACAGCGTGGGATCTCGATCACCACCTCGGTGATGCAGTTCCCCTACCGTGAATGTCTGATCAACCTGCTGGATACCCCAGGGCACGAAGACTTCTCTGAAGATACTTACCGTACCCTGACGGCAGTGGACTGCTGCCTGATGGTGATCGATGCCGCGAAAGGGGTAGAAGATCGTACCCGTAAGCTGATGGAAGTGACTCGTTTGCGTGATACGCCAATCCTGACCTTCATGAACAAGCTTGACCGTGACATTCGTGATCCGATGGAAGTGATGGATGAAGTTGAACGCGAGCTGAAAATCGCCTGTTCACCAATCACCTGGCCGATTGGCTGCGGCAAATTGTTCAAAGGGGTTTACCACCTCTATAAAGACGAAACCTATCTGTATCAGACCGGTAAAGGCCACACCATTCAGGAAGTTCGCATCGTCAAGGGGCTCAATAACCCGGATCTGGATGCTGCCGTGGGGGAAGATCTGGCGGCACAACTGCGTGAAGAGCTGGAACTGGTGCAAGGGGCTTCCCACGAGTTTGAACAGGAAGCCTTCCTTGCAGGTGAACTGACGCCGGTGTTCTTCGGAACGGCATTAGGTAACTTTGGCGTTGACCACATGCTCGACGGTTTGGTGGCCTGGGCGCCAGCGCCAATGCCACGTAAGACGGATACCCGTGAAGTCGTAGCCGCAGAAGAAAAATTCACCGGTTTTGTGTTCAAGATCCAGGCCAACATGGATCCGAAGCATCGTGACCGTGTGGCTTTTATGCGTGTGGTGTCCGGCAGGTATGAGAAAGGCATGAAGTTACGTCAGGTTCGTACCGGTAAAGACGTGGTGATCTCTGACGCGCTGACCTTCATGGCGGGTGACCGCTCACATGTTGAAGAGGCGTATCCGGGCGACATTATTGGTTTACATAACCACGGAACAATCCAGATCGGTGACACCTTTACACAGGGTGAAGATATGAAGTTCACCGGCATTCCTAACTTTGCCCCTGAACTGTTCCGCCGCATCCGTCTGCGCGATCCTCTCAAGCAGAAACAACTGCTGAAAGGGCTGGTCCAGCTTTCCGAAGAGGGGGCTGTGCAGGTGTTCCGGCCAATCTCCAACAACGATCTGATCGTCGGAGCTGTGGGTGTTCTGCAGTTTGATGTCGTGGTAGCACGTTTGAAGAGCGAATATAACGTTGAAGCGTTATACGAGTCGGTAAACGTTTCCACCGCCCGCTGGGTGGAGTGTGACGACGTGAAAAAATTCGAAGAATTCAAGCGTAAGAACGAGCTGAATCTGGCGTTGGACGGAGGGGACAACCTTTCATATATAGCGCCAACCATGGTTAACCTTAACCTGACACAAGAGCGTTACCCTGACGTTGTGTTCCGCAAGACCCGCGAGCATTGATCGAACCCAAAATCGGGCGCTTAAGGGCGCCCGGTGAGGTTGATGACAAAGTCGCCTTCTGACCCGAGATACTCGGGCCTAGCGCACCGAGGGGCGCTCCGACGGCTTACGCCGTTACGACCCCATCGGCACGCTCTCCCTAATAACGGGGTTTGTCAGCAGTCTGATCGGGCGCTTAAGAGCGCCCGGTGTTTTTTTATTTTCTTCCCAACCTGCTTATTCATAATCTTTTCTTATTGATTATGTCTCGCCACCGCGTTTGCTATGCTTCTGCTTCCCACGGCTATTTTTATCTAAAACCTATATTTTTAGGGTATGTCTTGTGTTTATAGCGTAAAGTACTAGTGTTTTCACTCTATGTAGAGAGTTATTCGGTTGTGTTGCCGATTGGAGACATTTTTAAACCATCATAATCAATGAGATAGAAAAAAATCTCTGCCACTCGCCCCCATTTGTCGCCAATAGGCAACAGTTTTCCGCCTTAATGTTATGCCTTTGCTGCTTTATTGTTGTGTTTTGACGGTATTCACACATTGGCACGTGCATTGCTCCTGTTTAAACGTGAACGTTTGATTGTGTAAGTATCGTGAAGTATCCGTTTGAGTTTGCAGCTTTTCGGCCGCATCAGGGTATGCAGCTGTCAAGCTATCCATAACAAGAAGGAAGAGATCGATGAACAAGACCAAATTGGCACATTCACTAATGGTTATCGTGTTGGGTTCTGCATTGCTAAGTGGTACTGCTCTTGCAGAAGAAACTCTGTTGAACAAAGTGTCCAGCGTTGCTGATGGTGCTGGTAACAAAATCGATAACTCTATGAAAAAAGTAGACGGCTTCATGGATGACAGCGCAATTACAGCCAAGGTTAAAAGCGCCTTGATTGAAGATAAAACCATAAAAAGTAACGATATCTCTGTGGAAACTGAGAAAGGTGTCGTCACACTGTCCGGTTTTGTCGATAGCCAGATGCAGGCCGAACAGGCTGTCAAAGCCGCAGGCAAGGTGGAAGGTGTCAAATCCGTTAGCGACAAATTGCACGTAAAAGACCAACCGAGTCAGTCAATCAAAGCTTATGCTGGCGATGCGGCAACGACCAGCGAACTGAAGGCTAAGCTGTTGGCCGACGATATTGTGCCTTCCCGTCATGTGAAAGTAGAAACCACCGATGGCGTAGTTCAGCTTTCCGGTTCGGTGAAAACTCCGGCTCAGTCGGAACGTGCAGAGAAAATTGCCAAAGCCATTGACGGCGTGAAAAGCGTCAAGAACGACTTGGTGGTAAAACCCTAGTCAATCAGCACCAGTAACAACAAGCTGGCAATTCCGGGCTAGCGCCCGGGTTGTGTACGACACAGACCAGGCCGTGTCTTCTGATTGACAGCCTGCGGTGTTCCCCGGCAATTGGGGGACATGGCCTGGAGTACAGCGCTGTGTGAAGGTTAACCCCATCAATAGGGCTGGCTGATGGTAATGCGGTTTTCACTTATGGTAAGGAGTGGCTTATGTTTCGTTGGGGCATTATCTTTTTAATTATCGCCTTGATCGCTGCGGCGTTAGGATTCGGTGCACTTGCCGGTACTGCCGCCTGGGCGGCTAAAATCGTCTTTGTCGTGGGTATTATTCTGTTCCTGGTCAGCCTGTTTACTGGCCGTCGGCGACCTTAATTTTCTCTCAAACTGTAACAAAGTTTAATTCCTTTTCTCGGCATTTAGTGAGGCAAGTTATGAATAGCGACATCATTGTCGGCCGCTTGAAACAGCTGAAAGGCCAGGCTTGGCAGGTGTGGGCGGAGTTTTCCGGCAATGATTTTACCTGGTTGTCAGGGAGTAATGATTTCCTCTCTGGCGTGTTGCAAGAAGATTACGGAAAAGAGCGAGAAGCGCTATCCTCGAAAAAACAGCCACATTGAGGATATAAGATTGGGATACAGAATACCTGTCACGATCGGCAATATAGAACCGTTGGCATATAAACCTTACCGCGCGGGTAAAATGGCGCTGGTATGTGAAGGGGGCGGGCAGCGTGGGATTTTTACCGCAGGTGTACTGGATGAGTTTCAGCGTGCCCATTTTAACCCATTTGAGCTGATGATTGGTACCTCTGCCGGTGCGCAGAATCTCTCGGCTTTTGTTTGCGGCCAGTTGGGCTATGCACGGCGGGTGATCACCCGTTACACCACCTCTGCCAATTTCTTCAACCCGTTGCGTTTTGTGCGCGGTGGGCATCTTATCGATCTCGACTGGCTGGTGGACATCACCTCGCAAGAATTGCCATTGGCAATCGATGTAGCCGAACAACGGCTGAGTAATGGCCGTGAGTTCCTGATGTGCGCCTGCCGGAGCGACGACTTCGAGCCGACTTATCTGCGCGCCGAGCGAGTCAATTGGCTGCCAGCCATCAAGGCTTCCAGTGCCATCCCCGGTTTTTACCGCATGGGCGTTGAACTTGATGGCATCAGCTACCTTGATGGCGGGATCAGTGATGCAATTCCGGTAGAAGAAGCTTACCGCCGTGGGGCTGATACCATTGTAGTGATCCGCACCGTGCCTTCGCAGATGTATTACACTCCCCAATGGATGAAACGCATGGAGCATTGGCTCGGTGACAGTAGCCTACAGCAGATGGTGCGTATTATGCAGCGTCATGAAGAGAGCTATCACCGTATCCAGCAATTCATTGAGAAACCGCCGGGTAAATTGCGTATCTTTGAGATTTACCCGCCCAAACCCTTGGCGAGTAATGCTCTCGGCAGCCGTTTGGCTTCTTTGAATCAGGATTATCATCTTGGCCGCCGCTGCGGGCGCTATTTTTTGGCAACGGTAGGACACTGGCTGCTGGAACAGGAAAAGCTCGATGGTTTAAAGGTAAAAAAAGCCCTTCCTCGCGGTTTGTTGCAACCGGAAAATGTGCGTATGCCGTCACCGATCATGACTGATGTGGAAGCGCCATCTGGCCGAAAAGCGCAGGCAAAAACGCCGCGAGCAACGCCAAGCATCATTCTGCCGGGCGATCCTTCCCCCGGTGGTGGAGAGGCCCCGTGAGCTATGTTTTCGTCGATACCCACTGCCACTTTGATTTCCCACCTTTTACCGGGCACGAGAAGGAGAGCCTGGCGCTGGCGGCGCAGGCCGGTGTACAGCAGATCATTGTGCCAGCGGTGACCGCAGATCGCTTTGCCAGCTTACTGAAACTGGCGGGCGATCATTTACCGCTGTTTGCCGCGCTGGGGCTTCACCCTTTGTATATCGTGCAACATCATGATCAACAGCTTGACCAACTGGCAGACTTTTTAGCCAGTCGGCCAGCAAAACTGGTTGCGGTAGGGGAGATCGGCCTTGATCTTTACATGGCCGACCCGCAGTTTGTGCGCCAACAGACGTTGCTTAAACAGCAACTTACCTTGGCGAAACGGCATGATCTACCGGTGATCTTGCATTCCCGCCGTAGCCACGATCAACTGGCAGCGGCGCTGCGCCGTGCTGATGTCCCCCGCCGTGGCGTAGTGCACGGTTTTGCCGGCAGTCTGGCGCAGGCGCAAGCATTTATTCGCTTGGGTTACTCCATCGGAGTGGGAGGAACCATCAGTTATGAACGCGCCCAGAAAACTCGCGGCGTAATGGCGCAGTTACCGCTGGGATCTCTGTTATTGGAGACTGATGCACCGGATATGCCTTTAGCAGGTTATCAGGGGCAACCCAACCGCCCAGAGCGGGCTGCTGAGGTGTTCAAAATACTCTGCCAACTACGGCCTGAACCGCCGGATGAAATAGCAGATTCTCTGCAGCAAAATGCTCAGTCCCTGTTTGCCTTACCTTCACCTGTTGCAGCGTAATGTGACTTGCTTCACATTACAAAGTTTTTAATTGCGTCTGGTTGTATGCGTTTGTGACATAAAACGGGTCTCATTACCGCTTGCCCCGTATAATTACCAGCCGTTATCACCCTTAGATAACCCGTTGCAGTCACCGGGCTAGGGGCACTTCTTTTTTCGCAACAGGGATATTCTCGTATGCAACTCATCATGAGCCTGGTCGGTATGATGGTACTTATCGCCATTGCTGTACTGCTCTCCAGCAACCGGCGCGCTATTAATCTGCGTACGGTGATCGGCGCATTTATCATTCAAATCGCTATTGGTGCGCTGGTGCTGTATGTACCGGTCGGGCGCCGCATTCTTGGCGGCATGTCTGAAGGGGTGGCAAACGTCATCGCCTACGGCAACCAGGGGATCTCTTTTATCTTCGGCGGCCTGGTTTCCGATAAAATGTTTGAAGTCTTCGGTGGCGGCGGTTTTGTGTTCGCGCTGCGCGTACTGCCGGTGATTGTCTTCTTCTCCTCACTGATAGCGGTGCTCTACTATCTGGGTATTATGCAGTTGGTGATTAAGATCCTTGGTGGCGGACTGCAGAAACTGCTGGGAACGTCACGGACTGAGTCACTGTCGGCGACCGCCAATATCTTTGTCGGCCAGACCGAGGCGCCTCTGGTCGTGCGCCCCTATATCGCCACCATGACCCAGTCTGAGCTGTTTGCCGTGATGTGTGGTGGCTTGGCTTCGGTCGCGGGATCCGTGCTGGCTGGGTATGCCCAGATGGGGGTACCGCTGGAATATCTGATTGCCGCTTCGTTTATGGCTGCGCCAGGTGGCCTGCTGTTTGCCAAGCTGATGGTGCCGGAAACAGAAAAAACCCACGATAAAGACGATGCGATGAAGTTGATTGCCGAAGAGGATCGCCCGGCCAACGTGATTGACGCGGCGGCTTCAGGTGCTGCATCCGGTATGCAACTAGCGCTGAACGTGGGAGCCATGTTGCTGGCATTTATTGCTTTGATCGCCGTGCTGAACGGCATACTGGGCGGTGTTGGCGGCTGGTTTAACTTCCCTCAACTCTCTCTGGAGTTGATTCTGGGGTGGCTCTTCTCGCCAATCGCCTTCCTGATCGGTGTGCCATGGAATGAAGCGATGGTCGCCGGTTCGTTTATCGGCCAGAAGATCATTGTTAACGAATTCGTTGCCTATATGAACTTCGGCGCTTACTTGCGCCCGGACGATGTGGTTGCAGCGGAGGGGTTGCAGGTGCTGTCGCAACATACCAAGGCGATTATCTCCTTTGCGCTGTGCGGTTTTGCCAACCTGTCTTCTGTCGCGATCCTGCTTGGTGGGTTGGGCAGTATGGCACCGAGCCGTCGCCAGGACATCGCGCGCTTTGGTTTGAAGGCCGTTGCTGCGGGTACGCTTTCCAACCTGATGAGCGCTACCATCGCCGGTTTCTTTCTGGCGCTGTAAGCTATACTTCTGATCACCTAAGCCGCACAGTGACTGGCTTAGGTGCCTGAAAGCATTTTTCACGGGCGCGCTGATGGTGCCCGTGTCTACTTGCTATCTAGGCTGTGTCCCTTAATTGCCCGTGGTGCCATCGCAGACCCAAAAGCCCGTTATCAAGGCGGAGGGTGAAGGGCAGAGTGGCCCTCTGTTCAAGCCCGACAACACAGAAAACGGGCTTTTGGGGCGCGACCCTTCGGGCTGGTGCCATTTGCGCGCATTGCGGCGTTGTTCGCCGCTTATTTGGTCCACCAAACCTCGCGGCTCACGCCTTGCCCTGTGCACAAATGACCGCCAGCGGCGCTCGCGTGCAATTAAGGGACACAGCCTAGTGTAGTAATGTGTGAACAATATCCCGGTATTATGTGACATAATTCACATATAATCCGAATCCGTTACAGAGATATTTCATACGGTGTGAATCAGAGCACAAATAACTCGACGTTATCGTGTTCAAATAGCAACCAATGGCTGTTCGATATCGAAAGGCTATGTGCGGTGAGAAGGATCTCAGTTGCCGCCGTGGTTTCACTCCACGCGCTATCTTCAAGGAACCAAGTCCGCTCGCCAACACTGTCAGTACTCAGTTGGAGAGTTTTATGACCGAATTAACCGCAGCGGCGCAACGTGCGCTGAATCTGATGGATTTAACCACGCTGAATGATGATGATACCGACGAGAAAGTTATCGCCCTGTGTCGTCAGGCAAACAGCCCGGCAGGCCATACCGCCGCCATCTGTATTTACCCTCGCTTTATCCCTATTGCGCGCAAGACGCTGCGTGAACAAGGTACCCCTGATATTCGTATCGCTACTGTCACTAATTTTCCGCATGGTAATGATGATGTCGCCATCGCGCTGGCGGAGACTCGGGCGGCCATTGCTTACGGTGCCGACGAGGTTGACGTGGTATTCCCTTACCGTGCATTGATCGCAGGTAACGATAAGGTCGGTTTTGAACTGGTGAAACAGTGCAAGCAGGCCTGTGCCGAGGCCAATGTGCTGTTGAAAGTGATTATCGAAACCGGCGAGTTGAAGCAGGCGGATCTGATCCGCAAGGCATCTTCGATTGCCATCGAGGCAGGGGCCGACTTTATCAAAACATCTACCGGTAAAGTGCCGGTTAATGCCACGTTGGAAAGCGCTGAACTGATGATGACGGTGATCCGTGATATGGGCGTTGCCAACGATGTCGGTTTCAAACCCGCTGGCGGTGTACGCACGGCAGAAGATGCGCTGCACTATCTGCAACTTGCCGATCGTATTCTGGGTAAGGGCTGGGCCGATGCGCGTCACTTCCGCTTCGGTGCTTCAAGCCTGTTGGCCAGCCTGCTGACCACGTTGGGGCATAGCACCCAGTCTGCTGGTAACGGTTACTGATTTTTTATCGCGCCACAGGGTTACTGTTGGCATATCGAATGGGTAAAACAGGGAGAATGCCTTGTTCCTGGCACAAGAAATAATCCGTAAAAAACGTGACGGTCAGTCATTGAGCGAAGCAGAGATCCGCTTCTTCATCAATGGCATCCGCGATAACGTGGTTTCCGAGGGGCAGATTGCTGCTTTGGCGATGACCATTTACTTCCACGACATGACCATGCAGGAGCGCGTGGCGCTGACTATGGCCATGCGTGATTCAGGCTCGGTGCTTGACTGGAAGAAACTGGCATTAAACGGCCCAATAGTCGACAAACATTCAACCGGCGGCGTGGGGGATGTGACTTCGCTGATGCTGGGCCCGATGGTCGCGGCCTGTGGCGGTTATGTGCCGATGATTTCAGGGCGTGGTCTTGGCCATACCGGAGGTACGCTGGACAAACTGGAGGCCATCCCGGGCTTTAACATTTACCCGGACGACACTGCCTTCCGCAGGATCATCAAAGACGTTGGGGTGGCGATTATTGGCCAAACCAGCTCGCTGGCCCCGGCCGACAAGCGTTTCTATGCCACACGCGATATTACGGCCACCGTGGATTCCATCCCGCTGATCACCGCGTCCATTCTGGCGAAGAAGCTGGCTGAAGGGCTTGATGCGCTGGTGATGGACGTTAAAGTTGGATCTGGTGCCTTTATGCCGACCTACGCGCTTTCGGAAGATTTGGCGCAGGCGATCGTTGGCGTGGCCAACGGTGCCGGTTGTAAGACCACGGCACTGCTCACCGATATGAATCAGGTGTTGGCATCCAGCGCCGGTAATGCGGTGGAAGTGCATGAAGCTGTTCGCTTCCTGACCGGTGAATACCGCAACCCGCGTCTGCTGGAAGTGACCATGGCGCTATGCGTGGAAATGCTGCTTTCCGGCGGCCTGTCAACGGATGATGCCGATGCCCGAGCCAAGCTGCAGAAGGTATTGGACAACGGCAAAGCGGCGGAAGTTTTTGGCCGCATGGTGGCGGCACAGAAGGGCCCTACCGATTTTATCGAGCGCTACGATAGCTATCTGCCTGTGGCAACATTAAGCAAACCGGTTTATGCCGAGAGGCCGGGTAACATTACCGCGATGGATACCCGGGCGCTGGGAATGGCAGTGGTATCACTGGGAGGCGGACGCCGTCGGGCCAGTGACAGCATCGATTACAGCGTTGGACTGACCCATATGGCCCGTTTGGGCGCGTTTGTCGATAATCAACGTCCTTTAGCGTTGATCCATGCCAATGATGAAGAGAGCTGGCAGCAGGCCGCTGACGCGGTACGCAGTGCGATGGTGCTGGGTGATAAAGCCCCAGCAGCCACCCCGGTGGTGTACAAGCGCATCACTGAATAAAATCTGTCTTTAAGAATCAGGACCGGCGGCGCTTTATCACTGCCGGTCATAGCGTGAAAACACGCAGGAGAGCACGATGAAACGTACGTTTATTATGGTATTAGATTCATTCGGTATTGGTGCCAGCGCAGATGCCAAGCGTTTCGGCGATGAAGGTTCCGATACCCTTGGTCATATCGCCGCAGCCTGCGCGTGCGGTGAGGCTGACGTGGGCCGTAGCGGCCCGCTTACGCTGCCCAACCTCAGCCGTCTGGGGTTAGGCAAGGCGGCTGAAGAGTCTACCGGTAAGTTCCCGGCAGGCCTGGATAAAGACGCCGAGATCATTGGTGCTTACGGCTATGCCAGCGAACTCTCCTCCGGTAAGGATACGCCCTCGGGACACTGGGAAATCGCCGGTGTGCCGGTGCTGTTCGACTGGGGATACTTCAAGGATGAGCACAACAGCTTCCCGCAAGCGCTGCTGGATAAACTGGTTGAGCGTGCCAACCTGCCAGGCTATCTCGGCAATTGCCACTCTTCGGGCACTGTGATCCTCGATCAACTGGCTGAGGAACATATGAAAACCGGCAAGCCGATTTTCTACACTTCCGCAGATTCAGTATTCCAGATCGCTTGCCATGAAGAGACTTTCGGGCTGGATCGTCTGTATGAGCTGTGTGAAATCGCCCGTGAAGAGTTGACCGAAGGGGGCTATAACATTGGCCGCGTGATCGCTCGCCCGTTTATTGGCGACAAGCCCGGCAACTTCCAGCGTACGGGTAACCGTCACGATCTGGCCGTCGAACCACCGGCTGACACCGTACTGAAAAAACTGGTGGATGAGAAAGGTGGCGAAGTAGTTTCTATCGGCAAGATTGCTGATATCTACGCCAACGTCGGCATCACCCAGAAAGTGAAGGCCACCGGGATCGATGCGCTGTTTGATGCCACGCTGGTCGAGATGGAAAAGGCGGGTGACAACACTATCGTATTCACCAACTTTGTTGATTTTGACTCTTCTTATGGCCACCGCCGTGACGTTGCTGGCTACGCAGCCGCGCTGGAGCTGTTTGACCGGCGTTTGCCTGAAATGCTGAAGCTGGTTAAGGAAGATGACATTCTTATCTTCACCGCTGACCACGGCTGTGACCCTACCTGGAGCGGCACCGATCATACCCGCGAGCACATTCCAGTGCTGGTATATGGGCCGAAAGTAAAACCAGGCTCGTTGGGGCACCGTGAAACCTTCGCTGACATTGGCCAGACAGTCGCCAGCTATTTTGGTATTTCGCCAATGGATTACGGCAAATCCATGCTTTGAGGTTGAAGAACCCGGGTTTTAGCCTGCGATACTGGGCTAAAACGCCTAGGTTCAAATGACCGCTACATTATTAAAAATGCTTCGAGGATAGAGATTATGGCTACGCCACATATTAATGCTGAAATGGGTGATTTTGCTGACGTTGTTCTGATGCCGGGGGATCCGCTGCGGGCAAAATATATTGCGGAAACCTTTCTGGAAGGTGCGGTAGAAGTTAACAACGTACGCGGTATGCTGGGTTTCACCGGAACTTATAAAGGCCGTAAGATTTCTGTCATGGGGCATGGTATGGGTATCCCGTCCTGCTCTATCTATGCCCGCGAGCTGATTGCCGAATTTGGCGTAAAGAAAATTATCCGTGTGGGTTCCTGTGGTGCGGTGCGTGACGACGTCAAACTGCGCGATGTGGTGATTGGTATGGGGGCTTGTACCGATTCCAAAGTGAACCGTATGCGCTTTAAAGATCATGACTATGCGGCGATTGCCGATTTTGACATGGTGCGAAATGCGGTTGATGCTGCTGCGGCACAGGGGATCCCGGCGCGTGTCGGTAATATCTTCTCAGCCGATCTGTTCTATACACCCGATCCGGATATGTTCCAGGTGATGAAGAAGTACGGCATTCTGGGTGTGGAAATGGAAGCGGCGGGTATCTATGGCGTTGCTGCCGAGCTGTATGAAGAGTTCGGTTGTAAAGCACTGACCATTTGCACTGTATCCGATCACATTCTGCGCCATGAAGCGACCACTGCGGCAGAACGCCAGACTACTTTTAACGAAATGATCGTTATCGCGCTGGAGTCTGTGCTGTTGGGTGATAAAGCCTAATACGCCTATCGCCCCACTCACTGAGGTGGGGCACTTTCAGACTTTTTCGTCTCGTCCTGTTTTTCATCGTCATCGTTTTGCACCGCGTTCTCTTCCTCCAACGGGGTGTTGGCAGTCAACAGATAGGGTGACTGTTGCCAACGACTACGGCGGCCTTGCAGCAATGTGCGTGCCAGAATAATACCAATCGCCAACGCCATCAGGATCATCAGGCGTAGCAGGTTGGTGGTGTTATCCACCTGTTTAGATTCGGTAGCCAGCACGTGGGTATCCAGCGTTACGCGGATAAAGCCTAGCGGACCTTCTTTACCCTGAATAGATTCCACCAGTTGGTGATTAAAGTAACTGCCCGCACGCTTACCATCGAGCGCCAGGCGATCGCGCACACTGATCTGCTCACCGGAATGGGCGATCAAAGTTCCATCCAACTTGTAGACACTGGCGTCGAGGATCCTGCTATGGGATGTCAACTGCTCTATAATGCTGCCAACCTGCTGATTATCGATGTTGCTGCTGTCGCCTAATAACGGAACCAGACTGAAAGCCACTTGCCGGGTCAATGTCTGTGCCAGATCTTCTACCTGTTCCGAGCGTGCCATCTGGTGGTTCAGGCTAAAATAGGATGCACCTTGCATCAATAGCACCAGTAACGCCAGGCAGATCAAAATGATAGCGGTGCGGTGCAGGCGGAATTTCAGTTTAGCTTTAGCCATGGGCTTCCTTGGGCTTAATACTCGTCGGTTTTCGAACGGCCGCGTTGTTGCCTGCGGGGGCTCAGTGGGCTGCGACTCGAAATTCATCGGGTAATATGTTGCCAGAAGCAGTAGCGATAGGATAGCTTGATGCGTCGTTTTATCATGCAGCGTTTTACAGGAGTTAATAATGCCAAATAGTCTGACCTATTGCGATCTCCCGGCGGAGATTTCTCAATGGCCGGGGCTTCCCCTTTCGCTTAGCGGTGATGAAGTCATGCCGCTAGATTACCGAGCGGGCCACACCGGTTGGCTATTATATGGCAGAAAGCTGGATAAAGAGCGTATTACCGCGTTCCAACGTAAGCTGGGTGCGGCGATGGTGATTGTGACGGCCTGGTGTGTGGAAGACTATCAGGTTGTTCGTCTGGCGGGAACGCTGTCTCCCCGGGCCAAGTTACTGGCGGCAGAGAATGGGCTGGATGTAGCGCCATTAGGCAAAATACCGCATCTGCGCACGCCGGGCCTGCTGGTGATGGACATGGACTCAACAGCGATCCAGATTGAGTGTATCGATGAAATTGCCAAACTGGCCGGAGTGGGGGAGCAGGTTGCAGAAGTGACCGAACGCGCTATGCGCGGTGAACTCGATTTTACCGCCAGCCTGCGGCAGCGAGTCGGTACACTAAAAGGGGCCGATGCCAATATTCTCAAGCAGGTGCGCGACGAATTGCCATTGATGCCGGGGTTGACCAGCCTGATTGGCAAACTGCATGCGCTGGACTGGCATGTGGCGATTGCTTCCGGCGGTTTTACCTATTATGCCGAATATCTACGCGACAAGTTGAAACTGGTTGCGGTGGCGGCCAATGAGCTGGAAATCCGTGACGGTAAACTGACCGGTGAAGTGCTGGGACCGATCGTTGATGCAAAATTTAAAGCCGCTACCCTAGTGGCGTTGGCAGAAAAACTCGGTATTCCACCGCATCAAACCGTGGCAATAGGTGATGGTGCCAACGATTTGAAAATGCTGCAGGTGGCTGGATTAGGTATCGCCTACCATGCAAAACCTAAAGTTTATGAAAAAGCTCAGGTATCGATTCGTCATGCCGACCTGCTGGGAGTACTCTGTGTCCTCAGTGGCAGTCTGAAACAGGATTTGAGGTAATTTGTGGCCAAAGCAGCAAAACGGGCGTTTGTATGTAATGAATGCGGCGCTGATTATCCGCGCTGGCAGGGGCAATGCAGCGCTTGTCATGCCTGGAATACCATTACAGAAGTGCGTCTGGCTGCGGCCTCCTCTTCTTCTGCCCGCACCGAGCGTTTCAGCGGTTATGCCGGTGATGCCGGTATCAGCAAAGTCCAGAAGCTTTCGGACATCAGCCTGGAAGAACTACCGCGTTTCTCTACCGGCTTTCTTGAGTTTGACCGGGTGCTGGGCGGTGGCGTTGTTCCGGGCAGTGCGATCCTGATCGGCGGAAACCCTGGGGCGGGGAAAAGTACGCTGCTGTTGCAGGTGTTGTGCAAACTCGCTGAACAGATGAAGACGCTGTATGTCACCGGCGAAGAGTCGCTGCAACAGGTAGCCATGCGTGCTCACCGTCTTGGTTTGCCGACCAGCGGTCTGAATATGCTCTCCGAAACCAGCATCGAGCAGATCTGTCTGATCGCCGAGCAAGAGCAGCCCAGGTTGATGGTGATTGACTCCATCCAGGTGATGCATATGGCTGATATCCAGTCTTCCCCTGGCAGCGTGGCGCAGGTGCGCGAAACCGCAGCCTATCTCACCCGTTTTGCCAAAACGCGGGGCGTGGCGATTGTCATGGTGGGCCATGTTACTAAAGATGGTTCTTTAGCCGGGCCTAAAGTGCTGGAACACTGTATTGACTGCTCTGTGCTGTTAGACGGCGATGCCGATTCGCGTTTTCGCACGCTGCGTAGCCATAAAAACCGTTTTGGTGCGGTCAATGAGCTGGGCGTGTTCGCCATGACCGAACAGGGTCTGCGCGAGGTGAGCAACCCTTCCGCTATTTTCCTCAGCCGTGGCGATGAAGTCACTTCGGGTAGCTCGGTGATGGTGGTGTGGGAAGGAACCCGGCCATTACTGGTAGAAATCCAGGCGCTGGTGGATCACTCCATGATGTCCAACCCGCGCCGGGTCGCGGTGGGGCTTGAGCAGAATCGTCTGGCGATCCTGCTTGCCGTCTTGCATCGCCATGGCGGGTTGCAAATGTCCGATCAGGACGTTTTCGTCAACGTGGTGGGTGGCGTCAAGGTAACTGAAACCAGCGCTGATTTGGCGTTGTTGCTGGCTCTGGTCTCCAGCCTGCGCGATCGCCCATTGCCTAACGATCTGGTGGTGTTTGGTGAAGTGGGGCTGGCAGGTGAGATCCGCCCGGTGCCGAGCGGCCAGGAACGCATCTCCGAGGCTGCAAAACATGGCTTCAAGCGTGCTATCGTTCCGCATGCCAATGTGCCAAAGAGACCCCCGGCCAATATGCAGGTATTTGGTGTCAAAAAACTGGCGGATGCTCTGAGTGTTCTGGATGAGCTCTAAGTCAGCCGTAACTTCTCCTTGTTTAGTATATTATACCCAATAGCTTTCATGCTGCAGCTAGGCGACCAGCGTCTCCATCCCAGGAGCTTACTGTAGTAAGTGACTGGGGTGGATTAGCACAGTCAACAACGCTGCAACTTGAAAGATGAAGGGTATATAAACAGGAGGGGCTATGCGGCAGTTCGACTACCTTAAAACGGTTATCAAACAAAAGGGATGTACATTACAACAGGTGGCCGATGCGAGCAGCATGACCAAGGGCTATCTCAGCCAGCTGTTGAACGATAAAATCAAAAGCCCGAGCGCGCAGAAACTGGAGGCACTGCACCGTTTCCTGGAGCTTGAGTTCCCGCGCCGTGAAAAAAAAGTGGGTGTAGTGTTTGGTAAGTTTTACCCGCTGCATACCGGGCACATCTATCTGATCCAGCGAGCCTGCAGCCAAGTGGACGAGTTGCACGTTATTCTGTGCCACGATGAGCCACGCGACCGCGTACTGTTTGAAAACAGTTCGATGTCGCAGCAGCCGACAGTCAGCGACCGTCTGCGTTGGCTGTTGCAAACCTTTAAATACCAGAAAAATATCCGTATTCACTCCTTCGATGAGAAAGGTATTGAGCCTTACCCGCACGGCTGGGACGTGTGGAGTAACGGTATGAAGCAGTTTATGGAGCAAAAAGGCATAGTCCCGAGCTTTATCTACTCGAGTGAAGCGTTGGACGCCCCGCGTTACCGCGAACATCTGGGTATCGAAACCATATTGGTGGATCCTGAACGCTCCTTTATGAATATCAGCGGTGGTCTTATCCGCCAGGATCCATTCCGTTATTGGGATTACATTCCAACCGAAGTGAAGCCTTTTTTCGTTCGCACCGTGGCGATCTTGGGTGGTGAATCCAGCGGAAAATCGACGCTGGTGAATAAGCTGGCAAATATCTTTAACACCACCAGTGCTTGGGAATATGGCCGTGATTATGTATTTTCCCACTTGGGTGGTGATGAAATGGCGCTGCAGTATTCCGACTACGACAAGATTGCTCTGGGGCAGGCGCAGTATGTGGATTTTGCGGTGAAATATGCCAATAAGGTGGCCTTTATTGACACCGACTTTGTTACTACGCAGGCGTTCTGCAAGAAATACGAAGGGCGAGAGCATCCATTTGTACAAGCGCTGATCGACGAATACCGTTTTGACCTGGTGATCTTGCTGGAGAACAATACGCCGTGGGTGGCGGACGGTTTGCGCAGCCTGGGCAGTTCAACCGATCGTAAAGCCTTCCAACGGTTGCTGGAAGAGATGCTGCGAGCCAATAACATTGAGTATGTTCACGTCGACTCCAGCGATTATGAAGAGCGTTTTTTGCGCTGTGTCGAGTTGGTCAAGCAACTGCTGGCAGCGGATGCCAGCCGGTTGGTTGAGACACCTATGTTGACGCGTTGAGATAGAAATGGGGCAGTGAGCTGCCCTCAGACTGCTGACAAAGCCCGTTATTAGGGGGAGCGTGCCGAAGGGGTCGTAACGGCGTAAGCCGTCGGAGTGCCCCTCGGTGCGCTAGACCCGTGTATCTCAGGCTAAAAAGCGACTTTGTCATTAACCTCGGGGCAGTGGACTGCCCTATTCGCCGATCAGTACACGATCACCAGCTTACCCTGCATATGCCCCTCTAACAGTTTGCTGTGAGCGGCAGTAAGCGTGTCGACCGTCAACCCCTGCAGCGTTTCGCTTAGCGTTGTCGTCAACTTTCCTTCATCCAGCAACTGCGCCATTTGCTTGAGGATTTCTCCCTGCTGGGCAATATCGGGCGTGGTATACATGCTGCGTGTGAACATAAATTCCCAATACAGCGCAGCACTTTTCAGCTTCAGCGCGTTCTGATCCAACGGCTGGCGGTTTTCCACTATGGTGCAGATGTGCCCAAGCGGGGCGATCAAATCGCTAATGGCCTCCCAGTGCCCATCTGTATCGTTCAGGCACAGGATGTAATCCACGCTTTCAATGCCCTCTTTCGCCAGGTTAGCTTTCAGATTACGGTAATCTACCACCAGGTCGGCACCGCGCTCGTGGCACCAGGTGGCTGACTCCGGGCGTGAAGCGGTCGCGATGACTCGTACCTTGCTACGCAATGCGGCCAAAGGGATTGCCAAAGAACCTACGCCACCGGCACCGCCGATAATCAGCAGCGTTTTGCCGGCGCTGGCCTGCTGTATATTCAGGTGTTCAAACAGAGCCTCCCACGCCGTGAGAGCGGTGAGTGGCATCGCCGCCGCCTCGGCCCAGTTCAATGTATGCGGCTTGTGCGCAGCGATCCTGGCATCAATCAGTTGATGGGTACTGTTGCTGCCTGGGCGGGTAATATCCCCGGCATACCACACTTCATCACCCGGTTTAAAACTGCTGACGCTGCTGCCGACTTCGACAACCACACCGCTGGCGTCCCAACCGAGGATGCGCGGTTGCTGCAAGCCATTTTTCTGCAAGCCAGCATGAACTTTGGTATCCACCGGGTTAACGGAGACGGCTTTCACTTCCACCAGTAAATCGTATTGGCCCGGCGTTGGCCGCTCAGGGGTGATTTCGATAAATTTGGTTGGGTCTTTGGGATCGACAGCAATGGCTTTGATTGGCATAACGTTGCTCCAAAATATTAGGCGTTTATCTGGCGGGCTGCATCGGCATGGGGCGCGGAGAACCGCGCCCGACAAGAACTTACTTGGTGACTCTTTTGTATTTGATGCGGCGGGGTTCGAGTGCTTCGGCACCCAGAGTACGCTTTTTGTACTCTTCGTATTCGGTAAAGTTACCTTCGAAGAACTCCACCTTGCCTTCATCCTGATAGTCCAGAATGTGGGTGGCAATACGGTCAAGGAACCAACGGTCGTGGGAGATCACCATGGCACAGCCTGGGAATTCCAACAGGGCGTTTTCCAGAGCGCGTAGGGTTTCGATGTCCAGATCGTTGGTCGGTTCATCGAGCAGCAGCACGTTGCCACCAACCTGCAGTAGCTTGGCCAGGTGCAGTCGGCCACGTTCACCACCAGAAAGCTCACCAACGCGTTTGCCTTGATCGACGCCCTTGAAGTTAAAGCGGCCAACGTAGGCGCGGCTTGGCATTTCGGTGGTGCCGATGCGCATGATGTCTTGGCCGCCGGACACTTCTTCCCACACGGTTTTAGAGTTATCCATGCTGTCACGGAACTGATCGACAGAAGCCAGTTTGACGGTATCACCCAGCACGATGCTGCCAGAATCAGGCTGTTCCTGACCGGACATCATGCGGAACAGCGTGGATTTACCCGCGCCGTTCGGGCCGATAATCCCGACCAGTGCTCCTTTCGGTACCGAGAATGAGAGATCGTCAATCAGTACGCGGTCGCCGTAAGACTTACGCAGATTGCTGACTTCAACCACTTTATCGCCTAGGCGTGCACCTGGCGGAATAAACAGTTCGTTGGTTTCGTTACGTTTTTGGTATTCGGTGCTGTTGAGCTCTTCGAAACGTGCCAGACGGGCTTTGCCTTTAGACTGACGGCCTTTGGCACCTTGACGCACCCACTCCAGCTCTTTCTCGATAGATTTACGGCGCGCGGCTTCGGAAGAGGCTTCCTGTGCCAGGCGAGCGTCTTTCTGTTCCAACCAAGAAGAGTAGTTGCCTTCCCATGGAATACCTTCACCACGGTCCAGCTCTAGGATCCAACCTGCCACGTTATCCAGGAAGTAACGGTCGTGGGTAATCGCCACCACGGTACCTTCGAAGTCGTGCAGGAAACGTTCCAACCAGGCCACAGACTCTGCGTCAAGGTGGTTGGTAGGTTCGTCCAGCAGCAGCATGTCTGGTTTTTCCAGCAGCAGGCGGCACAGGGCAACGCGGCGGCGCTCACCACCAGAAAGGGTAGCGATTTTGGCATCCCACTCCGGCAGGCGCAGCGCATCGGCGGCGCGTTCTAGCTGGGTATTGAGATTGTGGCCATCGTGAGCCTGAATAATCTCTTCCAGACGGCCCTGTTCTGCGGCCAGTTTGTCGAAGTCTGCCCCTTCTTCTGCGTACAGTGCGTATACTTCATCAAGACGCTTCAGGGCACCGACCACTTCCGCCAACGCCTCTTCTACCGACTCGCGGACGGTATGCTCGGTGTTGAGCTGCGGTTCCTGCGGCAGATAGCCGATCTTTAGGCCTGGTTGCGGGCGAGCTTCCCCTTCAATATCGGTATCGATGCCCGCCATAATGCGCAGCAGGGTAGACTTACCGGCACCGTTCAGGCCGAGTACGCCAATTTTTGCCCCAGGGAAAAAACTCAGGGAAATGTTCTTAAGAATATGACGCTTCGGCGGAACCACTTTGCCGACGCGATGCATGGTATAGACGAATTGAGCCACGTTGATCCGAGCCTCTCTATCAGTTTTTATAGGATGTCTGGCGGCACGAGTGTAGCCCGTTTCAGCACTAGATCCCAGACCTCCCACGACGATCGTTGAGTATAACCGTTATTGGGCTTTAGCTGTGCCAGAATAGAAAACGCCCGGCAGGGTTTGCCGGGCGCTGGGTGTTACTTTATGAAGGGATTACGACGCCGTTCGGCGGCGGGTAATAAAGCGATTGATGACCCATTTCTCCACTTCAACAATCAGGAACAGCACAATGGCAATCATCAGTGTCACGCCCCAGTAGAACAGGGGTAATGGGGCGGTGCCAAACAGTGAGTTCATAAACGGCAGATAAATGATCGCCATCTGTAATAGCAGCAACACGCCACTCACCAGCCACAGACCTTTGTTCATAAACACTTGGCGGTTAAGCGGGAAGCGATCGGCGGTACGGCAGTTGAACATGTATACCCACTGTGCGGTGACCAGAGTTTGCAGTAATACCGTGCGGATCAGTTCGCTACTGTAACCGCGTGGCTCCATCCAGGCTTCGAGCATGAAAGCACTGATGGCGATCAGGATCCCGACAAAGGCGATACGCCATATGGCATGCAGATCCAGCACATGGCTACCCGGTATGCGCGGTTTACGCTGCATCAGCCCTTTTTCGGCAGGTTCATAGGCCAGGCCAAACGACAGCGTCGTAGATGTGGCCATGTTCATCCACAGGATCTGGATCGGCGTCAGCGGGAGTATTGCACCGGCCAGAATAGCGATAATGATCAGTAAACCTTGCGCCAGGTTGGTTGGCAGTACAAAAAGAATGGTTTTCTTCAGGTTGTCATAAACTCGACGGCCTTCTTTAACCGCACTGGCAATGGTGGCGAAGTTATCGTCAGTCAATACCATGTCTGCGGCTTCTTTGGTGACCTCGGTGCCTTTGATCCCCATAGCGATACCGACGTCAGCCTGTTTCAGAGCCGGTGCATCATTGACGCCGTCACCAGTCATGCCTACCACGCCTCCTTTATCCTGCAAGGCCTTTACCAGACGCAATTTATGTTCTGGACTGGTACGGGCAAAGATATCGTAATGTACCGCGGCTTCAGCCAGTGCTTTGTCATCCATATGTTCCAGCTCGGAACCGGTAATCGAGTCCTGACTGTTGCCGATCCCCAGCATGGCACCAATCGCCATAGCGGTTTTCTGGTGATCGCCAGTGATCATCTTCACCCGGATCCCCGCCTGTTGGCATTCAGCAATAGCCGCGACGGCTTCAGGGCGTGGTGGATCCATAACCCCGGCAATACCGATAAACACCATCTGCTGACGGAGGTCTTCATGACCCAGTTGTACCTCACCGTCCGTGGTGGTTTTGCTGGCGGCAGCAACCATGCGCAAGCCCTGTGCGGCAAAACGCGACATTTCTGCTTCCCAGTAGTCGCGACGGAAAGGTTGTACTCCAGAATCGGTCAGTTCGAATTCGCACAGCGAGAATAGCACGTCAGGCGCACCGGTAAGGAACACCTGATTGTGGCCGGCAACCTGGCTGCGGACCGCCATGTACTTGTAGCTGGAATCAAACGGAATTTTGGCCAGTTGACGTGTTTCACCCAACTCCAATCCTGCTTTCATCGCCAGGACTTTCAGCGCACCTTCCGTCGGGCTGCCAGTAACCACCCAGCGGCCATTTTCATCCTGTTTTACCTGGCTGTCGTTGCACAGGGTGATTGCAGTGATGAATTGAGCTAGTGGAGGCAAATCCTCTACCCGTACCTGCTTGTCGCTCTCGGCAAAGAATATGCCGCCAACGGGCTGGTAACTTTCCCCTTCAACGCGAAAGGCATGGTCGGCCATGATGACGTTTTTTGCGGTCATCTCGTTCATGGTCAGCGTGCCGGTTTTGTCAGAGCAGATCACCGTCATGGAGCCCAGGGTTTCTACCGTTGGCAGCTTACGGATGATGGCGCGGTTACGAGCCATCGTCTGAACACCGAGCGACAGAATTATCGAGATAATGGCGGGTAGGCCCTCGGGGACGGAGGCTACAGCCAGGCTGATAAGTGCTACCAAGAGCTCGCCGAGCGGCATGTCACGCATTGTGAAGGCAAACAGGAACAGCAGTACCATCATTACCAGGATCAGAATGAAGATGCCTTTACCTAGGCGATCCATCTGTTGCAGTAACGGGGTACGCTGGGTTTCAACGGTTGAAATCATCTCGCTGATGTGGCCCAACTCGGTATAGCCACCTGTCGCAATCACCACGCCTTTGGCGTTGCCAGCACTGATGGTTGTTCCGGAGAACAACAGGTTGGTACGGTCGCCAATCATCACTTCTTCGGCTATGGCATCGGTCTGTTTTGACACCACGGTGGATTCACCGGTCAGGATGGCTTCCTCAACCTGCAGGTTGTGCGATTCAATCAACCGCAGGTCCGCAGGGATTTTATCGCCTGGACGCAATAAAACGATATCGCCAAGGACCAGATCCTCTGCGTTTACCGTATGGTTAATTCCATTGCGTACCACAATCGCCTGGCTGGAAAGCATATTGCGAATGCCTTTCAGCGATTTCTCTGCGCTGTTTTCCTGCACAAAACCGATCAGGGCGTTGATCACCGCAACGCCAAGAATGACGACGGTATCGATCCAATGGCCCATAATGCCTTTCAGAAGAGCGGCCGCGAGCAGAATATAGATTAGGACATCGTTGAAGTGCGCGATAAAACGCATGAACGCGCTTTTTCCTGCTTTTTCTGGCAGGGCGTTCGGGCCGAATTTTTGCAGCCGTTGCGAGGCTTCTTGTTCGCTCAGGCCAGTATGCTGGCTATTTAAATTCTTAAGCGTTTCTTCAATATCGTACTGATACCACGCTTTATCCGGCTTTGGGGGCTTATGGTAGTCGTTGGAGGTAGGTTTTGGCATTTAAGCTTCTCCTGGAATAAATTAAACATGGTTTTCTACCTGCACCGGCACCCCAGGGCAAACGCATGTATGCTTACTTTTTATCCACCCCATTAATACCTGCCAGTATCACTTGTTCAAGATAATCGCTGTTCATAGCAGCCATCTTCTGTTTACGTCTGATGCTGGCCTTTTTACCGCTCTCTAAACGCAGCATGTTAAGTGCCATATGGCGTACTGTCGCCAAATTTACCGCCCCGTTGTCCCGATAAATCGAACAGTTATCCTCCTTCATCGTGACATCCAACACCCAATGCAGTTGATTTTCAATGCACCAATGGCTTCGCACCGCATTGGCAAATTGAGCCTTGTTTAGCTCCGCTGAACTGATGTAATAACGGTATTCCAGCGACTCTTTGCCCTGTGGGTCGTATCGGTAGCCTATCGCTACACCCAGCGTCGTTAGCCCTTTCCAGATGGGGAACTCACGAGCGACCTCAGTGGCAGGGATAACGTGGTATTCCCGCATTTCTGCACGGCCTCGGTTTTGCTCAACGCAGGCGATATCACTCATGCCGGGCACTACACTACTCAACGCCTTGCGCACCGCCTTGGACAAACGCTCCTGATTACCTTTAACGGCCAGCAGGTAATCGCCGCCTTTTTCGACAATGTGGGCAGCGATAGCGGTTTGACACCCCATGGCGTCAATGGAAATCAGGCAACCACGAATATCCAATAACGCCAATAAGGCGGGGATAGCGGTAATTTCGTTAGACTTGGCATCTGTTTTTACCTGGCCCAAGACCACGCCATTGGCACTGGCAAAGGCACTGACCATATGGAGGGTTGAGGCACGGTCTTCAGGGTTGTAAGACCTCCGCAACACCTTGCCATCAATAGCGATGACAGCCCCGTTACTGAGGGAGCTTACCGCACGCATCCAGTTGATAAAGCTGCATTGAAATTGCTCCGGGTTGAGGCGTGAAATCACTCTGGCAATCGTATCGTCAACGGGCAATCCTGCGGGGAAAAGCCCTCGCTTCTGAAACCATGGGAGATGAGCTTCGCCAAAATCCTCAATATCTTGCCAACCTTCGGCTCCGCCGACCACCGCACAGACTGTCAGAAACAGAATATCGAACAGGGAATAGGCGACCTTGGCCGTCTGCCGGGGATCTTGCAGGTCAGCGAAGTGTTCTGAAAAGGCGTTGATAGACATGGTGATGCTCCCGTAAAAGGGAGTATAAGATCACAGCTTGTACACTCAGTCAAACAGGATAGCCTTGCTCATAAAACGTTCGTGATCTTGCCCTGACCGGCACCCCTTCTGCCGCGTTAATATTCCATTATTTATTTTACACAGACATAAATGCTGATAATTTTCAATTATCTGAGGTTGATGACAAAGTCGCCTTTTAGCCTGAGATACACGGGGCTAGCGCACCGAGGGGCACTCCGACGGCTTACGCCGTTACGACCCCTCCGGCACGCTCCCCCTAATAACGGGCTTTGTCAGCAGTCTGTGATAATTTTCAATTATCTGTTTGCCCGCTATCAGCCGCATAGATAGTAAAGAATCAACGGCCTGATTTTTTTATCTGTGATAATTAATTCTAAATAACAAAAATTGTTTCACTGAATTGGTAAATATTTCTCTACTTAACGTCAGTTGAATGTCATTTTTTATAAAAAAATGAATGCCTACATACGAAACTATAGAACACGGTGTGTTGTGTGCTGAAAACATTTGCTGACTTCCGGGAGTTATCAAAACCCCGGTTTCTCACAGACAAGGCGCTGCTTTCCGGCTGAAACTGCACTGAGGTACAAAACCTCTGTTAACGTAATGAATGGATAAACGTTTTTGTTGTCTATGATAAATACTAGGCTGTGTCCCTTAATTGCACGCGAGCGCCGCTGGCGGTTATTGGAGAACCCCGAGGTTGATGGGGGCAATATGCGGTGACAACAGATGGCAGTATGGTTTATTCCCCGGCGTGGCTTCCCACTACGGGGCGTGAGACACTCAGAGCGCCAAGTTTATGAACCCGTTGCTGGCTATATGTTGCGGCAACGGGATGAACAGGCTCTTGTAAGACAACCCAGTGAGGAAAGAGTAGGTATGGTCAAGGTGGACAAGTGGCGGTTTTTGGCTTTAGGCCTTTGCCTCACAGCATTTTCTGGTGCAGCATTGGCAGACTCTTTGGATGCCCAGCGCCAGCGTTATCTGCAAATCAAGCAGGCTTGGGACAGTAATCAGATGAATGTGGTGCAGCAACTGATGCCGACACTGCAGGACTATCCGTTGTACCCCTATCTGGCGTACCGCCAACTGACACAGGATCTCAGTAAAGCCAGTGTGGCTCAGGTCAGTCAGTTTTTGCAGCAGAACCCTACGCTGCCCCCAGCAAAATCACTTTCTGCTCGCTTTGTGAATGAGTTAGCAAGCCGAGAGGATTGGCGTACGTTGCTGGAATTCAGCCCGCAAGAACCGAAGCCTGTTTCGGCGCGTTGTAACTATTATTATGCCAAGTGGACCACTGGCGATCAGCAAACGGCCTGGAAAGGGGCTGATGATATCTGGATGAGCGGCCAAACCTTGCCAGCGTCTTGCGACAAACTGCTCAGTGCCTGGCAGGCAGCCGGAAAACAAACGCCGTTGAACATATTGGCACGCATGAAGCTGGCTCTGAAAGAGGGCAACAGCAGCCTGGTGAACTCCCTGTATCGCCAACTTCCCGCCGACTATCAGACCATGGGCGATGCGTTGGTGCGTTTGCAAAACGATCCAAGCACGGTGGAGTCCTTCGCTCGCAGCGTTGGCCCGACAGATTTTACCCGCTCGGCTACTATCATCGTTTTTGAGCGTTTGGCTCGTCAGAACGCGGAAAGCGCTCGCGCCATGATCCCAACGATTGCCCGCCTGCAGAAAATGAGCGAAACCGAGAAGCTGGAGCTGGAAGAGGCGGTGGCTTGGCGTTGGATGGGAAGCGATGCCACGTTTGAACAGGCAAAATGGCGCGATCAGGTGATCCTGCGCAGCCAAGTTCCCGCGTTGCTGGAACGTCGTGTTCGTATGGCGCTAGGGGCTGGCGATCGTCAAGGGCTGAAAACCTGGTTGTCCCGCTTGCCTGAAGCCTCACGTAATAAAGATGAATGGCAATACTGGTATGCCAGTGAATTGATCGATGAGGGTAAACGTAGCGAAGGGGAAGCAGTACTGCGTAACTTAATGAATAAACGCGGTTTCTATCCGATGGTTGCGGCACAAAAGCTGAATGTTCCTTATCCGATCAAGGTGGAAGTCGCACCCAAGCCGCCAACTAATTTAGTCCAGGCCCCAGAGATTGCCCGTGTGCGTGAACTGATGTACTGGAATATGGATAATCTGGCGCGTAGCGAGTGGAGTTCATTCGTGGCAAGCCGTAGCCGTCCTGAACAGGAGGCTCTGGCACGCTATGCCTTTGAACAGAAATGGGCTGATTTGAGCGTCCAGGCCACTATCGTTGCCAAGCTTTGGGATCACTTGGAAGAGCGTTTTCCTTTGGCATGGCCGCAGGAGTTTAGCCGTAACACGGAGGATAAAGGCATTACGCCGAGCTACGCCATGGCGATTGCTCGTCAGGAAAGCGCCTGGAACCCTAAAGCTCAGTCGCCGGTCGGTGCGTCGGGTCTAATGCAGGTAATGCCACGTACTGCCCAGCATACGGTACAGAAGTACGGTATTCCCGGCTATTCCAGCCCAAGTCAGTTGTTTGATCCGCAAACCAATATCACTATTGGCACCAGTTATCTCGAATCGGTGTATCAGCAATTTGGCCGTAACCGCATTCTGTCTTCGGCAGCCTACAACGCTGGCCCTTCAAGGGTGAACACTTGGCTGGCCAATACCGATGGGCGTGTCGATGCTGTCGCCTTTGTGGAGAGTATCCCGTTCTCTGAAACCCGTTCTTATGTGAAGAACGTGTTGGCGTATGACGCATTTTATCGTTATTTCATGCATCACCCGGCAAAAGTGCTGACTGATGCTGAGTGGCAAAGACGCTATTAAGGTTTATCAGGAGATAAATCAAGGAGGGGAGGGCAATCCGTTTAGATTGCGGTTAAGCCCGCCTTGCCTTTTGAAGGGTAAGCCGTCTATGTTATGCTGCTGTACTAGTTAAATAGTATGGTGGCTACCATGACCCAATTATCACTTAACGACCCTGCGCTTTCAGAACAAGGTAATGAAGATTGGTTGCGCTTTGTAGCGCTGTTACAGAATTCATTTTCTCAGGATTTACACCAGCAACTGATGCAACTGATGCTGACACCTGATGAACGCACTGCATTGGGGACGCGTGTGCGAATTATTCAGGAGTTGATGCGGGGGGAAATGAGCCAGCGTGAACTGAAGAATGAACTGGGTGCCGGTATCGCTACCATCACCCGAGGTTCTAATAGCCTTAAAGCGGCATCTCCAGAGTTGAAACAGTGGTTGGAATTACAATTGCTGGGTGATGAATAGCATCACCCAGGCCAATTATTGGTGCGGTGTGTTAATGGTATGGTTGCGATAAATCGGGTTATGAAATGGCACTAACGCTAACAGTAACGCCTGATGATAAACACTGGTGCGGCTTAATCTGCCATCAGTAAAAATGCCAATTGCGCCTCCTTGGCGTTTGACCTCGGTGTTTCCTGTTAGCAAGGCCATTTCGGTGCCCAATTCGCTGCCAGCCCGAATTCCCTGTAAGATTGATTCTGGTAGCATCAGGCTAGCGGAGCGCGATTCACCGCGGATCGAAGGATTCTCTATGGTCATCCAGGCGAACGTCATGTTCTCCTCAAGCCCGGCTTCCACACCGACCCAAAAGTCGGCTTCTGGCCTCACTTGCCGTGCTTCCATGACGCGCTGGCGTGCGCCTGTGCGGGTTTCGGCATTGCCAATCGGTTGCAGAGATACGCCGCTGGCGACGTCAACAGATTCTATACGGAATTGGTCTGCGCCAAAGGTGTCTTCAAAGGCCAATTGAATAGCCTTGATCTTTGCCGGGTTGGTAGTTGCAGCGACAACATGATACATAACGGGTTTAGCTTCCTTAGTGTGAGGCTGTGACTTGCCATTGTTTTTGAAGGCCGCAGGCGGCTATTTAAGGGCAGAGCAAGACACTGGCCACAGATAAACTCAAGTTTCACGCAGTATAACGGAAAAGAAAAATGTTACAGGTATACCTCGTTCGCCATGGCGAAACGGAATGGAACGCAGCACGTCGCATTCAGGGCCAGTCCGATAGCCCATTAACAGCCAAAGGCGAACACCAGGCTCATCTGGTTGGCAAACGCGTAAGCCGGGAAGGCATTACACACGTGATTACCAGCGATCTGGGACGCACCCGCCGCACCGCACAAATCATTGCTGACGCTTGCGGTTGTGATGTTATTGAAGACGTAAGGCTGCGTGAACTGCATATGGGGGTTCTGGAAGAACGCCTTATCGACAGCCTGACACCGCAAGAAGAGCAGTGGCGCAAACGGATGGTTGATGGTACTGCTGACGGCCGGATCCCTCAAGGTGAATCTATGCTGGAGTTGGGCGCGCGCATGCGTGCTGCATTGGAAAGCTGCCTGGCGCTGCCGCAAGGCAGTAAACCCCTGATTGTCAGCCACGGTATCGCTTTGGGCTGCCTCATTAGTACCGTGTTGGGGCTACCGGCCTATGCTGAACGTCGCATGCGTTTGCGAAACTGCTCGCTGTCCCGCGTCGATCATCAGCAAAGCCAGTGGCTGGCTTCCGGCTGGATTGTGGAGACTGCTGGCGATGTTTCGCATCTGGACATGCCCGCGCTGGACGAACTGCAACGTTAGCGGCGGATTGGGATCAGATAATCGCAATGGATCTCGGTGGGTGCTTCAGATTGCTGGTTCTCGCCTTGCGGATAGAAGCGCTCAATATCGTGACCTTTACGGCGGGTTAACTCCAGTGCCGGTAAGCAGGTACCGTACAACATCAGGATAAAATCCTGCAGGCCGGAAGGGCTTCCTTGATAGTTGAACATGGCGTATTCCCCTCCCTGCAACACAATGGGTTGGCCTTCCTGTACGTTGGTAGGTACGTGTTTGGGTTCCAATGCCGTGGTGTAAAGTACCTCCTGCTCGTCGTTTTTTTCCTGGCTCGGCCTTGAATGATGCAGGCCGTAAAGCACAGGGGGCAATGTTTTGGTTTCACCCAGATACTGACGCCAGAATTGTAAGCGGAGTTCGGTACGAAAGTTGGATAATTGCTCCAGGGTACAGGAGTAACTCTGCGTCAGACCAATCAGATGTAGCTCTGGCAGAGTAACAAATTCAGGCGTTGGTAACGTGAATGAGTCTAGGCGGATTGGTGGGCAAATGCCGAATGCGTTCCAATCTTCTGCACGGCGGTAAAGTGCTGGGGTTTGCGCAAACTGCTTTTTGAATGCGCGTGTAAAAGTCTGCTGCGAGTCAAAGCGGTACTGTAGGGCAATATCCAGAATCGGTCGACTGGTCAGGCGTAATGCGACTGCGGCTTTTGATAGCCTTCTTGCCCTGATGTAAGCACCTATGGCGTTACCAGTGATATCTTTGAACATCCTCTGCAGATGCCATTTAGAATAGCCTGCTTTGGCCGCCACATTATCCAGTGACAGAGGTTGGTCCAGATGGCTTTCCAGCCAGATGAGCAGATCACGAATGATACTGGCTTGATCCATAGATCGTCCTCGTAGAGCTTTCAGGTCGAAACCCGAACTGTTTAATTTGTCATGCTGATACCTGAAGACAACTGATTGTTAATCAATCAGTTGCACTGTACGCAGTGCTTCTTTATATGCGCCGAGCAAAAGTTAAAGGGGCATACATTAGGCATAAAGAAATGGCGATGCGGCATCATAGCAATTTTTTACCTCCACGACTCACAAAGATTTTTTTTACGTCTTGTGCTAAAAAGGTGCGATCTGGCTCGAGAAATTTATCTTCCGTAACCTTAAGTAGAAGCATTCTCAATTAAAAGCCTGTTATTGCACAAGCGACACTATCGGAGTTAAGTGAATGAAAAAAGAATGGATATTTTTGCTCGGTCTGGTTTTCGTAACGATAAACAGTGCACAGGCGGAACAGGTGGGATCGGTCGATACGGTATTCAAACTGTTCGGTCCGGATCATAAAATTGTGGTTGAGGCGTTCGACGATCCTGACGTTAAAAATGTAACTTGTTATATCAGCAGGGCAAAAACCGGTGGATTAAAAGGCGGATTAGGGTTGGCTGAGGATACCTCGGATGCTGCCATTTCCTGCCAGCAGATTGGCCCGATTGTGCTGAGTGATAAAATCAAAAATGGTAAGAAGGAAGGGACGGTGGTGTTCCAGAAACGTACTTCTCTGGTGTTTAAAAAGCTGCAGGTGGTGCGCTTTTATGATGCCAGCCGCAACGCGCTAATCTACCTGAGTTATTCTGATCGTGTGATTGATGGTTCGCCAAAGAATGCATTAAGTGCAGTACCGATCATCCCCTGGAACGAAGTCAAATAAAGCAATAGGGGTTCAACATGTGAACCCCTTTCAGCCGCATATGGCTTACTCTTCCAGTTCGCCGCAGAACCGATAGCCTTCACCATGAATGGTGGCAATGATTTCTGGCGTATCCGGCGTAGATTCGAAATGTTTACGAATACGGCGGATGGTAACGTCTACGGTGCGGTCGTGTGGTTTCAGCTCACGGCCAGTCATTTTCTTCAGCAGTTCGCCACGGGACTGAATTTTGCCCGGGTTTTCGCAGAAATGCAGCATGGCGCGGAACTCGCTACGTGGCAGTTTGTACTGCTCACCTTCCGGGCTGATTAGAGAGCGGCTATTGATGTCCAGCTCCCAACCGTTAAACCGGTAGCTTTCAACCAATTTACGTTCTTCACCGACGCTGCCCAGATTCATGGTACGAGACAGCAGGTTACGTGCACGAATGGTCAGTTCGCGAGGATTAAACGGCTTGGTGATGTAATCGTCAGCGCCAATTTCCAGGCCAAGGATTTTATCTACCTCGTTATCACGACCGGTCAGGAACATCAACGCAACGCTGGCCTGTTCTCGCAGTTCGCGCGCGAGCAGTAAGCCATTCTTGCCAGGCAGGTTGATATCCATAATAACCAGATTGATATCATTTTCAGACAGTATATTGTGCATTTCAGCACCGTCATTGGCTTCATGAACAATATAGCCTTCCGCCTCGAAAATGCTCTTCAGGGTGTTACGAGTGACTAACTCGTCTTCGACAATCAGAATGTGCGGGGTCTGCATATTTGCTACCTAAAATTGCCAACAAAATAGAAAATAGGAAGTACAGAAGTCTTTGCTTTCTTCATGGAGGGCAGAGATATTGCTCACATTCCCTCTTGCCAAACGACTAAAGTACGTAAACTCGTTCTTGATGCACTTTCCATCAATGTCAACAAGATCGCTAGCTTGCTGGGGGATGCTATGTCCTACAACCCCAATGATGCCAAAACGGCGCATATCCTAACCGTATTAACAGCAATATAACAGTGTGCGCCGAATTCATCACCCAACAAAACTACGCTTTGTTGACATATATCAAATTCAATAGTAGCACGTTAACAGAATTGTGAAAAACACTTATAGATATGCCAAGTTATGTCACAGAACGACAAATTCTGTGAACGATTCAGCAATGTTAAGCCCGATGCGTTATAATTTTTTTAATACAGTTTGGTTTTTAAATTAACTTCATGAATAATATGGTTATTTATTTTTAACCTTTATATATGATGCTTTCATCGTATTTATCGATTAAACGTCCCATTTAAATGTGTTTCATAAGGCTGACATTGGTTATGTTAATATTTTGTAAATATAATCGAGCAAGCCATAACAGTCAAAGAACTATTATCACAATTTTGCTGGAGTTTTGATGCAGCTTCATATCGTGTTAGTGGCACCTGCCCGCCCTGAAAACGTTGGCGCAGCCGCACGGGCAATGAAAACCATGGGATTCACTTCGTTGCGCATTGTGGGCAGTGAGGCTCATTTGCAGCCTGCAGCCCGTTGGGTGGCTCATGGTGCGGGTGATATTCTCGATGCAGTGCAGACATTTTCTACTTTGGAGCAGGCGCTGGCAGATGTGGATTTCACCATTGCGACCACCGCTCGTAGCCGTGCCCGCTTTCATTACTACTGCACGCCACAGCAATTAACTGCTCAACTGATGGAAAGGCAAACATGGATGCAGCAGGCTGCTTTGGTTTTTGGTCGTGAAGATTCGGGGCTGACTAACGAAGAGCTGGAATTGGCTGATTTACTCACCGGTGTACCCATGATTAACGAGTACCCTTCTCTTAACCTTGGTCAATCAGTAATGGTCTATTGTTATCAACTTGCGGAATTGATGTCTGTCAAAACGCCTCAGCCAGATGTTGCCGATAGCGGGCAATTGAATGCATTACGTCGGCGGATGGAGCGGTTATTGGAAAACCTTGAGGTGGCAGATGACCAAAAACTGTGCGATTGGCTCCATCAGCGATTGGGGGGGTTGCAACAGCGAGACACCGTGATGTTGCACACCTTGCTGCACGATATAGAAAAAAAATTGATGAAGTGATAGTGGTATTTTTTGTTGATTATTTGGATTAATCATCTGTTTTTTGATCTTTATATTGGTTTTTTATTCTAAAATAATGTTTTTTATCTGTTTCATCGCCAAGGTTTTAATGTGAGCATTAAATAAGCAAAGTGAAGAAAATATTTGACTTGAGAAAGCGATTGCTTTAACCAATAGAGGCGATAGAGATCTTAATGAGACAGACAGACTAAATGCGAAACATCAGCCTGAATACCACAATTATTACCACCACCGATACCACAGGTAACGGGGCGGGCTGACGCGTACAGGAAACAATAGAAAAAAGCCCGCACCTAACCAGTGTGGGCTTTTTTTTCGGCATAAATTCAGGAGATAACAGAAATGCGAGTGCTGAAATTTGGTGGAACCTCGGTAGCGAATGCAGAACGTTTTCTGCGCGTTGCCGATATCTTGGAGAACAATGCACGTCAGGGACAGGTGGCCACGGTATTATCCGCACCCGCCAAGATTACTAATCATTTGGTGGCAATGATTGAGAAAACGGCTGCAGGCCTTGATATTCAGCCAACAATGAGCGACGCCGAGCGCATCTTTGCTGATTTGCTGAAAGGCTTGGCACAAGCGCTGCCTGGCTTTGAGTACGATCGCCTGAAGGGGCTGGTCGATCAGGAGTTCGCCCAGTTAAAACAGGTATTGCATGGAGTTGCCTTGCTGGGCCAGTGCCCTGATGGTGTCAATGCGGCGATCATCTGCCGAGGCGAAAAGCTTTCCATTGCCATTATGGAAGGAGTGTTCAAAGCCAAGGGCTATCCGGTCACCGTCATCAACCCGGTCGAGAAATTGTTGGCGCAGGGCAACTATCTGGAATCTACCGTGGATATTGCCGAGTCCACGCGGCGCATCGCCGCGCTGGCTATTCCTGCTGACCATATTGTTTTGATGGCGGGTTTTACTGCGGGCAACGATAAAGGTGAACTGGTCGTCTTGGGGCGTAACGGTTCCGATTATTCCGCAGCGGTGCTGGCTGCCTGCCTGCGTGCTGACTGCTGCGAGATCTGGACGGATGTGGATGGGGTTTATACCTGTGATCCGCGCACGGTACCCGATGCCAGACTATTGAAATCGATGTCCTATCAGGAGGCGATGGAGCTCTCTTACTTCGGTGCTAAAGTGCTTCATCCCCGTACCATCACCCCGATTGCCCAATTCCAAATACCATGTCTGATTAAAAACACCTCCAACCCGCAGGCACCCGGCACGTTGATCGGTGGCGAAAGCGTGGATGACAATATGCCGGTGAAAGGCATCACCAACCTGAATAACATGGCGATGATCAACGTGTCAGGGCCGGGAATGAAAGGAATGGTCGGTATGGCGGCCAGGGTGTTTGCCGTCATGTCACGGGCCAGAATTTCGGTCGTGCTGATCACCCAGTCCTCTTCTGAGTACAGCATCAGCTTCTGTGTGCCGCAGAGCGAGCTGCAACGCGCGCGTCGCGCATTGGAGGATGAGTTCTACCTGGAGCTGAAAGACGGCGTACTTGAGCCTCTGGACGTTATGGAACGCCTGGCGATCATCTCGGTCGTAGGTGACGGCATGCGCACGCTACGTGGCATTTCTGCTCGATTTTTCTCTGCACTGGCACGCGCCAACATCAATATTGTTGCTATCGCCCAAGGTTCTTCAGAACGTTCTATCTCAGTGGTTGTCAGCAATGATTCTGCGACAACAGGGGTACGTGTCAGCCACCAGATGCTGTTCAACACCGATCAGGTGATTGAGGTATTTGTGATTGGCGTTGGCGGCGTAGGTGGCGCGCTGATCGAGCAGATTTACCGCCAGCAACCTTGGCTGAAGCAAAAGCACATCGACCTGCGCATTTGTGGTATTGCCAATTCGCGCGCCATGTTGACGGATGTTTACGGTATCAAGCTTGAAAGCTGGCGCGATGAACTGGCGAGTGCCAAAGAACCCTTCAATCTGGGCCGCTTGATCCGTCTGGTGAAGGAGTGTCATCTGCTTAATCCGGTGATTGTTGACTGTACGTCCAGCCAGGCAGTAGCCGATCAGTATGCCGATTTCCTGGCAGATGGTTTCCACGTGGTAACGCCAAACAAGAAAGCTAACACCTCTTCGATGAACTATTATCAGCAGCTGCGCACCGCTGCCGCGAAGTCGCGCCGCAAATTCCTGTATGACACTAACGTGGGCGCGGGCCTGCCGGTTATCGAAAACCTGCAAAACCTGCTGAATGCTGGCGATGAGCTGACACGTTTCTCTGGCATCCTATCAGGTTCACTGTCCTTTATTTTCGGCAAACTGGATGAAGGAATGTCGTTGTCGGCAGCCACATCACAGGCCAAGGCTAATGGCTATACCGAACCGGATCCGCGTGACGATCTCTCAGGGATGGATGTTGCCCGTAAGCTGCTGATCTTGGCGCGTGAGACTGGTTATGCGCTCGAATTGAGTGACATTGAAGTTGAATCGGTACTGCCACCGTCCTTTGATGCCAGTGGTGATGTGGAAACCTTCATGTCGCGCTTGCCTGAACTGGATGCCGAGTTCAACCGCCGCGTAGCTGCTGCGGCAGCGGAAGGTAAGGTACTGCGTTATGTTGGTGCGATCGAAGATGGCCGCTGTCAGGTGCGTATCGATGCGGTAGATGGCAACGATCCATTGTATAAAGTCAAGAACGGCGAGAATGCATTGGCCTTCTATAGCCGTTACTATCAACCATTACCGCTGGTGCTGCGTGGTTATGGTGCCGGTAATGATGTGACCGCCGCAGGCGTGTTTGCCGACCTGTTGCGCACACTGTCATGGAAGTTGGGAGTCTAATATGGTTAAGGTGTATGCACCGGCCTCAATTGGTAACGTCAGCGTTGGGTTCGACGTTTTGGGAGCTGCGGTTTCCCCCATCGACGGCACGCTGCTCGGTGATTGCGTGAGTGTGGAAGCAGCCACTCGGTTTAGCCTGGAAAATGGCGGGCGTTTTGTCAGCAAACTGCCGACCGATCCGAAACAGAACATTGTTTACCAATGCTGGGAGCGTTTTTGTCAGGAAATCGGACGTGAAATCCCAGTAGCGATGCGCTTGGAAAAGAACATGCCGATCGGTTCTGGACTGGGTTCCAGTGCCTGTTCGGTGGTGGCAGGGTTGATGGCAATGAATGAGTTTTGCCACAACCCTCTCAACAAAATGCAATTGCTGACGCTGATGGGCGAGCTGGAAGGGCGGATTTCTGGCAGCGTGCATTATGATAACGTTGCGCCTTGTTATCTCGGTGGTCTGCAACTGATGCTGGAAGAAGAGGGTTACATTTGCCAGGAAGTCCCCAGCTTTAAGGAATGGCTCTGGGTAATGGCTTATCCGGGTATCAAGGTTTCTACTGCGGAAGCCCGCGCCATTTTACCTGCGCAGTATCGTCGACAGGACTGCATCGCCCATGGCCGCAATCTGGCGGGCTTTATTCACGCTTGCCACACCCAGCAACCACGTCTGGCGGCCAAGATGATGCAAGATGTGATCGCTGAACCGTACCGCACGCGCCTGTTGCCTGGATTCATGGAAGCCCGCAAAGCTGCACAGGATATTGGTGCGCTGGCTTGCGGAATTTCCGGTTCCGGCCCCACGCTGTTTGCTGTCTGTGATGACGGTGCTACCGCCCAGCGCATGGCTGATTGGCTGACTAACCACTATCTGCAAAACGATGAAGGTTTTGTTCATATTTGCCGTCTGGATACTGCAGGCGCTCGACTATTGGATAACGCATGAAACTGTACAACCTTAAAGATCATAACGAACAGGTCAGCTTTGCGCAGGCGATCAAACAGGGCCTGGGCAAACAACAAGGGCTGTTCTTTCCGCTGGAATTACCTGAATTCGAACTGACGGAAATTGACCAACTGCTGGAGATGGATTTCGTCACCCGCAGCAGCAAGATCCTGTCTGCTTTTATTGGCGATGAGATCGGTGAACAAGCGCTGTATAAACGCGTTAAAGCCGCTTTTGAGTTCCCGGCGCCATTGGCGCAGGTTGAGAGCGATATTGCCTGTCTGGAGCTGTTCCATGGCCCAACGCTGGCGTTCAAAGACTTTGGCGGCCGCTTTATGGCGCAAATGTTGGCAGAAGTGGCGGGTGATGAACCTGTCACCATCCTGACCGCGACTTCGGGTGATACCGGTGCAGCCGTTGCCCATGCATTTTATGGGCTGAAAAACGTGCGTGTGGTGATCCTGTATCCGAAAGGTAAAATCAGTGCGCTGCAGGAAAAACTGTTCTGTACTCTGGGTGGCAACATCCACACCATAGCCATTGACGGTGATTTTGATGCCTGCCAGGCGTTGGTTAAGCAGGCGTTTGACGATCAGGAACTGAAAGATGCTGTCCACCTGAATTCGGCAAACTCGATCAATATCAGTCGCCTGTTGGCACAGATTTGCTACTACTTTGAGGCCGTAGCACAGCTCCCACAGGAAGCGCGTAACCAACTGGTGGTTTCGGTACCTAGCGGTAACTTTGGCGATCTGACCGCCGGGCTGCTGGCAAAGTCCCTGGGGCTACCGGTGAAGCGTTTTATCGCGGCCACCAATGCTAACGATACCGTGCCGCGCTTTCTGAGCGATGGCCAATGGCAACCGAAAACCACGGTGGCGACACTTTCCAACGCTATGGACGTTAGCCAGCCAAACAACTGGCCGCGTGTAGAGGAACTCTTCCGCCGTAAAGTCTGGCAACTTAAAGATCTGGGCCACGGTGCGGTGAGCGATGAAACGACCAAAGACACCATGAAAGAGCTGGCAGCCTTGGGTTATCTTTCTGAACCTCATGCTGCAATCGCCTATCGCCTGCTACGCGACCAACTGAAGGAAGGGGAGTTTGGGCTGTTCTTGGGCACGGCTCACCCGGCCAAGTTCAAAGAAAGTGTGGAAGCGATCCTCGGGCAAGAGCTACCGTTACCAAGTGCTCTGGCAGAGCGCGCAGAGTTGCCACTGTTATCCCATAACATGGCGGCTGATTTTGGCAGGTTACGTGAATTCCTGATGACCTTACCAGCGTAAAGCTACCGGCCCCTTTCGGTTGAAAGGGGCCACTACTTTATTGTTCCGGCCGTTTGAAAACCAACTCGTTACCCGCAGAAGATGCCTCATCGAAGGCATACCCTTCCAGATTGAAATCAACCAGTTGTTCGCTCTTTGTCAGGCGATTCTTGATGATAAAGCGACTCATGAGTCCGCGTGCTTTCTTGGCATAAAAACTGATGACTTTGTATTTGCCGTTCTTTTCGTCAAGGAACACCGGTTTGATCAGCGTTCCCTTTAGCTTGGACGTGACTACCGACTTGAAATATTCATCGGAAGCTAAATTGACCACCACGTCGTCACCCTGTTGCTCCAGTGCCTGGTTGAGTTTTTGGGTTATTTGGTTGCCCCAGAAGCTGTACAGGTCTTTACCTTGCTTGGTCTCCAACTTAAGGCCCATTTCCAGCCGGTAGGGCATCATCAGATCCAGCGGACGTAAAACACCGTAAAGACCAGACAGCATCCGCAGATGTTGTTGCGCAAAGTCGAAATCCTCTTCGCTGAAGTCTTGGGCCTGTAAACCGGTATACACATCGCCTTTGAATGCCAGCAACGCCTGGCGCGCATTTTCCAGGGTGAATGTGGGCTGCCACTCTGCGAAACGTGCGGCATTCAGCCCGGCGAGCTTATCGCTGATCCCCATCAGACTGGAGATTTGTGCGGGCGTTAGTGAACGGCAGACTTTGATCAGTGCCTCTGATTTATCCAGCAACTCGGGGTGCGTAAAGCGTTCGGTTGCTAACGGGCTCTCATAATCCAAGGTCTTGGCAGGTGAAATAATAACGAGCATGGGCACATCCTGTTTTATCTACGTGCAGGTACTGTAGCAAAAAGCGCTCAAGAGCAGGAGTGATGACCGCGAGTGGTGTTAACGCGGCTTGTCAGGCTCCCAGATACCAGGTTCGAGTTGAGATTCCAATTCGGGATAACGACGGATGTTAAACGTGGGGATTTTGCCGATAAACCGTTGGTGGTTATAGTCTTCGGCCAGTTTGAGCGCTATGCCTGACAGCAACAGGATAGCGGTCAGATTGGTGATAGCCATCAGGGCCATGGCGATGTCGGCCATTTTCCATACTACGGATAATTCTGCCATTGAACCGAACATAACCATTCCCAGGGCGATGCAGCGGAAAAGTAGCAACACCACGGGATGGTTGCGCTTAAGGAAAATCAGGTTACTTTCGGCGTAGGCATAATTGGCAATAATCGAAGTAAAGGCAAAGAAAAAGATGGCAATCGCGACGAAAGGCGCCCCCCATGAACCAATAGCGAGAGTTAGTGCACGCTGAGTCAGCTCAATGCCACTGATATCGGTGGTGGATTGATCCAATGCACCAGAAGCAAGAATGATCATTGCCGTTGCAGTGCAAATCACGATGGTATCGACAAACACGCCGAGCATCTGTACATACCCTTGCGAAGCTGGATGAGGCGGGTAGGGCGTTGCTGAAGCGGCTGCGTTGGGCGCTGAACCCATTCCTGCTTCGTTAGAAAACAGCCCACGCTGTACGCCCTGAGTCATGGCCTGCGAAATAGTGTAACTCAGCGTGCCGGCAGCCGCCTCCTGAATACCGAAAGCACTCTTGAATATCAACGCCAGAATAGCCGGAATATGCTCTATATTCTGGCCTATTATCCATACAGCCAGCAACAGATAGGCGCCTGCTATAAGGGGGATGATTTTTCCTGCCACGCTAGCGACGGAACGGAGACCGCCAAAGATCACTGCGCCACTCAGAATAACCAAGGTAATTCCGACGTACATAGGATCGAAATTGAAAGCTACGTTACTGGCCTGAGCAATCGCGTTGGCCTGTACTGCATTGAATACCATACCGAAAGAGACGATAAGGAAAATTGAAAACAGTACGCCCATCCAACGCATACCGAGCCCTTTTTCCATATAAAAAGCGGGGCCGCCACGGTAATTACCGTGGTCGTCTTTGGTTTTATAAAGTTGGGCTAGCGTGTTTTCAATAAACGAGGTAGCCATACCGATGAAAGCGACCAACCACATCCAGAAGATGGCTCCAGGGCCACCGGCGGTGAGGGCTATCGCCACACCAGTGAGATTACCGGTGCCGACACGTGCTGCCAGCGAAGTACATAATGCCTGGAATGAAGAGATCCCTGCACCGTCGCTTTTGGTGCTGCTCTTCAGAACGGAAAATATGTGGCGAAAGCAGCGGATCTGTATAAACCGGGTACGTAAAGTGAAATAGATACCGGTACCCAGCAGCAGATAGATCAATACCGATCCCCAAAGGATATCGTTGATAAATTTGATCAGGTCCGTCACCGGTTTCTCCTGGTTTATTGCCGAAACGTACTAGGCTTCATTATCGGGTTAGCCTAGACAAACGATTAGCTAAAGTTAGTATAGTTTTTGATTCTAGGATTTTTCTGGTGTTTTAGATGTTAATATTTTAACGGTCGCGAATTTAACATAATTTACAATGCTGAGAGCGCGTAAATGCCGTCCTGTTTATTCGTTATTTACGAATAATCCGGCGTAAACGGTTGCTCGTACAAGGATAAAACGACCGTTGTGTAAGCATGACTTTCGTGCCTTGCACCGTGCTTCGTGCATGTTATTATCAGGGCAGGGCAGGATTGAACGATGCCAAAAGTTCATGCACAAACGATGAGATAATGCCAACATGACCGATAAATTAACTTCCCTACGCCAGTTCACTACGGTAGTTGCGGATACGGGTGATATCGCTGCTATGAAGCTGTATCAACCGCAAGATGCAACAACCAACCCTTCGCTGATCCTTAATGCAGCTCAAATTCCTGAATACCGTAAACTGATTGATGACGCTATCGCTTGGGCGCGCGAGCAAAGTAACAATCGCGACCAGCAAGTGGCTGACGCGGCAGACAAACTGGCAGTCAACATTGGTCTGGAAATCCTGAAACTGGTTCCGGGCCGTATTTCCACCGAAGTAGACGCACGGCTCTCTTACGACACTGAAGCGAGCGTTGCCAAAGCCAAGCGCCTGATTAAACTTTATAACGAAGCTGGCATCGGTAACGACCGTATCCTGATCAAACTTGCCTCAACCTGGCAAGGTATTCGTGCCGCTGAACGTCTGGAAAAAGAGGGCATCAACTGTAACTTGACGTTGCTGTTCTCCTTTGCGCAGGCGCGTGCCTGTGCCGAAGCGGGTGTCTATCTGATCTCCCCATTCGTTGGCCGTATTCTCGACTGGTATAAGGCCAATGGTGATAAGAAAGAGTTTGCCCCGCATGAAGATCCAGGCGTGGTGTCTGTTTCCGAAATCTACCAGTACTACAAGCAGCATGGCTACGAAACCGTGGTTATGGGAGCAAGCTTCCGTAACGTGGGTGAAATTATCGAGCTGGCAGGGTGTGATCGTCTGACTATCGCTCCTTCATTGCTGAAAGAGTTAGCTGAAACTAAGGGCTCTCTGGAACGCAAATTGTCGTATACCGGTGAAGTGAAGGCGCGCCCTGCGCCGTTGACTGAGCCTGAGTTCTATTGGCAGCACAACTTGGATCCAATGGCGGTTGAGAAACTGACCGATGGTATCCGTAAGTTTGCAGTAGACCAGGGTAAGCTGGAAAAAATGATCGCCGATCTGCTGTAATCATGGCAATACGTGCTGATAGAGGTGGCTCAGGCCACCTTTTTTTATTGTTGATATCCACGCTGCCGGGCAGACACCTTATACTTTTGCCATCAATCTCCTTTCTATCGTTGCAAAATGCTTCAGGCAACAATAGGAACGATGAAAGGGAAAACAGGGCAGGAAAATAACCTGCCTGAAGTACATCAGCGACAGAGGTTAAGCATGGACATATTACGCATTGGTTTGGTTTCTATTTCTGACCGCGCTTCCGGGGGTGTTTATCAGGATAAGGGGATCCCTGCATTGGAAGCGTGGCTGAGCCATGCACTGGCGACACCGTTCAAATTGGAAACGCGGTTGATCCCTGATGAACAGACGTTGATCGAGCATACTCTGTGTGAACTGGTGGATGAAATGGGATGCCACCTGGTATTGACAACGGGCGGCACAGGCCCGGCCCGGCGTGATGTAACTCCTGATGCAACACTGGCTATCGCCGATCGTGTGATGCCGGGCTTTGGCGAACAAATGCGGCAGATCAGCCTACACTATGTCCCAACGGCAATTCTTTCCCGCCAGGTTGGCGTGATCCGCAAACAGGCGCTGATTATTAACCTGCCAGGGCAACCCAAATCAATCCAGGAAACGTTGGAAGGCGTGAAGGATCCGCAGGGTAAGGTAGTGGTTCACGGTATTTTTGCCAGTGTGCCCTATTGTATTCAACTGCTGGAGGGGCCCTATGTGGAAACTCATGAGGCAGTGGTTGCTGCATTTAGACCCAAGAATGCACGCCGTGATGCAACACCTTAAATTTCAGCGACCTGTGAAATATTATTCAGCCGATTTGGTGTGAAAATAATTTGCCGTTATAGTAATGATCTTTTTACAGATGGCCACCGCGCTTTCTCTGTTATTTCTATTTCCTCTAACGGTATCTTATGCATCACGATAGTAATCGTCGGCTGAACCGACAAGACTATAAAACTCTGACCTTGGCTGCCTTGGGCGGCGCGTTGGAGTTTTATGACTTCATCATTTTTGTTTTCTTTGCAGCCGTTATGGGCGATCTGTTTTTCCCGGCAGACATACCTGAATGGCTGCGTCAGGTGCAGACATTTGGCATCTTCGCGGCAGGTTATCTGGCACGGCCGTTGGGTGGCATTATTATGGCGCACTTCGGCGATCTGGTGGGCCGCAAAAAGATGTTCACCTTGAGTATCTTGCTGATGGCATTACCCACGCTGGCAATGGGGATGTTGCCTACCTATGCCACTATCGGCATTGCGGCTCCACTGTTACTGCTGTTGATGCGAATACTGCAAGGTGCTGCTATCGGTGGTGAAGTCCCGGGTGCATGGGTGTTTGTGGCCGAGCATGTGCCGCGCAAGCGTATCGGCTTTGCTTGTGGCACGCTGACTGCTGGTTTAACGGCCGGTATTTTGATTGGCTCGCTGGTGGCAACCCTGATTAATACCACGCTCAGTCAACAGGCGATCCACGACGGCGGCTGGCGTATTCCATTCTTCCTGGGTGGTATCTTTGGCCTGTTTGCCATGTATCTGCGCCGTTGGTTGCAGGAAACACCCATTTTTATTGAGATGCAGGCGCGTAAGGCGTTGGCGGAGGAGTTACCACTCAAATCTGTGGTAGTAAACCATAAGAAAGAGGTAGTGGTTTCGATGCTGCTGACCTGGCTGTTGTCCGCAGGCATTGTTGTGGTGATCCTGATGACGCCAACCTACCTGCAAAAACAGTTTGGGATTGCCCCTGCGTTGTCGCTGCAGGCTAACAGCGTGGCGATTGTTATGCTGTTTATTGGGTGTATTACGTCGGGTTCGGCGGCGGATCGCTTTGGGGCCAGCAAAACCTTTATTGTCGGCAGTCTGTTGCTGGCCGGGTGTAGCTGGCTCTTCTATCAGTCGGTGGGCACGCACCCAGAGATGCTGTTTGTTACTTACGCTTTGGTCGGGTTCAGTGTGGGTATTGTGGGCGCGGTACCTTACGTAATGGTGCGGGCTTTCCCGGCAGAAGTGCGATTTAGCGGGATCTCGTTTTCATATAACGTTGCGTACGCCATTTTCGGTGGTTTAACCCCGATATTTGTCACGTTGCTTATGAAGTTAACCCCGTTAGCACCTGCTTACTACGTTCTGACTTTGTCGGCGGTGGGCTTGTTGCTGGGGATCTACCTGCATCGCGATTTGAACAGTGAAAAGCCCAACTGATTGAAAAAAAGCCCTGCTGTTTCACTCCGCAGGGCTTTTTTGTATTGCGACCTAATTACTTTCAAGCAGTCACGGCAGTCCGCGTTGCCGTTTGGGCTCCAACTGCGCCGATGGGTAAAACGGTGCGGCCCAACTGCTCATTGATGACTTCGGCCATGGCCAGATAAATAGCGCTGGCGCCGCAAATAATGCCTTCATAACCAGCAAACGTCAGGATTGCATGGTTACCGGTGATATTGCCTACGGCCAGTAGGGCGAATAACAGAGTCAGGCTGGCAAACACGAATTGTAGCGCGCGGTTGGCACTCAGCGTTCCGAAGAACATAAACAGAGTAAACACGCCCCATAGTGCCAGATAGACGCCAAGGAATGCGGCGTCGGTAGGATCCGCCAAACCCATACGCGGCAACAGCAGAATGCCTACCAGGCTCAGCCAGAAACAGCCGTATGAGGTAAAAGCGGTCAAGCCGAAGGTATTACCTTTCTTATATTCGAGAATACCGGCAAAAATCTGAGCCATGCCACCGAAGAAAATCCCCATACTGATGATAACTGAAGTCAGTGGGAAAAAACCCGCGTTGTGCAGGTTCAGCAAGACGGTGGTCATCCCGAAGCCCATCAGACCCAGTGGGCCGGGATTCGCCAACTTGTTGGTGTGCATATGTCCTCTGTGATAACAGAATTTTAACGAAAATGGATAGGTTAATTAATAATTGGCTTGAATGGACGAAAAAACCATAACTTCCATCAGAGCGCGCGGCATGATAATGATCCCAATGAAAGGAAACAATGATCTGGCAGGTGATAAAACCGAATTTTTTTTTATCCTGGCCCTTGATGCTGTTGCTTATGGCCCCATCTTATTGTCAACCGCAGTTGCTAACCGCGCGTAATACTGTAATGGCGGGCAGTTGAAAAGTAAAAAATCGCCCACATATAGGTTAGCAACCTGACCGATTATGAATTTATTAGTGGAGATGTTTAGATGGGCAAAATTATTGGTATCGACCTGGGTACAACCAACTCTTGTGTTGCAATTATGGATGGTGCCAAGGCACGTGTGTTGGAGAACGCCGAAGGCGATCGCACAACGCCTTCAATTATTGCATATACCCAGGATGGTGAAATTCTGGTTGGTCAGCCTGCTAAGCGTCAGGCTGTTACTAACCCACAAAACACTTTGTTCGCGATCAAGCGCCTGATTGGCCGCCGCTTCCAAGATGAAGAAGCACAGCGTGACAAGGCAATCATGCCTTACAAAATCGTTGAAGCTGACAACGGTGATGCCTGGATAGAAGTGAAAGGCCAGAAAATGGCACCACCGCAGATTTCTGCTGAAGTGCTGAAGAAAATGAAGAAAACGGCAGAAGATTACCTGGGTGAGCCGGTAACCGAAGCGGTTATCACTGTACCAGCCTACTTCAACGATGCTCAGCGTCAGGCAACCAAAGACGCCGGCCGTATTGCTGGCCTGGAAGTCAAACGTATCATCAACGAACCTACTGCTGCGGCCCTGGCTTATGGCCTGGACAAAGAAGTGGGCAACCGCACTATCGCAGTTTATGACCTGGGTGGCGGTACTTTCGATATCTCAATTATTGAGATCGACGATGTTGACGGTGAGAAAACCTTTGAAGTATTGGCAACCAACGGTGATACCCACCTGGGTGGCGAAGACTTTGACAGCCGTCTGATCAACTATCTGGTTGAAGAGTTCAAGAAAGATCAGGGTATGGATCTGCGTAACGATCCGCTGGCGATGCAGCGTTTGAAAGAAGCTGCCGAGAAAGCGAAGATCGAACTCTCTTCCGCTCAACAGACCGACGTTAACCTGCCGTATATTACTGCAGACGCTAGCGGTCCAAAACACATGAATATCAAAGTGACCCGTGCCAAACTCGAGTCACTGGTAGAAGATCTGGTAGCTCGCTCTATCGAGCCGTTGAAAGTAGCACTGAAAGACGCTGGCTTGTCTGTTTCTGACATTCAGGATGTGATCCTGGTCGGTGGCCAGACCCGTATGCCTATGGTTCAGAAGAAAGTTGCTGATTTCTTCGGTAAAGAGCCGCGTAAAGACGTTAACCCAGACGAAGCGGTTGCGGTTGGTGCTGCAGTTCAGGGTGGTGTGTTGGCTGGTGATGTGAAAGACGTTCTCCTGCTGGACGTTACCCCGTTGTCACTGGGTATCGAAACCATGGGCAGCGTGATGACGCCACTGATCACCAAGAACACCACGATCCCGACCAAGCACAGCCAGGTGTTCTCTACTGCCGAAGATAATCAGGCAGCGGTAACCATTCATGTGCTGCAGGGTGAGCGTAAACGTGCGGCAGACAACAAGTCTCTGGGGCAGTTCAACCTGGACGGAATTCAGCCAGCACCACGCGGTATGGCGCAGATCGAAGTGACTTTCGATATCGACGCCGATGGTATTCTGCACGTGTCTGCCAAAGACAAGAATACCGGCCGTGAGCAGAAGATCACCATCAAGGCTTCTTCAGGTCTGAATGAAGAAGAAATCCAGAAAATGGTGCGTGATGCAGAAGTGAACGCTGAAGCTGACCGTAAGTTTGAAGAACTGGTGCAGACGCGTAACCAGGCGGATCACCTGATCCACGGTACCCGTAAGCAACTGGAAGAAGCAGGCGACAAGCTGCCAGCAGAAGACAAAACGGCTATCGAAGCGGCACTGAAAGATCTGGAAGCGGCGGTTAAGAGCGAAGATAAAGCCGAGATCGAAGCGAAAACCCAGGCTCTGGTGCAGGTTTCCGGCAAGTTGTTGGAAATGGCCCAGGCTCAGGCGCAAGCTCAAGGTGCTGATGCCGGTGCGGACAACGCGGCTCAGAAAGACGACAACGTTGTTGACGCTGAATTTGAAGAAGTTAAAGACAAAAAATAATCGCCCTTAAGCGGGCACGGCGAGGCCAAAGGGCCGTAACCGGAAACCAGCACGGGCGTCGAGGCAACTCTACGCCCGTGTACGCATGTTAAGGGTAAGCAAAATAATGGCGAAGAAAGACTATTACGAGATCCTCGGCGTAACCAAGTCGGCAGATGAGCGTGAAATCAAAAAGGCCTATAAGCGCCTGGCGATGAAGTTTCACCCTGACCGCAATCAGGAACAAGACGCTGAGGCTAAATTTAAAGAGATCAAGGAAGCCTATGAGGTTCTGAATGACCCTCAAAAGCGAGCTGCCTATGACCAGTACGGTCATGCTGCTTTTGAACAAGGCGGTATGGGCGGAGGCGGTTTTGGTGGCGGTGGTGCGGACTTCAGCGACATTTTTGGTGACGTATTTGGTGATATTTTCGGTGGGGGACGCCGCCAGCGTGCCAGCCGAGGCTCCGACTTGCGTTACAACATGGATCTGACACTGGAAGAAGCGGTGCGCGGTGTTACCAAAGAGATCCGCATTCCAACGCTTGAAGAGTGTGATACCTGCCACGGTAGCGGCGCCAAACCAGGCAGTTCACCGGTTACCTGCCCAACCTGCCATGGGCAAGGTCAGGTACAGATGCGCCAAGGGTTTTTCACCGTGCAGCAGGCTTGTCCACATTGTCATGGACGTGGCCAGATCATCAAGGATCCGTGCAACAAATGTCATGGTCATGGGCGCGTAGAAAAGTCCAAAACATTGTCGGTGAAGATCCCGGCTGGTGTTGATACCGGTGACCGCATTCGTTTGGCCGGTGAAGGAGAAGCTGGCGAACATGGTGCGCCAGCAGGCGATCTGTATGTTCAGGTTCAGGTGAAAACACACCCGATCTTTGAGCGAGAAGGTAATAACCTTTACTGCGAAGTACCTATTAACTTCGCTATGGCTGCGCTGGGCGGTGAGATTGAGGTCCCTACGCTGGATGGTCGTGTCAAGCTGAAAGTGCCAGCAGAAACCCAAACAGGTAAGCTGTTCCGTATGCGCGGTAAAGGGGTGAAATCAGTACGTGGTGGTAGCCAGGGTGATTTGCTGTGCCGCGTAGTGGTAGAAACCCCTGTGAATCTGAACGATAAGCAGAAACAATTACTGAAAGAACTGGAGGAAAGCCTGGTAGGCCCTTCTGGTGACAAAAATAGCCCACGTTCGAAAAGCTTCTTCGACGGTGTGAAAAAGTTTTTTGACGATCTGACGCGTTAAACGGCTGTTTCTGTTCGCTACATAATAGACCCCGGTTCTACAGACCGGGGTTTTTTTTCGCCTTTCTATTAATACCCTTATAAAAAATGTGACATAATAGTCAAATAACTCGGTTAAACCGAGTTATCTAATGGTTATAAACTTGTTTTTTCGAAGTTAAACCTAGCCTATACTCAGTATATTGTCTGGAAATCAAAGGCAACAACGCCTGTTATCATCTGGAGTGACGTACTGTGACTAATATTATTCGTCAATTTTTACGCCAGGAGGCGGCAGGGGGAATTATCCTGATTGTTGCCGCGGTCGTGGCGCTACTCATGGCTAATACTCCTTTGCAAGGAGTTTATCAGGCCTTCCTTAACTTGCCGGTGATGGTGAAAATCTCCTCGCTAGAGATTGCCAAACCCCTGTTGCTGTGGATTAACGATGGACTGATGGCCATCTTTTTCCTGGTGGTTGGCCTAGAGGTCAAACGCGAACTGATGCAAGGTTCATTGGCTGGGCGTGATAAGGCTATATTCCCAGCGATCGCCGCTCTTGGTGGCATGCTGGCACCGGCGCTGATTTATCTGCTATTCAACGGCGCTGATGAAGTTACGCGGCAAGGTTGGGCGATCCCAGCGGCAACTGACATTGCTTTTGCATTGGGTGTGATGGCATTACTGGGCAACCGCGTGCCGACCAGTTTAAAAGTATTCTTACTGGCGCTGGCGATTATTGATGATCTCGGTGTCATTATCATTATTGCGCTGTTCTATACCAATCAGGTATCAATGGTGGCGTTGGGCGTTGCAGCTGTTGCAATCGTCGCCTTAGCCATCATGAATTGGCGTGGGGTAGGCAAAACTTCCCTGTATATGATTGTCGGGCTGGTGCTCTGGGTGGCGGTCCTCAAGTCTGGTGTGCATGCCACGCTGGCTGGGGTTATTATCGGCTTTATGATACCGCTGAATGTCAAAAATGGGCCTTCGCCTTCCGAAACCCTGGAGCATGAGATGCACCCTTGGGTTGCGTTCCTGATCCTGCCACTGTTTGCCTTTGCCAATGCGGGGGTTTCCCTACAAGGCGTATCTATAAGCGGGTTGACTTCATTGCTGCCGTTAGGGATTGCGGCGGGATTACTGATCGGTAAGCCATTGGGGATTTTCGCTTTCAGTTGGATAGCAGTGAAACTGGGCATTGCGCGGTTGCCGGAAGGCATTGGCTTTAAACAAGTCTTTGCGGTTTCTGTGCTCTGTGGTATTGGTTTTACCATGTCGATTTTTATTGCCTCTTTGGCATTTGCCGATGCGGATGCGGCTCTCCTCACCTATTCCAAATTGGGGATATTATTGGGGTCGACAACCGCAGCACTGGTTGGCTACGCTTTGCTGCGCCAGTCACTGCCACACAGAAAATAATAGCCCCTGATTGGGTTTTCGGAGCAGCTCAGAGTGAAAGGCGAGCTGCTTCGTTAATTGGCTGGGTATGAAGGTAGATTTGTGGTTGTCTGAAATAAAAAGGGAACTTGTCGCTCATAACGGCAAACCGCTTGCCGATGAGAAACCTAAGGAGAGCAATTCGTGAGAATGTCGCACATCAACTTTAACCATCTGTATTACTTCTGGCAGGTTTGTAAGGCGGGATCGGTAGTTGGTGCCGCAGAAGCTCTATTCCTCACTCCGCAAACCATTACTGGCCAGATCAAAGCACTGGAAGAACGTCTCGACGGTAAGTTATTCAAGCGCCAAGGACGTGGGCTGGTCCCTTCTGAGCTGGGCCAGTTGGTCTTCCGCTATGCCGATAAAATGTTCATGCTTAGCCAGGAAATGCTGGATATCGTTAATTATCGTAAGGAATCCAACCTGTTGTTTGATGTTGGGGTGGCGGATGCGTTATCTAAACGGCTGGTCAGCCAGGTATTAGAAGCCGCAGTAGTAGTAGATAACGAACAAATTCACCTGCGCTGTTTTGAATCAACTCATGAGATGCTGCTCGAGCAACTAAGCCAGCATAAACTAGATATGATCCTTTCGGATTGCCCGGTCGATTCAAGCCAGCAAGAAGGTCTATTTTCGCTAAAACTGGGCGAGTGTGGGGTCAGTTTCTTCTGCCGACAACCGGTGCCGGAGCTGCCGTTTCCTGCTTGCTTGGAACAGCGCCGGTTACTTATCCCTGGCAGACGTTCCATGCTGGGGCGCAAGTTGCTCAATTGGTTCAATACGCAAGGGATACAAGTCGAAATACTGGGCGAGTTTGATGATGCGGCATTGATGAAGGCTTTTGGCCTGTATCACAATGCAATCTTTGTGGCACCGACGCTCTACGCCATTGATACTTATGCCAATGATGATGTGGTTGAGATAGGGCGTATCGACAGTGTTCAAGAAGAGTATTACATTATTTTTGCTGAAAGAATGATCCAGCATCCGGCTGTACAGCGGGTATGCAACAAGGATTTCTCAGCGCTGTTTGCACTTTAGGCATAAAAGTCTGCCAGCCACTCAGCAGCTTTTTTGATTTAAATTTACTACGGGAGAGTGCCGGTAGATAAATTTAATAAAAAAATTTTATTACTGAATGGAAAGTACCAGAACGGCATTGGCGGTAAAGTCACCGGTTGCTATCGTTTTGGCCGTAGGGTTTTTTACCGGGGCAACATAGAGACGATCGCTTCCTGTGCCATCAACTAACATAGTGTCAAAACTAGTCCAGGGTTTAACCGTTTTACCGCTGTGTTTCACCACGATGCCCAGATCGGGATTACTGGTCGCGATATAATTGCTGGAGAAGGTGCTGTTATCAGCGAGCATATTGATTTTTATCGGCAAGGTACGTGGGGTGTTGCAACGGTAAGTGAGTTGGATCTCCTGACCATAGCGGCTACCGTCCAGGGTAATATCTGTACTGCTTAGATCTCTAAAATCCACATCCCTTTTATCAGCCTGGATACTGCATTGTACAGGTACTGGAAGCGTTTGCCCTTTAAGAATGATGCGAAAAACTGGGAGTGGGTTTCGTGGAATTTCTGCCATCCCGCTGACATACATTGAGAGAAAAAAATTAGAGGCAACTACCTGGTCTCGTGGCATTATTACAGCGCCACCAATAACATCCTTACGGAGTCTTAAGGATAAGTATCCATTGAGTCCAAACCCCCACGGTTGAGTCCTGTGATGACCTTTAGGCATAGCGTAGGAGCCCATAAAAAACCAAGAATCCAATCTTCCGCCCGGTAAAATAAAAATCTTTATGTCAAGAAAGTCATTCAATTTTAGATAACCGGGATTGATATCGGAAACAGGAAGAAGGGAGTCTACTAAACCATAGATGGCGACAGCACTTTTACCTGTCTCATTATCATAGTACACGGCATAGCCACTGGGATCAACTTGCGATACGTAGTATGCCATCACGGTAGTTCCTGCTAGGTAGCTCGGGAAAGATATATTGCCCATCTCTACGATAAAATCATTTTCCCCAGGATTAGCCCACATGGTATTTGGCACATTGGCATAGGCGGTTTGCTTCCCAAGCAAAACAAGAAAAAGCAGTAAAGTTAATTTTATTTTATAACCTGATATTATCGCTGCCTTAATCGTATTCTCTTGCTGGAAGATATTCACCTTACACAAAGTTTTACCTTTATGGTTAAGAGCACTAAATATTTTATATCTATAGCTAGTCAAGATGAACTCCTTATCCCATTGATTTACATCGAGCGATGTGTGCGGAAAGGATAGCAAAAGCTAGAGTTATGATCAATAAACTCGATCGTTTTAAATTATTTTATATATTATAATAAAAGATAATTAATAAATGTTACTAACTGGTAACTGATATTATTAGTAATGCATTTAATGAGCTGTATATTTATTTTTAAGCTTTTTTGAAAGGTGAAATATATTATTAACAATACCGTTACTGGTTTTATTCTGTGCAATAGAATGTAAAAAACGGGAAGGTGGGGAAGTTTTTGCGTGAGTGCCGGACCAGTCTGTTATGTGAAGTCTTGAGTGAAGATTTTGCCTAACGAACGATCCTGCATCAGCGTGTGAGCAACAAGGATTTCATAACGTTTTTCACGCCTCAGGCGTAAAAAAACCGGCCTTGACCGGTTTTTTTAACAAGCAGCCAACGCAAGGCTTATTGCATTGCGTTGATACGTGCAGTCAGGTTTGACTTATGACGCGCTGCTTTGTTTTTATGGATCAGACCTTTTGCTGCCTGGCGATCCACAAGTGGTTGCATTACGAGAAATGCGCTTTCTGCTGCTGCTTTATCGCCAGATGCGATAGCTGCGTCTACCTTCTTGATGAAGGTACGCACCATTGAGCGACGGCTAGCGTTATGCTTGCGGCGTTTCTCAGACTGTATGGCGCGTTTCTTAGCTGATTTGATATTAGCCAAGGTCAAACTCCCAAAATATCTATTGAGGACAATTCAAAGGCCGAGGAATATGCCCTTTTAGCCTTCGTTTGTCAATGGATTTGTGCAAATAAGCGCCGTTTGTACGGGCGGCACTTGCTATGTTGTGATGGCGCAGGATTTTACCAGCTTCGGCTATGGGAATACAGTGTTTCGCAATAAAAATCGCGACACGTTGTGCATTATACTCCGCAAGCCCCTGCCAGGGGATCCCCCTGTCGTTTTTCAGGCTGCCGCCTAAGATCGGCCAGCTACAATATAGCACGCATTGATGTGGATTAACGGTGGTGAAGGTGATTTTGCTCCGGTATGGTATGGCTATTACGTCAAACAAAACAATCGCGGGTTAACCTTAACCGCTGTACAAGGTATAATCCGCCGATTTCCACCGTTTTGAGCCAGCTATGCAGCTAATTCGCGGCATCCATAACATCAGAGCACGCCACCATGGTTGTGTGCTCACCATCGGCAATTTTGACGGCGTACATCGTGGTCACAAGGTGCTGTTGGAGCAATTGAAACATGAGGGGCAACGCCTCGGTCTGCCGGTGATCGTCATGATCTTTGAGCCGCAGCCGTTGGAGCTGTTCGCCGCGGATAAGGCTCCAGCCCGCCTTACGCGCCTGCGTGACAAGGCTAAATATCTGGCGCAAACCGGGGTTGACTACCTGTTGTGCGTTAAATTCGATCCTCGTTTTGCCGCTAATACCGCACAGACGTTTGTCTCTGAGCTGTTGGTGGATAAACTGGGTGTGAAATTCCTGATGGTAGGTGATGACTTCCGTTTTGGTGCTGGCCGCACGGGGGATTACCCTCTGCTGCAGAAGGCCGGGGCGGAATATGGCTTTGAGGTGGTCAGTACACCTACTTTCCGTGAAGGCAACCAGCGCATCAGCAGCACCGCCATTCGTAATGCGTTGCGTGACGATGACCTGCCACTGGCTGAGAAGCTGCTTGGGCATCCTTACAGTATTTCAGGGCGCGTGGTGCATGGCGATGAGCTCGGGCGAACCATCGGTTTCCCGACGGCAAATCTGCCGCTTAAACGCCTGGTAGCCCCTGTCAGTGGGGTTTATGCCGTTGACGTTTATGGCCTGGGCGCTGAGCCTTTACCAGGCGTGGCCAATATCGGCACGCGTCCTACCGTGGCTGGCGTGCGCCAGCAACTGGAAGTGCATTTGCTGGATATCACAATAGATCTATATGGGCGCCATCTGGATGTGGTGCTCCGCGCGAAATTGCGCAATGAACAGCGTTTTGCTTCGCTCGATGCGCTGAAGCAACAAATCGCCAATGATGTGGTGACTGCCCGGAAGTTTTTTGGGCTACAGACACTGGCTTAATCTTACGAACCGAAACGAGATCGAGAATCTAATGAGTGACTACAAGAATACCCTGAACTTGCCGGAAACAGGGTTCCCGATGCGCGGCGATCTCGCCAAGCGCGAACCTGGCATGCTCAACCGTTGGAATGAACAGGGGCTGTACGGGATTATTCGGGCTGCCAAAAAGGGTAAGAAATCCTTCATTCTGCATGACGGCCCTCCGTATGCGAATGGCAGTCTGCATATTGGTCACTCGGTAAACAAGATCCTCAAAGATATTATTATCAAGTCTAAAGGAATGGCAGGTTTCGACTCGCCTTACGTTCCTGGCTGGGACTGCCACGGCTTGCCGATCGAACTCAAGGTTGAGCAGCTATATGGCAAACCGGGTGAGAAGCTGACGCCAGCAGAGTTCCGCAAGAAATGCCGTGAATATGCCGCTGAGCAGATAGAAGGCCAGAAAAAAGACTTTATCCGTATGGGGGTCCTTGGCGACTGGGAACACCCGTATCTGACCATGGACTTCAAAACCGAAGCTAACATTATCCGTGCACTCGGTAAGATCATCAGCAATGGTCATCTGTTGAAAGGTGCCAAGCCGGTGCACTGGTGTACGGACTGCGGTTCTTCCCTGGCGGAAGCGGAAGTTGAATATTACGATAAAACCTCGCCATCCATCGACGTGGCTTTCCATGCTGTCGATCCGGTGTCTGTAGCAGCCAAATTTGGTGCTAGCAGCGTCAATGGCGCAGTTTCTCTGGTGATCTGGACAACCACACCTTGGACGTTGCCAGCCAACCGTGCTATCTCGCTGAACCCGGAGTTTGTCTATCAACTGGTGCAGGTAGAAGGCCAATGCTTGATCCTGGCGGCTGAATTGGTTGAGAGCGTAATGAAGCGCGCGGGCATTCCCCACTGGGAAGTGTTGGGTAGCTGCAAAGGCAGCGATCTGGAACTGATGCGTTTCACCCACCCGTTCATGGGTTTTGACGTACCCGTTGTACTTGGCGAGCACGTCACGCTGGACGCCGGTACCGGCGCGGTTCATACCGCTCCAGGCCACGGGCCGGACGACTTTGTCATCGGCCAGAAATACGGTCTTGAAGTTGCCAACCCGGTTGGGCCAAACGGCTGCTATCTAACGGGCACTTATCCATCTCTGGACGGCAAGTTCGTGTTCAAGGCCAACGATATGATCGTTGAGCTGCTGCGTGAAAAAGGCGCATTGCTGCACGTTGAGAAATTGCAGCACAGTTATCCGTGCTGCTGGCGTCACAAAACGCCAATCATCTTCCGTGCTACGCCGCAGTGGTTCATCAGCATGGATCAGAATGGCTTACGCAAGCAGTCGCTGGAAGAGATCAAAGGCGTGCAGTGGATCCCGGAATGGGGCCAGGCGCGCATCGAAACGATGGTAGCAAACCGCCCGGACTGGTGTATCTCCCGTCAGCGTACTTGGGGCGTGCCTATGTCGCTGTTTGTCCACAAAGATACCGAGCAGCTTCATCCGCGCAGCGTAGAGCTGATGGAAGAAGTGGCCAAGCGTGTCGAGCAAGACGGGATCCAGGCATGGTGGGATCTGGACGCTGCCGAGATCCTCGGTGTAGATGCGGCTGATTATGTCAAAGTGCCAGATACGCTGGATGTATGGTTTGACTCCGGGTCAACGCATTCATCGGTGGTGGATGTGCGCCCAGAATTCAATGGGCACGGCGCCGACATGTATCTGGAAGGTTCCGACCAACACCGTGGCTGGTTCATGTCATCGTTGATGATTTCAACGGCTATGAAAGGGAAAGCCCCTTATAAAGAAGTGCTGACTCATGGCTTTACCGTTGATGGTCAGGGCCGCAAAATGTCCAAATCCATTGGCAACACCATCAGTCCACAGGACGTGATGAACAAGTTGGGAGGGGATATCCTGCGTCTGTGGGTCGCTTCTACCGATTATACCGGTGAGATCGCGGTTTCCGACGAGATCCTCAAGCGTGCGGCCGATTCCTATCGCCGTATCCGTAATACCGCGCGCTTCCTGCTGGCTAACCTGAATGGGTTTGATCCAAGCACCGACTGTGTGGCGGCGGATGAGATGGTGACACTGGATCGTTGGGCTGTAGGTCGCGCCTTGGCGGCACAACAGGACATTGAGCAAGCCTATGCCAACTATGATTTCCATGAAGTGGTACAGCGCCTGATGCAGTTCTGCTCGGTGGAAATGGGCTCCTTCTATCTGGATATCATTAAAGATCGCCAATACACCGCGAAGAGCGATAGCGTAGCCCGCCGTAGCTGCCAGACAGCTCTGTTCCACATTGCAGAAGCGCTGGTCCGCTGGATGGCACCGATCATGTCGTTTACCGCTGATGAAATCTGGGGCTTCCTGCCGGGTAAGCGTGCACAGTTCGTGTTTACCGAAGAGTGGTACGATGGCCTGTTCGATCTGGCTGACGGCGAAGGCATGAATGATACTTTCTGGGCCGAGATGCTGAAAGTTCGCGGCGAAGTGAACAAGGTGCTGGAGCAGGCTCGTGCAGATAAGCGCATTGGCGGTTCCTTGGAGGCCGCGGTAACACTGTATGCCGACGGCGACTTGGCCGAGAGCCTGAACAGCCTGCAGGATGAACTGCGTTTTGTCTTATTGACCTCGGCAGCCAGCGTAGCACCGCTTGCGGATGCTCCAGCGGATGCACAGCAAAGTGAACTGATGAAAGGGCTGAAAATTGCGTTCAGTACCGCTGCTGGTGAGAAATGCCCGCGTTGCTGGCATTACACCACCGACATTGGCCAGGTGGCAGAACATGCAGATCTCTGTGGCCGTTGTGTCACTAACGTAGCCGGCGACGGCGAAAAACGTAACTTTGCCTGAGAACAAGCGCCTGATGAGTAGACCGATAAGTTCGACCGGCTTGCGCTGGCTGTGGTTGGTAGTTGTGGTGCTGGTGCTGGATCTGGCCAGTAAACAGTGGATCCTGAATAACTTCGTGCTGGGCCAGAGCCAGCCGCTGTTCCCGTCATTCAATCTGTACTATGCACGTAACTACGGTGCAGCGTTCAGTTTCCTGGCGGATCACGATGGTTGGCAGCGGTGGTTCTTTGCCGGCATCGCCATTGCTATCGTGGTGGCGTTGTTGGTGATGATGTATCGCAGCAGTGCCCAGCAGAAGCTGAACAACATTGCCTATGCCTTTATTATCGGTGGAGCCCTCGGTAACCTGTTTGATCGCTTATGGCATGGTTTTGTGGTCGACTTCATCGACTTTTACATCGGAAACTGGCATTACCCGACCTTCAATCTTGCCGACAGCTTTATTTGCGTCGGTGCAGCGATGATCATACTGGAAGGGTTCTTGCCAGCGAAGAAAAGTGTCAAGAGCGAAGGTAAGTGATATGACGGCTCAGGTTAACAACAATAGTACATTGCTGGCGCATTTTACGCTGAAACTGGCTGATGGAACGACCGCCGAATCAACTCATGCTAGCGGCAAGCCGGCGTTGTTCCGTTTGGGTGATGGTAGCCTGTCTGCGCCGCTCGAGCAGCAGTTGCTCGGGCTGCGGGCAGGGGATAAATGTACCTTTACTCTGCAGCCATCAGCGGCGTTTGGTACCGAGAATCCTGATTTGGTCCAGTTCTTCTCGCGCCGTGACTTTACCGAAACGGGGGTGCCGGAAGTTGGCACCATCATGCTGTTTACGGCAATGGATGGTAGCGAGATGCCTGGTATGGTGCGTGAAGTGGCAGACGACTCTATCACCGTTGATTTCAACCATCCGCTGGCAGGGCATGCGGTGACGTTTGATATCGAAGTGTTGGAGATCGACCCTCATCAGGAGGCAAAGCATGCAGATATTGCTGGCTAACCCACGAGGTTTTTGCGCGGGAGTGGATCGTGCTATCAGCATTGTGGAACGGGCGCTGGAGATTTATGGAGCGCCTATTTACGTACGCCACGAAGTGGTACACAACCGCTATGTGGTAGATAGCCTGCGAAAACGTGGCGCGGTCTTTATCGAAGAGATCGCGGAAGTGCCGGATGGTTCGATCCTGATCTTCTCTGCGCACGGTGTTTCACAAGCCGTTCGGGCTGAAGCCAAAGCGCGCGATCTTACCATGCTGTTTGATGCTACCTGTCCGTTAGTGACCAAGGTACATATGGAAGTGGCGCGTGCCAGCCGTAAAGGAACCGAAGCGATCCTTATTGGCCATGCCGGGCATCCAGAAGTGGAAGGAACCATGGGCCAGTACAGCAACCCTAAAGGGGGCATGTACTTGGTAGAGTCACCAGAGGATGTCTTGAAGCTGCAGGTAAAGAATGAGCATAACTTGTGCTTTATGACGCAGACCACGCTGTCAGTGGATGATACCTCCGATGTGATCGACGCACTGCGCAAGCGTTTCCCGGATATTATCGGGCCGCGTAAAGACGATATTTGTTATGCCACCACCAACAGACAGGAAGCCGTTCGTAGTCTGGCGGGCGATGCCGATGTAGTGCTAGTTGTGGGTTCCAAAAACTCCTCAAACTCCAACCGTCTGGCAGAACTGGCGCAGCGTGTAGGCAAACCGGCTTACCTGATCGATTCTGCGGCAGATATTCAGGAAGTCTGGTTGAAAGACGCTAACAACATTGGTGTGACAGCAGGAGCATCTGCCCCAGATGTGCTGGTTCAGGATGTAATCAGTCGTTTGTTGGCGTTAGGTTGCAAAGACGTTCACGAAATCAGTGGTCGCGAAGAAAATATCGTATTTGAAGTCCCGAAAGAGCTACGGGTAGATATCAAGCAGATCGACTGATAGCCGGATGGGATTAAACAACGGGGAGCCTAGGCTCCCCGTTTTGCATTTACAGAAATAGAAAGAACAAAATTCAGACTGCTGACAAACCCCGTTATTAGGGAGAGCGTGCCGATGGGGTCGTAACGGCGTAAGCCGTCGGAGCGCCCCTCGGTGCGCTAGGCCCGGGTATCTCGGGTCAGAAGGCGACTTTGTCATCAACCTCAAATTGAGTTTTTGCGCGCATTCATGTGAATGCATAAGTAGTGCATGATTATGCAGGAAGGCGCCCCCATTTTCAGCGGAATATTGTTAATCAATTGACAGCGTTGCTGATGAAATGTCACTAATATCATAATTTTCTAATCCGCAATGAAATCCTCTGGTAGTGATTAGGTGAGGAAGTTACTCTGCACCAATAGCCGAGGATTGGCTTCTGACCAATAAGAGAGATAAGCATGACAGATTCACAGATCCGCATTGCAATTGCGGGGGCCGGTGGCCGTATGGGGCGCCAACTCATCCAGGCCGTGCAGCAGGCGCAAGGTGTGGTATTGGGGGCAGCACTAGAGCGCCCAGGCTCAAGCTTGGTGGGTACCGAGGCTGGGGAACTGGCCGGTGTTGGTGCGCTGGGGATAACCGTCAGCGATAGCCTGGATAACGTGGCCAGTGATTTCGATATCCTGATCGATTTCACCCGTCCTGAGGGCACTTTAGCCCATCTGGCATTCTGCGTGGCACATAAGAAAGGCATGATCATTGGCACCACCGGTTTTGACGATGCGGGTAAAGCGACGATCCAGGCTGCGGCACAACAGATTGGTATCGTATTTGCTGCCAACTTTAGCGTTGGTGTTAACGTAGTGCTCAAACTGCTAGAAAAAGCCGCCAAGGTCATGGGCGATTATACCGATATCGAAATTATCGAAGCACATCACCGCCACAAGGTTGATGCCCCTTCTGGCACGGCTCTGGCTATGGGCGAAGCGATTGCTGGTGCGTTAGGCCGTGATTTAAAAGAGTGCGGGGTTTACCAACGTGTAGGTTACACCGGTGAGCGCGATCCTAAGAGTATCGGTTTTGCCACCATCCGCGCAGGGGATATTGTGGGTGAACATACCGCTATGTTTGCAGATATTGGCGAGCGAGTGGAAATTACTCACAAAGCATCGAGCCGTATGACTTTTGCCAATGGCGCGGTACGTGCCGCTGTCTGGATGTCAAAGCAGCAAAAAGGGCTGTTTGATATGCGAGATGTGCTTGGTTTAGAACAGTTATAGTGATCTTGATGCCAATATGATGTGGTGAAATTGGTCATAATACTATGATAATAGGGTGATAATTTTATTACCCTTTTTTTTAACCATGAAAATATTGGTTACGAATTGATATTTTGCTGAGTACTGCGTTTTTTATGGTTACCTCTCTATTTTTCCTATCTGAAAGCTATTTTTTGTTTGAGGTCGGCCGATTTTAGCTGTTTTAAGCATTTTTTTCTGTCATTGTGCCTCGCAACCGTTTACCAAGCCAAGTTTCTATATGTTTTTATGGCTGTGAAGCCAGTTTGAACCTAAGGGCGGCAAAATTGTGATAAAAAATTGTGCTTTGTGTAGACAAACGTAGCACTCATCATTAAAATGCGCCCAATTTGCCAAAAATTAGCCTTGAGGGCGGTTTTTGCATTGATTTAGATCGCGATTTCTGAATTAATATGCAAATATTGTGATTTATTATTCCTCGGAGGGTGTTTTGAATAAGTCAGCGCTATTGGTTCTGGAAGACGGAACCCAATTCCACGGTCGGGCCATTGGGGCGCAAGGTACGGCAGTGGGGGAAGTGGTCTTCAATACGTCGATGACCGGCTATCAAGAAATCCTCACTGATCCTTCCTACTCCCGCCAGATCGTTACTCTTACTTATCCCCATATTGGCAATGTCGGCACCAATGCTTCCGACGAAGAATCCTCCGCTGTTCATGCTCAAGGCCTTGTCATCCGCGATCTTCCTCTGATTGCCAGCAACTACCGCAACGAAGAAGGGCTATCGGAATACCTCAAGCGCAATAACATTGTGGCGATTGCCGATATCGATACCCGCAAATTGACGCGTCTATTGCGTGAGAAAGGTGCACAAAATGGCTGCATCATTGCGGGTGATGTGACCGATGCCGAACTGGCGCTGCAAAAAGCGCGAGCGTTCCCCGGCCTGAAAGGGATGGATCTGGCCAAAGAGGTCACCACCAAAGAAGCCTACACTTGGCAACAGGGGAGTTGGACTCTGGAAGGCGACTTACCTCAGGCTAAAACTGCAGGCGAATTGCCCTACCATGTGGTGGCTTACGATTTCGGTGCGAAGCGCAATATCCTGCGTATGCTGGTGGATCGTGGTTGCCGTCTGACCGTCGTGCCTGCACAAACCTCTGCGGAAGAGGTTTTGAAAATGGCCCCGGACGGTATCTTCCTCTCCAATGGCCCTGGCGATCCGGAGCCCTGTGACTACGCAATTACCGCTATCAAACAGTTCCTGGCAACGGATATTCCGGTATTCGGTATCTGCCTGGGCCACCAACTGCTGGCACTGGCCAGTGGTGCGAAAACCATGAAAATGAAGCTTGGTCACCACGGCGGTAACCATCCGGTAAAAGATCTGGATAACAATACCGTGATGATCACCGCGCAAAACCATGGTTTTGCTGTGGATGAACATGCTCTGCCAGCTCATCTGCGGGTGACGCATAAATCCCTGTTTGACCACACGGTGCAAGGGATACATCGCACGGATAAAGCGGCGTTCAGCTTCCAGGGGCATCCTGAAGCCAGCCCAGGTCCGCACGATGCCGCGCCGTTGTTCGATCACTTTATCGAACTGATTGAGACTTACCGTACCAACGCCAAATAATCAGCATCAGGAGCCATTTTAGCCATGCCAAAACGTACAGATATAAAAAGCATCCTGATCCTCGGTGCTGGCCCGATTGTCATCGGCCAGGCGTGTGAGTTCGACTACTCTGGTGCCCAGGCGTGTAAAGCGCTGCGTGAAGAAGGGTATCGCGTTATTCTGGTCAACTCTAACCCAGCAACCATTATGACCGACCCTGAAATGGCTGATGCAACTTATATCGAGCCTATTCACTGGGAAGTGGTACGCAAGATTATTGAAAAAGAGCGCCCCGATGCGGTGTTACCGACCATGGGCGGGCAGACAGCCCTGAACTGTGCGCTTGAGTTGGAGCGCCAGGGGGTACTGGCAGAATTTGGTGTAACGATGATCGGCGCAACCGCCGATGCCATCGACAAAGCTGAAGATCGCCGCCGTTTCGACATTGCCATGAAGAAGATCGGCTTGGATACGGCGCGTTCCGGTATTGCCCATAATATGGAAGAGGCGTTGGCGGTGGCTGCTGATGTCGGCTTCCCGTGCATTATTCGCCCTTCATTTACCATGGGTGGAACCGGCGGAGGGATTGCCTATAACCGCGAAGAGTTCGAAGAGATTTGTGAGCGTGGTCTGGACCTGTCGCCGACCAAAGAGTTGCTGATTGACGAATCGCTGATCGGTTGGAAAGAGTACGAGATGGAAGTGGTGCGCGATAAGAATGATAACTGCATCATTGTCTGCTCCATCGAAAACTTTGACGCGATGGGCATCCACACCGGTGACTCGATTACCGTTGCACCCGCACAGACGTTGACTGACAAAGAATACCAAATCATGCGTAATGCCTCGATGGCGGTGCTGCGTGAGATCGGCGTTGAAACCGGCGGTTCCAACGTGCAGTTCTCGGTGAATCCGAAAAACGGTCGTTTGATCGTCATCGAAATGAACCCACGTGTATCCCGTTCTTCGGCACTGGCATCGAAAGCGACCGGTTTCCCGATTGCTAAAATCGCTGCCAAACTGGCGGTGGGTTACACCCTCGATGAACTGATGAACGACATTACCGGTGGCCGTACACCAGCCTCGTTTGAGCCCTCTATCGACTACGTTGTGACCAAAATTCCTCGTTTTAACTTCGAGAAATTTGTCGGTGCCAATGACCGTTTGACCACACAGATGAAATCTGTCGGCGAAGTGATGGCTATTGGCCGCACCCAGCAGGAATCTTTGCAGAAAGCGCTACGTGGCCTGGAAGTTGGTGCTACCGGTTTCGATCCGAAAGTGAGTCTGGACGATCCTGAAGCGCTGACCAAGATCCGCCGCGAACTGAAAGATGCCGGTTCAGATCGTATCTGGTATATCGCCGATGCTTTCCGCGCCGGTATGTCTGTTGATGGGGTTTTCAATCTAACCAACGTGGACCGCTGGTTCTTGGTGCAGATCGAAGAATTGGTACGCCTGGAAGAGCAGGTTGCCGAAAAGGGCATCAATGGTCTGAATGAAGATTTCCTGCGGACATTAAAACGCAAAGGCTTTGCCGATGCCCGCTTGGCCAAACTGGCTGGCGTTTCGGAAAACGAAGTCCGCAAGTTGCGTCACAGCTTCAACATGCACCCGGTTTATAAGCGAGTGGACACCTGTGCGGCTGAGTTTGCTACCGATACCGCCTACATGTACTCCACCTATGAAGAAGAGTGCGAATCCAACCCGACCAACGATCGTCCGAAAGTGATGGTACTCGGCGGTGGGCCAAACCGTATCGGACAGGGTATCGAATTCGATTACTGCTGTGTGCACGCTTCTTTGGCCCTGCGTGAAGACGGCTACGAGACCATTATGGTCAACTGTAACCCGGAAACCGTTTCTACCGATTACGACACGTCAGATCGCCTCTACTTTGAACCAGTTACGCTGGAAGACGTGCTTGAAATCGTCCGTATCGAGAAACCGCAAGGCGTGATCGTGCAATACGGCGGGCAAACCCCGCTGAAGCTGGCACGTGAGCTGGAAGCGGCCGGTGTACCGATTATCGGTACCAGCCCAGATGCCATTGACCGTGCGGAAGACCGTGAGCGGTTCCAGCAGGCGGTCAATCGCCTGGGTCTGAAACAGCCTGCCAACGCCACCGTGGCAACCATCGAACAGGCAGTAGAGAAGGCTGCGGGAATCGGTTATCCGTTGGTGGTACGCCCATCATACGTACTGGGTGGCCGTGCGATGGAGATCGTTAATGACGAAATCGACCTGCGCCGCTACTTCCAGAATGCGGTCAGCGTGTCGAATGATGCCCCGGTACTGCTGGATCGCTTCCTTGATGACGCAATTGAAGTGGATGTGGATGCAATCTGTGACGGCGAGCGCGTGCTGATCGGCGGCATTATGGAGCACATCGAACAGGCCGGCGTACACTCCGGTGACTCCGCATGTTCGCTGCCTGCTTACACCCTGAGTAAAGAGATCCAGGACGTGATGCGTCAGCAGGTTGAAAAACTGGCTTTCGAGCTGCAGGTACGTGGTTTGATGAACGTGCAGTTTGCGGTGAAAAACAACGAAGTTTACCTGATTGAAGTGAACCCGCGTGCAGCACGTACCGTGCCGTTTGTCTCCAAGGCTACCGGTGTGCCGCTGGCGAAAGTGGCTGCGCGAGTCATGGCGGGTAAATCGCTGACTGAGCAGGGAGTGACCGAAGAGGTTATCCCTCCTTATTATTCGGTGAAAGAAGTGGTACTGCCTTTCAACAAGTTCCCGGGCGTTGACCCTATTCTCGGGCCAGAAATGCGTTCGACCGGCGAAGTGATGGGGGTTGGCCACACCTTTGCTGAAGCTTTCTCCAAAGCGATGCTGGGCAGTAACTCAGGGATGAAGAAACAGGGACGTGCGCTGCTTTCGGTGCGTGAAGGCGATAAGGCCCGCGTGGTGGATTTAGCCGCCAGCCTGCTCAAGCAGGGCTTTGAGCTGGATGCGACGCACGGTACCGCTGTAGTGCTTGGCGAAGCAGGGATTAACCCGCGTCTGGTCAACAAGGTGCATGAAGGGCGTCCACACATTCAGGATCGTATCAAGAATGGTGAATACACTTACATCGTCAATACCACCGCAGGCCGTCAGGCAATTGAGGACTCCAAGCTGATCCGCCGCAGTGCACTGCAGTATAAAGTGCATTACGACACCACGATGAACGGCGGCTTTGCCACCGCAATGGCGTTGAGAGCGGATCCTACCGAGCAGGTAACTTCAGTACAGGAGTTGCACGCGCGCATCGGTAAGTAAACTGAATAACCCGCCTTGGTCTCGGCTAGGGCGGGTGTTCGAATAAATCTGCCACAAAATCTCTTCCCTCTCTGTGCTACCTCTCGGTACCATTCATCTGTCAATTTGTCTATGACCGATAAAATTTTCGGCTATCAATCCCTGTTTAAAATGTCATTCTGTGCCATTGGTCTATGTTTTAAAAATGATATGAAACGGTAAGCCTCCATGATCCTGATTATTTACGCTCATCCTTATCCCCGTCACTCTCATGCAAACCAGCGACTCTTACAGGCAGTAAAAGATATTCCAGGAGTGGAGATCCGTGTTCTGTATGAGCTGTATCCAGATTTCGATATCGATATTAAAGCCGAACAGCGTGCGCTTGAACGTGCCGATATGATCGTGCTGCAACATCCGATGCAGTGGTATAGCTTGCCGCCGCTGCTGAAACTGTGGATCGACAAAGTGTTGGAGCACGGTTGGGCTTATGGCCACGAGGGTAATGCCCTGATGGGGAAAGACTGCCTATGGGCGGTGACCAGCGGTGGCGATGAACAGCATTTTGCATTGGGGGATTCCCCCAGCTTCGCGGTACTTGCCCAACCTCTTCAGGCCACGGCTATCTATTGCGGCATGAACTGGCAGCCGTATTTTGCGGTGCATGGCACCTTTACCTGTAATGAACCGGCGCTGATAGCCGCTGGAGAAGCTTATCGCCATCGGCTGATGCAGTACCTTATGCAACACCGTGAGCAAATCGCAGAGCAAGGATCCGCACATGGATAATCACGGGATGATGATTGAGGGGCTAATCTATCTGGGAGCCGCTGGTTTATTGGTGCCGATAGCCGTGCGGCTGGGGTTGGGCTCAGTGCTGGGGTATCTGATCGCAGGTTGTATTATTGGCCCCTGGGGGTTGAAACTGGTGTCTAACGCCGAATCTATCCTGGCCTTTGCCGAGATAGGCGTCGTACTGATGCTGTTTATCATCGGCCTTGAACTGGATCCCAAGAGGCTGTGGACACTACGGTCTTCGGTGTTTGGCGGCGGCTGTATCCAGATGGTGGGTTGTGGCCTGGTATTGAGTGTATTTTGCTATTTCCTGGGGCTGGATTGGAAAATTGCCTTACTGATTGGCCTGACTCTGGCCCTTTCTTCCACCGCTATTGCCATGCAGGCGATGAGTGAGCGTAACCTGATGCCTTCGCCGATAGGCCGCAGTGCGTTTGCGGTGCTGCTATTTCAGGATATTGCAGCGATCCCGCTGGTGGCGATGATCCCGCTATTGTCAAACAGCGGTGCCGCAACGACGCTGGGCGCTTTTGTGCTCTCGGCCACCAAGGTCGTTGGCGCGCTGGCAGTGGTGATACTGCTGTGGCGTTACGTTACCCGACCTTTGCTGCATTTTGTCGCCCGCTCCGGAATGCGCGAAGTATTTAGCGCCGTGGCACTGTTTCTGGTATTTGGTTTCGGTATTCTGCTGGAAATGGCCGGTCTTTCAATGGCGATGGGGGCATTTCTTGCTGGCGTGCTGTTGGCCAGCTCTGAGTACCGCCATGCGCTGGAAAGTGATATCCAGCCGTTTAAAGGCCTGCTGCTCGGTCTGTTCTTTATTGGCGTTGGTATGTCGATCGACTTCGGCACCTTGTTTCGCCATCCATTGTTGATCGCTTCGCTGCTGTTCGGTTTTATGTTACTAAAAGCGCTGCTGTTGTGGCTGATTGCACCAATGCTTGGTGTACCAAAGCGCCAACGCGGGCTGTTTGCCATTTTGCTGGGGCAGGGTAGTGAGTTTGCGTTTGTGATTTTTGGCGCTGCGCAGATAGCTGGCGTTCTACCTCTTGAGTGGGCCAAATCGCTGACGCTGGCGGTAGCACTTTCGATGGCCGCCACTCCGCTGTTATTGGTCGCCTCCACTTTGCTGGCCAAGAAAACCCCGCAAGACGATCGCCCTGCAGATGTTATCGACGAAGAGAATGCTAGCGTGATCATCGCTGGATTTGGCCGTTTCGGCCAAATCGCAGGCCGTATGTTGTTGGCGAATGGTGTGCGTACTGTGGTGCTGGACCATGATCCCGACCATATCGAAACGCTGCGCAAATTCGGCACTAAAGTGTTTTATGGCGATGCAACCCGCGCCGACCTGCTGGAAGCCGCAGGCGCAGAGCATGCCAAGATACTGATTAACGCCATTGATGATGTTGAAGCTAACCTGCAATTGACAGAGTTGGTCAAACGCCACTTCCCGCATCTAAAAGTGGTGGCGCGAGCCCGCGATGTGGGCCACTGGTATCAATTACGGCGCTTGGGAGTGGATAAACCGGCGCGCGAAACCTTTGAAAGTTCTCTGCTGATTGGGCGAGAAACCCTTGAATTACTCGGGCTGGACGCCTATGAAGCTCGGGAAAAAGCAGATACCTTCCGCCGCTATAACCTGAAGATGCTGGAAGAGACGTTGGAGAACTACGAGGATACCGAATTCCGTATTGCCAGCCTGCAACGGTCAAAAGATATGCTGGTAGAAGCTATTGAACAGGATCAGCAACGTCTGTCCCGTGTGCAGCAAACCGGCTGGCGAGGCAGTATTGACGGTAAAGCGCCAGAAGAAGAAGTGGTAGAAGCGAAGGGGGAAAGTTTGCGGTAAAAGAGAGAACTGGGTAAGGGAAGTCGCTTGCCCAGTACTTTACCTGTTCTTAACTCAGTGCCACCTTAACACCCAGCGCAATAAGCATGCCACCCAGCAGCTTGTCGACCACCGTTTGTGTTTTTTCCAACCCCCGACGAACCGGGCCACTTTGGATCAAAAACACCACAATGGGCCACCAAACTGCGGCAAGACCAAAAATAATTCCCGCATACCATAGCTTTTCACCGAAACCCGAATTGATTTGCAGTATCTGAGTGAATACGGCAAGGAAGAACAGGGTGGCTTTCGGGTTGAGTAGATTACACAGGTACCCCTGCATAAATGCATTTTTCAGACTGACATATTGTTGGGGCTGCTCGCTAACGTTGATGTTACCACCACCGCGTGATAACAAAGCATGCAGTCCAATCCAGATCAGGTAAACCGCACCAGCGTATTTCAGCATGTTGAACAGCCATGGTGTGGTGGTGATCACCACGGCCAAGCCAGCAACACAGTAGGACATATGGGTCGCAACACCGCAGATCACACCGAATGCCGTCATCATTGCTGCCAGACGTTGATAGCGAGCCGCATTTTTGATTACCAGGAAAAAATCGGGCCCTGGGGAGAGCATCCCCAGAGTAGCAATACTAGCGACAAGGAGTGTGGTTTCAAGCATAAGCGGAGTCTCTGAGGAAAAGGTTTTATCTCACCGATAATAAAGCTACTCCCCCTGATACGCATCAACCTATTGCTGTAATCTTTGGTTATATGATGAACATCTATTAGGGAAAGCGGTTGAGTCACATGAATCAGGAATTAACCATAGAAATACCGGGAGTAAGCCGGCAACAGCGGGAAATTACCCGTCTGTGCATTCAGTGTGCGCTGCTGCTGCTGCAACACGGCGCTGAAAGCATGATCGTGGAACAATTATCCACCCGTTTAGGACTGGCGCTGGGCATGGATTGTGTTGAAAGCTCTATCTCCGCCAACGCAGTGGTGCTGACCACCATCAGTAATGATGCTTGCTTGACCACGACGCGGAAGAACATCGATCGTGGGATTAACATGCAAATGGTGACTGAGGTTCAGCACATTGTGATCCTCGCCGAACACCATTTGGCTGATGCGCACGATGTGGCTCGGCGCTTTGAAAAGCTTCGTCCACTACGTTATCCCCGCTGGCTGGTCGTTTTGATGGTTGGGTTGTCTTGTGGTTGCTTCAGCATGCTCAACGGCGGCGGTATGGATGCTTTTGCCGTAACGTTTATGGCGAGTGGATGTGCGATGTTTGTTCGCCAGGTGTTGACTGCGCACCATATGAATCCACTGATTAATTTTTGTCTGACAGCATTTGTAGCAACATCGATTTCTGGCCTGCTGCTGCGATTAACGATATTCAGCCAGACCTCAAGTGTTTCAATGGCGGCCAGCGTTTTGTTGCTGGTGCCGGGGTTCCCGCTAATTAATGCGGTGGCTGATATGTTTAAAGGCCATGTGAATACCGGGTTGGCCCGTTGGGCCATGGCCAGTCTGTTGACGCTGGCAACCTGTATCGGCGTGGTGATGGCCATGTCTTTATGGGGTTTACGGGGGTGGTCATGAGTCTGCTGTGGGCGCTTTTGCAGGACATGCTACTAGCCGCTGTGCCGGCGTTGGGATTTGCTATGGTATTCAATGTGCCAATGCGTGCGCTGCGTTACTGTGCCTTGCTTGGTGCTTTGGGGCATGGTTCACGTATGCTGATGATGCATTTCGGCATGAATATCGAGTGGGCCTCTTTTCTGGCTGCGATCTTGATCGGGGTTATCGGGATTAACTGGTCGCGTTGGTTGCTCGCACATCCAAAGGTCTTCACCGTTGCCGCCGTTATTCCCATGTTTCCTGGTATCTCGGCGTATACCGCGATGATCAGTGTGGTGGAGATTTCGCATCTTGGTTACAGCGAGGCGCTGATGTCGCTAATGATCTCTAACTTCCTTAAAGCCTGTTTTATCGTGGGAGCTTTGTCGATCGGCCTGTCGGTACCGGGATTGTGGCTGTATCGCAAACGCCCGGGTGTTTAACCGGTGTTCCGCTCAATCAGGTAACATCGGCTAAGGATTTGGCTGCATACCCATGCAACTTGAAAGGCGACGGTATAGTATTTATCAGAATAAGACCCGTCTTATATATTCACATAGCTCGATTAGCCTATCGACGGTTGCTGGGGCTTTACGTATAGTGTGAGCAATTTTTCTGCCTACACAGGGTTAAATAATGATTATCAGCCTGATTGCTGCTTTGGCGGCGGATCGCGTCATTGGTATGGAGAATGCCATGCCGTGGCACCTGCCGGCAGATTTAGCGTGGTTTAAACGTAATACTTTGAATAAACCGGTAATTATGGGGCGTAAGACATTTGAGTCAATTGGCCGTCCGTTACCGAACCGTCATAATATCGTTTTAAGCAGTAGCCCAGACACTGATCCAGGTGTGACTTGGGTAACCTCACTGGAAGAGGCGTTGGCAGCAGTTGGCGATGCAGAAGAGGTCATGGTGATGGGCGGAGGGCGGGTGTATAACCAGTTCCTGCCACGGGCCAACCGGCTGTATCTGACGCATATTGATGCTGAAGTAGGTGGGGACACTTATTTCCCAGATTATGAACCCGATGAATGGGAAACCTCGTTTAGCGAATTCCATGACGCTGACGCATTGAATTCCCACAGCTATTGCTTTGAAATTTTAGAACGCCGCTAAGGCGGCTAACAGAAATGAGCATCTGTTGCAGTCTGAACAGATGCTCATGGTGTTTTTGGCTAAAACGCAGTCTGCGACTCGGTTCCGTCAAACATATCGCGGTGGTTGGAAGGTTGGGTAAAGTACTGTTTGTCTTCCCAGCGTAACATGGTCAGATCTCCCCCCCAGCAGCAGCCCGTGTCCAGGCCGATGATGCCTGCCGGTGTTCCTTTGCCTTCCAATGACGCCCAATGACCGAAAACGATGGTAAATTCTGGGTCAACCAAGCGTGGTAAATCAAACCAGGGTTTTAACGGCGCCGAAGCCTCTCCTGGCGCATCTTTACAGATCATGTCTAGTTGCCCATTAGGGAAGCAGTAACGCATGCGGGTCAATGCATTGGTGCTAAAACGCAGGCGTGATAGACCACTCAGCTCCGAAGACCAATTGTTTGGCATATCACCGTACATTGAATCCAGAAACAGCGGATAGCTGTCACTGCTGAGTACCGCTTCCACTTCACGAGCACACATTTGCGCGGTTTCAATATCCCACTGCGGGGTAATGCCAGCATGGCCCATGATCAGCTTGCGCTCATTATCAACCTGCAACACGGGTTGCCGCCGCAACCAATTGACCAGTTCATCGCCGTCTGGGGCTTCCAGAAGCGGCGTGATCCGGTCCTTGGGTTTGTTACGGCTGATACCGGCATATACAGCCAGTAAATGCAGGTCATGATTACCCAGCACCATTCGTACCGCAGTGCCAAGTGAACGGACATAACGTAACACCTTGAGGGAGTCCGGACCGCGAGCGACCAAATCGCCAGTTAGCCATAGTTGGTCATGCAGTGGGTCGAAATTAACCTGCGCTAATAGCGACTGGAGTTCATCGAAACAGCCATGAACGTCGCCGATAAGATATGTCGACATATTAGTGGATCAACGTAGGAATGGCTAAGCGGAACACAGGAATAGCGGTACGGAATGGCTGACCTTGGTGATCAACCATTTCGTAATGGCCTTCCATGGTACCCAGCGGTGTTTCGAGCACCGCACCGCTGGTATATTGAAATTCGCTGCCGGGCCTGATGATCGGTTGTTCACCAATCACACCTTCGCCCTGAACCTCGGTCTGGCGACCATTACTGTTGGTAATTAACCAGTAACGGCCCAGCAGTTGCACGTCAAAACGCCCCAGATTACGGATTGTTACGGTATACGCGAAAACGTAACGCTCTTCCTCAGGTATTGATTGTGTTTCTACATAGATGCTTTGAACCTGAATACGGACACGAGGCGAATCAATCATGATCACTACTCCTTATTGCTGTGGAGCCTGTTGTGCTGAAAGCCAGTTTGCCAGCTTACAGTACTGCGCTACAGAAATATTTTCAGCCCTGAGCGTCGGATCGACGCCGAGTTCCGTCAACTGCTCTGGCGAGAACAGATCACCCAGACTGTTGCGGACGGTTTTCCTACGCTGGTTAAACGCCTGAGTAGTAATACGGCTTAGCATACGCACGTCGCCGACCGGGTTAGGGATCACGGCGTGCGGCACCAGACGTACTACGGCGGAATCCACTTTGGGTGGTGGAGCAAACGCGGTTGGCGGCACTTCCAGCACCGGAATAATATTACAGTAATACTGAGCCATCACGGTCAAACGCCCGTATGCTTTGCTGTTCGGGCCTGCAACCAAGCGGTTTACCACCTCTTTCTGTAACATGAAGTGCATGTCATGAATAGCGGAAGTATAGCTGAAAAGATGGAACATCAGCGGTGTAGAAATGTTATACGGCAGGTTACCAAATACGCGCAACGGTTGGCCTGCTTCGGCTGCCATTTCTGAGAAGTTCACCGTCATGGCATCTTGCTGATGAATGGTGAGCTTGTCTTTTAATTGTGGGTGATTGGCCAGGCGTGCCGCCAGATCGCGATCCAGTTCGATCACTGTCATGCGGTCCATACGTGCCCCTACCGGTTCGGTTAATGCTCCTAGACCCGGCCCAATCTCAATGACGGCTTCACCCGGCTGCGGATGAATGGCCGAGACAATACTGTCGATGACAAACTGATCGGTTAAAAAGTTTTGTCCAAAACGTTTGCGGGCAAAGTGCCCTTGGTGGACTCTATTATTCATTACAATTAATTATCATTTTAATGGCGAGACTTAAGGCCGTTTTGAAACTGCCTGCATCGGCAGTGCCGGTGCCAGCCAATTCCAATGCGGTACCGTGATCGACCGAGGTACGAATAAAGGGTAAGCCAAGCGTGATATTTACCGCACGGCCAAACCCCTGATATTTTAATACAGGCAAACCCTGATCGTGATACATCGCCAGGACCGCATCGGCATGCTGCAGATACTTCGGCTGGAACAATGTATCTGCGGGAAGCGGCCCCACCAGGTGGATACCACGGCCACGGAGGATCTCGAGAGCAGGAATGATGACGTCCAACTCTTCACGCCCCATGTGGCCACCTTCCCCAGCGTGAGGATTCAGGCCGCAGACGTAAATCTGCGGTTGTGCGATGCCGAACTTGGTTTTCAGATCGCTATCGAGAATGGTGATCACCTCAAACAGACTCTGTTGGGTGACAGCACCAGGAACGGCCAGCAAGGGCAGATGGGTTGTTGCCAGGGCGACACGCAACTCTTCTGTGGCCAGCATCATCACTACGCGTTCACAGTGACTACGCTCGGCAAAAAACTCGGTATGGCCGATGAATGGGATACCGCCATCGTTAATGACCCCCTTGTTCACTGGCCCGGTAACCAGAGCAGCAAACTCCCCATTCAGGCAGCCATCGCAGGCACGTGCAAGGGTTTGTACCACGTATGCGCTGTTGGCTACGTCGAGTTCGCCAGCCACCACACCCGCTGGAGCTGTAACGGGTAATACCGTCAAGGTGCCCGCACGTTGTGGCTGTGCAGGATGATCGGCTTGATAATCGCGCAGCGTCAGCGGCAGCTTCAAATCGCGGGCCCGATCAAGCAGCAAGGCCGGATCGGCACACACCACCAGTTCAACAGGCCAATCCTGTTGCGCCAGTGCGGTGACCAAATCCGGCCCAACCCCGGCTGGCTCGCCGGGGGTTATGACGATGCGTTTATTGCTGTGCATTGCTTCCATCGAGGATTTTCACGTAAGCGGCAGCGCGCTGTTCCTGCATCCAGGTTTGCGCTTCTTCTGCAAACTTGCGGTTGAACAACATGCGATAAGCACGATCTTTCTGGGCTGCGTCGGTTTTATCGACCTGACGAGTATCCAACAACTGAATCAGATGCCAGCCGAATGAGGAGTGAACCGGTTGGCTGATTTCTCCTTTTTGCAGTTTCAGCAGTGCATCGCGGAATGCTGGGTCGTACATGTCTGGAGATGCCCAACCCAGATCGCCACCTTGCAGCGCTGAACCGGGATCCTGAGAAAGTTTTTTGGCTTCATCTTCAAACTTGGTTTTACCACTTTTGATAGACTCAGCCGCTTCCTGCAGTTTTGCCCTGGCCTGATCGTCGGTCATCACAACAGAGGTTTTCAACAGAATATGACGCGCGTGTACTTCGGTCACTGAAACTGACTGGGTACCACCGCGGATGTCGTTCATTTTCAGAATATGGAAACCAACGCCGGAACGGATAGGCCCAATAACATCACCTTTCTTGGCGTTTATCAGCCTTTCTGCAAACAAGGTTGGCATTTCTTGCAGTTTGCCCCAACCCATCTGGCCGCCTTTCAGGGCCTGAGAATCAGCAGAGTAGGTCACTGCCAGCTTGCCGAAGTCCGCACCTCCGTTGATTTCACCCACCAAGCGTTTTGCCAGCGCTTCGGCTTCATCCACTTGCTGCTGGGATGGGTTCTCTGGTAGCGGGATCAGGATGTGGCTGAGGTTCACGTCTGTCTCGCCGCCATTCTGTGCGCCCACCTGTTTGGCTAATGCTTCAACTTCCTGCGGCAGAATAGTCACACGCCGACGAACTTCATTGTTGCGAACTTCCGAAATCAACATTTCCTTACGGATTTGCGCCCGGTAGGTATTGTAGTTCAGACCTTCATACGCCAGACGGCTTCGCATTTGGTCAAGCGACATATTATTCTGGGCGGCGATATTGGTAATCGCTTTATCCAGATCGGCATCGGAAACGGTGATCCCCATTTTTTGTGCCATCTGCAATTGGATATTATCCATGATCAGACGTTCAAGGATCTGATGGCGCAGCGTTTTATCGTCAGGCAATTGCTGACCAGACTGCTGCGAATTGAGTTTTACCGACTGCATTAAACCTTTTACATCGCTCTCAAGTACCACGCCGTTATCGACGACGGCAGCGACTTTATCAACTTCTTGGGGTGCTGCGAACGCGGTATTGGCACAAACTACCAACCCGAGAAGAAGCGTTCTCCAGTTCTTCATACATTTCCCATTATCTAGTCCGCAAATGCGGGTGAAAGTTGTCGTTTTTCAATGTACTAACAATCAGAATGCGCGCTGGTATGGCAAAATACCGGAGCGCAACATTTCGTAGCTACCAAGGCTGTGATCGTTGCTCAAACCACGTAATTCAATGTTGAACGAAACCTTATTATCATACTTACTGGTTTGGTTACCGTAATCCCAGTCAGTGATCTTGCGTTCGTACCCCAGATTGACTGCCCAGCAACAGGTGTTATAGCGCAAGCCGACCAACTGATTGGCGGTCTGCTTCGCCCGGGTGTCATAATAATAGGCACCAACAACGGCCCAGCGATCGGCAATCGGCCAACTTGCGACCAAGCCCAATTGTGAAATACCGTCCTGATAACCTGGGTTACTGATATCCGGCAGAGTAGCCGAAATATATTCCGGGCTGGCATAACGATAGTTCAACTGAACCACTCGATTCTCATCTTGACGGTATTCGACTACACCATCGCCTAAAGCGACGCTGGCAAGACGAGTATCATATTGCATACCGCCACGCAGGCCCCAACGATCATCAATCTTCCAATAAGTGTCACCAGCCCATACTACGCTTCCGGTGTCATCATTCTTGTCAAAGCTACTGATTTGATCCCCGGTCCGCGAACGGCTGAGATAGTAGATTTGACCAACAGAAACGTTGAAACGTTCAATTAGCGCATCATCATAAATGCGCGAAGTAATACCTGTTGCCAGTCGATTCTGCGAAGCGATACGGTCCAGGCCGCTGTATGAGCGATCGCGGAACAGGCCAGAATAGTCGGTCTGCAACAGGGTCGAGTCATAGGTGTAGATATTGCTTTGGTCGCGGTAGGGCACATAAAGATACTGAAGGCGTGGTTCAATGGTCTGAGTGTAGTCTTGTGACCAATCCATGCTGCGTTCAAACACTACCTTGCCGTCAGTTTTGAGCTGTGGCATAACGCGGTTGACCGAGTCATCAAGTTCTGGAGCCTGGCTATTGAGGCTACGGCTGGCGTAATCTGCCGCAAATCCTTTAGGAATATCCTGCTGGAAATGTGTAGCCAGTAGCTTGGTTTCGGTATTCAAGCTTCCCCAACTGTTGACCAATGGCAGATTGAGTGTGGGCTCAATATGCCAGCGGGTAGCTTCCGGATTGTTGGGATTCACGCTGGAAAACTTGGCCACCTGAGCGTAGGTGCGCAAGTCGAACGGACCAATATCGTTCTGGTAATAGTTGAGATCCAATTGTGGCTGGGCGCGGTAGGCATTCTGGTTACCTATACCGCTGAAAATCTGGAATTGTTTCGATGCCAGCGTGGCATCCCAGTTCTCATCGGCATAACCGGCACTGAATTTCTGCGTGGCATAACCGTCGGTGGTTGAACCATATTTTGAAACCAGATCGGTGAAGTAATAAGGGTCGCTTACCTTGGTGTAATCAATGCTGAAGCGCCATACTTTATCCATTACACCGCTGTGGCCCCAATAGAACAACCAACGTTTGCTGTCGTCGGCATCGCCATGATCAGTTTCAAACTGGCGGTCACTTGGCATCCAGTCGAGCGCCAGAGTGCCCAAACCAGGTTGAACCAGATAACGGAATTCGTTCTGCCACTGCAGGCCACGGCGCGACATATAGTGCGGCGTGATGGTGGCATCAAAGTTCGGTGCAATGTTCCAGTAATACGGCAGGATGAACTCAAAGCCGCTGTTGGTGGAGTATTTGGCGTTGGGGATCAGGAAACCTGAACGGCGCTTACTACCTATCGGCAATTGCATATAGGGACTGTAGAACACCGGTACTTTGCCAATCTTGAAGCGAGCATTCCAGATTTCGGCAACTTGTTCATCCCGATCATGGATCACTTCCGATCCCACCACGCTCCAGCTGTTATCACCCGGCAGACAGGAAGTAAAAGAACCGTTCTCTAAAATGGTGTAGCGATTTTGCCCACGCATTTTCATCTTGTCGGCGTCACCACGCCCCTGCCGGCCTACCATCTGATAATCACCCTGATAGACGTCCGTATCTTTGGTATTCAGGTTTGACCAGGCTTTTGGCCCTTGTAGTTTTATCTGATTATCAGCGTAATGCACATCGCCTGTGGCGGTGACGGTGCGTATAGGGTCAGGCTGGCCGTCTTTTTGCGTTTGATTCAGCTCAACCTGTTTGGCGGTCAGGGTGCTGTTACCTTGCTCGATGTAGACGTCACCGGTGAATAACACGCTACCAGGAAAATCGGCACGTGAGTCATTGGAACGTATGGTGACGGGCAACTCATTGGGATCGCCTGTGATGATAGGGCTATCGTAAGTTGGAACACCGAGCATACATTGCTCGGCAAGATCTGCCAGCGCATGCTGACTATAAAGTGCCGTCCAAATCAACGTGGCCAGCAGTGTTGGGAAGCTTTTTTTCATACGCGATTTTGGTGTTCCGTCATCAGAGGCGTCGTGTCCGGCAAACGGTCAGAGACTATATCACTCATCAGGGTTGCGCTAGTGCTAAATACCGCCATTCGACAGCGTCGTCGTTAGGCGCGGAGATAAATGACAGGTATGATAATCGAAATCTTGGAAAAAATCGCCTTAACCCTTGCGTGCAACCGAGGGGGAACTCCTCAAAGCACGTGAAGTTACAGTAACAGAGTGGGTACTTGTCTCTCTGATAGCATACCTGGGTATGTGCGGATTATGATTGATAGTTGGGGAATCTATGCAGTATTGGGGAAAGCTGCTCGGAGTGATTGTTGCCATTTGGTCTGGCGCAGGATTCTGGGGTGTAGTTTTGGGGCTGATTGTCGGCCATATGATCGATACCGCGCGAAATAACAAGCGCAGCCGCGGTTTTTTTGCCGATCAACAAACGCGGCAGACGTTATTTTTCCGCACCACGTTTCAGGTTATGGGGCACCTGACCAAGTCGAAAGGGCGGGTGACTGAAGCCGATATACAGATAGCCAGCCTGTTTATGGATCGCCTGCAATTGCACGGCGAAGCCCGTACCGCAGCGCAAAATGCATTTCGCGAAGGTAAAGAGAGCCAGTTCCCGTTACGTGAAACGCTGCAGCAGTTTCGCAGTATCTGCTTTGGGCGTTCTGATCTGATCCGCATGTTTCTGGAAATTCAGATCCAGGCGGCTTTTGCTGATGGTTCTCTGCATCCCAATGAAAGGCAGGTGCTGTATGTGATTGCCGAAGAGCTGGGGATTTCACGCGCACAGTTCGATCAGTTCCTGAGCATGATGGAAGGCGGCCGTCAGTTTGGTGGCGGACAGCAGGGGAACTACTCCCATGGTGGCTATCAGCAGACGCAACGAGGCCCTACGCTGGAAGATGCGTGTAAAGTGTTGGGTGTCAGCACCAGCGATGATGCAACCACAATTAAAAGAGCCTATCGCAAACTGATGGGCGAGCATCACCCCGACAAGCTGGTAGCGAAAGGCTTGCCACCGCAGATGATGGAAATGGCCAAACAGAAAGCGCAGGAAATCCAGGCTGCGTATGATCTGATCAAACGCGAGAAAGGCTTCAAGTAAGTCTGCTGAGTGTGAAAAGGGGGGCAATATGTTGCGCCCCTTTTGATCAAGGCTAGAAATCCGGCTCGGCGCGAAAATGCATTGGAGTCTGGAATGCTGGATGAGTGATACGCAGTTCTTGCGCGTGTAATTGCAGGCGCGTTGCCATCGCTTTAGCTTCCGGGTGAGCGTAAAAACCGTCCCCCAGAATGGGATGCCCTAATGCAAGCATATGGACGCGTAACTGATGTGAACGCCCAGTAATAGGCGTCAGTTTTACCCGCGTACTGCCGTCCGCGTCACGCGAAAGGACCAGGTATTCGGTCTGCGCCGATTTACCGGTTTCAAAACATACTTTCTGTAATGGCCGGTTTGGCCAGTCGCAAATCAGTGGTAAATCCACCAACCCTTCATCATGTTCCATGTGTCCCCAAACGCGCGCGATATAGGATTTCTTCGGTTCACGTTCACGGAACTGGCGTTTGAGCTCGCGCTCAGCAGCCTTGTTCAAGGCAACGACAATAACGCCGCTGGTGGCCATATCCAGACGATGTACCGATTCGGCAGCGGGGAAATTGACCTGCAGACGCGTCATCAGGCTGTCTTTGTTTTCCGGCAAGCGGCCAGGCACGGAGAGCAGCCCACTTTGCTTGTTGATCACGATGATGTGTTCATCCTGATAAATTACTATCATATGTACCTGTCTCTATCTGTTTTATCTAGTGTTTTGTTGTTTATTTTATTGATTTTGTTCAATTTTATTAAGGTGTCATAATCTCTTGTTGTCCCATCAAATCCCACTAAAAACCACTGAATCCTACATTTTAATGTAGGCCAAAATGTAGCTTGTAAGCTTGCCTATGGTATAATGTATGTCATACAACAGTGACTACACATGGAGCCAGCTAGGTGGAAAAAACAGAGAAAAAACCACTGTCAACCAAAGCCATTGAAGCTATGAAACCCGGTGACAAAGACAAAGCTGATACCGGCGAAAATCGAGGATTAAGGCTCACTTGTGGAGCTACCGGAGTAAAAACTTTCTTCTACCGCTACACCAGTCCTCTCTCACAAACTCACCCAAGTTAAGATCGGCCACTTCCCTAATATTTCACTGGCGCAGGCTCGTGCTGAACTGCACGTGCTCAAGCAGGTAAAGAATGAAGGCCGCTGCCCTGCCAATGAACTTAAAGCAGAAAAACACCACAAACAGCAAACGGAACTCACTGAGAAAAAGGCTGCTTTCACCGTCAAAGATTTGGTTGAACTGTATTTGACTCAGCATATTGAAGATCGTCATGGGAAAGATAGCAAAATCATCCGGGGAGCCAGAAAACAGCAAAACCAGTACGCTACCCGAAGAACTTTAACCAAAGATGTGGTGGATAAAATCGGCCAGTCTCCTGCGCAGGAAGTCACCCGTAAGGATGTTGTCGATCTAGTTATGGCTGTTGTTCAACGCGGCGCTAATGTGCTTGCCGGAATTATTCTACGCGAACTCTGTGCGGCTTACGAGTTTGCTCTAGGTCTTGGCAAACTGGATGAAAACTTTGCTAACCCGGCATTGCTAGCTAAAGCCAGTCTGACACAAGCCAGAGTGAAACTGACATCTACGCCTGGTAAACGAGTGCTATCAGACAAAGAGCTAGCTCAGTTTTTGACGTGGTTGCCAATATCTTATTATCCATCAAACATTAAAAATGTTTTTCAGTTGACGCTTCTGACAGGTTGCCGTACTGGGGAAATCTGTGTGTTGGCATGGGATAATGTTGATTTTAAAAAAGGCACCATCCACCTGAGAGAAACTAAAACAGGCAGTGAACGGCATGTTCAATTATCGAAACAGGCAATAGACTTCCTTGAGTCACTCAGAACTTCTTCTTCAACCTATCATTTATTTGCGTCACGCGGACGCAACAAACCCATTACTCAGCATTTTTTGAATGAAGCTTCAAACAGGTTACGCAATTTAGGCTTAATGCTTGATATCCCTCACTGGACACCGCACGACCTCCGCCGAACCGTGCGAACTGGCTTGGCTAAACTTGGATGTCCCAGTGAGGTCGCAGAAGCCGTTTTGGGCCACTCTCGCAAGGGTATCGAAGGCACCTATAACCTCCATACTTACGAGGCGGAATGTAAGGTTTGGCTGCAAAAATGGGCGGACTATCTCGACACATTGAAAGCGTAAGTGTCTAGCTCATGCACTGGCGTACCTGAATCACTTTTTCTTCTACTGATAGCGGCTAAGATCAATCACATTATCGTGGCTATCAGCACCAACGATATTGGCACTCATCCTGATCGGAGATCACGTTGTTTACCTAAGCTTTGCTGTTACCTGCTAGAATACATAAAGCTCATGTCCGTGAATTCTTTCTTAACTTGTTTTGAGTAAATTGGAGTTTTCTGGCATGGGTTTTCTTCAGGTTATATAGCCTTACAGGAAAATAACCACCTCACAAGGAGGTGGTTTGGGACTGGTAATTAAAGGAGTGGCTCAATGTTATATAGGCCACTCTCTGAAGCCTACGCTCAGGTTGACATTAGCTATTTTCGTTTGCTGATATCCCTTGTTCGGCTCTGTGCTTATTGAGTAATAGCCATGCTATATAGAAGCACAGCGCCACAGTTGCGACGTTAAGAATATTCAAAACATAAATAAACGCATCGTGGTACTGATTAATAATAGCTGTTAGCAGGTTACTATCAGTAATGTCTTTCAATGGGGTCGCGAGGTTGCCTGATGCAATAGCACTAACCCAGTCAGACATTTGGGACGCTGAAGGGTGAAACTGAGCAAACAGACTTGGCAGAGAATCAGTCAGATAGGATGTTAGTAGCGAAGCATAAAGCGCAACTGCCAGCGCTTCACTACCTAACCGAAGTGTGTTAAGCAGCCCAGCAGCCATACCTGCTTGTGAGGGGTCTACACTACTTAAGGCCACCCCGTCAACCAATCCTGCTGATAGCCCCATGCCGATACCAATCAGTAAAAGTGGTATCGCTAACGACCATAATTCACTGCCGGGTTGGCTGGTAACAGCTAAAATAATACCACCTGCAATAAAAGAAACTAGGCTAATAAACAGAACCAAGCGGGCTGAGATGCCGCGTGAAACTATCTTGCCTGCCAAAATTGGACAGAAGAGTACTGGCAACGTTAAAGAAATCATCATTAAGCCAGCTTTCGAAGGTGTCAACTGCATTACGCCAGTCAAATAGCTTGGATAGTATGTTAAAAGTGTGACAAAAATAACGCTAGCAACGACCGGAATCAGGATTAACCCAACAAAGGTACGGTTTTTCAATAGGTCAAAATTCAACATTGGATTATCAATACGCAACTCGTAGAGATAAAAACCGATGGCGAATACGATACTAGTTGCCAATAGTAACAGCGTTTTAGCATTGGTCCAACCCCATTGAGCGCCCTGCACTAGGGTCAGCATAAACAGCATCAGGCTAGCGATAAAAAGTACGGTTCCAGCAGTATCGAAACTGAATTTCTTGCTGCTAACTGCGTCCTTGGGAATAGCTGTTGCAAGAAGTAGTACCATTGTTAGTACGACTGCATGGACAGCAAAAATAGCTCGCCAGTTGATGAAGTCAAGAATGAAACCTGAGATAGTCGGACCTAACGTAATGCCAATACCGGCAGTGGTTCCAAAAAAGGCGAAGGCCTGAGTCCGTTTACTACCTTCGAACTGAGCGATCAAAATAGCGCTGCCACATGAGAAGATCGCAGCGCCGCCGATCCCGGCAAAAGCACGTGCTACGTCAAGAAATAACGCATTTGGAGCAAGCATCGATGCAACTGACGCTGCGGTATATATGCCAGCACCAAGCAAAAAGGCTTTTTTCCGCCCGTAAGAATCGGCTAAAGTTCCCCAAAAGAGTGTAAAGCAGGCAAACATCAGGTTAAAGGCATTTACTACCCACTGTAGCGTCGACAGGCTTGCATCCATATCTGCACTAATGGATGGTAATGCAATAGCCGTTCCTGAAATAGAACTCGGAACAACGAATACCGCTAACAAAATAGCAAATAAAAGCATTCCGCTGCTTTGAGTTTGGTTCTGGGACATAGTGGCTCCTATTAGTTAAAGAATAACCGGCAATTCGTCTGGGCGACGCAGCACGATACCTTCGCACCACCGCAAATAATGAAGTTTGTCTTGGCACAGTCTCATTTGAGGAAATTGCTGGGTTAGAATGCTAACCACTGTGTTGATTTCTAAACGTACAAGCTCTTGCCCCATGCAGTTGTGCATGCCATAGCCAAACTGGAGGTGGCGGTTCCCTTCACGATAAGGGTTTATCAGCAGCGGTTCAGCGTAAACACCAGGATCGCGGTTTGCTAGAATCACATCTGCGTGAATGGCGGAACCTGCTGGGATAGTACCGGTCGTCAAGCGGATCTCTTGATTTGCAATACGTGGAAAGGTAGACGTGTTGCCGAGGTTGGTTAGCCTCAGCATTTCTTCAACGGTTATAGGGATTAGAGCCGGTTCGTCGTGTAGTTTTTGCCACAACTCCGTCATACAGAGCAGGCCATAGACAATTTTTGTCATGACTGTCAGAGTATTTTGATCACCACCAAGCAGTGCACCTAGCAGAATGGCCGTCAACTCTTCGTCGCTGAGCGGTGGCTGGCAGTTAGTCCTATTTTGCAAAAATTTGGCAATTAAACCATCATTAGTATGTGGCCTTTTACCCTGCACATGTTCCATGACATAGCTGTACAGTAGCTCAAACTGTCTGACTAATTCTTCAACATCGCTAGGATCGGCGATCTGCACAATATGACTCAGCTTGCGAAAATAATGTTGATCCTCTAAGGGAATTCCCAATAAAGTGCAGTTCGTCTCAGAAGCAACGTGGTCAAGCAGCTCACTAAATAGGTCTGCATGGCTTTTTTGTGCAATCTCGTCGGCGTATTTTTTCGTTAACCTTATAATCACGGGTTCTAGCCACCTCAACCCACTAAGACTATAGTCCTTGGAGATAAATTGCTTTAGTCGTGTGTGGTCTGGAAAATCCAGGTTCAATAACATATCCTTCGGCGTTAGTGTCGGTAATATACTGGGTGCCCCCACTTCATTCGAAGGGCTGCGGATACAGTTTTTATCCATCAGAATTTTCTTCACATCCTGATAATTAATAACGTGAAACGCTTCGTGGCCGCTTAATAACCGAATTATACCTATATTTTGGTAGGTAGCGGCTTTAACGACGTCGTAGCCCGGTTGGGGGTCATAATTTGGTATGTCTGAAATAAGGTAATTTCTATTATCTAACACTTTCTGTCTCCGATTATTTTGTCTAATTTCTCAAAACAATCTTCATTGTTGGTAAATTGAATTGTCTTCCAGCCGCGCTTTTCTGCTGATACGCAGTTCTCCAGCAGGTCATCTATCAGTACGCAATGCTGTGGTGAAACGCCGGCAACCTGCTCGGCAATGGCGAAGAATTTATGCTCCGGTTTTCTGCACCGGACCTTACAAGAATCAACAATGTGTTCAACTACATCATTAAGACCAACCATGGCCTGCCAATAAGGTTGCCACTCGATGACATTATTGGTCAGGATGCCCACTCGATGGCCAGCATTTCGCATATCCTTAATACGCTGAATTATTGCTGAGTTTGGTTGAACTTCGGCAAACCACTGTTGGCCGAAGTTTTCTAATTGCGCCTTACTGGTATCAGTTGCGGGAAAAAGCCTTGCCATTGCGGCCCGAAGGCGCGTTCCCCACTCTTTCTCGGTAAGAATTGCGCTCTCGATTGGTGCCAACGTTGGTAGCTCCATGTCATCAGCAAGGGCTTTCATTGACGCCTGTAGTTGATTGGCTGGAATACCAGTTTTTTCATAATAAAAGTCGAATAAAGTCGCAATAGGTGGCGATAGTACACCGCCAAAGTCAAACCAATAGAAGGCAGTATTCTCTTTATGATAATCCATAGATAATCCGTTTTATAAATCTGATTTTAAGCAAAATGTTTAAAAGTCATAGTGCCAAAAGTGTTTTTAATATTTTCCTGTAAAAGATAGATTGGAATATGAATTAAATTTTTAATAAACTCTATCTCATGAAAACTGACAACGCATTGAGATCTGCTGTTTAACTCGCAAAACTGTTGGAAGCTAATATTGCAGTCGTGAAAAATTAGTTGATTTACAGGTATATCCTTATATATCTTCGCCGCCAGTATTCCCGTTTGCCTAAATGCCTCGATGATAAACATAGCGGGAACATGGTCTAGCGGGTGATCGAAAATAGGTGAATATGATTGGTCGACAATCAATGCCGTTGTGAAGTGATCGTTTTTTATTTGCGTGTCACCGATGACAACATTGTGTGAGACAATACGTCCAACGGATAAGCAACTTGCCGGTTTAATATCTAAGTGATTTAATGACGCCTGGCTTTCTACTTTTGATCTTAACTTTTTCCAGACTGAGCCTTCCATCCAGCCGATACCCATTGTTTTTTGAGCACAGATGACATTATCAATAGAAAGTTGCATTTCTAATGTATAGCCCGTTAAAAAATTTTTACGATACTTATGATTAGTAATTTTTACTTCTACTGAAGCTAATGAAGGTGTTTGAGTGATTTCTAGTTTTTGACAATCAATCATATTAAATTTAGCATCGTTAAAAATAAACTTTGCGCTAAAAGGTACATCATAGTATTTGTGAGTTACACAGATAGATGTTTGCCGAAAAACCTCTAACAATAACATTGGGTCGTAATACTGTTTGCCGTTTGCTAGTTTAGAATGATCGTTAAAGTACATATGTGATTTTGGTAATGCAGCAGAGATCATAAAATGGTCGTCTGCCAACTGATGTTGGTTTGTGATAAAAACTTCATTAATTGCCTGACGGTGAACATACTTCCTATCAATCGTACTACCAGAATGAATAAATGCAGATGAATGCTCATCTTCACAAGACTGACGTACAGCATTACTCATATACATACTCCATGTAGTGTAAGGGTGACACATTTCGGCGGTAGTGCTATGGTTACATGTGCTTCTAACGTTAAATAGGTATAATACGTTAGATGACCGTCTAACGTTAGATGGATTATTTACATGATATTTACAAAACTTACTGAAAGTCAACGTTTTTTTGATTTAGTATTTTTTTGTATAAAAATTAAAATTCATTTTTTAGGTTTAAAATTGGGGAATATTTGCATGAATAATGTAGTGATACGGGATTTTCCACTGGTTTTGACAGCGGTATTCAAAGCATTAAGCGATCCAACGCGATTGAATATCGTACAGGAACTGTTCAATGATGAGGCAAATTCTGAAAGGCACTGTTCTTCGTTCGATTGTCTGACAAAGTTTAGTCGTGCAACGAGGTCTCATCATTTTAAGGTATTACGTGAAGCTGGCCTTGTCTCACTAATTGATAAAGGCAACATATCGTTGGCTCAGCTAAGGCGTGATGAAATTGAAAAAATGTACCCTGGACTACTAAATATCCTTGTCAGGCATTTGAAATAGTGATTGTTTCTGGACAATCCTCGTTATGTATATTGCTAGGCGTTGCAGCGTTTGGTTGCGCTAGACCGGCCTGCTAGAAAGCAGGCCGTGGAGTGACTTCCAATGTCGGATCAAGTGGCTTTTGTGGCTCTGTGTAATGGCGACGCGAATTTTACAAAAAATAGTCGCGGAACAGAGCCTAAGCACTACATGAATGCTTCAGCACGATCTTCAAAAACGGATGTTGCCAATCCCCATCATTGATCAAACGGTAAGAGACAAACCCATCGTGCTCTAACGCGCATATTAGCCCCGGATGATCGCGTACAAACTCGTAGACTGCCAAGCTTTCGTAACCGAGCGGCGAACTCGCGTTGTGTGATTAACACAATGTAATAAGCTGGCGGATATTAGCTGAAGCTGTTTTCGGCGTAGGGTAATAGCTCGTTGATCCGGCTGTTCGGCCAGGTGGGTAAGCGGGTCAGCACGTCTCGCAACCAGATATACGGGTCGTGGCCATTGAGTTTGGCGGTTTCCAGCAGACTCAAGATAGCCGCCATCCTTTGCCCTGCCCGTAACGACCCGGCGAACAACCAGTTTTTGCGGCCTACGGCCACCGGACGGATGCAGTTCTCAGTGCGGTTATTGTTAATGGGCACGCGCCCATCATCCAGATAGCGTAGCAACGCTGACCAACGTTTCAGGGGGTAGTCCAACGCCTTGCGCAGCCCGGAGTTCGGGGCCGTTTGCGTTTGTTGCAACAACAACCACTGATGGAAGGCGTCCAGTCGGGGTTTTGCATATCGTTGTCGCCATTGGCGTTTCTTATCCGCCGACCGATGTTTGATTTTACGCTCAAGCTTATAAAGCTCACGGATTGTATCCAGCGCAACCTTGGCCACCGGGCTTTTGTTGGTAGTAAACAGTTCGAAGAACTTGCGCCGGGCGTGCGCCCAACACCCCGCTTCAAGCGCCTGGCCACTGTCGAACAACGCCTGGTAACCGGCATAACCGTCTACCACCAGGGTGCCGCGCCAGCCCTCAAGCACATCGCGGGCATATTGCCCACTGCGCCCCGGTTGGCAGTCATAAAAGACTATCGACCGTTCAGCACCAAGCGCGGTGATATAAGCCCACAGGTAACCGCGTTGGGTTTTGCCCTTGCCGGGATCGAGGAGGGAGAGCGGGGTTTCGTCGGCCTGCAGGACCGGGTGTTGCAACAGGTCTTGATGCAGCGCCTGGGCCAACGGCTTCAGGGCCGCCCCTACCGCACCGAACCAGCCCGCGTACTGCGAGGCAGGTCGACACCGCTACGTTGATATATCACCTGCTGACGGTAGAGCGGCAGATGGTCAAGGCTTTTGGCACACACCACCTGCGCCAGAAGACCCGGACCCGGCAGACCTTTTTCAATCAGCTGTGCCGGTAGCGGTTCGCTGACCACGGTCTCACAGTGTGCACAACTGAACTGCGGGCGGACATGGCGATGCACGATGAAGCGAGCCGGAACATATTCCAACCGTTCGCTGACTTCATCACGGATGAAGCGCAGAGTATGCCCACAGTCTGGGCAACTGTCGGATGCAGGGGCCAGACGGACCTCTTCCCGGGGCAGTTCAGGCGGCAGGGGCTGGCGTTTAGCCCTCTGCGGTTTTGGTGCTTTTGGTTCAGGTAACAGGGTATCCAGTTGCTGCTCGATATCGGCGGCATCGGCCTCGATATCTTCGTCGAACAACCCGCGTTGTTCCCCTTGGAAGGCTTCGCTTTTACGCCCGAAGCGCCACTGACGGGCATTTTTCAAGGCCTCTTCCAACTGCTGGATATAGCCTGCCTGCGCCTGATTTCGCTGCTCAAGCTCCGCAAGTAACTTCAACGCCAGAGAGCGCAGTTCGTCGGGGTCTTTTGAGGTCAGCAGTGCATCGATATTCATGCCGCTATTTTATCAGCGTGGCAGCATATTGTCATTGATAATCAATGTATTAATTACTTTTGTTGTTATTTCCAGCCGGTTAAATCCAGGCCATCCACCCGCTGCCAGTCAATGCCTTTCATCAACCAGTCGGCCTGCTCGGGTGACAGCAGCCAGGCAACATCACCTTGCCGAGGCCAGATAAAGTGGCCCTGATGAAGACGACGCAGACACAGCCAGACACCGTGCTTGTCCCAGCGCAGAACCTTGATGCGCGAGCGTGCCTTGTTGCAGAAGACAAAAGCGGCTTCCCCTTGCCAGGGTTGGTGCAGGTGGTCGGTAATGTACTGCGTCAGCGTATCAATCCCCCGGCGCATATCGACAGGCTCCCGCGCCAGCCAGATGTGCTGCGGCGTTAGCATAGGGACAAGGCCTGCATCACGGCGCGCAACTGAGCGGGAAGGCACCTGACTGAACAGCCGTTGGGGAGGTTGAGCGTCACGGTGTCGGCGTCATTATTCCCAGGTATCACTCGGCGCGCAGGAATAAAAGCGGCAGGAACGGTCACAGTAGCGTCATCGCGATGATGCTTAAGCCAATAATAGAAGGTGGCTGGGTTTAAATCGTGTTGCTGACAATAGTGCTGCTTGGTTAATCCGCTCTGTTGCCAGGCCTCGAGATGTTGTTGCCGCTCACTGTGAGAATACCGTTTTGCCATATTTCACCTCCGATCCGTTGTATTGAATGAGGGCAGCATGTGGCAGCCGAGTTTTGTTAGCAATATGAGATCACCGGACGCTTAGTACGCCAGGCAAGCTGGTGATAGAACCGAGGGTGGAAGTCCCTCCTGGATAAGAACTAGCCACTCGCCCAGACCTTTAGCTATGCGCGGCAGCGGGTAACTTCTGACGTGAAGTGTTAGCGAAGGCACTCACAGGCCAGGTATTGAGCCACGTAATTAGGAGTCGGAGGCGGTGATGCTGTTAAGCGAAGCAGAAACCTACAATGGCCGTGTTGCTATGGCAAAACGCGGACATGCCTCCCGGGGTCGGAGACCCTGTGCATGTGAGGAAGTTCATCATACGGAACCTGGGAGATCCTGAACAAATTCCCACCCTGAGCCAGTGGGACGGCGCAGCCTAAACCGTAAGGCGAAGCGGTGCTGTGTTTCAGGAAGTCGGACGGGAGCATAGTACCGGAGAAATCAATGAACAAGACAAGTAACAATGTGGCGGAATTGATGGAGGGAAGGCTCCCGACCAAGGGGAACAGCCAACAGTACGCCCGTATCCGGACGCAGAGCCGGGAGAATACGACGTCACGACTGCTGGCTGTGCGAGAAGCAGCAAGAAAGGAGAAGAAACAGCAGTTTACGAATCTCTTCCACCATGTGAGCGAAGAGCTGCTATTACAGAGCTTTGACCAACTTAAACGCCAATCAGCACCAGGCTGTGATGGAGTGACATGGGAACGCTACGCTGAAAATGCGCAAAGCCATCTCAGTGAACTCCATGGCAGACTTCAGCGGGGACAATACAGGCCGAAGCCTGCAAAGCGGGTCCTGATCCCCAAAGAAGATGGAACTGAAAGGTCGTTGAGTATCCTGTGTCTGGAAGACAAAATCGTACAACAGGCAACAGTCACCGTGCTAAACCAAATCTATGAAGTTGATTTTATGGGTTTCTCCTACGGTTTCAGACCGGGGAGAGGGCAGCACGATGCACTGGATGCGTTAAACGTGGCGATTATGGAACGAAAAGTAAACTGGGTGCTGGATCTGGACATCAGCAAGTTCTTCGATACCGTAGAACATGGCTGGCTCATCCGGTTTATCGAGCACCGTGTTAGGGACAAGAGGATACTTCGGCTAATCAAGCAATGGATCACTGTTGGCGTGGTGGATGAACACGGTCACCGACAACAGTCGCACCGGGGAGTGCCGCAGGGGGCGGTGTGCTCACCGTTACTTGCGAATATTTATCTCCACTACAGCTTTGATCTCTGGTTGAACAAATGCCGACAGAATGCACAAGGAGATGTCGTGATCGTAAGGTATGCAGATGATGCAGTTCTGGGCTTTCAGAAACATAGGGACGCCCGGGAATGCTTGTCATCGTTGCATCAACGACTGGAACAATTTGGCCTGAAAGTTCATCCGGACAAAACCCGGCTGGTGCGTTTTGGTCGATTCGCCCTGAGACAGTATGAAGAACGACCTGATAGTGGCAAGCCGGGGACGTTTGATTTCCTGGGATTTACCCACTATATAGGTCGCCTGCACTCGGGCAAACATGCCGTGATGCGCAAAACCAAACGAAAACGACAGATAGCCCAATTGAAGCGGGTGAAGCAGGAACTTCGTAAACGACTACACGAAAGGCCAGCAGAAACTGGCCGCTGGCTGACGCGGGTGGTACAGGGTCACATAAACTACTATGGCGTACCCTTTAATCACAGAGCTATAAGTCAATTCGTGGAGGAAGTGAAGCGATTGTGGCTGAAGGCACTGAGACGAAGAAGTCAACGTCACAGCATGACCTGGGAACGCTTCAAGCTCTTGTGCGAAAGATGGGTACCGAAGGCCAGAGTTGTCCATCCTTATCCTTTACAACGCTTCTACGCCAAACACCCGAGGTAAGAGCCGGATGCGTTAGCAGCGCACGTCCGGATCTGTGCGGGGGGCGGAGGGTAACCTCCGTCCTACCGCGGCCCGACTGACGTGCTTGCGCTAAGCTGTATCACTCTCCCGAAGCCTGATTGGCAGCCATGACATTTTGTAGTTATGACGTACAGAAAGCGTGAGTAAATCTTGTTTTCTGGTAGCCTGTAATGCCAACCGGGCAGTCATAATTTAGGGAATGAATATATGAAAAGCAGTGTTGCGGGTAAATGGTCTGGGTTATTACTTGCGATAAGTATCTTGATGGTTTCAGGTTGTGTAACACGTTCTATTTCCAATGCCGGTAGTGGACAAAATCAGTTTTATAGTGGTGAGTTAAGGGATCAGGACGTACTAGGCGCGATGCCTGAGCAGGGTATTACTGATGATGATATCAAAACGGCCCTCAATAATTCCCGTGGCAGTTTCAGATTACCGAAGAATTCGTCTATTTTGCTCATCCAGTCAGGTGCGATGACGCCCGATCCGGCCATGCAGAATGCACTCAAGCAGTTTTATTCCGTAGCCGTGTTCTCAGGTATTCCGCCGAATTCAGGCCGTTTTGCTGATACTCAGAGTAAAGATCCTAACGTTGACTATCCTAAACTACTGCGCTTGATGGCAGCTAATGGTGGCCAAGAAAAGATCTTGGTTTACTGGGGGCAGTTGGAAAGCGGCACCGAAAATAAAGCCACTAAAGTGATTTCTTGGGTGCCTTTTGTTGGTGGTCTATTACCTGATGAAACTCAGCATATGCGGATCGTATTGCGTATTGCGCTGATTGACGTTCTGACCGGTCGCTGGACGGCCTTTACGCCAGAAACTTTTGAAAGTAGCGCCCGCAGCGGTCGGTTTAGCCGAGACTCCGTAGATGAAAAGCAGATAATGGAGCTGAAAGAGTTAGCCTATAAATCCGCGGCAAAAGAGATTTTTGAGCGGTTTACCAAGTAACAAAAGATGGGTTTTTTGGAGACTGTAATTTAAATTGTGTAATTGCCTGTTTTTGATATGTTCTTCCTGACAATGGAGACAGGCAAATTATGGACGAAAAGAAACTTAAGGCACTCGCTGCTGAGCTGGCCAAAGGCATTAAAACAGAAGCCGATCTCAATGCGTTTTCTCGTATGTTGACCAAGCTCACCGTCGAAACTGCCTTGAATGCCGAGCTGACTGACCACCTCGGTCATGAAAAAAATACCCCTAAAAAAGGCTCGAATACCCGTAACGGTTACTCGTCTAAAACGTTGCTCACTGATGATGGTGAGTTCGAACTGAATACACCCCGTGACCGTGAAGGCTCCTTTGAGCCCCAACTGATAAAGAAAAACCAGACGCGTATCACGCAGATGGACAGCCAGATTTTATCCTTATATGCCAAAGGGATGACGACGAGGGAAATCGTCGCCACGTTCAAGGAGATGTACGATGCCGACGTGTCGCCCACGCTGATATCCAAAGTCACCGATGCCGTTAAAGAGCAGGTTACCGAGTGGCAAAACCGGCCACTGGACTCACTGTATCCCATTGTTTACCTTGACTGTATCGTGGTGAAGGTGCGTCAAAATGGCAGCGTCATCAACAAGGCCGTGTTCCTTGCCTTGGGCATCAATACCGAGGGTCAGAAAGAACTTCTGGGCATGTGGCTGGCAGAAAATGAAGGGGCCAAGTTCTGGCTTAACGTGTTGACCGAGCTAAAAAATCGGGGGCTTCAGGACATCCTGATTGCCTGTGTAGACGGCCTGAAGGGCTTCCCAGAGGCGATAAACAGCGTCTATCCGCAAACCCACATCCAGTTGTGCATTATCCACATGGTGCGTAACAGCCTGAAGTACGTGTCGTGGAAAGACTACAAAGCGGTCACCAGCGGGTTGAAAACGGTGTATCAGGCCCCGACAGAGGAAGCGGCACTGATGGCGTTGGACAAGTTCGCGGGTGTGTGGGATGAAAAATACCCGCAAATCAGCAAGAGTTGGCGTACTCACTGGGAAAATCTCAACACGTTCTTCGGTTATCCCGCGGATATCCGCAAAGCGATCTACACGACCAACGCCATAGAATCGCTGAACAGCGTGATCCGTCAGGCGATAAAGAAACGTAAAGTGTTCCCGACAGATGACTCAGTGAGAAAAGTGATTTATCTGGCCATCCAGGCGGCGTCGAAAAAATGGAGTATGCCGATCCAGAACTGGCGGTTGGCGATGAGTCGTTTTATTATCGAGTTCGGTGACCGCTTAGACGGTCACCTTTAATAGGTTGGCAGTTACACAGAATTATGGACAGGCTCGTTTTTTGGGGCACAACCCACAGAGCCGGGGCCATCTGAGCGCATTGCCGTATTGTTCGTCGCTCATTTGGCTCGCCAAACCTCAAATGGCTGCTAGTTACGCGTGATTATGCCCATCAATTAGCGACGCACGCTTTCAAGGTGCCCAAAAATAAGTTGGCGTCACGGGCGTGCGCGTTTCATCGCTAATCATAATCAGCAGTCTTAAGATTCGTAGAGGCTAAGGTCTTTGCTCCCAAACGATAAATCTCCTCATACCCGGTAACATCGCTAAACTCTGCCCTAACTATCATTCCCTCAAGAAATGTCATTATGGTTTCAGCTTTCTGCGCGATGTCTTGTTGACTCGGTTCGAAGATGGCGATTAACAATGATTTTAGCCAGATTTTATGCTGTGATGCCGACTTAGATATCATCTCGTCCATGCCTTTAAACTCGGCTAGGGCATGCATAAACATACAACCCTTAAAATTCGCCAGTCGGAACCAGGCAAAGTGCCAGCTCAATATGGCATCTAGCCGGCCTTCCATATCTTTTGCTGAAGATACCGCAGCGTTTAGTCCGTCCGCAAAGCGCTGATGCCGCCGCGCCAACACGGCTTCAATCAACTTATTTTTTGAACCAAAGTACCGATACATGGACGTCTTAGACACCCCGGCTTTGTCACGTATCAAATCAACGCCCACTGAGGTATAACCAAAATCATTAAATAAATCCTCTGCAATATCCAGAATGTATTCTTTCTTAGTCATTCATTTCTCTTATCTATGCCATGCATTTTTACTACAACATATTGTTGCTATGAAGTGTACAGATCTGTACTATTTACCGTGTGTACAGATCTGTACTACCTAGTTTAGCACAACTGTGTTGTCTCTTTGAATCGATTACAAGGAACTTGAAAATGGTAAAATTTAAAGGCGGTGGCAGCTTGCCGCCAAGGCCTGGTGTTGGGCAATTGTTGCGCGGATTAATTGGCGGATCTTTTGGGATACTGGTTCTCTGTTATCTGGGACAAGCTGCTGGTGTGCCTTGGCTGATGGCCCCCTTCGGGGCAACGTGTGCCATCTTGTTTGCTGCGCCAACTTCCCCGTTGGCACAACCGCGTAATGTCATTGCAGGTCACTTGATAACTTCAACTGTTGGTTTGGCCGCACTGTATGGATTTGGCGATTCTATCTTTGTTATGTCACTGGCTGTTGGCGTAGCCATTATGCTGATGCAGCTCTTGCGTGCCGTTCATCCTCCGGCAGGTGCTAACCCGTTGGTTATTATCCTCGCAGGTAAAAGTGTTGTTGGGTTGAGTTTCTTGGTGGCACCCGTGCTGTTAGGTAGTGTTTTGCTGGTTGTAATTGCTGCGGTGATTAACAACTGGGGTAAAGAAAACCATTGGCCAGTGTATTGGCATGGTATGAGTCTCAAAAAGCCCAAGGATAACCCCTAGCTTTCATAAAGATATTCTTGCTCTCCCTCAACATAGTGTTAGCGGTGTGATATTTTGCAAGACCCCACAAAGCATCACTTTATGAGCATCCAATGAATGGACTTATTTTTCACCGTTATCACGGTTTAGGTAACGATTACCTGGTTTGCCAGCGTAGTGTGGCGGATCGTCTGACCAATCAGCAAATACAGCGTATTTGCGATCGTCATTATGGGCTCGGTTCCGATGGATTACTCATAGATATAGATGATCTCGATATCCCGACATTACGCATAATTAACCCTGATGGCTCTGAAGCAGAAAAGAGCGGTAATGGTTTGCGTATCTATGCTCGCTATTTATTTGATACTGGCCGAGTAGCGAATTTACCTTTTTATGTAAATACCCTTGGTGGGCGAGTACGCTGTGAAGTCAAAGAGGATGGACATAAAATTATCGTCGATATGGGGCAAGCCAATTTCACCCCTTCAGCACTTCCCGCTTTAGTGGAAGGTGACGAGGCGCTGGCATTACCACTTCCGATTGATGGTCATAAGCTGAATGCGACCTTGGTATCAATGGGAAATCCGCACTGCGTTATCCAAGTTAAGACGCTGGATCTTGCCTTGGTAAAAGAATTGGGCGGCACAATAGAAACGTTACCGATCTTTCCTAAAAGAACGAATGTTCAGTTTGTGGAGGTTCAGGATCGCAACAATATCCGCATAGGCATATGGGAACGTGGTGCGGGTTATACCCTGGCATCTGGTAGCAGCAGTTGTGCCGCTGCTAGTGCGATGCGCAGGCTTGGGCTCGTGGATGACAAGGTTACGGTGCATATGCCCGGTGGGCAGTTGGCTATCAGCTTCAGTGGTGATTTTCAGGTCAGAATGAGCGGCCCAGTACAAAAAGTATCAATATCGAACCTCGACGAAGATTGCTTTTTTGATCTTGGCTAATGGTAAGCCGTAAGTGTGCTTTTCTAATCAAGTTGCAAGCAGTGTAAAGAGTGAGTTTTTCTTCTCTAGAAGATATCAGGGCCGCTATCGATAGTATTGATTCGCAACTAGTCGCATTAATTGCTCAACGCGGTGAGTGTGTTAAAGCGGCGGCTACCTTTAAAAAAGATCAGGATGCTGTGCGTGCCCCGGACAGGGTTCAGATGGTCATTGATAAATCAGTGGGGCTAATGTCAGTGCTAGATCTGATGGTGTGGTGGCGAGGTTCGATGCGATCTAGGCTGTGTCCCTTAATTGCACGCGAGCGCCGCTGGCGGTCATTTGCGCACAGGGCAAGGCGTGAGCCGCGAGGTTTGATGGACCAAATAAGCGGCGAACAACGCCGCAATGCGCGCAAATGGCCCCAGCCCGAAGGGTCGCGCGCCAAAAGCCCGTTCGAAGTAAAGTCGGGCTTGAACAGAGGGCCACTCTGCCCTTCACCCTCCGCCTTGATAACGGGCTTTTGGGTCTGCGACGGCACCACGGGCAATTAAGGGACACAGCCTAATACCGTGGAATCACTATTGAGCATGGCCGTAACTTGTTCAGCGGTGATCCTGGAGCCGGAAACCAAGCCTACCTAGTGAGTCCAGCCCTGCACGGACCCATTTGGGCGATAAGCCATATTGACTAGATTTGCGATGAGTTCTGCGTCTGTAGCGCGAGCCTCTTCAATATAAGTGCTCATAACATCCCACTGATAGTAATGGTTTTTTCTAAGACATACTTCCATATGGCACTTAACAACGCAATGGTATCTGTAGCGGTGGCACTATCTGATCTTTTACCCATGACAAGCCGATAAATTACTTCATGTTCATTTTTTTTGAATGAGTCGTGCAGAGAGTTACTGTTTTAACTTCCGCCTATTCTGAGTAGTATCTGCCGCATCGAGGTAATGAAACCTCAAAATAACAATATGAATGAAGGAACTTATCATGAAAAACATCAATAAATTCGTTTTTGCTGCTGCGATCACTCTGGTTTCATTTGGTAGTTTTGCTCAAACCGTTAGTGCCAGGGCATCCACTGTTGATAGTGCCGAAGCTGAGATCGCGGCACAGGCTAAAAAATCCGGCGCATCCTATAAAATCATTGCTGCACATTACAATAATGGCGTGTATATGATTGCCAAACTAACGAAATAAATCTTCAAGGCCGACGTCAATAACCTGTACGTCGGCCATTTACTACCAATTTTGACAATCTCACATTGATTAACTTATCAATGACACAGTGAATTTAAGTTATGAATGAAGAAAAACCTCCATTCAAAATAGGTATCTCGTCTATCGGCGCGCATCTGCGGGATCCGCTTACCAATAAGAAAATAACTGAGCAGGAACGCATCAAGCAATTGGTCGATATGGCAATCCAGGCAGAAGCAGCGGGGCTTGATATTTATGCGCTCGGCGAAAGCCATCAGGAAGGTTTTGTCAGCGCTGCTCATACCGTCATTCTCGGTGCCATAGCCCAGGCGACGCAGAGAATTACCCTGATGAGCTCCGTGACCGTGATCAGCACTCTGGATCCTGTTCGCGTATTTGAAGACTTCACAACGCTGGACCTACTGTCAAATGGCCGCACGGAAATTGTTGTCGGACGGGGTTCGCGAGTGGGGGGGTTTAGCTTACTGGGATATTCCGCGCATGATTACGAGGAATTGTTCGATGAAAAAATCGACTTGCTCACCACCATTAATCACGCCAGCGGAGCGCAGCAGGCCGTAAACTGGCAGGGTAAATTCCGCCCTCCGTTGATTAATGCCAGGATTTATCCGCAACCGCAGAACGGGAAATTGCAGATTTGGCACGCCGTAGGTGGGCATAGCAGCAGCGCAATTGCAGCGGCTAAAAGAGGATTGCCAATGATGCTAACCACGTTAGCGGGTGAATCTTTAAATTTCAAACCAGTCATTGATGTCTTCCGGCAAACCGCTGAAGTTGCGGGGCACCAAGCCCCTGACCTGCCGATTACCACAACCAGTTGGTTTCATACCGCACAGACAGACGAACAGGCTGTCGAGGAGTTCTACCCCTACTTCAACGGTATGATGAATGAACTGCGTTCTGACTCCGTGCCAAAGGAATTTCTGCGACGCAGCTTGGCCGTAGACAATGCGATGATGATTGGATCACCGGCCACTATTATAGAAAAACTGAAATATCAGTATCGGCTCTATAAGCAACAGCAGTTTCTTGCTCATGTGGATACCGGCGCTTTACCGGAGCCACTGGTAAGAAACAATATCGATGTATTAGCCAACATTATCGCGCCCGAGATTCGTTCATTTGTTGTGAGTGAACCCACATAATGAGCAACATGGACCGAAAAAATGAATAATATCAGCCAAGTTTTCTATCGCCGAATTGGACTGGAAAAGGAAGTAAGCTGGACGCCAGCAGGGATTAACCAAGTCATCGCCTATAGCCAATTAACACTGCCGTTCGATAATCTGAGTGTATTTAATGCCCCAGACGTGACGTTGACGAAAGCATATATCGAGCAAAAGATCCTGGTAAAGGGCCAGGGGGGACTGTGCTATGAGCTGAACACCCTGTTTCATAGAGTGATGCAGGAGAATGAGGCTGCCGCCAGCCTGATCTCCGCCACCATCTACGATAGCGCCAGTAACGATTGGTTCTATTTGCCTGAAACCCACGTGTTGAACATCGTTAATATAGAGGGAAACGATTATCTGGTCGATATCGGTTTTGGGCTAAAGAGCCCCAGAGTGATCGTTCCTTTGGATGGCCACATTGTTATATTTCAAGATACTCAGTATCAGGTGACCAGAGATGCTGATTTCTACTATTTCAATTTTAAGCAGGCAGGCGAGCGGGATTGGAATATCGGATACCGTTTTGCCATAAATTACAAAAACGTATCTATTGGGGAGCTGGAGAGAAACCGGAAAATAATCACGTTCGACAGCCTGTCCCCTTTTAATAAGAACCCACTAATTGCGATTTTCACCGCCGATGGCAGTAAGTTGTTGACGCCTTCAAGCTATATAATTACGGATGCTGCTGGGAAAACCAAGTACCCACTGGCACCGCAAGCGTTCAAGCAGTTGGCGAGGGAGTTCACTTTTCCTCTTCTGGTCTGACCCACAGCGTTGAATGCAGAATATGCGGGGAAGAGCCTTCCCCGCATATTGTATCACTGATGCGTAACGACGATGGCACGAATGGCATCCAGACGCCATCCAGCCTCGTTCAGGTTGCGCAATACCTGACGGCGATTGAACTCCAGCGCTTCGACCTCGTCGTCACGGATGTTCGGATTCACCGCCTTTAGTGCTTCCAAACGTGCTAACTCGGTGCTGAGTTTGTCATCTGCTTCCTGTTTGGCGCTTTCGATCAACTCGCGAGCTTGCTCCTCAACCAGGCTCTCTGCCTGTTGCAGCATGGCATGAATTTCTTGCTGAACTGCGTTGACCAGCTTGCTTGATGTATGGCGATTGACCGAGTTCAACTGGCGGTTGAAGCTTTCGAACTCAACTTGCGCTGCCAGATTGGTCCCTTTGCGATCCATCAGCATCCGGATCGGGGTCGGCGGCAAGAAACGTGTCAGCTGCAAGTGCTTGGGTGCCTGAGCCTCAACCACATAAATCAGCTCTACCAGCAGAGTACCAACCGGCAGCGCCTTGTTCTTGAGTAAGGATACCGCGCAGCTTCCGGTATCGCCGGAGAGGATCAAGTCCAGTCCGTTGCGGATGATCGGATGTTCCCAACTAACAAACTGCGCATCCTCACGCGACAATGCCTGTTCACGATCGAAGGTGACAGTACAGCCATCCTGCGGCAATCCTGGGAAGTCAGGCACCAACATATGATCGGACGGCGTCAGAACAATCAGGTTATCGCTGCGGTCTTCCTGATTGATACCGACGATGTCAAACAGGTTGAGCGCAAAACTGACCAGACTGACGTCGTTATCTTGCGCAGCAATAGCCTCTGCCAGTGCCTGAGCTTTCTCACCCCCGTTGGAGTGCATTTCCAGCAGGCGATCCCGGCCCTGTTCCAACTGCGTTTTAAGCTGGTTATGCTGCTGGCGGCAGGCGTGAATAAACTCATCCAGACCTTCCTGCTCAGTAGGAGCGGCCAGGTAACCAATCAGTTGCTCGTAGCTGCTGTCGTAGATGTGGCGTCCGGTTGGGCAGGTATGCTCGAAAGCATCCAAACCTTCATGGAACCAGCGTCCGAGCACGGCCTGTGCGGTATTTTCCAGGTAGGGCACCATGATTTCGATGTCGTGCATTTGGCCTATGCGGTCCAGACGGCCAATACGCTGTTCCAATAGGTCGGGGTTAAACGGCAGATCGAACATCACCAGCTTGCTGGCAAACTGGAAGTTACGCCCTTCAGAACCGATTTCAGAGCATAGCAATACCTGCGCCCCTTCTTCTTGGGAAGCGAAGTAAGCGGCGGCACGATCGCGCTCGATAATTGTCAGCCCCTCATGGAACACCGCAGAACGGATCGCTTCGCGTTCACGTAATACCTGCTCCAGTTGAAGTGCGGTAGCGGCCTTGGCGCAAATCACCAGCACCTTCTCATGGCGGTTGGCAACCAGGTAGTCCAATAACCACTCGACTCGTGGATCAAAGTTCCACCAGGTTGCATTCTCACCTTCGAACTCTTGATAAATCTGCTCAGGGTAGAGCATATCCCGTGCGCGTGCTTCGACGGTTTTCTTGGCCCCCATAATGCCGGAAACCTTGATCGCCGTTTGATACTGCGTTGGCAATGGCAGTTTGATTTGATGCAGGTGGCGATGTGGGAAGCCCTTCACACCATTACGGGTGTTACGAAACAGCACGCGGCTGGTACCGTGACGATCCATCAGCATGGTGACCAATTCTTGGCGCGCCTGCTCGCTGTTATCGGTGTCGCTGTTGGCCGCTTTCAACAGTGGCTCAATGTCTTGCTCGTCGATTAACTCTCCCAGCAGGTTGAGTTTGTCATCAGCCAGACGTTCACCACTCAATAGCAGCGTCACAGCATCGGCAACTGGACGGTACTTCTGCTGCTCGGTTACAAACTCTTCGTAGTCATGGAAACGGCTGGGATCAAGCAGACGCAAACGGGCAAAGTGACTTTGTTGGCCCAACTGTTCTGGCGTTGCAGTTAACAGCAATACGCCTGGAATGTGTTCTGCCAGTTGTTCAATGACCTGATATTCACGGCTTGGTGCCTCTTCGCTCCAGGCCAAATGATGGGCTTCGTCCACTACCAGCAGGTCCCAGTGGGCATCGGCCAACTGTTCAAGGCGTTGCTTGTTGCGGCGAACAAAATCCAGTGAACAGATCACCAACTGTTCAGTTTCGAATGGGTTGCTGCTGTCTAACATCGCCTCAGAATAACGACTGTCATCAAATAGCGAGAAATACAGGTTGAAGCGGCGCATCATTTCAACCAGCCACTGATGCTGCAAGGTTTCCGGTACGACAATCAGCACGCGCTCGGCGCGGCCAGCCAGCAGTTGCTGATGAACAATCATTCCGGCTTCAATGGTTTTACCCAGACCCACTTCATCCGCCAATAGCACGCGGGGTGCATGGCGTTGACCCACCTCGTAGGCGATATGCAACTGATGTGGGATCAGACTGGCGCGCATGCCGCGTAGGCCTGCAAATGGCAGACGGTATTGCTCACTTTGGTATTTACGGGCACGAAAGCGCAGTGCAAAGCGATCCATGCGGTCAATCTGACCGGCAAACAGGCGATCCTGCGGCTTGCTGAATGTCAGTTTGCTATCCAATAGCACTTCGCGCATCGCGATACCCGTTTCCTGGGTATCCAGCCGAGTGCCAACGTAGGTTAACAGACCGTTTTCCTCTTTGACTTCCTCTACATGTAACTGCCAGCCCTCGTGGTTACTGATAGTATCGCCCGGGTTGAACATCACACGGGTAATGGGCGAGTCGCTTCTGGCATAGAGACGGTTTTCACCGGTTGCGGGGAAAAGCAGGGTAATCATGCGCGCATCCAGCGCTACAACAGTTCCCAATCCCAATTCGCTTTCCGTATCGCTGATCCAGCGTTGACCAAGTGTAAAAGGCATAGTTTGTCGGCTCGATTCTTATTAAGTAAGTCTTATTATCGGGCGGATGTTAGGCCACGATAACCTGTTTCAACTGTCTGCAATTCACTGCATTTTTCCAGCTAGCGCTGGATTTACTCGTCATCCCTCTGGTTGCCGGCACTCGGCGACTTCACGCAACTAAGTATAGAACCCGTTTTGTACTCATAAGGCGGCAATATTGCTTACCATGCATACGTCTTGTGACGGCACGGGCAAATGGTGGTGAGTATGGGTTCAGAATTTAGGAAGGGCGCTATGGTAATGTAAGGAGGCGCATTCGTCACCTGTAAAACCTAATGATTATCTTCCCTTATGCCATATTAGTGTGCTTGACCTGAAAGAATAATACCTACCCTGTTTTTTAACCAATCAGAATAACCCCATTTGGCCGGTCACCAGTGTAGCAAAGTCGTCATGCAGAAAAGGAAGAATAGCATCTGCTATCGGTTGAAGCTGACGTTCGAGGTAATGATTGTAATCGATCGCCGATTGCCGCGTTTCAAGTGGTTCAGGTCCGGCAACGGTCATCACATAGCTGATCCAACCCCCATTCTGATACTGTAACGGACGCCCCTGCTGGTGATTATAGTCATCAGCGATGCGTGCTGCACGCACGTGGGGAGGAACATTGCGCTGATAGTCGCTTAGTTTACGCCGTAGGCGCTTGCGGTAGACCAGTTGTTCGTCAAATTCACCATTTAGCGTTTTGGCAACGTAATCACGCACCAGATCCTGATAGGGTTGCTGCTTGAAAATACGCTGATAGAGCTGTTGCTGGAATAGCTGTGCCAGCGGTGTCCAGTCTGAACGCACTGTCTCCAAGCCCTTATACACCATCTCTTCACTGCCATCTGGCCTGGCTATCAACCCGGCATAGCGTTTTTTACTGCCCTGTTCGGCGCCACGGATGGTGGGCATCAGGAAGCGCGAGTAGTGCGTTTCGAACTCCAACTCCAGTGTGCTCTCTAATCCATACTGGTGCTGCAAATGTTGTTGCCACCATTGATTGACATGAGCAACCAGCGTGCGGCCAATCTCTGTGGCCTGTTGCTCGCTGTGAGCTTTTTTCAGCCAGACAAAGGTTGAATCGGTATCGCCGTAGATCACCCGGTAGCCTTTTTGTTCAATCAACTCCCGTGTTCTGCGCATGATTTCATGGCCGCGCAGGGTGATCGATGAGGCTAGACGGGGATCAAAGAAACGGCAGCCGCTCGATCCCAGTACGCCATAGAAGGCATTCATAATGATTTTCAGTGCCTGCGACAATGGCTTGTTATTCTGCCGTTTTGCTGTCTCACGCCCCTGCCAGATCTGCCGGACAATCTCAGGCAGGCAGTGCTTGCTGCGCGAGAAACGCGCCTGACGAAAGCCAGGTACCGAGCTTTCGTCATCGGGATGCTGCAACCCTTCAACCAGCCCGACAGGATCGATAAGGAAGGTACGAATGATCGACGGGTACAGACTTTTATAATCCAGCACCAGCACAGAGTCATACAAACCCGGTTGTGAATCCATCACAAAACCACCAGGGCTATGCTCTTCCGGTAGCTCGCCTAGGTTGGGGGCAACAAAGCCCTGACGATGCATGCGCGGAATATACAGATGGCTGAATGCGGCCACCGAACCGCCGCTGCGATCCGCAGCCAGGCCGGTTACCGTTGCCCGTTCAAGCAGGAAGGTCAGCAACTCGGTTTTGGCAAAAATGCGCGTTACCAGTTCGCAATCTTTCAGGTTATAGCGGGCCAGTGCGGGTTTGTCTTCGGCGAAGCGACGATCTATCTCTGCCATACGCTGATAAGGATTATCGATGGACTTACCTTCCCCAAGCAAGGTTAGCGCGACATACTCCAGACTGAACGACGGAAAGTTCCAGGTCGCGGACTTCAGCGCTTCGATACCATCGATAATCAACCTGCCGGCTGCACTGGCGAAGAAGTGGTTCTGCTTAAAGCCATGTTCGCGCCATTCCAGCAAATTGCCTCCGCGACCAAAACGTAATGGGATCTGGTAGCGCTCGGCATGTTTTTGCAATACCCGTAAATCGAACTGAACCAGATTCCACCCGATAATGGCATCGGGATCGTGCTGTTCAAGCCACTGATTCAACCGCTCAAGCAGTTGCGGACGGCTATTACAGTATTCCAGATCGAAGTCCAGCGTTTCGTTGCCGCCATTGGCGGGGCCGAGCATATACACCTGGCGTTGGCCACAACCTTCCAGGGCGATGGAATAAAGCTCGCCGTGGGCGGTAGTTTCAATGTCGAGTGATACCAGCCTCAGCGTTGGCCGGTAGTCGGGTGAGGGCTTCATCTGGCAGTTGAGCCATTGCCCCTTACCGTTTGGTTCGCCGCTGAACCATACTGGGGCTGTAATAAAACGCTCCATAAGGTAGCGTTCTGGTGGACGGATATCGGCCTCAAAGACAGTAACACCGCCTTCTTTCAGCAATTTCTCCAACTTGAGCAACTGGCGGTGCTGGCGGCAATAGAGGCCAACCACCGGCCGGGAGTGGAAATCTTTCAATGGCAGGGGTTTCAGTTCGATATGACGTTCATTGCCCAGCAACAGTTCCGCCCGCTGACGTTGTTCGGCGGGAATGAAGGCCACGGAGGTTTGGGGGGCCAACCGCAGCTGTTGTGGCCCACTCTCGCTCGCCAGCCAGAATTCAACCTCGGTTCCGGCAGGGGTATCACGCCAGTGGCGGGTAAGCAGGAAACCCTGATGCAGTGACTTCACGCTGTTCCTGTCCATTGCTATCGGGTATCTATGAGTGATGGGTGTCTACAGTATGGGTTTTTATACAGTAACTGTCCATAGTTGGCTGGATTGACCAACTCTACATACAATTCAATCATTGACTCACCTTTGTCTGCACCGGACAATCCTTCGCCCACGCGTTTTGCTAACGAAAAGAGGTTCAATGGAAGCCTATTTGCAGCATTTGCTCACCCAATCATTGGCGTTAACCTTAACTGCCGTCATGTTGGTCGCGCTTCTGGAATCGCTGGCGTTGGTCGGTTTGTTGCTGCCGGGGACGCTGCTGATGGCCAGCATCGGCGCACTGATTGGCGGCGGAAAGATAGATTTCTACATGGCCTGGGGTGCCAGTATTGTCGGTTGCCTGTTGGGTGACTGGATCTCCTATTTTATTGGGCGATCCTTTAAAAGGCCGTTGCACCGTTGGTCATTCTTGAAAAAGAATAAAGCGATGCTGGATAAAACTGAACATGCGCTGCACCAGCACAGTATGGTCACCGTATTGATTGGCCGGTTTATTGGCCCGATGCGCCCGCTGGTGCCGATGGTGGCAGGAATGCTTGATTTGCCCCCCTACAAATTTGCGGTACCCAATATTATCGGTTGCATTACCTGGCCACCGTTCTATTTCTTTCCGGGAATTTTGGCTGGAGTCGCGATCTATATCCCTGCTAGTGCCGATAGTACGCAATTTAAATGGTTGTTGCTTGGTGCAGTAGTGCTGTTTTGGTTGGCGGCCTGGTTGAGTTGGCGCTGGTGGCGAGAGGGTAAAAGCGGTACTGTTACTGCTGCCCGTTGGCTCTCGCCTCTTCGGCTGCGATTAGCTTGTGTTCTGAGCTGGGTTGCGATGCTGGTGTGTTGGTATTATCTGTATCAACATCCACTGATGCCTGTTTTCCGGCATCTACTGTGGAAGGTATTGGCTGGTTGATAACTCCAGTGGCTTCAAACCGCAGCGCCAATGGCTGCGGTTTGAAATCCCAAACCTGAGGTTATTGGAAGAAAGCCTCTAACTGCTCAAACACGCGAACGTCTTCGTGATGACGTTTAACCTGTAGCACATCCTCCAGTTTTTCAACTTGGCTGATCATCTGCATCAGACGCTGATCGTCGGCGACCAGCAGCCAGATGCGGCTTTGGGTGCCATCTTTCAGCGGCATACAGAGGATACCTTCCACGTTAAAAGCGCGGCGGGCAAACAGGCCACAAACGTGTGTCATCACCCCAGGATGGTTACGTACCGCCAGTTCCAGGATCACCTGTGGGTTTTTTTGTAGTGATTGCATGGTTTATTCTCCAATCATTTCGATATTGGCGGCACCCGGCGGCACCATTGGGTAGACTTTTTCATTAACGTCAATCAGTGCATGGATCAGGCACGGACCAGGGCGCTGGATTGCCGCTAATAGAGCGGCCTCTGGATCTTCCTCTGCGTTCAGATCGCAAGTATCCAGACCAAAGCCAGCGGCAATTTTTATAAAGTCGGTACTTTTTGGATAAGAGGCAGCAAAGATATGCTGCTGATAGAACAATGTCTGCTGCTGGTGTACTAGCCCCAACGCCTGGTTGTTCATCAGAATGATTTTTACATCCAGATCGTGTTCAACTGCTGTCGCCATTTCTTGAATATTCATCATCAGGCTGCCATCGCCAGAGAAGCATAGGACTTTGCGCTGTGGTTCTGCCAGCGCAGCGCCAATCGCCGCTGGCAGGCCAAAGCCCATGGTGCCTAAACCACCGGAAGTCAACCATTGGCGTGGGCGACTAAGTGGGTATGCCTGCGCAACCCACATCTGATGTTGCCCCACGTCAGTGGTGATAATCGCATTTTCATCAACACAACGGGCAGCGGCTTTTACCAGACCGTAATGGCTCAAAGGATCATCCACGTTAGGCATATTGAATGGGAACTCGCGCCTGAGGTCGTTAACGATTTTCAGCCATTCGCTGCGCGGTTGCGCTTCAATTAATGGCAACAGTTGCTGCAGCACCTGGCCCACATCGGCGTGGATAGCGATGTTGGCTTGTTTGACTTTACCGAGCTCGGCACGGTCAATATCTACGTGGATTATTTTTGCATTCGGGCAGAATTGTTCAGTTTTACCGATAGCACGGTCATCGAAGCGGGCACCCAGTACGATCAACAGGTCTGCTTCCTGCAGGATAAAGTTGGTACTGCGCGCGGCGTGCATTCCCAGCATTCCCAAAGACAGCGGATGTTCAACCGGCATTGCTCCCAGCGCCATCAGCGTCATGGTAGTGGGCAGGTTGGCACGTTCTGCCATTTCCAGCGCCGGTTGATGAGCTTGTGCGCCGATGATCCCGCCCCCTAAGTACATTATCGGGCGTTTAGCCTGATTGATCATCGCTGCGGCCTGCTCGACCAGTAGGCGCTCAAAGGCCGGGGGAGCATCTGGGACTGCGGTAGGGGGTAACTGGTCCCATTCGATCTCCGCGGTTTGAACGTCTTTCGGGATGTCGATCCATACCGGGCCAGGACGGCCTGATTCGGCGATGCGGAATGCGTCACAGATCACCTGTGGCAGTTCGCGAATATCACGCACTAGATGGTTGTATTTGGTTATTGGGATCGAAATACCGTAGGTATCAACCTCCTGAAAAGCGTCAGTGCCGATCATTGAGGAGGGCACCTGGCCGGTGATACATACCAACGGGATTGAGTCGAGTTTGGCGTCGGCAATCGCGGTGACCAGGTTGGTGGCTCCCGGGCCGCTGGAGGCGATGCACACCGCGGCTTTGCCGTTGGTACGGGCCATGCCCTGTGCCATAAAACCAGCGCCTTGCTCATGGCGGGCCAGTACGTGTTTAATGGTGCGGCTTTGGCTCAGTGCGTCGTATAGCGGTAACGCGGCACCGCCGGGAATACCGGCAATGGTGGTAATACCTTGGCGCTCCAGCAGATGAATGATCAACTGCGCACCGGTAAAGCGTTGGCCTTGTTGAGGCGTGCCCGAAATTGCCATGTTCCTATCCTTGTTCAAGGCCGGTCACATTACTGGGCAGGGGACTAAAACAAGAAACCCCGCCCGGTTTGCGCCGGCGGGGTTTGGGAATCGATACGTTGATTCGGACCCTACGGCGCACTGCCGACGACCACCACCACACGTACGACGACCGCCGCGGCTGGTAGCGCGGTAATTAGTAGGGTCGAGGTCAACGAGGATGCGATCACAGGGAAACCTTATCATCAGTAGTAAAAAACAGGATTTTATAAAACCACAGGTGCAAAATTCGCACAACAGGTTTCTTGGTTTAGCATAAAAAACGCGTGGCAGATCACTGTTTATGCTTGATACCCAATACGCGCGCTTCTGGCGTAGTGCCATCCATCAATGCCTGGGTGGGGCCGTCATAGTAAATGCGGCCATCAACTACCAGTAAGGTTCGTGGCGCGAGGCGAGCGGCATCTTCAAGATTGTGCGATACCATCAGCAACGTGAGCTGACGTTGGCGGCACACGTCTTCGAGTAACAGTAACATTTCGCTGCGCAGGGCAGGATCAAGGGCAGAGAAAGGCTCGTCCAGTAACAGAATTGGCTGCTGGCGGATCAGGCAACGCGCTAGCGCGGCGCGCTGTCGCTGCCCACCGGAAAGCTGGGAAGGTAAACGTTGCAGATGTTCTTCCAACCCGACCTGGTGGGCAATCTGCGCCAGCTGTTTCTTTTGTTCTGTATTCAATTTCAAGCCAGGATCCATCCCCAGCCCGATATTCTGCATCACTGTCAGGTGAGCAAACAGGTTGTTTTCTTGAAATAGCATCGAAACCGGGCGCTTGGCTGGAGACGTGTTGGTGTGATCGTTGCCATCCAGTAACAACCTGCCGCTCGCGGGCGTCAGAAAACCGGCAATCAGGCTGAGCAGGGTACTTTTACCCGCTCCGCTAGGACCCAGTATCGCAACATGTTCTCCAGGCCGTATGCGCAGGTCAAAGCGCATCGGCAGGTGATCGTATAGGTAAGTCAGTTTTTCAAGTATCAGCATGGCGGCCCGGTAAACGTTCAATCAGGGTAAACAGCAGGAAACAGAGTAACAGGAGCAGCAATGCGGTAACGGCACCGTCATTGTTGCGGTAAGCCCCAATCTGTTGATAGAGATAAAAGGGGAGAGTTCTGAACTGCTCGTTACCAAACAAGGCGACTACGCCGAAATCACCAATCGATAGCACACAGGCAAAGGCTAATGCTTGCGCCAGTGGTCGTTTCAGCGCTTTCAGCTCGATCCAGCGTAATCGCCGGTAGCCACGGATATCCAGCGATAAGCACAGGGGGTTGTAGCGCTCGGCCAAATCGCGCATCGGGTTTTCCAACAGTTTCAATGCGTAGGGTATGGCCATCAACGCGTTGGTGAGGATCACCAGCGAATAGGGTGACTGCGGCAGCCCGGTGGTGTCGTTAAGCAACAGGAAGAAACCGGTCGCCAGCACGATACCCGGCATCGCCAGGATCACCATGCCACTCAGTTCCAACGATTGCCCCCAGGCGTTTTTTTGCCGCAGTTTCAGTTCCCTGCTGCTCCATAACAGCATCATAGTCAATAGGATACACAGCAAGCCTGCGCAGACCGCAATGCGTAACGAAATGAACAGCGCCTGCCACAGGGCTTGCTGTTGCAGCACAGTAACCAGGGTTTGGTTGGCTCCATCGATGATGATGGCTAGCAGCGGAGGTAACAGTAGCAATAGCGCTGCGGCTATTAGCAGCATGTCACAACCACGTTGCCAGAAGTTGTCCTGGGGATTGCGCCAGTGCTGGGCGTGGGTATAGCCGACAGGGAGTGCCTGGCTCAAACGTTGGCTAAGCACCACCAGCCCCAAACAACAGCCCAGTTGGATCAATGCCAGTAGCGCCCCCCGGCTGAGATCGTAGTCGTAACTCAATGCCTGATAGATAGCTAACTCAATCGTCGTGGCTCGTGGCCCGCCCCCCAATGAAAGCACGGTAGCGAAACTGGCAAAACAGAGCATGAAAACCAATGCGCCACTGGGCAGGATCTGGCGGCGCAGTGCTGGCCACTCCACAAAACGGAACTGTTGCCAATCGTTCATTCCCAATTGCGCCGCCAGTTGGCGTTGTTCGGTAGGAATGTTCTCCAACGTTTGCAATAACAAACGGGTGGCCAGCGGCAGGTTAAAGAATAAATGGGCTAGCAGAATACCTTGCAGACCATAAGGAGAGAAACTGTAGTTAACGCCTAACCAGCCGCAGAGCGTTGCCAGCCAACCTTGTTTACCATAAACACTGAGTATGCCAAATACCGCTACCAGAACGGGGAGCACCAATGTCATGGCGCACAGGCGCAACAGCAAATCGCGGCCGGGGAAACGCCGACGATAAAGTGCTCTTGCAAGCCAGATGGCGGGAAAAACAGAAATCAAGGCAGACAGGAACGCCTGCCAGAAGGTAAATCGCACCACGTGCCACAAATAAGCGTCTTGCCACAGGCTATGCCAATCGATGCCTGGGGCATGCCGCCATAGTGAACCCATGGCGGCCACAGCGATAATGCCGATCAGGCTGGCGGCAATCAGCCCTGGCCAGAGCCATGAAGGGATCAGTGGCTGACGGCGGTTTGCCATGCCCGTACCCAGTTGCTACGTTGCTGCGCGACTTCTTCTGAACTGAATTCTAATGCTTTTTGCGGCTGAGTTAATTGTTCGAAGCCAGCAGGCAGCGGCATTTTGATTACCGGATACATCCAACTACCGGTGGGAATAGTGTTCTGGAAGGCCGGTGAAACCATAAACTCCATGAAACGCTCTGCCAGTTCAGGCTGCTTGCTGGTCTTTAGCTTTCCTGCCACTTCAACCTGCAAATAGTGCCCTTCACTGAAATTCGCCGACTTATAGTTGTCTTTTTTCTCTTCTATCAGGTGGTAGGCGGGGGAGGTGGTATAGCTCAGCACCATGTCACCTTCACCTTTCAGGAATAGGCTGTAAGCATCGCTCCATCCTTTGGTCACGGTAACGGTTTTTTTCGCCAGTTTTTGCCAGGCAAGCGGTGCTTGATCACCATACACTTTCTGCACCCAGAGCAGCAGGCCAAGCCCAGGCGTACTGGTGCGCGGATCCTGATAGATGATCTTCCAGGGCTGATCGCTATCGACCAGCTCCTTCAGGCTTTTCGGCGGGTTTTTCAGTTTGTCCTGGTTATAGACGAAGGCAAAGTAGCCATAGTCAAAGGGCACAAAAGTTTTGTTCTGCCAGCCACCCGGTATAGTGAGCTTACTGGTATCGATGTTACTTTCAGCGAATAGGTCGGTTTGTTGTGCGGCATGTAGCAGGTTATTGTCCAGCCCAAGAACCACGTCGGCTGGGCTGTTTTTGCCTTCCATTCTCAGGCGGTTGAGTAACGAAACGCCATCTTCCAATGCAACGAATTTCAATTCACAGTCGCATTCAGCCTCGAAGGCTTTCTTCACCGCGGCACCAGGGCCCCAGTCGGCGGCGAAAGCATCATAGGTATAGACAGTCAGCGTTGGTTTTGCCAGGACTGGCATGGCGGCTAGTAGTAATAGACAGGACAGGTATTTTTTGACCACTTTGCACTCCTGAAGAATAAGGGGCAAAGGTATCTGAGGGCATGTGTAAAAGATAATCAACTTGCCATGCTCAAATCCCTCCGCCGGTATTGACCGGATCAGGTTCGACGGGTGTGTTCTCAGCGGAAAAACAGGATCCGTTTGGTCTTATACCAAGATCGTTGCTTTCCGCACCCCGTTGAGACGCTGGCATTATAAAGGCTAAGTTGTGCTAATCATAGGCGATTATGTTTCAGGTGGTATCAACCAGGCAGATTTGAAATCAAACCAGCCGAGGGTGTTCATTCGAACTCCGCGCATACTGCGTTGACCGTGCAGTTGTAACCAGTGATGAAACAATGGGTGTAACTGATGACAACTGACCAGACGTTGACAAAACTCTGCCATCGGCAGGCGATTTTCCCGCCACAGCGCAGCATCCTGCGTAATATCCTCACTCAGGCAGTGCTGGATCAGCGGTAATTCATACAGTGTGGCAAACAGCGAAAACTCCAGTGGCAGCGTGAAATTAGCGCTACCAAGCCACAAATCGCTTTTCGCCTCACCTTTGTGCCAGGCATCATAGCTAATGATTTGCACGTTAAGCTTGATACCGTGTTCGGCCAAAAGGGAGCCCATGGCTTGCTGGATCGCATGGAACTCGGAGTGCTCGCTGAAAAACGTCAGCGTAAGTTCGCTCAAACCTACGGGTTTGGGCTGCTGCCCTAATGCACGGTTATGCAGCCAGCGTGGAAGAATGCCGTAAGCCGGTGCCCAGTAGCGCTGATATAGCGGGCCAGCATGGCTCAACAGTGCTATCGGATTGATCAGTTCGCATAGCCAACTGCGGATCTCTGGAGCTGCCGCCAGCGTTGAGCGTTGATCAAACAACAGGAAATAGCAGCCTTCTTCCAGGCGGCTTTCCAACTCATTTTTGCCGGTATCGTCCCCCTGCAATTGTACGCCGGAGTGCACTAACTCCTCACTCACCTCCGGCAATACCCAGATGTTCACTTCGTCAATCAGAGCGCGATAGCCAAAGTAGTCATCAAAGGCGTGGATTTTCATCTGGCTATGATGGTTGCGTATGACTCGATAAGGGCCGGTGCCGATCGGATGGCGGGCAAAGTCAGGCAGACTTTGCCACTCGCGTGGCAGGATCATGGCATGCACGCTACCCAATAGCCACGGTAGCCAATAATCAGGGGTATGCAAATGTACATCGATAACGTGTGGCGTTGGCGAGACAACCTTATCTATATGTGCAAACAGGGATTGTGGGATCAGACGGTTCAGCGACTGGGTCACATCCTCCATTTCCATTTCACGCCCATGGTGAAAACGGATTGCCGGGCGAAGATAAAAACGCCAATGGAGAGGAGTGATAGCTTGCCAGTGGTGTGAAAGATCGGAAACGAGTTCCCCATTTTCCTCGTTTACGCGCGTCAGGCCGTTGAATATCTGTCTGGCCAGGTGCGTTTCTGAACGGCGTAGTGCCGAACCGGGTAACAGGTTGTACAACTGGCGATAGTAGAGAACCCGGAGGATATGCTTTCCCAAGCGGAAACTACGGCCTAACTGAGAGAGTAGCATCTGGCGTACCGCATTTTTATCCCCGACCAGTTGTACAAGCTGGTCGATGCGATCCTGTTCCAGTAACTCTTCGGCCCACTGTTGTTGCAATGCAATACCGGTGTAATGGAATTTTAAGTGTGAACGTTTCCCGCGCCCGGACTCACCCTGCCAAGTCAGCCAACCTTGCTGCTGCATGGCTCCCAAAAGCGAGCGCACATGGCGACGCGAACAACTGAGCATTTCTGCCAACTCCTGCAGCGTGGTTTCGGTTGGCATACCGTGGCAGTGCTGCCATAGGCGAATGAACTGCTGTTGCAAACGTGAGGTGGGCATAAAAGAGGAACTCTCTGGCATAATTCGTCAATTTATCTTTCCTTATATTACGCCGATAATTCTTGCAGTTGAAATGGTGCAGAGGTCTTTTCTTATTTGTTCAATCCTTTGTTCAAGCCGCAGCCTTGTTGGTTGCCCCTTGAAAACCCATTGGGTAGATGAGTACAGCTTCGCTCTGTTTCAATAAAAAGTGTTTCTGAGTAATGGTGCTTTTCACCAGCCAGTGGGGTAACCCGCTGGCATTTTTATCTGTAACAGTTGCTTTCTTCTGTCATTTTCCTTCTGTAGCATAAGCGTTTTCGTTTTCTGGTCAGGGATGCTGGTATGAATTTCGCACGCAGTTTGCCACGCCGTTTTAACCCCGTTTTTACCGCTTTCCTGATGATTGCTTTCCTTACCGGCATTGCCGGGGCATTGCAGGCGCCGACGCTAAGCCTGTTTTTGACCACGGAAGTAAAGGTCCGCCCGCTGTGGGTTGGGATGTTTTATACCGTCAATGCGGTCGCCGGGATTATTGTCAGTTTTCTGCTGGCGAAACGATCCGATACCCGTGGTGATCGGCGTAAACTTATTCTGCTTTGTTGCATTATGGCCGTGGGTAATAGCCTGCTGTTTGCTTTCAACCGGGATTATCTGACGTTGATAACGGCGGGAGTATTACTGGCGTCGATAGCCAATACCGCCATGCCGCAAATTTTTGCCTTGGCGCGCGAGTATGCGGACAGTTCAGCGCGTGAAGTGGTGATGTTCAGTTCCGTGATGCGTGCTCAACTCTCGCTGGCCTGGGTCATTGGCCCCCCTCTGTCGTTTATGCTGGCCTTGAACTATGGTTTTACCGTGATGTTCATGATTGCCGGAGGGATTTTTGGTATCAGCGTTCTGTTGGTCTGGTTGATATTGCCTTCGGTAGCGCGGGCACCGGTTGATACCCACTTGGATGCGCCAGCTATCGAGCCGATAAGCGCCTGGCGTGACCCTGATGTCCGTTTGTTGTTTCTGGCATCGATGTTGATGTGGACCTGCAATACTATGTATATCATCGATATGCCGCTCTATATCACCGCCGATTTAGGATTGCCGGACCGGCTGGCCGGTTGGTTGATGGGTACTGCTGCCGGGCTTGAAATTCCGGCCATGCTGTTGGCTGGCTATTACGTCAAACATTTTGGTAAGCGCAAAATGATGCTATTTGCGGTTGCTGCCGGGGTGCTGTTCTACGCAGGGCTGGTAATGTTCAAGTTCAAAACTGCCCTGATGCTTTTGCAGTTTTTCAATGCGATCTTCATTGGCATCATTGCCGGGATCGGTATGCTCTACTTCCAGGAACTGATGCCGGGGCGGCCTGGTGCGGCAACCACTTTGTTTACCAACAGTATTTCTACTGGCGTGATCCTGGCGGGTGTTCTGCAAGGCGTCCTGGTCGAAAACTTCGGGCACTATATGGTTTATTGGTTGATCACCCTGCTTGCTTTGTTGGCGCTGTGGATGTGTGCCAAGGTGCGGGAAGTGTAACGCTATGTTAATTGATGAAAATCATTGATAACTTTATAACCTATTAACTAAGATGATGAATTAAGGCCGCGAGTTTCGCGCTCATCCGTTCATGAAAGTGGGTATGTTATGGACAAACTAACACCGCTCAAACCTTTACCTTCCCTATGTGCCGTTATTGTTGCTTTGGTTATCTGGTTTGTGATCCCAGTACCTGAAGGGGTAACGCCTAATGCCTGGCATTTGTTAGCACTCTTTATTGGTACCATCATTGCCATCATCGGCAAGGCGATGCCTATTGGGGCTGTCTCCATTATTGCGATTGCGCTGGTCGCCCTGACGGGGGTGACCAATCCGGGTAAACCTGGAGCGGCGCTCGATGATGCGCTGAGCGGTTTCTCCAACCAGCTTATCTGGTTGATTGGCTTCTCTATAATGATCTCGCTAAGCCTGAATAAAACCGGGTTGGGTGCACGCATTGGTTATTACTTCATTTCTTTATTTGGGAAAAAAACGCTGGGGATCGCCTATGCGTTAACTCTGGCAGAGACTGTATTGGCACCGGTCACGCCGAGTAATACCGCCCGTGGCGGCGGGATTATCCACCCAATCATGAAGTCTATCGCCGATAGTTTTGACTCCAAGCCAGAATTGAATACCTCTGGCAAGATTGGCCGCTACCTCGCGCTGGTGAACTACAATATTAACCCGATCACTTCGGCGATGTTTATCACTGCAACAGCACCTAACCCGCTAATTGTTAACCTGATCGCTAAAGGTGCCGGTTCCGAGTTCGAACTAACCTGGTCTATGTGGGCGGTTGCTGCGTTGGTGCCTGCCATTTTTTCACTGATTGTGATGCCGCTGGTGGTGTATCTGTTGTATCCGCCGGAAATCAAGAGTACCCCTGATGCTCCTCGTTTTGCTCAAAACAAGCTTCAGGCGCTTGGCCAGATAACGTTACCCGAGAAAATTACCCTGGGTGTGTTCGCCTTGTTGCTGGTGTTATGGGCCGGTATTCCTGCCATGATTTTTGGTCCGTCGCTGGCGGTTAATCCAACCACCGCTGCGTTGATTGGTCTGGCTATCTTGCTGGCAACCGGGGTGTTGAGCTGGGAGGATATTCTTAAACATAAAGGTGCCTGGGATACCGTCGTCTGGTTTGCGGCATTGGTGATGATGGCTACCTATCTGGGTAAACTCGGCCTGATTGGATGGTTGTCGCAAACGGTAGGAGCGGGTATCGATAGCATGGGGATGAGCTGGATTGGCGGTACTATCCTACTGACGCTTATCTATCTGTATTCGCACTATTTCTTTGCCAGTACGACTGCGCACGTTACAGCCATGTTTGCCGCTTTCTTTGCCGCTGGTATTGCACTGGGCGCGCCCCCCGCGCTGCTTGGCCTGATCCTGGCTTTCTCTTCTTCACTGATGATGTCATTGACTCACTATGGTACTGGTACTGCGCCGATCATCTTTGGCTCGGGTTATACAACCTTGGGCGAGTGGTGGAAAACCGGGTTCATTATGAGCGTGGTCAACTTGCTGATCTGGATGGTGATTGGCGGGGTGTGGTGGAAGTGGTTGGGTTACTGGTAAGGATAATCATCAATCATGATAAACCCTCACCCGCCGAATAACGGGTGAGGGGCATAATCAGTTCAGAAATGCGGGCTGCTGTGCTTCAAAGCGAGAAATTTTCGCTTCGTGTTGCAGTGTCAGGCCGATGCTGTCTAAGCCGTTAATCATGCAATGGCGACGGAAACTGTCGATTTCGAATGGGTAGCTTTTGCCACCTGCATTCACCGTCTGGTTTTCCAGATCGACGACAAACTCCGTGCCTTCGTTTTCTTGCACCAGTTTAAACAGCGTGTCGACATCCTGCTCGCTCAGTGCAACGGGTAGTAACTGGCTGTTGAACGCATTGCCGTAGAAAATATCTGCAAAACTAGGCGCAATCACCACTTTAAAGCCGTAATCGGCCAGCGCCCAAGGAGCATGTTCGCGTGATGAACCACAGCCAAAGTTTTCGCGGGCTAACAGAATGCTTGCCCCTTTGTAGCGCGGTTTGTTCAGCACAAACTCTGGGTTCGGCTGCTGGCCGGCATTATCCAGAAAGCGCCAATCATTGAACAGATGCTGACCAAAACCTGTGCGTGTTACTTTCTGCAAGAATTGCTTGGGAATAATGGCGTCGGTATCGACGTTAGCCGCGTCCAGAGGCACCACTAAACCAGTATGTTGAGTAAATTTAGCCACAGTGATGCTCCTTAGTGCAATTCGCGGATATCGGCAAAATGGCCGGTAACGGCAGCGGCAGCGGCCATCGCCGGGCTGACCAGATGTGTGCGGCCACCACGACCCTGCCGACCTTCGAAGTTACGGTTGCTGGTAGATGCGCAACGCTCGCCAGGGTTCAGCCGGTCGTTGTTCATCGCCAGGCACATGGAGCAGCCTGGCAGGCGCCATTCAAAACCGGCTTCAATAAAGATTTGGTCCAAACCTTCTGCTTCTGCCTGGGCTTTAACCGGGCCTGAGCCTGGAACCACAATTGCTTGAACGCCTGCGGCTACTTTTCTGCCCTTAGCGATTGCGGCGGCTGCACGCAGATCTTCGATACGAGAGTTGGTACAGGAACCGATAAACACTTTATCGATAGCCACTTCCGTCAGCTTAATACCGGGTTTCAGATCCATATAAGCCAATGCTTTTTCGGCTGAAGCACGCTCAACCGGATCGTTGAAGGACTCAGGCGTCGGGATCGCCTGATCGACCGCGATAACCTGGCCAGGATTGGTCCCCCAGGTCACCTGCGGGGCGATATCTTCTGCACGCAGGGTGATAACGGTATCAAATTGGGCATCTGCATCGGATTTCAGCGTACGCCAGTAGGCAACAGCTTGCTCCCAATTTTCACCGGTTGGAGCGAACTGGCGGCCTTTCAGATAATTGAAAGTGGTTTCGTCCGGCGCAACCAAGCCCGCTTTAGCCCCCATTTCAATCGCCATGTTACACAGCGTCATGCGGCCTTCCATGGTCAACTGTTCGATCGCTTTACCACAGAATTCGACAACGTGACCTGTACCGCCAGCACTGCCGGTTTTGCCGATAACGGCCAGCACGATGTCTTTTGCTGTAATACCTTCAGCTGCATCACCCGTCACTTCGATCTTCATTGTCTTGGCACGGCCCTGTTTCAGGGTCTGGGTCGCCAGTACGTGTTCAACTTCTGAAGTACCAATACCGAAGGCCAAAGAGCCAAAAGCACCGTGCGTTGCCGTATGGGAATCGCCGCATACGATAGTCATTCCAGGCAGGGTCATGCCTTGCTCAGGGCCGATAACATGAACAATCCCTTGGAAGGGATGATTCAGGTCGTACAGCGAGATGCCGAATTCTGCACAGTTCTTGATCAACTCCTGCATTTGAATACGCGCCATTTCACCACTGGCATTGATGTCTTTCGTCTGGGTTGAAACGTTGTGATCCATGGTGGCAAAAGTTTTGCCTGGCTGGCGTACTTTACGCCCCATTGCTCTCAGGCCATCAAATGCCTGCGGAGAGGTCACTTCATGTACCAGGTGGCGATCGATGTACAGCAGTGGTGTTTCATTCGGCGCTTCATAAACCACGTGGGCATCGTATAATTTCTGATATAACGTCTTGGCCATGATTTATGCTCCCTGAGCCACAAAGCGGGCAATAATGTCGCCCATTTCATTCGTGCCGATGGCTTTGCCATCACCAGCTAGATCGGCAGTACGGTAACCCTGTTCCAACGCCTGGTTGATAGCGCGTTCAATCGCATCAGCGGCTTCATCCGCGCCCAGGCTGTAACGCAGTAACAGAACGGTCGACAGGATTTGCGCGATCGGATTGGCAATATTTTTGCCAGCGATGTCCGGAGCAGAACCTCCGGCGGGTTCATAGAGGCCAAAGCCTTGTTCATTCAGGCTGGCGGAAGGCAGCATACCCATCGAGCCGGTGATCATGGCACATTCATCAGACAGAATGTCGCCGAACAGATTGGAGCACAGCATGACATCGAACTGGGACGGATCTTTGATTAACTGCATAGTGGCGTTGTCGATATACATGTGTGACAGCGACACATCAGGATATTCTTTGGCAATTTGAGAGACTACTTCACGCCACAAGACCGAACTTTGTAATACGTTGGCTTTATCAATGGAAGTGACTTTGTGGCGACGTTTACGGGCAGATTCAAAGGCAATGCGCGCAATACGCTCAATCTCAAAGCGGTAATACACTTCGGTGTCGAAAGCACGCTCGTGCATACCCTGGCCCTCACGACCTTTAGGTTGACCAAAGTAGATACCACCAGTCAGTTCCCGCACGCACAGGATGTCGAAGCCTTTTGCGGCGATGTCGGCACGCAGTGGGCAGAAATCCTCCAGCCCCTGATAAAGACGAGCAGGACGCAGATTACTGAACAGTTTAAAGTGCTTGCGCAGTGGTAACAGGGCTCCGCGCTCAGGTTGTTCGGCCGGCGGCAGATTTTCCCATTTCGGGCCGCCAACGGAGCCAAATAAAATGGCATCAGCCTGTTCACAGCCAGCGATAGTGGCGGCTGGCAACGGTGTGCCATGACGGTCGATGGCTATGCCACCAACGTCATATTCACTGGTGGTAATGCGGATGCCAAAGCGTTGGCGGACAGCATCCAGCACTTTATGTGCCTGCACCATCACTTCTGGGCCGATTCCGTCTCCGGGTAAGACGGCAATGTGGTAAGTCTTCGTCATGTTCACACCGTTTCCTGATTATTATGATGTTTTGTTTGCTGCAGACGCTGTTTTTCTTTTTCTACCTGCTGTGAGCGCCAAATATTATTCAGCACGTGAATCATTGCCTTGGCAGAAGATTCAACAATGTCGGTTGCCAGGCCAACGCCATGGAAACGGCGTCCGTTATAAGAAACCACTATATCAACCTGACCCAATGCGTCACGTCCCTGACCTTTAGCAGTCAGTTGGTATTTTACCAGTTCAATTGGGTACTCGGTAATGCGGTTGATAGCTTGGTAAACGGCATCTACTGGACCATTTCCGGTGGCGGCTTCTGATTTCTCTTCATCACCGCAGATCAGCTTGACCGAAGCGGTGGCCATAATGCTGCTGCCGGATTGTACGCTGAAGTATTCCAGGCTGAAATGCTCCGGTTCTTCCTGCTGTTTGTTAATGAAAGCCAAGGCTTCCAGATCGTAATCAAACACTTGGCCCTTCTTGTCAGCCAATTTCAGGAAGGCGGCGTACAGAACGTCCAGATTGTAATCCTGCTCTTTATAGCCCATCTCTTCCATGCGGTGTTTCACTGCCGCGCGGCCAGAACGTGAGGTCAGATTCAACTGAACATCTTTCAGACCAATAGTCTGCGGAGTCATGATTTCGTAGTTTTCGCGGTTTTTCAGCACGCCGTCCTGATGGATACCCGAAGAGTGGGCGAAGGCGTTGGAACCTACGATAGCCTTGTTGGCAGGGATTGGCATATTGCACAGTTGGCTGACCAACTGGCTGGTACGGTAAATTTCCTGATGATTGATATTGGTGTGCACATTCATGATGTCCTGGCGCACTTTGATCGCCATGATCACTTCTTCCAATGAACAGTTACCGGCACGCTCACCAATACCATTCAATGTTCCTTCCACCTGACGAGCACCCGCCTGAACTGCGGCGATAGAGTTACCGACGGCCATTCCTAAATCATCGTGGCAGTGAACGGAAATAATTGCTTTATCAATATTAGGTACTCGGTCATAAAGCGTGGTGATAATGCCGCCAAACTGATTTGGTGTGGTATAACCAACAGTATCTGGAATGTTAATAGTAGTCGCGCCAGCGCTGATCGCAGCTTCTACTACGCGACAAAGGTTATCAATCGGTGTGCGGCCAGCATCTTCACAAGAAAATTCAACGTCATCCGTGTAGTTACGTGCGCGTTTCACCGAACGTACTGCCATCTCCAGAACTTCGTCGAAAGAACGTTTTAATTTTGATTCGATGTGCAGTGTAGAGGTGGCCAGGAATACGTGGATACGGAAGGCTTCGGCAACGCGTAACGCTTCGGCAGCGACGTCAATATCTTTATCAACACAGCGCGCCAGGCCGCAAACTCGACTGTTCTTGATCTGGCGTGCAATGGTTTGTACAGACTCAAAATCACCAGGAGAAGAAACCGGGAAGCCGACTTCCATTACGTCGACCCCCATTCTTTCCAGCGCCATAGCGATCTGAATTTTTTCCTTAACGCTCAGGCTGGCCTGCAATGCCTGTTCACCATCACGCAATGTGGTATCGAAAATAATAACTTGTTGGCTCATCGTGTCTTTCCTTGTGGTTTTGCTTCACGCTAAGCGGGCAAAAAAAAACCCGCGCAGTAGCGCGGGTTTTTACAGGTGACTGGCTGAGTCAGTACTGAACTCCGGCCACCAGCATACCGCGCAAAGATGCGTTTAGTAGTAGGCTTGGTAGACGGAAGGTACGGTTCATGACTATCAGCTTCTCAAAAATGTTTTCGTTGCCTAATTTGATACTTTATTCGCTGGGTTATGTCAACAATTGATTGAAAAGAGGGGGCTGACGGCAACAGGAACGGCGGGCAGAACGCAGTAAAAAAACGGTCCTGCGATGAAGTAAAATGGTATTTTTTGCGATTTTTTTAGCAGAAATGGCATCAGTATTGTTTAGCGGCATTGATTCTAGGTACTGCTCAGTTAAACTCCCTGCTGCAAAAAAGTGAGCAAGCACCGTCAGATAAGTACATTCACAAGGAAAATGTATAGAGGTGGTTTCATTATTATTTTGTATTTTATTGGGGCTACTGACACATAACAAGCAATGAAGTGGGGCTAAATCTATCTATTTGAATCGTGTATGATTGTCCATCATCTCATTTTATGGTTTGATTAAATATGTTGATGAGTGTCAATCATAGGATCACTGCTCGAGGGGAACCTGCCAAGTTTTTGCGTGTCGTCAGTACGTTTCGGGCTGGTTTATTGGATGTGGTATGCCTGTAAGCAAAACCTTAATATGAAGCGCAATGCCATTTTTTATAGGATGATGCCCGATTGTTATCTATAGCAGATAGCCAATAGGGATAACTAATTCCGCTATGAGAGAATAACGTAACCACACTATCTGTGGCGTTTCTCTGCTCGCTGGGGGAATTATCTACATAGGACTTAGTGGAGCTAGATATGTCTGAATATAATTCAGGAACTGTCTTGGAAAAGGAAAGTAGCGATATTCATCTGCGCAGTGTTGATCTTAATTTACTCACTGTCTTTGATGCGGTTATGCAAATGCAGAATATTACCCGTGCCGCAAATTCGTTAGGCATGTCGCAGCCTGCGGTGAGTAATGCTGTAGCTCGCTTGAAAATTATGTTCAACGATGAGCTTTTTGTGCGTTTTGGCCGAGGCATTCAACCTACTATGCGTGCACGCCAACTTTTTGGCCCAGTACGGCAGGCATTGCAACTAGTTCAGAATGAATTACCCGGTGCAGGTTTTGACGCCTTGAGCAGCGAGCGTACTTTCGTGCTCTCTATCTGTAGCCCGCTAGACATCCGCCTGACAGCCAAAATAATCAACAACGTAAAGAGAATGGCACCCAATGTGCGGTTGCAGACAAAGTCCTATCTTAACAATAACATTGAACATCAGTTACGCTACCAGGAAATGGATTTTGTTATTGGTTATACCCGCTTTGAACATCCTGAGTATCAGGATATTGCATTATTTGAAGATGAGTTAATTCTGGTTGCTGCACAATCACATCCACGGGTGCTGAACAGCATTACACAAGAACAACTGTTGGCTGAGCAGCATGCGGCCATTTCACTGGAGCGCTTCTGCTCCTTCAGCAAACCTTACTATCGTGAAGAGATTGCACAGCGCAGTATCATGCAGCAATGTACCGATCTGTTCAGTATATTGAATATCGTATCAATGACCGAAATGGTAGCCATCACTCCACGATGGTTAGCACAGCAACATGCGGAAGCGCTGCACCTAAAACTAATTCCATTGCCGTGGAAAAAGAAAAGTGTGACCTGTTATCTTTCCTGGCATGAGTCCGCTGAGCGTGATAAAGGGCATCAATGGATGAAATCCGTGCTTAGTCAATCAGAATTATTGCGCTAATTTAGCGATTTATTAACCCGGCGTGCTTGCGTTGTGCGTAGGGTTAATAGCTGGTGGGTATTTGGAGAAGTAATAACATGTTTACTGGTAATTAAGACACACCTGTGAATTTTGGAGGTGAGTTTTAGTTTTCTCAATTACTTGAAATGATATTCTGAAACAAAAGATATAATTAGAATTTTAAGCTAAGTTAATCCCTATCCTGAATAAAACCTTTTATACCTGTATCCCTTCATACTACAGGGATGTTAACTGTGTTACTCGGCAAGTCCATGAGCTTGGTTGCCGCTTTGCCGCATGCAAATAGGCTCTTGACCGATTTATACCGACTGCGCCTCACCCAAATATTTTATTTCAGTAAGTTCATCAGGACTTATTCGCTGGGCGTCTATTTACAGCGTGAATGAACCTGAACGTAGTGCCCCTTTGTTCAAGATCAATAGAAGTGAAAGTAACTTGAGTTTAGGCTCACACTTCTACGCTGAAATCTCTTTTCTGGCAGAGATAGAGTAGGTAGACTGCGCAGAAAAAAGAAAACACGTGTAAGCTGAGAAGTGGGGCTAAGGTTCCTATCACGGTCTACTGTTTGATTCATTTCAGGCTCAGGGCGCTTATGATCAACAATCTGCCGCATTACCATCTGGTCCAACGTATACAGCATCAAATCACTTACCGTGCCGAGCGTACGGCTTTCCGTCAGTGGTCTCCGCAAGGGGAAACGCAGTTAACCTGGTTTCAGGTTGGGCAGCATACCCGCCAAATTGCCTCAGCCCTGTTGGCTCTTGGCGTAGAAGTTCAGGATCGCATCGCTATTTTTGCCGATAACTGTATGGCTTGGTCGCTAGCCGATCTGGCTATCCTAGAGTTGCGGGCGGTCAGTGTGCCGCTTTATTCTACGAACACGCCTGCTCAGGCGGCATTTATTATTAATGATGCTGACATTAGCGTGCTGTTTGTCGGTGAACAGGAACAACTGGATGCTGCGATAGCGATGCTCTCCATGTGTCCACAACTCACCCATATTATTGTATTCGATGATACCGCTGATTTGCGTGGTTGCAAGATTGCCGAACATCTCAGTCATTTTGAGCAAAAGGCTGATATTGAGCGTTTTGATGCGCTGCGCCAGCAACGGATTGCCGAATGTAACTTGCAAGATCTGTTTACGCTGATCTATACCTCCGGCACCACAGGGGAGCCGAAAGGGGTGATGCTCGATTACCAAAATATGGCTGCGCAACTGCAGTTACATGATGACCGTCTGACAGTCACGGAAGATGACGTTTCTCTCTGTTTCCTGCCGTTGTCGCATGTTTTTGAGCGCGCCTGGAGTTTCTTCATCATGCATTCTGGCGCCCAGAATGTCTATTTGCCAAACACTGATTGGGTGCGTGATGCGATGGCAGCCGTGCAGCCCACACTGATGTGTGCTGTGCCGCGTTTTTATGAAAAGATTTTCAGTGCCGTGCATGAGAAAGTGGCGCGAGCCACTTGGCTACGTCGCGCTTTGTTCCATTGGGCTATTGTTTGCGGTGAGCGAAAATTCTTGCAAGAAAGAGCGGGGAAACCGCTGGGCAAGCTGTTTGATCTTTCGCATCGCTGGGCTGACAAACTAGTGTTGAGTAAATTGCGTGCGATCCTTGGGGGCCGAGTCCGCTTTTTGCCTGCTGCTGGCGCCAGGCTAGATGACAACGTCATACTTTTCTTCCAGGCGATGGGCGTTAACATCAAATACGGGTACGGTATGACAGAAACCTGTGCCACGGTATCTTGCTGGGAGGAAAACAATTTCCGTTTTGGTTCGATCGGCAAACCGTTACCGGGAATAGACGTGCGAATCGGTGAAGAGAGTGAGATCCAGGTTCGTGGCCCAATTGTAATGCGGGGCTATTTCAATAAACCGTTGGAAACTGCTAACTCATTCACCGTAGATGGCTGGTTGAAAACCGGTGATGCGGGCGCAATCGATGATAATGGTAACCTGTTTATTACCGAGCGGCTAAAGGATCTGATGAAAACCTCCGGCGGCAAATACATTGCGCCACAAATGCTTGAAGGTACCTTGGCACAGGATCGTTTTATCGAGCAGGTGGCTATCATTGCCGATGCACGGAAGTTTGTTTCCGCGTTGATCGTGCCGAGCTTTGAGTCACTGGAAGAATACGCCAAATCAATAAACCTGAAGTATCATGATCGGCTTGAGTTACTGCGTAACGGTCACATCATTGAAATGTTCGAAAAGCGGTTGCGTGAGTTGCAAAAGGAACTGGCCCTTTTTGAGCAGGTGAAAAGGTTTACTCTTTTGCCAGAGGCGTTTTCAATGGAGTTGGGGGAATTGACTCCGACGCTGAAACTGCGTCGTAAAGTTATCTTGCAGCGTTATCATAATGAGATTGAGTCAATGTATCAGGAAAAGTGATGGCACTGATGCTACGAGTGTTGGATAAATAATAATCCTGATTCTTGCCTGATATACCTCTGTAATTGTCTCATTGTTCGAAACAATGCCTAGCTGAAATTGCGTTCAGCTAGTGCATTGTCATTTTAAGCGAACGATCCTTAGCCTGTTGGCAATACCCTTAGCGTTGTTAAGTTTTTATGTCGTTTGCCTGCCTTCTAATCAGACGTTATGTTAAGAGATACACCCTAGGCTGTGCCCCTTAACTGTCCGTGGTGCCGTCGCAGACCCAAAAGCCCGTTATCAAGGCGGAGGTTGAAGGGCATAGTGGGTCTCTGTTCAAGCCCGACAACACAGAGAACGGGCTTTTGGGGCGCGACCCTACGGGCTAGGGCCATTTTCGCGGATTGCTGCGTTGTTCGCCGCTTATTTGGTCCACCAAACCTCGCGGCTCACGCCTTGCCCTGCGCGAAAATGACCGCCAGCGGCACTCGCGTGCAGTTAAGGGACACAGCCTAGATAGTTCATCGTTTTTGGGGCTTCACCCCCATGATAGGCGCCATGTTTCGGCGTCAGAGAAGATATGTAAGCCTGGAGGCAAATTCATGGAAATGTTGTCAGGAGCCGAGATGGTCGTTCGATCATTGATCGACCAGGGCGTTAAGCACGTATTCGGCTATCCCGGCGGAGCGGTACTGGATATTTATGATGCCCTCCATACGGTAGGCGGAATTGATCATATTCTGGTACGGCATGAGCAGGGCGCAGTGCATATGGCAGACGGTTATGCGCGGGCTACGGGGGAGGTTGGTGTGGTGCTGGTTACGTCTGGACCAGGGGCTACCAACGCCATAACGGGTATTGCCACGGCCTATATGGACTCTATTCCGATGGTAATATTGTCTGGTCAGGTCCCTAGTTCGCTGATCGGCTATGATGCCTTTCAAGAGTGCGATATGGTGGGGATCTCCCGTCCGGTAGTGAAGCACAGCTTCCTAGTCAAGCGCACAGAAGATATCCCATCTGTATTGAAAAAAGCATTCTATCTGGCTTCTACTGGCAGACCAGGGCCGGTGGTTATTGACCTGCCCAAAGATATCGTTGGCCCCGCAGTGAAAATGCCCTATGCCTATCCGAAGGAAATCAGCATGCGGTCCTATAACCCAACCGTGCAAGGGCATCGGGGGCAGATCAAGCGTGCACTGAAGACCATATTGTCAGCCAAAAAACCGGTTATGTATGTGGGCGGCGGGGCGATCAACGCTGGCTGCCACGCAGAGTTACTGCAATTGGCAGAGAAACTCAATTTGCCGGTCACTTGCACGTTGATGGGGCTTGGGGCCTTTCCTGGCACTCATCGCCAGAGCGTTGGTATGTTGGGAATGCACGGTACTTATGAAGCCAATAACACCATGCACCATGCTGACGTGATTTTTGCCGTTGGTGTGCGCTTTGATGACCGAACGACGAACAACCTGCTCAAATACTGTCCTGATGCGACAGTGCTGCATATTGATATTGACCCAACCTCCATTTCAAAAACGGTTGATGCCGACATTCCGATTGTTGGTGACGCCAAGTTGGTACTGATGGAGATGCTGGAACTGCTGGGGCAGGATGGCAAAACGCAAGATTTCGATGCGTTGCGTGACTGGTGGCAATCCATTGAACAATGGCGTGCGCGCGATTGCCTGAGTTATAACAAAGACAGCGGAACCATCAAGCCTCAGGCTGTGATCGAAGCTCTGCACCGGTTGACCAAAGGTGATGCCTACGTTACGTCTGATGTGGGGCAGCACCAGATGTTTGCTGCGCTCTATTATCCGTTTGATAAGCCACGTCGTTGGATCAACTCCGGTGGGTTGGGGACGATGGGCTTTGGTTTACCTGCAGCACTGGGGGTGAAACTGGCTCTGCCGGAAGAGACGGTAGTGTGTGTTACCGGCGATGGCAGTATTCAGATGAACATCCAGGAGTTGTCCACAGCATTGCAGTACAACCTGCCCGTGGTCGTGGTCAACCTGAACAACCGTTATCTGGGGATGGTGAAACAGTGGCAGGATATGATCTATTCTGGCCGTCATTCACAGTCCTACATGGATTCCCTACCGGATTTTGTCAAACTGGCGGAAGCCTATGGCCATGTGGGGATTGCCATTCGGACTCCTGATGAGCTGGAAAGCAAGTTGGCACAGGCGCTGGCAGAAAAAGAGCGTCTGGTGTTTGTCGATGTGACCGTCGATGAAACTGAACATGTTTATCCAATGCAGATCCGCGGTGGAAGCATGGACGAAATGTGGTTAAGCAAAACGGAGAGAACCTGATGAAGCGCCGTATTTTATCTGTCTTACTGGAAAACGAATCCGGTGCCTTGTCGCGCGTCGTCGGGCTGTTCTCTCAGCGTGGTTATAATATCGAGAGCCTGACGGTGGCCCCAACGGACGATCCTACTCTGTCCCGTATGACGATTCAGACAGTGGGGGATGAGAAGATCCTTGAGCAAATTGAAAAGCAGCTGCACAAACTGGTTGATGTGCTGCGTGTCAGTGAACTGATTCAGGGAGCTCACGTTGAGCGCGAAATCATGCTGGTGAAGCTCCAGGCCAGCGGCTATGGGCGTGAAGAAGTAAAACGTAGCACAGATATTTTCCGTGGCCAGATTGTTGATGTGACAGCCTCGCTTTATACCGTCCAACTGGCTGGTACTAGCGATAAACTCGATGCTTTCCTCAATGCGGTACGTGAAGTGGCTGAAATTGTTGAAGTGGCACGTTCGGGGATAGTGGGCGTATCACGTGGTGACAAGATCATGCGCTGAAGCTGCTTTGCTGCTTTGAACTTGGGGCGTGGCTTGTAGGCTGCGCCCTTTCTTTATATTCTTTTTGCCATTTTGCTGGCACCTTTCTGCAAAAGCGGTTGCTCATCAGTGTTTTCTGCTGTTAGATCCAATGACTGGGTTGAATAACCATAGGGATTACCATGGTTACTCTCTATCCTTACTCTTTCAATCAGTAGCGTTATCGGGTGCAAGTTGAAACGATAAGGTCAATCCGCAATTTTCGTTTCTATTCTATTTTCAGCGTCATTAAAGGGGTTAACGTGAAACTGGATGAAATCGCGCGTCTCGCAGGCGTTTCGCGCACTACGGCCAGTTATGTCATCAATGGCAAAGCGAAGCAATATCGTGTCAGCGATAAAACCGTCGAAAAAGTGATGGCGGTGGTCAGGGAACACAATTATCACCCAAATGCAGTTGCTGCAGGGTTACGTGCAGGCCGCACAAGATCGATTGGTCTGGTGATACCTGATCTTGAAAATACCAGCTATACCCGCATTGCCAATTATCTCGAACGTCAGGCTCGCCAACGTGGTTATCAACTGTTGATCGCTTGTTCTGAAGATCAACCGGACAATGAGATGCGCTGCATTGAGCATCTGCTGCAACGCCAAGTTGATGCCATTATTGTCTCAACGGCACTTCCGCCTGAACATCCTTTCTATCAGCGTTGGGCTAATGATCCTTTCCCGATTATTGCATTGGACCGCGCCCTGGATCGTGAGCATTTTATCAGTGTCGTCGGTGCGGATCAGGAGGATGCATTTGCTTTAGCGCAGGAGCTACGCAGTTTCCCGGCCAAATCGGTGCTGTATATTGGTGCTCTGCCAGAACTGTCAGTCAGCTTCCTGCGTGAACAGGGTTTTCGTCAGGCCTGGCAGGATGATGAACGCCAGGTTGACTATCTCTATGCCAACAGTTACGAGCGTGAAGCTGCCGGTACTCTGTTTGCTGAATGGCTGAAAACCCATCCGATGCCACAAGCGCTATTTACTACTTCATTCTCTCTACTGCAGGGCGTGATGGATGTGACGCTTAAACAAAATGGGCGTTTACCGGCAGATTTGGCGATTGCCACCTTTGGCGATCACGAGTTGCTTGATTTCCTTGAGTGTCCGGTGCTTGCCGTAGCGCAGCGCCACCGTGATGTTGCAGAGAGGGTTCTGGAACTCGTGCTTGCCAGCCTTGACGAGCCGCGTAAGCCTAAACCGGGTCTGACGCGTATTCGTCGCAACTTATTCCGCCGTGGAAGCTTGAGCCGAAAATAAGCCGATAGGGGCGCTTGGTGTCAGCCCCTCATTCTAAACCGTGTTTCTGAGCTGGCTGCCAGTCGCGTTCAATTCAGAAACACCGCCTAAACATAACCCACCACGCGAAACAGTTTGCGGCAATATTCCAGAAAATAGCCGTAAACAACGCCCATCGCCATTGAAATCAAGGCATTACTCGTTACTGCCGCAACAATCTGCTGACCATCAGCGCCGACGCTCCATAAAATGGCGGCATAAACTGGTGACTGAAAACTGACATAAGCCAACAGATCGGCAAGATTACGAAGTAGAAATTGCCCGCGCGGGAAGTGGCGTACAGTCGCGATAAAAAAGTCTCGGTAGCGGCCATAGGGCCAAGCGATAAGAATGTTGACGGGGATCGACAAGAGTCTGGAAGAGAGCGACTGGTTAAAGCTCATACCAGAAATCAGAATCTCAATTGCCATCCCTGCGATAAAACAGTACACCACCAGTGCGAAAGTATCGGCAGCAGCGATGCGCAACCGTGAAGCAGGTGTAGACATGATGTGATCCTGATTTAATGGGTTAATGTTTTATTAATTAATGTTAATTTGGTGTTATAAGCTGATTTTTTGCTTTATATGTAGTTTACTCGTCTTTTTTATATCAATTAAGTAGCTAAATATTTTTATTAATTCTGTTTGTTTGATTTTTATCCTGACAGGGGAAGGTAAAGCTGAGTAAAAAGGCATTAAAAATGGTCCACTTAGTTAAAGTTTTTAAAAACAATATGTTATGTGTTTTTATTTGTTGTGTGGATTTTAAGATATGACTAATGGGATTATTCCCAAACTTGCTGAAATTTCCATCTCAATTGTAAACAGGTGTTTAGGAAATAATCTTGCCAATTTGCTTCAAGCCGTAATTTCAGAGCATTCCACCTGCGAGCGATTTATTTTTTGTATGTTTTTCTTTGACAGAATAATTGAAGTAAAATAGTGCGTAGTAAATTGCTAAATATTCATTGAGGTTATTAAGTCGATAGCTTATGTCATTTGAGCGTAAATTAGCCCACAAAGGCCAAGCCTTTACCAATGCGGGTTGTAGCGGGGAACTTTCCGTGACTGCCATGTTGAAAAATGAGACCTGGGTTGCAGAAGGAGGTAATGAGTTATTTAATCGCCAACTTTTGATTGTTCTGCTCATATTCTTTTCGCTTAGAAAATTATCCTCTTTAATCATGGTGTTATTTTCTGTTTATTCAGTAAATAGAGTTCCTTTCGTGAGTCAGTCCGCAAAATGACCAGAGAAATATTGCCAAACCGCTCTTGCTCTGGCTTGACAAGGTTTTCATACCCTCCGTAAACTCCATATATGTGGGAAATTGTGGTGTAAAGTGGTGAAAAGGGTCACTAGGGGGTAGCTCAGGTATGTTCCGTGGAGCAACGATGGTTAACCTCGACAGTAAAGGTCGGCTTGCCGTACCTACCCGTTACCGGGATTTGCTGAATGAGGAGTCGCAAGGTCAAATGGTTTGTACCATCGACCTCCACCAGCCCTGCCTGCTGCTTTACACATTGCCCCAATGGGAAGTTATTGAGCAAAAGCTGTCTCGTCTGTCGAGCATGAATCCTGCTGAGCGTCGCGTCCAACGCTTACTTTTGGGGCATGCCAGTGAGTGTCAGATGGACGGTGCCGGTCGGTTGCTGTTAGCCAGTACGCTGCGCCAACATGCCGGGCTCACCAAAGAAGTGATGCTGGTTGGGCAGTTCAACAAGTTTGAACTGTGGGATGAACAGACCTGGTATCAACAAGTCAAGGATGATATTGACGCTGAACAGTCCACTCAGGAACCGTTGTCTGAGCGGCTACAGGACTTGTCACTATAAGCATGCTGGAAAACTATAAACATACAACCGTACTGTTGGATGAGGCAGTCAGTGGCCTTAACATTCGCAGCAATGGCATTTACATCGACGGTACTTTTGGTCGCGGGGGGCATTCGCGCCTAATCCTGTCTCAACTTGGGCCAGAAGGGCACCTGTTGGCAATCGACCGCGACCCGCAGGCAATAGCGGCTGCTCAGTCTATTGAGGATCCGCGCTTTACTATCATACATGGCCCGTTTTCTGACTTAGCACACTACGTGCAGGAACGTAATCTGATTGGTCAGATCGACGGTGTCCTGCTTGATCTGGGGGTTTCTTCTCCGCAGTTGGATGACGCTGAGCGTGGTTTTTCTTTCATGCGTGACGGTCCGCTGGATATGCGCATGGATCCTTCCAGTGGCCAATCTGCCTCTGAATGGCTGATGAAAGCGGAAGCAGATGATATTGCCTGGGTATTGAAAACCTTTGGCGAAGAGCGTTTTGCCAAACGTATTGCGCGTGCCATCGTGGAAAGAAATCGAGTACAACCGATGACGCGCACTAAAGAACTGGCGGATTTGATCGCTAATGCCAGCCCGATCCGCGAGAAGCATAAACATCCGGCAACCCGCAGTTTCCAGGCGATCCGTATCTACATCAACAGCGAGTTAGAAGAGATCGAACGTGCTCTTGATGGTGCATTGGCAGTGTTGGCACCGCAAGGTCGCTTGTCAATTATCAGCTTCCATTCGTTGGAGGATCGCATCGTTAAACGCTTTATGCGCCATCACAGCCGTGGTGCTCAGGTTCCGGCAGGCATTCCGTTGACGGAAGCGCAAATTCGTGAGATGGGCGGCCGTACGCTTAAAGCTTTGGGCAAAATGATGCCTTCGGAAGCGGAAGTGGCAGAAAACCCCCGCGCTCGTAGCTCGGTGTTACGTATCGCCGAGAGGATGCCGCTGTGATTGGCAATGAACGCCATAGCTTGGTCGGTGTTATTGGCGGCGATTTGCTGCGCAATGCCAAAATACCGCTGATTCTCTTAGTGGCTGTGCTGGTTTCCGCGGTTTTTGTGGTTACTACTGCACACCGTACGCGTCTGTTGACAGCAGAGCGTGAGCAACTTGTTTTGGAGCGCGATGCGTTGGATATCGAGTGGCGCAACCTGATCCTGGAAGAGAATGCGCTTGGCGATCATAGCCGTGTAGAGAGAATTGCCACCGAGAAGCTGCAGATGCAGCATGTTGATCCTTCGCAGGAAAATATTATCGTCAAGCCATAAATGGTTTAGCCGAAATCACGACACGGAGCAAAAAGGTAACGCATGAAAGCAGCACGGCCCGGTAAATTGAAACGCCAGGAAGATCAAGCCAGCTTTGTCAGCTGGCGTTTTGCGTTGTTGTGTGGCTGTATTTTGCTGGCGTTGGTCGGGCTAATAATGCGTATGGCCTATTTGCAGGTAATCAATCCTGATCGGTTGGTAAAAGAAGGCGATATGCGTTCGCTGCGTGTGCAGGCAGTCCCGACTGCCCGTGGCATGATCAGCGACCGTTCCGGGCGTCCATTGGCGGTGAGTGTTCCGGTCAACGCTGTATGGGCAGACCCGAAAGAACTGATCGAGCACGGAGGGGTTACGCTGGATTCCCGATGGAAGGCGCTCTCTGAGGCGTTAAAAATTCCGCTGGATCAGCTTTCCAATCGTATCAATGCGAACCCTAAAGGTCGGTTTGTTTACCTAGCTCGTCAGGTGAACCCAGCGATTGGTGACTATATCCACAAGCTTAAATTGCCGGGGATCTATCTGCGCCAAGAGTCACGCCGGTATTACCCTGCAGGCCAGGTTACTTCGCATATTATTGGCGTTACCAATATCGATGGTGAAGGGATTGAAGGGGTTGAAAAGAGCTTTGATCGTTGGCTGACTGGGCAACCAGGAGAGCGGACCGTACGCAAAGACCGCTATGGGCGGGTCATAGAGGATGTTTCCTCGGTAGATAGTCAGGCTGCGCACAATCTGGCACTGAGTATCGATGAACGCTTGCAGGCGTTGGTTTACCGCGAGTTGAACAACGCGGTTGCTTTCAATAAGGCGGAGTCGGGCACCGCTGTACTGGTGGATGTCAACACTGGCGAAGTGTTGGCTATGGCTAATAGCCCTTCGTACAACCCAAACAACATGACGGATACGCCGAAAGACACCATGCGTAACCGAGCCATAACCGATATTTTTGAACCTGGTTCTACAGTGAAGCCGATGGTGGTAATGACTGCTTTGCAGCACGGTGTAGTGAAAGAAAACAGCGTGCTCAATACCATTCCTTACCGCGTCAGTGGCCACGAGATTAAAGACGTGGCCCGGTATTCGGAACTGAGCATGACCGGGATCTTGCAGAAGTCGAGTAACGTCGGTGTTTCAAAGCTGGCGTTAGCGATGCCGTCCTCAGCGTTAGTAGATACTTACTCACGCTTTGGGCTAGGAAAAGCGACCAATTTGGGACTGGTCGGAGAAAGCAGTGGCTTATACCCAAAAAAACAACGGTGGTCTGACATAGAGAGGGCCACCTTCTCTTTCGGCTACGGGCTAATGGTAACTCCGTTACAGTTAGCGCGAGTCTATGCAACGATCGGCAGCTTGGGTGTATATCGCCCATTGTCGATCACCAGAGTTGATCCCCCGGTTGCCGGTGAGCGAGTCTTCCCCGAGTCGACAGTGCGCACTGTGGTGCACATGATGGAGAGCGTCGCCTTACCGGGAGGTGGTGGTGTGAAAGCTGCCATAAAGGGGTACCGGATTGCTATTAAGACCGGCACAGCCAAAAAAGTGGGGCCGGACGGCAAATACGTAAACAGATATATCGCTTATACCGCAGGCGTGGCTCCTGCCAGCCAACCGCGTTTTGCTCTGGTGGTGGTCATCAATGATCCGCAGGGCGGCAAATATTACGGCGGTGCGATTTCCGCACCGGTGTTCGGTGCCATCATGGGTGGCGTGCTACGGATCATGAATATTGAGCCAGATGCACTGCCTACTGGTGACAAAAGCGAATTAGTCATAAACAGTAAAGAGGGTTCAGGTGGCAGATCGTAATTTGCGCGATTTACTCGCTCCGTGGGTGCCATCGGCACCCGAGCGCAGGCTTAGGGAAATGATATTAGACAGCCGTATCGCGGCTGCCGGGGACCTGTTTGTCGCCGTTGTCGGGCATGAAACAGATGGACGCCGCTATATTCCGCAAGCTATCGCACAAGGTGTTGCTGCCGTTATTGCTGAAGCAGAAGGGCAGGCTGAAGACGGTAAAAGCTGCGAAATGCATGGTGTGCCGGTGATTTACTTGAGCCAACTGAATCAGCGCCTGTCCGCTTTGGCTGGGCGTTTTTATCATCAGCCCGCAGAGCGCCTGCGTCTGATCGGTGTTACTGGCACTAATGGTAAAACCACTACGACACAATTGTTGGCGCAATGGAGCCAACTGCTGGGTGAGAAAGCGGCAGTAATGGGCACCGTCGGCAATGGGCTGCTGGAGCAGGTTTGCCCGACAGAAAATACCACTGGCTCAGCCGTAGATATTCAGCACATTCTGCACGACCTGGTGGAGCTTGGGGCAACCTTTGCTGCAATGGAAGTCTCTTCACATGGCCTGGTGCAGCACCGCGTAGCTGCTTTACCGTTTGTGGCAGCGGTATTCACCAACCTGAGTCGCGATCATCTGGATTACCACGGCAATATGGCCAGCTACGAAGCAGCGAAGTGGTCATTATTTGCCAGCCACGACGTAGGGCAGATTATCATCAATGCTGACGATGAAGTCGGGCGGCGTTGGTTGGCAAAATTACCGGATGCGGTTGCTGTCACTATGCAGGATAATCTGCAACCTGGTTGCCGTGGGCGCTGGTTGAAAAGCACTGCTGTGAGTTATCACGATAACGGTGCAACCATTCACTTCAGCTCAAGCTGGGGGGAGGGTGAAATTGAAAGCCGCCTGATGGGCGCGTTTAACGTCAGTAACCTGCTTCTGGCCTTGGCAACTTTGCTCTCACTCGGTTATTCGCTTGATGAACTGGTTAAAACTGCCAATCAGCTACAGCCGGTTTGTGGTCGTATGGAAGTATTCAATGCTCCTGGCAAACCGACCGTGGTAGTGGATTATGCCCATACTCCTGACGCGTTGGAAAAAGCCCTGCAAGCTGCTCGCCTGCATTGCCAGGGGCAACTCTGGTGCGTATTTGGCTGTGGGGGCGATCGTGACAAAGGTAAGCGCCCACTTATGGGGGGAATTGCCGAACAGTTTGCTGACCGGGTAATCGTAACTGACGATAATCCCCGTACCGAAGAACCGCAGGCGATCATCAAAGATATTCTGACTGGATTGTTGGATGCAGGGCATGTGCAAGTGATCCACGGCCGCGCTGAGGCTGTTACCAGTGCCATCATGCAGGCAAAAGAACAAGACGTAGTCTTGGTGGCGGGTAAAGGCCACGAAGATTATCAACTGGTGGGTAACCGTCGTCTGGATTACTCGGATCGAACCACTGTCGCACGTCTGTTGGGGGGGCTGGCATGATCCCTGTCTCACTCCATGCGCTGGCTAATGTCTTAAGCGCTGAATTATTTGGCACCGATTGCCAAATCACTGAGGTGACAACGGATACCCGCCAGGTTACTGCGGGTTGCCTGTTTATTGCGCTGAAAGGTGAACGTTTTGACGCCCATGACTTTGCCGCTGATGCCGTTGCTGCAGGTGCCGGGGCGCTGCTGGTAAGTAAGCGCTTATTGGTGGATGTGCCTCAACTGATTGTAAATGACACTAAGATCGCCTTGGGGCAGCTTGGTGCCTGGGTACGTCAGCAGGTGCCAGCTAAAGTCGTGGCGCTGACCGGTTCATCAGGCAAGACTTCCGTGAAGGAAATGACGGCGTCAATACTGCGCGAATGTGGTGATGTGTTGCATACCGCCGGTAATTTTAATAACGACATTGGCGTGCCGCTGACGCTGCTGCGGCTTGAGCCTCAGCATGATTTTGCCGTCATTGAGTTGGGGGCAAACCATATTGGTGAAATTGCCTATACCACCGCATTGACGCGGCCACAGAGTGCGCTGGTGAATAATCTGGCAGCCGCACATCTTGAGGGCTTCGGCTCACTGGAAGGCGTTGCTCAGGCTAAAGGCGAAATATATTCCGGCTTGCCTGCGGATGGTGTGGCAATTATCAATGCCGATAGCAATGACTGGTCACGCTGGCAGGCTCAGTTGCAAGGTAAAAAAGTCTGGCGTTTCTCACCACAGGCTGCGGAAGAAATCGATTTCTCTGCCAGCGATGTTCAGGTTAAGGGTGGCGAGACTCACTTTACTCTGCATAGCCCGTATGGAGCGATGGCAATCGCATTGCCTTTGCCTGGCCGCCATAACGTTGCTAACGCGCTGGCAGCAGCTGCGCTGGCGATGTCAGTTGGTGCCACCCTTGAAGAGGTCCGTGCAGGATTAAAACAGCTTCAGGCAGTGCCAGGGCGATTATTCCCGGTGGGGCTGGCAGAAAACAAGCTATTGCTGGATGACAGTTACAACGCCAATGTGGGCTCAATGAAGGCTGCCGTCCAGACCTTGGCCGAGATGCCGGGCTACCGCGTGATGGTTGTCGGCGATATGGCCGAATTGGGTGCGGAAGCTGAAGAGTGCCACTATCAGGTGGGGGAAGCTGCACGACTAGCCGGTATCGATAAAGTCATCGGTGTGGGGCCGCTTAGCAAAATACTGTGTTCAGCAGCCGATAACGGCGAACATTTTCACGACAAGACAGCAGTGATAGCGCGCGTTGCGGAATTACTGTCAGCACATGCGGTAATTACCGTGTTAATCAAAGGTTCACGTAGTGCCGCAATGGAGCAGGTAGTACGCGCGTTACAGGAGAAAGCATCATGCTAGTTTGGCTGGCAGAGCATTTGGTCAAATATTACTCGGGTTTCAACGTCTTTTCCTATCTGACGTTCAGAGCCATTGTCAGTTTATTGACCGCGCTGTTTCTCTCCTTGTGGATGGGGCCAAGGGTAATCAAACGCCTGCAGGAAATGTCATTTGGTCAGGTGGTGCGCAACGACGGTCCAGAGTCACACTTCAGCAAACGCGGTACGCCGACCATGGGGGGGATCATGATCCTGACCTCCATCACCATTTCGGTGCTGATGTGGGCTTATCCGTCCAACCCTTATGTGTGGTGCGTACTGTTTGTGCTTGTGGGTTACGGCATCGTGGGCTTTGTGGATGACTATCGCAAGGTGGTCCGCAAGGACACCCGAGGGTTGATCGCCCGCTGGAAGTATTTTTGGCAATCGGTGATCGCACTGGCAGCCGCATTTACCATGTATGCAATAGGAAAAGACACGCCAGCCACCGAGCTGGTTGTGCCGTTTTTTAAAGACGTCATGCCGCAACTCGGTTTGCTGTATGTGCTGCTGGCGTACTTTGTGATCGTTGGTACCAGTAATGCGGTCAACCTGACCGACGGGCTGGATGGCTTGGCGATTATGCCAACCGTGTTTGTCGCTGCCGGATTCGCGCTGGTGGCTTGGGCAACAGGTAACATGAATTTCGCCAATTATCTGCATATTCCCTATTTGCGCCATGCAGGTGAGTTGGTCATCGTTTGCACTGCGATCGTCGGGGCTGGCTTAGGTTTCCTCTGGTTCAACACCTACCCTGCACAGGTGTTTATGGGGGATGTAGGCTCGCTGGCACTGGGTGGTGCACTAGGGACTATCGCCGTACTGCTGCGCCAGGAGTTTTTGTTGGTGATTATGGGCGGCGTGTTCGTGGTAGAAACTTTGTCGGTGATCTTGCAGGTGGGGTCGTTCAAGCTGCGCGGGCAACGTATTTTCCGCATGGCACCGATCCACCATCACTATGAATTGAAAGGATGGCCAGAGCCACGCGTCATTGTGCGCTTCTGGATTATTTCGCTGATGCTGGTGCTGATTGGCCTGGCGACGCTGAAGGTACGGTAATTATGGTGGATTATCAGGGTAAAAAAGTCGTCATTATCGGGTTGGGTCTAACCGGTCTGTCCTGTGTTGATTTCTTTATGACTCGTGGCGTTACGCCGCGCGTTATGGATACCCGTATCTCGCCGCCGGGGTTGGATAAATTGCCTGAGAGCGTTGAGCGGCATCTGGGAGACTTGAATCAGGAGTGGTTGTTAGCTGCGGATTTAATTGTAGCCAGCCCAGGCGTAGCGTTGGCAAGCCCGAGCTTGAGTGTTGCAGCAGATGCTGGGGTAGAAATAGTTGGTGATGTGGAACTATTCTGCCGCGAAGCAGAAGCACCTATCGTGGCAATAACCGGTTCCAACGGCAAGAGTACGGTGACGACGCTGGTTGGCGAAATGGCCAAAGCTGCTGGTTGGGCTGTCGGGGTCGGCGGCAATATCGGTCTGCCAGCGCTAAGTCTGTTGAACCAAGAATGCCAGCTCTACGTGCTGGAGCTGTCGAGTTTCCAACTGGAAACCACCGCCAGCCTGCGTGCTGCCGCTGCTACTATCCTGAACGTAACTGAAGATCATATGGATCGCTACCCGTTGGGCCTGCAGCAGTACCGTGCAGCCAAACTGCGGATCTATGAAAATGCAGATGTCTGTGTGGTAAATGCAGATGATGCGCTCACCATGCCTGTGCGTGGTGCTGATAAGCGTTGTGTCAGCTTTGGTGCTGATGTTGGCGATTACCATCTTAACCGGCAGCAGGGGGAAACTTGGCTGCGGGTAAACGGCGAGAAAATCCTCAATACCTGCGAGATGAAGCTCACCGGGCGTCATAACTATACCAATGCGCTTGCGGCTTTGGCGTTGGCGGATGCCGTCAAATTACCACGGGCTTCCAGCCTGAAAGCCTTGACGACCTTTGCCGGTCTGGAGCATCGCTTCCAACTTGTATGGGAGCATGGCGGTGTACGTTGGATTAATGATTCCAAGGCCACTAACGTGGGGAGCACAGAAGCGGCCTTAAACGGCCTACGTGTTGAAGGAACGCTGTACCTGTTACTGGGTGGTGATGGCAAGTCTGCTGATTTTTCACCGCTGGCGCGCTATCTGCAGGGTGACAATATCCAATTGTACTGTTTTGGCCGTGATGGAGAACAGCTTGCCCAGTTGCGTCCGGAAGTGTCGGTGCTGACTGAAACGATGGAACAGGCCATGCGAGCCATTGCTACCCACGCGAAAAAGGGTGACATGGTGTTGCTGTCGCCCGCCTGTGCCAGTCTGGATCAGTTCCGTAATTTTGAAGTGCGTGGCAATGAGTTTGCCCGCCTGGCGAAGGAGCTTGGCGGATGAGACTTCGAGTGCCGACGTTTGGCCTGGCTAACAAGCTGAAAGATTGGGTCATGGGATCGCGTGAGAGCGATTCAGTCAGTATGGTGTTGTACGACCGCACCTTGCTGTGGCTGACTTTCGGTCTGGCGATTGTCGGTTTCGTGATGGTGACGTCGGCATCAATGCCAATTGGCCAGCGTCTGGCGGAAGATCCCTTCCTTTTTGCCAAACGTGATGCACTCTATCTGTCATTGGCATTCGGCCTGGCACTGGTGACGCTACGCATTCCCATGGAAGTGTGGCAGCGTTACAGCAACGTTATGCTGCTGCTTTCTATCGTCCTGCTGTTAATCGTGCTGGTTGTTGGTAGCTCTGTAAATGGCGCATCCCGCTGGATCTCTCTGGGGCCATTGCGTATTCAGCCTGCTGAATTATCCAAGCTGGCGCTGTTCTGTTATCTGTCGAGCTATCTGGTACGCAAGGTTGAAGAGGTGCGCAGCAACTTCTGGGGATTCTGTAAGCCAATGGGCGTGATGGTGGTGCTGGCGGTATTACTGTTGGCGCAACCTGATTTGGGCACCGTGGTAGTATTGTTCATCACCACGCTGGCCATGCTGTTTCTGGCCGGGGCAAAAATGTGGCAGTTCCTGGCAATTATCGGCTCCGGTGTGTTCGCTGTGGGGCTGTTGATCGTAGCTGAACCTTACCGTATGCGCCGTGTTACTTCTTTCTGGAATCCGTGGGCCGATCCGTTTGGCAGTGGCTATCAGCTAACCCAATCGTTGATGGCATTTGGCCGTGGAGAGTTCTGGGGGCAGGGGCTTGGGAACTCGGTGCAGAAACTGGAATATTTACCTGAAGCCCATACTGACTTCATCTTCTCCATTTTAGGCGAGGAGTTGGGCTATATCGGTGTGGTTTTGGCCTTGTTAATGGTATTCTTCGTCGCTTTTCGTGCCATGTCGATTGGCCGCAGAGCGTTGGAGATTGATCAACGCTTTTCAGGTTTTCTGGCGTGTTCGATCGGTGTCTGGTTCAGCTTCCAAGCGTTGGTTAACGTTGGTGCTGCGGCGGGCATGTTGCCAACCAAAGGTCTGACTTTGCCGTTGATCAGTTACGGCGGTTCGAGCCTACTTATTATGTCAACGGCGATTGTGCTGTTGCTGCGGATTGATTATGAAACGCGCCTGACCAAAGCGCAGGCGTTTGTGAAGAGGTAGCGGATGAGCGGTAAAGCTAAGCGTTTAATGGTGATGGCAGGTGGTACCGGTGGGCATGTGTTCCCGGGGCTGGCTGTTGCACATCATCTGATGGCGCAGGGCTGGCAGGTTCGTTGGCTCGGAACCGCAGACCGTATGGAAGCCGATTTGGTGCCTAAACACGGGATAGAGATCGACTTTATCCGTATTTCCGGCTTGCGTGGCAAAGGGCTGAAGGCTCAACTTGCTGCCCCCGTAAGGATCTGGCATGCGGTGCGCCAGGCAAAATCAATTATGCGTAGTTATCAGCCTGATGTAGTGCTGGGAATGGGGGGCTACGTTTCCGGCCCAGGCGGCTTGGCGGCATGGTTGTGCGGTATTCCTGTTGTGTTGCATGAGCAGAATGGCATTGCTGGCCTCACCAATCGTTGGCTGTCTCGGATAGCCAAAACGGTTTTACAGGCTTTTCCTGGCGCTTTCCCAAATGCAGCTGTGGTAGGTAACCCGGTACGTACCGATGTTTTGGCACTGCCCCTACCCGCTGAACGTTTGAGCGGTCGCGAAGGGCCTGTTCGCGTGTTGGTGATTGGCGGAAGCCAGGGGGCCCGCGTGCTGAATCAGACAGTACCAGAAGTCGCAGCGCTTATGGGCGATAGAATTACGCTCTGGCACCAGGTTGGTAAAGGTGCGTTGGCTAACGTTTTGCAAGACTACGAAAGAGTAGGGCAAAGCCAGCACAAAGTAACAGAGTTTATTGATGATATGGCAGCAGCTTATGCCTGGGCCGACGTGGTGGTGTGCCGTTCTGGCGCCTTAACGGTTAGTGAAGTGGCCTCAGCAGGGCTACCGGCTATTTTTGTGCCATTTATGCATAAAGATCGCCAGCAATATTGGAATGCACGCCCTCTTGAAGAGGCTGGCGCGGCAAAAATTATCGAACAGCCTCAGTTTACCGCAGGTGTGGTGGCAGAGCTGCTGGCGAGTTGGGATCGCCAAACGCTAATGACAATGGCCGAAAAGGCACGGGCGGTTGCGATCCCGGATGCAACAGAACGAGTGGCAGCGGAAATTATCCGCGTAGCCAAATAGTGTAGGGCACGGTTCGCCGGGCCAGATGAAGAATAGGTCAGACGGGGTTCGCAAGGCGGGCCCGGATAGAGAGAGTGATGAATACACAACAATTGGCGAAATTACGTACTTTCGTGCCTGAGATGCGACGCGTCCGGCACATACACTTTGTTGGCATTGGTGGTGCCGGCATGGGTGGTATCGCCGAGGTGTTGGCTAACGAAGGTTATCAGATCAGCGGTTCTGACCTGGCTCCGAACGCGGTAACCCAACAGTTGAGTGAGCTTGGTGCAACGATTTATTTCCATCATCGCCCAGAGAATGTACTGGATGCCAGCGTAGTAGTGGTTTCGACCGCTATACCTGCAGATAACCCAGAAATCGTCGCAGCCCGTGAGGCGCGTATTCCGGTGATCCAACGGGCCGAAATGCTGGCCGAACTGATGCGTTACCGTCATGGCATAGCCATCGCGGGTACTCATGGTAAAACAACCACAACGGCGATGGTTTCCAGCATTTATGCAGAGGCTGGCCTTGACCCAACGTTTGTTAACGGTGGATTGGTGAAAGCGGCGGGTACTCATGCGCGTCTGGGATCCAGCCGTTACCTGATTGCTGAGGCGGATGAGAGCGATGCATCTTTCCTGCACTTGCAGCCTATGGTGGCGATTGTAACCAACATCGAAGCCGACCATATGGATACCTATCATGGCGATTTCGAAAATCTGAAGCAGACCTTCATTAATTTCCTGCACAACCTACCGTTTTATGGGCGTGCGGTGATGTGCGTTGATGACCCGGTGGTGCGTGAACTGTTGCCGCGTGTGGGGCGTCATATTACTACCTATGGCTTCAACGAAGATGCGGATGTTCGCGTGGAGAATTACCGCCAGGCTGGCGCTCAGGGGCACTTTACCCTAAGCCGTCAGGATAAATCCTTGCTGACGGTGACGTTGAATGCACCAGGGCGCCATAACGCGTTGAATGCTGCGGCCGCTGTCGCCGTAGCTACGGAAGAGGGGATCGCCGACGAGGCTATCTTACGTGCGTTGGAAGGTTTTCAGGGAACGGGGCGGCGCTTCGATTTTCTGGGCGAATTCCCGTTGTCGGAAGTTAATGGCAAACCGGGCAGCGCAATGTTGGTGGACGATTACGGACACCATCCTACGGAAGTGGATGCAACTATCAAGGCTGCCCGTGCCGGTTGGCCGAGCAAGCGGTTGGTTATGGTTTTCCAGCCACACCGTTATACGCGTACCCGCGATTTGTACGATGATTTCGCCAATGTTTTGTCACAGGTTGACGTGTTACTGATGCTGGATGTTTACCCGGCGGGTGAAGCGCCTATCCCAGGAGCCGACAGCCGTAGCTTATGTCGCACTATCCGTAATCGTGGCAAGTTGGACCCAATCCTGGTTTCCGATGCGGATACCGTGCCTGCCATTTTGGCACAGATGATGTTGGGTGATGATCTGGTGCTGGTTCAAGGGGCTGGTAATGTCGGTAAAATCGCCCGAAAATTGGCTGAGCTGAAGCTGCAACCGCAGTATAAAGAGGATGATCACCATGGCAGATAAAGTCGCTGTCTTGCTGGGTGGTACCTCTGCAGAACGTGAAGTCTCTCTGCAATCTGGGGCTGCAGTACTGGCCGGGCTGAGAGAGGCAGGGATTGATGCTCATGCTATCGACCCCCGGGATTTTCCGGTAACACAACTGAAAGAACACGGTTTCAGCAGGGTGTTCATTGCGTTGCATGGCCGTGGCGGTGAAGACGGTACGTTGCAGGGCCTGTTGGAGTTTTTACAATTACCCTATACCGGCAGTGGCGTGATGGCTTCAGCGTTGACCATGGACAAATGGCGCACAAAAATGGTGTGGCAATCTATGGGATTGCCTATAGCACCTTATGTGGCGCTAAGCCGCCAACTCTATTTCGGCAGCGAGCAGGGCAGTCTGCTTGCTGCCATCGAGATGCTGGGCTTGCCTTTGATCGTTAAACCAAGCCGCGAAGGCTCTAGCGTAGGCATGAGCAAAGTGACCGAACAGAGTGCTCTTGAAGCCGCGCTCGAAGAGGCTTTTCGTCATGATGATGATGTGCTGGTAGAGAAATGGTTGAGTGGCCCCGAGTACACCGTGGCAATCCTGGGTGATCAAGTGCTTCCTTCGATCCGTATCCAGCCTGCCGGTGTGTTTTACGATTATCAGGCCAAGTATATTTCAGATGATACGCAGTATTTTTGCCCCAGTGGCCTGAATGCGCAGCAGGAGGCTGAGATGGCCGAACTGGCATTGCGTGCCTACCGTGGGTTGGGGTGCAGTGGCTGGGGGCGTGTTGATGTTATGCAGCATAGCGACGGCGGTTTCTATCTGTTGGAGGTGAACACCTCTCCGGGGATGACCAGCCACAGTCTGGTTCCGATGGCTGCACGTCAGTTTGGTTTAACTTTCCCGCAGTTGGTGGCGGGAATTCTGGCACTGGCTGACTGAAATGTCGCAAGCTGCTCTGAATGCGCGTGAGCGCGAGACGGATACTGGTACACGCCGTAGCAATGGAACCCAACTGGCAGGAATGATTTTTCTGCTGATGGTGTTGGGAACGATCTTGTGGGGTGGCTGGGTAGTGGTGGGCTGGATGAAAGATGCCAGCCGTTTGCCGCTGTCAAAACTGGTGGTGACGGGTGAGCGCCATTACACCACCAACGATGATATTCGCCAGGCTATTCTGGCTCTCGGAACGCCGGGAACGTTTATGACGCAGGATGTGGACATCATTCAGCAGCAGATTGAACGTATGCCGTGGATCAAACAGGCCAGTGTGCGTAAGCAATGGCCTGATGAGTTGAGGATCCATCTGGTGGAGTACGTTCCGGTGGCACATTGGAACGATTTGCACATGATGGATGCCGAAGGTAAGTCGTTTAGCGTTCCAGCAGATCGTTTAGGCAAACAGAAATTGCCGTTGCTTTATGGCCCGGAAGGCAGTGAAGAGGATGTTCTGGAGGGTTTTCGCGCGATGAACAGCGCGTTGGTGGCCAGCAAGTATACGCTGAAAATGGTGGCTATGACGGCACGCCATTCATGGCAACTCGCTTTGGATAACGATGTTCGGCTGGAACTGGGACGAGACGATCGCATGGGGCGTCTGCAACGCTTTATCGGGCTGTATCCAGTGTTATTACAGCAGGCGCAGGCGGAAAATAAACGTATCAGCTATGTCGACTTGCGTTACGACTCCGGTGCTTCGGTCGGTTGGGCTCCGGCGTTCTTCGACCCGCAGGCTGCGGGGCAGGCGACAGGCGATCGACCAAACAGCAATCAGCAACAGAATCAGGCACAGGCAAAACAACAATGATCAAGTCGACGGACAGAAAACTGGTAGTTGGACTAGAGATCGGAACTTCAAAAGTTTCCGCATTGGTAGGGGAAGTTCTGCCCGATGGCATGGTCAACATTATCGGGGTGGGCAGTTGCCCGTCTCGCGGAATGGATAAGGGTGGCGTTAACGATCTGGAGTCGGTAGTTAAATGCGTGCAGCGTGCTATCGATCAGGCCGAACTGATGGCAGATTGTCAGATTTCCTCGGTTTATCTGGCATTGTCGGGTAAACATATCAGTTGTCAGAATGAAATAGGGATGGTACCCATTTCAGAAGAGGAAGTGACTCAGGAAGACGTAGAGAACGTGGTACACACCGCCAAATCGGTACGTGTACGCGACGAGCACCGTATCCTGCATGTTATTCCTCAAGAATACGCCATCGACTATCAGGAAGGTATCAAGAACCCGGTTGGGCTATCTGGTGTGCGTATGCAGGCTAAGGTGCACCTGATCACCTGCCATAATGATATGGCGAAGAATATTGTCAAAGCCGTTGAACGTTGTGGCCTGAAAGTTGACCAACTTATTTTCGCCGGTCTGGCCGCCAGTTATGCGGTTTTGACCGAAGACGAGCGTGAACTTGGCGTCTGTGTGGTGGATATCGGCGGTGGTACCATGGACATAGCGGTTTATACCGGCGGTGCGCTGCGTCACACCAAAGTTATTCCTTATGCCGGGAACGTAGTTACCAGCGATATTGCCTATGCTTTCGGTACGCCGCCAACAGATGCAGAAGCGATAAAAGTTCGACACGGCTGTGCACTTGGATCAATTGTTAGCAAGGATGAGAGTGTAGAGGTGCCTAGCGTAGGGGGGCGTCCTCCGCGTAGTCTGCAAAGACAGACACTGGCTGAAGTCATTGAGCCACGCTACACCGAACTGCTTAATCTGGTGAACGATGAAATTTTGCAATTGCAGGAGCAACTTCGGAGCCAAGGGGTGAAACATCATCTGGCAGCGGGTATTGTGCTGACCGGTGGGGCCGCCCAGATTGATGGCTTGGCAGCCTGTGCGCAAAGGGTGTTTCACACCCAGGTTCGCATTGGACAACCTTTGAACATTACGGGTCTGACAGATTATGCGCAAGAGCCTTACTATTCGACTGCTGTCGGGCTATTGCATTACGGAAAAGAATCTCACCTGAATGGTGAGGCAGAAGTAGAAAAACGCGCCTCGGTGGGCAATTGGTTTAAACGCATCAATAGCTGGCTGAGAAAAGAGTTTTAATGTTTAGACAAAGAGATCATACGTCAGTCTTTTTTTGATCTCGCAGCGACAGGCACAAAACGGAGAGAAACTATGTTTGAACCAATGGAACTAACCAATGACGCGGTGATTAAAGTCATCGGCGTCGGCGGTGGCGGTGGCAACGCCGTTGAACACATGGTGCGTGAGCGCATCGAAGGTGTTGAATTCTTCGCCGTTAATACAGACGCTCAGGCGCTACGTAAAACGGCAGTTGGCCAAACCATCCAGATTGGTAGTGGTATTACCAAAGGACTGGGGGCTGGTGCGAACCCTGAAGTAGGCCGAAATTCAGCGGAAGAAGACCGTGAAGCCCTACGTACCGCCCTGGAAGGTGCAGACATGGTCTTCATCGCTGCTGGAATGGGTGGCGGTACCGGTACCGGCGCAGCACCCGTTGTAGCCGAAGTGGCGAAAGAGCTGGGTATTCTGACAGTAGCCGTGGTGACCAAGCCTTTCAACTTCGAAGGCAAGAAGCGCATGGCATTCGCTGAGCAGGGTATTGCAGAGTTGTCCAAACATGTGGACTCACTGATCACTATCCCGAACGACAAGTTGCTGAAAGTTCTTGGCCGTGGTATTTCCCTGCTGGATGCGTTCGGCGCAGCCAACGACGTGCTGAAAGGTGCGGTGCAAGGTATTGCTGAGCTAATCACCCGCCCAGGGTTGATGAACGTCGACTTTGCAGACGTGCGTACCGTCATGTCTGAAATGGGCTACGCGATGATGGGGTCCGGTGTGGCGAGTGGTGAAGATCGTGCTGAAGAGGCCGCAGAAATGGCAATCTCCAGCCCACTGCTGGAAGATATCGACCTGTCTGGTGCCCGTGGCGTGCTGGTTAACATCACGGCCGGTTTCGACCTGCGTCTGGATGAGTTTGAAACAGTGGGTAACACCATTCGTGCATTCGCCTCCGACAACGCGACCGTAGTTATCGGTACTTCGTTGGATCCGGAAATGAACGACGAGCTGCGTGTCACCGTTGTTGCAACCGGTATCGGTATGGACAAGCGTCCTGAAATCACTCTAGTGACGAACAAACAGTCAAGCCAACCAGTGATGGACCATCGTTACCAGCAGCATGGTATGTCACCGTTGCAGCAGGAAGTAAAACCTGCCGCTAAAGTGGTGAACGATCAGAATGCGCAGCCAAACAAAGAGCCCGATTATCTGGACATTCCAGCCTTCCTGCGTAAGCAGGCGGACTAGGAATAACCTGATAATTTGGAATCTCCGCCTTTTGTGCTAAACTGTCCCACCAGCTTTGCTGTATGCTTGGCTGGTAGGATTGCTAACACTGCGAGATAAAACGATGATCAAACAAAGGACATTAAAACGTATTGTTCAGGCGACTGGTGTCGGTCTACATACCGGCAAAAAGGTCACACTGACAATGCGCCCAGCGTCGGCTAACACCGGGGTCATCTATCGTCGCACTGACTTGAATCCACCGGTTGATTTTCCGGCTGATGCAAAATCCGTGCGTGATACCATGCTCTGCACCTGTCTGGTTAATGAGCATGACGTGCGTATTTCTACCGTTGAGCACCTTAATGCTGCTCTGGCGGGTTTGGGTATCGATAACATCATTATTGAAGTTGACGCTGCTGAAATCCCGATCATGGATGGTAGTGCCAGCCCGTTTGTTTTCCTGCTGCTGGATGCGGGTATCGAAGAGCTGAACTCGGCGAAGAAATTCCTGCGTTTGAAAGATACCGTACGTGTTGAAGATGGCGATAAGTGGGCCGAGTTATCTCCGTATAACGGGTTCCGCCTGGATTTCACTATCGACTTTAACCACCCTGCAATTGATGCCAGTACCCAGCGCTATCGCCTTGATTTTTCAGCTGATTCATTTGTGAACCAAATCAGTCGTGCGCGTACTTTCGGTTTCATGCGCGATATTGAGTATCTGCAGTCACGTGGTTTGGCCTTGGGCGGCAGTTTCGACTGCGCTATTGTGGTTGACGATTATCGTGTCCTGAACGAAGACGGCCTGCGCTTCGAAGACGAATTCGTTCGCCACAAAATGCTGGATGCCATCGGTGATTTGTTCATGTGTGGTCATAACATTATTGGCGCGTTTACCGCGTACAAATCTGGTCATGCATTGAATAATAAACTCCTGCAAGCTGTTCTGGCGAAACAGGAAGCTTGGGAATATGTCACATTCCAGGATGAAGCGGAAATGCCGTTGGCATTTAAAGCTCCATCGACCGTGTTGGCGTAAAATCGTACAGCAATTATTTATCACGACTGGTAGCGTTGGCTCTCTCTCCTGCCAACGATGCCAGTCGTTCTAATATCTTACGCAATTTTTCTGGGCTACGTGCCGCCAATCCCCGTAGTGAATCCGCACTTTCCTGACTCAAATGACGCATAGGAGCAGATGATTGCTCATTTTCTGTCATTTTTGCCGCACTTTGCACCTGGCTGTTTCCTTTTGCCATTAAGGCTGGATTAATCCTGATGTCGATCGACGACAATGATGGTAGAATTTGTGCGCGTAGTGCGGATAGCAGGCTAGGTTGTTCATAGCGTAAGCGCATCATCCAACTGGCATTAGCAGTTTCCAGCACTAAAACACCTTGTCGGAAATTGGCGACACGGCACCAGGGATGCAGTTGGGCAGGTAATAAACCTTTCACTGCACGATTGAGTTTCAGGAGTGCAACGGCGCGTTGCTGAACGTTATGCAGCGGCCCTTTCTCTGCTGAAGACGCGTCGTCGAACAGGACATCTAACAATTGTGGACGGCTATCACGCATAACGGGCTCCGGCGGATAATAAACTTGTGATTGGTATTCTAAATCGTTGGCGACAATTTGGCAGACGCTATTTTTGGCCCCATCTCCTATTAGGGATGGTTGCGGCCACGCTTGGCGTACCGCAAAATCTGTCTGACGCAACCAATCAAGCCGCATTACCGAGCACGTCGTCAAGCCTTAACCGGCAGAATTCGGCCAGTCATGCTTTTAACAGCCTGGCGTTGCTGCAAGAGGTGCATCGCCGCCCAACATTCAGCGTTGATTACTGGCAACAGCATGCACTTAGAACCGTCATCCGTCACCTCTCTTTTGCTCTTGTCCCTCAGGTTGTTTATGCCCGTGTGCAAGAAGCAGGAAATGATGCGGTTGAACCGCCGTTACAGGTAGCTCAACTGGCACTTCTCTCCACGCTCAACGCTTTATTGACGCATGAGCCGAAACCGCCAACTATAATTCGTGATACGCATCATCCCATCGTTCCTTCTTTGGCGCAGCATCAGGCCGGGCTTTGGCTCGCTCAGGTGCAGGGAATTCGTGCCGGGCCTGGCGTCCTCAACTGATTTTTGCCCTTTGGGCAATAAAAAACCAAGTGAAACAACAGTTTGTTGACGGCAGATATCGTGCCGCAGCGTAAGAGATATTGAGAATCATGTTAACTAAATTATTGACCAAAGTTTTTGGTAGCAGCAACGATCGTACCCTGCGCCGCATGCGTAAAGTGGTTGAAGTGGTCAACCGTATGGAACCAGACATGGAAAAGCTGTCTGATACCGAATTACAGGCCAAAACCAACGAGTTTCGCGAGCGTCTGACAAATGGTGAGGTATTAGAAAACCTTATTCCAGAAGCGTTTGCAGTGGTACGTGAGGCCAGTAAGCGAGTGTTCGGCATGCGTCATTTCGATGTCCAACTGCTGGGGGGCATGGTGTTGAATGAGCGCTGTATCGCTGAAATGCGTACAGGTGAAGGTAAAACGCTGACTGCCACCCTGCCTGCCTACCTGAACGCTTTGAGTGGTCGTGGAGTGCACGTTGTTACCGTCAACGATTATTTGGCGCAACGTGATGCCGAAAACAACCGCCCGTTATTCGAATTCCTTGGCTTGACGGTTGGCATTAACCTGCCAGGTATGCCAGCACCTGCCAAGCGTGAAGCTTATGCTGCTGACATCACATACGGTACCAACAACGAATACGGTTTTGACTACCTGCGTGACAATATGGCGTTCAGCCCGGAAGAGCGCGTGCAGCGTAAACTGCATTATGCGCTGGTGGATGAAGTTGACTCCATTCTGATCGATGAAGCACGTACACCATTGATCATCTCTGGCCCGGCTGAAGACAGTTCAGAGATGTATATTCGCGTTAACAAGCTGATCCCAAATCTGATCCGTCAGGAAAAAGAAGACTCGGAAACTTTCCAAGGGGAAGGGCATTTCTCGGTTGATGAAAAAGCACGTCAGGTTCATTTGACTGAACGTGGTCTGATCCTGATAGAAGAGATGCTGATGGAAGCCGGTATCATGGATGAAGGCGAATCTTTGTATTCGCCGACCAACATCATGCTGATGCACCACGTTACTGCAGCACTGCGTGCACACGTTCTGTTTACTCGCGACGTTGACTACATCGTGAAAGATGGTGAGGTCATCATTGTTGATGAACATACCGGGCGTACTATGCAGGGTCGCCGCTGGTCTGATGGCCTACACCAGGCGGTGGAAGCGAAAGAAGGCGTTGAGATCCAGAACGAGAACCAGACGCTGGCTTCGATCACCTTCCAGAACTATTTCCGTTTGTACGAGAAACTGGCCGGTATGACCGGTACGGCGGACACCGAAGCCTTCGAATTCAGCTCGATTTACAAGCTGGATACTATAGTTGTGCCGACCAACCGCCCAATGATCCGTAAAGACATGCCGGATCTGGTCTACATGACCGAAAAAGAGAAGATTGGCGCGATTATTGAAGATATCCGTGAGCGTACGACTAATGGCCAGCCGGTATTGGTGGGGACGATTTCGATCGAGAAATCAGAAGTGGTTTCCCGTGAGCTGACCAAAGCTGGTATCGAGCACAAGGTTCTGAACGCCAAATTCCACGCAATGGAAGCAGATATTGTGGCACAGGCAGGCCAGATGAGCGCGGTTACCATCGCAACCAACATGGCGGGCCGTGGTACGGATATCGTGTTGGGCGGCAGCTGGCAGGCCGAAATTGCTCATTTGGAAGATCCAACGGAAGAGCAGATTGCGGCCATTAAGGAGGCCTGGCAAATTCGGCATGACGCCGTATTGGCTGCAGGTGGTTTGCATATCATCGGTACCGAGCGTCACGAATCACGCCGCATCGATAACCAGTTACGTGGTCGTTCAGGTCGTCAGGGTGATGCCGGTTCTTCACGCTTCTACCTGTCGATGGAAGATGCATTGATGCGTATTTTCGCTTCGGATCGTGTATCTGGCATGATGCGTAAGCTGGGTATGAAAGAAGGGGAAGCCATTGAGCACCCGTGGGTGACCAAGGCTATCGCCAACGCGCAGCGTAAGGTTGAGAGCCGTAACTTCGATATTCGTAAGCAATTGCTGGAATACGACGATGTTGCCAACGACCAGCGTCGTGCGATCTACAGCCAGCGTAACGAATTGCTGGATGTTTCTGACGTGAGCGAAACTATTAGCAGCATTCGCGAAGACGTTTTCAAAACGACCATTGATAGCTACATTCCTCCTCAGTCGCTTGAAGAAATGTGGGATGTCCAGGGGCTGGAAGAACGCCTGAAAAACGATTTCGACTTGGATATGCCAATCGCTGAGTGGTTGGATAAAGAACCGCAACTGCACGAAGAAACGCTGCGTGAGCGCATTCTGGAAAAGGCTAAAGCAGACTACTTGCGCAAAGAAGAAGTTGTTGGTGCAGATATGATGCGCAACTTTGAGAAAGGCGTAATGTTGCAAACACTGGACTCCTTGTGGAAAGAGCACTTGGCGGCAATGGATTACCTGCGTCAAGGTATCCATCTGCGTGGCTACGCGCAAAAGGATCCGAAGCAGGAATACAAACGTGAGTCATTCAACATGTTTGCCAACATGCTGGAGTCATTGAAATATGAAGTGATCAGCGTGCTTAGCAAAGTTCAGGTTCGGATGCCGGAAGAAGTTGAAGCTTTGGAGCAGCAGCGCCGCGAAGAAGCCGAACGTTTAGCTCGCCAGCAACAGCTGAGTCACCAGGAAGAAAATGCACTGGCAATGACGGATCCAAATGCCCCGGCAGTGGCCGAGCGCAAAGTCGGTCGTAACGATCCTTGCCCATGTGGTTCTGGAAAAAAATACAAGCAATGCCACGGTCGTCTGCAAAAGTAAGCGGATTGTAGTGAGTTATTAAACAGAAAGGCTCAGCTTGCTGAGTCTTTTTTAACGTAAATGTCGGGAGAATGCGATGAAGCATCTGAACATCGCTGTAGGTATTATCCGCAATCCTCAGCAAGAAGTCTTCATTACCCGCCGCGCAGCGGATTCACATATGGCTGGATTCTGGGAGTTTCCCGGTGGCAAGATTGAACAGGGCGAAACGCCCGAGCAGGCGTTATGCCGCGAATTAATGGAAGAAACAGGGATCGCTGCCCATCAGGTACAGTTTCTGCAAATGCTTGAGCACCGCTTTAACGACCGTATTGTGACGCTCAATTTTTATGTGGTGGAAGATTGGGCTGGTGAACCCTATGGTCGCGAGGGGCAACCCATGCGTTGGGTGAGGCAGGCCGACTTGTGCGCGGAAGAGTTTCCCGAAGCCAATGCCAGTATTATCAAGTTGCTGGTGGCTCAGGCAGCTGACACCGCACAATGATTTTCAGGCCTGGTGATGACAGGCCATTATTCATCAATCAACGATCGTCTTGCTCGCTCCAATCATCTGATTCTGAAAGCTCGCCACTGCTAGGAATACGCTTCTCTTCATCAGCCCACTCACCAAGGTCTATCAACTGACAACGTTTGCAGCAAAAGGGGCGATAGGGGCTGATTTCCCCCCAAACTACGTCTTTGCTACAGGTTGGGCACTTTACTACGGTTTGCATATCAACTCCTTCCTCTCCCCGAAGCCAAAGGGGATTTGTTGTATTAGCAGCAGGCTAGCTCAAATTTCAAACGCTCTGGCACTTGGCCATTCTCACTGTCCAGAGGCATAAACCGGATGGCATAACGCGTTTTATGGCCAGAAATTTGCGGATAAAGCTGAAAATCAAGGTTGATTTTCAAACGAAGCAAATCGGCACCTTCAGCGTTGTCTTGAAAAAAACCGTTTAAACTGATCTGATTGCGGAACTGTCCAGCCTGCCTTACCAAGTCTAGCACCATTGTCAGGGCTTGACTCAATGGTTCGAGCGTTTTCAGCCATGCCGCAACATCGGCATCACGTTCATGTTGCGCAACGTGCATCCACATATGTAGAGTGGGCAAATCAAAACTACAGCAGCCACCAGGGATACTCAGGCGCTGGCGTACCAGACCTACCAGACGATCCTCGCGCAAAGCCTGCCCCATACGTGGGGCAGACATCAGCGATGCTGCACATGCTTTCAACTGGCTGCGTAACTGATTGATCAACGTCATATCAACACCGGGCATTTCTGCCCACTGCAACAATTTCTGTTGCTGGCGCTCCAGTTCTTTCAGCAATTCAGTCCGGACTTCGCCCCGTTCAAGCACATCCAACAGGTCTGAAATAGTACGAAAAAAGGTGAGGGCGATAGCTGTTTCGCTCAGTGCTCTTTGGCCATGAAGTTGTTGAAGTAAAAACTCGATCCGCAGCCAGGTGCGCATTTTTTCATTCAATGGGTGTTCAAAGAGAACGGTTGGTGAGGCGTTACTCATTCAGTATTAATCCTGTCGGGTTGCTGATTTTGCCAGCTCAAGATAACGTTGATGCAATGCGGCAACAGAAGGTTCAATCTCTTGCGCTGTGCCGCTATTGTTAATTACGTCGTCTGCGATAGCCAGGCGTTGTTCACGCGAGGCCTGTGCAGACAAAATATTCATTGCCTGCTGACGGCTGATACCGTCGCGGATCATTGTTCTGGTCAGTTGCGTTTCACAGTCTACATCAATCACTAAAACACGGTTGGCACGATCCTGAAGACCATTCTCTACCAATAAAGGAACTACCCATAGTACGTAGGGACTCTGGGCTGTAGCCAACAGGCGCTGAGTCTCTTGGTGAATCAGTGGGTGTAACAATTGATTAAGCCAGGTTTTCTCGTGGGGATTGCTGAAGATCCGTTGACGCAGGGCTGAACGGTTGAGAGAGCCATCTGGCTGCAATATGTCATGACCAAAGTGTTGCACAATGGCCATCAAAGCCGTGGTACCTGGCTCTACAACCTGGCGGGCGATCACGTCTGCGTCAACGATGGTTGCACCGAAGCGCGCGAAGGTATCTGCCACGGTTGACTTGCCGCTGCCGATCCCGCCTGTCAAAGCAACAATATAGGCCATGGTAGGAGTAGATCCTGATATTCACCAAAAATAATAAATGAATCGCAACGCGAGCGTGTACAAGTGCGATCAAGAGACACGACTTAACCTTCACCCTATGATTTCTGCTTGTCAATCTGAATTAGGGTACCAAGAAAATGAGGCAAGAATCACACTGTATTAGCGCAAGTAAATTTGTGGGATTGTAGCGTAAATAATCGCGAAATCGCAGTCTTGCCGAGTAATTATTAGTGCGTATGATAGCGTCACTGGAACTGGCATTAATCTACCCATCACCTTTCGAGCTGAAGTTTAGACTATCTGGTCCGCCCCTTCTGATTGTTACAAGACCTGCCCAGGCAGATTTGTTGCTCCCTCAGTGACTTATGGAAGAGAGCTAAAGAGAATGAGCGGATGACTGTTTGGCCTTAGTTTGAATTGATGGTGTACAGGTTCGAATACTCCCTTGCGATCCGTCGCCAAAAACCAGGAAATAATGTGTCATGCGTATTGAAGAAGATTTGAAGTTAGGCTTTAAAGATGTGCTGATTCGCCCGAAGCGCTCAACGTTGAAAAGCCGTTCGGAAGTTGAACTGGCACGCCAGTTTACCTTTAAACACTCTGGATGGAACTGGTCCGGCGTGCCGATTATTGCTGCTAATATGGATACGGTTGGCACCTTCCGCATGGCAGAAGCTCTGGCGTCTTTCGATGTCCTCACCGCTGTCCATAAACACTATACCGTTGAACAATGGGCTGAGTTTGTTCAACGCGTGCCTGAGTCTACACTGCGTAACGTGATGGTTTCTACCGGCACTTCTGAGGCCGATTTTGTCAAGATGAAGCAAATCCTGGCACTTTCCCCGCTGCTGAAATTTATCTGTATTGATGTAGCGAACGGTTACTCTGAACACTTTGTTGCCTTCCTGAAAAAAGCCCGTGAAGCTTGTCCAAATCATGTGATTTGCGCGGGCAATGTGGTTACCGGTGAAATGGTAGAAGAGCTGGTTCTTTCGGGTGCCGACATTGTGAAAGTGGGCATCGGTCCTGGCTCGGTATGTACGACGCGAGTAAAAACCGGTGTGGGCTACCCGCAGCTTTCTGCTGTCATCGAATGTGCCGACGCCGCGCATGGTTTGGGTGGGCAGATAGTCAGCGATGGCGGTTGCTCAGTTCCGGGTGATGTTGCTAAAGCGTTCGGTGGTGGCGCAGATTTTGTCATGCTGGGAGGAATGCTGGCAGGACACGACGAATGTGAAGGTACTGTAGTAGAAGAGAACGGTGAGAAATTCATGCTGTTCTACGGTATGAGCTCAGAATCTGCCATGAAACGCCATGTGGGTGGAGTTGCTGGATACCGTGCAGCAGAAGGTAAAACCGTCAAGTTGCCACTGCGTGGCGAAGTTGAATTTACCGTGCGTGATATTCTTGGTGGTCTGCGTTCTGCCTGTACCTACGTGGGCGCTGAACGTTTGAAAGAGCTAACCAAGCGGACCACGTTCATTCGCGTGGCAGAGCAGGAAAATCGTGTTTTCGGCAGTAAATAACTCGCTAGAATAATCGGGTTCACTGGACAGGCCTGGCTAACGCCGGGTCTTCTGTTTCTGCGCTATCCCAATACATTGCCCAGTTGGAATATTGGCAAATACATGGCGATAACGAGCGCACCGACAATCCCTCCGACAACCATCATCAGTATTGGCTCTAGCCCTTGCGCCAGCGTATCGGCAAGTTCGTGCGTCTGTTGCTCATGCCAAAGTGCCAGCTTGCCTAATAATATGTCTAATGTGCCTGATTCCTCACCAACGCGAACCAACTGCTGGCATAGCGAAGGAAATAGATTCTGTTGCGCCAACGCGATATGGAAAGGATGCCCCTGAGTGAGTTGTTGCTCTATCGTCTCCAATGCCTGTTTATAGAACAAATTACTGACTGACAACATAGCGGCATTAAGCCCATCTACCAGGGTTAATCCGGCTTGCTGCGTCATGGTCAGAATTCGGAATATCTGGCTAAGACAGTTGCCCTTCACCAGCCGCGAGATAAGTGGCAAACGCAGTAAAATAGCCTGCTCACGCTGTTGCCAGACAGGGAAAGGGTGCATCTTGTGTAGATAAAGCCATGTCAGACTTGCCAAGGCGATCAATAGATAAGGCCCGATACTGATCAGTACGCTTGAGAGTGTCAATAACCCTTGGGTAAACCAGGGGAGGGGCGCATCGAAGGATTGATAAACCTTGGCAAACTCAGGCAGTACTAAGACCAGCATCAGAATACTGACCAGAAAAGCTACCACACAGATAAATAGGGGATAACGTAGTGCCTTGATTACTTTTTTCTGTAATTTTTGCTGAGCTTCTTGCTGTTGAGCCAGTTGCAGGCAGCAGCGATCCAGGTTACCCGTTAATTCACCAATGGCGATCAGTTGGCGGTAGATTAAGGGGAATATGGCGTGCTGCTCGGCAATCACCTCAGAAAAAGGGTTACCCACCGCCACTTTATCGCCAATTTCCAGCAGCAGACAGCGCCAGGCTGCCGACTGATGCTCTTGGGCCAGCAATTGTAGGCTGTTTACCAACGGTAGCCCCGCCTGTAATAAGGTCGCCAACTGGCGGGTGAATTGGATCATGTGTTCGCCACGCCATTGCGCCGGGGCGATGCGCCTACCCGAACTGATTTGGTAAGGTTGCAGCCCTTGTTCGAACAATTGCTGGTATATCAGGCTTTTCTCTTCCGCTATCAACTCACCATGGCGTATTTCTCCGCGCTGGTCGATAGCTTGCCAAGTAAAGAGGCGGCGTATTTTCATAACGAGGTTTCACCATAGCTGCTGATGCCAACAACGCGATATATTTCCTCCAACGAGGTGATCCCTTGGGCTACCAGCGCCAAACCAGCCTGTAAAAGTGTCACTTGTCCTTTCTGCTGTGCGATATCGGCAAGTTGCATGACTGAAGCATTGTGCATCAGGGCGTTTTGTATTTCGGGTGTAATACTTAGCAATTCGTAGACACCGATGCGGCCATAGTGCCCCCCAAAGCAATTTTCACAACCTGCCGCGCGCCAGGGAAACAGAGGCTCAGGCCAGATTTTAGCCGGGAAATGCAAGGGCTTAGCTTCTGGGCGGCGACAATGAGTACACAGGCGCCGTACCAGGCGCTGTGCAATCACCAATTTCAGGCAGGCCGCCAGCAGGTAACCCGGGATCCCCATGTGGGTCAGGCGTGTTAGGGTTTCGCAGGTAGAGTTGGTGTGTAGTGTCGAGAGCACCAGATGCCCGGTTTGTGCGGCCTTCACTGCGATCTCTGCTGTCTCCGTGTCGCGGATCTCACCGATCATGATCACGTCAGGATCCTGACGCAGCAGTGCGCGCAGTACGCGGGCGAAATCCAGATCGGTTTTGCTGTTGATCTGTGTCTGATTAATACCAAAAACGGGGATCTCGATCGGATCTTCTACGCTACACAAATTACTCTGCGCATCATTCAACTGGCGTAATCCACTGTACAACGTGACGGTTTTACCACTCCCTGTTGGGCCAGTTACCAGGATCATGCCCTGGGGATTGGCAAGGGCATTGGCGAATAGCCCAAGTGCATCCTGGCTCATTCCGAGCTGGTCGAGCGGCAACTCCTGGCGTTCGGTTTGCAGGATCCTGAGTACCACTTTTTCACCGTGTAGAGTCGGTAAAGTGGAGATACGCATGGAGAAGCTCGCGTTGTCTAGCTGTACGTTAAGCTGGCCATCCTGCGGTAGGCGGCGTTCCGCAATATCCAGTTGCCCCATGATTTTCAACCTGGCCGTAATCCGTGCCGCCATTGTGAAAGGAGGGGAAGGGATCGCCTGCAAAACACCATCAATCCTGAGCCTGACGCGTAGCACTTGCTGATAAGGTTCAAAATGTACGTCAGAGGCTCGCCGTTGGATTGCGTTGCGCAATGTCTGGTTAATAAATTGTACTACTGGCGTATCGCTCTCGTCGTTGAGTGACGGGGTTGTATTTCCCGTCGTTTCTTGTGGTTGAGTGGTAGGAAGTGCTTGCCATTTATTCTGCGTCTGCTCGAGACGGGCGAGAGGCCATTGTTCAACCCCAATACTTTTGCCAGTGGCAAAACGCAGAGCATTAACCAATTCAGAAGGAATTTCGCCATGCAGGGCGATGGTCAGTTTCTGAGTATCCTCGCTGAGTGCCAAAGCTTGATAGCGTTGACACAGTGCGTGTATTTCATCGCTGATTTTCATGATGATTTCCCTCACTTCTTCGCATCATCAAAACGGAAAACTTCCTGACATGTTTCCTGCAGATTACTGTTTTCACTACTGCATTGACGTGTCCAGCGGAGGGAACCTGTAGTGGTTGACTCTGGGACCAACGTAACCGTCAGGCCCTGCAAGCTTTGCGTACCCGTAAGACTGATGGCTCCCTGCCTCACTTGAATACCGCTGACATAACGTGACGTTTCCCCAGCCGGGATGCCTTTGGTGCCGGCATTGCACTCTGAAACAGAACCGTTTTCTAACGAGCACATTTCAACCGCCATCTTGTATGGCACCATGGCCTGCAACATATCTGTCATGGCAGCTTTCTGGATATAGCGTTGATAAGCGGGGATGCCGATAGCGCTCAGAATGGCGACAATGGCAATCACTACCATTAATTCGATCAGGGTAAAACCGCGTTGCGTTTCCATTTGATGTTTCCTCCATGTCAATTTGGAGACAACGTTAAAACGATGGATTGCGGGTGACTAGAGTGGGGGAATAGTTGTGCGTTGCTTTTCCACGACAATAACTCTGTGTTACGCCATGTTGAGAAAAAATGCGTAGTGTTTCACAGCCTGCAGAGGAGATAACGCCTCCTCAGAGCAGAAGAGGCGCAACAGGAAAAGGGGGCTATTTGAATCGCATCGAAAGATCGAGTGCGGTGAGGTGTTTGGTCAGTGCCCCGACGGAAATGTAATCTACCCCAGTTTCGGCAAACTCCCTGAGTGTCTGATCGGTTACGTTACCGGAAACCTCCAACTGGGTGCGTCCTTGGGCCAGAGCCACAGCATCGCGCATCATTTCTATGCTGAAGTTGTCCAGCATGACGATATCGGCACCGGCATCCAGCGCTTGCTGAAGCTCGTCCAGTGATTCAACTTCTACTTCTATCGGCACGTTGGCGTGTAACCAGAAGGCTTTTTCCACTGCATTCTTGATCGAACCTGAAGCGATAATGTGGTTTTCCTTGATCAAAAATGCATCTGAAAGGCCTAAACGATGATTGCTGCCACCGCCGCACAAGACCGCATACTTCAGCGCTGTCCGCAGACCGGGCAAGGTTTTACGCGTATCCAGCAGACGAGTTTGCGTACCTTGCAGCAGATCCACGTAGCGGTTCACGGCGGTTGCAACGCCGGAAAGTGTCTGCACAAAATTCAATGCGGTACGTTCCCCGGTCAACAGTATCCGAGCCGGGCCGCTTAAGTGGCATAATGGCTGGTTGGCAACCAGTTTATCGCCATCATTAACCAGCCAATCGATCTTCACTTGCCCACCTAACTGGATAAACACCTCTTGTAGCCAACGGCGGCCACAGAAGATACCAGGTTCACGGGTGATGATGGTGGCTTCAGCCTGTTTGTCAGCTGGTAATAGTTGCGCGGTAATATCGCGCCCGGCATCAACCGTCCCCCCGAGATCTTCGCTCAAAGCCTGAGCGACGGCGGCGGGAACATCACTTTCAATACGTTCAAGAAGCGCGGTACGGCGACTGTCGGCACTGTAGCGGCGTGTCGGCATAGAAAACTCCGAAATGGGCGGTAGGATAGTAGACGAACATGCTACTCTGTTGCCGGAACAAGTACCACCGCAGCGAGATGCTTGTGATGTGAAGGGGCTGGGTTCGTAACCGAGCTTTTCATCGCAGTAGCATAGTGCGCTTATTGTATAATATTGGCCTGCTACTCACTGGATTGGTCGTCCTTATTTGCATCCGGCAGTGTGAGGCTGGGGAACAGAACAAGGGAGAGAATTGGCGAATGACGCTGTTTACGCTGTTACTGGTTTTGGCGTGGGAACGTCTGTTTAAACTTGGGGAACATTGGCAACTGGATCACCGTCTTGAGGTGGTTTTCCGGCGCCTGCATCGAGTTTCTTTAGGGCAGACGCTGGCGATGGCACTGGTCTGGATGGCGGTGGTTTGGGGCGTTCTATGGTTATCCCAAGGGCTGTTCTTCGGTGTTGTTGTGTTACTGCTGTGGATTGTGATCGCGCTGCTGTGTGTCGGTGCCGGGATCATGCGCAAGCATTATCGTGCCTATCTAAAAGCGGCACGGCAGGGCGATACTGATGCTTGCGAACATATGGCGGAAGAGCTGGCATTGATCCACGGTTTGCCGGCAGATTGCAGTAAAGAAGAACGCTTATGTGAGCTGCAAAACGCATTATTGTGGATTAACTATCGCTACTATCTGGCCCCACTGTTCTGGTTTGCCGTCTGTGGGCCGTACGGGCCAATCGCCTTGTCAGGTTATGCGTATCTGCGTGCTTACCAGACTTGGCTGGCACGGCACAACTCACCGCTTGAGCGTTCTCAGTCCGGGGTCGACTTCTTGTTGCACTGGCTGGACTGGATCCCAGTTCGATTGGCTGGGGTAGCCTATGCGCTGTTGGGGCATGGGGAAAGGGCTCTGCCTGCCTGGTTTGCTTCGCTAGGGGATCGCCATACGTCGCCGTATCAGGTTTTGACTCGTCTGGCCCAGTTTTCTCTGGCGCGTGAGCCTCACAAGGATCCGGTGCAGACACCGAGGGCTGCGGTCTTATTGGCACGAAAAGTGACGTTGATTATTCTGGTTGTCGTGGCTTTGCTGACGATTTACGGCAAGTTACTGTAAATAAAAATGCGGGCGCAAGGTGCGCCCGCCCGGTTATTACAATTTTGCGAAGCAGCGGCGCGCAGCATTTATAGTGCGCTGGATATCTTCCTCGCTGTGTGCGACCGACATAAATCCTGCTTCGAACGCGGATGGTGCCAGATAAACTCCCTCATCCAGCATCAGATGGAAGAAGCGTTTAAAACGTTCGACATCACATTGCATCACGTCCTGATACCGAGTAACGGTTGGCGAATCAGTAAAGAATAGGCCAAACATCCCACCCACGTGGTTGACGACGAAAGGAATGTTTTCAGCTTGTGCTGCTGCGAGCAGGCCTTCTGCCAGTTTGTTGGTCAAGTCGGTCAGCGTCTGGTGGACCCCCACTTGTGAAACCTCTGTCAGGCAGGCGAAACCTGCCGCCATGGCAATCGGGTTACCGGAAAGCGTACCTGCCTGGTAAACCGGCCCGGTGGGTGCCAGCGCCGCCATGACTTCACGGCGGCCACCGAAGGCACCTACCGGCATGCCACCACCGATAATCTTGCCAAGGCAAGTCAGATCCGGCACCACATCGTAGTAATCTTGAGCGCCAGCCAGCGCGACGCGGAAACCTGTCATCACTTCATCAATTATCAGCAGAGCGCCGTACTTGTCGCACAAAGCGCGAAGACCCGGCAAAAACTCCGGCAGTGGAGGGATACAGTTCATATTGCCTGCGACTGGCTCGACGATAATACAGGCGATTTCAGAGGGGTATTGTTCAAATGCCGCGCGTACCGAGTCGAGATCGTTATAGGTACAAGTCAGCGTGTGCTTGGCGAAGTCAGCTGGCACGCCCGGAGAGTTAGGTTGCCCCAGTGTCAGCGCGCCGGAACCTGCCTTGACCAGCAGGCAGTCGGCGTGGCCGTGGTAACACCCTTCAAACTTGATGATTTTATCACGATTGGTATACCCGCGAGCCAGACGAATAGCACTCATGGTCGCTTCGGTCCCGGAGTTCACCATACGAACCATATCCATGGTCGGTACCAGAGTGGTGACCAACTCGGCCATTTTGACTTCCATCTCGGTAGGGGCACCGAAGCTCAACCCACGCTGTGCAGCTTCGATTACTGCATTGCGGATCGCCGGGTGGTTATGGCCTAACACCATTGGGCCCCAGGAGCCGACATAATCGATATAGGCCTTACCATCGACATCAAAAAGATAGGCGCCGTCGGCACGCTCGATAAACAACGGCGTGCCGCCCACACCGGTGAACGCACGCACTGGAGAGTTAACTCCTCCTGGAATTAACTGTTGCGCCTGGGCATACAGACTTTCGGACTTACTGTGCAAGCTCATAAACCGGCTCCTGGATGTATATTTGAATGACTTGACCGCGCCATTCTAGAGGAGTGTGCTGATAGATGAAACAATCACAATCAGATGCCTACTGCAGAGTAAGCTGAAGCAATTTGCAATCCTTTGGCAATATTTAAAAAAGCGACGAAGCTGAGACTGAGCTAAAATAGAAAACTTCGCTATTTGTATGACCTTTTACGCTGATATCTAAAAAACCATTATGACTGAACTACAACCGCCGTCTTCGAGGGCTCCTGGGCCTCGAAGACGTCTTAAGCGCAAAGCAAGAGTCCGCGAGTTTATCCGTCAGGATAAAACGCCGGTTGCTATTCTCATCATGGCAGCCGTGGTGGGAACTTTGGCGGGGTTACTGGGCGTTGCCTTTGAGAAAGCAGTCGATTGGGTCCAACAGCAACGTCTCTCGAGTTTGGCCTATGTTGCTAATTATTGGATCCTGGTCTGGCCGCTGGCATTTCTTCTTTCAGCCGTATTGGCGATGTTGGGGTACTACCTGGTTAAGCGTTTTGCTCCAGAGGCGGGTGGTTCCGGCATCCCAGAGATAGAAGGGGCCTTGGAGGAACTGCGTCCTGTTCGCTGGTGGCGAGTGATCCCGGTGAAATTTATCGGTGGCATGGGCACACTGGGGGCTGGGATGGTGCTTGGACGCGAGGGGCCAACGGTACAGATGGGTGCCAATATGGGACGAATGGTATTGGATTTGTTCCGTATGCGCAGTGCTGAGGCGCGCCATTCCTTACTGGCAACAGGTGCTGCCGCCGGTCTGTCCGCTGCCTTTAACGCCCCTCTGGCAGGTATTTTGTTTATCATCGAAGAGATGCGCCCGCAGTTTCGCTACAACCTGATCTCCATCAAAGCAGTGTTTATTGGCGTTATCATGTCGAGCATTGTCTACCGTGTATTTAATGGCGAACATGCGGTGATTGAGGTAGGCAAACTTGCCTCGGCACCGTTAAATACCTTGTGGTTGTATCTGGTGTTAGGGGCGGTATTCGGTGCCGTTGGCGTGATGTTCAACGCCATGGTGTTTCGTGCGCAGGATATGTTTACCCGCATCCACGGTGGAGAACTGCGTAAAATTCTGCTGATTGGTGGGCTACTGGGGGGCGCTTGCGGGGTTCTTGGTTTGATTCAACCGGAAGCTGCTGGTGGCGGCTTTGCCTTGATCCCGATAGCGGCGGCAGGGAATTATACCGTGGGAATGTTACTGTTCATCTTTATTGCCCGCGTGGTCACGACGCTACTTTGTTTCGGCTCTGGAGCTCCTGGCGGTATCTTTGCGCCAATGCTGGCATTGGGGACGCTGTTTGGTACCGCTTTCGGGCTTGCCAGCAGTCATCTGTTCCCGCAATACGGCATTGAGGCAGGCACCTTTGCTATCGCAGGTATGGGGGCTCTGTTTGCCGCTACCGTACGCGCGCCCTTAACTGGCATCGTGCTGGTACTGGAAATGACCGATAACTATCAGCTGATTCTGCCGATGATCATTACCTGTCTGGGGGCAACACTGGTAGCGCAATTCCTGGGAGGAAAACCACTGTATGCATCGTTGTTGGCTCGTACATTACAAAAGCAGGAGCAGGCGTTGGCAGAGAAAACAGGTAAAGAAAATGCAACTAATGCGGTGAATACTTGAACGTAACACTCAGGTATTAGATAATCAAAGGCATTAATCAAGTTGTCATGCTAGGCTATGTCCCTTAATTGCCAGCGGCACTTGCGTGAAATTAAGGGACACAGCCTACTAACCTGATGCTGAACAATGTTGGGAGTTAAGAGAATGAGTAATGAAACAGCACTGCCCTTGCAGTTTACAGAGGCAGCAGCAAGCAAGGTTAAATTCCTGATTGCAGATGAAGAAAATCCAAACCTGAAATTGCGGGTTTACATCACTGGTGGAGGCTGTAGCGGATTCCAGTACGGTTTCACTTTTGATGACAAGATCAATGAAGGCGATATGACCATCGAAAAACAGGGTGTGTCGCTGGTGGTTGATCCGATGAGTCTGCAATATCTGGTTGGTGGATCAGTAGACTATACCGAAGGGTTGGAAGGTTCACGTTTTGTTGTGACTAACCCGAATGCAAAAACCACCTGTGGCTGTGGTTCTTCATTCAGTATCTGATTACCACTTAGATAAGAAAACCCGCCAACGTTATCGGTTTGCGGGTTTTTTTATTCAGTAAATGGCGAAAATTCCCGCTATTGTTCGAGAATAAAAGCCGGTAACTTAAGGTGCCAGCGGATGGCCGCCAAACGAATACCAAGCGTGATGACCATGCCTAGCATCATGGCTTGCTGAATGGGCATACCAAAGCTGTAGAACGCGGCGGCATGCACCGCACCGCCAATAATACAGGCTGTGGCGTATACCTCGGTCCGCAAGATCATCGGGATTTCACGAGCCAACACATCACGGATAATCCCGCCACCCACGCCGGTAATCACCCCCATGCAGACGGCGACCAGTGGGCCACTGCCAGCGGCAAAAGCTTTGTTCACACCAATACCAACAAAAACGGCCAGACCAACGGCATCCAGCACCGGTAGGATCCATTTCGCTAAACGACGCGGCTGACGCACAAGCAGCAGTGTCAGTATGCAGGTGATCATTGCCACCACCAGATCGGTGGGATCTTTCACCCAGAATACCGGGCCGTTAGCTAATGCCATATCACGGATAGTACCGCCACCTATCGCGGTTACCACCCCTAGGACTAATACGCCAAACGGATCCATGCGCAGTTTGCCTGCCAAGAGTACGCCAGAAATGGCAAATACAGCAGTGCCAAGAATATCCAGCCAAAACATAAGACTATAGCTGATCATCGGGGGATCTCCGCCAATTGGCGGCACAACGTCTGTGCTGCCAGCATGATGCGCGGGCCTGCGCGGTTGAACCAATCTTCATCAAGTGCTATCACCGGCACGTTCAATTGTGGTGCCCAGAAGGCTTTTACGCTGGCGATCTGCTGTTCTCCTCCTGTCGTGACGATGGCTTGTGGCTTGCGCGCCAGTACCTGTTCACGGCTGACCTGCGGCCATGGCATTGGGCTTTCGGCAAAGATATTCTCCGCGCCACATAAAGACAGTACCTGGCTTTGCAAGGTATCCGCAGAACTGGTGAACAGTGGTTGTGTACCAAACTGCAACAAGACACGCTGTGGTGCATTATTGGCATAGCGGTTTTTCAGCTCGACCACCTGCTGCCGGATTTGCTCTGCGGCCTGATGTGCCAGCTCTGGGTGTGGGCTGTATTGTGCCAACTCATCCAGCGACTGGGCGATTTCATCAATATTTCTAGCATCCGAATAGAAAATAGGAATACCGAATGAGGCGAGTTGATCCAACACCCGCTGCGGGTTACCACCACGCCACGCCAAGATTAAATCAGGTTTCAGGGCCAGTACACGCTCCAGATTGATCCCTTGCCAAGACGCTACCTGTTCCAGCTTCTTGGCTTCTGGCGGGTAATCAGAATAAGCACTGACCGCCAGCAAGTTATCCCCCATGCCAGCAGCATAGGCGAGTTCAGTGGTACTGGGCGCCAGGCTTACCACTCGCTGGGAAGACGCGCTGGCTGGTAATGCTATCCAGAACAACCACCCGCACAGCAGGATAGAGAAAAGCAGCTTCACACTAACTGCGCTCAGCCAGGGCTTGCAACATGGCATTAACCATTAATGATGACTGCTTGGCCGCTACCACCAGGAATTCGTCGAAACTCATGTGTGATTGATGATCGGCAACGTCAGAAATGGCGCGCACCACGACGAATGGTGTACCGAACTGATGGCAGACATGGCCAATGGCGGCGGCTTCCATCTCAACAGCGGCAACGTTAGGGAAAGTGGCACGGATCCGGGCCAATGGTTCTGCACCATTAATGAAGGCGTCACCGCTGCAAATCAAACCGCGTGACGCATGCAGATCAAGCTGTTTGATGCAGTTTTCGGCCAGGGCGATGAGTTGGGCATCGGCGATAAACGCAGCTGGGCAACCGGCCATCTGCCCTGGTTCATAACCAAAGGCGGTAACATCGGCATCGTGATAGCGCACTTCTTCAGATACCACAATGTCGCCCACTTTCAATGTTGGTGCTAGTCCGCCAGCGGAACCTGTGTTGATCACCAGGTCTGGTTGGCATTGATCCAGCAGCAATGTGGTACCTAACGCGGCAGCCACTTTGCCTATACCGGATTTGAGCAGTGCTACCTCAACCCCACCGATCTGGCCGGTATAGATTTCACAGCCCGCGCGTTGAATAGTCTGGCGGTTTTCAATTTGTTCGCGCAACAGTGTGACTTCTTCTTCCATTGCGCCGATGATGCCTACTTTCATAAATAATACTCGCTGATTGGGTGTGGAAACTGCGCCATAGTCTATCATGGCTCAGAGAGAGAGATAATCCGCAATACCGTTGCATCCCAGGCAGGGAATTGTTATCACGGAGGGAATGCGCAACGGTGGGAGAGAGAGATGTCCGGGATCGACTTTAAGCAAAAAATCAGTTTTCAGCGCCCTTTCAGCAAACCGCTCGAAGCTGAAGAAGAATATGACATCGTCCGGCAATTTGAGAGCGATCGTGGGCGGATCATCAATTCGGCGGCTATACGTCGTTTGCAGCAGAAAACGCAGGTATTCCCGCTGGAGCGTAATGCAGCGGTGCGCAGTCGCCTGACGCACTCGATGGAGGTGCAGCAGGTAGGGCGGCATATTGCCAAAGAGATCCTCAATCGTTTCAAACAGGAAAAGCGTATTGATTCACTCGGTCTGACCAAATTGCTCGATCCTTTTGAAAGCATTGTCGAGATGGCTTGCCTGATGCATGACATTGGTAATCCCCCTTTTGGTCATTTCGGCGAGTCGGCAATTAACGATTGGTTCCGCCAGCGTCTTGATCCTGCCAATTGTGGCAGCGAGCCCGGCAGCCATGATCGTTGTCAGATTGATGTTCTCCGATTGCGTGAAGGTGATAACGATCTTAACCGCTTGCGTAGCCGCATTCGTCAAGATCTCTGTCAGTTTGAAGGTAATGCCCAAGCTATTCGGTTGGTATATACGTTGCTGAAACTGAATCTGACCTATGCCCAGGTTGGCTGCATCTTGAAATATACCCGCCCAGCTTATTGGATAGATAAAATTCCGGAAACTCACTGCTATTTGATGAAGAAACCGGGTTTTTATCTAGCTGAAGAGGCTTTTGTCGATCGTTTACGTCGTGAATTGAATATGGGGGAGTTTGATCGTTTTCCTCTTACCTATATTATGGAAGCCGCCGACGATATTTCTTATTGCGTTGCTGACTTGGAAGACGCAGTTGAAAAAAACATTTTTACCGTCGAGCAGTTATATCAACATCTTACTCAGGAATGGGGGGAAGTCGTACCTGGGGATTTGTTTGATAAAACGGTAGCCAGAGCATTTGGTAAAATTGAACGTAGTGGCACTCGGCGAAGCTCGGAAGATCAATTCTTTATGTATCTGCGGGTATTTACCGTGGCCCGGCTGGTTCCGCACGCTGCGCAACGTTTCATAGATAATCTTGATGCGGTTTTCCATGGTTACTTCAATGGTGCACTGTTGGAAGACTCGAGCCCGGCCTATGAACTGCTTAAAATCTTCAAGAATGTCGCCTTCAAACATGTATTCAACCACCCGGAAGTAGAGCAGTTAGAGTTACAGGGATACAGAGTTATCAATGGATTACTGGAAATTTACAGCCCGCTACTGTTGATGCCACTAACGGATTTCAGCCAGTTGGTGCGGGAGGATAGCCACCGTGGATTCCCCATTGAAACCAGACTGTTTCATAAGCTCTCTACCAAACACCGGTTGGCGTATATCGAGGCAGTAGAAGGCTTGCAGCATCTTTCTGCGGAACAGCAGTCAATCCGAGAATATTATTATCGGGCTCGACTTTTACAGGATTATATCAGCGGGATGACAGACCTTTATGCTTATGATGAGTATCGTCGCCTAATGGCCGCAGAATAATAGCCCCTTCATACTCCAAGTTGCTTGGGTGTTGGCTGCGTTACTTGGCCCATGCTGGGCCACTGCAAGCAGCGTTCAAATCTGCCAGGCAGATTTGTCGCTCACCCTAGTCACATAGTTTATCTATGCTCCTAGGGCTTGACTCAATTGCCGCCTACAAGCAACTCGGATTATTTTGGGTATAGATAAGGTATATAATTACTTATTTTCCAGCGAGTAGGATAGCCGAGGAGGAGTATTTCGAGTTTTGTAAAGACCATCAATATTTGTTTACTATTACGCTTCACAGGTTTCGGAACTTCAAGTTATTAACGGGTTCTTATAAGGCACAAAAAACCTGTATTTCCTTGAACGACTTTAAGAGACTCACAAATGAAAAAAACAGCACTAATTTTAAGCGCCTTGGCTTTCAGTATTGGTTTGGCTTTGGGGCCGGTAAGTACCGCCAATGCTGCACAAAGTGCTTCTGCATCAACCAGTGCCCAGCCGTTACCAAGCTTGGCCCCCATGTTGGAGAAGGTTATGCCTTCGGTGGTGAGCATCAATGTGGAAGGTAGCACCACGGTGAATTCTCCAAAGATGCCTCAACAGTTCCAGCAGTTTTTCGGTGATAACTCACCGTTCTGTCAGGATGGTTCCCCTTTCCAGGGCTCGCCAATGTGTCAGCAGGGGCATGGGGAGGCTACCAAAGAAACCTTCAAGGCGCTGGGTTCTGGTGTCATCATTGATGCCACTAAAGGGTATGTGGTTACCAATAATCACGTAGTGGACAATGCCAGCAAGATTATGGTGCAACTGAGCGATGGCCGTCGTTTTGAAGCCAAAGTGATCGGTAAAGATCCCCGTTCTGATATCGCATTGATCCAATTGAAAGATGCTAAAAACCTGACTGCTATCAAAATGGCAGACTCGGAACAACTGCGCGTAGGCGATTACACGGTTGCGATAGGGAACCCGTATGGCTTGGGCGAAACCGTAACCTCCGGGATCGTATCTGCTCTGGGGCGCAGTGGCCTGAACATTGAAAACTACGAGAACTTTATTCAAACCGATGCAGCCATCAACCGCGGTAACTCCGGTGGCGCGTTGGTCAACTTGAACGGTGAACTGATCGGTATCAACACCGCTATTTTGGCACCGGACGGTGGTAACATCGGTATCGGTTTTGCCATTCCGAGCAATATGGTGAAAAACCTGACTGCGCAGATGGTGGAGTTTGGTCAGGTGAAACGCGGCGAGTTGGGCATCATGGGAACCGAACTCAATTCTGATCTGGCGCAGGCTATGAAAGTGGACGCACAGCGTGGCGCATTTGTCAGCCAGGTAGTGCCAAAATCCTCAGCCGACAAGGCAGGTATCAAGGCGGGTGACGTGATCGTTACCATGAACGGTAAAGCGATCTCCAGTTTCGCGTCGTTCCGCGCCGAGATTGGTACGCTGCCGATTGGTAGCAAGATGTCTTTGGGTATCATCCGCAATGGCAAGCCGTTGACGATCGAAGTCACACTGGAGCAAGGCAGCCAGGCTCAGGTCGAATCCGGTAATATTTATACCGGTATTGAAGGGGCGGAGTTGAGCAACAATGTCGCCAAAGAAAAAGGTGTGAAAGTTGACAGCGTGAAAGCAGGAAGTGCTGCAGCACGCATTGGTCTGAAGAAAGGCGACCTTATCCTGGGTGTTAACCAGCAACCCGTAGAGAACCTGGGTGAACTAAGGAAGATCCTTGATAGTAAACCTTCAGTATTGGCGTTGAGCATCCTGCGCGGTGACACGTCATTGTATCTGCTGATGCGTTAAGATTTTCCTACGATCACACCAGGCACGCTTCGGCGTGCCTGGTGTGTTTTATAGCCTTGATAACCAGCTTGGCTGCCAGTTACTCAGCCCAGTCGGAAACGTGCTTCGCTATTTACCAGTTCAATTTCATCCAAAAGTTCCAGCCACTCCGGTTCTAAATCGCTGCTATTTACCCCCTGACGTAACTGTTGTTCAAGATAGAAGCACAGTTGTTTGAGGCGGGGAACACCGCTGTAGCTGCAACTGCCGTGCAGTTTGTGGATCAGATCCAGAATAGTGTCGTCATGTTCGCCTTCCAACAGTGCTTTCACTCGTTCACTGACCTGTGGCAGGAATTCGATTAACATCTGCAGCAGGTCTCGCGCCAGATCTTCTTTATTGGCTGCCTGGCGCAGTGCTAATGGCCAATCCAACGACAGCGGTTGCTCAACAGGGGGGCTAGATTTGGCGGGTTCAGGTTCTGCATCGACAGTATGATAGCGGGAAAGTACCTTTGTCAGCATGGCCTCATCAATCGGTTTCGCAAGATAGTCATCCATTCCTGCCTGCAGTAGGTGCTCCCGTTCTCCACTCACTGCGTGAGCGGTAACTGCCACGATTGGTGTGGAGTTGTGATGTGGCATTTGGCGAATGAGTTCGCTGGCTCGAAGCCCGTCGATATTCGGCATCTGAATATCCATCAGGATCATATCGAGTACATTGTCTCGTGCCAGGGCGATAGCTTCTTCACCGCTTTCACACAGCAGCGTTTTTTCCACCTGTTCGGCCAGCAGAGTCCCGATCAACTTCAGGTTGGCGGGGTTATCATCTACAGCCATTACCGTCAGCGGTAAGCGCTTGCGCACCGGCGGGAGGCTCAATAGGTAAGGGGCTTCCATGCGCAGTAAAGGATATAGCCGATTGCTACTGATTGGCTTGATCAGGCAACCAATTGCACCGAGCTTTTTCATCTCTTCGGCGTCAATTTGCGACTGACTAGGTAGCGCCAGGATCACTCGATAGGCAATTTTCAGCGCTTCCATCAGCTTGTCTCTATGCCTGGAAACATTGTCTTTATAGGGGATTGGCACGCCGAGGAGAAGGAAGTCATAATCATTTTTCGGCAATTGCCCCAGTGTTGGTGAATAAATCACTTCCAACTGAGTGGTACTTAATATACTCAGCGCGGCCTGTGCAGCAGCAGGATTGGCTTCGACATAGGCAAGCGTTTTACCTCGCAGATCCGGCAAGCTTGGTGGTAGCAATAGCAAGCTTTCGTTGAGATCTAACGTAATGTGGAACCAGAAAGTGGAACCTCGGTTTAGTTGGCTGTGGAAACAGATATCCCCACCCATCTCTTTCACCAGTTTCTGAGTGATTACCAAGCCCAGGCCGGTACCGCCATGACGACGTGAAATACTGGCATCCGCCTGACGGAAGGCTTGGAACAATTGTGATTGTTGACGCTCAGAAATGCCGATGCCGGTATCGTGGATCTGTACTTCCAGTTCAACTTGCCCCTCCAACTGGTTACGCTGTTCTACCCGGATATCAATGTTGCCAGTCTCGGTGAATTTCACCGCATTACCGAGCAGATTGGTAATCACCTGTTGTAGACGCAATGAGTCGCCAATCACCTGCTCAGGTACGTCGTTATGCACGTCCAAAGTCAGTTCCAACCCTTTTTCATGCGCGCTAGGGGCCAGCAATACGATCACTTCATCCAACGTTTCACGCAGAGAGAACGGGATATGTTCCAGCACCAGTTTACCGGCTTCCAGTTTGGAGAAGTCCAGCACATCGTTAATGATCGTCAATAGATTGTTGGCGGAACGTTCGATGGTTTGCAGATAGTCGGCTTGAGTGGCGCTAAGGTCGGTTTTCAACATCTGGCGGGTAAAACCAATGACACCATTGAGTGGAGTCCGCAACTCATGTGACATGTTAGCCAGAAATTCGGATTTGATACGAGCGGCTTCTTGCGCGCGCTTTTTGGCCAGATCCAGTTCAACGTTCTGGATCTCCATTTGTTCTAGCGTTTCGCGCAGATCGGAAGTGGCTTGATCGATATTTTGCTGCATCTCCTCATGATAGGCGGTGAGTGACATCGCCATAGAGTTGATGCCGTTTTTCAACATGTGCAGCTCACCAAGCATAAAGCCTTCAACCCGGCTGTCGAGTTGACCACGGCGGATACGGTCGACAGTATTCACCATGTTGCGGATCGGGCCGGTGACGTCGCGCATTAGGCGATATGCAAACAGGATGGCAATACACATGCACAGCAGCAGCAGCAGTGTCGAAATAAAGACCTCTTTGTATTGTTGCAATCTCACCGATTGTAGATCCAGCTCGATCGCAACATAGCCTAGAGTGTTGTCCGGCTGAACATCGCTGTTGCTACTTTCATCAGGGTAGTGGGTCTCTGTTACGATGGGGGTACGCAGGATTAAAGAGTCGCCTCGCCGCGTCAGCATCAATTCGGCGGGGACTGGCATACCTTTCGGTAACTGCAATTGATTGTAATTGTAGTGATAATTTGAAGTGACAAACAGGTTGTTATCCGTATCAAACACGGCAATCGAACGCACAATATCTGAATGGCGGCGGTGCAGAAGGCTAACCAGTTGCCTTACTGACTCACGGCTGCGGAAGGTCATGCCATATTCGCTGGCCACGGCCAAAGGTTCGATAATGCTGGCACCGGAGTCTACCAGTTGCTCCTGAAGTTCGTTGTAGCGGTGCACAACAAAGAACGTGCTGAGGAGAAGACCGATCATTAATGTCGGCGCAAGGATCAGGATCATCATCCGCGCACGCAAGCTATATTTGGTCATGGGATTCCAATGTGGGAGAATTGGGACTAATTCTAGCTTAATGAACCAGCACACAATCGACAATATGGCGCAATTCTACTCCCCCAAACGCCGTGTGACGACCCGGCCAGCTTCACAAATATTAACTGTAACGGTAACCGATCTCGATCCATTCGGCCAGGGAGTGGCTCACCATGAGGGTAAAGCTGTATTTGTAGCTGGCGCTTTGCCGGGCGAACAAGCCGAAATTTTACTGATTGAAGACAAAAAGCAATTTGCCAAGGGCAAGCTAAAACGCTTGTTGAATCGCAGTCCGCAACGTATAGCACCACGTTGCCCACATTTTGGTGTATGTGGCGGCTGCCAGCAGCAACATGCCTCAAAGGAACTGCAACAGCAGAGTAAGTCGGCAGCTTTGGGTCGTATGATTGGCCGCGAAACCGGTATAACGCCACAGCAGGAGCCGGTGATTACAAGCCCGCAATACGGTTATCGTCGGCGGGCTCGCCTAAGTCTGATCTGGCAAGCGAAACAGCAAAAATTGCTGATAGGATTTCGCCAGGCGGCATCTGCCGATCTGGTGGCGGTGAAGCAATGCCCGGTATTGGTAGCAGAACTGGAACGGCTGTTGATACCCTTGGGTGACTGTTTGAGTGGGCTTCAAGCCGTCAGGCGGTTGGGGCATGTTGAATTGGTTCAGGCGGATAACGTGTCAGTTTTGGTGATACGCCACCTGGAAGAGCTTAAAGAGAACGATCGTCAGGCTTTGCTATCTTTTGCATTGCAGCAAAAAGTCTCCATCTATTTGGCTCCAGACAGTGAAAGGCTGGTAAAACTGTGCGGGGAAGCGCCGTATTACAGGGTTGACGGGTTACGCTTAGACTTCAGCCCCCGTGATTTTATTCAGGTTAATGATGCGGTAAATCAGCAAATGGTGGCTCAGGCCCTTGAATGGCTTAATATTGGGCCCAATGATCGGGTATTGGATCTGTTTTGCGGGATGGGTAACTTTACCCTACCGTTAGCCAAACGGGCAAAAGCAGTGGTGGGGATAGAAGGTGTTGCCACGCTGGTAGCGAATGGGCAATATAATGCACATAAGAATTTGCTGACTAATGTATCATTTTTCCATGAGAATCTGGAGGATGACGTTGAGCGGCAACCTTGGGCAGCACAGGGATTTGATAAGGTAATGTTGGACCCTGCCCGCGCAGGCGCGCCTGGAGTGATGTCACATATAGTAAAGTTGGCACCAGAGCGCGTGGTTTACGTTTCCTGTAATCCTACGACGCTGGCACGCGACAGTAAAGTGTTGCTAAACGCCGGTTATCGTCTTGCTCGTGTGCGGATGTTGGACATGTTTCCGCATACGGGGCATCTTGAATCCATGGCGCTGTTTATTCACGCGTCCGGGAACGCTGCAAAGTAGGGAGAAGTTATGGTTGCGGTAAGAAGTGCACATCTGAATACGGCGGGTGAATTCGCGCTTGATGATTGGATCGCCAGCCTGGGTCTTCCTAACCCACAGTCAGGTGAGCGATTAGCCGCAACCTGGCGTTATTGTGAGCAGCAGACCAAAAACCACCCCGACGCGCCACTTTTACTCTGGCGCGGCCTGGAAATGGTGGAAATCCTCTCAACTCTCAGCATGGACAACGACAGCATGCGCGCGGCGTTGCTGTTTCCGCTGGTGGACGCTGCGATTGTGCAGGAGGCCACGCTGACCGAAGAGTTTGGTTCTGGTATCACTTCTCTGGTTCATGGTGTGAGAGACATGGACGCTATTCGCCAACTGAAAGCCACGCACAACGACTCTATGGGTTCTGAGCAGGTCGATAACGTTCGCCGTATGCTGCTGGCCATGGTGGAAGACTTCCGTTGCGTGGTTATCAAGCTTGCTGAACGGATCACTCACTTGCGGGAAGTCAAAGATGCGCCTGAAGACGAACGGGTGTTGGCGGCCAAGGAGTGTTCAAATATTTATGCCCCATTGGCCAACCGCCTGGGTATTGGCCAACTGAAGTGGGAACTGGAGGATTTCTGTTTCCGTTACCTGCATCCGGATGAATACAAACGTATTGCCAAGCTGTTGCACGAGCGCCGAATCGACCGTGAGCAGTTTATTGATGATTTCGTTGCCTCGTTACACAAAGCAATGGTGGATGAAGGCATCAATGCGGAAATCTATGGCCGGCCAAAGCATATCTACAGCATCTGGCGCAAGATGCAGAAGAAATCGTTGGCCTTTGACGAGTTGTTCGATGTCCGTGCGGTGCGTGTTGTCGTTGAGCGTTTGCAGGATTGCTATGCTGCATTGGGCATTGTGCATACGCATTTTCGCCATTTGCCGGATGAGTTCGACGATTATGTCGCTAACCCGAAACCAAACGGTTATCAATCGATTCATACCGTGGTGCTAGGGCCGCGGGGCAAAACGCTGGAAATCCAGATCCGCACCCGTCAGATGCATGAAGATGCCGAACTGGGTGTTGCCGCGCACTGGAAATATAAAGAAGGGGCGGTAGCCGCTGCGCGTTCGGGCTATGAAGAGCGCATCGCCTGGCTGCGTAAACTGATTGCCTGGCAGGAAGAGATGGCTGATTCAGGCGAAATGCTTGATGAAGTCCGCAGTCAGGTGTTTGACGATCGGGTTTATGTCTTTACGCCCAAAGGCGACGTGATGGATCTGCCAGCCGGCTCGACGCCACTCGATTTTGCCTACCATATTCATAGCGATGTTGGCCATCGTTGCATTGGCGCCAAAATTGGCGGTCGCATTGTGCCATTTACCTATCAGTTGCAGATGGGCGATCAGATTGAAATTATCACCCAGAAGCAACCCAACCCCAGCCGTGACTGGCTAAACCCGAATCTGGGCTATGTGACCACCAGCCGTGGTCGCTCCAAGATCCACAACTGGTTCCGCAAACAGGATCGTGATAAAAACATCCTGGCTGGTCGGCAGATGCTCGACAATGAGCTGGAACACCTTGGTATCAGCCTGCGAGAGGCTGAAAAACTGCTGATCCCACGTTATAACGTTAATTCGCTAGATGAAGTGCTGGCTGCAATTGGTGGTGGTGATATTCGCCTGAATCAGATGGTGAATTTTCTCCAGGGCAAGCTCCATAAGCCGAGCGCAGAAGAGCAGGACCGTGAAGCCCTGCGCCAACTGACCCACCATAAAACGCCCGCTGCTGCCCGTAGCAAAGATAATGGCCGCGTAGTGGTTGAAGGGGTCGGTAATCTGATGCACCACATTGCCCGTTGCTGCCAACCGATCCCTGGCGACGACATTGTTGGTTTTATCACTCAGGGCCGCGGGATCTCGATCCACCGTGCGGACTGTGATCAACTGGCAGAACTGCAATCTCATGCTCCAGAGCGGATCGTTGACGCCGTCTGGGGGGAAAGCTACTCCAGTGGTTATTCATTGGTGGTTAGGGTAGTAGCTAACGATCGCAGTGGATTATTGCGCGACATTACCACTATTTTGGCTAACGAAAAGGTCAACGTGTTGGGGGTTGCCAGCCGGAGTGACACTAAAAAGCAGTTGGCGACAATTGATATGGATATCGAAATCTATAATCAGCAGGTGCTTGGGCGCGTATTGGCCAAACTTAACCAATTGCCGGACGTTATTGATGCTAAACGTCTGCACGGCAAGTGAATATCCGGCGGTTTTTCAAGCCGTACCGTTTTTATCGCCTTGATGGATCCTGTGAGCCATAGGCGCAACTTTAATATGGGCACTTTGGTGCCCGTTTTTTTGTCAGAGATATCAATATGACCCAATCCATCCCGTTGCAACGCCTGCTGAACATCATGAAAACCTTGCGTGATCCGCAGGGAGGATGCCCGTGGGACCGTAAGCAAACTTTTGCCACTATCGCACCTTACACACTGGAAGAGACTTACGAAGTGCTGGATGCCATCGAGCGCCAGGATTTTGCCGATCTGCGTGATGAATTGGGTGACCTGCTGTTCCAGGTGGTGTTTTATGCGCAGATGGGGCACGAGCAGGGGCTGTTTGATTTTGACCAGATCTGCAATGCAATCAGCGACAAGCTTGAGCGTCGTCATCCACATATCTTTGGTGAAGCGCAAGCCGCCGACAGTGAAGCCGTTTCGGCACGCTGGGAGCAATTGAAGGCCGGGGAACGGGCAGAGAAAGCCCTGCATTCGGCGCTGGATGATATTCCCAATGCCTTACCCGCGTTGATGAAAGCCCAGAAAATTCAGAAACGTTGTTCTGCGGTAGGTTTTGATTGGAACACGCTGGGACCGGTGCTGGATAAAGTGTACGAAGAACTCGATGAGGTGATGTTTGAGGCGAAGCAAGCGGTGGTAGATGAGCAAAAGCTGGAGGAGGAAATTGGCGATCTGCTATTTGCCACCGTCAATCTCTCTCGCCACCTTGGGCACAAAGCTGAAAACGCGCTGCAGGTGGCCAACCGCAAGTTTGAGCGGCGTTTCCGCCAGGTTGAGGAAATCGTGCAGCAACAGGGCCTGAGGATGCAAGATGCCACACTGGAACAGATGGAAGAGGCCTGGCAGCAAGTGAAACGCCTGGAAAACCCATCATAAATACCATTGCTTGCTCAGTGCCGCTTGTTTGATCGGTGACAATATTCAAGTATGCTGAAACGGTTAAGCTCTACACCATAGTTTGCTGAACGATGTGTTAATGGGTACAAAAAGCCAATAAACTGAAATGTAAGGTTTTTTTTGGAAAAAGATACGGTTTATTGATGGTTTTCCGTGCTAACTTGTTGTTTTAAAAAAGTATGATAAGTGGGGCTTGCAGATTTTACCCGGAATAACCCAGGGGAGTTACAGAGATGATGGAAGGCAAAACGATCGTTTGTAGGTCAGGAGAGGTTCGGGTATACTACTTTCCCGTCTTGGTTCTTCCATCGTCTTTAAACCTAAACTCTCAGGTTCAGCATGACAACTAATTATATTTTTGTGACCGGCGGGGTCGTATCCTCTCTGGGTAAAGGCATTGCCGCAGCCTCTCTGGCGGCTATTCTTGAAGCCCGTGGCCTCAACGTTACCATCATGAAACTGGACCCGTACATCAATGTGGATCCGGGCACCATGAGCCCGATTCAGCATGGGGAAGTTTTCGTCACCGAAGACGGCGCTGAAACCGATCTTGATCTGGGTCACTACGAGCGCTTTATCCGTACCAAAATGACGCGGCGTAATAATTTTACCACTGGCCGTATCTACTCCGATGTACTGCGTAAAGAGCGTCGTGGCGACTATTTGGGTGCCACCGTACAGGTTATCCCGCACGTTACCAACGCCATTAAAGAACGCATCATCGAGGGCGGCGAAGGCCACGATGTGGTGCTGGTTGAAATCGGTGGTACGGTTGGTGATATCGAATCTCTGCCATTCCTGGAAGCCATTCGCCAGATGGCGGTTGAAGTGGGCCGCGAGCATACGCTGTACATGCATTTGACGTTGGTGCCGTATCTGGCCGCAGCAGGTGAAGTCAAAACCAAGCCTACTCAGCATTCAGTAAAAGAACTGCTTTCCATAGGTATTCAGCCTGATGTGTTGATCTGTCGTTCCGACCGCACAGTTCCGGCAAACGAACGCGCGAAAATTGCCCTGTTCTGTAATGTGCCGGAAAAAGCCGTTATCTCGCTTAAAGACGTTGATTCTATTTATAAAATTCCAGGCCTATTGAAATCCCAAGGGTTGGACGATTATATTTGTAAACGATTCAGCCTCAATGCCCCGGAAGCTAACCTGGCCGAATGGGAGCAGGTGATTTACCAAGAAGCGAATCCAGGTGGTGAAGTGACCATCGGCATGGTAGGCAAATATGTCGAACTGCCGGATGCCTACAAGTCTGTTATTGAGGCGCTGAAGCACGGTGGTCTTAAAAATCGTCTGACCGTCAATATCAAGCTGATTGATTCACAAGATGTTGAAACACGCGGTGTTGAAGTGCTGAAAGACCTGGATGCGATCCTCATTCCCGGTGGCTTTGGTTACCGTGGCGTGGAAGGCAAAGTGATGACGGCGCGTTATGCGCGCGAGAACAAAATTCCTTATCTGGGCATTTGCCTGGGGATGCAGGTGGCGTTAATCGAGTTTGCCCGTAACGTGGCGGGCATGCAAAACGCCAACTCGACTGAATTTGTGCCAGACTGTAAGTATCCTGTGATTGCTTTAATTACTGAATGGCGCGATGAAGACGGCAACGTTGAAGTGCGTACTGAAGAAAGTGATTTGGGTGGTACCATGCGTGTTGGTGGGCAGCAATGCCATCTGACCGACAACAGCCTGGTACGCAAGATGTATGGCGAGCCAACTATAGTTGAACGTCATCGCCACCGCTATGAAGTGAACAACATGTTGTTGAAGCCGATCGAAGCCGCCGGTTTAGTGGTTGCTGGCCGTTCTGCTGATAACAAGCTGGTTGAGATTATCGAATTGCCCGACCACCCGTGGTTTGTGGCCTGTCAGTTCCACCCTGAGTTTACTTCGACGCCGCGTGATGGGCACCCGTTGTTCGCTGGTTTTGTCAAAGCGGCGGGCGAGCATCAGAAGCGTCAGGTGAAATAAGAGTTTTGGTAAGCGACGCGCGGCAATAACCGCGCGTTTGTTTGTCTGGAGTTTTAGTTTAACTTGTGACTTAAGGAAAACCTGTATGTCTAAAATTGTTAAAGTCATTGGCCGTGAAATCATCGACTCACGCGGAAACCCTACCGTTGAAGCTGAAGTTCATCTGGAAGGTGGTTTCGTCGGTCTGGCTGCAGCACCGTCAGGTGCATCTACCGGTTCTCGTGAAGCACTGGAACTGCGTGATGGTGACAAATCTCGTTTTCTGGGTAAAGGCGTATTGAAAGCCGTTGCTGCGGTAAACGGCCCAATCGCTCAGGCAGTACTGGGTAAAGATGCCAAAGACCAGGCTAACATCGATAAAATCATGATCGACCTGGACGGCACTGAGAACAAATCCCAGTTTGGTGCTAACGCCATCCTGGCAGTTTCACTGGCTGCTGCTAAAGCCGCTGCTGCATCCAAAGGCATGCCGCTGTATGAGCACATTGCAGAACTGAACGGCACCCCAGGCAAATTCTCTATGCCTCTGCCAATGATGAACATCATCAACGGTGGTGAGCACGCCGACAACAACGTCGACATTCAAGAGTTCATGATCCAGCCAGTAGGTGCGAAAACTCTGAAAGAAGCTGTGCGCATCGGTTCTGAAGTTTTCCATCACCTGGCAAAAGTGCTGAAAGCCAAAGGCATGAACACTGCAGTGGGTGATGAAGGTGGCTATGCTCCAAACCTGGGTTCAAACGCTGAAGCTCTGGCTGTTATCGCCGAAGCGGTGAAAGCAGCAGGGTACGAACTGGGTAAAGACGTGACTCTGGCTATGGACTGTGCAGCCTCTGAATTCTACAAAGACGGCAAATACGTTCTGGCTGGCGAAGGCAACAAAGCGTTCACCTCTGAAGAGTTCACTCACTTCCTGGAAGAACTGACCAAGCAATACCCAATCGTTTCTATCGAAGACGGTCTGGATGAATCTGACTGGGCTGGTTTCGCGTACCAGACCAAAGTGCTGGGCGACAAAATCCAGCTGGTTGGTGACGATCTGTTCGTAACCAACACTAAGATCCTGAAAGAAGGTATCGAGAAAGGCATCGCTAACTCCATCCTGATCAAATTCAACCAGATCGGTTCTTTGACCGAAACTCTGGCTGCTATCAAGATGGCTAAAGATGCTGGTTACACTGCGGTTATCTCTCACCGTTCAGGTGAAACCGAAGATGCAACTATCGCTGACTTGGCAGTAGGTACTGCAGCTGGCCAGATCAAAACCGGTTCTATGAGCCGTTCTGACCGTGTTGCAAAATATAACCAACTGATCCGTATCGAAGAAGCGCTGGGCGACCGCGCACCGTTCAATGGCCTGAAAGAAGTTAAAGGTCAGTAATAACGGTCTGATTCGTTACTAAGTAAAAAAAACCCGCTGCGGCGGGTTTTTGTTTTCTAGCTGCTTTACCTACTGCTAAAGCACGTCTGATTATTACTGACTTTCAGTCGTGGCTATCGCGGGTGACCCCCCATCCTTTTTACGTACCCACAACCAATAAGCCAGCGTCAGGAATGCTACCCACACCAATCCTACAAACAGTGCAATACGGCTCGCTTCGAAGTAACCGAGCAGGCCGATGACAAACAGCATAAATGCCGTTGCCAGCGCAGGGGCTACCGGCCACCAAGGTACCGGGAAACTCAGTTTACTGATTTCTTCTTTGGTGAGTGTGCGGCGCATGGCGATTTGTGAAAGCAGGATCATCAGCCATACCCAAACCGTGGCGAAGGTAGCAATAGAGGCAATAATCATGAATATTTTTTCAGGGATCAGGTAGTTGAGTACCACCGCCAGCAGTAAAGCGATGGACATCACCAATACGGTCATCCATGGCACCCCGTTATTGGTCAGCTTGGAGAAGCTTTTAGGTGCCTGACCATCATTAGCCATGCCATACATCATGCGGCCAGCCCCGAAAATATCACTGTTGATGGCGGAGATAGCGGCGGTGATCACTACCACGTTCAGGACGTTAGCTGCCGAACTGATCCCCAGATTGCTGAAGATTTCCACGAACGGGCTACCATTTTGACCAATGCTGTTCCACGGGTAGATAGACATTAATACCAGAAGCGTTAACACGTAGAACAACAGGATACGTATCGGCACGGCATTGATCGCCTTTGGCAGTACCTTGGCGGGATCTTTGGCTTCGCTGGCGGTAATCCCGATAATTTCAATCCCGCCGAAGGCAAACATAACCACAGCCAGCGAAGCGACAACACCGCCAATCCCGTTTGGCATAAACCCACCGTGCTGCCACAGGTTACTGAAACCGGTAGCCTGCTGTGTCATACCGAAGCCAAACAGCATCACGGCGGCACCGCCGACGATCATCGCCACAATAGCCGCAACCTTGACTAATGACAGCCAGAACTCCATTTCACCAAACACTTTGACGTTGCACATATTGAGCGCACCAATAAAGAAGATGATACTCAACACCCAGACCCACTGCGCAACTTCCGGGAACCATAGCCCCATATAGATGCCGAAGGCCGTCACGTCGGCCAGCGCCACGATCACCATCTCAAAGGTATAGGTCCAGCCGGTGAGGAATCCGGCTAATGGGCCAAGGTAATGGCTGGCATAGTGGCCAAAGGAACCAGAAACGGGCTGATGCACTGCCATTTCTCCTAATGCCCGCATTACCATAAACACTGCGGCACCGCCTACCAGATAGGCCAGCAGCACCGCTGGGCCAGCTAACTGAATTGCGCCGGCTGAGCCGTAAAATAAACCAGTGCCGATGGCTGAACCCAGAGCCATAAAGCGAATATGCCGGGCGTTCAAGCCGCGTCGTAGTTGTGGTTTCTCGGTACGCATGTTGCTCTCCGTATTAATTTAGTTGTCGGACAGGCAGCGCTATCCGCGCCGGGGGAACGAATCCCGGCGGGATAGAGTACGAACTTGTAGGGTAATAGGCTTTGTTACATCTGGCTAGGCAGCAAGGTAGCAGGTATCAGAGCGGTTAGATGACCCGCCGCTAACAGTTGGCTGGCCGCTTCGATATCAGGGGCAAAGAACCGATCTTTATCGTAATAGCTGACATGCTCACGCAGCAGACGGCGAGCCTGTTCCAGGCCTTCGGTCGTTTGCAGGCCTTTACGAAAATCTAATCCTTGGCATGCAGATAGCCATTCCACAGCCAGAATGCCACGCACATTATCTGCCATTTCCCACAGGCGACGGCCCGCTGCTGGTGCCATTGATACGTGGTCTTCCTGGTTTGCTGACGTCGGGATGCTGTCGACACTCGCTGGGTGAGCCAGTGCTTTGTTTTCACTGGTCAGGGCCGCAGCTGTGACCTGGGCAATCATAAAACCGGAGTTTACGCCGCCGTTTTCCACCAGGAATGGCGGCAACTGCGACATGTGTTTATCCATCAGCAGAGAGATACGGCGCTCAGAGAGTGAACCGATCTCAGCGAATGCCAGTGCCAGATTATCTGCCGCCATAGCAACCGGCTCCGCATGGAAATTGCCGCCCGACAGGACATCGCCCTGATCGGCAAACACCAGCGGGTTATCAGAAACTGCGTTGGCTTCGATTTGTAGTACTTCTGCTGCCTGACGGATTTGTGTCAGACAAGCCCCCATTACCTGGGGTTGGCAGCGCAGAGAATAAGGATCCTGCACTTTCTCGCAGTTCTGATGCGAGTCAGAAATGGCGCTACGTTCCCCCAACAGATGACGATAAGCAGTTGCGGCATCGATCTGGCCGCGCTGCCCACGGACTTCGTGAATACGTGGATCGAATGGGCTACGCGATCCCAGAGCGGCTTCAACTGTCAGGCTGCCCGTTACCGTTGCGGCAGCGTACAGATCTTCCGCGTCAAACAGGCCGCGCAGAGCGAAAGCAGCGGAAACCTGCGTGCCGTTGAGCAGAGCCAGCCCCTCTTTGGCTGCCAGCGTCAAGGGTTTCAGGCCGGCTTTAGCCAGTGCTTCGGTCGCCGGTAACCATTCCCCTTGGTAGCGTGCCTTGCCTTCACCCAGCAACACCAGACTCATATGTGCCAGCGGGGCCAGATCGCCTGAAGCACCGACAGAACCTTTTAGCGGAATATGCGGATACACTTCGGTATTGACCAACGCCATCAGCGCCTGAATAACCTCCAGACGGATCCCTGAGAAACCACGGGACAGGCTGTTGATCTTCAGAACCATAATCAGGCGCACCAGATTGTCATCGGTAGGAGCACCGACACCAGCCGAGTGGGACAGCACGATGGAGCGCTGTAGGTTTTCTAAATCTTCACGGGCAATACGGGTAGAAGCCAGCAGACCAAAGCCGGTATTGATGCCGTAGGTAGTGCGGTTTTCTTCCACAATGCGTTCCACACAGGCAACGCTTTTCTGGATCGCACCGTAGGCGTTGTCGTCCAGCGTAACCGTAACCGGATGCTGATAAACCTGACGCAACTCTGCAAGGGTTAGCTTGCCAGGGCGGATAGTCAGCGTTTTCATGCTTTATCCCCCTGAGTTGCAGCCACCATAGGTAAGTTAAGGCCTTGTTCACGGGCGCAGTCGATTGCAATATCGTATCCGGCATCGGCATGACGCATGACACCGGTAGCCGGGTCGTTATGCAGCACACGTGCAATACGCTCGGCGGCTTCATCGGTGCCATCACAAACAATGACCATACCGGAATGTTGGGAGAAGCCCATACCTACGCCACCACCGTGGTGTAGAGAAACCCATGTTGCACCACTTGCGGTGTTGAGCAAGGCGTTGAGCAGCGGCCAGTCGGACACGGCGTCGGAACCGTCTTTCATTGATTCCGTTTCACGGTTCGGGCTGGCTACCGAGCCTGAATCCAGATGGTCGCGGCCAATTACGATAGGTGCAGAAAGTTCGCCACTGCGCACCATCTCATTAAACGCCAAGCCCAGTTTGGCTCGTTGGCCAAGCCCAACCCAACAGATACGCGCCGGTAAACCTTGGAAACTGATGCGTTCGCGTGCCATATCCAACCAGCGATGGAGATGCTCATCGTCCGGGATCAACTCTTTGACCATGGCGTCAGTTTTGTAGATATCCTGCGGATCGCCAGACAACGCAGCCCAACGGAATGGGCCGATCCCCCGGCAGAACAGAGGGCGAATATATGCCGGTACAAAACCTGGGAAATCAAAGGCGTTCTCGACACCCATTTCTTGAGCCATCTGGCGGATGTTGTTCCCGTAATCGAAGGTTGGCACTCCCATTTTCTGGAATGCCAGCATGGCGGTGACATGTTCGGCCATTGATTGTTTAGCCGCTTTTACTACCAGAGCAGGTTCAGTTTGCGCGCGACGACGGTATTCTTCCCAGTTCCAGCCTTTCGGTAAGTAACCGTTCAGTGGATCGTGGGCACTGGTCTGGTCTGTCACCATATCCGGGCGTACGCCACGTTTGACCAGCTCTGGCAGAATTTCTGCCGCATTACCGCAAAGGGCGATGGAGATTGCTTTACCTTCGGCAGTGTATTTTTTGATTCGCGCTAGTGCGTCATCCAAATCCTTGGCCTGCTCGTCGACATAACGGGTCTTCAAGCGGAAATCGATACGGCTTTGCTGGCATTCTATATTCAACGAACAGGCTCCAGCCAGCGTAGCGGCCAATGGTTGTGCACCACCCATCCCGCCCAGCCCAGCAGTCAAAACCCAGCGGCCCTGCAGACTACCCTCGTAATGCTGACGGCCAGCTTCAACGAAAGTTTCGTAGGTGCCTTGCACAATGCCTTGGCTGCCAATGTAAATCCAACTGCCGGCGGTCATCTGGCCATACATTGCCAGACCTTTAGCATCCAACTCGTTGAAGTGCTCCCAGGTTGCCCAGTGAGGAACCAGGTTAGAGTTGGCAATCAGTACACGTGGAGCGTTACTATGGGTTTTGAAAACGCCCACCGGTTTGCCCGATTGCACCAACAGGGTCTCGTTATCTTCCAAGTTCTTCAGTGTTTCGACAATCTTGTCGTAGCAATCCCAATCGCGGGCCGCGCGGCCAATGCCACCATAAACCACCAACTCGTGCGGATCCTCTGCTACCTCAGGGTCTAGATTGTTCATCAGCATGCGCAGTGGCGCTTCGGTCTGCCAGCTTTTGGCATTTAATTTTGTGCCGCGTGGTGCGCGAACATCGACGTTGCGAATTTTGTTATTTGCAGTCACAGCGATTTCCTCAAACAGTATCGGTACAGATCTCATGACGAGGCATGAAAGGCCCCAAGTCATAACAATGCGTAGGTTTAATTAACATATACTTGTATGTACAAGCATATGCAACACTGACCAGTGAAGCGCTGAAATGCATAACGAAAACTGTGTTTTTTATTAAGATTTTGTTTTTATTGTTTATTTTTTAAATTTTGGCATTGATTGGATGCCATTAAATAGTGAGCCATACGACAAAAATGAATTAAAGTTGTGTCATTTTTGAGCTATAAATCACAATAATTTTACATATGAGTTACAAGTTGTTGGCGCGCAAAGTGACGATGGGATCCAACCAGGGGTTCTGCGATAATCATGCTTTATCCTTCTGAATTGAGAAATCGATGAATTACCCGATTAATGAAATGTTCCAGACCTTGCAGGGTGAAGGTTATTTCACCGGTGTACCGGCTATTTTTATCCGCTTGCAGGGTTGCCCAGTGGGATGCAGTTGGTGCGATACCAAACATACCTGGGAAAAGAACGCCGATCGGGAAGTCGATGTACAACGGATCTTGGTAAAGAACCAGGAGAGCGACACATGGAGTAACGCCACCGCTGAGCGACTGCTCGAGGTGATCCAACAGCAGGGATACACTGCCCGTCACATTGTCATTACTGGCGGCGAACCGTGCATTTACGATCTGAACCCACTGACCACGTTTTTGGAAAATAACGGTTTTAGCTGCCAGATCGAAACCAGCGGTACCCATGAGGTTCGTTGTTCTCCCACTACCTGGGTGACTGTTTCGCCGAAAGTAAATATGCGCGGAGGATTAAAGGTATTAGAACAGGCGCTGATTCGTGCCGATGAGATCAAACACCCGGTTGGGCGTGAGCGAGATATCGAGGCTCTGGATATGTTATTAGCCACGTTACACGACCAAAAACATCGAATCATCGCTCTACAACCCATTAGCCAGAAAGAAGAGGCCACGCGGTTGTGTATTGAAACCTGTATCGCCCGTAACTGGCGGCTTTCAATGCAAACTCACAAGTATCTCAATATCGCCTGACAATCCCTTAGCCCTTATACACACAACCAGCGGTGCAGGTTTCTTTCACCATCACTGCGCTTAATGCTGGCAGTTGTGGCTTCACTTGCTGCCAAATCCAGGCAGCAAGCACTTCGCTGGTGGGATTCTCTAATCCAGGAATTTCATTCAGGTAATGATGATCAAGACGCTGCCAAATGGGGTCAAACGCGGCCTTAATCTCGGCAAAATCCATTACCCAACCGGTATGCGCATCCACTTCGCCGGTTACTTCCAGACGCACCAGAAAAGAATGTCCGTGCAGACGACCGCATTTGTGGCCCTCTGGCACATGTGGCAGAAAGTGTGCGGCTTCAAACTGAAAATCTTTAAACAGCGTGGTTGGCATCAATACAGCCTCATTGATTCAAAAACTGCCGCATAGTAACGGAAAGTGGGTCTGCTTGCCATTTATCCCCGACAGCTAAGCCTTATCACTTTATTTGTTAGGTCTGAGATATCCTTATCGGCAGTGCTCATCAGCCAGAAATGCGATCCATTCAAATAATGGTAAAAAAATATTCTGTTTATCAGTTGGTTAAAAATAAAACCTTACCTGTTTAATCACTATCTGTTACCGGAAAAACCGCTTAGTCATTTTGGTTATTAATTATTGCTATCCCTTATTTAATCGTTGCAATTACGCTCGTTAACCTTACAAACTCTCCTGATCTTTTCAGGAAATTAAACAGCGACTGACACTGGCTAAGCATAGGATATCCGTACTGCGATGACGACTCAGGCACCCCCACCACTTTTGCACCCGCTAACACCCGAACAGCTTTCACGCCTGCAGGCAACGATTGCTGAATATTCGCCAACGCAACTTGCATGGTTGTCTGGCTATTTTTGGGGAAAGGTTGAACAGCAGCCGGGTATCGTTGCCTCAGCGCCCGTTGCTGAAGCACCCGCAAGCAGTATTACTATTATCTCAGCTTCCCAGACGGGTAATGCTCGCCGCCTGGCCGAACAACTGCGTGACGATCTGTTGGCGGCAAAACTGAGCGTCACCTTAGTGAGCGCTGGCGACTATAAGTTCAAGCAGATTGCACAGGAACGCCTGTTAGTGGTAGTTGCCTCCACTCAAGGGGAAGGCGAACCAGCAGAGGAAGCGGTTGCTCTGCATAAATATCTGCATTCGAAAAAAGCGCCGAAGCTGAATGAAACCGCTTTTGCGGTGTTCGGTTTGGGTGATAGTTCCTATGAAAACTTCTGCCAGTCTGGGAAGGATTTTGACGCCAAGCTGGCAGAGTTGGGGGGCGAACGACTGGTTGAACGCATTGATGCCGATGTGGATTACCAGGAACTGGCTACTGCCTGGCGTAAGCAGGTGGTCGAAGTGTTTAAAGCCCGTGCCCCGGCTGAAAACAACGCGCCAACTGCGTTGGCCACTGGCGCTGTTGATCAGTTAGCCAGCAGCCCTTATAGCAAAGAGCAACCACTGACGGCACAACTGGCAGTGAAGCAGAAAATCACTGGCCGTGGTTCTGATAAAGATGTGCGGCATATCGAAATCGATCTCGGGGATTCCGGCCTGCGTTATCAACCTGGCGATGCTCTTGGCGTCTGGTTTAATAACGATCCCGCGTTAGTAGACGAACTACTGCAGCTGTTATGGCTGACAGGGGATGAGCCGGTTGAGGTTGAGGGAAAAACTCAGCCATTACGCGATGCATTGCGCAACCATTATGAACTGACGCAGAACACTTCACCTATTGTAGAGAAATATGCCGCTCTGTCGCGAGATGAATCGTTGATTGGCCTGTTGGCCGATAAAACCAAACTGCAGCACTATGCGCATAATACGCCGATTGTTGATATGGTACGGCGAGCCCCGGCCGATCTGAGTGCTGAACAGTTGCTTAGCCTGTTACGTCCGCTGGCTCCGCGCCTCTACTCCATCGCCTCATCCCAGGAAGAAAATGAAAGTGAGGTACATATTACGGTAGGGGTGGTGCGCTACGAGATTGATGGCCGCGCTCGTGCTGGCGGTGCTTCCAGCTTCCTGGCTGACCGCCTGGAGGAGGAAAGCGACCTGAATGTGTTTATTGAGCATAACGAAAACTTCCGTTTACCCGCCAATCCGGAAACGCCAATTATCATGATTGGCCCAGGCACCGGTATTGCACCTTTCCGTGCCTTTATGCAACAACGTGAGGCGGATGGAGCTGGGGGTAAGAACTGGTTGTTCTTTGGCAACCCGCATTTTACTGAAGATTTTCTGTATCAGGTTGAATGGCAGCGCTATGTGAAAGATGGATTATTGACCCGCATTGACCTGGCCTGGTCTCGAGATCAGCAACACAAAGTTTACGTGCAGGACAAACTTCGCGAGCAGGGGGCGGAAGTCTGGCGCTGGATCCAGGAGGGTGCCCATATTTATGTTTGCGGTGATGCCAACCGTATGGCGAAAGACGTTGAAAACACATTATTAGCACTGGTGGCCGAGCACGGTGGTATGGATACCGAGCTGGCGGATGAATTTTTAAGTGAGCTGCGCTTTGAGCGCCGTTATCAGCGAGATGTTTACTAATGAATGATAAACACCCTGGGCCTCTGGTGGTTGAAGGCAAACTTGCCGATGCCGAGCGCTTGAAGAAAGAGAGCGACTTCCTGCGCGGCACTATTGCGCAAGATTTAACCGACGGCCTTACCGGCGGTTTTACTGGTGACAACTTCTTGCTGATCCGTTTCCACGGTATGTACCAGCAGGATGATCGTGATATTCGTGCGGAACGTGCCGAGCAGAAGCTCGAACCTCGACATGCCATGATGCTGCGCTGCCGTTTACCTGGAGGGATCATTACCCCGCAGCAGTGGCTGGGTATCGATAAGTTCGCACAGGAAAGTACCTTGTACGGCAGCATCCGCATTACCAACCGTCAGACATTCCAGTTCCACGGCATTCTGAAAGGCAACGTTAAGCCAGCACATCAGTTGCTTAACAGTCTCGGGTTGGATGCACTGGCAACGGCCAATGATGTAAACCGTAATGTGCTCTGTACGTCGAACCCGGTAGAGTCAGAGTTGCATCAGGAAGCCTATGAATGGGCAAAGAAAATCTCCGAGCACCTGCTGCCTCGTACCCGCGCCTATGCAGAAATCTGGTTGGATAAAGAAAAGATCGCCACCACCGATGAAGAACCGATCCTGGGTGCCACGTATCTGCCGCGTAAATTCAAAACTACGGTGGTCATTCCGCCGCAAAACGATGTCGATCTGCATGCCAATGACATGAACTTCGTGGCTATTGCCGAGAACGGCAAGCTGGTGGGGTTTAACCTGTTGGTTGGCGGTGGTCTGTCTATTGAGCATGGGAATAAGAAAACCTATGCGCGAACGGCCAGTGAATTCGGTTATATCCCGCTGGAGCATACGCTTGCTGTCGCTGAAGCGGTGGTCACGACCCAGCGTGATTGGGGGAACCGGACTGACCGTAAGAATGCCAAAACCAAATACACGCTGGAGCGGGTGGGGGTTGATACCTTCCGTACTGAAGTGGAAAGACGGGCGGGCATTCGTTTCGAACCGGTGCGTCCTTATGAGTTCACTGGCCGTGGCGACCGTATTGGTTGGGTGAAAGGGGTTGATGATCTCTGGCACCTGACGCTGTTTATTGAAAATGGCCGTTTGCTCGATTATCCAGAGCGTCCATTAAAAACCGGTATGGCCGAGATTGCCAGGATCCACCAAGGCGATTTCCGCCTGACGGCAAACCAGAACCTGATCGTAGCCGGCGTGCCAGCAAGCCAGAAAGCCAGGATCGAAGCGTTGGCACGAAAACATGGCCTGATCGATGACAGCACCAGTGAACAGCGTAAAAACTCCATGGCCTGTGTGTCTTATCCCACCTGCCCACTGGCGATGGCTGAAGCCGAACGCTTCCTGCCCGCGTTTGTTACCAAGGTAGAAAGCATCATGCATCAGCATGGCGTGGCTGATGAGCATATCGTATTGCGTATTACCGGCTGTCCGAACGGCTGTGGCCGAGCGTTGCTAGCGGAGATTGGCCTTGTGGGTAAAGCGATTGGCCGCTACAACCTCCATTTGGGAGGCAATCGTGAAGGGACGCGTATTCCGCGTATGTACCGCGAAAATATCAACGAAGAGGAAATTCTACAGAATATTGACCAACTGGTAGGCCGCTGGGCAAAAGAGCGCACGGTGGGTGAAGGATTCGGCGATTTTACCATTCGAGCCGGGATTATCCAGCCGGTTACGGATCCAGCACACGATTTCTGGGATTAACATTCAAGGCTGCATTTTATATTGAGGCAACCAGCCCCTCCCTCTCTTCCATCAGGGGAGAGGGAACACATCACCATTTTCAGGAGATCTCAACATGGCTGAACTCGATCTGGTCGCGCTGAATGGATTACCAAAATCAGGGCAAGCGCTGGCACTGGCGGTGGTCAATGGTCAGTTGGAACACTTTTCGGCGCAGGAGCGTGTTGCATGGGCGCTGGAACATCTGCCGGGAGAGTTTGTGCTCTCTTCAAGTTTTGGTATTCAGGCGGCGGTATGCTTGCATCTGGTCACACGTATCAAGCCGGATATCCCGGTGATCCTGACCGATACCGGTTATCTGTTCCCAGAAACCTACCGCTTTATCGATCAGTTGGTCGATAAGCTGCAACTGAATCTACAGGTATTTCGTGCCGAGCATTCGCCTGCCTGGCAAGAAGCTCGCTACGGTAAGCTTTGGGAACTGGGGGTAGAAGGTATCGAAAAGTACAACCAGATCAACAAAGTTGAGCCGATGAACCGCGCATTGGAAACGCTGGGGGCCCAGACCTGGTTTGCTGGCTTACGCCGCGAGCAATCTGGTAGCCGTGCAAATCTGCCCGTTCTGGCTGTACAACGCGGGGTGTTCAAAATCCTGCCGATTATCGACTGGGATAACCGCCAGATTTACCAATACCTGACCGAACATGGGCTGAATTACCACCCACTATGGGAACAGGGCTATCTCTCTGTTGGTGATACCCACACCACGCGTAAATGGGAAGAGGGTATGAGCGAAGAGGAAACCCGCTTCTTTGGCTTGAAGCGTGAGTGTGGTCTGCACGAAGGCTAATTGACACATTTGTATCTATACCCGTAAACCAAAAGGGGCAAGGCCTTGGCCAAGCCCCAATTTATTTATTTTTCTTCTCTAGCGGCGTTTCAGTGTAGGCCTGTGCCAGCTCTTTAATTAGTGGCAACAGGACTTGCACAGTGTCGTGGCTGCGTTTCTCTAGCCGCCCTGGCAAGTGAGTTTCCAGATATTGCAGATTGTCGTATTGCGGACGATGCCAAGTGACCCCTTGCGGAAAATTCGGGCTTACAGCGCGCTGCTGATAACCATCTTTTTCGCCCAATGACCAGTTAGTGGCCTCTACGGCCATGACGGGAATTTTGGCCTCATCAAACACTTTTTGATCGGAACAGCAGCCAGTTCCTTTGGGGTACTCTGCACTTCCCGGATTGATCGCGGCATCAATCCCGTAGCGATGAGCGATACTCAGCGCTCGGTCTCTGGATTGTTTGGCTATCTCTGGTGCTGTGTTGCGGCCTGAATGGAAATACAGACGATCGCCAGTGATCAGACTGTCGAGATTAATCAGCAGAACGGTATTATCACGCTCTTCCTGCGTCATACGATTTAGATAGTTTTTAGCTCCCAACGACTTGAGTTCTTCACCACCGATAGCGACAAAACGCAGACTGTAGGTGGTGGGAATGCTCTTCATCCTTTGCGCCAACTCCAACATAACTCCCACGCCTGATGCGTTGTCATCAACGCCTTGTAACGTCAGACCGCCCAAATTATTGTCCACTTCATTATCACTGGTCGGCGTGTAGGTATCAAAGTGTGCCATGATGATGATCTGCTTGGGATCATCGCCATTTTTGCTGGCAATCACCGACGTTACGCTTATTTTACGCCAGTTTTCACTGGTGTCTTTGTTTGTATAAAGGTAACGGGCATCAAAGGTACGGGTATCAGCCGGGTAGCCCATCTCGATGAATTGTTGCTTCAGGTACTCTGCGGCGAGGAGTTCTGCCGGGCTGCCCGCCATGCGACCGGGAAAATAGGTGGCGATGTGACGTATCTGATTGGCAGCGAACTGGCCCATTGGGGCTTCTTTGACAGGTTTTGCAGCGACCGAAACGCTAACAACACTGCCGAGAGCGGCTATCAGCAGGCCAACTCTGAGGCAATAGCGGGATAACATACCGAAAATCCTTCTCTTGCAACGATAAAGTCGATTTTTGTGACGCTATTTTAGGCGATAAACCTTAGGTTGGCGACACATCATTAAGAGGCAAGCCTAGTATGGGATGCGTTCGCTGATTACACAATTTCTTGGTTTCTTAATTTTGCATCTGATTCATAAACTTTCATCAGGCTCCTCATCTTTAGCGTCAACAACTGCGGCCTATATTCCAGAAAGTAACTACTCATGCCTTTTCGTCATTTCAGAGGCCAAATCTCACCCCGTATAGTCACTCTATCTTTTGGTTATATGAAAAGGCCGTTGTGGACTACCTACCCCTATTTGCCGATCTGAAACAACGTCCGGTGTTGGTCGTTGGCGGCGGCGAAGTGGCTGCGCGCAAAGTTGACCTTCTTCAGCGTGCCGGAGCTGAAATACGGATAGTTGCGCAGGCGCTTTCACCGGAACTTGAGCATCTTCATCTGGAAGGACGCGTTAATTGGCTGGGCAAGGCTTTTGCGCCACAGCAGTTGGACGATGTCTTTTTGGTTATTGCTGCCACCGACGACAACGTGCTGAACGCAGAAATTTATGTCGAGGCAGATAAACGCCGGGTATTAGCCAATGTGGTTGACGATCAGCCGCGTTGTTCCTTTATTTTTCCGTCGATTATCGACCGCTCACCGCTGGTGGTTGCCGTTTCTTCCAGCGGCCAGGCTCCGGTGCTGGCGCGGATGTTACGTGAAAAGCTGGAGGCGTTACTTCCGGTCAGCCTTGGGCAGATGGCTGACTTGGCCGGTGGTTTCCGCAGCAGGGTGAAGCAACAACTCGCCTCTATCGGTGCGAGACGCCGTTTCTGGGAGAAAGCGTTCAGTGGCCGTTTTGCCACGTTGGTGGCTAGTGGCCAAACGGCACAGGCGCAGCAGCAGTTGGCACAAGATTTAGCGACCTTTGCGCAGGGGAAAGAGGCGAATCAAGGCGAGATCGCACTGGTAGGGGCAGGCCCAGGCGATGTCGGTTTGCTGACCTTACGTGGCTTGCAGGTGATGCAACAGGCTGATGTGGTGCTGTATGACCATCTGGTGAGTGAAGAGACGTTGGACTTGGTTCGTCGTGATGCTGAACGTATCTGCGTGGGCAAACGCGCAGGCGCGCACTCGGTGATTCAGGATGAAACCAATCGCCTGATGATAGAGCTGGCGCAGCAGGGGAAACGGGTTGTACGGCTTAAAGGTGGAGACCCTTTCATTTTTGGCCGTGGTGGTGAGGAGCTGCAAGTGGCTGCCGCTGCCGGTATTCCTTTCCAGGTGGTGCCGGGAGTGACGGCAGCCGCGGGAGCGACGGCTTATGCCGGTATTCCGCTGACGCACCGTGACCATGCGCAGAGCGTGACTTTTATTACCGGCCATTGCCGACCGGATAGCGACGGTTTGGACTGGGCAAACCTCGCGCGTGCACGTCAGACGCTAGCAATTTATATGGGCACCATGAAAGCGGCCGATATCAGCAGCAATCTAATTGCCCATGGCCGTGACGCCGATACGCCGGTGGCAGTTATCAGCCGTGGCACACGGGCGGACCAATGGGTTCAGACAGGTACCCTGCAACAACTTGACCAATTGGCTCAGCAGGCACCGTTACCGGCACTACTGGTGATCGGTGAAGTGGTGGAGCTACATCATCAAATCGCCTGGTTTGGGCATCAACAGCAGATGGCGAGTGCAGCACGCCCAGCCGTCGTGAATTTGGCTTAAGGATCTGTTATGGACGAAAAACGACTCACTCATTTGCGGCAATTGGAGGCGGAAAGTATCCACATTATCCGTGAAGTGGCCGCAGAATTTGGCAATCCGGTGATGCTCTATTCCATCGGTAAAGACTCCTCCGTCATGCTGCATCTTGCACGCAAGGCGTTTTACCCAGGCACGTTACCCTTCCCATTACTGCATGTGGATACCGGCTGGAAGTTCCGCGAAATGTACCAATTCCGCGATCAGACGGCTAAAGAGTATGGCTTTGAATTACTGATACATAAAAACCCGGAAGGTGTGGCAATGGGCATCAACCCCTTTGTTCACGGCAGTGCCAAGCACACCGATATCATGAAAACCGAAGGTTTGAAACAAGCGCTGAACAAATACGGCTTTGATGCCGCTTTTGGCGGGGCTCGCCGTGACGAAGAAAAATCCCGCGCCAAGGAACGTATCTATTCCTTCCGCGATCGCTTCCATCGTTGGGATCCTAAAAACCAGCGCCCTGAACTGTGGCACAACTATAACGGCCAGATTAACAAAGGTGAGAGCATTCGCGTCTTCCCGCTGTCGAACTGGACCGAACTGGATATTTGGCAATACATCTTCCTGGAGAAGATTGACATTGTGCCGCTATACCTGGCTAAACCGCGTCCAGTGGTTGAGCGTGATGGCATGCTGCTGATGGTGGATGATGACCGTATCGATCTGCAGTTGGGTGAAGTGATCAGCCAACGTATGGTGCGCTTCCGTACCCTCGGTTGCTGGCCATTGACTGGCGCGGTAGATTCTGAGGCGCAGACGTTGCCGGAAATCATTGAAGAAATGCTGATCTCCACCACCAGTGAGCGTCAGGGACGCATGATCGATCGTGACCAATCTGGCTCGATGGAGCTGAAAAAGCGCCAAGGGTATTTCTGAGGAGTGTGGCCCGATGAATAACGTTATTGCACAACAAATTGCTGAACAGGGCGGAGTAGAGGCTTATCTGCACGCGCAGCAGCACAAGAGTCTGCTGCGGTTCCTGACCTGCGGCAGCGTCGATGACGGCAAAAGCACCCTGATTGGCCGCTTGCTGCATGATACCCGCCAGATTTATGAAGATCAGCTTTCGACACTGCATACCGATAGCAAACGCATTGGTACCCAGGGTGAGAAGCTCGATCTGGCGTTGCTGGTCGATGGCTTGCAGGCGGAACGTGAGCAGGGCATCACTATCGACGTTGCCTACCGCTATTTCTCGACTGAAAAGCGGAAGTTTATTATTGCCGACACACCGGGGCATGAGCAGTACACCCGTAATATGGCAACAGGTGCGTCCACTTGTGACTTGGCGATCCTGTTGATCGATGCGCGCAAAGGTGTACTTGATCAAACTCGTCGTCATAGCTTTATTGCCACTTTGCTGGGTATCCGCCATTTGGTTGTGGCGGTGAACAAGATGGATCTGGTGGATTACAGCGAAACGGTATTTGAGCAGTTCAAACAGGATTACCTGACGTTTGCTGAGCAGTTGCCAAACGATCTGGACATTAAATTTGTCCCACTCTCCGCGTTGGATGGTGACAACGTGGCAGTACAGAGTGTGCAAATGCCCTGGTACAGTGGCCCAACGCTGCTGGAAGTCTTGGAGAGTGTGGATGTCATAAGCCGAAGGGAGAGCCAGCCACTGCGCTTCCCGGTGCAGTACGTCAACCGCCCTAATCTTGATTTCCGTGGCTATGCTGGCACCTTGTCTGCTGGCGTTGTCAGCGTGGGGCAGCGCGTTAAGGTATTGCCTTCTGGCGTGGTGTCAACGGTGGCACGCATCGTAACTTTCGATGGCGATCTGCAGCAAGCGCATCCCGGAGAAGCAATCACGCTGGTGCTGAAAGACGAGGTAGATATTAGCCGTGGCGACTTGCTGGTGGACGCCAGCGAAACCCTCCAAACAGCGCAGAGTGCCTTGGTGGATACTGTGTGGATGGCCGAGCAGTCACTATTACCGGGCCAAAGCTATGACATCAAGATTGCAGGTAAGAAAACGCGCGCTCGCGTTGAGAATATTCGTCATCAGGTAGAGATAAATTCACTGGCTGAGTACCATGCCGATGTTTTGCCATTGAATGGTATTGGGCTGGTGGAACTGACCTTTGACGAGCCACTGGTGCTGGATAGTTATCAGCAGAATCATGATACCGGCAGTTTGATCTTTATTGACCGTTTGAGCAACGTAACGGTCGGTGCCGGGCTGATCCGTGAGGCTCTCCATACGGATAGCAAGGTAGCCGCTGGTGACTTCAGTGCGTTTGAGCTGGAACTCAATGCGCTGGTACGCAAACACTTTCCCCATTGGGGCGCGCGCGATTTGCTCAAAGGTGAATAGAGTGGCAGAGCTACCGTTGCGGCCAATCGGGCCGGATGATGAAAATGTGGTGTGGCATCCGCATGCGATAACGCGTGCGGAGCGTGAAACGGCTAACGGCCATCGCGGCGTGGTGCTGTGGTTTACTGGGCTTTCTGGCTCAGGTAAATCGACCGTTGCCGGAGCGTTGGAACAGGCCTTGTACCCGTTGGGCGTCAACACCTATCTGCTGGATGGTGACAATGTGCGTCATGGCCTATGCCGCGATCTGGGGTTTTCTGAAAATGACCGGCGCGAGAATATTCGCCGGGTTGGTGAAGTAGCTAAACTGATGGTGGATGCCGGGCTGGTGGTGTTGACTGCGTTTATCTCCCCCCATCGTGTTGAGCGGCAAATGGTGAAAGACATGCTCGATGAAGGGCAATTTATTGAAGTATTTGTCGATACACCGTTGGCGATTTGTGAGGCACGGGATCCAAAAGGGCTTTACAAGAAAGCGCGGGCTGGTGAATTGCGTAACTTCACCGGTATTGACTCAGTTTATGAGGCTCCTCAACAGCCTGATGTGCACTTGGATGGCGAACAATTGGTAACAAATTTGACTGCGCAATTGTTAGACGTTCTTCGTGGTCAGGCTATTATCAAATCCTGAATTTAGGAAAGCGCATGGTGTATTTTGTCCGTGCGCTTTTTATCCCAAACCCGCCTCGTCGCGTGGCCCGTACCGTGTTTTTCATGTTGAATGCCTGGCTGGCAGCAACTTGAAATATATTTGGGTGAAAAACTGAACAACCAGGGATCGCTATGCAAAATGCCATACCAGTAATGATCGATAATAAACAGGAGGAAGAGGAGCGCTCTTACTCGTTTCTTGGCGGGATTAGTGGTTTTGTATTTTACTGGCTGGCGCTCTCACTCCCCTTTATGGTCTACGGCTCCAATACGCTGTTTTTCCTGCTCTATACCTGGCCGTTTTTCCTAGCCCTGATGCCAGTCTCCGTACTGCTGGGTGTCGCTTTCAGCATGCTATTGCGTGGTCGGTTGATCCTTACCCTATTGGTGACTGGTGCCAGCGTGATCTGCCTGTTCTGGCTGTTATTCAGCTTTCTGAGCGGTTGGTAAGAAACAGGGCGCGGTTCTGCGCCCTGATGTGTAAGGCTATAAAACCTTGCTTAAAAATGCCTGAGTACGCGGATTGCTCGGGTTGCTGAAAATCTGCAGCGGTGTCCCTTCTTCCTGAATGATCCCTTGGTCAATAAACAATACGCGATCCGCAACCTCGCGGGCGAATCCCATTTCATGGGTAACCACCACCATGGTCATACCTTCCTCGGCCAGTGATTTCATCACGGCCAATACTTCGCCTACTAACTCAGGATCGAGCGCCGAAGTGGGCTCATCGAACAGCATGATTTTCGGTTCCATTGCCAGTGCCCGAGCAATGGCCACGCGTTGCTGCTGCCCCCCTGACAGGCTATTGGGGTAGGCATCGATTTTATCCAGCAGACCCACTTTGCGGAGTAATACCTCAGCCCGTTCAATGGCTTCTGCGCGCGATAGCTTCTTAACATCTATCGGCGCCATGATGATATTTTCCAACACGGTCATATGTGGGAACAGGTTAAACCGCTGAAATACCATTCCTACGCTTTCACGCATTTTGTTCAGATCGGTCTTCTGACTGTGAATGGCAAAGCCATTAACGTCGATCTCACCACCAGAAAGTGTTTCCAGCGCATTGATACAGCGTAGAAAAGTACTCTTTCCTGAACCGGAAGGGCCGATAATGCATACCACTTCAGTTGGCGCGATCTGGCAAGAGATGCCGCGCAGCACGTGGCTTTCACCAAATTGTTTTTGCAGATTATGTACGCGAATCACTTTTACCGAACCTTTTTTCCATGTGTTGAACCAACAGCGAGAGCAGGAAGGTGAGAACCCAATAAACCAGTGAAATGGTCAAGTACGGTTCCCAGTAAGTTGCGTATGCACCGGAAACGGTTCGAGCGGCGTAGGCCAGATCGGCAAGACCAATCGCAGAGGCCAGTGACGAATCCTTGACGATGGCAATGGCGTTATTACCCAACGGTGGCAACATGCGGCGGAATGCCTGTGGCAGGATCACCTTACGCATGGTTTTACCGTAACTCATCCCCAGTGAACGTGAAGCCTCCATCTGCCCACGATCGATCGACTGGATACCAGCGCGGAAGATTTCTGATACATAAGCCCCGGCATTCAACGTGATGGCTACTACGCAAGAAAGAAATGCACCGTAATCGGAGCGCAACGCGCGGGCAAAGTCGACACTCATCAAGCCACTGCTGACCAGTAAACCGTCGCGCGGATTGATAAACAGCGGCACCAGTGCAAAGTGTACCACCATGATTTGCACGAACAGTGGTGTCCCCCTGAAGGCGCTGATGTAGATACGTACCGGCCATTGGATGCCATAGTGCAGGATCGGTTTCCATACGCCGTGCGGAGCTTGAGCCAGGCGGCCCAACCCAAGGAAGAGCCCCCAGGTAGTACCCAGGATCACACAGATAATAGTGCATTTGATGGTCATCCAGGCACCTTCCATAAACAGCGGTGCGTATTCCTGAATGATCTCCCAACGGAATGCTGACAAAATATTTTCCTTACGGTGCTTATGCGAACTTATAGCGTATTGACGCTAAGGGACTACGTCTACGAGCCCCTTAGCGAGATTGAGGTTTTATTCGGTTGGTAACGAAGGTACGTTGCTGTCGAACCAGGTCTGGTAGATCTTGGCGTAGGTGCCATCGGCGATGATTTTCTTCAGACCGCTGTTGATCTTGTTACGCAGCTCTTCATTCCCTTTCGCGACCGCGATACCGAAATACTGGCGCTCAAACTTGGCATCTGAAACCAGTTTGAACTCTTTTTCCGGGTGGGTTTTGATGTAGAACTTGGCGACGCCAACATCGCCCACGGCGGCACCGATGCCATCTTCATACAGTTCTTGCAGCATTAATGGTGTGTTGTCGAAACGCTTGATGGCGGTGCTGTTCTTACCCAGGGTGTCAGAAACCACAATATCGCCGGTACTGGAGTTGACTACGCCCACTTTTAGCGCTTTCAGTGCGGCGATGGAATCCACATTTGAATCCTTCGGCACCACAATGGCTTGTTCTGCGGGGAAGTAAGGCGCGGAGAAGTCGACCATTTGCTTGCGCTTATCGGTGATCGTAATACCAGAAATGATGATGTCGCGATCGCCAGAGTTCAGGGTGGCAAAGATGCCTTCCCACGGTGTATTCACCAGTTTCACCTGGAAACCTTCCACGTTGGCTACCGCTTTGATGATATCAATATCAAAGCCTTCCAACTGCTTACTGCTGTTTTCAAATTCAAACGGACGGTAAGTACCACCTGAACCCACTACGTATATCGGCTCAGCAGCAAAGGAAGAAACGGAAAACGTGGCCATAAGGCAGGCACTGATTAGAACTAAACGTTTTAACATGGACGATCCCTGATGAGTAAAGGTAATAGTATATATGGTTTATTATGCAAATTAATTGCATAAAATTAAACTTAAATGAATAGGAATGCAACCCCTGGCTGAAGAACAAAGTGCTAATAGTGTTAAATATGAATAATTATATAAAATATGGTTGAAGTGTCGGCAGAAATGGCGACTCACCAGTTCTTATTACTGCATGACATGGCAAGTTGACAGAGAGCCGGGTGTGCCTCGACAGAGCGGCTATATATGCCGCACTCGGTTGAAAAACAGTAGCTAAACTCAGTAAGTTCTTATTCTGCTATACATCCGGTGGTTAAAAGCCGCTACCGGTGTGGAGTCCAACGGAAAGTTGTGGGATGATTAGCCGGTTTTTTAGGGGGCGGAGATGGGAAAACTTACGCTGCTATTGCTGGCATTGCTCGGCTGGTTGCAGTACTCACTGTGGTTAGGAAAGAATGGTATTCACGACTATGTGCGAGTCAATGAAGATGTTGTGGCTCAGCAAAGTAATAATGCCAAACTAAAAGCGCGTAACGATCAGCTGTTTGCCGAGATCGATGACTTGAACGGCGGTCAGGAAGCGATAGAAGAACGCGCACGCAATGAACTGGGTATGATTAAACCCGGTGAGACTTTCTATCGCCTGGTTCCTGAGCAATCCAGACGCAGCAGTGCGTCCCCATCGCAAAATAACCCACAAAAATAGCGTATGAAACATACCGCAGGCCCCTTATCTCGAGTGATTGCCGTTATTCCTGCAGCAGGTATTGGCAGCCGTATGCAGTCCGATTGCCCGAAACAGTATTTAACTATCGGACATCAAACTATTCTCGAGCACGCGATCCACGCTTTGCTGCGCCATCCGCGTATCACCCGGGCGATCGTTGCTATCAGTGCCGAAGACCACCAGTTTCAGACGTTGCCTATTGCCCAGGATCCGCGAGTGCTGGTGACCGTGGGGGGGAAGCAACGCGCAGATTCCGTGATGGCCGGGCTTGAACTAGCTGGTAACGCCGAATGGGTTCTGGTTCATGATGCGGCCCGCCCATGCCTGCATGCGGACGATCTGGCGCGTTTATTAGCGATCACCGATCACAGTTCAGTTGGCGGCATTCTTGCTGCACCGGTGCGTGATACCATGAAGCGTGCGGAAGTGGGCCAAAATGCCATTTCGCACACCGTTGAGCGCCAGGACCTGTGGCATGCACTGACACCGCAGCTGTTTCCGTTGGAACTGCTAAAATTCTGCCTGCGGCGTGCTCTGGATGAAGGAGCGATAGTCACCGATGAGGCCTCAGCACTCGAGCATTGTGGTTATCATCCGCTGCTGGTAGCTGGGCGCTCGGATAATATTAAGGTGACGCGGCCAGAGGATTTGACACTGGCGGCGTTCTATTTGACGCAGTTGAACAACTAAAGGAGCGCATATGCGTATCGGTCACGGTTTTGATGTGCATAAATTTGGCGGCGAAGGTCCGCTGGTGATCGGTGGTGTTCGCATTCCTTTTGAAAAAGGTCTGCTTGCTCATTCTGATGGCGACGTTGCGCTGCATGCAGCTACTGATGCTCTGCTTGGCGCTGCAGCATTGGGTGACATTGGCCGGCTTTTCCCGGATACCGATCCGAAATTCAAAGGGGCAGATAGCCGCGAGTTATTGCGCGAGGCATGGAAACGCATTCGCGCCAAAGGTTATCGTCTGGGGAATCTGGATGTCACCATCATTGCGCAGGCACCGAAGATGGCACCGCATATTCCTCAGATGCGGATCTTTCTGGCAGAAGATCTGCAGTGCCATATGGATGACATTAACGTGAAAGCAACGACTACCGAACAACTTGGTTTTACCGGGCGTGGTGAGGGAATTGCCTGTGAAGCGGTTGCCTTGCTGATCAGGGAATAACGCATGGATATGTTAAATCTGACCTGGTTGCACGGTAAACCACAAGCCTCGGGGGTGTTGAAAGCCAATCCCGAAGATTTTGTCGTCGTTGAGGATTTAGGGTTTACGCCAGATGGTGAGGGCGAGCATCTGCTGGTGAATATCCGAAAAAACGGCTGTAATACTCAGTTTGTAGCCGATAATCTGGCCAAATTTGCGGGCATACCTGCACGTTCGGTCAGCTACGCGGGTCTGAAAGATCGCCACGCGGTCACCGAACAGTGGTTTTGCCTGCATTTGCCGGGTAAGGAGTCGCCCGATCTTACGCAGTTCGTGCTGGAAGGTTGTGAAGTGCTGCAGTCTGCCCGCCATTTACGCAAGCTGCGAATTGGCACGCTGAAAGGCAATGATTTCACTCTGGTACTGCGCCATATCAGCGATCGTCAGCAAGTAGAACAACGTTTGCAGGCCATTGCTGCGAGCGGCGTACCGAATTATTTTGGCAGCCAGCGATTCGGCCATGGCGGAAATAACCTAGTCATGGCGCGCCGTTGGGCAAAAGATGAGATCCGCGTCAAGGAGCGTAGCAAGCGCAGTTTCTATCTTTCTGCCAGTCGCAGTGCATTGTTCAATACCGTTGTCAGTCAGCGTTTGGCCAATCACCAACAGAAAACGGTAATGGTAGGGGATGCGTTGCAGCTGGCTGGTCGCGGCAGTTGGTTCGTAGCCAAAGAGGATGAATTGGCTGGCCTGCAACAGCGGTTAGAGATGGGGGAACTGATGGTTACCGCCCCGTTGCCGGGAGACGGCGAACTGGGTACCACCGAGGACGCCGCTGAGTTTGAACGGCAGTGTTTGGTTGAACAACCAGAATTACTAACGCTTTTAAAGCGTGAGCGCGTTGAACCTGCTCGACGGGCGCTGCTATTGCAACCGCAGAAAATGCATTGGAACTGGCTGGATGATGCGACGGTTGAACTTCGTTTCTGGTTACCGGCAGGCAGCTTTGCGACCAGCGTAGTGCGCGAAATCATACTGCAGGATAACGGCGATGCGGATATTACTGAGTAATGATGATGGCGTCAGCGCACCAGGTATCCAGATACTGGCAGCAGCGCTGCGTGAGTTTGCCGAGGTGCAGGTTGTGGCGCCGGATCGTAACCGCAGTGGGTCTTCCAATGCGCTTACGCTTGGATCCCCACTGTGTACGCTGACCCTTCCTAATGGCGACATTGCCGTTCAGCAAGGAACGCCTACCGACTGCGTTTATCTTGGTGTCAATGCCCTGGTGCTGCCAGCCCCCGATATTGTGGTTTCTGGCATTAACGCCGGGCCTAATCTGGGCGATGATGTCATCTATTCCGGTACGGTTGCTGCTGCGATGGAAGGCCGCCACTTGGGCTTGCCGGCCATTGCTGTTTCACTCAATGGCCACCAGCATTATGAGACAGCGGCGGTGATCACCTGCCGCCTGCTACGCGCATTGCAACGCGAGCCGTTGCGCACTGGTAGAATTCTTAATGTTAACGTACCTGATTTACCATTGGCAGAACTTAAAGGGATACGGGTTACCCGCTGTGGCAGCCGGCATCCCGCCGACAAGGTGTTCAGCCAGGAGGATCCGTACGGCCATAAATTATATTGGATCGGCCCTCCGGGTGATAAATTTGATGCGGGCCCAGATACTGATTTCGCAGCGGTAGAGCAGGGCTATGTGTCCTTGACGCCCTTGCAGGTAGATTTGACCGCCTATGGGGCACAGGATGTAATGACAGCATGGTTAGCCAAGGCAGAGGTTAACGGAAAATGGTGAACAAACGCATGCAAACATTGCTGACGCTGTTACGCCAGCAGGGGATCAGGGATGAACGGTTGCTCAAGGCAATCGCAGAAGTCCCCCGCGAGCGTTTTGTTGACGAAGCGCTGGCCCACAAGGCTTATGAAAACACGGCATTGCCCATTGGGTCGGGGCAGACAATCTCCCAGCCCTATATGGTTGCACGCATGACTGAACTGCTTGGTTTACAGCCTACCTCTAGAGTTCTTGAGATCGGCACAGGTTCTGGTTATCAGACTGCGATCCTGGCACATCTGGTGCAACATGTCTGTTCTGTTGAGAGGATTAAAGGACTTCAGTGGCAAGCGAAGCGCCGTTTGAAACAGCTTGATTTGCACAACGTATCAACACGCCATGGTGATGGTTGGCAGGGCTGGTCATCGCGCGGGCCTTTTGATGCGATCATCGTAACGGCGGCACCACCCGAAATTCCGCAGGCACTAATGCAACAGTTGGATGATGGCGGTGTGTTGGTGCTGCCAGTCGGACAACAGACACAGGTTTTACAATGTATTCAACGGCGTGGTGATGACTTTGCCGTTAATTCCGTTGAGGCGGTGCGCTTTGTGCCGCTGGTTAAGGGTGAACTGGCTTAGCCTGCGAATAAAATGCTGCCACAGAAGAAATCTGTTGCACTTTCAAAACGTCTGAGTAAGGTTTTAGCGTTCCGATGGTATTAATTTTCAATATCATGGCGTTTTACCACGGCTTATGAGTAAGGCGTTGCTGTTGGGCTGTGTCCCCTGAGGTTGACGAAACTCAAGGCGTACAGGGGAGTGTTTGAAACTAGCAACGCTATAGTTTAAAAGACGACGGGTATCGTTGTTTTATTGTGTGGTAGTGCCAATGTATCTGCATCGGCGGCACTGCTTTTTGAATCTCCGGCGGGAAACCTACTGGTATTCAGTGATCGGTCGGGGAAATCCTTCGTTGTAATACTGAGGCAACGCTATGCCCAATGGATTACAAGTTGTAGTGGGGGAGTCAGAGTGCAATATCTGCTTGAAAACGCGCTGAAAACCACGCTAGAGCTGTAAAGACAACCGGTATGATGCTCAGCTACGCTGTAAGGGTATTTTGGAAATAACGCTGATATTGCTGTCATGGGGGAAGCATGAGCACGGGAAGCCCAATGATTACTTTGCGCCGAATTGCGGTGTGTACGATGTTAAGTTTGTGGTTGGCAGGTTGTTCGAATAATAATTCTACCTCGGCACCTATCAGCAGCGTTGGTAGCGAAGGTGCTGCGGCATCCAGCAATGCGGGGCGAGAAAGAACTGCACAGGGGCGTATCGTTTATAATCGCAGTTACAATGCGATCCCCAAAGGGAGTTACAGTGGTAGTACCTATACCGTTAAGCGTGGAGATACGCTGTTCTACATAGCATGGATTACCGGGAACGATTTTCGAGATCTGGCACAGCGCAACAATATTCCTCAGCCATACAATCTGGAGGTGGGACAAACCATTCAAATTGGCAACGGTTCTGCCAATGGTAATGGCGGAATGCTGGCCTCGACAGGCTCGAACGGCGGGTTGATATCCAAGCCACCTACAAGTCGTCAGATACAAACTACAACGGTTGATTCTCAATCTACGAACGCGTATTCTGGTAACTCGGGTAAACAGAATGTAGGTAAAATGTTACCTTCATCAGGAGTGGTCGTAGCGGGTTCAGCCGCCGCTCCTGTTACCGCGCCAGCTGCGACACCTCCAGTGAGCAGCACCGCCAGTAATAGCGCTCCAGTTAGTAGTTGGAGATGGCCAACTGACGGCAAGATCATTGATAACTTCTCTTCATCGGAAGGTGGGAACAAAGGTATCGATATCTCTGGCACCCGTGGGCAACCTATATTTGCTACCGCTGATGGTCGTGTAGTGTATGCAGGCAACGCTTTACGGGGTTACGGTAATCTAATCATCATCAAGCATAATGATGATTACCTGAGTGCCTACGCCCACAACGACACAATGCTGGTCCGGGAACAACAAGAAGTGAAGGCGGGGCAAAAAATAGCAACGATGGGAAGCACCGGAACCAGTTCAGTACGTTTGCATTTCGAAATTCGTTACAAGGGGAAATCCGTAAACCCGCTGCGTTATCTTCCGCAGCGATAGATTGGGCAGAGTGTGTTGCATTCTGCTTGTGGTATCACGGGTAGGAGCCGCTTTATGAGCCAAAATACGCTGAAAGTTAACGAGTTACATGATGATGCAGATTTCGATGAGAATGCCATGGAGTCTGAATCATTCGACGAAAAAGAGCTGGTAGAAGATGACGCCAGCGAGAATGATTTAGCTGAAGACGAGCTGTTGTCTCAAGGTGTTACCCAACGCGTATTGGATGCAACGCAGCTCTATCTGGGCGAAATCGGTTATTCGCCACTGCTTACCGCAGAGGAAGAAGTCTATTTTGCGAGGCGTGCACTGCGCGGTGACGTGCCGTCCCGCCGCCGCATGATAGAAAGTAATCTTAGACTGGTAGTGAAAATTGCCCGTCGTTATAGCAATCGTGGGCTGGCGCTGCTGGATCTGATAGAAGAAGGTAACCTTGGCCTGATCCGTGCAGTTGAGAAGTTTGATCCTGAACGCGGTTTCCGTTTTTCAACTTATGCAACTTGGTGGATCCGCCAGACGATTGAACGGGCAATCATGAACCAAACCCGTACTATCCGTTTGCCGATCCATATAGTTAAAGAACTGAATGTTTACTTACGCACTGCGCGTGAGCTTTCTCACAAACTGGATCATGAACCAAGTGCTGAAGAGATTGCAGAGCAACTCGACAGACCGGTTGATGATGTTAGCCGTATGCTGCGCTTGAACGAACGTATCACTTCTGTTGATACGCCGTTGGGTGGGGATTCTGAGAAAGCATTGTTGGACATTCTGGCGGACGAAAAAGACAACGGACCGGAAGACACAACCCAAGACGACGACATGAAACAGAGTATCGTTAAATGGTTGTTCGAATTGAACGCCAAACAGCGTGAAGTGTTGGCTCGTCGCTTCGGTCTGTTAGGCTACGAAGCCGCAACGTTGGAAGATGTGGGTCGTGAGATTGGGCTAACCCGTGAACGAGTTCGTCAAATCCAGGTTGAAGGTTTACGCCGCCTGCGTGAGATTCTGCAACTGCAGGGCCTGAGTATTGAGGCTTTGTTCCGCGAATAAACGTGATTTATACAAAATTAAAAACGGTGAGCATTATGCTCACCGTTTTTTTATGGCTGGAATTTGCCGAACTCGTGTTATAGCAACACAGAATGCGAACAAAACTGCTGATTACTAACGCCTTATACTCATATCAAACTTTTCAGTCGGTAAATCCATTCCAGCGCTTGCCGTGGCGACAGAGAATCAGCATCTAGTGTCTCCAAAGCTTCTACTGCAGGAGAAACCTCTTCATTCAACAGTGTCATTTGTGTGGCATCTACTGTACCGGCAGCCGTTTGGCTGGAGAGAGCCTCCAGCTCACGCAGCTTCTGACGGGCGCGTTTGATAACATCCCGTGGAACACCAGCCAGCGCCGCAACCGCCAATCCGTAACTTTTGCTGGCTGCGCCATCCTGCACGCTGTGCATAAAGGCAATGGTGTCGCCGTGTTCCAGAGCATCCAGATGCACGTTAACCACACCTTCCATTTTTTCTGGCAGGGTGGTCAGTTCAAAGTAATGGGTGGCAAACAGAGTCATTGCCTTGATGCGACCGGCCAGATTCTCGGCGCAAGCCCAGGCGAGAGAAAGCCCATCGTAAGTGGAAGTACCTCGGCCAATCTCGTCCATCAATACCAGGCTGTTATCGGTGGCGTTGTGAAGGATATTGGCTGTTTCGGTCATTTCCACCATAAAGGTAGAACGGCCAGAAGCTAAATCGTCAGCAGCGCCTACGCGGGTAAAAATGCGATCTACTGGCCCGATAGTTGCTTTGGCTGCAGGCACAAAGCTACCGATATGTGCCATCAAGACAATTAACGCAATTTGCCGCATATAGGTACTTTTCCCCCCCATATTCGGCCCGGTAATGATCAACATACGGCGTTGCGGGGAAAGCGAAACCGGGTTGGCAATGAACGGCTCGCTCAAAACCTGCTCTACCACCGGGTGGCGGCCATCGACAATGCGGATACCCCGTTGCTCACTGATGGTTGGGCAGGCGTAATTCAGTGTTTCCGCCCGTTCGGCAAGGTTAGCTAGCACATCCAGTTCCGCTAATGCCCCTGCGCTCTGCTGTAATGCCTCTAGATGAGGTAACAGCAGATCAAAAAGTTCGTCATATAACCCTTTTTCTATCGCCAGCGCCTTCCCTTTGGAGGTGAGTACCTTGTCTTCATATTCCTTCAACTCAGGAATAATATAACGCTCTGCATTCTTCAGCGTTTGACGACGGACATAGTGGATGGGTACCAGATGACTCTGTCCACGGCTGACCTGAATATAGTAGCCGTGCACGCCGTTGAAACCGACCTTAAGGGTGTCCAGGCCCAGCTTCTCGCGTTCGCGGATTTCCAGGCGATCAAGATAATCGCTGGCTCCATCTGCAAGTGCACGCCATTCATCCAGTTCTTCGTTATAGCCTTGGGAAATCACGCCGCCGTCACGCACCAGCACTGGCGGCGCTTCGACAATGGCGCGCTCAAGCAGAGATTGCAGTTCATCAAATTGGCCGACCTGAGACAGCAGTTTTTGTACATGGGGCGTTTCTATATTTTCCAGCAGTGCGCGAATATCTGGCAATTGCTGGAAAGCATGGCGCATACGGGCAAGATCGCGAGGACGAGCTGTACGTAGTGCCAAGCGGGCGAGAATACGCTCGAGATCGCCAACCTGACGCAGTGGTTGCTGCAAATCGACGCTCAGATCCTGTAGGGCAGCGATTGCCTGCTGACGATTATTTAGCACTGACATATCGCGCGTTGGCATGTGCAACCAGCGTTTAAGCATTCGGCTGCCCATTGCCGTGACGGTGCGGTCAAGGATCGCAGCAAGGGTATTTTCACTGCCGCCGGAAAGATTTTGAGTGATCTCCAGATTACGGCGCGTTGCCGCATCCATGATAATCCCGTCCTGCTGGCGCTCCATGGTGATCCCACGAATATGCGGCAGCGAGGTACGTTGAGTATCTTTGACATATTGCAACAGGCAACCCGCAGCACGTAGTGCCAGATGTGCCTGCTCGACACCAAAGCCTGTCAGATCGCGGGTACCGAATTGTAGGTTCAACTGCTGACAGGCGGTTTCCAGCTCAAACTCCCATAATGGACGACGGCGTAAACCGTGGCGCTGCTCAATCAGCGCCATTTGTTCGAAAGTTTCCGGGTAGAGCAGTTCCGCTGGATTGGTGCGTTGGAGCTCAGCCGCCATGGTTTCGAGATCTTCAGGTTCGGCAACGCGGAAACGGCCGGAACTGAGATCCAGAGTGGCATAGCCAAAACCGCGACCATCTTGCCAGATAGCAGCCAGTAGGTTGTCCTGGCGCTCCTGCAACAGGGCTTCGTCGGTGATGGTACCCGGAGTCACTATGCGAACGACTTTACGCTCGACCGGACCTTTGCTGGTAGCCGGATCGCCAATCTGTTCGCAGATCGCGACCGATTCGCCTAGCTGGACTAGCTTGGCGAGATAGTTTTCCACCGCATGATGGGGAACGCCCGCCATCGGAATGGGTTCCCCGGCGGAGGCACCGCGCTTGGTCAGCGAGATATCCAGCAACTGGGAGGCGCGCTTGGCATCGTCATAGAACAGCTCGTAGAAATCCCCCATACGGTAAAAGAGCAGGATTTCTGGATGCTGCGCCTTAAGACGCAAGTACTGCTGCATCATTGGTGTATGGCTTGTTAAGTCCGTATCTAACGACTCTTTCATATTGATTTTACTCGTTTTATAAGTCTTTTTGGGTTCGGCAGCCACATTTGAAACCCACCTAAACCCGATAGTATAGATAGATTTGCAGCTCACCCGTAGCCTGGCGCATATGCTTTACTCTTTTGCTAATTGGCTCGATAGGGGAAAAGTTCATTAAAATAATGATAATCAATTGGTTGAACAATGGTATCAAATACTGACAAACCCACATACATTGTTTTCGAGAGCTGCAGTAAAGCGTCTGCCGGATCCGAGTGGAAGGCCTGTGTGACGAAAAAAACCTGTTATCCAGCCTAGGCCACGTCACTTTATTTGCCACCAGCGGCACCCACTTACCGTCAAGGGAAACAGCCTAGCTTGGATGAGGAAGGAAAGCCAAGCCCTACAATAAAAGCGAAAGTTGGAAATGCGCATGTTTACGCAGAATTGAGCGCTAAAGAGAATTCGCCAGGCAATGAATTCAGACAACAATCGCAATCAAGAGCCTATTAAGTGGTCAACAAAAATTGGCCACGGCTTTAGAGTTTTCCCAATACAATCGCTCTGATTCATTAGGTGTTAATCCACCATTATATTGGTGGGGTCTGAGCTGGCTGTAATAGCCTATGATGTAATTCGTTATGGATCTATTTGCTTCGCTAAAATTAGCGTATCCACAATTTGGTACCCATTCTGACTTCAGACTGCGGAAAAAACGCTCCATTGGGCTATTGTCCCAGCAATTTCCACGCCGACTCATGCTTTGTTTTATCCGATACCGCCACAGTAAACGTCTGAATTTCCTACTGGTATAGTGACTTCCCTGGTCAGAATGATACATAACGTCAGTCGGTTTTCCACGAGCTTCCCAGGCCATCGTTAATGCTTTTCCTGTCAGAGCTGAGTCCGGAGAAAACGACATCGCCCAACCTATTGGCTTGCGGGAAAATAAATCCAGAACAACCGCCATATAAGCCCAGCGTTTGCCCGTCCAGATGTAGGTCACGTCGCCGCACCAGGACTGATTAGGCTCCGTTACTGCAAACTGGCGAGTCAGATGATAGGGATATCTAGATGCTCTTTTGCGGCTGTTTTGTAGCGATGCTCAGGCTGCTGGCAACTGACAATATTCAGCTCTTTCATTATCTTACTGGCCCGCCAGCGGCTTAAGGGAACACCTTTTGCGCTGACCATATCGGCAATGCTCCGGGCACCCGCAGAGCCATTGCTGGCATGATGAACTTCACGCACCAGGCTCAGTATAATGATGCGTTTTGCATCGAGTTTCTGCGACCGGCTTAGCCAGTATCGATAGCTACTGCGATGGATCCCGAACACATTGCAAATAAAGGCAACAGGAAACCACGCCCTGAGTTTCTCAACTAACTAGAATTGTTCAGGGAGTCTGACATCAAGAGCGCGGTAGCCTTTTTTAATATATCGTTTTCCATTTCAACACGTTGCAATCGTTTTTCTAATTCACGAATACGAAGTTGCTCAGGCGGCAACGGTGTAATGCTGATCGAGGACTAACTGAGCGGCCTCAAGTCTGAACTCAGGGCTGAAATTACGTCTGTTACTTCTGGTCATTGTGTCACCTGTTTTGACTATGAGGTGATGATATCACCTCTATTCAGGTGGCCAAATTTAGTATTCCACTTCATACTGAAGATTGATTTTCCTAGTAAGCAACGAATTATCGGTACGCGCTGGTTTACGGCTTGGAAACCTAGGATTGCCGGGCAGGTTGTGCTGGCAAGTGATTCGTTTGTAACAGCTGATACCTATGATATCAGGCTGGAGTCAACCTCTTTTAAACTGTAGTGTAAAAGGACACCGTTTTTCACGGTGTCCTTTTTTTTTAATCTCACACACAACTGATGCCATTAAACAGCAATGACCAAAGCGCTATTCTTAACGGAAAATTCATGCTAATGCTTTAGCTTTGAGCTGCAAGTATTCACTTTCGGTAATCACACCTTCATCCCACAGTTTCTTGGCGTCAGCAATCTGTTCGGCTGGAGACTTACCGGCAACTTCGCGGATGTACTGGTTAGTTGCAGATACAGATTTTTGTACCTGCGCACGATGACGTTCCGCCATGCCTTTACCGCGAGTAATAAGATAGACGAGTGAAGTCAGCAGTGGGATAAACAGTAAGAAGATAATCCAGATAGCCTTAGAGATACCGCTTAGTTCATGATCGCGGAAAAGGTCGGAGACGACTTGGAATAAAATAAACAGATAAGCAACAAAGAAAAAAATAGAGAATGTCGTCGCCAATATATCCCATAGGGTCAGTAAATGGTTGGTCATTGGAACTCCTAATGGTCAAGAAAAAATGAACAAGGCAATTTTTGTTTGAGAAGATGCGGTAAACGATTTAAGTATATGTCAACATTCCATTTTTTCCACTCGAGGTAATACTTGCAGGTCATTGCTATGAAGTTTTTTCCCTAGATTGAGAATAAGACGACATATCGCCATATTCCTTAACGCATTCCAAATGCAGTGCAACTAGGCACCCGGTAGATTCACTCTCCTGATTTATACGGCGACAATACTCATCTCATTTGGAGAGAGTATCGTCGCCGTAATTGCAGAATGAGACCTGATAATATTGGCCCGTAATACTACCGACGGGCCAATGCAGGTGATCTCTACAGCGGGTAGCGCAATATGGCGTTCAGATCGGCCCCAGAAGGCAGGTCCTCACTGCGCACGGCCAATACTCTTGCGCCAGTAGCAATTGCTCGTTTGGCTATCTCATCAATCAAACCGTATTGTGCTTCATCCTCGTTGCCACTGAAGGTGATCGATCCATTCTCATCAATAGTACCGTTGAGGGTACTGTCGAGGTTGATCAGTAATAAATCAATCGCACCGAACGTAGCCGCTCTTGCCGCATCAGAAAAATCTTGCGTGACTCGACGTTCGCCAGCACGCGTTTCAAAGCGCGATTTCAGCGCCTTCAACTGTGCCTGATAGTAGTTATCCATCAATGGCCGCACGAGCGTGACCAATTCTGAGGCTCCAAGATGTTCGGCATTACTGAATAACGTTTCCTCTGTCAGGTTGGATAGGGAGTTCGTTGAGCGGTAGATGGAAGCTAAAGGTTCAGTACTGACAAGAATCAATGGATAGTCATGTCTCGCAAATACCGGGCGCAGTGCCTGATCAATTTTTCGCGTGTACTGCGCCAGGCGAACTTTATGGTGTACTGCGCCATGGTGATGATCATTTAAAGCTGCATCCCCCATTGCGTCTCTCATTCGTGCTGGCATATCGGGGACGGTGACTTCCTCTGCCGGTGCATCAGCAAAAAATTCGATCAATCGCGTCTGATTCTCTGATAGCGCGAGAATGTAGGCCGAGTGAGGGAAAGTTAATGCACGCAATAGGGGCTTAAGATAGAAGCGGTCGCCAACATCGAGCCGATTGGGCAGTTGGTTTGCTAGCCGATAAGTGCGAATACTGTCTGGGGTGACCAAAACCGCCAGACTGTGCGCATGTAAATCCCAAAATGACTCGTCTTCTAATACTGAATAGAGCTCTTCCTCCAACAGAACTATACGGCGCTTGTCCAGACCTCTGTCCGTGACTTGCTGCAGAGCCTCCTTGATAAAGTTGCCAAACTGAATTTTGCTGGCCGCAAGCTGCTGGTGCAGAGGAGAGGTTTGCAGGTAAATGGAGACGCATGCATCAGAACGAACATCGGCTAGATAGGAATACTCTTCACGGCTTGGGATATCAACATGTAGCATGTAACACCTCGCGAACTGGCAGTTTTGGTTTTAGTTCGGGTAATTGAAGCGGCCAAGACTCATTGGCTAAACCCTACACAAACGGTGTGCTTCAGTCTCAAGTGTAGACTATCTTTAAACTATTGATGGTTCTTCAGTCTGGTGATCGATTTTCAATCAAGTTATGTGAGCACTGGATAGGGGAGCTTTACTAAACCATACCGTTATAGTGGTTTTTAATTCTTTGCATTTCTTTCTATAAAAAATATTATTCCACTGCATTATGGTGTCTGACTACATGGCAGGATAAAAATTTAAGCTCTCCAGACCAGTATTTTGCTTGCTCGTTTTTATTTGAACCGTATCCCCAGATACGAAAAAAATTATCATATTGATAATGAACTGTTGGTGACTTTGTTTGGATACGCCGAAACGATATTGAACTAGATAAGGCCATAGCAATCGTTATGCAGAACAGTTAGAACTGATTTTGCACAGCATGCCCACCACCAAATCGGTGTGTGGTATCAATCTACCCTTTGCAATCCCTCCCTAAAGAACAATGGATTTTGTTAAAGTATTCTCTCATTAATCAAGAAAAATCTTAACTGATGGTTTGTATTTAATTAGGAATTGATGAGTGGCGTTTATGTAAAGTGATGTGATCATTAACTAGCAGTGAAATTTGAATAACCAAACTTTTTTCTTTTATTTCCTACAGAAAATTCCTAACAAATCAATTTATTGCAACTATATGAATTTAATGAGTAAATTTTTGTATTTAGTGGTTAATGTCTAAAATTAAAAATCTTTGATATTTATGACTACTAAAAAAATTTCAAGTAATTGGGTGTTAAAAATTCCAGTAAAGATTGGTTTTTATGTGTTTTTATTCTATATAAAATTGTTTTTTCAAAATTTAAATCCACTACGAGGTCATCAAGGATGGCAATGTTACCATTGTGGTGAGGTTGAAATGATAAAAATAGATTCTATAATGACCCACTTAAAGAGAGGATTTTTATTTTTGTTTTAAAAGCGAAATAATAGTCTGAGATATATATGGAAAGTAGACTTTATGGCTTTTTGATTGACGATAACATTCAATTAGACATCGCTAACCGAAGGCTTTTTCGTTATTCAGATGGGCCGGATGAGCATACTGTATCGTTCAAAGCTATTTCTTTGAATGAGATCCAAACTCGGTTGTTAGTCTATCTTCTACTCAATGGCAAGGATGCTGTTATCTACAAAAATGACATAATGAAATACGTTTGGGAGGATATTAATTTATCTTCGTCTAACCAACGTTTATGGCATGCCATAAATGAAATAAGAAGAAAGCTGTCTTCTATTGGTCTTCCTGATGATTTTATAACGAATGTACATGGCGTTGGTTATTCGCTGGATAATCAAATAATCCTGTCATTATTTATAAGATAAAATGCATTCTGTAAAAAAGAAATATAGCGAAGTAAATGTATCCATATTCTATGGGTATCAACCACGCCATTTTAATGGATATTAGAATGGTTTAACAACTCAAGGTAAGTAGGAATAGATATGAAAAAGTTAGCAATCGTTGCATCCCTGGTAGCAGCTTTTGGTTCAATTGGTATGGCTCAAGCGGCTTCAACAGGAACGATCACTTTTGAGGGTGAACTGACAGCAACCACCTGTGACGTTATTGTGGATGGTCAGACTGCCGATGCCAAAGTGGTTCTGCCAACTGTCAGTATCAACCAATTGGCTGGTCCTGCCCAGACCGCTGGTCGTACTGGTTTCAATATGGCACTGAGTAACTGTTCCGGTGCCCTGGAAACGGCTTCGGCATTCTTTGAAGCTGGCACTTCTGTTGATCTGGTTACCGGCCGTCTGAAAAACATGAACGGAACTGCAGAAAACGTGAGCCTGCAGTTGCGTGATGAATCCAGCGCAAATGAAACAGTGATCAAAGCGGGTAGCCAGAGTCAAATACTTGGTACTACTTATAAGGACATCACCAGCGGTAGCGCCAACCTCCCATACGCTGTTGAGTATTATGCAGAGGATGCAACTCTGGCTGGTACCGTTCGCAGCAACGTAGTTTATTCTATCCAATACCAGTAATAGACTGCGGGAGGGGGATTTCCCCTCCCAATCTCTGAGTTTGTCTGGAGTTTATGATGAAGTTGTTCTCTCACACTACGCGCCTGATGGGTACCATTGCGGTAGTTACATTGTTCAGTGCCAACGCTTTGGCCAGCGTAGTAATCAGCGGTACGCGAGTGATTTATCCATCTGATGCTAAAGAAGTCAGCGTGAAAATCAGCAATGGTGGACCATCCCCTGTATTGCTGCAAAGCTGGATCGATAACGGTGACAGCAAAGCCAAACCCTCGGCGATAAAGGTGCCGTTTGTGCTGACTCCACCAATGAATCGTGTCGAATCCAACAAGGGACAAACCCTACGTATCAGCTATACAGGGGGGGCTCTGCCGAGAGATAAGGAATCGGTGTTCTGGCTTAATGTGCTGGAAGTTCCGGCTAAAGCCCAAGTGAAAAGCGACCAGAATCTTCTTCAGGTCGCTTTCCGTTCACGCATCAAGCTTTTTTATCGCCCGGCAGGTCTTGAAGGCAATGCTAATGATGCAGTGAAGGCGCTGACCTGGAAGATTCAGGCTAGTAAGGTGCAGGCAACAAATCCTACGCCATATTATGTATCCCTGGTGAATCTGTCGATGAACGGTAAAAAACTTGGTTACGCCATGGTAGCGCCACGCAGCACAATGACGTTGGATTTAATGGGTAATTCAGGGAATAAAATTGTCGGGAGTTTTGTTAATGACTACGGTGCGGTTAATACCTTCGACGCTGTCGTGAAGTAAACTGCCATTAGCGAAAGCGTCGTTAGCTAAAATATTAGCCATTATTCAGGAAATTATTTCTTGAAGGGATTCTTAATGTCAAAATCTTTGCAACATGGTTTCCACGGGCGACTATCGCCTTTGGCGATGGCTATTTTACCAACTTTCTTTGTTTGCGGCGTAAATGCTGAGACGGCCATCAATATTAACAAACCGCAAGAGATCGCAAAAAATCTGGAATTTGATGCTTCTTTTCTGAATATTGACGATGAAAAGTCTGTTGACCTCAGCCGTTTTGCCAATGGGGCTTCGGCACTTCCCGGCGTATATAGAACAGCACTCTATGTTAACGCTCAGCCGATCAGTAATGCAGATATTGAATTAAAGGAGCGGGCAGACAAGTCGGTCTATCCCTGCCTGACCCGTGATGTGATTAAAAACATTGCCTTCAATTACGACAAGTTACCGGCAGATTTTTTAAGATCGCAAACCGGTGGTGATACCTGCCTGGATTTACAACGCAAATTGCCAGAGGCGCAGGTTAACTACGACAGTAATGAACAGCGTCTGGATATCGTGGTACCGCAAATTTACATGTTGAATGCCGCACGCGGTTCCGTCAGCACGGAGTTGTGGGATAGTGGCGTACCGGCATTATTGCTGGGCTATAACGTCAATGGTTACACCAGTGAGACACATGGTGATACCTTCAATTCGGTGTTTGCCGGGGTGAACGCCGGGCTGAACGTTGGTGCCTGGTATTTAAGGCACAACGGCTCTTATACCCATATGGATAACGGGTCGAGCCAATACAGCAGCATTAATACTTACCTGCAGCGCGATATTCCGCTGATCAAGGCGCGCGTATTGGTGGGGCAGTCAAACACCCTTGGACAACTGTTCGATACGCTACCGTTTACAGGCATTCAACTGGCCACAGATGAACGGATGCTGCCTGAGTCCTTGCGTGGTTACGCGCCAGAGATCCGCGGTATTGCCCGTACCACAGCCAGGGTCACCGTGCGCCAAGGTGGTCAGGTGCTATATGAAACCACAGTGACGCCTGGGCAATTCCTGATCAACGACCTCTACCCAACCGGCTACGGTGGCGATCTGGATGTGACGATACGCGAATCCGATGGTACCGAGCAGACTTTTAGTGTGCCATATGCTTCTGTGGCTCAATTGCTGCGTCCCGGTGCATCGCGTTACGCAGTGACCGCTGGTGAAATACGTAGCGATAACCTGCGCACTAAACCCGCATTATATCAGGCAACTTATCAGCTTGGCCTGACTAACGCTATTACTGGCTATGGTGGTCTGCAGGTCAGCCAAAACTATTACGCGCTGCAACTGGGGGCTGCAGTTGGAACCCGAATCGGTGCACTGGCCTTTGATGTCACGCAGGCGCGGATCCACCTGGGTAATAGCACTGATGCACAGGGCGAACATCGCTCAGACAACAGCATGAGTGGGCAAAGCTATCAGGTGAGTTACAGCAAGCTGATTAGTGAAACTAACAGCAACCTGTCATTGGCGGCGTATCGCTTCTCGACAGACGGCTACATGGATTTCATGACGGCGATGCAAACGCGTGAAGCCGTAGAACAGGGCTTTTCACCTGACTTGATCTGGCGAGCCAAGAATCGCCTGACGCTGACTGCTGGGCAGGGCTTGCCGGAAAACTGGGGGCAGCTGTATCTCAGTGGCTCATTGCAGAACTACTGGAATAGGGACGGAACCGAGAAACAATTCCAGATGGGCTACAACAGCCGGTACAAGAGCCTGTCTTACGGTATCAGTATCAACCGTAGCTTCTCAAGTCAAGGTACTGCACAGACCAACTATTTACTGAGCTTCAGCCTACCGCTGGGGCGGAGTGACGAGGTTCATATACCGCAGCTACGTATGGATTTGACCCATGACAGCAGTGGCCGCTATGGTCAGCAGGCCACTGTGTCCGGCACCACCGGTGCAGATAGCCAATTTAGCTATGGCGTGACGGCGATGAATTCCAATCAGGGGATCGGTACTAGCGGGTCGGTGAGTGGTAATTATCGCAGTCAGGCGACAGCATTGAGTGCCAGTTACAGTAACGGTAAGGGCTACCAGAGCGCGTCCGCAGGCATGAACGGTACGGTGATTGTGCATGGCGGTGGAGTGAGCTTTACGCCTTATACCTCGGATACCTTCGCACTGATCGAGGCCAAGGGTGCCGAAGGGGCCAGCGTGTCATCCTATCCAGGGGTGCGTATCGATCCGTGGGGGTATGCAGTAGTGCCTTACCTAAGGCCGTACCAGATGAATGAAGTCAACATCGACCCGAAAGGAACTGCAGCCAGCGTGGAGTTGGATAATACCAGCCAGAAGGTGGCGCCGTATTCTGGTGCGGTGGTTAAGTTGAAGTACAGCGCCAAGAAAGGTACACCGATCCTGATTAACGCAACTTATCTGGGTGAACCGGTACCGTTCGGAGCCGACATTTTTGACGGCAAAGGTAACGGTGTGGGGGCTGTGGGCCAGGGGGGGCAACTGTATGCGCGCGTGTTAGAAGACAAGGGCCAGTTAAAAGTGAAATGGGGCGAAGGCGGAGAAATACAATGCACCGTTAGTTATGTATTGATACCTATGGCCAAAGGGCAGAAATTAACTCAGATACAGCAATTTAATTCCCCTTGTACGGCAGCACCAGCCTCGGCAATTTCCGATAAGTCGAAACTGACGAAAAATGACTCAATATCGGCGGTTAACAATGAGTCATGATAACTATTCAGTTGGTGAAGCCAAATAATTTTCGTCATGTCGAAGATATAAAAATACAGTCAGTGTGGTAAATAATGCTGCGCCAGAGGTGAAAGAATGAAGAGAATAATACTGAGTACAATCGGACTGTTTTTGTTCCTGGCAGTCGGCAACAGCGCTTTGGCGTATGTAATCTGTTCCCCAGTAGATGGTTCCTCCCGTATTGATACCGTTCCACTAACCCCTGCCGCGATCTCAGCAGGGGCAGATATTCCTGTCGGAACGGTAATTTATCAAGGAGTTTGGATTAGTGGTACAACCGGCATCGCTGTGATGGATTGTGCATCAACGGTTGATCCCGACTCTATCTGGTTCAACGTTGCCTGGAGTGTCGAACAGGCACCTATGCCGCTTTCCAGTTGGTCAGGTAGTCCTTTCGGTGGCGCGGTGTATGAGACCGGTATTCCAGGTATAGGTATTGCCATCTCCCGCAGCAATAATGGTGATGCGGCCAAGGTTGGCCAACCGAACTATCAGTTTCCCAACGATGTTCAGTTCCAGATAACGGGTGGACATCTTAAGCCTTACTTGGTGAATAGAGTTATCTATGTCTCGCTAATTAAAATCGGCAATATTGCGCTAGGGAATCATATTCTGGATGCGTCGAAACTTCCGCGAGCCGGTTTGACTATAGTTAATCCGTTGAATCATCCGGGGACACTCGGATTACCTATCACTGTTACTCGGGTTCAATTTCAGGGGCAATTGACGGTATCGGCTCAGACCTGTGCTACACCAGATGTCAGTGTTAATCTTGGGAGTTTCGAGATGTCGCAATACTTTACTGGTCAAGGTGCTACCACTCCCTGGGTCGACGCTTCAATCACGATGACCAACTGCCCGACCTTCTATGGTTTTTATAACGCTGATAACAGAACGGTGATGTACGATTACAATACCGGCACCGGACTAGTTGCCAACTCAACCAATAACAGTATTGGTGTGAAATTAAGCCCGAACAGCGGGGTGATAGATGCCGCCAATGGCATAATGAAGATTGATCCGTTAGTTTCTGGTGCCGCTTCGGGCGTTGGGATCCAGATCGGATGGGGAGATAGCGGTCAATCACCGACGCTTTTTAATCTCTCGACTGAAAAAACGCTAACGTTGCCGAAAGATGGGCGTGCGACGATCCGTATTCCTTTGGCTGCCCGATATATTCAAACTTCGGCTTCTCCTACACCTGGAAAAGCGAATGGCAAAATTACGTTTTTGATTAATTACTATTGATAATAACAGGATATACCCCAGGGCTTAATCGCTAGGGGTTTTCTGTGTGTTGAAAACAATGCTTTTATGATGTCACGGTTATTGATCTTTAGCGCTTAAAATAGTGCTCTATACTCGTCATGCAACTCGAATTATTTAGAGTATATATGGTGAAAAACATGGATGACTGCTGTAAGTTAAAAAGGAACGGTAGATATGCCTTTAACAATAAATGTAATAACTGAAAATAATTATTTCTTTGTTGGGATTAAAGAGAGGTTAAGTGGTAAAAGAGATGTCGTTAGAAAACTGATGCCCTATGAATTAAAAAACACTTCGATAAGTGAGTTTAATAAAGATGATATATTAATCCTTCATGCATCAAATCACATTGATGAATTTTTATTTATTGTTTCTACCGCGCTGTTTCCAGGGAAAATAATATTTATTCCAGTTAAGGGGCGGGGGAACTTTAACCTTGCTTTAAAAAAACACGTTGTATTGGATACCTACGCGAGTTTCGAAAGTATTTCACGTGAGATCGCTAATAACCAGGACAACGAGGTAATGATACCTAATTTGATGCGAGATAGATTGACCAAAAGAGAAAAGACAATATTGCTCCATACTATCAGTGGGATGGATGCACAATCCATTGGCCATTCTCTGAGTATTTCAAAAAAGACGGTGTATGCGCACAGAAGGAATGCACTGCATAAATTAGGCGGGCGTAATTTTTTTGAAGTATGGCCGGTGAGGGATAAATCGTTCAGAACAGGTATTTTCTGATTACAGCAGCGATGTTTTCCGTCTTTATTTCCTACAACCCTTTTGCCCTTCAATATGCATGGAGGGCAGAACCGCTGCCCGTAGCTTTCAAATCAGTTAAGCACATTGGTAGCTTGCCTGAGTCATACAGTTAACTATGACAATCGATTTTACGAGCTTGTCAGTTGGATACCACTTGAAGTATCTACATTACACCCTGCGCGCTTAACAACTTGGCTAAACAAGCTAAAAGAGCAAAGTGGCCAGTGTATTTAGCACACTGGCCATCTTGAGATACCTATTGCTGTTGCGGCGCAGGGCCGATGTTGTCATCAATGCGTTTAAGCATATAAGGGAAGAACGGGTTGGAAGAGAGGCGCATGAGCGAATCCAGCCCCACGACCAGCACGGAGCGTTCACCACGAGCAGCGAAGGTGCCCAGGCTGATGCCATACTGATTCCGCGGTTCCGGATAGCGTCCATACAAAGAATCACTCAGTGGGAATGGCAGCGCAACGTGAGACAGCGAGAAGATATCCGGTAAGTAGGTAATGCCAAGCATTTCTGTCGTTTCTGCGGTTTGCCCTGCTGCCGTAGTACGTGCCAGTGTGTCAGTAGTTTCAGGTGTCACATTGGTGACAATCGTGGCCTTGTAGTTACGCGGCGGCGGCGGCAGCAGCCTTGGCAGCGCGGTATAGGAAGCGGTTCTGAGCAATGGCCCGAAACTCACCGCCTGGTTCAAATCGAACAGCACCACTTCACTGCCATTGGCTGGAAGTTGGTTATACAACGCAGTAATCACCGCGCGGGTACTGACGGTCGAGTCCATCACGGATTGGAACGTCAGGATCGGGGGTAGCTCTGCCAGTTTGTTGTTGCGTGAATCGGTGGCGATCTGTTTTTGCAATTGCTGAGTGAGTTGGAATGACTGACGGGCCGCATTAACCGGGAACGAATTGTATTTGAAGGGATTGAACTCCGGCACAATACCCAACCATGCGGCTTTGGCAAATGCCGGGAAGATAGCCGGCCAGCCAGCGACGCCAGCAAAGCGGGCGAAACTTGTGACACCAATCATCGGCGAGATCAGCACCACCCGCTGTGGTTTTGCCAGCTTGGGATCATCCAGTGCATCCAGAGTATATTTCATTGCCAATGCCCCACCGTTGGAAAAACCAACGATATGCAACGGCACATCATTACCCGCCAGACTTTTTGCCTGACGTACTGCCAAGCGAGTCGCAGCCAGCCAATCCTGCCAGTCAACGTCGGTCAATGCACCGGGCACGGTACCGTGTGCTGGCAGACGAATACCCACCGCTACATAACCGTATTGACGATAATTGTCAGCAATATGGCGCAGGCTATAAGGGGTATCCGTCAAGCCATGCAACAAAACCACTGCGCCCTTCGGTTTGCCCTGCGGCATCATGATGTAGGAACGGTTCCAGTCGGTGGGGAATTTTTCCGGGTATATCGGGCTACCAGAATAATAACGGTTTAACGGCGTCTGGGCAGTGCTGTCTAGCTTATCAGTGACATTCAGTTTGATCTCTTTGAAAATGGCATCTTCGGCTTTCAGATAGTCAGACCAGTTGGCCTTATCGATTGCCTCAGCGCGCATTTCATGGGGAACAAAGGTGTGCCAAAGCTGGAGCGATGGCCCACGCTGAGTGTCATAAATGCGCGCACCCAATGCACCGATGAATAAAACAACCATCAACAGTGCAATACGCTTTATCCATTTGAGAAGCATATATTTTAACTCCGTTTCTTATTGTAATTTGAAGAGCCGGAAAACTCGCAATTATCCCGAAAGGCTGACTCTCTGTGCGCTACATATCAGCAGAGAGGGGCCATGTTGACGCTTTGATCCAAACCGCCGGACAACCTGAAAAATCGTACCGTGACCTTACCGCGGAGATACCGTAACGGTGCTCCCACTTGTTGCAATAGCCACGCGTTGCCCCGGATGGAACTGGGAGGAACCCTGAGCCTGGACGACAATGATGTTAGTTCCGTCATCGCGCCGAACTTCAAGTTCCACGCCAGAACTACGGTTCATTGAGCTTTGAATGCTCTGGCCAGCTACTGCACCGCCAACTACACCCGTTGCGGTTGCCAGGTTACGCCCACGGCCACCACCAACGGTATTACCCAGGAATCCCCCAACCACAGCCCCACCGATTGCCCCGGCTGCATTAGTGCCATCACCGCCCTGGATTGTTACCGGACGAACCGATACCAGCGTGCCATAAGTCACGGTTTGCACCTGTCTGGCTTGCGCCGCCGTGAAGGTATCACCGGAGGAGGTTTGATTCGCGGCACAGCCACTGAGAAGGGCGGTGGCAATAGTTATGACAACGATTGTTTTAGTCATAAATAACTCCAAGCAAGTTGAGTGTTGGGAAGAGACAGGTCTGTCTCATAGTTTGAAGTATGGCAGGAACCTGATTTTATTCAGGTAGTCCTGAAAAAAATTATGCTGAGAGGGCTGTGTAAACATTGGAAAATCAATTTTATGATTATAAATCAAGTAATTAATCTGTTTTATGCAGGTGATTGATTAATGGGGGGCTGGGCGACAATGGTGAGATGATGGGACACATCCTTGTGTCCCGCACGATAAGCCGACGCTGGGTTATCACGTCAGGTACTCAGGGTATAAACGCAGCAGGGAACGGTAACGTGTAGGCTGGCGAGTTAACGGCAGCCACGCCCGCCGTGCATACCTGCGCCGCCCATTCCCATTCTGTGGCCCATTGCTGGAACACCTGCTTTGGCGAGATCGGTATCCAGCGCAACGCGCTGTTGGTATAGGTTGTCACGTAGGGTGGTAATTTCTTTGCTGACGGCCAGTACTTTTTGTTCGTCGACGGGCTTGCTGGTTAACAACGCCTGGTACTCATACTGTTTGGACATCATTTGTTGGCGCAAATCGGCCGTTTTGAGTTGGAATTCGCTAAATGCTTTCTGGCTGATGGCCTGTTGCTCTGGTGTCAGTGCAGACATGTAGCCTTGATGATAACCCATGCCCTGCGAGCCAGGCATGCCTTGCCCGTTATTACCATTTTTTGCCATGGCGACGTTACCTAGACCGATCAGCACGACAGTGGAGATAAGTACAGCGAAGGCGTTTTTATTAAGCATCATGGTTAATTTCCTTTTTGTTTAATATCAGTCTGTAAACCTCGAGTGAGCGCCAGAGCGCTCTCGTTTCTTGGGAATACAGCGTTGCGGTTACCAAGTGGTTCAATCAAATCATTGCAAGCGGTGTGCCATGATCGGGCTGGCATGGAATTTGTATGACCCTACGATCGAGAACGTTAATCCGTTCTGACGGCACAAGGCTTGAGGAAAGGCGTTTACGTGCTGGACGCAGATAATTTCACTGCAAGAAAAAATAATTGGTCAGGCAGAAATGGTATTTTTCCTGCTGATAACCTTGCAATAAATGAGTCATTTTTACTCGGCATAGTGGATAGTGTGAGTAATAATTACCCACCTGTCGCCAAGTGTCAGGTTGCAGAGGATACCTATGGCAACGCAATTAACACAAAAATCAAGTCAATCTTCAGGTTTGCCTGTTTGGATCGTTCTCGGCTCGGTGGCCATGTTGTTAGGTATTATCATCACGCTGGCGATTAAGGATTTACAGCGAGGCCGAGAGGTCGAGTTACAGACTCTGCGTGAAAAAAGCGCCGTGCTGATCCTCTCTTTTGAATCGAGTGCTCGAACCGGCATGGGGATGCGCTGGCGTGAGGATCAACGCCAGGCGTTACTGGAAGAAATGGCTTATCAACCCGGGGTTCTGTATATCGCCATTACTGACCGTTCAGGCCGGATCCTGGCACATACCGATCCGCTGCGCGTCGGCAGCCAGCTCTATAGCCAGCAAGAGATAGAGGCGTTGAATGTGACGGGAAAAGAGCAGTGGCATATGACCTCTTTCCTTGATCGGCAAGATAACCGGCAACAGGCCTTTGAAACCTATCGCTTCTTCAAGTCGCAAAAACGCGGTAACGGCCACGGTGCCCATATGATGAAAATGCATCGGGCAGAGGAGGCTGCGGATGTCGTGCAGGATGAACCGCAAGCCATTATTTTTGCGGCCTTTGATACCGTGGCGCTCGATGCAGCCCAAGCTAAAGATATCCGCAATACCTCCATCCTGCTGTCTATTCTGTTACTGCTGGCGCTGGCCTGCCTGATGGCGCTCTTTTGGGCTCGGCGCTATCAACGCTCGAGCCAGCAGTTGCAGGATTCGAAAGCCTTCTCAACGGAAATTATCAATAACTTGCCGATTGGTTTGATCACTACCAATGCCCAGCGTCAAATCAGCGTAGTGAATCATGCCGCGGAAACGATGCTCAACTGCCGGGCCGACAGCCTGATTGGTCACAACAGTCATCGGGTATTACCTGCAGAGTGGGAACGGCTGGTTGATAAAAATTGCAGTGAACAACCGATTATCGAACAAGAGATAGAGTATGGGCTAGCCAACGGGCGGACAATTCCGCTAAGCATCAGCGTAGCCAATATTCTTAACCATAGCGGCCATTTTCTGGGCAACGTATTTATCTTCCGCGACATGCGTGAAGTGCGTCAATTGCAGGATGAAGTTCGTCGCAAAGAGAAACTGGCGGCAATAGGCGATTTGGCGGCCGGGGTTGCTCATGAGATCCGCAATCCTCTCTCCTCGATTAAAGGCTTTGCCAAGTATTTTGAAGGCCGTTCGCCGCAGGGCAGTGAAGAGCAGGAGCTTGCCAAAGTGATGGCGAAAGAGGTTGACCGCCTTAATCGCGTTATCACCGAATTACTGGCGCTGGTTCGTCCGGCAGATCTGCGTCTGCAATGGGTCGATGTCAATGAAGTGATTGAACACTCGCTGCATCTCATCCGCCAAGATGCGGAACGTAAAAATATCGCCCTTCGGTACCACTGTGATAGCGCACTGCCTGTGGTGGAGCTTGATCCCGACCGTTTCACGCAGGTTTTGTTGAATCTTTATCTCAACGCCATTCAGGCAATTGACTCTGACGGCTGGCTTGAGATTGTTGCTGAACTGACAAAAGAACAGGAACTGCGCATCACTGTCACGGACTCTGGAAAAGGTATCAAGCCCGAGGATTTGACAAAAATCTTTAATCCTTACTTTACAACCAAAGCGGCGGGAACCGGACTGGGGCTAACTATGGTTCAAAAAGTTATCGAGGAGCACCAAGGCACAATTGCCGTTACCAGCGGTCCAGCGTCGGGAACGCGCTTTGAGATGGTGATCCCCTTGCAGCATAACGAACAGGAGCACACCGCGCATGATGAAGCCTGACGCAGAGATTCTGGTGGTTGAAGACGATCTCGCCCACTGTACCATCCTTAAGGCGCTGATGACGGGGTGGGGGTATCGGGTGAGTGTGGCACATAACGGTTTAGAGGCGTTGGAACAGGTTAAGCTCAAGCCGTTTGACCTGATCCTGACTGACGTGCGGATGGCGGAAATGGACGGTATAGAAGCGTTAAAGGCAATCAAATCCTATAACCCGGCTATCCCGATCCTGATCATGACCGCATACTCGAACGTTGAGTCTGCGGTGGCGGCGATCAAATCTGGTGCCTATGACTATCTGACCAAACCACTCGATTTCGACATGCTGCGCATTACCCTTGAGCGGGCGCTGGAGCATACCTCGTTGAAAACCGAGAACCATGTGTTGAAGCAGCGTCTGATTTTTGACAGCCAAAATATGATTGGCCGCAGCGAGCCGATGCGTCGGTTGATGGAGATGATCGCCATGATCGCCCCTTCAGAAGCGACGGTGTTGATCTGTGGTGAATCAGGAACAGGTAAAGAGCTGATTGCCAAGGCGGTTCATGCCCATAGCCTGCGGAAAGCGCGGCCGTTGGTCAGTATCAACTGTGCAGCGTTGAGTGAATCACTGTTAGAGTCAGAACTGTTTGGTCATGAAAAGGGGGCTTTCACCGGAGCAGACAAGCGCCGTGAAGGGCTCTTTATGGAAGCCAATAAGGGTACGCTGTTTCTTGATGAAATTGGTGAGATCTCCCTCTTGATGCAGGCAAAATTGCTGCGTGCCATTCAGGAACGTGAAATCCAACGGGTTGGCAGCAACCAGGTTTTACGCGTTGATGTGCGACTGATTGCAGCCACCAATAGGGATTTGCTGGCTGAGGTAGAAGCAGGAAGGTTCCGTCAGGATCTCTATTATCGCTTGAACGTAGTCACGGTGGTCAGCCCACCTTTGCGGGAGCGTTGTGAAGACATCCCTTTGCTGGCGATGCACTTTATGGCGAAGTTTGCCGAGCGTAACCGTAAGTCGATCAAGGGATTCACGCCACAGGCTATGGATATGCTGTTGAAATACTCCTGGCCTGGTAACGTTCGGGAACTGGAGAATAGCGTTGAACGCGGGGTGATCTTACTGACAGGGGACTTTATCAGTGAGAAAGAGCTACCGCTGAGTATCAGCCACTCTACGGACGAACCGCAGGTTGATTTGCAGGGGCTGTCGATTCAACCCTTAGAGGTGGTCGAGAAAAAAGCTATCTTGGCCGCGCTGGAAAAAACGGCCGGCAATAAAACCGAGGCGGCGAAACAGTTGGGTATTACCCGGAAAACGCTGCTGGCAAAGTTACAGAAGTAGTCTGCGGTTTTTTCGCCAAAGCTGTGGCCGCTCAGGCAGTGGACTCTGTATTGAGCCCACGCCTTCAAGCAATGCGGTTGTAAGTTGGGGAGGGGGATCGTGGCTCTTAACCAAGAAACTCCACTTTGCCGCCGGCCAATTGGTACATGCTGCCGACAATTTTGATTTTCCCTTCTTCTTCCAGTTTTTTCAGAACCGGGCTGTTTTTACGAATATCTTCTATCGTCATTTCAACGTTGGTTTTAGCAACGGCATCAACGAAATCATAGTTACTGCCTGTGCGCTCACCTTTATAATCGGTCTTGTCGATAGCCGGTTTGATCTTGTTGAGTAGCCCGGTCAGGTTACCCAACTCAGCATTATCAATCGCCCCTTTCACCGCACCACATGCGGTGTGCCCCATAACCAATACCACCTTGGCTCCCGCTACGGCGCAGGCAAATTCCATGCTGCCTAGAATGTCATCATTTTGGATATTACCTGCAACACGGCAGTTAAAAGTTTCGCCAATGCCCACGTCAAACAGGATCTCCGCCGGAGCGCGTGAGTCAATACAACTTAAAATCACGGCAGCTGGAAATTGCCCATACTGACTGGCTTGTTTCTGAGCTACATAGTCATGTTGCTGCATTTTTCCTTCGCGAAACCGCATATTGCCTTGTTTAAAGCTTTCTATGATCTCGCTTGGCGTCATGCTATCGCGTTCTTCTTTGGTCATCGCCGCAGCATAGGAGACTGTTGGTGCAGTGAAACCGGCAATACCTGTTACTGCAAGTACAGAGAGAGCGGCGGTTCTTTTCAACAAGGCACGGCGTGGTGGTTCCTGGGAGGGAAGCTTACTCATAACGTTACTCCTTGAATACTGCTTGATGAGGCTGAATGTGCTTCAGAGGTTGCGCCGATATGGCTGGGTAAAGAACAAATCTATAATTTTGGTTAACCCTGGTGTTGGCAATTTAAGTGTATATGACCCCTTCTGTTTTGCTGGATTATTTTCTGGTCAATCCAGAGCGAATCACAGATGCATATTCCTGTTTGTTCCGGCCAGACAATGCCTTAACATAGCGGTAACTCACTTTGCTTGGCTTATATGGATATCTGATGCGCCATCTGGTCACTTTTTTACCCCTGATCCCTTTTTTAGCTGCTTGCAGCAGTAAACCTGAACCCAACGTACAGGCTCCACAAGAAAGCCTGGTGCAGACAGGCTTCAAGCTTGAACCGGAACACGCCATTCACCCTTTGGGAGGGGATTTTGCCAATAACCCCGCAACGGCGCGCTTTATCGATAAAATGGTGCAGGAGCATGGCTTTGAACGCCAGCAACTGCACGACGTGTTGGCGCAGGCTCAGCAGTTGGACTGGGTGGTTCGCTTGATGGATAAACAGGCGCCTGGAGGTAAACCATCTACTCGACCAAACGGAGCATGGCTGCGCTACAGAAGCAAATTCCTGACTCCTGACAACGTACAAAACGGTGTCGTGTTCTGGAACAAGTATGAAGATGCATTGCAACGTGCCTGGCAGGTTTACGGCGTACCACCGGAAATCATTGTTGGCATCATCGGGGTAGAAACCCGCTGGGGACGGGTTATGGGGAAAACGCGCATCATTGATGCGTTAGCGACGTTGTCATTTAACTACCCACGACGTGCAGATTACTTCAGTGGGGAGTTGGAAACGTTTCTTCTGATGGCGCGCGCGGAGGGGGACGATCCTCTGTCATTGCGTGGTTCTTATGCCGGTGCAATGGGCTATGGCCAGTTTATGCCTTCATCGTTCAAGAGTTATGCGGTTGATTTCAATGGTGATGGGCACATCAATCTGTGGGACCCGGTGGATGCGATTGGCAGCGTGGCTAACTATTTCAAATCTCATGGCTGGACGCGGGATGCCCCGGTGGCGATCCTGGCCAGTGGGCAGGCTAGTGGCCTGGAAACCGGTTTTAAAACCAGTTACTCGGTTACCAATTTGGCTGCGGCAGGTTTGACCCCACAACGCCCACTTGCCGGCAATCAACAGGTCAGCCTGTTGCGCTTGGACATGGGTAACCGCTTCCAATATTGGTTTGGGTTACCAAACTTCTACACCATCACCCGTTATAACCATAGTGTCCATTACTCCATGGCGGTATGGCAGCTTGGGGAGGCGGTTAGCAGTGCCCGACGTGGTCAGTAAGTTTTTCGCAGGTTTATAACATGGTGTAGGCTTTTTTCAGCCCAGTATCGCCTTCCGGGTCTGCGCCTTGAGGGTGTGTTTCTTCGATAATTACTTCTGCCAAAGCGGATCCTTCAACTGGATCCGCTGTCGTTTCCGGTGCTGGCATCGTCTCCTGAATGATCTGTTCATCAAAAGTAGGGTTTAACGCTGGTGAAAGCGGTGAACTGGACAGACTGTCTGGCATGGCAATGTGGGGTACGGGAGCATCTTGCGCGTATTGTGATTTGTCTTCTTTGACTGTTCGGCTACAGGCGACAATCAACACGCCGCACAGAGCAAAAAACGCATACAGGATATTGCCGCCCAGCGGTTGGATCAACGCACCGACGGCAAGTGGCCCGATACTTGCCCCCACGCCAAATGCCATTAACAGACACGCTGCCAATGATACTCTGCGTTCTGGCTCGATCATGTCATTAGCCAGTGCGACTGCCAATGGATAAAGCGTGAACTGCAGCATGCTTACGATAAAGCCTACGACCAGTAATATCGGGAAATCAATATGTGGCAACAGCGCCAACGGTAAGGCCGCGATCGTCAGCAATATCGCGTTAACTCGCATCAATAACGTTCGGTTGTAATGGTCTGATAGCCAACTCAGCGGAAATTGTGCCACCAGCCCGGCAAAGATGGTGATAGCCATAAACAGACCAGTCTGTTGCGTTGTCAGCGATTGCTGGCTGGTATAAACCGGGGCCAGTCCATAAAACGAACCGACAATCATTCCAATCAGCAGTGTGGTACCCAATATTTTGGGAATGGTACTAACAAAATAACGCAACTCCATAGGGGCGGGTGACATGTGGCGGGCATTGGTGCGGGTGGTTAATGCGATCGGCACCAGGCAAAGGGCAAAACACAAGGCGATCAGCAGGAGTGTTGCGATGCCGAGCTCGGTTTGCACCATTAATGCAATCTGCCCTAATGACATACCAAGATAAGACGCCGCCATGTAAAAGCCGAAAACCATTCCGCGTTGATTAGATTCCGACTGATCGTTAAGCCAACTTTCCAGCACCATATATTGACACATCATACACACGCCGATAATCAGCCGTAGCACTACCCATACCGGGATATACTCCGTCAACCCATGCCCAAGCACGGCAGCGGTAATAATACCGGCACAGGAGACATAAGCGCGAATGTGCCCAACGCGAGCAATCAGAAAATGCCCCACTTTGCCGCCGATCACCAGGCCGATATAGTTGGCGGCGATAATGGCTCCGATCAAGGCTCCGCTGACGTTGATAGCTGTCAAACGCAGGGAAACATAGGTGGTTAGCAGCCCTGAGCCCAGTAGCATCAGTAAGGTAGTGGTATATAGCGGAAAGAATACGCCTAACGTTTTTTTCACTCTGCATTCCTGTGCTTTTTGACGCTGAGGTATAGATAACTGCATAGGTTGCTGTGCAGTGCTACAACATCAACCGGCAGCGCAAATCTGCGCATTGGCTTCGATACTAGCAGTTCATACCTTGGCTTGAAACAGCATCCCATGCGAAGCATTGCGCATTTCCACTCGAGTCCACCCGGTGGCAGTTGATAAATGCTACTATCGGGTGCATATACCTTGATTAAAAAGGAGAGGCGATGAGTGAGAACATGCTGCGTGAACTCAGTATTTCCGTAGGGCAGAAATTGAAGACTAACCGGCAGTGGATCACCTGTGCAGAGTCTTGTACTGGAGGGGGGATAGCCAAGGCTATTACCGATGTTGCTGGTAGCTCCGCCTACTTTGATCGTGGTTTTGTGACTTACAGTAACACTGCAAAGCATCAATTGCTGGGGGTGGCTGAAGCAACCCTGGCGGCTCACGGTGCCGTCAGTGAAAATGTGGTGCGCGAGATGGCAGTAGGGGCGCTTAAGGCGGCCAACGCAGATCTGGCTATTTCGGTCAGTGGTATCGCTGGCCCTGATGGCGGTAGTGAAGAAAAACCGGTGGGGACCGTCTGGTTTGGTTTTGCAGCACGCTCAGGTAGGGTTCTGGCACACAAAATGTGCTTTGCTGGCGATCGCGATGCGGTGCGCTCGCAGGCAACGATTTTTGCACTGCAAACGGCACTGGACGAATTTTTATAAAATTAGTCTTGATACTGTATGACCATACAGTATAATTAGTGGCATTTCCTGCCTATCCCCAAGTTACTTCAAGATGCAGCCAGTACTACTGCAACACGAAGCGAGACGGGAATAGCATACATTCAGCAGCAGTGTGGGGTTACACCGGCATTGCGAAACGAAGGAGCAAAAATGGCTATTGATGAGAACAAGCAAAAGGCGTTAGCTGCGGCACTGGGCCAGATTGAGAAACAGTTCGGCAAAGGCTCCATCATGCGTCTGGGTGAAGACCGCTCCATGGACGTAGAAACGATCTCCACCGGTTCGTTATCGCTCGATATTGCACTGGGTGCAGGTGGCCTGCCAATGGGGCGTATCGTCGAGATCTATGGCCCAGAATCCTCCGGTAAAACCACGTTGACCCTGCAGGTTATTGCCTCGGCTCAGCGTGAAGGTAAAACCTGTGCGTTTATCGATGCCGAACACGCGCTGGATCCAATCTATGCCAAGAAGCTGGGTGTCGATATCGACAACCTGCTGTGTTCTCAGCCAGATACCGGTGAGCAGGCGTTGGAGATCTGTGATGCCTTGACCCGCTCAGGGGCTGTCGATGTGATCATCGTTGACTCCGTTGCGGCTTTGACTCCCAAGGCGGAAATCGAAGGTGAAATCGGCGACTCACATATGGGCCTCGCGGCACGTATGATGAGCCAGGCCATGCGTAAACTGGCCGGTAACCTGAAGAATGCAAACACCTTGCTGATCTTCATCAACCAGATCCGTATGAAGATTGGTGTGATGTTCGGTAACCCAGAAACCACTACCGGTGGTAATGCCCTGAAGTTCTATGCTTCTGTGCGTCTGGATATCCGCCGTATCGGCGCGATCAAAGAAGGCGACGAGGTGATCGGCAGTGAAACCCGTGTGAAAGTGGTGAAAAACAAAATTGCAGCACCATTCAAGCAGGCTGAATTCCAAATCCTCTACGGTGAAGGCATTAACAGCCGTGGCGAATTGGTCGATCTGGGCGTGAAGCACAAAATGATTGAGAAAGCTGGTGCATGGTACAGCTATAACGGTGAGAAGATCGGTCAAGGCAAGTCAAATGCCTGTAACTTCCTGAAAGAAAACCCGGTAATTGCCGCTGAGTTGGATAAGAGACTGCGTGATCTGCTGTTGCACAGCAATGGTGCGCCGGTTGCTGCTGGTGTTGAAGATTTAGATAACAACGAAGCAGAAACCAGCGAAGAGTTCTAATCTTTGCCGGTAAGCATACGCATCCATGTGGTGCGTATGCTGTTCATCAGGTTTTAATCTATGCATGAAGCCATTCCTCTGCCTTCTGGCAATAAAAAGAATGCGTTGATAAGCCGCGCTATGCGCTTATTGTCACAGCGTGATCATAGTGAAGAAGAACTGCGCCGCAAACTTGCGGCGCAGCCGTTTGTTGCGAACCCTACCGCAGAATCCCCTGAAAAACCCGTTGACCCTGCAATTATTGAACAGGTTATAGCCTACTGTTACCAGCATAACTGGCTGGATGACCAGCGCTTTGCCGTTAGCTTTATTGCAAGCCGCAGCCGCAAAGGCCACGGTGCGCAGCGCATCCGTTCCGAGTTGCTACAAAAGGGCGTCGAAAAAGAAATCGTGCAGGCCGCCCTGGCAGAATGTGGCATCGATTGGTGCGAACAGGCCATGCGGGTTGCATGCCATAAATTCGGCGAGCCGCTTCCTCAGGAATGGAAAGAGAAAGCCAAATTGCAGCGCTATCTACTCTATCGCGGCTTTTATATGGAAGAAATTCACTCAATTTATCGCGATTTTGCACAATGAATGCACACGGGGTTTTACTTCCCTCCTAAGAAAATTTATCTTATCCACACTTTTAGTTCGTGAACCAGAGGATATCGTCAAGATATCGCACCTTTGATCACGCGTCGTTATCTAGCCTTTCCGGGAAAATTATGAGCAAGAGCACCGCTGAGATCCGTCAAGCGTTTCTCGATTTCTTTCATAGTAAAGGTCATCAGGTTGTAGCAAGCAGCTCCTTGGTGCCTAACAATGATCCGACATTGCTGTTTACCAATGCCGGTATGAACCAATTTAAGGACGTTTTCCTGGGGCTGGACAAGCGAGCATACTCGCGTGCAACCACGTCACAACGCTGCGTGCGTGCCGGTGGCAAGCATAACGATCTGGAAAATGTGGGCTATACCGCCCGTCATCATACCTTTTTTGAAATGCTGGGGAACTTCAGCTTCGGTGACTACTTTAAGCCGGATGCCATCAGCTATGCGTGGGAACTGTTGACCGGTGAAAACTGGTTTAACCTGCCAAAAGACAAGCTTTGGGTTACCGTCTATGAGACTGATGACGAAGCTTTCGACATCTGGCAACACCAGATTGGTGTTCCTGCTGAGCGCATTATCCGCATCGGTGACAACAAGGGCGCGCCTTATGCTTCAGATAACTTCTGGCAGATGGGTGACACTGGCCCATGTGGCCCTTGTACCGAGATATTTTACGATCATGGCGATCACATCTGGGGCGGGCCTCCAGGTAGTGCGGAAGAAGATGGTGATCGTTATATCGAGATCTGGAACATCGTGTTCATGCAGTTTAACCGCCAGTCTGACGGTACCATGCAGCCGCTGCCGAAACCTTCCGTGGATACCGGTATGGGTCTGGAGCGCATCGCTGCGGTGCTGCAACATGTCAATTCCAACTATGAAATTGATGTGTTCCGTACACTGATTGAAGCCATCGCTAAACTGACCGGCGCAACCGATCTGAGTAACAAGTCACTGCGCGTTATTGCCGATCATATTCGTTCCTGTGCTTTCCTGATTGCTGATGGCGTTATCCCTTCGAATGAAAACCGTGGTTACGTGCTGCGCCGTATCATTCGCCGTGCGATCAGACATGGCAACATGTTGGGGGCTCAAGATACCTTCTTCTATAAACTGGTTGCTCCACTGATCGAAGTGATGGGGCCGGCAGCGGATGAGCTTAAACGCTTGCAGACTCAGGTTGAACAGGTACTGAAAACCGAAGAAGAACAGTTTGCTCGTACGCTGGAACGTGGTCTAGCGTTGCTGGATGATGAACTGGCTAAACTGCAGGGTGATACCCTGGACGGCGAAACGGCATTCCGCCTGTATGACACCTATGGTTTCCCAGTGGACCTCACGGCGGATGTTTGCCGCGAACGCGGTTTAAAAGTCGATGAAGCCGGTTTTGAGCAGGCAATGGAAGCTCAGCGCCGCCGTGCACGTGAGTCCAGTGGTTTTGGTGCAGACTATAACAGCATGATCCGTGTTGATGGCACCAGCCAATTCAATGGATACGACTGCGAAGAGCAACTGGCTAAAGTGATCGCGCTGTTCCGCGATGGTCGGCCAGTGGAAGAGCTCCATGCTGGTGAAGAAGGCGTGGTGGTTCTGGATGAAACGCCATTCTACGCAGAGTCGGGCGGTCAGGTTGGTGATAAAGGTGTGCTTAAAGCTGCGGGGCTCGAGTTTGCTGTCAGCGATGTGCAGAAGTATGGTCAGGCAATTGGCCACTTGGGCAAACTGGCTACCGGTACGCTGAGATTGAACGACAGCGTCGATGCCGTTATTGATAGTGCGCGCCGAAACCGTATCCGCTTGAATCACTCTGCAACCCACCTGCTGCATGCAGCACTGCGCAAGATCCTGGGTGAGCATGTATCGCAGAAGGGGTCATTGGTTAACGATAAATACCTGCGTTTCGATTTCTCGCATTCTGAAGCAATGAAGCCTGAGCAAATCCGGCTGGTGGAGGATTTGGTCAATCAGCAGGTCCGTCGAAATCTCCCCGTGCAGACAGAAGTGATGGCGCTGGACGACGCGAAAGAGAAGGGCGCGATGGCGCTGTTCGGCGAGAAATACGATGACGACGTACGTGTGTTGTCCATGGGGGATTTCTCAACCGAGCTGTGTGGCGGGACTCATGCCAATCGTACCGGTGATATCGGTTTGTTCCGCATTCAGAATGAATCCGGCACCGCTGCGGGGATCCGCCGTATTGAGGCGGTAACGGGTGAAGAGGCGATTGCTACCCTGCACCAGCAGAGCGATTTGCTCCAGGATATTGCCCATCAGGTAAAAGGTGACAGCAATAGCCTGAGCGATAAAGTGCGAGCGGTACTTGACCGCACTCGTTCACTGGAAAAAGAGTTGCAACAACTGAAAGATCAGCAGGCTGCCTTGGAGAGTGCTTCTCTATCAAGCAAAGCGAAGCTGGTTAACGGCGTGAAACTGTTGGTTAGCCAATTGGATAACGTTGAGCCGAAAATATTGCGCACAATGGTTGATGAACTTAAGAATCAACTGGGATCCGCGATCATCGTTCTTGCAACGGTGGAAGAAGGAAAAGTCAGCCTGATTGCTGGTGTCACCAAAGATTTGACCGATCGGGTTAAGGCTGGCGAACTGATTGGTAACATTGCACAACAAGTTGGCGGTAAGGGCGGTGGCCGGCCAGATATGGCCATGGCAGGGGGGAATGATATCGATGCCTTGCCTGCAGCACTGAACAGCGTAGAAGCCTGGGTGGCCTCTAAGCTATGAAAATAAATAAATAGGCACAGAAAAACGCCATAATCCCGATAGGTTATGGCGTTTTAAACAGTGCTAACACAATGTAGTTACAATTACGGGAACAAAGTTTCTCTGGTCAGCTAAACTTATCTTCAATGTGGAGTGACACTAAGTCTACTTACATTTATTGTAGGGTATTGACTTACGTTTTCACTGTATATCATGGATAATAGCGGGGAAACTGAGAGACCCGACTCTTTTAATCTTTCAAGGAGCAAAGAATGTTAATTCTGACTCGTCGAGTTGGTGAAACCCTCATGATTGGCGATGAGGTAACGGTCACAGTGCTAGGGGTGAAAGGCAACCAGGTTCGTATTGGTGTGAATGCCCCCAAAGAGGTGTCGGTTCACCGTGAAGAAATCTATCAGCGCATCCAGGCCGAGAAGTCTCAACAGACGACTTACTGATTTCTAAGTAGCGTCTCGTTCCATAACGAGGCGCTATTGCTCTCCCGCTACAACGTTTTTATCTCTCCCCAGCTTTTTTTTCTAAAACTCATCTTTTTGTCAAAACTTTCACGTGCGGTGTCGCCGGGTTTTCTTGTTGATAAAACCCTCTTTTTGCCGTGAAATCATCCATGTTGCCTGTGAATTGTGCAAACGCGCATGAGTTGGGAAAAATTGTTTGACTTATAAGTCGGGGAAAGTAATATGTGCGCCACGCAGTGCCGATGAGCTTCTCTAAAAGCAGTTAGGCACAATTCGAAAGAAGCGTATGGTGAGGTGGCCGAGAGGCTGAAGGCGCTCCCCTGCTAAGGGAGTATGCGGTCAAAAGCTGCATCCGGGGTTCGAATCCCCGCCTCACCGCCATTTGCATCCATAGCTCAGCTGGATAGAGTACTCGGCTACGAACCGAGCGGTCGGAGGTTCGAATCCTCCTGGATGCACCATATCTAGCCATATGGTCAAGCTGTCAAAGTAGTACCATACGGTATCAAAAAGAATTCCTGTGCATCCATAGCTCAGCTGGATAGAGTACTCGGCTACGAACCGAGCGGTCGGAGGTTCGAATCCTCCTGGATGCACCATTCTTCAGTGCAGTTTCACGGAACGAAACACACTCGCTATAAAAATAAGACTGCATCCATAGCTCAGCTGGATAGAGTACTCGGCTACGAACCGAGCGGTCGGAGGTTCGAATCCTCCTGGATGCACCATTTAAGAAAAACCCGCCTTGGCGGGTTTTTCGTTTTACGACCGCGAGGAGAGCGGTTGGAGGTTCGAGCCGAGCGAAGCGAGACAACGTTGCTTTAGCAACGGCCCGAAGGGCGAGGCATAGCCGAGTTATCCTCCTGGATGCACCATTTAAGAAAAACCCGCTTTGGCGGGTTCAGACTGCTGACAACCCCCGTTATTAGGGAGAGCGTGCCGATGGGGTCGTAACGGCGTAAGCCGTCGGAGCGCCCCTCGGTGCGCTAGGCCCGGGTATCTCAGGTCAGAAGGCGACTTTGTCATCAACCTCAACCCGCTTTGGCGGGTTTTTCGCTTTATATCTCCAGAAACCTCATTTCAACTCAGCATTTTCCACCAGGTTGAAGCCGCGACAACCTTGCGGCTTTGCGCTAAAGTGGTTTTCCTTCCTTAATGGTCATGGAGTCACGATGTACGATCGCTACCAAGGTCTTATTTTTGACATGGATGGCACCATTCTGGACACTGAGCCGACGCACCGTAAGGCGTGGCATGAAGTGTTGGCACGTTATGGCATGAAGTTTGATGAAACGGCCATGGTGGGGCTGAATGGTTCACCAACTTGGCGAATTGCCCAGGCGATCATTGCCTCATATCAAGCAGATCTCGACCCTTATCATCTTGCCGCGGAGAAAACTCGTGCAGTCGAGGGAATGCTGTTGGACACAGTTCGACCATTACCGCTGATTGAAGTGGTAAAATCTTATTATGGCCGCCGTCCTATGGCGGTGGGAACTGGCAGCGAGCACCGAATGGCGGAGATGTTACTGAGTCACTTAGGGCTGCTTAACTGTTTTGATGCGCTTGTCGGTGCTGATGATGTTCAACGCCATAAGCCAGAGCCGGATACTTTCCTGCGCTGTGCTGAATTGATCGGCGTACCGCCAGAACGTTGTGTGGTGTTTGAAGATGCTGATTTTGGTATCCAGGCCGCCAGGAGTGCCAATATGGCAGTGGTAGATGTTCGTACGCTGTGAGTAGCACGCTGGCGGTCATGTCGCTGTTTGGTAGCAGTTTCCTCAGTGCTACACTGCTGCCGGGCAATTCAGAGATCGTATTGGTCGCGCTGTTGACCAATAGCAGTGTTTCACCAGGTTTTTTGGTGCTGGCTGCAACGTTGGGAAATACTCTGGGTGGGTTGACCAATGTAATTATCGGGCGCCTGCTACCGGCGATGAAACCGCAACGAGGGTTGGAAACGGCTCTTGGCTGGTTAAATCGCTATGGCCCGGCTGCGCTGTTGCTCAGTTGGGTACCGGTTGTGGGCGATTTGTTGTGCGTGTTGGCAGGCTGGCTGCGCATGCCATGGGCCCCCGTTACACTGTTTCTATGTGTTGGCAAGGCGTTGCGTTACATCATACTTACTATGATTACACTGCAGGGGCTTGCCTGGTGGCAATAGCCAAGTGAATATAACTCAATATTCTCTTGAGCGCAGATTCAGTATGCTTACGAGTTATGGATTTTAGAAGCGGGAGGTCAATTTGATCCCGGACGTATCACAAGCGCTTTCTTGGTTGGAAGCACACCCTCATGCTTTAAAAGGGATCCGGCGCGGTATTGAGCGTGAAACATTGCGAATTACCGCTGATGGCTCGCTCGCTAGCACAGGGCATCCGGAAAAGCTGGGGGCTGCATTAACGCACCATTGGATTACCACGGATTTTGCCGAGGCGCTGTTAGAATTTATTACGCCGGTTGATGACAACATCGATCACTTGCTGACGTTCTTACGTGACATCCATCGTCACGTTGCGCGCAATTTAGGTGAAGAACGCATGTGGCCGTTCAGCATGCCATGCTTTATCGAAAGTGAGCAGCATATCGAGCTGGCACAGTTTGGCACGTCCAATATTGGCCGTATGAAAACGCTTTACCGTGAAGGGCTAAAGAACCGCTATGGCGCGTTGATGCAGACAATTTCCGGTGTGCACTACAATTTTTCCTTGCCGCTTGAGTTCTGGCAGGCATGGGCGGGTGTTAAAGACGCCGAAAGTGGTAAAGAGCAGATCTCTGCGGGATATTTCCGCCTGATACGCAACTACTATCGCTTTGGTTGGGTGATCCCTTATCTGTTTGGTGCTTCACCGGCAATCTGTTCCTCTTTCCTGCAAGGGCGAGAAACCTCGTTGCCGTTTGAACGTAATGAGTATGGGATGTGCTATCTGCCTTATGCCACCTCACTGCGCCTGAGTGATCTGGGCTATACCAATAAGTCACAAAGCAACCTGGGCATTACCTTTAACGACCTGCAGAGCTATGTCAAAGGCCTGAAACGTGCCATTGCTACACCTTCTGAAGAGTATGCCAAGCTTGGCGTGAAAGAGGGCGATCGCTACCTGCAACTGAACAGTAACGTGTTGCAGATCGAAAACGAACTCTATGCACCAATCCGGCCAAAAAGGGTGACCAACAGCGGTGAAACACCGTCAGATGCCTTGCTGCGGGGGGGCATTGAATATATTGAAGTCCGCTCGCTGGATATCAACCCATTCTCGCCAATCGGCGTGGATGCGGTACAGGCTCGCTTCCTGGACTTATTCCTGGTGTGGTGCGCACTGGCGGATGCGCCGGAAATGAGTAGCGATGAACTACTCTGCACCCGCAAAAACTGGAATCGTGTGATCCTGGAGGGGCGCAAGCCGGGGCAGACTATCGGCATCGGTTGTGATGATACACGCAAACCGTTGAGTGAGGTGGGGAAAGCATTGTTCGGCGATCTGAAGCGGGTTGCTGAAGTGCTTGATAGTGAAGCCGGTAATCAACTATATCAACAAGTGTGCGATGAGCTGGTTGCCGCATTTGACGATCCGGAACTGACATTCTCTGCCCGTATCCTTAAAGTATTGAAAGCAGAGGGGGCGGGCCGTGCGGGCTTGGAACTGGCTGAACAATACCGCCAGATGCTGATGCAAGAGCCATTGGAAATTCTGACAGAAGAGCAACTGGCGCAGGAGCAGAAGGACTCATGGCAGCGTCAGCGCGACATAGAAGCCAGTGATACGCTAAGTTTTGATGAATTTCTGAAAGCAAACGGCGGAAGCTGAAAAAGAAAAAGGCCACATCAATGTGGCCAAATATGCATCTCTAATAGCAGGGATGATGATAACAAATGCGCGTCTTTCATATACTGAGACTCACTGGTTTGGAAAAGGTTTCCTTGAGTGGGAAAAATTTTTGAAATAATTACGCTTTAACGAGGAAATGACGATATGCCACTGCTGGATAGCTTTACCGTAGACCATACCCGCATGGCAGCTCCGGCTGTCCGAGTTGCTAAAACCATGAAAACGCCTCATGGCGATACCATAACCGTATTCGACCTTCGTTTTTGCCGCCCGAATCTGGAAGTGATGCCGGAGCGCGGAATTCATACGTTGGAACATCTGTTTGCTGGTTTTATGCGTGATCATCTAAACGGTAACGGCGTTGAGATTATCGATATTTCACCAATGGGATGCCGCACCGGTTTCTACATGAGCCTGATTGGTGTGCCTGAAGAACAACGCGTAGCTGATGCCTGGAAAGCTGCAATGGCCGATGTCCTGAAAGTCACCGACCAGCGCAAGATCCCTGAGCTTAATGAATTCCAATGTGGTACCTACCACATGCACTCACTGGAAGAGGCGCAGGAGATTGCCAATCACATTATCGAGCGGGGTGTGGTGGTTAATCACAACGAAGAATTGGCTTTGCCGAAAGATAAATTGCAAGAACTGCACATTTAGTTTCGGAATTGAAACCAATTAATGAAAAAAGACGCGGCTTTGCGTCTTTTTCTTTGCGTCTGACTAGTGGTTTTGCAGGCTAGACTGTAATGATTTTATCGGCGTCACGCGCACCTGTTTGATCATATTATCCTGCACATCGAGAATGTCGATATCATAGTGACCGATGCGCACTCTGGTACCTGTGCTGGGGATATCCTCCAACTCTTCCAGGATCATACCGTTAATGGTTCGCGCCTCAGTGGCAGGCAATGTCCAGTTGAACGCTTTATTTAACTCACGTACGTTTGCTGTGCCATCGATCAACACCGAACCATCGCTCTGAGGATTGACCTCTTCCGCCAGCGTTGGCGACATCGACGTTGTGAAGTCACCGACGATCTCTTCAAGGATATCTTCTACCGTGACCAGGCCCTGAATATCCCCGTACTCATCGACTACGATGCTGACCTTTTCTTTATTGCGCTGAAACTTCACCAACTGGATGCTGAGTGGGGTACCTTCTGGCACGAAGTAGATTTCGTCGGCGGCACGCAGCAGGTTCTCTTTATTGAACTCTTTTTTCTCGGTCATCAGGCGGTAGGCTTCACGCACTCGCAACATGCCGATGGCATCGTCCAGTGAGTCACGATAAAGCACAATGCGCCCATGTGGCGAATGTGTCAGTTGACGCATGATCGACTTCCAGTCGTCATTGATGTCAATACCGACGATCTCGTTGCGTGGCACCATGATGTCATCAACCGTCACCTTTTCCAGATCCAGTACCGAAATCAGCATGTCTTGATTACGGCGTGAAATTTGTGATTGGGATTCGTTCACTATGGTTCGCAGTTCATCCTTACTTAATGCACCGCTGATACGAACATTGGTGCGTATACCGAAAATACGCAGTAGCAGGGTAGTGATGCCATTGAGAAGCCACACCAGTGGGAACATGATCTTCTGCAAGGGGGTCAATAGGAAACTGCTTGGGAAGGCGATACGTTCAGGATAGAGCGCAGCAAAAGTTTTCGGTAATACCTCCGCAAACAGTAGCACGACAAAGGTCAGTATTCCGGTAGCAATGGCTACGCCAATATCACCATACAGGCGCATCCCGACGATAGTTCCCAAAGCTGAAGCCAAAATATTTACCAGGTTGTTGCCGATCAACACCAGGCCGATTAACCGATCAGGCTTCTGCATAAGCTTCTCCACCCGGCGAGCGCCTCTATTTCCCTGTTTTGACAGGTGACGGAGACGATAGCGGTTGAGCGTCATCATGCCGGTTTCGGATGCTGAAAAATAAGCTGAGATCACAATCATTAACACCAGAATGAAAATGAGAGTCCCTGTCGAAACGTGCTCCAACGCGGTATTCCTTATGTAGCTGAAAAGAAAGCCTAACCGGAGTCAGGGGTGCTAGATTCTATTTTAGCGCACCATGACTTCCTGGATCAGACGGCTGCCGAAGTAGGCCAGCGTAAGAAGAAAAGAGCCAGCGAAGCTGAACCAGACAACGCGCCGGCCACGCCAACCTTCATGATAATGCCCCCACAGAAGCACGATATAGACGAACCAGGCCATAATTGAGAGCACGGCTTTATGCACGTTCTCCTTGCTGAACAGGTTATCCATATAGAGCAGGCCGGTGCACAAGGTCAGCGTTAGCAGCACCACTCCAATCTGAGTGATGTGGAACATTTTACGTTCAATACTCATCAACGGTGGCATATCGGCACTGAAGTGGAGCTTCTTATGCTTGAGGAGGTAATCGAGCCAGGCGAGTTGCAGAGCGTATAACGTGGCGATAATTAACGTCGCGTATGCGAATAGCGCCAAACCGATATGGACCATCAACTCCGGGCTGGCTTCTAGATGGGTAATGAATTCACCTGGCAGAAAGCTGGCAAATGCCAGATTGATCATCGCAAAGCTGTAGACGATGGGCAGCAGGAACCAACCGCGATCGCGCGAAGCGACGAAGGTCATAACCGAACAGATAATCAGGCTGACGATAGATCCGATGTTCAGCAGACTCAGGTTTTGGCCGGCACTGACATCAAAAATACGCTGCTGCAGCGCAATGGCATGGCAGACCAGCGCCACAGCCGCTGAAAAAATAGCCAATCGACGGTATGCACTATTCTTCCGCAACAAACTGGGAATGATCAGTCCAAGGCTGAGCAGGTAGGCCATCAGAGCCACAATAGAAAAAACTGGCATAGCGTTATTTAGCATCGGCGTGGTTAATTTGAACGTCAGTATAGCGTTGAGCGAGTCTCACTCCAACCAATCTCCAACGCTGAAGCAGAGATCGTAGCAGCTTCGTGTTATAATCGCCGCAATTGTGTCGCCACTGCGGCCTGACTCTTACGTTGAGCATGAGACGATGTTTGAAAATTTAACCGATCGATTATCGCGCACTCTGCGCAATATCAGCGGCCGTGGCCGGCTGACAGAAGAGAACATTAAAGACACCCTGCGTGAAGTGCGTATGGCATTGCTGGAAGCGGACGTTGCGCTACCGGTTGTGCGTGACTTCATCAACCGCGTAAAAGAGAGCGCGGTTGGTCATGAAGTCAATAAAAGCCTGACGCCGGGCCAAGAGTTCGTCAAGATCGTCAAAAACGAACTGATTGCCGCTATGGGTGAAGTCAACACCGAACTGAATCTGGCTGCCCAGCCACCGGCAGTGGTTTTGATGGCGGGGCTACAGGGGGCGGGTAAAACTACCAGCGTGGCCAAGCTTGGCAAGTTTCTGAAAGAAAAACAGAAGAAAAAGGTTTTAGTGGTTTCTGCCGACGTGTATCGCCCAGCGGCGATCCGCCAGTTGGAAACTCTGGCTGAAGGTGTTGGTATTGACTTCTTCCCGTCAGATATCAAAGAAAAACCGATCGATATCGTTAACCATGCGTTGCAGCAGGCCAAACTGAAGTTTTATGACGTATTGATTGTCGACACCGCAGGTCGTTTGCACGTTGATGAAGCAATGATGGACGAGATCAAACAGGTACACGCGGCGATCAAGCCGGTTGAGACCCTGTTTGTCGTGGACGCCATGACTGGTCAGGATGCTGCCAACACGGCCAAAGCCTTCAATGAAGCACTGCCGTTGACCGGCGTGGTGCTGACCAAGGTCGATGGTGATGCTCGCGGCGGTGCAGCGTTATCTATTCGTCATATTACCGGCAAGCCAATCAAGTTCCTCGGTGTGGGTGAGAAAACCGATGCGCTTGAACCTTTCCATCCCGATCGTATCGCCTCACGTATTCTTGGCATGGGCGATGTGCTATCGCTGATCGAAGATATCGAAAGCAAGGTTGATCGCGCGCAAGCGGAAAAGTTGGCTAACAAGTTGAAGAAAGGGGATGGTTTCGATCTGACCGACTTCCTTGACCAACTGAAGCAGATGCGCAATATGGGCGGCATGGCTAGTATGCTGAGCAAACTGCCCGGCGCAGGCCAACTGCCCGATAATGTGAAATCGCAAATGGACGATAAAGTGTTGGTGCGTATGGAGGCGATTATCAACTCGATGACGCTGAAAGAACGTGCCAAGCCCGAAATCATCAAAGGTTCGCGTAAGCGTCGCATTGCTATGGGCTCGGGTATGCAGGTGCAGGATGTTAACCGTTTGCTGAAGCAGTTTGACGAAATGCAACGCATGATGAAAAAGATGAAAAAAGGCGGTATGGCGAAAATGATGCGCGGCATGAAAGGTATGATGCCGCCAGGTTTCCCGGGCCGTTAAGATCTGGCGCATTGATAATGCGCCAGGTTTACTGATTTACCATTCGTGGTAAAAACCGTCCGAAAGTGTGATGGCCGTAAAACGATTTCCTGGCAATCGACGCTTTAGATTGCTTTTTGCGCCAAAATGAGTAAAATTTTCGGGCTTTTTATATTGCAACCGGGCCCCGTTCCCTCAATGGGGCCCGGCTGTTTTATTAACTAAAGAGGATGTTATGGTAACAATTCGTTTGGCACGTGGCGGCGCTAAAAAGCGTCCGTTCTATCAAGTAGTAGTGACCGACAGCCGCAATGCTCGTGATGGTCGTTTCATCGAGCGTGTAGGCTTCTTCAACCCGATCGCATCTGGTCAGGCTGAAGCACTGCGTCTGGACCTGGACCGCATTGAGCACTGGGTTGGTCTGGGTGCAACCGTTTCTGATCGCGTTCACGCGCTGATCAAAGACGCTAAGAAAGCAGCTTAATCTGTCGCGGTGGTGGCAATGAGCAAGCAACTCAAACCGGTAGTACCGATCGCGCCGATTGTACTCGGTAAAATGGGGTCTACTTACGGCATTCGTGGTTGGCTCAGAGTGTTTTCATCCACCGAGAACGCCGAAAGCATATTTGACTACCAGCCCTGGTTTATCCAGCGCTCTGGTCAGTGGCAGCTTGTCGAGTTGGAAGACTGGAAGCGCCATAGTCAGGATCTGATCATCAAAATCAAAGGTGTTGACGATCGGGATGCGGCGAATTTACTGACGAATTGCGAAATCGTGGTGGATTCTGAGCAATTGCCTCCTCTGGAAGGCGATGATTATTACTGGAAAGACCTGATGGGCTGCCAGGTAGTCACCACCTCCGGATACGAGCTGGGTAAAGTCATTGATATGATGGAAACCGGTTCTAACGACGTAATGGTCGTGCGGGCAAACCTGAAAGATGCATTCGGTATGAAGGAACGACTCGTTCCGTTTCTTCATGGGCAGGTTATCAAGAAAGTCGATCTCGCTGCCAAAATCATTGAGGCAGAGTGGGATCCTGGTTTTTGACCTCCGAATTTAATGGTCGAAGCAAGTGGAATAACAAAATGGGGATTGGCTTGTGTTCATTGGTATTGTAAGCCTGTTTCCTGAGATGTTCCGTGCGATCACCGACTACGGGGTAACTAGCCGGGCGGTAAAAAATGGCCTGCTGAGCGTGCAGTGTTGGAGTCCACGAGACTTCACCTACGACCGGCATCGTACCGTGGATGATCGCCCTTATGGCGGTGGCCCGGGAATGCTGATGATGGTGCAACCTTTACGGGAAGCCATTCATGCAGCGAAAGCAGCGGCAGGCGAGGGAGCAAAGGTGATTTATCTGTCACCTCAGGGGCGCAAACTGGATCAAGCCGGGGTGTGCGAACTGGCGGCTAATCAGAAGATGATTCTGGTGTGTGGCCGTTATGAAGGGATAGACGAGCGCGTGATCCAAACCGAAATTGACGAAGAATGGTCAATCGGCGATTACGTTCTCAGCGGTGGTGAATTACCGGCAATGACCCTGATCGATTCGGTCGCCCGTTTTATACCGGGTGTTCTGGGCCATCAGGCTTCAGCAGAAGAAGATTCCTTTGCTGATGGATTGTTGGACTGTCCGCACTATACCCGCCCGGAGGTGTTGGAAGGGATGGAGGTTCCGCCAGTTTTACTGTCGGGCAACCATGCCGAGATACGTCGCTGGCGCTTAAAGCAGTCGCTGGGCCGTACCTGGCTTAGAAGACCTGAACTTCTAGAAAGCCTAGCTCTGACTGACGAGCAAGCGGTGTTGCTGGCCGAGTTCCAACGGGAACATCGTGCCAAGTAACAGGACTATGAAGGGAACGTCTGAGCATTGTCTCGACGAGACCGATATATCAGTTTACCTAGGGTAAGAGACATATTATGAGCAACATTATTAAGCAAATTGAACAAGAGCAGATGAAGCAAGACGTACCTTCATTCCGTCCGGGTGATTCCGTGGAAGTTAAGGTATGGGTCGTTGAAGGTAGCAAGAAGCGTCTGCAGGCATTCGAGGGCGTGGTTATCGCTATTCGTAACCGCGGTCTGCACTCTGCATTCACTGTTCGTAAGATTTCCAACGGCGAAGGTGTTGAGCGTGTATTCCAGACTCACTCCCCAGTAATCGACAGCATTACTGTTAAGCGTCGTGGTGCCGTTCGTCAAGCCAAACTGTACTACCTGCGTGAGCGTACTGGTAAGTCTGCTCGTATCAAAGAGCGTCTTAACTAAGATACAGCTAACGCTGCATCCAAAAGTTAATAGCTATCAGGGGTTTACCGTTATGGTAAGCCCCTTTTTTATGTTCTCGATTAACAGAGTAAAAAGCGCCGTTCAAATGTTGTTAATGGTAAGGCGACAATTGTCAGCAAAGTATGGGTGGATACAGGAAACTCATAGAAAGAGCCCATTATTGATGAGCTCAAGGAAGAGGTTAAAAAAGCCAGGTGTGGCTACAAACCATACACCAGCGTAACCGAGGTTGTGGTATCAGTGCTTTTTGGTGCCGAAGCTGGCGGATTGCTGTTGTAAGTTACCGTATAGGCGAGGCGCAGAGCGAAATCGTTATTGATCGAGACGTTCAGTGCGGTTTCAGAGTTCACCGTGGTTTGATCGTTAACCAGAGCAGATACACCCTCGGATAAGCGCGCGTTGTCTGTTAGCTTGTAAGAGTAGTTGGCTGCACCGTAAGCCAGAGCTCGGGTAGTGCGGCCACCACCACGGTATTCGTCATGGCGCACGCCAGGACCGAATTCCACACGCAGATCGTGAAGTGGGCCATTAAAGATCTGACGCCCGTAACCCCCTGTCATCGTTGAGCGTGAATCATAGCCGTTGTAACGATCGTTCAACCAGCCAAACTGACCAAACATATAGTTGCGTTCTGTCAGGTTGTGACGAGTACGGGCACCAGCCTGATATTTCTCTGAGGAACGTACGTTGGAAGAGGTGGTATTGTTCGCTGCTCCCCACAGGCTGTAAGCCGCTTCACTGGTAAACCAGGTCATGGAGGTGTTGGCCAGTAAAGTGGAGTTCTGTGAGTTGCCAGTCTGAGCGTTATAACCCGCTTGAATGTTACCATCAAAGGGCTTCTTGGCAGTTGAAGGGTCGTCCATTGCGGTGAACAGAGTATTATCGGCAAATACAGAAACACTGGTGAAGGCGGTCAAGCAGCTAAAAAATAGCGGAATGGCGCGACGAGCGCGTAAAGAGAGCATTTTGGATCCAGTTGTTAAGAGTGACAATAAGTGATAACCATCACATTATATCGTTTCATTACTGTAACAAAAATAGCCTTCATTAGCTCAAGTTATCAATTTTGTGCCGCTACTTATTCACTTTTCATCTACCTGGTTTTTCAGATGTTGGAGGTATTCGCCGCAGCAAATAAAGTATGTGATCTTTGAAGTAAGATACGGCAACGGAGATAACAGCCCGCTGCCGTAGGGGAAGTCATTAGAAGAAGGTAGTGACCAGAAGGTAACCGGTGATGCAAGAGCACAGCACGCCGATCAAGCCTGGAATAATGAAGCTGTGGTTGATGATAAATTTACCAATGCGAGTGGTTCCAGAACGGTCAAAGCCGATGCAAGCCAAATCACTTGGGTAAGTCGGCAATACAAAGTAACCGTATGCAGCTGGGAAGAAGGCAAGCAGCATTTTCGGGTCAACACCCAGTTGTAGAGCCATTGGAGCAATAGCCGTCAATGCAGCTGCCTGGCTGTTAACCAGTTTGGAAACCAGGAACAGCACGATCGCGTAGGTCCAAGGCTGGCTCTTCACCACATCTTCCAACAGTACTTTTAAATCCCCCATGTGGGCCTGGAAAAAAGTATCACTCATCCATGCCACACCGAACACGGAGAAAATAGCCACCATCCCCGCTTTGAAAACGGCACCATTGGCAATATCTCCTGGTTTGACTTTACATCCCATCAGGATAACTGCGCCTGCAATCAGCATCATCATCTGGATAACCAGGTTCATCGAAAGCGGTTTCAATGCACCTTTGGCATCGGCAAATGAAGGGCGCAGATCGGCAAAAGCACCGAGTAATACGACGATGGCGATGGCTGCGAAGAAGATCGCAGTAGACCAGTATGCCTGTTTAGGGAACTTCTGGTTGAGTAGTGTCTCGGTACTGCCATAAATATAGGCACGTTGTTCAGGATCCTGGATTTTTGCCTGGAATTCTGGGTCCTTATCCAGCTCTTTACCGCGACGCAGACTCCATAGCGCAGCCATCAAAACACCAACCAGTGAAGCTGGAATAGAGACGGCAAGTATTTCTAGCAGCGTGTAGGCTTTGCCAATACCGTGGCCAGCTGCAATGATTGAAACCAAGGACACAACGGCTACCGAAACCGGCGAGGCTGTGATAGCCATTTGTGAGGCGACGGAGGCAACAGCCATTGGACGTTCAGGACGGATCCCTTTCTTAATGGCAATGTCAGAAATAATTGGGAACATGGTGTACACCACATGACCTGTACCGCAAAGGAACGTCAGCGTCCAAGTGGTAAAGGGGGCAAGTAGTGTTATGTGCTGTGGGTGACGGCGTAGCAGTCTCTCTGCGTATTGCATCATAACGTTCAGGCCGCCAGCCGTCTGCAAAACCGAAGCGCAGCCGATCACGGCCAAAATTGTCAACATGACATCGACAGGCGGTTTACCAGGTTGCAATCCGAATATAAAACAAAGCAAGAATAAACCAATACCACTTATTAAACCGAGCCCCATACCGCCAAATCGGGTACCGACCAATAAGCAGAGAATGATAATTGTAAATTCCAGAGTGATCATGAGAATCCCTTAGTAAGAAAATAAAAAACTAGTACTCGATGCATTTTTAATGCAGGTTTTATGTAGCCTGTCTATGTAGATTGTCCGCTTAGTTTTGTAAGCCACGGGAGTGATGTTGGTATCCATGAACTGATTCATCTCGATATATCAATGAATTGTCAAAACCAAGTCACTGCCTGCCTGCATATTGAAATCTATAGGGTATCCCTCTAAAGAGGTGCTGATGATTGAGTGCCATGATTATTTATTTGTTAAGGGATAACTGTGAGATCCCGCAATTTTTATTCAATATTCATTATTAATATCGCATGACAAACAGAAATGAATATTGAATGAAAACCAATTGACGATTATTTGTACTTTATTTGTTTTTTAGTTGTTTAATTTATTGGTTTATTTAATTAGCCTACTAATAAATCTCTCTTTTACCCAAGTCACTTCAAGTTGCCGTTCGGTGGCAACTTAGCAAGATAGCAAAAACTTTAGTTCAACAAGATCTTTACCCTGAAACCAATACCTGACCCTTACCGCAACTTTATGAGCCAGTCTGAGGAAATACAATTCGTACAGATAGATTTACATATTGACCGCTTTGGTTAACGCGATAGTGACTGTTCATGTTTGCTTTTTTTCATTGGTTTTTTTATTTTTAATATAAAAATCAATTAATTATTTTTATTTTACAGGTGGGTGGACCTACTGTGACTTGCATGGTAAGTTTTTATTTACAACAAATGGATTTAAAACTTTACAACTCATGCTAAGGTAGTGCCCTGTAACGCTCAATGTTCTAACAACGCTCACGCATAACAAGCCCAAGACAGGAAACAGCATCATGCAAAAAGACGTGCTCAACAACGTACATATCAGTGCAGAACAGGTTCTGATCACCCCTGAAGAGCTAAAGAATCAGTTTCCGCTAAGCATTCGCGATGAAAGTGAAATTGCGGCCGCTCGTCAAACTATTGCCAATATTCTCAAAGGAAAGGATCACCGCCTGCTGGTGGTTTGTGGGCCTTGTTCAATTCATGATCCTGATGCGGCGTTGGATTACGCGCGTCGTCTGCAAACCCTTTCGGCTGAATTGAGCGATCAGCTGTATATCGTTATGCGTGTCTATTTTGAAAAGCCCAGAACTACGGTTGGCTGGAAAGGCTTGATCAACGATCCATACATGGACGGATCGTTTGATGTTGAAGCCGGTTTGCACATTGCGCGTCGCTTGCTGTTGGATTTGGTAGGTATGGGGTTACCGTTGGCGACTGAGGCATTGGATCCTAATAGCCCACAATTTCTGGGTGATTTGTTCAGTTGGTCGGCGATAGGGGCTCGTACCACCGAATCTCAAACGCACCGTGAAATGGCATCAGGTCTCTCAATGCCGGTGGGCTTCAAGAACGGTACCGATGGCAGCTTGGGAACAGCGATCAATGCCATGCGCGCAGCGGCAATGCCGCACCGTTTTGTCGGCATCAATCAGTCTGGGCAGGTTTGCCTGCTACAAACCCAGGGTAACCCTGATGGGCATGTGATCCTCCGTGGAGGCAAGACACCGAACTACAGTGCGGAGCATGTTGCTGCTTGCGAAAAACAGATGCAGGAAGCGGGACTCCATCCTTCCTTGATGATAGATTGCAGCCATGGTAACTCGAATAAAGATTATCGCCGTCAGCCTGCCGTTGCCGAATCAGTGGTGGAGCAGATTAAAGCGGGTAACCGCTCGATCACCGGTATCATGCTGGAAAGTAATCTGCACGAAGGTAGCCAGTCTTCTGAGCAGCCCCGTACAGATATGCGTTACGGCGTTTCGGTGACTGATGCCTGTATCAACTGGGAAAGCACTGAGGCTCTGTTGCGCCAAATGCACCAGGAGCTCGGCGCTGCGCTGATGGCACGCACTGGAGAGTAGGAAGTTATGGTGGCTGAACTGACCGCACTACGCGATCAAATTGACGAAGTAGATAAAGCGTTGCTGGCGTTGCTGGCAAAACGCCTGGCCTTAGTGGCAGAAGTAGGGGAAGTCAAAAGTCACTACGGCTTACCAGTCTATGTCCCTGAGCGAGAGGCGGCCATGCTGGCCTCTCGCCGCAAAGAGGCTGAAGGGCTTGGTGTTTCGCCGGATTTGATCGAAGACGTGCTGCGCCGCGTAATGCGTGAGTCCTATACCAGTGAGAACGATAAAGGTTTTAAAACACTGTGCCCGCAACTACGCCCGATCGTCATTATCGGCGGTAAGGGGCAGATGGGACGGCTGTTCAATCGTTTACTGACACTATCTGGTTATCAGGTAAAGGTACTGGATCAGGAAGATTGGCCACAGGCTGATGAGCTGTTGGCTGATGCTGGAATGGTCATCGTTAGTGTACCTATACACGTAACGGAGCAGGTGATAAGCCAACTGCCACCTTTGCCGGATGATTGCATTTTGGTCGATCTGGCTTCGATAAAGAATCGGCCACTACAGGCAATGTTGGCAAGGCATGGCGGCCCGGTGCTTGGGCTGCACCCGATGTTCGGCCCTGATGTTGGTAGCGTTGCCAAGCAGGTGGTGGTGTATTGTGATGGTCGCCAGCCGGAAGCTTATCAGTGGCTACTGGAACAACTGCAAGTGTGGGGCGCTCGGCTGCATCGCATCAGCGCCGTTGAGCACGATCAGAACATGGCCTTTATCCAGGCGTTGCGCCATTTTGCTACTTTTGCTTACGGCCTGCATCTGGCCGAAGAGAACGTGCAACTTGAGCAATTGCTGGCGTTATCTTCACCGATCTATCGGTTGGAACTGGCGATGGTGGGTCGGCTATTTGCTCAGGATCCGCAACTGTATGCGGATATCATTATGTCTTCAGAAGAAAATATTCATCTGATCAAACGTTACTACCAACGTTTTGGTGAAGCGATCACACTACTGGAGCTGGGTGATAAGCAGGCATTTATCCAAAGCTTCCAGAAGGTAGAGCATTGGTTTGGTGATTACGCTCAGCGTTTCCTGGTTGAGAGCCGCTCATTGTTACTGCAGGCGAACGACAGCCGCCAATAGCGTTCCTTAAACGCCGTAATTGTCAAGCTATCACGGACAATTAATGAGCACAGTCAGAGGGTTCGGCAATGCCGAACCCTTTTTATTTGCTAAGAAGGATCAACGGGTACAACGTTTTCGCTTGGGTAGCATCCCAAAACTTTTAATGAACGTGTAATCGGTGCTAAACCTTTCAGTGCCTTCTCCATCGCGTCAGAACGCAGGTTAGCTTGGACATCGATATAGAACATCTCCTCCCACGGGTTGCCATTGATCGGGCGTGATTCCAGCTTGGTCATAATAATGCCATTGTCACGCAGCACCAGAAGTGCCTCAACCAGGGCACCAGATTGTTGGCCAGTTGCCATAATCAAGGTGGTTTTAGCTGGAACCTGTTCGGAAACCTCAATGGCTTTGCGTGCCAGTATGATGAAACGGGTAATGTTCTGCTGTTGATTAGCCAGACTGTGCTCAAGAACCTGCAGATTGTACAATGCCCCGCCGGCCTCGCTACCTAAAGCAGCGGCTTTTGGCGATTTCAACTCGGCGACTTTCTCCATTGCGGCGGCGGTGCTTTCGCAATACTCAATTTTCCAATGCGGATAACGATTAATGAACTGGCTGCATTGCTGGAAAGGCTGCGGGTGGCTGTAGACGACCTCGATTTTGCTTAGGTCGGTTTCACCTGCTACCAACACGCAGTGATCGATTGGCAGAGTGAGCTCACCTACGAGGGAAAGACTGGTATGTTGCAACAGGTCATAGACATCATTAATTGAGCCTGAGCTGGTGTTTTCGATAGGTAAAATAGCGTAATCCGCCTGACCAGTCTCAACCTGAGTGAAGATATCTTGGAATTTCTGGCAGCCACATTCGATTAATTGATCGAAATGGCGGGCAGCGTATTGGCGCGCGGCCAAGTGAGAGTAGGAACCTTTTGGCCCAAGGAAAGCGATACGTGCAGAATGCTGACTGATGTGATTAAGCTGATGTTGTAACAGTGCCTGCTGGGTGAGTACGGAATCTTCTATAATCAGTTGAAACAGGCGGGTCACATAAAATCCGTCGAGATCATAAGGTTTGGCTGCTGTGATCAGGGCGTTCAGTAGATCCCGCTCACGCTCTTTATCGCGGATTGGGCGGTGTGAATGGAGTTTGGTTTTGCCTACCTCCACCGCCAGCTCACGGCGTTCGGCCAGCAGGGCCAGTAATTTCATATCCAGTGCGCTTATGCGTTCGCGTAGCACGAGTAATGGGTTATCAGTCATAATCAGCTTTGCCTTGTAATCTTATATTCCATCGTCTTTCAAGCTGCAGCGTTGTTACTCCAGATACCTAGCTCACTAAGTTTCGGGAGTTGGCCGCTAGGCTGCAACATGAAGTCCATAGGGTAGCGTTGTCAAATGGCCATAAAAAAAGCCTCCTGTCTCAGGAGGCTTTGTTGTTCGTCTTCGCATTCTTTATCACACGACGAAACGCCTCCCAATCAGGGGAAGGTAAAAAAGAATGCGAAGAAAAACGTTTTGTGGTTCATAGCTATCCAAAAGTGCGCCAATCAGGCTTTAAAGTAACCGCTGGCTTTTCTCTCTGTCAATAAAAACCGCCAGCAAAAAACGCGCCCTTCGGCGCGTTTGATGCGAAACAACCTGTTACTGGGCTATTCCTCTTCCGGAATCACTTCAGGAGCCAGATCTTTCACACTGGCGTATGCGCGGCGCGCTTCGCTTTTGTGCTGTACTTTGTTCAACTGCCGCTCAAGCTTGGCGATTAATTCATTAACCGCAGCATACATGTCCTCATGTTTTGCGTTAGCAACCAGCGGGCCGTTAGGTGTGGTAATGGTAGCATCTACGGAAAACCCTTTAGGCTCTTTCGATAAAACAATATGTGGGTTAATCAGTTGTGCCTGCCATTTATCCAGTTTGGTGAGACGGTCTTCGACGTGGCTACGTATTGCGGGGGTAATATCCATTTGTTTGCTGGTAATGTTGATTGTCATATAACCTACCTCTCTGTCTTTCCGTCTTGGATAGATTGAGCATACCTCGCTTTTTACCGAATTGCGTGAGAGAAATCACTTTTTTTTGTCACTTTTTGTCCAGTTAACTTAATCTGTGATTCAGCAACTGAAACAGTCATCTAATGCTTGAGTCTTGGCAGTAAATCGCGCATTATCGATAGGTTAACCGTTGGTTTGAACTTCCTAACACAGTGTTTTTATTGTGTATTTATCCAAGGCCGATAGAGTTGACAGCAAATGAAAACGGCAGCCTAGGCTGCCGTTTTGTATTGTATAGCGTGTATGTATGACTTAAGACGGGTTAGCAGCGATAATTTTTGCCACTTTGTCAGCTTGCGCATCCAATTGTAACTGGCGATAGGCGTTTTCCATCAGCGGCAACGCATCGCGGGTCGCTTTGGTATCCGGGAATTCGCGCATCATCTGCTCAACACGATTAACAACCGCGACGTACGCACCACGTTTAGTGTAGTATTCCGCCACTGAGAGTTCATACTTTGACAAACGGTCCTTCAGGAATACCAGACGTTTGTAGGCATCGCTTGCGAATTGGCTGTTCGGATATTGCTGAATCAACTGGCTGAAGTCGCGGAATGCGGTGCGAGCATGTTGTGGATCCCGATCGGAACGGTCAACCCCAAAGAAGCCCTGCAGCGCACTGTCATCCAGCGCCATATCCGTCAGACCGCGCATGTACATGACGTAATCAATGTTCGGATGTGTCGGGTTCAGGCGCATAAAGCGATCGATAGAGGCTTGTGCCAACGGTAAATCGGCAGATTTATAGTAGGCATAAATCAGATCCAACTGGACCTGTTGAGAGTACGGCCCGAATGGATAGCGGTTATCTAAAGCTTCAAGTTGCGTAATCGCGCCCTTAAAGTTACCGTCCTGCAGTTTTTGCTGTGCAGTAGCGTAGATTTCCGCAGGCGGGCTGTCGGGAACTGCATCTTTGGATGTGGAGCAACCTGCCAGCGCCAGGCTCAACGTGGCTGCCGCCACCAGATATTTCATACGCGTCATGACGTTTTGATTATCCTCAGGGTGTTATTTCGGGAGACTGTCCGTTAAGCTCCCGACAAAAGACCAGTTACAATAACACAATATATTAAACGGCATCGCCGTGAAAACCCAACGTTAACGAAGAAGCTGCATATGGCACAACAAGTACAACTCACCGCAACGGTGGCCGAAACTCAACTCGGACAACGTTTAGATCAGGCTTTGGCCGAATTGTTCCCTGATTATTCACGATCACGCATAAAAGATTGGATCCTGGAAGATCGGGTACTGGTCAATGGCAAAACGGTAAACAAGCCGAAAGAGAAAGTGTTGGGAGGAGAAACAGTCGCCATTGATGCACAGATAGAAGAAGAGGCCCGTTGGGAAGCGCAGGATATCGCCTTGGATATCGTTTATGAAGATGCAGATATCTTGGTGATCAACAAACCGCGCGACTTGGTTGTACACCCTGGAGCGGGTAACCCTGATGGCACTGTGCTTAATGCACTACTGCACCACTTCCCGGCGATTGCCGATGTGCCGCGTGCAGGTATCGTTCATCGTCTTGACAAAGATACTACCGGTCTCATGGTGGTAGCAAAAACCGTTCCGGCACAAACTCGCTTGGTAGAGGCGCTTCAGGCGCGCGATATCACCCGCGAATATGAAGCGGTAGCGATTGGCACCATGACCGCTGGTGGAACTGTTGAAGAGCCGATTGCGCGCCACTCGACCAAGCGAACTCACATGGCTGTGCACCCGATGGGTAAACCCGCGGTGACCCATTACCGTATTATGGAGCATTTCCGTGCCCATACCCGCCTGCGTTTGCGCCTGGAAACAGGCCGTACGCACCAGATCCGCGTGCATATGGCACACATTAATCATCCACTAGTAGGTGATCCACTCTATGGTGGCCGTCCGCGTCCACCGAAAGGTGCCTCGGAGATGTTTATCAATACGCTGCGTGGTTTTGATCGTCAGGCGCTACATGCAACCATGCTGCGTCTTTACCATCCTATCAGCGGCATTCAAATGGAATGGCATGCGCCGTTACCACAGGATATGGTTGATCTTATCGATGCGCTGAAAGCGGATACGGAAGAATTCAAAGATCAGATGGACTGGTAATGAACTCACTTATTCTACCCGATTGGCCGTTGCCTGCCGGCGTTAGGGCTTGTAGCACTACCCGCCATGGTGGTATCAGTTTGCCACCTTATGATTCGCTGAACCTGGGAGCCCATGTTGGTGACAATCCACAGGCAGTGGAGCGCAATCGCCAATTGTTGGTAGAAAAAGCGGGTTTGCCGCAGATGCCACTTTGGCTTGAACAAGTTCATGGAACCAGGGTTCTGACGCTGGATGTGCAAATGCCAGCAGATTTGCGGGCTGACGCGGTTTACACTAATCTTTCAGGGCTGGTATGTGCAGTAATGACTGCAGATTGCCTGCCCGTTTTGTTTGCTTCACAAGCGGGCGACGAGATAGCTGCTGCTCATGCTGGCTGGCGAGGGCTATGTCATGGTGTGCTGGAAAATACAGTTGCGCATTTTTCTGCTGTGCCAGACAAAATCACTGCCTGGCTTGGTCCTGCCATTGGCCCACGCCAGTTCGAAGTTGGTGCAGAAGTGCGGGATGCATTCATCGCCGTTGACAAAGCGGCGGCCGATGCATTTATCCCTCATGGTGAAAAATTTCTCGCGGATATTTATCTTTTGGCTCGTCAGCGCTTGCAGCGGGCCGGTATTTTCGCCATTTATGGCGGGGAACGCTGCACTATGACTCAAATGAGTCATTTTTTCTCCTATCGACGCGATGGAGTAACAGGACGTCTGGCAAGTTTGATCTGGGTGATATAACCTACTGCCCTAGGACGATCCACAGATGCATGACGTTGTACTCATAATATAGTGTCGAGATAACCTTGAAAATTTGAGGGATGACCTCATTTAATCTCCAGTAGCAATTTTGACCTATATCGGAGGTGTTATGCGTCTGGATCGTCTTACTAACAAATTCCAGCTTGCCCTCGCCGATGCCCAATCTTTAGCCCTTGGGCGCGACAACCAATTTATTGAACCGTTACATCTGATGAGCGCCTTGCTTAATCAGGATGGGGGCACGGTTCGTCCATTACTCACATCAGCCGGGATCGACGCTGCGCGTGTTCGCACAGATATCGATCAGGCTTTGACGCGTCTGCCGCAAGTTGAAGGTACCGGTGGGGATGTTCAACCGTCCAATGAATTAGTTCGCGTACTCAATTTGTGCGACAAGTTGGCGCAAAAGCGCGCGGATAAATTCATTTCTTCCGAACTGTTTGTGCTGGCGGTGCTTGAGGATCGCGGTAGTTTGACCGATCTGTTGAAAGCGGCGGGTGCGTCGGCAGAAAAAGTCTCTAAGGCCATTGAACAAATGCGGGGTGGTGAAAGCGTGGATGATCAAGGTGCTGAAGATCAGCGTCAGGCATTGAAAAAATACACCATTGACCTTACCGAGCGTGCCGAGCAGGGCAAGCTTGATCCGGTGATTGGCCGTGATGAAGAGATCCGTCGAACCATTCAGGTATTGCAACGTCGGACCAAAAACAATCCAGTGTTGATTGGTGAGCCAGGTGTCGGTAAGACCGCCATTGTTGAAGGCTTGGCACAACGCATTATCAACGGTGAAGTGCCCGAAGGGCTGAAACATAAGCGTGTGCTTTCCCTAGACATGGGCGCTTTGATTGCCGGTGCCAAATATCGTGGTGAGTTTGAAGAACGCTTGAAAGGGGTACTGAGCGACCTCTCTAAACAGGAAGGCAGTGTCATTCTGTTCATTGATGAACTGCACACCATGGTGGGTGCTGGTAAAGCTGATGGTGCGATGGATGCTGGTAATATGCTCAAGCCGGCGCTTGCGCGTGGTGAGCTGCACTGCGTCGGTGCGACCACATTAAATGAATATCGCCAATATATAGAAAAGGATGCTGCGCTGGAGCGCCGTTTCCAGAAAGTCTATGTCGCTGAGCCGAGCGTTGAAGATACCATCGCTATTTTGCGTGGTCTGAAAGAACGCTATGAATTGCATCATCATGTGCAGATTACTGACCCGGCGATTGTCGCTGCTGCGACTCTGTCGCACCGTTATGTTTCCGATCGCCAGTTGCCGGATAAAGCCATCGATCTGATCGATGAAGCGGCATCCAGTATTCGTATGCAGATGGATTCCAAGCCTGAGTCTCTTGATCGCCTGGAGCGCCGTATTATTCAGTTGAAGCTTGAACAGCAGGCGCTCAACAAAGAATCGGACGACGCCAGTAAGAAACGTTTGGAAATGCTGAGCGACGAATTAGAGCAGAAAGAGCGAGAGTATTCGGAACTGGAAGAGGAGTGGAAAGCAGAGAAAGCGTCTCTTTCCGGCACCCAGAATATCAAAGCAGAGTTGGAACAGGCCAAGATCACGTTGGAACAGGCGCGCCGCGTGGGTGACCTTGGGCGTATGTCTGAACTACAGTATGGCAAAATCCCTGAGCTGGAAAAACAGCTTGCGGCAGCAACCCAGGCCGAAGGTAAAACCGTCAAATTGCTGCGCAACCGTGTTACCGATGCGGAGATTGCTGAGGTGTTGGCAAAAGCGACCGGTATCCCTGTTGCCAGAATGCTGGAGGGCGAGCGTGACAAACTGCTGCGCCTGGAACAAGAACTGCATTCACGCGTGATTGGCCAGAATGAGGCAGTAAATGCGGTGTCGAATGCTATTCGCCGTAGCCGCGCAGGTCTTTCTGATCCTAACCGCCCGATCGGTTCGTTCCTGTTCCTTGGTCCGACTGGGGTAGGGAAAACTGAACTGTGCAAAGCGCTGGCTTCGTTTTTGTTTGATAGCGACGACGCCATGGTACGTATAGACATGTCCGAGTTTATGGAGAAACATTCCGTATCGCGGCTTGTGGGTGCCCCTCCAGGCTATGTCGGCTATGAAGAGGGCGGCTATCTGACAGAAGCTGTTCGCCGTCGCCCTTATTCAGTGATACTGCTCGATGAAGTGGAAAAAGCACACCCGGATGTGTTCAACATTCTATTGCAAGTGCTGGACGATGGTCGTCTTACCGACGGACAAGGTCGTACCGTTGATTTCCGCAATACAGTGGTAATTATGACCTCTAACCTAGGCTCCGATATGATCCAAGAGCACTTTGGTAAGGTTAACTATGCGCAGATGAAGGAATCGGTTATGGAGATGGTAAGCCATCATTTCCGTCCAGAATTCATCAACCGTATAGATGAAGTCGTGGTCTTCCACCCGTTAGGTCAGAAACACATTGCGCAGATTGCCAAGATACAGTTGGCACGGTTGTACAAACGTCTGGAAGAGCGTGGTTATGAAGTCAGCATTACAGAGCCAGCGCTAGAGCTGTTGGGTAAAACTGGTTACGACCCAGTTTATGGGGCTCGACCATTGAAACGCGCTATCCAGCAGGAAATCGAAAACCCGCTGGCACAGCAAATTCTGTCCGGCAAGCTGATTCCAGGTAAACCAGTGACGTTGGATGTAGAAAACGACCACATTGTTGCCAAGCAATAAGCTTCATAGTTGTTTGTAGCTATATAGAGGGGCGGTTTTTACCGCCCCTCTACTATTATGTTTTGCCAAATTTGCCTGGATTCGCTTTCTTTAGCTCTTAAAGCTCCATTTTTTAGTGTATAAAACATCCTGAAATGCCATTTTTGGTTGTTATTTGTTCGCTTGAGTGATTTTTTGAAATTAGGGGTTGCGGCGTTCTCAGAACTCCCTATAATGCGCCTCCACTGACCGGGAACAACGACTGACAAGTCGCCCAGCCAAGAAGCAGCAAGCCGATGAAAACACCACTTCTTAATAAGAAAAAGGCTTGACTCTTCAGCGGGAAAGCGTATTATCTGCCTCCCGCGTTACCGAGAAACATAACGGTAACCGACGCTCTTTAACAATTTATCAGACAATCTGTGTGGGCACTCACAAGACGATATCCAGCTGCTTCGGTAGCAAAAAAATATCAAGTCTTGAAGAGTGACCAAGCAATAATTCATGCGAATGAATTATTACGAAAGTTAATTTTCGAGCATCGCTGCACGAGTTGCAGCAAATCAAGCTTTTAATTGAAGAGTTTGATCATGGCTCAGATTGAACGCTGGCGGCAGGCCTAACACATGCAAGTCGAGCGGCAGCGGAAAGTAGCTTGCTACTTTGCCGGCGAGCGGCGGACGGGTGAGTAATGTCTGGGAAACTGCCCGATGGAGGGGGATAACTACTGGAAACGGTGGCTAATACCGCATAACGTCTTCGGACCAAAGTGGGGGACCTTCGGGCCTCACACCATCGGATGTGCCCAGATGGGATTAGCTAGTAGGTGGGGTAATGGCTCACCTAGGCGACGATCCCTAGCTGGTCTGAGAGGATGACCAGCCACACTGGAACTGAGACACGGTCCAGACTCCTACGGGAGGCAGCAGTGGGGAATATTGCACAATGGGCGCAAGCCTGATGCAGCCATGCCGCGTGTGTGAAGAAGGCCTTCGGGTTGTAAAGCACTTTCAGCGAGGAGGAAGGGTTTGGTGTTAATAGCACCATTCATTGACGTTACTCGCAGAAGAAGCACCGGCTAACTCCGTGCCAGCAGCCGCGGTAATACGGAGGGTGCAAGCGTTAATCGGAATTACTGGGCGTAAAGCGCACGCAGGCGGTTTGTTAAGTCAGATGTGAAATCCCCGAGCTTAACTTGGGAACTGCATTTGAAACTGGCAAGCTAGAGTCTTGTAGAGGGGGGTAGAATTCCAGGTGTAGCGGTGAAATGCGTAGAGATCTGGAGGAATACCGGTGGCGAAGGCGGCCCCCTGGACAAAGACTGACGCTCAGGTGCGAAAGCGTGGGGAGCAAACAGGATTAGATACCCTGGTAGTCCACGCTGTAAACGATGTCGACTTGGAGGTTGTGCCCTTGAGGCGTGGCTTCCGGAGCTAACGCGTTAAGTCGACCGCCTGGGGAGTACGGCCGCAAGGTTAAAACTCAAATGAATTGACGGGGGCCCGCACAAGCGGTGGAGCATGTGGTTTAATTCGATGCAACGCGAAGAACCTTACCTACTCTTGACATCCACGGAATTTGCTAGAGATAGCTTAGTGCCTTCGGGAACCGTGAGACAGGTGCTGCATGGCTGTCGTCAGCTCGTGTTGTGAAATGTTGGGTTAAGTCCCGCAACGAGCGCAACCCTTATCCTTTGTTGCCAGCACGTGATGGTGGGAACTCAAAGGAGACTGCCGGTGATAAACCGGAGGAAGGTGGGGATGACGTCAAGTCATCATGGCCCTTACGAGTAGGGCTACACACGTGCTACAATGGCATATACAAAGAGAAGCGACCTCGCGAGAGCAAGCGGACCTCATAAAGTATGTCGTAGTCCGGATCGGAGTCTGCAACTCGACTCCGTGAAGTCGGAATCGCTAGTAATCGTAGATCAGAATGCTACGGTGAATACGTTCCCGGGCCTTGTACACACCGCCCGTCACACCATGGGAGTGGGTTGCAAAAGAAGTAGGTAGCTTAACCTTCGGGAGGGCGCTTACCACTTTGTGATTCATGACTGGGGTGAAGTCGTAACAAGGTAACCGTAGGGGAACCTGCGGTTGGATCACCTCCTTACCTAAAGATATGCAGTTGAGTGCAGTGTCCACACAGATTGTCTGATGAAAAGTAATGAGCAAAAAACCTGTGGTATGGGTGGTTAAGTGCTGTGCGGTTTGTGGCTGTCAAGTGCAGTGACAAACCACAATGGCGCTCGATTTTTCTTGAAAAATCTCACCTTTACCCGAAATTATCGGATCACTGATCCGATAAGCGAATTTCGGGTCCCCATCGTCTAGAGGCCTAGGACACTGCCCTTTCACGGCTGTAACAGGGGTTCGAATCCCCTTGGGGACGCCAATCCGATAATGAGTGAAAGACATTATCACCGAATATCTTAAAGATGACTTCCAAGTCATGTTTAAGATATTGCTCTTTAACAATCTGGAACAAGCTGAAAATTGAAACCTGACAGCTGAAACTTATCTCTCCGTAGAACTATTGAGATAAGAACTAACCTGTCAGAGAGTCTCTCAAATGTTTACAGCACGAAGTGCGTCGAAAGACACCTTCGGGTTGTGAGGTTAAGTGACTAAGCGTACACGGTGGATGCCTAGGCAGTCAGAGGCGATGAAGGGCGTGCTAATCTGCGATAAGTGTCGGTAAGCTGATATGAAGCGTTACAACCGGCAATACCCGAATGGGGAAACCCAGTGCAATTCGTTGCACTATCGTTAAGTGAATACATAGCTTAACGAGGCGAACCGGGGGAACTGAAACATCTAAGTACCCCGAGGAAAAGAAATCAACCGAGATTCCCCCAGTAGCGGCGAGCGAACGGGGAACAGCCCAGAACCTGAATCAGGGTGTGTGTTAGTGGAAGCGTCTGGAAAGTCGCGCAGTAAAGGGTGATAGCCCCGTACACTAAAATGCACATCCTGTGAGTTCGATGAGTAGGGCGGGACACGTGACATCCTGTCTGAATATGGGGGGACCATCCTCCAAGGCTAAATACTCCTGACTGACCGATAGTGAACCAGTACCGTGAGGGAAAGGCGAAAAGAACCCCGGCGAGGGGAGTGAAATAGAACCTGAAACCGTGTACGTACAAGCAGTGGGAGCCTTCTTAATGGGGGTGACTGCGTACCTTTTGTATAATGGGTCAGCGACTTATATTTTGTAGCAAGGTTAACCGTATAGGGGAGCCGTAGGGAAACCGAGTCTTAACTGGGCGAATAGTTGCAAGGTATAGACCCGAAACCCGGTGATCTAGCCATGGGCAGGTTGAAGGTTGGGTAACACTAACTGGAGGACCGAACCGACTAATGTTGAAAAATTAGCGGATGACTTGTGGCTGGGGGTGAAAGGCCAATCAAACCGGGAGATAGCTGGTTCTCCCCGAAAGCTATTTAGGTAGCGCCTCGTGAACTCATCTTCGGGGGTAGAGCACTGTTTCGGCTAGGGGGCCATCCCGGCTTACCAACCCGATGCAAACTCCGAATACCGAAGAATGTTATCACGGGAGACACACGGCGGGTGCTAACGTCCGTCGTGAAGAGGGAAACAACCCAGACCGCCAGCTAAGGTCCCAAAGTCATGGTTAAGTGGGAAACGATGTGGGAAGGCATAGACAGCCAGGATGTTGGCTTAGAAGCAGCCATCATTTAAAGAAAGCGTAATAGCTCACTGGTCGAGTCGGCCTGCGCGGAAGATGTAACGGGGCTAAACCATGCACCGAAGCTGCGGCAGCGACGCTTAGGCGTTGTTGGGTAGGGGAGCGTTCTGTAAGCCGTTGAAGGTGGACTGTGAGGTCTGCTGGAGGTATCAGAAGTGCGAATGCTGACATAAGTAACGATAAAGCGGGTGAAAAGCCCGCTCGCCGGAAGACCAAGGGTTCCTGTCCAACGTTAATCGGGGCAGGGTGAGTCGACCCCTAAGGCGAGGCCGAAAGGCGTAGTCGATGGGAAACAGGTTAATATTCCTGTACTCGGTGTTACTGCGAAGGGGGGACGGAGAAGGCTAGGCTAGCCGGGCGACGGTTGTCCCGGTTTAAGCGTGTAGGGGGTGTGACCTGGTAAATCCGGTTGCATATCAACCCTGAGGCGTGATGACGAGTCACTACGGTGGCGAAGTGGTTGATGCCAAGCTTCCAGGAAAAGCCTCTAAGCATCAGGTAACATCAAATCGTACCCCAAACCGACACAGGTGGTCAGGTAGAGAATACTCAGGCGCTTGAGAGAACTCGGGTGAAGGAACTAGGCAAAATGGTGCCGTAACTTCGGGAGAAGGCACGCTGGCGCGTAGGTGAAGAGACTTGCTCTCGGAGCTGAAGCCAGTCGCAGATACCAGCTGGCTGCAACTGTTTAATAAAAACACAGCACTGTGCAAACACGAAAGTGGACGTATACGGTGTGACGCCTGCCCGGTGCTGGAAGGTTAATTGATGGGGTTAGCGGCAACGCGAAGCTCTTGATCGAAGCCCCAGTAAACGGCGGCCGTAACTATAACGGTCCTAAGGTAGCGAAATTCCTTGTCGGGTAAGTTCCGACCTGCACGAATGGCGTAATGATGGCCAGGCTGTCTCCACCCGAGACTCAGTGAAATTGAACTCGCTGTGAAGATGCAGTGTACCCGCGGCAAGACGGAAAGACCCCGTGAACCTTTACTATAGCTTGACACTGAACATTGAGCCTTGATGTGTAGGATAGGTGGGAGGCTTTGAAGTGTGGACGCCAGTCTGCATGGAGCCAACCTTGAAATACCACCCTTTAATGTTTGATGTTCTAACTCGGCCCCGTAATCCGGGGTGAGGACAGTGTCTGGTGGGTAGTTTGACTGGGGCGGTCTCCTCCCAAAGAGTAACGGAGGAGCACGAAGGTTAGCTAATCACGGTCGGACATCGTGAGGTTAGTGCAAAGGCATAAGCTAGCTTGACTGCGAGAGTGACGGCTCGAGCAGGTACGAAAGTAGGTCTTAGTGATCCGGTGGTTCTGAATGGAAGGGCCATCGCTCAACGGATAAAAGGTACTCCGGGGATAACAGGCTGATACCGCCCAAGAGTTCATATCGACGGCGGTGTTTGGCACCTCGATGTCGGCTCATCACATCCTGGGGCTGAAGTAGGTCCCAAGGGTATGGCTGTTCGCCATTTAAAGTGGTACGCGAGCTGGGTTTAGAACGTCGTGAGACAGTTCGGTCCCTATCTGCCGTGGGCGTTGGAAGATTGAGAGGGGTTGCTCCTAGTACGAGAGGACCGGAGTGAACGCACCACTGGTGTTCGGGTTGTCATGCCAATGGCACTGCCCGGTAGCTAAGTGCGGAAAAGATAAGCGCTGAAAGCATCTAAGCGCGAAACTTGCCTCGAGATGAGTCTTCCCTGGGCCTTTAAGGTCCCTGAAGGAACGTTTAAGACTAAGACGTTGATAGGCTGGGTGTGTAAGTGCAGCGATGCATTGAGCTAACCAGTACTAATGATCCGTGAGGCTTAACCTTACAACACCGAAGGTGTTTTGGATTTGAGAGAGAAAGATTTTCAGCGAAGTTCCTAGATTGGTTCTGATGGCTGTACGCGAGTGAGCGTGAAGCGGTTGGAATGAAACGAATTTGCCTGGCGGCCATAGCGCGGTGGTCCCACCTGATCCCATGCCGAACTCAGAAGTGAAACGCCGTAGCGCCGATGGTAGTGTGGGGTCTCCCCATGCGAGAGTAGGACACTGCCAGGCATCAAACAACGTTATCAGAGTGACACCTGGTAATGAGCAGGATCGCCAAGAGCGGTTTTGCCGGCATCGAAAGATGCAACGTAAAAGAATCGGTGGAGCGGTAGTTCAGTTGGTTAGAATACCTGCCTGTCACGCAGGGGGTCGCGGGTTCGAGCCCCGTCCGTTCCGCCACTTAATTGATAAGCCCTGAGTCTATGACTCAGGGCTTTTTCATATACAAATTTTTCGATTCCAGCTAATTAGCCTTCCCTAATCGGCATTCATTGCCTGTCTATTATTGCTTTAAAATCAAAATTCTTATGCTCAATAGCGTATTTTTGATCAACAAAACCGCTGCCATAATCTTCCCATACTGTTTTTATCGACAAACTGAGAGAATAAAATTATGGGCATCCCTACATTTGGTTTGGGTACTTTCCGACTACAAGATCAAGTAGTCATAGATTCCGTGAGCACGGCTTTGGAACTGGGTTATCGTGCTATCGATACTGCACAAATCTATGGAAACGAAGCTGACGTTGACAGAAGCTGAGATGGAGGAAATTGCTGTACTAGAACGCAATGAGCGTCTGGTTAGTCCGGAAGGTTTGGCACCAAACTGGGATTAATGTCGCAGCTGTCTGTAGCTCTATTGCTACAGACAGCCAGCTTATTCCTAGCGAGCGATTTTTTGGTGCAACGCGATGATCTCACGCCCCATTTCCATCAACATAATCGCGTTCATCAAGTGATCCTGCGCGTGTACCATTACCAAATGAACCGGGATTTTACCGCTTCCCTCATCCATTTCTATCAGCTTGGTTTGAACGTGATGAGCACCAGAGAGCGCTTCTTGCGCCTCCTGCATATATTGTTCGGCCTGCGTGAAATCCTCGTCTTCACGAGCACAGCGTATGGCTTGAAACACTAGGCTTCGGGCATAGCCAGCATTGGCGATCAGCTCCATAACTTCGTTTTCCAGATCCATTTCAGGCTTCCTCGATCAATGCTAATGCTTGATCTAAGACCTTATCCCCTTTCATGGTGCCGTAGGCCATCATATCGATACAGGCGATTTTTTTATTGTGCTGATTGGCGATCTTCTCGCACTCGGCCAACTTATAACGGATCTGTGGCCCTAGCAACGCGACGTCGAACTCTGCAACTGCGGTTTTATAATCACGTATCGATTTGGCACAGATCTCTGCATTGATGCCACGTGCCTTGGCTGCTTCCTGCATTTTCTTCACCATCAGACTGGTGGACATACCTAAATCACACACTAACAGGATCTTTTTCATATTAATTCTCCAGACGTTCCAGCAGATGCTGGACTAAAAGTGGAATGGGTCGGCCTGATGCCACACTGTGGCCGTTTTCTCGCCAAAGTGCACTGCCGCTGATATCAAGGTGTGCCCAGGGGATATCCGCAGGGCAGAAACGGCTGAGGAAATAGGCAGCAGAAGTACTGATAGCCGCATTGTTGGTTGGGGTATTGCACAAATCGGCAATATTGCTTTCTACCTGTTTACTGAAACGGGCATCCAACGGTAATGACCACACAGGATCGCCGCTGCGTAACCCAGCTTTAGTGAGAGTGCTGCGCAATAACTCATTCTCGGTCATCAACCCACTGAGATCGTAACCCAATGCTTTGACCACTGCGCCGGTAAGCGTCGCCAGATCGACCACGTATTCCGGCTGCTGACCTCCGTTGGAGAGCTTGCTGCCATAAGCGATGGCATCGGCCAGCACCAATCGTCCTTCTGCATCGGTGTTGTTGATTTCAACTGTTAACCCGCTGTAGCTGGTTACTACATCGCCAGGGCGCATTGCCGCTGGACCAACCATATTTTCTGCCAGAGCAAGCACGCCAACCAATCGTACAGGCAACTTCAGTTCTGCTACTGCCAGCATTAAACCAAATACGTTTGCAGCGCCACACATGTCGTACTTCATGGTGTACATGCCATCGCCACTCTTGAGCCACAAGCCACCGGTATCAAAAGTGATGCCTTTACCAACGTAGGCGCTGAATGGGCCGTCGTCACTCCCCTGATAACGTATGACTACCAGGCGCGGAGGGTTAACAGCGCCTTTACCCACCGCTTGCAGCAGGCCAAGACCTTGCTGGGCTATTTGCTGTTCATCCAGCACTTCGCAGCTCAGGCTTGGGTATTGTGCTATCTGGCTCGCTACCTCGCTGGCAAAAAATGCCGGGGTACAGCGGTCGCTTGGCACATCAGAGAGGCGACGTGCTGCCATCATTCCCATTGCAGCGGCGGCAGCTTGTGGGACACAGGTTTGCAGTGTTGCCAACTGTTCGGGCAGACAGAAGAAAACCAACTGCTGGATGCGCGGTGTGGGTACAGTTGCTTCCCTCTTAAAACCCAGGTCGCTTAACTGATAATCCTGATTGAACAGAAAGTGCAGTAGATGGCACATAACTGCTCTATTGCTGTCATCAAACAATGTGCAGTCAACGATCAGCCGAGAACTCGTTGGACTACGCAGTAATGAACGCAATGCTGCTGTAAGAGTATTGGTTTGTGCGTCGTGCCACAATTTTTCGGGGAGCAGAGTAATGCGACCTGCCGGAGCACAACCATAGAGGCAATCTGCGGTTTGACTATGGGCTTTGGCTTGCAGAGCCTGTAACAAATCGCTATTGAATGGGAGTTGCAGCAAGTGACTTGCTGCATGGCTAATTACGTGGCTGTTGAGATCCAGCTCAGGTATCTCGATCACTAGCTGGTAATTAATCATAATGAATTTCCTCAATCGGAGCGCGAATACGTTGAGCATATTCCTGCAGCCATTGCTCACTGGCTGGAGTGAAGTGAGTATGCTCAGCTCGGCGCTCCGCCAGAAATACGGTGGGTGGCAGAGTGGCGCTGGCAGCCACGAAAGAGAAGGTTTTAATATTGGTGGAGATACCGAACTCACCTTGCCGATTCATGCAGACCACCGAAAGATCGCCCACCCGACCAAAGCGGGAAATCAGTTTGTCCTCCAGCTCAAACACTACTGAGTCCGCCGCCTGCTGTGGCGACATGCCTTGCTGCATTCGGCGGACAATTTCATAACTGGTGCAACCCTTCATCAAATCCTCGCCCACACCAGTCGCAGTCGCAGCACCGATTTGGCTATCGCAGTAGAAACCAGAACCAATCACTGGCGAATCACCTAGGCGGCCACGGCGCTTCATGAACAGCCCACTGGTTGAAGTTGCCACGCTCATTGAACCTTGCTGATCCAGGCTGATAATACCGACGGTGTCATGGCCATCATATGGGCTAAGACCTTTATCGATGGTTTCTCGGCACCGCTTGCTGTAGTGCTGTGTGGCTCGCTCGGTGAGCATTTTCTTGTCGGCAAAGCCTTGGCTAAGTGCCCATTCGCGTGCTCCGGTTCCAACCAGAACACTGTTAAAACGCTCGCGACTCAAGGCCTGTGCAACTTTCACCGGGTTCGCAATATCCACCAGATTACCGACGGCACCAAAGGCAAGAGTATCTCCATCCATAAAGGCAGCATCCAGTTCTACCTCACCGTTTTCGGTAGGTAACCCGCCATAACCCACTGATTTGTAGAATGGGAAGTCCTCTACGTTGGCAACTGCGCTCACAACGCTTTGTGCGGCGCTTGCACCATGTTTAAGCGCTTCGCTGGCTTCAGTTACCCCTTCCAGTGCCATACGCCAGGTTGCAATCATTCCCCACATGTCATACTCCTGATAATTAGCCGATAACGTTTGTCGCCTTTAACAGCGCGATTGATCTCTGGCATTACTGTGCTTCGCTCTGGCGATACTGTTTGTCTAGAATGCGTAGGAAAGGCAGATAGAGCATGGCACCAATAAACAGATTGACGATCTGCATCAGGCTACCGCTCAGATGGCCAGTTACGATGAACCCGCTGATAACTGGTGGTAGCGTCCATGGAATGAATACACCGGTGGTAACGGCGACTGCACCCAGTTTCATTGCTACGTATTGCACGGTAACCAACACTATTGGCACCAGATTGAATGGGATCAGCATGATTGGATTCATGATCACCGGCAGGCCAAACAGGATCGGCTCATTAATATTGAAGATCGAAGCACCGGCTCCTAAACGTCCGACTTCGCGGATACTTTTACTGCGGGCGAAAAACAGAATAGCGATCACCAGTGACAGGGTTGCTCCGGCACCGCCCATCCAGATCATATCGAAGAACTGTTCTGTAATGATGTGTGGGGGGGTTACGCCAGCCTGAATAGCCGCAATATTGTCTGTTTGGTTTTCCATCCACAGTGGGCGAATGATGCCGTTGACCATAGAACCAGAGTTGATACCAACCGACCACAGAATAGTGATACTCAGCACCGTCAACAGTGCGCCAACGTAGGAGGTCCCAAAGTGGCGTACCGGCGTAGCTACAACGTCATAAATAAACTGATGAATGGTTTGATAAGAGGTGTGCTCGAACAAAATACGGATTGCCAGCACCAGAATAATCACGAAAAGCGCCGGTAAAAGGGCTGCGAAAGATTCCTGTACCGCAGGAGGAACGCCTTCTGGCATTTTGATGATTACATTACGGCGTTTCAGGTAACAGAACAGCTCAGTCCACAGCAGTGAACCGATCATCGCCACAAACAGACCTTTGCTGCCTATCCACTCTGTTGGGATCACGGTGATGTTGCCCAGCGCTTCTACCTTGATAAATGGTGTAAGGATCAGAAAACATACCAAAGCCAGAATACCGCTGGAGATCCGATCTTCTTCGTAATGTTCAGCCAGACGGTAAGCAGTGAGAAAGCTGACGAACAGTGACATGGTGGAGAATACCGCGTTAAACGGGATCTCAATGATATTGCTCCAACTGGCACCGAATAGGCCGGTCATAAACTGCTGATAGCTCTGGTTAGGAAACGAAGAAATGACCAGCAGGATTGAGCCAACAATAATGAACGGCATAAAAGAAACATAGGCACCGCGGATTGCGCACAAATGTCTCTGCTGCGCGGCTTTCGCTGCCAGAGGCATGAGCTTGGCTTCAAGAAATCCCAGAACATTGTTCATGGTGAACCCCGTAAGTGTGCTTATTAGATAAGAGGGTAGGTTTGATGATTTATCGATTTGGATTATCAGTGAATGGATTTTATAGAAAGGTGAAATAGTTCACAGTGTGACGCAAAATTATAAAATATCTCACAAGATTGGTTATCATAAAGTATCGTTTTTAGCACAGGACAAACCATGGAAATCAAGCTGCATGCAAATGCGACCACTACGCCACGGGTGCGGCGCTATATCCAAAAATCTGACAAAAGCGACCGTGTATTGGCGCAAGAACTGGGTATTTCTGTGGCCACAGTGCGCCGCTGGCGTCAGCGGCAGGATGTTACCGATCGTCATACCAAGCCAAAAAATGTTCGTAAAGTATTAACGGATGAACAAAGCCAACTGATCAACTGGCTGAGACAAAAGTTACAGTTGCCGCTGGATGAAATGCTGGTAATAGTCAATCAAGGCATGCTACAGCCGATCTCCCGAGCTGGATTGGACCGTTACTTACGTGGCGTGGGCCAGCGTAGTGAAGACGAAAATAAAATATTGCGCGGTAAGAAGGCGCTTAAAGCGGGTGAGTTGCCGGGAAATCTTTCTCTTTTTTATCAGAGGGTCAGCCTGTTGGCTGAAGATGGTGGGGAGCAACATATCTTGTGGGCACAGGAGCAAGTCAGTGGCTGGTTAAGTGCGCGTGCGTTTGCGGGAGCGTCACCGATGCTGGTGGTTAATTGGCTGAAGGAAGTGTTTCAGCTTTGCCCTGGTGATATACAATCTATTGAGACTGAAAATAAAAAGCTGTTTGGCAATAGTGAATCTGAAACCTACCCGCTGCAGCAATGGTGTATTGCGCAAGGGGTGACGCTGAGGCAAGCCCCTTCACCACAGATGGAACTGGTATTGCGGTTGGATGTCTCTCTCGCAGAATTGTTACCTGTGGCCAAAAATGGATCGCTGGATGCCATATTGCAGGCTATATGTGCTAGCTTTAATGAACAGTGGCCGCAGAAAAAACTGGGTGATCAAACACCCAGCGCATTTTGGTTGCAACATTTGCCAAGCTGACGGTGACACAATGTGGTTTCAGAGGAACAGGATCCGCTGTATGGCCTACGGCGGCGTTCGCGGCAACAAACGATATAAATTCTGTTCCATCGATTTTCACGGTCAAAACTTGCGGGGTTATTCGCATAAAGCGCTCTTCAAGGCCAACCTTTACAGACATATACGTTTAACCGATTGAAATCAGCCAAGCTCACCCCTATAACAAGAGGTAATGTATTCCCTAAATGCCATGCTGGCTGGGCGATGCAGGCGTATAATCATTTCATTAACTGTGGCAATACTGCTGCCAGTTTCATACGAATGCGAAATAGGCGAATAACGTGCCGAAACGAACTTATGCAATGAGGTATGTTGCAGGTCAACCAGTTGAGCGAGTTTTCCCTGGTGCTCTCAACCAGCCGTTACCCCTCGGGGCGGCGCTGCCATCATCCAGCGTGCTGCGAGTGATGGTGTGGAATATTTTCAAGCAACAACGTGCCGATTGGCTTTCTGTATTGAAGAACTACGGTAAAGATGCCCAACTGGTTCTATTGCAGGAAGCGCAGACCACGCCTGAATTGGTCAATTTTGCCACCTCCAACTATCTAGCGGCCGATCAGGTACCTGCTTTTGTATTGCCGCAGCACCCCTCGGGAGTCATGACGCTGGCTGCTGCGCATCCGGTTTATTGTTGCCCGTTGCGCGAACGTGAGCCATTGCTACGTCTGTCCAAGTCTGCATTGATTACCGTTTACCCGCTTTACAGTGATCAACTTCTGATGGTGGTAAATATCCATGCGGTGAACTTCAGCTTAGGGGTTGATGTTTACAGTAAACAGTTGGGGCCAATAGGGGAACAGATCGCCAGCCATAAAGGGCCGGTGATCATGGCTGGGGATTTCAATGCCTGGAGCCGCAAGCGCATCAATGCGTTATATCAGTTTGCTGGTGACATGTGTTTGCACGAGGTTAATTTCCCCCATGATCATCGCAGCAAAGCGTTTGGTCGCCCGTTGGACTTCATCTTTTACCGTAATCTTGGTGTGGCGCAGGCATCGGTATTGGTGACTAAAGCCTCAGATCACAATCCGTTGCTGGTAGAGTTCCATCCAGAAGCCGATAAGCCGGTTTGGTAAAATAGACAGACAATAAAAAAGCATCCCGAAGGATGCTTTAAAATGCTCTTTGTGCCTAGATTTAGCTATCAGGCGATGTCTTGTTGTTCACGAACAAGGTCAGGTTAAGACCTGGCTGCAGACGACTGGCTTTGGCAAGTGCTGAGTTCCAGCGCTTTACGTCGTTAATATCAACACCGTGTCGGCGCGCAATACTGGCCAGCGAATCACCTTTACGGACCTTATAGGTAATACTGCTGTCATTTTTTCGAGTATTGCTAACTTTGCTAGTCTTAGCACTCTTGCTGCTGTTGCTCGTATTGTTTGCTACCTGCAGGCTTTGCCCAATCTTAAGCTTGCTTTTACCACGCAAGTTGTTCCAGTTCTGCAGATCGCTGGTCTTGACATTCAACCGCTTGGCGATAGTGGATAACGTATCACCTGAACGAACTTTATACGCACTTCCGCCAGATAGGCCGCTGTTTTTGGCCAATTGACTGACCTTGGGTACAGTAATTTGCCCATCGGCCAACGAGTCTTTCAATTGATCGGCATGCCCCTTGGGAACCATGATGTAATGGGGCCCGTTAGGTGCGGTTACGCCTTTCTTGTAACCAGGGTTATAAGCTTTCATTTTGGTAATTGAAAGCCCAGCCATCTCAGCCGCCTGAGTGAGTTCGATCTGCTGCCCGACATCAATCCGCGCCAGTGCACGGGTTTCATCAGTTTTCGGTAACCTGATGCCGTACTTTTTGCTGTGCTTAATAATATCGCTTAGGGCCAGCATTTTAGGGACATAGATCGACGTTTCACGTGGAAGCGACAATGCCCAGAACTCAGTAGACCTACCTTGGCGTTTATTTGCCTTAACCGCTTGCATTACACGGCCCTCACCGCTGTTGTAAGCCGCGATGGTCAGTAACCAGTCGCCGTCAAACATGCGGTTTAACCGTTGCAACATATCAAGCGCTGCGGTTGTCGAGGCAACAACATCACGCCGCCCGTCATACCACTGGTTGTTCTTCAAACCATAATTGCGACCCGTTTGAGGCACGATCTGCCATAACCCTGCGGCATTGGCATGTGACGTGGCGTGTGGGTCAAAAGCGCTCTCCACTATGGGTAGCAGTACCAGTTCCATCGGCATATTACGTTTCTTAATCTGCCCGACAATCCAGTACATGTACGGCTCTGCCCGTAATGTTACATCGTGGAGATAGCTCTTACTGTTTAGATACTTTCTTTTTTGCTCACGGATCCGGTAATTATCCGGAACCTCCATCTTCAGCTCGTCGCTAATGAAGTTCCACAGGTCTTTTTGCGCGGCACCGCTATTGCTTAGCCACTGCGCCGAGCTCGCTCGACCATTCGCTGTGTACTCTCCTGCTTCACCTTCTTGACCTGCCGAAGACAAACTCTGTGCATGCTGTTCTGGTACCGATACGCCCTGCTTGGACGCCTGGCAACCTACTAGCAAGACCGAGGCGAGAATTATCGCTTTAGTCTTCATATGTGTGTCAATTTAGTTGCTTAAAAGACGAGCAATAATACTTTGCTTCGCAAAAAAACACAACTAAAAGGTTAGAAGCGGTCCTTTCGTAGGCGTAATTCAGAAAAAACCGAATGAAGTGTTTGTGGTGGCAAGTGAAAGCCTATTTCTTTTTGTAAATCAGTATCATGGCAGCGTAAAAAGAGATTAATTCTACGCTCTAATTGTAGAGTTGTGGGGACGCTAGGTGTGCCTTTTGCGCGTAACATCTCAACTTGTTGCTGATATGTTTCAATTTCTCGATCTTGTGGCAAAATAGCCCGCGCAAACTTAAGATTCGACAGAGTATATTCGTGTGCGCAACAAATTAAGGTTTCATCGGGAAGTTGCGCGAGTCGTTGAAATGAGTGGTACATTTGCTCTGCTGTCCCTTCAAAAAGCCTGCCGCAGCCTGCAGAAAACAGGGTGTCCCCGCAGAAAATATAAGGTGCACTGTAGAATGCAACATGACCCAGGGTATGGCCGGGAACAGCAATTGTTGTGAACTGAAACCCATTAATCTTGACAACATCGCCATCGTTGACAATGCGATTTGAGCCCTTGGTCGCAGTTTCTTGTGGTCCATAGACAGCCAACTTTGGATATTGAGCAGTAATCCCCGCCACGCCGCCAACGTGATCGTTGTGATGGTGGGTCAGCAATATAGCATCGGGGGTGAGATGCTGGCGGGACAATGCCTCCAGAACAGGGGCTGCGTCTCCGGGGTCGACGATAACACAGTGCCCTTGCTGATTATCCAATAGCCAAATGTAATTGTCCTGAAAAGCAGGAATGCTGATAAGATTCATAGTAAACCTCTCGTTGGCAACGGCTTGAAAGAAGAAAATAAATCATGAAACCAGCCCATACTCTGCAAAATCTCACTAGCCCACACTCATGGGCTGAGTTGCCGTGGGGGGAATACTATCGTGGGGCGCTTGAGCAGCAGTTGCAACCCTGGTGGCCAAAACTGTTTGGTTTCCACCTACTGAAAATCGGTAATCTCAGCGCCGCGCTGGACACTGAAAAGTGTGTTATTTCGCATCAGGTTAAAGTCGGTTTGCAAGGTAGCAATCTTGATGTACTGGCAGACCCATACCAATTGCCCTTTGCCGCAAAATCGGTTGATGCCTGCCTGTTGGCCCATACGCTCTCTTATGCCGACAATCCGCACCGCATGTTGCGAGAGATTGACCGGGTGATGATTGATGATGGCTGGTTGATTATCAGTACTTTTAACCCTTTCAGTTTACTGGGGCTAGGCAAACTGATCCCAGGATTACGCCAGCGCCAGCCTTATGTCAGCCGGATGTTTAGCCAGATGCGTTTGCTGGACTGGCTCAGCCTGCTGAATTATGAAGTGATGGAGCAGTCGCGTTTCCATGTGCTTCCCTGGCAGCGAAAAGGAGGTACTTTCCTGGGCACCCACTTGCCGGCGCTTGGTTGCCTGAGCGTTATTGTGGCACGGAAGAGAACCCTGCCACTCACGCCAACACCGATGAAATTCGGTGTAAGGAAGCCTTCCCTCAGCCGCGCGGTGGGGGCAACCAAGAGTTACCGCAAACCGGGTAATGCCCCTTAAGCCTCAGGCTGATAGCCCAAGTCATCTTGCGTCGGGTTACCGGCCGCATCGCGCGCCAGCACATCACAGCGTTCGTTTTCCGGGTGGCCGGCATGGCCTTTGACCCACTCCCAACGGATGGTATGGTCGCCAATAGCTAAATCCAGACGCTGCCAAAGATCGACGTTCTTCACCGGCTTTTTATCGGTTGTTTTCCAGCCACGTTTTTTCCAGTTATGGATCCAATTGGTGATACCTTGACGGACATATTGGCTATCGGTGCTCAATATCACTTCACAAGGTGTAGTCAACGCTTCGAGTGCGACAATGGCCGCCATTAACTCCATACGGTTGTTGGTAGTCAAGCGGAAGCCCGCACTGAACATTTTTTCGTGTTGCTTGTACCGCAAAATTGCGCCGTAGCCACCGGGGCCCGGATTACCGAGGCAAGATCCATCGGTGAAAATTTCTACCTGTTTGAGCATCTCTGGTAGACTCTTCCTATCAGTTTTATAAAGGCCAAGTCTGACATAAACGAGCGCTATGAGCACTGCAATATGATCTCTACACCAACCAGACAGATTGTTCTTGATACCGAAACCACCGGTATGAACAAATTAGGGGTTCACTACGAGGGCCACCGCATCATCGAGATCGGCGCCGTTGAGGTGATCAACCGTCGCTTTACCGGGCGAAACTACCACGTTTACGTCAAGCCAGATCGGCTGGTGGATCCTGAAGCCTATGGTGTTCATGGTATCAGCGATGAATTCCTGGCAGATAAGCCAACTTTTGATCAAATCGCCGATGAGTTTCTGGATTTTATTCGGGGCAGTGAGTTAGTCATTCATAATGCGGCGTTCGATATCGGCTTTATGGACCACGAGTTCCGTATGCTGCAGCAGAATATCCCGAAGACGGAAACCTTCTGCACCATAACCGACAGCCTATTGATGGCTCGTCGCCTGTTTCCAGGCAAGCGTAACAACCTTGATGCGCTGTGTGGCCGCTATGAGATAGATAACAGCAAACGAACGCTTCACGGCGCTCTGCTCGATGCCGAGATCCTGGCCGAAGTCTATCTGGCGATGACCGGGGGGCAAACCTCGATGGCCTTCCAAATGGAGGGGGATACTCAGCAAACGGATTCAACGCAGGAAATTCAACGGATCGTAAGGCCTGCAACGGCAATGAAAGTGGTGTATGCCAGCGATAACGAATTGCGTGCTCATGAGGAGCGCCTGGATCTGGTAGCCAAGAAAGGGGGGAGTTGCCTGTGGCGTACAGAGGCTGAATAATAGCGTATTCAGTGTGAAAAGGCCTTGAACGCGCTAAAATGCCGCAGCCTCCGTTGAAAAACTGTGCAAACGACTCTTTTTATAAGAAAATACGTTGACGGAATGCAGGGGCAACCGTAATATTCGCCTCGTTCCCTCACAGGGGAACAGTTTGTGGAGCGGTAGTTCAGTTGGTTAGAATACCTGCCTGTCACGCAGGGGGTCGCGGGTTCGAGCCCCGTCCGTTCCGCCACTATTAAGAAGCCCTGAGTTAGCGATAACTCGGGGCTTTGTCTTTATATCTCTTTGTGATTTCTACACCGCAATCGTGCGCAGTTTCCCTGCATGAAAATGTAGGTGCTCCCCAGCTATACGGAACAGGTAGCGTTTATCATTGAAATGCACTTTGCCACCGGGCTCAACCAACAAGAAACGGTTAACGGCACCTTCTGGTGTTTTCAGCGCCAAACTGCCGCTGATTAACGCATCTGTTTTCACGGCCAAGTGTGTAGCCAGCCTATAACCTGCTATTTGGGCAGAGCGCTTTCACTCGTATCCAGTAGTAAACATTTCCAGCAGTACGATCAGATCGCGCTGGGCTATGGCAGATAAATAGGCATCGAACTTGCAACGGTTGGCCACACCCTGTCGTCAGAACAGTGGCTACTGTAACAGGGCGATTTTTAGAGTCGACATAGCTTCTCCGCCGCGCTATTCAACGTTGCATCTTGTTTAGCGAAGCACAGCCGGATTAATTTATGTGGAAAAGGCTCAGCACAGAAAACGGATAGTGGGATTGCCGCTACCCCGGCGTACTCGGTTAACCAATGGCAGAAAGCCACGTCATCCAGATCGGAAATGGCGCTGTAATCCGCCAGTAAGAAGTATGTTCCTTCGCAGGGAAGTATTTCCAGCCGGCTGTTAGCCAGTGCCTGTATAAAACGATCGCGTTTAGCACGGTAGAACGCTGACAACTGTTGCCAGTGTTCAGGTTCGGCACGCAGCATATCGGCCAGTGCCAGTTGTGCAGGGGTATTTACCGAGAATGTCAGATATTGGTGGACCTTGCGCACTTCTGTGCTCAACGCTCTAGGAGCCACACAGTAGCCCACTTTCCAGCCGGTCATATGGAAGGTTTTACCAAATGATGAGACAGCGATAGCACGCTGGCGCAGCTGTGGGTGGGCCAGCACGCTGGCATGCCCACCTTTGGCAAAGCAGATGTGTTCATAGACTTCGTCACTCAGGATGTAAATTTCCTGCTGCGCGATGGCTGCCCACAATTGCTGCATATCCTCTACCGCCCAGGCTGTAGCCGAGGGATTCTGCGGGGTATTCAGGATCACCAACCGGGTACGGGGCGAAAGCTGCTCGGTGAAGCCTGGCCAATCCACTTTGAAGGCGGGAGGTTGCAGGGCGATTCGCTTGAGTATGCCTCCGCAAAGTTGCACCGCAGGGGCATAGCTGTCGTAGCTTGGATCGAAACAAATCACTTCGTCGCCGGGGCGTACCAGAGCACTGATCGCGGCGAATAAGGCCTCGGTAGCCCCGGCGGTGATAGTTACCTCGCTATTGGCATCCGGCTGCCAGCCATAAAGCTGGGCGGTTTTATCTGCAATAGCTTCACGTAGCGCGGCGACACCGGTCATCGGTGCATATTGGTTGGCCCCCTGGCTGACGTGCCAATTCAAGCGCTCTTTCAAATATGCCGGGCCATCAAAATCTGGAAATCCCTGTGACAGGTTGATTGCTTGATGCTGCTGCGCCAGTGCACTCATTTGAGTAAAAATTGTGGTGCTGAGACCGGGCAATTTGCTGGTTGGGGTCGGGGCTTCAGTGCTCATTTCCGGCTAATACTCCTGGCGCTTATATTGCCAACACTATAGCACGATGTTAGTCTTTGGCAATCAAGACGTTTAGATGGCTATATGCTTATCACTACCTTGCAGGGAACAGAGTAAATGACGGAAAACCCGCAACTACATGCCTTATTGGCTGCCTGCCGCTGGATTGGTGAAAAAGGCTGGTGCCCGGCGACCGGCGGCAATATGTCGCTGCGCCTTGATGACAAACACTGTCTGGTGACCGAGTCAGGTAAGGACAAAGGGAGCCTGACCGAACAGGACCTGCTGCTGGTGGAAACGGCGACCAGCTATGTTCCTAGCGGTCGAACCCCTTCGGCAGAAACCGGCCTGCATACGCTGATCTACCGCTTGTACCCACAGATCGGTGCGATCCTGCATACCCATTCAGTCAACGCTACCGTGCTTTCCCGCGTAGAAAAAAGTGAAGCGCTGGTTCTGCAGGGTTACGAAATGCAGAAATCCCTCAGCGGGCAAAAGAGCCATCTTGATTGCGTCAACATTGCTATTTTTGATAACGATCAGGATATTCCGGCGTTGGCCGCAAGAGTGGCCACGTTTGCCGAAACGACGCCATTACAGTATGGCTTTCTGGTACGTGGCCACGGTTTGTATTGCTGGGGCAGACAGGTGGCGGAAGCACGCCGCCATCTTGAAGGGCTGGAATTCCTGTTCCAGTGTGAACTACAGCGCCGTTTACTGGAGGCCAAATGATCCGCGCCATTGTTACCGATATTGAAGGAACTACCAGCGATATTCGCTTTGTCCATCAGGTGCTGTTTCCTTATGCCCGTGAACGGTTGGGGGAGTTTATCCGTAACCATTTCGACGAGGCAGAAGTTGCGGCACCACTGGCGGCGCTTCGTGAAGAGATAGCTCAACCGGATGCCGATAATGAACAGCTTATTGCCACGCTTTACCGTTTTATGGATGAGGATTGCAAATCTACCGCGCTGAAAGCCTTGCAAGGGATCATCTGGCGTAGCGGCTATCTTAATGGTGACTTCAAAGGGCACCTCTATGCTGAAGTCGCTGAACAGTTGGCTATCTGGCAGCAGCAAGGGCTGAAGTTGTACGTCTATTCTTCCGGTTCGGTCGAGGCACAAAAGCTGCTGTTTGGGTATAGCGATGCTGGTGACCTGCAGCCATTATTCAGCGGTTACTTCGATACTCATGTCGGGGCGAAGCGTGAGACGGCATCGTACCAGAATATCGCCAGGGCAATAGGTATTCCCCCGGCGGAGTTGTTATTCCTTTCTGATATCCATCAGGAACTGGATGCGGCGCAGGCTGCGGGTTGGCATACCTGCCAACTGATCCGCGATGCAGCCGATCCACAAAGCCGGCACCCGCAGGTAAACCGTTTCGATCACATCAAGTTAGGGGAGTTTGTCTCATGAGTGGATTGACCATTTTTAGTGATAAAGAGCCGCAGCAGGTGCTGTGGCAGAGCAATGACGCTCAGGCTATTCAGCAGCAACTTGCCCAGATTGGTGTGCGTTTTGAACGTTGGCAGGCTGACCGCCAGTTGGGAAACGATCCGCAACCAGAAGCGGTGATTGCCGCGTATCAGCATGAAATCGATCGGCTGGTGGCAGAGAAGGGTTATCAGAGCTGGGATGTGATCAGCATGCGGCCAGACAACGCCCAACGTGAAGTGCTACGCGAAAAGTTTCTTGCCGAGCATACTCATGGTGAAGATGAAGTGCGTTTTTTTGTCGAAGGAAAGGGGTTATTCTGCCTGCACCTGGAAGGGAAAATTTTCCAGATCCGGTGTGAAAAAAACGATCTGCTCTCTGTGCCTGCCAATACCCGCCACTGGTTTGATATGGGATCTGCGCCAAATTTCACCGCTATCCGCCTGTTTGACAATCCGCAGGGGTGGGTGGCCCATTTCACCGGGGACAAGATTGCTGAGGCTTACCCGCGTCTGGATTAACCTTTATTCTCTCCTGCCTTTGGGAGTGCGTTTCTCCTGCCCATTTGCCGGGCAGGAGAAACGAAGTAGGTCAACGGTTCTGGTACTTGATTATCAAGATCGGCAACGCAAACAGCAACGTCAGCAGATTAGCCAGGCTAACCGCCAGGTTTTCGATTAAAACCCCATAAATCAGCCACATCAGCACCCCCACAACAAACATGCCATACATCAAGAGCGAGATCCCTTGAGTGTTGCGGGTTGAGATCACCTTGATGGCCTGCGGTAGAAACGAAAGTGTTGTCAGGCACGCCGCCACGTAACCGATGAGAGAAATCCACTCCATGCTTACCCCTTTGCCTCGGGTATCAGAATGTGCTTGATATCGGGAGTGTGCACCTCCTGAACCTGATGATATTTATCCTGCAAATGGGTTTGGATGGTGTGTTGGAAGTTGCCATTGAGTTTATAAAACCGGAAGTAAATAAATAGCGTAACGCAGAAGAACAGAGCGGGCAGGGCGATCATGATGATCTGCATGCCGAAAACGGTCTCTGGTGACTGCGCGGCGTTGGGAACATAGCCGACGATGCCAAGTACTACGCCGATAAAGAACGCCGACAACGCCGAACCGGCTTTCACCACCAGAGTTTGCACCGAGTAAGCAATACTCTCGCAACGAACGTTCAGCTTATATTCACCATAGTCGACGGTATCTGCCACCATGATCACCTGCAGCACCCAGAACAAAGCAGTGCCGATATTGAATAACACCCCGGCCAACGAGATTAGGAACAGATTGTGGTATCCCACAGTAGCAATCGCCAGTAACACACCACTGCCGAGGATCGGCATGATCGAGGCTCCTGCCCACAGTGCACGGCGCGAAAGCGTTTTCACCAGGCGTGGGAACAGGATCAGCGTAATCAGGTTGGCTGCCCCCGCGTAAGACATGTAGTAAGGGAACAGCGCGGCATCGCCAATCACGTAGGTAAAATAATAAATCGCAAAGCCGGTGATAACGTTGGAAGCGATGTTGTAGGCAAGTGCCATACCGAGCAGACAGGAAAGCTGATCGTTCTTGTAGATCAGCCCGATCATGGTCTTCAGATTAATTCGGCTTGATTCTGCCGCCGGGTTGTCGGACGAATACACTTCTTTGACGTTGCGCAGGGTGATGATGGTGGAAACGACGAAGAACGCGATCAATACCAGCGTAAACATCTGAAAGCCGAAACCGCGATCTGCACCGCCGACATAATTGACAAATGGCAGTGTCACACCTGCGGTCACAAAACCGGCCAAGCTGGCGAAGAAACGGGGATAAGGCACCAGCTCTTCACGCTCACGTTTATCTAACGTGATGGTCGGTACCAGCGACCAGAATGGAATATCCATCAAGGTGTAGGTCATACCCCAGAGGATATAGGTGACGATGACGAATATCAGTTGCCCTTGGCCTTCGAAGAGATGGGCGCTGAACAGCATAAACAGCACGATGGAGTTAGTGATAGTGCCAATCAGGATCCAGGGTTTGAATTTCCCCCAGCGGGTGCGGGTACTGTTGACAATCCACCCCATGATGGGGTCGTTGAGGGCATCCCAAATCCGGGCAACCAGGAACAACGTACCGACTACTCCCACCGATAAGCCGACGACGTCGGTGTAGTAGTACATCAGGTACATGTAAACAATACCGATGGCGAAATCTTTACCGAAAGCGCCAAAACCGTAGCTGATCTTTGTGGTTATTGAAACACTCATAGGCTATAGGGCTACTGTTACCAGCTGCCCTCCTGTTATTTAGTGAAGGGGCCAGGCGTTTGATCGCCCGGCGTTCGCAAAACGGTATTGCGGTATTAGTGCAGCCAGGCCGGCAACCAGTCGCCGTGAGCGGCAATCAGATCGTCCACCAGTGCATAAATCTCCTCGATACCCAATACGGCAGCGGTATGCGGATCCAGCATTGCTGCGTGGTAAACAAAATCTTTGTTTTCGGTCAGAATGGCCTCGGTGAGCAACGTCTGTACGTTGATGTTGGTCTGCATAAGCGCGGCGAGGTGCGAAGGAAGTTTGCCCACTTTGGTTGGGCGGATCCCATTAGCATCCACCAGGCAGGCTACCTCGACACAGCATCCTTGCGGCAGGTTATCGATCAGGCCATCGTTACGTACGTTGCCATAGATGACGTTAGGTTCGCCGGTCCACAGTGAGTTCATGATGGTACTGGCGTACTCGTTGGACTGTTTGATATCAATGCGTTCTGCCGTTTTGTATTGCTCAAGTTCCTTGTGCCAGTTCGCCAGTTGTTCCACGCAGCGCTTCGGATATTCATCCAGTGGCACCTTGTAGCGTTCGATCAGGTCATTGCGTCCAGGCTTGATAAACCACGGGGTATATTCGGCAAAATGCTCGGAAGACTCGGTCACAAAGTAGCCGAGCTTCTTGAACATTTCGTAACGCACAATGTTCTTACAGCGCGGGTTACCGTGAATGTTATCTTTCGGCGCCTGACCGGCCGCATAGGCAGCCAACAGATCGGGATAAATGCTGCGGTAGTGCCCACTGGCATCCTTTTTCTCCAGCTCCAGGTAGAAGGCCATATGGTTAATTCCAGCGCTGCGGTAGCGTAATTCACTGGCGTCGATATTCAGATCCCGTGCCAGTTCCTCCGCCGTGCCCTGTACGGAGTGGCATAGCCCGACCTGTTTAATCTGCGGATAACGGGCAAACATAGCCCAGGTATTCATTGCCATTGGATTAACGTAATTGAGCATGGTGGCATCCGGACACACTTCCGTCATATCGGCGCAAATCTGCCACAGATGTGGAATGGTGCGCAGGGCACGCATGATGCCGCCTGGGCCCAAGGTATCCGCAATAGTTTGTTCCAGACCGTGGCGTTTACACACTTCAAAGTCCGTAACGGTACAGGGTTCATAGCCGCCGATCTGAAAGGCGACAACCACAAAATCGGCCGCGTTGAGGGCGGCTTTCTGATCGGTATGGCAAGTGATATGCCCGTTGGCACCGGCTGAATCCATCAGTTTACGCACCACAATGTGCGACTCTTCCAAACGTGTTTCGTCAATATCCATCAGCGCGATATGCGCAGATTTAAAGGCCTGACGATGAAACACATCACCGAGGATGTTTTTGACAAAAATGGTAGAGCCAGCACCGATAAAGGTGATTTTTGGGACCGACATATTTTTCTCCAGTGGCATGTTGAGATAACGCCATGGTGGCATGAGGTGAAGTGGTAACGCTTCCATGTTCCTGATTGAGCATTCCCATAAGCTCAGATTCTGCGCACTGCTGTTCTAAAACTGAGGTTATGGGATAAAAAGTGCAGGAAAGCAGAGAATATGGTGAGTTTCCGGCAAGGTTCTTGATTGGGATGTGGCCTCGATCCCGCCGAAATGTCCTGTGCTGTGCCATTATTCTGATAATTCAGGAACAGGAAGACGATTGCTATGGAAAACCCTGCGGTTCGCGTTCTAACGCCCGATCCCGATATGTGTAGCAGTACTGACCCAGTGGCACGCAGCCCTCTGTCGCTCTATTCCGATTATCAACGGATGGACATTGAGTTACGTGCTCCGCTGGCCATGACTTCCAGCCACTGGCATGGTCAGGTGGAAGTTAATGTACCTTTCGATAGTGACGTGGAGTACGTGATTAATGACGAAGTGGTGCAGATTAAGCAGGGGCACATCACGCTATTTTGGGCATGCGTACCCCACCAGCTCACGCGCCCGGGCAACTGCCAGAGTATGGCTATCCTGAATTTGCCGATGCATCTTTTCCTCTCGTGGCCGTTGGATCGGGAATTGATCAATCATGTTACTCACGGCATGGTGGTGAAATCGCTTACATCTCATCAAATCAGTGCCTTTGAGGTACAGCGTTGGCAGGAAGAACTCACCAGCTCTGATGAGCAAATCCGCCAGTTAGCGATTGACGAAATAGGGCTGATGCTCAAGCGTTTCAGCCTTTCCGGCTGGCAGCCTATTCTGCTCAATAAAGCCTCGCGCACTCACAAGAACGGCGTTTCCAGGCACGCGCAGTTTTATGTGAGCCAGATGTTGGGATTTATTGCTGATAACTATGATCAGGCGCTTACCATTGAAAGTGTGGCTGAACATGTGAAGCTCAACCCCAATTATGCGATGGGTATTTTCCAACGGGTGATGCAACTGACCATGAAACAGTACATCACCGCGATGCGTATCAATCATGTTCGGGCGCTGCTGAGCGATACGGATAAAACCATACTGGATATCGCACTGACCGCAGGTTTTCGTTCAAGCAGCCGTTTTTACAGCTCCTTTCAGAAATATGTTGGCATGTCGCCGCAGAAATACCGAAAACTCAGCCAGCTACGCAGACAAAGTTTCTTTTGAGCCCATTGCCTGCAGAAAAATACCGTCAGTGACCTGCTCTGGAGTGATCAGGCCACAGTCCAACACCCAACCGCTAATCAATGCCGCAGGCGTGACATCGAAGGCCGGATTATAGGTGGGGGCATCAACCGGTGCCCACTGGCAAGAGCCAAAACTGCCGCTGACGCCGGTCACTTCTGCCGCTGCCCGCTGTTCTATGGGAATAGCCGCGCCGTTCGGGCAGTCGGGATCGTGAGTGGTGTGTGGGGCGGCAACGTAAAACGGAATACGGTGATAATGAGCCAGTATCGCCAGGCTGTAAGTACCGATTTTATTGGCTACATCACCATTGGCGGCAATACGGTCGGCACCCACCCACACTGCATCAACCAGCCCTTCGGCCATCAGGCTGGCAGCCATAGAGTCACAAATCAGCCGATAAGGAATGCCTAATTCACCCAACTCCCAGGCGGTGAGGCGCCCTCCTTGTAACAGAGGCCGGGTTTCATCGACCCAAACCTGGGTTATCTTGCCTTGCTGGTGTGCGCGTAACAGAACGCCGATGGCAGTACCGACACCTGCCGTAGCCAACCCGCCGGTATTGCAGTGGGTCAGTAGGCGGCTGCCCGGCTTCACCCACTCCGCGCCGTTATCGGCGATACGATCGCATAGGATACGATCCTCATCCACCAAGCGCAGCGCCTCTTCAGCCATGGCCGCCACCCAATCTGGCTGCGCTAACGCGAGCTTCATGCGATCCAGATTGTTCATCAGATTGACCGCCGTTGGGCGGGCGGCACGTAACGTCTGCAGCGCTTGTTTCAGTTCGGTTCTTGGCAGTCCGCGTTCGGCCAATAGCGCGATCAGCAGGCTGGCAGAGAGCCCAATCAGTGGCGCACCACGAACCCGCAAGGCACGGATATGCCCGACCAATTGCTCAACGTCGTCACAGGGTAGCCAGCATTTTTCCTGTGGGAGAGCCTGTTGATCGAGGATCCAGAGTCGGTTTTCTTTCAGGGTCAGACTGGTGGTGTTAACTGTTTGCATCGGTCGTTAAATCCTCGTGTCTTTTTTATTGCATCTGTAAAGTCATTCTGCCAACATGATATTCGGAAGTATAGACGTCTAAACGCTTTTGCGTCTAAAAAATGGAAATTATCGCGACTGACCGGAAAGAACACAGGGGTTAGGAATGTCACAATATCGTACGTTTACTGCGAATGATGCCGTTGAATTCGCGCGTCAATACGGGCAGTTAGCCGATCCGCAGGCGCTGGTGAGTGCCGATGAGATTGGTGATGGTAATCTGAACCTGGTGTTTAAAATCCGCGATCGTGCAGGAGTCAGCCGGGTAATTGTCAAACAGGCACTGCCGTATGTGCGTTGCGTAGGTGAGTCTTGGCCGTTGACGCTGGATCGGGCGCGTATCGAAGCGGAGACTCTACTGATCCATGGGACGCTATGTCCGCGCCATACGGTACGGGTACTGCATCACGATCCTGTGCTGGCGGTGATGGTGCAAGAAGATCTGTCTGACCACCATATTTGGCGTAACGAACTGATAAAAGGGCACTACTATCCGCTGGCGGTAGGGCAGCTTGCGGAATATCTGGCGCAAACGTTGTTCCACACCTCCGATTTTTACCAGGCAGCGCAGGCAAAAAAAGCGGAAGTCAGCCGCTTTACCAACCCAGAGTTGTGCCAGATCACCGAAGATCTATTTTTTACCGATCCTTATCACGACCATGAGCGTAATCAGTTCGACGATGCGCTATTGCCTCAAGTCACGGCGTTAAGAAAAGATCCCGCTCTGAAACTGGCCGTTGCCGGGCTGAAACATCGCTTCCTGAGCAAGGCTGAAGCACTGTTGCACGGCGATATTCACAGTGGCTCAATTTTTGTTGGGGAGGGCAGACTGAAGGCGATTGATGCCGAGTTTGGTTTCTATGGGCCAATCGGCTTTGATGTTGGTACCGCACTAGGCAACCTGTTGCTGAATTACTGTGGCTTACCGGGATTACTCGGCCCGCGTGAGGCTGCGGCTGGCCGTGAACAGCGGCTACAGGATGTGCGAGAACTTTGGCTGATCTTTGCCGACCGTTTTTTGGCTTTATGCCAGCAACGCAGCCGTGATGCTACCTTGGCAATGCCGGGCTATGCCGAGCAGTTTTTGCAGCAGGTATGGCAGGACGCGGTTGGCTATTGCGGAACTGAGCTGATCCGCCGAACTATCGGTTTGGCGCATGTCGCCGATCTGGACAGCAGTGCCGATCCCGAAATGCGTGCTGAGTGCCAAAGCAGTGCTCTGACCCTTGGCCGCGTGTTGATCGTTAATGCAGCACAAATAGAGCATGTTGATGCACTTTTGGCGCGTATTCGCCAACACGGTTGAATGAGTCTATTCCTCTAAAAGAGAAAGGGGCGATCTGCATCGCCCCTTGGGGATCCAAGACCCGCAGCTGTTATGCAGCTTCAGTCTGTTGCTGGCGTTTTTCTTTCTTTACCGATTTCTCCGGCTTATGTGCCGCCAGTGCATCTGGTGCAAAGTCATCAACGTTAATTGAACGCAGTCTGCTTTCTTCCGCTTTCACCAGGATCTTGGCTTCATCGGCACTGATATTGCCAGCTTCCAGTGCGCGCTGTGCCAGACGATCAAGACGAGTGAAAGGCAGATTCTTGCCAGCCTGCTTACACAGACGCTGGTGGATAGGTTCTGCCGCCATCACGTCAACCAATGCGGCTTCCATCAAGCCCACCGGGTTATGCTCGCTCGGTGTCAGGTATTGGCCCCGGCCAAGACGGCTACGGGTTGCCGAAGGCTGCTGGATAATCTTCGCCAACTGGTGATCGAGACGATCCGATGGCGCTGAATGCACGCGTCCGAATGGGAAGACAACCAAGCGCATGGTCCCGGCGATAAAGCGATTCGGGAAATTACGCAGTAAGTCGTCCAGCGCCTGCTCAGCCTGATTCAGGCAATCTTGCACCCCCCAGTGTACCAGCGGCAGGTCTTCTTTCTGGCGCCCTTCATCTTCATAACGTTTCAGGGTTGCCGAAGCCAGATACATTTGGCTGAGTACGTCCCCCAGACGCGCAGAGATGCGCTCACGGCGCTTCAGGCTACCGCCCAGCACCCCCATGGAAACGTCAGATAGCAGCGCCAGGTTGGCACTCAAACGATTCAACTGCTGATAGTAACGGCGTGTTGCGTCCTTGGTTGGAGTACTGCTGGTACGGCCATTGGTCAGGCCAAGCCACAGGCTGCGAACCTTACAACTGGCAACGTGACCAAGGTGGCCGAACAGCGCCTCGTCAAAGGAATTCAGGTCATGATTCTGCGCTGCCGCCATTTCTGTCAGAACATAAGGATGGCAGCGGATAGCTCCTTGACCGAAGATCATCATGGTACGAGTGAGGATGTTGGCTCCTTCAACGGTAACCGCAATAGGCGCGCCCTGATAGGCTCGAGCCAGGAAGTTGGAGTTGCCAAGCATGATGCCCTTACCGCCGGTAATATCCATCGCATCAATGATGGCCTGCTGACCACGGTGGGTACAATGGTATTTGACAATCGCTGAGAGCACCGCAGGTTTCTCGCCCTGCATCAACGCGTAGGTGATCAGTGAAGCCGCCGCGTCCATGACATAGGTGTTACCGGCAATGCGGGCCAGCGGTTCTTCAATCCCTTCCATTTTGCCGATTGAGATTTTGAACTGGCGACGGATATGAGCGTAAGCACCGGTTGCCAAGGCAACGGATTTCAGGCTACCGGTTGAGTTGGAAGGCAAAGTGATCCCCCGGCCTACCGACAGACATTCAACCAGCATACGCCAGCCCTGACCGGCCATTTTTGGCCCACCAATGATGTAATCGATCGGTACGAACACGTCGTTGCCACTGGTTGGGCCGTTCTGGAACGGTACGTTCAGTGGGAAATGGCGATTGCCAATCTCCACCCCTGGGGTGTTGGTCGGGATCAGCGCACAGGTAATACCAGGGGATTCGTTATCGCTTAACAGACGGTTCGGATCCTGCAATTTAAAGGCAAGACCAAGAACGGTAGCAATAGGAGCCAGGGTGATGTAGCGCTTGTTCCAAGTCAGGCGCATACCCAGTACCTGTTTACCCTGCCATTCCCCCATGCACACGGTGCCTACGTCCGGGATTGCCCCTGCGTCGGAACCGGCTTCAGGGCTGGTGAGTGCAAAACAAGGGATCTCTTCGCCACTCGCCAAGCCAGGCAGATAGCGATCTTTTTGCTCTTCAGTGCCGTAATGCTGCAGCAGTTCACCTGGGCCGAGGGAGTTAGGCACACCGACGGTAATCGCTAGAATACCGGAAACTCCTGCCAGTTTTTGCAAAACAAGCGCTTGAGCATAAGGCGAGAAATCCAGGCCACCATATTCTTTCTTGATTATCATGGCGAAGAAACGGTGCTCTTTCAGATAGGCCCAAAGTTCTGGTGGCATATCGGCCAACTCATGAGTGATTTGAAAATCGTTGGCCATGCGGCACGCTTCTTCTACCGGACCGTCGATAAAGGCTTGTTCTTCTGCGGTCAGTTTAGGCTGCGGGTAATTATGCAGTTTATTCCAGTCTGGTTTGCCACGGAATAAATCGCCTTCCCACCAGGTGGTTCCGGCTTCGATTGCTTCTTTTTCCGTGGTGGACATTGGCGGCATCACTTTGGTGAAAGCACGTAGTGCCGGTGCTGAAAGCAGAGAGCGGCGCAGGGAAGTGACGTTTAATGGCAGCAGTACGATTGCCAGAGGCAGCAGCATCCAGTAAGTCCAGATGCCAATAGCGCCCATGATCGCCGTATAGGCCAGCAGAACGATACTGCCGAGCGTTAGGCTCACTCGGTGATAAAACACTACACCAATGAGTGCGAGTAAAACAACGATACTGAGAACCATCATAAGAAGCTCCAAAGTAGTAAGAGGTCCGACCTGTTGTAGCAATATAATGGTTTTAGTACACACTCATGTTTTTATCAATGTATTTACACTTTAATTACAACTTAGATCACAAACTGACAGGGGGGACAGTGAAAAGCGTCAAATCCGCGTCTACGCAAACGCCGTTTTATTCACAGTGCTTCTCGGTTTTTCTTCAATCCGTTACACTGCGAGACGAAAGATTGACGATGCCATCCCCTTAATGACTTAAGCGGCAGCATTACTGGCTGCAACGCCATTTATTTTGGGTATAAAGCACAACAAGAGGCTATCTCTATGTACCACGATTTGATTCGTAGTGAACTGAATGAAGCGGCTGATACTCTGGCGAAATTTCTTGCTGATGACGCCAATATTGATGCGATCCAGCGTGCCGCAGTTCTGCTGGCCGACGCCTTTAAAGCGGGTGGAAAAGTGATTTCCTGTGGTAACGGTGGGTCTCACTGTGACGCCATGCACTTCGCGGAAGAGCTCACTGGCCGTTATCGTGAAAACCGCCCTGGCTATCCGGCTATTGCTATTTCCGATGTGAGTCACCTGTCGTGCGTCAGCAATGACTTCGGTTTTGAGTATGTTTTTTCACGCTATGTTGAAGCGGTTGGCCGCGAAGGTGATGTGTTGCTGGGGATCTCTACTTCGGGCAACTCCGGTAACATCATCAAGGCGATTGAAGCGGCTCGCGTCAAAGGGATGAAAGTGATCACCTTGACCGGTAAAGATGGTGGCAAAATGGCTGGTAGCGCTGATGTAGAAATCCGTGTTCCGCACTTTGGTTACGCCGACCGTATTCAGGAAATTCATATCAAAGCGATCCATATCCTTATTCAACTGATCGAAAAAGAGATGGTTGAGGCTTAAAGATAGAAAGGGGCGAGTTGCCCCTCACAAAGTCAGGGCGCTTGCCCGAATGTACCCAAAATAATTCGAGCTGCTTGTAGGCGGCAACTGAGTGAAGCCCTAGGAGCATAGATTAACTATGTGGCTAGGGTGAGCAAGGGCAGCCAACACCCAAGCAACTTGAAGTATGAAGAGTATACAACTGTCAGTGGTGTGAAGGAGTAACTGGCGATGTGTGAACTGCTCGGGATGAGCGCGAACGTACCCACCGATATCTGTTTTAGTTTTACCGGACTGGTGCAGCGCGGTGGCCTTACGGGGCCACATAAAGATGGCTGGGGGATTACCTTCTACGAAGGGAACGGTTGCCGCACGTTCAAGGATCCACAGCCGAGTTACAATTCACCCATCGCACGCCTGGTGCAGGAATACCCGATCAAGTCCCGCGCCGTGGTTTCCCATATACGCCAGGCCAATCGCGGCGAAGTAGCGCTGGAAAATACCCATCCGTTTACCCGTGAACTCTGGGGCCGTAACTGGACTTACGCGCACAATGGCCAGTTGAAAGGGTATCGTCAATTGGAGACGGGCAACTTTCGCCCGGTGGGGCAGACCGACAGTGAATATGCTTTCTGCTGGTTGCTGCATCAACTGACGCTGAAGTACCCCCGTACCCCCAGTAATTGGCCTGCTGTTTTTCGCTATATTGCGAAACTGGCCGATCAACTCAGGCAGAAAGGGGTCTTTAACATGTTGTTGTCGGATGGGCGTTTTGTTATGGCCTATTGCTCAACCAATCTTTATTGGATCACCCGTCGTGCGCCGTTTGGCAAAGCCACCTTGCTCGATCAGGATGTGGAGATTGATTTTCAGCAGCAGACCGCGCCGGATGATGTGGTTACGGTTATTGTAACGCAACCGTTAACGGGCAATGAAACCTGGCACAAAATAGCACCAGGTGAATTTGCCTTATTTTACTATGGTGAGAGCCTTGTTACTGGTTGACGGATTAGTGTCAACCGTTGACGCATACTGCGTGGGTTGGCCGCTGCCCGTAACTGGCCTGGTCAGCACATATTGACCGTTAGAAACCGTTACCGCTGGTGGCTGACGGTTTTTAGCAAAGTAGTCGTAACCTGGTTTTAGCTGACGCCAGAAGCTGATATGGCTGGAATTACGATGGCGTTGTAGATTCTGCTCGGTCATGCGGAACGGATATATGCTGATATTCACCTGTGCTTGACCATAGGCAAATGCTGCTTCCACATAACGATAAATCTCGTCCATATAGTCGTTGGTCATCGCGTAACAACCCACAGATTTGCACTCACCGTGGATCATCAGATAAGCGCCAGAATACCCCTGTGCTTTATCATAGTCATTCGGAAAACCGATATTGATGGCCCGATAATATTTGCTGTTGGGTTTCAGTTGGCGTACATCAACGCTGTAAAAACCTTCGGGGCTTTTAAAGTCGCCCTCACGGCGTTTTGGACCAAGGCCACCGGAGAAATTACAGATCGGGAAGCTATTCACCAGACGGAACTCGTTACCCATTTTGGCGTACAGTTCTAGCTTGCGTTCTTCTTTGAATATCTGAATATAGACGGGCGAGCCCAGTAATTGCTGTGTAACCACCGGTGCTTCTGGAGCTTGTTCGCTGGCGCTACAAGCTGTGATCATCGGTATACAAAATAGCATCGCAAAAAACAGCGCGATTTTACGCATTATTATTCCTGATTAAATTTATCTTTACCCAAGGCATTTCAAGTTGCAGCCTGGTGACCAACTCATGATTTTCCAGTCACAGAAGACTACTGTAAGCGACGGGAATAAGCGCGTGCAGCCAACGACGTTATGTCTTGAAAGGTACTGTGGTCTACTGCTTGCCGCATTAAACTCCGCCAGATTACCAGTGTGTTATTTTTTAGCAATACGTAAATTGTATAAAAAAAGTACACTCATCGATAAAAGTGAATTAACTGACAGATTTTAACGATGAGTACCGAGTAATGGCGGCGATTTTATTGTATTTGCTTGACTCAGGTCACTAGATAGCGCGAAAAAAAATTGTCGAAAATGGTAATATCTTCTCTGTGCTATTCCGTCATAAATACAGTAAATAACCGGGTCGAGACTGCATGAAAATTCATCAATCCCGCCTCTATATATTTATAGCAATATTTTAACACTTTGCATTATGACCGTGAGCGCAAACACCTTGAAAAGAACGGTGTGAAAATTTCATGTTGGGCATGATATCGTCGTGTTCATCCGGACGTTGCCAAGGCAACTTCATCATCCTGCGTTGTCCGAACCTGCCTCTGGGGCTGGTAAGACAGGCGAAATTTAAAAAATCTTATAAATCCTATGATTAGAATCAGAAAAGGGTTAGATCTGCCAATCGCTGGTGAACCTTCTCAGGTGATTCAGAACGGCCCGATTATCACGAAAGTGGCACTGCTTGGTCAGGATTACATTGGTATGCGGCCTTCAATGTTAGTACAGGAAGGCGATCGCGTTAAAAAAGGCCAGGCACTGTTTGAAGATAAGAAGAACCCTGGGGTTTTCTTCACCGCACCTGCAAGCGGGCTGGTTGTGGCGATCAATCGCGGCGAACGTCGCGTGCTGCAATCTGTGGTCATTGAGATCGATAACGGCGGCGATGAGCAGGTGGAGCTGGCTTATTATCAGCAGGCGGACTTGCCAATGCTGGAGCGTGAGCAGGTGGAAAGCGATCTGCTTGCCAGCGGTCTTTGGACCGCGTTGCGTACCCGCCCGTTCAGTAAAACACCGCGCCCGGGCACTTCGCCACGCGCAATTTTCGTCAGCGCCATCGATACCCAACCGTTGTCTGCCGATCCGTTAGTGATTATCGCGGAGCAACAAGCAGCATTTAACGCAGGGCTAACGGTACTGGCGCGGCTCACCGAAGGCAAAGTACACGTCTGCCATGCAGCAGGCACGCGTCTTGAGAACGTTCATGCAGCTCAGGTCAGTTATAGCGAGTTTGCAGGCCCTCACCCTGCCGGTCTGGTAGGCACACATATTCATTTCCTTGAACCGGTCAGCCTGAAAAAAACCGTTTGGCATATTGGTTATCAGGATGTGATCGCCATTGGTACGCTGTTTACCACTGGACGGCTTGAGACCCGCCGGGTAGTTGCATTGGCTGGGCCGCAGGTGGAACAGCCGGTTCTGTTACGAACCTGCTTGGGGGCCAGTCTGGATGAACTGACGGCAGGCCGTCTTAAAGCGGGCGAAAATCGCGTGATTTCCGGGTCAGTACTGAGTGGTAACCATGCTATAGGCACTAACGCTTGGCTTGGTCGTTTCCATACCCAGGTTTCAGTGCTGCTGGAAGGGCGCGAGAAAGAACTGTTCGGCTGGATCACCCCGGCACCGGATAAATTCTCGATAACTCGCACTACGCTGGGGCATTTCCTGAAGAACAAGCTGTTTGCTTTCTCGACCACCACCAATGGCGGGGAACGTTCGATGGTCCCTATCGGTAATTATGAACGGGTGATGCCGCTGGATATCCTGCCGACCCACCTGTTGCGTGATTTACTAGCCGGTGATACCGATAGTGCTCAGGCGTTAGGCTGTCTGGAGCTGGATGAAGAGGATCTGGCGTTGTGTACCTTCGTTTGCCCTGGCAAGTATGAGTATGGCCCGGTGTTACGCGAAGTACTGACCAAGATTGAGCTGGAAGGATAACCGATGGGCCTGAAGAATTTTTTTGACAAGATTGAGCATCACTTCACGCCAGGCGGAAAACTGGAAAAGTGGTACCCGCTGTTTGAAGCGACTGCCACCGTGTTCTATACGCCTGGAACGGTAACGCACGGCGCATCTCACGTTCGTGATGCCATCGATCTCAAACGCATGATGATCCTGGTCTGGCTGGCGGTGTTCCCGGCGATGTTCTGGGGCATGTACAACGTCGGTAATCAGGCGATCCCGGCACTGCATCACCTTTATAGTGGTGAGCAATTGCAGACAGTATTGGCGGGTGACTGGCATTACTGGCTGGCGGACTGGCTGGGAGCATCACTCAACACCGATGCCGGCTGGATCAGCAAAATGGTGTTGGGGGCGACCTATTTTGTACCGCTGTATGCAGTAGCCTTCCTGGTTGGGGGTTTTTGGGAAGTGCTGTTTGCGATGATCCGCAAGCATGAAATCAACGAAGGTTTCTTTGTTACTTCCATCCTGTTTGCGTTGATTCTGCCACCGACCTTGCCTTTATGGCAGGCCGCATTGGGTATCACCTTTGGTGTTGTGGTAGCCAAAGAGATCTTTGGTGGTACCGGGCGCAACTTCCTTAACCCTGCGTTGGCGGGGCGGGCTTTCCTGTTCTTTGCCTATCCGGCACAGATTTCTGGCGATCTGGTATGGACCTCGGCTGATGGTTACTCCGGGGCAACTCCATTGGCGCAGTGGAGTACCGGGGGGATCAGTAATCTGGTCAATCAGGCAACCGGTCAATCCATCAGTTGGATGGATGCATTTATCGGCAACATTCCGGGCTCTATTGGTGAGGTTTCTACACTGATGATCCTGATTGGCGGGGCAATTATTCTGTTTGGCCGCGTTGCCTCTTGGCGCATCGTGGCTGGCGTGATGATTGGCATGATCGCCACCGCTTGTCTGTTCAATGCTATCGGTTCTACAACCAACCCACTGTTTGCCATGCCGTGGTACTGGCATCTAGTGCTGGGGGGATTTGCTTTCGGCATGATCTTCATGGCCACAGACCCGGTTTCCGCCTCATTTACCAATAAAGGGAAATGGTGGTACGGCATGCTGATTGGCGTGATGTGCGTGCTGATCCGGGTGGTCAATCCGGCCTATCCAGAAGGCATGATGCTGGCGATCCTGTTCGCCAACCTGTTCGCACCGCTGTTCGATTATCTGGTGGTGCAGGCTAACATCAAGCGGAGAAAAGCACGTGGCGAATGAATCAAAGAATGACAGCATAGCTAAAACACTATGGGTTGTGCTGCTGCTGTGTCTGGTGTGTTCGGTGGTGGTGGCGGGTTCTGCTGTGGGCCTCAAAGCCAGACAGCAAGAGCAACAACTAATTGATAGACAACGTAATATTCTTGACGTTGCCGGTCTGCTGGAGCGTGGCATGACCGGGGAGCAAGTGAAAGCCACTTTCACCAAGAGTATTGAACCGCGTTTACTGGACCTGAATAGTGGTGAGTTTGTGGCAGGTCATAACACGACCTTTGATCTGGCCGCAGCTTTGCGTAGCGATGCCAAGAGTAGGGCGCTGCCAGCCGATCAGGATCTCGCTGGTATCCGCCGCCGCAGTAATTATGCAGAAATCTATCTGGTGCGTAACGAAAGCGGGGCGGTAAACAAGATTGTGTTACCGGTTTATGGCACCGGACTGTGGTCGGTGATGTATGCCTTTGTGGCACTGGATGCCGATGGGAATACCGTGAGAGGTTTAAGTTTTTACGCGCATGGTGAAACCCCGGGGCTGGGCGGTGAAATACAGAACCCTAATTGGCGTGCGCAGTGGGTTGGTAAGCAGCTATTCGATGAAAACGGCAATCCGGCCATTCGCATCGTAAAAGGCGGCGCGCGGCCAGGGGATGTGCATGGTGTTGATGGTTTGTCGGGTGCGACGCTGACTGCTAACGGTGTACAGAATATTTTCAATTTCTGGTTGGGTGAGCACGGCTTTGGCCCATTCCTGCAAAGAGTCCGTGAAGGAGCGCTGAAGAATGGCTGATTCCAAAGAGATTAGGCGGGTCTTGCTTGGGCCGCTGCTAGACAATAACCCGATTGCTCTGCAAGTGCTTGGCGTCTGTTCTGCGCTGGCGGTGACCACCAAGTTGGAAACAGCGGTGGTGATGACCATTGCGGTGACTCTGGTTACCGCATTTTCCAGCTTCTTTATTTCGTTGATCCGTCATCATATTCCGAACAGTGTGCGTATTATCGTGCAGATGACCATCATCGCCTCGTTGGTGATCGTGGTCGATCAACTATTGCGCGCCTACGCGTTTGAGATCTCGAAGCAGCTTTCGGTTTTCGTTGGGCTGATTATTACCAACTGTATCGTCATGGGGCGGGCGGAAGCTTACGCTATGAAATCGCCACCGATTGAAAGCTTTATGGATGGTATTGGCAACGGATTGGGCTACGGCGTGATCCTGATCCTGGTGGGGTTCCTGCGAGAGCTGATTGGTTCGGGCAAACTGTTTGGCATTACGGTGTTGGAAACGGTGCAAAACGGTGGCTGGTATCAGCCTAACGGCCTGTTCCTGCTGGCACCGAGTGCATTCTTTATCATCGGCCTGCTGATTTGGGGGTTACGTGCCCTGAAGCCAGCGCAGATAGAAAAGGAGTAACCGCCGATGGCACATTATATCAGCCTGTTTGTTCGTGCGGTGTTCGTTGAGAACATGGCATTGGCTTTCTTCCTCGGGATGTGTACTTTCCTGGCGGTTTCGAAGAAGGTTTCCACCGCGTTTGGCTTGGGTATTGCCGTTACCTTGGTGCTTGGCATTTCTGTACCAGTGAATAACCTGGTCTACAACCTGATCTTGCGCGACGGTGCGCTGATGGAAGGCGTAGATCTCAGCTTCCTCAACTTCATTACCTTTATTGGTGTGATTGCCGCCCTGGTGCAGATCCTGGAAATGATCCTTGATCGCTTCTTCCCAGCTTTGTATAACGCCCTGGGTATTTTCCTGCCGCTGATTACCGTGAACTGCGCCATCTTTGGTGGTGTGTCGTTCATGGTCCAGCGCGATTACAACTTTGTGGAATCTGTGGTGTATGGCTTTGGTTCCGGCACCGGATGGATGCTGGCAATTGTGGCCCTGGCGGGGATCCGGGAAAAGCTGAAGTATGCCGATGTGCCAGCTGGCTTACGTGGCCTGGGCATTACCTTTATTACCACCGGATTGATGGCATTGGGTTTCATGTCATTCTCCGGCGTTCAGTTGTAAAGGCAGGAAGCATTTATGGAAATTATTTTAGGCGTTGTCATGTTTACCTGCATCGTTATGGTGCTGGCGTTGCTGATCCTGTTTGCCAAGTCCAAATTGGTGAATACCGGCGACATCGCCGTAGAAGTTAATGGCGATCAAGATAAAAGTTTTACCGCCCCGGCTGGCGATAAATTGCTCAATATGCTCTCTGGTCAGGGGATATTTGTCTCCTCGGCCTGTGGCGGCGGCGGCTCCTGCGGCCAATGCCGGGTGGTAATCAAAGAGGGGGGCGGCGATATTTTGCCGACTGAACTTTCCCACATCAGCAAACGTGAGGCCAAAGAGGGCTGCCGTCTGGCATGCCAGGTCAACGTGAAGCAGAATCTGAAAATCGAACTGCCAGAAGAGATTTTCGGCGTAAAAAAATGGGACTGCGAGGTTATTTCTAACGATAACAAAGCAACCTTTATCAAAGAACTCAAGCTGAAAATTCCTGATGGCGAAGATGTGCCATTCCGTGCTGGGGGATTTATTCAGATAGAAGCTCCAGAGCACGCAGTGGATTATGCGGACTTTGACGTACCGCAGGAATATCGTGGTGATTGGGACAAGTTTAATCTGTTCCGTTTTCGTTCGGTGGTGAAAGAGACCACAGTGCGTGCCTATTCGATGGCCAACTATCCCGACGAAAAAGGCATCATCATGCTCAACGTGCGTATTGCCACGCCTCCGCCGAACAACCCTGAAGCGCCGCCGGGGATTATGTCCTCTTACATCTGGTCGCTTAAGGCTGGGGATAAGGTGACGATCTCCGGGCCGTTTGGCGAATTCTTTGCCAAAGAGACGGACGCCGAAATGATCTTTATCGGCGGTGGCGCGGGTATGGCACCGATGCGCTCGCATATTTTTGATCAGTTGAAGCGCCTGAAATCCAAGCGCAAAATCACTTTCTGGTATGGTGCTCGCTCTCTGCGTGAGATGTTCTATGAAGATGACTTCAATCGTCTGCAGGAAGAGAATGAGAACTTCACCTGGCATGTGGCGCTTTCTGACCCGCAGCCAGAGGATAACTGGACTGGGTATACCGGCTTCATTCACAATGTTCTGCTGGAGAATTATCTCAAAAATCATCCTGCTCCGGAGGACTGCGAATTTTATATGTGTGGGCCGCCGATGATGAACGCAGCGGTGATCAAAATGCTGAAAGATTTGGGTGTTGAAGACGACAACATCATGCTCGATGATTTTGGTGGTTAATGGTGTGCAATAGGTGGTGGTAATAGGATGAAAGTTTGGATTACGGTGGTGCTGTTTTGTGCCGCATTTTTGCTGAGTGGTTGTGGGCCAAAGCAGAAGGATCTCGATGGTAAGACCATGGGGACGTACTACTCAATCCGTTTTATCCCTGAAGATGGAACGCCCTCAGTGGAAGCGCTGCGGGCAGAGATAGATAAACGTTTGGAACTGGTTAACGCTCAGATGTCGACGTATCGGCCTGATTCTGAGCTGAGCCGTTTTAACAGCAGCCGCGAAGTGAACAAGCCTTTTCCGGTTTCTGGCGCAGTTGCGCAAGTGGTACGCGAAGCCAAGCGTATTAACCACGTTACCGATGGTGCCCTGGATGTAACCGTTGGGCCGCTGGTTAACCTCTGGGGTTTTGGTCCGGAAGAGCGCCCGGTTAAAGCGCCTAGTGCTGAAGAGTTGGCGCAGCGCCGCCTGTGGACAGGGATCGACAAGCTATCGGTAGAGGATAATGCGTTGGTAAAACGCATCCCAGAACTGTATGTCGATCTCTCTTCGATCGCCAAAGGCTACGGTGTTGATGTGATTGCACACTACCTGCAATCACAGCACATCAAAAACTATATGGTAGATATTGGTGGGGAAGTACGAACCCGCGGTCATAACGGTGAAAAGAAACCTTGGCGCATTGCTATCGAACGGCCCACAGCGGATAGTGAACGTAATGCTCAGTTGGTGATTGAACCGGGTGAAATGGCAATGGCGACTTCCGGTGATTACCGAAATTACTTCGAAGATAACGGGGTGCGCTATTCTCATACTATCGACCCGTTAACCGGTAGACCGATTACCCATAATCTGGTTTCGATCACGGTAATCAGCCCATCGTGTATGACGGCAGACGGCCTTTCTACTGGCTTGAATGTCATGGGGCCGGAACGGGGGATGGCGTTAGCCAATCTGTTGAATATTCCGGTGTTTATGATTGTGAAAACCGCAAACGGGTTTGAAGAACGCTATTCCGATGCGTTCAAACCCTACTTGGGGAAAAGTTAGTGGGGCGTTTATGCTGACGGTATTTGTTGCATCATTTGTGTTGTTTATGCTGGTGGTGGGCGGCATGTCGCTAGGCTATGTGTTTCGGCGCAAAACCCTGCAGGGGAGTTGTGGTGGAATTACCGCCTTGGGAATGGAGAAGGTTTGCGACTGCCCTGAACCCTGTGATGCGCGCAAGAAGCGTATGGCAAAAGAAGCACTGCGGCGTGAACAACTGAATAAGCACCGCATTCTCTGAGACTGAAAGGCCCTGCTGATAGGGCCTTTCAGCTATCTAGGCTGTATCTCTGCACTGTAAAACAGTGTGCTGATGATGTACGCACTATTGAGCTTTCCATAATTAGCTGTATACTTATACAGTGCTGTTAGGAGGGGCGATGCGTAAAATCATTCACGTTGATATGGACTGCTTCTTCGCTGCGGTTGAGATGCGCGATGATCCCAGCCTGCGCGATATTCCATTAGCTATTGGTGGCAGCGCCGAGCGGCGTGGTGTGATCAGTACAGCCAACTATCCTGCGCGCCGTTATGGAGTGCATAGCGCAATGTCTACCGCTATGGCGTTCAAACTGTGCCCCCAGCTTAAATTATTGCCCGGTAGGATGGCGGCCTATAAGGAAGCTTCGCAGCATATTCGTGAAATTTTTGCCCGTTATACCCCCCTGATTGAACCCCTTTCGTTGGACGAGGCCTATCTGGATGTCAGCAACAGCAGCCAATGTAATGGTTCCGCTACGTTGATCGCTCAAGAGATCCGTCAGGCAATATCCGACGAACTGAGTCTCACCGCTTCGGCAGGTATTGCACCAATCAAATTCCTGGCCAAGATCGCTTCCGAATTGAATAAACCTAACGGTCAGTTTGTGATTACTCCCGCTCAGGTTCCGGCATTTCTGCAACAACTCCCATTGAGCAAAATTCCAGGTGTGGGCAAGGTCACCGCCAAACGCTTGGAGGAACTGGGGTTAGTCACCTGCGCAGATGTACAACGCTATGATTTGGCGGCGTTACTAAAACATTTTGGTAAATTTGGCCGGGTGCTGTGGGAACGCTGCCAAGGGATCGATGAGCGTGAGATTTCTCCCGATCGTCTGCGGAAATCGGTAGGGGTGGAGCGAACGTTAGCGGAAGATATTCACCATTGGGAAGAGTGTGAAAAGCTGATTGTCGATCAGCTCTATCCAGAATTGGAGATGCGGTTACGCAAGGTTAAACCCGATCTCTGCATTGCCCGCCAGGGGGTCAAGCTCAAGTTTCAGGATTTTCAACAAACCACCCAGGAACATGTTTGGCCAGTGCTGAATAAAGAGGATTTGCTCAACGTCGCCCGTCAGGCGTGGCATGAAAGGAGAAATAGCCGCGGTGTACGTTTGGTTGGTCTGCATGTCACGCTGCTGGATCCCCAACTTGAGCGGCAGTTGGTACTGACATGGTAAAAAATCGTTATTGCGCTCCGAATAACTTGTTTTAGCCCATAGTTAATCTGAAATTTTTGCCGTTTTGGAACCCATCGGAGTTGATGTGCGCTTGGTGCTTGAAGTGGCCGTTTTTTTCGGTGATGCCTGACTATGGCTGCATACATTCACTGTCAAAATATTAGGCTGTGTCCCTTAATTGCACGCGAGCGCCGCTTGCGGTCATTTGCGCACAGGGCAAGGCGAGAGCCGCGAGGTTTGGTGGACCAAATAAGCGGCGAACAACGCCGCAATGCGCGCAAATGGCCCCAGCCCGAAGGGTCGCGCGCCAAAAGCCCGTTCGAAGTAAAGTCGGGCTTGAACAGAGGGCCACTCTGCCCTTCACCCTCCGCCTTGATAACGGGCTTTTGGGTCTGCGATGGCACCACGGGCAATTAAGGGACACAGCCTAGCAGGAAGGTAATAATTCAGTTCCCGGAATTGTGCGGTTAATAGCCTAGAGGGAGTGAGGCCTGTATATAGCCGGCATGTCTTAATAAAATGGGATTGATCAAAGTAATCATCATTGTTTGTATTGCAGTAGATGGGGCTTTCGGTAAGCAATTGTCGTAATGCTCGCTGGAATCGTGCTGTGCGGCAGAAATAGCGGGCATCTACCCCTGTAAACTGACGGATCCGTCTCTGCATTGTGCGCTCATTCATTCCCAACTGCTGCCGGATGAACCAGAGATCTTCACCATAATAAAGCCGATCAATAGCCCAGATCATCGCTGAATCCGTAGTATGGCAACGCATACAGAGTGCCAATAGCCACTGTTCTAACAGCGAGGTTCGTGTTTCATAAGGCAAACCGAGTAGCTCAACGGCTGGAAAGAACAAACCCAAATCCGCCAGTGGGATAGGCATGTCACTTAATTCATCTAATGCGAAACCAAATAATGGGAAGCTCGTCGCTGAGCGGAGTCGGATTGACAGGATATCAATCTCACCGGTCGCGCTAATCTTTAGCCTGGCTTTTCGTGGACGAAGTAGTACAGCTTCCCCTGTTGGTACCATGAAACGATAAGTTGTCTGTTCACCATCAGTAGACAAAGGGAAAGCAGAGAACATCAGGGGGGCTCCCAGGTTGAAAAGAACCTCTCCGCCAGTACCTGGAAAGAGGTCTGGTAATCCCCTGCCTGCCGGTATTTGCCAACCCCAATAGTGTGCCACCCAGCGGGATAGGCTTTGGTGTGGCTGGCTATATCGTTGCATTAATAAATTATTTTGCATTGTCACTGCATGGCATAAACAGTTTATCTCCGCTTATGTTGCCCAAACCGGGGTGATGGTCAAAACGGACGACTCCGACGCTCATCCTTCCTGCTGCGCCCTCGGCTACTTGCGCGACACCGAGATGGCCAAACCCGGCACAAAGCTCGATAGCTTGAATGCCTTCGTCATAAAGTGAATTGAGTAATTCTTTGGCTTGCTGATAATCCCTTACCGCAATCATCTTCACGTGGACTTTTTCTGTTACTACCCAGGCATAGTGAGTTTCTGGGATTACATTTGGTGCAACAAAAATAAAAGCAGCTTTCAATATATCGCTCATGTCGGTCTTCACGTTCTATATGAGAAAACGACATGCTAAATCTTGGTACACTCACTGTATTGTACCAATCCGACAGGGCGTAACTTAGGTTACCTTACCGAAGATAGTCCAGGTTTTTGCCTCACCGCTCGTTTAAAGCATAACTAAATGTACTACGTATTATTAACCTGGCCGGACATCTTATCGCATTGATTGTTAATGCGGTTAGGGGCATAGCGCACAGGCATTTATTCTTTCATTTGGCCTGGCGATAACGCCAAGGTTACTGCGCGGTCTGTTTGCTCTTCGCGCTTTCAGAGAGCTTGATAGCCCACAGTTTTTACTCTGTTCTCTAGTCTTAAAAAGAAAATGGGCCCGGATTTGCCGGGCCCACGAGGCTGATGACAAAGTCGCCTTCTGACCCGAGATACCCGGGCCTAGCGCACAGAGGGGCGCTCCGACGGCTTACGCCGTTACGACCCCATCGGCACGCTCTCCCTAATAACGGGGTTTGTCAGCAGTCTGATGGGCTCGGATTTGCCGGGCCCACAGGTTTAACTGCGTTCAGGAATGGCTTTCAGTAATTCTGTCAACAGCGTCCAGTATTGCCCCACGCTGGCGATATGTACTTGTTCATCCGGTGAGTGCGGCCCGGTGATGGTTGGCCCAATTGAGACCATATCCATATTCGGGTAAGGTTTCTTGAACAGACCACATTCCAGACCTGCATGGATCACCATGATGTTTGGCGTCTTGTTAAATAGCTTCTGGTAGGTTTCGCGTACCAACTGCATCACTGGCGAATGGGCATCCGGCTGCCAGCCTGGGTAGCTGCCTTTAGCAACAACTTCCGCCTGAGCCAACTGTCCCAGCGCGCTCAACATGCTGACTACATAGTCTTTGCCGCTGTCGATCAGTGAACGGATCAAGCAGATAATCTCGGCTTCATTTTCATTGGTCGTGACTACGCCAACGTTCAGTGAGGTTTCAACCACGCCTTGTACCGCATCGCTCATGCGGATCACCCCGTTTGGCGTGCCGTTCAGCAGCGCGATAAAACGGTTCTGGCAATCAGCGGTTAGCGCCTGCGCGGTGCTTTCGATAGGTTCCAGCAAAACGGTAACGTTTTTCTCTTTTGCAACCAGTTCGTTTTTCAAGATAGTCAGGAACTGTTGGCTCAGGGCTTTGAGCGCATCTGCTTTGGCAGCCGGGACGGCAACCACAGCAGAAGCTTCGCGCGGTATTGCATTACGCAGCGTACCGCCGTTCAGATCCAGCAAACGCAGTTCCAATTCCTGGGTATGGGCGAATAGGAAACGTGCCAGTAATTTGTTGGCGTTGCCAAGACCATGGTGGATATTGGCACCGGAGTGGCCACCTTTCAGGCCTTTGAGGGTCAGTTTCAGCGTTTGATAACCAGCAGGAACCGCTTCACGTTGAAGGGGCAGGGTGGAGATAAAATCAATACCGCCAGCGCAGCCCATGTAGATTTCACCTTCCTCTTCGGAATCGGTGTTGATCAGAATATCGGCTTGCAACCAGTTTGGCTGCAGGCCAAAAGCGCCATCCATTCCAGCTTCTTCGGTCATGGTCAGCAACACTTCCAACGGGCCGTGCTCAACGCTGTCATCGGCCAATACTGCCAGTGCAGAAGCCATACCTATGCCGTTATCGGCACCGAGAGTGGTACCATGGGCTTTTACCCATTCGCCATCAATATAAGGCCGGATGGGATCTTTGGCGAAGTCGTGAACGGTGTCGTTGTTTTTCTGTGGGACCATATCCAGATGGGCCTGCAGGGCAACCGGTTTGCGGTTTTCCATCCCTTTGGTTGCGGGCTTACGCAGCAGGATGTTACCCACCTGGTCGCGCTCGGCATGTAAATTCTTCTCTTTAGCCCAATCGAGGATATGCTTAGCCAGCGCTTCTTCATGGTAAGAAGGATGTGGAATAGAGCAGATTTTGGCAAAGATATCCCATAGGGGCTGTGGTGAAAGTTGAGACAACTCAGACACTATAAGTCTCCTGTAACAGCACGTTCAGCGGTGCGCAAGTGCTGTGCGGTTAGGTGTATTTGATACGGTTTCCAGAGAATATCATTTTATTCCGGGCTGTGTCCTTCAATTGACCGTCAACCATACTCATGGATAATTTATATACATAGCCCGCTACGCGCCTGCGCCAGACCGCGCTTTTAGGTGCGGTAACCCATTTAATCGGGATGGAACACTCAATGTTTCACAGACGAAATACTGATGAATCCCTCAGTTAAACTGGTATTCGATGCGTACTGTCTCTATAATCTCGCGCAACCTTTTTTCCCCCTTGATTACTGAGTAAGCCACTTCACTGCTGGCAGGGATACCATTCTATGAGCGAGAAATACGTTGTTACCTGGGATATGTTGCAAATGCAAGCCCGCAAACTGGCCCATCGCCTACTGCCAGCCGACAAATGGACTGGCATTATTGCTGTGAGTCGTGGCGGTTTGGTTCCTGCTTCTTTGCTGGCGCGTGAACTGGGGATCCGTCACGTTGATACCGTCTGCATTTCCAGCTACGACCATGACAACCAGCGCGAAATGAAGGTAATCAAACGTGCCGAAGGCGACGGCGAAGGCTTTATCGTGGTTGATGATCTGGTCGATACCGGCGGCACTGCAAAAGCGATCCGCGAGATGTATCCGAAAGCCCACTTCGTTACCATCTTTGCCAAACCTGCTGGCCGCCCACTGGTTGACGATTATGTGGTAGATATCCCGCAGGATACCTGGATCGAGCAGCCGTGGGATATGGCAGTCACCTTCGTGCCACCGATCGGCGGGCGCTAAGTTCTTCAGCCTATAGCTTTTGAAAACGCCCGGCATCACCGGGCGTTGGTGTTTTTGGGGTGCCAGGCTCTGCAAAAGCATCAATCAAATTAGCCTCAATCGTCATATTCTGTAAATACCCCGGGTAACTTTGGTTTCTTGCCCCAGAGTTAGGTACACTACTTCCAGGCTGTTTCAGGCCTTTCTGCTAGATCCTTGGAGGCTGTTGTTACCATGGCACAAGCCAACCTTTCTGAAGTACTGTTTAAACCCTCATTCAAACACGCTGAAACTTCTACGCTGGTGTCACGTGCGCATCATACGGTTGGCGCGGACATGCACTCTCCGTTGGAAGGCGACACCGACTGCAATTGGTATCGCATGCTTAACCATCTGTTGTGGACATGGCGCGGTATTGACCCATTGGAGATTAGCGAGGTACTGGCGCGTATTGCAGCTTCCAATGCTGAACACAGCGATGAGCACCTGTTGGATACCGTAGTGGGTTACCGTAATGGCAACTGGATTTACGAATGGGTGCACCAGGGAATGTTGTGGCAGCAGCGAGCGTTGGAGCAGGAAGATCCTCTGGTGGGCGGGCAGTATTGGCTGAACGCTGCCAACCTCTACAGCATTGCCGGTTACCCGCATCTGAAAGGGGATGTACTGGCCGAACAGGCTGAAGTGCTATCCAACCGCGCTTATCAAGAAGCTGCGCTTTTGTTGCCATATCAGTTGAAAGAGTTGGAGTTTGCCATCGAAGGAGGCAGCTCAATTACCGGGTTCCTGCACATGCCGGATGGTGCGCAAGCGCCTTACCCAACGGTGCTGATGTGTGGCAGCCTAGATACGCTTCAAACAGATTATCATCGCCTGTTCAGGGATTATCTTGCGCCGCATGGCATTGCGATGTTGACCATAGATATGCCTTCTATTGGTTCCTCTTCCAAGTGGAAGCTGACGCAAGACTCCAGCTTCCTGCATCAACAGGTTTTGGCTCAACTCCCTTCCATCGCCTGGATCGACCATACGCGAGTTTGCGTATTCGGTTTCCGCTTTGGTGCCAACGTTGCGGTTCGGTTAGCCTATCTGGAATCGAATCGCCTGCGAGGTGTTGCTTGCGTAGCCCCCCTGGTACACAGCTTGCTGTGTGACACCAAACGTCAGGGGCAGCCTGTTCCAGACATGTATATGGATGTGCTGGCCAGCCGCATGGGTATGGCGAATGCCTCTGATAGCGTACTGAAAACCGAGTTAAACCGCTACTCGCTGAAAACTCAGGGTTTATTAGGCCGCCGTTGCCCAACCCCAATGTTATCGGCATACTGGGAAGGGGACCCGCTCAGTCCGAAAGAAGAGTCGCAGTTGATAGTTTCTTCTTCATTGAACGGCAAGTTGATTTCTGTTCCTCGTACACCGGTTTATCAGGGTTTCCACCAATCCCTGTTGCAGATCTGTGATTGGCTTAGAGATAAAATGCGCTAATCAGTTGCTAATTTTTAGCAGTTTGTTAAAAAGAATGGATTATACCCAAGTTACTTCCAGTTACAGGCAGGCGGTAATGCTGCTTACAGCGCTCGCAAAGGGATGAGTAATGCACCCAACTCTCCTGCAGCTTGAAGGGCGACGGGTATACAATGAGGAGGTTGAAAATGACGTTACCGAGTGGCCACCCGAAGAGCCGTTTAATGAAGCGCTTTGCCAGTCTGGGGCCTTATTTGCGCGAAGGACAATGCGAGAACGACCGTTTTTTCTTTGATTGTTTAGCGGTTTGCGTCAATGTAAAACCGTCGCCGGAAAAGCGTGAATTCTGGGGATGGTGGCTTGAACTGCAAGCGGACGGGCCTCGCTTTATTTATTCCTACCGTTTTGGCTTTTTCGATAAAGAAGGGCAGTGGAAACCGGAAAAGATCAAAGATGCAGAAGTAAAAGAGAAGCTGGAAACTACGTTGCGTGACTTCCATCGCCGTTTGGGCGAACTGTTGGCGACCATGGAATTGGTATTGGAACCCGCTGATGATTTCGATGATCAACCAATAAAACTCTCCGCCTAGATCATTTTCACCTTAGAATTCCGTTTAAATCGCGTTGTGCCTGTTGGCATAACGCGCCTCTCCTGTTACAAAGTCCTTTGCAGTTATACTCTAAATAATTCGAGTTGCATGTAGGCGGCAAGTCCGAGACAAATCTGTCTGGAACAGATTTGAACAGCGCTTGCGTTGGCCCGAAGGGTGAGCCTCAGGGAAGAGGCTTATAATCTGCCAGGAGCATAGCCCACTATGTGACTGGTGCGACAAATCTGCCTGGAGCAGATTTGAACGCTGCTTGCAGCGGCCCCGGAGGGGCGAGGCCCATGGACGGGCCGAGTAGTTAGATGCAGCCAACACCCAGGCAACTTGAAGTATGACGAGTATATTTCTTATTCCAATGGAAGAGACCTATATGAAAGGCAGCCAGACATTGGTTGTGAAATTGGGCACCAGCGTGTTGACCGGCGGTTCGCTGCGTCTGAATCGTGCCCATATTGTTGAACTGGTTCGCCAATGTGCGCGCCAACATGCAGCGGGCCACCGCATTGTTATTGTTACTTCCGGGGCGATTGCCGCTGGGCGCGAGCATTTGGGTTATCCAGAATTACCCGCCACCATCGCCTCCAAACAGTTGCTGGCAGCCGTTGGGCAGAGCCGTCTGATCCAACTGTGGGAGCAGCTTTTCTCCATCTACGGCATCCATATTGGGCAGATGCTGCTGACCCGTGCTGACATGGAGGATCGCGAAAGATTCCTCAATGCACGTGACACCATGAGCGCACTGCTTGATAACCGTATAGTACCGGTGATTAATGAGAACGACGCGGTTGCTACGGCAGAGATCAAGGTGGGTGATAACGACAATCTATCGGCGCTGGCGGCCATTCTGGCAGGTGCGGATAAACTGTTATTGTTGACCGATCAACAGGGGTTGTACACCGCCGATCCGCGAAGTAATCCTTCGGCAGAGCTGATCCGTGAAGTTTACAGTATTGACGACGCATTGCGTGCGATTGCGGGCGATAGCGTTTCTGGTCTTGGCACTGGCGGCATGGGCACCAAATTGCAGGCAGCGGACGTAGCCTGCCGTGCAGGGATCGACGTGATTATTGCTGCGGGCAACCAGCCGGGCGTGATTGCTGAAGTGATAGAAGGTAACCCGGTGGGTACCCGCTTCCATGCACAGGAAACCCCACTGGAGAACCGCAAACGCTGGATCTTTGGCGCGCCTCCTGCTGGTGAAATCACCATTGATGATGGTGCGGTAGAAGCCATGATGGCCCGTGGCAGCTCACTCTTACCGAAGGGCATCCGCGAGGTAAAAGGTGATTTCTCCCGCGGCGAGGTTATCCGCATCTGCAATCTGGCGGGGCGCGACTTGGCCCATGGCGTCAGCCGCTATAACAGCGACGCGATGCGCATGATTGCCGGGTACCACTCGCAGGAAATCAGTGACATTCTGGGCTATGAATACGGCCCGGTAGCCGTGCACCGTGACGATATGATCGTCAGTTAAGGAGTTAACATGCTCGAGCAGATGGGAAAGGCGGCCAAGCGTGCCTCTTGGCAATTGGCAGTACTGAGCACCGCGAAAAAAAACCAGGTGTTGGCAGTGATGGCCGACAAGCTGGAAGCCGACAGTGAAGCGATTCTGCTGGCGAATGAGCAGGATATGGCGCAGGCACGTGCGACGGGGATGAGTGAAGCTCTGTTGGATCGTCTGCTACTGACCCCCGCGCGTTTGGCAGCGATAGCCAACGACGTGCGCCAGGTATGCCGCTTGAGCGATCCGGTAGGCCGCGTATTGGACGGTGATTTACTTGACAGCGGCCTTAAGCTGGAACGCCGTCGCGTGCCGCTCGGCGTGATCGGCGTGATTTATGAAGCGCGCCCTAACGTTACTATCGACGTCGCCAGCTTGTGCCTGAAAACCGGTAATGCGGTGATCTTGCGTGGCGGCAAAGAGACGCATCACACCAATCAGGCCACGGTAAAAGTGATCCAGCAAGCGCTTGAACAGTGTGGCTTGCCAGCGGCTGCGGTACAGGCAATTGAAAGCCCGGATCGGGCGCTGGTGAATGAACTATTACGTCTCGATCGCTATGTCGATATGCTGATCCCACGTGGCGGTGCCGGTTTGCATAAGCTGTGCCGCGAACAATCGACCATTCCTGTGATCACCGGCGGGATCGGCGTGTGTCATATCTACGTGGATGACTGCGCGGATTACGACAAAGCGCTGGCGGTTATCGAAAATGCCAAGATCCAGCGCCCAAGCGCCTGTAACTCGGTAGAGACTCTGTTGGTCAACCGTACCATCGCTAACAGCTTCCTGCCGGTATTGAGCGCGCGTATGGCGGCGGTAGGGGTGACCTTGCACGCCAGCGACAACGCAATGCCGCTATTGCAGCAAGGGCCAGCAACGGTGGTAGCGGTTGAAGCGAAGGATTATAACGACGAGTGGCTATCACTGGATCTGAATGTGACGCTGGTGGATGATATCGATCAGGCTATTGAACATATTCGTGAGCATGGTACCAGCCATTCGGATGCCATTCTGACGCGCTCCCTAAGTCACGCCGAGTATTTTGTCCGCGCGGTGGATTCTTCTGCCGTGTATGTCAATGCCAGCACTCGCTTTACCGACGGTGGACAGTTTGGCTTGGGGGCGGAAGTAGCGGTCAGCACCCAGAAGCTTCATGCCCGTGGCCCAATGGGGTTAGATGCCTTGACCACCTATAAATGGATCGGTTACGGCGACGATCTGGTACGTAGTTAAGTGGATGTTCCCGAAGGTTCAGCGGGCGCTGTTCTTTCGGGGTAACTATCTGTGCAGAATGACCAGTAAACAGCCCTAGCGTGACACAGCCTAACCTGTTTTTCGCTATACAACTTGGTTGTTTGTGTAAATATAAAATTACCGCTGTGTTGAACCGCGAATTTGTAATTTCCCGGCCATCTTAACGTGTGTTGAGATGTACTCTCCTTGGCAGAGATATTCCACTGCTGCGCGACCCAATTCGGCGTAAGGCAACTGCACGCTAGTCAGCTTGGGCATCAGTTGTTCTGCAATCCGCTGATCGTCATACCCAGCTATCAGAATGTCTTGTGGCACTTTTATTTCCATTTCTGCCAAGGCCTGATAACACCCCAAGGTCATCCAGTCACTGGAGCAAAAAATTGCATCGGGTCGAGAGGAAAGCTGCATGACTTTTTTGGTTGCCTGATGTGTTTCATCCAATCGCCAATTGGTTTTTACCACTAGCGCTTCATCAAATGGGATATTCGCATGTTCAAGAGCTGCTCTATACCCGGAAAGACGATGATGCGACGCATCCATCCAGTCATCCCCCATGATATGAGCGATACGCCTTGCCCCCTGATTGATCAGGTGGCGGGTAACCTGCAATGCATTGGCGTAGTCATCGGGTAAAAATGTTGACTGGAGGGGATAGGCTCGGTCATAGACGTTTAGGAGAACCAGGGGCAGAGCGGTGCAGCGGTCGAAAAACGAAAAATCGATGCAACGTGTAATCGGAGAGGCGAGGATAATACCGGCACAGCTACGTTGTTCAAGCTGCCTGATGATACGTAACGCTAGCGCTATATCATCATCGTAGTCGTAAATGGTTAACAGACTATCATTGCGCCAAGCCGCTTCACGAGCCTGAGCGAGTGCGTCAACAAAAGGGTCATAGCTGGGCATTGCATTGATAATAATAGCTATTTCTTCCTGCCCATCCACTTTCTCTGGTGAAGGTATCTTTTTGTAGCCTAGCATTTGCGCAGTATTAATGACCCGTGAGCGTGTCTCATCACTAAGTTTGATGCTCTGCGCATTGTTCAGTATCAACGACACCGTAGCCTGAGATACGCCCGCTTCGCGTGCAATATCATTCATAGTGACTTTGTTTTTCTTTTCCATGTGCATTCATCATCTTCTGCCTGCCTGGTAGCACTATATCACAGTGAGTATGCCGTCACATTTCACCCACTGGTGAATAACAGAAGTGTGATGGTGTTTACAATTTCTTCAGCCTGGGGTTGCTGTCTTCCTCTATTACTAATAAAAATTAGCTAATATTATTAATGACGGTATTGTTCTCAGGAGTAGTTATGCACCAACAGTGGAGTAAAGAGCAGGCAAATGACTGGTATCGGCAGCAGGGATGGATGTGCGGGTTTAACTACCTGCCGCGTTCAGCAGTGAACTGGACCGACATCTGGCAGGCTGAAACATTCAATACCCCTATTATTGACGAAGAACTGGGCTGGGCCGCACAGGTGGGTTACAACACCCTGCGCATCAACCTGCCTTTTATCGTCTGGCAACATGATCGCGTAGGGCTGTTAACGCGTATTGATACCTTCCTCGGGATTGCTGAAAACCATGGCATCCGAGTAATGCTGACGCTGATGGATGACTGCAGTTTTTCAGGTGATGAGCCTTATCTTGGCCCTCAAAAGGCTCCTATTCCAGGCAAGCATAATAGCCAGGCTGCGGCCAGTCCTGGGCGTGATAAGGTTTGCGATCAGAGTATCTGGCCAGAAATTGAAAGTTATATCCGCGATATCGTGAAGACATTCCGTGATGATAAACGCATCGTGGTATGGGACTTGTACAACGAGCCGGGCAACCGCGGCACCTTCGCCACCGGGATAACAGAAGTTCTGTATCACGAAAAGCTGGAAAAATTCGCGTTGGAGCTGATGACGCGAGCATTCGGTTGGGCGCGTGAGGAAAACCCGACACAACCTTTGACCGTTGGTGCATGGCACCTACCGCAGGACGAGGATCAACCTGATGAAGAGATTTTTCAGCATCCGATTGATCAGGCTGCTCTCAAACTATCGGACGTGGTCAGTTTCCATGCCTACATTGCCACATCCAAAATGGTTCGGGTGCTGCGCTATATGGAACAGTTTGGCCGCCCGATCTTCTGCACTGAATGGCTGGCACGCCATGTAGGTAGCAATTTTGAGGAACAACTCCCACTCATGCATGCATGCAATGTTGTGCCTTATCAATGGGGGTTAGTACGCGGTAAAACCCAAACCTTTATGCCATGGCCGGTGGTGTTACAGAAGCGTGAAGATTATGCCCATCTTTGGTTCCATGACGTTTTTGACGAGCATGGTATTCCTTTCCGTAAGACGGAAATGGAGCTTGTCACTCGCTTGAGTAAAGTTGGTTTACATCCACGAGCGGGATAATTAACGCCGCTTTAGTCATATCCAAAATCATTCAAGGTCCACCAGACCGTAACAGACTCAGTTTAAGCCATTGAAGTCAGTCAATGGCCTTTCTGGACGATAAATCTGTAGGGGCATATTTGCATTGCACCAGCATACAGGATGAGGTTCTGGAATGAGCTATACCAAAAAAATTCGAGTTGCTTGTAGGCGGCAAGCTTACGAGGCCCCAGGAGCATAGATAACTATGTGACTGGGGTGAGTAAGCGCAGCCAACACCCAAGCAACTTGAAGTATGAAGGGTATAACTGCCCACAACTACCCACCGTACCGTTTTTAAATGGTAACGGAAATAACTAAACAGAAAGGATATCTAATGGCCTCCTTGAAAGTATTACCGTTGGCTGCTTCAGCCTTGTTTTCCTTTGGTGCCATCGCAGCGAGCGATGATATGGTCTCTCGCAGTGAACTGAATAAAATAGTTGCCGCTGCAGTTGAGAAAGCCCTTAATGAAAGACAAGAGAAGCTAGAAGCTGCAATGGCTGATAAAAAGGCTGTAGAAGAGAAGCCGGTTTATGGCGAAGTTTCCGATCTTAAAGTTCAGCCTCAACCAAAAGAAAAATCAGATAAAGAAGATCCTAATAGAGTGGTGTTCTCAGGCTATGCACGCTATGGGGCTCATTATCAGGCGGATGACTTGAAATATGTTGGTGTTGATGGTTCTTTTAACGGTGCTTCATCGCTAGGGCGTTTAGGTAATGAAGGTAACGGGGGGGAATTCCAGGTTACCAAATTTTTCCGTAGCGAGCAGGGGGCTATCTGGGATGTGAACGTGATGATTGATCACTGGGGGGATGAGGTCAATCTGAAGAAAAGTTATGCAGGCGTGACACAGGTACTCGATTCTCAGCCAAATGCTTATATTTGGGCGGGGCGTGATTTCCATCAGCGCTTACAGCAGGGCATTAATGACTACATGGTGATGAATTATGATGGTCAGGGTGCTGGTATCAAAAATCTTGAATTAGGCTCGACCAAACTGGAGTTAGGGGTAGTCAGTGCGGTGGAATGGTGTGATCCACGTCTTGTAAGCGATAATAATAACCCCAATCCCTCACGTGTTACCTGTACCGGGGGCGGCGGTGTTGGTGATAGCGGGCATTATGCACTGACATCGAAGCTGTATAACATCGATTTAGGGGTTGCCGATCTTGAGTTGTATGGCAACTACGGTTTTGATTCAAAAGCGGTTGATAAAGATAAAAGGTTGAATGCCTGGCAGAGTGCGTTGGTGCTTGGGCGCGGTTGGGAACATGGTTATAACCGGCTGATAGTGCGTTACAGTAATCATGCTGATAATAGCGTTTATTGGAAAACAGAAGACCTGACGACTATTTTTGCCAGTGCAGAAGGGAGTGTTAATTTCTCTGAGAAAGCCTCTGTCGAGTATTTGCTGGCCTATCATGATTTCCATATTGATGGTAATGAAAAAGATAATAGAACTAATTACGGGGTTATTGTTCGCCCTATGTATTTTTGGAATGACGTTCATTCTACATGGTTTGAGACAGGATATCAGATCGTTGATTATTCAGAGGGTGGCAGGAATTCAGGTTGGAAAGCGACTCTTTCGCAAAATATCTCCATTGGTATGGGGCCAAGCTTCAGACCGATGTTGCGTTTCTATGTAACCGCAGGTGAGGTAGATAATAAGCGTAACAAAAACATCCTTAATAATGATGATACCCGGCTGAATGCTTTAAACGTTGGGGCAATGTGGGAAGCATGGTGGTAATAGCTAGGTGCTTTTTTGCAATCCCTATATGCCAAGTAAGTGAATTTATTTTTCTGATTTAATAAAAGGATAATGAAAAAATGAATAAATCAAAATTGTGGTTATTATTGACTGTGGGAACAATATTATCCCCGATAGTGATGGCACAGACCACGCTCCAATACTGGACACTGCTGAATGGTGGTGATGGCGCGCGTATGAAAACCTTGGTTGAGGGTTTTAATGCCAGCCAGGAGGAATACAAAATTGAAACAACCGTGTTGAACTGGGGGGAGCCTTTCTACACTAAATTGAAAACAGCGACCTCACTGGGCAGTGGCCCAGATATGGCGACTATTCATTTGTCCAAGATTTCCGGTTTTACGCAAACTAATGGCTTAGAACCCATCACGGTAGCAGCACTAAAAGGTGCTAACTATGACTCTAACAAAATTTTCCCATTGCTTTGGCAGCAAAGTACCGTCGAAGGTAAAAACTATGCCTTGCCGATTGATACCCATGCGCTAGTTCTCTACTACAACAAGGATATTGTCCGTAAAGCCGGTCTTTTGGATGAGCAGGGAAAACTTAAACCGATTGTCTCTTTAGAACAGTTCAACGCAGCACTTGAGAGTGTCAAACAAACCGGTGCCATCGGGCTTAGCATGGAAACTTCCCCCATGTCCTACATGCCTTATCGGCTATGGCTATCAATGATTCGCCAGCAAGGCGCGCAAACCATCCAGAACAACCAGTTCGTCTTCGGTGAAGCCGGTAAAAAAGCGATGGACGCCATGGCAAATTGGTACTCAAAGGGTTATGCCACCAAGGGATTGGATTACTCTTCCTCAACGACTGAATTCTTGACCGGGCATTCAGCCTTCATGCTTAACGGTGTGTGGGAGATCCCTTCGGTCATGGATAAGATGAATAACAAGCAGCAAGCTATGGATATTGGCGTTGCTCCGCTTCCTGCATTCTTTGATGGCAACCCAGCCGTCTGGGCTGACTCGCATGCTATCGCCATTCCAAATAACAAAGGGAAGCCGATCACGGCAGAGAAGATGCTGGGTATCGTGAAGTTTGCCACCTATGTCAACGAACATGCGCTTACCTGGGCCGAAGGTGGTCACATTCCTGCTTTTGAGCCAGCGGTGAACACTGAAGCATTTAAAGCGATGCCGCTGGTGAATGACTATGCCACCGCAACAGCAAGCCACATCGTCTATGAACCCGATGGTTGGTACAGTGGCGCAGCCGGTCCTCTACAGGCAACCGCTTCCAAGTATTTTCCAGCCGCGTTGACAGGCCAGCTTGCACCGGAAAAGGCCCTGCAAATGTTTGAGCGCGATGCGGGTAAATTTATGAACCGCCCCGCTCGCTAATACACTGCGTAGCGAAAGCCAGAGGGTTATAAGCGGCAGCTTTTTTAAACGGTGGTACTCAGGTATGCATAACCAAGACGGACAAAAAACAATCTCAGCTAGTGCAGGTAAGGCATTGATACCTTGGATGATGTTAATGCCATTTTTACTGGCATTCGTGCTCTTTTTTGTATTGCCTGCACTGCAGACATTGCAGCTCAGCTTTACCGATAGCGGCTTAACAGAAACACACGGTTATGTTGGGTTAGCCAACTATGTTGAACTGTTGCAGGATCCTGGTTTTTGGTATGCGATGTTGCATACTGGGTACTTCTCGCTGCTGACGGTGGTCCCACTCACGGCTCTAGGGTTGGTCATGGCAATGTTGATCAACCGCTTGAGCTACTTTGCCAGCACGGTGCAGGCTATTTTTTTCATTCCCAATATCTTGCCGATCGCCGTGATGGCAATGATCTCCAGCTGGATGTTACATCCAACCTTTGGGGTAGTGAACCTTGTTGCTGGTACCCAGATTGCGTGGTTTAACGATCCTGACTTTGCCATGCCGATGGTGGCACTTGCCACCATCTGGTGGACGGTTGGTTTCAACGTATTACTGTTCCTCGCAGCATTAAAAAATATTCCTCAAGATCTTTATGAAGCCGCGGGATTGGATGGTGCGACGCGCTGGGGAACATTTCGCTACATTACCTGGCGGCAATTACGTCCGGTTACCTTGATGGTATTTGGTTTGCAACTGGTTGCATCGTTGAAAATATTTGGTCAGACCTACCTGCTTACAGGGGGAGGGCCATTTGACAGTACGAAAGTCGTGCTCCATTACATGTATGAAACGGGATTCGTCAATCAAAATGCCGGTTATGCTTCGGCTATCGCGGTGACTTTCGTATTAATTATATTGCTGATCCTGTTACTGCAATCTTTGCTTAGCCGTTTTATGAATCGTCGGAGTTAAGATGAATATAAAGCTTAGTTCCCTGCTGGCCGCAATATTGACTCTGCTACTGTGCTTTCTTTGGAGCAGCCCACTGCTGTGGGCGTTCAGTACGGCATTGCGTTCAGAGGCACAAACTGTCTCCGGGTTACAATGGCTACCCGATCCTTCCACCGTTGAAGCGTTCGTCAATGTGTTGACCTTCGGGAGCTTACCCACATTCTTCATGAACAGCGTCGTCACCTCTTTAGCGATTACCGGTGTGACTTTGCTGATTACCGTGCTGGCGGCCTATAGCTTTTCGCAACTCAGATTCCGGGGCGCCAACCTGATTTTCTGGACCTGTATGTTCGGGATTATTTTTCCCTTTGAGGCGTTGGTCATTCCACTGTTTCGACAGATTTATCATATGGGGTTGGTTGACTCGCTCGGGGGGATCATTCTGCCGCAGATTGTCTCGCCTATGGTGCTTTTTGTATTCAAACGCTTCTTTGATCAGGTTCCCAAGGATTTTCGTGAAGCGGCGATCCTTGACGGTGCCAGCGAACTCCAGGTTCTATTGAAAGTATATATTCCACTTTCGAAGAATATTATTTATGCCATGGCAATTATTACCTTTATCGGTGCATGGAATAATTTCCTCTGGCCATTCCTTGTGATCAGCTCTACCGAGAATATGACGATCCCTATTGGCTTGACCCAATTGAATGACAGCTATGGAGTCAGATATGCACAGAATATGGCATCTGCGCTGATTGGTGGTATGCCAGTTGCGATTATTTATGTGCTTTTCCAAAAGAGGGTGGCTTCGGGTTTCCTCGCCGCGACTGGGCTGAAAGGTTAAATGAATGTTTGGGTTAGCTTGGTAACCTGAGCGGTTCCCCACGTTATTACAGCCTCATTGAGGTTGGTGAAAGAGATCAAGAGAATGTCTAGTGTAATATTGAACGATGTGAAGAAAATTTATCCCGACGGAAATCAAGTCATCCATAACGTTAATCTGAAAATTAACAAGGGGGAGTTTGTTGTATTTGTTGGTCCTTCCGGTTGTGGTAAGTCAACGCTGCTGCGGATGATCGCGGGGCTGGAAGAGATTACTGCTGGTGAGGTTCATATTGGCGACAAGCTGGCGAACAAGCTTGAAGCTGCAAAACGGGGAGTCGCGATGGTCTTCCAATCTTACGCGCTCTATCCGCACCTGACGGTAGAGGAAAACATGGGTTTTTCCTTGTTGTTCAATAAAACTTCCAAGAAAGAGATCGCCATTAAAGTTAATAAGGTGGCGGAAACCCTGCAATTGGCACATTTGCTGAAGCGCAAACCGGCAGAGCTTTCCGGCGGGCAGCGGCAGCGGGTAGCGATTGGCCGAGCCATCGTCCGTGAACCCGAGGTATTCCTGTTTGATGAGCCGCTTTCTAATCTTGACGCGTCGCTGAGAGGAAAAATGCGTACAGAGTTGGCGCGCTTGCATCAGAAATTGGGCACAACCATGATCTACGTCACCCATGACCAAGTAGAAGCCATGACCTTGGGCGATAGGATTGTGGTCTTCAATAAAGGATATATCGAGCAGGTTGGTTCCCCGGTTGCGCTCTATCAGCGTCCTGCTACCGAGTTTGTTGCGACTTTTCTGGGAACCCCAAGAATGAATATTCTAACAACCAGAGTAAACGCAGAAAAAGATCACGCATGGCATCTTGAGCTAGGGAATGACACTGCTATCCAGATTGCCAAGGCCAGGTTTGACTGTACTGGACATCAACAAATAAAGTTGGGTATTCGCCCGGAACACCTGACGGTAGTGGAGGAGAATAGCAGCGAAGGTCATCTTCGAGGCCACGTTTCGCTGGTAGAGAATCTCGGGGATTCAGCATTTTTGCATGTTCAATGTCCCGGAGTAGATCCCTTGCTGTTGGTAAAGATAAATACCGACTCCCGTATACCGGAATGCCATGAAGCCATTTCTTTGTCGATCGCGCTTGAGCATATTCACCTGTTTGACAAAGACGGTAAAACGCTACGTTGCTGACAACATATTCTAAATAATTCGAGTTGCATGACAAAAACGAGGTTGATGACAAAGTCGCCTTCTGACCCGAGATACCCGGGCCTAGCGCACCGAGGGGCGCTCCGACGGCTTACGCCGTTACGACCCCATCGGCACGCTCTCCCTAATAACGGGGTTTGTCAGCAGTCTGAAAAACGCAATGCGTTTTTGAACAGCGCTTGCGCTGGCCCCGGGCGGGCCGAGTAGTTGGACGCAGCCAACGCCCATGCAGCTTGAAGGGCTACGGGTATAAAGGATACATCCAGATGGAAAGGAATATGAAGCATCAGGTAACGCATTGGATGGGGATCTTTATTTTATTAATGATGGGAAATATCATGCCATTACAGGCCAATACGACGTTTACTAACCCTATCCTGAGTGATGGAGCAGATCCGTGGGTAGTACATCATAGTGATGGTTATTATTACTACACCCAAACCACGGCGAGCAATATCACACTATGGCGCACAACAGATTTGAGCGATCTGGATAATGCTGAACAGAAAGTAGTATGGATGCCTAAACCCAATAGTGTGAATAGCGAGCATGTCTGGGCACCTGAGTTACATTATCTGGATGGCCGTTGGTACATCTATTTTGCCGCGTCTGCAGGTGATATGACCAAGCAACGTATGTATGTACTGCAATCAGAAAATAGCGATCCGTTCAGTGATTATCATTATCCTGCGGCAACCCAGTCAGGAAAAATAGCGGATGCCAGTGATAAATGGGCTATTGATGGCACTATTTTCGAGTTTGCAGGAAAACGTTACTTTATCTGGTCGGGTTGGGAAGGCGATACTAATGAACAGCAGCGTCTTTATATCGCCAGAATGGCTACCCCGTGGCAATTAATTGGGGAACGCGTCGAATTATCCAGGCCAGAATTTGTGTGGGAACAGGTTGGAACACCACAGGTTAACGAAGCACCACAGGTGTTGTTAAATCCTAAAGGACAAGCGTTTATTGTTTACTCTGCCAGCGGAAGTTGGACAGATGATTATTGCCTTGGCTTGCTGCTTTTCAACGGCGGTGACCCGATGGTGGCGGCCAATTGGAGCAAGCATCCAACCCCAGTCTTTAGCAAGAATGAATCTGCCGATATCTATGGCCCAGGGCATAATGGCTTTTTTACCGATAATCTCGGTCAATCTTGGTTGATTTACCACGCTGCAAAATTCAAAGGCGCAGGGTGGGCGCGTGAAATCCATATGCAGCCTTTTGGCTGGCATGCCAATGGGCTTCCCTCTTTTGGGCTACCAATTGGTTCTCGTGTTCAACAAGATAAACCGAGTTAACTGGTTATAGGCCTAGGCTGTGTCCCTTAATTGCCCGCCAGCAGCGCTCGCGTCCAGTTAAGGGACACAGCCTGGTTTACTTATCCATGCAGCTACGGTGGTTTCTGCCCGCCGACCATGCCCCTTGCACCAATAACACCTACTTGGAAAGCTTCCTAACCTGCTATGATTGATATCCATTAGGCTGTGTCCCTTAACTGGCCCCAGCCCTGCGGGTCGCGCCCCAAAAGCCCATTCTCTGCGTTGTCGGGCTTGAACAGAGGGCCACTCTGCCCTTCGCCCTCCGCCTTGGTAATGGGCTTTTGGGTCTGCGACGGCACCACGGACAGCTAAGGGACACAGCCTAGCTTGATTTCTTGGAATTAATCGACGCGGGAAACTGTATGAAGCCTAAATCTGTCACGCTTAATGACGTCGCCGACTATGCCGGCGTGTCGTATCAAACTGTGTCACGGGTATTAAATCGTGCTGAACACGTTTCGGGTAAAACCCGCGCGAAGGTCGAGCAGGCAATGGCTGCGCTGAATTACGTACCAAACCGTGTCGCCCAGCAACTTGCGGGTAAACAGAGTTTTACGTTGGGGCTGGCAACCACCGAACTGGCACTGCATGCCCCTTCGCAAATTGCTTCGGCAATTAAAACCCAGGCTAACCAGATGGGATTTAACGTGGTGATTTCCATGGTAGAAGATCTCAGCGTCCAAGCCTGTCGCTCTTCGATAAACGAGCTGTTGTCGCAGCGGGTAGATGGCTTGTTGATTAATGTTTCTCTCAGTACTGAAGATTCCCAGGCTATTGTGCAAACTTGTGGCGAGGTGCCTGCGCTATTTTTGGACGTTGATCCCGATTGTGACGTATCCAGTATTCTGTTTGATCCGCATGAAGGTGCTCGTCAAGGGGTCGAACACGTCGTTGCTCTTGGGCATCGAGATATCGCACTGATTACCGGGCCGTTGGCCTCGATTTCGGCACGGTTACGCTATCAGGGGTGGCTGGCTACGCTAGCAGAACATCAGTTGAAGCCTTGTTCTGTGCTGCATGGTGATTGGAGTGCGGCTTCCGGCTACCAGTTGGCCGGGCAGATTTTAAGCTTGGCAAAACACCCTACGGCGATATTGGTTGCAAACGATCAGATGGCACTGGGCGTACTGCGAGCATTGCAGGAGTACGGGTTACAAATTCCGGCGCAAATGTCGGTAGTTGGCTATGATGATACCGAAGATAGCGCTTGCTATTACCCGCCGCTGACCACGATTAAGCAAGATTTTCGCATGTTGGGGCAGGAAAGCGTTAAACGCCTGGTCCAGTGTCTGGAAGGGCAGCATAAGTCTCAGGTTGGCTCTTTGCGCTTGGCGACTCGCTTGGTGCAAAGGCATACAACAGCGGCAGCGAGTCAAGAAAAGGTATCGTTGCAAAGTTTATCTCAGGAGTTGCTGCGTATCGCCCACCAAATCTCCGCGCTCGATGGAAAATAGCAGCCAAACTAAGGGATCGGTACCGGTCCCCGGCTGAATTTGTGACTGACCTCGCTTTCCCAAGGATATTTGCTTTACACCTCTGCGTATGTTGTTCATTTTATCATTAATTGTGAGCGCATAACATTTTAGGGGTGCAGTATGAATTCATCTCAACCAGGGCAATCACTCAGTGCTGTTTTATCTCGTCGAGACTGGGAAAATCCTGCCTGTACGCAATATCGTCGCCTGCCGGCACACCCGCCATTTCAAAGTTGGCGTAATGAGCAAGATGCCCGGGAAGATAAGGCTTCAACCCAGTCGATTTCATTAAATGGCAACTGGAAGTTTAGCTATTTTAGCCAGCCAGAGTTAGTCCCGGAGGCATGGCTACAGAGCGATCTGGACAGCGCGGATGAATTGCAGGTGCCGTCAAACTGGCAACTGGCAGGCTACGATGCACCCATTTATACCAATGTCACCTATCCGATCCCGGTTAATCCCCCATTTGTTCCTGCAGAAAACCCTACTGGATGTTACTCGCTCACATTTAATGTTGATGAATTGTGGTTAGCGCAGGGGCAAACCCGGATTATTTTCGATGGCGTTAATTCTGCCTTTTACCTGTGGTGCAATGGTAACTGGGTTGGCTATTCGCAAGACAGCCGTTTACCTGCTGAATTCGATCTCAGCGAGGTGTTGGTCCCAGGGGAAAACCGGCTGGCGGTGATGGTATTGCGCTGGTGCGACGGCAGTTATCTGGAAGATCAGGACATGTGGCGCATGAGCGGGATTTTCCGCGACGTCAGCCTGTTGCATAAACCCGCCACTCACCTGAGCGACATCCATATTACCACCCCATTGAGCGACAGTTTCCGCCGAGGGGAACTGGTGGTAGAGGTGCGAGCTCATCAGCCGCAACAGCACCGGGTGCAGGTGCAACTGTGGCGTAAAGATACCCTGATCGCCGAGAAAACTCAGGCCTTTGGCAGTGAGATTATTGATGAGCGCGGCGCTTATGATGAGCGCACTACCCTGCGCTTGCCGGTGGAGCAACCGGCCTTATGGAGTGCAGAGACGCCGGAACTGTATCGTGCAGTAGTCCTGTTGCTCTCGCCAACGGGGGAGTTGGTGGAGGCCGAGGCCTATGACGTGGGTTTCCGCCAGGTTGAAATCAGTAACGGTTTACTGAAGCTTAATGGCCAGCCGTTGTTGATCCGCGGCACCAACCGCCATGAGCATCATCCTGAACACGGCCAGGTGATGGATGAGGCCACCATGCGCCAGGATATCCTGCTGATGAAGCAGCATAACTTCAACGCCGTGCGCTGTTCCCACTATCCGAACCACCCACTGTGGTACAAGCTTTGCGATCGCTACGGTCTGTATGTGGTGGACGAAGCCAACATTGAAACCCACGGTATGCAACCGATGAACCGGCTTACCGATGATCCGCTTTGGCTGCACGCCATGAGCGAGCGGGTGACGCGTATGGTGCAACGCGACCGCAACCACGCCTGTATTATCATTTGGTCGCTGGGTAATGAATCCGGCCACGGCACCAACCATGATGCACTGTATCGCTGGGTGAAAAGCCAGGATCCTACCCGCCCGGTACAATATGAAGGCGGCGGTGCCAACTCGACGGCAACGGATATTATCTGCCCGATGTACGCACGAGTTGAACAGGATCAACCCTTTCCAGCGGTGCCAAAATGGTCGATCAAGAAGTGGATCGGTTTACCGGATGAACAGCGCCCGCTGATCCTTTGCGAATACGCCCACGCAATGGGTAACAGCTTTGGTGGTTTTGATCGCTATTGGCAGGCTTTCCGTAAACATCCACGGTTGCAGGGCGGCTTTGTCTGGGATTGGGTCGATCAGGCGTTGACGCGTATTGGTGATGACGGCCAATCTTACTGGGCCTATGGTGGCGACTTCGGCGATACGCCTAACGATCGCCAATTCTGTCTGAACGGATTGGTATTCCCCGATCGCAGTCCGCATCCGGCACTGTTTGAAGCGCAGCGCGCCCAACAATTTTTCCAGTTCCAGTTGCTGGAACAGCAGCCGTTAACGGTTGAAGTGAGCAGCGAATATTTGTTCCGTACCAGTGATAACGAACGGCTTTATTGGAACATCGCTTTAGACGGAAAAGCTATTGCGCAGGGCGAGGCTGAATTGTCCCTACCTGCACAGGGTACGCAGAAAATAGTACTGGGTGATATTCCCGAACTGAACGGTAGTGGCGAACTGTGGCTGAACGTCGAGGTTCGCCAAATGAAGGCGACGGCATGGTCTGAAGAACATCATCGCTGCGCCTGGGACCAGTGGCGTTTAGCGCGGTCATTAGCTTTGCCAACCGATAACAGTAATGTTCAGGCACAGCCACCTCGGTTGAGCGAGCGCAATGATGCCTTCAGTGTTGAATGGGGTACACAGCGCTGGTTGTTCAATCGGCAAACCGGTCTGCTTGAACAGTGGTGGCAGGATGAAAAAGCCTCTCTGTTGGCGCCGCTTCGCGATAACTTTACCCGAGCACCGCTGGATAATGATATTGGGGTAAGCGATGCCGCCCGTATCGATCCTAATGCGTGGGTAGAACGCTGGAAGAAGGCGGGGATGTATGCGTTAGAAACGCGCTTGCTGCAGTGCGAAGCCGATGCGATTTCGCAAGGTGTGCAGATCCGTACCACCCATGCCTATGCCTACCAAAACGACATCATGTTTATCAGCCGCAAGACCTATCTGATCGACCTCCGGGGTAAATTGCATATTGATGTCGATGTTGATGTGGCCCATGGTATTCCGGCACCAGCGCGTATTGGGCTGAGCTGCCAACTTGCGGATATTGCTGAACAGGCAACATGGCTGGGGTTAGGCCCCCACGAAAACTATCCTGACCGTCAGCTTTCTGCTCAGCTTGGACGCTGGACGTTACCGCTTTCTGAGCTCCATACGCCGTACATTTTCCCAACGGAGAATGGGCTGCGTTGTAATACTCGCCAACTGAGTTTTGGGCAGTGGCAGTGGCAGGGGAATTTCCACTTTGGCCTCAGCCGTTATAGCCAGCAGCAATTAGCCGATACCTCGCATAACCATTTGTTGCATGCGGAGCAAGGGGTTTGGGTCAATATCGATGGTTTCCATATGGGGGTCGGCGGCGATGACTCATGGAGCCCGAGCGTGAGCCCTGACTTTATCCTGGATGCTGAACACTATAACTATAAGTTGGTTTGGCAATACGGCGAATAACATTTAATCACTTTAGTTTTAGTTGTATTTGTTTACCCTAGTTACATAGCTATCTATGTGACTGGGGGTTAGCGACTTTATCGCCATAATGCAACTCGAATTATTTAGAGTACAGAAAAATAATTATCTCTTACCCGATACATATATAAATAATGTCGCGTACTTGAAGAAGAACTCAAAACGCGCTTGGGTTTTGCACAAGGAATTCGCATGTACTATTTAAAAAATACTAACTTCTGGATGTTTGGGTTGTTTTTCTTCTTCTACTTTTTCATCATGGGGGCCTATTTTCCGTTTTTCCCTATCTGGCTGCATGACATTAATCAGGTCAGCAAAAGCGATACCGGTATTATCTTTGCCTGCATCTCCTTCTTCTCATTGCTGTTTCAACCGATATTCGGCTTGCTGTCAGACAAGCTGGGGCTAAGAAAACACTTACTGTGGATTATCACCGGGATGCTGGTGTTATTTGCCCCATTCTTCATCTATGTGTTTGGCCCACTATTACGCACCAATATTTTTTTAGGCTCTATTGTAGGTGGGATCTATCTTGGCTTTATTTATAACGGCGGTGCGCCAGCTATTGAGGCGTATATAGAGAAAGTGAGCCGTCGCAGTTCGTTTGAGTTTGGCCGTGCACGTTTATTTGGCTGCGTTGGCTGGGCATTGTGTGCTTCGGTGGTTGGTATTATGTTCACCATCAACAACGAGTTTGTATTCTGGCTTGGCTCTGGCTGTGCCGTGATATTGGCGATCCTGTTACTTATCGCAAAACCGGAGGCAGGCAGTACCGCGCAGGTTGCAGATAAATTGGGCGCTAACAGTAAGCCATTTAATTTACGCCTGGCGTTCGAACTACTGAAAGACTCTAAACTGTGGTTTTTAGCCCTATATGTGGTAGGTGTTTCCTGTACCTATGACGTGTTTGATCAACAGTTCGCCAACTTCTTCACCTCGTTCTTCTCTTCAGCCGATCAGGGTACGCGTGTTTTTGGTTATGTCACCACCATGGGTGAGTTGTTGAATGCCGCGATCATGTTTTTTGCTCCGCTCATTGTGAACCGTATCGGCGGGAAAAATGCGCTGTTGCTGGCGGGGTTAATCATGTCTGTGCGCATTATCGGTTCTTCGTTTGCGTCTACGCCGTTAGAAGTGGTCGTTCTGAAAACCTTGCATATGTTTGAAGTGCCATTCCTGATCGTCGGTTGCTTCAAGTATATTACCTCGGTGTTTGAGGTGCGTTTCTCCGCCACTATTTATCTGGTTTGCTTCTGCTTCTTTAAACAATTGGCCATCATGTTTATGTCGGTCTTTGCCGGGAACATGTACGAAAAAGTCGGTTTCCACGGAACCTACCTTATTCTGGGGCTGATCGCGCTGACATTTACTCTGATATCTGTCTTCACTTTGTCGGGGCGCGGGCCGCTGTCGGCTTTTAAACGCGAACCTGAACCTGAAGCCGTACGGAATTTGGCGTAATGAACAGCAGGGATAACGCGATGATGACGCAACGGGAAAGATTGGCCAGCGGGTGTTTATATACTGATATGGATGAAGGTATGGCAGAAGATCGCCTACGCGGCAAAGAATTGGTCTATGACTTTAATCATACGCGGCCTTCAGAGCGGACAAAACGAGAAGCGCTGCTCCGTCAACTGATGGGGAAAATCGGCGATAACTTCTGGATTGAGCCGCCACTGCATGTTGCCTACGGCAGCCAGATCACTATCGGTGATAACTTTTACGCCAACTTTAATCTGGTTGTGGTGGATGACGGTAAGGTGCTGATTGGCGACAATGTGATGATCGCACCGAATGTCACCATATCCACCACGGGGCATCCGGTAGATCCTGCGGTGCGTATTACCGGGCAGCAGTTTTCTTTGACCGTAACGATTGAGGATAATGTTTGGATTGGCAGTGGGGTGATCATTAATCCCGGTGTCACCATCGGCCGGAATAGCGTGATTGGCGCAGGAAGCGTGGTAACCAAGGACGTGCCTGCAGACGTGGTCGCTGTGGGCGTTCCCTGCCGCGTACTGAGGCCAATCGGCGAGCATGATCGGGTTTTCTACCATAAAGGGCGGCGTTTCGCAGATAATTAAGTAGAAACAGCAAGATAACTTTTCGCTGCCCCCGCGCAACGGTTGGCTAAAGTCATCAACGCCCTATCCGCAGGTAGGGCGTTTTTTTACTTATCTGGCCCATTATTTATGGTTTATTATTGATGGTGTGTATGCATTTAAAATAAACATGTAAAATATAAATAATAGGCATAGAATATGCCAAGTCAGTATTATGATAAAAAGATCAGGTTAGTGTTATGACTTTAAATAACTTTAATGAGGTAAATTGTAGGTTTTCTATCTGTAATGGTACTAAATGTACCCCGGTGGTTTTTTTGTTAACATATAAAACGTAAATAACTGAAATTAAAGTATTTATAATTTATGAATTACTGGGTGTCTGCGGCTTTATCCTAGAATGGTTATTTTTATTTAACTGTTGTCATTGTTTTTAATATCAGGTAAATTCCGCCCCGAACTAATTAACCCCGTGTTACATGGATGTTCATTCACCACCTAGTGAGATTTTATGAACATTAGCACCCGCTCCAAAACTGCAACCTTAATTACCCCCTCGTTGCTTAATAATAGTACCAAAGATGGCGTTATTGGATTTTTTGCCACAGTTCACCCTCAGCTAACCGTAACTATCGGATGCTATCGAAACGGGCGGAAAATAAACAGCAGCCGCCATATGTCTGCATTCAATCTCCTTCAATAGCGAACTCTATTACAGCTTGGATGAGTAATGACCATCCTTGATGCTACCGGGTATTAGCCGGTGGTAAGCTATCTATTTTAATTTTCCCATTTAAAACTTATAAGATAATTCTTTTATCTTTTTTATTTAATAATATGACACGGATGTTCATTTGACTGAATAGTAAGGCTTTATGAACATTTTTACGCGTTATTCTATTGTGACCTCTCTTGCCGTTATGTCATTTTCTCATATTCCGGTGGCCAACAGTGCAACAGGCGGTGTGATTAACTTCACTGGCGCAATCGTCGAGGGATCTTGCAACATAGATAATACCGGTCGAGATATAAATATTGGATGCTACAGGGCGGGTAAAACAACCAATACGATTTTACCGATTAGCAAATCTAGAACTGAATTCCCTCAAGGGAAGGTCAAGGTAAAATGGCTTAATGAGAGCCACACTCTTGCCGTGTTGAAGATCGTCTACAATTAACGGTTGATTATGCAGAGTATAGGCCCCCATCCGCAGATGGGGGCACTGTTTTACTTATTAATGCGGCCAGTCATTTTGGTGAAGTTAAACCAGCTGGCACCAAAGTAATGGTACGCATCGATGTTTATCAACGCATCAAAACTGTTTTCTGGAAACGGCTTCAGCGCGGAAGGTCGCTAACATCCATATGCAGCGGCGTAATCTGCCCGAGCAATCCCATTTCCCTAAAGCGGTTAGCGTTATCTTCAGCGGCAATCCACAAATCCATCGCTACCACTTCAACACCAAACTCTTTTGCCAGGTACATCGAGGTCATACCGGTACCACAGGCTAAATCGAGCACCCGCATACCGGGTTTCAATGCCAGTGATGCGCTGACTTCTTCTGCCAGCAGCAGGGCGTTTGGCCCCATGATGTTGGCGTGGATAAACTCACGGGAAAAAAGGGTATTCATAACACTCTCCTTAGCGGTTATCCGGTTGTGAGCGCACGTTGTTCAGCCCGGTGGTGTTGATACGGTATGGCTGACCATTGACGGACTTGATCAGTTTTTTGGTTTTGAGTTTTTTGAAAACAGTGAGCGTGCAGTCGCTCAGCAACAGCCCTTCACGGCTGTAACATTCAACGGATGTGATACGGCCTGATGCATTGCGGACGTGTAAAATGCGTCCACCTTTGGCGAGTACGTGTAAGGTACGTTGTTCCTGACGGGATAAATTCATACTGGAAAAACCTGTTAATCATCATATGCAAAGCATGCAAACACACAGCGGTGTCCGCATTCGATTTCGGCGCATTGATAACCAGTCCGGCCTGAGAAGGTCGGCAAGCTGATTATCTGATGATTACATTCTCCAGCATCAAAGCCTCGGTGAAAGTTGATGGGTATTTACGGCGCGTATCATAACACGTAGTTTCTATATGGGAATACGTCTGCCAGAAAAATGTGATCTGAAAGCAGTGGGCCCTGCACAACCTGCCGGGTATCTGTTGCCGGGCCGTATCCATGGCTCAGCCCCATGCATCCCAGCCCCGGCACCGAAACTTCAAGGCCAGACTTATCGAGATAACGTTTTTGCATTAATAAATACCTCACGGATTACTTCAATGGATGCGATTAATTTGATTAGGGGCTGTAATTCGATAGGGTTAATGAGCTGAGTTTATTAATCACTGGGGCAGTTCGGTTTTCGCTTTTTCGTTACGGTAGATTGATTCTTCAGGTGGTGGAAGGGTAAGGATGGAGAATCTTTAATACCTATCCAGATGACATTGTTATGACAATGCAATTAAACTATTATTTTAACTTAACACTCGCTTTGTTGGGGTTATAATCCTACTTAATGTTAATTTTTAGAGTAAAACTCTGTTTTTTGTGGTTGAGAAGTGTTAAGTGTATTTGAGGTTGCTCAAGGGATAAAGTTTATCCAGTAAATGGGGATATGAAGAGATTAATTACAGGAAATAATATGTATGCCCTCACTCGATATTCTCATCGGCTCTAGGAGTATATTTTTTGCAATGTTACCTCACTGGCTATTGTTGATGTAAAACGTACTGTTGGTTGATTGCAGCAGAGTCGCTATTTATACAAATACACCAAAAATAGGACGAAATTTATAAAAAATGAATAGGTACCTTTTGCCACAACGTATTGTGGTGTGCGCCGTCTTTGCTCTTATTTTTTTTGGCCTTCCCAGCCAGGCATCAATGATGGTCTACCCGATGGAAACAGAGGTGGGAAAAAATGGCGCGGCACAAATTAAAGCGCTGTCGCAAAGCGACGAAGTGCAATTTATCAAAATTAGCCTAAAAAAAATAATCAACCCCGGAACGCCGAATGAAAAAGAGATCCATGCTGATATATCTGCAGGTGAGTCGCTTGTGGTTACACCGCAAAAACTAGCACTTACTGCCGGTGGGGAAAGAATTGTCAGACTGGTTTCTCTTGCTTTTCCAGAAAAGGAAACCACTTGGCGTGTCTATTTCGAGAGCGTGTCAGAAAATACTTTCAATAAAGCGAATAATGAAAAAAATTCAGAAAATCGTACTGCGGAGGTCGGCGTCAGCATCGTATGGGGCGCACTGGTGCATGTTGCACCGGCAGAATCCATTGTCAGCCTAAAATATAATCCCGGTTCTGCCGAAGTGATTAATGAGGGAACAATTCGTCTGCCTCTACGGGAATTAGCGATATGCAATACAACCGGTGAATGCTCATGGAAAAAAGAAACATCGACAGTGTATCCCGGCACCACGATACGTCTTGCCGGTATGCGTTTCTCATCCGAAATAAAGTACCGAGTCAAATATTACAACTGGCTGAAAAACGCAACGGAAGAAATCGAATTACCTGCTAATCAGGTGAACTAACCCCCCTCAACAATGAAGGGATACATCAATACCACTAATGGAGTTTTAAATGAAAAGTATTTTCAAAATTGCACTGAGTTCAGCGGCTTTACTGACTGCGGTTAACGCCAATGCCGTGCAGCAGGATATTACCGTGACGGCGGATATCGATCCTACTGTCGCCATTACTCAGGCCGATAATAGCCCACTGCCAGCCAGTATTACTATGCAATACCAACCAGGTCAGGGGCTTACAGCGTATCGCAATAACGTCAAGCTGTGGTCAAATACGGCAGATCGCGATCTTAACGTCAGCCTGGCATCTTCTCCTTCACTGACCGATCAGAGTGGCAATAATGCTATTCCTCTCAGCGTAACGTTGAACGGGCAGAAACTGAGCACCACCACCACGGTGTTTAACTACGGGACGACCTTCCCGGCAGGTATCACTAATGGTTCTGCGGTGATACCGCTGATTATCTCACAGACTACCGCTGGTGCAGCAACATTAGCTGGCAAGTACAGTGGTATTGTCAGCCTGATCGTTACTCAGGCAACTGCTAAAAACGGCTGATAAAAAGTCTTATCTCTTTCAGGCGGGGCTGTGATGGCCTCGCCTGCTCTCCTGGACGTCACAGATGAATATCAGAATAAAGCCATTATCAACTGCGCTGGCGACCCTGCTTTTTGTCTGCAACCATTCGGCGGCTTCCCCGAAGGTGCCTGCGGGCTTTGAAGATCTGGCCAAGGGGCAGGTTATTTGGCTGGATGTGTCATTTTACGGCAAACCGCTGGGACTATTTCAGGCTAAAGTTGACCTCGAGAAAGTGTTTTTTTTACGACCTGATGAGATTGCCGCCACCATCCACGAAAAATATAACGATTCACCGGTGCTGCAATTACTGCTGCGTAGCGCATTAAAACAACCCCTCAAGCGCAATGGCAACCTGGCATGCAGTTCTAGTGGCAATGCGCCGGGCTGTGACTTTATTGAAACGGACACCGTCGCCGTTATTTATGACGAGAACTATGGGCGCATTAGCCTATTCCTAGGCAAAGGGTATCTGCCAGAAAAGAAAAACGACGATAAATACTACGACACAACAATTAACAGCCGTAATGCCCTGGTGCACCAACAAAACATCAATTTTGTTGCTGACCAGAATTACCAGTCGGCTTCGGTGCAAGGTAATGGTTCTCTGGGGATAACGGAAAACGGCTTTATCAACGTCGATTGGCTCTGGCAGGGGCAGCGCTTCTATTCAGACAGTGTCCAGCAGACCGATGTAAACAATGCTTACTTCCGCCAGGACTTCCTGAAAAAGATCTACCTGCAGGGCGGCATCATGGACTCGCGGGATATTTTCAGCAATATGGGCGGTAACATCAATCTCAGCCAGCTACCGCTGGGCAAGATCCGCGGCGTAAGGATTGGTTCAACGCTAGCATGGATCGATCAGAACAAGGTGGTTCAGGGGACGCCAGTGAGCGTTTTTCTGGCGCGAGAGGCCCGGGTGGACGCCTTTCGTGACGGCCAGTTGCTGTCATCATTTTATCTGAGGCCAGGTGCGCAGGTGTTGGACACTCGTACTTTTCCCATGGGTAGCTATACGGTGACCCTACGTATCCATGAGAATAATCAGTTGGTCAGAACGGAAACCGTTCCCTATACCGGCACGGGGAATGCGCCGCTGAATACCTTTCAATGGTTTTTACAGGTGGGGAATCTGACTGGTCGTGATCAAAACAGTAGCGATGATAATCAACGCGTGGTGCAGGGCGGCGTCCGTATTCCCTTCACCGATACTCTTTCCTTGACGGCGGGCAGCGCGCTGCTAAGCAACGCTCGCTATTGGGAAAGTGCTGCAGATTGGGGCCACGGCTTCAGCAGTGGCCCTATAGACGGCGTACTGACAGCTCGGATTAGCTACCTGCACGGCAGCGATGGTTCCCAAGGCAACATTCAGCAGTTGAATTATAACGACGGTTTCTCGCTCAGTTTTTACCGCTCGGAAATGACGGCGCCAGATTGTAGTCAACAGACGACTAAACGCTACAGCTACAGCGGTTGTAATAAAAGCACCAGCCTGATGCTGTCGGTTCCCGTCTCGTTGTGGAACGTCAATCTGGGCTATTCAATTAACAGCAATCAAGGCCGCTACACCTATCGCCGCGACCTGTCGGAGGACGACATCAGCCGGTTAACCGGTGCCCCGTGGGAGCAGGTCTACACCAACAGCTCTCACAGTCGTACCTGGCAGGTGGGATTCAGCCGTTCCTTCTCGCTGAATGATATCAACATCAATACCAGCATTAACGCTTTGAGACGCAGGGATTCTGGCTTTGATGGCACCGATAACGTGGCGTTTCTAAACGTTAGCCTGACGTTTGGTAGCAACCGCAGTGGCGGTGGTAATCGCAGCCTCTCCACGTTGGGTACCAACTGGCAGAGTAGCCAGCGCGGAGGCGATAGTTTGAGCTACAACGCCTCTTACAGCCGCTTCGCCGATGACAACGGTGAGAACGAATTTGGTGTATCGCTTTACGGTATCAAGGCGCAGACGCTAACCGCATTGGCTAATGCACGCATGGGGGGACAATACGGCAATGGTACGCTCACCGTCAGCAACGCCTATGATCGGATTGAAAACCACCACACGCTGAGTAGCAGCGGCAACTTCGGCTCCTCGCTGGTCATTGACCGTACTGGGTTACTGTGGGGCCGCTGGGGCGATGGCTCTCCCTCATCTGCCATTGCGCTGAACGTGGATGCGCCAGAAGGGGAGATGCTAGCACGGGTTAACGTCTCCGTTGATAGCGGTGGCCAGGCTGAAGTCAGCGGCAATAGCCGGGCCGTATTCACCGTACCCGGTTATCGCCAATCAACCTTCAACGTCATCGAATCCTCTTCCGCCCCAGCGGGGGTTAACAGTGAAATCAGCAAGGGTTCGGGTTCACATTCGGTGTTTTTGACGCCAGGAAAGGTATTCAGCCGTGGTGTCGAGGTGACATCCCATTACACCTGGCTGGGTAGGATGATCGATGAAAATAACCTGCCGCTTGAGGACGCAATACCGTTAAACGTGGTGTCCTGGACGCCGCTTGGGCAGGGTGGTTTCACGCTAGAAACCACCAAGTTGCTGAAAACGTTGTACGTAATGAAAGAGAACGCGTTTTGGCAGTGCCAACTGAAGGTAAAGGCTATACGCGACGTAGTGCGCTGGGTGGGCACCACGCAATGCGCCAGCACCGAAATGGCAAGTTTACCCGGTGCCGAGCAAAAACAGGTAGAGCTGATGACAGCGGGTAACGGTAATAAAGGCCGCACAACGGTGCAAAACAAGTGATAGGAACAACTAGGCTGTGGATTTAAGGAGTCGTAATGTATCGGTTTTTTTCTTTTTGCTTTAATCCCATTGGCTTTATAAAGCTGTTGGTGTTACTGACGTATGGGATTCACTGTTCAGCCTCAGCGGCGGATACTCCCCCCCAGCCACAGAATACATCTATCAATGTGAAGTTTGACAAAAGAGGCATCCCGGCTCGTCTGCCTATTTGGGATAGCGTTTTTGGCGGAAGCTCAGACCCTGTATGCTCGGATGCTGTTAACTGTGCTAATAGGGATGCAGTGAATAGTTTGATTTGTTACTCAGAAACTGACGCTACCTATGGCGCGTGCCCGACAAAACTTATCTGGTACAGTAGCGTGCCAGCTAACAGCCTAAAACTTATCTTCAAACACGAGGGTAATACCAGAGTTACGCTAAATTTAACCAGTGAGAAAAATGGCACCGGCGCAGCAGCATCATGGAGACCGGCTTATTTGCAGTACGGTTTCTCTGTTTATATCCCATCGTCGGAACTGAATAAGCTTAACTTACCGGGAAAGTGGCAGGCCAGTTTGAAAATGCGAGTGAAGGCATGGGATAATTGCGATACACAATTCACCACCGGGTGTAACGGTTTTCAGCGGGCTGACTGGAATGCCAGCATTGTGCTGGATGTAACGGATCTCGGCAGGCAGCAAATCTATTTTCCGGCATTCTCAACCGCTACGCCGCAGGTGAGCCTTAATCTTAACAACCGGCCCGGTGTAAAGAACGTTACCGCCAGCGGTACCACGCTGTTGGATATGTGCCTGTATGACGGCAGTAACTCATCCAGTAACCGAGTCAGCCTGCTATTTCAGGATGAAGGTGCCAACGCATCTGGACGGCCTGCCGGGCAGTTCTCGGTTTATCGCCAAGGTGCGGATAAAAATAAGGCGGCTAACCGGTTGGACTACCAGGTCAGCGTGATAAACCCGACGACAGGGGCTGCACAGCGTGTGTCAAACGGCAGCGAGATTATCTGGACCAACACCGACCGGCGTAATATCCAACGGCAGGTGGTCTTAGCGGGCGTGCCGGGGGTAGCGCTGTGCGTACCCGCCCCTATCACGCTAACAACGCCAGCCTTTCGCCTGACGGACAAAACGGCTGGGCGCTATACCGGCACTCTGCGCATTATTTATACCCCGACAACACAGACCAGCACACCATAGATCACTACCTCAAAAGCCGGTTCGAGCTTTTGGGGTAGTGACAACACCACAATCAATCAGCATAGCCCATTGTCAGTATTGATCTTCCGCGCGTACGCAAATATAGAACGGGTTGGAAAGTGATTGTATTAACACTGCGTTTTTATTCATTTCTTTGATTTCAGAATAAAACTCACCTCCTGAAGATTTGGGAAACATGTATTGTAGCCATAACTCCTTAGGAAGATTATCTCTTTTATCAATATCCTCTTGAGTTATTCTGGTTATGTACATGTTATTTAACTCTGAAATTTTGGCGGTAAAAAACAAAGTTCTGCTTACCAGATATTCTTTACCATCCTGTGTGACCGAGCCGGTGATTGATGCAGGGCAAGATCACGAACGTTTTATGAGCAAGGCTATCCTGTTTGACTGAGTGTACAAGCTGTGATCTTATACTCCCTTTTACGGGAGCATCACCATGTCTATCAACGCCTTTTCAGAACACTTCGCTGACCTGCAAGATCCCCGGCAGACGGCCAAGGTCGCCTATTCCCTGTTCGATATTCTGTTTCTGACAGTCTGTGCGGTGGTCGGCGGAGCCGAAGGTTGGCAAGATATTGAGGATTTTGGCGAAGCTCATCTCCCATGGTTTCAGAAGCGAGGGCTTTTCCCCGCAGGATTGCCCGTTGACGATACGATTGCCAGAGTGATTTCACGCCTCAACCCGGAGCAATTTCAATGCAGCTTTATCAACTGGATGCGTGCGGTAAGCTCCCTCAGTAACGGGGCTGTCATCGCTATTGATGGCAAGGTGTTGCGGAGGTCTTACAACCCTGAAGACCGTGCCTCAACCCTCCATATGGTCAGTGCCTTTGCCAGTGCCAATGGCGTGGTCTTGGGCCAGGTAAAAACAGATGCCAAGTCTAACGAAATTACCGCTATCCCCGCCTTATTGGCGTTATTGGATATTCGTGGTTGCCTGATTTCCATTGACGCCATGGGGTGTCAAACCGCTATCGCTGCCCACATTGTCGAAAAAGGCGGCGATTACCTGCTGGCCGTTAAAGGTAATCAGGAGCGTTTGTCCAAGGCGGTGCGCAAGGCGTTGAGTAGTGTAGTGCCCGGCATGAGTGATATCGCCTGCGTTGAGCAAAACCGAGGCCGTGCAGAAATGCGGGAATACCACGTTATCCCTGCCACTGAGGTCGCTCGTGAGTTCCCCATCTGGAAAGGGCTAACGACGCTGGGTGTAGCGATAGGCTACCGATACGACCCACAGGGCAAAGAGTCGCTGGAATACCGTTATTACATCAGTTCAGCGGAGCTAAACAAGGCTCAATTTGCCAATGCGGTGCGAAGCCATTGGTGCATTGAAAATCAACTGCATTGGGTGTTGGATGTCACGATGAAGGAGGATAACTGTTCGATTTATCGGGACAACGGGGCGGTAAATTTGGCGACAGTACGCCATATGGCACTTAACATGCTGCGTTTAGAGAGCGGTAAAAAGGCCAGCATCAGACGTAAACAGAAGATGGCTGCTATGAACAGCGATTATCTTGAACAAGTGATACTGGCAGGTATTAATGGGGTGGATAAAAAGTAAGCATACATGCGTTTGCCCTGGTGATTGATGATGACCATTCGTTATGGAACGTGTAAATATTATTGATGTGTAAGTTTAACTCAATTTTACTATTGCCATCTTCAATGTGGGTTAATAGTTGAGTGTCGCAACGGAAAGGTTTTTTACTGTGATGTTGGTAATAGAAGTAACAACAGTAAGCGATAACAAAAACCAACATGGCTATTATTCTTTTCATTTTCATACCTACTTGACAATCTTATAGTTTTTACAATTCTGATAGTGTTCATCATCGCTAGGGTAACATACCGCCATAAGGCGTATTGTTAATAAGCTGCTGGCTTGGCGTTCGTCTGTATAATAAATATCTGCTGTCTCATGTGTACAATCTATTTTTTCATTTTCTATCATATTACTTGCGTTGGCGATAAAGTTAGCAGGAGGCGTGTTGCTCAAACCATAAATATTGCAACTCCCTTTAGTGGTCACCAAGCGAATAGCATCTTTTTTATTGGAGGTAAAAAAATGGTAACCTGCAGTAATAGAAAAGGCAATTAGGCCCAGAATAACAACGCCAGCTTTAAGCCAGGTATTTCCTCTTGGTTTGGCTGTTCTATTTTCTGGCTCAGACAGAACGATATCATTAAGCGAGATATCGTCATCATTAACGACGTCTTTTGATATTTCAGTTTGCTTAATCACCGGGTGAATTTCTGCCTCCATTCTGAAGCCTATTTTCGGCTCAGTGATAATAATCTCTTTAGTGAGGCCTAGACTCTCAAAAGACTTTCTTAACTCACTGATATGGTTGCTTAAACTAGCCTTTGATGGTGAGAAGCCATAATCAACCCATACGGTTTTAATAATGTCTTCACGTGCCATTGTGACATTATTATTAATGATTAATTCGCATAACAATCTGGTTGCAGGTTTTGATAACTCTACATATAGGTGTGGATCGTTTTTCAGTATGAGAACCCTAGCATTAGCGTCAAAAACAACGCTAAGATTTATTATGTATTTCATGTGGATAGCGATCTCTAAGTGTCTAAGTGAAGGTGGTATTTCACTACAAAGGAATAGTGCTTTTTTATACTTGGCTGGAATTTAGTTGAAACTTACACCCGGTGTCAACCTTTGAGTAATATGTTTATTTTTAATTAAAAAACCGCTTTTTTTTAGAGAAGTGGTTCATTCCAAATAGTCGATCTCCCTCCCTTTAATTTTGGATAACTATGCTTAATTTATATTAATTTATAGTTTAATATTCTGTTTTTTACGCTTAAATATAGTTTAATGTATTTAAAAATTAATTTTAATTAATATTTTGCAAAAAAAAAAGACACGGCCAGGTGGGAGTAAGCAAGTTAATTGGAAGCTGTTTAAAGGCAGTAAGCCCGTGACAATGCTTACGAGGTAAATAAAAAGGGCGGTGAAATTTGCAGCCAGGCTATGCATGAAAATTGATATTCGAGGAATTTATGTTAACTATAAGTATAATAGACAGTAATGTCTTTTACAGAGAGTCTTTGTATTTGCTGTTAAAAGAGTACTTCAGTATCAATAAAATTAAGGTAAAATTCACTGAATCTGACAATGCTTTTTTACCAAACTCAGATCTGGTGTTTGTGGAAGTAGACTGTATAACCCAATGCCTACACACCTTACCAATTTTTGGATACGGTTTTATGGGGAGGATCTTCCCAGTATTGGAGTACGGTGCAATCCACAAGAAAGCGGATAATACTCATCCATGCATTAATAAATTTCCAATTATCTATCGTGAAGACACGCTGTCGACAATCATCGGCAAGGTTACCGCTAATCTGCTTTTTTTAAACGAAAAAAATATGCTGTCTTGCAATAGAGTGATATCTAAAGACTGTCATGTATGTTCCCAACATCGGCTGACTCAACGGGAAACGGAGGTTCTTAGATTAATGGCAAAAGAATACTGTGTTACTGCGATATCTAATATCCTCAGGAAAAGTATCAAAACCGTTTCTTCTCAGAAAAAATCTGCGATGAATAAGTTAAGGATCAGCAATAATAGGGATCTTTATGCCTTTCTTCGTAAGAACAGCGAACTGCTTAGGTATGGTTAACGTGATAAGTGTTCTGCCACCACCGATTGAATTAAAGGTGATGGCTATCCGTTTTATATTAGAGCAGCGTTAGCAGTGCTTCGGCAGTAGCGTCTGAAGACGCTGGGTTTTGCCCGGTAATCAACAGGCCATCCACTACCACGTGGCTGTGCCAGTTTTCTGCATGGCTGTAGTGCCCGCCGTTGCCCTTGAGCATCTCTTCAACCAGGAAAGGAACCACCTGGGTCAGCTGTACCGCCTCTTCCTCACTGTTGCTGAAGCCGGTGACCTGTTTTCCCATCACCAGTGGTTTGCCTGCCGCATTTTTGGCATGGCGTAGTACCGCTGGCGCGTGGCAGACAGCCGCAACCGGTTTACCCTGTGCCTGAAATTGTTCTATCAGGGCGATAGAATGGGCATCTTCTGCCAAATCCCACAGTGGGCCGTGGCCGCCAGGATAAAACAGCGCATCAAAATCATCGGCGTTAACATCCTGCAGTTTCAGGGTATTTGCCAGCGCCTGCTGCGCGGTAATGTCCTGGTCGAACCGCCGGGTAGAGTCTGTCTGGGCATCCGGCTGGCTGCTTTTCGGGTCCAGAGGCGGCTGACCGCCTTTAGGCGAGGCCAGGGTAATATCCGCTCCCGCATCAAGGAACACATAATATGGTGAGGAGAACTCTTCCAACCAGAAGCCGGTTTTGTGGCCCGTGTTACCCAGCGTATCGTGAGAAGTCAGAACCATCAGGATTTTCATATTTAACTCCGTTTAGCGCTACGGCGCGTTGGTTGATCGGTGAACTGGCTATAAGCTTAGGTGACCGGTTATAATTCTAAAAATAAAAAGATTTCATTTCTGGTATTCAAAAAATGAATATTGCTAATAAAGACCTCAACCTGCTGCTGTTCTTCCACGTGCTTTACCAGGAGCGTAACGCCTCTCTGGCTGCGGTGCGGATGTCACTCAGCCAGCCGGCAATGAGCCACAAACTGAACAAATTACGTCATGAATTTGGCGATCCGCTTTTTGTTAGAGCTGCTCGCGGGCTGACGCCTACACCAGGCGCCCACCAGTTGGCACTCCAGGTTCAAAAACTGGTTGAAGATATCGAGGCGTTTTACGAACAGTGTGAAGGGCGCGATTTTCTTACGCGTGCGGAGCGCATCCATATTTACACCACCGATTACATGGAACAGATCCTGCTGCCGGGGTTATTGCCGGTATTACGTCAGGAAGCACCCAATCTGGTGTTGATCACCCACAACACACGTGGATTGCTACCGCGTGAAGAACTTGAAAAAGGCACCTGTGATCTGGCGATTGCTGGTTTCTACGAACAATTGCCGGATACCTTTCATCAGCAACGCCTGCTCAGTGAGGATTTTGTGGTGTTGGCTGCGGCAGGGCATCCTCTGCTTAATGAAGGATTGGACCTGAATACTTATCTGAGTTGTGAGCATGTGCTGACAACCTTGACCGGCGATTTGAACGGGCTGGTGGATCGAGAACTGCAACGCCAGGGGCTGGCACGCAAAGTGGTCGCCGGGCTGTCCAGCTTTCTTGCGCCAAGCCGTTTAATCAGAGGCAGTGATTTGCTGTTAACCTGCTTGCGTTCGGTGGGGGAAGACGCTATTGCCCGCGATCCTGAACTGCGTCTTTATTCTTTACCCCTCTCTCTGCCGCGTATCGACATGATGCAGATCTGGCATGAACGGACTCACAACGATCGCTTACGAAGCTGGTTACGTCATAAAATTCAGCAGCATACACAAGCTCTAAATAGCTGCACTTAATTAAAACTATTGAATTCAGCCTCTATTTCTGGCTTAAGCATACTGATAATAAAAACATGTTGTTAAAAACAGTATTGACATACTTATAAAAGAACGTAGATTAACGTTCAACAGCGGTGAACAAGTCACTAGCTGTTTATTTAAAGAGTTCTTTTAGTGTTATTCCTAGCAACTTAAATAGGATTTTGCGATAAAGGCCACGGAACATTTTGGATGTGATAATTGCGCTTGAGTATGAGTAACAGACTCACGCAATAATGTTATAAGGCCACGTAGTTAGTATCACGAATCGCAAGGGTGTGTAAGAAAACGCGATGATGTAAGGCTCTGTTAGTTATGAATTTTGATGTTGCGAGATGTTAAGTAAGTGTTAGTGTGTTGTAATGTCGCAACGAAAGTAAGGCTACGCATCAAATATTTATATCGCGAGGGAATGTGCCAGTTTAATCTACTCATTCTTAATTTTTTCTGATGTTTGAGTAGGAGTTATCTTAATCAGTGTGTATATGGGAGGATGTAGTTAGTTTTTAATACCCAATATTATCTGTGTTAAACGAGTGCATTTAAGTAGTATCGAAGTAGTAGAAATCAGTAAGTCAATTAATGTTAAATACTAAGTCTGTAGTACCTTAAAAGCCCTGACTTTTACCAGTCAGGGCTTTTATCTTTTTTGCTCAGCGAGTTATACCCACGTTCAAAGCGTCACTGGGGTGTCGCCGAAGTCGAACCACCCCAAAGATGAAAGACTGTTAAGATCCTCTCTTGCTTTTCTGTCAGCCCTCGTTAACTCTTAACCACACCGTAGCAGCAAAAATACTTACCGTGATTTCGCCAGAGGGCCTATGACCGAGCTCAGACTTATTTTAGGCGATCAACTTAACCCCGAACATTCGTGGTTCAAGCATCCTGCAGACCACATTGTCTATGTGATGCTGGAGTTACAGCAGGAAACGCAGTACGTTCTCCATCACGCCCAAAAAATTATTGCCATCTTTGCCGCCATGCGGGAGTTTGCTCGCCAGTTGCAGCAGCAAGGTCACCGGGTACGCTATGTAAAACTGGGTGATCCCTCAAATCGCGGATCGTTGACGGATAACCTTGATGCGCTTATTGCCCACTACCAGGCCAAGAAATTCTGCTGGCAACTTCCCGACGAGTGGCGGCTGGACCAGCAGCTAAAAAGCTGGGCAGCAACATGCGCGGTGAACAGTTCTGTGGTGGATAGTGAACATTTTTTCTGTGAGCGTCATGCGGTATCAGACTTTTTTGGCCAGAGAAAAACCTGGCGCATGGAACATTTTTATCACCAGATACGCCGCCGTGAAGGGGTATTGATGCGTTCCGATGGTACGCCCGAGGGCGGTGAGTGGAATTACGACGCCGAAAACCGCAAGCCCTGGAAAGGCGAGCCAGCTCCACCAGACGACAGACGCCCAGTCCGCGATCATGCTGAACTGTGGAATACGCTCACCGAGCTTAAGGTGCCCAGCTTTGGCGAGCCTAATGCCGGGCATTTCCGCTGGCCGTTGGATCGAAAGGAAGCACTGGCATTATTCGAACGCTTTGTCCGTAATGATCTTCGCCACTTTGGCCAGTGGCAGGATGCCATGCATACGGACTCCTGGCACTTGTTTCACTCCCTTATCTCCTTTGCCCTGAACACCAAAATGCTCTCTCCACGGGAAGTGGTTGCCCGCGTGCAGACGGCCTGGCAAAACGGTGAGGTTCCTCTAGCTTCTGCTGAGGGTTTTATCCGGCAGGTCATCGGCTGGCGTGAATATGTCAGGGGAGTCTATTGGGCAAAAATGCCTGAATATCGCGACAATAATTTCTTTGAACACCAACGCCCGCTGCCAGCCTGGTTCTGGAACGCTGATACAAAAATGAACTGCATGGCGCAGACCATTGGGCAGTCACTTGAGCAAGCTTACGCCCATCATATCCAGCGGTTGATGATTGTCGGCAATTTTGCACTGCTCGCAGGTTTGTCACCTGCCGAGGTTCACGCGTGGTATTTGGGGATTTATATAGATGCCTTCGAATGGGTGGAATTACCCAACACCCTCGGGATGAGCCAGTTTACCGATGGTGGTTTACTGGCGAGTAAACCCTATGTTTCCGGGGCGGCCTATATCAATAGAATGAGCAATTACTGTGCAAAGTGTCAATATAACCCGCGAGAACGCAGCGGGGAAAGTGCCTGCCCGTTCAATGCGCTCTACTGGCATTTCTTTATACAGCATCAGTCAATGCTGGCGCACAATCCACGTCTGTCGATGGTGTATCACCAGATAAAAAAATTCTCCCCACAGGAGCATGAGGAGATTATTCAGCGTGCGCAACTGCTACTTATTGAGATAGAAAAACTCTAAATGATCGGGATGGGCGACTTAACCCGTAATCAGTTTGCCTCTGACAATCACTTTCCCGGGTTTGACATCGCTATCCATAGCCCGCCGCATCGCCAAACCCAGCGCTTGCCAGGCTATTTCATGCAGATCGTGGGAAATAGCCGGGAAATTAAACCCATAAACTGCAGAGTAAGGCACTTCATCAATACTGAATAACGACACGTCTTTCATCAGAGTGAGCTGGCGGTCGATACAGGCTTTAATAATGCCTAATGAAATCTGATTATTGCACCCGACAAAATAATCAGGAAGCGGGTGATGATCGAGATAATTGTTGGTCACCCGGAGGGCGGCATCCATATAAAAATCTGCATGGATAACCTCCAAACTTGCCACTTTGCCCTGTAGCGCGGCAATCAGCCCGGTAACTCTCTCTTTTGCCACATTAGAGTCTTCCGGCCCAGAGACCACCACGGCTTTTTGGCAACCCTGTTCTAACAGATAACGGCCTGCCTGTAACCCGCAGTCGAGATTATCGATATAAACGCCACTGCTATAAGTCCAATCCAATTCCCGGTCAACCAGCACTACCGGAATACCGAGTTTCTCCAGGATCTTCAGATAACCAGGCGTATAGTTTCTGTCTGAGGAGATCACCGATAAAATAATAGCGTCGACGTTATAACCGATCAGTTTATCGATGATACGATCTTCATTTACCTGCGACTCGTAGGAATCAAATACCAACGTATCGTAACCGGCTTTTTGTGCCTCAAGCGTCATCAGCTTGGTTAACGCCCCAAAAAACGGATTTGCCATATCTGGATTGACAATACCGATGGTTTTACTCGCTTTAGCCCGCAAGTTTCGCGCTGCCGTATTCATCACATAGCCAAGACTCTCCGCAGTTTCGAGGATCCGGCTTAGCGTCTCGGGGTGAACTTTATCCGGCTGGGAGAAGGCGCGGGATACGGTAATTTTGCTGACATTTGCTAGCGCCGCAACGCTTTCAAGCGTAGCTTTCCGTGATCGATCAGCCGCCAAGTTATACTCCTGGTTGGAACATATCATTCTGAAACATAAATATGCCCGTCATACTACAAGCTGCATATGTGTTGGTTCACCTAGTGGACCAGCGCTTGCCGCGTTATTTGGCCCAAGCCTGGGTTAGCACAAGTGCGCTTCAAAAACGCATGGCGTTTATGTCATGCAACCCGAATTATTTAGAGCAATGAATTCATAAATAATATCATCACTCATGTAAATGCTCTAGGCTGTGTCCCTTAATTGCACGCGAGCGCCGCTGGCGGTCATTTGCGCACAGGGCAAGGCGTGAGCCGCGAGGTTTGGTGGACCAAATAAGCGGCGAACAACGCAGCAATGCGCGAAAATGGCCCCAGCCCGAAGGGGCGCGCCCCAAAAGCCCGTTTTCTGTGTTGTCGGGCTTGAACAGAGGGCCACTCTGCCCTTCACCCTCCGCCTTGATAACGGGCTTTTGGGTCTGCGACGGCACCACGGGCAATTAGGGACACAGCCTAGCTACCGAATAGTCAACCAATGCGTTTGATATTGGGATCGGTGAAAATATCCAGATCGTCTCGGCTTTCTGAAGAAAACTCTGAAATCACCGCTCCCTGTTTACCCGCTTGAAACCAGTGCCGTGTATCAGGCTTGACGGTATACTGCTCTCCCGCCCTCAACAAAATATAACGCTGGCAGGTATACCACTGCTCATAACCTTCCGGTGGCTGACAGACCGGCTGGCCATTGGCATTATTCAAAGACAATTCCTCGTCATCCACAAAGAGATAGACTTCTCCCCAACGGCAGCGAAACGTCTCTTGTTTACCGGACGTATTGTTGAACGGGGGATGGCGATGTTCGGGACAGGTCTGGTTCGGCAACAGAACCAACTCTTTTGCGCAATAGCGGGGGGTGTTGATGTAAGTCAGCAACTGTAGCCCAGAACGGGGATAGTCAGGTAAGCCAAAGTCCGCAACCTCGATCATGCCTTTTTCTCTGTCACTCAGCTGTATTCCGCAGCGGTCGAGAAACGCTAATGTGTTTTCCACCGCATCCTGATGTGTCTGCATAAGCTTCTCCTTCGATGGTATCGATATCATTTTATTTAGTGTTAAGAGTAACTCTCACGAGTAAAATTTACCACTAATCACCATTAAATTAACATTGATTTAAAAATTGCAACCGCTATCACACAAATTAAATCTGTTAAAGCTTACTATCGGTCGCATTGAAATGGTATCGATACCATAAAAATGATGTTAAAAGGGGTTAAGATGAAAGCATTGGTTCTCGAGGAAAAAGGCAGGATCGCCATTCAGAATTGCCAGTTTGAGGAAGAGCTCGGTAATGACGATGTGCATATCAAGATCCATTCTGTCGGCATATGTGGGAGTGATGTGCATTACTACCAGCATGGACGTATTGGGCCTTTCGTCGTCAACGCACCGATGGTCCTGGGGCATGAAGCCGCTGGTGTGGTGCTGGCAACCGGTAAAAATGTGACTCACCTAAAGCCTGGTGACCGTGTTTGTATGGAGCCGGGGATCCCTGATTTTCAATCGGTTCAATCACGTTCGGGGCTCTACAACCTCGATCCGAGCGTCCGTTTTTGGGCTACGCCACCGATCCACGGTTGCCTGAGGGAAAGCGTTATTCACCCTGCGGCCTTCACTTTCAAACTTCCTGATAACGTCAGTTTTGCCGAGGGCGCAATGGTTGAACCATTGGCTATCGGTATGCATGCTGCCACCAAAGCCGGGATCAAGCCTGGAGATATTGCCTTGGTCCTTGGTGCTGGCCCAATTGGTGTTGTCACGGCTTTGGCCGCGCTGGCAGGAGGGTGTGCCGAAGTCATCATTTGCGATCTGTTTGATGAGAAATTGGCGGTTGCTGCTAATTATGCAGGTCTGCACGCTGTCAATCTTAAAACGGGCAATCTGGCGCAAAAAGTTGCGGATTTGACCAGCGGTAATGGTGTTGACGTGGTGTTCGAATGCAGCGGTGCCAAACCTGCCATTGGCAGTATCAGTGAGCACATTGCACCGGGTGGTACCGCTGTGCTGGTCGGTATGCCGATTGATGCCGCGCCGATGGATATCGTAGCCGCGCAGGCTAAAGAAGTGACGTTCAAGACCATTTTCCGTTACGCCAATATGTATCCTCGCACCCTACGCTTGCTCAGCTCCGGCAAATTGCAGGTACAACCACTGATTTCGCAAACCTTTAAGTTTAAGGACAGCGTGGCGGCCTTTGAACGTGCGGCGGCAGGCCATCCAACCGACATCAAAATCATGTTGGAAATGGAGTAACCGATGGCGCTCTATGCAGGTATCGACTGCGGTACACAAGGCACCAAAGTGGTGATTGTCGATAGCCGAACCGGCACCATTGTGGGCGAGGGTAGTGCGCCGCACGAGATGATCAGTGATTCATCCGGGCGCCGCGAACAACGGGTTGAATGGTGGGTAGAGGCGCTGCTGAAGGCATTCCGTCAGGCGGTGGACTCACCGGATGTCGATCCCGCCAAGATCGCCGCGCTGTCGGTTTCCGGGCAGCAACACGGCTTCGTCGCTTTGGATGAGCATGGCGACGTGCTGCATGCGGTGAAGCTATGGTGCGATACCTCGACCATGCGTGAGAACCAAGCCCTGCTGTCTGGTTTAGGGGGCATCAAAGGTTCCCTGCAACAACTGGGATTGATGGTGGCTGCCGGCTATACCGCTTCAAAAATCCTGTGGTTCAAGCAACAGCATCCATCACTTTGGGCACGTTTGAAAACAGTGCTGTTGCCACATGACTACCTTAATTTCTGGCTGACCGGAGAGCGGGTAGCGGAGTTTGGTGATGCCTCGGGCAGTGGATTGTTTGACATCCGTCAGCGTTGTTGGGATAGGCGCACGGTCGAGCTGATCGACGGCAGTGGCCTGCTGTGGAATGCGCTGCCGCGCTTGATCCCTGCGCAGGAAACGGTGGGTTACCTGCGTCCTGAAGTTGCGGCAATGCTGGGGTTGCAGCCAACAACTCGGGTTGCCAGCGGTGGTGGCGACAACATGATGGCGGCTATCGGCACCGGCAATATCCGGCCGGGCATCATAACCATGAGCCTGGGGACCTCCGGCACGCTGTTTGCCTATGCCGAACAGCCGGTTGTCAGCCATTCCGAAGCAATCGCCGGTTTCTGTTCAAGCAGCAACGGTTGGCTGCCATTGATTTGCACCATGAACGTCACCTCAGCCAGCACCTCGGTGCAACGCTTGCTGGAGAAGGATATTGCTGCCTTTAACCAGGCGCTTGCCGAAACGGAACCCGGTGCAGAGGGCGTGATGATGCTGCCGTTTTTCAACGGTGAACGCGTTCCACCGTTGCCAGCAGCCAAGGCCAGCTTGCATAACCTGGATAGTGACAACTTTACTCCGGATAACCTTTGCCGGGCGGTAGTTGAAAGCGCGACTTACGGCCTGCGTTACGGTGTCGATCTTTTCCAGCAGCAGGGGATCGCTATCGATGAAATTCGCCTCACTGGCGGCGGCGCACGCAGTTCGTGCTGGCGTCAGATCGTTGCCGACGTGATGAATTGCCCGGTAGTGTGCCTGGCGGAAAAGGAAACCGCCGCTTTGGGTGCCGCCATTCAGGCGATGTGGTGCGATAACCTGGCTACTCAACCTGAGCTTTCGGCCAAGGAAGAATTGAGCAGCTTATGCCAGCGTTTTGTTCGCCTGGATGAAAACACGCGTGCAGTCCCCAATACTTTGCACCAGCGGCAGTATGCCGATCTCTACGCTGGTTATCTGAACTTACTGCAAAAAGAGTATCCCGAGGTGAGGTTATGACAGGCACTCCCCAAGCAAACGCCCCGGACTATCTGCTGGAGGTTACGGGTATAAAGAAAGCATTCGGTTCCGTCGTGGCGCTGAAAAATGCCGAATTCTGCCTGCGCAAGGGCTCGATTCATGCGCTGTGTGGCGGCAATGGTGCCGGTAAATCCACATTTCTCAGCATCTTAATGGGTTTTATCCAGCCTGATAGTGGCGATATTTTCATTAACGGCAAGCGCTGCGAGTTCGCCCATCCCAAAGAGGCATTGGCGGCGGGTATCGCTATTGTACAACAAGAGCTGAGTGCCATTCCCGATCTGACGGTGGCAGAAAATATCTGGCTGGGGCGTGAACCGCGTCGCTTAGGCTTTGTTGATTTTAAAACCATGAATCAGCAGACCGAAGCCCTATTGCAAGACCTGCATTTTGCCCTTTCGCCGACGGAGAAAATGCGCAATCTCAGCGTGGCAGAGCAGCAGTTGGTTGAGATAGCCAAGGCTCTCTCCCATGCGGATGCGGACATTATCATTATGGATGAGCCCACCTCCGCCATTGGTGAAGAAGATGTGCAGAAAATCTTTCAGGCGATCACGCGGCTGGCGGCAAAAGGTAAAGGGATCATCTATGTTTCGCACCGTTTGTCCGAGATCTTCCAGATTGCTGACAGTTACACCATCTTTCGTGATGGTAGCTATATCCACGAAGGCTTACTGCAAGATATCACTCGTGAGCAACTGATTGAGCACATTATCGGCGGCGAATTCGAGAGTGAGTTTGCCAAATTTAATCAACCCGGTGACGACGTAGTCATGGAGGTGAAAAATCTGTGCTGGGGGAAAAAGATCAATGACATTAGCCTGACGCTAAAGCGTGGCGAGATCTTGGGTATTTACGGGCTGGTAGGATCTGGCCGCAGTGAATTCCTTGACCTGATATTCGGTATTCAGCGCGCAGACAGCGGCACGATCAAGATTGGTAACGAACAACTTGCCAATCACTCGCCGCAGCAGGCGATTAAATGCGGTCTGGCCTATGTGACGGAAGATCGCAAAGAGACCGGTTTGGTGTTGTGCCGTTCAGTGAATGAAAACATCAATGTTGCTTCACTGGATGCAGTAAGCCGACTGGGGATGATTGACGACGGCAAGGAAATGGCTCGCGCAAAAGAAATGATCCAGCGCTTCAATATTAAAACCCCGGATGCCGAACATATCGTTGGCAACCTGAGTGGTGGAAACCAGCAGAAAGTGGTGCTAGGGCGCTGGGCCTTAATGGATCCACAGGTCATGTTGTTGGATGAACCAACGCGCGGTATTGACGTGGGGGCAAAAAAAGAGATTTACCGCTTTATGTCTGAATTTGCGCTAAAGGATAAAGCCATCATTATGGTTTCCTCCGAGCTTTCAGAAATTATCGGTATGAGCGACCGAATTTTAGTCTTTCGTCACGGCACGCTCGCCGCAGAATTATCGGCAGGAAATGCCACGCAGGCGGAATTAATGAAACTGGCCGTATAGCCAATGAATTAACTCATTATTTAAAAGAGATTTTATTATGAATGGCACCAATTCGCTAACGCCAGGGATATCTTTCTTTACGCAAAATAAAAAACATCTGCACAAATACGGCATTGTTATTGCGTTCTTCGTATTGTGTTTGATTGTCACCGTTATTGGAGAAGTTCAAGTTTCACAAGGTGCTTGGAGCAATAATTACTTTTTAAGTGATGAGAATATGCTGATCGTATTACGCCAGATATCCATTAATGGAATTCTGGCCATCGGCATGACCTTTGTCATTATTACCGCAGGCGTTGACCTTTCGGTAGGTTCGGTACTGGCACTGAGCGGGATCGTCGCCGCCCGCTTTGCTACCACTAATAGTGGCCTGTCTATTGGCGATACCGCTAATGCGGTGATGTTGCCGCTGATTGTTGCCTTGGGCATTGGCATTGTCTGCGGGTTGATCAACGGCACCATCCTGGCCCGTTACCGGTTGCAGCCCTTCATTGTCACCATGGGGATGCTTTCCAGCGCCCGTGGCCTGGCGCTGTTGACCACCGACGGTAACCCGGTTTCTCAGTTAAACAGTGATTTCCGCTGGTTGGGCAATGGCTATGCGCTTGGCATTCCTGTGCCGGTGATTATTTTCAGCGTGCTGTTTCTGCTCGCCTGGATATTGCTGAATAAAACCATCTTCGGCCGCCACGTGTATGCCGTGGGGGGGAACCAGAAAAGTGCTCGAACTTCCGGCATCAGCGTGGTGCAAATCAAAGTGCTGGTTTACACACTGTGTGCTGCCCTGGCGGGGATTGCTGGGGTGATCCTGGCCGCTCGTACCGGTTCAGCGCAAACCAACGCCGGTAGTGCCTATGAACTGGATGCGATAGCAGCGGTAGTCATCGGCGGCACCAGCATGGCTGGTGGCGTGGGTACTCTGGTTGGCACGCTGTTCGGCGTATTGATTATTGGCGTTATGAATAACGGCCTCGATTTACTCGGCGTTCAATCCTATTACCAGCAAATTATCAAGGGCGCACTGATTGTTATCGCTGTGCTACTTGACCCCTCACGCAAACAACAGCGTGACTGATTTTTTCGTTCCCTACAAACCAGGAGTCATAATGAACAAGATAACTAAAATTGCGTTGCTTACCTCCGGCCTGCTGTTGGGTAGTTCAGCGTTTGCCCAAGATGCTCCGGTCAAAATTGCCGTGTTGATGTACGGTATGAAAGCCGAGTTTGTACAGTTGATGGAGAAAGCGGCGAAAGAGCATCCTGAGGTAAAGAACGGCAACGTGCAGCTCACCGTCTACGATGGCCGCTACGATCCGATGGTGCAGAACAACCAGGCTGAAACCGCCATACAGACCAAAACGGATGCCATCATCATTAATCCGATGGATTATGAAGCCAATATTGATGTGGTGACTTTGGCCAATAAAGCCAAGATCCCGGTTGTTGTCACTAATGCTCGCCTGAATACCGATCTGATGACATCGGAAGTGGTCTCCGACGACGTGCTGGGTGGCTATATGGAAGCCAAAGCGGTACTGAAAAAAATGAACTGCCAGGGTAACGTCGTGATTATTGAAGGGCCAAAGGGTGGCAGTGGCGAGATCCAACGCGGACAAGGCAACGACAAGGCCATTGCGGAGTGCGGCCCGGGCAAAATCAAGGTGCTTGAGCGTAAAACTGCTAACTGGTCGCGGGCAGAAGCGCTGCCGCTGATGGAAAACTGGCTGCAAAAACACCGTGGTCAGATTAACGGCGTCATCGCGCAAAACGACGAGATGGCTTTAGGGGCAATCGAAGCGATCAAAAGCGCCAATCTGAATGTTAAAGATTTCGCCATTGCTGGTGTGGATGGCGTATCTGATGCTATTCGTGCCGTGCAGGCGGGGGAGATGGTTTCTATTCTGCAAGACGCTCATGCCCAGATGCAGGGTTCCATCGATGTGGCACTGCGTGCAGTAAAAGGCAGCAGCTACCAGCCGCAGTCAGATATCTGGAAACAGTATGAAAGCCAAATGAAGTGGGATAACGGCACGGCCAAGCATTACTCTGTGCCATGGACTGAAGTGACCACCGAGAATGCAGCGCAGCTATTAGATGCCCGTAAGTAAATAAAATTAGGCTGTGTCCCTTAACTGCACGCGAGCGTTCCAGCCTCAGGACAACTGCTCGACAAATCGGCCAGGAAAAGATTTGTCGAGCAGTTTCTGTATCTTGAGGGAATCTGGGGATGGCTTTTAGGCTGTATCCCTTAATTGCACGCGAGCGCCGCTGGCGGTCATTTGCGCACAGGGCAAGGCGTGAGCCGCGAGGTTTGGTGGACCAAATAAGCGGCGAACAACGCCGCAATGCGCGCAAATGGCCCCAGCCCGAAGGGTCGCGCCCCAAAAGCCCGTTTTCTGTGTTGTCGGGTTTGAACAGAGGGCCACTCTGCCCTTCACCCTCCGCCTTGATAACGGGCTTTTGGGTCTGCGACGGCACCACGGGCAATTAAGGGACACAGCCTAGCTACGCGTATAAGGATCCACATGAGTCATGACATTTAACACCCGGTGATTACTTAATACGGCTTTTCTGGCGCGAACGGCAATATCATGACCTTCTTTCACCGATAGTTCGCCATCAATCTCCAAATGTACATCAACGACAATCAGGTCACCCATCTTCCTGGTTTTAAAATCATGAATACTCATCACGCCCTCGGTGGCTAATAGCGTGGCTTTTATTTCCTCTTCGGTATCCCCGTCGACGGCTCTATCCATTAAGTCGTGCAGGGATTCCGACATAAATGAATAGCCCATCTTGCCAACGATCAGGCCAACGATGAGTGCGGCAACAGGATCGAGAAACTTAAAGCCAAGCAGGTTGCCGACGATCCCCAAAGCCACAACCAATGAAGAGGCGGCATCAGAGCGGGCATGCCAGGCATTGGCCACTAACATGCTTGATTTAACCTTGGTGGCTACGGATAACATGTAGCGGAAAAGTAATTCTTTCGAGACCAATGCAATAAGAGCAACCCACAAAGCAACAATATGTATTTCGGGAATGCTGCCAGGATTGTTTATTTTATTTATTGCAGACCATAGCATCCCGATGCCGACAATAAATAATAAAGAACCAAGAATTAATGACGCACCATTTTCATAGCGATGGTGTCCATAATTATGGTCTTCATCAGCTTCCTTTTTGCTCTTATTATTAGCAACAAGCACAACAAAGTCGGCAATCAGGTCGGAGAGTGAATGGATACCATCGGCAATCAACCCCTGAGAGCCGGAGAAAAACCCGGTAATCACCTGCCCAAGCGTTAAAAAACAGTTTACAACAACGCTGACCCAGGTGCTTTTTCGAGCCGCATGAAAACGCTCATGAGATTCATTGTTATTTGTATCAGCCATTTTATCTTTTCTCATGTAATCTCTCAAAAGCAATCAGCTGTATATAATTATTAAGCCTATACCCTTCATACTTCAAATTGCTTGGTTGTTGGCTGCCTTCGTTCACCCCAGTCACTTACCTGAGTAAGCTCCTGGGGATTCGCTCAGTTGCCGCCTACAAGCAACTCGAATTATTTTGGGTATAACTATCAATCCACTTTTTCATCTTGAGAATAGGCATAGTAAAATCCGAACTATTAGTCAGAGATAATAGTAATTGTAAGGCTTTATATAGGTTATTTCTCATTTTGACCAGTAACTTTCCCTAATCCAGCAGGTGAATATTGCTGTCGCCACGCTGCTTCCCTTGATTGGCCTGGCAGAGCAACGAACTACCGATCTTGAGCAGTTTTTTCTGCTGCCTGAACGGACCTTTGACCAATGACAAGGTGGTCTGAGCGTTAACTTCTTTATAATCAAGCCCGTTTATCTTCTCACTGGTGTGACAGCATGGCTTACCAACTAAACCTTAATTGGCCCGAATTTTTAGAAAAATACTGGCAAAAACAACCCGTTATTTTAAAAAAAGCCTTCCCTGATTTTGTCGATCCCATTACGCCGGACGAATTGGCGGGGCTGGCGATGGAGGCTGAGGTGGATAGCCGCCTGGTCAGCCAGGTAAATGGCCAGTGGCAGGCCAGCAACGGGCCGTTCGAGCACTTTGATAACCTGGGGGAAACGGGTTGGTCACTATTGGCTCAGGCGGTTAACCATTGGCATATGCCGTCAGCCGAACTGGTGCGGCCGTTTCGCGTGCTGCCGGACTGGCGCCTGGATGACCTGATGATCTCCTTTTCTGTTCCAGGAGGCGGAGTCGGGCCACATATCGATCAATACGATGTTTTCATTATCCAGGGAATGGGCCGCCGCCGCTGGCGCGTCGGTGATAAATTGCCACTCAAGCAGTTTTGCCCGCATCCTGCGCTATTGCACGTTGAGCCGTTCACACCGATCATCGATGAAGATCTCGAACCGGGTGATATTTTGTATATCCCACCGGGATTCCCACACGATGGCTTCACTCACGAAACTGCGCTCAACTACTCCGTAGGTTTCCGTGGGCCTAACGGTAGGGATTTGATCAGCAGTTTTGCTGACTATGCACTAGAACACGATCTCGGCGGTGAGCACTACAGCGACCCCGATCTTACTGGCCGTGAACATCCTGAGCGCGTTGAGGATTATGAGCTTGACCGCCTGCGCACGATGATGATCGACATGATTAATCAGCCTGAAGATTTTAAGCAGTGGTTTGGTCGTTTCGTGACGACGCCACGGCACGAGTTGGATATTGCTCCTGCGCAACCGCCTTTCGAGCCGCATGAGATTGCCGATGCCTTGATGGGAGGCGAAGTGCTGACGCGGCTAAATGGGCTGAGAGTGCTGCAAGTTGGCGGTAGTGCTTTTATCAATAGCGAACGGCTCGAGATCAGCGATCCTAGAGCGGCGAATGATCTGTGCCGCTATACCATGATCAGTAAAAAAGAGTTGGGCGATATCGTGGGTGATCCGCAGTTTATTGCTGAATTAACTGCGTTGATTAATCAAGGTTATTGGTTCTTCGACGAATATACCCAAAATAATTCGAGTTGCTTGTAGGCGGCAACTGAGTGACAAATCGGTCAGGAACCGATTTGAACAGCGCTTGCGCTGCCCGAAGGGTGAGCCTCAGGGATGAGGCTCATTAACCCCTAGGAGCATAGATAAACTATGTGACTAGGGTGAACGAGGGCAGCCAACACCCAAGCAACTTGAAGTATGAAGGGTATAATCATACGGTCAGGTGTTGCCTGTGAAGTGTGCTATTCTTGAGCAACGTGAATCGGCTCGCCATCGGGGCCGATTCAAATTCATGGCCTCCGTTTTGTGACGGAATATACGCCAATTAGCCGAGGTATAAAATGGAAGAGAAAACGGAAGCCAGTGCTCCTCAGCGCGACGCTTTTCTGGATGAAAGAACGTTCAAGTCTCGTACCGTCCTGCTATTTGGGCAAATAAACGATACCGTAGCGTACAACGTCGTCAAACAACTGGTCGCGCTGTCCGATGAGTCCTCTGCGCCGATCAATTTCCTGATTTGTTCACCGGGCGGTCACGTGGAGTCCGGCGACGTGATCCACGATGTTATCCGCTTTATTGATGCCCCGGTTAATATGATCGGCAGTGGTTGGGTGGGCAGTGCTGCGGTCAATGTGTTCCTTTCGGTGCCTAAGGAACGCCGTTTCTGCTTACAGAATACTCGTTTCCTGATCCATCAACCTAGCGGTGGTATTGGCGGTCAAGCAACCGATGTGGCGATCCAGGCGCGCGAAATCGTTCGCGTTCGTGAAAGAATTGCTGCCTTGATTGCCAAGGAAACCGGGCAAAAACTGGAAAAAGTGATCAACGACATTGATCGCGATTTCTGGATGCCGGTGGCAGAGGCGATCGATTATGGCTTGGTATCGAAATGCATAGTGAGTAGCAAAGATATCTCCTGAGTATCAGACTGAGTTGCTTGATTGATCACCGCGCCGTTAAGTGGCTCAGCCTGCCATTTCCGCTTTATCCAAGCACCTAGGGGCGAGATATACTGCCTTTTGGGGAGCGAAATAGATAAATTCAACTACTGCGCTGCGTTATGGGTTATGGTAACCCGGTCCTTTCATTGGAAATCCCCTGATATGACCGACTATTCTGCCGCAAATGCAAATGGTCTGCTTGCTGCTTTGACGCAGCCTGTCTGGCAGCGCCTGACGCCCCATATCTCGCGTATTGAGTTACCACTTGGCAAAGTATTGTATGAATCGGGAGATGTTTTGACCCACGTCTACTTCCCTGCTACGGCCATTGTATCGATGCTGTATGTAATGGAAAACGGTGCCTCGGCGGAGATAGCCGTTGTGGGTTATGAGGGCGTGGTCGGTGTTTCGTTATTCATGGGCGGGGAGTCAACCCCAAGCCGTGCAGTGGTACAAAGCGCGGGTTATGCTTACCGTTTACCGGCCCAAGTTCTAAAGCGTGAATTTCATCTAGGTGGTGAGCTACAGCGCCTTTTCTTACGCTATACGCAGGCACTACTGACTCAGATGGCGCAAACGGCGGTCTGTAACAGACATCACTCCATAGACCAACAGTTGTGCCGCTGGCTGTTACTCAGCCTGGATCGTCTATTGGGTAATGAGTTGGTGATGACGCAGGAACTGATTGCCAATATGCTTGGGGTGCGCCGCAGTGGCGTCACCGAGGCGGCGCTCAAGCTCCAGCAAGCTGGACTAATCCGCTATTCGCGGGGGCGTATAACCGTATTAGATCGCCCAGGGCTTGAACACCGTACCTGTGAATGTTACGACGTAGTAAAAAAGGAGTATGAGCGGTTACTGATTAACGTACCGACCGTGGCAGGCCAATCTGCTACCGAGCGAATTATCAGCGATGAATGATGGATATTTTGGTGCCTTCGATGCTGAGGCTACCCATCAGCCCTTGCTGATCAAAGATAAAGGCATAGGCATCTTCTTTTAGCGTTGAAGATGACAGGTTTTTGGCCAAACCTTCATTCACAACCACGATGGTCGGCCCAACCCCAACTTCCCAGCCTTTCGACTCTTGAAGGTATTTAACTGCCTTGTCATTCATCAGGAAAACAACGTAGCCGTAAGACTGAGCCCCTGCCTGTAATCCCCAAGATGCAGATACCGTATTATAGTAGTCAACGGGCTTGGAATTTCTTAAAAGTACGCCTTCACCATAGCTACCACCAAATACCAGACCCGCCTTGATTACTTTAGGAAACACCAGTATAGCACGTGACTCCTGGGCCATTTTTTTAGCCACCGGGTTATGTTGATATAAGGTGTTTAGCGACTGTATAGCATCTCTATTTAAATCATCGGCAGTGGCAGCAGAAGCATGCCCCACACTCAGACCAAAGAGTAATACGGCCATAATAGGAAAGAAGTTTATTTTTAGCATGTTTTGATTTTACCCTGTTTTTAGGTTAGTGTTTATTTTTCATTCAAAACAATCCTAATGGAATAACGTAAGAATGTCTGTACGCTAGCGTACAGACATCAGGATAATAAGGTTGTGAGGTAGTAAAACGGATGGTTTTAAATTTAATACTCAGTAGTTAATTATGCGTATTTATAAATTAAGCTCATTAAAAAATAACACCCCAAAAACTGTCATGCTTTTGGGGTGGTGAAAACTTAATGCTGTTAGGAAAGAAACTCATTAAACAACAATTTCTCGGCGGCAATAATATCTTTACGCCTTTTATCATCAATTAACCAGTTCAAACCCGCCTCGGTTAAATCGATTGCAGTGCCATCAGGTGAAATCACTTTCCCGGCAAAAATCATCTGTTGGTTTAAATTCGCAATACCGCCGACACGGGTGTAATCGGCAATAAAGCTTTGTTCTATAACCGCTCCTTGCTCCAACAGGCAACCGGCTCCGATAATCGCAGGCCCTCTAATTGTTACCCCAGGCTGTATTTCGGTACTGCTACCAATATACACCGGGCCTTCAATATCCAGGTTGGCGAAATCAGCTTTAACGTTTAAACCGCACCAGATTTGCGGTGCAATCTGGATCCCCGGCATTGGATAATCAGGTAACTCCCGATTAAGGATCATGCGGTTTACATGCCAGAAATCCTGCAGAGAACCAATATCAACCCATTGGAAAGGCAGGGCAATGCCGTAGAAAGGAACGCCTGCTTCTGCCAGTTTAGGGAATAACTGGCTGCCAATGTCATATTCAACGCCGTCAGGAATATAATTGAAGATCTCGGGTTCAAAAACATAGATGCCGGTATTGGCATTGTTAGACAATGCCTCTGTCGTTTTCGGTTTTTCCTGAAACTTACTGACCCGGCCTTGTTCATCGGTGACCACAATGCCGTACTTACTCACCTGATCCTCTGGAACAGGGCGCATAATCAGCGTTGCGACACTTTTTCTGGCCTTGTGGAATGCCAGTACCTGATCGAAATCGACATCAATTAACGCATCGCCGCACACAACAACAAATGTATCATCAAAAAAGCCCGAAAAATTCTGGATGTGTTTCATCCCTCCGGCGGAACCCAGTACGTTATCGACGAAGGTATTGCCTTCCATAACACCTTCGTAGGAGTACCCCATTTCCACTCCCCAGGCATGGCCATCACGGAAATAGTTCTCAATATCACTGGAAAGATAACTGGTATTCACCATCAACTGATTAAAGCCATACTTTCTTAAATGCTCAACGATCGACTCCATAATCGGTTTGCGGATTAATGGGATCATTGGCTTGGGTAAAATAGTGGTCAATGGCCTGGCTCTGGTTCCTTTTCCTGCTGCAAGGATCATGGCTTTCATAATGAATATACCTTATTAATCAGATTTATACTGAGCGCATTTGTTGTAGGGTCGACTGTTGATCCACGCCGATAGTAAATATTTTGTCCATCCGGGTTAGCTTGAACATGCTCTGGATGTTGCCGTTGAGTGAACAAACCGCAAGTTCACCTTTTCCATGCAAGGTTTTCAAAATAGAAACCAAAGCACCTAAACAACTACTGTCAATAAATTCAACCTGACTGAAATCCAGCAAAATATTGTTGGCACCCTGAGCAATCACAGTTTGCATATGTTCCTTAAACGAGGAGGAGACCGCCGCATCCAATCGCCTGTTCAACGGGGTAACCACCAAAACATTGCCAATTGACTGAGTTTCAAAGTTCATTATTTCTTCCTTACAATGCCGTTCGGAGGAGAGCCGGTAAGTGTTGGCTCTTCGGTAAAGAATCTGACCAGTATCGGGCGGTTTCCTGCCATGGCATATGAGCGTGAAACCTCACTCGGCCTGGTCCTCTCAGCGACGACGAGAATTCGGGATGCAGGAAAGCGACACAGATGGGGCGCAACTCTCCTGGTTGGAAAGGGTGAGTGCGTTGCTGCGCTGTTCGCCGTTTGCTTGTCACGCCTTGCCTCGCGCTCAAATGAACACCAATGGCGCTAAGTTGCAATCAAGGGACACTGCTTGGGAACAATTTCAGCTATGGAGAATATCTGCCGTCCCTGAGCTTCCCTAAACCAGAAAATATGACGCCCTTGGCTACCAATAACGGTATTAAGCGTAGCACAGAGTTTTCACCTTTCAATTTGATGTGGCTCGCGTAAAACGAGATACGCTTCAGGTGCGGCGAACTTTAGGCTGTGTCCCTTAATTGACCTATTCATCTCGATAGAGCAGATCGGCGTAAATCTCGCTTAACACGCCACCTTGAATGAACTGTTTTTTAATCCACTGGGTAACCTGCCCACTAGCGGCGTGCTGGGTGGCCAGTAACATACGGGAATCCTGGCGTGGGTTATGGATAGTGCGAAGCGCCAACAAACCTTCGGCTACAGCCTCACGGGCCATATATTCCGGCAGGAAACCAATCCCTTCACCCAAGATCTGGCACTGGCACTTGGTATTGAAATCTGGAACCATGATTGCCTCTTGTCCGTGCAACAGCCAACCCACTTTCTTGTTAATGGTATGAGCGGTGTCTTCCACCATAATGTTCGGATACAGCCGCAACTGGCTCTCTGATATGGGTTCCGGCATAAATGCCAGCGGGTGATCGGGTGCGATGGCAAAAACCCAGCGGATAGCACCAATCTCCGTGTAATCAATGCCGCCACCGTCCAGCAGGGTGTCAGGTGCACCAATCGCAATATTGGCCAGATTATTAATGATGGAATCCCAGACGCCGTTATAAACCTCGGTCGTTACCGTGATATGGCAGGTGGGGAACTGTTTTTTTAACACCTGTAGCAACCGGGCGGTATGCCGGGGGGTATAAAGTAACTGGTTAATGCAGATGCGTACCCGAGCCTCAATGCCTTGAGAAATGGTGTCGATACCGCGCTTGATAGCGTGAAAGTCGTTAAGCAGATCGGTGGCTTTACGATAGAAATAAAAACCGGACTCGGTAAGCTCGATACTGCGAGTGTTGCGGGAGAACAGCACCACATCCAGCCCGGTTTCCATACGCTTGATGGTATAGCTGATAGCCGAGGTTGTCAGGCCCAACTCTTCTGCCGCCTTGCTAAAGCTGCCGAAACGCGCGGCGGTGGTGAAAGCCAGCAGATTTTCTTCGGTAAAAATAGAGTTCATGTGTTGGGGGTCCGCAGCAATCCCCTTAGTAAGTGGATGCGGTCAGCGAAGGGGACAATAACCGCTGCCGTATTATTGAATGTATTTGTAATTCTTGGGGTGAGCAACCAGTATTGAATGAATTTTAACACTAAGGTTACAACTGATTTGATGAGTGTCACATTTCAAACTATTTGTTGTAAGCCAGCTGTGACGTGCAGTGAATCTGCATTCGCAGATAGGATCGTTATCGCTGGAAAACGGCCAGAACAGAGAGAAAACACTGCGCCGTCGCACGCTCTGCTCCGATTGTTGAAAACTATTCAATAATGTATCCCTTTGCGATGAATGATTTTTAAACGGATGTTTTTCTACTGAGTCTGTTGCTATTCTGACAAGCAATAAATAGTGCTATACCCTTCATACTTCAAATTGCTTGGGTGTTGGCTGCGTTACTCGGCCCATGTCGGGCCTCGCCCCTTCGGGGCCGCCTACAAGCAACACGAATTATTTTGGGTATAAGCCCACCAGTAAAGAGGGAGCCAGAATATGTCTCAGAAAGAATTAATGAGCGAGTTTCTTTTCGCAGCTGAAAAAGGCGATGCCGATACACTGAAAAATTGTTTGGCTGAAGGTGTAGATATTAATACCACCAATCGCCAAGGCCGAACTGCAATAACTATTGCCAGCCTGAATAAACACTATAGTTGTGTAGAGTTATTAATTTCTGCCGGTGCAGATATTGATAAGCAAGATCAAACCTGTTTTAACCCATTCCTATTGAGCTGCCTTAATAATGATTTAACGTTGTTGCGGCTGGTATTACCGGCAAACCCTGATTTGGAGCGTCTCACTCGCTTTGGTGGTGTTGGTATTACTCCTGCCAGTGAAAAAGGTCACGTTGAAATTGTGCGTGAATTATTGTTGCGTACCGATATTAACGTCAATCACACCAACTTTGTCGGCTGGACCCCCCTGCTGGAAGCCATCGTGCTGAATGATGGCGGTGCCAGACAGCAGGAAATTGTCAAATTACTGCTCGAGCATGGTGCGAATCCACATATGACCGACAAGTATGGTAAGTCACCGCTAACCCTGGCACGTGAGAAAGGCTATCAAGAAATTGCTGAACTGCTGATAGCAGCGGGTGCATAAGAAAAGAGGAGAAAGGTTATCGCACAGCCAATACGGCAGTGCATTAGTGCGCTATCGGCGGACGCTGGCTTTCCTCGTCAACGGTTAGTCGGGCATGTTGAACAGGTTTTTTCCAGGGCGGTAAACCTGTTCGTCCCGGAGCAGAAAATGCTCTACACATTATTAAGCCATGAGTACGATAATGCCCCGAATAGCTGCCGAATAGCGCTCCGGCACTGCGACAAACTATTTAGCCCCGGCGAGCCGGTGTGTTTTTTGCAGGATGGCATTGAAGTTGGTCAGAATAAATGGATTGATCTTTCTCACTGCCATTTATGGCAATGCTTTGAATGCGATTTAACTGAGGAAAATATAAAAGATATTAATTGGTACCGCTGGGGTCAATGGATTAATCAGCATGCGATGTCTGGTAATTCGCTTTTTGATTACTGTGGCGACAATATTTTTTATCAAGAAATCGCGGTGCAACTACAACGCAACCGCAGTGCCTTATTAAAAGCTATGCGGTGTAATGAAAACTTTGAACAAGTCATACATTCACTGATTGGGCTGGGTATTGGCTTAACGCCTTCCGGTGATGATTATCTGGTAGGACTTAGCGTCATATTGATGCTGCCAGGCCATCCGGCACGAAAATATCGCGAGACTTTCCTCAACGCATTGAGGAAAGCGAGAGAGAAAACGACGCTGTTGAGCGCAATTACATTAGAAGCGGCAATCAATCAGCGCTATCGGCAGGTAATTGGGGATCTGATAGGAAAAATTGTACGGGACGATCGTTACTTAATTATTCACACCATTAACGAGATTAAAAAAGTCGGCTCAAGCTCAGGATGCGACATGCTGTTTGGCATGGCTGATGCCTGCTTCTTGACCGCATATTTTGGAGAGCATTATGCCAATCAGGATCATTGTTAAAAAGAACACCTGGTTTGATTCCGTTTCACTGATGTCGATTTCGACCAAGGCGAACAAACTGGAGGGGGTTGAACAGGCGTTTGTGGCGATGGCCACCGAAATGAATAAAGGTGTGTTGCAGAACCTGGGGTTGATGACGCCAGAACTGGAAGCGGCCAAAAACGGCGACCTGATGATTGTGATCAAAGGTGCCAGCGACCAAGCCAACGACGCCACGTTGCAGGCTATTGAAGCGTTGTTCACCAATAAAGATAAAGGTACTCGGCACGAAGCTCGCTATGCCACCGTTGCCAGCGCCAAAGCCAACATTCCAGAGAGCAATCTTGCAGTTATTTCGGTGAATGGCCTGTATGCAGCGCGTGAAGCTCGTCAGGCGCTGGAAAACAATCTTAACGTGATGCTGTTTTCCGATAATGTTTCGATTGACGATGAGTTGGCACTGAAGCAACTGGCGCATGAAAAAGGGTTGCTGATGATGGGGCCTGACTGCGGAACGGCCATCATTAATGGTGCCGCTCTCTGTTTTGGTAACGCGGTGCGCCGCGGCAACATTGGCATCATCGGTGCATCCGGCACCGGTAGCCAGGAACTGAGCGTGCGTATCCATGAGTTTGGCGGCGGTATTTCACAGCTGATAGGTACCGGCGGGCGCGATCTTAGTGAAAAGATCGGCGGCATCATGATGTTGGATGCCCTGAAAATGTTGGAAGATGATAATCAGACAGAAGTTATCGTGCTGGTTTCCAAACCGCCAGCGCCAGCGGTGGCACATACCGTACTTGAACGTGCCCGTGCCTGCCGTAAACCGGTGGTGGTCTGCTTCCTTGGGCGTAACGCGCCACCGGCTGATGAGCAAGGGCTACAGTTTGCACGTGCCACCAAAGAGGCGGCACTAAAAGCGGTGTTGCTCACCGGTATCAAGCAAGAGTCTCTCGATCTTCATCCTCTCAACTGGCCGCTGATTGAAGAAGTGCGCGCTCGTCTGACGCCGCAGCAAAAGTATGTTCGCGGTCTATTCTGCGGCGGTACGCTGTGTGACGAAGCAATGTTTGCCGCCCTGGAAAAATACAGCGATGTTTACAGCAATATTCAACCTGACCCATCCAAACGTTTAAAAGATCTCAACCAGAGTATTGCACACACCTTCCTCGACTTCGGTGACGATGATTTCACCAATGGAAAACCGCATCCGATGATCGACCCAACCAACCGTATCAGCCGCCTGTTGCAGGAGGCTCGTGACCCGGAAGTGGGCGTGATAGTGATGGATTTTGTGCTCGGCTTCGGTGCGCATGAAGACCCTGTGGGCGTAATGATCGATGCCATCAAACAGGCCAAGGCGATTGCCGCACGTGAGCAACGGCCACTGGAGATCCTCGGCTATGTGCTGGGGACCGATCTTGATACGCCATCGCTGCAGCAGCAGTGCCAGATGCTCACGGATGCTGGCGTCATTTGGGCGAGTAGCAGCACCAATACCGGATTACTGGCGCGTGAATTTGTCTGCAAAGGGGAGAAAGCCTGATGAGCCATTCATTCTTTAACCAACCGCTGAATGTGATCAACGTGGGTATTGCCATGTTCAGTGACGATCTTAAAAAGCAGCATATCCCGGTCACTCATCTTGACTGGACGCCTCCGGGGCAGGGCAACATGGCGGTGGTTGAGGCGCTCGACCAGATCGCTTCCCCGGCGCTTGCCGACAAGATTGCAGCAGCCAATAAACTGGCGCTGGAGCGCATTATCCAGTCGCACCCGGTTCTGGTGGGTTACGACCAGGCGATTAATGTGGTACCGGGTATGACCCGCAAGACCATTCTCCACGCTGGCCCACCGATTAGTTGGGAAAAAATGTGTGGGGCGATGAAAGGGGCGGTAACCGGTGCGCTGGTGTTCGAAGGATTAGCTGCCAACCTCGAAGAGGCGGCTGAACTGGCAGCATCCGGTGAAATTACCTTCTCCCCCTGCCATGAGCATGACTGCGTGGGTTCAATGGCTGGTGTGACCTCTGCGTCAATGTTTATGCACATCGTAGAAAACAAAACCTACGGCAACCGTGCCTACACCAACATGAGCGAGCAGATGGCCAAGATCCTGCGCATGGGGGCCAACGACCAGAGCGTTATTGACCGCCTGAACTGGATGCGCGATGTGCAGGGCCCGATGTTGCGTGACGCCATGAAGCTGGCAGGTGAGATCGACCTGCGGCTGATGCTGGCGCAGGCCCTCCACATGGGGGACGAGTGTCACAACCGCAATAACGCGGGTACTACGCTGTTGATCCAGGCGCTAACGCCGTGGATCATCCAGGCCGGTTACCCGGTTGAGCAACAGCGTGAGGTCTTCGATTTTGTCGCCAGCAGTGATTACTTCTCCGGCCCTACCTGGATGGCAATGTGCAAGGCTGCAATGGATGCGGCTCACGGTATTGAATACAGCACGGTAGTGACAACCATGGCGCGCAATGGCGTCGAGTTTGGTTTGCGCATCAGTGGGCTACCAGGGCAGTGGTTTACCGGCCCGGCACAGCAGGTTATCGGCCCGATGTTTGCTGGCTATAAAGCGGAAGACTCCGGGTTGGATATCGGCGACAGCGCGATTACCGAAACCTACGGTATTGGCGGCTTTGCCATGGCGACTGCCCCGGCCATCGTTGCGCTGGTGGGGGGTACCGTCGATGAGGCGATCGATTTCTCCCGCCAGATGCGGGAAATCACCCTTGGCGAAAACCCCAACGTTACCATTCCTCTGCTCTCGTTTATGGGGATCCCGACGGCTATCGACATTACCAAAGTCGGTAGCAGCGGCATCCTGCCGGTGATTAACACCGCTATTGCCCATAAAGATGCGGGGATCGGCATGATCGGCGCCGGGATTGTGCATCCGCCGTTCGCCTGCTTTGAGAAGGCTTTACTGACTTACCGTGACCGCTACTGCCAATAACAAAAAAACGGGGCTAACCGCGAGTTAGCCCCACAGTAGCCAAGTTTGAGCATTGTCACCTGCAGGACCGATGGCGATCCCCTGGATCGTAAAGCGTGTTTTAACGACCTGTGAAGGACATTCCATGAACAGAATAAAATTAGAGTGGAAACGCGGTGACTGGGCGGCCTATTTCGGGCTGATGACCAATAACCTGACTAACCTACTCACCATGATGGGGTTGCTGATCTTTGTGGTCGGTATTCCTAAAGAGATTGTTTACGGACGTATAGCCCCGGCTTTTGGTCTGGCAGTGCTGTTGGCCAGCGTTTGTTACACCTGGTTTGGACTACAAATGGCGCGCCAGACCGGGCGCACCGATGTGACCGCGCTACCCTCTGGCCCCAGCGCACCGTCAATCTTTACCGTTACTTTCCTGGTGCTGATGCCGGTTTATCAGCAAACCGGTGATGCTGACTTTGCCATCCAGATTGGCCTGGTGTGGTGCTTTGTTGAAGCGCTGATCCTGGTGGGCGGCTCGTTCCTGGGGGAAACCATCCGCAAGATGATCCCGAGAACCGTGCTGCTCTCCTGCCTGTCTGGTTTGGGGCTGCTGCTGCTGGCGATGAACCCGATGTTGCAGGCGTTCGAAGCGCCGACGGTATCGTTCATTGTTCTGCTGCTGATCTTTATCAACTGGTTTGGCAAAAAACCTATCTTCGCACGTATACCGACCGGCTTACTGCTGCTGGTTGCGGGTACGGCACTGGCGTGGATTTCCGGTCTGCAAAGCCCGGAGGCGATTAAAGCTTCGATGGCGTCCTTTGGCTTCAACCCACCGGGTATTCATATCGACGGCTTTATTAATGGCTTGCCGCACGCGCTGCCGTATCTGGCCTCCGCCGTGCCGCTCGGGCTGGCGAACTACATTTTTGACCTGGAAAATATCGAAAGTGCGCATGCAGCAGGGGATAACTACGACACCCGCAAAGTGATGATGGCGAACGGTTTCTCCTCGATGATTGGCTGCCTATTGGGTAACCCGTTCCCGGTGACCGTCTATGTTGGCCACGCGGGTTGGAAAGCCATGGGGGCCAGTATTGGTTACACCTTGGCGTCTGGCGTGACCATGTTCATCGTACCGCTATTCGGGCTGGGGGCCTTTATGCTTGCGGTGATCCCAATGACCGCAATTGTGCCAATTCTGGTGTTTATCGGCGTGGTTACGGCCAATCAGGTGGTGCGGGAAACACCGAAAGTGGAGGTGCCGGTGATCTTCATCTGCCTGTTCCCGTGGATCGCCAACTGGGCGCTGACCATGGTCAACAGCGTGATGGGAGCCGCAGGCACTTCTGCCGCCAAACTGGGCACGGAATTGCTGTACAGCAAAGGGGTGTACTACCAGGGACTGGTGCATTTGGGCAACGGTGCACCGCTTGCCAGCATGCTGTGGGGGTGCATCGCTATCTTCGCTATCAATAACAAACCGCTGCGTGGCTCGGTCGCGGCAGCAACGGGGGCATTGTTGTCACTGTTTGGCGTGATCCACTCCCCGGCGGTCGGCTTTGCTACCGGCAATTCGATGATGTTTGTTCTCGCCTATCTGATGATGGCGGGCATGTTTGTGGTGAAACACGTGCTCGATAGCCGTGAAAATGTTCCCGCATCGGTGCAGGAACCGACCAAGACCGCGTAACCCATGACGGGGCTTGCCCCGTCTCTCTTATCGGATAAACCAGATGAAAGAACTAGTGGTAGTGGCCATCGGTGGCAACAGTATTATCAAGGATAACGCCAGCCAGTCTGTTGAACATCAGGCCGAGGCGGTGAAAGCCGTTGCTGAATCGGTGCTGGAGATGTTGGCATCCGACTATGACATTGTGCTCACTCATGGCAATGGTCCCCAGGTCGGCCTGGATCTGCGCCGTGCAGAGTTGGCGCACGAATATGAAGGACTACCTCTAACGCCGTTGGCCAATTGCGTTGCCGATACTCAAGGGGGCATCGGCTATCTGATTCAGCAGGCGCTCAACAATCAACTGGCCCAACGCGGTGAGCAGAAAGCGGTAACGATCATCACACAGGTAGAAGTGGATAAGGACGATCCCGGCTTCGAGCACCCCACCAAGCCGATTGGTGCTTTCTTCAGCGCAGCGCAGCGCGATGCGTTGCTACAACAACATCCAACCTGGCATTTTGTTGAAGACTCAGGGCGTGGCTATCGTCGGGTGGTCGCTTCGCCGGAGCCTAAACGCATTGTTGAGGCCGATGCCATTAGGGCACTGACACAGCAGGGCTTTGTGGTCATTGGTGCCGGTGGCGGTGGGATCCCGGTAGTGCGTGGCCCACAGGGGGATTATCAGAGCGTGGATGCGGTCATCGATAAGGACCTGTCGACTGCGCTACTGGCTAGGGAAATCAGTGCAGATGTGTTGGTGATCACTACCGGGGTGGAGAAGGTGTGTGTTCACTTTGGTAAGCCCAATCAGCGTGAGCTGGGTCAGGTCACCGTGCCAGAAATGACGCGTTATATGGAAGAAGGGCACTTCCCTCCTGGCAGTATGCTTCCGAAGATTGCTGCTAGCCTGGCATTTTTGCACCATGGAGGAAAACGTGTAGTGATCACCTCACCGGAATGCTTACCCGCAGCACTGCGCGGTGAGACCGGTACGCATATTGTCAACGTCTTAGAGGGAAGAAGAGATGAATGAAAATAAAAGTCGCCGTGATTTCTTGAGTCATAGCGGTAAAGTTGCTGCTGCCTGTGCGCTTTTGGGGGCAACCACTTCCGTCGGTTATGCCGCGCAATCGGCAACAGACAAACGTGAAGCGTCACAACCTATGCGCATCACTTCCCCGCACTACTATCTGGATAACGTTCTGCTTGAGCAGGGTTTTGAGTTTGACGGCGCAATGCCAGTTGCTACCCGCACTGAACTCAAAACCCTGGAAATCAAACAGGGGAAGATCGTCACCTTGCGCGATAATCGGCAGCACCCGGACGGCACCGTGCCAGTATATGACGCTGGTGGCAAACTGATGCTGCCCGCCATGCGTGACATGCATATCCACCTGGACAAAACGTTTTATGGTGGCCCGTGGCGCGCTCTGAATCTCCCGGCAGACACTACGATCCAGGATATGATCGCCCTGGAACATAAATTGCTGCCGGAACTGCGGCCCTATACTCAGGAGCGCGCAGGGAAACTGATCGACCTTCTGCAGTCACACGGAACCACTATTGCTCGCAGCCATTGCAACGTGGAACACGTATCCGGGTTAAAAAATCTTGAGGATCTGCAGGCGGTGCTGGCACGCCGCAAGTCCGGTTTCGAGTGCGAGATCGTCGCCTTCCCGCAGCATGGTTTACTGCTTTCAAAATCGGAACCGCTGATGCGTGAGGCGATGCAGGCGGGAGCACACTACGTAGGTGGATTGGATCCGACCAACGTCGATGCCGCAATGGAAAAATCGCTTGATACCATGTTCCAGATCGCCCTGGATTATGACAAAGGGGTCGACATCCACCTGCATGAAACCAGCCCGGCGGGGTTGGCAGCGGTGAAATATATGCTAGACACCGTGGAGAAAACCCCACAACTGAAAGGCAAGCTGACCATTAGCCACGCCTTTATACTGGCAACGCTGAATGAACAGCAGGTGGATGAGTTAGCGGCCCGCATGGTAGCGCAGCAGGTAACCATCGCTTCTTCGGTGCCTATTGGTACGCTGCATATGCCGCTTAGCCAGTTGCGTGACAAAGGCGTATTTGTCATGACGGGTACGGACAGCGTGATCGACCACTGGTCGCCGTTTGGTTTGGCTGACATGCTGGAAAAAGCCAATCTGTATGCACAGCTCTACATTAGCCCGAATGAGAAAACCCTGTCGCGTGCGCTGTCGATTGCCACAGGGGGGGTGCTGCCGCTGAACGATAAGGGTGAGCGCGTATGGCCAAAAGTTCAGGACGATGCCAGTTTCGTGCTAGTGGACGCATCCTGCTCCGCTGAAGCGGTGGCGCGGATTTCGCCTAGAACCGCGACCTTCCACAAAGGGGAAATGGTGTGGGGCAGTGTTGCTCCAGGCAGTAAGGCTTAACTGAGTTTTTGGAGCCAGACCTATGGCCCCTCTCATGGCTCACGCCTTGTACTGTAATCAAATGACCGCCAACGGTGCTCCCTTGCAATTGAGGGGGCACAGTCTAATCATCCAGATTGTTAATCGCCATGCTGGTATTGAGAACCTGGGGCTTGGCGATCTCTTTTCGCTGCTGCATCAGGGCCAGAAAAATCAAATCCGTCAGGGTATTCTGTGCGGTTCGCGACGAAATAGAGGAGCTTCGCCACTCATTCTCGTCGGAGACGCTTTCCAGTACGTAATCGGCTATTTTGGCCAACGGGTTTTCTTTACTGCCCGTTATAGCGATCACTGTCGCTCCCTGCGCTTTGGCCATGCTGGCTGCCGTTCGCATATCTTTCCTTTTACCACTGAAAGAAATCACAATTTGCACGTCTTTGGCCGTCAGGCAGTGAGCAGTGGCTAACTGAACATGCAGATCGGCCTCCACCAGGCTGATAATCCCTATCTTCTGCAATTTGTAGCTAAGATCTTTGGCTGTCAGCCCTGATGCCCATATGCCAACAATCTGTACCCGCAGGGCGTTATCGATAATATCAATAACTTTCTGAAAAACAGCAAAGTTTAGCCTTCTGGTGGTTTCTATAATCGCTGCTGTCTTCTCGTTAGCCAATTTTTGCGCCATGACGCTCAGGGAGTCTTCCGCTGAAATGGCGTTATGTAAGGCTTTATGCGGATAGGATTTTAAGCGCTCATTTCTGCCCAACTCTTCACTGATGGCAATTTTCAGCGCGGGAAACCCTTTCATGCCAATTTTCTGACTAAACTTCACGATGGCGGACTGACTGACCCCAATATCTTCTGCGAAGCGCGAGGAAGAGAGCATAAGCACCGATTCTGGTTTATCGAGAATGTACTTGGCAATTTTTTGCTGGTTCTCGGCAAGTTCAGGCAGCAGCCAGGTTATTTCATTTAGGATCGACATCAAAAATATCTCCACCGGGCGTCATAGATTATTCCAGTAATGACGCGCTTTATTCTTTTTCTTTAATTATATGAAATTATTGGTAATAAGTATTGATTTCGTATTGTTTTTTGACGCTTATTCCTTATTTTGATGCCATAGAGAATCGATTTACCGTGATAATTATCACACATAAGGAATAAATAATTCCTTAATATTGCTGGAAACCTGAATCAATGGAAGCCCTATGAAGATTAATTTAAGCAAAATGGTGACGGAAAGCCGAAATCCTGCCAGCGCTGAAATCGATACCCTGCCAACGCTCGACATGCTCGCATTGATTAACCGAGAAGATCAGCAGGTGCCCCTTGCGGTAGAGGCAACGCTGCCTGAAGTCGCAAAGGTTGTCGATCTTCTGGTAGAGGCTTTCGCTCAAGGCGGCAGATTGATTTATTGCGGTGCCGGTACCTCTGGGCGGTTGGGGATTTTGGATGCCAGCGAGTGTCCGCCAACTTATGGCACACCCCGTGAACAGGTGATTGGTCTGATAGCCGGTGGCAATACGGCAATACTGCAAGCGGTTGAAAATGCAGAGGATAATGCTGAGATGGGTGCGCAGGATCTGCGTAACCTCGATTTCAACGCCCGTGACCTATTGGTGGGGATTGCAGCGAGTGGCCGTACCCCATATGTCTTGGGTGCTATGGCTTACGCCCGCAGCGTTGGGGCAACGGTAGCGTCAATCTCCTGCAATCCGGGAAGCGAAATGAGCAAAGCGGCAGATATCGCTATCGAACCACGGGTTGGCCCGGAAGTGGTTACCGGTTCGTCACGGATGAAAGCGGGCACCGCGCAGAAATTAATCCTGAATATGATCACCACCGGGGCGATGATCCGTAGCGGCAAGGTTTACAGCAACCTGATGGTGGACGTTGAGGCAACCAACGCCAAATTGCTCCAGCGGCAGGTCAATATCGTCGTCGAAGCAACGGAGTGCAGTTCAGAGCGGGCAGAACAGGCGCTTAATCAGTGTAATCGCCACTGCAAAACCGCGATTGTGATGATCCTTGGCGATCTTTCTGCACAGGAAGCCAGTGCGATCCTGGCAAAAAATAACGGATTTATTCGTAAAGCGCTGCAAGGGATAAAGGCATAACTATGGCGAAAATAACCGTTTCTATGATTGAGCAGATTTTACTGCTCATCGGCGGCAGCAACAATGTCATTCTCTGTGGTAACTGCATGACGAGACTGCGTCTTACGCTCAAAGACCGTCAAAGCATCCAGATCGATACCATAAAGAAAATACCCGGCGTACTGGGGGTGATTAATGGTGATGATCAACTGCAGATTATCCTCGGCCCAGGCAAAGCACAGACCGCCAGCGAGATGATGAATGCGCTACTCAGCGCGGAGCCACAGCAGGGGCAGACTACGGCCGAGCAGAACGATTTGCGGACGCTGGCCAATCAGAATAAACAGCAGAGGAAAGCGGGCCAAAACAGCGCTGTTCATAATTTCCTGACTAAATTCGCCACCATTTTTACCCCATTAATTCCTGGGTTTATCGCCGCAGGATTGTTATTGGGGATAGCAACGCTGATGCAACAAACACTGGTAGTCGACGGTGTGGTTCAGGCTGTATGGCTAAAGGGGCTGATTGCCTACATGAAAGTGTTCAGCGTGGGTTTGTTTACCTTCCTGAGCATCCTGATTGGTTTCAACACCCAGAAAGCCTTTGGCGGCACTGGTGTTAATGGTGCGATTATCGCTTCGCTGTTCATTTTGCGCTATGTGCCAGAAGGGACCAGCGGTTATTACGCAGGTTTTAGCGACTTTTTTGGTCTGGTGATAGACCCGCGTGGCAACATTATTGGTGTTCTTTTGGCCTGTATCCTGGGGGCTTGGATCGAGCGGCAGGTGCGCCGGTTTATTCCTGACAACCTGGATATGATCCTGACTTCGACCATTACCTTACTGATTACCGGCGCAATTACCTATGTGGTGATTATGCCGGTCGGCGGCGAGCTGTTTAAGGGCATGTCATGGCTGTTTATGCATCTGAATGGTAACCCGTTCGGCACCGCAATTTTGGCCGGGCTGTTCCTGATCGCCGTGGTTTTTGGTATTCATCAGGGCTTTGTTCCGGTTTATTTTGCCCTAATGGATGTGCAGGGCTTCAATTCCCTTTTCCCTATTCTGGCAATGGCCGGTGCTGGGCAGGTTGGCGCTGCGCTGGCTCTGTTTGCACGTTCCCCTAAGGGCTCTGTTCTGCGTACCCAAATTAAAGGTGCCATTTTCCCTGGCTTGTTGGGCATTGGCGAACCGCTTATTTATGGCGTTACGCTACCACGCTTAAAACCGTTTGTGACTGCCTGTATAGGGGGCGCGATAGGTGGTTTCTTTATCGGGTTGGTTGCCTGGATGGGGCTGCCTGTGGGGCTTAATACCGTCTTTGGTCCATCCGGTTTGGTTTCTATTCCCCTGATGACTTCGGCAAAAGGTATTTATGCCGGTATGCTGGTTTACATTGCCGGGCTGCTGATTGCGTACACCGCCGGATTTATTGTGACCTGGCTATTTGGCAGCAAAGATGTTGATTTGAGCTGAATAGAGGTTTTGCATTGCGTTAAGGCCCTGCATGCCAGGGCCGTTTACGTTGAGGTAAAGCGTGCAGCCGGGTTTCAAGCTGCGGACGGCTTTACTTCATTGAGTGCAAACCAATCACGTTGCCTTCAGTGTCTTTGACAATCGAAATAAAGCCATTCTCGCCGATAGGGAATTTTGCTCTGAGTATTTCCCCGCCATTGGGTGCCACGCGGCTTTCTTCTACTGCGCAATCGTCACACATCAGGTAAACCATGGTGCCGCCAGGCCCTGGTGGAACGCCATCCATTTTAACCAACGCGCCACCCGCCCCTTCATGCCCTTGTTCGTACGGGAACATCAGGTATTCCATTTCCTCGTTTTCCAGCTTTTCTAGCTGAGTCATAAACACAGACTCATAGAATTTTTTTGCCCGAGGCATATCAGCAACATAAATCTCAAACCAACCAACGATATTCGCTTTCATCACATTCTCCAGTAGGTAAAAAATAGACTGATTTGCAAGCCGCTATTGTTACTTTGGCTGTATATAAATACAGTGATCTAGATCATGCAATTAGTGCGATATTTATTCGTTTTTTGCTGTGTAGCTAAACATCAGCACTGGTTCAAACGCTGCGCCGGGGATTGTGCAGGCCAAAGTTGAAGTTATTACAACGGTTACAAAACGCTATCATCGCGGGTGGGGTATCCATCGCAGGTAATTTTACTTCAATAAATACCAGAGAGTGCTGGCGTGAGGCCTGCTCCAAAGCCAGCTCCAACTGCTGGCTGGTTTCTACCGCTACACAGAAGGACTCCACCTGAGGGTTAAGTACGGCAGCCAGCTTGGCGTAATTCCACGGGCTGATATCGTTATAAGACGACGACTCACCCAAGATATAGCGCTCGATCGTGTAACCACCATTATTAATCAGGAAAATAATCGGCTTTTGTCCACAACGTAGCAATGTGGAAAGCTCCTGGGCAGTCAGTTGGAACGAACCGTCACCGATAAACAGCAGATGTCTGCGTTCAGGCGAAGCCATCATCGCGCCCAGTAAGGCAGGTAAGGTATAACCTATCGAGCCCCAGATCGGCTGGTTCACCACCGTCACCCCCTCAGGCATGCGCATTGCGCCAATCGCTGCACCTGAAGTGCCGTTTTCTACCACCAGGACGTCGTCAGGTTGGATAAAACGGTTCATACGTTGCCAGAAATTTGCGTGCTCAAGCAGGCTATTGTCCGGTGTTGCCAACTTATACTCGGAATGTGGTAATGGGGTCAGCGTTGTCGGCAGCGTATTTTTTGCCTTGTCCAGCAAGGTTTGCAGCAGGTCTGCGGCAGTGACGGCCGGATAGGCGATGTTTTCCAGCTTAAGCGAATAGGGTTGAATATCCACCACCGCTGAAGTTGCAAACTGCTGGCTGAAATAACCCGTGGTGGAATCTACCAGACGAACACCGAAACTGAGTACGCAATCCGATTCAGCCATCAGTGCGAATAATTCAGGACGAGATAAATCACCGTTATAACCTCCTTGCCAGCCGGGAGTATTCTCTGGGAGCACGCACTTTGCCGTGGGCATATTGGCTAACGGGATCGCGAATTTTTGCGCTACTTCGATCACCAACTGCTGTAATTGATAACGCTCAACCATCTGATCAACCAGTATTACTGGCTGTTTTGACTGGTTGATACGAGTGAGTAGGGCCGTTGCTGCCAGTTCGAGATTGTTTTTGTCGCTGCTGGGTAAGCGCGGCTGGGAAAGCTTATCGGGCACATCGATTTCCACATCGCACAGATCCGCAGGCAATTGCAGATAAACCGGTTTTTTCTGTTGCCAGGCGCAGGTAATCAGGCGTGGAATTTCTGTCGCGGCATTTTCTGGCGTGATCAGTGCCTGTGCCACGGTGAATTGCTTGAAGCAGTTCATCACGTTGTCAAAATTGCCATCCGCCAGCGTGTGATGCAGTAAAGCATGGCTTTTCATCGCATGTAGCGGCGGTGAGCCCGCAATGCAGATTACAGCGGCAGATTCCGCATAGGCACCGGCAATACCGGAAAGTGCCGCCAAATCCCCCACGCCATAAGTGACAATTAAAGCTCCGATGCCGTTGAGCCGTGCATAGCCGTCTGCCGCATAGGCGGCATTTAACTCGTTGCAGTTACCAATGAAGTTGACCTGAGGGTCATGTTCGATCATTTCCAACAAGGCCAGGTTGTAATCACCGGGAACGCCATAAATATGGGCTACCTTAGCGGCATGAAGCTGTTGCAGGATGAATGAACCTATTGTTATTTTCACGACTTGCTCCACATTCACTTTAATTATATTTAGCAGAAACACAGCAGAAAACCGTTGGCGATGCCGTTCCGCTAATCGTTGAAAATGCGACTCACCCATTTGGAGTTACCGTTAACAGTCGATGTAAGTGAAAACTTATTCAAGTTTGTGCAAGATGATGGAAGCATGCGTATCGTATACAAGCCTTTACGCTATGAAGGTATGCAGGAAGTCAATGCGGGTAAGACAGTAGGTTCTTATCTGTTAGGCTGTGCCCCTAAGATTAACCTAACTGCAGTTGGTAAAAAGCAATTCAGATACTTTTCATTATTTAATGACTCCCAATTCAATTATTCTCCTTAGTTGTAATGTTAACTTCACGCATACATATTTTTAACAAAATACCTTGTTGTTTGCCGTGGTTGGCAACTTTATACAGCTAGAGGCCGATAGGGATGGTTGAAACGCTGTGGAACGGATCACACTTGGTTTCAATTTAATGGCAATGTTTCGCTACACCAGCAGGAGAGCAATATTTTTTCTGGCAAGGAGGCAGGTAACGGCATCACCCAGTACGTTTTCTGTAACGTTCCCGAATAGGCTGAAACTATTTCACATTAAGCAATCAAGTTAATTTCAGACTGCTGACAAACCCCGTTATTAGGGAGAGCGTACCGATGGGGTCGTAACGGCGTAAGCCGTCGGAGCGCCCCTCGGTGCGCTAGGCCCGGGTATCTCGGGTCGGAAGGCGACTTTGTCATCAACCTCATTTTCGTTTACCAATCAAACTTTGATAATCCTCTATAACTCATTGAAGAAAAAGTAAAAGACAGAATTATCTGAAAGACAAGCTTTGCGCTGAAGCCTAGGCTGTGTCCCTTAATTGCCCGTGGTGCCGTCGCAGACCCAAAAGCCCGTTATCAAGGCGGAGGGTGAAGGGCAGAGTGGCCCTCTGTTCAAGCCCGACTTTACTTCGAACGGGCTTTTGGGGCGCGACCCTTCGGGCTGGGGCCATTTGCGCGCATTGCGGCGTTGTTCGCCGCTTATTTGGTCCACCAAACCTCGCGGCTCTCGCCTTGCCCTGTGCGCAAATGACCGCCAGCGGCGCTCGCGTGCAATTAAGGGACACAGCCTAGATTGGCCTCATTGCTTCCCGCTGTTTGCTGCCTGTATTTTTTGTCGTATTAAATGACCACGGTTAAATCCAAGTTCAATGCTTTGAAGCGCGCAGGCAGGATGTTGGTGCACTTGCAGGCAATGAACGGGCGTTGCCCGGTTGGAAAAATCCCAAATGTGCGGGTAAAAGCATTGACCAAATAAGATACAACTTGATTTGGATAGGGCGATCGTTAAGAATCCCCGGCTGCATTTTTACAGGAGTTTATGATGGGTTTTATAAGGATCCTTTTGGTATGTTCACTGGCGTTGATATTTCCTGCACTGCCTTTACATGCTGAGGCGGGTAGAGAAAGTAGCCAGGTTGTACATGCCGAAGATCCTGGCCTGTGGGGGCGCTTCAAAGGCAATGTGGCGGAAACCTGGAATAACTCCCCAAACAAGGAGTTTTATCTGCCCGCCATCACCTGGCACAACCGCTGGACTTACGATCAGGAAAAGCTCGATAACTACAATGAGCGTCCGTGGGGGGCAGGCTACGGTATCTCCCGTTTTGATGGCGACGGTAACTGGCATGCCATCTATGCGATGGCTTTCAAAGATTCGTTCAATAAGTGGGAACCCATCGGCGGCTATGCTTACGAGAAAATTTTGCGCCCGAGCGACAATAAGGATTTTCGTCTGGGCATAGGGTTCACTCTTAGCGTTACCGCTCGTGATAACTGGAAATACATTCCTATCCCTGCACCGCTGCCGTTAGCGTCGATCGGCTATAAGCAATTGACTTTCCAGGCTACCTATATTCCTGGTACCTACAATAATGGTAACGTATTCTTCGCTTGGCTGCGCTGGCAGCACACGAGTTCCTCATGGAATGAAAGGAGTTTTTCGTGATACACGGCATTTTTACGGGAGCACAACCAAGCGACACCGTCTAATTTTACTGAAGAGTCGATATCAATGAAAAAACTCCTGATGCTTTCCCTGTTTGTTGGCACAACCTTGCTGCAAGGGTGCGTTAGCAAAACCAACAATGATGCGCCATTACCGCCACGGGTGGATAAGAATATAGGCATGGCGAATCCTGCCGATGTTTATTGCACTAAGTCGGGTGGCAAGCTGACCGCGAAGCAAAATTCTCAAGGGCAGTATTCTACCTGTACCATGGCAGACGGGCAGGAAATTGACAGTTGGGAACTTTTCCGCCGCGACCACCCCGCGAAAAAATAGCACCAGAGGCCCCCACATCCCCCTGGATCGACAGATTTGCTGTTCAGTTGCCGCCCACCTGCAACTTGAAGTAACTTGGGTATATCTGATTTTTGCCCATAGTGGCTCCTCCGCTTGAACAGCAGGTTACCTTTAGCTATGAAACCTGCTGTATATGCCAGTAGACAATGGAGATTGATGATGAAAATAGCCCACGTTGCTTTATGGACACAGGATATTGAGGCGCAAGTTAACTTCTGGCTGCGCTATTTCAATGGTGTGGCGGGAGAAACCTATGTCAGCAAGAACCGTCCCGGTTTTGTCTCCCGCTTTATTCAACTGGCTTCTGGACCAACGCTGGAAATCATGAGTGTTCCTAGTTTGCTGCCGGGAGCAGAGCGGCAGGAACGGATCGGTTGGGCGCACATTGCACTCTCACTGGGTAGCGAAGCGCAAGTGGATTCCTTGGCGAAGCAAGCACAGCTTGATGGTGTTCTGCAAGCTGCGCCTCGCTGGACGGGGGACGGCTTTTATGAGGCGATTATTCTTGATCCCGACGGTAACGCCATCGAAATCACCGCCTGACGACACCATATAGTGTGGAGAAGAAACGAATTTTAATTTACGTTTCTTCACTGTAAATGTGATTGAAAGCTGCACAATATTTCCACTTATACTCTAAATAATTCGAGTTGCATGACAAAAACGCAATGCGTTTTTGAACAGCGCTTGCGCTGGCCCCGCAGGGGCGAGGCCCATAATTGGGCCAAGTAACGCGGCAAGACCGAGAGTCGCCAGGAGCATAACCCACTATGTGACTGGTGCGATTGGTCGCAGCTAACACCCATGCAACTTGAAGTATGACGAGTATATAATGGACTGAATAGCTAACAAGGAGTGAGTATGGGGATCAGTGAGGAAGAGTCTATTCGCCGTTTAGCCCTTGAGAAGAATGCCGTAGGGAATTCGGCTAAATGGGTGGCAATTGTTTCGGCAGTTTACTTCGTATTGATGTTGTTTTACGGCCAGCCTATCGGGGTACTAGCCATGTCCGGCACAATTTTTGTTGTTTCTGCCGTAACTTGGTTTAAGAAACGCCAGAAGGTAAAGGCCTATCGCTTGGCGTTAGCCAAGATAAATAATAGCGAAACCCCCTAGCTCTATTCCAACACTTTGCCGTAGGCGCATGATTGAGGGGAGGTATCCCATCCTCCCCGGAATAAGCGAAGCCGCGAAAGGAGGACGTCTGCCAGCATTTGCGCCAGAATGTTCTGAAGAGGTTTCCCGTCACGGTAAAGGTATTAACATTACCAGTTTCAATCCGCTTTGCTCTGCCGGATAGAATGTCACTTGCCGATAAGAAAGCTCCCCCTGTTGTGGATGGCTGAACATACGTTCACCACCTTCACGTGCCAGAACGTCCTGTTGTTTCCACCAATGACGAAAGGCTTCACTGTTGTGCGTCATATTACGAACCAAAGCACGTATTTCTTCGGTGCCCTGATGATGGCTGGTTTCGGCACGGAACTCTGCCACTAACCGCCGCGCGCGATCTTCCCAGTTTCTGACCAGCACTTTGGCCTGTGGGTGAAAGAACATGAAGTGCAGCAGGTTCGGTGTTTTTGCCCGTTTTAGCCAGTCGCAGAACAGCACTTCTGCCTGCGGATTCCAGGCAATCATGTTCCAGGTGAGGTCGAGTAAATAGCAGGGCACCGCAACTTGATGCACGCTGTCCAGCACGGCTGGATCGATCGTTTCCTGTGGTTTTTGCTGCTCAGGGTCACTAATACGCGCCAGAGTAAACAGGTAGTGACGCTCGGCATGGCTTAAACGCAGTGCTTTGGCAATGCGGGCCAACGTATAGGGGGAAATGGAAACCTCGCGCCCCTGTTCGATCCAGGTATACCAGGTTGCGCTGATACCGCTGATTTGCGCAAGTTCTTCCCGGCGTAACCCACTGGTACGGCGACGTACGGCGGTAGGCAAGCCGAGCATGTCTGGCGTGACGCGTTCGCGGTGAGCACGCAAAAAGGCCCCAAGGGCTTTCTGGCTGGATAAAGCATCCGATTCCATAGGTGGTACCTTTTGATACAAGGCTGTGCCCCTTAAATGTCCGTGGTGCCGTCGCAGACCCAAAAGCCCATTATCAAGGCGGAGGGCGAAGGGCAGAGTGGCCCTCTGTTCAAGCCCGACAACGCAGAGGATGGGCTTGTGGGGCGCGACCCGAAGGGCTGGGGCCATTTGTACGCATTGCTGCGTTATTCGCCGCTTATTTGGTCCACCAAACCTCACGGCTCACGCCTTGTTCTGCGTACAAATGACTTCCAGCGGTACTCGCGTACAATTAAGGGGCACAGCCTAGGATAACTGCTCATATTGTACCCGTTTAGTAGTTTGATTATAGTCCTACAGGCCATCCGGCGCAGGCGCAAGCCAGATAAAAAAAGGGAGTGATTATGAGTGTCAGCGACAGCCACAAAAATGCAGTTGAACGCCAGTTTGGCGAACAGGCCAATGCCTATTTGAGCAGCACAGTTCATGCGCAAGGGAGAGATCTGCAACGTCTGGCTGAGCTGCTTGCGGGAAGTTCCTCTGCCCGATTGCTGGATCTGGGGTGTGGGGCGGGGCATGCCAGTTTTACCGCAGCCCCTAATGTGGCTCAGGTGGTTGCGTACGATCTCTCGGCACAAATGCTGGATGTTGTGAGCAATGCTGCGCGGGAAAAGGGGTTGGCGAATATTCAGGTACAGCAAGGCGTCGCGGAATTACTACCGTTCGGCGATGCCAGTTTTGAGGTGGTGATCAGCCGCTATTCGGCACACCACTGGCATGACGTTGGCCGGGCACTGCGCGAGGTGAAACGTGTGCTGAAACCGGGGGGCAGGGCCATCTTTATGGACGTGGTTTCGCCCGGGCATCCGTTATTGGATATCTATCTGCAAACTGTCGAGGTCTTGCGGGATACCTCGCACGTAAGGAATTATGCGCCGGGAGAGTGGCTGAGTATGTTCACTGAGTCAGGGTTGCTGATACAGGAAGCCACGACTGACCGTCTGGATCTGGAATTCAGCAGTTGGGTGGCGCGTATGCGAACACCGGAGCATTTTGTCACCGCTATCCGCGCATTACAGCAAGGTGTGGCTGAAGAGGTTAGCCAGCACTTTGCCATTCAGGCTGATGGCTCCTTTACCAGTGACATTATGATGCTTGTGGCGGTTAAGGCATAAATAGCAGAGGGGTTATAAGCGGCTTTGTCATCTGGGTGTCATCGGAGGTTAATAGGCTTTTAGCGCTTACCTTTACTCACTGTGAGATGACACCATGAGAATCAAACCGCTTTGTCTCCTTTTTGCCTCTGCATTGCCACTATCTTCGTATGCTGCGGAGGGGGCGGTTCCGGGCTGGTTTTAAATCATCAGGAAGGCGGCGACCTGATACTGACGACGTTTACCGAATGCCGATAGCCCTGCATTCGGTAAAAAGGATGCCAAAATTTTCCCTAGCCCGAAATTTGTTCCTCTGCTGATGGATATTCGTATTAGCGGAAGTAAAGCCATGGCGACAAATGCACGCCCTTTACATGATGACCAAGGCACAATCAGCGGCTTGCCGTGATCGGCTCAACCAACGAAGTAGCAATAACAGACAGCTTAAAATCGTTACCCAGTGACAAGCGTGGGTTGGATACCGAAGGGAGCAGCCTTGTTGGTTTCTGCTACCGGTAAAATCTGTTTAAATAGGCGCTCGCGTTCAATTCTGGGACACCGGCTAGTCATGCTTAGTTTACGTTTAGCGCAACAGTCTGATATTCAGCAGTTGATCGAGGTTGAACGCTCTGCAGGGCAACTGTTTCTGCAACTGGCGGAGCTGCAATTTATTGCCGACGATGAGGGGATGAGCCCACAGCAGCATGCTGATTTTATTGCGCAGCAGCGAGAATGGCTGATGGTTGACGCCGACGGACAGGTTGCGGGTTTTATTGCTGTTCAATCATTGTTGCACGGCTGGCATATTGCAGAATTGTCGGTAGCGGCCAACTGGCAGCGGCAAGGGGTTGGTAAAAAACTCATTGCCGAAGTTATGTCACTGGCCAGGCAACAGGGCGCGCCTCGGCTGACGTTGACCACTTTTGTCAACGTACCTTGGAATGCACCTTATTACCAACGTTTGGGATTCCGCAGGCTATCTGCCCATCAGTTGGATGCGCAACTACAGGGTTTACTTGCAGAAGAAATTAAACAGGGTCTTGCTGCGGGTAGCCGCTGTGTAATGGAATTTACACTGTTGTAAATATTGAAATACATGCAGAGGACTGTATGATGCAGCAGCAGCAGCGTGAGTGCCTGCTCCGGCTGCCCGCACTCACGGCAGGCAAACCAATGCATTCAAGTCATCGCATAAGGGACAACCGGTAATGACACAAACCATTTTTATGGTAGGCGCTCGCGGAGCAGGTAAAACCACCATAGGCAGCGCATTAGCGCAGGCATTAGGTTATCAGTTTATTGATACCGACCTGTTTATGCAGCAAACCGTGCAAATGAGCGTGGCGGAAATCGTTGCGCAGGAAGGTTGGCAGGGGTTTCGGCGGCGCGAAACGGTAGCTTTGCAAGCGGTAACTGCGCCGTCAACCGTGGTTGCCACCGGTGGCGGGGCGATCCTGGCTGAAGAAAACCGGCATTTCATGCGGGAGCACGGCACGGTGATTTACCTGCGTGCGCCTGCCAGCATCCTGGCTCAGCGCTTGGAAGAGGTTCCTGAGGAGGGGCAGCGGCCTACTCTGACCGGGCGGCCTATCGCCGAAGAGATCATGGAAGTGCTTACCACGCGTGAAGCGTTATATCAAAATGCTGCACATCATGTCATCGATGGCAGTGCCAATCCGCAGCAGGTCGTTGAGCAGATCCTGGCTGTACTCCAGCCAGCGGCAGTAAAGTAAATTTCCTTGGGGCATAACCTGTTGTGCCCACTATACCTGCGGTTCATTCCTGTCATTCATGCAGCCAAACAGATTGATCGTTTGGTGGCAGCCTGCCTGTAAATTTAGGTAATTTGACTATATATTCAATCTTGTCCCTCAATCGTATTATAATAAATAGCATTTTCTGCTGATATATAGCGTTACATGCGTTCATATTCTAGAGTGAGAGTCTAACGGCTTCATGATGTGCGTAATATGTCCACTGTCATAGCATTATTCTCTTTAATTTACCTTCGCAATTATAAAACAAACCGCTTGACGATAAGTTGTTCAAATCTTAATTTCCAAAATATAGATTCAGAACTAAGTTCCATATAATGGAACAAGGTGCATAATGACCACATTAGAAAATGCTACGGCGGTATTAAAGTTATTTTCTCAACGGCAGATAACCCAGGGGCAACCCGGTATTTCCTTTACCGAGGTGGTTGAATATCTTGGGTTGCCGAAAAGCACGGTATCGCGTTTATTACAGACGATGGAAAGCCAGGGGTTGCTGAAGCGCGATGCGCAAAGCCGTCAGTATCATATTGGGCATCTGTTGCTGATGGTTGCCAGCCACTACCTTTCAACACCATTGGTAGAAAGTGCGGCAGAAGCGATGGTGCAGCTAAACCAACTCACCTTTTGTACCGGGTATATTTCGGTTCTGGAAGGGCAAGAAAACTGGGTGATGCGGACTTTCCCCGGGCGCCATTTTTTGCAGGTGGTGACTCCGGTGGGTGCGAGCTCCGCCGCAGCGGAAACCTCCGTAGGCCGGGCGATAATGGCGCGTGAAAGCGATCAGCAGGTGTGTGCGCGTTTTGCCGATGGCTATTGTGTGAGGGCAGAAAACTCCCCGCAAACGCTAGAAGAATTGCTGCAAAAATTGACTCAGATCAGGCAACAAGGCTGGTCATTGGCTCGCAATGAAACATTGCCAGGTATCAGTTCACTGGCAACTTCTGTTACCAATAAACACCGCAGTGAGACGGTGGGGTTATGTCTGTCTTTTCCCTCTCAGGCTGAGGAGCAACCTTATTCACCTCAGGTGCTTGAGGCATTGATGGCGGTTTCCCGCCAATTGGCGCAAAAACTCGGTGATGACTATTGGCAGCAGATCCAATAGCCCACCGTATATCCATGACTTAATCGATAAGACGATTCTATGGCAGGTTAGTTACGGCATCGATTGTCGGTAATTAATTATGTCCGAATGGCTGAAAGGCAATTAACTCGATAATGAGTTCCAAATAATGGAACTCAATAGGTTTGCTATGCAAAAAATATTCTCTTGCCAAAGAGTTGAGATATTCAGGGGAGCAGTTTATGAAGCCAGATAAAACTAATAATCCATTGAAAGATATCGGTACGCTACTGGTAATGGTGCTGTTATCCATTATTGGCGCGATTATCGGTGTGCAATTGATTACCACACTGGGTGTAACACCGAATACATCGATTATCGGTGCGTTGCTAGCTATGTTGTTGGCGCGTATTCCGATGCAAATGTTTCAACGTTATCGCTCGATCCATACTCAGAACTTGGCGCAGACGGTGATTTCTTCTGCGACGTTTGGCGCGGCCAACTGCCTGTTGATGCCGATTGCGGTGCCTTACGTTATGGGGCAACCGCAGCTGATACTGCCCATGTTCTGTGGCGTAGCGGCCGCAATGCTGCTGGATGGTTACCTGTTGTACCGTATGTTCGACACTAAAATTTTCCCGGCAGCAAATGCCTGGCCACCTGGCGTGGCGGCGGCGGAGGCGATCAAAGCGGGAGATAGTGGAGGAAAGCAGGCTTGGCTACTGGTACTTGGCGTAGCCGTAGGGATTGCGGGCTCAATGCTGAAGATCCCCATGGCAGCTTTTGGTACGGCTTTCATCGGTAATATTTGGGCTTTGAGTATGTTCGGCGTGGGTCTGCTATTGCGTGCCTATGGTCAACCGCTGACCGGCGTCGATCTGAATGCGCAGTATATCCCGCACGGGGTGATGGTCGGGGCGGGGCTGGTAGCACTGATTCAAGTGGTGCAAGTGATCCGCCATAAAAATCAACAGGCTGTATCAACCTACACTCAACCTGACAGCGAGGTGCGTAAAGCCCTAGGGCTGGGGGCCGTAGGTTATGTTGTGATAGCGGCTTTGCTGGCGTTGGGCAGCGGGCTGTATAGCGAAATGTCGCTGACCATGCTGGTGCTATTTGTGATTTATGCGGCGTTTGCCGCCTTCGTACACGAATTGATCGTCGGGATTGCGGCGATGCATTCCGGTTGGTTCCCGGCTTTTGCGGTGGCGTTAATTACGCTGATTGTCGGGATCATGCTCGGTTTTCCCCCATTGGCTCTCTGTATTCTCACCGGTTTCACCGCGGCCACTGGCCCGGCGTTTGCCGATATGGGGTTTGATCTGAAAGCCGGTTTTATCCTGCGGGGTTACGGTAAGGATTTACAACAGGAACTGTTGGGGCGACGCATTCAGATGATTGCCGCCATGTTGGCTTTTGTGATCGCTATTCCGGTCGTTTACTTCTCTTACACCAGTTATTTCACGCAGGGACTAATACCGCCAGTGGCGCACGTGTATGCCAAAACCATTGAGGCAGGCGTCCAGCCCGGTATCGCGTCCAGCCTGCTGATTTGGGCGATCCCAGGCGCCATAGTACAGTTTATCGGCGGGCCTAAGCGCCAAATGGGGGTGCTACTGGCGACAGGCCTGCTGATCAATAACGCGTTTGCGGGATGGGCGGTGCTTATCGGTATTACGTTGCGCATTCTGATTATCAGACGCTGGGGAGATAAAGGCCAGACACCGATGGAGATTATGGCCGCCGGGTTTATCGCAGGCGATGCGTTGTACAACTTCTTTAGCTCCATCTTTTCCAGTAAAGATAAGTAAGGCTGAGCCGGTCCTTACTGGTGAAATCAATACATCGGGTAACATTTTCGAGGGATAAAACATGAGCTTGCAACAAACACTACAGGTCTTTGAACTGATTGATAGTGCGCATGTTAGTGGCCAGGACGTGGTTGATTTGTTTGCGCACTATGCTTTGGTGAACGCCAGCACCCATCGCGTCAGCGGTGAAAAGGGGACGACCGACTTTGTCCGCATCGAGATCCACGGTAGTGAAGGCAAGCTGTCTGGTGGTACTGCGCCAACGCTGGGGATCATTGGCCGCTTGGGGGGGATAGGTGCACGGCCTGCGCGGATTGGGCTGGTTTCTGATGGCGACGGTGCTATTGCGGCCATCGCCTGTGCCCTGAAACTGGCAGAAATGCAGCGCAAAGGCGATGTGCTACCGGGGGATGTGATAGTCACCACTCATATTTGCCCGAATGCCCCCACACTACCACGCACTCCGGTGGATTTTATGGATTCCCCCATCGATGACGTAACGATGAACAACCATGAGGTTGTAGCGGAAGCGGATGCCATTTTGTCGATCGATACCACCAAAGGGAATCGCGTCATTAATCACAAAGGTTACGCGCTCTCACCGACGGTGAAGCAGGGCTATATTCTGCGAGTTGCGGAAGATCTGCTACGTATTATGGAGATGACCAGTGGCCGCCCGGCGGTAACCTTCCCGATCACCACACAGGACATCACGCCATACGGTAACGGTGTTCACCATATCAATAGTATTTTACAGCCTTCTACCGCTACCGCTGCGCCAGTCGTGGGGGTGGCGATTTGTACCGAGACGGTCGTTCCTGGTTGTGGTACCGGGGCAAGCCATGAAGTGGATATCGCGCTAGCGGTGAAGTTTGCCGTAGAGGTGGCAAAAGAATTTGGCCGCGGTACCTGCCATTTTTATGATGCAACCGAATATGAACGCCTGCTGTCACTCTATGGCAGTCTGAGCCATTTGCAGCAAAGACGATAACGGATCGGGCAGGGGGCTTCATACAGTCACTTGCCCGTTGTTCACCACGGCGATTTAAGCATAATGTTCATCTTCCGCTCACCAAACTGATTGTTTGATCCCGCGTATGTTAAGGCTGTGTCCCTTAACTGTCCGTGGTGCCGTCGCAGACCCAAAAGCCCATTATCAAGGCGGAGGACGAAGGGCAGAGTGGTCCTCTGTTCAAGCCCGACAACGCAGAGAATGGGCTTTTGGGGCGCGACCCTTCGGGCTGGGGCCATTTGTACGCATTGCTGCGTTGTTCACCGTTTATTTGGTTCACCAAACCTCACGGCTCACGTCTTGCTCTGCGAACAAATGACCGCCAGCGGCGCTCGCGTCCAGTTAAGGGACGCAGCCTAACTGCACGCAGTGATCGCATTTCGTATGAAAAACCAGTGACAGACCTATTTTCATCCCCCAATATGGAGTTCCACAAAGATGATTACGCGGGTGCCAGTCTATGCTGAAAGTGAATGATTATTTTTCAGGAAAAGTGAAGTCTATCGGTTTCGATAGTAGCAGCATTGGTCGTACCAGCATCGGGGTGATGGAGGAGGGGGAGTACACCTTCAGTACCGCGCAGCCGGAAGAGATGACGGTGATTACCGGGGCTTTAAAAGTATTGTTACCGGGAGCACCGGATTGGCAAGTGTTTACACCGGGTGAAAAGTTCTTCGTACCTGGGCAGAGTGAATTCAATCTGCAGGTGGCCGATGCAACGGCATACCTGTGCCGCTATCTGAGTAAATAACTTTGCGCCGGGGGATCCCCGGCGCTTTTCCCACGACTTCAGCGTTGTGCTTCTCCCCCCAAAGCTTCAATCGTGTTGCTGATCAATGCCGCCAGTTCGCTGGTCATCAGGATGAAATCGGCATCGAACCGCTGGGCGAAATCATCGCGATCAATATCATCGTTCTGATCGCGCAGGGTATCGGAAAACTTCAGGCGTTTCAGCGAACCGTCGTCTGCCAGTACCAGTTGAATGCGTTCCTGCCAGTCTACAGCCAGTTTGGTGACCAGCTTACCGGCTTCAATATGGACGGCAATTTCATCGCTGATCAGGTTTTGTTTCTTGCAGCGGATCACACCGCCATCTTCCAGAATGGCTTTCAGTTCAGCTTCATCCTGAATGATAAAACCGGCTGGCAGTTCGCCGGAACGAACCCATTCTGTCAGCGTCAGTTCGATGGGGCTTTCCATGGTCAGAGGCACCACCGGCAATGAACCCAGGCTTTTGCGCAGTAGCGCCAGCGTATCTTCTGCGCGTTTGGCACTGGCAGCATCCACCATGATCAGGCTATTGACAGTATCGATCCACATAAATGTCTGGTTAAAACGGCTGAAGGCGCGTGGCAGCAGAGTATGCAGCACTTCATCTTTCAGTGAGTCTTTCTCGGTTTTTTTCAGCTTGCGGTGTTGCTCGCCTTCCAGCTTTTCGATCTTGGCCTGTAACTCCTGTTTGATGACCGGCGAGGGCAGAATTTTCTCTTCTTTACGGGCGCAGATCACGATTTGGCCATTGACCGCGTGCGTTAGCGCATCGCTATGGGAACCCATAGGGGAAACCCAGCCGGTTTTCGCCATATCCTGGCTGCCGCACGGGGTGAAAGCAAAGGCGCTGAGCTGTTTTTCCATTTCATCCGCATTTAGCGCAACGTCGCGGCTCAAACGGTAAACCATCAAATTCTTAAACCACAGCATAGTTTTATCCCTGGCAGGGCGTGCGTTCAGCACGCCGATTCATCAAAAGCAGGGCGGCATAATAACGAATTGACGGTGAAAAATCGCCTTATTCCCGCCGATTTGCGCCCATTGCCGCGTTTCTGCGCCGTGCTTGCTGCAATGCCTGCGCCAGTTGCCGCTGGCTGAAAGGCTTGCGGAGTAATTCGATATCCTGCAGATCGCTTTCTCCATGTTGGCGCATATCCTGGCCACTGATCAGCAACGTGGTCAGTTGATGGTTGCTCACGCGTGCCTGCCGGATCACCTGCACGCCGTTCAACTCGCCAGGCAGCATCAAATCACTGATCAGCACGCTGATATCCGGCGTTTGGTGCAGTATGGCCAGCGCCTCCTGGCTGTCGGCACTGTCCAGCGTCAGGTATCCCAACTGGTGTAAATGCTCACACAGGGTTTGGCGGACATCATTTTCATCCTCCAGAACCAGCACCAGATGATCGTGGCTATCATTGTCCGGCTGCGGTGTCACCGGGGGCATATCGACCACCACCGTTTGTGCTCGTGGTAACTGCAACCGAACCAGAGTGCCATGACCGGGACGGGTTTCAATCTGAACCCGGCCACCGGATTGCCTTATGAAGCCATACACCATCGACAGTCCCAGTCCGCTGCCACTGCCTACGGCTTTGGTGGTGAAGAAGGGTTCAAACGCCTGAGCCTTGACCTCTTCCGACATACCACTGCCGGTGTCGATCACTTCCAGGGCAACCATGTCCTGTTTTTTGCCCCCGGTACGTACCACGCGTTGGTTATAAATGCGGAGATGCACCACGCCGGAGCGCCCCTCCATGGCGTCGCGGGCATTAACCACCAGATTCATCAGGGCATTTTCCAATTGGCTGACGTCGATCCATGCAGGCCAGCCGTTCGGCTGTGCTTCCAGGGTGAGTGAGAGCGTGGAGGGGAGCGTGTGGCGCAATAACTCCCGCAAATTCTCCACCAGATCTTTCAGTATTACTGCCTGCGGGTGCAACGCCTGTTTACGGGAGAATGCCAGCAGGCGTTGAGTGAGCTGCGCCCCCCGTTCAGCGGCCTTTAATGCGCGGGCAATGCGCTGCTCCGTTTGGGCATCTTGGGTATGTTGCGTTGTCAGTTCCAGGCTACCAATAATAACGGCCAGCAAGTTATTGAAGTCATGAGCCACTCCGCCGGTCAACTGGCCGACGGCTTTCATTTTCTGGCTATGTAACAAGGCTTCTTCCAGCGCTTTACGCTCGGTACGTTCCAGTACCACGTTGACAACCCCCCGTTTTGGTACCGGGCTGAAACGCAGTTCAACGGTACGTCCTGCTGCCAGCCGTAGTTCCTGCGGATGGGGAAGTTCGCTTGAGATATTGGCCAGCACATCCTCCCAACGTTGACCGGGCGGCGGCGTAACATACTGCAATAGCTCGCGATAGTGCTGACCCCGATGCAGCTGTTGTTCACTCAACCCCAGTAGCAAAGGATATTGCGGGTTCCATACCACCAGGTGTCCATGATTGTCGAACAGGGCAAAACCATCACGCATTGCCAGAAATGTGGTCTCTAACTGGGTGCTCTTCTCTTTCAGCAGGCGAGAGGTCTGTTCCAGTGACGCGGTGTTGCGGGCAAAAACGTTAAACGCCCGCGCTAGTTCCCCCAACTCATCGTGCCGTTGCAGTGCAGGTACAGTGACATCGCGCTCTCCACGCGCCAGCCGCGTCATCGCGTTGGCAATCGCTGTGAGGTTGGAACCCAGGTTACGGTAGATATACAGGCTGGCAAAACCGGTGATCACCAGTGCCAGCAGCGCGAACAGACCAATGAAGATAATGATCGAATTCAGTTCACTGTGTGTCTGGTGGGTGCGTTGTTCTGATCCCTCCGCCACTTTCTGCACATAGAGGCTGATGTCGTCGTTGAGCATCGCCACCAGTGCCTTGATATGGTAGGTGTAATACGCCAAAGCCAGATCGCTTTGTGCCAGCGCCCGCGTTTGCAGCAGCAAGGGCTGTTGATTATTGCGGAATTGGCCCATTTTCTGGTTAATCAGCGGGTCCGGGCTGTGAGAGGGCCAGTCAGCCATCACCAGGGCGAGCTGTTCAGTGGCGGCCTTGGGGGTTGGGGTCTGGATGGCAATAGATAACAGGCGGTCTATCTGGCTCAGTAGTGCTAGAGGTGGCTGCTCCAGGTTCTCTCGCTGGTTGAGGGTGATGATGTGGCGCAGCGTGCTTTGGGCCTGATAAAGACCACTGAGTAAAATATTACGTTGCAGATGACGAATATGACCCAATTCCAGCATGGGTGAGACGCTGCTTTCCAGTGCGTTGCTGCGTTCGATAATACGGTTGACCAACTCCGGTTCGCTCTGCGCCAAACCTGTGTCAGCCAGGCGTTCCAGAGAGGATTGCAGCGCCAACTGTGTCTGCTTCAGCCGTGCCGATTCGCTCTGATACTCCAGCGCGCCAACCACCTGTGAAAGCCGGATGGCAGCGGTTGCCACGTTAGACGTATCCCGGCTCAGTGCCATGCTGCCGTTCATCTCTTGCAAGGTTTGCGCCTGCACTTTCTCTTGAAGTTTCCCCGCGTGAATAAAACCGATGATGGCTATGCCGCTGACCATCAGCGTAACCGCCACCACCAGCAGGTTGAACATCAACAAGCGCCCACGGGCACTGGCGAAAAAAGGCAATTGGTGCATGAGTTCTCCTCCAGACCCTGTTCAGCAGGCAACCGCCTGATAGTGCTGATGATAGAAGTCAGCACCGTTAACATTATGACAATCATGAATGGCCACTGACATTTTGTGTTTATTTTGTGGTGATTAACTGCCACCACTCTAAACCGCAAGCCAGGGAATGACGATGAGCGCCACGCCGATTCTGGAAATGCAGAATATTGCCAAAAGTTTTGGTCAGTTTTATGCGCTTAAAGGTGTCAATCTGACGGTGTATCGCGGAGAAATCCACGCGCTAATGGGTGAGAACGGCGCGGGTAAAAGTACATTAATGAAAATATTGGCCGGCGCCTATACCGCCAGCAACGGGGAAATCTTTATTGATGGACAGCCGTTTGCCATCAAAGGGCCAAAAGACGCACTGGCCGCAGGGATCACGCTGATCTATCAGGAAATGAATCTGGCACCCAACCTGACGGTGGCGGAGAATATCTTTCTTGGCAGTGAGTTGCAGCGTGGTGGCCTGGTAAAACGCCATCAAATGCAGGAAGAGGCTCAGAAGGTCATCGATCGTCTGGGGGCTCAATTCAGCGCTAGCGACCGGGTGATGAGGCTGACCATCGCCGAGCAACAGCAGGTGGAGATTGCCCGTGCGTTGCATCGTAACAGCCGTATTCTGGTTATGGATGAGCCTACCGCTGCGCTCTCATCCCGCGAAACGCAACGCCTGTTTGAATTGATCAAGCGTTTGCGTGACGAAGGAATGGCCATCATCTATATCAGCCACCGCATGGCGGAGGTCTACGAGCTTTCCGACCGCGTCAGCGTGCTGCGAGATGGTCAGTATGTGGGAAGCCTGACGCGGGACAATCTTTCTGCCAGTGAACTGGTAAGAATGATGGTGGGGCGGCCATTGAGCGATCTGTTCAATAAAGAACATGGGATCGCCGTCGGTGCAGCGCGTTTGGCGCTGCATAACCTGACCGACGGCAAGAAGGTCAAACCTGTCAGCCTGCAGGTGTGCTCAGGGGAGATTGTGGCGCTGGCCGGATTGGTCGGAGCAGGACGCTCTGAATTGGCCCAGTTGATCTTTGGCGTGCGCAATGCCACCGCAGGCACCGTTGAAGTCGATGGCAAGAGTACCAACATTCGCTCACCTCGGGATGCGATAGCACTGGGGATCGGTTTCCTGACCGAGAACCGCAAAGAACAGGGGCTATTTCTCGATCTGGCCGCCCACGAGAATATCGTTATGGCGACGATTGAGCGCGATGCCAGCTACGGCCTGCTTAATCGCCGCAAGGCACAGACCATTTCCAGCGACGCCATTGCCTTACTGAATATCCGTGTGCCACATGCGCAAGTGCGTGCTGGTGGGCTTTCTGGCGGGAACCAACAGAAGCTACTGATTTCACGCTGGGTGGCAATCGGCCCACGCATTCTAATCCTCGACGAACCCACCCGTGGCGTTGACGTCGGTGCCAAAAGCGAAATCTATCGCATCATGAGCCAAATGGCCCAACAGGGTGTGGCGATCCTGATGATTTCCAGCGAGTTACCGGAAGTGGTAGGCATGAGCGACCGCGTTTATGTGATGCGTGAAGGCAGCATTGCCGGTGAATTGGCCGGTGTTGATATCACGCAGGAAAATATCATGACGCTGGCAACCGGCGTTGATGCCGCCCAACCGCTGGCGACTCACCATGAATAACCCAATAACAACATCCAAGGAGCCTGCCATGACCGCTAATCCGGTGCCGCCTCGCGTACCTGCCCCAACGATGAAAAAGGCACTGTTCGGCGATATGATGCAAACGGTGGGGATTTTACCGATATTGATCCTGATCGTTGCCATTTTCGGTTTTGTTGCCCCCAACTTTTTCACCGATGCCAACTTGTTAAACATCGCGCGTCAGGCCTCCATCAACATCGTTTTGGCGGCCGGGATGACGTTTATCATCCTGACCGGTGGCATTGACCTTTCCGTCGGGTCGATGCTGGGTACCACGGCGGTGGTGGCGATGGCCGTCTCGCTGATGCCGGGCCTGTCGGGGCTAGCGATCCCTTTGGCCCTGTTGGCCGGGCTGGGAATGGGGCTGTTTAACGGCATTCTGGTGGCCTACGCCGGTTTGCCACCGTTCATTGTCACGCTCGGTACCTATACCGCATTGCGTGGTGCCGCCTACCTGCTGGCGGACGGCACCACGATTATCAATTCCAACATCGGTTTTGAATGGATCGGTAACTCCTATCTGGGGCCGATCCCGTGGCTGGTGATCATCGCCTTTGCAGTGATTGCACTGTGCTGGTTCATCCTGCGCCGCACCACGCTGGGGGTCCACATCTATGCGGTTGGCGGCAACATGCAGGCGGCTCGCCTGACCGGGATTAAAGTCGGTGCCGTGCTGTTGTTCGTATATGGCATGAGTGGGCTTCTTTCCGGACTGGGGGGAGTAATGAGTGCTTCGCGCCTCTATAGCGCCAACGGCAACCTGGGAATGGGCTATGAACTGGATGCCATCGCGGCGGTGATCCTCGGTGGCACCAGCTTTGTTGGTGGCATCGGCACTATCACCGGCACGTTAGTGGGGGCGCTAATCATTGCAACCCTGAATAACGGCATGACCCTGATGGGGGTTTCATACTTCTGGCAGTTGGTGATCAAAGGCGCGGTGATCATTATCGCGGTGATGATCGACAAATACCGTACGCGTAATTATCAGCATTGATTTACCCGTCGTCTTGCAAGCCATAGGGAAGGGTAAGGTTAGGCAGGTTGGTTGGCGCCCAATGGGGCAGATATTGTTCGTGTGTCCGAAAATAACGAGGAAAACACTATGCGTTTCAAGCCATTGATAACCGCTTTGCTGGTGACGGCTGCTCTGGGCAGCAGCGCGCTGGTACAGGCAAAAGAGTTGAAATCGATTGGGGTGACGGTGGGCGATCTGGCAAACCCATTCTTTGTGCAAATCACCAAGGGTGCCGAACTGAAAGCGCGGGAGCTGGCGGGGGATAAGGTGAATGTCACGCTGGTGTCCAGTGGTTACGATTTGGGGCAGCAGGTGGCGCAGATTGATAACTTCATTGCTGCCAAGGTTGACATGATTATCCTTAACGCTGCCGACTCCAAAGGTATCGGCCCGGCGGTGAAACGCGCCAAAGATGCCGGGATTGTAGTGGTTGCGGTAGACGTAGCGGCTGAGGGTGCAGATGCAACCATCACTTCCGATAACACCCAGGCAGGGGAAATGGCCTGTAAGTACATCAGTGACCGCCTCAAGGAAAAAGGTAATGTGGTGATCATCAACGGACCACCGGTTTCCGCCGTGCAAAACCGGGTGGAAGGCTGCATGACCGAACTGAAAAAACACCCGGAAATCAAACTGCTTTCCCATAACCAAAATGCCAAGGGCAGCCGTGAAGGCGGGTTGGAGATTATGACTTCTCTGCTGGCGGCCAATCCGCAGATCGACGGCGTATTTGCCATTAACGATCCTACTGCCATTGGTGCCGATCTGGCGGCAAAACAGGCGCAACGCAGTGAGTTCTTTATTGTCGGCGTGGACGGTTCACCGGATGGTGAAGAAGCTTTGAAACGTGGTAACTCGCTGTTTGTCGCCACACCGGCGCAGGATCCGCAGGTGATGGCGGCTAAAGCGGTAGAGATTGGTTATGACATCCTGCAGGGGAAACCGGCACCGACAGGGCCGGTACTGATCCCGGTGACCCTGATCGATAAAAACAATATTGGCAGCTACAAAGGCTGGACGGTGAAATAACCGTTAATGCCGCTTGCTCCCCTCACCTTGAGATAGGTGAGGGGAAAGAACAATTTTGGAGGCAGCATGAAACGCTCAGCCGTGAATCACATCCTGCAACAGACCCGACATTTTTTCTCCCGGCACGACGTTCATTTACCCCCCTTCGCCCATTTCAGCCCGCAGATTTGGCAACAGCTTGATTGTCACGCCTGGCAGGAGGTGTTCGATCTGAAGCTGGGTTGGGATGTCACCGCCTTTGGTGGTGACGATTTTGCCCACTGTGGCCTGACGTTGTTCACATTACGTAACGGCTCCCCTTCCGGCCAATTCTACGGTAAATGCTATGCGGAAAAAGTGATGCACTGTCGCGAAGCGCAGGTAACGCCGATGCATTTCCACTGGCGCAAGCGTGAGGACATCATTAACCGTGGTGGCGGCAATCTGATCGTCGAACTGCACAACGCCGATCGGCAAGAACAGTTGGCAACCAGTGAAGTGACGGTGGTGATCGACGGCTGTCGGCAGACACATGCCGCCGGTTCCCGCCTGCGCCTGGCACCGGGGGAAAGCATCTGCCTGACACCGGGGATGTACCATAGTTTCTGGGGTGAAGAGGGGTTTGGTGATGTTTTGGTGGGAGAGGTTTCGATGGTGAACGATGACGATAACGACAACCGTTTTCTGACGCCGCTGAGCCGCTTTAGCCAGATAGAAGAAGATCAGCCACCGCAGTGGTTGCTGTGTAACGAATACCCACTTTTCACCGTAGAAAGGAGAGGATGATGGCACTGATTTCACTGGCTCAAGGATTAGCCGATGCCAGGCGGCATGGCTACGCGTTAGGCGCATTCAACGTGCTCGACAGCCACTTTCTGCGTGCGCTGTTTAGCGCAGCCAAGCAGGCGCGTTCGCCCTTCATCATTAATATTGCCGAAGTGCATTTCAAATATGTGTCGTTGGAGTCACTGGTTGCGGCGATAAAAACCGAAGCGGCACAGCACGATATTCCGGTTGTGTTGAACCTCGATCATGGCGTGCATTTTGCCGCAGTCGTCCAGGCGTTAAGGCTTGGCTTCAGCTCGGTGATGTTTGACGGCTCTGGTCTGAGTTATGAAGAGAACTTGCGGCAGACGCGTGAAGTGGTGCGCATGTGCCACGCGGTGGGAGTTTCGGTTGAAGCGGAACTGGGTGCGGTAGGCGGCGATGAAGGTGGCGCGCTCTACGGTGAGGCGGACAGCAATAAATTCACCGATCCGCTACGAGCCAAAGAATTTGTTACCCAGACCGGTATTGATGCGCTGGCCGTTGCCATCGGTAATGCCCATGGCAAATACAAAGGCGAACCCAAGCTAGATTTCGACCGTCTGGCGGCGATCCAACAACAAACCGGTATTCCGCTGGTGTTGCACGGTGGTTCAGGCATTAGCGATGCCGACTTCAAGCGGGCGATTTCTCTGGGTATCCACAAAATCAACTTCTATACCGGAATGTCGCAGGCGGCATTGGAAGCCATTGAACGGCGTATGGCGCAGCGCCATGCCATTTACGATGAATTTGCCGAAGTGCTGTTGGCAGTGGAACAGTCGATTGATGAAGTTGTGCAGCAACAGATGCATATCTTCGGCAGTGCCGGGCGGTTGTGATGATCCGACGCGGTATTCTCTCTGCCGGCAATATGCTGGTGGATCATGTGCATCAGATTGCCCAGTGGCCGCAGCAGGGATGGCTAGCGGAGATCACCCACAGTGAAAGAGCCACGGGCGGTGCACCACTGAACGTATTGCTGACGTTGGCACGCATGCAAGCCGGCTTGCCGCTGGCGGCGGCGGGGGTGATAGGCCAGGATGCCGATGGGGAGTACATCTTGCAGATGCTGGAACAGCATCGGGTTGATAGCCAATGGGTGCAGCGCCGCGCAAAGGTGATGACATCCATGTCGCAGGTAATGACCGAACCGGGTGGGCAACGTACTTTCTTCCATGCCCCGGGTGCCAATCGCTTGCTGGATCTGGCGGACTTTGCCGAGGTGAATAGCCAACACCAGATTTTCCATTTGGGCTATCTATTATTGCTCGATAGCCTTGATTGCCCGGATAGTGAGTTCGGTACGCGCAGTGCACGCCTGCTGGCACAGATGCAGCAACGGGGTTATCACACCTCGCTGGATCTGGTTTCTCGCCAGGGTGATCCTCGCTATCGTCCGCTCGTTTTACCCGCTTTGCGCTGGCTCGATTATCTGGTGATCAATGAGCTTGAAGCGGGGGAGTTTACCGGCTTGGCACTACGTTGCGCCGATGGCACTTTGCAGCAGCATTTAATGGCACAGGCTGCGCAGCAACTTATGCAAGAAGGTGTGCGGCAGCGGGTGGTCATCCACTGCCCGGAAGGGGCTTACGGCTTGGAGCACAGTGGCGAAGCCCGTTGGCAGCCCTCGTGGCAACTTGCGGCAAATGAGATTGTGGGTAGCGTTGGCGCGGGAGATGCATTCTGCGCCGGTGTGCTCTATGCCAGCCATGAATGCTGGCAGTTGCAAGAGACGTTACAGTTGGCACACACTTGCGCCCGTTTTAATCTGTTATGTGCCAACGCAATAGATGGCGCACAACCGTTGCCGGTACTGATGGCGTATATTAAGCAACAGCAACCGGCTGAGTGACGTCGGCGGCAAAAACATATCCCAATCCGCGGATAGTGCGTATCAGTTCGGGTTGATGCGGATTGTTTTCGATCTTACGGCGTAGGCGCATGATCAGTACGTCGATGGTGCGGTCAAACACCTCAAGCGTTTCGCTATGGGTGAGTTCCAACAAACGGTCGCGGGTGAGCACTTTACGTGCATGCTTCACCAGTGCCAACAACAGACTGTATTCGCCCTGAGTGAGATCGACGGTTTGCCGTTGCGGGTTTTGCAAGATGCAGCGGGTGGTATCCAGACACCAACCGTTGAATTGCCAGCCCTCGGAGTGCGGTTGTTCGTTTATCGTTGGTTCAATAGTGAGCGCCCCGCTACGCCGTAGTACAGCTTTGGCACGGGCGACCACCACGCGCGGGTTGAAGGGTTTGGCGATGTAATCATCGGCTCCCATTTCCAGCCCGACCACCACGTCGGACTCCGAGCCAAGGCCCGTCAGCATCACTACTGGCAGATCCGGCCGTAAGCGATGGATCTGCTGTAGCACCAGCAAACCGTTGGTGTCGGGCAGGATCAGATCGAGCAACACCAGCGCTATGTCGGGCTGTTGATTAAGTAATAGTTGTACGTCGCTGCCTAGGTGGCAGGTATGAACGGTGAATACGTGCTCATGCAGCACGTCTTTGAGTAAGTCGCATATGGCGGGATCGTCATCGACGATCAGTACGGCAGGTTTCATTGCTGCTCCCAAGATTAATAGGCTGTGTCCCTTAACTGCGCGCAAATGGCCCCAGCCCGCAGGGGTGCGTCCCAAAAGCCCGTCCTCGGTGTTGTCGGGCTTGAACAGAGAACCACTTTGCCCTCTACCCTCCGCCTTGATGACGTGCTTTTGGGTCTGCGACGGCACCACGGACAGTTAAGGGACACAGCCTAGGCTATGTCCCGGTGTATTTCACGCTGTAGCCAACGTTTGAAATCCAACGGATACAAATGTTATCAGCCAGTTAAACGCAGTGTAACCGATGGTTGATTAATAAGCGGCGGCCAACGGCTATCAGATGTGGAAATTGCCATTGTGGTCACATTCGGTTGCAATTAGGTGATTCGGTTTGTCGGCTGTATTAGGCTGTGGCGGTGGATCTTGTCTTTAGGAGATGAATTGTGCGTATTGGTATCGACCTGGGCGGCACTAAAATTGAGGTGATTGCGTTAGCCAATGACGGGCAGGAGCTGTTCCGCCATCGAATTGCAACGCCACGTGATGATTATCAGCAGACCTTGCAGGCGATCTGCGGGTTGGTGAGGCTGGCGGAGGAGAAAACTGGGCAGCAGGGGTCAGTGGGGGTGGGCATTCCAGGCACGCTGTCGCCGTTTACCGGCTTGGTGAAAAATGCCAACTCAACCTGGCTCAATGGTCAGCCGCTGGATCAACATCTCTCCGCGATGTTGGAGCGTGAAGTGCGGCTGGCCAATGATGCCAACTGTCTGGCCGTATCGGAAGCGACCGACGGCGCAGGGGCGGGTAAGGCAACCGTGTTTGCGGTGATCGTCGGTACGGGATGCGGTGCCGGGGTGGCGATTAACGGTCAGGTACATGCCGGAGGGAACGGCATTTCCGGTGAGTGGGGGCATAATCCTCTGCCGTGGATGGATGATGACGAACTGCGTTTCCGTGCTGAAGTGCCTTGCTACTGTGGCAAACAAGGGTGCATTGAAACCTTTATCTCTGGTACCGGTTTTGCCAACGACTATGCGCGCCTAAGTGGTAATGTGCTGAAAGGCCATGAAATCATGACGTTGGCTGAGAAACAGGATCCGATAGCAGAGTTGGCTATCCAGCGCTACGAAATGCGGTTGGCGAAGTCGTTGGCGCATGTGATCAATATTTTCGACCCAGATGTGATTGTCCTTGGCGGTGGCATGAGCAACGTTGAACGTCTCTATCAAACGGTGGCGCAACGAGTGAAGCCCTGGGTATTTGGTGGCGAATGTGAAACGCCAATCCGCAAGGCTATTCACGGTGACTCCAGTGGCGTGCGCGGTGCCGCGTGGCTGTGGCCGCAGGTGTGATTTTGTTCGGCGCTTGAACTATGGTGTCTGTAAGCGGCCATGCTGAATGGTGTGGCGCTACCTGGTTAAGGACTGCAGTGAGCCTCATTCCTTTGGCGTGTAATGGCTTTCGCTTTCGCTGCGCACCCGTTCAATGTGAATGGTCAAAAACATCATCTCTTCATTGGTCAACTGGTGTTGGTAGTGTTGGTCGATATGCCTGTTGATCTTGACGGCGCAGGCGAAAGATTCGTGATATTTGTCTTTCACTACCTGATACAGCGAGTCGTCGTCACTACTGACATAACTCTTCCCCAGTAGCCGTTGGGCAAAGAATTTCAGATGGGTCACGAAGCGGTGATAGCTGAGCGCATCCTCGTTGTAATCAAAACGAAAATGATATTTAACGATGTTGAGGATCTCCTGCATCACACGGGTGATATTCAACGTGTTGTGCATTTCGTCATTGAGTTGGGCGTTGACCAGGTGCAAAGCAATAAATCCGGCCTCGTCCTCTGGCAATGTGGTTTCCAAGCGTTCAGCAATGATCGCCAAGGCCTGCAAACCCAGTGCAAACTCGTTCGGATAGAGCTTTTTGATGTCCCACAGCAGGACATTCTTGATGTCCATCCCTTGCGCATGGCGCTGTAAAGCGAAGTGGATGTGATCGGTCAGGGTGATGTAAACGATGTTATGCAGTTTCCCTGGCAGCCGTTCGCGGGCTAGGGTAATGATCTTGTCAGCCGTTGTGACGCAGGCCAACGGGATCTCTGCCAACAATTCTTTATAGCGTTCGCTCATCTCACCGCTGTTGAGGGTGAAGACCTTTTCGATCAGGCTTTCGTCTACGCTATCCCCGGCTTTCTTTTTAAAGCCAATACCACGCCCCATCACCACCGTCTCTTCAAGGTGGTCATTCAGCGTAATCACTACATTATTATTGAGTATTTTAGCGATATTCATGGCTCTTCCTGGCATTTCCTGCCCAGTAAAAACGAAAAAACCCGACACCCGAGAACGGTCCCGAGCGTCAGGTTTTGCCTGTATTCACAGTGACAATCCTGTTATTCGCTGCATGATAACCGTTCTCAGCTGTGGCTCAATGCTTTTAGCCGCGTACTGCCGCCGCGATCACATTTTAGGCCGTCGCTACTCAACGCGAAACCGTTGATCCAACCGACTAACCCCTAACCCGTTGACCTTCCTCACCTTAATCTGTACCGGAATGCGCTCTTTCATCGCATCAACATGGCTGATCACTCCGATGGTTTTACCCGTGGCGTTAAGGCTGTCCAGTGCATCCAACGCGGTGTCCAGCGTTTCAGCATCCAGTGTGCCGAAACCTTCGTCCAGGAATAACGAATCGATACTAGTCTTATGGCTGACCAAATCTGATAACGCCAGCGCCAGCGCCAGGCTGACCAGGAAACTCTCACCGCCGGAGAGGGTACGGGTGTCGCGCAAGGTATCCGCCTGCCAGGTGTCGACCACCTGTAATTCCAGCGCTTCGCTGGTCTTACGCTGCAGCAGATAGCGGCCATGTAACCGACCAAGCTGATTGTTAGCCAGGTAGACCAGGTGATCAAGCGTAAGGCCTTGGGCAAACTTGCGAAACTTGTCGCCTTCTTTTGAACCAATCAACTGATTCAGTAGACTCCAATCGTCATACTGCTGCTGACTTTGCGCGATCTGGTCAAACAGAGATTGCTGATTGAGGCGACGTTGAGCATCGTTGCTCAGTTGGTTACTCACTTCGCCTTGATTCAACTGCAGTGCTTTTAGCCGCTCCGCTAGCCCGTTGAGCGTGGTTGTGAGCTGTTCAGCATCAACCGTTGCTTCGTCAATATCGGCGGGGCGCTTGAGCCGATGTTGCTCCAGCGTTTGTACCGCCTGCGCCAACAGTGCGCTGGCCTGTACCTGATGTTGCTGTAACTGCTCTTTGCGCTGCTGAAGTTGTTGGCGCGTATCGTCATCAAGCAGCGCAGCTAGAAGTTGGCTTTCATCTGCAAACGTACTGCTGGATAACGCTTGTAGCCACTGCTGCTCGGCCCGCTGCAACCGTTCGGTTTGCTGTTGTTGCTGCTGTTGCAATGCCACCAATTGACCTGCCAGCATATCGCGCTGTTCCTGGGCTTTCTGTAACTGCTCGCTCGTCTGCCGCTCAGCGTTCTCGCAAGTGCTCAGTGCGGTTTGCAGTTGCTCACGCACTGCGGCGATAGATTGCTCGCCAAATAGCGCAACTCGCTTGTTGTGCAGCTCGGCCAGTGTTGCTTCGTTCTCTTGGCAGCGTTGTTGCCACTGCGCAAGCTGGCGCAGCGTCTCTTGCTGACTGATTTCCAGCAGCTCAAAACGCTCATTCAAGCGGGCCGTTTCCTGTTGGGAACTCTGCTGCTCCCCTTGCAGCGCATTCAAGGCATCTTTGGCCTGTTGTAAGGCAACGGCGGCCTGTTGGTGCTGTTGCAAACGTTGCTGATTGGCCTGCTCTTCGCTTTCGCAAGTGTCTAGCCATGTACGTAAGCGTTCGGGCTCTTGCAAGGTAAAATCGAAAGCGAGAGGTGCGGTGAGCGACAGCCAGCTTTGCCGATGCTGTTCTTGTTGCGCCAATGCCTGCTCCAACTGGGGTTGCAGGCGCTGCAGTTGCTCTTTCAAGCTATCGCAGCGAGCGCGCAGTTCAGTGCCCTGTGTGTGCAATAGCTCGGTTTGACTTCTTAATTCAGCGGCACGCCGCTCGGTCTCGGACGGTTTTAGCGCCTGATACTGTTCGATTGCCGGGTGCTCGGTTGAGCCACAAAGCGGGCAAGGCATATTTGCCTGTAAATGGGCGCGTTCCGCTTCCAGACTGACAATACGCTTTTCCATCTCGAGCACTTTCTCGACATCAGTCTGGTGCGCTTTATGCTGCTTGTATTGCAGACGAACCGCATCGAGTTGCGTTTCTGTTTCGGCCAGCTGCTTTTGGTTGGCGGCAAACTCCAGCTGTTGGCGATCAATTTGCCGTTGGTTTTGCGCAAACAGTAACGCCAGTTCGGATAGCTGCTGGCGTAATGGGCGCAGCCCGGTTAATTCTGCCTGACGATGCCGCAGTTTCTCCGCTGGGGATAGCGCCTCTAACTCAACCTGTTGTTGTAACTGCTTTTCGAGCGCCGCTGTCAGTTGTGACTGTTTAGCCTGGTATTGCCCTGCCAATGCGGCGAGTTGCGTGCGTTTTGTGTTCAGTTGTTCCAGTTCGAGCCGCTGCTTTTCACTCAGTTGCTGATATTTATCACGTTCCGTTTGGGCATCTGCTAGCTTGGTGCGTAATTGGGCTATTTGCTGGTCAAGCGGCTGAACCCGTTCATCGATCAGGGCCTGCTGTTGTTGGTTATGACGGTTTTGCGTCTGCTTTGCTGCTTGGGCCTGTTCCAGGCGTTGTTGCAAGGGGAGCAGTTCGGTTACTTGCCGTTGTTGCTGTTGCTCCAACTGTTCACGCTGTTGCCGCAGGGTCAGATTATCCTGCTGGCAGCGTTGGTGTTCATTCAGCAACGGGCGCAACTTCTCAGCGGGTTCACTGCGTGCCAGCCGTAGCAACTGTGGTTCGGCCTGCTGATAATCCTGCTGTACGGCGGCAAGCTGCTGTTGATAGCTCTGGACCTGTTGCCCGGTGCTGTGCCACTGCTGCAACCAGTTCAACCGATGTTGTTGCTGTTGTAACTGTTGGCTGACCGACAGTTCTTCGCTACCGAGCGTGCTGAGTTGGTTTTCCAACGCTTGACGCTGCTCATCGTTGAGCAGTTCAATGCCACTAGCCCGCTGATGCAGAACATCAAGCTCGGTTTTTGCCTGTTTATGTTGTTCAAACACCTGTGACGATAACTGGCCATAGATCTCGGTGCCGGTCAGTTCTTCCAGCAGTTCGGCGCGTTCATTCGGTTTGGCGTTCAGAAAGGCAGCAAACTGCCCCTGAGAAAGCATCATCGATTTGGTAAAACGGCCAAAATCCAGGCCGGTTATTGAGGCGATCAGCTCTTTTTTATCGGAAATTTTGTCTGCCAGGATTTTGCCATCTTCCCGCAGCGCCAGTTCAACTTTGGGGGCTTGAAGATTGCCGTCAGGATCGTTTTTAGCGCGGCGTTGGCTCCAGAAGGCGCGATAACCGATGCCTTTGACCTCAAACTCCACTTCCGCCAATGACTCTGCGGTATGGCGCGTCATCAGTTCATTCTGGCTGGCGCTGACCTCCAGGCGCGGCGTTTGGTGATAAAGCGCCAGGCAGATAGCATCCAGTAGGGTAGTTTTGCCTGCTCCGGTTGGGCCGGTAATGGCAAACAGGCCATTGCTGGAAAAAGGTTCGGCAGAGAAATCAATCTTCCACTCCCCTTGTAGGGAGTTCAGGTTCTTCAGCCGTAAGCTCAGGATTTTCATGCTGATGGCTCCTCGCCGTGGTGAAGGCTGTCCACCACCTGTTGGAACATTTGCCGCATCCGCTGTTGGCGGGGTTCAGCCATTTCCGCTTCCAATGCCAGCCGCCGTTCGAATACTTCGCTGACGCTCAACTCGTTCAATGTCTCTTTATCCTGTTGGGCAATGGTCTGGCGGCGTTGCTCTTTGCTACGCCGCAGCAGTATAACCTCAACCGGCAGATCGCCGGCCAACAGTTGGATGCGCCGCTGAATGTCACTCAGGTAATCTTGGGTAGCTACTTCAATATCCAACCAAACCGGCAAATCGCCTTGGTAATCGCTAAATTGTTGCAGTTGGGCTTCAATTTGCGCCAGATTGCCCTTGATGAGCTGCATAGGTTGGAAGATAGGGATTTCCAGTGGAGTGACCTGCTGCAATGCGCCGTCGGCGAGATCAACTATGAATACGGTTTTGGCTTTGCCTAGTTCATCAAAACTTAATGGGATCGGCGAGCCGCTGTAACGGATATGCTCGGATTTGGCGACGTTTTGCGCACGGTGAATATGGCCCAATGCAATATAGTCGGCTGGGGGGAATGCTTGCGCCGGGAAAGCATCCAACGTGCCAATGTAGATATCACGCACAGAATCGGAGGTGCTCACCCCCACCGTCGTCAGGTGGCCGGTAGCGACTATCGGCAGTTTCAGGCCCAGCGTCTGGCGATATGCGCAGGCCGCCTGATAAAGGCGCTGATAGTGTTCGGCAATGGCATCCTGCAAGGCCTGCTGCTTTTGGCTACCCGATTCCCCGGCGCGGCTGGCGAGCAGATCCCGTGGACGTAGAAAGGGGATTGCACACAGTACCGCACCCGGTTGGCCATTGCGTTGATTCAATACCACGATTTGCTGCTCGGGCTCGGCCTGCGCATTGGCAATCACGGTGGTATTCAGGCAGGAAAGCAGCTCACGCGATTCATTCAGAGTCGCCACGGAGTCATGGTTGCCCCCCAGTATCACCAGTTGGCAGCCTGTGCGCTGCAGCTCCACCACAAAACGGTTGTACAGTTCGCGGGCGTAGCTGGGGGGCGAGCCGGTATCAAAAAGATCCCCTGCGACGATCACCGCATCTATCTGCTGCCGTTCCACCTGCTCAATCAACCAGCTTAAGAAAGCCTGATGCTCTGCGGCGCGGCTTTTAGTAAAAAAGTGCTGGCCCAAATGCCAGTCAGAGGTATGGATCAGGCGCATATAAAGCTTCCCGGCTAATAGAGGATGGCGATGATTATAAGGGCGTAGATACCTTGTGTCGTGATGCAATCAATATGATATTCGAATCATTTTTCTTCGATCTTCCAAATAAACACAGACTTGCTATCCACAAGATAGATATTCATAAAAATGTCACAAAATTGACGCATAATAACTCCACATAGCCTAATAGATCGCAAACTCATTGGCAGGATGGACAATGGCAAGACGCATACTGGTGGTGGAAGATGAAGCACCAATCCGTGAGATGGTGTGCTTTGTGTTGGAACAGAATGGTTACCAACCGTTGGAAGCCGAGGATTATGACAGTGCCGTAATGCGCCTGTCTGAGCCATTCCCTGACTTGGTGCTACTTGACTGGATGTTGCCTGGTGGTTCCGGGATCCAGTTGATCAAGCACATGAAGCGTGAGGCGATGACCCGGGATATTCCGGTCATGATGCTCACCGCGCGTGGTGAAGAAGAGGACCGAGTCCGTGGTCTGGAGGTCGGTGCTGATGATTACATCACCAAGCCATTCTCACCCAAGGAGTTGGTGGCACGTATCAAAGCGGTGATGCGCCGTATTTCACCGATGGCGGTAGAAGATGTGATTGAAATGCAAGGGCTCAGCCTGGATCCGTCTTCACACCGTGTGATGGCTGGCGAGCATGCGTTGGATATGGGGCCCACCGAATTCAAGCTGCTGCATTTCTTTATGACTCATCCAGAGCGTGTTTATAGCCGCGAACAGTTGCTTAATCATGTCTGGGGCACTAACGTTTATGTTGAAGACCGTACCGTTGATGTGCATATTCGCCGGCTGCGAAAGGCGCTGGAGACCAGTGGTCATGACAAGATGGTTCAAACCGTTCGGGGCACCGGTTATCGGTTCTCAACGCGCTACTGACCGCGCAGCGCTGGAGAATTTACCGTGTTAGAACGCTTATCCTGGAAGAGGCTGGCGCTGGAGCTGGCCCTTTTTTGTTTACCTGCTTTTTTGCTGGGGCTGATTTTTGGCTATCTGCCCTGGTTTCTGCTGGCTTCGGTGCTGGTTGCCTTGGTCTGGAATTTTTATAACCAACTCAAACTTTCCCACTGGTTGTGGGTCGATCGCAGCATGACGCCGCCGCCTGGGCGCTGGAGCTGGGAGCCACTGTTTTATGGCCTGTATCAGATGCAACAGCGTAATCGCCGTCGTCGGCGTGAGCTGGCGCTATTAATCAAACGTTTTCGCAGCGGGGCGGAATCTTTGCCGGATGCGGTCGTTATGACTACCGTTGAGGGCAACATTTTCTGGTGTAACGGATTAGCGCAACACCTGCTGGGTTTTCGCTGGCCGGAAGACAATGGCCAGCACATTCTCAACCTGCTGCGCTACCCGGAATTCAGCCAATATCTGCAACAGCAGGCGTTTGCCAAGCCGTTGACGCTGCAGTTGAATAACGATCACTTTGTAGAATTCCGTATTATGCCCTATTCCGAAGGGCAACTGTTGATGGTGGCACGTGATGTCACCCAGATGCGCCAGTTGGAAGGGGCCAGACGCAACTTCTTTGCCAACGTCAGCCATGAACTTCGTACGCCGCTAACCGTATTGCAGGGGTATTTGGAGATGATGAGCGATGAAGAGCGGGAGGGGTCATTACGCAGCAAGGCTCTCAATACCATGCAAGAGCAGACCAAACGCATGGATGGACTGGTGAAGCAACTGCTGACTTTGTCACGGATCGAGGCTGCGCCAAACATAGATATGAATGAGAAGGTCGATATTCCGTTGATTTTGCGCATATTGCAGCGTGAGGCGCAGTCACTCAGCGGTGGTCGTCATGAGATCAGCTTTCGGGTGAACGAAAATCTGAAGGTGTTTGGTAACGACGATCAATTACGCAGTGCGGTATCCAATCTGGTGTATAACGCGGTAAATCACACCCCGAAAGGCACCAATATTGAGGTGAGCTGGCAGCAGACTCCGCTGGGGGCGCAGTTCCAGGTCAGTGATAATGGGCCGGGCATCGGTGCAGAGCATATCCCTCGTCTTACCGAGCGCTTCTACCGTGTTGATAAGGCCCGCTCACGCCAGACTGGCGGCAGTGGGTTGGGTCTTGCTATTGTCAAACACGCCCTCAGCCACCATGATTCGCGCTTGGAAGTGCTCAGCGAACCAGGGCTTGGTACGCGTTTTATCTTTACCTTGCCTAAGCGGTTGATTGTCGCCGCAGATCTGTCAGAGAATGCAGTGAAAAATTAATGTGTGTCCCGCCATGACCCGACTTACCCAAACTCTGCTGTTCTGTTTGATGCTATTGCTTAGCCGAGGCGTTCAGTCTGCGCCCGAAGGTATGCTCTCAGGCAATCTTTCCAGCGTTGGTTCGGATACGCTGGCCAACCTTATGGCGCTGTGGGCGCAGGATTTCAGCCAGCATTATCCCAATGTGAATCTGCAACTCCAGGCGGCCGGTTCCTCTACCGCGCCAACTGCACTGGCAACAGGAGCCGCTCAACTTGGGCCTATGAGCAGGCCGATGAAAGCGGCGGAAGTGTCGGCGTTTGAACACCGTTACGGCTATTCCCCTCTGGCAGTGCCGGTGGCAGTCGATGCGCTGGTGGTGTTGGTTCACCAGGATAACCCGCTGCGTGGGCTTAATCTGCATCAGCTCGATCAAATCTTCTCGGCAACCCGCCGCTGTGGTGAGGAGATGCCAATCCGGCATTGGGGAGAATTGGGGCTACCCGGCAGTTGGCAACAGCGAACTCTGCAACGTTTTGGCCGCAATTCGGCTTCCGGCACTTACGGTTATTTCAAGTTGCGCGCGTTATGTGGTGGTGACTTTATGACTTTGGTGAATGAACTGCCCGGTTCGGCATCGGTGGTCCAGGCGGTAGCAGGATCGTTAAACGGTATTGGCTACGCCAGTATCGGTTTTCGCGTCAGCGGGGTGCGGTTGCTGCCATTAGCTGAAACTGGCGATCGCTATGTTGTGCCAAATGAAACCAATGTGCGCAATGGGAGTTACCCACTGGCACGCTATCTGTACATCTACATAAACAAGGCCCCCAATCAGCAACTGGAACCTCTGACTGCCGCTTTTCTTGACCGCGTACTTTCGGCACAAGGGCAGCGCCTGGTGAGTCAGGATGGCTATCTGCCGCTACCCCCGGATACGTTGCGTAAAACTCGTACTCTGCTGGGATTAGACAGCGAACCATAACGGTTGATGAATGGTATGTGAGTACTGACGTCGCTACTCTGCCTTGTGTCTGTCACTGGTTGATGAGTTACAAAATATGGGGGTATTGCGCATTTTTTGGTGGTTTACTGTTTTTTTCTTGCGTTAGTTAACACTTTGTTTCACATTTCGTGAGTTGGTTGTTTAAAAATAACACAAATCATGTAGTGTATATTTATTGATAACCCCTACGATCAACTGGGTGCGTGGTATTATCTGGTTTATCGCTCTGCTTTTGGCGATGAGTATTGCCTTTCAGCACTATAAATATTTAACTTAGCCCCCGTTGCTGGACTAATCTCCGCTTATCCCGCTGTTTTCAGAACACAGTATTGTTGGCAGCGAGGGAGCAATAACAACTAAAACCCTGCCCGTTATCACCAGTGGTTACCGTTTGATAAGGTCAAAATACCCGTTAGCGTGGGTTTTGTGTCTATCGGTCTGGTAATGAAAGGGCAGCCAGCAGCCTGAATGCGTTTTCTCAACACCATATTGGTAATTTTTTACTATTTAACAGGCAACACAACATCGTATGAGTCATCGTTTAGCATCAAAAGATATTCTGGCTTTAGGTTTTATGACCTTTGCCTTATTCGTCGGCGCTGGGAACATTATTTTCCCGCCAATGGTGGGTTTGCAGTCAGGTGAACACGTATGGACCGCCGCTCTTGGTTTTCTGATCACCGCCGTTGGCTTACCGGTGATCACCGTGATCGCATTGGCGCGCGTAGGCGGCGGTGTTGATGCACTGAGTTCGCCGATTGGCCGCAGTGCTGGTTTGCTGTTGGCAACGGTTTGCTACCTTGCCGTCGGCCCACTGTTTGCTACCCCACGTACTGCCACCGTTTCCTTTGAAGTGGGTATAGCGCCATTGACTGGCGACGGTGCGATGCCGCTGTTTATCTATAGTCTGGTCTATTTTGCGCTGGTGATCGGTATCTCGCTGTATCCGGGCCGCCTGCTTGATACTGTGGGCCATATATTGGCCCCGCTGAAGATTTTAGCCCTGGCCGCGCTGGGAATTGCTGCGCTGCTTTGGCCTGCAGGTGCTCCGATCCCGGCCGTTGAGGCTTACCAGAGTGTCCCGTTCTCTTCTGGCTTTGTTAATGGCTATCTGACGATGGACACGCTAGGGGCCATGGTCTTTGGTATCGTCATAGTGAATGCTGCACGCTCCCGTGGTGTGAAGGATGCCCGTTTGTTGACCCGCTACACTATCTTGGCCGGTTTGATCGCCGGGGTGGGGCTGACGCTGGTATATTTAAGCCTGTTTAAGCTGGGTTCCGGTAGCGGGGTTTTGACTCCTGACGCGACTAATGGCGCGGTGATCCTGCATGCTTATGTACAAAATACGTTCGGTAGCGTTGGGAGCTTCTTCCTGGCCGCATTGATCTTCATTGCATGTATGGTGACTGCGGTCGGCCTGACTTGCGCCTGTGCGGAATTCTTTGCTCAGTATCTGCCGCTGTCATACAAAACTCTGGTGTTCGTTCTTGGTGTGTTCTCAATGGTGGTTTCCAATCTGGGTCTGAGCCATCTAATTCAGATTTCGATCCCGGTACTGACGGCGATCTACCCACCTTGCATTGTGTTGGTGGTCTTGAGCTTCACTTTACGTTGGTGGAATAGTGCGTCACGAATTGTTGCCCCAGTGATGTTAGTCAGCCTTTTGTTTGGTATTCTTGATGCCGTGAAAGCGTCCAGCTTCCAGCACTTGATGCCAGCATGGACTGCTCACCTGCCGCTGGCAGCGCAGGGCTTGGCTTGGTTGCCTCCTTCGCTGTTGATGCTGGTATTGGTCGCAATTTATGATCGGGTTTTTGCGCGCAGCCAAGTGACTGCTCACTCTTAAACCGACGGTCTTGATTTTGGGCCACGGACTTGTCCGTGGCTTTTTTACGTTTAAAAAGACAGGTCACTTTCATGCCACAACAGTCACTCACTACAGCCCCAGCCAATAAGCTGAAGCGTGGTCTCAGTACGCGCCACATCCGCTTCATGGCGCTAGGTTCTGCTATTGGAACCGGTTTGTTCTACGGGTCTGCCGAGGCCATCAGAATGGCAGGCCCTAGCGTTCTACTGGCTTATCTGATCGGCGGTATCATTGCTTTCATCATCATGCGCGCACTGGGCGAAATGTCGGTCAATAACCCACAGGCCAGTTCGTTCTCACGCTATGCCCAGGATTACCTGGGACCGATGGCCGGTTACATTACCGGTTGGACCTATTGTTTTGAGATCCTGATCGTTGCTATTGCCGATGTAACGGCGTTCGGTATCTATATGGGGGTCTGGTTCCCGGAGGTGCCGCACTGGATTTGGGTATTAAGCGTGGTGCTGATCATCGGTGCCATCAACTTGATGAGTGTTAAGGTTTTCGGTGAACTTGAGTTCTGGTTCTCGTTCTTTAAAGTGGCGACTATTATCGTCATGATCGTGGCGGGGATTGGGATCATCGTCTGGGGCATCGGCAACGGTGGGCAACCCACAGGGATACACAACCTGTGGAGCAACGGTGGTTTCTTCAGTAACGGCTTTGTCGGCATGATACTGTCGTTGCAGTTGGTGATGTTTGCCTACGGCGGTATTGAAATCATCGGTATCACGGCGGGTGAAGCCAAAGATCCGAAAGTGTCGATCCCTAAAGCGATTAACTCGGTACCATGGCGTATTCTGGTGTTCTATGTCGGGACGCTGTTTGTGATTATGTCCATCTATCCATGGGATCAGGTCGGCACCAACGGCAGTCCGTTTGTACTGACCTTCCAGCACATGGGGATCACCATCGCGGCGGGTATTCTCAATTTCGTGGTGATCACCGCGTCGTTGTCGGCAATCAACAGTGACGTATTCGGCGTTGGTCGTATGATGCACGGTTTGGCAGAACAGGGGCATGCACCGCAGGTATTCAGCAAAATCTCCAAGCGCGGCGTCCCTTGGGTGACGGTGGTGGTGATGATGTTGGCAATGCTGGTCGCTGTGTACCTCAACTACATCATGCCTAAAAGCGTGTTCCTGGTGATCGCTTCACTGGCGACTTTTGCGACCGTATGGGTGTGGATCATGATCCTGTTCTCGCAGATTGCTTTCCGTCGCAGCCTGAGTAAAGAGCAGGTCAGCCAGTTGGCATTCCCGCTGCGCGGCGGCGTGTTTACGTCGGTCGTTGCCATCGTCTTCCTGGTGTTTATCATCGGCCTGATCGGTTACTTCCCAACGACGCGTGTTTCCCTCTATGCCGGGCTGGTATGGGTGGTGCTTCTGCTGCTGGGATATTACGTCAAGATCAGCCGGCAGAAGAAACAGAGCGTGCCGGTAGCTCAACAAGAGTAAGCTAATCTCTATCCGAGTAGACACGTTCCCTCTGGGAACATGTCTACTTACCATCCTAGTTGCAATCCACACCTATAAACGCGCGTCTAAAAAGCCGCTCAACGTCTCCGCCCCTCGCCTCATCCCCGAGTTTGTCGTTTAAAGATGAGGGGGAATTACACTCAACGTGGCATTGTGCCCGGCACATGCACAATGTTGTCGATTTCGTTTTGTACATCAGGAGAAGAGTCATGCTTAATGCCTGGCACCAACCGGTTCCACCCTTCTTGGTTAATAAGGGGCATCGTCTGGAGATCACGCTGTGGTTACAGGGTGATGATTTACCCGAGCAGGTACTCCTGCGCGCTGAACCGGACAATGAAGAGTGGCTGCTGATTATGAAAGGGCAGGCTGCTGATGGGTTATGGCGCTATCGGGCCAATCTGTCACTGCAGCAAGGGGAAGCGGTGCGCCGCTATTGCTTCAAGTTGCTGTGGGCAGATCGTCAGTTGTGGTTTGGCCCATTGGGCATGTCGTTGGTGCCACCGGGGCAACTGGCGCAATTTGCGCTGGATGAGCCGGACAACAGCCCATCCTGGGTAGCCGATCAGGTGTTTTATCAGATCTTCCCTGACCGCTTTGCCTGCAGTGGAGGAGCGCACGGCATTAAGAGTGGCAGCTATCATCATCATGCTGCGGGTTGTGATGTGGTGCGCCGTGACTGGCAACATCCGTTGGAAGATAAGGATGCTGCCTCTACCTTCTATGGCGGGGATTTGGACGGTATCAGTGAGAAATTGCCCTATCTGCAGCAATTGGGTGTCACCGCACTGTATCTGAACCCGATCTTCACCTCGCCGAGCGTGCATAAATACGATACCGAAGATTACTACCATGTCGATCCTCACTTCGGTGGTGATGAGGCATTACAGCGTTTGCGAGTGAGCACTCACAAGGTAGGGATGAAACTGGTGCTTGATGGCGTATTTAACCATACCGGTGATTCGCACCCATGGTTTGACCGTTATCAACAGACGGATAATGGGGCATGTCACAATCCTGACTCCCCATATCGCAGCTGGTTCAACTTCTACCCAGATGGAACACCGCTGACCTGGAAAGGGCATACTAACCTGCCCAAGCTTAACTTTGCCGAGCCGCAGGTGGTTGATGCGATTTATCGGGCGGAAAACAGTGTAGTGCGCCATTGGCTGCGGCCTCCGTACAGTATTGATGGCTGGCGGTTGGATGTGGTGCATATGCTGGGTGAAAACGGCGGAGCAGAGGGCAACCTGCATCACTTGGCCGGGATTTATCAGGCGATCAAGCAGGAAAACCCGCATTCCTATGTGTTAGGCGAGCATTTTGGTGATGCGCGCCGTTGGCTGCATGCCGGAGTAGAAGACGCCGCCATGAACTACATGGGCTTTGCCTTACCGGTGCGAGCTTTTCTGGCGGGCGTGGACGTAGCCTATCATCCTATTCGACTGGATGCGGCCACCTGTGCACAGTGGATGGATTGCTATCGCGCGGGGTTACCGCATAATCTGCAGATTATTCAGTTCAACCAGTTGGACAGCCACGATACTGCGCGTTTTCAGACGCTGCTGAAGAACAATCCGCAGCGCATGCAGATGGCTGCGGTATGGCTGATGGCGTGGATCGGCGTCCCTTGTCTCTATTATGGCAATGAAATTGGCCTGGATGGCGACAATGACCCCTTCTGTCGTAAAACCTTCCCGTGGGATGAGGAACAGTGGGATCGGTCTCTGTTGGCTCTTTTCACACGCCTGTCCGCATTGCGTAAACAGAGTAAGGCGTTAAGACGCGGCGCTTGCCAGGTCCTCTATGCGCAAGGGGAATCGCTGGTGTTTGTGCGTACTTACCAGCAAGAGCAGGTATTGGTCGCGCTTCAACGTAGCGGTAAAGGAGAAATAACCTTGCCCTATAATCCATTGCTGCGAAAGGGCAGATGGCAACGGTTAGAAGGTGAGGCCGAGTTGACTGCCACGGAAAAAGGCTTACAACTTACGCTAGCGGCTGAATCGGCCAGCGTATGGCGGCTACCGGGTTAATGCGAACCCCCGTTAACCCACCTATTGATGGGTTAACGGTACTCAAATATCAATATCCCACGGCGGATCCCGCAGGACGGCGAACGTCATTGGCTCCGTAGATAAAACCTTCGCGTACCCGGCCAGACACGGCAGAGTCATTGCCAGAGTCAGGCGGGCTGACCCCTGCCGCGCCGGGCAAACCAACCAAGATTAGCTCAGCGGCTCCCCAAGGGGTTTGCTCGACCATGTTGTACCCCATCTCTTTGAGTATTTTCAGGGTATCCATAGAAATGCCACGTTGTTCATAATACACCTCATCCGGTAACCACTGGTGATGGATCCTCGGGGTGTTTACCGCTTCCTGTGGAGGCATTCCGTGGTCAATCACGTTGAGGGCTGTCTGCAATGTGATAGTGATAATACGTGAACCGCCCGGCGAACCCAGCACCATAAAGATCTTGTTGTCTTTGGTGACCAGTGTCGGGCTCATTGAGGATAGTGGGCGCTTACCGGGGGCGATGGCATTTGCCGTTCCCTGTACCAGACCGTAGAGGTTTTTATCGCCCACTTTAACCGTAAAATCATCCATCTCATCATTGAGGAAGAATCCGGTACCCGGCGCGATCACCACCGCACCGAAGCGGCCATTAACGGTATAGGTGGTCGAAACGGCATTGCCTTGATGATCGACAATCGAATAATGGGTTGTTTCCGGTTTTTCGTGCGGTTCCATGCCTGGCTGCACGTTGACCGAAGGCGTGGCTTTATCCGCAACGATTTTTTTACGGATTTCGTCGGCGTAGCTTTTACTCACCAGACGATCGATTGGATTGCGGATAAATTCAGGATCGCCCAGATAGGTGTTGCGGTCCATATAGGCATGGCGCATCGCCTCGCTCATGACATGGATGGTGGCTGCCGAGTTAATGCCCATGCTCTTCAGGTCGTAGCCCTCAACAACATTGAGAATTTCACACAGTGTCACGCCTCCTGAACTTGGAGGCGGTGCCGAAACGAACTTATAGCCGCGATAGCTACAGGTGATAGGCGCGGTTTCGGTGACTTTGTAGCTGGCAAAATCGGCGGCAGTGAGGATACCGCCACCTTTTTTTGCGGCAGCTTCTACCGCCTGTGGGATTTTGCCCTGATAGAACGCGGAAGGCCCCTGTTTGGCGATGGCTTCTAGCGTGTTAGCCAGATCGGCCTGTACCAAACGGTCGCCCGGCTGGAGAGGCGAACCATCTGGGCGCAGGAAAATTCGGGCGGATTCCGGGTCCTGTCTGAAACGAGCGATCGTGGTATCGAGAATATCGGTATCGGCACGCGTCAGGATAAATCCCTCCCGCGCCAGTTTGATCGCCGGAGCAATGACCTGTTCACGGCTCAGTTTTCCGTACTTTTCCCGTGCGGTTTCCATCCCCATGACGGTACCCGGTACTCCTGCTGCCAGATAGCCGTAAAGACTGGCATCCTTTTTGACGTTGCCATCAGCATCCAGATACATGTTGGCACTGGCCGCTGCCGGGGCCGTTTCGCGGAAGTTGATAAATGTATCGGTACCGTCTGCCAGGTGCAGGGTCATAAACCCGCCTCCGCCGATATTACCGCAGCATGGGTTGACTACGGCCTGTGCATAGCCAACCGCAACGGCGGCATCCACTGCATTGCCGCCCATTTTAAGAATGTCTACGCCGACCTGTGAGGCTAGATGTTGCGATGTAACCACCATTCCATTCCGGGCTTCCACCGCCGGATTGGAGGCCGCGTACAGTTGGCTGCCCAGCAGACATGCTGTCAAAGCCAGTGGTTGACTCCATTTTTGCATAAACATGATGACTCCTGTCTGATTTTTTTATCGTGATTGGTACTCCCGCCAGTGAAGCAACGAGAAGGCGAACGTTTAAGAATAGCGATGGATAGGCAATGACGCGTGATAAAGGGGCAGGAAATGTGAAGCGAAATAGAGAAATACAGCCTAGCAGGCATAAAAAAACCGGCCAGCAGGGCTGACCGGTTTCAGACAGTTACAGGCTAAAATTACAGCTTGGAAGCGTTTTCGGACAGGTATTTTGCAACACCGTCTGGAGATGCGCCCATGCCTGCTTTGCCTTTTTCCCACTGAGCTGGGCATACTTCGCCGTGCTCTTCGTGGAATTGCAGTGCATCAACGGTACGGATCATTTCGTCGATGTTACGGCCAATTGGCAGGTCGTTAACGATCTGAGAACGAACGATGCCGTTTTTGTCGATCAGGAAAGAACCACGCAGCGCAACGCCTGCATCTGGGTGTTCGATGCCGTAAGCTTTCTGAATTTCGCGCTTAACGTCAGCAACCATTGCGTATTTCACTTCACCGATGCCGCCTTTCTCGACAGGGGTTTTACGCCATGCGTTGTGGACGAATTCTGAGTCGAAAGAAACACCTACAACTTCAACGCCACGCTTCTGGAATTCTTCATAACGGTGATCAAACGCGATCAGCTCAGAAGGACATACGAAGGTGAAGTCCATCGGCCAGAAGAACAGTACGGCTGGTTTGCCATTCAAGTGCTTCTTCAGGTTGAAGTTTTCTACGATTTCGCCACTACCTAATACTGCAGCTGCAGTGAAGTCAGGGGCTTGACGAGTTACCAGGACCATAATTACTCCTGTAATAGTAGTTCAAGGGGTTGATGTAAAAGCAGAGGCCAGTATAAGGGCCGCTACCCGGTGAATAAAGGGTAAAAGACCAATCAATGAGATAGTTTTTACCTATCAAACCGAGAATTTAAATGTGGCTGGCTTTAAAAATAACCTTTCCGTACAAAAGAGCAAGCGCTAAAAGCCACAGACTATTTGAACCAGACTATCACAATGTCTTGTTTTTGGCCTGTTGCATCATGCGCGGATAAAACTGCCAAAAGTGGGTCTCAAGCTGCTGATAATGGCGCTCCACTTCGCTAAAGGAGCCTGCCAGTGCTGCCAAACGTGGGCGGCGGCTGGCCATGCCTTGTAGCACTTCGGCAATAAACGGCAATTCAGCATAACGCTCCAGCCAACGCTCGGGCCAAAGATAGCTGTTCAGATTCTGGAAACGCGGTGGTGTTAGCAATAGATGGGGTTCGATCAGGCTTTGTGCTTGCTGCGTGAAATTCTGCAGGCTGCAGGTTGGTTCGAGTTGTTGCCAGTGGCGAGCCAGAAAATGATCCCAAACCACATCAAGCGTTATAGGTGCGACGCGGCGGAATTCTGCACTGAATGCGTCGCGGCAGGCTTTCACTTCCGGCAGCGTATCGGTGAGAACATCGACGCGGCGGTGCATCATGATGCCGGCAACCACCGTAGGATCGTAGGTACCTGTGGGATTACCGCGCACGAAGTCGGCGAGCAGGTTGCCCAGCAGCGAGCTTTCCGCAAGTTGGGCCAAATGGAGATGAGCAAGAAAATTCATCTGACAACTATACGCTAAATAATTCGTATTGCGTAAAAGCGTACTGCGCGTTTAACGCATCTGCAACATAACAAATAGTGAGGCAGTAATCTAAGTGGTGCAATTGTTCCTTATTCCTTGCTGCTAACCGCACACGGCTTTAGACTGTAGCGCTTGTTTTTCTCCAACCAGCTAATTATTGAATAAGTGAATATCCATGCGCGTTGCCGATTTTTCTTTTGAGCTTCCCGAATCTTTGATTGCCCGCTATCCGCAATCTGAGCGCAGCGCTTGTCGTTTGCTACAGTTGGATGGACCGAGCGGAGCCTTGACGCATGGTGTGTTCACCGATCTGCTGGACAAGCTGGAAGCTGGCGATCTGCTGGTATTCAACAATACTCGAGTGATCCCCGCGCGCATGTTTGGCCGCAAGGTCAGCGGTGGCAAGATAGAAGTGTTGGTGGAGAGAGTGCTGGATGAGCACCGGGTGTTGGCACATGTGCGCGCCTCCAAATCTCCCAAGCCTGGGGCCGAATTGTTGCTGGGTGACGACGAAAGCATTGCGGCGACCATGGTCGCCCGTCACGACACGCTGTTTGAGCTGCGTTTCAATGATGATCGAGACGTGTTTACCCTGCTGGATGCGGCTGGACATATGCCGTTGCCGCCGTATATCGATCGCCCTGATGAAGAGGCTGACCGTGAACTCTATCAGACCGTCTACAGTGAAAAACCGGGTGCCGTAGCAGCACCGACCGCCGGGCTGCATTTTGATGAACCGCTACTGGCGGCGTTGCGTGCCAAAGGTGTTGAAATGGCATTTGTGACGTTGCACGTTGGTGCAGGCACTTTCCAACCCGTGCGGGTGGAGACGATTGAAGAGCACGTGATGCATGCCGAGTATGCAGAAGTGCCGCAAGAGGTAGTGGATGCGGTGCTGGCCTGTAAAGCGCGCGGTAAAAGGGTGGTCGCCGTGGGCACCACTTCCGTGCGTTCGCTGGAAAGCGCTGCCAATGCCAGCCAGGATGCGCTGATCGCACCTTTCTTTGGTGACACCAGTATCTTTATCTATCCTGGATATCATTATCAGGTGGTCGATGCATTGGTAACCAACTTCCATCTGCCGGAATCGACTCTGATTATGCTGGTTTCGGCGTTTGCAGGTTATCGCAACACCATCAATGCCTATCAGCAGGCGGTGGCTGAGCAGTACCGGTTCTTCAGCTATGGCGATGCTATGTTTATCAGCCGTAATCCATTGGCGGAGAGTGAATCCGTCGGTGAATGCCCGTAATCTTTCAAATAGCCGCAGTGTTGACTGCGCTAGCTGTAACTTGAAATCCATAGGGTATGAATTCCCGGGCTATGCACACTGCGTGGCCCTGTTTTAAAGACGTTAGACTGTTTCTCTAACGCTGGAGGTTTTGTGAAGTACGAACTACAGACAACCGATGGCCGCGCTCGACGTGGCCGCCTGGTTTTTGACCGTGGCGTAGTGGAAACCCCGGCCTTTATGCCGGTAGGAACCTATGGCACGGTCAAGGGTATGACACCGGAAGAAGTGAAAGAAACCGGTGCTCAGATCCTGTTAGGCAATACGTTCCATTTGTGGCTGCGCCCAGGGCAGGAGATCATGAAACTGCACGGCGATCTGCATGATTTTATGCAGTGGCACGGCCCGATCCTGACCGACTCCGGTGGCTTCCAGGTTTTCAGCCTGGGTGCGATGCGTAAAATTAAAGAGGAAGGCGTTTATTTCCGTAACCCGATTAACGGCGATAAAGTTTTCCTGAGCCCGGAAAAATCGATGGAGATCCAGTACGATCTGGGATCTGACATCGTAATGATTTTCGATGAATGCACGCCTTACCCGGCAGATTGGGATTATGCCAAGCGTTCAATGGAAATGTCGCTGCGCTGGGCACAGCGTAGCCGCCAGCGTTTTGATGAGCTGAATAACAAAAATGCGTTGTTCGGTATTATTCAGGGCGGAGTTTACGAAGATTTACGAGATGTTTCCGTAAAAGGGCTGGTGGATATTGGCTTTGATGGTTACGCTGTGGGCGGTTTGGCGGTAGGCGAACCAAAAGAAGATATGCATCGCATTCTTGAGCATGTCTGCCCACAAATTCCGCAAGATAAGCCACGCTATCTTATGGGGGTTGGTAAACCGGAAGATCTGGTTGAGGGTGTTCGTCGTGGCATCGACATGTTTGACTGTGTGATGCCAACGCGTAATGCGCGTAATGGCCATTTGTTCGTGACTGACGGTGTGGTAAAAATCCGTAATGCCAAGCACAAGGATGATACTTCCACGCTGGACAAGGAGTGTGATTGCTATACCTGTCGTCATTATAGCCGTGCCTATTTGCATCATCTCGATCGTTGCAACGAAATACTCGGTGCGCGGTTGAACACGATCCATAACCTGCGTTATTACCAACGTTTAATGGCGGGTTTACGCCAGGCTATTGAAGAGAGTAAATTAGAGCAGTTTGTTACGGATTTTTACGGTCGGATCGGCAAACCGGTTCCGCCTTTAAATACCCAATAGATTTCAAGCTGTAGCAAGGCGGCGGCCGAGCGAATCCCCAGGAGCTTAGATAGCTAAGTGACTGGGGTGAAAGAGGGAAGCCAACACCGCTTCAGCTTGAAAGATGACGGGTATAACACTTGAATTAATAATTGATAACTTAATGAGGGAATTTCAATGAGCTTTTTCATTTCTGACGCCGTCGCATCCGCAGGGGCTCCGGCTCAGGGAAGCCCGTACTCTCTGATCATTATGCTGGTGGTGTTTGGTCTGATTTTCTATTTCATGATCCTGCGCCCACAACAGAAACGCGCTAAAGAGCACAAAAAACTGATGGACTCCATCAGCAAGGGCGATGAAGTGTTGACCACCGGTGGCCTGATTGGCCGTGTCACCAAAGTGGCGGACACTGGTATCATTGCCATCGCGCTGAATGACACCACGGAAGTGATGATCAAGCGTGACTTCGTGGCGGCCGTTCTGCCGAAAGGTACTATGAAGGCCCTGTAATTTTGTTTTCCCTAAGGGAATTGCCGTGCTAAACCGTTATCCTTTGTGGAAGTACCTGATGTTGATCGTTGTGATCCTCGTCGGTCTGCTTTATGCGCTTCCCAACATTTACGGTGAGGATCCGGCCGTACAAATCACTGGCGCGCGCGGTGTCGCCGCCAGTGAAGCTACGCTGGACCAAGTCCGTATCGTATTAGAAAAAGAGAAGATTACGAGCAAGTCGATTGCGCTGGAAAACGGTGCCATCCTCGCTCGTTTCAGCGATCCTGATATCCAGTTGCGTGCCCGTGAAGCCTTGATGGCGGAATTGGGTGACAAATATGTTGTGGCATTGAACCTCGCTCCTGCCACACCAGCTTGGTTGAGCTTGCTCAATGCAGAACCGATGAAACTGGGTCTGGACTTGCGTGGTGGTGTTCACTTCCTGATGGAAGTTGACATGGACACCGCACTGGGCAAGTTGCAAGAGCAAACCATGGATACCCTGCGTAGCGAACTACGCGAAAAAGGTATTCCTTACGCCTCAATCCGTAAGCTGGAAAACAACGGCGTAGAAGTCCGATTCCGTGACGATGCTGCCCGCGATCAAGCAATCGGTTTTATTGCACCGCGTCAGCGCGATCTGGTGCTTTCTGCCAACGGGGCCAACACCCTGAAAGCGACAATGACAGACGCTCGTTTGAGCGAAGCGCGCGAATACGCGGTGCAGCAGAACATTACTATCCTGCGTAATCGTGTTAACCAACTCGGCGTTGCCGAGCCGTTGGTACAGCGTCAGGGTGCTGACCGTATCGTTGTTGAACTGCCTGGTATTCAGGATACGGCACGCGCCAAAGAAATTTTGGGGGCGACCGCTACGCTGGAATTCCGTCTGGTTAATACCAACGCCGATGCGACTGCTGCAGCCAATGGCCGTGTTCCTGGTGATTCTGAGGTGAAATTTACTCGTGAAGGTCAACCTATCGTGCTGTACAAGCGCGTGATCCTTACCGGTGACCACATCACTGACTCCACCTCAAGCACCGATGAATACAACCAGCCACAGGTTAATATTTCGCTGGACAGTGCCGGTGGTACAACCATGTCGAACTTCACCAAGGATAGCATCGGTAAGCCGATGGCAACCCTGTTCGTGGAGTACAAAGACAGCGGCAAGAAAGACAGCAATGGCCGTTCAATTCTGGTGAAGCAGGAAGAAGTGATCAACGTGGCGAATATTCAGTCGCGTCTGGGTAACAGCTTCCGTATCACCGGTATCAATAACCCGAACGAAGCTCGTCAGCTTTCGCTGCTGCTGCGTGCCGGTGCGTTGATTGCCCCAATCCAGATTGTGGAAGAGCGGACTATCGGGCCAACGCTGGGTCAGCAGAACATTACCCAGGGCTTGGAAGCTTGCCTGTGGGGCTTGGTGGCATCCATCGTGTTCATGGTGGTCTGGTATCGCAAGTTTGGTCTGATTGCTTCAACCGCACTGATGGCCAACCTGGTGCTGATTGTCGGCGTGATGTCACTGTTGCCGGGGGCTACGTTAACCATGCCGGGGATTGCCGGTATTGTGCTGACGCTGGCGGTGGCGGTTGACGCCAACGTACTGATAAATGAACGTATCAAGGAGGAACTGAAGAATGGACGATCCATTCAGCAGGCCATCCATGAAGGCTATAAAGGCGCGTTCTCCAGTATCGTTGATGCCAACATTACTACCCTGATTACCGCGATCATTCTGTACGCAGTAGGTACTGGTTCGATCAAGGGCTTTGCCATCACCACCGCAATAGGTGTGGCGACGTCCATGTTCACCGCGATTGTCGGTACTCGTGCCATTGTCAACCTGCTTTACGGCGGCAAGCGCATTAACAAGCTGTCTATCTGAGGAGTGCGTTGTGGCACAGGATTATACTGTTGAACAACTCAACTACGGCCGTAAAGTCTATGACTTTATGCGTTGGGATTACGTGGCCTTCGGCATCTCATTGGTGCTGTTGATTGCGTCTATAGCCATTATGTCCGTGCGTGGTTTTAACTGGGGGCTCGATTTCACCGGTGGTACGGTGATTGAAATCAACCTGGAACAACCCGCAAATCTGGATCTGATGCGCGATACGTTGGAGAAAGCCGGGTTCAAAGACCCGATTATCCAGAACTTTGGCAGCAGCCGTGACGTTATGGTGCGCATGCCGCCAGCAACTGGCACCGCAGGTCAGGAACTGGGTAACAAAGTCATCAGCGTTATCAACGCTGATGTCGATAAAAATGCAACAGTTAAGCGGATTGAGTTTGTCGGCCCAAGCGTAGGGAGTGAATTGGCGCAAACCGGTGGCATGGCGCTGCTGGTGGCGTTGATCTGTATCCTGATTTACGTGGGTTTCCGTTTTGAATGGCGCTTGGCGCTGGGGGCAGTTATCGCTCTGGCGCACGACGTGGTCATCACCATGGGTGTATTGTCTCTGTTCCATATAGAGATTGACCTGACTATTGTCGCTTCTCTGATGTCGGTTATCGGTTACTCTCTGAACGATAGTATCGTGGTATCTGACCGTATTCGTGAGAACTTCCGCAAAATACGCCGCGGTACGCCTTATGAAATCATGAACGTCTCGCTGACGCAGACCTTGAGCCGTACCATCATGACCTCGGCTACCACGCTGATGGTGGTGCTGATGCTGTACATCTTCGGCGGCGCGATGCTGCAGGGCTTCTCTCTTACCATGCTGATCGGTGTGTCAATCGGTACCATATCCTCTATCTACGTCGCCTCTGCGCTGGCGTTGAAACTGGGTATGAAACGTGAGCACATGCTGCAGCAGAAAGTAGAGAAAGAGGGGGCAGATCAGCCCTCTATCTTGCCGTGATTTAATCTGTTGTACCTTCGACTAAATAAAATGAGCGCCAAAGCGGCGCTCATTTTATTTGCCAGTCTTGCCCGATTACTGCGTAACCGCCGGTGCTGCCGACTGTGGGGTTAAACCGTGCAGGCGAATATAACCCAACTGCTGTGGCGTGACTCCGCTCAATCGTAACTCAAACACCTGCTCGGTTTTCGGTAACAGTGAACTGCGGCTCTGAAGCGGTTGTGACTGAGCTTCCGCCGAGATCGGCATACCGGTTGCGGTATCCAACGGCCCCCATTCCACGGTAGCGGTAAAGTTGGGGAGGAATTGACCGGGCAGCGCTCGGATCGACAGCATCGCCTGGCTGCCGTTAGCTTCGCTCTTGACCTCGCTCAGTGAAACACTCAGTTCGCCCACGCTGCTGTTTAATCTGGCGGCACTGTTGGCATTCGGCAACAGGTAAACGCCAGTGGAAGAGTTCTGGTTAAGCCTGTTCTGGCGCTCTAGTGCAAGAGCCTGCTCGGCTAACGTGCCCAACATTTGTTTCAGCTCAACCACCTGGCTTTTTAGTTTCGGTACTTCACGGTTCTGCGCGCAACCCGCCATAAGAATCAAGGCAGCGATCATACAGACCTTACGATAACTGATTGTCATGTTTGCGATTTCCTTTTAGTCGTGCCTGTACCAGCTTAACGATATAGGTCGGTAAAGTCATACTGTCATCCTGTTGTGGCTGGTTTATCACTCATCCTGGCTTCAAAATGCAACAAATGGCCGGCGGTCTTTGTTGTGGCCGCAGTTCGGGGTAAACTGTTATTAATTATAAGAACACTTATCAGGACGAGTTATGCACTGCCCTTTCTGCGCTGCCATTGATACCAAAGTTATTGATTCCCGCCTGGTGGGTGATGGCTCGCAGGTGCGCCGTCGTCGCCAATGTGTGGTTTGTAATGAACGTTTTACTACTTTTGAAGTGGCTGAGCTGGTGATGCCACGGGTGATCAAAAGTGATGAGGTTCGTGAACCCTTTAATGAAGAAAAGTTGCGTCGTGGCATGCAGAAAGCACTGGAGAAACGCCCGGTCAGTGCCGATGACGTGGAGAATGCCATCAATCACATCAAATCCCAGTTGAGAGCGACTGGCGAACGTGAAGTGCCTACCAAGATGGTCGGTAATCTGGTGATGGATGAGCTTAAAAAATTAGATAAAGTGGCTTATATCCGTTTTGCTTCGGTTTACCGCAGTTTTGAAGATATTCGTGAATTCGGCGAAGAGATTGCAAAACTGCAAGACTAACAGGATCCTCATGCATAACGATGAGTTTTACATGGCTCGCGCTTTTGAACTGGCGCGACTGGGGCGCTTCACCACCACACCGAATCCGAATGTAGGTTGCGTTATTGTGCGCGATGGCAATATCGTCGGTGAAGGCTATCACTTGCGAGCTGGTGAACCCCATGCTGAAGTTCATGCCCTGCGTATGGCAGGCGAACGCGCTCAAGGCGCTACGGCTTATGTCACGCTTGAGCCTTGCAGCCACCATGGCCGCACACCGCCTTGTGCTGATGCGCTGGTTGCCGCTGGTATCAGCCGTGTGGTTGCTGCGATGCAGGATCCCAACCCGCAAGTTGCCGGTCGTGGATTATACCGGCTGCAACAGGCGGGGATTGAAGTCTGTCACAGCGTCATGTTGGCAGAAGCTGAGGCGGTCAACCTTGGGTTTCTTAAGCGTATGCGCACAGGATTCCCTTATGTACAGCTTAAGCTAGGCACATCGTTGGATGGCCGTACAGCCATGGCATCTGGTGAAAGCCAGTGGATCACTTCACCGCAGGCTAGGCAGGACGTGCAGCGGCTGCGGGCTGAAAGCTCGGCGATCCTCAGCACCAGTGCTACCGTTCTGGCAGACGACCCTTCGCTGACAGTGCGTTGGGATGAACTGGGCGATGAAATCCGCCAGATCTACCCGCGTGAAAACCTCAGGCAGCCGCTACGGATTATTTTGGATAGCCAGAATCGGGTCAAGCCGCAACATAAAATCATACAACAGCCTGGCACCACTTGGTTGGCGCGGCTGCAGCCGGATGACCAGCTCTGGCCGGAAACTGTAGAACAGCTGTCGTTTCCTGCTCACGGCGGCGGCATCGATCTGGTTGTGATGATGATGCAATTAGCTAAACGACAGGTAAATAGCATTTGGGTTGAGGCTGGGGCACATCTTGCCGGTGCACTATTACAAGCCGGGCTGGTGGATGAACTTCTGTTATACGTTGCACCCAAATTATTGGGTGACAATGGCCGAGGTCTATGCTGCCTGCCGGGGTTGGATCGCATTGCCGATGCACCGGAGTTTGTCTTCAGTGAAGTACGCCAGATTGGTCCCGATTTGCGCCTGCGCCTGCGTTTAAAAGCCTGAAGTCGCCTTTGCATGCTGGCGTGGTTAGTGTTTTGCAAAACCGCCGCGCAGGCAGGCAAAGAATATGATAGAATCCGCCCCCCTGCGGGGTTATTGAACCCATTTTTAAGGAAAGCCCATGAAAGTTATCGAAGGTGTTGTTGCTACTCCTAATGCCCGTGTGGCGATCGCAATTGCACGTTTTAACAATTTCATCAACGACAGCCTGCTGCAAGGCGCTATCGACGCGCTGAAACGTATTGGCCAGGTTGCTGATGACAACATAACTGTTGTCTGGGTCCCAGGAGCATACGAATTGCCATTAACCGCACGTGTGCTGGCTAATACCGGCAAGTATGATGCGGTTATTGCTCTGGGTACCGTGATCCGTGGGGGCACCGCGCACTTCGAATATGTGGCGGGCGAAGCCAGTTCTGGCCTGGGTAATGTCTCACTGAACACTGAGATCCCGGTTGCCTTTGGCGTTCTGACCACCGAAAGCATCGAACAAGCGATCGAGCGTGCAGGCACCAAAGCAGGCAATAAAGGTGCAGAGGCAGCCCTGACCGCACTTGAAATGATTAATGTTATCAAAGCTATTAAAGCCTGAATTTAGTTTAAGGGGAATTCCGTGAAACCTGCTGCTCGTCGCCGTGCTCGTGAGTGCGCTGTTCAAGCGCTTTACTCTTGGCAGTTGTCTAAAAATGACATTGCCGATGTTGAACACCAGTTCCTGACGGAGCAGGATGTCAAAGATGTTGACATCGCCTATTTTCGTGAACTGCTGTCTGGCGTGGCGGTGAACGCTGGTATGCTGGATGGCCTGATGGCTCCATACCTGTCACGCCTGCTCGACGAGTTGGGCCAGGTGGAAAAAGCCGTGCTGCGTATTGCGCTGTTCGAGCTGAAAATGCGTGAAGATGTCCCTTACAAAGTGGCTATCAATGAAGCCATCGAGCTGGCGAAAACCTTCGGGGCCGAAGATAGCCATAAGTTTGTGAATGGCGTGCTCGATAAAGCGGGCCCTAGCATTCGTAAGAAAAAGTGAAAAATCAGGGCCGGGAAACCGGCCCTGATTCATTGGGAATATCAAACATGGCATGCGGCGAATTTGACCTCATAGCCCACTATTTTGACCGGTTCAAGAGTTTGCGCCGGGATGTACAGTTGGGCATTGGAGATGACTGCGCACTTCTGACAGTGGCAGAAAAACAGCTTTTAGCCATCAGTACCGATACCCTGGTTTCAGGTATTCACTTTCTGCCGGACATCAATCCGGCAGATCTCGGTTACAAAGCATTGGCGGTTAACCTGAGCGATCTGGCTGCCATGGGCGCCGATCCTGCTTGGCTTTCGCTGGCATTGACGCTACCTGAAGTAGACGAAGAGTGGCTTAAGGCGTTCAGCGATAGCCTGTTCGAACAGCTTAATTACTACGGTATGCAGTTGATCGGTGGGGATACCACCCGTGGGCCGCTCAGTATGACGTTGACCATTAATGGCCTGATCCCTGTAGGGCGAGCATTGACCCGCTCGGGGGCCAGGATCGGTGACTGGATTTATGTGACCGGTACGCTGGGGGACAGCGCCGCTGGGTTAGCGATCCTACAACAACGCTTGCAAGTGAATGAGCGCGTTGCCCGTGAATATCTGCTGGCAAGGCATCTGCGCCCGCAGCCGCGTGTATTGCAAGGCCAGGCGTTGCGTGATTTGGCCAGTTCGGCGATCGATATTTCAGATGGCCTGATTTCAGATTTAAAACATGTGCTTAACGCCTCTCAGTGCGGTGCGCGTGTTGAACTCGATGAGTTACCCATGTCGCAGGTTCTGACCGGTAACACTGATGCTGAGCAAGCTCTGTGCTGGGCTTTGACCGGTGGTGAAGATTATGAGTTATGCTTTACTGTGCCCGAGATCAATCGTGGTGCGCTGGAAGTGGCGCTCAGCAATTTAGGCGCAGATTACACCTGTATTGGTCAAATCGGCCCGCAGTCCGAAGGGATGAAGTTCTACCGCGATAATCGAGAGATCGTATTACCGTGGGGAGGGTTCGATCACTTCAGTGGTGAGCAAAAATCATGAAGGATGAAGCCAAAAGCCGGTTACGCATGAGTAACCCGTGGCACTTACTGGCTACCGGGTTTGGCAGTGGGCTTTCGCCAGCCATGCCTGGAACCATGGGGTCGCTGGCCGCTATTCCATTCTGGTGGTTGCTGATCCAACTGCCATGGCAGCTTTATTCGTTACTGGTCATGTTCAGTATCTGTATCGGCGTGTATTTGTGTCACCGGACAGCCAAAGACATGCGGGTACACGATCACGGTAGCATCGTCTGGGATGAGTTTGTCGGTATGTGGATCACTCTGATGGCGCTGCCGGTAAACAGTTGGCAGTGGGTGGCTGCCGGATTTGTGCTATTCCGTATTCTGGATATCTGGAAACCCTGGCCGATCCGTTGGTTTGATCGTAACGTGCATGGCGGTATGGGGATCATGGTCGATGATATTGTTGCTGGTGTGCTTGCTGCCGTTATCATCTATCTGATTGGTCATCATTGGCCGATAGGGCTATTCTAAGCTGAGCCGATCAACGACCAGCGGAGTAAATCCGCTGGTTTGCCGCAGTTTTATTCAAAACCTATCACACGATGTGGCACATAGGCCGCTTCCAATAACGCCATCTCTGCAGGTTTCAGCACTAGCTCAACGGCGGCAACGGCGTCTTCGAGATGCTCACTGCGTGATGCGCCAATTGATTACAGCTTTACCAAGCAGAGCAGCTAAGCCAGCGCAATCTGTGCCCGCAAAACGCCGCGCTCTTCCGCAAGCGCTGCGACACGCTCGGCAATCAAGGCATCAATGCCTTCTGCCGCGCATAGCGGGTGCATCTCGCGCCTTTTAAGTCGGGTAGGCGTTAATTAACCCCAATTTATAGCAACCAAGTCTCGATCTGACGTTGAATACCGGCAGCATCCAGGCCCAGATCGCTGCGGATCTCTTCCTGGCTACCTTGCGGGATGAAATAATCAGGTAGGCCAATGTTTAGCACGGGTATCACACGGCGTTTCGCCATGAGCAACTCGTTAATACCGCTGCCTGCCCCGCCCATAATGGCATTCTCTTCCAGTGTCACCAGTACCTTATGGCTTGCAGCCATCTCCAGCACCAGTTGTTCATCCAGCGGTTTTACAAAGCGCATATCTACCAGCGTGGCATTCATCGCTTCGGCTACCTGTTGGGCTTCGGGTAGCAAAGTGCCGAAGTTGAGGATCGCAACTTTCTCGCCTTCGCGGCGTACGATACCTTTGCCAAGTGGCAAGGAAGCTAATGGCTCCAGATTTGCGCCTGTACCGCTACCCCGAGGATAACGGACTGCCGTCGGGCCATCATTATAGTGATAACCGGTATACAGCATCTGACGGCATTCGTTCTCGTCACTAGGCGTCATGATCACCATATTCGGGATACAGCGCAGGAAAGAAATGTCGAACGCACCCTGGTGAGTTTGGCCGTCGGCCCCCACTATACCGCCGCGATCTATGGCAAACATCACCGGCAGATTCTGGATCGCCACATCATGGATCACCTGATCGTAGGCGCGCTGCAGGAAGGTGGAGTAGATCGCCACAATCGGTTTATAGCCGCCAATTGCCAGGCCAGCGGCGAAGGTAACTGCGTGCTGCTCGGCTATTGCGACATCAAAATATTGCTGCGGATATTCACGCGAGAACTTCACCATACCTGAACCTTCGCGCATGGCCGGTGTGATAGCCATCAGTTGGCTATCTTTGGCTGCGGTTTCACACAGCCAGTCACCGAAAATCTTTGAATATGTAGGTAATCCACCGGCACTTTTCGGCAGGGTGCCACTGGCGGGATCAAATTTGGGTACGGCGTGGAAGCTGATGGGATCCTTTTCCGCAGGGGCATAACCACGGCCTTTCTTGGTCATGATATGCAACAGTTGGGGGCCTTTCAGATCGCGCATATTTTTCAGGGTAGCGGCCAGCCCCTGCACATCGTGGCCGTCTACTGGCCCAATGTAGTTGAAACCCAGTTCTTCGAATAGCGTTCCAGGCACAACCATACCCTTTAGATGCTCTTCGGTTCTTTTTAACAGCTCTTTGATCGGGGGGAGGCCCGAGAGTACCTTTTTGCCGCCTTCACGTAGCGTGGAATAGAGCTTGCCTGATAGTAGCTGAGCCAGATGATTATTTAGGGCACCGACGTTTTCGGAGATCGACATTTCATTATCGTTCAGTATCACCAGCATATCCGGGGTGATGTCACCAGCATGGTTCATAGCCTCAAAGGCCATGCCCGCGGTGATGGCACCGTCACCGATAACACAGACGGTACGGCGATTTTTACCTTCACGTGCTGCCGCTACGGCAATACCCAAACCAGCACTGACCGAAGTCGAGGAGTGGCCAACAGACAACACGTCATACTCGCTTTCTGCACGCCATGGGAATGGATGCAAGCCATCTTTTTGACGGATGGTGGAGATACGATCCCGTCTGCCTGTCAGGATTTTATGCGGGTAGGCCTGGTGGCCAACGTCCCACACCAACTGGTCGAATGGCGTATTGTAGACATAATGCAGTGCCACCGTCAGTTCGACGGTACCCAGTCCAGACGCAAAATGACCGCTGGAACGGCTAACGCTGTCCAGCAGATATTGCCGCAGTTCGTCACACAGCTTCGGCAGGCTTTCTTTTGGCAATAAGCGGAGTTCTTCCGGTGTTTCCGCGAGTGCCAAGGTCGGGTATTTGGCTATATCAAGACTCATTCGATACTCATATCAGAGGTGTTGACGTCATACGTTAATTGTCGCGTTCAATAATGAAGCTGGCTAACGCACGCAATGGCGCTGTGTTATAAGATTGTGTTTCTAAAGAGGCTAATGCTGCCAAGGCTTCCTGATAGAGATCCCACGCTTTTAACTTCGCGCTGTCAAGCCCGAGTAGGGCAGGATAGGTACTCTTTCCAAGTTGCTGGTCTGAGCCTTGACGTTTACCGATTTTTGCGGTTTCACCAACCACGTCAAGAATGTCATCCTGAACTTGAAATGCCAGGCCTATTGCGGCTGCATAACGGTCAAGCGCTGGCAACGCTGCGCGGCCTGGTTCACCGGCTGCCAGCGCACCCAGACGAACTGCCGCGCGGATCAGCGCGCCCGTTTTATGGCGGTGGACCTGTTCTAGCGCCTGTAGGTCTATCTGTTTACCTTCGGCTTCCATATCCAGGTATTGACCCCCACACATACCCGCTACGCCGCTGGCACTGGCCAGTTCGGAAATCATCGCCAGACGATCGCGCAAGGCAACATCAGGCATATCTGCATCGGCCAGGATCGAGAAAGCCAACGTTTGCAGAGCATCGCCCGCAAGAATGGCGTTGGCCTCACCGAATTTTATATGACAAGTTGGCTGACCACGACGCAAATCATCGTTATCCATGGCAGGTAAATCGTCATGGATTAGCGAGTAGGCATGAATGCACTCCACAGCCGCAGCGGGAGCATCCAGATTATCCAGACTCAATCCAAACATCTGCCCGGTGGCATAAACCAGAAAAGGCCGCAGCCGTTTGCCGCCTAACAAGGCACCGTGGCGCATGGCTTCAACCATTTTGCCATTATTGAACGGTAACGGCGCGATGTAGTCCAGCAGTGCGCGATCGCTGCGCAGGCGGAAGGCCTGTAACTGTTCGTGGAACTCAGACATTGTAATTACTCAGCGTCCGGGGTAAAGGGAGTCAACACAGCATCGTCGCTGTGGTCGTTAAGCAGGATCTGGACCCGCTGCTCGGCCTGCTGCAGTTTTTGTTGACCCTGACGTGCCAGCTGTACGCCGCGCTCAAACTCATTGAGCGCATCCTCCAGCGGCAACTCACCAGACTCCAGCCGCGTCACGATACTCTCAAGTTCACTCAGGGAGTTTTCAAAGCTGATGCTTTGTTCTTTACTGTCTGACGGTACTGGTTTTTTCGGCATAGTTTTCTTTCTACATCAATATGTGAACCGTGGGGCCAGAGCCTATCCTAGCGGATCCTGATTAGCAAATCATGGCACGTCTGTATGGTTTTTCGCGCGGGATACCATCAGATGATGATATACTTCGCGCCCGGATAAAATTGATAAAACTGCGGGCTTGCCGAACGTTTTATCAATCTTATCGTCATTGTATACCTAATAGCTTGTAAGTTGCAGCCAACCGCCGCCGCTCGGAAGATTGAGGGTATTAAACTTTTACCCCGTAATTTCTTATCAGATAATAAAGACCGCCATGAAGTTTATCATTAAATTGTTCCCGGAAATCACCATCAAGAGCCAATCTGTGCGGTTGCGCTTCATTAAGATCCTGACGACCAATATCCGTAACGTCCTGAAGCAGTATGATGAAACTCTGGCGGTGGTCCGCCACTGGGATTTTATCGAGGTACGCGCCAAAAACGAAGAACGGCGTCCAGTGATAACGGAGGCATTAACGCGTATTCCCGGCATTCACCATATTCTGGAAGTGGAAGATCGTGCTTATACCGATGTGCATCATATCTTTGAGCAGGCGCTGGAAACCTATCGTGAACAGTTGGAAGGCAAGACATTCTGTGTGCGAGTTAAGCGGCGTGGCAAGCATGATTTCAGTTCACAGGATGTAGAACGTTATGTCGGTGGGGGCCTGAACCAACATATCCAAAGTGCACGCGTTAAGCTTTCGCACCCACAGGTAACGGTGAATCTGGAGATTGAAGACGACAAATTGCTGCTGGTCAAATCCCGCCGTGAAGGTATTGGTGGCTATCCGATCGGCACGCAGGAAGATGTGTTGTCATTGATTTCTGGCGGTTTTGATTCCGGGGTTTCCAGCTATATGCTGATGCGGCGCGGTTGCCGTGTACACTATTGCTTCTTCAATCTGGGGGGCGCAGCGCATGAAATCGGTGTGAAGCAGGTGGCGTACTATCTGTGGAACCGCTTTGGCAGCTCCCATAAAGTGCGTTTTGTCGCCATCGACTTCGAGCCTGTTGTGGGTGAGATCCTGGAGAAAGTGGATGATGGCCAAATGGGCGTGGTGCTAAAACGTATGATGGTTCGTGCCGCTTCTCAGGTTGCCGAGCGCTATGGTGTGCAGGCTCTGGTGACCGGTGAAGCGCTGGGGCAGGTTTCCAGCCAGACGTTGACTAACCTGCGCCTGATCGACAACGCTTCCGATACCTTGATTCTGCGCCCGCTGATTTCGCATGATAAAGAACATATCATTGATGTTGCACGTGAAATCGGCACGGAAGACTTTGCCAAGACCATGCCGGAGTATTGCGGTGTGATCTCGAAAAATCCAACGGTTAAAGCGGTAAAAAGCAAGATTGAAGAAGAAGAAAACAATTTTGACTTCGAGATCTTGGAGCGTGTGGTACGCGAAGCGCGTAACGTTGATATCCGTACTATTGCTGAAGAGACGCAGCAGCAGATCGTTGAAGTAGAAACCGTTGCCGAGTTTAGCGCTGATGAGGTGATTCTAGATATCCGCTCTATAGACGAACAAGAAGAGAAGCCGTTACAACTGGTACAGGTAGACGTTAAACCTTTGCCGTTCTACAAGTTGAGTAGTCAGTTTGGCGATCTTGATCAAAGCAAAACCTATCTGCTGTATTGTGACCGTGGAGTGATGAGCCGCCTGCAAGCGCTATATTTACATGAGCAAGGTTACACCAACGTTAAAGTGTATCGCCCGTAACCGTCTCTAAAAATAGCAACACCGTGTTTTAACGGTATTGAGGTTGATGACAAAGTCGCCTTCTGACCCGAGATACCCGGGCCTAGCGCACCGAGGGGCGCTCCGACGGTTTACGTCGTTACGACCCCATCGGCACGCTCTCCCTAATAACGGGGTTTGTCAGCAGTCTGAATACCGTATTTTAACGGTATTGCTATTTAGTCATTCATCCTTAATCGCGGAAATCGTACATACCGGGAATGAGTACCAATTGTGCTGCTATCTCTGCGGCTTTGGCTTTTCCCAGAAGTAAATCGATTAGCTTTAAGGCGAACTCCATGGATGTACCTGGCCCTTGGCTGGTTAACAGATTGACGCGTGGATCGAAAACCACGCGCCTTTCCATCCACTGCTCCTGTGGGATCTGCTCCTTCAAACCGGGGAAACCGGTCATATTGCCCACAGGGAACAGGTTGTGATGCTGTAATACCAGTGCCGGGGCAGCGCAGATGGCGGCTACAATTTTGCTCTGCAGATGCATTTGACGCACTTTCTCTACCAATAACGGACTATCACGGAAGCACTCCGCACCTTTTAAGCCCCCTGGCAATACGATCGCGTCAAAGGCTTCGTCCACGATCGCGACGAGTGGTGCATCGGCCAGCAATTTCACACCGCGCGAGCAGACAATAGTCAACCCGCCATCTCCGGCAACGCTGGCAGTCGTCACTTTTACACCTGCACGAACCAGCAAATCGATGACAGTAACGGCCTCGGTTTCTTCACTACCAGGTGCCAGGCAAACCAGTGCCGAAACGCTCATACTCATTTTCCTTTTGTTTAACCATTTCAAATAGATGGGTGTTCTCTGTCAAGGTCAAGCCATGGCTTCGCCCGCGGCGGAGCAAATACCCGGTAATGTAGTCGATTTCGGTATGCCGCTGAGCACGAATGTCCTGCAGCATAGAGGATATGTTGTCTGCTGTGCTCTGGATAACTTGCATGACATAGAATATCAGGCCTTCGCATGAGGTATGGTAACCCTCCATCTCCATCACGCTGATAACTTCACGGCAGATGCGTTCTATCTGTTCTGGGTAACGTTGTAGATCACCATTGCGGCAGTTATACATGACAGTCAATGGATTGATAGCACAGCTTACTGCCAGTTTACGCCAATTGGTTGCCGCAATGTGGTTATGCCAAGCTACATCAGGCAATGCCTGATGTAGTATTTCTGCCAAGTGGCTGAGGTGTGTAGCCTGCGGTGTTGTAGGGCCAATATGAGTGATCCCGTTGGCGACATGAACAATAGCGTTACCTTCATGGCGTGCAGCATGGGTAGTGGTACCATGCAGTATCGGTTGATTGTGCGGTGGCAATTCATTCTGAGCACCCATGCCATTGTGCAGCAGTAAAATAGCGCATCGAGGGTTTAGTTTGGGGAGCAATGGGGTCACTGCGCCAGAAATCTGCCAGGCTTTCAGTGTTACCAGTAATAGTTCACTCTGCAACAGGTGCTCAGGATCGTTAGTTGGCAAATTACGGTTGAACGTGGTGCCGTCGGGCTCAATCACGTTCACCGCACAAAACGGCTGTGGTACCCGTAACCATCCCTGTACATCGTGGCCCTGTTGATAGAGCCTTGAGAGCCAAAGTTGTCCGAGCGCACCGCAACCAAGAATTGTTATTTTCATTCAATCTCCTTGGTGTCCGGGAATACCGCTGATTAATCTTGCTGATTATAGGCTTTTCTGGGGCTGAACGTCTTGTTTAGCTGTGTGATCAGAATTTTGCCTGAGGCTACAAAGCAGGTATTATGCACCGCATCTAAATTATTGCGCCACAGCAGGCAGGCGCCTATTCAGGAGGAAGAAGTATGCCATCTTTCGACATCGTTTCCGAAATCGATATGCAGGAAGTTCGCAATGCCGTTGAGAATGCCACTCGCGATCTCAGTACCCGCTGGGACTTCCGCAATGTGCCAGCCAGCTTTGAGCTGAATGAGAAAAATGAGAGCATTAAAGTGGCTAGCGAGTCTGACTTCCAAGTGCAACAACTGCTGGATATTTTGCGTGAAAAATTGAGTAAACGCAGTATTGATGGCGGAGCACTGGAGATCCCTGAAGAGATGACTCACAGCGGTAAAACTTACAGTGTTGAAGCGAAACTGAAGCAAGGTATTGAAACCACATTGGCGAAGAAAATCGTTAAGCTGATCAAAGACAGTAAGCTGAAAGTGCAGGCACAAATTCAAGGAGATGAAGTACGTGTTACAGGCAAGTCACGCGATGACCTACAGGGCGTGATGGCACTGGTACGCGGTGCCGATCTCGGGCAGCCTTTCCAGTTCAAGAATTTCCGCGATTAAGATGCGTATAAGGGCCGGTTTATCGGCCCTTTCCTTTAAAGCTAAAGCGATTCTACCAGTGCTTCCAACTGACCACGGTTAGTCTGTCGGGTATCGACTTTCACGTAGGCGCTGCGCTCCTCAGGTACCACCACCGCTTCCGCTACGCCTGGCTGCGCCATCAGGCGGGTTTGCAATGCGGAATCCTGCACTGCCAGTTCAGACAGCGTAATACGCAGGCTGCTGACATAAGGCGGTTCTTTCATTGTGCTACTGATCATAAACCAGATTGCTGCAATGATGGCACCGGCAATAAATACCAGCCCCGCACCCTGCAGACCATATAGCCAACCACCAAGGCTGCCGCCGATAGCGACACCAATAAATTGGCTGGTAGAGTAAACCCCCATTGCTGTCCCTTTATAACCTGCTGGAGACTCTTTGCTGATCAGTGAAGGCAGAATGGCTTCCATCACGTTAAATGCCATAAAGAACAACTGCACGCCCGCAATGATGCCCCATAGATGCATGCCGGAGAACCATAGCAGTACTTCTGCACAAAACAGCACAGCTACGCAGCCCATAAAGACCTGTTTCATGCGACGGTATTTTTCTGCGTAGATGATAAAGGGCACGACGGCAGCGAAGGAAACCAGCATGGTTACCAGATAGACCTTCCAATGCGCACTCGCCGCCAGCCCGGCTTTCTCCATTGCCAGAGGCAGCGCGATAAAGCTCGACATCAGCAAAATATGCAGGCACATGATGCCGAAATTGAGTTTGAGCAGACGAGAATTGCTAAGTACCTTGCTGAAACTGCCGCGTACGATGCTCGATTCGCGGTTTAAAACGTGATCGCTCGCGGAAGGAACCACGGTCACTGTGATCACGATCCCCGCCAGAGCTAACACGGCAATCATCCAGAACAGCGCATGCAAGCCGAAAGCATGGGTGACTATCGGGCCAACGACCATGGCAATGGCAAAGGTGATGCCGAAACTGACGCCAATAAATGCCATCGCTTTGGTGCGATTTTGCTCACGGGTTAAATCTGACAGCAATGCCATAACTGCCGCTGCAATAGCCCCGGAACCTTGTAACGCTCGGCCAAGGATGATCCCCCAGATGGAACTGCTGACAGCCGCTACCACGCTGCCCAGGGCAAAAACCAGCAGCCCGCCAACGATCAGCGGTTTGCGGCCAATACGATCGGAAACCAACCCAAATGGTATTTGGAAGACCGCCTGTGCCAGGCCATAGATGCCAATGGCTATACCAATCAGTGCTTCGCTGGCACCGTTCAGTGCCATGCCATAAGTGGTTAGAACCGGCAGCACCATAAACATGCCAAGCATGCGTAGTGAAAAAACGGTTCCTAGGCCCCAGGTTGCACGACGTTCCTGGGGCGTCATTACATTGTCGTTCATTGTGACCTCAGTATACCCGGCGTCTTTCAAGCAGTGGCGTTAATAATTGAAGAAGTTTGGCATTAGCCTGACAACGCAACGGTTTAGTCCCCAGACAGCTTGGCTGAACAGCGTGAACCTGAAGGAATAATGCCTACAAATCTGCGCTATTCTAGTGTGTGGGGCAGGGGGGGTAAATCGAATGTTGTTTAGCAGATATTTCATCAACAGCGGGAGAAATAAAATGGGCCGCTGAGCGGCCCATTCACACAGAAATTCACTTACCAGGCATAGGTTAACAAGGTTTCTGGCGTTGCACTTGCACTAAAGTCGATAGACATCATCACACTCAATGAAGTAATAGCAACGATTGAGAACACAAAGAGTTTTCTTGCCCAAACGCTGTCATTTTCGGTTTTGTAACCGCGCAACGCCATACCCAACCACCATACGCTGACTGCCGCCGCGACGATCAGGTATTTGTAACCGGCATACCCGCCAAGAGTCAGCATCAGAGTGGCAATCATAAACGCCAGAATGTACAGAGTGATGTGGTTCTTGGCTACAGAGATCCCTTTCACCACCGGCAATACCGGGATATTGGCTGCCTGGTAATCTTTAAAGCGGAAGATGGCAATCGCATAGGAATGCGGCATCTGCCACAGGCTGAAGATTGCCAGCAGGATCAATGCACCAGCGTCAAACTCATTGGTCACCGCGCAATAACCAATCACTGGTGGCGCGGCTCCTGATAAGCTGCCGATTAACGTGCCGTATACCGAATGGCGTTTCATGTACAGGCTATAGACTCCGACATAAACCACAAAGCCCATTACCGCCAGCCACATGGCCAGCGGGTTGGCTGCCATATACAGCAGAACAAAACCAGCAATACCCAGAATGGTAGCGTAAACCAGGCTGGCACTCGGCGCGATCAGGCCTCTCACCAGCACCCGGTTCTTCGTTCTCTCCATTTTCTTGTCGATGTCACGGTCAATGTAGTTGTTAAATACACAGCCCGATGCGACCACCAACGAGACGCCCAACAGGGTGGCGAGAAACAGGGGATAGTCAATGCTCCCTTTGGAAGCAAGCAGGAACCCCCCAACGACAGAAATTAAATTGCCGAAAATAATTCCTGGTTTAGTTACTTGCAGGTATTGCTTAATCATCACGTCCAGCTCGGCTCTTAATCGACCATCATATTGATGTTGAGGTTGTACATAATCCACAGTGAACCCACAACAACGATACCGATGATCAAAGCAGTGAACAGCAATGCCACCAGGTTCCAGCGTTCTTCCGATGAAGTGTTCATGTGCAGGAAGTAGATCAGATGAACGATCACCTGGATCACTGCCATACCGACCACTACCGCCAGGATGGTAGAATGAGAGGCTGAGCCACTCATCACCATCGCAAATGGAATTACCGTCAGGATGATCGACAGAATAAAGCCGATCAAGTATGACTTCACGCTGCCATGGCTTGCGCCGCCGTGAGAGGTTTCATGGGATGAATGGCTCATTACATAACCCCCAGCAGGTAGACAACGGTAAATACACAGATCCAGATCACGTCCAGGAAGTGCCAGAACAGACTCAGACACATCAGACGGGTTTTATTGGTTGGATTCAGGCCACGCTTGCTTACCTGAATCATCATGACAATGATCCACACCAGACCAGTGGTCACGTGCAGACCGTGGGTGCCGACCAGCGCAAAGAAGCTGGAAAGGAACGCACTACGGTCCGGGCCGAAACCTTCTGCAATGAGGTGATGGAATTCATAGATCTCCATCGCTACGAAGCCGAGACCGAACAGGAAGGTGAGGAACAGCCAGCTATTAACGCTGCCAACCTTGCCCTTGTTCATGCCGATCATCGCCATACCGTAGGTAATGGAGCTGAATAGCAGCAAGAAAGTTTCGACCAGAACAAATTTCAGGTCGAAGATATCTTTCCCTGAAGGACCGCCAGCAGTCCCATTTACCAGTACTGCATAAGTTGCGAACAAGCTCGCAAACAAAATACAGTCGCTCATTAGGTAGATCCAGAATCCGAAGACCTTGGTATCACCTGCGTCGTGGTGCCCATGCTCTGCATGGGCTGCGTTATGCTTAGTCAGGATATCAGTTGACATGTTTCACGCCTGCTTTGCTGATTTGTTCATAGCGTTGGTTTTCAATGCGCTCGATCTCTTCTACCGGCACATAGTAATCAACATCTTCATCGAAGCTCTTGATGATCCAGGCAACGATCATGCCTACGAAGCCGACAATCGCCATCCACCAGATTTCCCAGATCATCGCGAAACCGAATACCAAGCTGAAGCCAGCAATAATCACACCGGCACCGGTATTCTTCGGCATATGGATCGGCTCGTATTTCGCTGGTTTCTTATAGGCTTCACCTTTTTCTTTCATGTCCCAGAATGCATCACGATCGTGAATTTCTGGCACTACAGCGAAGTTATAGAACGGTGGTGGAGAAGAAGTTGACCACTCCAACGTACGTGCGCCCCAAGGATCGCCGGTCAGATCACGGTTCTGCTCACGGTCGCGAACACTGACGATAATCTGAATGACCTGGCACAGAACACCGCAGGCAATCAGCGCAGCACCACAGGCAGCCACTAATAGCATCGGATGGAACTCAGGGTTGATATTCTGACTCAAACGACGAGTCATACCCATAAAGCCCAGCACATACAGAGGCATGAACGCGACGAAGAAGCCGATGATCCAGAACCAGAAGGCGCGGATACCCCAAGTTTCATTCAGACGGAAACCAAAAGCTTTCGGGAACCAGTAGGTCAGACCCGCGAAGCAACCGAAGACAACACCGCCGATAATAACGTTATGGAAGTGTGCAATCAGGAACAGGCTGTTGTGCAACACAAAGTTTGCACCAGGGACCGCCAGAAGCACCCCGGTCATACCACCGATTGAGAAGGTGATAATGAAGCCAATCGTCCACAGCATCGCTGAGTTGAACTGGATACGCCCCTGATACATGGTGAACAGCCAGTTGAAGATTTTCACCCCGGTAGGGATGGAAATAATCATCGTCGCAATCCCGAAGAAGGCGTTGACGTTCGCGCCGCTTCCCATGGTAAAGAAGTGGTGCAGCCAAACGATAAACGACAGCAGGGTAATGGCGATAGTTGCCCACACCAGCGAGGTATAACCGAACAGACGCTTCCTTGAGAAGGTTGCGGTCACTTCGGAGAACACACCAAACACTGGCAGAACCAGGATATACACCTCTGGGTGGCCCCAGGCCCAAATCAGGTTGATGTACATCATCATGTTGCCACCCATATCATTGGTAAAGAAATGGGTACCCAGGTAGCGATCCAGGGTCAGCAACGCGATAGTGACGGTCAGAATAGGGAAGGAAACGATGATCAGCACGTTGGTACACAGTGCTGCCCAAGTGAACACAGGCATTTTCATCATCGGCATGCCAGGGGCACGCATTTTCATTATAGTGGCGAAGAAGTTCACGCCAGTCAGCAGTGTACCCAGGCCTGAAATCTGCAGACTCCAGATCCAATAGTCTACCCCGACCCCCGGGTTGTATTCTTTACCGGAAAGCGGTGGATAGGCCAGCCAGCCTGTTTGCGCGAACTCACCGACAGCCAGGGAAAGGTTGATCAGCACCACCCCAACTACGAAGAACCAGAAGCTCAGTGAGTTCAGGAACGGGAAGGCAACGTCACGGGCACCAATCTGCAGCGGAACCACCAGGTTCATCAGGCCAACTACCAACGGCATCGCCATGAAGAAGATCATGATAACGCCATGAGCGGTAAAGATCTGATCATAGTGGTGTGGCGGCAGGAACCCTGCTTCACCAGCTGAGGCCAATGCCTGCTGACCACGCATCATGATTGCGTCGGCAAAACCACGTATTAACATCACCATCGCGACGATGATGTACATGATACCAATTTTCTTATGGTCGACAGACGTCAGCCATTCGCTCCACAGCCACTTCCACTTGCCTAAATAGGTAATCAGCGCCAGCAGCGCAAGGCCACCAACGATAATTGCAGCAACGGTGACCATGACGATCGGTTCATGGAACGGAACCGCATCAAGTGTTAATTTTCCGAACATCAGATTATTCCTCGGCTCCGGCGTTAGTATGTTCACCCATGTCCATACCATGGCTCATGTCCATGCCTTCATGCGCGGAAGCTTCTGCGCCTTTGTGCGTGTGCATGTCACCCATGAATTTGGCGATGGTCTCTTTGAACAAATTCGGTTTGACACTGGAGAAGTACTCAACCGGGTTATTTTCACTCGGCTCGGCCAGTTTGTTAAAATCGCTGATAGTGTTGAGGGTATTCTGTGACTCTTTCACTTTGGCAACCCACTGATCGAAGTCGCCTTCGGTTGGGGTGACAATCGCAGTGAATTTCATGCCAGAGAACCCTTGGCCACTGTAGCTGCTGGAAATACCTTTGTATTCACCGGCTTCGTTACCGATCAGGTGCAGTTTGGTCTGCATCCCGGCCATTGCATAAATCTGCCCACCCAACTGAGGAATAAAGAACGAGTTCATTACCGAGTTAGAGGTGACTTTGAATTCGACAGGAACATCTTTTGGAAACGCCAACTCATTAACCGTTGCAATACCTTGCTCTGGATAGATGAACAACCATTTCCAATCTAACGACATCACTTCGATGGTCATTGGCTTTTTGTCAGTGACAATCGGCTTGAATGGATCCAGCGCGTGGGTCGTTTTCCAGGTAATGGTACCCAGGATGGCGATGATTATGATTGGAATGGTCCAGACAACAGCTTCAATTTTGTTGGAGTGTGACCAGTTTGGTGTGTACTTGGCATCTTTGTTGGAGGCGCGATACTTCCAGGCAAAGGTGAACGCCATGACAATGACTGGAACCACTACGATCAACATCAAGCCGATCGCTGTGAGGATCAGTGTACGTTGTTCAACACCTATTGCGCCTTTGGGATTCATCAAAACCATATTACAGCCGCTGAGTATTACAGTGGCTGCAATTAGAGATAGCATCCCAAAAATTTTATTGTATTTCTTAAGTCTCATCTAACGACCTCAATTACAAAGGCTCTATTGTCGTTTCATGTGTACAAGCATTTTACGGGAAGGTTGCAGTACTGTAAACATACTTAGAGGAGTGTCAGCGCCTTGTAGACACTTTCTGTTAAGGGTGTCACACATGTTACGCCATGTGGCAATTTATTAATAGCAACAACGTGTTGGCAGGCTGAATCGTGCCGAGCATGCGCCATATCAAGGAAAACCAACAGTATGCAAGATGATTAAGAGACAAGGTACGATTATAAAACCGAAAGAAAGGTTTAATTAATGTAAAATATTTGTTTAATTAAAGTGAATTTAATTTTATTTCCGAGTGAAACGCTCAGGTAAAAAATAACTTTAGTAAGAATATTCTTTTTTCAACGTAATAAATTCGTTTTTATGATGATTTTTATCAGCCCGCAATTCTTGCTGGCTGATAAAAATCAGACTAACTGTGTGCGCCGAAGTGCCAGATAGTCGAGCAGACTACCCATGATAATACCTATCAGGCTCAGGATGGCTCCTGTTTGCAGTAGCTGAATGGCAAGATTTGGCCATTCGGTCCAACCTAGTGCGTTGGTAATCAATAGCAACAACCATATAGCGAGCAGTGAACAGCCTAAGGTCAGCAGGCGTACAGCCCATTGGTAAGCTCGGCGGAATTCAGTTCGCGGCATAAAGCTATCGGTCCGTTGAGTATACTCCAGCGTTTGGCGGCAAATGGCCAACAGCAGCAAACCGGGCAGGGCAGCAATAATCGAGAACAGATAGAACAGCGGCCAGCCATGTGCCCCGACAAACCAACCGGCAATTGGCCCGACATAAACGCGCCCTACGGCAGAGAGTGCCGAGAGTAATGCAAACTGGGTAGCAGAAAAAGATTTGTTGCACAGAGTCATCAGCAGGGCAACAAACGCCGCCGTGCCCATGCCACCGCAGAGGTTTTCCAGAAAGATTGCGCTGCCCATGGTGATAATACTTTTATCGGTAACCGCCAGGAGCCAATAGCCAATGTTGGAAACGGCCTGCAGAATACCGAATAGCATCAATGCCCGGAACAGACTCAGGCGTTGCATCAGTACTCCGCCAAGCAAGGCACCGACAATAGTAGCAAACAGCCCAAGCGTTTTATTGACCAGGCCGACCTCTCCGGCATCAAACCCGACGCCCCTGATCAGAAAGGTGGTACTCAGGCTACCGGCAAACGCATCCCCCAACTTGTACATCACAATCAGCAGCAAGAGCAGCCAGGCATTGTTGCGCGCAAAAAAATCACGCAGTGGAGCGATTACCGCTTGCTCCATGGTGCGTGGTGCTGGAATGCTGTTGTCCGGTTCTGGTGCCATCAATGTGGCAACTATACCGATCAGCATCAGCCCGGCCATCAACCAGTAGGTAGCCTGCCAGCCAAAAAAGCGATCTGCCAACCATAGCGCCAAGCCACCCGAAACCAGCATCGCCAGCCGGTAACCCAGTACCGAAACCGCCGCACCGGCACCACGCTCTTCCGCCGCCAGCAGATCGGTCTTATAGGCGTCAAAAACAATATCCTGTGAAGCAGAACAGAATGCGACTAACACTGCCAGTGCAGCAAGCCACCACAAATGCTGGGTAGGGTTCATAAACCCCATGGCGACAATGGCGAACACCAGTAATATTTGACTAATTAACAACCAGCCGCGCCGCCGCCCGAGGAATGATGGCGTATAGCGATCCATAAACGGTGACCAGAGGAACTTGAACACATAGGCCTGACCAACCAGCGAAAAGATACCAATGGTTTTCAGATCGATGTTCTCAACGGTCATCCAGGCTTGCAGCGTGCCAGAGGTCAGCGCTAACGGTAATCCTGATGCAAAACCCAGAACTAGAAGGATGACAGAATTACGCTGAGTAAAGATATTCAGATACTGTTTTGACATGAGATCCTTGTCTGCGCTGCCCGCTAACCGAGCAGCACAAGGTCTTTGAACCGTAATATTTCGAGTTGCACGCGCAGTAGCATTCATCGGCCCGCTAGTGGTATGGCAATGATTGCTATCTTGCCGCAGCTCGAATTATTCAGAGTAATAACTGATTAACGCGCGTTTTGTTTGATAAACTCGCTGACGCTGGTGTCTTGCGCCATGTCGGCAATCACGTCGCCTAATACGGTATTGACCGCATTGGTGATTTTGTCGTTAGTCGCAGTAAAGGCGCCTTGGACGTTGTAGGTTGAACGGTAGTTTTTCACCTGCTTGCTGCCATTTTTCGCTTGCGCAATAATCGAAATATCTGCTTTGGTGGTGATGTTGTAACGCAGGTTGCCTTCGGATACATCGGCAAACAGGTTGTTGACTACGATCTGTAAATCAACCGCGCCAGATGGCCCAATCATATAGCCACGCGCTCCCATTTGTTTCTCCAGCACTTCCTGTAGCAAGAAACGTAGGTCACGTGAAGGCGTAAGCGTAATCAACTGGCCATCACGGTTCACTTTCGCCAGTGCTTGGTCTGGGCGTTGGTCCGCGCCATTAATGCTGATAGTGATACCTTGCAGGGTCGGATCCTGCTGTGGCAGTACGATTTTCGGGGTAACGTTCAGCGTATTGGTGCTGGTAGCACAGCCAGCAAGCATCAATGCAGCCAGCAGTGGGAAAAATAATTTTTTAAACATATTACTGTCTCATTAATCGTGGTTTCATACCCTTCCTCTTTCAAGTCACGGCACACTGGCTGTGGCTGGAAATATACTGGGTACAGCTAATGGGTGCTTGGTAAACAAAGCAGTAGAGCCAACAACAAATTGCCAACATCATAGCATTGCCGCCAACAGGAGGAAGCGTTGAACGTTGCCAAAGAGCAAATTTTTACTCGGCAAGAATAAAAACTGGCTATTTCAGCCTGCTTGCATCTTGAAATTACTTGGGTGTGGCTATGTTCTCGGGCGGGTAAAACCGACTAATATTGAGCAGAATGGGCATGGTAATCTGCCGGTGCTGTAAGGAGGTTTTATGGTGGGTAAGCAAATAGAAGCAAAATTGCGGGCCGCGTTTGAACCCGTGTTTCTGGAAGTCGTTAATGAAAGCTATCGTCATAATGTTCCAAAGGGTTCAGAAAGCCATTTCAAAGTGGTGCTTGTCAGCGAGCGCTTTGTCGGTGAACGGTTTCTGACCCGCCATAGGTCAATCTATGCCGTGTTGGCGCAAGAGTTGGCAGACGGTGTACATGCGCTGGCGTTGCATACTTACACCAGCAAAGAGTGGGAGGATTTGCAGGACAAGGTACCTGCTTCCCCACCTTGTCACGGCGCCGGAACAGAGGCTTGAAACCTAAAATTTACGGTATCAGTGGAACTTTAACCATAAATTAAGGTATTACTACTGACGAATTTTGCAACGGCCTACGGGCCGTTGCTGTTTTTGACGACGACAAAGCTGATATGCAATGCAGTGCTGATGGCCTTGCGACAAAGGCATCGGGATGGGAAACCGGCAAAGTGTGAGTTTTAACGCGCCAGCAACGCCTTACCATCCTCGACTAGCTCCGCTTGCATCGCTATAATGTCGCGTCTTATTTTTCCGGAATGGTTTCGGGACGCTCTCGACATCAGGGAACTCGGTTTTTAATTTAGCCGTCCTGGTTCTTGGAACGGAGTTGACCGAGCACTGTGATTTTTTTGAGGTAACAAGATGCAAGTTTCAGTAGAAACCACTCAAGGCCTTGGGCGCCGTCTCTCAATTACTGTACCCGCTGATGTTATCAATCAGGCAGTAAAGAAAGAGCTGATCAAAGCAGCTAAAAGCGTGCGTATCGACGGTTTCCGTAAAGGCAAAGTGCCGATGAACATCGTTGAACAGCGTTATGGCGCTTCTGTCCGTCAGGACGTGCTGGGCGATCTGATGCAGCGCAACTTTGTTGACGCCATCATCAAAGAAAAAATTAACCCGGCCGGGGCACCAAACTATATACCGGGTGAGTATAAAGAAGGCGCTGATTTCGTTTTCTCCGTTGAATTCGAAGTTTATCCAGAAGTTGAGCTGAAAGGTCTGGAAAGCATCGAGGTTGAAAAACCGGTTGTTGAAGTTAACGACGCTGATGTTGATACCATGCTGGAAACTCTGCGCAAGCAGCAGGCAACCTGGAAAGAAATTGATACTGCAGTGACTGCGGAAGATCGCGTGACCGTAGACTTCAGCGGCTCTATCGATGGTGAAGAGTTCGAAGGTGGTAAAGCGTCTGATTTCGTCCTGGCTATGGGCCAAGGCCGTATGATCCCAGGCTTTGAAGAAGGTCTGGTTGGTCACAAGGCTGGCGAAGAGTTCACAATTGACGTCAACTTCCCTGATGATTACCACGCGGAAAACCTGAAAGGGAAAGCGGCCAAATTCGCTATCGTGCTGAAGAAAGTTGAACAGCGTGAATTGCCAGAGCTGACTGAAGAGTTCATCAAGCGTTTTGGTGTTGCTGATGGTTCTACCGAAGGCCTGCGTGCTGAAGTGCGTAAAAACATGGAGCGCGAGCTGAAAGGTGCCGTACGTAATCGTATCAAGTCTCAGGCAATCGACGGCCTGGTAAGCGCTAACGAAATCGACGTACCTGCCGCTCTGATCGAAGGCGAAATCGATGTTCTGCGTCGTCAGGCTGCGCAGCGTTTTGGCGGCAACGAGAAACAAGCGATGGAATTGCCTCGCGAGCTGTTCGAAGAACAAGCTAAACGTCGCGTTGTTGTTGGCCTGCTGTTGGGCGAAGTGATCAGCCAGAACGAGCTGAAAGCTGATGAAGACCGCGTTAAAGCACTGATCGAAGAAATGGCTTCTGCTTATGAAGATCCGAGTGAAGTTATTGAGTTCTACAGCAAAAACAAAGAGCTGATGAACAACATGCGCAACGTTGCTCTGGAAGAACAAGCGGTTGAAGCACTGCTGGCTAAAGCGAAAGTTACTGAGAAAGCGACAACGTTTAGCGAGTTGATGAATCAGGCGCAACCTGCGTAACAGTTGGCAAGATGCAGGGAACACAGCCTTTTGTTAAGTGCAGTACGAGCCGTTAACGCTTTGTTCTGCAACATCAGGTGGTTCCTTAAAAAGCCCGTAGCCTCGGTTACGGGCTTTTCTTTTGCCACGTAACTGATTAATCACAGGTTAACTGTGGCAATATGAACTATATTAATTTTGTCACGAGCAAACGGTGGCTGTGTAATATGAGCTGTTGTGGTCTTGCCATAATAAGGAAACAGGGGAAATTGTTCTCTGGGCTTGAAATTCCGCCAGTGGCCCCCAAATTCAACAACAGTCAGGGCTTTTACCCAGCAAGCAGAATGATAACGCCGTCAAATCAGTGTGTAGCCTGTCGGTAGCTTGAACGTAGTCATGATGGTCGTTCTCAAGTAGAATCGACGGACAATGGCGCCAAGGCAATTTCTATTAGGAGACGGTAATGTCATACAGTGGCGAAAGAGAACAATTTGCACCTAACATGGCACTGGTGCCAATGGTGGTAGAGCAGACTTCGCGCGGGGAGCGTTCTTACGATATTTATTCCCGCCTGCTGAAAGAGCGTATTATCTTCCTGACTGGTCAGGTTGAAGACCATATGGCTAATCTGATTGTGGCGCAGATGTTGTTCCTTGAAGCAGAAAGCCCAGAAAAAGACATTTTCCTTTATATCAACTCTCCGGGTGGGGTGATCACTGCGGGCATGTCCATTTATGACACCATGCAGTTTATTAAACCTGATGTTAGCACCATCTGTATGGGCCAGGCATGTTCAATGGGGTCGTTCCTACTGACTGCGGGGACCAAAGGCAAGCGTTTCTGCCTGCCGAACTCACGTGTGATGATTCACCAGCCACTGGGTGGTTACCAGGGGCAAGCCACGGATATTGAAATCCATGCGCGCGAAATTCTGAAAGTGAAAGCGCGTATGAATGAGCTGATGGCACAGCATACTGGTCAATCGTTGGAACAGATCGAACGGGATACCGAACGCGATCGCTTTATGACAGCGGAAGAATCGGTAGAGTACGGTCTGGTTGATAGCATTCTGACACACCGCAGTTAGAAACACGCGGCAGGCGAGCCGATAGGCTATAGTATTCAGAGCATGCGAAGCGTGCCTTTGACTACATTATCGACGTTCCCGGTAAAAAGTTGGGCGCACTGCCGCCGTGATCTCCTGCGGGACAAAGACAAAAGAAGAGGTTTGACTTATGACAGATAGACGCAAAGACGGTTCAGGAAAGCTGCTGTACTGCTCTTTCTGCGGCAAGAGCCAGCATGAAGTGCGTAAGCTGATTGCCGGTCCGTCAGTGTATATCTGCGATGAATGTGTTGACCTGTGTAACGACATTATTCGCGAAGAGATTAAAGAAGTTGCCCCGCATCGCGAGCGCAGCTCATTGCCGACACCGCATGAAATACGCCGCCATCTTGACGACTATGTTATCGGTCAGGAGCAGGCGAAAAAAGTACTGGCTGTGGCGGTCTATAACCACTACAAACGCTTGCGCAACGGCGATACCAGCAATGGCATCGAATTGGGCAAAAGCAACATTCTGCTGATTGGCCCGACCGGTAGCGGCAAAACGCTACTGGCAGAAACGTTGGCGCGTTTACTGGATGTGCCCTTCACCATGGCCGATGCAACCACGCTGACTGAAGCTGGTTATGTGGGTGAGGACGTGGAAAATATCATCCAGAAACTGTTGCAGAAATGCGACTACGACGTGCAAAAAGCCCAGCGTGGTATCGTTTATATCGATGAAATCGACAAGATTTCACGCAAGTCTGACAACCCGTCCATAACCCGAGACGTATCAGGTGAAGGCGTGCAGCAAGCGTTGCTGAAGCTGATTGAAGGCACTATTGCGGCTGTTCCACCACAGGGCGGGCGTAAACATCCCCAGCAGGAATTTCTGCAGGTTGATACTTCGAAGATCCTGTTCATCTGTGGCGGTGCATTTGCTGGCCTGGATAAAGTGATCGGTCAGCGGGTAAATACCGGTTCAGGGATTGGGTTCGGTGCAACGGTGAAAGGGGAATCTGAAAAGGCGACTGAAGGTGAGTTGCTGCTGCAGGCTGAGCCGGAGGATTTGATCAAATTTGGCTTGATCCCGGAGTTTATCGGCCGTCTGCCAGTGGTGGCTACACTCAGCGAACTGAGTGAAGAAGCACTGATTCAGATCCTTAAAGAGCCGAAAAATGCGTTGACCAAGCAGTATCAGGCCTTGTTCAATCTGGAAGGTGTGGAGTTGGAGTTCCGTGAGGAGGCTCTGAACGCCATTGCCAAGAAAGCCATGGCGCGTAAAACAGGTGCTCGTGGCTTACGTTCCATCGTTGAGGGCGCACTGCTGGATACGATGTACGATCTGCCATCGTTGGAGAGCGTGGATAAAGTGGTGGTTGATGAATCGGTTATTGCGGGTCAATCCAAGCCGCTGCTGATTTATGGAAAACCGGAAGCCCAAGCATCTGGCGAATAATTAGCCACTGAAACCAGCGTGTTAATCTTAAATTGGGGGATTTTGTCCCCCATTTCTTTTTCTATACATTCTTGCCGTTGAATGTAAGAGAATCATCCCCATATACTCATAATCAAGATTTTGTGAAACGTTTGATGCTTGCGTCTCATGAGATTCCCCCTAAACCCGGCGGAAATTAAACTAAGAGAGAGCTCTATGAACCCTGAGCGTTCCGAACGCATTGAAATCCCCGTTCTGCCATTGCGCGACGTGGTGGTTTATCCGCACATGGTGATCCCGTTGTTTGTTGGCCGGGAAAAATCGATTCGGTGCCTCGAAGCCGCAATGGATCACGATAAAAAGATCATGCTGGTGGCACAGAAAGAGGCCTCGACGGATGAACCTGGCATTAACGATTTATTCTCTGTAGGTACTGTCGCGTCTATTTTGCAGATGCTGAAACTGCCCGACGGCACGGTTAAAGTGCTGGTTGAGGGCTTGCAGCGTGCGCGTATTACCACGCTTTCTGACAGTGGTGAACACTTTGCGGCACAGGCCGAATATCTTGAGTCACCTGCTATTGATGAGCGTGAGCAAGAAGTGCTGGTACGCACCGCCATTAATCAGTTTGAAGGTTACATCAAGCTGAACAAAAAGATCCCACCGGAGGTGCTGACGTCATTAAACAGCATTGATGATGCTGCGCGCCTTGCAGATACGATCGCCGCACATATGCCGCTGAAGATCGGCGACAAGCAATCCGTACTGGAGATGTTCGATATTACCGAACGTCTGGAGTACCTGATGGCCATGATGGAGTCGGAAATCGACCTGTTGCAGGTTGAAAAACGTATCCGTAACCGCGTCAAGAAACAGATGGAAAAGAGCCAGCGCGAGTACTATCTGAATGAGCAGATGAAGGCCATTCAGAAAGAACTGGGCGAGATGGATGATACCCCAGATGAACACGAGGCTCTGAAGCGCAAGATTGAAGCGGCAAAAATGCCGACTGAAGCCCGTGAGAAAACCGAAGCGGAACTGCAAAAGTTGAAAATGATGTCACCGATGTCTGCGGAAGCAACCGTAGTACGTGGTTATATCGATTGGATGCTACAGGTGCCGTGGAATGCGCGTAGCAAGGTGAAGAAAGATCTGGTCAAGGCTCAGGAAGTGCTCGATACCGATCACTATGGCTTGGAGCGAGTTAAAGACCGCATTCTTGAGTATCTTGCCGTTCAGAGCCGTGTCAGCAAAATCAAGGGCCCGATCCTTTGTCTGGTAGGGCCTCCAGGTGTGGGTAAAACCTCGCTTGGCCAATCTATCGCACGTGCAACGGGCCGCCAGTATGTTCGCATGGCGCTTGGTGGCGTGCGTGACGAGGCGGAGATCCGCGGTCACCGCAGAACCTATATCGGTTCCATGCCGGGTAAGCTGATCCAGAAAATGGCTAAAGTGGGGGTGAAAAACCCGCTGTTCCTGCTTGATGAAATCGACAAGATGTCATCCGATATGCGTGGCGATCCGGCTTCTGCTTTGTTGGAAGTGCTGGATCCTGAACAGAACGTGGCGTTTAACGATCACTATCTGGAGGTGGATTACGACCTGTCAGACGTGATGTTCGTGGCAACCTCTAACTCAATGAACATTCCGGCGCCACTGCTTGACCGTATGGAAGTGATCCGTCTTTCCGGTTATACCGAAGATGAAAAACTGAATATTGCCAAACAGCATCTGTTGCCGAAACAGCTTGAGCGTAATGCGCTGAAGAAAGGCGAACTGACGGTCGACGATAGTGCCATTACCGGCATAATCCGCTATTACACCCGCGAAGCCGGGGTGCGTAGTCTGGAGCGTGAAATCTCTAAACTGTGCCGGAAAGCGGTGAAGTCGCTGCTGATGGATAAAAAGCTCAAGCACATTGAGATCAATGGCGAAAACCTGAAGGATTACCTGGGTGTTCAACGCGTCGATTACGGTCGTGCAGATACGGAAAACCGCGTGGGCCAGGTTACCGGTCTGGCGTGGACGGAGGTGGGTGGCGATCTGCTAACGATTGAAACCGCTTGTGTTCCGGGTAAAGGCAAACTGACTTATACCGGCTCGCTGGGGGAAGTCATGCAGGAATCCATCCAGGCTGCATTAACCGTGGTGCGTGCGCGCGCGGAGAAATTGGGTATCAATGCCGATTTCTATGAAAAGCGCGATATTCACGTTCACGTGCCGGAGGGTGCAACGCCGAAAGATGGTCCGAGTGCCGGTATTGCCATGTGTACAGCTCTGGTTTCATGCCTTACTGGCAACCCGGTTCGTGCAGATGTTGCCATGACGGGTGAAATCACGCTGCGTGGTCAGGTATTACCGATAGGGGGCTTGAAAGAGAAGCTGCTGGCTGCACATCGTGGAGGGATTAAAACCGTGCTGATCCCTTACGAGAACAAACGCGATCTGGAAGAGATCCCAGATAACGTGATTGCTGATCTGGTGATCCATCCGGTACAGAAAATAGATGAAGTTTTGAACATCGCGTTGCAAAACCCGGCCTTCGGGGCGATGCCGGTCACTGTAAAATAGTGACCTATAGCATAAACCATCGATAAAACTTACGCTGGCAAGCCATTTCGGACTTGCCAGCGTTTTTTTGTGCCGCTAAGTTAGAACCCTGTCGGGTTACGTTTAGCCGCCGTTTGGTGGCTTGCCAAGGCACGATGGGATTGATATAACAGCTGCGCTGTCGTAACCGTAGGTTTTTTTCGGTGCGACGTTTGAATTCTAGAGGGGATGATAGAGTGAACAAGTCACAACTGATCGACAAAATTGCCGCGGGTGCTGATATTTCCAAAGCTGCAGCAGGGCGTGCTTTAGATGCAATCATTGCATCTGTTACCGAGTCCTTGAAAGAAGGGGATGATGTAGCTCTGGTTGGTTTCGGTTCTTTCACCGTGCGCGAACGTTCAGCTCGTACCGGTCGTAACCCGCAAACGGGTAAAGAGATCAAAATCGAAGCAGCCAAAGTTCCGGCATTCCGTGCAGGTAAAGCGCTGAAAGACGCTGTAAACTGATTCTTGCGTCTATATTCAAGTTTCTTCAAGTTGCAGGTAGAAGGCAACTAAACGCAGCCAACACTGCTGTAACTCGAAGGGTGATGGATATAATCAGTTAGCGTCAAAGGTTTTGGTGTAAACAATCACCTGACGCAGCGGTATTGGTAAGGTAAGATATGAGGCGCATCGTGTTGATGCGCTTTTTTATTTTTGTCGCAGGGAACGCGCCTGCACAAGGGTTTTTAATCCATATCACAGCGGAGTGTTGTCACACTATGATGGACAATTTACGCGCGGCTGCTAACCACGTCGTGCTAAAAATCATCCTGGCCCTGATTATCTTGTCATTCATCTTGACTGGGGTGGGTAACTACCTGATAGGCGGTTCCGGCGATTATGCAGCGAAAGTAAATGGCCAGGTGATTGATCGCGCCCAGCTGGAACAGGCTTTTCAGAGTGAACGTAGCCGTATGCAACAGCAGTTGGGCGACCAGTTCTCTGCGTTGGCTGGCAACGAAGGTTACATGCAGCAGCTTCGTCAGCAAGTACTGTCGCAGATGATCGACAAGGTACTGCTGGATCAGTATGCCAAGAAATTGGGCCTGACAGTCAGTGACGAACAGGTGAAAAATGCCATTCGTAAAGAGCCTTATTTCCAGACCGACGGTCAGTTCGATAACGCCAAGTATCTCGATCTGATTAACCGCTCCGGCTTTAGCCCTGAAAATTATGCCCAGTCTATGCGTCAGCAACTGGTCAGCCAGCAGGTGGTTCAGGGGTTCGGCAGCTCTGATATTATCCCACCGAGCGAAGCGCAGGCGATGGTTGCGCTGATGTTGCAGGAGCGTGATGTTCGCTTGGCAACAATAGATTTGAAAGCTCTGCAGGCCAAGCAAACGGTCAGTGATGATGAATTGAAGGCGTACTACGAGCAGAACAAGAATAGTTTCATCGCGCCTGAAAGGGTGAAGGTGAGCTATATCCTGCTTGATGCGTCGGCAATGCAAGATAAAGAGACCGCGACTGAGGCCGAGATCGGTGCATATTACGACCAGCACCAAAGCAGCTATGGCCAGCCGGAGCGGAAAAAGTACAGCATTATCCAGCTGAAAACTGAAGCAGAAGCCAAGGCAGTGTTGGAAGAGCTGAAAAGTGGTGCTGATTTTGTCGCGCTGGCAAAGGAAAAATCTACCGATATCATCTCCAGCCGTAACGGTGGTGCAATGGATTGGATGGAACCTGATACGACGCCAGACGAAATAAAGCAGGCTAATCTGGCCGAGAAAGGTCAGTTGTCTGGCGTGGTGAAATCATCGGTTGGTTATCTGGTCGTCCGTTTAGATGATATCAAGCCTGCGCTGGTGAAGCCATTGAGCGAAGTACATGATGCTATCGCCAAGCAGGTGAAGCAGGAAAAAGCGGTTGATGCCTATTACGCGTTGCAACAGAAAGTGAGCGAGGCGGCAACCAGCGACAACGAATCTCTGGCTTCTGCAGAACAGGCAGCAGGTAGCAAGGCGGCGCAAACCGAGTGGTTTACTCGTGAAAGCGTCCCTGACGCGCTGAATTTCAAACCGGTTGTGCAATCTATCTTTGACGGTTCTCTGATCGGCGAGAATGGTGCGCCAGGCAGCAACTCTGATGTGATCACTGTAGATGGCGATCGTGCATTTGTTATTCGCGTGATGGGTCATCAGCCGGAAGGGATTGAATCTTTCGACAAAGTGAAAGACCGTGTTGTCGAGATGGTGAAACGTAATAAGGCATTGCAGGAAGCCAAACTTCAGGGCGAAAAACTGCTGGTTGAGCTGAAGCAAGGTAAGGGCGATGAGGCAATGCAGGCAGCGGGTCTGAGCTTTGGTAGCGTACAGAAAATGACACGCGCTGGAGAAGACAGCCAACTGATAGAAACCGTATTCTCACTGCCACATCCGCAAGATGGTAAAGCGGTCTACGGTATGTCTCAGGATCGTCAGGATAACGTAGTGTTGATTGCTCTTGATACAGTAAGACCAGGTACGCTACCGGAAGATGAAATGAAAGCTTTCGTTGGCAAAATGGAGCAAAATGCAGCAGGTGTGACCTTCGACTCCCTGCTGGCAACTCTGCGTAAAGAAGCCACGATCAAAATGGGTGCGGCTGAACAACAGCCTCAATAAGCACCGCATTTCTCTGCAACAAAATGTAAAACACTAAGGCCGCTTTCGCGGCCTTTTCCATATTTGTACTTTGTTAATTGCTGATTATCTGCCTCTGCGGCAAGGTGGCCTTGCTGATAAACACAAGGAGGATTCAGCATGAAATTAACCGAAAATAAAGCTGTTACCCGTTTCTATCTTGCCCTGAAGCTGCTTCTCGTTGCTACATTGTTCAGCTTGCCGGGGGCATCGGCTTTCGCCGTAGAAAAACCCTCGCAAGTACAGAAGCAGGTTCTTTCTACACCCCCTAAGGCGGCTGATGCACCTGCGAGTAGCAAACCGCAGGTTGAGGGTGAAGCAAAGGTGAACATAAATCAGGCAGATGCGGAAGAGCTCGCAAGCGTAATGAAAGGGGTTGGGTTGAAAAAAGCAGAGGCAATTGTCCGGTATCGGGAACAGAATGGGCCATTTACCGAGATTGAGCAATTGCAGGAGGTACCTGGGATTGGGCCATCGATAATGGAAAGGAATCGTGATCGGCTGAAAATGTGATCCCGCTCGCGGCTGCGTGGCAAAGTGCCATTGCTGCCGCTTTCCTCTGCTATATTCCACAGGTCATACCAGTTACCCATCGCAAATACTTTGTCTTTAGGCATATCACCCGTTGGCAAGAGATCAGCCCAATAGGACACTCCGAAGACTCAGGTTTAGCCCACTATCATCAGAGGCAGGAGCGGTTATTTCACTATGCAAACTTATATTACGGTTCGTGGTTATCATCTTGATTTTTATCAACATGTTAATAATGCGCGTTATCTGGAATTCCTAGAGGAAGCGCGTTGGGAATGGCTTGAAGATCTGGAAGCGTTCCATTGGATGACGCAGAATAACGTTGCTTTTATCGTGGTTAACATCAATATCAATTACCGTAAGCCAGCAGTGCTGGGTGATAAGCTGCGTATCGATAGCAAAATGCTGCAATTAAATGGCAAGAGTGGTGTGCTGAGCCAGCAAGTAACGCTCGAACCGGAAGGGACACCGGTAGCTGATGCCACACTGACATTTGTCTGTATCGACTTGAAAACCCAGCGCGCATTACCCATTGAGGGAGAACTGCTCGAGCATCTGGTGGCGTTGCAGCAGAAGGATATACAGCCTTGATTCATTGGCTTAGTTATATCCTTTATTTCAAGTTGCTTGGGTGTTAGCTGAGTTACCAGGCCATACTGGGTCTCACCCAGTCACATAGTTAGCCATGTGACTGGGGATTATGAGCCTCGATTAGGCCATCCTAGGGGGTTGCATAAGCGGTTTCTATTTGATTGAGCTTCAAATCAGTCCGATTTTTTGTTTCATGCTGGCCATAACAACGGTTTTGTTATGCTTATATTGCTGTAGTCCGTTAGCGCGTAAGTGGCAGGCTGCGCATTCACCACAGCCATCGCCTTGGATACCGTTATAGCAGGTGAGCGTATCGTGGCGGATGCGCTCCATTTGCTGGTAATAATCCGCCAACGCCCAGGTTTCTGCCTTGTTAAGCCACATCAGCGGCGTTTCAAAGCGGATAGCGCGTGCGATACCTAATGTAATAGCGTGATTAAGCGCCTTGACGAATTCGTCACGGCAGTCTGGATAACCAGAAAAATCGGTTTCGCAAACGCCGGTTATCACAGCTTCTGCCTGCACCTGGTAAGCGTAAATAGATGCCAGCGTCAGGAAAAGGATATTGCGGCCAGGTACGAAGGTATTTGGCAACGCCTCTTGTGGCGAACTTTGGTGATCTGGAACGGGTATGTTGTCACGAGTCAGGCTACTGATTGCCAACTCATTCAGTAAACCAACATTCAGCACCTTATGTGCTTTGGCTCCCAACTCTTGAGATAACTTTTCTGCAACCTCTATTTCAGCGCGATGACGCTGGCCATAATCAAACGTGATGCAGTGAACTTCATCGTACTGTTGCAATGCCCGAATCAAGCATGTCGTGGAGTCTTGTCCACCGCTGAAAACGACGACTGCGCGCTTCATAGGATCTACCTTCTGTATAGAAGCCATTCCCGATGCACAATCGGGCGGCTGATTTATGCTCCTGAACTAAAACGATCAGGCTGTATATCTAAGTGACTACAAGTTTCAGGTATGTTGCCTCCTGTCGTGCAGGAGCCCGCTTGTGCGGTTATGGTACCAGATATGATGTATGTACCGTAGGAAGTTGACAACTCCGTTACCCTTAAAGCTACGGCGGTGCTGGCTTGCAGGGCAACTTGTGGTTACTTGAGTATAACTGGTTACTGAGTTGAAGGTTCCAGTGGCGGCGGTAACCAGGCTTGGCAAAAATCAAACCAGCCGTAGGCGGTGAGCATCACTCCTTGAATGCGTGGTGGCGCACTTACCTGATACTGATAATTGAATAGCGGTGTCAGGATCGCGGCATCCATTAATTGCTGGTAATAATCTTTCAGCAGGCGATAGCGTTCATGTTGTTCTGGACACTGTTGGATATGAAGCAGGATTTTTTGCTGATATTGCCATCTCTCTTCAGACAGTATCCCCTTCCACAACACATCGCGCCTTAACCAGCTTTCCAGGGTAGCCTCTGGTGCCTCACCAATCAGATTATCAGCCAGTAACAGGTCGGCTTGAGCAATCTGCTCGCTGCTTTGCCAGCGTTTGTTTGAGGAATAGCGGATTTCTAATTGGCAGCCCTGTTCTGCCAATAACTGTTGCAAAGATTGGGTCACTGTTTCCAGTTCGATCGGGGGATGGTACAGCAACGTCAATCTGGCTGGCAGTTCAACATCCTCAATCTGATGCTCGGGGATTGCCCAGCCGGGTAGCATCTCATGGCTAGGTGTAATCACTCCATGTTGGATGGGCAGGTTAGCCAGTAATCCTGAACGTTGGATCAGCATTAACAGCTTTTGACCTTGAGCTTCACTCAGGATATTACGGCGCTGATTGATAGCTAGGTAACACCATCCCAGACTCATGCTGCGCTGCACCGGCCGTGCCTGTGCCAGTTCCTCCTGTTGACCAATGGTGATCCGTACCGGATGCTGGCAAGAGGCACCCGTACCATTAGTCTGTAAATCGGGGGTGATCCAGTATTCAATGCTTTCTAGATAAGGGTGCTGGAGATGATAGTAAGGGTGCTGTTGCAGCCTTACCATATGGGGTTCATTCATAACCAGTTTGAATGGGCCTGCGCCCAACGCGGGTAATTCGGGGTGTGTCATCAGGCAGGGAAGTTCCGCCAACCTGTGCGCTAGCCAGTAATCGGGTATCTCCAGATCGAACTGAATGCATAATGCATGAGGCATACATACGGCTGCCACACTCTGCAATAAAGGCTGGCTGCGTGGATGTTGGCACAACTTTTTGAGAGTCTGCAGCAATTGTTGGCCTGTCAGTATCTCCCCATTATGCCAGCGTAATTGGCTGCGCAGAAAGAATTGCCAACGCAAACCATCTTCGCTGACCAGCCAATGATGTGCCAGGTCGGGCTGCGGTTCGGGGCAACCGGTATTAAAGCGCGTTAATCCGGCATAAATGGTGGCAACCAGATGCTGCTCTGCGCGGCCATTTAGCGATAGTGGATCCAGTTTTTCCAGTGCACGATAGTAAGGGATACGAAGCGTAGGGTTTCCTTCCTGCCACTGGCCGCCGAGGTGAGGGCTCAGCAACTCATGTAAATGCTGCGGAGCAAGCTGCGCCATCTCCAATGCGCCCTGATGATCGCCCAGTTGCAACAGGTGTTGCAGATAGGCTGTCCGCAACTCATCGGGAGTCTTTAGACATTGCAGTTGTGCTCGTTTGCCACGTCCGGCTTGCGAATGCCAACTTAACCACCCTTGTTCTTGCAGTTGCTGCACCAGAGTGCGTGCATGGCGTTCACTGCAATAGAACATGGCGGCCAGTTCTCCAACTGTAATCGCCACCGGCGTAACGCCTATTTGTTGATACAAACGTTGATATTGGCTGAGGCGATGAACCAGACGCATAGTGATATCCTTCGTCTTTGAGTTAGGGGTATAAATCCGGAAGTGTTTATGCAAATTGTTCACTATTACTTCCGTAAATACCACTTCATACTGCACCGATTGTAGTAACGTCACATTCAAGAGGTTTTTATGTATCGCCTGGCGGCTTTCGATATGGATGGCACTTTACTGACTCCCGAACATCGAGTCGGGCCAGAAACGCTGGCCGTGCTGAATCAGCTTATCGAAAGAGGTATGACAGTAACGTTTGCGACCGGGCGACATTACCTGGATGCACAGCCGATCATGGCGCAGTTGGGATTACGAGGCTACCTAATCACCGGTAACGGCACCCGAATCCATGATGAGCAGGGGCAGCAACTGCATGCCACGGATTTACCGCCAGATATCGCTGAAGAAGTTTTGCACACCCACTGGCGAACCGCAGCCAGCATGCACGTCTTTCGAGACGAAGGCTGGTTGACTGAATATGCAGTACCAGAAATGTTGGCGGCCCATCATCTCAGCGGTTTTAGTTTTGAATTGACGGATTTACGAAGCTTACCGGCGTTTGGTAACAGCAAAATCTGCTTTTGCGCACCTCATGAATCATTAATTGAACTCCAGGGGCAACTACGTGAACACTTTGGTTCGCGTGTCGATCTGTGTTTTTCTGCTTACGACTGTCTCGAAGTGCTGCCGCAGGGGTGTAATAAAGGAGCGGCTTTGGACCGGTTAAGCCGTCATCTGGGATTGACTCTGGCAGACTGTATGGCCTTTGGCGATGCGATGAATGACAAAGAAATGCTATCGGGGGTGGGGCACGGTGTGGTGATGGGTAATGCTCTACCACAGTTAAAATTAATGCTGCCCCAGCTACAGGTTATTGGCCACTGTGAACAACAGGCGGTGGCTCACTATTTACAACATTGGCTGCGTTCACCACACCTCACCTATTCCCCCGAATTATGAGGTTTAACTCTTGCAGCCAGCCGGGTAGGACTACCCGGCTTTTTTATATCTGCTAAAGCTCTTTCAGTTGAACCAGCCAGGGAGTCAGATCCCCGATGTTTTGGCTGACCCACTCCGGATTGTAGTAGGTGTCCAGATAGCGTTCCCCACTGTCGCATAACAGCGTAACGATCGCGCCTCGCTCGTTTCTTTCCCGCATCTGTTTAGCCAGTTGCATCGCGCCCCAAACGTTAGTGCCGGTTGACGCGCCCACTTTACGGCCCAATAGGGTTTCCAGCCAATGAATGGTAGCAATGCTTGCCGCATCAGGCACTCGCAGCATATTGTCTATCACCGAAGGGATAAACGATGGCTCTGCACGCGGGCGCCCAATTCCCTCAATCCGGCTGCCGCAACTGCCAATGATTGTACGGTCGCCATGATGGAAGCAGTCATAGAACACCGAGTTTTCAGGATCGACTACGGTCAGTTGCGTATCATGACCCTGATAGCGAATATAGCGGCCTAGCGTGGCTGAGGTGCCACCGGTACCTGCACTCATCACAATATGTTTTGGCACCGGATAGGGTTCACTGGTCATCTGGCGGAAAATACTGTCAGCGATGTTATTGTTGCCGCGCCAGTCGGTGGCGCGCTCGGCGAAAGTGAACTGATCCATGTAGTGCCCGTTCAATTCTTTCGCCAGTTCTTCCGATGCCGCATAAATCTGCGCTGCGTGATCAACAAAATGGCAACGGCCACCGTAAAAAGCAATTTGCTCGACTTTACGCCGAGCGGTACAAGAAGGCATCACCGCGATAAACGGCAAACCGAGCAAGCGGGCAAAATAGGCTTCTGAGACGGCAGTGCTACCTGAAGAGGCTTCAATAATCGGGGTATTCTCTTTAATCCAGCCATTGCACAAGCCGTACAGGAACAGCGAACGTGCCAAACGGTGTTTTAGACTACCTGTTGGATGCGTGCTTTCATCCTTAAGATAAAGATAGATCCCGGGGAATGCTGGCAGATCCAAGCGGATCAGGTGCGTATCCGCCGAACGTTTTAAGTCCGCTTCTATCTCTCCGACTGCATATTTTATCCAAGCGTTGGTCATTATCTGGCCTCAAAACAGTGGGCTTATTTACAATCCAGCATAGCGTTTTTATAGGAAAAAAAGGTTGCCATTTATACTGTTTAATCGCTTAATGGGAGAAATTTTTTCTATTAAATGACCATATGCTGGATAAAACAGACCGAAAACTGTTGTGCATGCTGCAACAGGATTGCACCCAATCACTGCAAACACTGGCGGAATCGGTGAATTTGACTTCTACGCCGTGCTGGAAAAGGCTTAAAAGGCTGGAAGATGATGGCTATATTCGCGGGCGAGTTGCTTTGCTGGATAATGAAAAACTCGGGCTTGGGCTAACGGCTTTTGTTCTGATAAAAACCCAGCAACACAGTAGCGAATGGTATCATAAGTTTGTCGAGCTCGCCGCGCAGATGCCCGAGGTTCTGACTTTTTATCGCATGGCGGGAGAGTACGATTACCTGATGCAGGTGGTTGTGGCCGACATGAAAAGCTATGACAACTTCTACAAACGCTTGGTGAATGGCGTACCCGGTTTGATTGATGTTACCTCCAGTTTTGCAATGGAAACCATCAAAAGTACCACGGCGCTGCCGGTGCCGGAATGAATGGTTCACGCTACTTTTTCCCTGAGTAAGCTGGCCAATCATCTGTAGTAAACCCATCTGGAATATAACCGCGTGAGATTATTTGCTCAAATCGGCTGGTACTTTCGCCGTGAGTGGCGCCGCTACCTGGGGGCAGTGGTACTGCTGATCATTATTGCCATGTTGCAACTGCTGCCACCAAAACTGGTCGGTATCATTGTTGACGGCATCACTGAGAAACAGATGTCGACCAACGTGCTGATGGCATGGCTGGGGCTAATGCTTGGTACGGCGATCGTCGTTTATCTGCTGCGCTATGTGTGGCGGGTGCTGCTGTTCGGTGCTTCCTATCAGCTTGCCGTGGAATTGCGAGAAGATTTCTATCGCCAGCTCAGCCGACAGAATCCAGCCTTTTACCTGCGTCACCGCACCGGCGATCTCATGGCTCGTGCCACCAATGATGTGGATCGCGTGGTCTTTGCCGCTGGAGAGGGGGTTTTGACGTTGGTGGACTCCCTGGTGATGGGGCTTGCCGTATTAATCGTGATGAGTACTCAGATCAGTTGGCAGTTGACCCTGATTTCGCTAATTCCTATGCCTATCATGGCGATTGCGATCAAGCATTACGGCGATCAACTTCATCAGCGCTTTAAAGCGGCGCAGGCGGCGTTTTCTACCCTCAACGATCAGGCGCAGGAAAGCATGACCAGTATTCGCATGATCAAGGCGTTTGGCTTAGAAGCTCGTCAATCCAGCCAGTTTGCCGAGGTTGCAGCGCAAACGGGGGCGAAGAACATGCACGTAGCACGTGTCGACGCGCGTTTTAATCCGACGATTTATATCGCGATTGGTGCCTCTAACCTGTTGGCTATCGGCGGTGGTAGCTGGATGGTAGTGAACGGCTCCCTTTCTCTGGGCCAACTGACCAGTTTCGTGATGTACCTGGGGCTGATGATCTGGCCGATGCTCGCCTTGGCCTGGATGTTCAATATTGTCGAGCGGGGTAGCGCAGCCTACAGCCGCATCCGCAGCTTGTTGCGAGAGGCACCTGCTGTGCAAGATGGTGAACTCGAAATCCCAGCTGGGCGCGGCAATCTGCTGGTTGATATCAAACTGTTCAATTACCCGCAAACCCAAAAACCCGCGCTGCATGATGTTGCACTGCAACTGCAACCAGGGCAAATGCTGGGCATCTGTGGGCCAACCGGTGCGGGGAAATCGACGCTGTTATCCCTGATCCAGCGCCAATTTGACATTGAGAGTGGCCAAGTCAGCTACCACGGTTTGCCGCTTACCCAGATAAAACTCGATGCATGGCGTTCACGTATATCGGTAGTGAGCCAGACCCCCTTTCTGTTCTCAGATAGCGTGGCTAATAATATTGCCCTGGGTAACCCTGCGGCAACGCAAGAGCAGATTGAGCAGGCTGCGCGCCTGGCCAGTGTCCATGAGGATATTCTGCGGTTGCCTCAGGGTTATGAGACCGAAGTGGGGGAACGCGGCGTAATGCTTTCTGGTGGCCAGAAACAGCGGATCTCCATTGCACGAGCTCTGCTGCTGGATGCCGAAATTCTGATCCTGGATGATGCGCTCTCTGCGGTTGATGGACGTACCGAGTACCAAATCCTTTACAACCTCCGCAGTTGGGGGAAAAACCGTACGGTGATCATCAGCGCGCACCGTCTCTCAGCCTTGACTGAGGCCAGTGAAATTCTGGTAATGCAACAGGGAACGGTCGTACAGCGTGGGCGGCATGCGCTACTGGCGGCCCAACCCGGTTGGTATCGTGATATGTACCGCTATCAGCAGTTGGAAGCCGCGTTGGATGAGTCTCCTGAAAACGCAGAGGAGGCCTTGGTCGATGAGTAAAATGCAACAGTTGTGGCCAACGCTGAAACGGCTGTTGGCTTACGGTTCTCCTTACCGTAAACCACTGGGGCTGGCGGTGATGATGCTGTGGATTGCCGCTGCGGCAGAAGTCGCCGGTCCGATATTGATTGGCTATTTTATCGATAACTATGTTGCCAGGGGCCAGTTACCGCTGAAGATTGTCGGCGGTTTGGCCGTAGCCTATATCCTATTGGAACTGCTCGCTGCGGTAATGCAGTATTTCCAGGCGATCCTGTTTAATCAGGCCGCCGTCGGCGTAGTGCAGAGGCTGCGCATTGATGTGATGGATGCGGCACTGCGTCAACCATTGAGTGCATTCGATACCCAGCCCGTTGGGCAATTGATCTCGCGGGTGACCAACGATACCGAAGTGATCAAAGATCTGTATGTCATGGTGGTGTCCACGGTACTGAAAAGTGCAGCGCTGATCGGTGCAATGCTGGTGGCGATGTTCAGCCTTGACTGGCGTATGGCGTTGGTCGCGATTTGCATATTCCCCGCTGTATTTACGGTAATGGGGATCTATCAATATTACAGCACGCCGATTGTTCGCCGGGTACGCAGTTATCTTGCAGATATCAACGACGGTTTCAATGAAGTGATAGGTGGAATGAGCGTGATCCAGCAGTTCCGCCAACAGCAGCGTTTTGGTGAGCGCATGAGTGCGGCAAGCCGCTCGCATTATATTGCACGGATGCAGACCTTGCGGTTGGATGGTTTCCTGTTACGGCCTTTGCTCAGCCTATTCTCTGCACTGGTATTGTGTGGTTTGCTGATGTTGTTTGGCTTCAGCGGGGAAGGGGCTATCGGGGTAGGGGTATTGTATGCCTTTATCAACTACCTTGGCCGCTTGAATGAGCCATTGATTGAGTTAACTGCCCAACAATCGATTTTGCAGCAGGCAGTGGTCGCGGGCGAGCGCATCTTCGAGCTAATGGATCGCAGCCAGCAGCGTTATGGCAGCGACGAGCGTCCGTTGGCAAGTGGACGTATCGATATCAGTGGCCTGAGTTTCGCCTACCGTAGTGACAAAAAGGTGTTGCAGCACATCTCACTGAGCGTCCCTCCACGGGGTTTTGTTGCCTTGGTTGGGCATACCGGCAGCGGTAAGAGCACGCTGGCTAACTTGTTGATGGGGTATTACCCATTAAGTGAGGGTGAAATTCGTTTGGATGGGCGCCTGCTATCCAGCCTTTCGCATAGAACCTTGCGGCAAGGCATAGCCATGGTGCAGCAAGATCCGGTGGTTATGGCTGAATCAGTGTTGGCCAACGTGACGCTTGGGCGCAATATCAGCGAGCAAGTGGTCTGGAAGGCGCTGGAAACGGTGCAACTGGCGGAGTTGGTACGAGGATTACCTCAGGGGATCCAGACGCGTCTTGGGGAGCAGGGGAATAATTTATCGGTTGGTCAGAAGCAATTGCTCGCTATGGCACGTGTATTGGTGCTGGCTCCCAAAATCCTGATCCTCGATGAAGCTACTGCTAACATTGACTCAGGTACTGAGCAGGCGATTCAGCGTGCGCTGCGCCTGATCCGTGAACATACGACGCTGGTTGTTATTGCCCACCGCCTTTCCACGATTGTCGATGCTGATTCTATCCTGGTACTGCACCGTGGTCATGCGGTTGAGCAGGGTAACCATCAGCAACTCTTGGCACAGCAGGGGCGTTATTATCAGATGTACCAGTTGCAACTGGTAGGGGAGGAACTGGCTGCGTGTGCTGGCGAAATCCCCCAACCGCTTTAGGCTGTGTCCCTCCATTTCCCGTGGTGCCGTCGCAGACCCAAAAGCCTGTTATCAAGGCGGAGGGTGAAGGGCAGAGTGGCTCTCTGTTCAACAGCCTACTCCTCCCATCAAAAGCTCCTCAATCAAGGAGCTCTTGATTTTTGCACCACAAACAAACCTTCACTGTTTTGCAGTTATCATCGCTGCACGTTTTGATGGCGCAGTGCACTAAAATAGTGCAAAACAAGATCCGTTATTGGTACCGTAACGGATAGTCAGTGCCATAATCCCTACCCAACCTTCATAACGCACTGAATCATAATGAATAATTATTTATGGCACAGTCTTTGCTTATCTAGAATTGTACCAAGAGTGAGTTTTCTAGGCTTAATTCGCGGAGAGGCAATATGAAACTGGTTACCGTGGTGATCAAACCATTCAAGTTAGAGGACGTGCGTGAAGCCTTATCCTCCGTAGGTATTCAGGGGCTGACCGTCACTGAGGTTAAGGGTTTTGGTCGCCAGAAGGGCCATGCTGAGCTCTATCGAGGAGCTGAATACAGCGTCAATTTCTTGCCCAAAGTCAAAATTGACATTGCTATTGCCGATGATCAGTTAGATGAAGTCATTGATGTCATCAGTAAAGCGGCCTATACCGGAAAAATTGGTGACGGCAAGATTTTCGTTGCCGAATTGCAACGCGTCATTCGTATTCGTACTGGCGAAACAGACGAAGCGGCACTTTAAGCACCAGCTCGGTCAAGTGAATGGGGATGGATCGATTATGAGAAGACTTTTATCCATGTTGGGCCTGAGTTTGGTAACCCTGGTTCCTTCTTTGGCTATGGCCGCTCCTGCTGTGGCAGATAAGGCTGACAACGCGTTTATGATGATTTGTACCGTGCTGGTGCTATTCATGACGCTGCCTGGTATTGCGTTGTTTTACGGTGGATTGCTGCGCGCCAAGAACGTACTTTCGATGTTGACCCAAGTTACGGTGACCTTTGCTTTGGTGTGCGTACTGTGGGTTTTCTATGGTTACACGCTGGCTTTCAGCGAAGGGAACGCCTTCTTTGGCGGTTTTCAGACGGTGATGCTTAAAGGGATCGGCATAGATAGCGTGACCGGCACTATGAGCCAAATGATCCACGTTGTTTTCCAGGCTTCCTTTGCCTGTATTACCGTAGCTTTGGTGGTGGGGGGCTTTGCCGAGCGTATTCGCTTCTCTGCAGTGATCATCTTCGCCGCTATCTGGTTCACCATTTCCTACCTGCCGATTGCGCATATGGTGTGGGGTGGTGGATTGTTGGCAAAAGATGGTGCTCTGGACTTTGCTGGTGGAACCGTTGTGCACATCAACGCGGCCAGTGCTGGTTTGGTAGGGGCTTACCTGCTTGGCAAGCGCGCCGGATTTGGCAAAGAAGCGTTCAAGCCTCATAACCTGCCGATGGTATTTACCGGGGCCTCTATATTGTACATCGGTTGGTTCGGCTTCAACGCCGGTTCAGCCAGCGCAGCCAACGGGATTGCCGCTCTGGCATTCCTCAACACGGTCATAGCTACGGCGGGTGCAATTCTCTCTTGGACCTTTGCTGAGTGGATAATGCGGGGTAAACCTTCGCTGCTGGGAGCTTGTTCAGGCTGTATTGCCGGTCTGGTTGCGGTAACTCCTGCGGCAGGTACCGTGGGCGTGGGGGGAGCGCTGATTATTGGCCTGTTGGCGGGGGTGGCTGGCCTGTGGGGGGTAGTAACGCTGAAGAAATGGCTGAAAGTGGATGATACCTGCGATGTGTTTGGTGTCCACGGCGTGTGCGGCATTGTTGGCTGCCTGCTGACCGGTGTGTTTACTGCTTCATCACTGGGCGGTACGGGCTATGCAGCGGGAGTGACCATGGGCCATCAAATGTGGATCCAACTATTGAGTGTGGTTGTGACTCTGGTGTGGTCGAGCGTAGCGGCGTTTATCGCTTTCAAAGTGGCCGGTGCGATTGTGGGGCTGAGAGTACCTGAAGAACAAGAGCGTGAAGGTCTGGATGTTAACAGCCATGGTGAAAATGCCTACAACCAGTAACACAGGTAATGCCATTAACTGAATTATCGATAATTAACATGTACAAAGAGGGGCGATGGCGACATCGCCCCTCTCTCTTTTTATGCATCGCGCTGACGCATAACGCCTTCTTGCACGGAAGTGGCTATCAGCACTCCGTCACGGGTATAGAACTGCCCACGCACGAAACCACGAGCGCCGGAAGCCGAGGTGCTTTCCACTACGTAAAGTAACCAATCATCTAAACGGAATGGGCGGTGGAACCACATAGAGTGATCGATGGTGGCAACTTGCATCCCTGGTTCAAGGAAACCGATGCCATGTGGCTGCAGTGCAGTGGGTAAGAAATTGAAGTCAGAAGCATAGCCGAGCAGATACTGATGGATACGCTGGTCATCTGGCATAGCGCCGTTGGCACGGAACCAAACATGTCGAATAGGTTCTTCAATGCTCCCTTTCAACGGATTATGGAATTTTACCGGGCGCATCTCGAGCGGCTTTTGGCCAATAAACTTGTCACGTACTTTCTCTGGCAACATGTACGCCAGTTTTTGCGCGATTTCAGACTCTGACAACAGGCCTTCTGGCGGAGGCACGTCCGGCATGGTGTTCTGGTGCTCAAAGCCTTGCTCGGGGATTTGGTAAGAGGCTGTCATGTAGAAAATAGGCTTACCATTTTGAATGGCGCTCACACGACGTGCACTGAAACTATTACCGTCACGCAGAGATTCTACATCATAAATAATGGGTTTGCTGCTGTCTCCTGGACGCAGGAAATAGCTATGAAATGAATGAACACTACGCTCTAAAGGAACGGTTTGTTTTGCGGCGTACAGTGCTTGGCCAACGACTTGCCCGCCAAATACTTGGCGTAAGCCCAGATCCTCGCTCTGGCCGCGAAATAGACCCTCTTCAATTTTTTCCAGGTTCAGCAGGTTAAGGAGGTTTTCTAGTGCCTGACTCATAAAGTAGCGTTCCTCGTAGTCATAATGTTAGGGCAGTGTGCTTAATATGATGGCAGGACGTCAATTATATTGCATTGTCTGGTTGGTAACCGTTGGTGAACTGTGGATGTTTTGAGCTTATCGAGTGATGTTAATTATCAGTGTTATTAAGTAGCTGAGTGGTTCCAATGCTGCTCTCTGGGGATTTATCAGAATTATACTCTATTTTTAATGTTTAATATGGTTTAAGTTGTTATCTGTTAAATAACAATAAAGGATAAATAACTATGAGAAATTGGAAGATAGTTGGGGGTGCAATTGCGCTGACAATCTTGTTAGCAGGCTGTTCCCCCAAGAATATGGATGCTCCCACTCAGGCTACCGATACCTCTGCCGTAGCGCAAATGCCGATTCAGGGCCCGGTAGTGCAGGGTACAGTTAACATTCGCCAACGTATTGCTTTGCCGCCTGATGCAGTCCTGACGGTGACACTGTCTGATGCATCACTTGCTGATGCGCCTTCAAAAGTCATCTCACAGCTCGCAATCCGAACAGAAGGTCAGCAGGCACCTTTCAGCTTCGTATTGCCGTATACACCTGATGAAATCCAACCTAATGCGCGCATTATCCTGAGCGCAGCGATTACGTCGAATGGTCAGCTTATGTTCATTACGGACACGATCCATGAAGTGATCAACCGTAACGGAACCGGCGCTGATTTATTGCTGGTTCCTGTGCAGAATACTTCGATTCAGGTGACACCAGCGTCAGCTCAGTAACGCTAAGTCTCTTCAATAGCCTTTGGGGCATCCTCAAAGGCTATTTTGTTTACTCCCAGCGCCAGCCGTAAACGGCCAGATTTATCTGCCCTTGCGCGGAGAATTCAACTCCTTCAGCCTTTAATGCCTGCTTTTGCCGGATGTAGTCATCACCACGCAGTGAAATTTCTCCATGGCGGTTAATGACTCGATGCCAGGGCAAAGAACTACCTGCCGGAAGTTTTTTCAATACTCCCCCAACCTGCCTCGCTGCACGTGATGAGCCGGCCAACCTCGCCACTTCGCCGTAGGTGGTTACCTTGCCATAGGGTATAGCGGCAATCACGTGAAATACGCGTTGACGAAATGTGGCGTCTTCAAGTGCCATACTTCTCTTCCTGCTGTAAAAACCGTTAGTGAAGTGTGCCACAGCCGGAGTGGGTAAGAAAACAGCGGTTGCTCTGGGTTGGCTTGCTATTTGGTTAGCCATCACCGATAATGCCCACCGCTTCGTAAGTTAATGAAGCCGTCAATGGGGGCCCTGTTGGTTCTCCCGCAACACTAACTTGTGAACTCGGTCAGATCCGGAAGGAAGCAGCCGTAGCAGGTGACGTGTGTGCCGGGATGTAGCTGGCAGGGCTCCCACCCAATTCTATTCTGCGATTCAAAAATGCACCGGCTGACGCCGATTATCTGCTCATAACGCTTCACGATTGCAGTAAAGCAACATCTCACGGATAAAATCTGACCAACACTTTGCGCTGTTTACCATAGCGTCACATTGCCCGCAGAGATATTGCGGCATTTTTGAAAGGGAATGTCAGCCTGCCGGAGTGGTCAGTGGCAAGAAACCGCCATCTAAATTAAACAATACGTTATCATGACGACTTTTTAAACTTTATACGGATCACTACTTTTACTATTAATGATTACTATTTTGCTACAGCTTTATATCATACACTTAGATGATGGATAATTAACCACTTTCATTTGCAGCGGCAATAGTCTTAGGGCACAGAAACGCCGTAGCGCTGTACAAAACACAGTTCACCAAAATTAATTGAAAACCTATTTCAATTGCTTCCGCAGCATTTCCAGCAAAGAAGCAATCTTTCAAAATTCAAAAAATACTAACCAGATCAAAGATCGATGCAGATAATATCATCGGCTCAACGCTAATTTCTTTGATTATCTTACGTATTTCCAAACAGCTACGGGGATTTTATCGTACAGCTTGTTCATGGTCAGCTCAGCAAGGCGATGGTCTGCCGCGGAGTAGAAAAGCTCCAGCTCATCGTTAGATAGCTCGTACTTGTTTTTCTCAATAACACGTTCAAGAGTTTCAATCGTAGTGCATTTACGCAAACGCATCAAATAGTCAATTTTAGTCATGGTAACCTTTAATCTTATTAACTGTAGAATTAATTGAGGATAATTATCCTCTAAGTTTTCATTGTGGTACAGGTGCCCTCTCCTGAGAACATTCTGAATGTTCGCGCCTTGGTTTTTTCCCAACGGCGTAAGTCTGAGTCATTAATACCGTAACTACTGAACAGAGTATAGGTATCGTCGAGGTATTCTTCAACTACCCCCGACAAATCACTTTCTTCCACGTATTTAATTTTAAAACTCATTACAAATGAAGCAATATGTTCAATCAGCTCATTAAGCTGGAGATTGACGGAAGACGTAGGATCGTTTACCCAACCATGATGGCTGTCACCCAAGGTAGCGATGCCTTCGTCAGACAAATTTTCACACAAGAACTTGAGTTGAGCAATATCGTGCCTTTTTGGCGAATACTCATCCATATCATCCCCCGTCAGTCTTAATATCGGTGTTGATAACACTCTGTGAGTACACTGACTTACACCATATACTCGTTATACTCCACGCCGCATGCGTGTTGGCTGCACCTACGAGCTCCAGTCACATAGCTCTCTATGCTTCAGGGGCTCTCGAGCTTGCCTCCTTCATGTAACACGAATTATTTAAAGTATAAGCAAAAGAAGCTTGATACATGTAGTGACTTAATAAGCTTCCTGCATAATAAATATAAATCATTTTTTACCATCTGGCATTTTACTATTACCTAAACTTACAATTCATCAATAGTAGAAGAACATATGTTACCGATGGAGCAAAAAACCAAACCCTTTTCCCACAGGGTAAAAATAACAACGTCATTAATGTGTTTGCCACGGCTGATATCCAAGTATGCGCTAAAAATTGACCGATGCTGGAAGTAACTCATTGAATACTCGTTTTTGTTGATCTGCTCTAAGACCCTACAACAAAATGGGTATTGCCAAAGCAAAAAACACCATTGCTATCAGGACAGGCGTCAACTCAGGCCATTGTTCAATAAACACTTTCACTAAATTGCTCATTGAAAGCGTGTTTACTTCAGGGCAAATGATCGGCATAACGGCTATCTGGATGGCCTACATACTAGCCCCCTATCTTACTCCTTTTCTCTCCTTAGTGGGCAAACTTTTCGTTGAATAACGTTATTTTGCTTGCATTGGAAATATCCTAGGGCAGTGGGGGGCCTAAAGTGAAGAGCAGTGTTTTGATGCGGGAGATGAGGATTACGCGACTGCGGGTCTCTGCTGAGCGTGCTGGCCAAGGTTTTAGAGGGAGTGCAGGAACAAGATAGAAACCCCGCTAAGCGGTAACGGGGTTTAGACGGCAGATAGAAAGCCCGGTATTAACGTTTTTTCTTATAGCCTTGTACCGCTTTGAAACGTGGGTTGGACTTGCAGATCACGTAGATACGCCCATGGCGGCGTACAATTTTACAATCCGGATGGCGATTCTTTGCCGAACGCAATGAACTCAAGACTTGCATAATAATCCCTCGTTATTTTCTGCTGCCGATCAACCGGCCAAAACGTTTCTGGAAGCGTGCGGTGCTGCCTTCCTTCGAGAACTCTTTCTGCTTACCGGTAAAGTAAGGATGGGAAGCGGAAGAGACGTCAATAGTGACATAAGGTAAGCTTTCTCCATCAAGGTCGATAGTACGTTCGGTCTTGATGGTCGAACCTATTTTGAAGTAGGTATCAGCACTGAGATCGTGGAAGACCACGGTGCGGTAGTCTGGGTGAATGCCAGTTTTCATAATCAACTCATCTGTTATGTTATAATATAACAATAATTATGCATCTCCTCAGATTCATGTTCAACAGTAAAATGCATTTTTTAATGAGAATTATTTTCACCAATGAAATGACAGGCAAAGAAAAGGCCGCTCTGAAAGCGGCCTTCGGTTTTAACCAGAAAAGAATCAGTGATGCTTAACCGGGTGGGTATGTTCCAGATCTTCAGACTTTTTGCCGAAGCGGCGGCGGACCACCACAAAGAACACCGGTACAAAGAAAATAGCCAATACGGTTGCGGCTATCATTCCCCCCATAACACCGGTACCTACCGCGTTTTGAGCACCAGAGCCCGCACCACTGCTGATAACCAGCGGCAGAACCCCCAGAATAAAGGCTAAAGAAGTCATTAGGATAGGGCGCAGACGCATACGAACAGCCTCCAACGTACCTTCGATCAGCCCTTTACCTTCTTTTTCCATCAGGTCTTTGGCAAATTCCACTATCAATATTGCGTTTTTCGCCGAAAGCCCAATGGTGGTCAGCAGGCCTACTTTGAAATAAACATCATTTTCCAGCCCTCGCATTGTTGTGGCCAACAACGCGCCCACAATACCTAATGGGACGACCAGCATTACCGAGAATGGAATAGACCAGCTCTCGTATAGTGCAGCCAGACACAAGAACACCACTACCAGCGATATTACATACAGAGACATAGCCTGGTTACCGGATAGGCGTTCCTGATAAGACATGCCGGTCCAATCATAACCTATGCCGCTTGGTAGTTTGCCTGCAAGTTCTTCCATCAGGTTCATGGCTTCACCGTTACTCTTACCCGGAGCTGCCTGACCGAGGATCTCCATGGATGGCAGACCATTATAGCGTTCCAGACGAGGTGAACCGAACTCCCATTTGGCACTGGAGAATGAGGAGAACGGAACCATTTGGCCGGTGCTACCACGCACATACCAGTTATCAATATCACTTGGTAACATACGGAACGGCGCTTCAGCCTGCAGGTAAACCTTCTTCACACGGCCACGATCGATAAAATCGTTAACGTAAGCCCCACCTAAAGACGCGCTCAGAGTGGTGTTGATATCACTGAGGGAAATACCCAGTGCCTGCGCTTTTTCCTGGTCAATTTCCAGCCTGAACTGTGGCGTATCTTCGAGACCGTTCGGACGCATACCGACCAGCATGTCAGGATGTTGTGCTGCCATACCTAACAGCTGGTTTCGAGCCGCAGTCAGTTTGTCATGGCCCAGGTTAGCCTGATCGATCAACTGGAAGTCAAAGCCGCTTGCGCTACCCAGTTCAATGATTGCTGGCAGATTAAAGGCGAATACCATACCGTCCTTGATCTGAGAAAACGCCCCCATCGCTCGCCCTACAATCGCGGCCACCTTATTTTGCGGGCCATGACGTTCAGACCAGTCTTTCAGACTGACGAAGGCCAAACCGGTATTCTGCCCCTGTCCGCTGAAACCAAAACCGTTAACAGTAAACACGGAGTTAATGTTGTCTTTCTCATTGGTATGGAAGTAATCGTTTACTTCATCCAGCACTTTCTGGGTTCGTTCCTGTGTAGCACCTGCAGGGAGTTGCACCATGGACAACAGCATGCCCTGATCTTCCTCCGGCAGGAACGAAGAAGGCAGACGCAGGAACATCAGGCCCATGGCGATTACCAGCAGCACATAAATCACCAGATAACGGCCAGTGCTGCGCAAGATGTTTGCTACGCTATCGGTGTAATGATGGGTGCTCTTCTCAAACATGCGGTTAAACCAGCCGAAGAATCCGGTAGTCGCACCATGATCGCCTTTGGCAATCGGTTTGAGCATCGTGGCGCAAAGCGCCGGTGTCAGAATGAGCGCTACCAGCACCGACAGCACCATCGCCGAAACGATAGTAATCGAGAATTGACGGTAGATAGCACCGGTTGAGCCACCGAAGAAGGCCATTGGGACGAACACCGCCGACAGCACTAGCGCGATACCTACCAGAGCACCCTGGATCTGATCCATCGACTTGCGGGTGGCTTCTTTAGGCGGCAAGCCTTCTTCCGCCATCACACGTTCAACGTTTTCCACCACGACGATGGCATCGTCAACCAGCAGGCCGATGGCTAGTACCATCGCGAACATCGTCAGGGTGTTGATCGAATACCCGAAGGTCGCCAGTATTGCAAATGTGCCCAACAAGACTACCGGTACAGCGATCGTTGGGATCAACGTGGCGCGGAAGTTTTGCAGGAACAGATACATCACCATAAACACCAGAATGATCGCTTCAACCAGCGTTTTTACCACTTCATAAATGGAGATTTTAACGAATGGGGTGGTGTCGTAGGGGTAAACCACTTTTAGGCTGGAAGGGAAGAACGGTTCCAGCTTGGCCAGTTCGGCTTTAACTGCAGATGAAGTATTCAACGCATTGGCGCCGGTAGCCAGTTTGATACCGATACCGGAGGCGGGTTTACCGTTGTAGCGGGCGATCACGTTGTAGCTCTCACCGCCCAGCTCGACCTTGGCAACGTCACTCAGACGCACCTGCGAACCATCAGCATTGACTTTCAGCAAGATCTTACTGAACTCTTCCGGCGAGGTCAGGCGGGTCTGCGCAATGATTGATGCGTTCAACTGCTGGCCTTTCACCGGCGGTGTACCACCAAGCTGGCCTGCTGCGATCTGGTTGTTCTGGACGCGGATACTTGCAATAACATCCCCAGGGGTTAACTGGAAGTTGTTAAGCTTGTTTGGATCGAGCCAGATGCGCATCGCATATTGGGAGCCAAACAGCTGCACGGTACCAACACCGGAAGTACGGCTGATTGGATCCTTGATGTTGGAACCTACATAGTCCGCGATATCTTCCTGCGTCATACTCCCGTCTTCAGAAATAAAACCGGCAACCATCAGGAAGCTGCTGCTTGATTTCTCAACGCTGACGCCTTGTTGCTGCACTTCCTGTGGCAACAGCGGCATAGCCAGTTGCAGTTTGTTCTGCACCTGTACCTGAGCGATATCCGGATCGGTACCAGAGTCGAAGGTGAGTGTGATCTGAACACTGCCTGACGAGTCACTGCTTGAGGACATGTACAGCAGGTTATCGATACCGTTCATGTTCTGCTCGATGACCTGCGTCACTGTATCCTGCACTGTTTTCGCGTCTGCGCCCGGGTAGTTCGCGGAAATCGTCACTGCCGGTGGCGCAATCGTAGGATATTGCGCAATAGGCAGCTTCATTATCGACAGGATACCTGCCAGCATAATGATGATGGCGATTACCCACGCAAAAATGGGGCGATCTATAAAGAACTTAGCCATGTATTACCGGCTCCTTTTTAAGACTTCTTCGCGGGTTCAGACGCAGCTTGTGGCTCGCCAGACGCTTGGCTGTCAGCCTCTTGTGCCTTCACTTGAGCACCCGGTCTGACTTTCTGCAGGCCGGTAACAATGACGCGATCGCCAGGTTTCAGCCCGGCAGTCACCAACCATTTATCCCCAATTGCCTGAGAAGCGGTCAGCGTACGAACTTCCACTTTATCGTCTGCACCAACGACCAGTGCCGTTGCTTCACCGCGAGGGTTACGTGTTATACCCTGTTGCGGAACCAGCAATGCATCGCTGCGAACCCCTTCTTCCAGACGTGCACGTACGAACATGCCTGGTAGTAACCCATCGTTCGGGTTAGGGAAAATGGCACGGATGGTGATGGAACCGGTGGTTTCATCAACGGTAACATCGGAGAATTCCAGCGTGCCCTCATGTGCATATTCCTGCCCATTCTCAAGCAGTAACTTCACTTTGGCCTTGCCGTTTTCCTGCTGCAGAGTGCCGTCAGCCAGTTCGCGTTTCAAACGAAGAAAATCGTTGCTGGATTGCGTGACATCGACATACATCGGATCCAACTGCTGTACGGTCGCCAACGCGTTTGCCTGACCGGAGGTGACCAACGCACCCTCGGTTACCGCTGATTTACCAATACGGCCTGAAATAGGCGAGGTAACTTTGGTATAGGCCAGGTTGATACGGGCAGTTTCTACAGCGGCTTTGGCTGCAATAACGGCGGCATTAGCCTGGTTTTGCGTGGAAACTGCGGTATCGAAGTCTTGCTTACTGATAAAATTGGTGCCCAGCAACGGTTTATAGCGGTTTACCGTCAGAGAAGCGATTTCCGCTGCTGCTTGCGCTTTGGCCAGTTCGCCTTTAGCACTGTCGTAAGCCGCCTGATAGGTAGCCGGATCGATTTGATACAGTGAAACTCCCGCCTTGATATCGCTGCCTTCAGTAAAGTTACGCTTCAGGATGATACCGCTTACCTGAGGGCGAACTTCGGCGACGCGATAAGCAGAGGTGCGGCCAGGAAGATCGGTAGTAATATTGAGAGGTTCAGCCTTCAATGTGACCACGCCAACGGTAGGCATTGGGGGCTTGGCACCTTGTTGCTGGTTTTCTTTATCATTACATCCTGTAAGCACTAGGCCGAATGAAAGCATCAGAACTACCGCCAGAGGCGTTAACCCTCTGTTTTTGTTCATAGAAAAACCTCAAGTGTCCGATTTCAAATTGATCAATGGATCACAAGCTTTTAAACCCATTGCTGCGTAAATTTATTGTGCGTGCTATGGTACATACATTCGCGAATGTATGTAAATCATACCCCCCCTAAAAAACAACGTCATGGCACGAAAAACCAAACAGCAGGCGCTAGAAACACGACAGCAGATCCTTGACGCCGCGGTAAGAGAATTCTCTGAACGTGGCGTTTCAGCTACATCGCTGACAGATATTGCAACCGCAGCGGGCGTTACGCGGGGGGCAATTTACTGGCATTTCAAAAATAAAGTGGACCTGCTTAACGAAGTTTGGGAGCTGTCAGAGTCAAAAATAGGCGATCTGGAAATAGAGTATCAAGCAAAGTTTCCCGATAATCCACTGCGTATTTTAAGAGAAATTCTGATTTACATTCTTACCGCTACGGTTGATGACTGCCGACGCCGCGCATTAATGGAGATCCTTTTTCACAAATGCGAGTTTATTGGCGAAATGATGCCGTTGCACGAAGCGCGCAAAGTGTTATACCTCGAGAGTTATGAACGTATCGAAAGGGTTCTCCTCGATAGCATGGAACATGGCCAACTCCCGGCCGATCTTCATACTCGCCGTGCGGCTATCGTACTTCGTGCCTATGTGACTGGCCTGATGGAAAACTGGTTATTCACACCGGAAAGCTTTGATCTGAAAGCTGAAGCGGGTGTATTAGTAGATACTTTTATTGAAATGGCGCAGTTAAGTCCCTCTTTACGCATGAAGCCGCCTGCGCAGAAAGACTCATAAGCATATAAGGAGAACAGGTTATGTCATCCGTTTTAATGATTGCCAACGGTGCCGCTTACGGTCAGGAGTCGTTGTTCAACGCGTTACGACTGTCTATAACCCTTAAAGAGCAGCAACCCGATCTCAATCTTAAACTTTTTTTGATGTCTGATGCTGTCGTGGCAGGCATTGCTGGGCAGCAACCGCGTGAGGGGTACCATCTGCAACAGATGCTGGAGATCCTTACCGCTCAGCAGGTACCGGTTAAACTGTGTAAAACTTGTGCTGACGCGCGAGGTATCAGTAATTTGACATTGGCGGATGGCGTAGAGATTGGCACGCTGGTGGAACTGGCTCAGTGGACACTGGCAGCGGAAAAAGTACTCACTTTCTGATGCGTATTAGGCTGTGTTCTCAATCAACCACCTGCGGCGTTGATCTGAAACAGAGACACAGCCTTTAGCCCTGCGGTTCATCATCAGCAACGTATTTGTTGTTCATTGATGCTCTTTGCGCATGGTAATCTGGGTGCTTCATTGTCAAACCGACGTTAAATCATGTGTCGCTGGCGTATTGCTCTCTCCTATTTGGCTGATTCCAAACATACTGGTGTTGCCATGCCCCGATTAATCGTGCCATTTCTGCTGTTACTCGCCACACTTTTTCTGCTGCCAAGTGCCTACGCGGGGCCGAGTGGTGATTTGCCTTCGCGCGCTGACATTCAAAGCCAGATTGATGCATTGAACAAGCAGAAAGCCCTGACTCCAGCAGAAAAACTCTCTCAACAGGACTTGGCTCGCACCATGGAACTGCTTGATGCTATTGAGCATACCAGGCAAGAAGCCAATCAGCTCAAGCAGCAGCTTCAACAGGCGCCAGCGAAGTTACAGCAGGTGATGAGAGACATAGAGGCACTGAAAAATCCCGCCAATGAAGCTGTCACCCGCTCTGAACTGATGCCGCTTTCCTTGCGTCAGTTGGAACGCCGCCTATACCAAACGCTGGATGAGCTGCAGGATGCGCAGGAAAGCCTCTCTACCTATAATAGCCAGCTTATCTCGCTACAAACTCAACCGGAGCGTGTACAGAGCGGTATGTACAATGCCTCTCAACGTCTGCAGGAAATCCGTAAACTACTCAATGACCGAGCACCTGGAAAAGAACTGCTGCGCACCAGCCAGCAGATAATGCTCAATACTGAGCAGACGTTGCTCAATGCCGAAATTGATTTGCAGCGTAAAAGCCTGGAAGGTAATACCACGTTGCAGGATTTGCTGCAGAAACAGCGTGATTACACCACCATGAGTATTGAGGCGCTGGATCATCGGGTACAGGTTTTACAGGACGTAGTGAACAGCAAACGTTTGACGCTGTCGGAAAAAACCGCAAAAGAGGCCCTGAGCCCGGAAGACGCTACGGATATTCAGAACGATAAGCTGGTCAGTAAAGAACTCAACGTCAACCGTCAAATCAGCCAGCGCTTGATTAGCGCCACGGAAGAAAGCAACACGCTGTTTCAGAAAAACATTCAGGTAAAGAACTGGCTCGATCGGGGTTTGCAATCGGAACAGAACCTGAAAGAACAGATCCAGGTGCTGAAAGGTAGCCTGGTTTTGTCGCGCATTCTTTATCAGCAACAGCAAAGCCTACCACCGGGCACACTGGTTTCGGATATGAGTAACCGCATTGGTGATTTGCGGCTGGAACAGTTTGAAATTAACCAACAGCGTGATGAATTGTTCAGAGGCGATGACTTCATTAATAAACTGGTGGCCGACAGTAAAGAGAAAGCTGCTGGTGAAGTCGTCGATGCGTTGAGCGAAATTATTGATATGCGCAGAGAGTTACTCGATCAACTGAATCGTCAGTTGAGTAACCAGTTATCGCTAGCTATTAATTTGCAGCTTAATCAACAACAACTGACCAGTGTTTATAACTCGTTACAAGACACACTGACACAGCAGATTTTCTGGGTTAACAGTAATAAACCTATCGATCTGACTTGGCTGAAAGGCTTACCGGAGGCGGTGAAAGCGCAAGTGACCAGGCTGGATTTCAAATTTGAGCCCAGGCAGTTAGTTTCAGGTGGCCTGCGGGCACTGGTTTTTCTCATTCCATTGCTGACTGCCATTGGATTGCTGCGCTGGCGTTACCATCTGATCGATGCCCATTTGCAGAAGCTGGCCAATGATGTGGGCCAACTAAAACGTGATACTCAACTGCATACTCCCAAAGCTATCCTGTTGACGCTGCTAAAGGTTCTACCCGGCACACTGTTAATTCTGGGTGCTGGGTTGTGGCTCTATCGGGCAGATTTCAGCATTAGCGATTTCCTGTGGGAATTATCACAGAAGCTGGCGTTATTCTGGCTGATTTTTGGTTTTACCTTCCGTATGTTGGCACCTGGAGGGATTTCGGAGCGCCACTTTAATGCCCCCATCGATCGCTGTGCGCATTATCGCCGTCAGACAATACGGCTTGGTCTGGCCCTGTTACCGCTGATTTTCTGGTCAGTATTGGGGGAAAAAGCGCCATTGCATCTGGTGGAAGATGTTATTGGTCAGGTGGTGGTGATCCTGACTCTTGGGCTATTAACGGTGCTGATGTTCCCGATTTGCCGCGATGGTTGGCGTGAAAAAGGCGCACACACGGTAAGACTATTGATGGTGACGACGCTTGCAGCTACGCCAGCGATCCTGCTGGGGCTGATGTTTGCGGGCTATTTCTATACGACATTGCGTCTGGCAGGGCGCTGGATTGACAGCCTTTATCTCTTTTTTCTCTGGAACATTGTTTATCAGACGGCAATCCGCGGCCTGGGTGTAGCTGCTCGCCGTTTGGCTTATCGCCGTGCGGTAGTTCGTCGCCAGAATCTGGCAAAAGAGAAAGAAGGCGCGGAGGGCGTTGAACCGATAGAAGAGCCGCCATTAGCGTTGGATCAAATCAACCAGCAATCACTGCGGTTAACCACCATGGTGTTGTTCCTGATCTTCGCCAGCGCATTTTATGCAATTTGGTCGGATCTGGTGACCGTAATCTCCTATCTCGACAGCATTTCACTGTGGCATTACACCAGCAATGTGGCAGGCAACGTGATACCTCAAGCGGTGACGCTGGGAAACATGCTTGTCGCGCTGGTTGCGCTGATGGTTGCATACGTAATGACGCGTAACTTGCCGGGGCTGTTGGAGGTGCTGGTACTGTCGCGATTACAATTGCGGCAGGGGACATCCTATGCCATTACCACCATCCTGACCTATTTGATTACTGCGGTGGGAACGCTAACCGCACTGGGGTCGTTAGGTGTTTCTTGGGACAAGTTACAGTGGCTGGTTGCAGCGTTGTCGGTTGGGTTAGGATTCGGTTTACAGGAGATTTTTGCCAACTTCGTTTCTGGCCTGATTATTCTCTTTGAGCGTCCAGTTCGTATCGGCGATACCATCACCATCGGAACATTTTCGGGTACCGTCAGTAAGATCCGCATTCGAGCTACCACTATCACTGATTTTGATCGCAAAGAGGTGATTATTCCCAATAAGGCATTTGTGACAGAGCGGCTGATTAACTGGTCATTATCGGACACCATTACCCGCGTGTTGATTAAAGTTGGGGTGGCGTATGGTTCCGATCTGGATAAGGTCAAAGCCGTGTTACTGCAGGCGGCGCGTGAGAACCCGCGTGTTATGACCGATCCTGAGCCAATGGTGTTTTTCCTCAACTTTGGTGCCAGCACGCTGGATCATGAACTGCGTTTGTACGTGCGCGAGTTACGCGATCGCAGCTACACCGTAGATGAATTGAATCGTTCAATCGATCGCTTATGCCGCGAGAATGGTATCAACATTGCCTTCAACCAGTTAGAAGTGTATCTGCATAACCAACAGGGTAGTGAAGTTCAAGAGGTTAAGAGGACGCAGGCAGCAGGGGACGAAAGCCTAGCCTGACGGGTGATATCACTTGAGCATGGGAATATATGCTAGTGGGCTATGATTATTGGCCCATGGGCAAATAAGGAGTTGTTGTGCCCGCATGTTGCATCTTCTCCTGAAAATCTCTTCTGACGATGTCAAGGGCAGCCAGCGCAGTTGCAGGGTCGATCTCGTTACATTCCAGCAGGTAGATTAAATCTACGGCCAGTTGCAATTCCGGTGAAGCGTTTTCTATCGACATAAGTCCAACGTTTGTATTGGTGTAATGTTCATCGCCTATTGTCTTTCTGAGTTTGTGACAACTCGAAGTAAAAAAATAGGTGCAGTTTCTAAGCTGAGTATAGAGAACATACAGCGAGGAGGGGAATAATCATTAAAATAATGTGATAAATATTCAAAAACCGTTTTCTTTTCGTTCTATGCTGCGCTCAATACGTGCCAATGCTTGCCTGCAACGCACGAGTCTGCCTTCGATCGTTGCCAGTTCCTGCTGTAGTTTCTTTTGTGCAGCGAAGGTAGTCTGCTGGCCGAGCAGGCTTTCACGATCCTCGATCATGGATATCAAACGGCGTTCATAGTCCTGATGTTCGGCAAGCTTGTGATATAGATCGACGTCTACCACTTCCTTCGGCTGGTTTTTGCGCCGTAACGTTTGAGTTGCCAGTTCGCGCTGCAGCGCAGTGAGTTGAGCCACCAGTTTTTCCGCCAGAAAAGCAACATGAGCGTTACGGTTGCTACTTACTGCTGCCTGCAACTGAGCAAAATTCTTCTGTACCTCTGCCAGATAATCACGCAATCGCGTACCGTGGTTGGAGAAAAGCGCAACATCGAACCTTGCCTGTCGGATTGAAACGTCGCCTCTTGGCTGAATTTCGCTCGCTAATGCAGCTATTTGCTGTTCTAGCGTCTGTAAAAGGCGGTGCGTACTCACGGGAGTTCCCTTTATAAAGCAGTCAGAGCCTAAGCTTGCCCGTGAACGGTTTGTGAAACAAGTGTCCACTGGATAAACCTGCCAACTGGCCGAACAATGGATACAGGTGCTACAGTAAGTTGCCATTATGAAGGACAAGGAAAGGCATGACTCGTTGGTTGTTGATTATTCTGGGTTGGCTGGCCGTAGTGTTGGCAACGCTTGGCGTGGTATTGCCGCTGGTGCCGACCACACCCTTCCTGTTGCTGGCTGCCTGGTGCTTTGCCCGTTCCTCACCCCGTTTCCATCACTGGCTGCTATACCGTTCCTGGTTCGGTGCCTATTTACGCCATTGGCAGCGGCACCGTGCTTTACCTCCGGGGGCTAAGTGGAAAGCCGTATTGGTTATTGTGCTGACGTTTGCCGCGTCATTCTGGTTGGTAAAGCTCTGGTGGGTGCGCATTGTGCTGATGGTGATGATGGTTATATTACTGACGTTCATCTTGCGACTGCCGGTAATTGACCTGTCGCAACAAAAACAGCGCTGATCGTGCTGCGTCGGTTGCATTTATCTGGCAATTTGCATAGATTTGAGCGTTTTCGTGCGCAGGTATCCTTCCGCCGTTTTTTTCGCTAACGGTGGCAGTTGAAAGCCTGTGTGGAAGTTATCAGAGCGTTTTATCAGGCAATAACTATGACCGCGACTGCGCAGCAGCTTCAGTATATTAAAGACAGTATCAAAACCATTCCCGACTACCCTAAGCCGGGTATTCTGTTCCGTGATGTGACCAGCCTGTTGGAAAACCCGCTTGCCTATGCGTCCAGCATTGAGCTGTTGGTTGAGCGTTACCGTGATACGGGCGTCACCAAAGTGGTCGGTACTGAAGCGCGTGGTTTTCTGTTCGGTGCGCCGGTTGCACTGGCATTAGGCGTTGGTTTTATACCGGTACGTAAGCCAGGTAAATTGCCACGAGCCACTTTAAGTGAAAGCTATGAGTTGGAATACGGCACTGACAAACTGGAAATTCATACCGATGCCATCGTGGCAGGAGACAAAGTGCTGGTGGTGGACGATCTGTTGGCTACTGGCGGCACGATTGAGGCTACTGCTACGCTCATCCGTCGTCTGGGTGGGGAAGTGAAGGATGCGGCATTCATTATCAACCTGCCGGATCTCGGCGGTGAAACGCGCCTGAACGGCTTGGGCATTGAGTGTTACTGCCTGGTTAACTTTGCAGGCCACTGATCTGTAATCGCCTGGTTGTGCCTCTGGATTGACTGCCATCGGCGTCAGCTAACATCAGAGAGACAGCCTGATACCATATCGGCCTCGCGGATCGTCGCGGGGCTGTGTTAGCATGGCCCTCCAGATTACTCGACATCTCCGGTATTAATGAGCTATCAGGTTTTAGCCCGTAAGTGGCGCCCTCAAACGTTTGCTGATGTGGTAGGACAGGAACATGTCCTCACTGCGCTGGCCAATGGCCTAAAGCTTGGGCGGATCCATCACGCCTATCTGTTCTCGGGCACGCGTGGCGTAGGTAAAACCACCATCGCGCGTCTGCTGGCTAAAGGCCTCAATTGTGAAACGGGCATCACTGCAACACCTTGTGGGCAATGTGATAACTGCCGTGAGATCGAACAGGGGCGATTTGTCGATCTGATTGAGATAGACGCGGCTTCCAGAACCAAAGTGGAAGATACGCGCGATCTGTTGGATAACGTGCAATATGCCCCTGCACGTGGCCGTTTCAAGGTCTATCTGATCGACGAAGTTCACATGCTCTCCCGCCACAGCTTCAATGCTTTGCTGAAAACGCTGGAAGAGCCGCCCTCGCACGTTAAATTCCTGCTGGCAACCACCGACCCACAGAAGCTTCCGGTGACTATCCTGTCGCGTTGCCTGCAATTCCACCTCAAGGCAATGGATGTAGACCAGATCCGCCTTCAGTTGGAAACCATCTTGCAAGCCGAGCACATCACCAGTGATGCTCGTGCACTGCAACTTTTGGCAAGGGCCGCCGATGGCAGCATGCGTGACGCCCTTAGTTTGACCGACCAGGCAATTGCTATGGGGCAAGGGCAAGTCACCACTGACACGGTCAGCCAGATGCTCGGTACGTTAGACGATGAGCAGCCACTGGCCATTCTGGAAGCACTGGTCAGTGCCGACGGGGAAAAAGTCATGGTTCAGGTTGCTCAGGCGGCCTCGCGCGGTGTGGATTGGGAAAGCCTGCTGGTAGAAACGCTGGCGTTATTGCATCGCGTCGCCATGGTACAATTACTACCATCGATGCTGGACAATCACTTTGCGGTCATCGAACAGCGGTTACGTGAATTGGCACGCACATTACCACCGGCTGACGTACAGCTTTATTATCAAATCCTGCTGAACGGTCGCAAAGAACTGGCTTATGCGCCCGATCGTCGCATGGGGGTTGAAATGACCCTGCTGCGTGCACTGGCGTTTCATCCCAAAGCCACGATCCCGGAACCTGCAGTCACAGCAACCGTTCAGATAGCACCGCCACAAGTGAATACAGCCGCTACGGCACAACCGAATCTTCAGGATACGCCACCACCGTTAGGGCAAGGCGCACCGGCGCAGAGTAACCCCTCAACGAATTTACCCGATGCTACCGCGCAATTGTTAAAGGCGCGAACCCAGTTGCTACGGCAGCAGGGGGCATCTACCCCAAAAAAGAATGAGCCGGCGGCGCCAGGAAAAGCGCAGCCGGTAACCTCGGCACTGGAGCGGTTGGCTTCAGTGACCGAGCGCAGCCAGCAACGTCAGGCTGAGAAGCGTGTGGCAGAAAAACCGGCCAAGCCGGAGGCTTATCGCTGGCGGGCGCAAACTGAACCTGAGGCCGCGCCGGAACCAGTGGCAACGCCAAAAGCGTTACGTACGGCGCTTGAGCATGAAAAAACACCCGAATTGTCAGCTAAACTGGTGGTTGAATCTCTAGCACGCGATCCTTGGGCGGCGGAAATCGACCAACTGAAAATACCGAAGCTAGTTCAGCAATTGGCATTGAACGCTTTTAAACAGCAGTTGGAGCCAGGCCGTATTTGTCTCCACTTGCGCTCTTCGCAGCGCCATCTGAATTCACCTTCAGCGCAAAAGACGCTGGCAGAGGCACTCGGTGAATTATACGGTAGCGCAGTTGAACTCACCGTGGTGGAAGACGATAATCCGGCGGAGCGGACCCCGCTGGAGTGGCGGCAAGCTATTTATGAGGAAAAGCTGGCGCAGGCTCGCCAGTCCATCGTTGCGGATACCAATATTCAGACGCTGCGCCGGTTCTTCGACGCAGATCTCGATGAAGAGAGTATTCGCCCTATTTAACGCGGCGCACAGTGCGCTGCCAATGCAATGAGAGACGACTATGTTTGGTAAAGGCGGTCTGGGTAACCTGATGAAGCAAGCCCAGCAAATGCAGGAAAAAATGCAGCAGATGCAGGAAGAAGTTGCCAAATTGGAAGTAACTGGCGAATCCGGTGCTGGCCTGGTGAAAGTGACCATCAACGGGGCGCACAACTGCCGCCGCGTGGAAATTGACCCAAGCCTGATGGAAGATGACAAAGAAATGCTGGAAGATTTGATCGCTGCAGCGTTCAATGACGCAGCACGCCGCATCGAAGAGACCCAAAAAGAGAAAATGGCGTCTGTATCCAATGGGATGCAACTGCCACCCGGCTTTAAGATGCCGTTCTGATGCAAACCAGCCCGCTTCTGGAATCCTTGATGGAGGCGTTGCGCTGCCTGCCGGGTGTTGGCCCCAAGTCGGCGCAGCGTATGGCGTTTCAGTTGCTGCAACGCGATCGCAGCGGGGGAATGCGCCTGGCGCAGGCGTTGACTCGTGCAATGTCGGAAATTGGCCACTGTGCCGATTGCCGCACCTTCACCGAGCAGGATACCTGTACCATTTGCAACAACCCACGTCGTCAGCAAAATGGTCAGATCTGCATTGTGGAGAGCCCGGCGGATATTCACGCTATTGAACAGACTGGCCAGTTTGCCGGGCGCTACTTTGTGTTGATGGGGCACCTATCACCGCTGGATGGTATTGGTCCTGGTGATATTGGCCTTGATCGGCTGGAACAGCGGCTGGAAAAGGAAACCATCACAGAGGTTATCCTTGCAACCAACCCAACGGTTGAGGGGGATGCCACGGCGAACTACATTGCAGAAATGTGCGGTCAGTACGGCGTACTTGCCAGCCGAATTGCCCACGGTGTCCCGGTGGGCGGTGAGCTAGAGATGGTTGACGGCACCACACTGTCGCACTCTCTGGCTGGGCGCCACGCGATCAAATTCTGATGTTTCTCTGCGGGGCGGTTCTCTGCCCCGTTCTCACTTGCCAAAAATTTACCCGTCAGCCGCTTGAAAAACCGCTTGGTTAACCCCATTTGATACGCATTGTCTGATTTGGTCGTTACTGTCTTTGAGGTTATCAATGAGTATGAAAGGTCAAGAAACCCGTGGGTTCCAGTCTGAAGTAAAACAGTTACTTCATTTGATGATTCATTCGCTGTACTCCAACAAAGAAATTTTCCTGCGTGAGCTGATCTCCAACGCTTCCGATGCCGCCGACAAATTACGCTTCCGTGCGCTTTCCAAACCTGAACTCTATGAAGGTGACGGTGAGCTACGCGTACGCCTCTCTTTTGATAAAGACAAGCGTACCCTGACGATTGCCGATAACGGCATCGGCATGAATCGCGAAGAAGTGATTGAAAACCTGGGAACGATTGCCAAATCTGGCACCAAAGCCTTCCTAGAGTCTATCGGTTCGGATCAGGCGAAAGACAGCCAACTGATTGGTCAATTCGGTGTTGGCTTCTACTCGGCATTCATCGTTGCCGACAAAGTGACGGTACGCACACGCGCAGCCGGTGCATCAGCAGACGAAGGCGTGTTCTGGGAGTCTGCAGGTGAAGGCGACTACACCATTGCCGATATCAGCAAGGCCGATCGTGGTACCGAAATTACCCTGCATTTGCGTGAAGGCGAAGACGAATACCTTGACGGTTGGCGTTTGCGTTCAGTGATTGGCAAATACTCCGATCACATTGCACTGCCGGTAGAGATCGAAAGCAAGAATGAAGAAGACGACACTGTCACTTGGGAGAAAATCAACAAGGCGCAGGCTTTGTGGACTCGCAGCAAATCAGACGTGACTGATGAAGAGTACAAAGAGTTCTACAAGCACATAGCCCATGATTTTACCGACCCACTGAGCTGGAGCCACAACCGTGTTGAAGGCAAGCAGGAGTACACCAGCCTGCTGTATATCCCGGCTCAAGCGCCGTGGGATATGTGGAATCGCGAACACAAGCATGGGCTGAAACTGTATGTTCAGCGCGTGTTTATCATGGATGACGCCGAGCAGTTTATGCCGAACTATCTGCGTTTCGTGCGTGGTCTGATTGATTCCAACGATCTGCCGCTTAACGTTTCCCGCGAAATCCTGCAGGATAGCCGCGTTACCCAAAGCCTGCGTGGCGCACTGACTAAACGTGTGCTGCAGATGCTGGATAAGCTGGCAAAAGATGATACTGAAGGCTACCAGAAATTCTGGCAGCAATTCGGCCTGGTGCTGAAAGAAGGCCCAGCGGAGGACGGCAGCAATAAAGAAGCCATTGCCAAACTGCTGCGCTTTGCTTCTACGCACAATGACAGCTCGGCGCAGACCGTTTCGCTGGAAGAGTATGTTGGCCGCATGACCGAAGGCCAGGAGAAGATTTACTACATTACTGCTGACAGCTATGCGGCGGCGAAAAGCAGCCCACATCTGGAGTTGTTCCGCAAGAAAGGCATCGAGGTTCTGCTGCTGTCCGATCGTATTGACGAATGGATGATGAGCTACCTGACCGAATTTGACGGTAAGGTATTCCAGTCGGTCAGCAAAGCAGATGAAGCGTTGAACAAACTGGCAGATGAAACCGAAGAGCAGAAAGAAGCCGAAAAACAGCTTGAGCCATTCATTGATCGCGTCAAAACGCTGTTGGGCGAGCGCGTGAAAGATGTGCGTCTGACCCATCGTTTGACCGATACGCCAGCGATTGTCACCACAGATGCAGACGAAATGAGTACTCAGATGGCAAAACTGTTTGCGGCTGCAGGGCAACCCGCGCCGGAAGTGAAATACATCTTCGAGTTGAACCCGGAGCATGCGTTGGTGAAACGAGCTTCGGACGTGGGCGATAACGAACAATTTGCCGAATGGATCGACCTGCTGTTGGATCAGGCCCTGTTGGCAGAGCGCGGCACGCTGGAAGATCCAAACCAGTTTATCCGCCGTATGAATAAGCTATTGTCGGCGTAATGCCTAAGATGTGCCCCGGTATGATCGTCCGGGGCATATTATCTTCATTTCAGTATTAATTTTTATCTTGCTTGCCACGTTTCAGCCAGGTTTTTCCGCAATCGATTTCCCTCGCTCACCTTGAGCCAACCCCCTCGGAAATGGTAAGGTTGAGTGTTTTCGCAATTTTATAAAAACTCAAACCCAATAGACTTCAGGTTCAATGATCAGGTTACTTCAAGTGACGGGCGGCCAAAGCGGCTGCAACTTGAAGTATGACGAGTATCGGCCTGAACGATGGCGGGAAATACATAGCAAGGGGATTTACGCAATGCGTATCATTCTGCTGGGCGCTCCAGGCGCAGGTAAGGGTACTCAGGCTCAATTCATCATGGAGAAATACGGTATTCCGCAAATCTCTACGGGTGATATGTTGCGCGCAGCCGTGAAGGCCGGAAGTGAGCTGGGCAAGCAGGCTAAAGAAATCATGGATGCTGGCAAGCTGGTCACCGATGCGCTGGTTATTGCGCTGGTGAAAGAGCGCATCACGCAGGAAGATTGCCGTAACGGCTTCCTGCTGGATGGTTTCCCACGCACCATTCCTCAGGCTGACGCGATGAAAGAAGCCGGCATCAAGGTGGATTACGTGCTGGAATTTGACGTGCCAGATGAACTGATCGTTGATCGTATCGTTGGCCGCCGTGTGCATGCACCATCAGGGCGTGTGTACCACATCAAATTTAATCCGCCGAAAGTGGAAGGCAAAGACGACGTTACGGGCGAAGATCTGACCACCCGTAAGGATGATCAGGAAGAGACCGTGCGTAAACGCCTGGTGGAATATCATCAGATGACCGCACCACTGGTGTCTTACTACCATCAAGAAGCGGCGGCAGGGAACACGGAATACCATAAAATTGATGGTACCCGTAAAGTGACAGAAGTGAGCGCTGAGCTGGCGAACATTCTGGGCTGATCCGTTTTATGTTGCTGTAAACAACGCCGGGCTTGATGTCTGGCGTTTTTTTTGCTTCTTTTACTCGCACACATCGATCCTTACGGTACTTTGCAGGCAGCCACTCATTGAGCCGATGGAAACAGTCGCATGAACAGGCAGGCAAATTTTCTGGAAGAAGCCACCGCGCGTCAAATCGTACAGCGTGCGATGAGCATTATTCACCACTCAGTTAATGTGATGGACAGCAACGGCGTCATTATTGCTTCAGGCAACGCATCCCGCCTTTATCAGCGCCATGAGGGAGCGGTATTGGCCTTGACGGAAAACCGCGTTGTCGAGATTGACGCGGCCACGGCACGCAACCTGAAAGGCGTTCAACCCGGTATCAATTTGCCGTTCAGTTTCCGTAATCAACTGGTAGGAGCAATCGGTATTTCTGGCGATCCGGCAGAGGTACGTGCCTACGCTGAGCTGGTAAAAATGGCGGCGGAACTGATGGTGGAACAGGCCGCGATGCTCGATCAGTACCAGTGGGAAAAACGCTACCGGGAGGAACTGGCCAACCAACTGTTACAAGGAAAGAGTGAGCCAGGATCGCGGCAGGCGATGGCGGCCTATTTAGGGCTTGACCTGCAACAACCGCGTATTGTCTGGATTGTGGAACTGCACGAACCGCAACCTCAGACGCTGAGAGAGGTGCTGGCGATATTAGAGAGCATCCAGCGTGAGGCATTAATCACCTTGACCAGCTTTAATGAACTGGTGTTGTTGCGTCCGGCTAGTGTTAAACAGGGCGTGTGGGATGCCCAGCAGGAGCGTATGCAGGCGCAGCAACTGCAACACGAACTCCAAAAACGTTTTAATCTGCGCCTGATCGTCGGAGGCTTTTTTACCGGCGAGGAAGGGGTACATCGTTCTATTCTTACTGCTCGAGCAACGCAAACCATGGCTCGGCGCCTCAATTTGCAGCACCGCACGCTGTTTTATGAAGACTATCCGTTACCTTCGCTGTTGTGTGATTTGGGCGAAGACTGGCGTGCGCAGGAGCTTTCCCGGCCATGGCAATCTTTAAGTGGCAAGGATGAAAAAGGCGTGTTGAGAAATACGCTGCGCCACTATTTTCATCATAACTGCGATCAAACCCAGACTGCGGCGCAATTGCATATACATGTCAATACGCTGCGCTACCGTCTTCAACGTATTGAAAAAAATACCGGTCTTAAGATCAATCAGTTGTCGGATGTTTTACAGCTGTATATCGGTATGCTTATGCACGACTGATTTGTAGTAACCCACAAAAATCAGGCGATTTATTCTTTTTTATCTGTGTTTTCGCATCAAGATTATTGATTGCCAGCAGGGTATGGTGTTCATTAATTATTGTAAGACGCTATACCCTTCATACTTCAGGTTGCTTGGGTGTTGGCTGCGTTACTCGGCCCATGTCGGGCCTCGCCCCTTCGGGGCCGCTGCAAGCAGCGTTCAAATCTGCCAAGTAGATTTGTCGCTCACCCTAGTCACATAGTTTACCTATGCTCCTAGGGGTTAATGAGCCTCATCCCTGAGGCTCACCCTGCGGGCAGCGCAAGTACTGTTCAAATCGGTTCCTGACCGATTTGTCACTCAGTGGCCGCCTACAAGCAACTCGAATTATTTTGGGTATATCCCAGAATATTAAGGTGTTGATAATGAACAAACTGAAAAAAGTGGTAATCGCTCCTGATTCATTTAAAGAGAGCCTGAGCGCTCTGGATGTTGCTAAAGCCATCGAGCGCGGGTTCCGGCAAATCTATCCGGCAGCGCAGTACGTCAAGTTACCCATGGCCGACGGCGGCGAAGGTACTGTCGATGCTATGGTGGCCGCCAGCGGCGGGGAAATCATCGATGTCACCGTGAGAGGGCCGTTAGGGAAAAGTGCTAATGCATTCTATGGCTTGCTGGGTAATGGGGAAACGGCAGTCATCGAAATGGCGGCCGCATCGGGCCTGCATTTGGTGCCGGGTGACGAACGCGATCCTCGAGTCACAACCAGCTACGGAACTGGTGAATTGATTCTGGCGGCACTGCAACGTGGGGTGAAGTCGATCATTCTTGGCATTGGCGGCAGTGCGACCAATGACGGTGGGGCAGGCATGATGCAGGCATTGGGTGCCAGGTTACTGGACAAAGACCGCCAGGATCTGCAACCCGGTGGTGCGGCACTGGCGCAACTGGCGCATATCGATCTCAGCCAATTGGATCCTCGGTTGCAGCAGGTGCAGATGACCGTTGCCTGTGATGTTGATAATCCGCTGTGCGGCGCGAAGGGGGCCTCGGCAATATTTGGTCCACAGAAAGGGGCTAGCGCAGAAATGGTTCAGGAACTGGATCGCGCACTGCTGCATTATGGGACCTTGTTGGAGCAGGCTACTGGCCGTGAGGTATTGCTGGCTCCTGGTGCGGGCGCTGCGGGTGGAATGGGGGCAGCCTTGCTTGGTTTCCTCAATGCCCAACTACGGCCGGGGATCGAAATAGTGATAGAAACGCTGCAGTTGGCTGAAGCGGTGCGTGGTGCTGATTTGGTGATCACCGGGGAAGGGCGGCTTGATAGCCAATCGATCCACGGCAAAACACCAATCGGCGTAGCGCGGGTAGCCAAACTGCAGCAAATTCCGGTGATTGCCATAGCAGGTAGCTTGGCCAAGGATTATCAAATCGTTCACCAACACGGCATCGACGCGGCTTTTTCGGTAATCGACCGCATTGTTACCTTGCCTGAAGCGCTAGCGGATGCGGCACACAACCTGGAAGTGACGGCGCGCAATGTGGCTGCGGTATGGCGAATGGCACAGCAATAGCTTGGCTGTGTCCCTTAACTGGACGCGAGAGCCGCTGGCGGTCATTTACGCGCAGAGCAAGGCGTGAGCCGTGAGGTTTGGTGGGCCAAATAAGCGGCGAACAACGCAGAAATGCGCGCAAATGGCCCCAGCCCTGTGGGTCTGCGACGGCACCACGGACAGTTAAGGGACACAGCCTAGGCATGACCTGTTGCTGATATCGGTTCCGGCTAACGACTTTTCCGCTACAATAGGCGTTACTGATGGTTATTAATACCCTGACAAATAACAAGGTTTTGCCTAATAGGAAAGGGAACTGAGATGAGACAAGAAAAACACGGGGTCTTGCTGGTGAACCTGGGGACGCCAGATGCGCCAACCCCGAAGGCGATAAAACGCTATCTGAAAGAGTTTCTCAGTGATAACCGTGTTGTGGATACTTCGCCGTTGATCTGGTGGCCGATTCTCAACGGCATCATTCTGCCGATCCGCTCACCGCGCGTGGCCAAACTTTACCAGTCAGTCTGGATGGATGAAGGATCGCCATTGCTGGTGTATAGCCGCCGCCAACAGCGCGAGCTGGCGGCACGGATGCCCAATACTCCGGTGGAATTGGGTATGAGCTACGGTTCACCGAACCTTTCACAGGCCATCGACAGCCTGCTGGCGCAGGGGGTAACCAATCTGGTGGTGCTGCCGCTGTATCCGCAATATTCCTGTTCTACCAGCGCAGCCGTTTGGGATGGCGTTGCGCGGGTACTCAAAGGGTATCGGCGCTTGCCTTCAATTAGCTTTATTCGTGATTACGCCGAGCATCCAGCCTATATATATGCACTGCGGCAAAGTGTTGAATACGCCTTTACCCAGCATGGTCAACCAGACCGTTTGCTGATGTCATTCCACGGTATTCCTAAACGTTATGCTCGCTTGGGGGATGACTATCCACAACGCTGCGAAGATACCTATCGCGCATTGGCGGCCACATTACCTTTGGCCCCCGATCGGGTAATGATGACTTACCAATCCCGCTTTGGCCGTGAACCCTGGCTGACACCCTATACCGATGAAACGCTGAAAAGTCTGCCTGCGCAGGGGGTGAAGCATATTCAACTGATTTGCCCTGGTTTTTCTGCGGACTGTCTGGAAACGCTGGAGGAGATCAAAGAACAGAATCGAGAGATTTTCCTTGAGGCAGGCGGCGAGAAATTTGAATATATCCCGGCACTTAATGATGACGCTGCCCATATCGACATGATGCAACAGCTGGTGGCTCAGCGTCTGTAGGCCTAAATCGGGCAGAAATGTGCTAACATTCTCTGCCTGTTTATAGCCAATACCACCACTCACATGAAATTTCCTGGTCAACGTAAGTCCAAACACTATTTTCCGGTGAATGCCCGCGATCCGTTATTACAGCAGACACAACCTGAGAATGAAGTCAGCACTTCCTATGTCGTCGGTATCGATCAGACGTTGGTGGATATCGAAGCTAAAGTGGATGATGCGTTTGTCGAACGCTATGGTCTGAGCCTTGGCCATTCGCTGGTGATTGAAGACGATGTTGCCGAAGCTCTGTATCAAGAACTGAGCGAAAACAACCTTATCACGCATCAATTTGCTGGCGGTACCATCGGCAACACCTTGCACAATTACTCGGTGCTGGCTGACGATCGTTCGATCCTGTTGGGTGTGATGTGTAGCAATATTAAAATCGGCAGCTACGCCTATCGTTATCTCTGTAATACCTCCAGCCGTACCGATCTCAACCACCTGCAGGCCGTGGATGGCGCTATTGGCCGCTGCTTTACGCTGATCGGTGAGAGCGGTGAGCGTACCTTTGCCATCAGCCCGGGGCTGATGAATCAGTTGCGTCCTGAAAGTATTCCTGAAGAGGTCATTGCAGGCGCTTCAGCGTTAGTGTTGACCTCTTACCTGGTGCGCTGTAAACCGGATGAACCAATGCCAGAAGCTACCATGCAGGCCATCGCGTTTGCTAAAAAGCATGACGTGCCGGTGGTTCTGACGTTGGGCACCAAATACGTGATTGCTGATAATCCGCAGTGGTGGCGCGACTTCCTAAAAGAGCACGTTTCAATTCTGGCAATGAATGAAGATGAGGCGCTGGAACTGACCGGGCTTAGCGATCCGCTGACAGCGTCCGATATGGCGTTGGATTGGGTGGATCTGGTGCTCTGTACTGCCGGGCCGAGTGGCCTTTATATGGCCGGGTACACTGAGGAGGCCAATAAGCGAGTGACTCAGCACCCACTGCTACCGGGTCATATTGCCGAGTTTAACCGTTTCGAATTCAGCCGCGCAATGCGCCGCGAAAATTGCGAACAGCCGCTGCGCATCTATTCCCATATTGCTCCCTATATGGGAGGGCCGGAAAAAATCATGAACACCAATGGGGCGGGTGACGGTGCATTGTCTGCACTGCTGCATGATATCGCAGCCAACGGTTACCACCGCAACAACGTGCCAAACTCCAGTAAGCATGTGCGCAGTTATTTGACCTACTCCTCTTTGGCGCAGGTATGTAAATATGCTAACCGTGTGAGTTATCAGGTACTTAATCAGCACTCACCGCGTTTGACGCGAGGGTTGCCCGAACGTGAAGACTGCCTGGAAGAGTCATACTGGGAACGGTAATTGCTAAACAGGGGCGCTTTGCATTGCACCCCTGTTTCTTTATTGGCTTCAGATTGGGCAAGCACCCAGTTTTTCTTCTTCTGAAAGCGTCTCTAATTTAAGGATATTCAGCATACTGTTGGCAATCTCACGCTCCCCCATTACCACCTGATCGGCACCACGGTCGGAAATATACGAAACTTCGTCATCGTAATGTGCACGGGCAATGATCTCGAGATCGGGTCTTCTGGTTCGGGCGGAGGCGACAATCTCCCCAGCCTCATAGCCGTTCGGGATTGTCAGCAATAACCAGCGTGCGCAGTCTATGCGCGCCAGATCCATGACTTCCGCGTTGGCGGCATTGCCGAGCACCGTTTTGATACCCTGCTCACGCAGCGCTTCCACACGGGGGCGGGAACTCTCAATCACCACTAACGGGATGCCCGCTTCGATTAGCTTGGTCCCCAGCAGGCTCCCTACGCGGCCATAACCGACCACTAATGCATGGTTACACATGTCGACCGGGATCTGCTTCTCGTCTTCTATCGCCTCTTCCAGGCTCTGTTCTTCAATGGTCTCGGTTTTCGACAGATAACGCTCTAACAGAGTAAACAGCAACGGGTTCAACATAATTGACAGGATCGCCCCGCCGAGCACCAGATTGCGCGCGTGCTGATCCAGCATACCCAGAGTGACCCCGAGCCCGGCGAGAATAAAGGCAAATTCACCGATCTGTGCAAGACTGGCGGAGATCGTCAGCGCAGTCCGATTAGAGTGCCCGAACATTTTTACCAGCAGGAATGCCGCTGCCGATTTGCCAAACAGGATGATCGTTAACGTTGCCAATATTGCCAGCGGTTCCTGGATCAGGATCATCGGATCGAACAGCATACCGACAGAGACAAAGAACAGCACGGCGAACGCGTCGCGCAGCGGTAACGTATCGTGTGCGGCCCGGTGGCTCAATTCTGACTCGTTCAACACCATACCGGCAAAGAAGGCCCCTAGGGCAAATGAGACGTCAAACAAGCCGACAGCGCCGTATGCAATACCCAAAGCCAGTGCCAGTACCGCCAGGGTAAACAGCTCACGTGAGCCGGTACTGGCGGTTTTTGCCAGGATCCACGGAACCAGGCGGCGCCCAACGACAATCATCAGCGCTATGAAGGCGATAACCTTGCCGATAGTGATTGCCAGTTCAGTCATCAGATTGGTGGTACTGGAGTCATCACTGTTGAGCATATTGCTGAAAGCAGGCAACAGAACCAACGCCAGAACCATCGCCAAATCTTCAACAATCAGCCAACCGATAGCGATTTGCCCACGCTGGCTGTCAATCAGTTGCCGCTCTTCCAGCGCACGCAGCAATACCACGGTACTGGCAGTGGACAGACACAGGCCGAACACCAGACCAGAGACCAGATCCCAACCCATCAGTTTGGACAGCCCCATTCCCAGCAGCGTAGCGACGGCAATCTGTGCCACGGCACCAGGGATAGCGATAGATTTTACTGCGAGAAGGTCTTTGAGAGAGAAATGCAGGCCAACACCGAACATCAAGAGGATCACGCCTATTTCCGCCAGTTCCGGAGCCAAAGAAGTATCGGCAACAAAACCGGGGGTAAACGGGCTGGCAACCACACCTGCGGCAAGGTACCCCACCAGTGGTGAGATGCGCAGGCGATTCGCCAGCATGCCAAAGAGGAACGCCAGTACTAATCCTCCGACTATTGTGGTGATCAAGGGTGTTGAATTATGCATCCAGACTCCTTCCAGTTGTGCGTCACATCAATTTTACTAAAAGATACATTTAGTTTATTGCATTTGCTTTAGCGACGCTTGGCTAATTTGGCTTTTTTTGTATAAAAGTAGGTTACCGAACTATTTTTCAGGCAAATGAGAGAATCAAGACTTAATAAGTAAAGTGGTATGAATTTTCGATGAAGATAACCCGGTAAAGTAGCCTGACTAAACCGGGTATAAGAAAGGGTTATAGCTACTTCTGTTCTATATTCGGCAGTAATACGGTGACAATGCCTATTAGCGGCAGAAATGCACAGATTTGATAGACCAGTTCAATGCTGGTCAAATCGGCAACATAACCAAGAACTGCCGCACCTAAACCGCCCATACCGAAAGCAAAACCGAAGAATAAGCCGGAAACCATCCCTACTTTTCCAGGGATCAGCTCTTGCGCATAGACCAGAATGGCCGAGAAGGCGGAGGCCAATATAAGCCCAATGATCACCGTCAAAATCCCCGTCCAATACAGAGAAGCATAGGGTAAAACAAGCGTGAAGGGGGCAGCACCAAGGATAGAGCCCCAAATAACATATTTACGCCCGAATTTGTCACCTAAAGGCCCGCCAATAATGGTTCCTGCTGCTACCGCGAAAAGAAAAGCAAACAGGTGGATCTGGGCATTCTGTATCGAAACATCGAACTTATGCATCAAGTAAAAGGTGTAATAGCTACTGATGCTGGCGAGATAGAAGTATTTAGAGAAAATCAGCGTCAGCAGAATGCCCAGGGAGAACATTACCGTACGTTTTGGCAACGGTTTGACCAATAAGGCGGATTTAGGCTTACCTTGGGCTGCTCTGTGCTGCTGCTGATACCATTTACTGACTTGGAGCAGAACCACAATAGCTAACAGTGCCGCCAATGAAAACCAGGCGACATTCCCTTTACCATAAGGCGCGATAATCAGCGCCGCCAACAATGGCCCGAGCGAACTACCAAAGTTCCCCCCCACCTGAAATAGCGATTGTGCCAGGCCGTGTCGCCCTCCAGAGGCCATCCGTGCCACACGGGATGATTCCGGGTGAAATATGGAGGAACCGGTGCCAACCAGTGCAGCAGCCAGTAATACCAACGGAAAAGTATTGGCAACCGAAAGCAGCAGTAACCCGCTTAGCGTAAAACCCATACCGACGGGGAGAGAATAAGGCTGCGGATGTTTGTCGGTATAGTAACCAATCAGCGGTTGAAACAGCGATGCAGTAAGCTGATAAGTCAGGGTGATCATACCGATTTGCACAAAACTGAGGTTGAAATCGGCACGCAGGATCGGGTAAATCGCCAGGATCAGCGATTGGATCATGTCATTGAGCAGGTGAGAAACACTGATAGCGCCCAGAATGGAAAAAGCAGTGCCCTTAACCGCGCTGCTTTTTACCGGGGGCATAGCGGCTTCACTACGATCAGTCATATTATTATTAGCCTGGTAATTTATTGGGTCGGGGCTGACATCTTATACCGTTCGTCTTTCACCCGACAACCTTGCCGACGGCCTGCCCCTGACAATATTTTGGCGCAGCACCCCCCATAACCAACGCATCCGGCATAATCCAACACGTGTCACAAAAATTTGAAATAAGATGTTGATAATTAGCGCTACAATTTTGCACTCATCAAGAATGCTCATCATTTGCAATGGAGATCTGCCATGCGCTTTTCGTTCAAAACTGCCGCAGGTGTGCTGGCCGCTTCCCTGACATTATTTTCAGGAGCAGCCGGTGCTTGGGAAAAGGATAAAACCTACGATATAACCATCCTGCATACCAACGACCATCACGGCCATTTCTGGCAGAATGACTATGGTGAATATGGCCTGGGTGCCCAGAAAACGCTGGTGGATAGCATCCGTAAGGAAGTGGCAGCCAAAGGGGGCAGCGTGCTGTTGCTGTCGGGAGGGGATATCAATACCGGCGTGCCAGAATCTGATCTGCAGGATGCGGAACCGGATTTTCGCGGGATGTCGCTGATTGGTTATGACGCCATGGCGATTGGCAACCACGAGTTTGATAATCCGCTCAGCGTATTGCGCCAGCAAGAGAAATGGGCCTCTTTCCCTCTGTTGTCTGCCAATATTTATCAGAAAAGCACCCAACAGCGGCTATTCAAGCCCTATGCTTTGTTTGACAAGCAGGGGATCAAAATTGCCGTGATCGGCCTGACGACCGATGACACCGCCAAGATAGGTAACCCGGAGCATTTCACCGATATCGAATTCCGCGTTCCCGCGCAGGAAGCTAAAAAGGTTGTCGATCAGCTACGCAAAGATGAAAAGCCGGATGTGATTATCGCTGCCACCCACATGGGCCATTACGATGATGGTAACCATGGCTCCAATGCGCCTGGCGATGTGGAAATGGCACGCAGCCTGCCAGCAGGCTACTTGGACATGATTGTTGGCGGACATTCCCAGGATCCGGTCTGTATGGCGAGTGAAAACCACAAGCAGGTCGATTATGTGCCGGGAACGCCATGCGCACCCGATCGCCAGAATGGTACCTGGATCGTTCAGGCCCATGAATGGGGAAAATACGTTGGCCGAGCTGATTTCCAGTTCCGTAACGGTGAATTGAAGCTGACTCACTACCAACTGATCCCGGTCAACCTGAAGAAGAAAGTAGAGAAAGCGGATGGCAGCAGTGAGCGGGTGTTTTATACGCAGGAAATTGCCGAAGATCCAGCCATGATGAAACTGCTGACGCCGTTTGAGCAGAAAGGCAAGGCACAGCTGGATGTGAAAATTGGTAGCGTTGACGGCAAACTGGAAGGCGACCGCAGTAAAGTCCGCTTTGTGCAGACCAACCTCTCAAGGTTGCTGCTGGCTGCACAAATGGAAAGGACCAACGCTGACTTCGCAGTGATGAGCGGTGGTGGGGTGCGTGATTCGATAGAAGCTGGCGATATCACCTATAAGAGTGTGCTCAAGGTACAGCCGTTTGGCAACTCGCTGGTGTATGTTGATATGAAAGGCCGTGACGTTGAACAGTATCTGGAGACAGTGGCAAATATGAAAGTCGATTCCGGTGCCTATGCCCAGTTTGCCAACGTTAGCCTGGTGGCGGACGGTAAGGGCGTCAGCAACGTCAAAATTAACGGTGAGCCGCTACAGGCCGATAAAACCTATCGTATGGCTACGCTAAGCTTTAACGCGCTGGGAGGTGATGGCTATCCGAAGGTCAGTACTCTGCCAAGCTACGTGAATACCGGATTTATCGATGCGGAAGTGCTGAAACAGTATATCGAGAAGCACTCACCGCTGAATGCGGCGGCTTTTGAACCGAAGGGCGAGATTGTTTACCAGTAATGCTTTTCGCTGACTTGCTTAGGTAAATTCAATCTGTCGGCCCTTTTCCTCTGTTAGGGCTGACAGACTCAATCCCGCTTGGCAATTTCGGCGAAGGTTGCGGACAGCAGGCTGCCCAAATCGCCGGGAGCGAGTTCAATATCCAGCCCACGTTTGCCACCAGAAACATAAATAGTGGCGAATTGCTGTGCTGGGGCATCGATCACCGTAGGCAAACGTTTCTTTTGCCCCAGTGGGCTGATCCCACCCACCAGATAACCGGTAACCCGTTGCGCCATTACGGGATCGGCCATTTCAGCTTTCTTGGCACCGAGCGCTTTAGCGACTTTCTTTAAATCCAGTTGGGTTGCTACAGGGGCCACCGCTACCGCCAGATCCTTAGCATTACCATTGAGGGAAACCAGCAGCGTTTTGTAAACCTGTTCGGCGTTAAGACCGAGTTTTTTCACCGCTTCGTCACCAAAATTGGTTTCTTCACTGTCGTGGTGATAGGGGTGAAGGGTAAATGCCACCTTATGTTTTTCAAGTAGGACAACTGCGGGCGTCATAATTGGGTTTTCCAAACGGGTAGAAATTTGCCATAGGAAGCAACAAAACTACAAAAATGTAAACGGATGAGCAACTCGTATTGGCAAAAAGTAAAGGCGGTTGCTAATAGGCACAACAGGTTGTTACCCTAATGTCAGTGAGCGTTGATGCGATCACTCCACGTATAACTAAAATATGAAAAATTCCTCTTTGACTGGCCAATAGCGATATTGGCCACTTTTTTATCTGGCTTGCAGCATATCTGGAAGATTGTCTTCGCCATACAGATGCAATGCGCCCACCGCTACCACATAATTACCCGGCGGCAGTGCCTCTAGCTTTTGCTGCCAGTTGCGATTACGGCGGTGCATCAGCACATCATAGAGCCCGGCACTGAAGGTAGTGGGCAGGGTTTCCAACACCGAATTCGGCTTGGTATGCAACCACCAACTCACCATGGTTTGCAGCAAACGTGCATTGGTGTGCCAGTGCTCAAGCGTATCGTGTAGCAGAGCCATGCCACCTTCAGGCAACTGTTCCAGCATATCCAACTGTTCCTCTGCCCCTTCCAGCTCAATCACCGGCATCTGTTGTGCTTTGGCTGCCTGTAATAACTGATAGTCGATGCCGTACTCGGCACGTAGCCCAAGGCGTTGCGCCTGTCGGGCTTGCATCATCAGTGCGATCTGCCAGCCGGGTAGGGCAGAAAGTGTTGCTACGTCGGTCCCCAGTTCCTGGCACAGCTCTTGTAAGCGTTGAAATTGCTGCTGCGAAAGGCGCTGCGCGATAGCGGGCTGCAGGCCACTTTGGCCAAACGGCGAAGAGGACGTGGTGATATCGGCTTCAACGATCAGTGCGTCAGCCTGGAGCAAACGTGCGGTTAGGCGTTCAGGTAAAGGGGCCATATCGATGGTCCCCATATGAATACTGCCGATCAGATGAAATTGCCGCTCGCCAGGTAGCGAAATATCCAACGCCGGATAGGCGTAACTCATAGGGGAAATGAAACCGAGAAAAGCGGCAATGCGGCGTAACAATTGACCCATACAACGTGGCTCCTGATGATTCCCGGCAGGGGCAAATTGCTCTCTGCCGGGTTCGGCGTTTTCCCCATGCTAAACGCTTACTGCCGCACAAGAAAGCGCTGGTTCGCCACCGCCTACGGTTTGGGCTTAAAGCGCAGTAACCGGTTGGCATTGCTGACTACCGTAATGGATGAAAGCGCCATTGCTGCACCAGCAATTTCCGGGCTGAGCAAGCTGCCGGTCAGCGGGTACAGCACTCCGGCGGCAATGGGAATGCCAAGCGCATTGTAGATAAATGCTCCCAACAGGTTTTGCTTCATATTGCGCAGTGTGGCTTTCGAGATGGCCAGCGCATCCGCTACCCCGTTCAGGCTGTGGCGCATCAGTGTTATCGCGGCTGTTTCAATGGCGATGTCGCTGCCGCTGCCCATGGCGATGCCAACATCGGCCTGCGCCAGCGCCGGGGCGTCATTGATGCCATCCCCGATCATTGCCACGCGGTGGCCTTGTGCCTGCAACTGTTTGATAGCTTGTGCTTTACCATCTGGCAATACGCCAGCAATGACGCGATCGATACCTGCCTCTTTGGCAATCGCATTGGCGGTGACCGCATTATCACCGGTCAGCATCACCAGTTGATACCCTTGCCGGTGTAGGCGCTGCAATGCGCTGATACTGTCACTACGCAGTGGATCGCGGACGGCTATCAAGGCGGCAGGTTGACCATTAGCAGCCAGAATTACCGGCGTAATGCCCCTTTCGGCCAGTTGCTGCATCTGCTTTTCAAGCTCTAAAGTTGTTACCTGGTTTTCCTGCATCAGCCTGACGTTCCCTAACAACAGGCTTACCCCTGCAACCTGACCACTGACACCAGCACCGCGCAGTGTGCGGAAGTGTTCCACTTCGGGGAGTGTCTGGCCTTTGGCATGGTCGACGATGGCGCGCGCCAAGGGATGGTTAGCGCCTTGCTCCAGCGCTGCCGCCCAGCGTAATGCCTGCTGTTCATCCACCTGATTAAAGGTAATGATTTCCACCACCTTCGGCTGGCCTTCTGTTAGCGTGCCGGTTTTATCAAACACCAGCGTATCCAGATTACTGGCCTGTTGCAGTGCATCGGCGTCACGTACCAGTACGCCAAACTCTGCGGCGCGGCCAACGCCAGAGATGATCGACATCGGGGTTGCCAATCCCAAGGCACAAGGGCAGGCAATAATCAGCACTGTGGTGGCGATCACCAAGGTGTAGACCAACTGTGGTTGCGGGCCAAAGAAGTACCAGATTGCCGCGCTGAATAACGCGATGGCCACAACGCAGGGGACAAACACCGCAGATATTTTATCTGCCAACTGACCTATGGCCGGTTTACTGCTTTGCGCCTGACGCACCAGTTTGATAATGCGTGCCAGTGTGGTTTTCGTGCCTATCGCCGCCGCGCGGAACAGGACGGTACCGTCGTCCACCACCGTGCCTGCATGAACCGTATCACCCAGGCTTTTCTGTTGTGGCACAGCCTCGCCGGTCAACATGGCTTCATCGATCCAGATCTCGCCCTGAACGATCTCGCCGTCAACGGGAATGCGATCGCCAGTAGTCAAGCGAAGGATCATACCTAGTTGTACTTCTGCCAACGGAATGCTCTTTTCACCCTGTTCAGTGACTAATCTGGCGGTTGGCGGCGTAAGATCCAACAACCGCTCTAACGCCAGGGAAGAGCGCTGGCGTGCGCGCTGTTCGATCGCATGGCCCAGGTTGATCAGGCCGATAATCATTGCGCTGGCTTCGTAATACAGGTGCCGTGCTTCCATTGGAAAAAAGTCAGGCCAAAGATTGACGCTGATGGAAAACAGCCAGGCGGCACCGGTGCCCAATGCGACCAGCGTATCCATGGTGGCGCTGCCGTTCATCAGTGCACGCCAGGCGTTACGATAGAAGTGGCCGCCGGCGAATACCATCACTGCCAGGGTCAGAAAGCCGACCACTAGCCAGGGGCGCTGGTTTTCTGGCGTTAACGACATACCACCACCAAACAAACCCCAAGCCATCAGCGGAATGCCCAGTGCCAGGCCTAATGCCGCCTGCCAGCGAAAGCGTTTCATAGCGGCTTGCGCTGTCTGCTGTTGACGCTCGCGGCGTTCAGTCTCATCCTGAATGATTTCAGCACCATAACCGGCTTTTTCTACTGCGGCTACCAGCGCCTTTGGCGTCACATTGCCGGTAACCAGCGCGCTGCGCTCAGCCAGATTGACTCGCGCAATTTCAACACCAGGAACGTTTTGTAACGCCGTTTGGACTTTGCTGACGCAACTGGCACAGGTCATACCACTGAGTAATAGCTGCATGCTGTCGTCGTCAGAATCGGTTACCGGAAAAGAATAGTGGGCCGCTGCCTGTGGTTCCGGCAACGCTGGGGCAGATTCAGTCAGCGGCTCAGTTTTTGGGTGGTGGTCTGCTCCCGTGCGGGTGGCGTGAAAGCCTGCATCTTCCACGGCGGCGATCAACTGTTCTGGGGCCGCTTCACCATAGACTTTGGCACTTTCAAGAGTAACATCAGCGGCGATCACACCCGGTACTGACTCCAACGCCTTACGGGTGCTGCCCACGCAATGCATACAGGAAAGGCCAGATAGTTGTAATTCGGTATCCGCCTGTGTTGCCACTTCCGCCTGATAGCCAGCGGCAATGACACTGTCAATCAGCTCAGGAACTGAAGCTTCCCCAGTAATTTTGGCATAACGGACGTTGACGTTGGCCTGCTCAACATCATTACGACTTTCGAGGGCTTTTTTCACCCTCTGTGCGCAGTTCATACAGGAAAGCCCCTGTAGCGCAAGCACGGTAGTTTGTGACATGGTTATGTTCCCGCAAAAATGGCAGTCGCTTAAGACTTGACCGCCTTGGTTGTTGTCATCGAGAATAAGGTTAAACCTTCCAGTAAGGGTAAGGTCAAGGGGGAAAAGTGAATATCAGCACTGTTGCCAAAAAAACCGGACTGTCCAGCAAAGCAATCCGCTTCTATGAAGAGAAAGGGGTAGTTACCGCGCCGATCCGCACGGATAACGGCTACCGCAGTTACAGTGCGCGGCATGTCGAAGAACTGACTCTGTTGCGACAAGCTCGCCAGGTTGGGTTCAACCTTGACGAGTGCCGTGAGCTGGTGGCGCTATTCAACGATCCGGCGCGCCACAGTGCCGACGTTAAGTTACGTACACTGCAAAAAGTAGCCGATATTGAGAAACACATCAGTGAACTGGGTGAGATGCGCCAGCGGCTACTTGCTCTGGCAGAGCAATGCCCGGGTGATGAAGGAGCTAACTGCCCAATCATCAATAACCTGGCAGGCTGCTGCCATAAGTCTTAACGAATAATTGCGCGGATCACCAGGGTTACGCCTTCGACAGCGACCACTTCCACCTCAGTGCCGACGGGCAAATCCTCGTTAGCCTGGGCACGCCAACTGCTATCGCCAATGTTTACCCGGCCAAGGCCGTTTTGCATTGGTTCCGTCAGCGTGGCGCGGGTGCCAATCAACTGACGATTGCGCTGGTTAAGAACCTGCGAACCGCTGGTTGAAGCTGTTGAACGCTTGCGCAGCCAATACCACCACAGGTAAGCCACGGCGATAGTGATGACTGCAAAGACGGCTCCTTGCCACTCCCAGTCTAGCTGCGGGAGCAACCAGACCAGAAGCCCCACCAATACCGCTGAAATACCACTCCACAGCAGATAGCCACTGGCGCCAAGCATTTCTGCTGCCAGCAGCAATCCGCCAAGGGTGATCCAGAACCAATAGGGGTTCGCCGTGATTTGTTCAAGCATGATTACTTGCCTTTGCCTTCTTTCAGCAACTCGGTAATACCGCCAATGGACCCCAGCAGGCTGCTGGCATCCAGCGGCATCATGATCACTTTACTGTTATTGGCAGAACCAATTTTTTGCAGTGCATCGGTGTATTTCTGCGCCACGAAGTAGTTGACGGCCTGAATATTACCGTTGGCAATAGCATCGGAAACCAGTTGCGTTGCTTTTGCTTCCGCTTCGGCTGCACGTTCACGGGCTTCAGCCTGCAGAAAGGCTGATTGACGCTCACCTTCCGCTTTAAGGATTTGCGACTGTTTCTCACCTTCTGCACGCAGTATTGCTGCCTGACGCACGCCTTCCGCCTCCAGAATATCCGCACGCTTGGTACGTTCAGCTTTCATCTGCGCGTTCATTGATGCAATCAGTTCAACTGGTGGCCGGACATCACGGATTTCGATACGCGTGATTTTAACGCCCCAGGGATTGGTCGCTTCATCAACGATATGCAGCAGACGGCTATTAATGCTGTCGCGCTGCGATAACATTTCATCGAGTTCCATTGAGCCGAGGACGGTACGGAAGTTGGTCATGGTCAGATTAACAATTGCCGACTCGAGGTTACTGACTTCATAAGCGGCGCGTGCTGGATCGACAACCTGAATAAAGCAGACGGCATCAATTGCCACGTTGGCGTTATCGCGGGAAATAATCTCCTGAGAGGGGATATCCAGCACCTGTTCCATCATATTGATTTTTCTGCCTACGCGGTCCATAAACGGCACGATAACGTTAAGGCCGGGCATCAGCGTTCTGGTATAGCGGCCAAAGCGCTCAACCGTCCATTGGAAACCCTGCGGCACAATTTTTATGCTGGCGAAGACAATGATAAGCGCAACAACGATCACAATCGGAATAATGGTAAACATGGCACAACTCCAAGTCAGAGGTATTAATAGATATTACGTCAGCGCTGGAGGAAAGCCTAATTTCTAGCCTAATCCAGAGGTAAAATAAATTCATGGATCAGAGGATCATTGTTCTGGAATAGCGTAATGATACTTTTCACCACTTCACCACTAAGATGGCTCGACCATGCCAGTGAAAGGTTTGACTGATGCCGAGGGTGTTGCGGCTTCTTCTGCAGTAATTCTCCGCTATCTAGGTAGGGCTGGCAGAGAGTATGTGGCAAAAAGCCGATACCAACGCCACGTAAGTGGCATGCCAGCTTGGTGTGCAAATCGGGCACTTTGATCTCATGCTGCCCAGGGAGTAACCAGGCAATACGCTTGGCGAGATTGCGAGAGGTATCTTCAACATTGATTGCCGGGTATAGCCGCAACTGATCCTCGCGCAGCGGTTCGGTTGCATTGGCCAAGGGATGATCAGGGGAAAGGGCGAATATCCAGTCGATCTTGCCCAGTGGCAAGACGTTGATCGTGTTCTCTAGAGACTCATTACCTGCCGCGCCAATTGCCAGATGGCAGTCTTCATTGAGTAATGCATCCCATACTCCCATATAGACCTGGCGTGAAATATGAAACTGTGTAAAAGGGAAGCGTTGTTGCAGGTATGCCAGTAAACGTGCCACCGCCACCGGGCTGTACAGCAGGTTATTGATCACAATATTGACCTGATGCTCAACCCCATCGTTAATCTGCCGCAGTTCATCGGGCATGGAATCCAGCCAGTTATGCCACTGGCGGCAGCGTTCCAGCAGATAATGCCCTGCGGGTGTCAGGCTCACGCTACGGGTGGTACGAATAAAAAGTTGAGTACCGATACTCTCTTCCAGCATTTTGATGCGATAGCTGATGGTCGCGGTAGTTTTGTGCAGCAGTTCTGCTGCGCGAGAAAAGCTCTGGCACTCTGCAACCTTGATAAAAGAGCGAATTGTTTCATGATCCAGCATGTCGATTCCTTAGCAGTGCGACCATCATCCCCTGAACGCTTGAAAAGAATCTACTTGCCTTACTCCACTCTGGTTAGCTACAAATCCCAACCTCATGATTGCGATCACACTTTAGTCCTGTTTTTCAGCTTAGGTAACAACCTTGTTAATAAGTTGTTTTTCATTGGCTTGTTTTTTAATTAATTGATTATAAATGATTTTTTAATGCCTTGGGCTAAAAAGTGTGCGCATGATCTTGTTGTGGAAAATTTTTCCAATTATGACTTTCAAATTGAACACTCTCTGATTAGAGTTAGCCAAGTACCAGTGTTCCATTTTGAAACGATCTTGGAGAAATCTATGGATTTGGTTGCTGCAGAATTAACGCCGGAAGCTTTTGCACCTTATGGTGATGTGCTGCAAATTGAAGGATCGCACTTTTACCATATCAATGATGGTAAAACAGAAAGGTATCATGACCTTGCAAAAATAGAGGTTTCCGATGGTCACCGGGTTTTGGTCAGTATTAACCGATCTGAACCTTGCGATCTGCCGATGGAGTTTTCCGTGTTGGAGAAGCACCCACTATCGTCACAAGCTTTTATGCCGATGAATGGCGAGCGTTTCGTGGTGATTGTTGCTGAGGCGGGGGATGAAATACCGCTCAAGACGCTGCGGGCGTTTATCACTAACGGCAGGCAGGGGATAAATTATCACCGCAATGTCTGGCATCACCCCCTATTCGCTTTTGGCAAATCAACCGACTTTTTCACCGTTGATCGCGGGGGGGGTGATAACTGCATCGTCAAACAATTACCTCAACCTTATCGGGTTGTACTTTGATAGCGCTGTCCCTCATTGCACAGGCTGTTTATTATATACTCGTCATATTTCAAGATGCCTGTGTGTTAGCAGCGGATAATCGCTCTTTAGCGGCGCAATCAGTAACGTTCAAATCTGTTGCTGACAGATTTGCCGCTCACCCGGTTGCATAGTTATCTATGCTATTACGGGGGCGTACAGGCTTACCGCCTTCATGCAACTTGTATGGCGGGTAGAATTAAGCTGAATGAAGGAAAGCCTGAATGAACGAATTACGAAGAAAAGGGAGACCCACAACAGAATCAGGAGTAGCGAAAGGAGCTCAAGCGCTGGATCGCGGGTTGGAGATCTTACAATACTTGGCGAATGCAGGGGGTAGCTCATCCGTTTCCGTGTTATCGGAAAAGTTGGCTTTGCCTCTTTCAACAACCTTCAGGTTATTGAAAGTATTGGAAAAGTCAGAGTTTGTTTTTCAGGACCCGCAACTTGGTTGGTGGCATATAGGTATTCAGTCATTCACCGTGGGGGCGGCCTATATGAACGATCGTGATGTGGTTTCGGTCGCGGGTCCTTATATGCGGCGCCTGATGCTGCTATCTGGCGAGACTGCCAACCTGGCGATCAGGAATAATTTTGACGCGGTGTTGATCCGCCAGTGTGAGTGTCAGGCCATGATCAGGATGTGTGCACCGCTGGGTAGCCGTTTACCGCTGCACGCATCCGGGGCGGGAAAAGCACTACTCTATCCGCTGGCTGAAGAAGAAATGCTGGATTTGATTGTGCGTTCGGGATTGCACTCCTTTACCCCGAAAACACTCACCAGCGTGAATTTGCTGAAGAAAGATCTCTCTCTATCGTTATCTCAAGGTTACACCACGGATAATGAAGAACATGCTCTAGGCCTGAACTGCCTGGCTTCAGCGATCTTTGATCGTAACAACTGTGTCATTGCGGCAATTTCGATTTCCGGGCCGAGCTCACGTGTTGGAGTTGAGCGTTTCAAAGAGTTGGGGGAATTGGTCCGTGACGTGGCTAATGACATCAGCGCTGCACTTGGCGAGTCGCGCAGCAAAAGCGCAGATGCTTAAAACAGAGCCTGTGGCCGTGCCGTAACGGCTACAGGAGAAGATATCTCCCCGTCTGTAACACAGGCGGTTTTTTTGAACTGATTATAAATTTGGAAAATTTTTCCAAAAATTTAGGAGAGTGTTATATGGCAATAATGCGAGCAGTTGATGCAGCGATGTACGTACTGGAAAAAGAAGGTGTAGATACCGCATTCGGCGTTCCTGGAGCGGCGATCAATCCATTCTACAATGCCATGCGTAAGCACGGCGGTATCAAGCATTATCTGGCGCGCCACGTTGAAGGTGCCTCCCATATGGCTGAGGGGTATACACGCGCAAAACCGGGCAATATTGGTGTCTGTCTTGGTACTTCTGGGCCTGCGGGAACGGATATGATCACCGCGCTTTATTCCGCTTCTGCAGACTCGATCCCAATTCTATGCATTACCGGGCAAGCCCCACGCGCTCGTTTGCATAAAGAAGATTTCCAGGCGGTAGATATTGAATCCATTGCCAAGCCGGTCACTAAAATGGCGGTGACCGTGCTGGAGCCTGCGCTGGTGCCTCGCGTACTGCAGCAGGCATTTCACCTGATGCGCTCAGGACGCCCCGGCCCGGTTTTGGTTGATCTGCCTTATGACGTGCAAATGGCAGAGATTGAGTTTGATCCAGAAACCTATTCCTCACTGCCTGCCTACAAACCGGCAGCAACGCAGGCGCAGATCGACAAAGCGTTGGAGATGCTCTGCGCGGCACAAAAGCCACTGATCATTGCTGGCGGGGGAATCCATAATGCCGACGCAGCCGATTTGCTGCAGCAATTGGCTGAAATCTGCAATGTTCCTGTGATCCCGACGTTAATGGGATGGGGAGCTATCCCTGATGACCACTCACTGATGGCGGGGATGGCTGGATTACAAACATCTCACCGTTACGGGAACGCCAACCTGCTGGATTCGGATCTGCTGCTGGGTATCGGTAACCGTTGGGCTAATCGTCATACCGGATCGGTCGATAAATATACCGCCGGTCGTAAAGTGATCCATATCGACATTGAACCTACCCAGTTGGGACGTGTGATTTGCCCAGATCTGGGGATTGTTTCAGACGCCAAAATTGCCTTGCAAATGCTGGTGGCGAGGGCTCGCGAACGTGCGGCTGCCGGGAGTCTGCCAGACCGTTCACAGTGGGTTGAAACCTGCCTCCAGCGTAAGCAAACGCTGCTGCGCAAAACACATTTCGACAACGTGCCGATCAAACCCCAGCGTGTGTATGAAGAGATGAATCGCGCGTTTGGTCGTGATGCCTGCTACGTCACCACTATCGGGCTTTCGCAGATTGCAGCAGCGCAAATGCTGCATGTTTTCAAACCGCGCCACTGGATCAACGCCGGGCAGGCGGGCCCACTGGGTTGGACCATTCCTTCAGCGCTTGGCGTATGTGCCGCAGATCCCCAACGCAAAGTTATTGCGTTATCGGGTGACTACGACTTCCAGTTTATGATCGAAGAGTTGGCAGTCGGGGCGCAATTCAAGCTGCCTTATATCCACGTGCTGGTAAACAACGCTTATTTAGGGCTGATCCGTCAGTCGCAGCGTGGTTTTGATATGGACTACTGCGTACAGCTCTCATTCGAAAATATCAACAATGCGGAAATCGGTGAATACGGTGTTGATCACGTTAAGGTGATCGAAGGATTGGGCTGCAAAGCGATCCGCGTAACCAAACCTGAGGATATTGCCCCGGCCTTTCAACAGGCGCAAGAGTTAATGCATCAGTACCGTGTTCCTGTAGTGGTGGAAATCATCCTCGAACGCGTCACCAATATTTCTATGGGGACGGAGTTGGATAACGTGACGGAATTCGAACCGGTTGCTGAGTCGCCAGAAGATGCACCAACGGCGGTCAGTTACTTCAATTATTCTTAGGGAGAAAGAGTATGCCAAAGTTTTCAGCAAACTTATCGATGCTGTTTAACGAGGTTGATTTCATGCAGCGTTTTCGCTGTGCCAAACAGCATGGATTCACGGCGATTGAATATATGTTTCCCTACGACTATTCCGTGCAGGCGTTGCAGGGAGCACTGGAGGAAAACCAACTCACGCAGGTATTACAAAACCTTCCTGCAGGGGATTGGGCTGCGGGTGAACGTGGGATAGCCTGCCTGGCCGGGCGAGAGTCTGAGTTTCGCGATGGCGTGGGGATCGCGGTGGAATATGCCCGTGCTCTGGGTTGCGCGCAAATAAACTGCCTGATTGGCAACCCGGATAAATCAGTCGCCCAGCATAAAACTGACGAGATCGTGGTTGCCAACCTGAGCTATGCGGCAAAAGAGTTGGCTAAAGCGAATATCCGTTTATTGGTCGAGCCGATCAATAAATACGATATGCCAGCTTTCTATCTGCAAACTACCCGTCAGGCTTTAGAGCTGATGGAGTGGGTGGATAGCCCCAACTTGTTTATTCAATACGATATTTACCATATGCAGCGCATGGAGGGGGAGCTCACCCAAACCATGGAAAAACTGCTGAAGAAAATAGCGCATATCCAGGTCGCCGATAATCCGGGGCGCCATGAGCCTGGAACCGGAGAAATCAATTACGACTATCTGTTCCGCGCATTGGACAGAATGGGCTATAGCGGTTGGGTTGGCTGTGAATACAAACCCGCGACGACGACGGCTGCCGGTCTGTCCTGGCTCAAACAATATCAAAGTTGAGGGAAATATCATGAAAGTAGGCTTTATTGGTTTAGGAATTATGGGAACGCCAATGGCGGAAAAATTGCTGGAAGGTGGCCATCAACTGTATGCCAATACCTTGAGCCAGGTTCCGTCAGTATTACTCGAAAAAGGGGCTACCGCCTGCGCAACACCGAAACAGGTAGCCGAGCAGGCTGATGTTATCTTTATCATGGTGCCTGATACACCGCAGGTTGAAGAGGTATTGTTTGCCGCCAACGGCTGCGCCGAGGCACCGCTCAAAAACAAGGTTGTGGTGGATATGAGTTCTATCTCACCGCTGGATACCAAAGCATTCGCCAAACGTATCAACCAACTGGGTGCCGATTATCTGGATGCACCAGTATCCGGGGGGGAAGTAGGAGCCAAGCAGGGCACTTTGACCATCATGGCCGGCGGTGACGAAGCGGTATTTGGCCGGGTAAAACCACTGTTGGCATTAATGGGTAAAAATATCACCCTGGTGGGGAAAAATGGCGATGGTCAAACCTGCAAAGTTGCCAACCAGATCATAGTAGCACTAACAATTGAGGCGGTTTCCGAAGCGTTGATTTTCGCCTCAAAAGCAGGTGCCGATCCGGCACGGGTGCGTGAAGCGCTAATGGGCGGCTTTGCTTCATCACGCATTCTTGAAGTGCATGGTGAACGGATGATCAAGAGAACCTTCGAGCCCGGTTTCCGTATTTCATTGCACCAAAAAGATCTCAACTTAGCACTGCAAGGAGCCAAGTCCTTGTCACTGAGCCTACCGAATACGGCATCCTGTCAGCAGTTGTTTAACCTTTGTGCGGCCAATGGTGCCAAAGATCTGGATCATTCTGCGCTCGTGCAGGCATTGGAAATTATGGGTAACCATAAAGTGTCTGGGTAATTATACCCTTCATACTTCAAATTGCTTGGGTGTTGGCTGCCTTCGTTCACCCTAGTCACATAGTTTATCTATGCTCCTAGGGCTTCACTCAGTGGCCGCCTACAAGCAACTCGAATTATTTTGGGTATATATCTTATAAAAAAGTAGTTAATCATAACGGTTGTTGCAGTGGTTTGGTATCACTGCACGCCGTTAATGAAAATAAATCGCGTGTTGGTTAAATATAAAAGCAAGCGTTAATAAATGCTGTGAGAGAACAGTAGTGTTAGAAATAATTTAACTATCGCTATTGTTTTGGATGAATTAATTAACTAATAAACAAATCATTTGTTATCTTTGCCAAAAGTAATTATTAATATACTGTTTTATGTATTGAAGTCGCCATTCTAAAATTTACTGCTTTTTTTGATAAGATATTTTTAGCTGTTAAAGATTCGATTAAGGTTTTGTATGAGCAGGTAAATCTCACTGAATCGATTTTCTTATTTAATATAAGAAGGACTTGTCATGGAATCTATCAGTAGCAAGCAACGGGAATGTTATAAGCAACGCGGTTATCACGAAGATCTGTTACCCAAAGAAGGCGATAAGAAAAACTGGAAAGCAATTAATTACTTTACCTTATGGATGGGCTCTGTTCATAACGTACCAAACTACGTGGCAGTAGGCGGGTTTTTTATTCTGGGGCTTTCTACGCTCAGTATTATGGCGGCAATTATATTAAGCGCATTTATTATTGCCTTTGTGATGGTTATGAATGGTGCTGCCGGATCGAAATATGGTATTCCGTTTGCCATGATCCTCCGAGCCTCTTATGGCGTGCGTGGCTCATTGTTACCAGGGATCCTCAGAGGCTGCGTGGCCGCCATCATGTGGTTTGGTTTGCAATGCTACGCAGGTTCACTGGCTTTTCTGATTTTGATCGGCAAATTGTGGCCGCAGTTTCTGACCTTGGGCGGGGATTTCAATCTGTTGGGGATCGGCCTGCCGGGACTAATCGCCTTCCTGATCTTCTGGGCGGTGAACGTGGCCATCGGTCTTGGGGGCGGCAGCATTCTCAATAAGTTTACCGCTATTCTCAACCCTTGCATCTACGTGGTGTTTGGTGGCATGGCCATTTGGGCTATCTCACTTGCCGGGCTGGAAGAGATTATTGCCTATGTTCCGGCTAATGCGGATGTTACCAGCAATAGCGGATTTATGTTCCTTGTTGTCATCAATGCGGTGGTGGCGGTATGGGCGGCTCCGGCGGTTAGTGCATCGGACTTTACCCAGAATGCCAGCGGCTTCCGGCAACAGGCTTTGGGGCAAACGCTGGGATTGGTGGTGGCTTATCTGCTATTTGCTGTTGCCAGCGTCTGTATTTTGGCCGGAGCAAGTATTCATTACGGTGTTGATACCTGGAACGTGCTGGACATCGTACAGAAATGGGATAGCGTTTTTGCCTCGGTCTTTGCCGTGCTGGTTATTCTGATGACAACAATCTCCACCAATGCGACTGGTAATATTATCCCCGCAGGATATCAGATAGCAGCTATTGCACCCAAAAAACTGACCTATAAAAATGGAGTGATCATCGCCAGTATTATCAGCCTGATAATCTGCCCGTGGAAGTTAATGGAGAATCAGGAAAGTATTTATCTGTTTCTTGATGTAATTGGCGGGATTTTAGGGCCGGTGATCGGGGTAATGATGGCTCACTATTTTATCGTGATGCACAGCGATATCGATCTCGACACGTTATACACCGAACCTGGAAATTATAAATACTATGATAACGGATTTAATAGCGTGGCTTTTATTGTGACTCTGGTAGCAGTGGTGTTATCTCTGGGAGGGAAATTTATTGAAATACTAGAGCCACTATCACGAGTTTCATGGTTTGTGGGTGTCATCAGTGCATTCTGTTTGTATGCATTAATCAAAAGTAGAGCAGTTGTTAATCGGCAAGAATATACCTGAAGTGAATGTGATAGCGAAGTAAATAACCCTTGACGTAAAGATACGATACTTTTATTTCACAAAGGAGAATTATAATGTCATACGATTTGATTATTAAAAATGGAACGGTTGTTTTTGAGCATCAGGCTATTATTACGGATATTGCAGTCAAAGAAGGTAAAATAGCTGCGATTGGCAATGGCCTTACCGGGGCTAAAACGGAAATCGATGCTAGCGGAATGGTTGTGGCACCCGGAATGGTCGACGCCCATGCGCATATGTCTGAACCAGGGCGCACCCATTGGGAAGGGTATGAGACGGGTACACGTGCGGCGGCAAAAGGTGGCATTACCACTATGATCGAAATGCCGCTGAATCAACTGCCGGCAACCGTAGACAGAAATACCATTGAAATGAAGTTCTCTGCGGCGGAAGGCAAACTCACCATTGATGCTGCGCAATTTGGTGGATTGGTTTCCTATAATCTGGACCGCCTGCATGAGCTTGATGAAGCGGGTGTGGTGGCCTACAAATGCTTTGTGGCAACCTGTGGCGATCGTAGCGTCAGCAATGATTTTCGTGATGTAAACGATTACGAATATTTCAAGGGGCTACAAATCCTTGCCAAGCGAGATCAACTGGTTGCCGTTCACGCAGAAAATGCCCTGATTTGTGATGAGTTGGGGAGAGAAGCCAAAGAGGAAGGTCGTGTCTCGGCCCATGATTACGTGGCATCTCGCCCGGTATTTACCGAGGTTGAAGCTATCCGTCGGGTGCTGTATCTGGCTAAAGTTGCTGGCTGCCGTTTGCATATTTGCCATATAAGCAGCCCTGAAGGGGTGGCTGAAGTTACCCGCGCACGTCAGGAAGGGCAGCAGGTCACTTGTGAATCCTGTCCACACTATTTTGTCCTGGATACTGCACAGTTTGAAGACATTGGCACGTTGGCGAAGTGCTCACCGCCAATTCGTGATGCGCAGAATCAACGGGGTTTATGGGATAAACTGTTTAATGGTGAGATAGACTGCCTGGTTTCCGATCACTCACCTTGCCCGCCAGACATGAAAGCAGGCAATATCATGCAGGCATGGGGAGGGATCGCCGGTATTCAAAACTGTGTCGACATCATGTTTGACGAAGCGGTACAGAAAAGAGGGATGTCACTGCCTGACTTCTCTAAATTGATGTCTACCAACGCCGCCGATATTTTTGGCTTGAAACACAAAGGGCGTATAGCTTTAGGTAAAGATGCGGATCTGGTGTTTATTCAACCCAACAGTAGCTACGTGTTGACCAACGACGATCTGGAGTATCGCCATAAAGTGAGCCCGTATGTTGGCCGTAAAATCAATGCTCGCGTAACGAAAACCATCCTGCGCGGTGAAGTGATTTACGACATCAAGAGCGGCTTTGGGGCGCGCCCAATAGGTAAGTTTGTATTGAAAAATCAGCAATAAGTATTGGTAAACAGCGCGTTCATCATCTGGTGGACGCGGCTGTCTCTACCTGAAATAGACTTTTAAAAGGATAGTGTATCCATGACTGGATATCGGTGGTGGCGAGGTCATTGGCTGTCAGGCTTTCAGTGGTTTTTCTTTATCTTCTGCAATACAGTGGTTGTTCCTCCAACGTTACAGTCGGCGTTTCAGTTATCGCCCAGTGTGACTTTTTGCATCACCCAATATACTTTTCTTGCCACCGCTATCGCCTGCTTATTCCAGGTGATGCTGGGGCACCGGCGCGCGATTATGGAAGGCCCAACAGGCCTATGGTGGGTGACAATATTAACGCTGACCCTGGCTGAGTCAGTAAATGGTACGCCTTTACCGGTGATCGGTGGCAGTCTGGCTGTCGGGATCATGTTGTCAGGCATCTTGACCATTTTGATTGGTGTGACAGGGATAGGGCACCGGCTTGCTTCACTGTTTCGCCCGGCAGTGATGGGAACTTTTATGTTCCTGCTGGGCGCACAACTGGTGACTATTTTTATGAAAGGCATGCTTGGTTTGCCTTTTGGCGTCTCTGCGGGCCCGGTGGTGATTGACTATCAGGCCTTCTCTCTGGCGATTGCGGTTATGCTGCTGATCGTGATAACGATTGTTTTCTTGCCGCGTGAGATTGGTAAATATGCGTTACTTATCGGAACAATAGTCGGTTGGATAGCTTACAGCTTCCTGTTTAAACCCCAGGCGTTGGATATTAGTGAACACCAATGGTTACTTTTTCCTCTGGGGGAACCACATGATCTGCGGCCAGGTATTATCATCAGCGCTTTGCTGACTGGGCTGGTCAATATTTCCAATACCTTTGGTGCGATACGCGGGACTGACTCCTTTTATGGCGATCAGCTTGCCAATAAGGCCATGTATCGCCGCAGCTTTGTTTCTTCCGGCCTATTGACTTGCCTCTCGGCTCCATTAGGGGTGGTGCCATTCTCACCGTTTGTTTCTTCTATTGGTCTGATTACCCAAACGCAGGATAGCAGTCGGCAGTCATTTATCATCGGTGGTCTGCTTTTTCTGCTGATAGGAGTGAGTATGCCGCTGGTCAGGTTCTTCTGCGGTATTCCTTTGACTATTACTAGCGCGGTAATGCTGGTCTCTTATCTACCGCTACTCTATTCGGCTTTTTTCTTTTTCAATCAGGTCACGCTAACTCCCAGAAATGTCTATCGTTTGGCGTTACCGCTATTTTTCGGGATATTCTTCATGAGTATGCCTGCCGCCTTTTTACACAGCGTACCTGTAATGATCAGGCCCTTGTTGAGCAATGGCCTATTGATCGGCGTGATCCTGGCCATCATTCTAGAAAATGCATTGCCTTGGGATCGACTTAAGTAATGTCATTTTCTTAGTTACTAATGAAAAATGATGTTTAGACCTTAATTCATTCAAGTTGCAGGGCAAGAACGCAATGCGTTTTTGTCATGTAACTTGAAGAGCGACGAGTATAGCTAATTATTTTAAAAGTGCTATCGCATAAGTAGGCGGTGGCACTTAGTTTACCTTGAAATCCATATGGATATGCATTCTGACTCCATGGCTATAAATCTGATAAACGTCAACGCGCAAGAAAACTTTTGTCTGATATACCTTAATTGAGGGGGGGCGGCGATTGGAAAAATTGTTTCTTGGTGCTTTGAAGTGGTTTTTTTATGAATAATGAGGAATGAGTATGTTTAATAAAAAGTTATTTGCCAGCATTCTGTTTATTACCTCCAGTCTATCATTTTCTGCATTCTCTGCCGAAAAAGTCATTTATATCGATGAACTGAATTCGATGAGCCAGGAAAAATTTGAGCAAGCGTTGGGTAATATATTTGAAAAAGCGCCTTGGGTGATCCAACAGGCAGGGGAAAAACGGCCTTATAAGGGATTCGTTGATCTGTATGAAGGTATTATTGAACCATTGAAAACAGCCCGCCCTGATGTATTGCTGGCATTGATTCAAAGTCATCCTAATCTGGCTTGTAAAGGCATTCGTACCGCTGATATTACGGCACACTCGCAAAGTGAACAGAGCGGGGCTGGGTTGGATCAGTGTACACAAGAAGAGGCAGACCTGTTACTAAATCTCAATAAGGATTACCAAAAGAAATTTGGTTTTCCATTTATGCTAGCCATCAAAGGTTATAATAAAACTGAAATTATTGAGCAGTTCCAGAAACGTATTAACAACGATAAACAACAGGAGTTTGATGGCGCTCTGCAACAGGTGTATAAAGTGGTTCTCTGGCGGTTACTTGATACAGTGAAATAAATTAAAAAATCGGTCGATGATATTGCATCGACCGAAATAAGGGGGGTGGTTTTTACCTAAAAATAAGCGTAAGAGAAAACTTAGAACTCGACGTCGCGGTTACAATCTTTAGAGTAAATATAGCTAAAACGCTCTTTTCCAACGCCGTAGGCTGCCTGTGGTACATAAGCAGCCATAAAGATATAGTCGCCTTTCTTTACTGGTACCCATTCATTATCGAGATTATAAACTCCAGTTCCGCTCAGAATATAGGCGCCGTGTTCTTGGACATGAGTTTCAATGTAACCATGGCTAGCGCCAGGCTCAAAAGAAAGAATATGAATATTCATATCAAACCCCAGATCTTTAGGTAGCAGATCTTGTAAAATCACGTCACTCATACCTTCATAGTGGATCTTTTCGAGGTTGTTCACATTATCACTGATGATACGTGCTTCGTAACCTTTGATACGATTATAGACACGCTTATACAGGAATAACTGGCTTGGCTTGCCAGCATTATCATTATGCAGGTGCAGAAGAACGCCAGCAGGGCAGTAGAGATAGCCACCGCTGGTCAGCGAGTAAGACGTATTGTCGGCTGAGGCACTGATCTTGCCGTCGATCACATAGACAAACGTTTCAATGTTTTCCCCCCCAAAACCCTGACTATTGTTACCATCAGCGTGCAGCGTCACCAGATAGTCGACAAAACTGGCACCCAACTTCGGCGTAGAAAGAATAGTGACATCGCAATTTTCGAAACCAGGGATAATGTTGCGTACCAGGCCTTCTACGGGAATCAATGCGTAGTTATTGCGTTTGATTACTGAACGAGATGATAGAATATCGGTTGGATAGCCAATTTGATTGTTGAGATAACCCACGTTAATTCTCCTAAGTCATAAATTTGCTTCTACCCTTCGTAGGCAGAAGTATGTTAATGCGCCAGTGTGGTCAAATTATTCTTGGTAAGCCAGTTGATAGAGTGTTTGTGCCAAGATTTTGACTCCTTCAGACAGGTCGCAAACGGCCGTTTTCTCTGCCGGATTGTGGCTGATGCCAGCAATACTGGGAACGAATATCATCACCGTTGGTACATGTGGAGCGAAGATTTGAGCATCGTGCCCGGCACCGCTGTGCATCAGCCGATAACTTAATCGCTGGCTCTCACAAAGGTGGACAATGTTCTGTACTAACTGTTTATCCATTGGAATAGGGGCTTCATCCATCCACAAGTCAATACTGGGGACAATATCCATTTCTGCGCAAATACGTTGAATATCGGTTTCTAACTGCTGTGTAAAACGCTCCAGCGTTTCCTGATCGGTATGACGACAGTCAATGGTGAATTGAGTATAACCCGGCACCACATTGACGACATTGGGTTTGGGGTCTACTTTGCCGAAGGTGAGTACCAGTGGATCCCCTTCAGCCTGTGCTTTAGCGATCGACTCACAGCAGATACGGCTAAAAGCGTGGATAGTATCCCGGCGATAGCTCATGGGGGTGCTACCGGCGTGATTGGCCTCCCCTTGCAAGGTAATACTATAACGGCGTTGCCCGACGATATCGGTTACGACACCGATGGTTTGCCCTTCCGTTTCCAATACCTTACCTTGTTCTATATGTAACTCTACAAAGGCGGTGAGATCGGTACGTGGAGATTGATTTTTGGGCGGGAAATTGAAGCCTGCGTTCTGCATGGCATCAACAAAATTAACGCCTGCCTTGTCACAGATAGATTTGACCTCTTCGCTGTTTGCCGTACCGACTACGTTCTTACTTCCCCAGAAAACATAAGGGAAGCGGCTACCCTCTTCTTCCGCAAGGGAAATCACTTCCAGAGTCCGCAACGGTGTTCCATAGGTTTCTTTTAGATACTTGATTGCCAGATAGGCGGCTTCGATGCCAAATTGCCCATCGAGATTGCCACCGTTGACTACGGTATCGATGTGGGAGCCAGAAAGAATAACTTGGTCAGGATACTTACTGCCTTGAAGACGGCCAGATAAATTGCCAATTGCATCGTAGGAGGCGGCCAAACCAACGGCTTCAAAAGCTTGCTTCAGCGCCTGTTGGGCATCAAGCCACTCTTTGGTATAGAGCAATCTGGTCATACCGCCGCTGGGATCTGCACCTATCTTGGATAGCCAGCCGGAGGTTTCGCTAATTTCTTGTCGGAAATCCTTCATATTGCCTGCCCGCTTTAAATTTCCCTGTTATATTGGGATCATCGGTAGAAAATAGGATGGCGATATACCCTTCATACTTCAAGTTGCTTGGGGGTTGCCCACATGCAACTTGAAGTCATTTGGGGATAGCTCTAGATTGAAAATAGAGCATCACCGTTCTTGTTAAATTATTCGAGTAATTAACTGGCAAAAGGATCTTTATGATCGTAGGAGCGCTGATATATATCATCGGAAATCAGATATTGATAAATATCATCAACAATATCAATGCCATTTTTTTCATTTTCTATTTCACGCATATGGCTGCCTTGGCCAGGATAGAGCACTTTTGCCACACCTGGTGCCGGTTTTATTTCATTCAGCTCTTTCATCACTTGGCTGATATGCTTACGGAAAGCGCTTTCGTTAGTGAAATAGCCAGGATTAAGCACAATATGCAGTTGGCCCAATTCCCGGCCTGCGCTCAGATCGTGATACATCGAACTGACATGTTTGCCGAAAGGCAAGCCGAGTAAAACACCGGAAAGGATATCCACCATCATCATCAAACCATAACCTTTTGGCCCGGCAATCGGCAACAACCCGCTGACGGCAAAAGGATCGGTGGTGTTCTTACCTTCACTGTCAACGGCCCAGGTATCCGGGATGGGCACATTGCGTGAACGGGCATCCAGCACCTTGCCCCAGGCTTGAACGGTGGTGGCCATATCAAAGGTAATAATGTCATCACCCTCGGCAGGTGCGGAGAACGCAATCGGGTTGGTGCCGTAGTACACTTCTGCGCCGCCGTACGGCACCACCATCGGATCTGACTGACACAGTGAAATACCCACCATGCCGGCGCGGGAGGCTTGCTGCACAAAATAAGAGAGCGCGCCGCTGTGGCCGATGCGGCGAACGCCCACCACCGCCACACCGTTCTCTTTCGCCATTTCAATGGCACGATCCATACTCAACTTGGCAGCGACGTGCCCGGCACCGTTATCCCCATCAAATACGGCACTACAGGGGCCGGTTTTTTCGAACGTGAAGTGCGGGTTGTTGTTGGTTCCGCCTTTGCTGATGCGCTCAGAGTAATACTCAACCCTCACCGCACCATGAGAATGGATGCCTCGGGCATCTGCGTGAACTAAAACGTCAGCAACAATCCCTGCGTGTTCCTGGCTGAGTCCTGCAGAATGAATTTTATTTTGAATGAGCTGATGTAATTGCTGCTTAGAGACTTTCATAGACAGTCCTTTCGTTACTACGGTTTATTTAAAGTCACCTTAGAAAGATAATGGTTAAAGTTTAGAGTAAATAATGTGATCCAGACAACCATTATTTTATTGGCATAAATTTTCGTTGAATGGCTTTAACATTATTAAAATGTTTCTAACAAAGGCCGAAAACATTTTTTATTGCTTTGATTAATAGTCGGGCGATTTAATGATTTTTTCTAAAAATGGGTAAAGTGTGATGAGACTCACCGTTAGTGCGGGTTTTTATTTGTAGCGTTTAAAAAGAATTAATAGGCAGAGTAAATAGCTTGCTGAAAATATCTCCAGTTGCCGTTTATGATCGATTAAAGATTATGACGTTCACATGTTGTTTTAAGGATATCGCTATGATCCATGCTTTTATAAAAAAAGGGAGCTTTCAGGACTCAGTCAGCCTGATGCTAATTTCCCGTAAACTCAGTGAATCACCCAACGTCGAAGAAATATCGGTCATGATGGGGACTCCAGCCAATAAATCCTTACTTGAAGTGACAGGCTTCTGGCACCCGCAGTTCAGCGACGCAACCCCCAATGATATTTGCGTGGCGATAAAAACGGACTCAACCGATAACACCATTACCGAACAGATCGGTGAAGCACTCGATAGCGCTCTGCAGGCTATTGCACAGGGGCAGCAGGGCGGCAAGCGTTTGCTGAAGGCTCGCAGTTGGCGTATGGCGCGGCAGAAATTGCCACAGGCCAATATGGTACTGATCTCCATTGCCGGGGAGTATGCCGCAGGTTTGGCCGATCAGGCGCTGGAAGACGGTTGTAACGTCATGATGTTCTCTGACAACGTCAGCGTGGAACAGGAAGTGGCGTTAAAAACCAAAGCACGTAGCAAGGGGCTGATCGTCATGGGGCCGGATTGCGGCACGGCTAATATTGCCGGAGCGCCAATGGCCTTTGCCAACGTTGCTCCCAACGGGAGTATCGGCATCATTGGTGCTTCGGGAACCGGTATTCAGGAGCTGACATCGCAAATTACCCTGGCTGGGCAGGGAATTTCACACGCGATCGGTCTTGGGGGGCGCGATTTATCCGCAGATGTTGGCGGTATCAGTGCTATCAGCGCATTGCAAATGCTGGCAGCCGATCCGCAAAGCCGGGTATTGGCGTTTGTCTCCAAGCCCCCGGCAGAAGCGGTACGCAAACGCATCATTGAAGAGATGAAAACCCTCGGTAAGCCAGTGGTCGCCTTGTTCCTTGGATCTAATGCGCCGTTGAAACAGGATGACAACATTACCTTCGCAACCACCCTGGACGAAGCCGCACGGCTTGCCGCGATGCTGGCACACGTGCAGCAAATGGCTGCCTTACAGCCGGCGGTATGCGGCAGCAAAATTTCTGGTTTGTATGCTGGCGGTACGCTGGCGGCGGAGTGTGCCATGTTGCTGGCCGAACGGCTTGGCGTGGAGGCCGACAGCACACATCAGCAGGGCTCGATGCTCAACGCCGGCGGGCACCGCATTATCGACATGGGGGATGATTTTTACACTCAGGGTAAACCGCACCCGATGATCGACCCTTCTACCCGCAATCAGGAAATTGTCCGCCTTGCCCATCAGCCGGAGGTGGGTGTCTTGCTGTTGGATGTAGTGATTGGCTATGGCGCACAGCAAGATCCGGCGGGCTCATTAGCTGATGCGGTGAAACGTGCGCGTGACAGTCGCGAACAGGCACGCCCACTGGCGGTTATTGCGACGGTAACCGGCACAGAGCAGGACCCACAGCAGCGTTCAAAACAGATTGCCACGCTGAATGAAGCGGGTATCGCGGTGATGCATTCACTACCCGAAGCGGTCGCGTTGGCCTGCCAGCTAATCAGCCCGCCACCCATTGGCATAACCACACCCCAACCCACGCTATTGGCCGGGCTTTCCGTGATTAATGCGGGCCTGCGTAGCTTTGCGGACGATCTGCAAACCAATGAAATTCCAGTGGTCCACTACCAATGGGCTCCGGTTGCCGGTGGCAATCAACGATTGGCTAACATACTGAAAAAATTAAAGTAAGGGATTGATATGTACGCATCTATTGAACAAGCAAATGCCGCTGTTATCGCCAGGATCCGTGAGGCTCGCCCGCACTGGCAGGATGTTGATTTAGCTAAAAATCTGATCCCGCAGTTGGCTCAGGGGAGAAAGTTGCTGCATGCCGGGCCACCGGTGACCTGGCAGGAAATGAGTGGCCCGGTTCGTGGCGCGTGTATTGGGGCCTGCCTGTTCGAGCAGTGGGCCGACAGCGAGCAGCAAGCGCTGGCGTTGCTGGAAAACGGTGAGGTCGAGTTTATCCCTTGCCATAACGTTAGCGCCGTTGGGCCAATGGGGGGCATTACCTCGGCCAATATGCCTTTGGTGGTGATAAAGAACATCGTTCACGGCAACTACGCCTACTGCAACATGAACGAAGGGATCGGTAAGGTGATGCGCTTTGGTGCCTATGGGCAAGATGTGCAGGAACGCTTACGCTGGATGCGTGACTCACTGGCACCGGTATTGAAAGACGTACTGGCAACATTCGAGCAAGGCGTCGATCTCACCGCGCTGATGGCACAGGCTATCACCATGGGGGATGAATTCCACCAGCGTAACATTGCGGCATCGGCACTGTTGATGCGCCAGTTAGCTCCAAGAATCAGCCTGCTCGAGCGGGACAAAGGTGAACTGGCCAAGGTTATGCAGTTCCTCAGTATCACCGACCAGTTTTTCCTCAATCTGGCAATGGCTTATTGCAAAGCGGCGATGGATGCTGGCGCAGAGATTAAGCAGGGCACCATTGTGACGGTTATGACCCGCAACGGCAAAAACTTCGGTATCAAAATCAGTGGTATGGGTGAACAGTGGTTTACTGCGCCGGTGAATACCCCGGAAGGTTTGTTCTTCTCCGGCTTTAGTCAGGCTGATGCTAACCCGGATATTGGCGACAGCGCCATCACCGAAACCTTCGGTATTGGCGGCGCGGCCATGGTTGCGGCACCCGGTGTGACCCGCTTTGTTGGCGCGGCTGGGGGGATGAGTGCTGCGACCGATATCTCGGAGGAAATGGCCGAGATTTATCTTGAACGCAACATGATGCTGCAGATCCCAACCTGGGATTTCCAGGGTGCTTGTCTGGGGTTGGATGCCCGGCGGGTAGTGGAAACGGGCATCACGCCGTTGATTAACACCGGCATTGCGCATCGGGAAGCCGGTGTCGGGCAAATCGGGGCAGGGACAGTGCGTGCGCCGTTGGGCTGTTTTGAAAAGGCCATTGAGGCACTGGCGGAAAAATTGGGCGTTAGCGCCTGACAGGCCTATGCGCCCGGTTAATACCGGGCGCAGGAGAGAGTGATGATCATTACCGCGTTAACCGTCAGCGACCATGCAACACAAGACTATGGCCCGTTACGCTGTGTTGGGCGTTTCAACAATGCGATCAATTTTCTTTCGCAGAACGATCGTCTGTTAACCCTACACCGTGAAGGGCATGGCCTCAGCCCAATGGGCTGGGAAATCGGTGATGATGATTTCGATGAAGTGTTTGATAGCCAGCCTTTAGCGGCACGTTGCCAACTTTCCCCGCTGGGGCTCGAACTGGATCATGCGCTTATCTATTGTCGAGTTAAACGGCTCAATCTACATCTGGCTCTGGGGGATGAAATTCCATTGCCTCCCTTGGTTAGTGCGCTGGCGGATGAAACAGCTCATACCGGTCTGTTTGGCCGTCTGGATCGGCTCGTTGAGCACGCTCTTTGTGGGGAAATCCGCGATATTCAGTCGCGCTTTACCCGTTGGCTGCAAGGAGAAAACGTTGATTGGAGTACGGTGCTTGGCAAGGGGCCGGGCTTGACACCAAGCAATGATGACACGCTGGTGGGTATGTTACTGACCGCTCATCTGGATAGCCGCGTGGACGTCACCCAATTACCGAATTTCTTCGCGGGCAGCCAGCCATTAAGCCAACTGACCACGTTGGTAAGCGTGTACTACCTGCAGTTTGCAGCGAAGGGGATCTTCTCCACGCCGTTACAGTTGTTGGCGCGAGCCTTGCTCAGGCCCAGCGAATTACCTGATGCGATTAGCGATCTGCTGGAGACTGGGCATTTTTCTGGTGCCGACACGCTATTGGGCATCTGGCTGGGTGTGCAGACCATCAATCGCCTTTATTAGGCACAGTTAACTACAGGAAGTTGAATGGAAACGTTAGTTATTGCTTTAGGGGGCAATGCCCTGCTACAGCGTGGAGCGCTGTTATCTGCGGAAAACCAGTACCAGAGTATTTCATTAATTGCCGATGCGATTGGCAAGCTGGCCAAAAAATACCGGATTGCCATTGTGCACGGCAATGGCCCTCAAGTGGGGTTGCTGGCCTTGCAAAACTTGGCCTACCGTGATGTTCCCCCTTATCCACTGGATATTCTGGTGGCTGAAAGCCAGGGCATGATCGGCTATATGCTGGCGCAGCAGCTCGGTGTTTTTCATCCTTCACAGCCGGTATCGACTCTGCTGACTCGTGTATTGGTCGACAGCCAGGATCCGGCCTATCAGCAGCCCAGCAAATTTATCGGCCCGGTCTATCAACCGCAGCAGCAGAAAGCGTTACAGCAGGAGTATGGCTGGAGCATGAAGCTGGACGGGAAATATCTGCGCCGTGTTGTCCCTTCACCGGAACCGAAAAAAATCCTCGATATTGAAGCTATCGAACTGCTGTTGGCCAAAAACCACATTGTGATTTGCAACGGTGGCGGCGGTATTCCGATGGTGGCTTCCCCCGAAGGAATGGTAGGCAGTGAGGCGGTGATTGATAAAGATCTGGCCTCGGCCCTGTTGGCAGAAGCGCTGTCTGCCGATCATCTGGTGATCCTCACCGACGCGGATGCGGTTTATCAACACTGGGGAACGCCGCAGCAGAAAGCCATTCGCGCTGCTACCGCCAAAGAACTGGCACCACTGGCAGTGGCTGATGGTGCCATGGGGCCGAAAATCATGGCGGTCAGCCGCTTTGTACAGCGGAGCGGGAAAGTCGCTCACATTGGTGCATTAAAGGATATCGAGTTGGTACTGGCAGGCAGCGCAGGCACATTAATTACGCCTTGAGCGGGAAACTCTGAGGCCCATTTATGGGCCTCAGAGGACTTGCGGGAATATTAATAAAGCAAAGAATAGAGCTGCCGACGGTACTTGGCAGCCAGCGCATCACCGGTACCCAGTGCGGCCAGAATGTCCATCATCGTTTTGCGCGCGTTGCCATTTGCTGCGGCCAAATCTTTCTTCAGATGCCCGATTAGCAGTTCCAGCGCCTCTTCGTTGCGGCCAACCTGATGCAGTTGCAGGGCTAACTGCACGGCCAGCTCAACGTTTTCCGGTTGTTGCTGAACTTGTTGCTGTAATTGCTGGATTTCTGGCGTATCGGCAGCCTGCTTCAACAACTCAATCTGAGCGACCAAACCTTGATAGCGGGTATCGCGATCCTGTAATGGGATCTTGCTCAACACCGCTTCAGCATCCTCTATTTTGTTCAGAGCAATTTGCGTTTCAGCAAGCAGCAGGCCGATATCGCTACGCTGGTCGCTGAGTTGCCAGGCCTCTTTCAACAGCGGTAATGCGTCGATTGCCCGCTCTTCTGCCAGCAGCTCAGTGGCCTCTGCCAGTTTCAGATCTTCGGCTTTAGGCAGGAAGCGTTGCAGGAATTCGCGGATCATCTCTTCCGGCTGCGGCCCTTGGAAACCATCAACCGGTTGCCCGTCTTTGAACATATACACGGTAGGGATCGAGCGTAACCCAAACTGGGAGGCGATCATCTGTTCCGCATCGCAGTCCACCTTCGCCAGGACGAACTGCCCAGCGTATTCTGCCGCCAGCTTATCCAGCACCGGGGTAAGCTGCAGACAGTGTTGGCTGCGATCGGACCAGAAATAGAACAGCACTGGGACCGACATGGACTGATCCAGTACCTGGTGCAGGTTAGTTTCGTTAATATCAACTACAGCTTGAGCTAGCATGATTTCTCTCTATCTGAACTTGCGGTGCAATTCATCATAAGTGGGGGCAAACTGGCATACTTCAACCCTTGTCCCGGCTTGCTTAACCATTACTGCGCATTAACCAGTCCAACATCCGGCCCGGTAACAGACGGCGCAAAATCCCCATTGCGTGGGCCAGCAAGGTTACCGGATAGCGCAGTTTAGCCCTCGGGCTTTCCAGCGCGTGCAGCAGTTTGGGCAACACCGCCTCGGCAGGCAACGTCAAACGCTTGGCGATGCTGGGGTTATGTACCGGTTTATCGCTCTGCGCCTGATCGACGTTTTGAGTGAAGTGGGTGGTCAGTGGACCGGGTTCGATCAGGCTGACTTGAATACCACTACCGTGCAACTCCATACGCAGCGCATCCGACCAGGCTTCCAGGGCAAACTTGCTGGCGGCGTAGGCACCGCGCCCGGCACTGGAGATTAACCCCATCACCGAACTGGTCTGAATGATCCGCCCTTCGCCGTGTGGCAGCATGGCGGGCAGCAGCAACTGGGTCAACTGATGGGTACCAAACAGATTAGCGGAGAACTGCCGCTCCAGCTGTTGGCGTGAAACAGAACTGAGCGGACCATAAACACCAAAACCGGCATTGTTGAACAGGCCATATAGACGCCCGTTGGTCAGCGCGATAACCTGCGCGGCGGCGCGCTCTACGCTGGTGCTGTCGTCTAAATCCAGTTCTATGCCTTCCAGCCCGAGTTGGTTCATGCGCTCTACATCTTCGGGTTTACGGCAGGCGGCCAGGACGCGATAGCCCCGGTTGCGCAGATCCTGCGCTGCAATCAATCCAATCCCGCTCGAACAGCCGGTTATTAATACCGCTTTTTGCATAACTTTACCTACTAGGCAGCCCTATTTAGTTAGACTCATGTTTTACTAGTGGCTCCAGCTGCTTTGCCATCCAGGTGGCAATGAACGGCTGGGCATCCTGATTGGGATGTAATCCGTCATCCTGCATCCATTCCGGTTTGATCACCACCTGTTCCATAAAGAACGGCAGCAGCGGAATGTTGAACTGCTTGGCCAGCGCCGGGTAGATTGCCCCGAAAGCCTCGGTGTAACGGCGGCCATAGTTTGGCGGAATATGGATTTGCATCAGCAGCGGTTTTGCACCGGCCTGCTGAATGAGGGTGATAATCTGGCTGAGATCGCGTTCAATGTCCGCAGCAGGAAAGCCGCGTAAGCCATCGTTGGCACCCAGTTCGACGACTACCCAGCGCGGCTGGTGCTGTTTCAGCAGTTCAGGCAGGCGTGCCAGCCCCTGCGCGGCGGTATCGCCACTGATACTGGCATTAATCACCTGTGGGCGATCGGGCTGCTTCAACCACTGATTGGCCAGCCGGGTTGGCCAGGCTTGTGCCACCGGTAACCGGTAACCAGCGCTTAAACTGTCGCCTAATATCAATAAGGTATCGGCTGCGACAGCACGTATACTGAATAATCCCAACAGCAAAAGGAAGGGAAGATACCAGTGGAAAACGTTCTTGAAGTTCATCATCTTAGTAAACACGTTGGTCAAGGTGAGCATCAGCTCACCATCCTTACCGGAGTCGAGCTGGTTGTCAAACCCGCACAGACAATTGCCTTGATTGGCGAATCAGGTTCGGGTAAATCGACGTTGCTGGGTATTCTTGCCGGATTGGACGACGGTAGTAAAGGGGAAGTGCGGTTGCTGGGGGAATCGCTGACGGAACTGGACGAAGAGGGGCGGGCGGCGCTCCGGGCGAAAAACGTCGGGTTTGTATTCCAGTCCTTTATGTTGGTCCCCACATTGAATGCGCTGGAGAATGTGCAGTTACCGGCGTTACTGCGTGGTGAAAGTGACCGGCAGAGCCGTGAACAGGCGGTGAAACTGCTGGAGCAGTTGGGGCTGGGTAAGCGCCTCCATCATCTGCCTGCCCAGCTTTCTGGCGGTGAACAGCAGCGGGTAGCACTGGCGCGCGCCTTCAGCGGCCGCCCACGCGTGCTGTTCGCCGATGAACCCACCGGTAACCTTGATCGCCAGACCGGGGAGCGGATTGCCGATCTGTTGTTCTCCCTTAACCGTGATTTTTCCACCACTCTGATCCTGGTGACTCATGACGAGACTCTCGCTGCACGCTGCCAGCGGCGTTTGCGGCTGCGTGAAGGCCAGCTTTGGGAGGAAGCATGATCTGGCGTTGGTTCTGGCGTGAATGGCGCTCGCCTTCGCTGCTGATTGTCTGGCTGGCCCTGACCCTATCGGTAGCCTGCGTCCTGGCTCTCGGCAGCATCAGCGATCGGATGGATAAAGGCTTGAGCCAGCAAAGCCGCGATTTTATTGCCGGTGACCGCGTATTGCGTTCTGCGCGACCGGTGCCGGAAGGTTGGCTTCTCGATGCGCAGCATCAAGGATTGCAGGTTAGCCGCCAGCTCGGTTTCACTACCATGACCTATGCGGGTGAGCGCCCGCAGTTGGCTAATGTCAAAGCCACTGATGTCGCCTACCCGCTGTATGGCAAACTGGAAACACGCCCGGCCAATCTCAAACCGCAGCCGGGCACCGTGCTGGTGGCACCGCGCTTGCTGGCGTTATTGGACAGTAAAGTCGGTGACAATCTGGATGTCGGGGATACCACGTTACGTATTGCTGGTGAGATCCTTCAGGAACCTGACTCCGGTTTCAACCCTTTCCAGACCGCGCCAACGATTATCATCAATCTGGCAGATGTGGACAAAACCGGGGCGGTGCAACCGGGTAGCCGTTTGACCTATCGCTATATGTTTGCCGGTGCGCCGGAAGACATTCAGCGTTTCGAGGAACGTTTGAAGCCACAGCTTAAACCCGATCAACGCTGGTACGGTTTGGAAGAGTCTGGCAGTGCGTTAGGTAAATCGCTGCAACGTTCGCAAAATTTCCTGCTGCTCTCGGCGTTGCTGACGCTGTTGCTGTCGATTGCCGCCGTGGCGGTGGCAATGAGCCACTATTGCCGCAGCCGTTATGATTTGATCGCGGTGTTGAAAACGCTGGGGGCTGGCAGAAAGGCACTCAGCCAACTGATCATCGGCCAGTGGCTAGCGGTGCTGCTGTTAGCAGGCGTCTGTGGCAGCCTGATCGGTCTGGGCTTTGAGGCTTTACTGATACGCTTGCTGGCACCGGTATTGCCTGGGGAATTACCCGCAGCCGGGGCCTGGCCATGGTTGTGGGCGATGGGCGCTTTGGTGATGATTTCGCTGTTGGTTGGCCTGCGCCCGTATCGGCAATTGTTAGCCACTCAGCCGTTACGCGTTTTGCGCCGCGATGTGGTTGCCAACGTATGGCCGTTGCGTTATTTCCTGCCTACCACACTAGTGATTGTGGTGCTGTTACTGACCGTGCTGATGGGGGCCAGTACGCTGCTGTGGGCCATTCTTGCCGGTATGGTGGTGTTGGCACTGCTCTTGGCAGGGATTGGCTGGGGCAGCCTGCTGCTATTACGGCGTATCACGCTGAAAAACCTGGCGCTACGGCTGGCGGTAAATCGCCTGCTGCATCAGCCCTGGGTCACGATCAGCCAACTGTCAGCGTTCTCTTTATCCTTCATGTTACTGGCGCTGTTGCTGGTGCTACGGGGCGATCTGCTCGATCGCTGGCAACAGCAATTACCGCCGGGCAGCCCGAACTATTTCCTGCTGAATATCACCACCGCACAGGTGCCGGAGGTAAAAACCTTCTTGCAGCAGCACCAGTTGAAGCAGGAAACCTTCTACCCGATTATTCGCGTTCGCCTGACGGAAATTAACCAACAGCTGGCGACGGAACGTGTTCATGAGGACGATCCCGGTGGTGAAGCGGTTAACCGGGAGTTGAATCTGACCTGGCAAGCGGATCTGCCGGATCACAACCCACTGACTGCAGGCACCTGGCCGCCGAAAAGCGGTGAAGTCTCCATGGATGAAGGGATCGCCGGGCGGCTCAAGATCAAGCTGGGGGATACGCTGACGTTCAGTGGTGATACTCAATCGTTTAGCGCCAAAGTCACCAGTCTGCGGCAGGTGGATTGGGAGAGCCTAAAACCGAACTTCTATTTTATCTTCCCGCCGGGTGCACTAGACGGCCAACCGCAAACCTGGCTGACCAGTTTCCGTTACGATGGCGATGGCAAAGTGCTGACGCAGCTTAACCGTCAGTTCCCAACGCTGAGCCTGCTGGATATTGGCTCCATTCTGAAGCAGGTGGGCGGCGTGTTACAGCAGGTGAGTAAAGCACTAGAAGTCATGGTGGTGCTGGTGGTGGTCTGCGGTGGCCTGTTGCTGATGGCTCAGGTGCAGGTAGGGATGCGCCAGCGTCGGCAAGAGTTGGTGGTTTACCGCACACTGGGTGCGGGCAAACGCCTGCTGCGTGGCACGTTATGGTGTGAGTTCGCTTTGTTGGGGCTGGTCGCTGGTATTGCGGCGGCGGTGGGAGCCGAGGCGGCATTATGGTTGTTGCAGACCAAGGTGTTTGACTTCCCGTGGTCACCAACGCCGGTACTGTGGTGGGCGTTACCGTTGCTGAGTGCCTTGTTGCTCTCGCTGTGTGGCGGTTGGTTGGGAGTACGTCTGCTGCGTGGGCAGGCACTGTTCCGCAGCTACGAAGGTTAACGAGGTAGAGAATGGGTTCAGTGTTGCTGAACCCATAGTTTTATCGCTGTAAGCCTGTTACCCGAGCTTCTGCTGCGCCCAGGCTAAACCTGTTTGGTATTCAGTGGGCAGCAAGGGGACCAGTGCCAGCAAGGTTTGCTGTAAATAGGCGGCATCCGGATCATTGAGGTTCAGGTGCCCAACCTTGCGGCCTTCACGCACTTCTTTTTCATACCAGTGTAAGTGCACCAGCGGCAGGGACAGCCATTGCTGCTTAACCGGCGTACCAATCAGGTTGACCATTACGGAAGGCGTATTTACCACCGGTTTTGGCAGTGGTAACCCAAGGATGGCACGCAGATGCAGTTCAAACTGGCTGATGGAAGCCCCATTTTGCGTCCAATGGCCGCTGTTGTGAACGCGCGGTGCCAGTTCGTTGATCAACAGATGATTGCCAACGATAAAGCACTCCATCGCCATCACGCCCACGTAGTTCAGTTCGTTGAGAATGGCTGCCAGCATATGTTCCGCCTGCTGTTGCAGAGCCTGATCTGGCTGCGGCAAGGCGACGCTGGTGCGCAGAATACCTTCTTCATGCAGGTTATGCGTCAGCGGGTAGAACACCGATTGCCCATCATGACCACGCGCACCGATCAGCGACACTTCACCCGAGAAGTTGATGCCCTGTTCCACGATGCATTCGCCATAGGCATCTGCCGGTAATTCGTTTTGCTGGCCGGGGCGTATACGCCATTGACCACGACCGTCGTAACCGCCAACGCGACGTTTAACAATCGCTAGTTCACCCAATGTGGCAAATACCTGCGGCCATTCGTTTGGATTGGCCAGCAGTTGCCAGGGGGCGGTGGCCAACTGAAGTTGGTCGAGTAGTTGTTTTTGCGTCAGGCGGTCGGCCAGGCGCGGGAAGATATCGCGGTTAACAAAATTGCTGTGCGTGGCTAACTCGCGTGTTAACGCCGTCTCTGGCCAACGTTCGATCTCTGCGGTGATCACCGCTTGCTGGTAAGGGACGGCTTCCGGTTCGGCATCAAGACCTACCGGATAAACCGCAATACCTAATGGCTCGCCAGCCTGACGCAACATACGTCCTAACTGACCATTACCCAATACGCAAACCGGCTTCATGCTTCCTCCCGCGGATCTGGATTGTTCAAGACCTCATCGGTTTGCGCTTGACGCCACTCGGCCAAACGCTGTGCCAAGGCGGCGTCATGCAGTGCCAAGATCTGCGCGGCCAGCAGCCCCGCATTTGCCGCACCGGCTTTACCGATGGCGAGCGTACCCACTGGAATGCCACGCGGCATCTGCACAATGGAATAGAGGCTATCGACACCGTTCAAGGCAGCACTTTGTACTGGCACGCCGAGAACTGGAACCAGCGTCTTCGCCGCTAACATGCCGGGCAGGTGTGCCGCTCCGCCAGCGCCAGCAATGATCACGTCCAAACCCTTGGCGCTCGCCTGTTCAGCAAAACTGAACAGTTTATCTGGCGTTCGGTGGGCGGAGACGACTTCGACATGAAACGGGACTTCGAGCAGGGTTAAGACTTCAGCCGCGAACTGCATGGTGGCCCAGTCACTTTTTGATCCCATTACGATTGCGATTTTAGCCTCAGCATTGGTAGCTGAAGAAGCGTTTGCTCCCATGAGGGTATGGCTCCTGTGATTGGACAAACGTCGGCCAGTTGCCTGCAACGGCATGCCGAATGAGGGCGTAGAGCATATCATGGGTACACGGCGAGGAAAACGGTTGCGTAGACGGTTTTCCTCGTCAAAAGGGGGAATGTTTGTTTAGCCGTAAATCAGAAAGGGAATTGAATCAGCTCGACGGCATCTGCCGAGACTTTAATCATTGAGCCTTCGCGATGCCAGGCTCCCAACACGGCACGATGGGCTTCACCGCGACTTAAAGCCAGTTTATGCACTGCCGGGCGATGGGTATGGCCGTGGATCAGCCAATGGACATCGTGGCGCAATAAGGCTTGCTCAACGGCTTCTGGATTGACGTCCATAATCGCTGCGGATTTGTAGCGGTTGGTTTGCTGACTGCGTTCACGCATCTTGGCAGCAATCTTCAGGCGCCAGCGTAAGGGAAGGGCAAGAAACACTCGTTGGATCCAGGTGTTATGCACTTTTTGGCGGAACTCCTGGTAAGCCTGATCGTCGGTACACAGCGTATCGCCGTGCATGATCAGCATCCTGCGGCCATAGAGTTCGACAACTTGTTCTTCCGGCAACAGCGTCAAACCGCTGATGGCGGCAAAACGCTTGCCTAACAGGAAATCGCGGTTGCCGTGAATAAAGTAACAAGGTACACCGGCATTCTGTAGTGCCTGCAGCGCGGCGGCAATCTCGCCATGCAAAGGGGCCGGGTCATCATCACCAATCCAGGCTTCGAATAGATCGCCCAGAATATATAGCGCGTCTGCGTGAACGGCTTCACGCTGCAAAAAACGCAGAAAACCGGCAGTGATTGCCGGTTCCTGTTCGCATAAATGCAGGTCCGCGATGAACAACGTGTTCATGCAGTTGCGTTTACTCGCTGACGGTAACGCTGTTGATGACAACGTCTTCAACCGGAACGTCCTGATGCATGCCGCTACGGCCAGTTTTCACCGCTTTAATCTTGTCTACTACATCCATGCCTTCAGCCACTTCAGCGAACACACAGTAACCCCAACCTTGGGCATTCTCGCCACGGAAGTTCAGGAAATCGTTGTCAACAACGTTAATGAAGAACTGTGCGGTTGCGGAGTGCGGATCGTTGGTACGCGCCATCGCCAGAGTACCACGGGTGTTTTTCAGCCCGTTGTTGGCTTCGTTTTTGATGGTTGCTTTGGTGTCTTTCTGACGCATTCCTGGCTCAAAACCGCCGCCCTGAACCATAAAGCCATTGATAACACGGTGGAAAATCGTATTGTTGTAGAAGCCTTCACGGCAATAGCTCAGGAAGTTTTCAACGGTAACTGGCGCTTTATCAGCAAAAGTTTTGATCACGATGTCGCCGTGATTGGTGTGGAAAGTAACCATAGTTTTAGTCCTAACAAGATGAAGTGAAATGTCACACAAGGGAGGCGCGTGAGCAATCAGACCGCCTTTATAACATATCTCTATTAACGAGTCAGCAGCGGTTGGAGTGCAGCGCTGCAGAACTAGAAACGGACGTTGTCACATTAACCTGAAAGACTTAACGCTGATTTTAAGCAACTTTTAGCCAGTGAAATTGGCAATCCATGGGCTTGACCTTGCAATAGAATAGTCTTCGGGTTTCAATACGCGCAGTTAACCCGAAAAATATTGTTATCACGCACACAGACGGAATATCCCGATGCTAAAGATTTTTAATACCCTGAGTCGTCAAAAAGAGGAATTCAAACCAATTCATGCCGGTAAAGTTGGTATGTATGTGTGCGGGGTAACCATTTATGACCTGTGTCACATTGGCCATGGGCGTACCTTTGTTTCTTTTGACGTGGTGGCTCGCTACCTGCGTTATCTCGGTTATTCGCTGAACTATGTACGTAACGTGACCGATGTGGATGATAAAATCATCCGTCGTGCGGCAGAGAACGGCGAAACTTGCGATCAACTGACCACGCGCATGCTGGCAGAGATGCACGCTGATTTCGATGCGTTGCTGATCGAACGACCGGATTTAGAACCGCGTGCCACCCACCATATCAGTGAGATCATTGAGATCACTCAGCGTCTGCTTGAGCGCGAGCATGCCTACGTGGCCAGCAACGGTGACGTGATGTTCTCTATCGATAGCGATCCAGACTATGGGCTGCTCTCGCGCCAGGATCTGGAGCAACTGCAGGCCGGTGCGCGTGTAGAAATTGACGATGTAAAACGTAACCCGATGGATTTTGTATTGTGGAAGATGTCCAAACCGGGCGAACCAAGCTGGGAATCGCCGTGGGGCCCTGGCCGCCCAGGTTGGCACATTGAGTGTTCGGCGATGAACAGCAAACAGCTCGGCACCCATTTCGATATCCACGGTGGTGGCTCGGATCTGATGTTCCCGCACCACGAGAACGAGATCGCCCAATCCTCCTGTGCGCATGATGGCCCTTACGTCAATTACTGGATGCACTCCGGGATGGTGATGATCGATAAGGAGAAGATGTCCAAATCATTGAACAACTTCTTTACCATCCGCGACGTGTTGGGCTATTACGACGCCGAAACCGTGCGTTATTTCCTGATGTCGGGCCACTACCGCAGCCAACTGAACTATAGCGAAGAGAACCTGAAGCAGGCGCGAGCCTCGCTGGAACGCCTTTACATCGCGCTGCGTGGTACCGATGCCAATGCCAAACCCGCTGGTGGAGAAGCCTTTGAAACTCGTTTCCGCGAAGCGATGGATGATGACTTCAACACGCCGGAAGCCTATTCTGCGCTGTTCGATCTGGCACGTGAAATTAACCGCCTCAAGAGCGAGGATCTGGCTGCGGCAAACGGGTTGGCGGCAGAACTGCGCAAGTTGGCCAAGGTGTTGGGCTTACTGCAGCAAGAACCTGAACAGTTCCTGCAAAGCGGTGCGCAAGCGGATGATGCGGAAGTGGCAGAGATTGAAGCATTGATCAAACAGCGTAACGATGCGCGTAAGGCCAAAGATTGGGCGTTGGCAGATGCTGCCCGCGACCGGTTGAACGAAATGAATATCGTGCTGGAAGATGGCCCACAAGGGACCATCTGGCGCCGCAAGTAAGTTTACATAATAACCAAAAAGCCGGGGAGTGAGAGCAACCCGGCTTTTTTATGTCTGAGCCTCGTTGAGCAAGCGCTGGTTGACGTAATAAATTGCCTGTTCCGCATCCATTATCTTATTTACCACGTTAGTCACACCCTGACCGATAATAATCTCCGCGTGACGAAGATTGAACAATTCCCCCTGTAATCCACGGGATTCGCGGATGCCGGTCGCCGGATTATCCCGCAATAGGTTGAACCACGGATAGAGGTGCAGAATACGCTGGTTTTGGTAGATGCTGTGATGAGCACTGTTACCGCCCAGTAGCACCAAGTGCTCGGTAATTTCTGCTGAATATAGCCAATGGAAGAACTGTTCGGCCTGCACTTTCTTATTGCTAAAACGGGACATCCCCAACAAACCGCCGCCCATTTGTGGGAGATTACCCGGCACAGGCGCATAGCCAATAGCGGTTGATAAAGGGCTATGAGCGACGTCGTTAAACAGGTTCATATACATGATTAACATCGCCAGTTGGCCCTGCTCAAATTGAGTTACTGAGGCGTTCCACCATTCACTTTTCAGATTTATGGTGACGCTAAGTTGCTGCAAATATTGCTGCAAGGCCTGAATGGCAACCGAGGGCTCAAGCTGTATTGGCTTATCCTGATGAACCAACCGTCCCCCCAAAGCGTAGTAACGCAGTAGATATTCGCTGGCAATCAACCCTGAACTGCCGAGGGTGGTAGATGAGCCAATTGGACGCAGCGGATTATCTGGTTGGTGAGTAGCAGTGAAAAAGGCAGTAATAGCATCAAATTCTTCGAAATTAGTTGGGATTTTCAGCTCGTTACCTGATTTTTCATAGAACATGCGTTTGAGTGTGGGGTCTTCAAACAGATCTCGGCGATAGAACAGGAGCTGTGTGCTGGCATCAAAGGGTAATGCGTAGGCTTTTCCTTCTATCAGACTGAAATGGTGGTTGATTTCGGCAGAGAAGTTATCCAGTAATGCGGGTAATTGAGGCGCAATTTCCGCTAATGGCATCAGCATTTTTTCCGCGAACCACGGGAAGCAGGCGATATCGATACGCAACAAATCGTAATACGGATGCAGATGCAGATTGGATAGGATTTCGAACACTTCGTCATACGGATACACGGCGAGGTTAACCTTGATACCCGTTTGGCGATAAAAGTGTGGTAACAGTTTCTTTAGTGCGTCGGTTGAAGGGCTTGGCAGGATCAGCATGTTCAAGGTTTCATCCCGACCAGATACGGTTGCTGTGGGGCGAATATCGAGGGCAAATCCGTGGTTAGCGATAATCTGTTCCGTGGGTTGTGGCTCTGTGGCACAGATAAAACGGGCTATTTCCGCTCCCAATCGGGTGTAGTTCATTTGATAGCTATATTGATTGGCTATAACCGCCGGATTGTTATCGCTCAATTGCCAGATCGCAGGGCAGGGTTCAGTGCTGCCCAGATAGGCTGCTTGGGTCAAGCAACGGCTTTTATCACTGTCTTGGGCTACCAATACTTGTGGTGGCTGACCATCAAAAAAGTCGAAAGCTGCGGTATGGCACTCGCTGGCTGGCGAAGGGATGACACGCAACTGGGTCGATGGACTTAACCGAGTCAGGGTATCCGTTAATGTTGCGACAAAAAGTTGGCTGTTGGTGTAAGCGAGAGGTTCGCAAAGTACGCCAACTTGTTGGGGGTGCTCGCGAGCGATCTCTATGGCGATCGCCTCGGCAGCTTGGGCATAATCGAGACTAAATCTGGCCTGAGCCTGCAATGGGTGGCGATAGACAAACAGGATCCTCTCTTTGGGCAAGCGCAGAGTCTGGTAATAGATCTCACTGTCTGCAAGACAGGATACTGTAATAACCGTTTGGTAGGATTTAGCGGCCAGTGTTTGTAAGATATCTGTTTCCGCAGAGGGAATATCGTTGGTGATGTATAGATCCAGATCGTCAGCAAAAGAAGCCCGTAACGACTGCCGCAATCCGCAGTAGAGTTGATGATACTGCTCGGTGTTGATATGGGGGAGTATCAGCGCGGCACCACTGTTTTTGCTGGTGCGCAAGGATTGCGCCTGGGCGTTGATCTGATAACCCATTTGCTGGGCTGCCTTTTTGACCGCTTCAATTTTCTCAACACTGACATTGCCGCGTCCGTTCAGCACGTTGGAAACTGTACCGTGTGAAACCCCTGCCAACTTTGCTATATCCTTGATAGTCGCCATTTTTCTCATCACGTTGACCAGCCTGTTTTGATGCTACCACTGGTGTGGATACATCGCTATCTCGATTTTCCTTTAGCTCAAGAGATTGGATCGTTCCATAAATTAGTGGTCATTTAACGCTCTTTATTTGAAGTAGACATCAATCATCTTCAATATTTCCATTAGGATGATTATTATTTTTAATTAATTGATAATTATTGATTTAATTTAAATATTTTGAAGGGGCTCACCAAAGTGACTTGAACCAGTTGTGCATTTTTTATTCCCATTCATATTATTGACACGTTCCAAAATTAAAATAACTACGCTAGACAAAGTGTTTCGGAACGAAAAATCAATGAGTTAATAAATAAAAGGATAAAAAATGAAACTGCACTTCCTAGGATCGGCAGCCTCTGAGGGGATCCCTAATCCGTTTTGCCGCTGTGAGCACTGTCAACAGGCCCGATTTCTGAAAGGGAAAGATATACGTACCCACTCTTCCGCGATTATTGATGACGTGATGTTGATCGATGTGGCCCCAGAGTTTAGCCAGCAACTGTTGCGTGATGGCCTGGATGCCAGTGGGTTTACCGATCTGCTGTTTACCCATACTCATCCCGACCATTTCAACGTAGGCGAGTTGTTCAGCCGGATGGAGGGTTATGGGTTCAATATCGATCATCCGTTGGAGATCTTTGGTAATGACCGAGCCATTAATGGCTGTGCAGCGGTGTTGCCGGGCTACAGCAAGCAGCGATTTGCCTTCCATTGCCTGGTGCCTTTCGTCACCGTTGAAAGCCATGGCTATAAGATCACGCCGTTGCTGGCCAACCATGCAAAATGGGAGCTGTGCTACCTGTATGTGATCGAAAAAGCTGGCAAAGCAATCCTATACGGTCATGACTCGGGCTGGTTTCCTGAGCTCACCTGGCAATGGCTGCAAGGGAAGGTGTTGGATTTGGTAGTGCTGGAATGTACCTATGGCTTTAACGGTGACGCTCGTACCGACAACCACATGAGCCTGGAAACGGTTTTTGCTGCTCAGGAAAAACTGCATGCCATGAAATGCTTACGTGCCAGCAGCCAGATCGTGGTGTCCCACATTTCTCACAGCGGTAAGTTGCTGCATGAAGAATTGGTGGCAGCTTGCCGGGGAAAAAACATTACTGTTGCGTATGACGGCCTGACAGTTAGCGCTGAATAGAGGAGATAGCCAATGGACTATAACAAAACACCTCGGCTGCTGATCATGATGTTTGTGCAGTATTTCATGCAGGGTGCCTGGAACATGACGATGGGACTGGTGCTAAGCACCTACGGCATGGCCACCATTATCGGTTCTTCTTATGCGTTACTGGGATTGGCAACCATACTCTCGCCGTTGTTTATCGGTATGGTAGCGGACCGTTTCTTCGCTTCACAGAAAGTGATGGGGGTCCTGCATTTGATTAACGCAGCAGTGATCCTCTGTGTACCGCAGTTTATCGAAGCACATGATACTACCATGACTTTGATGATGATCTTCCTGGTGGGACTGTTGTTCTATCCTACAACGGCGTTGGCTAATAGTATCAGCTTTAGTCATATCAACGGTGTGAAGTATTTTCCGGTTATCCGCGTATTTGGCACATTCGGCTTTATGGCGATTGGTTTTATCATCGGGCAGATGGGGTTCTCAGGCGATACTATGACTTGGTATATCGCTTCTGCTGCCGGGATTGTACTGGGTCTGTATTGTTTTACTTTGCCAGATACCCCACCGAAGGCCAAAGGCAGCAAATTCACCCTGCGTGATTTATTGTGTCTGGATGCGTTGTCGTTATTTAAAGATCGCAACTTCTCCATTCTGATGTTAAGCATCTTTGTGTTGATGATCCCCAAGACTGCCTATTCCGCCTATATTCCGGTATTCCTCAAGGCACTGGGTTTTGATAACGCAGCTTCAATGATGCAGGTGGGGATTGCTTGCGAAGTGATCTTTATGTTCCTGCTTTCTTTCTTCCTGCTTAAAGCGGGTTTCAAAATCACTCTGATGATGGGGGCGGTGTGTTGGATCATCCGTTCGATATTCTTCTCCCAGGCAGCGATTGACGGTAACGTGATGTTTGTCCTGATCGGTTTGATGTTGCAGGGTTTCTGCTGGGACTTCTTTTTTACAGTTGGCGATATCTATGTTGACCGTAAAGCACGGCCAGAAATCAAAGCTCAAGCCCAGAGCCTGCGCTTTATTGTCTCTAACGGTTTTGGTTTGCTATTCGCCTCAACCATTTGTGGGAAGATTTTTAATAACACAGTGACGGAACAGGGCTCGCAAGCATTGCCGCAATGGGAAAGTTTCTGGTTATTCTCCGCGATTATCGCGGCGGTTGTTTCGGTATTCTTCTTTATATTCTTCAAGGACGACCTTTCCAAAGAGAAAACATCGGTGGCACTAAAACCCGCCAAGCAATAGCGCTGCGGTAACAAAGGGGAGCAATATGGACGGCTGGTTATCGGTGCTCGGCGGGGTAGGGCCACTGCATTTGGCGACGGTAGCCAAGATAGTTGCGGCGTTTGTGCTGGGCGGCGTGATTGGGTTGGAACGTGAATCCAAGGGCAAGCCTGTCGGGTTTAAAACCTGCGTGATTATTGCCGTTGCCAGCTGTGTTTTAACGGTGGTGTCTATTCAGTCTGCAGAGTATTACGCTGAGATCTCGGCCAATATTCGCAGTGATCCTATGCGTTTGGCGGCACAGATTATAAGTGGGGTAGGTTTCCTGGGGGCTGGAGTGATATTGCACCGTCGTGACGATGCTATTTCAGGCCTGACAACCGCCGCTATAGTCTGGGCATCAGCTGGGGTTGGCATAGCTTGCGGGGCCAGTTTCTATCTGCATGCGTTACTGGCGACGGCACTGTTCCTACTGGCAATAAAGCTAAGCCCGCAAATTGTCCTGCTGCAATCAAGACACCAGCAGTTGGGTAAGGTCAAAGTCCGTTTGATACTCGATGGGCAGGAAGGGCTGCCGTCGCTGATGGCCGGGCTTAACCAGCAGAAAAACGTCATTGACGCGATAACGATACGCGACATCAAGAAAGATAAAATAGAAGTGAATCTTAAACTAACGGTAAGGAGACGGACGACATTGCATGAACTATATGGCACGTTACACGGTATAGAGCATGTTTGCTCTGTCGCCTTGGAGCATTAAGCCGTTTTACAAGAACCAAAAAGCCGGGAAGCGAGAGCAACCCGGCTTTTTAATGGCGCTGTAGGATCAGGCTTTAACGGTAACGCTCATGCCTTTATAGCTGACTTTCTGGCCATCAACAATTTTGCAGCGCTTACGCGTTTCGACCTGACCATTAACTTTCACCAGCCCTTCGGCGATGACTTCTTTGGCGGCACCACCGCTCTCACACCAGCCCTGAAACTTCAGCAGATCGCACAGTTCGACGTGGGGGTGATTTTCCAGATTAAAAATTTCCATACTGCCTTAACTTAGTTAGGTTGAACGTCGTGATATTCCTCGCAGGCCTGCAAGGTATTCTGGATCAGTGTAGCAACGGTCATTGGGCCAACGCCACCAGGAACCGGAGTTATGTAGGCCGCGCGTTCGCTCGCGGCTTCAAAATCTACGTCGCCGACCACTTTACCACTTTCCAGACGGTTGATGCCGACATCCATCACGATCGCGCCGGGTTTAATCCAATCACCGGGAATAAAGCCCGGTTTGCCCACTGCCACGATCAGCAGATCGGCATGCTCGATATGGTGGCGAAGATCCTTGGTAAAGCGGTGTGTGACGGTTGTGGTGCACCCGGCCAGCAGTAACTCCATGCTCATCGGGCGGCCAACAATGTTAGAAGCACCCACCACTACGGCATTAAGGCCATAGGTATCAATGTTATAACGCTCAAGCAGAGTGACAATGCCTCGTGGGGTGCAAGGGCGCAGTTTGGGAGCGCGTTGGCACAGACGGCCAACATTGTAAGGGTGGAAACCATCAACATCCTTATCCGGAAGGATGCGCTCCAGTACCTTGACGTTATCAATACCTGCTGGCAACGGCAGTTGTACCAAGATGCCGTCAATTTCGCTGTCGGCATTCAGTTTATCGATCAGAGCCAACAACTCAGGCTCGGTGGTAGCGGCAGGTAGATCGTAAGAGCGAGAAATAAAACCCACTTCCTCGCAGGCTTTACGCTTACTGGCGACATAAATCTGTGAGGCCGGATTCTCGCCCACCAGCACCACCGCTAGACCAGGCGCACGTTTGCCTGCCGCCAGACGTTGCTTAACTTGCTCAGCCACTTCGTTTCTAACCTGCTGCGCAATCGTTTTACCATCAATAATCTTTGCTGCCATCAGTGAGGAAATCCATCATTTGAGAAAAGCGGGGATGACGCTATTTTGTCAGAAGAGAGGCGCGCTGTCAGGCCTTGAATCAGGGTTATGTTGAGATTCGGCTGATGATTGCGTTGCGATTCATACTTTTCCCTTAGAGATTGCTGGTATTTCACATGATGCGCGCCTTTTAGACTTAATCTGGCTGTGAGGATTTGTAAGTCTGATGACAAAGAGAGTTTCAACCCGAGATACTCGGGCGTAAATTGTTTCGCGCTTGGTAGGCCAACAAAAATTTGCGTTTGGCAAATTAGTTGGCAATTTATACTCTAAATAATTCAAGTTGCATGTAGGCGGCAAGACCGAGAGTTGCCAGGAGCATAGCCCACTATGTGACTGGTGCGAACGGACGTAGCCAACACCCATGCAGCTTGAAGTATGACGAGTATATACAGCTAACTCCATCTGCACTCACTGCCAGCAGCCTGAGGGGCGCGACAGTGGCACAGCGATTAGCTTTTAACTTTTCTGTAGATCAGCAGTACCACCAAAGCGCCGATTACGGCCACGACAAAGCTTCCCAAGTTGAAGCCATCCACTCGGCCCATACCAAAGAATGTACTGATATAGCCACCGACCAGCGCCCCCACAATCCCCAACAGAATGGTCATGATTATTCCGCCACCATCTTTTCCGGGCATGATCCACTTGGCCAGAATACCGGCAATTAAACCAAAGATGATCCAAGAAATGATACCCATTGTTGTTTCCCCCTTCTTGCCCGTTGTTAGATATGACCAATTTATCGCTACGTTACTCGGCCCAAGTCTGTGCTTCGCTATTTCAGGGCCAGCGCAAGCGCTGTTAAAAAGCGCATTGCGCTTTTGTCATATAACCCGAAATATTCTGAGTATAGTCATCTATTTTGTCATAGATGCTAGGCAGTGCACCTTAATTGCCTGCGGTGCAGCCACAACCCCATAGGCAGGGACAGTTTACGCGCAAATGACCGCCAGCAACGAAGCGTAATGTAGGTAACTAAACGAAGTAATTCGGTATAAGTAGTGTTATTGCAATCATTGTGTTACGCCGTCTATTTACTGCTGTTATGTGCGAAAAATCGCCATAAAACACGCTTGGTGCTGTTCCCACAAGAAAAGGCATTGACTCGATGACCTCTGACCGTATAATCCAAACCCGCAACCTTGGTTGCCGCATCCCAATGCGCCCTTAGCTCAGTTGGATAGAGCAACGGCCTTCTAAGCCGTAGGTCACAGGTTCGAGCCCTGTAGGGCGTACCATTTTTACTTCTCCCAACGTCTTCTACCAAACCCCCTTATAATGCAGGCTACAGCCTTTCTAAAGTCCACTATGGTGTACTGAGTTATCTCAAAATCTACTCTCATCAGGGGGCATAATAGGGGGCATTATGTGTTCGATCTTTGAGGTGCCCCCAAATGAAGTTGAATGCAAGGCAGGTAGACTCAGCCAAGCCTAAAGAGAAAACATACAAGCTCGCTGATGGCGGCGGTTTGTATTTGGAGGTTTCAACTAGCGGTTCTCGTTACTGGCGCCTCAAATATCGATTTGACGGGAAAGAAAAACGTCTTGCGTTCGGAGTCTATCCTGATGTTTCTCTTGCTGGTGCTCGAATCAAACGAGAAGAAGCAAAAAAGCTTTTGGCTGCAGGAATTGACCCTTCAGAAGAGAAAAACAAGCCAGAAAAGTCAATGTAGAAAACACCTTTGAAGCACTGGCCAGAGAGTGGCACGCCTACAAAGTGCCGAACTGGTCTAAGGGCTATGCCGAAGATCTGATGGAGTCTTTCGAAAAAGATATTTTCCCCTTCATCGGCAAGCGGCCCGTTGCTGATATCAAACCCCTTGAGGTTCTGGAGGCGCTGCGCAAGTTAGAGAAGCGCGGCGTTCTCGACAAGATGCGCAAAATTCGTCAGGCCTGCAGCCAGACGTTCCGTTATGCGATCGTTACCGGCAGGGCAGAGAATAACCCGGCCAGCGAGTTAGCGGGGGCGCTCGCGATCCAAAAGCATAAGCATTATCCGCACCTGGTAGCGGCAGAGTTCCCTGATTTTCTTCAATCCCTCAATGAGTACACCGGTACCAAAGCCGCCTCGAGAGCGACCCAACCCATGACAACTGAGTTCATCGGGGTGTTTTTTTTAGCTCCTGCAGCGGCTTTCAGTGCCCGAATGTTACTGCCATCCAACGCGATAGCATCCCAGTCAACCAACATTTTCGCATCAAGTATCTGAAGTAATTTATTGAAAATACCGTTTATTATTCCAGCCTTGGACCACTGATTAAACCGGTTGTAAATTGTTTTCCAGTGACCATAACGTTCAGGCAGGTCCCGCCAGGGAGCACCTGAACACAGCACCCAAAATATGCCATTCATCACTTGCCTGTGCTCAAGATAAGGACGACCGGCCTTAGAAATGCTTCGTTCAGGCGGCAACAAGGGGAAAATCAACGTCCAAGCGTCATCGGGAAAATCGTAACGAGCCACGTAAAAGACTTCTTCTGGTTAAAATAGGTGTTGGATTGTACAAAAAATAATTACGGGACACAGCCTAATCAACGGGGTGCAGGACAGACTTGCAAAGCTACTGACTTGTATATATTTTGTTGGCGGAATACCGGGTCCTCATATTAATGAGCTTTTATTTTTGCCGGTAAAAACAAGGATTGATTGGAGCTTGATTGATGGAACAACAGTATTGCCATTGGCTGATGGCTCTTTCCGCTCCTATGGTGGCGCTTAATGCGGATAACGGCGCAACCTTCGACACACCAACATTTTATCCCTTTGCTACAACTGTCGATTTAAAGTCCAGTTGGGGGATCACTTCGCGTGTTGAATTGATCAACATGGTGATACGCATGGCGGATGAAGGGCATGCACGGCACTTGGCACGCTACTATTTTCTCTGGCATCGTATCAGCCCTAAACAATGGCAGGAACATTTAGAACAACAGCCAGCCGAAGAACAAGTGTTGATGCAGATAGTGGCTGATACTGCGGCTATTTGCGGTGATGGTGGGATCCGCTCCTGGGATCTGGGGCGGTTGGGATTTCTTTGTCGTATTGCTCATTGTAATGGTTGGTTTACTGCTGAAGAGAATCTGTGGTTCCATTCACGGTTGGCACTTCGGGCACGCCACTTTTATGCTAACTGGGAAAGCTATTATGCCGCCTTTCTCGTAGGTCGCGCTTATTGGCAATCACTAAATCAAGATACTCCAGAACAGCAGCAATATGCTTTTTGCCACTTCAGCGGAAAGCAAGTCGATATTAACCTGCTTCGGCAACTCTATTGTCATACAGATAGCCCAGTTAAACACTTACCCTGGCACATCGATTGCCATGAAATCGATAAACCTGCATCTCTGGAAGAGGTTGATTGGTCATGAATCAACAATGTTGGCAAATATTAGGCATTGAGCCGACGGATGATCAACAAGCTATCCGCTCTGCCTATCGTAGTAAACTCCCTGATTATCATCCCGAAATTGATCCCGATGGCTTTCAGTTATTACGCCAGGCTTTTGAGAATGCACGTAAATTGGCCGAGTCTCCGTTTATTTTGCATTCTACTCATCATGCTGCTAGTAACGGCACTCAAGATGACTACCAAAATGCCGTTGTAGATATTCAGAGAGAGGAGCAATCTGAATCGTTGTTATCAGCTACGCATCAAGAGCAATTATTCGAAAACATGCTGGCTGAATTCGACTCTCTATTGAATACCCCAGAGACACGTTATCAAGCGCAAAGCTGGCATCGCTATATTTATCAGTTGGGTCAGCACGATATTGAACTTATTGATCGGCTACGCTGGCCGCTGCTAGAACGGGTATATAACGCATCATGTGTTTCTACTGACTGTGTAAGATTATTAGCCGAACGTTTTAACTGGCGGCAACGCTTACAAGAACTGGAGCAAGATGATGCTGCCCGCCTGGATGACTATTTAGACTATATTGCTCGCGCAGATATATTCGATCTTTCCACACTGTCGTCAATCAGTCTGCCAGCCCAAATAGAAACCGTTGCCTACTTTCGCTATGCGTATCATCTTTACTGGAATGAGCCGATCTGGGTATTGCGCTCGTTGTTGACCGATCAAGCAGTGCTTTATTGGCCAAACTGCCCGCGGCTAATGAAACAGTTGGCCAACTGGTACAGTCTGGCTGAGGTTCCCAGTGAAATTCTGCGGGATTACTGTTTGGAGCAACTCGCCCTGGACACCGAGGATCGCGATTGGCTGTATCTGACAGCCCGCCATTGTGCATTGTTGCACGACGAGCAGCGGGCTTTCGATTATTGGCTTAGGCTATATCAGTTAGAAGGACATGCGCAGGCTGAGCAATGGTTATTGAACTGGTGTCGTGAAAAGTATCCTGCCTACTTACCTCTACTGATCCAGTCGTTTGATCGACCAGTTTATCCTGCAGTGGAGGGGGGGCTGGCAGATGATGAAATGCAGAGCTATCTGACCCCAACCCAAACGGTGCAGACCTTTGTGCGTTGGGGGGAGGCTGCACAGCTAAGCTGGGATTCGCTACCGATCGCACGGGCTTACATCAATTGGAAATCCGGTGGTTATAAGGCCGGTGTGATGTACGAACACCTAGTGCTTGATGATGGCAGCGACCCCCTGAGATTACTCTACCGCCATGCCTCTATGTTAACCTTGGGTAATGAGGGCTTACTGCAGCAAATCATTGACCAGCCTACACTGGCTGATCCTCTTCAGGCACTGATCCTGCAAGGGTTGCAATCACAGGCGGCGCAACGGCTGGTATGGTTGAGTAATTCGAGCGCCATTACCAGCTTTACGCAGTGGCTGGATGGCCCAACCGACCATGAGCTGCCAGAGCTATTCACAGATACTGATTCTGTATTCAGGCAGCAAGTCATTATTTGGCTACAACAATGGCGCTACATGTCGCCAGCACGATTGAACCGCTTGTACTATGTTCCTGAGCTTTACTCCGAGCTTGAGACGATTAAACACTGGTTGAGCTATTTAGCCGTGGAAGACCAGATTGAAATCCCAGTGTTTGATGATGCTACCGCTACCTGGGATCAATACCGACAAACTTGCTTACTGGCTCTGTTGCTTAATGGAAAAGTCGAGCAGATCGATATTGCCTGCCAGATAAACAACCTAACGCCCAGCGAACAGCATCCTGTCTACGATCTGTATCAGTTAATTCGGCAACTTGACCCATCGCAGGGGAACCTCGCGTGGCAATTCGAGCAACAATTGCAGTTGGATAATCGTCTGCACTATTTATGTTGGGGGCACTTGCCGATATCAATTAGCCAGTTTTTGCAACGCGTGCAGAGCCATGTAGAGCAATGCGATGTCGCTAATGTTGACTTTTTTTATCGGAACGCTGCCAACTGGCGAGATGAGATTCTGCAGGCTTCGTTGACTGAGCAAAGGTGGTTTTATACGTTTTTACTGCATAATGGTTATGAGGAGTCTTATGCTGCAATCCGGCTGGAACTTGACCGTGTAATGAAGGAATTGGAACTACAACAGCCATTATCTGAAGATAGTGATACAGGTAATTACAGGCTATTACAACAAGCAACTCTCTGCTTAAACAAGGCCCCTCATGCAATATTGGATGAGAAAATACATCAACAATTGATGGCCCGTTTTGCAGATACCAGTCTACCAAATATATCCAGATTGAATGCAGGGCTATTAGCACAGCTATCGAATCAGCGCGGTATTGAATTACAACGTATTCAGGAACAAATGCCAGACAGCCGCTTCTGGCAGTTTTGGCAATTTAACCGGCGGATCGACCGCATGGGCCTGTTGGCGCAGCTAACTTTGGTACCGATAGCAATGTTTTTGGTTTACATTTTGCTAAAAAGCGTGCTTTCAGCCTGGGTGCTTATAGGATTTATTCTGATCAATACATACAGCGCACTGCTTCGGCGTGGTCATGATTTGGACCGTCGGTACCCAGCCATTGAAGCTGGAGTGTTGATGTGCATGCCTTATCTGATCCCTCTGTATTTGCTGATACCGGGAGTGAAGCACAGGAACAAGCATGGCCGTCCACCGGGTGAAAAAGGTTGAAAAGTGTAGGCTGATGAGTTGCCCGTGTAGCAACTCATCAGGGATGCTTAGTAATTTATTTCATCCAGAAATCGTTCCAGTTGAAGGCGTATGGGCTGAATTTTTTGCTCCTGCTGGCTCGCCAGCAGCATCTCAAAATCCTGTAACCACAAACCGATCTGCCTGCGCTCATCACCCAGCGATTGAGCCCAGGCTTTTTCCAGCCTAGCCTGCAAAGTACGATTAGGCAGCGTATCGCGCGGGTGAACTTTTAATGCTCGCAAACGTTGTTGACTCTGCTGCTGCTGCTGCTGCTCCGGGCTCAGGCCAATGGGACTGTGGTCGATCACTTTAGTGAATGAATCCCCACTATCAGGCAAAAAAACATCAACCTCTAACAACCCATTGATATCATAGCTGAAACGAACGTCCAGTGATTGGATATTGCCGTTGGGTTTTACCGGTACGGTAAATTCATCCACCAAGATGTTGTTGTCAACATGCGGGCTTTCTCCCTGGTAGATTGCGAGCCGGATCGAGGTTTGCTCCACATGCGTCGTTGAGTAGCTTTCTACGCGTGAAGTGGGTACCACGGTATTGCGTTCCAGTATCGGTGAAAAAATACCGCAGCGCCCCTCGTTTGAGGTAGCAATGCCCAGTGTATAGGGGCAGACATCTGTCAGGATCACTTCCTCTATATTCTGAGCTCGCAGGCGACAGGCTGCATGCACTGCGGCACCCAGCGCTACGATTGTTTTGGGATCAAGATGCTGATGTGGTAATTGACCGAATAGCTTAACCACCATTTTCTGAATAGTGTTCAGCTTCGATGCGCCCCCAACCAATACCAGATGGTCCAACTGCTGCGGTTGTAAACGAGCATCGTGCAGTACCTGCTCAATTGGTGCTCGTAGGCGATTGAGCAACGGCAGCCAGATCTCCGCCGCCCTATGCTCATCCAAGTCCATCACCCATTGCCGATCCTGCCATTGCCAACATAACTGCTGTGAGCTTCCTTGTTGATTAAGTTGGCATTTCCACTGTTCGACACAATCATATAGCCGGGCCATGTCATGGGCTGCTATCTGCGAGCCATCTACTTTCCATTCGTTGATACACGCCTTAATGATTGCCTGAGTGAAATCTTCGCCGCCAAGGTAGTTATCCCCCGCAGAAGCGTGTACCTCAATCAGCGGTAAATCATATTCCAATACAGTAACGTCAAAAGTCCCTCCACCCAAATCAAACACCAACGTGCGGCCAAATCCCTGAGTGTGAAGGCCATAGGCCATTGAAGCAGCTGTTGGTTCATTAATCAGCCGCACAGCATTCAAACCTGCCAGTTCTGCAGCAAAACGGGTTTGCTTACGCTGCTCATCACTAAAATAAGCAGGAACTGAAATTACGACATCGCGGATTGATTGGCCGAGAAAACTCTCCGCATCTGATTTCAAGGACTTCAATACTATTGCCGACAATTCCGTGGCATCAAAAGTCTTTTGATCCAGCTTGAATTTCTTTTTACTGCCCATGTAACGCTTAAATAGCGCGGCCGTTTTTTGCGGGTGAGTTGTCAGGCGAGATAAAGCAGAACGACCTACTAATATGGCCCCGTCTTCATCGATGCTGACGATCGAAGGGGTAAGATATTCATTGAGAGCGTTGGGGATTAAGCGAGACTCACCGTTTTGCCAGACGCTGATCAGACTATTAGTAGTGCCTAAATCGATGCCGATCGCCGGGGTAGCATCATGCTGTTGTAACATCTTCCTAGCCTCATAAATAAGGATCTTTGCTGCGCCGGATGGTACTGCTGGAGGAGCAGAATTAAGCATAGTTATTGCTGCGGATCAAGTTTGATTAGCATCAGATATTCGTGCCAGTGTTAGGGCTTTGCACATCCAAAAACCATGTTGCTGGCAGCTTTCAGGCAGTAGGATGAAGTAGCACGATAATCCCAACGTCTACTACGTTCTACCGAAATCTTCGTGCGTGTGGGGGATGTTGGGTGGTATGTCCAGGTTCAATAAAGTGCGGCGCTCCCAATGAAGCTAAATACCAGTAGTGCGCCGCACCGCACGAAAGCTGAATCGGTTATGGGCCCACTGATTTTTCAGGCGCGTCTTCTTCGCCGTCAGTTTGAGGCGCTTCTCCGTGATCCTCTTTACTGAAGGCTTCGACCTGCTGTTTGGCTGAATCAAGCAACGATTGTGCCTGGTTGCTGGCCTCCCCTTTCAGTGCCTCAGTATGTTCAAGCATATCTTCCTTCAAGCTTTGTGTATGTTCAGTCGCTTCTGCTTTTAACGCGTCTGCATTCTCTTGCAATTCCTTGACCTGAGTGGTTCCGGCTTCTTTAAGAGCACCGAGCTCACTTTGAACTTTTTCGCTCAGCGTGTTGGTTTTTTCTTTGGTCTCTTCACTGTTTGAACTGTCGTCGCACCCTGCAAGCAGTAAACCAACTAGGCAGGCTAGCAGAACTTTGTGTAATGCTCTGATCATTTTTCATCTCACTTCTGGTTCTAAGGGCTGTGCTTACGCACCGTTATTAACATATTTTAGTATAAATCGACGTTGATAATGTCAGCTAAGTAACTTGCTGTTCCAGCGAGAACGCAAAAACCTACCCTTTTGTTAAACCATCAAACCACGCACTTCAAATTGCCCATCACCATCGTTAGGTTCTAAATTCCCTAAGATATAGCTGACCATGTAACAGAGATGAAGAAGCGTAGCCAGCACGGCAGCTCAAATACTTCCTACTTTTCTAGAGTAAAAAACGAATAATAACAATGAATTATATGTTATTAATCCGAATATTATCGCCGAGTTTACTCACTCCTGGCAGTTCTGCGCTATGCTGAGTAACATATTGTTCTACTTGAAAACAAAGCTTCTGTGACGGTGGGTAACCATGATGAATGCAGCTAAAAGAGCAATAATTGTTGACGATCACCCCCTTGCCAGAATGGCGATTCGCAGTTTGCTGGAAACGCATGGTTTCTCAGTTATTGCAGAAGCTGAAGAGGGGATGACGGCATTAAAAATCCTAGTGAAGAACATGCCAGAAATTGCCATTATTGATGTAGACATACCTGGCATCAACGGCGTTGAGCTTGTCGAAAAACTCAGAAGTAAGCTGTACCCGGGTATCATCGTGGTGGTGTCGGCTAAAAACGATCGATTCTATGGCAAGCGAAGCGCAGATGCTGGGGCCAATGCCTTTATCAGTAAAAAAGAGGGGATGGAGAATATTATTGCGGCGATTAATGCTGCGCAAAATGGTTACAGCTATTTCCCATTTATTATCAACAATTTTGTTGGTGCGCACTCGTCTGAACATGAGAAATTGGAGACACTCTCTTCTCAGGAAACAAAGGTTTTAAGACATATTTTGGCGGGATATGACAATAGCCGAATTGGTGACGAAATGCATATCAGTAGCAAAACTGTCAGCACCTACAAGACACGATTAATGGAAAAGTTGGGGTGCAATTCCTTAATCGAGCTCATCTCTTTTGCTAACCGTAATAAAATAGTATGAAAATTATCATTGTCCTTCTCATTCTCTTCAGCATTAAAACTACAGCGGCCTCCTCTATGGCGCCTATATCGCTGGATTTGTCTGGGTATAACCATATTCCTGCGGTGTCTGTTTACCTCAGTGAGGATGACACGAAATGGCTAAAGCAAAAGAAAAAAATCAGAATAGCAGTCACCTTGCCAGATAGCCCCCCGCTTTCATTAAATTCAGTAACAGGTCGGTATCGTGGCATCAATGCTGATTATCTTGTTCTGATGCAACGTTCGCTAAATGTACCTATTGAGGTTATTCGTTTTGCCAATAAGGGGGAAGCGACTGCTTCGCTGAAAGCTGGAGGTGTAGATTTACTGTTGACGAACTTGCTCTACAAACCACAAGTTCACGACAGTCTAATGTCTACACTGCCGGTTTTTTACTCCTGGCCAACATTGATCACCACCTTATCGAATGTGATGGAGCCTTTGCGTAGTGAGGAGTTCGCTACGGTTGCGATTGCGAATAACTATCCTTCTGACTCATTTATCAAACAATCCTTTCCTAATGCTCAAATTATCCATTTTACCAGTGTTCATGATGCACTTTCTGCCGTAGCTAATGGCGACTATGACTATTACATAGGTGATAATTTAACCAGTAGTGCAACTATTTCCCAAGACTTCAATATGGAATTGAGCATGGTAAGATTCTGGGGGCAGGAACGAAAGGAGAGTGTATTTCTGCTTACCCCGCGGCAGGAAAGGTTAAAAAATGTCATAAATCAATTTATTTCCGCAGTGGATGAGAAAACGCATAATCAGATTACTCAGGGGTGGATAGAAAAAGGTAATTTGTCATTTATGAATGACAAGCTTGATCTGACAGCTGCGGAGAAGCGTTGGTTAAGTGAAAATAAGAAAATGAAGATCCTGATTAACCCTTACTTCGTCCCTTTTACTATGGCTGATAGTAATCTGGAAGTTCGTGGGATGATTGGGGACATACTCAATCTGATCAGCCTGCAGACTGGCCTGGAGTTTGAACCAGTTATTACCAAATCGAACGATGAGATGCTCAAAGAGCTGGATAAAGGTGCTTGGTATCTGGTTCAGGCGGAAACCTATAATTTAAGCCGTGGCAATCAATTTGCTTTTACGCATCCATTTATTACAACGCCATTTGTGGTGGTGGTTAGAAATAATATTGATAACCGGGCGGAGTTGGCATCAGGCATGAAGGTTGCCATTGCATCAAATCATCCGCTATTAATGCCACTGCGAGCAAAGTATCCCAATATCAATTGGACCATCGTGGAGAATTCCAGTGTTGCCGTGAATCTGGTAGTAAATGAACGGGTAGATGCTGGTATTGCGAACCAGCTAACCGCGCGCTATTTGAGTGAGCACTATTACCCTGATCAACTGAAGTATTCTCCGATTCAGGGCAGTGATCCTGCAGCGGTTGTCTTCGCTGTACCGCGTGCGGCACCGGAACTACGCCAGATCTTGGACAAAGCGCTGGATAATATCCCGCAGAAAGAGATACTCCAACTGACGGGAAAATGGCTCAAGATGCCAGCGATCACTATTGATACCTGGGATCTTTATAGCAAGCAATTTTACCTGGTAGCGATATTTGCTGCGTTGTTGGTGATCAGTAGCCTGATCTGGGGGGGATATCTTTCGAGAGAGATGCGTAAAAGGAAGCACTCGCAGCTGCAACTTAAAGCACAATTGCAGTTTATAAAACAGCTGTCAGATGCTATCCCCATGCCGATCTATGTAGTGACGTTGGCAGGGGAGTTGCAAAACTATAATAAAGCTTTTCTCGCCTTTTTCCCTGAGCAGGATAAAGAAAGGATCCTCAATTCTCTTTACGACAACAGACACCCTTTTGCTGCGCTATTTTTAACCGTCAATAATGAGATCCAGCGGGGGCTAGATCCGGCTAAAATTATTGCTCACGACTTCATGCTCAATAATGGCAGCGAAGAGCGGCAGATCCGTCACTGGATGACTTTATGTACTATGCCTGACGACAAATCTTCAGTGGTTATCTGTGGCTGGCAAGATGTCACAGAAACAAAAATCCTGCTGACAGCTTTGCAAGATGAAAAAGATAAAGCGTTGCAAGCCAATGCTGAGAAAAGGCTGTTTCTTGCCCGTATGAGCCATGAAATTCGCACGCCGGTTAACGGTATTGTAGGTTTTCTTGAACTCTTACAACGATCGTCCGAGATCGTTTCACCACAGGATAAAACCGCTGTCCAGCAGGCTTGGAATGCCTCCCAATCCTTACTTGCGCTAATTGGTGAAACCTTGGATCTGGAAAAGATCGAGTCGGGTAAATACGAATTTGTACCACAGTGGGTGGATATCAACGCGATAATTAGCGAAAAAGTCAGTCTGTTCGATGGCATTGCCGTGCAGAAAGGGTTATCTCTGGGCTGGACAAGTCTCTTGGATGCTGGGGCGCTATTTTGGCTGGATCCACAGCCATTTGGGCAGGTATTAACCAATCTTATCGGCAATGCTGTCAAATTTACCCAGACGGGAAGCGTGACGGTTTCTGCCTCCTCGCAAGCGTCTGGAGCAGGGCAAAGTGAAGTGGTCATTACTATCGAGGATACGGGGCCTGGTATTGCGCCTGAACAGCAGGGGCGACTGTTTCAGCCCTTTATTCAGGCTGACTCGGGGCATAGGCAGGCGGGTTCTGGATTGGGGTTAGTGATCAGCAAAGAGCTGTTTTCTCTGATGGGAGGTAGCATTGGTCTGCAAAGCGAATTAGGGAAAGGGACGATATTTACGTTAACGATGACAGTCACGGTAACCTACGATCGGATCGAGCAGCGGCAAATTGAACCACTACAATCCAACGAAACCGTTGCTCCATTAGGCCAGTTTTCTATTCTTATCGTCGACGATCACTCTTCCAACCGCTTATTGTTACAACGGCAATTGCAGGTTCTTGGAGCCCACGCAGATGAAGCGGAAAACGGTGTTCAGGCGTTAATCGCCCTTAAGAACAAACGATATGATGCGGTCATTACCGATCTTAACATGCCTGAAATGGACGGTATCGATCTGACTAAGGCGATTCGGAAAACTGATAATCAGATAACAATTTGGGGGCTGACGGCATCCGCGCAGTCAGAGGAGCATCAGCGCTGTCTTGATGCTGGGATGAATGCTTGTCTGTTCAAACCATTAAACTTGCAGCAGCTAGAGTCGTTGCTGAACTCACTTTGTCAAAACAACATTGGCATTGGCTATGACCCTGAAAAGCTGACTGCGTTAGCTATGGGAAATAGAGCTCTGATGAAAGCTGCCCTTGAGGATGCACAAAGAGAGAATCGGCGTGACCTTATGATGGCGTTTAAGACTGTTGAAACAGCTGATGTTGCGGCGTTGAGGCATCATTTACATCGTATAAACGGGACTGCGCAGCTACTGGGAGCATATAAGCTCCATGAGCAAGTAGAAAAACTGGAGGAGCAGCTTTTATCTGTATTCGAGGCCACTTATATAGAAACTGAATTACAAAAGATTAGTCAATTAATTGACGATTTGGATAAAGGTATTGAGCAATTTGAAATATGAAGAGTATGTTTTAAAGTGGTGTTATGTGAGTCAATATGTACCCCGAAGAATTAGAAGCATTGGTGTGGGTTGATCTGCCTAGCGAGTACTTGAATGTACCTCGGTACTCAGAAAGGCTATACCCTTCATACTTCAAGTTGCATGGGTATTGGCTTCGTCCAACTACTCGGCACGTCCATGGGCTTCACCCCTGCGGGGCCAGCGCAAGCGCTGTTCAAAAACGCATTGCGTTTTTGTCATGCAACTCGAATTATTTTGGGTATAAATATCTCATTATAATTGCTGCATTTTGGCAAGATCATATGCACCTTACCATTATTCCTACTCGCGTAGGGAGGGGATGGCATAAAGATCAGGTACGGCTGATTCCCTCTCATTGCTGTTAATGAAAGAATGCGCCTGAATTGAATGACTGGTCAATTCGAAGTTTATGATTGGAATGGTTACTAAGAAAGATCTTATTTTTGTGTTTTTTACAAATGAAGACCATTGAAACTGCGTTTTAATCCGTTTTGTCATCATGCTATCGATTGGTTTTTGATTCTTTTTTTATGATTTTTTTTGAAGTTAAATGTTGATTTATTGTTTCGATATTAAATTTATGTCTTTTTTTAATTTATGATTCAGTGTAAATGCTTACCCTGAAAATGTTAAATTAATGGCTTAAATTTTGTGATGTCATGACTTTTCATTTGATGTAGATTTGAATCAGGGAAGCAAGAACGGTAGCAAGAATTTATTGAGCAAGAAGAGATACCGATACAGGGAATCTTATGCATTTGTCAAAATCTGTTTTTTCAGACAACTACTTCTTTATAGTAGGTGTCTGCGCACTATTAACACCTGAGTTGATTGATGATTATTACTATATTATTGATGTTGATAATAGTAACTATAACGGAATCGACTTCAGCGCTGACGAGAATAAGCGTGTAATAGCGTTCATTTCCAATGATCTTGATTACTACGCGTTGAAAGATATGGGCAATATATCTTTTATGGATAAGAGGAGTGATATAAGCGAAATTCTGTCATTTATGATTGTGAATGACTCTAGGTATAAATATCGAGTAAAGCACCATCTTTCAAGCAGAGAATGCGAGATATTGAGCTGTATGCAGGAAGGAATGACAGTTCCTGATATTGTTGATAAGTTGGGGGTTAAAATGAAAACATTTTATGCCCACCGCAGGAATATCATGCTTAAGCTAAAAATAGATAATCGCATTTCACTGTATAGCAAGATGTTTTCGAGCGAGAGAAACAGAAAAGAGGACGATGCCTTTATGTGCGAGTCAGTGCTATAAGCACTGGCCGGTACAAAATGTAAATAGTGAACAAAAGATGATTCTCAGAGCTAAGTAGCCTGATTAAGGCTATGTTCAGACCACGCCAAACGATAGCGTCACTATTTAGCAGGGATTGTCATGAACAAGATTGCTCGTACTTCTGCCATCATTGGTCTGTCGTAGGCATGTTGACAGGTTTTCCATTGTTTGAACAACGTGCCATGGCAGCATTTCGCTGACTCGCCTTACCCGTCAGTCAGCGATTATTTTATGGTTATCATTCCTTTATAGGCTACCTGAACACGTAAGCAACCACTAAGCGTTAGCGTTGTTGCAACTATCAGGAAAAAAGAAGGGTACTTCATTTTCTCGACCTGGTAGGCAGGAGAAGGGCTTGCTCTAATTGCTCTTGCAAGTTATCACCAAAACGTAGACTGCGCCAAAGATGAAGTATATTTTCCTGATGACGATGTTTCAGTATCACCGATCTCGGATTGCTTATCTGCGTGTTGACGCCATGGGTCTCAGTCTGCATCTGTAGCATTCCCAAATTATCGAGGTTAATGTTTATTCGTGATTGACTGATTTCCAAGTAACTAAACCATTTGAGTGCCGTTCCAGCTACCACGTCCCGCTTGGTGATCTCCTTAAGCATATCGGGCTCTAGCCGCAACGTCAGCGGCCCGCTACTTTCTAGCCATCCTTCCTTGATCAACCATTGCGCATCGTAAAGGTATACTGGCAACTCACCGTTAACCTTGCCAGATAAAGCAAACTGCTTGATTTTTAACACATAGAGCAGTTCACTCAGATCGATTTTCCTCAATGTAAGCACCGTAGGTTGGCGAGCAGGTAGAGTTAATCCAGACAGGCCCAGATACCCCCGTAGCAATTCGACGCCAATGTTGCTCAGCTTCAGCGGCTGCGCATCGCTATAGGGATAGAAACCCTGCAGATTCGCGCTGATATTTTGCATATCGAACAAGTTTTGTAGCGACTTGATGCGCAGTATTACCGGTTGCTGTACCCCCAACTGCCAGATCTGATCCTTAAGTCGATAGGAAAGTAAAAAGTCCAATCCATTGAGCTTACCTTCACTGAGCCACATGTCGCCATTACGAACCACCCAGTGCCCACCGGCCTTTAAGCCTTGTTTGCGTGTAACGGAGAAGGCGCTTTGCGCATAGAATTCGCCATCACGTAGCTTGACTTTCAAATCCGCAGGGAGAAACGGCTGGAGTACGGTCAACGGCTGCTTTGGCCACCAACCCGATCCACGTAGACGTTCACCATCCCAACGGCCATTTAAACGGACAGGGCCAATGTTTCCGGCATGGAACTCACCGTTCAACGTGAAATTGTCAATACTTGGTCCCTGTAATTGCACGTCAAGCTGTGACTGAGGCAGGTAGCTTCCATTGCTAAAGCGTGTTTTATCTGCGTTTAGTCGCAGTGAACCACTGAAATGGCTCTTTTCTGCCGAGCGTCGCCATAACAAGGGGCGGCTAAGTATCATTTTTGGTGACTCTACGGTGACCGGGCCATAATTTAGCCGATCAAAATTGGCGGTAAACTGGTCCATCGCGATAACCTTGTCCCGCCAGTAGCCTTTACCGCTAACATCCCAGCGAGCCTGCAGTGGTGATAATCCGCCATTTCCCCAATAGTGCCACTGCCAGTTGCCTCGGTCTGGCCAGAAGTCTTGCGCTTGACCATCAAGGTGAAGCTGAAATTGCCCCCAATAACTGTCGCTTGCACGCAAAATGGCTTGTAAACGACCGTTAACACCCGCCATGCTGACGCGGACCCCAGCCAGCGGCCAGCGCACTTCATTCAGTTTAAGCTTGGGTATGATATTGCCATAGGCGCGAAGTATCGCCCCGGACTTCAACGTCACGGAAGGATTATCGAATGGTTCATGGAGCCGACCGGGCAGAGTGCCGGTAAAAGAGAGGTCGGCCAAATTGGCTCGGCCATTTAGCTGGAAATCAATCGGGTTGTTGTTCTGGCCAATCTTAGCGGGGCCAAGTATCAGAACCGCATTAGCCTTACCGATCTTGCCCGCAGTTATCACATTGAGGCGGGCACTGAATTCGGCTTCATCCCAATCACTGTTCCAGTGCTGTAATGTCAGGTTGATTCCCCCATTTAACGGCTGCTGGGCATAGGGCCAACGCCACTCTCCTTCCTCAATGTGAAATTGCCTGTCAGCAATCCGCCAGGGAAGATGAGCCAGGAGCTGTTCTCCTCCCTTTTCTCGGATATCAAGTTTCCCTTGCAGCTGTTTCCAGCTAAGGTCAAAAATGAGCGGCAGAGGCGTATATAGCGTATTGAGTTCCCCCTTTAGGACACCATCAAACGGCAGGCTACCGAGTATAGGTGGCAGGTTAAGGGTACCGCTAAGCCGCAATGGTTCGGGTAACTCGGGGATCTGCAGCGAAAAATTTTGCAAATCGAGGCGCTGTCCATGATCCAAAACAGCATTGAAAGAGAGAGCTTCACCAGCATAGTGCACTGAAAGGCTACCTTTTTCTGCAACCCAATCTGCTCGGCCTGCATACTTTTGCCAGGGTGCGACAACAAACTGTGCCACCGAAATTTGAACGTTGGGCAAGTGCCGCTGCAAGTCTGCCAAGGGTAGTGCTATTGCATTACCGTTCTGCGAGACAGGTAGGTGGGAAAGGCAAAGGCTATCCAGTTCGAAGCGTTGGAGTTGCAGCTCCCAACGTTCATGACGATAACCGATATGGGGATTGACGACATTTAACAACCTACATCCATGAACGGAAAGCTGCACATTGGGTAGGGTTAATGCCTCACCACGCCAATTGGGCGAGCTAGTGAGGCTTATAGCTGTTCCAGTAGGAAGTATGCGGTTTACCAGTAATGGTAACCAGTGTGGCAGTGCCTGCCAAATTAGGATCAGCAAGGCGAACAGCAAAAGCAAGATACCGCCGCAAAATTTCAATAGCTTGGCCATTTAACACCTTGTTTTTCATAACCCATCGTAATAAGTACTCTAGAAAATTCGAGTGGTATGAATACGGCTGGTTTACTATCCCCCTTAACACACTGATAACTCTATGTGGCTGAAGGCTGTGAGCATGGCAACCACTTATATAACGAGTATATACGCTAGTTTCTTCGAGGTGCAGCTAGATGGCAACTAAATGAAAAATAGTCCTTTCACTGGATTAGAAACTTTAATTTGTTATTTATTCGAGTGATTAATGTATTTTTATAAGAAACTTCTTATTTTAAAGTGTTTCGTTTTTATGTTTGGGGGTTTAATAGGTTGTGATTAATTCTTTTTTTTGTTTTATTAATGTAATCAATAGGTTATTTAAATTTGTTTGAGTTAATTAGGTACATTGTTATTGTTGGTTGATTTGAAAAATACTATATTTAACATAGTGATGATATAAATTTATGGGAAAAAATTTGTCACTCTCCAGAAAACTTACCTACACTGATAGTGCTTTGAGGTAAAGGTGGATCTGTATATTTATCTGCACCTCTAGGCAATTTATACACAATTTAATCAGCTGTTAACTTCTCGTTTAATAATATTTTTTATTAGACTTTAAAGAGGTTTTTTATATGAAAAAACAGTTAGTAACGCTTGGTGCGGCTTGTTTGTTAACACTCTCATCCAGCACTCTGGCGGCTGAAAATTCAAAGCCAGTTGCAATGTGGACCTGTGAGGACTTTCTATCATTAGATGAAAGTTACCGACCAACGGCGATTGGTTTTGCAGAGGCACTGAATAAGAAAGGACAAGCGGAGGATTCAGTACTTGATGTTGATGGGCTCGAAAAGATAACGCCAATATTAATAGAAGTTTGTAAAAAAGATCCGCAGTCAAAATTCTTAACAGAACTAGAGGCTGCATGGAAGGACATTAAAAAAGATATGTAGCCTTTAAATTTTGACAAATCTGGGGATGCGTAAACAGGATGCTGTTCCCCAGATTAAGAGAGACTTGAACCTGACAGATTCAATTCTGTATGCAGACGGAGGAGTCATGCTATTAACCCCGAGAGAAATAGAGAAGCTGATGGTTTATACCTTGGCAGATCTCGCGACCAAAAGAAAAAATAAAGGTCTGAAACTTAATCATCCTGAGGCCGTTTCCATTATTACCGCAACGGCGATGGAAGGTGCTCGAGAGGGGAAAACCCTTGAAGAAGTTATGAAAGAAGCCCGTTCGGTATTAACCAAAGATGATGTCATGGACGGTGTTGCCGATTTGATCCCGCATGTTCAGGTTGAAGCTATTTTTACCGATGGCAGCCGGTTGGTAACCGTTCACGATCCTATCCAGTGAGTGACTAAAATCCGCCCCGGCGCCGAGGATATCGCTATGAAGAAGAAGTTGAATAAAACCGACGATGTGCAAGTTGCTATTGGCGGTTACGTTCTTGCCGATACACCCATCACTTTCAATACCAACAAACCCGTCACCAAAATCAAAGTCAAAAATACCGGCGATCGGCCAATCCAGGTTGGATCGCACTTCCACTTTTTCGAAGTCAATAAGCTGCTGGAATTTGAGCGAAGCCAAGCCTTTGGTAAACGTTTGAATATTACGTCTACTACGGCGATCCGTTTTGAACCAGGCGATGAAACGTCGGTTGAATTAGTGCCTTTCGGCGGCAAACAGACCATCTATGGGTTTAACAATTTGGTTGATGGTTGGGTGGGAAGTGCTGGTGGTGGTCAAAGTACCGGTAAGGTACCGGATGATGTTTTACAGAATGCCATCAAACGCGGTTTTAAATCCTCTGATAAATGATTCAGCGTTTTGGAGAAGACAATGCCTACAATTTCCAGAAAAGAGTATGCCAGCCTGTTTGGACCAACGGTCGGAGACAAGATCCGCCTGGGAGATTCTGACTTATACATCGAAATAGAAAAAGATCTCAGGGGGTATGGTGAAGAGTCGGTTTACGGTGGTGGTAAATCATTACGTGACGGCATGGGGGCCAATAATACGCTAACACGTGATAACGGCGTGCTCGACCTGGTGATCACCAATGCCACTATTTTGGATGCCAAACTGGGCGTGGTTAAGGCCGATGTGGGCATCAAAAATGGCCTGATCGTCGGTATTGGTAAGAGCGGTAATCCAGACACCATGGACGGTGTAACCTCGAATATGATTGTAGGTGTCAGTACCGACGCGATTTCTGGCGAACACCTGATCCTCACCGCTGCGGGTATCGATACCCATATTCACCTTATTTCGCCGCAACAGGCGTATGCTGCACTGTCTAACGGCGTCGCCACCTTTTTTGGCGGAGGCATTGGGCCAACAGACGGTAGCAATGGCACCACGGTCACACCTGGTCCGTGGAACATCCGGGCCATGTTACGGGCTTTTGAAGGGATCCCGGTCAATATCGGCCTACTGGGCAAAGGCAACTCCTTCAGTAGGGAGCCGCTGGCAGAACAGATCGTCGCCGGTGTTTGTGGGCTGAAAGTGCATGAAGACTGGGGGGCCACGCCAAATTCCCTGCGTTATGCACTGCGCATCGCTGACGAGATGGACATTCAGGTTTCGGTACATACCGATAGCCTTAATGAAGCCGGTTATGTTGAAAATACCATTGAAGCATTTGAAGGCAGGACTATCCACACCTTCCATACTGAAGGGGCTGGCGGTGGCCATGCGCCGGATATTATCAAAGTGGCGAGTCAGATTAACGTCTTGCCAAGCTCGACTAATCCGACACTGCCTTTTGGCATTAATAGCCAGGCAGAACTCTTCGATATGATCATGGTATGCCATAACCTTAACCCCAACGTGGCAGCCGACGTCTCTTTTGCTGAAAGCCGTGTGCGCCCGGAAACCATCGCGGCGGAAAACGTGTTGCACGATATGGGCGTGATCTCCATGTTCTCCAGTGACTCGCAGGCGATGGGGCGAGTGGGGGAAAACTGGTTACGTCTGGTCCAGACCGCACATGCCATGAAGGCCGCTCGTGGCAAATTGCCTGAAGATAGCGACGGCAATGATAACTTCCGGGTACTGCGCTATGTGGCCAAATTGACCATCAATCCGGCCATAGCTCAAGGCGTGAGTCACGTGATCGGCTCAGTCGAAGTGGGCAAAATGGCAGATTTGGTGTTGTGGGACCCTCGCTTCTTCGGCGCTAAACCCAAGATGATCATCAAAGGCGGCATGATTAACTGGGCATTGATGGGCGATCCTAACGCCTCTTTACCTACCCCTGAACCGGTATTCTACCGGCCAATGTATGGTGCAATGGGGAAAACCCTGCAGGACACCTGCGTGACCTTTGTGTCACGGGCGGCATTGGATGACGGTGTTAAAGAGAAAGCCCAGTTGGAACGCCAGGTCGTCGCGATCAATAACTGCCGCTCTATCACCAAACACGACATGGTTCGTAATTCTGAAACACCGCATATTGACGTCGATCCAGAAACCTTTGCCGTGAAAGTCGATGGCAAGCACGCAACCTGTGAGCCCATCAAGAGTGCGGTTATGAACCAGAAGTTCTTCTTTGGTTGAGCACGGCGTTTACAGCATCAATAGGAGGTGAGTGACATGATCCTGATTGAAAATATCATCGGAAATATCAAAACCGAGCCGCATTGGGCAAGTAAGGCCGCCGGTTTTAAGCATGATGTTTTAGTGTTGGAACAGTGGGAAGCACAAAAGAGCCGTTGCCGCAAAAAGAGCGAACAGGGGGCAGACATTGGCCTCGCGCTGGATCGCCATGTGCGCCTTTCTGATGGTGATGTGCTGCTGTTTGATGAAGAAAAGCAATACCTGTTAACGGTGACAATACACCTTCGAGACGTGATGGTGATCCATTTGGATAAATTCGCCACGGCCGGTTTTGAAGCGGCGATCAGACACGTTTTCGAGCTTGGGCATGCGCTGGGTAATCAGCATTGGAAGGCGGTGATTAAAGGTAGCAAGGTGTATGTGCCTTTGACCGTGGAAGTAAAAATGATGAACTCGGTGATGAAAACCCATGGTTATGATGCGGAGGAATATCAGTTTGTTGAGGGGAGCACCGTCTTGCCGTTGCTCACACCTTCAGAATCGCGCTTGCTGTTTGGTGGAGCCGAAGATTCACATGTCCACGTGCACGTCCACGATGACCACTCACATTCACATCATGAACACCATCATGGAAAAGACCATGAGCACAAACACTGAAGGGCTGGCTCGGCTCGCCAGAGTGCTGCAATTTGGTGATTCGATGTTACCCGTCGGAGCATTCTCGTTCTCCTGCGGGGTTGAGTCGGCAATTCAGGTTGGCTTGGTTAAGGACGTGGAGACATTGCAAGCGTTTGTCAAAACGTCACAAAACCAGGCTGCGCACTGCGACGCTATCGGGCTTGCGCACGCCCACCGAGCCTTAAAGCAAGGCTGTTATGACGATATTCTGGCGATCGACCGGGAAGTTATTAACCGCAAGCTCAATGAAGAGTCTCGTACGATGACCACTCGAATGGGCAAAAAACTGGCGGAAATGACTTCGCATGTCTTTGAAGCCCCAGAGCTTGGCTGGTGGCTGGGGAAGATAAAGACGGGGGAAACGGCGGGTACGCTTCCCGTAACTCAGGCTCTGGTGATGGGGCTACAAGGTATCAGCGTAGAAGAAGCCATCGTTATGCATCAGTACGGTGTCGCCATGACCATTCTCAGCGCAGCGCAAAGGCTGATGAGGATCACGCACCTCGACAGTCAGCGCATTCTGTTCGAAGTGAATAAAGACATACCACATTTTTGTCAACTGGCGGCAAATGCCAGCATCAGTGAAATGGCCTCTTATACGCCGCTCATTGATATTTTGGCCGCCGTGCATGTTGATGCACACGTGCGCTTATTTATGAATTAATTGACTGGGAACTCAAATGAAAAAAATTACTCGGATCGGCATAGGCGGCCCGGTTGGCTCAGGGAAAACCGCTATTATCGAAGTGATTACCCCCAAACTTATTGAACGCGGATTTAAGCCGCTGATTATTACTAATGACGTAGTGACTACGGAAGATGCCAAGCAGGTCAAGAGAACCTTGAAAGGGATCCTGGATGAAGACAAGATCCTGGGGGTGGAAACCGGAGCTTGCCCACATACCGCAGTAAGAGAAGACCCCAGTATGAATATCGCCGCGGTTGAAGAGATGGAAGCGAAATATCCCGACAGCGACCTGATAATGATTGAGAGTGGCGGCGACAATTTAACCCTCACTTTCAGCCCAGCGCTGGCCGACTTTTATATTTATGTTATTGACGTGGCTGAAGGTGAAAAAATCCCGCGCAAAAATGGGCCAGGATTGGTCCAGGCCGATATTCTGGTGATTAACAAGATCGATCTGGCTCCGTATGTCGGTGCCAGTCTTGCCGTTATGGAACACGATACACAAATTGTCCGCAGTGGACGCCCTTATATTTTAACCAATTGCAAAACAGGCGAAGGTGTAGATGCGCTGGTGGATATGATCGAGAAGGATTTCTTGTTTACATATTCTAAAGCGTAAGGATACCGATATGCTAACAGATGAGAAATCAGCGGCTGAATTGGCTGCGCTCGCGCTGGGAACGCTATCGACAGAACTGGCTCAGTATCAGCAAGAACCCCAGCAAATGGCCAGTGCTGCTGTGGGTAAGAGTGGCTATCTGCGGCTGAGATTTACCAAAAAAGGGAACAGGAGTGTGCTGCATGAAATGGAGCGCAAAGTCCCTTTATTGGTTCAGAAAGCACTTTACTGGGACGAGGAAATGCCGTTTTTGCCTTGTGTGCTCATCATTTCAACGTCGGGATGTATTCTGCAGGGCGACAGGTTATCTTCGGTAATTGAAGTGGCAGAAGGCGCGAGTGCGCATGTTACTACCCAGTCAGCAACCAAGATCCACTCCATGGATAGCAATTATGCGGCGCAAACCCAGTTCATCCATGTTGAAGAGGGGGCTTATCTGGAGTTTATGCCCGACCCGGTAATACCCCATCGAAACTCACGCTTTATTAATGAAACCGTTATCGAGTGTGCCCACAATGCAACGGTGATCTATTCGGAAATACTGATGTCTGGGCGTAAGTATCATCACCATGACGAGCGTTTTGGTTTTGATGTCTATTCCTCCAGAATGACGGTGAAAAATTTACAGGGTGAAACACTATTTACCGAAAAGCTGGTGCTTGAACCGAAAGAACACCCGCTAGATGTGGTTGGGGTGATGGGAACATTTGATACCTATGGCAATGTAATTGTTATTACAGATAAAACGTTTCAGGACGAAATTCTAGAACAGTCTCCCTCATTTTATAGCTCAGAACTTTGCCATGGTGTCAGCCGGCTTCCCAATGGTTGCGGGCTGATTTTCAAGGCACTTTCCTGCGACAGCCCGAAAGTAAAACAATGTATTCGCGAGTTCTGGCAAATTGTTCGGCAAGTAACGACCGGATATTCGCTGCCTGCGCCATTTCTCTGGAAAACGTGAATTACCGGTTTTATCCAGCACTGTCAGCATCCCCAATTAACGGCGGTTATTTGATATCTCGTGGTTCAGTAAACATTATCAGGAGTCTATCTTATGAATGCTCCAGCAGAGGTTTCATCCCAATGGCAGCGTATGTCGCAATCAAATGCCTTAATCGGCTTTATCGATGTGACGTTGCGCGGTTGTGCTCAGGTGATGTTTCAGAATAATCCGCTGACTGGCTTGATATTTTTTATTGCCATTTTTTGGGCTGCTTATGGCGAAGGTAATCCGGCAGCGGCATATGGTTGCGTGCTTGGAACCGTTGTGGCGACATTAACCGGGCTGGGCTTACCGGACCGCACCTCATGGCGGGCAGGGCTTTATGGGTATAACGGTTGCCTGGTTGGCGTTGCGTTACCCACGTTTCTCGCCATGACCCCACTGGTTTGGGGTTGTATCGTTCTTGGCAGTATTGTTTCTGTTATTGCTACCGTTTGCATCGCTGACGTATTAAAGACATGGAAGATTGCGGCGCTGACGGCCCCTTTTGTACTGACGACCTGGGTCATTTTACTGGGTAGCTACATGTTTTCTGGCTTGCACGGTACTGGCTTGTCTACACCAAAACTGCCAGTAGCGGTAAGTGTGGAAACCGCAGAGACTTTGTTTAATGCCTCACTGTTCACGGCGTTATTTCAAGGTATTTCTCAGGTTTATCTATTCAGCAGTGTGATAGCAGGGGTTTTATTTATTATCGGTCTGGCGGTGAGCTCACTATGGGCTGCTGTCTTCGCTTTGGTAGGCTCATTACTGGCGATGGTAACCGCGTCAATATTGAGTGCTGATAATAGCGATATCACCAGCGGTTTATATTCCTTCAGCGCAGTACTAACAGCGATTGCATTAGGTTCCACCTTTAATAAACCTAGTTGGCGCATTCTAGCCTATACGCTTGTCGGCATCGTTTTTACCGTTTTTGTGCAAGGCGCAATGAACGCGCTGATGTTACCGATAGGAATACCGACATTAACCATGCCATTTGTCTTGGCATCCTGGCTGTTTCTGGTACCAAACCAGGATGTGATGCCAGCGCATCGTCAGGTATAAGACAATATCCGCTTAACCCAGATTAAGGAGTGAACAATGACGATAAACCATGAAAAACGGGGCTTACTTGGCGAGGAAGGGGTTAAACGCCGTGCATTCTATCTATTAGGCGGATTAATCGCCGTTAACGTATTTGCCTGGATTTGGGCTCTGGTAGAGTTCAGCGATAACACGGTATTAATGGGAATGGCTTTTTTGGCCTATAGTTTTGGGCTGCGCCATGCGGTTGATGCTGACCATATTGCCGCTATCGATAATGTCACCCGCAAATTGATGCAACAAGGGAAAACACCCATTGCGGTTGGTACCTTTTTCTCTTTGGGGCATTCTACTATTGTCATTCTGGCAACATTGGCGATAGTCGCCACCACCATGGCTTTCAAAGATAACATGGCGTTTTTCAAAGAGACCGGTGGCTTGATTGGCACTATGGTTTCGGCTGTTTTTCTACTGCTTTTTGGTCTACTCAATTTTGCCATACTGGTCTCTGTGTATAAGAAATTCAGACAGGTCAAGGCTGGACGAACCTATAATGCAGAGGAGCTGGACTTACTGGTGACCAATAATGGCGGCTTTTTAGCCAGAATTTTTCGCCGTGTATTCAACATGGTCAATAAGAGCTGGCATATGTATCCGGTCGGTTTTTTGTTTGGCCTAGGGTTTGATACAGCCACTGAAATTGGTGTATTAGGCATCTCCGCTGCCAGCGCATCGAATGGGATGAATCTATGGGCCATTATGATATTCCCGGTGTTATTTGCTGCCGGTATGGCTTTGATCGACTCATTGGATAACTTTGTCATGATCGGTGCCTATGGTTGGGCATTTTCTAAACCTGTGCGCAAGCTTTATTACAATATCACTATTACTGCAGCCTCTGTCGTGATTGCCCTGTTTATTGGCGGTATTGAAGCGCTCGGGCTCATTGCCGAGAAGCTGGATCTAACCGGGGGATTTTGGACATTTATCAATAACATTAGTGAGAACCTGGGGGAAATGGGCTATTGGATCATCGGGATGTTCATCCTATGTTGGATAATTTCCGCAATTAACTATTATGTGCGTGGGTACGATAAGCTGAGCGTCACCCGCTAAAGAGGCATGTGTCAATCCAGCATGGCGTTTATTGATCGCCCTTCAAGTTGCAGGTGGTTGCGTTGCTCAGTTTGTCTGCGGGCCTCGCTCTGTTGCTGCCTATCTGCAACTTGAAGTAACTTGGTTAGAGATGATGTGGATAGCTGGTGGGTTTAATGAAAATTCTGAAAAAGATTGAACGCCTCATACCTGTAACTTTTATTATTGCGTTAATGGTTGCGCATAATGGGTATTTGATACTCAGCCCGATCCTTTGGCAGTTGTGGCAACACTCTCATGATTTGTTGAATAGCGTCACGTCTTGGCACGAGGCGATGGGGTTTCTCGATACTATGGATATTCCCCGTCTTATGATTGGCGTAGTGCTGATCTTTATGGCGGTTATTTTGCTTTTGAGGACCCGTATAGCTTGGTTTTTCTCATTGGTTTTGTTTAGTTGCATCATCGTCGTCGATATCTTTATCTTCAAACAAGTTACCGCCTTGGTGTGGTACTCGCTGGTCACTGTCGTCGCGCTGATCATCTTCTGGCGTCGTTTCGATCACCACAGTCTGGGGAGCACCAGCTTTTTTGCTGTTGCCAGTATGGCTTCGCTGATTGTTTATAGCATGCTGGGGACGCTATACATTGGCGAACAGTTCACTCCCAAGATAACCGACCTGCCCACGGCGTTCTATTTTGCCATTGTCTGCATGTCTACCGTCGGCTTCGGCGATATCATTCCACATACCACCTTAGCGCGCATGTTTACGCTGACGGTGATTATCTTTGGTATCACCATCTTTGCCGCCTCGGTCGCCTCTATTGCTGGCACGCTAATCAGTCAAAATCTTCAGCACATTATGAAAGGGCGATTTTCCCATATGACACGTAAAAACCACTATATTATTGTTGGTATCTCTTCACTGGCACAAAATGTCTATAAAGGGCTGACTGAAAGCGGCGGCAACGTCACAATAGTTTGCGAGCAGGGGAACAAGCAACTTTTTCCCGATCACGCCGATGTAGTTGAAGGCGATCCCTCTTCCGTGGCGACGTTAACATTGGCAGGGGCTGAAAAGGCAAAATATATTGTTGCCTTGACCGAAAGCGATGCGGTTAACGCTTTTATTATATTGGCAGCCAAAGAAGTCGGTGGGGAAGAGACCAAAACGATCACATTGGTTAATGAAAGCCAGAATATGAGCAAGATAAAGCGTGTAAAACCCGATGCGGTTCTCTCACTCCAGCTATTAGGCAGTGAGCTGCTGGTGCGTTCTCTGAATGGGGAAGTGATTAATCGAGATCTAAATCTTGATACATTTTTCAGCCATGAGCAGGAGGATAGCAAGGGCCAGTGATCTTTGTTACTCACGCCGCTATTCGCACCATAACTTCTACCCTCATCGTACCGCCCCCGCTGCACTTGCAGCGAGGGCGGTGGCAAAGTGAATTTCAAGGTTTCAGGCGTCGATGCACTTTGCTAAACCGCAGCGAAAAGTTTGGACCAGATTGTTGACCTGAAGCGGTAGTTAACGCCGTCCTGGTTAACGCTGACATATCAGCGATATAAAATTTTGGCATCAGGTCGCTCAATGACGATCTCAGCGTAATCCCGCCTAAATCTAAAGCTCTGGCAACTTACGCAGATGCTTGAATGATGCTATTTCAGCCTACCGAGTGACGAATGCTAACTTTGCACTATCCCAGCTATCACGGGGAATGGCGGCCATTTTATGCTCTTTGGCTGGTTTGATTTTAGGTAATGGTAATACTATTTTTTACTAATTGAATTATTTAATGGGATTTTTCTATAAATTTATTCACATGAGATTGCTATTTAATCATCAGTAAGGGGTCGCTGGAATGCTGAAAATCAATATTCCCAGGCCTTATCTCGCTTTTATGGCTCTTTATATATACACAAAATAATTTGAGTTGCTTGTAGGCGGCATGCACTGGAGACCCCAGGAGCATAGCCCACTATGTGACTGGGGCAACAGGGCGCAGCCAACACCCAAGCAACTTGAAGTATGAAGTGTATAGTGGTTGTGCATGATCGTGTTGCATACATAATAGTGACACATAGTTATTTTTTTACGGTATTACTGTTGATTATTTTATAATAAAAATCTTATTTAAAATTAAAATGGTTTAGTTTAAATTGTCAATTAGAATAAATAACTGAAAATTGATGTTTAGCGACCGATAAACAGATGGCAAGATTGGTCTTGTTAATGATTAGGGTTTTTTTATGGTGAAATTAAGTTTTTATTTTAAAGTTGCTTTTCAATAACAATCTTTTTTGCAACAATTTTTAGCGCTCAAGGAGAGGGACGTAATGGATTATTACTTGGTGAAAGTAGGCTCTTAATTCCCCTGCGTTAGAACAAAACTAGATTATTCGTCACAGTAGTTTTATGTATACTTTAAACACTTCGAGTATAGTGGCGGTTTTTAGCTAACAACAATCCTTAGTATTATTCTTGAACATATCAATAATTAAATTGGCTTTTGGTTTATCAAATATGACGAGTATATACCCAGGTTACGTCTGGATACGCTTAGGCTGCAACAGAGGGATAAACCAGTCAGCAACAGACTTTGTTGCCCACAGAGTTCGAGAAGCGCCGTGGAGTACTGTACGTGCAGCAGCCTCTTCACGCCGCCGTTTTCATCATCACCATTCCTACACATGTAGGAAGATGATGTCATTAGAATAAGGTACCGCCGATTTCTTCTTTGGGTTCGGAATGCAAGAATATTCTCATGTTGAACGGGGGAGGGTAATTTTCCTCATAATGATAACCAGAAGGTGTATTACTCGCCGATTCTGGTTATCAAAGGCAATACCCAAGTAGCATCAAAAAGCAGGTAGGCATTAAATAACAAATAAATCGGATTTTTGATTGATTTCAATTGCTCTATATATACTCTAAATAATTCGAGTTGCATGTAGGCGGCAAGTCCGAGAGTCGCCAGGAGCATAGACAACTCTATGTGACTGGTGTGAACGGACGTAGCCAACACCCATGCAACTTGAAGTATGACGAGTATAAAACCTATTTATTAATGGGGGGAAGTACGGTTCTTGTAATTAACTCTGGCGAGTGAAAATACCAGCTGTCGCAAGTTGAATTAATTTTTTAACCAAAAATACAGTAAATAATTTCACTGTATTAACTCATATCAAGTCAAACTTAGGAAATATAAACATGAAAGCATTATCTATCAAAACCACTCTGGCTTCCCTGATCCTGGCCGGTCTTTCAAGCAACGCTTTTGCCTACGATGCGCAGATCAACATCACGGGTGAACTGACCGAAAGCACCTGTCTGATCAATGGTGGCAGCAGCCCAGCGGTGAAGAACGTGACTCTGCCAACCCTGTCCAAGTCTTCACTGACCAACCCAGGTGCCTGGTCTGGCCGCGTACCTGTCAGCTTCGAACTGACTAACTGTGATGTGGCTACCACCGGTGCTACCGCTACGTTCGAGAACGGCCCGAACATCACTGCCGATGGCAACATGAAAAACCTGGCCACCGTTAACCCGGCGAGCAACGTAGAAGTTCAGCTGCTGGATGCGAATGCGCAGGCAATCAACCTGGCGACCGATACCGTGGTCACCAATATCACTAACCAGGAAGGTACTCTGCAGTTCTACGCACAGTATTTCTCTAAAGACGGTAACGCGTCTGCCGGTCAGGTCAGCTCACACGTTGAGTTCTCCATGAACTACAACTAATTCCTTTTCGGGTATCCCCTCTGACTGCTGACAAAGCCTGTTATTAGGGAGAGCGTGCCGATGGGGTCGTAACGACGTAAGCCGTCGGAGTGCCTCACGGTGCGCTAGGCCCGGGTATCTCGGGCTAGAAGGCAATTTTTTTCATCAGCCAGGGGGGGTACCCGGTTTTCGGGTACCCCCTTTACTTGTTTAAGGGCATTGGCCATACAGTGCCCTTAAACAAGGAAGTCATCACGTTCAATACCTACGTTCTATTGGAGAAATGCCCATGTTTGCAGGTCTGTTAAATGTACTCACTCCTCGTCAGCCCCGTCGCACCTTTATGACGAGCCTGTTGGCGATGACGGTCAGTACCGCGGCCTCTGCCGCAGACTCGGCGTCTCCAGAAGTTGCACAGTTCGACCCCGGTTTTTTCCGAGGCCTCAGCGGCCAGGCGGCGGATCTTTCTCGCTTCAGCAAAGGCAACGCGCTCACGCCAGGGCACTATCGCTTCGATGTCTACGTCAATGAGCTGTGGGTCGGGCGGCAGGAAGTTGCGGTAACGCATACGGTTCCCGAGGCCAAGGCGTCCTATTGCTTTACGCCAGAGCAGGTACTGCAATGGGGGCTGGATGCCAGCAAGCTTCCTGACGCCCCCAAAGCCCAGAAGGTGTTGAGAGACGCGGCCTGCTTTGACGCCGAGACATTCATTCCCGGCTTTCAGCTCAGTGCCAACACCGGTGAACTGATGCTGAACCTGACCGTGCCCCAGGCCTTTCTCGGTTCTCGCCGTGGCGTTGTGGCCCCTGAACTCTGGGATCATGGTGTCACTGCCGGTTTCGTTGGCTACAACCTGAACGCTTTTCATTCTCATACCGCTGACGCTGGCGACACGACCCAGTATTTTGGGGGCTTCAACAGCGGCGTGAACCTGGGGAGCTGGCGTCTGCGTCACAACAGCAGCTATACCGGCAGCAACCGCGGGGACAGTCGTTATCAGTCCATCAGTACCTATGCGCAACGTGCGGTGGCACCGCTCAGGGCCAATCTCTCCATAGGGCAGTATTTCACCCCCGGCGAGCAGTTTGACAGCGTGCCGTTCACCGGCGTGCAGTTGACCAGCGACACGCGCATGAACCCGGATACCGAGAACGGTTTTGCCCCGGTCATCCGGGGGATCGCCAACTCCAATGCCAAGGTGACCGTGCGCCAGGGCAGCAACGTGATTTACGAAACCAGCGTGCCGCCGGGCCCGTTTGCCATTGACGACCTGCACAGCACCGGGTACTCCGGCGATCTGCAGGTGACCATCACCGAGGCTAATGGCCAGACCCGCATTTTTACCGAGAGCTACGCCTCGGTTCCTCAGTTGCTGCGGCCGGGTGTCTCACGCTTCAACGTCACCGCAGGGCGCTATCGCGACAGCTATCTTGACGACACCCCGAGCTTTCTCCTGGGGACGTGGCAGCACGGGGTGTCTAATTTGGTGAGCGTCAACACCGGCGGTATCGTTGCCGAACACTATCAGTCACTGCAGGGGGGCTTGGCATTCAATACGCCCGTGGGGGCGTTGGCACTGGACATCACACAATCCCGCGCCACCGGCCTGAAAGCCAATGGCAGCGGGATCGACGAGCAGATGCAGGGGCAGAGCTATCGTGCCACCTACAGCACGTTGCTGCCGGAGACGCGCACCAACTTTACCCTGGCGGCCTACCGTTTCTCCAGTGAAGGTTACCTGAGTTTTGCTGACTTCGCGCAGGCCCACAGCACACGGGCACCGGCGTTCAATGAAGCGAGTGCACTTCCGGGGATCAGCGGTAAGCGTGCCGGATCTGCTCGGCCACGCAACCGCTACCAGTTGAACATTAATCAGCCGTTGGGAGTAGGCTACGGCAACCTGTTCTTCAGCGGTTCGGCACAGAACTACTGGAACAACGAGGGCGGTACCAGCACCACGTTCCAGGCCGGCTATGGCAACAGCTACCGTTGGGGCAGCTTCAATCTGGGTGTCAGCCGGACGCTAGGATCTACAGGGCGGTCGGATACACAGTATCTGGCCAGCGTGAGTATCCCGTTGGGTAGCCAGTCGCGGGCACCGATGCTGACCACCGCGCTGAACTACAGCGACAAGAACAACACTACGGCGCAGACCACGTTGAGTGGCACCGCCGGAGACAACAATCAACTGAGTTACAACGTTTACGGCAGCAGCTCACGCGCTGACAGCAACAGTGTCAATAGTGTGGGAGGAAATACACAATACAGTTCACCGTATGCGGTGATGAATGCTGGGGTCAGCAGTGGTAGCAACAACCGGCAGTTGAATCTGGGGCTGAGTGGCAGTGTGCTTGCGCACCCGGGGGGTGTCAACCTGACGCAATACCAGGGGGAAACCATGGCGATTGTGCAGGCCAAGGGGGCCGAAGGGGCAACCATCAGCAACAACGTGGGGGCCGCTATCCAGAAGAACGGCTACGGGGTGGTCTCCGGGCTGATGCCTTACCGCCAGAATGAAATCGCGCTGGACCCGAAAGGGACGTCACAAAATGTGGAGATCCTCGGCAGTTCACAGCAGGTGGCACCCAGCTATGGGGCTATCACCATGCTGAAATACGAAACCGAAACCGGCGCGCCGGTGATGCTGCAGGCCACCCGCACGGATGGCAAGCCGATCCCGGTGGGTGCCGAGGTGCTGGGTGATAAAGGGAAATACCTGACCATGGTAGGGCAGGGTGACCTGATATTTGCCCGTGGTTTGGCACCGCAGGGGCAACTGATGGTGAAGTGGGGGCAAGGAGCTGGCCAGAGCTGTTCACTGCAGTACCGCCTGCCTGCAGCACCGGTCAAACCGCAAAACTATCAAAAGGTCACCACTCAGTGCGCATTGCAGTAAAGCATTGGCGCAATCAGGAGCAGCATATGGCAATTCTACATACTGCTCCTGAGCCTGAATGACAAGTGAAGTTGCCACGGCGGCATAGGCTCTAAGTCGCCAGCCACCATGCTTTTATTCCACTTTTTTGGATGAGATCAATCATGAACAGAACGCGGATTATTACCTTTCTCTCTGTCTTGTTGTGCAGTTGGGTGTTCCAGGTACAGGCCAACATCGTTATCTCCGGCACTCGGGTGATTTACCCCGCCAAAGAGCGGGAAGTTACGGTTAAAACCACCAACATGGGTAAAGAACCGTCGCTGGCTCAGGTGTGGGTTGACCGGGGCGATCCGAACGCCCGGGCAGACAACGCCAATGCGCCGTTCCTGGTCACGCCACCGCTGGTGCGCATTGAGCCGGGCAAAGGGCAGGCATTTCGCGTGGTGTTTACCGGTGAATCGTTGCCGAAAGATCGCGAGTCCCTGTTCTGGTTTAATCTGCTCGATGTGCCACCGTTACCGAAGGACGCGGATGCCAACGTGATGCAGGTGGCTTATCGTTCACGCATCAAGCTGTTCTATCGCCCAGACGGACTCGCGGGGAACCCGGTGAAAGCGGCGGAGTCGCTGACCTGGACACGGGGCGCGGCGAGCAAGGGCGGTACGGTGTTGCAGGTGCGCAATAACAGCGCGTTTTATGTTTCGCTGGCGTCGGTGAGCCTGAAGAGCGGCACAACCAGTGTTAAAACGGACGGGGGGTATACCCTGGCCCCGTTCAGCACGCAGGACGTGACGCTGAAAGGGCCAGGAACGCTGCCCGCGGGGCAGGCTGACCTGACCTACAGCTGGGTTAACGACTATGGTGCTGCGGTATCGCAAACCTCAACGCTAACGCCCTGAAATATTTTCGCCAAACCCGGCCCCTATTCGCACCGACGATAAAGACCAGATAAAAAAGCAGGGTCCGCCATCACAGGTTCTGGCTAATAGTTTAAGAAGGATATCCGATTATGAATAAAAAAAACTCAGTGATGATAAAGCAGAAAAAATGGGCAAGTTGGGCACTGGCGCTGTGTGGTCTGATGCTAACGGGGCTGTATGCTCCCCGAACACTTGCAGACATTATAACTGTCTGTACCCATCCGAGCGACAGTTACATCACTATTCCGCCAATGAGCTATTCGGAAGTCGATCTCCCTGCTATAGGACAACCTATCAGCCAAGCAGGGATTATCAATAAAGTAAACCTTATTTCCGACTGTTATATTAAAGGGGCCCTTTACGACGGAGGCTATCTGAGAAACTCTCTCATTTCTGGCCGTACCTATACCGAGGATGGCGTCACCTACCCAATTTATTCAACCAACGTACCGGGTATCGGCGTAATTGTCGGGGTAAAAGAGTTGTCACAAGCACGTTATACGCCAGCTTATTCTGAAAGTAGTGGGTTAGGGAATACCTATTTTTACACTCGATCAACATCACTTAATCCCCTCTCGCTGGGTGGCATGGCTAGATTGATTGTAACCGGCAAGCTATCGCCAGGCGTTTATACTATCGCCCAGAAAAATTTAATCGACGTATTTGCTAACTTGGATGAACTTTATTATCCTCCGAGTACTGTCAACCCGCTAGACCGTGCCTTTATCCTCAGCCCTACCACGTTGACGATTACCGCCAGAACCTGCCAGATGACCAGCGACGCGGTGCAGAATGTTGCGCTGCCCAAGGTGACCAAGAGCCAGTTCTCGGGCGTGGGGTCCTCGCCTAACGTTGGGCAGAATTTTATCGTATCGACCCAATGTGAAGAGGGGGTAAACCTGTATGCCACCATGACGGATGCCACCAATCCCGCCAACAGCGGGAATATCCTCACCCCTGGCGAGGGCACCACGGCCTCTGGCGTGGGGGTGCAAATCCTGCGCAACGACATCCCCGTCGCCTTTGGCCCAGACTCTTCGGCGGCGGGAAATATGAATCAGTGGTATATCGGTTCTGCCGACAGCGGGCCGGGTATCCATCCCTTTATCATCCCGCTGAAGGCCCGATACGTACAGACAGCCGCGAGCATGACCGCCGGCGCGGTGAAGGCGAGAACCACCATTACGTTCTCTTACCAGTAACGGAGAAGCAACCCGGATAACAGCCAGCTTAATAGGGCGGCTGTTATCCGTCGTCCCCCCATACCCCTAAAAATCATTACCCCCATGCCTACACCTGTAGGACGGCGACGACGCAAGAATAAGGTGTGGCCGATTTCTTCTTCGGGTTCAGAATGCAAGAATATTCTCATGTTGAACGGGGGGATGGATAGCCCTCCTCGTCATGATAACCAGAGAAGGCATTATTCGCCGATTCTGGTTATCAACGACAATACCCAAATGACATTAAAAAGCAGGTAAGCATTAAATAATAAATAAATCGGCTGTTGACTGATTTAATCCATTATTACATTAACCATTTATTAATGCGTGGTTAATAACGGAATACGGAATTAAATAAGTCACTCGGGTAAATGAAAAACCGCTATCGAAAATTGAATAAATTTTTAATCAATATATACCGTAAACAATTTCACTGTATTAACTCATATCAAGTCAAACTTAGGAAATATAAACATGAACGCATTATCTATCAAAACTACTCTGGTTTCCCTGATCCTGGCTGGTCTTTCAAGCAACGCTTTTGCTTACGACGCGCAGATCAACATCACGGGCGAACTGACCGAAAGCACCTGTCTGATCAACGGTGGTAGCAGCCCAGCGGTGAAGAACGTGACTCTGCCAACTCTGTCCAAGTCTTCACTGACCAACCCAGGTGCCTGGTCTGGCCGCGTTCCTGTCAGCTTCGAACTGACTAACTGTGATGTGGCTACCACTGGTGCTACCGCTACGTTTGAGAACGGCCCGAACATCACTGCCGATGGCAACATGAAAAACCAGGCCACCGTTAACCCGGCGAGCAACGTAGAAGTTCAGCTGCTGGATGCGAATGCGCAGGCAATCAACCTGGCGACCGATACCGTGGTCACCAATATCACTAACCAGGAAGGTACTCTGCAGTTCTACGCACAGTATTTCTCTAAAGACGGTAACGCTTCTGCCGGTCAGGTCAGCTCACACGTTGAGTTCTCTATGAACTACAACTAATTCCTTTTCGGGTGGGGATACCCGGTTTCGGGTATCCCCTTCTTGTTTAAGGGCGTTGGTCATTCAGTGCCCTTAAACAAGAAATTAATCACGTTCCATAGCCTATTACCTATTGCTTTATCGGAGAAATGCCCATGTTTGCAGGCCTTTTAAATGTACTCACTCCTCGTCAGACCCGTCGCACTTTTATGACGAGCCTATTGGCGATGGCAGTCAGTACCGCTGCTTATGCCGCAGACTCGGCTTCTCCAGAACTTGCACAGTTCGATCCTGGCTTTATCCGTGGCCTCAGTGGTCAGGCGGCGGATCTTTCGCGCTTCAGTAAAGGCAACGCGCTCACGCCAGGGCACTATCGCTTTGATGTGTACGTCAATGAGTTATGGGTCGGGCGGCAGGAAGTTGCGGTGACGCATACGGTTCCTGAGGCCAACGTCTCCTATTGCTTTACGCCAGAGCAGGTTCTGCAATGGGGGTTGGATGCCAGCAAGCTTCCTGACGCGACCGCAGCCAAGAAAGCATTGAAGGACGCGGCCTGCTTTGACGCCGAGAAATTCATTCCCGGCTTCCAGCTCAGTGCCAACACTGGCGAACTGATGCTAAACCTGACCGTGCCCCAGGCCTTTATCGGTTCACGCCGTGGCGTTGTGGCCCCCGAACTCTGGGATCATGGTGTCACCGCCGGTTTCGTTGGTTATAACTTGAATGCTTTCCATACCCAGACCCGTGATGCTGGTGACGTGACCCAGTATTTTGGTGGCTTTAACAGCGGCGTTAACCTGGGGAACTGGCGTCTGCGCCACAACAGCAGCTATACCGGCAGCAGCAGCGGGGCAAGCCGTTATCAGTCGATCAGTACCTATGCGCAGCGTGCGGTGGCACCGCTCAGGGCCAATCTCTCCGTGGGGCAGTATTTCACCCCCGGTGATCAGTTTGACAGCGTGCCGTTCACTGGCGTGCAGTTGACCAGCGATACGCGCATGAACCCGGATACCGAGAACGGTTTTGCCCCGGTCATCCGTGGCATTGCCAACTCTAATGCCAAGGTGACCGTGCGCCAGGGCAGCAATGTGATTTACGAAACCAGCGTGCCGCCGGGTCCGTTTGCCATTGACGACCTGCACAGCACCGGTTACTCCGGCGATCTGCATGTGACCATCACCGAAGCGGATGGCCAGACCCGCAGCTTTACCGAGAGCTATGCTGCGGTTCCGCAGATGTTGCGGCCGGGTGTGTCACGCTTCAATGTTACCGCAGGGCGCTATCGCGACAGCCATCTTGACGACACCCCGAGCTTTCTTCTGGGGACGTGGCAACACGGGGTGTCCAACCTGCTGAGCGTCAACACCGGCGGTATCGTTGCCGAACACTATCAGGCATTGCAGGGGGGCTTGGCATTCAATACGCCCGTGGGTGCGTTGGCGCTGGACATTACGCAATCTCGTGCGACCGGTCTGAATGCTAATGGCAGCGGGATAGATGAGCAGATGCAGGGGCAGAGCTATCGTGCAACCTACAGCAAACTGCTGCCGGAGACGCGCACCAACTTTACCCTGGCGGCCTACCGTTTCTCGAGTGACGGCTACTTGAGTTTTGGGGATTTTGCGCAGGCCCGCAACACACAGGCACCAGCGTTTGACGAAGCAGGAAGCCCGCCGGGGATCAGCGGTGAGCGTATCGAATCTGCTCGGCCACGTAACCGCTACCAGTTGAACATTAACCAGCCATTGGGTGAGGGCTACGGCAACCTGTTCTTCAGCGGTTCGGCACAGAACTACTGGAACAACGAGGGCGGCACCAGCACCACGTTTCAGGCCGGTTATGGTAACAGCTATCGTTGGGGCAGCTTCAACCTCGGCGTCAGCCGGACGCAGGGATCGACAGGCAAGTCGGATACGCAGTACCTGGCCAGCGTGAGTATCCCGTTAGGCAGCCAGTCGCGGGCACCGATGCTGACCACCGCGCTGAACTACAGCGACAAGAACAACACTACGGCACAGACCACGTTGAGCGGTACTGCCGGAGAAAACAGTCAACTGAGTTACAACGTTTACGGCAGCAGCACACGCGCTGACAGCCACGGAGCCCATACCGTGGGGGGCAACGTACAGTACAGTTCGCCGTATGCGGTGATGAACGCTGGGGCCAGCAGTGGCAATAACAACCGGCAGTTGAACCTGGGGTTGAACGGCAGTGTGGTGGCGCATCCTGGCGGTGTCAACTTGACGCAATACCAGGGGGAGACCATGGCGATTGTGCAGGCCAAGGGGGCCGAAGGGGCAACCATCAGCAACAACGTGGGTGCTGCCATCCAGAAGAACGGATACGGGGTGGTCTCCGGGCTGATGCCTTACCGCCAGAATGAAATCGCGCTGGATCCGAAAGGGACGTCACAGAACGTGGAGATCCTCGGCAGTTCGCAGCAGGTGGCCCCCAGCCATGGTGCCATTACGATGTTGAAATACGAGACCGAAACCGGTGCGCCGGTGATGCTGCAGGCCACCCGCACGGATGGCAAGCCGATCCCAGTGGGTGCCGAGGTACTGGATGACCAAGGGAAATACCTGGCCATGGTGGGTCAGGGTGACCTGATATTTGCCCGTGGTTTGGCACCGCAAGGGCGGTTGGTGGTGAAGTGGGGGCAAGGAGCTGGCCAGAGCTGTTCACTGCAGTACCGCCTGCCAGCAGGCTCGGCGAAGCAGCAAGACTATCAGAAAGTCACCACCCAGTGCGCGGTGAAGTAAAGCGCTGGTGCAGTTGAGGCCGCTCTGGGCAGGTATGTTTACCCAGAGCGGCTATTATTTAAATCAGAGTCTGTAAAAGCCAGCGTAGTTGGCGCTAACCGTAACGGCAGCGAGGATGTTTAGTGCGGTGTGGAGCGCCAATATGGCAAGTGAATAGCCCTAACGGCATAGGCAGGCTCTAAGCAGGTAGTAGTTTACTCATATTACCCTTTTTTGGATGAGATCAATCATGAACAGAACGCGGATTATTACCTTTCTCTCTGTCTTACTGTGCAGTTGGGTGTTTCAGGTGCAGGCCAACATCGTCATCTCTGGTACCCGGCTGATTTACCCTGCCAAAGAGCGGGAAATTACGGTCAAAACTACCAACATGGGTAAAGAACCCTCGTTAGCTCAGGTCTGGATTGATCGTGGAGATCCGAACGCCCGGGCAGACAACGCCAATGCGCCGTTCCTGGTTACGCCACCGCTGGTGCGGATTGAGCCGGGCAAGGGGCAGGCATTTCGCGTGGTGTTTACCGGTGAATCGTTGCCGAAAGATCGCGAGTCGCTGTTCTGGTTTAACCTGCTCGACGTGCCGCCGTTACCGAAGGACGCGGATGCCAACGTGATGCAGGTGGCTTATCGGACACGCATCAAGCTGTTCTATCGCCCAGACGGGCTCGCGGGGAACCCGGTGAAAGCGGCGGAGTCGCTGACCTGGACGCGGGGTGCTTCGAGCAAGGGCGGTACGGTGTTGCAGGTGCGCAATAACAGCGCGTTTTATGTTTCGCTGGCGTCGGTGAGCCTGAAGAGTGGCACAACCAACGTTAAAACCACCGGGGGATACACCATTGCCCCGTTCAGCACGCAGGACGTGACGCTGAAAGGACCGGGCACGCTGCCTGCGGGGCAGGCTGACCTAGCCTACAGCTGGGTTAACGATTATGGTGCGGCCGTCGAGCAGAAAAGCGCGCTAAAGCTTTGATGAAATAAAGTGCAAAGTACGGAAATGGATACTCAGATGATGATAAATAAGAAACCAGCCGCCAAACTAACGACATGGCTGCTGTGCACGATGGTGTTGGTAGCCATAACTGCGGGCCGAGCGAATGCAGCCTGTGCCCCCGTACCGGACATTGCGATTACGCTCCCTCCCCTGACGTTTGATGGCCCGGCTGATGGTCCTACCATCGGCCAACCGATAGGCGTTAATTGGGGGTGGCAAAAGAGCACGCCTAACTATTTTTCCGGCTGTCGTGTAAAAGAAATCATTACGATCCCGTCGAGAGCCAATATTATTTCAGGCATTACCTATACTGAAAATGGTGTTACTTACCCGATATTTGGCACTAATGTTCCCGGTATCGGTTTAATTGTTGGCTTAAAGCCAACAAATGATCCGAGCTACAAACCACTGGTACGGCCGATACTGTATGTCTTCATTGGGGATTCTTTTGGTGTTGGGATCGACGCTCAGGCTAAGCTAATCGTTGTCGGGCAGTTAAAGGCGGGAGTTTATAATATTGCCGATGACTCTTTAGCCATAATACTCGGGTCTGAGGGTAAGGATGAAATTGGTGGAAGTTTTCTGAAGCTAAACCCAACCACACTGACCATCAGGGCCAGAACTTGCCAGCTGAGTAGCGCTGCAGTGCAGAATGTCACATTGCCTCCGGTTGCTAAGAGCCAATTCTCGGGCGTAGGGTCCTCGCCTAACGTTGGGCAGAATTTTATCGTATCGACCCAATGTGAAGAGGGGGTAAACCTGTATGCCACCATGACGGATGCCACCAATCCCGCCAACACAGGGAATATCCTCACCCTTGGCGAGGGCACCACGGCCTCTGGCGTGGGGGTGCAAATCCTGCGCAACGACATCCCCGTCGCCTTTGGCCCAGACTCTTCGGCGGCGGGAAATCTGAATCAGTGGTATATCGGTTCTGCCAACAATACGGGGAATGACCTCTTTGCCATCCCATTCCGGGCCAGATATGTACAGACGGATACGAATATGACAGCTGGCGTAGTGAAGGCGAAAACCACCATTACTTTCTCTTACCAGTAACGGGAAAATTACCAGAATAACAATCGGCAGATTTCAAACTGATAAAGTGGAAGTTGGCAAGGGAGGTGTTCTCCCTTGCTGTAAAGGTTGTTTGTAAAAATTAATAACATTTTTATTAGAAAAATCCCAACCACTAATGGTGGGTTTAATTCTATTCTCTTACTCCACTATTTAACAATATACCAACGCAGGCTGTTATTTATTGCGCTGGAAGAGACATAGGCTTGATGGTTTTTAACTAACTGCATTAGATAACGTCGAGAAGCATAAATATCGATACCACAGTAATCAGCAATATGACGCGTTTTGGGCCACAGTTCTGGAGAGGGCAATGTATCGGAAGCATCCTCATCGCTGCACAAACTCTGTAAAGCCAGCAAAACTCGGCTTAGCTTTTTATCGTGATTAGTATGATTTTTCATGATTAATCCTCCTTGAGATTGATTCTTATTCTTGCCTCTACCACGTTGTGACGTAAGAAGTGCAAACACATATCTCCTCCCCCATTACCAAGCCAAACATGCCAGGGCAATCTCTAACCCTGGTGCAGATTAGCACATCACTTTTTTCATAATGTCGATGTCTAATGTCGCTAATTTAATTTTTGCTGGCAAAAAACACTGTAATCATAATTTTAGCGACCTTTAAGATCGCTAAAACTTAAAAATAAATATGCAAATAGTTTTTTATATTAAAATCAGATCTTACTCATAGAAATGTCTTTTATAAAAAAACATGACATGTGATAATTAAACTCCTTTTATTAAGAATGTTCTCATTTTTGAATTAATACCTCTGTAATCAGTGCTCTCTGTAGAGAACCTTATTTTTTTGTTGTCTTGGTTGTTTGAATTTTCTTAGGTTGGTTTCTTAGGATGATTTGTTGGGAGTAATGTAAATATGCTGTTGGAATTATGATGGTGTGATATATATACTCGTCATACTTCAAGTTGCATGTGCGTTGGCTTTCCTCACTCACCCCAGTCACTTACTTGAGTAAGCTCCTGGGGATTCGTTGCGTTGCCGCCTTCCTGCAACTCGAATTATTTAGAGTATAGTGCCAAATTGGTTTCGATAACTCATACGCGTTGACGAGTGAGTGGGTTTAAATAACCTATGAAATGAATCAATAAAGGGTTGCATATAGAGTACTTTGAGTTTTAGCGAGTTGAGTTCGAATAGTCTTTGAAAAGGATTATTCGCACTACACTCTGTAATAGGCGTCGAGGGCTTTTCCTAATGAAACGTCTTAAAAAGGAAGAATGTTAATGAATAAGATGATCCTGTCTGTTATTGCTGCAGCTGTTATGTCTGCTGGCGCTGCTCATGCTGCCGACGGCGTTGAGAAGAAGATTGCTATTGTTGCGACAATCAACGATGCCATCTTTGTTTCCAAGCCTGATGGTCATTCCTGGTATGATAAAGAAGAACTGAGCGCCACGAATTACAAGCAGCTCGAATTTGCCTCTAACGATCTGCCGGTTCGTATTTACACTACTGACGATGAGGTAAATGTCTCTCTGGTTGAACCATTGATAGTAGCGCGTGCTGATGGGGCTCAACTGTCTGATGTGACTATTACTTTTGCTGGTAAGCCAGTCGTTCAGGGAACTCCAGTGAATATTAAGCAGACCACCATAGCACCGGGCGGTTATGACAATATTTACACTCTGAAGATCAACGCCAAGAGTCCAACCAATGTTGCCGCTGGCGCCAGCAAAAACGGTCAATACCAGGGTGAATTGGTGATGCTGTTTGAACCGAAGGCATAATCTGATATAGAGCACGGTATTTTATTAATATCATGTTATATCATGTTATGGAATGGGAATAGAGTTATGGAATTAACTCTATTCCCCCCTTTTGGGCGCTATATATCGAGTGCGTAATGAATTTGATCTGCCCTCAATGCTAAACAGATTCTGTAACTTGAAAGTCTAACGAATATTATAAAGCTCTCATTCATTATTTATGTGTCATGGCTGATTTACCATCCTATCCCCTATTAGTACTTGGTTGTTGTGTGCCGACAACCGATGTGGCGAAGGCGATATCTTAATTTATGGAATGGACTCTCATGGCCAACGTTATCCACAGATGGGCGCCAGGCTTGTTACTGTTGACGACAAGCTATACCTATAGTGCCCAGATTGAATACCAGGTGCCGGCTGGTTTTTCCGAGGCTGAGCAAGATGAGTCAATGCAATTTTTGGCCACTCTGGATGGAAAAGCGTTACCAGGGGCTGTCAGCTGGTCAGCCAAGCAGAACCGCCTGGCCTTTGACGAAGAACTGTACCGGCAGAATGGTATTTCTGCAGATCAAGTGGCTCTACTGAATAAAGTCCTGCAACAAATCCCTTACGCGGTGTGCCCGAATGGTTGTGACTATACCGTGAGTGGTCAGACCGTGACGCTGGACAAAGTTAAGCAGTCACTGACCATCACCGATGGTAAACAACGTTATATCCAGCCCCAAACCATGATGGGTTTTATCCATAACCAATCGCTGGATGTACGCACAGCCTCCAATGAGTATCGTGCGCTATCTGCACATGGTGAGGGCTTTTTGGGGTTGCCAGCACAGTCTTACGGTTATTTGAGCTGGTACCACAATGACAGCAAAGATTCCAGTATCCGCACTAAGGACCAAGGCGTCAGTACCTGGTTCTTGCAAAAAAACTTCTCTACCACCTACCTACGCAGTGGGCGACAAGATAGCCGGGATAGCGCGGCTGGCAGCGTCAGCACCTCACTAAACCCGAGTTTTGATCAATTTATTACGCTGGCTAGTCAGGATAATCTTAAACGGGACAATCAGTCTGCTGGCAAGCTGGTGCTGTTTGCCACTGCTGATGGAGATTATGAGTTTTACCGTGATGGACGGTTGATTCGCCGCTTACCGGCGGTGATTGGCCGCAACGAAATTGATTACAACCAGTTACCCGGTGGCTTCTACAGCGTAGAGATCCGCTTGGTGGATCGGGCCGGGCAACTGGTTAGCAGTGAGCAGCAGCAAATAGCCAATATCAATTATGGCGGTGGGAATGGTTGGTACCTTACGCTTGGAAAGGAGCTCGATACACAGCAAAACCTGCTCAGTGCCGGGGTGAGTTTCCACACCAACTGGTTTGCCGCCAGCAGCACCTTGCTCAAGGGAGCTGGCAAAGCGTGGGCTACCGAGCACAATCTGACCCGACCTATACAGGTTGCAGACGTTGAGGTGACGCCGACCATCGGGGTGATGGCGGGTGAAAAACGTATGGGGGGATATGGCAGCCTCAGCGCCGGCAACCTTAATTTGGGCTATCTGACGGTTTCTCAATACCAGAATACTGCGGTCTCAGAATTCTATAATGCCAGTAACAGTAGAACAGCGTCCTATGCTCGCCAGTTTGGGCCAACACGGCTGGCCTACCACTACAGTCTCTATACAAATAGTGAACGCCACCAGTTACAGAGCTCATGGAACTGGCGAAACAACGGCGTTTGGGCGGTCATTACCGCCGGGGTACAGAAGGGCGGATATAACAACGGCAATAATAATTATGGGGTGTTCTTGAACACCACTCTGATGCTGGATCGCAATACCGGCACGCTTAACGCTGCCTATAACAACGGCAAATTGTACACAGGCGGTAGTTACACGCGCGATTTTGAAGACAACTTCGGCACCACCTATGCCGGTGTGGATTTCAGTGATGCGGGGCGTGCCAACAACGTGGGGCTTAACGTACGGCGCAGCGGCACCCGGGGGGATGCGTCGGTTCGGCTGGGTAGTGGTGAGCACATCACCAACGGCGGTTTCAACTATAACGGCATGGTTGCGGCGAGCAAGGAGGGGATCGCACTCGGACGGGTTAGCCCAAGCGGCGCGGCAATGCTGGTGAAGACGCCTGAACTGGGGGAAATCCCTTACGGTTTCAGGGTTGAAGGCCACCCGGTAGCAGGTGGAGGAACCTACGCGGTGCCGTTGGTCAGTTATCAGGATGTCACCTTTGCCCGCGCGATGACGGTAGATCCTGATGTCGATATGAACATTCGTTTACCAGCCAATGTAGTGCGCGCCCATCCAGGGCAGGTCTACCCGGTAAAGGCCGATGTTGAGATGAACCTGCTTTACAACGGCTTTATGGTCGATAACCAGGGGGATCCGGTTAGCGGCACATTAGCCGAGACCGGAGATATCGTTTACCCCAACGGGTTATTCTCGATAGCGACTTCAATGTTGCTTAAAGAGGTTACGGTAAACGGTAAACAGGGGCGCTATCGCTGCGATCTGAGTAGAACCAAAGAGAAAAAATTCGTTTGCGTGACCGATTAACAGCCATTAAGGCTGATTCCATTGTGCGTTGCTAAAGTTGTAACGCGTTTTAATGAACGTATGAAGGTGTGCATGACCATGAAACAGATAACAACCCTATTACATTGTACTTTGCTGGTCGGAATGATAGCGCTGAGCGGAGCAGTTCAGGCAGACGGGCAACTGATGGTCATGCCTGCCCGCAGTACCGTAGAAGGGCTGCAGAATCGCACGGTACAGGTAAGCAACCTTGGTGATAAACCTCTCTATTTGCAGGTAGATCTGCAGCGTGTTGAAAACCCAGGTGAAACTCCGGAACGCAAGACCGCGATTGGCAATATTGCTACACCGGGCATGATGGCCAACCCTGCCAAGCTGACGCTAGGGCCGGGGCAGAAACGTGATATCAACCTGGTTGCATTACAGTCACCAGGCCGGGAAACGCTGTATCGGCTCTATATCGTCCCGGTCTCCAGTATCAAAGTGGTTGGTGATGAGAGTAAAGACAAGATCAGTGCGCCGGTGACCTTTGGTGTTGCCTATGGCGTGCTAGTACACCATCTGCCTTCCAGTGGTGAGCAGAAGCACGGTTGGAGCCATCAGTGTACTGCTGAAGGAATGCAATTGACGGCGACCGGTAATGTCCACACCCTGTTCAGTAATTTGCAGGCAACACCAGCAGGCAATGTCCCCAAGGCGCTAAAAGTTTTTCCGGATACGCCGCGCGTATTTCCGTTGAAGACCTTGAAAGGCCAAGCAGAGGGTAAAGCGTTTGATATCCGTTGCCCATAAGAGTATCGCGCTGTTGCTGTGTGCTCTGCCGTTCGGTGGGGCGCAGGCGTTGATTGATATCAGCCCGAAGATTCTTGAGATGCGCGATGAGAAAGCGGAGGTGCGGGTCAGTAATACCGGTGATACCCCCGAGTTTGTCACCGTCACGTTGTATCTGGTGACCAACCCGGGTGTTCCTGCGGAGGACGAACAGCTTATTCCTCTGGGCATAGTGAAAGATCCGCATTTGTATGCGGCACCGTTCAAGTTGTCGTTAGCACCACGTCAGGAGAAAAAGGTGCAGTTGCAGACCTTAACCCGGCCAGTGAAGGAAAAAGTGTACCGGTTGGCGGTGATACCAGAACAGAAAGTGAACGTGAGCGGTAGCCAAAGCGGTGTGATAGTCGTCGGCCTCGGGTTCAATGGCCTGGTGCGTCAATTACCCTCCCGCCAGGCTGTGACTTGGCAACATCAATGCGGGGTAGGGGAGATAACCTTGGTGGCAACCGGCACGGTGCGAGTCGAGTTCAGGGAACTGATGATTAATGGCAAAGGCGCGGATGACTTCAATGTTTATCCTGACGCCCCACGCCAGTTGGCGGCACGAAGAGTAAGCGGGGAGGTAGAAGGGAAACCTTTCAACCTGCAATGCGATCCAGACAAGCAACAGGAGTGAATCTCATGAGGATGTGGCGGCAGATAGCTGGGGCATTATTGCTAGGCTGGGGTAGCTGGGCCGGTGCAGCAGATATTCCACTGGGCGGCGTGCCGGTAAGTATTACGTTAACCAATCTCCCAAAAATCACCGTCGAGAAACCAGGTGGCGGATGGTATGACACGCTGGTGCTAAGCAATAGTGTGGGCAGTGACACGTCGCGCTATCAGGTACAGGTGCCCATCCAGGTCAGCATCCGCTATGAGCGAGAGTTTACCGTTTCACTGGTGCAGCCGCTGGTACTTGAACATGAAACCAATGCGTCGCTGGCGTTCACCACCGAGCAGGTAGGCTTTGGTGCCGACGGCACAGCCTTGCAGGCTCTGAGTGCGACGCCGCAGGTATTCAGCAACCCACCGCTGGTCGGCGATACTTCAACGGGCAGTTATCTGCTATCGGTGTCCGCACGTCAACCGGCGGGTGTTCTGGGCAGCATTGCTGGTCATTACGTGGGCAATCTGGTGTTGATGTTTGAAGTGAAAGTTTGAAACCAAGTAGGCTGTGTCGCTAAATTGCACGCGAGCGCCGCTGGCGTGCAATTTAGGGGTGCAACCCAGACACACCTAAATCCGTAGGCAATACCACTTATGCGTTAAAAGGGATGATGGTAACCGTTTAATGCAAGATTGAAAGAGGAAGTTATGAAAGTAATTTCAAACCTGTTCAGACTGCTGATGGCGAGCCTATTGGTCTTGGGGACACCAGTATGGGCGGGTATTACCTATAATGCCAGCGTTAGCGATTGTGCTGTTATCAAGCTTAGCCCCACCCAGTGGCGAGCAAAATTTACTTATAAAATTGTAGAGGACTCCAATATCGATTCATGGCCAAATGTTTTTTCTATGGTTCAGCCCAGATTAAACTCGGCTGGGAAAGCCGATCCCGTAAACACAGTAGTGCTGAACTACTCGAATCTACAATTCAGCAAACCATCGATAAAATTAGGTACTATTTATCTGGCACAACTTTTTTTTGAGGGCAATCCCGATCCTGAAGTGATCAAAGAGACCTCAACGGTCTCTATAGATTTCACTACCGACACCGGCGGTTACCCTGCTTTACGATTATTAGTCCGCTTTTACAGTTATCTGGTCCCCTACTATATAGCTACAAGTGGTTGCTACTCTAATAACGAAGAGCTTCCCCCGATTGAAGAAATTGACCCGCCAGAACCAGCATTCCAGCTGAAATCAGCCGCCTGGGAACTGGATACGGTGGATACGGGGGATTTGCCGGAAACGACGGCCCCAGGTGAGGGGTATACCGCAGCAATAAAGAATGTTGCCAACAATAATTTGTGCGTCAGCTACGTCACAGCCGGTGTCAAAAACAAGAACTATGCCTTGAGCGTTACCAACGGTGCCAGCCAATATGGCGGACGGAACCTGTTTGTGATGAATGGCCCTGCAGGCAGCCAGTTGCCATACAATTTACGATTGATAAGTAATGATGGTGTGGCGGGGAAAGACTTTGCTTTCCCGAGCGGCAGCGCAAAATACATTACGCTCTCACAAGCGGCAAGCAGCGTAGAGAAAAGGAGCGAGATGTGTTGGACGCCGCAGGTGAATTTATTTAGGAGCAGCCAGACCAAAGGGGGGCTGCATATGGATACGGTGAATTTTATTATTACTCCTCAGGCGTAGGAATTTAGGTTTATCCCATCCTTTCACAACCCTACACCTCGGAAGCGCTTTTGGGGCGCGACCCGCAGGGCTGGGGCCATTTGTACGCATTGCTGTGTTGTTCGCCGCTTATTTGGTCCACCAAACCTCACGGCTCACGCCTGGCTCTGGGTACAAATGGCCACTAGCGGTGCTTGCGTTCAGTTAAGGGACACAGTCTAGGCTGGGTAACAGGTTGACTACATCAAACCTGGGTGACAATTGCGTTGACACTTCGCGAGTGATATGGGGAATAGCTGCAATGAATGACGGAATTTATTACGTTTCCTTCTTCAGTAATAACCAGGATTTTGGAACCGGGACTATTGTTGTGAAGGATAAGAAAGTTAATGGTGGTGATTATGGTTTCACCTACCGAGGGCATGTGAAAGGCTCAGTGCTAACCCTGCATATTTTACAGCATGACCGCGGCGTGAGTTCTTTTTATGCCGGGATGACCTCCTTCCATCTGATTCTCGATATCAAGAAACTCGGCAACGATTACGTGCTGCAAGGCGGCGTTGAGGGGATGCCATCGACCGGTATAAAAATTCAAGCCAAGTTTATCGGGGATATGGTTTGATTACCTGCTAAATAGTTACTCCTATTACCGCTACACTTTTGTCATATCCTCATCGCCCTTCAAACTGCAGCGGGGTTGGCTGCCCTACGGGCAGCGTAAACGCTGTGCAAATCTGCTCCCGGTTGGTTTATCGCTAGGCAGTGTCCCTTAATTGTCTGTGGTGCCGTCGCAGACCCAAAAGCCCGTCAGCGGCGCTCGCGTGCAATTGAGGTACACAGCCTAGGCCGCTTTCCGTTCCTCAGTCCGGTTGGTGATTAATCCGTTCGTTTAATGCCAACCAAGCTTCCCAACGTGATCTTCCACACACTGCCTTTTTTCAATATGAAAGCGTAATTTACGCGCTTCATCAATAAAATTTAAATTTTATTAAGATTTATCTCATTATATTTTTGTTGTTTTATGAGACTTATCCTAACGGCATTGTACTGCTCAATCTGTTTGGTGATTTATCCGCTCGTTCAATACCGGCTAAGCTCCACTAATGTGTCCTTTTGCACCTTTTTTACAATATGAAAGAATTTTTTTACGCATCACCTCTCTTTTTATTTTAAAATTACTTAAGATTTATCTTATAATGTGTTGAGTTATTAATGGGATTTTTCTGTTTATTTTTATACAGGCGATCGCTATTTGAGCATTTATTTTGTGATTAAAGTTACAATGATTAAAGCTTTTCCTCTTTAATTTCTCACAACTTTCCAAGTAATACATGATAATGATAGGGCCACTGAAAACGACTAAGAGTGACTTTAATTGATGCTTATCTACTCTCATTAATTGTGTGCAAGTTTGTAATAAAAATCTTAATTTAAGTGGGATTGATTAAGTGATAATTTCCTGTTGAAATAAAAAGCTGGAAAGTGTCGCGCCATTAAGCGTAAATATTAAATGAGAATGATCTTATTATGGTTTTTGGGGTTTTTATGGCAAAGATGAGCCTTTTATTTAAATTGTCTTTTAAAGAATAAGGTTTTTTGCGACAATTATTCCGCACTCAAGGAGAGAGATATGATGGACTATTGCTTAATAAAGCCATGCTTTATAAATTCCATGTATTGCAAGGAAAACGAATAAAACCATCACTATGTTATTTAGTAGTGGTGATTTATCTTGGCTAAGATAAGTCCGTACTATTATGGCTTAATATTTTTCTTAATTTATCGGATGGAGTGCCAGATAGTTTTCTGGTATCCCCTTTTGTGCGCAAAGGGGAAGGAAAGGGATGCCTTCTTTTTAAATAAACCGAAAGGATGCAGCTTGGTTTAGCCATAGCGTCACCGACAGTAAATGGGGTCTCACATATAGACGGGGACTCTGTTCATAACTTCGGGGCAGGCTTAATCGGGAACACTCGTTAATTAACGTATTTTAAGGACAAAGCAGAAATGAAATTAACTAAACTTGCACTGGCAGCAGTATTGGCTTTTGGCGTGACCTCTATGGCAAACGCTGCTGGCGGTGGCGGTAACGTGAACTTCAAAGGTTCTATCATTGACGCACCTTGCTCTATCGCGCCAGAGAGCCTGAATCAGGAAGTTGACTTTGGTGCCGTAGCTAATACCGCATTGGTTAACGGCGGTACTTCAGCAGTACAAACCTTTAAAATTAAATTGCTTAAATGCGATATAACCAGCGTTCCGGTTAAAAACAAAGTTAAAGTTAAATTTACTGGTGCAAAAGGTGGAGCAGCTGGTGACAGTGATGAGCTGCTGGGGATCACTGGTGATGCCAAGGGTGCAAGCATCGCGATGTTTGATGGTTCTAACCAGCCAATCAAACTCGGCGTAGATACTGGCGTCACTGATCTGATCGCCGGTGACAACACCCTGAATTTCTCCAGCGTTCTGAAAGGTCATACCGGTACCGTTCTGGCTGATATCAAAGAAGGCACCTTCACTTCGATAGCAACCTTCGCTCTTACTTACCAGTAATAGCCGGTATTGCGTGATTGAAACTGCTGCATGCGAGCGATCGCATGCAGTATTCTGCGCACGCAAAGATGACAGGAGTCTGGAAATGCCAGGGAAAATGTTTGGCGTGATATTGCTGCTGACTTGGAGCCTTCAGGCTTTGCAAGCTCAGGCAGGTGCCTTGTTCGAGATGCGTGGCGCGATCGTCGCTACCGCCTGCGATATTGATACAGCCAGCCAGTACCAGACCATCAATATGGGAACAAGGACCGTTGAGCAACTGATGCAGGATAGTGCCGCCACAGCACAGCCTTTCAGTTTGAAACTGGTCAATTGCGTGCTCGCCCACCGTGACAATCGAGCCTTGAGCCATCAAGTGTTTCAAGTCACCTTTTCTGGTCGTGAAGAGGGGGGGCATTTTGGGCTCGAAGAGCCGGGCCGTGGCGTGGTGTTGATGCTGGCCGATCGCACAGGCAATACGGCAACGCCGGGAGTGCCGCTACCTCCCCAACCCATGCAGCCAGGCGAAACCGAATTGCACTACCGTGCCAGCCTGAAGCCGCTGGGGTCTTCGGTGCAAACCGGGGTATATCGCGTATTGGTCCGCTATCACCTGGATTATTACTGAGTGCCGCAGGCCAGCCTGTCGACCACTTATGCCAATAATCAGGGCGGGCAAGCCGTTAACATATAAAGGTCAATGGATAATGATCACTCCCCCTTCCAAAGCACGGGCTCCGCGTACCCGTCTGTTAACGCTACTGATCGCACTAGCGCTGCTGAACGGCCAAGCTGTTTATGCACAGCCCATCGAATTCAATAGCGAAGTTCTCGATTTGCAGGATCGTTCCCAGATCGACCTGGATCGTTTTTCCCGTGCTGGCTATGTGATGCCGGGCGACTACCGCCTGGAGGTCAGAGTCAACCAATTAACGGCATTGCCGGAACAAACCATCGTATTTTATCCCTCTGAACAGGATCCCGAGGATAGCGAGCCCTGCTTACCGCCAACGCTGGTGGAAACCTTGGGGCTCAAGCCTGAAGCCTTGCGCCAACTCCGCTGGTCGGAAGGGGGGAAATGCCTGGTGCTTGGCAGTATGGAGGGCCTGACTGCGCGTGCCGATCTGGGCGCAGGCTCACTCTACCTCAGCGTCCCACAGATTTACCTCGAGTACAGCGCTGCGGATTGGGACCCGCCGTCACGCTGGGATGAGGGTATTCCCGGTCTGCTGTTGGACTACAGCGTGAATGGGCAGGCTCAGCGCCAGACTAATGATAATCGGGTACAGAAAGGCTACAGCCTGAATGGCAGCGGTGTCGTGGGGGCTAATGCCGGCTCATGGCGTTTACGCGCCAGTTGGCAATCAGCTATCAACCACCAGACTGGATCGGGCGAGCCTACCACTCAGAACTTCGACTGGACCCAATATACCGCTTACCGGGCGTTGCCTAATCTGGGTGCGAAACTGACGCTGGGTGAAGACTTTATGAATTCCAGCATTTTTGATGGTTTCCGTTTTGCCGGGGTGGATCTGGCCACCGACGACGCGATGTTGCCGCCAAACCTGCGCGGCTATGCCCCTGAGGTGAGCGGCGTGGCGCGTACCAACGCGCGGGTGGTGGTCAGCCAGCAGGGCCGTGTGCTGCAGGAAACCCTGGTCGCGCCAGGGCCATTCCGCATCCAGGACCTGAATAATGCGGTGACCGGGCAACTGGATGTGAAGGTGGAAGAACAAGATGGTAGTGTTCAGAGCTTTACCGTCAGTACCGCCAATATCCCTTACCTGACTCGCCCTGGCCGGGTGCGTTATCGCCTCTCTGCCGGGCGACCCACCGATTTTAGACATCACCTGGAAGGGCCGGCCTTTGCCAGCGGTGAGTTCTCCTGGGGGGTGAGCAATGGCTGGTCTCTATATGGCGGCCTGATTGGTGGAGAGAAGTACAACTCCCTGGCGATGGGGATCGGGCGTGATCTGATGGCGCTCGGCGCACTCTCTTTTGATATCACGCGCTCCAGAGCGGATTTACCCGGCCAGATCGTGCTGGCGGGTAACTCATTCCGGCTCAACTACGCGAAACGCTTTGACGAGATTAACGGCCAGCTCTCTTTTGCCGCCTATCGCTTCTCAGAGCGTAACTTTATGAATATGAACGACTACCTGACGTTACGCAATCGCGGTGAGCGCGAGCAAAGCGGCAAGGAACGCTATTCCGCCGCCTATAACCAACCGTTCGAACAGCTCGGTGTCAGTGCTTCCCTGAATTACAACCATGATACCTACTGGGATCGCGGCTCAAGTGACTACTGGGGGCTGTCGCTGACACGTTACTTTGACCTCGGGAAGTTGAAAAACATTAGCCTGTCTCTGACGGGTTACCGCAACCAGTTTAACGGCAAGCAGGACGACGGCATGTACCTGTCGCTTTCCATGCCGTGGGGGAATGCGGGCTCGATAAGTTACAGCGGCACAGTGGACCGGCGGGACAATACCCACCGGGTGACCTATGCGGATCAGATCAACGATCGCAGCCACTATCAGGTCAGCAGCGGTTGGAATCGCCAAGGCGGGCTGGTCAACGGCTATTTCCGTCATGATGCGGACTGGGCGCAGATCAACGCCACGGCGGGAAGCCAACCGGGCAGCTATACCTCGGTAGGGCTCGGGGTACAAGGGGGGATCACCGCCACCCGCGATGGGGCCGCCGCGCACCGCGTCTCCATGTCGGGGGGGACCCGCTTGCTGGTTGATACCGATGGCGTCGCGGGTATCCCGATCCGTGGCTACGGCGCAGTGCTGAAGAGTAACCGTTATGGCAAGGCGGTGGTGGCCGATATCAACAACTATTACCGCAATCAGGTGAACATCGATCTTGATCAGCTCCCTGAGAATGCGGAAGCCTCGACCTCGGTGGTCATGGCGACGCTGACGGAAGGGGCGATCGGCTACCGTAAGTTTGAGGTGATCGCCGGTGAAAAGGCGATGGCGGTGATACGCCTGGCCGATGGACGCATGCCGCCGTTTGGCGCGCAGGTCATCAATCATAAGCAGCGAGAGGTGGGCATTGTTAACGATGGTGGCCAGGTTTACCTCAGCGGTATCGAGCGTGGCGAGCGGATGACGGTGCATTGGGACGATCGTGCGCAGTGCGAGCTGACGCTGCCGTCGGCACTCCCCTCTGCCCTTGACCCGACAGATTTGTTGCTGCCCTGCCGGGAGTTATCCGGCGGTGCACCTAACGATTTGGCCGCAAGGCAAAACAATCCAGAGAAAAGCGAATAATGAGACATCAGATGAAAAGCGTGAAGGCAAGAAATATAGGGCTGTCTGGCGTGGTGCTGTATGCCCTGGCAACCACAGCGGCGCAGGCGGCGATCGCCTTAGACCGTACCCGGGTGGTGTTTGAGGGAGATAAGCAGTCCGTCAGTCTGAACATCAGCAATGACAACCAGCAACTGCCTTACCTTGCCCAGTCGTGGTTGGAAGATGAACATGGTAAGAAGGTGAGTTCTCCGCTGACGGCGCTGCCGCCGGTGCAGCGCGTTGAACCGGGGGCCAAGAGCCAGGTGAAGGTACAGACATTACCGGCTGCGGCTGCGTTACCGCAGGATCGGGAGACGCTGTTTTACTTCAACCTGCGCGAGATCCCGCCCAAAAGTGAGAAAGCCAACACCTTGCAGATAGCCTTGCAGACGCGGGTCAAGTTGTTCTATCGGCCCAAAGCGCTGATCAAAACAACGACAGAGATGGCAACACCGTGGCAGGAGCAACTGACGCTGACCAAGCAGGGCGATCGCTACGTGGCCAACAACCCGACCCCTTACTACATCACGGTGGTAGATGCCTCAAATCGCAAGGATGGGGTCAGTGCTGGCGGGTTTGAGCCGGTGATGCTGGCACCGAAGAGCAGTGCGCCATTGGGCGGCAATCTGGCGTCACTGGGCAATAGCCCGGTGCTGACCTATGTCAATGATTATGGCGGGCGGCCCACGTTGAGCTTCCGTTGTGACGGCACCCAGTGCCAGGTGGTCCCGGAGAAGAAGAGCTGACGGTGGCAACAGGATGTACGCCACTATCTGGCCGACAAGGAGAGAGACTATGCAGCAGGATAATCCGGTGTTGACATCGGCCAATGGCGGCGGATGGAAAAAGGTGGTGTGGATGCTATTGGGGGGGCTGACGTTCTGGTCGCAGGCGCTAATGGCCGATCAGGCTAATCTGTCGCTCAGGCTGACCATTTATGCTCCCCCTAGCTGCACTATCAACAGCGGTTACAGCGTTCCGGTGGATTTCGGTAATGTGCTGAGTACGCAGGTTGATGGTGTCAATTACAAGAAAGTGGTTCCCTACAATTTGAGCTGTAGCAACCTGACAGGTGCGGTGTCGATGTCGCTGTCTGGCGGCACTAATTTTCCCAGTGGTGCGCTAGGTACTTCTCTCCCCGATCTGGGGATTGCGTTCTATACGGACAGTACCAAGTGGAATTTGGGCGAGAGCAGGAGTTTCAGCTACAACAGTCGGCCAACAATGTATGCGGTGCCGATCAAAACCCCGGGTGTCACACTAACCACCGGTGGTGACTTCACTGCGGGGGTAACCCTTGTCATCAACTACAACTAACGGGAGCTATAGGATGAAGCAGATAGCATTTATTGCTCTCTTGTGGGGAGGGATACTCAGCAGCCTGAACGTGCAGGCCGCCCAGACGACGGCCTACGTCTCCCTAAAGGGAAAACTGGTTATCCCGGCGGTATGTACGTTGCAGATGAGCAATAACAACATACATTTCGGGGATGTTCTGAGCACGCGGATTGATGGCGTCAATTATCAGCGTAAGGCAGTTGGCTACACCCTGGCCTGCGACAGAACGCCGACAGGTACGCTAACGATGACCCTCACCGGTACTCCGGCCGGTTTTACCGGTGGGAGTGGCGCGCTAGGTACTTCTCTCAACAATCTGGGGATCGCGTTTTATAGCGGCAGTACCCGGTTAACGCTGAACAGTGCTATGGCGTTCAGCTATACCAATCAACCAGCGTTATACGCCGTACCGATCAAAGCGACCGCAGCAACGTTCAGTTCCGGTGGTTATTTCTCGGCCGCCGCAAACCTGGTCATCAACTACAACTGAGGAGCGCAACGGATGAAACGAAAAACGACGGTACTGCTCCTGACAGGGTTGCTGATAGCGATGCCAGAGACACGGGCAACACAGGAAACCAGCGCATTCACTCTTGATGGTTATTTGATTCTGCCGCCTGTCTGTACGTTGAATAATAACGCGCAGATAGAGGTGCCGTTTGGCAATGTCGGGGTACGTAAGGTGGACGGTGTGCAGTATAAAAAGCCCATCCCTTATACCTTGGTATGCACCGGCGATACCAGCAAACCCTGGACGGTGAGCCTCACCTTTACCGGGACTGTGGCACCGTTTGCGACGGATAACGCTACGCTGTTGGCCAATTCGCCGCAGAATGGTAACCGGCTGGGGATCAAGCTGTTACGTAATGGGGTGGCGCTACCGCTGAATACCGCGATTACCATCGATCCGGCCAGTCCTCCCACGCTGGAAGCGGTACCGGTAAAACAGCCGGGCAGCACGCTGCTGGCGGATCCGTTTAATGCCACCGGCACGCTGCGTGTAACCTACCAGTAAAGGACAAGATTGATGAACGGAAAAATGAGCTTCAGGCGTTACTGGCTTGCCACTACGCTGTTGATATTAAGCGCTTCAGGCCATGCCGAGAGTGTCCGCCTCTACGGCACGCTGATTGCCGACGCCTGCCTGATCGCCCCTGGGGATGAAACGGTGGAACTGAAGTTTTTTGACGTTCGGGATAGGGATCTGTATGCCGACACGCGTGCTCCGAGTCAAAATTTCGACATACGGCTGACCGAGTGTGACCTGACGCTGGGTAACGTGGTGAAGGTAAAACTGTCGGGTACCGAGAGTACGGAACTTCCCGGCATGCTGAAACTGGACGCTGGCAGCGTGGCCTCCGGGGTGGTCATTGGGTTGGAAACGGCATCAGGCCAGCCGCTCGCTCTCAACCAGGGCCAAGCGTCCTATACGCTAACAGCAGGAACTAATCAACTACGCTTGCGTGCCTATATTCAGGGGGAACCAAGCGCGCTGGCGGGGCGCACCATAGGTATCGGCCCGTTTAACGCAACGGCCACTTTCACATTGGATTATGAATAAGGTGATTCCATGGCAGGAAAATTTTTAACAAGAGTGCACAGTAAAGCACTACTACCCCGTTGTTTTACCAAGAGTACGTTAACCGGTTTGCTACTGCTGCTGGCGATGTGCGCCAGCGAGCGTTCAGCCCAGGCGGGTCTGCGCATTGAGTTGGTCCCGGCCTACCCGGATACTAGCAGTGCTAGAATCACCGGCAATATCAATGATCTACCGTCGTTGACAGGGGACCTTATAAACAATGGGGTATATTTTTATAGTATGGGTAATGGAGGGGTCTCTGTCCCGGGATATGAGTCGATTGTTGTCAACTCTTACTTTGGCTCGATTAGAAAGCGTTATTCATTTAGACGAATTACTAACAACATAACCTGTCCTACCAACGCACAAGCTTGGCGCAATTATGCAAACAGCGTCTTAGGCTCGCTGACCCTACCACGCGAAGGTATTTACGGTGACGTGGGAATTAGTTTGTTGAGTTTTCATATGACTTGCAGCATGGTTAGTAACAACATCCACTACATTATGGACGTATTTGTGCGTAGCCCCGGTTATGATATTGAAGTTATCAACCCGCCAGCCCCCAACTCGGTTTGTAGCCTGAATGGGCAAAATATGTCTTTGGATTTTAACTCTACCTCACTGAATGTGAATGGTTTGAGTCAAAGCCAAAATCTTAACGTTTCTTGCACCACCGGCACCGCCAAAGACTACAACCTGCGCCTTACCGGCAGTAATGTCACCGATGGGCGGCTTAATTTTGGTAATGGAGTTTCGGCACAGATTTACCTCAATGGCACGGCGGTGAGCGCCAATGCGGCAACGGGTATCAGGCTGAACGGCCTGACCAACAGAACCGTCTCTGTGAGGGGGGATTTGGTGGGAACTGCTTCCGGGGCCGGGGTGACCAATGCGTATGCTGTGTTGATCCTTGATGCGCTGTAAACTTTAGACGTTCTTTGCACCGAGCCTTGAGTTACCTATGTGCTGGACGTTCGCCATTATGTAGTTTGAGGCCAATCAACGGTTAAAACAGTTCTACTCATCGTATACTGGGGGGCACTAATGAACAATACAAAGGGACACCAGACGGGATTCCCAATTACTGCCCCCACATATGCATTTGACCGGGGTCATTTATTTACTCAATGTTTTACTAAAAAACCATCCTTACGGTTCATTCTATCCCTCATCAGATGCTATAAGTTCTGCGCTACACCAGCGTAAACTATTTTTAACCGAACATGGGCTCACATAGGCTTTCTTTCTTTCGACCAGTTTGATTAAGTAATAGCGCGCGACATAAATTGAAATGTCACAGCATTTCGCAACATCGCGGGTGCAGGGCCAAAGTATTTTGGGTGGTAGAGTTCCCTGTGCACATTCGCGAAGACATAACGCGCGTAAGGCAATCCGTACATTATTTAACTGAAGGTTTTGCTCCGGATTAATGTAAGTCATATTATCCCTCTTTTTATAACGACTATTGTTACAATTTCTTTGAACTATTACAGGTGTGGAAACGACGGGAAAAACGGGTGCTCACAACTTGATAACTAAAATGCCGGCTGACAATCGCCGAACTATCAGTAAACCTTGATGCCCGACGATAATTTTATTCTTCATACAGATAACAACGATTAAGATTTCAGTCATAATCAATATTAAAAACCAGATTCGAGCGAACCTCTCCCGTGCTGATGGTATCCAAGTACTGGTAGAACCGCGCGAAGTATTTCAAGGTGATATGGTGTACTTGATTGTCAGCTAATGTGCCAATCAACTGGGGTTTTCCCAATTCTAGAGGAGTCTGATCTTCGTTTAACACTTGGACTCCTACCCCCTGAGCTGCCTGACTCCCCGTATTCTCGTTAATCAGTACGCTATCTGCCGCAGTAGTTCCGGGTGCCAAAGTACCATCGAAAGTCATCTTGATATCTACGGAACCCGACAGGCTAACCCCGCCGCTGCACTGCAGTTTTAGCTCAAAGTTGCGCCCACCAGCGAAACTACCTTTGCCAGTCAGTTGATTTTGGCGGATGGTACCGATATCAACTCGCTGGTTCTTCCCGCCGCTCACCAGGCAAGATGGGGAGACAATCGTCAAGGCATCGGCGCTGAGAGATGTCGTTAGCGGTGGGTTATCGTCCTCAATGTAGCCGTAGCTGGTATAGGGGCCGCTAGCGACGCGGCCACTGCCGGTGACGGGGGCCGTTTTTATCACTTCGAGTATAAACGTTGTCGATTCAAGCCAGACTTGATAACGGGGTTCGATGTTCGTGATCATTCGCACTCCTGGATAAGTGAGTACGTACCCACTTCCCGTCCTACGTTTAAAACGCAGGCCAATGCCTGGTATGTTGGTAGAAAAAACTTTGTCACTCAGTTCCTGCATACCATTACCGATCACTTTAGAAGCAAAAGGATTTGGCCCTAGACAGAAGTACATGGGGGCACTCTTAGCCAGATACCATTCACGATAGGCTAGCACACTGCCAACCGGAGCATTTGGTTGTACCACTACCTGACCAATATTCATATCCAGGTTAATCGATGGTTCATTCTCATAGCGTGTGCACTCCGCATGAGCTAGAGCACCAATGAATAGCGGCAGTATTGCGGCTAGAGAAAACAGCTTACCTATCGACATATTGCCTCCTGATCCACGGCGTTTTTCAGATTGACACTACACTGGCCACTAGCCCATTTAACCCACACTGGGTTAGCCTGCTCGTCATTGATAAATAGCATGCTGCCTTGACCGACAATGCCGATGGTTTTCCCCTGTTTATTAACCACGTTGGCACCAAATGGCAGGTTATTTCCGCCTGGTAGCACGGCGTGCAGCGTTCGATTTTTCTCCACCCGGGTAGTGAAATTGACCTTTACCACGCTGTTTTCATAGGGCACGACGTTAGCCACGGTCTTATCGAATACGATGTCATCGTCGGCGCCTTTCGGATCAATCTCGACCGCATTGACCCGATAAGGGCGCAGATACGGCAATATGGCGTACCCTCTACTATCAATACGTGTGCCAGGTACGCCGGGTAGTGCTGCGCCCTGGGCATTCTTGGCTTCAATCAGTGCAACGGTATTTCCCGTTTCCGGTGACAAAGTGATCCCGCCTTGATGTACCAGCAGAGAGCCACTGGCGCTTACGCCAGTTTGGCGGTAACTGTTGCCCTGGCCAAAATTAGCCGCCAACGTGGCTTTGGGGTTACGGTAAGTGCCATTGAGGGCAAAGCTATGGTTGCCAGAACGGCTGGATGACTGATTAACGCCATAGCTGAACTCATTTTCATTACCAAGGGCTCCGTTCAGGCCTATCTGAGCATTATTGAAACGTGAGTTGGAAAACATCGCGCCAGAAGTCAGGCTTGCGCTACTACGCTCGCCGAATGAGAGTGGGTAGCTGAAATTGAGTGATACGCGCGTCTCTTGGCCACGGTTACCAAGATAAGAGGTATAGCTGCGCTGCAACGCAACCGAATAAGAGAGACGTTTCCATCCATTGTTGTAACTCAGTTGATACTGCTTCTCTGTATCGTTTCTATTCCAGTAGTGTGAAATTCGGCCATTGAAATAGAGCCCGCCCCAACCATCGGGTAAACTCTGGTTAAGGGTATAGCTCAATCCATATTTTTCACGTGCAAAGGTACTGGGATTTTTTCCCCGTCTCGGGTTATTAACAATCTGCAAGGCGTCGTTGAGCGAAAAGTAGTTCTCTGTTGCATAGCGGTAAGCCGCCAGCACGACGCTGGTTTGGGTACTTGGAAACATTCGGTTAAAGGTGACTCGATAACTTTGCCCGGAATAGGAGGACTTATCTGAGAAAACCGCACTATTTTTCAACGAGGTATACGACTGAATAGCATCCAGTGATAGCGCCCCGAAAGAGGTATTAAAAGCACTACCCAGTAGGTATGCCTGGTAGTCATTAAACGCAGTCAACCCGGTATACCCTGTGAACAGATTATTAACGCCATATTGATAATGAAACTGAAACAATGTTGGCTTGTTATGCAGACTTGGTTCATCCGTTTTACCGACAACAACGGTATAGCGGCCCATTCCTGGGCGCAACAGTTGAGGCACCGAGGAGAAAGGCACGCTGAATTGACGAATCGAACCATCCGCCTCTTTAATCGTCACCTCCAGATCGTTACCGTAACCGGAAGGGTAGACGTCGTCGATGATAAAAGGGCCTGGAGATACCTGAGTCTGGTGTATCACCGAATCATTCTGCCGCACGGTAACTAACGCGTTACTCATGGCGACGCCGCGGATCTCCGGTGCATAAGAACGCATACCGTCAGGCAGCATATTATCGTCGGTGCCCAAGCGCAGACCGCGCAAACTCACGCTGTCAAAGAACTCGCCACTGGTAAAAAACTGACCACCGGTTAAGGTTGATTTTATTTGTGGTAACGAACGTTGAAGATAAGTCTGATTATTTTGCCAATGGGTGCCATAACCCTCTTGAGCATTCAGGTTCCCAACGTATTTGAGCAGCCAGCCATTGTAGCTAAACTTGGAGTTGATCCCTAAATAACCACTACTGCTATTACCATCAGAAGATGTTCTATTACGGTTATAGTAGTTAGCCATATAAGACAGATTCAATGCTGGAATTCCTTTTTCCCAATGTTCGGGTGATACATAGCCCGCGTATTTACGATCCTCATACAGCTGGGGAACGGAAATATCTACCCGCAGTTCTGATATGTTAAACGTATCGTTAACCGTTTCATCTTGCCGCCATTGCGACAGGTAACCACAGAAATCTGCCTGTTTTGCCAATGATGCGTTGAGCTTACTTGCGGAGATGCCAAATCTTTCAAGCATGGCAGCAGAATAACAAACACCCAGTTTGTTGTTATCTGAACGCCGCTCAACCTTCATCTCATAACGGCCTTTCCAATTACCGTTGGTATAGACATCAATGGAATAGGCACCCTCAAAAATGGCAAAGGTACTGAATCTTGAAAGGTCTATTTTATCTTTTTTACCGATAATGAAATCATCGTTGAATTGATAAGATTCTTCCTGCGCTGCCAAAGCTGAAAAAAATGGATAAACCAGCCCCACCATCATTATGGTCGCGCATAGCGGGCACATCTTCTCGGCCGAAAATGTCAGCTTTTCCATTGTGTAACTCCCTACTTTATTTTATCCGGCTACTGACAGAGACAGTGGCTCCATAGTCATTGACGTTTTTTATTAAGATATTGTCTCCACTCTTGAATGCCGCGACGGGTGTGACCCGAGTTGTCGAGAGCGGTGGAGCGACGACGGTTTTACCCAGCAGAGATTTATTATCCGCCTGAAGAATACGCGTAATAGTGATATAGAAAGGCGTTGGATTATTAATCGCCAGTTCTTCTCCTTGCTTGGATAACACCAACAGCTCTGGTGCGGCATCACGATCCCCCAGCCCTGTTGGCCGGTAAATAAATTTAAAGCGTGAGCGAATAGCCAACTGCAGGGAATTATTCCCATGCGTCTGTGCGCTGGTGGGCGTCGGCGGTATTTCCAATAGATTCAACCACCAGAGCTGCTCCCGATCGCCAAGCAGGCCGTTACGATTGGGCAGACGGACCCGCAAGGTCTGCCCGCTTTTACCATCTACCCGTGAGATTGGTGGGGTAATCACAAAAGGGACGGAAATATTGTCTGGGGTTTCTCTGGCATCCCCTTTATCCAACCAAACTTGTGCTACCGCTGGGCGATCGGCAGTATTGTTTAATTGGATAGTGATTTCTTTTTCATTACTAGGGAATATAAAGCGAGTACCATTGACAATGATGTTATTAGCATTCACTTGAAAGCTGATAATAAAAAAAATTGATATGATGCGTAATAGCATAGGTACCTCAACATGCTTTCAGAGTAGCACACGTTATCAAAGCAGCCGGTTAAGGCCGCTTTTTACTCGTCATACTTCAAGTTGCATGGGTGTTGGCTACGCCCGTTCACACCAGTCACATAGTTGTCTATGCTCCTGGTGATTCTCGGACTTGCCGCCTACATGCAACTCGAATTATTTAGAGTATTGAAGATAAGGAATTATTGGTAAACAATTTCGTAGGTAGCGTAACTGTTTAACACACCCGGAGTGACAGTATTTGGTGTATTAGTCGCATAGCCTACATAGTAGGTAAATCGAGCACCTTTATTACCAAGAATGTTCGTGTCTATATTCACGGATGTTGACGGTGGTGTTAATGAACCCGGAATGATTTTGGTCCCAGAAAGGGAACTGTTCCCTCTGGTTGCCAAAACTAATTGAATATCTTTGGCACCTGTGCTTTCGGTATTTGCCAGATATCCCTGCTCGACACCTGTCGCTCCTGTTAGCAAGTTCCCCCCGGTCCAGGTTACAGCGAGTTGATCGCCATCCATGTAATCACCAAGCGCACCATTAACAGACTGGCAGTTGGTAACATCAATGGTGAAAGGCTGTGCTTTCAAAAATGTGTTTGCTGCGGCGCCTTTAGCTTCTGTCAGGCTGATCGGGGGTAAATAAACATTAGCGTCACTGCCTTGGCCATTAACGGAAATTTCGCAGGAAACATCAGTTACTTTGCCATAGAAGTTAATGTTCCCCCCACCGACATTGTCTGTTGCAGCGTAAGTTGACAGAGAAAGGGTGGAACATATCATCATCGGGAAAAGGACTTTTTTCATAATTTGGCCTTTTTGGTTATAGTGAATTAAAAACAACATCGTCCACAGTGGACTATTAAAAATAGTCCACACATATTCCAAGCAACAGGCTAATACAGCATTCTCATTCACGATATGAGCGATTCAGCAATCGTAAATGGTAAATGTGTAATAACTCTGTAACTCGAAGTAATATCGATATATACCCTTCATACTTCAAGTTGCATGGGTGTTGGCTTCATCTGTTCGCACCAGTCACATAGTAGACTATGCTCCTGGCGACTCTCAGACTTGCCGCTTACATGCAACTCGAATTATTTTGGGTATACAACGAAACAGCAGAGTACTGTTTGATTGTATTGCTCCTCAAGGTTCGCCATATATACTCGTCATACTTCAAGTTGCATGTGCGTTGGCTTTCCTCGCTCACCCCAGTCACTTACCGGAGTAAGCTCCTGGGGATTCATTGCGTTGCCGCGTTACTCGGCCCAAAATAGGGCCTCGCCCCTACGGGGCCAGCGCAAGCGCTGTTCAAAAACGCATTGCGTTTTTGTCCTGCAACTCGAATTATTTAGAGCATAGATGGCAAGCCTTTTTACCTTAAGCTGGTTTTGCAATATTAGGCTGTGTCCCTTAACTGCCTGCGTCGCTCATGTTCAATTGAGTGATACAGCCTACTATCCTGTAACCGCCAGGATCGGGAAATTGCCCTCCACATCAGGATCGGGCAATTGCATCGACTTTCTTGTCAATGAAGTATCTAGCCAAAATATAGGCTCTGCCGCGATGAGAAACGACAAGCCTGTGAGGATATCCGTATCACGTTAGGAATATTCTATACTCACCATACTTCAAGTTGCCCTGGTGTTGGCTGCGTACGGCTACTCTACCCGGCCACGGGTCTTGCCCCTGCCGTATAGAATGCCACTCGAATTATGTAGAGTATATTGTGCTTTTTGCTCTTGCCTGGTTTGTGCCGCTCAGGATGCTTAACTGAAAACTTCACACCACAAGCTCCACTTAAAATAAGTGCTTATTACTTATTAATCATGCGTATTTAATAGCCACTTACCATTGAAGCAGAACTGAACTGCTACGTACCAAAATATAGGACGATTCAAATTAACAATCATCCTGATAGGTTGAGCTTGATTGGAGTATATAGCGATAGTTTGCAGGTGGTAAATTAAAATTTCAATAGCTTGCTAATTGTTACTCACGAGATTTTAACTCTGGTTACTTGAATTTAACAAGGTTTTTAATCTGAAAATTGTTTTTTTTAAAAAATTTAAAATTGAAAAAATAGAATAACATCTCGAGATAGATTGTTTCTTGTATTGAAATTGTTTGTTTTCTGAATAGAAACAATTCGCTAGAGAGGATATAAAGCAGCCTGACTGCGAGGCCTTGAGGAGTGTGGTTAAAAAGGCTGGAGTAAGATTTCTTCCTCCCGATAGCTTGTAAAAAATAGAGGAGTGACGGGTCGGATTTTTCTTAAATCATCGCAGCAATGGGCTGGTCAGTCTGTGAGGTACTGCAAATTATGTGATGGAGACCAGGGGGCTGAAGCATGTTATCGATCATTGTGTTTCCGTCTTGCTGGCCTCTGAAGACTGGAGTTTAGTGATGATTGCTCGGGAATTAGGCTATGTCCCTTAACAGCTCATGAGTGCCGCTGGCGGTCATGAGCGCACAGAGCAAGGCGTGAGCCGCGAGGTTTGGTAGACCAAATAAGCGGCGAACAACGCCGCAATACGCGCAAATGGCCCCAGCCCGAAGGGGCGCGCCGCCAAAGCTCGTTCTCTGGGGGATCGGGCTTGAACTGAGCGCAACTATGTCCTTCGCCCTTCGCCTTGATAACGGGCTTTTGGGTCTGCGACGGCACCACGGGCAATTGAAGACATAGCCTAGTGTAATCTAAACCGTATTGTCAGAAAAAGGTTAACATTAATGATATTGAAATAACCTAAGCACCTCAAGTCGGTAATATTTTTTTAACTAATAGGTTTTTTAAATTTAAATAGTTTTAAATTATCATTAGATGTAAAAATTATCAGAGAATGGGTTATCAAAACTCAGTCTCTTTGTTTATATTTTGCTGTGGTGTATCCTGCTAAGGTTAAAAGTAAATTGAGATTATTCCTGCGCTAAAACTTTACTTTTGCAAACCAAAAAAATAGGGTTTTAATCAAGAAAAATTTCAGGTTAAGTTCTTAAGATACCGTATTGTTTTTTACTTATATATACGTTATCGGCATTTCACATGCATGATTTTTAAGTTATCTTTATGTTTTTAATGGCTTTTTAAAACTTACATCATCTGATTTTTTCTTAAGTGCATTTATTTTATTAATTAATGTATTAAAGGTTTTAACTGGTATGGTTTATTGGGGGCAATAAGGTTACAAAACGATGTTTGATATATTTTATAGGGATTATCCTAAAAAATAAGTACATAAAACCCCATTGATGTTTTTTCCATATTTCTGGTTTAAAATTCTATTTTTATTAATTTTATGATTTTTTATTCCATTTATTGTAGTTTAATGGTTGTTTTTTGTGTTTTGTTGCTTTTTGTAAATGTCATTTGTAGGGGTTTAATCTTTTTCTTAAAAAGCGATAATCATCAGGCGGCCTAAAGCTCGTAGGGAAAGAATGACTTGAAGAAGAGGTGGAGCTACTAATAGCTTTATCGGTTACTGGAGTTCATTACTATGAAGGAAACAACTTATGGTTATCGCATTGGTGAAGACATTCAGGTTGATGTTGAGCTAGGGGTTGTCGCGAGACTCTATACCTCCCGAAAATTAAAATTTTATTCAGCGGAGGCGATTTTTCTTGGTGAAACACCTATGCAACTCCTTGTCTATTTACTGGAAAGAGTGGAGCGAGAGGTCGTGCTTTATTCTGATATTTTACATCATATCTGGGACGACCGTGGCTTGATTTCTTCTTATAAAGGTCTCAATAAAGTCGTTGCAGAATTAAGGGAAAAGTTAAAAAACCTCGGGTTGGAAGATGATTTTATTTCTACGGTAAGAGGCAAAGGATACCGATTAAAAACTGCCAATGTTAAACGGCTATACACTAAGTCTATAAAGAGCAAAAACTCACAATTAATAAGTGTTATGTAAAGGTGAGTGGCAAAATAAAAGAAGTGCACCTCTGCAGTGAGGGATTACCTCTCTAGTTTGAGTTTTCACCATAGTGCTGCGAGCGTTTTGTCTTTTGTCCGTCCGCAATAATTGAGGATATACAGACATGCACCCCACGCAAGGGAATTTTTCAATGAGAAAATCAATACGTCTTTCGGTTATCGCCTCATTACTGATGGGCAGTGGTGTGGCACTGGCAGCAGTTATGGAAGGGAATAGTCATTCAGCCTCTTTATCGGCAACACGTATTTACACCGTTCCGACAGACAGCAGTCTATATCAGTTAGCGCTACAAAGCGGTATTTCGGTAGTGGAATTGCGCAAACTGAATAAAGGCAGCCTTGATCGCCGTGACAGACTGAATACAGGTGAAAGTTTATTACTCCCTATCAATTCGCCTCTATTTCCCGCTGAAGATACCAGTGGGGTGATTGCCAGTGACCTGCCTGAATTGGGGATGGGGAATGCTCCGCTACCGAAAGACGGTGTCAGTGCAGCCGAAATGAAAACGGCAGGGGCTGCACAATTTGTCGGGGCACAAAACTGGAACACCATGACCGGTGAGCAGGTGAAGAGTCAGGCAGAGGGGTGGGCTAAAAACCAGGCAAAAAACCAGGTGGTGGCACCGGTACAAAGAGAAGCTCAGGACTTCCTGGGGCAGTTCGGTAAGGCACAGATCAATATTGCTGTCGATGATAGAGGCAGCCTCAAGGGGAGTGGCGGTTCGCTGTTCAGCCCCTGGTATGAAACTGACAACGTGCTGGCGTTTTCTCAGGTCGGCATCCACGGTCAGGATGGCCGCACCATCGGTAACGCGGGGGGCGGGGTTCGTTTTGAACAAGGCGACTGGATGTGGGGCTATAACGCCTTCATCGATCAGGATATCAGCCGCAGCCACACCCGAGGCGGCATGGGGGCAGAGTTGTGGCGTGACAACCTGAAGCTGGCGGCCAACTACTACCATCCATTGAGCAATTGGAAAGATTCCAAGGACTTTGATGATTATCTTGAGCGCCCAGCTAAGGGTTTTGATGTCCGCGCTCAGGGCTACCTTCCCGCCTATCCACAGTTGGGGGCTTCGCTGGTTTATGAGCAGTACTACGGCGATGAGGTAGCGCTGTTCGGTAAGGACAATCTGCAAAAGGACCCAAGCGCGGTCACCGCTGGAGTGGATTACACCCCGGTTCCACTGCTGACGCTCAAGCTCAACCATAAATCAGGTCAGAACGGCCAGAAAGAAGGCAAGGCAGACCTGCAGCTTAATTACCAGATTGGTACTCCGCTGGACAAACAGCTTGACCCGGATCGTGTTGCTCAAGCGCGCAGCCTCAAGGGTAGCCGTTACGACCTGGTGGACCGCAATTACGACATCGTTCTGGAATACAAGGAAAAGGACGGGGTATTCGATCTTGATCTCTCTTCCGTGCCGGGTGATCTGCTGGAAGGAGATAGCTACATGATGCAGCCGCTGGTGAGCAGCAAGTACCGGATAACGGCAGTGAACTGGAATGGGGATGTCATTCCGCTTTCGGTCATGGCCACGGCGGGTACTGATAATCCGCAGGGGTGGACCATCAAGCTGCCAGCTTGGGACTCTGCTCCGGAAGCCACCAACCTATACCACCTGTCTGTCACGCTGACGGATGAGAAAGGGCGCCAGGTCACTTCCAATACCGTTGAGGTTGCGGTGGGCCAGCAGCGCCAAGCCAAACTTGAGGTGGAGAATGGTGCGAGCAAACCGGCTACCGGGCTGGAGAGTGATGCGGTGCAACTGGTGACCTATCTGACCAACCATTTGGGTGAAGCGATCAGCGATCCGGCGTTAGCGCCGAGCTGGGTGATGAAGGACGCCACCACCGGGGCAACGGTGAAGATCAGCGAGAACTGCGCCAGCGACGCGGATGGCAAGGTGCAGCAATGCGTCAGCCTCAAGAGCGACCGTATCGAAGAGCGTGCAGGGGTGAATTATCACGTCAGGGAACTGGTGAGTACGTTGCCAGGGCGTTTCATTATCGCCACCGACTTGGGCAGTTACGGCATGACCACACCACAGGAAATCACCTTTAGCGCCAGTAGCACCATGCCGGAAGTCGTACGGGCAGAAATTCAGGATCCGGACGGCGCTGACATTCTGACGGCCCAGACCAGCCCGCAGATCGGGGTGACCTATACCGTGAAGCTGTTCAACGCGGCTAATGAAGATGTAACTGCCAGCTTCCCGCCGGAAACGCTGCATTGGGCATTGGATGGTAATGCCGGGGCGGCAGGATGCGATGTCACGCTGACCGACCATGATACTGGCGTAACGGGCTACACCTTTATACCGCGTCTGAATGGTAGCAGTAACAGCGGGGTAGCCTGCGGTGATCAAGGCTTTGGCCTGAAGGTGCTGTATTGAGGTTGTTACTCCCGGTTCGGTGAAGCTGGGTATGGCCCGCGACGTGACGGGAAACCATGGAAAGAATAATGACACTGGCTCTGCGCTGAACAGGTAAAGGACGGGAAATGAAACAAGACAAGAAATCGCCACAGGGGCTTGCACTAAAACCGATAGCACTAGTGTTGATGCTCGGCATCGGGATGGCTGGTACTGCCTGGGCAGGTAGCACACCCACAACTTTGGCGGTGAGCGGGAAGTCACCGGTACTGGTTGCTCCCTCCAACAGTAATACGCCACACAGCGTAGATTTCAGCGGGACCTATGCCCGGGCAGAAGTGTTGTCGACGGGTGACACCATAGTGATGACCTATCGCCATGACGACAGTGACGGTGACGAGGATGACTCGCTCTCAACGGTGGTATGGAGCTATACCCCGGCCGGTGGCGGTGCCGAAGTCACGATAACCCCAACCAGCAATGTGCCTGCCATCGGCAGCACACCGGGTACGTCAACCATCACGATCCCTTCAGAGGCATTGGGTGCCACGGCGATCAAAGTAGAGATCTGGGAGCAGTCGAAGACCGGTATCCCACTTCGCGGCCAGCAATCCATTGTGGTGCTGGACACCAGCAAGGGGAGCGCAGCAGAGGGCGGCGGGGGTACAGCGACTCTGCCTGGGCCAATCGCGTTGGGGAGTTCCACCACCGGTATTGCTGGAGGGATATTCCTGGCGTCTGACAACCCGAGTGCGGGCAGTGGCGCGGCGGACTATTCACGCACCGAGGGCAATAACCCGAAAGTGGGCGAAACCTATCTGTTCCGTGCCTGGCAAGACGTTAATGGAAATGGAGTTTGGGACGAAGGAGAGAAAGACGTAACGGCCAATCTGAGCACCATAAGCTGGAAGCTGGATGGCAGCAACACCACGGCTGCGGGCAGTAGCACCCCGGTCACGTTGAGTAACCACATTATTTCTGGCGCGACCGCTGACAGCTATAGCGTTCCGGTCAACAGCCTGTCTGGTTCCGGTGCCGTTTCGGGGGACCAGGGTTTTAGCCTGAAAGTGGATTTTAACTAAGGCGTGCGTCTGCTGGAAAGGACCACTGCCACCATTTACTGATAATCCAAGGAAAAGAGAACGATGCACAATAAGAAACACTTTACATTGAAAAAACTGGTTCTGGCTTTGGCGATAGCCGGCTACTCCATGAGTAGTGCCTATGCGGTACTGACTGCACCGACGGGAACCGTTCAAGGGCGTGTTCCGGTACTGGTTTCTCCGTCTGACAACTCTAAAGAGCATGCAGTGGACATTAGTGGCACCTTTGCCACCACCGGCAAATTAGCGACTGGGGACACCATTACCCTGATCTACAAATACACCGATAGTGACGGGGATAATGATGCCTCCACAACCCGAGTGACGTGGTACTACGTTAAAGGTGGAACGGAGTCCGAGATTGCGACCAGCAATGTGGTCAACACCAATGCCTCAATTGTTGGTGGTAACGGGACCAGCGTACTGACGGTGCCGGGTGCAGCCCTTGGCGCTGAAGCGATAAAAGTAGTGATTCAGGAATACTCTGCGTCGGGTGATCCAAGAACAGGTGAAACCATCACCGTGGCAGACGTCAGCAACAATAGCACCGGTGGGGAAACGACTGTACCGCCAGGAACAGTTGAACCAGGTACCAACGTGGTTCCAGGTATTTACCTGAGCACTGATACCGCGTTTGCCAACAACCTGATTGGCAGCTCGGCGAAACTGGATGTCGGCAATACCTATGTGTTCAAACTGTGGGATGGCGCAGCGGTGGGCACCACCGACCTGACCAGCAGCGTTTCTTACAACTGGCGTCTGGTGGGAACCAGTGCGACGGATAACATAACCGCTCCTGCAGCTGGCTTTGCTACACCAGCAACGGATGCCAACTTCACTGTGCCGGTAAATGCCGCCGGAACAGCGATAACCGGTTCTGTTGACGGCGTACAGGGCTTCAACCTGGCTGTGGATTACAACTAATCCCCAGGCAATACACGGGCGGGTTTCCCTGCCCGCGTATTGTACAGCCTTTCCCTGAGTGCCAGCCTGTCAATTTGACGCTGAGGTAGAGTTTGTAAGCCTGTCAGAAAGGAAGAACAGAGAATGAGAAAAACGATAGAGGCCCCGGCGAAGAGCATACCTGGTGTGATGTTAAAAAAGAGAAGGGCTATCAACCTGCTGGTTACCGGCCTGATGGTGACGTTACCGGCACAGGCAATATTAACGAACAGAAGTGGCCAGATTCAGGGGCGAGCACCTGTCGCCAGTGGTAATGTGTTTATTCTATACCCTGATGGCACCACCAAGGTGAAGGAGGGCGATATGGTTGGCCTCTCGCAAAAGCCGAATGAATTTAAAGCATCAGCTGACACTTCAGCGATCGTTGCTACTGATGCTGATGGGGACACCGGATTACAGCTAGTGCCGAGGATCCCTGGTGCAACCTTAAGCTGGACGTACAACAATGTTGCGTTGACGGCAGCGCAGCTCAATGCGCGTTTTGATGCGCAATTTGCCGGTAAAACCTTGAGTGTAGCAGCCAATGTGCCTGTAACCGCGAGTTCAACTACCGGTAACCCGAAGACATCCGGTGAGAAAGTCCTGGCCAGTCGCTATACGATTAAAGTTCCAGTTCTGGCAGCGCAAATAGTCACACACCTCTCTGCCAATGGCGAGAATCGGGGGGTATTTACCACTACTTCTGGTTTCCCGACCCACGGTTTTGTTGGCGCAACGTTCCAGATTTATGCTGAAAGTAATCAGGCTAATAATGCCAATTATAATTGGGTATCCAGCCATCCAACGTATGCGCAGGTTGATGCTGCGGGTACTGTGACCTTTAAGCAGGATTTCCCTAGCCCGGCGCCAACCATGGTGATCACGGCGACGCCGAAAACTGGCGGGGGAGCGAGTGCGATCAGCTACAGCTTTAAAGTCAGCAAATGGTGGAAAAATCTTGGCACAACCTTGGTGACATGGGAAGCCGCAGGGAAAGCCTGCACCGATAATTTCGGTGCCGGATACCGGATACCTAACGATGTATATAATCCAAGTTCACGTGCGAACAATAATGTTATTAAAAACGGTACGCTGGTTACAGGCGAATTTACCGGGCTTCACGCAGGCACCAATGATACCACCGGGGGCAATAGACGTACGGTAGGAATGCTGGTAACCGAGTGGGGGTTCCTGAATAAATACAGTAATGGATGGGTGGAAATGCCATATTATTATGGTACCTATGGTTATCACAGCTCAATGTCACGCCTTAATCTTGGGAGTTCTAAAAATTACTTTATGATGACTGAAAAAGGTTTATGGCTCACTTATGCTGAGTCGATTAATGCATCATGGGAAAAGACTAACTTCCTTGCCTGTGTGAAGCAAATTTAAATGTTAGCTCATAAAGGCGCCGCAGTATTCATATTTTCATCAGCAAGTTTGAGTGATTGCCTAAATGCCATGGATGTTGTTTTATAGGTAATCAATAAAAGTCCATCCCAACGCAGGATGGAGGTGTGAAAGCAAAGGACAGTGTTAATTAAAGTGGGTGCTTTGGGTTTGTTAAAAATTTAATGTGCTTAATTTTTTATTTAGTGAAAGGTCAACACCTCGGGATTTTATTTGTATTTTTGTATGAGTGTTAATAGTGCTGAATGATTTAGTTGATCGGAAAGTGCTTATTGTTAATTGTGATTTTTTGGGTTCGCCTCCCAGTATTTAATTGATTATGAGGTTTATATTGTGTTAAAGAAAAGCGTTTTCATGTTATTTGCAATGGTAATTTCTCTGAGTGCGTGTTCTGAACCAGAACCAACAGGTACGAAGATATTTGGCGGTGCTGCATATATCGATATGCCTGCTGAATTTGTTGCAATGTCTAAAGAAATGCTGACGGCTAAATATCCTCAGCAAAATGCACCGCAAGAAGCCTATTATGTTGAAAACGGTAATGTCTCCTTTGCTTTCAGCAATACCAAGAATGCCATACCTGATGGCAAACTTGCAGATGTGGCTAATATAATGAAAAAGCAATTCGCTCCCTTTAATCCTACTCTCGAAGAAAAAAGTATTGATGGACGTAAAGTTTTTATTTTGAGTATGGATACACCGAGTGCAGATGGCACTATTAAAAATGTCATGTTGCTTACTGCGATTGATGGAAAAATGGTTATTGCAACATTTAACAGTACGGAGGCTTTAGCGGGAAAATATATGAATGATGGAAAAAATGCATTGTTATCATTAAAGTTTAAGAAATAATGTCCAGTTAATAAAACTGGTTTTATTTTTAGTTGTTAATAGAGAGTGCATTGTCAGTTCTGACACTAGGCTGTGTCCCTCAATTGCATGTGAGCGCCGCTGGCGGTCATTTTCGCGCAGGGCAAGGCGTGAGCCGCGAGGTTTGGTGGGCCAAATAAGCGGCGAACAACGCCGCAATGCACGCAAATGGCCCCAGCCCGAAGGGTCGCGCCCCAAAAGCCCGTTCGAAGTAAAGTCGGGTTTGAACAGAGGGCCACTCTGCCCTTCGCCCTCCGCCTTGATAACGGGCTTTTGGGTCTGCGACGGCACCACGGGCAATTGAGGGACACAGCCTAATACTTCAGTAAACCTTGCCTCATTTGAACGGTAGCGAGGTTAGTTGTGGTACACAGCCTGATTTTTCTACACACATCGGCATCCTTATTACCTGGATGCCGATGTGAAACACCTGTCAACGAGTGTGAAATGGAAAAAATTGTTATTTTAAGTGATTGTATTTTTACCCGTTCAGGGCTGGAAACGTTATTGAGGCCAGAAGCATACATTTTTAGCACATCCAGCTTCAAACAGTGTAAATCGTATCTGATTCAGCAACAGGACGGGGACATTGACCTGATCGTCCTATCTATACGTTACGGTGGAATCGATGCTCTGGTGCAACTGGCCAGCCTGTTACGGTGTTATCACCCTTCCTGTAAGGTATTGCTGGATCCTGGCTCGGCCAGTATTCCGATGCTATGTTTTTACCTCGACTGTTTAAATGCGAAAACTGGATTGATTGACTTGACGCTGCCTCTGCCAAAATTGAAGTGGTTCATTACACGAGTGATTTGCGGGCAGGTAGTGCTGTCTACCCGAGATCTCCTTGGCTTGAAACGCTTGACCGTGCGTGAGCGTACCGTGCTGCTCGGGCTAATGAAGGAGCTGTGTGCGGATGATATCGCAAGAACGCTTATGTTGAGCATCAAGACTATCAGCTATTACAAACGTAGCGGTTTGTGCAAACTGGGCGCACGTAATTTTCAGGACCTGCTATTGCCGGTCGTGAAACGTTACCCACGCGGGTACAGCTCAATACAACCGCGAAGTGCCAGCTATGTGCAAGAGTGTCAGTACGCACTGACAGCGTAACAAGCTCCTCCTGATATGGATGGAGATAGCAGACAAATAGGGTGGCAAGAAACGAAGAAGCTTTTTAAAACAACCAGATTATGCCTGGTGATATCCGAATTGCTTTAGTCGTTAATCGCGAACAGCTTACTTCCTTTATCTGTCTGAATAGAGATTATTTCTGATGAGTGAGTAAAATCTTGGGCAGTAGTAACACCAGGGCTAGCAACATTAATCCAGACGCGGTCAGCGCTACCGTTGCAATATTAAACCCATCGAGTAATACCCCACCGAGAAATGCACCCGAACCGATACCTATATTGAACATGGCAACGTGAACTGAAGAGGGCCTTTCACCGGAGTCTTCAGCAAGATTAAGCACCAATGACTGTAGAGTTACGGTAATGATACAAATACCCGCACCCCATAGAGCCATCATGAATATGCCTGCAACCAGGCTGATGTCGGTAAGCAAACCCATGCTACCAACGGAGAGTGCCATTAATAACAGGGTGATACGCGTGGCTAGAACCAAATTCCTGTCACTGACAAATCCGCTAATAAAATTGCCCACAACCCCGGCAACGCCAAATAACAGTAAGAATAATGGGAACTTTGCATGTGAGATGCCAATCTGGGTTTCAACCAGGGGGCCAATATAGGTAAATGCGCAGTAGTTACCACACAGTGCCAAGGCGGTTACCGGGAAAGTTCTGCGCAGATAGGGTTGTGTGATCACCCGCATCAGCGAAGTGGTTTTTTGCGCCTTATCATGTTGCACCACCGGCATACTTAGCCGCACAAAGATGCTGATAACCAGTGCGGATAGACCAAGAATAAAGAATGACAGTTCCCAACCGATGCGCTGAGAAACCAAAGTAGCCAGTGGAACTACACCAACAGAAGCAATAGCAATACCGCCAAAAACCAACGCGGTTGCTTTTGCTTTGCCCCCTTCTGAGGATAATCGCACGGCCAGCGGCCCGACGATTGACCAGAATATACCGTGGGAAAAAGCCCCGATGACTCTCCCGATGTACAATACGGTAAGATTTGGTGATAGAGAGACGATAATGTTCGATAACCCGAAGGAAATCAGTAGAATAATAATTAATATCCTGCGTTCTATCTTTAAAAATAAAGAGGTCACAAACACGGCAGAGAAGGCGACTACCCACGCATAACCGGTAATAATCAGCCCTATTTTACCTACTGGTTGTTGATAAGTATCTCCGATCTCCTGCAATACCCCGATGGGCAGTAGTTCTGCAGTAACAAAAATGATAGCGGACAAGGATAATACCATGATAGCAAACCAGTAGGTTTTCCTTTCGTTATTGTCATTTTCGAGTTCACATATTCCATCTTGAATCTTCATTTGCTCACCATCTCAGTAGAAAATAGGTGCGAAAAAATATCTAGGGAACATTGAACCTTTGACAGCACTGTCAAAGTCAAGCCGTTGGGTGGAAAAATAAGGTTACACGACTGAAACGGTATAATAGGTTGTTTTTAAAATCATTATTTCAAAATGCGCGTACCGGGCTGTGTCCATCAATTACATATTTGTCGTAAACAAAGCCGGATACAGCCCAATATCCTCGCCAGTCTGCACCAGAACCAGGCTGGGGGCATTTCCCTGAGAATGTAAGATACAATTCTATTTGAAATTTTACCTGTTGCATATTCAGTTCTTGGTAATTATGTGAATTGAACAGAGCAGATTATCAACGTTAAAAGAGCTATTAATGTCAAGTCATTTTACTGACTACTTCATTATAACTATTGGGTATAGGTAACTAATTGATTTGCATTTAATTATCTGATAGATATAGAACGTGGTTTATGGTGTGCAATATTTATCTTTGGTTTATGGGTGCGATATTAAATATAATAGGCTCTAAGCTCTTGCAGGTAGTTATGAGTTATCTTGTGTAGGAATTTTTAGACTCCATACTCGTAAAGTTGGATTTTATATGATGAAAATTAAAGAGTTATCTAAAAATACCGGGGTCAGCCCCCGCATGATACGTTACTACGAACAACAAGGGTTATTAAAACCTGAAAGAACCATGGCCGGGTATCGTAATTTTTCGAAAAAGGATCTGGTAATTATTAAAAGCATCCAATCCTTACAGCGGGTAGGATTAACGCTGGATGCAGTCAAGATATTAATGCCTTGCATTTTAAGTGAGCCGCTTAGGATTTCTCCGTGCCCAATAATTGTTGCGTTGCTTAAGGAGCAGCGAGAAAAAATTCAAAAAGACCTTAGTAAAAATTCTCATGCACTCTTACTTATCGAACAGTTTCTTTCAGAAAGCAAACGGGTAATCCCTCTGGCTTAGTATAATATTTGGGCTTCCTATTTACCCTGATCAAGGTAATGAGGTTAACCCGTGCTCGCCTTCACTCCATTAGTGGTGATAATGCCCATTCTACTGGCAAAAAAATCCGCCCGAATGAAGGCGGATTTTCTATTTATGGCGCAAACAGTCGTCAGCTTACATTGAAAAATGTGGTGAAACTTAGAAGCGATAACCAACACCAATGTTCCAGGCCCCAACGGTTACGTCACGGATACGGCTTTTTTCATAGCCAATATCCAGTGCGATCTGGTGGATTGGGTTGAATTGCAGACCAGTACCATAGCTGAAGCCGTAGCCGGTATCGGTATGGTCGTTGGAACTATTCTGTTGGGAACCGGTGAATCTCCCGTAACCCAGACCGATCACACCATAGACGCTCGCCCAGTCGTTGATACGGTATGTTGGGCCTACGGTGAAGCCGTTATACTGCGCTTTGTCATATAAATCGTTACCCGACCCACTTTGTTTCAGATAGGTGTAAGAACCGATAACACCCAGTTGATCGTCGAGTTCATAACGGTATTTCAGGTTGAAGCCATCGGCTTTGTTTACAACACCTTGGAAATCACCCATGGCATAACCTGCAGATATTGTGCTGTCACCGGCAGCGGCAAATGCTGTTCCGGCGGTTACTGCTAATGCACAAGCTGCTACTGCTGAAAGACATGCGATTTTTTTCATAGCCACCTCAAACACGTTTTATTATAAAAACACATCCGTCTGGTACCACCTTAAAAATATAGCTAAACCAGCGCTAGAGCCTGCCTTTAGGAAGGTAAATTAAGTTTTATATCGTGTAACAAATAATTACAACGCGGCTTGGAAAGCATGTTAAAGAGTATTAAGCATAATATTCAATTGGTTGAGTTAATTATTAACATCAGGCTAAAGGCTTGTATCATGCGGATGTGGCATTTATCCGTGCCCTGATGAACCCAAGGTTTGTGTCGGTGAGAAGGCTCAGTGACATGGTTGTAGACCCAAGCCCATTAAAGTTAAAGGCACGTGGCCAAGGTATACGCAGAATTGTCGCTAGCCAGTTTGACGGCTGCTAGCAGTTGGCTAAAGGGATGATAAACAGCCATAGCCAATGAGCAAGTCAGTGCGTTTAAGATATATGTTACCAGAAGACGTAAAATTCCTAATTGTTCATCACATTGCTCAGGTAGGTATTGCTAAAAAATCCCCTTGTAGGCATATTCTTGCAGCTTAGCTCCAACTGCCTTAGGCTGATGCCTGTTTAGTAGTATTAGCGGTTGTTTCATTGAGAGTTAATGTACTGATAAATGAGATTTTCAGTTCTTCTTCCGACGAACCTGGAGAATCGGTACCCACATTGTGGTTTGCCGTAAGTATGCGTCAATGGTGTGTCCTTGAGTGAAGACGGGTACTTCTGACTATAGTAAACAGATATTCCTGCTATACCTGCCGCCCCTCAAGCTGTATGGGGTTGGTTGTGTTATTCGGCCCACACTGGGGCTTGCCCCTTTACGGCCAGCGTTTTGTCATGCGACTTGAAGTAACTTTGGTATGACTCAGTATTATTCGGAGAAAATGGATGAAAGTAACTAATGCATTGGATGATTATATTCACCTTAGGGCTAACTATTGGATATTAACTGGTGTTAGCGGGATTTCCCTTGGTTTATTTATGATTTCATTTTTCAATCAATGGGGCTTGGTCTGCCTAATATCATTAGGGGGAGTATTTACTCTCAGTGCATTTTATACCATTAAACTCTACCTCAAGAAAAGAAGCGTGGAGTTAAAACTCAGAAATATGCGTCAATAGCTCAAGTATTGAAATTTTAAGGCCAGAAATCCGGTAGAGGTTAATAGCTGGGTACCGCACAAATGCATTTTGTCATCTGTTATTAATTTGAGTTATTACTGTGAGCATTGGCAGCTAGCAATCCCTGAAAATTCTTCTTCTTATCGATTGCCTACTGTCTGCTGCCCACAACCCTCGGCGCGTTCAGCGCTGGAAAAACTCTATCTCGCTGGCTTATTGCGCAAGCGTGGTAGGCGCTATCGCATCAGACAACACCCCTAAACGACTTGCCAATGGTCTAGCTATAAATAGGCTACACCTTCTCAGATTTCCCATCATGCCAGAATTGAGAGCCCCATCCGGTGAACAGGACTTATGTCCTGAAGACTAAAGGCGGGCCTTGCTAGGCTGTACTTGTAAATTACACGATCCTTCCAATACAACCTTGCAGGATGACTCTATGACCGCACACATCAATGCCAACCCCGGGGATTTTGCCGAAACCGTAATCATGCCGGGCGATCCACTTCGCGCGAAGTTTATTGCCGAGCACTATCTGACACAGGCACGTGAAGTGACCAACGTGCGCAATATGTTGGGCTATAGCGGTTTTTATCAGGGTAAACCGATCTCAGTGATGGGCCATGGAATGGGGATCCCGTCTATAGCGCTCTATACCCATGAGTTGGTTCATAATTATGCGGTAAAGCGCATTATCCGCGTTGGCAGCCTGGGGGCGACCCAACAGGATGTCAAAATGCGCGATATCATTCTGGCCGTTGCGGCAGGCACGGATTCCATCACCAATACCAAACGCAGCGGTGGCTATCACATGGCGACTTCCGCCTATTTTCCGCTGCTGCATAAAAGCTGGACGCTGGCGCAACAACTGTCTATCCCGGTGAAAGTAGGCAATGTTTTCAGTGGCGATCTCTATTATGACCCCGATGAAAACCTGATCCCGGCGCTGGAGAAATTTGGCGTATTGGGTATCGATATGGAGGTGGCGGGTTTATACGGCCTGGCACAGGAATTTGGTATTGAAGCCTTGGCTATTCTGACGGTATCAGATCATTGCCTGACCGGCGAGGAAACGACCGCCGAGGAGCGCCAGTTAACCTTCAATCATATGATTGAACTGGCACTGCAAACGGCAATCCAGTCATAACGCAGTACAACAGAAAGGGATAATGCTGATGAAAAATAAATTGGCACTCACTGCGATCAGTTTTCTGGCCAACTTCATTATGGCGGGATTCGCCAGTCAGTTCGGCATGTTGATTGAACCGATAGCAGAGAGTTTTCACGCTGAGACTAATGCTGTCGCATCCATCTTTTCACTGCTCAACGGCGGTGCCCTTGCGGGAACTATCGCTGCGTTTTTCTTGATTGAAAGGGTGGGGATTAAGCGGATCACGCTAATCAGCTACGGTGCGATTTTTCTCTGCGCCCTGGCGATGTACCTGACCAGTTCATTGTGGGTCGTCATGCTTGCCATGACGCTGGTGGGTTTCTGTGGCGGGATTGGTTTGTGTATTGCAGGAACTATTGTGGTATCGGTGTGGCGCGACAAAATGCAAAGTACGATGCTCGTCGTGCAGGATGCGACCTTTAACATTGCCGGGGTGGTATTCCCATTAATCACTACCTACGCACTGACCCATACGTTGGCCTGGAGTTTAAGCTATCTTGCCGTCGGGATTGTGGCGGTTATTACGCTGGGGATTGTCGCTCTGACCAATTTCTCCGCCTGCGAACCCCAGGCAGGAGCTCAACATGAAAGCGTGAAGTCCGAGTGGAACTTCGGCATTATCAGCGGCGGGATTGGATTATTCCTCGGTATGCTGGCACTGTATACTTTCCTGACCTGGGCCCCTTTGTTCGTAAAACAGAAATTCGATATTCCGTTTGAAGAGGCTGGTAATATCATTACCCAATATTGGGCTGCGGCATTGGTGGGCGCATTAGTCTCTACGGTTATCGTGTCAAGAATAAAGATCCACTATTTTCTGATTGTTATTATTACGCTGGCACTGGTGATTACCTCCTGTATCGTAACAACCAATAATATCGAACATGTTGGTTATCTTGCTTACGCCTATGGTTTTGCCTGCGCGGCTTTATATAACTCATTTATTGCCTATGGTGTTTCCTTCGTCAAACAGGCATCAAGCCGTAATGTGTCTTACATTTTATTCAGCGGAAGTGCCGGAGCCATGTTCAGCCCCGCCATCAGTGCGGTGCTTGAGAGCTCACTGGGGTTGCAGATGATCATGTACGCCATTCCCATTTTCTACTTGGTGATTATTATCATGTTATTAGTCTCTTTACGTACATTTAGAGTTACCGTTAGACAAAGTTAATATATTCAGTAAACAACACCAGGCTGTGTCCCTTAATTGCCCGTGGTGCCGTCGCAGACCCAAAAGCCCGTTATCAAGGCGGAGGGTGAAGGGCAGAGTGGCCCTCTGTTCAAGCCCGACAACACAGATAACGGGCTTTTGGGGCGCGACCCTTAGGGCTGGGGCCATTTGCGCGCATTGCGGCGTTGTTCGCCGCTTATTTGGTCCACCAAACCTCGCGGCTCACGCCTTGCCCTGTGCGCAAATGACCGCCAGCGGCGCTTGCGTGCAATTAAGGGACACAGCCTAGGGTTACATAAAAATAAAATCGCACGTAAAAAATTAGTGATATTTACATCAACACCAACCTAAAAGGAACGCATTATGGCGAACGTCCACTTTCGCGCATTAAAACTGGTAGCCATATTATTGGCATCGGCGTTTACGTTTAACACCTCTGCAGCTGACTATAAAAATGGGGATACTCATAAAGATGATTATAAATGGATAAACTTTAACTTGATGCACAGCGTGGATGCCAAAATACCCTATGGTGCACGTAATGATACTTATCTTGAAATGGAGTTTGGCGGGCGCTCGGGAATATTTGATCTCTATGGCTATGTCGATATGTTTGATGTTTTTAACCGCAAGCAGGATGATCGTCACGACGGAGACAATTTCTTTGCCAAAATAGCGCCAAGGATGTCACTGGATGGGTTACTGGGTTACGATCTCTCCGTAGGGCCGGTTCAAGAATGGTATATTGCCACCGTAACCAATATTGGCGACCGCGAACTGTTTGAGCATTTTATTGGCGTGGGGTCGGACGTCAACGTACCCTGGTTTGGCAAGATGGGGGTGAACGTTTATGCACGCTACGTTCGCGAAAATTACGGCGAGGATAATGAAGGTAAGTGGGACGGCTACATGCTTTCTACTAACTGGTTTACGCCATTCTATAACTTTAGTAATGGCAGCTACCTGAGTTATCAGGGGTATTTTGATTACCAGTTTGGAGCCAATAAAATCGCTGATGACAAATTGTACAGCAACAATGCCATCGAGTGGTTTAACGGCCTGTACTGGCATTCCGAGCGTTACGCCGTAGGTTACGGTTTGAAGTATTTCCACAACATGGCGTTGACGCGGGACAACGCTGGCGCAGGGCGAACCACAGGCCTGGGCCACTATTTCAGTCTTACCTACAAGTTCTGATCAACACACTTAACGACGCTCCCCAGCGCTGCGCTGAGGAGCGTTAACTTACTCACCGGCATCATTACCGAGAAACGCTTTCAAACCCGCCAGATCCTTTATTTCCAGACCATTGACGCCGCGCATTACCAATCCACTATCAATCAATTCTTTAACCGCCCGGCGATAGACCCGATCGGTAGTACCGAACCTTTCTGCCTCAAGATAGTTTTTGGTGAAGCCATCCATCGGCAGTTTGTTATGGTATTGGCGGTAGAGATCGTAAGCAACGTTGTGGGCGATGGGATACAACATGCGGTGCAGAAAAATATCCAACGTATCCTGGTAATCGACGGCGATGGCGCTGGCAAAGAAAATCGCCAGCTTTGGGTTCTCCATCAGTATGATCTCTAACCTTTGGCAACTGCACACCGCAACCAAAAGCGGTTCCTCCGCAATAATGTCTAATTGGCAGGGATAGCCGGTAAAAAACTCCATCTCCCCAAACAACTGTTGGTCGCACTCTATAGTACCTAATTGAAAGCGTCGGCCATTTTCGGCGGAATAACCCAATGAAATTTTCCCAGAGAAGACCAGGGTGAGTTGCTCAACGGGTTGCCCCTGTTGATACAGCATTTCCCCCTCATGAATGAGGCGTTTGTCTGTGAAGTTTTCCAGCAGGGTGTGTTCGACCAGTGCGCTGTCATGCTGCCACAAATGGTGAAATCGACCTTTGGATAAGGATTTTATCTGCATAAAGGCAACTCATATGTGGCGTTGATGAATGTTTATTATTAGCAACCCCGGTCTGAAAGTAAACTCGGATGCTGATAAGCGTTTTACCCAGCATCAAGGCCAGCCGTACTCATATCCCAGTGGCGAATAAAAACACGATAAATTTATTGACTGACCGTCAGTCAGTAGGTATTGTGTCGTTATTCCACACAATACCAAGGGGCTTGTTATGGCTCGTATAGTGAAAAAACCAGAGGTGCGCCGGGCTGAAATTCTTCAAGCCGCTGGCGACCTGTTTCAATCTCAAGGTTACGAAACCACATCTGTTGATGAGATAGTCCGCCGCGCCGGTATTGCCAAAGGCACTTTCTACTATTACTTCAAGTCCAAGGAAGAGATCCTCGAGGCATTGGCTCAGCAACTGTGTGCAGATATGGCTAGCCGATCGCAACTGATTGCCGAAAATCCCGATTTGGGGGCGATTGAGAAATTCTGCGCCATCATTGCGGCACAGAACCAAACTGCGGAAGAAGGCCAGTCGATTGTCGAGAATTTACATCGCCCGGAAAACCGTGCGCTTCATGAACGCAGTAATATTGAAACGGTATTGGTTTTCGGGCCAATTCTGGCGGCGGTGGTGGAGCAAGGAAAGCAAGAAGGGGTTTTCCAGGTTGAAGATCCACTCTCTACCGTGCAGTTCATCTTGGCTGGTTCGATGTTTCTGTTTGGCCACCAAACGTTTAATTGGACACCTGAAGAGGAAGCGGCACGCATGCAGGCGATGTTACTGCTGATTGAGCGCGCCTTCGGTGCTGCTCCCGGGTCTTTTGCCGAGGTCCTTGGGGCCACTCTTCAAGGGGAGCAATAAGCGATGACACTGCCATTCAATTATTCCCCGTTGCGCTTTTTTAGTCTGGTTTTTGCAGCAACCTGGCTACCTTGGAGTATTGCTGCCTATTTAAGTTATTTGCCGCAACTGCAGGTATGGGTGATGAGTTTGGCACTGCTCGGGCTACTTGGCCCGGTCTGTGCGGCATCGGCGATGGTCTGGGCCTCTGGAGATAAACGGCTGTGGCAGGATTGCCGTAAACGAGTCTTTTCACTGGGGGGGATCTCGCCAGGTCGCGTATTACTGATGCTTGGCCTGATCCTGATCCCTTTGGTTATGGCCACCTGGTTATCGGTGCGGTTCGGCCAAAGTGCGAGTCAGTTTTCTTTTTCCGGTGGCTTTCTTGCCATGCTGCCGCTAGCGCTGATAGCCGCGTTGTTGGAAGAATTGGGCTGGCGCAGTTATGGCGTGGACAGCCTGAGGAGCATCTGGAAAATGCTGTTGCCTGCCTCTCTTGCGTTTAGCGTACTGTGGGCACTCTGGCATCTACCCTTATTTTTTATTCACAATACTTATCAGAATCAACTGTGGCAGGCTGGCGGTATATATGTTACCAATTTCTTTATCAGTATTTTTCCAGCTACCGTAATGGCGAACTGGTTCTACTATCGATGTCAACGCAGTATCCCGGCAGCCATTCTATTTCACTTTTCTTTGGTCATGGCCTCTGAGTTATTACAGATAGAACCTTTAACTAAGTGTATATGGACAGGTCTATTGTTTCTGGTTGCGGCAATGTTAATTGCCATCGAGCAAGATATTTTCTTTAAAGAATAAATATTCCCTGCTTTTTTAATAGTCACGCCATTATTTGAATTTATTTTTTCTCTGGATGCTTTCCTAATTGATTATACGCGAAGGCCAGGATGTATCTCTATACACTTCATACTTCAAGTTGCTTGGGTGTTGGCTGCGCCCTGTTGCCCCAGTCACATAGTGGGCTATGCTCCTGGGCCTCCAGTGCTTGCCGTCTACAAGCAACTCGAATTATTTTGTGTATAACTATTTTTAATGCAATATTTTAATTAACACCATCAGCTTATTAGGCTTGACGGTATCTTTTAAATAAAAACTCTGGGATTTCAATAATGAATAGTCATATCTATAGCGCTGCGCGTAACTCATTCCTGCCAATATCTACTGTTTCACTGGCAGCACTGTTATTTTCTAATGGCGTTTTCGCCGGTGAGTGGTCAGTCGGTGCTGGTGTTCTGGCCGAGAAATTACCTTATCATCAATATAAGACGCAGTTTATACCGCTGCCAATTGTCACTTATCAAGGTGAGCAGTTTTTTATTAACAGTCAGGGAATAGGGCTCAATATGTTAAATACGGAAAAACATAACCTGCATTTGGCAGTTAATTACTCGCCGTTAAATTTCAACCCATCAGAAAGCGACGATCCGGCAATGAAGCAACTGGATAAACGGCGAGCGACTGCCATGGCCGGTATCGGCTATCAATATCATGCCGATTGGGGAACCCTAAGCGGTGAGGTAGCGACAGATATCTTGGGATACAGCAAAGGATCGATTGTTGACGTTGGTTACCAGTATTCATTTCAGTTCAACAAGTTGCAATTGATTCCCAGCGTTGGGATGCGCTGGCAAAGTCGTTCGTTCAATGATTACTATTTTGGTGTTAGCCAACAAGAATCGCAGCGCAGTAAGCTACGCGAATACCAGGCGAACAGCGGCGTATCTTCTTATCTCTCCCTTGCCAGCCATTATGCGGTGAATGATAACTGGCAACTGTTCCTGCTTGGCCGCTATGAGCAGATGAGTGATGCGGTGAAAGACAGCCCGATGACGGCGCGCGATTATAATGTTCTGGTAGCTACCGGGGTTGTGTACCGGTTTTGATTGGGTAAGTAACGGCTGAGGTCGGTTTTGCGCCGATCTCAGCTTTTTGCTGTTCGGGTATAGATTTCCGGGGCTGCTTCATTTCTCGCTCGTAAGGGCATAACCTCAACCATTAACGGTGGCAATTTTTCTGTTTTGCCTGATAATGATTTTTTGAAACGGCGGTTTGTTTTTTTAGAGGAAGAGGCGTGAAAACTGACGAGTCACTATTCACCCAGAAAAAATTCGTCTGGGCATGTGCGACGTTCTGTTGTCTGCTGTGGGGCAGTGCGTACCCGGCAATAAAAAACGGCTATGAAATCTTTCAGATCGCCGCAGGGGATCTTCCCGGTAAGATCATTTTCGCCGGTTATCGCTTTATCATTGCGGGGGGCTTACTGCTGTTGTTTGCTTTTTTACAGGGCAAGTCTATTGCGCGGCTGTCACGGCACCAATACTCGCAGCTTGCTCTGCTGGGGGGAACTCAAACAGCCTTACAGTATATCTTCTTCTACATTGGCCTGGCCTACACTACCGGGGTAAAGGGGTCGATCATGAACGCCACCGGTACCTTTTTCAGCGTGCTTTTGGCGCATTTCATTTATAAGAATGACCGTTTGAGTTTCAATAAGGTCGTCGGCTGTGCGCTGGGTTTCAGCGGAGTGATGGTGGTGAACTTTAACGGCCAGTTGATGGACTTTAGCTTCAGTTGGTTGGGGGATGGTTTTGTGGTGCTGGCTGCATTTATCCTTTCGGCTTCGTCTTTATATGGCAAACGTATTTCGCAAACCATAGATCCGACAATCATGACCGGCTGGCAATTGGCTTTGGGGGGCGTGGTGCTGACGTTCGGAGGCTATCTGACGGGGGGAACACTGGCATTCCACGGCTGGCAATCGGTGGCGATCCTTGGCTATCTGGCACTTCTGTCATCGGCGGCTTTTGCCCTCTGGAGCCTATTGCTGAAATATAACCGCGTGGGAATGGTGGTGCCTTTCAACTTCCTGATCCCGGTTTCTGGCGTGCTGCTATCTGCTATGTTCTTGCAGGAAAGTATTCTGGAGTGGCGTTACGCCATTGCTTTGGTATTGGTATGCCTGGGTATCTGGTGGGTAAACGTGGTGCGTCAAGAAAAGCGCAAAAGCCTGCTGAAGGAAGGTTGTTGACCACAGAAGGCAGGTAACGCTGTGTTTATCTGGCGGTGTCGCTTCTGATTGCTGGTTTTATTGCCGGCCTATTTGCCACAGGTGGGCAAAGCGTACTTAATCTCAACCGGAAGGCTGGGGACTGAGGGACACAACCTGACTGGAGAATAAGGTGGAACTGAGACAGTTACGCTATTTTGTGCGGACCGTGGAATTGGGCAGTATGGGCCAGGCGGCGCTCGATCTGAATATTGGTGTTTCGGCGTTAAGCCAGCAGATCAGCCGGCTCGAAAATGAACTGGCAATCCGCTTATTGCAGCGAACCTCGCGCGGTATTGTGGCTACGGACGCCGGTTTGGCCTTTTTCTCTCAGGCTCAACTGACGCTGCGCCATGCCGACGATGCCGTACGCGCGGCAAAACAGGCGCGTTTATCCGGGCATGTCAGCGTCGGCATGGCACCAAGTACCGCTTCAGTGCTTGGGTTGCCATTTATTCTGGCGATGCGCGAACGTTATGGGGATATCCGCCTGCAGGTGGTGGAGAGTCTATCCGGTAATCTGGCCTCGATGATTAAGGCCCGCCAGTTGGAATTGGCGATAGTATTCCAGCACAAGAAGTTGCAGACCTGGAGTGCCATTCCGGTGTTGGAAGAGCGGTTATTCCTCATCGGTCCACAAGACCTCATTGGTCGCTTTCAAGACGGCCCGATCACGCCAGAGGACTTTTCCTCGCTACCACTAATCTTACCTAGCCAGACCCACGGACTGCGTGCCTTGCTCAATTCCAGCTTTGCCCGGCAACAGTTGGAATTGAATATTGTGGCTGAGATCGACGGTTTGGCAATTTTAATGGATGCCGTTCGCCAAGGGCTTGGCGCCACTATTCAACCAGGGGCCGCTATTTCACGTATTCTGGATGACAACCTGAAAGTGGTGGAGATACACAACCCGGTATTAAGCCGCCCCAATTTTCTGGTTAGCCTTTCCGACGATGAACTTTCCCCGGTTGGCTTGGCCGCCAGGGTGGTACTGCAAAACGTGATCCGCCAGCTGGTGACGCAGGGTAACTGGCCGGGGGCGACCCTTTACTGATGCTAAACCCCCGTTAAGCGTTACCCGCTAGCTGCTTGTTAAAGCAAAAGTTACATTTTAGTCACAAAAAAACGACACAGAGTATGTGGCTATGTTTGATGTGGTGGTGGTTGGTGGTGGTAATGCAGCACTGTGTGCCGCCTTGACCGCGCGGGAGAGCGGGGCTTCAGTTCTGTTGCTGGAGGCTGCGCCCAGAGAGTGGCGTGGTGGTAATTCTCAACACACGCGTAATTTGCGCTGCATGCATGATGTGCCGCAGGATGTGCTGGTCGACAGTTATCCCGAGGAAGAGTTCTGGCAAGATTTGGTGAAGGTTACCGGTGGATTGACTAACGAATGCCTGGCCAGAATAGTGATCAGAGCGTCATCGACCTGCCGTGGTTGGATGAAAAAACAGGGTGTGCATTTTCAACCGCCACTTTCCGGTGCCCTGCATGTGGCTCGCACCAATGCCTTTTTTATGGGGGGCGGCAAAGCGCTGATTAATGCCTATTATCGCAGTGCTGAAAAAATGGGTGTGGTTATTCGCTACAGCTCCCCGGTAGATTCCCTCGAGTTACAGAATGGGCAATTCGTTGCGGTACGGATAGGTGGGCAGCGTATAGCGGCACGAGCCTGCGTGCTGGCGGCAGGTGGCTTTGAATCCAATAGCGATTGGCTGCGTGAAGCCTGGGGGCAGAATGCTTCTGGTGAATGGCCGGCAGACAACTTCCTGATCCGTGGTACTCGCTTCAATCAAGGGGTATTGCTCAAATTTATGATGGGGGCGGGAGCCGATGTGATAGGCGACCCTTCGCAATCCCACTGCGTGGCTATCGATGCCCGAGCCCCCTTGTATGATGGCGGGATCTGTACCCGCGTTGATTGCGTTTCGCTAGGCGTAGTGCTCAACCGCGATGGGCAGCGTTTTTATGATGAGGGGGAGGATTTCTGGCCTAAACGCTATGCCATCTGGGGGCGCCTGGTGGCACAGCAGCCCGGCCAAATCGGCTACTCCATTATCGATAGCAAAGCCATCGGGCGTTTTATGCCGCCGGTATTCCCCGGGGAAAAAGCGTATAGCCTGCAAGAACTGGCGGTTAAACTGGGTTTGCCTTCAGAGCAATTTGTAGCGACCCTGAAAGCTTATAACCGGGCTTGCCAACCGGGAACATTCGATCATACCGTACTGGATGATTGCCACACTCAAGGCCTTACCCCTGCTAAGACTCACTGGGCCTTGCCGATAGATACGCCGCCTTTTTACGGTTATGCGCTGCGGCCTGGTATCACTTTTACCTATCTGGGCCTGAAGGTGAATGAGCAGGCTGCGGTGCATTTTGCTGGTCAACCCAGCCGCAATCTGTTTGTTGCCGGGGAAATGATGGCCGGTAACGTGCTGGGTAAGGGATATACGGCGGGGGTTGGCATGTCCATCGGCACGGCTTTTGGACGTATTGCCGGCCATCATGCTGCGCTGGCCGCACAGCGGGAGGCCGAATATGCAACAGCTTGAGATGCTTATTCATCAAGCGCAATCTTTGACCGCCAACGAGCAAGAAGTGGAACGGATGATGCAAATCTGTAACGCCTGCCGTTATTGTGAAGGTTTCTGCGCTGTCTTTCCCGCTATGACGCTGCGTCTGACGTTCGGTAAGGCGGATATCAACTATTTGGCAAACCTGTGCCACAACTGTGGTGCTTGCCTGCACGCCTGCCAATACGCACCGCCCCATGAGTTCGGCGTGAATGTGCCGCAGGCGATGGCCAGAGTGCGTGTCGAGACCTATCAGGAGTATGCGCGGCCAGCACTATTCGGCACTTTGTATCGGCGCGCGGGGGTTGCCGTGGTGCTGGCTCTGGCGTTTGGCATTGGGTTGTTTCTGTTACTGATGATGGCCATCAACGGCACTTTGCTTCATCCTCCGCTAGCCGGTGATTTTTACCAGATATTTCCCCATAACCTGTTGGCAGCGATGTTTGGCAGCGTATTCGTTTTCTCTCTCTGTTCATTGCTGTTTAGTGTCAGTAAGTTCTGGCGTGAGATCTCCTCAGGGGCGGGGAGTTTGCCTGCGCTAGTAGAAACCGCCAACAATGTACTGACCCTAACCTATCTGGATGGGGGGCACGGTGAAGGTTGTAACGATGAGGATGACGCTTTTACCTTACGACGCCGTCGCTTTCATCACTTCACGTTTTACGGCTTTATGCTCTGTTTTGCCTCCACGATAGTCGCAACCGGTTATCACTTTTTGCTGGGGCAACAGGCACCCTATGATCTACTGAGTTTGCCAGTGATCCTGGGTACGCTTGGCGGCATTGGGCTGATTATTGGCCCGCTGGGTTTGCTCTGGCTGAATCTGCGTCGCCATCCGGCTCACGGTGATGCGGCGCAAAAGCCGCTGGATCGTGGTTTTATCCTGTTACTGCTGTTGGTGAGCATTACCGGTATTGCCTTATTGATTGGCCGTAATACTTCGCTGATGGGCGTGCTACTGGCGCTACATTTGGGAACTGTAATGGCGCTTTTTATAACGCTGCCTTACGGCAAGTTTGCACATGGTTTTTACCGTACTGCGGCACTATTAAAGTGGGCGATAGAAAAAAGATCTAAAGCCTGATTTTGACTTTCAGTACTCTTAACAATGGCTGCGCTCCGGTGCGGCCATTGCTATTTATTAGCCGCTCAAACTAACAGCGAGTTGGCTAATTTGCGAACTTGATCACTTGACTGATCAACTGATCCTAAACTATGTTCAAGCTACCTTCTTTTCCGCACCGGGGCACTTTTGTCATGGGTTCTATCCGCACGTTAAACGGTGATATTGCTGCCAACCAGCTCGGCGTAACTTATAGCCACGATCATATCTATTGCATTCCGCCCTATTGGGCTGAGCGCAAGGATGACGATCTGTTATTGGATGATCTGCAGGCCTCGGAACGGGAATTAGCCGACTTTCGCCAGGCCGGTGGAAATGCCATTTACGATGCTACAGCACCGGACTATGGCCGCCAGATTGTAGCGGTGGCCGAGATGGCCAAGCGCCAGCAACTGCACGTTATTGCCACGGCGGGTTTTAACAAGGGTTTCCTTTGGAGTAGCCATAAGCCTGGTTCGACGCAAACCTTCGCCGACTGGATCGAGAACGCCTCGGTCGATGAGTTGGTGGAGCACGTCAGTCGCGAAATCACCGAGGGGATCGAAGGCAGCCATTATCGGGCTGGGGTGGTGAAGTGCGGTACGGGGTACAACACCATTTCCCCGCTGGAACGAAAAACCATGGAAGCGATCGTAAGGGCACAGCAATGTACTGGCGCCCCGATGCATAGCCATACGGAAATGGGCACCATGGGGTTGGAACAGGTAAGGATTTTCAAACAATTGGGGCTGGATTTGTCCCGTCTTTGTTTTGCTCACATGGATCGCAATCCCGATCCTTGGCTCCACCGTCAGATTGCCAACACCGGGGCATTTCTCTGTTTTGACGGTATGAGCCGCATCAAATATTACCCCGAACATATCCGTACGCAGGCCATATTGGCGCTGTGCAAACGGGGCTATCAGAAACAGATTCTGATCGGCGGTGATTTTGCCCGTAAGTCTATGAGTGCTCACTACGGCAAAGGAGGATTGGGGCTGAAGTTTATTCTGGCTGACTGGCGGCCAAGGTTTATTGATGAGGCGCAGGAGGCGGGACTGGATGGCGAGGCGTTGCTACATGACTTCCTGGTAGAAAACCCAGCCCGCTACTTTGCTTTTGGCTAAGGAGGCGTAATGAAGTTGCATGAGCTGAATGAGCTTCAAGCCAAGCAGGCGCTGGCAGCAGCGCAGATCGCCCTGCTTCCTTTGGGGGCGGTTGAACCCCATGGCGATCACTTGCCGTTGGATACCGATAACCTACTGGCAGAGCGGTTTTGCGCCTTGCTGGACGAACAATTGGGGAGTGCAGCCATTAGTCTGCCGGTAGTGTCCTACAGCCAGGTGTGGTCACTGCGTGGGCACGCCGGGGCAATAGACATTGGCAACGATCTGCTGGCGCAACTGTTGATGTCGTTGGCTCGCAATATGGCCGGTTACGGTATCGCGACGACGGCGGTGATCAATGCACATTACGGAAATTTTGATGCGATTAAGGCTGCCGCACGCCAGTTAAAAGAAGAGGGCATTACGCTGCTCAGCTATACCTGGGCTGGCATGGAAAGCTGCGTCAGCCAACTGCGAACCTCCGCCGTTGCCTATCCCGGCTATATGCATGCGGACGAAATTGAAACCTCGCTGATGCTGGCACTGGCACCTGAACAGGTAGAAATGACGCTGGCACGCCCGCACTACCCAGAGTTCCCGAATAATTTCCGCTATCAACCGGTGCACTGGACGGAATTCTCAGATTACGCCGTGCTGGGTGATCCCGCTTGTGCCAGCAAGGAGAAAGGGCAGGCATTGGTGCAGCAGGCATTGGCGACCACGCTGGCTTCAATTCGTTACCATTTGGCCACAGGAGGCCCCCATGATCGTCCGGCAAGCCATCAGTATTGATAACCCCGCCAGTAATGCAGAAGAGGCTATTCACGCGGCGGGCCAGGCACTGTACCAGTCTGGTGCCTGTAGCCTTGAGTATGTTCAGGCGATGGTAGCCAGTTATCTGGAGTTTGGCCCCTATTTTGTGATCGCTCCTGGTTTGGCGATGCCACATGCCCGCCCGGAGCAGGGGGCGATTAAGGCGCAATTGAGTTTGGTGCGGCTGCGCGAGCCCGTGGTGTTTGGGCATGCCGAAAACGATCCGGTACAGGTTTTACTGGGGTTGTCTGCAACCAGTAGCGATAAGCATATTCAACTGATCCAGCACATCGTCACACTGCTGGCGGATGAAAAGAACCTGCATACCTTAATGAATTCCCGCGATCCTGAGCAGCTATATCAGCTGATCACCAGTGCGACGTAAATCTACCCATCGTCTTTCAGGGTGGCGCAACTTGAAATCTATACCCAAGTTACTTCAAGTTGCATGCAGGCGGCCACTGAGCGACAAATCTGCCGGGAGCAGATTTGAACAGTGCTTGCGCTGCCCGTAGGGTGAGCCTCAGGGATGAGGCTCATTAACCCCCAGGAGCTTGGTAAACCAAGTGACTGGGGTGAGTGACAAATCTGCCAAGCAGATTTGAACGCTGCTTGCAGCGGCCCCGAAGGGGCGAGGCCCAGCATGGGCCGAGTAACGCAGCCAACACCCATGCAGCTTGAAGGGCGACGGGTATATAGGGTAACGATCTTGGTAGTTCAACATGGAGTGAAAGGCAATGAAAATTCTGACGGTATGTGGTTTAGGTATGGGTTCCAGCCTGATATTAAAAATGAACGTGGAGTCGGTATTAAAACAGTTTGGTATCCAGGCATCGGTCGAGCATATGGATGTTTCCTCTGCCGCCTCCGCTAATGCCGATCTGGTGATCACTAATGCTGAGCTGGTGGATAACCTGCGGCATCTCGCTTGTCCGGTGGTGATTGTTAATAATTATATTGATAACCAAGAGATCGCTCAGGCACTGCAACAGGCCGGCATTCTGCAGCAGGGAGAATAACCATGAGCGAGTTTCTGGGGGTATTGCGCTGGATCACGGTCAATATTTTTGGGGAAGCCTCTATTTTAATCGGCCTGATCGTGTTGTTGGGGTTGGTATTACAAGGGAAACCGCTGGCGGATATTGTCTCAGGGACGCTGAAAGGTATTCTCGGATTTCTGATAATTGGCGCAGGGGCAGGCATTATCGTCTCGGCCTTGCTGATCTTTCAACCCATCTGGACCGAAGTATTCGGTCTGAGCTCGATGAACCTGACCAATATTATCGGCCAGGTGCACTTTACCGAGCGCTATGGCAGCAGCGTGACCATTGCCATCGCCGGGGGATTTGCCTTGAACCTGCTGCTTGCCCGGCTGACCCGGTTTAAATATATCTATCTGACCGGCCATATGATGTTCTGGACCACGATGATTTTTGCCGGTGTGATGGTCAATAGCAACTCAGCCATTTCCAACGTGCAACTGACGCTGATGCTGACGGTGATTATGGGGCTCTATTGGACGCTACAGCCTGCGCTGGTGCAGCCTTGGGTACGAAAAATCACCGGCAATGATAATGTGGCATTAGGGCATACCTCGGCATCTGTCGCTCTGTTGGGGGCGCTGTTCGGCCAGATTTTCGCAGCGAATAAAGTCAGTTCAGAAGATATCAAAGTGCCGAAGAAACTTGGCTTCTTGCGGGATTCCAACGTGGTGACGGCGCTGACCATGTCGCTACTGTTCTTTGTTGGCACCTTTATCCTGCAGATCAAAGGCACGCCGAAGGCGGCTGAAATACTCGCGCAGTCTGGGGATATCAGTTTCTATATCTATGCACTGAAACAATCGCTGATGTTTACCGGTGGCATCGCCGTCGTATTGCTTGGCGTGCGGATGTTTATTGGTGAGATGGTACCGGCATTTAACGGCATTGGTTCGCGTTTGGTGCCCGGTGCTAAACCGGCACTCGACTGCCCGATCCTGTTTAACTTTGCGCCCAACGCCGTGGTCTTGGGGTTCGTCGGGGCGTTTGTCGGCTCACTGTTGTGGCTTACCCTGATTGGCCGCTATACCGGCTATGTATTTATTCCAAGCATGATCGTGATTTTCTTCCACGCAGGTACGGCGGGGGTGTTTGGCAATATTACCGGAGGGTATAAGGGCGCACTGCTGGCCGGATTTATCACCTCTACCGTAGTGGCATGGGGGCAATACTTCTGCGTTAACTACTTCATCAGCAGCACTATTCCCGACACTGCGCTGTGGGCCGGTGACAGCGATATGTTCGTTCTGGCACCGTTGATCGCCGCCCTGACCAAGCTGTTAACATTTTAACTCTACGGGGGATGGTATGAGTAAGGCATTGAACCAATACTACGAGCAAATCCGGCAGAAGTTGGCGTTGTTGGAACAGCAGGCAGATACCATCGAGCGTGCGGCGGAAATAATGACTGAGACGGCGCTGGCAGGCCGTAACCTGTTTGTTTTCGGTGCCAGTCATGCAGGTATTCTGGCGGAGGAAATGAGCTACCGGGCAGGCGGGCTGGCCATTGTCAACCCTCTGTTCACACCTGCACTGATGCTTAACGTCCGGCCATTGACGCTGACCAGCGCGGTAGAGAATGTGGCCGGGTTGGGGCGGGTACTGATTGAGCAGTCACCGCTGAAAGAGGGGGATACGCTGCTGATCCATTCGGTTTCTGGCCGCAATGCCATCACCATCGACGTTGCTCTGGCTGCACGGGCCTGTGGGGCTCATGTGATTGCTATCACCAGCCTGGCTACCGCAGCGCGCGTCAGCTCCCGCCATGCCAGCGGTAAGTTGCTGGTGGATATCGCCGAGATGACGATTGATAACCAGTGTGAGTATGGGGATGCAGCGGTCAGCCTGCCGGGGCTGGCACAGAAAGCGGCCCCACTGTCGACCATTATGGGGGCGACCATCGCCAACAGTCTGGTATTGCGGATCTGCGAACTGATGCAGGAGAAACAGCGTACGCCGCCAATCCTGGCGAGTGCAAACATAGACGGTAATCAGAAGATAAATCAGGATATACTTGACGCCTACAGGAGCCAAATACACTACCTCTGAGTGGAGCATGAGTATGTTTGAGTCTGATGGACTCCCACTGTATCTCAGGATTAAAGGCATTATCCTGCAACGGATCATCACCTTTACCTACAACGATAAACTGCCCGGCGAGCTGTTGCTCGCCGATGAGTTCAAAGTTGCCCGTGGCACCATCAAGCAAGCGATAGATTCGCTGGTCAGCATTGGTATGCTGTACCGGGAACAAGGTAAAGGCACCTTTATCAATCGCGATGCGCTGCATAAATACTATACCGACCTGCCCGATGCTCTGGTGACCTTCAACGCAGCAATGCCGGTGGAAGTAGAAATCCTCTCTTTGTTATCAACCATGGCCAATCAAGAGCAGGCAGATCGTATGAATCTGGATTTGGGGAGCCAATTGATGCGCCTCGAGCGGCTGTTTATGCAGGGGGAGAAGGTGATGGGGCACTCGATCACCTATCTGAATAGCCGGGTTTATAACGATCTGAGCCATGTTGACGAGGTGAGCCCGTTGTATCAACAACTGCGGGAAACTTTCGGCTATTCCCCAACCAAAGCGACGGAACGCTTTATGCCGGTTATCTGTGATGCCAAGCTGGCTGGTTTATTGAATATCGATCAGGGGAGTGCATTGTTCAGAATTGAGCGTACTGCCAGTAATCTGGATGATTTAGTGCTTGAGTACAGCATTACTCATACTCAGGATGCCACGTTGTCGTTGCAGATTGTCGCGAATCAGAGCGTGGTAAACCAGCAGTGGAACTGTACCGTCAGTAAAGCTCGGTAACTCGCCCAAGCCGGCCTCACTGCAGCTAGATTGGATGTTTGAAAGCCAACAGGAATTACACTACCGGGCGGATAAACGCCCATATCCGCTCCCAGTTAATCAGTACCAACAATACTGTGGCGGCGAACATGATGAACACGATCCTTGAGAACATATCAACATTCCTTGTTAATTAAGTAGGGGAGTTCGAGCAATCAAGGCCCTTGTAAAACAGTTTACAAGCGAAGCGTGTGGCTATACACCGTCTGTTAATTTTTTCGGAAAATGGCTTGGTTAACAAATGTTCATTATGGAGCAAAGGATGAGTTAAAGGGCGGGTTAAGCACCCGCCCTGAGGTTTTAATTCAGAATGCCATTCAGCACCAGCATGGTAATCATGCCGCCTGCTGCCGGGATGATCGTGCGGCGAACGATCATAAACGGTGAACATTCCCCCGCTTTGCTGACTGCAATGATCACACCGGCTACCGGGGAAATCGATCTTCCCATACCTGCCATTAACTGCATCGGCAGGATCATGCTTACGGCACTTTCACCAAACTTGGCGGCAATACCGGGTGCCAATCCTGAGAAGGAGAAGAACGCGGCAACGCCTGAACCGGTTAGAGCCGCGGTGACACACACCAGCAGCGCCATAACGACGGTCATGTTGCCAAAACCAAAGCCTGCGGCCTGAACGGTCTGAATGATGAAATCAACGGCACCGATAATTTGCAGCCCTTGAGCAAAAACGTCGGCGCAAACCAGTAAAGAGACGATACTGGTAAACATTGAGCCCATACCTTTGAAGAACACCTGAACACCTTTACAGGCCACCTTGAAATCCCTGCGCACCAGTAGTTCGCAGAAAAATGCCAGCAGGGTACCGATGATCATCGCGGTCACTACGTCAACCTTGATATTGCTGACCACTAACGGGCTAAATACGATCACCAGAATGACCGGGAAAACCGGCAAAAAGGCATAAAATGCCGGTACTTTTTCGCGTTCTTCGCTTGTACTCTGATCCTGTTGTATCTGGGCAGCCACATGACCGTCTTTAGCATCAAAATAACGTGCGGTGAAGAAGATCAGCACTGCGACCACTAACATCACACCCGTCGCCACTGGCAACTGGTAGTGAGCAAAATAAATCGCAGTTTCCATACCCGCATGTTTTGCCGCCAGGTTGGCAGTGCCCACTGCTGGGCCGAGATCCATAAATGCCGACATACCAATCATGGCGGCAGCAGCGGCTTTACTGACTCCCAACCGCACCAGCACCGGGAAGAACGTGACCAATAGCAGCATCGCCAAACCGGCAGCACTGGAAATGGCTACGTGCAGCAGTTGGGATAATATGTAGCCGATTGCCAGGATCAGGTAGGGCGCTCTGATCATCTGTAAGGGTTTGATGCACAGGTTCACCATCGAATTCGATGCTTTGATGTGATCCATATAATCAGCAAACCCGCCTGCGGCCATGATGATCAAACCGATACCTGCTACCTGAGTCGTTAACGACTCTTTTACGAAGGCAAAAATATCCCCGCCGACCCAGCCGATGGATTTTGACTTGCCATACAGTATCGACTGCTCTGGAAAGAAGACTGCGGTGATCAGTAATAAACTCAACCCGGCCAGCAGTAGAATGGTCTGCGGCTGATAGTTTTTAATAATGAACCAGGCGGCCAAGACGGTAATGACCATGCCTATGATAAATCCAGTCATCATTACTCCCTCGTGATTTATTTGTTGGCAACGAACTCTTGCAACAGCGCGTTGTAATATTCCGGCGCCTGGAAATAAGGTGCGTGGCCGAGTCCCGGCATTTCAATGTGCTGGGTATAGGGAACCAACGCCAAGAGATCGGCTTTCAACTGCGGCTGAACAACCCCATCTTTTTCGCCGGTCAGTATCAATGTTGGCATTGAGATCTGTGGCAAAAGTGGGCGGTTGTCGGCCAGTTGCAGCATGCGCGTCGCGCGTCTCAGCCCTTCCAGATTGGTTTCTGCCGCAATTGAGGCTGCGTAGTCCAGCACAGAGGCGGGCACGTCTGGGAACGGCAGCAGATCGCGCGCGCGGTTTCTGCCGTAGGCTTCCCGGCCGATTTCGGCCAGTTCTTGCAGGCGTTTTTCCAGCTTTTCTGACATTGGGGCCGTCGCGGGCGCCCCATAGCCTGGGTGAGTACAGGATAGGATCAGGTTTTTTACTCTGTCTGGATGCCGTGCAGCATAGCGGCTGGCAATCGTTCCCCCCATTGAATGCCCCACCAGAGTGACCTTCTTGTCGCCGCAGGTTTGCACCAGTTCATGCAGCATCTGTTCATAGGCATCTATATCGGCTGGGATTAATGTTGAGTCGACATAGCCAGGTGCATCCCAGGCTACGACCCGGTAATTAGGGGCGAAGGCTGCAAACTGGAATGGCCAGGCTTTTGAACTGCCCAGAATGCCGTGTAAGAAAATAATGGTTTCACCTTCGCCACAGGTACGGAATGATAAGTTCCCTTGTGATGTGGTGATGATTTGTTGCTCAGGACAAACAGGGATTTCTCTGTTTTCACTGCTCATGTTAAACCTCTTTTAATATAATTTCTGTCAAAGATTGATTGCTGCATGGAATCAAGGCGTGTTTATGCAGAGCTGTAAATGGATATAACTGTCGGAATTCACCCATACTCTATTTCAGGAGTATTGTCTGTACTGGTATATACTCTAAATAATTCGAGTTGTATGCAGGCGGCAAGCCTGCAAGTCCCCAAGAGCATAGATAACTATGTGACTTGGTGAGGAGGCACAGCCAACACACAGGCAACCTGAAGAATGACGAGTATAACTCGAATTATTTATGCTGCTACTTATTAAAGACGTTAAAAGCCTCAAATAAAGATTCCATAACATGGAAGTTATCGCTTAACTCACTATTTTTTACTTCACCCATATAATTCACCAGCGCTTCGATCAGCACAAAGCCCGCACTGCGGCTACTGAACAGCCCGCTATGCTTGCTCTCCATCAGTAACATCGCGGTGGCAAAGTGGCTGAATGGGTTAACCGCATTATCGGTAATGACAATAGTATCCCCACGGTTTTGATAAAACCATTTGATTAGCCGCGTTGTAACACTGGAAAATCGATAATAAGAAATTGCCAGCAAAACATCGCCTTTTCTGGAATCGATTAATTTATGCGGTAAATTAGCAATATTGGCATCGAGTAAAACAATATCTTTTTTGATATACCTGCCGAGTAAATAAAAATATTCAGCTAAGGCGTGTGCCGTGGCACTGCCAATGATATACAGCCTTTTCTCTGGGTCGCAAATCAGTGAAATGGTTTTTTCCAGATCCTTGCGGTTAATGTTTTTCAACGTATTACTGATATTGTCAGTGATCTCACCACAATGTTTCTCAATATACTCAATGCCGTTGTTGGTATTTTTCTTGTTGTTAAAACGCTCTATCGGTGAAATATTCCTGCGAAGATCGGGTGCAAACGTCGACTTTTTAAAATCACGAAAGCCGGTAAAACCGATTTTCATCATAAAGCGCCCAAGCGTTGACTTGGCAATATCCACTTCATTACAGATATCAATCACTTTGCTGTAAGGGATGGACTCAAAATGCTTGTCAAAGTAGTCAATGATACGCCTGTCAGTTTCCGTCAGGTTATCGAGGCCTGCAATGCGCAGAGAGAATTCGGCTCTGTTCATGTTTGATCATCTCCCTACGCAGTGTTTTTATTTATTCAACATTAATAGCAAAACTGAAGGCTGAAAAAAGGGGAATCGAAAATTCCCTTGTCAGAAGTGTGTGTCATCTCTCATATCCTTCTGACCTGCGCTGCTGCCTGTGGCAGGCAGCAGCGCAGCCTGCGGCTAAGGCTTAACGTTGAATTCACCGTGTTGCTCAAACCAGGCAAATTGCTCAGCTCCGTAAGCAGACATTTTCGATCCGCTATGTGCTACACCTGGGAGAGTGCTAAAGCGCCAGTTGAATTCCACCTTGTAGCGCGTCGCTTTCTGCTTCGCCGTCAGGAAGTAAGTCTGCGCTCGGGTTAACCGGCTGTCCCCCTGAGCCATCGCTTCATAGGAGCGGCGCAGCAACGGGTGGTAAGGATCGTTATCCTGATCCCCAACGGTAATTAGAACAGGTTTGGCAAAATAGTCGGCTAGCTGTTTTTGCGTCACTTTTACCGGTGCGTTAGCCAAACCATAGGGCCATGGGTTTTCGATATCCGGCATGGTCCACCACCCTGCTGCAGCGCAGATGGCGGCTTTGACGTTGGCTTCCGGTACGAAGGTCAGCATTCTGTGGACAAACTGGCAGCCAGCACTGTTACCAAACAGATAATAGCTTTGTTGCTGGGTAATGCCTTGTTTACGCATATCGTTGAACAGATCGTCGATCACCGTGAATGCCCATTCGCCTTTGGGATTCACTTTATGGGTTTTGGGATTTTCTATATTGCCCAGATTGTACCCATCATTACCAGGGTAATCCTGTTCGGAAAATAGCGGTGCGATGACGATAAGTTTGCTTTTTTTGGCATTTTCTACCCAGGAGTCACGGTACTCATCGGCGTTACGATTCAGACCGGTAAGAACAAATACGACCGGTGTATTGGCATCGGCATTCGGCGGCTGGTAGCTGAACACTTCCATCTTTTTGCCGGTTTGCGGCACAGTGAAACTGAAACTACCGCTCTCTTTTGGCAATGCGGCGGCATGGCTAAGACCGGCACTTAACGCTAGCACGGCTAATAAACTGAGTTTGTTGTTCATGTTTTCAATCCTTTGGTGATTAAAATTCGTAACGTAACCCGAGTACCCACAGGTTTTCTGCCGATTCGTAGCTTTCCCGATCGTCGTAAATATAGGTTGCAGAGAAATGAACATTCTTTTTCAGCCGATATTCCGCCTCGGTGATCCACTGTTTGCGGTGAACGTAGTCGTTATCAGACTCAATCAGTTGTGAATAGCCGCCGCGCAGCGCGACTTTGCTGGTAAACCAGTATTCTGCCAGTGAGTCGAAGGCATCATAGTCTTTGTCTGGTTTTCCTTTTTGCTCATAGGTTTGTCTGCCAACGTTAATACCCAGATAGGCTTTGCCGTAACTGAGGCGCACACCAGCCCCTTGCTGCAGGTAATCGGTATAGTTACCACTCAGCGAGGTATCATTTGGGTCTTTGGTCATTTTCTGCCAGGCGATAACCGGCTTGATTTTCAGTGGGGTGCCCGCAACGGGGAATTCAAACGCATAGCCCAGGCTGGCCATATAACCGTTGTCGATGGTGCTACTACTTGAGCCATTGCCCATGACGTATGCAGTACGAATATCGAGCCCGCCATTTACGTATTCATACTGCAAGGTTCCGTCCTGGCGGTTCCACTGGTAAGAAGAGTCGATCCTGGTTCCAACCCAGTTGGAATAGACATTGGAGGTATAATTCATATACCGGTCAGTAATGCCCATCCATTGATACATTGGGTTCCGTGTGCGGCCCGCCATAATTTTGCCGAACTTTTTCGCATCAACACCCAGGTAGCCGTAACGGATGTCCCAGGTATTATTGGGATTTTTGGTGTCATTTTTTTGCGTGTTGACCTGCCATTCCAATTTGCCGAAAAGGTCGAATTGTTCATCCAGCTTCTGCTGGGCTTCAAAACCGAGGCGGCCTGTGAGGTTGGTTGCACTGTTGTGTTCTGCCGTCCACTCATTGCCGGCTTGTGCTTCGATACGGCCGTAAATATCGAGTTGGCTTCCTTTGCTGTTATATACCGTCACCGCCTGTGCGGCACTTGTGGCGAGTAGGGCGGGAAAGAGTAAGGCCAGAGGTATTATTTTCATATTATTATCCTGTGTTAAGTAAAATATTATCTTTAATCGCGTGCAATGTTTTTATTAGTGATGTTTTATTTTTAATTGACGAGCCTATTACGGCTGGCTGTAAATAAAGCTGGCGCAGTGTTTTTGGTTTGTTTTGATAACGGTTTCTCAGGCTATTATTTTTAAATTAATAAGGGTAATAGCAGCCCGGTATGCATTTAACTTTGCACGTTATATAATTTCTTAAAAAAGAGTTCGGTCAGGTTTTATTCATTACCCCTCCCATCTATTATTCATTACTCACACTATATGAAGAGGAAAGTTGTTGTGAATGGGAATTAGGAATTCCCTGATTAAATATGTGAGTGCCGACACATAATAAAAATCTATACAATAACGAAAAGGCTTTTCATTTTTGCAATATGATGTTTTTAAAGGAATAACGTCTTTGATTGGGAAAAGTCGAGGTGAGTGCAGAGGAGAATGTAGGGTTAAAATTTGTTGGGAAAAGTCGCAAAATGACGCAATGGCCGCAAAATAGGGCATCAAATTGCACTTATCCATCGCACTTTGAGGCGTTTGGTGAAGCTTTGGTATGAGGTGTTTGCTGTTTAGTCAAAACACTCACACAACGTTGGTTTGCAACATTGCGTGAGTGACTTAATAGCTTGGTATGACTACTTTTTTTCTACGGCAGCCTGAATAGCATCTGCAAGGGAACTGATGTATTTTTCTGCCGTCTTCAATTGGTACTCGACACCATTGCCATCGTTGGTGTCAGACAGCGTCGCTTTCAACAGTTCCAGTGATGCCTGCACGGCCAGTAATCTGCGCTTTTGCTCTTCTGTTGGGTTGAGCCCAGAGCCAAAATAATTTTCTAACATAGTTATTTCCCTTCGCTAGACCTACCGAAATGGCAGACAACACCGGTTACATGGGGGAGATGCTGGGCTTTTTCAAGGTGTCAGGTTGATAGACAGCCTTGCTGTACCTAATTTCCCCATGTGGGCGCGCGTTTTAGATCCATACTTGCGATTTGATTTTACTAAGCGCTGATATGCCATCGCCTCGCTGTTTTGCGAGGCGATGGCGATTGATATTATCAGAGCGTCTTGGAACACAATGTAAAATACGTATAGCTACTGGTTGCTGTATCTGAACCCGTATATTGAAACGCCGTACCCGCATCGGCATTGTACCATGCTACTACGGTACCGTAGTTTATCGCATAGGCTTTTGATACATCCCAACCAAAGGCACTTAGATTCCCCCATTCTGCCCATAGAGATTGGCCCCCGCGGGTTGGCGTATTACTACTCCAGATGGAGGTTAGCGGAGGTTGTGTTCCGCCATTGGCAGTACACCAGGCTGCCGCCTGAACGTTAGTTCTTAACACTGATGTGTCGCGGGTCAACCATCTTGCTAGTTTGAGATTATAAACAATATCTTTTCTACCGGCTCGGCTGGCTTTAATCACAACGGAATTGGTTGCAGACGTGATCTCGGACGCTAAGGTTACCTCTCCGGTAGTTGGATTTACACTGACCAATGAAGGGTTAGAACTGCTCCAGGTATAAGTATTATTGGTTGCCCCATCTGCATTCACCAATAATTTGAACTTGCCGCCAGCAAAACCATTTTTGGGGAAACTGGCAGCGGTTTTCATGTCGGAGGTGACTGCAAATGTTGCTCCGTTGACCGTAGTATTACCGATGTTGACGAAGTTAGTATTGATGCTTTGCTGAGTGCCGTTACCCAGCTTTGCAGTAACCTGAGTGGTTCCCCAGGTCTTGTTATGTATCTTCGCAATCACCACACCATTGTCATCGGTCTTCCCGTCGTTATCAATAGTGACGGTTGCTCCGTTGGTAGCGGTTATGGTCACTGGTGCATTTTTCACCTTGTTATTTTTGGCATCTACCACGGTAAAGGTTATCTGATTAGTATCACTATTATCAGAAACCGCATCATTGACGGACACTTTAAAACTATTGGTTAAAAAGCTTGCTGTTGCCTGGTCAGCAATGAATGTACTGTTGACCGTCTGACTCGTAGTGCCTGTTTTCGTCGAGGTGACTTCGGCTTTTATACTGTAAATTGTCGCGATAGCACTGTTGAGGCTATAGCTGACATTACCAAAGTCATCTGTTTTGAAGGTCGCCGATACGCTGGCTCCCGGAGGACTCTGGTCAGTGGCCGTAAACTTCACATCGATGCCAGGGAGAGGGTTGCCGTTGGCATCCACAATGGTCAGGGCGACCTGATTGTTTGCTGTTGCATTAGCAATCTGACCGTCAGTCACGGTATGCAGTACATGGCTGGCATTATTACTCACCTGAGCTGTGCTGATATCGGCTTTAAAGGTGACATTTTCATAATCTGAGGTGGTGCCCGCCGTTGGTGAGGTCACTGTTGCTGTAACTTTAAAGGTGCCCGCCTTGGTATTGGCAAATTCCAGCAGTGCCATGCCATCAATGCCTGTGGTGACCTTCTGGTTATTGACAGTGCCCGCGAGTGTGGTCTCCGGTGTGGTAAAGGTGACTTCAACCCCAGATACAGGGTTACCCTTGGCATCAAGGACTTTGGCCTGAACCTTGTTTTTGGCCGCACCATCGGCAGCTTGATTATTCGTTAGTGAGGTCAATCCATTGGCGACGATTATCGCGGTGCTGCTGTCGGCTTTAAAGGTGACATCTTCATAATCCGAGGTGGTGCCCGCCGTTGGTGAGGTCACTGTCGCGGTAATTCTAAAACTGCCCGCCTTGGTATTGGCAAATTCCAGCAGTGCCATGCCATCAATGCCTGTGGTGACCTTCTGGTTATTGACAGTGCCCGCGAGTGTGGTCTCTGGTGTGGTAAAGGTGACCTCAACCCCAGATACAGGGTTACCCTTGGCATCAAGGACTTTGGCCTGAACTTTGTTTTTGGTCACACCATTGGCAACTTGATTATTCGTTAGTGAGGTCAATCCATTGGCGACGATTATCGCGGTGCTGCTGTCGGCCACAAAGTCGATCTCGACGCTGGCCTCCTTGCCGCCGACGCTGGTTTCCACGGTGACGGTACCCGCTTTGTCGCTGGTGACCGGCAGGGTAGCAATACCGTTCTCGTCGGTGGTGGCGGTAACGGTAGTTTGATTCCCGCCGGCATCGGTAACGGTAAAGGTGACTTCATAATCCGGCAGCGGGTTGCCCTTGGCATCGGTGACCGGCAACGAAACGGTGTTGCTGGCAGTACCGTTAGCCACGGTGTCGCCGCCGTTGCCGGCGGTCAGGGCATTATCCGCAATGGTCGCGGTGCTGCTGTCGGCCACAAAGTCGATACCGACGCTGACATCCTTGCCGCCGACGCTGGTTTCCACGGTGACGGTCCCAGCCTTATCGCTGGTGATCGGTAGGGTAGCGATACCGTTCTCGTCGGTGGTGGCGGTGACGGTGGTTTGATTCCCACCGGCATCGGTAACGGTAAAGGTCACCTCATAATCCGGCAGCGGGTTGCCCTTGGCATCGGTGACCGGCAACGAGACGGTGTTGCTGGCCGTGCCGTTAGCCAGGGTGTCGCCGCCGTTGCCGGCGGTGAGGGCATTATCGGCGATGGTCGCGGTGCTGCTGTCGGCCACAAAGTCGATCCCGACGCTGACATCTTTGCCGCCGACGCTGGTCTCAACCGTGACGGTGCCGGCCTTATCGCTGGTGATCGGCAGGGTTGCGATACCGTTCTCATCGGTGGTGGCGGTGACGGTGGTTTGATTCCCACCGGCATCGGTGACGGTAAAGGTCACCTCATAATCCGGCAGCGGGTTGCCTTTGGCGTCGGTAACCGGCAACGAGACGGTGTTGCTGGTTGTGCCATTAGCCAGGGTATCGCCGCCGTTGCCGGCGGTGAGGGCATTATCCGCAATGGTGGCGGTGCTGCTGTCGGCGATGAAGCCCAGATCCAACGTATTGGTTTTTCCTCCGACTTCCACCGCAACGTTAACGGTCCCGGCCTTATCGCTGGTGACCGGCAGGGTAGCAATACCGTTCTCGTCGGTGGTGGCGGTAACGGTGGTTTGATTCCCACCGGCATCGGTGACGGTAAAGGTGACTTCATAATCCGGCAACGGGTTGCCCTTGGCGTCGGTGACCGGCAACGAGACGGTGTTGCTGGCGGTGCCGTTAGCCAGAGTGTCGCCGCCGTTGCTGGCGGTGAGCGCGTTATCGGCAATGGTCGCGGTGCTGCTGTCGGCCACAAAGTCGATCCCGACGCTGACATCCTTGCCGCCGACGCTGGTTTCCACGGTGACGGTGCCGGCCTTATCGCTGGTGATCGGCAGGGTTGCGATACCGTTTTCATCAGTGGTGGCGGTGACGGTGGTTTGATTCCCACCGGCATCGGTGACGGTAAAGGTGACTTCATAGTCCGGCAGCGGGTTGCCCTTGACATCGGTGACCGGCAACGAAACGGTGTTGCTGGCGGTGCCGTTAGCCAGGGTGTCACCGCCGTTGGTTGCGCTGAGCGCATTATCCGCAATGGTCGCGGTGCTGCTGTCGGCCACAAAGTCGATACCGACGCTGACATCTTTGCCGCCGACGCTGGTCTCAACCGTGACGGTGCCGGCCTTATCGCTGGTGATCGGCAGGGTGGCGATACCGTTTTCATCAGTGGTGGCGGTAACGGTAGTTTGATTCCCTCCGGCATCGGTGACGGTAAAGGTGACTTCATAATCCGGCAACGGGTTGCCCTTGGCGTCGGTGACCGGCAACGAAACGGTGTTGCTGGTTGTGCCATTAGCCACGGTGTCGCCGCCGTTGCCGGCGGTGAGGGTGTTATCGGCAATGGTCGCGGTGCTGCTGTCGGCCACAAAGTCGATACCGACGCTGACATCCTTGCCGCCGATGCTGGTTTCCACGGTGACGGTGCCAGCCTTATCGCTGGTGACCGGCAGGGTAGCGATACCGTTCTCATCGGTGGTGGCGGTGACGGTGGTTTGATTCCCTCCGGCATCGGTGACGGTAAAGGTGACTTCATAATCCGGCAGCGGATTGCCGTTGGCGTCGGTGACCGGCAACGAGACGGTGTTGCTGGCGGTGCCGTTAGCCAGGGTGTCGCCGCCGTTGCCGGCGGTGAGGGTGTTATCAGCAATGGTCGCGGTGCTGCTGTCGGCCACAAAGTCGATACCGACGCTGACATCTTTGCCGCCGACGCTGGTCTCAACCGTGACGGTGCCGGCCTTATCGCTGGTGATCGGCAGGGTGGCGATACCGTTTTCATCAGTGGTGGCGGTGACGGTGGTTTGATTCCCACCGGCATCGGTGACGGTAAAGGTGACCGCGTAATCCGGCAGCGGGTTGCCCTTGGCGTCGGTGACTGGCAGAGATACGGTGTTGCTGGCAGTACCGTTAGCCAGGGTGTCGCCGCCGTTGCTGGCGGTCAGCGCGTTATCGGCAAGGGTCGCGGTGCTGCTGTCGGCCACAAAGTCGATCCCGACGCTGACATCTTTGCCGCCGACGCTGGTTTCCACGTTAACGGTGCCAGCCTTGTCGCTGGTGATCGGCAGGGTAGCAATACCGTTCTCGTCGGTGGTGGCGGTGACGGTGGTTTGATTCCCACCGGCATCGGTGACGGTAAAGGTGACTTCATAGTCCGGCAGCGGGTTGCCCTTGGCATCGGTGACCGGCAACGAAACGGTGTTGCTGGCAGTGCCGTTAGCCACGGTGTCGCCGCCGTTGCCGGCGGTCAGGGTGTTATCAGCAATGGTCGCGGTGCTGCTGTCGGCGATGAAGCCCAGATCCAGCGTATTGGTTTTGCCTCCGACCTCCACCGCGACGTTAACGGTGCCGGCCTTATCGCTGGTGACCGGCAGAGTGGCAACGCCGTTTTTATCAGTAGTAGCTGTGACGGTGGTTTGATTCCCTCCGGCATCGGTGACGGTAAAGGTGACTTCATAATCCGGCAGCGGGTTGCCCTTGGCATCGGTGACCGGCAACGAAACGGTGTTGCTGGCATTAGCGTTAGCCACCGTGTCGCCGCCGTTGGATGCGGTGAGGGCATTATCGGCAATGGTCGCGGTGCTGCTGTCGGCCACAAAGTCGATACCGACGCTGACATCCTTGCCGCCGACGCTGGTTTCCACGGTGACGGTACCCGCCTTATCGCTGGTGACCGGCAGGGTAGCGATACCGTTCTCGTCGGTGGTGGCGGTGACGGTAGTTTTATTCCCATCCGGGTCGGTGACGGTAAAGGTGACTTCATAGTCCGGCAGCGGGTTGCCGTTGGCGTCGGTGACCGGCAACGAGACGGTGTTGCTGGCGGTGCCGTTAGCCAGGGTGTCGCCGCCGTTGCCGGCGGTGAGGGCATTATCCGCAATGGTCGCGGTGCTGCTGTCGGCCACAAAGTCGATCCCGACGCTGACATCTTTGCCGCCGACGCTGGTTTCCACGGTGACGGTGCCCGCCTTATCGCTGGTGATCGGCAGGGTAGCGATACCGTTCTCGTCGGTGGTGGCGGTGACGGTCGTTTGATTCCCGCCGGCATCGGTGACGGTAAAGGTGACTTCATAGTCCGGCAGCGGGTTGCCCTTGGCGTCGGTGACCGGCAACGAGACGATGTTGCTGGCGGTGCCGTTAGCCAGGGTGTCGCCGCCGTTGCCGGCGGTCAGGGTGTTATCAGCAATGGTCGCGGTGCTGCTGTCTGCGATGAAGCCCAGATCCAAGGTATTGGTTTTGCCTCCGATCTCCACCTCGACGTTAACGGTGCCGGCCTTGTCGCTGGTGACCGGCAGGGTGGCAATACCGTTCTCGTCAGTGGTGGCGGTCACGGTGGTTTGATTCCCTCCGGCATCGGTGACGGTAAAGGTGACTTCATAGTCCGGCAGCGGGTTGCCGTTGGCGTCGGTGACCGGCAACGAGACGGTGTTGCTGGCGGTGCCGTCTGCCACCGTGTCGCCGCCGTTGCTGGCGGTCAGGGCATTATCCGCAATGGTGGCGGTACTGCTGTCGGCAACGAAGTCGAGCCCGACGCTGACATTTTTACCGCCGACGCTGGTTTCCACGGTGACGGTGCCGGCCTTATCGCTGGTGACCGGCAGGGTAGCAATACCGTTCTCGTCGGTGGTGGCGGTGACGGTGGTTTGATTCCCACCGGCATCGGTGACGGTAAAGGTCACCTCATAGTCCGGAAGTGGGTTGCCTTTGGCGTCGGTGACCGGCAACGAAACGGTGTTGCTGGCGGTGCCGTTAGCCAGGGTGTCGCCGCCGTTGGTTGCGCTGAGCGCGTTATCGGCAATGGTCGCGGTGCTGCTGTCGGCGACGAAGCCGAGGCTGACGCTGGCCTCCTTACCGCCAACGTTGGTCTCAACCGTGACGGTCCCAGCCTTATCGCTGGTGATCGGCAGGGTAGCGATACCGTTCTCATCGGTGGTGGCGGTAACGGTGGTTTGATTCCCACCGGCATCGGTGACGGTAAAGGTGACTTCATAATCCGGCAGCGGGTTGCCCTTGGCGTCGGTGACCGGCAGGGAGACGGTGTTGCTGGCAGTGCCGTTAGCCAGAGTGTCGCCGCCGTTGCTGGCGGTGAGGGCATTATCCGCAATGGTCGCGGTGCTGCTGTCGGCCACAAAGTCGATCCCGACGCTGACATCTTTGCCGCCGACGCTGGTTTCCACGGTGACGGTACCCGCCTTATCGCTGGTGATCGGCAGGGTGGCGATACCGTTCTCATCGGTGGTGGCGGTGACGGTGGTTTGATTCCCACCGGCATCGGTGACGGTAAAGGTGACTTCATAGTCCGGCAACGGGTTGCCCTTGGCGTCGATGACCGGCAGGGAGACGGTGTTGCTGGCGGTGCCGTTAGCCACGGTGTCCCCGCCGTTGCCGGCGGTCAGGGCATTATCGGCAATGGTGGCGGTGCTGCTGTCGGCCACAAAGTCGATACCGACGCTGACATCTTTGCCGCCGACGCTGGTCTCAACCGTGACGGTGCCGGCTTTGTCGCTGGTGACCGGCAGGGTAGCAATACCGTTCTCATCGGTGGTGGCGGTAACGGTGGTTTGATTCCCTCCGGCATCGGTGACGGTAAAGGTGACTTCATAATCCGGCAGCGGGTTGCCCTTGGCATCGGTGACCGGCAGGGAGACGGTGTTGCTGGCAGTGCCGTTAGCCAGAGTGTCGCCGCCGTTGCTGGCTGTGAGGGCATTATCCGCAATGGTCGCGGTGCTGCTGTCGGCCACAAAGTCGAGGCTGACGCTGGCATCTTTACCGCCAACGCTGGTTTCCACGGTGACGGTGCCCGCCTTATCGCTGGTGATCGGCAGAGTAGCAATACCGTTCTCGTCGGTGGTGGCTGTCACGGTGGTTTGATGACCGTCCGGATCGGTGACGGTAAAGGTGATTTCATAATCCGGCAATGGGTTGCCGTTATCATCGGTGACCGGTAACGAGACGGTATTGCTGGCGGTACCGTTGGCCAGGGTGTCGCCGCCGTTTCCGGCGGTGAGGGCATTATCGGCGATGGTGGCAGTGCTGTTGTCGGCCACGAAGTCGAGGCTAATGCTGGCCTCCTTGCCACCGACGGTCGTTTCCACGGTGACGGTGCCGGCCTTATCGCTGGTGACCGGCAGGGTGGCAATACCGTTCTCATCGGTGGTGGCGGTCACGGTGGTTTGATTTCCATCCGGGTCGGTGACGGTAAAGGTGACTTCATAGTCCGGCAGCGGATTGCCCTTGGCGTCGGTGACCGGCAGGGAGACGGTGTTGCTGGCAGTGCCGTTAGCCACGGTGTCGCCGCCGTTGGTTGCGCTGAGCGCGTTATCGGCGACGGTCGCGGTGCTGCTGTCGGCGATGAAGCCCAGATCCAAGGTATTGGTTTTGCCTCCGACTTCCACCGCAACGTTAACGGTGCCGGCCTTGTCGCTGGTGACCGGCAGAGTGGCAATACCGTTCTCGTCGGTGGTGGCGGTGACGGTGGTTTTATTCCCACCGGCATCGGTGACGGTAAAGGTGACTTCATAATCCGGCAACGGGTTGCCGTTGGCATCGGTGACCGGCAACGAGACGGTGTTGGTGTCGGTGCCATTAGCCACCGTACCGGCGGGGTTAGTCGCTTTCAGGGCATTGTCGGCGAGGGTCGCGGTGCTGCTGTCGGCCACAAAGTCGATCCCGACGCTGACATCCTTGCCGCCGACGCTGGTTTCCACGGTGACGGTGCCTGCCTTATCGCTGGTGACCGGCAGAGTGGCGATACCGTTCTCATCGGTGGTGGCGGTGACTGTGGTTTGATTCCCTCCGGCATCGGTGACGGTAAAGGTGACTTCATAGTCCGGCAGCGGGTTGCCGTTGGCATCGGTGACCGGCAACGAGACGGTGTTGCTGGCGGTGCCGTTAGCCACGGTGTCGCCGCCGTTGGTTGCGCTGAGCGCGTTATCGGCGACGGTCGCGGTGCTGCTGTCGGCGATGAAGCCCAGATCCAAGGTATTGGTTTTGCCTCCGACTTCCACCGCAACGTTAACGGTGCCGGCCTTGTCGCTGGTGACCGGCAGAGTGGCAATACCGTTCTCGTCGGTGGTGGCGGTGACGGGGGTTTTATTCCCACCGGCATCGGTGACGGTAAAGGTGACTTCATAATCCGGCAACGGGTTGCCGTTGGCATCGGTGACCGGCAACGAGACGGTGTTGGTGTCGGTGCCATTAGCCACCGTACCGGCGGGGTTAGTCGCTTTCAGGGCATTGTCGGCGAGGGTCGCGGTGCTGCTGTCGGCCACAAAGCCGAGGCTGATGCTGGCCTCTTTACCGCCGACGCTGGTTGTCACGCTGACGGTACCCGCTTTGTTACTGGTCACTGGCAGGGTAGCAATGCCATCCTTGTCGGTTTTTGCTGTGAACGTGGTTTTATCGCCAGCGGCATCGATGACGCTAAAGGTGACGTCATAACCCGGCAGTGGGTTGCCGTTGGCGTCGGTGACCGGCAACGAGACGGTGTTGCTGGTAGTGCCATCGGCCACGGTGTTGCCGTTGTTGCTGGCGGTCAGCGCATTGTCAGCGAGGGTGGCAGTGCTGCCGTCGGCCACAAAGCCGAGGCTGATGCTGGCCTCCTTGCCGCCGACGCTGGTTTCCACGATGACGGCCCCTGCCTTATCGCTGGTGATCGGCAGGGTGGCGATACCGTCTTTATCCGTTTTGACGCTGACGGTGGTTTTATTACCGGCAGTATCGGTGACGGTAAAGGTGACCGCATAATCCGGCAGTGGATTACCGTGGGTATCGGTGACCGGCAACGAAACGGTGTTGCTGGCGGTGCCGTTAGCCAGAGTGTCGCCGCCGTTGCTGGCGGTGAGGGCATTATCCGCAAGGGTGGCGGTGCCGCTGTCGGCGACGAAGCCCAGATATACGGCAGCGGTCTTGTTGCCTATCTCCACAGAAACAGAGACGGTTCCGGCTTTGTTGCTGGTCACTGGCAGACTGGCGATACCGTCGTTATCTGTTTTTATCGTGGTGGTGGTTTGTTGACCAGTGGTATCGGTAACGGTAAAGGTGACCTCATAGCCTGGCAGCGGGTTGCCGTTGGCGTCGGTGACCGGCAGCGAGACGGTGTTGGACGTGGTGCCATCGGCCACGGTGTCGCCGTTGTTGCTGGCGGTCAGCGCATTGTCAGCGAGGGTGGCGGTGCTGCTGTCAGCCACGAAACCGAGGCTGATGCTGGCCTCCTTGCCGCCGACGCTGGTCTCGACGGTGACGGTGCCCGCCTTATCGCTGGTGACCGGCAGGGTGGCAATACCGTTCTCGTCGGTGGTGGCGGTCACGGTGGTTTGATTCCCTCCGGCATCGGTGACGGTAAAGGTGACCGCATAATCCGGCAGTGGATTGCCGTTGGCATCGGTGACCGGCAGCGAGACGGTATTGCTGGCGGTACCGTTAGCCAGGGTGTCGCCGCCGTTGCTGGCGGTGAGGGCATTATCGGCAATGGTCGCGGTGCTGCTGTCGGCCACGAAGTCGAGGCTGACGCTGGCCTCCTTGCCGCCGACGCGGGTTTCCACGGTGACGGTGCCGGCCTTATCGCTGGTGACCGGCAGGGTGGCAATACCGTTCTCGTCGGTGGTGGCGGTGACGGTGGTTTGATCCCCATCCGGGTCGGTGACGGTAAAGGTGACTTCATAGTCCGGCAGCGGGTTGCCCTTGGCATCGGTGACCGGCAACGAAACGGTGTTGCTGGCATTACCGTTAGCCAGAGTGTCGCCGCCGTTGCTGGCGGTGAGGGCATTATCAGCAATGGCGGCGGTGCTGCTGTCGGCCACAAAGCCGAGGCTGACGCTGGCCTCTTTGCCGCCGACGCTGGTTTCCACGGTGACGGTGCCGGCTTTATCACTGGTGACCGGCAGAGTGGCAATACCGTTTTTATCGGTGGTGGCGGTGACGGTGGTTTGATCCCCATCCGGGTCGGTGACGGTAAAGGTGACCGCATAATCCGGCAGTGGGTTGCCCTTGGCGTCGGTGACCGGCAACGAGACGGTGTTGGACGTGGTGCCATCGGCCACGGTGTCACCGCCGTTGCTGGCGGTCAGGGCATTATCCGCAAGGGTCGCGGTGCTGCTGTCTGCTACAAAGCCGAGGCTGACGCTGGCCTCCTTGCCACCAACGTTGGTTTCCACGGTGACGGTGCCGGCTTTATCACTGGTGACCGGCAGGGTGGCAATACCGTTTTTATCCGTGGTGGCGGTGACGGTAGTTTGACTACCGGTGGTATCGGTGACGGTAAAGGTGACCGCATAATCCGGCAGCGGATTGCCGTTGGCGTCGGTGACCGGCAGCGAGACGGTATTGCTGGCGGTGCCGTTGGCCGGGGTGTCGCCGCCGTTGCTGGCGGTCAGCGCGTTATCGGCAAGGGTCGCGGTGCTGCTGTCAGCCACAAAATCGACGCCGACGCTGACCTCTTTGCCGCCGACGGTCGTTTCCACGGTGACGGTACCGGCTTTATCACTGGTGACCGGCAGGCTGGCAATGCCGTTTTTATCGGTGGTGGCAGTCACGGTGGTTTGATTACCGTCCGGGTCGGTGACGGTAAAGGTGACCGCATAATCCGGCAGCGGATTGCCGTGGGTATCGGTGACCGGCAGCGAGACGGTATTGGCGGTAGACCCATCGGCGACCGTCGTACCACTGTTGTCGGCTTTTAGCGCGTTATCGACAATCGTTGCGGTGTTGCTATCAGCCACAAAGCCGAGGTTGATGCTGGCCTCTTTGCCCCCAACGTTCACTGAGACGTTAACAGCGCCCGCCTTATCACTGGTGACCGGCAGGGTGGCAATGCCGTCCTTGCCGGTCTTGGCGGTGACGGTGGTTTGACTACCGGTGGTATCGGTGACGGTAAAGGTGACCGCATAATCCGGCAGCGGATTGCCCTTGGCATCGGTGACCGGCAGGGAGACGGTATTGCGGGTGGCGCCGTCGGCCACGGTGTTACCGCTGTTGCTGGCGGTCAGCGCATTATCGGCAATCCGCGCAGTACTGCTGTCGGCAACGAAGTTGACGCCGAGGCTGGCGTCTTTGCCCCCCACGCTGGTCTCAACGGTGATGGTGCCGGCTTTATCACTGGTGATCGGCAGGCTGGCAATGCCGTTTTTATCGGTGGTGGCGGTAACGGTGGTTTTATTCCCAGCCGTATCGGTGACGGTAAAGGTGACCGCGTGATCCGGCAACGGATTGCCGTTGGCATCGGTGACCGGCAGCGAGACAGTATTGCTGGCGATATTATTGGCCAGGGTATTGCCGCTATTGCTGGCGGTCAGGGCATTATCGGCAATCGTGGCGGTGCGGCTGTCGGCCACAAAGTCGACGCCGACGCTGACGTTTTTACCGCCGACGCTGGTACCGACCAACACAGTACCCGCCTTGTCACTGGTGACCGGCAGGGTGGCAATACCGTCCTTATCGGTGGTGGCGGTGACGGTGGTTTTATTACCGGCCGTATCGGTGACGGTAAAGGTGACCGCATAGTCCGGCAGCGGATTGCCGTTGGCATCGGTGACCGGCAGCGAGACGGTGTTGCTGGTAGTGCCGTCGGCCGGGGTGTCGCCGCCGTTGCTGGCGGTCAGCGCGTTATCGGCAAGGGTCGCGGTGCTGCTGTCAGCCACAAAATCGACGCCGACGCTGACCTCTTTGCCGCCAACGCTGGTTTCCACGGTGACGGTACCGGCTTTATCACTGGTGACCGGCAGGCTGGCAATGCCGTTTTTATCGGTGGTGGCAGTCACGGTGGTTTGATTACCGTCCGGGTCGGTGACGGTAAAGGTGACCGCATAGTCCGGCAGTGGGTTGCCGTTGGCATCGGTAACCGGCAGGGAAACGGTGTTACGGGTGGTGCCATCGGCGACGGTAACGCCGCTGTTAGCCGTGAGGGCATTGTCGGCAATCATCGCGGTGCGGCTGTCGGCGACAAAGCCCAGATCCAGAGTGGCAATCTTGCCGCCAACGTTTACCGAGACGTTCACCGAGCCTGCCTTGTCACTGGTGACCGGCAGGGTGGCGATGCCGTCTTTATCGGTGGTGGCGGTGACGGTGGTTTTATTACCGGCCGTGTCGGTGACGGTAAAGGTGACCGCATAGTCCGGCAGTGGGTTGCCGTTGGCGTCGGTGACCGGCAGCGAGACGATATTGGCGGTAGTTCCATCGGCGACGGTAACGCCGCTGTTAGCCGTGAGGGCATTATCGGCCACGGTCGCGCTGCTGCTGTCGGCGACGAAGCCTAGCGCTACGGAAGCCGTCTTGCCGCCAACGCTGGTTTCGACGGTGACAGTCCCTGCTTTGTTACTGGTGACCGGCAGGGTGGCGATCCCGTCACTGCCGGTTTGGGCTGTTACAGTGGTTTTATTGCCGGCGGCATCGGTGACGGTAAAGGTGACTTCATAGTCCGGCAGTGGGTTGCCGTTGGCGTCGGTGACCGGCAGCGAGACGGTATTGGCGGTAGTGCCATCGGCGACGGTAACGCCGCTGTTAGCCGTGAGGGCATTGTCGGCCACGGTCGCGCTGCTGCTGTCGGCGACAAAGTCGAGACTGATGCTGGCATTTTTACCCCCGACGCTGGCCTCGACGGTGACGGTCCCGACTTTATCGCTGGTGACCGGCAGAGTGGCAATCCCTTCCTTGTCCGTTTTGGTGGTGACGGTGGTTTGATTACCCCCGGCATCGGTGACGCTAAAGCTGACTTCATAATCCGCCAACGGATTGCCGCGGGCATCGGTAACTGATAACGAAACCGTATTCGGGGTAATGCCATCGGCGATAGAGGGCCCTTGCTTGGCTATTTTGCTGGCGGTGAGCCCTTCATCGCCGAGGGTCGCGGTGCTGCTGTCGGCAACGAAGCCGAGACTGACACTGGCGTTTTTGTCACCGACGCGGGTCTCAACGGTGACGGTCCCGGCCTTGTCACTGGTGACTGGCAGGGTAGCCATGCCGTCCTTATCCGTCTTGACGCTGACGGTGGTGGTATTGCCTGCGGTGTCAGTGACGGTAAAGGTGACTTCATAGTCCGGCAGGGGAGCACCGTTGGCATCGGTGACCGGCAGGGAAACGGTATTCGAGGTGGTGCCGTCGGCCACGGTGCTGCCGCTGTTACTCACTGTGAGGGCATTGTCGCCGATGGTGGCGGTCGATGAGGCAGGGAGCAGGGTCACTTTGGCATTGGTGTTGGCAAGGGGCGTGCCTTCCACGATCGCCGTAATGTTAACGACGCCTTCCTGGTTACCTGCCGTCAGCGTAGCGAGGTAGGTCCCGGGCTTTTGTGGCGATTCGGTAACGCTGCTTATCGTATGCATTTGCGCACTCGGCTTGCTTGCCGCGTTCTCGGGTTCACTCAGCTTGCTCTTCTTGCCGATACGCGCGTTAGCCGGCGTGACGGACGCCGTTGTCGGGGGCTGCGGTTGAAACTCGCTCACCAATTGGACGTATTGTGCGATGCCGGAAAGGGGTTGCTGAGACACATCGGTCAAGGCCAGTTCGAGGGTGGTGCTCGATTGGCTGTCTGCCAGCAGGGTGTCCTGGTTAGACCTAAGGGTGGCCTGCAGACCCTCAACACCGTATCCGGTCACCGTGATCTGCGTCTGGGCCGCCTGGGATTGATTACCGGCGTTATCGTAGACCACCAGACTGAGCGGGTAGCCGTTGTTACCCCCGGGCACATACGCGGGCAGCGTGACCTGCCAGTTAGCGCCACTGCCGATAATCTTGCCGCCAGCGGCGGTCAACAGGCTGTCATCCCACGCGTAGCGTGCCACCCCGTTTTTACTGGTGGTTTTAACCTCTAACGCGAGCGTTTGCCCGGTATTTCCCTGTAGCGTTGGCGGCAGGGAGACGCTGAGTTGTGCCTGTTCCTCATACTGCAGGATGATTTCATTATTGCGATTGACCAGCTCATAGCGGCTGCCTTCCAGGCTGCGTTTGGCCGCCACGCTCGAGGCCTGTGTCTGTTTTGACAGCGACGTCCCAAAGGCATAGTTAAACGCGAGATTGAAGTGGGTATCCTGCAGGCCTTCAGTCCCTTGCTTATGGTCAACGCCGAAGGTAATCAAGGGGATCGGTGTGTAATTAACGCCAAAGGTAATGGCACGCGGATTGGACTGGAGCTTGTCTTTGCCGAACAGCCCCACTTTATCGCCGAAATATTGCTCATAGTTTACCTTACCGCCCAATTGCGGCAGCGAAGGCAGATAGCCCTCAGCACGCACATCAAAACCGCTGGCGACTTTTTCATTGTATCCGGCCAGGTTTTCCGAGTCTTTCCACCCGTCCAGAGCCAGGTAGGTATTGGTTGAGAGCCGCAGGTTGTCGCGCATGTATTCGGCACCCAGCCCACCCCGTGAGTGATGCCCCTGAATATCGCGATCTAGAAACAGGTTGTAGCCTAACATTTGGTCCGCAAGAAAATGGCGTTTCCCAAAACCCAGGTTTAGCGTGAGGTCGCCATCAGTATTGCTTGAGTGGATCCCCAATTGGCTGAAGGTCAGGGCGCTCGGGGTGTCCTCGATGGAAAAAAGGGCATCCACCTCGCTGCCTTTGAGCGTCATGTCATCGTCAAGATCCAATTGGACCCTGGCACTGCCGAACTGGTTTAGCCATTGTTCGACGGCTTCATTGCCCTTGCTGGTTGCAACACCACGGGCAAGGGATTCGGCCGACTGCGTCGCATCGTTGCTGGAAAGGACATTTGCCAGTCGGGTGGCGGCCGTTGCCGTTGCCTGCTCTTCTCGCGTCGACGCGCGCTTTTTGGTTGACGTTTCTGCCATAACAGCTGGGGTGAAGGCGACACCCAGCGGGAACAGTGCCTGTGTGACAATATTGGCCCAGGCTAATGAGACGGATAAGTTTGATTTTCTGAATATTTTTTTGAAGGGCTTTGATTTTGAAAGGCGACGTTTCTTCATGTTTATTGCCCCATTCTAGTTTATGGCACAGTAGTTCATGTTCCGTATTAAACGGTTTACTTAAGTAAGGCAGATTGTTGAACACAACGTCAGGCAGTCAAACAGACACACAAGCAAAGTGTAAATTTATTCAAGATTAACAGGCGTGTAAAAAGTATAGACACGAATACTGTACGATGCACAGATGCTGGTAACTTTCAGTCAACTTGGTCACCTATTCAATGTTCAGCACTCGATGCTTTATTGATTTCTCAATTAGTTATGGGAAGATAAATGCCCATCAGGCTGATTATTTGAAATAAATGAACACAAATTTAATAGCGTAGATTAACTTAATGAATAATACTGATAATTGTAGGCTTGTTTTTATTATGGTTATTTTGGAGCCTGAAGTTTGAATAAAGTCGGTCAGAAAATATTGAAGTGTTGCCTGATGAGATCATGAATACCTAAGGTTTTTTAAAGTTTCTCTACACGTAACAACGTGAACCGATGAAAAAGCCGCTAACCCGCTCAGTAACAGTGATTAGGAGTGTTCGCTTCTTTACGAATGGATGAAGTTTTACGGGATTTATCATTGCTCTTCTGCGCTATTTACAGGAAAATAACTGTAATGGTTAGAGATTTCTAAATGCATGCTCAATATTGTTTTGATTTCTTACTTTTTGATAATTTTCCGAGCTATACCCAAAATAATTCGAGTTGCTTGTAGGCGGCAACTGAGCGAATCCCCAGGAGCTTACTCAGGTAAGTGACTGGGGTGAACGAAGGCAGCCAACAACCAAGCAATTTGAAGTATGACGAGTATATATCATCTTGATACTATGCTTGTCTGTGTTATGAAGGGGTCAAGAAGGATCCTAAAACATGCGAACTGCTTAACGTGTTAACCTGACTTGGTTAAATATGGCATTAGGCGGTTTTTAACAGGTTTACTCAGTTGTTTTTAATGATGATTATTTCAATTCTTACTTTGCCGGGAATGTGTCTATGCTAATAGTCATTGCGGTTGTCATCACCTCATGGATTAGACTATGAGTGTTGAGACATATCCCAAACAGCGTCTACCTGCGACGATACTACTGGTTAATATATTCCTGCTGACGTTCCTGCTTTCTTTGTTCGGCATTCTTACCAGCCCGTACGGGGCGCTTGCTCTGTTTTGGCCAGTGAATGCCATATTGCTTGGCTTGATGATACGCAAACCTGCCTATGCTACTCCGGCAGGGTGGACAGCGATGTACATAGGGATGGTCGCCGCTGACCTGATAACTGGAGAGAGTTGGTCACTTTCGATTTGGCTGAATGTTTGCAATATGGCGCTGATTGCGACTGGCTATGGGGTGATGCTTATATTGCCGCAGTCCCAGCGGCGTATGGGAAAGCCTCAGGCAATCCTCTATGTCTTCACTGCCTGCCTGCTAGGGGCTGTAGTGGCTGCTTCGCTGTCATTATTGAGTACCGACAGCCGCTATAGTAATACGGTATTTAATGCCTGGATGGCTTGGTTTACCGAGCAGTTTTCTACTAACTTATTGATTTTGCCAGTTTGTCTGGCTGCTCCCCGCCTAAGGCACTTGCTGCGCGTTCGGTTAAGCGGACAGTGGCGGGCTTGTCTCCCTCTATTGGCGTTGCTGTTTTCGTTGGCTTTCAGTGTGTACATTGGTGGACCGGGGGCAATTGCTTTTCCGATCCCTGCATTGTTGTGGTGTGCCGTTCGTTATGAGCTATTTACGGTAACCCTGTTGGCACTCCTCACCGGTATGACAGAAATTACCAGTATTTCTGCCAATCTGATGCTGTATGGAACACCGGGAACCCGTGGAGCAATCATGGATACGCTGATGTCGGCACGATTAGGTATTGCTATGCTGGTCATGGGCCCGTTGATTTTATCCAGCTCTATTGCTGTCAACCGCAAATTGCTACGCAGGCTGGAACACAGTGTCAATCATGACTTTCTGACGGGGGCAATGGTGCGCAGTGCCTTTATGCGGCAGGCCAGGTTGATGCTGGAGCATAAAAATCAGTCGAAAGAAGCCGTGTCACTGCTGTTGATCGACATCGACCATTTCAAATTGCTCAACGATACGCATGGCCATGCCATTGGCGATCGCGTTCTGGTGGCTTTCTCACATATGTTTCGACGTGAAATACGTCATGACCAGTTGTTTGGCCGTCTGAGTGGCGGGGAATTCGCCATCATGATGCCTAGAGCATTAGGCATGCAGGCGCTTGCATTGGGAGAGTATTTGCGCAAAAGGATAGAAAACGACGAAATGAACCTTGATGGTAATGTGCAGTTACGCATCACCATTAGCGTTGGTGTCGCAAGTTTGGCAATGAATGAAGTGAAATCATTGGAACAATTAATGAATATGGCGGATATCGCACTTTATCGAGCCAAAACTCAAGGCAGGAATCGCGTTGAGTCATTTAACTCGTCCACCGGTAAACGCCAGAGTCATGTCATATTCAAATAGTGTATTAACCCTGTTTAGGAGCAAATTGGGTGCCGCAATTAGGGCAAATCAGTGTGTTGTGTTGACGCAGTTTTGAGCACTGTTGTTGCGTTACATAAGCACACTTGGGACAGACAATTTGGGTGGTACGGTTATTGAAGCCTTTAACGCTCTTGGATTCAGACATGGCGTGTACCTGTGTCAGGTGAAAACCTACGCTAACACAGGTCATGGTAAATTGCTTTGATTGTTTTTCCGCTTTATATACTCTTCATACTTCAAATTGCTTGGTTGTTGGCTGCGTTACTCGGCCCATGTCGGGCCTCGCCCCTTCGGGGCCGCTGCAAGCAGCGTTCAAATCTGCCAAGCATATTTGTCTTTCACCCCAGTCACTTACCTGAGTAAGCTCCTGGGGGTTAATGAGCCTCATCCCTGAGGCTCAGTTGCCGCCTACAAGCAACTCGAATTATTTTGGGTATAGCGCTTTTAATGCTCGTAATGTTTCATCAATATCGATCTCATGTTCTGAGAAGGTGTGCGTAATCTTCTGGAAGGTCAAGATCGATAGCATTCGCACTGTTTCCATAGCTTTGGGCGTTTCCGCTGCCTGCGGACGGATACGATTCATCAGCAAACCCACTGAAAGTACCGTATTTTCTTTATCTACATCCGCTTTTACCGGTAGTTCTTTGGTGAAGGTATGGAAGGATTGAATGCTGGAGATTTTAATTCTCTCATTGGCAATAGTGATGTATTTGCTTGGTGCCTGGATTTTTACAGCGAAGGCTGACGGCCCTTTAGCGTTGTTGGTTGGTTCAAAAGTCACCAGAGCATTTTTTTTAATCAACTCAGGGTTTTGCACTTTAATCACGTGAAAATAACGATTTTCCCCGTTTTCATCGGTGATAAAACCGAAGCCTTTGTCTTCAAAAAAAGTCGTTATCTTGCCGTTCATTGTCTTTCTCATAAAGTCGTTCGAAACAGTATTTATGATAGCGCGGAATGCCCTGTAGTGACAGGGCTTAGAATTGAGTCGCGCTAGGTGGTAAAGGAGCTCTCTTTCAAGTCGACGCTGGAGGATCTGGTTGCTCTATCGCCAATCGGTAGCCGTAGAAATTACTAAATCTTCATGATTGCGGATTTTTTCACTTTTTATCGATTTTATGTGATCTAGGTTGTGGACAAAATCCCATCTAATTGCTGTACTGTACATGACACACATTTTGTGTCTTACATTCACGTTAAAGGTAAGTTTGATGTCTAAGATTAAAGGTAGCGTTAAGTGGTTTAATGAATCCAAAGGTTTCGGCTTCATTACTCCGGAAGATGGTAGCAAAGACGTTTTTGTTCACTTCTCTGCCATCGCTAGCAATGGTTTCAAAACTCTTGCTGAAGGCCAGCGTGTAGAATTTGAAATCACGAACGGTGCCAAAGGGCCATCTGCTGCTAACGTTATCGCTATCTAAGCTACAGTAGCCAAAATTCTTAAAACCCGCTCTATGAGCGGGTTTTTTATTGGCTATTTGCCAGGTGTGGCGCAAGATACGCCGACTCGTGTATCTTGGAAGGGCGCAATCTATTGCCCGCAGATCCAACGAATCAGCATAAAGGCCAGCAGTGTCATCGCCAACGAGCCGGCAAGATTGATCAACATATTCGTAATAGCCCAGAAAAAGCGCCCGTCCTGCAGTAAATACACCACTTCAAGCGAAAAAGTAGAAAACGTGGTTAGGCCACCGCAAAAACCGGTAGTGATCAGCAGTTTCAAATTGCTATCGATATGCGTCATGCGGGCAAACAGCGCCATGGCCAGGCCGATGATAAACCCCCCCAGAAGATTGACAGACAGCGTGCCTAACGGAATATGCTGATGTAATGGATTCATTTTGAGGCTTACTGCCCAACGCAGCATACTTCCCAAACCACCGCCAACGAAAACTGCCAGTAAAGAACTCAACATGCTTGATAAACCCTTTAGGAAATAGATAAACCTCAGAAAGGTTTGGGCGTAACGCTACGCACCTCTCTGAGAGATTGCGTAGACATCATCAGCCAGCAATGGCGGTTATGGAGGAATGCCATCTCCGTTTTCTGCCTGGTTGTTTTCACCAAGCATCATGAATTTTACACCTTGGCGCATCCCTTTTGTAGTATCGACGGTTTTCACGTAAGGAAGCCATGCGAGACCCGCTGATTGATCGCCTGCTATGTTCATAAGCAGGCAAGAGAAATGGCTGGGTTAACACTGTGATACTGCATGCTCCAGGCGGTTGCGACCATTTTTCTTGGCCCTATACAGAGCGTTATCTGCGGCTTTCAACCACTCTTGGTAGCCCCCCATTTCTGGTCGGTAATCCGCTACACCGGCACTGATATGCAGCTTCAAATCCGGCGCCTCGCGGAAGGTCATTTCATTCAATCTATCCTGGATACGTTTTATTGCCTGACTCGCCTGCTCGGCCGTTGTGTTAGGCAGCACAGCACCAAATTCGTCGCCGCCGTAGCGGCCAACAATATCTACGGTACGGAATCCCAGCACCAGTTCTTCTGCCAGGACGATCAGGGCTTCATCACCCAGAGCATGACCAAAGGTATCGTTGATCATTTTGAAACGGTCAACATCCATCAGGATCAGCGTGGCTGCGTGCTCATAGCGTTGGCAACTGTCAAATTGATTATGTAATAGGTGTTCCCAATGACGACGGTTGTAGAGGCCAGTTAAGCCATCGCGCATGCTGATTCGTAGTAGCTCCTGCTTCTTTTCCGCCAGGCGCTTTGCAGTACGATAGGTAACTAGACCAAGAAATACCGGATAGATGAAAATCATCGGTAAACAAAGGTATACCTGCTGCAGGGAGGTTTGGGGATTGAAGTGAAAACCTAGCAATGCGCTGGTGACTACTGCCCCAATGATTTGGGCTGCCAATCCTTTGAAAAACAGGTGTTGTCCGCCGGAGGCAATATTATTCATTCCCATCATAGACAGGATCACCACAGTCGGTAGCGCGTTGAAGCCCATTATCGCAATCCATACGCCGCCCATTAGCGAATCTATCAAAAGATTACGGATCTCTGTTGAGAATGGATTTTCGGCACGGATTGACAATTGATAAGCGATATGCGGCCAAATAAAACCATTAAAAAATAGCAGGACCCAAACAATAACGGGTGGATGCAGAGGATAAAGAGCGGCAAGCACGCAAAAGAAACCAATCCCCAGGCCAACGATGCGAGGTTGATAGATTCGCTTGGCAAAACTGAGGCCTGAACGCCGGGTATTAGTGTTCGATAGCGCGATTGGCATCCAACGACTCCCTGAGTTTAATTAAACTAGACTATCATGTCCTTAATAAAAGCAGAATAGCTGGAAACATGCCTTATAATTAAAGCATATGCCCAAAATAATTCGAGTTTCATGTAGGCGGCATGTCTGAGAGTCGCCAGGAGCATAGCCACTATGTGACTGGTGCCTGGAGCAGATTTGAACGCTGCTTGCAGCGGCCCCGGCGGGGTGAGGCCCATCAAGTAGCCGGACGAAGCTAACACCCATGCAGCTTGAAGTATGGTGAATATAGAACGCCTCTGGAAGATCTCACTCTGTTACATGTTCACTTTGTTTTAGCCGGTGGAAAGTCGCTTAATACTCTTAAACGATGTTTGTTTCCTCGCCGCTTTCTGCGGCATAGTTGAATAAAGAAGGTGAATATGGAAGGTATCAGTATTACCAAGCTACTGGTTATTGCAGTGTTGATTGTCTTGCTGTTTGGTACCAGCAAATTGCGAACTTTGGGGGCGGATCTGGGAGCTGCGCTGAAAGGTTTTAAAAAGGCTGTCGGTGATGATACTCCTCCTGCGCAAAACTTGGCTGAAAACCAATCTGCTCAGCAGAGCGTGGAAAAGAAAGACATTTAAGCATACTTTCCATTTGAAGAATAAAAAACGGATACCTGAAGGCATCCGTTTGTATATTTTATTATTCGGTGAAGCGTAACAAAATATTACCCGATTTACTTCACTTCTATCCCTTTCGCCTGCAAATCTGCATGGTACGAAGAACGGACAAACGGGCCGCATGCTGCGTGGGTAAATCCCATAGCCAATGCTTCTGCTTTCATCTCATCAAATTCCGCTGGGCTGACATAGCGTTGTACAGGGAGATGATGGCGGCTTGGCTGCAAATATTGGCCGAGCGTCAGCATAGTCACACCATGACGGCGCAGATCCCGCATGACTTCCACGATTTCCGCATTGGTTTCCCCCAAGCCAACCATTAAACCCGATTTGGTCGGGATATCCGGATGGCTTTCCTTAAAACGCTCCAGCAGTTTTAGTGACCATTCGTAATTGGCCCCTGGGCGTACCTGGCGATAAATACGTGGTACGTTCTCCAGGTTGTGGTTAAACACGTCGGGTGGCGTGGCGGTGAGGATCTCCAGTGCGCGATCCATTCTGCCCCGGAAGTCTGGCACCAGGGTTTCAATCCTGATATTCGGGCTCTTTGCACGGATGGCCGCAATACAGTCTGCAAAGTGTTGGGCACCGCCATCGCGAAGATCGTCGCGATCAACCGAGGTAATAACCACATAACGCAGGGCCATATCGGCAATGGTTTGTGCCAGTTTTTCAGGTTCATTGGTGTCTGGCGCAACCGGACGGCCATGGGCCACGTCACAGAATGGGCAACGACGGGTGCAGATCGCCCCCAGGATCATGAAGGTGGCTGTACCGTGGTTAAAACACTCTGACAGGTTTGGGCAAGAGGCTTCTTCGCAAACCGAGTGCAGACCGTTCTTACGCATTGCGGCTTTAATGCCTTGAATGCGTGTAGAGTCGGCAGGGAGTTTGATTTTCATCCACTCAGGTTTACGTAACAGCTCCTGCCGCTCGGTGACCACCGTTTTTACCGGGATCAACGCCATCTTATCTGCGTCGCGGTATTTAACGCCGCGTTCCATCTGAATCGGTTTACTCATAATTGTGCAGGTTCCAGTTACGAAGCTCGACCATCTGGTAGCCGAGTAAATGAACAAATTCCTTGATCAGAATTGGATGTACATCTGCTATGCCAATACCAGGTACCAGCGCGCTGACTTGGGTCATTTGCATGCCTGCATAACCACAGGGATTGATACGCTGGAAAGGGGACAGGTCCATCTCAATATTCAGGGCCAAGCCGTGAAACGAACCGCCTTTGCGGATCCGTAAGCCTAATGAACAAATTTTCTGTTCACCGACGTAAACACCGGGTGCGTCAGGGCGCGCACGAGATTCGATCTTGAAGTGAGCGAGCGTATTGATAACGGTATCTTCGAGGGCAGAAACCAGTTGGCGTACGCCCACTTTGCCGCGTTTCAGATCCACCATCACATACAGCACCTGTTGGCCGGGGCCATGGTAGGTGACTTGGCCTCCGCGATCGCTCTGTATCACCGGGATATCGCCAGGAGCCAACACATGCTCTGCTTTACCTGCCTGGCCTTGGGTGAACACAGGATAATGCTCAACCAGCCATAACTCATCAGGTGTAGATGCGCTGCGGTTATCGGCAAAGTAGTGCATGGCTTGGGATACAGGTTCATAGGGCTGTAACCCCAGTTGGCGCAGAATGATCTTATTGTGTTGCAAGCAAGGCATCATCAGGTTACGGAAGTGGTAAAAAGTATTATACCGGGCGCTCTGGTCTGCGACCAGCGTTTATCCCTCTACCTGTTATCGACCACCACGGCTTAAATAGACAACCCGGACAAGTGAAGGCTTGTACCGGGTTGCAAAGCGGTTTTTACGCAGAAATTACAGCACCATGCGAACAATCTCAAGGTTGCCCAACTCTTCATACAGAGTTTCCACCTGATCGATATCGGTGGCGGTGATAGTGATAGAAACGGATTGGTAATTACCTTTGCTGCTTGGTTTAACCTGTGGATTGTAATCACCAGGAGCATGACGTTGCACCACTTCAACCACCTGGTCTACCAGCTCGGGTTGTGCCAGCCCCATGACTTTGTAAGTAAACGAGCAAGGGAATTCGAGCAGTTCGTTCAGTTTAGTTTTTTGCATGTGAATGCGCTCCATGGGTGTCGCTAGTCTAAAAATTATAACTCCCGCAGGAGCGGGAGTTAATATTGATCATTATGTGGGGTCGAAATCGCCCAATTCAAGGGTTAACCGAACCAATGGTGGAACATCAGTCGGATGTAATCCACCATGCGGCTGAAGAAACCGCCTTCTTTCACTTCGTTCAATACGACCAGCGAACGCTGATCGATCGTTTTGCCATCCAACTGGAAGTTGATGCTGCCAACAACCTGGTTTTTAGCTAGCGGGGCATGAATTTCTGGGGTGGTAAGCACATAGCTGGCTTTCAGGTCTTTCATACGGCCACGTGGAATAGTCAGATAGACATCTTTGTCTACGCCCAATTCAACGCGGTCAGCATCACCAAACCATACGGGCTCGGAAGCGAATTCTTTCCCAGCCTTCAGCGGTGAGACGGTTTCGAAGAAGCGGAAACCCCAGGTCAGCAGTTTTTTGCTTTCCGTTTCACGGCCTTTAAACGTTCTGCCACCCAGTACGGCGGAAATCAGGCGCATCTGACCTTCTGTCGCCGAAGCCACCAGGTTGTAGCCTGCAGCATCAGTGTGGCCGGTCTTAATCCCATCCACATTAAGGCTGGTATCCCACAGCAGACCATTACGGTTTAGCTGGCGGATATTGTTAAAGGTGAACTCTTTTTCTTTATAGATGGCATATTCATCAGGGACGTCGCGAATCAACGCCTGGCCGATCAGGGCCATATCACGTGCTGAACTGAATTGCCCTTCGGCATCCAGGCCATGCACGGTCTGGAAGTGGGTGTTTTGCAGGCCCAGTTGCTTGACGTAGGTATTCATCAGGTTAACGAAGGCATCCTGGCTGCCAGCGACGTAATCTGCCATTGCAACACAGGCATCATTGCCAGATTGCAAATTGATGCCGCGGGTCAGTTTGGAAACGGGTACGCGATCGCCCGGCTTCAGGAACATCAGCGAAGAGCCTTTGAATACCGGGTTGCCCGTCGCCCAGGCATCCTGGCCGATAGTTACCATGTCTTCCTGGCCAATCTTACCGGATTTCAGTGCCTGGCCGATAACGTAACTGGTCATCATTTTGGTTAGGCTGGCGGGATCACGGCGCGCGTCGGCATTCGATTCTGCCAATACCTTGCCTGAGTTGTAATCAATCAGGATGTAAGCTTCCGCATCAATTTGCGGCACACCTGGGATCATGGTTTTGATATTAACGTCGTCTGCATGTGCAATTGACGCTGCGCCTATCGCGATGACGGTGCCGAGCGTGATGCTCTTGATTAAGCGGAAAGAAGTTACATATTTCATGAGTGAGACTACAACATCCATGAGATTAAATTGAAAACGAGCCACACTATAGCAGATGGGCTCACGGCAGGCATTAGTCATTCATCCGACTGATGGTGGTTTACACACATTTAGCTGAAAGGAAATGTTTCAGCTAAATATTAGGCTGAGCCTCTCAATTTCCCGCCAGCGGCGTTCACGTGCAATTGAGAGTTGCACGTGAACGCCGCCACTGGGCTTTACGCCTTAAGGTGCAGCAGTGATAAAGGACTGTTGCTGTGCTTCGCTAGCCAGGCGTTGCTGCAACAGGGCTGCCTGTTGGCGGTTATCGAACGGGCCCATTTGAACGCGATAGACGCTGCCATTGGCTGAGACGTGACCTGGCACCCCAAATTGCTGGCTCAACTGTTGCTGCCAACTTTGCGCACGTTCGGCACTGCTCAGTGCTCCAACCTGAACTACAAATCGGCCGCTTGTGCTGCTTGCTGTTGCGGCAACCGCGGTTACGCTAGCGGGAGCACTGATGACCGGTTGAGGCTCCGAACCCTCCAGAACACCTGCTGGTAGAGGCCTTGGTGCACCCAGAAACCCGCCACTGCGGGGAGCGTCGGACACTGTTGCATCATTGCTGCTGTCGTCGTTGTTCAGTGCGCTATTGTCAACCGGGAGGACGGCGACACCCGAGGCCGCTGGAGTTTCTTGCTGTATTGGCGTACCCATATTGCTTGAACCAAGACTCGGGCGCGCGGGCAGGGCGTAGCTCTGTTTGGCGACGACCGTACCTACGGTGCCAGGACCGCTCAAGGAGCCATCTGGAGCAACGTTGATAAAGTCGACCTTCACCTTGGTATTGCTGGATAAATTGAGGCGGTCGGCAGCGGATTTAGACAAATCGATAATACGGCCTGGAGTGTAAGGGCCACGATCGTTTACGCGCACCACCAGTTGACGGCCATTAGCCAGGTTAGTGACACGAACGTAGCTCGGGATCGGCAGGGTAGGATGCGCGGCTGTCAGGGCATTGGGATCGAACTGCTCACCAATGGCGGTTGTGTTGCCGTTCGCTTCTTCACCGTACCAGGCAGCAAGACCGGTTTGCGAGAAGTTTTGTGGATCTTGGATAATGCGATAAGTATTGCCATTTACCTCATAATCCTGCAGTGCGCGGGGGTTATACGGCTCATAGCGTGGCTCAGCACCGCCAATTTCAGTCACCGGCCCGTTGTAGGGTTGTTGTGGGGCGGGTGTTTCCTCCATCGTGGTCGTACAGGCTGAAAGTAATACCGCCATTGCCATTGCGCCGACCCAAAGCCATTCCTTACGCATTAATCACCTCTTATAGATTCTTAGATAGCATTTTCCGATGCGTGTGGATCGACATCACAATGCCGAATCCCGCCATGAGCACGATCAATGCAGATCCCCCATAGCTGACCAAAGGCAAAGGTACGCCAACCACCGGTAAAATGCCACTTACCATGCCAATGTTAACAAATACATAGACAAACAGGATCAGCATCAACCCCCCGACCATCACGCGGCCAAAAGTCGTCTGTGCCCGTGCGGCGATCATCAGCCCACGGATAATCACCATCAGATACAGCACCAGCAACACCAGAACGCCGATCAGGCCAAGCTCTTCCGCCAACACGGCAAAGATGAAGTCGGTATGGCGTTCCGGTAGGAATTCCAACTGAGACTGCGTGCCGTGTAACCAGCCTTTACCCGATAGGCCGCCGGAGCCAATAGCGATTTTTGACTGAATTATATGATAGCCGGCACCTAGCGGATCGCTTTCCGGGTCAAGCAGCATCATCACACGGTCACGCTGGTATCCGTGCATCAGGAAGAACCATAACACCGGAATAAAGGCTGCCAACAACACTGCGGCGAGGGCAATCAGTTTCCAGCTCATCCCCGACAGGAACAGCACAAACAGGCCGGATGCGGCGATCAGAATAGACGTGCCCAAATCAGGCTGTGCTGCCACCAGCAAGGTTGGCAAGAAGATCAGTACCAAGGCAATGCCGGTATTCTTCAGCGAGGGGGGGCAGACATCGCGGTTCATGAAACGCGCAACCATTAACGGTACGGCAATTTTAGCAATTTCTGAAGGCTGGAAGCGCACAAAGCCTAGATCCAGCCAACGCTGTGCCCCTTTACTGATCTGACCGAAAGCATCCACCAGGATCAGCAGGATCACACAGAAAATATAGAGATAGGGGGCCCAGCTTTCATAGACACGTGGCGGGATCTGCGCCATCACTCCCATCACAATCAGCCCCATTAGGATCTGGCCGATTTTGCGTTCCATCATGTCGACATCCTGGCCGCTGGCGCTCCACATAACGATGGCGCTATAGACCAGCAACGCTAGAATGAATAACAGAAATGTGGGGTCGATATGGATTTTGGTCCAGATAGAGCCTTTTTGTTGGCTTTCAGTCATGTTCTACCTTAATCACCTTCGGTACCTGGCGGCAGCAGTGCTGCATCCGGTAGTTGTGTATTGTTGTCGCCCAACAGGATGTGGTCGAGGATCTGGCGCGTGATGGTCCCCACCGCTGGGCCTGAACCGCCGTTCTCCAGAATGATAGCTACTGAAACCGTTGGGTTATCAAAGGGTGCAAAGGCGGTCATCAATTTGTGGTCGCGCAGGTGCTCGGCGAGCTTGTGGGCGTTATAGGTCTCATAGCCAAATACCTGAGCAGTCCCTGATTTTGCTGCGGCTTTGTAGGGTGTTCCCTCAAAGAACTTGCGCGCCGTACCGTTTGGCCGGTTGGCGACACCATACATACCGTCCTTGGCAATTTCCCAGAAACCGGAATGAATATCCCCGATCTGTTTGTTCTCTTCCTGGCGATAGGGAACAAGTACGCCGTTGACTCTGGTACTTAGCATCAGGTGCGGTATCTTGACATTGCCGTCGTTGATCAGGGTGTTCAGCGCCTTGGCCATCTGAACCGGCGTTGCGGTCCAATAACCCTGGCCGATGCCGACCGGAATGGTATCCCCTTGATACCACGGTTTTTTGAACCGTTTGAACTTCCAGTCACGCGTAGGCATCAGCCCTGAACGCTCTTCGGAAAGATCAATACCGGTATAGTCCCCGTAACCGAACTTGCTCAACCAGCTCGACAGGCGATCAATGCCCATATCGTAAGCGACTTGGTAGAAGAAGGTATCCGCAGACTCTTCCAGCGCTTTGGTGACATTAAGGCGACCATGGCCCCACTTTTTCCAGTCGCGGTAGCGTTTTTCAGAACCAGGCAGTTGCCACCAGCCAGGATCGAACACCACGGTATTTTTGGTGATCACCCCGGCACTGAGCGCTGAAACGGCAATGTAGGGTTTTACCGTTGAGGCTGGCGGATAAACACCTTGTGTGGCGCGGTTAATCAGTGGGCGGTTGGCATCATTGAGTAAACCCTGGTACTCCTTGTTGGAGATACCGTCAACAAACGGGTTTGGGTCGTAGCTTGGGTTGGACACCATGGCCAAGATACCCCCGGTGCGCGGATCGCTGACCACCACGGCTGCTCGGCTGCCAACCAATAATTGCTCGATATAGCGCTGCAGGTTGAGATCGATCGTCAGATAGATATCCTTACCGGCAGAGGGGGGCTGCTCGTGCAACTGGCGGATCACTCGGCCCCGGTTATTGACTTCAACTTCTTCATAACCGGTTTTACCGTGCAGGGTGTTTTCGTAATAGCGTTCGATTCCCAGTTTGCCGATATCGTGAGTGGCGGCATAGTTAGCCAGAAGGCCGTCTTTATCCAGGCGCTCCTCATCGCGATCGTTGATCTTCGAAACATAACCGATAACGTGGGTGAGGGCGGAGCCGTAAGGGTAGTAACGGCGTTGATAGCCTTTTACTTCAACGCCTGGGAACCGGAATTGATTGACCGCAAAACGGGCGACCTGAACTTCGGTCAGTGCCGTTTTGACCGGGATGGGGACGAAGCGGCGTGAACGTTTACGCTCTTTTTCAAAGTTGGTGATATCGTCATCGGTGAGATCAACCACCGAACGCAAGGCCTGTAGCGTGGCCTTGAGGTCGTCAACCTTTTCAGGCATCAGTTCCAACTGGTAAATAGTGCGGTTCAGCGCTAGCGGCGTTCCGTTACGATCGTAAATAATGCCGCGGCTGGGGGCGATAGGCACCAGTCTGATGCGGTTTCCGTTTGAACGGGTGCTGTAATCTTCAAAACGAACGATTTGCAGATTATACAGATTGACAACCAGGACGCAGGTAAGCACCAGAATGATAAAAAACGCCACCAGGGCGCGGCGCACAAACAGGGCGGCTTCGGCCGTATAGTCGCGAAAAGGGTTACGTTCTATTTTCATCCCGCTGCTTTATTTCACTCTGTTGCTGTCACTACCGGCTATTCCCGGTGGTAAGGATGATTTGTAGTAATACTCCACGCACGGTAGAGGCTCTCTGCCACAAAAACACGCACTAAAGGATGCGGTAACGTCAGTGGAGAGAGTGACCAACTCTGCTCAGCGGCGGCTTTACATGCCGGAGCCAAGCCTTCAGGGCCGCCGATCAACAGGCTGACGTTACGGCCATCCTGCTTCCATCGTTCGAGTTGCTGCGCCAACTGTGGTGTTTCCCACGGTGTTCCCGGGATATCCAGCGTGACAATCCGGTTGCCTTTTCCTACCGCAGCCAGCATCTGCTCGCCTTCTTTTTCCAGAATGCGCTTGATATCCGCGTTTTTACCGCGCTTGCCTGCCGGGATTTCGGTCAGTTCGAACGGCATATCTTTTGGAAAACGGTGCAGGTAATCCATAAAGCCGGTCTGAACCCAGTCAGGCATCTTGGTACCGACTGCAACCAATTGCAGTTTCACGGCTTAACTCCAGAGCTTTTCCAGTTCATACAGGCGGCGGCTCTCTTCCTGCATCACATGCACAATCACTTCGCCCAGGTCAACGACCACCCAGTCAGAAACAGCCTGGCCTTTCATACCAAACAGCTCCATGCCAATGGCACGGGATTCCTGGATGACATACTCTGCAATCGACATCACATGGCGGGTAGATGTTCCGGTGCAGATGACCATACAATCGGTGATACTGGATTTTCCCTTAACATCCAGGGTGATAATATCTTGGCCTTTCATGTCATCAATTTTATCGATGACGAAATCTTGGAGCGCTTTACCTTGCAAAGGTTCCCCCCTCGGGAGTGTTCTGTTCATCAGGCTGCCGCGGGCAACTGCTCGCAATTACGACCTGAATGATGATGGTGTTGGCAGGATGCCACTGTACGCCTTTTGGCCACAGTCCGATCCACAAAGGTCTCCGGGCTTGTCGGCGGATACCTGAAAAATAGCGGCGCAGTATAGCATGTGGCCTAGCGATATAAACCCTGTAACGCGATATAACGCTGAACAGAGCGCGGCAGTAAATCGTCACAACTGATGCCTTGATGGCGGCGCTGGCGTATCTCGGTGGCTGAGATCTCCAATAACGGCGTATCTGCCAGATAGATGTAGCCGTTTGGCCGCTGACTTAGCTGGTCAGCATCGGCAACCAGATGTTGTTCCAACCACTGCTGCAACTCTGGTGTATCCATCTGCGCATTATAGCCAGGCCGCGCGAGCACCAATAGATGACAAACGCCCAATAGTGCTTGCCATCGATGCCATTTATGCAATGTCAGCAGAGAGTCCTGGCCAATGATAAACGCCAAAGGCAATGTTTCGCCACGTTCTTTACGAATCGTTTCTAACGTATCGATGGTGTATGACGGTGCTGTGCGATGTAATTCGCGATCGTCAACGGTAAACAGCGGATTATCGGCAATCGCCAGTGTGACCATTTTAAGCCGTTGCTGTGCGTTGGCGATGGGTTGAGGACGATGAGGCGGCACATGATTGGGCAACAAAGTAACCTGACTCAGGCCGACTTCTTTTGCCAATGCTTCGACCGGGCGCAGGTGGCCGTAATGGATCGGGTCAAAAGTCCCCCCGAAAAAGGCTTGAAGAATATGAGAGTTTTTCGGGTTAGCGGGCATCAGTGAAACTCATGGCCAGAGGTTTGCCGCAAAGCAGCATTGATAGGGTTTCGAGCTCCGGCCAAACCGACTGACCGTAGTCCTTCTTGAGTGTTATCTCTAATTGCGCCAGTAAACGTACCGCTTGCTGAAGTTGCTGCGCTGACAAACGCTGCAATGCCTGAGTGATCAGGTTACGCCGATTTTGCCAGACTTTTTGCTGATCGAACAACGTGCGCAACGGGGTATTTGCCATCTTGCGCTGCAGGGTCAACAGCATCAGTAATTCGCGTTGTAACGTACGCAGCAGGATCACCGGTTCAACATCTTCTTGTTGCAGCTGCTGTAGGATATGCCAGGCACGTTTACTTTTGCCAGCCAACAGCGCATCCATCCAGTGGAAAGGCGTAAAATGGGCGGCATCGTTTACCGCCTGCTCAACACGGGGCAGGGTAAGCTTGCCGTCGGGATGCAATAACGCCAGACGCTCCAGCGCTTGCGACAGCGCTAACAGATTACCTTCATAGCAATAACACAGCAGTTGGTTAGCCGCATCGTCAAGATCAAGCTGCATGGATTTTGCCCGTAGCGAGACCCAACGCGGCAATTGAGCCAGTTCTGGAGTCTGGCAACTGATCAACACCCCTTTGGGGCTGAGCGCCTTGAACCAGGCGCTGTTCTCCTGCGCTTTGGTCAGCCGGGGGCCGCGCAATACCAGCAGAATATCCTCATGCAGCAGCCCTGCCAGTTTGACCAATTGCTCGCCTATCGGGGCCGTAGGACCATTTTCAGGGAAGGTCAATAACAGCGTCTGCCGGCTGGCAAACAGGCTCATCGCCTGGCACAGGCTGAAAATAGCGTCCCAGTCGGTTTGAGCATCCAGAGCGATACTGTAGTGTTCGGTGAATTCTTGCTGCTGGGCGGCCTGACGGATGAGGTCTTGGCTTTCCTGCAGCAACAAAGGTTCGTTACCACTCAATAAATAACAGGCGCGCACTCCTTCACGGAGTTGCGCGGCGAGTTGTTCAGGATAAAGGCGAATCATTGTGCGCTGGCACTGGCAACTTTTTCACCGGCGGCGGCAGCCTTTTGCTGAGTTTCCACCAGTGCAGCATGAATGGATACCAACTTACGTATGAGCTGCTGCGCTGCCTGCTTGCGCATTTCCTGCATAATCAGCTCTTGTTCAGCGTCTTTAGCGAGCGCGGTCAACGGGTTATCAAAGAACGAACGGAATATTTTGACGTTGATGGGATAAAGGTCTTGCCCAGGTATTAATACCTGCGCCTGAACCGTCATCACCATCTGAAACTCCGCTGTTTTACCATCCTGGAAGATGGAAACCGTGTCCTGGCTTTGCGTTGAACTGACAATGCGCAATGAAGGGATATCTTTGCGCAACGGATCACTCTTGACAATCTCGGCACCGCTGAGGCGCAACTGTTCGCGCACCGCACGTGTCAAGGGGCCGAAGGGATCGTAGCTATCCAATATCAGCGTATGCAATTCTGTAGGTACCTGCGTGTTGCCACGCAGGTGAAAACCGCAGCCAGCGGTGACCAGCACCGCCAACCCCAGCAACAACGTCAGAATACGATGCTGCACAAAGCCTCCTTGGGTTAACCCACGACCAGGTTAAGCAATTTGCCTGGAATATAGACCACTTTTCGTATGGTGACCCCTTCCAGATATTTAGCCACCAGATGCTCTTGGGCGGCGCTATCACGCACTTGTTCTTCGCTGGCATCGGCAGGCACAGTGATTTTGGCGCGTACCTTACCGTTAACCTGAACCACAACCAGTTTGGAGTCTTCTACCATCGCTGCATCATCGGCCAGTGGCCACGCAGCGGTGTCCACATCACCTTCGCCGTTCAAGGCCTGCCACAGGCTGAAGCAGACGTGCGGAGTAAACGGATACAGCATACGGACCACCGCCAGTAATGCCTCCTGCAGCAGCGCACGATCCTGTTCGGTTTCCTGTGGTGCACGGCCCAACTTATTCATAAACTCCATCACGGCGGCAATCGCAGTGTTGAAGGTCTGGCGGCGGCCGATATCATCGGTCACTTTAGCGATGGTTTTATGCAAATCACGGCGCAACGCTTTCTGATCTTCATTCAGTGTGGCGACATTCAGCGGCTGAACGGCCCCTTTTGACACGTGATCGAAGGCCAGTTTCCAGACGCGTTTCAGGAAGCGGTTAGCACCTTCAACACCAGACTCTTGCCACTCCAGCGTCATTTCAGCCGGCGAGGCAAACATCATGAACAGACGAACGGTATCTGCACCATATTTCTCTACCATGACTTGCGGATCGATGCCGTTATTCTTCGACTTCGACATTTTGCTCATGCCGGCATAAACCAGTTCATTGCCATCAGGATCGGTAGCCTTGACAATGCGGCCTTTCTCGTCGCGTTCGACCGTGGCATCAACCGGAGAAACCCAGATACGTTCGCCATTCTTGCCGGTGCGGTAGAAGGCATCTGCCAGAACCATTCCCTGACACAGCAGGCGTTTGGCAGGTTCATCAGAATCAACCAACCCAGCGTCACGCATCAGTTTGTGGAAGAAGCGGAAATACATCAGGTGCATGATGGCGTGTTCGATACCACCAACATATTGATCGACCGGTAGCCAGTAGTTTGCTGCAGCCGGATCCAGCATGCCTTCATCGTACTGCGGGCAAGTATAGCGAGCGTAGTACCAGGACGACTCCATAAAGGTATCGAAGGTGTCGGTTTCACGCAGTGCCGGCTGGCCGTTAACCGTGGTTTTAGCCCACTCGGGGTCAGCTTTGATGGGGCTGGTGATACCATCCATAACCACATCTTCCGGCAGGATCACCGGCAGTTGATCTTCAGGTGTAGGAATAACGGTACCGTCTTCCAGTGTCACCATCGGGATCGGGGCTCCCCAATAGCGCTGACGGGATACTCCCCAGTCGCGCAGGCGATAGTTGACTTTACGCTGACCAACACCCTTGGCGACCAGCTTATCGGCGATAGCGTTGAAACCTGCCTGATGCTCCAGACCGTCGAATTCAGCGGAGTTAAAGAGAGCACCCTTTTCAGTCATCGCTTCTGCGCTGACGTCGGGTTCGCTACCGTCAAGATTGAGGATCACCGGCTTGATTTGCAGGCCGTATTTGCTGGCGAACTCCCAGTCACGCTGATCGTGGGCGGGAACCGCCATTACGGCACCTGTGCCGTACTCCATCAAGACGAAGTTGGCAACCCAGATTGGCAGTTTTTCACCGCTCAACGGATGAATGGCAAACAGGCCGGTAGCCATGCCTTTCTTTTCCATGGTGGCCATTTCGGCTTCAGCTACTTTGGTGTTGCGGCATTCGTCGATGAATTCAACCAGCGCCGGATTGTTCTCCGCACCAAGCTGCGCCAGTGGGTGACCCGCAGCAACGGCCACATAAGTCGCCCCCATGAAGGTATCCGGGCGAGTGGTATAAACGGTGACTTTCTCATCGCTGTTGGCCACATCGAAGGTGATCTCTACCCCTTCAGATCGACCAATCCAGTTGCGCTGCATGGTTTTCACCTGCTCTGGCCAGCTTTCAAGCGTGTCCAGATCGTTTAGCAACTGATCGGCATAGTCGGTGATTTTAATGAACCACTGTGGGATCTCTTTGCGTTCAACTTTGGTATCGCAACGCCAGCAGCAGCCATCAATAACCTGTTCGTTGGCCAGTACGGTGAGATCGTGTGGGCACCAGTTCACCGCAGAGGTCTTTTTGTAAACCAAGCCTTTTTCATACAACTTGGTAAAGAACCACTGTTCCCAACGGTAGTAGTCGGGTTTGCAGGTGGCAATCTCACGATCCCAGTCATAGCCGAAGCCCAGCAGTTTGAGCTGGTTCTTCATATATTCGATATTGTCGTAGGTCCAGGGGGCCGGGGCGGTATTGTTTTTTACCGCAGCCCCCTCCGCTGGCAAACCAAAAGCATCCCAGCCGATTGGCTGTAGTACGTTCTTACCCAACATACGCTGGTAGCGGGAGATCACGTCGCCAATGGTGTAGTTACGAACATGACCCATGTGCAGGCGACCTGAAGGGTATGGCAGCATGGATAGGCAGTAGTACTTTTCCTTGCTGGCGTCTTCGGTAACCTTGAAAGTTTGCTTCTCTTGCCAGTGAAGCTGTACGTTCGGCTCAATATCTTCGGGGCGGTATTGCTCTTGCATGGCGGCTGGTGGTCCTATTGGTGTAAACAGCTATCCCTTTGTCTTTCAAGCCACAGCGTGGTTGGCTGTGTACCTTCAACCCAGTCAAAGGGTTGACGTACTGGCGCTTTCGCCGCGTTTTGAAATCTACCGGGGATATTCCGTAGCATTCTGTTGAGTACTGATAGATCCGCATAGCATAGCTGATAAGACCTCCCGGCAACAACACCAAGCACCTTGACTCGGTGTATTAATCAAAAGCGTGTCATGATGTGACTCACAATCTGTCGATCCCTCACCTTGCACCCTACATCAGTGATTTACGGCTAAAATGATAGAGAGTAGTTTGGGAAGGGGAGTCCTATCACTGTATTTCATTGAGGAGGGGCTATGAACAAGGTTGCTCGGTATTACCGCGAGTTGGTGGCATCGCTGACGGAACGTTTGAAGAACGGTGAGCGTGACATTGACGAACTGGTCAGCAGCGCTGAGAAGCGGCTGAACAAGTTAGGGGAGTTGACCCACACGGAGGTAGAGCAGTTGACCCAGGCCGTTCGTCGCGATCTGGAGGAGTTCGCACGCAGCTATGGGGAGAGCCAGGAGGCCTTCACCGATAGCGTGTTTATACGAGTGATTAAGGAAAGCCTGTGGCAAGAACTTGCCGATATCACCGATAAGACGCAGTTGGAATGGCGTGAAGTGTTCAAAGATGTTAGCCACCATGGGGTATATCACAGCGGAGAGGTTGTTGGGTTAGGTAACCTGGTCTGTGAGAAATGCCATCATCATCTTGCTTTCTATACTCCCGAAGTATTGCCAGTATGCCCGAAGTGCGGACACGATCAGTTCCATCGTCGGCCTTTTGAGCCTTAATGGCAACGACGGTCCATAATAGATAAGGGGCTGGAACGCCCCAGAGAAAGTCAGCCTGATATCAAAATGCGCCCGAAAGCCGGGCGCATCTCAGGATTAATGCAGGATTTTCGCCAGGAAGTCTTTGGCGCGCTCGGATTCCGGGTTGTTGAAAAAGTCGTCTTTATTACGATCTTCCACAATTTTGCCTTCATCCATAAAGATAACCCGGTGGGCAACTTTGCGGGCAAAGCCCATCTCGTGCGTAACCACCATCATGGTCATTCCTTCCTGCGCCAACTTCACCATAACATCCAGCACTTCATTGATCATTTCGGGATCCAGTGCCGAGGTGGGTTCGTCGAACAGCATCGCTATGGGGTCCATACACAGAGCTCGGGCGATCGCGACGCGTTGCTGTTGACCACCGGAAAGTTGCCCAGGGAACTTGTTTGCGTGGGCTGAAAGACCCACACGCTCCAGCAGTTTAAGGCCTTTCTCGCGTGCGGCGGCTTTGTCGCGTTTCAGCACTTTTACCTGTGCCAGCGTCAGGTTTTCAAGGATCGATAGGTGGGGAAACAGCTCGAAATGCTGGAACACCATACCCACTTTGGAACGCAGTTGTGCCAGATTGGTACTTTTGTTGTTGACCTGTATGCCGTTCACTTGGATATCGCCTTTCTGAATTGGCTCAAGTCCGTTGACGGTTTTTATCAGGGTCGACTTGCCTGAGCCTGAAGGACCGCAGACTACTACCACTTCGCCTTTTTTGACTTCGGTGGAGCAATCGGTCAGAACCTGAAAGTGACCGTACCACTTAGAAACATTTTTCAGGGATATCATCAAACAGTCCTTTTCTTCAAATAGCTTACCAGCGCCGAGGCGGCAAGGCTGATAACAAAATAGACAAAACCGGCGAACAGGATCATTTCAACCTGCGTACCGTCACGCTCACCAATGGTTGATGCCGTGCGGAAGAAGTCTGCCAGACTCAATACGTAAACCAGAGAGGTATCCTGGAACAGGACGATCCCCTGAGTCAGCAGCAATGGCACCATGGCACGGAATGCCTGCGGCAGTATCACCAATTGCATCGATTGCCAGCGTGTCATCCCCAATGCCAATGAGGCAGAAGATTGACCACGTGAGACGCTCTCGATACCTGCACGGATAATTTCCGAGTAATACGCGGCTTCAAACAGTGCAAAGGCTACCATAGCCGAAATCAGGCGAATATCGGCTTTTGGTGACAGCCCTAGAACCTGTTGTAATAAGCTTGGAACCACCAGATAGAACCACAACAGCACCATCACCAGTGGGACGGAACGGAACAGGTTGACGTACAGCGCGGCAAACCAACTTATCGGTTTTATCGGTGACAGACGCATTACGGCCAGAATAGTGCCCCAGATAATGCCGAACACAATAGCCGTCACGGTAATTTTCAGTGTTACGCCAAGCCCTTGCAGCAGATACGGGAAGCTTGGGATAATCGATCCCCAATCAAACTCGTGCATTATTTACTCCCCATATTGCCAGGCAACTGCACTTTCTTCTCGACGAACCGCATAAACACCATGATAACGGCATTGATAAAGACATAAGCGAGCGTAATCGCGGTAAAGGACTCATAGGCATGCGCCGAATAATCCAGTAGCTTGCCGGCCTGCGCGGCCATATCCACCAACCCGATGGTTGATGCGATAGCGGAGTTTTTCACCAGATTCATCATTTCCGAGGTCATCGGTGGCACAATCACCCGGTAGGCGTTTGGCAGCAACACATAGCGATAGGTTTGCGGCAGCGTCAGGCCCATTGCCAACCCGGCAGCGCGCTGGCCGCGGGGAAGGGACTGGATCCCGGCGCGGACCTGTTCACATACGCGTGCTGCGGTGAACAACCCAAGACATAGCATTGAGGAGACGAAGAACTGAACGTTGGGATCAAGTTCGGTTTTAAACCACATGCCAATATCGATGGGCAGCAGTTCGGGTATCACCAGATACCAGGTAAAAAATTGCACGATCAACGGCACGTTACGAAACAGCTCGACGTAACAGGTCCCCAAGGCGGAGAGAAAGCGGTTAGGTACGGTACGCAAGATACCGAACAGTGAACCGACAAATAAAGCGATAATCCACGCACAGACTGAGAGGGCAACCGTTACCTGAAAACCAGACCAGATCCAGCCCAGGTAAGTGGTATTCCCAAACGGGGCCTGCTGCAGAAAGATACCCCAGTTCCAATCTATTGACATAACAAACTCCGTTAAACAGGTGCAGAGCACCTTAAAGCGTGACGACTGTTCAGTGGCTGCAGCACGCTAGACGCGATGCTCAATACCTTGAGCGATTCCAGAAAGGGTGCGGGAGGGGAACGGCCTCCCGCATTCCTGCCTGTCTGATTGCCAGTCATCAACTGAACCGGTTGCCTACAAGGGTATGTACCCTCCAGTGACCACAAGCATTGCTTACTGGCAATGAAAGGGCACAATCCAAGTATTCCGGCCTTATCTTTTATGTTAGTTCAGTGCTTTGTCGTTAGGCTCTTTGAACAACTGCTTCATGTCATCGGACAATTCGAAGTTCATGTTAAGGTTTTTCGGTGGGATAGGCTGTTTGAACCAAATCTCAAACGATTTGGCAGCCTGACCAGAAGTCTGGGCCTGTGCGATGGTTTCATCGACCAGTTTTTTGAATTCCGGGTCGTCTTTACGCATCATGCAGCCATAGGCTTCTTTGGATTGCGGAGTGCCGACAATTTCCCATTGATCGGGTTTCTTGGCTTTCGCACGTTCACCGGCCAACAGTGCATCATCCATCATAAATGCCACAGCACGGCTACTTTCCAGGGTGCGGAAAGAGTCACCATGGTCTTTGGCACTGATGATGCGCATTTTCATCTGATCTTTTTCATTCAGCTTGTTGAGCAGCACTTCAGAGGTGGTGCCTGAAGTGACCACTACGGCTTTGTCCGCCAAATCTTTAAATTCTTTGATATCAGTACCTTTCTTCACCAGTAGGCGAGTACCGACAACGAAGATGGTATTGGAGAACGCAGCCTGTTGCTGACGCTCAAGGTTGTTAGTGGTGGAACCACACTCGAAATCGAAGGTACCGTTTTGCAGCAGCGGAATACGGTTCTGCGAGGTGATTGGCAGCATCTTAACTTGCAGATCAGGTGCATTCAGTTTTTTCTTGACGGCATCAACGATTAGGTTGGAATAGTCTTGGGAGTAACCCACAACTTTCTGCTGATTATCGTAGTAGGAGAACGGAACAGAGGATTCACGGTGGCCAACAACAATCACGCCATTATCTTTGATCTTCTTTAGCGTACCGGTCAGTTCTTCCGCATGGGCTACGCTACTTGCCATACCGATTAGCAGTAACGATAACGCCAATTTACGCATTTGCATGGTCCAGCTCCTTTGCTGTTATGGTTGCCCGAACTCAAGGAGTATCGGGCTAAAACGTTATTTAGAGATAGAGTCTTATAACCGATTACCGTAAGAAAATAGCCGATTGTGAACAGTATGAAACTAAGTTGTTTCATTTTTTGCGACGTCACGCGCACCAAATCAATGCAATAAAGTGCCTGTGCACCATCAAGGTGCGCATTATGCCCTTGGCTTGTGCACAAATACGTCGAAAGGTCTGTAAATGTAAATCAGCAATAAACCCCATAGTATTTTTGCAAGGAGCGTGCCAAAAGCAGGGGGGAGATAAGATGTTACAACGCGGTAATAAGGGCACGGTAAGGCACCGTGCCCAGAGAAGGGCGGCAGTTATCTACGGCGCCAGGCAGCAAACAGCGCCATGACACCCAGCACAAGGGTAAGGATCCACACAGGTGCAGAGCCAAAACGGGCATAAGGCGTGACACCGGTAGTTGGTGTTACCTTCACTTCCAGTACTTTGCGGGTGAATTGCGGGATCATTGCAATTACTTCACCCGTTGGGCCAACGGCTGCCGTAACACCATTATTGGTACCTCGTAACAGAGGTCTGCCTAATTCCAGCGCCCGCATGCGTGCTATTTGAAAGTGCTGCCATGGGCCAATAGAGTGGCCAAACCAGGCATCGTTCGAAATGGTCAGCAGGAAGTTGGTATCAGGCCGGAAATTATCGCGTACCTGTTGCCCCAGTACTATTTCATAGCAGATGGCGGCAGTCAGGTTGTAACCACGCACGCTAAGCTGTGGTTGCACGTAATTGCCACGGTTGAATGATGACATAGGCAGATTAAACAATGGCGCCAATGGGCGTAACAGGGTTTCCAGCGGGACAAACTCGCCAAATGGCACCAGGTGGTGCTTGTCATAGCGATTGGCTGCCGGGTAGCTGTAGGGTGTTTCTTCGCCGAGCACGATCACGCTGTTGAAGAACCGGGTTCCCTGAGGAGTCGCCCGTGCGTCAACAATACCGGTGATCAGGCTGCTGTTTTTGGCGCGCATCAGGTCGTCCATCATGGTTAGAAAGCCGTTCTGATTGCTTTCTACGTCTGGAATGGCTGACTCCGGCCAGATGATGATCGGGGCTTTGCCCATAAACGGACGGCTTTCATCCAGGTATGCCTGAAGCGTGGTAAGCAGCGCTTTCGGATCCCACTTCATCGACTGTTCGATATTGCCCTGCACCAAGGCAATGTTCACCGCTTTTTCCGGTTGCGGGGTAAACCACTGTAGTTGGCGCAGTGGCCAGGGTAGCAGAAGCATCGCTACGGCAATAACTGCTGGGGTGATGCGGCGTTGATGAATAGCAAAAACCAGCAGGCCGCTGAGTGACATTAGGATGAATGTTATGGCATCAACCCCCAATAAAGGCGCAATGCCTTTCAATGGGCCCTCTATCTGGCTGTAGCCAAACTGTAACCAAGGGAAACCGGTAAGCACCCAGCCACGCAGGAATTCAGTCAGTTGCCATAAAACTGGCGCGGCAATCGCCAGCCGCCGCCAGGTGGTACGCGGCCATATCCGTGCCAGTAATCCGGCAAAAAGACCGGTATAAAGGGAAAGATAGGCAGCCAGCAGAGCGACCAGAAAGATATTTATGGCAAACGGCATACCACCGAAATCGGCAATGCTGACGTAAACCCAGTTCACACCCGTGCCGAACAGCCCCATTCCCCAGCAGAAACCGAGTACAGCGGATTGTTTGGTGGTGCGGTTGAGGGTTACGGCCAGCAGGCCAAACAGCGAGGCAATAGCAGCAGGCCAAATATCGTATGGGGAGAATGCCAGCGTTCCGCAGGCACCTGACAATAGCGCCAGCAGGGCGCGAACCCGCTGGCGTTGCAGTAATGAGGCTTTAGCCATGTGTAATTTATTCTTCCAGTTTCGGTTGCGGAGAATCGTCCGGAATTTTGACATGAACCTGGATGATACGTCGACTGTCAGCCATCGCGACCTTAAACAGGTAACCTTCGATTTCGATGGTTTCCCCACGCGCAGGAAGGTGGCCGAAGGCTTGCATCACCAGGCCGCCGATGGTGTCTACTTCATCGTCACTGAAGTGGGTGCCGAACGTTTCGTTGAAATCTTCGATGGAGGCCAGCGCCCGTACGGTGAACATATGGCGGCTCAGTTGGCGAACATCACGATCTTCCTCATCGTCATATTCGTCTTCAATTTCGCCGACAATCAGCTCCAGAATATCTTCAATGGTAACCAGACCGGATACGCCGCCGAATTCGTCAATGACGATCGCCATATGGTAACGCTGGGAACGAAACTCCTTCAGCATCCGGTCAACCCGTTTGCTTTCCGGCACCACTACGGCAGGGCGTAATACTTTGTCGATGCTGAACGGTTCAGAATCTGTGCGCATAAACGGCAGCAAATCCTTGGCCATCAGAATGCCTTCGATGTGATCTTTATCTTCGCTGATCACCGGAAAGCGTGAGTGCGCGGATTCTATTATCACGTCCAGACACTCTTCCAGCCGTTGGTTACGCTTGAGCGTTACCATCTGGGAGCGTGGGATCATGATGTCGCGCACGCGCTGTTCGGCGATATCCATCACGCCTTCCAGCATGTCGCGGGTATCGGGGTCGATCAGATCGTTTTGCTCGGAATCACGGATCAGCTCTACCAGATCGCCACGGTTTTTAGGTTCACCGTGGAACAACTGGTTAAGGATAAGAGTAAAGAACCCCTTTTTGGGACTGGGGCTGTCATTGTTTTGAGAATGGTCGTCGCTCATGGCGTTTTAGTTAGTATCACTCATGTCAGAGTTATCAAAGTTAGCGACAGCCCCATTGGGGCTGCGGGAAGCACAGCTAACGTCAGGTGGGATCTTTTTCCGCGAGGTAAGGGTCAGGATAACCCATACCCTGCATAATCTCGGTTTCCAAAGACTCCATTTCTTCGGCTTCATCGTCTGCGATGTGATCATACCCTAGCAGATGAAGGCAGCCGTGAACAACCATATGCGCCCAGTGTGCTTCCAGCGCTTTCTGTTGCTCAATAGCTTCCATTTCAACCACCTGGCGGCAAATGATCAGATCGCCTAGCAAGGGTAATTCGATCCCCGGCGGTGCCTCGAACGGGAATGATAACACGTTGGTGGGCTTGTCTTTACCACGGTACGTCAAATTCAGTTGGTTGCTTTCCTCTTCATCTACCACACGGACGGTGACTTCCGCGACCTCCTGAAACTGCGGCAACACGCTTTCCAGCCAACGCTGGAAAGTGGCTTCATCCGGCAATCCTTCGGTATTGGCACAGGCGATTTGTAAATCCAGAATGACCTGACTCATGGTATTTCCTGCCCAGAGGTGGTTTGCATTTCACGTTTGCGCTGCTCGGCAACGGCATCTTTACGCTTCTGTTCGGCGGCTTCCCAGGCTTCATAGGCGATAACCACCCGAGCGACAACCGGATGCCGCACAACGTCTTCGCTGTGGAAGAAGTTAAAGCTGATCTCTTCCACTTCAGACAATACTTCCACCGCATGGCGTAAACCGGACTTCTGGTTGCGTGGCAGATCGATCTGGGTCACATCACCGGTGATCACCGCTTTCGAGTTAAAACCGATACGCGTCAGGAACATTTTCATCTGTTCGATGGTGGTGTTCTGGCTTTCATCCAGAATGATAAAGGCATCATTCAGCGTACGGCCACGCATATAGGCTAAGGGGGCCACTTCTATTACATTACGTTCGATCAGCTTTTCAACACGCTCGAAGCCCAGCATTTCGAACAGCGCGTCATACAACGGGCGCAGATACGGGTCAACTTTCTGGCTCAGATCCCCCGGCAGGAAGCCTAGCTTCTCACCCGCTTCTACCGCTGGTCGGGTTAATAGAATACGCCGGATTTCCTGGCGTTCCAGCGCATCAACCGCTGCAGCAACCGCCAGGTAGGTCTTGCCTGTTCCCGCCGGGCCAATGCCGAAAGTAATGTCGTGAGCAAAAATATTGGCGATGTATTGTGCCTGATTTGGCGTGCGGGGTTTGACCATGCCACGCTTGGTCTTGATATTTACCGCTTTACCATAATCAGGAACGTTGTCGGCAACCTGCTCCAGAACCCGGCTCTCTTTGATCGCCAGGTGGATCTGTTCTGGATCGATATCCGGGATCACGCCGCGGATAGGGGCGGTATCTACATACAGATGGCGCAGGATATCAGCGGCAGCGACGACACAAATGTTCTTGCCAACCAGTTTGAAGCGGTTGTCGCGGCGATTGATTTCAATGCCCAGCCGACGCTCGAGTTGTTTGATATTGTCATCAAACGGGCCGCACAGGCTAAGTAGGCGTGTGTTGTCTGCGGGCTCTAACAGAATTTCTTGTGTTGCGACGTTCAAATGATTCCTCAAGGCTCAAATAGGGCCTGGTTGATGTCACGTAACGCGCTTTCTGCGCACACGTTCAGAGTAAACCTGGAGTTCTCTGTCTTGAATTATTCATGGAGTGCGGCACTGGCGCAAGTATACCCTGAACTATCTGTGCGTCTTAGTAGGAATTCAAGAGGGGGAAGGTAAAACAGGCCAAATAGTTTGGCCCGTAAACATGCAGTAACGTGGCTACCCGGTGGGATCAGTTCTTTTTAACAAATTCGGATTTCAGCTTCATCGGGCCAAAACCGTCGATCTTGCAATCGATGTTGTGATCGCCTTCTACCAGACGGATGTTCTTCACTTTGGTACCGATTTTCAGCATTGAAGAACTGCCTTTGACTTTCAGATCCTTGATTACCGTTACGGCATCACCATCCGCCAGCAGGTTACCGTTAGCATCTTTGACAACCAGGGAGTCTGCGTCTTCTGCCAGTGCACTGTCGCTCCATTCATGGGCACATTCTGGGCAAATGAACAGATCGTTGTCCTGATAGGTGTATTCGGAGTTGCACTTCGGGCAGTGTGGGAGTTGCATTATTGTGTCGCCTCATAAACAAAATAAAAAAAGAAAAACAGCCGGGCGGAAACCACCCGGCAGAGAAAAGAAAATGTCAAAATGGCGGGGCAGAAAAACCGCCCATCGGGTTAAATCAGCATCAAGGCTGGAAAGTACCGACGCCCAGTTCATCTTCCTTGCGGGTCCGTGCGATCACCGATAGGGGCGATTCATGCACGCGCAGTTCCATTTGCTGCTCGGTACGTATCACCTTACCGCTTAGTGAATTGGTTCGAGCCTCGGTAATTTCGATATCCACAAACTGGCCGATCATATCTGGCGTGCCTGTGAAAGTGATCCCACGGTTGCACTCAGTACGACCAAAAAGTTCCATAATGTTTTTGCGCGCCGGTCCTTCGACTAAAACCCGTTGAACGGTACCGAGCATGCGGCGACTGAACTGCATCGCTTGTTGGTTGATCCGCTCTTGCAGGATATGCAGACGCTGTTTTTTCTCCTCTTCGCTGACATCATCGACCATGTCTGCAGCCGGAGTACCAGGGCGTGGAGAAAAAATGAAGCTATAACTGTTATCGAAATTGACTTCAGCGATCAGGTTCATGGTCTGTTCAAAGTCTGCCTGCGTCTCCCCAGGGAAACCGACAATGAAGTCTGAACTGACCTGGATATTGGGCCGCGCTTTGCGCAACTTGCGAATAATAGCTTTATATTCCAGTGTGGTATGCGTACGTTTCATTAGGTTCAGGATTCGATCTGAACCACTTTGCACCGGCAGATGCAGGAAGCTGACCAGTTCGGGGGTGTCCTCGTAAACTGCAATGATATCGTCGGTAAATTCGATAGGATGGCTGGTGGTGAAGCGAATACGGTCGATACCATCGATTGCCGCAACCAGGCGTAATAACTCGGCGAACGAGCAGATCCCGCCATCGTAGGTTGGGCCCCGATAAGCATTCACGTTCTGGCCGAGCAGGTTCACCTCGCGCACACCTTGTGCGGCAAGTTGAGCGACTTCGAACAGCACATCGTCGCTTGGGCGGCTGACTTCTTCACCACGTGTGTAGGGCACCACGCAGTAAGTGCAGTACTTGTTACAGCCTTCTATGATCGAGACAAAGGCAGTCGGGCCATCTGCCCGTGGTTCCGGCAAACGGTCGAATTTTTCGATTTCCGGGAAGCTGATATCGACAATCGGGCTGTGGGTGCCTTGGACGTGGTTGATCATTTCCGGCAGGCGGTGCAGCGTTTGTGGCCCAAAAATGATGTCGACATAGGGGGCTCTGCTGCGAATAAGTTCACCTTCCTGTGAAGCTACGCAACCACCTACGCCGATGATTAGTGCCGGGTTCTTTTCCTTCAGCTGTTTCCAGCGGCCAAGCATACCGAAAACTTTTTCCTGCGCTTTCTCGCGAATCGAGCAGGTATTCATCAGCAACACATCAGCTTCTTCGATATTTTCGGTCCACTCATAACCATGCGTGCTTCCCAGTAAGTCTGCCATTTTCGATGAGTCATACTCATTCATCTGGCAGCCCCAGGTTTTGATATGTAGTTTTTTCGTCATTGACTTGCCATTACTCAGTGCGGAGAGAAAATTACGTTACATGTCATGCAGGAAGCGCATTGTAAACATTTGACGCGGTTGTGACCAGCGAAGCGAAAGCAGTATGCGACCTGAAGCCAGATTAAAAATCCGGTACACTAATCCGACATGCCGTAACCGGTCGCACGGCTCTCAATTAACGAACAAGTATAGCCAAAATGATGACTTATCAAAAACAGGTTGATGCCGTTGTGGTTGGCGGCGGGATGGTCGGTGCCGCTGCGGCACTGGGGTTGGCGCGAGCTGGGCTTTCGGTGGCGTTATTGGAACATCAGGCGCCTGAAGCCTTCGACCCCCACAGTTCACCGGATCTGCGGATCTCGGCGATTGGTTGTACCTCGGTCGGTTTGTTGAAACAGCTTGATGCCTGGGCGGCAGTGGAAAAGATGCGCTTGGCGCCTTACCGCAGGCTGGAAACCTGGGAATGGGAGGCTTCGCGTGTGGTGTTTGATGCCGCATCATTGGGGCTGCCTGAACTTGGGTTTATGGTGGAGAACCGTATTTTACAACTTGCGTTGTGGCAGCAGCTCGAACAGTGCGAAAATTTAGCGCTGTACTGCCCTGCCAAGCTTCAGTCGATGCAGCGTGAGCAAGACCACTGGCAGGTCACTTTAAGCTCTTCTGAGGTGCTTCAGGCGCGTTTGGTAGTCGGTGCCGATGGGGCTCACTCACAAGTGCGTAAGTTGGCGGCTATTGGCACCAGCGGCTGGCAGTATCGCCAAGCGTGTATGCTGATAACCGTAGAAACAGCGGCTCCGCAGCAGGATGTCACTTGGCAGCAATTCTTTCCTTCAGGGCCACGAGCTTTTTTACCGCTGTACGATCAATGGGCTTCGCTGGTTTGGTATGACACCCCTGAGCGCATTCGCCAATTGCTGGCGTTACCCATGGCACAGCTCGAAAATGAGATTGCCGCCGCTTTCCCCGACCGCTTGGGAGCCGTGAAAGCCCATGCTGCGGGGGCTTTCCCTCTGGTACGCCGCCACGCACAGCGCTATGTGCAGCCTGGGTTGGTGTTGCTTGGTGATGCTGCCCATACCATTAACCCACTTGCCGGGCAGGGGGTTAATCTCGGCTATCGCGATGTGGATGCCCTCTTGGACGTTGTAACCGCCGCACGTGAGCAAGGGGAAGATTGGGCTGGGGAAGACGTCTTGATGCGTTATCAGCGCCGTCGTCGCACCGACAATCTGTTGATGCAAAGTGGCATGGACCTTTTCTACGGCGTATTCAGCAATGACCTGGCGCCGTTGGGTGTGGCACGTAATCTGGCACTGATGGTGGCGCAACGGGCGGGTAAGTTGAAGGAACATGCGCTGAAGTATGCACTGGGTTTGTAATAGGTCTTGATTCAATCTGGCTCAGCAGCACGAGCCAGTAAATCACTGGATACCAAAAAGCAAAAAGCCCGCCTAAGCGAGCTTTTCTAAATTTGGCTGGGGTGCCAGGATTCGAACCTGGGTATGCTGGTATCAGAAACCAGAGCCTTACCGCTTGGCGACACCCCAATTGTAGTGCAGATGCACAGCATGGTGGCTACGACGGGATTTGAACCTGTGACCCCATCATTATGAGTGATGTGCTCTAACCAGCTGAGCTACGTAGCCATTTATCTAGACTTATTGTTACTAGCCGAGAGTGCTGTATGGCTGGGGTACCTGGATTCGAACCAGGGAATGCCGGTATCAAAAACCGGTGCCTTACCGCTTGGCGATACCCCAATAATACAATTATTTCTTACAGCGCCCCATCCTGAAAAAGATGGCTGGGGTACCTGGATTCGAACCAGGGAATGCCGGTATCAAAAACCGGTGCCTTACCGCTTGGCGATACCCCACCTGCTGTATGCATGACAATGAAGGAAATGGTGCGGGAGGCGAGACTTGAACTCGCACACCTTGCGGCGCTAGAACCTAAATCTAGTGCGTCTACCAATTTCGCCACTCCCGCAAAATTTGGTGGCTACGACGGGATTCGAACCTGTGACCCCATCATTATGAGTGATGTGCTCTAACCAACTGAGCTACGTAGCCATCTTTTTTGCATAACCTTCATCGGCGTTGCGGGGCGCATTATGCGTATATGGCCGTTTTGCGTCAACAAGTTTTTTCCCGAAAAAGCGACTGAACGCTTCATTTGTCTGGGTTGTGAACATTGTGTCGATAAAATCATCAATTCATACGATTATTGGTGGAAAACATCGACAAAAAGGCGGACTTGAAGGCCCGCCGAATGTAAAAACGTTAAGGCTTATTTATAAGCTGGAGGTTGATGAAAAAGTCGCATTCTGACCCGAGATACTCGGGCCTAGCGCACCGAGGGGCGCTCCGACGGCTTACGCCGTTACGACCCCATCGGCACGCTCTCCCTAATAACGGGGTTTGTCAGCAGTCTGAGGCTTATTTATAAGCTGATTGATGCACACCTACGGCGCGGCCAGAAGGGTCGTCCATCTTTTTGAAGGATTCATCCCATTCTATGGCTTTTGCCGAAGAGCAGGCTACCGACGGGCCACCAGGGACACACTCGGCGGCGCTTGGCAATGGGAACAACTCTTCGAAAATCTCACGATACAGGTAGCCTTCTTTTGAGGTAGGCGTGTTGTACGGGAAGCGGAAACCCGCTGTTTCAAGCTGTTGATCGCTAATCTGCTGCGCGGCGACCTCTTTTAGTGTATCGATCCAACTGTAACCCACACCGTCAGAGAACTGTTCTTTCTGGCGCCAGGCCACACTTGCTGGCAGGTAAGATTCAAAACACTGACGGATAATGTGTTTTTCCATCTTGCCGTTACCGCACATTTTGTCTTTCGGGTTGATGCGCATCGCCACATCAAGGAAGTTTTTATCCAGGAAGGGGACGCGTGCTTCTACCCCCCAGGCCGACATGGCTTTGTTGGCGCGGGCACAGTCATACATATGCAGCGCGAGCAACTTACGCACGGTTTCTTCGTGGAACTCTTTGGCGTTTGGCGCTTTATGGAAGTAGAGGTATCCGCCGAATACTTCATCGGCACCCTCACCAGACAGCACCATTTTGATACCCATCGCTTTAATTTTGCGGGACATCAGGTACATCGGCGTTGAGGCACGGATGGTGGTAACGTCATAGGTTTCAATGTGATAGATCACATCGCGGATAGCATCCAGACCTTCTTGCACCGTGAAGTGGATCTCATGATGCACGGTGCCAAGGTGATTAGCCACCTCCTGCGCCGCCCGCAGATCCGGCGAGCCTTCAAGACCAACGGCGAAGGAGTGCAACTGTGGCCACCAGGCTTCGCTACGCTCATTATCTTCCACCCTGCGTGCAGCATATTTTTTGGTAATAGCGGAAATTACCGAGGAGTCCAATCCGCCAGAGAGCAATACGCCGTAGGGAACATCAGACATCAGGTGGCTTTTCACCGACTCTTCCAGCGCATTACGCAGGGCATTGGCATCGGTCACGTTATCCTTGACGTTGTCAAAATCGAACCAATCGCGCTGATAATATTGGCGGATTTCACCGTCCTGGCTCCACAGGTAGCTGCCGGCAGGGAATTCTTTGATGGTACGGCATACCGGAACCAAAGCCTTCATTTCGGAAGCGACAAACCGATTTCCGTGTTCGTCAAAGCCCATGTAGAGCGGGATGATACCGAGATGATCGCGGCCAATCAGGTAGGCATCTTTCTCTGCATCGTATAGCGCAAAGGCGAACATGCCCTGAAGATCGTCTAGGAAGTCCGGTCCCTTTTCCTGATAGAGCGCAAGGATCACTTCACAATCGGAACCTGTCTGAAATTCGTAACGATCTGCCAACTGTTGGCGTAATGCCTGGTGGTTATAAATTTCACCATTAACGGCTAAAACATGGGTGCGCGCGGCGTTGTACAGCGGTTGGGCACCGTTATTCACATCGACGATCGACAAACGCTCATGAACCAGAATGGCTTTATCGCTGGCGTAAACGCCGGACCAATCGGGGCCGCGATGGCGCATCAGGCGAGACAGTTCCAACGCTTTTTTGCGCAATTCAACCGGATCGGACTTAAGATCTAGCACACCGAAAATAGAACACATACAAACTCTCCTAACGACTTTTTGTGGCTGTAATGTTGATGTGCAACATGCCAGTTTTCCCAACGAAAGAGCGGCTTTGCTGCCTTGTGATTATGAAAATGCGGCAAAACATAAGGAGGATGCAAGCGATTTAGCGTTGTGCCGAAAAATAGTCAGTGCGAGAGGAGTGAAAATTAGCGAATGTTCATTTTTTTCGGTATTAAATTGTCAAATATTCATTTTTTGACAGATTGATTAGGGTGGCGAAGAAATTTTTCTGCAATCTATTGAGTATGTCACTCAATTTAAAGCGGCGGCTGATAACGCCGCCTGCGATATTAAAAAATCGTGATATCGGCTACAGAAGGGAAGATATGGCTAGGGCGGAACGGCATATTCTCAACATCGTCGAGCGTGGAAACGCCAGACAGCACCAGAATGGTTTCCAACCCGGCCTGGAAGCCCGCCAGAATATCGGTACGCAGGTTGTCACCGACAATCACGGTTTCCTCTGAGTGTGCCTGCATCTTGTTCAGCGCGGCACGGATAATCCACGGGCTCGGTTTACCGACGTAAAACGGCTGACGGCCAGTGATTTTTTCAATCGGGGCACAGAGCGCGCCACAGGCAGGCGTGAATCCGTGGCCATGGGTATCCGGGTTGGTGGCGATGAAGCGTGCGCCATGATTCACGAAATAGGCTGCTTTATGCATCATATCCCAGTTATAGGAGCGTGTTTCGCCGACGATAACGAAATCCGGGTTGATGTCGGTAATGGTAAAGCCGGCTTTGTACAACTCGTGTATGAGAGCACCCTCACCAACAACATAGGCTTTTTTACCTTCCTGACGACGCAGGAAGTCGGCAGTTGCCATAGCTGAAGTGTAAAATGCACTTTCCGGCACGTTCAACCCGGCAGCCAGAAAGCGGTTAGCCAGATCCTGCGCGGTCTGTGATGGATAGTTAGTCAATACCACCAACGGCATCCCTTGTTCCTGGATGCGTGCCAGGAACAGATCCGCACCGGGAATAGGGGTATTGTCATGCAGCAGGACACCATCGATGTCACATATCACGTTCTTAATAATCATTGTCGCGGTTTCTCATGATGAACGGCAGGGCAGTAAACCAGCAGGGATCCCCTACCAAAAAAGGAGTTTAGCTTTCCAGCAGCCGTTGTAGAAGCACACCGTTGAGCATTGCCCGTTTGACGAGGGCAAAAGCACCAATTGCCGAACGATGATCGAGTTCAGAGGTTACCACCGGCAGATTCTTACGGAAATCCTTCAGAACTTGAGTGTTGATGCAGCTCTGGATAGCGGGTAACAGTATCTTATCTGCTTCGGTGATTTCACCTGCAATAACCACTTTTTGCGGATTGAATAGATTGATGGCGATCGCAACCGCTTTCCCCAGATAGCGCCCAACATGTTCAATGACCTCACTGGCCAGCAGGTCACCCCGGTTGGCGGCTTTGCATATCGCAGCGATGCTACAGTCATCCAGCGTCATTTTACTGGGGTAGCCCTGAGTCAGCAGGTGACGCACGCGTTGCTCAATAGCGGCGTTTGCGGCCACAGTTTCCAGACAGCCAAAATTGCCGCAATGGCAACGCTCACCGAGCGGATCAATCTGGATGTGGCCAATCTCACCCACGTTGCCATTGTTGCCCAGAAAGATTTGGCCGTTAACGATGATCCCTGCACCGGTACCCCGGTGCAAACGAACCAGAATGGAGTCTTCACAGTTACGTGTGGCGCCGAAGTAATGCTCAGCCAATGCCAGGCTGCGGATATCGTGGCCGACAAAACTGGTGACGTGGAAACGTTGTTGCAGGCTATCGACCAGCGCCCAATTGCTGACGCCGATGTGCGGCATGTAGCGCACCACGCCTAAAGCCGGGTCCACCAATCCTGGCAGAATAACGGCAATGGCGATCAGCTCACGCAGTTTGCGCTGGTAGATTTCGATAAACTGCGCAATGGCGAGAAACAGGGCATTTTCGAGCGTCTCCTGGGTGCGTTCCGGTAAGGGATAATGCTCTTCACCCAGTGATTTACCGCTCATGTCATACAGAGTAATAGTGGCGTCGTGTCGACCAAGACGAACGGCGACAGTATGGAACTGACGCGTTTCTGTGACAATGGAGATGGCGCGGCGGCCACCGGTGGAGGCTTGCTGATCGACTTCTTTGATCAGCCCGCGCTCCAACAGCTGGCGAGTAATTTTGGTGACACTGGCGGGGGCAAGCTGACTGAGTTCGGCAATTTGAATGCGCGAGATAGGACCTTGCTGGTCGATCAGGCGATACACTGCTGCGCCATTAAGTTGTTTAACTAAGTCAATATTCCCTATTTGTGCTTGTCCGCAGGTACTCATCAATAATTTTGCTCGCTGTTTGTGATTTAAACCTCGTTGCCGTTAACGAAGGTTTTTGTGACTTGGTAATCGCGGGTAAATGCAGTCAGGTTAGCAACCTTACCGGCTTCAATGGTGCCCAAATGCTTATCGACACCAATAGCACGTGCAGGGTACAACGACGCCATACGTAGCGCTTCATCCAGTGCGATACCGACGTATTCCACGCTATTTTGTACCGCTTCGATCATGGTCAATGCGGAACCACTGAGGGTACCGTGCTCATCAACACATAGCCCATCGCGATAGTATATTGTTTTACCAGCGAAAATAAATTGGTCTATATCGGCACCTGCCGGTGCAGTTGCATCGGTAACCAGCACCAATTTATCACCTTTTAGCCGCTTGGCGTTACGGATACTCGCCCAGGAAACGTGGTGACCATCGGCAATGATACCGGTGTAGACGTCAGACGTATCGAAGATAGCCCCCACCAGGCCTGGTTCGCGGCCGGTAATATAAGGCATGGCGTTGTAAAGGTGAGTCGCGAAGCGGATCCCCGCAGCGAAGCCGACACGGGCCTGATCGTAAGTGGCATTCGAGTGGCCAGCAGAGACCAGAATACCGGCTTCGGTCAACTGTTTGATAAAGTGCGGTTCTACCATCTCCGGTGCCAATGTCACTTTGGTGATCACATCAGCATTGGCACATAGGTGATCGATCATCTCAGCGGTAGGTTTGCGAATAAATGCTGGATTGTGAGTGCCTTTTTTCACCGGGCTCAGATACGGCCCTTCCAGATGGAGACCCAGAGCCTGATTGGGATGCTTTTTCAGGTACGCACGCATCACATCGATGCCGTGCTTCATAAAATCGTCGCTGCAGGTGATCAGTGTAGGCAGATAGCTGGTACAGCCTGATTTCTCGTTGGCACTCTGCATGATTTCCAGCGTTTTTTCCGAGATAGCGTCCAGCGAGTCGTTGAACTGCACACCGCCACAGCCATTTAACTGCACGTCGATGAAACCGGGGGCTAGGATGGCGCCACCCAGTTCGCGCGTTTCGATGCCAGCAGGCAATTCAGCCAATGGGCAGACTCGATCAATCAGACCATCCGCAATCACAACTGCATGATCATCGAGCACGTCGTAGCCGGTGAAAATCCGGCATTGGGTTAAAGCGAACATGTAGCCCCCTGCTAAAAATTAAAGACTATTAACGCTTTCCGCTTCTAATTCGCGGAAATATTTAACGGTTTTGACCTTCAGTTCCATAGTGGATGGTTCATCACAAACAACCACGGATTTCGCGTGCAATTGCAGACAACTGATGGTCCACATGTGATTGATGCAACCTTCCACTGCGGCTTCCAGAGCTAGCGCTTTACCCCGCCCGGTAACCAGGATCATCACTTCTTCGGCATCCAGCAGAGTTCCGACGCCTACGGTCAGTGCGTATTTAGGTACCAGACTGACATCGCCACCGAAGAAACGGGAGTTGGCGATACGGGTTTCTTCCGTCAAAGTCTTGATACGGGTACGTGAAGCCAGCGACGATGCCGGTTCGTTGAAGGCAATGTGCCCATCAAAACCTACACCACCCATGAACAGGTGAACTTTGCCATAGGACTTGATTTTCTCTTCGTACTGGCGGCATTCCTCATGCACATCGGGCGCATTACCGTTGAGTAGATTGATATTTTCACTTGGAATATCAATGTGGTCAAAGAAGTTGCGGTACATGAATGTATGGTAGCTCTCAGGGTGTTCCTGCGGTAGGCCAACATATTCATCCATATTGAAGGTAACCACGTGCTTAAAGCTTACTTCACCCGCTTTATGCATGGCAATCAGATGCTTGTAGGCTTCCAGTGGCGTGCCGCCGGTCGGCAGGCCAAGAACGAACGGACGATCCGCCGTAGGTTTGAACGCGTTTATGCGCTGGACGATATGGCGTGCAGCCCATTTGCCAACTTGTGCAGTGTCTTTCAGTGGAATAAGTCTCATCGTACACCTCTTGGTAGAATAAACTGTGGCTATACTGTACGGGCATTAACGGGAACTTTAAGCGTAACTCAGCTTTGCTAAGCTTGCCTTGGGTTCGCTGCCCCATGATTTTTTTAATGATAAAATAAGTTTTGTGCGATGGCTAGCAATGTGGCAGCTTAAGACCGCCTTTTAGTGATTTAAATCACAAAATATGAGGTTTTAATTTGCGATACGAAATAATTTTTTTACACTCCGCATGAGTAATACGAGCAATGCGTTATTTCTAAAAGGTAGTGAGCTTTACAAATAAACTACTTACAGGGTCCGCGAGCGGACGAATAGGGGGAAAAGGTGAACATTCTTAGTTATTTACAAAAGGTGGGCCGAGCCTTAATGGTTCCGGTAGCCGTACTTCCGGCCGCCGCCATCTTGATGGGTATCGGATACTGGATTGACCCTATCAGTTGGGGGGGCGACAACGCCCTGGCTGCGCTGTTAATTAAATCTGGTGCTGCTATCATCGACAATATGGCTGTGCTGTTCGCCGTAGGTGTGGCTTACGGTATGTCAAAAGACAAAGACGGTGCTGCAGCATTGACCGGTTTTGTCGGTTTCCTGGTATTAACCACCCTGTGTTCACCTGCCGCCGTGGCAATGATCCAGAAAATCCCGGTTGATCAGGTTCCTGCTGCGTTCGGTAAAATCCAGAACCAGTTTGTCGGCATCATGGTTGGTATTATCTCTGCCGAAATATATAACCGTTACAGCGGTGTTGAACTGCCGAAAGCCTTGTCGTTCTTTAGCGGCCGTCGCCTGGTGCCAATCCTGATCTCCTTCCTGATGATCCTGGTGGCCTTCATTATGATGTACATCTGGCCGTTGGTCTTTAGCGGTCTGGTGAGCTTTGGTGAACACATCCAGAAACTGGGCTCCGTTGGTGCTGGTATCTACGCCTTCTTCAACCGTCTGTTAATCCCGGTTGGTCTGCACCACGCGCTGAACTCCGTATTCTGGTTTGACGTGGCAGGTATTAACGATATCCCTAACTTCCTGGGTGGCCAGCAGTCAATCGAATCCGGTAAAGCGGTTGTTGGTGTGACCGGTCGTTACCAGGCTGGTTTCTTCCCGATTATGATGTTTGGTCTGCCGGGTGCGGCATTAGCCATCTATCACTGCTCACGTCCAGAAAACAAAGCCAAAGTGCTAGGTATTATGCTGGCAGGGGCTTTTGCCGCCTTCTTTACTGGTATCACCGAACCGCTGGAGTTCTCCTTCATGTTCGTTGCCCCAGTGCTGTACGTGATCCACGCCTTGCTGACCGGTATCTCTGTGTTCATCGCCGCCAGTATGCAGTGGATTTCTGGTTTCGGCTTCAGTGCCGGGCTGGTGGACATGATGCTGTGGGTACGTAACCCATTAGCCACCCATTGGTACATGCTGATCCCACAAGGTCTGGTGTTCTTCGCTATCTACTACCTCGTGTTCCGTTTCACCATCACAAAGTTCAATCTGATGACTCCGGGCCGTGAACTGGCTGTTGCTGGTGACGAAACCGACGGTTATGACGTGAATACCAGTGCAGTTAAAGACGAGAGCGAAACTACGACGCTTGCACGTCATTATGTTTCAGCTATCGGTGGTTCTGAAAACCTGACCGGGATTGATGCCTGTATCACCCGCCTGCGTTTGAATGTGAAAGATTCCTCGCTGGTCAACGATGCGCTTGCTAAACGCCTGGGTGCATCCGGCGTAATCCGTCTCAACAAAGAAAGTGTACAGGTGATCGTTGGGACACGTGCCGAACTGATCGCCAGCGCTATGCGCAACGTTGTAGCCGCAGGCCCAGTTGCCGCTGCATCGGCTCCAGCAACTGCTGCGGCGGCAGTAAAGCCACAGGCAGTCGCTAATGCGCCTAAAGCCGTTTTCCAGACGCTGGTGGCACCGGTAACCGGTGACGTTATTGCTCTGGAGCAGGTTCCGGACGAAGCATTCGCCAGTAAAGCGGTCGGCGACGGTGTGGCAATTCGCCCAACCGAAAAAACCGTGGTAGCACCGGCCGATGGTACCGTAGTGAAGATCTTCAATACCAACCACGCCTTCTGCCTGGAAACAGACAAAGGTGCGGAAATTGTGGTGCATATGGGGATCGACACCGTTGCGCTGAATGGCCAGGGCTTTAAGCGTCTGGTTGAAGAGGGAGCAGAAGTTAAAGCAGGCCAACCGATCCTGGAAATGGATCTGGAATACCTGAATGCTAATGCGCGCTCAATGATCAGCCCTGTTGTTGTCAGCAATGCAGATGACTATGCCGGCCTGACGGCGTTAGCGACCGGAAAAGTGGTTGCAGGCCAGACCAAACTGTTCGATATCCAGAAGTAAGTCAGTCTTGGGTGTTAAACGATTAATGGCGTGATCCACCCAATGCAGGCGGGAAAAGAGCAATCTTTTCCCGCTTTTTTATTTTTGAATGGTAGTGCTGTGTTTTCGTGAAACTAACGGTTGTTTCCTGACGTGGCTTGTTGGAACATAGGCGGTTATGTGAAGCGCTTTGCATTTGAGGAATAGTGACATGAGTGAGGCCGAAGCCCGCCCAACCAATTTTATCCGTCAGATCATCGATGAAGATCTGGCATCAGGGAAACACACGTCGGTACAGACACGTTTCCCACCGGAGCCTAACGGTTACCTGCATATTGGCCATGCCAAATCCATTTGCCTGAACTTTGGTATTGCCAAAGATTATCAAGGCCAATGCAATCTGCGCTTCGATGATACCAACCCGGTAAAAGAAGATATCGAGTTCGTTGAATCTATCAAACACGACGTAGAGTGGCTGGGCTTTAAATGGAGCGGTGACGTTCGTTACTCTTCGGATTATTTTGATCAATTGCATCAGTACGCGGTTGAGCTGATTGGTAAAGGCCTGGCCTATGTCGATGAACTGACCGCCGATCAGATCCGTGAATATCGCGGCACGCTGACAGCGCCAGGTAAAGACAGCCCTTATCGTAACCGTCCCGTGGAAGAAAACCTGGCGCTGTTTGAAAAGATGCGCAATGGTGAGTTTGCCGAGGGTACGGCCTGCCTGCGTGCGAAAATCGATATGGCATCGCCGTTTATCGTCATGCGCGATCCAGTGATTTACCGCATCAAGTTTGCTGAACACCACCAAACCGGCAATAAGTGGTGCATCTATCCGATGTACGATTTTACCCACTGCATTTCCGATGCGTTGGAAGGGATCACCCACTCGCTGTGTACGCTAGAGTTTCAGGATAACCGCCGTTTGTACGACTGGGTGCTTGATAACATTACTATCGCATGCCACCCGCGTCAGTATGAGTTCTCTCGCCTCAATCTTGAATACGCCATTATGTCCAAGCGTAAGCTGAGCCAACTGGTGACAGAGAAGGTAGTGGAAGGTTGGGATGATCCGCGTATGCCGACCGTTTCAGGCCTGCGTCGCCGTGGTTATACGGCTGCCTCTATCCGTGAGTTCTGCCAGCGCATCGGTGTGACTAAGCAGGACAATAACGTCGAGATGATGGCGCTGGAGTCCTGCATTCGTGACGATCTCAATGAGCACGCTCCACGAGCCATGGCGGTATTGGATCCGGTGAAGGTGATCATCGAGAACATGTCGGATGAAGTGGAAATGGTGACCATGCCTAACCATCCGAACAAGCCGGAGATGGGTAGCCGCCAGGTGCCTTTCAGCCGTGAAGTGTATATTGATCGTGCAGACTTCCGTGAAGAAGCCAACAAGCAGTACAAACGTCTGGTACTAGGCAAAGAAGTTCGCCTGCGCAACGCCTATGTTATTAAGGCCGAGCGTGTAGAGAAAGACGATGCTGGTGAAATCACCACGATTTTCTGTAGCTATGATCCCGAAACGTTGAGCAAGGATCCTGCTGATGGTCGCAAGGTGAAGGGCGTGATCCACTGGGTATCTTCAGCCCATGCGTTACCTGCAGAAATTCGTTTATACGATCGTCTGTTCAGCGTGGCTAACCCTGGAGCGGCTGAGGACTTCCTCTCCACGATTAACCCTGAGTCACTGGTTATCAAGCAGGGTTTTGTGGAACCAAGCCTGGCTACTGCGCAACCGGAACAAGCTTATCAGTTTGAGCGCGAAGGCTATTTCTGTGCTGATAACCGTTATTCTTCGGCTGACCGTCTGGTATTCAACCGTACCGTTGGTTTGCGCGATACTTGGGCGAAGATCGGCGAGTAACGGCAATACAGTCCAGTTTCCCTTCATAGAGCGCAGCTTAGGCTGCGCTGAGGTTGATGACAAAGTCGCCTTCCGATCCGAGATACCCGGGCCTAGCGCATCGTGGGGCGCTCCGACGGCTTGCGCCGTTACGACCCCATCGGTACGCTCTCCCTAATAACGGGGTTTGTCAGCAGTCTGAGCGCAGCTTAGGCTGCGCTTTTTAGTTCCTGAACCTACCTCTGTTTTTCCGTTTCTGGCAGCCCGTCAGAGCAATGCATAACATCCCCGCAGTTTTTTGATAATCGACCCGATGCTTATAATTTCATCATGTTTTTTTATATATTCGCGATGCGAATTAATATCATTAATAGAGCGCTCTAATTTTATTCTCAACAACATGTTTTATTCGAGATGAATTTATTAAATTTTTGCGTAATTGCGCCTTATTCCATACTTAATGCTAATTTTGAATGTTTTTTTTATTAAAAAAAACGAAATTTCGGCCTGTAACAAAATATTATCAATATGTGCTTTCTGTCATACTTTGACAACTTTTTCTCATTTTTCATTTGATAATTCGCGTCGCGAAAAATAGTCTAGCTGCAATACAGCTGAATGATATTTTCTCTATTCAGCAAGAATTTACCCGTTTCGGGTTTCTGTTAGCGGCCGTGCATTGCGGTGGTGAACGCCGGCGGACGCACTTTTAAAATCAGTCAAAGAGGAAGTTTTCATATGGGTAAGCATGGTGTTCAGCACAAAATGCTAGCGATCGCTGTCGCGGGTGCGCTGCTAGGAACAGGATTTGTAATGGTTCCTGAAGTACAGGCAGAAGGTTTTATTGATGATTCCACACTAACTGGCGGCGTGTATTACTGGCAACGCCAGCGCGATCGCAAAGATCTCAATGAGACCAAAGAAGAAACGTTACCCGATGGCACCAAAGTTACGGTAAAAAACCCTAACTATGATTCCTTTACCACCAACCTTTCTCACGCTACCGCAAACCTGAGCCTAGACTTCACTTCTGGCTATGCCATGGATATGTTCGGCCTGGATGTGGGGGCATTTAGCGCCATTGAAATCGCCGAGTCCAAAGAGAGTGGGCACCCGAACGAAATCGCCTTCTCCAGCCGGAACCGTACCTATGACGAAGACTATTCAGGTGATAAGAGCGGTATCAGCCTGTATAAAGCGGCGGGTAAGTTCAAGTATGGTCCTGTGTGGGCGCGTGCGGGTTATATCCAACCTACCGGGCAGACGCTGTTGGCACCACACTGGAGCTTTATGCCAGGCACTTATCAGGGAGCGGAAGCCGGTGCCAATTTTGACTATGGCGATTCTGGTGCGCTGAGCTTTTCCTACATGTGGGCCAACAAATACAAAGCGCCTTGGCATATAGAGATGGATGATTTCCGTCAGAATGACCGTAAAACCAGTGTGTCCTACCTGCACTCACTGGGTGCCAAATATGATTTCAAAAACAATCTGGTACTGGAAGCCGCATTTGGTCAGTCCCAGGGCTATGTGAATCAGTACTTCACCAAAGCTTCTTATAAGTTCGATGTGGCGGGTAACCCGCTTTCAACTAGCTACCAGTTCTACGGTGCTGAAGATCGTATCAGCGATAACACCGATCCTAACAGCATTTATGATGGTCTTGCCTGGCTGCAAGCACTGACCTTTGGTTATACCACCGGGCCGCTCAACTGGCGTCTGGAAGGAACTGTGGTCAAAGCCGAAGGTAACCAAGGCTTCTTCCTGCAACGTATGACCCCGACTTATGCTTCTTCCAATGGTCGTCTGGATATCTGGTGGGATAACCGTTCCGACTTTAACGCCAATGGCGAAAAAGCGATTTTCGGCGGCGTGATGTATGACTTGAGCAACTGGAACCTCCCCGGCATGGCTGTTGGAGCCTCTTATGTCTACGCCTGGGATGCTAAACCGAGCACCAACCCGGCTTATGATCAGAGCCAGCGTTTGAGAGAAAGCGCTTACAGCCTGGATGCGGCATACACCATTCAGGAAGGTCGGGCCAAAGGTGCCATGTTCAAGCTGCACTTCACACAGTATGACAACCATTCTGATTTGCCTAGCTGGAGCGGTGGTTACGGCAACATCTTCCAGGATGAAAGAGACGTTAAATTCATCGTTACCGCCCCATTCACTGTCTTCTGATTTTGAAAAAATCGTGCTGACAACAACTGAATACGCAAAAGGTTAAAGAAGATGAACAAGTTTAAGATGAGTACTCTTGCCGCTCTGACGGCAACCGTTGGGTTCTTGGGAAGTATGGGGCCGGCGATGGCCAACCAGCAGGTGGTCGATCAACTCAGCCAGCTGAAAGTAAACCTCAAGTTGCAGGACAACCGCGCTGGTGAACATGGTGTGGATTGCGCTAAGCTGGGTGCCGACTGGGCGTCCTGCCATAACGTGCTGATTACCTTGAGTAACGATGGCGAGGAAATTAAAGGTAAAGACTGGGCGATCTATTTCCATAGCCCACGTCAGACGCTGAAAGTGGATAACGAACAATTCAAAGTTACCCACCTGACTGGCGATCTATACAAACTGGAACCTACCGATAAATTCACTCATTTCCCGGCGAATCAAGCGGTTGAAATCCCGATTATCGCTGAATACTGGCAACTGTTCCGCAATGACTTTATCCCTCGCTGGTACGCAACCTCGGGCGATGCTAAACCGAAGATCCTGGCGAATACCGACACGGAAGATTTGGATCAGTTTGTATCCCCGTTTACCGGTGACCAGTGGAAACGCACCAAGGATGACAATAATATCCTGATGCAGCCGGAAAGCCGTTTTACCAAAAACCAGGATTTGCAAGTATTGCCAATGACGGCATTGCGTGGCCAGATCATACCGACCCCGATGGAGATCAAGGTCCATCAACATGATGTTGATCTGGGCAAAGGCGTTGCTTTGGAACTAAGTGCGTTAACCAAACCAGCCGCCGATGCAGCCAAGGAGCGCTTTGAACTACTGGGGGTCACCAACAACGCCGCTGGTTATCCGATCAAAACCGACATTAAGCCAGCTGCTTTCAAAGGTGAATTGGCAGTACCGGGAGCTTATCAGCTCAATGTTGGTCAGAAAGGGGCCATGGTTACCGGTTTCGATCAGGCTGGGGTGTTTTATGGCCTGCAGTCCATCCTGTCTTTACTTCCATCTGATGGCAGCAAGAAGATTGCTACGCTAGACGCTAAAGACGCCCCACGCTTCCAGTATCGCGGTATTTTCCTCGACGTTGCGCGTAACTTCCATCACAAAGAGGCAGTATTGCGTTTGTTGGATCAGATGGCTGCTTACAAGCTGAATAAATTCCATTTCCATCTGACGGATGATGAAGGCTGGCGTATTGAGATCCCAGGTCTGCCTGAGTTGACCGAAGTGGGGGGGCAGCGTTGCCATGATTTAAGCGAAACGACCTGCCTGCTGCCACAGTATGGTTCCGGCCCAGAGCCGCACGGTGGTTTCTTCTCCCGCCAAGAGTATATCGATATCGTTAAATATGCTCAGGCGCGCCAGATTGAAGTGATCCCTGAGATTGATATGCCAGCGCATGCCCGTGCAGCGATAGTCTCAATGGAAGCACGCTATAAGAAACTGTATGCCGAGGGCAAAGAGAAAGAAGCGAATGAGTTTCGTCTGGTGGATCCGACCGATACCTCAAACACCACTTCTGTGCAGTATTTTAACCGCCAGAGCTACCTGAACCCATGTCTGGATTCATCGAAGAACTTTGTCAACAAAGTGATCGGTGAAATTGCCCAGATGCACAAGGAAGCTGGGCAACCGCTAAAAACCTGGCACTTTGGCGGTGATGAAGCGAAAAACATCCGTCTGGGCGCTGGCTATACCGATGTTAACAACCCGGAAGCTGGTAAAGGCATTCTGGATCTGAGTAAGGAAGACAAACCTTGGGCTAAATCTCAGGTATGTCAGCAGATGATCAAAAATGGCAAAGTGGCCGACATGGAACACTTGCCGAGTTACTTTGGGCTTGAAGTCAGCCAACTGGTGAAAGCACAGGGTATCGACAGAATGCAGGCGTGGCAGGATGGGCTAAAGGATGCTAAAGATTCGCAGGCATTTGCCACCAAGCACGTTGCGGTGAACTTCTGGGATACCCTGTATTGGGGCGGCTTTGACTCGGCTAATGATTGGGCGAACAAAGGTTATGACGTGGTTATCTCCAACCCTGATTATGTCTATCTGGACTTCCCGTATGAAGTAAACCCGAACGAACGTGGTTATTACTGGGGAACCCGTTTCAGCGATGAGCAGAAAATCTTCAGCTTCGCGCCGAACAACTTACCGCAGAATGCCGAAACCTCGCTTGACCGTGACGGTAATCACTTTGCTGCCAAGAGTGACAAACCATGGCCTGGAGCCTACGGTCTTTCCGCCCAACTGTGGAGCGAAACCCAGCGCACCGATCAGGAAATGGAGTACATGATTTTCCCACGCGCCTTGTCTGTTGCAGAACGAGCCTGGCACCGTGCAAGCTGGGAGCAAGACTATAAAGCAGGCCGTGAATATAAAGGTGGCGAAACCCATCAGGTGGATACCCGGACGCTGGAAAAAGATTGGCTGCACTTTGCCAACCTGATCGGGCAACGTGAACTGGCCAAGCTGGATAAAGGCGGTGTGGGCTATCGCTTGCCAGTACCAGGGGCTCGCATCATCGGTGGCAAACTGGAGGCGAATATTTCTCTGCCAGGCTTGGGTATTGAATACTCAACCGACGGGGGTAAACAGTGGCAGCGGTATGATGATAAGTCGCGTCCGGCTGTGGCGGGGGAGGTGATGATCCGTGCGGTTAGCCCAGATGGCCAACGCTTCAGCCGTGCTGAGCCCGTTAAAGCATAACCTCAACACCTAGCCCATCCGCGCGTCAGCGGTTGGGCTAGGCCACGATCGAAAGCAGTATTCCATGAGTGTGCTATTACCTTGTTAGGCTTTCGTCCTTGATTTTCCCCGGCCTGTCCGGGTTTTTTTGTGACCCGCAGCAACAAAAAAACCGCCGTGTGATGCAGGCGGTTTTCTCAATGCGGTTAGCTGGTTTTATCTTTTATCGTGCAGTGACTCATCTGTACGACATTCGCCTACTTCACAGTGGCCATAAAGATACAGGCTATGATTGGTCAGTTTAATGCCGTGTTGCTTGGCGATATCACGCTGACGCACTTCGATTGACTCATCGCTGAATTCAATCACCTTGCCGCAATCCAGGCAAATGAGGTGATCGTGGTGATGCTGTTGGGTCAGTTCGAATACCGACTTGCCGCCTTCAAAATTGTGACGGGTGACAATACCTGCGTCATCAAATTGGTTCAATACGCGGTAGACGGTTGCCAAGCCGATCTCTTCACCCATGTCTATCAGCTTCTTGTACAGATCTTCCGCACTGACATGATGGCATTTCGGATCCTGCAATACTTCCAGGATTTTGAGTCGCGGAAGCGTGACTTTTAAGCCGGCCTTCTTCAATGCGTTGTTGTTGTCAGTCATGCGGGTTCAGTCCTGTTACTATGCAAATCAAGTTAAGGCGTTATCGCCTGTAGCAATCGGTCGGCACAAAGAGTTAATTGCGTCTCATTATAGAACCGGTTGCTGTAAATAGTAACCGTTAGTCATTAACAAAGCTATCTTTGCACTGAGGCATGCTGTGCTTGATGGGCTTTTAGGCTGTGCCCCTTAACTGACCGATGGCAGTGCAGTGGTGCAATTAAGGGGACACGGTACCATTTCGCTCAAGCCGCGTGTTTACCCGACGATATCGGCCAGGCTCAGTTCTTCACTGATTTGTTTGACCCAAGCCTCGACGCGCTCATTGGTCAATTCTGGTTGACGATCTTCGTCAATGGCAAGACCGACAAAATGATGATCATCAGCCAGCCCCTTGGACGCTTCGAAATGGTAGCCCTTAGTCGGCCAGTGGCCCACAATCGCTGCTCCACGTGGTTCAATGATGTCGCGGATGGTGCCCATGGCATCACAGAAGTATTCTGCATAGTCTTCCTGATCGCCACAGCCGAACAGCGCAACCAGCTTACCGTTGAAGTCGATGTCTTCCAGCGTTGGGAAGAAATCATCCCAGTCACACTGTGCTTCACCGTAGTACCAGGTTGGAATACCAAGCAGCAAAATATCAAATGCTTCCAGATCTTCTTTGCTGCTTTTGGCGATGTCGTGAATTTCAGCAACATCATTGCCGTATTTTTGGTGAAGAGTCTTCTGGATCATCTTGGCAATGTTTTCGGTATTGCCAGTATCGCTGCCAAAGAAAATGCCTACATGAGCCATATTACAGATAACCTTTTAATTCAATGGATTGTATTGCGTAAACGCGGTATGAGAACAGGCTTGGGCCCTGTTTCTCATCCGTAAATGCGTATCATGCCAGAAGTTTGCCCCAAGGTTTTATCATGTTTATGCGATGCCTTGGGTTATCTATAAGTGCTGAGTCGTTCTGGCGTCATCCTTGACACCATGCCGCCAACAGGATCATTGTTCAGGCTGTTCTTCTGCCAACTTAGCTAACAGCATCTGTTCAATTAACTCGCTGCGGCTGATATTGCGCTGATCTGCCAGCTTATTAAGGGCATCTACTGCGTCTGCGTTAATTTTCAGCTCCACACGCCTTAATCCACGCACTTTGTCACGCCGTAGCTGATTGCGCTTATTGATTCTTAGCTGTTCATCACGGGAAAGCGGGTTGGTTTTCGGGCGCCCCGGACGGCGTTCATCTGCGAACAGATCCAGCGTCGTGCGATCCGTTTGTTCTTTTGCCATAGGTAGCGGTACTGCAAGGGAGTCTGCATCCAAAGCAACGTTATGCCCTGGCTCTTCAAGTTGCAGATTGATAACAACTTAAAAGCCGGGGTTTAGCGCGTTTCTCTACAGCTCGGTTAACACAATTCGGGCCACAAAACCCTAACCCAAATTCACCCCCAGCCCGCGCTGATTCACACGTTGGGCATGGTGGCAAAATTATAGCGCGCCATCTTACCCTAGCGGGGGGCGCGCCGACAATGCCAAACTTGGTTGCAGACACGCTAAGCCATTATCTTTAGCGCGTTTTTTCACCACTCAACGTTTACGCACCATCAAGGAAGCGATGGATAACCCGCAACACGGCCTCTGGTTTCTCTGCGTGAACCCAATGGCCAGTACCGGCAACAACATGGGCACGTGCCTGCGGGAACTGGCGAGCAATGTCATCGCGATAGCTATCCTGCACATAAGGAGAAAGCCCACCGCGGATAAACAGCGTTGGATACGGCCAGGAAGGGATCTCCTGCCAGCCGAGAATATTTTCGTATTGCTCAATCAAGGCAGGAAGGTTGAAACGCCAGGCTCCTGCATGGAAGGACTTCAACAGGAATTGGATTACCCCTTCTTCATCGAGATATTCACGCATCATCGTGGCTGCCTGCTGGCGTTGGGTAATACCCGCGTTGGTTACGGCTTGTAGAGCCGCGAAAATTTTGTCATGACGGCGGGTGTTGTAGGCTACGGGAGCAATATCGATCACCACCAGTTTTTCAATGCACTCAGGAGCCAGCGCCGTGAGCGCCATTGCTGCTTTGCCGCCCATGGAGTGACCGATGACAATGGCTTTATCAAACCGCAGTTCATTTAACAGCGCGAGTAGATCCTCAGCCATAGCCCGGTAAGTCATCTCAGTAGAGCGGGGCGAGAGCCCATGATTACGAAGATCGACTTTGCACACCGGGTGGTGTTGACTCAGATCGCGTGCCAGCATCCCCAGGTTATCCAGATTGCCAAACAGGCCATGTAGCAAGATTATTGGCGACGCTGCGCTTGCGGAAGCCTCTTGGGGCATCAATTGATAATGTAATTTCATGGCGAAGCTCATGACGTTGAGACATTTGGCTAAGGTAGCATGATATTACTCTACTCGATGAGTAATCTGGCTTTTCATCGACTGGGCAGAGCGGACCTTTGCGTAATCATTCGGTCGGTAGCTACCGTAACTTTTACTGACATATGTCACATACTTCAACACAATCAATATTTATGATGCCTGTTAACGTCCGAGGTTCGGAGTTATCTGGAAATAGTCAAAATTCCTCTTGTTGTATCCTGCCTTTCCGACGCCTGTTTGTTTCTATTTTTCACTATACCTAATCCATTGTTTTAAAGGATTTCATCGTGGCGACATTAACATCGTCAACAGCGCGTTTTTACGCCTTGCGTCTGTTGCCGCAACAGGAACTGGTCAGTGCTTTACGCGATTTTATCAGGACGCACGATTTGCGTGCCGCATGGATAAGCGGCTGTGTCGGTAGTTTAAGTGAGGTGGTTTTTCGTTATGCCGGGCGTGAAGGTGCCAACTTATTGAGTGGGAAATTTGAAGTGGTATCACTGATAGGCACCTTGGAGGCCGGGGGCGAGCATCTGCACATGGCCGTGGCCGATGAGAATGGCCACATGACGGGGGGGCATGTGATGGAGGGCTGCATTGTGCGTACTACGCTCGAACTGGTGATTGGCGAGCTTAATGACGTGGCGTTTAGCCGGCAACCTTGTGTTCGTTCTGGGTATGACGAATTAAATATCAGGCAACGTTAATTTCTAAACTGGGGGAATTTATGGCGAGTAAAGTGTTATCAAGTCAGACGCTGGTTTTGATTGTTATCTCCATTGCTATCAACATGGTTGGCGGGCAGTTGGTCTCTATGCTGAAGCTTCCGGTTTTTCTCGACTCAATTGGTACCTTGTTGAGTGCGATACTTGCCGGGCCGATTGTGGGCATGTTAACCGGTTTGTTGACTAACCTCATCTGGGGCGTATTCACCGGCCCGATTGCTGCCGCTTTTGCGCCAGTAGCGATGGTGATTGGTCTGGTGGCTGGCGTACTTGCGCGTGTCGGCTGGTTCCGTTCGTTACCAAAAGTGATCATGAGCGGTGTTGTTATTACCCTTGCCGTTACAATAGTTGCCGTGCCGATCCGGACTTACCTGTTCGCGGGTGTCACCGGCAGTGGTGCGGACTTCTTTGTCGCTTATGTGCATTCCATGGGCAGTAATCTGATTGAGTCGGTGGCGATGACGGTTCTAGGTGTCAATCTGATAGATAAAGTGCTGGTTGCGATCATCGTCTGGTTGCTGGTGCGTAATATGTCGCAGCGTACACTGCGTAACTTCCCGTTAATGGCAGCTATTCGTTAATGCATCCGTTTACCTCCCTGACTATTTGGCTATTGCTTGCCACCAGTAGCCTGTTGATGCCGTTTGGTTACCTGCTGTTCGGGTATAGCCTGGCGAGTTTTCTACTGCTTATCCTGATGAAAAGTACCCGGCACCGTTGGCGCTATGTGGTGTGGATTATGTTGCCGATGGCAGGGGGGTTATGGTTGGTGCATAGCGGTTGGTTATCATGGTGGTTACGAGGCGAGATGCCTGATAGTAGTGAACTGCAGAATGCTGCAGCACTTTGGCTGCGTCTGTTGGCACTACTGTGTAGCGGGCAAATCTGGCTGCAGTACGTACCGCCACAGCGCATTATTCGTGCACTGTTTGCCAGCCGTTTACCACCGGGGCTTGCTTATCTGCTGGCCGGGCCGTTGTTGATTGCGGAGCAACTGCGTAGCCAACTAAGTGCAATTTACGAAGCGCAACTGGCGCGCGGTGTCCCCTTGGATGGGGCCTGGTACCAACGGCTGCGTTATGTTCCGGCGTTAGTCATACCGTTAACTCACGGCGCGTTGAACGATCTCACGGCGCGCAGCACTGCGTTAGATATGCGGGCCTTTCGTTTGCATCCGAAACGCACCACATTGTGGGCGCCGATTGATACGGCGTTTCAACGTATTACGCGTTATAGCTTGCTGTTGCTGGCAGTGCTGGAAATAGGAGTCTGGCTGTGGTTGTGGCACTGAATGCGCTGAGCTTTATTCCTCAAGGGAGCATCAACTGGCAATTGGAAAGTATCGATCTGCACTGCGATGCGCCAGGTTTGTACGGTATTACCGGGGGGAATGGCAGTGGGAAAACAACTCTGGCACAGTTGCTGGCAGGCTGTTATCCCGATTTTTTACCCGGGGAGCTTAAAGGTTCCGGGTTGGTACTTGGTATTGAAATGGGATCGCACCCGCTGGTAGAGATGGCACAACGGGTACAGCTAATTCAACAGGCGCCGCAGTTGCAACTCTCGGGGTGTACTTTCACTGTAGAAGAGGAAATCGCTTTCGGGCCAGAGAATCTTTGCCTTGATGAAGCAGAAATTTTGGCACGGATTGAGCAAGCGATGACATTTACCGATTGTCACGCCCTACGTTATCGTCATCCAGCAACGCTTTCCGGTGGAGAAACGCAGCGGGTGGTAATGGCATGTGCGCTGGCGATGCGCCCACAGTTGTTACTGCTTGACGAAGCATTTAGCCGCCTGACGCCAAAGGCGACCACAACGCTGTTGCAACAACTTGTTGCCTATGCGAATGAGCAAAATTGCGTGATTCTGCTTTTTGAACGTTCGCTGCTCAATATTACTGCTTACTGTCGGCAAACCTGGGCACTAACGCAAGGCAGTCTATCACCATGTTAAGTATCAAAAAACTTGATTATCAGTGGGTTGGTGCTGAAAAACCACTCATCAATGGTCTGAACCTTACCATTGAAACGGGAGAGTGGGTTGCCTTGATCGGTGACAACGGTGCTGGAAAATCCACGCTGCTGCGCCTGATTGCCGGCTTATTAAAGCCGACAGGCGGACATATTATGGTGCAGGGGCGGGACATTGCCACGCTCAAGGCCGCACAGCGAGCACCGTTACTTGGGGTGTTATTCCAGGAGGCGGAACGGCAGATTTTTCGCCACCGAGTTCGTGACGAGATCGCTTTTGGGTTACGGCTGCAAGGGGTGCGCGGCGATCTTCTTCAGCAACATATTGCACAAACGCTGACACTTTGCGGTTTATCAGACGTTGCTGATGCACATCCGTTGGATTTACATGCGGGTCAACGGCGTATGGTGGCAGTGGCAAGCCTGGCATGTGTAGCTCCGCCGCTGTTGCTGCTGGACGAGCCAAGCCGTGATTTTGATAGCTATTGGTTGGGGATATTTATCAACTGGTTAGAAATCTGCCGTGCGCAGGGCACCACTGTGCTGGCTATCAGCCACGATTATTCTTTTGTTAAAAAATACTTTCCCCGCGCAATTCGGCTGGCAGATGGAGTCATCACCGAAGATGGAAATTCAAACAGAATGTTATTTATGCCAGCTATACCCAAAAAAATTCGAGTTGCTTGTAAGCGCGGCCAACACCCAAGCAACTTGAAGTATGAAGGGTATAACGTTTGATACAGATAATCCCTTAATAATCTGCGATGGCAGATCGGAACTTTCGGGTGAAATATAAGTTAAAGGTCATTGATATCTGGCAGAAAGGTGAGAGGTTTTTGTGTGCGTTTGGCTCCCAAAGTCACAGAGGGAAAGTTGGCGGGTCTTCTAGAGTCTGTTAATCTAGCCGAAGGCAGTGAAATACAGTAAAACCAGATAGTTGTAAAAATGTAGATGAAAATTAAGTTTTTCTTTAAATACCATAAAAATCAATTGCATTATCGTTTTGGATAAAGATGAAAACTATAGAAGTCGACGAAGAACTTTACCGTTACATTGCCAGCCACACGCAACATATTGGTGAAAGTGCGTCTGATATTTTACGGCGTATGCTGAAGTTTACCGCGGGTCTTCCGGTGCAGACTGCGCCTGCCGTTGTTGATGGTGTGCCGGCTGACGCCTCAGCAGTTGCCGTTCCAGCAAAACCGCCGCGCGATCGTGTGCGTGCTGTGCGTGAACTGCTGCTGTCGGATGAATATGCGGCACAAAATAAAGCTGTAAATCGTTTCATGATGGTGCTGTCCACGTTGTATACCCTTGATGCAGCAGGTTTCGCTGCGGCAACGGATGCATTGCATGGCCGTACCCGTACCTATTTTGCTGGCGATCAGCAAACGTTGTTGGCAAATGGAACACACACCAAACCTAAACATGTTCCAGGTACGCCTTACTGGGTGATAACTAATACCAATACTGGCCGCAAGCGCAGCATGATCGAACACATAATGCTGGCTATGCAGTTCCCGGCGGAACTGACCGAGAAAGTTTGCGGTACTGTTTAATTTAGCAAACAGCCCGTCACAGTGGCCGTAAGCGACATATTGCCGGGCCACAGTACTGGCATATTAGGGAGAGAGTCGATGGCGAATGACCCACGTGCCGGGCAACCCGCTCAGCAAAGTGATTTGATCAACGTAGCCCAACTGACGTCACAGTATTATGTGCTACAACCGGAAGCCGGTAATGCCGCTCATGCGGTGAAATTCGGTACCTCAGGGCATCGTGGCAGCGCTTTACGCCAAAGTTTCAATGAAGCGCATATTTTGGCGATAGCCCAGGCTATTGCTGAGGTTCGCCGCCAGCATGGCACGACGGGCCCTTGCTATGTAGGCAAGGATACACATGCTCTCTCTGAGCCTGCCTTCATTTCGGTGCTGGAAGTTCTGACCGCCAATGGCGTTGATGTTGTTGTACAAGCAGATAATGGTTTCACACCAACACCGGCAGTGTCACACGCTATCCTATCGTATAACCGCAAAGGCGGCGCTCAGGCAGACGGGATTGTCATCACTCCTTCGCACAACCCACCGGAAGATGGTGGCATTAAGTACAATCCGCCAAACGGTGGCCCAGCCGATACCAACCTGACTTCGGTGATTGAAAAGCGTGCCAATGAACTGCTGACGCTGAAGCTACAAGGTGTCCAACGTCAATCGTTGGAAAAAGCCTGGAACAGCGGCCATCTGCACGCGCAGGATCTGGTGCAACCTTATGTCGCCGGGCTGGTGGAAATTGTTGATATGCCAGCCATTCAGCGCGCTGGCTTGAAGCTGGGTGTGGATCCACTCGGTGGTTCCGGCATTGCATACTGGCAGCGGATTGCCGAGCATTATAAGCTGGATCTGACTCTGGTTAATGATTCCATCGATCAGACTTTCCGCTTCATGCATCTGGACCATGACGGCATTATCCGCATGGACTGCTCTTCTGAGTCGGCAATGGCTGGCCTTTTGGCGCTGCGCGATAAGTTCGATCTGGCCTTTGCCAACGATCCCGACTACGACCGCCACGGCATTGTCACGCCAAGAGGCTTGATGAACCCGAATCACTATCTGGCGGTGGCGATCAATTATTTGTTCCAGCATCGTCCGCAGTGGGGAAGCAATGTTGCCGTAGGTAAAACCTTGGTATCCAGTGCGATGATCGACCGCGTAGTGGCCGATCTGGATCGCAAACTGCTAGAAGTTCCGGTGGGTTTCAAATGGTTTGTGGATGGTCTGTTTGATGGCACCCTAGGGTTTGGTGGTGAGGAAAGCGCAGGTGCTTCGTTCCTGCGTTTCGACGGTACGCCTTGGTCTACCGATAAAGACGGCATTATCATGTGCCTGTTGGCGGCAGAAATCACCGCAGTCACTGGCGAAAATCCGCAGCACCATTATGATGGTCTGGCTAAACGCTTCGGTGCGCCGAGCTATAACCGTCTCCAGGCACCAGCAACGTCAGCACAGAAGGCCGCTCTCTCCAAGCTGTCACCCGAAATGGTAAAAGCCAGCACCCTGGCAGGCGATCCGATCACTGCTCGTTTGACCGCGGCTCCGGGCAATGGTGCTTCCATTGGCGGTCTGAAAGTGATGACTGACAATGGCTGGTTTGCCGCCCGTCCTTCAGGTACGGAAGAAGCTTATAAGATTTACTGTGAGAGTTTCCTCGGGGCTGAACACCGCGAGAAGATCGAGCATGAAGCCGTTGAGATCGTCAGTGAAGTATTAGCCTCAGCTAAATAACTCTTGCTTTTGATGATGATAAAACGCTGTTTTTACAGCGTGAGGTTGATGACAAAGTCGCCTTTTAGCCTGAGATACACGGGTCTAGCGCACCGAGGGGCACTCCGACGGCTTACGCCGTTACGACCCCTTCGGCACGCTCCCCCTAATAACGGGCTTTGTCAGCAGTCTGACGCTGTTTTTACAGCGTTTTTTTATGAACGCAATCCCTATCTCTGTTGATTGAGATCCGACGGTGTTAACCTGAGTTATGGCATAAACCGGTAGCCGACGCCGGTTTCGGTAAGCAAGTGCCTGGGACGTGCCGGGTCTGCTTCCAGTTTTTGCCGCAGATGGCCCATGTAGATCCGCAGATAATGGCTGTGTTCAACGTAATTGGGGCCCCAGACATGGCTCAGCAATTGGCGTTGCGTGATCACTTTGCCTGCATTAGCCAGTAATTCGGTCAGCAGGCGAAACTCGATGGGCGTCAGGTGCAGGTCTTCACCGTTACGCAGTACGCTGCGGTTAATCAGATCGACAGTGATATCCGAGAAACTTACCACCGGGTTTTCCTGCTGGTTACACGAGTGGCGGCGTAGTGCAACCCGCACTCTGGCCAACAGTTCGCCAATGCCGAAAGGTTTGCTGAGATAATCATCCGCACCGGCATCCAGTGCGGCAATCTTGTCTTCTTCCTCGACGCGCGCTGAAAGCACGATCACCGGTATGGCACTCCATTGACGCAAATCACGGATGTAGTTTAACCCGTCACCATCAGGCAACCCCAAGTCCAGTATGATCAAGTCCGGTTTACGCGTGCCGGCCTCTATCAGCCCGCGCTGCAGAGTTTCACTTTCAAACACCCGTAAACCCTCGCTCTCCAGTGCGGCTCTTACAAAGCGACGGATCTCTTTTTCGTCCTCAACAATCAAAATATTGGTTGGCGATGTGGTCACAGGGCCTCTATCGTTCGATCACAGGTCAATGTCTTCTCCCTCTAACTCAGGGGCTTTTTCCAACGGCAGCATAAAGCGGAAGCTGGCTCCGCCTGCTTGGCGATTCTCAGCCCAGATACGGCCGCCGTGCACCTCAATAATGGCACGACAAATCGCTAACCCCAAGCCCACGCCAGGAATTGCCGACTCTTTATTGCCGCGCGAAAATTTATCAAAGATAAGCAGGGTCTGTTCAAGCGGAATACCTGGGCCGTCGTCCCAAACCTCTACCTCTAGCCACTCTGGTAGACAACGCGCACGTATACCGATGGTTGCCTCGGCCCCTGCGTATTTATTGGCGTTTTCCAACAGGTTAGTGAAAACGCGCTCCAGCAGGCTGCCATCGCAGTTGATCAGAACCATCTCTTTGGGTAGTTCCACCTTGATTTGGTGTAGTGTCAGCAGCGGTTCCAGCATATGTAGAGACGCCCCGACAATCTCTTCCAGAGATTGCCACTCTTTACGCAGGTTAAAACCGCCGGATTGAATACGCGCCATATCCAGCAGGTTGTTCACCAAGCGGGTGGTGCTCAATACCTGTTGGCGGATTTTGCTGGCTTGCGTTGCGTGTTTGGAGCCTTCTGCCGCCAAATCCAGCGTCAGGATTTCCGCTTGGCCGAATAGCACGGTAAGCGGTGTTCGCAGATCGTGCGAGAGTGCGGCCAGCAGCGAATTACGCAGTTGTTCCCGCTCCGCTTCCAGCTTGGCGACTTCGGCACTGCGGGCCAGATGCAGGCGTTCCAGAGCACTGGCAATCAGCACGGCGAAAGTCTGCAGTAACCGTTGCTGCTCCGGCACCATCAGTTGGCGCAGATTATTGGGCTCAATGGCCAACAGACCAAACGTCTGTTTTGAGGTGCTGAGTGGCAGCAACTGATAAGGGACACCGGGTAAGGTGTCGGTACCCGCGCCAGCAGGCAGGCCTTTGCCGTAACTCCAACGCGCGATGGCTTCATCCACCGACAGCAGGCCACCTTCCTCGCCCACCACTTGTTTCAACGTGCCGTCTTCCTGTGGCAGTAACAGGGCGGTTTTAGCCTGAAAACTGCTGGAGAGAAAATGGCGGCTGGTTTTGGCGATATCTTCATTGCTTAACGCTTTACTGAGCCCACGCGATATTTCATACAAATGCCGCGCTCGCTGTTCGCGGTAACGCGCAACTCGGGCCTGGTAGCGAACCCCTGCGGTCAGATTCCCTATGGTGATCCCCACGGTCAGCATAACGGCAAACGTTAGCAGGTACTGCATATCGCTAATGGCAAACGACCATTCGGGTTGGACAAAGAACAGATCGAAGCTGGCAACGTTAATCACCGCCGCAAGTACAGAAGGCCAGCGGCCATAGAACAAAGCGACAATCGCCACACCCAACAGATAGACCATCACCAGATTGGCCTGATCAAAGCCGGGGAGTAACCATTGGGACATCAGCGTGATGATAGCGCAAAGCGCGACGGCTACGGCACAGCCTTGTAATTGAAAACGCCATTTTTCGGTGAAGGTGCGGCTATCATGCTCTTTGGCCTGCGGCAGCGGCGTGTCGTTTTCTAATGCTACGATCACCAGATCGAGATCGGGTCCAAGGCGACCAAGACGATCGGCAAAGCTGCCACGCAACTTCCAGCGTTGTTCCCCCCGGCGGCCAATAATGATTTTCCCCAGATTATGTTCCCGAGCATAACGTAATACCGCGCGTTCTTCCGAAGGATCGGAAAGGGTGGCGGTTTCTGCCCCCAGCTCTTGCGCTAGCCGTAAAGCCCGCAGTATTGCCCGCCGTTGATTTTCCGGCAGGCGATGCAGTTTAGGGGTTTCAACATACACCGCATGCCAGTGGCAACCAAGGCGAGCCGCCAGCCGCGCAGCGATGCGCACCAGTTTTTCGCTGCCGCTGGTATGACCAACGCACAGCAGGATACTGTCGCGCGTATGCCAGACTTTTTCGCGCCCCTGGCTGTCACGAAAGGCACGCATCTGATCGTCAACACGGTCGGCGGTGCGGCGCAGTGCCAGTTCGCGTAAGGCAATCAGGTTGCCTTTACGGAAGAAATGCTCAATGGCTCGCTCAGCCTGGCCTGGAATATAAACTTTCCCCTCATTCAACCTTTGGCGCAGATCGTCAGGAGGCAGATCCACCAGCACCACTTCTGTCGCTTCATCGAAAACGTGATCGGGTACCGTTTCTCTTACTCTCACTCCGGTGACACCACCAACGATATCGTTAAGGCTTTCCAGATGCTGGACGTTAACCGTAGTCAATACGTCAATACCGGCATCCAGCAGCTCATCCACATCTTGCCAGCGTTTCGGGTGACGTGAACCGTAGGCGTTACTGTGCGCCAGTTCGTCCATCAGGATCAGCGCCGGGTGGCGCGCCAGAGCGGCATCAAGATCGAACTCATGCAACTGGCGGCCACGGTGTTGGATGCGTTTTTGTGGCAGGATCGACAGCCCCTCCAGCAACGCAGCGGTTTCACTCCGGCCATGGGTTTCTACCACGCCAACCAGAACATCAAGCCCCTGAGCCCGCTGTCGTTGCGCTTCTTGCAGCATGGCGTAGGTTTTGCCAACACCGGCACAGGCACCAAAGAACACCTTCAGCTTGCCGCGTGGCTTTTCATTGGCCAATGCCAATAGGCTGTCTGGGTCGGGGCGTTGCTGTTCTTCATCCACCATAAGAGTTCCCTTTATTTCAGCGCATCCAAGGCCATATTCAGTTTAAGCACGTTCACCACCGATTCTCCCATGAAATTTGGTGTCGCCTTATCGGTGTTTTCTTCTATCAGCTTGGCAAGCTGTGCCTCAGGCAGTTGCCGCGCCTGGGCGACGCGCGCCAACTGGTACTGCGCGGCAGCAACGGAAATCTGAGGATCCAACCCACTGCCGGATGCAGTCAGTAGATCAACAGGAATAGGGCCGCTCATTGTCGGGTTCGCTTGGCGGAGTTGTTTAACCCGTTCTGCGATCGCTTTATCCAGAACCGGGTTGGTGGCCGCCAGATTGCTGCCGCCGGATGCCAAGGCATTATAAGCCGAGTCGCCAGTTGCGGAAGGGCGCCCCCAGAAATAGCCCGGTTGGGAAAAGTTCTGGCCAATCAGAGCTGAGCCTACCACTTTATCCCCTTGGTAGAGCAGTGAACCATTGGCCGTACCGCTAAAGAGCAGTTGTGACAGCCCTGTGGTTAATAATGGATAGACGATGCCGGTGATCAGCGTCAACAGGACCAACATAACCAGTGAAGGGCGTAAGTAAGACATGATGATTTCCTCGTTATACCCTTCATACTTCAAGTTGCTTGGGTGTTGGCTGCGTTACTCGGCCCATGCTGGGCCTCACCCCTTCGGGGCCGCTGCAAACAGCGTTCAAATCTGCCTGGCAGATTTGTCGTTCACCCTAGTCACTTAGTTTATCTATGCTCCTAGGCTTTACTCTGTTGCCGCCTACAAGCAACTCGAATTATTTTGGGTAAATATATATCCGCTGCATTTCAAGATACTGAATTACTTGAAAGCGTTAGTTCGCCATATTTAGCGCGGTCAACAGCAGGTCGATCAGTTTGATCCCCACAAAGGGGACTAACAGCCCACCAGCGCCATACAGCCATAGATTGCGGCGCAACAGTGCTGCGGCGCTCATGGCCTTATAACTCACCCCTTTCAACGCCAGGGGGATCAGGAACACGATCACCAGTGCGTTAAAGATTACCGCCGACATAATGGCGGAGGAGGGGGAGTGCAAATGCATAACGTTCAACGCATTTAGCTGCGGATAGGTAGCCGCAAAGGCTGCAGGAATAATGGCGAAGTATTTCGCCACATCGTTGGCAATACTGAACGTGGTGAGCGAACCGCGTGTCATCAGCATTTGTTTACCGATGTGTACTACTTCAATCAGCTTGGTGGGGTTGGAGTCGAGATCAACCATGTTGCCAGCTTCTTTGGCGGCCTGGGTACCTGAGTTCATGGCTACCGCCACGTCGGCTTGTGCCAGGGCAGGGGCATCGTTAGTCCCGTCACCGGTCATTGCCACCAAGCGTCCTTCCGCCTGATACTGGCGGATCAGCGCCAGCTTGGCTTCAGGTGTGGCTTCTGACAGGAAGTCGTCGACTCCCGCTTCGGCTGCGATAGCCGCTGCGGTCAAGCGGTTGTCCCCGGTGATCATCACCGTTTTGATACCCATTTTACGCAACTCGGCAAAGCGCTCTTTAATCCCACCCTTAACGATATCTTTCAGTGCGACCACTCCGAGTACCCGTGGCCCCTCGGCGACTACCAGCGGTGTGCCGCCGGTACGCGCGACGCTTTCCACCAGATCGTCTACGGCGCGTGGGAAATGGCCATGATTGGATTCCACATGGCGACGAATGGCATCGACCGCGCCTTTACGGATCAGGCGATCCTGCACGTTGACACCGCTCATCCGAGTTTGCGCCGAGAAAGGAACAAAGGTAGCGTTCAACGCCTGCAAATCACGTTCGCGTAAATTGAAGCGCTGTTTGGCCAGTACCACAATACTGCGGCCCTCCGGGGTTTCATCCGCCAGCGATGAGAGTTGTGCGGCATCTGCCAGCTCTTGTTCTTTAACGCCGGGTGCAGGCAGGAATTCAGAAGCCTGACGGTTACCGAGGGTAATGGTACCGGTTTTGTCCAACAGCAATACGTCAACGTCACCGGCCGCCTCCACTGCCCGTCCGCTGGTGGCGATCACGTTGGCACCCAGCATACGGCTCATCCCGGCGACACCAATAGCGGACAGCAGCCCGCCGATAGTGGTCGGGATCAGACAAACCAGCAAAGCAACCAGCACGGTGATGGATACCACGGTACCACTGCCTGCCGCCTCTACACTGTATTGTGAGTAAGGGAACAGCGTAGCCGTTGCCAGTACGAACACAATGGTCAGCGCAACCAGTAAAATCGTCAGTGCAACTTCGTTAGGCGTTTTACGCCGTTTGGCACCTTCCACCATGGCAATCATGCGATCCAGGAAGGTTTCACCCGGGTTGACGCTACACTGTACGACCAGCCAGTCAGACAGGACACGGGTGCCGCCGGTAACCGAAGAGAAGTCGCCGCCAGACTCGCGAATAACCGGGGCAGATTCACCAGTAATGGCACTTTCATCGACCGAGGCGCCACCTTCAAGCACTTCGCCATCGCAAGGGATAGTATCGCCAGCCTCTACCAGCACCACATCACCTTTACGCAGGCTTTCCGCCGAGACTTTCTCGGTAGGGCCATCGTGCTTTGACGAGGCGAGTTTCTTCGCCCAACTGGTTTTCTTGGTTCCTTTCAGGCTTTCTGCCTGAGCTTTGCTGCGCCCTTCCGCCAGGGCTTCGGCGAAGTTGGCGAACAGCACGGTAAACCACAGCCACAGCGAGATGCTGCCGGTAAAAGCAGCGTTACCATCGGTTTTACCCATTAGGATCGCCAGCCAAATGGCCGTGGTCAGGATACTGCCGATGTACACAACGAACATCACCGGGTTACGCCACTGGACACGAGGATCCAGCTTTTTCACCGCATCGAGCAGGGCGGTACGCACCAGTGCCGGTTCAAACAGCGCACGTTGTTTGCGAGTCATCGTCTTTTTCTCTCTATTATGACGGTTAGTTAGCCAACCAAAGCTGTAAATGCTCGGCTACCGGGCCCAGCGCCAGTGCTGGAACAAAGGTTAAAGCCCCGACCAGCAAGATGGTGCCGATCAACAGGCCGATAAACAGCGGCCCGTATGTTGGTAACGTTCCGTTACCTGCAGGCTGGCGTTTTTTGACACACAAGGAACCTGCAATGGCTAGTACCGGTAGGATCACCCCGAAACGGCCAACGAACATCGCAAAGGCTAATAGCAGATTGTAGAACGGGGTATTCACGCTCAAGCCAGCAAAGGCGCTGCCGTTGTTGTTGGCGGCAGAAGAGACGGCATACAGCACTTGGCTGAAACCATGCGCCCCCGGATTGAGAATACCTGCACGCCCTGCATCGGTGGCGATGGCTAATGCGGTTCCCAGTAGTACCAGCGTTGGGGTTACCAGGATGGCCAGCGCAGTCATTTTCATGTCATAGACATCGATTTTTTTGCCGAGGTATTCTGGCGTGCGGCCAATCATTAACCCGGCAATAAATACAGTCAGCAGAACGAACAGCAACATGCCGTACAGGCCAGAACCCACGCCACCGAAGACCACCTCACCAATCTGCATCAGCCACATCGGAACCATGCCACCCAGTGGGGTAAAGGAGTCGAGCATGGCGTTAACGGCACCGCAAGAAGCCGCAGTGGTCACTACCGAGAACATGCTGCTGGCAAGAATGCCGAAGCGGGATTCCTTACCTTCCATATTGATGTTGCTGCTACTGCCCAGAGCGCTTAAATGCGGATTGCCGGCCAATTCAGCATTCATAACGACGATCACCGCAATGATAAAGATCAGGGCCATTGCCCAGATCAGGGCGTGACCCTGACGGTTCTCACCGGCAACCTGACCGAAAGAGAAGCAAAGCGCACAAGGGATCAGAAATATCGCCAGCATTTGCACAAAATTGGTCAACACCGTCGGGTTCTCGAACGGATGCGCCGAGTTGGCACCGAAAAATCCCCCGCCGTTGGTCCCCAGCATCTTGATCGCTTCCTGCGAAGCAAGTGGCCCCATCGGTAACGTCTGGTGCGCACCTTCTAGCGTATTCAGGTGCAGGTAGGGCAGAAAGTTTTGCAGTGAGCCTTGGCTGACAAAAAACAGCGCAATGATGAACGAGAGAGGTAACAGCACATATAACGTAATACGCAGAATATCGATCCAGGCATTACCAATGGTGGCGCTTGAACGACGTGCAAAAGCGCGGATCAAAGCAAACGCGACAGCAATACCCGTAGCCGCAGACAAGAAATTCTGTACCGTCAATCCCACCATTTGGCTTAAGTAACTCAAGGTACTTTCACCGCTGTAGGCCTGCCAGTTGGTATTGGTGACAAAGCTGGTGGCGGTATTCAGTGCCAGATCCCAAGACAGGCCAGGCAACCCCTGTGGATTGAGTGGTAATGAGCCTTGTGTCATCAACAGTACAAACAACAGTGCGATGCCAAGTATGTTGAAGCACATAATAGCCAACGCGTACTGCCACCAGTTCATTTCGGTGGTATCACTGCCACAGCAGCGCCAGACTGCTTTTTCCATGTGTCGTAGGACTGGCAATGGTTCTCCCTCAATCAGGCGTGCTAAAAAGCCGCCGAGTGGCCGAGCCAATAACAGAAGCACCAGCATAAAGCTGGCGATCAACAAGAAGGCTGAAGCTGCCATCAGAATTCCTCCGCATTAAACAATGCGTAAATCAGATAGCCCAGCAGTAACAGGACCAACAGCGCACCACCAATAACGCTGAAACTCACGGGACACCTCCAGAGGTGTTGTTTTTGATAGCCTGAGTCTAGGAGCGACACTGGAAAGAAGCTGAAAAAATAGTAGGGATTGGTGTAAAAAAAGTATAAAAATGGCTGATTTAACAACAAAAAATGGCGTTTTTATCAGCTACTGGCAGGCTGTGATGCGTTTTTAGCAGTGGCATGACTCTTGGTATGAAAGAAATTACTCGTTAATGATGCAAAACCTGCAAAATGCCATGTTGTAACCAATTCGGGGTCGTTTATTAACCTCTTTGTAACAAAATTACGTATCTCGGGCTATTTTTGCGATTTTTTTGTGCAATTAGGTGGTCGGATGAGTAGTAAAATTACACCAGATGCGGTAATATTTTGTCCAATTTCCAATTCACCTTATTTAGCCGTTCATATCGCACTGTGTCCTGACAACGCAGTGCAGATATTTTGAAGGAGGTTCGCATGTCTAACTATCACGCCTATCCGTTACATCGGATCCTCCTGCGCCGTAGCGCAGTGATTCTGGTCGGTGTTGTTGCTTTACCCGTGATGCTGTTCCGTGGCGATCGTGCACGTTTCTACAGCTATCTGCATCGCGTCTGGTACAAAACCAGTAATAAACCCGTCTGGTTGCAACAGGCAGAAACGGCGTCCTGCGACTTTTATTGATAATTTCCTACCCCTGTTTTTTGTAACCCCTCGCCCTATGGCGGGGGGTTTTTATTTTGTATCACTACCCCCCCTTGTACTGTATGGTCGTATCAGCATCTAATGTCTTCTATACTCTCGACATTATCTGTGTTGCTGGAGGCGAGATATGAGTGACAAAATTACCATCGGCATCAGTGCATGCCTGTTGGGCAGCTCTGTGCGTTTTGATGGCGGGCATAAGCGGTGCGAGTTTGCCGTTGAACAATTAGCACCCTATGTTCAATTTGAACCCATTTGCCCAGAAATGGCGATTGGGCTACCTACACCTCGCCCTGCTCTGCGATTGAACAAAAGCGAGCAGCAGACATTGCTGTGTTACAGCAGCGATCGCAACGTCGATTTGACCGATAAGATGCAACAATTCTCAGAGCAGCGTGTCAGCAGCTTGCAGCATTTATGCGGTTATATCGTTTGTGCCAAATCGCCCAGTTGTGGGATGGAGCGGGTCAAGGTTTACGATGAAAATGGTGCCGGGTCGCGTAAAAGTGGTGTTGGGTTGTTTACAGCCGAGCTAATGCGCCAGTTCCCTTGGTTGCCGGTAGAGGAAGATGGGCGTCTTAACGATCCCGTATTGCGGGAAAATTTTGTCGAGCGTGTGTTTGCCCTTTATGAACTGAATACCTTGTGGCGTAAAGGATTAACGCGTGGCGGGCTAATCGCTTTCCATAGCCGCTACAAGCTATTGCTGTTGGCCCATTCGCAGCCTGAGTATCGGGAACTGGGGCGCTTTGTTGCGGGTATTGAAAAGTGGGATTCGCTGGACGCGTTTGCGGTGGAATATCGCCAGCGCCTGATGACCTTGCTGGCGCACAAAGCCACCCGCCGTAATCACACCAACGTATTAATGCACGTTCAGGGTTATTTCCGTAACCAACTCACTGCGGCACAGCGCCAGGAATTGGCTCAGTTGATCGAACGATATCGTCAGGGTATGCAGCCGTTGCTGGCACCGATTACGTTGCTGAAACACTATATGGCAGAATATCCCGACAACTATCTTGCGCAGCAGCGCTATTTTGAACCCTATCCAGAAGCGCTGCGTCTGCGTTACGGTCACTAAACAGCAAGGAATGTTATGGCCACTCATTTGGTTTGGTTGCGTAACGATCTGCGCATTACCGACAACAAAGCACTTCATGCCGCCTGCAGCGATCCTGATGCTGTCGTGTTGGCGGTGTTTATCGCCACGCCAGGGCAGTGGCGGCGGCACAATATGGCCAGCCGTCAGGCGGCGTTTATTCACGCCAATCTGTTACAGGTGCAGCAGGCGTTGGCAGAGCGTGGCATTGAGCTGATCGCTCATCAATGCCACGATTTTGCCCAATCGGTCACTTGGCTATCAGCGTTTTGTCTGCAGCGCCAGATCACCACGCTGTTTTACAACCGGCAGTATGAAATTAATGAACTGCAGCGTGACACTCAGCTTGAACAGGCATTGGCAGGGCAGGTCACTTGCTGCAGTTTCGACGATAGCCTGCTGCTGCCACCCGGCACAGTGCAAACCGGCAACGGCGAGATGTACAAGGTTTTTACGCCATTTCGTCGCGCTTTTCTCCAGCGCTTGGTAGAGAACGATATCAAATCCTTGCCGGCCCCTCGTTCAAGGGGGAGTGCCGTTGCGTATAGTGCTGCCGAGGCGTTCGACTATCCATTGGCCGAAGTGAGTGAGGCTTATCCCGCAGGTGAAGAGGCCGCGTTGCGGAGGTTGCGTACTTTTTGCCGTGAGCAGGTTCAAGACTATGCGAAAAAAAGGGATCTGCCCGCTATTGCCGGGACCAGCAACCTGTCGCCGTATCTGGCTATTGGCGTACTTTCTCCTCGCCAGTGTTTTAACCGCCTGCAAGTAGAATGCCCCGATGTGTTAGAAACGCCGGAGAGTGGGGCTTTCTGCTGGTTGAATGAACTGGTCTGGCGCGAGTTTTATCGTCACCTGATGGTGGCGTTTCCTGCGTTATGCAAGCATCGTCCCTTTATCGATTGGACAGATAATGTATGTTGGAACAGTAACGATGAAGCTTTGCAGGCTTGGAAAGACGGGAAAACTGGTTATCCGATAGTTGATGCTGCCATGCGGCAACTTAATGAAACTGGCTGGATGCATAATCGACTAAGGATGATCACTGCCAGTTTCCTGGTAAAAGATCTATTGCTTGATTGGCGCGCTGGTGAACACTATTTCATGTCCCAACTGTTGGATGGCGACCTTGCCGCTAACAACGGTGGCTGGCAGTGGGCAGCCTCAACTGGAACCGATGCTGCGCCTTATTTCCGCATTTTTAACCCGACGACGCAGGGTGAGCGCTTCGATCCGCAAGGGACTTTTATTCGCAAGTGGTTACCTGAACTAGCAGATATACCGGAACAATATATTCATCAACCCCATCTTTGGGCGGAAAAGCAGCGGAGGGCGTTGAATTATCCACTGCCGATTGTCGATCACAAGCAGGCCCGGCAGGATACGCTGGCGGCTTTCGAAGCGGCCAAGCAAAGGGGAACTTAAGACAATAGCAAGGAAATTCCTGATGATGAAAAAAATGCTGGCCCTTTGTCTAGGGGGGTATTCTGCATGGGCAATTGCCGGCTTTGACGTAGTGGCGTTAGGCGTCGAAGGCGGTGTCAGCGATGGTAATCTGACTTCTTACCTGATCCGCAGCGACGGTCAGACGCAATATCTGGCACTGGATGCCGGAACGCTGCTGCCGGGGATAGCCAAAGGTCTTGAAAAGGGCAGTTTCCCGCAGGTGACGTCTGAACTGGCGGCGCCTTATACGCCGCAAGGGTATATATTTCGCAAACTGATCGACAGCTATTTTATCAGCCACGGGCATTTGGACCATGTCGCCGGGTTGATTATCGGTTCACCTGAAGACGATAAAAAAACCGTTTATGCCCAGGCAGATACCGTATTGACTTTGCGTAATCATTACTTTAACTGGAAGGCCTGGCCAAACTTTACCGATGCGGGTAATGGTGCTCGACTCGGCACTTATCGCTTGCAGACGGTGCGTCCACAGCAACGTGTGACTTTGGGCCTGAGCGGTTTAAGTGGAGTGATGTATTTACTCAGCCACGAAAATTACTCTTCTTCCATGCTATTGGTTTCTGACCGCGAGGGATCATTCGCCTACTTTGGTGATACCGGTTCGGATGCGCTGGAAAAATCGCGCAATTTGGACACTGTTTGGCGCGCGCTTGGGCCACTGATTGAACAGAAGAAGCTGAAAGGCATGATTATTGAAACCTCTTACCCTAACGGAGTGGACGAGAAGCACCTGTATGGGCATCTGACCCCCGCATTGTTACTGAAAGAGCTTAAAAATCTGCAGCAATACAGCGGTGGTGAAGGCTCATTGAAAGATCTGCCTGTGGTTATCAGCCATATCAAGCCAAGCCTTAAACAAGGGGAGGATGTGCGGGCTATCATCAAGCAGCAACTGGATCAGGGCAACGATCTGGGGGTGAAATTTATCCTGATGGAACAGGGCGAACGGCAACAATTTTGAATAGAGTGAGATGACTATGCGTAACCTCGATCTGGAAAATCTGATCAACACCGAGCTGAACTGTGCGGCTTTTCAGGACTATGCGCCTAACGGCTTACAGGTAGAAGGGCGCGCAGAAGTTCAGCGCATCGTCACCGGAGTGACGGCGTGTCAGGCATTACTGGATGCTGCGGTGGAACATCAGGCAGATGCTATTGTAGTGCATCATGGTTATTTCTGGAAAAACGAAGCGCCTGCTGTGCGTGGTATGAAGCGGAACCGGCTGAAAACACTGTTGAGTAATGATATCAACCTCTACGGGTATCACTTACCCCTAGATGCGCACCCGGTGCTGGGTAATAACGCACAACTGGCTCAGCTATTGGGTATACGCATGCTCGGCGAAGTCGAACCTTTGGTACCACATGGTGAGTTTGAGCAACCGTTGAGCGGCAGTGAACTGCAAGAACTTATCGAAAGCCGTCTTGGCCGTGCCGTGTTGCACTGCGGCGATAACGCCCCTGAGCTTATTCGCAAGATTGCCTGGTGTACCGGCGGCGGTCAGGGGTTTATCGACAGCGCTGCGCGTTTTGGCGCCGATGCCTTTATCAGCGGTGAGGTATCCGAACAAACCATCCATACTGCCCGGGAGTTAGGGGTACATTTTTTTGCTGCGGGCCATCACGCCACGGAACGCGGCGGTATCAAGGCATTGGGCGAGTGGCTGGCGCTGCATCACGGCTTTGATGTGACCTTTATCGATATTCCTAATCCCGCCTGACCTTCCTCCGATGGGTTCGCTTTGCCGAACCCATCAATAACGCTAATCCCTTATTTCCACAAAGGTTGTTCTATTGACAGCGGGCATGATGTCACGCATAACTGATGCGTTTTGCAAAAAATAACCCTACGGAACAGCACTTGTGGCCAACCACACAGCCGCATGAAAGACGAAGCATATAAGGAGATTAGAGTGCAACGAGCACGATATTACCTATTAGGGGAACGCGCTGTAGTGCTTGAGTTGGCACCTCCGGTGACGCTGCAAAGCCAGCAGCGCATTTGGGCATTGGCGGAAAAATTAAACCATCATAGCGATGTACAGGAAGTGGTGCCCGGCATGAACAACCTGACATTATTGCTGCATACACCAAAAGCGGATGCGGAAGCGATGCTGGCACTTTTGCGGCAGGGTTGGGAAGGGAACGAAAGCCTAGTGCTTGAATCCCGTGATGTGGATATCCCGGTTATCTATGGCGGTGAGTATGGGCCTGATTTGGATGTAGTGGCTCAACATACCGGTATGACGGCGAAGCAGGTTGTTGAATGCCACTCGTCGGCGCGGTATGTCGTTTACTTCCTTGGCTTCCAGCCTGGATTTACCTATCTGGGTGGGATGCCTGAGCGGCTAGCGACACCTCGTCGTGCAGAGCCACGTCTTTCTGTTGCAGCCGGTTCGGTAGGCATCGGTGGGGGGCAGACGGGTATCTATCCGCTGGTCACTCCTGGAGGCTGGCAATTGATTGGCCGCACCTCTCTGGCGCTGTTTAATCCCAATGAAATGCCGCCAACGCTACTGCGTCCGGGCGATAACGTGCGCTTTGTGCCGCAGAAGGAAGGTGTATGTTGAAAATTTTGCGAGCGGGTATTTACACCACGGTTCAGGACTTGGGGCGGAATGGTTTCCGGCGCTTGGGTATCAGCCAGGGGGGCGCTCTTGATGTACCCGCAATGAAAATCGCTAACCTGTTGGTGGGTAATGCGCCTGACGCAGCAGGGTTGGAGATTACCTTAGGGCAGTTTAGTGCCGAATTTACCCACTCCGGTTGGATCGCATTGACCGGTGCGGGCTGTGATGCTCAACTGGATGATAAATCTCTGTGGACGGGGTGGCGTTATCCAGTAAAGAAGGGCCAACGGCTGACGCTGAAATTACCTAAACATGGTATGCGCAGTTACTTGGCAATATCTGGTGGCATCGCGGTACCAGAAATGTTGGGTTCCCGTAGTACCGATCTCAAAGCGGGTTTCGGTGGATTTTCTGGGCGGCAGTTGAAAGAGGGCGATGTTTTGCCGCTGGGCAAACCTCAAGCATTGCCGTTGAGCAGCGTAGGTGTGAGACAACCGCTCTTCAGCAACTGGATCCGTGCGATTCCTGGGCCTGAATATGAAGAGTTTAGCCCTAAAGGGCAGCAGGATTTCTGGCGCACGGCATGGCAGCTCAGCCCACAGAGTAACCGCATGGGGTATCGTCTTAATGGCAGTAGCCCTCTGACACGCACGACTGAACGTGAAATGCTCTCTCACGGCCTGTTACCCGGCGTGATCCAGGTTCCTCATGGCGGTCAACCGATTGTGCTGATGGCCGATGCGCAAACGACGGGGGGATACCCGCGTATTGCCTGCATTATTGAAGCCGACCTCTACCACTTGGCGCAGATCCGTTTGGGCGAGGTTATCCACTTTGTTCCCTGCACTTTGGCGGAGGCACAGCGTGCCAAAGCTGAACAGGACCACTTTATTCAACAGATTGCCTGGGGGGTTAAATGATCGTCGATCTCAATGCCGATCTTGGCGAAGGTTGTGCCAATGATGAAGCGCTGCTGCAACTGGTGAGTTCTGCCAATATCGCCTGTGGTTTCCATGCGGGCGATGCTCAGACCATGCGCCAATCAGTGCGCTGGGCCCTGCAATACGGTGTGGCGATTGGCGCACATCCGAGTTTTCCCGATCGTGAAAACTTTGGTCGTACCCGCATGCAGTTACCTGTAGAGACGGTTTATGCGCAAATCGTCTATCAACTGGGGGCACTGGCGGCGATTACGCGTGCTGAAGGTGGCGTTATGGTTCATGTCAAACCCCATGGCATGCTTTATAACCAGGCTGCAGTGGAACCGGCTTTAGCCGAAGCGATTGCTCGAGCGGTATTGGCAGTCGATCCGACATTGCGCTTGGTTGGGCTTGCTGGCAGTGAGTTGATCCGTGCGGGTGAAAAACTGGGGTTGGCAACCAGGCAGGAAGTTTTTGCCGATCGTGGTTATCAGGCTGACGGTACTTTGGTGCCGCGTGGGCAACCTGGGGCGTTGATTGGCAGCGATAAACAGGCATTGGAGCAAACGTTAGAGATGGTTCGTAACCACCGGGTGGCGACCATTGACGGAAATTGGGCGGCTGTTCAGGCGGAAACCGTTTGCCTGCATGGCGATGGTGAGCACGCGCTGGCTTACGCGCGCAAGCTGCGAGAGAGTTTTGCTCAACATAAGATTACCGTCAGTGCAGAGTAACAAATACTGATAGATAAAAAATATAACCCGATGAATTTTAAGTTATTGCTTGGAAGGCAAAGGGAAAGTAGAGGGATGTTTATATGGAGCAAGCCGTAAATTTATGGCCACTGATTGGTATTGCCGCGATTGTGGTTGGATTTGTTTTACGCTTTAACCCGGTATTGGTGGTGATCGCTGCCGGTATTATCACCGGGTTGGCGGCAATGATGCCTTTGGATGTGATTTTGGAAAAGCTTGGCGAGGGGTTTCTTAACACCCGCAACTTACCGCTGATCTTGCTGTTACCTTTAGCGGTGATCGGCCTGTTGGAACGCCATGGGTTGAAAGAACGGGCGCAAGCCTGGATTGCCAAGATCAAAAGTGCCACCGCTGGGCGTTTACTGATTGTCTACCTGTTTGTGCGCGAGGTCACTGCCGCGATGGGGCTGACCAGTCTGGGTGGTCATCCGCAAATGGTACGTCCCTTACTGGCTCCGATGGCGGAGGGGGCGGCCGAAAGCCGCTATGGTGAACTGCCTGCTGCTGTTCGCCATCGCCTGCGCGCGATGTCTGCCGCTACAGATAACGTCGGGCTGTTTTTTGGTGAAGACATCTTTGTTGCTTTTGGTGCGATCATCTTTATGCATAACTTTATGCTGGAATCAGGCGGTATTCAGACTGAGCCACTGCATATTGCTCTTTGGGGGATCCCAACGGCGATCTTCGCTTTCCTAATCCACTCTTTCCGCTTATATCATATGGATAAACAATTGACTGCCGAACTTACGAAACTCAATCGTGCTGCGCTGCAGGCGAAGGGAGGTGGTCAATGAATTTTCAGCAACAGTATCTTTACTGGTTGGCGGGAGTGGTATTACTGATCGTCGCCGTGATGTCTTTTCGCGATCGCGCCAATCCGCGCCGTATCACTACCGGTTTGTTCTGGGCATTGTATGGGCTGATATTCCTGGTTGGCGATTGGACCTACGGGCTGTTGGGAAGTGGCGCGGAAGCCAAGCGCCAATTGCATATTGCTGTGGGGGTATTAGTGGTAGCAATGGCCTTGATCGCCGGTTTCGGCGGTGTTCGCCTCGGCAGCTATCACCAACGTAGTCCAAAAGAGAAAGAAGCCAGTGCTAAGCGGCTGGGGAACCGTCTGTTTATTCCAGCACTGGCGATCCCGGTGGTGACGGTAATTGGCGTGCTGTTGTTCAATAATATTCCAGCTTTGCAACTTGCCGTTTTTGGTAGCGGTAACCACGCTACCTTGATTACGCTGTTCTCTATGACCGTAGGTTGCATTTTGGGGCTGATTATCGCGGTGAAGATGACCCATGAGCAGGTATTACAGCCGGTTCAGGAAGCTCGCCGTCTGCTGGATTCCATCGGTTGGGCATTCATCCTGCCGCAGATCCTGGCTACTCTGGGCCTGCTGTTTACCGTTGCTGGTGTCGGTACCGCTATTTCCCATCTGACGCAGGAATACCTGGCGGTGGATAATCGTTTTATTGCTGTGACAGTTTATGCCATCGGTATGGCAGTGTTGACGATGGTGATGGGCAATGCGTTTGCGGCCTTTCCGATTGTTACTGCAGGTATTGGTATTCCGATCCTGATACTGCAGCATGGCGGTAACCCGGCAGTGATGGCGGCGATAGGCATGTTTTCTGGCTACTGCGGCACCTTAATGACCCCAATGGCGGCCAACTATAATATTGTACCGGCGGCATTATTGGAGCTGCCGGACAAGAATGCGGTGATCAAAGCGCAGATACCCACCGGGATCACTTTGTTACTGGTTAACGTGTTCCTGCTTTATTTCCTTATGTTCCTATAAAGGAGCTACTTTATGCCGGAAGGACCGGAAATCCGCCGGGCGGCAGATCAACTTGCTGCTGTGATGATTGGCCAGCCACTGACCAAAGTCTGGTTTGCTTTTCCGCAACTCAAGCACTATCAGGATGAGCTGGTCGGCGGAACTATTACTTCTATCGAACCCCGTGGCAAAGCCTTGTTGACCGACTTTTCCAACGGGCTGACGATGTACAGCCATAACCAACTTTATGGCGTATGGAAGGTTGTCAGGGCCGGTGAAACACCGCAAACCAAGCGCGACTTACGCGTCAGGCTGGAAACGGCTGAGTGGGCGATCCTGTTGTACAGTGCTTCAGATATCACTCTCGCACCGCGAGGTGAGATTGAGCAACATCCATTTTTGCGGCGTATTGGCCCGGACGTGCTCGATAGGGCGGTTACGCAGGAACAAGTGGAACAGCGCCTTCTGTCTGCGGCGTTTTGCAAACGGCAACTGGGGGGCATGCTGTTGGATCAATCTTTTTTGGCCGGATTGGGCAACTATCTGCGAGCCGAGATCTTGTGGCAGGCCGAGTTGGCACCTAAGCATAAACCGCAGGATTTATCGCCGGAAGAGAGGCATAAACTGGCACAGGCATTACTTGAGATCCCGCGTATTTCATATCAGACCCGTGGGCAGGTGAATGAAGATCGCCATCATGGCACGGTGTTCAGCTTCAAAGTGTTTCATCGCAGTGGTGAGCCTTGCCTTCGCTGCGGAGGGATGATAGAGAAAATGTCGCTGTCGTCACGGCCATTCTACTGGTGCCCGGTTTGCCAAAAATAACCGATAAAAAACGCCGCCCGTTTGGGCAGCGTTGCGTTTATAGGCATAAGGCGCAAGGCCCGCCCCTGAAATAGATTATTTCTTGACCTGAGATTTGAACTCACGCTCTGCATAGCCGGTATACAGCTGGCGGGGGCGAGCGATCTTGATGCCTTCGTCGTGCATTTCGTTCCAGTGAGCGATCCAACCAATGGTACGGGCAATGGCGAAGATAACGGTGAACATGGAAGAAGGAATACCCATAGCCTTCAGGATAATACCTGAATAGAAGTCAACGTTCGGGTACAGTTTCTTCTCGATAAAGTACGGGTCGTTGAGTGCGATGTGTTCCAGTTCCATCGCCACTTCCAGCAGATTGTCGTCTTTCTTGTTCAGCTCTTTCAGCACTTCATGACAGGTTTCACGCATCACGGTGGCACGTGGATCGTAGTTTTTGTACACGCGGTGGCCGAAGCCCATCAGACGGAACGAGTCGTTCTTGTCTTTGGCTCGTTTGATGAATTCTGGGATGTGTTCAACGGTTTTAATCTCTTCCAGCATTTTCAGTGCAGCTTCGTTGGCACCACCGTGCGCCGGCCCCCAAAGGGAAGCGATACCTGCCGCGATACAGGCAAATGGGTTGGCGCCAGATGAACCGGCAGTACGCACGGTTGAGGTTGACGCGTTTTGCTCATGGTCGGCATGCAGGATCAGAATGCGATCCATAGCGCGTTCCAGTACTGGATTCACCACGTACTCTTCACAAGGTGTAGCAAACATCATGCGCAGGAAGTTACCGGCGTAGGAAAGATCGTTACGTGGGTAGACAAACGGCTGCCCTTGGGAATACTTGTAACACATCGCCGCAACGGTAGGCATTTTGGACAGCAGGCGGAACGCGGTGATTTCGCGATGACGTTCATTATTGACGTCGAGCGCATCGTGGTAGAAGGCTGCTAGCGCACCGGTCACCCCACACAGTACTGCCATTGGATGTGAGTCACGACGGAAACCACGGAACAGGTGGGTGATCTGGTCGTGGATCATGGTATGGCGCGTAACGGTAGTTTTAAAGGTTTCGAATTCTTCTGCAGTTGGTGTCTCGCCGTACAGCAGGATGTAACACACTTCCAGATAGGAGGATTGTTTAGCCAACTGTTCGATGGGGAAGCCGCGATGCAACAAAATGCCTTTGTCGCCGTCGATGAAAGTAATTTTGGATTCGCAGGAAGCGGTAGAAGTAAAACCGGGATCAAACGTGAAGTAACCTTTGGAGCCCAGGGCACGTACGTCAATAACATCAGGACCCAGTGTCGGGGTGAGTACGCCCAATTCGATCATCGCTTCGCTACTATTGATATTTAGCGTCGCTTTCTTATCAGTCATTTACAGTCTCCTTAGCGCCATATTTAAAAACCTCTAACAACTGAATTACCTTAAATCTCTGCAGGTTGCCCACAATAAAGTGGTGCGGACGCTAACTCTGTGAGGAACAGCGCAAATGCGCAAAGTAAGGTACAGAGTGCTAACCATGTAAATGAGACGGGTTACCAGCCGTTAATGATTCTTCGGGATTCATTATTTTCTATTAATCATTGCCTACGATAGATTTGAGTTTTAACCAAACACACTGTTGCATAACTTGCGCTTAGGGGGAAGTGTATCCGTTGACCGGTAGCGCATCATAGGGTTGATTGCCATGCTATTTGTAATGTAAATGTTGATCTCTTGTCAAATCAGATAATTAATTTTGTACCAATTGTGATAATCGTGATCTAAATCACTGTTCGAGGGAAATGTTACCAAAGGGATTGTATGGGAATTGTAATAGGAATGTGAACCTCCTATACTGCCGCCAGGTCTCCGGATTACCCTGAAGTAGGAGCACCCAGCGTAAAAAAACGTACCGTTTGAACACAAAGGATGTTGCAGTTTGAACGTGTGACGTATGAGTATTTTTACTCTTGACGCTGTCTGATCCCCACCCAGGCCCGGAGGAAAGAAAATAATAAGAGCTGTGTGGGCAAAACTGTGAAAAAACAAAGACCTGTCAATCTGGATCTGCAAACGATCCAGTTTCCTGTAACAGCGATAGCGTCCATCTTACACCGAGTCTCTGGCGTAATTACTTTCGTTGCTGTCGGTATTCTCCTCTGGCTGTTGGGTATATCTCTCTCCTCCCAGGAAGGGTTCCTCCAAGCTGCCGCCATCATGGATAGCTTCTTCGTGAAATTTATTCTGTGGGGGATCCTCACCGCGCTGGCCTATCACATTTGCGGTGGCATTCGTCACTTGTTAATGGATTTTGGCTATATCGAAGAGAGTTTAGCTGCTGGTACCCGTTCTGCCCAGGTGGCGTTCGGTCTAACCGCTGTGCTATCAATTCTGGCTGGAGTTCTCGTATGGTAAGCAACGTTTCTGCTTTAGGACGTAACGGCGTACACGACTGGCTGTTAATTCGTGCTTCCGCAATCGTCATCACCCTGTATGTTCTTTATATTCTGGGCTTCGTTGTCATGGCTCCGGATATGACCTATGAAATCTGGCGCGGTTTCTTCGCCTCACCCATCACGAAAGTATTCACCTTGCTGACATTGCTGTCGATTCTGGTTCACGCCTGGATCGGAATGTGGCAGGTGCTGACAGACTATATCAAACCAATGGCATTACGCCTGGTACTGCAACTCGCCATCGTTATCGCGTTGCTGGTCTATTTACTTTACGGAACAATCGTAGTGTGGGGTGCTTAAATGAAACTGCCAGTCAGAGAGTTTGATGCAGTTGTTATCGGTGCGGGTGGCGCAGGTATGCGCGCAGCTCTGCAAATTTCCCAGGCAGGCTCAACCTGTGCCCTGCTTTCCAAAGTATTCCCTACCCGTTCCCATACGGTGTCCGCTCAAGGTGGCATCACGGTGGCTTTGGGCAACAACCACGAAGATAATTGGGAATGGCATATGTACGACACGGTGAAAGGTTCCGATTATATCGGGGACCAGGACGCCATCGAATATATGTGTAAAACCGGCCCGGAAGCAATTCTGGAACTGGAACATATGGGCCTGCCTTTTTCTCGCCTGGACGATGGCCGCATTTATCAGCGCCCATTTGGCGGCCAGTCACTGAACTTTGGTGGCGAACAGGCGGCGCGAACCGCTGCTGCAGCTGACCGTACCGGGCACGCGTTGTTGCACACGCTTTATCAGCAAAACCTGAAAAACCATACCACCATTTTCTCCGAGTGGTATGCGCTGGATCTGGTGAAAAACCAGGATGGTGCAGTGGTCGGCACTACTGCCATCTGTATCGAAACCGGTGAAGTGGTGTACTTCAAGGCCAAAGCAACCGTGCTGGCGACCGGCGGTGCAGGCCGAATTTACCAATCTACAACTAACGCTCACATTAATACCGGTGACGGTGTCGGTATGGCATTGCGTGCCGGTGTGCCAGTGCAGGATATGGAAATGTGGCAGTTCCACCCAACGGGTATCGCGGGTGCCGGTGTATTGGTAACCGAGGGTTGCCGTGGCGAGGGTGGCTATCTGTTGAACAAGCATGGCGAACGTTTCATGGAGCGTTACGCCCCGAACGCCAAAGATCTGGCTGGCCGCGACGTGGTAGCACGTTCGATTATGATCGAAATCCGCGAAGGCCGTGGTTGTGATGGTCCATGGGGCCCACATGCCAAACTGAAGCTGGATCACTTGGGTAAAGACGTTCTTGAATCACGTCTGCCAGGTATTTTGGAGCTTTCTCGCACTTTTGCCCACGTCGACCCAGTGAAAGAACCGATCCCGGTAATTCCAACCTGTCACTATATGATGGGCGGTATTCCGACCAAAGTGACCGGCCAGGCGCTGACCGTGAACGAAAAAGGCGAAGATGTGGTTATTCCAGGCCTGTTTGCGGTTGGCGAAATAGCCTGTGTATCAGTACATGGTGCCAACCGTCTGGGCGGTAACTCGCTGTTGGATCTGGTGGTGTTTGGCCGTGCTGCCGGTATGCACCTGCAAGAGTCTCTGGCAGAGCAGGGGGAAAGCCGTGATGCCAGCGAGTCTGATGTTGAAGCCTCTCTGGATCGTCTGAACCGTTGGAATACTACCCGTTCTGGTGAAGATCCGGTGGAGATCCGCAAAGCATTGCAAGCCTGTATGCAGAATAACTTCTCGGTGTTCCGTGAAGGTGATGCGATGGCGAAGGGGCTGGAAGAGTTAAAAGTGATCCGCGAACGTCTGAAGAATGCACGTTTGGATGATACTTCGAGCGAGTTCAATACCCAGCGTATCGAATGCCTGGAGTTGGATAACCTGATGGAAACCGCTTTCTCTACCGCAGTATCGGCCAACTTCCGCACGGAAAGCCGTGGCGCGCATAGCCGCTTCGACTTCCCTGATCGTGATGACGTCAACTGGCTGTGCCACTCGCTGTATCTGCCACAATCGGAAAGCATGACGCGTCGTGAAGTGAACATGCAACCTAAACTGCGTGCGGCATTCCCGCCGAAAGTGCGTTCTTACTAATTGCGGAGCCCGATTGATGAAACTCGAATTCTCTATCTATCGCTACAATCCGGATGTCGACAGCGCCCCGCATATGCAGGATTTCACTCTGGAAGCGGAAGAAGGTCGTGACATGATGCTGCTGGATGCGTTAATCCAGCTGAAAGAAAAAGATCCGACGTTATCGTTCCGCCGCTCTTGCCGTGAAGGCGTCTGTGGTTCAGATGGCATCAACATGAACGGTAAGAATGGTCTGGCTTGTATCACACCCATCTCGTCATTGCGTAAAGGCAATAACAAGATTGTGATTCGCCCGCTGCCGGGGTTACCAGTGGTGCGCGATCTGGTGGTCGATATGGGGCAGTTTTATACCCAGTACGAAAAGATCAAACCGTTCTTACTGAACGATGGCAAGAACCCGCCAGCGCGTGAGCATCTGCAGTCACCGGAAAGCAGGGCAAAGCTGGATGGTTTGTACGAATGTATCCTTTGCGCCTGCTGTTCAACCTCGTGCCCATCCTTCTGGTGGAACCCTGACAAGTTTGTTGGTCCAGCTGGCCTGTTGGCGGCATACCGTTTCCTGATCGACAGCCGTGATACGGAAACAGAAGCACGATTGGATTCCTTGGACGATGCTTTCAGCGTTTTCCGCTGCCATAGCATTATGAATTGTGTCAATGTATGTCCTAAGGGCTTGAATCCGACGCGTGCTATTGGTCATATCAAGTCTATGCTGCTGCAAAGGGGCGCATAAGTAGAATGAGATACTGCGTCGGGTTTTTTCCCGGCGCATTTCTCCGAGAAGGGAGTCTCTAAAAACTGACATGTGATTGTGGCCACATACAATCAGGTTCTTCCCGCCAGTTTTTAGAGGTTCCTTGTAGGGACCGAAAGGTCCAAAACAGAACGTGCATTTAAGCTTTATAAGGTTATAAGCACGTCGAGTGAACCGTTTTTACGGCAAACCGTACTACCACGGTAATTATGTTAACCACGGCGAAAACTGAAGCTTTAAAGCTTAAGGGATCATAATGCAGAACGGCGCAATGAAGGCCTGGCTGGATTCCTCCTATCTGGCGGGCGCGAACCAGTCCTACATAGAGCAGCTCTATGAAGACTTTTTAACCGATCCGAGTTCCGTTGAAGATAGCTGGCGTTCCATTTTCCAACAGCTACCCACTACGGGTGTTAAACCCGATCAGCTCCACTCCCAAACGCGAGATTACTTCCGCCGCCTGGCGAAAGATTCTGCTCGTTACAGCACCACCATTAACGATCCTGATACCGATGCCAAACAGGTCAAGGTACTGCAACTGATTAACGCCTTTCGTTTCCGTGGGCATCAGCATGCAAACCTCGATCCCCTTGGTCTATGGAAACAGGATAGAGTGCCGGATCTCGATCCTGCCTATCACAATCTGACCGAAGCTGACTTTGAGGAAACTTTCAACGTGGGGTCTTTTGCTATTGGCAAAGAAACCATGAAGTTGCGTGACCTGTATGCAGCGTTGAAGCAGACCTACTGCTGTTCGATCGGTGCAGAATATATGCACATTACCAACACCGAAGAGAAACGCTGGATCCAGCAGCGTATTGAATCGGTGGCGGGGAAAGCAAGTTTTACTGTAGACGAGAAGCGTCGCTTCCTGAGCGAACTGACGGCTGCTGAAGGACTGGAGCGCTATCTGGGTGCCAAATTCCCAGGGGCAAAACGCTTCTCGCTGGAAGGTGGTGATGCACTGGTACCGATGCTTAAAGAAATGGTGCGGCACGCAGGTAAAAATGGCACACGCGAAGTGGTGTTGGGCATGGCCCACCGCGGACGTCTGAACGTATTGATCAACGTGTTGGGTAAAAAACCGGCCGATTTGTTCGACGAATTTGCTGGTAAGCACAAAGAACACCTTGGCACCGGTGACGTGAAATACCATCAAGGGTTCTCTTCCGATGTGGAAACCGAAGGCGGTATGGTTCACCTCGCATTGGCGTTTAACCCATCTCATCTGGAAATCGTCAGCCCGGTGGTTATGGGCTCGGTTCGTGCCCGCCGTGATCGCCTCGATGAAGCGCGTAGTAATATGGTGTTGCCAATCACTATCCATGGTGATGCAGCAATTACTGGTCAGGGTGTGGTGCAGGAAACCTTGAACATGTCGCAGGCCCGTGGTTATGAAGTGGGCGGCACTGTTCGTATCGTCATCAATAACCAGGTGGGTTTCACTACCTCCAACCCGTTGGATGCGCGCTCGACACAATACTGTACCGATATCGCCAAAATGGTACAGGCGCCGATTTTCCACGTGAATGCTGACGATCCAGAAGCGGTAGCCTTTGTTACCCGTCTGGCGTTGGATTTCCGTAACACTTTCAAACGTGACGTAATGATCGATCTGGTCTGCTACCGCCGCCATGGGCATAATGAAGCCGATGAGCCTAGTGCAACCCAACCAGTGATGTATCAGAAGATCAAGAAACATCCAACACCGCGTAAGATTTACGCCGACGTTCTGACCGAACAGAAAATTACCACTCTGGAAGATGCCACTGAAATGGTCAACCTGTACCGCGATGCGCTTGATCGTGGTGATTGTGTGGTTGAAGAGTGGCGTCCAATGAACCTGCATTCCTTTACCTGGTCGCCTTACCTGAACCATGAATGGGACGAAGAATTCCCGAGTAAGGTTGAGATGAAGCGCTTGCAGGAACTGGCTCGCCGCATCAGTACCGTACCAGAGGCAATAGAGATGCAGTCACGCGTCGCTAAAATCTATGGCGACCGTGCCGAGATGGCCGCAGGTAACAAACTGTTTGACTGGGGGGCGGCTGAAACATTGGCCTACGCTACTTTGGCAGATGAAGGCATTCCAATCCGTATATCAGGTGAAGACGCAGGCCGTGGTACCTTCTTCCACCGCCATGCAGTCATACACAACCAGATAAATGGATCTGTCTATGTGCCGCTAGCCAATATTCACAGCGGGCAGGGTGAGTTCCGTGTTTGGGATTCAGTGCTGTCAGAAGAAGCCGTTCTGGCGTTTGAATATGGCTACGCTACTGCAGAACCACGCACACTGACTATATGGGAAGCGCAGTTTGGCGATTTCGCCAACGGTGCACAGGTGGTTATCGACCAGTTTATCAGCTCCGGTGAGCAGAAATGGGGCCGGATGTGTGGCCTGGTGATGCTGTTACCGCATGGCTACGAAGGGCAGGGGCCTGAGCACTCCTCTGCGCGCCTTGAGCGCTATCTGCAACTGTGTGCTGAGCAGAACATGCAAGTGTGTATTCCGTCCACTCCGGCACAGGTTTACCACATGCTTCGCCGTCAGGCGTTGCGCGGTATGCGCCGTCCGTTGGTGGTGATGTCGCCAAAATCTCTGTTGCGTCATCCACTGGCCGTTTCTTCAATGGATGAACTTGCGAACGGTACCTTCCAGCCAGCTATCGGTGAAATTGACGATCTGGATCCGAAAACGGTCAAACGTGTGGTGCTATGTTCCGGCAAGGTTTACTACGATCTGCTGGAACAGCGCCGTAAGAACGACCAGAAAGACGTGGCGATTGTGCGCATTGAGCAGCTGTATCCGTTCCCGCATCAGGCCGTTCAAGCGGTATTGGAGCAGTACTCCCACGTGCATGACTTTGTCTGGTGCCAGGAAGAGCCATTGAACCAGGGGGCCTGGTATTGCAGCCAGCACAATTTCCGTGAAGTGATCCCGTTTGGGGCCTCTTTACGTTACGCCGGACGTCCGGCTTCCGCCTCTCCGGCGGTCGGTTATATGTCCGTACACCAGAAGCAGCAACAGGCACTGGTGAATGACGCGTTAAATATTGAATAAAAATTAAGGGAAAACTGATGAGTAGCGTAGATATTCTGGTTCCTGATCTTCCTGAATCAGTTGCCGATGCAACGGTGGCCACCTGGCATAAAAAACCGGGTGATGCGGTTAATCGCGATGAAGTCCTGGTCGAAATTGAAACTGACAAGGTTGTGTTGGAAGTACCGGCCAGTGAAGCGGGCTTCCTTGATGCCGTGCTGGAAACCGAGGGAGCAACCGTCACCTCACGCCAGATACTTGGCCGTATCCGTCCAGGTGATAGTTCTGGCAAGCCAACCGAGGTGAAGGGCCATAGCGTTGAAGCTACCCCTGCACAGCGTGCGACCGCGAGTCTGGAAGTAGAAAGCAATGAAGCACTCAGCCCGGCAGTTCGCCGCATGATTGCTGAACATGAGCTCGATGCTGCTGCCATCAAGGGCAGCGGTGTAGGTGGACGAATCACGCGTGAAGACGTAGAAGCTCACCTCGCTGCCAACAAGAAAGCCGAGGTAACGCCTGTCGCTGCGGTAGCACCACAGCCCGCCCTGAGCGGCCGTAGTGAAAAACGTGTGCCAATGACCCGGCTGCGTAAACGCGTTGCTGAACGTCTGTTGGAGGCGAAGAACAGCACCGCAATGCTGACCACCTTCAACGAAATCAACATGCAGCCGATCATGGATCTGCGTAAGCACTATGGTGAAGCTTTCGAAAAACGTCACGGTGTGCGTCTGGGCTTTATGTCCTTCTACATCAAAGCCGTAGTCGAAGCGCTGAAACGCTTCCCTGAAGTGAACGCTTCCATCGACGGCAGTGATGTTGTGTACCACAACTACTTCGATATCAGCATTGCAGTATCTACCCCACGTGGTCTGGTAACGCCGGTATTGCGTGACGTAGATGCGATGAGCATGGCGGACATCGAGAAAAAAATCAAAGAGCTGGCAATAAAAGGCCGCGACGGCAAATTGACCGTGGAAGAGTTGACCGGTGGGAATTTCACTATTACCAACGGCGGTGTATTTGGTTCACTGATGTCAACCCCGATCATCAACCCACCTCAGAGCGCCATTCTGGGTATGCACGCTATCAAAGATCGCCCGATGGCGGTTAACGGTCAGGTTGTGATACTGCCAATGATGTATCTGGCTCTGTCTTACGATCATCGCCTGATCGATGGAAAAGAGTCGGTGAGTTACCTGGTGACGGTAAAAGAAATGCTGGAAGATCCGGCTCGTCTGCTGCTTGACGTTTAATTCCTGCACGGGCGCGGTAATGCCGCGCCCACTCTGTGTGCTATGTAGCCGATAAGTCATGCGGGTTCCCGCTAAAGTGACCCGGCTGAAACTTTCTGACCTGAATGGATAGAACATCATGAATTTACACGAATATCAGGCAAAACAGCTGTTTGCTCGGTATGGCATGCCAGCACCAACCGGTTACGCCTGTACTACACCGCGTGAAGCAGAAGAAGCCGCATCTAAAATCGGTTCCGGCCCGTGGGTAGTGAAATGTCAGGTTCATGCTGGCGGCCGTGGCAAGGCAGGCGGCGTTAAAGTCGTTAACAGCAAAGAAGATATCCGGGCCTTTGCTGAGGCCTGGCTGGGGAAACGTCTGGTGACTTACCAGACTGATGCTCTGGGCCAGCCTGTTCACCAGATTCTGGTGGAATCGGCAACTGACATCGATAAAGAACTCTATTTGGGGGCAGTGGTTGACCGCGCAAGCCGTCGCGTGGTGTTTATGGCTTCCACCGAAGGTGGTGTTGAGATTGAGAAAGTTGCGGAAGAAACTCCGGAACTGATTCATAAAATGATTATCGACCCGTTGGTTGGACCTCAGCCTTATCAGGGACGTGAGCTGGCATTCAAATTGGGTCTGACCGGTAAGCAAGTCAGCCAGTTTGCCAAGATTTTCATGGGATTGGGCACGCTGTTCCTCGAGCGCGATCTGGCTATGGTTGAGATTAACCCGCTGGTGATCACCAAGCAGGGAGATTTGGTGTGCCTGGATGGCAAGTTGGGGGCGGATGGTAACGCACTGTTCCGTCAGCCTGAACTGCGTGAAATGCGTGATCCTTCGCAGGAAGATGAGCGTGAATCTCGCGCAGCCCAGTGGGAACTGAACTACGTGGCACTTGACGGTAACATTGGCTGCATGGTCAACGGTGCCGGTCTGGCCATGGGTACTATGGATATTGTGAAGCTACACGGTGGGGAGCCAGCCAACTTCCTTGACGTAGGCGGTGGCGCAACCAAAGAGCGTGTGACCGAAGCCTTTAAAATCATCCTGTCTGATGACAAGGTGAAAGCCGTTCTGGTTAACATTTTCGGCGGTATTGTACGTTGCGATCTGATCGCCGACGGTATTATTGGCGCTGTAGCTGAAGTGGGCGTTAATGTCCCTGTGGTAGTGCGCTTGGAAGGGAACAATGCCGAGCTGGGAGCCAGAAAATTGGCTGACAGCGGTTTGAATATCATTGCTGCGACCAGCCTGACTGATGCGGCTCAGCAAGTTGTTGCGGCAGTGGAGGGTAAATAATGTCCATTTTAATCGATAAGAACACCAAAGTAATTTGTCAGGGTTTTACCGGTAGCCAAGGGACCTTCCACTCTGAGCAGGCTATCGCTTACGGTACCAAAATGGTCGGTGGCGTTACTCCAGGCAAAGGTGGGACTGAGCATCTGGGCTTGCCGGTATTCAATACCGTGCGCGAAGCCGTTGAAGCAACGGGTGCCACTGCATCGGTGATTTATGTGCCTGCGCCGTTCTGTAAAGACTCCATTCTGGAGGCGATCGATGCCGGTATTAAACTGATCATCACGATCACCGAAGGTATTCCAACGCTGGATATGCTGACTGTGAAAGTGAAGCTGGATGAAGCCGGTGTACGTATGATTGGCCCGAACTGTCCAGGCGTAATCACCCCAGGTGAATGCAAGATTGGTATCATGCCTGGGCACATCCACTTACCAGGTAAAGTGGGTATCGTTTCGCGCTCAGGGACTCTGACCTATGAAGCGGTTAAACAAACTACGGATGCGGGATTAGGGCAATCTACCTGTGTAGGTATCGGTGGTGACCCGATCCCTGGTTCCAACTTCATTGATATCCTGAAGATGTTCCAGGAAGATCCTCAGACTGAAGCAATCGTTATGATCGGTGAGATTGGTGGTAGCGCTGAAGAAGAAGCGGCAGCCTACATCAAAGAGCACGTAACCAAACCGGTAGTTGGCTATATTGCCGGTGTTACTGCGCCGAAAGGTAAACGTATGGGCCATGCTGGCGCCATTATTGCTGGTGGTAAAGGGACCGCGGACGAGAAGTTTGCAGCGCTTGAAGCAGCAGGCGTTAAGACTGTACGTAGTCTGGCTGATATTGGTGATGCAGTTAAAGCGATCCTGAATCGCTAATCCGACCTTACGCTAGCTAGACCCGTATCTACACTACAGGCCACCTTTTGGGGTGGCCTTGTTGTCTCTATGTCAGCAACGGGCCGAATGTCTTACAAGGTGATGATGTGAAATTTGCAAACCCGTACTTAAGTATCGGCTGGAACTGAGATCAATTCTGCAACTTCATTTATAATTAATTAACAATAAGGCGAACTGTGAGTTGAATCACTGCAATTTCCAGTTGGAAATAAAAGGTTAATAGTTTTCGACCGAAAAAGCTTAATTAATACAGATTAAGTTATTTTTAATAACATTCTTTTAACACAAGTAAATCAATAAAAAATAATTAAACCATTGCGTAACATGCTCTCTGAGAAATTACGTAGAAACATGTAATGAATCTGGAAATAATATGCGGAAAGGCTTAAATTGTTTTAGATCAAAATAAACCTGAGCATCTACCAAGGCCGTTTATTGACCTGTAGCCAAAAGTCTAACCCACGTCACGCAAAAACCTATTTATTGTGTGGGATTTGGCGAGTATCATGCCATTGTGTAATTAGGGATGGTTTATCTTGTTGCATTTGTTACCTGCTGTCGGTTTTCATTAGTGCGTTTGCGCCCAGTCTCTAAGGCTAGGCTAAGAATGTGTAGTTGAAAGCTGAGAGGCTGGAAATTTGTTGTGTTTAAGGGCATTCACTGCGGGGCGTTACCGGTCACTTTTACCCAGGATAATTTGAGTTGCAGAACGGCGACAGGTCCATGAGCTTCCCAAAGCATAGAAAACTATGTGGAGGGGGTGAGTGAAAGCGGTCATCACATGCAAATTGAAGTATGACGGGCATATACCGATAACCGCAAGTCGGAGTCTTCCTGCGAGGAGCAAGGAGTCAAGATGTTTGATATTGTCGAACTGTCGCGCTTACAGTTTGCTTTAACGGCGATGTACCACTTCCTATTTGTCCCATTAACGCTGGGTATGGCGTTTTTGCTGGCAATAATGGAAACGGTATATGTGTTGTCAGGCAAACAGATTTATAAAGATATGACCAGATTCTGGGGCAAGTTATTTGCAATTAACTTTGCTCTGGGTGTGGCCACCGGGTTGACTATGGAGTTCCAATTCGGGACTAACTGGTCATATTTCTCTCATTACGTCGGTGATATCTTCGGGGCTCCATTAGCCATCGAAGGTTTGATGGCGTTCTTCCTCGAATCAACGCTGGTTGGTCTGTTCTTCTTCGGCTGGGATCGCCTGAGCAAGATTCAGCACATGACAGTGACTTGGCTTGTGGCTCTCGGTTCAAACCTTTCTGCCTTGTGGATCCTGGTTGCCAACGGCTGGATGCAAAACCCGATCGCATCTGACTTCAACGTTGAAACCATGCGCATGGAGATGATGAGCTTCTCTCAACTGGTTCTTAACCCGGTAGCTCAGGTGAAGTTTGTTCACACCGTAGCTTCAGGTTATACCACCGGTGCGATGTTCATCTTAGGTGTCAGTTCTTACTATTTGCTTAAAGGGCGTGACATTGCCTTTGCTAAACGTTCGTTCGCTATTGCTGCCAGTTTCGGTATGGCTGCGATACTTTCCGTTATTGTACTGGGTGATGAATCCGGATACGAAATGGGCGACGTGCAGAGAACCAAGCTTGCTGCTATTGAAGCTGAATGGGAAACTCAGCCAGCTCCAGCTGCCTTCACACTGTTCGGTATCCCGAATCAGGAGAAGATGGAGAACTCCTTTACCATTCAGATCCCATGGGCACTCGGCTTGATTGCAACCCGCTCCCTCGATACTCCTGTTATTGGTCTGCGTGATTTGATGGCGCAACATCAGGTACGTATCCGTAGCGGCATGAAGGCTTATGAGCTTCTTGAAGAGTTGCGCGGTGGTAATACTGACCCGGCAGTTCGCTCGGCGTTCAATGATGTCAAGCAGGACCTTGGCTATGGGATGTTGCTGAAGCGTTACACAGATAATGTCCCAAATGCGACGGAAGAACAAATCCAGCAAGCAACCAAAGATTCGATTCCGCGTGTTGCCCCACTGTATTTTGCTTTCCGTATCATGGTGGCGTGTGGTGTGCTGATGCTGTTCATCATTGGCATGTCGTTCTTGAGCGTAATGCGTAACCGTATCGGTGAGAAGAAATGGTTACTTCGCGCCGCGCTGTATGGTATTCCATTACCTTGGATCGCAGTAGAAGCTGGCTGGTTCGTGGCGGAATATGGCCGTCAGCCGTGGGCGATTGGTGAAGTTCTGCCGACCGCAGTCGCAACCTCGTCACTCACTGTTGGGCACGTTTTGTTCTCGATGGGGCTGATTTGCGGCTTGTACACTCTGTTCCTGGTGGCTGAATTGTACCTGATGTTCAAATTTGGGCGTATGGGGCCAAGCAGTCTGAAAACTGGCCGCTATCACTTTGAACAACCGACTGCCTCTGTGCAGGAAGCGCGCTAACAGGAGTCCACGATATGTTTGAATATGAAGTACTACGATTTATCTGGTGGGTCCTGGTTGGCGTTTTGCTGATCGGTTTTGCTGTGACCGATGGTTTCGATATGGGTGTCGGCATTCTGGTGCGCATTATCGGTAAAACCGATACCGAACGCCGGATTATGATCAACTCTATCGCTCCGCACTGGGACGGTAACCAGGTGTGGCTGATCACTGCGGGCGGTGCACTTTTTGCCGCTTGGCCGATGGTCTATGCTGCTGCGTTTTCTGGTTTCTACGTTGCGATGATCCTGGTACTGGCGGCCTTGTTCTTCCGCCCGGTCGGTTTTGATTACCGTTCCAAGTTGGAAAATAGCCGCTGGCGTAACATGTGGGACTGGGGCATCTTTGTAGGTAGCTTCGTGCCAGCACTGGTATTTGGTGTGGCATTCGGCAACTTGCTGCAAGGTGTACCATTCCACATCGATGAATACCTACGCCTGTTCTATACCGGTAATTTCTTCCAACTGCTCAACCCGTTTGCACTGGTGGCCGGTATTGTCAGCCTGACCATGCTATTGGCTCAGGGTGCAACCTATCTGCAGATGAGAACCACTGCCGAGATCCACCTGCGCGCGCGTGCTGCCGCACAGATTTCTGCTTTGGTAATGGCAGTATGTTTCCTGTTGGCAGGGATCTGGCTGGTGAAGGGGATCGACGGTTTTGTGGTGACTTCAGTGCTGGATACTGCGGCGGAATCTAACCCGCTGCGTAAAGAAGTGGCGCATCAGGCTGGTGCTTGGCTGATCAACTACAACAAGTATCCGATCCTGTGGGCGTTGCCGGCGTTGGGTGTTATTTTGCCATTGTTCACCATCCTGTTCTCCCGTCTGGAGAAAGGGGCTCTGGCATTCTTGACTTCGTCGCTGACTATTGCATGTGTGATTTTGACGGCAGGGGTAACCATGTTCCCGTTTGTAATGCCTTCAAGCACCGTGCCTAACGTTAGCTTGACAATGTGGGATGCGACTTCCAGCTTACTGACGCTGAAAGTGATGACCATTGTAGCGATTATCTTTGTGCCTATCGTTCTGGCGTACACCATCTGGTCGTACTACAAAATGTTTGGGCGTTTGGATAAGAACTTCATCGACAAAAATAAGCATTCACTGTACTAAGCAAAAGGAGCTAAACCATGTGGTATTTTGCCTGGATCCTCGGAACGCTTCTTGCCTGCGCATTTGGTATTATCACGGCGCTGGCGCTTGAGCACAGTGAAGATTCAAAAGCGCAGCAAGATGGTAAGTGATGAGTTCTTCGCTCGCTGATAAGCTGTACGCTCTCACTGATAAGGGCCCTGTTCGGGCCCTTTCACTGGTGATGGCATTGATTTTGGCAGGATTCGTTTTCTGGGATCCTACCCGCTTTGCGGCGCGCACCAGTTCATTGGAGATATGGCAAGGCATCTTCCTTATCTGGGCAGTGTGTGCTGGGTTGGTTCACGGCGTTGGGTTTCGTCCGCACAGCACGTTCTGGCGTGCGTTTTTTGCGCCTTTACCTGCCATTGTGATCTTGGCAGCAGGATTACTTTACGTTTCTTTGTAATCTGCTTTAAGTGCTATTCTATGGGCCGTTCTGGCCCATAATTATTTTCATTACCATCTGGTTACCCATTCCCAACCCAATCCGTCTTGCGTATAGTAGCAGCGTTAAATTGCATTGGCTTGGAAGTATCGTGAGTAATACGTTGTTTCGATGGCCGGTTCGTGTCTACTATGAAGACACCGACGCCGGAGGTGTGGTTTACCATGCCCGCTACGTCGCCTTTTATGAAAGAGCGCGCACAGAGATGCTGCGTCAACATGACTTTCATCAACAGCAGCTGCTCAGTGAACATATCGCTTTCGCCGTCCGGCGTATAACGGTGGATTATCTGCTTCCGGCTCGTCTCGACGATCTATTGGAAGTGCAGACCCAAATCACCTCAATACGCGGGGCATCTCTTACGTTTGCTCAACGCATTGTTAATTCTGACGGTACTCTTTTGAGTCAGGCCGATGTATTGATTGCATGCATTGATCCACACCAAATGAAGCCGATAGCGCTTCCTAAGTCTATTGTCGCGGAGTTTAAGCAGTGACTGAAATGAACATCCTAGATTTATTCTTGAAGGCGAGCCTGCTTGTTAAGCTTATCATGTTGATTTTGATATGCTTTTCAGTGGCGTCCTGGGCGATCATCATCCAGCGCACTCGCATCCTGAATGCAGCAACGCGCGACGCAGAAGCTTTTGAAGACAAATTTTGGTCGGGTATCGAACTTTCACGCCTGTATCAGGAAAGCCAGGCGCGTCGCGATAGCCTGACGGGTTCTGAGCAGATTTTCCACTCCGGTTTCAAAGAGTTTGCTCGCTTGCATCGTGCCAATAGCCATGCACCTGAATCTGTGATCGAAGGGGCTTCGCGAGCGATGCGCATCTCCATGAATCGTGAACTCGAAACACTGGAAACCCATATTCCTTTCCTCGGTACTGTGGGTTCCATCAGCCCGTATATTGGTCTGTTTGGAACAGTATGGGGGATTATGCACGCATTTATCGCACTGGGTGCTGTCAAACAGGCGACCTTGCAGATGGTGGCTCCAGGTATTGCCGAAGCCTTGATTGCAACCGCGATCGGTCTGTTTGCCGCGATCCCTGCGGTTATGGCTTATAACCGTCTTAACCAGCGTGTTAACAAGCTTGAGCAGAATTACGACAACTTTATGGAAGAGTTCACCGCTATTCTGCATCGCCAGGCCTTCTCCAGCGACAGCAAATAAGTAGGAGGTAGCATGGCGAAAGTTCGTGGTCGTAACCGTCGAGAGCTGAAGTCGGAAATCAATATTGTTCCCTTGCTGGATGTATTGTTGGTGTTGCTGCTGATTTTTATGGCAACAGCACCAATTATTACCCAAAGCGTGGAAGTTGATTTGCCGGATGCCACCGATTCAAAAGCGGTGTCTAGCGATGACAATCCTCCGGTAATTCTGGAAGTCTCCGGTGTTGGTCAATACACCTTGGTGGTCGATCATAACCGTATGGAACTGTTGCCACCTGAGCAGGTTGCGGCTGAAGCCCGGTCGCGTCTGGCTGCTAATCCAAAGACGGTCTTTTTGATCGGTGGAGCAAAAGAAGTACCGTACGATGAAATTATCAAAGCCTTGAATATTCTTCATCAGGCGGGCGTAGCTTCCGTAGGGTTGATGACTCAGCCCATTTGACCGTAAGGTGAGTGGTAACCCGGTTTCTGCTCTTTTTGAGCAGGAGCCCGTTTAAGCACCAGTTTTTGGGACTCTATTTTGGTAAAGGCAACTGAGCAAAACGATAAGCTGAACCGCGCCGTTATTGTTTCGGTGGTTCTGCACATCATATTAATTGCCCTGTTGATTTGGGGATCGCTGCATGAAAACACTGAAATGAGTGCAGGCGGTGGCGGTGATGGCTCCGTCGTTGGCGCAGTGATGGTCGATCCTGGCGCTGTGGTGGAGCAGTTTAATCGCCAACAGCAACAGAGCAGTGATGCAAAACGTGCAGAGAAACAACGTCAGAAAAAGGCGGAACAGCAGGCTGAAGAGCTACGGCAAAAACAGGCTGCAGAGCAGCAGCGCCTGAAAGAACTTGAACAAGAGCGTTTAGCTGCTCAGGAGAAGGCTGCTCAGAGTGCTAAAGCGCAGGCTGAACAGCAGAAAAAAGCTGCTGAGCAACAACAACAGGCCGTTGAGCAGCAGAAGGCTGCAGAGGCAGCAGCAGCGAAGGCCCTAGAACAGCAAAAAGCTGCCGAACAGGCGGCTGCGAAAGCTAAAGCCGAGGCTGACAAGATAGCCAAAGCGCAAGCAGACGCGCAGAAAAAAGCTGAAGCAGAAGCCAAGAAAGAAGCAGCCGCTGCGGCCGCTGCCAAGAAACAGGCGGAAGAAGCTAAAAAAGCGGCTGAAGCAGCCGAGAAGAAAGCTGCTGCTGATGCCGAGAAGAAGGCTGCTGCAGAAGCCGAGAAGAAAGCAGCTGCTGAAGCAGAGAAGAAAGCTGCAGCTGCAGAGAAGGCTGCTGCGGCCAAGAAAGCTGCTGAAGACAAGAAAAAGGCAGCTGCTGAAGCGGCCAAACAGTCTGCTGAAGTTGATGACTTGTTTGGTGGTTTGGCTGATGGCAAAAACGCGCCAAAAGGCGGGGGGGCTAAAGCCAAAGGCGATGGCAAACCGGCTGGGCAAGGCAATGCCAAATCTGCAGGGGCAAGTGGCGCGGATCTGGATAGTTATGGTAGCCAGATACAGAATGCCGTGAAGAATAAATTCTACGATTGGACTTCGTACAAGGGGCGCACATGTACATTGAGAATCAAACTTGCACCCGACGGTTTATTGATCGATGCGAAAGTTGAAGGTGGAGATCCAGCACTATGCCAAGCGGCTCTAGCAGCGGCTCGGCAAGCGAAAATACCTAAACCGCCAAGTAATGAAGTTTATGAGGCATTTAAGAATGCACCTATTGATTTTAACCCTAAATGATATTTATCCGTTGTTGTGGTTAAAGTTTACACGATGCACCAACAGGGAGCAGGTAGTTTTGTTGGCGTTGATTTGTTAAAATTCTGCTAATTTATCGTAGGCATCCTGCCTGGATAAGGGAGATGAGATGAAGCAGGCATTTCGAGTAGTACTAGGTTTTTTAGTACTGTGGGCAGCCGTGTTGCACGCGGAAGTTCGCATTGAAATCACCCAAGGGGTCGACTCAGCTCGCCCTATTGGTGTGGTACCGTTTAAATGGGCGGGTCCAGGTACCCCTCCTGAAGAAGTTGGTCAGATCGTCGGTGCAGATTTGCGCAACAGTGGTAAATTCAATCCAATTGATGTCGCACGCATGCCGCAGCAGCCTGCCAGCGCGTCTGAAGTGACGCCGGCTGCATGGACTGCATTGGGTATTGATGCTGTCGTTGTTGGTCAGGTACAACCTGGTGCTGACGGTAGCTACCTGGTTTCCTACCAATTGGTCGATACTTCAGGTTCTCCGGGCACTGTTCTGGCACAGAATCAGTTTAAAGTGACTAAGCAGTGGTTGCGTTATGCTGGTCACACCGCCAGCGATGAGGTGTTTGAAAAGCTGACGGGTATCAAGGGTGCATTCCGAACTCGTATTGCCTATGTAGTGCAGACCAATGGTGGCAAATTCCCGTATGAGCTGCGTGTGTCGGATTACGACGGTTATAACGAGTTCGTTGTACATCGTTCACCAGAGCCGTTGATGTCACCAGCCTGGTCACCGGATGGAAGCAAGCTGGCTTATGTCACCTTCGAGAGCGGTCGTTCTGCACTGGTGATCCAGACGTTGGCTGATGGTGCTGTCCGTCAGGTTGCCTCATTCCCGCGCCACAACGGGGCGCCAGCCTTCTCTCCAGACGGAAGCCGTCTGGCTTTCGCGCTATCGAAGAGCGGTAGCCTTAACCTGTATGTGATGAATCTGGGTTCTGGTCAGATTACGCAAATTACCGATGGTCGCAGTAACAATACGGAACCAACCTGGTTCCCGGACAGCCAGTCTCTGGCATATACCTCTGACCAAGGGGGCCGTCCGCAGATTTATAAGGTTGGTGCTGGCGGTGGTGCGCCACAACGCCTGACTTGGGAAGGAGCCCAAAATCAGAACTCTGATGTGAGTTTTGATGGTAAATTCCTGGTGATGGTGAGTTCCAACAATGGTAACCAACACATCGCCAAACAAGATCTTGGGTCGGGAGCCGTTCAAGTATTAACGGACTCGTTCCTGGACGAAACGCCTAGTATCGCACCAAACGGCACAATGGTGATCTATAGCTCCACGCAAGGTATGGGCTCTGTGTTACAGTTGGTATCGACTGATGGGCGTTTCAAAGCGCGTCTTCCGGCAACTAATGGACAGGTCAAATTTCCTGCCTGGTCGCCGTATCTGTGATGCATGTGTAAATATGTATAGCAAACTATAAAAGGATCAAAGAAATGCAACTGAACAAAGTGCTGAAAGGGCTTCTGCTGGCACTGCCAGTTCTGGCTGTAGCAGCTTGTAGTTCTAACAAAAGCGCAAATAACGACCAATCTGGTATGGGCGCTGGCACTGGTACAGAAAATGGCAGCAGCAACCTGTCTTCTGAAGAACAAGCTCGCCTGCAGATGCAAGAACTGCAGAAGAGCAACATTGTTTACTTTGGTTTTGACAAATATGACATCAGCTCTGAGTTCTCTCAGATGCTGGATGCTCACGCTGCATTCCTGCGTAACAACCCATCCTACAAAGTGACTGTTGAAGGTCACGCGGATGAGCGCGGCACGCCAGAATACAACATTGCTTTGGGCGAGCGTCGTGCAAACGCAGTTAAAATGTACCTGCAAGGTAAAGGCGTTTCCGCTGACCAGATCTCTATCGTTTCTTACGGTAAAGAAAAACCAGCAGTACTGGGCCACGACGAAGCGGCTTATGCTAAAAACCGTCGTGCCGTTCTGGTTTACTAAGAGAATCGCATGAACAGTAACTTCAGACATCACCTGTTGAGTCTGTCGTTATTGGTTGGCGTAGCGGTCCCATGGGCCGCTACTGCCCAAGCGCCAATCAGTAATGTCGGCTCTGGCTCGGTCGAAGACCGTGTCACATCTCTTGAGCGTATCAGTAATGCTCAAGGGCAACTTTTAAACCAACTCCAGCAACAACTCTCTGACAACCAACGCGATATCGATACTCTCCGTGGACAGATCCAGGAAAGCCAGTATCAGTTGAATCAGGTTGTTGAGCGCCAGAAACAAATCTATCAACAGATGGATAGTATTAGCCAGGGTGGCGCACAGAATTCTGCGGGTGTGGCAGCAGGTGCAGCAGTAGGTGATTCTGCCGCTGCTTCAGCTCAAGGCACGGCAGTTGCTACAGCCGCCCCAGCAAGTGTTGGGGATGAAAACAGCGACTATAATGCGGCTGTTTCGTTAGCGCTGGAAAAAAAACAGTATGACCAGGCGATTTCTGCTTTCCAATCTTTCATAAAGCAGTATCCAAAATCCACTTACCAGCCTAATGCCAACTACTGGCTTGGGCAGTTGTTCTACAACAAAGGTAAAAAGGAAGATGCGGCATACTATTATGCAGTGGTGGTAAAGAATCATCCAAAGTCGCCTAAGGCACCGGACGCAATGTATAAAGTCGGGGTGATCATGCAGGAAAAAGGCCAGGTAGATAAAGCCAAAGCCGTTTACCAGCAGGTAGTAAAACTCTATCCGACCAGTGATGCGGCCAAACAGGCAAAGAAACGCCAAGCCAGTCTGTAAATATATAGTGAGCCCAGAAGTTAGTCGATTTGGCCGAATTCTGGGCTCATTCGCGTGAAGAACAAGCAGTTGAATCGGTATTGCCAAAATTTAGGTTGCGCTACCGAGAGAAATTAGTAATATATGCCGCCGTTGCCAAGACATCTTACAAGACGTTAAAGCAGCAAAGAAATTGGGTCGTTAGCTCAGTCGGTAGAGCAGTTGACTTTTAATCAATTGGTCGCAGGTTCGAATCCTGCACGACCCACCAATTTCAAAGAATTGGTGCAAAGTGGAATCGTAAAGGATGAGAACCGTAAAGGTTCGAGCCGAGCGCAGCGAGACGACAACGCGCAGCGTTGCCCGAAGGGCGATGCCGAAGGCGAGTCAATCCTGCACGACCCACCAATTTCAAAGTAGTAATCACGACAGTGGGTGATTAGCTCAGTTGGTAGAGCATCTCCTTTACACGGAGGGGGTCGGCGGTTCGAGCCCGTCATCACCCACCACTTCTGCGGGTCGTTAGCTCAGTCGGTAGAGCAGTTGACTTTTAATCAATTGGTCGCAGGTTCGAATCCTGCACGACCCACCAATTTTAAAGAATTGGTACAGACTAAATCGTGAAGGATGAGAACCGTAAGAGGTTCGAGCCGAGCGCAGCGAGACGACAACGCGCAGCGTTGCCCGGAGGGTGAGGCCGAAGGCCGAATCAATCCTGCACGACCCACCAATTTTAAAGAATTGGTACAGACTAAATCGTGAAGGATGAGAACCGTAAGAGGTTCGAGCCGAGCGCAGTGAAATAGAACGATTACGCGATGAACTGAGCATAATGATCTTTGCAATACAGTTTTCAGTTCTGTATTTGCAGTTAAGAAGTAAGTCACATCATCGGGTCGTTAGCTCAGTCGGTAGAGCAGTTGACTTTTAATCAATTGGTCGCAGGTTCGAATCCTGCACGACCCACCAATTTTAAAGAATTGGTACAGACTAAATCGTGAAGGATGAGAACCGTAAAAGGTTCGAGCCGAGCGCAGCGAGACGACAACGCGCAGCGTTGCCCGGAGGGTGAGGCCGGAGGCCGAATCAATCCTGCACGACCCACCAATTTTAAAGGATTGGTACAGACTAAATCGTGAAGGATGAGAACCGTAAAAGGTTCGAGCCGAGTGTAGGTAAACAGCTCGACTAATCCAATATTTATGCATGATAATCTTTACAATACAGTTTCCAATACTGTACTTGCCATTAAGCAGTAGTCCACATCAGTGGGTCGTTAGCTCAGTCGGTAGAGCAGTTGACTTTTAATCAATTGGTCGCAGGTTCGAATCCTGCACGACCCACCATTCTCAAAGAATTAACGCAGAATAAAAATCGTGAAGGATGAGAACCGTAAAGGTTCGAGCCGAGCGCAGCGAGACGACAACGCACAGCGTTGCCCGAAGGGTGAGGCCGGAGGCCGAATCAATCCTGCACGACCCACCATTCTCAAAGAATTAACGCAGAATAAAAATCGTGAAGGATGAGAACCGTAAAGGTTCGAGCCGAGCGCTTAGCAAGTAAAACCAAAACTAGCATTTTCTTCTTTAACCCATCAAAACACCGCTTCTTCAGTACTTTTCTTGAGACTCACCCAAAAAGAATGCACTCAACGTTGACCATACTTCCTTTTATTTTAGCAAATTAAACAAATTTATAGCCTTTAGACGAATTGCAGCGACTTTTCACTTAATTTTAGGTATTTTGTTTATTATATAAAACGAAGGTGTTTGCAAAGGGCGTGAAATGATGTACCTGAGTAACAGGCAAACAGCCTAGCACAGAGATGACAGCGATGAGTGAAATGTTTGATGCCAATGCGTTGATATATCCGTTCCCGCCGAAACCGGTGCCATTAGACGAAACAGAAAAGTCGTTTTACCGGCAAAAGATTAAAACGTTACTCAAGCAGCGTGATGCCGTCATGGTGGCACACTATTACACCGATCCAGAGATTCAGGCGTTGGCGGAGGAAACCGGCGGCTGCGTAGCTGATTCGCTTGAGATGGCGCGCTTTGGTAGCCAGCACCCCGCGTCGACTCTGTTGGTCGCTGGTGTGCGCTTTATGGGCGAAACAGCAAAAATACTCAGCCCTGAAAAGCGAATCCTGATGCCGACGCTGAAGGCTGAGTGTTCACTGGATCTCGGTTGTCCTGAAGCTGAGTTTAGTGCTTTTTGCGACAGTCATCCTGATCGCACCGTGGTGGTTTATGCTAATACTTCAGCTGCGGTTAAAGCGCGTGCTGATTGGGTGGTGACTTCCAGCATCGCTGTTGAGTTGATTGAGCATCTCGATAGTTTGGGTGAAAAAATCATCTGGGCACCCGATAGGCACCTTGGACGATATGTACAAAAGCAAACCGGGGCGGACATATTGTGTTGGCAGGGGGCGTGTATCGTCCATGACGAGTTTAAAACTCAAGCGTTAATGCGTATGAAGGCTTTGTACCCCGGAGCTGCCATACTGGTGCATCCTGAGTCGCCGCAGGCCATTGTTGATTTGGCTGATGCTGTCGGTTCTACCAGCCAACTGATCCAAGCGGCAGTTACGCTGCTTAACAAGCAACTGATTGTTGCTACAGACCGAGGCATTTTTTACAAGATGCAACAGGCCTGCCTGGACAAAGAGTTGTTTGAAGCCCCAACGGCGGGGGAGGGAGCAACATGTCGTAGCTGCGCCCGTTGTCCTTGGATGGCGATGAATGGCCTGAAAGCAATTGCCGAGGGACTAGAGCAGGGCGGAGTTCAGCATGAGATTATTGTTGAAAACGCATTGCGTGAAAAGGCTCTTGTTCCACTCAATCGCATGTTGGAATTTGCTGCACAGTTGAAGCAGCAGGTGAGAGGAAATGCCTAAATAGCCGCTACAGGCGGAACGATTCGTGCCACTGGGACAGGGAGATCACTGTTTCGCATGACAGCCTAGCCTGAAGTTAATGTTTTAGTCCATCGGAACCTAAAGTTAAGGAAAGCAAGATGAGTTTTTTCAGTACCGGCAATATATTGGTTCATATTCCGATAGGAGCAGGGGGATACGATCTATCGTGGATTGAGGCCATCGGGACGCTGTTTGGATTACTGTGCATCTGGTATGCCAGTAAAGAAAAGATCATCAACTATCTATTTGGATTGATTAATGTCACGTTATTTGCCGTGATATTCTTCCAGATCCAACTTTATGCCAGCCTGTTACTGCAGCTATTTTTCTTTGTTGCCAACATATACGGTTGGTATGCTTGGAGCCGACAGACGCAGGATAACCAGGCAGAACTGAAAATTCGTTGGTTGTCGCGCTCTAAAGCACTGATATGGGGGACGCTATGTGTGGTTGGTATTGCGTTGATGACGTTTAACATCGACCGCGTATTTGCTTATCTGACGCAGTTAGCCGTAGCCGTGATGCAGGCTCTGGGTCTTAACGTACAGATGCCAGAGTTGCAACCTGATGCTTTCCCGCTCTGGGATTCAACGATGATGGTCCTGTCTATTGTCGCGATGATCCTGATGACACGTAAATACGTTGAGAACTGGCTGTTGTGGGTGGTTATTGACGTCATCAGCGTGGTTATCTTTACCTATCAGGGTGTTTACGCGATGGCGCTGGAATACGTCATCTTGACTTTGATTGCGCTTAATGGCTCTTGGTTGTGGGTACGCAGCGCTGCACGGAATGACTCCCAGCCGTTATCTTCGGTGCAATAGGAAGTACAGTTGCTGGTTGCTGATAATCTCTGATAGCCCTTCAGCAGCCAGTAACGGCCCACTACGGCGGCAAATCAACATAGTCGTACAAAGAAGTACGCGCACAGCAGCTAAGCCTCATAGCCCCCTACAGGATGAATGCAGCTTACGTCATCCGATCCGGAAGATGTAAAGTGCGCGCAGAACTGTGTTGATGTTGAGGCTTCCGCAGCTAAAGTGATGGAACACCACCGAATATCTACCGGTAGCAGCAGTAAATCAGAGTTGAAATCCATACCACCTCCATTGGTTAAACTAAAGATGATTTACAGCGCCAGCCCCACAGGCTAGATTGGTAGGATTAAACCGCTGCAAATTACACCTACCGAACACCGAATGGAAAAGTTATGAATTACCAAAACGACGATTTACGTATTAAAGAAATCAAGGAACTCCTGCCTCCTGTGGCCCTGTTGGAGAAGTTTCCGGCCACGGAACAGACGGCAGAGACGGTGTCAAAGGCGCGTAATGCTATTCATAAAATCCTTAATGGCAAGGATGATCGCCTATTGGTTGTGGTTGGGCCTTGCTCTATTCACGATACCAAAGCAGCAAAAGAGTATGCCGCACGCCTATTAAAGTTACGCCAGGAGTTAAGTGGTGAGCTGGAAGTGGTAATGCGTGTCTACTTTGAAAAACCGCGAACCACCGTTGGCTGGAAAGGTCTGATCAACGATCCCCACATGGATAATAGTTTCCAGATTAATGACGGCTTGCGCCTTGCTCGTAAACTGCTGATAGACATTAACGATAGCGGTTTGCCAGCTGCCGGTGAGTTCCTCGATATGATCACTCCGCAATATCTGGCCGATTTAATGAGCTGGGGAGCGATCGGAGCACGAACCACTGAATCCCAGGTACACCGTGAACTGGCTTCGGGCCTCTCTTGCCCTGTGGGCTTTAAGAATGGTACTGATGGCACTATCAAGGTTGCGATTGATGCCATCAATGCAGCCAGTGCGCCGCACTGCTTCCTGTCGGTGACTAAGTGGGGGCATTCCGCAATTGTAAACACCAGCGGAAACGGTGATTGCCATATTATTTTGCGCGGTGGTAAAGAGCCGAACTACAGTGCTGCACACGTGAAAGAAGTGAAACATGGCCTGGCAAAAGCCGGTTTGCCTGCTCAGGTAATGATTGATTTCAGCCATGCCAACAGCAGCAAGCAGTTCAAAAAACAGATGGATGTCAATACAGACGTTTGTCAGCAAATCCGCGCGGGTGAGAAGGCGATTATCGGTGTAATGATCGAAAGCCATCTGGTAGAAGGCAATCAGAATCTGGAAAGTGGTGAGCCGCTGGTTTACGGTAAAAGCGTTACTGATGCCTGCATTGGTTGGGAAGATACGGAAACCGTGTTGCGTGAGCTTGCGGCGGCGGTGAAGGCACGCCGTAGTTAAGTGCCAGCCTCCTAAAATATTCGTTAGCTTGAATCTTGCTCATTTAAAAGCCCCCATTCAGAAGATAGGGGGCTTTTATCGTTTTAGTAACGGGATTACTTCGCTTTGCCCTGATTGGCTACTGCGGCCGCTTTTGCCGCAATCTCGTCGGCATTGCCCAGATAGTAGCGCTTGATAGGCTTGAAGTTCTCGTCGAACTCATACACCAATGGCACGCCGGTCGGGATATTCAGCTCAAGGATTTCATCTTCGCTTAAATTATCCAGGTACTTAACCAGCGCACGCAGGGAGTTACCGTGAGCTGCGACGATCACTCGTTCACCGCTTTTAATGCGTGGCAGAATTTCTTCATCCCAGTATGGGATCACGCGATCAATGGTTAATGCCAAGCTCTCCGTTAGCGGCAGTTCTTTTTCGCTCAATGCTGAGTAGCGCGGATCGTGGCCTGGGTACCGTTCATCTTCTTTGGTCAGCTCCGGTGGCGTGACGGCAAAACCACGACGCCACTGCTTAACCTGCTCGTCACCATATTTTTCAGCGGTTTCCGCTTTGTTCAGACCTTGCAGAGCACCGTAATGGCGTTCGTTCAACTTCCAGGATTTTTCTGTCGGCAGCCAGGCTTGGTCCAGTTCGTCCAGAATGTTCCACAAAGTGTGGATAGCACGCTTGAGTACCGAGGTATAAGCAAAATCAAAAGAGAAACCTTCATCTTTCAAAAGTTTGCCCGCTGCTTTCGCTTCGGTACGGCCTTTGTCAGACAGATCAACATCATACCAACCGGTGAAGCGGTTTTCGTTGTTCCACTGGCTTTCGCCGTGGCGCACCAGAACAAGCTTAGTTACAGCCATAGCTTAACTCCTTAATAATCCGATAGTTCAATGATAACGAAAATCATTATATTACCGCAGCCGGTAGCTCGGCAATCGATATACTCGTGAGTGTACCCGACTAAGAGTAGGCCAGGAGCAGCGTTATTCCCTGCAGTCATTGGGTGTCGTGTATAACCATAGTCAATTTATGGCTGCAAAGTAAGTGCGGTGTGAGGGAATAGCTTAATCGCTCAAGCTGACAGAGCAATAAGAACAAAGGCGCGAATGATATTAATTCAATCGCGCCGAGGAGAATGGAATCAAACGGATTTTTTCAGGCAGTCACTCATAAAGGTTTTGCGTTCTTCACCCTTCAGGCTCTTTTTGGCAGCATCAGCGTTACAGTTTTTCATTTTCTGCTGCTGTGGGGTCAGAGCTTTCTCCGTTTTGTGGCCTTCGGCCTTCAGGCAAGTGCTCATAAAGGTAGTACGGTCAGCCCCTTTTAACGATTGGTTAGTGGCCTGTTGATTACAATCGGTCATGCGCTTCTGCTGTGCGGCTTGCGCTGTAGAGGGGGCTTTTGCCGTGGTTTCTGCGGCTATCAGATCGGTGCTAAGCATGAAACCTACCAGTAATGGAAGTGCGATAATCAGACGCATAGGTATTCCTTTAGCTATTGTTCGGCCAGACTGGCCAAAAATTGTGACGTTGCACAACATGTTGTGTTTATTTGTTAGCCTGATTCTAGACCTGGGGGGGGAATAAGGGAAGGAAAGCAGCAGTGATAACCGTTTGTAAAATCGTAATGATTTATAACCAGAACTCCCCTTGCGGTACAGCAAGGGGAGCGCAAGGCAAAGGATCAGAGGGCTTCTCTAAATTGATAGTGCGTGGCGCTCTGGTAACGTTGGCCTGGCTGTAACCAGCAGTCCGGTTGCGGCCACTCTGGATGGTTTGGGCTATCGGGCAGGAATTCACTTTCCAGCGCTACGCCCTGGTAGTTTTCGTAGGTGCCACCGTTACGTGAAGGTGTCCCCTTCAAGTAATTACCACTATAGAATTGCAAAGCAGGGGCAGTGGTGAAAACCGTTAACTCAACCTGGCCGTCAGCCGACCACAGATGCGCTGCTGGTGCAGCCAACTCGTTACAGGCCGAGTGCAGTAGATATGCATGGTCATAGCCATAAACGCGTTGCTGATCGCTATCACGCAGTAAATCCTGCTCAATAGACTTGGGCTGGCAGAAATCCATGCCGCTACCTGCAACAGCCGTCAGATCGGCGCAAGGTATACCCTCACTGTCTACTGGCAGGTAATGGTCTGCAAACAGCTGTAATCGCTGTTGCCTTGCGTCATTCCCGGTACCATCCAGATTGAAGTAAGCATGATTGGTCAGATTGACCGGGCAAGCGCGATCGGTTTGCGCCTGATAGCTGATTTCCAGCCGGTTATCGTGGGTCAGTAAATAGGTCACCGTCACGTCGAGATTGCCGGGAAAGCCCTGATCGCCATCCGCTGAATGTAACTGATAAACCACCCGCTGTTCATCTTGAGCCATAATCTGCCAGCGGCGAGCGTGGAATCCCCCGGGGCCACCGTGTAGCTGGTGTTCTCCTTGGTTAGCAACCAGTGGATGGCGCTTGCCGTCCACCGTCAGACTGGCGTGTGCAATACGGTTGGCATAACGCCCGACGGTAGCCCCCAGATAGGCACCCTGATTCAGGTAATCTGCAGGGGTGCGGCACCCAAGCAACAATTCACGGTTTTCACCCGAGCTCAATGGCAAGATGGCTGAAAGCCAAGTTGCGCCCCAATCCATCAAGGTGATCGCCATTCCGCCAGTATTACGTAGCGTGGTGAGAATAAAGGGCTGGCCGTCAGGGGCAAGCGCAGCGGTGTCCGTTAACATAAGCCCGATCCTTGCGATGCTTTACACACGTAGAAAGTTTCTTTTAGGCCGTTGGTTTTCAAAGGATACTGTTGGGCTACGGCTGCACGCACGGGCTCAACCAAGTCCAGCGGCATCAGTGCAACTATGCAACCGCCAAAGCCCCCGCCGGTCATGCGCACGCCACCTCGCTCGCCGATGACACTTTTGACAATCTCAACCAGCGTATCGATAGGAGGAACGGTGATCTCGAAATCATCACGCATCGAAGCGTGCGATTCTGCCATGAGTTTCCCCATCAATTTCAGATTGCCCGCGGCCAATGCATCGGCAGCCGCCAGCGTACGACCGTTTTCGGTAATCACATGACGCGCTCGTTTGGCGACGATCGGGTCCAGTTCATGCTGGATCGGCAAGAACAGCTCTGGGCTTACATCACGCAATGCTTTCACCCCAAAGAAGCGTGCAGCTTCCTCACATTGCTTGCGGCGGGTGTTGTATTCACTGTCCACCAGACCACGTTTCACATTGGAATTGATAATCACCACCGCCGCATCTTCAGGCATCGGTACTGCTCGGGTTTCCAGCGTTCGGCAGTCGATCAGCAGCGCATGATCTTTTTTGCCCAGTGCTGAAATCAACTGATCCATGATCCCGCAGTTGCAACCTACGAACTGATTTTCCGCTTCCTGGCCATTCAGAGCCAGTGCAACCCCATCCAGCGGTAAGTGATAGAGCGCCTGCAATGCCTGCCCAACGGCCACTTCCAAAGAAGCAGAAGAACTCAGCCCTGCACCCTGGGGCACATTGCCGCTGATCACCAAATCGGCTCCACCGAAATCACTGTTGCGAGTCTGCAGGTGTTTCACTACGCCGCGCACATAATCTGCCCAGCGCAGGGTTGGGTGTTTGACGATAGGTTCATCCAACGAAAACAGGTCTTGTTGATCTTCATAATCGGCTGCCAATACACGGATCTGCCGATCATTACGCGGAGCGCAACTGATAACGGTCTGATAATCAATGGCGCAGGGCAGGACAAAACCGTCGTTGTAATCAGTATGTTCACCAATCAGGTTGACCCTACCCGGAGCCTGAATGGTAAGGGTAGGCGCGTAGCCAAAATGATCGGTAAAGATAGCTTGGGTATGTTCTTTCAGACTCATTGTTTCACTCCGGCTTCACGATAATGGATGTCGCTCACCGCTCTCAGGCGCTCTGCTGCCTGCTCTGCGGTGAGATCACGCTGGGTTTCCGCCAGCATTTCGTAGCCCACCATAAATTTGCGCACGGTAGCGGAACGCAGCAGTGGTGGGTAGAAGTGGGCATGTAACTGCCAGTGGCGGTTATCGGCATTGTTGAACGGTGCCCCGTGCCAGCCCATTGAATAAGGGAAAGAACATTGAAACAGATTGTCATAGCGGCTGGTGAGCTTCTTGAGGGCGATGGCCAGATCGCTGCTTTGTGCCTGCGAGAGTTCGGTGATGCGTTGAACAGCGGCTTTCGGCAATAACAGCGTTTCAAACGGCCAGGCCGCCCAGTAAGGGACAACAGCCAACCAGTGCTCTGTTTCCACTACCGTTCTGCTGCCATCGGCCTGCTCACGCTGTGCGTAATCGAGCAGCATGGCGGAGCGATATTGCTCGAAATAGTCACGCTGCAGACCATCTTCCCGTTCGGCTTCATTAGGTAAAAAGCTGTTAGCCCACACTTGGCCATGCGGATGAGGATTGGAGCAGCCCATGGCTGCACCTTTGTTTTCAAACACCTGTACCCAAGGATAATCGCGTCCCAGATCGGCGGTCTGTTCCTGCCAGGTGGCGATCACCTGCTCTAATGCGGGAAGCGAAAGCTGCGGTAACGTTTTGCTGTGATCCGGTGAGAAGCAGATCACCCGGCTGGTACCGCGAGCGCTTTGGCAACGCATTAGCGGGTCATCACTTTCTGGTGCTGGTGGCGTATCTTGCATCAAAGCCGCAAAGTCATTGGTGAAAACGTAGGTGCCCGGGTAGTCAGGGTTGTTATCACCGGTTACGCGCGTATTGCCGGGGCACAGGAAGCAGTCAGGATCGTGGGCAGGTAGAGTTTCCTGCGCTGGCGATTCTTGCTGGCCTTGCCAAGGACGCTTGGCACGATGGGGAGATACCAGCACCCATTGGCCTGTGAGTGGATTAAAGCGGCGGTGCGGATGATCAATAGGATTAAAATTTGGCATTGCGCTTCCTTCATCTTACCTGTCTGCCCAAGTGTAATCGCTTTCATCGCTTGATTGCGGTTCACAATAGGGCGCTCTGCAAAGAATATTTATGCTAAAGATAGCATTGGTGAGCTTATAAAAAGGTGATCTAGCGCGAAAAATGGAATCGTTTACACTAATTGAAACAGCGAGTGGCTCGCATAGCTTGGCGGATTAAGTGAAAAGAAGTGGTAACGCTTCCATTGTTATGGCCAGCAGCAAAATCTGCTGGCCATAAGCATCATGGTTGTTGATAGAAGGGGTAAGTAAAGAACATCAAATGAACCAGATTAAGGCCGAAATGGAACAGGATCGGTACCCACAGGCGTCCGCTCCACATCCAGGCCAGGCCGTAAATCACCCCCGCCAACGTAGCGAATGCCACCATCAGCATACCACCTGCAATATGGGCGGCGCCAAACAGCAAGGCTGTGATGATCAGTGCTGGGTAGGCTCCCAGCCATTGGCGAATACGCTGCTGTAAATAGCCCCGAAACAGGGCTTCTTCGGCCATAGCAACAAAAAACAGATTAGCCATCAGGAATGCCAGGATCCACTGCGGCATATGCAGTTCTATCTTCAGCCCACCAAGCAGCACGGCTAACAACAGCAACGCGGGCACACACAGCACCAGAATTATCCAGGCGCGGCTGCCGACTTTCCGGTCGGCAAAGCCCGCATTGAACAGCGTTGGCAGGCAGACAAACAATAGGAATGGCACCAAGGCTTTATCGAAGTTGTAATACATCGAATATAGCGAACTCAATGGCCCAACCTTATCCTTAACAACCATCAATGGATTATTAAAGCCGGGTATCAGGTGATAGAACAGGGCGACCGAATAGGCAACAAGAAAGATCTCTGCGGCCAATCTGATAATACGTTGTTGACGGTATTGGTGATGAAGCCAGACTGCAACGGCGGGAAAAGCCAGGCAAGCCAGACCGAGAGGCGTCAGAACATGGTGGTAAACTCCCATACCAATAGCGGCGGCCAATATGACTGAGGCTATAAGCCGATTAAATGGCAAAAAAAACAAGGAAGCCGAAAGTACGCCCCACATAATGGTGATTCCTTAAAATAGACACATGGCACTATACTCGTCATTCTTCAAGTTGCCTGTGTGTTGGCTTTCCTCGCTCACCCCAGTCACTTGACTTGCGTAAGCTCCTGGGGACTCGCTGCGTTGCCGCGTTACTCGGCCCAAATTTGGGCCTCGCCCCTGCGGGGCCAGCGCCAGCGCTGTTCAAAAACGCATTACGTTTTTGTCATGCAACTCGAATTATTTAGAGTATAAATACCGAAAATCAGGTGTGTTGAAGACCCGTAAAGTGAGTAATCGGCCGTACTGCCTTGTTAACCGTTTCGCAGGTAATTGAGGGCACAGCCTGAATGGATAGTAGCATACGCAAAAGCAAATATAAGATCGGGGCCGTTGCGTAAAGACGTTCTCCCAATAGCCTCAGAGGCGCCGACGTGCGACTGAGGGACACAGCCTACCTAGTTTTTCATCCAGGTACGCGAGTGGAGCACTTCGCTCAGGTTTCGCAGCATATCCAGCCTTTGCTGCTTGCCAGATCTTCAATCAAGTCAATAGTAATCAGTGCCGCAGACATACTTTCTCCAGAAAATAACCCTGCATCCTTATATGATAAAAGGCCATAAATAATGTGCTGCGGGGAAGTGTTGCCGGATATATCCCGGTTGAATGTTTATGCCCTCAACCGGGAGGGGCTGGCAAATCGCACCTTGCTCCTATACTGCAATTACTAAAGGAGTCATTAAGGGGCGACGGTTAAAATATCCTGCTGATAGCGGTATCCATCCTCTTCAGGCACGAAGGTCAAACGGTGAGTAATGCATAGGGGTGCATCTTCTGCATGGTGGGAAACAAACAGTAATTGGGTTGACCCCTGTTGGATCAACACATCAACGAAACGCCGTACCAACTGACGGTTAATCGGGTCCAAGCCTTGTAATGGCTCATCAAGGATTAATAGCGCCGGGTGCTTGACCAGCGCTCTGGCGATCAGGGCTAACCGTTGCTGGCCCCAGGAAAGGCTATGGAAAGGCGCGTCGGCCTGGGTATTCAGACCAAGCAATGCCAACCACTGCGAGGTCAGTTGTTGCTGACGATCGGAAACGGCCTGATAGATACCAATCGAATCAAAAAAACCGGAAAGGATCACGTTACGCAGGCTGGCACTGACGCGGTAATCCAGATGCAGGCTGCTGCTGACGTAGCCGATATGACGCTTGATATCCCAGATTGTTTCGCCACTACCACGTCGGCGGCCAAACAGTGTCAGATCATTGCTGTACCCTTGCGGATGATCGCCAGTGACCAGGCTGAGAAGCGTAGATTTGCCCGCACCGTTAGGGCCGACGATCTGCCAGTGCTCGCCAGGATTAACTTGCCAACTTAGCCGGTGCAGGATGGGGCGGTCGTTATAGCTCACCACGCCATCGCGCAAAACGATCAAGGGCCGATCGGTGGGGAGGTGGGTAACTTGAGCGGGGTCTTCGGTTTCAGGCAGCATCAGCCCGGCAAGGTTTTCACTGTGTGCCAATTGAGCGACCAGCGCATCGGCCATCACCTGTTCCCGTGGCCCTTGGTTGGTGAGAATACAATCCGCCAGTACACCGACCCGCTGCACAAACTCCGGGATTTCATCAAAGCGATTGAGCACCATTACCAGCGTGTAACCGAACTGTGAGAGTTCTGCGAGCATAGCGGCCAACTGAGCGCGTGAATTGACGTCCAGCCCATCGAACGGTTCGTCGAGGATCAACAGATCTGGCTGGGGCATCAGTGCGCGGCAAAGCAGTGTTTTGCGCGTTTCGCCGGTAGAAAGGTATTTAAAACGGCGCGAAAGTAGGGCTGTGATACCAAACTGGGCGGCAAGTTGCTCACAGCGTGCGGCATCGTTGATCTCTTCCTGAATGATTTCCGCCGTGGTGCGGCCTGTATCGTCTTCATCAGGGCTGAGCATGTCGGTATTGTTGCGTTGCCATTCATCGCAGACCAGTTTTTGCAACTGCTCGAACGAAATTCGTACGGTGTTGCTGAAATCACTGTGGCGCTGACCTTTCAGCAACGTTAACTCATTGGCTAACGCTCGTGCCAAAGCAGATTTACCGCTGCCATTGGCCCCGACGAAAGCCCAACTTTCTCCAGACTTAATGTGTAATTGGTCCAGCGTTAGCGTACGTGTATCACTTAAACGAAATGAACCTTGCGAGATTTGCAACGACGACATCGTTTGTTCCCTGTTCAGCAATAATTTGTTTTAGGCTGTTACCCAGTTGCGCCGCAGCACACCGCCTAGAGAAATAGGCGTATCAGGAAAAGATGTCAATCGGCAATACTGCAACGTGACGTTGCGTTTAACACAATGTGGCGATAATGACCCGATCGGCATTGAAAAAAGCGTGAACGTCGCTACCTGGACGAAGTTTCAACTGAGCGAGCTCCTGATTATTCAGGGTGGCGCACAGCGTTTCTCCGCTGCCGAGTGTGACCAGAACCTCGCTGTGATCGCTACCGGGCTGGATACTGAACACCGCGCCTTTCAATACGTTATCCGCCAGGCCAGTAATCGCGGGATCGGTACTTAGTTTCACCCAGGGGGCTTTAATCAGTGCCAAAACCTCTCTGCCTGGCGTCAGTTGTAACCGTTCGGCACTTTGTTGAGTGACAGCCGCAGTAAGGTGAGTTCGGCCGTCTGCCAGCAACAGGTTGATATGCTGTTGTACCTGTTGATGATCGCGTTCAATGACGGTACCAAAAAACTGGTTGCGTGCGCTGGTTTGCAGTGAAAAACGGGCAATTACAGCCAGCAGGCTGTCGAGCGGCAGGTTATCCTGTTGCAATACGTCGAAGGCCTTTTGCTGGATTTGGCCCAACAGGTCATAAAGTTGGATCAGGCGCTGCCCATAGTGGGTGACCTGAGCACCGCCACCGCCCTTACCCCCGGTAGCTCGTTCGACCACGGTTTGCTCGGCCAGTAGGTTCATTTCATTAATGGCATCCCAGGCGCTTTTGTAGCTGATCCCGGCCAGTTTGGCTCCCTGACTGATTGAACCAGTATGCACAATCTGCTTGAGCAGCGAGATGCGGCGCGGATCGGCGAACAGCTTCTGTTGAAGTTTTAAAGTGAGAAGGATCTCTGCCTGCATAATGAGTACGCCCGTCGTTTTTCAAGCCGTGGTTTGAAATTCATGGTGATAAAGCGGTTATTGTCGCTGATTTGCTCAAAAGCGCCAAATGAGCACGTTTAGCCGGTTACAAATTTCCTGCTGTCTCTAAAATAAACACGTTTTTGCCTGCATTTTGGTTTAGAGTAAACCCTACGCAGCCGTTTAAATAGGCAGTAAAGTGAGGTTTCATGTTGGAATTATTGAAAAGTCTGGCGTTTGCCGTGGTAATGGTACCTGTCGTTATGGCCGTTATCTTGGGCCTGATCTATGGCTTAGGGGAAGTGTTTAACGTCTTCTCCAAGATTGGCCATCCAAAAGAAAAACGTAGCTAAAATCCTTATCTCAACGCCCCGTCAATTGATTTTGGCGGGGCTTTCTCAAGTATACCCTCGTTATATACCAATAAACCGCATGACAAGCTTGCGCATTGCGTTATATTATTTTTTATATAACGATTAGTGGCAATAACTAACTTGCGGAGAAAACCATGAAAAAGCAGTGGGTCAAGTGGCTTGCAGGCGTTGCACTGGCTTCAGGGATGATTGTGCAGGCCTCGGCGGCAGAGAGGATTACCGTTTTTGCTGCCGCCTCATTGACTAACGCATTGCAGGATATCGCCGCTCAATACCAGAAAGGTCAAGATGTACAGGTGGTTTCTTCTTTTGCCTCATCTTCAACGTTGGCGCGTCAGATTGAGCAAGGGGCTCCTGCCGATCTGTTCATCTCCGCCGACCAGCAATGGATGGATTATGTCATCGACAAGCAACAGATGGTGAAAGAGACGCGTTATACCCTGTTAGGCAATAATCTGGTACTGATTGCGGCCAAATCTGCTCATCAAGACAACATCGGCATTAACAAGAAAACGGATTGGGCAAAGTTGCTCAAGGGCGGTCGTCTGTCAGTCGGTGACCCGGATCATGTGCCAGCAGGGATCTACGCCAAAGAAGCCTTGCAAAATCTGGGCGTCTGGACAGCATTGGAATCACAATTGGCACGAGCCAACAACGTACGCAGCGCCATGGCACTGGTTGAACGGGAAGAAGCCCCGCTGGGAATTGTTTATGGTTCTGATGCTGTCGCCAGTGATAAAGTAAAAGTTGTGGGGATCTTCCCGGAAGAGAGCCATAAGCCAGTTGAATATCCAATGGCAATAGTCAAAGATCGCCAGACACCAGCCGTAACTGCCTTCTACAGCTATCTGAAAAGCCCTGAAGCGGCGGCTATTTTCGAACGTTATGGATTCGCCCCGCATAAATGATATTGAGTGAGTATGAATGGCAGGCGGTTGAACTGAGCCTGAAAGTCTCCAGCCTGGCAGTGATCTGCAGTTTGCCGCTGGGGATTTTGACGGCTTGGATCTTGGTGCGTTGCCATTTCCCTGGCAAGTCGCTGCTGGATAGCATTATTCATCTGCCGCTGGTGTTACCGCCGGTAGTGATTGGCTATTTACTGCTGATTGCCATGGGGCGCCGGGGTTTTATCGGTGAATGGCTGTATGAGTGGTTTGGATTCAGCTTCAGTTTCAGCTGGCGAGGGGCCGCGCTGGCCTCTGCGGTGGTAGCATTTCCGCTGATGGTGCGAGCCATCCGGTTAGCTCTGGAGGCGGTGGATATTCGCTTGGAACAGGCTGCCCGCACCCTGGGTGCGCATCCATGGCGGGTGTTTTTCACCATCACTTTACCGCTTTCGCTACCCGGCATTATTGTTGGCACCGTGTTGGCATTCGCCCGCTCTTTGGGCGAATTTGGTGCGACTATCACCTTTGTTTCCAATATTCCCGGTGAAACGCGAACCATCCCTCTGGCAATGTATACCCTGATAGAAACGCCGGGGGCCGAAGCGGCGGCGGCGCGCTTGTGCGTGATTGCCATCGTACTTTCACTGGCGGCATTGATGGTTTCCGAATGGCTGGCCCGCTGGGGCCGTAAGCGTATGGGCCTGTAAATGTTAGAACTGGATTTTTCCCAGCGTCTTGGCGATCTCAATCTTGAGGTAAAAGCCAGTTTACCTGCTCAGGGGATTACTGCGATCTTCGGGCTGTCCGGTGCGGGTAAAACCTCGCTGATTAACGCCATCAGTGGCCTGACGCGTCTACAGCAAGGGCGGATTACCCTTAATGGCCGTGCGCTGGTGGATACATCTGCGGGTATTTGCCTACCGCCGGAAAAACGCCATATCGGCTATGTTTTTCAGGATGCTCGCCTGTTCCCGCACTATCGGGTGCGGGGTAATCTGCAATATGGCATGGCAGCCAGCATGCACAGCCAATTCGACAATATTGTTGAGCTCTTGGGGATCGCACCGTTGCTGCATCGTCTGCCGCTGACCCTGTCGGGAGGGGAAAAACAGCGTGTGGCGATTGGCCGTGCGCTGCTTACCGCGCCGGAACTGTTGCTGATGGATGAACCCTTGGCGTCCCTCGATCTGCCGCGTAAGCGTGAGCTATTACCCTATCTGGAACGTTTGGCGCAAGACGTGAACATCCCGATCCTCTACGTTAGCCACAGCATGGATGAGATCCTGCGGCTGGCAGACCAGGTAATGGTGCTAGATAACGGCCAGGTAAGAGCTGTAGGTGGGTTAGAGGAGGTCTGGGCCAGCAGTGCGTTGCGGCCTTGGCTGCAACGTGAGGATCAGAGTAGCGTGCTGAAAGTTAGCGTGATTGAACATCATCCGCGCTATGCCATGACCGCTCTGGCGCTGGGCGAACAGCGATTGTGGGTTGCCAGCATCGATGCGGCGATTGGAACGGAGCTGCGTATTCGTATCAACGCCGCCGATGTTTCTTTAGTGCTGCAACCGCCGCTTAACAGCAGTATCCGCAATATTTTGCCCGCCACAGTAGTGGAGTGTCTTGAGGTGGATGGTCAGGTCGAAGTGAAACTGACGGTAGCGGGAAACATTCTCTGGGCGCGTATCTCACCCTGGGCGCGCGACGATCTGGCAGTTCAGCCCGGTCTGCGACTGTATGCGCAGGTCAAAAGCGTTTCGATTAGTCGTGAAGGTTAAGGAGAAGGAAAGCCTGTTCCCTTCTCCGCACAGGCGTCAGCCTAAAACTCGGCTGCGGATAACTTCAGCAATACCCGGCTGCAGATGATCGGCAATCACCAGGTCTGCGCGCTCCTTGATGGCGTCATCGGCGTTACCCATGGCAACCCCTAACCCAGCGGCTTCGAGCATGCTGAGATCGTTATAGTTGTCACCAAATGCGACAACCTGATCCATACTCAACCCCTGAGATTCTACCCATTGCTGCAGACGCTTGCCTTTGCTGTTACCCGCTTGCGCAATATCTACCTGATCGCGCCATGACCATTCACAAGCCAGCCCCAGCTCTTTCTCCACCGTTTCGGCAAAGTCGCGTAGCGATGAATGATCGTCATGTGAAATAGCAAATTTCCAAATGGCCTGCACTTCATCTGCCGCCTGTAGCAAACTGTTCACCTGCTGTAGCGCTGGCCGTTGGGCTTGGGGCAACGTCTCAGCCCAGGCCAACGAACGGATCACATGTCCACTGGTATGTTGGTAGAGCATCGCATCATCCACGTACATCAGACCGTGAATATTGCTCTGCTTGAGCATCTGTAATACCAGCTTGGCTTGCTCTTTCGCCAGCGGATTGGCCGCCAGCACTTTTTTCTGTTGGAAATCGTAAACATAGGTACCATTGCAGCAGATGGCCGGCGTGTCGATCTGCAATGCCTGATAGAACGGGTGGATAGCAACGTGATGACGGCCAGTGACTATTACCACTTTCACTCCGGCGGCGCGCGCCTGGGCCAGTGCACTCAACGACTCGGGCAAGATTTTTTTCTGATCGTCCAGCAGGGTGCCATCTAAATCGAGGGCAATAACACGGTAGCTCATAGCATTCTCGTTATGGTTAGCAAGGAAATTAACCCGATGGTACACCGGATGAACGCTTGATAAAACAGCACAATATCAGGCTGTGCCTTCCAAATACACGTGAGCGCCGCTGGTGAGCACTTTAGGGACCCAACCTGGGGTTGTTATGCCGCAGATGTCAGGTAAGCTAAAGCAAACAGCAAAACTGAAACCGGTTACTCTTTCTCAATTAAGGAGAGAAAATGAAGCAAATCGTTTATGTCGCCAGCCCGGAAAGCCAGCAGATCCATGTTTGGCAGTTAGATAACAACGGAGCCTTGGCGTTATTACAAACGGTCGATGTACCGGGACAGGTGCAACCCATGGTTATCCATCCTGATCGGACGCACCTTTACGTAGGGGTACGCCCAGCATTTGGTATTGTCAGCTATCGCATTGAAGCGGATGGCAAGTTGCAGCAAGCCGGTATGGCTCCGCTGCCTGGTGGGCCGACCCATATTTCGACCGATTTGCAGGGCCGCTATTTGTTCTCTGCTTCTTATAGCGGTAACTGTACCAGCGTCAGCCCGATTGGCCATGACGGCGTGGTAACGGCGCCCATAGAGCAGATAGAGGGACTGACCGCGCCACATTCGGCAAATATTGACCCAACCAATCAACTGCTGCTGGTGCCTTGCCTGAAAGAGGATCGTATTCGGCTGTTTAACCTGAGTCTTGAAGGCAAGCTGACGCCGCACAGCCAGGAAGCGGTATCAACGGCAGCCGGTTCTGGTCCACGCCATATGGCATTCCATCCGAACAGCAAGTTTGCTTACTGCGTCAACGAACTGGATGGTACAGTGGATGTGTTGGCGATCGGTGAAAACGGCGGCCAATATACGTTGGTACAAACCCTGGACGCTATGCCTGCGGATTACAACGGCACCCGTTGGGGGGCTGATATTCATCTCACACCGAATGGCCGTTTCCTTTACGTCAGCGAACGCGCTGCCAGCATTCTGACGATTTTCAGCGTGTCTGAAGAGGGGGGCGAGGTTGCAGTCGTTAGTCACCAGACGACGGAAGAGCAACCGCGCGGTTTTAATATCGATCACAGTGGTCGTTTCGTCATTTCAGCGGGTCAGAAATCCGATCATATCGAGGTCTACGAGATTGATCAGCATAACGGCGGATTGACTGCGTTGGCGCGTTACCCGGTAGGTAAAGGCCCTATGTGGGTGAGTATCTTGGCAAGATAACCCGCAGAGGGGGGGCACCGCTATGATTTGAATGAACCTGGGTATATTACAAAAAGGAGTTTCGCGATGGCTGATTCACCATTAACACCCTCTACCACTCTGCCAGCCACACGCAGGGGGCTTTTGATCCTGGCTTTGGATATTCTGTTGCTTGTAGTTCTATTGAATACTTTGCCATTCAGCCCAAAAGAAAATATGGGTTTGTCACTGTTGGTCTTTATCGGCATTTTATGGCTCACCGAGGCTGTGCATGTGACTATCACTGCCTTATTGGTGCCTATTCTAGCCATAGGGATGGGCATGATGGATGTGACCAAAGCCTTGTCATCCTTCGCGAACCCTACCATTTTTTTGTTCTTTGGCGGGTTTGCGCTTGCAACGGCATTGCATGTACAAAGTATTGATCGCTTGATCGCTAACCGGCTTCTTGCGCTAGCACGTGGGCGGATGTTGGTGGCTGCCCTGATGTTATTTGGGGTAACGGCGTTACTGTCTATGTGGATCAGTAATACGGCAACCGCCGCGATGATGCTGCCACTGGCTATGGGGATCTTGAGCAATCTGGATCGCGAGCGCGAGCATAATACCTATGTATTTCTACTGCTAGGTATTGCCTACAGCGCTAGCATCGGTGGATTAGGTACTATGGTTGGCAGCCCACCCAATGCGATTGCTGCGGCGCAGCTCGGGTTGGATTTTGTCGGTTGGATGAAGTTTGGTGTACCGATCATGCTGGTTTTGATGCCAGTGATGGTAGGTATTCTATATCTCACTCTGCGCCCAAACTTAAATCATCGCTTTGAACTGAAACTAGAGGCGTTCGCTTGGACCCCTTTCCGTAAACTCACTCTTGGCATTTTTATGCTCACCGTGTTTAGCTGGATTTTCAGCAGCTATATAAGCGCTCTGCTTGGGGGAGTGGGGCAGTTTGACACTGTCGTTGCGATCAGTGCTGCAATATTGATCGGTACTAGCGGCGTGGCTAACTGGGAACAGATCCAAAAAAATACCGAATGGGGTGTTCTCATGCTATTCGGCGGCGGGCTCACATTAAGCGTGATATTAAGAGATTCAGGTGCTAGCGCGCTTATGGCGCACGGCTTGGCTTCAATGCTGGGTGCCAGCCACTGGTTCATTATTATTCTGGCGGTAGCAACCTTTATCATTTTTCTGACGGAGTTCACCAGTAATACCGCCAGTGCGGCGCTATTGGTGCCGGTATTTGCTACGGTGGCTGAAGCCCTGGGTATGCCGCCAGCGCTGCTGACCATTGTGATTGGTATCGGTGCGTCATGTGCCTTTATGCTTCCGGTCGCCACACCGCCTAATGCCATCGTTTATGGTACGGGGATGATTCTGCAAAGTGAAATGGTGAATGTAGGATTCCGGTTGAACTTGCTGTGTATTCTCATCGTGACGCTGTTTGCCTGGTTTATCTGGTTATAACTTTAAAAATCGGGGCGAAATGCTCGCCCCATAATTTTAGCTATATGTTACGGTCAGGGTGGCGCTACCCAGACTATGGAAGTGAATATTGAAGCCGACCATCGCGCCGCTGGCCTCCGCATCCACAGGAATACTCTCCACATCCAAGGCGTGAACCGTGAAGTGGTAACGATGGCTTTCACCCTGCGGCGGTGCCGCACCACCGTAACCGGATTTGCCGAAGTCGGTACGGGTTTGTACTGCCTCTGCAGGTAGCCCCGGTTTGCCGGAGCCTGCGCCTTGAGGCAGTTCGCGCGTATCTGCAGGCATATTGGCGACCACCCAGTGCCACCAGCCAGAGCCGGTAGGCGCATCGGGATCGTAAACCGTTATGGCAAAACTCTTGGTGCCTTCAGGCACACCGTCCCAGGCCAGATGAGGGGAAAGATTGTCCCCTTGGTAGCCCATACCATTGAATACCTGCCGCTCCGGCATTTTTGCGCCGTCTTGCAGATCGTTGCTGTACAGACGAAAAGCCATAATGACTCCTTGTTGTCTAAAGTAACAGACCAGCCTAGACCTTTTTGCCGGAAAAATACAAGCCCGACAGAGAAGGGCGATTGATTTCCACAGTAATATGCACCAGTTCCTCATGAATGCTTAGCAACTGCCGTACCCGATGGGCTGTCAGTAGCGGATCGGCACTGCGCAGTGCCATCACACAATGAAATTTTCCCTTGCCGATTTGGCCAAGATGCAGATCGGTAATGGTCATCGCATACCCGGATTGCGCAAAGACTTCCTTGATCTCTTCAATCACTGGCGCATCCATTTCGGCATCCAACAAGATCTTGCCGGTATCACGCATCAGGCTGTAGGACCAGGCAGCAACCAGAATGGCACCAACGATCCCCATCAGCGGATCAAGCCAACTGGCTCCCCAAAGCTTGCCGCCAAACAAGGCAATAATTGCCAGTACCGAGGTGGTGGCGTCCGCTATCACATGAATATAGGCCGAGCGAAGGTTGAGATCTTGATGATCGCCGTGGGAGTGCCCGTGAGCATCATGGTGATGGCCATGATGATGACCATGGCCGTGATGATGCCCGCCGCGCAGAAGCCAGGCACAAAGCAGGTTGACCAGAAGCCCCACGGCACCGATGGCAATGGCTTCGTTGTAGTGAATCGGGCTGGGGTTAAGCAAGCGTTCTGCCGACTGGAATAGCATCAATACGGCGATCAGTGCCAGCAGAACTGCGCTGGTATAGCCTGCCAGGATCTCTATTTTCCAGGTGCCCAGGCTGAAGCGTCGATCCTGTGCAAACTTGCGTGCTGCCCCGTAGGCCAGTACCGATAATCCGAGAGCTAACGCATGGGAACTCATATGCCAGCCATCGGCCAATAGAGCCATAGAGTTAAACCACCATCCTCCCAGGATCTCGATGACCATCATACTGGCGGTGAGTATGACCGCCCACCTGGTATTTTTCTCGGCCAATGGGTTACCATCGTCAAAGGCATGACTATGATCATGCTGGAGGATCTGCGTTGGGGAGGACATGATTGCCAATTTCCTGTGATTATTTTTAAGCTTGAATATACTATACCCCAGTATATTAAATAACAATCGGATGCTGACTATGGCCCACACGATAAAAGATAAAAAGAAACTGCTGGCTCGCGTGAGACGTATCAAAGGTCAGGCGGAAGCCTTGGAGAGAGCGCTGGAGAGTGGCAACGACTGTTCCGCTATTTTGCAACAGATAGCGGCGGTACGCGGTGCGGTAAACGGTTTGATGGTGCAGGTGTTGGAAGGCCACGTGCGGGAACATCTGGTAGCTGAAAATGCCACGCCGCAGCAGCGCGAGCAGGACGTGGAACAATTGATGTCAGTATTACGCTCCTACATGAAGTAGGCTGATTGCTGTAAATCAGCCTGATTAACTCATTTAACGGCAGCGGCAACCGCGGCAGTCAGACATGAGAGCTGTTCTGCTGAAATGATATAAGGAGGCATCAGGTAAATCAGTTTACCGAATGGCCGGATCCACACGCCGCGCTCGACAAATCCACGTTGCAGCAACGCCACATCCACCGGTTGGTGCATCTCTACTACGCCAATCGCACCCAGGACACGGACATCGGCCACCTTGGGTAACGCTGCCAGAGGCAACAACTGCTGTTTGAGCTGCGCCTCAATAGCGGCTACCTGCGCTTGCCAGTGGTTTTCTTCCAACAATGTCAGGCTGGCGCAGGCTACCGCGCAGGCCAGCGGGTTAGCCATAAATGTGGGGCCGTGCATAAAGCAACCGGCAGCGCCGTTGCTGATGGTTTCCGCAACATGCAGTGTTGTCAGCGTGGCGGAAAGCGTCATGTAACCCCCGGTCAGCGCTTTACCCAGGCAGAGAATATCCGGCACCACGTCGGCATGTTCACAGGCGAAAAGCTTGCCGGTGCGGCCAAACCCGGTGGCGATCTCGTCGGCGATCAGCAGGACCTGATAACGATCACACAGTTCTCGCACGCGCTTGAGATAGGTCGGGTGATAGATGCGCATCCCGCCAGCACCTTGCACCACCGGTTCCAGGATCACCGCGGCAATCTCACCTTGATGTAGTTCCAACAGTTCGGCAAACGGGGCAATATCCTGCTCGTTCCACGGCTCATCAAAGCGGCACTGAGGAGCAGTGGCAAACAGATGCGTGGCAAGATAGCCCTGATACAGGCTGTGCATGGAGTTATCGGGATCGCACACCGACATTGCGCCGAAAGTATCACCATGATAACCGTGGCGTAAGGTCAGAATACGTTGCCGCTTTTCCCCCCGGGCCTGCCAGTATTGCAGTGCCATTTTCAAAGCCACTTCTACCGCTACCGAGCCTGAGTCGGCCAAAAACACGCACTGCAAGGCTTCCGGCGTCATTGCTACCAGCTTGCGGCACAGCGCGATGGCAGCCGGATGGGTGATGCCGCCGAACATGACGTGAGACATTTGCGTTAATTGTGTCGTCGCCGCCTGATTCAATAGTGGGTGATTGTAGCCATGAATGGCTGCCCACCAGGAGGACATCCCGTCGATCATCAGGCGGCCATCGGCCAGTTGCAGCTCAACGCCATTGGCTGAAACCACCGGATAACAGGGAAGAGGGCGGGTCATAGAGGTATAAGGATGCCAGATATGGCGCCGATCAAATTCCAGATCACAGGCAGAGAGAGACATTAACTGTAAACCAAATTTAATATGAATGGTTGACAGTATAGCCGCAATATTTACACTGACGACACTTTTTTCGCTTTGGGGACGTGGTAAATGGCCGATCGTATTCACTGGACAGTGGAGCTAGCTCAAGCGCTGTTTGATAAACCTTTGCTGGAATTATTGTTCGAAGCACAAACCGTTCACCGCCAGCATTTTGATCCGCAACAAGTACAAGTCAGCACGTTATTGTCGATTAAAACCGGTGCTTGCCCGGAAGATTGTAAGTACTGCCCGCAAAGCTCGCGTTATAAAACCGGTGTTGAATCTGAGCGGCTGATGCAGGTGGAGCAGGTGCTGGAATCGGCACGCAAGGCCAAAGCGGCAGGTTCAAGCCGTTTCTGCATGGGGGCCGCGTGGAAGAATCCCCACGAGCGCGATATGCCCTATTTGCAGCAGATGGTACAAGGCGTTAAAGCGATGGGGATGGAAACCTGTATGACGTTGGGCTCGCTGGACACCGATCAGGCTGAACGTCTGGCAGAAGCCGGGCTGGATTATTACAACCATAACCTGGATACCTCCCCGGAGTTTTACGGCAGCATTATCACCACCCGTAGTTATCAGGAACGTTTGAATACGCTGGATAAAGTGCGTAATGCCGGTATCAAGGTCTGCTCCGGCGGTATTGTCGGGCTGGGGGAAACGGTGCGCGACCGTGCCGGGCTGCTGGTACAACTGGCCAATTTGCCCAAACCACCGGAAAGCGTGCCGATCAATATGTTGGTCAAGGTGAAAGGAACGCCACTGGCTGACAATGACGACGTTGACCCGTTCGAATTTATTCGCACCATTGCCATTGCCCGCATCATGATGCCCACATCTTATGTACGGCTCTCGGCAGGGCGCGAGCAGATGAATGAGCAAACGCAGGCGATGTGCTTTATGGCCGGGGCCAACTCCATCTTTTACGGTTGCAAGCTACTGACCACGCCAAATCCTGAAGAAGACCAGGATCTGCAGTTATTCCGTAAGCTGGGGTTGAATCCGCAGCAAACGGCTACCGAGCAGGGTGACATTCAGCAACAACAGGTTCTGACCGAACGCTTGCTGCATAGCGATACCGCCGAATTCTACAATGTGGCACCGTAATGGGCTGGCAACAACGGATCCAGCAGGCATTGAATGAACGCCAGCAAAGTGCTGCCTACCGTCAACGGCTGGTGAATCAGGGGGGCAATGGCCGCTACCTGCAACTGAATGGCCAACGTTACCTCAATTTTTCCGGTAATGATTATCTGGGGCTCAGCCAACATGCCGAAGTGATTGCCGCCTGGCAGCAAGGGGCGGAGCGCTATGGGGTAGGCAGCGGGGGATCGGGCCACGTAACTGGTTATTGTCAGGCGCATGCTGAATTGGAGCAGGCGCTGGCCGAATGGCTGGGTTACCCGCGTGCATTGCTGTTTATTTCTGGCTATGCGGCCAATCAGGCCGTATTAGCTGCCTTGATGCAGGCCGATGACCGGATTCTGGCGGATAAACTCAGCCATGCTTCGCTATTGGAAGCGGCCACTCACTCACCGGCACAGCTGCGGCGTTTTAGACACAACCAACCACAGGCATTGGCTGCGTTGCTGCAAAAAAAATGTGCCGGCCAGCAGTTGGCGATCACCGAAGGGGTGTTCAGTATGGATGGTGACAGCGCCCCATTGGCTGAATTGTATCAATTAACCCAACAGGCCGGTGCCTGGCTAATGGTGGATGATGCCCATGGTATCGGGGTACGCGGTGAGCAGGGGCGCGGCAGTTGCTGGCAACAAGGCGTTCAGCCGGAAGTGCTGGTGGCGACCTTTGGCAAAGCGTTCGGTGTCAGCGGTGCAGCCGTACTATGTGATGAATCCTTGGCAGAGTACCTGTTGCAGTTTGCCCGCCATCTGATTTACAGCACCTCGATGCCACCCGCGCAGGCCTGCGCTCTGCAAGCGGCATTGCGCTGCATCCAGCAAGGGGATGAGCTACGCGAACAGTTGCAGCATAACATCCAGCGTTTTCGGGCCGGAGTCGCCAGCTTGCCGCTGACGTTAACCGCCTCGGACACTGCCATTCAGCCGTTACTGGTGGGGGATAACCAGCGTACCCTTGATTTAGCACAGCGTTTGCGTGAGCGAGGGCTGTGGATCAGCGCCATTCGCCCACCGACAGTACCGCCGGGTGGGGCGCGGTTACGCATCACGCTTACCGCAGCACATCAGCCGCAGGATATTGACCGTTTACTGGAGGTGCTGCATGACGTCTGCCACTGAGGCCGTGAATAAAAAAGCGGTGGCATCGGCGTTCAGCCGCGCTGCAGCGAGTTACGATAGCGTCGCGGTACTGCAACGTGAGGTTGGTGAACACTTACTGGGGATGGGCATGCATCACCCGGGTAAAACCGTGCTGGATGCCGGTTGCGGCACCGGTTATTTCAGCCGCCGCTGGCGCGAACTGGGTAAACAGGTGACGGCGCTCGATCTGGCCGCCGGGATGCTGGCATTTGCTTGCCAACAGCAGGCGGCAAACCATTACCTGTTGGCTGATATAGAGAATATCCCGCTGCCAAGCGCGTCGGTAGATATCAGTTTTAGCAGCCTGGCACTGCAGTGGTGTAGCGATTTGCCGCGTGCGTTGGCGGAATTGCACCGCGTCACTCTCCCCGGCGGGCTGATCCTGTTTTCTACGCTAGCAGAAGGCACCTTACACGAGTTAGGCGATGCCTGGCAGCAAGTGGATGGCGAACGCCATGTGAATGCATTTTTACCACTGACGCAAATCGCTAACGCCTGCCACTCTTACCGCCATCATATGGAGTCCGCATGGCAAACGCTCACTTACCCGGATGTTATGACGCTGATGCGTTCGCTAAAGGGGATCGGTGCCACGCACCTGCATCAGGGGCGCGAGGCTGGATTGCTCTCTCGCCAGCGGCTTGCGGCATTACAAGCGGCCTATGTTTGCCAGCATGGGCAATATCCGCTCAGTTATCATCTGGTTTATGGAGTGATTTATCGTGACTAAACGTTGGTTCGTGACCGGAACGGATACCGAAGTAGGGAAAACCGTTGCCAGCTGTGCGCTGTTGCAGGCCGCCAGCGCGGCAGGATGGCGCAGTGCCGGTTACAAGCCGGTGGCGTCGGGCAGTGAGATGACCAGCGAAGGGCTGCGTAACAGCGATGCGTTGGCGTTACAGAGCAATAGTAACGTGGCGCTGGACTATGCCTTAGTGAATCCTTACACATTTGCCGAATCGACCTCGCCCCATATTGCCAGCCAAGATGCGGCGAACCCCATTTCTCTGCCCCGGCTTTCTGCTGGCCTGCGCGAGCTTGAAAAACGTTCCGATTGGTTGCTGGTGGAGGGCGCGGGAGGTTGGTTCACACCACTCTCTGAGCAGCATACCTTCGCCGATTGGGTGCAACTGGAGCGCTTGCCAGTGATCTTGGTGGTGGGAATTAAGCTAGGGTGCATCAACCATGCGTTACTCACCGCCCAGGCGATCCAACATGCTGGGCTGACATTGGCTGGCTGGATCGCCAACGATGTTACCCCACAGGGAAAACGCCATCAGGAATATCTGGCGACACTTTGCCGCATGCTGCCCGCGCCTTTATTGGGTGAGATCCCGTATTTGCCCAATATTGCGCAACAAGCACTGGGGCTGTATCTCGATTTAGAACTATTAAGTGAATTGAGGTATTAAAAGAGGTGAGGTTTGCATAAAAAAGAAGGGGAGGGGCTCCCCAGATGTTGCAATAAGGAATGACTTGCTGAGTTGTAATTTTTATTAATAAACAAGCGGCGTTACCGCATTCAATAATGATTTTATTGAATGCGGTATGCCACGTTAAGACAATGATTTGGAACAGTTATTGATAGCTAACAACAAAGTTGGCAATCGAGCTGAATTGCCCTTCGGTTATGCTGCGGTTCTGTATTGCCGATGGCCGCCCTAATACGTAAGCATTGAACTTCAACGTATTATCCCCATTACTCAGGGTTGTGGCACTGCTAGGCGTACCTAAATCGATATCTACGTTTTTGTCATCGGCTATGGCAATAGCAACACCGTTGGCACCATTATTAATGGCTAACTTACCGGTTAATTCACTGTCTTCTGTGCCGGTAAATGTCACCGTTGCCGTTTTAAAAATATTGGTTTTACAATCGGTTAAATTAATATAAAACGGCCATCTGCGAATCTGGTTGCGATACATTGCTTTGACAATTATCGTATCCATATCAACAGACTGATCGAGAGATTCCGGAGCAATATTACAGGCCCGAGCCACTACCGTGCCGCGAAATTGAATTTCCGGATCAGGGACTATGATTTCGGTCTGGGCAATAGCCAAGTTGCAAAACCATCCGCTTATCGAGCCCAAGGCTACTAAAAACAATAACTTTTTCATCCCTGCCCTTTAAAGATAGTTAACGCGGAGGATAAGGGTGGTGTTAAACGGTCCTTCCACACCTTCGCCATTAGCCCACAAAGATGCCGTATAGTTTTTGCTGACTACGCTCTGACTGGTCATATCGGTAAATGAATCTATCTTATTAAATTTTATGCTCTTAGGGTTGGTGTTATCCGTAATACGCAAGGTTGCACCGTTGCCTATATTAATGCCGGTTTCATCCGCCAGACTTGAATGGCCATCCGCCTTCAACTCAAAGTTTGCGTTGAGTTTAAAGCCGCCATCACAGCTGCCGTTTTTAGTGGCAACTATGGAAAAATCCTTTTCGGCCACTTTGCCATCGCCAGCGGACCATGCGCGAATCTCACCAAAATCTACGCCTGCCGGCGGGTTGATTTCAATTGAGGCAGCGCAAGGAATAATCTCAATATTACTCAGATCCGTTAGAATATACTGATAGTTTACGTTAGGTTTAGCGTTAATCCCATAAAACCCATCAAGTTGAAAGGCTGCAATTTGGTCGATACCGACCGGACCAATGGCTATATCTGCCGTTTTCCTCAGATATACCTGAAATGTAAATGTACGGAGCCCATTTAGAGGATTATTTTCACCTACGTAGGCATAATTACCTGATTCTATGTCAAGTTGGCCTAATTGTTCTATCGTACCGCGGTCTATACCATTTTGGTCGATGAAACCGATACCGATACCAGGTGGAAGACGCGGCTGGTTAATGTATTGGCTCGGGTGAAAGTATACTTTCTCGCCATCAGGCACGTTCGGATATGCCCAGCAATATGCTTGGATACTTATCCGTTCTGATGTCCATAACCGAGTGCCTATAGGCACGTTGGCTGGGATTTTCACCGGTCCAATAGACACAGATTCTCTTACCACTCCGTTGGTTTCGTTGGTACCATTTTTGTAGCACTCAAGAGCCTGTGCAGCAAAAGACGCCCCCAGACTCACCATTAGAAAGAGAGTAAATTTATAAATTAGCGATCTGGACATCAGCGACGCCTCCAAACGGTTTCATCTGGTTCGTCTTCTGCAGATCTTCGAGCTGCAAACTGAACCACAATAGTATATTGCCGAGATTGGCATCTGGTTAGAGTTGCCTAAAACCAGTGCGCATGGGGAAAGAGTTATTACTTTGGACCATGCGCGCACTGGTAATTCCCAGCAGCGATAAAGGTAAAACAGGCCCTGCAGCTAAGTTAATCCATGGCTACAGGCCGCGAACTTTTATGTTACTTCCCATCTTTCTTTTCGTCCGGCACCGAATTACACACGCTGCCATTACAAACGAACTTCAATTCTGGGTGGCCACCGTAATCATTAATATAAGTGACATAAAAGCTATTAAGATTACCGGCATTCAGCGTCAGCGTTTGGCTCGATTTGGGTGCCAACATGATTGGCTCGAAACCCTTGAGCATAACGCCGCCATCTTTTAGCGTTTTAGGTGCAATCGAGGTCAGGGTAACGTAAAACGGCGTTGGGTTCTGAATGCTAAACCCGTTACCGGTTTTGTTGATGACCAGCTTTTCCTGCCAGTTCTCGCCCTTAGGCAACACGATCGCTTTAGGGCGATAGAACAGCTTAATCTGGGTTTGCAACGCAAGTTGCAACACGTTGGCTTTTTCACTTTGCGGCGGAATTTCCCGTACGTTGAAATAGAACAGCGATTCCCGATCCTGTGGCAGGCTATCGGCAGCAGGGGTTTTGGTTACCCGCACCACGCTGCGTTCGCCAGGCTCTACCCGCTGCAAGGGGGGCAAAGCTACCAGCGGCCCAGTTATTTTTTGATGCTTCTCGTCCTCTATCCAAGACTGCGCCAGATAAGGCAATCTTTTGTTCTGATTTTCAATGTTAAGGCTGATCGATTTTGCATCGCCAACATAAATTGCACGGGTACGGTCCAGCGCTATCGCCGCATTCACCGTTGGGGCGGCGCCAATCAACGTCAGGCCCGCAACCACTATTTTTACTAAGCTAGATTTATTCATGTCTATTAACTCTCATTGGAACCAAGTGTTAGGCTATCTCTCGTCGTGACTAGGTTTAACACTTAGCGAGAATTCACAGCCCATTACTATTGTTTGTTAAAAACTGCCTAGCGGCAGTTTTTGATGGATTAAAGCTTGCATGGCAACAATATTTGCTCAAGTGACTTGGCAGCCTTTGGAACCACAACCTTGCACTGATGTTTGCCATCCCAGGCGATGTCCAGCAGCTCTTCTGGTTCCACACCGGTCAGATAGGTCAAACCCTCATCGCCAACCACGGCCATTTCACGGCCTTTGCTATTCAATACGGTGGCACCAAACGGTGGCGTGCTACCGTCAGCCAGTTTGATAATCGCCATCAGCTTGCTGCCCTGTACCACCTCAAAGTGGCGGTAGCCGATGGCACCTTCAGTCAACGTTCCTTGCACCACCGGGGTGTTTGCTTCTACATCATCAGCCAGCTTGTTGACATCGATACGGGTATCGGTGTTGTAGTAGCTGGTAACGTCGGAAATCACGGCAATACCAAATCTGTTGGACCTTGCACGGCCATTATTTATCGGCACCCCTGATACGCCGTCGGTATCAACCATCAAACGCGTACTACCGTTACTATAGTTGCGATGTGTAGCCACACCGTGTTGGGTGGCAGTAATACCACTTCGGAAAGTCCCGCCTATCGAGGAGAAATTATCCTGCTGATAAGAGGCGCTAGCGTTAAGCGCACCGAAGGACGCGTTGTGGGTATAGAATCCACGAGCCAGTCCCTTACCATTCTGGTTAACGCCGCTGCTGACCTGCCATGTATTGTTCTGGTCGGTATAATCATTATAGGACGCCACATTGGTGACATCGTTGTTATTTGTTTGTAATGCGTAACCGACACTGCGGCGTTCACCAATAGGCATCGTAAAGTTAAGCGTAATGCTATCGTCATTGCGCCCGTTGGTTTCGGTACGAAACGCCGAAATAGCGGCGGTAACGTTACGTATCTTGCCAATATTGAAAATCTTACTGGCAGAAAAGCCGTAACGATCCTGTGACCGGCTATCCCAATAGGTCTGGTGCGAGTAGTTCAGATAGACGGTAACTGCCTTTTCCCGATCATGCGCCATCAGTGTTTTACTGGCCGCGATGGTATATTGCTCTTTTTCGCGCCCAATAAATTGTTCTAATTCGTTACTATAATCGTTGTAACGTTTCTGTAAAAATTGATTCATGGTCATAAACTGACGCTGGGAGAATCGGTATCCGGCGAAGGTTATCTGGCTGTCATACTCTTCAAAACGCTTTGCATAGTTCACTCTGAACGACATACCCGAATTTGTTTCTTCGGTAGGAAACTTGGCGTAAGACTGCGTCATATCGACTGATAAAGCACCCAGCACGCTCAAGTCACGGCCAAGTCCCAATGACCAGGCATTGTACTCACCGCCAATCAGGGTGCCGCCGTATAGCGACCAGGCATTAGCGATCCCCCAAGAGAAATCAGAGGTAGTGAAGAACGGGCCTTCTCTGTGGCGACCAAACGTAGAGGGTTGCCCCACTGCGATATTGTAACGCACATAACCAGGGCGGGTCAGATACGGGATTGATGCGGTATCTACCTGGAAGGTAGAGATACTGCCGTCCTGCTCTTCAACCCGCACATCCAGCCGGCCACGAACCCCACTGCTGAGGTTATCTATCGAGAACGGCCCCGCGGGTACCGTTGTCTGAAACAGCACTGTGCCGCTCTGCGATACGGTAACTTTGGCGTTACTTTTTGCCACCCCACGCACCTGTGGAGCATACCCCTGCAATTCAGGCGGCAACATACGCTCGTCACTGGCGATGTTTGCGCCCGCGAAACGGAAACTGTCGAACACTTGTGAGTTGAGGAGCATTTCCCCGACCGTGACTTTTGCCGCATGCATTGGTAACGGTAGGTAAGCGTATATCTGGCTCCAGTCAAAATTGCTGTCGCTCTCACCGCCCCGAGCGTTATAAGTCCCCTGATAGTCGCCACGTAAGCGCCAAGAGCTTACGTTGGCACCCACGGTACCTACCGTGCTGAGGCTACGCGTTGTATCCTCAGAACCGTTCAATTTATTAACCTGGCCACTGACGCTGTAGTCGAGTAATAACCCGGGAATACCTCTGTCCCACTGCTCAGGCGGCGTCCAGTTCGGGTCGTTATATTTCAACGAAGATTGTGGGACGGTGATCAACAGAACACCAGCTCCAACGCGCGCAGAGATTTCTGCTCCAGGTACGGAGCTAATGTCCGCACACTGATTGTCATGCCACAGTATGACCTTTTTAGCTATTTCTTCTTTAAGGGCCATTTGTGGGATGATATCGGGTGGCAAACAGAGGACGCTTTCTTTTTTATCGTCAATACGTAAGTATTCGACACTGCGCTGTGGCAGCATTTTCTGGTTAAACTTAATATCCAGTAAATAAGTACCGGGCATGACATAATCGGCATCGGTAAAGCGCGATAGATCTATCTTGGTACTGTCGCCCACATCCAGAGCGCCAGCATTGAATTTAACTTCGGCAAACACTGAATTACCATAAAGCAAAGATAAAATGACGATTGTACTGGTTTTTTTCCGTGTCATTAATGACGTCATAAAATACTCACTGGTGGCAAATCCGCGCCTAACCGCAGGTCGACTTCTTGACCTGAATGTATAAATGGGAATTTTGATTAATACAGACGTTAAGCTGAGTGACCAAAAAATATAACTCACCCAAAAATATCTTAAAAGAAGGTCTCTTTTAGACATGCATATTCAGGTGAGTTATTCATTGGCTTAAAGCAATCGGATACGCTTAGCTGCGACTCTCCGATTGGCAGTTAACTTACTGGTATGCCAGGGTAAAGTTAGTAACAGCAGTGAAGTCACCTGGAACCACTGCAACACCAGTTTTGCTACCTTGCAGGTATGCAGCAAAGTTCAGAGTGTTGTCGCCGTTCTGCAGGTAGGTAGCAATACCTTGGGTGCCATCCAGCTTAACTTTCACGTTGTTACCGTCAACCAGCTGAATACCAGCACCTGAAGCAGTACCTGCCAGACCCAACAGGTTGGCGTTGTTAACATCAGTCTGACCAGTGAAAGCAACTTTCACAGTTTTCAGAGTAGTGATATCACAATCTTTCAGTTCGATAGTGAAGTCTTGAGAAGCGCCAACGCCTTCATCAGCCAGAACACGGTTGCTTACCTGACCCATGTCATAAGTCTGGTCAACAGAGTCTGCATCAAGAGTACATGGTGCATCGATGATTTCACCGAAGAATTTAACAGTACCGCTACCCTGGTTGCCTGGCGCTGCTTGAGCCATAGAAACAGAAGACAGTGCAATTACAGTTGCCAGCATCAATTTGTTGAAGTTCATTCCTAGTATTTCCTTTTAGTGTGTCTTAATTAAATCAAGCATATAAACTGAAGTGTCTAATGCTCGTTATCCGTAACTTTTTCCTTGATTTTGGCAACACAAACCCATGTGTAATTAATACACGGTATTTCCTAAGGGCTATTATTACTCGTATCAAAGAATTAACATTTGTTTTCAGCAAAGCTGCGAAATTCTTTTAAACGCTATCTGCTACAATAAAGAAAGCGAGTAGAAGACATATCGATTTGCTGGAACGGATTATAGATTTAAACCTATTTTAAGCAACTCAATGGCACTAGAAGTTAGTCAGTGGTTGCTCAGTGTTTTAATCTGTTTTTTTCTTATAGACTTTGTAAAAATATGGTAAAAATGGTCTATGTAAGCATTTTTTTTCAAAGCCGTTCAGGCTGGCTTCGTAATTTTCAGTAGCTTAAAATATCTTTTTTTAAATTTATTTAGTTTATAATACTAATGGCATGCCATTGGTCTGCTAGAAAGGCGTTGATTTTAGATGTGGCTCTTGTATTTAATTTCAATATAATAGCATGTTTTATATGATAATTATTTAAAATTAGTTACTGTATGGTCAAAGCCATCTCGGGATTGGGCGTTTTTTACTCGCAAAACGGCTAAGCACTACGAACTTTCCTAGGAATGAGGTGAGATGTCTGCTGAACGGCAGGTTTTGGGGGGCTTCGGGCCTTATCTTTTGGGAGAAGGCCTACCTTCATTGTTCACAGCAAGAATAATCTAAAGTATAAAGTTGAGCTTTATCGCCGGGCTGCTTTTCGTAACAGCTGACTCTAGTTATTAAGTTGTCAGGCGGAAGTGAGCCAGCGTTACGCCATGCGTAGCATGTATGAATGCACGAGATACTCGCGGGGAAATAAAAAATCGACATTATAGATTAATTCTACTAACTTAATTACTGCCTGCATTTTACTGTTGTTTTTCTTCATCTTTTGTTGAAGTTAAGTGCCTTGTGCAGGTAATTATCTAGAACAATCTGAATCGAAATACGCTAATGCGCGCTAGGTTTCTTGCTGACAGTACGGCTGGCATTGTCTCTGCCTGCCTGCATCTTGAAATCTATTATGCGCGTTCAAATCATTTTTATTTCCTCGGACGGAGATATTATTCATGCGTAATATAGGCAATACCTCATTAAACCGCCTCACGTTAGCTATTCTGGGTAGCTTGGCGGTGGGCACCAGCTATGCCGCCGATCTGCCAACCAATGGCTCGGTAAAGTTTGGTTCCGGCACTATCAGCCAGCCGACGAGCCAACAGATGCAGATAAACCAAACCAGCGACAAGCTGGCGATTGAGTGGCAAAGCTTTAACATTGCCGAAGGTAACAAGGTTAATTTCCAGCAGCCTAACAGCAAATCCATTACGCTCAACCGGGTGGTGGGCACAGAAGGCTCCAAAGTGATGGGGCAACTGAACGCCAATGGTCGCGTATTCCTGGTTAACCCCAATGGCGTGCTGTTTGGCAATAATGCCCAGGTCAACGTTGGCGGGTTGGTTGCATCTACCCAGGACTTGACCACTAACAACTTTGCGCTCGGTAAATACAACTTCAGCGGCGGCAACAGCCCGGCCAGCGTGGTCAACCAGGGAACCATCACCGCCAAAGACGGTGGCGCGGTGGTGTTACTGGGTGGGCAAGTGAGTAACCAGGGGAATATTCAGGCCAATCTGGGCAGCGTGAAGCTGGCGGCGGGCAAAGCCACGACGCTGGACTTCGGCGGTGACGGGCTGGTGAATATCCAGGTTACCAGCGCGGCAGCCAATGCGCTGGCGGAAAACAGCGGTCTGATCCAGGCAGACGGCGGTCAGGTAGTGATGAGTGCCGCCTATGCCAACAATAACGTTTTGCAGACCGTGGTGAATAACACCGGTACCCTTCAGGCGCAAACGCTGAGCAACAAATCCGGCAAAATTGTCCTGAGCGGTGGGCAGCAGGGCCGGGTTAATGTAGAGGGCATTCTGGATGCCAGCACCGCCGATCAAGGTAATGGTGGCAGTATCGAAACCAGCGGTCAGGCGGTGAATGTCGTTGCCAGTACCAGCGTCGATACCCGTGGGATTGCTGGTCAAAATGGCACCTGGACGGTGGCAGCCGACCATCTTGACGTGAACGATGGTACCGGCAGCAGCAAAGTCTCGGCACGAGTGGTTACCAACACCCTGCGCACCAGCAATGTTGAGCTGATCAGCAACAGCAGCGACTTAACGATAGACAACGACATCAGTTGGAATAACGGCAATCAGCTGTTGCTGGCGGCACAGGACAATATCGTGCTGAATGCCAATCTGAAAGCCACCGGCAAAAATGCCGGGCTGGCGCTGATTGAAAGCGGCGACTATCTGTTGGCCAAAGGTAAAAGCGTCACCCTTTCCGGTCAGGGTGCCAGCTTTAGCAATAATGGCCAAAGCTATACCGTGATCCAGAACGTTAACCAGTTGCAGGCTATACAGGATGATCTCACCGGTCACTATGTGCTGGGCAATACCATTGATGCCAGCGATACGGCGCAATGGAATGAAGGCAAAGGGTTTATGCCGATCGGCTGGGGCAGCACTTATTGGGCACGTCTACCGGAAGATGATGGTGTTTACTTTAGCGGGATCTTTTCCGGCTTGGGTAATACCATTAATCAACTCACCATCAATCAGAGCAGCAGCAATCCGCAAGGCACTTTTAGTCGCTTTACCGGGCTGTTTGGTGGTGCCAGCGGCGAGATCCGCAATGTGGGGCTGACCAATGCGCACCTTACCGTCAGCATGGCCCCCGGCTTAATCGCCCCCAGTGAATGTGACTATTATTGCTATCACAATCCAACCCGTGACTACGTTGGGGGGCTGGTAGCCTATCAGTCCGGCGGCAGTATTCACGATGCCTATGTAGAAAATATTACTATCAATAATCTCATTGTGGACGTGTATCGCTATGCCAATAGCGGCGGGATGATTGGGATGGCAAGAAATACTGCTCTCAATAATCTCTCCGCCAGCGGCAAGGTTACTGCCGATGGTGCTGTTGGCGGTCTGATTGGTGGCATGTTCGGTACGTCTTTGAGCCACTCGTCTGCCAGCACCGAGGTTATCCATAAAGATGCCTCATTTTACTATAGATATGGCGGTGGGTTGGTTGGTGATGTTCTTTCATCATCATCCATTATGGACAGTTATGCTACAGGAAAAGTGACCGCGGAGAGTGCTGCCGGCGGGTTAGTAGGCAGTTTAAGTGGTTCGATTCTGTCTGGTGTTTGGGCTTCTGGCGATGTTATCGGTAAGTTTTGTATAGGTGGGTTGGTGGGTTGTACCATGACAAGTTCCATCACAGATGCTTACGCCAGTGGTAATGTGAGTGGGGGTGGAAGAGTAGGTGGTTTACTTGGAGACTTAGACCGGAGTTCTCTTTCTAACAGTAAGGCCAGTGGTAACGTCTCAGCGTCTGGAGCAATAGGCGGGCTGGTTGGCGAACTGCATAACAACAGCGAGGTTGTCTACTCTTCGGCATCGGGTGACGTTACCCATATAGGGCCTGAAGGGCCTACTTCTATGACTGGTACCTTAGCAGGTAGCAGTCTCGATTCTAAGATCATAAAGTCATTTGCGACGGGAAGTGTCATCGGTGGCCAGGATGCAGGGAAATTAGTTGGTTATCTAGATTACAATTCAACTATCGAGAACTAGCAAATAGGTGGGGTAGGGCTCTGCAATAGCGTTGGGGCTTGTTAATAACCCACGCTAACTACCTGCTCCCCACCGCAACCAAGCCCGGCTAACGCCAGGCTTGGTTTCTAGGCACCTTCACTCGAGTCTTTACTCCACATGACCAAGTCATGCACCACCAACCTATCTGACAAACCATGAAAAAAAATAACAAAAATACCCCGTTCGCTGCTCTGCGCCAGCAGATCTGGTCATTGTTCCCTTTGTTGCTCTGGAGCTTCAGCGCACAGGCTGCAACGCCTGCGATACCGGATGCCGGGCAGGCACTGCGTGAGCTCGACACCCGCCGCCCAGCGTTGGCCCCCTCACAACCTTCGGGAATGGACTTGCCCAAGCCACCTGCACCAGCCCCGGTAGAGCCCGGCGGCGGTGAACAGCCTACGGTGAAGGTAAGTGCCTTTACCCTCGCGGGTAACACCCTGTTTTCCAACGCTCAGTTGCAGTCGTTGCTGCATGAATACACCGGGCGCGACCTTACCTTAGCGCAACTCAATCAGGCCGCTCAGACGATCACCCTTTATTACCAACAGCAGGGCTATGTGCTTAACCGCGCCTACTTGCCAGAGCAGGAGATTGAAAACGGTGTAGTAAAAATCGCCATAGTAGAAGCGCACTACGGCGAGATTAAAGTCGACAACACCTCACGCCTTGCCGATAGCACGTTGAAGTATTTGATTAGCCGCAACGCAGCGGGCACGGCGATTAATGCCAGCAAACTGCAACAGACGTTGCTGCTGCTGAATGATACTCCCGGCGTACAGGCGCGCTCGGTGCTGCTGACCAGCCAACAGCCCGGAGCAGCCGATCTGCTGGTGGAGGCCAAACCTACGCCGCTGTTCAGCGGTAACCTCGATCTGGATAACTATGGCGGGCGCTATACCGGTAAAAACCGCCTGAGTGCCGATATCTCTGCCAACAGCCCGTTGGGATTAGGGGACAGGCTGCGCCTGCGCGGCCTTGCCAGCGATGAGCGCCAGCACTATTACTACCTGTCGTATGATGCGCCGGTGAACCGCTGGTTTACCCGCGTGGGCGCGGCATATTCCAATATGGATTATGCCTTGGGCAAAGACTTTGCCGATCTTGATGCAAACGGCAATGCCCGCACCGCCAGTGCCTACATTTCTCAACCACTGTACAAAAGCCGTACCCTGAGCGTGAGCAGCCAGTTGCAGTTTGACGACAAACGGCTGCGCGACGACATCAATCTCTTCGATAGCAAAAGCCATAAACGAAGCCAACTGTGGACGGCCAGCCTGAGTGCCAACAGTCAGGATACCTTTGGCGGTGGCGGGCTGAACTTTGCTGCCGTGAGCATCAGCCATGGTCATCTTGATATTACCGACCCCACCACAGCGCAGGGAGACGGTATGACCGCGCATACCGAAGGCAGCTTCAGCAAACTCAATGTTTCAGCCCTGCGCTTACAGGCGCTCAGCGAAAGTTGGAGTTTTTACACTCAGCTTAGCGGCCAGTTAGCCTCGAAAAACCTGGATTCCTCGGAGAAATTCAGTTTGGGAGGGGTAAACGGCGTGCGTGCCTATGCGTCCGGTGACGCCAGCGGCGATAGAGGCTGGATGGCCAATCTGGAATTGCGCTATGCCATTACGCCAGCCTGGCAATGGAAAACCTTTTTTGACTACGGCGGCGTGAAAACCAATAAATCGCCCTGGACTGCGGAAAAGAATCACCAGCAACGCGGCGCGTTAGGAACGGGTGCCAGTTGGTTTGGCGATAACCGGCAGGTTTCATTGCAGTTAGCCTGGCGGGTCAATCATCCATCAGACGATACCAGCAAGCTGGATAGGCAACCGCAAGTATGGGTACAGGCTTCGCAAGGTTTTTAGCAAGGCAGAGTTGCATTGCTAAGTGGCTTAGGGGGTTAAAAGTAACATTTGTGCCAAAAAAATCAGATAGATAAAAACGCTATCATCAAGGCTTACGCTGTTTTGGCGGCAGATAAAAATGAGTGAGTGCCAAGAGGGGGAACCAGATTTTTTAGTATTAATCGTCATAACCAAAGCAATATTATTGTAAAAAATAACTAAAAAACGGGCTTCCGTGGAGTTTTGCGGAGAAAAGCGTTCTTTCCGTAACTCCCGCCCCCCATGGGGTGGTGTGAGTTATCCACCATTCCTGTGGATAACCTTGTGCATTATAGCTAGAAAAGCGGCCTAAACAGAGAGCGGACGCGGCTTGTGCACCCGTTGCCCGTATTCTCATCTTTTTATTAAAACTAATTAATATCAATAAGTTAATTAAAATCAAGCGAGGTGGTTACGCCGCGAGGTTGTGTGAGTGGTTTTTCATCAGCGTGCTATCAATATGTTAATGAATAACGCTATCTGGGGATAACACGGCTATTGACAATAAAAATGTCATACCAGGTTCATTTAACCGGTACATTGGCGCTCTATTAACGCATAAATTCGCTTGATGCTGTTTTTATATCCAGTATTATAGGCATTGGCGGAAATCGCCAAGGTTTTCCATAATTAATCGCTGCCTCTGGCAGATGCCATCCTGGCTACGGCTGAGCGGATATTCACACCGCTTGCTGCGCCCCACCGCCTGGCTGCAATCTGAACGATGAAGGTATATGAGCAAACTTTTCAAACTGCATTCTGAATTCAAACCGGCTGGCGATCAGCCAGAAGCCATCCGCAAGCTGGAAGAAGGGCTGCAAGACGGCCTGGCGCATCAGACGTTGCTGGGGGTCACCGGTTCGGGTAAAACTTTCACTATCGCCAATGTGATTGCCGATCTTAACCGGCCAACCATGGTGCTGGCACCGAACAAGACGCTGGCGGCGCAACTCTATGGTGAGATGAAAGAGTTCTTTCCTGAGAATGCGGTGGAGTATTTTGTCTCTTATTACGACTACTACCAGCCAGAAGCCTATGTGCCGAGTTCCGATACGTTTATTGAGAAAGATGCCTCGGTAAACGAGCACATCGAGCAGATGCGCCTTTCGGCCACCAAGGCGTTGCTCGAGCGGCGCGATGTGGTGGTCGTAGCGTCGGTCTCGGCGATCTACGGCCTGGGCGATCCCGATCTCTACCTGAAAATGATGCTGCACCTGACCAAGGGCATGATCATCGATCAGCGTTCGATCCTGCGGCGCCTGGCAGAGCTGCAATACACGCGTAACGATCAGGCTTTCCAGCGTGCGACCTTCCGCGTACGTGGCGAGGTGATCGACATTTTCCCTGCGGAGTCAGACGAACTGGCGCTGCGCGTTGAGCTGTTTGACGAAGAGGTGGAGAGGCTGTCGCTGTTTGATCCGCTAACCGGCCAGGTAGAGCAGGTGGTGCCGCGTTTCACCATCTATCCCAAGTCCCACTACGTTACACCGCGTGAACGTATTGTGCAGGCGATGGAAGAGATCAAGGTAGAATTGGAACAGCGGCGTAAGGTGCTGCTGGCTAATAACAAGCTGTTGGAAGAACAGCGGCTTTCGCAGCGTACCCAGTTCGATCTGGAGATGATGAACGAACTGGGCTACTGCTCGGGTATTGAAAACTATTCACGCTACCTCTCCGGGCGCGGCGAGGGGGAACCGCCCCCAACGTTATTCGATTACCTGCCGGCGGATGGCCTGCTGGTGGTGGACGAATCCCACGTTACCATTCCGCAGATTGGCGGGATGTTTAAAGGTGACCGCTCGCGTAAAGAAACACTGGTTGAGTATGGTTTCCGCCTGCCTTCGGCGTTGGATAACCGGCCAATGCGCTTTGAAGAGTTTGAAGCCTCGGCGCCACAGACTATCTACGTTTCTGCCACTCCGGGAAAATATGAGCTGGAGAAATCTGGCGGTGACGTTATCGATCAGGTGGTGCGCCCAACCGGCTTGCTGGATCCTGTAGTAGAAGTCCGCCCTGTCTCGACGCAGGTGGATGATTTACTCTCAGAAATCCGCAAGCGTGTGGCGATCAAAGAGCGTGTGCTAGTCACCACCCTGACCAAACGCATGGCCGAAGATCTCACCGAATATCTGGAAGAGCATGGAGAACGGGTGCGTTACCTGCACTCGGATATCGACACGGTGGAACGTGTCGAAATCATCCGCGATTTGCGTCTTGGCGAGTTCGATGTTCTGGTGGGAATCAACCTGCTGCGGGAAGGTTTGGATATGCCAGAGGTGTCGCTGGTGGCGATCCTGGACGCAGATAAAGAAGGGTTTCTGCGTTCCGAGCGCTCACTGATCCAGACCATTGGCCGTGCGGCGCGTAATCTCAATGGTAAGGCTATTCTTTACGGTGACCGGATCACCGATTCCATGGCCAAAGCCATTGGTGAAACAGAACGCCGCCGCGCCAAGCAGCATGCGCACAACCAAGCCAATGGCATTGTGCCGCAGGGCCTGAACAAGAAGATTTCTGATATTCTGCAGCTTGGGCAACCGAGCTCGCGCGGTAAGAACAAAGGAAAAGGCAAAGCGGCAGAAAGCGCGGCGCAGTATCGGCACCTCACGCCAAAAGCCCTGGAGCAGAAAATTCAGGAACTGGAAACGAAAATGTACTCCCACGCGCAGAACCTGGAGTTTGAGCAAGCCGCCGCTGTACGTGATGAGATCCACCAGTTGCGCGAGCAGTTTATCGCTCTGTCCTGACACAGCCTAGCTGTAATTTTTGTTGCTGAGCACGCGCTAGCTGTTTAAGGTATGCGCCCCAAGAATTTATGCGAGTAGCCGAAAATGAATGCACCTCCTTCCAAAGACCCGCTGCACGGCGTCACGTTAGAGCGTTTACTGAACGTCTTGGTAGAGCATTACGGCTGGGAAGGATTGGCTGAACGTGTTCGTATCAACTGCTTCAGCAGCGATCCGAGCATCAAGTCCAGCCTCAAGTTTTTACGCCGTACCCCATGGGCACGCAAGCAGGTAGAAGATCTTTACATCAATATCGTAAGCGATAACCCGTGGCATCGCGGCAAAGACTAGCTACGGGCTGACAGCGCAACCAGTGCTTGATCCAGTGCCTGACGCAATAGCTGACGATCATGGCGATAAGGAATGTCGCTGGCTTCCAGCGCTTGCTTGACTACAATCCGATCGTGCATATCTTGCGTATCCACCGCTGGGCCAACAATCACCGCGTCAATCATTTTGCGCCCAATCTTCTCTTCCATCAGTGCCAGTTTGTCTTTTAACGTCAGCGCTGCTGCAGCTATGCTAAGTTCACGGCCAAGATTCCCAATGTAGATCATATTGGCACTGCTGCGCCGCAGCGCCTGTGTCAGATCGTCGAGCAGTAATAGCGGCATCAGGCTGGTAAGGAAACTGCCGGGCCCAATCAGGATCAGATCGGCCTGTGCGATAGCCTCTATGGCTTCGCGTGTGGCATTTACCGGCGGGGAAAGCATCAACTCTTGCGGCATGAACTTTAACTGGTCGATATTCACTTCGCCATAAACCTGGTGGCCCTCATGATCGTGTGCCATCAGATCGACAGGCTGTTCCGACATGGGGATCAGTGCCGCGTCGATCTTCAACAGGCTGCGAACCAGATTGATCGCCTCCAGGGGGCGCACGCTCAAATGATCCAACGATTTCAACATCAGATTACCCAGGTTATGCCCTGCCAACTCACCGTTACCACTAAAACGGTACTCAAACATCGCTGAGGCTACGCTGGGCTCGGTGATGAGCTGGTTTAGGCAGTTACGGGTATCACCCCAGGCAATACCGCCTTCCGAACGGCGGATGCGGCCAGTGGAGCCGCCGTTATCGGTGGTGGTGACAATGCCGGTCAAGCGGGAGCCGAGTGATGATAAAGATGACATTACTCGGCCAAGTCCATGGCCACCGCCAAGAGCCACAACCCTATCGAGGTCGGCGAGGGTACGGTTACGCATAAAATTCCTTAACTTGGGGTAAACACAGCCCGTATAAAGTAGCGGATCTGGTACCGAAACGCGATAAAGAGTGTTGTTTGCGTGATTCTTGTCAACTGGTTGGAATAACAGCCGTTTATCATAGTTATCTCATCCTGGCAGCGTTAAAATCGCTATGTAATTAATTATATAGCGTAAAATGCACGTTGGCTATCGCGCCGGTTTAGCGCTAGAATTCCCAGGAAAACCACGGTTTCGTTCCGGCTACCCAAGGTAGCGGGGGAAATCAAAACTCCTAGCCTTTGTACCTACGTTGTCCAATAGAACAATAAGGTATCTGGGCCGTGGCGATGTCAGCCGCGCTGGGTACTGAGAAAGTGCGTCTAACCGGTGGGGAACTCTCTTTACGCCGTGATTTCGTCGATATTGCTACTGTGCGAAAAAATCCGGCGTTTCGCACTCTGGCTGTGACTACTCCTCCCGGCAAATATGAGCTGGAGAAATCTGGGGAGTAGAAGATGCCGTCAGATTGCATTACTGCTAATACGCAGGCATCATTAGGGTGTTTGGATAATCAAAACACCGTTGGCAGAAAAGTTACCCGCCAAGCTTGCAGTAGCGCCCGGTTTTTTTACCAGGGCGAAAGATATCGTGTCGCTTCCTCGCCCATTTATCACACGTCCATTAAAACTGCTATTTGGGGGAATAACCTTTATTGCGCCGCTGTCATAGCCAGACTTCATGACTATGCCGAGGTCGGGAGTCGAGGTTGCGATAAAATTGTTGGAGAAGCTGCTATTGCCAGCAATTAGGCTTATTTTTACCGGTAGGTCCTTGTTACCACTATTGCATTCATAATTTAACCTGCGTGTTTCGATGTGGCTGGTGCCATCAGTCGTTATATTTTCACTTTTAATATCGCCAAAATCTACATTGAGTTGTTCCTGATCATTAACTGTAATATTGCATTCAAGCGGTACTGGGTTTTGCATTTTTCTGAGAAAAATACGGTAAATAGGGGTGGGATTCTCTGAAACTCGTGAGGCAGCTGTTTTCCCCATTGAACTATGGACAGTGGCAAGCAACACATCTTCTTGTAATATGGACTCGCCAGCTTGTGGTTGTCCGATGAACCTTAAATCTACGAACCCTTGCGTCGCAGCGTTAAAGTTGGGGATGACACTTATGCCTAAAATGAGTTCAGGACTCCTCCTGTTGGCAGACCGCATATTGAAAGGTACAACCATCCTAACGAGCGTCGAGCCAGAATCCATGATGCCTACTTGTGCATAAATATGGTTATTTACTCTGAGAAAAAGACTATACGCCCTATCGGTAACTTGAGGCAAGTCTGTGTGAGCAGCTAGGTAAACAAAGGGGTTGGTTATACCCGTCGTATTATAATAGGCAAGCGGAAAACCACCTACTCCGACTCTATAATTAATGACGAAACCGTTAGGATATCGGTAGTCGCCAGGGGGAATATCTAAATAAACATCATTTTGCCCGTTAAGATCCCAAAAGGTGTTTTCAATGTTATTGGCGTGTGCAGGTTGTCCTACGGTGAAGAGAATAAAAGAGAGTAAGGTAATAGCGCCTATTTTTCTCATGCTGGTGCATGTTTTCTGCACATGCTGGAAGCTCTCTATCCAGTGTTCAATTATGTTTCCCCATTTTGGGGAGTGAAAAAACCTAAAAATATTGTTACTCATGAGCATGTCCATATCTCGTTGAATTTTTTGAATATGACTCTGCCAAGTCCAGAGGGGGGGCTGTTTCATATCGGTTAAATAAAAATATTCATGTCTATACCCAGGGAAAACGCATGAATGTTTCTTGAACAATTAATGTATTAAAAATAAACACACTTAGGTCGTTAAATGTATAGTGGTGGTTCTAAACGGGCTATACGTGACTGTATACCGACCAGATTGATCAAAATTACCGCACTCATGAGGTTGCACTGTGTCTATACCCCTGCATCTTGAAGGGGGACGGTATGTTTATTTAAATTACTTTTTCAAGTTAATCAATGCTCCACTTTATGGATGTACATAACATTATTTAAATTTGGAACTCAAACAGCACGATAATAAAATACTCCTGATAGATTTGTGGTTCAAGCAATCAAACCTCTTGAACTCATTTATCGATTTTTTTCAGAATGAGGTATTAAGTATTTCATAGGCCGTATGAATTTTCGAGCAAAGCATCCCATCTTTCGGTCTATATTTACGTCAGGTATTTAATGTGTTGATGACAGAAAATAATCCCCCAACTTTGGATGTGGGAATAGGACGGATAAATTTGACATAATGTGTCACAGCCGGTGGCGAACCCTCTTTGCGACGTGATTTCGTCAATATTATTGTGCTGCAGGGTCTGGACAAGAAGATTTCTGATATTCTGCAGTTTGAGCAACCGAGTATGCGCGGCAAGAATAAAGGGAAAGGCAAAGCGGCAGAAAGTGCGGCGCAGTATCAGCACATTACGCTAAAAGCCCTGGAACAGAAAATTCAGGAACTGGAAACGAAAATGTACTCCCACGAACAGAACCTGGAGTTTGAGCAAGCTGCCGCTGTACGTGACGAGATCCACCCGTTGCGCGAGCAATTTATTGCTCTGTCGCGGCAAAGACTAGCTACGGGCTGACAGCGCAACCAGTGCTTGATCCAGAGCCTGACGCAATAGCTGACGATCATGGCGATAAGGAATGTCGCTGGCTTCCAGCGCTTGCTTGACTACAATCCGATCGTGTATATCTTGCGTATCCACCGCTGGGCCAACAATCACCGCGTCAATTATTTTGCGCCCAATCTTCTCTTCCATCAGTGCCAGTTTGTCTTTTAACGTCAGCGCTGCTGCAGCTATGCTAAGTTCACGGCCAAGATTCCCAATGTAGATCATATTGGCACTGCTGCGCCGCAGCGCCTGCGTCAGATCGTCGAGCAGTAATAGCGGCATCAGGCTGGTCAGGAAGCTGCCGGGCCCAATCAGGATCAGATCGGCCTGTGCGATAGCCTCTATGGCTTCGCGTGTGGCACTTACCGGTGGGGAAAGCATCAGCTCTTGCGGCATATGCCTTAGTTGGTCGATATTCACTTCGCCGTAAACCTGGTGGCCCTCATGATCGTGCGCCATCAGATCGACAGGCTGCTCCGACATGGGGATCAAGGCTGCGTCGATCTTCAGCAGGCTGCGTACCAAATTGATCGCCTCCAGTGGGCGCACACTCAAGTGATCCAACGATTTCAGCATCAGATTCCCCAGATTATGCCCAGCCAATTCACCGTTACCACTAAAGCGGTACTCAAACATGGCCGAGGCTACACTGGGCTCGGTGATCAGTTGATTGAGACAGTTACGGGTGTCACCCCAGGCAATACCGCCTTCGGAACGGCGGATGCGGCCAGTGGAACCGCCGTTATCGGTGGTAGTGACAATGCCGGTCAAGCGGGAACCTAATGATGATAAAGATGACATCACTCGGCCAAGTCCATGGCCACCGCCAAGAGCCACAACCCGATCAAGGTCGGCGAGGGTACGGTTACGCATAAAATTCCTTAACTTGGGGTAAACACAGCCCGTATAAAGTAGCGGATCTGGTACCGAAACGCGAAAAAGAGTGTCGTTTGAGTGATTCTTGTCAATTCGTTGGCATAACAGCCGTTTATTATGGTTATCTCATTCTGGCAGCGTTAAAATCGTTATGTAATTAGTTATATAGCGTAAAATGTACGTTGGCTATCACGCCGATTTAGCGCTAGAATTCCCAGGAAAACCACGGTTTCGTTCCTGCTACTCAAGGTAGCGGGGGAAATCAAAACTCCTAGCCTTTGTACCTACGTTGTTCCACATAACAATAGGGTATCTGGGCCGTGGCGATGTCAGCCACCAGGGTGCAGAGTGGAAACGCTCGCATCTCCCGTATTTGGAAGGTGTTAAGGTGCCGCAACTCATTGATGCTTTTGAGCGCAAATTTTATTATTTGCGCCTGTCGATAACCGACGTGTGTAACTTTCGTTGCACCTACTGCCTGCCGGATGGCTATAAACCCAGCGGCAGCCCCAAGACCTTCCTTTCTTTGGATGAAATTCGCCGTGTCAGCCGCGCGTTTGCCGTGCTGGGTACTGAAAAAGTGCGTCTAACCGGTGGCGAACCCTCTTTACGCCGCGACTTCGTCGATATTATTGCCGCCGTGCGAGAAAATCCTGCGATCCGCACTCTAGCTGTGACCACCAATGGTTATCGTCTGGCGCGCGATGTGGCCAGTTGGCGTGATGCTGGCCTCACTGCCATTAACGTCAGTGTCGATAGCCTCGATCCGCACCAATTTCAGGCAATCACCGGCCAGGATAAATTCCGTCAGGTGATGAGTGGCATCGATGCGGCTTTTGCTGCGGGCTACAGCAAGGTGAAAGTCAATGCCGTGCTGATGCGCGACGTAAACCACCGGCAACTTACCAGTTTTCTCGGCTGGATAAAGGATCGGCCAATCCAACTGCGTTTTATCGAACTGATGGAAACCGGAGATAGCAGCGCTTTGTTCCGCAAACACCATGTTTCTGGTGAGGTGATCCGCCAACAGTTGGAACAGCAAGGTTGGCAGCGGCAGGCTCGTGGCCGCAGCGATGGCCCGGCGCAGGTATTTAGCCACCCGGATTACCAGGGCGAGGTCGGTTTGATCATGCCGTATGAAAAAGATTTCTGTGCCAGTTGCAATCGCCTGCGTGTTTCCGCGATTGGCAACCTGCATCTGTGCCTGTTTGGCGAACAGGGGATTACTCTGCGTGATTTACTGGCGGATGACGGCCAGTTAGAACAGCTGAAACTGCGCATCCAGGGTGGGCTGCAGAGCAAAAAGCAAACCCATTTCCTGCATCAGGGAAATAGTGGTCTTACGCAGAACCTATCGTTTATCGGCGGCTAATACCCGGGGTATCAATAACAGTGAGCATCTTCAACTATGAGCCATACCAGCAGTGAATTCATTCCGGCAAAAATTGCCATTCTGACCGTCTCAGATCGCCGCAGCGTAGAGGAAGATACCTCTGGGCAGTATTTGCAGGAAGCGGCGCAGGAAGCAGGCCATCAGGTGGCCGCACGCGCCTTGGTCAAAGACAATATTTATCAGATCCGCGCCCAGGTTTCTGCCTGGATTGCCAGCGATGACGTGCAGGTGGTGTTGATCAACGGTGGTACCGGTTTTACCGCTGGGGATAACACGCCGGAAGCGCTTTTACCGCTGTTCGATCGTGAAGTGGAGGGATTTGGCGAGTTGTTACGTATGGTGTCGTATGAAGAGATCGGTACAGCAACGCTACAGTCTCGCGCCTTGGCCGGTATCGCCAACCAGACGGTGATCTTTGCTATGCCGGGTTCTACCCGCGCCTGCCGCACCGCCTGGGAACGTATCATTGAAGAGCAGTTGGACGCGCGTCACCGCCCGTGCAACTTCTTACCGCATCTGAAGAAGTAACTCATGACACAGCTAACCCATATTAACGCCGCGGGCGAAGCCCATATGGTCGATGTTTCTGCCAAGGCGGAAACGGTACGTGAAGCCCGCGCAGAGGCTTTCGTTGAAATGCACGCCAGCACATTAGCGATGATTACAGCCGGGCAGCACCACAAAGGTGACGTCTTTGCCACGGCACGTATTGCCGGTATTCAGGCGGCTAAACGCACCTGGGAACTGATCCCTCTTTGTCATCCGCTGATGTTGAGCAAGGTTGAAGTGCATCTTGAGGCGCAACCCGAACATAGCCGCGTGCGTATCGAAACCTGCTGCCGTTTGACCGGTAAAACCGGGGTGGAAATGGAGGCATTAACCGCCGCATCGGTGGCTGCATTGACCATCTACGACATGTGCAAAGCGGTGCAGAAGGATATGGTTATTGGCCCGGTGCGGCTGCTGGCGAAAAGCGGCGGTAAATCCGGTGATTTCAAGGTGGAAATATGATTAATGTGCTGTTTTTTGCGCAGGTTCGCGAACTGGTTGGCATTGACACGTTGAGCGTGCCTGCGGAATACCCGACGGTAGAAGAGTTGCGTAAGTCGCTGTGCGAGCGGGGTGACCGCTGGGCTCTGGCATTGGAGTCGGGCAAACTGCTGATGGCGGTGAATCAGTCATTGGTGGCCGCTGAGCATCCGTTGCAGGCGGGGGATGAAGTCGCGTTCTTCCCACCGGTTACCGGGGGGTGAAGGTGAATAATACCCGTATTCGTGTCGGCAGTGCTCCCTTCAGCGTTGGTGAGGAGTATCAGTGGCTGGCCCAGTGTGATGACGATGGCGCAGTAGTCACTTTTACCGGCAAGGTTCGCAACCACAATCTGGGGGATGGTGTCAGTGCACTGTCGCTGGAACACTATCCCGGTATGACTGAGAAAGCACTTGATGAGATTGTGGCGGAAGCTCGAACGCGTTGGCCCTTGCAACGAGCAACGGTGATCCATCGTATTGGCGATCTGTTTCCCGGCGATGAGATCGTGTTCGTCGGGGTTACTAGTGCCCACCGCAGCCAGGCATTTGAGGCGGCGCAGTTCATTATGGATTACCTGAAAACGCGGGCACCGTTCTGGAAGCGTGAGGCAACCGAGCAGGGTGCTCGCTGGGTAGAAGCGCGTGATAGCGATAAACAGGCGGCTAAGCGCTGGTAAAGAGCAGAAATAAATCAATGCGTCCCGCCGTTTCGCGTCACGTATTCTGTGTTACGCTTATAAAGCACATCACCTAAATGACAGGGGATGTTCCCCGAAACTTGGCTCACATGTAAAAGGTAACCGTCATGGACCGATATCCACGTAATGGTTCGATTGTTGAACGTGCCAACAGCGGCATTCAAGCTTATATGGCGCAGGTTTATGGCTGGATGACTTGTGGCTTGCTGTTGACATCATTTGTCGCCTGGTATGCAGCTAACACGCCCGCGATACTGAACTTTATTTTTTCTAGCCAGATCACCTTCTTCGGCCTGATTATCCTGCAGTTGGGGCTGGTATTTGTTATTTCCGGTATGGTGAACCGCCTGAGCGGCACCGTGGCTACCGGGCTGTTTATGCTCTATTCGGCGCTGACCGGGCTAACGCTGTCCAGTATTTTCATTGCCTACACCTACAGCTCAATCGCCAGCACCTTTGTTGTTACCGCCGGTATGTTTGGTGCTATGAGTATTTATGGCTACACCACCAAGCGCGATCTCAGCGGTTTAGGCAGCATGCTGTTTATGGGGCTGATTGGTATTGTGCTAGCGTCGCTGGTGAATATGTGGCTGAAAAGCCCGGCGTTAATGTGGGCAATTACCTACATCGGCGTGTTGGTGTTCGTGGGCCTGACCGCCTATGACACCCAAAAACTGAAAGCGATGGGCGAGCAACTGAACCCAGATGACCGCGACAGCTTCCGTAAATACGCCATCGTTGGCGCATTGACGCTGTATCTCGATTTCATCAACCTGTTCCTGATGTTATTACGCATCTTCGGCAACCGCCGCTAAGTCTTTGCTGGGTTCAAAAAGATTTGAGAAGGCTCTGCTTGCAGAGCCTTCTGCTTTTTCAGGCAATTTTCCGCCGGAACATGGCATAGGCTGCACTGCCTGTGGTTGCGGTAATCGCCAGCAGTGGCCACAGGCTGTGCCAGATAATGCTGAAGCTGGCATCTTTGAGATAGATTTGCTTGGTAATGTCAGTGAAGTGGCGGATAGGGTTAACCCAAGTGATATGCTGCAACCAGAGCGGCATATTCTCCACTGGCGATACATAGCCGGAAAGCAGTATGGCAGGCATCATAAACACAAATACCCCGATAAACGCCTGCTGCTGCGTGGCGCAAAGTGACGAAATCAACAGCCCAAACCCCACCAGAGAAAGGCCGTAAATCAGCATCGTGGCATAAAACAGTAACAGAGAACCGGCAAACGGGATCTGGTAGGCAAAGATACCGATCAACAACACGATTGATGCCTGGAAGATGGCCACAATAAGCGCCGGCACCGCTTTGCCAATAAATATCTGCCAAGTGGTCAGTGGCGATACCAACAACTGTTCCAGCGTGCCTTGCTCACGTTCGCGAGCCACCGAAAGCGAGGTCACAATCAACACGCCGATGGTAGTGATCATGGCGATCAACGAAGGCACCACGAACCACTTGTAATCCAGGTTCGGGTTATACCAGTTGCGTATCACCAGTTCGCTGTTATTGGGTTTGGCACGCCCAGCGATCAGGCCGTTCTGATAATCCTGCACAATTTGTTGCACATAGTTGGCCGCTATCTGTGCGCTGTTGGAGTTACGGCCATCCAGAATCACCTGCAGTTGCGCTGTATTACCGCTAGCGATATCGCGCGAAAAGTTCGCTGGAAAGCGAATTAGCAGCAGTGCCTTTTGATTATCGATAGTAGTCTTGATTTCCTGCTGATTGCGTAGTAATAGCACGTGAGAAAACGCTTTGGCCTTGGCAAAACGCTGTGTCAGCTCGATGGAGTGGGGGCCACTGTCTTCGCTATAAACCGCGATGGTGGCGTTGGTCACTTCGAGTGTTGCGGCAAAAGGAAACAGCAGCACCTGCAGCAATACCGGCATCACCAGAATTGCACGGGTCTGCGGATCGCGCAGTAGCGACTGCATTTCTTTAACGATTAATGTCCAAAGGCGATAAAACATCATTTCCCCTTAGTCCAGCCGCCGTGGCGTTTTCCAGGCCGTCAGGCCGATAAACACCACCGCCGAGGCGATCAAAAACAACAGGTTAATTATCAACACCGTGCCGATATTACCCGCCAGAAACAGCGTCTGCAGCGTACTGACAAAATAACGGGCCGGTATGATATAAGTCACCGCCCGCACGATGGCAGGCATACTGTCGATTTGGAAGATAAAACCGGAGAGCATGATTGAAGGTAAAAAGGCCGCGTTCAGGGCCACCATCGCCGCGTTGAACTGATTACGGGTAATCGTGGAGATCAACAACCCCATGCCGAGGGTACTGGCCAGAAACAGGCTGCTGATTACAAACAGGATCAGTAATGAACCGCGGAACGGGACGCCGAGCACAAACACTGAAACCACCATGCAGAGCACCATGGCAATCATACCCAGGAAGTAATAAGGCACCAGTTTGGACAGCAACAATTCGCTGCGGGTGACCTGGGTGGAGAGCAGGGCTTCCATGGTACCGCGTTCCCACTCGCGGGCAATCACCAGTGAAGTCAAAATTGCGCCAATCACCGTCATAATGATGGTGATCGCACCGGGAATAATAAAGTGCTGGCTGATCGCCGCGGGGTTAAACCAGTAACGCAGTTGCATTTCAATCAGTGGTTTGTCGTCATGGCCCCGATCGGTAGCGCGTTGCTGCTGCCAGATTTGCCAGACGCCCTGAACGTAGCCCTGAACAAAATTGGCGGTATTGGGTTCGCTGCCGTCGGTAATCACCTGTAGTGGTGCCTGATCATAGGGCCGTGCCATATGCTCGGCAAAATCGTTGGGGATCACTACCAGACCACGGATGCTGCCAGCCTGCATCATCTGAATTAATTGCTGCCGGTTATCGCTGACGGTGGGTTGAATATAAGGCGAGCCGATAAAGGTATTGGCCAGATCGCGGGCTTCTTCACTTTGCTGTTCCATCAGGATCCCAAGACGCAGCTTGCTGGAATCCAGGTTAATGCCGTAGCCAAAAATGAACAGCAGCATCAGTGGGATAACGAAAGCTATCAGCCCGCTGCTGGGGTCGCGCAGGATCTGCCGCGTCTCTTTCAGGCACAGTGCCCGCAGGCGCCGCCAGGAAAAACCGTTGTCGCTGCTCATGCTGTCTCCTCGCGGTCGTAACCTTGCACCAGCTCGATAAACGCCTGTTCCATTGAAGGGGAGGGATCCTCCTCGCTGGCCACCTGGTTTTTAAGATCGTCCGGGGTACCGGCAGCGATGATTTTGCCGCGATACACCAGCCCGATGCGATCGCAGTACTCAGCCTCATCCATAAAGTGGGTGGTGACCATTACCGTTACCCCTTTATCCACCATCCCATTGATATGCAGCCAGAACTCACGCCGGGTCAGAGGATCGACGCCGGAAGTTGGTTCATCAAGGAACAGAATGTCCGGTTCGTGCATCAGCGCGCAGGCCAACGCCAGCCTTTGTTTAAAGCCTAGCGGCAGTGAGTCTGGCGTTTGGTTGAGGATTGGAGCGAAATTGAAAGCGGTAGACATCTCATTAATTTTGTCGCGCTGCCTCTTGCCACTCAGACCGTAAACACCAGAAAAGAACTTCAGGTTCTGTGCCACCGTTAGGTTGCCGTAGAGAGAAAATTTCTGAGCCATGTAGCCCAGATGCTGGCGTGCTTTGCCGGAGCTGGTTTTCAGATCCATGCCCAGTACCAGCGCTTTACCGCCGCTGGGAACCAGCAAGCCGCACATCATCTTGAAGGTGGTGGACTTACCTGCTCCGTTAGGGCCAAGTAAGCCAAAGATTTCACCGCGCCGTACTTTAAAATCCACATGATCGGTGGCGGCGAAATTACCGAATTTTTTCGTCAGGCCCTGCGCTTCGATCACTATTTCTGTGCTGTCACCCGCCACGGTAGGCATGATTTCGGCTAAGGCGGATTTGCTGTTCGGGCCACCGCCCAGCAGATCGATAAATGCGTCTTCAAAACGGGGCTCGGCTTCTGTCAGCTCGGCATCTGGAAGTTCCAGTTGCTGTAATACCTGCTGGTGGTCTTCACCTTCCTTGAGGATCAGCCGCAAATATTTCCCCTGGATCACGCCGTCGCTCACCGAAGGAAGGCAGATCGCCCGTTGCAGCAGGGCGCGGTGGCTACCGGCAGGTGCCGTAATCAAAACCGTCCGCCCGGTCATGCGTTGAGTGAGATCCTGCGGAGAGCCACTGAACAGCAATTCGCCCTCGTTCAGTAGCAGCACTTCGCGACACTGTTCAGCTTCATCCAGATAGGAGGTACTCCACAGGATCAGCATGCCGTCGTTGGCCAGTTCGTGCACCATCCGCCATAGTTCTCGGCGCGAAATAGGGTCAACCCCGACGCCGGGTTCATCGAGCAGTAGCACCTGAGGTTGACCAACCAAGGTACAGGCCAGCCCCAGCTTTTGCTTCATGCCGCCGGAAAGCTTGCCTGCCAGCCGCTCGGTAAAACGGGTCAGATCGGTAAATGTTAGCAACTGGTCAAATGTCTGTTTGCGTAACTCACCGGTAACGCCGCGCAGATCGGCATACAACGTTAGGTTTTCCATCACGGTCAGATCTTCATACAGCCCAAATTTTTGCGGCATATAACCGAGAATGGCATGCAACTGACGGTCCTGAGCAATCGGATCCAATCCGGCGACGCACAGCTTGCCGCTGCTGGGTTTCAGCAGCCCCGCCAACATGCGTAGCAAGGTGGTTTTACCTGCGCCATCCGGGCCAACCAGCCCGGTGACAGCGCCACTACGCAACGTTGCCGTCAGGCTGGCGACCGCTGGCTTTTCGAGTGATGGAAAGCATTTTTCCAACGCCTCCAGTTCAATCGTATGTGCGAGTGTCATCACTGTTCCCTACGGTTGTGTGAAGTGGACAGTGACCGGCATTCCTTGGCGCAAGGCATCGTCGGCGTCGGTGACGATGATCCGCAGGCGATAGACCAGATCGGTACGCAGGTCTGGGGTTTCTACGGTTTTAGGGGTGAATTCTGCCGTTGGGGAAACAAAACCAATCTTACCGTGATACGGTTTGCCGGGACGGCTGTCGGTAAATATCTGCACCTCGGTGCCCGGTTGGGCATTACCCAGGCTGACTTCGTTGATGTAAGCACGTACCCAGACCGGCCGGGTCAGGGAGAGGGTAAATACCGTGCCGCCTGCGCTGAGCATGGTGCCCGGTTCCACGGCCCGCGTCATTACCCGGCCAACAGCAGGGGAGAGCAGAGCCGTATCCTGCAGATCCAATTTAGCCTGCGCCAGTGCCGCCTCGGTTTGTGCCAGATTGGCTTTGGCCTCTTCGATTTCTTGCGGGCGGTTACCGCTGAGATATTGTGACAATTTGTCTTTTGCTGCCTGCAGGTTGGCCTGCGCCTGATTACGTAAAGTACGCGCATCTTCCAATGCGTCGGCAGAGGTGGCTTTTTTTGCCCAAAGCCCCTGTTGGCGCTGGAAGAAACTATCTGCATAATTGAAGGCCGAAACACGCTGCGCAACTTCCGAACGCACCTGAGCAATCTCTTCATCCCGATAGCCTGCCTGCAGCAATGCCAGTTTGGCTTTGGCACTGCTCACGTTGGCCTGAGCCTGTTGCAATGCGTTCAGGTAAGGCGCGTCGTCCAGCTTGCCGAGCACTTGCCCTGGTTCTACACTGTCTCCTTCGTCTACGGCCAATGTGGCCAGACGCCCAGCGACGCGAAAGCTCAGGTTGACCGTGCGGATATCCACGTTCCCGTACAAGGTTAGGGGTTTATCCTGCTGTTGTTGGTGATACCAGAAACCATAGGCGGCTGCGGCAATCAACACGATAAGCGCACCCACGACGGCAATTTTCTTCTTATTCATAATACTCCCTGCCAGATTGATACCGATTTAAGCTTATCAGAGGGGATCTATACCCAAAAAAATTCGAGTTGCTTGTAGGCGGCAAGCTTACGAGGCCCCAGGAGCATAGATAACTATGTGACTGGGGTGAGTAAGCGCAGCCAACACCCAAGCAACTTGAAGTATGAAGGGTATATACCCAATGTATATACGGTTGCGGCGCATCAAGTTATGCACCGTGACGCTGGCGTAGCCCGTTAACCAGAAGCTCGATGTGTTCAGCTAGCACCTCACTAATCTGCCTGGCTTCATCCATTCCTATCTGTTGCCATTGAGCCTGGCGCAATAGCGTTTCCCGCCCGACACGAAAAGACAGTACCTCGCCAATCAGAGCATGGGTGTGCAGCACAATCTTGGTCGAATGCTCATCGATGCCGGTATAGCCTGCCAGCAGGCGGCACAAGGTGCGGTGCAACGGAGCGATCACCTGCTGGTGGATCAGTGGGTAAGCCTCTGTCGGGGAAAGCTGTTCCCGAGACATGATTTTGCTCAAGTTGAGCGTTTCTGGCTGAGTCATCAAGCTGCTTAAGGCCAGTAACCCGCTCTTGAAGTAACCCAGATAGTGTTCTGGCAAGCGCTGCGCTGCTGGCCGTAACCAGAAGTGCTCAATTTCATCGCTCAATGAATGAAAATTTTGCTGAATAAAATCGGCAATCCACTGCGCAACTGCCAGATACAATCCCTCTTTTGAGTTGAAATAATAGGTAATAGCCGCGATGTTCTGCCCGGCACGCTGGGCGATTTCACGGGTTGTCGCGCCGTAAACCCCATATTCACCAAAAACCTCAATGGCGGCAGCGATCAATTGTTGGCGGGCGTATTCACCTCGTGCCCGGCTGGTTGTCAGTTGGTTTTGTCTTGAGGGCATAAGGTGGTCGTAAAGTTAATCAATCATATGATTAACTTTAGGCGTGAACGCGCGCAATGTAAACAATGAGGCGGTTTCTTTTAACTTTTTGCCCTATTTACTTAAAATAATGTGCTATCACACGCAAAATTTTCTTTTCTATTTCGATTTCTGTTATAGTCTTGCCCCTGGTGCACTGCAGTTTGTGCCAAATCCCTCGAGGCCATACCGAGGAAATGCCGCTAACAAAAGTGCGAGCATCTCCTTATGTCCCGTCTGATCGTCCTCCCTGGAAACTGCACCGAACAACATTGTTTAGGTTAGGGTGGATCTGGAGTTTTTCTCTACTATGTCATTTGAAACCCTCGGCTTAAGTGCTGAAATTCTGCGCGCTGTTGAAGAACAGGGCTATCGCGAACCTACGCCAATTCAACGTCAAGCTATTCCTGTGGTGTTGGAAGGCCGCGACCTGATGGCCAGCGCTCAGACCGGCACGGGTAAAACCGCCGGTTTTACCCTGCCGTTGTTGCAACTGCTGAGCAAGCATGATCACCCTATCAAAGGCCGCCGCCCGGTACGCGCGTTGATCCTGACGCCCACCCGTGAACTGGCAGCACAAATCGGTGAAAACGTTGAGGCTTACAGCAAACACCTGCGTTTACGTTCGCTGGTGGTATTTGGTGGTGTGAGCATCAACCCGCAGATGATGAAATTGCGGGGCGGCGTCGATATTCTGGTGGCAACACCGGGCCGCCTGCTGGATCTGGAACATCAGCACGCCGTTGATTTATCGAAAATTGAAATTTTAGTGTTGGATGAAGCCGACCGCATGCTGGATATGGGCTTTATCCATGATATCCGCCGCGTGCTGGCCAAGCTTCCCGCCAAGCGTCAGAACCTGCTTTTCTCTGCCACCTTCTCGGACGAGATCAAAACGTTGGCGGGCAAGCTGCTGCATAACCCGGCCTCGGTTGAGGTGGCGCGTCGTAATACCGCTTCCGAACAAATTGAGCAAAGCGTTCACTTCGTTGATAAAAAGCGCAAGCGTGAACTGCTTTCCCAGATGATTGGCGAAGGCGATTGGAAGCAGGTGCTGGTGTTTAACCGTACCAAGCATGGTGCAAACCATCTGGCTGAACAGTTGAACAAAGATGGCATTACTGCGGCGGCGATCCACGGTAATAAAAGCCAAGGGGCACGTACTCGTGCGCTGGCAGATTTTAAAGATGGCAAAATCCGCGTGCTGGTGGCTACGGATATTGCTGCCCGTGGGCTGGATATCGATCAGTTGCCCCATGTGGTGAACTACGAACTGCCAAACGTCCCGGAAGATTATGTGCACCGCATTGGCCGTACTGGCCGTGCCGAGCGTACCGGTGAGGCGATCTCTTTGGTGTGTGTAGATGAACACAAACTGCTACGGGATATCGAACGCCTGTTGAAGCGCGAGATACCGCGTATTGCTCTGCCAGGCTATGAGCCGGATCCGACCATCAAGGCCGAACCGATCATCAATGGCCGTCAAGCTGGTGGACGCGGTGCCCCGCGCGGTAATGGTGGCGCTCCGCGTACCCATAGCGCGGGTGGCCAGCGTAGTGGTGCTGCTGCTGGTCAGCGTGAAAATCGTGGCGGCGGTAATGCTCGGCCGCAGGGCGAAAATAAAGCGCGTTCAGGTGCACCTTCGCGCCAACCGCGTAGAAGTAAACCCGCTCAGTAACTGCTTTAGCATCTGAATCTAAACCGCCATCGATTTGGCGGTTTTTTTATAGCTGTAAAATGGATTACGATAAAGAAAACAGTATCCAGGAGCCAAAGATGAAATTGAAATGCGCAATTCTTGATGATTACCAGAACGTAGCGTTATCGATGGCGGACTGGTCTGCTATTGGTGAACAGGTTGAGGTATTTTCCATCAATGACCATATTACCGATGAGGCCGAGTTAGTCAGCAGGATTGAAGAGTGCGATATCGTGGTGATCATGCGTGAGCGAACGCCTTTTACTGCCTCTTTGCTCTCTCGTTTGCCGAATTTGAAGCTGTTAATCACTTCTGGAATGCGCAATGCTTCAATCGATCTTGCGGCTGCAACCCGGCAAGGGATCACCGTCTGTGGCACCGCTAGCGGTTCCGAAGCGCCGATGGAGTTGACCTGGGCGCTACTTCTCGGTTTGGCCAAACACCTGCTGACAGAAAGCTGCGGACTGCGCGACAACGGGCCCTGGCAGCAACGAGTGGGCATTACGTTGCACGGTAAGACTCTTGGCCTGCTGGGCCTGGGCAAGATCGGTAGCCAGATGGCCAGAGTGGCGCAGGCGTTCGGGATGAACGTGGTAGCCTGGAGCCAGAATCTGACTCCGGAAAGAGCCGAAGCCTGTGGCGTGAAATTGGCGGCATCCAAACAGGCGCTATTGGCGGTGAGCGATTTTGTTTCGGTACATCTGGTGCTGAGCGATCGCAGCCGTGGTCTGATCGACCGCCAAGCCTTGGCGCAGATGAAAAAGAGCGCCTTCCTGATCAATACTTCTCGTGCGGCGATAGTCGATCAACCGGCGCTGATTGAGGCGTTGCAGACTGGGCAAATCGCCGGGGCCGGGCTGGATGTTTTTGAACTGGAGCCGCTACCCGCTGACCATCTATTCCGCAGATTGCCCAACGTGCTGGCAACCCCGCATCTGGGATATGTGGCTGATGATAACTACCAGACCTATTTCCGTGAAGCGATAGCCGATATTCAGGCATTTATTGCCGGTGAACCGTTGCGCAAGCTGGGTTAGCTTTTCTCGGCGTGAGGCTTGTCTGCCACTGCCTTTCACCCGTATCATTGCGCGTCTTTTTTAGCAGGGGTTGGCATGCGCGTATTATTGGCTCCGATGGAGGGGGTACTCGACTCACTGGTGCGGGAGTTACTCACCGAAGTGAACGATTACGATCTCTGCATTACCGAATTTCTGCGCGTAGTCGATCAGCGGCTACCGGCAAAATCCTTCTATCGCCTGTGCCCCGAACTGCTGAATGCCAGCCGCACCCCTTCCGGCACCCTGGTTCGCGTGCAACTGCTTGGACAACACCCGCAGTGGCTGGCGGAAAACGCCGCCCAGGCTGTCGAATTAGGTTCTTACGGTGTCGATTTTAACTGTGGTTGCCCCTCCAAACATGTCAACGGCAGCGGCGGTGGAGCCACCTTGCTCAAAGATCCCGAACTTATCTATCAAGGGGCGAAAGCGATGCGTGCAGCGGTGCCTGCCGAGTTGCCGGTGACGGTAAAAGTACGCCTGGGCTGGGATTCAGACTCCCGCAGCTTTGAAATTGCCGATGCGGTAGAGCAGGCCGGTGCGACGGAAATCGCCATACATGGCCGTACCAAAGAGGATGGCTATAAAGCCGAGCGCATCAATTGGCAGGCCATCGGTGAGATCCGCCAGCGTTTATCCATCCCGGTGATCGCCAATGGGGAGATTTGGGATTATCAAAGTGCGCAGGCTTGCATTGATGCCACTGGTTGTGATGCGGTAATGCTCGGGCGCGGGGCGCTGAATATCCCCAACCTGAGCCGGGTAGTGAAGTATAACGAACCGCGCATGCCGTGGCCCCAGGTGGTACAGCTACTGCAGAAATATATCCATCTGGAAAAGCAGGGCGATACCGGCTTGTATCACGTTGCGCGCATCAAACAGTGGCTTGGTTATCTGCGCAAAGAGTACCAAGAGGCAACGGAACTGTTTAGCGAGATCCGTGCACTGAATAACTCCAAGGATATCGCGCGGGTGATTTGCCGTTAATGGCCCAGTGAACCCAACCAGGCCAGGAATTCAGCGGCGTAGGGTTTATTCAGCGTGCGTGGTGGGTAAACCGCATAATAAGGCTTGCTCAGCGGTAATGTTGGCCCAGACAGAGGCACTAACCTGCCATCAGCCAGCTCTTGCTGAATAAGCCGTTGCTGTCCAAGTAGCACTCCGTAGCCTTGCACGGCGGCATCAATTGCCAGCGATGTCAGGTTATAAGTCAGGCTGCGTGACTGTGGCGCAGGAGTTAACGCCGCTGCCGTGAACCACTCGTGCCAGCCCGGCAAAAATTGCCCCTCTCTGCCCCAATCCACCTGTATTAACGGCTGACCGTTTAGCGTGCCATCCCCCCGCAGCGCTGGGCTACAAACGGGTAATACGCGATCCTGAAACAGAGATTTTTTTTCCATTTGGGGATAGTGCTGATCGCCGAAGCAGAGGGCGAAGTCTGCCGATGAAGTGGCAAAGTCAACGGCAGCATGGCTGGCATGAATACGCATATCCACCTGCGGAAAGCGTTCTAGCCACTCCTCTAGCGCCGGGTTAAGCCACTTGGACGCCAGGGCGGGCAATGTGAACACCGTAAGCATTTCTCTGCCGCGCTGCCGGTCAACCTGTAGCTGTGCGACTCGCAGTGTTTCAAACGCTTCCTCTACGTAGGCAAGATACTCCGCGCCTTGCTCTGTCAGCGTTACGCCACTTTTGGAACGAAGAAATAGCGTAATCCCCAGATGTTGCTCCAATTGGCGGATCTGCTGGCTGACGGCGGCGGCGGTCAGCGCCAGCCGTTCGGCGGCTTTGGTCAGGCTCCCGGTATGCGCGGCGGTTTCGAATGCCAGAATGGTGCTCAGTTTGGGTAAACGCAGGCGAGTGGATGAATTCATGGCAGGGACCGTTAAGCTGGGGTTGTCATATCCTTAACGTATTTTCGTTATAACATCAATGCAACATTCTATACATTGGGAGTGAGTCAGAAGGAAGCCAGAGAGAGGAATGCGATGCGACAGCTTGCACAGATTGTGAATTTATCTACCAACCCATTGGATGATTCGGCGTTTATTGCCCGTAGCAAACAGACGCTGGCGCAGTATGGCGTGCTGATTTTACCCGGTTTTCTGCATTCCCAGGCATTGGCTGCCGTTCAGCAAGAGGGGAAGGAGTATAGCCATGCTGCATTCTATGCGGCCAGCCAGCACAATGTTTACCTGAAACCGCAGGATCCCAGCTTCCCAGATGAGCATGCCCGCAATCGGTTGGTGACCTCTTCCAAAGGCTGTATCACGGACGAAGATATTCCAGCCGATTCCCCGTTACGTACGCTATACGACTCCCCTGAATTCAGGGATTTTCTTTGTGCGGTACTGGATGAACCGCAGCTTTACCCTTATGCCGATAGTCTCTCCTCGATCAATCTGCATTATGCCCATACCGGTCAGGAGTTGGGCTGGCACTTTGACAACTCTTCTTTTGCTATTACCTTACTGATTCAGAAACCGCTGGCTGGCGGCGTGTTTGAATATGTAGAAGGTTTGCGCGATGCCGATCGCGGTGAAATGAATTATGCCGGAGTGGCGCAGGTGCTTGATGGCGGTGTTAAGCCAAAACAGTTGGCAATCAACGAAGGCGATCTGGTGCTGTTTCGTGGCCGTAATGCCCTGCATCGGGTTACGCCTACCGAGGCTGACAAAACGCGGATGCTGGTGGTGCTGGCTTACAACGCACAACCGGGAATTGAGCTTTCTGAAAGTGCCAGAATGACCTTTTACGGTCGGTTGTAATCGTTGAGAGACGGGGCGTATGTTACGCCCCGCATCAAGCGTTTGGGCAGAGTAAGGTTACTCCGCAAAGCCTGATTTATCACTAAGGTTGCTCACTTCGCGCTGTTCGAGATTAATCATAAAGTGGTCACTGGGTGGTATCGAAGTACCCAACTTACGCAGTATGGCAAACAGAGCGCCAAAACGGTTCTGGAATACCTGGCTGACGGTATTTTCATCCAACACTTTGTTGTTAGACAGGTGAATAGTGGCCTGTGTATTAGCCAGTGCATCGGCCAACACGCTGTACTGGGCAATACGTTCAGGTGTGATGTCATCTAGCGCCAGATCCCCGGCATTGGCCAGACGATAAAAATCGGTGGCTAAATCAAAACCGCTCCATGCAACAAAATCATCCAGAGTCAGGCGGTTTGCCTGAACCAGCGATGCGGCTTTGATTTTGGCGCGTTCCCAGTCGGCGGTAATGGTTTCCGCTGCTACGCTCAGCGAAGGTTGTGGCGTTGCGGTAGTGCACTTGGCAAGTGTTGCTACCGGTGATAGTGACGGATTGGCCTGTAGTTGAGCCAGCGTCACGGCTGTATCCAGTTGCGAGAGGATCAGCATATCGCGGCCATTCATATTGAACAGCATCTCACGCATTTCGCAGGGCCATTCCTTGGGTAAAAACCGCAGGCGAGTCAGTTCAGCGAGATAAATGCTATTGAATTCATGATAATCCTTGGCAGCAAGGATATCCGCATTCCATAACTTTTCCGATTTCTGTGCTGCCAGATGCTGGTGCTCCATCTGGTAATGTTCAAACAGTTCATCGAAGCGCGGAACCTGATTCAACCTAATGGTTTCTACTTCTATAGCACTTTTGCTGGTGAGAGTGAGTAGCTTATAAGCGGGAACATAGGCTGCCATTGAAGGGGCTTGAATATTTACCAGGAAACCATCGTCGTATTCTCGTACACCAGTATCATTGAAGTGCATATGCCCCCCGATATGGAGCTCGATACCGGCCTGGGCAAGCGCATGGGCAGTATCTTCTGTGGGGCGTCGAGCTATCTGGAAACTGCCGGTGCCAAACAGGGCTTCGAGATCATCAGAAGCGCCGTTATAGAATTCGGTCATCGGGAAATGGCTAAAGCTAATCAGCTGTTTATTCTGCTCTTTGGCACGCTGCGTCACGGTTTTTATCCATTCAATCACCTGAGTCTTGTGGGTTATCATGCGGTTATATCCCGCATTGCCAGAACCACTAAAGTTCTTCGGATTGGTAGGATCCGCGTCATTGGCAGAAGCACTGGGAAGATAGACATTAGCGTCAATCGCCAACAGCCATACTCCTGGGATCGGCTCAACAAGATAGCTGGCATCTGGAACCGTCAGGCAGTGGGTGTAATGGCTTTTCTTATAGGCACCGCCGGTTCCTTCGGTACAAATTTCATATTGGCGATACTGCCAGTCAGCCTGTTGGCGTGCGGTTTCAAATTTGTAGTTGGCGGTTGAGTAGCTGCTGTAAGGGGTTTCCCAGTACAGATAGGACGCTTTTGGCATAAACCCGTGATCGGCAAGGGCGGCGGTGACCCCTTTATATCCCAATTCGCGGATATCCTCGGTGCAGACGGTGGGTAACTCATATCCAGCATCGATAGTTGCCCAGCTTTCGGTGTAATCTTGGCATTCTGCTGCCCCCTTGCTGTAGATCCGCTGTTCTTTTCCGTCCTCACCAAGAAAATCGCTTTTACCACCGGGGCGTTCAAACGGCACATTGGGATCGTGATTGCCGGGTGCCGCAAAGAATTCAATGCCATAACGTTGGGAATAATCATCGAGAATTTTTTTCAGCCCACGCATATGGATCGGCTGCCCGTCGTCACTGAAATCCCCTGGCAGTGCGATCACCTTAACCCCACGCTGTGCCGCGTCGTCCAGAGCAGCAAGAAATGCAAAGTAGTTCTCGTTAAACAGGCGGGTAGACGTCAGTTGTGCGTACATAGTGCGGATAACTGCTGGTTGCCCACTGTTACTGTTCACCAGGCCACTGAATGCGTTGCCTTCGAATGTGCCGTAAACGTCATGGAAATGCACATCGGGCATAAAAGCCACTTTTACCGGGTTTGTGATTGCCGGGCTTTCAGGAACCGGAGTTTCCTCCTTGGGGGGCGGCTGGAGCAGTTCGCTATTGCTATTATCATCACCGCACCCGACCAGTAAAGAGGCAGAGAAAAAGAGAACGCCGAGAGGCCAAACCGTTTTCATTAAAAACTCCCTATATATTAAGAACAAATTTTCAAATCAAGGTAAAGTCTCCTTGTGTCAGAAAGATGATCGGGACGGTACTGCGCTAAAAAATGCCGCTAAAGGAACAGATAAAGCTCATCTGAGTGCGTGTCTTAATAAAGGGCAGCGCCTGGGTGGCAGCGTACTGGCGCTACTGGGCCTGAAATTAATGTTTAATAAATAGGCTTATCTGGCCTTACGGCGACGCCAGTAATAGCGTAACAGTAATATGGCGGTGATAACCAACAGGCAGAACAGCAGGCTATAGAGCTTTTTATCGGTGCCGCTAACGAAATTGCTTATTGCCTGACCGCCAAAATAGCCGAATAACACGAAAAGGGTTGCCCACAGGATGGCACCAAGAATATTCAGCGGGATGAATAGTGAAGGGCGCAACTTGCTGGCACCGATCAGAACCGGGCCAATAATGCGGAATCCATACATAAAACGCACGCCAATCACAAACAGAACAGGGTGGCTGGCAATCAGTTTTTGCGCCCGTTCGATGCGTGATTGCTGGTTTTTCATGCGAATCAGGACTCTTCCACCGAAATAACGCCCGGCGAAATAGAGCAACTGATCGCCCAAGGTCCCGCCGAGCGCCACTACTGCCATGACCAACGGTAGCCGTAAAAGCCCGTTGTGCGCCGCAATGCCTCCTAATAGGGTGATAGTTTCCCCTTCCAGCAGGCAACCAATAAATAGCGCCCAGTACCCATACTGAGTAATGTAATGGCTCAAGTCGGTCATTTCTTTTCCTTGCAACGAAGAGGTATGATTATAGCCGTCATACCCTGCTGGAGATACACTCGTTGCTCTTTAAGCCGCAGGAGGGGCCGCCGCTGATTTGGCCCACCAAACCGCGCGGCTCACGCTTTGCGCTGTGCGTAAATGGCCGCCAGCAGCGCTCGCGTGTAATGGAGGGACACCGCCCAGTAAACGTATCCGCTAAAGATATGGAATAGCTATGTTCAAGGTTCTGCTTTGGTTAGTCTTAACCCTGTTTTCAGGGAGTGGGGTGGTTCTTTATGCCTTACAGCAGCAATACGAAGATCAATCAGTAACCTACCGTATTTTGTATCGTGAGGTAACGGTTAAGCTGTCCCAGCTTGAAACCATCCTTTCCTTGCTGTCGGTGGCCAGCGATCCCTCCGCGGTTCAACAAAAGTTCCCGCAGATCCTTGCCTGGAAAACGCTGCCAAAAGAGGATTCAACCCCAACGCTTAGAGCTGCGGAAAATGGCACCTATTGGCTGGAAAACCAGCATTTTGCGCTGCTGATCGATCCCCAGGTGCTACTGGCTGATATTCCTCAGATTCATTCTTTCCAACACATTCTCATGAGCTGGAACAATAGGCCATTGTTTGAAATTGGCGATGGCGATGAATCCACTTTCTGGCAATGGGAAAAAGGGATAAACAGCAATTTGCAGCCTTTCGAGCTGTCTGCCAATAACGATCCCGAGTGGGCAAGATTACCCTGGCTATTACTTTTACTGTTATCTGTGATTTGGGCCGTTGTCGTTTATTTTATTGGTCAGTATCGTATTAAAAAACGCCAACACAGCATCGCTGTTCTGCGGGAGCACTTCTCTGAATTGACGCGGTTTAATGCCATTGGGGAGGTCACCACCGGTATTGTTCATGAACTCAACCAACCCTTGACGGCCGTGCTCAGTTATAACCAGGCTGCATTGCGATTGATCGGTCAGCAGCAGATGCATAAAGTGGCCCCACTGCTGGATGCTGCTGTGATACAAATAAAGCGCATCAGTACGCTGTTATTACATTTTCGACAAAAATTGACCCTTGAGCAGGTGGCTTTTCAGGAGGTTAATTTCAGCAAAGTCTGGCGGCGCGTCACTGTGCTATTAGAAAATGAGATTAACCAGGGTAAAGTAAAAATCATCACCAGAATACCCGATTCATTGCCCACTCTGCGCGCCGACCCACTTTGGATTGAGCAAATATTCCACAATATCCTGTCAAACGCGATTCAGGCACAGCAGCATAACAATGCAGCTTCTGCCTGGGTCGCCATCGGCGCTGAATATTCGGACCAGGGCATAACATTGGTGATTACAGACGGTGGCCCTGGGCTATCAGAGCAAGCACTGCAACAGGTTTTTATTCCGTTTTTCACTACTCGCCAAGAAGGCCTGGGATTAGGTATGGCATTGACTGAAACTCTGGTTCAGCGGCTTAACGGTAACATTAAGGCAGAAAATATTGCCGGGCAGGGAGCCTGCTTTACTTTATGGTTCCCATTTAATACTCAGGAGTTGTGATGGAACAGCTTATTTATCTGATTGATGATGACCATGCTATTCGCTGTTCGCTAAGTTCATTATTGGAAACGATGGGCTGGCAAACTGCGGTCTACGAAAGTGTCGCTGATTTTCAGCAGCAGGTGACTGAACCTCGTACCCTATCAGGTTGTCTATTACTGGATATTCGTATGCCGGGGAAAAGCGGGCTGGTTTATCTTGAGCAATTGCGGCAACAAGGGCTGGAAATTCCTGTCATCATTATGACTGGGCACGGAAATATTGAATTGTGCCGCCGAGCTTTCAAAAATGGGGCTTTCGAATTCCTGACCAAACCTATTGATGCTGATCTGTTGATTGAAACTGTAGGCGCGGCGTTGGAACATCAGGATATATTGCAGAAAGAACGGCAAGAAGTGGCTGAGTTGCAAGAAAAAATCAATAAATTGTCAGCGCGAGAATATGAAGTCACCAAGCTGATTATGGAGGGTAAATCCAGTAAGGAAATTGCCAATGATTTAGCCCTTTCTCCACGTACGGTTGAGGCGCATCGTGCCAGTTTATTTGCAAAACTGCATATAAACTCCTCGATAAAACTGATGAAAATCTATGGTGGCCTGTTTCCCCCAGGAAGAGTTAAGTAAAAATACCTAGGTTACTAGGTAATGATGCGAATTGTTCTGCTTTGTCGCGATGGTTATTTTATGCAAACTTTTGTTTCATCATAAATAACCTTTTTAAGCGAGGAACGCATGAATATTAAACCTTTATTACTGGTGGTTTCTCTGGCAACCGTTTCGAGTAATGTATTTGCCGCCGATTTTCTGGAAGGATACTACGGGGCATTAAAACTGCAGTATGCCTGGCAACAAGCAGATGACATGGATACCAGCAGTCGTCCAGGTGTGGGGCAATTTGTCGGCGGTGATGAAAGGCATAATTTCTTGAACGGCGCTATCGCAGGCGGCTATCAGTATGGCAACGGCTGGCGTACTGAGGGGGAATATGTTTTCTACAAAGAAAGCGAATATACCAGCGGTTCAACCACCTTCGCAAGCAGCTACAATCACCATAAAGTCAAGGCTCAACGCCTGATGCTCAACGTATATCGTGACTATGCGTTGGGTTATGATTTCTCCGTCTACGGTATGTTGGGGTTGGGTATTGCTAACGTCAAGTCTGAGGGCTGGCAGGGCAACACCTCACGCCAATATGCATCCAGCACGCAGAATAACCTGGCCTACTCTTTGGGGGCCGGTATTACCTATACGGCGATGGAACGTCTGAGTTTCGATTTAGGCTACCGCTATGTTGATATGGGCAATATCGAAAGTGGCTACAATAATTTTACCAATGCCCGTGGGCTGAAAGACGAACAAATGAAGGCCCGTCTGGTTGCTCATGAGATGGTGCTAGGCGCGCGTTATCTTTTCTAATTGTTTAAACTGATGATGTGCGGCGACAGGCTATGTCCTGATTTGCCGCCATCATACTTCTCCCTAATCCCCGCATTTTTCTTTCCTGATTACGACGCCAATCTTCTGGTGGTTAACTCGGTTTTTTGTTTGATCTCAGCAGTAATAGCCGCCATCCTGCACCGTTAAATTCATTCTGTTTTACCCTGGCGAGGAGTAACCGATGTATCAGGATTTTGAAAGTGAGTTGAACTGGGCCATGCGCCACATGCCGCGCACCCGAGCGGCCGTTGCCGCGTTACCCGATCTGCAGGGAGTCCGGCTAGCCTGTAATATGCACCTGGATTTGAAAATGGCCCCTTTGGTGGCTGGCCTGTTGGAGAAAGGGGCAGATATTTTTCTCACTACCTGCAACCCGACGACGGTGCAAGATGATGTGGTGGCTTGGCTGGAACGCCGTGGCGCCGCAGCTTATGCCTGGCGTGATATGAGTGATAGTGACTGGTCTGAGTCCTTTGATCGTGCGTTGGCTTGGGAGCCTACTCATCTTTGCGAAATGGGTGCGGACTTGACTGCTCGTCTGCATCAATCCCATGGTGGTCCACAAATCAAGGCCGGATTAGAAGCTACGGGCTCCGGGATCAGCCGCTTGGGTGGGATTGCACCGCGCTACCCGATTTTCAATTGGGACGATCTGCCAGTAAAAGAAGGGCTACATAATCGGCATATGGTCGGGCTCACCGCCTGGCACACTTTCTTCCAAACTACTCATCTGACGCTGCACGAAAAATGCGTGCTGGTGATTGGTTATGGGCTGGTTGGGCAGGGAGTGGCCGCCGCTGCCAAGGCCTATGGTGGGCAGGTGATTGTGGCCGAAATCGATCCTGCCCGCGCATTGCAGGCGCGTTATGACGGCTGGGCGGTGATCGACCTGGCTACGGCTGTCACTCAGGCTGATGTGATTGCTACGGCAACAGGGGCTAAAAACGTGCTGTCTGCGGCACATTTGGAGCGGACAAAAGATGGAGTATTTATCCTCAACGTAGGCCATGTGGCGGAAGAGATCGACGTTGGTTTCCTCCAGGGCCAGCCGCACAGCGAGCCCATGCCATATATCAATGCTTACCAACTGGCAGGTAAAACGCTGTATCTGTTGGCCAACGGTTCGATGTTTAACCTGACGGCAGGCTATGGTGACAGCCTGAATGCCTTCGACGTTACTCTGGCAGTGATGGCTGCTGGTATTGGCCACATTGTGGGGGTTGGAGAACAGCAATCTGCTGGCTTGTATCTGCTTCCTTCTTCTGCCTGGCTACCTGCACTGTAACTTTTCCTCTGCGAGCGTACAGACCAGTGCGCTCGCGGCCTGCGCAATTTTTTGCGCCGACAGACTTTGTCACAAATCACCGCTAACAATCACCGTGTTAATTCCATATCCCTGACTTATACTCTAAATAATTCGAGTTGCATCTAGGCAGCAAGACCGAGACAAATCTGTCTGGAACAGATTTGAACAGCGCTTGCGCTGGCCCGAAGGGTGAGCCTCAGGGAAGAGGCTCATAATCTGCCAGGAGCATAGCCCACTATGTGACTGGTGCGAGCGGACGCGGCTAACACCCATGCAGCTTGAAGTATGACGAGTATATACTTCAACGCAGTGAATCCCCCTGTTAATCAGCTATAGAGTAATACATGTGAAAATCCGTGTTTTGGTTCTAACCCTGCTCGCTTTGCAGGCAGGTACAGGCTTGGTGCCGAGTGCGCTAGCCGGTGAGAAGGCTGCTGCATCGCATGCCACACAGCCTGAGCTGGCCTCTGGCAGTGCCATGGTGTTGGATATGCAGAGCCATAAAGTGATTTATGCACGCAACCCGGATGAAGTTGTGCCGATCGCCTCGATAACTAAGCTGATGACGGCGATGGTGACGTTGGATGCGCATTTGCCGTTGAATGAAATGCTGGCGGTGGACATCAGCAAAACGCCGGAAATGAAAGGGGTTTACTCCCGCGTGCGTCTTAACAGTGAAATCAGCCGCAAAGATATGTTGCTGCTGGCGCTAATGTCTTCGGAAAACCGCGCAGCGGCCAGCCTTGCTCACCACTATCCGGGTGGCTACAACGCCTTTATCAAAGCGATGAATGCCAAGGCTAAATCGCTCGGTATGACTCGCACGCATTACGTTGAGCCGACAGGGCTGTCGATTCATAACGTTTCTACCGCCCGCGACCTTACCAAGCTGTTGCTGGCGACCAAACAATACCCGTTGATTGGCCAACTGAGTACCACTACCGAGCATATGGCGGCCTTTAAGGACCCTAACTATACGCTGCCATTCCGCAATACCAACCATCTGGTCTACAACCAGAAATGGAATATTCAGTTGACTAAAACCGGTTTTACCAACCAGGCAGGACACTGTCTGGCGATGCGCACCATGATTGGCAATCGTTCAGTATCGTTAGTGGTGCTGGATGCGTTTGGTAAATATACCCACTTTGCGGATGCCAGCCGTCTGCGCACCTGGATTGAAACTGGAAAAGTTACCCCTATCCCGGCGGCGGCGCGCGATTATCGCCGTCAGAAAGACGCCAGTCTGGCCAAGAACGGAGCAGAGTAAAGGGGGCCGACAGTCTGCTACTTATGGCGCTAAAACGAGGGGGAAAGGAGATTCCGTCAAATTCCCCACTCTTTGCACTCGCTATGCCGAGCCCGCAATCTTTGGCAACGCGTCACTGCCTTCATTCAGCGGGCGTTGCATAATGTGCGTATCTAACCAGCCACCGAATTTGAATCCCACTGCGTTTAGGGTACCAACGCTGGTGAATCCCAGTTTGCGGTGCAGTGCTAGCGAACCTGCGTTGCCCGCAGCGTTACCGACAGTCGCCAGCATTTGCCGCCATGGGCCTTGCTCACAGCGTGCAATAAGTAAGCTGAGCAAGGCTTTACCGATGCCGTTGCCCTGCATGCCTTCGGCAATATAGACCGAATCCTCGAGGGTATAGCGGTAAGCGGGGCGTGGCCGGTAGGGATGTGCATAGCAATACCCTACAACACGCCCCTCTATTTTTGCGGCTAGCCACGGCAATCCTGCGGCTAACACATTGGCGCGACGCTGCTGCATTTCCTCCAGCGTCGGCGGAGTTTCTTCAAACGAGGCTTGCCCGTAAAGCACATGGTGGGCATAGATCTGTTGGATAGTGACCATATCCTCGACGATGGCGTCATCGATAGTCAACTGGGGGGAAGAAATCGGCATGATGCCCCCTATTTATGGCGAGAAATCAAAATATAAGTACAATATGCCTTTTCCCAGGTTGCTGGGTAAACTGTTTTTTATCTGATACTTATCGAAAATTAATACGACTAATCCCGCGGTTTGAACGGTGTCGTTTAGCCTTGCATCAGTTGTGTGATGCACTGACGCAGATAGTGCAGAAGTGCCGAGGTAAGCCAGGTTCCCTCGGTCAAGGTAGGTTCCTGCTCCATGGCTTGTCGGATTTTCATCTGAGTTGCCGGGTTTTCACCTGCATAGGAACGGAATAGCGTTAACCACTGGCTAGCCAACTGTTTAGCATGAGCCGATTCCGGTGCAACCTCCTCTCTCATCGCTTGCTGGAATTGGGCGATCAGCGCGGGCCACTCATGTATGCGGTCAAAATAGTGAGCGCGTACATAGGCATACTCTGTTGCAGACAGATACTTGCGGTAGATTTGCAGCTTGGTTTCAGCAAATGCCCGGGTAACGTAATCGGTCATTGCCGGGGAGATCCCCGTTTGCTCACGCATAGAGGGCTCATCGGCATGCATAGCGTTAAGGCGAGTCAGGAATGCGGGGTTACCTGCGGTATCACGCTCTAGAGTGCGCATCCAATGGCGCGCAATAGTCTGAGCACGCGGGTCTTCAGCATCAACCCCGCTTTCCATCAGCATTTGCACCTTGCCAACCATCTCTTCCCACTCCTGGTTGCGGGCTTCATCAGCCTGATAGAAGGGTAATTGTGCCAACTCGTCGGCGGTAAAATATTTATCGTACATCGTCATTAACTCCAAAGTGGTCAGCCAGTCATTCAGTTCGGGTTCGTTACCTAGTTTCAATTGTGCATGTATGTGCTGCAAACGGCTGCGCAGCGTGGTTATCTGCGCTAACTGCCGGTCAAGCATCGCCATTTGTTGCTCAATAACCTGAGGTAATGCCAATTCTGAACCAGCCAGAAGTCCGCCGATCTCGGCCAGTGCCACGCCCATTCGCCGTAGGGCTTGAATGCGGTGGAGGCGGGTAATATCTCTGCGGTTATATAAGCGATACCCGGCGTTGGAGCGTGCGGAAGGGGTTAACAGACCAATACTGTCGTAATAATGCAGTGCTCTGACGGTAATGCCCGAACGGCGAGCCAGTTCGCCTACTTTTAGTAACATTGGTTTATCCCCTTGGTGCAGTTAAGGGACACAGCCTAAAGCCTGACGCTACGTGAGGGTCAAGCGGGGGAGTGGTTTTTTTGCAGTGGCAGGCCCGCTGTTGGCACCTGCCATAGGGTTACCAGCCTTTAACGGCTCCGCCATTAAAGATTTTCTCTGCGGCTTTGGCAACTTCATCAGACTCGTAAGCTTTTACGAAGTTCTGCACATTCAGTGCCTCTTTATTATCTTCGCGGGCGACAACGATATTGGTGTAAGGTGAATCTTTATCTTCAATGAAGATACCGTCTTTGGTGGGTGTCAGGCCAATCTGGTTGATATAGGTGGTGCTGATCACTGCGACGGCGACTTTAGGATCATCGAGCACATGGGGCAGTTGCGCGCCCTCTAACTCCATAATCTGATAATTATGCGGGTTGGCGCTGATGTCCAGTGAGGTTGGCAGCAGACCTTTACCTTCCTTAAGGTCGATCAACCCCACTTTTTTCAGCAACAGTAGCGCACGGCCCAGGTTGGTTGGGTCATTGGGAATAGCGATAACCGCTCCATCCTGCAATTCCTGTAGCGACTTGATCTGTTTTGAATAGCCTGCCATCGGGAACACAAAGGTATTGCCTACCACCACCAGCTTATAGCCGTGATCTCTATTTTGCTGTTCGAGGAAGGGGCGATGCTGGAATACGTTAGCATCCAGTTCCCCTTTATCGGTGGCATCATTGGGCAGCAATGAACCGCTGAAGCCAACCAGTTCAACCTCAAGACCATATTTATCTTTCGCCACCTGCTTGGCCACTTCCGCTACGTCTTGCTCAGCACCGTTAATTACGCCGACCTTGATATGGTTCAGATCGGTTTTCTGATCGCACCCCTGTAATAACAGCGTTGCCGATAATGCCGCAGCCAAGGCCGTGCAGCGCCAGAGTATTGCCATAAGTCGCTCCCTGAAAAACAATAAAATCAGTTGGTTTTGTGCCAACAGCTAAACCCAAGGACAAAACCAAGTCAATTTCTTGCTAAGCACAAAAACTTATAGCTAATTACGCGGCGATTAACGTGGGCGCAGCACGACGATACCTGGCGTTTTAAGCACATAGTCAGTAAAGGCAGAGTCGATGACTTGCATGCTTTCTTTGCGCGAGGAGGCGTGGCGCAGTACCGGCCCCTCTGGTGTGATGATAAAGAACCCGGTGTGGGTAACGTCCAAGCCCGGCAGTGGGGTATAGATGCCGATATAGTCGCCGGTCCGCAGTTGGCCGATAGTCTTTTCATCGATAAACTCGCTGGGAATATAGGTGATGTTGCGTGTTTTCACCGCTATTCCTGGCAGGTAAATATCGCCGTCGGCCTTGCGGTTGAGATGTTTTACCACGGTGACGGCATGGGGGCTGATCTGTGCGGTAATATCATCGGTAAGTACGTGTTCTGTTTGTGCCCAGTCACTGAAGAAATGTTTGCGATGCTGGAAATCGATTTCTCCCTTGACATAACGGGTCTGAATTACGTTTTCGACAAATTCACTTTCACTGGTGGCGGTTCTGAGCGCTTCAACATAATCCAGGTAGGTAAAGCAATCTAGCGCGCCGAAATCGATGACTAACCGCTCAGGGGTATTTGCTGAGCCTATTAACCGGTTGGCAACGTAGGGGGTACCCAGAAAAGGCTGTGAGAGCAGCGCGATAGCCTGGCCGTTATCGAGCCCAGGCACCGCTTCCTGCAGGGCCAATATTGCCTGCAGTTTGTTTACTGTGTAATCGTCCATTGTCACCGTCGTCATTGTCTGATGTTCAACCTTCTGCGGCTTCGATTCTATCGGGTTTCTGACAGGTTGTTGACTACTGCAACCTACTACTGTGGCGATCAACATCGTTAGGGCAAACCTGTACATCTTTTTCCCCAGGTTACGCATAATACTTTATTGATAACAATTTTCATTGCCATCATGATAACTACCAAGTAAACATCAAGGTTACTTATCAAAAACTGGGTAGTTTGCATAAAAGATGTAGCAACTCAATCGAGTTCCCTGATCAGCCTGGCGGGGTTACCCGCATAGATGCCTTTACGCGTAATGTCTTTGCTGACGACGGCACCGGCACCTATCACTGCGTCATCACAAATCTCAACCGCCAGTATGGTGGCTCCAGATCCTACTGAAACCCGGTTACCCAGCCGCGTATGACCCCAGGTTGTCGGATCGGCGTTCGGGGCACCGCTTTTGAACAGATCGTTGGCAAACATAACGCCATGACCGATAAAGCAATCTTCACCCAGGGTTACGTATTCGCAAATAAAGCTGTGCGACTGGATCTTGCTGCGCGCACCGACGCTGACGTTTTGCTGGATCTCGACAAACGGCCCGACGAACACGTCGTCAGCCAACTGGCAGCCATACAGATTGCAGGGTTCTATCACCATCACATTCTGCCCGACTTTGACATTATTGATCCCGCTTTGGCGGGTACGGATCTTGGCTGACATGGTATCCCTCTATTTGTTAGGTAACGTAATATGTTGATTAAGCAGCAGAGTACCTTACAGACCGCGTATAGCGTACGTTTTTTCAACCAAAGACTATAATTGTCGCAGGGGGATATCCCCAGAACCGTAACTCTCGCGCGGTGTGTTAGCCGTAAGCGGCGTGTTTACTTTCGCCAATCGTGTTCTACGGAGGTGTCTCATGGCTAATCATGTTTGGGGGCTGCTGGCGCATCCCAGCACCGAGTTCAAACACATCAAAAGCGAGAATGAATCGGTCTCGCATCTTTACACCCACCATGTCCTGTTGATGGCGCTAATTCCGGTTATTTGCGCATTTATTGGGACCACTCAATTGGGTTGGCTCTCTGGCAGCGGCCATGCCCTGCGGCTCGATATGCTCACCGCCTTTTATACCGCAGTGGCCTTCTATCTGTTGATGTTGGCCGGGGTGGCATTTATGGGTAAAGTGATCCACTTTATGGCCCGGCGATATGAGTCCCGCCCAAGTCTGCACCGCTGCATGGTGTTTGCTGGTTACGTGGCTACCCCGATGTTTCTCAGCGGGCTAGTAGCACTATACCCGGTGCTTTGGCTCTGCCTGTTCGTGGGTATTATCGGTCTGGTTTATTCCGGCTACCTGCTTTACGTCGGCATTCCCCATTTCTTGAATATCGACAGTAAAGAGGGGTTTATCTTCTCCAGTTGGACACTGGCTATCGGCGTCCTGCTACTTGAGTTTCTGCTTGGGCTGACAGTGGTGCTGTGGGGGTATGGTTCCTGGTTCTTCTGATTCAGAGTGTATTATCGCCCCCCATACCGTAATGGTCTGGGGGGCTTTGTTGTTTTAGGCTTTATCGCCCCAGTATTTCTGCTTGCTGGTTTTACCGATGCCGGGGTTAAAACTGTTGGTGGGATCCGCTTGTTGATAAAACGCCTTCAGCTCCGGTTTGGCATGATATAGATGCCCGACGTTGTGTTCAGCAGGATATTCCGCCCCGCGCCGATCAAGCATCTCCAGCATCCGTTCTTTTAGTGCCTGGCAGTCGACGCCTTTTTTCACCACATAATCCTGATGGAAGACATGGCACATAAAGTGGCCGTAATAGAGTTTGTGCACCAACTGGCTGTCGATCTCTGGCGGTAAGGTTTCGAACCACTCGTTATCGTTACGGCGCAGGGCGATATCCAGTGCCAGAATGTCTTCTACCTTATCGGCATGTACCGCGTGATAGCGTATGGCAGCACCCGCTGCCGCAAAGCGATGCAGGAACGCTTTTTTGCCCTCTTCCGGGGTGCAGACGAAGAAATCGCCGTCGGCCTGCGCAAAATAGCTTTGCAGATAGCGCTCGGCTTCTTCCACTCCTGGCCCAGCCATTTTCAGCAACAGGTGATGCTCGAAGCGTTCGCGATAGGCTCTCATCCGTTGCGGCAGGTGGTTGGGCGTCAGTTTGCTGAATTTTTGCATCAGACGATCGGCCAAATGGTGCGGTACCAGCGGGACTTTGCTCAGTGTGGCGTCGACATAACCCTTCATCGCGAATAAGCGCGGTATCTGGTCGGTACCAAACTTGTCGATCATCATAAAGGTATCTTTGCCATACACCTCGGCGATATCAAAAATATCGCGGTGCATATATTCCCCCGCCACGGGCAGGTTCTCAAACTGGCTGAGCATATGGCGGCGCAGTTCGGTCAACACTGCGGTATCGTTGGTGCCGATATAGAACACCTGCTCATGCTGCTCTTTGGCGAAGGTGTCCAGACGCACGGCAAATACCGCCAGCTTACCGGCACAGCCGGAGGCTTCGAACAAACGGCGTTTATCGGCGTTAAAGCGGGAAGGGGTAGCGGCATCAATATCGCGTACCCGGCTGGCATATTCGTTGTCGGAGGCACGCAGTTCCCCCTGTTCGATATCTTCTGGCCGGTAATCCCCTTGCTCAAGGCGGGTAAGGATCTCTTCCGGCGTTTCCCCCAGCCTAATCCCCAGATGATTCACCAGCCGCAATTGACCATCCTCGCCAAGTTTGGCATACAGCGCCATTTCGGTATAGGCCGGGCCGCGTTTGACCAGTGAACCACCGGAGTTGTTACATACGCCACCAATCACCGAAGCGCCAATACACGAGGAACCGATCACCGAATGCGGCTCTCGGCTATAAGGTTTCAGTAACCTTTCCAGCCGGTTTAGCGTGCTGCCAGGGAAGCAGACTACCTGCTTGCCATGATCCAGAACCTGAATATGATCGAGCTGCAGTGTACTGACAATCACGATCTCGCGATCATAATCCTGGCCGCTGGGGGTTGAGCCTTCAGTCAGGCCGGTATTGGCGGCCTGCATAATAACGATTTTATCTGCATCGACGCAGGCCTGTAGGATTTGCCATAGTTGCAGCAGGTGGGTGGGTAATACCACGGCCAATGCATTGCCACCGCCGGAGCGGAAGCCTTTACGGTATCGTTCTGTGTTGCGCTCACCGGTCAACACCTGTGAGTTACCGACGATACTCTTGAGCCGGTTGATAAATGCCTGGTCTGTATGCTGCGTCATGCCATACTCCATTAGTAACGTTCCGTATATCCCATTAGACGTTCTTCGTCGCGCAATGTCAGTATCTCTACACCGTCAGCGGTAACCGCGACGGTATGTTCCCATTGTGCGGACAGTTTCTTATCGCGAGTGACCACCGTCCAGCCATCTTTTTTCTGCTTGATGCGGTGATCGCCCTGATTAATCATCGGTTCGATGGTAAATACCATCCCTTCCTGCAAAACCGTGCCGGTGCATGGCTGCCCGAAATGCAACACTGCCGGGCCTTCATGCATTTCGCGGCCAATACCATGCCCGCAATACTCGCGCACTACGCTGTAGCCTGCCTGTTCGGCATGGCGCTGAATGGCGTGGCCGATATCGCCCAGCGTCGCGCCGGGTTTTACCGCAAGAATGCCTTGCCACATCGATTGGTAGACATTATTCACCAACCGCTTGGCAATTGGGGTGACTTGGCCGATACAGTACATTTTGCTGGAGTCGGCAATAAAGCCCCCTTTCTCCAGCGTAATATCTACGTTAACGATCATGCCAGAACGCAGGATCTTACTGGCAGAAGGGATCCCGTGGCAGATAACGTCATCGATGGATGTATTGAGCACGTAGGGAAAATCATACTGTCCTTTGCTGGCAGGGCGTGATTTCAGCTCTTCAACGATAAACGCTTCGGCGCGGTCATTGATCTCCATGGTAGTAATACCTTCGCGGATCACCCCATCAAGCATAGCAAAGACTTTGGCCAGCAAGGCTCCAGAGTGACGCATTTTGGCAATCTCCTCCGGCGTTTTTATCACAATCTCTTTCACCCAATAATCTCCTTTAGCGTCAATGCATTATCCTTCATCATTTTCTTTACCAACTGCGAATAGGTCAGGTCTGGGTTGAGCTCTGCCAGCATGCCGATCCTGATCCAGTGTTCCGCCTGAGCGTTAATGGAACGCGACATGCTCAGACTGGCGATCCGCAAATCGTCATGCAGCACATCCGAAATTTTTACGATCCCCATCACTTGCTCCATATACAAATCATTTATGAAGTGTATGCATTTTGGATACTTTCGGCTTGGCATTCTGTGGCGCAAGTCTTTTCGGCAGAATGGCGATTGCCGGGGCCTTATATTGCGTTTATTGTGATTAGCGGCTTTGTTGCCATGACTTTTTACAGAAGGATTGAAGGCGTGACTAAACTACGTGTTGGGGTGATCTTTGGGGGCAAATCGGCGGAGCATGAGGTTTCGTTGCAGTCGGCAAAAAATATTCTGGATGCCATCGACAAAGAGAAGTTTGACGTCACGCTGTTGGGGATTGATAAAAAGGGGCAGTGGCACATTAACGATGCTTCAAACTTCCTGCTGAATGCGGAAAACCCGGCGTTGATCGCGCTAAACCACACCAATAAAAATGTGGCGCTGATCCCCGGGCGAGAGAAACATCAGTTGATTGAAGCCGATGGTGCGGCGGCACTGGGGCAACTCGATGTGGTGTTCCCTATTGTTCATGGCACCCTGGGAGAAGATGGTTCCCTGCAAGGTTTGCTGCGTATGGCCAATATCCCCTTTGTGGGGGCTGGAGTGTTAGGCTCAGCGGTCAGTATGGATAAAGATGTCACCAAACGTCTGTTGCGTGACGCCGGTCTGGCTGTAGCACCTTTTGTCACGCTGACGCGCGCCAACCGCAACCAATACGGTTATAGCCAATTGAGCGAACGCCTGGGGCAAACGCTGTTTATCAAGCCCGCGAACCAGGGCTCTTCCGTTGGCGTTAGCAAGGCAAAGGATCAGGCCGAATTCGAGCGTGCTGTCGCCTTGGCATTTAGCTTCGACCATAAGGTGCTGGTGGAGTCTGCTATTGTGGGGCGTGAGATTGAGTGCGCGGTATTGGGGAATGACCACCCGCAAGCCAGCGTATGCGGCGAGATTGTCCTCAGCGATGAGTTCTACTCCTACGATACCAAGTATATCAATGAGCAAGGCGCGCAGGTGGTGGTGCCAGCGGCCATCGATCAGGCCGTCAGCGATAAAATCCGCGATGTGGCGCTGAAGGCATTTAAGGCGTTGGATTGTCTGGGGATGGCGCGCGTCGATGTTTTCCTGACGGCAGACGATGAGGTGATCGTTAACGAAATCAATACGCTGCCGGGCTTCACCAATATCAGCATGTATCCGAAATTGTGGGGAGCCAGCGGGGTGAGCTATACCCAGTTGATTACCACCTTGATCCAGTTGGCCCTGGAGCGCCACCAGCAGGACAGTGGGTTGAACAGTTCGGTATTTGAGCGGCCTTAACATTTATTGCTTTGGCACTGTGCTACAGCGGTGCCATTTAACCGTCACTGGGAAAATCACCATGAAAAGATATCTGGATTGCAGCGCCTCTGAGCTTGCCAACATCAGTAAAGATGACCTGATTTACGCCATCCGAGCCAGCGAAGGACGGATCCTGATCAGTGAAACCATTGCGGGTACCCAACCGCTGCTTAATGGTGTGACCAACGCCGAGCTGGCCGCCAGCCAGGGTGCTGACATGCTGTTGCTGAATCTGTTCGATGTTAACCAGCCGCATATTGCCGGGTTACCTGCAGGGGTTCCGCCCGAAGAGGTGCTACGTGAACTGCAGCGCTTGACGGGGCGTGTCATCGGCGTGAATCTGGAGGCGGTCGATCCGGCGTTTGCCACAACGCATAATGAATTCTGGCAGATAACCGCAGGGCGAGCGGCTACGGCTGAAAACGCGCGCAAACTGTACCAACTCGGTGCCCGTATGGTGGTTTTAACCGGCAATCCCAATAATGGCGTCAGCAATCAGGCCATCGCCGAGGCTTTAAAACTTATTCGCGATGAAGTGGGCGACGAACTGGTATTAGTGACGGGCAAAATGCATGGTGCGGGGATTGTGCGTGAAAGCGGTAATCAGTTGATTAACGAACAGGATATCGCCCTGTTTGTTGACAACGGGGCTGATATTGTCCTACTGCCCGCACCTGGAACCATTCCGGGCATGTCGCAGGAAAAGGTTGCCGCTCTGATTGCCTTTACCCAACAGCAAGGCGCATTGGCGATGACTGCCATTGGCACTTCACAAGAGGGGGCAGATGTTCAGACTATTCGCCAGATTGCCCTGATGAGCAAAATGGCCGGGGCGGATCTGCATCACATTGGCGATACCGGTTTTCTGGGGTTGGCGCTGCCGGAGAATATCTTCGCCTATAGCGTGGCAATCCGTGGCGTAAGGCATACCTATACTCGCATGGCACGCTCTATTAATCGGTAACTGCTTAGTCGATATGGGGCAGCGGTAAATAGCGCTGCCCCACTAATAACACGACGCTACTTTTTCATCATGTTCTTCAGGTTGGCGAACGGGTTATGTGTGGCCAGCCCAACATCTTTTTGCGCATCCTCACCGGCCACCACCGTCGAACCGTATTGATCGGCTTCGGTATATTTGGAATGCTCATGATCGTGGCAATAAAGGCACAGCATTTCCCAGTTGCTTCCGTCTTCCGGGTTGTTGCTGTGATCGTGATCGATATGGTGCACCGTGAGTTCACGCAGGTTGGAATAAACAAATTCCCGTGAACAGCGGCCACAGACCCACGGGAAAATTTTCAGTGCTTTTTCGCGGTAACCGACTTCCAGTTTTGCGTAGTTTTTTGGAATGTATGCCATGGTATGCCTGCAGGATAATAACAATATTACGATTTATATTATCACAGCCTAGGCCGTATTGCTGATGGACAATGAAGCGCCCAGTCTAGCTGAATCTTTCTATTGCCCAGTCGATAAATACCCGCAGTTTGGCACTTAGATGGCGGTTGGAAGGGTACACCACATACATAGACTCGTCGGGCGGTTGCCAACTGTCCAGCAGGCTGACCAGTTCGCCACTGTCCAGATGGGGCTGCGCCATAAAACGAAAGGTTTGAATAATCCCGAGGCCTGCCAGCACGGATGCCAGATGAGCATTGCTTTCGTTCACGCTGATATAGTAGCGATGCAGGATGTCGATCTCTTTGCCCTTATCGACAAATTGCAGTGGCTGTATGCGATCGTTCAGCGCGTGGCGATAGTGCGCTAATGGATATCCCTGTTGCAGATCGTTAGGGTGCTGCGGCGTGCCGTGGCGAGCAATGTAGGCCGGTGTGGCACAAGTTACCCATTTCAGCGCGAATAACCGCCGGGCAATCAGGCTGGAGTCGGCCAGTGGCCCGCTGCGGATCACACAGTCTGCGCTATCGTTGATCAAATCAATGATCCGATCGCTTACTCCCAGATCGATCTGAATCTGCGGATAGCGTGCGATAAAATCGGGGAGAGCGGGTAACAGTACCTGCCGTGCGGTGGTTCCCCCCGCATCAATGCGTAACACGCCCTGTGGCGCCGCTTGTGAATCGGTAATGTGACTTTCCATCTGCTCAAGTTCTGCCAGCCACTTGATTGTGCGCTGGTAGTAGCACTCTCCTTCTGAGGTAACCGAAACGCTGCGCGTTGTACGCTGAAAGAGCTTGGTCTGCAGATGATTTTCCAGGTTCTGGATCAGTTTGGTGACGGTGGCTTTTGGCATACCCAACGAATCAGCGGCACGGGTAAAGCCACCGGTTTCCACTACGCGGGTAAACACGCGAATAGCAAGCAGATGATGATCCATATCGCTCCGAATGTCTTACCCCGGCATTTCGCCGGGGTAAGTTTCTGTGGGTAAATAATGTTGATGAGCGTTCTATTCCGGCTATTTTACAGGGTGGTTATGCCGTTAACAACGTTACCTCAGTCTTGAGGGCAGGCTTTTGCATCCGTATTGGCAAGTGGGGATAAGGCCGTTCTCTTGGTGCGTAGCGACCAACCAAATACCAGCGTGGCAGAGAGGATCAATGCGCCGCCAAACAGCATTGCACTGCTCACTCCTTGCCAGTCAACGACCTCGCCTCCGAGCATCGAACCCGACGCCAAGGCTATCTGGATCACGCTCACCAGCAACGCTTGACCGGCTTCAGGTGCCTGAGGCACAGCATCAAACATCCAGTTGGCGGCACAGACTGGCACTGCGCCAAATGCCAGCCCCCATACCAGTACCATCAGCGTAGCACCGGGGATCCCACTCAGTAATGGCGAAATAATCAGGATGCCAGCCAGCATTACCGTGATTAGGATAAAGGTGGCACGCAGACTACGTTCCGCCAGGCGTTCTCCCAGGAAGGTTCCCAGCAGGCCGATTGCACCATAAGCCAGCAATTGCAGTGAAATTGCGGTTGGGCTGAGGGCAAACACCTGTTGCAACAGTGGGCGCAAGTAGGTGTAAGCAGCAAAGTGGCCAGCAAATAGCAGCACGATAGCGATTAACCCAATGCGTGCCATGGGGAGCCGCAGTGGCAACAGCAGATCGTTCGGTGTTACCGCGCGAGTAGGCGGTACCGAGGTGAGCAGGCGCATTTGCGCCAGTAACACGATGCTGGCCAATACTGCGCTGCCGAAGAAGGCAGCACGCCAGTTGAACAGATCGCCAATCAGCGCTCCTGCCGGTACACCACACACGGCACCGACGGAGATACCGCTGAGGATCAGGGCGGTTGCCCGGCCCTGGCTGGCAACGGGCACCAGATGGCGGCCATAGCTGGCGGCGAAAGACCAGAAACCGCCGACCGAGACACCCAACAGGACCCGTCCCATTAGCATCATGGGGAAATTGACGGCCAGCGCGGAAACCAGATTGGAAATGATTAACAGCGCGGAAAGGTACAACATCAATAACCGCCGGTCGAGTCGGCCGGAGAGCAGGCTCAGCAGCGGCGCGGCCACAGCGGCAACAATACCGGGTATGGTGATCATCAGACCGGCTTTACCGGTACTGACATCCATTGAAGAAGCGATGTTGGTGAGTAGCCCGATAGGTAGAAACTCGGTGGTAACCATGACAAAACAGGCAACGGTTAGCGAAAAAATCGCCAGCCACGGTGATGAAGCAGGTTTATCTTTATTATTCAGCATAGTACCGCTCATTTCAGGTGAATACGCAACCCGCACGCACTGCATACGAGTGACCGAGATCACAAGTTACTCAGTCCTGAACGGCGGATAAATCCATGTTCTGTAGTTACACTGTTTCTCTATGGGAACAATCAACGTGGCTCGCTGTGATTAAAGCCCCGGCGCTTTCCACAGAGAAGTGGTTAAGCCATGATCGACCAGCGTTAATTGGTCGGCATACATTTTGTGGGGGCAGATGCTGCAATGCCACCAAGGGAGCGGGTTATCCTTGGGCAATTTTGTTCAATACTCATGCGCGGTAACAAGGCACGCTGGCACCGGTAACTCTTTTACAGGTGCAAACTATGACGCTTTATCTTTCTATGGCCGCTTTTGCTTTGGCTTCTTCGATTACTCCCGGCCCGGTAAACATTGTGGCTCTCAGCAGTGGGGCGCAATTCGGTTTTCATGCCAGCCTACGGCATGTGACCGGGGCGACGCTGGGTTTCACCCTGTTACTGGTGTTAGTGGGGCTGGGGCTGCACGAGGTCTTGACTCACTGGCCGGGCTTAACCACGGCGATCTTCTGGGCTGGCGTGGCTTTTCTGTTGTACATGGCCTATCAACTTGCTGCAGATAACGGGCAGTTGGGGCAGGGTAATCGGCAAAAAGAACCCTCTTATTGGTATGGTGCTTTATTGCAATGGTTGAATCCGAAGGCTTGGCTGGCTTCGATCGCCAGTATGGGCGCTTTTGTTGGCGAAGGGGAGATGCGGTTATTGTGGCAGTTTGCCCTGATCTATTTTGTGATTTGTTATGCTTCGGTGGCCTGTTGGGCATATGCCGGAGCGATGCTCAGCAGCCTGTTGAAAAGCACACGCAATGTGCAGCGCTTCAACCGCTTGATGGCGCTGCTGTTAGCGGCCAGCGCCTGCTATTTGCTTGCCGAAGGGGTTTGATACTGGCCGGGCGTGGCCGCCAGTAACTGCTTGAAGGTGCGCTGAAAGTGCGCCTGATCGGCGAATCCACTTTCGTTGGCCGCCGCAGCAATGGGCAAACCACGTTTCAATAGGTGATGGCCATACTGGATGCGTTGGTTGACCAGATAGGCGTGCGGCGTCATACCATACCGTTTCTTGAATGAGCGGATCAGGTAGGACGGGGAAAGTGCAGATGCTTGGCAGATCGCCTCCAACGTCAGTGACTGGGTGCAGTGGTTGCGGATAAAAGCGGCAGCTTTTTCCAACTTGGGGTTGATATCCGGTTGACTGGCCGCTGTTACCCCCAATCGCATTGACAGCGTGGTGAAATAATCGACCAGAGCTTCCTGTTTTTCCCAATGGCAGAACGACGAATGAGTTAACAGCGTATAAAGCTGGTTCAGGCCACTGAAGAGTTCCGCATCCTGGCTGATAATCGGAGTAAATGGCACGAAATCACCCGCGGTATTTTCCTGCTGTAGCAAGGTCAGCCAGCGTGGGTCGACGTAAAACATGATATAGGCCCAACGCTGGTTACCTATCGGGTTACAGCCATGCGCCTGCTGCGGATTAATGATGACCACGTCGCCAGTTTTAACCTGCAGATGTTGGGAACCATTGATATAAGTGCTGGTACCGGCGGTAATAGCCCCAATAGAAAAAAACGCGTGACTATGCAGAGAATAACAGAGCTTTCGGCCATCCTCGATAGCACGGGCTTCAACAAACGGTAAGCGCTCGTCGCGCCAGAATTGTGGGGCATCATCGGCCATCGTATATTCCTGGGTTCTTTACACGCAGCCATTGTTATAGCGTAAAGTCGTTGGTGGGGGAACACTAGGCTGTGTCCCAGTTAAGGAACACAGCCTAGGTTGATTTTTCATACACAAGCGTGGCAAGGAGCAGAGAAATGGCAACGTGGCTGAATAAGCTAGTATTGCCGCCGGTAGTGATGGCGGTATGTGCGCTGGGGATGTTGGTCGCTCGTTGGTTGGCGGACGAACAGTGGCAAGTGCGCTTTGCTAACCTTTCGGGCAGTGCGCTGTTGCTGGTGATTGCTGCGGCAATCATGTTCAGCGCCAGCCGGTCTTTTCTGCGCGCAGGAACTACACTTCATCCACAAAAGTTGCAGCAGGTCAGTGCGCTTATCGTTAGCGGGAGTTTTCGTTTCAGCCGCAATCCGATCTATCTTGGGCAAATGCTGTTGCTGGCAGCCTGGGCGTTGGCGCTGGGTGGATGGGGAGTCTGGTTATGGTGGTTGCTCTATTTTGCCTATCTGGATGGGGTACAGATCCCACGTGAGGAAAAGTTTCTGCAGGCACGCTTTGGCGAAGACTATACGTCTTTTTGCCGCCGAGTCAGGCGTTGGTTGTAAGGTAGTGAGTTCCCCGGCGTTACGGGCCGGGGCTAAAGGTTACTCTTCCTTACGGGCCAGTAGTTGGCGCTGGTGTTCATCGCTGGCGGCCTGGATCTCTTCCAGTATGGAGCCAACGTCTGCCCGCTTGTTGCTTTCGATATATTTACCGGTCAGTTCGCTTTCTGGCGTCAAATTACCCTCCTGATAGAGTGCCCAGATTTCTTTAGCGTACTTGCTGCCAAGCAGTTGCGGCGCAAACTGGCCGTAATATTGCGTCATATTATTGATATCGCGCTCAAACATGCTTTTGGCATGATTGTTGGCGGCGGCATCCACTACCTGCGGCAGATCAATAATTACTGGCCCATTTTTATCCATCAACACGTTGAATTCTGACAGATCGCCGTGGACCAGTCCCGCACACAGCATGCGCACCGCATAGTTCATCATCAAGGCGTGGTCGTGCAGTGCCTGTTCGGGCGTTAACGTCACGTCGCTCAGGCGCGGTGCCACCAGACCTTCTTCGTCAGTGATAAGTTCCATCAATAGCACGCCGTCCAGGCAGATATCCGGTTGAGGTACACGCACACCCGCCTTGGCAAGCAGGTAGAGTGCATCCACTTCAGTATTCTGCCAGGCTTCTTCCTGTTGCTGACGGCCAAATTTGGAACCCTTGTTCATGGCGCGCGCATCACGGCTGTTGCGAACCTTGCGGCCTTCCTGGTAGTTAACCGCCTGCTTGAAGTTTCGCTTTTCAGCTTCTTTATACACTTTGGCGCAGCGGATCTCTTCACCGCAACGCACGATAAAAACGTCGGCTTCTTTACCACTTTTCAAACGGCGGATGACGTCGTCGATTAAACCATCATCTACCAATGGCTGGAGTCGTTTTGGAATTTTCATGCAGCCTTGTACCTTATTTAGGCTCCGGTGTGAATATTTTGCTTATGGTCATAACGTAAATATATATCCATTGTGCTTCAAGCCGCTGATAACGGTATTGACCTGAAAGGTAAAAAAACAGCTTAATCACCAGCGTGAGGTGTGGCTATTAGTGCTGTGAATTAAACAACCGCTGCGTTAGCTCTGCCTGCGTTGAATGAAAAATCTGCATCGGCCGATTCAGTGGCCATGATAACGTCCTTGCGGTTATCGAGGAAGTCGCACCGGGATTTAGATGCAAAATTCACTCCTTCGAGGCCTATTACCTTACCACTGACGGGCGCTAAATACTGTTGTCATGCTGTTAAATCGTCCGAGGGGGTAAACGGCTCGCGCTACAAGCCGAGATCTATAAGGTAGGGTATCGCCAATAATCGTTGGTCAGCCTGGTTATGTAGAAAATCGATGTGGGATTGTGAACCCTCTCACCATTCAATGTTGTTCGCTATGAGACTATAAAATCCTTTTATAACAAAATACTAACAATCAATGGGCGGCAAAAATGATGGGGTATCCGATGGGCGTTTCTGCCCTGATCACATTGATAGTGATCGCGTTATGGGCAACGTCGCGTTTACCTGAGTATCTGGTCGCTCTTTTGTTCTTTGCGGCAGTGATGGTACTGCAACTTGCTCCGGCCAGCGTGGTTTTCTCAGGCTTTGCTTCTTCGGCCTTCTGGTTGGTATTGAGTGGTTTTGTGCTGGGCACGGCGATTCGTTCAACAGGCTTGGCGGACCGGCTTGCCAATCGAATTCTGCCGCTATTGGCGGGCTCATGGCCGCGTCTGGTGGGCGGTGTGGTTGCGATCAGTTACGCGCTGGCATTTGTTATGCCATCGAATATGGGTCGTATCACCCTACTAATGCCAATCATCATGGTGCTGGCAGGCCGTGCTGGGCTGGCAGAGGGAACCCGTGGCCGTTATGGATTGGCATTGGCGGTTGGCTTGGGTACTTTCCAGCTTTCAGCCAGCATCTTACCCGCCAATGTCCCTAACTTAGTGATGAGTGGGGCGGCAGAAAGTACCTTTGGGATCCACTTCACCTATTTGGCATACCTGATCCTGCATGCGCCGATCCTCGGGCTGGCAAAAGGCGTGCTACTGACCCTGTGTATCTGTTGGCTGTTTCCTGCCAAACCGCAGGCAGTGGAGAAAATACCCGAGAACAGTGTGCTCACTGCGGCGGAATGGCGGCTGATCTTGTTGTTGGTTGCCACCGTGCTGCTGTGGATCACCGACAGCTGGCACGGTATTCCTGCGGCCTGGGTTGGTCTATCTGCTGCCTGCCTCTGTCTGTTACCACGTATCGGTTTCCTGACTGGGGAACAATTTGCTGCTGGCGTTAATATTCGTACCTGTATCTATGTGGCGGGGATATTAGGGCTGACGGCACTGGTGAGTCACTCTGGATTGGGTGATTGGCTTGGCAACGCCTTGCTGGATGCGATACCGCAAACACAGGGGCGTCCATTTGTGGCTTTCAGTTCGATGATCGGCTTAACCACCTTGCTGAATTTTGTGGTAACAGCCAATGGAGTGCCGGCCCTGTTCACGCCACTGGCGCAAGTATTAGCGGAAGGTAGTGGGTTGCCGTTGGCAACGGTACTGATGACGCAGGTGATCGGTTATGCCACGCCGCTACTGCCCTATCAGGCTTCGCCGATAGTGGTCGCTATGGGGATGGGAAAGGTCCCGCCACGGGAAGGATTGAAACTGTGCCTGCTGGTTGCCGTGTTGACATTCGGGCTGTTGGTACCGCTGGATTATCTGTGGTTCAGATTGTTGGGCAGTTTCGGTTAAATTCAGCAAAGTAAAACAGCCGATGTGTCCTGCAGTTCCCACGGCAAGTCATGGTAGACTGGAACCACGGTGGTTGGATCAGGGTTCGGCATGGAAATCATACGTGCAGCGATTGAAAAACAGGTGCTTAGCCTGACTGGGCTGGCATTGGGCGGAGTAGATTTCGAAAATCCGCCAGGCGATCCCGGTCTTTTTGGCCCCCAGTCGGTTATCTGGCAGGTTCATGGGGATTTTACCTCTATGCTCTGCGGCGGTGTTAGTGCGTTGCTGCTGCAGATGCTGCATCCGCTGGCGTTGGCTGGGGTGTGGGACCATTCCAATTTTCGTGAAGACATGCTTGGCCGTCTGCGGCGTACCAGTCAATTTATCTCTGTCACAACCTATGGTTCAACGGCCGATGCACAACGCCTGATCGACAAGGTCAAAGCCATTCATTTACGTGTGACCGGAGTGGCTCATGGTCAGCCTTATGCTGCCAGCGATCCGCAACTGCTAACCTGGGTGCATGTTGCCGAAAGCAGCCGTTTCCTGGCTGCCCATTTACGTTACCGCAATCCAAACCTTTCTCTGCCCCAGCAAGACCAGTATTACCGTGAGGCGGCCCGCGTTGCTGAAGCCTTGGGAGCGCGTGACGTTCCCACCTCCTGTGCGGCGGTGGCTGACTACTTGCAGCAGATGCGCTCGCAATTGATCTGTGATGAGCGAACGTTGGAAGTGGCGCGGATTCTCTTGGCAGCACCTGCTCCCAGCAGGTTGGCGCGGCCAGTAGGGGCAATGGTGATACAGGCGGGGATCGACCTGTTACCCGACTGGGCGCAGCAGCAACTGGGGTTGGATCCCGGCACCGTAAAGCGACGAGGGGTGCGCATTGGCGTTGCGGGGATAGGGAAGGTTTTACGTGCCTCAGTGCGCAACGGTTCCTACCACCGGGCGATGCGCAGGATCAACAAAAGTACCAAGCCAGGTATTTAGCCTCCTGGCCAAGCAGGCGTTTTACACGTGGGGAAATACAATCTAGGCTGTGTCCCTTAATTGCACGCGAGCGCCGCTGGCGGTCATTTGCGCACAGGGCAAGGCGAGAGCCGCGAGGTTTGGTGGACCCAATAAGCGGCGAACAACGCCGCAATGCGCGCAAATGGCCCCAGCCCGAAGGGTCGCGCCCCAAAAGCCCGTTCGAAGTAAAGTCGGGCTTGAACAGAGGGCCACTCTGCTCTTCACCCTCCGCCTTGATAACGGGCTTTTGGGTCTGCGACGGCACCACGGGCAATTAAGGGACACAGCCTAGTATGCAGAACAATAATTCGCTGTGAACTCATTGAGGTGACATGAACGAGTCAAATGTGCTTGCTGAGGTCAGCAACGAGAACCAAACTTTGGTCGCGGTGGTTCAGCAAGATAGCCGGGCTGCCTATTTTTATATCTACCCAACGGAAGAGTTCGCTGAACGTTTTCAGGTTCGAGCCTGCTGGTTGCGCAATCTTGGCACCGCCCCGCAACGGGAAGATCTGGCCGCTATTGAAGCCGGATTACCACCGATGTTGGCTGCCGAATATTGCCGTACCCCGCAAGGAGAAGCACCGCTGCTCGCTGAAAGGCTAATGGTGATCTGGACGGAAAGTGATGACGGTGCCGCACTGTGGTATGACGACCAACTGTTAGCCGTGATCCCCGGATGGAGTTTGTATAGCGAGCAGGCGGTGTGTTATTCCGCCGGTTGCGTCAAAGAGAATCCGCTGGCCCATCCACTTGCTGCCGATCCCGCCGATGCTCAATATACCCAGGCGGAAAACACGCGCCAGTTTTGGCAGAGCTGGCAGCGTGAAGAGGGTAACCCATGGCCGAAAATGCAGTGCGACTATCAAGCCTGCTATGAACCGCACTTTGGCCCTACGGTGAAGTATTACGCCATCGATCAGGGGAAATGGCCACCAATGGCAATTACCCAGCATCAGCGCGAAGGTGTTTACTATTTTATGACTATTGGCTGCAGCATCCGGCCTATGCCATGGGTTGATGCCCTGTTCTGCGACGAAGCTGCCGGTTATCGCCGTATGGAAATGGGGATCGCCATTGACGGGCAGTATATGACCGAAGAGGATGCTGTGCAGATGGCCAGCGCATTAGCAGGGTTTGCCCATGTGCCTTGGGCGAAAATCACTTGGTTTGGTGAAGGCCATACGCTGGTGTCGGAAGTGGTCCCCGCAGGCTACGCCGGTTACGTTCTCTCTTCTTCATTCTATCCCGGCAGTGAAAATCTGGCGTTGCCTAAACAGTATGGCGATCCGGTCAATATTTTCTGGGCGAGTCCGATATTTGAAGATGAACGAGTTTTGGCGCAAACCTCGCCGGACGGTGGGTACAGTCTGGTAAACAGAATGCGAGAGCAGGGTATTGATCTGGTTTTCCGCCCGCGCCAGCCGATAAAGTGAAAGGTAACAGATCGTAAATTAGCACAAGTCGTCAGGTTGTTTTTTTAGCGCCATGGAGATTTTAATGAAGTCTGCGGTATTGGTTATCGATGTACAACAAGGGTTATTCGTTCCGCCGCCAGCGGATGCCGGGGCGGTTGTGGTGCGGATCAATCAACTGTGCGAACGTGCACGCCGGGCAGGTGCGCCAGTGATCTTCATCCAGCACCAGACAGCGGATGACGAATTACGTTATGGCGGTGAGGCATGGCAAATTCACCCAGAGTTGCAGGTCAAAGAGGGTGATTATCGGGTGGATAAAACCACGCCAGATTCATTTTTGCGCACCAATCTGGGTAAGTTGCTGATTGCTGAAGGCGTTACGCAACTGGTGATCTGCGGCTATTCGACAGAGTTTTGTGTCGATACCACCACGCGCCGAGCGGCCGGTTTGGGTTATCCAGTTGTGTTGGCGGCAGATGCGCACACCAGCCATGACAAACCCCATGCTAGCGGCTTGCAGATCCGTGCTCACCATAATGCGTCGTTGTCGAACATCAAGAGCTTTGGCGTGGCGATCAGCGCGGTGCCGACAGAAGAAATCTGTTTCTAAGGCTCCTCGGGCTGCGCGAAATAATGCCGCCTGTTCAGTTCAGGCGGCATTTCTTTAGCCTTATTCTGACGGTTTACTGTCAGGCCGCTTGGTCTCCAATCGGGTGTTTGACAATAAATATATAAGACAGCGCACCTATCAGCGTCACGCACGAACAGATGGTTAGTGCAAGGCTGAAGGAGTTGGTGGTATCCAGGATCCAGCCGGTGATCACCGGGGCAAATGAGGCGAACACAAAGCTGGCGAAGTTTTGAATACTGCCCACCGAGGCCGTCATGCGCGAGCTAACCGCTACGTGGATCAAACCCCAGCACGAAGTTCCGGCGAAGTGGATACAGAACAAGGCCATGCTGATTAATGCCACGGCGCTGCTGGTGGTGGTCGCTTGCGCTACCACGGAAGTAAACCCGGCGGACAACAGCATCCCGGCAACGATACAGATTTTACGGCTCTTGAGCGGTGCCATACCACTGCGAACCAGGAAATCGGTGACAAATCCGTTTGACAGCATGCCAGCAGCCCCAAACAGGAATGGGATAGCTGCCAACATGCCGGTGCTCTTCAAATCCAGGTGGTAGGTGGTTTGCAGATAACCCGGCAGCCAGGCCAGATACAACCAGGCGGTATAGTTGATGCCGCTGAAGCCAATCATCATCCCCCACATGGTGCGGTTGCGGAACAGTGAACGCCACTCCTTGAAGTTCATCGGCTCGCGGCGGGTGCTGACGCTGCCTGCATTGAGATAGGTTTCTTCCTGTGCGCTCAGATTGATGTCTTCACGGTTGCGGTAAATCAGGTACCAGCCGATAGACAGCGCGATACCTAATAAACCGATGGTGATAAACATGCCGCGCCAGCCAAGCAATAGCATCATGGCGGTGAGGATCGGTGGGCTGATAGCCAACCCGATGGTAGATGCCGAGTTAAAAATGCCCATCGGCATACCGCGATCTTTGATATTGAACCAATCATTGATGACTTTAACACCGCAGGGGTTCATTGGTGCTTCGCCGATGCCCAGGCCGATACGCACCAGAATAAACTGGCTAAAGTTGTGGATCATGCCAGAAAAGGTTTGGAACAGGGACCAGATAAACATCCCCAAACCAAGCATGATGCGTGGCCCTTTACGATCCAACAGGGGGCCACAGGGTAATTGAGCAATTCCATAAGCTAAAGAAAATGCGGAGAGCAGCAAGCCAATTTCCGTACCGCTCAACCCCATTTCCTCACGAATAGTTGAGTTCGCTACCGAAAGTGAGCTGCGGTCGAGAAAATTAATTACGGCAGCAAAGAATAATAGGATCATAGCCGTGGTCTGTATTTTTTTAATTCTTGCAGAACGCTCTATTATTCCACAGGTTGGTGTGGGCTTGAGCTTCTCGGGATAATTTTCCACCTGTTCGTTCCCATTATTTACTCTCGTTACTTTTTCCACTTACTTGCCTCCATAATTCCGTATTAGACATATTTATTCTTCCTGGGTATGGCCCCGGATAGTTTATTTACAACGGTATAAAGCCATGCGCTTCGCTGGCAGCTAATTGAATAATTCAGCCTAGGGGGCAAAATAATAAGTGGGGTCTTTTTTAACCGGTTCCGTGCGGAAGTTAGAATTTTGCTGTTTTTTATCGGTTTTAAATGCCGGTTGGTATGGTTTTTTATCAATAAAAATCAGGCCGTGTCCTGCTTGATAGAACGGATCATCGACTGTTTGGCGGTATCAAGATGGCGGTGTAGTTCGCGGGCTGCTTCTTGATCGTTACGGCAGATAAGTGCACTCAGGATCGCCATATGTTCTTCAATCGCAATGATATTCCTCTGCTTGAGATCGGTTTCGTCCCATTGGTAGTGGAAGTGAAATATCACCGAAATGATCTCCAGTGACTGGTTGAAAAACGGGTTATTGGCAGCTGAGAGGATCAGGCTATGAAAGTCACGGTCCAACTGGGAGAACAAGCGATAGTTATTGCTGATGGTGTCACGCAATTGACGGTGGCGGTTTAATAGCTCTTTCGCCTGTAACCAACGCCCATCGTGTGCGGGGAGATTAATAAAACGTGTCAGCGCGTGGGTTTCCAACATTTGGCGCAGTTCAAAAAGCTGTTCGGCATAGTCCTGCTCAAACTTTTTCATGCTCCATTGACCGCGCCGAACGTTGTCGATCAGATCAAAGCGGCTGAAACGCAACAGGAATTCGCGTACTACCACCGGGCTGACGTTCACCGCCCGTGAAAGCTGTAACTCGGTAAATGAGTCACCTGCACGCAGTTGCTTTTGATTGATCATCTGGTAGAAAGCTTTCTCAAACAGTTTGCCTTGTTCATCCAAAGAGTGGTTCATGCATTCAAAACCGTCTTCAGCCAGCGGCATCCGCAAGATCACGTAGTCATCATTGACCTTTTCCAACACGCCTCGCTGATGCAGATGCTTCAATGTGTGACGTACCGTGGTGCGACTAATGTTATACATTTCTGCCAGAGCGGCCTGAGAGGGCAAAGGTGAACGGATATGGCCGTTAATGATGCCGTCGATCATCTGGTTCACGACATTTTGCCGCAGGTTTTGCGTTCTGCTCATTGGCATCCTTAACGCTGTTGGTGGTTTTTACGTATTTAAAACCCATTTAAACCGGTTTATTTTGTGCTGACTCACAATTTTATCTCGTCAGCTAAACGGCACCGCTCATTTTGCCTGATAACAGCTCCCACATTACTGGAGGAGAAATCATGGCCACAATGAATACGCTTGTTTGTCTGGAACCGACCCGTTTGGTTTACCAACAGCGACCGATACCGCAACCCGCAGTGGATGAAGCGGTGCTAAAAATTCTGACGGTGGGCATTTGTGGTACGGACATTCACGCCTGGTCTGGCCAACAGCCTTTTTTCAGCTATCCGCGTGTGCTTGGCCACGAAATATGTGGGCATATTGTCAGCGTGGGTAATCAGGTCAGCGAACTGCAAGTCGGGCAGCGTGTGACGGTGATCCCTTACATTTCCTGCCATCACTGTGGGGCTTGCAATAGCGGTAGGCCCAACTGTTGTGAGAATATCTCAGTGATTGGTGTGCATCAGGATGGTGGTTTCAGTGAGTTCTTAAGCGTCCCGGTCAGCAATTTGCTGGCAGTAGATGACGTGGAGGCTCAGGCAGCCGCATTGATTGAACCTTTTGCCATTAGCGCCCATGCCGTTCGGCGTGCAGCCGTGGCACCAGACGATCATCTGCTGGTCGTGGGAGCCGGGCCGATTGGCCTTGGCGCTGCGGCAATTGCCAAGGCGGATGGAGCAAAGGTGATAGTGGCTGATACCAGTGCACAGCGCCGTGCCCATGTGGAGAAGATGCTTGGATTAACCACGCTGAACCCGGCTGAAGAGGGTTTTGAGGCGGCGTTACGAGCAAGTTTCTCCGGCATGCTGGCAGCAAAAATCATTGATGCCACTGGCAATCAGCAAGCGATGAACCATAGCGTTAACCTGATCCGCCACGGCGGCAGCATCACTTTTGTCGGCCTGTTCAAAGGCGATCTGCAGTTCTCCGATCCCGAATTTCATAAAAAAGAAACCACGATGATGGGCAGCCGTAATGCAACCAGAGAGGATTTTATCAAGGTTTGCAAATTGATGGCTGCCGGGAAAATAACTGCTGAGATGATGCTTTCACATCAATTTGATTTTGCTACCTTGGCAGATAAATACCAGACGGAAGTGATTAATAATAAACAGTTGATCAAGGGCGTTATTCATTTTAATTGAATTATTTAATTCAGGTTTTGCTATTGGCAATTCCTCGATATCACTGGATGCAAGGAGTAATAATGAAGCAATTAAATCGGAGTGAGTTTCCCGGCGCACAGTATCCCGATCGAATTATACAATTTGGTGAGGGGAATTTTTTGCGTGCCTTTATTGATTGGCAAATCGACTTATTAAACCAGCATACCGGTCTTGATGCGGGTGTGGTGGTGGTGCGCCCGATCAATAGTGAACAGCCCCCCTCATTGAACACCCAGGACGGACTCTATACTACTATTATTCGTGGGTTGAATGAGCAGGGAGAGGCAGTTTGCGAACCGCGCCTGATCCGTTCGGTAAATCGAGAAATAAACGTCTATCAGCAATATGACAGTTATCTGGCGCTGGCCCACAATCCAGATATCCGCTTTGTTTTCTCCAATACTACCGAAGCAGGCATTAGTTACTTGCCCGACGATAAATTTAGCGATGCACCAGCCGCCAGTTTCCCGGCCAAGTTGACACGCCTGCTGTTCGAGCGCTTCACCCACTTTGCCGGGGCTGTGGACAAGGGGTGGGTGATACTGCCGTGCGAATTGATCGACTACAACGGCGAAACGCTGAAAGAGTATGTTCTGCGTTATGCACAACAATGGCAATTGCCGCAGGCGTTCAGCGATTGGCTGAATAACTATAATACTTTCTGCTCAACGCTGGTTGATCGCATCGTTACCGGTTATCCACGTGGGGAAGAAGCGCAGTGGCAACAGCAGTTGGGTTATCGCGATAGCTTCCTTGATACCGCAGAGCATTTCTACCTGTTCGTTATTCAGGGCCCGCAATGGCTGGCAAAAGAGTTGCATCTGGACCAACTGGACCTCAACGTTCACATTGTTGATGACATCAAGCCATACAAAGAGCGCAAGGTCGCCATTCTGAACGGCGCGCACACCGCGCTGGTACCGGTTGCGTTCCTGGCGGGTTTGAATACCGTGGGCGAAGCCATGAGCGATGAACAGATTGGCAACTATGTAGCGCGAACCATCGCCGAAGAAATTGTCCCGGTACTGGATCTGCCGCAAGAGGAGTTACTGCCGTTTGCTGAAGCGGTACAGAATCGTTTCCGTAACCCATTCATTCAACACCAACTATTATCCATTGCGCTGAATGGAATGACAAAATTCAGAACGCGTATTCTGCCGCAGTTGCTGGCAGGCCAACAAAAAAATGCGGCTTTGCCAAAACGATTGACCTTTGCCTTGGCGGCGCTGATTGCTTTCTATCGCGGCGAGCGGCAGGCAGGTAGCTATGCTTTGCAGGACGATGCTCATTGGTTGACGCGCTTTGAAACTTGGTGGACTGGAGTCAAGCATCACGATGTAACACTCTCCACGCTGGTGGAAAACGTGTTGTCCGATGAAGCGCACTGGGGACAAAATCTCAATGCGGTGCCTGGACTGACCGCCGCCGTTACCGCCGATCTGCAAGCTATTATCGGCAAAGGTATGCGCGCTGCGTTGGATGAAATAGCGTAACTAATCTTGAAACCTGTCAACCAAGGGAAATGGCGTTGAGCGCCGTTTCCCTATCATAAAATCCGCGCTCGATTGCTATAAGACTTTTCTCTATTATACCCAGAACACGCCCATTTAGTGTCAGTAACTCGTGTTGTTAGACTAAATATTTAAAGAGTGAAAAATAATTAAGCGATAGCTGCAATAGCATATTAAACAGAAAATCAACAGATAGAGAATAAAATTGATATAAAAAATAATCAAAGTTAGCATAGGGAAAATTAGGAGGGCTTATGTACAAGAAAATAATTATCACCAGCATGATTTATCTGGCAATGACGCATTCAGCAAATGCTGATATATCGAAACTTATATCCGAAGACGTATCGGCAACAACGCAGGCGAAAGTCAATTTCACCGCTGATGTGACGCCAAAATCAGCATCAGAACTTTCTTCGGTTATTGATGAAATAAACGTTAACTATCCAAAACTAAAAAGAATATTACTTTATATTAATAGTGGCGGTGGTGATATGGATAGCGGCAGATTAGCCTACTGGAGCGTGAAGAATTCCCATATTCCAATAACCACGGTCGATGTTTCAATGACTGCGTCCGCGGCTACTCTGTTCTATTGCGCAGCTGATCAAAGATATGCCCTGCCGGGAAGCCATTTTATTCTGCATCCAGCCAGTATCTCGATTCCATCAGGAGACGCCAAACCAAATGATGTTGATATAATTAACAGAAATATAAATCTAGGTAACGAAATATTTAAAGGAATCTATAAGAAATGCACCAGCTTATCGGATGCTGAAATTAAAACTATTTTATATTCCGAGCAGGGTAGCCTGTCTCTAAATCCGCAGGAAGCGATGAAAATCAAGCTGACGACTAACATAACGAAAGATATTCCATTATCTAACATCAATTACTATGTTACATCGGCATAGTAAGTAATTTCTTAAAATATACGCTAATAATTCGAGTTGCTTGTAGGTGGCAAGTCCGAGAGTCGCCTACAAGCAACTCGAATTTTTTTTGGGTATAACTCGAATTACTTAGGATATAACCCGATTTGATTACTCCCTCCCTACACTAATTTTTTGAATGAATAGATCAAAATGTTAGGTTTTTATATGCCTGATTAACAAGTTATTGTTTTCATCTTAACGGCTTGTGCCAGATGTTTGATTATGCGGAGGATCATATTCGCAGCGAGGGAGGTAGAACAAATAAATAACCGGTATATCCGTAAAACGGAAATATCAATTTTCGTTGCATCCAATCATGCTCCATGGCAAGCTTTTTCCACAGCAGATATAGAGGGATCTGAAATGAATCGGAGAGATTTACTTAAAGCCGCAGTGGCTACAACATTGGTGGCGGGTATAAAAGCACAGGCAAGTGAAAAGACACTTTCATCACCCAAGTCCTCAGATAAAAAACATTCTGGAATGGCTAATATCGCCGAAGAGACTAAAGACCTTGATACACTTTATCAGGAGGCTCTGGCAGAAGGTGGTGAGTTGGTGGTATATGCTGGTGGTGATACCATTGACCAGCAAGACTTCAATGCCAATGCTTTCCGTAAACGCTTCCCTAAAATGAAACTGAAAATGAACGTGGATTTTTCCAAGTTTCATGATGCAAGAATTGATATTCAGTTAGCCAAGTCAGCCTTGGCGGTGGACGTTGTACAACTGCAGGAGTTGCAGAATTTCCCACGTTGGAAAGATGATGGGGTATTGCTTCAGTATAAACCCAAGGGTTACAGCAAGGTATATGAACCTTTCAGAGATCCCGATGGTTATTGGGTGAGTATTTGTGTCAACTCATTTGCTAATCTGGCGCACAAATCGGTAAAAAACCCACCAATAGAAGCGACGGATTATCTCGCTCCAGAGTGGAAAGGGAAAATTATTCTTGATTATCCGAACGATGATGATGCGACCCAATTTTTGTTTATGAAGGTCATTGAAAAGCATGGCTGGGAATGGTTGGAGAAGTTCCTTAAACAAGATCCAATATTTGCTCGTGGTGGCCAGAAACCAGTTGATGAAGTAGAAAATGGTAATATGCCACTGGCATACGGTGTGTTTGGCCCACTTGAACGCAGCCCGGAAGATCCTGCGGTATTTTCAATTCCAAAGCATGACCCATTTATGGCCTGGGCACAGCGTGCTGCCATCTTTAAGGATTGCAAACACCCTGCGGCTGCCAAGCTTTATCTGAACTGGTGGTTGTCGGAAGAACAACAGAATCATTGGTATCAGTGGCCGGTGCGTACAGATATCAAGCCTAAAGGTGGCTACAAGCCGATCTGGGAATATGAAAATGCCTACGTGCAGGACTTTATTGATTATATGATGGACCGAGGCAAAATGGAGCGTTTCCGTTCTATGCTGACTCAATATATCGGTGAGGCCAAGGGACCACCAAGTGCAGGAGTTCTGGGGATTTATCCTGACACAGGACATTGATATAAGAAAGCCACTTCAACGTAAGTGGCTTTTTACTTTTCATTTTACATATTTTATTAAAGGAGCTAAGAATGAAAATATATCTTACAATTTCTGCATTTGTTCTTTTTGTTGTAACGTCCGTTGCCCATGCTAATTCCACCAATCATCAGGATATTATCGGGAGTTGGAAAAGATTGAAGCCTAATGGTGAATGGATTGTTTATGAATATCAGAAGGATGGCCACTTGCTCAGAGCGACCAATTCTCAGCAGAAACTTTCACCACTAGGTGAGTATGAAATCCAGAAAGATATTATCTATTTCAAGAGTAACCCAGAAAATTATACCCCGATTAGATTCGTTGTTAAAATGAGCACCTGTAGTGGGCATAGTGGCGAAACATTATTCCTTTACGACAAAGAGAGCGGAGACGCTTATGGATGTTACTTCAGGACTGCAGCCTTAGGGGATTAAAAACGTGGTTTGGTAAAAGTATGCTTCATTAACCATCTGTAATGAAACCACAAACGTTAATTGAGAGGGGGGCTTAAACACCCTCCTTTCAAGTTCCTGCCGTTGGTGATCCTCACATACTCGTCATACTTCAAATTGCTATGCGTGGCTCTCCTCGCCCGCTCAGGCACTTATCAAAGTAAGCTTCTGGAGACTCACGGTGTTGTCGCGTTACTCGGCCCAAAATTGGGCCTCGCCCCTACGGGGCCAGCGCAAGCGCTGTTCAAAAACGCATTGCGTTTTTGTCATGCAACTCGAATTATTTAGAGTATAAATCTGCTTTTAAGCATTTGAGCCAGAGCTTATACTACTCTGCGACTGGAATTATTTGAGTATATATTATGGGTTCTGTAAGACAGCAAAGATATACTCGTCATAGTTCAAGTTGCATGTGCGTTGGTTCTCCTCGCTCACCCCAGTCATTGAATGGAGTAAGCTCCCGGGGACTCACTGCGTTGCCGCGTTACTCGGCTCAAGTCTGGGCCAGCAAAGGTGCTGTTCATAAACGCACCGCGTTTTTGTAATACAACTAGAATTATCTTGAGTATATCAAATCTAAGTCCGCTCGCTCGGTGAGGGTGAAACATGAAATTGAAGAAAATTTGTGGTGTGGCTATGGTGCTGGCAACCTTGGCTACCAGTGGATGTCACTCTTATAATTCTGTAGAGCTTAAAAAACAGCAAATTGGTGAAGGTTATAACTATTACGAGTTGCAGCCACCTCTTTACGCTGGGGATGAGCTCCGGTACAAGCTTAAGGACGGCACAGAGGGTGAACTAAAGGTGGCTAAAAAAGAGCCAAGTACTATTGTTGGTGAGAATGGTGCAGTTATCCCCATCTCGGAAATTGCTTCTTTAGAAAGAAAAGACCTTTCCAAGACAAAAACTGCGGCAGCCGTTGGTGGTGGCGTTGCTGTAACGACGGTAGTGGTGGTAGCGGTTCTTGCGGTTACTGTTACCACGGCGCTTATTGCTGTAATCGGCTCTGGCGCTTAATTGACATGCTGTTTACCGGCCAGCGGCGCTCATGTGTAATTGAGGACACAGCCTAAATAGGCTCTAGGTGTATGCTGTTGTAAGCAATATTTATTTGTCGCCATTTCCGCCATAAAGGTGACCACTTCGGTGGTCACCTCAGACTGCTGAAAAACCCCGTTATTAGGGAGAGCGTGCCGATGGGGTCGTAACGGCGTAAGCCGTCGGAGCGCTAGGCCCGGGTATCTCGGGTCAGAAGGCGACTTTGTCATCAACTTCAGAAATAGTATTTCTTCCTCATCTGCAACCTGCTGGTTAATCTTGGCAAAGACACGCGTTATGTGTTTATCAAAATTTACTTCTCACAGACCAAACTCCGTTCAGCGTCATTTCCCGGCCATAAATTCATCATCTCGGCGTCACAAAGATATTCGTTAATAGGTGCCCATAGTGATTCACCACTGAACTCAGAGAAATCATATGGCTCAGGCACAGTTAAAACTCGCACAGACCGATTATCCGCAGCAACAGCCACTCCAGTTGCGCAAAGTACTCTCGGTGAAAGGACTGGGTAAAGCATACCAATCCCAGCAACGTGTTCTCGACGATATTAATTTCGATCTGCATGCCGGTGAGTTTGTTGCCGTAATTGGCCGCTCAGGTGCCGGTAAATCGACGCTGTTGCATACCTTGAATGGCACCATCCCTGCGAGCTGTGGCGAGATACTGCATTTTGATGACGGCGATATCGTGCAGGATATTGCCAAACTCACTACCCGTCAGATGCGCCAGTGGCGCGCACAGTGCGGCATGATTTTCCAGGACTTTTGTCTGGTGCCAAGGCTGGACGTGATGACCAACGTGCTGCTTGGCCGCCTCAGTCATACCTCAACGCTGAAATCTTTCTTCAAGGTCTTTGATGATACCGACCGCGCACGCGCAATAGAGTTACTGCAATGGCTGAATATGCTACCCCATGCACTACAGCGCGCCGAACATCTTTCCGGCGGCCAGATGCAACGTGTGGCGATCTGCCGTGCGCTGATGCAAAACCCGAAAATTCTGCTGGCCGACGAGCCGGTCGCCTCGCTCGATCCCAAAAACACCCGGCGTATTATGGATGCTCTGCAGAAAATCAGTGAAAACGATATTGCAGTCATGGTGAACCTGCACTCGGTTGAATTGGTCAGGGAGTACTGCACGCGGGTGATCGGTATCGCTCAGGGACAAATCATTTTTGATGGTCCCCCGGCACTGCTCGACGAACGGATTTTGCAGCAGCTGTATGGTGAAGAAGCCAACCAGATCCATTAACCCCTTGAATGTTGATTTCCACTTTTACCTTTACACACAGGGAACGCGCAATGAAAAAAGTATTGAGTCTGACCACTCTGATAGCTGGCGTAATAATGGCATTTAATGTGGGGGCAGCAGATGCACCCAAGGAACTGAATCTGGGGATTATGGGTGGGCAAAACGCCACTCAGCAGATTGGTGACAACCAATGTGTGAAGCAATTTCTGGATAAAGAACTCAACGTGGATACCAAGCTGCGCAACTCTTCCGATTATGCTGGTGTGATCCAGGGCCTATTGGGCGGTAAGATCGATTTGGTATTCGGCATATCACCGTCTTCATTCGCCTCGGTCTATCTCAAAGATCCGCAAGCGGTCGAATTGGTAGGGATCGGCGTAGACGATGTGGATCAGTCACGTGGTTATCACTCGGTGGTATTGGTCAAAGCCGATAGCCCCTACAAAAAACTGGAAGACCTGAAAGGCAAGTCCTTCGGTTTTGCAGAGCCGGATTCCACTTCCGGTTTCCTGTTTCCAAATCAGGTATTTAAGCAGCAGTTCGGCGGCTCACTGGACGATAAATACAACAATTTTTTCTCCAGCGTAACCTTCTCCGGTGGTCATGAGCAGGACATTCTGGGTGTATTGAACGGCCAGTTTGAAGGCGCGGTAACCTGGACTTCGATGGTCGGTGATTACGATAGCGGTTATAGCAGCGGTGCTTTTGGCCGCATGATCCGCATGGATCACCCGGATTTGATGAAGAAGATCCGCATCATCTGGCAGTCGCCGCTGATCCCGAACGGCCCGATTCTGATTCGTCAGGCACTGCCGGTTGATTTCAAAGAGCAACTGGTTGCCGCCATCAAAAAGCTGGATAAAGAAGATCACGAGTGCTTCATCAAAGCGATGGGCGGCAAGCAGCACATTGGTGATGTCACACTGGCAGAGTACCAGACTATCATCGATATGAAGCGTGAACTGACCAAAGGCTCACGTTGATACCGCTATATATTTTCATCCCTCACTTTAACCTGCTCTACAGGGGGCGGTGAGGGAACAATTTTTGCTGTAACCCAATGATGGGAAGCCATTTTGAAGACCGATTTTGCACACTACTATCAACGGATCCGCAGCAAGCAAAAGCGTGAAACCTTGCTCTGGTCTCTGGGGCTGGCGGTACTCTATCTTGGTGCTGGCAACCTCGCCGAATTCAATCTGCATACCGTGTGGGTTTCTATCCCCCACTTTTTTGACTATCTGGCAGAGACCATACCTGTTTTGCATTGGCCTGTGTTGTTTGCCGATAGTCATACGGAAGGTTCTTTTGCCTACTGGGGATACCGGTTGAATATCCAGTTACCGTTGATCTGGGAAACCATACAACTAGCCTTGGCTGCGACCATTCTCTCTGTCCTTATCGCCGGCGTGCTGGCATTTCTGGCCGCTAATAACACCCATAGCCCAGCGGGATTACGTTTCGCCATTCGTACTCTGGTAGCATTTTTGCGCACTATGCCTGAACTGGCCTGGGCAGTGATGTTTGTCATGGCGTTCGGCATTGGTGCCATTCCTGGGTTTATGGCCTTGGCATTGCATACCATCGGTAGCCTGACCAAGTTGTTCTATGAAGCGATAGAAACCGTATCAAACAAGCCGGTACGTGGGCTGACGGCTTGCGGCGCTACGCCAATGCAGCGCATGCGTTTCGGCCTGTGGCCTCAGGTTAAGCCGATATTTCTGTCCTACGGGTTTATGCGGCTGGAAATCAACTTCCGCCAGTCGACCATCCTTGGCCTGGTCGGGGCAGGGGGGATTGGTCAAGAACTGATGACCAATATCAAATTAGATCGTTACGATCAGGTCAGCATGACGTTGATATTAATAATCGTCGTGGTATCACTGCTGGATTACGTTTCCGGTGAGTTACGTAAACGCGTTGTAGAAGGAAAAACCTAATGTCTGTTCAGCCGATCTCTGCCATAAATTTGCAGCAACTGAAACAGCAGCACCCGGAAATCTTCTCGCGTCAAAGCCGCTATTTGCGTACGGTTGGCATTATAGCTGCAGCGATTGTGTTGTATTACGTATTCTTTTTCCTGTTTTTCGGTATTTCCTGGCTGCAGTTTATTAATGGTTGCCAGCAGATTAGCCGTTACTTTGTCAGGATGTTTGTCTGGCACGATTTTGCCAACTGGCCATTTATCTATTACTTCCAGCAGATCTTTATCACCCTCGCAATCGTATTTGTTGGCACGCTTACGGCATCGCTACTCGCTTTGCCACTGTCATTTTTTGCCGCACGTAATGTCATGTCAGCACCCTGGTTACGCCCCGTTGCCGGTGTGGTTCGCTGTTTGCTTGATATCCTGCGTGGCATCGACATGGCTATCTGGGGGCTGATTTTCGTACGCGCGGTAGGGATGGGGCCATTGGCTGGTGTGTTAGCCATCGTTATGCAGGATATTGGGTTACTCGGCAAACTGTATGCGGAAGGTCATGAAGCGGTGGAGAAATCCCCGAGCCGAGGGTTGACGGCGGTTGGTGCGAACGGTTTGCAAAAGCATCGTTATGGTATTTTCACCCAATCTTTTCCCACCTTCCTGGCGTTGAGTCTCTACCAGATTGAGTCCAATACCCGCTCTGCGGCGGTGCTTGGCTTTGTTGGCGCAGGAGGGATTGGTTTGGTGTATGCCGAGAACATGCGGCTCTGGAACTGGGATGTGGTGATGTTTATCACCTTGCTGCTGGTGGTGGTGGTGATGCTGATGGACAAGGTATCCTCGATGCTACGCAACAAATACATCGTGGGTGAAGAGATCCCTCTTTATAAGCAGACAAATTAGTCCTTGCCTGTCTGCGCCGCTAGAAATACGTTTGAGAAACCCCTGCCGGAACCCTATACTGCCGCCATACAAGGTGTGTGGCGGTTATGTTACTGCGCCACATGTCCCCTGATTGACAAGCTAAAGGCAATTCCATGATTAACAATGATGTGCTGCGTAGCGTGCGCTACATGCTGGCTATTAATGACGCGAAGATGGTTGCGATCGTCAAGCTTGACGATTTTGACGTCGATGTTGCAGCCATGGGGGCCTATATGGTCAAAGAAGGTGAGCCGGGTTTTGAACCCTGTCCTGACGAAGTCATGGCGCATTTTCTCAATGGTCTGGTGTTATTCAAGCGTGGCAAGGATGATAAATTTCCGCCCCCTGCAATAGAACTGCCGATCACGAATAATCTGGTACTGAAAAAGCTGCGTGTGGCCTTCGAGCTGAAAGATATCGATCTGCAGCAGATATTTACCTCCGTTGATTTCCGTATCTCCAAGCCTGAACTGAGTGCGCTGTTCCGTAAAGAAGGCACCAAGAACTATCGCCCATGTGGCGATCAGATGCTGCGCTACTTCCTGAAAGGTTTGGCCCAGCGCCTGCGTGGCGCATAATCCCCCGACTTCCGGCGCCCTAATCATGGGCGCTTCCTGTCCAGCTTAGTCTGTCTTTTGCGCGTAATAGATTTGTGGATCATACTCAGTACGATATGGGGGTTTTATCTCGATGAATATCAGTGAACTGATTATTCTCATCACGATAATACGCGTCTGAACTGTTTTGACACAATAAGATCATAATGATGACTACAGCGCCCACACCTATTCCTCAGCAGTTAAGCAACACCGCTATAGAACAGAAAATACTCAGACGCTCAATCTTGTGTACCCTTTTTATCGCCAGTTCTGGGATTGTGTTTGGTATTGTCTGCGGTTCAATGTCGATTGTTTTTGACGGTATGTTTTCGGCGTTGGATGCCGGTATGTGTGCACTGTCCTTGATGGTTTCACGCTTGCTGGGGCAACCTCATAGCCGCCGTTTTCAGTACGGTTTTTGGCATATCGAACCGCTGGTGCTGGCGTTTAACGGCAGCTTGCTGACCTTGTTGTGTCTCTACGCCTTTGTGAACGCCGTTAAGGGGATCGCAGACGGTGGGCGTGAACTTGAATTGGGTTGGGCGATTGTTTATGCCGTCACGATCAGTTTTTTCTGCTTCTTCCTTTACTTTAAGCAGTTGAAGTTGAATAAGCAGGTCAAGTCGGAGTTAATTGCGCTGGATACCAAAAGCTGGTTGATGTCTGCCTGTATCAGCTCGGCATTACTGGTGGCTTTTATTCTTTCCTGGCTGATGGAAGGTACCCGCTATGAGCATCTGATCGTCTATGCCGATCCTTTAGCTCTGGCTATTTTGACGTTGGTGTTGTTACCAATACCGATAAAAACGGTGAAATCTGCCATGAGTGAGGTCTTGCAGATGACCCCCGACAGCCTGGATTGCAAAGTGGAAGCCATTATGGCGCAGCTCACGCTGGAATATGGCTTTCTGGATTATTCCAACTATGCCACGCGCATGGGACGTGGTTTGTTTATTGAGATCCATATCGTTATCCCGGAAAGCATGGAAAAAAGCGGTGTGCAAAAGTTTGATAAAATCCGCGACCAAATTGCCGATGCCATCGGCGAAGATAGCCCCCACCGCTGGTTGACTATCTCATTTACCCATGATCCCAAATGGTTGTAGGCCGTTAATTGCACCTGACCGGGTCCAGAGGCTTGGCCATACACCAAAGTTCAACGGATTCGCTGCCACTGGAGAAAAGGTACTCGCCAACGATTTGCATTCCTTGCCGCTGATAGAACCGTTGTGCGGCAACGTTGGTTTTCAGCACGTCCAGCCACAGCTGCCGTTGCTGTTTGCCGATGGCTCGCCGCTGTACTTCGTCATACAGACGTTCGCCATAGCCAAGCCCGGCAAAACCGGGCATAAAGTAGATCTTCTGTAGCTCAGCACCGGTTGTTGCGGTGGCTTCCAACCTGCTGTCAAAGTTTATGCGGGCAAAGCCTACCGCGACGCTCTCTTGGTAGGCTAATAGCCAGCAAGTCTGAGCGTCTCGCAATGACTTCTCGAGTGCCTCTACGGAAAAATCCTGGTCCAGAAAAGCGGCCATCTCCTGCGGATTGCGCCAGAGTGCACCGAAATGGGCAACATAGCTGGCAATACCAATTTCCCGCACGGTGGTTAAATCTGCGGGTAACGCCTGACGAATAGTGAGCACGGCAACCTCCCTGTTGTTGGATAAGCCGGAATTATAATCGCTCGCCTGTTTGAGGTAACAGCGAATTATCCAGTGGTGCAGAGATATGCCCCACCTGATAGCACTGCGTGCGATTGTTGGTAAGTTCAGGTTTTTCACGCCACAAGTGGAAATGCATCAGGTGCCAACTGGTCGGGTTGAATGCGACGATACTGGCCAATGCCAATGGATTGGCCTGCTGCTGCGAACGCAACAACGACAGATCGCAATGGGGGAGAATTGGTTGATATTCACTGGTTGCGAAATGGGCATCGGTAAGCCCTTGGCGATCTATCTGCACCAACCAAGGTAGCCAGCAGTCGACCCGTGGCCAGCCAAAAGCCTGACTGACGCCACGAAATCCGCTACCGCAAACAAAATCACTCATCCCCTGATTGCTGTTCCACAGATAGAATGGCGCATAGGTATTCTCCATGCTCTGTTCACCTTTCAACGCATACAGATAGGCTTTAAAGATTAACTGCCGGTGCGCATCCATCAAATGACCAAAGTCGGCAATGCGGTGGCGGATAATGTTCATATAGTAGTCGGCGGGTAGAGTGAATCGGTATTGCATAGCGATCATGGTGAAGCTCCTGAAAGAAATTGACGACAACAGCATCGCACGGCATTTTGATCTAAAAAATCGGCATTACTAAAATTGATATACCCAAGTTACTTCAAGTTGCATGTAGGCGGCCACTGAGCGAAGCCCCAGGAGCTTGGTAAACCAAGTGACTGGGGTGAGAGAAGGCAGCCAACACCCATGCAGCTTGAAGGGCGACGGGTATAGTTCATTAAATCAGGATGGTTAACATGGCGAGGATAACTTTCGATCTCGACGACCTGCGCAGTTACGTTACGGGGATCGAGCTGGGTAGTTTTGCCAAGGCGGCGGAACGGTTGGGGCGTTCGACGTCGGCCGTCAGTGCTCATCTGAAAAAACTTGAGCAACAGGTGGGATCGCCAATCCTGCGCAAGTCAGGGCGAGGGATGATGATGACCGAAGCAGGTGAAACGCTGCTTGGTTATGCCCGTCGTTTGTTAGAACTGAATGATGAAGCCGCTGTGGCGGTTCGCGGCCTGGATCTGCAGGGGAAGGTTCGCCTGGGGTTGCAGGAAGACTTTGGCGAAACGTTTTTGCCGCAAGTGTTGGGTAGCTTTGCCCGCGCGCATCCGCGTGTACAGATTGAAGCGCGCATTGGCCGCAATGCAGAACTGATCGATGGGGTGCTTAATGGGCAACTGGATTTATCATTAGCCTGGGATGGCGGCACTCGCACGCCTTTTCAGCAGGCGTTGGGGCAACGAATGATGCAGTGGATCGCTTCCCCTGATTTTGATTTTTGCCATTGGCAAGCCAGTGGGGAGGCGCTGCCGCTGGTGGTGTTTGAAGCTCCGTGCCTGATGCGTAACGCAGCGACCACCGCCCTGGATCGTGCTGGGATCCCGTGGCGTATTGCTTTTACCAGCCGCAGTCTTGCTGGCGTATGGGCAGCGGTCAGCGCGGGCCTGGGGGTGACGGTACGAACCGATAGCGGATTACCGTCAACGCTATTCTGCCAGCCCCCCGGCATACTGCCTGAACTCAATCCAATAGGTGTGGTGCTGCACCGGGCCGAAGATCAGCCGCAGGCAGCGGTCCAACGCCTGGCGCAGATTGTGATTGAACGGCTAAATAGTTAATCCCTAATCTTTGGCAATGGGTTGCTTGCCACTCAGCGCTCCCCACTCGCTCCAGGCTCCGTCGTATAGCTTCACCTGCTCGGCTCCCAGGGATTGTAACCCCAGAGCCAGCACGGCGGCCGTTACACCAGAACCGCAGCTGACGATGGTTGGTGCGTTGATATCAACCCCTTTGTCGCTGAAGGTTTGTTTCAGTGCAGCCAGCGACTTGAAACGTCCGTTCTCCAGCAGCTCAGGGTAAGGGATATTGATGCTACCGGGAATGTGGCCACGATGCAGGCCGGGGCGGGGTTCGTCCGCTTGTGCAAAGAAACGGGGCGCTGCGCGGGCATCTATGATCTGCAGTTTGTTATCCATTGCTTGCTCCACTTGCTGCATATCCACTACTGCCTCAGCGTTGAAATGAGCCTGGAATTTGGTGGGGGCAGGTTGGGCCGCGCCGGTTTGTAACTCATTGCCACGGGCAATCCACCCTTGCAACCCCTCGTCGAGCACGAAAACGTTCTGTGCGCCAAAATTACGGAATGTCCACCAGCCGCGCGGGGCAGAGAACTGATTACCTTCATCATAGAAAACAATAGTCTGTTTCTCACTGATACCCAGTTTACCTACCGCTTCGCTAAATGCTTCCTCCGTTGGCAGCATATGCGGTAACGAGGTATTTTTGTCCGCAACATCGTCGATATCGAAATACACCGCACCGGGAATATGGCCGCGTTCAAACTCGGCTAACATGTCTTTCTTTGGGAGCAGCCCCACGGGGGACATACGCACGTCAACGACCGCCAGGTCCTCATCGTTAATATGCTGTTCCAACCATTCTGCCGTCACTATAAAGGGAGAGTTCATGATTATTATTTACCTGTTATCAAACATATACCCTGTGTATCTGGGGCGGGGGCTACGGTTAATAAAACCGCAGATTCAACGAGTAAGGTTATCTGATTTAGCACGCTAGCGGAAAGGTTTAGTATTAGGCTGTGTCTCAGACTGCTGACCAACCCCGTTATTAGGGAGAGTGTGCCGATGGGGTCGTAACGGCGTAAGCCGTCGGAGCGCCCCTCGGCGCGCTAGGCCCGGGTATCTCGGGTCAGAAGGCGACTTTGTCATCAACCTCGGACACAGCCTAGGCTGTGTCTATAATAGTGAGTTAAACCAATCTTTAAACCGAGGATAAGCAATGAACTATCGCAATGGAACGGTTCGCACCAGAAGTCTATCGGTCGCTTTAGCGTTCACCGTGGCGTTTTCTATTGGCAGCCATCAGGCCCGGGCAACGCAATCAGCCGAAAAGTGTGACCTTCACTTTTCCAACGGCATAACCCTGGCAGGCGTGCCGGTTGTCAGAACCATCGAGCAGCAGGCGAAAGGGCTCTCCAAACGCGACAACGTAGGGCCGGGCATGCTGTTCTCCTGGGACAAGGCAGAACCGCGCATATTCTGGATGCGTGATACATACGTTCCTTTGTCCATCGGATTCTTTGACCACTCGGGGCGGTTGTTTGCCGTTGAGGATATGCAACCGGAAACGGACGATCGCCATTATTCGATCCAACCTGCACTCGATGCCCTTGAACTGGCTCGTGGTGAGTTCCAGAAGTATGGATTAAAAGTGGGAGTCCGTCTGACAGCAAGAACTTGTGTAGCGCAGTAGAGTTATGCCACCTAAAGAGATGGCTCTGGCGGCCATAGCACACGGCAAGCATGTGTATTCGGAAAAACCGCTGGCGCTGGATGCGCAAAATGCCGCAGAAATGATACAGGCTGCGCGGGCCAAAGGGGTCGTAACGGCGTAAGCCGTCGGAGCGCTAGGCTCGGGTATCTCGGGCTAGAAGGCGACTTTGTCATCAACCTCCCAGTTTAATTACTGCTGTTATCCCCCTCCGGCGACCACATTCCCTAAATATTGTATGAATATCTAGCCGTTAAAGCATTACAGAGGCATTCTGTGTATCTTGGCGGTTAGGATCCCCGGTTCTGGGCTATCATTTATATCCGACGCCCTTCAAGTTGCAGGGCTGATGCAGCTTGAATTATTTAGAGCATATCTGGAAAGCCTGATAAGAGAGGAAGAAAGCATGGCTATTACCCCATTACGTGGACGTTTATTGGCGTTGGCGTTGGTTCTGATTGCCGGGACTGGCAGCATTGCTTACGCGGCCGATTCGGTACGCGTGGGCTCCAAAATTGATACCGAAGGGTCGTTGCTGGGTAACATTATCGTGCAGGTACTGGAAGCCAACGGCATCAAAACCACCAATAAATTGCAATTGGGGGCGACTAAGGTGCTGCGGGGAGCGATTACCTCTGGCGAAATCGACATCTACCCGGAATACACCGGCAATGGAGCCTTCTTTTTCTCTGATGAAAAAGATCCGGCCTGGAAAAATGCCCAGGCTGGGTTTGATAAGGTGAAACAGCTCGACTATAAGCAAAACCAGATTGTCTGGCTGGATGCGGCTCCGGCGAACAATACCTGGACTATTGCGATCCGTCAGGATGTGGCAGCGGCCAATCATCTTAAATCCCTGGCGGATCTGGCAAAGTGGATCAATGGCGGCGGCAAGTTCAAGCTGGCCGCGTCGGCTGAATTTATCGAGCGCCCAGACGCGTTACCGGCCTTCCAGAATGCTTATGGATTCAAGCTCAACCAGGATCAGTTGCTCTCGCTGGCGGGTGGCGATACGGCGGTAACCATCAAAGCCGCTGCGGAACAGACCTCGGGAGTGAATGCGGCAATGGCCTATGGAACGGATGGTCCAGTGGCTGCGCTGGGGCTGCAAACGTTGGAAGATCCGCTGGGTGTACAACCGATCTACGCACCGGCTCCGATCATCCGCGAAGCGGCCTTAAAGCAGCATGCTAATATTGCCGAGTTGCTCAAGCCGGTTTTTGCAACGCTGGACGGGCCTACGTTGCAGAAATTAAACGCACAAATTGCGGTCGAAGGGCAGGATGCCAAGCAGGTAGCCGCCAATTATCTGAAAGAGAAAGGGTTAGTTAAATAATCTCTATTTCGCTGGCAGGGTAGGTACAGTCAAGCAACGCCTATCTAGCCAGCAACGTTAGCGTATAAAGAGCAAGAGGATAACCGGAACCATGGAGTGGCTTTGACTACTGTGTTAAAAAATCGCGTACTGCTGACACTGCTAACCCTGTTGCTGTTGGCAGCATTTGGCTTACCATTCCTCAGTTATGCTCCCAATCGTCTGCTGTCTGGTAAGGGAATTTCCCTGATTTCTCTGCTGCATGGCCCGGCGTTGTGGCTGTTGCTACCGATGTTTGTGCTGGCCATTCTCAGCGTGCTGGCACCGACACGCCAACGGTCCATGCTGACCGCGCTTGTAGCGGCGCTGTTGTTGGCCCTGATCTTCTGGCTGAGTGGTTATGCCGCCCGGCAACTGGCGCTGCAGGGTTCTGCCCTGGCACGCACATCCTGGGGGAGCGGCTGCTGGCTGATGGCAGCGTTGAGCGGGTTGATTGCTACAGATGCCGTAACGCGGGTTACGCCATCGCACCTGTGGCGCGTGTTGGGAAACAGTGTCGTGATGATCCCGGCACTGTTGCTACTGTTTACACACCAACTAGATCACCTTTCGCTGCTGAAAGAATACTATAACCGGCAGGATGTGTTTGACGCTGCGCTATTGCAACATCTGACGATCTTACTGGCTACCCTGGTGCCAACGCTGTTGATTGGCGTACCGCTAGGGGTGCTCTGTTTTCGCTCAAGCCGTTGGCAAACGCCGATCTTCTCTACGCTCAATATTATCCAGACCGTACCTTCAATCGCCTTATTTGCCCTGTTGATTGCGCCATTGGCGGGATTGGTTGCGGCACTGCCTTGGCTGGCAACGCTAGGCATCAGTGGCATCGGCATGGCTCCCGCCATTGTGGCATTAGTACTTTATGCGCTGTTACCGCTGGTACGCAGTGTGGTTGCTGGTTTGCAAAGTGTTCCAGCCAGCGTGATCGAGTCCGCCAGTGGTATGGGGATGACACGATGGCAGATCTTCTTAGCGGTGCAATTACCCTTGGCATTGCCGCTATTGCTCACCGGTGTGCGTATCCTCGCGGTGCAAACCGTGGGGATGGCGGTGGTGGCCGCACTGATCGGGGCTGGGGGTTTCGGTGCCATTGTGTTTCAGGGGCTGCTCAGTAGCGCGTTGGATCTGGTGCTGCTTGGCGTGATCCCGGTGATCGTCATGGCGGTGATGGTCGATTCACTATTTAAATTCATGATTTCTATGCTGGAAGTGACGCGTCGATGATTAACTTTGAGCGGGTAAGCAAACTTTTTCAGGGCAAACCTGCGGTGGATAACCTCACGCTAAACATTGCGGCGGGGGAATTCACTGTCCTGATCGGTACTTCGGGGTCGGGAAAATCGACCACCTTGAAGATGATAAACCGGCTTATCGAACATGATGAGGGAAAAATCAGATTTGCTGGTGAAGAGATCCATAATTTCAAACCGCAGGATTTACGCCGCCGCATGGGGTATGCCATTCAGTCGATTGGCCTGTTTCCACACTGGACGGTGGAAGAGAATATTGCCACGGTGCCGCAATTGTTGAAATGGCCTCGCGCACGTATTCGCGATCGCGTTACCGAACTGATGGAGCTATTGCATCTGGAACCTGAACTGTTCCGCCGCTATCCACATCAGTTGTCGGGCGGCCAGCAGCAGCGGGTGGGCGTAGCGCGTGCGCTTGCCGCCGACCCGGAGGTCCTGCTAATGGATGAACCCTTTGGCGCGCTCGACCCGGTGACTCGGGCCACACTGCAGGCGGAGATGGTACGTATCCATCAACTGTCGGGGCGCACTATTGTACTGGTGACTCACGATATTGATGAAGCATTACACTTAGCCAATCGCATCGTCTTACTTGACCAAGGGCGAGTGGTCCAACAGGGCACGCCAATGGCCTTGTTAACCCACCCGGTAAACGATTTTGTGCGTGATTTCTTTGGCCGTAGTGATAGGGGTATCAAACTGCTGGCACTGGGGACGGTGGCAGAACGCATGCGGCCGGGTAGTGCGGCAGGTGAGCCGATTGGTGCAACCATGAGCCTGCGCGATGCACTTTCGGTGTTTGTCACCAGGGGCAGTGAATGTCTGCCGGTAATCGGTGAACAGGGGGAACAGCTTGGAGTGATCCACTTCAGCGATTTAATAACGCCAAAGGCACTGCCATGAGCCGCTATAGCGCATCACCTAGCTGGTGCCGATGGTTGTGCGATCCCTTGCCGTGGGTCATCACGCTGTTGTTGGCATTGGTGTTTGGCATGAACCAGTTACACGGCCTGTTTGCCGCCTGGTTCCCGGATCTGGATCGGCCGGTCTATCAGCAAGACAGTTTCTTTTCGCTGTTACAGGCCCACTTACTGCTGGTTGCGGTATCGAGCCTGATCGCGGCGACGATTGGCGTGGCTGCCGGTATCGCCGTTACAAGGCCGGCGGGGCGGGAGTTTCGTTCGCTGGTGGAAACCGTGGTGGCGGTTGGGCAAACCTTCCCGCCGGTAGCGGTGCTGGCTATTGCTGTACCGGTGATGGGATTCAGTGAACAGCCGGCCATTATTGCGCTGGTGTTGTACGGCTTGTTGCCAATCCTGCAAGGTACGCTGGCTGGGATTGAATCCGTACCCGCGGCGACGCGGGAAGTGGCCCAAGGTGTCGGCATGAGCCGTTGGCAAATTCTGCGGCGTGTCGAGCTGCCCTTGGCTGCCCCGGTGATTGTCGCGGGGCTGCGGACTTCAGTCATTATCAATATTGGCACAGCCACTATTGCTTCGACGGTAGGTGCCAAAACGCTAGGCTCACCAATCATTATCGGACTGAGTGGGTTCAACACCGCCTATGTGATCCAGGGCGCAGTAGTGGTCGCGCTGCTGGCGATCATTACTGACATGTTATTTGAACGCTGGGTACGCTACCTCACCGCTTGGCGCCAACAGGCGGTCACTGTCTTATCTTCCGCAGGATGAAGGCAAAGGCAGCCGTTATTACCGGCTGTCAGTAGCACTTTACTTGGCTTGAATGGTCTTGGCTGGTTCGCTGTGGGTGGAAGTGTCGTTGGTAGTAGTCTCTTGGTGTGGCGTAGTGGAACGGGTATAGATATTCAGCCCGGCCAGGAACACGCCGCCCAGAGAACTGAAGGCACACAGAGCGATGATGACGATGAACGCTTTTTTCAGCATGATTATTATTTCGCAGGTTGTTCAGAACAGCGGCAAGTATAATCCCTTGGCCGGGTGAAACAAGGCGCATTTTAACCGCTACTCGGCGGGTTGCACCTGAGGTGGCCTCACAAAAAGATATTTACCCAGCGTCACCAAGACCACGGCGGAGACGATCACCACCAGCGCCAGCCACTCACGCGGAGCCAGTGTCTCACCTGCAAAGCCGACACCGAGCAGCACGGCCACCACTGGATTGACATAAGCGTAGCTGGTTGCCACCACCGGGCGCACGTTCTTAAGCAGGAACATATAAGCGCTGATGGCCAACATCGAACCGAAAACAATCAGATAACCGAGCGCCAGAAAACTGCTCAGGCTTGGCATTTTATCGAGATGCTCACCGCTAAGTTGGCTGGCAATTGTCAGCACCACGCCAGCGACCAGCATTTCTGCCGCTCCGGCCATTGCTCCTGCTGGGAGTGAAATACGCGAACTGAGCACCGAGCCGAAAGCCCAACTGGCGGAGGCCAGCAGCACTAATAATGCACCGGTCGGGTTACCTATCAGGTTATTGCCGGTGTTAAGCAGCACAATACCCACCAGGCCGAGAGCAATACCAGCCCATTCCAGTCTGGTATTGCGGATCCCCCAGAACAGGCTAAAGAGCAGAGTAAACAAGGGGACCGTGGCGACCATCACTGCGGCAATTCCTGAGGGAACATCCTGGTGTTCCGCCACCGTAACCAGACCGTTCCCCACGGCTAACAGCAGGATGCCGATGAGGCCAGCGGATAGCCACTGTTTCAGGGTAGGCAGAGCATGGCCGCGCAGCAGCAGGAAACCAAACAGGATAATACCGGCAACCAGAAAACGAATGCCTGCCATCATCAATGGTGGCCAGCTTTCAACACCGAGCCTGATGGCATAGTAGGTCGATCCCCAGACAATATATAGCGTGAATAGCGCCCCTATTAATGGCAGGAGATGACGATTCTGTTGGCTCAGCATGGTTTTTATTATTCGGTAGGATGAGAAATGGTTAGGAGACTTAGTAAACCCTAAGGCATAGCTGATAATCAATGCTTTTTTACGACACTGGCGAAATGTATTAAACCGACCAAATATAACTCGGCCTGGCAATGCCAGGCCGACATTACCTGCCAGCGTTACTGCGCTTGGGCAGGCGTCTTGGCAAAAAACAGCGTGACCCTGGCCACTTCCAAACCAAACTTGCGCAACGAAGTTTGGTTGAACACATGGGTTTCATCCTGGCGGTACAGCCAGTCGTCAAAGTGCAACTTCACCATACCGTTATCAGTATTCACTTCCATATCATAGCGCCAGTTGAACGCATTTCCTTCGGTATTTCCATGGGCTACGCCAATGATATCACCCGCTGTTCCCTGATAGGTGCCATCCGGGTTTCTGGTGATGCGCCAGGTTCGGGTCTGTCGCTCACCATCGTTATAGACAAATTTTTCATGCAGCGTCAGGGTGTCGCCGACCACATCTCCTTGAATAACCACCTCAAAGCGTCGGATTTGTTTATTCTGATAATCCTGCACCATACCCCATGCGCGAGTTTCGCCGCTAAAGTAGCCGAACAGATCAAAAGTGGGTTTTTCCGAACGGTAGTCACTGATGTCTGCACTGCATCCTGCCAGCAAAATCAGCAAGACCATAAACAGGCGTTTTATATTCATCAAGAACCCCCAGTCAATTGTTGCCGTAAGGCGGGATATTGCGTTGCAGGCGATAGCCATATGGCGAGAAAGGCATCACGAAAAGCAATGTCGAAACGTTCACCAATCTGCCGCACTGGCTGATCCGGTTGTGGGCGGTAATAGAAAAGCCCGCCGTTGTCATCGCCGACAAAGGTAATCTGGCTACCGCTCTGCACTGAAGGCCAAATGGCGGACAACTGCGCCAGCCAACGCTGTTGTTGCTCAGCAGGAACGGCTATTTCCATCGCTTGCCACTGATCTTGCGTTGCCTCCACCAGATCGGCGGCGGCAATATCACGCTGATAGTTAATACTTAACGCCTGTGGCCACTGATTGGCCTGGTATCGTCCAGCAGGGGTTCGTAACACAGAGAAATAGATGTCGAATGGCCCCCAACTTAACTTGGCGCTACCTACCGTGGGCCAGGTCAGCCAATTGTCGGCTTGCGCTGGCAGGCTGCTCAAGCAAAGCAGCAGTATTAACAATATTCGCATCAAAAGTCCCCTGAGCTGGTTTATCGGCGTTCGGCACTTAACTGAACCGTACTAATCGTGCGGGCCAAGAACCCGGCCTCGCAGTAGCAGAGATAAAAACGCCACAGGCGCTGGAAACGTTCGTCAAATCCCTGGCTATGCAAAGTTGGCCAGTGATGCTCAAAACGTTGCCGCCACTCCTGTAAGGTGCGGGCATAGTCCCGGCCTATGTCGTACAGATCGCACATCACCAGATCGCTATGGTGTGTCAACGTGTTGCACAAGGCGGTAATGGAAGGCAGAAAGCCACCGGGGAACACATAGCGCTGGATAAAATCCACACTGCGACTGTATTGCTTATAGCGCTGATCGCTGATGGTGATGGCTTGCAAGACCATCTTTCCTTTTGGCTTCAGCAACTGCTCGCAGCGTTTGATAAATAGCGGCAAAAAACGTTTACCAACGGCTTCAATCATTTCTACCGAAACCAGCTTGTCGTATTGGCCTTTAAGTTGGCGATAATCTTCAAACAGCAGCGTAACCCGATCTGTCAGCCCGGCCTGTGCGATACGCTGGCAGGCGTAATCGTATTGTGCCTGGGAGATGGTGGTGGTGGTTACCCGGCAGCCATACTCGCGTGCGGCAAACTCGGCCAGAGCCCCCCAACCGGTGCCAATTTCCAGCAGGTGATCGGTAGGTTGCAGATCCAACTGCTCGCACAGACGGCGCATTTTTGCCTGCTGTGCCTGTTCCAGCGTCAGATCCGTTTCGCTGAACAGCGCGCTGGAATAAAGCATGTCACGATCGAGAAACTGTTGATAAAAGTGGTTACCCAGATCGTAGTGCGCGGCAATGTTGCGCCGCGCCTGACGTTGGCTGTTACTGCGCCACAGATGCACCAATCCATGCCAGGGGGCGGTGATCCAACTCAAGCGTGACTCCAACTTGTCCACCAACTGCATATTGCTGGCGAGCAGTTGTAACAGACAGGTCAGATCTGGGCTGCTCCAGTCGCCATCGATGTAACTTTCCCCAGCGGCGATGCTGCCGCCGAACAGCACCCGGCTGTAGGCGCGTAGATCGCAGATATCAACCTCCGCTTGCAAAGGAGCGTTAGTGTCGCCAAAGCGTGTTTCCCCAATACCCGGCTCGCGCAAAATTAGCCCTCCCCCCTGTAACTGCTGCAAAAGGGTGAAAATAATGTGGCGCGCGCTCTTGTTGCGGCCGGAAATGAGTGCGCTGCGGCGCAGGGAATATTCCGGGGAGCTCATAGTTTATCCTTGCCGCCTGTGGCGGGGTGAGGGTAGATAGGGGTACGTTTTAGCCATAATTTCAGTGCTTGCCAGTAAATGGCAGCGGCAGTTTTTAACGTCATCAATGGCAAACGCCACAATTGGTGACGCAGCGTGGCTGGCGTCAGGGGCTGCCGGTAGAGCAGTAACGTAGCGTCGAATTCGCGTGTGGCGCGGTGATTCTCGATATGAACCCGCAGACGGTGTGCCGGTGCAGAAAGCCGCCAGTGATAGGTCATATCCATCGGGTTGAACGGCGAAACGTGGAATTGCTTGGCTACTGGGAGTGTCCCATCGGGTTTTACTGCATAGGTATGGCGTTCATTCCACGGCGTATTGCACACTTCAGCCAATAGCCAGCGCAGTTCGCCGTCATCGTTATACAAATAGTAAAAATTGACCGGATTAAAGTAGCAGCCCAGATAACGTAACTGACAGAGCAGCATCACCCGGCCAGCCAGTTTTTCACCGGTCAGTTCAGCGATGCGTTGCTGGGCTTTGGCTTTTATATCGCCACCGCCGAGATAGTCACGGCGGTAAAACGAAGCGGGGGCAAAGCGTTCCAGTGCAATGCCCAGCGCAGGCAACTGGCCCAGTTCGTCAAGGTCGATCAACGGCATGAAAATACGATAATCGAAACTGTGCACTACCGGGGTAAAACGACGGTGGCGAACGTTGCCTACATACAAAGCGCTGTTCATACCGGCTGCGCCTGCAATAGGGCTTGAGTGACATCAAGCGCACTGCGCACGCCATCTTCGTGGAAGCCATTGTACCAATAAGCGCCACAGAACCAGGTATTCTGTTGGCCATTAATCAGCGAGCGCTGTTGCTGTGCCTGCACACTGGCCTGATTAAATACCGGGTGATAGTAATTGAAGCGTCGCAGGATCTTCGTCGGTTCAATAGCCTGCTGTGGGTTAAGGGTGACGCAGAAGGTATGTGGTGCCTGCAATCCCTGCAGAATGTTCATATTGTAGGTTACGCTGGCCCGCTGGGCTTCAGCCAGCCCTTCATTGGCAGGTAACAGATAGTTCCAACTTGCCCAGGCGCGGCGTTGGCGCGGTAATAATTGCGTATCGGTATGCAAAACCACTTCATTAGCCTGGTAGGGCAACTGGCTCAAAATACGTTGCTCTAAAGGGCTGACTTCAGACAGCAGATGCAAAGCCTGATCGGCATGGCAGGCGAAAATCACCTGATCGAATTGCTGTTCCCCCAGGGCACTATGGATCAGACAATGCTGCGGGTGGCGCTCAACCCGTTGAACCGGAGTATTCAGATATAAAGTAATTTTGCCTGCTAATGCGGTCAGCATGCGGCGTACATATTCCCGTGAACCGCCCGGTACTACGAACCATTGCGGGCGATTGGTCACATCCAACAGGCCATGGTGATCAAAAAAACGCAGGAACAACGCCAAAGGAAACTGGCGCATGTCGGCCATTGAAGAAGACCAGATAGCGGCCCCCATGGGTAATAGATAGTGCTGAGCAAAATAGAGCGAAAAGGCGTTCTGTTGCAGGAATTCATCAAGGGTTTCGCTGCCAATGCTTGCTTCACTCAGACGCTTTTTACACAAGCGATTGAAACGCACGATCTCTAGCAAAAAACGATAGAAACGCGGGTTGAGCAGGTTACGGCGCTGGGCAAACAGAGTATTTAGCGTGTGGCCGTTGTACTCCAACCCGCTGTCGGGATGGGTAACGGAGAAACTCATCTCCGTTGGTTGGCCGCTAATACCCAGTTCAGCCAGTAAGGCGATAAAATTGGGATAGGTGCGCTCGTTATAGACGATAAAACCGGTATCAATAGCGTAGTGCTGCCCCTCCAACGTGACATCCACCGTAGCAGTATGCCCGCCGAGATAATCGTTGGCTTCAAACAGCGTAACCTGATGTGTGGGTGCCAGTTTCCAGGCACAGGTCAGGCCAGAAATGCCACTGCCAATAATGGCGATCTTCATTGTTTTACCTCACCATACGTTTTGCCAGCCAGCGCTGTAGCGCCTGGGGCAGTATTGCTGTTATCCGTAACAGAGCCGCGAACACCGGAGGAAAGGCGATCTCGGCACGGCCTTTAGCCAGTCCCTGACGGATATAAGTTGATGCTTGAGCGGGTGTAATGATCATCGGCATAGCGAAGTCGTTACGATCCGTCAGCGGAGTAGCAACAAAACCGGGGAGTATCAGGGAAATGCTGATACCACGCTTTGTCAGGTCCACCGCCAAGCTGCGTGCAAAATAGGCCAGCGCGGCTTTCGAGGCTCCATAGGCTTCCGCCCGTGGCAAGGGCACCAGGCTGGCGGTTGAACCCACTAGAGCTACCCGTGAACCGGCCTGCAACCGGGGTAACAAGGCATCAAGGCAATTGACCGGCCCCAGTAGGTTGGTGCTGAGCACGCGTGCGACCAGTTCTGCATCCACTACACCGTCGTTTAGGTATTCGCAGGTTCCTGCACAAAGGATCACCAATTCCGCTGTACTTGTTGCCAGAGCTTCACGGGTAGCGACCAGATCGGTGACATCGAAGCAGAGGGGGGTGATTGCCGAATGTTGCTCGCGCAAGGCAGCCAACCGGGTTTCATTGCGACCGCATGCAGTGACCTGCCAGCCGTGCGCTGCATAATCCAAGGCTAACTGTTGCCCGATGCCGGAGCTTGCCCCGGTGATCAGTACACGCTTCATTACTGCATCCTCCGTTTTATGCCTAGTACTATTTTCCCAAGCAGTGGGATGTGCTCGTAGAGCATGGCACCCATATCGTAGTAGTCCCGTTGATAAATGATCCTTTGGTCGGCAAAACGTAGCCGACTGATGCCTTCAAGCGTGAGCTCACGCCCCCGCTCTAGACGCGGGTGGGCATACTTCATTTGCCAACACACCGCCGCCTGATTTTCGTCATATTGCACGTCGGTCAGGGAAAAATGGCAGTAACTCACGTTGGTGAGTAGCTGGCGAAAATAGTTATCTAGTGCCTTTAGGCCACGATGTTCTCCTAAGGGATCGATAAACTGAATCGAGCAGTGGTAAACCTCATACAATGAATCTAACGCAGCATCATCGAGCGAAGTATAAAGCTGCGAAAAGCGGGTCATAAGCGTCTCAGACGTTCCCATTGTTGTGCTCCACGTGTTCAGCCAGTAACGCCGTACTGCCAACCAGCGTTATATCCAGGCCGGTCAGACGCCAGGCAGCCAACTGTTTGCGCCGGTAGGTATTAAGAGAACCTTCGGTAGCGATAAAATAACGATCGGCCTTGAATAGGCTAAGCGGTGGATGCTCTAGCGCTTCGGGCAGAATATCGAGGTGCATGCCCGCTTTCGCCAGCACGATGGCGTGCATCCACAGTTCAATCGGGTCGTTTTTGCCCCAACCCAGCAGCAGAGCGGTTTTACCGGCTTTTTTACGCGAGCTGTTCATGCAAAAGGTCGCGTATTCGATGATGATGCCATCCAGCAGGGCGCGTAACGCCTGGAACAGTTCATGCGGACCGAATAATTGCATACGTAACGGACGTAACACGTGGTTGATGAGGATCTGTGGTGGGTATTCGCGGCCCTGCTCAAACAGACAGCTGCGCAATTTAGCGGGGGCAGGAATGTGTAGCAGTGCCTGCAACTGTTGTTGTAGTCCGTTCCAGTTAATATCGTGCTCAATCGCGGTTGGATTATCCAGCAAGGGTTTTATCTGGCTGACAGGAACGCCGCGTTCCATCCAACTGATAATGGTATGGATACGTGCAACGTCCTGCTCATTGAACTGGCGATGCCCACCCTCGCTACGTTGCGGCTTCAATAAGCCATAGCGACGTTGCCAAGCGCGCAATGTGACGGGGTTAATCTCGCAAAGCTCTGCAACTTCACTAATTGTGTACAACGCCATTCCGCATACCCCACCTCAGCCACTTGGTGAATTAACCATAGTCGGTGAATGGCAAGTTGTACAAAAAAAAATTTCTTGTACAACTTTTGCAGAGAGGAATTACAGCATTGAAATCCGAAAAGCACAGCGGCGGGAGCCGGTCAGAACATGTTCGATGCGTTCTACCTGCGCTTGTAACACTTCAGCAAATACCCGCAGTTCGGCGCGGCAGAATCCTTGGCAGACCGTAGCTGCGGAACAGATTGGGCAATGGTTTTCTACCAGCAGAAACGCGCCATTTTTCAACTCACTGCATTCGGCCATATAGCCCTCGCGGCAGCGGATATCCGTCAGACGGGAGACGCGTTCAGCCAGGTTGTTTGCACCTATCATCGCTTGCTTATAGTTGATGCGCGTTTCCTGTTCGCGGCAGTCGATCAGCAAATCTATCGCTTGTTCACCCAGCTTGTCGCGTACCGTACGTAGCAGTTGCGCCGTTAATTCGGCATGTGCATCGGGAAAACGGGCGTTACCGGCAGAGGTCAATTGCCAAAGCTGCACCGGACGACCAACCCCACGCGTTTCGGCTTTGGCTTCGACCAGACCTTCTTTTGCCAGTTTGACGAATTGCTGACGGGCGGCTTCCCCAGTGGTGCCAAGTACTTTTCCTGCCTCGGAGGCTTGTTGAGGGCCCTGGGTTTTTAATAGCTTCAGCAGGCGCTCACTGACCGAACGTGCTGCGCACTCCCCATTTTCCAAGTTTATTCTTGACATATCACATCACCTCGGTCTTACTTATTCCAAGATATTACTTGTTAAATTTAACTTAATATAACACTCAACTCAATATCATATCTCTGAATACAGGACGATAAATGTGAAAACCGATGATAAAAGCCGTTGGGGAGATCTCTTTTCTGGGCAAAATGCTGCAAGTGCTCTGGCCCTGTCGCTTGGTGTTGGACTCCACGCGACTAATATTCTGGTCGCGACCACGATCCTGCCCTCCGTTGTACAAGATATTGGTGGGTTGGATCTCTATGCCTGGAATACCACGCTGTTTGTAGTCGCTTCAATACTGGGTTCTGCTTTGTCGGCGCGCCTGCTCAGCCACTATGGTGCGCGCGGTGCCTACCTGGTGGCTTCGTTGTTCTTTATCATCGGGGCCATGTTATGTGCGTTGGCGCCTTCAATGCCGGTGATGCTGATTGGCCGCACTGTACAAGGTTTTGGCGGCGGACTTATTTTTGCACTGTCATACGCCATGGTGAGTCTGGTATTTGAACAGCGGCTCTGGCCACGTGCGATGGCACTGATTTCTGCCATGTGGGGGATCGCCACCCTGGTGGGGCCAGCCGTCGGTGGGATCTTTGCCGAGTTGAACGCCTGGCGCTGGGCATTTGGTATCCTGCTGCCAATTATGCTGCTGTATGCCGCTTTTACTTTCCATACTTTGCCTAAGGGGGAATTACAGCAGCAAGCGGCACCATTACCTGTGATACAACTGTTGTTACTGGCCGGGGCAGTGCTGGTGGTTTCTGCAGGCAGCCTGGCTGATAGTGGTTGGGTTAACGTCGGTGGCATTATTCTGGCGCTGTTAATGATGGTTTGGCTTATTCGCCGTGAAGAATATTCCGCCGCACGCCTGTTACCTTATTCAGCACTGCGCCGGGGTTCGGCACTCGCTTCGTTATATATAACGGTCTTATTGCTGGTGATCGGTATGACCAGTGAGATTTTTGTCCCTTACTTCCTGCAAACCTTACACGGGCAATCACCGCTGATTTCTGGTTACATGGCAGCGATGATGGCTGCAGGCTGGACGCTGGCTGAAATTCTTAGTTCCGGCTGGCGTAGTGCTGGGATCCGCCGGGCGATCATCAGTGGACCGATCCTGGTGTTGATCGGGTTACTGGCATTGGCGATACTGGTGCCAACGTCCTCCAGCGGCCATTGGCTGGCGCTGTGGCCGATTATGGTTGCCCTGACGCTGGTTGGTTTTGGCATCGGTTTCGGCTGGCCACATTTACTGACTCGCGTCTTGCAGGTAACGCCTCAGGAAGATAAAAGTATCGCTGGTGCGTCTATTACTACGGTGCAGATGTTCGCTACCGCGCTTGGTGCTGCGTTAGCTGGGATGGTGACCAATCTTGCCGTGTTCAATTCGCCAGGTGGTGTTGCCGGAGCGACCAACTCAGCCCACTGGTTATTTCTGGCGTTTGCCGTAGCACCTTTGCTGGCGATCTATACTGCCTGGCGCAGTGCGGCGATCGCGCTGCCAGAGAGTGGGGCGGGTGAACCTTTACCAACGCCAGTTTCTGGAGAGTATTAGGCTGTGTCCCTTAATTGCCCGTGGTGCCGTCGCAGACCCAAAAGCCCGTTATCAAGGCGGAGGGTGAAGGGCAGAGTGGCCCTCTGTTCAAGCCCGACAACACAGAAAACGGGCTTTTGGGGCGCGACCCTTCGGGCTGGGGCCATTTGCGCGCATTGCGGCGTTGTTCGCCGCTTATTTGGTCCACCAAACCTCGCGGCTCTCGCCTTGCTCTGTGCGCAAATGACCGCCAGCGGCGCTCGCGTGCAATTAAGGGACACAGCCTAGGTCGATAGCTCCAATGTAACGGAGTTCGGCTGTGCAACTTAGCTTACCCATTGGATTTAACGATATGTTTTTGAAGAAACTGTCAGCAAACTTTTTATCTGCGCAGTAGACGTAAAAGCCGCCAGTATTAATGCTGTGGGGCTCAAGACCTTTGAGATTGAGGGTTTTGTTGAATATCGCCCGATGTAAGCTGCCGCATTTTTTCCTGGTTCGCAGCCTAGCCCATACCAAGTGTATGCCTCCGTTAGGCATCTGTCGGAGAGAAGTGTTACCCGTCGATATTACTATCTCACGGGAGTAGCGGAAGCATGTGGGGGCATTATGACCTTGTTTCCTCTCTGGGCAGGCACGGCAGGGATATATCGTAGTCAGTATGGATCCGTCCAGGGGATAATTGAGCCGTGCCAGTTCAACCAGCACTATTTATCTATGGCCGCACTATGCAGATCTCAGCCGTTTGACAGAAACGCTCAGGTTACCAGCGCTCTCATCACATATCGACGCTGACCAGATTGGTTTCGTAGGATTTTCCGCCGGCGGTGCAACAGGCCTGATCCTTGCCGAATGTGCATTCTCATTGAGCCGTTCAATGCCCGATTTATGCGATGCCGTCGCAGACTCAAACGGTGGAAGCCGGGTATTGATAGGACCACTGTGTCATTTGCAGCCTGTCACTTGAATATTTCCTTTCATGCGGATGACGTAATCGAACCTGAATCCCTCACGGAGTAAGGAAAAATAATCGTCTGAAAAATCGATTAACGGATATGGGTATCCATTAAATGCACTTTCGATTAAAAATACACCGTATTGATGGCGTTTCTCTATGTCTATCATGTTGCTATATATCAGACAGTTACTTCACTAGCGTACATTTTGTTCTATTGGAATTTAACCTCCCCCATTACCAAGATTATTCATACAGCTGTAGGAATGAGGCATCAAGATAATAAGTAATATCGCATGGTTAATAATTATGACTTGTGTAAAATCCCCTCCCAGATAAAGAGTTAACCACATTGTAATTTTATTATTTACATAAACACAAGGAGATTAATAAGCTATATTCTAAACCAGGCATTACATTTACATGAGAGACTGAAAATGAACGCGTTTCTCTGATAAAAAATACATTAAGGTTAGAGGGTAAATATCCTCTTAAACGAACGGTAAGAAGAAGTTTCCTGCAACTCTTCTTTAAAGTTACAACGTAAACGTTAGAATGGAAGTATGATGAAAAAGACAATCATTGCTGTATCCCTGTTAGCATTAACCAACGCTGCTAGCGCTATCGATGGCACTATTCATTTTTCTGGTGCATTTACTGATGCCCCTTGTGAAATCAATATTAACGGCTCACAAGCTAACAGCAGCAATTCAGTTAGCGTAAACCTGGATACCTGGAGCACTGCCAGCTATCAAAACAATGTTGGTGCAACAACCGATCTCAAACCTATCACCATCAGCCTGTCAAACTGCCCGAATATGACCCAGGCAAACATTCGTTTTAGTGGAGCAGTTGATGCCACCAATCCAGAGCTGTTCGCTATTGATACTGGCGTAGAAACAGCAAGCAATGTCGGCATCGGCATTTACAAATCTTCTAATACTGCTGACATCATTTCACCTAATGATCGTACTGTATCCATCCCATTGACTGCGCAAACTGGCGATTACACTTTCTATGCCAGCTATATGACAACGGGCAGTTCAGTCGGTGAAGGTGCCGCTAATGCAGACGTTACTCTTGATATCTCTTACGAGTAATCACTGAGTATATTGGTTCCATCTAGTCAGGGTGGAACCAATAGACATATTTTTGAGGAGCAGACAATCCGTGTTATCAAAATACATCAAGCCTTTTATTGGGTTATTCTTATTGGTATTAACATTTGAAAGTTATGCTGGAGTCGTGATCGGCGGAACTCGGTTTATTTATGATGAGAACAGGAAAGAACTTTCTGTTTCTATTCGCAATCCGGATAATTCACCTTATTTAATTCAATCCTGGCTAAGTAATATCGAGCAGCAAGAGGCTCGTGACATTCCTTTTATTGTTACACCTCCTTTGTTTCGCTTAAATGCAGACTCATCCAGTGCATTGAGGATCGTTAAAACCGGTAATTTGCCTGATAACCGTGAATCTGTTTTTTGGCTTAATATAAAATCGATACCAACATCGGATCCGAATGCAAAAAACCAATTAAACATTTCAGTAAATAGCCGTGTTAAATTGTTTTATCGCCCAGCATCGTTAACGACACAAGATGCGGTGGGATCTTATAAGAAAGTGAGTTTCTATCGTGCTGGAAATCAGGTTTTTGCCAAGAACCCGACACCATTCTATATTTCAATGGGTTCATTGAATATAAACGGTCGTGAACTGCCAAACCCTGGGATGATTGCCCCGATGAGTGAAAAGAGCTGGTCTATCCCTGCTGTGGCCTCATCCTCTGAATTACAGATAAACTGGTCTGTGATTAATGATTATGGTGCTAGAACCGCTGTGAATACTCACGTTAAAAAATAAAATGTATTCACGACTGTCTGGGTGACTCCCCCTCTATTACATATAAAGTGGAGGAGTATTCATCGTGCCTGGTAGTAAACAGAAAGTAACGTATATTCGGTAAGTGATAGATTATCATGAAAAAAACCAACGCTTCTAATAATAAAAATAATTGTTTATCGACGAAAGGATTTCGTTATTTCCCTCTTTCATTATTGATCGCCGCTGCATTATGCTCAGGAGAGTGGGTGAAGAATGCCAGGGCCAGTGATTACTTTAGCCCCAGCTCTCTGGATAAAAGAGGCATGCAATCTATTGCTGATATTGACAGCCTGTCGGCTTTTGCTCAATCTGAAGGGCAATTGCCGGGCACCTATATGGTGGATGTCTATATAAATAACGAACCCGTTGGTTTGAATACCATTAATTTTATTGCTAATGATGCTAATCAGTTACTTCCTGAATTGACCAAACAACAGCTGGTCGATTGGGGACTAAACCCGAAAGCGTCATCTGAATTCTCTGATCTTACTGACGATACCGTAGTTACGTCACTGGTAGAGTATATTACTGGCGCTACGACAAAACTTGATTTGCCACAGCAAAAATTGCTGCTGAATATTCCACAGATTGCGATGAAATCAACCGCGCGGGGTTATGTATCCCCAGAACAGTGGGATCAAGGCATTACAGCATTGACACTAAACTATGGTTTCACCGGTTCTAAAACCTGGCAGAAAAAAAATGAAGTACAGCATGCCAACTTTCTAAGCTTGCGTAGTGGGTTAAACCTCGACGCATGGCGCTTGCGTAATTATTCTGTCTATTCTCAGAATAATGACGGCCACCATTGGGAAAGTATCAATACTTACTTAGAACGGGATATTGCACTACTCAAGAGTCAGTTTACGATAGGGGAAACGTCAACCTCAGGAAACATTTTTGACAGTGTGTCATTTACGGGTGCCAGCCTTGCCTCTGATGACAGCATGTTACCTTACAGTTTACGTGGTTTTGCCCCGGTGGTGAGAGGTATTGCTCAAAGCAATGCCAAGATTACTGTTAGACAAAATGGCTATATTATCTATCAGACCTATGTATCAACAGGGCCATTTGAAATAACCGATCTCTATCCGACATCGGCCAGCGGCAATCTGGATGTCACAGTAGAAGAGATGGATGGCAGTGAGAGAACCTTTGTCGTGCCGTTTTCTTCGGTGCCTATTATGCAACGTGAAGGTCAACTAAAATATTCCTTGGCTGGGGGGAAATACCGGACTAACGCTGAACAAATTAAAGCGCCTTATTTTGTTCAGTCAACATTGATATATGGTTTACCATGGAATGCTACATTGTATGGTGGTGGATTATACTCACCTGACTATCAGGCGATGGTACTCGGAACCGGCTTGAATTTAGGCGATGCGGGCGCATTTTCTTTTGATGTTACCAACGCAAGAACACAATTTAACGGTGAAGCGACAGACTCATTATATCAAGGGCAGTCCTATCGTTTTCAATATGCCAAGAGTTTACTGAACAGTGGTACGACTGTCACGCTAGCCGGCTATCGTTATTCCACGGAAGGATATTATGATTTCGCTGAAGCGAACGATTATTATCAGGCGCGTACGCATTTCAATAAACGTTCTCGTGTTCAAGCGAATATCAGCCAAACGCTCGGTTCGTATGGCTCGTTGTTCGTCAATGCTTACCAGCAAGATTTCTGGGGACGACAAGGACAGGAAACCACGGTGAGTGCCGGATATAACGCTAACTGGGGAAAGATCACCTATGGCTTCAATTATACCTACAGTGAGCTACCGGGTAATAATTCAGCTAACCAGCAGTTCGCTTTCAATATGAGTCTTCCATTTGATGCGTTGACATCTGGTGGCCGAATCTCGACATCGATGAGTCGTGATAATCGCGGTATGAGTAATATGCAGCTCGGTATGAGTGGCCAGGCTCTTGATAATAAATTGAATTATGGCGTTCAACAAAGCTATGGCAACAAAGGCCAACAAAGCAGTGGTAACGCCTCAGCATCTTACACCGGGCGAAACGGTACGCTAAACGGTGGTTACAGCTACAGCGCACATTCTCAGCGGATTAACTATGGCCTGTACGGCGGGTTAGTCGTGCATGAGGACGGGATAACCGCTTCTCAACAGTTAGGTGAAACCGTGGCTCTCGTCAGGGCGCCGGATGCAAATGATGTTGCTGTTCAGGGGCGCACCGGGGTGATGACAAACGCGCAGGGTTATGCCGTGGTTCCTTATTTAACGCCTTATCAACGAAACAGAGTTCAACTCAATGTGGAGACACTTGGGGATCATGTCGATCTGGTGAATAACAGTGCTTCAGTTGTTCCGACTCGTGGCGCGGTCGTTAGGGCCGACTTTAAGACACAAGTGGGTTGGCGGGCGTTGATTAAATTAACCCGTAACGGAACCGCATTACCCTTTGGTGCCATTGTTGTCGTTGAAAACAACAATAGCAGCAGTGAAGCGATAACCGGCATCGTTGGTGAACACGGTGAAGTCTACCTGAATGGATTACCTGAAAAAGGGCGTTTGCATGTGAAATGGGGTGAGGGAAATGACCGGCAGTGTTGGGCCAACTTTGTGTTACCTGACAATAAACAACAGCCAGTACTGCAACTCACCGCCACCTGCACTGCGGCTTGAATGTTATCCCTTTTCAGACACAAATAATTAGAGAGCGATATGTAATGAAAAAATTACTCTTATCCTTATTAATGACAACATACTCGGTAATTGGATACAGTGCGGACTTGACCTTATCACCGCCAACTATCCAGTATACTAACCCGGCAGATGCAGTAACCGATTTTAACTTATTGACCGGAACGTGGAATGCCACAGGCAGTCAGGCGCGTTTTTGCGAATACTCCTCAAATATGAATAAGGCGGTGATCGAGTCATCATCACCATTATCAGGCTATACAGCACAAATTGATGGCGTAACGTATAGTATTTTTGCCTCTAATATGCCAGGTATCGGCTGGGTTATGGGAGCCAAAGATACTAATGCAGCGAGTTGGACTCCTCTAACTGACACTCAAAAGACAGTATATCCATTTGCAACAGGGCAAACTGGCTCAATCAGTTTAGGAGCTAACGTCCGATTTGCATTTGTAAAATTGCCGGGTAGTCTTGGTGTTGGTGCTATGGCGTTTCCCCAGCAAAAAATTGCTGATTTCAAATGTTATCGGAGTACATCTATTCTGACAGCACAGGCTGCAATCTATGTAAACTCCACCACAATAAATGTGAATGCGCTTGCTTGTCAGGTTGCCACCGCTAAAAACGTATCTATTCCATTAGGGGAGTTTTCCCCCGAGGAATTACCGCCGGTTAATGGCAACTTTGGTGAATATTCAACCGCGGTAGAGTTGAGTTGTGATTCAGGGGTGACGCCTTGGATGACGGTTTCTGATGCCTCAAACTCTGCTAATACCTCAAATATTATTCAACTTACACCGGATTCTACGGCTCAAGGTGTCGGTGTGCAGGTTTTTTATAATAATGAAGCGATTGCCAAGTCATTAGGGTTGGACAGCTCATCAAAAAATAACCCTAACCAGTTTCAGGTTGGGGGAAAAACAACGATGGCTGCCCAACAGGTTTCTGTACCTCTGAGTTTTAGATATATCCGAACCCAGCAATCAGTCACCCCCGGGAATGCAAATGCTGCAGCAACCGTGACCTTTTCCTATCAATAATGGTTGCGGCTAAGCGATCAATAAACAAGAGAGAACAATAATGCGTATATTCTGGAAAAGTTTCGCTTTCTTATTGATTAGTTGTACTTCTACGCTTCAGGCAGCGGATGTTATTTTCAACATCACAGGGATAATCAAAAATGCGTCCTGCTCCGTTTCTTTTGGCAACAATCAGACGGTACCATTAGGAACATTCAGTACCGGTTATTTAAACAGTGTAGGGAAAAAAACGCCATTGCAGCCCTTTATGATCAAACTTGATAATTGTCCCAACAATTACGATGATGTTCAGGTGACGTTTGAAGGTGACATTGACGCAGGCAATCCGCAACTTTTAGCCCTCCAGCCAGGGGGAGCACAAAATGTAGGCGTTGCCATTTATGACAGCGACAAAACCTCTCTTATCCCAATCAATACGGCGTCATCGGGAAAAAGTGTGTCTACAACACAAGAGACAACGTTAACGTTTTATGCCGCTTATCAGTCTACAGGGACGGTAACCGAAGGCGCAGCTAATGCAGATGTCAGTTTTACGGTTTCTTATAATTGACATATACCCAAAATAATTCGAGTTGCATGTAGGCGGCAAGTCCGAGAGTCGCCAGGAGCATAGCCCACTATGTGACTGGTGCGAACGGACGTAGCCAACACCCATGCAACTTGAAGTATGAAGGGTATAATGGTTTATATGCGGGGTTTAAGTTGAGTAGACCTGCTGGCTACGACAGGCGACCATGCCTGTCTTGCCTGCCCCCGCTGTCTCTGGTGGTTTCACCTGTGCGCCGTATCTGCGTCGGCACCTTCAATAGTATCAACACCGCTGCCACCTCACTATCATCGACCCCGCGATTTTGTTGCATTCAGTTTCTTATGGTTATTTAGGCTGTGTCTTATAACTGTTTTTTGTACAATTTCATCATTAGGATGACAGCCTAAGCCGCTTATGCGACTGTCTGTGCAATTGAGCAGTTGCCGCCGATGCTACCCAACATCATCGGATAGAAATTTTATCAGGAAACATCGAATCAATTTGCAGATCAAGGGAGTGAACTTTTTGACTTACCAATCCACACTTGCGGAAGCGCCAATGCAGCGTCTGCGACCGGCGTTGCAGGGGGCTATGGCGATCTTACCGCTGTGTCTGGCCGTATTACCCTGGGGTATTCTGGCGGGCTCAATGGCCATCGAGAGCGGCCTGACGGCGGCGGAAGGTTTGGGGATGTCGGCGATTGTTTTTGCCGGGGCATCGCAACTAGTCGCTATGGGCATGCTCAAGTCTGGAGCAGGTTTGTTGGCCATTCTGGTATCGACTTTTTTTGTGACGGCCCAGCATTTTCTTTACGGTTTGCGCTTGCGGGAATGTATTGCGCCATTGCCGCTTAAATGGCGTGTTGTGCTGGCATTCCTGCTGACTGACGAATTGTTTGCCCTGACGGGCGAGCACGGCCCGGCGCGTTTCAACCGCTGGTATGCGTTAGGTGCCGGTTTGGCATTTTATCTTTGCTGGTTCCTGGCGACCTTGCTTGGCGTATTGGCCGCCAGTAGCGTCAGCGATCTCGGCAGCTTTGGGCTTGATTTTTCTATTGCCGCCACCTTTATCGCTATCGTGGTGCCTCTGGTGCGTAATCTGCCGGTTTTGGCCTGCGTATTAACTGCGCTGGTGCTGTCTATTGGCTTGCACCACTATCAGGTTCCGGGCGCACTGATTATCGCTACTGTGGTGGCGATGTTGGTTGGTTTATTTTGCAGCAGGGGAAGAGAATGATCTGGCTGACTATTGTGCTGATGGGCGTGATCCTCTTTTTCAACCGCTACTGTTTTCTGGCCCCCAACCTGCCGGTGCGTCTGTCACAGCGGATGAGAACCCTGTTGAGCTTCTCGGTACCCGCAGTATTGACTGCCATCAGTGGGCCGATCATTGCATTTAACGGAGATGAGTGGCGCCCTGTTGTTGAAAACCCTTACCTGTGGGGGGCGTTATTCGCCATCGTTCTGGCCTATTTCCTGCGCAATATGCTGGTAGTGGTGGTGCTGAGTATGTTGATGTTTATCCTGCTGCGTACGGTGTGGTAAACCCTCAGGATGAAACGCTGGTGGGTAAGCAGATTTTCACTTTGCTTGCTAATAACCGCATTAAGAGAAAATAGGCCCTGTTCGAAGAGAAAAGTGCAAATCAAAAAGCCGGGCGCAGCAGCCCGGCAAAATAACGCTTAGAAATAGCCGAAGCTATAATTTGCAGTGGTGGTATATTTTAAAACCTTAATCAGAACTGATAGGTCAGAGCAACGGCAGCTACGTTATCGTTATTCAGACCCAGCTTGTTGTCATCACCCAGACGATTGATTTTATAGTCTACAATGGTTGACATGTTTTTGTTGAAGTAATAGATAACGCCTACATCAAAATATTTAACCAGATCTGCGTCACCGACACCATTTTCAATATCTTTGCCTTTAGACTGAACATAAGCCAGCGATGGCTTCAGGCCAAAGTCGAACAGATACTGTGCAACCACTTCCACGTTCTGGGTTTTATTGGCAAAACCACTTACTTTAGTCGTAACGTTATTAACGGTGGTGGGAACTGAAATGGATCTCATGTTGCGAGTTTCAGCAAATGTGGTAGCCAGATAGACGCCATTGGCATCATATTTGAAACCGGTCGCCCAAACCTCGGCTTTATCACCCTTACCATAGGTACTGGCTTTCTGGCCAGCGGTACGGTTAGACGAGGCATAAGCTGCGCCAAAACTCAGGCCATCAATGATCTGATAGCTTGAAGACAGGCCGAAACCGGTACCGTTGGCCTGGCTGTCGGAACGACCATCATTTTGGTTGCTGCCCTGATGCTGCATGGCGAACTTCAGGCCCTCAACCATGCCAAAGAAGTCGTTGTTACGGTAAGTTGTAACGCCGTTGGTACGGCCATTCATAAAGTGGTCAGTTTTGACGAACGAATCAGCACCGAACTCAGGCAACACATCGGTCCATGCGCCGACGTCATAAACCACGCCATAGTTACGGCCATAGTCGATTGAACCTAAATCCTTAACTTTCAGACCGGCAAAACCAAGACGGGTTCTGGTGTCTTTGGCGTTACCGGCACCGTCAGACTCGGCGTGGTTTGCGGCGATCTGATATTCCCACTGGCCGTAGCCGGTAAGCATATCGTTAATTTGGGTAGCCCCTTTGAAACCGAAACGTGCATAAGTTTTATCGCCGTCGCTGCCTTTATCATCAGAGAAATAATGCAGTGCTTTTACACGGCCATAAAAATCGAGCTTATTACCGTCTTTATTGTAGATTTCTGCAGCCTGTGCAGCCTGAGCAAGTAAAAGTGCCGGAATAATCACGGCAAGAAGATTACGTTTCATGATGTTCCCTGTTATTTATACGATTGAAAGACGCTTGTCATCAGTAATACAGTTATTTCACTTTGCTGCCTGAATTATCACAACGCATTTTTTACCTTAGTTGTGTGATGTATTTATGACAGAGCGTTTGTTTACGTGTTAAATGGTAAAAATTAATACTGAGGTAGGTGTTTTATATTGCTGAAAGCGCGTTATCGTGCTGGCTGGCGCGTCTATTTCGTGCTGAAAGGCAACGTTGTCATCAACCTCAATAACGTCCTGAGGGCACAATGACGATCGTTACCACGACACGGTGTGAAGAGTGTTCATTCAGTGCGGGGCGCTGCGCATGGCTGAAAAGTCCACCGTAACTCGAGCTGACGTCGCGGGCGGTCTGTGGGACAATGGTGACATCATTTCGTTTAGATAAGAGTTGAATGGCGCTCTCCTCAGCAGTTAAAGATCAGATCGGCCAGTGGTACAAAGCACTGCAACAGCAAATACCGGATTTTATTTCCCGAGCACCGCAACGGCAGATGATTGCCGAGGTTGCCAAGACGCTTGCCGGCGATTACCCGCGCCATTTGGCGATTGAGGCACCCACAGGGGTGGGCAAAACGCTCTCTTACCTGATCCCCGGCATTGCCGTCGGACGCGCCGAGAGTAAACCGCTGGTGGTCAGCACCGCCAACGTGGCACTGCAGGATCAGATCTATAGCAAAGATTTACCGCTGTTGAAAAAGATCATCCCCGATCTGAAATTCACCGGCGCGTTTGGCCGTGGCCGCTATGTCTGCCCGCGTAATCTGGCGGCGATGAGCACCGATGTTGCTGAGCAGGGCGATTTAATGCTCTATCTGGACGAAGATGAACTGGTTCCTTCAAACGGTGAGGAGCAGGTGTTGTGCCAAAAACTGTCGAAAGCCATTAGCCGTCACGAATGGGATGGCCTGCGCGATCACTACCCGCAATCGATAGACGATCCTCTCTGGGGTAAGTTGAGCACTGACAAGGCGAACTGCCTAGGGCGAAACTGCTACTACATTCGCGAATGCCCGTTTTATATCGCGCGTAAGGAAATCGAAACCGCTGATGTGGTGGTGGCTAACCACGCGCTGGTGATGGCGGCGTTGGAAACCGAGTCGGTTTTGCCCAATCCGAAAGAGTTGTTGCTGATATTGGACGAGGGCCACCATCTGCCCGAAGTTGCGCGGGATGCGCTGGAGATTGACGGTGAGATCACCGCGCTGTGGACCAACCTGCAACTCGACATGATCGTGCGCCAGGTGGAGTTGTGCATGACCCAGTATCGGCCAAAAAATCCGCCGGGTTTGTCGAACAGTGAACGGTTGAAGAACCATTGCGAAGAGTTGCGTGAACAGATCCAGATTTTTGAACACCAGGCCTGCGCCTATTTGCCCCCGGATAGCGGTCATGCCGAATATCGGTTCGAAATGGGTGAACTGCCTGCTGAGATGGTAGCGGTCTGTGCACGTCTGTTTAAACTGACGGATGGCTTGCGCGGTCTGGCAGAGTTCATCCTTAACGATCTTACCGAACAAACCGGCAAACACGATATTGTGCGGCTGCACCGAACCATTATTCAGATGAGCCGCACCTTGGGCTATCTGGAAGCCATGAGTAAGCTATGGCGGCTGGCTGCAATGGATAAATCATCCAATGCGCCGATCTCCAAGTGGGTGGTGCGTGAAGTACGCGATAATGTCACTCATCTGTATTTGCACTGTGTGGGCATCCGTGTCAGCGAACAGCTGGAAAAGATGCTGTGGCGCAAGGTGCCGCACGTGGTGATCACCTCCGCCACGCTACGCTCGCTAAACAGTTTCTCCCGTTTGCAAGAGATGAGTGGGCTAAACGAAAAATCTGGCGATCGCTTTGTTACCCTGGATTCGCCGTTTAACCATGTCGAACAAGGGAAAATCGTTATCCCAAACATGCGTTTTGAACCTGCTATAGCTAACGAGGCAGAGCATCTGGAAGAGATGGCGCGTTTTTTCCGTGGCGAGCAGGCCAGTGGCAAACATACGGGCATGCTGATCCTGTTTAGTAGCCATCGAGCAATGCAGACGTTTCTCAGCTATGTGACCGATCTGCGCCTGATGCTGCTGGTGCAGGGCGATCAGCCTCGTTATCGGCTGGTAGAGGAGCACCGGAAACGTGTCGAAAAGGGGGTTGCCAGCGTGTTGGTGGGGTTACAATCGTTTGCTGAAGGGCTTGATCTGAAAGGGGAGTTATTGACTCAGGTACATATCCACAAGATCGCTTTCCCGCCGATTGACAGCCCGGTGATCCTCACCGAAGGCGAATGGCTGAAGTCGCTTAAACGCCACCCGTTTGAGGTGCAAAGCTTGCCAAGTGCATCATTCAACCTGATACAGCAGGTTGGCCGCCTGATCCGTAGTAACGAATGCCACGGTGAGATTGTGATTTACGATCGCCGTCTGCTGACGAAAAGCTATGGCTCACGGCTGTTGGCCGCATTGCCGGTATTCCCGATCGAACGGCGGGATGTGCCAGAAGCGGATAAGGCACATCAGGCAGCGTTAAAATCTGCCGCCACGGTAACCAAGAAAGAGAAAAAAGGTAAAAACCCCTTTGCTCGTCGCCGCGTCCGTTAGCCACTGTGGACGGGTGAATGTTTTAGCGATAATTGATCAGGAAACTTACCGTTGCATCGAATGGCCCCTCGACTATCTTTCGGTCTTTTATTGCGGAGGGGCGTCCCTGAAGATAGGCACTGAATTCCAGTTTATTGTTTCCGTTAACCAAAGCGGTTCCGGCGGTAGGCTGGTTTAAACTCACTTCTTGCCCTGAGCTATCGAATAGCACAATAGCGACACCTTTGGTGCCATTGTTAACCGCCAATTTGCCGGTTAATTCCCTGTCTTCTTCACCCATAAATGTAATATTCGCCGTTTTGTATAGAATTGGGTTGCAGTTTTTCAGGGTAATGAAAAACGGCACTGCGGTGCTGTGCCCATATCGGTATAACGTTTTGGTATTTACAGTTTTTAGATCGACGGTTTGGAAAAGCGGCTCAGGGTCAATATTACATGGGCGGGCCATTAATTCCCCCTGAATCATGATGGTCTCCCCCGCAGCTAAAGTTTGCGCCGAAGCTGACGTATAAAAAAATATTGTCAGGTTAAATAATGTAGCCAAATATACCATTTTCATTTATCAAATTTCCTCAAAGGTAGTTAACCAGCAGGATTAATGGACGATTAAACGGTCCTTCTTTAGCTTCGCCTTTTGCCACCAGTGTTGCTGTATATCTTTTTGTCGTATCTGTGATACCAGCCATATTGACAAAAGGTTGCGGGGTATTAAAAGAGACGGCTCTACCGTCCGAGTCTTGTAGCGTCATACCCAAGCCATTGCCAAGATCCATCATAGTGCTTACCGTACCAGGCGGTTGAGTGTTGTTAGGCAGGGAGGCATCGTTAGTTCGGGTATCAAAGATAGCATTGAGCGAAAAGTCAGTGTTAACAGTCCCACAGTTCCTTTTACTCACCCCAATAGAAAAACTCTGGCTCGCTACGGGTGTATTATTTCCAGGCCCCTCCCATGTTGTCATGGAACCAAAATTTATGCTCTGGGGTAAGGTTAAACTGACGGAGCATTGTATCTCGTCCATGGTGCCTTTTAATGTATAGCGGTAGTTTTTACCTCGTTCTTTGTTAACTCCATATACGCCATCAAGCTGAAAAATCGGCATATCAAGATTCAGTCTTTCGATGTCACCAATAGGGCCGGTTCGTTCCAGATAAACCTGGTAACGAATGGAAAATGTAGACGTACGTGGCCCTTCACTCGGCTTCCATCCGCCGGGGACACGGTTTCCTGAATATATTTTTTCACCGAACTTTCCCTCATCTTTGCCGTTATAAATCAGCCCGAAGCTGATGCCTGGGGGGAGAGCGATCTGATCAGGATTAGGGTACAGGTAGATCCCCTCGTCACTCATCGCATTTGGCGGCGCCCAGCATACCATGGTGCGAGTTATTTGCTTCGAGGTCCATAATCGGGCTCCTACAGGTAGGTCCATCGGAATTCTTATGCTACCAAAATCCTCGACCTCTTCGGTAATACCTTGTACGCTATCCAGGTGGCACTCAAGAGCTTGAGCCGAAAAAGAAAGTGTTGCCAAAAACAGGCAAACAAACGCACCCATAAAAAATCTGACCATCAATAGCCTTTACCTCATATTCAGTGCTGCTGCAATACGCGTTATATCGAGATGACTATATGCTATAGGCTACTTAGAATGTTTTCAATGTGAAATTGTTATTTTTTAAAATTTAAGCATCAACCTGAAATTGAAATGCAAACATTCATTAATTTTTTAATTATTTATTCATGTGTCAATATATTAAAGTTATTACGCGCTGTGGTGTAATTTTTACTCGTTTAATTTATTTTTTCTCATTTCATGGCTATATATTTTTCTGATTTTTTAATTGATGGTGAAAATAATTTAAGTTTTAATAGAAATATCCCAATGTAATATACTCTAAATAATTCGAGTTGCAGGAAGGCAGCAACGCAACGAATCCCCAGGAGCTTACTCAAGTAAGTGACTGGGGTGAGTGAGGAAAGCCAACGTACAGGCAACATGCAGTATGACGAGTACAAATAGGTATGAGTTGTTGCCCGCAATTATCGGTGCGGAAGGTTTGCAGAAGCTGGAATGTGCCCGCACTCTTATGAAGAGGACCCACGTCGTCGTATTGTTGCAAAAAAGACAGCGGGCGGTAAAAATGAGCTGATGAAGTTGAACAGCGTCGGGGATAAAATAGGTCTGGCGCAAATCTTAGCAGTGGAGCGATCGGTGGATTACAGCAAAATTATTAAAGAAATAGGTCGCGGTAAGCAACATGCGCGCAATCTGGATCAGGAAACCGCTTTCCAGCTTTATCAGGCGATGCTTGCTGGTGATGTTCCAGCGCTGGAGCTGGGTGGCATTTTGATCGCACTACGTATCAAGGGAGAGGCCGAGAGCGAGATGCTGGGTTTCTACCAGGCGATGCAGCAACAGGTCATACGCCTGCAAAAGCCACAGGGCCGGGCGATGCCTGTGGTGTTGCCGAGCTATAACGGCGCGCGCAAACAGGCCAATCTAACGCCTTTACTGGCGTTACTGCTGGTTCGCGTAGGGCTACCAGTGGTGGTTCACGGGGTGGTCAACGACAGTACCCGAGTCACCAGCGCAGAGATTTTCCGTGCGCTCGGTATGCCTTGGTCGGAAGATCCTCGCCATGCTCAGCAGCGGCTAGAGGATGGGCTGCCGGTATTTATCCCGGTATCTGCACTTTCCCCCTTCTTGGAAGCCCAACTCGATCTGCGCTGGAAAATGGGGGTGCGTAACAGCGCCCACACTCTGGCCAAGCTGGCCACGCCGTTTGGCGATAGCGACGCACTGCGCATTGCCAGTGTTTCTCACCCGGAATATGTTGGGCGTGTGGCGGCGTTCTTTTGCCAGATTGGGGCGAGAGGGCTATTGATGCACGGTACGGAAGGGGAGGCTTATGCCAACCCACAGCGTTGCCCGCAGATCCACGTTATCGCCGGCGGAGAACAGCAGATTTTACTGGAACGGCCACAGCTGGATGCCACGGTTGAGTTACCCACGGCTAAAGATGCTGAAACGACAGCACGCTGGACGGAACGTTGTTTGGCGGGTGAGGTTGCGATCCCTGAATCTATTGCCTGGCAAATCGCCTGTTGCCTGGTAGCGACTGGTGAAGTGGAGACATTGGCTCAGGGATTGGCCAAGCTAAGCAAAATCTGACTTTTCATGGCTGATAAACCGAATCAGCCCGCCAGGCTGTGTCCCTTAACTGGCCCCAGCCCTGCGGGGCTGCGACGGCACCACGGACAGTTAAGGGACACAGCCTAATGTGTTACTCCTAGCATTAACCGAAGGAGCGCAGGCTGCGATCCGGAAAGATCGAAGGGGTGATGGAAAAACTTTGAAAACTCAGGTGTATAACTTTAAAAAAGTAGATTACACTCAAAACGCCCTCACGGGGCATTAAGCATAATTAACAGCATCAGCCCGGTAGGGTTCTTAATGGTGAAGAATGTCTTCTCTATTTTGCTACTGCTTTGTTGTAAAAAGAGACTTGTCAGCTACGCTATCTAAACCGCAAGAAGATAGTTCTTGAATATCCAGGCGGTTGTCTGGATGTATTTAAGGGATAAATCACGTTTTTGGACACAAGTGATTGGTAGGCATTAATCGAGTGCGAAGGATAATCTTACAGGTGTAGATTATGAGCAAATATGATGATGTGCAGCGGTTTAAAGATAAAATCAATATGAAGAATATTGATTATAAAGAGTTTCCAAGGGAAGATGCTGCGTCGCCACTCCAACGTTGGTCTATTGTTGAACAGATTGCAGGGACCGATAACAAGGCCGCTGCTACCTTTCAGCCTACGCTACCCAACGCGACGGATTTTTTTTCGGCAGCCTCTTTGGCGGGGCAACAACAATTTCAGCCCACTGCCGCGGTAAATGAAAATAAACCTGTTCCGGCTCACGTTTCTCATAATTTTGAACATCTCGCCCCAATGGTTGCGCCTAAGCCCAATAACCCACCTCCGCAGGAAGCTGCACCGGTCTTCTCTGCTCATGAACATCGAGCGCATTCTTCGTCTGCCGAACGAAATGCCGCCCCGCAGACGGACGCTAAACGATTTAAAAATATGTTCAGTAAGAAAACGTCCTCAGCCGGTGAAATGGATGTTGGCCGTAATACATTACTTAAACCACTATTAGAGTCTATTGCCTCATGCCGTTAGTCTGCGTCTGTTCTCCGAAAGGAGGGGTAGGGAAAACCACGGTTACTGCTAATCTGGCTTATGCGTTAGCCCGGAGTGGCAGTAAAGTGCTCGTTGTTGACTTTGATACGCAGAATGCGCTTAGGCTTCATTTTGGTGTCCCTATCTCCGATAACCGAGGTTTTGTGGCCCAGTCAGGAACACTGTCAGACTGGAGCCAATTTATTTTAAAAGTCGGGCCTAATCTGTTTCTATTGCCTTACGGTGAAGTCACCGAGCGCGAGAGATTGCAGTTTGATGATAATCTGCTTAACGAACCGATGTTTATTCAGCGTGGCCTGAGTGCGGTATTGAAAATCCCAGGCATGGTGGTGATTGCCGATATGCCGCCGGGGCGCAATGCTGCCATACAGGCGATGCAGGCGGCTGCAGATATGCGCATTATGGTTTTACTGGCGGATACCGCATCCCTCAGCCTGTTACCTGACATAGAACAGCACAAATATATGAATCCACCTGCCAGTAATGGCGTTGGTGAGTATTACATTGTTAATCAGAGTGACATGAGGCGTACGTTAAGCAGGGACGTGACGCATTTTCTGGAGCAACGTCTGCAAGGCAGATTGTTGGGCACCATCCATCGTGATGAGTGTGTTCCTGAAGCCAATGCGTCGCAACGGGCGATAATGGATATCAGCCCCGTTTCGGCCGCTGCATTTGATATTGATCATATCAGTAAAAAGGTAGCAGTTATTTTAGGGCTTAGTGTGGGAGATGGCTCGTATCATCATACTACGTCTATTTACAGCTCTTAGTAGGGATAGTCTGGTTAGTTATGAATAAAATACTCTTTTATTTCTTACTGCTGTTGGCGTTGCCTTTTATTCTGTTGGTTATCATTGCGCCAATGAACAGTGATAACCAGTACATGTTTGGCTTTATCTGTATTGCCATCGTGTTTATTTTAGGGTTCAGTAAAAGCAAGAAAGCCACGCTGGTAATGATCGTCATGTCTACATTGATGTCATTACGCTACATATACTGGCGATCGACAGAAACCCTGCACTTCAATAGCACACTGGAAGCCGTGCTAGGTATTGCTCTGTTCTTGACTGAGCTGTATGCCCTGGTCATTTTGTTGTTTGGTTATATCCAGACCACCTGGTCATTAAAACGAACCATTGAACCACTGCCCGACGATACATCGCTATGGCCAACGGTGGATGTCTATATCCCGACCTATAATGAAAGCATGGATGTGGTGCGTGATACCGTGCTGGCAGCCCAATGTATCGACTACCCCAAGGACAAGATGAAAATCTATGTTCTTGATGACGGCAAACGCAGTGAGTTTGCCGTTTTTTGTGCTGATGCTGGCGTTGGTTACATTACCCGTACCAATAATAATCATGCCAAAGCCGGTAACCTGAACAACGCCTTGAAGGTGACTCAGGGGGAATTGATTACCGTATTTGACTGTGACCACGTCGCTACGCGCGCTTTTTTACAGGCAACGGTAGGCAGTTTCCTGGTCGATGATCGTCTGGCATTGATCCAGACCCCGCACTATTTCTATTCTCCCGATCCGTTTGAACGCAACCTGACAGAGGCCAGAAGAGTCCCTAATGAAGGGGCATTATTCTATGGGCCGGTTCAGCAGGGCAATGATAACTGGAACGCCACTTTCTTCTGCGGTTCATGCGCGGTTATTCGCCGTTCTGCTCTGGAAGAAGTGGGTGGATTTGCGGTTGAAACCGTAACTGAAGATGCCCATACCGCGTTGAAAATGCAACGTCTAGGCTGGAACACCGCATTTCTGTCGCTTCCTTTGGCCGCAGGGTTGGCAACTGAACGACTGGGCTTGCACGTTGTTCAACGTACCCGCTGGGCACGCGGTATGACGCAGATCTTCAGGGTAGATAACCCATTATTTGGCAGAGGGCTGAACTGGCAGCAACGATTATGCTATCTGAACGCCATGCTGCATTTCCAATACGGGCTACCCAGGGTCATATTCTGTATTGCTCCGTTATTTTATCTGTTATTTAACCTGAACATCATTGCGTCATCGGCCGGGCTGATTTTTGCCTATGTATTGCCGCATTTAGTGATGTCGATCTATATCAACTCCAGAGCTAACGGGCGTTATCGCCATTCATTCTGGGGGGAAATATATGAAACAGTGATGTGTTTCCATTTGGTTATTCCTACTCTGCTGACGCTTATCTCGCCAAAGCATGGCAAGTTTAACGTAACGGATAAAGGCGCTCTGCTGGACGTTAACTACTTCGATTTCCACATTGTTCGGCCACATATCATTGCGGTGACATTATTACTGTTAGGCAGTATCTGGGGTGGTGTTCGGATGGCAATGCCAGATCACTTTGGTGCCAACCCGCAGGTTATTATGCTCAATATAGCTTGGGCCAGTTTCAGCATGATTATCCTGTTGGCTTCGATTGCCGTCGCAAGGGAAACCCGCCAGGTCAGAAAAACCATACGCGTTGAGGCTTCTCTTCCCGCAGTGCTTTATTTTGCCAGTGGAACGGCGGTGCGAACGGAGACCCTGGATCTTTCTATGGGCGGCGTAAAGCTGAAAAACCATGATGAGCGTTTTCTGCAGGATCCGATCGAGGAAGTGGAGTTGGCATTACAGTCGGGCAGTGTGAGTTTCCCGGTTGAATTGATAGATGCCGACAAATCGGTTATCCGCCTGATGTTTAAAGAACTGCCTATCGAAAAAAGACGTGAGCTGGTGCGGGTGGTGTTGGCTCGGGCAGATGCCTGGATCCGTACCGAACCTTACCCGCGCGATCGGCCATTGCGTTCACTGCTGGGAATAATTCGTTGTATTTTTGAATTGTTCTACTTTTCCTGGCAAGACCGTCGTGAGAGAAAACAGCAGAAGAAAGAGCAGAAAAAACAGGCCAGTGTGGAACGGGTGCAGGAAAAGGAACAAATTATATGAGCCTGCCGGGAATAGCGCAGCCAAGAAGCCGAATCACGTTTATTGCATTGGTAAGCAGCCTGATACTATGGGCCAGCCTGCCTGAATTATCTATTGCGGCAGATCCCCTGCCTCTTCCATCCTCGGTTATTGGCAACAACGACGCTCAGGGGTTTCCTTCGTTACCTCGGCCTGCTGACACACCGCCTGCAGAAGCTTTACCGGCCAGTGTTGACCAGAACGTCGCTGGGAATAATCCCGCCAGTGAGAATGTCTCGTCGCCCACAGTAGCCCTGAATCAGTCGATCGTCTCTACACTTTCGGTGACTGAGATGGGGCAACCGGCAGGGCTGATGCTGAGCAACTGGCAACAGCAGTCGGGTATTACCTTTACCCTGCCTATGGATTTGGTTGTTACTGATGGCAACCTGATAATGGATGTTGAAGTATCGCCAGCTTTGATGGAGAGCAACACCGAACTACATCTGATGCTAAATGGCCAACCGCTCAACACATTCAGGTTAAACCAACTCCATGAAGCCAAGGCGACGTATCGTGTGCCGATCCCGGCAGCCATGATTGTGGCGCTTAATAACCTGAGCTTCAGTATTGAGAATAGCGGCGACACGCCGATGCTGTGTGAAAAAGGCGTTTCCAACAAATATTGGGTCAAGGTATTGCCCACCACCCGTTTGCAGTTGGAAAACCAAGTGCTGAATATTGGCCAGAATATTGGCCGCTTCCCGCGCCCATTTTTCGATCCACAGTCAATGCCGCCTTCCACCGTGGATATGATTTTCAGCCAGGCCAAGCGGCCTGAAGACGTTGCGGCAGCTGCCATTGTCAGTTCTCATCTGGGCAAGGTGGCTCGCCACAACAACCTCGATTTTCAGGTTTTGCAGGATACGCTACCTGAACAAAATGGCATTATCTTTGCCCGCCCAGGGGAGCAGATTGGGCAATTGACGTTGCCACAGGTTGATGGGCCGACGCTACAGATTATCGATAATCCGCTAAATCCGGTGTTTAAACTGCTGCTGGTGATGGGGCGCAACGATGTTGAGATGCGTCAGGCAGCATACCGTCTGGTAAGCCCATCGTTGCCTGAGAAAACGGCCACGCTTCCGGTAAAACCGGTCGAGATCCCCGTGAGTTTACCTTATGACGCACCTCGGTGGATTGATACCAGCAAGCCGGTCAGCTTTAGCAAACTGGTAGCGAATCCAGATGAGCTTACTGTTACTGGTATTTACCATGATGCGGTACGTATTCCTTTCCGTGCGGCGCCAGACCTGTTTATGTGGGATGGCAGAAACGTTCCTTTGCAAATCGATTACCGTTTCCCGACCGAGAATTGGATAGATGAGAGTAAATCGCAGCTCAGTGCCACTCTGAACGGAGCATTCTTGCGCAACCTTCCGGTTAACCAACATGGTTTGCTAGAACTGCTGTGGCATCAATTTGGTGGCGATATCCGCCAGGAAAGCGCCAGCATACCCGTGCCGTCTTATCTGATATACGGCGACAACATGCTTGAGCTCTATTTCACCATTGTGCCGAAAAACAACGCTTCCTGTGATCCAGCAGATAACAACACTATCAAGAGTCATATCGGGCCTGATTCTTATATTGATTTGAGTCAGACCTACCATTTTACTGAGTTGCCAAATCTTTCCTATTTTGTCGGCGCCTCCTTCCCATTCTCCAGATTGGCGGATTTCTCGCAGACCGTACTGTTAATGGCTGAAAAACCGACTATAAATGAAGTTCGGACGTTGCTGAATTTGACCGCTCAATCCGGAGCTGCAACAGGGAGTGCGGTCAGCAACGTGGATGTCCGCTTTGGCTTACAGGGCAATGAAAGTGAGGATCCGGAATTCAAGGGGCGGGACGTGCTGGTGGTGGCTTCGCTGGAGCAGAGTGCGTTTTATCAGCGTTTGTTACAGGGAGTGCCTTTTACCCGCAACGAAAGGGGAACACTGGCGGTGAAGGAGCAGTCTATGCTCGACAAACTGCGTTCTTACCTGACAGGAAACTGGAGGTCGCAGGGAATTGATGCCGATCGCTATTTATCCTCGGTGAATGAGTGGCGGGGATTTTTGAGTTTCCGTTCAACTTGGGATCCGCAGCGGGTAGTGGTGGCAGCCAGTGCTTCTTCAGACGATGGCCTGAGTAAAATCTACTCTGACCTGAAGACGTTAAAGATCAACGCCGGAATACGTGGCGATCTGGCAGTGATCACCGATCAAAATGGTGTGCGTAGTTTTCAGGTTGGTCAGCAATTCCCGAGTGGGGAACTTCCCTGGTACCTGATTTTTATCTGGTATGCCAGTAAACATCTTGTGTTGTTATCGCTTACGGGGTTGGCTATCTCTGTGGTGTTGGGGCTGAGTCTTTATACTCTGCTGCGGAAACATGCCGCCAAACGTCTGGGGAGAGATGCTGAAGATGAAAACTAAAATACGTCTCGACCTGCAGCTGGACAGGAGCTGTTCATGGAATATAACCAATTGAACATATTGTTGAAAAAGAAACTTTGCTGGGTCTCTTTGGCCGGGCTGACAATTTTCTCTGTATCGGCGATGGCCGAGGACAGTAATCCGGCGCTGAAAGCACTCTTCCAACAGGCTGCGTACTGGCATGACAAATCCCATGATGAGTTGGCTCAAGGCGCCTTGCAGAAAATCCTGCTGATCGACGAGAACAATGCTGAGGCGATGTATCTGTTATCCCTGTATGCCATGCAAGCCGGGGATAAGGCTAATGCGGAACTATGGCAGAAGAAGCTGAGTGCTGTTTCGCCCAATGATCCGCGTTTGCAGGCTTTAAGCAGTAACAGCGCGGCGCAGTCAGTTTCCAAAAGCTTACTGGCTCAGGCTCGGCAGTCGGCATCTAAAGGGGATTTCCCGCAGGCCATTGCTGTTTATCAGTCTATTTTCAATGGCAAGACGCCGATTGATAGCCTGGCTAATGAGTATTATCTCACGCTAGCCGGCATACCGGGCAGCCGACCGGAGGCGATTGATGGCCTCAAACAGCGTTTAGCGCTGCAGCCTAATGATGTGCAAACCCGCACTGTGCTGGGCAAAGTGTTGACCTATCAGGAGTCGACGCGCCGGGAAGGGATTAATCTGCTGGCATCAATGGCTCCAGATAATGGCGAAGCAGATCAGGCGTTAAAGCAGGCGCTGCTCTGGTTGGCACCACAGCCAAGTGATAAACCGCTGTACGATGCCTATCAACAACGGCATCCAACAGACAAGGCCGTAGCGGCCTATTACCAGCAGAATATTGCTGGCGCGGCAAAAAGTGCCGGGTTCTCTGAGCTTAATAAAGGAGATCTCAGCGGTGCCAAGAATCAATTTGCCACCATCCTGGCAAGCAATCCTAACGATGGTGATGCTTTGGCCGGTATGGGGTTCGCTGCAATGCGCAGTGGTGACTTCAGCCAGGCCGAAAGTTATCTCACCCAGGCGGCGAAGCAGGGAGGGCCGCAAAGTGCACAATGGAGTTCGCTAGCGCAGGATGCCGCTTTTTATGGCAACCTGGAAAAAGCCAAGCAGGCCGCCAACGCAGGCAAATTGGATGAGGCGTTAAGCCTCAGTGCCCCGCTGAGTAACGCGACGGGGCAAAAAGGCGATGCGGTTACGATGTTCCGCGCCGATCTCTCCCGCAAGAAAGGAGACTTCGCTGCCGCCGAGCAGATGTACCGTGGCCTGTTGGCACAGAACCCACAGAATAACGATGCCAAACTGGGGCTTTACTACCTGTTACTGCAACAGCGTGATAAGAGCAAAGAGGCTGAGCTGGTGTTGCAGACTATCCCTGACAATCTTCGTCCGAAGATCCTAAAGGCGGTAGCTGGGGTGAATGTCGATCCATTGCGTAAACAGGCCGAAGTGGCCATGCAAAATAATGAACCGCAACGGGCAATGACGTACCTGCAACAGGCGCTGGAAAAACAGCCCTCGAATGTCTGGGTGCGTCTGGATATGGCACGCATTCTTAATAAACAGGGGCAAGAACTTCAAGCCCAGACTCTGATCTCTCCGCTTATGCAGATGGGGGCCCCGCCAGACAGCCTTTACGCTGCCGCCTTGTTCGCGTCAGAACGCAATGACTGGCTGAACGTGTCTACCTTGATGGCGCGCATCCCGGTGGCCAGGCAAAGCGTTGCTATGCGGGCATTAGCGGCAACCGCAGCGGCAAACCAACAGCGTGTCAGTGCAGAAAACTATATCAAGCAAGGGAATACCGCCAGCGCAGCGGTGATTTTACGGCAACTGGCGGAGAAGCCACCTTCAGACCCTGCAGCACTGGGGGAGTTAGCGAAAGATCTGATGGTCGTAGGTGACGCCACCACGGCGGTAAAGCTGGTTCGCGACAACATGCGCCAGGGGGTTAAAGGTAGTGCGGGTGATTATGCAGGTCAGATTGCCGTGCTCAATCAGGCTGGATTAAGCCAGGAAGCGGATGCCTGGTTAAATAACCCGGCGCTACGTGCCCGCAGTACCTCAAAAGATATCAGTCAACTGCAATTGGGTAGCGTGATCAATGAGGCGGACAAACTGCGTCTGCAAGGGCAATACGGTGCAGCCTATGACAAATTGATCGGCGCTTTGCGCAGTGATCCGCAAAACCCAGAAATTATGCTGGCAATGGGGCGGCTCTATCAATCTGGCAACATGAATAAAGAAGCTGGGCAGGTGTTCAATTATCTGCTCAGTCGTAATGGCCTCAATCAAGGGGCTAGAGAAGGAGCCGTTGGGGTAGCGCTGTCCGAAGGCGATGTTGATCGGGCTAAACAGCTGGTGCGTGGATTGCCAGCTATTAAAACAGCCGACCAACTGTTGCTGGCAGCCCGTGTTGCCCAGGCAGATGGCAGTTATCAGCAAGCCCTGGTCCTGTTACGTGAGGCTAAGCACCGTGCCAATGGTCTCGGTGGCGTAACTGGGGGCGATACTGCAATGGTTGGTGGATTGAGATTGGCGGATAACCCCTTCGCCAATCAGAGCGTTTCCCCATCGGCACTGAGTTCTTCTTCCCCTTCGGCCTACGGCGAGGTTCTTCCTTGGCAGGTAGCGGCTCCGGGGCTAGCAGGCAGTTACGGCAATGGCCAACATCGCGCGCCTGAGAAGGTGGCTAAAAACGCCACCTTGCAGAATATTGAAAAACTGATGGATGAAATACAGGGCAAGGTAGCCACCTGGGTGCAGGGTAACATCAGTCTGCGTGATAACAGCAGTGGTGAAAGTGGCCTGAGTAATATCACCGAGGTAAGAAGCCCGATCACGTTATCTGGTATGCCATTTGATAGCGGTAGGGTCAGTTTTGACGTGACGCCAGTGATGTTGCAATCCGGTACGCCAACTAATGGTGCCAATGCGCGTTTTGGTACTGGTGCCTTGCAACAGGCTAAAGCGGTAGAGGCCGCAACCCAGGCTTCCCTGATTGCCTCGCAAAACTCGATTGCCGCTGCGCAAGCCGCCGATCTGCGTTATCAGCAACTCCATGCCACGCGCGATAGCCTATGTTCAATCAACGCAACGTCTGCTGAATGTGCCGCTGCGACGATAGCCGAGAACCAGGCCTATGCCGATAAGCAGACGCTTGCGGGGCTGGTGACTCAGCCGCAGACCTTCAACCCGAATGATTTTTACGCTGACTCTCCTGGTAAACAACAGGATACCGGCGTTGAGCTGGCGCTCGCCTTAAGCGGTGATAGCTATAAGGTGGACGTCGGCAGCACGCCATTGGGGAGTGGTATTACCTCGATCGTCGGCGGAGCGAAATGGTCGCCCAAATTAAGCCAGCATTCTACGCTTGATTTGACGGTTGAGCGTAGGGCCGTTACGGATAGCCTTCTCTCTTACGTTGGTACTGAAGATACCATTACAGGTAAGAAATGGGGTGCTGTCACTAAAAACGGTGGCAGTGTCAATCTGGGATACGACGATGGCGTTGTCGGTGCTTATGGCGGAGCGGGATATTACAGTTACATGGGTGATAACGTTGCCAGCAACAAAAGCCTTACCGGGACGCTGGGTGCCTACATTCGGCCCTATAAGGACGATGAGAACGAGCTGAAGGTGGGCGTCAATGTTAATTACATGAACTTTGACAAGAACCTGAGTTATTTCAGCTATGGTCAAGGGGGATATTTCAGCCCGCAGGATTATCTGAGCATTTCGTTGCCCATCGAGTTTACCAAGAAGCTGGATAACTTGACCTATTATCTGGGTGGCAGCGTCGGGTATCAGACTTATAGCACAGAGGAAAGCCCCTACTTCCCGAACGATCCAGATCTTCAATCGCAGTTGGAAGGCCTGGTCAGTCAGGGGTACGGTAAAGAGGCGAAGTACGCCAGCGAAGACAAGAACGGCATTGGTTACAATTTGAAAGCGGGTGGAACCTATAAGGTGACGCCGAGTACGTTGGTCGGAGGGCAGCTAGGTTATGACACTTTCGGCAGCTATTCCGAGAGCAAGGCTTTGCTCTATTTTAAATATCTGTTAGACGGGAAATAACCATGCAGGATATTAACAATTCGTTGTATGAGCTTGATTATTACCGCCAGCGTCAGTTTAAGGCGGGTTGGCAGGATCTGGTTGAAGTGGTGTTCTCTGGTATTTTAGCCTCAGCCGATGATGCGGATAGCCGTGATTTTCTGCGTTTGATGGGGGCTAACCTGGCGAAAAAATTACCATTGCCTGATGCTGAGACCGTGGGCGATCTGGAGGATAGTCTCAATCGTATGCTACGCCATTTTGATTGGGGGAGTGTGCGGATTGACGCGACTCAAGAGCAACTGCTACTTACCCATTACGCTTATCCACGCAGTGCCGATATTGAAAGCGAGCCCATCTGGGTGTTGTCTTTCGCTACGGTGCTTGAAGGTGCATATGAAGCCTGGCTGCTGGCCCAAGGTGGGGAGCCGCATGTTTCACTCCGCTGGTGCGGCCCGGCTCAGGAAAATACGCTGATATTTAGCTACAGAAATGAGCAACTAAGGTAAATTATGGTGGCTAAATATACTCTTGGCAGAATCAAAATACTTATTGTTATGGTTGGACTCTGGCTATCTTTTTGCACCTTAGCTCAAGATATCGGTTGGCTACAATATAAACAGCGTTTTTTGTTATCTGACGGGCGTATTATTGACACAGGCAATAATAATATCAGTCATACAGAGGGGCAGGGGTTTGCCATGCTGCTGGCGGTCTATAATAACGATCAGGCCGCTTTTGACAGCATGTGGCAATGGACAAACGCCACGCTCTATCGTAAGGATATTGGCTTATTCTCCTGGCGCTATGAACCTGAAAAACCTAATCCGATAGCAGACAGAAATAATGCCACGGACGGTGACATCTTTATTGCCTGGGCATTGCTGGAAGGAGGGAAGCAGTGGAATGTCAAAGCCTATCGTGATGCCTCGTCGGAAATACAGAAATCTCTGCTAAGGCATACATTGATCAACTATGCCGGTTATCAGGTTATGTTGCCCGGGGTGAATGGTTTTAAACAGAAAGACTTTGTGATTGTTAACCCTTCCTATTTTGTATTTCCTGCCTGGGAAGCGTTTTACCAGGATACTCATCTGCTGGTATGGAAAAACCTCTGTGACGATAGCCTGGCTTTGCTTAAAAAAATGACGTTTGGCAAACCACAGCTCGCCACTGATTGGGTTTCGCTACAGGCTAATGGGCAAATGGCCCCAGCAAATGGCTGGCCAGCGCGTTTTGGCTTTGATGCCGTGCGTATTCCGCTCTATGTCCACTGGTACCAGACGGGCAACACCACACTAACGCCATATGTCAGCTTTTGGCGCGGCTTCGATCGGCGTGCCGCACCGGCCTGGATCAATGTACTCAGCGGTCAGCGGTCGGAATATAATCAAGCCCAAGGGATGAGAGCGATCAGGGATTTGGTCGTCGGGGATAGCGGGCCACTGGTTAATCGTCTGGATCCTGATGAAGATTACTATTCTGCCAGCCTGCATCTTTTAGCGTATTGGTCACAGCGCAACGCCTTTCTTCGCTAGCTAAGGATCGCTGCACTGATGCAGAGCGCGCGCAAGCCTCTCTGCTGATCAGTACGACTATCTTCCTAATTCCGGGCGCAGCAAATCGAAGCGGTGCTGGTCAGAAATACCATAATAGGCACTTGGGCCACCGGCACGTAACACTGGCTGCGCCGCCGCAGTCTGATAGATACCATTTTCATCCAACAGGGTGGGGTCGATATGCACCGCGATGACTTCACCTAATACCAGCCAGGTATTCACTTTTTCCCCTGCGGCGCTTTGTAGCTGAATGCACTGAGTCAATCGGCATTCGAAATTGACTGGGCTCTCGGCCACGCGTTCAGCTTTGACCCGGACGCCTGCGATGGGGGTCAATCCTGCAAAGGCAAACTCATCTTCACCCCGTGGCAACGCCGCAGAACTGCTGTTCATTGCCTCAGCCAACGGGCGCGTCGCCAGGTTCCAGACAAACTCACCGGTTTCGACGATGTTGGCCACGCTGTCTTTCCAGCCGTTGCTGGAAAAACCAATGATGGGCGGGCGGTAGTTGAAGCAGTTAAAGAAACTGTAAGGTGCCAGATTCCGCTGTCCACTGGCACTGAGGGATGAAATCCAACCAATTGGACGAGGGCCAATAATCGCGTTCAGTGGATCGTGCGGTAGGCCATGGCCAGTCGCTGGCTCATAATAATAACGTGGTTCACTGCTCACAAGTGCTCCTGTCAGGAAGGGACAAAACCCTATTTTGGCGCATTTCAAACCGGTTGTAAGCGTCTTACAATCTTTTTTAATGGCCTTTGTGCTATCTTACGCGCTAGAAAACCCTTTCAGAGAGCCTCTTCCGGTGGAAAAAAAGAAAAGTTTCCCGCAGCAGAAACGCGGCCTGCATCCGCGTAATCGTCATCGCTCACGCTATGACTTTCCAGCGTTGATTGCCAGTTGCCCGGCACTGGAACCCTTTGTGAAACCTAACGCCTGGGGGGATATCTCGGTGGATTTCGCCGATCCTGCCGCAGTGAAAATGCTTAACCGCGCTTTGCTGCAACATTTTTACGGCATTGAGCACTGGGATATTCCTGCCGATTACCTCTGCCCGCCGATTCCGGGGCGTGCGGATTATGTACATCATCTGGCGGATCTGCTGGCAAGCAGCCATGGCGGCGAGATACCGCGTGGCAAGGGTATAGCCATTCTGGATGTGGGGATCGGGGCAAACTGTATTTACCCTATTATCGGCCAGCGTGAATATGGCTGGCGTTTTGCCGGTTCGGAAACCGATCCTGTTTCGCTTAGTGCTGCCAAGATGATCGTGGCCATGAATCCAGCGTTGAAAAACAGCGTACGTCTGCGGCAGCAGAAACATCCATCGGATATTTTTAACGGTATTATCGGTGTGGCTGAACGATTTGATGCCACGATATGCAACCCGCCGTTCCATGCTTCGGAGCAGGAAGCGATAGCCAGCACCCGGCGCAAATTGCACAAACTTGGCAAGGGCGAAGTCGCCGACAAGCCGGTGCAAAACTTTGGCGGTAAGAATAACGAATTGTGGTGTGAAGGTGGGGAAGAAGCCTTTGTCAGCAAGATGGTAGAGGAGAGTGTGGGTAAAGCGGAAAACTGCCTGTGGTTTACCTCGCTAATCTCTAAAAATACCACTTTACCGGCTATTTACTGGGCGTTAAAACAGGCGGGTGCCGTCGAAGTACGAACCATTGAGATGGCTCAGGGCCAAAAGATCAGTCGCTTTGTTGCCTGGACATTCCATAATGCCGAGCAACAAGCCGCCTGGGCTGCCGAACGCTGGTAATAGCCCCCCAGCCGAACTGGCTGAGGGGCGTAGCCCAGAGTGGAGCTATCAGGATACGTGCTGCAAAAACTCACGCAGACGCGGGCTTGGAGGGTTGTTAATCAGCTCATGCGGGTTACCGTCTTCGGCTATCCGGCCTTTGTCGATAAAGATCAGACGCGATGCCACTTTCTCGGCGAAACCGACTTCGTGGGTTACGATCACCATCGTCATACCTTCTTCTGCCAGATCCTGCATAACCTTTAACACTTCGTGGCGCAGTTCCGGATCGAGGGCCGAGGTCGGCTCATCGAACAGCATCATTTTCGGCTTCACCGCCAGCGCACGGGCGATGGCGACACGCTGTTGCTGCCCACCAGAAAGCTCGGAAGGGTAGTGATGAGAACGTTCCGCCAGGCCAACCTTGGCTAACAGCTCACGCGCCTGTTTCTCTGCCTCATCTTTCTTCAGACCACGCACGCGGATCGGGCCAAAGGCGACGTTTTCCAGCGCGGTCAGGTGTGGGAACAGATAAAACTGCTGGAATACCATGCCTGCTTCCTGACGGATCAGGCGATCGTCCACTTTCGGGTCGTTAACCTTCAAGCCATCCACCACCAGTTCACCACTGGTGATCTCTTCCAACTTGTTGATGCAGCGCAACAGCGTAGATTTACCTGAGCCGGAAGGGCCGATAATCACGACGACTTCGCCCTGAGTAATTTTCAGGTCGATGTTGTGTAGCACCTGGGTCGGGCCAAAGTGCTTAGAGACGTTTTTAAATTCAATCACAGGATTTTCATCCTTCTTTCCAGACGACGCAGAACGAAGCTCAGCACCAGGGTAATAATCAGATAGATAACCGCCACGGCGCTCCAGATTTCCAGCGCACGGAAGTTACCCGCAATAATTTCCTGGCCTTGTCGGGTCAGTTCGGCAACGCCGATGACGATAAACAGCGAGGTATCTTTGATGCTGATGATCCACTGGTTACCCAACGGAGGAAGCATACGGCGCAACGCGAGCGGCATTATCACGTAGCGGATCGTCTCGCGGCGGGACAGCCCCAGAGCCAGTCCTGCTTCACGGAAACCGCTGTGGATAGACAGCACGGCCCCACGGGTAATTTCCGCAATATAGGCACCAGAGTTGATCATAATGGTGACAACGGCGGCGCTGAACGGGTCGATACGTAAATCGCTAAATGCCATTGGCAGTGCGAAGTAGATAAACATCACCTGAACAACAATCGGCGTACCGCGGATCACTTCAATGAAAACCAGTGCCACATGGTTGGCGATCCAACCACCGTAAGTACGTGCAAAACCGGCAACAAGGCCGATTATCAGGCCACCAATCAGACCAAGGACCGAAATCCACAGGGTCATTTTGGCGCCTTCTAACAGAATAGGGATGGCGGGCCAAATGGCACTCCAGTCGAACTGCATGGTGTTTTCTCCCGGTGATCCCAAACTAGGGGATCATAAAATGCAAAGCACAGGTCAGACACTTCCCCTGTGCTTATGTTAGTGGTTTACTAAACTCATCAATTACTTAGGTTCGGTACCAAACCACTTTTTATAGATTTCGTTATAGGTGCCGTTATCACGTAAGGTTTTCAGAGCGGCGTTTACTTTCTCACGCAGTTCGTCGCTACCTTTCGGGAAGGCGATACCGTACTGCTGGGCTTCCTGTGATTCACCTACGGTTTTGAACTTGCCAGCACCTGCTGTTTTGATGAAGTAAAGGATGTTTGGCGTGTCGTGCAGTACAGCATCAGCACGTTTGGTACCCAACTCCATATAAGCGTTATCGATGTTAGGGAATTGGCGCAGATCTTTAGTTTTTATGTGCTGCTTGGCGTAATCTACGGAGCCGGTACCGCTTTTCACGGCGACAACTTTACCATCCAGATCGGCTATGCTTTTCACGCTGTCATTATCGGCATTGACCATCACCAACAGACCGCTCTTGTAATAACCGTCAGAGAACTCAATCGCTTTCTTACGCTCTTCGGTGATGGTGATACCTGCCAGCGCCAGATCGATGTTTTTGGTTTGCAGTGCTGGAATAATGCCGCTGAAATCCATTGGTTTCAGGGTGTAATCCAGTTTCAACTCTTTCGCGATAGCTGCCCATAAGTCGATGTCAAAACCAACGTATTGGTCGCCCTGTTTAAATTCAAATGGAACGAAAGCAGTATCCGTGGCGACAACTAATTTGTCTGCTGCCTGTGAACTCACGGCAAAGGCCAGAGTAAGTGCGGCCAGGGAGACTTTAAAAATAGACTTCATAAGAGGAATTCCTTTATAGGTTGAGGATTACTCATTTTTGTATTGCATTTTTGCCATGAAATAATCATGCCAAGTTTGCAATCATTTCTAAAACAATGGATTGCGTTATGATGTTGTGTTCAGAAGGATAATTATCATTACCACGCACCGCAGTGGGGCCCTAAAATGGTGCAGTATGGCACCCATGGTGCAGTGGGCTATCATTAACCAAAAAACAGGTTAGAAACAACCGATAATTAACGTTTTTGCTTTAATACTGATACCTAACCCTAACTTTTCATCTTCAATCCGACGGTTTTTGGTGCAGATATGCCCCCTCTGCATGGGAGCATCATCTGATGAAATGAGAGTTTGGCCTGTTTATGTGTGAATTCCTCAAACCTTCTTTTCAAAAGTCAATGCTGGTCAAAAATTCATTATTTTGGAGTAAGACCAATATTTTCTAAAAATGTGCCACAGGTTTGATTCTTGCCATTTGCCTTGGATTTATAAAGTTGCGTATCTGCCTGCAGCAGGAAATCGGCAAGTGTACCCGTGCCATCAGCCCGCCTGCAACAGACCCCTAGGCTGATACTGACAAAAGGTAAAACAGAGGAGTCTGCATGGGGGATCGCCTGTTTTATAACCTGTAATCTTATTGCTTCAGCAACTTCCACTGCACCCATCAATTCAGTATTGGGAAGTAAACAGGCAAATTCTTCGCCGCCATAGCGTGCAACCAGGTCGGTAGGGCGCTTAAGGGTATGACCGATGGCTTTTGCAACAATACGTAAACAATCATCGCCTGCCAAGTGGCCATATAAATCGTTATATTTCTTAAAAAAATCAACATCAATAATGATCAGGCTGAGAGGGGTTTTATGGCGACTGGCCAGTTCCCATTCCTGATTCAGCCGTATATCAAAATAGCGACGGTTATGGACTTCGGTTAATCCATCCAAATAGACTAATTGGCGCAACAAATCAGATTGAGCTTTCAGCAGCAGATGCGTACGCACTCGCGCTCTGACGGTGTTCCTGTTGACTGGCTTGCTGATAAAATCGACCCCACCCTCGTTAAAACAGCGGGTTTCAGTCTCTTCATCGATATGGGCTGTGACAAAGATAATAGGGATATCCTTGGTTTCAGAGTGCGCCTTAAGTTGGGTGCAAACCTCATAACCGCTGATATCAGGCATTTCAATATCCAGCAAAATCAGATCCGGCTTCTGCTTGAAACAGACTTCCAGCGCCTGTCTCCCACTCGTTGCCATATAAACACGATGATCGGCAGAAAATGCTTGGTATAGCATCTGAATATTGATCGGATTGTCATCAACAATGAGTAACTTTGGTTGAACCAAGCCCGTTATAAGCGCCGCCGGCTTTTGGCCAAGAGAGTCATTTGTTGCCATCTGTTTTATCTCTTTGGCTTGAGGAACTACCTAGCAACGTTTGGGCTAACTGGATCGCCAAAGCAAAGTCTAACCGATTGATTGCTTGGCTCAAAGGGGATAGTTCCTCGCTAAATTGGTGGCCAAACGTCGCTTGCAGTTTATCCATTGTTTCCAATGCTGCCATATCTGAATTTTGTAACAACAATATCAACGCGCTCAAAGTAGAATCAAGAGAATTGCTATCCCCATCGCTGGCTGATGCAGCTTCAACAGTATTGCCTGACAGCATTTTGCTCAACTCCATCATCGTTGTCCGTACGCTCAGAGCCTGATCTTTTATTTCGCAAAGAAAATGGCCTATGACTTCCGGCGTAGGTGTTGGCGCACTGTTCAATAATGTCTCACCTTCAGCGGCATTTTGCGACAAATGTATTGCGCCAAACTGTGCTGCAAGTCCCCTTATTGTGTGCAGCATACGTGATGCAGCGCGCCAGTCACGTTGTGCAATTAAATCATCTAGTTGCTCCGGGAAATCAGCCAGTTCTGCCGCAAACTGCGAGGCCATTTTCTGATATAACGAGATATCTCCTCCTAACCGATTAACAGCCGCCTCCAGTTCAATACCGGCGGCGGCAGCGGCATTTTTCCATCCCGCTAATAACGGTGATGGGGGGGCTTCGCTAATGGCTTTCACAACATTCGGCTGCTCGCCGTATTTCTGTATGACACGGATTAGGTTCTTTAGGTCGAAGGGCTTGCCAACATGATCATTCATCCCTGCAGCCAGGCAGTCATCGCGGTCAGAGGCCATCGCATTGGCGGTCATGGCGATAATAGGTAAGTCCAGTAACTTGAGTGTGTTGCGAATATATCGAGTAGCGCTTAACCCATCCATAACGGGCATTTGTAAGTCCATCAATACCACGCTGAAGGCCGATGGATTGGCTCGTAGTATGTCAATGGCCTCTTGACCATGGCTGGCAATTTGAACGATCGCGCCTTCGTCTTCCAATAACTCGCGGGCTATTTGTTGGTTATTCACGTTATCTTCAACGACTAATAGCCTGATACCAGACAATTGCTGTGAAGGGGCACTCTGGCTGACAGGTGAATTACCGTATTGTCTACCTTCACTTAAAGCATCAGTGACTGAATCCAGCAGCATGGAAGCTGTAATAGGTTTTACCAGATAACCATCAAGCAATGCCTGGTCTTCTTCGCTGCGTTGTAACAACATTTCTCGATCGTGGGCGGTGATCATCACAATCATCGGGACAACACCTTCCGGCATCAGTTCACGTACGGATTTACTGGTCTGCCAACCGTCAAGGCCTGGCATTTGCCAATCAATGAATAGCGCGCCGTAAATAATACCTTGCTCGCGCTGCTGCCTCACCAATTGCAGCGCTTGGCTGCCACTGGTTGCTACATCAACAGTCCAGTTTAGAGATTCGCCCATACGCTTGATCAGATCGCATGCGGTTGGGTTATCATCAACCACTAATACGCGTAAATAATTTAATGTATTAGTTGTTCTTACCGCCAATGACTCAGTGATCTCATGCTCAATGGGAGGATTTTCAGGAATAGCCAGGGTTATAGTGAAATAGAAAAGGCTTCCACGACCAATTTCGCTTTCTAACTCCAGTGTGCCTCCCATCAAACTCACAAAGCGTTGGCTGATGACCAAACCCAATCCCGAACCACCGAAGCGGCGGCTAATGGAAGCTTCCGCTTGTGTAAATCCACTGAAAATACGTTCCTGATGTTCAGGCGCAATCCCTATACCGGTATCGCGCACACCAAACTGCAAAGTTACGTGCTGCCTGTCCTGCTTAATAACCTTAATAAACAGTATCACTTCGCCCTGTTCGGTAAATTTCAGCGCATTACCCCCAAGATTGATTAATACCTGTTGTAGCCGCATGCTGTCGCCTTCAACAAAGGGAGGTAATTGTGGGTCAATATCAAACAGGACCTCAACATTTTTGACCCTAAGATTACTGGATAAAATAACGGAGAGATCTCGCATCATCACATGAATATCAAATGGAATGCTCTCCAATACCATTTTACCTGATTCTATTTTCGAAAAGTCTAATATGTCATTAAGAAGCCGTAACAAGGTACGAGCAGCTGCTTCAATTTTGATTGCGTAGTCGGCTTGTTTATTATTAAGCCCTGTTTTTCTTAATAGTGTCATCATGCCAAGAATGGCGTTCATCGGCGTACGTAATTCGTGACTCATGGTAGCAAGAAAAGAAGATTTTGCGTTATTAGCCTCTTCAGCAGCTTGTCTGGCTGCGCGAAGTGTATTTTCATCTTCACGTTGTTTGGTAATATCGCGATTAATCCCCATCATCAAGACGGGATGGCCGTTTTTATCTCGTTCAACCATGCCGGCCGATTGGATAAAACGTATTTGATTATTGATCATTACTCGGAAGATCTGGCGGTAAACGTCACCACCTTCCAACGCTATTTTTATGGCCCGTTCAACTTCAGCGCGATCTTCGGGGTGCAGCAACTGATACCAATAGTCTTGAGGGATAGGAACGTTACGTAACTCAGTAGGGAGGTCATAGATGTCATTCATTCTCTCATCGAAAGAGAGCGTGCCATCAGGAAGGTTCCAGGACCAGATCCCTAATTCGGCGACATCTGCAGCACGAACTAATTGACTCCGGGCAATGATCAAGTTGGCTTGCTGATTTTTGCTGGTTGTAATATCAATCTGAATAGAAATAAACCGTTCAATCTCGCCAGCGCTGTTTTTAAATGGTGCAACTGTGGTGTCAACCCAGTAAAGGCGGCCATCCTTCGCTTTATTGCAGATCTCTCCGCGCCAAGAAACTCCGTTGGAAATATTTTCCCACATAGCTTGCCAGAAATCGGTCTTATGGATATGAGACTCTAGCAGACGATAATTTTGACCAATCAGTTCCTCGCGCGTATAACCGCTAATACTGCAGAACTTATCATTAACCTCCGTTATTAATCCGTTGCTGTTTGCAGAAGAAATAATAGCATGTAAGTTAAGAGTGCTTAGTAATGCATCATTCTCGCGTATAGCTGTTTCAAGCCGCTGATAGGTTAATTTACGCTCACTAATATCTGACTCAATCGCCATAAAACCAATGAGTTTATTTTGCTCGTTGTAACGCGGTTGAATCTCTAATTCAAGCCAATACTCCTGGCCTGATTTAGTGCGGTTTAATATCTCACCAGAAAATGACTCCCCGGCATTCAGTGATTTCCTCATGGCGATTACAGTATTTTTATCAGTATTGTCACATTGTAGTAATTCCCCTGGAGATTTACCTAGTGCTTCGGCTTTACTGTAACCTGTAATACGCTCAAAACCTTCATTCACCCAGACCATAAGACGGTTTACATCTGTAATAACAACGGCATTAGACGTGTTTTTTGCCACCAACGCCAGACGCTCAAGGTCTGCTGTCATATTGCGTGCCAGGGTTTCTGCACGATATCGTCCGTTTATTTGCTGACGTAGCAATAATGCCAACGCAGCACTCAGCACAAAGCCAAAAACGAACAATATCCACGAGACATAGCGATTTGTTGAGCTTTCAAAGGAAGAAGTGCTACTCACGCGCAGAGTCATCTCTCTCCCTGGTAAGGGCAATGTGCTGATACTGTGAAATATACGCGCATTTATAACCTGTTCGGGGACCACTTCTTGTGGTATGAAATTTGTTTTTTTACTGCCATCTGCATCGAAAATTAAATGCTTTAAAGAGAAATCTTTTGTATTATCAAATAGTTCTATGTCAACTCGGCCATTGATAAACTCTGGAATATCACTTAACAGATCGGCGATAACTATGGGGGAATAGAGTAACCCTACTAGTGATGCCCGCCGTTGGGCAGGGGTGACAGGATTGGAGGCTTGAGCATAAACCGGTAGATAAAGCAAAACACCGGGCGTCTTACGTTTATCCTGCACTAAATAAATGGTATTTGATAGCGTGGCTTTGCCGGTGTTGATGGCTAATAAAGCTGCCTCACGCCGAACAGGTTCAGAACCCACATCAAGCCCTTCAGCCCCCTGATTGTTTCCCGCAGGTTCAATATACTTAATGAGATACAAGTCGTCATGATGCGTTTCACTGAACTGGTGGACAGCAAATTCTGGTGCGCCATCAGCCCTGACTTCGGCAAGAAAAGCGTCCAGATTATTACGTTGAACACGTTGAATAAAACCAAACCCACGTACACCGGGGAACTCAGCCTGTAAGTCACGGGAGGCCACAAAAGCACGAAATTGCTCACGATTTAAGTGGTTATTGGTGGCGTAAACGCCTTTTGCGCCATTCAGACCGTATACAGGTTGAGAAAAACGCCTGATAATCTCACCGGAAATCCTTTCGACGTTACGCTGGAATTCAGCCTTTGCACTCAGTTCAATTTCTTTGTGTAGCTGCCAAGCACCAACCCCAGAAAAGACCACTCCAACAATAAACAATAGTATTGGCAATAAATTAGATTTTTGAGAATAATATTTATTCCATGAAATGGCGGGTTTTTGAGATAAATTACTTTCATGGTGCTGTGGTTCAGTCATATAAGCTCACGATCATTATCATCAACAATAGCTCAAGCATAGTCGGATTTCACATGTGGCGCCGTTAAGGCTGTTTAACAAAAGTACCAAATATTTACTACCGCAAGTAATCGGATCAACGATGATAAGAATAAACGTAGTAGGAACCAGCGGTAGCGGTAAGAGTACCGTTGCACGGCAGTTGGCACAAAAGTTGGCAATACCCTATATCGAAATGGACCGGTTGTTCTGGAAGCCTGATTGGCAGGAGTTGCAAGATGAGGCTTTTCTGGCACGAGTGGAGCAAGAGTTGGCTGCGGCCAAATCGGGTTGGGTATTGGATGGAAACTACACGAGAACCCAAGCGGTGAAGTGGCGTGACGTTGATTGGGTTGTCTGGGTGGACTACGGGTTTTGCCGCACATTGTGGCAAGCCATTCGGCGTGCAGCCGTCCGATCCTGGCATCATACCGAACTTTGGCCAGAAACCGGCAATCGGGAAAGCTTTACCCGTTCTTTCTTTAGCCGTAAATCAATCATTCTGTGGACTATCAAGACCTATCACCGGAATCGTAAAAAATACCTGGCAACAATGCATAACCACAATAATCGCCATATCCGCTTTATCCAACTGCGCTCACCGGCGGAGACGGCTGCTTTTCTGGCTGGTATCAAGCCATAGAGATTAAACGATTCAGCTTTTTATTCTATATGGTGCTACCTCAATCTTTTTTGCTGAAACTACTTCAGCTTACCTCTCAATAAATAAGAGATTTAAGTCACGGTAATTTGTTTTTTTTAAATACCAGTTTCATTTTTTTTTGACTAAAATCGCTAAATAGTTGTTCCACTTTGCTGGATTGTAGGAAAAGTGACCCGCATCGCATTTTATAAAAGCTATAAAACCTACTTTGTGATGGCTTTTGCTAAAACCATTCAGCTAATCAGCAAGGAACAAAAAATGAAAAAGCTTACGGCGATAACCATCGCTATCTCTTTGATTTCTGGGTATGCCGGAGCACAGACTATTGTGCTGACCGACAGTGAAAACGGTATTGAACTGGGAAACTGGAAGATTGATAGCCAGCAGCTGAAAATTCCAGGACCTCGCTTCAGCTTGCAGCAGCAGGTTTTGCACGGAGGCAAACAAGAAGGCTCTAAAGTGATAACCCTGACTAGCGAGGGATTGACCATTGCTCTCAGTCCGACACGGGGCATGGATATCCTGCACGTTAACGGCTCTGGCGTCAGGCTGGGCTGGGATTCCCCGGTAACCGACGTTGTCAATCCGGCTTATATCAACCTGGAGAGCCGCAACGGTATAGGTTGGCTCGATGGTTTTAACGAGATGATGGTACGCTGCGGTTATGAGTGGACCGGGCATCCAGGTGTGGAAAACGGTACGTTGTATACCTTACATGGTCGCGCTGGTAACACGCCGGCTAATAAAGTTACGGTAGAAATTGCAGAGAAAGCTCCTTATGAAATCCGCATTCGCGGTTTGTTAAAAGAGAATACCTTTAAGAAAAGCAATCTGGAGACCTGGACTGAACTGAGTTATGTGCCTGGTACCCAGCAATTCAAAATTCATGACCGTTTGACCAACCGTGCCGATTACCCACGTGATTACCAGATTATTTACCACAGCAATTTCGGCAAGCCTTTGTTGGAAGAGGGGGCTAAATTCAGTGCGCCAATCAAGGAAATCTCACCGTTCAATGATTATGCAAAAAGTGGTTTGCAGGACTGGCATACTTACAAAGGGCCGACCAAAAACTACGATGAAATGGTGTTCAACATTGTTCCATTGGCCGATTCACAGGGCAAAACGCTGGCAATGATGAATAACGAGAAAGGAGATCGTGGTGTTGCCATTGGCTTTGATACCCGCCAGTTACCGGTATTGACGCTATGGAAAAACACCGACACAGAGCGCCAGGGCTATGTAACCGGTATCGAACCGGGAACCAGCTACGCGTATCCGGTAAAAATTGAACGTGAGCAAGGGCGCATTAAACAACTACAGCCAGGCCAAAGTACTGACTTCGAGTTGACTTATACCCTGCTGAAAAATGCTGAACAGGTAAAAGAGTATCAAAACAAGATCAAGACCCTGCAAGGGACGAATGAAGTGAAGCTGGTAGAGACACCTATGGCGGTGGAATAACCGATAAAACTGCAAAGCCAATCAGCAGATCGGCTTTGCAGTACCGTAGCGCTAATTGCTTCAGGTTTTCTAGCCCTCACAACCGAGTTTATCTAACACCCTACCGATATACCCGGTGTGAGTTTCAAACTCAGTTGATACTCTCAATTTTGGGTTTGGGCGTGATGGTCAACGTTGCGCCGATTGAAGCAGCGATAATGGCTGCCAAAGCTGCCCACTGCAAACCGGTGAGATTTTCACTAAGAAAGATCATGCCAGAAAGCGCAGCCAGCGCCGGCTCCAGGCTCATCAGTGTGCCAAAGGTTCGAGCCGGAATTTTGGGTAACGCGATAATTTCCAGTGAGTAAGGTAGTGCGGTAGAAAGAATGGCGACGCCCAACGCCAACGGCAAAATTTCCACGTTCAGCAGTGTGCTGCCGGCTTGCCAGGCACCGATTGGGCAAAATACAATCGCAGCAATTAGCGATCCCACCGCCACTGTTCCTGGCCCATGATCCCCGCCGGCCTTCTGGCCAAAAATAATATATATCGCCCAGCATGCCCCAGCACCCAAAGCACAGGCCGCCCCCAGCGGATCGATGCTACCCATGCTACCGCCAAGGGGCAGCAGAAAACAGAGGCCCATGATTGCCAACGCGACCCAGATAAAGTCGACAGGACGGCGCGAAGAGAACATGGCGACCGCCAACGGGCCGGTGAACTCCAGCGCGACGGCAATACCCAGCGGTAGCGTGCGCAAAGAGAGATAAAAAAGGTAGTTCATTGCCCCTAGTGACAGACCATAAATCAACAATGGCATCCGGCTGCCAACGGCGAAGCGCATGCGCCATGGGCGGAAGATAATAAACAGTATCAGCGTACCAATGCCCAGACGCAGAGTGGTGATCCCTTCCGCACCAACCAGTGGAAACAGGCTCTTGGCCAGCGAAGCACCACTCTGGATTGAGATCATCGCAACGATCAGCAAGCACACGGGTATTAGCGCAGAAGACGCTTTAGCGGTTAAAGACGAAGACATCCATTCAAGCCTTATAGGTCTCCCCGTGTCGGGAAGAGATGAGTGGGAACATGTGTTGCACAGTGTAAAGGAATTGACAGCAAGGTGTTGACGAAAAGCGAACTCTGGCGATGAATTAGTCAAAATTTTGAACAAAGATGGCCAAAATGGTCGAGAAAATGCCTCTTTTAAGACTTATCTGTATGGCATAAAAGTGATTTAAATCACAAAAAAGGGTAAGCTGGGAGCGAAAATGTAAGTAAATTAGTTTGCTTTAGTGTTCTTGTAATTTCCTGTTACACGATATAAACATTTATTTACTTTAGAAAATACAGTTATTGAAGCTGGTTTTTGTTATATTCCCGGCGTATCAAAAAGTTGATGTACTTTTATTATAAAACGCGTTTGAGGTGGTTATGAAAAAAATTGTATGTCTTTCCGCAGTAGCAGCTTGTGTATTGGCAGTAACCGCAGGTAGCGCATTGGCTGGTGAGAGCACCGTATCTGCCGGTTATGCGATGGGTGATTTCCAGGGCATTGCCAACAAAGCCGATGGTTTCAACCTGAAATACCGTTACGAATACAGCAATAGCCCGTTTGGCGTGATCGGTTCTTTCACCCATCTGGAAAAGACCGGTTCTGGTAACGGGGAATACAACAAAGCACAGTACAGCGGCATTACTGCTGGTCCTGCCTACCGTATCAACGACTGGGCAAGCATCTACGGTATGATCGGCCTGGGCTACGGTAAATTCACGGCAAATGCTCAAGACGGTTCAAACAACCACAGCATCAGCGATTATGGCTTCAGCTATGGTGCTGGCCTGCAGTTCAACCCAATGCAGCAGGTTGCACTGGATGTAGGCTACGAGCAGAGCCGTATCCGCAGCGTTGATGTTGGCACCTGGAACGTTGGTGTCGGTTACCGCTTCTAACATCTCGCCACGCTTTCGGGCGTGAGCCGTTGATTTTGGTTGCTAGCGCTAAAAATCCGCCTTTTTTCGGGCGGATTTTTTTTGCCTGAAGTAATGTGCATTACTGACTAGAATTACCGTTTATTGCAGTAAAAACGGCGGCACTTAAAGTGGCCGATGCATGACGACGATGGTGTTCTGGTGGTAGTTACTGCGGTGACTTTCCACAAAACCCACTTTTTGCGCCACTCTAAGAGACGGGCGGTTTTCCGGTGAGATGATACAAACCGTTTTTTTCTGTGGGAAATGATCTTTAGCCCATTCCAGGGCGGCACTCAACGCTTCGGTAGCATAACCCTTGCCCTGTGCTGAAGTGACTAGCGTCCAGCCCATTTCCGGCGCATCAAGTGCTGGCTCGATCTGGCGGTGAAAGTCAGCAAAACCAATCCCGCCAATATAGTTGCCACTGGTCTTCTCACGCACCGCCCAATAGCCATAGCCCAGCAGTTGCCAGTGACCAATATAGCGTAACAAGCGCCCCCAACTGTCTTCCTGGTCGCGTGGCGTGCCGCCAATATAGCGAACTACCGCTGGATCGGCCCACATGGCCGCCAGAGCGTCAAAATCCTCCTGCCGGTGAGCATCCAGAATCAAGCGTTCGGTAATCAATGTGGGGGCGGCGGTGTGAGTGTTCATGGTCATCTTCCCGGATAAATGAAAAGGCGATGCGGTTGCATCGCCTCAGACTGCTGACAAACCCCGTTATTAGGGAGAGCGTGCCGATGGGGTCGTAACGGCGTAAGCCGTCGGAGCGCCCCTCGGTGCGCTAGGCCCGGGTATCTCGGGTCAGAAGGCGACTTTGTCATCAACCTCAGGCGATGCGGTTGCATCGCCTAGACTATGCCAAAAAATCAGACCGCCAGCCATAACAGCCAGGTGAACAGAAAACCGCTCAGGCCGAGTAAGGTGGTTAATACGGTCCAGGTCTTCAGGCCGTCGGCCACCGAAAGGCCAAGGTACTTGGTGACGATCCAGAAACCGGAATCGTTAACATGGGATAAACCCAACCCACCAAAACAGGTGGCGAGCGTTACCAACACCAGTTGCATCTGATTAAGGCCGGTGACCGCTTCGGAGAGCAGCCCGCCAGTGGTCAGGATTGCTACGGTAGCGGAACCCTGCGAAGCACGCAGTGCCAGCGAGATGAGAAATGCTGCCGGAATGAGCGGCAGGCCAACCGTGGTCAGCACATCTGCCAACGCTTTGCCCACGCCAGATTCCACCAACACCTTACCAAATACGCCACCCGCACCGGTCACCAGGATCACCACCGCCGCTGTTGGCAGAGCGCCTCCCATCACATCGCTGGTGTGCTGCAGACTCCAGCCACGGCGGATGGCCAGAAAATAGAACGCCAGCAACAAAGCAATCATCAAAGCGACAGCAGGAGAACCGATTAATGACAAGGTATCGCGCAGCGCTGAACCTGGCGGCAGCAAGGTGGCCGAAACGGTGCCGAGCATAATGATGGCGATAGGAATAACGATCAGCGCAGCGATCAACCCGGCACTCGGTGGGTTAATCCGATCGCTTAGCGGAGCTTTACCTTCGGCAGTGGGTTCGGGTGACGCTAACTGCAACTGTTCCAACACCTCGATCGAGAGCGGGTAAGTTTTGCGGTTAAGATATTTTGCTGCAAAGTAACCGATAACCCCTACCGGTAAGCAAATAGCCAGGCCGATGATGGTCAGCCAACCGATGTCGGCATTCAGTAGCCCTGCGGCTGCCACAGGGCCAGGGTGAGGTGGCAGGGCAACGTGCACTGTCAGCATCACCCCCGCCATAGGCAGACCAAATTTTAATGGGGACAGCTTTGCCACTTTGGCAAAGCCATAAATGATTGGCGCCAGGATGATAAAGCCGACGTCAAAGAACACCGGAATACCCAGGACAAATGCGGCGCTGGTCAGTGCGGCGATTGTGCGTTTGGGCCCTAGCGCGATGCTGAAACGCTGAGCCAGAGATTCAGCGCCGCCAGAGTGTTCGATCATTCTGCCTAACATGGCGCCAAGGCCGATGATAATCGTTACTGAGCCGAGTACACCGCCCATACCGGCGGTCATGACTTTCATGACTTCGCCAGTCGGGATGCCGCTAGCCAGTGCGACCAGTAGACTGACGACCAATAGGGCGACAAAGGGCTGAACTTTCGCCTTGATCACCATCAGCAGGAGCAGCACCACACCTAATACGGCGATGATCAGTAGCATAGAAGTAGACATGGTATAGCCTTTATTCAGGTAAGCTTTTGGCACCGCGATCGCCTAACGGCGATACGGTGCGTTTAATTTTGATATCGTTATTTGCGGTGTTACAGGTAGGGTTTTATCCAGCCAAGACCCGCAGTAGTTTCGCCCCGGGGCTTATACTCACAGCCGATCCACCCCTGATAACCCATTTTGTCCAGTTGGGCGAATAGCCATGGGTAATTCAGTTCCCCGTCGTCAGGTTCGTTGCGGTCGGGCACCGAAGCGATCTGAATATGGGCATAGCGCCCGGCCAGCGATTTGAGCAAATTGCTGATATTGCCATCCACTAACTGGGCGTGGAAGAAATCGAACTGGATGAACACATTTGGCCGATCAATAGCGGTAACCAGTTCTGCCGCCTGATGCTGGCTTGAGAACAGATAGTTGGGTTTCACCGGTGGGCTGAGCGCTTCGATCATCAGCTTGATACCGTGCGGGGCAAAGGCGTCGGCAGCGTAGCGGAGATTGCTGATAAAGGTTTCCCGGTAACGGGCAATATCTTCCCCTGGAGGGACGACGCCAGCCATAACGTGAACATTGGGGCATTTCAGGGCAATCGCATATTCCAAGGCGCGGTCAATATCTGCACGCGCCTCCTGTTCGCGGCCCGGTATCGCCGCCAATCCCCACTCGCCATTGTTGACGTTGCCAGGCGCGGTATTGAATAGCACCTGTTGCAGACCGTTCTGTTGAAGTTTTTCAGCCAACAGATCCGCTGGATAGTCATAGGGGAATAAGAATTCTACCGCGCTAAATCCTGCCGCCGCAGCGGCCGCGAAACGATCCAGAAACGGTAGTTCGGTAAACATCATTGATAAATTGGCAGCAAATTTAGGCATTGTTCAGCTCCGTAACTCGGCAACTTCATCATCGGTTAAATAACGAATAGGGCGGTTGCCGAGGGTAAAAATCAGCTTGGCCGCATCTTCCATTTCTTCAGTATTGTTGGCTGCTTCGCGCAAGCTCTCACCAGTGACAACCGGCCCATGATTAGCCAGTAGAAAGGCTTTATAAGCAGGGGCAAGTTTGGCCAGATCTTCCGCCAGCCGCAGATCCCCTGGGCGATAGTAAGGCACTACGGGGATCTGGCCGACGCGCATCACCACATAAGGGGTAAACGGCTTAATGGCGTTTTCTGTATCCAGCCCCTGCAGGCACGACAGGGCGGTAAGGTAAGTACAATGTAGGTGGACTACCGCCTTGCACGCTGGGTTATGCTGGTAAAGCGCGCGGTGAAAACTGATCTCTTTTGAAGGCTTATCGCCAGAGATCCATTCACCGCTCAGCGTCACTTTCGATAGTCTTTCTGCCTGCAGTTCTCCCAGGCAAGAACCGGTCGGTGTGGCCAGCAGGGTCCCATCGGGGAGCAACAGCGAAAGGTTGCCCGCTGAACCGGTCGCGTAGCCGCGCTGGAAGAAAGAGGCACCCAGACTCACCATCTCCTCTCTTGCCTGCCATTCGGCGATTTGGTGTTGTTCAGCGGTCATGGTCATACAGGAAACTCCGTTTGTGCTCTGGCGAAAAAGTTTTCGTCGCCGAAATTGCCCGATTTCAGGGCCAGTGATACAGGTTGCTCGATGGCACGCACCCAAGGCACGCCGGGGGAAATACAGGGGCCAATGTGGAAACCACTGATCCCCAACGCCTGCGTTACTACGCCGGACGTTTCACCGCCGGCCACAATAAAGCGGCTGAAACCACGCTGGTACAATCGCTCGGCAACTGCGGCAAAAACCGCCTCCACCGCTAGGCTGGCGGCTTCGATACCATATTGTTGCTGAGTATGTTGCAGGTTTTCTGGCTCTGCGGTGGCATATAGCAGGGGTGCCAACGCTTCTCCTGCATGCTGTTCCACCCAGGCGCTCAGTTCGGCGGCATATGCGTTCCGTTCGGTGGCATTAATGCAGCGCGCGACATCGACGCTTTGTGCCGGAGCCTGCTGGCGATAGCGGGCAACCTGCTTGTTGGTCATTAACGAGCAGGAACCCGACAGCACCACGGCTTTTTTACCCTGAGGGGCTCCCGCTGACTGTGCTTTCTTGCCACCCGGTTGTGCCCATTGGCGTGCAATACCAATCGCCAGCCCGGAACCTCCGGTCACCAGTTTCATGGTTTTTAACGCTTCACCCTGAGTGAGCAGGTGTTGTTCATTCAGGGTATCCAAGACCGCGTATCGCACGCCCTGCTGCGCCAACTGCTGGAGTTTTTCCTGCACTGCGCCAGCGCCGCGATCCATCTCTGCCGCGTTCACCAGCCCACAGCGGCCAGTAGCCTGGGCCTCCATCAACCGTAACAGATTGCTGTCGGTCATCGGCGTCACCGGATGATTGCGCATACCTGATTCCGACAGTAACTGATCCATCACGAACAGATACCCGTGATACACCGTGCGTCCGTTAACCGGCAGTGCGGGTGAAATCACCGTTTGCTGCTCACCCAGAGCGTCGAGTAGGGCATCGGTTACCGGACCAATATTGCCTTGGGCGGTGCTGTCGAAAGTGGAACAATATTTGAAGTAGAACTGGCGGCAACCCTGACGCTGTAGCCATGTCAGAGCCTGCAAGGATTGTTCGACCGCCTGGTTTACCGGGCAGGAACGCGACTTGAGGCTGATCACTACCGCCTGCGCATCCACCAGGACATCGTCTTGCGGCACTCCATTGAGTTGTACCGTCGGCAAACCGTTTTCCACCAGGAAACTGGCAATATCGGTGGCGCCGGTAAAGTCGTCTGCAATTACGCCGAGCAGCATTATGGGTTCTCCTTATTCTTTGGCAGATCGATACCGGCGAAAATCTTGATCACGGCACTATCATCTTCTTTGCCATAGCCAGCATTACTGGCTGAGGTAAACATATTGAATGCGGTAGAGGCCAATGGCAGAGGGAAGTGCAGCGCTTTAGCTGTGTCGGCAACCAGCCCAAGGTCTTTAACGAAGATATCGACGGCAGATTTTGCTGTGTAATCCCCATCGACCACATGGCGCATGCGGTTTTCAAACATCCAGGAGTTCCCGGCCGCGTGCGTCACAACATCGTACATAACGTCCAAAGGGATACCGGCGCGTGCCGCCAATGCCATCGCCTCGGCCCCGGCTGCAATGTGCACGCCAGCCAGCAGTTGGTGAATGATTTTGACCGTTGCGCCCAGACCAATTTCTTCGCCAATGCGGTAGACTTTACCGGCAACGGCATCCAGCACCGGTTGCAGTTGTTCAAAGGTTCTCTCACTCCCCGAAGCCATAACCGTCATTTCACCTTCTGCCGCCTTGGCTGCGCCGCCGGAAACGGGGGCATCCAGCATCGGGAGGTTATGAGCCTTCAGTTTCTGCTCGATCTCTTTGGCATCGGCAGCGGAAATAGTGGAAGAGACCATCACCGGAGTATTGGGTTTCAACTGAGCTGCCAGGCCGTTATCCCCAAACAGGATGTTCTTCACCTGTGCAGCATTGACCACTAACAGCACTACTGCATCCAGTTTGGCGGCAAAGCTGTCAGCGCTTGCGGCTGCCTGCTTGGCTCCTGCCTGCGTGAGGGTAGCTAACGCCTGCGGATTGAGATCGACACCATAGGTAGTGAGGCCTGCTTTGATGCATGATTTAGCCGCCCCCATACCCATCGAGCCTAAACCGACGATACAAACTGCATAGTTTCCTGGTTGTGTCATGATGTCCGCCTGTTAATTTTAGTGATTATTTGTTTTGATGTGTTAAATATAAGCGTTATTCGCACCGTTATCGGTGATCGTCTTCACACTTATTAACAGTCACTATTTGTGCAAGGAGCAGGGTAAATAGCGATAAAATAATAATTTTCAATAGGTTTTATTGGATTCGTAGTCTGAAAAGCTTTGTTTTTATTGCACGAAAATTGACGTAAAATCACAATTATTATCACCACTATATGGAGAGGGGACTGTGATTCCTGTTGAACGCCACCAACAAATTCTGGCACTGGTGTCCGAGCGCGGTGTGGTCAGCATTGCTGAACTGACAGAAAGGCTGGGCGTATCCCACATGACTATCCGGCGTGACCTGCAAAAACTGGAAGAACAGGGGGCAGTTCTGACCGTTTCAGGTGGTGTACAGTCAGCCGAGCGTATTGCTATTGAGCCATCGCATCAGGATAAAGAAGGGATGTTCAGCCAGCAGAAGGCGGCAATTGGGCGGCTGGCTGCAAACCAGATCCCGGCCAACAGCTGTATCTATCTGGATGCTGGAACGACGACGCTGGCATTGGCGCGGCAGATTGGCGAGCGTTCTGATATCACCGTTGTGACCAACGATTTTGTCATTGCGGCCTATTTGCTTGAGCAGAGCCAGTGTAAGCTGATCCACACCGGGGGAACCGTATGCCGTGAAAACCGCTCCTGCGTTGGTGCCGCCGCCGCCCACGCATTACGTAATCTGTTTATCGATCTGGCATTTATCTCTGCCTCTTCCTGGAGCATGCGCGGGCTATCAACCCCCAGCGAGGATAAAGTGATGGTTAAAAAAGCCATCGTTGAAGCGAGTCGCCGTTGTATTTTGCTGAGTGATACTTCCAAGTACGGCAAGGTAGCGACTTATTTGGCGCTGCCTATCTCGGTATTTGATGTGATTATTACCGATGATCACCTGCCGGAAACGGCTCGGGAGGCGATTATGCAAGCAAATATAACGTTACTCACGGCGCTGATATAAGCCCTATTTAATAAGATAAATCTTGAAAGGTAGTCAATTGCAGATCAAACAGTGCCGATTTATCGACATCGTTTGATCTGGGTTTGTGAGAGATTTTCACTTTAAAGTACCACGTATGCAGCGTAAACATGAAATAAACTACTTTTTTTGTTTTCAGAGGAATAGGGAATCTTGTTGATTTTTAAGCTGATAAATAAGCGAGGTGGTGGTTTTTACGCTGAACTTCTGCAGTATTAAATCATTAATGAATTAAATATACATTATTTTCGTGTTAAAAAATGATTAAAATAAACATATAAACCTTTCTTTTGCATAAAAAAACATTACCAACCATATAAAAACCTAATTTTAAGAAAATCCACTTATAAATATATCAATAATTGATATGTTTGTATAACCTTTGAAGTGGGTTATGAGAAAATTCTTATTCCATGGAGAGAGGGAATACTAAGAATAATTTATGTATTGGTAAGTTTTTCACCAAGAGTAAATCAGGACTAGAAAAGTTAAATTTTCACACTTTAGTTAATAGTTTATTAACAATCGATACCAGGATAGGTCATCTTTATAGTGAAACCTGTGAATAAAATGAGATATAGATTTAATGATCGTATTATTTTTGATGTAGACAATGGGACATTAAGTCTGACAGATATCTCTGACGATCCCATACCTATCTCTAATCCTTCAATACGTTTACTGTTGTTGTTGATTGCGCACCATGGCGATGCTGTCAGTCGCGAGGTGATCTTTAAAAAAGTTTGGGATGACTATGGCATGGTCTCCAGCAATAACAACCTCAATCAGTGCGTTAGCAAGCTGCGTAGAGTCATTAAGGCGTTGGGTATTGATGATGAAGTGATTGTCACCGTACCCAAGATGGGTTTTGTACTGAGTCGTGAAATCCTCGTGCAGATCTGCGAGGGGGAGAACAGTACATTTGTTGAGCGTGAGGACGTGTCCACAGCGCGAGATACTAAACTCAAAGAGGCTAAAGTTCCTTTGGCTTCGAGCCGAGCATCAATCTTTCAACGCATACCCTATAAATGGGGAGTTTTGGCGTTTATTTGTATTGTGTTGCTCGGTATTACCGTCAATGCCTTCAGTCCAATCTCCCGAGAGGAAGCCTACTTGGGTAAGGCTGGCAGCTGTAAGGTTTTTGTTTCTGCCGCGACGGAAGACTTTGTTAATGCGGATTCGGGCTTGATAAAGGATATCTTTGCCTTTGCTGGCCAGCAGAAGGCTCAATGTGATGCAGATGAGTATCTGTTGTTAGTGCACAGTAACCAGGTTAAGTCATATGTATCAAATGTTTCGCGGCTTTTCTTTCTACGGTGTAAGGTTCTGCGCGAGCACCAAATAGAAATCTGCTCAGGGCTGGAAAGCGAAAAAACATTGCTGCTTTAATAACTACTATTAGGTATTCAGAATTAACCCCTATTAAGGATTCAGGAATGTACCGCTAGGATAGTATGCATAAAATTAACTACTGTAATACCGCTGAGAATGCAGTGGCTAATCAATATCTTCTGCATAGATTTTTATCTATTTACTTTGGTCCGTATTTTTAGTCGTTTCGTGGTAACCCATTATGAATAGAAAGATTGGCAAAGGGACGTTTATTTTTTACGAGCCGCATCCTTGGGTTAGAAAAGGGTTGCAGGCCCTGATTGATCCTGTACATACTTGCAGTAATAGTTTTGAAAGACTGAAAGAAATAGAAATGGCACTGAATGATAACGGGAAACAGACCGTTATTATGGAGCTCTATAATCATTCGGAAAATTTATATGATGTTATACAGTTTGTCTTGACAGTCAGAATATTCTGGGCAGATGCCGCAATTGTCATATTTACCGACGTTACTAATCCCAGCATTTTGGCTATATTAGCAGCACATCCTCACCTGTCGTTGATCTCCAAGCGTGACAAGTTAGATTGTCTGCTTAATGCCATAGAGGCTGCGAACTTAAAGTTGATATATCGTAGCCCCGAGATAGAACGTATTCAGGGGCAGTTAATTCAGCCACTCTCCCAAAGTGAATGGCGTATTCTGGCATTTATGACTGGGGGGGCTAATTCTCAGCGTATTGCCAACGCCACTCAGCGTAGTTATAAAACCGTCAGCACGCACAAGCTCAACGTGATGCGCAAACTGAAGTTGAACCAGGCTGATTTTATGCGTCTGGTCCTCGTTTTCAGAACCCGGTATTTTTTTGACTATATTGAATCTGTTTAGGGTTTCTTAATATTTTTTATTAGAGTATATACCCTTCATACTTCAAATTGCTTGGTTGTTGGCTGCGTTACTCGGCCCATGCTGGGCCTCGCCCCTTCGGGGCCGCTGCAAGCAGCGTTCAAATCTGCCAAGCAGATTTGTCGTTCACCCCAGTCACTTACCTGAGTAAGCTCCTGGGGATTAATGAGCCTCATCCCTGAGGCTCACCCTGCGGGCAGCGCAAGCGCTGTTCAAATCGGTTCCTGACCGATTTGTCGCTCAGTGGCCGCCTACAAGCAACTCGAATTTTTTTGGGTATAATTGAGCAACACAGCCTAATACACTGGAACCGAAAACCGGAAACAGGCACCGGTCTGTGGCTGATCCACCAGCGTGATATCGCTGTCGTGCAACTGCAGAATACGTTTTACGATCATCAGCCCCAATCCTCCCGCATGGCGACGTGCATTGCTCAGAATTGACGGGCGAATAAACAGACATGAACGCAATTCCTGCGGAATGCCCGGCCCGGTATCATTTACCTGCACCATTACCTTATTGTCTTGCGGCCAAAGGCGAACTTCGATCTCGCCGCCTTGCGGTGTGTGGCGGATAGCGTTATCCAGCAGATTGGTCAGTACCCGTTCGATCATGCTCAGATCGGCATTGACCAGCGGCAGCCCGGACTGGATGTCGGCGCTTAGCCGCTGTTGGCGCGCACCGGCGGCCAACTCGAATTTCTGGAACACATCCTGCACCAGTTCGCTAAGGGAAAAGGCCTCTTTCTGTGGCTTCACCACGCCGTACTCCAACCTTGCCAGTTCGAATAACTCTTGTGCCAGACGGCCAACCTTGCGGCTCTGGGCCAGGGCGATCTCCAGATAACGTTGGCGATCGGTTTCCGTCAGACTGGAGGATTTCACCGAAAGGGTTTCCAGATAACCATGCAGCGAGGTGAGTGGGGTGCGCAAATCGTGTGAAATATTGGCGATAAATTCACGCCGCTGCTGGTCCTGCTGCGAAAGGGTCTGCCATTGTTCGGCTATGCGCAGTGCCATGCGGCGGAATGCTTGCTGTAACTGGCTCACTTCGTCGCGACCAGGGCTGTTTACCGGGGTATCCGCATACGCCTGCAAGGCGGCGATCCCTTTGCTATCCAGGGCTACAACCTGCTGGGTCAGATGGCGTATGGGGCGCGTGACCCAACGGAAGGCAAAAGAGCCAGCCAGCAGGCCAAACAACACCACCAATCCCATTGACCACAGCGCGGAGTAGATCGCCGAGTTGACCTGTGCACTATTGGCTAATGCCGCGTAGTTTTCCCCTAGCAACACCACATAAACATAACCTTCGATATCACCATTCACTTTTAACGGTGCGACGCTGAAGACTTTCCCCGTATCCTTGTCACGGGGATCTTCACCATAGACCGGCATCTTTGCCCCAGCCAGTAATGCCTGTATCGGTAATAGATCAACCTTCTGACGTTTTAGCCGCCCGGGAGGAGCCGCATTACCCACAATGTTGCCCTGCTTATCCAGCAGGTAAACTTCTACGCTGGGATTTACCGCCATCAATTGACCGAACAAGGTATGAACCGACTCATTATTCCAGCCTTTCGTGCTCAGTAATGGATTGCTGGTGGCGATGTGCTGTGCCAGATTCGCGGAAAGCTGCTGGATCACCGCTTGGCTATATTGGGTGCTGCTGCGCACCTGCAGCACGCCGGAGATGGTGCAACAGATCAACAGTAGCAGAGCGAAAACCGAGGTCAGACGTTGTGTTAGCGTGAGATTTTTCATAATTCACTCTTGCGGTGAAGCCGAGAATTTATAACCCATACCCCATACGGTGAGTATGTGCTCAGGCTCAGCCGGGTTGCGCTCAATTTTTATCCGCAGGCGGTTAATATGGGTATTGACGGTATGCTCATACCCCTCGTGTTGATAGCCCCAGACCTGATTCAACAGGCTGAGGCGGGAAAATACTTTGCCGGGATGACGGGCAAAAAAGTACAACAGATCAAACTCCCGTGGCGTTAGTTCCACCGGCTGTTGGTTCAGAAAGACTTCGCGCGCAATAGGGTCGATGGTTAGCCCATCAAAACTCAGCGTTCCTGCTTCCATACGCAGATTCCGGGTCATTGCCTCCTGGCGGCGGAACAGGGCCTTTACTCGCGCGACCAGTTCCAGCATGGAAAACGGTTTGGCCAGGTAGTCGTCTGCCCCCAGTTCAAGGCCCAGCACGCGGTGGATCTCACTGGAACGGGCGCTGGTGATGATAATTGGCGTATAGCGCGCCATGCTGCGGGCGCGGCGGCAGATCTCCAGGCCATCGATACCCGGTAACATTAGATCGAGGATCAGCGCATCCCATCCACCTTGTTCCAACATCGCCATGCCAAGATTGCCATCGGCAGCGTGGCTGATGTTGTAACCTTCATCGCGCAGATGGAGCTGCAACAGCTCGGCGATGTTGCTGTCGTCCTCGACGATCAAGATTCGTTTTGCCTTATCCATTCTTCCCACCGCGTTTGACTGACCTTACTCAAGTCTACACAACACCTACCCCACGAGTTATCACATTTTATTTAACTTTGCGTGAGGTATTGGGGAACTGATTTCGCTAATACTTAAATGGTGAAAATTAATATGGGCAAGGAGAGAACTGATGGGCATGTCCATGACGCCAGAGAAACCGATTGTGATACACCCGCTTTGGCTCAGGCTTACGCACTGGTTGAATGCCTTGGCTATGTTGATCATGGTGACCAGCGGTTGGCGCATTTATAACGCTTCCCCGCTGTTTAACTTCAGGTTTATTAATGAATTAACGCTCGGGGGTTGGCTGGGCGGCGCGCTGCAGTGGCACTTTGCCGGGATGTGGCTGTTTGGTATCAATGGCCTGTGCTACTTGTTGATCAACCTGTTCAGTGGCCGCTTTAAACGCAAATTCTGGCCACTCAGCCCACGGCAGTTTTTTACCGATATCTGGGCAGCTTTGCGCGGCAAATTGCAACATGCCGATCTACGTCACTACAACATGGTGCAACGGGCGATGTATCTGTTCGTCATTGTAACCAGCGTGCTGATGGTGGTTTCCGGGCTGGTGATGTGGAAATCGGTGCAGTTCCCGCTGCTGCGCACCCTGCTGGGGGGCTATGAAGCCGCGCGTTATATCCACTTTTTTGCCATGACGGCGCTGGTCGGTTTTGTGGCAATACATTTAATCATGGTGGCCTTGGTGCCGCGTACTTTGCTCGCCATGCTGCGTGGCCGTTAAGGAGATACCGATGAAAACGGAAAAACAGCCTATCAGCCTGAGTGAAGGGCAGGATATCGTGAAAGAGGCGCAGCGCTTGCTGGCAAGTCACTTGGCATCCTCATCACGCCGCCGCTTTCTACGCAACGGTTTGACATTAGGTGGAGTGGCGATGCTTACCGGCTGCGATCTGAGCGACAACACCCATGTGGAACAGGCATTGAGCCGTATTTCGCGCTTTAACGATCGTGTTCAAGGTTGGTTATTCAATGCCGACCATTTAGCACCGGTATACCCGGAATCAATGATGACCCGGCCTTTCCCGTTCAACGCGTTTTATAGCGAGGACGAAGCGCCAGATATCAATGGCGATGATTACCGGCTGGAAGTGGCCGGGCTAGTGTTGCACAAGCAACCCTGGACGTTAGCGCAACTGCACCAAATGTCCCAGATCAGTCAGGTGACACGCCATATCTGTGTGGAAGGCTGGAGTGCTATCGGCAAATGGGGCGGGGTGCCGTTTGCTGAGTTTCTCAAAGCGATTGGCGCAGATCTGAATGCACGTTATATCGGTTTCAAGTGTGCCGATGACTATTACACCAGTATTGATATGGCCACGGCTCTGCACCCGCAAACCATTATGGCACTGACTTATGATGGTCAGATCCTGCCGCGCAAGTATGGTTACCCAATGAAATTACGTATGCCTACCAAGCTGGGCTACAAGAATCCGAAACATATTCAAGTCATCGAGGTGACTAATACTTTCCCTGGCGGTTACTGGGAAGATCAAGGCTACAACTGGTTCGGCGGCAGCTAAATGTCGTTTGAACCATCTAACCGCAGTCATAGTGCTGTTCAATGAGAGAAGGAAAAACCATGAAAAAGTTATTTGCAATGATGATGTGTAGTGCACTGATGTTGGGCGTTGCTGGGGCTAATGCGGCAGACAGCATGAGCAAAGACGCGATGAAAAAGGACGAAATGGGCCAAATGTCCCATGAAGGCATGGCTAAAGATGGCATGAAGAAAGATCACATGGGTAAGGATGCCATGAAACACGACGGCATGAAGAAAGATCATATGGGTAAGGATGCCATGAAACATGACGGCATGAAGAAAGACTCGATGGCCAAAGATGGGATGAAAAAAGACTCGATGGCCAAAGATGAGATGAAGAAAGATTCGATGGCCAAAGATGGCATGAGCCAGTAATCAGCTACGCTACCGGCGGCAATTACCGCCGGTGACGATCCAATCAGTAAGAGGTTTTATCATGAAAAACATTATGTTGATTTTAGCGCTTAGCTGCGCTTACGGGAGTGCCTTGGCAGCAACGCCGGTAACCATGGCCGAGGCACAAAGGCTACAAAAAATCGGTGAAGTTTCATCCCAGGCAACGACACTGGATAGTTTTGAACAGATGATTGCCGCAGATGCAGAGCGCAAAGGTGCCAGCGCTTACCGGATCACTTCGGCCACCGTCAATAATCATGTCTACGGCACGGCTGTATTGTACAAATAACCAGGGAGTAGGGCATGGCAGGTAGGAGACCGTGTGAAGGGCAGAGGCTCACTAGGCTGTGTCCCTTAATTGCCCGTGGTGCCGTCGCAGACCCAAAAGCCCGTTATCAAGGCGGAGGGTGAAGGGCAGAGTGGCCCTCTGTGCAAGCCCGACTTTACTTCGAACGGGCTTTTGGGGCGCGACCCTTCGGGCTGGGGCCATTTGCGCGCATTGCTGCGTTGTTCGCCGCTTATTTGGTCCACCAAACCTCGCGGCTCACGCCTTGCCCTGTGCGCAAATGACCGCCAGCGGCGCTCGCGTGCAATTAAGGGACACAGCCTAACCTCTGCCCTTTGACTTTGCGATTATCTGTCTGGGAAGGTTAGCGTATTGCCTGGTGCTTCACGGTGAATGTGCAGGAAGTTAAGGTGTTTTTCATATTGATCAAGGATATCGCCAATCACCTGCTCCTTGCTGTAATCCATCAGATCATTGCCCTGTGTGCCTTCCATCAGGAAGGTTTCTAACCGGTAATAATGAGACTTGCCGGAACGGGCTCGATAGGTGAAGCCCGGCACTGAATAACGCTGCGGCCAAATCTGATAGATAAAATTCTGTTCCTCACCCAGATGAACCAGTAATTCCAGGTGGGGGAGACGCTCTTCGTCTATCGGTGGAATTTCATTGAATGCGACCTTGGCAGAGCGCAACTCCAATTCCCGCGCGACTTCCAGCATGGCTGGGCGACAAACGGTATCCAACATCCTCTGTGTATATTGCGTCCCCGGATAGTTCATCACTCTCGACAACCGCTGTTTCCAGTTAAGCACATCATTAGTTGAAACCGGGGTAGGTGCAGAGATATTCAGCGCGCTGGCTTTGCGATAATCCTCGATGCGCAAGGATTTATACAAACCGGCCATGATAAAGAAAATCACGAAGCTGAATGGCAATCCCATAATGACGGTAGCGTTTTGCAGTGCTGACACGCCATTGGTCATCAACATACCGATAGTCAACAGGCCGATAGTAATAGACCAGAAAATGCGTAGCCAGTTTGGTGCATCGCTGTTGATTTCACTCAGCCGCGAGGTAAAGTTGCCCAGCACCAGCGAGCCGGAGTCGGCAGAGGTTACGTAAAACAGCAACCCGGTGATGGTTGCCACCGAGGCACTGAAGGTGAACCCCGGATACTGTGCCAGAAGGCTATAGAAACCACGCTCAGGATGCTGCATCACTTCCTGCGCAAAAGCCGTATTACCATGAATAATCTGGTAGAGCGCGCTGTTACCAAAGATCGACAGCCACAGCAGGGTAAACACAAATGGGATGATCAACGTGCCTACCACAAACTGGCGGATAGTCCGGCCACGGGAAATACGCGCCAAAAACAGCCCAACAAACGGCGACCACGCTACCCACCATGCCCAAAAGAACAGTGTCCAATTATTCATCCACTCAACGGGGCGATCAAAGGCAAAACTGTTGAGCGTCATCCCCATAAAGCGGTTGGTGTAATCACCAACGTTCAGCACCAGCGCATTGAGCAGAAACTCGGTATCGCCAGCAAACAGGATAAAGACGATCAGCCCCAGCGCCAGCAGCACGTTCAGCTCGGAAAGAATGCGGATACCTTTATTGACGCCGGAGGTGACCGAGATGGTGGCCATAATCACGGAAAGCAGGATCAGCGCGGCCTGTACTGTCAGGTTTTCCGGTATTTGAAACAGCACTTTCAACCCGTAGTTGAGTTGCACCACGCCAATTCCCAGGGTAGTCGCAATACCGAATATGGTGCCGATCACCGCCGCGATATCAACGCTATGGCCGATGGGGCCATTGATACGATTACCAAATATTGGATACAAAGCAGAACGAATAGTCAGCGGCAGATTATAACGATAGCTGAAGTAACCCAGAGCGATGCCCATCAGTGCATACATCGACCAGCCGGTCAGGCCATAGTGGAACAGTGTCCAGACCATGGCCTGACGTGCCGCTTCCAACGTCTGCCCCTCGCCTTCCGGCGGCATCATATATTGCGTGATCGGCTCGGCTACGGAGAAAAACATCAGGTCAATGCCGATCCCGGCGGCAAACAGCATTGCCGACCAACTCAATAGGCTAAATTCAGGTTTTGACTGTTCTGGACCCAGTTTGATCGAACCAAACCGTGAGGCGGCGATAAACAGCACGAACACGATGTATAAGGTGGCAGCCAGCAGATAGTACCAACCAAAGGTCGAGGACACCCAATTGAGAGTTTGGATTAGCCAGCGCCCGGAGAGCTCGGTGAAGAAAATGGTCATCAAGGTGAAAGCCAGTATCAATCCGGCCGAAGTGAAAAAAACCACCGGATTGAGTCGATCTTTTTGCGGTTTTGAGGAGTTTTCGCTGGTTGTCATCGTCTTCCTCTTTTTTTAATGACTAAGTAAAAAATCATGCCCACAACTGAGCAGGGACTCGCTGTCCATCGTGCCGGTAAGTGTGGAAAGAAGCCTGCGGCGAATTATTTGGCGCTGCCGTTGCAACGGTTAATTAAGCACTGGGTGGCTTGCAGGTGAGAACCGTACTCGCTGGTGCGCAAGTGGCTATGACGGTAACCCTTCGGTTTGATGAGGACTGATTTTGGTCAGGTTCGTTAAATACCTCACGAAAATCAGTGTGAAAAACAACTAAAAACACACCTTTTATTAACCTGCTGGCAATAAATATATTCAATTTTGATTGAACGTTCAATCAAAAAAAAGTTTAATAGTCAGCGTTGAGTCGTTTTTGAGAGCCAGAATCATGCCTAAGGTAGGGATGCAGCCAATAAGAAGGCAGCAGTTGATTGAAGCCACGTTGGCCACAGTCAATGAAGTGGGAATGCACGACGCCACCATCGCACAGATAGCGCGCCGAGCGGGGGTTTCCAATGGCATCATCAGCCATTACTTCAAGGATAAGAACGGATTGCTGGAAGCGACCATGCGCTATTTGATCGGCCATTTGGGTGATGCGGTGAAACTGCGGCTACAGGCGTTGGACGATAACAGCCCGACAGCGCGGTTGCAGGCGATTGTTGCCGGTAACTTTGACGTCAGCCAGACCAACAGTGCCGCAATGAAGACCTGGTTGGCTTTCTGGGCCAGCAGTTTACACCAGCCGCAGCTTAACCGGTTGCAACAGGTCAATGACCGTCGCTTATATTCCAACCTGTGTGCTGAGTTTCGCCGCGTAATGCCGCAACCGCATGCCAGGTTGGCGGCCAAAGGTCTGGCGGCATTGATCGACGGTTTATGGTTGCGTAGTGCGTTACGCGGAGTGGCATTCAACCAGCAACAGGCGACTGCGCTTGCCACCGAGTACATTGAATTTCAACTTGGGATGAATCGATCACCCTGAGTTAACCAGAGGAGAACTTAATGACCCGTTTTGGCTTACAGAAGCTCTATATCCATGGTGCCTATGTAGACAGTACCGAAGGTAAAACCTTCAATGCGGTTAACCCGGCCAATGGTGAAGTGATCGCCGAGGTTCAGGTGGCCAGTGCTGAAGATGTTAATCGTGCGGTGGCGAGTGCGGCCAGCGGGCAGAAGGTTTGGGCAGCAATGCCTGCAATGGCGCGCTCACGCATTTTGCGCCGTGCGGTGGATATCCTGCGTGAGCGTAATGATGAATTGGCAATGCTGGAAACGCTCGATACCGGTAAGGCACTGTCCGAAACCACGGTAGTGGACATTCAGACCGGAGCCGACGTGCTGGAATATTACGCCGGGTTAATCCCGGCGCTTGAAGGCCAGCAGATCCCATTGCGTGACACCGCCTTTGTTTACACCCGCCGTGAGCCTCTTGGCGTAGTTGCCGGTATTGGTGCATGGAATTATCCGATTCAGATCGCACTGTGGAAATCTGCTCCGGCATTAGCGGCAGGCAACGCCATGATCTTCAAACCCAGCGAGGTCACTTCACTGTCCGCGTTAAAACTGGCGGAGATCTATAGTGAAGCAGGGGTGCCCGACGGCGTATTCAACGTCGTTACCGGCATTGGCACACAAGTGGGGCAATATCTTACCGAGCATCCCGGCATTGCCAAAGTGTCCTTCACCGGTGGCGTGAAAACCGGCAAAAAAGTGATGGCTAATGCTTCTGCCTCCAGCTTGAAGCAGGTGACTATGGAGCTGGGAGGCAAATCGCCGCTGATCGTTTTCGATGACGCCGATCTGGATCGGGCAGCCGATATCGCCATGATGGCCAATTTCTACAGTTCCGGGCAGGTGTGTACCAATGGCACACGGGTGTTTATCCCCGAGACTCTGAAAACAGAGTTCGAAGCTAAAATCCTTGAGCGGGTAAAGCGTATCCGCTTGGGGGATCCCACCGATCCTGCTACCAACTTTGGTCCGTTGGTGAGTTTTGCTCATATGGAATCGGTACTGCGTTTTATCGAGAGTGGTAAAAGCAGCGGTGCACGCCTGCTTTGTGGCGGTGAGCGCGTCACTCAAGGAGCCTTTGGCAAAGGGGCATTCGTTGCCCCCACGGTGTTCAGTGACTGTCATGATGATATGACAATTGTCCGTGAGGAAATTTTCGGCCCGGTGATGAGTATTCTCAGCTATCAAAGCGAGGCTGAAGCGATCAGGCGCGCTAATGATACGGATTTCGGGCTGGCCGCTGGGGTGGTGACGCGGGATCTGGCGCGTGCACACCGGGTTATCCACCAGTTGGCAGCCGGAATTTGCTGGATCAATACCTGGGGCGAGTCACCGGCGGAAATGCCTGTCGGCGGGTATAAGCAGTCCGGCGTTGGCCGCGAAAATGGCCTGACTACGCTGGAACATTACACACAAGTCAAATCGGTACAGGTGGAGCTGGGCGACTATAGCTCCGTGTTCTGATTACCGTCCTGTTTTCTCTGATTTCCCCCTTTCCCCTGCCGCCAAACAGGCGGCTGAAGGCACTAAAGCCGCCATCAGCAAAATCACGCTGAGGATCACGCCCCTCTTTTTATGAAGAGGGCAGGCGGGGGCACTTTAACCAAAGGAGATAATTGATGGAATATGATTACATCATTATCGGTGCCGGTTCTGCCGGTAACGTCTTGGCGACACGCTTAACTGAAGATGCTGATGTCAGCGTTCTGCTGTTGGAGGCCGGTGGGCCGGATTACCGGATGGATTTTCGCACCCAGATGCCAGCGGCATTGGCTTTCCCATTGCAGGGGAGGCGCTATAACTGGGCTTACGAAACCGATCCTGAACCCCATATGAACCACCGCCGTATGGAGTGTGGCCGTGGTAAAGGCCTCGGCGGTTCATCACTGATTAACGGCATGTGTTACATCCGTGGTAATGCGTTGGATTTTGATCATTGGGCCAAAGCGACCGGGCTTGAAGACTGGAGCTATCTTGACTGCTTGCCCTATTTCCGCAAGTCGGAAACCCGCGATATCGGCCCTGATGATTATCATGGTGGGGAAGGGCCGGTCAGTGTGACCACACCGAAAACCGGCAACAACGAGCTGTTCCATGCCATGATTGAGGCCGGTGTTCAGGCCGGTTTTCCACGCACTTCAGACTTGAATGGTTATCAGCAGGAAGGTTTCGGCCCGATGGATCGTACCGTGACGCCGAATGGACGCCGTTCCAGTACGGCTCGTGGCTATCTGGATCAGGCGCGTTCACGTCCGAATCTGAAAATTGTTACCCATGCACTCACTGACCATATTGAGTTCAGTGAAAAACGCGCGGTCGGCGTTTGTTACCTGAAAGGCGATAGCAATCACCGTCATTCGGCCAGAGCCAAGCGCGAAGTGCTGCTGTGCGCTGGGGCAATTGCATCGCCGCAGATCCTGCAACGTTCCGGCGTTGGCCCGGCGGCGCTACTCAAGCGTCTGGAGATTAATCTGGTACACGATCTGCCTGGCGTTGGTGAGAATCTGCAGGATCATCTGGAAATGTACCTGCAGTATTCCTGTAAAAAACCGGTATCGCTCTACCCGGCATTACAATGGTTTAATCAGCCGAAAATCGGAGCCGAGTGGTTATTCAACGGTACCGGCATTGGGGCGAGTAATCAGTTTGAGGCTGGTGGTTTTATCCGCAGCAGTGCGGCCTTTACCTGGCCCAATATTCAGTATCACTTTCTGCCGGTAGCGATTAATTACAATGGCAGCAATGCGGTAAAAGAACACGGTTTTCAGGCCCATGTGGGCTCGATGCGTTCACCAAGCCGTGGCCGCATCCAGGTAAAGTCCAAAGATCCACGCCAGCATCCGAGCATTTTATTCAACTATATGTCAACCGAACAGGACTGGCAGGAGTTCCGCGATGCCATTCGCATCACGCGGGAGATCATGGCGCAACCGGCGTTGGATCAATACCGTGGTCGAGAAATCAGTCCGGGAGCTGAGATAAAAAGTGATCAACAGCTCGATGCGTTTATCCGCCAGCATGCGGAAACCGCCTTTCATCCTTCATGCTCGTGTAAAATGGGAGAGGACGCGATGGCGGTGGTCGATGGCCAAGGGCGGGTTCATGGAGTTGAAGGATTACGGGTAGTCGACGCCTCAATCATGCCGCAGATCATTACCGGTAACCTCAATGCAACCACTATCATGATCGCCGAGAAAATTGCCGATCGCATCCGCCAGAGGGAGCCATTAGCGCGCAGTACCGCAGAGTATCATGTTGCCACTGAGGGGCAGTAAGACGGGGTAACCCCCGTTGTAGTGGGGCAGTAAGCAAAGGCCATTGGCGATGCTCAATGGCCTTGATTTTTTCAGCTTAGTATCACTGGCCCATCCAGGCGGCGCAGTTTTCGTCCATACATTTGTAGTTGTAGAGCAGATGCAGACCAGGCGAACCGTGGTAATAGCCGGGTAAAGGGGCGATGCTTGACGATTTTTGGTCTGCCCCATCCTGTTGGGAACCTCGGCGATAGACTGCTGGCGTTTTGCCAAACTGCTTTTTAAATGCCCGCGAAAATGAAGGCTGGGAATCAAAATGGAACTGTAGAGCAATATCTAGAATGGGGCGAGGGGTCGCGCGTAGCGCCTGCGCAGCCTTCGACAAACGGCGTTCGCGAATGTAGCTGCCAAGTGCATAACCGGTAGTGCTGCGAAACATGCGTTGCAGGTGCCACTTGGAATAGCCTGATTTTGCCGCCACATTATCCAACAGCAGCGGCTGATCCAGGTGCGTTTCAATCCAGTCCAGCAAGTCGTGAATGATATTGGTGCGATCCATTATTTTAATTCTCCCGCGGTTACGACATTCAGGTCACATTGAAATAAGTGCCAATAATCCAAGAATATTCTTTGATAATAGGCTCGTATGGCGGGTTACGCAAGTATAAACTTGGTAAATCGAAGCAACTAAAGCGAAAGGCCAAAATGCAACTTTAAGGCTTTTACCCCTGCGGGAGTGAGCTGCAGTGCCCGGCTGTCGAGCTGGCGCCAGAGCCAGCCACGCCTCTCAAAGGCCGTCAGCATAGCAGCGCCCAGTGCACCACCGAGATGTGCCTTGCGTTCGCTCCAGTCCAGGCAATCGCAGGCGAAACGCCTCCGCGAAGGTGGTGCAGAACAATCGATACCGAGCTGTGTTAAAGCTGCCAGCCCTTGGTTGCTGAGTTGGTAGTCGTTTTCCCCTTCTAGCCAGCCCAGTTCCAGTAGCCGGTGATGCAATTGCACTGCAATTTCACCAGCAATATGGTCATAGCAGGTCCGAGCAAAACGAAGTGCGTCCGGGGTAGTGCTTTTGACTTTTGGTCGCTCCTCCCCGGCCAGAGCCATCAACATTTCCAGTGCGTCAGCCACCGGTTTGCCAGCTAGACGGTAGAAGCGATAGCGGCCCTGTTTCACGCAGGCGATAAGGTTCTGCTCCTGCAGGCGAGAGAGGTGGCTGCTGGCGGTGGAGGCTGCAACATCCACTGCGGCACTTAGCTCAGTAGCGGTATAGGCGCGCCCGTCCATTAGCAGGCACAGCATACGTGCCCGAGTGCGATCGGCAATGGCGGCAGTCAACGTTGCCAGACGGTCTTCAAGTGGGGTGTCATTCATACTTCGAGCATAATCGAAGTATCGGTTCTCGGCTACCCCGACAATGGCTCCTCCCTCATAAGCTAAAAAGGAGACTTCGATCATGGCCTGCCCATTCTCAGTGACATCGCGGCAAGCGGTATGTGAAGCATTAACTCATCGCGACCTCGGTGTTCGACCTGCCCATGAACCGGTACCCCCGGCGTTACTTGCCACACCGGCTCACCCAATATTTGCTTCTCTGGTTCGTATGCGCGATGACGGCGTGCAGCCGGAATTAAAGGCGGCGATTGGCGCGGCTTTAGACTCGTTCAGTGAAGATGACATTCGCCAGACCACTATCAAGGTAGCGCAACAGTTGGCTACTCGCCTGTCAACGGCGGAACAACTGACCCGCTTTAATTACTCTTTACCGATCTGCCTGTTGGCAGAAATGCTGGGAGTGGCCGTTCGGCAGCGCGACGCGCTGGTGGATGAAGTGATGGATTTTGTGCGCTGTATTGCCCCCGGTGGCAGCACTCAGCAAATGATCAGCGGAGCGCAGGCTGCTGGAAAATTACAGATCAGGATGCAACAAGCCGATGGCCCGCTGTTTCTCCGCCTGAGCCTGCAGATTGGCGATCGTTCACTGGCAGAGGCCAATGCCATCGGGCTGTTTTTTCAGGCTTGTGAAGGAACCGCCGGATTATTGGGGCAAACGTTGTTGTTGATGAGCCATCGTTCTGAATCAGCAGAATATTTGATCTCAGAGGTACTGCGGCAAACGCCACCCATTCATACTACTCGCCGCTTTGCTTTGCGGGATACGCAGCTGGACGGCCAGGCGCTGGTTAAAGGGCAATGCGTAACCATCCCATTGAAAACGGCTGAGGAAAGTTTTGCTTTCGGCTACGGTGTTCATCAATGCCCGGGTTCCCATTGGGCGAAAACCATAGCGCTGGCGGGGATCGACTATTTATCTGCCCTTAATTTCGACCCCAGTCTGTTGAGCTACTTCCGCTGGCGCATTTCGCAGAATGCGCACGTGCCAGAGTTCTATACTGCCAAGGAGCATAATAATGATTGCGGTGATTTTTGAATTGCAGGCTGCAGAAGGACAGCGGGAAACTTACCTTCAGTTAGCGGCGGAGTTGAAGCCGCTATTGGCGGAGATCGATGGTTTTATCTCGATTGAACGCTTTCAGAGTTTGACCGATCCCGAGAAATTACTCTCGCTCTCGTTCTGGCGTGACGAAGCGGCGGTACAGCAGTGGCGTAATCTGGAGCAGCATCGTCAGGCGCAGTCTCGCGGGCGGCACGGTGTACTGGAGCATTACCGGCTCCGGGTTGCCGACGTGGTCCGCGATTATGGGCTGGAGCCTAGGGAGCAAGCCCCGGCCGATAGCCGTAAGGTTCACGGTTGATTAGCATCCAAGTTACAGAAAGGCGGCAAGTGCTGTTCACCCGGGGTTGCGCACTTACCGCCTGCTTGATTATACAACCCGTTTAAGGCGCAACGGAGGTAGGTACCCACAGTCGTCTTTTTGCTGATTAAAAAACAACCAAAAATCCCTGCGATCTCTTACTGCCGTTATGGCATAATGCGCGCCAAATCACATTCCTAATTAAATTAAGAGCGAGCGCTGTGTTAAGCACTAACAACATCACTATGCAGTTCGGCAGTAAGCCGCTGTTTGAAAACATCTCAGTCAAGTTTGGCGGCGGTAATCGCTATGGTTTGATCGGAGCCAACGGCTGCGGAAAATCTACCTTTATGAAAATTCTGGGGGGCGATCTGGTACCGAGTGCCGGTAACGTCTTCCTTGATCCTAATGAGCGCTTGGGTAAATTGCGCCAGGATCAGTTCGCCTTTGAACAATTTAGCGTGCTCGATACCGTGATCATGGGCCACACCGAACTGTGGACCGTGAAGGAAGAGCGCGATCGCATCTATGCACTGGCAGAGATGAGCGAAGAAGACGGCTATAAAGTGGCCGATCTGGAAGTGGCCTATGGCGAGATGGATGGTTATACCGCAGAAGCCCGTGCCGGTGAACTGCTGCTTGGCGTCGGTATCCCGGTAGAACAGCACTATGGCCCGATGAGCGAGATTGCGCCCGGCTTCAAACTGCGTGTCCTGCTGGCACAGGCACTGTTCTCCGATCCAGAAATCCTGTTGCTCGACGAACCAACCAACAACCTGGACATCGATACCATCCGCTGGCTGGAGCAGGTGTTGAACGAACGCAGCAGCACCATGATTATCATTTCGCACGACCGTCACTTCCTCAACATGGTGTGTACTCACATGGCGGATCTGGACTACGGCGAACTGCGTGTCTACCCAGGTAACTACGACGAGTACATGACTGCCGCCACCCAGGCGCGTGAGCGCTTGATGGCAGATAACGCCAAGAAGAAGGCGCAGATTAACGAACTGCAGTCATTCGTCAGCCGCTTCAGTGCCAACGCCTCCAAATCCAAGCAGGCTACTTCCCGTGCCCGTCAGATCGACAAGATCCAGTTGGAAGAGGTTAAAGCCTCCAGCCGTCAGAACCCGTTCATCCGTTTTGAACAGGACAAGAAGCTGTTCCGTAATGCGCTCGAAGTGGAAGCGCTCAGCAAAGGTTTTGATAACGGCCCACTGTTCAGCAAACTCAACCTGATGGTTGAAGTTGGTGAGAAGATCGCCATTCTGGGGCCTAACGGTATCGGTAAATCAACCTTACTGAAAACGCTGGTGGGTGATGCGGAGCCGGATAACGGTAGCGTGAAATGGTCTGAAAACGCCAAGATCGGTTACTACGCGCAAGACCACGAGTATGAGTTTGACGAGACACTGACCGTATTCGATTGGATGAGCCAGTGGAAGCAGGAAAAAGACGACGAGCAGGCGGTCCGCAGCATCCTGGGGCGTCTGTTGTTCAGCCAGGACGACATCAAGAAGCGCGTGAAAGTGCTGTCTGGCGGCGAGAAAGGCCGCATGCTATTCGGTAAAATGATGATGCAGCGCCCGAACATTCTGGTTATGGATGAGCCAACCAACCACATGGATATGGAATCCATCGAGTCGCTGAACATGGCGTTGGAAATGTACGAAGGTACCTTGATCTTTGTTTCCCACGACCGTGAATTCGTCAGTTCATTGGCTACTCGTATTCTGGAAATGACGCCGAACAAGGTGATCGACTTTAGCGGCAACTACGAAGACTATCTACGTAGCCAGGGTATTAACTAAGCTCCCTGCCTGCTAGCCCCCTGGTCCAGCATCAGGGGGCTCCTTCGCTACACACTTCACAGTGCGGATCTTTCGGCAGTTTCATTTCGCGGAACTGCATGCTCATGGCATCCAGCATCAGCAGTTTACCCACCAGCGGTTGGCCATAACCGGTCAGTAATTTGATCGCCTCCATCGCCTGCAAACTCCCAATGGTGCCGACCAGTGGAGCCATTACCCCTGCTTCGACACAGGTCAGCGCGTTGTCACCGAACAGCCTGCTCAGGCAGCGGTAACAGGGTTCATCCGGCTGATAGGTGAATACGCTTAGCTGGCCCTCCATACGAATAGCGGCCCCTGAAACCAGTGGTTTACGCTGCGCATGGCAGAGGCGGTTTAGCCTGTCGCGGGTGGCAACATTATCGGTGCAGTCCAATACCACATCACAGGATGCTATCTGTGCTGCCAGTGACCGATCATCCAACTGACCGTCAACGATATCGATGTGAACATGCGGATTGATCGCGCTCAACTCAATGCGCGCCGACTCTACCTTCGGCATAGCTAGACGCGCATCCCGGTGCAGGATCTGCCGTTGTAAATTGGAGAGTGAAACCGTGTCGAAATCAACCAATGTCAGATGGCCGACGCCAGCTGCTGCCAGGTAAGGCGCAGCCGCGCAGCCTAAGCCACCCAGCCCGATAATCAGCACGTGCGACGCTTTCAGTTTTTCCTGGCCGTCAAAATCAAAGCCGCGCAATACGATCTGGCGGTTATAACGCAGCATTTCCGCATCGGTTAATTCCGGCAACATGTTCAGTTCCTCAGTAGCGCATTGAAAGGTTCGATCTCTACCGTTTCCCCCGCTGCTACTGAACCACGCTCCCGCTCCAGCACGATAAAACAGTTACCCTGGCTGTAAGAGCTGAACACGTGTGAACCTTGATGGCCTGTGGTGCTCACTACCAGTTCACCTTCGGCGTTGCTGGTGAAAATACCACGTTGGAAATCGAGGCGGCCCGGTGATTTTTTTAATGGTGTCAGTGCGCGAGCCTTGAGACGCGGTGGCATATGCCACTCTGTGTGGCCAGCCAGTTTGGCAAGCAGCGGTTGCACCAATTGGTAGAAGGTCAGTGCGGCAGAAACCGGGTTACCGGGCAGGCCACAGAACCAGGCATTCTGCAGTTTACCGAAAGCAAAAGGCTTACCTGGCTTGATTGCCAGCTTCCAGAAGCTGACGTTACCGAGTTCATCGAGCATTTGCTTGGTATAGTCCGCCTCACCCACAGAGACGCCGCCGCTGCTGATAACCACATCCGCTTCGCTATCCGCCTTGAGAAATGCCGCACGCAAAGCCGCCTGATCGTCGGGGATAATACCCAGATCAATAACGCTGCAACCCAGTTGTTCCAGCATTAACCGCACCGCAAAACGGTTGGTGTCGTAAATCTGGCCGTCTTGCAATGGCTGGCCGATGGGTTGCAGTTCATCTCCGGTAGAAAACAGCGCGACTTTCAGTTTGCGTATCACCTGCACATCGGCAACGCCGAGCGAGGCCAGCAAAGGAAGTTGGGCTGCCCCCAGCTTGACACCTGCTGGCAGCACGTTGGCCCCTTTCAGGATATCTTCCCCCGCCAAACGGATATTTTGCCCGGAATTTACTGTTGCATTGAACCGCACACCCGCTTCACTCACTTCCGCCTGCTCCTGCATGATCACTGCGTCGGCACCAAACGGAATGGGCGCGCCGGTCATGATGCGTATACAGCTATTGGCCGGCCAAACGCCGTTAAACGGAGCACCAGCAAAGGCTTTGCCCGCCACGGGCAGGGGGACGTTGGCCTGCAATTCACCAATACGCACCGCATAGCCATCCATCGCCGAGTTAGCAAACGGGGGCACAGCAATCGGTGAAATCACCGGCGTGGCGGTAATACGCCCAGCGGCGCTGGTCAGTGCTATGGATTCAGTCTGCTGCAAAGGCGATATCTGGCTGAGCATTTTATCCAGCGCCTGCTCAAGGGAAATGAGGTCAGAAGTATGGCAATGATCCATAAAGAAAACTCCGTAATCAGCGTGCGCGAATTTTTCGGCAAAGTGCGGCTATTATGGCAGATAACGCCGGATGGGAGAATGCGCAATGCCATTGCGGGCCGATCGTTTCAGTATGCAGCGGCGCTTTGGCCTCGCTTATTTACTGCCCAAGACCACCAGTGTGGTTTTAGGGGAAAAAGCCAGATAACGCCCTGTTTTTATAACATTAAGGTTTATCACCGCACGAAATATTCTAAGCAGACTACGCTTAGAGCTTGCCGGCTAGTTAGCGCTTTACATCGCTTGCCGAGCTAAATATAGTCGAAAAGGGCAGAATAATAATTAACCTCCTGTTTTTCGCTGCGTAGCCAGATTGTTGCAACTTGAATTTATGTGGGTGTCTTAGGCTGCGGTGTTGGCTTGATGAGGTTAATACAGAGCGTCAGATTAATAAAAAATAACTGATTGCCATTGAAAAATGCAGAGACGGCACCGCGGTTTTGGTTATTTCGGTGCCGTCTTCCATCGGTATCTATACCCAAAAAAATTCGAGTTGCTTGTAGGCGGCAAGCTTGCGAGGCCCCAGGAGCATAGATAACTATGTGACTGGGGTGAGTAAGCGCGGCCAACACCCAAGCAACTTGAAGTATAAAGGGTATAAATATGTTTACCGGGAGTGGTTATGACCGATGCCGTAATCTTTTCACCGGCAGAGAGTGAGTTGCTGCTACCGCCACAGCGTGTATTGGCGGTGAGCGATCTGAGCGTGCAATTTCGCCAGGAAGGTGACACTGTGGCAGCCGTTCGCCAACTGGCTTTTGAGGTTGATCGCGGCGAAACCTTGGCGATTGTCGGTGAGTCCGGCTCAGGAAAATCGGTGACTTCTCTTGCCCTGATGCGTTTGGTGGAGCAAGGTGGCGGTGACATAACCAGCGGCGCGATGCATTTTCGCCGTCGTAATGGTCAGGTGCTTGATCTGGCCAAGGCAAAGCAGAGCACTCTGCGTACCTTGCGCGGTGCCGATATGGCAATGATTTTTCAAGAACCTATGACCTCGCTGAACCCGGTATTTCCTGTGGGGGAGCAGATCGCCGAGTCGTTGCGGTTGCACCAAGGGATGGATCACCGGCACGCCAAACGTGAAGCGCTGAATATGCTTGATCTGGTGCGTATTCCTGACGCGAAGAATGTGCTCGAGCGCTATCCGCATCAGCTTTCTGGGGGAATGCGCCAAAGGGTGATGATTGCCATGGCGCTGTCATGCAAACCGGCGCTGTTGATTGCCGATGAACCCACCACTGCGTTAGATGTGACTATCCAGGCGCAAATCTTGCAGTTGATCCGCGTATTACAGCAGGAAATGCAGATGGGGGTGATCTTCATTACCCACGATATGGGCGTAGTGGCAGAGATTGCCGATAGGGTGCTGGTCATGCACCAGGGAGAAAAGGTCGAGCAGGGGGATGTGCGTGCGTTATTTGCTGCTCCGCAGCAGGCTTACACGCGGGCTCTACTGGCGGCGGTACCGCAACTGGGGGCGATGGCGAAGAAAGACTTCCCGGCCAAATTCCCCTTGCCTGGGGTGAATGATACTGACCAACATCAAGATACGATCCCTGCCGGAGCTCCGCCCATTCTGCAGGTAGAGGGGCTAGTTACCCGCTTTGACCTGCGTAGCGGTATTCTCAACCGTGTGACACGCCGGGTTCATGCGGTGGAAAATATCAGCTTTGATCTTTTCCCTGGTGAGACTCTTGGTCTGGTTGGGGAGTCTGGTTGCGGTAAATCCACCACCGGGCGTTCGCTATTAAAGCTGGTAGACAGCCAGCGCGGTACCATCACCTTCAATGGTCAGAAAATCAATGCATTAAAAGGTGCCGCTTTACAGCATCTGCGGCGCGATATTCAATTTATCTTTCAAGATCCCTTCGCTTCTCTCGATCCGCGTCTGACTGTTGGTTTTTCTATTATGGAGCCGCTGCTGATACACAAAGCCGCCCACGGTAAAGAAGCAGAGAAACGCGTGGCCTGGCTGCTGGAGCGAGTAGGGTTGAAGCCGGAACATGCGCGGCGATATCCGCATGAATTTTCTGGGGGGCAGCGCCAGCGTATCTGTATCGCTCGCGCGTTGGCACTCAATCCGAAAGTGGTGATCGCTGATGAGGCGGTTTCAGCACTGGATGTTTCCATCCAGGCGCAGATCGTCAACCTGCTACTCGATCTGCAGCGCGAGTTGGGTATCGCCTTTCTGTTTATTTCCCATGATATGGCGGTGGTGGAACGCATCAGCCACCGTGTGGCAGTGATGTATCTTGGCCAGATTGTCGAAATTGGCCCACGCCGTGCGGTATTCGAAAACCCACAGCACCCTTACACCCGTAAGCTGATGGCCGCAGTGCCGGTCGCCGATCCTGCTCATGTCAATAAGCGCCAGTTGCTGCTGGCAGATGAAATTCCCAGCCCGATCCGCATGCTGGGTGACGAACCCGTTACCGCACCTTTAGTGCAGGTTGGGTCGGGGCATTTTGTGGCCCGCCACCCGATTGCCGGTGCCTTTTAGCCTTGTCTCAGGAGAGAAAAGCAATATGACTAAGCACACATTCAAGCGTAATGTTTTGGCTGCCGTTCTGCTGACTGCCGCTGCTGGCCCCGCCTGGGCAGCCAAGGATGCGGTGATTGCCGTAGCGTCCAATTTCACCACCTTAGACCCCTATGATGCTAACGACACCTTATCGCAGGCGGTAGCAAAATCCTTCTATCAAGGGTTGTTTGGCTTTGATAAAGACATGAAGCTGGTGAACGTGTTGGCAGACGATTATAAGGTAAGCGAGGATGGGCTGACCTATACCCTCAAGCTGCATCCAGGCGTGAAGTTCCACGATGGCACCGCGTTTGATGCCGAAGCGGTGAAGGTGAATCTGGACCGTGCCAGTAACCCGGACAATCACCTCAAGCGTTACAACCTGTTTAAAATGATCGACAAAACCGAAGTTGTGGATCCGGCAACGGTCAATATTGTATTAAAACAGCCATTTTCTGCATTTATCAACAACTTGGCGCACCCGGCGGCGGTGATGATCTCTCCGGCGGCCCTGAAGCAGTACGGTAAAGAGATCGGTTTCCACCCGGTAGGCACCGGCCCCTATCAGTTCGAAACCTGGAACCAGACTGACTTTGTCAAGGTGAAGAAGTTTGACGGTTACTGGAAAGCTGGCCTACCGAAGCTGGACAGCATTACCTGGCGGCCAGTGGTGGATAACAACACCCGCGCGGCAATGCTGCAAACCGGCGAGGCGACCTTTGCCTTCCCAATTCCTTATGAGCAGGCCAGCGTGCTGGAAAAAAACAGTAAGTTGGATCTGGTTGCCGCTCCGTCGATCCTGCAACGTTACATCAGCATGAACGTAACGCAGAAACCGTTTGATGACCCGAAAGTCCGGCAGGCGCTGAACTATGCGATTAATAAAGATGCGCTGATCAAGGTGGCATTCTCCGGCTACGCCGTGCCTGCGGAAGGCCCGGTACCACCGGCAATCGACTTCGCTACCCGCTATCAGCCATGGCCATACGATCCGGCCAAGGCCCGTGAATTACTCAAAGAAGCCGGTTACCCGAACGGTTTTACCACTACCTTGTGGTCTTCCCATAACCACAGCACCGCACAGAAAGTGCTGCAGTTTGCCCAGCAACAGTTGGCGCAGGTTGGGGTTAAAGTGACAGTAACCGCCATGGATGCTGGCCAGCGTGCGGCGCAGGTGGAAAGTGTGGGTGTGAAAGATACCGGCGTGCGTCTGTTCTACACCGGTTGGTCGGCTTCGACCGGTGAGGCCGATTGGGCTCTGTCACCGTTATTCTCTACCCAAGCCGCACCGCCTAAACAGTTCAACACGGCGTTCTACAGTAATCCGCAGGTTGACAAGAACTTAGCCGATGCGCTGGCAACGACCGATCGTGCTCAAAAACAGGCGCTGTATAAAGATGCCCAGGATCGTATTTGGGCTGATGCACCTTGGATTTTCCTGGTCACCGAACGTCTGCTCTCTGCCAACAACAAGCAACTGAGCGGTTTTTACGTCATGCCAGATACCTCGTTTAACTTTGATAACGCGGATCTGAAATAAGACACTGATCGCCATCCTCCAAGCTAAAGGAGGATGGCGTGAGGGGATTTATGCACGATGCTTAATTATTTTCTGAAACGCCTGCTGGGCTTGATCCCGACGCTGCTGATCGTGGCCGTGCTGGTATTTCTGTTCGTCCATATGCTGCCGGGCGATCCAGCCCGTTTAATGGCAGGGCCGGAAGCGGATGAAACCGTTATCCAACTGGTTCGCCAGGATCTGGGGTTGGATAAGCCGCTGCCTCAGCAGTTTGTGCATTTCTTTATGAATGTGCTGCGTGGCGATTTCGGTATCTCGATGGTATCGAAACGTCCGGTGAGTGAAGAGATTGCTTCACGTTTTATGCCAACTTTTTGGCTGACCATCACCAGCATGGTGTGGGCGGTGATAATCGGTATGGCGATTGGCATAGTGTCTGCCGTGTGGCGTAACCGCTGGCCCGACCGCCTGGGTATGACATTGGCCGTATCCGGTATCTCCTTTCCGGCCTTTGCGCTGGGCATGTTGCTGATGCAGGTTTTCTCGGTCAACCTCGGCTGGTTACCCACGGTGGGGGCCGACTCCTGGCAGCATTACATATTGCCTTCCTTGACCCTCGGTGCTGCGGTCGCGGCGGTGATGGCCCGCTTTACCCGCGCCTCGTTCGTGGAAGTAATGCAGGAAGATTATATGCGCACTGCACGCGCCAAAGGCGTGCGGGAGTCCGTGGTGATCGTCAAACATGGGCTGCGTAATGCCATGATCCCGGTGGTGACCATGATGGGCCTGCAGTTTGGTTTCCTGCTCGGCGGCTCGATTGTGGTCGAGAAGGTATTCAACTGGCCGGGATTAGGGCGCTTGCTGGTGGACTCGGTAGAAATGCGTGATTACCCGGTGATCCAGGCGGAAGTCCTGCTGTTTTCGCTGGAGTTTATCGTTATTAATCTGTTGGTGGATATGCTGTATGCGGCAATCAACCCCTCGATTCGCTATAAATAGGCAGGCCGCATGATGAAGTATTGGCGGCGTAATGCTGCACTCAAGGCAATGCCGGTGATTGACCCTAACGCGGTACGAACCCCTTGGCACGAATTCTGGCGGCGCTTCCGTCGCCAGCATGTCGCCATGATCGCCGGTTTGTTCGTGCTATTGCTGGTCGCCGTGGCGCTGTTGGCACCCTATGTGGTTCCCTATGATGCAGAAAACTTCTTTGATTATGACCGGTTGAATGAAGGGCCTTCATTGGTACACTGGCTCGGTGTGGATGCCCTTGGGCGTGATATTTTCAGCCGTATTCTGATGGGGGCACGTATCTCTCTGGCCGCCGGGGTGTTCTCGGTATTGGTCGGCGGGGGTATCGGCACGTTACTCGGGTTGCTGGCCGGATACTACGAAGGCTGGTGGGATCGGGCGGTGATGCGCATCAGTGATGTGCTGTTTGCCTTCCCTGGCATTCTGCTGGCAATTGGTGTGGTGGCGATCATGGGCAGTGGGATGTCCAATGTGATCGTGGCGGTGGCGATCTTCAGCATCCCGGCGTTCGCACGTCTGGTACGTGGCAACACGCTGGTGCTGAAACATCTGACGTATATTGAATCGGCGCGCAGCATTGGTGCTTCAGACTGGACCATCATTCTGCGGCATATTCTTCCGGGAACGCTCTCTTCGATCGTGGTGTACTTCACTATGCGTATCGGCACTTCGATCATCACCGCTGCCAGCCTGTCGTTTCTTGGCTTGGGTGCACAGCCACCAACGCCGGAGTGGGGGGCTATGCTGAACGAGGCTCGGGCAGATATGGTGATTTCTCCTCATGTGGCGCTCTTTCCCAGCCTGGCGATTTTCCTGACCGTGCTGGCATTCAATCTGCTGGGGGATGGTCTGCGCGATGCATTGGATCCTAAGCTGAAGGGGTAACTTCTATCATTATCTATGAATATGAATGACGAAGTCATACAGCATAAAAACGGCACAGACGGCGAGCGCTTGCCGTTTGGTATTTTACCGTCCAGGTGGTTTAGAGCCTAGTGGGAATAACACCAGGCCGAAATACTTAATGTTTTTCAGTACGATCAGCCCTAACCCCAGCCCTCTCTTACAGGGCTGCCCTTTGTTTACATTTTGGTACAGGACCAGAGTATTATTTCGGTCGCTAAACAACTCGTATTCTTTCTGTTATCAAGTGAACGCGCCCGAGCTGGGGGCTCAAGAGCCAGCCCCTGCACCCCGGCCCTGGCCGAATCAGGCGGTCGCTGCGCGACTCCCGAATACTCGGCTTATCCCTGAGCCTCGCGCCTTCAATGGCCTCAACACCTGTGCTCACCTAACCCATGGCATTGCTTGACGTTCTGTTATCAACACCCATGTCGATGCTGCCCGGTGATAACAGATTCGGGTGTTGACCTTGAGCGCATCATGGTCTGCTGAGCAAGACACCGTTGCCAGGGGCAACCGGCCATGGAGGGCCGGTTGAGGCGATATGAACATGGATGTGAATTGAGCCGACCCGTCCGGCAACGGGGGGGCAGCGAAGGGACCCGCGCAGCGGGCAGGCCATGTTAAGCGTAGGCGCGGGTGCAGGGCCCCGCCTTGGGCCCTGCAATTGCCGTTCATGGGGGTTACATGAAATTGCACTCTCTTGACGGCAATTCCCATGACACTGGTCTTACATAGACGAAGGCGTTGTGTATAAGAGACGGCCTGTAGGGAGAGGGGGACTGACTTATAGCATTTGCTGCTAAATTATGTGGTTTTTCACTTCACCGATCTGCATTAGGCCCAACTACTCGGTTTATAGCTAAAAAATACGCGGGCCTTGTTACGGGCCCGCGCTGTTAGAGTGGAATGCCTTGGCGCTCAATTCAGCGCAACTTCATCATCACTTGAACAGATGCTCTGCATGAAAGCGCAGGTGGTCTTCGACAAAGGTAGCGATGGTGAAGTAGCTGTGGTCGTATCCAGGTTGAATGCGCAGCGTAAATGGCCAACCGCGCTGCCTTGCCAGCTCGGCCAGTTTGGACGGCTGCAGTTGATCCGCCAGAAACTGATCGTTATCCCCCTGATCGATCATCACTGCTATTTTTGTTCCACTATTGGCCAGCAGGTGGCAACTGTCGTACTGCAACCATTGGGTTTCGTCGCTGCCCAGATAGGCCGCAAAGGCTTTACGGCCCCAGGGAACCTGGCAGGGGTTAACGATGGGGGCAAAGGCGGATACCGAACGGAAACGCTGTGGATTGCGCAAAGCCAGGATCAACGCCCCGTGGCCACCCATCGAATGCCCTGAAATGGATTGGCGCTCGCTGACGCTGAAATGCTGCTTAATCAGTGCAGGCAATTCATCGTTGATGTAATCATACATATGAAAATGCCGATCCCAGGGTGCCTGCGTGGCATTGAGATAGAACCCCGCCCCTTGCCCCAGGTCGTAACCTTCGTCATTGGGGACATCTTCGCCGCGCGGGCTGGTATCCGGCATTACCAGCACCAGGCCCAGTTCGGCAGCGATACGTTGCGCACCAGCCTTCAACGTGAAGTTTTCATCATTGCAAGTCAGCCCTGACAGCCAATACAGCACCGGCGGCGGATTATCATCACGCGGTGGTGGCAGATAGATGCTGAAGGTCATGTTGCAATTCAGGCTTTGCGCCTCATGCCGGTAACGTTGTTGCCAACCGCCGAACATGCGGTGCTCTTCGAGAAGTTCTAGTGACGTACTCATCTTCTGCCTCCTGGCTTATCGATCAAAGTGGATCACCGAGCGGATTGACTTGCCCTCGTGCATCAGGTCAAACGCGTCGTTAATCTGCTCCAGTCCCATGGTGTGGGTGATGAAGTCATTCAGTGCAAATTCACCGTCCAGATAGCGCTGCACGATACCCGGCAACTGGCTACGGCCTTTCACGCCACCAAAAGCTGAGCCGCGCCACACGCGCCCGGTCACCAACTGGAAGGGGCGGGTTGAGATCTCTTCACCTGCACCGGCAACACCGATAATCACCGACTCACCCCAACCCTTATGGCAGCATTCCAGCGCAGAACGCATCACATTAACGTTGCCGATACACTCAAAGGAGAAATCGACCCCGCCGTCGGTCAGTTCAACAATCACGTCCTGGATGGGTTTAGCGTAATCTTTCGGGTTAATCAGGTCGGTAGCACCCAGTTTGCGTGCCAGCTCGAACTTGCTGGTATTGATATCAATACCAATGATACGGCCAGCACCGGCCATTTGAGCACCGATGATCGCTGAAAGCCCGATACCACCCAGGCCGAAAATAGCGACGGTATCGCCCGCCTTGACCTTGGCAGTGTTGATGACGGCACCCATACCGGTAGTGACGCCACAGCCGAGCAGGCAGACTTCTTCCAGCGGTGCTTCTTTACTGATTTTTGCCAGCGAAATTTCCGGCACTACGGTGCGCTCAGCAAAGGTGGAGGTGCCCATATAATGGAAGATCGGCTTGCCATCTTTAAAGAAACGGGTAGTACCGTCTGGCATCAAGCCTTTACCTTGCGTGGCGCGGATAGCCTGACACAGGTTGGTTTTGCCTGATTTACAGAACTTGCACTCACCGCATTCGGGTGTGTATAGCGGGATCACGTGGTCGCCAACGGCAACGCTGGTAACCCCTTCACCAATCGCTTCTACGATACCGCCGCCTTCGTGGCCGAGGATTGCCGGGAATACCCCTTCCGGATCCTTACCTGACAGGGTATAGGCGTCGGTATGGCAAACGCCGGTAGCGACAATCCGTACCAGCACTTCGCCTTTTTGTGGGGGCATCAGATCGACTTCCTCGATCTTCAGCGGTTGGTTAGGTCCCCAGGCTACGGCTGCGCGGGTTTTGATCATGTCCATTATTCTCTCCTCGGTGGTATACCCTGTTTTTCAAGCAGGTTAATAGGTTACAGCTTGAAATCCGTAGTGTTGATCGCACGTTGATGCTGGTGAGTCTCTGCCGGTAGACCAGGTTCGTCGTAGGTTTCCTGGCGTTCCGTCTGTTCGATTATCAGTTCTTTTAATGCGCGAACGTTAGGCCCGAACGCGTCTCGCCGCCACAGAAGCCAAGTGGCGGTCTCGGCAATTTCTGCTGGTAATGGGTGGACTTTGACCCGCTGGCTACCGGGTAGCAGGTTGAGTACTGAGTATGGGATCATTGCTAATCCGGCGCCACTGGCAACACAAGCCAACATGGAGTGATAAGACTGGATCTCCAGAATATTACCCGATACTGCACCATCATGTTTGAACCATGACTCCAACCGCAGGCGATAAGAGCAACTGGAACGGAATGCGAACAGGGTCTCTCCCTGAGCATCCAGCGCATTCTCAATAGGCGGGTGGTCGAGGCTAGAGATCACCACCATTCGCTCAGGGAAAGCGATACAACCATTGAGTTCATCATGCTGTATTGGGCCATCCGCTAGTGCGGCGGCCAGCGTACCGGCACGCACTCGCTCGATGATTTCGCCAGAGGTTCCGGTCGTCAGTGAAAGTGAAACCTGCGAAAATCGCTGATGGTAGGCTGCCAGTAAGGTGGGTAATCGGGTGGCTGCGGTACTTTCCATTGAGCCTAAGACAAAGTTGCCTGCGGGTTCTCCGGCGTGAGAGAGGCTCATGGCTTCTTCACTTAATGCCAGAATACGCTGGGCGTAGCCGAGAAAATTATGGCCCATTGCCGACAGCCGCAGACGCTGTTTTTCGCGGATAAACAGATCGGTACCCATTTCCAGCTCAAGCTGACGCAGCCGCGTGGTCAAGTTCGAGGGCACGCGGTGCAATTGTTCGGCGGCACGGGCTATGGAGCCGGTTTCGGCAACACTGCAGAACATGCGCAGTTGGGTTAAATCCATAATATTCTTTTTATGTGATGAACTTGATAATTATTATTCAGTTTCCGTGAGTGTAATGCTGGGGCATTATAGGCGCAACTTTTTTATAACAAACGGGATGTGTTCAATGGCCTTAAAGATTGCCTTGAGTGGCTTTATAGCTTTGATTGTGGCGATGGGCATTGGCCGCTTTGCGTTCACCCCGCAGGTGCCGTTGATGATTGCAGAAAATCAGTTCACCCTGACCGGTGCGGGTTTAGTGGCGGCACTCAACTATCTAGGGTACCTGTGTGGTGCCTATGACGCGATGCGTGCCAGTCGACATGTTGAACGCCGTTTGTGGCTTGGCGTTTGGGGAGCGGTGACGTTGACGCTGTTCTCTGCCGTGGTCGAAGGTTTGTGGTGGCAAGGGGCGGTGCGCTTCGCAATCGGCTGGGCCAGCGGTTGGGCGATGGTTCTGGTAGCAGCCTGGACCAACGAACGTTTGGCGCATTATGGCCGTCCAGCACTCAGTGCCGCAGTATTCGCTGGGCCGGGGGCGGGGATTTTTATCAGCGGTATGCTGGCGGTAGCAATTAATAATCTGGCTTTGAGTGCTTCGCAAGCCTGGCTGGTGTACGGCGTACTGGCGTTGGTATTAATAGCCGCTATCAGCATTAATCTGCCACGGGCAGGGGGGTTGCATCGCCCAAACGTGCCACCAGAACCACTGGTGTTGACGCCAGCATTGAAACGCCTGGTATGGAGCTACAGCCTGGCTGGTTTTGGTTATATCTTGCCCGCGACGTTTCTTTCGCAGATGGCGGCGACGCGCTTTCCTGAGAGTCTGTTCGCCCAGTTTGTCTGGCCGGTTTTCGGCGGTGCGGCGGTACTGGGGATCGTTATTGGCATCCTGACCCGCCACAAACTCACTACGCAAACCCGCTTGGCGTTCACTCTATGGCTTCAGGCGCTGGGTGTGATCTGCGCTGAAGTGGTGCCGGGGGTTACCGGTTTGGTGCTGGGGGCACTGTTGACCGGCGGCGGTTTTCTCAGCGTGGTGCAACTCTCTATCCAACATGGGCGTGAACTGGCACCGCATCATGCTCGCTATATGGCAGGTTTGTTGACTACGGGTTATGCTATTGGCCAATTGGTTGGTCCGATGCTCTCAGCCGTTTCAACGGCAGTGACCCATCGCCTTGAGCCGGCCTTGTACATGGCTGCAATCGCGTTGGTGATCGCCGGTTTGTTGGTGATTAACACCCCGGCCCGCAGATTGTCCTGATCCTGAATAAAACCCTATAAATAATAGGTCATAACCTGGATGCGGTTATTTCACATAACGATGAAACACAATCACTGGATTAACGTCTCACTCTCATCTAGAGTGAAAGAAAAATATTGATCGGGTTCACGTTATATTTGCCATACTCAACGGTATTGCGTGTTGATTGCACAGGTCAGCCAGGGTTTAACGCGTTCACGCAATTCGGATTATTGAGAGTATATAATCACCGGACCCACAATTTAGCCTGTCGACTTCAAGTAACCGCTATGCCTGAATGAGTTTACGGATAGAAGGCCAACGTGAATACGACGGGTTTAGAAGAATTAGATACCGCCAATCTGCTAGTCATCGGCATAGCAGGCATTGTCGGAGACGCCTGCTGGAGATAAATAACCATGACATCGTTAAGTACTGAAGCTGCACTGGTGCACGCGGCGCTCGAAGCGCGCGGCCTGGAAACTCCACTGTGTGGGGAAGTGTTGGATCGCGAAACGCGTAAACGACGCATCGAAGAGCACATGAAGGAAATTATGCAGCTGTTGAATCTCGATTTATCAGACGACAGCCTGGCAGAAACCCCTCATCGTATTGCTAAAATGTATGTCGATGAGATTTTCTCCGGTTTGGATTATGCCAACTTCCCGAAAATCACCGTTATTGAGAACAAGATGAAGGTGGATGAAATGGTCACGGTGCGTGATATCACTCTGACCAGCACCTGCGAACACCATTTTGTCACTATTGATGGTAAAGCCACCGTCGCCTACATTCCTAAAGATTCGGTGATTGGTTTGTCGAAAATCAACCGTATCGTGCAGTTCTTTGCCCGACGTCCTCAGGTACAGGAGCGGCTGACTCAGCAGATCCTGGTGGCGTTGCAAACCTTATTAGGTACCAATAACGTGGCGGTATCGATTGATGCGGTCCATTATTGTGTCAAGGCTCGTGGTATTCGTGATGCGACCAGCGCGACGACGACGACTTCGTTAGGGGGCATGTTCAAATCCAGTCAAAGCACCCGCCAGGAGTTCCTGCGCTCTGTGCGTCATTATCACGGATGATGGACGTATCTTCGATAATCAGGCGCCTGTGGGCGCCTTTTTACCGACCAAAATACAGCGGTAAAAAATGAACGCTAACCAAACTCCTCCACCGCCGCGTATTGCTACGCTCGACTGCGCGCGCGGTATCGCCATTCTCGGTATTCTGTTGCTGAATATCAGCGCGTTTGGCTTACCCAAAGCGGCCTATCTGAACCCTACCTATCTTGGCCTGCCTTCTGCACGGGATGCCTGGACCTGGGCGGTGCTGGATCTGTTTGTTCAAGTCAAGTTTCTGACCATGTTTGCCCTGTTATTCGGGGCCGGATTGCAACTGTTACTGCGGCGCGGCAAAGCTTGGATACGCGCTCGGCTGTCGTGGCTGGTGCTGTTCGGGGCGGTGCATGCGATCTTCCTGTGGGAAGGGGATATTCTGTTGGCTTATGGATTGATTGGCCTGGTGTGTTGGCGAATGATCCGCGACGCGCTTAATACGTTCGCCTTAATGAAGACCGCCGTGGTGCTGTATTTGATCGGTGTTGCGATCCTGTTGCTGCTGGGCTTTATTCCTCATGGTGAGCCAGGTAGTTTTTGGCAACCCACCATGACAGAGTTGCACTACGAAACATTCTGGAAGCTGCAAGGGGGCGCGGAAGCCTGGCGCAATCGTCTGGACCTGCTCTCTTCCAACCTGATAGCGATTGGCGCGCAGTTTGGTTGGCAATTGGCCGGGTTGATGCTGTTTGGTGCAGGACTGATGCGCAGCGGCTGGCTGTGTAACATGTATTCTCCCCGTTACTATTTGCATCAGGCTGCCTGGTTGATACCGCTTTCGCTGCTGATCCAGTTGCCGGGCGTCATCTTGCAGTGGCAACTGGACTGGGAATTCCGGTGGAGCGCTTTTCTGCTGCAGGTGCCGCGTGAGTTAGGGGCACCGTTGCAGGCAATCGGCTATCTGGCATTGGTGTATGGCTTCTGGCCCGCACTTTCGCGTCTACGCATTAGCTATTGGCTGACTCAGGTTGGGCGTATGGCGTTGAGTAATTACCTGCTGCAAACGCTAATCTGCACTACGCTGTTTTATCGCTTTGGTTTTTATCAACAATTTGATCGCTTGCAGCTACTGGCAATCGTTCCTTTGGTCTGGCTGGCTAATCTGCTGTTCTCCAATCTGTGGCTACGCTATTTCGCGCAAGGCCCGGTAGAGTGGTTATGGCGCAAATTGACCCTGCTTGCTGTCGGCGACAAGGTGCCTCAGTCGACAAAATGAGATCTGACGCAGGCAGGTTAAAAAAATGTATGTAAACGTTTTCTTTCCTGTGACGTAATTCACGCTGAGGAGAATGACTAACGGAGTAGGATATCGTCATTATCAACGCTGCGGATCCCAGGATACTCCATGAACATCACCATTCGCGACGTGGCAAAACGCGCAAGTGTTTCTGTCGCTACTGTTTCGCGGGTACTGAATAATAGCGCCCTGACGAGCAAAGAGACGCGCGAACAGGTGCTTAAGGCTGTTGCAGAGTTGGGTTATCGGCCCAATGCCAATGCGCAGGCACTTGCCACTCAGAGCAGTGATACGCTGGGAGTGGTGGTGATGGATGTCTCCGACCCTTTTTTTGGCGCATTAGTGAAAGCGGTAGACACTGTGGCGCAGCAAAACCACAAATATCTGTTGATCGGTAACAGTTACCACCAGGCTGACAAAGAGCGTCATGCGATTGAAGTCTTGATTCGCCAACGCTGTAATGCCTTGATTGTACATGCGAAAGCGCTGGGGGATGCGGAACTGATCGCTTTTATGGATCAGGTACCGGGCATGGTGCTTATCAATAGAATTATTACGGGGTACGAGCATCGCTGCGTAGGGCTTGATAATGTGCTTGGTGCAGAAATTGCTTTGCGCTTGCTGTTATCACAAGGCCACCAACGGATCGGTTATCTTGGTTCCGATCACCCTATCGAGGACGGGCCGCTGCGCCAGCGCGGTTATACCCAGGCAATGGCGGCTGCGGGCATCTCCCCGGCGGATAGCTGGCATGCCTTTGCTTCGCCGGATCTCCAGGGTGGGGAGGCCGCAATGGTGGAATTGTTGGGCCGTAATTTACAACTTAGCGCTGTCTTTGCCTACAATGACGCTATGGCAGCCGGTGCGATGGCGGTATTAAAAGAAAACGGTATCATGGTCCCGCAACATTTCTCGCTGGTGGGGTTTGATGACATCCCCATTGCGCGTTACACCAGCCCGAAGCTCACCACCATCCGTTATCCCATCGTTTCCATGGCTACCTTGGCCACTGAATTGGCGCTTAAAGGGGCTGCCGGGCAGCTTGACGTGCAATCCTCTCACTTATTCATGCCGACGTTGGTGCGCCGACACTCTGTTGCACCATGGCAAAATGAGGTTTCGGTCACTCTGTGAATATTTACTGTTATGTAACCGTTTTCAATCTGTGAGAAAATTCACAGAATATTAACATTATGCCATCTATGCTTTATATGTTTACAGGCGCAAAAAATCTTGCCACTGCAGATTGCAAACCAGCGCCTACACAGCATTACAGCAATAATAAGATCCACCGATAGCAGACATTCATTTGAAACTGCCACAACCCGCAGTGATTTTACTGCGGGTACGTGCCTGAAGTCTTGGAGCTGCGGCTTCAAGTAACGAAGGCATGGCGTGTTACCGAGTACGACCCCATATAAACCGGAGACAGACAATGAATAAGAAGGTTTTCACCCTGGCCGCGCTGGCCGCAAGCATGATGTTTGGCGCTGTTGCCCATGCAGAGACCCGTATTGGCGTCACGATCTATAAATATGACGACAACTTTATGTCAGTGGTGCGTAAAGCAATCGAGAAAGAAGCCAAAACGACTCCAGATGTCACCCTGCTGATGAATGACTCGCAGAATGACCAATCCAAACAGAATGACCAGATTGACGTTCTGATTGCCAAGGGGGTGAAAGCATTGGCGATCAACCTGGTGGATCCGGCCGCTGCGCCAGTGGTTATCGATAAAGCGCGCGCTAACGATATTCCTGTGGTGTTCTACAACAAAGAACCTTCTCGCCAGGCTCTGGACAGTTACGATAAAGCCTATTACGTCGGTACCGACTCCAAGGAGTCTGGGGTGATCCAGGGCGAATTGATAGCCAAGCACTGGAAAGCCAACCCAAACTGGGATCTGAATAAAGATGGTCAGATCCAGTATGTACTGCTCAAAGGTGAGCCAGGCCACCCAGATGCCGAAGCGCGTACCACTTACGTGGTCAAGACCCTGAATGACACGGGTTACAAAACGCAGCAACTGCAGATGGATACTGCAATGTGGGATACCGCTCAGGCCAAAGACAAAATGGACGCATGGCTGTCAGGCCCGAATGCTAACAAGATCGAAGTGGTGATCGCTAATAACGATGCTATGGCGATGGGGGCGGTAGAAGCATTGAAAGCACACAATAAAGCCAGTATTCCAGTGTTTGGGGTGGATGCGTTGCCAGAAGCGTTGGCAATGGTGAAGTCCGGTGCTATGGCCGGTACGGTGCTGAACGATGCTGATAATCAGGCTAAAGCCACCTTCGAACTGGCGAAAAACCTGGCAGCAGGTAAGCCAGCGGCTGATGGCACCCCTTACAAAATTGTTAATAAAATCGTACGTGTGCCTTACGTAGGAGTCGATAAAGACAATCTGTCTCAGTTTGTTAAGTAAGTGCTGAGGTAAGATGAAATGCCCCGCCGGTTAAATATATAACCGGTGGGGGAACGAATTATAATAAGACCCCGTTTCTTCCCGATATCTTTCCTGGTTTCACCTGGAAGGCAAGGGGAAAACAGGCTCCAGATTTAGCCAGGACTCGTTATGGCCGAAAACTCTCGTGAGTGGCTGCTGGAAATGACTGACATCAGTAAGTCGTTTCCTGGTGTAAAGGCACTAGATAATGTGAATCTGCGCGTTCGTCCTCACTCCATTCATGCATTAATGGGGGAAAACGGTGCCGGGAAATCAACATTATTAAAATGTCTGTTTGGCATTTATAAAAAGGACTCAGGCAGTATTTTGTTCCAGGGGCAGGAAATTGATTTCAAGAGCTCCAAGGAGGCGCTGGAGCATGGCGTGTCAATGGTGCATCAGGAGTTGAACCTGGTTCTGCAACGGACCGTGATGGACAACATGTGGCTGGGGCGTTACCCCACTAAGGGCCTGTTTGTCGATCAGGACAAAATGTATAAAGACACCAAGGAAATATTTGACGAGCTGGATATTGATATCGATCCTCGCGCCAAAGTCGGCACGCTGTCGGTATCACAAATGCAGATGATCGAGATTGCCAAGGCGTTCTCATATAATGCCAAAATTGTGATTATGGATGAGCCGACGTCTTCACTGACCGAGAAAGAGGTCAATCATCTGTTCACGATTATCCGCAAGTTAAAAGATCGTGGCTGCGGCATTGTTTATATCTCGCATAAGATGGAAGAGATTTTCAAGTTATGTGATGAAATCACCATTCTGCGCGATGGGCAGTGGATTGCTACCCAGCCGTTGGCAGAGCTGGATATGGACAAAATTATCTCGATGATGGTAGGGCGTTCGCTGAGCCAGCGTTTCCCCGATCGCCAGAACACGCCGGGAGAGGTGATTCTGGAGGTGAAAAACCTCACTTCTTTACGCCAACCCTCGATCCGCGATATCTCCTTTGATTTGCATAAAGGGGAGATCCTGGGTATTGCCGGGCTGGTGGGTGCCAAGCGTACCGATATCGTGGAAACCCTGTTTGGCATTCGCGAGAAAGTGTCTGGCACCATCAAATTGCACGGTAAGAGCATCAACAATCACAGTGCCAATGAAGCCATCAACCACGGTTTCGCACTGATAACCGAAGAGCGCCGTTCAACGGGGATTTATGCCTATCTGGATATTGGTTTTAACTCACTGATTTCCAATATTCGCCATTACAAAAACAAGATGGGGCTGCTGGATAATACGCGGATGAAGAGTGACACCCAGTGGGTAATCGATGCCATGCGGGTAAAAACGCCAGGCCATCGCACCAATATAGGTTCACTTTCAGGTGGTAATCAGCAAAAAGTGATTATTGGCCGTTGGTTGCTGACGCAGCCGGAAATTTTGATGATGGATGAGCCGACACGGGGTATTGACGTGGGGGCCAAGTTTGAAATTTATCAGTTAATGACCGAATTGGCGAAGAAGGGCAAGGGGATCATCATTATCTCTTCTGAAATGCCGGAGCTTTTGGGAATTACCGACAGAATACTGGTGATGAGTAATGGTCAGGTTGCGGGCATCGTGAATACCAAACAGACCTCGCAAAATGAAATATTGCGATTAGCCTCCTTGCATCTTTAAGGATCGTAATTATGAACGCGCTGAATAAAAAAACTTTCTTCACCTATTTTAAAGAGGGTGGCATTTATGTGGTGTTACTGGTGCTGCTGGCAATTATTATTATCCAGGACCCCACGTTTTTAAGCCTGATGAACCTGAGTAATATCCTGACCCAATCCTCCGTGCGTATCATTATTGCACTGGGCGTTGCCGGGCTGATCGTAACGCAAGGGACAGATCTTTCTGCCGGGCGGCAGGTAGGGTTGGCGGCGGTAATTGCGGCAACCTTGCTGCAATCGATGGATAACGTCAATAAAGTGTTTCCACAAATGGAAACCTGGTCTATTCCTCTGGTGATCTTGCTGGTTTGTGCGGTAGGTGCGGTGATCGGGCTGGTGAACGGTCTGATTATCGCTTATCTCAACGTAACGCCGTTTATCACCACCTTGGGCACCATGATCATCGTCTACGGTATCAACTCCCTATACTACGATTACGTTGGTGCATCACCGGTGGCGGGCTTCGATCCGAAATTCTCAAGCTTTGCCCAGGGCTTCTTGCGATTCGGTGATTTCAAGCTCTCTTACATTACCTTCTATGCCATTATTGCGATTATCTTTGTCTGGATCCTGTGGAACAAAACCCGTTTCGGTAAGAATATTTTCGCCATCGGGGGCAATCCGGAAGCGGCGAAAGTCTCTGGCGTCAACGTGCCATTGAATCTGATTATGATCTATGCGCTTTCTGGTGTGTTTTATGCCTTTGGTGGATTGCTGGAAGCGGGCCGTATCGGCAGCGCCACCAACAACCTTGGCTTTATGTATGAGCTGGATGCTATCGCTGCCTGCGTGGTGGGCGGGGTATCGTTCGCCGGGGGCGTAGGGACCGTGCTGGGTGTGGTGACCGGTGTGATCATCTTTACCGTCATCAACTACGGCCTAACCTACATTGGTGTTAACCCTTATTGGCAATACATTATCAAAGGCAGCATCATTATCTTCGCAGTTGCGCTTGATTCGCTGAAATACGCCAAGAAAAAATAATTTCACCGTTGATAAAATCGGCCAGTTAAAGCTGGCCGATTTTATTTGTTACGGATATTGATCGCGTCTTCAACTCTTTTTCTGTTGAGCCTTCTGTCTTTCTGCCGCCAGTTTGTTATCCAATTCGACCAATTGCTCCAGCGATACCGCCGGGTAACCTTGCGCATCTTCGGGTATGTCATGAATGGCAGAGATAGGAATTAACGGCCCCAGAAAACGCGGCTCACGTTTTAGGATATACAGATCGATCAAGGCCCCGAGGCGGGCGAAAATCTCGCGTGCTCGCACCGTCATCATGTCTTTGGGTGAAGGTACGGCATAACACTGGGCCTGGATGCCCATATGCAACGCGATAAACAGCGCGCGCTCGCAGTGGAAACGTTGGGTAATAATAATGAAGTCATTGGCGTCGAACACCTTGCGTGTGCGTACAATTGAGTCGAGGGTGCGGAACCCGGCATAGTCGAGCACAATATCGCTTGGTGCTACACCTGCGGCGATCAGATCGCGGCGCATGGTCATGGGTTCATTGTAGTTTTGCTGCGCATTGTCACCGCTTAACAGCAAGTATTTCACCTTTCCACTGTTATAGGCGTTGATCGCCCCCTGAATACGGTAGCGGTAATACTGATTGATCACGCCGGTGCGATAATACTTGGCGGTGCCGAGTACCACGCCTACCTGGCGGTGCGGCAACCCTTGCAATTCATCATAGACGTAAGGGGCTGTTTTCCAGCTTATCCAGCGATCAAGCGCAATAGCCGACAGCAACAACACCGAAATGATGATGAGTAGGCTAATTATCAGGCGTTTCCACATGTTAGTGCCCTGTGCGCGCATTTGCCAAAGTTGGATCCAAGGCTACTTTACCTGTTCGGCAGACGCAAGCAGCGTGCTTTCTTAGGCAATTTTTATTGCTGCGGGGATTGAATATCGGGGCCTGTATCAGGCCCCGATATCAAGTTTAAAACGAAGTGCGTTTGTAACTGCGGTATTGGGGACGCCAGAAGTTGTGCTCGATGGCTTTGGATAGCGCTTCTTCAGAAGTGACCACGGCAACTCCCTGCAATTGTGCGGCTTTACCTACCGCCAAGGCGATACATTTGGATACGCCTTGAATGTCGTCGATATTCGGCAATAGAGCGCCGTGGCCGTCGCTAGCCAAAGGCGAGCAGTCTGCCAAGGCACGGCTGGCCGCCATCAGCATGGCATCGGTGACGCGTGTTGCCTTCGCGGCCAGAACGCCCAGACCAATCCCAGGGAAGATGTAGGAGTTATTGCACTGGGCAATCGGGAACAACTGCTCTTTATAGGTCACCGGTGGGAATGGGCTTCCCGTTGCTACCAGCGCTGCGCCGTCTGTCCAGTTGATGATATCTTCTGGCCGCGCTTCCACGCGTGAGGTTGGGTTAGAGAGAGGCATCACGATCGGGCGCGGGCAATGCTGATGCATTTCGCGGATCAACTCCTCGGTAAACAACCCAGGCTGACCGGATACGCCGATCAAAATGGTGGGCTTGGCGTTGCGCACCACTTCCAGCAGTGAAATGGCGTCGCTTTCCACCTGCCAACCGGCCAGATTGTCACTTTTTTGTACCAGTTTGCTCTGGAAGTCGAGCAGGTTGGGTAATTTATCCGTTAGCAGGCCAAAGCGGTCAACCATAAACACCCTGGCACGGGCTTCTTCTTCACTCAGCCCTTCCGATTTCATCTGCGCAATGATCTGCTCTGCGATACCGCAACCGGCAGAACCCGCTCCCAGGAAGGTAACAGTCTGGTCACGCAGTTGGCTACCTGCCGCGCGGCTGGCGGCAATCAGGCTACCCAGCGTAACGGCGGCGGTCCCTTGAATATCATCGTTGAAACAGCACAGCTCATCACGATAGCGATTCAGCAGCGGCGTGGCGTTGTTTTGAGCAAAATCCTCAAACTGCAACAACACATTTGGCCAGCGGCGCTTCACAGCCTGAATGAACTCTTCCACAAAGGCATGATACTCATCGCCGGAAATACGCGGATGACGCCACCCCATGTAGAGCGGATCGTTCAGGCGTTGTGGGTTATTGGTCCCTGCATCCAGAACGACCGGCAGCGTATAGGCTGGGCTGATGCCACCGCAGGCGGTGTACAGAGAGAGCTTACCGATAGGAATGCCCATACCGCCGATACCCTGGTCACCTAGGCCAAGGATACGCTCGCCGTCGGTTACCACAATCACCTTAACGTTCTGCTTGGTAGCGTTTTGCAGCATATCGTCAATGCGATCACGGTTTGGATAGGAGATAAATAACCCGCGCGCACGGCGGTAGATATCGGAGAAATGCTCACAGGCTTCGCCGACCGTTGGCGTGTAGATGATAGGCATCATCTCGCTCAGGTGAGACTCCAACATGCGATAGAACAGGGTTTCGTTGGTGTCCTGAATGTTGCGCAGGTAGATATGCTTGTCATTGTCGTTCTTGAAATCCTGATACTGGCGGTATGCACGTTCCACCTGTTCTTCAATGGTTTCCACCGCTTCCGGCAGCAGGCCGTGCAGGTTGAAGTGGCTGCGCTCATCTTCGGTGAAGGCGCTACCTTTATTCAACAGTGGAAACTCCAGCAGGATTGGGCCGGCATAAGGAATGTACAGAGGGCGTTTGCTTTCGTATTCAAGTTCCATCAGTTTTACTCTTAAACGTATCGGCTAATTTTTATAAAACAGGCAGGTCGGTAGATCCTAAAACATCAGGAAAATATATACAGCAATTGTTTTTCAATGGAGAGGGGAAAATAGGGGAATTCCAATCAATTCATTGTTCAGGAGAGTGTTTGAGGGCGATAAGCAAGGTAGCGGAGCAGGTAAGGCTCCGCCTGAGGGTTCAGAAAGTAAACCGCTGGATATCCTGACAGCCCAGAGCTTCAAGCGTGGCCCGCGTGGCATCCCACTGCGTCAGGATAGCGCCTTCCGCTTCAGCCAACACAGCGCGGCGGATTTTCTGACAATCGCCACCTGAGATATTCATCAGCACCAGCGCAGCCTGCAGCGGCGGCAAGCTAGGGTTGAATGCGGCATTTTCCGCATAGCGACCAGCGTAAATCGTACCATCTTCGCCTTCCAAAGCTACGCCGCTGTGGGCTTTGCTGTAAGGGGCATGACTGCGGTTGGCTGCATCCAGGGCGGCTTTGGCCAGTTCATCTTCCAGGGCCAGTTGGAAACCATGGTCGACCGGGTCCATCAGCAACTGGTTGATTTCCAGATCTTGCGGCCCGAAGGAATAGGGTAGGTAATCCCCAAGCGTGGCCTGTGCTCTGGTCGGCAGGTTAATCAATAGCGCAGTGCCAGTGTTGAGTTCGTTCATAAACTGGCGGCAGTGGCCGCAAGGCGTGTAGTTGACGGTCACCGAAACCAGTCTGGTTTCACCGCGCAGCCAAGCATGGGTAACAGCGCACTGTTCAGCATGTACCGTTTGCTGCATTGGCGCGCCACTGAATTCCATATTGGCACCGAAGTAGAGATTACCACTGGTGCCACGGGCAATAGCGCCGACGTGAAACTGAGAAATTGGCGTTAACGAGCAGGCAGCCGCCAAAGGCAGCAGGGCAAATGCCAGACCATTGTCGTCTAACCCGCAGCGTTGCTTGATCGTTTCTACTTGGTCTGCTTCAAGCACGGCCCGAAAATCAGGCGCAGCCAGATAGGGCAACAGGGCTGATTGCAAGGTTGCTGGCAGTTCGCTATATGCAGTGTGAAAGCGCGGGTGCATAGGAAGTCTCTCTACAAGTTAACGGGGTAACATTCTAGGCAGCCTGCTGATAATAAAGTGTGATAAATGTCTAATTTTTGATGAAATTCATGTAATGAAACTCGACAATAAGCGACATAAAACAAATTTTAAAACCTAAACCCTCAGCCAAACAGTAGCAGCAATAGTGGGAACAGGAAGGGGGCAATCAGTGATGTGATGATCCCACAGATCACCAGTGCCAAGGAACTGAACGCGCCTTCCTGATAGTCCAACTCTGCGCTGCGTGCGGTGCCGAGAGCGTGTGATGCGGTTCCGATTGCCAAGCCTCGCGAAGATTTGGTGCTGATCCCCAACAGGTTGAGCAGTGAATGCCCGAAAACAGCGCCCATAATTCCGACAAAAATCACGCAGACCGCGCTGATTGCTGGAATGCCGCCGATGGAGTCGGCTACCGCCATCGCGATCGGCGTCGTGACGGATTTAGGCATAATCGACGCGGCAATATCCGGTTTCGCCCCCATCAGCAGTGCCAAGGCGCCACCGCTGATCATCGCGGTTATGCTGCCGATAAAACAGACGGTAATAATCGACTTCCAGCGAGCGCGGATCTGATGCATCTGTTCATAAAGCGGAAAGGCGAGGGCGACAACTGCGGGTTGCAGCAGGTCATTGAGGATTTTACTGCCCTGAAAGTAGTCCTCATAAGGAGTCGCGGTCAGTAACAGCAAAGGAATAATTACCGCCATTGAAACCAGCAATGGATTCAGTAATGGCGTGTTCAACCGTTGCGCTAGCCAGCGTGCCGCGAAGAAAACCACCAGCGTCAGAGGAAGCGACCACCAGATAGTGTTCATCATTTATTTTCCTCCTGGGTTTTGGTTTTACTTGCAGGAGAGCGCTCGCGGTGGAAATAGTGCGAAGAGTAGCCGACGACGACAAAAACCATCAATGTACTGATCAGGCAAGACACCACCAACGGGGCCAGATCGTCAACAATCTGGTCGTAGTAATTCATCACGCCGACACCGATGGGCACAAACAGCAAAACCATGTAGCGGATCAACAGTTGGCATCCAGGTTTGACCCATTTGGCAGGCATGATTTGTGTAGAGAGCAGGGCAAACAGGATCAGCATGCCGATAATACTGCCAGGGATGGCAATCGGCAGCAGCGCCGCAATGGCGTTGCCAAGAAACAGACTGAGGTAGATCAGCACTATCGCCCTGACATATTTCCAACACACTGTGAATACCTTGCCCATGGCTATTTCCTGTTTGACTTGACGCATTCATCATACAATTAAATTGTGATCTAAACCACAAAACGCATCATGAATTCTGGTTATGCCAATCATGCCATTTTGGCAGGTTTATCTGTGCCGGAAAGCGGTTGTTGTGCCAGCCGGTGCCCAAGGAAAAAGAACAGCAGGCTGAGTAACGCCGCCGCGATCAGCACCACAAACATCAGCGAGGGTGCAGCATAGCTTAGCAGGAAACCGCACATGATCGGATTAATCGCGCCACCGAGATTGCTGAGACTCTGCACCCCGTAGTAGCTGCCTTTCAAGTGTGCCGGGGCGATAAAGTCAATGAACATATACTCCACGGGAATAACAATGATCTCGCCAAGGCTGAAAATGGCCATCGCCAACACCCATAACCAGATTGACTGACCAGCCAGAAGAAAACCGATCAACCCCAAAACGAAAAACAGCGTGCCCAGTATCAGCCAGCGCAGCAGGTTGTCTTGGCGCATACCACGGCTAAATAGATACTGCAGGGCGATCACGATACATGCGTTGACGATCATCACCACACCGATGACCTTATAGGCGAATTCGGCGTTGGCAACGGTGATCAGATACTGTGAAAGATAGCCAGTGAACTGACCAAACACCACCGCTCCCAGCGTACTGCCGACAGTGAAATAGATCAGACGCCGATCGGCACGCAGAATACGGATAGTTTCACGGAAATTGGGCACCGCTAGCGGCGTGGTGCCATTTCCCACTTTGGGTTGATGTTGCTGACCGCGAAAGCGAAAACTCAATGTGCTTACCGTCAGTAATGCCAATCCACCGGAAAGGTAGAACGGTAATAATGGGCTGAAACCTGCCACCATCACCCCTAAAGAGGAGCCAACGGCCCAGCCGACGTTTACCAGTGTGTAATTCATCGAAAAGGCTTTGATGCGTTGCGTGACCGGTAACCAACTGGCAAAGCAGGCCTTGATGGCGATGTTGAGTACCGCATAAGCGGTATGCAGGATCGCCAGCACCACAATGATACCCGCCGGGCGAGAAACCCATGGGATAACAAAAAAACTTAGCGCAAATAGCAGGATAGCCAACAGAATAATGTGGTTTTTATTAAAGCGATCAACCAGATAGCCGCCATAAAAGCTGCTGATGATACCGATAGTCAGACTGATGCCCAGGATAATGCCGACGCTTTTAGGCAGTAGATGAAAATGCTCGGTCAGGTAGATGGTGATAAAAGGCAAAGTAACGCCACGGCCTATCGTCAGCACCAACGAACTTGCCAGCAAAAGCTTAATCAGTGGGGGGAATCCCTTCATAATCCAATCTGTTCATGCATACAGTCGTTGAGCTAGTTTGGATACAGTAACTTATTTTGCAGCGCTGAAAAGGGGAGGCGGAATAATAGTTTTAAAAAAAGAGGCTACGTCTGTAGCCTCTGGGGAAAACAGGATTATTTACCTGTTTTAGGCTGTGTCCCTTAATTGCACGCGAGCGCCGCTGGCGGTCATTTGCGCACAGGGCAAGGCGTGAGCCGCGAGGTTTGGTGGACCAAATAAGCGGCGAACAACGCCGCAATGCGCGCAAATGGCCCCAGCCCGAAGGGTCGCGCCCCAAAAGCCCGTTCTCTGTGTTGTCGGGTTTGAACAGAGGGCCACTCTGCCCTTCACCCTCCGCCTTGATAACGGGCTTTTGGGTCTGCGACGGCACCACGGGCAATTAAGGGACACAGCCTAGTTTGTAAGGTGCTGGTGGGGCGAGCTACCGTTCAGTGATGTTACTTGCTGTCAGCGTCAAATAGGGTCTTCCACTGCGGTACTGCTGTAGCAAAAGTACCACGATGGGTGGTTTTACCGGTGGAGACCGCTTTTACCTGCTGATTACCGTTACCCATTGCCTGTTGATAGGTCATTGGCAATTTGCCCAGACCCACACTGATCGCTTCGTCGCTTTCACCGTAGTAGTTTACTACCGGGCTTTTGATTACCCAGCGATAAGCCTGCGTGTCGGCAATCAATCGGCCATAGGCTGAGGCGGCAAAAAACTGTGGATCAAAATACTCTTTCCGAACCAGCTTATGTAAGTCGGTGGGGATATCCGCTATGTTGAACGGCTGTTTTTCGTAGGCTTTACGCGAAACGTCGTAATACTCATCGTTAATTACCGAACGTGCTAAACCGGGAATACCGTAATAGTTCTCGAAAGAAAAGGCGGAGAGGATAAATAGCGTTGGTACCCAGTCTGCATCATTGGCACGAGGGAAGTTGAGGAAACCGTTTAGCGCCATAAAAACATCCGCCGGTGCGCTGGCTGTCACCGCCGCATCGACAGCAACATGGCTTTTCTCGAGTTTTTCAAGAAAAGCCATGGTAACGAAACCACCTTGCGACCAGCCAGCCAGAAACAATTTTGGTGAACTAATCTGCATATGATCGAGCACTGCCTTGCTCGCTACCAGCATATCGTAGCTGGCCTGCTGGTGGCTGCCTTTTACCATATAGCCTTCTGGCTCGGTCGATTCCCCCATGCCAAAGTAATCTGCACCGATAACGATATAACCTTGCCCGGCAAACTGGGCAATCATCAGCTCTGTTTCTGGCGATTGTTCAGGGAAAGAGGGAACTTGCTGCTTGCCGTAGACCGTACCATGTTGATAGGAGACCATGGGGAAGGATTTTCCGTCAACATCGGGTATTGCCAGCAGGCCTGTAGCAACGGTTGGCTTATTACCACGCTCAGGTATCACCGAAGGATAGGTTATTCGATATAGCCTTACTGCATTGGTCGCCGGTGTATATTCGACCGAAACACCGGCAAACTGCGGAATATCTTTTTGCAGGATCTGATTGAGCTTTTCCTGGTCCCAGCGGCCTATCAACTCGAATTTTACCCCCGATACTACTGCGGTTGGCGTTGCTTCCTGTGCCTGAGACGGTGATATAGACAACAACATGAAACAAGAAAATAACAGCGCGCCCAGAGTTTTATAAAAATGAACCATAGCTTTTACCTTATGCGGATAAAATGAAAAATCTCTCTGTGATAAACAGACTGGCCTGAAGTACATCCAGTATAGACAGGTTTAGAACGGGGGATTTTTTTAATGGCTATTTTGTATTTTTCATCGGCAACCGCGTTGTTATTCCATCAACGATTGTTTGCCGCAAATGAAATGAGCCTCATTGCGAGGCTCATTTTTAGGTGGAATACGGGATTTACCCGGTACCGCTGTAAGCTGTTACTTGACCTGCATTCCTGGCTGCGCACCGCTGTCCGGGCTCAGCAGGAAGATTTCCTTGCCGCCAGGCCCAGCAGCCATCACCATACCCTCGGAAACACCAAAGCGCATCTTGCGCGGTGCCAGGTTGGCTACCATGATCGTCAGGCGGCCTACCAGCAGCGAAGGGTCAGGATAGGCTGAACGAATACCGGAGAAAATCTGGCGGGATTCGCCACCCAGATCTAACTGCAATTTCAGCAGCTTATCAGAACCTTCCACCAACTCGGCGCTCTTGATCAACGCGATACGCATGTCGACCTTGGCGAAATCGTCAAAGGAAATGGTTTCCTGCAGCGGCGCATCCGCCAGCGGACCGGTCACGACTTTGCTGGCAGCCATGTCCTCTTTTGATGCGCTAACCATCTCATTCACTTTATCGAGATCGATACGGTTGAACAGTGCCTTGAAGGTGTTCACCTGATGCCCCAATAGCGGCTGCTGGATACCCTCCCAGCTCAATTCACAGTTCAGGAATGCCTCGGCACGTTCAGTCAACGAAGGCAGCACGGGCTTCAGATAAGTCATCAGCACGCGGAACAGGTTAATGCCCATGGAGCAGATTGCCTGTAGATCGGCGTCACGGCCTTCCTCTTTTGCTACTACCCACGGCGCTTGCTCATCCACGTAGCGGTTGGCCAGATCTGCCAACGCCATGATTTCACGGATCGCCCGGCTGGTTTCACGGCTGGCATAAGCCTCGGCAATACTGACAGCTGCGTCGGTAAAGGTCTGGTACAACTCAGGATCGGCCAGGCTAGCTGACAGTTGCCCGGCAAACCGCTTGTTGATAAAGCCCGCGTTACGGGAGGCCAGGTTCACTACCTTGTTGACGATATCGGCATTCACGCGCTGGACGAAGTCTTCCAGATTCAGGTCAATATCATCGATACGTGAAGACAGCTTGGCGGCGTAGTAATAACGCAGGCAGTCAGCATCAAGGTGTTGCAGGTAAGTACCCGCTTTGATAAAGGTACCGCGTGATTTGGACATCTTCGCGCCATTCACCGTGACGTAACCATGTACAAACAGGTTGGTCGGCTTACGGAAGTTGCTGCCTTCCAACATGGCTGGCCAAAACAGGCTATGGAAGTAGACGATGTCTTTACCGATAAAGTGATACAGATCGGTGGTGGAGTCTTTACGCCAGAATTCGTCGAAATCAATGTCGCCGCGCCTGTTGCACAGGTTCTTGAATGAGCCCATATAACCGATTGGCGCATCCAGCCAGACGTAGAAATATTTACCGGGAGCATCCGGGATTTCAAAACCGAAGTAAGGGGCATCGCGGGAAATATCCCACTGCTGCAGACCGGATTCAAACCACTCCTGCATCTTGTTAGCCACCTGCTCTTGCAACGCACCGGAGCGAGTCCACGCTTGCAGCATGTCGCTGAACGCTGGCAGATCGAAGAAGTAGTGTTCCGAGTCGCGCATCTCTGGCGTAGCACCAGAAACCACCGATTTTGGTTCGATAAGCTCCGTTGGGCTATAAGTGGCACCGCAGACTTCGCAGTTATCGCCATACTGGTCCGGGGCTTTACATTTCGGGCAGGTGCCTTTCACAAAACGGTCCGGCAGGAACATGCCTTTCTCAGGATCGTAAAGCTGGGAAATAGTACGCTTCTTGATATAACCGTTCTCTTTCAGACGGCTATAAATCAGGCTCGACAGTTCACGGTTTTCGTCGCTATGGGTGGAGTGATAATTATCATAGCTGATGCCAAAACCGGCGAAATCCTGTTGGTGTTCGCGGCTCATCTCCGCAATCATTTCTTCCGGCTCAATACCCATCTGTTGTGCTTTCAGCATGATCGGCGTGCCGTGTGCGTCATCCGCACAGATGAAATGAACTTCGTTGCCGCGCATTCGTTGGTAACGAACCCAGATGTCTGCCTGGATGTGCTCGAGCATGTGGCCGAGATGGATGGAACCATTTGCGTACGGTAGCGCGCACGTCACCAATATTTTTTTCGCGACTTGAGCCATAGTGAGAACTTGATTTCTGTTATCAATAAAAGGGGTTTAGATGTTAACCGATCCCGCCCTTCGCTGCTAGGGCGGTTTCTTTCGGGTTAGATGAGTGAGTCAACGCGCAGTTCTGATATGCTTAGCGAGTCGCTACTCATACAAAAAATCAAGGAGCCGGGATGAACGCTAAATCCCCTGAGCAGACTAACCCTGAAGTTCTGCGCGCCCTGGTGACCGGTGTATTGGCCACCTTTGAACACCCGACGTTAAAAAATAACCTGACGACGTTGAAAGCCATCCATCATTGTGCCGTGCTGGACAATGTGCTGCATATCGAACTGACGATGCCTTTCCCGTGGCAAAGCGGTTTTGCGGTGCTGAAAGAGACCGTTGGCGACGAACTGCTGCGTGTCACCGGCGCACAGTCTATTGATTGGAAGCTGAAACACGATGTCACTACCCTGAAACGTGCCAATGAGCAGGCGGGCGTGAAAGGCGTGCGCAACATCGTTGCGGTCAGCTCCGGCAAAGGCGGGGTAGGGAAATCCAGTACTGCCGTCAATCTGGCGCTGGCGTTGATTGCTGAAGGTGCAAAAGTTGGCATACTCGATGCGGATATTTATGGCCCGTCGATCCCCAATATGCTCGGCACCGAGCACCAACGGCCAACCTCGCCGGACGGCAAGCACATGGCCCCAATTATGGCTCATGGCTTGGCTACCAACTCGATTGGTTATCTGGTGACGGACGACAACGCTATGGTTTGGCGTGGGCCAATGGCCAGCAAAGCGTTGCTGCAAATGCTGCAGGACACCTTGTGGCCGGATCTGGATTATCTGGTAATAGATATGCCGCCGGGAACGGGTGACATTCAGCTAACGCTGTCACAGAACATCCCGGTAACGGGTGCGTTGGTGGTAACCACGCCACAGGATATTGCACTGCTGGATGCGGCAAAAGGCATCGTCATGTTTGAGAAGGTACATGTACCGGTATTGGGTATTGTTGAAAACATGAGCGTGCATATTTGTAGCAACTGTGGCCATCACGAGCCTGTGTTTGGTACAGGTGGCGCAGAAAAGCTGGTGAAAAAGTACAACAGCCGTCTACTGGGGCAAATGCCGTTACATATTTCGTTGCGTGAAGATCTGGACCGTGGGCAACCTACGGTGATCAGCCGCCCAGACAGTGAATTTGCCGAAATATATCGGCAACTGGCTGGCCGCGTTGCCGCACAGATGTATTGGCAAGGTGAGTCAATCCCAACCGAGATCGCTTTCCGAGCGTTGTAATTGCTCAAGTGAAACCCTCTCCCGATTGGGGGGAGGGCACTGGTTCTATTAGTGGCTCAGCGAAGATGAAACGGCGGGTTTGGTATGCAAATCTGCCCGAACAAACGGTTTTTCTATTGGCGCGATAGTCACGGCAATTCTTTCCAGCAACCCTTGGGTTGGTGCCGCAGAGCCGGTGTTGATCAGTATCAGTGGCAGAACCAGCGCGGCGGCAATTTTACGGTAGGAAAGTCTTGGTGGGTGCGAACCGCGCTGAAGCAACAGAAATGTACTGCTCACAACAAAGCCGAGCGCCAGGCCAGTGATGACTTCCGAAGTTGAATGAGCGTGAATAACCAAACGTGAATACCCCACTACAGCGGCCAGTAAATAACCGGCAACTACCGCCACACGCCGGACTGGCGAAGAGAAACGCCCGCACAGCAGCCACAGCAGAACTGGCCAGATGCTGGCAGAAAGTGCCGAGTGGCCGCTGAAACCAGTAAAATCAAACGTGCGGCTGCCTATTCCCCATCCCATAAATGCCAGTTTAGATACGCACACCACGGCACCGACACCGCCAAACAACAGTGTCCATTCCCAGGTCTGTCTTCTGCAGGTGGGGGAAAGCATCAAAATAATAAAGATGATTGCCGCGCAGGGCAGCAACAGCATGCTATCACCAAAAAAAGTCAGAAAATGCCAGTTCATGTGCCGCTTTACTCTAAGAAGGTGGATTTAGAAAGTGGTTAGCTCAATATCAGCCTGAAGGATTGTACTCTGAGCGGCTGGTTTGCAGTAGTGTAACAATTCTGAAAGCGCAGGTTTTTAGGCCTATTAACGACCCATTGGCCGCTGAAACACTGGCGTGCAGGGACGTAACTCCCTATAATTGCCACGTAGTGTACCCGTCGTTTTTCAAGCTGCAGTGGTGTTACCATGCGTGCATGGTCATTACTTGAGGCAGTTCCAGGGGGGTTGATACCCTTCCGCCTGCAGCTACAAGAAACTAATGGGGTATCGTTCCCCTTCCCCCACTTTGAAACCAGGTCTTTAATTTTATGACTGACAAGTCGCATCAGTGCGTCATTATTGGTATAGCTGGCGCATCAGCTTCCGGTAAAAGCCTTATTGCCAGTACCTTGTATCGCGAACTGCGTGATCAGGTTGGCGACCAACATATCGGTGTGATCCCGGAAGACTGTTACTACAAAGACCAGACACACCTGACTATGGAAGAACGAGTCAAAACCAACTATGACCATCCGAGCGCCATGGATCACAATCTGCTGATCCAGCATCTGCAAATGCTGAAAGCCGGCCAGTCGGTTGAACTGCCACAGTATAGTTATACCGAGCATACGCGCAAAACAGAGACCATCCATCTGGAACCGAAGAAGGTCATCATTCTGGAAGGGATCCTGCTATTGACCGATATCCGTCTGCGCCAGGAGATGAATTTCTCGATTTTTGTCGATACCCCGCTGGATATTTGCCTGATGCGCCGCATGAAACGCGATGTGAATGAGCGTGGCCGTTCGATGGATTCAGTGATGGCGCAGTATCAGAAAACCGTTCGTCCCATGTTCCTGCAGTTTATTGAGCCTTCCAAGCAGTATGCCGATATTATTGTTCCGCGCGGTGGCAAAAATCGCATAGCGATTGATATTTTGAAAGCGAAGATCAGCCAATTCTTTGAATAAAGCCTTCAAAGGCCTGGAGACTGTGCTTTTTCGGCCTTTGGCCAACAATTTGAGTCCTGACATGGATCTTTTGCCTATTGTGTGGCAATTTTCGTATGAGTTTATGCGCCTAGAAGTGATGGAGACTACCCAATGAGACTGTGTGACCGTGATATAGAAGCCTGGCTGGACAACGAAAAACTGGTGATTACGCCGCGTCCGCCTATCGAGCGTATAAACGGGGCCACAGTGGATGTCCGTTTGGGCAACCAGTTCCGCGTGTTCCGTGGCCATACGGCTGCCTATATCGACCTGAGCGGCCCAAAAGATGAAGTGAGTGCCGCACTTGACCGCGTGATGAGTGATGAGATTGTGTTGCCGGAGGGTGAGGCATTTTTCCTGCATCCGGGGGAGTTGGCGCTGGCGGTAACGCTCGAGTCGGTAACGCTGCCAAACGATCTGGTTGGCTGGCTTGATGGCCGTTCTTCTTTGGCGCGTCTCGGGCTGATGGTGCATGTGACGGCACACCGTATTGATCCCGGTTGGAAGGGCCGAATTGTACTGGAGTTCTATAATTCAGGTAAGCTGCCATTAGCGCTGCGCCCAGGTATGCTGATCGGCGCGTTGAGTTTTGAACCTCTTTCCGGGCCAGCGGCGCGGCCGTACAATAGCCGTCAGGATGCGAAATATAAAGATCAGCAAGGGGCAGTGGCCAGCCGAATTGACAAGGACTGACAGCATCGGCTCGCTACACGAATTGCTTCGATATGCAGCTTGGTCGCAGGCTGTTACTTTTGTATGCAATGGTGAACGCTGGTAAAGGCGCGGCAGGTTGAGGTAAGAGGGGAGCAAACCTGCGTGGCTGATAAGAGGATGGCATGAGAAGACTATTGACGACGTTGGCAATTTTGCTGGTGGTATTGGTGGCAGGCATGACTGCGTTGGTGCTGTTGGTCAATCCAAACGATTTCCGTGCCTATATGGTCAAGAAGGTTGAACAGCGTAGCGGCTACCAACTGACGCTGGAAGGTGACCTTCGTTGGCATGTTTGGCCGCAGCTCAGCATTCTGGCCGGGCGAATGACGCTGACTGCGCCAGGGGCACAAGCCCCAGTGATCAGTGCCGATAATATGCGTCTTGATGTCAAACTGTTACCACTATTCTCCCATCAACTCTTTGTGAAGCAGGTCATGCTGAAAAGCGCTGTGATCCGCCTTACCCCCGATAGCGAACAACAAAGCCAGCCGGATGCGCCAATAGCCCCCGGTGGCCACCCGGTTGACGATAATGCCGAATCATTATGGAAGTTTGATATCGATAATCTGCGGGTGGTAGATAGCCTGCTGATTTGGCAGCGCGCCAATAACGAGCAGATAAATGTCCGCGATATCAATTTAACCTTGCAGCAGAGCGGCCAGCGTTTGGCGCAGATGGAACTTTCGAGCCGGGTGAATCGCGATCAGCGCGACCTGACGTTCACCATGGCCGCCGATATTGATTTGCAGCAGTATCCGCGCCAGATCGGTGCAAAAGTGACTCAGTTCAGTTACCAACTGGAAGGGGCGGATATTATCGCGGGTGGTATCAAAGGTGAGGGCAGTGGGCAGGCGGTTTATCAACAGTCGCCGCAGCAAATCGCCTTAAGCCAACTGATGTTCAGCGCCAACGGCAACCAACTTACAGGCAGCATCGGCGCACAATTTGGTCCCATTCCTTCCTACACGCTGGATCTGGCCGCTACGCAACTCAATCTGGATATGCTCTCAGGTTGGCATACCAAAACAGCTGATGAGACAACAACGGCACCGCCAGTAGCGGCCTCACCGGTCATTGCCAATCAAACCGAAGACATGCAGCAGAATCTTCAGGCATTGCGCGAGTTCAATGCGCAGATAAACCTAAAGGCGGAGCAGGTCACTTACCGTGGCATGAACATTGGCCAACTGGCGGTTAAGGCTAACAACCAGCAGGGCTTGCTGGCGGTGGACACGCTGTCCGGCAAGTTGGCTGGGGGTGATTTTGCTATACCTGGTTCGTTGGATGCGCGTGCCAATAAACCTGTGATCAAGCTACAACCGGTGTTACGGCAGATTGAGTTGGGTGAGGTGCTCAAGGCATTTAACATGCCGTCGGCGATAACCGGTGCTTTCACTATGCAGGGTGATTTAGTTGGCGAGCGGTTTACCGCATCCTCTTTCAGACAGCGTTGGCATGGTACGGCAGAATTGACCATGCAGAATGCTCAACTTCATGGCTTGAATATCCAGCAACTCATTCAGCGTGCTGTCGCTCGTACAACCAGCGACGTAAGTGGCCAAGATAGCTACCAGCGTTATACCGAAGTAAAACAGGTAAGCGCTAAAGCCAGCCTGAACCAAGGGACGGTTACCCTCAGCGAACTGGTGGCAGAATCACCACTGTTGAGTTTGAGCGGTGGCGGTACGCTGGATTTGCCGGGCGAGCAGTGTGATGTGATATTGAACGTATTGGTTACTGGTGGCTGGCAGGGTAACAATGAGCTAATTGCACAATTGAGGAAAACGCCGATCCCGCTGCGTGTCTATGGCCCCTGGAAGCAACTCAATTATCAACTGCAGGTTGAACAGCTATTGCGCAAAACCCTGGAAAATAGGGCTAAAGATGCGCTGAATAAGTGGGCCGATAAGAATAAGGCCTCCCAGACAGGGCAAGATCTGAAGAAACTGCTCGATAAGTTGTGATCTCTGCCCGCTAGGGTTAACTAATGCAAACGCCCTTACTGGAATAGTAGGGCGTTTGGGCCCAAGAGAGGAGAGTTCCTCCCGACGATAACTAATCCCTAGATGTATAAAGCAAGGATTGAAGGTGCCAAAAGCGAATTCGAATGCCACCATTGTAGATATTGCCCGCCGCGCCAAGGTGACGAGTATTACGGTTTCCCGTGCTTTTAATAAACCAGAACTGCTAAAGCCAGAGACACTAGAGAAAATTCATGCTATCGCCAAAGAGCTTAACTATGTGCCGAATGCCTTTGCTCAGGGATTAAAGAAAAGTAGTAGCCAGATTATTGGTATTGTGACCAGCAGCATGTATAACCCCTTTTATTCCAACCTGATCCAAACCGTTTCGCGTATCGCCCGTCTGCAGGGCTATCAGATTATGTTGTTCGATACCGACGGTAGTGAAGAGGCGGAAGTTCAGGCCGTTCAAGCGTTGTTTGGCTATAAGGTGCGCGGTATTCTGCTTTCTCCGGTGCGTGATGACAAACACTATCAGCCAGCCTATCTCGATCAGGCCGAGCGTTATCATATTCCGGTTATTCTGATTGATAGAGATATTTATAATCAGCAACTCAGTGGGGTGTTTCTCAATAATAAGGAGATCGGCTACCTCGCTGGGAAATATCTGGCCGAGCAACAGGAAAGTAAAATTCTTATTCTTGGTGGTCCGGCGGATTCGGAAATTACCCTGGCAAGAACTAAGGGTATTATTGATTCACTGAAGAGCAGAGAAACCGAAATTACTATCATCAATGGTGATTATGATTTCATTTCGCAAGCGGCGCAGGTGAGAGATTATCTTGCCGATGCCAAAAATCAGCCTGATTGTATTGTTGGCCTGAACGGGACTATCACTCTGGGGGCAATTTCTCTCTGTCACCAGCTTGGCCTTTATCAAAAGGTTAAGTTTTTCTCTGTCGATGAGCCACCCAAAGCGCGGGATTATGGTTTGCACATTGCGGGGGTTTACCATGATACGCAGACGCTGGGGGAGATAGCGGCTGAGTTGCTGTTTGATGCAATCAAGAATAAAAGTAGCGAACTGCCCTTAAGGCGCGAGTTTTTCACCGGTAAATTACTTTCCTGGTAAAGCGGGGGCAGCTAATCCCGCTTGTAAAAGCTGTTTTTTGTTCACAATGCCTTCATCTATGTAAGTCCGGTGTAATGGGAATTGCCGTCAAGAGGGTGCAATTACATGCAACACCCCTGAACGGCAATTGCAGGGCCCAAGGCGGGGCCCTGCACCCGCGCCTACGCTTAACATGGCCTGCCCGCTGCGCGGGTCCCTTCGCTGCCCCCCCGTTACCGGACGGGTCGGCTCAATTCACATCCATGTTCATATCGCCTCAACCGGCCCTCCATGGCCGGTTGCCCCTGGCAACGGTGTCTTGCTCAGCAGACCATGATGCGCTCAAGGTCAACACCCGAATCTGTTATCACCGGGCAGCATCGACATGGGTGTTGATAATAGAACGTCAAGCAATACGAAAGGTTAGGTGAGCACAGGTGTTGAGGCCATTGAAGGCGCCGAAGGGGCGAGGCTCAAGGATGAGCCGAGTATTCGGGAGTCGCGCAGCGACCGCCTGATTTGGCCAGGGCCGGGGAGCAGGGGGCTGGCTCTTGAGCCCCCTGCTCGGGCGCGTTCACTTGATCACAGAAAGAAGGTGGGTTGTTTAGCGACCGAAATAAATACTCTAGCTCTCATACTAAAATATGAACAAGAGCCTGCTTCTAAAGGAGGAACCTTTATTGGCCGTAGTAAGCATTTTTACCGTGCTTGCGTAAAAAGTGCTTGTCCAGCAGCGCGGATTGCATTGGTTGGATCGCCGGTGCCAACTGCCGCGTAGCCATCGCCATCGCCGCGACCTCCTCCAGCACCACCGCATTATGCACCGCATCTGCTGCGGTTTTCCCCCAGGAAAATGGGCCGTGGGAGTATACCAACACACCGGGTACCTGCTGCGGGTCGCGCTTTGCAAGCCGAAACGTCTCGATGATCACCTCACCGGTTTGCCGCTCGTAGTCACCGGTAATTTCCTCTTCATGCATCGGGCGGGTGCAGGGAATATCACCGTAGAAATAGTCGGCATGCGTGGTGCCCAAAGCCGGGATCGCCTGACCTGCCTGCGCCCAGATAGTGGCATTACGGCTATGGGTATGCACAATGCCGCCGATATCGGGGAATGCGCGATACAATGCCAGATGGGTATCGGTATCCGAAGAGGGTTTACAGCACCCTTCACGTATGACTCCATCGAGATCTACTACCACCAAATCATCCACCGTCATTATCTCGTAGGCAATTCCCGAGGGTTTGATTACCATCAACCCCTGCTGACGATCAATAGCGGAGACATTTCCCCAGGTAAAGGTCACCAGACCATAGCCCGGCAGGCTGAGGTTAGCGGCTAATACCTGCTGTTTCAGTTGGTTCAACATGCGATGCCCCCGATTCTCATCTGCTGTTCAATCCAGCTTTTTGCCTGGGTAATATGCTGACTGTCCTGCCCGTCGTTGCGCGCCCACATTTCCAGTAAGAATGGGCCTTGATAGTTAAGCCTGTTGAGCACGGAAAACGTGTGGGCAAAGTCGACACATCCGCTGCCGAAGTGCACATCGCGAAACTGCCCGCTGGTGCCAGGCAATACGGGCAACGTATCCTTCAAATGAATGGCGGTGATCTTATCGATACCTTGTTCGAGTTCAAAAGCCACGTCATTACCCCAGGCGCTCAAGTTGCCGATATCCGGGTAGACGGTAAACCACGGGCTGGGGATTTGCCGCGCCAACTCACGCCATTTGCTGATGCTGTTGATAAACGTGGTGTCCATGATTTCGACGGATAGCATCACTTGGGCTTTGGCCGCCAGCGCAACGGCCCACTGCATGCCTTCAATAAAATGTTGCCGTGTCTCAAGGTTGGCGCTTTCGTAATAGACATCGTACCCGGCCAGTTGGATATTGCGGATCCCAATGTCTACCGCGAAGTCCAATGCCTTTTCCATCAATACTCGAGCCTGCTGGCGGGTGGCCGTATCTTTACTGCCAAAGGGATAGCGCCGATGAGCCGACAGGCACATGCTGGGCAGTGCAATACCACTGTCAAAACGGGCATTAATCAGCGCCATGCGCTGCTTGCGATCCCAATCCAGCCGCTGCTGACGTTCCGGCTGTTCATCAATGGAAATTTCCATAAACTGAAAACCCAATTCATGGGCGGTGTCCAAACGTTGAGCCCAACTTAGCTGTGCAGGTAAGGCTTTCTCATATAAGCCCAGACAAACAGGGTTAGTGGTGTGCATGGTTGGCCTCACTTAAGGTCTTGGCAGTGTTCAGGTAGTCCGAAAATCGATCGCGTAGGCGGCGGTTTGCTGCCGGATCGGAGAAGTAGGTGTGTACTTCGGGCTGAATAACCTGTACGGCTTCGGTAAAACTGGCATATTCCCCCGCCCCGACGGCGGCACAAATGGCGGCTGCCCGGCAACCACTCTGCTGAATATTCACTACCTCCAGCGGCAGGTTGCCGGCGTTGGCGAACATCTGCATCCAGACTTCGGACTGTGTTGGGCCGCCGGTCATGCGGATCCTTTCCACTGCTGGATTAAGTGCCACCAGCCGATCCTGATGGACCAGGTGGGAAAAGACGATGCCCTGATAAATAGCGTGCACAATATCGGCCATATCATGGTGGCCACGCAGACCAAGAAGCGCACCCGGCAGATTGTTGCCCAGGTTGGATCCATACAGATAAGGCAAAAAGACAATCTCGCTGGGTTGTTGGCTGCGCTCTGCCACCCAACAATTAAATTGCGCGTAACGCTGATGATCGTTATCGCAGAACTGGCGCAGGAACCAGGCCAGATTGCTTGCCGAAGTAGGGCTACCTTCATGCACAAAGTAGCGGTCTGCCATGCAATAGCGCCCCCAGGCAAAAGGGTGAGCCGAAGGGATCAGGTTTTCCGTGACACAGGTGGCTATCGACCATGTGCCTGCAACCGTGCTCAGGGTACGCTCGTCCACAACACCTGAACAAAGTGCGGCACCTACCACGTCAAACAGTCCGCCATATACCGCTGTTCCTGCCGCTAATCCGCACTGTGCAGCGGCGGAGGAAGTCACTTGCCCGGCAAGTTCAGCTGAACCTAGCAGTGGCGCAGTTTTATCGGCTACCTCCTCGATGCCAAAGGCCGCCATCAGCAGCGGGTCGTAGTCAGCGCTTTGTTGGTTAAACAGGTTACTACCGGAGATATTGGTGATTTCCGCCGCGGCTTCGCCGGTCAGCCGAAAACGCAGATAGTCATGCGCCATCAGCACCCTGTCAATGGCCGCATACTGTGCCGGTTCATGCTGCTTCAGCCAACGCAGTAACACTGCCGGGTGGCCGCTCCAGATAGGTTGCATGCTGCGAGGATAGGTAACCGCTTCAATGCCCTGACGCTGCAAATCAGCAACGGTTGCGGTGGCGCGGGTATCTGACGAAATAATGCCATTGCGCACGGGTTGCCCATTTTTATCAATGGCGTACAACCCTTTGCCATGAGAAGAGAAACTGACGCCACGCACCTGCTTGCTGGAAACGGAAGCGAGGCTAAGCACCTGGCGCAGTGTCTGACAAAGATCCTGCCACAGCGCTTCCATTGCCCGCTCACTGAAACCCGGCTGGACGCACAGCACCTCGCCATCACATTCCGCGACGGCAATTTCCTTACCATCGGCGCGGTACAACCCCGCTTTGATAACGGTGCCGCCAATATCAATCCCTAAAAAATATCCCATATCGGTACCTCCCTATTTTTTACGGCGGCTAGAACTGAGGTAGATAGCAGCAAGAATAATGCCGCCCTTTACCACGTTCTGGATGTACGGCGATACGCTCATCAGATTCAAGCCGTTGTTCAACACGCCAAGCATCATGGCGCCGACCAAGGTGCCGATAATTGCGCCTCTGCCGCCGGAAATCGCTGCTCCCCCTAGAACCACAGCGGCAATGGCATCAAGTTCGAAGCCTTCACCCGCGTTCGGTTGCCCGCTCATCAGGCGAGAGGTCAATACCAGCCCGGCGATGGCCGCTGTCAGCCCACTAATCACATACACCAGTACTTTGTAGCGGGGCACGCGAATACCGCTCAGACGGGCCGCCTCTTCATTACCACCGATAGCGTAAACATAGCGGCCAAAGGAAAGATGATTGAGCATCAGCCAGGCCAGGATATAGACACCAACCATGATCAGAATCGGCACCTGAATGCCCAGTACCGTACCGCGCCCGAAGAAAGAAAATATCTCAGGTAAACCGGAAATCGGGTAGCCGCCGGTGTACAGCAAAGCCAGGCCACGGGCGATACCCATGGAGGCCAGTGTTACGATAATCGGTGGCATACGCAGGTAGGCGATGCATGCACCGTTGGCCAACCCGAACAGCGCACCAACCACTAGAGCAGCGACCATCGCCAGAGGAATGGGGATCCCCCCCAGCATCAGCCCGGCGGCAATCGAACCTGACAGCGCCATAACTGGCCCAACGGAGAGGTCGATACCACCGGTCAAGATCGCGCAGGTCATGCCAACGGCGATAATGGCGTTAATAGATACCTGCCGCGCTACGTTGGTCAGGTTGTTGACCGTCAGAAAACTGTCATTAAACATGCTCATCAACAAGAACAGGATGGCGAAGCCGATAAATGGCAGTACGGCAGGGTGGTGCAACACTTTATCCCAACGCTTGCCAAGGCTCTGCTTTTGGGCATATTGGTTAGGTGGGGACTGTTCAATTCCGATCATAATGCACTCCCTGTAGCGTGAAGCATGATGTTATGAGACTCGATTTCATCACCGGCCAATTCGGCTACGATATGTCCGCCGAGGAAGACCAAGACGCGATCGCAAACGCCGATAATTTCCGGTAATTCTGATGAAATCATGATGATAGAAATGCCTTTTTGCGTGAGTTGTTGCATTAGTTGATAGATTTCAGCCTTGGCCCCGACGTCAATCCCCCGGGTAGGCTCATCAAAAATCAGTATGTTGCAATCGTTGTTCAACCAGCGTGCAATGACGACCTTCTGTTGATTGCCGCCGCTCAGGGTATTGACGGCGGTATTCGGATCAGGCGTTTTTACTCCAACCGCACCGATCAGGCGCTGCACGATGTCGTTATCTCTGCGGGTACTGACGAAAATCTTGCCGTAGTGCTCATGCCGGTTAAGCGTGATGTTCTGCGCGACAGAAAACGGTAGCACCAACCCCTCGGTTTTCCGGTTTTCCGGCAGTAACCCGATGCCTTTTTCCAGCGCCACCGCCGGGCTGTTGAGCGTTGTGGCTTGCCCACTCAGACTGACGCGTTTGCGATAGCTTGGGCTGGCACCGATGAGTGCGGACACTGTTTCGGTTCTGCCAGAGCCCACCAGACCGGCAAAGCCCAGTATTTCCCCTTTGAACAGATGGAAATTGTCTTCTTGATGGTGCCTGGAGCGCTGAATGCTGGCTTCGAGCAGACGCACCGAAGTATCGACCGGGTGCGATTTCACCGGGAAAGTGTTCTCGATCTTTCGCCCAACCATCAGTTTCACCAACTCATCGACGTTAGTGTCCGCCGTTGGCAGCGTCTGCACATAAGTGCCATCACGCAATACGGTGATCTGGTCGCACACGGTGAAAATCTCGTCCAGATGGTGTGAGATAAAAACCATACCAACGCCGAGCAGCTTGAGATCGTTCATCACTCTGAACAGGTGTTCGGCTTCGCCTGGGGTTAGGGTCGCGGTAGGTTCATCCAACACCAGCACTCGTGCATCCAGCGAAAGCGCCTTGGCTATCTCGACAAATTGCTGCTGCGCTACGCTCAATTGTTCAACCGGGCAATCCAGTTCGATATTCACCGCCAGGCTTTTAAAAATAGCCTCGGCTTTTTTGCTCATGGCCTTGCGGTCTAATAATCCCCAGCGATTTTTGATTTCCCGGTTGAGAAAGATATTATCAACGGCATTCATATAGGGAATTAATGAAAACTCCTGAAAAATAATGCCTACGCCAGCATCAATAGCCTGACGGTAATTATCAAAGTGCCTATTTTTACCTTCCAGAATAATTTCGCCGGAGTCTGGTTGATGAATACCACACATGATTTTAACCAGCGTTGATTTCCCTGCTCCATTTTCCCCTAATAAGGCATGTATCTGGCCGTGTTTAACGGTGAGATCAATACCGTCCAACGCCTTGACGCCCGGAAAGGTTTTTTTTATTTGCCTTAATTCTAATAGTGCCGTCACGTTGATATCCTTTGAGTTTATTCCCAATATACCCGTCGCCCTGCAAGACGCAGGGGTGTTGGCTGCACTCATTCACCCGAATCACTTACTTGAGTAAGCTCATCGGGATCCTCTCGTTTGCCGTCTACCTGCATCTGGAAGTAGCTTGGGTATAGACTTCAGGCTTCGGCGTAATGCTGAAACCTGAAATCCAGCTCAGATAATCCAATCGCGTTGAGCATTACGCCTTGGGTACAGGGAAAGGTGCTCTGCTGCCGGTAATTACCAGCTAAAACCTTGCGCATTGCTGCTGTCGATCAGTTTCACTTTCACAGGAATAGTTTTCGGTACTTCTGCTCCCCAGTGGCGAGCCAATGCGATGCCCAAGGCTATGCGCATCTGATCGCGTGGATATTGTGCAGAGGTAGCGATAAACGGCGAGTTCGGTTTCAGGACCTCTTTAATCGCCTCGGGATGGCCATCAACGCTCACCAGTTTCACCTTGGCACCGTTACTTTCAATGGCAGCCAAAGCACCTAAGGCACCCACATCATTCACACTGAAAATACCGGCCAGATCGGGCGTCGATTGCAGCATGTTTTCGGTGACCGTCAGCGCCATAGCACGTTCTTGCTTACCGTTTTGCTTGGTAACGATCTTCATTTCAGGATGTTTTTTAATGGCATCTTCAAAACCGCGAACGCGCTCAAGAATTGGTACCACCGGGATACCGTCCAAGATCGCTACTTTACCTTTGCCACCCAGTGACTTCGCCAGGTATTCACCTGCCTGTAAACCGGCATCGTAGTTTTCTGAACCAACGAATGAATCCAGCGGGCCTTCAGCCTGAGCGTCAATCGCGACCACCACAACCCCGGCTTTGTGAGCCGACATAACAGCCGACTGTACCCCAATTGAATCCGTCGGGTTAATCAGCAATATATCGATTTTCTTTTGCAGCATGTCCTCAACATCATTGAGCTGTTTAGAGACATCGTGACGGGCATCGGAAATATAGACCTTGGCACCAATGTCATTGGCGGCCTGTTCTAAAGACTCTTTCATTGATACGAAATATTCGTTATTCATCTCCTGAAATGAAGCACCAATAACAATCTGCTTTGCTATTGTCGATTGACCAGCAAACAACATGCCGCCTGCTAATAAAATAGGCAGGGCTTTCTTAGTAAATGAAAACATAATTAATTCTCCTGTAGGGTAGGGGGGGCAGAGCGTCGATATTTTTATATTTGTTATTTAGCTAACTTTTGATAATAGTGGTTGCTTAATTTAAGGAACCAGTATCACCTTTATTGAGTCCGTTGAATCGGCCAGTGCAAAAGCCTTATCCCATTCGTTTAATGAAAAACTGTGGGTAACTACGCCTCTGGAAGTAACCAGACCGCGTTCAAACAGGTCAATAGCAATCTCATAACTGTAAGGCGCTAAATGCGCACCACGAATATCTAATTCTTTTCGATCGCCAATAATTGACCAGTCAACGGTAGTTTCTTTGCCGAAGACGCTGAACTCAACAAACCGCCCCAGCTTGCGGATCATCTGCAACCCTTGGGTAACACCAATCGGCGCGCCCGTGGCTTCAATATAAACATCGCAACCGTAGCCATTGGTGAGCGCCTTAACGATCTTATCGGCATCCTCTTTGAGCGGATTGATGACAATATCTGCACCAAATTCCTTGGCCAGTTCCAGGCGTTCGTCAATGGTATCAATCACGATCAGCTTTTTCGGCGTCTTCAAGCGGGCAACCTGCACCATGCAGAGGCCTAACGGCCCGGCACCGGCCAGAACGACAACATCGTCCAGTTGGATATCTCCGCGTGCAACGGTGTGAATGGCGCAGGCCATCGGTTCGATCAATACGGCATCTTCATGGCTGAGGCTTTCAGGAATTTTGTGAACGATGGCGTTTTCAGAAAAACGCATGTATTCCGCCATCCCGCCCTCAGCCACATCTTTTTGGAAGCCATAGATATTGTGCGTTTCGCACATCCAATAGCTGCCTGAGTTGCAATAGCGGCAGTCCCAGCAGGGGACGATCTGTTCAGCAATCACGCGCTCACCAATCTTGTATTTCTTCTCTGCGCCTTCCCCCATGGCGACAATGCGGCCATAAAACTCGTGCCCCGGTACCACCGGTGGTTTTACCCACGGATTTTCACCCCAAAACATCTGGGCACCGTTTTTACATTTGCAGTCACCGGCACAGATCCCGCATCCATCGACTTTGATCACCAACTCCTTGGCTTTTGGTTGCGGTGTTGTTACCTGCTCAAGCCGATAATCCTGTGGGCCATGGCAAACCACTGCGCTCATTTTTTCTGGTAAATGACTCATTTCCCTCTCCATTGTTAGTTTCAATTACGTCAAACCGCTAAATGTTAACGTTGTCATTTTTTATTAAATAAAATAATTTAATCTATAATATTCATGTTATTACAAACAATTTCCGCTCGAAAACAAAAATGACAACGTAAACATTCCAGATCATATAACCAAACTAATGAAAATGATTGTATGACCTAAGTCACATATCGTTAACAAATGATGTTTAATTTATACAAACTCAGATCATGGTCACAACGCCGCGCAGCTGCACTACAGCAGATTACTCAGGGAGTAATGATGTTACTTATTGAAATATTTGGTTTTTATTCTGAGTATGGGAGTGAGGTAGGGCACTTGATAACGTCGACGGTAACAATAGCGACAGGCTAGGCAGGATTTTACTCATCGTCAACAATGTTATGTCCGTACCATTTCGAGAAAAACTTAAGTATTTCCTGATGGTTTCCTCCCGCAATCTTGATGAATGTCATACTATACTTTACTCATTTTCGGCAGAGTGTGACTCGATTCAGCTCTAAAGAGTGCTGCGCTGAAATAACATAATCAAGAGCCTGTTCAGTAGTGGTTATTGACCAAGCCCTTTGGATGCCGCATCGGCCAGACTAAAGTGGCAAGTGAAATAGCTTTACGGTCATAGGCGCTAAGTCGAGGAATTATGCTAGAACTTCTGGTTGGTGCTGTGGTAGCGGTGGGTGTTGGCCGCTACATTATTAAAGGTTACTCCGCTACCGGCGTATTAATGGCTGGTGGACTGCTCCTGCTGGCAATCAGTGCATTGATGGGCAAAAACGTGTTGCCTGCCAGTGCAACCTCAACGGGATGGCGAGCGACGGATATTGTCGAATATGTCAAAATCCTGCTGATGAGCCGCGGTGGCGATCTTGGCATGATGATTATGATGTTGTGCGGATTCGCCGCTTATATGACACACATCGGTGCCAATGACGTGGTGGTGAAGTTGGCATCCCGCCCGCTGCAGATGATCAACTCCCCCTATTTACTGATGATTGCGGCCTATTTCGTCGCCTGTCTGATGTCCCTGGCGGTATCATCTGCAACAGGATTGGGGGTGTTGTTGATGGCGACCTTATTCCCCCTGATGGTTAATGTGGGCATCAGCCGTGGAGCAGCCGCAGCTATCTGCGCTTCACCAGCGGCCGTTATCCTTTCGCCAACTTCAGGCGATGTGGTGTTGGCGGCTAAGGCGTCTGAAATGCCGTTGGTTGATTTTGCTTTCAAAACATCGTTGCCCATTTCGATTGCGGCCATTATCTGCATGGCGATTGCGCACTTCTTTTGGCAACGCTATCTCGACAGAAAAAGCAACGAACAGCACCATATTATGGATGTGAGCGAAATCACTACCAACGCTCCCGGTTTCTACGCCATCCTGCCTTTCACCCCTATCCTGGGCGTGCTGGTATTTGACGGTAAATGGGGACCAGAATTGCACATCATTACCGTGCTGGTGATTTGCATGTTCGTTACTGCGGTCATAGAGTTTATCCGCAGTTTCAATGCGAAAACCGTGTTTAGTGGCCTGGAAGTGGCTTACCGAGGCATGGCTGATGCGTTCGCCAGCGTGGTTATGCTGCTGGTCGCTGCGGGGGTTTTTGCTCAGGGGCTGAGTACCGTTGGCTTTATCAGCGGCCTGATCGGCTTGGCACAATCCTTTGGCACAGGCGGTATTGTGATGATGCTGGTGCTGGTGGTGATCACCATGCTGGCAGCCATGACAACCGGTTCGGGTAATGCACCGTTTTATGCGTTTGTGGAGCTGATCCCGAAACTGGCGGCGCAAATGGGGATTAACCCGGCTTACCTGGCTATTCCTATGCTGCAGGCTTCTAACCTGGGCCGTACGCTTTCCCCTGTTTCTGGCGTGATCGTGGCTGTTTCCGGTATGGCGAAAATCTCTCCGTTCGAAGTGGTGAAACGCACTTCAGTGCCAGTTATTGTCGGCTTGATTGTGGTGATTGTTGCCACAGAGCTGCTGGTGCCAATACACCTATAAGCAGTACCGGGCATCCTAGCTGGATGCCCGGCATTCACTCAAACTTCGTCGTCTTCGTTCGCTACCACTAACGGCGTGATTTTTACTTTCACGATGCGGTGGCTGCTGATTTCTAACGGTTCGAACAGGTAGTTACCAATCTCCAGTTGTTCACCTTCACGTGGAATTCGCTGGCAGTGCTCCATCAATAATCCTGCCAGAGTATGGTATTCCCGTTTCTCTTCTATCGGTAGCGGTACATACAGCACCAGATCTTCCAGAGGCATGTGGCCGTTGGCTATCCAGCAGCCGTCAGAGGTTTGCTGAATATCGTGGCGAGCGTCGATCTCCTCGTCCGCTTCTGGCAGGTTGCCAGCGATGGTTTCCATCACGTCAGTTAAAGTTACCACGCCTTCCACAGAACCGAATTCATCGACTACGAAAGCAAAATGTGTTTTTGCCTGACGGAATTGCTCCAGTGCCGAGAGTAACGTTAACTGCTCCGGGAAGATCAGCGGCTGACGCACCAGTGCGCGTAAATCCAATTGTGATTGCTGCAACTGTTGCTTCAGAACATCAATAGTGTGCACCACCCCTAACGGTTCGTCACTGGCACTATCTTCCGTAACGACAATGCGCGTATGCTGGTTTTTTTCCAGCAGTTCGGTCAGTTTCTCTTGCGGATCGTTCAACTCAAGGTACTCAACATCATGGCGCGAGGTCATGATACTGCTGACGGTACGCTGCGCCATGCCCAGAACGCGCTCGATCATGTGGCGTTCCTGCTGGTTGAAGATCTCGCCACTTTCACTACCGCTATCGACCAGCAGTTGGGCTGAGTGGCTATCTATCTCCGCTTCTTCATGCTTGCCACTCAACATACGCAATACCGCTTCTGCTGTACGCTCACGCAGTGGTCGCATCTTTGAAAGGAAACGTCGGCGATTGAACTGTGCAAGTTGGTTTAACGCCTCGATCATTACAGAGAAACCGATTGCTGCGTAGAGATACCCTTTCGGAATAGAGTAACCGAAACCTTCCGCAACCAGGCTGAAACCTATCATCAGCAAGAAGCTGAGACACAGAATGACAATGGTAGGGTGGGCGTTAACGAAGCGCGTAAGTGGCTTGCTGGCGAGCAGCATCAGGCCAATGGCGATACAGACCGCAATCATCATCACCGCCAGGTGGTCAACCATTCCCACTGCGGTGATCACTGAGTCTAGTGAGAACACCGCATCCAGCACCACAATTTGCGCCACTACAGGCCAGAAACGCGCACCTTTGCGTGGCCCGTGCTGTTCCTCATCTTTGCCTTCCAGCCGCTCATTCAGCTCCATGGTGGCTTTGAATAGCAGGAAGATACCACCAATCAGCATGATCAGATCGCGGCCACTGAAAGAGTGCCCAAAGGCAGTAAACAGCGGTGCTGTTAGCGTTGCCAGCCAGGATATTGAGGCAAGTAATGCCAAGCGCATCAGCAGCGCCAGCAGCAGGCCGATGACACGTGCTTTATCACGTTGTTTTCTTGGTAATTTCTCCGCCAGAATGGCGATAAAAATCAGGTTATCTATCCCCAGTACAATTTCCAACACAACCAGGGTGGCCAAGCCGGCCCAAATTGTTGGATCTGCGATCCATTCCATACGCCCAATTTCACCTTTAAGTTTGGCGGCTTATGCCGCAGTGGGAATGATGGAGTCTGAGAGAGGGGAATTCAACTTCAAATCAACATCATCATGCGGTGTAATGCACAGTTAGGATAATTCGTTACTGTAATGAAGAGTCCGACGCTGGTTGGTTAATACCTTGAAAGGAATAAATATAGAAGATAAATAGCGCTGTTGGGATAATCACAACAAAATCAAGTTATTAAAACGGTTTGAAAATGGTAAGATCCCTGGCCCCAAACCGCGATAGTAGTCTTATTCTGAAAAGGCCTTTATTACCTATCTAAGGCTTGTTTCGCTGGAGCAATAGTATAAGAATCTTAGCATTCAATGAACGAATGATAGCAAGAATCACCATTTAGCCAGAAAAGCACTGCCTCTTTTCTATTTTTGTGACTTGTCTCTCATAAAATCCCGAACGGAACCCCCGGTTCATCTGCATACGTGATGATTATCACGATTTTGCCAGTTCAAACATTGTGTACAGTGCATTGGTAGCTGAAAGCCAAGGGCGGTAGCGTGCCTGAAGAGTGTTGCTTAGTTGGTAATCTATTGATTTAAAGCATGAATAATCCTTACGAACGCTAAGTGAGCCGCTTTGCCTGACACTGTTACACTTACTTGTTATTTGTTTGTGGAAGAAAAAAATGCAAAGAAGATTGAAGGCTGTGATCCCAGTCGCGGGTTTGGGGACCAGGATGTTGCCAGCCACCAAGGCTATTCCGAAAGAAATGCTGCCGGTAGTGGATAGACCATTGATCCAATATATTGTGAGTGAGTGTGTCGCTGCCGGTGTTAAGGATATTGTACTGGTTTCGCACTCATCCAAAAATGCGATTGAAAACCATTTTGATACCTCGTTTGAGCTGGAAGCAGTATTGGAATCGCGCGTGAAGCGCCAGTTGCTGGCAGAAGTGCAGAATATTTGCCCGCCAGATGTCACCGTGATGCAGGTGCGCCAGGGGCAAGCTAAAGGCCTTGGCCATGCGGTACTCTGCGCCAAACCCATGGTTGGCGATAATCCCTTCATCGTGCTGTTGCCGGACGTATTGCTGGATGACGCCACTGCCGATTTGAGCAAAGAAAACCTGACCAGAATGATCCAGCGTTTTGAGCAAACAGGCTTTAGCCAGATTATGGTTGAGCCGGTGCCGGAAGAAGACGTTTCCAAATACGGTGTGGTGGATTGTGGTGGGGAGCCACTGTGTGCGGGTGAAAGCACTCCGATGACGGCTGTGGTAGAGAAACCAGCACGAGAAGACGCACCTTCAAATCTGGCCGTGGTTGGGCGCTATGTACTTTCTGCAGACATCTGGCCGTTGTTGGAAAAAACCCCGCCGGGCGCTGGCGATGAAATCCAACTGACCGATGCAATCGCCATGCTGATGAAGCAGCAAACGGTAGAAGCCTTCCATATGAGCGGTAAATCCCACGATTGCGGTGACAAACTAGGATATATGAAAGCTTTCGTTCAGTATGGGTTGCGCCACTCCTCAGAAGGTGAAGGGTTTACCCAATGGTTGAAGCAAACCCTGAATGACAAGTAAGACTCTTTAGCAACATTGCCAGGCACGCTCACAAGATTTTAGAGGATTATCATGACTACGAAGCTGAAAGCCGTCATCCCCGTAGCTGGTTTGGGTATGCATATGTTGCCTGCTACCAAGGCGATCCCAAAGGAGATGTTGCCGATCGTCGACAAGCCGCTGATCCAATACATCGTCAATGAGTGTGTGGCTGCCGGGATTAAAGAAATTATTCTGGTTACTCATTCTTCCAAGAATGCGATTGAAAACCATTTTGATACTTCCTACGAGCTTGAAGCGATGCTGGAAGCGCGAGTGAAGCGCCAACTGCTTGAGGAAGTGCAATCAATTACTCCCAAAGGCGTGACCCTGATGCACATTCGCCAGGGGCAACCAAAAGGTTTGGGGCATGCGGTACTTTGCGCCAAACCTCTGGTGGGTGAATCACCTTTTGTGGTGGTACTGCCAGACGTGTTGTTGGATGACGCCAAAGCCAATCTCAAGAAAGATAACCTGGCACATATGATCGCCCGATTTGAAGAGAGTGGTGTGAGCCAGGTATTAGTGCAAGCTGCGGATGAGAAGGTGCTTTATGACTACTCAGTGGTAGAGTGCGACACCAACAGCTTGCAACCGGGTGAAAGTTCACGCATGACATCGATAATTGAGAAGCCGAGCAGAGAAGTGCAACTTAGATCAAACTATTCTGCGGTTGGCCGTTATGTGCTCACGAAGGATATCTGGCCAATTCTGGAAAAAACTGAGCCGGGTGCCTGGGGGCGTATTCAACTGACCGATGCCATTGCCGAACTGCTGAAGCATGAGCCAGTAGAAGCGATGGAACTGGTGGGGGAGTCGTTTAACTGCGGTGAAAAATTGGGCTATTTGCGTGCTTTTGTAACTTACGGTTTACGGCACCCAACCCAAGGCAAAGCCTTCCGCGAATGGGCTGAGCGGTTGAAGCTTTAGCAATTTTTGCTGCAATCAAAAAGAATAATCTTTATAGTTATGGCCCTGCGGAAAATGCTCTGCGGGCTTTTGACATACAGCTAACACCTGCATGTGAATACACCCATGGTGCATGCGCCGACGCGTTTGGTTTTGCTAGCAGCATATTAGCAATCTCCGCCTTAACGTTTGCTCAATGAGTGTGTTTAAAAGTATGCCGCTGGCGGCATACTTAACCCCATAAAAAAGTTTGTTAAGCAGGGTACCAGGCGGCCATGGTTGGCCAGTTGCTTAGCGTTAAAGATTGACTACTTTGGAAGTGATAAAAACTCGATGGCAAAGAAACAATGGAAACTGATACCACTCCTGGTATCGATCAGTGTAATCAGTGGCTGTACCGTCATCCCCGGCTCCTACCTTTCCACCAGTGGCAAAAACGTTGTCCGCCAAGATGACAGCGATTTCAATCTTAACAGGCTGGTGAATATCTACCCTATGACGCCGAGCCTGGTTGAGAAAATGCGACCAAAACCGGTAGTGGCGCAGAATAATCCCGAACTGGAACTGGCCCTACAGAATTATGAGTACCGCATTGGTGTGGGTGATGTGCTGATGGTGACCGTTTGGGATCACCCCGAGCTGACTACCCCTGCAGGCCAATACCGCAGTGCCAGCGACACAGGCAACTGGGTTAATGCTGATGGCACCATCTTCTATCCGTACATTGGTAAAGTCAGTGTTGTGGGTAAAACGGCCAGCCAGGTACGCAATGATATTAGCAATCGCCTTGCCCAGTATATTGAGAGCCCGCAGGTGGACGTGAGCATTGCCGCCTTCCGTTCGCAAAAAGCTTATGTAACGGGCGAGGTTGCCAAATCTGGCCAGCAGCCAATCACTAACGTGCCGCTAACCGTTATGGATGCCATTAACAATGCGGGTGGCCTGGCTGAGAATGCAGACTGGCGCAACGTGGTGCTAACACACGACGGCAAAGAGCAGCGTATTTCTCTGCAGGCGCTGATGCAAAAAGGGGACCTGACGCAAAACCGTATGCTTTACCCTGGGGACATTCTCTATATCCCACGTAACGACGATCTAAAAGTGTTCGTGATGGGAGAAGTGAAACAGCAAACCACGCTGAAGATGGACCGCAGTGGGATGACGTTGACTGAGGCATTAGGCAATGCTCAAGGAATGGACCAGTCGGTCGCTGATGCAACGGGTATATTTGTCATTCGCCCACTGCGTGGTAGCGAAGGTAGTAAACTGGCAAGCATTTATCAGCTAAATGCTTCTGACGCCACTGCATTGGTGATGGGGACTGAATTCCATCTGCAACCCTATGATATTGTTTATGTTACAACCGCACCTGTTGCTCGTTGGAACCGCCTGATCAGCCAATTAGTACCAACAATTACCGGTTTTAACAATCTTAGCGAAGGTGCATTGCGCGTGCGCAACTGGCCTTACTAATTATTTTTAGATTGAGCAACAACTATGTTTAATTCAATTTTAGTGGTGTGTGTTGGTAACATCTGCCGTTCCCCCACAGGAGAGCGATTGTTGAGAAAGGCTTTGCCTAACAAAAAGGTTGACTCTGCAGGGCTTGGCGCTTTAGTAGGCAAACCTGCGGATGCAACAGCAACAGAAGTAGCTAGCCTACACGCGTTATCTCTAGAGGGGCATCAGGCCCAACAACTCACTAGGGCGATGTGCAGTGAATATGATCTGATCCTGGTTATGGAAAAGAAGCATATTGATGCGGTGTGCCGATTGGCTCCAGAGGTAAGGGGCAAAACCATGTTGTACGGCCATTGGCTGGACCAACGGGAAATTGCCGATCCTTACCGACAGAGCCGCGAGGCTTTCGAGTTTGTTTACCGTCTCCTTGATGAATCAGCCCAAAAATGGGCTAAAGCCTTAAGCCGATAGCCAGTCAGGATTTCCAATGTCAGAAAAAAATAGAGTGAATAATTCGGGAAATGATGCGTCCGATGAAATTGATTTAGGCCGCTTGCTAGGCGAAATAATTGATGGCCGCTGGTTGATCATTGGTATAACCGCAGCGTTCCTGACCTTCGGTATTTTATACAGCTTGTTCGCGACACCGGTTTATCGTGCTGATGCGATGGTCCAGGTTGAGCAGAATGTGGGCAACTCGTTGCTTAATAACCTAAGCCAAATGTTGCCTAATAGCCAGCCAGAGTCCGCTCCTGAGATTGAATTGCTTCAATCAAGAATGATTCTCAGCAAAACAGTAGACGATTTGAACTTGCGTACTGTGGTCGAGGAAAATTTCTTTCCAATTTTCGGCAAAGGATATGCGCGGCTTACTAATAAAAAACCTAACAAGATTTCCATATCTGAATTTGAATTGCCTGAGTCCTGGCAGGATACTGCTTCGATAAAATTGGTAGTTAACGACGCAAAGAGTTTTACCCTGTTCAATGATGGTGAAGAAATTGCTAAAGGTGAAACTGGGCATTTTCTCCATAAAGATGGCGTGTCTATATTAGTGGATGATATTAGTGCTCCTGCTGGCACAGAGTTTAAAATATCTAAAATAAGCGAACTAAGTGCAATAAATAAATTGCTAGAAGCACTTGATGTAGCGGATAAAGGAAAAAACACAGGGGTTTTAGGTCTTACACTAACAGGTGAAGATCCGGCTAGAATTCAGAAAATCCTTGATTCTATAACAAGAAATTATCTTCAGCAAAACGTTGAAAGAAAATCTGAAGAGGATGCTAAAAGTCTTGAGTTCTTAGCTATTCAACTACCTAAGATACGTAGCTCTCTCGACTCTGCAGAAAGCAAATTGAATCAATTTCGTCAGCAGAATGACTCTGTAGATTTATCACTTGAAGCTAAGTCTGTTTTAGATTCAATAGTTTCAGTTGATACTCAACTCAATGAGTTAACATTTAAGGAAGCTGAAATTTCAAAGCTTTATACCAAAGAGCACCCTTCGTATCGTGCTTTGATGGAGAAAAGAAAGACCCTTGAAGATGAAAGAGAGAAGCTTAATAAACGTGTGAGTGCAATGCCAAAGACGCAGCAAGAAATATTGCGGTTGAGCCGTGATGTTCAGTCTGGGCAAGAAGTCTATATGCAGCTTCTAAATAAAGAACAGGCTCTGAGTATTTCAAAGGCGAGCACAGTAGGTAACGTACGCATTATTGATAATGCAGTAACACAAACAAAGCCTGTACAGCCAAAGAAACTGATTGCTCTTATACTATCTGTTGTTATGGGTGGAATATTATCGGTCGGTTATATACTTTTGCGCTCATTCTTACATCGCGGTATTGAAAGCCCAGAGCAACTTGAAAAGTTGGGTGTCAACGTTTATGCCAGCGTCCCGCTTTCAGAATGGCAGCGTAATAAAGACTTAGAGTTTTCTAATAAGAATAAAGGCAAAAAGATTAATAGTGACTCGAACTCGTTACTAGCATTTGGTAATCCAGCCGATCTGGCTATTGAAGCTATTCGTAGCCTGCGTACAAGCCTTCATTTTGCAATGATGGAGGCAAAAAATAACGTCTTAATGATCTCTGGGGCGAGCCCTGGGATCGGTAAAACATTTATTAGTGCAAACCTGGCTGCAGTTATTGCCCAAACGGGGATGAAAGTATTATTTGTTGATAGTGATATGCGTAAGGGGTATGCACACGATCTTATTGGCCTTGATGGTAAAAATGGTCTTTCAGAAATTTTATCTGGAAAAATCACTGTAACTGCTGCCGTTAAACATACTGCATTTGAGGGGCTAGATTTTATTCCTAGAGGTATGGTTCCACCAAATCCTTCAGAGCTCTTGATGCATAATCGTTTTGCTGAGGTCATAAATTGGGCTTCAGAGCATTACGATATTGTATTGGTGGATACACCTCCAATTCTTGCCGTTACAGATGCTGCAATTATAGGTAAGCATGCAGGAACCTCGTTGATGGTCGCACGTTTTGAACTAAACACGCCTAAAGAGGTTGAAGTAAGCTTTAGACGATTTGAGCAGAATGGCATTACCATCAAAGGCGTTATTCTTAACGCAGTTGTAAAAAAAGCAGCTAACTATTACAACTATGGTTATGATTACTACGACTATAGCTACAAGTCGAAGAGTTAACTGAGTAACCCATACAATATATTGAGAAGGCCACGTGATGTGGCCTTTGACTACAGACTAATTTTTCCAAGAAACATCAATTAAAAATGGAGCGGTAGTTACATATTATTCTACTGTAGTATCGAGCCATTAAATATATACTTAATTGTTTCTAGCGATAGAGATGTTTATTCTTGAATATTTTTGATAATTAAGCGCAGCTTTGAATTACTATATAATAAACAATCCTCGATTTTAATTTCAGCTATTAGCCTTTAGGCTAACCATAAAAATCATATTTTCCAAATTCATTGGTAGAAAAATGAAAGATATAAAAGTCAGCGTTATAGTACCGACATATAATGGTGGTAGTGTTTGGGGAAAATCAGCTAAAGCAATATCGGAATGTTCACCACAGAGCAAAGAAGTGCTTGTTATTGATTCATCCAGTAAAGATGCAACTGTGGAAATAGCACGGAAATATGATTTTAAAATTGAAGTTATCTCATCTTCAGAGTTTAATCATGGAGGAACAAGAAATAAAGGAGCGCAAGATTGTAACGGTGATATAGCTGTTTTTATTACTCAGGATGCGATCGCTAAAAAAGATAGTATTGAGAGAATTCTAGCACCATTTTCTGACCCTAATATTGTGTGTGCATATGGACGGCAGTTACCACACGATGATGCAAATCCTTTGGCGAAGCATGCTAGAGAGTTTAATTATGGTAAGAAAAGTTATATAAGCGATATTACGTCATGTGATGCGTTAGGGCTGAAAACTGTATTTATGTCTAACTCTTTTGCTGCATACAGATTATCCGCATTTAACCAGTTAGGTGGTTTTCCTGAAAATACAATCCTTTGTGAAGATATGTATTTGGCAGCAAAAGCTGTGCTAGCAAATTTTAAAGTAGCTTATGTTGCCGACGCAGAGGTTTATCACTCACACAACTATACTATGGTTGAGGAATTTAAACGTTACTTTGACATCGGTGTATTTCATCATGATGAGCCATGGATTAGAGAATCGTTTGGTGGTGCTAGTGGCGAAGGGAAAAAATTTATTTTTTCTGAGATTAAATATCTGACGAAAAATGGAATCTTGTGGTTACCTATCGCTTTCGCCAACAATTTGGCTAAAATTTTAGGATACAAGCTTGGGCAAAATTATAAAAAGATCCCAGCAGTTCTTAGGAGAAGGTTAAGTATGCACACCAGATATTGGAATAATTTCCAAGAATAAAAGGATAAAATTATGAGTGCGCTTAGTTACTCAAAGAAAACAAATTTTGTTAAATTGATTTTGGCATTGTCTGATTTCATTACTTTTAAGTTATCGCTGGTTATCGCTATATATCTGATTAGCATATTTGACTCCGATATATATGAGTTTATCCCAAAATCGGAAATGTCAGCACGTCTTCTGACTCACGTAATGTTGGCCGTCCTCTGTGTTGGTTGGTTTTGGGTGAGATTACGGCATTACTCGTATCGCAAACCGTTTTGGTTCGAACTAAAAGAAATTCTAAGAACATTACTTATTTTTGCGGTACTAGATCTGGCTTTAGTTGCATTTTCAAAATGGCAGTTTTCCAGATATGTGTGGATTATAACATGGACACTGGCGCTTATATTAGTACCGTTGTCTCGTGCAATTACTAAGCGTTTACTCAACAGAATTGGAATGTGGCAGAAACATACTGTCATTATCGGTTCGGGGAAGAATGCATGCGATGCCTATGCTGCTTTACAAAGTGAAGAAGTTCTAGGTTTTTCAATATGTGCTTTTTTCTCTAGCTCGGCAGAATGCGAAAAAGAACTTCTCGGAACACCTGTTATCTGTGATGAACAAGATTTATGGAAGCAGTGTGATCCCGAGCATACACAGTTTATTATTGCATTAGAGTTTGAAGAACACATTTTGCGTGATGAATGGCTGAAAAAATTAGCAAAACATAATTGTCGTTCAGTTTCTGTTATACCAACTTTACGTGGAGTACCTCTTTACGGTACTGACATGTCATTTATTTTTAGTCATGAAGTAATGATCTTACGTGTCCATAACAATTTAGCTAAGCGAACATCTCGCTTTGTTAAGAGAAGTTTTGACATTGTAGGGTCCGCATCTATTATTGTACTTCTCTCTCCGATTTTAGGTGTTCTAACCTATTTAGTATCCAAAGATGGGGGGAACGCTATTTATGGGCATGAGCGTGTGGGACAAGGTGGCGTGAAGTTTAAATGTCTGAAGTTTCGTTCTATGGTTACAAATTCTAAGGAAGTACTAGAGCAATTATTGGCAACTGATCCTGATGCTCGAGCAGAATGGGATAAAGATTTCAAGCTAAAAGATGATCCGCGCGTAACACGTGTTGGTAAGTTCATCCGCAAAACAAGTCTGGACGAGCTTCCACAACTTTTCAATGTGCTAAAAGGTGAAATGAGCTTAGTAGGCCCTCGACCAGTAATTGAAAAGGAATTAGAGCGTTACGCTGGAGATGTAGATTATTATTTAATGGCTAAACCTGGTATGACGGGGCTATGGCAGGTTAGCGGCAGGAATGATGTTGACTATGATACTCGTGTTTATTTTGATGCGTGGTATGTGAAAAATTGGTCTCTTTGGAATGATATTGCCATTCTCTTTAAAACAATAAATGTAGTTTTAAAGAGAGATGGTGCTTATTAGTTTTGCGTTTATAGTGATTTGCTGTGTTTAAATTCACTTTTTATTTAAAATAATGTTTTTATGGAGTTCTTTCATGAGTAAAAAAAATATCTACGTAACTCAGCCTTACCTACCTGATTTGAATGAATTTATGCCTTATTTGGAGAGTATTTGGGAGAATAAAATTTTAACTAATGGCGGTCCAATGCATGAATCGCTAGAGAAGGAACTCTGTGAATATCTAGGAGTCAATGAAATTGCACTATTTAACAATGGAACTATAGCATTACTTACCGCATTACAAGCATTGAGAATTACTGGTGAGGTTATTACTACGCCGTATTCTTTTGTTGCGACTGCACACTCTCTACTGTGGAATGGTATCAAACCAATCTTTGTTGATATTGATCCTGTGACATTAAATATTGATCCGGATAAAATTGAAGCAGCGATTACTCCACAAACAACGGCTATTATGCCAGTACACTGTTATGGGAATCCCTGTGATATCGAGAGAATTCAAGAAATCGCTGATAATTACAACTTGAAAGTTATTTATGATGCTGCACATGCATTTGGCGTTACCGATAAGGGCGGTAGCATTTTAAGACATGGTGATTTAAGTGCAATAAGTTTTCATGCGACTAAAGTATTCAATACGTTTGAGGGTGGTGCCATAATTTGCCCCGATAAAAAAACGAAAGTGAGAATTAATAATTTAAAGAATTTTGGTATAGTTGATGAAACTACCGTTGTTGCACCAGGTATTAATGGCAAAATGAGCGAAATAAATGCTGCATTTGGTCTGTTGCAGCTCAAACATGTTGATAAAACTATTCAGCGTCGTAAAGAGATTGATGAGAATTATCGTAATGTATTTGCTGGATTGAAAGGAATTACTGTAGTACCACAGTCTGGGCAAGTTGATGCTAACTATGCATACTTCCCAATTCTGGTTGAGGATGAATTCAGAATGAATAGGGAGGAACTTTACGATTATTTGAAAAAACACAATGTATATTCTCGCAGGTATTTCTATCCACTAATTAGTGATTTTTCTATGTATAAAGGAATGAAGTCTGCGTCTAAAGAGAACCTTCCAGTTGCTAATGAAATTGCGCGTAAAGTACTTTGCCTTCCTATATATCCTAATCTGACTAATGAAGAACAGCAAAAAGTAATATCCTTAATTCTGGGGTGATAATGGCCTACTATACAGATCTAGAACTGACTAATTTGGGTTTTCGCACACTTGGTAGTAATGTAAGAATATCAAAGAATGCTTCCTTGTATAATTGTGAGAGGATTTCTATCGGAAATAACGTCAGAATTGATGATTTCTGTGTATTATCTGCCGGACATGGTGGTGTTGAGATAGGAGATAATATTCATATTGCTGTGTATAGCTCCCTCATCGGGGCAGGTAAAATAACAATATCTGATTACGCCAATATATCATCTAAGGTTGCTATTTATAGTAGCAATGATGACTATAGTGGCGAGTTTATGACTAATCCTACTATCAATGAAGAATTTACAAATGTATCACATGCCGACGTTTTCATCGGAAAGCATGTCATAATAGGTTGTGGTAGTGTTGTTTTACCAGGTGTAACCATCGGTGAAGGGGCTGCAATAGGCTCACTAAGTTTAGTCAGCAAAGATTGTAAGCCATTTTTTATCTATGCAGGGACGCCCGTGCGTCCCTTAAAAGAAAGAAAAAAAAATATTTTACTGCTTGAGGATAGGTTCAATAGCCAAAAAAATGAGTTATGAAAAAACTGAAAATACTGCATTTGTGCACAGATGAAAAGTTTATAGACAGGGCTATTGCAACTTTTGAGACCGCCTACCCAAAGCAAAATATCGTATGTGTATATAACAACAAAGAGAAGATCTCGTACATAAAAAGCGATGTGGACTTTACTGCTGGCTTTAAAGAATCTCTTGTGGGTCTGGATTTTTCAAAAATAGGCGAAATCGATATTCTAGTTGTTCATTCTTTGAGAGATTTCTGGTTTAGAACGATTGAAAAATTGGATAAAAATATACCTATTGTTTGGATAGGATGGGGCTATGATTATTATGATTTGATTGGTGGTGATGATAAGTGGTTATTAAAGGATACACTAGCACTCAGTGGGAAACTGAAGAAAAGTAAAACCATCAAACAGCGTATAAAAGAGCTTGTTATGTATCCGGCAGTTAGACGAACTAAAGTTATTGAAAGAATACAATATTTCACCCCGGTTATCCCTGCTGAATATGAGATTTTGAAGGATAGCCGTGAGTGGAGGACATTTCCTAGTCAAGTGGACTGGAATTATGCAGCTGCAGAAAAGGACCTTTCTAGCTATATTTCTGATGCTGGAATTGCTGATGTAAAGAGAGATAATATACTTTTAGGAAATAGTGCAACATGTACTAATAACCATGTTGAAATTTTTAAAATATTGAAAGAAATAAACCTTGAAGATAGAAAGTTAATTATTCCTCTTAATTATGGTGATAAGGACTATGGTGGTAAAATACACAAGGCTGCAAACAATATGCTTGGAAGAAATGCCGATGTTTTAGTTGATTTCATGCCGATTGAAGAGTACATGAGAAAAATCAGCTCTTGTGGCATTGTTATAATGAATCATATCCGACAGCAGGGCGTTGGAAACATTATCAGTATGCTTTATCTCGGAGCTAAAGTATTTCTTCGAGAGGAAAATCCTACTTTTAATTTTTTGAAAAGTAGGGGGGCGATTATTTTTTCCATTCAAGAATTGGAACGTGATCCGCACCTTTTAAAATCGCTCCTAATTGAAAGCGAGGTTGTTAATAATCGAGAAGTAATTGAAACTATTTGGTCTAACGCTGTGCTTTTAGAAAAAACAAAGAAAATGATTTCTTCTTTGATAGGAAAAGAGAAATAAAATGAAGCTCAAGGTTATTCTCTCTTTTGCAATGGGGCCGATAGGTGCTGCTGCCTTGGGGTTTATTACGTTGCCAGTGATGACCTGGCTATATTCTCCTGAGGACGTAGGTCGGTTTGGGATGTTAAATGTAGCAATATCATTTACAGTTCTTCTATTCGGGTTGGGCCTTGATCAGGCATACGTTCGGCAATATCATGAGAGTGAAAATAAAGGTGAGTTGCTTAAAATATCAATAATCCCAGGGCTCATGTTGTTGCTATTGTCTCTCTTTGCATTTTCTTGGGAGCCAAGTTTTATATCTTCATTACTTTTTGAAAAGGATAGTATTGCTATTGGGCTTTTAGTAATGCTCATTCTTCTTTTTAATTTTATATTACGGTTTTTGTCTTTAGTAGTAAGGATGGAGGGAAGAGGGGTTGGGTTTTCACTAAGCCAATTGATTCCTAAAGTTGTTATTTTAGTTAGTCTATTATGTTTTTATTTTTTTTGGGAAAGTCATCCCTTTGAACAACTATTATGGGCGAATTTTTTTGGTTTTTTAATAACGCTGATTATTATGTTGCTCATTACAAAGAGAGACTGGCTTTTAGCCATTTCATCGCGTGTTGATTACCATAAATCGAAAGAAATGATCCGATTTGGTTTCCCATTAATACTAGGAAGTTTAGCTTTCTGGGGAGTCACAGCGATGGATAGAATGTTCTTGCGATCGCTATCTACGTTTGAACAACTGGCGGTTTTTTCTGTTGCAGTCAGTTTTGCCAGTGCGGCAACGATAATTCAAACTATTTTCTCGACACTCTGGGCACCAATGGTCTACAAGCTTGCTAATAATGACGAAGAGAGCTTGGGGCTTGTAACAAAAGCATCAAAATATATATTGTTGGTCGTGGTTGCTTTGTTTTGTATTGCGGGATTACTATCCTGGGTAGTGGACTTTTTTATTCCTGTAAGCTATAGCGATGTTAAATTTATTTTATTAGCGTGCCTTGGTTACCCATTGCTTTATACTCTTTCTGAAACAACAGTTGTTGGCATTGGTATCAGCAAAAAAACATATTTTTCAATGATTGCTTCATTGTTGGCTTTGAGTGTTAATTTTGTTCTTAACTATATTTTAGTTCCACGCTTTGGTGCTGCCGGAGCAGCTGTTAGTACATGCATTACATTTTGGTTTTTTTTAGTTTTCCGCACAGAATTGTCGATACTCTGTTGGAAAAAAATACCTCGCTTGGAATTATACTTTTTTACACTCTTGTGTATTGCTGGAGCCTCTGCTGAGGCAATGTTTGGCTATAGGTATTTTGCTTTTCTAAAATTCTATTGGGGAGGCGTACTGATTTTACTTCTATTCTGCAATCGTCACTATTTAAAAGGACTTAAGTTAAAACGATAGAATAAATATGTGATTCTAATCAGATTCCAAAACATTTAAATTTAATTGTTTACTATTTTTAAAAACTAATTCATACGAAGGGGCAAAATGAAAATTATCGTTACCGGTGGCGCCGGTTTTATTGGTTCGGCTGTTGCGCGCCATATTATTAGCGATACTCAGGATGAAGTCATGGTTGTCGATAGCTTGACCTATGCGGGGAACCTGGAGTCACTTAAATCGATTGCAGATAATACGCGTTTTAAGTTTGAACATGCTGATATCTGTAATCGCCATGAACTTGATCGCATTTTCAGTGAGTTCAAGCCTGATGCGGTGATGCATTTGGCTGCAGAAAGTCACGTAGATCGCTCCATCGATGGTCCTGCTGCATTTATTGAAACCAATATTGTAGGAACTTACACACTTTTAGAAGCAGCGCGGCAATACTGGAACACCTTGGAGGCTGAAGCTAAAGCAGCATTCCGTTTTCACCACATTTCTACAGATGAGGTCTATGGCGATCTGCATGGTACCGATGATTTGTTCACGGAAACAACACCATATGCGCCAAGCAGCCCGTATTCTGCCTCCAAGGCTTCTAGCGATCATCTAGTTCGGGCATGGCTGCGTACTTATGGCTTCCCAACCATAGTAACTAACTGTTCCAATAACTATGGACCTTATCATTTCCCAGAGAAATTGATCCCGCTGATCATTCTTAATGCACTGGATGGTAAACCATTACCGGTTTACGGAAATGGCGCGCAAATTCGTGACTGGCTATATGTAGAAGATCATGCTCGAGCGCTATATAAAGTTGTGACTGAGGGGCTAGTAGGTGAAACCTACAACATAGGCGGACATAACGAGCGAAGAAACATAGATGTTGTGCAAACTATTTGCCGCTTGCTGGACGAATTAGTACCTAGTAAGCATGCAGGTATTGGTAAATATGAGGATTTAATAACTTATGTTACCGACCGACCTGGCCACGATATGCGTTATGCAATCGATGCATCCAAGATTGATAATGAGCTAGGCTGGAAACCACAAGAAACCTTTGAAAGTGGTATTCGTAAAACAGTTGAATGGTATTTGTCTAACGAAGCATGGTGGAGCCGCGTCAAAGACGGTTCCTATGCTGGGCAACGTTTAGGTCTGACCCGTTAATATTACATAAGGAAATTAAAATGAAAGGTATTGTACTGGCGGGTGGCTCAGGAACACGTTTGTACCCAATTACGCGTGGAGTATCGAAGCAGCTGCTACCAATCTATGATAAGCCAATGGTTTATTATCCGATCTCTGTTCTTATGCTGGCTGGTATCCGTGATATTCTGATTATTTCCACACCTGAAGATATGCCCTCTTTCAAACGATTATTAGGAGATGGTAGTCGGTTTGGCATTAGGTTGAGTTACGAAATCCAACCAAGCCCAGACGGTCTTGCGCAAGCTTTCCTGATTGGTGAGGAGTTCATCAATGGTGATCGTTGCGCACTTGTTCTTGGCGATAATATTTATTTTGGCCAAAGTTTTGGTAAAAAACTTGAAAACGTTGTTGAGCGTGAAGTTGGTGCAACAGTATTTGGTTATCAAGTGATGGATCCTGAACGTTTTGGTGTTGTTGAGTTTGACGATAATTTCCGCGCACTTTCTCTGGAAGAAAAACCTGCTCAACCCAAGTCTAACTGGGCTGTGACTGGTTTATATTTTTACGACAACCAGGTAGTAGAAATGGCTAAGCAAGTAAAGCCGTCGCAACGCGGAGAGCTGGAGATTACTACTCTTAACCAAATGTATCTTGATGAAGGAAAATTAAGCGTTGAGTTACTTGGCCGTGGTTTTGCATGGCTTGATACCGGTACTCACGATAGTCTTGTTGAAGCTTCACAATTTATTCATACCATTGAAAAACGGCAGGGCTTCAAAGTCGCTTGCCTTGAAGAAATTGCATTCCGCAAAGGTTGGCTGTCTCGCGAACAGGTTGCAGAAGAAGCCAAGTTGCTGAGTAAAACGCTTTATGGACAATATCTTGCTCATTTGGTTGGAGTGAAGTGACATGCAGGTAATTGATACTAGAATTAAAGGTGTAAAAATCATTCAGCCAAAGGTTTTTGGTGACGCAAGGGGGTTCTTCCTCGAAACTTTTGAAAAGAAGCGCTATCAGGAAATGCTGGATATTGATCTCGATTTTGTTCAGGACAATCATTCACGCTCTGCCAAGGGCGTGCTCCGTGGACTGCACTTCCAAAAAGTAAACCCACAAGGGAAACTTGTTCGCGTAGTGCGTGGTGAGGTTTTTGATGTCGTTGTTGATATTCGCCAAGATTCGCCGACCTATGGAGCATGGGAGGGGCTAGTACTTTCTGAAGAAAATAAGACTCAGTTTTGGGTCCCACCCGGTTTAGCTCATGGCTTCGTTGTACTTTCCGATATTGCTGACTTCGAATATAAGTGTACTGATTATTACAACCCTGTACATGAGGGCTGTTTACTGTGGAATGATCCAGAAGTTGGCATTGAGTGGCCTATTGATGCTCCGTTACTTTCAGAGAAAGATAAAGTAGGTAAGCTCTTCAAGGAGTTGGTAAAATGAAAGTATTGTTAACGGGTTCTAAAGGGCAGTTGGGCAGTTGTTTTCAGGATCGATTGCCTGATGGTTGGGAGATCTGGGCTACAGACTCAGACGTGCTTGATATTACTGACCTGGATAAAGTGAAGCAGGCAGTAACACAATTTAAACCGAATGTTATCGTGAATGCTGCTGCATATACTGCGGTAGATAAAGCAGAAACAGATCGTGAACTAGCTGCACGGATTAATGAGACTGGGCCAAAGAATTTGGCATTAGCCGCGAATGAAGTAGGTGCACGTTTGGTTCACGTGTCTACTGACTACGTATTTGATGGTAATGCAACCAAGCCATACGTAGAAGAAGATGCTACTAACCCGTTAGGAGTGTATGGGAAGACCAAACTTGACGGGGAGATCGCTGTTGCTGAGGTTCAACCCGATGCAATAATTATTCGCACTGCTTGGGTATTCAGCGAGTATGGCAATAATTTCGTGAAGACTATGCTAAGGCTGGCAAAGGAACGTGATACGCTTGCTATTGTAGCCGATCAACGTGGCTGCCCTACTTATGCTGGTGACATAGCTCAGGCAATTATAGATTTAATCCAAAAAAAATCTCAGGGTGGCGTCTACCATTTTTGTGGAGATACTGAAGTAGCATGGAGTGACTTTGCCTCTGTGATTTTTAACGTTGCTTTAGAGAGGGAAGTTCTGGAAAAGAAACCTATTGTCAATAATATTATTTCAAGTGATTACCCTACACTTGCTAAAAGACCTAGTTATTCTGTCCTTGATTGCGGAAAAATTCGTTCTGAAAATATCGATATGTCGAATTGGAAGAGTGCTCTTGAAGAGGTACTACTGAAGTTAAAATAATATATTGATGCCTTTTTTGTAATTTCATACACCTAGCCATTTTAAAAAACCACAAAGAAACTAATTCACTGGGTAAATATTGAAATGATTTAACATCCTGTGGGTATGAGGAAATTCAAGTTTGATGAATGGCTAGTAATGTTGTGTTTGCCGCTTTAAAATTTCATAGAGTTTGAGTATGAAAAGTAGCTAGTAAAGTCCTGGTTCGTTGTTGCCCCCAAAATCTTGACCTGCACGATAGACATAAAGCTTAACACTCTATAGATGAATAATATGTATTTAGTCCGGCAGAAATATCTTCCTCTAACATTACGTACCCCTGTTTAGATGATACATCTAATAGATTGAGTTTGATGCCCAACTTAGGCTTTCCTGGTTTACATAGGTGCCTTCATTGAAATTTTTATTGGACACATCGATTTTTAATGTCAACTGTTAAACTGAAAACATAGTGTAAATAGAGAGTGTTTATAATGCCTAGCATTAGTTCTTTAAAAGTTAGCATCTATATATCGACACACAATAGACTAGAAAAACTGAAACGTGCAGTGAATTCTGTGCTGGAACAAGACTATGAGAACATCGAGATTTTAATTTGTGACGATGCCTCAACTGACGGAACAAAAGAGTTTTCTGAAAAATTAAGTTGTCTAGATAGTCGAGTTGTATATTTGAGGAATGAAAAAAATCAAGGTGCATGTGCGACGAGAAATCTTGGTATAAATCATGCCAGTGGATATTTCATTACGGGGTTGGACGATGACGATGTATTCTATAAAGATAGAATATCTTTTTTTGTTACTAGATGGAGTAATGAATACTCATTTTTAGCCTGTAATTTTGTAAATAGATCACCAGAATCTGAAACAGTTCATTATAGACGAAAAAAAGAAAAAGTTTTTTCACATTTGGACTTGTTATTTACTAATGAAGCATCAAATCAAGTCTTCACACTTACAGAGCGTTTACGCGACATCGGTGGTTTTGACACTCGTGCTAGGAGGTTACAAGATTGGGATACATGGTTAAGGCTGTCCTATAAATACGGAAACTTTATCAGATATCCTGAAATAAAATATGTCATGTATCATGACCATGCAGTAAATGAGTCTAGAGTTTCAAATAGTTACTCATTTAACGATGCCTTATTTGATATGTGCCAAAGAAATAAATCAATTTATGGGGACGTAAACTCAGTCATCATTGAACACATTATTGCCTTAGATAAAGGTGAGTTAAGATTAAGTGGCTTAGTTAATTGGTTTTTTATTTCTAAAAGCCCTAGTATGATTGCTAAGTTTTTATATGCTAAGCTATTAAAAAAATAAACATATTGCTGCTCGAGAGTATTTAAATGAATATTGATAAATCAAAGGTTTTTTCTGTTATCGTTTCTTACAATCCCGAAATTGAAAATTTATCAAGACTAGTTACTGAACTTAAAAAACAAGGCGTTGTGCCTATTATTGTGGATAATGGAACATTATCAGAGCAAGACTCAAATAAATTGTTACTAGTATGCCATGTAATTCTCTTGAATGATAATGCTGGTATTGCCAAGGCTCAAAATGTTGGCATCGATTATTGTCGCAAAAAAGGAGGGGAGTTTATTATTTTTTTCGATCAGGACAGTGATATTGATATTTCTTTTGTGGATTCATTACTATCAGATTACATTGAAGTGTGCGAGTCTGGAGTTGGAAAGATTGCCACAATTGGACCAGTATTTACCGATTCTCGCTATGGTTTTTTCTATAAATTGATTAAGCTAAATAGATACGGATTACGTAAAAAAATAAACCCACAGTATGAAAGTAAGCCATTCGAAGTGTCATTAATAATATCATCAGGCTCTCTTATTCCAATTAACGTCATTGATGAGGTTGGGTATATGGATGAGAAATTGTTCATTGACTATGTAGATACTGAGTGGTGCCTAAGAGCGATAGCTAAAGGTTATAAAGTATATGTGGCTACCTCTGCAAGGATGTCTCACGCTATAGGAGATAAGATGGTCCACTTATTCGGTTTTAATGTACCTGTTCACTCGCCGTTTCGGAGATACTATAGAATAAGAAATGCCTTGTTATTTTCCCGTATGCGACATGTTCCGTTAGCTATGAAAATAAGGGATAATCTGTTCAATATCATTCATCAGTTCATACTGATTATAACGCAAGATAACAAAGTTGCTTATTTTAAAACTATGGTTAAGGCAATTAGAGATGGTATTTTAAATAAATGAACCCATTTTTTGGGGTTATCAAAAATCTAATTATAATGTTTGTTTGTATTTTTTCTCGGGAATCAATTTTCCTTCTATGGGATATGTGTTACTTTCGAAAAAATCGGTCGTCATTATAGGTTTTCATCGAGGATTGTTTGTGAACGTATTAATGACATTCTTAAGCGCTGTAAAGTTTTAAAAATTAAAATGGTCTATATGTTTCAAACGACACATCAATGGCTACTAGGATATGCGCAGGCTAAACAAAATGGGAAATTTCGTTTTACTTATTAAGACCGTGAGTCAAAACGTAGGGAATACGGTAGCATGATTCTGATTGCTAATATTAGTTATGAAGTAATCTTGGCTGGGAAAAAATCGATGGATATTCAGTCATGAACTCGAAAATTAACAGAGCAAAAATTGGTCTGTCTGTACATTAGCTCGTTATTTTTTGGTTGATTAATAAAACACTTGAATCTAGGCTGTGTCCAGAAATTATTTTTTGTACAATCCAACACCTATTTTAACCAAAAGAAGTCTTTTACGTGGCTCGTTACGATTTTCCCTTGTTGCCGCCTGAACGAAGCCTTGCTAAGGCCGGTCGTCCTTATCTTGAGCACAGGCAAGTGATGAATGGCATATTTTAGGTGCTGTGTTCGTTGCTTGGCCGGGTTGGGATCATCCGACAAAGTGGGCACCTGAAATCGCGGCCTAAAGCGGTGCTGGCTGATAAGGGATACTCAAGTCAGGTATTGCGTAATTCACTGATAATTAAGGAGATAAAAGCCGTTATCCCTTTTAAATCGAATAAAAAAGCCAGTCAGGATAAACGCCAAAAACTCGATACTCGCTTGTACAAAAAACGTAACGTCGTTGAACGTTGCTTCGTTAAGCTAAAAGAAAATCGCCGTATCGCTACCCGCTCGGAAAAAACAGCCAAAAATTAGCTTGGCATGTTAAAATTGGGCGCTGTCCGGTTATTTTTAAAGCGATTGTTAAATTAAGGGACACATCCTATTGGGCAACTTATTCTAAGAACAATATTGCTTGATAAAGTTGCTATCTCGGTATACGTTTAATGTTAGTAAAGTGAAGAGTAAATAATAATGGAGAGTCTTTTAAGTGACTAATTTTCAGAGCGATGTTGTCCCGATAGTGACGAGTAAGAAAGAGTCTAGACTCAATTATATTGATTCACTGAGAGGATTATCTGCTATATTAGTTGTCTTTTCTCATGCATACTTTTTTTTAACCATAAATCATTTTTTTATTAATATTGGCAAGGTTGGTGTTTTTGTTTTTTTCTTGATAAGTGGATTTGTAATTCCATTCTCATTCAAAAAAGGTCCGGGGAGTTACAAGGTTTTCATAACAACAAGGTTTTTTAGGTTATATCCTGCATATTGGGCATCCATGATTATTGCTGTTTTAATCTATTTTATTTTTGACGGTAAAATTCCAGGATTTAAAGAAGTAGTATCAAATTTAACGATGTTTCAAATGGGAATTGGTCAGCCAAACATTATTGGTGTTTATTGGACATTATTCATTGAGTTAATATTTTATATCGTTTGCATTTTTCTTGCTTGGAGAAATATTCTTTGGGATGAAAAGGGCATGATAAAGACGTTTTACTTTTTCTCTCTGTTGTCTATTTTGGTTTCTGTAGCAAGATTTTTTCTTCATATGAAATTCCCAGTTGCTGTACCACTTGGATTATCACTTATGTTCTTAGGGTGTGCTTGGAGATTTTTTCTTCTGGAAGGTAGTGAATATGTAAAATCAAAGATTATAAAAATGATTGTTTTCTGTATTGTTACTACGTTTCTTTCAAGCTATCTTTCTTATTCATGGGACATTCAAGCAGAGGAACCTTGGCAGAATTTCGCTTTCGCATACAGTATAGGAATAGTCACTTTTGCTATTCTTACAAAATTTGTAAGGATAAATAGTACATTAATGTGTTTCCTAGGTTCCATTAGCTACTCACTGTATCTTGTGCATGATCCTGTGATTCATTTGTTTAGAGAGCTCAACACACTTTTTTTAATTGAGTACAGTACTGGCTATCGGCTACCTGCAATTATTGCATCTATTGCAATAGCATTTTTATTGTACGTGGTTGTAGAAAAGCCGAGTATTTCAATAGGAAGAAATATAACCAAAAGAATAAAGGCGAGTTGCAAATGATTTCTGTTTTACTATATATTGGTGCTAAAAAATGTTCAGTATTTCATTAACCAGACTTCAAGACATCACCATAAAAGTATTTATTTCAATATGTGTGATATTGCCAACAGGGAGCTTATTCGGTATAAATGTTAAATTTTTATCCTTGTTTATAGTGTTGGTGCTTGCCCTCTTATCAAAGAATGGACGTGGATTTGTAAGTCTTTTTAGGGGATTGTTTTTGCCAGTATTAGTATTACTAATATTTCTTCTAATAACGATAGCAAATGGACGGTATATTAATGAGACAAATGGTCAAGCTCAGGATATTTTAGTGTTCTTTATAATAGCGACACTTGGCTATTCATTGATAGAAAAGGAAAATAGAGTTTCATTAATAACTAAAACAATAGTTAACTGTCTTGTTTTTTTGGGTTTTTGTAAGTTATTAATTCTCGGATATTCGGTTGTCAGTGGTTTAGGTGTATCGAGTGTTGTTAGAGCGATATCTGCATTCTTTGATACATCATTAATGATAATGGAGTCAGATGAAGTATCGATTAGTAGAATAACTTTCATGTCTGACTATTTATTACCAATAGCTATGTTCCTCAAGACGAAGGAATATATTTCACGAAAAACGGGTGTTCTTGATACAATAATATTGTTTTTACTCATGTATTCTATACTTGTCAGTATGTCTCGATTCCTCTGGATTATTAGCCTTGCGTCATTTATCATTGCAATAGTAGGAGATTTGAAAAAACGGAAAAGTATCTTAATTTTTGTTGCAATGACTTCAATCGCCTTTTTTTTAATATCTCTACCTTCTGTTCAAGAAATTTTTGAGTTTAGACTTGCTTCAAACGGTGTAATTGTATCTGATAGTCTCAGGGAAGTTCAGAAAAGTGCAATCGTATCGGCATTTAATAATGCTCCTTTTTTTGGTAACGGTATTGGTTATTTTACTCCAAGGCTTATAAGGAGTGATGTTGCCAGATATTCTTATGAACTACAAATACAAGCTCTTTACATGCAAATGGGTGTTGTGGGGGCAACATCTTTACTGTTAATTATCATAGGAACACTTCTTTCCCAAGTTAAAGGTTTAACTATTAAGGAGTTTTTTACATTTGCGTTGCTTATTACTATGTGGATATCTGGTGGTTTTTTCAACCCCGTTATAATATCGTCTACTGGCGGGGTTGCGTTCTTGTTTCTATTTACAATCCCGGACGCTATGAAAATGTTAAGAAATAAAACTTAGTAAAATTAGCTTTAATGTACTATTTCACAAAGTAATTCTCGCCATCATATAGCATAGTTATCATTTTCGCCCCAGGCAGAACGTCAGGGGCAATTATCTTACTATGTGATTTTATGATTATGTTTTTTTTGGCAATTATTTTATATTCAAAATTAATTCGCGCTCCAATAAAGTCCATGATTTCTTCATTTTGTATATAAACTATGCCAGGGATCGAGTTTCGTAGGTCTATAATTCCATTTTTGTTATTATTAACTTCTCCCCATAATTCATCAATATCCATCTTAGTTAATCTGATTGTGTTAGCCTCAATGGATACAGTCTCTTTCCATGAATTCAGATTGCTAATATCAATCCATTTGCCTTTAGTATCCTTTGTTGAGTTCGATAAAGTTAAGTTGTATATGTTACCATTTAACTTTATGAATGGACTTTTCTTACCACTCCCCCAAAAATTACAATCTGAAATACGAATTAGCCCAGATGGTGATTGGAGGTTTCCTGATATAATTATACCAGGAACATCAGATTTAATTCCTATTAGCGCTAATGAAATGCCAGTTATAGAAACATCACTCACACTATTGAGTTCTATAAAGCACCCATCATTCCCTTTTTTATAGAACAATCCCCCAATAATGTGTATGCTGATTGCCCTGTTTATGGAAATTAGTTTACCATAGCCGTTAATATGGCAACCAAATATCTCAATTTGAGGAGGGACGTAAACCTCTGAGTTATTAAATACGATGCCATTTTTGACACCTCCCATGTCACAATTGAAAAATTTTAGTCCTTCAATGCCAGGCGTTGAATTTGAATTGATATCAAAAGCTGTATCCACATCATTTATCTGAAGTTCACTTATTACCCATGATACGGAAGCACTATATTTTGAGTTTATAGAAACACCAATCTGCTGACTTGGCCTTCCTTCCCTGTTCATTCCATCAAACTGGGTTCCTACAAGAACAGCATCCCGTACATCTGTGAGATGCAATCCATAACGCCATTCATTTTTTCCTTTCCTGATTCTCATCCTGCCATTAAACTCGAAAGAACTGCTTGCATAACTTCCATTATTTTTCAGTGATATAAATCTGATACAAGCTGCTTTATCCGTTATTGGCCCATCATAGATAAACTCTCCATTTCCAAAAAATCTCAAAGCTGCATTTTCAGAGCCCTCGATATTAAACATGTCATCATCTATTTCCATCCTCATAATAGCATTTGATGATGTGTATATTGATATTTTACACCCTATGCGTGTTTTCACTGATCTAGTAAATTTGTAGTCTCCATTGGGTATATGAATATTCCCTCCTCCATTCTTATTTAGGTATAAAATTGCTTTGTAAAAAGTAGCGCTCGCATCCTCACTTGTACCAAACTCAAGAACGCTAACAGTATTACGCCAATCTTTGGTATCAATATTTTTTACTTCTGAGCCTGCTGACAAGGTACTGCCTCCAGCAATTACTCCTCCTGCCGCTAAGACTAACTTTTTCACTAAATTTCTTCTGTCCACTATAGTGTTCCTATCAAGAGTAGCGTCTGACACATGGTGAGGATACTTAAAATTAAAAAAAATACATTGCGAGATCATCATATTGAATACAGAACATTACTTCACGAGTAGAATAGGGCATTGCTGCTTTATGATTCTTAGCGCTTCACGCGCATTTTAGGGAGTAACAATGGCAATTTTAGTCACTGGCGGTGCTGGTTATATCGGTTCTCATACGGTCCTTACCCTGCTTGAACGTGGGGAAGATGTTGTGGTGCTGGACAATCTGTCTAACTCTTCTGAAGAGTCACTGCACCGCGTGGAACAGTTGGTGGGCAAGGCGGCCATCTTCTACCAGGGAGATGTTCAAGATGCAGAGTGCTTGAACCGCATTTTCGAAAGCCACAAGATCACTGCAGTGATCCACTTCGCTGGCTTGAAAGCGGTAGGGGAGTCAACCCGTAAGCCGCTTGAGTATTACCAGAATAATGTCACCGGTACGCTGGTGCTGCTGGATGAAATGCGCCGTGCAGGTGTGCATCAGTTTATCTTTAGTTCTTCCGCAACGGTCTATGGCACCCCTGAACAGGTACCGTTGGTTGAAAGTTCTTGTGTTGGAGGAACCACTAACCCATACGGCACTTCCAAACTGATGGTTGAGCAGATCCTGCAAGATTTTGCCAAAGCCGAACCTGAATTTTCAATTACCGCGTTGCGCTATTTCAACCCAGTGGGAGCACATGAGTCTGGCCGCATTGGTGAAGACCCGAACGGCATTCCAAACAACCTGCTGCCGTATATCTCACAAGTAGCCATTGGTAAGCTGGAGAAGTTATCAATTTTTGGTAATGACTACCCAACACCAGATGGTACCGGCATTCGTGACTACATTCACGTGATGGATCTGGCTGAAGGGCACCTGAAAGCCATCGATCATATCACCGACCAAAAAGGTTTCACGGTTTATAATCTGGGGACAGGTAAAGGCTACTCGGTCCTGGATATGCTGCATGCTTTTGAGAAAGTCTCTGGGCGCGAAATTGCTTACCAGATCGTTCCTCGTCGCGATGGCGATATTGCTGAATGCTGGTCAAATCCGGCGCTTGCTGCAGAAAAGCTAGGTTGGCATGCAGAGAGGGATCTTGAGGCTATGATGCGTGATACCTGGAACTGGCAGAAAAATAATCCTCAAGGGTATAGCAGATAATCTGGATGGGATGGTGCGATTTGCATCCATGGCATGTTAGAAGATTGACCAAATTTCGGTCTTTTGATTACAACTCTAATCTAGTTTATGGACCTGCAACAATCCGCAAACCTTTATACGCATACGGCTTCTATCTTGGGGCCGTTTTCTAAAATATTTTCGTAAATGCCTGCCACATTTAACACCGCGGTAGAGCGGCAGGTGGTCAAGGCTTTTGGTACACACCACTTGCGTCAGCAACCCAGGACCGGCAGACATTTTTCAATCAACTGTGCCAGTAGTTTTCGCTGACCACCGTTTCACAGTGTGTGCAACTGAACTGTGGGCGGACATGGCGATGAACGATGAAGCGAGCCGGAACATATTCCAGCCGTTCACTTATTTCAACACGTATGAAGCCTAAGGTGTGTCCACTATTGCTAGGTAAGATAACACGAAGCCTGGCAGCATAGCGGATTAAGCAAACGGCACAATGGCCATCAACACGAGTTGAACCTTAATTATTGGCACAAGCTCTCGCAAAATATTACCAGGCTGTGCCCCTTAACTTCTCTGCATATTTAGGGAGGCGCTGAAAATATCTTTAAAAATGCAAAAAAGCTTCAACTTCGCGCGTTTTGCAAATTATCATCAGAGCTTAAAGTGGATTTTTCGCCGCTGTAACGATACTTAATTATACAAAAAATAATTACGGGATACACCCCAGCGTTGCCATACTTTCAGCTGTATTCCTGCGCACAGGGTTAGCCAGCAACCAGCCTGGTTACCATTCTGGAAAGGATTTAGCAAAATTAGGGTCAAAAGGTCCCTCCTTGATTTCAAGCATTAAAGCTTTATCTGAAACACACTCGACACTGTGGATCTCATTTGGAGAGAACTCGACAAGTCCACTATGGTCCTCTGGACCAGCAAAGAATTCATCTACAATCTCACCTGTTTTACTATAGATGCATACTTTAATGCGGCCCTCTGTTACACTAAACATCTCCCATTGATGCTGAAGTGTATGAAAGTGAGGTTCAACATAACTCCCTTTCACCAAAGCAATCAGTAAACGCTGAACCTTTTCGTCATGAGAATTATGCAGTTGGTAATGTGAACGTTTACGCTCTGAAAGTAATGCTTGCCTATAAAGGTCATTAATAAAATCTTTATCAATTAATCGCATTTTTTTTCCAATTGGTTAAATTTGTTATCGATTTACCATTTTTAAAACTGCCTAAACTCAGTGATTTGGCACATTCGAGGGAGTGTCTCCGGAGTGCTGAACGCGGTACTCAAATATACTGGAAATAAAATCTCTGTAACTCTCTAGTGCTACCGTTTTGCGGCTTTGAATCTATTTCGCCTGCTTATAAATTCCCCTTCCGGCAGATTTTTCAACTATTCTACATAATTATCTATGCGATTAAGTATTAATCAGTCTTACCCCGAAACTCCTTCAAACGATCGGTTATAAGCTGTACGGCAGATTTAACTGAAAATTTTTCAATCATCAGTTGCTTGGCATTAGCTCCCATTTTCTGACGTAAACATTTATCAAAATATAGTTTCTCAGCAGATAAAAATAGTTGCTGATCTTCGCCATTTAAATGTACGAAGCCAGCACCGTTAGTATTTACTAGATCTTGTAAATCATTCCCTGAATTTACACTGCCAAGAATAGGTAAAGATTCCACCATATAACCCAGTAACTTACCAGGGAAATTGTGTGTAGTATGCTGTGCAGATAAAGAAAACAGCCCAATATCAATTTCTGTAAGAATGAACTTAAATTCATCTTGCATAACTGATGGTAAATAGGAGAAGTTTTTCAATCCCCACTCAGTCGCCAATGAATTGATCAATACAACTTCATCACCTTGGCCAATAAAAAGAAAATGAGCATTTTGATGATGCTGCATATTCCTTGCTAAACGCATTAGGTTGGCCATATCTTGAGCATGACCGACGTTGCCACCATAGAAAAAAATAATTTTATCTTGGAGGCCTAGACGTTCTCGGATAGAAGTATAATCAACATGTTGACTAAAGAATGAAGAAATGTTTGTCCAGTTGTGTAAAACTTCGCATGGATAATGCTGGTTTTTACTTTTAAACAGTTCGAGATTTTTTTCTGACATCAGGCCAATATAATTGGCCTGCTCATAGGTGATACGCTCGAAAAATCTAAAGTATTTCTCAATTAAACAGCCATCTTTAAGTATGCCTGCATCGATAACCCATTGCGGAAAGAAATCTCTCAGCACCAAGTAACTCGGGCAGCGGCAACGTTTTTTTATTCGCTTAATCAGATTCCCCCAAAAAATAGAGGGCGAGTAATAAATTATCCCATCAAACGAATCATGATAAATATGCGAATTTATGGCCTTCCACGCCTTGAATGACAATAGTGTTTCATTTACTACGCGCTGGAACTTACTAACATTTTTTATTGGGCCACTTTTAAAATACCATACTGTAACATTAGAAAAATTTTCGATAACTAAATCCTGATCCTGTTCACAACAGGGCGTAATTACTGTTACACAGTGACACTGGGAGTTTAACTCAAGCGCCAACTCGTGAAACATTTTTGCACCAACTCGAGTACTTTTGGGCAAATAGTCATCAATTATCAAAACTAGTTTCATTTAATACAGTTTCCAAACCACTCGCTTAACATAATCGGTATAGGAATGAATAATCCTAACCATCTTATCTGATACATTTGGCATACTATAATCATAAACTTGGCGTAATAAACGCTCATCACCGCGTGGTTGTGTTTCTAAAATAGACAGCGCCTGAAGGACTCGCTCAACTTCCAAACCAACCATCATTACTGAAGCCTCTTCAAAACCCTCTGGTCTTTCATGTGCTTCGCGAATATTAAGGGCTGGGAAGTTCATGATCGAAGACTCTTCGGTAATAGTTCCACTATCCGAGAGTACAGCACGCGCATGCTTTTGCAGGTGGTTGTAATCATGAAAACCGAGTGGTTTAAGTAATTGAATATTGGGATGGAATGAAACTCCCTTCTCATCAATTCGATTACGGGTACGAGGGTGAGTTGATACTATGATTGGGAGATTATATTTTTCTGCAATAGTATTTAATATTCCCGCTAATTTTACTAACTGTTTTGGCGAATCAACGTTTTCTTCACGGTGTGCACTAACAACAAAATAATTATTTGCGTTAAGATTTAATCGAGCCAGTACGTCAGACTTATCAATCTCTGGCATATAATGCGTCAATACCTCGAACATTGGGCTACCCGTCTTAATCACACGATCGGGAGGTAAACCCTCTGCCAGTAAATATTCACGAGCAATATCACTATAGGTTAAATTAATATCTGCAGTATGATCAACAATACGACGATTTATCTCTTCTGGAACACGCATATCAAAACAACGATTGCCAGCTTCCATATGAAAAATAGGAATTTTTCGACGTTTGGCTGGTAAAGCGGAAATGCAGGAGTTGGTATCGCCAAGCACTAATACTGCTTCAGGCTTTACTGACTCCAAAACTTCATCAACATTCATGATTATCTGACCGATCGTCGTTGCGGCAGTTTTACCTGCAGCATTCAGAAAGTAGTCAGGCTTACGAACTCCAAGATCATTAAAGAATACTTCATTAAGTTCAAAGTCGTAGTTCTGCCCAGTGTGAACTAAAATATGCTCACAGTGTAAATCTAACTTGGCTAGTACGCGAGATAGACGAATTATCTCAGGGCGTGTACCTACGATTGACATCACTTTCAATTTTTTCATTATAATGGTCTCGATACAGTGTCTGGAGCATCACGATCAAAAATTTCGTTTGCCCAAAGCATAACGATCAGCTCGTCATCACCAATGTTTGTAACATCATGCGTCCAACCAGGAACAGTCTCTACAATCTGATAAGAATCCGAAGAGACAGTTAGCTCATATTTTTCATGTGTAACAATATGTTCAAATTTAAAAATCGCATGACCCTTGATTACTAAAAATTTCTCATTCTTGGTATGATGATAATGTCCACCCCGAGTAATACCAGGATATGCTGTGAAAAATGAAAATTGACCAGCTGATTTTGTTTTTAGCATTTCGCAAAAAACACCGCGAGCGTCAGCATAAGAAGGAACGGTATAACTAAACTGCTCAGGTTTCAGGTAACTTAACCATGTGGAATAAAGTGCCCGAGTAAAACCTGTTCCGACTTCTTCTGTAACCAGTGTCGTGCGGCTATCTCTAAATGTATACAGAAGATTAGCAACTTCCCCCACCGTTACTGAATATTCAGGTAATACCTGTAAATACCCAGATACTCTCTCTGCTTTCAGTATGGCCAACATCTCATTACAAAGATCATCAATATAAATCAATGTAACGCATGCAGATGGGTCATTAATATTAATATCAATGCCGTTAGCAATATTGTGACAGAATGTGGCAACGAATGAGTTGTAATCAGGACGACACCATTTGCCAAAAACGTTAGGGAACCTGTAAATAAAGTAATCGGAACCAGTCTGTTTACCATAGTTCTCGACATATTTCTCTGCAGATGCTTTACTCATGCCATATGCATTTTCTTTGGTAGCCTGCGTAGATGAGCTGAGCATAATAGGGGTACGTTTATTTTTTAACTCGAGAGTCTTTACGATCTTTTGAGTTAAATCAGCATTTCCCTCAGAGAATTCTTCAATATTTTCAGGGCGGTTTATACCTGCAAGATGAAAAACAAAATCGGCCTCTTGTAGGCCAGATGTCAGTTCTTGCTCAGAAGAGTGCCTGTCGATCTTGATAAGATTACTAAAACCAGCCTCTTTAAGCCGTATGCATAAGTTTTTACCGATGAAGCCTTTAGCTCCGGTCACTAAAATTTTCATATTATATATCCAGCTCGTATTCTTCTCCTGCGGCCATTGCCCGAATAAATGGCAACTTGAGCAACAGAGCCTTCATCGATTCAACATTTAAACGCTCTGTATTGTGTGAGTTATAATCTTCAACTTCAGTAATACGTTTATCACCTTGCTCGACATATTTTCCATAGTTCAGATCCCTCAAATCTGGCGGCACACGGAAGTACTCTCCCATATCTTCAGCTGCAACCATCTCTTCACGGCTTAGTAACGCTTCATATAATTTTTCGCCATGGCGAGTACCTATTATATTGATCTGATGATCCGGAACATTCAGAAGTTGCTTTAACGCAATACAAAGCGTCTCAATAGTTGCAGCTGGTGCTTTCTGAACAAAGATATCACCGTTATTACCGTGCTCAAAAGCATAAAGAACCAGATCCACTGCATCGTCAAGAGTCATCATAAAACGAGTCATGTTAGGATCGGTAATAGTCAAAGGTTGACCAGCCTTTATCAGATCGATAAACAAAGGAATTACAGAACCACGTGATGCCATTACATTTCCGTATCGAGTTGCGCAAATAACCGTTTTATCTCTATTCACATTTCTGGATTTAGCTACAATAACTTTCTCCATCATTGCTTTTGATATACCCATAGCATTAATAGGGTAAACAGCTTTATCTGTACTCAAACAAACAATACGTTTCACTTCATTAGTAACCGCAGCCTCAAGCACATTCTCAGTTCCAAGAACGTTTGTTTTCACTGCTTCCATTGGATGGAATTCACATGATGGAACCTGCTTTAGTGCAGCTGCGTGATAGATAAAGTCAACGCCACGCGAGGCATTTAATATACTGGAATAATCACGGACATCACCAATATAGAATTTAAGTTTTGGATTGTTATATTTTTTCCGCATGTCATCTTGTTTCTTTTCATCACGGCTGAATATACGTATTTCTCCGATATCAGTATCAAGAAAACGGCGTAATACAGCATTGCCGAAAGAACCGGTACCACCAGTGATAAGAAGAATTTTGTTTTTAAACATTATGAATACCTCAATAATAATTTTTAGAAAATATAAATTAAGTCAAGACTTACATGCGAAAAATAACCTTGAGAAATTAGGTTATTGTCACCTTAATCGTATTGTTACAGCTATAAAAAAGCCAGTTGCAGCGACCACTATTGTTTTAAAAGTTATAAACTGAACCCTTTTTTTGAAATGTTTTCTCATCAACTTTCGAAAAAATGTAGAGGGTTTAAAGGATGCAGAGTAGTTAAATTTTTATTGAAGGGCGATAAACGCCTCCCTATCATAAAAACATGATCTTTAAAATGTAGGTGAATCAAGCATCTTTAATGACAACTTGTCTGTTTTATAAATTTGTATAAACTCGTGATGCTTATAAGTAGTATGAGTGGATACATCATTTTGCATCAGTCTTATAGTAGGCTATGCGCGCGTTGTTCAGCACAAGCTTTGGTCTTGCCTTTCTAGTGCCAGCCTAAATGTTGTTGAAAAACGTATTGCGTTTTTGTCAGGCAACTCGAATTATATAGAGCATAAAGTAAATAAATAACGCAACTCATTATATATCTTTATTATATTTAAAGTACCAGATATTAACTACTATCATTATTACTAAGTATAATAAATTATTTGCTAGATAAGCATAGGACAATCCAACAAAGCCGTAGTATTTCAACGAAAATATTGATAGGAAAGTTAAACTCAATGCAGATAAAACTTCTGTGAAAATAAATGTTTTTGTAATTGCCTTTGCTAACATAAGGTAACTTAACAAACATGCTGATATTTTTATTACATCCCCAATCAACTGATACTTGAATAAAATCAACATATTACTAAAATCTTTACTGAACAGAATTAGCACTATCCAGTCTTTTATTAAATAAATAAATGCTGCCCCTAAAATTGTCAGCGGTAAAAGTACTATCGAATTGTTAATCATTTCTTTAATTAAAGCATTTTTGTTTTTAATCTCAGATAATCTCGGTAAGTAATATACCGATAGGACGGTTGTAATCACTAGAAGATACATTGAAGATATATAGTTTACAGCTTGCCAATAGCCAGCGTAGTCCCAAGATAGATGGTTGCCTACATAATTTCTTATCGTAATGGCTGATATAGGAAGACTAATGACAGATATGATGCTCATCAGAGTGTATCTGAGCAGTTTTTTAAGGCACTGATAGTCAAATCGAGAGAAGAAATAAGTTAAAATTATCTCTTTATCGTTTCTTAAGAACCAAAATAACACGAATAAGATAACAGACTGGTTTGTTACCATTGCTATCAATGCACCATCCAACCGAAAAAGATAAACTAGTATAGCGGTAAATATCAAGCTGTATAAACTTTGAATAATATTGATTTTTATATATAAATTAATTCTTTTCAAGCCGCTTAATATTGCAAGCAACAGCTGATTTACGGAGAAAAGTGTAACTGTAAAACCGTATAATATGAAAACATATCTGTATTTGTTATCTTCAAGAAAATAACTCGCTAGCTGAGATGAAAAAACAACCAATACGCATCCACACAACAAAGACATTATTATGGTTACTTTAAGCGCCGTACTCCATAATGAGTTTCGTGATTGAGTATCTGCGGTGTATTTTACGACACCATTAGTTAACCCCGCGATAGCGAAAGTTTGAATAATTCCAGATATATTTTGGAAGTGACCGATTACGGCTAACCCACTAGGTCCAATGAATAAGGAAACAAATTTATTAATCACTACACTTGATAACAATTTTACTACTGTAGATGCTGAGGTTAAAAATACAACCTTTGTTATTTTCAATTTTCATCCCACTTAACCATTAGAGTCAATCTGGTTATTAATATTTAGATTACGATGGGGTTATTTTTTCATTAATGAGTAAAATTTCAAGACTTGCTGTTTGGGGGTTGTATTTTCAAAAATGAACTCACGTGCTATTTTCCCCATTGACACTAATTCTTCAGGATCTTTTTCTGAAATATTTTTTAAAATTAGAGGGAAGTCAGCTTGGGAAGTTATTTCAAAGTAATATCTATCATAAGAGTCAGGTATGCCATCTAACTTATACATTAACACAGGAGTCCCCGATGACATGTACTCTATAATTTTTGAAGGGAAAGAAAATTTGGTAAATTCACCTTCGTTATTTCTTGGGTTAATCAGCAATTTTGCTTTTTTTTGTAATAATTGAGCATCTTCCCTTGTTATTTGACCAAGGTAAACTATCTGTGGATTTTTTCTTTGTTCAATTTCAACATACTCGCGATCGTCACCATCACCGCAAATTACAAGTTTGGTATTATTTGATATTTTAGACTGATTATACGCATTTATTAAATCTCTTATCCCGTACCTAGAGTCTAGTGTACCAGTATATAAAAAGTAATCGCCAAGCTCACTCTGGTTAGGAGAGGGGCAAACGCGATTTTCAAGTTTAGGTGGTTCAGATACGATACCCTCAATTATTGTAGTTCCAACTGAAGTGTCAAAACGCTCCGACATTTCTTTTGTTATAACGGAAATTCCGTTAGACCTGTTGACAATATAATATGAGAGTTTGCTTAGCAGTGTATAAAGTTTCTTATTAAGTCCGTGTCTAACACTCATAAACTCTGGAAGATCTGGAACTATAATATAATATTTGCACTTATCAGAACGTAATTTATTTAAAAAGCAGCTTAACAAAAATGGCAGATGCATTGAGTAACAGACTATATGATAGTCTTTATTATCATGAGTTATTTTTCTTATTTCTTTAAATGATCGCCAGAATCTGGCGATGCTTTTTATTGCTTTTATATTATTAAAGCCGTAATTAAATACAGCAACGCGGCTATATAAAAACTCTTCTTTTATCTCGGGAGTGAAATATTTATCTTTAAAAAGAGATGGATAACTTCCAATATAAGGAAGATTTATTACTCTAATCTCTTCTATTTCATCTATCTCAGAAAACCCACGCAAGTAGTTTTTTTGTAATGCATCTGCTGCATTTTGTATTGGGCCTATGGATTTTTTCTGAATGACTTCTTGAATTGATGGAGTATAAATTCCGCCAAGAAAAATAATGTTCACTTCTTATCCTTTGTATTATCCAATCATTGTTAAAAAATTAAAATTAAACAATGGTATTAAAGAGTATCCTAGCGTGAGATAAATATAATAATAGAACAAGTACACTGAGAAAAATAAAATATAGAAAGAGCCATAATAGGTCGACTTCTTCGTGATGCAAATGCTCTGTAGCAAGTATACTATATTAATAAAAACTAAAAGCCTGAATACTCTAACAAATATATCTGCCTGAAAGTACAAACACAGTAAGAGTAAAGATATTATATTTATATTTCTAATGAATTTCTGGTATTTAACTTGGTTAGACCGATTTTTCTCATCAAAAACAATCAGGTATACAGATAGTATATGAAAAAAAAGACTTCCTACAATGGTTTTCCATGTGGTTTGATAGTAGGAAAAATGATTTACTATCTTCTCAGCAAGAAGTCCATAATGAGTTAATAGTTGCGAAATTATTATTAAAAAAGTAGCGTAAAAAGTATATTTGCACACTTTAATGTTTTCATGGTTCTTGTTATTGACTACAAAAATTAAAAATATAAAAGCTGATTGATGGATCAACGTTGCTATGACTATTAATATACTGAATTGAATTTTTTTATTGTCATAAAGTAAAAGAAAAGCATTTAATACAATTGCGTATGCTAGACTTGTTCTCATGAGAACATAATCTAAAGGAAACATTAATAAAAAGTAAGCAAAAAAAGAGATACTAAAATACAATGATACCTTTTTTAAGTATATACTTGTTAGGAATATAGTAAAGAAAGCGACAATAACTTGAAAAGTTTGAAACGGCACCCCCATGCTATGGAAGAATATATTGAGGTAGCCATAAAGCAGCTCAATACCCCATGGTGCTATACTATCCCGTTGATAGTATAATTCATATGCATCTCTGTCCCCATTCCAATAATTGCCACCGTAAAGTACCAAGGCGATAATAAAAAAATATAAAAAAACTAAAAAGTCAGCAAGATGAATGGCTTTAGCTTTATTCATTTTATTTCTTAAAAATATTTTTGATGCTAAGAGTTTTATTTAAATTAAACTTGTTTTTTAAATAGCGACTGATGATAGATCTAATGGAAAAAAAGCTGGGGTCTAATATTATTTTTGCAATTTTTCTATCCAAGGTAATATCCATTAATAAAGTGTTCGGGTGTATTAACGGAAATGACAGTATCTTTGTTTTTCTTTCACAAAAACGTTGCACCATGACATTCGACAATGAAGTACCACCATGAGTTGAATCTGTATCTACGCCTATATTTTTAATCTGATTATACTTTGGCACTATGGAGTATAAGTTGTGAGCGCGTAGGGAGAATGACATCTGATAATCCCATGAATAAAATCGACCATGCAATTTTTTATAATCAAGCTCGTACTCAATGTTGTATATGTCCTGATAATATAATTTTTTGAAGTTATATTCTTGTTTCAACCTTTTTTTAATATACTCACTTTCCCATAACTGTAGGTCACCATCATAAAACTTATTAAACTTCCATCCCCAAGATGCCCAGCCACACGGAAGCATATTTTTGCTGAAAAAATAGCTCGTATTGTTTTCAGGTGTACACTCTTCTAAATAATTACTACCACATATCCAAAGAACTCTAGAATCATCATTATATTTATTTAATAAATCTTCACAATATGGGAAAAAGGTGAGCTCAGGTAAATTATCATCTTCTAAGAAAATAGCATGCTCTTCTCTTTCAAATACCCATTTTGCTCCTCCAGCTATATTATTATACACACCTACATTGTTAGCTTGGTATCTCTTAATGACCTCACATGGCCATGTGATCGCTAATTCAATTTTTTCTCTGATACTTTTAACTAGAGTGACTTCTTCACTATTTCTTCCTCCGTCAGATAGTAAATATATTTTTTTTGGTTTTATTTTCTCTAATACTTTTAATATTTCAATAACACTATCGAGTCTTTTAAATATAAATAAAACAACGGGTATATTGAATTCTTTACTTTCCACGCTGAGCGCCCTCAAATTTTAAAGGAAAATTGGATAGAAATTATCTTACTTTCTCTCGAATTAATTTAATGATATATTGTACTATTACTAGAGAAAAACCAAAAATCAATCCAGAAAACGCACCAATTAATAATATCAAACTGCGTTTAGGCGCATCGCGTTGAATAGGTAACAATGGAGTTAACTCATAAGAGTATGCTTGAACATCTGCGTTTTTTTGTTTTAATAGTGCTAACTGTTTTAATTGATTTTCAATCTGAAAATAACGTGCGGGATAGTTTGGCCGAGACTGTTTTTTTATTTGTAACTCTGCACTGAGTATTTTTTCCCCCAACATAAAATTTTGTTTCTGATCTAAATCAGTATGTTGTCTTTTTGAAATAAGATCTGAGCCAAGAGGATTCTGAATACCACTTTTTTGGGCTATTGATAAATCACTTTGCAATTTATTTATATCTGAATCCCGTTTGGTGTTGGTATCAAAAATAATATCCTGATATTCTTTATGAAGCTCATTAACTTTAGCCTGGATGTTATTTAAAAACTCGGTGTTAACGGCAGCAAAAGTTTTTTTATTTGTTTCGTTGATAAAATCGTCCAACAACTGTTTCGCAGTGGCTGCACTATCGGTCTGCATGGAGATTTTCAATCTTTTATCTACAGCGTTGGCATTCAAGTTTGTTTCTGCCATGTTGAGAAGGAGTGCTTGTTTGGCTTCAGGGCTTTTCAAGTGCGCTATATTTTTCTGGTAATAATCACTTTTCTGTAAAAAAGCCATTTTCTCATCAGTCAGTTGTGAGAAAGTAACAAACGTACTAAATAATTCTTCACTCAACTGGGTTGGTTCGACGGGCTGTTTGAGTACTAACCCATACTCACGACGTAACTCTAGATAATCACCTAATTGAGAAATGCGTGGGGATAATAATACTGCATTGGCAGTCCATTTTTCTTTAGCATTAAAAGCATATACCCCTGCGAGCAGTGTAAAAACTATTATCGTTGCTATAATCAACCAGCGCTTTAACCATATTAATTGTAACATCGCAATATAATCTATTTCATAATGGTTATTTTTGAGTGAAGCGGATTGAGAAATGGGATCTGATTGAGTTTCTGCACCATAGGGGGCTGGTATAAGGGGAGAAAACTGCTCACGCATAACATATCCTATTTACTATATAAAATCAGAAGGCCAGGGTTCAGTCAAAGAAGCTCTAGTTAGCAGTATTGCGAGATCTGGGGAGACAGCCTCAATTCCCCTGAATCATTTACTTGGGTAAACTCATCAGAAGTCTCTCGTTGGCTACCAGGATCCGGCTGATGTAACTTGACTTTAAGGTGCGGAGTATATTATTTAGGCACGCTACCGCCCTTGGCGTTAAGCAACCAATGAAGCTGAAACAAGGTCTGTACAGCGCTGATCATATGACCACGCCGATTGTCAAGTACATATCCACATGTGGGATCAACTAAAAAAGAACACTATGCTAACATTCAGCTTATATTTTTTCAGTAAAAAATATTAATGAATTAATGCTGAAAAAACGCTCAATTTCAGGTTGTCTATTGTTCATAACTAGAAAAACCATGTCCTATAGTATTACACCTTATAAAGATATTGCCATGTTTGACTCTGCTTTGTGATTTCACACATGAACTGTTGGCATGGATTTGAAGCGGAAACTCTCTTGGGTGCTTTGGGTGATAAAACTGTGGTTGGCACCATGGTAGGATTCATCCTATTTCTTCTTTTTCTTAACATTGCATTCAGAATAGTTAGCAGTTTGCACGGGCATGAAAAAGATAAAGCATTTTCATGCATCTGCTCAAGCGGTTAACAACCTTTCTTGAGCTAGTGTATTCTTAAAGAAGTTATAAGAAAAATGCTTGAATATGAAAGCCTCGCGGCGGCCTATCCGCATAATTCATCACCCTTTCTTTCTTCTGTCTCGCCTGTGACCAAGGTGGAGAGCCAAAAGTTGCAACGGCTGATAGCAATCAGGGTGATACTGAATCCCTATCGCACCAATCACTACCCAGTGGCCTCTATCCTGAGTTAACATGTGCGCCACATCAAAAAACCTGTGGCCGTGGGCCGAGATACAGGTGTTATCCTCAGACAGGAGTTCCTAATGTCCAAACAACAAATCGGCGTTGTCGGCATGGCGGTGATGGGCCGCAATCTGGCATTGAACATCGAAAGCCGTGGCTATACCGTTTCCATCTTTAACCGTTCAGGCGACAAGACTGACGAAGTTATCGCTGAGAATCCGGGTAAAAACCTGGTGCCGCACTACAGCGTTGAAGAGTTCGTTGAATCGCTGGAAAAGCCACGCCGCATTTTGCTGATGGTGAAAGCCGGTGAAGCTACGGACAAAACCATCGCCTCTCTGACTCCGCACCTGGAAAAGGGCGATATCCTGATCGATGGCGGTAATACTTACTATCAGGACACGATTCGCCGTAACCGCGAGTTGTCTGCTCAGGGCTTCAACTTTATTGGTACCGGCGTTTCCGGTGGCGAAGAAGGGGCACTGAAAGGGCCTTCTATCATGCCTGGTGGCCAGAAAGAAGCGTACGAGCTGGTAGCCCCAATCCTGAAAAAAATTGCCGCAGTGGCAGAAGGTGAGCCTTGCGTAGCCTATATCGGTGCTGATGGTGCTGGCCACTACGTGAAGATGGTGCACAACGGTATTGAATACGGTGACATGCAGCTAATCGCAGAAGCCTACTCCTTGCTGAAGCAAGCGCTGAATCTCAGCAACGAGCAGTTGGCAGAAACCTTTGCCGAATGGAATAAAGGTGAGCTGAATAGCTACCTGATCGACATCACCAAAGATATCTTCACCAAGAAAGACGAAGAGGGCAAATACCTGGTTGATGTGATTCTGGACGAAGCCGCTAACAAAGGCACCGGTAAATGGACCAGCCAGAGCTCGTTGGATCTGGGTGAACCGCTGTCGCTGATCACTGAATCGGTGTTCGCGCGTTACCTGTCTTCCCTGAAAGAGCAGCGCGTTGCCGCATCCAAAGTGTTGACCGGGCCGAAAGTTGCTGCGGTCAGTGGTGATAAAGCCGAGTTTGTGGAAAAAGTACGCCGCGCACTGTATCTGGGCAAAATCGTTTCTTACGCGCAGGGCTTCTCTCAGTTAAAAGCTGCCTCCAAGGAGAACAACTGGGATCTGAACTATGGTGAAATTGCCAAGATCTTCCGTGCCGGTTGCATTATCCGTGCTCAGTTCTTGCAGAAGATCACCGATGCTTATGCTGAGAATGCTGATATCGCCAACCTGCTGCTGGCACCTTACTTCAAGCAGATTGCTGATGAATACCAGCAAGCCCTGCGTGACGTGGTGTCTTATGCGGTACAGAACGGTATTCCAACACCAACCTTCTCTGCGGCGATTGCTTACTACGACAGCTACCGCTCGGCAGTACTGCCAGCCAACCTGATCCAGGCGCAGCGCGACTACTTCGGTGCGCACACTTACAAACGTACCGATAAAGCAGGCGTGTTCCATACCGAATGGATGGAGTAAGCCCTAGGGTATAAAAAAACCGCCGAGGTTAACGCCCGGCGGTTTTTTATTGCCTGAAAAACAGGGTTACTTCTGATGCCTTTCGCGCAGGCGACCAATCACCTTGCTCAAGTCCAGATCCTGATCCTGCAGCAGTACCAACAGGTGGTAAATCAGGTCCGAAGCCTCGTTGGTCAGCTCTTCACGGTCGTTTACCGTGGCGGCTAAGGCGGTTTCAACCCCTTCTTCACCCACTTTCTGTGCGATGCGCTTGGTGCCGCTGGCATACAGCTTGGCGGTGTAAGAGCTATCCGGGCTGGCGGTTTTACGCTCGGCCAGCAATTGCTCAAGTTGATACAGGAAACCCCAATCGCTAGCCGCCGGGTGGAAGCAACTGTTATTACCCAAATGGCAGGTAGGGCCGACCGGGTTGGCTAGCACCAGCAGGGTATCGTTATCGCAGTCTGGCGTGATGCTGACCACGTTAAGCACGTTGCCCGAGCTTTCGCCCTTGGTCCACAGGCGTTGCTTGGTGCGCGAGTAAAACGTCACCTTGCCGCTCTGTTCGGTCACGGCCAGCGCTTCCCGATCCATATACCCCAGCATCAGCACTTCACCAGAAACGGCGTGTTGAACGATGGCCGGCAGCAGGTTGCCGGTTTTTTCCCAGTCCAGCTTGTTTTTCTGTTGTTCTGTTAACACACGCGAATCTCCACGCCAAATTCCTTCAGGAACCTTTTCAGTTCCCCAATGTTAATGATCTGCTTATGGAATACCGAGGCTGCCAGTGCACCGTCTACGTTGGCATCCCGGAAGGCTTCCAGGAAGTGTTCCATGGTGCCAGCACCGCCGGATGCGATCAGGGGCACTTTGCACACTTCACGTACCCGGCGGAGTTGTTCCAGGTCATAGCCGTTACGCACGCCATCCTGGTTCATCATATTAAGCACAATCTCGCCAGCACCGCGCTTTTGCACTTCCTGTACCCAATCGAGTGTTTGCCATTCGGTTACCCGAGTGCGGCTCTCATCTCCGGTGTACTGGTTGACATGATACTTGCCAGTGGCCTCTTCATACCAGGTGTCGATCCCGACCACGATGCACTGCACACCAAAGCGATCGGCCAAACGGCTGATCAGCGTCGGGTCCGCCAGCGCCGGTGAGTTGATAGAGATTTTATCTGCGCCGAAAGAGAGAATTTGGCTGGCGTCTTCGGCACTTTTAATCCCCCCGGCAACACAGAAAGGAATATCAATCACTTCCGCTACGCGGGAAACCCAGCTTTTATCCACCACGCGGCCATCGCTTGAGGCGGTGATATCATAAAACACCAACTCATCGGCACCTTCCTGCGCGTAACGCTGGGCCAACGGCACGATGTCGCCAATGATTTCATGGTTGCGGAACTGCACGCCTTTAACCACTTGCCCGTCTTTTACGTCCAGACAGGGGATTATCCGTTTTGCCAGCATGCAATAGCCTCCTCGACGCTGAATTTATTCTCCAGCAGGGCACGCCCCACGATCACACCGTTCACACCACTGCCGCGCAGTTGGGCAATGTCGTCCAGATTACCGATGCCGCCAGATGCCTGGAAGGCGATCTGCGGGTAGCGCTGGCAGACTTCCCGATACAATGCCACGTTGGAACCTGCCAAGGTACCATCGCGTGAAATATCGGTGCACAGAACGTGTTTCAGGCCGAACGGCAGATACTGTTCAACCACCTGCTCCAGCGTGGTATTTGAGTTCTCCTGCCAGCCGCTGATGGCAACGTGCTTGTTGCCTGCCGCATCGATACGAACATCCAGTGCCAACACCATGGCATCAGCACCGTAGCGCTTAAACCATTCTTGCACCATTTCTGGCTGTTTTACGGCGGTGGAACCAATCACCACGCGGCTTGCTCCGGCTTCCAATAGAGCAGATACGTCTTGCTCATTGCGAATGCCACCGCCAACCTGAACCGGGACGCTTACACCTGCCAGCAGCTTGCGCAGCAAAGGGATCTGGCGTGCTGCCGGGTCTTTGGCACCGGTAAGATCAACCAGATGCAGCACTTGTGCGCCTTGCAGCTGGTAATCTTGCAGGCGCGGCAATGGGTCACTACCGTAGTCGCGTTTTTGGTCGTAGTCGCCCTGATGCAGGCGCACAACGTTACCGTCGATCAAATCCAAAGCGGGAATAATCATGCTGCCTACATCTCCAGGAAATTTTTCAACAGTTGAGCTCCAGCCCTGCCAGAACGCTCGGGATGAAACTGCACGCCAAAGAAGTTGTCTTTTTGCACGGCGGCGGTGAAGGGCTCGCCGTAGTCCGCCTGAGCGATGGTGCTTGTGCATATCGGCATCGCATAGCTATGAACGAAGTAGAAGTAAGCACCGTCCTCGATGCCACGGAACAGGTGGTTACCTGCTTGAGACGTTATCTGGTTCCAGCCCATGTGCGGCAAAGGCAGTCCCAAGTCGGTCATCTGTTTAACCGGCGTATCAATAATCCCCAGCGTTTTGATCCCGCCACTTTCCTCACTGTTCTCAGCCAGTAACTGCATACCCAGGCAGATACCCAGTACGGGTTGAGTACAGGCTTTAATCAGGTCAATCAGTTCGCGCTGCTGCAACTGCGCCATAGCCGCCTGCGCGGTGCCGACACCGGGCAAAAACAGTTTATCGGCACGCAACACGATCTCCGGGGCGCGGCTCACTTCCGGCTGGTAGCCTAAGCGTTGAACCGCATAGGTAACGGAAGCAAGGTTGGCGCAACCGGTATCCAGGATCACCACGTTCATCACAACACTCCTTTCGAGCTTGGCAGCGTGTTGCCCTCAACCCGAATGGCTTGGCGCAATGTGCGGCCAAACACCTTGAACAGGCTTTCGACCCGGTGGTGGTCGTTTCTGCCTTTGGTTTTCAGATGCAGGGTGCAGGCCATGGAATAAGACAGCGAGCGGAAGAAGTGCTCGACCATTTCGGTGCTGAGATCGCCCACGCGCTGGTAGTTGAATTCCGCCTTGTATTCCAGGTGCGGGCGCCCGGAGATGTCCAGAGCGCAACGCGCCAGGCATTCATCCATCGGCAATACGAAGCCGAAGCGCGCAATACCGCGTTTGTCGCCCAACGCTTTGCTGAGTGCTTCACCCAGCGCCAGCCCGGTGTCTTCCACCGTATGGTGATCGTCGATGTACAAATCACCGTTCACCTGAATGTCCATGCGGAAGCCGCCGTGAGTGGCGATCTGATCCAGCATATGATCGAAGAAACCGACGCCGGTTTTGATCTTGCTGCCGCCTTCACGGTCCAGCCAGACATTCACATCAATCTGTGTCTCTTTGGTGACGCGATTAACGTGCGCGTGGCGGTCGCGTTTGGTCAATTGATCAGTGATTGTTTTCCAACCCAGCGTTTGGCGTTGGTAGAGCAAACCCTGAATGCCCATATTGTTGGCTAGCTGAATATCGGTCTGGCGATCGCCAATCACATAGCTGTTGGCTACATCCATTACGCCTGGCGTCAGGTAGCCTTTGACCATCGCGGTTTTCGGTTTACGGCATTCGCAATTATCTTCCGGCTTGTGCGGGCAGATCAGAATATCTTCGAATTTGACACCTTGCGAACTGAGGATCTGCATCATCAGATTGTGCGGAGGATCGAAAGTTTCCTGCGGGAAGCTGGCGGTACCGAGGCCGTCCTGATTGGTGATCATCACCAGAGTGAAGCCCGCCTGCTGCAAAGCCAGCAGTGAAGGGATAACATCCGGTTCCAGCGCCAGTTTGTCCAGGCGATCAACCTGAAAATCTTCTGGTGGTTCAGCAATCAGTGTGCCGTCGCGGTCAATAAAAAGAAATTTCTGGCTCACATGGGCTCCTATGCGCCGGGTAAAGTGTTGAGGGCATCGACGACGCGCTGGCATTCATTGCGGGTGCCTATGGTGATACGTAGGCAGCCGGAAAGGCCAGGCTGTTTATTTTGGTCTCTCAGGATAATTCCCTGATCCCATAGGGTTTTAAAGACCGGACTCGAGGCGAAAAAGCGTACCAGCAGGTAGTTGCTTTCGCTGCTGAAGACCTTTTCCACACAGGCGCATGCCTGCAACGCCTGCTGCAACCAACTGCGGTTTGCCGCGATCTCTGCTACTCGCTGGCGCATAACGCCGACTCCCTCAGCGCTCAATGCCTGGGCGGCGATATCGGCCACCGGGGTAGAGAGCGGATAAGGGGCGATCACTTTCAGCAGCAGGGCGATCACCTCTTCATTAGCCAGCGTAAAACCACAACGCAGACCCGCTAGCGCAAAGGCTTTCGACAATGTACGCAATACCACCAGATGCGGATAATCTTTCAGCCAGCCAACAACCGATGCTTGCGGACAGAATTCGATATAGGCTTCGTCAATGGCAACGATCGCTTTACCCTTAGTCATTTCCAAAAGAGCGCGCAGGTCATTGGGATCCAGCAGATTCCCCGTCGGATTATTGGGGCTGCAGGCGTAGATCAGTTTTACATTGTCCAGGCTGGCGGCAATGGCGGGTAAATCGAGCTGCCAATCCTCTTTGGCGGCAACGGTACGGCGCTCAACACCGAACGTCTCGGCACTGACGGCGTACATGCCATAGGTCGGTGGGCAGAACAGAATAGCGTCCTTGCCGGGTTCACAGAATGCGCGGATCAGCAATTCGATGCCTTCATCTGCACCACGGCTGACGAGTACCTGTTCCTTGCTGACACCGGCATAAGCGGCATAGCGCTCAATCACCAGTACCGGCTGACACTCCGGGTAGCGGTTGAAAGTCTGGGCCGTCAGTTGGAACTCTGGTGCAACCGGGTATTCGTTGGCATTCAACCACACGTCACCTTTGCCGCCTAAACGGCGTGCCGACTGATACGGCGTCAGCTCGCGCACGTTTTTACGTGCTAATTCTTCAATGCTCATGCTTGCTCCTTCAGCGCGGCAACACGTAAGGTCACGGCGTTCTTGTGGGCGATCAGCTGTTCGGCGGCCGCCAGAACTTCAATGGTGGGTGCCAGCGTCATAAAACCTTGTGGGGTCAGTTCCTGCACCGTCATACGCTTTTGGAAATCCGCCAAACCTAAACTGGAGCAGGTGGCGGTATAGCCATAGGTCGGTAGCACGTGGTTGGTGCCCGAGGCATAATCGCCAGCAGATTCAGGTGACCAGTCGCCGAGGAACACTGAACCGGCACTGGTGATGCTGTCCACCAGTTCGCGCGCATTGCGGGTCTGGATGATCAGGTGTTCTGGGCCATACTGGTTGCTGATTGCCACGCACTCGGCCAAATCCTGCGCGACGATCAATCGGCTGCTGGCCAGTGCCTGGCTGGCGGTTTCCGCACGGGGTAACTGTGCCAACTGTTGTGCAACCGCTTCTGCTACCGCCTCAGCCATGGCGGCATCAGGTGTTAACAGAATGACCTGCGAATCCGGGCCATGTTCGGCTTGGGAGAGCAGATCGGAAGCCACAAACGCCGGGGTGGCTCCTCCGTCGGCAATCACCAGCACTTCGGAAGGACCGGCGGGCATGTCGATTGCCGCACCATCCAACCGTTGGCTGATCTGGCGTTTGGCTTCGGTCACGAATGCGTTGCCCGGCCCGAAAATTTTATCCACCCGGGGCACCGAGTCGGTGCCGAAGGCCATGGCGGCAATTGCCTGTGCACCACCGACCTGAAATACTTCCTGCACGCCACAGAGTTTGGCGGCATAGAGGATCTCATCGGCAATTGGCGGCGGCGAGCAGAGCACCACTCGGCGGCAACCGGCAATACGTGCTGGTGTGGCCAACATCAACACGGTTGAGAACAGTGGTGCAGATCCGCCTGGGATATACAGGCCGACCGAGTCTATCGGGCGCGTGACTTGCTGGCAGCGCACACCGGGCATTGTCTCTACATCAACCGGTGGCAGCTTTTGTGCGTTGTGGAAGGTTTCCACGTTGGTAACGGCAACGGCCATTGCCTGCTTAATCTCTTCTCCCAAACGTGCGCAGGCCTGTTCAATCTGTTCGGCTGTGACGCGTAATGCGGCAACCTCAGCCTTGTCAAATTTGGCGCTGTATTCACGCAAGGCACTGTCACCCTGAGTTTTCACGTTGTCGAGGATCTCGCGCACCGTACGGGTAATGCTGTCCGAGGCGGAAATGGCCGGACGCATCAGCAGTTCAGCACGCTGTTCGGTGCTGCAACTGGCCCAATTGACGACGGTATTGAAGCTAGGCATGGCGTTACTCCATCATCTTCTCGATTGGCAGCACCAGAATAGAACTGGCACCCAGAGCTTTCAGTTTTTCCATGGTTTCCCAGAACAGGGTTTCACTGCTGACCATGTGCATTGCGACGCGGTTCTGTGAGCCAGCCAGTGGCAGAATAGTTGGGCGTTCGGCACCCGGCAGCAGCGCGACGATCTCGTCCAGACGTTCACTCGGTGCATGCAGCATGATGTATTTGGATTCACGGGCCTGGATCACCCCCTGGATACGGGTTAACAGGCGGTCGATCAGTTGCTGTTTAGCTTCTGGCATTTCCCCGTCGCGCTGGATCAGGCAGGCTTTGGAGCGGTAAATCACTTCTACTTCCCGCAGACCATTGGCTTCCAGAGTTGCGCCGGTAGAGACCAGATCGCAAATGGCATCCGCCAGGCCAGCACGTGGCGCGACTTCCACCGAACCGTTTAGCAGGCAGGATTTAAAACGAACGCCTTGTTTATCGAGATACTGCTTGAGCAGATGCGGGTAAGAGGTAGCGATACGGGAGTCTTGCAGGCTTTGCGGGCCGTTATATTCGCTGTCCAGCGGTGCGGCCAGCGATAACCGGCAGCCACCAAAATCCAGACGGCGCAGCATGTAGTAGCGTGGGTCTTCACCTTGTGCACGGCGGTTAAGCAGTTCTTCTTCCAGCACGTTCTCACCGATGATACCGAGATCGACCACACCATCCATTACCAGGCCAGGAATATCGTCGTCACGCACGCGCAGGATATCAATCGGCATATTCTCGGCGAAGGCAATCAGGCGCTGTTGTTGCAGGTTGATCTTGATACCACTGCGGGCCAGTAGCTCCTGGGAGTTTTCACTCAGGCGGCCTGATTTCTGCATTGCTATCCGTAAACGTGTTTTGTCCAACATGGTAACCTCTGTTTAATCTGTAATTTTATGAATTTATTATAAAAAACTAATTTTCTATCTGTCCGAAGCACAAAAAAAACCCTCGGAAGATATCTTCCGAGGGCTTTCTCTTGCGTTTTTACGTTCTACGCGCCACTGGAAGATTCAACAACTGTCTTCCAGCACACATCGCCCGAAAGACTAGTCTGGGTGATGGTGATGATGGTGGTTGAACTGGACGCGAGTCATGTAATTTCTCTTTAAATTAAACCAGCCGATGCTGAGTTGCTGATTAAGCTAAACTATCCCCTATGTAACTTGCAACTCTTTTTTGCGGTTTAAAATTTAATTTACTGAAAAATTAGATTTATCAGTTGGCTATAGGCTGAGTGCCTTACCTGCACCGGTGTGCAATTGGGGTACTCAGCCTGACTTGATCTAACCTTAATGTGAACCGATTGTATCACCCTAAGGAGTGGCGTAGCCTTGAGCCGTCGAACGCTGCGATCTTGATGAGAGGAAACCGATGAAAAAAGTCGCCATTGTTGGCCTGGGTTGGTTGGGAATGCCGTTGGCCTTATCGTTGATGAGCCGCGGGTTTGAAGTGGTTGGCAGTAAAACGACACCAGACGGCGTAGAAGCAGCACGAATGAGCGGTATTGAATGTTATCAGCTCGAACTGACGCCAGAACTGATTTGCGATGCAGGGGATTTGGAGCAGCTTCTGTACGCAGATGTGCTGGTGATTACCTTACCGGCGCGGCGAACCGTTGAAGGCAGTGAGGGTTACTTTCATGCCGTACGCATGCTGGTAGACAGTGCAATAGCGTTTGGGGTTCCGCATATTATTTTTACCAGTTCAACCTCGGTTTATGGTGAAACGACAGGTACGGTAGGTGAAGATTCGCCACTCAAACCTGTAACACCTTCAGGACGCGTGTTGGCTGAACTGGAGCAGTGGCTGCATAAATTACCCAATACTTCAGTAGATATTCTGCGGTTGGCGGGGCTGGTGGGTACCGATCGCCATCCGGGCCGTTTCCTGGCGGGTAAAGTTGATGTTAAAGGGGGAGGGCAAGGGGTCAATCTGGTGCATCAGGATGATGTGATTGCGGCAATTCAATTGTTACTGAAACTGCCCAAAGGGGGGCACATTTATAATCTCTGCGCTCCTGGCCACCCGACCAAACGTGAGTTTTATCCGGCGCTGGCAGAGCAGTTGCATCTGCAACCGCCGCAGTTTGCTGAAGACAGTGAAGAAGAAGGGCGGCTGGTGGATGGTAGCCGCATTTGCCGAGAGCTCGGGTTTGAATATCAATATCCGGATCCGGCACGCATGCCGGTAAGCTGATGCCGATTGCCGGGCTAAGATAGCAGCCCGGCAACAGGTTAGGCCCGAGAGCCCCAAAGATCGTACTCGTCAGCGTTTTCGATTTTCACTTTGACGATATCGCCGACCTTCACCCCGGTTTCACCGTTCAGGTAGACTGCCCCGTCAATTTCAGGTGCGTCGGCCATGCTTCGGCCAATCGCGCCTTCTTCATCTACTTCGTCGATCAACACCAAGACTTCTCTGCCAATCTTGTCTTGCAACCGCTGAGCAGAGATTTGTTGCTGCAACTGCATGAAGCGGTGATAGCGCTCTTCTTTTACCTCTTCAGGAACCTGATCCGCCAATTCGTTAGCGGCAGCGCCCTCTACCGGGCTGTACTTGAAGCAACCCACGCGATCCAGTTTGGCTTCTTTGAGGAAATCCAACAGCATCTGGAAATCTTCTTCGGTTTCACCAGGGAAGCCAACAATGAAAGTAGAGCGCAGCGTTAACTCAGGGCAGATTTCACGCCAACGTTTGATGCGTTCCAAGGTACGTTCCACCGCACCAGGGCGCTTCATCAGCTTGAGGATTTTCGGGCTGGCGTGCTGCAGTGGAATATCCAGATAAGGCAGAATTTTACCTTCCGCCATTAATGGGATCACATCATCCACATGTGGGTATGGATAAACGTAGTGCAGACGAACCCAGACACCCAAGCTTGAAAGCTGCTCGCACAGACTGACCATGCTGGTTTTCACCGGTTGGCCATTCCAGAAACCGGTACGGTGCTTAATATCCACGCCATAGGCTGAGGTATCTTGCGAAATCACCAGCAGTTCTTTCACTCCCGCTGCGACCAGGCGTTTAGCTTCATCCAGCACCGAGCCGATTGGGCGGCTGTCTAAATCACCGCGCATCGAAGGGATGATGCAGAACGTACAACGGTGATTACAGCCTTCAGAAATCTTCAGGTAGGCGTAGTGCTTTGGCGTCAGCTTCACACCCTGGGCCGGAACCAGGCTGGTAAAAGGGTTATGCTCCGGTTTCGGCACATATTGGTGAACATGGGATAAAACCTGTTCGTAGCTGTGCGGCCCGGTAATCTCCAATACTTTGGGATGCACTTCACGGATCTGGTTTTCTTTGGCACCCAGGCAGCCGGTCACAATCACCTTGCCGTTCTCGTTCAATGCTTCACCGATCGCTTCCAGCGACTCTTGTACGGCACTGTCGATGAAACCGCAGGTATTGACGATCACCAGTTCGGCATCATCATAGCGTGGCACCACCTGGTAACCTTCATTACGCAGTTCTGTCAGGATCCGTTCAGAATCAACAAGGTTTTTCGGGCAACCGAGTGAAACAAAGCCGACACGGGGGGCTTTTGGGGTCATATTCTGTGACATAGCTCAATCCAAAGAAGAAACGGGCGGATTTTACACTTGAGCAACGCGAAATTACACCGTTAATATGCACCGGCATAAATAAAAGGGTTTATACCCTTCATACTTCAAGTTGCTTGGGTGTTGGCTGCCCTCGTTCACCCTAGTCACATAGTTTATCTATGCTCCTAGGGGTTAATGAGCCTCATCCCTGAGGCTCACCCTTCGGGCAGCGCAAGCGCTGTTCAAATCGGTTCCTGACCGATTTGTCACTCAGTTGCCGCCTACAAGCAACTCGAATTATTTTGGGTTTATATCTTATCTGGCGTTATAAGCGGCTTACGCGACCAGTGGTTCACAGGCCGCTTTTTGCAAAGCAGCGTTGTTGTTATAACCAGCCGGAATGCTTGAGTTTTCGGTATAGAAAAATACAACCGACAACCGTAATCCCTAACGTGGTGTGATAGGCCCAAGGGAATTTCAGTTCCGGCATATCGGCAAAGTTCATTCCATACAGGCTGAAGATCACCGTCGGGATCGCCAGGATCGCTCCCCAGCCAGCCAACCGTTTTACCACTTCGTTTTGCTTTACTGTTACCAGTGCCAGATTAACGTGCATGGCGTTAGTCAGCATTTCCCGCATATCGTCCAAGGTTGTGGCCACCTGCCGGGCATGGTCTTGCACGTCCCGCACATAGGCACGCAACTCTTTGTGGATCACGTCTTCATGCAGGTGAATCAGTTGATTACAGATCTCATCCATTGGCAGGGCCGCATTGCGCAGCCCTAGCAGATGACGCCGCAGGATGTACACGTTTTCGATAGCGGTTTCGTCAAACTCTGATCTGAACATATTGGATTCGATATCTTCGATCATCGCTTCAAATTTGCCAACGATATGGCGGTAATTATCCACCACGAAATCCAACACGGAATACATGGCAAATCCTGGCCCATAGCTGAGCTGTTTCGGATTTTCTTCCACTTTGGCGCGTATAGGGGCATAACTGGAAGAGGCACCGTGACGAACGGTTACCAGGAAGTTTTTGCCAACGAAAAAGTGAGTTTCGCCATATTCGACCTCTTCGTTCACCCATTGTGCGGTTTTCACCACGATAAACAGTGAGTCGCCATAGGTTTCTATTTTTGGGCGCTGGTGGGCGCAAAGTGCATCTTCAATGGCGAGATCGTGAAGACCAAACTCTTGCTGGATCTTACGCATAAATGCGTCTTCAGGTTGCCACAAGCCGAGCCAGATAAAGGTACCCGGTTCCTTGACCACTTCACTGATCTCATCAATCGTGATGTCATTCAGCCGTTTGCCAGCCTTGTAGGCTACGCAGTTGACCACCATCGTTTGGGCTTCCACAGCGCTACCTTGGGTCAGCTAGGGTTTTGGTGAAGAAATAGCGTTCATGCTCTACCGGGCAGTTGTGCAGCATCATCTGCAGTTGATAACCAAGTTTTTCGTAGAATGGCTTGGCCTGGAAACTGAAGGTATCAACACGAGAGAAACGGCAACCATTGGCAACAGCATGTTCCTCCGCTGCTCGTATTAACTTGCTCCCTACACCTCTGCCACGTAATGTCTCTGAAACCCATAAGAGATCGATATTCAACCACAGGCCCAGCGTGCTCCCGGTCAACCCGGCTATCTTGGTACCATTATCATCCAGGAAAAATACCCCAATGTTTTTATTGAGTATTTCGCCAACAAACTGGCGATTGTGAGTTTTCAAATGGTTGCGAATTTCTTCGGTATCTTCTATGCGTAATTCGTCTGTTATGGTGATATTCATCATTCCTCCTCGTTCAATCAGTTAACTTAAGCACAGTTTAAGTAAAATGCAACATATTGAAATTTATATTAAAGAGTGGCTGCTTGAGATCGCTTAAAACTTAGTGATTTCGATGAATTCAGAACGTAAACATGTTGAGAGTTGGTGTTTGAAATGGGCTTGGCTAGCTGCGACGTAAGCCGTTGCAGCTAAGGTTAAAACTTGAGGTCGGCGGCGGTAATCACCTTATCCGAGTTGAGCTGAATGATACGCTTCACGAATTCATCACTCAGGGTTTGAGGCCCGGCGTAAACGGTGCTGTCTGCTCTGGGAAAGCTTGCTACGATAAACTCCTGTAGGATCCGCTGTTCAACCTGGCTAACACCCCCTTCCAGCATTTCCTGCGCATGAACCAGAACGCGGTAACTTAAATGGCGTCGCTTTAACTGGTTGATGAAGCCGGGAAAGAATTGCGGTACCAGGTAATATAAGCAGGCCTCGGCAACAAAGAATTGGCCGATCAGCAACCGTTGGGTGCTGAATGCAGCGGTACCCGAGGCGCTCTTCTTGCTCTCCAGTTCCTTCAGTGTGAGGTGGTTTCTACGTACCTGTAAATAAAAGACTGGCATCCTTGAGAATGGCTCCATGGTAATTTTCGTACGGTGGCAATCAGGTAAGTGCGGTCATTACTGCGCTCTGGTAGGCAGGGCGAGCGCAAAGACTCTGGTACCAACGTTCCAGATGCGGGCGCGGCTGGCGTTTGATCGGCATTTCAAACCAGGCATAAATAAAGCTACCGAGTGGAATATCCCCGATACCAAACTCGTCCCCGGAAAGATACGCTTGGCCAGCTAACGTTTGTTCTACGATTTCCAAGTGTTGTTCCATTTCGGCAATCGCGGCTTCAATTTGGGCCATATCGCGTTGTTCCGGCTGGCTGCGAACTATTCCCCTTAAGATGGTGCGAAAAGGGGCTGAAATGGTTGAGGTTTGCCAGTCCATCCATTTTTCCGCTTTGGCACGCGCTTGAATGTCATTCGGATAAAATGGCGCCTGACCAAATTTTGCCGCCAGATAACGTACGATGGTATTGGACTCCCACAGTGTAAAGTCATCATCTTGCAATAGAGGCACCAATCCATTGGGATTCAGCGAGCGGAAAGGCTCTTCGTTAACCTTGCCATAAACGCCCCCCGCGTTGATGTGGGAGAAGTTCAGCCCTAATTCTGCGGCACACCAAAGTGCTTTTTTAACATTGGTCGAGTTTTCGCGTCCCCAGATGGTAAGCATAATCAGCCTCTCTATACGTTAGATAAAGTGGCCTCTATACCTACGCTACAAAGCGACTTTTGTCACCCAGAAAACGCTAACGTTGCCAGTGGCATACCTCCCAGCCAGATTGTGTGGCGAGTGCAGCCAGCTCGCTGGTTGGATTGATCACCGTAGCGCTGTCAACGTATTCCAGCATGGCTCTATCATTAATAGAGTCACTATAGCCATGGCGGTGATCAAATTTCAGTTCTGGGTGCTGTTGCAACCACTGCTCCAGACGGACAACTTTGCCCTGTTGATAAGTCATGGTGCCGTAGGTATTGCCAGTAAAACGGTCCTCAGCCACTTCAACCCCAATCGCCAGCGCGCCATCTGCCCCCAAATGTTCAGCAATTGGCGTTACCAGATGCTCGCCGGTGGCGGAAATCACCAGGATGTAGTCGCCTCGTTCACGGTGCCACAGCAAGCGCTCGCGTGCTGCAGGGTAAACGCGTGGCAGAATATCCCGGCGAATGTAGCGTTGTACCCAACCAGCAACGGTTTGTGTGCTTAGCCCCACCAACGGTGCCAGCGTCGCCTTCATGTAATCTTCCATCGAGAGTTTTCCCTGATGGTAAGACTGCATCAACCGTTGTTCTTGTTGCCCCAGCTCAGTTGGCGCAAAACCTTCAGCAATCAGCCAGCGGATCCACAGGCTGGCACTGTCATCGTCAATCAAGGTTTCATCCAGGTCGAAAAGGGCTAAATCCATCAATTTTTCTCCGGCAAGGAACGTAATGGGGTATACAGAGTAGCGGAAGCCGTTGGCTACTAGGCGATGGCCACAAAGAGATCGCAAAATCATAAGAAATTTTGATGACAGTGCGAAGACAATTTATTGACGGTTTGCCTACTCATTTTCCGTCGAGAGCGTACAGTTATGTAAAAATGGAGAAAAACCAGACTAATCCCTGTAAAAACAGGTGGGATCTAATAAACTCACGGCTAGGGCTCTTTCAGATTGTGCTGGTCAAAATGCATAACGCGTTATGTTCTGCGGTTAGCAGCACTCTTTCGAGTCACCTTCGCTAGTTGGCTGAAAACGTGAACATGTTTGAAAGTTAACGCTATTTCAATGGTTTAAATGGACACTCTGGCGACGTAATGATGAAAAAAAAATTTTCTACCCCCCTTGGTAAACTGACCCTCGGTGTAGGCGTCTTGTTATTGGTCGTTCCCAGCTTAAGGGCAGCCGATGCCCCTGCCGCTCCCCAGGTTGATGCCAAAGCCTACGTGCTGATGGATTACAACAGTGGCAAGATCCTGGCCGAAGGCAATGCAGATACTCGCCTTGATCCTGCAAGCCTGACTAAAATCATGTCCAGTTATGTGATCGGCCAGGCGATGAAAGCGGGCAAAATAAAACCTGACGATCTGGTTACCGTTGGTAAAGATGCCTGGGCAACCGGGAACCCGGCCCTGCGTGGCTCTTCACTGATGTTTATTAAACCGGGCGATAAAGTACCGGTTTCGGAACTGAATAAAGGCATTGTTATTCAATCTGGCAACGACGCCAGTATTGCTCTGGCAGATTTCGTGGCGGGCAGCCAGGACTCTTTCGTCGGGTTGATGAATAACTACGCTAAATCCCTTGGCCTGCAAAATACCCATTTTCTTACCGTTCATGGCCTGGATGCTGAAGGGCAATACAGTACCGCTCGTGATATGGCGTTACTGAGCCAGGCGCTGATCCGTGATGTGCCGGATGAATATGCGGTGCATAAAGAGAAAGAATATACTTTCAACAAAATCCGCCAGATAAACCGTAATCGGCTGTTATGGAACAGCAATCTGAATGTGGATGGTATCAAGACCGGCTTTACCAGCGGAGCCGGGCATAATCTGGTGGCTTCGGCTACCGAAGGCCCAATGCGCTTGATTTCGGTGGTGCTGGGTGCTCCGAGCGATCGGATCCGTTTCAGTGAAAGCGAGAAGCTATTGACCTGGGGCTTCCGTTTCTTTGAAACCGCGACGCCGCTCAAAGCAGATAAAGCGTTTGTTACCCAGAAAGTGTGGTTTGGTGACGTGGGTGAAGTGCCACTGGGCGTGGCAAAAGATGCGTCAGTGACTATTCCGAAAGGGCAGATGAAAAACCTGAAAGCTACCTACAAACTTAATCAGCCGACATTGGAAGCACCGTTGGCAAAGGATCAGGTGGTCGGTACCATTGAGTTTCAGCTCGATGGTAAAACCATCGAACAGCATCCACTGGTGGTGATGCAGGAAGTCAAAGAGGGGAACATCTTCAGCCGCATGTGGGATTTTGTCATGATGAAGCTGAGTCAGTGGTTTGGTGGTTGATAATCTTCAAAGATTGCATCTTCTCTAGGGGGCCCCCGTGGCCCCCTCGGGTTATCAGTTACAAGCAACGATCTTTATAGCCAAACCACCCTGAGAAGTTTCACGGTATTTGGCATTCATATCTTTCCCTGTCTCGTACATGGTTTCGATCACTTTATCCAGGCATACGCGCGGTTCGCTGGTACGACGTAATGCCATGCGTGCGGCGTTGACGGCCTTAACGGCGGAAATGGCGTTACGCTCGATACAAGGTACCTGGACCTGACCAGCGACGGGATCGCAAGTCAGGCCAAGGTGGTGCTCCATGGCAATTTCTGCAGCGACACACACTTGGGAAGGGCTACCTCCCATTAGTTCTGCCAGCCCGGCAGCGGCCATTGAACAGGCAACACCAACCTCGCCCTGGCAACCAACCTCAGCGCCAGAAATAGATGCGTTCATCTTAAAGAGCGCACCAATGACGCCTGAAGTCAGGAAAAAACGACTATAAGAATTGGTATTTACTGGGCGAATAAACTGGTCGTAATACGCCAGCACGGCGGGAATGATGCCACAGGCTCCGTTGGTAGGAGCTGTCACCACGCGTCCCCCGGCGGCATTCTCTTCATTGACTGCGAATGCGAACATGTTGATCCAATCCACCACATTCATAGGATCGATATTGTTCTTGTCACCGGTTACCAGAAGGCGGCGCAATGGCGCGGCACGGCGCTGAACTTTCATCGGGCCAGGCAGCAAACCTTCGGTATTCATACCTCGCTCTATGCCGGTTTTCATCACTTGCCAGACATTGGCGAAATGGGCTTCGATTTCCGCTTTACTCCGCAACGCCAGTTCGTTCTGCATCACCAACCCGGAAAGAGAAAGTCCGGTATCTTTGCAGTGCTGCTGCAAGTCTTGCGCAGAACGGTAAGGGTAGGGAATTTCCGATGTATCATTGGCCGATTGCCCGAAATGTTCTTCATCGACGATGAAACCGCCACCGATAGAGTAATAGGTTTTGCTGTGCAGTAATTGATCGCCAGCATAGGCGCTGATGCGCATTCCATTCTCGTGCAGTGGCAGGTTGGTATTGTGGAAGTTCATGCTGCCTTGCAGCGGGAAGTCGACTTCATGTTGGCCATTAGCCAAAGGCAAACGGCCACGTTGTTCCACATCGAGGATAAAAGCAGGAATACTGTCGATCTCTACATCATGAGGCAAATTACCCGCCAACCCCATAATGATCGCGATATCGGTTTTATGTCCTTTGCCAGTCAGTGATAGTGAACCGAAGACGTCAACGACCACTCTCGTGGCGCTGCGAAGTTGCCCGGCAGCAATCAAATCTTCGGTAAACTGTTTGCCAGCCTTCATGGGGCCGACGGTGTGAGAACTGGATGGGCCGATGCCAATTTTGAAAATGTCGAAAACGCTGACCATGGTCTCGCTTCCTTTTGCAGAATTTAACCCTTGAACTTTCGAGCGACTGTGCGATTGCTGGTGGGCTACACCAGGGAGTGGGGGGCACAGTCAGGTCACAGAATCGGGGCAAGGGCAGGAGCCGGTGCCGAAGCACCGGCCAAGAGTGATTAACCGAACAGGGTGAATAGGATTGCTGAAATGGCAATCAACCCCATCAAGACCACGAAGACGTTACTGACGTGACCGCTGTATTTGCGCATGGCCGGGACTTTGTGGATGGCATACATCGGCATCAAGAACAACAGCATAGCGATGATTGGGCCGCCCAGGCTCTCGATCATACCCAGAATACTTGGGTTCAACGTTGCGACTATCCAGGTTGTCACCAACATGAAGATTGCGGTGATACGGTTCAATCTATTGCTACTGATGGTTTTGCCGCGGCTTTTCATCGATTTGGTAATTAAACCGTTAAAACCTTCACGGGCACCCAGGTAGTGACCCAGAAACGACTTGGTGATGGCGATAAAAGCGATAAACGGCGCGATATACTCGATCATCGGGTTATGAAAATGGTTGGCCAGATAGGACAGAATAGAAATGTTCTGCGCTTTGGCTTCGGCCAGATCTGCTGGGGAAAGGCTTAGTACGCAACTGAATACAAAGAACATGACGGTCAACACCATCATGGTGTGTGCGTAAGCCAGAATGCGGGAACACTTCTTCTCTGCACCATCACCGTATTCTTCCCGTTTTGCCACCGCAAAAGCTGAGATAATCGGTGAATGGTTGAAGGAGAACACCATGACAGGAATGGCCAGCCATAGGGTGACTATCAGGCCGTGCCCCAAACCACTGCTGGAGTTTGAGAGAGAAACGTTTTCGAAGATGGCACCGCTCCAGTTAGGGATCAGGTACAGCGCCAGCAGCATGAGTACAGCAACAAACGGGAAAACCAGAATACTCATCGTTTTCACAATTGCTTGCTCACCGAAACGCACGATGCACATCAGGCCGACAATCAGAATCAGTGACAGAATGGCGCGCGGTGGCGAAGCCATGCCGAGCTGGTGGGTGATAAAGCTGTCTACGGTGTTGGTGATGGCGACGCTATACACCAACAGAATAGGGTAGATAGCGAAGAAATAAAGCAGGGTAATCAACTTACCTGCGCCGTTACCGAAGTGTTCTTCTACTACGACAGTGATGTCTTCCCCTGGGTTTTTACCCGATAAAACGAAGCGGCACAGACCGCGGTGGGCAAAGTAGGTCATCGGGAAGGCAATAATGGCCATGATGATCAATGGGATCAAACCACCGATACCCGCGTTGATTGGCAAGAACAGGACGCCTGCGCCAATAGCTGTGCCGTAAAGGCCCAACATCCACATAGTGTCGGTTTTACGCCAGGTACTGCTGGAACCAGATTCTGCTGAGGCAATAGTGCCGGTATGTGTAGTGTCCATAAAATATCTCCGAGGTGAACACGTTAACTTAAAATTAAAGCTAAAACTGAAGGTTAAAACCCATTGGCGGAATTATTGTCATGTCGCTAAGGGTAAAATTAGGTGCTCTTTGTGGGAATGAATGCCCCTGGTTGTTTATTATGCAAATTACTCTCAGGCTCTATTACCGGGTAACTAACTAAATGATTTTCTGTAGTTAAATGGCATAAAGCTGTAAATTCTGTTAGAGAGTTGTTTTTTACTGATTTTTGCTGTCGAGAAGATAACTATTGTTAGAATAAAAAACTGTGATCTTGCTCCAATATACCGTGTTTGTGCCATTTTTGAATTTTTTGTTGGTGTTTTATGCAAATGTTAATCTTTTGTTTGAATTTTAATGCTTCTAAATTTTGCAATTTTATTAAGATTTTAATGTTGACTATGTGACATACGGCAAGATAAAAATCTGAGTTTAAAACTGGATGGGCAATATATTTTATGCGTCGGCTCTGGTCTACCCCAAAAACTTAATTAAGCTATTTTAGTGATTAAGATCACGTTTCTCTATTAAGTATTATTTATTAAGATATTGTTTTTAATGGTATTTCTGTCGCATGGGAACCGTAAGCCTGCTAGATAATCTCGGAATAGACACACTGTTATTCATCATATAAATCGAGATGGGTGAACATATCTTAATCAAATAAGTTAAGAAGATATTGTGAATGAAAATTGTGGTAAAGGAGTGCGGTTATTTTCTGTGAAGAAATTAACCGCGTTCACGGCACATTGTTTAATAATAACGTTGGCAAGTTGTTGCAATATATTGAACTGTAATTAGCTGTTACTAACGATCCTTCAGGCTAAAATGCGCATTATTTGCGCAATAAATAGCATGGGAAATAAGTTTTTTAACAGCCTACAGCGGGGCGGGATTTAAAATCGCAGAGTGATAGCATGCTCACTGAAGAAATCGACGAACTCCTTTGCTGGCTGGCGGTCGGTAATTACCCGATCAAAAAGCGTTAGTGGCCCGATGCACACTGACCTGATTACGGCAAATTTGCTGTAGTCGGCAACCAGGATTTTCTGCTGTGCCATGGCCATAGCCTTGTGTTTCATCGCTAGTTCATCAAAGTTGAAGCAGGTTGCGCCCTGTTGCAGCGCAATCCCCGCCGCAGATATAAAGGCAACATTGGGGCAAATAGCATCCAGTTCGTTGTGCTGGCCGACAGCGGTAAAAATGGCGTTATTAGGCTTGAATTCACCACCGCACAGGATCACTTTGCAATTGGGTTTATTCTGCAATGCCAGGAAAGTATTGAGTGAGTGACACACTGCGGTGAAAGACAGATCATCGGCAATTGCGTCGATGATTGCTGGGGTTGTGGTACCACAGTCAAAGAACACCGTATCGTTTTCATTAACTAACGGCGCTGCCAGCAGACCAATGCGCTTTTTCTCCGCCACCTGTCTGGCTTTTTGATCGGATACAAAGTAGTGGGTTACCCCAGTGGCGCGTGGATCGGCCACCACGTAGCCACCTAACAACCGCACCGCTGTGGGTTCAGCACTGAGATCGCGCCGGATAGTCATTTCCGAAACGCCTAGCAGCTGTGCGGCTTCTTTCAGGTGAATTTTATCAGAACGCTTTAATGCCTGGGCTAGCAGGTTGATTCGTTCGTCGCGCCTTGTTTCCATCGGTGTAGGTGAACCCCAAAATATACGGTTAACAGGACACAGCCTACACTCAAGTTACTTCAAATTGCAGGTAGGCCGCAAACTTGCAGGCCCTAACTGCATTAATAACTCTATGGCTGGGGCCGCGAATGTAGCTAGGCTGTGCAGATATACCTGCTGCGCTTGATCAAGTTTAGTAGCTGGAAGCAGAGGCGCTGTTGCCAGAAACAATCGCAATACCTGAACTGGTACCTATGCGTGTAGCACCCGCGCCGATCATTTTTTCTGCGGTTGCTTGATCGCGCACGGCTCCAGATGCTTTGACGCCCATCTCGCTACCAACCGTCGTTCGCATCAGTTTGACATGTTCTTCACGAGCTCCCCCAGTACTGAAGCCGGTGGATGTTTTAACAAAAGCCACATCCAACTCGCGGCACATTTCACAAACCTGAACGATCTGGGTATCGCTGAGCAGACAAGTTTCCAGTATTACCTTCAACGGGATCGCCTCACAAACCTCGCGCACTGCAGCGATATCGGCCTTTACTTCATCCAGCAGGCCACTTTTTAGCCATCCGACATTTATCACCATATCGATCTCCTGCGCCCCAGCAGCGATAGCGGCTTTGGCTTCGAAGGCTTTTACTACGGTTAAACCGGCCCCCAGTGGAAAACCGATGACCGAGCATATTTTAACCTCGCTTTCCTGCAGCAGATGTGCGGCAAGCGGAACATAGCCTGAATTGACGCAGACGGCATAGAAATTGTGCTGCAGGGCCTCATCGCACAGTTTGGCAATTTGACTCTCGGTAGCATCCATTGCTAGCAATGTGTGGTCAATATAACTTGCGTAATCAATCTGTTCGGTAGTCATCATGAATCCTCAATTAATTTGAAACGTGCTGAAATATGAGCAATGTTAGAATAATAACATTCAAGTTCAAGGATGAGTAGTATGCAGTATGATGATAGTGTTTAATGCTACTTAAATTGGGGTGTTCACTGTTGTGGGTATGTTATTTAAATAACATTCTAGCGCGATTTTTTTAGATGCAAAGCTTGTAGACGCGGCAGGAACCACCTGCCGGAAGGGATTATTCTTGCACCCATCCTTTACGGATCGGGAAGGCGAACAGGAAGTGGTACAGACGCGTTAATTTAGCGGCGATGGCGTAACCAAACAGATTCCACAGCAGTTGTGCAAACAGACAACCCACCCCTCCTAACAGGAAACCACCTACCATATCCAGTGGCCAGTGTACGCCAAGGAATACACGTGACCATGCGATTGTGATAGCAATAATCATTAGCAGAATACCTGACCAGACACGGTGCCAGCTCAGGAAGGCCAGGGCAAAAGTGAAGATCGCGGTACCATGGTTGCTGGGGAACGAACTGTCCGGCACGTGTGCCAAGTAGTTATGACCGACACCGATAGAAAATGGACGCTCATGTGGCAATAGCATGCTGATAGTTGCCGCAGCAACCATAGTGAACAGCAGAGCAATGGTTGTTTTCGCGATGACCTCGCGTTGAGCCGGCAACTGGTCGCGAGGCCCCCAGAACCATAAACTAACGATCAGTATCGGTATAACGGCAATGAGATCTTTTGCGGCAAAGATGGCAAAACTGATTAACCCTTGCGGACTTGCCGGGGAGGCATTGATCCAGGCGAAAAGAAGATAGTTCAATTGCTCCACGATGTATTACCTCGTATTACGGCGGAAGAAGCGGCTAGGCTGTCAACTGGCTGAAACCCAAAACTGGCCAACGTTAAAAGCAAGCAGGTGAGGAGTAAAGGGTGGGGGCCTTATTTCGTCTGGTTGTTTAGGATTGATTTAATCACTGTCTCTATAAGATCGAACCGTTGGCAATATAGTCACTATGCATGGATGGGGATATCCAGATTTAACCTATAATTTGACGATACAATTTCTGTTAACGTACCGCATTATGACACTATGATTTATAAGGATAAAAAATGAACAAATTTTCTGTTGTATTGACTAGTCTGTTAATGGCTATGTCTGCCAGTGCAATTGCAGCCACCACTGCCGAAAATGGCGATCTCAACAATCAACCTCTGGAAAAGGTGGCTCCTTTCCCTAAAGCTGAGAAGGGGATGAGCCGCCAGGTGATCTACTTGCCTAAACAGGAAAATGAAGAGAACCTTAAGGTTGAATTGCTGATTGGCAAAATGCTGGAAGTGGATTGCAATCGTCAGATGATGGGAGGCAATCTTGAGAGTAAAACGCTTGAAGGCTGGGGATTCACCTATTTTGTCCTGGATAAAATTTCTGCCCCGGCATCAACCATGATGGCTTGCCCTGATAACTCCAAACGTTTGGAGTTTGTGGCTGCTCATTTGGGAGATGCTGCACTGCAACGTTACAACAGTCGCCTGCCAATCGTGGTCTATGTGCCGAAAAATGTCGAGGTCCGTTACCGTGTGTGGTCAGCCAGCGCGGAAATCGGACGTGCAGTAGTGAAATAACGGCAATTAGCGCAGGCTCATACAACCCGCGGGTCGGTCATGGCCTGAGGGTTGTTAGCGGATAATGCCGCGTACAGAGCGTGTAAAAAATGCATTAAAGCAAAGCAGTTGAGGATAAACCATGCTCAACCTTTCTGCTTCCTGTTTCACTTGGTCAATCGCCAATGTGCTGTGATACAGCATGTTATACAGGGTTTGAACAATCTGCTGCTGCTGCTGTATATCCACGGGGTTAAAGAGCAGAGCTAACTTGTTGAGGCCAACAGCGGTGGCGTGATTGCCACTTGCGCAGACAAAAGGTGGGACATCTTGTACGACACCGGATTGGTCGGCAATTTGCGCGTGGGCGCCCAGGATACAAAACTGATGGATTGCACACATAAAACCAATTTGTACGAAGTCGTCTAATTCCACATGTCCGGCCAACCCTGTGTTGTCACCAATAGTTACGCCGTTACCGACGACACAATCATGTCCGATATGTACATTACTCATAAAAAGATTGTCATTACCAATAGCCGTTCTCTGAGAGCCCTGCATGGTACCGCGATGAATGGTCGCATTTTTACCGATTCTGTTTCTGTTACCAATAATCACCTCCGTAGCTTCGCCGGCGTACTTTAAGTCCTGGTTTACTTCGCCGATGGTTGAAAACTGCCCAATCACATTATCGGATCCAATACGCGTCCGCCCGTTGATGCTAACGTGAGAGGCGATGATCGAACCATCACCAATTTCTACACCAGCGGTGATGACGCAAAAAGGACCAATACAAACACCTGCCCCGATAATCACACCGGGTTCGATCACGCTGTTGCCTGAAATCCGGGCAGAAGAAGAAATTGTCATCATTTTTCCTGGTATTGTTGGCTATTCCATATTGGCGCGTAGTGTTGCCGACGCTTTTGACCAATCATGGACAAATGTTGCATTAATCAGGGAGTAAGCGACTCGCTGGAGGGATTGAGATTGGTTCACCGCGCAATGTGGTAAAGACTGGGTGATCCTCTTATGGCTGCGAGCAGCATAAAGAGTAATCGTTGATTTAACACACTGTTATATTTTATTTATTTTCTGAACCTTTCGTTAAACTGTGTTGCTTCATGGAGTGTGCTGCTATCGACATATTAAAAACTGCGGTCAAGGGCGAGTGGGAAGTGCGTGATCGCGTGACGCCTGATGTAGAATTTCTACCGGTAGGCGCAGACTTTCACACTGTCGGTAAGGTGTCGGGTTGGTGTCGGGGGGCTGACCTGTTGCTGTCATATGCTGGGCGGCATAATAAACGGGATTTCTATCCGCATAGTGAAGGTGGTATTTATGAGCCAGAGCAGTATCAAACAACTTAGACTTTCCAGGGCCTGGTCACAGGAACAGCTTGCAGAATTGGCAGCTCTCAGTGTAAGGACCATACAGCGAATTGAGAGTGGTGAGCAGGCGAGCCTCGAGACACTCAGCGCTATTGCCGCCGTTTTTAACGTTAGTGTGACAGAGATTTCTGACATTGGAGAAACTGCCGATAATGCTCAGTGTGAAAATGCCCTTGATAAACAAATAGAGAAGGCGAGAGAAAGGGTTGCCGCTGAAAGTGGGTTCTACCGTGGTTTACTGCTGTACGCGGTTGTGAATTTTTTTCTGTTTGTAATTAATCGAGTGATTACACCTGACAGTTTTTGGTTTATCTGGCCGCTTGCCATTTGGGGAACGTTCCTGGCGATTGGTGGAGTGAAGGTTTTTTTCTTGCGGGATTGGTTAGCACGCTGGCAGCAGGAACGTCTGCTGAAAATTTTGCGTAAGTAAATAGTTTGTTCGGTGCACTCCTATTCGAGGCATTAGGGCGTGATTGCCGGTGCGCGGCATTGGTATCATCCCTGATAGCCTATATCAGTTCTGTGTGTTGGTAAGGGTACTTTGCAAGCCTCACAAGACTTCCACAAGTTGGAACTCTTCAAACACCAGTTCCATATTATTAGCGTAGGTGCCTTCACGTTCGAAGAAAGCCTGGTGTCCTGCTCTCCAGTGATTCAGGCTTAAATCTCCTTCACCTTCCTTTCTGGCCTGTTCTTCAGTGATCGCAGAAAATAGGACAAGGCTCAGCGAAAGGGTTCTTATCACGCAAACTGGTTGGCCTTCTCCGCTTAAAACAATGCTATACTATTGTTTTTAAATAGTTTAAATTTAAGGCAATAAAAAACCCGCTAGTCTTGAACCTAAAAAGGCGGGACTAACGGGCTCCACAAATAAGGGACATCAAAGAAAAGCAGTGGCACTAACTCAGACTACCGCATGATCGAAAAGTTCTACCTGACAAGAGAAAATTTTAGGGTTTTTTGCCGCAGAACCATTTCCTTTCTTATCCTGTCACCACAGTATTCCTGGCCATATCACAACGATGAGCGAACCTGCCAAGGTTAACAAGACGTTAGCGATAGCATAGGTGCCTGCATAACCTAAAGCAGGGATGTTACTCCTGGCCGTATCACTGATGATTTCCATTGCTGGCGCGCAGGTGCGGGCGCCCATAATGGCACCAAATAACAGCGCTCGGTTCATGCGCAGCACATAGGCACCAAACAGGAAGCAGATGACTACTGGCACCAAACTGACGATCAGCCCGGCTATCAGCATCTGGCCGCCAACGGCACCAAGGCTGTTACCGATCCCGGCCCCTGCACTCAAGCCTACACCTGCCATAAATACCATCAAGCCGAACTCTTTCACCATATTTAGCGCTCCCTGAGGGATATAGCCAAATGTTGGATGGTTAGCTCGCAGGAAACCCAGCAGAATACCAGCGATCAACAGACCAGCGGCGTTGCCGATACCGAAGGAAAAGTTACTGAATTGGATGGTAATTTGGCCAATCAGCAAGCCAATGATAAAGAAGGAACAGAATGCCAACAGGTCGGTGACTTGGCTATGAATCGAGATAAAACCAATTTTTTCTGCAACGCTTTTCACCCGTCGCGCATCGCCACTGACTTGCAGGACATCACCTTTGTTCAACACGATGCTGTCATCAATCGGCATTTCAATCTGGCTGCGGATAACGCGGTTCAGGAAACAGCCGTGATCGGTTAACTTCAACTGACTCAGACGTTTACCTACAGCATTGCTGTTTTTAACAACAATCTCTTCGGTGACGATACGCATGTCCAGCAGGTCACGATCAAACACCTCTTTACCGTTACGGAAACTGGGATCGAGTCTGGCATGTGCATCGGGATAACCTACCAGCGATATCTCATCGCCTACCTGTAATACGGCATCCCCATCAGGGTTAGCCAGAATACCATTGCGGCGAATACGCTCAATATAACAGCCAGTTTGGCGGTAAATGCCAAGTTCACGCAGGTTTTTGCCGTCTGCCCAGGCAACCAGTTCCTGACCAACCCGATAAGCGCGGATCACCGGTAGGTAAACTTTACGTAGGCTATCGGTATCGAGACCCCGTTCGCGGGCGATTTGTTGTGCTGAGGTTGGGAGATCTTGATGCTGGAGTTTTGGCAGATAGCGCGCACCAAAAATCAGGCTGACCAAGCCAATTAGATACGTCAGAGCGTAACCGAGGCTTAAGTTATCCTGTGCGGCGAGTAATGCAGGGCCATTGGTGATAGTGTTGCGCAGCGTATCCCCAGCCCCCACCAAGACCGGAGTGGAAGTCATCGAACCGGCGAGCATACCTGCTGTCAGGCCGATATCCCAACGGAACAGCTTCCCCAGCCCAATGGCGAGGACCATCGCTGAACCGACCATCACCAGCGCCAACATAAAGTAGTTCTTGCCGTCGCGGAAAAAAATCGAGAAAAAGTTAGGGCCAGCTTCTACGCCGACGCAAAAAATAAATAGCATAAAGCCAAGGTTGAGTGCCTCGGTATTAATCGCGAAGTGCTGTTGACCAAGCAACAGCGATACCACTAAAACACCAATGGAATTACCGAGTTGAACGGAGCCCAGGCGGATTTTTCCGAGGCAGAGTCCCAAGGCGAGTACAACGAACAGTAACAGGATGTAGTTACCGTTTAACAAACTAGCGACGTTTATGTTCACGGAGTATAACTTATTGTTTACCAGTAAATGCTTGATATAGAACACTATAAGATATAGATTTAACCATAGAATATATGGATTAAAAACATATAAAAAAGCATTCCAACGGAAGGAAACTCAATCCAACGATCAGCGGCGCTTATTCTAGCCCCTTAGAAGCATGACAGCCAGCATAAAGCTGTTTGCGGGCTCTGATCTGTTTAACTCTCTTTATGACCAGGGAAGAGGCTCAGTCAATGTCACCGGTTTTGGTGGCGCGTCACGAGATGCGTGGCAAGGCTGTTTTGCAAGGTGTAGTCAGCAGTCACACCGTTTTATCCACCGCCTTCTAAGCCTAAGTGCTGTTGATGGTGCGAATCGGTTGCCTGGATGCATCCTGAAACCTGTTGGGTAGAAAAGGGAGAAGTATATGGCAAGCTATCGACCCTGGTTAGGGCTCTTCAGCTGTTTCCTGCTTTTCACAGTGGTTTTTCTAGGCCAGAAGAGTGGTGACTTCAGCATTTCTGAATCTGAACATCATGGCGATCCCGGTTTGTTGCTATTTATTATTCCCGGTTTTATCGCCAGCTATCTTTCGAGCAAAAAACGTATTCTGTGTCCGTTACTGGGGGCACTGTATGCGGTACCGCTATGTCTGCTCATCCGTCACTTTTGGCTGACGCCAGGCAATTCACTCTGGCAGGAGTTAGCCTATTCGGTCAGTGCGGTATTCTGGTGTGCTTCCGGCGCTATGCTATACCTCTTCATACGAGTGCTCCTGCAAGCGTTGCAGCAGTTGTATCAGCGACAAAGGCAATAATCATTAAAAAAGCCGCGTTTGCGGCTTTTTGCTGGGTTTCAGTAAATTATTCCTGAAACAGACTCAGGTTTTCTTTGGCATAGGCTTCGAAGTCGGTACAGCCGCCGATATGTGTTTGGTCGATAAAAATCTGCGGCACGGTTTCTACCGGCTTGCCTACGGTTTTTTCCAAATCAGCTTTGGAGATGCCTTCTGCGTGGATATCAACATAACGGAAGTTAAAATCATCACGCTCTTCAGTCAATTTTTCAGCCAGCTCTTTAGCACGTACACAGTAAGGACAGCCTGGGCGTCCGAAAATTACAGCAAACATGTCACACTCCTATTCTGTTATTCAATTACCAGTTGCCTTGCAAATTGCACTCTTGCTACCTGCTCGGGCAAACCCATTTGGGTTGACCTTTGACAGGCGCTTGAAACTGCAACCTGAAGTTCATTGGGTAAAAAATTTTGCGTGAGGCGGTGATGCTCAGGTAACTGCCAGCAGAACTCACGCTTATTTAATGCACACTGCCTTGTGCTGTGAGGCTAAAATTATTACTCACGTTGTGCTCACTACTATGCCTGTTGCCAAGTCTAAAAAAAAGCAGGAACTGCCTGTTGGTTTGATTCATAGAACCGATTAGGCTGTCGCTGCGCAGGTGAATTTACTACACTGGGCAGAGCAAGTCTGGAGATAAAATATGCGTTCATTCGGGGATTTACCGCGCCCGGTGCTGGTGCTTGAAGGGTTGGGCATGGTGCTGCTGGTGCTCTCATATCTGAGTATTCACGATTTCGTGCGTTTGCCCGGCATACTGGCCTCACAATCGGTTGCGGTCGGGATGATTTTTCTTGGCGTGGCGCTTATGGTTCCTGCTGCCGCATTCCTGGTTTGGCGTGTCGTACAGGGCTTCAGCCCACTGCTGCTTGCAGGTAAGCCAACCAAAAACGATCGGCGCTCTCCTCCGCCGTCAGATAAAAATAACCAAGGCCCCCAAGATTGAGAGTACCCAGGTGACAGGCTAGGTGACGCGGCCAACACCCCTGCAAATTGAAGAGAAACGGGTATATAGCCTTGGGGGAATGCCTGCCACTGCAGGCGATCAACGCTTTTAGGGATGATGAGTGAAAATTGCCATTCTTTCGCGCGATGGTTCATTGTACTCCTGCAAGAGATTGCGGGAGGCGGCAGAACAGCGTGGACACCGTATTGATATTATCGATCCACTCTCTTGTTACATGAATATCAATCCTGCGGCTCCGACCATCCATTACCGTGGTCGCAAACTGGAGCACTATGATGCAGTGATCCCACGTATTGGCACCGCGATGACTTTCTACGGCACCGCCGTATTACGTCAGTTTGAGCTGCTTGGTAGTTACCCACTCAATGAGTCCGTTGCCATTACACGTGCGCGTGACAAGCTGCGTTCGTTGCAACTGCTTGCGCGTCAGGGGATTGATCTACCAATTACCGGTTTTGCCCATTCGCCGGATGACACTGGGGATCTGATCGAACTGGTAGGGGGGGCTCCATTGGTGGTAAAACTGGTCGAAGGAACCCAGGGGATTGGTGTGGTACTGGCAGAAACCCGCCAGGCGGCGGAGAGCGTGATAGACGCATTCCGTGGCCTGAATGCCCATATTCTGGTACAGGAATATATCCGCGAAGCTCAGGGCAGTGATATTCGTTGTCTGGTGATCGGTGGCCGAGTCGTGGCAGCTATTGAGCGGCGGGCAAAACCCGGTGAGTTTCGTTCGAATCTGCATCGCGGTGGCACAGCGCGTAAAGTCCATATCACCGGCAAAGAGCGTGCTATGGCGATCAAGGCTGTTGCAACCCTTGGGTTAGACGTGGCAGGTGTCGACATTTTGCGAGCCGATAGAGGCCCGCTAGTGATGGAGGTTAATGCCTCTCCTGGCTTGGAAGGGGTAGAAACGACTACCGGGCTGGATATTGCCGGGATGATGGTCGAATACATTGAACAACAAGGTCGACCTGGCTTTCGTCTGAAATCTGGGGGGTAACAATACGGCCATCTGGATGCGTCCTTGCCGCTACCGTACTCGCTTAGAGCCATTTTTTGGCCGCCAGATCCTGTATTAGAAAAAATCTGATAAGTGAACTTGGTGGCTTTGATCGTGGCATATCGATTGAATATTCCGTAAGCTATGCGCCTTTTCACGTTTTAATCTTGTGAGGCTGGTAATTTATGGATTCGCTTATCGTCCCCGATTTGGCGTTACTACGACGTTGGCTGGATCAATTGGGGATCTCATTTTTTGAATGTGATTCTTGCCAGGCTTTGCACCTGCCCCACATGCAAAACTTCGACGGTGTTTTCGATGCCAAAATCGATTTGGTTGATAACGTGATCCTGTTTTCTGCATTGGCTGAAGTCAAGCCAACGGCACTGATCCCCTTGGTTGCCGATCTCAGTCAAATCAACGCCAGTTCCCTGACGATCAAAGCATTTGTTGATATTCAGGATGATAATCTGCCTAAACTGATTGTCTGCCAGTCGCTGAGTATTGCCGTAGGGGTTGCTTATGAACAGTTTGCCCACTTCATGCAACAGGGAGAAGAGCAGGCGTCAATGGTGATCCTGGAAGCCAGAGCGAACGATCTGCTGTTTATGGGGGAGGAAGAAGATAACCCCGCTACGTCAGTCCGCCAGACGATGTTGCATTAATACCCGCTGTGCCTTGCTGATGTTGTAGCTGTATCAGCATACTGTACTTATTTTAATCCGCAATACGATATGCTGCACTTTTGCTTCCTCTGCCAGATATTCCTCGGTGTTTGTGGCGTTATTGGCATATCACATAAAGAACTCATGCATAAATAATCGATAAAAGGCGTTTTTTACCCTAGAGGCTGGCACACCCTGGCAACTCCGGTTATGCTGCTGATTCTGTTAAGGGCTCGTGTTTCCGTTTGTTAACGTGCGGGCTTGGCAGATGGGAAAAGTGCTTACAATCATATGCATAGCCATTCAATCACGGCCGCAACGATTGTGCTCGGCTGGTCAAAGGTTTTGTATCAATTTGAGATACAAATTTACCCCTTGTTTTTGGAGGAAGTTACGGATGGTCACCCAACGTAAAAAGTGGTTATCGGGTGTTGTTGCCGGTGTACTGATGGCTGCATCTGTCACCGTGTCAGCCGCAGACAATACGCTGCACATCTACAATTGGTCCGACTATATTGCACCGGACACGCTTGCCAAATTCCAGAAAGAAACCGGTATTAAAGTGGTGTATGACGTCTTTGATTCCAATGAAGTTTTGGAAGGCAAACTGATGGCGGGTAGTACTGGCTATGACCTGGTTGTGCCTTCATCCAACTTCCTTGAGCGCCAGTCCAAAGCCGGTATTTTTGAACCGTTGGACAAGAGCAAGATACCTAACTACAAAAATCTCGATCCAGAGATGTTGCAACTGGTGGCTCATAACGACAAAGACAATAAGTACGGTATCCCATACATGATGGTGACGACCGGCATTGGTTATAACATCGATAAGGTCAAGGCAGTGCTTGGTGAAGATGCGCCAGTTAATAGCTGGGATCTGATCCTTAAGCCAGAGAATCTGGAAAAACTTAAAAGCTGTGGCGTTTCCTTCCTGGATGCACCGAGTGAAGTGTATGCCAGCGTCCTGCACTATCTGGGCAAAGATCCAAACAGTACTAACGCGGAAGATTACACCGGCGCTGCCAACGAACTGTTAATGAAGCTGCGTCCGAATATCCGCTACTTCCATTCTTCCCAGTATATTAACGATCTGGCCAATGGGGATATTTGTGTGGCTATTGGTTGGTCGGGCGATATCATGCAAGCGGCTACCCGTGCAAAAGAAGCGAAGAACGGCGTGAATGTGGCTTACTCCATTCCTAAAGAAGGGGCACTTGCCTACTTCGATATGTTTGCAATGCCCGCAGACGCTAAAAACAAAGACGCCGCCTATCAGTTCTTGAACTTCCTGCTGAAGCCGGACGTCATTGCGGATATCAGTAACCACGTTTTCTATGCTAATGCGGTGAAAGATGCCACATCGCTGGTAAACCCTGATGTGCGTGATAACCCGAACGTTTATCCACCGGCGGATGTCCGTGCCAAACTGTACTCGTTGAATGTACAGTCGCCGAAAATGGATCGTGTCATTACCCGTGCCTGGACCAAGGTCCGGAGTGGGAAGTGATGCATCTAACCCTTTCACGTTGCAGTTGAGTTGGCCCTACCAGCGTGCCGCTCTTGTGTATTTTGAAAGTTATTGAGTGTTATAGCGGAGCCAGCTTTTGGCTCCGCATACGACTATAATCATAATCAGCAGGGGGCTTTTCCCCCTGCGTTTGCCATTTGGGGCCATGGCAATTGCTGTGGTTGTTTGTACTGCTTTAGCCGGAGAGCACCCCGATTGAATCCTCAAGCCAAGTCGCAGAAGGTATTCACCCCTCTGTTGGAAATCCGTAACCTTACTAAAACCTTTGACGGTCAGAACGCTGTCGAAGACGTTAGCCTGACTATTTACAAAGGTGAAATTTTTGCGCTGCTCGGGCCATCTGGCTGTGGCAAATCAACGTTGTTACGCATGCTGGCAGGCTTTGAACAGCCGTCGGAAGGGCAAATTGTCCTTGATGGGCAGGACATGTCGCATGTGCCACCTTATCAGCGTCCGGTAAACATGATGTTTCAGTCCTACGCACTGTTCCCACATATGACGGTGGAGCAGAACATTGCGTTTGGTCTGAAGCAAGACAAAATGCCGCGTGCAGAGATTAACGAACGTGTGACGGAGATGCTTTCTCTGGTGCATATGCAGGAATACGCCAAGCGTAAACCGCATCAGCTTTCCGGTGGCCAGCGTCAGCGGGTTGCCTTGGCGCGTAGCCTGGCCAAACGGCCAAAACTGCTGCTGCTGGATGAACCAATGGGCGCGCTGGATAAGAAGCTGCGTGACCGCATGCAGTTGGAAGTGGTCGATATCCTTGAACGTGTTGGCGTGACCTGTGTAATGGTTACCCACGATCAGGAAGAAGCCATGACCATGGCGGGCCGTATTGCCATCATGAACCGTGGCAAGTTTGTGCAAATCGGTGAGCCGGAAGAGATTTACGAGCATCCAAACAGCCGTTTCAGTGCTGAATTCATTGGGTCAGTCAACGTGTTCGACTGTGTGCTGCAAGAGCGGCGGGATGATGCCCTGATCCTGCAAAGCCCAGGTCTGCGCCATGCGCTTAAAGTGGATCCCGATTCATCCGTTGTGGATGGGGTTCCCATTCAGGTGGCGCTGAGGCCGGAAAAAATCATGCTGTGCGAAGAATTGCCGGAAGATGGCTGCAACTTTGCCGTTGGTGAAGTAGAAAACATCGCTTATCTGGGCGATCTGTCTATTTATCACGTAAAACTGCTTAGCGGGCAGATGATCAGTGCACAGTTGCAGAACGGTCACCGTTTCCGCAAAGGGATGCCAACCTGGGGTGATGAAGTACGCCTGTGTTGGGAAACGGACAGCTGTGTAGTCTTGACGGTGTAGTTGAGAAAGTAAGGAGTGACGATGATGAAATTGCTTTCTGAACGCGTACCGGAACCCCCGACCAGAGCTACAGGCTCACTTAAGGCGTTTATCCAACGTCTGCAGATGGCGCATGGTCGTAAATTAGTGATCGCACTGCCCTACTTGTGGCTGGTGCTGCTGTTTATGCTGCCATTCCTGATTGTGTTCAAGATCAGTCTGTCTGAACTGGCATTGGCCGTGCCGCCGTATACCGATCTGATGAGTTGGGCTGATGGCAAGCTCGATATAGCGTTGAATTTTGCCAACTACCTGCTGTTGACTGAAGATCCGCTGTATATTGACGCTTACCTGAAGTCATTGAAGATTGCGGCGGTTTCTACGCTGTGTTGCTTGGTTATAGGCTATCCCCTAGCGTGGGCTGTTGCTCACAGTAAGTCGTCGACACGCAACATTCTGCTGCTGTTGGTGATCTTGCCATCGTGGACCTCATTCCTGATCCGTGTTTATGCCTGGATGGGAATATTGAGTAACAACGGTGTGCTAAACAATATCCTGATGTGGTTGGGGGTGATCGACCAGCCATTGGTGATCTTGCGTACCGATCTGGCGGTTTATATCGGCATCGTCTATTCCTACCTGCCATTTATGGTGTTGCCGATCTATACCGCGCTGACTCGTCTTGATTATTCGCTGGTTGAAGCGGCACTCGATCTTGGTGCTAAGCCGTTGAAAACGTTCTTCAGCGTGATTGTGCCTCTGACGCGCGGCGGTATTATTGCCGGCTCGATGTTGGTGTTTATCCCGGCGGTAGGGGAGTTCGTGATCCCGGAACTGCTTGGCGGGCCTGACAGCATCATGATTGGCCGCGTGCTTTGGCAGGAATTCTTCAATAACCGTGATTGGCCAGTCGCTTCTGCGGTTGCGACAGTTATGCTGTTGTTATTGATAGTACCGATCATCTGGTTCCATAAACACCAGAACAAGGAAATGGGAGGGCAGGGATGAACAACTTGCCGGTAGTGCGCTCACCATGGCGTATAGCGATTCTTGTGGTAGGTTTCACCTTCCTGTATGCCCCCATGCTGATGCTGGTGATTTACTCGTTCAACAGTTCCAAGCTGGTTACCGTCTGGGCGGGCTGGTCAATACGTTGGTACATCGAGTTGTTCAATGATTCGGCGATGATCAGTGCGGTCGGTCTGAGTTTGACCATTGCTGCGGCTTCGGCAACGGCGGCGGTGATCCTCGGCACCATTGCAGCAGTGGTGATGGTGCGGTTTGGCCGCTTCCGCGGTTCGACCGGTTTTGCCTTTATGCTTACCGCTCCGCTGGTTATGCCCGATGTGATCACCGGCCTGTCGCTGTTACTGCTGTTTGTGGCGATGGGGCACGCTTTTGGTTGGCCATCGGAACGCGGGATGTTCACCATCTGGCTGGCACATGTCACCTTCTGTACGGCTTATGTTTCGGTAGTGATCAGTTCACGTTTGCGTGAGTTGGATCGTTCTATCGAAGAGGCCGCAATGGATCTGGGTGCCACGCCGCTGAAGGTGTTTTTTGTCATCACTTTACCGATGATTGCACCGGCACTGATCTCCGGCTGGATGCTGGCGTTTACACTGTCTTTGGACGATCTGGTGATTGCCAGCTTTGTTGCCGGGCCTGGAGCGACAACATTACCTATGCTGGTGTTCTCCAGCGTGCGTATGGGGGTAAATCCAGAGATTAACGCCCTGGCAACGTTGATCTTGCTGGTAGTTGGCGTCATTGGTTTTATTGCCTGGTGGTTTATGGCTCGGGCGGAAAAACAGCGGTTGCGTGAGTTGCAAAGGGCTGCCCGAGGCTGAAGACCTATTTATCCTTTCAGTAAATGACCGTTTTTCCACGGTCGCAAGTAAGTTTTTGTGGGCGCAGGATGTTACAATCTGCGCCCACAATTGCCATCCTGATTTAACGGTTAATATTCATGCATTGCGCTTTGTACACGGCGGGTAGCTGCCGTTCCTGTCAGTGGCTGGAAAAGCCTTACCCACAGCAACTGGCTGAGAAACAGCATCACTTGCAATCGCTGCTAGCAGAGCACCACGATGTGCAATGGCTGGCACCGGTTATCGGTGAAGAAAGTGCATTTCGCAACAAAGCGAAAATGGTGGTCAGCGGCAGCGTAGAGCGCCCGTTGCTCGGTATGTTGCACCGTGATGGTACACCAGTGGACTTGTGTGCTTGCCCGTTATATCCCGCCAGCTTTACCAATATATTTGACGTGCTAAAACGCTTTATTCCTCGTGCTGGGTTAACCCCCTACAATGTGGCGCGCAGGCGGGGCGAACTGAAGTATCTACTTTTAACGGAAAGTACCTTTAGTGGCGGCATCATGCTGCGTTTTGTGCTCCGTTCCGAGAGTAAGCTGGCACAGTTACGCGCAGCCTTGCCATGGTTACAACAGCAGTTGCCTCAATTGAAAGTGATCTCGGCCAATATTCAGCCTGTGCATATGGCAATTATGGAAGGTGAACATGAAATTCCACTCACCGAATCGCAGGCGTTGGAAGAGCAATTCAATCAGATCCCGCTCTATATCCGCCCGCAGAGTTTTTTTCAGACCAACCCACGGGTAGCTAGCCAGCTGTATGCCACTGCACGCGATTGGGTACAGGCATTGGGTATTGCCAGCATGTGGGATCTCTTTTGTGGCGTAGGTGGATTTGGGCTTCATTGTGCCCAACCGCAAACGCTACTCACCGGTATCGAGATTAGCGCCGAAGCGATAGCCTGCGCCAGACAGTCCGCGCAACGTTTAGGTTTGCAACACGTTGACTTTCAGGCGTTGGATTCCACACGGTTTGCCACTGCTGAAGGGAAGATACCCGATCTAGTTTTGGTTAATCCGCCGCGCCGGGGAATTGGCCGCGAGCTGTGCGATTATCTCAACCGCATGGCACCTGGCTATATTCTTTATTCCAGCTGCAATGCAGACAGCATGGCGAAAGATATTACCATGCTGCCCGGCTACCGCGTTGTTAGGGTGCAACTGTTCGATATGTTCCCGCATACGGCACATTACGAGGTGCTGACGCTGTTGGTGCGCAAATAGCTCTAGGCTGTGTCCCTTAATTGCCCGTGGTGCCGTCGCAGACCCAAAAGCCCGTTATCAAGGCGGAGGGTGAAGGGCAGAGTGGCCCTCTGTTCAAGCCCGACAACACAGATAACGGGCTTTTGGGGCGCGACCCTTCGGGCTGGGGCCATTTGCGCGCATTGCTGCGTTGTTCGCCGCTTATTTGGTCCACCAAACCTCGCGGCTCACGCCTTGCCCTGTGCGCAAATGACCGCCAGCGGCGCTCGCGTGCAATTAAGGGACACAGCCTAGGTGAAGTCGCCTCTCTTCAAAGCAGAGGCGACAGACAGACTTACTGCGGGAACCACTTATCGTTGATGGTTTTGTAGGTGCCATCGGCCTTGATAGCCTCCAGCGCGGCATTCAGCTTGGTCAGCAAGGCCTGATTATCCTGACGCACGGCGATGCCTAACCCGGTGCCAAAGTACTGTGCATCGGTAACGTGTTCACCCACCGGGGCCAGGTTTGGATTGTTTTTCAGCCATTCATTGACCACGGCGGTATCACCGAATACCCCATCGATACGGCCATTTTTCAGCTCCAGAATGGCGTTCTGGTAGCTGTCGTAAGACACGGTGTTGATCTCAGGATGCTTATCCTGCAGGTACTTCTGGTGGGTGGTACCATTTTCCATCCCGACTTTTTTGCCTTTCAAGTCTGCCAGCGAAGTGAATTTGCCTTTCTGGGCGATCACGATCGCAGAGTTGGCATAGTAGGGTTGGGTAAAGGTAACCTGCTTGCTGCGCTCTGGGGTGATATCCATACCTGAAATCACCGCATCATATTTTTTGAATTTCAACGCGGCGATCAAGCTGTCAAATGCCTGATTGGTAAAGGTACAGTCGGCTTGCATCTGCTTGCACAAGGCTTTGGCCAGGTCGATATCGAAACCGACGATCTGGTTGCTGGCATCAAGAGATTCAAACGGGGGATAAGTGGCTGATGAGGCGAAACGGATAGTGTCTGCTGCGGTGGCGCTAAAGGTTATCCCGGCCATAATGGTCGCGGCAAGTAAGAGTTTTTTCATGCGTAATGCTCCTGTCGGCAAATTTATATTTTAGTTGCGCCACCTTTTGATTTTACTGGCAATAACCCAGAGGTATTGTGAGTGGCTGTGGTGACAACCATGCCATTTAGTGAATTAATATGCAATAAAAATGAGTATAGATTTAATTTTCAATAAAAAAGCCCTGCGCAGGCAGGGCTTGAAGTTGATGACAAAGTCCTTTTTTAGCCTGAGATACTCGGGCCTAGCGCACCGAGGGGTGCTCCGGCGGCTTACGCCGCTACGACCCCTTCGGCACGCTCTCCCTAATATCTGGCTTTGTAAGCAGTCTGAAGCCCTGCACAGGCAGGGCTTCATCCGAAGGGCGTGACTCAGTTGCGGCGTTCAAAGGCCAGCGCGCGGCGTTCAATCAGACGCATCATCAACGTTAGCAGACCATTGACGCATAGATAAACAATGCCTGCAGCACCGAATACCATTACGTCATAGGTTCGGCCATACATCAGTTGGCTGTAGCCCATCACTTCCATCAGCGTAATGGTGTACGCCAGAGAGGTACTTTTAAACACCAGTACCACCTCGTTGGAATAGGAGGACAATGCGCGCTTAAAAGCGAACGGCAGCAGAATACGCAACGTCTGCTGACGCGACATACCCAGAGCTTCGCAGGATTGCCATTGGCCAGCCGGGATTGCACGAACCGCACCATGGAACAACAGGGTGGTGTAGGCCGTACTATTGAGCGCCAAGGCGATCATGGCACAGAGCCATGGCTGTGAAAGCAGATCCCATAGCCATGGATACTCACGGATCGCTGGGAACTGACCCGGGCCGTAGTAAATCAGGAAGATCTGCACCAGCAATGGCGTACCAGTAAACAGCGTAATGTAGATCTTCACCAACGGTGTCAGCACGGGGGTCTTTAACGTCAGGATAACCGTCAGCAGCAACGACAACAGCAGCGCGACAACCAGAGCGGCTACCGTCAATGTTAGGCTGGTATGCAACCCCTTGACGATTTCAGGTAAGAACTCAAACATCAGGATGGCCCCCGTTCAAAACGCGTCGTGTGGAGCTCGATCCGCTTAAGAATGTACTGGCTTAATAACGTGACAAGCAGGTAGATCACTGCGGCAATCACATACCAGGTAAAGGGTTCTTGAGTGCGTGTGGCGATACTCTTGGTTTGTAGCATCAGATCGTTAACGCTGATGAGCGAAACCAGTGCGGTATCTTTTAGCAACACCAGCCACTGGTTGCCCAGGCCGGGTAAGGCGTGACGCCACATTTGCGGCATAATCAACCGGAAGAAGATCGCCGCCTTGCTCAGGCCCAAAGCCTGCCCAGACTCCCACTGCCCCTGTGGTACAGCCTTCAACGCTCCACGCAGCGTTTGCGAAGCATAAGCTGAATAGAGTAGTGCCAGAGCGATAACACCGCACAGGAACGGGCTGACTTCGAAATTATCGATAGCCAACTTTACCGGGAATTGGAACAGGCCTAAGTTCACGGTAAAGCCGTCTGACAGCATTAATAACAGCTGCGAAGATCCGAAATAGATAAACAGCACTACCAGAATTTCTGGCAGACCGCGTAGCAGCGTCACCCAAGCGGTTCCGAGCCAACTGACGATTTTCCAGCGCGACGACTCCCAGACAGCAAACAGCATTGCCAGGATCAGCCCAAGGACCAGGGAACAAACGGCAAGGCCGACGGTCATCCCGGCGGCGCTTGCTAAAGGTTGGATTTCATTCATGGATGATGATTACTGCTGAAACCATTTTTTGTAGATGGTTTCGTATGTCCCATCCTGTTTGATTTTTTCCAGAGCAGCGTTGAATTTGCCCTGTAGCTCAGTGTTCTGCTGGCGGACTGCGATGCCAAGACCAGTACCGAAATAGTCTTTATCAGTCACCTTATCGCCAACGGCAGCCAGAGCATCGTTTTGCTTCAGCCATTCATTGACCACGGCGGTATCACCGAACACGGCATCAACGCGGCCACTCTTCAGATCCAGAATCGCATTCTGGTAGCTATCGTAAGGGACAGTGGTGATTTCCGGGTGTTTATCGGTCAGGAATTTCTGGTGTGTAGTCCCGTTTTGAACACCGACTCTCTTCCCTTTCAGCTCTGCGACATTAGCCACTTTGCCTTTTTCGGCAATGAACAGGGCCGAGTTGTCATAGTAAGGCTTGGTAAACCGCACCTGCTTTTCACGTTCCGGGGTGATATCCATACCCGCCATTACTGCGTCGAAGCGTTTGAACTTGAGGCTGGGGATCAGGCTGTCGAAGGCTTGATTGGTGAAAGTACAGTTAGCCTGCATCTCTTTACACATGGCGTTGGCCAAATCGACGTCAAAACCCTGGATCTTGTTATCCGCACCAATAAACTCGAACGGAGGATAGGAAGCTTCGGTTGCGAAACGGATAGTTTCGGCAGCAGAGGCGGAAACGCTGATGCCAGCCAAAACGGCGGCGATTATTAGTTTTTTCATCGCAAACTCCCCTAAAGACAGCAAATAGAAATATTAGTGAGATAGATAGTTGGCAAACTCTGTCGTTTGCGGCTGCGCAAAGTGGCTGGCATCACCCTGTTCTACCACATGGCCGTTTTCCATATAGACCACGCGACTCGCGGTTTTGCGGGCCACTTCAACTTCGTGAGTGACGATCACCTGCGTGATGCCAGTACCCGCCAATTCACGGATAATGCTGACAATCTGTGCGGTGATTTCCGGGTCCAGTGCCGCCGTGGGTTCATCAAACAGCAAAACCTGTGGCTCCATCATCAGTGCACGGGCGATAGCCACGCGTTGTTGCTGCCCACCAGAAAGATGCAGTGGGAAACGGTCGGTGAAGTCGGTCAGGCGCAGCCGTTTGAGTAACTTGTCTGCTCGCTCCATGGCTTGTGCTTTGGTCAGGCCAAGCACGCGGCAGGGGGCCTCAATCAAGTTCTGCACTACGGTAAGGTGCGGCCAAAGATTGTACTGCTGGAAAACCATGCCAACATTCTGGCGAAGCTCGCGGATGGCCTTTTCACCTGGCGTTTGCTTGAAATCGAACTGATTACCAGCAATGTGCAGGCTACCAGAACGCGGCATCTCGAGCAGATTGAGCACCCGCAGCAAAGAGCTTTTCCCTGCGCCGCTTGGACCAAGCAGCACCAAAGTTTCCCCCGCTGGGCAATCCAGAGAGATGTTAAACAGCGCCTGATGCGCGCCGTAAAAGCAATTGATATCTTTTAGTTGAATACTCATGCGCCGGAATTGAATAGACATTGATGCCGCGAATGTTAACTTCCACAGAATACTTATGCAATCTTTGTGGGTTGAAATTTATTACTGCACGACAGAATAGGTAAAAAATAGTGCGAAACGCTGCTAATTAAACCTTGGTTGAAGATTTGTCGCGTATCCTATGGCATTGATAGAGAATTTTCTCAGGCCGATGCATTTCTGAGCGGAATAATGGTGTACCGGTGTCTCCGAACTGTCGACCGTCTGTTTCCTCAAAGACGCGAGCCAACGTGCCATTATGCCAAATCAAATCACACGTATTTTTTTAGAGATACAAGGGACGCAGCCTAGGCTAAATTTTCGTCTCAGCGCAACAATGGTTTTATTTTATAAGGATTTTCTAATGAAGTTGTCTACAACTCCTACTCTGGAAGGGTTCTCCATTACTGAATACTGCGGCGTTGTAACCGGCGAGGCAATTCTGGGGATTAACATCTTGCGTGATTTTCTTGCAGGTGTACGCGACATTGTTGGCGGGCGTTCTAATGCTTATGAAAAGGAATTACGCAAAGCGCGTGAGTTTGCTTTTCAACAGTTGCAGGAGCAAGCCAAAGAGTTGGGCGCCAATGCTGTTGTCGGGATCGATATCGATTATGAAACAGTGGGTAAAGATGGCAGTATGCTGATGGTCAGCGTCAGTGGCACCGCCGTAAAGGTCACCCTCTAAGGACTATTTCCGGGACGGCGCTATTTTCCTATTGGGATAACAAGGAGGTTAAATGGAAAAGGTGGGTAAAGTGAGGTCCCGATTAGTGAGGGCAATATTGTGACCAAATGGCTGTTGTTCGGCGTAATCGCTTTGCTTACGGGTTGCCAAAGTCCTCAACGTAACACCATTGTTAATCACGAAAACTATCGGCTGGAAACCTTGCATCAGGCTCAAGGAGCCGATCAGCGTATCCGTTTCCTGGTGATGCACTACACCGCGGAGGATTTCCACTCTTCGCTAAAAACGCTGACCGACGAACATGTCAGCGCCCATTACTTATTACCTGCTCACCCCTCATTGCAACAGGGTAAACCATTGGCTTACCAACTGGTGCCGGAAGAGATGCGCGCCTGGCATGCGGGTGCCAGCAGTTGGCGTGGGCGTACCCATCTGAACGATACGTCGATTGGTATCGAAATTGTCAACCAAGGGTTTAGCCGCACGTTGCTTGGCACCCATTGGCAGGCTTATACCCCGGAGCAAATTACCTTACTGATCCAGCTGAGCCGCGAAATCATAAAACGTTACGCCATTGAGCCGACGAATGTGGTTGGGCATAGTGACATTGCCCCGCAGCGAAAACAGGATCCGGGGCCGTTATTTCCCTGGCAGCAATTGGCGCAGGAGGGGCTTGGTGCCTGGCCAGATCAAGGTGATGTAGAACGTTATCTGGCAGGGCGCGATAAGCACGCCGCCGTTCCCATGGATCGCATATTGGTAAAACTGGCACGCTATGGCTATGCCGTTGAACCCAGTTGGGATTTAAAGCAGCAACGGAATGTGCTGGTGGCCTTTCAAATGCATTTCCGGCCCAACGATTATCACGGCGAGCCAGATGCAGAGAGTGAAGCGATTATTGATGCGCTACTGAGCAAGTATGGTTCAACACGTTGATTATAAGCCGTATAGTTTGCCGTGATCTGCCAGCCAGCGAGCGGTATGGCTGATACCTTCATCCAGCGAGATAAGCGGCTCATACCCTAACGCCTGCTGCGCCCGTGTCGTATCCAACGTAAGGTCGAAATTGAGCTTGGCGACGCCGTAGTGGGTAAGCATTGGCTCTTTATCGGCTTTACTGCCCAGTTTTTCCATGCCGCGTGCGATCATATCCAGCATTGGGTAAGGCACTGAACGGATGCGGCATTTTATCCCCAATTCATCGAGCAACTGTTGGACAATGGCGCGCAGCGTTCGGGTCTGATGGTTGGTGATATTGTAGGCTTGGCCTGATGGAGTCTCATACTTATGGGTCGCCAGCCACATGGCATGTACCGCATTTTCCAGATAAGTCATATCTACCAGAGCCGCGCCGCCACGGGGTAGCAGCAAACTACCATCTCGCTTAATCATCTGTAGCAGACGTGGCAGCAGTATTTTATCGTGCGGACCAAATAACCCTTGTGGGCGCAGAATAGTGAAATGGGTTTGCGGGTTGGATAATGCCAATTGCTGAATAACCTGTTCCCCGGCAGCTTTACTGCGGGCGAACTCATTGGCATAACGCTGCGGGCGAAAATCTTCATCCACATTACGGCGATGGTGATAGTCGAAGTAAATTGCGGGTGAAGAAATATGAATAAATTGAGTCACGCCGTAAGCCGTCGCCCATTCACCCAAGCGGCGAGTAGCGCGGACATTAGCCAGTTCGAAAGCTTCTTGTGTACCCCACGGGGAGGTGAAGCTGGAACAGTGCCATAGAACGTCCACGTCCGCTAACAGGGCTTTGGCTTGCGAAGAGATCAGGTTGGTGAGGTCGGCATGAATGAATTCAGCACCCATTTTTTGCAGCAGGCTACCCATGGCCTGATTGCTGCCAGTCGCGCGCACTTTTATACCTTGGCGGCGTAGATATTCAACGGCATTCCGGCCTAACCCACTGGTAGCACCAGTGACCAATATCTTCATAGCGAACTCTATTCTCACCAAAAATCAGAATACTGAGCGGTTTTGGGCCAGCTACAGTCAATAAGATGCCATTCTTCCGTGATTCAGTGTGCCATGCAATCGGAAAGGACCCAAACCGCAGCAGCAAACTGTGCGGTTGTTCGACAAATAAGCTATCACGGATGCTTGTGGTCGTGTTCTTCCGCCAAGCGGGCAATCCGTTTGGCCATGCCACGGAAAATAAACAGATGGGCGGGCATCATGATAAACCAGTAAAGCAGCCCGCTGAAGCCAGCAGGGTGCCACCAGGCACGAACATCCAGTTGGCGGCGATTGCCCAGATCTTTGATACTGAAGGTCAAGCGGCCCAGTCCGGGAGCTTTCATACCAAACATCAACGCCAACTGACGCAATGGTTTCATGGTAATCACTTTCCAGCCGTCAACCAGATCGCCAACTTCCAGTGTCTCCCGTTGCGGACGGCCATAAACGATGCCATTACCCACCATATCGTCCATCCGAGCCCGGATTTGCCACAGTATGTTGGCGTAAAAATAGCCTTCTTTGCCCCCCAACTGCTGGACGACATGCCACAGAGCCTCATTTGAAGCTTGTGTTTCCAGTACGCAACCCGCCTGTTTGGGATAGAAGCCATATCCTGGACGCCAACGAGCTCGGGCCTCAGGGTCGTAGCCCCAGTCGGCGGAGTCAATCACCTCATCCTCGTGGCGCAGTGTCTCTTTAACGGCTTCATCAAAGGTCTGCAACGGCTGTGGGATTAACGCCTGCAGTGCCTTGCCATCGGCCGGTAAATCGTGATTCAACCCCTGGATCAAGGCATTGGCGATAGAAGAGGGGACCGAGGTAATCATGCTGATAAACCACACCGAGATGAAACGCGTCGGCAATGGAACCGGGATCAACCAGCGCTTTTTGCCACTGATGGTGATGAAGCGCTCAAACATGGTTTGATAACTGATATATTCCGGCCCGGCAACATCGAAAATCCGATTTTCTTGCGCAGGGTGTTGTAGCAATTCGGTTAAGTAAGTCAGCAGGTTTTCCAGCGCCACTGGGGAGGATTTTGAACGTACCCAGCGCGGAGGGGTAAGGATAGGTAGGTTATAGACCATATCGCGCATGATTTCGAACGCCGCTGAACCTGGGCCAACGACGATACTGGCGCGTAATTCAGTGACGGGGATACCACCCTGGCGCAGGATCTCACCCGTCAATTTACGTGCTACCAGGTGAGGGGAACTGGCACCTGCCGGTTGCAGTGCGCCAAGGAAAATGACCTGCTTTACGCTGGAGTCACGCAGGGCATTGCGCAGGTTCTCCGCTGCCTGACGCTCCTTTTCGATAAAGTCATCACCATCACCCATTCCGTGGATCAGGTAGTAAACGGTATCGATCTGCCACAATGCAGCGTTCAATGTTTCTGGGCGGTAGACGTCGACATAGCGGCAGTCTACGTTTGGCCAGTTCTGTTCTTCCAACCATTCAATGCGGCGTGCAGCAGCGGTGATTGCATGCCCCTGTTCAGCCAAGCGAGGGATCAGATGTTGGCCAATATAGCCGCTGGCGCCAAGAACCAGAATACGTTGGGGGGTCATCATCACTGCCTTAAGTTGTTTATGCCTGTGTTAGCGTCGCCACAGCATGCCAAATTCACCGATTAATTGCACTTTCTGTATGGATATCAGCAGTTGCATCCAGACCAATCGCAGTCCACTATACGCGGCGATGACGTAATGAGCTTATGTACGATGAAAATCAACCACCTCTGTTATTTACTGCTGCTACTGGCCCTGGTTGGCAGCCTCCAGTTTCCTCACCCGTTATGGATGTGGCTGCTGTCGGTTAATCTTCTGACATTCCTGGTATATGGCGCGGATAAGTTGGCCGCCTGCAAAGGCTGGCAACGGGTACCGGAAATAACCCTGTTACTGTTCGGTGTGGTGGGTGGTTGGATTGGCGGCATGCTAGCCCAACAGCTTTTCCGGCATAAAACGCAGAAACAGCCCTTCGTAACCCGGTTTATTTTCAGCGTGGTGCTGAATCTGCTGGCGATACTGGCTGCCGGATATTGGTTCTATGGCCGCATGGTGGTGTGAATACTCCTTGCCTGCTGGCAAGGAGTGATAACGGAAAGCGTTGGTAATAACTATGGCTTTTTCTGGCTGACCACAGGTGCGTACTCAATCGGCACCCAGGCGTAACCTTTACCTTCAGCACGGACATGGCCAAGACCTGGGAAGGGTAAATGAGCGCCGCCAATCCACAGTTTGTTTTTAGCCGCATCGGCAAATACTTTGTGCCGTGTGGCTATTGCCTGCTTGGAATCAGAGTCAAAATCAATTGTCACCTTGGGTTTGGCAAACTGTAAGGAGTGGCTGTGAACGATATCACCCCACAACAGCAGTTTCTGGCCTTCGGAGCTGAACAGATAAGAGGTATGCCCAGGCGTATGGCCCGGCGTAGCGATGATTTCCAGGCCCGGTAGCAATGTTTCCCCTTGGCTGTATAGCTTCAGCTTTCCTTGCTCTGCATATGGGGCTACGGCATCCTGTGCCAACTTGAACATTGGCTGTGCATCCTTTGGTGCCTTGAGCGCGGTTTCTTTATTGAGCCAATAATCGCCCTCTGCTTTAGCTGCATAAACGGTTGCGTTAGGGAATGCGGCCTTACCCTGTTCGCTGATGCCGCAAGCATGATCGGGATGCAGGTGCGTTAGCAGCACCATATCAATTTGTTCGGGCTGATAACCTGCCGCAACGAGGTTGTTCTTGAGGGCTCCCAGCGTTGGGCCAAAACACTGTGCAGTGCCCGCATCAACCAACACCAGATGTGTGCCGGTGTTTACCAGAAAGGCGTTCACTGCGGTTTGTATTCCCGACTTATTATCGGTAAACATGCGAGTGAACAGCTTCTGCATATCCGCTCCACTGATACCATGGAACAGCTTGATATCCAGAGTAGCGTAACCGTCGTAAAGCGCAGTTATCTCCAGATTACCTAGCATCATGCGGTAATAGCCAGGAACTTGAGTTTGCTGTTGAGCGGGGGCTGGTTCGGCACCTGCAGGGGCAGTGAACATCACCGCTATACTGGCAAGCGCGACAGCCAGTAATGTCCGACGAAATCTATGGCTCATGAATATCCTTTTACAGTGAGAAAAACAGACGTGATAAAAGCCGGGAAAACAGCTGAGTTATCGCGGCTTTGAATCATTGACTTACAACGCAATCCGCTTAGGCATGCTGTTGCAAAAATGCCTGCCACAAAATGACCACTTTCTGCAGATCCTGACGGCTGACGTTGATGTGCGTTAGCAGCCGTGTCACTGGGCCAGAACTGATCAACACACCTTGCTCACGCATCCAGGGGCCGAGTTTGGCTGCCAACTCAGGGGATTGGCGCACATAGAGTACGTTGGTCTGTGCGCCGGGCTCAACAATCTCCAACCCAATATTGCTTAGCTGTTGTTCCAGCCATTTGGCGTTATCGTGATCTTCTTTCAGCCGCGCAACATTGTGCTCCAACGCATACAACCCAGCAGCCGCCAGAATACCGGCCTGACGCATACCGCCGCCGGTCATCTTGCGCCAGCGATTTGCCCGCTGGATAAATTCTTCGCTACCGCACAGTAATGAACCCACCGGGGCTCCTAGCCCTTTAGACAGGCAGATAGTGAAGGTATCGCAATACTGCGCCAGGGTTTTCAACGGCACATCTAATGCCACCGCTGCGTTGAAAATACGGGCTCCGTCAACATGCAGAGCCAGTTTATGCTCCCGCGTGAACTGCCAGGCACGCTGTAAATATTCAAGTGGCAATACTTTGCCACCGATGGTGTTTTCCAGGCTCAGCAGACGGGTTTTGGCGAAGTGAATATCATCTGGCTTGATGGCTGCGGCAACTTTGTCCAACGGCAGGGTCCCGTCGGGATCGGCTTCTATCGGCTGGGGTTGAATACTACCCAGTACTGCTGCGCCACCCGCTTCATATTTATAATTATGTGCATGCTGGCCAACAATATATTCCTCACCACGCTGGCAATGGCTCAACAAAGCCACCAGATTTGCCTGGGTACCCGTGGGTAGAAACAGCGCGGCGGCTTTCCCGGAAAGTCTGGCTGCTTCGGCTTGCAGAGCATTGACCGTGGGATCGTCGCCATAAACGTCGTCACCGACGTCGGCTTGCGCCATAGCGGTGCGCATCTCTGCGCTGGGTTGGGTTACGGTATCACTACGTAAATCGATGAGCATACGGATCCTTGCGTTGCCGATGAGAGAAGAGACTCTCATCATAACCGGATTGCCGCGTTGAAAAAGAGGAAAATGCAGGTTGCGATAAACTTCACCGCATCCTGCAGAAAATCACCGTAGCCAGTTGGTTTTGGCCAACTCGACGATTTCATCGCCGCGCCCATTGATGATGGCGCGCAGCATGTAAAGGCTGAACCCTTTGGCCTGTTCGAATTTAATCTGCGGCGGCATGACCAACTCTTGTTTTGCTGTCACCACATCCAGCAGTGCCGGGCCAGGATGTGCCAATATTTCCTGCAATGCGCCATCCAGTTCGGAGGCTTTTTCCACCCGGATCCCTTTGATACCGGCCGCGTTGGCAATCGCAGCAAAGTCGGGGTTGTGAAGATCGGTACCATCAGTAAGGAAACCGCCAGCTTTCATCTCCATCGCCACAAAACCCAGTACGCTATTGTTGAATACCACCACTTTGACGGGTAATTTTAACTGCGCGAGTGACAGAAAATCCCCCATCAGCATGGTAAAGCCGCCATCACCACACAGGGCGATAACCTGTTTATCCGCTTTGGTGGCTTGAGCACCAATAGCCTGCGGCATGGCATTGGCCATTGAACCATGGTTGAACGACCCCAACAGACGGCGCTTGCCGTTCATTTTCAGATAACGTGCAGCCCATACCGTAGGGGTACCAACATCACAGGTAAAGATGGCATCTTCTGTGGCGTAGTGGCTGATCTGTTGCGCCAGGTATTGTGGATGGATCGGTTGTTCGTCGTTGGCCGTTGCCAGTCCGTCGAGGTCTTTACGCGCATCCCGGTAATGCTCTAACGCGGTATCCAGAAACTTGCGGTCACTCTTGGGATGAAGTTGCGGGAGCAGCGCGGTAAGCGTTGTTTTGATATCCCCCATTAAAGCCATGTTCACCGGACAATGGGCACCGAGACTGCCCGCATTGATATCAATCTGAATGATATTGGCCTGGGCAGGATAGAACGCCCGGTAAGGGAACTGGGTGCCGAGCAGGAGCAACGTATCGGCGTTCATCATGGCATGGTAGCCCGAAGAAAAGCCGATAAGGCCGGTCATGCCGACACTGTAAGGGTTGTCCCATTCGATGTGCTCTTTACCGCGTAGGGCGTGAACTACAGGTGCCTGCAACAGTTCAGCCAATTTCACGACTTCATCATGCGCTTCAGCACAACCGCTGCCGCACATCAGCGTAATATTTTTCGCAGTATTCAGCGTATCAGCCAGTTTTACCAGTTCACTCATCGGCGGTTGGATCAGCGGCAGTGCAGGCGTATGCCATACCATGCTGGCATCTTCCGGTGCCAGTTGTAATGCAACGTCACCAGGTAGCACGATAACGGAAACACCGCGCTCGAGGATCGCTTTGCGCATAGCGATCTCAAGCACTCGCGGTAGCTGTTCCGGGTTGGAAACCAATTCGCAATAATGGCTGCATTCGCGAAACAGTTCTTGCGGATGGGTTTCCTGGAAATAACCGCTGCCGATTTCACTGGTGGGGATATGAGCGGCGATGGCCAGAACCGGAACGCGATTGCGGTGACAATCGAACAGGCCGTTGATCAGGTGTAGGTTACCGGGGCCACAGGAACCGGCGCATACGGCTAATTGGCCGGTGAGCTGTGCCTCGGCACCTGCTGCAAAAGCGGCTACTTCCTCGTGCCGAGTACCCAGCCATTCGATGGTCCCCATGCGGTGCAGGCTGTCGCTTAGACCGTTCAGCGAATCGCCCGTTACGCCCCAAATGCGCTTTACACCGGCCTGTTCTAGTTTTTTTGCGATCAGCGTGGCTACTGTTTGTTTCATGCTTCCTCCAATCACTATCAAAAATGCGTGTGCTCGCTGGCGAGAAGCGAGCTGCAAGTGTAGAAGGATTTGAACGAAGCGCTTGCCGTTAAGTGCCTAACCGCAATAATCATGCATCAAGCCAGGGTGATATCCCCCTGGAGCTGGCAGCTACAGGCTAATACATAACCCTGTTCGATTTCAGCCGCACTTAACGTCATGTTGCTGGTGGTGGTGTATGACCCTTCGAGGATCCGTGTTTTGCAGGAGCCGCAAACGCCAGCGCGGCAGGCTGCGTTAACCGGTAACTTGTGGGATTCCAGTGCGGCAAGCAGCGTGCTGCCAACGGGCACTCGGTACTCGCGCAGCGGTTGGCCAATACGCAGCATAATTTGTTTGCCGTGTTTTTCCCCTTGCTCAACCGGCGTGTGAAATTGTTCTTTGTGGAATTGCGTTGCCGGAACCCCGAACTGCTGACAAAGTTGTTCCACTTGCTGCATATAGGCGATTGGGCCGCAAGTCATCACTGTGCGAGAGGTAATATCAGGCACGGTCTGCCGCAAAACCTGTTCACCGATCCGTCCGTGCAGGAAACCCGGCTGTACCTGTTCCTCGGCCATCAACGTCAACTTCAACTGCGGGCAGGTGGCACTGAGCTGCTGCCACTGTTCAGCAAAAATGACATTTTCTGGCGTGCGAACGTTAAGGATGACCTGTATATCGCACTCCGGTCGGTTTACCACCAGCCAGCGGCACATTGATATGATCGGCGTTACGCCGCAACCTGCAGCCAGCATCAGATAACGATCGCTAGGGTGTTGCATACAGCTGAACGTCCCTTGTGCGTCTGACAGCCACAATATCTGACCCGGTTTGACTTCCTGTGTCAGCCAGCGTGAACCGATACCATCGGGTAGACAGCGAACGCTGATACTGACGAACGGACTCAAACCAGGCGAGGATGAAAGGGTATAGGCGCGCAGTGTGTCTTCACTGTCACGGATGCTGACCAGTGCAAATTGGCCGGGTTGGTAAGGGTAAAAGTCATTATTGATGAGATTGAGCGTCCAGACATCATCGGTTTCTCGTTGCAGTGAGTGTACTTGCATCGGGTTGGGGCAATGGGGGCTGGGTTGGGCCATCGTGAACCTCAGAACAGAAGGGGCTGCTGCTGCGAGCAGCCCCGGGAAATGGTATTAGCCAAGAAAGGTTTGCAGATCCTGCTCTACGGTGGTGATCGGGCTCAGACCGAATTTCTCATTCAGTATTGCCAGCAGGTTGTCCGTCAGAAACGCAGGCGCGCTTGGACCCGTGACGATATTTTTCACGCCCAGCGACAGCAGCGTCAGCAGAATGACGATCGCCTTCTGCTCGAACCATGAGAGCACCAGACTGAGCGGCAGATCGTTCACTGTACAGCCCAGCTTTTCTGAGAGTTTTACCGCCAACATGACGGCAGAGTAAGCGTCGTTGCACTGGCCGACATCCAACAGGCGTGGCAGACCTTCCAAGGTACCAAAGTCCAGCTTGTTGAAACGATATTTGCCGCAACCCAGCGTCATGATCAGGCAGTCCTGCGGAACGCTGCGGGCAAAATCGGTAAAGTAGCTGCGTTCGTCGCGGCTGCCGTCACATCCGCCGACCAGAAATACATGACGAAGTTTTTTCTGAGTGACCAGATCGATCACCGTATCCGCAGCATTCAGCAGCACCTGACGACCAAATCCGATGGTGATCAGTTGTTCAATTTCACTGTATGGGAAACCAGAAAGCTGCTGCGCCTGTTCGATCACGGCACTGAAATCATCGCTTTCCAAATGGTTAACGCCCGGCCAGCCAACCATACTGCGCGTCCAGATGCGATCACTGTAATTCCCAACGTTGGGGTCGATAATACAGTTGGAGGTCATGACGATCGGGCCAGGGAATTTAGCGAACTCGGTTTGTTGATTCTGCCAGCCGCCGCCGTAGTTACCTACCAGATGGGAGAATTTTTGCAGTTCTGGATAGCTGTGTGCCGGCAATAACTCGCCGTGGGTATAGACGTTAATGCCGGTTCCTTCGGTCTGCTCCAGCAGCAAGTGCAGATCTTTCAGATCGTGACCGGAAATCAGAATGGCTTTACCTGCCACCGGGCGCACGTTGACCGATGAAGGCTGAGGATCGCCGTACGCCTGGGTTTCGCCGCGATCCAGAATGGCCATTACATTGAAGTTCATTTTGCCAATACCCATGGCGTTGCCTAATAAGGTATCAACATCGCGCGGTTCAGTACCGAGCCAGGCCATGTAGGCGTGATAGTCAGCATAAATCTGGTTATCGAACTGCCCTAGCACGTGCGCGTGCTCCATGTAGGCGGCAGCCCCTTTCAAACCGTACAGGCACAGCATGCGCAGGCCGTGAATGTCGTCACCTACTTCTGCTTTATCGGTGTTAAGTGCGAATGCTGCGGCCTGTTGCAGCAGGGTAGGCATATCGTCACCAGCCAGTTTTAGCGTTGCCAGCGGATGATCAACACGCACGCTGGCATCAAGCAGGCGGCAGCGCGCTGCTAGCGACTCGCGCAGGTTAATGGTTTCACGGGCATAAGCGATAATGCGCTCGGAGTCGAAGTTGACGTTAGTCAAGGTAGAGAAGAAGGCGCGTGGAGAAAAACTATCGACTTCATGATCGATAATGCCCAAAGCCCTGGCCTGTAACGCCCAGGCAGAAAGACCTTGCAGTGCGGCAACTAACAGATCCTGCAGGTCGGACGTTTCTGCTGTTTTTCCGCACATTCCTTGAGCATAAGTGCAACCGTTGCCTGCGGGTGTACGGATAGTTTGTTCACATTGCACACAGAACATAATCGCTTCCTTTTTAAAGTTGTATTTTTAATGCTTGTTTTGAAGAATAGATGTGCAACAACGCTTTAGGAAGGACTTTGTTACGCAACTTTAACAAAGCTTGATCTAGAACAATTTGGTATGCGGATAGGAATTATTACGATTTCGATCCCGTTGGCGCAGTGAACTGCGCCGTCGGCATTCAAGAAAACAGAGCGATAAGTATCGGAGCCAGCAAGCTGAGCAAGAATCCATGCACAATAGCCGGAGGTACCATTTCCACCCCGCCGCTGCGTTGTAGGATTGGCAACGTGAAGTCCATTGATGTTGCACCACATAAACCCAGAGCCGAGGAGCGGCTGCGGCGTACCAGTGTGGGTATCAGCATAATGGCTACCAGTTCGCGAGCCAGATCGTTAAAGAATGCAGCACTGCCCATCACCGGGCCGTAAGCATCAGTGATCAGAATACCGGAAAGCGAGTACCAGCCAAACCCCGATGCCATTGCCAAACCGGTTTTCAGCGGTAACGCCAGTAATAGCGCGGCTAAAGCGCCACCAGCCAAAGAACTTGCCGCTATGATCACGGCAACCAGCATCCCACGGCGGTTCAGCACGATCTGACGCAGCGTCATTCCACTATTACGTAATTGGATCCCCACCAGTAACAGCAGCAGTATCAGAGCATACTCGCCCCCTTGGCTGGCAAATTGTAACCAAGGCCATTGGGTGAGGCCGACGACAAATCCACCTAGAACCACCCCGCATAGCTTCAGAGATTCTAATGCCATGTGTAGGCGTGAAGGCAATTTTTCCTGCCTGTGGGTATTTTGCCAAGGGTGACGGCGTTCTAATAGATAGAGCAGCAGAGCGTTGGCGCAGAAAATGCACAGAAAAAACACCAGAGTGTATTGCAGGATCAGCACCAGATTACTGCTGAGATTTTCCAGAAATGCCAGACTGATCCCCATAAAGAACAGAATAACGTACACCATCCAGCTTAATAGACGGTTGATGACTTGAATCAGGGAGTTGCTGCGCAAGGGAACAAGATAACCGGCGATCAGCGGTAGTAAAATTATCAGCAGGCCTGAATACATGATGAGGCAAAAGTCCTTTGGTCTGGGGAATGTACCGGGAACCCGGCAGGCAAATACGCTAACTAAAATGATGGTTAAAGTACAGTACCGGCTTGAAGAGCAACAAGCAGTAATGTCTGCTTGACCTGCAAGGGTTTTATTGACCATTCTCAAGAGTGGGCAGTGTCACCTGACTGCCAGCGGTGCTCACAAACAAGTAATATGTACGGTCAAGCCCCCCATAAGTGCACACAGGAGTTAGCAGATGTTCTTAGAGCGTATCGAGATTGCAGGATTCCGCGGCATAAACCGGCTTTCACTGATGCTGGACGACAACACGGTTCTGCTGGGTGAAAACGCCTGGGGTAAGTCCAGTTTGCTGGATGCGATGACGCTTTTGCTGTCGCCTGAGCAGAAGCTTTACCGCTTTGAATCTCGTGATTTTCATTTCCCTCCTGGTGATGAAGCGGCCAAAGAGCGCCATTTGCAGATTATCTTCACGTTTTGTGAAAAAGATATCGGTCATGCTCATCTGCCCCGTTATCGCCACCTTTCGCCGCTTTGGTCTAAGGGGGATGATAGTCTAGGCCGCATTCATTACTGCTGCGAAGGTGAACTGGCTGATGATGGCACGGTGTGTACCTGGCGCCGTTTTCTGGGTGAGCATGGTAATGAACTGCATCTGCACCATATCGATCAACTGGTACTTGCTTTAATCCGTATCCATCCGGTGTTGCGCTTGCGAGATGCACGTTTTATCCGCCGCCTGCGACCCAGCTCGCTCAATGACAATCTTCCCGTTGATAACCAGGCCTTGGCACACCAGTTGGACCAATTGACGCGTGAACTGGTGCGTAATCCGCAAAAACTGACCAATGCCGAGTTGCGGCAAGGTTTGACAGCCATGCAACAGCTGCTTGAGCACTACTTTGCCGAACAGGGTTCGCAGGTGCCTGGACCGCGCCGCCATCGCCAGCCTCCAGAGCAGCAGGCGTGGCGTTCTCTGGATAGCATCAACCGTATGATTGCGGAACCCAACAGCCGCAGTATGCGGTTGATCCTGTTAGGGATGTTTTCTACTTTGTTGCAGGCCAAGGGCAATCTGAGGCTCGATCCACACGCCCGGCCATTGCTGTTGGTTGAGGATCCGGAGACGCGCCTGCACCCTATCATGCTCTCCGTTGCCTGGAATTTGCTCAACCAAATGCCGCTACAGCGCATCACGACTACCAACTCCAGCCAACTGGTGTCGCTAGTACCAGTGGAGCATATTTGCCGGCTGGTGCGCGAGTCTTCCCGCGTGGCAACCTATCGGCTTGGTACGCCGGGGTTAAGCCTGGAAGATGGGCGGCGTATCGCATTTCATATCCGGTTTAATCGGCCTTCTTCACTGTTTGCCCGCTGTTGGTTATTGGTCGAAGGGGAAACCGAGGTGTGGTTGCTGAATGAATTGGCACGTCAGTGCGGATACCATTTTGAAGCGGAAGGCGTCAGAGTTATTGAGTTTGCCCAGTGCGGGCTTAAACCGTTGTTGAAGTTTGCCAGGCTGATGGGTATTGAGTGGCATGCGTTAGTCGATGGCGACGAGGCCGGGAAGAAATATGCCAATGCCGTTCGCAGCATGCTGGTCAATCATGACGATAATGAACGCGATCGTCTGACAGCGCTGCCAGCATTGGATATGGAACACTTTATGTACAAAGCGGGTTTTAGCTCAGTCTACCATCGCGTAGCTTCAGTTCCCCTTAAAGTACAAATGCCGGTACGCAAGGTGATCCTCAAAGCCGTGCATCATTCATCAAAACCCGATCTGGCGATTGAGGTTGCAACGCAGGCAGGGCAGTGGGGCATCGATTCGGTGCCCCCCCTGCTGAAGAAAATGTTCTCACGCGTTATTTGGCTGGCGCGGGGCCGAGCAGACTAAAGCATAGGGATTTGCGTCGAAGTGCAGTGCGAATCCCTGTTGCAGCTCATCCAGCAACTGGTAACGACGACGATATTCCGCACGCTTTTTGCTGGCTATGTCTTCAAGCGGTTTACGGGCAATACGCGTAGGCAAGAGAAAATAACCGTTGTCGAGCGGTTTGCCCCCCATGGAAAGCCAGAACTGATCGTAATCTGCATGCAGCAGGTCTTTCTTTTTACGATGATAGCGCCAGTTCTGGTAGATATGCGTTGTATTACCCACCGCGATCACTTGCCGGATCCCCAAATGCTGTGCCAGATAACCTACCCCCTCGAGGGCAAGACGTTTCGGGAACAACCCGTGACAGGCTTTGGTAGTACTTTGGATCTCAGCGTGCGGAACACCGTACTCTGCGCCCTGGAGGCCACCAATAAACAGGGTTGGCTGCTGGTGATAGTTCATCAGGGTGAAGGTGATTTCCGCCAGCATCAACCCCTTGGCATTTCGCATTAGTAGGGTTGCTTCCCCCTCCTTGTTCAACTTGTCGAGAGAGGCCAATTGCAGGCAGATCTGTTCACCATTTTTATCCTCTGCACAACTTAAGGTGAACGGTTGGCTGAGATAACCCAGGCGCATTTTCAGTGGCATACGCTGAGCAATAAGATCGTAGTGATCGCGCAGTGCGAACAAACACTCGATGCGGCTCATGTTTGCTGCCAGATAGGGGCGATGCAATTTACACGGCAGGCCGGGTTGAGCGCTTAGAATTTCATCCAGCAGAGGATTTGCAGCCAACATGTCGAGTAGGGCATGGGTTGTGGACCAGCAGAGCAGCGAACGACAAAGGAATTTTAGACGGAACGAGGTTTTTTCCCAGGATTTGCTGGGAACCTTTTCCCCATTGAGCAATGCGCTCATCAATTGGCCGCAGCTGGCTGGCTTGGCAGATTCTAGCGGGTAGCTGAGCTGTGACATGATAAGTCCTTGTGATGTTGACTTGCGCTATTTCAACAAGGTTTCGCTAAACGGGAGTTCAATGTGAAATTTTAAAAAACCAGCGCCCACGGTACGTTGAGCTTAGGTTTAGTTATTGATAATTCGAAATGGTAATCTTTCCGGGCTGCCGGGTTTGGCAGTCAGGGATTGACCAAATAGGTAGGAATATATTTTGACGTGGTTAATAGGACGTAAAAAACGCGGGTTGATAGGGATAGTGCTTCTGCTCGCGCTCGCCATACTGCTTTATCGGCACTTTAGCCATCCCACCCCGGTTGAATTCAAGACCGTCAAGGTAACAAAGCGTGATTTGCAACAGAGTGTGTTGGCGACAGGCCAACTGGATGCGGTGCGCAAAGTTGACGTGGGGGCTCAGGTCAGCGGGCAACTGGAGAGTTTGAACGTCGAGATTGGCGATACAGTGAAAAAAGGCCAACTGCTCGGCATTATCGACCCCCAACAGGCATTAAACAGTATCCGCGAAGGTGAAGCTACGCTGCAGGAGCTGCGCGCTAATTTACAGCAGGCTCAGGCCGAGCAGCAGTTGGCTGCGGTAACGTTGCAGCGTAATCGTGAACTGGCCAAAGTACAGGCAGTAGCGCGTCAGGATCTGGATAAATACGCGACAGAGCTGACGGTGAAAAAAGCTCAGGTGGATACTATCAAGGCGCAGATCGCCAAGAATCAGGCCAGTCTGGATACTGCCCGGCTCAATCTCACCTATACCCGTATTGAGGCACCGATGGATGGTGATGTTGTGCAAATCACTACCTTACAGGGCCAGACGGTGATTGCCGCGCAGCAAGCACCCAACATTCTAACGCTGGCAGATATGCACACGATGTTGGTGAAGGCTCAGGTTTCCGAGGCTGACGTCATCAATCTCAAACCGGGGCAGAAAGCCTGGTTTACCGTGCTGGGGGATCCGAACAAACGTTTCGATGGTGTACTGAAAGATATTCAGCCTACGCCAGAGAAAGTAAATAATGCCATCTTCTACTATGCGCGTTTTGAAGTCCCTAACCCAGATGGCTTGCTGCGTTTGCAAATGACCGCTCAGGTGCATATTCAACTTTCCGCCGTCAATGATGCGTTGGCTATTCCGCTGGTCGCTTTGGGTGACCAGATTGCCGATGAACGTTATCACGTATCCGTATTGGAGCAGGGGAAAGAAGAGAAGCGGGAAGTCACTATCGGTATTCGTAACAATACCGATGTGCAGATCGTCAGTGGCCTGTCTGTGGGTGAAGAAGTGATTATCAGCCGTGGCGGCGCGGAGACCAACTGATGGCGGCATTGCTGGAATTGAGCAGGATAGGGCGTAGTTATCTCTCCGGCGAACAGACCGTGGATGTGCTGAAAAATATCAGCCTGCGCATTGATGCCGGTGAGATGGTGGCGATCATGGGCGCTTCTGGTTCGGGTAAATCTACGTTGATGAATATTCTCGGTTGTCTGGACAAACCCAGCGCCGGGATATATCGCGTTGCCGGGCAGGATGTGGCGATGCTTGATGGGAATGCGCTGGCTCAGCTCAGACGCGAGCATTTTGGTTTTATTTTTCAGCGTTATCATTTGCTTCCGCATCTTAGCGCAGCCCATAACGTTGAAGTGCCTGCTGTCTACGCCGGGTCAAGCAAGACCGCCCGGCGCGAAAGAGCAGAGGCATTGCTACAGCGTCTTGGATTGGGGGAACGAACGGCTTACCGCCCAAACCAACTCTCCGGTGGGCAGCAGCAGCGTGTGAGTATTGCTCGGGCGTTGATGAACGGTGGTCAGGTGATCCTAGCGGATGAACCTACAGGGGCGCTCGACAGTCATTCCGGTGAGGAGGTGATGGCTATCCTCAAGCAACTGCGCGAACAGGGGCATACCGTAATTATTGTGACCCACGATCCTGCCATAGCGCACCAGGCAGAAAGAATTATCGAAATCCGTGATGGTGAAATCGTTGCCGATTCACGTCCGCTGACACAAGAGGTTCCTCAGGCGAAAAAGCTGATATTGGCAACGCCTACGTCATCCTGGCGGCAGGTTTCGGGGCGTTTTCGCGAGTCGTTGGTTATGGCCTGGCGCGCAATGGCAGCCAATAAAATGCGTACCGCCCTGACCATGCTGGGGATCATTATTGGCATTGCCTCCGTAGTTTCTATCCTGGTGATTGGCGATGCGGCTAAACATATGGTTCTGGCAGATATCAAATCTATTGGAACCAATACCGTGAATGTTTTTCCCGGCAAGGATTTTGGTGACGATGATCCTTCCTTCCGCCAGTCGTTAAAATATAGCGATCTGAGTGCGTTGAGTGAACAGCCCTATGTCCATGCGCTTTCGCCCAATATTGACAGCAATATGCGCCTGCGTTTTAGCAATATTGATGTGGCTGCTAATGTGTCCGGCGTCAACTCGGAGTATTTCCGGGTTTATGGTATGACATTCTCCCAGGGACGAGGTATTGATGCCCAGCAAGAACAATCGCAAGCGCAGGTCGTGGTGATCGATGCCAATACGCAACGCCGTTTATTCCCGCACCAAAATGATGTGGTTGGTAAAGTGATCCTGGTTGGCAATATGCCCGCGACAGTGGTTGGCGTGGCACAAGTAAAGCAGTCGATGTTTGGCAGCAGCAATACGTTGAATGTATGGGTACCCTATACCACCATGGCCAACCGGCTAGTGGGCCATGATTATTTTGATTCCATCACTGTGCGCATCCGTGAAGGATACAGTAGCCAGGAAGCGGAACAGCAGCTCACGCGTTTACTGACGTTACGCCATGGTAAGAAAGATTTCTTCACCTACAACATGGATAGCCTGGTGCAGACTGCCGAGAAAACCACGCGCACGCTGCAACTGTTCCTGACTTTGGTCGCCGTGATTTCGCTGGTGGTAGGGGGAATTGGTGTGATGAATATCATGCTGGTTTCGGTAACGGAAAGGACGCGTGAAATCGGTATTCGTATGGCGGTAGGGGCTCGTTCCAGCGATGTTTTACAGCAGTTCCTGATAGAGGCAATACTGGTCTGCCTGGTTGGCGGGGCGTTAGGGATAACCCTGTCATTTGCCATTGGTTTACTGGTGGAGTTGGTGTTGCCGGGGTGGCAAGTCAGTTTCCCACCTTCCGCACTGTTGAGTGCGTTCCTGTGTTCAACCGGTATTGGTGTTGTATTCGGTTATCTACCGGCACGCAATGCGGCGCGCTTGAACCCGATTGACGCTTTAGCACGCGAGTGAAATGGAGATGTGCGTAAGATGCCCTAAAAATAAGCAGGGCGGCGATGTGAACAACTGAAGAAATATGGCTAATAAAAATGCCAGTCGTACAGCGGCTGGCATTTTTAATGCGGCTCAAGAGAATGGCCCTGCAGACAGCGTTTATACCCGTGGCCCTTCAAGCTGCATGGGGGTTGGTTGCCTTCACTTATCCCAGTCACTTGGTTTACCAAGCTCCTGGGGCTTCGTTCAGTGGCCGCCTACATGCAACTTGAAGTAACTTGGGGATAGTTTTTTAGGCTAACGCCTCGCTTTCCAGCGGCAGAATAAGACTTGCATGGTTCCCTTTCGGTCCTTGATGCACATCGAACCTGACTTGTTGGCCCGCTTTCAACGTTCTGTAACCATCCATCTTGATTGTCGAATAATGAGCGAAAATATCTTCGCCGCCGGCTTCAGGGCAAATAAAACCGAAACCTTTTGCGTTATTAAACCATTTAACAGTACCCGTCTCCATGCTTCTACATCCCTCGCAACGCTATTTTATAGATGAGATGAATAACTGATTCTGAAGAGTGGGTGGTCAAAAGACCAGCAGCCCACAAAATTACACTCTAGAGCAATTGATCATCACGTCAAGGGATCGGCTTTTGACAGTAGCGAGCAGTTCACCAAAGTTTGAAGCAGTTAACGCTATTGAGATTGTTTGGTAACAAATTATGGCAGACTCAGTGCGGTATATTCGATTTACACTGCGACTAACTGGATGCGAAGATGGTAAAATAATCGCGGTATACCGCATTGTATAACCCGAATGTGCCCCCCATAACAGGGCATTGCAGAGAAGATGAACAGCGATGGGCAAGAATAGCGATTGGCTAAATTTTGAACACTTGGTCAAAGAAAAACAAATCGATGCGGTAAAACCGCCATCAATGTATAAAGTTATACTTAATAACGACGATTACACACCGATGGAATTTGTGATTGACGTTCTGCAAAAGTTCTTTTCTTATGATATTGAACGTGCAACGCAACTGATGCTCACGGTTCACTACAAAGGTAAGGCTATCTGTGGTGTTTTTACCGCCGAGGTGGCGGAAACCAAGGTAGTATTTGTAAACCGTTACGCAAGGGAGAACGAGCATCCGTTGCTCTGTACGCTGGAAAAAGCCTGAAAAGGCAATCTATTGGGGAGGTGCCTATGCTCAATCAAGAACTGGAACTCAGTCTCAACATGGCTTTCGCCAGAGCGCGTGAGCACAGACACGAGTTTATGACCGTGGAGCACCTGTTGCTGGCATTGCTCAGCAACCCTGCCGCGCGCGAAGCGCTAGAGGCATGTACGGTGGATCTGGCGGCATTACGTCAGGAACTGGAAGCCTTTATCGAACAGACCACGCCTACGCTGCCTGCAGGTGAGGATGAGCGTGATACTCAACCTACGCTCAGCTTCCAACGTGTGTTGCAGCGTGCGGTCTTCCACGTGCAGTCTTCTGGGCGCAATGAAGTCAGCGGTGCCAACGTATTAGTGGCGATCTTCAGCGAACAGGAGTCGCAAGCGGCATACTTACTGCGCAAACACGACGTAAGCCGTCTCGACGTGGTGAACTTCATTTCACATGGTACGCGTAAAGATGAGCCGGGCCAGGCACCTAATGCGGAAAACCCGGTAAACGAAGAGCAGTCCGGAGGGGAAGACCGTATGGAAAACTTCACCACCAACCTGAATCAACTTGCTCGTGTGGGCGGTATCGACCCACTGATTGGCCGTGACCGTGAACTGGAACGCACCATTCAGGTGTTGTGCCGCCGCCGTAAAAACAACCCGTTGCTGGTAGGGGAGTCTGGCGTGGGTAAGACTGCCATTGCCGAAGGGCTTGCCTGGCGCATTGTGCAAGGTGATGTGCCAGAAGTTATGGCGGATTGCACACTATACTCGCTGGATATCGGTTCGTTGCTGGCCGGTACCAAATACCGTGGCGATTTCGAGAAGCGCTTCAAGGCGCTGCTGAAACAGTTAGAACAGGATCAGAACAGTATTCTGTTTATTGATGAAATCCACACTATTATCGGCGCTGGAGCAGCTTCCGGTGGGCAAGTGGATGCTGCTAACCTGATCAAACCGTTGTTGTCCAGCGGCAAGATCCGGGTGATCGGTTCTACTACTTACCAGGAATTCAGCAGTATCTTCGAAAAAGATCGTGCGCTGGCACGCCGCTTCCAGAAGATAGATATTACCGAGCCAACGCCGGAAGAGACCATTCAGATTATTAATGGTCTTAAAACCAAATATGAAGCGCATCATGATGTGCGTTATACCTCCAAAGCGATCCGCGCTGCGGTGGAGCTTTCTGTCAAATACATCAACGATCGTCATCTGCCGGACAAGGCGATAGATGTGATCGATGAAGCTGGCGCACGTAGCCGCTTGTTGCCGCTGAACAAGCGTAAGAAGACGGTCAACGTGGCAGACATTGAATCTGTGGTTGCACGTATTGCGCGCATCCCGGAGAAAACCGTCTCTGCTAGCGATCGCGATGTATTGAGAAGCCTGAATGATCGTCTGAAAATGCTGGTGTTCGGCCAAGATCCGGCGATTGAAGCCCTGACCGAAGCGATTAAAATGAGCCGTGCAGGTCTTGGTCAGGATCGCAAGCCTGTGGGGTCCTTCCTGTTTGCAGGGCCTACTGGGGTTGGGAAAACCGAGGTAACGGTTCAACTGGCTAAGGCGTTGGACATTGAGCTGCTGCGGTTTGATATGTCCGAATATATGGAGCGCCATACCGTTAGCCGTCTGATTGGTGCGCCTCCGGGTTATGTCGGTTACGATCAGGGTGGTCTGCTGACCGACGCGGTGATCAAACATCCTCACGCTGTAGTATTGCTGGATGAAATTGAGAAAGCGCATCCGGATGTGTTTAACCTGTTATTACAGGTGATGGATAACGGAACGCTGACCGACAACAATGGCCGTAAAGCCGATTTCCGCAACATCATTCTGGTGATGACCACTAATGCCGGTGTGCGTGAAACAGAACGTAAATCGATTGGCCTGATTGAGCAGGACAACAGTATTGATGCGATGGAAGAGATCAAGAAAGTGTTTACGCCAGAATTCCGTAACCGTCTGGATAACATTATCTGGTTCAAACCGCTCTCTACTACCGTGATCCAGCAGGTTGTCGACAAGTTTATCGTCGAGTTGCAGGCACAGTTGGATGCCAAGGGCGTCTCACTGGAAGTCAGTGATGAAGCGCGTGATTGGCTGTCTGTTAAGGGCTATGATCGTGCGATGGGGGCTCGTCCAATGGCACGGGTCATGCAGGAAAGCCTGAAGAAACCGTTGGCCAACGAATTGCTGTTTGGTTCTCTGGTTGACGGTGGTTCGGTGAAAGTCGAACTGGATAAAGAGACCAAGCAACTGACTTACCACTTCCTCAGTGCTCAGAAGCGTAAAGCGGATGAAGGTGCAGTTCACTAAGCGGTAATCGGTTAATAAAAAAGCGATGCTTCGGCATCGCTTTTTTTATGCGTTAATTTTATAGGGAATACAAATGAGTGAGCCCTCTCGGTTTACCCGCGCCAAAACAACTCGATGCTGAACGTTGCTGCGGCGGTAAACGGAAAGGGCTCTTGAGGGATCACATCCTCGGTGTTGCCAGTGGCTGGCAACGGGTGAGCCGATTAACGGCTACGGAAGACAATGCGGCCTTTGCTCAGGTCGTACGGGGTCAGCTCTACAGTGACTTTGTCACCCGTCAGGATGCGGATATAGTTTTTACGCATTTTACCGGAGATATGAGCGGTTACCACGTGCCCGTTTTCCAATTCAACGCGGAACATGGTGTTTGGCAGCGTATCAAGAACGGTGCCCTGCATTTCAATATTGTCTTCTTTGGCCATCGAATCCTCTAGGGGTAACTACCTTAGTTTTTAACCGGCAAGATAATGCCGAAAAACCCACATTATGTAAAGAAGTGTCGGTGAACAATGCACCATTTCCGCAAAATTAGTTTGTTGGGGAGGGCGGTTCAACCAGCTGTGGGGGTACAACTTGCGGCAACCAACATCCCGGCGCTAAAACCTTGCGCTGAAGGTTGCTCAGTAGCTGCAAAAATTGGTGACGGGGAATATCCCTCGCTCCAAGCCGGGCAGTGTGAGCGTTAAGCACCTGACAGTCAATCAATTCCCCGCCATAACTGGCAAAATGGTGGCAAAAGGCCATTAAGGCGCATTTTGATGCATTGGTAGTGCGGCTAAACATGGATTCACCACAGAACAGAGCACCTTGCGCCACCCCATATAGGCCGCCAACCAATTCTTCTCCACGCCATACCTCGACGGAATGAGCATAACCCATACGGTGCAACTGCAAATAGGCTCGCTGCACTTCCTCCCCAATCCAGGTACCTTCGTCGGGACGTTGTGCACAAGCGCTTATCACGGCAGCAAAATCATGATTGAGGGTGATACGGAAAGGGGCGCTACGCAGGAAACGCTTAAGGCTACGGCTGGTATGATACTCGTTTGGAAACATCACCGCCCGTGGATCCGGCGACCACCACAGAATCGCTTCCCCAGGTGAATACCACGGGAAGATACCCCGCTCATAAGCGGCCAACAGGCGGGAGGGCGTCAGATCCCCGCCGATTGCCAGCAAACCGTTAGGATCGCGCAGAGCAGCTTCAGGAGAAGGAAACGCGACAGACTGTGGTGATAACTTAACAATACGCATAAAACCTCTTAGCGTTGCCTACAGGCTGTTTTACAGCTGCACACAAATGACATCACGAAATCTGTAGAGGCGGTGCTCCTTATTATCACAGGAGAGCACCGCTGGCGGCTAACTACGCGACGGTGCCTTGGTATGATGGATACGTTGGCGGAAGCGGGCATAGCGGCCTTGCTGACGCAACAGTTCGTTGTGGCTTCCCTGTTCGACGACATTACCGCCATCCATAACGCAGATACGATCAAAATGCTCCAGCCCGTAGAGACGGTGGGTGATCAAAATCAACGTTCTGCCCCGGCAATGCTGACGTAACAGCGCCAGGATCTGTTGTTCAGTCTCGGCATCCAGTCCCTCGGTGGGCTCATCCAGTAACAGTAATGGAGCCGAGTGCAACAAAGCACGCGCGATGCCCAGACGGCGTTGTTCGCCCCCGGAAAGCTGACGACCGCCTTCACCTAGCCATGCATTCAGCCCTTCGTTTTCAAGGAGTTTACTCAATCCAACCTGCTGTAGGACGCTGTTCAGCGTTTCATCGCTAACCTTGGGGCTGGCGATACGCAGGTTCTCACGCAGTGTGCTGCTGAAAATATGCACTCTCTGGCTGACTACGGTGGTCATGGCTCGCAGCGTCGACTCATCATAGTCGCTCAGTGGTTGGCCGTTCAGCCGGATTTCACCGCTGTCTGGGTCCCATGCGCGGGTCAATAGTTGCAACAGGGTCGATTTACCACATCCCGTGCGGCCCAATAAAGCGATGTGCTCGCCAGCGGCGATATCCAGCAACACATTTTGCAGCACCGGCAGTGGTTGTTCTGGATAGGTAAAGGTGACATCACTTATTTGCAGCGATGCACTTTGCTGTGCCACTGGCCCCGTCGCAGGGAATGCCACCTCAGGTTGCTGTTCGATGAGTTGCTTGACCCGAGTTGCTGAAGCGATCACTTGGCCCAAATGCTGAAAAGCGCCGGCAACAGGCATCATGGCTTCAAAGGAAGCCAGGGCAGCAAAGGCGAACAGGGCAATAAGCGCACCAGGTTGGCTATCACCGCCAATACCTGCGGCAGCAAGCCATAGCAGCAGCGTTACGGTGAGGCCGCTGGCAAGGATCATCAATGCCAGGGCAATGCCACCCAGTGATGCCTGCTGCCATTGGCGCCGTTGCCAATGCTGCTCGGTGGCGTTGAGTTTCTGGCGGAAATTCTCCAGCGCGCCAAAAACAACCAATTCTGCTTGCCCTTGCAGCCATGACGTTAGCTCTGTGCGGTATTGGCTACGTAGCAGGGTGAGTTCTTTCCCTATCGGTTTACCCGCGCGATAAAACACCGGGGGGATGACCAGCAACAGCAGTAATAAAATACTGCCAAGAGTCAATGCCAGTGGGCCATCCAGCCAGCTAAGGCCGAAGGTGACCACCATAATCACCACCGCAGCGCTGACCATTGGCGAGATAACACGTAAATAGAGATGATCGAGCGTATCGACATCCGCCACCAGGCGGTTCAGCAGTTCAGCCTGACGAAAACGGGCAATACCGCCCGGCGATAACGGTAGAATTTTCTGGAAAGTAAAAACGCGCAGATGTGACAGGACGCGGAAAGTGGCGTCGTGGCTGACGACACGCTCGGCGTAACGACCTGCGGTTCGGAAAATCGCAGCGCCACGCACGCCTGCTGCAGGCAACATGTAGTTAAAGGTAACTAAACCCGCCAGCCCGGCCACCGAAGAAGCAGCAAGGAACCAACCTGATAAAGCCAGTAAACCGATGCTGGCCAGTAATGTGACGATCGCCAGGATGATACCCAGCAGGATCAGGAAAGTGTGGCGGCGGTACAACGCCAGGAATGGCAGCAAAACACGCATGATTACAGCTCCTCGCTGCGGTGTGCTAGCAGATTGGCAAACAGACCGGGTTGTGTGCTAAGCGTGGCATAATTGCCTTGCTGGACGATTTTTCCACTGTCCATCACCCAAATCTGGTCATAATCTTCAGTATCTTCCAACTGGTGCGTAACCAGCAGTGTGGTCTGCTGTTGAGACGCCGCATTCAACGCCTGCATGACCCATTGTTCACTATGCGCATCCAGGCTGGCAGCAGGCTCATCTAACAGCAGTAAGCGGCGAGGGCTGAGCAGAGCTCGCGCTACCGCCACCCGCTGTGCTTGCCCCACGGAAAGCCTTGCGGCTCCGTCGCCCAAATCAGTATCCAGCCCTTTTGGCAGATGGTGCAGAAACTCGCTGACGTAAGCCTGTTCAACCGCCTGTTGCAATTGTGCCTCACTGGCATCCGGATAACCGAGCAGGATATTAGCCCTTAATGTTTGTGCGGGCAGGTGCGGGTTTTGTCCCACCCAACCCAGTTGCTTACGCCAATTAACCGCAGCCAAGTCACGCAGTTCAGTGCCATTTATCTTTAAGGAACCACGGTAAGGGAGAAAACCAAGCAACAGGTTCAGCAGTGAACTTTTTCCAGCACCGCTCAGGCCGACCAGTGCAATGCGTTGGTTGGCTGGCAAGGTAAAATCGAGTGGCCCGGCAAGCAACACGCCATTGGGCGAGAGGATTTCCAAGCCCTGCGCCTGTAAGGTCAGTGGCACCGTGGTATCCAGCGATTGCGTGCCGTTCCCAACGCTTTCCCCTTCAGCCGTCAGAAATGTTTCCAGTGCTTCGGCGGCCCCAATAGCCTGTGCTTTGGCGTGATAGAAGGCCCCCAAATCGCGTAATGGCTGGAAGAATTCCGGCGCCAGGATCAGTACGAGAAAACCCGCAAACAGCGTTACGCCGGTACCGTAACTGCCAAAATTCAGTTCACCAAGATAAGAGAAACCAAAGTAGACCGCGACAACGGCAATCGAAATGGACGCGAAGAACTCCAGCACGGCGGAGGAGAGGAAAGCCATACGCAGCACTTCCATAGTACGCTGACGGAAATCTTCTGAGGATTGGGCTATGCGTTTTGTTTCGGCCTCTCCTCGGTTGAACAGGCGCAATGTTTCCAGACCACGTAAACGATCAAGAAAGTTGCCACTGAGCCGCGCGAGTGCAACAAAATTACGCCTATTAGCGTCTGCAGCGCCCATACCAACCAAAGCCATGAACAGAGGGATCAATGGAGCGGTCGCCAGTAGGATAAATCCAGCTGCCCAGTTAATTGGGAAGACGGTGATCAGGATTAGAACCGGAATAAAAACGGCCAGGTACATCTGCGGCAGATAGCGTGAGTAGTAATCCTGCATATCTTCAATCTGCTCAACGATGATACTGGCCCAACTGCCTGCAGGTTTCCCTTGGATCCACGCAGGACCCAACTGCTGCATTTTATCCAGTATCTGTGCCCGCATACGCTGGCGTATGACTTGTCCGCAGATGAAGCCAACGCGTTCGCGTAACCAGCTCAGCAATGCACGCAAGGCAAAGGCGGTAGCCAGCCAAATAAACGATGAAACAAGCTCACCACGGGGTTGGTGTTCAATAATCAGGGCATGGAGCAAGTACGCTAGCAGCCAGGCTTGTGCGACGATCAAAATGCCGCTTGCCAGGCCTAACAGCATGGATAAGCGCAGCCAACGCTGCGCCAACGTGCTCTGTGTTTTGAGCCAACGGGTTAACTGGTGCTGTCTGGTTTTTTTCATCAGGTAGTCTGCGTCGCCGATGCCTGCCGAAACAGGTCAGGTTAACGTACTGTTAAATAGTGCTTGCTTCAGCCTGAAGCAAGACAAGTGAGCGCTAATGTTACCTCGACACTCGGAAGACTGGAATAAATATCCCTATACGACCAGCGCTGTAGCGCACTGATTGCAGTCACTTTGCCGCTGAGAACTCAGGAAGTGGTTTGTTGCCAATCAGGCAATGGGTGAAAATGGTCAGATTAAAGTCGACTAGACGCCTGTGTGGCTTGCTTGTCACCAAGGCGCATGCTTGACCGCCTTGGTGACATATTTATATACCCTTCATACTTCAAGTTGCTTGGTTGTTGGCTGCGCTTACTCACCCCAGTCACATAGTGATCTATGCTCCTGGGGCCTCGCAAGCTTGCCGCCTACAAGCAACTCGAATTATTTTGAGTATAGAAGTATTACTTAACGACAGCCTGCGCAATACCGTCAAGATAGCGCTCGGCGTCGAGTGCGGCCATACAGCCGGTGCCCGCAGAGGTAATTGCCTGACGGTAAATGTGATCCATAACGTCACCGGCAGCAAACACGCCAGGGATGCTGGTCTGTGTCGCGTTACCCTGAATACCGGAGTTTACCTTGATATAGCCGTTTTCCAGCTCAAGCTGGTTGCCGAAGATGGCCGTATTTGGGCTGTGGCCGATAGCAATGAACACACCGGCAACTGCCAACTCTTCAACTTTATTTTCTGCCTTGGTACTGCGCAGACGAACGCCAGTGACCCCCATCTGATCTCCCAGCACTTCATCCAGCGTGTGGTCAGTGTGCAGGACGATGTTGCCGTTCTTTACCTTCTCCATCAGGCGATTGATAAGAATTTTTTCCGAACGGAAGCTGTCACGGCGGTGGATCAGGTGAACCTCAGAGGCAATGTTAGACAGGTACAGTGCTTCTTCTACGGCAGTGTTACCACCGCCGACCACAGCGACCTTCTGATTGCGGTAGAAGAAACCGTCACAGGTCGCACAGGCGGAAACCCCCCGGCCCTTGAACGCCTCTTCAGATGGCAAACCTAAATAACGCGCGGATGCACCGGTAGCAATAATCAGTGCATCACAGGTGTATTCGCCGCTGTCACCAAACAGGCGGAACGGACGATTGTGTAAATCAACGCTGTTGATGTGATCAAAAACGATTTCGGTATCGAATTTTTCCGCGTGTTCGCGCATACGCTCCATCAAGGCAGGGCCGGTCAAGCCCTCCGCATCGCCAGGCCAATTTTCGACCTCGGTGGTTGTGGTCAACTGGCCACCTTGCTCCATACCGGTGATCAACACTGGGTTAAGATTGGCACGCGCTGCATAAACTGCCGCGGTGTAGCCAGCTGGGCCAGAGCCCAGAATCAATAATTTGCTATGTTTAGCCGTGCCCATGAATAGCCTCTTTTTGCAGAATGGCGGACAATGTTAGCGATTGTAGGGAAAATACAGCAGTAAAAAAAGCATCTGAGCATGTTGTTAACGATTTGTTCGATAGTAGTGGCCTATCAATCCTTCGTAGCGGCGAACCCCGGTAACAAGGTGTGGGTAGATTAACAGCTGGTGATGACTTTTATACGGTAAGCGGTGAAAAACCCTGTTCCTGCCTGGATTGTGCAACTAATCGGCTCACTTTTTATCAGGTTTATTCCTAACTGAAAATCAGGTGCGCATTTTTTCTGACGGTACGTTCTACTGATTTTGCTTCTTTTACTTTGACAATCCGCTGCGCATTTGCGAAAACATCATAGGAAGAAGAAATTATCCCCATACCGGTAGCAAATCGAATGTATTTACAACAACGAGGCTGAAAATTGCTTCGGGGTATCAGGTGAGTGCGGGTTTTGCGGTTGGCGGAGAGTTTGTTTCTTAACAAAAACATCCTTCGAATTGGTTATCCAGGGTGGATAGGCAGGCTGGATAACGGCGGATGATGGTAGTAAACAAGGACTATGGCGGTTGATATGTGGAATAGCCGCTTAATATTGGTATCGGGTCTTCGCTTGGAACAATCCCTCGCACATTGATGTTGGCTAGGGTGTGCAAGTGCAGGGAAGAACATAAGAGAGACAATAATAATGGTAGACACTAAAAAACGCCCGGGTAAAGATCTTGACCGTATCGATCGTAACATCCTCAATGAGTTACAGAAGGATGGGCGAATTTCGAACGTCGAGCTTTCGAAGCGCGTAGGGTTATCCCCAACCCCATGTTTGGAACGTGTGCGTCGTCTGGAACGTCAAGGCTTTATTCATGGCTATACCGCATTGCTCAACCCACATTATCTTGATGCCTCTTTGTTGGTTTTCGTGGAAATCACGCTGAACCGTGGCGCTCCAGATGTGTTTGAGCAATTCAACTCGGCGGTGCAGAAACTTGAAGAAATTCAAGAATGTCATCTGGTTTCCGGTGATTTCGACTACTTGTTGAAAACCCGCGTGCCGGATATGTCTGCTTACCGCAAATTATTAGGTGAGACTTTGTTACGTTTGCCGGGGGTTAATGACACCCGAACTTACGTCGTAATGGAAGAAGTGAAACAGAGTAACCGTCTGGTGATTAAAACACGGTAAGGCGCAGGTGCAAAACCTGAATAAATTCGTTACACTCCTGTTCATTCATACAGTTTTGGCGCCGAGGAAGATTCTCGGCGTCTCTACTATGCCAGCTAACAGGAACCTGGAGTGCCTTTCTTGAGCCAGGAATATACAGAAGATAAAGAAGTAACCTTGAAAAAACTCAGTAGCGGGCGGCGTTTGCTTGAAGCTGTGTTTATCGTGGTTTCCATTTTTGCCGTTTACCTCATCGCTGCACTGGTCAGTTTTGACCCTTCTGATCCCAGTTGGTCGCAGACTGCCTGGCATGAGCCTATCCACAATCTGGGGGGCACTGTTGGTGCATGGTTGGCCGACACACTGTTCTTCACCTTCGGTGTACTCGCCTACGCGATACCCCCTATCATGCTGATTTTCTGCTGGGCGGGTTATCGTCAACGTGACAAAAGCGGTTATGTCGATTATTTTGCGCTCGCGTTACGCCTGATTGGCACACTTGCGCTAGTGCTCACTTCCTGTGGCCTTGCGGCACTGAACGTCGATGATCTCTATTACTTTGCTTCCGGCGGTGTGATTGGCAGCTTGCTGAGTAGCGCTATGTTGCCATGGTTCAATGGTATCGGAGCTACGTTGGCATTGCTTTGCATTTGGGCCGTAGGTTTGACGCTGTTTACCGGCTGGTCGTGGCTGGTGATTGCAGAAAAGATCGGTGGAGTCGTTCTGGGGGCCGCTACCTTCATGACCAATCGTTCACGTCGTGAGGAGCGTTACCACGATGATGATCGGGTGATTGATGATGAGCCAGAGCCAAAGGGCAAAGAGACGGTTGTGGCTCTGCCCGCTGAGGAATTAGCAGATGATGATGTGTTGTTCTCTGCCCCTTCAGTGTCTGAAGCTGTCAGGAAAGTGGCGGAAGAGACAGTCGATCCGTTGCTAAGTGGCTTGCGTGCCAGTAGTCATGATGAACTCCCCGCGGTTGAAAGCGTACCCGTTGACACTGACATTCCGCTGATGCCTAAGGTTTCAGCTCAGATGCCAGTAACCACTGCGCCTGTAGCCCCGGCCTCTGTCAGCCAGCATCCATTAACGCCGGTCTTGGAGCAGGGCATACCACCGCTTTACTCTTTTGAGATCCCTGAAGAGACGCCTGTACCTAAAGCACCTCAGCCGGTGGATATTTACCGCGACGAAGACGAACCCCGTATGGGCGACTGGCAGAATACACCTGTGGTGAAGCGTGAACAGTCGCCATTTGATTTTTCTGCGGCACAGCGCGATAGCGACGATGTCAGTGGATCTACTGGTTTCAGCGCCAGCGACACGGTTCCTGCCTTTGGTGCTGTGAAACCATCTTCAGCCTCTTCGGCTGCTACAGGTGTGGTGAGTAATACCTTCATGCCTGCGTTTACCGCAACCAGTGACAGTAATTCTCAGATTAAACAGGGCATAGGCCCTGAGCTGCCGCGGCCAAATCCTGTGCGTATTCCTACTCGCCGGGAATTGGCATCTTACGGCATTAAGTTGCCTTCCCAGCGTAATGCTGAACAAGAACTGCGCAAACGTGAGGATGAACCTCATCCTGAAGCTGTCGGTGATGCAGTGGAGGATGAAATTCTTCAGGAATCCATATTGCGTCAGGCTTTTGCTGAACAGCAAAGCCAGCGTTATGGGGAAGAATATCAACAGGATCAAAATGAGGAAGATGCTCAGCGCGAAGCAGCGCTTGGGCAGGCATTTGCTGAGCAGCAACAGGCCCGTTATGGGCTGGAAAATACAGTGCCCGAACAGACCTCGGCCTTCCGTTCTGTTGATACAGGTAATGCTTTCAGTTTTTCGCCGATGGCAGATCTGGTTGACGATGGACCAAGGGAACCCTTGTTTACTCTCTCTCCGCAGCTTGAGGATTGTATTGAGCAGGAAAGCGAGCAGCAAGATGATGTGCCTTTCGGCCACTTTGAACCGGAAGTGCCCGCTTATCAGCCACCGCGTCCCCAAGCTCAGCAGGCACCAGCTTACTCGCAGCAGCAACCTTATCAGCCTCCGGCACAGGATAAGCCAGTTGTCCCTGCGATGGACAGCCTCATCCACCCGTTCCTGATGCGCAATGATTTGCCGCTGCAGAAACCGACTACACCGTTGCCTACGCTGGATCTGTTAAGCGAGGCTCCGAGAGAGATTGAGCCAGTCGATATGTTTGCGTTAGAGCAAAAAGCGCGTTTGGTGGAGGCGAGCCTGGCGGATTACCGAGTCAAAGCCGATGTGGTTGATATTCTGCCTGGTCCGGTAATTACTCGTTTTGAACTGGACTTGGCTCCTGGCGTTAAGGCCGCGCGCATTTCCAACCTGTCGCGCGATCTGGCTCGTTCGCTGTCAACATCAGCCGTTCGCGTGGTGGAAGTCATCCCCGGAAAACCTTATGTAGGCTTGGAATTGCCGAATACCAAGCGTCAAACGGTCTATTTGCGCGAAGTGCTGGATTGCCCTGCGTTCCGCGATAATACTTCGCCGTTGGCGATTGTGTTGGGTAAAGATATTTCTGGCCAACCTGTCGTCGCCGATCTGGCTAAAATGCCGCATCTGCTAGTGGCCGGTACTACGGGGTCGGGTAAGTCGGTTGGGGTCAACGCCATGATCCTGAGTATTCTGTATAAAGCCACGCCAAAAGAAGTGCGCTTTATCATGATCGACCCGAAAATGCTGGAGTTGTCGGTTTATGAAGGTATTCCGCATCTGCTGACCGATGTGGTGACCGATATGAAAGACGCTGCCAACGCTCTGCGGTGGTGCGTGGCTGAGATGGAACGTCGTTATAAGCTGATGTCTGCGCTGGGGGTACGTAACCTGGCTGGTTATAACGAGCGGGTTGACCAGGCCGAAGCGATGGGCAGGCCGATACCGGATCCATTCTGGAAGCCGAGTGACAGCATGAACATCTCGCCGCCGGTGCTGGAAAAAGAGCCCTACATCGTGGTTATGGTGGATGAGTTTGCCGATCTGATCATGACGGTGGGTAAAAAGGTCGAAGAACTGATTGCTCGTCTGGCGCAGAAAGCACGTGCGGCAGGGATCCATCTGGTGCTTGCTACCCAGCGTCCATCAGTTGATGTCATTACCGGCTTGATCAAGGCCAACATTCCAACGCGCATAGCTTTTACCGTATCCAGTAAAATTGACTCCCGAACTATTCTCGATCAAGGTGGGGCTGAATCCCTGTTAGGCATGGGTGATATGCTGTATCTGGCACCAAACTCATCCATTCCGGTGCGTGTGCATGGTGCATTTGTTCGCGACCAGGAGGTTCATGCGGTGGTCAAGGACTGGAAGGCACGTGAGCGGCCACAGTACAAGGAGGGCATTCTCAGCACAGCTGAAGAGGGTGAAGGCGGCGGTGGTCTGGATGGTGATGAAGAGCTGGATCCGCTGTTCGATCAGGCAGTAGAGTTTGTTGTGGATAAACGCCGCGCCTCGATCTCCGGTGTACAACGTCAGTTCCGTATCGGCTATAACCGTGCCGCCCGCATTATTGAACAGATGGAAGCGCAGGGGATTGTCAGTGAGCAGGGGCATAATGGCAACCGTGAGGTGTTGGCTCCCCCACGCAATGATTGATCGATAGTTGAGCATTTCTGTATCAGTAAAGGGCCGCTTAGCGGCCCTTGTGCAAAGAAGCGTAAACCCTTGCTTTTATCGGAATACAGCGCTGGTTGCGGGTTCGTGGCTTCAGGTAAAGTGTAGGGCGTTGAAGGTAAAGTTAGCCGCAAAGTACTACCTTGCGGTAAATGCATTTCATAAGGTGTCTGGAATAATGAAAAAACTGTTAGTTGCCTGCTGTCTGCTCTCGGGATTCGCGTCCACCTCTGCGCTGGCGGATGCAGCACAAGATTTGCAAAGTCGCTTGGCGAAAGTAAACAGTTTCCATGCCAGCTTCTCCCAATCTGTTACCAGCAGTGATGGCGCTGCGGTGCAGCAAGGGGAAGGCGAATTGTGGGTAAAGCGTCCTAACCTGTTTAACTGGCATATGACCTCCCCAGATGAGAGCGTGCTGGTTTCTGATGGCGAAACCTTGTGGTTCTACAATCCGTTTGTTGAACAGGTAACGGCTACCTGGTTGAAGAATGCCACCGGTAATACGCCTTTTATGTTGATTACTCGCAATAATGCCACTGACTGGAAGCAGTACCACGTCAAGCAGAAAGGCGATGACTTTGAACTGACACCAAAAGTCGCCAGTGGTAACCTGAAGCAATTCGCGATTACCGTTACCAACAGTGGCACGATAAAGAGCTTTACGGCGGTAGAACAGGATGGCCAGCGTAGCGATTATCAGTTGAAAAGCCAACAAAACTCCAGCATCGATGCTGCCAAATTCAAATTTACCCCACCAAAGGGGGTGACGCTGGACGACCAGCGCCAGTGAGGTTTTCGTGAGTAATATGTCACTCGATTTTTCCCACAATGAATTTCAGCCGTTGGCCGCGCGTATGCGGCCAACAACCCTTGCACAGTACATTGGTCAGCAGCACTTGCTGGCACCCGGTAAACCTTTGCCGCGAGCCATCGAAGCCGGGCAACTGCATTCGATGATCTTGTGGGGGCCGCCTGGAACGGGGAAAACGACGCTGGCAGAGTTGATTGGCCGCTATGGTCAGGCCGACGTAGAGCGGATCTCTGCGGTGACATCTGGTATCAAGGAGATCCGCGAAGCCATCGAGCGCGCCCGGCAAAACCGTGATGCTGGTCGCCGCACTATTCTTTTTGTTGATGAAGTACACCGTTTTAACAAAAGTCAGCAGGATGCTTTTCTGCCGCACATTGAAGACGGCACTATTACCTTTATTGGCGCAACGACAGAAAACCCTTCCTTTGAATTGAACTCGGCATTGCTTTCCCGGGCCAGAGTTTATCTATTAAAAGCACTGACGGCAGAAGACATTTCCCTGGTACTTGAACAGGCAATGCAAGACGTTGAGCGTGGTTTCGGTGGTCAGAACATAACCTTGCCGCCAGAAACCAGACGCATGCTGTCTGAACTGGTGGGGGGCGATGCGCGCCGTGCTTTGAATAGCCTGGAGATGATGGCCGATATGGCTGAAATCGATGGGAAAGGAATGCGAATCCTTACCCCTGAGTTGCTGAAAGAAGTCTCCGGTGAGCGCAGCGCGCGTTTTGATAATAAAGGCGATCGCTATTACGATCTGATTTCAGCACTGCATAAATCGGTGCGTGGTTCTGCTCCAGATGCTGCGTTGTATTGGTATGCACGCATCATTACTGCGGGGGGGGATCCGTTGTATGTCGCCCGCCGTTTGCTGGCAATTGCGTCGGAAGATGTGGGTAACGCCGACCCACGTGGTATGCAAGTTGCTATTGCTGCCTGGGATTGCTTCACTCGGGTCGGGCCTGCGGAAGGTGAGCGGGCTATCGCGCAAGCCATCGTCTATCTGGCTTGCGCACCAAAAAGTAATGCGGTTTATACCGCCTTCAAAGCAGCAATGCGGGACGCGAAGGAAATGGCAGATTACGACGTGCCTGAGCACTTGCGCAACGCACCCACTAAACTGATGAAAGAAATGGGATTGGGGGCGGAATACCGTTATGCCCATGATGAACCCAATGCCTATGCGGCTGGGGAAAGCTATTTCCCGCCTGAAATGGCCGCGACACGCTACTATCATCCGACCTCGCGTGGGCTTGAGGGTAAAATCGGTGAAAAGCTGGCATGGCTCGCTGAGCAGGATCAAAATAGCCAGACAAAACGCTACCGCTAGCGTTGCCGTTGCGGTAAGGTTAGCGGGTATTACACTCCTTTTATGCGGCTTTAACTTTGCCGTGTAGAACAACAATTTCTCTTTCAATAACAACAAGCACAGGATTAGCATGCTCGATCCCAATCTGCTGCGTAATGAGCTAGACGCAGTCGCCGTAAAACTGGCTCGCAGAGGCTTTAAACTCGATCTGGATCTGCTACGTTCACAAGAAGAACGCCGTAAGGTTCTGCAGGTAGAAACTGAGACACTGCAGGCAGAACGTAACTCCCGATCGAAATCCATCGGCGCGGCGAAAGCGCGCGGTGAAGATATCGAGCCACTGCGTCGCGAAGTGAACGAACTGGGTGACAAGCTGGATGCTGCCAAGGCAGCACTGGACAAGCTGCAGAACGAAATCCGCGATTATGCTTTAATTCTGCCAAACCTGCCGGATGATGCGGTGCCAGATGGCAAAGACGACAGTGAAAATCTTGAAGTCAGCCGCTGGGGTGAGCCGCGTCACTACGACTTCCAGGTGCGTGACCACGTTGAGTTAGGCGAAATGGCCGGTGGTCTGGATTTTGCTGCGGCAGTGAAGCTAACAGGTGCGCGTTTTGTGGTAATGAAAGGGCAAATCGCCCGTATGCATCGTGCGCTGTCCCAGTTTATGCTGGATCTTCACACCGAGAAACATGGCTATCTGGAAACCTATGTTCCGTATCTGGTAAACCATGCAACACTCTATGGCACCGGTCAGTTGCCGAAGTTTGGTGAAGACCTGTTCCATACCAAACCGCTGGAAGAGGAATCAGAAAGCAGCAACTATGCGCTGATCCCGACTGCGGAAGTGCCAGTTACCAACCTGGTGCGTGATGAGATCCTGGATGAAGACGACCTGCCGCTGCGCATGACTGCACACACGCCATGCTTCCGTTCTGAAGCCGGTTCTTACGGGCGGGACACGCGTGGCCTCATCCGTATGCACCAGTTTGATAAAGTCGAAATGGTGCAGATCGTGCGTCCAGAAGATTCCATGAACGCCTTGGAAGAACTGACCGGTCATGCTGAGAAAGTGTTGCAGTTGCTCAATCTGCCTTATCGTAAAGTGCTGCTGTGCACTGGCGACATGGGGTTTGGTGCATGTAAAACCTACGATTTGGAAGTGTGGTTACCCGCGCAGAATACCTACCGCGAAATCTCCTCATGCTCCAACATGTGGGATTTCCAGGCGCGTCGCATGCAGGCTCGTTGCCGCAGCAAGACTGAGAAAAAACCACGTTTGGTTCATACGCTGAATGGTTCTGGTTTGGCTGTGGGCCGTACATTGGTGGCGGTGTTGGAAAACTACCAACAGGCCGATGGCCGTATTCAGGTACCGGAAGTATTACGTCCTTATATGGGCGGTCTAGAGTACATCGGTTAACCCGCAACACGTCATATCGAAAGCGCCTACGGGCGCTTGAGGTTGATGATAAAGTGGCCTTCTGACCCGAGATACCCGGGCCTAGCGCACCGAGGGGCGCTCCAACGGCTTACGCCGTTACGACCCCATCGGCACGCTCTCCCTAATAACGGGGTTAGTCAGCAGTCTGAAGCGCCAACGGGCGCTTTTTCTTTTATTGCAATACCCGCAGAATCTATCCACTCACAGCCTAGCTGTAAAAGCAATTCTCAGTCCCTGTTCTTGCCGCATAAAATTTTAAGAAATGAAAATCATTATCGATAAATCGCTATATATCAATTAATTATTGATTATAAGCAAAGTGGAACTACCTCTTTTGGAGGATAGTTCCACGGTGAGCAGGCCACAATAAAAACAACCCTGCCAGCCGATATAACCCAACCTGCATCGAAGAAAGACGTGATGTATTAATTACGGCTTTTTATCGCCATTCAACTGGCTGAATTTAGCAAACCAGAGCGAAATGACTATGAGCGAGTCTGAAAAAAAATCGTTGTCCGGACTGCAGTGTTCCAGGCGTAAGCTGGTGAAGAACAGCGCTATCGGGGGGCTTGCCCTCGCTGTAGCTGGTACTTATCTACCGTTTAGCCGCCGTGCCAGCGCCGAAGTCACTCCAACAACCTCATCCTCCTCTCAACCCGAAGAAAAAACCGTATGGAGTGCCTGCACCGTCAACTGTGGTAGCCGCTGCCCTTTACGTATGCATGTGGTCGACGGTGAAATCAAATATGTTGAAACCGACAATACCGGTAACGATGCGTACGAAAAGCTGCATCAGGTCCGGGCCTGTTTACGTGGGCGCTCAATGCGCCGCCGAGTGTATAACCCAGATCGTTTGAAATATCCCATGCTGCGCGTTGGCGAACGGGGAGAAGGCAAATTCAAGCGTATCAGTTGGGATGAAGCCTTCACGCTGATCGGCGACAACCTGCAGCGCATAATCAAGGATTATGGTAACGAAGCGATTTACTTGAATTACGGCACGGGAACATTAGGTGGCACTATGACCCGTTCCTGGCCGCCTGGCGCCACGCTGATTGCCCGTTTGATGAACTGCTGTGGAGGCTACCTTAACCATTATGGGGACTACAGTACCGCGCAAATTGCTGCTGGTCTGAACTATACCTACGGTGGATGGGCAGACGGGAACAGCCCAACGGATATCGAAAATAGTAAGCTGGTGGTGCTGTTTGGCAATAACCCCGGCGAAACCCGCATGAGTGGTGGAGGGGTTACCTATCTGTTGGAACAGGCACGTGAGCGTTCGAATGCCCGCATGGTTGTGATCGACCCGCGCTATACCGATACCGCAGCCGGGCGTGAAGATGAGTGGATCCCTATTCGCCCTGGCACCGACGCGGCTTTGGTTGCAGGGTTGGCATACGTGCTGATTACTGAAAATCTGGTAGACCAACCGTTCCTGGATCGGTACTGCGTCGGTTATGACGAAAAGACATTGCCAGCCGGTGCCCCAGCCAATGGCCATTACAAGGCTTATATTCTGGGGCAGGGTGATGACGGTATCGCTAAAACCCCAGCCTGGGCCTCACAGATCACCGGTATCCCCGCCGACCGCATTATTAAACTCGCGCGTGAAATAGGCAGTGTGAAGCCAGCTTACATTTGCCAGGGATGGGGGCCGCAGCGCCATTCAAATGGTGAGTTGACCTCGCGAGCTATTGCCATGTTACCGATCCTCACCGGCAACGTAGGGATTAATGGTGGTAACAGTGGTGCCCGTGAAGGTTCCTACGGACTGCCGTTTGTAAGGATGCCGACGCTGGAAAACCCGGTAAAAACCAGTATCTCCATGTTCTTGTGGACCGATGCCATACTGCGTGGCCCAGAAATGACCGCCAAACGTGATGGCGTCAGAGGAAAGGATAAGCTGGATGTGCCTATCAAGTTTGTCTGGAATTATGCTGGCAACTGCTTGGTTAACCAACACTCTGAAATCAATCGAACACACGATATTCTGCAGGACACGAAGAAATGTGAAATGATCGTGGTGATTGATAATCATATGACGTCTTCGGCGAAATATGCCGACCTGGTGCTGCCTGATTGTACCGCATCAGAGCAAAGGGATTTCTGTCTGGATGCATCCAGCGGCAATATGGGTTACGTCATTTTTGCCGATCAAGCAATAACACCGCGTTTCGAGTGTAAAAACATCTATGAAATGACCAGCGAAATTGCCCGTCGCATGGGTGTTGAACAGACCTTTACCGAAGGCCGTACACAAGAAGAGTGGTTGCGGCACCTTTACCAGCAGTCCCGCCAGAAAATTCCTGCGCTGCCGGAATATGAACAGTTCCTTAAGCAAGGGATCTTCAAGCAACAGGACCCCGATGGGCACCACGTAGCTTACAAAGCATTCCGTGCCGACCCGCAAGCTAACCCTTTGACTACCCCTTCCGGCAAGATTGAAATCTATTCCGCTGAACTTGCGGCATTGGCGGCCAGTTGGGAACTGGAGAAGGAAGACGTTATTCATCCGTTACCGATATATACGGCGGGGTTTGAAAGTTTCGACGATCCATTGAGCAATAAATATCCGTTGCAGATGACCGGTTTCCATTACAAGGCAAGGACGCATTCAACCTACGGCAACGTTGATGTGTTGAAAGCTGCTTGCCGTCAGGAAATGTGGATCAACCCGATTGATGCGCAGACGCGTGGTATCGCCAATGGTGATCTGGTAAGGATTTATAACGATCGCGGTGAAGTGCGTATCAATGCCAAGGTGACCCCGCGCATGTTTCCTGGGGTGGTTGCGCTAGGAGAAGGTGCTTGGTATTCACCGGACGGGAGCCGTATCGACCATGCTGGCAGCATTAACGTGCTGACCACCCAACGTCCCTCGCCGCTGGCCAAGGGTAACCCTTCCCACACCAATCTGGTGCAGGTCGCCAAACTTTGAGGAGTAGCTGATGGCTAAGCAATATGGCTTTTATATCGACTCAAGTCGTTGTACCGGCTGCAAAACTTGTGAGTTGGCCTGTAAGGACTATAAAAACCTGACACCGGAGATCAGTTTCCGTCGCATTTATGAGTATGCGGGGGGCGATTGGTTGCAGGATGGCGATGGCTGGCACCAGAACGTGTTTGCCTATTACCTGTCGATCGCCTGTAACCATTGCGAAGATCCTGCATGTACCAAAGTGTGTCCCAGTGGCGCGATGCACAAACGTGAAGATGGTCTGGTCGTCGTCAACGAAGAAATCTGCATAGGCTGCCGCTATTGTCATATGGCTTGCCCCTATGGCGCCCCGCAATACAACGAAGCGAAAGGGCACATGACCAAGTGTGATGGTTGCTTTGAGCGCGTTACCGAAGGCAAAAAACCGGTGTGTGTCGAGTCTTGTCCGCTGCGGGCGCTGGATTTTGGTCCGATAGAGGAATTACGTGCGCAGCATGGCACTTTGGCTGAAGTTGCACCGTTACCCGCAGCGCATTTCACTAAACCGTGCATTGTGCTGAAACCGAACGCAAACAGTCGTCCGAGTGGTGACACTACCGGTCACCTGGCTAATCCGAAGGAGGTTTAAAATGGGGACGGGATGGCATGAATGGCCGCTGATGGTATTCACCGTGTTAGGGCAGTTTGTGGTGGGCGGCGTGATTATAATGGGGCTGGCGCTCATTGCCGGTAATCTCACCGATCGTCAGAGCAGGGCGGTGCACGGTTCTATGTTTTTCCTTTGGTTGTTGATGGGAATTGCGTTTATCGCCTCGGTAATCCACTTGGGGACACCGCTAAGGGCATTCAACTCATTGAACCGCGTGGGTGAATCGGCGCTGAGCAACGAGATCGCCAGCGGTGCCGTGTTCTTTGCGATCGGCGGTATTTACTGGTTGTTGGCCATGTTGAACAAGTTGCCACAGGCGCTGGGGAAAGCGTGGCTGGTTGTCACCATGATACTGGGCCTACTGTTTATCTATGCTATGACGCGGGTCTACCAAATCGATACAGTACCTACCTGGCACAATGGTTATACCACCTTAAACTTCTTCCTGACCGTATTGATCGGCGGTCCATTGCTTGGGGTATTGCTGCTTCGTGCTGCCGGTTTGGAGGTTGCTGGCCGTTATCAGTTGGTGATACTCAGCGTGCTGGCCTTGTTACTCAGCCTGGGCTCCGCGTTGATGCAAGGCTTTGAGCTTGCAACCATTAACACGTCGGTACAGCAGGCTTCGGCACTGATCCCTGAGTATGGTCAGTTGATGGTATGGCGCTTGGTATTGCTGGTTCTTGGACTGGGTTGTTGGATTTGTCCGCTGTTGCGCCGCGGTAATGCCAGTGTGATGGGGATGAGCTTGGGCTTTGTGCTAGTCTTTGCCGGTGAGTTGATCGGCCGTAGTGTGTTTTACGGCTTACATATGACCGTTGGCATGGCTGTTGCTGGCTAACGATTAACCGGGGCGCTGTATCCAGCGCCCTTGGAGAAGTTCAAGTTATGATGCTCGAAAAAATCGCTTTAACAGGCCGCGTGTTGGGTGTTTTGCTGTACGCACCGCCAGAAAGTAAAGAGTGCCAGCCTTTACTGGCATCACTCGCTGACGCGCAGTGGCTGACCGAATGGCCCTATGAAGGGGCTCAGGAGGCTGCAGCATTGATTGCTGAAGGCCTCGCGGGCAATCAGCCAGAGACATTGGCAGAAGCGTACCAGCGCCTGTTTGTCGGGCCATACGCTTTGCCTGCCCCCCCGTGGGGTTCGGTCTATCTTGACAGGGAGAGCGTTCTGTTCGGTGATTCCACGCTGCGCCTGCGCCAATGGCTGCGGGTCAATGGTATCGAAGCGCAACGGCAGCAAAATGAGCCGGAAGATCACATTGGAACATTACTGATGATGGCGGCCTGGTTAGCAGAGGAACATCAGCAAACAATGATTTCAGCACTGCTCGCACAGCACCTTCTCCCTTGGGCTCCTCGTTATCTTGAACTGTTACAACAACATGCCGGGCATCCGTTCTACAAGGGTGTGGCACAGTTGGCTCAAATCACGCTGGCAGGATGGGCGGCTGATTGCCCAGCACCGGTAGCCAGTCTAGAGTTGTATTACTGATGAAAAATAGCCCGCAGCTTACTTCGCAAGGCAACAGCCGGCGCAGATTGCTGACGGGCTGGCTTGAGCGCACTAAGCCTTCCCTGGAAACTTCTTCGCCATTGCCGGCGATGGCGCGCCCACCCCAGGCATTGCCGGAGATGTTGTTTACTGCACTGTGCGACGGTTGTGGTCACTGTGTGAACGAATGCCCTTACGGGTTGTTGAGTCTTGATCAGGGCAAAGCGTTATTGAGTATCGATTTCACCGCCTGTGATGTTTGCTGTAAATGCACTACAGCCTGCCAAACTGGTGCGCTGCGCGAAGGGATGCCATGCGATACATTGTTGCGTCCACAAATCAGCCACAGTTGCCTAGGCCGACAGGAGAGCTGCCAGATGTGCGTCATCAATTGTCCTCAGCAGGCGCTGGAATTTCAACTTTCTGAAGGCGGCATTCGTCAATTACAGCGGGATGATACAAGGTGCAATGGTTGTGGGTTGTGCAAGTTATCGTGTTTCCATGGCCATATTGTGCTGGTAGCCTCGGGTGAAAAGCTATTGCCATAACGCATTGTTAAACATATTGTGCGATCGTTCTCCCACCGGCGATTGACTTTTTTATCGCCAGTGGCATGATGCGCGCACTTTCTTCGTCCGTTCGGTTCCATTTCACTATGTCCCCATATTCGCGCCCAGTGCTCTTATTGCTCTGCGGCTTGTTGCTTCTTACGGTTTCTATTGCCGTATTGAACACGTTAGTTCCTCTGTGGTTAACCCATGCTCAATTACCCACCTGGCAAGTCGGTGTCGTCAGCTCTTCTTACTTTACCGGGAATCTGGTGGGTACACTGGTTGCAGGTAAGCTGATCAAACGTATTGGTTTTACCCGCAGTTATCACCTGGCCTGTCTGCTTTTTGCTCTGGCGACAATGAGCATGGCGCTTTCTCTGGATTTCTGGAGCTGGATAGGCGGGCGTTTTTTTGCCGGAGTTGGATGTGCCTGGATTTGGGTGATCGTCGAGAGCGCGCTGCTGCGCAGCGGCAATCTGAGTAACCGCGGTCAACTGTTGGCAGCCTATATGATGGTCTACTATTTGGGGACTGTAACAGGCCAATTGCTGTTAGGCATGGTTTCCACCGAATTGTTGCATGTGTTGCCTTGGGTGACGGCCATTGTGATGGCCGCCATGTTGCCGATGCTGTTTGCGCGAGTGAACCATCAGGAAGAAGATGAACCGCAGCGAGCCTCGGTTTGGTTGATGCTCAAACGCCGTGGCGCAAGGTTGGGGATCAACGGCTGTGTTATATCGGGGATGGTACTTGGTTCGCTATATGGGCTGATGCCGCTTTATCTAGCCCACCAGGGAATGAGTGATGCTAACGTCGGATACTGGATGGCGTTGCTGGTCAGTTCCGGCATTGCGGGCCAGTGGCCGATAGGGCGGTTGGCCGATCGTTATGGTCGTTTGCTGGTGCTGCGTATTCAGGTGTTTGTTATTATTCTTGCCAGTATCGCCATGCTGGGTAACTACGCTATGGCGCCAACGCTGTTTATTCTTGGCTGTGCAGGTTTTACTCTGTATCCGGTGGCAATGTCCTGGGCTTGTGAGAAGGTGTTACCGCATGAGTTGGTGGCCATAAATCAGACATTATTGATGAGTTACACGGTAGGTAGCCTGCTAGGCCCCTCAATGACGTCGCTGTTGATGCAACGCTATTCTGATCGCTTGCTGTTTGTGATGATTGCGATAGTGGCGTTGGTTTATCTGGTGATGTTGCTAAGAAAACCGGACCGTCATCATACGCCTCTGGCGGCAGCCTGAACAATGCAAACCCGGCAGATTTGCCGGGTTTGATGGTCGTGAAGGGGATTTTTAGTAAATAACTTTGTGGCCGTAGCTCTCAAGGATCTCTTTAACGTGATCCATCGTATCGGCCTTGGGAGGACGAACGCCATCTAGTTTGTACTCTTCTCCCATTGCCACCCATTTATGTTTACCCAACTCATGGTAAGGCAGCAGCTCGATTTTCTCGATATTTGTCATGTCTTTGGTGAATTCACCGAGCATATGTGTTGATTTATCATCATCCGACCAACCCGGGACCACTACGTAGCGGATCCAGGTGCGTTGATTGCGCTTTGCCAAATAGCGGGCAAATTCCAGCGTACGGTGGTTGGAAACACCCACCAGATTCTGATGAATATCATCATTCATTTGTTTCAGGTCTAGCATGACCAAGTCAGTTGCATCTAGCAACTCGTCGATAACGGGATCGTAACGGCGCACAAAGCCGTTGGTATCAAGACAGGTATGGATACCTTCAGCATGGCATGCGCGGAACCAGTCACGCACAAACTCTGCCTGTAAGATCGCTTCTCCCCCTGACGCGGTTACACCACCACCGGAAGCATTCATAAAGTGGCGGTAAGCAACGGTGTCAGTCATCAATTCTTCGACAGTAACTTCTTTACCACCGTGCGTATCCCAGGTATCTCGGTTATGGCAATACAGGCAGCGCATCAGGCAGCCCTGGAAGAAAACAATAAAGCGAATACCAGGGCCATCAACGGTGCCACAAGATTCGAAGGAGTGGATGCGACCTTTTACAGACATTGCGGGGTATTCTCCAATGTTGACTGTCAAACGCAGTCTAAAATAGGCTTACAACCGCCAGATAGAAATCAGCGCGCGGCATCGGGGCAGGCCCGGCACCGGGGTGAACGATTCCTGTTGGCTGGATATGACGCCGGAAAACTGTTTTGACGGATATCACTGCAGTATATACCTTTCACCTTGCAAGCAGCAGCATTGTTACCTTTACGCTTACATGCGGTGACTAGGGATACCTGGCAAAACAGACTCGAGGTAAAAGTCAGACCTGGTTAATAAAAAGGCCGGAATATCCGGCCTTGGCATTAATACTTTCCTGGGGTGTACCCAGTGAGTCAGTGGATTAGATCGACTGAGTGAAAGTACGAGTAATTACGTCTTGTTGCTGTTCTTTAGTCAAGGCGTTGAAACGCACTGCATAACCGGATACGCGGATAGTCAACTGAGGATATTTCTCAGGGTGTTCCATCGCATCCAGCAGCATTTCACGGTTCATCACGTTAACGTTCAGGTGCTGACCACCCTCGATTGATGCTTCGTGGTGGAAGTAACCATCCATCAGACCGGCCAGGTTGGCTTTACGCACATCGTCATCTTTACCCAACGCGTTAGGTACGATGGAGAAGGTGTAAGAGATACCGTCTTTCGCATAGGCAAATGGCAGTTTAGCAACGGAAGTCAGCGACGCTACCGCACCTTTCTGGTCACGACCATGCATTGGGTTGGCACCTGGGCCAAACGGTGCACCGGCACGACGGCCATCTGGGGTGTTACCGGTTTTCTTGCCGTACACCACGTTAGAGGTGATGGTCAGAACCGACTGGGTAGGCACCGCATTACGGTAGGTGCGCAGTTTCTGAATTTTCTTCATGAAACGTTCTACCAGATCACAAGCGATGTCATCAACGCGGGCATCGTTGTTACCAAACTGCGGATATTCGCCTTCAATTTTGAAGTCTACAGCCAGACCGTCTTCGTCACGGATGGTAGATACTTTGGCGTATTTGATGGCAGACAGTGAGTCAGCGGCAACCGACAGACCCGCGATACCGCAAGCCATGGTGCGATACACATCACGATCATGCAGCGCCATCAGTGCAGCTTCATAGCTGTACTTGTCGTGCATGTAGTGAATGATGTTCAGCGAGGTTACATACTGCATGGCCAGCCAATCCATAAAGTGATCCATGCGTTCCATGACTTTGTCATAGTCCAGCACTTCATCCATCATTGGCGCTTCTTTCGGGCCGACCTGCAGTTTCAGTTTCTCGTCAACGCCGCCGTTGATTGCGTACAACATGGTTTTCGCCAGGTTGGCACGCGCACCGAAGAACTGCATTTGTTTACCCACAATCATCGGGCTGACGCAACAGGCGATGGCGTAGTCATCGTTGTTGAAGTCTGGGCGCATCAGATCGTCGTTTTCATACTGTACGGAGGAGGTGTCGATGGACACTTTCGCAGCGTATTTTTTGAAGTTCAACGGCAGTTTTTCAGACCATAGAATGGTCATGTTCGGTTCTGGGGATGGCCCCATAGTGTACAGAGTATTCAGGAAGCGGAAGCTGTTTTTAGTGACCAGCGTACGACCATCAACGCCCATACCTGCCAATGATTCTGTTGCCCAGATCGGGTCACCAGAGAACAACTCATCATATTCAGGGGTACGCAGGAAACGAACCATACGCAGTTTCATAACCAAGTGGTCAATCAGTTCCTGAGCCTGCTCTTCGGTTAGTTTACCCGCTTTGATATCGCGCTCGATGAACACGTCAAGGAAGGTAGAAACACGGCCAAAGGACATTGCCGCGCCGTTCTGGGATTTAACCGCAGCCAGATAGCCGAAGTAGGTCCACTGTACGGCTTCCTGAGCGGTTTTGGCCGGGGCAGAAATGTCGTAACCATACTTGGCTGCCATTTCTTTAATTTGATTCAGTGCACGGTGCTGCTCAGCAATTTCTTCGCGCAACTGGATGGTCATTTCCAGATCTTCACCGTTTTCCAGTCTGCTCTGCAGAGACTTGAACTGGTTCAGCTTGTCGGCCATCAGGAAATCGATGCCGTACAGTGCAACACGGCGATAGTCACCGATGATACGGCCACGGCCATAAGCATCTGGCAGACCGGTCAGAATGCCTGACTTGCGGCAGTTGAGAATGTCTTTGGTGTACACATCGAATACGCCCTGATTGTGGGTTTTACGGTATTCGGTGAACACTTTTTTAACTTGCGGATCCAGTTCGCGGCCATAAACCTTGCATGAACCTTCAACCATTTTGATGCCGCCGAATGGGATCAGCGCGCGTTTCAGAGGGGCTTCGGTCTGTAAACCAACGATAGTTTCCAAATCTTTGCTGATGTAGCCCGCATCGTGAGAAGTAACGGTAGATACTACGTTAGTATCGAAATCAACTGGCGCATGGGTGCGGTTTTCCAGTTTGATTCCTTCCATAACCTTGTCCCACAAGGTAGTTGTGGCTTGAGTTGCGCCAGCCAAGAAGGATTCGTCACCCTCATAAGGCGTGTAGTTTTTCTGGATGAAGTCACGAACGTTGACTTCTTTCTGCCAGTCACCTTCACTGAAACCTTGCCAAGCGGTCGCTAACTTCTCGTTGAGTTCGGTCATTATACACCTACCTTCTAATGTGGATTTCTTTGTAACCCGGTGCTGTGCTGGCTGACAGATTAGTGCTTCTGTTCGCCATCACGCAGATAAATTACCCAGTAAGTCAAGCCAACCAACACGCCACCACCAATGATATTGCCAATGGTGACAGGGATCAGGTTATCGATAATGAAGTTGCTTACTGTCAGATGAGCAAATTGCTCGGGTGCTGCCCCCACGGCTTGCCAAAACTCAGGCGTGGCGAAGTGTTTAACCACAATACCCATAGGGATCATAAACATATTGGCGATGCTGTGCTCAAAGCCGCTGGCAACAAACATGGCTACCGGCAGGATCATGGCAAACATTTTATCCATCAGGCTGCGGCCAGAATAACTCATCCATACGGCCAGGCAGACCATCAGATTAGCCAGAATACCGAGGCAGACGGCTTCAATAAAAGTGTGATGCAATTTATGGTCGGCGGTTTGTAAAACGTTCAGTCCCCATAGACCATTGGCTGCCATGTGTTGACCAGAAAACCAGATCAGACCGACAAACAGCAATGCACCGATTAGATTACCAATATAGACGTTAAGCCAGTTGATAGCTAATTGGCCCCAGGTAATCCGCCCGCTTGCCTTGGCAATCACGGTGAGTACGGTTGAGGTAAACAGGTCTGCGCCGCAAACAACAACCAGCATTAAACCCATGGAGAAGCAGATACCCCCCACCAATTTGGCAAGGCCAAAGGGCACAGCTGCAGTGCCTGTGGTGGCAGTGATATAGAAAACAAAGGCAATGGAAATGAAGACACCAGCAGTGATCGCCAAATAAAAGGTTTTCAGCGGATGCTTGGTTGCCTTATACACTCCCGCATCTTCGGCAATTTTCGCCATCGCGGCAGGTAACAACATATCGAAGGGGTTGTCAGCTCTCACACTAACTCTCACTTTATAAGGGTTAAATTAACGCAATGAGATACTAGCAAAGCAGTATAGGGTAAAAATTGACTTGGATCATAACGCGCAGAACTAGAACCCCCAAAAACCTTAAAAATAACAAGGTCAATGTGCTTATATAATTGAATTTAAATAAGAAAATTTTTTTTAATGTTTGCAAATAATTTTGAATGGAAGCCACTGCATTCAGCGGTGATGGTTAAATATTTGTATTTCTGATGGCTTTTTGGTTAACAAGGGCCGTAAGTTGCTTAACTTATACTTTACATTCATTGCAACGCTGGCATAAGGCCAGCGCTGCAATGAAGCTTATGCTTACGCCCAGTGGCGGCGCTTTGCTTTTTGCAGTTTTTCGTAGGCAGACAGCAGTGCTTGGTGGGCCGGTAATGCTTTCAACTCACTGTCGATGGCAAACAGACCGTTAAAGCGCTCTTCACCGCTAATTGCCGCAGAGGCAGCATCAACCGCTTCCTGCCCGTACATCTTCACAAAGGCAGAGTGGTATTGCGCTGGGTCACGCTCTGGTTCTAGTGCCAACAGCAACAATGTTCGCAGGCAGCGATAGTAGTTGTCGCGCTCAGGAGTAAAGATTGAAGTATTGAAATCCTGAGTCCATTCTGCCCAGATCAGTGCCTGCTCGATGTCACCGCCGGCCAAGGCCAGCATCGACTTCAGTTCACCAATGCGCAGGGTGTACCAGGCATTGTCTTTACCGGTAGCCAAGCCCAATAATTCGCGAACACGAGTGAAATCATCCAGACCTTCATCATCCAACTGCTGGATCAGGGCCAGATACTCTTCTGGTTCCCATTCGCTAGCGGGTAGTTGCAGTAAGGTCTCGCGCAGATGTGCTCCCATGCTGTTATTCGCCAGCAACAGATCCTCTGCGGGATAAATATCGGACATTCCCGGCACGAGAATACGGCAGGCATAAACGTCCAGATGCTCGTAATCAGCGATGTAGACCTCAGCGCCTTCCTTATTGAATATGCCCATCAGAGTTGAAAACTCTTCCTGCGTGCTGCCGCTGAAGTTCCAGTCAACAAACGGATAATCCGCATCCTGCTTAAACATATCCCAGGAAATAAGGCCGCTTGAGTCGATAAAGTGCGTCTCCAGATTGGTATGCTCAGCTACTTCTTCATCATCGAATGTCGGTGCGGTAAATACATCCAGATCCTTCAGACCACGGCCTTGTAACAACTCGGTTACGGTTCTTTCCAGCGCAACCCCGAAATCAGGGTGAGCGCCAAACGAAGCGAAACAGGTGCCGTTGGCCGGGTTGAACAGCACCACGCAAATTACCGGGTAGTTACCTCCCAGAGAAGCGTCATAAGACAGGATCGGGAAACCCTCGGCTTCCAGTGTGCGAATGGCTTCAACCACGCCAGGATAGCGGTTTAGCACCTCGCTCGGGATTTCTGGCAGACTGATGGACTCGGCGATAATGCGGTTTTTCACGTAACGTTCAAAAACCTCTGAAAGCCCTTGCACTCGCGCTTCATTCGCCGTATTGCCTGCAGACATACCATTGGAAACGTAGAGATTGCCGATGATGTTCATCGGGATATAAATCGTCTGCAGATCGGACTGGCGTGAGAATGGCAGGGCGCAGATACCGCGTTCGGCGTTACCTGATTGCAGGTCAATCAGGTCGCTTGCAGTCAGTTCCTGTTCTGGATCATAAAAGGCGTGCAGACGTTCATCAAGGATCCCCTGAGGCAAAGTGTTGTCCGCCGGGATAGGGAACCATTTCTCATTTGGATAATGGACAAAGTCACCCTCGGCAACTTGCTGGCCCAAATAAAAATCGGCGAAAAAATAGTTGGTGGACAAGCGCTCGAAATATTCGCCCAAGGCTGAAGCCAGCGCGGCTTTTTTACTGGCGCCTTTACCATTGGTGAAGCACAGCGGGCAATCGCGATCGCGAATATGTACTGACCAGACGTGGGGAACTGGGTTCAGCCAGGAAGCTTCTTCGATGTTAAAACCCAGATCGGTCAATTTTTGCTGAAAACGGGCGATGGAGTCTTCCAGTGCTGCGTCTTTGCCAGGAATAAAAGTTTGCGTCATTGTCTTCACTTTTTGAGCGTACTAAAAACGCGCAATGATACGGGGTTTTACGCTCAAGCTCCATGTATTAGTAAAGCGCTGTTAATATCACAGTATTTTTAGGGATAAATGACATAATTCAGTAAGTTATCAAAAAATGGAGAAACGTAGTGAAATCAATAAAACTTCGCGTACTGGCATTGCTGCTAGCAGGTGCCAGCGGTTCAGCCTTGGCATTACCTACCATCACATTGCTGGCAACCGGTGGCACTATTGCCGGTGGGGGAGAGTCCGCAACTCAGTCCAACTACACCGCAGGTAAACTGGGTGTTGAGGCATTGGTTGATGCCGTACCAGAGCTGAAAAAAGTGGCGAATATCCAAGGGGAACAGGTAGTCAATATTGGTTCGCAGGATATGAATGACCAAGTCTGGCTAAAACTGGCCAAGAAAATTAATACTGATTGTGCCCAAACCGACGGATTTGTGATCACCCACGGTACCGATACGCTGGAAGAAACTGCGTATTTCCTCGATCTCACGGTCAAGTGTGATAAACCGGTGGTGATCGTAGGCGCTATGCGTCCGGCAACCGCAATGAGTGCTGATGGTCCGTTCAACTTATACAATGCGGTAATTACGGCTGCAGATCCGCAGTCAGCCAAGCGCGGTGTGCTGGTCGCCATGAATGATGTGGTGCTGGATGGGCGCGATGTAACCAAAACCAATACCACCGGGGTGCAAACCTTTCAGTCGCCCAATTTCGGTCCGTTGGGATACATCCACAATGGTAAAATCGATTATCAACGTTCGCCTCAGCGCAAACACACGACTGATACGCCTTTTGACATCAGCAAGATGAGTGAGCTACCGAAAGTGGGTATTATCTATAACTACGCCAATGCGTCGGATGCCCCAGCCAAAGCTTTGATCGCCGAAGGCTACAAAGGGATTGTCAGTGCAGGTGTTGGTAACGGTAACCTGTATAAATCCGTGTTTGACACCTTGGCTACCGCGGCCCATAACGGCGTTGCCGTGGTGCGTTCTTCTCGCGTTCCGACCGGAGCAACCACGGAAGATGCTGAGGTCGATGATGTGAAATTCGGTTTTGTGGCTGCAGGGACCTTAAACCCGCAAAAAGCACGAATTCTGCTGCAATTGGCATTAACACAAACCAAAGACCCAAAACAGATCCAGGCGATATTCAATCAGTATTGATCGTTGTACTCACTGGGGGCTTACGCCCCCTGATTATGTCGGTCGAAAATGACATAAAACCCCGTAGTAACCCGTGGTATTACCCCATGTCACAGCGTTTTATGGCAAAAAAGTACCTTACGTTGGCAGAGCCTGTTATTTATCGCTTAAACAGTTTCCCGCTCATGGAACAATAAGCGTTGCAGCCGTGTGGCGTGAGTGATAAAACCGATGGGTTGCTTTTAACTTCGAGCGTATTTCAGCAAGCCGGTTTGTATGGCGAACAGTCAATGTGGTGAGGGGAAATGACACAGGTTTATAATTTTAGCTCTGGCCCGGCAATGCTGCCGGTTGAAGTGTTGCGTCGTGCAGAACAGGAACTGTGCAATTGGCATGGCCTTGGTACTTCTGTGATGGAGATCAGCCATCGCAGTAAAGAATTTATCGCAGTTGCCGAGCAATCGGAACAGGATCTTCGCGATCTGCTGAAAGTCCCCGCCAATTATAAAGTGCTGTTCTGCCATGGCGGTGCTCGTGCGCAGTTTGCAGCTTTGCCGCTGAATCTGCTGGGTGATAGCAATAGTGCCGACTATATCGACGGTGGCTATTGGGCACACAGTGCTATTCTGGAGGCAGAGAAGTACTGTAAGCCGAATACTATTGACGTCAAAATCAAGGTCGACGGCCTAAGTGCCATCAGACCGATGAAAGAGTGGCAATTGAGCGATAACGCTGCTTATGTACACTATTGCCCGAATGAAACTATTGACGGCGTAGCTATCGACGAGATGCCAGATTTTGGTGATAAAGTCGTTATCGGTGACTACTCCTCCACGATTCTCTCCCGCCCGATTGATGTTAGCCGTTTTGGCGTTATCTATGCTGGTGCACAGAAAAACATCGGCCCTGCTGGCCTGACGCTGGTTATTGTGCGTGAGGATCTGCTGGGCAAGGCACGTCGTGAAGTTCCTTCGATTCTGGATTACAAGGTACTTGCCGAAAACGGCTCAATGTTCAATACGCCACCGACCTTTGCCTGGTACCTTTCTGGCCTGGTATTCAAATGGCTGAAAGAACAGGGTGGGCTGGTGGAAATGCAAAAACGCAATCAGGCGAAAGCCGAACTGCTTTATTCCACCATCGATAATTCAGATTTCTATCGTAGCCAGGTTGCCGCGTCTAACCGCTCCTGGATGAATATACCGTTCCAGCTTGCCGAACCAGCGCTTGATAAAGTCTTCCTCAGCGAAGCGGAAGCCATTGGCCTACAAGCGTTGAAGGGACACCGAGTTGTCGGGGGCATGCGTGCTTCGATCTACAATGCAATGCCATTGGTTGGTGTTAAGACATTGACGGACTTTATGGTTGACTTTGAACGTCGTCATGGTTGATTGGCTCAGTCCGTATTGAGCTGTTGTGTTCTTCTTGATGGTCTTCAATCCGCTCTCCGTAGCCTTGAAGACTCAAGATAGGGTTGTTGTCCTCTTGCACTAAAGCGGCCCTGGTGTGATACCGGGGCCGCTTCGTTTATCAGATTCTGGAGAGTTTTGTTCACATGTTGGATTCCCTGACGTTACAACCGGTCGCTTTGGTCAATGGCACCATCAACTTACCCGGCTCCAAGAGCGTATCTAATCGGGCTTTGTTGCTGGCTGCGCTGGCAAAGGGGACGACCCGGCTTACCAACCTGCTGGATAGCGACGATGTGCGTCATATGCTCAATGCATTACAGGCGCTAGGGGTGAATTATCAACTTTCCGCTGATCGAACTGTTTGCCTTGTGGAAGGTGTTGCTGGCCCGCTGCTAGCGAAACAGCCGCTGGAACTGTTCCTTGGCAATGCCGGTACCGCTATGCGTCCGCTGGCTGCAGCGCTGTGTCTGGGGGATGGTGACATCATTCTGACCGGTGAGCCGCGCATGAAAGAGCGCCCTATCGGCCATCTGGTTGATGCCTTGCGCCAGGGTGGAGCGCAAATTGATTATCTTGAGCAGACCGATTACCCGCCACTCCGCTTGCGAGGCGGTTTCCGTGGTGGTGAGGTTAGCGTTGATGGTAGCGTTTCCAGCCAGTTCCTGACTGCATTGCTGATGGCGGCACCGTTAGCGGCTCAAGACACGGCTATTCACATCAAAGGTGAACTGGTTTCCAAGCCTTACATTGATATCACGCTACATCTGATGAACACTTTTGGTGTTGAGGTAACACACGATAACTATCGCGTATTCCATATTCGTGGGCAGCAGACCTATCGTACGCCGGGTGAGTATCTGGTTGAAGGGGATGCTTCTTCTGCCTCTTATTTCCTGGCTGCTGCGGCCATCAAAGGTGGAACCGTTCGCGTGACCGGCATTGGTAAAAAAAGCGTGCAGGGTGATACCAAGTTTGCCGATGTGCTGGAAAAAATGGGCGCACGTATAACTTGGGGCGATGATTTTATAGAGTGCAGCCGTGGTGAGCTTAAAGGTATCGACATGGACATGAATCATATCCCAGACGCTGCCATGACTATAGCTACCACCGCACTGTTTGCTTCAGGTCCCACCACGATCCGCAATATCTACAACTGGCGGGTGAAAGAAACCGATCGTCTGGCAGCCATGGCGGCTGAGCTGCGTAAAGTAGGGGCGGAAGTGGATGAGGGGGAAGATTACATTCACGTTGTGCCGCCGAGCAAACTGCAGTTTGCAGAAATTGGCACTTATAACGACCACCGTATGGCGATGTGTTTCTCGCTGGTGGCACTTTCTGATACCCCGGTGACCATTCTTGATCCTAAGTGCACAGCCAAAACGTTTCCGGATTATTTCGAGCAATTGGCGCGCATCAGCCAATTGGCATGATCAATAGACTCTAAATAATTCGAGTTGCATGTAGGCGGCAAGACCGAGAGTCGCCAGGAGCATAGCCCACTATGTGACTGGTGCGAACGGACGCAGCCAACACCCATGCAGCTTGAAGTATGACGAGAATAATCCTTATTTAGCTGGGGCCTCGTGCGAGGCCTCTTGTTTATCCGCGCCATCTACGTGCTGCAATTCAGCTATACATTAATATAATGCCGCTTTCTTTATGGTTTTATCTTGCTAGTAGTTCCTTAAGGGATTTAACTAGAAAACCATCCGGATCTGTAAATTCATATAGCTGAGTGAAATGATCATGATTACCAACCTCCTGATATATGACATTACTCCCTATATCTTTGAGCTCGTGGTAAAGCTCTTTGGAGTGTCTAATCAATTCAGGAAGTTCTCCTCCGCCAACGTGAACCGCTATAGGTCCTCCCTTTATTAGTTTGTTGATCGGGCTGTATTTCTCAATCTCATTGTCACTTAGTGATAATTTATCGTTCAACCAACACAAGCTGATGGGCTGCAAATCAATAAGGGCACTTATCGGCATGGCATGTGAAATAAGAGGGTGATTACGATGGATGACCGTTAAGTGCCCTCCAGCAGAGTGACCGCCAAGACACACTTTTCCTCTGGTGATATTAAGTTCTACTGTATGCTGATTTAAATAATCCAGTAATAAACCAATCTCGTTGACGATTTGTGTCATGGATGCTTCAGGCGCTAGCGTATACTCGGCAAGAATAACGTTGATGCCGGCATTGAGAATTCCTTCTGCAATAAAAGCAAAGTCCTCTTTGTTACAGTTTTGCCAATAACCACCGTGAATGAAAATAAATGTCGGGCAATTTTTTTGACTGGCAGGGAAGTAATCAAAGGTGGTTCTTGGCGAAGAGTGGTAACACACATCTATTTGCGATTTTTTTTCTAAGTATAATTTTTTGCTGCTGAACTGAAATTCCTCTAACAGCTTGGTGAAATTTTCGACAGCTTTAGTGTTATTATACGCCGCATCTAATTGGCTACGCGTCATTCCTCTATAAATTTCTTTCATTTCATCCCTTAAATTCAAAGTCATACCTGGGTTTGAGAAAAGGTCATTTTCCCCATAACTCGCCAATCATAAAGAGTGTTTCACTTTACGCGTTATCCTATAAGTGCCTATGTTTTTAAATGTTCTAACTTTTTGTTTTTTATCAAAATTATCATGTTATTCATTGTGTTAAAAAGAAATGATAAAGCTGTCATTGAACAGATGCTCCTGAATTATTGTGGCGCAATATCATTCGGGCCTTGTGCCCCTAAAGCATTCAGTCTGGTTAGGCGGCTCCTCCATGAGCCTGGTCAATCCAGATAGCAGCACTTTAGTTATAGATAAACTGGATCCCTGAAATATAACCAGAGCCTACAGCGCCTGAGCCATAGATCAGTACGCCATAGATTTTATCGGTTACCGCTACTGTTGTTGCTGTTCCTGTAAGGTGTGCTACCGTTTTCGCCGTAGCTCCCTCTTGCCATTTCATTCCCTGTAACAACACGGTTCCACTAAGGGAACTGTAACCACTGTATCCAGTCACCTGAGTAATACTGCCTAGGTTCATCACTGCAGCTTCAGGGCCACCTCCTGTTCCCCCTGCCAATCTTGTTCCCGAAGTTGATAAGACGGAATCGATTACTACGCCACTATTAAATTTCAAGCTAGGGTACTGCTCTGCACTGACCACAGATTGGAATGCGGTCTGTGTGCCAATCACCGCACTGGTCTTCGCGACCACTACCGTGGCTTTTGCCGTGGCGGTCATCCCTCCGTAGGTCATGGTGATATTACTGGTTGCCCCCTCCTGTTTAGAGGAAATATTGCCTGAGCTATTAATACTGATTTGCGAATTACTGCTGCTCCAGGCACCCGTTTTGGTAATGTCGGCAGTAGTGCCGTTTGAGTAAACCGCTGCGGCGGTAATATTAGTACTGAAGTATTTCGTCAAAGAAATGTCTGCATTGCTTAAGGTAATACCGGTCATCACCGTCTGGAAGTTTGCGGAGACAGTGTTGGAAGTAGAGGTATTGACTTTGGCATTAAGAGTAACCGTTTCCTGGACTGCATTTACTAAGCCAATTACGGCTTGCCCATTGTTGTCGATTGACACGACATTGGTGCCGACAAATTTCGCGCTGCCGCTAGTACTAAAGGTGACATTCACTTTCCCTGCCTGATCTTTAATCACATTGCCATTCTTGTCCGTAACTGTTACCAGCAGACTATGGGTGGAAAGGGCTGTTGGCGTACTTCCGTCAGCGCTGGTGTTAATAGCCTGCCCGACGGTACTGAGTACCAGCCCATTGGTTGAATTCACCATTGCCGTGCTGATATCGGCAATAAAGTTCATTGTCACCTGACTGGTGTTACTACCCACCTTAGCTGAGACATTAACGCTACCTGCCTTGGTACTGGTGATTGGCAGAGTGGCGATACCGTTTTTATCGGTAGTGGCGGTGAAGGTGGTTTTGATGCCACCTGGGTCGGTCACCGTAAAGGTGACGTTGTAGTTAGGTAACAGATTTTTGTTGATATCCGTGACCAATAGCGTTGCGTTATTACTGGTGCTGCCATTTGCCACGGTATCACCAGCGTTGCTGGCGGACATTGCACCATTGGTGATGGTGGCGGTGGTTTTGTCGGCGATAAAGGACATCGTTACGCTACTGGTTTTGTCGTTGACGGTGGTTGAGACCTTAACGGAACCAGACTGAGTATTGGTGACTGGCAGGGTGGCGATGCCATCTTTATCGGTTTTCACCGTTTGGGTTGTGGTTGAGCCATCCGGTGCTGTGATGGTAAAGCTAACGTCATATCCTTCCAGCGGGTTGCCCTTGGCATCGGTCACTGGGAGCGACACGGTATTGCTGGTGCTGCCATTAGCCACGGTATCACCACTGTTAGTCGCTTTCAGTGCGTTATCAGTAATAGTCGCGGTGCTGCTGTCGGCCACAAAGCCCAGGTTCAAGGTCTGGGTTTTGCCCCCGACGTCGACAGCGACGTTCACGGTTCCGGCCTTGTCGCTGGTGACTGGCAGTGTGGCAATACCGTACTCGTCGGTGGTGGCGGTGACGGTGGTTTGATTCCCTCCGGCATCGGTGACGGTAAAGGTGACTTCATAATCCGGCAGCGGATTGCCGTTGGCGTCGGTGACCGGCAACGAGACGGTGTTGCTGGCGGTGCCGTTAGCCACGGTGTCCCCGCCGTTGCCGGCGGTGAGGGCATTATCCGCAATGGTCGCGGTACTGCTATCGGCGATAAAGCCCAGATCCAACGTATTGGTTTTGCCTCCGATTTCTACCGTGACGTTAACGGTGCCGGCCTTATCGCTGGTGATCGGCAGGGTAGCGATACCGTTCTCATCGGTGGTGGCGGTCACGGTGGTTTGATTCCCACCGGCATCGGTGACGGTAAAGGTCACCTCATAGTCCGGCAGTGGGTTGCCTTTGGCATCGGTGACCGGCAACGAGACGGTGTTGCTGGCGGTGCCGTTAGCCACGGTGTCCCCGCCGTTGCCGGCGGTGAGGGCATTATCGGCGATGGTGGCAGTGCTGCTGTCGGCCACAAAGTCGATCCCGACGCTGACATTTTTACCGCCGACGCTGGTTTCCACGGTGACGGTCCCAGCCTTATCGCTGGTGATCGGCAGGGTAGCGATACCGTTCTCGTCGGTGGTGGCGGTGACGGTGGTTTGATTCCCACCGGCATCGGTAACGGTAAAGGTGACTTCATAATCCGGCAACGGGTTGCCCTTGGCGTCGGTGACCGGCAACGAGACGGTGTTGCTGGCGGTGCCGTTAGCCACGGTGTCGCCGCCGTTGCTGGCGGTCAGGGTGTTATCAGCAATGGTCGCGGTGCTGCTGTCTGCGATGAAGCCCAGATCCAACGTATTGGTTTTGCCTCCGACTTCTACCGTGACGTTAACGGTGCCGGCCTTATCGCTGGTGATCTGCAGAGTGGCGATACCGTTCTCATCGGTGGTGGCGGTCACGGTGGTTTGATTCCCTCCGGCATCGGTGACGGTAAAGGTGACCTTATAGTCCGGCAGCGGGTTGCCCTTGGCGTCGGTGAGCGGCAGCGAAACGGTGTTGCTGGCGGTACCGTTGGCTAGGGTGTCACCGCCGTTGGATGCGGTGAGGGCATTATCGGCGATGGTGGCGGTGCTGTTGTCGGCCACAAAGTCGATCCCGACGCTGACATCTTTGCCGCCGACGCTGGTCTCAACCGTGACGGTGCCGGCCTTATCGCTGGTGATCGGCAGGGTGGCGATACCGTTCTCGTCAGTGGTGGCGGTAACGGTGGTTTGATTCCCACCGGCATCGGTGACGGTAAAGGTGACTTCATAGTCCGGCAACGGATTGCCCTTGGCATCGGTGACCGGCAGGGAGACGGTGTTGCTGGCATTACCGTTAGCCACCGTGTCGCCGCCGTTGGATGCGGTGAGGGCATTATCGGCGATGGTCGCGGTGCTGCTGTCGGCCACAAAGTCGATCCCGACGCTGACATCTTTGCCGCCAACGCTGGTTTCCACGGTGACGGTACCCGCTTTGTCGCTGGTGATCGGCAGGGTGGCGATACCGTTCTCGTCAGTGGTGGCGGTGACGGTAGTTTGATTCCCTCCGGCATCGGTAACGGTAAAGGTGACTTCATAATCCGGCAGCGGGTTGCCTTTGGCATCGGTAACCGGCAACGAGACGGTGTTGCTGGTTGTGCCATTAGCCAGGGTATCGCCGCCGTTGCCGGCGGTGAGGGCATTATCCGCAATGGTGGCGGTGCTGCTGTCGGCGATGAAGCCCAGATCCAACGTATTGGTTTTTCCTCCGACTTCTACCGTGACGTTAACGGTCCCGGCCTTATCGCTGGTGACCGGCAGGGTAGCAATACCGTTCTCGTCGGTGGTGGCGGTAACGGTGGTTTGATTCCCACCGGCATCGGTGACGGTAAAGGTGACTTCATAGTCCGGCAGCGGGTTGCCGTTGGCATCGGTGACCGGCAACGAGACGGTGTTGCTGGCGGTGCCGTTAGCCACGGTGTCGCCGCCGTTGGTTGCGCTGAGCGCGTTATCGGCAATGGTCGCGGTGCTGCTGTCGGCCACAAAGTCGATCCCGACGCTGACATCTTTGCCGCCGATGCTGGTTTCCACGGTGACGGTACCCGCCTTATCGCTGGTGACCGGCAGGGTAGCGATACCGTTCTCGTCGGTGGTGGCGGTGACGGTGGTTTGATTCCCACCGGCATCGGTGACGGTAAAGGTGACTTCATAGTCTGGCAGCGGGTTGCCCTTGGCGTCGGTGACCGGCAGGGAGACGGTGTTGCTGGCATTACCGTTAGCCACCGTGTCGCCGCCGTTGCTGGCGGTGAGGGCATTATCGGCGATGGTCGCGGTGCTGCTGTCGGCCACAAAGTCGATCCCGACGCTGACATCTTTGCCGCCGACGCTGGTTTCCACGGTGACGGTGCCGGCTTTGTCGCTGGTGATCGGCAGGGTGGCGATACCGTTCTCATCGGTGGTGGCGGTAACGGTGGTTTGATTCCCTCCGGCATCGGTGACGGTAAAGGTGACTTCATAATCCGGCAGCGGGTTGCCTTTGGCATCGGTAACCGGCAACGAGACGGTGTTGCTGGTTGTGCCATTAGCCAGGGTATCGCCGCCGTTGCTGGCGGTCAGGGCATTATCCGCAATGGTGGCGGTGCTGCTGTCGGCCACAAAGTCGATACCGACGCTGACATCCTTGCCGCCGACGCTGGTTTCCACGGTGACGGTACCGGCCTTATCGCTGGTGATCGGCAGGGTAGCGATACCGTTTTCATCAGTGGTGGCGGTAACGGTGGTTTGATTCCCTCCGGCATCGGTGACGGTAAAGGTCACCTCATAATCCGGCAGTGGGTTGCCTTTGGCATCGGTGACCGGCAACGAGACGGTATTGCTGGCGGTGCCGTTAGCCAGGGTGTTGCCGCCGTTGCTGGCGGTCAGGGCATTATCCGCAATGGTCGCGGTACTGCTATCGGCGATAAAGCCCAGATCCAACGTATTGGTTTTGCCTCCGATTTCTACCGTGACGTTAACGGTGCCGGCCTTATCGCTGGTGACCGGCAGGGTAGCAATACCGTTCTCGTCAGTGGTGGCGGTGACGGTGGTTTGATTCCCACCGGCATCGGTGACGGTAAAGGTGACTTCATAATCCGGCAGTGGGTTGCCGTTGGCATCGGTGACCGGCAACGAGACGGTGTTGGTATCGGTGCCATTAGCCACCGTACCGGCGGGGTTAGTCGCTTTCAGGGCATTGTCGGCGATGGTCGCGGTGCTGCTGTCGGCCACAAAGTCGAGGCTGACGCTGGCATCTTTACCGCCAACGCTGGTTTCCACGGTGACGGTGCCCGCCTTATCGCTGGTGATCGGCAGAGTAGCAATACCGTTCTCGTCGGTGGTGGCTGTCACGGTGGTTTGATGACCGTCCGGATCGGTGACGGTAAAGGTGATTTCATAATCCGGCAATGGGTTGCCGTTATCATCGGTGACCGGTAACGAGACGGTATTGCTGGCGGTACCGTTGGCCAGGGTGTCGCCGCCGTTTCCGGCGGTGAGGGCATTATCGGCGATGGTGGCAGTGCTGTTGTCGGCCACGAAGTCGAGGCTAATGCTGGCCTCCTTGCCACCGACGGTCGTTTCCACGGTGACGGTGCCGGCCTTATCGCTGGTGACCGGCAGGGTGGCAATACCGTTCTCATCGGTGGTGGCGGTGACGGTGGTTTGATTTCCATCCGGGTCGGTGACGGTAAAGGTGACTTCATAGTCCGGCAGCGGATTGCCCTTGGCATCGGTGACCGGCAGGGAGACGGTGTTGCTGGCATTACCGTTAGCCAGGGTGTCGCCGCCGTTGCCGGCGGTCAGGGCATTATCGGCGATGGTCGCGGTGCTGCTGTCGGCGATGAAGCCCAGATCCAAGGTATTGGTTTTGCCTCCAACCTCCACCGCAACGTTAACGGTGCCTGCCTTATCGCTGGTGACCGGCAGGGTGGCAATACCGTTCTCATCGGTGGTGGCGGTGACGGTGGTTTGATTCCCACCGGCATCGGTGACGGTAAAGGTGACTTCATAGTCCGGCAGCGGGTTGCCGTTGGCATCGGTGACCGGCAACGAGACGGTGTTGGTATCGGTGCCATTAGCCACCGTACCGGCGGGGTTAGTCGCTTTCAGGGCATTGTCGGCGATGGTCGCGGTGCTGCTGTCGGCCACAAAGTCGAGGCTGACGCTGGCATCTTTGCCGCCAACGCTGGTTTCCACGGTGACGGTGCCCGCCTTATCGCTGGTGACCGGCAGGGTAGCAATACCGTTCTCGTCGGTGGTGGCGGTGACGGTGGTTTGATTCCCTCCGGCATCGGTGACGGTAAAGGTGACTTCATAATCCGGCAGCGGGTTGCCGTTGGCATCGGTGACCGGCAACGAAACGGTGTTGCTGGTTGTGCCATTAGCCAGGGTGTCGCCGCCGTTGGTTGCGGTCAGGGCATTATCCGCAATGGTCGCGGTACTGCTATCGGCGATAAAGCCCAGATCCAACGTATTGGTTTTGCCTCCGATTTCTACCGTGACGTTAACGGTGCCGGCCTTATCACTGGTGATCGGCAGGGTAGCAATGCCATCCTTGTCGGTTTTTGCTGTGACGGTGGTTTTATTCCCACCGGCATCGGTGACGGTAAAGGTGACGTCATAATCCGGCAGCGGGTTGCCGTTGGCATCGGTGACCGGCAACGAGACGGTGTTGGTATCGGTGCCATTAGCCACCGTACCGGCGGGGTTAGTCGCTTTCAGGGCATTGTCGGCGATGGTCGCGGTGCTGCTGTCGGCCACAAAGTCGAGGCTGACGCTGGCATCTTTACCGCCAACGCTGGTTTCCACGGTGACGGTGCCCGCCTTATCACTGGTGATCGGCAGGGTAGCAATGCCATCCTTGTCGGTTTTTGCTGTGAACGTGGTTTTATCGCCAGCGGCATCGATGACGCTAAAGGTGACGTCATAACCCGGCAGCGGGTTGCCGTTGGCGTCGGTGACCGGCAACGAGACGGTGTTGGACGTGGTGCCATCGGCCACGGTGTTGCCGCTGTTGCTGGCGGTCAGCGCATTATCAGCGAGGGTGGCAGTGCTGCCGTCGGCCACAAAGCCGAGGCTGATGCTGGCCTCCTTGCCGCCGACGCTGGTTTCCACGATGACGGCCCCTGCCTTGTCACTGGTGATCGGCAGGGTGGCGAGTCCGTCCTTGTCGGTAGTGGCGGTGACGGTGGTTTTATTACCGGCAGTGTCGGTGACGGTAAAGGTGACCTCATAATCCGGCAGTGGATTACCGTGGGTATCGGTGACCGGCAACGAAACGGTGTTGCTGGCGGTGCCGTTAGCCAGAGTGTCGCCGCCGTTGCTGGCGGTGAGGGCATTATCGGCAATGGTGGCGGTGCCGCTGTCGGCCACGAAGCCCAGATATACGGCAGCGGTCTTGTTGCCTATCTCCACAGAAACAGAGACGGTTCCGGCTTTGTTGCTGGTCACTGGCAGACTGGCGATACCGTCGTTATCTGTTTTTATCGTGGTGGTGGTTTGTTGACCAGTGGTGTCGGTAACGGTAAAGGTGACCTCATAGCCTGGCAACGGGTTGCCGTTGGCGTCGGTGACCGGCAACGAGACGGTGTTGGACGTGGTGCCATCGGCCACGGTGTCGCCGTTGTTGCTGGCGGTCAGCGCATTGTCAGCGAGGGTGGCGGTGCTGCTGTCAGCCACGAAACCGAGGCTGATGCTGGCCTCCTTGCCGCCGACGCTGGTCTCCACGGTGACGGTGCCCGCCTTATCGCTGGTGACCGGCAGGGTGGCAATACCGTTCTCGTCGGTGGTGGCGGTCACGGTGGTTTGATCCCCATCGGCATCGGTGACGGTAAAGGTGACCGGATAATCCGGCAGCGGATTGCCGTTGGCATCGGTGACCGGCAGCGAGACGGTATTGCTGGCGGTACCGTTAGCCAGAGTGTCGCCGCCATTGCTGGCGGTCAGGGCATTATCGGCAAGGGTCGCGGTGCTGCTGTCGGCTACAAAGCCGAGGCTGACGCTGGCCTCTTTGCCGCCGACGCTGGTTTCCACGGTGACGGTGCCGGCTTTATCGCTGGTGACCGGCAGGGTGGCAATACCGTTCTCGTCGGTGGTGGCGGTGACGGTGGTTTGATCCCCATCGGGATCGGTGACGGTAAAGGTGACTTCATAGTCCGGCAGCGGGTTGCCCTTGGCGTCGGTGACCGGTAACGAAACGGTGTTGCTGGCATTACCGTTAGCCAGAGTGTCGCCGCCGTTGCTGGCGGTCAGGGCATTATCGGCGAGGGTGGCGGTGCTGCTGTCGGCCACAAAGCCGAGGCTGACGCTGGCCTCTTTGCCGCCGACGCTGGTTTCCACGGTGACGGTGCCGGCTTTATCACTGGTGACCGGCAGAGTGGCAATACCGTTTTTATCGGTGGTGGCGGTGACGGTGGTTTGATCCCCATCCGGGTCGGTGACGGTAAAGGTGACCGCATAATCCGGCAGTGGGTTGCCCTTGGCGTCGGTGACCGGCAACGAGACGGTGTTGGACGTGGTGCCATCGGCCACGGTGTCACCGCCGTTGTTGGCAGTCAGGGCATTATCGGCGATAGTGGCGGTGCTGCTGTCGGCAACGAAGCCGAGGCTGACGCTGGCCTCCTTGCCGCCGACGGTGGTTTCCACGGTGACGGTGCCGGCTTTATCACTGGTGACCGGCATGGTGGCGATACCGTTTTTATCAGTGGTGGCGGTGACGGTAGTTTTATTGCCGGTGGTATCGGTGACGGTAAAGGTCACCTCATAATCCGGCAGCGGATTGCCGTTGGCGTCGGTGACCGGCAACGAGACGGTATTGCTGGTTGTGCCGTTAGCCACCGTGTCGCCGCTGTTACCGGCGGTCAGTGCGTTATCGGCAAGGGTCGCGGTGCTGCTGTCGGCCACAAAATCGATGCCGACGCTGACCTCTTTGCCGCCGACGGTCGTTTCCACGGTGACGGTACCGGCTTTATCACTGGTGACCGGCAGGCTGGCGATGCCGTTTTTATCGGTGATGGCGGTGACGGTGGTTTGATTACCGTCCGTGTCGGTGACGGTAAAGGTGATCTCATAGTCTGGCAGCGGATTGCCGTGGGCATCTGTGACCGGCAGCGAGACGGTATTGGCGGTAGACCCATCGGCGACGGTTGTATCACCGTTGTCAGCTTTTAGCGCGTTATCGACAATCGTCGCGGTGTGGCTGTCGGCGACAAAACCGAGGCTGATGCTGGCATTTTTGCCCCCAACGCGGGTTTCCACGGTGACGGTGCCGGCTTTATCACTGGTGACCGGCAGAGTGGCAATGCCGTCTTTATCCGTTTTGGCGGTGACAGTGGTTTTATTGCCGGCCGTGTCAGTGACAGTAAAGGTCACATCATAACCTGGCAGCGGATTGCCCTTGGCATCGCTGACCGGCAGGTAAAGGGTATTGCGGGTGCTTCCATCGGCCACGGTGTTACCGCTGTTGCTGGCGGTCAGCGCATTATCGGCAATCCGCGCAGTACTGCTGTCGGCCACAAAGCCGAGGCTGACGCTGGCCTCCTTGCCGCCGACGTTGGTTTCCACGGTGACGGTGCCGGCTTTATCACTGGTGATCGGCAGGCTGGCAATGCCGTTTTTATCGGTGGTGGCGGTAACGGTGGTTTTATTCCCGGCCGTATCGGTGACGGTAAAGGTGACCGCGTGATCCGGCAGTGGATTGCCGTTGGCATCGGTGACCGGCAGCGAGACGGTATTGCTGGCGATATTATTGGCTACGGTATTGCCGCTATTGCTGGCGGTCAGGGCATTATCGGCAATCGTGGCGGTGCGGCTGTCGGCCACAAAGTCGACGCCGACGCTGATGTTTTTACCGCCGACGCTGGTACCGACCAACACAGTACCCGCCTTGTCACTGGTGACCGGCAGGGTGGCGATACCGTCCTTATCGGTGGTGGCGGTGACGGTGGTTTTATTGCCGGCCGTATCGGTGACGGTAAAGGTGACCGCATAGTCCGGCAGCGGGTTGCCGTTGGCATCGGTAACCGGCAGGGAAACGGTGTTACGGGTGGTGCCATCGGCGACGGTAACGCCGCTGTTAGCCGTGAGGGCGTTATCGGCAATGGTCGCGGTGCGGCTGTCGGCGACAAAGCCCAGATCCAGAGTGGCACTCTTGCCGCCAACGTTTGCCGAGACGTTCACCGAGCCTGCCTTGTCACTGGTGACCGGCAGGGTGGCGATGCCGTCTTTATCGGTGGTGGCGGTGACGGTGGTTTTATTACCGGCCGTGTCGGTGACGGTAAAGGTGACCGCATAGTCCGGCAGTGGGTTGCCGTTGGCATCGGTAACCGGCAGCGAGACGATACTGGCAGTAGTGCCATCGGCGACGGTCAGGCCACTGCCAGCAACAAGGGCGTTACCGGCAATCGTCGCGGTACGGCTGTCGGCCACGAAATTAAGATCCCGCGTATTAGTTTTACCGCCAACGTCCACCGCAACATTAACTGTGCCAGCCTTGTCACTGGTGACCGGCAGGGTGGCAATACCGTCCTTGTCAGTTTTGGTGGTGACGGTGGTTTTATTGCCGGCGGTATCGGTGATGGTAAAGGTGACCTCGTAATCCGGCAGCGGGTTGCCGTTGGCATCGATGACCGGTAGCGAGATAGTGTTGGCGGTAGTGCCATCAGCCACAGTAACGTCGCTGCTGGCGTTGAGGGTGTTATCGATAATCGTCGCTGTGCGGCTGTCGGCAATGAAATCGAGGCTGATGCTGGCATTTTTACCGCCGATGCTGGTCTCAACGGTGACAGTACCCGCTTTGTTACTGGTGACCGGCAGGGTGGCGATGCCGTCCTTGTTAGTGGTGGCGGTGACGGTAGTTTTATTGCCGGCGGTGTCAGTGACAGTAAAGGTGACCGCGTAATCCAATAGCGGGTTGCCTTTTACATCGGTGACCGGCAGCGAGACGGTATTACTGGTGGTGCCATCGGCGATGGTGTCGCCGCTGTGGCTGGCGGTCAGCGCATTATCGGCAATCGTGGCGTTGCTGCTGTCGGCGACAAAGTCGAGACTGATGCTGGCATTTTTACCCCCGACGCTGGCCTCGACGGTGACGGTGCCTGCTCTGTCACTGGTCACAGGCAGGATGGCGACGCCGTTGGCATCGGTCTTGACGTTTACCGAGGTTTTATTGCCCGCAGTATCGGTGACGGTAAAGCTGACCTCATAATCCGCCAACGGGTTGCCGTGGGCATCGGTGACCGGTAGCGAAACCGTATTCGGGGTAATGCCATCGGCGACAGTGGGCCCCAATTTTGACATGTTGCTGGCAATAAGCCCTTTACCGGCGATGGTCGCGGTGTTGCTGTCGGCAACGAAGTCGAGACTGACGCTGGCATTTTTACCGCCAACTTCTGCAGATACTATAATCTTACCTGCCTTGTCACTGGTGACTGGCAGGGTAGCCATGCCGTCCTTATCCGTCTTGACGCTGACGGTGGTGGTATTGCCTGCGGTGTCAGTGACGGTAAAGGTGACCCCATAGTCCGGCAAGGGATTACCGTTGGCATCGACGACCGGCAGGGAAACGCTATTGGCGGTGGTGCCGTCGGCCACGGTGCTGCCGCTGTTACCCACGGTGAGGGCATTGTCGCCGATGGTGGCGGTCGATGAGGCAGGGAGCAGGGTCACTTTGGCATTGGTGTTGGCCAGGGGCGTGCCTTCCATCATCGCCGTAATGTTAACGACACCTTCCTGGTTACCGGCCGTCAGTGTGGCGAGGTAGGTCCCGGGTTTTTGTGGCGATTCGGTAACGCTGCTTATCGTATGCATTTGCGCACTCGGCTTGCTTGCCGCGCTCTCGGGTTCACTCAGCTTGCTCTTCTTGCCGATACGCGCGTTAGCCGGTGGCTGCGGTTGAAACTCGCTCATCAATTGGACGTATTGTGCGATGCCGGAAAGGGGTTGCTGAGCCGCATCGGTCAAGGCCAGTTCGATGGTGCTGCTCGATTGGCTGTCTGCCAGCAGCGTGTCCTGGCTCGACCTGAGGGTGGCCTGCAGACCCTCAACACCGTATCCGGTCACCATGATCTGCGTCTGTGCCGCCTGGGATTGATTACCGGCGTTATCGTAGACCACCAGACTGAGCGGGTAGCCGTTGTTACCCCCGGGCACATACGCGGGCAGCGTGACCTGCCAGTTAGCGCCACTGCCGATAATCTTGCCGCCAGCGGCGGTCAACAGGCTGTCATCCCACGCGTAGCGTGCCACCCCGTTTTTACTGGTGGTTTTAACCTCTAAGGCGAGCGTTTGCCCGGTATTTCCCTGTAGCGTTGGCGGCAGGGAGACGCTGAGTTGTGCCTGTTCCTCATACTGCAGGATGATTTCATTATTGCGATTGACCAGCTCATAGCGGCTGCCTTCCAGGCTGCGTTTGGCCGCCACGCTCGAGGCCTGTGTCTGTTTTGACAGCGACGTCCCAAAGGCATAGTTAAACGCGAGATTGAAGTGGGTATCCTGCAGGCCTTCAGTCCCTTGCTTATGGTCAACGCCGAAGGTAATCAAGGGGATCGGTGTGTAATTAACGCCAAAGGTAATGGCACGCGGATTGGACTGGAGCTTGTCTTTGCCGAACAGCCCCACTTTATCGCCGAAATATTGCTCATAGTTTACCTTACCGCCCAATTGCGGCAGCGAAGGCAGATAGCCCTCAGCACGCACATCAAAACCGCTGGCGACTTTTTCATTGTATCCGGCCAGGTTTTCCGAGTCTTTCCACCCGTCCAGAGCCAGGTAGGTATTGGTTGAGAGCCGCAGGTTGTCGCGCATGTATTCGGCACCCAGCCCACCCCGTGAGTGATGCCCCTGAATATCGCGATCAAGAAACAGGTTGTAGCCTAACATCTGGTCCGCAAGAAAATGGCGTTTCCCAAAACCCAGGTTTAGCGTGAGGTCGCCATCAGTATTGCTTGAGTGGACCCCCAATTGGCTGAAGGTCAGGGCGCTCGGCGTGTCCTCGATGGAAAAAAGGGCATCCACCTCGCTGCCTTTGAGCGTCATGTCATCGTCAAGGTCCAATTGGACCCTGGCACTGCCGAACTGGTTTAGCCATTGTTCGACGGCTTCATTGCCCTTGCTGGTTGCAACACCACGGGCAAGGGATTCGGCCGACTGCGTCGCATCGTTGCTGGAAAGGACATTTGCCAGTCGGGTGGCGGCCGTTGCCGTTGCCTGCTCTTCTCGCGTCGACGCGCGCTTTTTGGTTGACGTTTCTGCCATAACAGCTGGGGTGAAGGCGACACCCAGCGGGAACAGTGCCTGTGTGACAATATTGGCCCAGGCTAATGAGACGGATAAGTTTGATTTTCTGAATATTTTTTTGAAGGGCTTTGATTTTGAAAGGCGACGTTTCTTCATGTTTATTGCCCCATTCTAGTTTATGGCACAGTAGTTCATGTTCCGTATTAAACGGTTTACAGAGGTACAACAGGTTGTTGAACATAAAATCAATTACTGAAACGCAACTTTAAAGACACTTTATTGAATATAGACTGAAGAGGTTTTAAATAGTGTAGTCCTGAATATTTTACGCTGCAGATATGCTGGCAGTGCTTGCTTATCTTAATTGTAGAGGTAGATAAATGAATTTTTATTATTTTTTAAATTTCAATTAGTTAGTCTTTGTATGGGGGTGTTGAGTTAGTTAAGTGAATGAATGCAAAAAATTATCCCTACAAAATGTCAAGATGTAGTCTTCATTAGTTGAACGTAATCGCTAATTTCGGTTGGTTATAAATGAGTCTGCTATTTCCTGCATCACGTACTTTTCAGGGGCACGATTCATTGAAAAATGTTCAGCCTTTTGGCACTTCCTCCCATTCCCCTATATTTTCCAGGCATCAATGGCCTTATTTTCAACAACTAGACAGTTCTGGGGTAACAGTAAATCTTTCAGGCGCGTATAATGCACCACCGAATCGGCTCCGACTGGGGCAGAGAGTAGGTGTATACCTGCTAGGTTTTCTACCTGAAGGAGTGATAAATGACGGCTACAGCCCCGGTAATAACCGTTGATGGACCAAGTGGTGCGGGTAAAGGCACGCTTTGCAAAGCGCTAGCTGAGTCCCTTGGTTGGCGTTTGCTGGACTCTGGTGCGATTTATCGTGTGCTAGCTCTTGCAGCATTGCATCATCAAGTGGATATCGCCTCTGAAGAGGCGCTTGTCCCCTTGGCCGCACACCTCGACGTCCGCTTTGTTGCGCATGACGGCAAGCTGCAGGTGATTTTGGAAGGTGAGGACGTCAGTAATGAGATCCGCACTGAAACCGTCGGCAATACCGCTTCGCTTGCTGCCGCATTGCCCAGGGTTCGTGAGGCGTTGTTGCGCCGACAACGTGCTTTTCGTGAATTGCCTGGGTTGATTGCAGATGGCCGCGATATGGGAACAGTAGTGTTTCCGGATGCACCGGTTAAAATTTTCCTTGATGCCAGTTCGGAAGAACGGGCGCATCGTCGCATGCTACAGTTGCAGGAAAAGGGCTTTGATGTTAACTTTGAACGTCTTTTAGCCGAGATAAAGGAACGGGATAACCGTGACCGTAATCGGGCTATAGCACCTCTAGTTCCGGCTTCTGATGCTCTTGTGCTTGACTCAACCAGCATGTCGATCGAAGAAGTGATCCAGAGGGCGTTGGCATATGCACATGAAGTTCTCGCGTTGCCGCAGCAATAAGCGCGGTGGCGTAATTTCTTTTTGTCATTGTATTGCATAGCAGAATCGTAATATATCGGGTAAAATTTTACCCTCCTAATCTATGTACCCTATGAATTTCAAGTTATAGGCGTGTATACACAGGCGCTTACCCAGGTCAGCGAATGCGAGTATCTACACTGTAGTTTGAAAAACAACGGACATAACCCCTTGTCGGCATGGAGCCAATGGCAGGGGATGTATAACAACCCCATTCGGCGGGATGCTAAATGGACGTTAAACTAAAGAACCCTGAAGATTAACAACATGACTGAATCTTTCGCTCAACTCTTTGAAGAATCCCTGAAAACAATCGAAACCCGTCCGGGTTCCATCGTTCGTGGCGTAGTTGTTGCTATCGATAAAGATGTCGTACTGGTTGATGCCGGTCTGAAATCTGAATCTGCCATCCCGGCTGAGCAATTCAAAAACGCACAGGGCGAGCTGGAAATCGAGGTTGGTGACGAAGTTGACGTTGCGCTGGACGCTGTTGAAGATGGCTTCGGTGAAACTCTGCTGTCCCGTGAAAAAGCTAAGCGTCACGAAGCTTGGATCACGCTGGAAAAAGCTTACGAAGAAGCTGAAACTGTCGTCGGTATTATCAACGGCAAAGTTAAGGGTGGCTTCACTGTAGAGCTGAACGGTATTCGTGCGTTCCTGCCAGGTTCCCTGGTTGACGTGCGTCCGGTTCGCGACACTCTGCACCTGGAAGGCAAAGAGCTTGAGTTTAAAGTCATCAAGCTGGACCAGAAGCGCAACAACGTTGTAGTTTCTCGTCGTGCAGTAATCGAATCCGAGAACAGCGCAGAGCGCGATCAACTGCTGGAAAACCTGCAGGAAGGCATGGAAGTCAAAGGTATCGTCAAGAACCTCACTGACTACGGTGCATTCGTTGATCTGGGCGGTGTTGACGGCCTGCTGCACATCACTGACATGGCTTGGAAACGTGTTAAACATCCAAGCGAAATCGTCAACGTTGGTGATGAAATCACTGTTAAAGTGCTGAAGTTCGACCGCGAACGTACTCGTGTATCTCTGGGCCTGAAGCAACTGGGCGAAGATCCATGGGTTGCTATCGCTAAGCGTTACCCAGAAGGCACCCGACTGACTGGTCGTGTTACCAACCTGACTGATTACGGTTGCTTCGTTGAAATCGAAGAAGGCGTAGAAGGTCTGGTACACGTTTCTGAAATGGATTGGACCAACAAAAACATCCATCCGTCCAAAGTTGTTAACGTGGGCGATGTAGTGGAAGTTATGGTTCTGGACATCGACGAAGAGCGTCGCCGTATCTCCCTGGGCCTGAAGCAGTGCAAAAACAACCCATGGCAGCAGTTCGCGGAAACCCACAACAAGGGCGACCGTGTTGAAGGTAAAATCAAGTCTATCACTGACTTCGGTATCTTCATCGGCCTGGATGGCGGCATCGACGGCCTGGTTCACCTGTCTGACATCTCCTGGAACGTTGCAGGCGAAGAAGCAGTACGTGAATACAAAAAAGGCGACGAAATCGCAGCGGTTGTTCTGCAGGTTGACGCAGAGCGCGAGCGTATCTCTCTGGGCGTGAAGCAACTGGCTGAAGATCCGTTCAATAACTACCTGTCCATGAACAAGAAAGGTACTATTGTTACTGGTAAAGTCACAGCAGTAGACGCCAAAGGTGCTACAGTTGAATTAGCAGGCGGTGTAGAAGGTTACCTGCGTGCATCTGAAGCCTCTCGCGACCGCATTGAAGACGCAACTCTGGTTCTGAATGTTGGTGATGAAGTTGAAGCTAAATTCACTGGCGTTGATCGTAAGAACCGTGTTGTAAGCCTGTCTGTACGTGCTAAGGACGAAGCTGACGAGAAAGACGCAATCGCTACTGTTAACAACAGCAAACAGGAAGAAAGCAATTTCTCTAGCGCTATGGCTGAAGCTTTCAAAGCGGCTAAAGGCGAGTAATGACGGGGGGCGGTTTCTGACCGCCCCGATACGGTAGTTTAGCTGCAAAGCTTGGAGGTAATATGACCAAGTCTGAACTTATTGAAAGACTTGCTGGCCAGCAATCTCATATTCCGGCGAAGGCCGTTGAGGATGCAGTGAAAGAGATGCTCGAACACATGGCAGCTACGCTAGCCGAGGGTGAACGCATCGAGATCCGCGGATTCGGCAGTTTTTCTCTTCACTACCGTGCTCCGCGCGTCGGCCGTAACCCTAAAACGGGTGATAAAGTTGAGCTGGACGGCAAGTATGTTCCTCACTTCAAACCGGGTAAAGAGTTGCGTGACCGTGCCAATATCTATGGCTAGTCGCTGACCACTCATAGAGTTGTTGCTTGTAAAGAATATAAAACGGTGCCTTTGGGCACCGTTTTTTTTAGCTTTCCGAATTCCTCACCCCGCCAAAATCTGCTTACAGCCTCGCAACCTGCGTTGTAAATGCAAAACAGAAAACCGATTTATTGCGTATCACTTTCCTGCCTATGAATCTGCTACTGGTGGTTATTTCCCAGAAATTTAACCTCTTGCTCAGGTAAATATATGTAGCTAAGGGGAACGGTAATCAGGATCTCAGTCGATTTTGTAGCTATTGCTTTAGTAATGGGAATGTTGCCAACACTTTTTCTGCCCCAATTACCCTCTGTATCGCTATTAGTCGGAGTCGTGATCGTCATCTTGCTGCTTTGGCGACAAAGACAGCGCGGCTGGTGCCAGTTTCTAGGTTGGTTACTACTGGGTTTTATCTTTGCGGTCGGCAGTGCAAGTGTGCTTTTGCAACAACTTACCATGCTGGTAAGCGGTGGCGACAAAAATGTCGTCGTATCTGTTCAAAGCATCCGGCTGGCTGAGGGAGAAATGCCGTCGACGCTGTTTCGCATAGAGCAGGTTAATGGTCACTGGTTGGTTCCTGCGCTCACTTTCACCGCAAACTGGCAGAGCGAAACATTGTGCGCAGGCCAACGTTGGTTAATGAACGTTCGTTTCCGCCCGGTACACGCCAGCCTGAACGAAGGGGGATTTGACGGACAGCGCTGGGCGATTGCTAATCGGCAGCCCCTGCGCGGTTTTATACGTACTGCTGATGTGCTGAATGAGGAGTGTGCATTGCGGCAGAAAATTATCCACCATATGGATAAGCAACTGATACAAATGCCGCAAAGGCCGTTTCTGTTAGCTTTGGCATTTGGTGAACGGACTCTGTTTGACAGCGAAAAACGTGAGTTACTGATTAAAACCGGGATCGCTCACCTGATGGCAATTTCTGGTCTGCATATTTCTCTCGCTGCTGCTTTTGCGTGGTGGATAGCGCGTGGCGTGCAGTATTTATTGCCTGCACGATATATCAGCTATCGGTTACCGCTGCTTGTCAGTTGGCTAATGGCTCTGTGTTATGTGTGGTTAGCGGGTGGTCAACCGCCAGCGATGCGGGCGGTTGTCGCTTTGTCACTATGGTTTGCGCTACGTTTTAGAGGGGTCTCCTGTTCTCCCTGGCAAATCTGGCTCTGGTGTATCACCCTGCTTTTGTTATGTGATCCCATGTCTGTGCTTTCAGACAGTTTTTGGCTTTCAGCCTTGGCCGTCGCTGCATTGGTTTTTTGGTTTGAATGGGCGCCATTACCTGCGCGTTTTACTTCCTTCTGGGGATGGGCCCCGCTAGGTTGGTTACATATTCAGTTGGGAATGACGCTACTGCTAATGCCGCTGCAGTTTGGTTTATTCCACGGAGTGACCTGGACATCGCTACCTGCCAATCTATGGGCCGTGCCGATTATTTCTCTGCTGTCCGTCCCCATGATTTTATTGGCATTAATGCTGTTTTTTATTCCTACGCTGAGCCGTTGGTGTTGGCAATTGGCCGATCTCACCGTCGATTGGGCTTTATGGCCGCTACCTTGGTTAGAAAAAGGGTGGCTACAAATGGGCTCAATGTTATTGCAATTTAGCGTACTTGGTTGGCTGATGGTCGTATGTTGGCGTTTTCACTGGTGGCGAAGTTTTCCTGCTGGCTGTGCCGTAGTGTTGATTTGTTGTCTGTTATGGCGAGACCGGCAGCAGGAGTATCTCTGGCGGGTAGATATACTCGATGTAGGGCACGGCTTGGCTGTGGTGATTGAACGCCAAGGTAAAGCCGTTATTTTCGATACGGGCAACCGATGGCAAACGTCGAGTGCGGCAGAACGGATGATTTTGCCATTCTTGCACTGGCGCCAAATTTCACTAGAGGGCATTCTTATCAGCCATAGTCACCTCGATCATATTGGTGGGTTGGAACTACTGGAAACGGCTTTCCCGCAGGCAACCGTACGCACGCCGCTGATTAACGCCCGTCATCAACCTTGCCAGCAAGGGCAACACTGGGTGTGGCGTGGGTTAAACTTTAAGGTCTTGTGGCCGCCGGAACTCAAAGATCATGCCGACAATGATGACTCCTGCGTTGTTCGTATTGATGATGGAAAATTCAGTATATTACTGACCGGCGATATTGAACGCCGCGCTGAACAGGCGTTACTGCGCCAACGCCACGCATTGCCCAGTACTATCCTCCAGGTGCCTCACCATGGAAGCAAGACATCATCATCTCCACCTTTCTTGCGAGCGGTAGCGCCTGAGTTGGCGGTTGCTTCTGCTTCCCGCTATAACGTCTGGCGGTTACCAGCAGGGAAAATCATTAAGCGATACGCAGAGAACCATATTATCTGGCGAGATACTGCTCACTCTGGGCAACTTAGTGTGCTTTTTTTCGACAATAATTGGCAGGTTAAAGGCTATCGTGAGCAATTAAATCCACGCTGGTATCATCAGCGGTTTGGCGTAGAGGGCGATAATGAGTAGAATGGGCCGCTATTTCTTCCGATGCTGGTATTTGCATGATGAATGATAAAGATCTCTCCACCTGGCAGACGTTCCGTCGCCTCTGGCCGATGATCACTCCTTTTAAAACTGGTCTGATCGTGGCCGCTATTGCGTTAATTTTAAACGCCGCAGGGGATACGCTAATGCTGTCCTTGCTCAAACCTCTCTTGGATGATGGGTTTGGTAAGACCGACAGCAGCGTTTTACTTTGGATGCCTTTGGTCGTGATTGGCCTGATGCTGATGCGCGGTGTCACCAGTTTCGTTTCCAGCTATTGCATTTCCTGGGTGTCTGGCATGGTTGTCATGCAGATGCGCCGCCGTCTGTTCGGTCACATGATGAGAATGCCTGTGGCCTTTTTTGACCAACAATCGACAGGGACTCTGCTTTCACGTATTACCTATGATTCGGAGCAGGTTGCCTCCTCCTCTTCCAGTGCCTTGGTGACCGTGGTACGTGAGGGGGCCTCGATCATTGGCCTGTTCATACTGATGTTTTACTACAGTTGGCAACTTTCGTTGATTCTGATTGTATTGGCACCGATAGTGTCCTTTGCAATCCGCACGGTATCCAAGCGGTTCCGCAATATCAGTAAAAACATGCAGAACACCATGGGGCAGGTGACCACCAGTGCTGAGCAAATGCTGAAAGGGCATAAAGAAGTGCTGATCTTTGGTGGCCAGGAAGTAGAAACAGAGCGTTTCAATGCAGTTAGTAACCGCATGCGTCAGCAGGGGATGAAGCTGGTTTCTGCCTCTTCCATTTCCGACCCTGTTATTCAGTTGATTGCTTCGTTGGCATTAGCATTTGTGCTGTTTGCGGCGAGTTTCCCCAGCGTAATGGAGACACTGACTGCAGGTACCATCACCGTTGTGTTCTCATCAATGATTGCCCTGATGCGTCCATTGAAGTCATTGACCAACGTTAATGCCCAGTTCCAACGTGGTATGGCAGCGTGCCAGACACTGTTTTCGATCCTCGATATGGAACAGGAAAAAGACACGGGTACACGTCAGATGGATCGTGCGAAAGGGGAGATCGAATTCCGTAACGTCACTTTCTTTTATCCCGGCCGTGAAAGTCCGGCATTGCGTGGCGTCAATCTGAATATTTCTGAAGGTAAAACGGTAGCGCTGGTTGGCCGATCGGGTTCAGGTAAATCGACCATCGCCAGCCTGCTAACACGTTTTTACGACGTACAGGAAGGGGAGATCCTGCTGGACGGTCACGACCTGCGGGAATACAGGCTTTCCTCGTTACGCGATCAGGTTGCCCTGGTTTCACAGAACGTTCACCTGTTCAATGACACCATTGCCAACAACATAGCTTATGCGCGCGAGCAGCAATACAGCCGCGAGGAAATTGAGAAAGCGGCACGTATGGCTTATGCCATGGACTTTATTGACAAGATGGAGAATGGCCTCGATACCATGATTGGCGAAAATGGCGTCATGCTTTCTGGTGGGCAACGCCAGCGCATTGCTATCGCCCGCGCTTTATTACGCGACTGCCCAATTCTGATCCTGGATGAAGCAACTTCTGCCTTGGATACCGAGTCGGAGCGGGCCATTCAGTCTGCATTGGACGAACTGCAGAAAAACCGCACCTCTTTGGTGATTGCGCATCGTCTGTCGACTATTGAAAAAGCTGATGAGATCCTGGTGATTGAAGATGGGCGTATTGTTGAGCGTGGCCAGCATGCCGAGCTTCTTGAGCATAAAGGTGTCTATGCGCAGCTTCATCGAATGCAGTTTGGTCAGTGATGATAGAGCGCATCTGGTCTGGTAGCTCACCTCTTTATCTACTGCTGCTGCCACTTTCCTGGCTGTACGGCCTGGTAAGTGGGCTGATTAGTTTTAGCTATCGCTGTGGCTTGCGTAAAAGTTGGCGTGCCCCGGTTCCTGTGGTTGTCGTTGGGAACCTGACCGCAGGAGGGAACGGTAAAACGCCGATGGTGATTTGGTTGGTGGAGCAACTACAGCAGCGTGGTTATCGTGTGGGTGTGGTTTCCAGAGGCTATGGCGGTAAGTCAGCGGTATATCCGTTAGTGCTGGATAGGCAGACGACAACGCAGCAAGCTGGCGATGAACCCGTGTTGATCTATCAGCGTACCGGTGCGCAAGTGGCGATTGCGCCAAAGCGGGCTGAGGCGGTTCAGGCATTACTCAAGCAGGGTGAACTTGATGTGGTCATTACGGATGATGGCCTCCAGCATTACGCTTTACAGCGTGATTTTGAGTTAGTGGTGATCGATGGAGTACGTCGTTTTGGCAACGGTTGGTGGTTACCTGCTGGGCCAATGCGTGAGCGGGCGGCACGGCTGAAGACTGTAGATGCTTGTGTGGCGAATGGTGGTGTTGCCCAAGTTGGTGAGATTGCTATGAAACTGCAAGCGCAGGATGCTGTTAATTTAGTGAGTGGTGAACGTCGCCCAGTTACCGAATTGCCCCAGGTTGTGGCAATGGCCGGGATCGGTCATCCACCACGCTTTTTTGCAACACTGGAGAAGTTGGGTGTTGAGGCCGAGCGTGAGGTTTCTTTTGCCGATCATCAGGTATATAACTCCTCGCAATTGGCTGCATTGGTAAAGCAAGGGCAAACCCTATTGATGACCGAGAAAGATGCGGTGAAATGTCGCCTGTTTGCTCAGCCTGACTGGTGGTATTTACCGGTCGATGCGGTTCTTCCAGCCGAGCAGGCCGAGCAGTTATTGCTTGAGATCGAGAAACTGATCAAGTAATCAGCGTGTTCAGTGCGCGCAGCCCTAAAGCTTGAGCGCAAGCTTGCAGTGAGCGTTGCTGCGTTTGCTGATACAGTTCTAGCTCATCGATCACTGTTGCCCCTAATGCCTGTTCAAACGCGGCACGACTCGACGTTTTTTCGTATTGCGTGTGACGAATATCTCCCAGATTGGATTGGAAAATCCCTGCTGCGCTGACGGGCAGGAAATCCTCATAGACCAATGGCTGAAAACGAATGTAATCCAGTGCAATAAGTTGATCCAGCGTGCAGTGCTGATCGAGAGTGTCTTTAGCTGCTAAGCCACATTCGGTGGGGAAATAGCGGAACCAAGCCAGTTGCTGCTCACGCATCGTGGCATAATCATCCGGAAAAGTGCGAAAATTCTCACTCAGCAGCTGATAGTATCGTGCAGCATTGCTTTCAGTTGCCGGTGTTTGCAATTCATCATTGGTAGCTTGTAGCAAACGATCATAGAGCGCCCGCCCTTTGGGCGTTAGTGCTACCCCTCGCTGTTCGATCTCGCCAAAACGGGCGCTATGATGCCCGGCAACTTGATAGCCGTCCGGCTCAATAAATGCCACATCTTCTTCTAACGCCTTGAAACTGGTTTGGCGTAGCAGAATAGGACAGTTGCGTGTTGGTGGGCCTTCAATAATCGCTTTAGGGGGAATTCCCTGCCCAGGCATGGCCGATTGCACGCGATCAATATCCAATGTTCTTGGTGTCAAGTGATTGATATGCGGCCCTTTAAACGCTACAACGTCTGCAACCAATCGGTGTTGATCATGCAATTGCTGGTACTCGCTGGCACTCACCGTTGCCAAACTATGCCAGCGGAAGGTTTCGAGCGCCTGTATGACAAATTCCTGCGCCTGGGTTGCATCCAATCCTCCCTGAGCTTCGTGCAATGTGATCAGTTCCAGAACACGTTCAGTGAAAATGTTACGGCGAGATAACAGCCGTTGCGCCAGATCACGTATCGTTTCATTCTCAATCAATTCGAGTCGCAATAACGAGGTAAACACGCGAAAAGGACTGACTTGCAAGTCAGTTTCGTGTACCGCCCTGAATGCCGTTGAGTGCACGGGGACGCCAGCCGTGGCAAGATCGTAGTAGCCAACTGCCGACATACCCATAACGCCGAATAGCCGCCGTAAAGTTGTTAACTCTTCCGCACTACCGACTCTTATGGCGCCATGGCGTTCCATCGCCAATCGGTTAATCTCCCCGGTAATTTGTAGCCGATGAGCCAATGCTGCGTCTTCACGCAATACTTGCCGGTTAGTCTCTGCCACCAGTTCGATCAGCCGACCATACAGCGGTACCTCCTTTTGATACATAGCTGACATCGCCTGAGAAAATTTGGCACGTATTTCATTCGGTGAGACGAAGTACTGGGCGGTCATGCGTCTAATTCCTTAACTGAATAAAATCTGAAAAAATGCGACTCGGGAAGTTAACTGCAATCTGGGTGGCATCTCACAATTGAAGTCACGCTCAACTGATAGGGGGCCAACATAATGGTCACTCACCGTGTTTTTGACTTTAGTTTAGTCAGGTTACTTGTGATTTGTTATCGATTAGCTAATGATATTAGTGTTTTATGCGTCAGCTCTCATTTGTCTATACTGCCATATACGGAAAATGGTTAGTGAGAGTCGATAGCCGTTAATTAAAATTAATTTTTCAAATCATAGGGTTAATGCATCTGACTGCAAGTTGCAATGAAAAACTGTGACAAAAGTCTTGTATTAATGATGGGTTTATGAGTTAATACATTCCGGCCTGTGATACAGACCTATTTATGTTTGAGTTTAGAGTTAAGCAGTTCCTCACAAAACGTTATCATCTGATTCCGCTTCAAAGACGAACCTTCTAAGTACCTCCCATAAGTAATGATTCTGAAAGCGGCCAAATCGCCACATGGCAGGTTTTGTAAATATATTTTAAGGTAAAGTAATGTCTAAGAAGATGGGTCAGGTTAAGTGGTTCAACGAAAGTAAAGGTTTTGGTTTCATTGAACAGCAAGATGGTGGTAAAGATGTATTTGTACATTTCTCTGCTATCATGACCGAAGGTTTCAAGACCCTGGCTGAAGGCCAGCGTGTTGAATACACTATTCAGGACAGCCCGCGCGGGCCGGCTGCCGCTAACGTTGTTGCTCTGTAAGTTAACAGGGAATAGCGTAGAAGAGAGAGCTTAATACAACCATAATGACGCGAATATGCTGATTTATTGCGGAAGATATTAAGCTCAACAAGCCCGCCTTAGTGCGGGTTTTTTATTTTTTGCTCACGAGAGGTTTGTTACGAGAAACTTTAGGATGGGCTGGTAGCATCCAACAATAAATAAAAAGATGTTGTTAGGGATGCTCAAGTGATAGGAGTTAAATTATGTTTAAAAATAAAAATACTGTGTTAAAAATGGGCCGTGTGAAATGGTTTGATCAGGCTGAAGGCTATGGTTTTATTTCACCGGTTGATGGTAGTGACGAAATTTATGTTAGCCGCCGTGCTATCGCCAATACCAAAATAAAGTCGTTAAACGAAGGTCAGGACGTTGAGTTCTCGATCTATCGTAGCTCTCATGGGCTGTCTGCGGCAGACGTTATCGCATTCTGACCTAACTCTTCCTCGCCAGTGCCGGTGTTGCCACCCCTTGCACTGGCGAAGAAAAATTCTTCGATATCCTCTATTATCCTGCCATTGTTCCATAACCTTGGATTTCAGGATGCCAACCCCGGTTATTTCGCTTTCTTCTGCTCGTTCCCTGCACCTTGCTGCTCAAGGGCTATTGACCCCGATCAAACGTAAAGCTCGCCCCAATGATGTGGTCACTGCTATCCAACGTATGGGGTTGCTGCAAATAGATACTATCAGCGTGGTAGCGCGTAGCCCTTATCTGGTGCTATTTAGTCGTTTGGGTGACTATCAGCCGGAATGGCTGGAGCAGGCTTTAGCAGCGCGTAAGTTGTTTGAATATTGGGCGCATGAAGCCTGTTTTATCCCCATAGAAGATTTTGCCTTGCTACGCCATCGCATGTTGGATCCACAAGGAATGGGGTGGAAATATTCACAACAGTGGGCGCAGAAGCATCAACCAGCTATTGATGCACTCTTGCAACATATCGAGGTACAGGGCCCGGTGCGTTCAGCGGATTTTAATGCCGAAAAGAAGGGCGCTAACGGCTGGTGGGATTGGAAACCAGAAAAACGTCATCTTGAGAGCCTGTTTACCGCTGGCAAGTTGATGGTGGCAGAACGCCGCAACTTTCATCGAGTCTACGATCTTACAGAGCGGCTACTGCCGGAGTGGGACGATGCTGTCGATGCTTTGCCGCGTGCGACGGCACAACAAGAAATGTTAAGCCGCAGTTGCCAATATTTGGGCATTTTCAAGGCCGAATGGCTGGCAGATTATTACCGGTTAAAACGTGTTGCCCCTAAAAAACTGCTGGAGCAGCTATTGCTACAGGGTGAGATCCTGCCCATCGACATCGAAGGATTGTCAGGGGAGTTTTATGTTCACCAGTCGCTTGCTGCTGAGTTGGCACTTGCTGTGCAGGGAAAATTGAAGTCCACCGCAACTTGCTTGCTCTCTCCTTTTGACCCTGTGGTGTGGGATCGCCGACGTGCGCTGGAGTTGTTCAATTTTGACTACCGTCTGGAATGCTATACACCGAAAGAAAAGCGCAAATTTGGCTATTTCACTCTGCCGTTATTACATCGGGGTGAACTGATTGGGCGGATTGATGCAAAAATGCATCGCAAGCAGGGCATTTTTGAGATTATCAGTTTCCACCTCGAACCTCAGGCCAAGTTAAACAAACAGCGCTGTCAGGATGTTTGGCAGGCGATAACTCGCACCGCGAAGTGGCACGGTGCTCGGCAAATCTCGCTGGGAGATGTACCGGCACAGTTGGCCATTGAGTGGGGAGAAGGCTGGTTGGTGGACTAGCGAATGCATGTTCAGCGAGAGTGACATAAATATCTGAGGCTGAAGATCTGATAAATCAGCGGTGATTAACCTGCTCAATGGCGTTATGCTATTCTGACAAACTTTCACTGATGGTAATTCTTCCCCCTGGAGGAAGCATGGATCACCGTTTACTCGAGATTGTTGCCTGCCCTGTATGCAACGGAAAACTGTATTTCAATAAACAAAACCAGGAACTGGTCTGTAAATTGGACGGCTTGGCCTATCCATTGCGCGATGGTATTCCGGTGTTGCTGGAAAATGAAGCGCGTTCACTTTCACTGGACGAGAAGCACGCATGAGTTTTATTGCTATCATTCCTGCGCGTTACGCTTCTACCCGCCTACCTGGCAAGCCGTTGGCTGATATTCATGGTAAACCCATGGTAGTGCATGTGATGGAGCGTGCGCGTGAGTCCGGTGCTTCTCGCGTTATCGTAGCCACTGACCATCCCGAGGTGGCTAAAGCGGTGGAAGCAGCAGGAGGGGAAGTCTGTATGACCAGCCCTGACCATCAGTCCGGCACTGAACGTTTAGCGGAAGTGATCGAGAAATGCGGTTTCTCAGATGATGAAATCATCGTTAATGTGCAAGGCGATGAACCGCTGATCCCGCCGGTGATAGTACGTCAGGTGGCAGAAAATCTTGCTGCCAGTAGCGCTGGCATGGCCACCTTGGCAGTACCGATTGAAACTGCGGAAGAGGCTTTCAATCCCAATGCGGTAAAAGTGGTTATGGACGCGCAAGGTTACGCTCTCTATTTTTCGCGAGCAACTATTCCGTGGGATCGTGAACGTTTTGCCCAATCCAAAGAAAGCATTGGTAACAACTTGCTGCGGCATATTGGTATTTACGCCTATCGTGCAGGATTCATTCGCCGTTACGTTAGTTGGCAGCCAAGCCAACTAGAGCAGATCGAGCTGTTAGAACAGCTACGTGTGTTGTGGTACGGTGAAAAAATTCACGTCGCGGTGGCGCAGGCCATTCCTAGCGTTGGCGTCGATACTCCCGAAGACCTGCAACGGGTACGCGAAAGTATCAAACGCTGAGTCTTATCAAGCCGGGGCGGTGTTCGGCGCTCCGGTAATTTCATTTCCGGCTGTTTATCCCCTTTTATTTGATCTGCATTGAAGAATTTCTCTGCTCCCCGTTCAATGATGTAGCGAATTTTTCTTAATCTGGAGGTTTCGCCCAATGGAGCAATTGCGTGCCGAATTGAGTATTGTGCTGGGGGAATCAATCAGCCGCCTGGAACGCGTCAGTGAACAACCCTACGCTCATATGTACTCGCTTTATGATAAGCAGAATCATGCAATTCCGTTGATGGCGAAAAGCTTTGTCTGTGAGGGAATAGCCCAACAGGAGGCCTATAAGCTCTCCATGCTGGCTCGCGAGGGCGACATTCGGTTGCCCACGGTTTATGGTGCGGTCTTTACCCGCCAGGAGCCCTACCACGAGATTTTGTTGATCGAGCGGCTGCGAGGTGTTTCGGTCGAGGCTCCGACGCGCACGCCAGATCGTTGGGACATACTGATGGAGCAAATTATCGATGGGGTACTGGCCTGGCATCGCATCGATAGCCACGGGTGTGTCGGCACGGTAGACAGCACTCAGGAAAACGACTGGTTCAGTTGGTATCAACAGCGAGTCGAGGTGCTATGGTCAACCCTCTGTAACCTAAACTCGCCGCTGTTGACCATGGCGGATCGTCGTCTGTTGTATCGAACCAGGGAAATGTTGAGCGATTTTTTTGACGATTTTGACGATCCTTGTGTGTTGGTTCACGGTAATCTTTCTTTACGCAGTATGCTGAAAGATGCCAAGACAGACCAACTGTTGGCAATGCTTAACCCAGGCATGATGCTGTGGGCTCCAAGAGAGTATGAATTGTTCAGACTCTGTGAGGCAGGTATGCCGGCCCAACTCCTGTTCCGCTATCTACAGCGCGCACCGGTAGCAGAATCTTTCCTGTCACGCCGCTGGCTGTATGTTGTGTGGGAGGCGGTGGCCAGGATGATCCATACTGGTCAACTGGATCGCGTGCTATTCGATCAGGCAGCGAAACAGCTGTTACCCTGGCTGGCCAAATAACCACCAGCGGCGCTCACGTGCAATTAAGGGACACAGCCTAGTACTCCTCTGGTTTGCTTTTCAAACGTTGCCACAGGCTGCCAAGGGTTTCGTACACCGCCCGTTCGCTGTGCCCCAGGAACATTGATGAAGGCATAATTCGATCCCAAAAGTTCAAGGGGGAGCTGATCGCCATTTGGTTGGCTGGCGCAGGTATTGGATGTAATCCCTGAGCTTCGAAAAAAACCATGGCACGTGGTAGATGGTTTGCAGAGGTAACCAGAATGAAAGGTTTTTGCCCGACCAGCTCTGCAACCTGTGCCGCTTCTTCCTCGGTATCTAGCGGGCGATCCAGAATGATGATGTCGTTGCGTGGTACACCCAGGCTTTCAGCCACCAGTGCGGCAGTAGCGGCGTTACTGAGCGTTTTTGCTCCCCGCGCTCCGGTAAAGACCATTTTGCTGCCAGGGTGTGAAAGATATAACCTGACCCCTTCGGTAACCCGAGGCAGGCTATTACCGAGCAGGTTTGAGCTTGGAGCCCAGTCAGGGTTAAAAGTGTAACCTCCCCCTAATACCACGATATAATCAATCTGGGCGCTACCGCGGTAAGTCACATAGCCAGATTCAAGTGGCCGTAGCAGGCGATCTGATACAGGTTGCAGGCTCAGTAGCAGTAAAAGCAGCCAACTCAGGCTCAAGATGACTTTGCCGCTCTTTTGCCAGCGGGTAAACCACAGTAGTAATAAAGCCAGCCCCATCAGTAACAATAGCGCGGGTAATGGCATCATCAGATTGCCGATGAACTTTTTCAGGTTGAAAAGCATCAAAAATTAGGTCCTTTTGGGCGAAAAAACGGCATATGGGCGCAATCAGGCTGCAAGAAGATTTATTCTAAGCCAGTCTGTGCCAAAATAGCAGGTTTGAATGGGCAAGCGATTTGCCGTAAGCCAAATGAGAATCAGCGGAGCCGTTGCCCATGCAGGATCGCAATTTTGACGATATTGCTGAGAAATTTGCACGTAATATTTACGGCACAACCAAAGGAAAAATCCGTCAGGCAGTAGTTTGGCAGGATCTGACCTCCCTATTGGCTAGCTTGCCGCAGCGGCCGCTGCGCATTCTGGATGCCGGTGGTGGTGAGGGGCATATGGCCTGCCAGTTGGCAGAATTAGGACATCAAGTCTTGTTGTGCGATCTTTCTGGTGAGATGATCCAGCGCGCTGCGTTGCTGGCAGAGCAGAAAGGTGTGAGCCAGAACATGCAATTCATACAAAGTTCTGCGCAGGAGATAGGCCAACACTTGGCACAGCCGGTTGATCTGATATTGTTCCACGCGGTGTTGGAGTGGATCGCCGAGCCGCAGGTTGCATTGCAGGCTCTGTACAACTGCCTGTTACCTGGTGGGGCGCTTTCACTGATGTTCTTTAACGCCAACGGTCTTCTGATGCGCAATGTGGTACTGGGTAATTTTCAACTGGTTGCTCCCGAGGTCAGAAGGCGTCGAAAACGTTCTCTGTCGCCGCAGTATCCGCATAACCCGCCGCAGGTATACGGCTGGCTTGAACAGCTGGGTATGGAGATTTCAGGGAAAACCGGCGTGAGGGTTTTCCATGATTATCTGCAAAGCAGACAACTGCAGACACAAAAATTTGAAGAGTTACTGGCACTTGAACAGCACTATTGCCGGCAAGAACCCTACGTGAGTTTGGGGCGTTATATTCACGTCATGGCGCATAAACCAAACCTGAAGGACGGACTATGAGTGAGTTTTCCCAGACAGTCCCCGAACTGGTCGCCTGGGCACGGAAAAATGATTTCTCTATTTCGCTCCCTACTGAGCGTCTCGCTTTTTTGCTGGCTATAGCCACACTCAACGGTGAACGGCTGGATGGCGAAATGAGTGAAGGTGAGTTGGTTGATGCATTTCGCCATGTCAGTAAAGGTTTTGAACAGACGCACGAAACCGTGGCAATCCGCGCCAACAATGCGATAAACGACATGGTACGCCAGCGTCTGTTGAACCGTTTTACCAGCGAGTTGGCCGATGGAAATGCCATCTACCGGTTGACGCCGTTGGGTATTGGTATCACCGATTATTACATTCGCCAGCGTGAGTTCTCGACACTGCGTCTTTCGATGCAGCTATCGATCGTGGCCGAGGAGTTGAAACGTGCCGCAGATGCGGCCGAGGAAGGTGGCGATGATTTCCACTGGCACCGCAATGTGTTTGCACCACTGAAATATTCGGTGGCGGAGATCTTCGATAGTATTGACCTCACGCAGCGCTTGATGGATGAGCAGCAACATAGTGTCAAAGAGGATATTGCTGCACTACTCAACCAGGATTGGCGGGCGGCGATCTCCAGCTGTGAGATGCTGCTATCGGAAACGTCCGGCACGTTGCGCGAACTGCAGGATACGCTGGAAGCGGCAGGTGATAAGCTCCAGGCTAACTTGCTACGTATCCAGGATGCTACCCAGGGTGGGGTGGAACTGGGTTTTGTTGACAAGCTGGTGTTTGATCTGCAAAGCAAGCTGGACCGCATCATCAGTTGGGGGCAACAGGCGATCGATCTGTGGATCGGTTATGATCGCCACGTGCACAAGTTTATCCGTACCGCGATCGATATGGATAAAAACCGGGTGTTTGCCCAACGTCTGCGTCAATCCGTGCAAAACTACTTCGAAAATCCCTGGACCCTAACCCACGCCAATGCCGATCGTCTGCTCGATATGCGCGATGAAGAACTGGCACTGCGCAGTGAGGAAGTCACCGGGGAGTTGCCGCCGGATCTCGAATACGAAGAGTTCAGTGAAATCCGCGAACAGTTGGCAGCCATGATTGAACAGGCGCTGAAGATTTATCAGGAACAAAAAATGCCGCTCGATCTGGGGGCAGTGATGCGCGACTATCTGGCGCAATATCCGCGGGTGCGTCATTTTGACGTTGCTCGTATAGTGGTCGACCAGGCTGTACGCCTTGGTGTGGCCGAAGCCGATTTTTCAGGGTTGCCGGCACAGTGGCAGGCAATCAATGATTACGGAGCCAAGGTACAGGCCCATGTCATCGACAAATATTGAACAAGTAATGCCAGTTAAACTGGCCAAGGCATTGTCTAACACGTTATTCCCCGCACTGGACAGCCAATTGCGATCTGGCCGTCACATCGGCATTGATGAGCTGGATAACCACGCTTTCCTGATGGATTTCCAAGACGAGTTGGAAGAGTTTTATGCCCGTTATAGCGTAGAGCTGATCCGTGCGCCGGAAGGATTTTTTTACCTGCGCCCGCGCTCCACCACGCTGATCCCGCGCTCGGTGCTTTCCGAACTGGATATGATGGTTGGTAAGATCCTCTGTTATCTCTACCTCAGCCCGGAACGTCTGGCCCATGAAGGCATCTTCAGTCAGCAGGAACTGTACGAAGAGCTGCTAAGCCTGGCGGATGAGAACAAATTGCTGAAGTTTGTTAACCAGCGCTCCACCGGTTCGGATCTCGATCGTCAGAAGCTGCATGAAAAAGTTCGTTCTTCGCTTAATCGCCTTCGCCGTTTGGGCATGGTGTATTTCATGGGTAATGACAGCAGCAAATTCCGCATTACCGAAGCTGTGTTCCGCTTTGGTGCCGATGTGCGTAGTGGCGATGACCCGCGTGAAGCTCAGTTACGCATGATCCGCGACGGTGAAGCGATGCCGGTTGAAAACAGCCTGTCACTGAATGATGACATTGATACGGAAGCAGATACCACCACAGACAGTGCAGAGGATGAACAGGAATGATAGAACGCGGTAAATTTCGCTCACTGACACTGGTTAACTGGAACGGTTTTTTTGCCCGAACCTTTGATTTGGACGAATTAGTCACCACGCTTTCTGGCGGCAACGGGGCTGGCAAGTCCACCACCATGGCGGCGTTTGTTACAGCACTGATCCCCGATCTTACGCTGCTCCACTTCCGTAATACCACCGAAGCGGGGGCCACCAGTGGTTCACGTGACAAGGGGTTACACGGTAAATTGCGTGCGGGTGTCTGTTATTCTACGTTGGACGTGGTCAACTCCCGCCATCAGCGTGTGGTGGTTGGCGTGCGTTTGCAACAGGTCGCCGGGCGCGATCGTAAAGTCGATATCAAACCTTTTACTATCCAAGGCCTGCCAACTGCAGTGCAGCCGACGGAGTTGTTAACCCAAACCGTGGGTGAACGTCAGGCACGGGTACTTTCGCTACAGGAACTGAAAGAGCGCGTTGAAGAGATGGAAGGGGTGCAGTTCAAGCAGTTCAACTCCATCACTGACTACCATGCCTTGATGTTTGATTTGGGAGTGATCCCGAAACGCCTGCGTTCCTCTGCCGACCGAAGCAAGTTCTATCGCCTGATCGAAGCCTCGCTGTATGGGGGTATTTCCAGCGCCATTACCCGCTCGCTGCGCGATTACCTGCTGCCTGAAAACAGTGGCGTACGTAAGGCCTTCCAGGACATGGAAGCCGCACTGCGCGAAAATCGCATGACGCTGGAAGCGATACGTGTGACCCAATCGGATCGCGATCTGTTCAAGCATCTGATTTCTGAAGCCACATCCTACGTGGCGGCAGATTATATGCGCCATGCCAATGAACGCCGTATCCATCTGGACGGTGCCTTGGTGTTGCGTAGTGACTTGCTGGGTAGCCGCAAGCAACTGGCTGCAGAGCAGTTCCGCCATGTTGAAATGGCGCGGGAACTGGCAGAACAAAGTGCTGCCGAGTCCGATCTGGAAACCGATTACCAGGCAGCCAGCGATCACCTGAATCTGGTGCAGACCGCCATGCGCCAACAGGAGAAAATTGAGCGCTATGAAGGCGATCTGGAAGAGCTGACCTACCGTCTGGAAGAACAGAATGAAGTAGTGGCAGAAGCGGGTGAGCAGCAGGCTGAATACGAAGCGCGAGCCGAAGCAGCAGAACTTGAAGTTGATGAGTTAAAAAGCCAACTAGCTGATTACCAGCAGGCGCTGGACGTGCAGCAAACTCGTGCCATTCAGTATCAGCAGGCCCTGCAGGCGCTTGAGCGCGCCCGTGCATTGTGCCAACTACCCGAACTTACCGCCGATAATGCCGAAGAGTGGCTGGATACTTTCCAGGCGCGTGAACAAGAGGCGACAGAATCCCTGTTGATGCTGGAGCAAAAACTGAGTGTGGCCGATGCGGCTCACAGCCAGTTTGAACAGGCTTATCAGCTGGTGGTTAAAATTGCAGGCGAAGTCAGCCGCAGTGAGGCCTGGCAAACCGCCCGTGAACTATTACGTGATTGGCCAGCGCAACAACACCAGGCCGAGCGAGTACAGCCGTTACGGATGCGCTTGAGCGAGTTGCAGCAACGGTTGCACGCTCAACAGGACGCTGAACGACTTCTGCAGGAGTTTTGCAAACGCCATGGGCAGTCTTATCAACCGGATGAGCTTGATGCCTTGCAGCAGGAGCTTGAGGAACGTCTGGAGTCATTGTCACTGAGCGTTAGTGATGCGGGTGAGCGCCGGATGGAAATGCGCCAGGAATTGGAACAGATCCAGCAACGTATCAAAGAGCTCACCGCCCGTGCCCCGATTTGGTTATCCGCGCAAGATGCGCTGAGCCAACTCAGCGAGCAAAGTGGTGAAACCTTTGAAGATAGCCAGCAAGTAACCGAGTTCATGCAGCAACTGCTGGAGCGCGAGCGGGAAACGACTGTTGAGCGTGACGAAGTTGCTGCCCGCAAGCGTGAAATTGAAGCGCAGATCGAGCGCCTCAGCCAGCCGAGCGGTGCCGAGGATCAGCGGCTGGTGACGCTGGCCGAGCGCTTTGGTGGCGTGCTGTTGTCGGAAATTTATGATGATGTCACCATCGATGATGCTCCCTATTTCTCAGCGTTATATGGCCCCTCGCGTCATGCGATAGTGGTACCCGATCTGTCGCTGATACGCGAAATGCTGGAAGGGCTGGAAGATTGCCCTGAAGATCTCTACCTGATTGAAGGGGATCCACAGTCGTTCGATGACAGCGTATTCGCCGTTGAAGAGCAAGAAAAAGCGGTAGTGGTGAAGATTGCCGACCGCCAGTGGCGTTATTCGCGTTACCCGGAAGTACCGCTCTTCGGCCGTGCAGCCCGTGAGAATCGCCTGGAAGTGCTGCATGCGGAACGCGACAGCCTGGCTGAGCGTTACGCAACCCTTTCATTTGATGTCCAGAAAACCCAGCGCTCCCATCAGGCTTTCAGTCGCTTTATCGGAACTCACCTTGCGGTCGTGTTTGACTCGGATCCTGAAGCAGAAATCCGCGCCATGAATACACGCCGTGGTGAAATTGAGCGTGGACTCAATAGCCACGAAGCGCAAAACCAGCAGCAACGTCAGCAGTATGAGCAGGCAAAAGAGGGTATCTCTGCACTTAACCGTCTGATGCCGTTGGTTTCACTGCTCAACGACGAGACATTGCCAGATCGTGTTGAAGAGATTCGTGAGGAAATGGAAGAAGCGCAGGATGCAGCGCGATATATCCAGCAGCACGGTGTTTCTTTAGCCAAACTGGAGCCGTGGCTTGCGGTTCTGCAAAGCGATCCCGAGCAGCATGAGCAGTTGCAGCAGGATTATGTACAAGCGCAGGCAACCCAGCGTTTGGCCAAGCAACAGACGTTCTCCCTGACGGAAGTGGTGCAACGCCGGGCACATTTCAGCTATACCGACTCTGCCGGTATGCAGAATGCTGACAACGATCTTAATGACAAACTGCGTCAACGGCTGGAACACGCCGAAGCGGAGCGTACGCGTGCCCGTGAGCAGTTACGGCAGTATCAGACCCAGTTTACCCAATACAGTCAGGTGTTGGCCTCACTGAAAAGCTCCTTTGAAGCCAAGCGAGAGATGTTGAAAGAGCTAAGTCAGGAGTTGGTCGACATTGGCGTGCAGGCGGATGCTAATGCCGAAGCCCGTGCGCGCCAGCGCCGCGATGAACTCCATGCTTCACTGAGTAATAACCGTTCTCGCCGTAATCAACTTGAGAAACAGTTAACCTTCTGTGAGGCTGAAATGGATGGCCTGCAGAAAAAGCTGCGTAAGCTGGAGCGTGATTATTATCAACTGCGCGAGCAGGTGGTCACTGCCAAGGCCGGGTGGTGTATGGTTATGCGGCTGGTCAAAGATAATGGTGTCGAACGCCGATTGCATCGCCGCGAACTCGCTTATATGGATGGCGATGAACTACGCTCAATGTCGGATAAAGCGCTCGGCGCGTTGCGTCTGGCGGTAGCGGATAACGAGCATCTGCGCGACGTGCTGCGCCTGTCGGAAGATCCCAAACGGCCTGAACGTAAAATCCAGTTCTACATTGCGGTGTATCAGCATCTGCGCGAACGGATCCGGCAGGACATTATCCGTACCGATGACCCTGTTGAAGCCATCGAACAGATGGAGATCGAATTGGCTCGGTTGACCGAAGAGCTGACGGCGCGTGAGCAGAAACTGGCGATCAGCTCGAAGAGTGTGGCAAACATTATCCGCAAGACCATTCAGCGCGAGCAGAATCGTATTCGGATGCTTAACCAAGGGTTGCAGGCCGTTTCTTTCGGGCAGGTCAAGAGCGTACGCCTGAATGTGAACGTACGGGAAGCACATGCCACACTGTTGGATGTGCTCTCTGAACAGCAGGAACAGCATCAGGATCTGTTTAACAGTAACCGCCTTACCTTCTCCGAGGCCCTTGCCAAGTTGTATCAGCGCCTGAACCCGCAGATTGACATGGGGCAACGGACACCGCAGACCATCGGCGAAGAACTGCTGGACTATCGTAACTATCTGGAGCTCGAGGTTGAGGTCTTCCGTGGATCTGATGGTTGGCTGCGTGCCGAGAGTGGCGCATTATCCACCGGGGAGGCGATCGGTACCGGTATGTCGATTCTGGTTATGGTGGTGCAGAGTTGGGAAGAGGAGTCACGCCGTTTGCGTGGCAAAGATATTTCCCCTTGCCGTCTGCTGTTCTTGGATGAAGCTGCACGCCTGGATGCCAAATCCATCGCTACGCTATTTGAGTTGTGCGATCGTCTGGAAATGCAGTTGATTATCGCAGCACCAGAGAACATCAGCCCGGAAAAAGGCACTACCTATAAACTGGTGCGTAAAGTGTTCCAGAATCATGAGCATGTGCACGTTGTAGGGCTGCGCGGTTTTGCCAGCGAGCAACCAGCGTTGGACACAACGGCGGTTGAAACGTCTCAGACTTAAATAAAACAGCCCTACTAATCTGAAAGTGGCCACCTTGGGGTGGCTATTTTTTTGCACTGCGAGGATGATAGGCCTGTTTTTTTTACCAGTGGGATACTGGTCGATAAATGGATGAGGCGGTGGGTTACGGTGACGCAAAAGCGCCATTCTATTTGTATACTAAAACCAATGAATAATTTTGTAGTATTTTTCGTGAGCCTACAGGGGGCAAGGGATGTTGCTTAAAAATGGAAACTCAATCCGACGTTTGGCATTAAGTTGTGCGATCGCTTGTGGTTTTGCCGCGCCGTTTTCCGCATTGGCAACTTTACCGGCGTTACCGGTAGCGTCATTATCACCCAGCATGTCTGTCGCGCAGAGCCGTGCAGCTTTGCTTGACGCGCTGCCGAAAAGCGTTGTGCCACATTATATTGCCACCTTGGCACCTTTATATGCGTCTAATCAGATGCAACCCATGTGGCAAAACCACGAAGCTGTTTTGCAGTTCCAACAACAACTTGCCGAACTGGCCATTTCTGGCGTGCAACCGCAATTTACCCAGTGGGTAAAATGGCTGACCGACCCGGCGATTACCGATATGGCGCGTGACATTGTGCTGTCTGATGCCATGCTGGGCTACCTACAATTTGTGTCATCAATTGGTGCCAACGGCAACAGCTGGTTGTACAGCAACGTTCCCTATAAGTTAAACGTTCCGGCAGCGACGGTCATTAATCAGTGGCAGCTTGCGGTGCGTCAAGGTAAGACGCTTGCCTATGTGCATACGTTGGCTCCACAGCATCCTCAGTATGAAAAGATGCACCAAGCGTTACGTGAGGTGCTGGCAGACGCTCGCCCTTGGCCTCAGTTGTCCAATAGTACCAGCCTACGTCCGGGGCAACTCAGTGACGATATTCCTGCTCTGCGGGAGATCCTGACGCGTACCGGCATGTTGGCCGCAACACCTGCGGTAGTTCCCCATTCGCCAGAATCTGACGTGACCAGCGCTGCGGCTACAGCGCCAGCCGTTGAAGACGACCTGTCGGTAGACGAAGAGAAGAACCGTGTTGCGTCCGGTGCGGTTGTCAGCCCGTCTGCAACCCCGATTAAAGATATTGTTCCGGCCTCCCCGGAAGCACCCTTGGCCCCACAGCAAGCCAACCATGTGTCGGTAACGGACAACCGTTATACCGATGATTTGGTCGAAGGCGTCAAACGTTTTCAGGCTTGGCAAGGTTTGACGCCGGATGGTGTTGTTGGTGTAAGAACGCGCGAGTGGTTAAACGTTTCGCCACAAATACGGGCATCACTGCTGGCGTTGAATATCCAACGGCTGCGTATCTTGCCCGGCCATGTTGACACTGGCATCATGGTTAACATTCCTAATTACTCGTTAACTTATTACCTGAATGGTAATGAGGTGTTATCTTCACGCGTGATTGTGGGGCGTCCTAGCCGCAAAACCCCATTAATGAGTAGTGCATTGAACAATGTGGTGGTCAACCCGCCGTGGAATGTGCCAACTAAATTGATACGTGAAGATATCGCTCCCAAGGCGATGCATGATGCTGCTTACTTCCAGAAACATGGTTATCGGGTGTTTTCTGGCTGGAGCAACGATTCAGAGCTTATCGATCCTGCAATGATTGACTGGAATACGATTTCTCCGCGTAATTTCCCTTATCGTATTCAACAGGCTCCGGGAGCCAGCAACTCTTTGGGCCGTTTCAAATTCAACATGCCAAGCTCTGATGCTATTTATCTGCACGATACTCCAAACCACGGCCTGTTCCAGAAGGACATTCGTGCGTTGAGTTCAGGTTGCGTGCGCGTTAACAAAGCCTCCGATCTGGCCAACATGCTGTTACAGGATGCTGGTTGGAATAATGATCGGGTATCTTCTACCCTGAAAAGGGGTAACACGACGTATGTAAACATTCGCCAGCATATACCAGTACAGCTTTATTACCTGACAGCCTGGGTTGCTGATGATGGCAAGCCACAGTTCCGCACAGATATTTACAATTATGATGCTCCGGTGAGATCGGGCGCACAGATTCTGAGCCAAGCTGAGAAATTGATGCGACAAATGCAGTAATTCCAGATGAATAGCGGTCTTAGTACCGAGCTAGCCGTGAGCATGTTTTTATCAATGCTTGTAAGCCTAAGCGTATCGCGGGTTGACTCAGAATACGCTGGCGGTTATGGTTCGGGCAGTGCGCGGTTTTGTGCATATATATTGACATTGTTGCCGGGTTTAAAAGAGTCATGGACAAAATTGATCATCATCGCCGTAAATGGCTGGCACTGGGTGGCGCAGCTATGGGTATCGCGCTGCTTCCAGGACAGGCGTTTGCCAGCCTTTCTACCGCTCGCCCACGCATTCTGGTGCTGAATAACTTGAATACCGGTGAATCTATCAAAGCCGAGTTCTTTGACGGTAGAGGGTACAATAAGGAAGAATTGGTTCGTTTGAACCACCTTTTCCGTGACTATCGTGCTAACAAGACCAAAACTATCGACCCTCGTTTGTTTGACCATCTTTATCGTCTGCAGGTTATGCTGGGAACCACTAAACCGGTGCAATTGATTTCCGGCTACCGTTCTAGGACGACTAATAATGAAATGCGTGAACACAAACGTGGTGTGGCCAAACAGAGCTATCACACCAAAGGGCAGGCGATGGATTTCCATATCGAAGGTATCCAACTGAGTAACATCCGCAAGGCTGCGTTAAAAATGCGTGCGGGTGGTGTAGGATATTATCCACGTAGCAACTTTGTGCACATCGATACCGGCCCGGTGCGGACCTGGTAATCACTGTGCACTCGGAGTGAATGGCACCCGCTTCAACAGCGTGGTGCCATTGTCGTTGGAGCTTTATGAACTATCATATTATTCCCGTAACGGCGTTCAGCCAAAACTGTACGCTTATTTGGTGTGATGCCACAAAACAGGCCGCGTTGGTTGATCCTGGCGGAGACCCTGAAAAACTGAAGGCGCAAGTTGCTCAGAAAGGTGTGCAGATTAGTCAAATCCTGCTGACCCACGGCCATCTCGATCACGTTGGTGCAGCCGCTGAAATGGCGGACTATTATCAGGTGCCCATCTTTGGGCCGCACAAAGAAGATGCTTTCTGGCTCGAAGGGTTGCCTGCTCAGAGCCGGATGTTTGGCCTTGAGGAATGCCCGTCCTTTACTCCCACCCGCTGGCTGGAAGAAGGGGATGTGCTGCAGATTGGTGATATATCATTGAAAGTTCTGCATTGCCCTGGTCATACGCCGGGCCATGTCGTATTTATCAATGAAAAAGCGCGTCTAGCCTTGGTTGGCGATGTTCTATTTAATGGTGGTGTTGGCCGTAGCGATTTCCCGCGTGGTGACCACCAGACTTTGATCAATTCGATTCGCGTGAAATTGCTGCCTCAGGGCGACGATATGGCGTTTATTCCAGGGCATGGGCCTATGTCTACTTTTGGTGTAGAACGTCAAACTAACCCCTTCCTGCGCGAAGAATCCGCTATCTGGTGATAGCGCGTTTAGCACTGAGAATAGCAAAGGGGCGCATCCGCGCCCCTTTTCAATAAACGTTATTTAGCTTACAGCACAGCAACGATAGCTTCACACAGAGGCGCCATGTTGTCCGGCGTCATGCCAGCCACGTTAACGCGGCCAGAATTGACGGCATAAACACCAAACTCATCGCGCAGACGCAGAACCTGTTCTTTGGTCAGCCCGCTGAAAGAGAACATGCCGTTCTGATTGATGATGAAGCTGAAATCTTGCTCCGCGCCTTTCTCACGCAGGGTGTTAACAAACAGCTGACGCATGCGATGGATACGTTGACGCATATCGGTCAGTTCTTGTTCCCAGATAGCGCGTAGTGCCTCGTTACCAAGGATGGTAGCAACCACGGCCGCACCGTGCGAAGGCGGGTTAGAGTAGTTGGCGCGAATAGCCGCTTTGACCTGGCTGAAAGCACGGTCGGCAGTTTCTGCATCAGCAGCTACGACGGTACATGCCCCGACGCGCTCGTTATACAGGCCAAAATTCTTGGAGTAGGAGCTGGCAACGATCAGCTCTTGGTGTTTGGCAGCGAAGATGCGCAGGCCTTGAGCATCCTCTTCCAGACCTTTGGCAAAACCTTGATACGCGAAGTCGAATAACGGTAACCAACCATTGGCGACGGACAGTTCAGCTAATTGCGTCCATTGCTCTTCGGTCGGATCGATACCGGTAGGATTGTGGCAGCAGCCGTGGAACAACACCACATCGCCAGCCTGAGCCTGTTTTAGGCTATTGAGCAAGCCGTTGAAGTCTAATGCGTGGTTCGCCGCATCGTAATAGTCATACTCCAGTACTTCCAGGCCAACGGCACCAAAGACGTTTTTATGGTTTGGCCAGCTAGGATTACTGATCCAGATACGCTTAGCACTGGTCTGGTTGGCAATAAAGTCCGCCGCAACACGCAAGCCGCCGGTACCGCCAGGGGTTTGAGCGGTACGCGCACGTTTGCTGGTAATGATTGAGCTCTGCTTGCCAAACAGCAGTTCTTGCGTGCAACTGGCAAATTCCGGAATACCTTCAATACCAAGATAGTTCTTGGTAGTTTCATTCTCCAGTAGCCACTGCTCAGCTTTTTTTACACTGGTCAGTACCGGTGTTTTACCGGTTTCGTCTTTATAGACGCCTATCCCTAAGTTGATTTTATTCGGGCGGTCGTCCGCGCGGAAAATGTCAGTCAGACCCAAAATTGGATCGGCAGGTGCAGCGATAATTTTTTCAAACATGTCAGATGCTTCCATGGCCTAGAGTTAAGCGGACAGAAGCATCAGGGTAGCGTCAGTTGCCGCCTTTGCCAACCGTTTGCGAGAAAAACACATCGATCTTGTGATAGCGGTGGCTTCGGCACAAAAAATGATGGGGAAGGGGAGTTTAGCAGAATAAAAAATGGCTGAAACCGCTAAAAAAAAACAGGGCCGAAGCCCTGTTTTTTAACTTGAATGGCAAACAACCGCCATTCAGTTTAACAACTTAGAACTGGTAAACCAGACCGGTAGCTACGATGTTGTCAGTAGCGATCTTGTTATCTTTGTAGAAGCCAGAGTCGTTATCGTTCAACAGGTTGATTTTGTAATCAACATAGGTAGACATGTTTTTATTGAAGGAGTAAACCGCACCCAACTCAACATATTTAACCAGGTCTTTGTCGTTACCGTAAGTGGTGCCCAATTTCTTACCTTTAGACTGCAGGTAAGCGATAGATGGACGCAGACCGAAGTCGAACTGGTACTGAGCAACCACTTCGTAGTTCTGAGTTTTGTTTGCGATAGTATCAGCGTCACCGTATGCAGTCATGTTGCGGGTTTCTGCATACATGGTTGCCAGGTACACGTTGTTCGCGTCGTACTTGACGCCAACGGTCCATACATCGGCAACATTACCACCAGCCATGGTGGTTGAATTGCGGCCAGCCTCTTTTTGCGCAACGGTACGGTTAGAAGAAGAGTATGCTGCACCCGCACTGATACCGGTATCCATAATGGCATAGGTAGTAGAAACACCAACACCGTCACCATTCTGCTCTTTCAGCTTACGGCTTTCATTTTTGCCTTGATACTGCAGAGCGAAGTTCCAGCCATCAACCAGACCGAAGAAGTTCTTGTTACGGTAAGTAGCAACACCGTTAGCACGGCCAGTCATAAAGTTGTCAGTATTGGTGTAAGTATCACCACCGAACTCTGGCAGCATATCGGTCCAGCTTTCAACGTCATACACTACGCCGTAGTTACGGCCATAATCGAATGAACCGTAATCAGCAAACTTCAGGCCAGCAAAGCCCAGACGGGTTTTGGTGCCATCGGTACCCTGGGATTCAGCTTTGTTCGCTTGAACGTTGTATTCCCACTGGCCGTAACCGGTCAGTTCGCTATTGATCTGGGTTTCACCTTTGAAACCAAAACGGACGTAAGATTTGTCGCCGTCATTGCCTTCTTTGTAAGTATCTTTAGAGAAGTAATGCAAGCCAACAGCTTTACCGTAAAGATCCAGTTTGTTGCCGTCTTTGTTGTAGATTTCTGCTGCGTTCGCTGCACCAGCTGCTAACAGAGCTGGGATTACTACTGCAAGAATGTTGCGCTTCATCATTATTATTACCCTCATTGTGTTATTCGGACACCTTGCCACTGCCGCCAATAATTCTTTTGGAACTATTGTTGATAGTTTGGTGTCGTCCTGTGTCTGCACGCAGTGTTCCACTCACGGGCAGGTTAATCTAGAGCGAAAATGCTACTAATGTCGTATTTGGGTTTCAGAAAGAAACCATGTGTTACAATTTGTAAATTTTACGGAACTTTGTGACATTGGTCAATAATAAAAAATACGAAAGGCCAGCTTGGCTGGCCTTTGGATTATTCTGAATGGTTTAAAAAACGTTCAGGTTTGTCGCTTAGAAGCTCGCATTGCGAGGTGTGCGCGGGAATGGGATCACATCCCGCACGTTTTGCACCCCGGTCACATAAGCAATTAAACGCTCAAAACCCAAACCAAAACCTGAATGCGGTACTGTGCCGTAACGGCGCAGGTCGCGGTACCACCAATAGTCTTCTTTATTCAAGCCCATCTCTTCCAGACGCTGGTCGAGCACGTCTAAACGTTCTTCACGCTGTGAACCGCCGATGATTTCACCAATGCCTGGTGCCAAGACATCCATTGCAGCCACGGTTTTACCGTCTTCGTTCATTCGCATATAGAAGGCTTTAATATCTTTCGGGTAGTTTTTGACGACTACCGGTGCCTTGAAGTGTTTCTCGGCAAGGTAACGCTCGTGTTCAGACGAAAGGTCAATGCCCCAAGAGACCGGGTTCTCAAAGGTTTGACCGGAAGCGATCAAGATCTCAACCGCCTCGGTATAGTCGACCTGAGCAAAATCGGAGGAAACGAAACGTTTCAGGCGCTCAATTGCGTCTTTATCTACACGTTCAGCGAAGAACTTCAGGTCGTCGGCACGCTCATCGAGTACCGCCTGGAATACGTACTTCAACATGCTCTCGGCCAACTTGGCAACATCGTCCAGCGTAGCGAACGCCACTTCCGGTTCGATCATCCAAAATTCGGCCAGATGGCGGCTGGTGTTAGAGTTTTCGGCACGGAAGGTGGGGCCGAAGGTGTAGATTTTTGACAGCGCACAGGCGTAGGTTTCGCCATTCAGTTGGCCGGATACGGTCAGGAAGGCTTCTTTACCGAAGAAATCCTGGCTGAAATCGACGGCGCCTTTATCGGTACGCGGCAGGTTTTCCATGTCTAACGTAGACACGCGGAACATTTCGCCAGCACCTTCAGTATCAGAAGCGGTAATCAGCGGGGTAGAAACCCAGAAATAACCGTTTTCGTGGAAGAAGCGGTGGATCGCCTGCGCCAGCGTATGGCGAACGCGAGTCACAGCACCGATCAGGTTGGTGCGTGGGCGCAGGTGGGCAACTTCACGCAGATATTCGATACTGTGACGCTTGGCCGCCATTGGATAAGTATCAGGATCGTCAACCCAACCAACAACGCGGACTGCCGTTGCCTGCAGTTCGAAACTCTGGCCTTCACCTGGGGATGCCACAACGGTACCGGTGATTTCAACAGAACAGCCAGTGGTCAGGTGCAGAACTTCATCCTGATAATTTGGCAGAGAATGGTTAACGACGGCCTGTAACGGATCAAAGCAGGAGCCGTCATAAACGGCGAGGAAGGAGATACCAGCTTTAGAATCTCTCCGGGTACGTACCCAGCCGCGTACGGTGACTTCACTGTCAACCGCGGCACGACCTTGCAGTACGTCGACTACAGGCACTACGCTCATAGATTTCTCTCTTGTAAGTTTTGGTTCAGAAATAGCCATACCCGTTATTTTCAAGTTTTCGCGTTGTTATCTGCACTCATTCCTGTGATTAAACAGGATCAGGTTTCAGAGCGACAGTGAACTGGCTGCCGGCTACAACTTGAAATCCATCGGGGATAGCAACCCAGGAATTTGGGGATATTGCTATGTTACTTGCCGCGTTGCAGAGCACAAGTAGAAATCGCCAGAATGGCACAACATTTATTGCCAAGGGATAAGCGTGGTATTTCGCTATTGCCGAAACAACACCTACTGGGCAGGTTGGTGTCTGGATGAAACTTGAGTTACGTGGGGTATATAAATAGAAGAGAAATAAAGAAGCCGGTACGGGTGAGGCAGCCGGCTTACAATATCAACTGGCTTTCTTAACCAATGGCAGGTCGAAAGCCTTGCGTAGGGCTTTTACAAAAGCCTTGTCATGGCAGATGGTTTTGCCCGGGCTATCAGAGAGTTTGGCGACCGGTTTACCTTTGCACTCTACCAGCTTGATAACGATATTCAGCGGTTTGACGCCGGGGATGTCGCAGGTGAGACGCGTGCCGATGCCAAAGACCAGATTGATGCGTCGATCAAAATGGCGATATAGCGCCAGCGCTTTATCCAGATCCAGATTATCCGAGAACACCAGCGTTTTGCTCATCGGGTCAATACCCAGTTTCTGGTAATGAGCGATAGCTTTTTCACCCCATTCAAATGGGTCGCCAGAGTCATGCCGTAGCCCCTGATAATGTTGGGCAAACTGTATACCGAAGTCACGCAGAAATGCGTCCATGGCAATACAATCTGTCAGCGCCACACCGAGCTGATCGGGGTATTCATCCAGCCAGGCTTGCAGTGCTGCGCGCTGACTATTGGCTAACACCGGGCTAATCTGCTGATGTGCCTGGAACCATTCATGAGCCTGAGTGCCAACCGGTGTCAGCCCCAACTGATGTGCCAGATCGTAGTTACTGGTACCAACCAGGAAAGGGAATTCTTCTTTCAGGGTGCTGACGATAGCGTGTTGCACTTCTCGCGAGAAACGACGGCGGCTGCCAAAGTCCATCAGTTTGAAGCGGGAGATATCAATATCTGCACTGGCCTGTTTGAATTGCACCAGCTTACTGCGCAACTGGTTTACCGCCATCTCTGGCGTTACCTGCGGTGAGCGGTGGCGATGCACCACTTCACTGATCAACGCCAGCAGAGGAACTTCCCACATGATCACCTCTAGCCAAGGGCCAGCGATGCGGATCTGCAGTTTGCCGTCGAGGCTTTCTATGCTGACTTGCTGCGGGTTATAGCGGAAATCACGCAGCCAGTTAAGGTAATCCTGATGGAAGAAAGGCAGGCCGGAAAGGTAGTCGAATTCGGCGTCCGTCAGCGCCAGTTTACTCATCAATGCAACCTGAGCGCGGATTTCATCGACATACTCGCCCAGCAGTTCGTCGCCACGGCAACGGAACTCCGCCGCAACGGTAATTGCGGGGTAGCGATGGAACACTGCTTGCTGCATATGAAGCTTATAAGCATCAGTATCAAGCAAAGAGGTCAAAATCGGGGAAGCGTATAGATTCATATCGCGTTGCAGCATCCTCGTCAGGCGCGTGTCCAAATCCGGATAATGATAAAAAAGTGGGTGGAGTATACCCGGATTATCCTGTTATTGAAGCCTCATCACACCATAAATGGCTAGAATGGGTCGAGGATAAAACGTGCCTTTATCGGGCTTGGCATTTTCAGCAACTGACAAAAAAGAAAATAATCCAATATACTGAGTCACTTAGTCTATTTAACGATAAAAATTATGAGGTTAATTATTTTAAACACAGCTTGGATAAAACTGGTGGACCTATGGGATTTTAAAATGGCTGTGATACAGTTTATTCACTATCGGGCCATCAATGAACAGTGCCCTTCTGTGGAGCAGAACGCTCCAGTCTTGTTACCTGCCACCCACTGAGACGTCAAAGGTTCTTTATGACACAACAGCCACAGGCGAAGTTTCGCCACGATTATCGCGCACCGGATTACACCATTACCGATATCGATTTGGATTTTGAGCTGGATGCGGATAACACACGCGTCACTGCAGTCAGCCAGATCAAACGCCTGGGGGCCGCTGGCGCCCCCCTCATTCTCAACGGTGAAGACTTGACACTGGTCAGTCTTCAAGTCGACAGCCAACCGTGGAATAGCTATCAGCACCAGGACAACCAACTGGTTATTGAACAGTTACCCGCGCAATTTACCCTCACTATCGTGAATGATATTCACCCGGCGAAGAATAGCGCTCTGGAAGGCCTGTACCTGTCCGGTGAGGCGCTGTGTACGCAATGTGAGGCCGAAGGGTTTCGCCACATCACCTATTATCTGGATCGTCCAGACGTACTGGCCCGTTTTACCACCCGCATTGTGGCTGATAAAGCCCGTTATCCTTTCCTGCTCTCGAACGGTAATCGCGTGGCTCAAGGTGAACTGGAAGATGGGCGTCACTGGGTTAAATGGCAAGATCCGTTCCCAAAACCAAGTTACCTGTTTGCATTGGTAGCGGGGGATTTTGATGTCCTGCGCGATACGTTTATCACGCGTTCGGGGCGAAAAGTCGCTTTAGAACTGTTTGTTGATCGTGGCAATCTGGACCGTGCAGATTGGGCCATGACCTCGCTGAAGAATTCGATGAAATGGGATGAAACCCGGTTCGGCCTGGAATACGATCTGGACATCTATATGATTGTTGCCGTGGATTTCTTCAACATGGGAGCAATGGAAAACAAAGGGTTAAATATCTTTAACTCAAAATATGTCCTGGCAAAAGCAGAAACGGCAACGGATAAAGACTATCTGAATATCGAATCGGTGATCGGTCATGAATATTTCCATAACTGGACCGGCAACCGTGTCACCTGCCGTGACTGGTTCCAGCTCAGTCTGAAAGAAGGGCTGACCGTTTTCCGAGACCAGGAGTTCAGTTCAGATCTGGGTTCCCGTTCGGTTAACCGTATTGATAATGTGCGGGTTATGCGCGGTGCCCAGTTTGCAGAAGATGCCAGCCCGATGGCCCACGCTATTCGGCCTGATAAAGTTATTGAAATGAATAACTTCTATACCCTGACAGTTTATGAGAAGGGTTCCGAAGTGATACGCATGATGCATACATTGCTGGGAGAACAACAGTTCCAGGCGGGGATGCAGCTCTATTTCGAACGTCACGACGGCAGCGCGGCAACCTGCGATGATTTCGTTCAGGCGATGGAAGATGCTTCCAACGTCGATCTGTCGTTGTTCCGTCGCTGGTATAGCCAGTCAGGTACGCCGCTGTTGACGGTGCGCGATGACTACAGCGCCGAGCGTCAACAGTATCGTTTACATGTCAGCCAGAAAACGGAACCAACGGCAGATCAGCAAGAAAAGCTGCCATTGCATATTCCGTTGGATATCGAACTTTATGACAGCGAAGGCAACGTGATTGCCTTGCAGAAAGACGGTTCGCCAGTGAATAACGTTCTCAACATTACCGCTGCGGAACAGACGTTTGTATTTGATGGTGTCGCACATAAGCCAGTGCCTTCGTTACTGCGCGAGTTTTCGGCGCCTGTGAAGCTGGATTACCCGTACAGCGATCAACAACTGACGTTCCTGATGCAGCATGCGCGTAATGAGTTTGCCCGTTGGGATGCGGCACAAAGCCTGCTGGCAATCTATATCAAACTGAATGTTGCGAAATATCAACAGAAACAGCCGCTGACGTTGCCGCTTCACGTAGCCGATGCTTTCCGCGCCGTGCTGCTGGATGAAAAACTGGATCCTGCTTTGGCAGCCCAGATCCTAACATTGCCATCTGAAACTGAAATAGCCGAGTTGTTCGCTACCATAGATCCGCAAGCGATCGCTGCGGTGCACGAGTCGATAACCCGTTGTTTGGCCGAAGAGATGGCTGACGAATGGTTGGCGGTATATCACGCTAATAAAACAGATGGTTATCGTGTTGAGCACGGTGATATTGCCAAACGCTCATTACGCAATGTCTGCCTCCACTATTTGGCGTTTGGTGAGGTTACAGCGGCTGACGCGTTGGTGGCAAAACAGTTCCACCAGGCGGATAACATGACCGACTCATTGGCCGCATTGGCTTCGGCTGTCGCGGCACAATTGCCTTGCCGTGATAAATTGATGAAAGAGTTTGATGAGCGCTGGCATCAGGATGGTCTGGTGATGGATAAATGGTTTATATTGCAAGCCACCAGCCCGGCTGCGGAAGTGCTTGATAATGTGCGCGCTTTGCTGAAACACCGTTCATTCAGTCTCAGTAACCCAAATCGCACCCGTTCACTGATTGGCGCTTTTGCCTCTGCCAACCCGGCGGCCTTCCATGCGGCAGACGGCAGTGGCTATCAGTTCCTGGCGGAGATCCTCAGCGATCTTAACCAACGTAATCCGCAAGTGGCCGCTCGCCTGATTGAACCACTGATCCGGCTGAAACGTTATGATGCTTCGCGCCAAGCGTTGATGCGCCAGGCGCTGGAGCAGTTGAAGGGGTTGGAAAACTTGTCGGGCGATTTGTTCGAGAAGATCACCAAGGCGTTAGACGCGTAACACCAAGGGGACGGCATTGCCGTCCCCGTCTCCTAATTTGCCGCCCGGTTGGAAATATTTATGGCTTGCGGCGGAGATAATACCCTTTCCAGCACTTCAGCTTCCAATTCTGCCAGCTTCGCGGATCCTTTGCGCCGTGGTCGCGGCACATCGATGGTCAGATCCAACCCGATTCGGCCTTCTTCAATCAACAGGACCCTATCGGCCAAGGCGATAGCCTCACTGACATCGTGTGTCACCAGCAGCACGGTAAAACCCTGTTGTTGCCATAGAGTTTCGAGCAGCCCTTGCATTTCAATGCGGGTTAATGCGTCTAATGCCCCCAGCGGTTCATCCAACAATAATAGCCGTGGGCGGTGGATCAGCGCACGAGCCAGAGCAACACGCTGCTTCTGCCCGCCTGATAATGCCGCTGGCCATTCGTTGGCGCGGTCCGCCAACCCGACAGTGGTTAACGCAAGCTTTGCTTCATCACGCCAGTTACCGCGTAAGCCAAGCCCGACATTATCAATAACTTTTTTCCAGGGCAGCAAGCGTGCGTCCTGAAACATGAGACGCGTATCGTCCTTAGCATGACTCAGCGGTGCGTTGCCGCTCAGTAATTTCCCTTCACTGGCGGTTTCCAACCCGGCGAGAAGACGCAGCAGGGTACTTTTTCCGCAGCCGCCGACTACTGCCACGAATTGACCAGCGGTGATCCTCAATTCCAGATTGTCTAGAACGGTACGCTGACCATAACGTTTGGCAATAGACTCTAAGGTGATGGGGGTTCCTTGCGGAAGGCGAGTCGGAACTGTCATGGTGCTTCTCCAGATTTTAATTGATAAGCCGGATGCCAGCGTAACCAGATACGCTCGAGTAATTGGGCACTGGTGTCAGCCAGTTTGCCGAGCAGGGCATACAAAACAATGGCAACCACGACCACATCGGTTTGCAGGAATTCGCGTGCATTCATCGCCAGATAACCAATCCCCGAGTTGGCCGAAATGGTTTCGGCAACGATCAGCGTCAACCACATAAACCCGAGAGAAAAACGTACGCCGACCATGATAGAAGGCAGCGCCCCAGGCAAAACGACTTGCGTAAACAGGCTAAAGCCCCTCAAACCGTAACTCCGGGCCATTTCTAACAGGCCACGATCGATATTTTTGATGCCGTGATAGGTGTTGAGATAAATAGGGAATAGAGTACCAAGAGCAACCAGAAAGATTTTTGCCGATTCATCAATGCCAAACCACAGGATCACCAGCGGGATCAGTGCCAGATGAGGAATATTGCGGATCATCTGAACCGAACTATCGAGTAATGTCTCTCCCCAATGGGACAAACCGGTGATAAGGCCCAAGCCCAATCCGATGTTGCCACCGATACTGAAGCCAATCAGTGCGCGCCAACTGCTGATGGTCAGGTGTTGCCACAGTTCGCCACTCTTGGTCAGCGCCCAAAAGGCGCCAACTACCGCGCTGGGAGCTGGTAGGATGCGGTTTGATAACCAGCCAGCCTCAACCGCAAGTTGCCAGAAAATCACCAGTGCTACTGGCAATGCCCAAGGGGCGGTCTGCTGAAGAACGTTTCGCGCACTGATTGTCATGATTATTCTCCTTAGCTTTGCGACACTTTTTGCGGAACATAAATATTGGCGATCGCTTCACCCTGCGGCTTGATCGCGCGCCGTTGTGTGGGGATCTCTGCAGTGGCCAGATCAATATGGGGGAACAGTAACTCCGCTTCGCGGTAGGCTTCCTCAAGATGCGGATAGCCTGAGAGAACAAAAGTATCGATGCCCAGATCGGCGTATTCCCGGATACGCTCCGCCACAGTCGGCTCATCGCCCACCAATGCTGTGCCAGCACCACCACGTACTAAACCCACACCGGCCCACAGGTTGGGGCTGATTTCCAGATTATCTTTCTTCCCTCCGTGCAAGGCCGCCATGCGTTGCTGGCCAACAGAGTCGAAACGTGCAAAGGCTTGTTGCGCATCGGCTATGGTCTTTTCATCCAGATTAGCGATCAAACGATTGGCTGCTCGCCAGGCCTCTTCTGTGGTTTCACGCACAATGACGTGCAGGCGGATGCCGAAACGTACCTTCCTTCCTTTTGCTGCCGCTTTGGCACGAACTTCTGCGATTTTTTCTTTCACCTGGGCGGGGGTTTCTCCCCAGGTAAGGTAGAGTTCAACCTGCGCAGTGCCAGCATACCGATCGTGGCCAGTACCGCCGCGCTTAACCCACGAAGAAAAGAGAGGGACAGAAGCATGATGATTTCCTTTATGGTCTTTATGCGGTTTGACGGGTCAATAGCGTCAGTGGAGTTTTTAACAGCGATGGCTTGTGGCGGTTGAGTGCCAGATAGAAACCCTCCAACGCTTCTTCCAACCTGGCCGTAACTCTGTCAGAGAGCGTGGCCTGTTCTCCATCAAGGATAATTTGGCTGTCATCGGCGAATACGCCCTGCAGTACCTCTTGCGCCTTCAGCGCGGCTAATACCGGTTTTAGTGCATAATCCACGGCTAGCATGTGTCCGATGGAACCCCCGGTCGCCAATGGCAAAACCACTTTATGTTCCAGTGCACGCTCTGGTAGCAGATCGAGCAACGTTTTCAGGGCACCTGAAAAGGAGGCTTTGTAGACTGGCGTAGCGCTAACAGTGCTGCGGAGCGCGAGGGAATTCGTGGACTGCCAGCGAGAGAAATAATGCGCATTACCATTCCTTATAACTAAAAGTTATCAATGTTAAATTTATGTTTGCAAAGTGTTTTAAAGCTAACAGAAAAGAAGGGTGTTTTTTAAATCTCAATTTTTGATTTCGATATGCGTAAATGAGGAAAGGCAGGGGTTACAAGGGTTCAAAAGAAAACGATTGCGTTAAAAGCGCTTTTTTTGCCTTTAATCAATTCCAATTGGTGAGGGGATACCGGATAATATGCCCCCGGTTTGCAACTAACCGGGAAATCAGGAGAGTACATGTACTACCCCATCATCAGGAAGGCGTTGTTCCAGCTCGATCCCGAACGCGCGCATGAATTGACTTTCAGTCAACTCCGCCGTATTACCGGCACCCTATTAGAGTTTCTTATCCGTCAGTCTGTACCGAGCAAGCCGGTAAACTGCATGGGGCTCTCTTTTAAAAACCCGTTAGGTCTTGCTGCCGGGCTGGATAAAGATGGCGAATGCATCGATGCCTTTGGGGCCATGGGGTTTGGTTTTGTGGAGGTAGGAACCGTCACGCCGCGTCCACAGCCTGGGAATGATAAACCACGTTTATTCCGTATCGTTGAAGCCGAGGGTTTGATTAACCGTATGGGGTTTAATAACCATGGGGTGGATAACCTGGTTGAAAACGTCAAAAAATCCCACTTTGGTGGCATTCTCGGGATCAATATCGGCAAGAATAAAGATACCCCGGTAGAGCAGGGTAAAGACGATTACCTAATATGTATGGATAAAATTTATCCATATGCCGGATATATCGCGATTAATATCTCTTCGCCGAATACCCCAGGATTACGTTCCTTACAGTATGGCGAAGCGCTGGACGATCTGTTAGCTGCGATTAAAAATAAACAGGCTGAATTACACGCTCAACATCATAAATATGTGCCGGTTGCAGTAAAAATTGCGCCAGATCTTTCTGAAGAAGAGTTGATCCAAATAGCCGATAGTTTGATCCGCCATAATATCGATGGGGTCATTGCGACTAATACAACGCTCGATCGTAAACTGATCCAGGGGTTGAATTACTGCGATCAGGCTGGAGGATTGAGCGGTCGTCCAGTTCAGTCTCGGAGTACCGAAGTGATCCGCCGATTGTCACAGGAACTTCAGGGACGTTTACCCATTATCGGCGTTGGTGGGATCGATTCTCTCACAGCGGCACGGGAAAAAATGGATGCGGGAGCAACGCTGGTACAAATTTATTCCGGATTTATCTTCCACGGCCCACGTTTGATTAAAGATATCGTTACCCATATCTAATATTTTCCCTTCATTCCGGGCTGGGGGTTTATTTATGCTCCCAGCTCGTCTATATTTTGTTCGTTCACAGAATTAACTGAGTGTTTGGATGGCTTTTCTGGTGATAAAATCATCTTTTGGGTAATACAGCGTTGGCATGTGGTAAGAAGGATAAGAAATGAAGATAAAACCTGACGATAATTGGCGTTGGTATTTTGACGCTGAGCACGATCGGCTGATGCTCGATTTAGCCAATGGTATGATCTTCCGTTCGCGTTTTCCTGCAAAAATGTTGGCCCCCGATGCATTCAACCAGTGTGCTTTTTGCGTTGATGATGCAGCGCTTTATTTTGATTATGAAGAGCAGTGTAAGCAGATAAAACTCAGTTATGAACAGCGTGCTGAACTGGTATTAAATGCGCTGGTGGCTTTTCGCTTCCTGAAACCCCTGATGCCCAAGAGTTGGCATTTTGCTCAGCAACCCTATCCGCTACGGCCAAAAAATGGTGAGTTGGCCTCGGTGAAAGTGATGGCAAGTGGTGAGGATGCCTGTTTGCTGGTGGTGGAAGCGGGCGACAATGCCAGCCTGTGCCTGTTAGCGCAAAATCAGTTGGTGTTGGCCGGGCGTACCATGGTGCTGGGGGATGCAATAAAAGTGATGCACGATCGCCTGAAACCTTTTATCGCCGACGAATTGTCTGCCCCGGCTTACGACAGGGCAGTTTAACGAGGTGGCGTTACGCCAGCTTCAAATCGCTTTTAGGAATACAGCTGCAAGAGAGGATCGTGCCATTAGCCTCCACTGCGCTTTGTTTTAACGGTGCCACTTTGCCTTCCGTCAACGTCATCCTGCAACTGCCGCAAATACCTGCGCGGCAGGAGTAAGGGATTCGAATCCCCTGTTGTTCCAGCTGTTCCAACAATATCTGCTGGTTATTACCGGTAAACACATTCCCTTGATACTCAATAGTGACGCTGTCGGTATTGTCCTTAGGCGCTTTTAGGCTTTCGACGACGTTACCGGAGCCGTAGGGCCGCGGTGGTTTGCTCGAAAGAACCTCAACCTGATCGCCAACGCGGATGATACCGCTATTGCGCGCAATCATGTTTTGGCCGAAGTCGATATCGCCGTTATCGGCGGTTCGGAATCCTTGCAAGGTACTTAATGGCTCACCGCTTGGGTGCTTGCGGCCGCGATCGGTACTGACCGTGGTCAATACGCAGCGGCCACAGGGCTTAACCACATCAAACATTACATTACCGATGCGGATCACCTGCCAACCGTCTTCTGCCCAGGCAGGGGCACCTGTCACCACAATATTAGGCCGGAACTGTTCCAGCTTGATACTGCTTGGGCAGCGCTGTTGCAGATCTTGGAATGACGCTTCATTAATCAACAGATACGGATAACCATCGGCAAACGAGAGTGGGATCTCCGGATGTTTTGTGACTCTGCGTGTCAAAGTTGCCCCAACCCAGCGCAGTTGCACTGGCCGTTGGAAATAACCGCTGAGCCATTGGTTGATGGCCTGTGGCGCGATCAACGCGGTGAAATGGTTACCCCAAACTTCGGTTGGCTGGCCATCTGATGCGAAATCTTCGAAGCGGATAGTGGCACTTTCACCATCTGGAGCCGTCAGAAATAGGCCGTCTGCCAATAATGCGGGAGTAAACAGCACCATCTGCGGAAATTGACGCGCGGTAATAAAAGTACCGTCAGGCTCAGTAATCATGAAAGTGCGATCAAACGCCAGCCCATGAGAGGCAACCTGTGCGTGGGAAAGCTGCAAACCGCGCAAGGATTTGACCGGATGAACGTAGAGTCGGGAAAGCGTGAACACTGCAGCCTCCAAACGATAATGAAATAGAAAGGAGCAACTTTATGACAAGCGGTCTGGATTAGCTATAATGCGCAACGATTTTCTTTTTGGTGATAAGCACGATATGAACTCTCTGTTTGCCAGCACGGCGCGTGGACTGGAAGAACTGTTAAAAAGCGAACTGGAACAGCTTGGCGCTCACGCCTGCAAAGTGGTGCAGGGGGGAGTCCATTTCCAGGGTGACGATCGTCTTCTGTACCAAAGCCTGCTATGGAGCCGCCTGGCCTCCCGTATTCTGCTGCCGCTGAACGAGTTCCGCGTGCATAGCGATCTGGATCTGTATCTTGGCGTTCAGTCCATTGACTGGCCAGCCCTATTTACCGTTGATAAAACTTTTGCCGTTCACTTCAGCGGCGTCAACGAAGAGATCCGCAACAGCCAATATGGCGCCTTGAAGGTAAAAGACGCGATTGTCGACAGCTTCACCCGCAAGCTGGAACAGCGGCCAACGGTAGCAAAACAGCAGCCGGATATTCGCGTTAACGTTTTCCTGCAACGCGACATGGCCAGCGTAGCGCTCGATCTTAGCGGCGAGGGTTTGCACCAGCGCGGCTACCGCGATCTCACCGGTCAGGCACCGCTGAAAGAAAGCCTGGCGGCGTCTATTGTGCAACGTTCTGGCTGGCAGCCAGGAACGCCAATGCTTGATCCGATGTGTGGTTCCGGCACGCTGTTGATCGAGGCGGCGATGATCGCCTCCGATCGTGCGCCCGGGTTACAGCGCCAATACTGGGGCTTCACCGCCTGGAGCGGTCATAACGCCGAACTGTGGCGTGAAGTGGTTACCGAAGCGCAAGTACGCGCCCGCCGTGGTTTGCAAGAAACCTCTTCGCGTTTCTTTGGTTCAGATATTGATCGCCGAGTGATCGAAATGGCCCGGGGCAATGCCCGGCGTGCAGGGGTGGCGGAATTGATCACCTTTAACGTGAATGATGTCAGCAAACTGACCAATCCATTGCCGCAAGGTCCGGTGGGAACCGTGGTCAGCAACCCGCCATACGGTGAACGCCTTGAGAGCGAACCGGCGCTGATCGCCTTACACAACATGTTGGGCCGCATCATGAAAAGCGCTTTCGGTGGTTGGCAGCTTTCTCTGTTCAGCGCCTCCCCTGAGCTGCTAAGTTGCCTGCAACTGCGCGCAGAGCGCCAGTTCAAAGCGAAAAATGGCCCGCTGGATTGCGTCCAGAAAAACTATCAGTTAGCGGAAAACCCGCAGGGTTCTGCCGGTGTGCAGGTTGCTGAAGATTTCGCCAACCGCCTTCGCAAAAATCTGAAAAAGCTCGATAAATGGGCGAAACAGCAAGGGATCGAATGTTACCGCTTGTATGATGCGGATCTGCCGGAATATAACGTGGCGGTGGATCGCTACGGCAGCAAGGTTGTGGTGCAGGAGTACGCGCCACCGAAAACTATCGATGCACAAAAAGCACGTCAACGCCTTTTCGATGTGATCAATGCCACTCTGGCAGTGCTGGAACTGCCCTCTAACCAGTTGGTGCTGAAAACTCGTGAACGTCAGAAGGGCAAAAACCAGTACGAGAAACTGGCACAGAAGGGCGAGCTCCTGTTGGTGACAGAGTTTAATGCCAAACTTTGGGTCAACCTGACCGACTATCTCGATACTGGGTTGTTCCTCGATCACCGCATTGCGCGCCGTATGCTGGGCGAGATGAGTAAAGGTAAGGATTTCCTCAATCTGTTTGCCTATACCGGTACTGCCAGTGTTCATGCAGGATTGGGTGGCGCGCGCAGTACTACCACGGTGGATATGTCGCGCACCTATCTTGAATGGGCAGAGAAGAACCTGCGGGTAAACGGGTTAACGGGTCAACAGCATCGACTGATTCAGGCAGACTGCCTGTCATGGCTGAGTAATGCCGACGAACAGTTTGATGTGATTTTTATCGACCCGCCGACGTTTTCCAACTCCAAACGTATGGAGAACACTTTTGATGTACAACGCGATCATCTGGCATTGATGAAAGATTTGAAACGGTTACTGCGTCGTAACGGAACCATTATGTTCTCTAACAACAAACGCGGTTTCCAGATGGATTTGGACGGTCTGAACGTGCTCGGTCTGCAGGCAAAAGAGATTACTGCCCAGACGCTGTCACAAGATTTTGCCCGTAACCGTCAGATCCACAACTGCTGGCTGGTAACCCACGCTGGCGAAGGAAAATAATTACTATGTCGTTAATCAGCATGTCCGGGGCTTGGCTCTCTTTCAGCGATGCTCCCTTGTTAGACAACACCGAAATTCATATTGAAGACAATGAACGCGTCTGTCTGGTTGGGCGTAATGGGGCTGGTAAGTCCACATTACTGAAGATCCTCAGCAAAGAGATCCCGCTGGACGATGGGCGGATCATTTATGAGCAAGATCTGATTGTGGCCCGGTTGCAACAGGATCCCCCACGTAATATCGGTGGCACAGTCTTTGACTTTGTAGCTGAAGGTGTCGCTGAGCAGGCTGAGCACCTGAAGGCCTATCACGCGATCTCCCATCAGGTTGAACTGGACCCGAGTGAAAAGAATCTGGCGCGGATGGCGCAGGTGATGGAGATCCTCGATCACCAGGGGCTTTGGCAGCTTGACAGCCGTATCAGCGAAGTGCTGTTGCAGCTTGGTTTGAACGGTGATGCCGAGCTTTCCTCCCTTTCGGGTGGTTGGCTGCGTAAGGCTGCGTTGGGCCGTGCTTTGGTCAGTTCACCGCGAGTGCTATTGCTTGATGAGCCTACCAACCATTTGGATATCACGACTATCGATTGGCTGGAAGCCTTCCTGAAAGAGTTCCAAGGCAGCATCGTGTTTATTTCCCATGACCGCTCGTTTATCCGCAACATGGCAACCCGTATAGTCGATCTCGACCGGGGAAAGCTGGTGTCATGGCCTGGCAACTACGAGCTGTATCTGCAAAGTAAGGAAGAAGCACTGCGCGTGGAAGAACTGCAGAACGCCGAATTTGACCGCAAACTGGCGCAAGAGGAAGTCTGGATACGTCAGGGTATCAAAGCACGCCGCACGCGCAACGAAGGCCGTGTTCGCGCTCTGAAAGCGCTGCGTAACGAGCGCTCGCAGCGGCGTGAAGTGATGGGCACTGCCAAGATGCAGGTGGAAGAGGCGGTGCGCTCCGGTAAGATTGTCTTTGAAATGGAAGACGTCCATTACCAGATCGGCGACAAAGTTCTGGTGCGTGGTTTTAGTGCGCAGGTCCAGCGTGGCGATAAAATCGCCTTGGTCGGTCCAAACGGTTGCGGGAAAACCACGCTGCTGAAATTGATGCTCGGTCAGTTGAAAGCCGACAGCGGGCGTGTTCACTGCGGCACCAAGCTGGAGGTAGCCTATTTTGACCAGCACCGTGCTGAGCTGGATCCGGAACGGACAGTGATGGACAACTTGGCAGAAGGTAAACAGGAAGTGATGGTCAATGGCCGTTCACGCCATGTGTTGGGTTATCTGCAGGATTTCCTGTTCCATCCAAAACGGGCAATGACGCCGGTGAAAGCTTTGTCAGGCGGGGAACGTAACCGCTTGTTATTAGCCAAACTATTCCTGAAGCCAAGCAATTTACTGATCCTCGATGAACCCACCAACGACTTGGATGTCGAAACGCTGGAATTATTGGAGGAAATGATCGATAGCTATCAAGGTACTGTGCTGTTGGTCAGCCACGACCGGCAGTTCGTTGATAACTCGGTAACGGAATGTTGGATATTTGAGGGGAATGGAGTGATAGACACCTATGTCGGTGGCTATTACGATGCACACCACCAGCGTGCAACCGCCAAGCCCATTCGCCAGGTAGCCAATACCCCAGCTAAATCTGCGGTGGAAAAAAAGGTTGAACCGCCTAAGAAAGCGGCTGCCAAGTTGAGTTATAACCTACTGCGTGAATTGGAGCAGTTGCCGCAGCGCCTCGAGCAGTTGGAGGCTGAAATCGAGAGCTTACAGGCGCAGGTAAGCGATGGGGGCTTTTTCTCCCGCCCGCATAGCGAAACACAGCAGGTCCTCACCGACCTTGCAGCAGCAGAGCAAGCACTCGAAGAAGCTTTTGCTCGTTGGGAAGAATTGGAAGCAATGAAAAACGGCTGATCGGTTGAATTTTTGCCCGCACGCTGCTGCGGGCAAATGTTGCTGTGTGCTGATGAGAGAAGTTGTTAAGGAAGAAAATGGTGTGTTCCCACGAAAGCCACAAGCAGCACAGTCATCCAATTGATGACGCTCGGCAACAGGATAACCTGATGCTTTGCCCGCAATGCGATATGTTAGTGACTCTGCCTGCCCTGGCGTTTGGTACTAAGGCTGTCTGCCCGCGTTGTAAAACCACACTCAGTGCCCGTTGGGATGAACCACGTAAACGGCCGATAGGGTATGCACTAAGCGCCTTATTTATGCTGTTGCTGGCGAATATATTCCCGTTTATCAATATGCGGGTTGCGGGTATTGCAAACCAGATAGAACTGCTGCAAATCCCTCGAGTGATGGTGGCAGAAAACTATGCCAGCATGGCCACGCTGTTCATGGTGCTGGTGCAACTGATCCCGGCGTTTTGTATGCTGGCTATCATTCTGCTGTGCGCCAGAGCGCGTATGCCGTTGAAATTGAAAGTCTGGATAGCCAAGGTACTGTTCCGGTTCAAAACCTGGTGTATGGTGGAAATTTTCCTCGCTGGCGTGCTGGTCAGTTTCGTCAAACTGATGGCCTATGGTGATATTGGTATTGGCTCCAGCTTTATCCCTTTTTGCCTGTTTTGCCTGTTGCAAGTACGCGCTTTCCAGTGCGTCGATCGCCGTTGGTTGTGGCAGGATATTGAGTCAGCCCCCCGTATTGATCAACCGTTACAGGCTGGTATAACAGGGGCGCAGCAGGGGCTGCGTTCTTGCTCATGTTGCACCGCCATATTACCTGCTAGGCAAGTTCACTGCCCGCGTTGCCATACCAAAGGGCACTCCCGTCGCCATAACAGTCTGCAGTGGACACTCGCGTTGTTGATGACTTCGGTTATTTTGTATATCCCAACCATGCTGATGCCAATCATGATCACTGAAGCTTTGGGTAACAAAATGCCATCCAGCGTGATGGCTGGCGTGATACTGCTTTGGGGGGAAGGGGCTTACCCCATCGCCATGGTGATTTTTATTGCCAGCGTGATGGTACCTACCCTTAAAATGCTGGCTATTGGCTGGTTATGTGTTTATGCAAATGGCAGAGAAAAGGCCAAAGCTGACAGCGAGCGTATGCACTTTATTTATGAGGCGGTGGAGTTTGTTGGCCGCTGGTCAATGATCGATGTGTTTGTTATTGCCGTACTTTCGGCGTTGGTACGTATGGGACAATTGATGAGTATTTATCCTGCCATCGGCGCTCTGCTGTTCGCCATGGTGGTCATCCTTACCATGTTTGCAGCCATGACGTTCGATCCCCGATTAATTTGGGATCGCGTAAATGAAACAATGAAAAAGGAACCGCAAAGTGACGGAAAGTAACGACAATATCGCGGATGTTGAAAAGATCAAACGCTGGTCGCCGGTGTGGATTATTCCCATCGTGACAGTGCTGATTGGTGCCTGGATCCTGTTTTATCACTTCAGCCATCAGGGGCCTGAAGTGACGTTGGTCACAACGACAGCAGAGGGGCTTGAAGCGGGTAAAACCAAAATCAAAAGCCGCAGCGTGGATGTGGGAACGGTAGAAAGCGTTACCTTGAGTGAAGATTTAAGCAAAGTGCTGGTGCAGGCTCGCCTCAACGACGGCATGGACAAGCTGCTGCGCGAGGATTCCGCCTTCTGGGTGGTGAAACCGCAGATTGGCCGCGAAGGGATCTCTGGGTTGGGAACCTTGCTTTCTGGTGCCTATATCGAACTGCAGCCAGGTAACAAAGGCAAGGAAGGGAGAGATAATTTCCAATTGCTTGATTCCCCACCGTTGGCCTCTCCGGACGCCAAAGGGCTACGCATCTTGCTGGACAGTGATAAATCAGGTCAGTTGAATGCTGGCGATCCGGTGCTGTTCCGCGGTTATCGCGTCGGTTCAGTAGAAACCAGTTATTTTGACGCCAAATTGCGCGCCATGCGCTATCAACTGTTCATTACCGCTCCTTACGATCAGTTGGTTACCAGCAATGTACGCTTCTGGAAAGATAGCGGAGTCTCATTTGACATGTCTGCACAGGGTATGCGTGTGGAAATGGGCTCACTGACAACCTTGTTTAGCGGCGGCGTCAGTTTTGAGGTCCCTGAAGGCTGGGAACGTGGTGAACAGGTCAAAAATAAGGCCGAGTTTGAGCTGTACGATAGCCAGCGCAACATTCAGGATTCCCTGTATACCGAGCATACCGATTACCTGGTGTTCTTCTCTGACTCGATTCGCGGCTTACAACCCGGGGCACCGGTTGAATTCCGTGGCATTCGTCTTGGCACCGTTGGGCAGGTACCTTTCTTTAAAGAAGGGATGCGGCAGAAACTGGATAACGATTATCGTATTCCTGTGCTTATACGTATTGAACCAGACCGCTTTAGCCAGCAGTTGGGTAAAAACTTTAATATTGAACAGCATCTTAAAGACGCGGAGTCTCGTGGTCTGCGTGCCTCGCTGAAATCTGGCAACCTGCTGACTGGTGCGCTGTACATCGATCTGGATTTCTATCCGCAAGATAAGTCCTTGCCGGGGCCGCGTGAGCTGTTCGGCTATCCGGTCTTGCCAAGCACCAGTAGTGGTTTGGCGCAGATCCAGCAGAAGCTGATGCAGACGTTGGATAAGATCAATTCAATGCCGTTGAATCCAATGCTTGAAGAAGCAACCAAAACGTTGACTGAAAGCAAGAAAACCATGCAGGCTACGCAGCAAACCTTGCAGTCGCTGAATGACATCATTGCCAGCAAAGAGATGAAAGCATTGCCTGCGGATATGCAGAAAACGCTGCAAGAACTCAATCGAAGCATGAAAGGGTTCCAGCCCGGTTCACCGGCCTACAACAAAATGGTGGCCGATATGCAGCGTCTTGACCAGGTGCTGCGTGAACTGCAACCGGTGCTACGCACGTTGAATGACAAGAGTAATGCCCTGGTATTCGAAGCCGCGGGCAGTGACGATCCTCAGCCCAAGAAGGCCAAAAAATGAAGAAATGGCTCCCGATAGCCCTGGTAATGTTACTGAGTGCTTGCAGCAGCACGCCAAGCAAGACTTACTACCAGCTACCCGCATTGGGTACACCGGTTCAGGTAAATGGAACCCCAGCGTCTCGTCAGCTGTGGCTAGAGCATGTCAGCGTTGCTGATTTCCTTGCCCAGAGTGGCGTGGTTTATCAGACTAATGATGTGCAGTTTGTGACTGCACAAAATAATCTGTGGGCCAGCCCTTTGGATCAGCAACTGCAGCAGACGCTGGTGACTAACCTCGGCAGTGCGTTACCGGGGTGGGTAGTGTCATCACAACCGATGAGCAGCGATCAGGACGTACTCAATGTTACCGTCAGCGGCTTCCATGGTCGCCATGATGGTAAAGCGATCATTCAGGGGGAATGGGTGTTGAGTCGTCAGGGTGCTCTGATTAAGCGGCCATTCAATCTGGAATTAAAGCAGGGTGAGGATGGCTATGATGCGTTAGTCAGAACGCTGGCCCAAGGCTGGCAGCAGGAAGCGCAGGAGATCGCCAGCCAGGCTGCTCGCCTTTAAATCATATACTCTAAATAATTCGAGTTGCATGTAGGCGGCAAGACCGAGAGTCGCCAGGAGCATAGCCCACTATGTGACTGGTGCGAGCGGACGCAGCTAACACCCATGGAACTTGAAGAATGACGAGTATAGCTTGTATCAAAATAATCTAACCATTTCCCGGCAAGGAATATAAAAACCCCTTGCCGGGATTTTTTTAATACTTATCATCATCTTAAGATTGTTTCAGACTTATCAGTCAGTTAGCTTTTTTGCCGGACATAGCTCACAAATATGGCACTTGTGTGAAATCCGTTTATTGATCTTCCCGGCTTTTAGAGCTATTGCTTTAAGGTGGCTGTTTATAAAACGGTCATTGTTTTCTTTCCGCCAGAGTAAAAATGAGGGAAACGAGGCATGAAAAGACAGAAAAGAGATCGTCTGGAGCGGGCTCAATCACGTGGTTACCAAGCAGGTATTGCAGGGCGTTCGAGGGAGATTTGTCCCTATCAATCTTTAGATGCACGGGCTAACTGGCTGGGAGGGTGGCGAAAAGCCATGGAAGACAGGGCTGTGACCGCTTAAGCGGCTCTCTGTCATCAGTAAGGAATAACCTCCGCCACGGCGGAGGTTTTAGTTTCAAACTTTGAATTATTCCTGCCAGTGTTTCAGTAAAATACTCGCGTTAACCCCACCAAAGCCAAAACCGTTCGACAATGCATAGGTTATTGCCATTGGCTCGGCCTTATTTGCCACCAGATGCAAACCTGCAGCAGCAGGATCTGGATTGTCCAGATTCAAGGTCGCTGGTGCAATTTGGTCACGCAGAGCCAAGGCGGTAAAAATGGTCTCTAACCCCCCAGCAGCCCCTAGCAGGTGGCCAGTTGCTGATTTGGTTGAGGTAACGGCAATACCACCATCGGTGCCGAATAGATGCTTGATGGCATTGATCTCTCCCAGATCGCCTACCGGAGTTGATGTGGCATGTGCATTCAGGTGTTGGACCTGATCGGGGCTCACCCCAGCTTGTTTAAGCGCAATCTTCATGGCCCGATACGCACCATCACCATCCTCTGCACCTGAAGTCATGTGGTAAGCGTCCGCACTGGTGCCGTAACCAACAATTTCTGCCAGTGGCTTAGCGCCTCTTGCCAATGCATGCTCCAATTCCTCGATAACCAGCATACCGGCACCTTCACCCATAACAAACCCATCACGGGCGCTATCGAATGGACGTGAAGCCTTGCTAGCTGCATCGGCAGCGGCTGTTGACATCGCTCGCGCTGCGGCAAAACCACCCAGACTGACGGTATCAATTGCGGCTTCTGCGCCACCACACAGAGCGATGTCTGCTTCATCGTTACGGATCATCCGCACAGCATCGCCAATAGCTTGTACGCCCGCTGCACATGCGGTGACAGGTGCGCCAATCGGACCCTTAAAGTGATGCTTGATAGAGACATGCCCTGCAGCCAGATTCACCAGAAATGAGGGGATGGTAAATGGGGAAAGCCGTTTAGTGCCTCGGCTGTCAGTAGTTCGCACTGCATGGGCAATGGCAGGGAAACCACCGATGCCAGATGCAATAACGGTAGCAGTTCGTTCCTGTTTATCTTCCGTATCGGCGATCCAGCCTGCCTGCTGAATAGCTTCATCGGCAGCGGCCATTGCCAGCAGAATAAAACGGTCCATCTTTTTCTGGTCTTTCGGCGCGACAGAAACATCAGGGTTAAAACCCGCTTCGGGATCCTGCTCTAAAGTGGGTACTTGCCCACCGATTTTGATCTGTAAATCTGCAACTATCTGCTCTGGGAGTGGACGGATACCTGATTGGCCGGCTAATAAACGTTGCCATATCGCTCCTACGCCGCAACCTAAAGGAGAAACGGCACCCATACCAGTAATAACTATACGACGACTGCTCATTATTATTCCTTTGATGATTTGTTGATTAAGGCGTAATGACTCTTTATTTGAAAGGCGTAACGTAACAGGCCTTCTCCAGCGTCGAAGCTAGGTGACTAGCAATAGCGTCAGGCTTGGCCCCTCTGTTGCATATGAGAGCCGCTGGCGGTCATTTGGGTGTACGCAGGGTTGGGGGCCATGTGGAGCCAGCGATAGTGCAACTGGCTCCATTCAATGCCTAGGCTTAGAAAGCTTCGGTATCCTTGAAAAGACCCACTTTCAGATCGCTGGCGGTGTAGATAACTTTGCCATCGACCAGTACTTCACCATCGGCAACGCCCATGATCAGCTTACGCGTGATCACGCGTTTAAAATTGATACGGTAGGTTACTTTCTTGGCGGTTGGCAGTACCTGACCGGTGAACTTCACTTCACCCACGCCAAGCGCACGGCCTTTACCTTCACCACCCAACCAGCCCAGGTAGAAACCAACCAATTGCCACATGGCATCCAACCCCAGGCAGCCTGGCATGACAGGATCACCAATAAAGTGGCAGCCGAAGAACCACAGGTCTGGGTGGATATCGAGTTCAGCCTCGACATAGCCTTTATTATGGCTACCCCCGTCAACGGTCATTTTGACCACGCGGTCCATCATTAACATGTTACCTGCTGGCAACGGTGGGCCACCAGCGCCGAACAACTCGCCGCGGCCAGATGCCTCAAGGTCTTCTTTCGTATAGGATTCGCGTTTCTCTACCATGTTCTCAGTAAGCCTTATTTTAATGAATGACGCAGTCTAGCTTACACGTGTACGCTGAACAAGTCCGATCAGCCGTGGTTGAACCAGCTGAGCCAACGTAATGGCCAAGGCCACTGACGACGTTCTTGTGGGTTCACTTGTGCTATCCGCTCTTGGATCGCAGCCAGCAAGCTTGGCTGCTGTTCATCGGAATACGGGTATCCGGTTAATAATGGTAAGGCCTCTGCCACGCTGTCTACCGCCCATAAATGGAATTGACCTTCGCGTACCGCCTCGACAACATCTGCGCGTAGGCAAAGATGACGTACGTTGCTGGCTGGCATGATGACCCCTTGTTTTCCCGTCAGGCCTCTACGAATGCAGACTTCGAAGAAACCTTCGATTTTCTCGTTCACCCCCCCGATTGGCTGAACATTACCAAATTGGTCAACGGAACCCGTCACAGCGATTTGCTGAGTGATCGGTTGCTGTGACAGCGCGCTGATCAGTGCACAAAGTTCTGCCAGCGAGGCACTGTCTCCGTCAACTTCTCCATACGATTGCTCGAAAACGATCGAAGCGGAGAAGGGGAGTTGCTGATCGAGTTCCAACTCGGAAATCAGAAAAGCCTGCATTATCATCATGCCTTTAGCATGCAGGTTTCCCCCTAATTCGGCTTTGCGTTCAACGTCGGTAAACTCGCCGTCACCGAGATGAACCACACAGCTGATCCGTGATGGCTCCCCAAAACTGCGTGGATGCCCAGGATAATCCAGTACTGAAAGACCGTTGATCTGACCGATAACCTCGCCTTCGGTTTCTATCATCAGTTGACCAAGCTCGATCTCATCCTGCATCCGTTCGGCTAAATAGCTTTCACGCCATTCACGGGCATTCAGCGCTGCTTCCAACGCTTTCGCAGTGATTTGCTCTTCTTCAGCATATAAAGCGGCTTCAGAGAGTTGCTGGCTGACCCATAGCGGTGACAACGGCAAGTTACCCTGATCGCCGGTATAGCGCACGGCCTGAACCATCAGAGGTTGCCAGGCGTCGCTGGCCAGAGGAGGCAATTGTTGCTCGGCAATCACGGCATTAATGTAGCTGCACCATTGCGCCATGTCGTCTTGCTCGGTGAGTTGCAAGTCATCCTCGTACTCGCCGTAGATAGCCAGTTCACTCAGCTCCGGTTCGATATCGTGGAAGTCGGCAAGGCCATGACGATCGCCTATTACAATCAGGCGTAATTCCAGCGGCATAGGTGGAATGTAAACCGGTAGCGGTCGGGTTTCATCTGGCGTGAACCATTGGAATTGGCGCTGAATGATCATTTGCTTAAGACGCAGCCACAATAATGGCTGTGCCAATAAGGCACGTGCGGACAGGATCAGTACACCGCCGTTAGCCTGGTGGATAAGACCAGGTTGCAGGGTAATTTCGCCATTACGGGTCCTGACGCAACCGAACAATTGTTCTGGCTCAATCCACTCTTGGTAAATACAAGCTCCGCCAGCAGCAAAAGGTTCATCACCGCGAGTAGCGGCCTTAAGGCTGACTTTGTCTGTTTCGATCACATAGTGACTGCCCTTAATCGAATTTTGTGGTTGCAACTGCTCTACAGCTCGGGCTATCAACGCCAGGAACTCATGTGTTTCCTGCGCTTTCAACAGCATAAACCGTGGCTGAGACTGCGGATGCAAAAACAGCGTCAGTGTGTTCTCCAAGCGGGGCTGGATTGCTGAAAAGGCAATGGGAGCCAGTTGAGCAGCGGAATCAAAAATCGCCTGATAAGGCGTAGCGGCAGGCAACAGAGATTGCCATTCAAGTCGGTTATTGGTCAAAGTGTTAGATGCAATCGTCAAAAAGGGAAAGCGCGATTATACAAGAATAACGCCAGCTTGATACACACTGAGTCAATGTTGATGACTGGGAGTTTGACTCGGAACCCGGATTGTCTAAAAAACAGCCTATAGTTGGTCTCAAATGCTGGGGAAAGTCTATGCAAAACTGTTATGCTTACTAAAGTTACGCGGTCACAGAAGAGTTCACGATGAAATATCAGCAACTGGAAAATCTGGAAAGCGGTTGGAAATGGACGTACCTGGTGAAAAAGTTCCGGGAAGGTGAATCTATCACTCGCTACATTGAAAATAGCGCCGCTCAAGAAGCTGTTGATGAGCTGCTGAAACTGGAGAATGAGCCGGTCAGAGTATTAGCGTGGATTAATGAGCATATGGATCCAGCGTTGGAAAACCGGATGAAGCAGACCATCCGTGCCCGGCGTAAACGTCATTTTAACGCTGAGCATCAACACACACGCAAGAAATCTATCGATCTTGAGTACCTGGTTTGGCAACGTCTGGCTGCATTGGCACATCGCCGCGGTATAACGCTATCGGAAACGGTTGTACAACTGATTGAAGATGCCGAACACAAAGAGAAATATGCTAGTCAGATGTCGTCGCTGAAACAGGATCTAAAAGCGATCCTTGGCCAGGAAAGCGACTAGCGAAACCAAATGATAAGCAAAAAAAACCCCGCAATGCGGGGTTTTTGCTGACCATCAGAAGATGTTACTGAGCCGCTGCAGGCTGAGATACAACTTCTTTGATGCCACGCACTTCGATCTCTACGCGACGATCTGGTGCCAGGCAAGCGATCTGTGCTGGGGTAGCACGGCCAGAACGGTAACCACAAGAGTCGCCGGTAACTGGGTTAGCTTTGCCCATGCCACGTGCAGAAATCTTGTCTGAAGGAATACCTTTAGAAACCAGGTAGTCAACAACGCTTTGTGCACGCTGCTCAGACAGACGCTGGTTGAATTCAGCAGAACCTACTGCATCGGTGAAACCAACAACGACTACTGAACCGTCTTTCGGATCCAGTGAGCTCAGCTGTGAATACAGTTGATCCAGAGCCTGTTGACCTTCTGGTTTCAGCGTAGATTTACCGAAGTTGAACAGAACGTCAGAAGTCAGAGTGAACTTCTTGGTCTCAACAACTGGAGCTGGTGCCGGAGTTGGTGCAACAACTGGAGCTGCAACTTCATCCTGGCCAAAGCGGTAAGAAACACCCACGCTCAGCATGGCGTTATCTGGACGAGCACCAACGGTACCTTTGTCACCGATGTTGTTGGTCCACTGATAATCCAAACGTGTTGCAATGTTTTGGGTCAGTGCATATTCAACACCTACCGCTGCCAATGGAGAAACGCCGGTATCGTGAGCGCTTCTACGCTCATCGGTTGCACCGTAGTGGGCATTGGAGTCTGCACGCCACACCATACCACCCAGACGAGTGTAAACATCCAGATCATCCATTACTGGATAGCTCAGTTTGGTGGTCAGTTGAACGCCTTGAGCTTTAAAAGCACCATTGTTCACGCTGCCTTTATAAGGCATACGGCCAAGCCAGTCATACCCCATTTCAAAACCGAGGTATTGGTTTGCCTGATAACCTACATACGCACCTGCACCCAGTTGGGTTCTGTGGGTAGGGCCGTTACCGATGGTGTTGTTAAAGCCATTACCGTCAAATCCGGTATCATAATACTTGGACCAGCCTAGTTTTGCGCCGGTGTACCATGTGTCATCTTTTGGGGCGGCTTGCGCTACGGTAGCGAAACCAGCCAGTGCCACTGCTAATGCGATAGCTGTCTTTTTCATTTTGCGCCTCGTTATCATCCAAATAGGCAATGAGCTTTAAAGCTGTATTAAGCCCTTGGTTTAAATTCCTTCGTCAAGGTTTGAGCCCTCGTCTGTTACTTTGCCAGTTTTTCTGACGTTATAGGGCAACCTTGGCGAGCTAAAGTCTACAACGTGGAGCGAAAGTTACAAGTGTGATGTGATAAAGCTCTAAAAAAAAACATTGAATTGGACATATCTTCTAACATATTGGCGGGGAAAGTGAGACTGGCCCATGCTTGATAACTGATACGGGGCCGCGTCAGTACTCGCTTTGTGTACCTTCCCCCAGTGGGGAAGGTACTGGGGGGAACGGCTGTTGAGATTAGTCTTAAAATTAGTCAATGATACAAAGACGTGTGAATTTTTATGGTTGAACAGTGTCCGCGTGAGGTCGCAACGTCTTGTTGCGGGCGCATAATGAAGCCATAAGCGTTACCCAGTTCAGCCGCCCGACTTAATTTCAGGCGATCCTGTTCAGTAAGTTCAGGCAGCCAGCCAAGCACGACGCTGTAATTCCCCGTCAGTAAAGCCCGCTCCATTGCATCTACAGTGGCCATTGGGTCGATCTGATTGAGTTGTACTACCTTGTGGACTGGAAGCTCAGCCTGTTCAAGCCAGGATTTGCTGAGTTTTTGCTGCGGCGTCAGCCATAACAACCACCGAGATTGCATACCTAGCTGCCGTAATAGAGGCACCAGCAATTGGGCTACTGCGGGTTGCTGATCGTTGTAAACAAGTTCACTGATGAGGCCATTCTTCTTGCTTTCTTTAGAGGTTTCAACAAACTGCCCAGTTACCGGAGAAGCCAGACTGAAATGGGTTTGGTAAAGTGATTGTGTACGCATGTAGTATCCCACCCGTAGTATTGCTGTATGTATATACAGTATATCCATCGAAACAGAAGATCAACCCAAATTTTCGTGATGCTTCGCATAATTGAGATCATTTTTTATACGTCTTAATTTTGTGATTGGCACCGATAGCAATTATGCGTATTTTCCTTAATTAGTTGTTCCCGTTACGTTTATTCCATAGGTGAATGTAATTAACAGTCGTTATAGATATAAAGGAGAGCTAAATGAAAGGAGGATCCGCAAGGAGAATCGAACAGGCAAAAACCTTTTTTGCCGCGTTAGGAAAGATTGAAACGCGCTCACAATTTGGTGGCTATGGATTGTTGGCAGACGGCACGATGTTTGCCGTTGTTGCCGAGGGGGAGTTGTACTTACGCGCTACTGAGAGTCTTGAACCAGTATTCCGAGAACGTGGGATGGCGAATATGACTTATCTGAAGCGCGGTGTGCCAATGACTATGAGGTATTACCGGGTGGACGAACAATTATGGTCAGAGCGCCAGGTTTTATCTGCACTCGCGTTGCAGGCGGTGCGTGAGGCTCGTAGAGAAATAAAGGTGAAAAAACGCAGTAAAGGCAGGTTGAAAGACCTGCCAAATATAGATGCATCATTGGAGCGCTTTCTATGGCGTGCAGGCATACAGAATATCTATGACCTACGCTTATCGGGTGCTAGAAAAACCTATCTGAAATTGCTGGAACAACACAAAGGTCTTGGTATCAAAGTTCTGATGTCGCTTGCCGGAGCGATGGCAGGATATCACCATGCCGCATTACCCATGCCACGACGAAATGAGCTGGCTGAGTGGTTCGCAGAAACCATAGTCATGTTGCCTGCCGGCTTTGAAGTAAGAACGGACAAAAAGGTTTTTATTCAACATATCAATGATTAATGCGAGCCACCTATTTGTGCATTGAGAACTGTCAACTCAGGTAACAGTTCGAGCACTAAGCCAATTTGCTGCAACACCAGTTGTTCTTTGCTTTCGGGTTCAGGAATCAGCGATTTAATTCTTTCAGATAGAGTCTCAAGAGTTTGAGCAATGCGCAGTTGATCCTGTTTTTCATGGTGTAATGCATCGTCAACAAAGCATACCGCGTCATTCAACAAATCAAGTACGGCAGAGTTTTTCAGGCGTTCGCGATGTGCTCCGAGTGCTGAAATATAGCTAAGCAGGATGTGGTTAAGGCATAACAGGCGGAACGCAGCTTCCTGAATGGTTTTGTCTGCTTTCGGATCCACAGACATGTTAGAGATTACTGAGGCCAGTTCACCATCACAGTTATGCGCGTCGCGGCGTGCAATACGGTAGGGTAAGCCGTTATCTTTACCCTGATGGTATTGCACCATGATCGCATCAAGGTAACGGCAATTAGCATTTAGCGTTTTACGAACAATGTCGGGTAACTGACGAAACTGCCAATCTGGCCAGATAAAGCTTACCGCCGCCCAGGCGATGGCGCATCCCAACAGGGTATCGTAGACGCGTGGTGCAGCAACTTCGAACCCTTCCCCCAGCAGGTTAAAGCACAGTAAGACCAAGAGGGTAATAAACATTGTAGCATGGGCATATTGCACAGTCCGGAAGGCAAAAAAGAGCACCCCGGAGATGACAATCAGTACCATTTGCCCTTCCAGAGAAGGCACGAAGTAAAGTATCGGCAGACCGACCAAAATACCCGCCAGGGTCCCGATAACTCGCAATGCCAAGCGCCGGCGCGTCGCGTTGTAGTTAGGTTGGCAGACAAACAGGCTGGTCAGCAGGATCCAAAAACCGTGCTGCATACCGGTAAGCTGAATGAAGGCATAGCCTACGCATAAGACCACTGACATACGGATTGCATGGCGGAACAGGGCCGACTTAGGGGTCAGATGACGGCTGATACGCAGGCGAATATCGCTCCAACCGGTGATCCGGTCATCTGAAAGCGCATTTTCCTCCAGTTGCCCGCTAGCTAAAGTCTGCTCTGACTCTATGTTGGCTAATTGGGCGTCAATCGCCCGCAAATTCTTCAGTAGGTGAGAAAGTGCTTTGGCTAGATCACGATTCTCGGCTGTTAAGGTAACTTGGGCCAACGCTTCTTCTATGCGGCTGAAGGCAGGCTCAAAACGTGCGTTGTGCAGGTATTTCTGACGTAACAGAATCGATTGAGCCAGTTGTTGGCAGGCACGCGCCTGCAAGGTTAACAGGCGCTGAAAGCGGAACAGAATATCGCTGTGACGGAATTGTTGGCTGAGAGCCTGGTACTGGACATGGGAGGAACTGGCACGCTCATGGATATCTTGAGCCACAAAATAGTATTGCAGCGCCCTACGAGTGCCTCGCTGCCCTCTATCACCCTTCAGGCGGGTTAGCAGCGAGGTTTTGGTTTGGTTAAGCGTGGTGACCAGCGTGCTGTTCGCCATAGCGACATCCATCCAGGGGAGATCGGTATCGTGCTCGGCATCGGGGTCGAACAGATTGGCTTTGGCATCCAGATAACCTGCCAACTGCTGATAGCAACGTGCAAGGTTTTCCTGCAATGGCTTGATGGGAAAGAGCAGGTGACCGAACAGTGTCAGCAGATTGTACCAGACAGCACCGATAATCAGCAGGATAGGTTGCTGATACCAGGTGCTATACATTGAAGTGCCCAACATGGTGTAGACGGCAATCAACAGGGCACCGAAGGCGATAGTGGCGTAACGTTGCCCCAACGCACCTAACAGGATAAAAATGCAGGTTGAGGTGGTCAGCCCAAAGGCAAATAGCCAAGGATATGGAAACAATAATTCAATGGATGCCGAGGCAACAAAAAAACAAATTAGCGTAATCAGCAGGTTACGTAATCGGCCAGCTAATCGGTCGTCCAGGTTGGCCAGCGCGGCAGCAACAACACCCAGTGTGAGCGGGATGGTCAGTTTAGGGATCCCTAACCACCAAGGTACCGCAGCGGCTCCTGCCAGCGCGATGAAGATCTGCAGATTGTAAAGCAGGTTACTATTGTAGATATATCGCCGAATTGCCGGTGCAAAAGAAAGCACAAAAAACTCCCGAAATGGAGAATAAATTAACGTTTCTGATATTGGCGACGTGCATTTTCTGTACGCGCCAGTTGCGCCATTTCAACGGAAACAACGCGTCGTCCAACAGGCCAGAGTGCGATGGCTGCAATCTTGAAATTGGTGATGCCGACAGGAATACCAATGATGGTAATACACTGGGCAATCCCTGCAATGATGTGTGACAAGCATAACCACCAGCCAAACAGCAGGAACCAGATAATGTTCAGCAAAGACCCCCCAGTTGCCATTAGGGCATTGCTTTTTTCCGGGTAAAGCTCATCCACATGGATAGCCTCGTTGCCGAATGGCAAAAAGGAAAGTTTAGTGATCTCCCAGCAAGAGCGAGTCAGTGGCAAGGTAAAAATCAGTACAATGCTCACCAATGTCGCAACCAGCCAACCTAATGTGGTGAAAAAACCGCCAAGCACGAAGTTAAGAATATTTAATACTGTACGCATAGCCGTCATTCTGCCCTGTTGGTGACCAAAACATGGAGTGGTATTAACAAGTATAATACTGAAACTATTCTACCCTTTTTTTAACGCTAGAGTGCCACTGCTTATCGCGGGTAAACTGGTAATAACAATCTCAACCTCTTCATGGCGTGAGCATATGGAACTTAAAGCAACATCGCTGGGTAAACACCTGGCACAGCACCCTTATAACCGCGTGCGGTTGTTGCATGCAGGCGTTGAGGTAAGCGGCGAAAAGCATGAATACCTTATCCCTTTCAATCAGCTAATCCAGGTACGGTGCAAACGGGGCATTGTGTGGGGGGAGCTTGAGTTTGAGTTGCCGGATGAGAAAGTGGTTCGGTTGCATGGCACCGAATGGCAGGAAACGCAGCGCTTTTATCATCATCTGCAGCAATCCTGGCAGCAGTGGAGTGCTGAGATGAGTGAGATCAGTGCTGGGGTTTTGCAACAGCAGGTGGAGCAGATCCAGCGTATCGAGCAGCAGGACAAATGGTTTAAGCGCAGTGAGTTGGGCAAACTACAGCAGCAGATCCGCCAGTCGTTTGAGGCTCTGCCTATGCCTTTGGCACGGCTGGATGAATTTGAACAGTGTCGCGACAGTTATCATTTATGTCTACAGTGGTTACAGCATGGGCAACATAGTGTATCGCTGCGCAATATGCGCTGGAGCGAGCACATACTGAAAGCCCACCAGGATTTTTTCCAAACAATTGAAACCTCGCCGTTGAATAAATCGCAAAGTCTGGCTGTGGTGAATGGCGAAGATACCGTATTGGTTCTCGCGGGTGCTGGCAGTGGTAAAACATCGGTGCTGGTTGCCCGCGCAGGATGGCTCTTGCATCGGCAAGAAGCTGAGCCAGGCCAAATTTTACTGCTGGCATTTGGGCGCAAAGCGGCTGAAGAAATGAATGAACGCATTCAGACGCGGTTGGGGAACGAAGCCATCAAGGCTAAAACCTTCCATGCGCTGGCGTTGCAGATTATTCAGGAAGGTAGCCGCAAAGTACCCGGTATCAGCAAACTGGAAACTGACAGTAACGCGCGCCGTACGTTGCTAATAAAAAACTGGCAACAGCAATGCGGTGAGAAAAAAGCCCATGCCAAAGGTTGGCGCCAATGGCTAACCGAAGAGCTTGAATGGGAACTTCCCGAAGGCGATTTCTGGCGCGATCCACGATTGGCTGAGCGTTTGAGTACCCGTCTTGAGCGCTGGTTAGGCTTGATGAGAACACATGGTGGCAGCCAGGCCGAAATGATTGAACAGGCTGATGAGGAAATCCGCGATCTGTTCACTAAACGTATCCGTTTGATGGCACCGTTGCTGAAAGCCTGGAAAACGGCATTGAAAGATGAAGGAGCTGTTGACTTTGCTGGCCTGATCCATCAAGCGGTAAATATTTTGGAGAAAGGGCGCTTTATAAGTCCGTGGAAGCACATTCTGGTGGACGAATTTCAGGATATTTCACCGCAGCGCGCGCAATTACTGGCAGCACTACGTAAACAGAACAAGCAGACTAGCCTCTTTGCCGTGGGCGATGATTGGCAAGCTATTTATCGTTTCAGTGGCGCCGAACTGTCGCTGACTACCGCCTTCAGAGAGAACTTTGGCGAGGGTGCTCAATGTGCGCTGGATACCACTTACCGTTTTAACGATCGCATCGGCGAGATTGCCAATAACTTTGTGCAACAAAATCCGCACCAACTGAAAAAACCGCTAAACAGCCTGACTAAAGGCAATAAAAAGTCGGTGGTAATTCTGCCGCAGGAGCAACTGGAAGCCTTGCTCGATAAGATAAGTGGTTATGCAAAACCGGAAGAGCGGATTTTAGTACTGGCACGCTATCACCACCTTAAGCCGGGATCATTAAAAAAGGCGGCGACGCGCTGGCCGAAGCTTGATATCGAATTTATGACGATTCATGCCAGCAAAGGGCAGCAGGCGGAATACGTTATTATTGTCGGGTTATTCGATGGTAACGACGGGTTCCCGGCATCCGCTCGCGAGTCTGTGCTTGAGGATGTGTTACTGCCGCAACAGGAGGATTTCCCTGATGCAGAAGAAAGGCGCTTACTGTATGTAGCACTGACGCGCGCCAGACATCAGGTTTGGTTACTGCAGGATCGCGAATGTCCTTCGGTGTTTGTTGAGCAATTGCAGAATATCGGCGTACCTTTACAGCGAAAACCTTGACTGGCAGGCCTGCCAGTCAAGGCCTTAGCCATTATTTCAGGCGCTCGGCAAGGTACTGCTCGTAATCGGGAATAGTGATCTCAACTTCGCGCTTGAACAGCGACGAGTCGATGAGAAAGTCAGCGGTAGAGCGGTTTGTCGCCACCGGGATATTCCATACGGTTGCCAGGCGCAGCAATGCTTTTACATCGGGATCGTGTGGTACGGCGTTTAGCGGATCCCAGAAGAAGAGCAGCATATCGATCTTGCCTTCGGAAATCAGCGCACCCACTTGCTGATCGCCCCCCATCGGGCCGCTTAGCATGCTCTGAACCGGTATCCCGCTAGCCCGCTGGATCAGATTGCCGGTAGTGCCAGTAGCGTAAAGCTGATGTTGGGCAAGTAAGTCTTTGTTGTCTAGAACCCATTCCAGCAAGGCTTGTTTACGGTGATCGTGGGCAACCAGCGCGATATGCTTGCGCGAAGCGATGGTGCGGGTGGTCTGTTTCATTACATTATCCTCGGCAAATCAAATGATTTGCCACAGATTACTGAAACTACATTTTACTGCCTAGCGTTAGCACTGGAAAATGCGAAGAAAACACGCCTTTATCGGGATCTCTAGGCGTGTAATCGCCTAGCGAGTCTGGCGTTTGTTAGCCCAGTTGATGAAACGTTTTTGCGTCTCACGATCGGCACGTAGGAACCAGTATTGCAACATCTGTTCCGAAACGTTTTCACCTTTTAATGTGATCACTTTTTGGCTTGTCGTTTTGTTTTCGGGCTGGGCAGCGAGAGCACTGATGCTCAGATGTGCTAACGCAGGGACTGAGGCTTTGCGATTAAGACCATTATAATCTGCTATGAACCTTTCCAGCTTGCTATCATCGGGTAGCGATTTCACCGGTAATACATCACTTTTTATCGCCAAAGCCTTACTATTTGCATCAAGAACTCTATAATTCGGCTCCTCGTCAAAATGCTTACCGTCACGAACACTCTCGAGTCGGGGCAGCTCAATAGTCACTGAACTGACGTTCTGGCTATCGAAGACCACAATCAGCGGTGAGGAAACATAGGGGACTTGAGTTTGTGGATCTTTTCGCACGGACTTTGTGACTTTAAACATCAATTGATGCTGCCCGGCGTCCAGTTCCAGGCTATCGGCGCCTTTAAGCAACGAACCTGTCATTCTCTTGCCATCGACCATCATCAAATCGATGTCCGGGGAGAGTTTAAGCGTCGTAGCCGTTGCCGATAAGCTCAACGAGAGACAGAGTAGCCCCGCAACCACCAGATTAAATTTCATCGTTACTTCCTTCTCGTGGGGCATTGTTATCAGTGCAAGTGATCGCACTTGGGGCATCAATTTTTCATCAAGGCCTCTCATTTACATTTGTACATATTTTAAAAACATTTGAAACATAAATGCAAGGGTTGTGTCCCAATAAGGACACCAGGTAGGAAGCGTTCGGTTACACTGAGAAAGACGCGTTATCTATGAGCACAGGAGACAAAGATGCAAGATCATGAAATTTCTGACGTTCTGAAGCAGGTCAAAACCATCGCGCTGGTGGGAGCAAGTGATAATCCAGGCCGCCCTAGCTATGGGGTTATGGCCTACCTGTTAGCGCAAGGTTACCAAGTGACGCCGGTGAGCCCGAAACTTGCTGGGCAGAAACTACTTGGCCAGACGGTTTATGCCAAATTGGCAGACATTCCACATTCTGTCGATATGGTAGATGTGTTCCGTAATTCCGAGGCGGCATTAGGCGTGGCACAGGAAGCAATAGCGATTGCTGCCAAGGTGTTGTGGCTACAAATTGGGGTGTTCAATGAACAGGCCGCAGTATTGGCAAGGGATGCCAATATGAAAGTTATCATGGATCGCTGCCCGAAAATCGAGATCCCACGATTGGGGCTCGAACACTGATTAAATAAGCAAAGGGCTTAGCCACATGCCAAGCCCTTCGGTGGTTTCTCAGGTTGAGCAGCTTAGTTGCGCAGACGTGGTGCCTGCAACTGCTGGCGAATAGACTCCGCCAGTTCGTCCAGCGATGGCTGTTCTGGATGCGCCTCCTGGGGCTCACTTGCCAGTTGCGCTTCCGCCAGATAAGTGTGAACTGGTTGACCCGCCTCATCTTCCATCACCACGTGATACCAGGGAGCGAGTCGTAACGCGTCATTTGCCCCAATTTCGTCCGCTTTTGGTTGTTCCAGCGAGTACTCTGGGTCGATATCAATAACAACACCCAAATACCCTAGCAGTTTATGACGAACCTGCTGTCCGATACCGAATTTGCTGGCAATCATGATGACCTCCTGAGAAACAGTGCCTACTCTCGATATGAGGGCAAAACAGCGTATTTCAAGTTACATCACCCGACACGCAAAACCTTTCAAATATAAACCCTCAGGATAAGTCGCGATAACCGGATGGTCAGCAGCCTGTCGGAACTGCTCTATAAATTGTACATCACACCCGGCATCTACAGCGGCATCGGCCAAAATTTTCTGGAACAAATCGGTTGGCATCAGGCCTGAGCAGGAGAAACTGAGCAGAATTCCGCCGGGGTTAAGCAGTTGTATCGCTAACATATTAATGTCTTTGTAACCGCGGCAGGCACTGGCCAACTGATTCTTGTTTTCAACAAACTTGGGAGGATCCATAATGATTAAGTCGAATTTTTCACCTTGCGCGCGGTAGTTACGCAGCAGTTGGAATACGTCATCACGGATAAATTCGGCTTTGCTCAGATCTAATTGGTTCAGTTCGATGTTCTGCTTGGCGATATCTAACGCGGCCTGCGAAGTATCCACGCTAATGACTTGCTTACAACCGCCCATCAAAGCTGAAACTGCGAAAGCGCCGGTATAGGAGAAACAGTTCAGGACGCGGCGGCCAGCAGAATAGTGGCGTGCGGCAAGGCGACTGTCGCGCTGGTCGAGATAGAAGCCCGTCTTGTGACCGTGTTCAATATCTACCAGCAGTTTCATACCGTGTTCGGTGATCGGCAGTAGGGCAGGAGGCAAATTGCCAAGAACCGGGCCCTGTGCCAACGGCAACCCTTCTTTCTTGCGCACTGAAACGTCAGAACGATCATAGATAGCACAGTCGGGATAGCAGTGTTGCAACGCCGAGAGCAGTGCGGCACGTTGGTATTCAGCCCCTGCAGAGAGTAACTGTAGAACCAGGAAGTTTTGGAAGCGGTCGATGGTGATCCCCGGCATGCCGTCAGATTCCCCGGCAATCAGACGATAGCTGTCCAAACCGTCACGTTTCGCCAACCAGTCACGCCAATTTTGGGCCTGCTGCAGGCGGCGAATAAAGAACGCTATGTCGATCTCTTCGTCCTGCTGGAAGCTCCAGACACGGGCACGAATTTGTGATTCTGGTGAATAGGCACCACGCGCCAACCATTTCCCCTGGCTGTCGTGGATATCAATGGTTTCACCAGAAAGAACTTTGCCTTCAATACGTTGAACAGCACCAGAGAAGACCCATGGGTGGCGACGGAGTAAGGACTTTTCACGTCCTTTGGCGAGAAACAAGCGCATAATTTTTACCGTTTAAAATCAATCATTTAAAACTAACAGGTCACTATTAGTCACTATTAGGTCATAATTACAGGGGTAGTTCCATCCACTCGCTACCCCTTGAGTCTTGGTAACGAGCTGTCATTTCTGCAGATTTATGCCCAAGAAGCCGCTGGGCAAACTTCCCCCCGCGCAATTCAGTATGCAGTCGAGCGGAAAGGCTTCTAATCTCATGGAATGATGGCGGATCACCCGCCCACGACAAGCCAAACAGTTTACGCGATTTCATGAAATAATCCGACCATTGTTCCTTCCACTGCTCAAGTAGGCCATGCGAGTTGGATCGCTCTATTGCAACTTAACCGTATCAGGTTTGTTTAGCTAACCTGTGATACTAAGTACCGCGGACTTTCATGTGAGAAGAAGGGAACATAAGCCAACCAAGCGTTGCAGTGATAACTGCTGCCAAAGAGTCTTACAAAACTAGAAAGGCGGCTCCTATTTTTTAACCGCTTACTGGTTTATCAGGCCTAAAAGGAAAACGCATGACATTGCTTAAATATATAATTATTTCAATTATTTGCTTAATATCCTCGCTATTTTTCTACGCAAAGGCAAAGGAAGTTTTTTGCCAAGAAGTATCATTTTATCTTGACCCAACGCTCAAGTGCGGAACTCTTGAGTGGTGATAGGTTATTGAAACAGATTGCGATAGATAGAATCGTATTTGCTGCGGCCATAATTAGGTATGCTACCAAACAGAGAATAAAGGTGACGCTCTGAGCCTATGTGCAGAAAATATCATCAGTAAAATCAAAGAGTAGCGGAATATGACACAGGTTTGTACTGTCGCGTACGTTTATGGTGTAGTGCAGGGCGTTGGGTTTCGCTATAACACCCAGCATAAAGCAACGGCGTTAGGGGTGACGGGGTATGCCCGCAACTTGGACGATGGCAGTGTAGAAGTACTTGCCTGCGGTGAGCAAGAGGCAGTTGATCGTTTAGTTGAATGGCTAAAGGAGGGTGGGCCCCGCAGTGCACGCGTTGACCGCGTGCTGGTAGAACCGCGGGGACCGGCAGAGCATAAAGGATTCAGTATCCGCTACTAGCGGTTAAATACATTTGACCGGTTTTGGCAGCCCGGCAATTTTCGTTGCCTGCTTGGCTGGGCCTTTGGGAAACAGACGATACAGATATCGGCTATTGCCTTTCTCTTCGCCATACTTTTGTGCCATTGCTTTTACCAACATTCGAATGGCCGGTGATGTATTAAACTCCTGATAGAAAGCACGTACAAATTTCACAACTTCCCAGTGTGCTTCGCTGAGTTCAATCTCTTCTTGAGCTGCCAGCAAAGGTGCCAATCCTTCGTGCCAATCGGCACTGTTTTTCAGATAGCCCTGAGCATCGGTCTCGATGGTCTGCCCTTCAAACTCCAACATATTGCCTCGATAACGGGTAATTCATTGCAGGCAGTAGTTTAGCAAACTTTTATCCAGGCAAAAATAAAGCACCTTAATCAGTTGATGTTCAACTTTTGGGGTGCATTTTATTTACGTCTGTGAGTTGTTAGCCTAGAAATCAGTTGCTGCGGGCGAAGCCCAGAATACTCAACAGGCTGATAAACATATTGTACAGGGACACATACAGGCTGACGGTTGCACGGATATAGTTGGTTTCACCACCATGAATGATGTTACTGGTTTCCCACAGAATCGCACCAGCAGAGAACAGTATAAACAGTGCGCTAATTGCCAGATGCAACGCCGGGATCTGCAGGAACAGGTTGGCGATAACGGCGACCAGCAGAACGACAAAACCGGCCATCATCATTCCGGACAGGAAAGACATGTCCTTACGAGTGGTAAGCACATAGGCTGAACAGCAGAAGAAGACAACGGCTGTTCCTCCCAGAGCCACCATAATCAGATCGCCAGCACCGGCATTAAGGAATGAGCTCAGGATTGGGCCGAGGGCATAGCCCATAAAACCTGTGAAAGCGAAAGCAGCCAGAATACCGGCAGGGCTATTTGCCAACTTATGCGTCAGGAACATCAGCCCATAGAAACCGACCAGCATCAACAACAACCCTGGCGCAGGCAGGCCCAGCATGGTACTGGCTGTAGCTGTCAATGCAGAGAAGGCCAATGTCAGTGAAAGCAGGAAATAGGTATTACGCAATACTTTGTGTGTACTTAGTAACGAGTCACGCGAAGTGGATGAGACGACAATGCGGTCCATAATGATCTCTCTTATCAGGTCATCACAATAATGATCATGATGATAGGCAGCATAGTGATTTGATTAAAGATTGTTTACCAATCTTTACCCTATGAGATGATTGCATAATTGGTAAACATCATTCGGTGTTTTCTTCAGCGAATGGTTGCTGTGTGCCTGTTTTTCGCTCGGTTGAACAGTTTCAGGCTTTACAAGCGGATCGGCTGTGTTTATAGTTCGCTTCGTTGCGGAGGGGTGGCCGAGTGGCTGAAGGCAACGGTCTTGAAAACCGTCGACGGGAAACCGTTCCAGAGTTCGAATCTCTGCTCCTCCGCCATTTCTTCCTTGATGTTGTTTATTCAGGTTTTTTTCCCCAAGAATTCCAATTGCTACACACAGATGTTACACAGGGCTTTCTTATGTGCACTCATCTGGTTAAACGTGGTTCTCGATACTACTTCCGTCGTCGCATTCCTTTATCTCTAATCCCTCATTTCCAACGTACAGAAATCGTCAAGGCTCTAGGTACGTCTAATCGCCCCGAAGCGGAAAGATTGGCCCGGTTAGAAGGTTGCCGCTGGGACAACGAATTCGCTCGTCTGCAAGGTGAGGCCATCCAGGCATTACCAGAATACAAAATCATCCAGGCCACGGGGCCAAAACTCACAGATCTCTACCAGCAGTGGCTATCCAGCGGTGAAAAAGCACCGAAGACCCGTAATCTTTACCTGAGGGCATTGGAGCGGTTCGCCGCTATCGTTGGCAAGGAGCATGTATCCGTCATTGGTAGAACGGATTGCAGGGCCTTTCGGGATGCTCTTAAGGAGCAGGGATTAAGTGTCGGAACGGTAAACAGCTACTTGGCCTCGTTGAGCAGCTTGTTTACCTTGGCGATTGATAATGATCTGCTGGAACGTAATCCGGTAGAAGGGCTCAGCCTGAAAGAAGATAAGCGGGCCAAAGAGAAGCGATTACCGTTTGACGAGGTATCACTCAAAAAAGTCTTCACTTCCCCGGTGTTCAAAGGTGATAGGCCGAAGGCTGGGGCCGGAGAGGCGTCCTACTGGCTACCACTGTTAGCACTCTATACTGGTGCCCGACTGGAGGAGATTGGCCAGCTACACCCGTCTGACGTCCATCAGGAGACTTACCAAGACGGTTCCGCCTGGGTGATAGAAATTAATGACCGGCAGGAAGGGCAGCACCTCAAGAATGCAGGTAGCCGCCGTCGGATACCGGTACATCCTGAACTGATTAAGCTCGGCTTCATCGATTTTGCCAAGAAGCAGAAGGGTGCTCGGGTCTTCCACCAGCTAAAAGCTGACGTATTTGGTACCCTAGCGGGTAACTGGTCAAAGTGGTTTGGTCGCTACCTCCGTAATGTCTGTGGCGTTACCGATAAGAGAATGGTATTCCACTCGTTTCGTCACACTTTCAAGGACATGTGTCGACTGGCCGGTATCGATGAGGCTGTGCATGATGCTCTTACCGGCCACTCTTCAATCTCTGTTTCTCGTAACTACGGTGGGTTAAACTACCCGCTGGGGCCGCTTGTTGATGCGGTGGAGAATCTAAAAGGTATATACAAATATGGAAACTAAATATTATCCCCTTGAACTTTTTGAACGATTAGAAGATGAGTTGAGAGAAACAGAGGCAAGTCTTCGTTCTGAGTTAAAAATGAGATTTCGCCAATTGCAATTTTTCAATGGATGTTATCCTAAAGTTGAGTTTTTTGACTATTTGGAAAAAAGTCCAAAATTGAAAAGGCAAGAATTTAAACCTACCAATGGTAGCGAAAATGCAAATTTAGATGGCCTTATTGCTACTCTTTATGAAATACACATTAGGATACAGTATATAGCTAGAAAGTATCTGCTAAATAACTGGCAGATGCCCAAGCATTTGCGGGTGTACTTAGTTGATATGATGGAAGGATTATCGAGTCCCGGCTTGTTTCAGCTATATGAGTCTAAAAAGAGGAACCCAGAAAAAGAGGCAATTGAGAAGTACATCGTATTCCGTGTCATGCTATGTGAATACTTGGGGATACCCCAAGAAAGCAAAGAGGGAAACGTGTTTGAAGATATATGTGATGAAGTGAAATGGACCCATAATTATTCAAAGTTAAAAAATGCTAGCTTAGCGAAAAAGAAATATTTAGATAACAAAACGCTAGGTATGCCACTACACGAGTTTATTTTGGAGTACCTCAATGAATGGGAGTTGTATAGGAATTATCTCATAAATAATAAGAAGGATGGGAGAAGATTGCGGGATCTATCCACACTCATCGCGTCTTTGCACACCGATCCTGATATTTTGAGTAAAGTCAAGGCTAGAAAATAAGTTTAGAAGCACTCCTTACTCATCAGTGCATCTCCTATAGAGTTTATCTCGCCAGCATGATTAACCATCTGGTCACAGATGAAATTGGAGATTTGATATGTTTAAGTATGAAAAATCAATGAGTAAGGTTAGTGTTAACGGCGGTCAAAACTGCAAAGAGATCTATCCTCCACTGAGATTAAAGTCGATTAGCAAGGCTGTGTATGAAACGCAGCCATCAATCTCTCATGGTGAGGTTTTCGAGATGTGTTGTGCTTATAATCAACCATTATCGCAGTTTAACTTCACTTCTGATCTGGAGTGGTCTTATGAATTACATGCAGATGTATCTGATTATGTTCATCAGATGAAGCAAAGAAATGAAGGACAAACTGTATATTTTACTTCTGGTTATACCACTTTAGTTAACTGTAGCAACAGCAGCACATTAGTTGTTGAAGGATATTCTGGTGGTGGGTTCGATACGTTGACTATTCACTCTGAAACTCCTAAAGGGATAATTATTATGAATCAACGCTTTGACCCTAAAGTTGATATTTTAAATAAATTTTTCTGGGAGGAGTTTAAACGACTTGAGAATATATCAGGATATGTCAAATACTCCCAGAGAGATGGTACATATCGTATCGATGAGTACTACGATGACAGAGTCATACGTGTTGTATTTGACCCATGGGGCGTGATAAGCGAAATTTATATTAGTATCAATGACCCTGTTTTTGATGGAAGTAACATAATAATTAAGTGATATCAGTTAAACAATAAATTATTAGGCTTCACCCATTAGGGGGAAGTCACTGGTCCCCCTTTGCTCTGAAGCCTAGCTAGGAGCAAAAATGAATATAGATGAACACAACGAAAAAGCGTTTGAGGAAATATTACAACTTGCGAAAGATAATAATATCGCAGCAGAGGATGCTGAACTTAAATACTTGGATTCAGAATATCCCCGGTTCAAGGATTCTTTAGACAAGAAAGGTGGTACAAGCGGCTATATTAAAAAATTATCTGATGAAGAAGGTAAGATTCACTGGATAATAGCAAAAAGCTATCATGAAGAGTTAGGTGAGATCATTTGGCGTAGTGATGGCCTAAATTCGTTATCGACAGAGAAGCAGGAGGAGAAGGTAGATGAATTAAAAAAGTTAAAAAGCCAACGAGATGAAGAATTGCAAATCCAGTTGGCGGAAAATAGGTTAGCCTTGGGTGAACTCCTTAAGACGCTCACTAGTGCCTCGGAACAGCACCCGTACTTGATAAAGAAACAGGTATCAAGTCATGGCATATTAATGCGTGGCAATGAGCTGGTGATCCCTCTCCATGAATATAAAGGGGAGTTAATTACCGCTCAACGCATCAGGCCTGATGGGACAAAGCGTTTCTTTAAAAATTGTGGTAAAAAAGGTGCCTGCTACGTTATTCCTGGCGATAACAGCACCATACTGATTGCTGAAGGATTCGCTACGACAGCATCCTGTTTCGAAGCTACCGGCTACACCTGCATTATGGCTATCGACAGTGGCAATTTACCTGAGGTTGCCAGGAGGGTTCGCTCTAAGACGGATGTACCGATAGTAATTGTTGCTGACAACGACAAATACAAGGAGAAAAATGCTGGGGTTGATGCCGCAGAGAAGGCTGTAAAGTTGGTTGGCGGTGCCATTTTCATCCCAGAATTTCAAGATGAAACTACAGAGCCGACCGATGCAAACGATCTGGCACTGTTGGAAGGAACGGATGAACTCAAGCGTCAACTAGAACCGGTTATCACTCATGCTCGAATGGGGATACCACCGGGTTACTTTTTTGCTAATGGTTGGCTATGCCAGAAACGGGAAACTGAAAAAGGGGAGTATGTAGTACAAATCAGTTCGGCACTTTATCCGGTAGCTTTATCCCGAGATAAGTTTAATGAAGAGTGGGGATTGGTTCTCAAGTTTGCTGATTTAGACCAGCATGAGCATGTCTTTGCGTTACCGAGGTCGGCTCTGGTCAAAGATCCATCGGCAGTTTTGGAGCCACTAGCATCCCGCGGGTTGCAATATGATCCCAATGAAAGCAAGGCATTAATTGGCTTTATATCTACGGTTCAACCGATAGACCGGGCTCGAAATGTGTCGCAGACGGGTTGGTACGGTGATGTTTTTGTTCTGCCCGATGAAGCTATCGGTGCTAGTTCTGAAACGGTTATTTATCAATCAATGTCGAGGGCTCCTGCAGGCTATGAGCAATCCGGTACACTGGAAGAGTGGCAACAGGAAATATCATCCCACTGTGTAGGAAATAGTCGGCTGATTTTGATGGTTGCAGCGGCATTTGCTGGCCCTTTGTTGGAGTTAAATCAGTCACTGGAGTCTGGCGGCTTTCACATTCGTAGTGAAAGTAGCAGAGGTAAGACGACGGCATTGAGGCTCTGCAAGTCGGTCTGGGGGGCGGCTGATAAGCTTGTGACGTGGCGGGCAACTTCCAATGGTTTAGAAGGCGTTGCCGTTGCCCACAACGATTCGACGTTGCCTATTGATGAGTTGGGGCAGATGGCGGATGAGAATCCAACGGAAGCGGCTAATTCGGTTTATATGATGGGTAATGGCTCTAGCAAGCAGAGAGCCGATCGAGGAGGGAAAGCTGCGAAGTTGAGAACATGGCGGCTCATCTTTGTTTCGGCAGGGGAGGTTTCTTTGTCGAACCTGATGCGGCAGGGCGGGCGGCAAGTCAGAGCAGGACAAGAAGTTCGCTTTATCGACATCCCGGCGGACGCAGGGAAAGGATTGGGCCTCTTCGAAGAACTGCACGGTTACCCCGACGCTGCCAGTTTTGCCGAAATGCTGAATACCAATAGTAAAACTTACTATGGTACAGCGGCCCGTGCTTTCTTGGCTCAGGTAGCGTCGGACAAGGTTGGTTTTGCTCATAAGCTGAAGGTGTTAATGGCTGAATTCTTGCGGTTAGTGCCAGAAGGTGCCGACGGGCAGATCAAACGGTCTGCCAATCGGTTTGCTCTGGTGGCAGCAGCAGGGGAGTTAGCCTCAGATGTCACTGGATGGCCCGAAGGTGAGTCGTTCCGTTGTGTTAAGCTCTGCTTCGACGCTTGGCTAGTTGAACGTGGAGAAGGCTCGCATGAGTCCACCCAGGCAATCGAGGCTGTTAGGGGGCAGTTGTTGAAGTGGGGTGACTCGCGTTTTGGGCAAAACCTCAATGGTCCGACTTGGGGAATAAAGACGGACCAAGATTTTTGGGTTTACCCAGAGTCCTTCAAAACAGATCTCTGTCATGGTTTGGATCATCGTAATGTTGCTAAAGTGTTACATGAAAAAGGTTTTTTACCGAGTTCTGCCGCCGTAAACAAGCGGATACAAGGGGAGAAAACTCGACGGGTCTACCCAATCTCAGGGGCGATACTAGGCCGCAGCGAGCCAGAACCTGAAACTGTGTTTGAGGAGGTGCCATTTAAGGTATAACCCATCGGGAGCTTCGGCTCCCTTTGTTACGCTTGTAACGAAATTGAAAATAAATCGTAACAGAAAAAACGTTGAGTTGACGGCTTGTGGCGCTGTTACGAGTGTTACTTCTAAAAACAACCTATATCTACACCGTCTGGCTGACAGGATTCAAAATCAGTCAGAAAGCGTTTAAAATACAACCAGATAGGAACCCACGCCTCAGTGGCTGGCCCTTTTGCTTTGAACACTAATTTTCCTGTATTGATTTTCAGCCCTGAATTCGCCCTTGCCGTCAAAATCACCACTGACATCGATAGTTTGAGTAAACACCGTAGGTTGCACCTTGGGCGTGTTGCCACAGGCCAGCAATCTTGGCGGTAGTGGGAGCTATCTAATTGGTTCTGACGGTAAGACCAGAGATATAAAATTCATCCTATTCGACAAGGGTAGGTCATTGATTCTTTTTAGAAGTATCAATCGTAACAGCGTCACAAGCCGTCAACTCAACGATTTTCTGTTACGCTCCCCTTTTCGGGTTTCGTCACAAAGTAACACCGATACCATGCCAACCTTCCCGGCAAACGCTCTAACCAGCCACTGGCAAGGAGTAGCCTCAGATGCCTCTTGGCGGTCCTCTGGCTGATGTCGCAGTGGTTGGCTAGCCGCAGGGATACGGAGCAAGGGTAAGGCCGTATGATCCCGTTATCGGCCATCCTGCTCAACTCCCAGCAACTCCGTTTAATACCGTTGGGTAATAATTCGAACTGGTTCATTTACGATCCTCATTATTCTCTCTGCCAAGTATCTGGCTTCGTAGTCATGCAGTTGCTGCACGAACAGGCCCCTAGGCGTCTTGCAGTTCAGGCCAGCAGAGTTGAAGCCCTCGGTCAGTCTTTTCAGCTTTTCAATTTTTTTCTTCTGGCAACTCGCTAAAGGCCAGATCTACGGCGGATTCTTCGCCGTCTTCAATAATAATTAAGTCCATGGTTCCTCCGGGTGACATCTTTTGTCACTATCTTTATTTTACACTTACTTTCCAGCCTAATGTATATGTTACGGGAAATAATCATAAACTGATTCGCTATCATAAATTTGATATTTGATAGTATCAAGAAAAGGTCCTGATACTATCAGGATATATTATTCAGCATTTACACTCATGGAGTCTTTTCTGATTAATTCCTCCTCAGTTATGCCAAGTGTAACTAAATCTTTTCTACATAGTTGAGAAATGTAGCTGCTGGTGTCAACTCCTGACTCATTTAACAAGTCCAGAGTTTCATCCAAGGATGTTTTATATGTATCGAGATTACTTGTTAAGATACTGTCTACATTTTTAGTTTCATATATTTTTTTTAGGCTTCTTTTGGCAAGCTCTGGTTCAGTTACATTTACTTGATTGTCACAGGGGGTAGTAACTCCCGAAGGATCATGCAAAGGGCGAATGTCTTTTTTAAACGACAGGCACATCGACATCATATCATTACTGGATGTGTCATCAATATCATATCGTAAAATACTCAACAACTTACCGGAACACTCACATGCTACAGCTAACCCAAATAGCCATTTAACAAATCCTATGACTACAATATTGATATGGTCGTTTTCGGTAATATTGGCAGTGCTTATTATTTTATTAGTGGTGGGTTCATGGATCTCATTATAGTACTTTATAAATTCATCTTTAAAATCAGCGTCTTGAAGATTTCTATCTAACAATTTACTAAGCCTTTCGAAAGCTTCAGCAGAGTTAGTATTTTTAGCAGTTCGCGTTGTGATGAAAAGAAGCCAGTTTCCAGATGAAGTTTTTAGTTGATAGTTAAGTAGGTTCTTGATTGCATCTAAGCGCTTCATGTCAAGCAATTTTGATATTACTGAGTCACAAAAGTCTAAATTAATGACATCGAAAGGACCATTTTTTTTGATGTTCTGCATAGCAGTTGGATTCACGTGGTGTAGTTCATCAAAGTCATGGAGGCCAATAGATGAACTTTTCACAACAAGCCCGTTATCAATATCTAACACTTGTGATAACTGTACTTGAGCTTTACTCCAAGAGTTATTTGAATTGTTGATACCATAAAAGAAGAATGATTTATTATGTGCCTTCAATTTAGACAAGAAAAATCGTATATCTAATAACCGTTCGCCAGGCAAGCCAAAATATCGTAAAGGAATTAAAGCTATCTGTTGAGGCTGATCCTGAATTAAATGCCTCTCGATAAGATTCCACCACTGGCATTTTCTAATCCACTGTTTTCTTGGTTTTTCCCAAGGAGATAGCTCAAAGTTACATATAGGTAAAGCCGCAAATTCAGAGGAAATTCCAAAATCATCCTGATTAGGACTAAAATCGTCAAATTGATTAGACATTTATTATTCCTCCGTGCTTAAGACTTTAACAATTGCTTGGAATAACTCTGACTGCCTTTGTTGTGTCAAATTATCAAGCAGATCGAACAATCCTAAAACTTGTATAATTGCTCTGGTTTTTTGTTCAGTATATTGAATGGATATACTTCTAGACTTACTGCTTTCAGACCAAGAGCTAAAGTCACTTTTTTTAATGAATAGCGTACCTGAATTGTCATTATTGAATTGTACGTTGTCTTCACTAATATTTACTGGAATTATGTCATCGATGTCCTTCTTTACGATTATAGATACATCTTTTACTATTCTATCAAGATTTCCAGAAAATGTTGCGTTCTTTTCATCTTTATTGCTAGATGTTACGGAGCGTTTTATTTCTTTATATTTACCAATAACCTGACGAAGAGCCTCATGAAGCCAACGTGTTATTATTTGATAGTGAGGATGTGAAATATTGAATGATTCCCTATCGATGTTCAGGGCTGAGTCTAAACCTTGCCTAACAAAAATTTCAATAGTTAATTGTCCTTTTATTACATGTTCAGCCACTTGATATTTCATGAAGTTAGAGTCAAAAAGTACTCCAGAAGCATTATGTATCCTTAATATTACGCCATTATGTTCACGAGGAATTACACGAGGACACCATAAAATATATGCCTCAAAGGCTAAGTCTCCACCGGAGTCAGTTTTTGATATTTTAGATAGATCAGGATTTGCAGAACCAATAAAAAGAATGGGTTTTTTGACTGCTGCATGTGTTGATGGGATATTACTGAATTTTATAGGTCTAAATAACTGAATTCCATCTATTCTTACATTAAATCCCGTAGAAGTGACAGGTGTTTTTAACGAGAATTTCTCAGATATAGACTCATTTGGTAGCAGAATTATTTCCTCAGCTTTGCCTTTTGGTAGGTTACTAATCTTATAAACTGATGGGTAATCATTACCTGTAAGCAAGAACGGATGTATTTCTATGTAGTCGATAGGAACGGAAAGACTGAGAGTCCAGATCATATTTAGATAATTATCTAAATCTGTTTCCAATCTCGGAGCAACTGTAGTTGCAGCTCTTTGTACTATTGAACTATAAAGTTTTGCAAATTTATCTTTAGGTTCGTCATTATCTGACCACGGAATTGACGGATCCCTAAATATTTCGGAATCATCAATGTTATGGCTACAACCAATATGGAAGGATGGCGTATCAACTAATGTTTTTGTTTTAGTGGTCGTTGGTTCATCTGATTCAATTGACGATTCCTGCATCCAAACTTCTACACTTTTTAACTGATCTCTAGCACTTTTCTTTATATTTTTTAAAATTATATCAGTACCATGAGCTAAAGTATTTTCTGTATGCTCAGTTCTTATTTTTACTTGACCAGTTTCGAAACTGCTCCCCCTCTTTTCATATTCATCAAGCTGTTGCTCTGAGTAGTTATTTAGAAATACATCTGCAATTAAGTAGTAATCTGTATTTCTCTGCTTTGTAACTATCGTGAATTCCCTTGTAAGTTGGGCAACACTAAATAAACCTATGCCAATTTTCCCGATTAATTTTCTTTTTTTGATTGGGCTTCTAGTTACATCTTGATTATCAGTTATTCCTGTTACTCGTCTAGAACTATTGTTCTTGACGCTTCCTCCAATATGATAAATAAGGTTTGTCAATGACTCAACTGACATTCCATTTCCGTCATCACGGATGATCATATTTGAGAATCTTGGAACATCTGTTTGTATTTCGACATTTTCAGCGTCAGCATCATATGCATTAGATATCAGCTCTCTCAACGCTGATGCTGGTTGTCTGTATATTCCATCAGTTACACGAGCCAATACTTTTTCGTCAGTCGACAATGCCGCCTCAGTAACTTCTCCTTTCTTTAATTTATCATTTATATCCTTTATTAAATTTTCTGTTTCCTGATATTTTAAGTGAGGCCTATTCTCGGGAATTTCTTGACTCATGGGTGCTCTCCTATGCTTATTGTTACCCTATAGTTTCTGCATTAATTAGAAAGTGCAAGTTTGCCTTTGACTTTTTAATGTCATTTAAACGGGATAAAACAATTTTTCCTATAGCTTCAGACAACAGTGGTGGAACCGCATTTCCAATTTGAGTGTATCTAGGACAGTCTTGAGTTCTCTGTTTTCCACCTGTCGTGTATTTTCCCGTAAAATGAAACCAGTCAGGGAAGGATTGTAGTCTTGCATTCTCGCGTGCAGTTAAAATTCTGGCTTCTGAATAATGTAATATATCGTCAGGTAAGGTGGTAACTGTCGGAGAAGGGGTGGTTGCGGATAAAACAGTCAAAGAATGTTTTTTTGATCCTAGACTTTCTCGTTCTGCCTTAGATAAGCATCTTCCTGGGCGGCAAATATCATGAACTGACTTGAAATAGTTGACTGTCTCTATTTTATGCTTTGGTAGCCTGAGACTATTCATTCGGCTATTATTAAAGTCAGCATGCATCAATGATTGATAAAATGTAGGCTTACATGGGAATGCGTAATCTATTTCATAATATCCACTTAATCCAGAATCGATATTCTCGATGAGTACTCTGCCTTCTGTCTCAAGATCTGAAAGTGCATCTTTAGCAGATGTTTTCTGATTGACATCGAAGCCTTTATATTTTAAAAAATCAGCTTTAGAATTTTCTAGAGACTTAAATAAATCACATGGCTCAATTTCATCACATCTAAGTTCACAAATCATTATGAATCTATTTCGGGTTTGCGGAACACCAAAATCAGCACAATTAATGAGCCCAGAATAAACGTTATATCCTAAAGACTCTAATTTTTCTTCTATGTATTTGGCGTAAGAAGTTTTACAGTTTTTATTGATTATATCCCGACCTTTTTCAAAGCACATGTTAAAGCCAGATACATTTTCAATAACTAAAAACTGTGGTTGAATCAAATCAACCATCCGTAAATACTGTTCCGTCATTGCATTACGGGGATCCGACGGGTTTCTTTTACCAGCAGTGGAAAACCCTTGGCACGGAGGGCCTCCTACTATTAGCTCAACCTTTCCATTTAGCTTCATGAGTTGATGCGAGTAGTTTTCGAGCAAAAATTCACAGCTCATAGATTTTTTATGCAGCCACTCAGGCCAATCAAACTGGAATTTATCTCCATCGACTAGGTTTAAACGCAGGGTTTCGAAAGCTAACGGGCTCTTTTCAACTGCAAAAAGTCCTGTCCATCCAGAGTATAAGAGGCCTAGTGAGAGGCCGCCGCAACCAGCAAAAAGATCAATGAATCGGGATGGAGTGGACATTTTAACCTCAAATTACTCTATAATTTCAACTGGTTACTTGTAATCATGTTAAGCAAGAAACAGTAACGATGCCACATGCCAGAACATTTTAAGAATATTGTTTCATATTGTACACATCCTTTACATAGTTACTATATCTCAGATGGTTAGAGGTTGGTTAAGTATGCTGGTGAAAATTTAAGCGATTTGCTAGGTGCTCATTTGTAATATATATCCGCTGTCTGTCAAATGGTCATATTAATGACTTGATTGTTATTATAACGAAGGTAGCAAAGCTTTATCTCTCTTATACCTTTGTGCCGATTCAATATTGGCTCTCTTTACCGGTACAAGAAACGTGCAGATCAACTTAGGAGAAAATCATGCACGATCGAATTATTAATAAAGCCAGAGAGATATTAACTCAACGGCTGTATCGCTCAGAGTCATTATTGTCATCTAAAGAAACTGAAAGCTTTCTTGCTCTGAAGCTGGGTGAAAGAGGGCAGGAGGTATTCTCCGTCATTTTTCTGAATAATCAGAATCAGGTGATCCAGTATCAGGAGATGTTCTTCGGCACTATCAGGGAAACCAGCGTCTACCCCAGAGAAATTGCCAGGAAGGCTTTGAAGTTGAATGCTGCTGCCATTATCTGTTCCCATAATCATCCTTCTGGTAATCCTGAACCGTCTCAGGCTGACAGGGCAATTACTGACAGGATTCGTGAGGTAATGGGGCTGGTGGAGGTTCAATTATTGGATCATATCGTTGTTGGTGGCGGTAAAACAGTATCTTTTGCTGAAAGGGGTTGGCTATGAAATGTTCACTGCCATTACAGAAAGGCTTTATTGCTATTCTGGAAAAGTACCGTAAGCCTGTCGACGAATTAATCTTGAACTTCCGTTCACCGGATTACTCGCCGGAAGGGGGATATCGGCCAGTAGAGATCCGGTTATTTGGTGATACCTTGGATTATGTCACCGAGTTTGCTTATTTCGGTCTGTATCCTGAGTTGGAAAAATCACTGGATTTCGATTTCGGTCAAGGGGCAGGGTTTCAACCGTTTACCGGCTATAGCGATATTCGCCGCTACGGTGAACTATTCCAACTCTGGCAGAAGAACTTCATTGCCTATTACCGTGCTGGTGTCTATCGGGTGACATCATGAATTGGGGAATGTTACTGCTTGAAGCCCTACTGGCCGGGGTAGCCGCCTTTGTCACTGTATTCTTCCGGGGACTGATGGCCCACTATGTACCTGAAGATTACGGTCTTTGAGATCCCCCAAATTATCACTTCATTGTTCACATCTTAATCAGGTTGTCTCGACCTGTCATCGTCAGGGCCTTTCTCAAACGGGAGGCCTGATTTCTTAATAAGCACTAGGCAAGTGCAATAGACCAAGGTCATGTGACGCCCGAAAAAGACGGTGATTTTACCAGTCAATTAAGCGGGTTTCAGCATTTTGACCGGTTCAGTCAGTGTACCTTGCCCTATTGACCATAGGAGGCCTTATGGCTCGGGTTGGATATGCACGGGTCAGCACCATTGGGCAAAGCCTGGAAGCTCAGCTCAAGGCGCTACAGGACTGTGAGAAGGTCTTCCAGGAAACCATCAGTGGTTCGAAAGATGATCGCTCACAGTTGAAGTCGATGCTTGAATTCGTGCGGGAAGGTGACACGGTTGTTGTCACCAAGTTGGACCGGTTAGCCAGGAACACTCGACACTTATTGGAGATTGCCGAATTCCTACAACGTAAGCGGGTATCACTGAAGATTTTGAACTTAGGGATCGACACGTCAACACCAACGGGAAAATTGATGCTGACCATGATAGGAGCAATAGCAACGTTCGAACGGGAACTGATGCTGGAGCGCCAGGCGGAAGGCATCGCAATCGCTAAAGCAAAGGGGAAATACAAGGGCAGGAAGCCTACAGCGATGGCTAAAGAAGATGAGGTGCTGGTATTACTGAATGAAGGTTTGCCGAAGGCTGAAGCTGCAAGGCGTGTTGGCATCAGTATCTCCAGCGTTCAGAGAATATTACGGAGACAGTAGAGGGAATTATGTTGAGGTTGATATTTTTCATTATCGTAATGATTCCAGCAATAAGTAGTGCCCAAGTGATAAATAGAGGTTTCATTTGTTCAAAAACATCATTGCTTCTCCATCTTGATACTGAGCTTCCTTCAAGTTCATATATAATGTTGAATGATGAAAGGTTAGCACTTGATGAAGTCGAAGAAGATGGTGATGCAAACTTAATGAAATTCGTCTTGGTGTCAAAAGGTAAAAAAGTTACAGAGGTTATACTGAATATACAAGGTTCCGGCAAGGTGTATATACGTGACTTTAAAAATAATAGTTGGGAGCCTTGTGTACAGTAGTGAAGGTACTATTCAAAGTCGTGATGGAAGCATTATGTTTATCTGATATAACGAGGGGTAAATGAGAGTTTCAATTGATAGAACCAATGGAATAACTCTGGTAATAATACTTGTATTGAATATCATTCTGATAACGGTGTTATTCAATGGTTCCACTGAGTTAATGATGTGTGCGATCACAACTTTAGTTGGGGCACTATTAGGGATGACAGGGCGGATTATTTATGAGAGTGTGATATTTAGAGATATAGTGTTAGAAAGAACCAATTGTACATTACTACCAGTTCTATCAGGCTGGGCATTAATTGTAGTGGCTAAAACTAACATTGGTGGTCTGAATGAAATGCTGTTGGTGCTCTCTACGTCGCTTGCAATAGGAATTGCTGGTGCTTGCCTGAATAAGAACATGTCATTACCTGATGATGATGCTCTATATTTCGGTATTGTACTTTTGGTTATGTCAGTAGTTGCCATGACTTACAGATTGAGCATTCCTGAATACTATTGGTATGCCTGGATGGGAATAATTATTGCTATGACGTCATTAAGTGGTGTCCTGATTAAAGGTTATATTGTTAAAAGGTTTGGGGATAACAATGCAGAAAGCTAAAGATCCTGCCCTTGCGGCTATTCTGTCGTTCATCATCTGTGGTAGTGGCCAGATTTATAACGGCGATGTTACCAAAGGGTTATTCTGTTCGTAGTAGCCTGTATCTGTGGGCTAATATTTCTACCTCTGGTATTGATTCCAGCGGTCTATGCAACATTTGATGCCTATAACTCTGCTAAGTTGAGGAATGGAGACGTGGAAATTGAGGAACAAAGAAACAAGGATTATATTGACGTTGCTGACTTTACCGAAAAGCTAAAAAGACTATCATCTTTTCTCAATGCTGGCATGATTAGCCAAGAAGAGTTTGAGGACAGAAAGAAGAATCTGCTTGCTGATATCTGTATGAAGAAACTACAGGAAGACCCTCTGGACTTTCTTGCAGCTTTGGTGCCATTGAAGCAAGGAGAGATATTAACTGATGATGATATCTCAGTGATTAAAAAATTAGTATAAACTAGCGGGTCACTTCGGTGGCCCGTTAAAATTACAGTATGAAAATCCTAACCTGTATTTCCACTCTAATTTTATGTCTGCTCAGCATACAAGCTTGGTTGCTTGATGATAGTACCTTGGTGTTGATACTGAGGGTTTTGCCTGTAATTATTCTACTGACGGCGGCAGTAGGTTATATTATCTGTTTGTTACTTCGTTACGAAACTAAAAAGTGAACCGTAACAGCGAACTCTTTGGTATTTAAAGGGTGTTACGCTGTTACGATTGTTATTTTATTAAATCACTATAAAGAATTATCAATGATTGTTTTCTTCCTCTGTGATATTTCCTCGGTAATATGTCGTGCTAATTTCTGGCATAAGTGACTTTCTTTTATTGGTGTTAAAAATTCGAAGGTTGAGGTCTTTAAAGTGTGTAGATAGCAACTTTGAACTATTATAAGCTGGTTGGTGGGCGTGGATTAATAATGACTCTATTGCATCTAATATGTTTTTATCAATAGGTGCATATTTTTCTATCTCCCACATTTTCTCCCAGCTTTCAAAGATTCCACATGATCCAACAAATATTTTTACGGACTCACATTCAAATGAATATCTATTGCTATGCTGCCAGAGTCTATTGGTCATATTTTTTGTCTTACCAATGTACAAGAGTACATCTCTACCATAACATGGATGGTCACCATAAATTTGATATAAACAGTGACCTTCATGAATTATACGGTTATCGCCTTTTTTACTTTTAAATTCATCTATAGTATAAGGCCCCTCCCAATAAATATCATATATTGTGCTGTTTGACATAGTATCACTCCTTGATTATGCTATTATTTAGCTACTTTATAATCTTATTACTTTCAGACTGCCTATTGGTAAACACACAGTCTACCTATGCGTTTTTGTCCTGCTTGTAATAGTAATGCTACTATATATTTTACAAAGTGATACTACACGCAGTGATCCCTCAGAAAGACGGTGAGTACATCTTTGGGTGGGGTCACTTTGCATTCAGACAATAACCATCCAACGGCACCACGATGGTATGTACCATGATGTGAAACATGGTTCAGCATATCTATTGCTTTCATCTTTCCTTGCCCGCCATCAACAAATGTAAAGCGAATGATCCTAGAGAGGGAAAAGTCGTCCAAATTTTCGATATAACTTATGAACCATTCGTCACAGGATAACATTTTGTCCATCAACTTTTGGCATGATGGTGTCTCTGGGGTGTTTAAGGCTGTGTACCCATGAGCTAACCCTGTTAAATTTGCCTTAAAAATCTCATCCACGACATGAATGTGGTTCATCAAGCGGAGCATCAAGTGATGATTCTTGGGGGAGGCTAAAACATCAACTTTAGAGATAGCTTGAAGAGTCTCAGTGTCTGCCCATTTTTTAAACCTAAACAGTTGAATAAGGGTGTCTGCCTGGGGCATGTTTAAAACCTGTAAAAATTTAGTTAATGCATCATACATCTAGACGCATAAAGTATGCTACTTCGATATTTTGGGAAGGTGTTTTTTATCAGTAACAATTGTAACAGCGTTGCAGCCCGTCACATCAAGGTTCTCGGCGTTACGGTATGAAGCCACTTGTCGTAACAGCGTAACAAAATCAATAGGGTAGGATTAAAAGATGCTCTTGGCGGGTCTGCTGGCATCTTGTAGACTGATTACGGGTGCTACACACAGGCTATCCGTGTGTAGCAAAATCGGATTAACAATTTGCATCTGTGAGTGGGTTTCAAGTAGCGAGAATAGAAAGGCAACCGGTTGATTACCGGAGGAATATCCGAGTGAAAGGGTTTTAAACCGTCGACGGGAAACCGTTCCAGAGTTCGAATCTCTGCTCCTCCGCCATTTATTCCTCTAGTAATGTCTCCTAAAGTCTACAAAACCCACAGCCAGCAAGGCTTAAAGAAGAAATTCACTATCCCCTCGTCTACTGAAATCTACCTAAATCTACTCAGGGTTATGCATAGTTTTGTGTATAGTTTTCTGTTCTACAGGCGTTCTACACATCCGTTAGGAAAACTATACACATACCGCCGCTTTCCGACCTCCAAATCAAGCGTTCCAAGTCTGAAGCCAAGACTTACAGCATAACGGACGGGTTTGGCTTATCACTCATCATTGAACCCAATTGCTCTAGAGCTTGGCGTTTCCGCTATCGCTTTGCCGGAAAGGCGAAGATGATTTCCTTGGGACATACCCCTTGGTTTCCCTAGTCGATCAGACAGAACGCCAATGTCGGATATTCCCAACTGGCGGGCAATAAACCAATGTACGTTAACCTGTGCAGTTGTCAGATCACTTTATTCAGTTAAGTGCCAAAATCGGTAGCTGACCAGATGTTGCCATGACCCATCAGTGTTCAATGAGTCAATGTAGGCTGGGTCAGACATTTTCGCTTAAGTCCTGAAACCTCGGGCGACCGCTCAGTTCTAAGTTGCCGCGGTAAAACGGCGCGCATTCTGTGGTCAATGTTAGTGAAGGGAACGGAATATCGACCTGGAACTACCCATTGAGACGAGCTCAAAGGGCGCTTCTGGGTCAGTAAAGATAAAAATCAGTCCGGCAGTTGCAAGGTAACAAATACATTTCAAGGCTTTGTAATATACGGTTTGAGTGATTTTCAGACCAGGCGCGAGCCACCTCTTCCAGCGTATTATTCACCTTTCTGGCCTGTTGCATGTTTCGGCCCAATCCGACCATCGATTACGGTTTTAACCGATCACTGATTACGGTCTTATCCGATCAAATTTGGTCTTTCGCCGAAATCGATGATCTTGATCCCGTAATCGATGCTTCTGAATCCGAAACCCAGCGTTTTCTGTTGATAAATCAATAGGTCGACTACCAGAAGCTTCCTTTACCTCCGCAGCATCACATTCGGAATGGTGACACTTTGAAACAAGCTATCATTACTACCTCCTATTACTGCCGCGCGCTCTCTCTTTTTTGCCGTCATGCCAGAACAGTCGACACTCATTTGTGATCCAGCCTAAAAAATCAACCATTGTCCCGTTCGAGGAGGTTTACGTCGGCGTTGAGGGTGATTAGTATCTTAAAATATAAATAAGAACACTGTTCTATAATGTAGAACAAAATAATTAATGATGCTATTCACACCGCGCAACCTAAGGAGATCTCATGCCGCAAACTGTTAATTTTTCGGGGATAATTCCGCCTGTTTCGACTATTTTCACTTCAGATGGTCAACTCGACAAACAAGGAACTGCAGCACTTATTGATGACCTGATTGCTGCAGAAGTCGATGGGCTTTTCTTCTTGGGCAGTGGAGGGGAGTTCTCGCAGCTCTCCGCTAAAGAGCGCAAAGAGATCGCCGAATTTGCCGTGTGCCATGTTAATCGGCGTGTACCTGTATTGATTGGCACCGGAGGCACCAACGCCAGGGAGACGTTGCATCTGAGCCAGCACGCTGAAGCTAGCGGGGCGGATGGCATTGTGGTGATTAATCCTTACTACTGGAAAGTCTCGGAACAGAATCTGATCGATTATTACCAGCAGGTGGCTGATAGTGTGACGTTGCCGGTGATGCTCTATAACTTTCCAGCGCTGACAGGGCAGGATCTGACACCTTCGTTGGTTAAACGGCTGGCTGATACCCGTGAAAACATTGTCGGAATTAAAGATACTATCGACTCGATCGCCCACCTGCGAGCGATGATCATTACGGTGAAGTCTGCCCACCCTAATTTCTGTGTGCTAAGTGGTTTTGACGATCATTTGTTCAACACGTTACTGCTTGGTGGTGACGGTGCTATCTCCGCCAGCAGTAATTTTGCTCCACAGCTCTCAGTATTGTTGCTGCGAGCTTACCGCTCGGGTGATCTTGATCTGGCAGCAAAATACCACCAGACACTGCTGCAAATTCCACAGATCTATCAGTTCGACACACCCTTTGTGAATGTTATTAAAGAGGCCATCGTACTCTGCGGTAGAGAGATTTCTACATGGACATTACCGCCCTCACGGCCACTGGCGCCGCAATCCCGTGCGCGGTTAAAACAGCTCCTTGAGCAACTTGAATTGTGTTGATGGGGAAAACTGACTATGTCACTTGAGAACCTGTTTACCGCCCAGGATGACTATTTTTATGCTATCCGCACCCATGCGTCTGGTCCCGAGGGTGCATTACCGTTGACACCGCAAATGCTGATGGAATCGCCCAGCGGTAATCTGTTCGGTTTAACACAAAACGCGGGTATGGGCTGGGATGCCAACAAACTTACCGGGAAAGAGATGCTGCTGTTGGGAACCATGGGGGGGATCCGTCACTCAGATGGTCGGCCTATCGCTCTTGGCTACCACACTGGGCATTGGGAAATAGGGTTGCTGATGTCAGCCGCTGCTAAAGAGGTCACGCGGCTTGGTGGCATTCCCTTTGCCGGGTTTGTCAGCGACCCCTGCGATGGGCGCTCACAGGGCACCCATGGCATGTTTGACTCTTTACCTTTTCGCAATGATGCCGCGATTGTGTTCCGCCGTCTTATTCGTTCATTACCCACGTGCCGGGCGGTCATCGGGGTCGCGACCTGTGATAAAGGATTGCCAGCCACTCTGATCGCACTGGCTTCAATGCACCACTTGCCCACCATACTGGTACCGGGTGGGGTGACGCTGCCTCCCACTGTAGGTGAAGACGCCGGTAAGGTTCAAACCATAGGTGCCCGCTATGCCAATCACGAACTCTCACTTGAGGAAGCCGCTGAACTGGGGTGTCGGGCCTGTGCTTCACCGGGTGGTGGTTGCCAGTTTTTGGGCACTGCCGGGACGTCTCAGGTTGTTGCTGAAGCGCTGGGGCTGGCTTTACCTCACTCGGCGTTAGCGCCATCTGGTCAGGAGGTGTGGCTGGAGATTGCGCGTCAGTCTGTCCGCGCGGTCTCCGCCTTGGATGAAAAAGGGATCACCACGCGTGATATTCTGACGGACATGGCTATCGAAAATGCCATGGTGGTGCACGCCGCTTTTGGTGGCTCGACCAATCTACTGTTGCATATTCCGGCAATTGCCCACGCTGCGGGTTGTAAACTTCCCGATGTAGAACACTGGACGCGGATAAACCGTAAAGTCCCGCGTCTGGTTAGCGTTTTGCCCAATGGCCCGGAATATCATCCTACCGTACGCGCCTTCCTGGCAGGTGGCGTTCCTGAGGTGATGTTACACCTGCGAGAACTGGGCTTATTGCATGAAGAGGTCATGACCGTAACGGGGAAAACTCTGGGTGAAAACCTGGACTGGTGGGCCACGTCAAAACGGCGACAAAAATTCCGCCAATGCCTGAGGGATCAGGATGGGGTCAGCCCTGATGATGTGATTATGTCGCCAGGATTGGCCAAAGCCAAAGGGTTGACGCCGACCATCGCTTTCCCAGTTGGCAACATTGCGCCTGAAGGCTCGGTGATTAAAGCGACTTCAATTGATGCGACGGTGGTGGACAAAGACGGTGTTTACCGCCATACCGGTAGAGCTCGGGTGTTTGTAGCAGAAAAACTGGCGATCAATGCGATTAAGAATGGTGACATTCAATCGGGCGATATTATGGTAGTGATCGGTGGCGGGCCATCAGGAACCGGCATGGAAGAGACATATCAGCTCACTTCTGCATTGAAACATCTCTCTTGGGGGAAAACGGTCTCGCTGATAACCGATGCCCGTTTTTCTGGCGTCTCGACCGGAGCATGTCTGGGGCATATCGCCCCAGAAGCATTGGCAGGCGGGCCAATTGGCAAGCTGCGCGATAATGACATGATTGAAATTATTGTCGATCGGTTGACCCTCAGTGGCAGTGTAAACTTTATCGGCAGTGAAACTCAGCGTGTCACGCCTGACGAAGGGCGTGAAATTCTGGCGGCGCGTCCGCCGCATCCGGCCCTGCATGCACATGATTTCTTACCCGACGATACCCGGTTATGGGCAGCATTGCAGGCGGTCAGCGGAGGAACCTGGAAGGGATGTATTTATGATACCGATAAAATTATTGAGGTCATTAATGCTGGGAAAAAAGCGCTGGGTATTTAAGTGTAGATTGGCTGCGTAATTTATTATCGGGTATTATTGCCCGGTAATAAACTCATTTCTCAATCAGAGAGTTTTCGACTTATTGAAAACTCTGCTTTTTTACATCTGAATATTTTAAGTAATATTGCATGAGTTATCTAAAGTATTCAAGTGTTGGTGTTATCACAAAAACTAAAAATCATAATTATCAAATTAAATATTGTCATTGTTGAAGTTTGCCTGAAATTCCTATTATTGCATCGTCAAATAGATAATGAGTAAAAGCACTACCAAGGGTTTTTTACAAAGTGCTGGCTGTTACGTTTTCTCATTTTGTAGATACCTCCGTTGACATTCAATGCCACATCATAAGTGGGGGGTTAGAAATGCAATTAACCATGAAAGATAAAATCGGCTATGGGTTGGGTGATACCGCCTGCGGTTTTGTCTGGCAGGCGACAATGTTTTTATTGGCCTATTTCTACACAGATGTTTTTGGACTTTCAGCAGGGATTATGGGAACGCTGTTCCTCGTTTCCCGGATTTTGGATGCAGTCACCGACCCGTTGATGGGATTACTCGTTGACAGAACGCGTACGCGTCATGGGCAGTTCCGTCCCTACTTGTTATGGGGAGCAATTCCTTTTGGCGTAGTTTGTGTTCTGACTTTTTATACGCCTGATTTTTCACAACAGGGAAAAATAATCTATGCATCAATTACTTATATATTGTTAACGCTAGTTTATACTTTCGTTAACGTGCCATATTGCGCTATGCCTGGTGTACTAACGGCAGATCCCAAAGAACGACATGCGTTGCAATCCTGGCGTTTCTTCCTCGCAGCAGCAGGTTCGCTGGCGATTAGCGGAGTAGCCTTACCATTGGTCTCTATTATTGGCAAAGGGAACGAACAGGTCGGTTATTTCGGTGCTATGGGCGTATTGGGTTTAAGTGGCGTCGTATTACTTCTCATCTGTTTTTTTAATACCAAAGAACGCTACCAATTTGAGGTTCAACCAAATTCATCGGTGTCAAAAGACCTTAAGTTACTGTTAGGTAATACCCAATGGCGAATAATGTGTGTGTTCAAAATGATGGCAACTTGTTCTAACGTGGTGCGCGGCGGGGCTACTCTTTATTTTGTCAAATATGTTATGGACCATCCTGAGCTTGCCACGCAATTTTTGTTATACGGCAGTATAGCCGCCATGCTGGGTTCGCTGTGCTCTTCACGGCTTTTAGGCCGTTTCGATCGCGTTACATCATTTAAAGGAATTATTGTTATTTATTCATTGCTTAGCATACTGATATTTTTGACCCCAATAGAAAATATAGCCATGATCTTCGCGTTGAATATTGTGTTCCTGTTTGTCTTTAATACCACCACACCATTGCAATGGTTAATGGCGTCAGACGTGGTCGATTATGAAGAGAGCCGGAGTGGGCGTCGTCTTGATGGTCTGGTGTTTTCAACCTATCTGTTCAGCCTGAAAATAGGCCTCGCCCTGGGGGGAGCACTTGTTGGCTGGATCCTGGCGTTTGTGAACTATTCTGCCAGCAATACCGTCCAGCCCGACAACGTATTATTCACCATCAAAATACTGTTCTGCATTGTGCCGGTCGTGCTGTATGTGGGGATGTTCATCATGCTCTCCTTCTACAAACTGACCAGCCAGCGGGTGGAAGAGATAAGCCAGGAACTCTTAAGAGGCCGGGCGCGGAAAGAAGAAGAGCGTCTGGTTGCTGCTACGGCGACATCGAACTAAGGGAGACATGCTATGTATCAGATTCAAAACCCGATCTTAACTGGATTTAACCCCGATCCTTCATTGTGTCGGCAGGGGGAAGACTATTACATTGCTACTTCGACTTTCGAATGGTTCCCTGGTGTCAGAATTTACCATTCACGGGATCTTAAGCACTGGTCGCTGGTCAGTTGCCCTCTCGACCGCGTCTCGATGTTGGATATGAAGGGCAATCCCGATTCCGGTGGCATTTGGGCCCCTTGCCTGAGCTATGCGGATGGCCTGTTCTGGCTGCTATACACCGATGTGAAGGTTGTGGACTCTCCGTGGAAAAACGGTCGCAATTATCTGGTGACCGCTCCATCGATTGAAGGGCCGTGGAGTGAGCCCATCTCGATGGGGAATGGTGGTTTTGACCCGTCGTTGTTTCATGACGATGATGGGCGAAAATACTACATTTATCGCCCGTGGGGGCCGCGTCATCACAGCGATCCACACTGCACGATAGTGTTACAGGAATATTTTCCGCAGCGGCAGGCGCTGTCCCCTGAGCGAAAAACTCTGTTCACCGGTACAGCCCTGCGCTATACCGAAGGCGCACATCTCTATCGGCAAGGCGGTTATTACTATTTGATGGTAGCTGAAGGGGGAACCAGCTACGAGCATGCCGTAGTGGTGCTGCGCTCGCGAACCATTGATGGCCCATACGAATTGCACCCGGACGTTACCATGATGACCAGTTGGCATCTTCCGGAAAACCCATTGCAGAAGAGTGGCCACGGCTCATTGCTGGAAACGCACACCGGCGAGTGGTACATGGCCTATCTCACCAGCAGACCGCAGCGCTTACCTGGCGTGCCACTGCTTGCTTCCGGTGGGCGCGGATATTGTTCATTGGGCCGGGAAACCGGAATTGCACGGATCTACTGGCGCGATGACTGGCCGTGGGTTGAGGGGGGGAAACAGGCCGCAGTAACGGTTGCTGGCCCGCAAATGAAAGAGCAGGAAGCGGTAGTGGAAGCGTGCTGGTGTGACGATTTCGATTCTGCTGTGTTGAATCCTCACCTGCAGACGTTGCGCATTCCTTTTGATGAACAGCTGGGTTCTCTCACCGTGCGTAAAGGATTTCTGCGCCTGTACGGCAATGATTCTCTGATCTCCACCTTTACCCAGTCTACCGTTGCCCGTCGCTGGCAGCATTTTGCCTTCCGCGCCGAGACGTGCATGCAGTTTTCCCCGCAACATTTTCAGCAAAGTGCGGGTTTAACCTGTTATTACAACACCAAAAACTGGACTTACTGTTTTGTTGACCGGGAAGAGGGGGTTGGAAGAACGCTCAAGATAACGCAGTTGGATCGCAACGTACCCAGTTGGCCACTGCACGAAACGCCAGTTCTTGTACCTGAGGATGTTGAGACAGTTTGGCTAAGGGTAGACGTGGAGCCGCTTCACTATGGCTATAGTTATTCGTTTGATGGTGAGCACTGGCAACCGATCCCGTTGCGGTTTGAGTCATGGAAGCTTTCAGACGATTACATCGCCGGGCGAGGCTTCTTTACCGGGGCGTTTGTCGGCTTACATTGCGAAGACATCAGCGGAGACGGTTGTTACGCGGATTTTGACTACTTCAGTTACCAACCAGCGGCTGAACAATAACCTGTTGCCGGATGGGCTATCTTGGTGATGTACCGGGATAGCCCAGTTCGAGCGATAGCTGGTATCCCGTCTCTTGAAGTAGTTGACGATAATGCATCAGTTCACTGTCATTCACCCGCGAGATCAGCGTAGACAGGCTCAGGGCGGCAATGACTTTTCCTTCGTGATCCCAAACGGGTACCGCAACGCAGCGCACACCCGGTTCATTCTCTTCGTTATCGATGGCGTAATGCTGCTGACGGACCTGAACCAGCGTTTCCAGCAATGCAGCTCGCGATTGGAGGGTCGCTTGGGTATACAGGGTATAGTCATAGTCCAGTAGTAAAGAATCACGCTCTGCATCGTTCAGCCAGGCAATCAATACTTTACCCATTGCGGTGGAGTGAATGGGCAATCGCCGCCCAATGCGTGAATAAGCGATTGCCGCCTGCTTCCCTTCAATTTTTTCAATATAAACACCTTCGCCTCCTTCCAGGATCCCCAAATGTGTGGTTTGCCCCGTTTTTAGCGAAAGGTCGGTAAGCCAACCTTTGGCCTTTTGCCGAATATCCATCGATGCGACAACGAAGTAGCCACGCTCGACCAGTTTCATACCAAGACGGTATTTTTCATTTTCGCGATTCTGGTCGATATAACCGTGCAACTGCAATGTTTTGAGAATTGAGTGTAGGGTACTTTTACTCAGCCCCATCAGCTTGCTGATCTCGGTGATTTTTAGCTCTGTCGTCTGTTCATTAAAAAGATCCAGGATCTTCAAAGCGCGTTCAATGGATTGAATTATTGGCATATGGGATCCTGTATTCGGTAAAATAATTCACGTTAAAGTACTATTTTTATTGTAAAAAATCAATTTAACCTATTTACACTGCCAGTGTGAAATGCTGGCAGGTAGCGACGGGGCTTTAGCTGCGGCTGCATGCTTGAGGCATCATTTTACTTCCGTCAGGGGAGATCCGTATTTTTGCATTATGCCAAGTGATCCCTCAGGAAAACGGTGAGCACATCTTTGGGGGGATCTCAGCGAGTGGAACGCGTTGTGTGATATCTGCTTTTGCGATACTTACGCTGGGATAACGGTTTAACACGCCCTTTACTTGAACAAAAAACGTTCATAGCACTGCCCTGATAGTGATCCTTTTGCTAAAAATTTAGCGAGTTGGAGGTAAAAACTTGAGCTCTGTCGCGAAAAAAAGATAACAACATGCTTTAATGAAACGATGTTTTATTATTTGTGGTATTTTGTTTTTCCTGCTTAGTTAAGAGGGGTTTATAAGTGGGTGTGATGGGTGGGATATTTCTTACCTAGTGGTTGCCGGTAAAACCATATTTTTATTTTCACTTTTAAATAGGTGTGAAAAAACGTTTTTTTGAGAATGCGATAATATTTCGTAGGGTTTTTTATTCTATTAAAAAAGTACTCTGATGTTGTTGTGCTGTTAATTTTACTTTTAACCTTTTTCTAAAAATTTGTTATTACGTCTCGCCCTGAATAATTTGCGTTGCAGGTAGAAAGTTATGGCGCGCGGATTGGAAGGTAACGGATATAAAAGAAGAGGGCTCTTAGTGCGTGATAGTCATCATACAGGAGGTTGCATGTTTTATTCTTTACCCAAACCAAGTCTGACTCTCGGTGCCGTTGTGGTTCTCAGTGGCTTACTGATGGGATGTGATAACGCTTCAAACAGTGATAACGTTTCGAACAACAGTAACTCTTCGAATAGCAATAACTCTCCGAACAACAATAACGGCTCGGACAACAATAACACTCCAGATAACAACAATACTTCGGGTGGTGGCGACAACAACGTTGTAGATCGTTCTAAGGCACCGCAGAAGGTGCAGGTGCCCACTCTGGCCTTCGATGAGGGCAGTGTGGTTTTAGTCTGGGAAAAACCGGAGCAATATAGCGATATCAAAGATTACAACGTTTACGTGAACGGCCAACTGATTGGCAGCGCTAATGCCAATCACGATCTGCACTCACCAGCCAAACCTTATATTGATAATTTTTATCAGCATATCGACAGCGAAGATTGGCACACCAAGATTGGTCTGCATAACTTTACGGTGACCGGCTTAACACCAGCAACCGAATACAGTTTCACCGTCCGTGCAGTTTATGCCGATGGTAAAGAGTCGGTAGACAGCGAAACTGTGAAACAGCAAACCACGGCCAAGCCCTATCTTATTGACGTAAAAGACTTTGGGGCAAAAGGCGATGGGGCGACGCTGGATACGGCTGCGATCCAGAGTGCCATCGATGCTTGTACGCTTGAGCGCTATTCTCAGGGCTGTAAAGTGCAACTGACTGAAGGCATATACAAATCCGGGGCGTTGTTCCTGCACAGCAACATGACCTTTGAAGTGGCCGAAAATGCCGTGCTGCTGGGTTCTGCCGATGCGGCTGACTATCCGTTGGAAAAGGGGTATACCTTGTATCCTTATACCTCACCAGCACCGCTGCCAAAACGCCCGCCATCGCTGTTGAACGTATTGGAAGCGAAAGATCAAGGCAGCACCCATGCGGGGACTTTTGAAAATATCCGTATCGTGGGTAAAGGCACTATCGATGGCAATGGCTGGACGCGTGGCATCAGTGCGGGCGGTGTAGATGAGATCGCCGATGAAGTCGGCAATAAATTGCCGCAGTACCGCGCCAGTAAAGAAGACAAAGTTCACAACGACGGTATTCTGGCGAAGTCTCAGGTTGCGGTTGCCGTGGATGAGGGGATGTCGTTGACAGAGGCGTACAAAAACCGCCGTTCCAGCCTGATGACCCTGCGCGGTATCCGTAATTTGTACGTTGATGGCCTGACAATCCTCAACCCGGCGTTCCACGGTGTGATGGTGCTGGAGTCTGAGAACGTGGTGATGAATGCGTTATCGCACACCACCTTTGATGCCAACAACGCCGACGGTATTGAGTTCGGTAATAGCCAGAATGTGATGGTATTCAATAACTTCTTTGATACCGGCGATGACTGCGTCAACTTTGCCGCGGGCTTTGGTGCTGGCGTGCAGGAGTTTTCTCAGAAAGCGCAGAGCGGTGCCTGGATCTTCAATAACTATTTCCGTAACGGCCATGGTGCGGTGGTGGCGGGGAGTCATACCGGTGCATGGATTGAAAAGATCCGTGCAGAAGATAATGTGATGTACCTCACTTTTGTCGGCCTGCGTATGAAGAGCCGCCCTTACTATGGCGGTGGTGCGCGTGACGTGTTGTTCCGTGATAATGCGATGGTAGCAATTAACGAACAGCCGTTTGTTTTCACCATTAAATATGCTGCTGATGTTAATGACACAGTGCCCGCCAGCGAGCCTGCACAGTTCCGCGACGTGACGGTGAAGAACGTGACGATCGACGGAACTAGCAAGAAAAACAGTATTCTGGTTGACGGCATGACTGTTGCCGAGATGGAGAGCGCTTACGGTTTTGCTTTTGAGCGCGATGCTTTCCATCGTGGGTTACATTTCGAAAATGTGAAATTCAAGAATACCAAAGCGACAGATATCTCATTTCTGAGAGATAGCCAGTTCAATCAGGTGGTATTCGAAAACGTGCCAGCGGCATGGAAATTCATGCAGGCACAAGCTATCATCTTGAAAGACAGCGCTAACGATGATGTGGTTAACGTCTCTGGGGATGAAGTGATAACGCTTGAAGCCGCGACTGAGTAGTGAAGGTTATCCCCGTGCTTTTGGCGCGGGGTTTAATCCGACTAAATCACGTTGCTACTCGGATTCTTTCCTTGGTCCGTGATTAGGCGATGGCCTGGCCAAGCATAGGCGAAGGTGCAAAACTGCCTATCGTAACAAAATCAATGGATACTCAATTTCGTTACAGGCTAGCACCAAACGTTCTGCTCCACGCTCCAGCAAGGCTGTCGCCAATTCCTGTAGCAGTTCGTTATCCCCTGTTTTACGGGCGAAAACAGCGTCCTAAGTTCCAATTCATTCGGTAATTACTGGTTCCTTTGCTCTTGTGCAGTGCCCGCTCAAAGACTCATTTACAGAAGCCGGGTTGATATTGATAAACCCAGTTAGTTTTCATCATACTCTCAGGTGCAGCCCATTTATTCATGTCAGAAATTGTGCTCATTATTTTTTCTGCACCACTTAACGATTCGGCAGAAAATTTACCCGTAGGTTCGGTAATTTTGTAAGATAGCTCAACTATTACCGGTTTGGTTTCATCAGTTACATACCAGATTGATAAATCAAATTTAAATGACTGACCATCTAATTTCAGTTCGGGCCCTTCAAATGAATGTTCAATGATAGAAAGGTTGCTGACTTTAGCTAATGCTCCTGTCTGTTTGAAATTTAGCTCTAAATCAGGGAAAAGCTTATCGAGTGACTCAATAGAGTCAAGAGGCTCAGTACCCACTGTCTGTTTGGTGGAAATTGAATACACCACTTTACCTGGAACGATATCAGTTTCAACCTTGCTTGATGAATCAGGGGAGGCCCCTGCCAAGGTAACACCCTCTAATTCAGCCAAAGTATTGGTGCGGCGCTTCATCATTATTTCACGCTTGCTGCTTTTTACCTGAATACGTTCACGAACCACATAGTTATCAGCCTTTAATTTACACGTTCCTGGCGTGTCATAAAACGAAACAAGACGCACTTTATCGGCTTTAAATTCTTTCTTAACGGTATCCGCTAAGCCTTGTTTTTTTAGCTCTGTGTTGAAATCATTCAAAAAGTTTTCGGTTTGATTTTTAGCTTGATCTTTACCACCAGAGAAATGAGCTGGATCGAGCAATATTTTATATTCGCGACTCTCTATCAGCGGTTCAGCTTGCACCATGCCAACAAAGAGTGCAGGTAATAAAATCGGAGTAATTAATGTCTTTACATGCATAACAACAGCTCCTTTATTGTTAAGACTAACTAAATTAATATGCACTCGAGCGTGTTTGGCGTATATACCCTTCATACTTCAAGTTGCTTGGGTGTTGGCCGCGCTTACTCACCCCAGTCACATAGTTATCTATGCTCCTGGGGCCTCGCAAGCTTGCCGCGTTACTCGGCCCAAAATTGGGCCTCGCCCCTACGGGGCCAGCGCAAGCGCTGTTCAAAAACGCATTGTGTTTTTGTCAAGCAACTCGAATTTTTTTGGGTATAGATCCTCGTTGTTGCTTTCTTATACTGTGAAATAATCAGCTTGATATTAATTTAAATTCTATTAGCTCATTAAGGAAAGATTATGTCAATATGCTTTTTTATTGTATTTTAAAATAAAAGGCATAAGATATCTTTATAAGTTGATTTTTAAATTAAATGCTTTTCCATCAGAGAGATAAATTCCGCTATTCAATTCGGCTATTTTTGGTGCTAACCGTTGATAGATAATATTCTACTTTTTCATGGCAATATCGACGGAAATAATAATGGTCGCCATGTTTTTTATTCTGATGGGCTTTACCTTGCACGATTGAAAACTGATTGTATCACTCTGGTTCTGTGGTATCTGGCTTAAGCAGTCAGGTCGGTATGCCCGAATACCTCTTATCAGCGTCGCCGTTGCTGAAGCCACCTAAGGGAACCCACGATCAGTATCGTGCCCCATGATTTAGCGCCTGATTGTTTGCCAGTGGCAGTAAGCCATTGACGATAGTTTCCTCTATCCACGCGCTACCAATGACTCGCTGGGGTAAGAGTGCAGGCATTAACAAATGTAGGCTGTTCACTAATAGAGTTAAAAAAATTAATATTATTTAATCAAATAACATTAATGACTTATATTTTTTTATCAGTAGTTACACTGTGGCTTATTAAACCGTTTTACACACCTAAAAAACCCCAATAATCGATATTATTATCTAATTTAAGTTGTTTTTGTGGAGTATTTGGCTATGTTGCTATTTTATATAGAGTAAAGTTCCAACTTGGGGTTTATTGAACTGCCAGACTGGCGTTTTAAAAGTAAAACTATTTAAAATCATTGTGTTAAGTTTGTTTTTTTGCTCTAGGCATATTATTGACAATAGCGGGTTATTAATGAATATTAACGAGGCTCAGATATAGACTAACGATGAAGGGATGGCTCTGTTACTGTTTTATCTGTGAATGATAGTCACGCGAAGGTGAGCGTTTTTTATGTATACTCGTCATACTTCAAGCTGCATGGGTGTTGGCTTTCCTCGCTCACCCCAGTCACTTACTTGAGTAAGCTCCTGGGGATTCACTGCGTTGCCGCCTTCATGCAACTCGAATTATTTAGAGTATATTGATTATTTTTAGCGAGTGTAATGGGGCTACCAGAGAGCTCCAATTTATCGCATTCTTATCTGCCGTATATGCTCTTAATCATGCAAGTTGCACAACAAAAGCGCCATGCGTTTTTGGACAGCACGGGTGTTGGCCCCGAAGGGGGACAGCCCAGACTTGGACCGAGTAACACGGCAACGATCAGGAGCGAACTGAGTAACAAGCCAACGCATGTGCAGCTTGAAGTATGACGAGTATACCTACTGGTAAAGTCATTACGAGTACTTTAAGGATATCCTTATATAACATGGACGAAAGATTTGGATAATACACCCTCATTGAGTTAGGTGCAGACGGATTGAAACGTTAATACTGCATTATGCCCAATATCATTAAATCCGCTAAGAATTAATGAAAACACCAGAGGCGATCATTTTATGGTCCCCTATGGGGAAATTGCTTTCTGTTTTTTTAATTAACGAATAACAGAAAGTATTAAGAGAAAATACACATTTATTTAAATATGAAAGACTATACACAAAGGAATAGTACAATGCGTAAAGCAATCTCCACCTTGACTCCTGCTGCTCTGCTGTTAATTGTTGCGGCAGGAAGTGCTCAAGCTGCGTCTAACGCTCAATTAACCGTCACGGCTAACGTAGTTGCTGCCACCTGCGACGTTTCTCTGTCTACCAATAGCCTTGATTTGGGTAACTATACAGCGACCCAATTTACCGGTGTTGCAACCCCTATTCCTGCCAGCCAGAAAACCTTCACCGTGGGTTTGAATAACTGCCAGATACCTCTACAGGCTGCCGATACAGCCAATCTGGTGGTCAGTGGTCAAACGCTGGGGGGCAATCCTAACCTGTTTAACTCCACCGGAACTAACACCGGCATCATGTTGAATGAGTTAGCTACGCCAAATACTTTCATCACCAGCGGTCAGAAATTAACGGTAGCTACTGCAGGTGGAACGCCAGCAGCGAGCGATTTCAATACTAAAACGTTAAGCCTGCAGGCTGGTTTGGCCTCAACCACTACCACAGGCATAAGCCTTGGTGGCGTTAACGCACCAATCCTGTTCAGCTTTTCTTATAACTAAGCGTTTTTACAGGCAGTTCTGCTGCCTCAGACTGCTGACAAACCCCCGTTATTAGGGAGAGCGTGCCGATGGGGTCGTAACGGCGTAAGCCGTCGGAGCGCCCCTCGGTGCGCTAGGCCCGAGTATCTCGGGTCAGAAGGCGACTTTTTCATCAACCTCAGGCAGTTCTGCTGCCTGTTTTTTTCCACCAGGAGTAAGTCAATGAAGCGTCTGAACCTGTTTTTTCTCTCGATGATGGCGCTGCTGTCCTGTTCGTCAGCGGCACTGGCGGATGGTTTCGGTATCAATGCCACGCGGTTGATCTACCCGCAGGGGGCGGACAGTATCTCGGTCTCGGTGCGGAATACCCAACCTACCATACCCTATCTGGTTCAGGTCTCCCTCAGCCAGAGTGCAGAGAGCCGCGACTCAACACCTTTTATGGTGACACCGCCGGTTTTTCGCTTGGAACCCAAAAGCGTGAATCAGATCCGCATTGCCGGTAATGGCGTGGCGTTACCCAAAGATCGCGAGTCAGTTTTTTATTTTAAAGCCACCGCCATTCCTGCCAGTAAAGGGCCAACGGCCAAGCAGTCGAATACCGGAGTACAGGCGGCGGTGCAATTTGGGGTAGGGAATATCATCAAAATGTTTTATCGCCCAGAAGGCTTGCCATCAACCTCTACCGAAGCACAGCAAGGGTTGCAATTTTCCCGGGAGAACAATGGGCTGAGGGTTAATAACCCATCACCGTATTTTGTCAGTCTGGCTGGCATCAAATTTGGCGGTCAAGACCTCAAGTTGGATTCGCCTGCTGCGTTGATGATTGCGCCATTTGATTCTCATGTATATCCCACCTCGGTGAGAAGCGGGGCTATTGAGTGGCAAACGATTAACGATCAGGGTGGCGTCGATGAATTTAAACACGCTCTGCCATAGGGCGATGGTATTAGCCGTTCTTACGCTGTTCAGCCTGGGAGCACAAGCGGTGACATTAAATTTTTCCGCTTCGATTGTGCAGGGTACCTGCACGTTGAGCCTCGACAAAAGCGTGCTGCCTCTGGGTGAGGTACCGCAAGCAAGCTTGCGCAGCGGTGTGCTGACCAACCTACAGCCTTTTACCCTGAGGGCGGAAAATTGCGTGGGAGTTACCGGTAATGCGCAGCAACCTGGAATTGCTCTGCTAGGGGCTGGAGCGACCCAGGATGGTAAGTGGTTATTTCGTAGCAGTGATTCTACTGCAGGGGGTGCAGGAGTGATGGTGGTGCAGGGGGCAACTTCGCCAAGTTACGCCGCAACGGAGGTTAAATCCGGTGACTTTTTCCCGTTGGCGGCAGTGGGGCAAGCGCCTACCGATCAAGCATTGCCGTTTTTTGCTGGCGTCAGTTGTGGTGGCAGCGCGGGTTGTGCCACGGCCAGACCAGGAGCGGTGACAGCCAACTTGATGTTTGTTTTTGCTTATCGCTGAGGGAGCTATGCCACGCTCATATTTTTCACTTATCCCCCTGCTGCTAATGGTTTTTTCAGCAGGAGCAACGATGGAGGCAACCCGTGGTGGTGTCAGTTTAAGTCAGACGCGTGTGATTTTTTCCGCCACTGATAAAGCGCAAACCATCGCGGTAAAAAATACTGGGGCGAAAAATTACCTGATCCAAAGCCGCGTTCAGTCTGAGCTGAATAATGACCGAGTAGCTCCCTTTGTGGTAACGCCGCCGTTATTTAAATTAGGCCCTGAGAGTAACCAGTTGTTGCGGATCCTCAAACAGGATCACCCATTGCCAAGCGATCGTGAGTCACTGTTTTATCTTTCAGTGTCGGCGATACCGGCGCAATCCGAGCCGATTACCAATGAAGCCCGTTTATCGATGGGGTTCCAGTTTGTTATCAAACTGTTCTATCGACCAGAAGGGCTGAAGATTACGCCAGATAACGCTTATTGCCGAATGAGAGTGGCCCCTACGTCGAAAGGGGTGCGCATTGAGAATCCAACACCTTATTTTCTCTCATTGGCTGATTTGAAGTTTGATCACACCGTCATCGATTTGGATGTTCAGCCTTCAATGATTGCACCGATGAACAGTGAAGTTTATCCGGTAAGCAAGCCGGTCAGGCAGGTGTATTGGCAGGCGATTAATGACTTCGGTGGATTGTCTGGGCAGTGCCAACAGGCAATGCCAGCCAAGCAGGAACAATCAAAATGAAACGACCGATTCGAACCGTGATGCTGTTTATTTGCTGCCTGTTGTCGCTGTTTGGCGCCAAGGCCGCAGTGCCTGGTTCCACAGGGATCTCCTTTCATGTACTGCGGGTGATTTACCCAGAGAGTGAGCAGAAGGGCGTGACGTTAACCGTAAATAACAAAAGTGCTGCTCCTTACCTGATGCAGTCCTGGATCCGGCCAGTCGATCCCAATAATGGGGATGTTGACCTGAGTTACAACGGGCAACAGAAGATGCCTTTTATTGTTACACCGCCGCTGGCTCGTTTAGAGGCCAACAGCGAACTGACCCTGCGTATTCGGCGCAATGGTGAACTGCTGCCGAACGATCGTGAGTCAGTGTTTTTTATCTCTATGAAGGCGATCCCGGCGAAGCAAGAAACCAGCGAACGGGAACCTGCGGGCCAGATGGCACTCACCGTCGTGAGCAATATGAAGCTTTTCTATCGCCCGGCAGGTTTGGCCAAGCGGGCAGTGGCCGATGTGGCCTCGCAACTGCGATTTCACCGTGAAGGGGACAGGTTGCTGGTGGAAAACCCGACACCCTACTGGCTGACCTTTTCGCAACTGAAGGTTGGCAGCATCGAGCTGGGGAAACCCGCATTGCGCCTGATGGTACCGCCTAAAGGGCAACAACGTTATTCATTGCCTAGCGGTGCCGTAGGCACCGTGGCGTGGAAATTGATTGATGAAGATGGGTGGGATACCCCAATTCAACGACAGACTTTGTGATTTTTCTTGTTATTAGGGGCGTACGGCCGATGGACAGAATAATAATGAAGAGACGCCTTAATAACTCAGCAGTATTTCCAACGCTGGCAGGCACTTTGTTAATGATTGGCTCTTTACCCGTTGAAGCGCGTGACTATTTCGACCCAGCGCTGCTGGCTTTGGGGGGCGACCAGTCCGTAATCAGCGATCTGAGTTCCTATGAAACCACGGGTAGTGTACCCGAAGGGCGTTATCTGGTTTCGCTATGGGTGAATCAGGTTGATCAAGGGCAGCAGACCATGGTGTTTAAAAAGAATACTCAAGGGATAATCCAACCTGAATTGACACCGGCTTTGTTGAACAAACTGGGGGTTAATACTTCGGCATTACCCCAATTTAACGGCCTGGCGGATGAGGTTCCAGTTAATGATTTGACCACGCTGATCCCTGATGCTCAGGTGCATTTTGACCTGGCACAACTGCGTCTTGATCTCAGCATTCCGCAGATAGCCATGCAGCAGAATGCCAGAGGCTATGTTGATCCCGCGCAGTGGGACGATGGGGTTCCTGCCATGCTCATGAACTACAGTCTGAGCGGCAGCCGCAGTTGGCAAAGCGCCCAGCCAGGTATGGGCAGCAGTGAGCAAACCAATCTGTTTGCCAATCTGCGCGGCGGGTTGAACTGGCAGGCATGGCGTCTGCGCAGCGACATGGCTTACATCCGTAACGGCAACAGCAGTGATTCGATATCGCAAAGCACCCAGAGCACCCGCTTTAGCAACACCTACTTGCTGCGAGACATCCGTGCATGGCGTTCAGAGATACTGGCTGGTGAAAGTAGCACTGGGAATGAGGTGTTTGACAGTGTTCCCTTTCGCGGCATCAAGCTTAATTCCAGCGAAGAGATGTTGCCCGGTAGCCAACGCGGTTTTGCCCCGGAGATCTCAGGGATTGCACAGACGAATGCACGTATCACTGTGAGCCAGAATGGCAGTGTGGTCTATCAAACCTATGTTGCACCAGGGCCTTTTCGTATCGATGACCTGTATCAGACGGGGCAGGGTGGCGATATGACGGTGAGCATCACCGAAGCTGACGGCAGTGTGCGTACTCAAACGGTCGCGCTCTCTTCCTTACCCGTGATGCAACGCCCTGGCGCGCTCAAATATGAGTTCACTACCGGGCGCTACAACGGTGGAATTACCCAAGGATCACGCGAAGCGACCTTTGGCTTGGGCACTTTTATGTATGGCTTGCCGCAGAACGTCACCCTTTATGGCGGGGGGCTGATAGCGGAAGACTATGTTTCTCTGGCGGCAGGGGCTGGAGCTTCATTGGGTGCGTTGGGGGCGCTATCGGCTGACGTGACAACGTCCAGCGCCAAACTGAAGGATACGAATGGCAGGCAGCAAGGCGAATCCTATCGGCTGCGTTATGGCAAAAGTCTGTTGAGTACCGGAACGTCGGTCGATCTCACCGCTTACCGTTATTCAACCCGCAACTACTACAGTTTTGCAGATTTCAATAATCATGGTTTTCAGCTTAATGAGGGGCAGGTGCCGTGGTCTTTGGAACGCCAGCGCTCTAACTTTCAGGTGCGACTCAGCCAACAGTTGGGGGCGCAGGGGGCTTTGTATCTGTCTGCCTCACGTAACGACTTTTGGGGCAACGATCGCGTGAACAATAACGTTTCGGCGGGTTACAACGGCAGTTTTCGCGGCGTGAGCTACGGGCTTGCCTACAGCATTGACCGAATCAAGGGGAATGACAGCTGGCCGGAGAATCGCCAGTTATCGTTCAACATGCAGGTGCCCTTTAGCCTGTTCAACTCCAGCCCGGCGCTGAACCACAGCTATGCCAATTATCAGATGACGCATAACAATCAGGGGGATGTGCAACAGCAGGTGGGGATCAGCGGTAACGCGATGGACGATCGGCTTGCTTACAGCGCCATGCAAGGGTGGTCGAACAGCGAAAGCAGCGATAATGGAACGCTGAACGCCGGGTATCAGGGGACTAAGGGCCAGGCAAACATAGGTTACAGCTACGGCAGCGCGTTCCGTTCGCTGAATCTCAGCGGCAACGGCAGCGTGGTGATACATCCGCAAGGCGTAACGCTGGGGCAAATGCTGGGGAATTCCGTCGCGGTGGTCAATGCGCCAAGCGCGGGCGATGTCGAAGTGATGAACGGAAACGTGCGCACCGATAGTCGCGGTTTTGCACTGGTGCCTTATCTATCGAACTACCAGAGCAACAATATCAGCCTGAACCCGGCAACCTTGCCTGACGATGTGGAGATAGTGCACTCCAGTCTCAACGTCTATCCCACTAAAGGCGCAGTGGTGATGGCCAAGTTCGATACGCGGGTGGGCTATCAAGCGCTGGTGACATTACAGCGGGGCAAGACCAGCATCCCGTTTGGCACGCTAGTAACGCTTGAGGGCGGTGCAGCGGGTGAGAATAACACCGGTATCGTCGGTGAGGCGGGGCAGGTCTACCTGAGCGGTTTACCGCAAACGGGCCAACTGAGGGCGAAATGGGGCAATGAGGCGAGCCAACAATGCCGTGCAGCGTTCAGCTTTACCGAGCAGACGTCCACCCCGGTACGCCAGTTAACGGCGCGCTGCGAGAATAGCTGATAGGAACGAGATTAATGAAAACAGAACATCAAACCTTTTGGCGTGTTGCCAATAAACTGAGCCTACTGGCGCTATTAGCAATATTGACAGGTAAATTTGCCCAGGCTGAAACCATTACTATTGGTAAAGGCAGCGGTATTGTGTGGGAAGGAATGCCGTTTAATGTAACAAATAGGGTTCCTACGACAACGCCCAACTTTCCGAATCCCGATTTATACGCTTATAGCAGCGTGGCATATATTGTGCCTACAGGCGTCACAACGTCTCAATGTATACCAGAAAGTGCGCTGACGGTGATAGCAGGGTATAAGGCTTTCAAAATAGCACCCGGCGTTGGAATAATACCCAGAGCAACAATTTCTGCTGACTATGTATTGGCTAACGGTAACCCGGAAACGCTCAGTGGAACGATTGGCTTGCCCAGTACGCAAGGAAATACATCCGGCGGGGCGATAATCACCAATCCGTTAATGGGCGGAAGTTGGTGTTTAGCACCGAGAATGTCAAGTGTGGCTAATTTTTACAAACCCAGTACCTATATCAATGCCACGGCCACCGGCACCTGGGTAATGGTGGCCGATGGAACACAAAAAAAGCAGGACAATATTTCACTCACTAATGTAAATTTCACCACTTCTGGAAATGGTTACGTCGGTTTTTCTCCAATATTTGCCAGGAATATGACGCTGCGTATTTCGACATTGGAATGTACAGTGAATACGCCCGTGCAGATTAATTTTGGTGCGGTAGCCAAAAATATTCAGAGCGGTGCTGAGCTAGGTTCGCAGACCAACGTGTTGACGACTTATTGTTCGCAAGACAGTGCATCTGAAATCAATGCCAATATCAATGTGCAATTTAGGGCGCTAACCGGTTTGTATCAAGGATCGCCAACGCGTTTGTCGCTAAGCCAGGGCGGCGGCTATATTACGGGCGAAATTGATCGTGGCGTGACGGGCAGTGGCAGCTGTACGGGCAGCAACGGTGTGCCGTTTGATAATACCCTGCTCAAGATTGGTAATATTACCAGTGCGCAGACGACACAAAATACCACTAACCAGATCACCTGGCGATTATGTTCGGGGGGGAGCAGCTTGCCGGTCGGCAACGTGGACGCTTCTGCCGAAATGTTGGTGACTTTTAACTGACCTATACACTAAATAATTCGATTTGCTTGTAGGCGGCAAGCACTGGAGACCCCAGGAGCATAGCCCACTATGTGACTGGGGCAACAGGGCACAGCCAACACCCAAGCAACTTGAAGTATGAAGTGTATAAGTAAATTATTAAACCTTGGATATTACACAATGAAAATACTTATAGTGGATAATGATAAAATTTTCTCAGAAGGACTTAAGCATGTTTTGATTGAATACTTTGGCAGTAAAAGCATTCGGGTTAAGTTCGAAGAAACTGTTAATATAAACACGAATTACTCTATGGCGTTTATTTCCAGTGATAAACTGGCACAATACCGCTGTGCTGACACCATGATAAATTCTGATGTGGTATTTATTATTCAGTCGAGCATGGTGCCAACACGTGACGTGCATAATGCCAGAGTGCAGTATATTCAACGCAATCAGTCTGCCAATACTATTCTCAGCCAGATAGATATGATGTACGCGCAGCCGGTACTTCAATACGGCATTGAATCGATTAGGCCTTTGACTAAACGTGAAACAGCGGTGTTATCCTATTACTCCAGAGGATTAACCAATGTTCAGATTGGGCAGATACTTGGCATTAATCAAAAGACGGTAAGTACACATAAAACCAAAGCTATGACCAAGTTAAACTTAAAACATAAAGGTGACTTCAGATGCTGGCTAGTCGCCCACCCTAGAGAAAAGGCATGAATATACTCATCATACTTCAAGTTGCGTGCTGGTGGCTGTCGGTCTTGTCGCCAGCGTATAACTTGAATTTTCAGAGTATACGATTGTTGAATTACGCGATTAAATATAATATCCGTTTAACCCAGGCTGGGTTTAATTATTTCGTTTTTGCTAATATAGAATAATATGAAGTATATCATTAATGCCAGATTAGTATTTGATAGCGATAACAGAACGCTGTTTTTGCAAGAGTCGCCGGAGCAGAGCATAGAAATAGGCTTTACTTCATCTAGGCTACTTGTTGAGATGCTTGAAAACATTGCCGGTGTGGACCGTGAATACCTGTTGGAAACCGTATGGTCTAACCATGGGTTAAGGCCATCGAATAATAATCTCAATAATCAGATCAGCCTGTTAAGAAAGAGTATTTCCAGCCTTACCGCGTATGACGATCTGATCATTACGCTGCCAAAAAAAGGCTTTATGATTAACAAGAGGTACGTGATTGACGTCGAGAGTGATAAGCCTGTGAAAGCCCCTCGTGTGAAGTGGAGAAAAAACGGTCAAGCGAGCACCTTTTCCATCTCATTCTGGATACTTTCAATCATGGTCATCGTTTTGACTTCTTTACTTGGCTATGTTGTCTCTCATGAGCACTCATCTATTTTCGGGCTTTGCTGAAGAAAACATACTCAATGCGAGTTATCCTGAAAAATGTGCGCACAGCCTAGCTTAGGTTGAGGCAATTTCAGACCCTATGAATTATTATTTAACAAACGAACCTTGCATTCCGTTTTGACAGGTCTTCCACTTGAGAGGTAGCCGAATTCTATGCTGGAAACACCGTTTAGTCGGATCGCGCACACTTCTCGTAGGCAAAACTGGGTGCTACTGGGCCTTATTGCGCTGGCTATCGTTCTGGCTGCGGGTTTCTATTGGGGCACGCAGCGCATCATTAAGCAGGAAGTCAATCGATTCACTCTCGATTTCTCTACGCTGGTGGGCTATGCCCATGAACAAGAGATTTTCCTGCGTCAACTCCGTAACCAAAACGGACAGTTGTATTATCTTTCCGTACCGCGTGTGAACAGCTTTAAGCAAATCCCCACTTCGTCAGAGTGGGGAGGCCGTCTGTTTGAAGGCCGCGAGTCCAGCGTCGATATGCCTTTCTCGTTATTCTGTGATAAAGAAGCGGATTGTCCTAAAGCACCCGGTATGCTGTTTGCGCTAGGGAGCTATCTTGTCGATTTTTACTCCTCGTTCTGGGCCTCGTCCTATTTTCCTGCTGCTGCCGTATTCTTCGTTAATGAAGGGGACGGAATCAGCGTCAGCGTTCCGGCAGTAAACGTCAGCGCGGGTTATGAACCGATCAATATGCAGACTTACCGCGCCGTGACTGACGCTGTGCGCAAGCGGCTGCGTAGTGCTTCCATGAATGACTGCCAGCAAGAGACAGGGGAAAAGGCAGCCAGTAGCGATATCGTCTGGTTCAGGGAGGCGTCGTTACCCGACCAACTGATTGGGCTCATTCCCGCCGGATTTCCCCCCAATATCTGGAAGGGTTCTCGCAAGGGGCCAAAGACGTGCATTTATGCAGCCACATTATTAAGTCGTTCGCGAATAGGTGTGCTAGAGAGAAACGTCAATCCGGGGCCGCGCCATCAGTTTTGGCTGCAACGTTTCGACCAGGTCTGGCTGAGCCATAAAGAGCATGGTTTACTGATGGGGCAAGGTAGCGTCCCGGATTTTGAACAACCAGGGCTGCACTATACCCTGAAGGGTGTGGTGTTCAAGATCGAGGACCAAAGCGGTAAATGGGCTGGCTACTATTTTGCCAGCTATGCTGGCTTCTTCCAGGAGAATCTGTGGTTACCGATTAGTGCGATGTTCCTGTTGTTTATCAGTACGTTGGGTGGTTTGGCCTATACGCGCTGGTATAACCGCCGTGTCATCATTCCGGCTCAAGTGGCTCAGCGTGAGATCGTTGAAAGTGACGCCTTTAATCGCACCTTGATCCAGACCGCCCCGGTTGCCTTGTGCCTGATTTCCCGCGCCGATGGCCACTTGATGTTTGGCAACGCGCTGGCATTGGATTGGTTAGGTGCCACCGTCGGTCAGGAATTACCTCCTTCGGCCGCCACAACCAGTCTGTTGAGCCAAGTGCTGGTGGCCGAACACTCTGGGGCAATAGAACAACTTGAAGTGGCCGGAGGAAAAACACTTTACGTTGCCTATGCACCAACCCGTTACATGCAACAAGACGTGATCTTATGCGCTTTTGCCGATGTCAGTGCCCATGCGGAAATAGAGCGCCAGCTTGCACGCGCCAAGGCAGTTGCAGACGAAGCCAGCGCGGCCAAATCCACCTTCCTGGCGACAATGAGTCACGAAATTCGCACACCACTTTACGGGGCTCTCGGCACTTTAGAACTGTTGGCGATGACTCAACTGGATCACCAACAGCGTCAATACGTGGATCGGATCGACGATGCGTCGCAAATGCTGCTGCAACTGATCAGCGATATTCTCGACATTAGCAAGATTGAAGCAGGGCAACTGCAGCTGGAGATGGCCGAGTTTAATCCGCGCGAGTTGGTGCAAAATATTACCGGTACCTTTGCTGCTATGGCTTATCGCAAAGGTTTGCTGCTGTTCTCGACGGTTGCTACAGATGTGCCTGCGCTGGTCGTTGGCGATGCAGCGAGGATCAGGCAGATCATGAGCAATCTCATTAATAATGCGATCAAATTTACCGAGTCTGGCCATGTGATCGTCCGGCTTCGCCTGGTTGCAGGGTTATCAACTGAAACCCGCCTGCAATTGGAAGTGTGTGATAGCGGAATTGGCATCTCCAGTGCACAGCAGGAAAAGCTGTTTACCCCGTTTTACTTGGCTGATGCCAGTCAGAGCTCATTAGGAGGGGCCGGTTTGGGCCTCTCTATCTGTAAACGCCTGGCAGACCTGATGGGGATGGATATCCATGTTAACAGTGAACCGCAACGCGGAAGCCAATTCTATCTGACCCTGGCACTGAAACTGGCGGTAACTCCGCCGGCAGCTGAACCGCAATTGCAAGGTGCCACCCTGTGGGTACGCACGCCTCATCCAGAACTAACCCAAAATCTTTGCGCCTGGCTACGGCACTGGGGGGCTCAGGCTTCGCCGCTGGCAACACCTATGCTGCCGGTTGATCCGCAGGATATTCTGTTGGATGTGCAGCAGCAGAGTCAGAGTGCTTCCGTCGATTGGCCAGGGCGTATCTTGGGTGGAACCTTGGCTGGTGAGATGACCAGCCATTGCTATATCGATGCATACAGCCTGAGCAGTATCGGGTTTGGTGTCGAAAGTCTGCTTCATGGCCAGCCGCTGAGCGAAATGCGTGAAGCGCTACTGCCACAATTCAAGGCTCGTATTCTGGTTGCCGAAGATAACCCGATCAATCAGGTTACGTTGCAGGGGCAACTCGAGCTGCTTGGTTGTGAGGTTACCGTGGCGGGAGATGGTGAAGAGGCACTGGCTCTTTGGGATATCAGTCCACATGACCTGGTATTGACCGACGTGAACATGCCTTACCTGAATGGCTATGAGCTTGCCCGCAGCCTGCGTAGTGAGGGGGTAGCCATTCCGATCATTGGGGTAACTGCCAACGCGATGCTGGATGAGGAAAAACGTTGTGTTCAAGCTGGTATGGATGCCTGGCTGGTGAAACCGATTGAGTTGCGAACGCTGGTGGAAATCTTACGCAAATTTGCACCCGTGAGCGATGCGCTATCCGAAGCGGCTAATGATAACTATGTGGCACATCATAAGCCAAATGTCCTCGATAAACACCGCGATATCTTCCTGAAGAGTATGCAGGACGATCTGATCGAATTGGAACTCGGCGTGGCTCAGAGTGATGCCGATCGGGTTGGTACCGCCCTGCATCGTATGCGGGGAGCGTTAGTGTTGGCGCAACGCCGGAAATTGGCTTCAACTATGGAAGTGCTTGAGATAGCTATGCAGACACATGGCTTGGACCAACAAGGAAAAGACAGTTTGGCCGTGATTGTGGCTGAGCTTCGTCAGTTTTTAACCAGCATTGAATTAAGCTCATAAAAAGGGGATAACACCGTGGAAAAACTCCGGGTAGTTCTTGTGGATGACCATCAGGTCGTACTGGCAGGGTTGAAAGATTACCTGCAAGATGGCTTCAATATTGAGGTGGTTGCCACCTTTGCCACTACCTCGGAGCTAGTTAGCTTCACCAAAGCCAATCCGCCAGATGTGATAATTACCGATTACAATATGCCCAACGACGAAGTACACAAAGACGGCTTACGTTTTGTTGATTATCTGGTCCGGACTTTCCCGCAGGTTAAGCTATTGGTCCTGACGATGATTTCCAATCCGATGATCGTCTCTGCGCTTTACGATGCAGGTGTTGCAGGCGTGGTGTTCAAGCAGGATCCACTTAGTGAGGTACGTGCTGCACTACAAGCTATACGTGCCAACATTCGTTACTATCCCCCATCATTTCAGAGCGACGGGCGCCGTGATGAGCGTGAGATATTTTTGCAACAACGTATCAATAGCCTCTCCCCAAGAGAGTTTGAAGTGCTACGTTATTTCGTTGAGGGAAAATCCATCGCACAGATTGCCGAACAGCTTAACCGCAGTGCTAAAACCGTGAGCCTGCAAAAAAATTCGGCAATGCGTAAGTTAAACGTTGAGAGTAACCAGGAACTGATCCGTTTCTGCGTTGGTAACCATATTTTTGACTGAAAGGTAAACATAGAACCCTGTTTAATCATAGAACAGGCCGGTGATATCAGTGACACTTGCGCCTGGAATTGAGGGGGGTACCTCTCATATGTTATTTTTGGTTTATTAATCTATTTTTTATGAATAAATAGATTTAAATATCTAAATGTTGGTTTTTTATCAGTGTTATTGGTTTTTTATATTGAGTTGTTTTTCACTGACTTTACTGTTTTATGGTTTTGTTACTTTTATATTGTTTTTAGTATTTTTAAATTGATTTTTTATTTAACTTAAACAGGGCTATCCAAGAGTGTATGCTTGATTAATAAGGGTTTCTGTTAGATTATGTTTTCGCAGATAGGACCCTGGTGTTATTTTTAACCTAATGATTTATTTTAATTTATGTTGTTAAGAGAGTTTCGTTAATATCGTGCTAACTTATTATTCAGTATGGAAAACATTAAAAATTAATAAATCCTTTATCAGTTCTTCAATGTTCATATCCCTGATGAAATGATAGGTGAAAAATGAAGTATATAATCAATGAAGTGTTAAGGTTTGACGCGGAAGAGGGCGTATTATTTTCTGTAGAGAATAATATGACAATTGAAATGAGTGCTATTGCAGTGCGTTTACTTTCAGCGCTTTTGGAGAATAGCTCTGGTGTTACTCGAGAGTATTTATTGAGTGCCGTATGGTCAGATCATGGGTTAATAGCATCGAACAATAATCTTAATAATCACATCAGTCTATTGAGAAAAAGCCTGGATGAGATCGCCGGGATGGGTGATCTGATAAAAACATTACCCAAGAAAGGGTTTGTTATCAATAAGACTTATAAAATAGAAACGCTAACTGAACGCGAGAGTGAGCCGGATGATATTACGCAACCTACTAATACCACTCCCAAGAGGGGGGCAAAAATAAATAAAAAGAGCGGCATTGTTTTTTTGATGCTCATGTTTATTTCAATTTCTTCTCTTTATAGTAAAGAAATTTATTATTCACTTTTTTCTGTTAAGGCTGAAAGGATATATAAGTACAAAAGATGTGCATTGAGAACACTGCAGGAAATTCCGAGGAATAATAAAAAGAAAGTAATATCAATGGTGATTGAAACAATAAAAAAAAACGAGGTGGATTGTGATAATGATAACTACGACATATTTTTCTACCTCAGTGGAAAAGAGCAAAGAAAAAACGAATTCAAAATGTTCTCTTTGTGCAGAACTGATAGTGATGGGTATTACTCATCCTGCTACAGCATCAAAATGGTCTCTAGCAGTGATAGTTCAAGCTGTCGGCGTGTTGGTTCCGCGTACTCACTTCAATCGTCTAATTCTGCAGGTGACTGCAGGGTGGTTGCATTCTTGCTTTCTATTAACTCGAGGCATTTAGGGTATAGCTAAAATGAAGAGGAAATGGACTTACTCTCTTGTCACCATTTTTTTATTTTCCGTTTTTGGTTTTTATTTTCTTATAACAAAAAAAGGTAATAATCAATTTTTTAAATGTAATGCCGAGATCCATTTTGAGATTTCAAAAAATAAAAGCCTGATTGAAGCTAATACATCGCTATTATTGGCAAGCAACAAGGTTGCCATTCTAGATGTAAAAGGAATAATTACCAAACAGGGTATGGATTTTAATGTGGAACGTAAGGTTTATTTTAATTACTCCCGGGAATCAGAGGGTGGTTATTATTACTTTGAAATTCTAAAAGAAGAGGATTATGCCCTTGAAAACAGTGCATCGGATGAGTTATTTAACGAAGTGATGTTTGGTAATAAAAAGAGTTTCTATATGTCAATTACCCCAGTAGGGAGCGGCGGGTTCGAGCTCAGTGAGATGCTCTTCCCGGTTGCAATATGCTATACCACAAGAACATGACTACTCCCCACCGTAAATAAACTGAACCCCAAAAGATGATGCAGCCTGGGGATAGTTCAGATTGGGTGAGAGTTTGCAGGGTATTTACCAGGCTGTGTTCGCAGCCTATGCCTGCCTTCGCAGGCCAACCGCTTGCGGTCTGTAATCGATATCAGTATTACCTGAAAGGCGGCGAAGCATTGGCCAATATATCCTGCAAAAACGTGGCCACCGCGCGAATTCGTGCAGAGGCCCGCAGATCGGTATGGGTGACCAACCAAAGCTCCTCGGAAAAAACTTTTTCAACAGGGACAACTTCAACCAGTGTGTTATCTGCGCGCGCGATAAAGCAGGGCAGTACTGCTAGGCCAATACCGGCTCTGACAGCAGCATACTGTGCAGCAACACTGGTGGTCACCAGCGCCGGGTTGTGGTCATAATGCTGTTTTTCTAGCCACTGCGCAGTGGGTAAATGGGCGTAGGCTTTATCCCAGATAATGAAAGCTCTGCCGCTAAGAGGATCCTCGGCTATTGCAGGATGGCGGTTAAGGTAGTCGGCACTGCCATAGATAGCCGAAGCCATAGAGCCAAGTTTCTGGATCACTAGATTGCCATACTGCGGGCGTATCAGGCGCAGAGCGAGGTCGGCTTCATAGCGCTGTAGATCCGCCATACCAATACCGGTGATGATTTCGAGCTGTAGCTTGGGGTATTGCTCAAGCAATCGCGGTAACGCAGGCATGATCAGATGCACAGCCAGTGTTTCTGCCGTGGCCAGTCTGACGACACCCGAAGTATTGGCGTCCAGTGCCGCAGCCCTTTTTGCCAGAGCCAGCATACTCTCTTCAATCACTTCAGCCTGACGCAGCACATCACGCCCATGGTCGGTCAGAAAATAGCCGGTAGCATGCCGCACAAAAAGGTGGGCACCAAGACTGTTTTCCAGCGTCGCAATCCGTCTGGCGACCGTTGATGGGCTAACTTCAAGCGCCTGTGCCGCGCCGCTCAAACTGGCGGTGCGGGCAACGCTGATAAAGTAGCGCAGATCATTCCAATCCATATCTTCCATTTTTAGAAAACCTCTTGCCATTTATGTCTGTAGTTTTTCAAAAATAAAATAGAAATAATCATATCAACATAAACACCTGCTGCCGATTGAAACACGCGCTGTGCAGCTTTCTCTATTTATTCATCAGGAAATACGATTATGACAATGGTGCCAACAATATCTCACACTGCCTTATCGCCAGTCGAACTGGTCGGCAACTACTTCGCCGCTTTCGCAACTGGCGACATCGAGGCCGCCCTTAAACTGATGACTGAAGATGTCGTCTGGCATATCGACGGCAGCACCCAGGTATCGACGGTAGGCTTATTGCGCGGCCACGCGGGCGTCCGCTCGTGGCTGGGGTCTTTTCCACAGAATTTTCAGCCACAGGCCTTTGCTATACGGCAACTTATTGAATCAGCAGACACGGTTGTCGCACATGGATACTTCAGGCATAGCGTGATCTCTACTGGCAACGCTTTCAGCGGTGATTTTGTCATCCTTTTCACCATTCGTGATGGTTTGATTGCGCGTTACCAGATTTTTGAGGACTCTGCAGCACTATCGCGGGCATTTGACCCTGACAGTGGCTGGCAAAAGCAGCGTGTACGTCTGAAGGGTGTTGAGTATGCCTATTCAGATAGGGGGAATGGCCCGGTAGTGATGTTCAGCCATGGGTTATTTGTTGACCGCACTTTTTTTGAGGCGCAGGTTGCCGCGCTGGAAAAACATTATCGTTGCATCGTGTTAGACATGCCTGGCCATAGCGAAAGTGGCTTCGAGCCGCAGGGGTGGGGTCTTGATAGCATCGCAGAAGATCTGGCGCTGATGATAGAGGAATTGTCGCTGGGGCAGGTAACATTCATCGGTCATAGCCAGGGGGGAATGGTAGGAATGCGTTTGGCTGCTCGTCATCCCGAACTGATTTCACGTCTGATCCTCATTGGCAGCAGCGCTCGCGCTGAATATCCGCAACGTGTCCCCAACTGGCAGGCGCTGCGGCATACTCTTTTACAGGGTAGCGATGCAGAGCGGACCAGCGCATTTAAAAAAGTTCAATGCCTGGTCTGCGCGCCAGAATGGTTAAGCGCGAATGATAAATTGTTGGCTGAGGAATTGGCAATCATGCTGGCACATGATCGTATGGGCCTTACTTTGGCGCTTGATGCTGCAACCATTTCACGTCAGGATTGCAGACCTTTGCTGGCTGGCATCCAAGCACCCACTCTCGTAATCTGCGGAGATAGGGATATAGCAACACCGTTCGAACTCAGCCAGGAGATCGCCGAAGCGATCCCTGCTTCCCGCTTGGAAATCATGGCAGGCATCGGGCATCATCCGCCACTCGAAGCGCCTCAGGCGTTGTCTTTACTGATCGCGGAATTTTTGCAAAGCGCACTGTAGGGAGTGTTTGTGGCTGAAGAAAAGATCGCTATACGATCTTTTCTTTATCTCAATACGTTTTCCAAGGGAGATATTGATTGAAAATTGTGCTTATGAGACACGGAAAACCTCTAATCAACCAGCAGGGTAGACTGAATGCTGCAGAGTTCGGGGCTTGGGTTGAAAAGTATAATGTTGCTGGTATCGATACGAAATATCCGCCGCTACCGTCGGCAATTGAGCAAATCAGTGAATCTGCATTTATCGTTTGTAGTGACTTGGTACGTTCGTTGGAGTCGACGAAAATTTTGGGTGCCGAGCGTATAGATGAGTGTGCGTCTTTATTCCGCGAGATGGATATGCCCCATGCAGCCTGGCGCTTGCCGAAACTCTCTATACCACTGTGGACGGCATTTTTTAGGCTGGCCTGGGTATTGGGATACTCTGCCAATGTGGAGTCGTTCAAAGCGGGCAGGCAACGTGCACAATGTTGTGCCGAGCATTTGGTCAGTATGGCTTCGACTCATGGCTCCGTGTTGTTTGTTGGGCACGGCTCATTAAACTGGCTAATTGCCAAATATCTAACAAAAATGGGCTGGCAGAGTTCGGGAAAGTCGCTCAGAAATTATTGGCAACATACGGTTTTCACTGCCAATACGATCCCCTGAGTCGCCGTATTGAACGCAGCTAAAATGTGGTCAATGAGGGAGCAGGCACTGGCTGAGATTTCTCATTAACCACAGAGAAGCACAAATTAATATTTATAGTGGTGCAACACCAGTAGGATAACAGTTGTAGCTCATTTTATGGATAAATGCGCCCGCGCGAGAAGTTTGTATATCACCTTTGCTGGTAACGCCCATAATTTTGCCTGTACACCGCCCAGTTACATAATCGAAGAAGAATACCGAGCAGACTGGCATGATTTTGTCTCTGAAAGTAAAAACATACATGTCTTCTTCAAACTTGTAGCAAGTGGCGTAGTCCATGTCACCATAACCAAACTGCTCACCCCGCAAGTTTTGCCAGGCATAACGCTCTGAGTTGACATAGAAGTGTTCGTAATAATGGTTAGGACTATAAACGTTGAGCGTTCTGTAACCGATGAGCTCACGGGTCGGTTCCGGTTCGATCCCAGTTACAGGCCCCCCAAGAATGTAGCCTGCCTGAAAGTGTTGTACCAACCGAGAGCGACCACTGAGCTGCTCCTCCAGTAACAGCGTACTGCGTATCGCTAATACTCGTCGGGTCGCTGAATTTAATATCAACGTCAAACTCTCGTTCGGCATATCACTGAATTGTATGTCGAAGAAATAATGATCTTCTGAGGTGCAAACCTCTTCATAAGGATCACAACCCTGTTCGCCTTTATAGCGCCAGTTGACCAGCGTCTGATTTTGATTTCCTTGAATGAATTGTAATGCCATAACGAAGCCATCTGCGTATTCAATGGCCACTTCTTGCGTTAACCAGTCTTGCGTATTGGGTAATCTGTTGGTGTCGATGCCTTCGGCAAAGTCATCGTAATTCTTCCAACCGGGTTCAGCATTTTGACTTAGTAGGTCTTTTTCTTCTGCTGCTGACATATCCATATTCCTTTTTGTTGGGTGCCTAGGCTGTGTCCCTTAATTGCCCGTGGTGCCGTCGCAGACCCAAAAGCCCGTTATCAAGGCGTAGGGTGAAGGGCAGAGTGGCCCTCTGTTCAAACCCGACTTTACTTCGAACGGGCTTTTGGGGCGCGACCCAACGGGCTGGGGCCATTTGCGCGCATTGCGGCGTTGTTCGCCGCTTATTTGGTCCACCAAACCTCGCGGCTCACGCCTTGCCCTGTGCGCAAATGACCGCCAGCGGCGCTCGCGTACAATTAAGGGACACAGCCTAGTTACTCAGTATTTAAATGTAATACCGGGGCGGTCACGGAATCAAAAGCCCCCGATCAAGCGGCGGCATCTGCTGAAGCATGGCAATGCAAGGGTGCGATTTAGCTGTGTGCCTCTTTTTCTAGCCGAATGATTATGAACATGCTGTTGCGTTTTTCATCGTTGGCATGGTTCGCCAAACCTTATGGCTTACGTCTGTCTGACGTACCAGCGGCACTCAGGTATAACGGGTTGCTGTTGTCTTACATAAATCGTTAATATATTATCGATTCGGTTAACTTAATTTAGTCCCGCCTCTGTTGTCAACATGGCAGCAACAAGATAGCTCATTAATTTCAACATAATGATAAACTTGGATATTCATATAAATGCGAAGATTTTAAGTGGAGTAATATTCTTAGTTCATGTTTTTATTAATATTTATGTATGTCTGTTTTGGTTTTTAATGCTTGATTCATGTCACATAATTTGAAGTATTATCCCAATGTTAATTTTATTAATCTATTAACAACTTTTTGGCAGGGGTAATAAAACCGATGGCGGGTGTTATCTTGCTAAATTGGGGAGGAGAGGCAGATCCCCAGATTGTCGTGCTTCAGGGGCTCTGCTTTGTTAATGGTGATACCAGTACCTGTTACGTAGCGACCCTCCTCACTGGCAAGCCAGGCGACGAGCCCTGCTATATCACGTGGTTCAGCATAATGTGGGATAGACATTTTACTGCGCTGCATATCCGCAAAATCACCCTTCGCGGGGTTCATGTCGGTATCTGTCGAGCCAGGGTGAATGATGTTAGCGGTAATGCCACGCTACCGTATCTGCGTGTGACTCAGTGGCGCAAAAATGAGCCAGTGCCAACATGTTGAACTTTGGCTGAGGACTGAGATGCAAAAAAGCCAACTCAAAAATCGGCTGGAGGAAAGCAACAACTTGCACATGTATAGCAGCAAATGTCAGTTTATTACTTAGGGATCTACACTGACTAGGCGTCAACAGCAAGGGAAATCCCAAGGGGAAAATCCCTTAAAAACAGAAAAAAATCATGTTGGTAACCCAGTAAATATGCATATTCTTTCGGGGGCTAGACGTTCCCATAACTGATTTACAGCTGTAGAGTAAACCTTAATTTTCAAGAGCGCTTTGTCCGGCGATGTCGTGATGAAGATAAAAAGCAAACAGGGATAACAAAAGTGGAAGTCGGACTGCAAAACGGCAGCTTGTTCAATGATAACCCCATACTGCATGCTACCTGGCTGTACTATCAGGAAGGAAAAAGTCAAAGCGAAGTCGCCGATTTAATGGGCGTGTCGAGAGTGACCGTAGTTAAGTACCTGCAAGCAGCGAGAGAGAGTGGTCTGGTACAGATTAGTCTTGACGTAAATGTCTTCGGGGCGATAGATGCTTCTTTGCGCATCCGCGAAAAATTTGGTCTGCATCGGGTTATTATTGTGCCCGATGGTGAGCATGTGGGTAAACGCAATGATAGACAACTGATGCAGGAGCGGCTTTCACGTGCTGGCGGTATGTATCTTAACCAGGTAATAGAAAATAATGATGTGCTCGGCGTTGCCTGGGGAAGAACTATCCACCAGATGAGCAAAACCATGACGCCGAAATCGTGTAAGAACGTTACGGTTGTTCAGATGCTGGGATCTATGCCTTCACAACCCGATCTCACTATTATCGAATCCTCTTCCCAAATTGCTTATAAGCTCTCTGGTCGGGTCGCGTCATTACATGTGCCAGCAGTGGTTTCCAGTGCCAGGCTGGCGATGGAGCTACAGGCCGAACCTATCATACGAGCTAATTTTGATGTACTAACTCAATGTACCAAGGCATTTTTCGTTGTTGGTAACGCGCTGGATGAAAACCCGCTTATTCGCGTCGGTGTGTTAAGTAAAAAAGAGATGCAGGCCTATCGCGATTTAGGGGCTGTGGGTGTGATTTGCGGGCGGTTTTACGATAAAAATGGCATGCCGGTTGTGGCCGATGTTGATCAACGCATATTGGGAATTAGCCTTGCCCAGTTGCGGCTAATTGAACGCAAAATTTTCCTGGCCGGTGGGGAGCAGGGATACGTTGCTACGTTGGGTGCACTGCTTGGCGGCTATGTTACAGACCTGATTATTGATGAAGGCACCGCAGAGTTTTTACTGGCTTGCGAATTGGCAACATCCTGACGGTTGCCCCACCGCAAGGGTGGGGCCGAATGTTTACTGGTTGGCAGCGATGATCAGGCCAATACCGACAATATATGAGACAAACATGGTAAATATCAGTTTATTGGTGCCTGCAGGGGCATGGGCAAATTCGCGCCAGATAAAGACACCCCAGATGACGGCTATCATGGTTGCACCTTGCCCGAGGCCATAGGAAATAGCATATCCTGCCTGGCCGGAGGCAATCAGGCTAAAGCCTAGGCCAACACACCAGATAACCCCACCAATACCGCCGCAGATGTGATCCCTGAAACTGCCCGAAAAGTACATTTTCCCGCTGACGGCCTCGCCGGTTATCGGCTTTTTCATCACCAGCGTGTTGAAAACAAAGTTGGATAAGAACAGCCCTAGAGCGAACAACACCAGTGCTGAATAGGGTGTCAACAGGCCGGTAACCGGTTCACTGAAGTTATCGGACATTGACGCAGCCAGAAAGCGGAAAAACCAACCCATAATGATCCCCGCCAGGATTGCGGTGATCAGCCCCTTGTTTCTACGGGATTTGTCAGACTCCTGCGTAACACGGCCGTAGGCGATGGCGGTCAAGATAATGGCGACAACAATACAGGCCACGCCCAGGAAAAGGATTTGTGCATCCCCCTGAGGGTTACCGATATAAGTAGTGATAACGCCAAGTGCCAGAGCCAGTCCTACACCTACTGGAAAGGCAACCGCCATACCGGCCAGGTTGATTGAGGCAACCAGCAGAATATTCGAAATATTAAAGATGACACCGGCAAGCAATGCGGCGAACAGGCTACCGGTATCCGCCTGTTGAATATCCACTATAAAACTGCGGCCAGACTCTCCCATCGACCCGAGAGTAAAAGCGAAAAGCAGAGAGCACAATAAAAGACCAATCGAATAATCCCAGTAGAAAAGCGGAAATGCCCAGTTTTTATTGCTGACGAGTTTAGTGGTATTTGCCCACGATCCCCAACAAATCATGGTGATGAAACACATGATTATTGCAACGGTATAAGATTCCACGATAAACATAAATAACTCCTTGTGGTAGCTATTAAGTATTTCTTCTATATAAGACACTACGGTAAATGCCAATAGTTCCTGGTGGTGGTCGCAATAATTCTCTATGGATAAAATCTGTAATATCTACTAATTAAGGTGGTTGGCGTGTCTTTATAGAAGCTTTAAATGCTTACTTCTCGGTTTTTAAACCGTAATTTTTAAACTTCTCGATTACTCTGTTCATTTCATCAGTTGCCAGCACTGGCGGATCGTAGTGTAACCCACCTATTTTTAAATAGAGTTCGGCGAGCGTTTCAGTTTCACCGGCAAGCCACAGCGCCTTCTCCAGATTAATTTCCATTACCAGCATGCCATGATGCTGCATTAATAGGGATTTACTTTCTTTTATTCCTAAAAATACGCTTTCTGCCAGTTCTTTTGTCCCAAATGTATCATAGGGAATACACGGGATATGATCGCAACCGGTTACCGCCACCATATAATGAATTGCTGGAATGGCGTGATTCATTATTGCTACCGCTGTCGAATTGACGGCGTGAGTGTGGATCACCGCATTGAGCTCAGGCCTGGCCCGGTAGCAAGCCAGATGAAATAACCACTCAGTTGATGGTGTTTTTCCCGGTTCAGGTATGCCATTCCCATCTACATACACAATCATTTCTGTTGTAAGTTTGACATAAGGAATACCGCTGGGGGTGATCAGCATACCATCCCTATAACGGGTGCTGACATTTCCTGAAGTGCCCTGATTTAGGCCAGAGGCATTCATTTCCAGACAGGTATCAATAATGCTTTGCGCTAACCAATTTCTTTCCATCTGAGATCCTTACGGCAGTGGGGCCCCACTGCCGGTCTGTCATGCGAAGTTCGATTTCAGGTCAGCAAACATATCGGCCAACGCAGCTTCACTGGCGGCACACACGCCCCGTTCGGTGATCAAACCGGTGATGTATCTGGCAGGAGTGACATCAAAGGCATAATTGCCGCATCTAGTGCCCTCCGGTACCGTATTGACCCAACTCAGTTCACCCTGCGGGTTAATACCGTAAACATGCGATTGTTCTTTTCCGCTGCGTTGTTCGATAGGGATTTCCTTTAATCCGTCCTTAATCGTCCAGTCGATGGTAGGGGAAGGTAAGGCCACGTAGAACGGCACATTATTATCGTGGGCCGCCAGCGCTTTCAGATAGGTACCAATTTTATTGCAGACATCGCCAGTGGCGGTGGTGCGATCGGTACCCACGATGCACAGATCGACTTCACCGTGTTGCATCAAATGCCCGCCAGCGTTATCGGCAATCAGCGTGTGTGGTACTCCATGTGAACCCAGCTCAAAGGCAGTTAGCCCACCCTGGTTACGTGGCCGCGTTTCATCTACCCAAACGTGAACGTTAATACCCGACTCATGTGCTTTGTAGATCGGGGAAAGTGCTGTACCCCAGTCCACTGTCGCGAGCCAGCCTGCATTGCAATGCGTCAGAATATTCACCACGCTGCCCGCGGGTTTCTTCTGCGCGATAGTGCGAATAATATCGGCTCCGTTTTGCCCGATTTTTTCGCACAGGCCAACATCTTCGTCAGCAATTTCAGCCGCCAGGCTCCAAGCTATTTTCCTACGTTCTGCTGGCGGTGTGTTCTGCAATATAGCCAGCGTTCTATCCAGGGACCACTTGAGATTAATGGCCGTAGGACGGGTTTTGATCAGCAGGCTATAGCAGCGCTGCAGGTTTTCATCACAGGTGTCTGTTTTCATGCCTAATGCCATGCCGTAAGCTGCGAGCACGCCAATCAGAGGTGCGCCACGTACCCACATTTCCTTGATTGCCGTTGCTGCCATTTCAACGGTAGTAAGCGCTACCACCTCAAATTTAAAAGGAAGCTTGGTCTGATCGATGATTTCTACCGCTTCTCCATTATCGGAAACCCAGACCGTCCGGTAGTGTTTACCATTAATATTCATAATTCCCTCTTAACGAGTTTTAGCGAACTGGCCTACAGAAGACATGCTGCCAAATAGGCGAGCGTTAACGATAAGTTCGCGCGCCATAGCCAGAGCGCGGCGTTCGCACTGCGCACGTAAATCAGCATCATTTATCAGTTTAAAATCTGCTACACCGGCAAAACCAATAATTCGGCGGTTCATTTCCATACCAGCATTGACCAGGGTGTCTTCAAAGAGCGTGGCGAAGAATTGCGACTGTGCTTCTTCCCGTGCATCGTGACCCAGATAGTGCTGATAGATTTCAGAAGGCCAGGCTTCGCCCTGTGTTTTTTCATTCCATAGCTGCCGGAAATGGGTGACAAAAACAGCCCAGGTTTCCTCCATCTGGTCGATTAGCCAGTGCTGGTATTCTTCGCAGGCCTCTGCGGTGGCATCCCAGCCGGGGCGAGAGAAGAAAGAGAGCAACAGATTGCCAATATAGTTGCCGATATCGAAAGCCATCGGTCCCATAAAGCCAAATTCAGGATCGATAACTTTGGTATCGCTTTCCGTCACCATAATTGAGCCAGAGTGCAAATCGCCATGTAATAGCGCCTGCGCTTCAGTCATAAACTTGAATTTGTAACGCATCGCGACCTGGATCATTTCCTTGTCGTGCCAGACTTTCTCCATGTCAGCGTCAAGTTGAGGTGACGTCCAGTCATTCCGCTCTGCAGGGTAGTACGGCTCGGTGAAAATCAGATCTTCAGTAATTTTGCATAGCTCATGATTAAGGGAAAACTCAGCGGTGAGTGCTTTCTTCTCCTCTGCAGGCATCCCGATATCAGAAGTATGAAAAAGGGTTCTGGCGATAAACGTGCCGACATCTCGTGCGAGGTTCGGGAATTTTTTACCGGCAATCAACTCCTTACGCAGGATAACGTGCGGCGTCAGGTATTCCATAGCAAAAACGGCCATTTCCTGGTCGTAGAAATAGACCTCGGGCACCAGATTGTGACCGGCGAACTGCGCTTCATGACACAACACGTTGTATTCGAAGCCAGCGCGGGTCAGGGATAATGGCCAACCTTCCCCTCCGGCTCGAAGCCAGGGCAGGGCCTGCTTAACAATGATGGTTTTCGCTGAGCCTGATACAACAAAGACCATGTTCAGGTTTCCATCGCCAACTTCTGTCACCTGCCATTGTTCTGGCATCCCTCCCAGGTTGAGCTCTGGGGGAAGTTTTTTGGCGAGATAGCCGGACAATGTTTCACTTGTCTGTGGTTTATAACCTGCGGGTATAGCATTCGACATGGTGGATCTCCTTTCTATTCGCAAGAGTTTTGATAATCCAACTCGTTTTCCGTCTTTACATGTGTCTACTATAATATTACATGTGTAAAGTATAGTGTGACATGTGTTCGGTTTTTGGATTATCACTGGAAATATTTGAAAGGGTGCTTGCAAGCATGCCAAATGAATTCAGGTCGCAGTACCAAGTGTACGGACGTTTGATTAGCTTAAAAGTTGACCTGATATACCATATGTCGCCGCTGCGCAGCGACACATGGTATGGACAGTTTTGAAAACCATTGGCATGGTGCTTATGCGTGCCGATCGGCGATGGAAGTAAAGCAGTTGTTATCAAGTGTTCTTTGTAATTATCATTTGTTTGGCGGGGGTGATGAAATGGCGGCTAATGCTAATGTTGGGGATGAACTGAACATGCCGAAACTGACTATCAACCATTTTGGATGGGTTTAGCGCAGAGCTTGGCATTATGTCTTGAAATTTGGTTTAGGGGGTTTTAGGAATTTCTGCGGGAGCTAATTAAGCAGGCCTCTATGAGGCTTTAGATATACTGATACTCAAAAATGCTGCATGCAACAGGGAAGACCCAATTGCTATATAACAAGTTTAATTTTGATTATCTATGGTATTCGTTGGAATATCACAGAATTAAATTGGCTCCTCTGACTGGACTCGAACCAGTGACATACGGATTAACAGTCCGCCGTTCTACCGACTGAACTACAGAGGAATCGTGTGAACGGGCTGAATAATAGCGGGGTGTGGGGGGGAAGTCAAAGGGGGATTACGCATTCTGCGACTGTTTGCTTACAGAATGCGCAACCTGTTGAGTTTTTGACAAATTTAGGCTGCTGGCAGGGGTTTTAGGCGCAACGGATAGGGTAGTCATCAGAATGCCTTCATGCATATTTAAGCTCCTGCAATCGCCTCTAATATGCTGGACTGAGTGAAATGAGTGTTCACACTGTGCCATAAATGCGCTGAGCACCCTGGAAAGGTGAATAAATCCCCGCCCCAGTTACAGAACGGGTACATTCCTTTGCGTTACTCGTCGGCCAGCACGAACATACCGAACGGGTGGATTTGCAGATAGTAACTATCCCCGGGTTCCGGCTGCAGTTGGGTGGCGTTTACCTGCAACAGCAATGACTGATCGTGCCAGTCAACCTGCACTTCATATTGTGGCCCCATATAAGCCACCTTACTGATGGTGCAGCGTTGGCTGGGTTCTCCCTGCTGGCTGAGGGTGATCGCCTCCGGCCTGACGCCGACTGTACACTCGATTAAACCAGGGGCAAATCCCTGTGGGCGTGGTATCGGGTAACCAAAGATCTCAACGCCACTGCTGGTAATTTTCGCCGGGAAGATATTGGCATCGCCCATAAAACCGGCCATAAAGCGTGAAGCTGGGTAGCGATATAGCACCTGCGGAGAGTCGATCTGCATGATCTTACCCTTGTTCATCACCAATACGGTGTCCGAAACCGCAAAGGCTTCGCTCTGATCGTGGGTAACATACAGCGAGGTGATATTGAACTTTTGCTGCAACTCGCGGATCTTCTCACGCATGCTGCGGCGCAGGTTGGCATCCAGGTTGCTGAGCGGTTCGTCGAATAACAACACCTTAGGCTTGAGAATTAACGCACGTGCTAAAGCAACACGTTGCTGCTGGCCCCCGGAGATCTGATCGACATAGCGCTCCTCAAACCCCTCCAGATCCACCAGCGTCAACGCTTCGCGCACCCGATCGCGGATCTCTGCCTTGGGTCTGCCCAGCATCTTCAGGCCGTAACCGATGTTTTCCCCCAACGACATATGCGGGAATAGAGCATAAGACTGGAACACCATGCAGATATCCCGTTGCTGAATGGAGCGGTCGGTCACATCTTCTCCATCGATAAAGATCTGCCCGCTGCTGGGTTTTTCCAGCCCGGCCACCAGGCGCAGTACCGTAGTTTTGCCGCAGCCGGAAGGGCCAAGCAGTGTCACCATATCCCCGCGAGGGATCGCTAGGCTGAGGTTTTCAATCACGGTATTGTTGCCAAAACGCTTGGCGATATTTTTCAGTTCAACAAAGTGTTTCTTGTCTTGCATGTTAGACATGTTGTTCATCCTTATCCGCCTCTCAGGCCGCATTCCGGGCTTTGGAACGCGCCACTCGCGCCTCCCCAACCAGGGCATCAAACAGGAAAATAATCGCCAGCATCACCACTATCAGGATTGAACCGTAGGCGATGGCTACGCCGTATTCGCCATCTTCGACCCGGTTAAGGATGTAGGAAGTGGCGACGCGGGTATCTGGCGTGACCAGGAAAATAATAGCGCTGACGGTGGTCATGGCGCGTACGAAGCTATAGACCAGCGCCGAAAGGATCGCTGGGCGCAGCAACGGCAGCAGGATATACAGCACGGTACGTAACGAACCGGCACGCAGGCTCAGTGAGGCTTCATCCAGCGATTTGTCCAGTTGCCCCAAACCGGCGATACCCGCACGGATCCCCACCGGCACGTTACGCATCACCATCGAGATAATCACGATAGCCGCCGTGCCCGTCAGATAAACCGGCGCGCTGTTGAACGCCAGGATGTAAGAAACACCGGCAACCGTGCCAGGTACCGCAAAACACAGCATGGTGCTGAATTCGATCACCTTTTTGCCGTGGAACTGCTGGCGAACCACAATGTAGGCGATCAGCAGACCAAAGATGGCGGTGATCGGTGCGGCTATCCCGGCATACAGCAAGGTGTCGAGCAGAGAAGGCCATGCGCCGTCGCTAAAGCCTTGGCCGAACAGTTTGCTGAAGTTATCCAGCGTCAGGGTATAGTCCACGCCCCAGTTGACGGTAAAACTGCCATAGAAAATGCTGCCGTAGAGCAGAATGTTGAAGGCGATCCAGACATACAGCATCAGTGACACTCCCCATACCAGGGTCACCGGCAGCGGTTGTACATCGCCCCGGTTGGATTTACCTGAAATGGTGACGTAGGAGCGTTTGCCGATCCACATGTACTGCACGCAGAATACCAGCAATGAGAACAGCAGCAGGATCACCCCCAGCGTACTGGCCGCCTGGTAATCAAGCTGCGCACCGGTAATGTAGAAGTAGATCTGCGTAGCCAGAACGTCGAAGTTGCCGCCCAATACCAGTGGGTTACTGAAGTCGGCCAGTGATTGCACGATAACAATCAGGAACGAGTTGGCCAGCGCCGGTTTCAGCAACGGCAAAAAGACCTGGGTAAAGGTCTGGAAGCGGTTGGCACGTAGGGTATAAGAGGCCTCTTCCAACGAAGGATGGATGGTCTTGATGGCCCCGTCGAGGATCATAAATGACATCGGGGTAAAGGCCAGTACTTGCGCCAGCCAGATACCGGTAAAGCCATACAGCCAGTTGGTATTGGTCAGGCCGAACCAGGTCACCATAAATTCGGTAACGTAGCCGGAGCGGCCCATCATCAGGGTGACGCCCAAGCCGACCACAAAAGGTGGCGTTACGATGGGCAGGATCGAGAAAATGCGGCCAATCAGCGCGGAGCGTTGAGCAATACGCGTGGTGTAAATAGCCAGTACCATGCCAAAAAAGGTACAGCCGATACCTACCGCCACACACAGCAAGATGGAGTTGCCGATCACCTGCAGAATATGCGCTTGCCCCAGCGTTTGCATAAATTGCAGTGGCGCAAAACCGCCAGCCTCATCGGTGAACATGGGAATAAAAATGGCGATACTGGGGTAAATGATAAACAGGGTGATCAGGGCAATCACCGCGACCAGCGAACCCAGAACAAAACGGTCACCTCCCAGCCAATCCATGCGTGAGAGCGCAAACGTGATCACTGCCCCCAATGCCATCAGTAACGGTAGGGTAGCGAATCCCATTCCGGTGTCGGTTACGGCAGCGCTGATAAATACCAACAATGCGCAGGCTAAGGCGTAGCCTGCATCGAACAGGTGGCGGGTGCGCTGCTCGCGGCCTGCGGCTACCGCTGGGCGCACTGCCAGTAACAGCGGTGCGGCAAACCAGAGCAACGCTAAGCCAGAATGCGACCAGCCGTAGGCGGCCAGGAGTTCTTCACGGGTGGCCTCCAACAGCCCGTAATCCAGGCTGTAGGACGGCAACAGGATGAAACCGGCTAGCGCCAGTAGCAACCAATAGAAAATAGGATCCCGCCTCTGCGCAGTGCGCAAGGCAATGGTTTCAGACATGATGTTCCCCGGAATTGACTAAATATCAATCGGGCGTGTTAAACACGCCCGGAGTTTGCCCAATGGGATCAGTTGCCCATCTTCACATCGTTAACCCACTTGGAAATTAGCTTTTTACGCATGTCGGATGAACCGTAGGTATCCATGTCGTAATTGATCAGTTTCAGTTGATCCAGCTTCAGCGAGTTAGGTGAGGTTTCTGCCGTGGTGTTGGTCAGGATCTGGTAAGACTGACCTTTCTTCCAAGCCAGTTCCTGAGCCTCTTTTGATAGTGCCCAGTCAACAAACAGCTTGGCGTTTTCCAGATTGCGGGCGTTTTTGATAATACTGATGCCGCCAATTTCATAGCCGGAACCTTCACAAGGGGAAATTAGCGTCAGCGGTGCGCCTTTTTCTTTCTCTAGCGAGTAGTCGTGCAGGAAGCCGATGCCGATGGTGATTTCACCGCGTGCGGCGTTGCGCGCCGGGGCGATGCCGGATTTGGTGTACTGCGAGATATTGCCATTTAGCTGTTTCAGGTAATCAAAGGCAGCATCTTCACCCCATAGTTGAGCGAAGGTGGCTAACGCTGTGTAGGCGGTGCCTGAACTCTGCGGATCGGCGATCTGGATCTCCCCTTTGTAGATTGGGTTGGTCAAATCTTTCCAGCACTTCGGCTCAGGCAGGTTTTTCTCTTTCAGGCGTTGGGTGTTGACGCCAAAACCGAGAATGCCAATGTAGACCGCAGAAGAGTAGTTGCCTTTACGCTTTGCCGGATCGCGGAACTGCGGCATGATCTGGTCCAGATTTGGCGAAGCGTATGCTTCCAGCAGGTCCATTTCACCAGCCTGAGATTGTGGATCCAATGTGCCGCCATACCAGACATCGGCCTGCGGGTTTTTCTTTTCGGCTTCCAGCTTAGCCAGCGTGCTGCCGGAGCCGTTGCGGATAAAGCTGGTTTTAACGTCGTATTTCTCCCCAAAGGCTTTGGCTTCTTCTTCACACATCGCATTGGTGGCGCTGCAATAAATCACCAGTCGTCCTTTGGCCTGGGCGCTACCGGCCAGTGTGGCCAGCGCCAGGGTGGTCGCCAGTAAGGTGTTCAGAGGTGTCAGTTTCATGATGATGTCCTTTTGTTGTTGTCTTTGTAGGTAAAACGAACTCGAGCGATCCCTTTGCTGTGCGGCAAGCGGTGTCTGTCAAACATTCTGCGCGCTATTGCCGTATCTGCCCCGCCATCAACAGGGGCATCAGTAGTAAGCCAACGCAGGTAGCGGCCAGCGTCAGTAGGGCAAAAAAACCGTACCAACCGTAATGCTGTAACACTTGCGCCAGCGGCCAACCTGCTAACGCCGCCCCCAGATAGGCGAACAGGCCGAGAAATCCGGTGACCGTACCTGCCGCATCCTTGTGGCAGTGCTCAGTCGCGGCGAGGCCGATCAACATCTGCGGGCCGAAAACAAAAAAGCCGAGGCTGAAAAAACAGGCCGTAAGCAAGCCATAGTGGTGTAATGGGGCCAGCCACAGCGCCGTCATCGCCAAAAACAGCCCGATGGAAAACAGTAGGATCATCGGGGCACGCAGGCCACGGAACAGCAGATCAGAACCCCAGCCAGCAAACAGCGCACCTAACAACCCGCCCAATTCAAAAACCGACAGCGTAGCGTTGGCTCTCATCAAGTTGACGCCGTGGCTTTCTGCCAGCCAGATGTTGCCCCAATCGTTCAGGGCAATGCGTATCAGATACACCAGAATGTAGGAAACGCCGAGCAACCAGATGGTTGGGTTGCGCAAAATGGTGTCATACAAAATACGCCGCATCGGCATTGGCGGGCTCTGTTGCTCCTGCCACAGTTCCAGCGGGTCGCGCCGCCAATGCCCCACGCTGGGTAGCCCCTGTTGCTGTGGCTTGCCGCACAGTTGCCTACACAGCCACAGCCCGATTAACATCCCAATGATCCCCGGTAGCAGCAGGGCCGCTTTCCAGCCGTAGTGCGAGGCCATAAAACCCGACAGCAGTGGGACTAATGCGCCCCCCAGGCTGATCGAGGTATTCCAGCCTCCCCACCATAAACCACGCTCGTTACGCGAGTACCAACTGGTGAGGATCTTGGCGCAGGGCGGCCATCCCCAGCCCTGAAAAAATCCGTTCAGTGTCCAGACCACCAGCAGAGCGGTCAGAGAGTGACAAAAGGCAAACAGAATGTTCAGCACGCCGGTAATAAACAGGCCGACACCCATAAACCAGCGCACCTGACTGCGGTCGCTGACGATGCCGGAAACAAACTTCGAGCCGCCATACGCCAGATAGAACAGGGTGCCGAGCAGGCCGATATCGCCTTTATCCAGCCCCAGTTCGAACTGCATCACCGGCATGGCATAACTGACGCTCTTGCGTGTCAGATAAAACGCACCGTAGCCGACGATCATCGAAAACATCAGGCGGGGCCGCCAATAGCGGTAACGGGCGCTGACTTGTTCTGCTGTAAACGTGACCAATGTATAGGGTCCTCCGGTCGATGGATGCAGTGTAGGGAGTGAATAACAGGAAGGGATGAGACAAGGCTTTAGACACCTAAGACTTATTCCTAGTCAGGGGAGGGTTTTGTTCAGTTTTGTGGGCAGATTAACAATTATGCGGGTGCCGTTACGCCGCTGAAGCAGCCAATCACCCCCGAGGGCACGTACTCGCTCTTCAATACCACGCAAACCGAATCCGGCGGCGGGCTGCTGCGGAATGCCCTGACCATCGTCACGCACTTCAAGAGTAATCATTTGGTTGGCTTGCGTCAGGCTCAGACGCACGTGGCTGGCACAGGCGTGTTTGCTGATATTGTTAAGCAATTCCTGTGCGACACGATAGAGCGTAATCACCAGAGTTTCATCGTCTGGGGTGGCAGGCAGACGGTAGTCGAGACGAAAGTCGATCCCCTGCTCGGTGAACGAAAACTCTTCGGCCAGATGACTAAGTGCTTTATCCAAGGCCATCTCATCCAGTACCGGCGGGCGCAGTTGCCGTAACAACGAACGGGTTGTCTGGTGGATGCGCTGTGAAAGCGAATCGATTTGCTCGGCAGCCTGGCGGGTTGCTGTAGCCGTGGCGCTGCGGCTGACCAGCATCGCCTGGATCTGAATCGCGGTGATGTTCTGGCCGATTTCATCATGCAACTCACGGGCGATGGCTTTACGCACCTCTTCCTCGGTACCCACTAATCGCTCCATCAAATGCCGCTTGGCTACCAGTTCTTGCTCCAACTGTTGGCGGTAACTCTGTAGCTTCTGCGCCAGTTGCTGTTGGCGGCTGATGGCAATCCCTAATCCGATCCCCAGCAGCGCTTGAGTGGAGAGGAACAGCTCCAACTCACGCAGATCCTGAAAGGCTCCACCCGCCTGCCGCGTAAGAGTGATCATCACGCTGCCAAACAGCGCCGCCAAAACTCCGCCTTGCCAGCCAAACAGATAAGCCATGATGACGTTGGGCAGAAAGATAAAAATCAGCAGCAGGCGTTCCATTTCAGGTGCAATCGCCACCTGCACGCAGATAGCGATGGTGAAGAACAGTGAACACCAGAGCAGCAACGATGTTCGCAATGGTGGGGCAGGCGACAGAGGAGTCTGCAGCGCGGAAGCCTGTTGCTGCTTCAGGTAGGTGTAAATCAGATAGATGAAAGGCACAGGCAATATGCCACCGGTAAAGGCGGTCAACAGCGTTTGGCTGACAGGGACGGTTAGCCAAGGTCCGGCCAGCAGCCCACAAAGCAGGGCATTGGCGCTGATGGCGGCCAGTAACAGTGACAAGCGCTGCCAGTAGAGGTGATAACGATACCAGAGTCGCTGACTACACCAGGCGGGTAACAGGCTTAACCAGGGTAATACCAGCAATAAGTAGTCGCTCAGCAGCTGTTGGCGATACAACCAGATTAGCGTGGCACTTTCAGCCATAAGCAGTGTAGGCCAGTAGCGCTTTGGCAACAGGATCAACAGCGCTAGGCGTAACCCCTGTGGTAGCAGCAGTACGGCTTGCTGACCATCGTGGCTCAGGTACAGGCTAATGGTCCAAAGCGCTAGCCAACTGAGTGTGAAAAACAGCGCCAGAAACAGCGAGAGCGCCAGACGGCGCAGCCTCAAACCCACCCTTTAGCTCCCAGCAAGCAACTGATGCTGCAAGGCGAAGTGCACCAGTTCAACGGTGGTGGTGCATTGGAGTTTGCCAAGAATATTGGCACGGTGCACCTGCACGGTCTTGTGGCTCAACGTCAACTGTTGGGCGATGGTTTTTACGCTCAAGCCATTAACCAGTAAATCGAAAATCTCTTTTTCACGTGGGGTAAGTACTTGCAGCTCTTTGGGGAGCTGTTGCGTGTGACGCAAGGCTCGTAGTGCATCGGCGCATAGATAAAGCCCACCGCTGCTGACGGCTCGCACTGCCTGTACCAGCTCATGCGGACCACAGCGTTTTGTCAGATAGCCGCCGGCTCCAGCATCGATAGCGCTTTGCACAAAGGCGTTGGTGTCATAAATACTGAGGATGATGGCGCGAAACGTCGGGCGCTGTTGGCGTAAGCGCTGGAGCAGGCTAAGGCCACTTTCACCCGGCATCGAGATATCCAGCACCGCAACATCAATCGGATCCCGCAGCAAATGCGGCCATGCCTGCACTGCCGAATCGAACTGACCGACAATACGGATATCGTTTTCCAGCGACAGTAATTGAGCAAAACCAGAACGGACCACCACGTGGTCATCTATCAGCGCAACGTTGATCATAAACCTGTAACAAAATAGAGAAATTCCCCGCATCATGCGCAGGAAAAGGCCTATGGGCAACTGTTGCGCCGCAAAATGGAAGGGAGTTAACAGTTCGAGAATAAAAAGGCGCGTAGTAGGTGAATTTGCCGTCAACCGCCGCTCGCAGAACGATAAATCCGCTGCGGTCTGCCCACTTTGCCGTAAATAATCTCCGCAATCAGCTGATTGTTGGCAGCGAAAAACTCCAGGTAACGCCGCGCAGTGGTGCGGCTGAGACCAATTTGTTGCGCTACGCTCTCAGCCGTATGACGAATCTGAGGGTCTTCGAACAAGGTACGTATCTTCATTAGCGTCAATTCATCAATACCGGTAGGTAAGGGAGCCCGATCGCCGCCACGGGCGTAAGTATTGAACATTTCATCGATGCGGCGCTGGCTGAGCCGGGCTTTGTCTTTCAATGCTTCGCGCCGCTGGCTGAAGCGCAACAGGGTTTGCGCCAGACGATCATAGGCTAACGGCTTGATTAAATAATCAAATACGCCGTAGCGCAGCGCCTCGGCGACGGTGTCCATATCGCTGGCAGCGGTAATAAACACAATGCCGCCCTGGTAGCCACTGAGCGTCAGCTCTCGCAGTAATTCGATACCCTGACCATCAGGCAGGAAGTTATCCAGCAGGATAAGATCGGGTTTGAAACGGTCTGTCATGGTGCGGGCCTGGGCCAGAGTGCCCGCCAGCCAGATTTGGCGGCAGCCGCCATTTTGTTTGATAAATTCCGCATGCATTTCTGCCAGCGGTGTCTCATCTTCAACAATCAAAATATTAAGCCATTCCAATTTAACTCTCCATCGTGGAATAGTTGCGTTAAGGAACTGTAAACGAGATGACTATTTTATTAAAGCAGGTAGCGATAATAAATATGATAAAAATAATTAAGTAAATAAAAACCATAAAACAACTTATTAACTTCAGGGTGTTTGTGAAATAGGTCAATAATTGGCGGTTTTTTTCTGTTTACCATAATGCCATTAATCTTTATCTGATGTTTGTATCCATTTCAAATTGTGGTTTTGAATATCATATTTATTTCGATGTTAATTGTGGTGGCCATTTGTACATTAATTGTTGCCAATAAGTTATTTCAGAGAGAGTGTCATGTTAGGCAATAGCGTATTTAATCGCGTTAAACGTTCGGATCATAAGAATATAGCGGCTATTAATGCTTTCTTACGAAGTAACGATCTGAATATAGACACTACGGTCGAAGTTTTTATTACCGTCACGCAGAATGAACAATTAGTCGCCTGTGGAGGGATCGCTGAGAATATTATTAAATGTGTAGCCATCAGCCCCCAAATGCGTGGTGAAGGATTAGCGCTGTCTTTGGCGACCGAATTGGTCAATCTGGCCTATGAGCGCCATCATACTCAGCTGTTTATTTATACTAAAGTGCAGAATGAACCCTTATTTCGCCAATGCGGCTTTTATCCTATTGCCCATGTGCCTGGGATTGTGGTGCTGATGGAAAATAGCCCTTGCCGCCTGAAACGCTATGCTGCACAGCTGGCAAAGTTGCGCCAGCCTGGTAACAGAATTGGCAGCATTGTGATGAATGCCAACCCATTTACCCGTGGGCACCAATATCTGGTGCGTCAGGCCGCAGCACAATGCGATTGGCTGCATCTGTTTCTGGTTAAAGAAAACACCTCACGCTTTCCCTATGAAGATCGCCGCGAACTGGTGCTGAAAGGCACAGAGGGGATAGCCAACCTGACGGTGCATGAGGGCTCACAATACGTTATCTCCCGCGCCACATTCCCTTGTTATTTTATTAAAGAGCAGGGGGTTGCGGATGACTGTTACACCGAGATCGACCTGAAAATCTTTCGTCAATATCTGGCCCCCGCTTTAGGAGTGACGCATCGATTTGTCGGCACAGAGCCGTTCTGTGCCGTAACGGCAAAATACAACCGCGACATGCGTTACTGGCTGGAAACCCCGGCACTCTCCAGCCCACCGATCGAACTGGTGGAAATTGATCGGCTGCAATATCAGGGCACAGCGATTTCCGCCTCTTGGGTACGCAAGTTACTGGCTGCCGGAGATTTCCATGCGGCAGCTCCCTTGGTGCCAAAAGATACCCTTTATTACCTGCAAGATCGGCAGGCTCTGCGCCGAACAAAACCGACGCAGCAAGAATTTGAGTCCGCACAATCAGGTGAAAGATGAAAATAATCCGAGAAGCAATGGCTGGCACGCTGGAATCCAGCGATGTGATGGTGCGCATCGCACCAGCAGAAGGCCCGCAACACGACCTGCTGATTGCCAGCAGTGTGGAAAAACAGTTTGGTGAGGCCATCAGAAATACCCTGCTCGAAGTATTGCAGCACTACAAGGTGCCGCCGGTACAGGTGATTGTTGACGATAAAGGTGCGCTGGACTGCGTACTGCGTGCCCGGCTGGAAACTGCGCTGATGCGCGCCAGCGAAACCGCCACACTGCCGTGGGAGGAACGCCGTGAAAACGCTGAATAAATGCCGTATGCGCCGCAGCATGCTGTTTGTTCCGGGGGCCAATGCCGCCATGGTCAGCAATGCCTTTATCTACCGGGCCGATGCGCTGATGTTCGATCTGGAGGATTCGGTGATCCTGCGTGAGAAAGATGCGGCCCGGCGTCTGGTCTATCACGCGCTGCAACATCCGTTGTATCAGGAAGTGGAAACCATCGTGCGGGTGAACGCGCTGGATTCGGCCTACGGGTTGGCAGATTTACAGGCGGTAGTGCGCGGGGGTGCCGATATTGTCCGCTTACCGAAAACCGACAGCGCGCAGGACGTTATTGATATGGAACGCGAGATTGCGACCATTGAACGTGACTGTGGTCGCCCGGTTGGCAGTACCGGTCTATTGGCGGCTATCGAATCCGCTCAGGGTATCACCAACGCAGTGGCAATCGCCCACGCCTCACCACGGTTAATCGGTATTGCGCTGGGGGCTGAAGACTATGTACGCAACCTGCGTACTGAACGCTCGCCGGAAGGTATCGAGCTACTGTTCGCTCGCTGTTCATTGCTACAGGCGGCTCGTGCTGCGGGGATCCAGGCGTTTGATACTGTCTATTCCGACGCCAACAACGAAGCGGGTTTCCTGCAAGAAGCCGCCCTGATCAAACAACTGGGTTTTGACGGTAAATCCTTGATTAACCCACGTCAGATTGAATTGCTGCACAACTTGTATGCGCCAACCGGCAAAGAGGTAGCCCACGCTCAACGGGTGGTGGATGCCGCCGAAGCAGCGGAAAAAGAGGGGCGCGGCGTGGTCTCGCTGAACGGCAAGATGGTTGACAGCCCGGTGATTGAACGGGCTCGGTTGGTACTGCAACGCGCAGCGCTCTCCGGCATACGTGAAGAATCCAACCACAGCGAGGAAGCATAATGAAACGCCAACAACGCCTGATGACATTAAATAATCACGCCGATGTGCGGCTTTATCAGGATGCTTCAAAAGCCAATCTGCAGGCGCGTAAACCGCGCGATATCAAGTGCTGTGATTCGCTGCAAGAGGCGATCCGCCGCAGTGGCCTGCAGGATGGCATGACCATCTCTTTCCACCATGCTTTTCGTGGTGGCGATCTGACACTCAATCAGGTGATGGATGCCGTGGCGGCAATGGGGTTCCGCAACCTGACGCTGGCCTCCAGCTCTTTGACCGATTGCCATGCGCCACTGGTCGGCCATATCCGCAATGGGGTAGTCAGCCGTATTTACACCTCAGGCCTGCGTGGGCCGCTGGCGGATGCGGTCTCCCGTGGCCTGTTGAAAGAGCCAGTACAGGTTCACTCGCACGGGGGCCGCGTTCAACTGATTGAGTCAGGTGAACTGCAGATTGATGTCGCCTTCCTGGGGGTGCCGAGCTGCGATGAGTTTGGTAATGCCAATGGCTATAGCGGTGAAGCCTGCTGCGGTTCTCTGGGTTATGCCAAGGTGGATGCGGCAACGGCACGTAACGTGGTGCTGCTGACAGAGGCGATCGTCCCTTATCCCCATAATCCCGCCAGCCTGGCTCAGGATCAGGTCGATCTGATCGTGCAGTTGGAACGGGTAGGGGATGCCGACAAGATCGGTGCCGATGCGACGCGTATGACCTCGAATCCCCGCGAGTTGCTGATTGCCCGCCGTGCCGCTGAAGTGATTGTCGGCTCCGGCTACTTTACCGAAGGGTTCTCCCTGCAAACAGGAACCGGTGGTGCCTCACTGGCGGTAACGCGTTTCCTGGAAGACAAGATGCGTGCCCGTGGCGTTCGCGCCGGTTTCGCTCTTGGTGGTATTACCTCAACCATGGTGGATCTGCATGAAAAGGGGCTGATTGGCAAACTGCTGGACGTACAGAGTTTTGATCGCGCCGCAGCCACGTCATTAGCACGTAACCCCAACCATATTGAGATCAGCGCAAATCAGTATGCCAATTTTAATTCTAAAGGCGCGTCGGTAGACCGTCTGGACGTAGTGGTGCTGAGCGCGTTGGAAATTGACACTGGTTTTAACGTCAACGTGTTGACCGGATCGGATGGCGTGATCCGAGGTGCCTCTGGTGGCCACTGCGATACGGCGGCAGCGGCAAGATTAGCCATTATCGTTGCACCGCTGGTGCGTGGGCGCATCCCGACGCTGGTGGAACAGGTCACGACCTGCGTTACCCCGGGTTCGAGTATCGACATTCTGGTTACCGATCACGGTATTGCCGTTAACCCGGCGCGCCCTGAGCTGGCTCAGCGGTTACGCGAAGCGGGGCTGGAGGTGGTCAGCATTCAATGGCTGCGTGAACGCGCACTGTTGCTGACCGGTGAGCCGCAGCCCATTGCCTTTACTGACAATGTGGTTGCCGTGGTCCGCTATCGCGATGGTTCGGTGATCGACGTCGTCCACCAGGTTGCGGAGTAACGCTATGCAGCACATTGACCCCGAATTGGCCGCCAGCCGCGCCGTAAGTTTGCCGGAACTGCTTTCCAGCCGTGAATGCCGGCAGGCACGGCAACAGGCGTGGCTGGCGCGCCATCCCACAACGCTATTGGTGTTGACGTTGGTAGTACCTGGGGCGGTGAAAGATAGCCCATTGACCCGCCAGATTTTCAACCTGGGGTGGCATGCCTTGCAGCAAATGCATCGCCAGCAGGGCTGGCACTGCTTGCAGGCAGAGACAATAGCGCTGCCTACCGGTTGTGAGGGCTTTCTGTCACTGCAAGCGGAAGCCCACCAGGTAAAAGACGCGGCTATCCAGTTGGAAATAGGGCAGCCGCTTGGTCGCCTGTGGGACATCGATGTACTTACCCCGCAGGGGCATATTTTATCGCGACATGAAATCGGCTTACCTGAACGCCGCTGCCTGCTGTGTGCTCAACCGGCCAAACTCTGCGCTCGCCAGCGCAGCCATAGCACCGAACAACTGCTCGGCGAAATGGAAAGGATGCTCAATGCTGCGCTCTCATCGTGATTGTCAGCTTTTGGCAACCCCACCGGTCTGCCAGCAGTTTGCTCGCGATGCGTTTCGGGCGCTATTGGTCGAGGTCAACCTCACCCCGAAGCCGGGGTTGGTTGATCGCTACAACAACGGTGCCCACCGCGACATGAATATTGGCCATTTCTACCGCAGCGCACGGGCAATCGATCTGTGGCTTCCCCAGTTTATCCGCCAAGGTATGGCCGATGCCGTTTTGCCGGTTGACCGGCAACTTTCGCGCCTGCGCCCGTTCGGCATGGCCTGTGAGAAACAGATGTTCCATGCAACCGGAGGCGTGAATACCCACAAGGGTAGCGTGTTCTCCCTTGGGCTGTTGTGCAGCGCTATTGGCCGATTGCAGCAGCAACAACGTGAGATCAATGCGCACAGTCTGTGCCACGAGGTGGCGCAGATGTGCAGTGGGCTGGTCGATCGTGAACTGAGGCATAACAACGCCGGGCAAACTGCCGGGCAGCGCTTATTTAGCGAGTTTGGCCTCAGTGGAGCGCGTGGTGAGGCCGAGTCAGGCTTTCAACGGGTACTTAACGGAGCGCTGCCATTGTATTGCCAAAGAATGGCCGATGGGGCCGGTGAGCAGGTGGCATTGATGGACAGCCTGCTTTGGTTGATGGCGCATAACGACGACACCAACGTGGCATCGCGAGGTGGCATTAAGGGGCTGCGCTGGCTGCAGCACTATGCCCAGCAATTATTGACGCTGGGTGGTTCGGGGGGAGCTCAGGGTATCGCACGCTTGCGGCAGTTCGATGCCGCTTGCATCGCCCGCAACCTGAGCCCGGGCGGTAGTGCCGATCTATTGATAGTCACCTGGCTGTTGGCGCAGTTGCCACCATCGGGTGCTTAGAAAAATAACAATGCCTTTAGGAGATGTGTTGATGTCCGAAACCAAAGAAAAAATCTGGAAAGCACTCGCCCCGTTGGTGGTGCTTGCAGTCATTTTATTGATTCCGACGCCGGAAGGCATGCCACCTCAGGCATGGCGCTATTTTGCGATCTTCGTGGCGATGATTGTCGGTATGATCCTGGAGCCGATCCCGGCCACCGCAATCAGCTTTATCGCTGTTACCGTCAGCGTTCTCAGTTCCAATTGGGTGTTGTTTGGTGCCCAGGAGTTGGCCGACCCTACCTTCAAAGCCGGTAAAGAGGCTCTGAAATGGGGATTGGCCGGTTTCTCGAGTACCACGGTCTGGCTGGTGTTTGGTGCCTTTATCTTTGCACTGGGTTATGAAGCCACAGGATTGGGGCGGCGCATTGCGCTGTTTCTGGTGAAATTCATGGGCAAACGGACGCTAACGCTAGGTTATGCGGTGGTGATCATCGATATCCTGCTGGCACCCTTTACCCCATCAAACACCGCGCGTACCGGGGGAACCGTGTTCCCGGTGGTGAAAAACCTGCCGCCGCTGTTTGACTCGTTCCCTAACGATCCCTCTTCGCGCCGCATTGGTGGTTATCTGATGTGGATGATGGTGGTTGGGACCAGCATCAGTTCCTCAATGTTTGTGACCGGTGCTGCGCCAAACGTGCTGGGTATTGAATTCGTAAGCAAGATTGCCGGCGTGCATATCAGCTGGATGCAGTGGTTTCTGGCCTTCTTGCCGGTTGGTTTGCTGTTGCTGATTATTGCACCGTTGATTTCCTACTATCTGTATAAGCCGGGTGTGACCCACAGCAGCGAGGTGGCCAGTTGGGCCAACACGGCGTTAGGGGAGATGGGTAAGCTAACCCGTAAAGAATACACCCTGATCGGTTTGGTATTGCTCAGCCTCGCACTATGGGTGTTTGGTGGCAAGTTGGTGGACGCAACTGCCGTGTGTTTGCTGGCGGTGTCGTTGATGTTGGCGCTGCATGTGGTGAGTTGGAAAGACATTACCAAATACTCCAGCGCCTGGAATACCTTGGTTAACCTGGCAACATTGGTCGTGATGGCCAGCGGCCTGACTCGGTCAGGATTTATCGACTGGTTTGCCAACACCATGAGTACGCATCTGGACGGTTTTTCGCCAAAAATGACCGTGATCCTGTTGGTGCTGGTGTTTTACTATGCGCACTACCTGTTTGCCAGCCTGTCGGCGCACACGGCCACCATGTTGCCGGTGATCCTGGCGGTTGGTAAAGGTTTACCGGGTGTGCCAATGGAACACCTTTCCATCTTGTTAGTGCTGTCTATCGGTATCATGGGTGTGCTGACACCTTATGCCACTGGCCCAGGTGTGATCATCTACGGCTGCGGCTATGTGAAATCCAAAGACTATTGGCGGCTTGGCGGTATCCTCGGTGTGGTTTACATCGCCGCGCTGTTGCTGATTGGTTGGCCAATTCTTAGCCTGTGGTATTAAGTTAATCGGCGGCCATCCCAGGGGGGCCGCTTTGCAGTCCTTAGCCGTGACACCCATCACACACTTTCCTCCCGAATGCCGCCATCATGCGTTGGCGAACGTTAACCTATTAAAAATAATCATTTTCCTGGAGCTTCTGCGGATGAGAATAAAAACGTTACTACTGTGTCTACCGCTGTTATTCAGCGGCGCGGCGCTGGCTGATAATGAAGGGTATCAACTGGAGCAAGTGTTGGTGATGAGCCGCCACAACCTGCGTGCACCGCTGGCAAACAATGGCAGTGTGCTGGCACAATCCACCCCGAAAGCCTGGCCACAGTGGGAGACACCGGGTGGACTGCTGACCACCAAAGGCGGGGTGCTGGAAGTGTATATGGGCCACTATTTTAACGCCTGGTTAAAACAGACCGGCTTATTGCCAGAGGAAGGATGCCCAGCCAATGACAGTGTCTATGTGTATGCCAACAGTCTACAGCGCACCGTAGCGACCGCGCAGTTCTTTACCAGCGGCGCCTTCCCTGGATGTGATATTCCTGTCCATCATCAAGACAAAATGGGGGAAATGGATCCCACGTTTAACCCGATTATTACCGATAACAGCGAAGCCTTTAATCAACAGGCGCTGAGTGCTATGAACGCCAAATTAGCTTCTCTGAAGCTGGATGGCGCTTACAAGCAACTGGCGCAGATTATCGACTACAAAGATTCTGCCGCCTGTAAAACAGATAAACATTGTGATCTAACCGCCGAGCCGAGCAAGATGAGTGCCGTGCCGGGGAAAGAGCCGGGCGTTTCAGGGCCGCTGAAGGTAGGGAACTCGTTGGTAGATGCGTTTATGTTGCAATATTACCAAGGCTTCCCAATGAAAGACGTAGCCTGGGGCAAGATCGTCACGCCGCACCAGTGGCAGCAGTTAGCTCTGCTGAAAGACGGCTATCAGGATTCCTTGTTTACCTCGTCGATCATTGCCCAGAACGTAGCTAAACCTTTGCTGACTTACATTAACTCAGCGTTGGTCGGTGAACGCAAAGCAGACACGCCAAAACTGACCGTGCTGGTGGGGCATGACTCCAATATCGCTTCACTGCTTTCAGCCATGAAATTCAAGCCTTACCAGTTGCCGAATCAGTATGAGAAAACCCCGATTGGTGGCAAGCTGGTATTCCAGCGCTGGCACGACGGCAAGGGGGAGCGCGATCTGCTGAAGATTGAGTACATTTATCAATCTACCGAGCAATTACGTAATGCAGATCCGCTTACGCTACAGGAACCGCCGCAGCGGGTTACGCTGGCATTGGAAGGTTGCCCAGTTGATAAAGACGGTTTTTGTGCCTGGAAGGATTTTGAAAAAGCCATGAAGGAAATTCTGTAACAACCTAGGCTGTGCCCCTCAAATGACCGCCAGCGGCGCTCGCGTGCAAATGAGGGACACAGCCTAATACCGTAGGGACGGTATCCTCCGTCTCTACGGCTATATATACTGAGCTATCAGCTTCTTAACCTCGGACGAAACGTGCTCTCTCCTTTTGTTACCCACGTTGAAATTATCCCTGTATCTGCTTTCTCTGGAGTGATTGCGCAATGCCACTTCTCTGTGGCGGATTATCAAGACGATCTGTTTGCCCTGGCCGGGTACTATTTTCCTGAACACTTGGCATCTGCGGTGGCAAAAAGACGAGCTGAATATCTGGCTGGCCGTTTTTTGGCTCGGCAAGTATTGGCATCATTCGGGCACCAGAATTTCATCCTGCTGCGAGGCGAGGATCGTGCGCCAATATGGCCAAACGGTATCGCCGGAGCAATCAGCCATAACCTTGATACGGCACTCTGTGCTGCGCAGTTTGACCATGGAACCACAGGTGTGGGTATTGATGTCGAGACACAAATGCCACCCAAACGAGCGGAAGAGTTGTGGAGTGGTATTGTTGACGACGCCGAGTGCCTGTGGTTACGCCAGCAGCCGCAATCTTTCAATCTGTTACTAACGCTGGTTTTCTCCGCTAAGGAGAGCTTGTTCAAAGCGCTTTATCCGCAGGTACGCTGCTACTTTGACTTTCTGGATGCGAGGATAGTTGCGCTGGACATGCAGCAATGTACCTTCGAGCTGGAGTTAAAGAAAACACTGACGCTATGCTACCAGGCAGGGCAGTGCTTCACAGGGCGATTTTGGCAAAAGGGTGACAACGTCACAACATTAATTCACTTTTAAGACGGTGTACTTGCTTTCCTTCGCGACAACAAATGTTTCGCGCCTTCCAACATCAGCAATACTACAGCCAGCCAAATGGGAATATAGGTTAGCCATTGGTTGTGGTTGATAGTTTCACCCAGCAGCAGGGCAACGATCACCAGCAACACGGGTTCCACATAGCTCAGCAAACCAAACAGGCTCAACGGCAGCATACGGCTGGCCAAGATATAACATACCAGCGCCAATGCGCTGATAATCCCCAGCAGCGGGATCTGCAGATACAGTAATGGCTTGGTCGTCAAGGCCACCAATGGTTCGGGTCCCCCAAGAGCAAACAGAATAGCGACAGGTAACATCAATGCCAATTCACACCATAATCCGCCCAGATTATCGGTTCCCAACTGACGGCGTAAAATAAAGTAAACCGGGTAGCCGAGGGCGACCACCAGCGTCGGCCAGGAAACCCCACCTACCTGAATAAGCTCGTTGCCAACACCAACCAATGCACACATGGCGGCCAGTTTTTGCAGCAAAGACAGGCGATCGCGGAAAAATACGCGTCCTGAAAGCACCATGGTTAAAGGCAACAGGAAATAACCGAGAGAAACATCCAGCGCCTTGCCGTGAAGAGGTGCCCACAGGAATAGCCAGAGCTGTACGCCCAGTATGGTAGTGGTAAGCAGCAAAAACATGACATGCAGTGGGCGCTGTCTGAGCCAGAACAGCATATCTCTGACCCGCTGCCAATCCCCTGAAAAAAGCATAAACAGCGTCAGGAAGGGCAGCGTCAGCAAAGTGCGCCAGCCGTAGATTTCTTCCCCGTCGAGTGGGGTGAGCATTGAGGTGTAGTAATACATCACGCCAAACAGAAACGAGGCAATGATGGAAAGAGTGATGCCCTTGATCACGAGCGATCCTGGTTATGGATAAAGTTCTTTGCGGCTACTGTAGTGAAGTTTTCTTGCGATAACAATGTAATACACCGGACTGTACAATTTTCACCTAACGGTTAAAATTATATCTGTTTATTTATACAGGTTTTGGGTAATGACGATCGATTTGTTTGAGGATCTACCGCAGCCGCCTTGGCGCGAAGAGATTGCTCCGGGCGCGGTGGTAATGCATGGCTTTGTCCGTGAGCACGCTGCCGCTTTACTGGCTGCGGTTAACAGCGTGGTGGTTCAGGTTCCTTGGCGGCACATGACAACGCCCGGTGGCTTCACCATGTCGGTGGCGATGAGCTGGTGTGGCAATGGCTGGAACAGTGACAGCAACGGCTACCGATATTCGCAGCGTGATCCTGGCAACGGGAAACAGTGGCCTGCCATACCCGATATCCTGATGGCATTGGCTGATGAAGCCGCCCTACAGGCCGGATTTGGCCACTTCGTTCCCGACGCTTGTTTGATCAACCGTTACGATCCGGGCAGCAGGCTTTCGCTGCATCAGGATAAAGATGAATGTGATTTTACTGCACCTATCGTTTCAGTGTCGTTGGGGCTACCGGCCATCTTTCAGTTCGGGGGTTTGCAACGCAATGACAAAACTAAACGCATTCCCTTGGCACATGGTGACGTTGTGGTCTGGGGCGGCCCGTCGCGCTTGTGTTACCACGGCATTATGCCAGTGAAAGAAGGTTACCATTCGCTGGTGGGATCGCACCGCATTAATATCACCTTACGCAAGGCATTCTAACGCAGGTTGCTGGCCAGGGCAGGCCACCAGATAATCGATAAATACCCGCAGCTTGGCAGGTAAATATTGCGTAGGGGTATACAGCAGCCACAGATCGCCGCAGTAGCTACTGAGAAAATCCCACTCAGGCAACACCTGCACGATTTCGCCGCTCTCCAGCTCCGGCCGGGGGAAGGGCGCATAACTTTTGCATCAGGCACACAGGCGAAAGTGCTGGAACAAGAGTATCTGCAGAATGAACTGAATAACTTAATCACTGCTGATTTGCCGCGAGTGCCACTTGCGGTCATTTGCGTGCAGGGTAAGGTGTGTTATTAAGAAAAATCCGAATGCAATGCTCCCCATTATCCTATACATCCATTTTTTAAGTTGCAGGCAACCAACGCCGCGGCAGTTATATTTAGTTGGGCAATTACTGCGTCTTTTTATCTTGCATTTTCAGACGTTATAAATTAACTGCACTAGGATACTGATGTGTTTCTCACCGGCCAGCTATAGGTAGAACTGAGAATAAAATAAATCATTTAGGCTTTCACAAAAGCTGAACTGCATACATACTTGCAAAAAAGAGTATGTTTTTGAAACTCTCACATACGCCAGTGAGTAACAGCAACGATATCTTATAAAATCATGAAGTTATCACAGAATAGTGAGTTGCGTTTTTCTGGCTAAGCAAGGGAGAATCGTTATGAACGAAAAGAAAACCATTGTTCTTGTTGAGGATGATACTGGCCTTGCAACGCTGATTCGTGATTTTTTAATTAATCATATGTTTGAGGTTATCGTGGTCAGCGATGGCAATGCAGCAGTGGAGTGTATCCGGCAGCATAATCCACACTTGGTACTGCTGGATATCATGTTGCCTGGAAAAAGCGGTATGGATATTTGTAAGGAGATCAGAGAGTTCTATCATGGTCCTGTCATCATGTTAACCGCGTTGGGGGATAGCCTTGATCAGGTTCTGGGATTAGAGCTTGGTTCCGATGATTACATTGTTAAACCGGTTGAACCCAGAGTTTTGTTGGCACGGATCAGGGCACAACTACGTCGCGTTAATAAACCTGTTGAAGCGGAAAGCAAAACGGTTGCCAACCCAGTCCTGGACCTAGGGCAACTGGTTATTTCCCCGGATTCTCGAACGGTTTTTCTCTACCAGCAAGAAATTCCTATGACAACTGCAGAATTTGACCTGTTAATGCTGCTGGCCAAAGATGCAGGCAAGGTGTTGACCCGCGATCAACTGTTGATGGCTCTGAAAGGCATTGATTTTGATGGGCTGGATCGTACGATAGATATTCACATATCCCGGTTGCGTAGAAAGTTGGATGATAATACCGAACACCCGAGTAAAATAAAAACAGTCAGGGGAAAGGGATATCTTCTTAACCGCGATGGCTGGCAAGAATAGAACAATTTGGGCATTTGAATATGAAGATAAAAAGCTGGCCTAAAATAGTGATGTTCCTGAAGTTCTACTTATTTTGCCTGCTATTTGGTTCGGGTGTCTATGCTATTATTGATTATGTAAAAATACGCACTTTAGAATCGTTAACCGCTCAGGCACGTTATGAAATCATTCGTGATTCCGCTAATTTGTTAGAAAGAAAATATCTTTTATATAGAGATGCCGATATAGATGCTAAGTTCAATGCGTTAAGCGAATACTCTATTTACTCATTAAGAATAGAAAATGTTTTGAAACTACAAGAAATACTTCCGCCCGAAAAATATGCCAGAATGCTTACAGGTGAGACGGTCTTGCTTGATAATGATGTTGCGTTTAAAAAAATAGAAGGAACTAACAAAGTACTCTCTTTTAATGTAAGGGATTTTAATATCGACTCTTCCAAGAGTAAAGGCGCTATCCGACATCGCGTGTATATTAATGGCATGATATGGCTTTCCCTACTACTTGCTATATTCTGCTACACTTGGTTGAATCCTATCTGGCGTGACGTTAAAAAAGTGCGTGAAAAAGCCTTGCTCCTGAGCGCCGGGGACCTTAGCGCGAGAGTGGGAAAGGCTTCCTCTACTGTATTTCATCCGATAGCTTCGGCGTTGGACGAAATGGCAGATAAAATCAAGGACGCAACTTTGATGCGCCGAGCGATGACAAACACCATGGCTCATGAATTACGTACACCGATTGCCAGAATACGCTTTCACCTTCATAACTATCTTGAAACGACGGATGATAATAAAAAAGAGCTGATAATAGATAATATCTATCAGGAGATTCACGATGTAGAGTCATTGATTGACACTGCGTTGAGTTATGCCAGCGTGGAAAATTATAATAAAATTCTATCACCACAGAAACAGTATATATCAACCTGGTTTGATGAAAAAATAAATGGTGAGCTAACGGGAAGTAGGAGCATAATATTTATAAAGAATTATGGCAGCGATTTAGGATGGGTTTATATGGATATGAACCTGATGGCTCACGTGTTGAGTAACCTACTAGGGAATGCTAAAAAATATGCTAAAAGTACGATTAGAGTGAGTGTGAAACGCACCGAAGATATGCTTACTTTCTCTGTCGAAGATGATGGTAAAGGTGTCGCAACAGAGGATTTAGACAATGTTTTTAAACCCTTTTATAGAGGGAAAGGGAATAAGAAACTGGGGATAAGAGGTTTTGGTCTGGGGTTGACGATTGTGGATAAAATCGTTTCCTTACATCGGGGATATGTCTATGTGACAACGTCCGAACTAGGGGGGGCGTGTTTTACGGTTGAAGTGCCTTGTGATTACCAGCAGTAATTTTACAATTAGAAATATCAGCTACAAAACGCAACATAGGTGCATCAAAATACAACCAATAAATAACCAAATCTACCGCCTAGAAGCAGTTTGAACCCGTAGCATAAGGGCACAAATCAGCAATAGGAAGCAAATGGTGAGAACAAGAAAGTATTTGAATGAAGATGAAGTGAAGCGTTTGCTGGCTAGTGTTTCACAAGGGGATAATTACTATCGCGATAAATGCATGATCTTGATGTGCTATATCCATGGTTTCCGCGTGAGTGAGTTGACTGCGCTGAAACTCTCTGACATCGACCTGGTCAACAGAAAGGTTCACATCAACAGGTTAAAAAACGGTTTCTCAGTTCAACATCCGTTACACGATAGCGAAATCGAGTTGATCAAAGCCTGGCTTGCCCAGCGTTCAACTTATCTAAATGCCGATAGCGAGTGGCTATTTCTTTCCCGTCATGGGACTCGCATCTCGCGCCAAAGGTTCTACAGAGCGATTAAAGGTTTTGGTGAGGCGGCTGGAATTAGTGTTGTCGTGACGCCGCACATGTTACGTCACTCTTGCGGTTATGCGCTGGCAGAACAGGGGGTGGATACCCGTTTGATTCAAGATTATCTCGGGCATAAAAATATTCGTCATACTGTGCTTTATACCGCCAGCAATGCTGCCAGGTTCAAGACAATTGTATTTTAAACACCAGCAGTACCGGAGCAATTGACAGCATACTTCTGTTGTCAACAGGATCAGGTTATCAGCAGCCTTCGGCCCATATACTCGAAGTCCGGCATACTTTTGCTCGTTTCAAGCCTGCAACATAAGGAGCTTTCCGTATAATATAGTTATACTGACTTTTTAGCGGATGACGCAGCGTGAATTGGAACCGTTCAATGAATGAGATGACTTCCAGCAGGAAGCCGCAGTGGGCTCGTTTCAGGTGTTTAACTGCTATTGGTACCAATATGAGCCGTGGAATAGCCATTCTGGTACTGGCTAATACCCTTGGTGGTTGCGCGCGCGTTGCTGCACCTTCTTTTTCGCTGTTGGGCTCATATTTTCCTTCCTGGCTGGCATGCGCCTTTATCGGTGTGATTGCAGCGGTGATAACGCGGGTGGTGTTTATTCGCGTTAGTATCGATGAGGTGCTGCCATGGCGATTATTTGTTTATGTCTGCCTAGCGCTTACTGTGGCATTTGTCTGTTCTCTATTACTGTTTGCGCGGTGAATAATGAATAAATTACTCAGCGGTGTGAACAAACGTAAACTGGCATTAATTGTCTCGGGGTTGGTGATCCTTGCCGCAGCGATAACAGGGTGGCTTTCAGTGCGGCAGACGACGCTGAATCCATTGTCTGAAGATGCGGTACTTGGAGCCAGCGTGGTACATATAGCCAGTTCGGTTCCAGGGCGGATTACTTCATTAAATGTGCAGGAGAACAGTAAAGTCAGCAAGGGCGACCTGCTGTTTACTATTGAACCCGATCTCTATCGTCTTCGAGTGGAACAGGCGCGTGCCGAGGTGAAAATTGCCGAGGCTGCGTTGGATACGCAAAATAGAACGGTCGTTGCAGAACAATCCAATGCAGCGGTGACCAATCAGCAGATTGTTCGGGCACAGGCCAATCTCAAATTAGCCACACAGACGCTGTCAAGGTTACAGCCTTTGCTAGCTAAAGGGTACGTGACGGCACAACAGGTAGATGATGCTGCAACGGCTAAACACGATGCCGAAATCAGCTTAAAACAGGCATTGAAGCAGTCTTCTGCTGCAGAGGCTTTGGTCAGCAGCACGGCAGCGGCAGAAGCATTACTCGCCGCGCGCCGCGCCGCCCTGGCGATTGCAGAGCGTGAGCTGGCAAATACCGAAGTTCGAGCCCCGAATGATGGCCGGGTTGTCGGCCTTACCGTATCTGCAGGAGAGTTTGTTATATCCGATCAGGCAGTTTTTACGCTGATCAATACTGAACACTGGCATGCCTCAGCATTTTTCCGTGAGACGGAGTTGGACAATATCAAAGTGGGTAATTGTGCCACCGTTTATGTGATGGCTTCACCCAAGCGCGCAATTCAGGGGCGGGTTGAAGGCGTCGGCTGGGGCGTCAGTACTGAGGATTTGTTGAATATTCCGCGCGGTTTGCCTTATGTACCGAAGTCGTTGAATTGGGTTCGTGTGGTTCAACGCTTTCCGGTGCGCATCAGCCTGGATAATCCACCAGAAGATTTGATGCGTGTAGGAGCAACCGCAGTGGTTGTAGTCCGAAATGACCACGACTGCTGAAAGCAGGTTTGGCGGCATGATCCGCCAGGCAAAAGCGGATTTGGTTTTTTTCCCTGGCAGATTCGCTATGGCCTGGCGCGTTGCGGCACTCTGTGCGCTTATGACACTGGTTGCCATGGTTTATGGGATCCCGGAGTCTGCGATCAGCTGCTATCTGATTCTTTTCGTCATGAAGCCGGATGCGGTAGAAAGCATGGTAATGGCTATTGCGGTCACCATCCTGGTGACACTGGTTGTCGGGCTGGTTTTTCTCCTTATACATTTCACGCTGGATGCTGCCCCGCTGCGTATCGCCACTCTGATAATCAGCTCGTTTCTATTCCTCTATTTAGGCTCTGCGAGCAAACTTGGCCCGGTGGCGAGTATTGTTGCGCTGGTCATCGCTTTTGTGATGACGTTACTTAGCGATGTTCCTCTGGGCGAGGTAGCCACGCGGGGGCTGCTCTATGCCTGGCTAATGGCCGTTTCCCCGATGTTATTGATCATCGGGTTTAATCTTTTCCTTGGCCGCGCACCACAGCGGTTACTGCGCGTTACTCTTTCCGAACGGTTATTGGTTGCCGCAGAAGCGTTGCGGCAACTCGATGCCAGCAACCTGAGCAAGATCGGCGAACAGTTGCAGGAAGGGCAAAGCGAACATCGGAAACGGGCGCTTTTTGTCCGTATTTTTCATCTGCGCCCCGTTGCAGAAGCTAAATGGCTGGAAAGTGCCGTACAAAGTAGCTACCGATTGTTGCTGGCAGTCTCGGCTTTGCCCTCCACCACGCCGGAGAAGGTGAGATTAGAACTTGCCGCCTATTGTACTGAAGCTGCGCGGCTGGTTGCCGCAGGGCAGCTTGCTGCTGAACCACATTTCACCTTCAGGTATGAAAGTGATGTGGTTGAAGAAATCAGAAACACGTTGGTTGCTTTGGCTTGCCCGGATCCTGATCAGGATCCTGAACGCCCAAAAACCTCATTCTTTGCTGCCGATGCATTTACTAATCCTGTCCATCAGCGTTTTGCATTAAAAACGACGATTGCTGCCCTGTGTTGCTATCTGATTTATACCGCATTGGACTGGCAGGGTATCCATACTGCATTGATTACTTGTTATGTTGCGGCCTTGGGCACTACCGGCGAAACGGTGCATAAACTGGTGCTACGGATCGTTGGCTGCTTGTTAGGAGCCTTGATGGGTGTGCTGGCGATTGTTTTCATTATTCCGCATATTGCTGGTATTGGTGAGCTGATGGCTCTGGTTTTTGGCGGAGCGCTGGTGGCGGCATGGGTTTCGTGTGGCAATGAGCGCATTTCTTATGCTGGGGTACAGGTCGGGCTGGCTTTTCTACTCACGGTTTTACAGGGCTTTGGGCCAAGTACTGATATGAACGTCGCATCTGATCGGGTGATCGGTATTCTACTGGGCAATCTGGTGGTGTATTTGATCTTCACCCGCCTGTGGCCGGTCGCCATTGTGCAGTCTGTACGCATGCGTATCGGCACTGCCTTGACGGGGTTGGCAAACCTCGCGGCGCTGTCATTGGGTGCTCGGTCAGCCGCTCTGAGGGAGGCAACAGCCATTGAGGCAGAGATCACTCTGGCACGGCAAGAACTGGCACTTGTTCCCTTTGAACCGGCACAATTAAGGCCCAGTGCGGATGAACGCGCGCGCCTAAAGGCAATATTGGAAGATGTAGAAAAATTGTGTATCAGTCTCTTTATACCAACTGAAAAGCTGGCGTCTGATGTTGAAAAACTTCGCCGTCTTTCGATAGAGGGAGGGAGTAGTTTGGTATCCGACGGGCAATACCCTGAGCAAGAATCTTCGCCGGATGATCTGACTGTTCAGCAGCGTATAAAACGACTTGAGGCATTACTGGGAACTTGAAGAGATGATGAAGCTCGCTGCAGCCAAAATATGCCTTACTTGTACGGTGATAAGCCTATGCACCATGATTGCGGGTTGTGCCACCGATCGTTTAGATCTTGCACCTGCATCCTATTCCGAACCTTGGCGATCTGGTGCGAATGTTGCCGCCGCCGCTGATTTTTCTGTACCGCCTAATCCAGCCGTGGCTGAAATTGCGCAACCACCGCAAATAAACCGTGCGCATATTTACTCGCTTCCTGAGTTGATTGATATAGCCCAGAATCAGAACCCTGATACACGAATTGCCTGGCAGCAGGCTCGACAGGCTGCGCTCGCGGTAGGAATGGGGGAGGCGGTATTTTTACCGATGATCTCGGCAAGTGTTATTGGCGGCTACCAAAGTACCAGAGCGTCATTGCCTTACTCTGTCGGCAGCATCAATGATGTTAGTACAACGGGGAGTGCTGTCGTTCCCGCTCTGGCATTGCAGTGGCTGCTGTTTGACTTCGGGCAACGAAGCGCGTTGCTTGACGCAGCGAAACAAGTCTCTTTCGCTGCTAACGTGACGTTTAATGGTATGCACCAGAAGTTGATCTACGATGTTACACGCACTTACTTCCAGTATGGTGCGGCGCAAACCCAGACACGGATAGCGCAACAGACGCTACAAAATAGTCTGAAGATTCAGGATGCAGCTGAGCAACGCCGGAAAAATGGTATTGCCACGGTGGTTGAGGTTGCTCTGGCGCAACAGCAGGTTGCACAGTCTGAGTTGCGCCTTGTGACTGCCAAAGGCAGCGAACGCGATGCCTATCAGGCCCTGCTTGGCGCAATGGGAGTTTCGCCTTCATTGGCTATCAAGGTGGACTATGTTGATGATCGTACTCTGCCGGAGGTCGCTAGCTTGCCTACGGAGAAGATGATCCGGCTGGCCCTTTCGCAACGCCCCGATGTGCTTGCCAGCTACGCCGCGGCTAAAGCTGCTACGGCAGGTATCAAAGCCGCTGAAGCTGATTTCTTGCCGAAGGTCTATCTTGCCGGTGCTGTTGCAGGTGGCGATGGACGTTTTGATGTTCAGGGATTACCGGGGATCAGCCAGCAGACTTCATCTTCCAGCATTTTGCTCGGTGTTAGCGTGCCGCTCTACGACGGTGGCATACGCGCTGCACGCGTCAAAGAAGCGGAGTCGCGTGCGGCCGTTGCGGCAGAAGGGTTCAAGAAAACGCAAGAATTGGCTGTGCGTGAAATTGTGGTAGCAGCCGATACATTGAGTTCGGCACTGGAGGCTAACCGTGCGGCATTAAAGCTGGTTAAAACGTCACTAATTGCTTACGACGCCGCACTGGAATCATATCGCAATGGCGTCGGTACCATCACGGTGGCCAATGAGGCGGCAAACGGTTTGTTGAACGCCCAACAAATGAGCACTGATGCGCATGCCGCGTCTTTGGTCGCTGCGGCCAATCTGGCTTTTGTTATGGGGAAAATGACGAACTCTTCAGAGTCGTTTACGCAAACTCGAATAGATCCCCTGATGATAGATAATATACAGCCGCCTAACTGAAGTATTACCGGCACCGTCAAAAGCCTCATTGGAGCATAATACTATTCCCAATTGACTGAATTGATTAGATTATATGCAGAGTAGTCAAGTATTGAGCAAACAAGCGCAACTTTGCGGGCAACGAAAATTTTTTAGTTGCCAACCTTTTTTAATTAGTACATAATCCCGCACATCGAAAGCACGGGTGGGTTGGAAATATAAGTGTTTTCAGAGAGATAGAGCTCAAATAAGTGCATGTCTCATAAAAGAATTTAGTAAAGCTGGTAATTACGAGCTTAAGCCTGAAAAGGTAAACAGAATTAAGGCGCGTTAACAAAGCGGTTATGTAGCGGATTGCAAATCCGTCTAGTCCGGTTCGACTCCGGAACGCGCCTCCAACTTTCCCGAGCCCGGGTGGTGAAATCGGTAGACACAAGGGATTTAAAATCCCTCGGCTTATGGCTGTGCGGGTTCAAGTCCCGCCCCGGGTACCACATTGATTTATAAAGAATTATTGACCGCCTTAACGGCGGTTTTTTTGTGCTCTAAATCACGTTTCAGAACATTTTCAGAAGATGATTTCAGAAGATAAAATCTGGAATCAGCATAGAAATTCATTTTTTCTGATTACCTACCACTGGCACAATCTTAACTTTCCTGTCGTAAATAGCCGTTTGGCTCGAATTCTTGTGGCCGGAAATCGCCTGTTTTTCACTGAGTGAACCTTCTAAATCTGAAATGCCTTTTGCCTTCAAATCATGAAATGTGAAATCAATGTCGAGGCTAGGATCGGCAGCTTTGGCCGCTAACTTTGCGTTGCGCCATTTTGAGTTAAACCCGTCACGCGTGTAGCGGCTGCCGTTATGCTGGTGTATTACGTAGACGCTAGCTATACCGTTTGAAATGGGTACCGCGTCAGCCAGTGCCACGGCAGCGCGCAGCCTGTCAGACCATGCTTTGATCTGCTTGGCTCCCGTTTTACCCTGGCAGATATAGATCCCGGTTTCTAGAATCTGGTCGCGGGTTAACGCAAGCACGTCGCTTTGTCTGGCACAGCAGAGATAAGCCAGCTCCATTACTGCACGAACAATATCTGGAGCAACGGCGTAAACAGCGGCGTATTCGGCGTCCGTGATGTAGCGTTCCCGGCTCTTTTCCTTGTATTGCCGAACCCCCTTACACGGATTCCCCTTCACGTATCCGCGTTCATAACCCCAACCAAAAACCCGCGACATAAACGTTTTTTCTCTGTTAGCCTGCGTCTTGCTTTTTAATCCCCGTTTATCCATATATCGACGAACATGTTCTGGTTTAATATCATCGGGCCGCACATCGCCAAATACCGGCATTAATTTATTCGCGTACTTGTGATAATCCTTCTGGGTTTCAAATGCCAAGTCGGTAAATTCTGCAGATGTTAGGAACCGATTCGCCAACGTATTAAAAGTTTCATCATCCTTCTGTTGCTCGATATATTTTTCATATGCTGCCCATACAGCAGACTGAGCGCAATCGAGGGCACATAGCCTTATCACACGGCCATTATTATGTTTGAATTCATAAGCAGAGCGGCCGCGATAAACTCGCGGCGGCATCCAGTGATCAGCGGGGTTTTTTCTTTTACCGGCCATTACATTGCCTCGAAATTAGGCTCTTTCGGGGCCGGTTTCTGTGGTTCGTTGCGGTATTTGACAGGGTTTAAGAAATGCCCCCAAGTGGTTTTTGGGTGACCGTCCGGGCGCTCAATGAAAAATATCCCGGCACGGCGCAGAGCCTCACACTGCTTAGATTTATAATGATGACCGGTCAGTTCGATCATCTCCTCCTTGGTGATTATGTCGTGGTCGTTTCGCATTTTGGTCTTTCCTCGGTTTCATCACTCTGGCGATTGCGTCGTCGGTCACACGACACGCCCGGGTGATATCGTCTTCACTAAGTTGTTTTTTCCGTACGCTTGCGGATAAACGGCCTATCTTGATATCGAAATCTGAGAGTAGGCGCGCGCCTGGCTTCCATGGCTGCATTGTGGTTTCCCGGTTATTGAGTGGGTAGCCACAATGCAGGTGAAGGGCGGTTATTTCTGATTAGGCTTAATCAACTTTGGTGGCGGTGTGCCGCTGATCTTCACATCAGCCGGCAGCTCGTATTCAACATCACAGCGACGATCGGTGCGGATGGTACCGGTGCGCCCATCTGGCAGCGTGATGTATGCAGGTTCGCCACGCTTCTGGTTTCGTCTTAACATGGGTTACCTCACCATTAACGTACGTTCGCCGATCTCAATGTGCGCGCCCTTGACGTCCACGCCGTTCTCGAGTGCTTCCTTGATAGCTTTTTTATCCGGAGCTACCAGGGTTTGCACGGCTACCAGATCATCAGGTAACAAATCGACATTATCGATCACCACATTGGCGCGCCCTTTGGCCGCTGTGAACGTATTGCTTGTGGTCTTAAGCTTGTCCTGACCGGATGCCAGCAGGCACGTCAGCACATATTGGCGAATGGATTTGGCGCGGTTCTCGAACGATCGCTTACGATCCGCCAGGCGCTTAACTTCCTCATCAACGGTTTTTGCCAACCCTTCGAGATTACGCACGTAGGTATAGGCGGCATCCAGCTTATCGCCTAATGCGCCCTCGATACCCTCCAGCGTATCGGCGATCATTTCCGGCGTCAGTTCTTCGGAGGTTTCAACCAACTGTTGCAGTTTGGCGTAATCAGATGCTAATGCGATTGCTGTAATGCTCATTGCGCGTTCTCCTCGGATTTAGACAGGGTGGCGATACGTTCATCTTTCAGAGTGGTTAAGCGGCGCAGGCGTCCGGCCAGATACTTGGCGTGTTCCATATCGCCTTTGGCTTCGGCTGCTTTGCGGTGGGTTTCAACCTCGCGAGCGATTGAGGCGTGTACTTTAGCGGCCTCGTTAACGGTAACCGCGCTACTAATAGTTTCCGCAACCTTGGCAAGCTTCTCGTCCAACTCCTCGCGCAACCGAGTAACATCCTCGGCTTTATCGCTTGCGTTACGTATAGCGAATTCAGTGGCGTTCTCTTCTCTGTACTCAGCCAGATCATGCCACCCAAGGAATACGTCAGCAGAGAAGCCCAACATAGACAGGGATTTTTTGATCGCATCTGTGAGGCTTTTTTTCATGACTTCACTGTCAGCCATGAAACCGCGCTTGGTTTTGTATATGTACGGCGTCGCACCGTACGCATTAAGGAACCCTTTCTTGCCGTTTAGCACATACCAAAACTCGATCTGCAAGCTGTGGTTTTGTTCGCACAGGATTGATCCGTCAGCGTCACGTAGAATATGGTTACCGACAATTTTACCGCCCTCAAAAACCGCCTCAGACATTGGCGCGCCGGTAAACATTTTTTCTTCAACGATGGTGTATCCCCAACCGGTGCCAATAGGACCGAAAACCTCGGTTGCTCGCATGAACATGTATTCACTGTTGATACTGGTACCGATGAATCCTGCACCCTCGATAGGTTTCGTGTAGCGCGGATCCGTGCGCATTACTCGCTTCCAGATATCAAGGTTCGCCTGCGCTTCTTTTGGCTGTTCGGCTATTGTCTGTTCAACCTGTGCAGCACGCTGCTGGAAATCATCGGCTTTTAACTGATCAACTAGTCCGTTAGCATCGGCCAGCGTTTTTTCAGCACGCTGCAGGTGTTCTGATTTACCGCCTGTATCTGTGCCGTATACGCCATAACCCAACTGATCCAGGGTTTCTTTTGACTGCTGCGCTACTTCATCGGTTATTGGGGCAGTGGTGGCCGCTTCTTGTTTTTCAAGCTCATTTGAGGCGGCGTTGGGTTGTTCGCCGGCCAAACCATCAACAGAGAACTTACCGCCGCCGAGATTTTTTACTGCTGTCTGCGATTGCGTTTGGTTTACCTGCTGGCCATAGTCAGCCAGTTCTGGACATGCAGGGTTACCCGCCAGGCGTAATTTAACAAAATGCAGTCGTGCCTGATCGTCATTGAACATTTCCAGATTTTTGAGACCATCAGCAATAATTGCGTGACGTGTATCTGTATCAACGTCGAGAATGCCAGTAATGACGCGAAAGGTTTTATCAACGCCACGCCATAAAGGATCGCGCGATTCCATCATCTCTTTCGCGTTTCTCACGTCAGAGGGTTTTGCGCTCAGCGGATGCACGCCCATTATTGACAGCATTGTGTGCATGCTTAGCGTTGTGTAATTCATCGGATCGTTGTTACTTTCGCTTCTGGCGCGGCTGCTTTTCACCAACTTTTCGCGGTCGCCTGGATTGCTCACCCATTTAGCTATGAACTCATCAATCTCCTGTTCTGTTGGATTTTGGTTTTCAAAATGAGCAAAGATACCAAGCAGTAAATTATTTATCCCTTCCGGATGCATTTTGGAAACTTGGCTTACCGCGCACATTGCGTTGATGATAGTAGCCAGTCCGGTTTCGTCCTCGGTTTCGCCAGGATTATCAAGATAGTCGCGGATTGTAGATAGGCCGCTTTCATCAATTGGATTCAGACCGAACAGCGCTATAGCAACCACTCGTTCTTTGTCTCCAAGATGCATCAAATCAATTTTCGCCGCTGGAGGTGCGGTTGTTTCTTCAACAGCTTCACGCGGCTGCCAGCATTTACCATCAAACTCGTTATCGATAGCAAACTGCTCATCAAAAACACCGAGAGCAGGGCGAGGGCATCCGGGGGTATCTTCAACAATTTTGGGGTTAAAGAAGTTATCACCGGCAGCAGGATAAGCCTCCCACAGTTTGCCAATAAATATACCTTCAGCGGCTTTTTTGTTTGGGGCTTTGTCAGCGTAGACAAGAGGTACGGCACCATTTTTTTGTGCCGATTTTTTTGGCTCGAATAAGCCAATAAATACGGGTGCAGTCATTATTGGTCTTTCCTATGGTTATTTAGCGCTGGTCAGGCGCTGTTTTGCTATCTGGCAATAAGCCAGCGACAATACGTTCAGCGGTTTCTTTTGCATCTTCGAGCGTCGCTAGTTCAACTTCTAATGCCTGTTTTTGGCAAAGTACGATTTCGCGTATAAGCTCTTTATCCAAAGATAAGTAATAGTCATTGCCTCTTTCTGATTCTGCAAAAACACCGCCACGGCGAAAATTGCTTTCGGTAATTGAGAGGATGTTTTTAGCTGAATTTAATTTTTCGCGAATACTTTTGATTCTTTCTAAAAGTGTTTTTATGTCCATGGTCTTTCCTTTTGGTCAGGTGCGGTTAATAAGGCAGTTCATGTTCATCAACTGGTGAATGCTCGATACAAAGCAACTGCTGAATTTTGTCGTCAATAACGGATTGCTGACGGTGTGATTCAGCCGCGATACGTTCTTTTTGAGCGCGCAGGGCATCAACCTGTTTGCCGATCACATCAATCGGTTCAGGTTCGATTACTTCAATGCTGATAACGCGAGTTTCAAGAAGAACGTACACATCTGAAATATTGGTCAGATCCGCAGATGAAATAACGTAAGGTAATTCAGCTTGAGAGGGCAGAGGGCGCGTAAGCGCGTGGATGTACAGCTTGACTGGTATCTGTAGTGCTTTCATAGCAACTCCGATATAATTGTTTGGCCGATGTGCGCAAGCATGTTGGTCTTTCCTTGGCACGGGGTTGGTCCCTCGTGCCACTGATAAGTGGGTTGGTCCCCACTTGTCCATCTCCCCGGGATGTAAAACCGGGGTAACTAGCCCGCCTTGAGCGGGCTTTTTACTGCTTAAAATTAGGTGCCGGTTACGTTATCCGGCGCCGTTTCGCTTGGTCAGAGCTAGCGGCCGTATAGCGCCCTGGTGAGGCACATTGGTCTTTCCATTTGAAACTGCTTTATCTCTGGTTCCTTCGCCAGTCTGTAAAACAGACCGCCTCCCCTAAAAGCCGTTTCAAATGGTTGCCGGTTACGCTTTCCGGCGTCGCTTTACCTTTTCAGGAGTTACGACCGTATGCTACGAGGCGTAACGTTTGGGCTGCTGTGGCTTGGTAATCATGGACTTTATGCACCCGGCGATAAGAGGTCGGTTCTCCGTCGCCACAACATCCCGAATTCATTTAACGCTTTGGTACTACCTGATAATCACGCCCTGTTTTACGGGCATAATCCTCGGCTTCTTTGCGGGTTGGGTAGGTATTACCGTTTACCCATATTCCGCACTGGCGATACTGGATTTGAAAACTTTTTGCTGCTTTTTTGGTGGCTCTCATAGCTCTCCCCTCTGTGTTCTTTCACACCGTCAGAACTTGTTTATCTGAACAACCGCTGCATGTTTCTGCGCTGTTGATGGAAATGAGCTTAACTAAAGGTAAGTAACTGGTCAATAAAAAATACTTGCAATAAGTTAAGTTAATTGCAGGTAGTTAAGTAATGCATTGATAAATGGGTTATTTTTTCTTTGAATTTTTTCTGGCTAAAAGTAATTCCTCAAACAAAGCATTGAAGCCATCGACCTTAAGCTCAAGGTCTGACAGGTGCCTATCTTTCTCAGATTCGGGAAGAGAATCAAATAGTTCCAATAACTTTGTTTGTCGATCATCCAGCTCTACAGGTAAATCGCTGGCCGGAAGAGGGGCTTGATCTTCATCACCATAAAGTAACCAAGTTGGGGTACATCTTAGTGCCTTACTCAAGCGAAAGAGATTTTTACCCTTAGGCTCAGTGTCGCCATTCTCCCATTTGAACACAGTGACGTGTGAAACCTTCACAGCATCTGCAAGCTTCTGCTGTGAAATGTTTAATTCTATTCTGCGCAATCTAATGCGGTCACTAAGTGCGGTCATGTTCATCGGGTTAATATAAATTAATTTGACTTAGCTTTTGTTAAGTTGTAATTTCCAAACAAACGTTAACCATTGGAGGTGAATGTGCTCAAAGAAGAGGCAATAAAATTCTTTGGCAGCAAAACCAAGCTAGCCAAAGCGGCGGGAGTATCTCAGGCATCTGTATCTCGATGGGGGGAAATCATCCCCGAACGTCGGGCTGCACGTTTGGCAGATATTACCCATGGAGCCCTTAAGTACGACCGCACGCTCTACAGCGATGAGCAGCAACCAGGTATAGCCTAAGGCTGTTCACACCAAAAATCTGATTACGCGTAATCAACTTTTCGAGCGACAGGAGACGCGAAGAAGTGGACATCGAAAAACTGAAAGACGAGATCGCCCAATGGGCGGCAGAACGTGGGCAGGAACATGTAGCCATTGAGATCAGCAAGCAATGGTTGCTTTACGGTACCGGTACTAAAACTGTTCGCCTGTACCCAATCGAAGATAACGGCGTTGCAGATTGGCGCGCTATCAATACCAACCGCCAGGCTATTTTCCGCTGGCTGCGTGGCGAGTCGAAAGCATCTGAGGCAAAGATCCGCGAACTGGCTGACGCAATGGCCGCAGCACTGCCCGTAGAGCGACGCGCAAGGTTAAATGGGGAATCTGTACAGTACTTACTATCCGTGGCCATCCGTGAGTTTGCAGCCGCGATAATCGCGATCTTGCTGGGGGCCAGTGATATGCATCAGCAGATCGCCGGAGCGCTGCACGCTTTACAGAACACACAACGCCTGACCAGCGTTTGATAACCAACCGGCTTAGGAAAGACCAATATGTTGAACTCTATCGACAGGATCACATGGCGTAACGGGTACCGGTTAAACGGTGATCCTGCGACGCTGGAAGATATCGAACCCATTTTCGAAGGGCGGCGGGTTGCAGCCCTATCCATTTGGGAGCAATACGAGCAGAGCAAGGAAGCATTGCGCGGACTCATATTAACGCCGGAGCAGTACCAGGAAGCCTGCCGCCAGATTGCGGAAGCGCTGGGGGTGTAATCATGGAACTTTTACGATTGCTTGATCGGCCTATCGCCTTTCAGCGTAGTTTCGTACGCATTGGCGCTGGCGTTACTGGGGCTTTATTGCTATCTCAACTCGTCTATTGGACAAATCGCGCCGAGAACGAGGAAGGTTGGGTATACAAAACCCAGGAAGAATGGGAAGAAGAAACCGGGCTTTCCCGTTACGAGCAAGAGGGCGCACGGAAGAAATTACGTAGCCTTGGACTGTTGTTGGAACGTAAACAAGGCCTGCCTGCAAAGCTGTTTTACCGTATTGACATACCCGTTTTATATCAGTTACTTGGCGTCACATCCTTGGATGGGGAATTTCCGCATACTAGCATGGGGAAAAACAGCAAACCTGTCAGTGGAAAACCCGCAAACATTCATACAGAGACTACTACAGATATACCCCCTAACCCCCAAGGGGGAGGTGAGGCCAAAATTTCTGAGCCTGTCCATAATTCTGTGTAACTGCCAACCTATTAAAGGTGACCGTCTAAGCGGTCACCGAACTCGATAATAAAACGACTCATCGCCAACCGCCAGTTCTGGATCGGCATACTCCATTTTTTCGACGCCGCCTGGATGGCCAGATAAATCACTTTTCTCACTGAGTCATCTGTCGGGAACACTTTACGTTTCTTTATCGCCTGACGGATCACGCTGTTCAGCGATTCTATGGCGTTGGTCGTGTAGATCGCTTTGCGGATATCCGCGGGATAACCGAAGAACGTGTTGAGATTTTCCCAGTGAGTACGCCAACTCTTGCTGATTTGCGGGTATTTTTCATCCCACACACCCGCGAACTTGTCCAACGCCATCAGTGCCGCTTCCTCTGTCGGGGCCTGATACACCGTTTTCAACCCGCTGGTGACCGCTTTGTAGTCTTTCCACGACACGTACTTCAGGCTGTTACGCACCATGTGGATAATGCACAACTGGATGTGGGTTTGCGGATAGACGCTGTTTATCGCCTCTGGGAAGCCCTTCAGGCCGTCTACACAGGCAATCAGGATGTCCTGAAGCCCCCGATTTTTTAGCTCGGTCAACACGTTAAGCCAGAACTTGGCCCCTTCATTTTCTGCCAGCCACATGCCCAGAAGTTCTTTCTGACCCTCGGTATTGATGCCCAAGGCAAGGAACACGGCCTTGTTGATGACGCTGCCATTTTGACGCACCTTCACCACGATACAGTCAAGGTAAACAATGGGATACAGTGAGTCCAGTGGCCGGTTTTGCCACTCGGTAACCTGCTCTTTAACGGCATCGGTGACTTTGGATATCAGCGTGGGCGACACGTCGGCATCGTACATCTCCTTGAACGTGGCGACGATTTCCCTCGTCGTCATCCCTTTGGCATATAAGGATAAAATCTGGCTGTCCATCTGCGTGATACGCGTCTGGTTTTTCTTTATCAGTTGGGGCTCAAAGGAGCCTTCACGGTCACGGGGTGTATTCAGTTCGAACTCACCATCATCAGTGAGCAACGTTTTAGACGAGTAACCGTTACGGGTATTCGAGCCTTTTTTAGGGGTATTTTTTTCATGACCGAGGTGGTCAGTCAGCTCGGCATTCAAGGCAGTTTCGACGGTGAGCTTGGTCAACATACGAGAAAACGCATTGAGATCGGCTTCTGTTTTAATGCCTTTGGCCAGCTCAGCAGCGAGTGCCTTAAGTTTCTTTTCGTCCATAATTTGCCTGTCTCCATTGTCAGGAAGAACATATCAAAAACAGGCAATTACACAATTTAAATTACAGTCTCAAATTTCTTTTGGTGATGTAGTAATGGCGTTCAATGAAATTCTTGGTGATCGACTGCCTAAGGTTCAACAACTCAACGACAAGCGGAAACGCCAGATCAAGAAACTGGTGGCGGAGCTTCACGAACCCACCATTGAAGCTGTTAGAGCCTATTTCGAAACCTTTTCAGAATCAGCCAACTCGTTTTATTTTGGCGATAACAAGCGCGGGTGGCGTGCAAGTTTTGATTACCTCCTGCGTTCTGACACGCTGACTAAAACCCGAGAGGGGGCGCTATGACTCCCCAGGAATTGGAGTCCGCAGTATTGAGCGGCTTACTTGTCGGGGGCGCAACACCTGATGCGCTGGACGTGATCGCCACTATGCCGGAAGAAGCATTCAGCATCCGTTTTTTGCGTGATACGTACATCGAAATCAAAAAGCAGGCGCTGACGTACGGTGTGATCGATGTTGTTCTAATCAGCGAGGCTATGGGCGGTGATAGCCTAGCTTCACTGGTAGAAATCAGCCGAACCCCAGGAACGTTAGCCAACCTGAAAGGCTTTGCAACTCTGGCCATAAAGGGATGGCGTAGCCGTGAAATGGCCGCACTGCTGCAAAGCGGTGCCGATGGCATCCGAAGCGCTCGCAATCAGGAACAGCGCGATCAGGTTATTCAGGAATCAGTTTCCAAGCTGATCGAGATGACAGCCGACAGTGGCGGTGTGATGCCTGTGCACCTGGGCGAACTGCTGAGTAGCTACATGGATGTTCTCGATAAGCGGATGAGTGGCGAGGCTGGCTCTCGTAACCTGTATACCGGCATTCAAGAACTGGATGCTATTACCGGTGGTTTTAACCCGCAAGATCTCGTTGTTATCGCTGGGCGACCCGGTACCGGTAAAACGGAGTTCGCTTTAAAAGTGATTGAGGGGGCAACCCGTAACGGTGCTGGCGCGTTGGTTTTCAGCATGGAAATGGCAGCCATGCAGATGGTAGAACGCTCGGTTGCCGGAGCTGGCAACCTTTCAGTATCAAAACTACGTAATCCGAACGCGTTATGTGATGAGGATTGGGCCCGCATCCATAGCGCCTTAGAAATATTGAATAACCGCGATATCTGGATCGTTGACGCTACCGATTTAACCATCGATCAGATACGCGCAGTTGCAGAAACCCACAAACGCCGGTATCCGCATCTTGGCGTTGTGATGGTTGATTATATTGGCCTTATCGCCAAGCCTAAGGCAGAACGTAACGACCTTGCCGTTGGCCACATATCCCGCAGCCTAAAAACTATGGCCATGCGAACAAAAACCCCCGTACTCGCACTAAGCCAACTATCGCGAAAAGTTGATGAACGCCCTATAACGGCGCGCCGCCCGGTTATGTCCGATCTCAGTGAGTCCGGACGCATAGAGCAGGATGCAGATCGGATCATCATGCTGTATCGCGATGGTATTTATAACCCCAATGGCCCGGCTGCACGTTTCGCGGAAATCATTCTTGGTAAAAACCGATTCGGACCAAACGGCGTGGTTTATCAGGAGTTTAAAAACGGCCACTTTGTGCCGGTTGATCAGTTAGTGGCCCAAGAAGCAACACGCATGCACCAGGAGACGCAGCAACAGCAACCAAAGCAAAAACCGTACTCAACCAAGAAATTCTAACCGCGCCTGACCAGCGCTAAATAACCATAGGAAAGACCAATATGCATACTGAAATTGTTTTCGCTAAATCCCCGCACGTTATCGATGATGGCTGTGACCACAGCGCGCTGATTATTTGGCGTATGAATGCAAATGCGCGGGCCTGCACACGTTCGGCGTTTGTCCCTGCACCAGTGCCGGTTCAGGTCGTAGCGCCAAAGTTCGATTTAAATGCCTACAAGGGCAAAGCCGCAGATAAGAAAAAAGCCAAGAAAGAGGGTTTCCCCGCTGAAAAGCTGGTGGCTATCATGCTCGGTAATACCTTATCTCATTCCAGCATACTGGCTGCCCTTGATGCGCAAATCCCTGACCACGGATTAACAAGGCATGTTCTGCAGGCCAGAATCACCGCAATGCTGAAATCCCCCCACTGCGAAATTACGCGCCACGAAAAACCGGTACCGGAATTTACCCTAACCCGCGTTGAACCGCAGTTTTACCTTAACTCGAAACGCGCCGCCAAAGTTCTGAGGTAACCCATGGCCGGGCAATCGGATTACCTCCCGCCCGGCTTACCGTTCAATCGCGGAGCCTGGCCGCAGGAATATCGGGATCTTGAAAATCTCGACCTGCGCGCCAGTGGCTTAATCAAAGACCTGTATGAGCGGAAGGTGACCCGCACAGTCGTCGAAGAAGCGATTAAAGCGGTACCGGAAAACTACCGGGAGCATTTCAGAGCACGCCTGAATTACTGGCGTGAACGGAAAGAGAATAGGGGGATTTCATGAGGAAATTATCAATCGGGGTATGGGTGTTTTTAGGGTGCCACATAGTGGCGCTGGTGGGCTGTGTAGTTACATTGGTGGTGATTCTATGAGCATGGACAATTTAAAAATACTGATAGAGCAGGCGCAGGGCAAATCAGCTAATCACTTTTGGCTTGCAACCGGTAAGCGGCCGACAGATGTGATTGTTGAGCTGGCAACGGCACTGGAAGAGGCACAACGCGAACTTATCAAGCCTCTAAGTATTGGTGAACTGATACAGCGTTTGGAAGAGCAGACGGGGGAAAAGTGGTCGAACATCCCCGCCATTCCTGTGGCTTATACGTTGCGGTTTAAAAATGATGATGGGACTCCAGAGTCGCGGATAAATACTAATACGACATTTTCAAACAAAGAAGCTGCTCAGAAATACTCGCCGGGAGGTCGGTATAAAGCCGGCACTGATGGAAAAATTGAATGGATACGCGACAAAGCGTTAGATCCTGATGTGGTTGAACTCTACTCGCAAGAGTACGTAGCCACATTGCTGGCAGCGTTAAAGCTGGAACAAGAGCAATCAGCATACTACGAGCGGTATATGTGGCATTTCCATGGAATAGCCGAATCTGAAAGCCAACGCGCAGAGGCCGCAGAGCAGCGACTACAGCAGCCAATCAATTTGCCAGATCGTTACTCTGTCGATTGCGGCGTGGTTTGTGACCCTAACGGGGATTGGCTCTCTCTCAGTGACGTTATCGCAGCACTGAAGGAGCAAGGCTTCACGGTTGAGGGGGAGTGATATGCCTAATCCTATCGGAAGAATCAAAGCTACTAAAAACGCTGGCACTGAAATTATGCATTCAGGTAGTCAAAAAGTGATGTATCGAATGGATGCCAAGCTCAACGTGTTTGACGCTGAAATGCTGCGGCAAATGACTGATATGGCGTACAGCGCCGGGATGGAGGCTGGAGAGCGAAAATTACAGTCCGAGCTGAAGCAGTTGTTGGGGATCGAGGTCGAGGAGGGGTGATGCAGACAGAAATCAAAGCTCCTGCCATACGTTACCACGGCGGCAAGTTTCGGCTGGCAAAATGGATTACAGGTTTTTTCCCCCCACACCGTTGTTATGTGGAGCCATATGGCGGCGCAGCGTCAGTATTACTGCGCAAACCGCGTTCGCATGCTGAGGTTTATAACGATCTCGATGGTGAGATCGTTAACTTGTTCCGTGTATTACGTGATCCGCTTGATAATCATCGACTCCGTACGCTTTGCGCGCTGACACCGTATAGCCGGGATGAATTTAACCTGGCCTATGAGCCAACGGAAAACCGGATTGAAAAAGCACGTCGATTAGTTGTTCGCGCGACGATGGGGTTCGGTTCCGCTGCTGCTACCGCTGACAATAAAACGGGGTTTCGCTCAGATACAAAACGCGAGTATTCGACAGCACAACAAATATGGGCCTCATACCCGGATAACCTGGCGGCAATTGGTGAACGGCTGATAAGCGTTCTAATTGAGAACCGGCCAGCTCTACAGGTGATTAACGATCACGACTCCGAAAAAACTCTGCATTACATCGATCCGCCGTATTTGCCGCAAACCCGGCACCGTTGGCGCAGAACTGGCTATGCGTATCGGTTCGAAATGACAGAACAGGAGCACATCGAATTACTCGAGCCGGTCGGAAAAGTTAAAGGCATGGTAATCATCTCAGGGTACGACAGCGAACTATACAACGACATACTCACGGGGTGGAGGAAGGAAACCAAAATAGCACAGGTAAGTGCAGGTACTGGCGGAACGTCTAAGAGAACAGAATGCCTTTGGATAAGCCCTAATTGCAAAGAACAGGAGCGTGCAGCATGAGCATATGGCCAACAGAAGTAACTCAGTGCGCATCCTCAGTAATCCCTGTTCACAAACTGACACCGGAGCGCCAAGCGGCGCTCTTATCAGAAATGAACGATATGTTCCTCCGGCGAATGCATCCAACAGAGATTCAGCAAGCTGCGCATAAATGGGCACGACGGCAAGAAATCGAGGTGGCTAGGCCAGATACTGAGAATGGACTGGTTGTCGTTGGGTTTGCCGGGGGCGGTGGTAGTTGCGAGGGCATCAAACGGGCGCTGGGATATGCGCCACATATCGCAATGAATCACAATAAAGTTGCGATGGCTATGCATGCCATGAATCATCCTGAAACCCTGCACTATCCAGAGGATATTTTCAGCGTCGATCCTGTAGCGTCTACCGGGGGAATACCTGTCTTGTTGGGTTGGTTTTCTCCTGACTGTCGCGATTTTTCAAAAGCAAAAGGTGGAACCCCGGTACAAAAAGAAATCAGAGGTTTGGCCTGGGTGGTGCTGCGTTGGGCATTGGCAGTGCGCCCCCGCGTATTGATGATGGAGAACGTTGAAGAATTTAGGATGTGGGGGCCGTTGATCGAACGTGCAGGCAAATACTACCCAGACCCAGATCGTCGCGGGGAGACTTTCCAAGGTTTTATCGGGATGCTGGGGAGCGGTATTCCTGCAGATCACCCGGCGCTAAAGGAGTGTTGCGAATTTTTGGATATTGATATCAACAGTCCTGATGCCGGTCGGCTGGTTGCAGGGCTTGGTTACAACGTCGATCACCGGGAGCGTAAAGCGTATATGTCCGGTGCGCCGACCATCCGTAAGCGTTTGTATATCATCGCCCGTTGCGACGGTCGGCCGGTGGTATGGCCTGAAGCAAAATATGGCGATCCAAAATCAGATGCGGTGAAATCCGGTAAGCTGAAACCGTGGAGAACGGCGGCTGATTGCATTGACTGGACACAGCCGACACGTTCAATTTTGGGACGAAAAAAACCGCTGGCAGATAATACGTTGCGACGCATAGTGCGTGGCCTGCAGCGTTACGTAATCGATAATCCTGAACCATACATTGTCCGTATTGGGCAAACCGGCTTCGGTGGAGATCGTCTTTCATACCCTACAGAACAACCACTCACAACGGTAACAAGCAAAGCTGAGCATCTATTGTTGGAACCGTTCGCAGTGAAATGTAACCACACGAGTAACCGCACAAGTTACGACTGTTTCCGTGGGCAATCACTCCATGATCCGTTACAGACAATAACCCAATCTCATGGTTTCAGCGTGGCGGCTCCGGTGGTGGTCCGGCAATTTGGCAATAGCACTGGGCACCCGGTAGACGATCCGCTCGGAACAGTCACCGCTGGTGGGGGTGGAAAAAGTCAGCTTATGTCTGGGGTACTGGTCGGGGCTGGTGGTCCAAAATATTCAGGCAAACCGCGTGCTGTTGATATGCCAATGATCACCTTGCCGGCAACATCCCATACAGCACTTGCTGCAGTTAACATGGTTAAGCACTACGGTGGAAATTATGATGGTCCAGGTCTAGGTGTAGATGAGCCATTCCACACTGTGACGCAGGTCGATCACCATGCACTTTGCTCATCACACTTAGTTCTTCTGCGAGGTTCTTGCAAAGATGGGCGGCTGAGTACTGAACCCGCACCGACAATAATGGCTGCTGGGCAACATATCGGCCACGTCCAAGCTTTTTTACAGAAGTATTATGGCACAGAGACTGGCGGGATCGACATTGACGCCCCGATGCATACAATTCCAACGCGTGACCGATTTGGATTGGTAGAAGCGCAATGTGATTTCGAGCCGTTGACGGACGAGCAACGGTACAATGCATGGTGCGTTGCAAGGCTTGTGGATGAGTACAGCGATCTGCCGAATGACTCGCACCTGTTCCCAGAACCTAGGCGGCAGTATATCCGCGTAGGTGATTACGTCATTGTCGATCTCTGCATGCGTATGCTAACCCCACGTGAGCTATACAACGCTCAGGGATTCCCACCGGACTACATCATTGACCGTGATCCAGATGGCAAACGTATATCACAAAAGGACCAGGTAGCCCGTTGTGGAAACGCTGTGTGCCCGACAGAAGCATGTGATTTGGTGCGGGCAAATCTGCCAGAGTTGTGTGTATTGCAGATGGCTGCATAAACAAACCTCATGGACGAGGTTAACAAGTTCAATCATGTGGTTACATTCAAGATCAAATATTTCTAAAGTAACGATTGATCAACAGCATAGATGTTGTTACTGTTTTTATATACAGTACGTTTGCGGTGATGTTCGGTGAAACCGTTCGATAACATATAACTGATCTATATATCCTATTTATTAAGGCGTTGAAACAGGACTTAGCTTTAGTAGCGAGCAGGGAAGAGAGGGATTATAAATCTGATTTATCGGGGTTTGCTCATGGTTGGTATGACAGATGCTATAAAAACACTCCCTGCCGATTGTTACGTTGCTATTCGAATCGTTGATAACAAAGTTATTGGTATTAGGGATATCAAAGAAAATGAGTTCATTTTAACGTTTAAGGCATTGATTGAGTTGCAAAAAATGGCAGGTTATAAAGTTGTGTCGCCCGATGGTGATGAGTTATAATTAATAGGCTGGGCTGAACACCCAGCCGCATTAAATCTGAACAACTGCTGCGCCAATAGGGGATAACTAATGGCGCATTATTCATTTGTAAAATCAGCAGGTGGTTTACTGGTACCGGCAACACCGGATGCCAGGGATTTCCTGAAATCAAAAGTCAAGTTCGGTGCGGTCCTATATGCTGATTTCAAGCAGGTTCGTAACCCAGCATTTCACCGTAAATTTTTCTCCCTCCTCAATCTTGGCTTTCATTACTGGCAACCAACAGGCGGGACAATATCGCCAGCCGATAAAGAACTCATTCGCGGTTACGTTAAATTTCTGGCGTATTATGCAGGTAGTGAAGAATCTCTGCAGGCTGCAGCCGATGAGTATTTACAGGATATAGCACTAGACCGCTCCGCAAATATCAGCATTACAAAATCATTCGAAGCATTTCGTTCCTGGGCAACCATTGAAGCCGGTCATTACCTATCCCATTACATGCCTGATGGCTCAATCCGAAAAGAGCCAAAAAGCATTTCATTCGCAAAGATGGACGATATCGAATTCGCCGAGCTCTACAAAGCTACTATCGATGTACTGTGGAACTTCATTCTTTGCCGTACGTTCTCCACACCACAAGAAGCGGAAAACGCCGCATCCCAGCTTATGGAGTATGCATGATGGCTAATTTACTCAAAGAAGCCAAAGGGCGCGACTGTCAGATCCGTTTGCCTGGTGTATGCAATTTCAATCCTGAAACCACCGTTTCGGCGCACTACCGCATGGCCGGTACATGCGGTACTGGGATTAAACCTGATGATTCGCAAGCTGCATGGGCATGTAGCTGTTGCCATGATGCCATCGATGGCCGATTAAAAACCGAATATGACCGTGAAACTCTGCGTCTTTACCACGCTGAGGGTGTATTCCGCACGCAAGCAATTTTGAGAAGTGAAGGAAAGTTATGATGCGTGACATTTATAAGATCTTATCGCGCTGGGGCGTGTGGGCACGTGAAGACAGTGGTATTGATTATTCAACTATAGCAGCTGGTTTCAAAGGGTTACTGCCGCCTAAATCCAGTGGTAAGCAGTCGTGTTCTGATGATGATGGACTGTTGATTGATGGCTGTGTGGCCAGGCTGAAGAAGTACAAACCCGATGAGTACGATCTGATCGTGCTGCATCATATTTACGGCTTATCATTGCGCCAGATAGCCAAGATGCGTAAATGTTCAGATGGAACTATCCGGAAGGAAATGCAGACGGCTGAAGGGTTTGTAGGGGGATGTTTGGCAATGTTGGATGTGGAACTCAGTTTCGATTAACTAGATCAGAGACTAATGGGCGGTACTGTTCCCTGTATCGCTCAATATAATATCAAGATCGTCAAAACTTCCAGGCAAAGGCCAGCGTGATTTTATTGCATCAGTGCTTATCGTCATAGATAACCAATACAGAAAAAGTATACATGGTTGAGAAAATATGTGCCTTGCTTCAGATCTTTGCTTTATTTTTATTATTATATATTTCTTGTTGTTAACTAAAATTGATATTTTATTTATAGACTCTCCGTCATAACAGTCTCTGAATTCATCTAATAAGAGATAGTTTATTTTTAAATCGCAATTCAAATAGTGGCTTCCGATTTTTTCTTTAAATAAGACTGCAAGATCAGAAAGGAAGTCATTTCTAAATTTATTTACATTGGTTAACATTACCATCGTGTTACAAAATAACTCATCAGTGGTTTCCATAAGCGCCATGCTTCTTGCTATTTGTCTTTCAGCCGCTTTTGGGACTTCTCCTACTGGCTTGTAAACACTATCGTGGACTAATTCAGCATAAGCATGCTGCAGTAAAGTTCTTATTTGAACTTCGCAGCAAATATTTTTGTTTATATTAACATCATTGTAAATAAAATCTTTAATAGGCCGAATTTCATAATGTTTTGATTGATAATCAAAGAGTTTAGGGTTTTTATCTATTTCAGAAAGATAATCTTTTGACAATGATGCTTTCCACTCTACAGATGATTCCACCATCGAGCTGATAACTTCAATATGGCTAGAAAGCAATACGACAAATCTAACCCCAACAAGATCAGTCATTTGGCTAACTGGGTCTTCATAACCCTTCCGGCTTACTTTCCCAAGCGCTGAGGAAACTGTTTTGACTCTATGAATTGCAGGAATCTTCAAAAACATACAAGCTTCATCTTTGCCTAGTTTTTGAGTGATTTTTTCATTGATTTTTGAGCTAACAAAGGTACCCCAAGCAGCAAAAGCTGCTTGGTTTTCAATTAAATACCTTTCAAACTCATCTTGTTCCATCATTCTTGGCTCTTCAATTTGCCTTTAATTTTCAAAATAGTGAAATTATTATCGTCTGATTCTTCAAATTGGACAAGGTCTTTCATTTTATCCGGTGGAACAGAGACCCATACGTCACTGCTGAATACTAATTTATTTCTTCTTTTTAACTTTGCTTGGATATACTCAATGTCTTTTGAAACTGCATGCTGAGGGAACTTTGTCAACCTCATGAAATCTAAGTACTTATCTTTTAGGTCTTCTGGTAAATGTTCTTTTGAAAAATCGGATGTGCTTATTATTGCTTTCTTGGAGCGTAGTTCACTCCTTAATGCTTCGTGTAATTCTAATTTTGAATCATCATCTAATAAGGCAGTATTGATGAATTTTTTAGTGTTTTCAAAAAAATCCTGTGTTAATTTTTTTGATGATTTCTCAATGCTCATGCCAAGAAAAGTAGAGTAAAAATACCCTGCTGCTTTACTGCTTTCAGTTGATGACATTAAATGATCAAATAAGAAGGCTCGATGATTTTCTACTAATTGTCCTGTACTGCTTGATACTACTTGAGCGAGAAAGCCAATTTTATAAAATCGTTGTGAAGGTGTAAGTAAAAGCTCTGCAATATATTCTATTGTTATTTGTTCACTGGTTTCATTAGTTCGGAATCCATTCTGCGTCTCTGCTTTAATTGCGGCGATGAAGGGTAATGCATCATCTCCAACTCTACCACTGATAACCGCCAGCAAACCACCTGGAGCATTTGAGCTAAACTGACTAAGGGTTAGTTTATTAGCCAAGCGCTGCGTAACTGCAATGAATGTTTGCTCATCCGAATGAAGTATTGATGAAGCTAATGAAAAGAAGCTATCAGCATCACTGTCACGAATGGACATTTCTAAACCATGTGACTTGTTGGCCAATGCTTCAGTAATGCGAAGCTGCAGCGTATCCATTGCATCTTGCTTAAAGTGAATAACCTTATTGCTAAGCTTAGCTGGTGTCATCTGTTTGTCGGCAGTTTTAGGTAAGATCTTGTGAGCAATAACACGTTCGATCATTAGACCTTCAAAAGAGAAAGCAGAGATAGACATATTTATTCCTTTGTATGCTGTGTATCCATGAGAGTACAAAAAAAACAATTAAATTTCATTAATGCGTACGCAAATATTGTTGTATTGTGATAAGTGTAGTTACGCAGTCGGTAGCTTATCCACTTAAAAAGCCTCGTTTCGATTGGGTTTTGTTTTTTCTGGGGCCGAGCGGCTTGTTACTGTTGTGTAACATCAACAACAAGGACGTAAATATGAGTAACGAAGACACAGTACAAAACTTTGAAGAACGCGTTGATGCCCTAGCTGAAGAAATCCTGATGCGCTACGTGATGGATGGCATGGCAGCTAAGGAAGAGGTTAAGCAGCTCTTAATAGAGTTTGCAGAAAACGAGAGAAGTAAGACCCACTAAGCAGAATCAAATGAGCATTAGCAGCTTGGCATGGACCAAGACTGCTAATGTGGTATGAACCATAGATAGAACATGCAAACCACGAATAAAAACAAGTAAATACTTGACCAAAAAATCACTCTTTTGTTTTGCTTTATTGCACCATATAAAAGTGCCAATGCTCCGGGACCTGCAATGAACGGCCAAAGTATCATCGAATAAATCATCCAAGATCCAATGTCGTATGGGTTAAATGAAAAATCCATATATCACCTGTAAACAGCATTGATTTTTGGCATTGTCTCGGTTTTTTGAACGACATACAAACACAACTTAGCCTGGCAGATGCCGGGCTTTTTCATTTCTAGCGCCCAACGGGTTAAGGATATATGCAAATGCCTGCAAAGAACCCAGACGTCTGGGCAATCATTTTCGCGTGGCTGCTATCTGTAAAAGAACAGGGCATCGCCGCAACGTTGGCCGGTGTAATGGCGTGGTTGCGCGGCAGGTATGAAGGCGAGGGTAAGTTAAAGTCCCTGCTCGATTCCCTTATGTGCTCAATTTTTGGATGGTTCGTTAAGGATGGATTGACGCTGATAGGACTGAATGCCGATTGGGCCTATCTCTCCAGCGTCGTTATTGGGTTCCTTGGAACCAAGTATTTTGGCAAGCGCCTTAGATACATCGCTGACAAGAAAACAGGGGCGATAAAATGAACATTAGTAACAAAGGAATTTCACTGATAAAAGGCTTTGAAAAACTGGAACTGAAAGCCTATCCCGATCCTGCAACTGGCGGCAAGCCTTGGACTATCGGCTGGGGCCACACGAAAGGGGTTAAGCCCGGTGACCGGATCACAGAACAGCAGGCCGAACAATTTTTTCACGAAGATTTGGCTGTATTTGAGTTGACCGTTAACTCTGCGATTAAGGTCCCCATGACACAAAACCAATTCGACGCGATGGTCGCATTGGCTTTCAACATTGGTGGCCCCAGTTTCGCAACATCCACGCTGGTGAAAAAGTTTAATGCTGGCGATGTTCGCGGTGCTGCTGATGAGTTTCCTCGGTGGAAGTTTGCAAATTGCAAAGTGAAGAACGGATTGATCAAGCGACGAGCTGCCGAACGGGAGTTATTCCTCTCATGAGCAAATATGGATTAATTGTTGCGTTGCTTGTGGCTATCTGCCTCGGCTGGTATGTGTCTTCGCTGTTAGATGATTTGGATAAAGTCCAACAGGAAAACAAAACGTTGACCCAATCACTGCGTATTCAGTCCGACCTACAAATCCGTGCTAACGCAATTGACATGTCGCGAACGCGAGAACTAAGAGATGCTAAGAGTAAAATTGATGATTTGCAGCGTGCTGTCGCTGATGGTGTTAAGCGGTTGCACATCAACGCCACCTGTAAAGCCCCAACAGCTACCACCACCGGCAGCGTGGCTGATGGAACCCGCGCCCGACTTACTGACGCCGCTCAACGGTATTATTTTACCCTCCGACACAGAATAGAAACTGCACACAGCCAGATAGCTGGACTGCAAGATTATATTCGTGATGTCTGTTTGGCTAGGTGAGCATTACAGATGGCTCCATAAATAGTGCAAAAAATAGGCTGGGTTGCAATAATTGTACTTCTGTAATTGTGATAAACTATTGCCACATACACAAATTGAGATAATGATTATGGAAAGTACCGATGTTGCATTTTGGTCTATGGTAGGAACAGGCATTTCAGCAGTGGCAACTGCAGTAGGGGTAATAGTAGCGATATGCACATTATTCTCATGGCGCAAACAATATATTGAAACCTTGAAAGATAATTTCATTTCCTCATTGGTTAACTACTCCACAAGCCTAACTTATTTGCCGAAAAAGATAGACCAAACAAGCAGCGCTGCTATTGCAAGTTGTGCATACATTTCAGAACGCTTTCATATATGCCAAAAAGAATGGACCCTTTTAGAAAGAACTATGAGTAAAAGTAAAAAATATAGTGAGTATATTTCAAAGTGGCGTGGTGAATTGCACGATTTTATTGATGTGCATAATAAATACATATATGGCGAGTGTGAAAAAGAGTTACTGAAAAAATTTACCCAAGAGATGTATCAAAGAAAGAGAGAGTAATTAAATGTAATGTATTACACCAAAGGTAAAGCAATCGATAACTTAAACCTGCATTGTCAAAGCCATTAACAGAGTTGCTTTGACAATGTGTTATACTCATCAGAGTTTTGGATAAATGATTCGAGCGAATAATTCGGGCTATTCTACTGCAGAACAAATAGACAAAGTGTATACCGAACTGATTACTTCTTTTTTTATGTTCGTGTGGTAGCAATGTGCTGAAATGAAAATATGAGATCTGATTGACTTAATAAATTACCATATAAATAAATTCAATATATATGGCTGTATAGCCCATCAATAGATGGGCTGTTTTTTACAGCTAATCACGCATGAATTTTTCTCGTTGGTAATCTTGAAAGTTTACTTCTTCCCTACAAGATTCGCACAAGATTGCCTCATGTTCGCTAAATTCTTCATAGGCTTCCGAAAGCTCGCTCCCCTCTAGTGTGTTTGGGCAGTCATGGTGAAATCCACCCGGGTCAGTATAACCGTCACATTCGTGAGACATAAATGGTTCAAGAACTTTTTTTTGAGCAGCTGAAAGTGAGGAAAATCCTTTATCAATAGCTCGTTGCGCAATTCCAGAAACCTTTGCTTCTTCATTATGGAAAGTATCATTTCCAATAAGAGTGGCTAGCAGTTTTTCTTCATCACCCATAAAACCTCCTTTTAATATGAGTAATTAGTATGGCAGAAAGTCAATGCAGCGCCATTTGTCATGCGTTTGGTAGATCACAAAAATGAATGAAATAATAATGAAAGTACATTAATTAGGTGCTGCATTTTCACTTGTTAAAAATAAGTAAAAAATTAGATATTTTTAACCAAAAAATGTAATTTAAATGTATTTGAAAAATATAACTTGTGTACCAATAAAAGATACGATCTTTAATCTAACTCTAAGTAGTTATTGAGATTTTTCCTTAAAAACTTCGACTTTAGTTTTTGCCAATCACAGAGCAGCTTCCCGAGCGAGGCTGCTGCGTAATGCGCATGTAAAGCCGCCGGCAACTCCCATCGTCCACCTAGGGCACTGGTTGTCAGTGGCTTTTTTTATTTTCTTCTGCCTTTTCGAGTTGGCCATGCAGGAATTCAGCACAAACGATCTGTTTTTGAATGTGGCGGTTAAAAATTTCTCGGGGTCAGTATCGAAGAGGCTAGCAGAAAATTCTATTAGGAAGGTGGGCGACCGTCAGTAGCTGCGAACTACTGACAGCCATTCATACCCACAGATCGTCATGATGAGTACGAACCAAGGCCCACTTGCTCTCGAGAGCAGTGCCATATTATTGGATCCTCAGAAATGACCACAGGAAAATATCAAAAAAACCTTTCAATCGTTTATAAATCACTCAAATCGTTGGTGGTTTACGCGAAAAATGCTAGGACACACTCAGAGGAGCAGATAGAAAAAATCGTCGCGAGCATAAAAGAGTTCGGGTGGACTAACCCGATCTTGCTCGATGAAGCCGGAGAGGTGATCGCCGGGCATGGCCGCATTCTGGCGGCGGAAAAAATCGGCTTTGACCCGGTCCCCACCATCACCTTATCCGGTCTGACAGATGCAGAGAAAAAAGCCTACCGGTTGGCAGACAACAAATTGCCGCTCCATGCTGGATGGGATGAGGAATTATTAAAGCTGGAGTTAAGCGATTTGCTGGACAACGGTTTTGACATTGACCTGACTGGATTTACTGAAACTGAGATTGATGCACTGCTTGATGATGTTTCAGAAATCAACTTTGAGCGTGAAGAGGACGCTGCCGGGGTTAATATCAGCTATTTGTCTTTTAGTAGAAAGCGCATCCCGCTGACGGAAATTGAAGAAGCAGGCTTGTTGAATGCCCTGAATGATTATGTTGATGAAAACGGCTCATACTTCGGCTTCGTGTCTTCCCTAATCGGAGGCGACGACGATGCTTGAACTAAATTATGACATCACAAATCTTCATGGCGCCAAATATAACCCTCGCCACATCGATGATACTGACCTGCAGTTACTTGCTGAGAGCATTCGCACCCTTGGGCTCGTAAAGCCGCTTATTGCTCGCGGGAATTTGCTGGTGGCCGGTCACCAACGGACAAAGGCACTGAGAGTCAATGGTGTAACCACAGCTGCTGTGTACCAGCTACCCAGAGAGACCAATATTTACGATGAGATCCGTTTTAACCAGTTACATAACGGTACGGATATGGATTCAGGGGATGAGGATTGCTGGATCGACGGTCTGTCTGGAAAATCCGGTTTCGTGATAGTTGATGCGTGCCAGATTACCGGAAATATGCGTGCACGTATGGCTTATATCCGCCGAGAAATCAGCGAGATGATCATGAAATACGGGCCGTGGGGTGGCTGCGTTGCAACTGAATCCGGAGAAGTGATCCACTGTGCGCAATATGCCCTTGCCTCTAAAGGGACAAAATCACCCCTGACGGTTTTTGTCATCCCTAACAGCGAAAAGGCTCGTTATAAAAAATACCTTGATCGGCAGTATGGGGTATTCAGCTACGGCCACCTTGAGAAAAAAACCTACGTTCAAACGTACGCACAAATGATGCGATTGAGGGAAGGGAGCAGGAAAGACAATCGTTCAAAACTCTATGAAACGCTTGTCATGCCATACCTTTCGAATCACGCAAACGGCAAAAAATTACGGGGTATCGATTTCGGCTCCGGCCAGGGCGATTACGCCAATTTTTTACGCGGTAAGGGTTTCAACATCCTCGATCTCGAATTGTTTCGACGTCGTGGTGCTGGGAACGTCATAGATCGGCGGAGCGTTCACCGAATGATTGACGCAATGTGCCTGTCACTCAGAAATCATGGTCTGTTTGATTACGTAGTCTGTGACAGCGTACTAAACAGCGTTGATAGCTTAGAGGCCGAACGCTCGGTTATGACTTTTATCAAGGGACTATGTAAACCTGGCGGCCAGGTGTTTTTTTCCGGTCGAAGATTAGAGTTTGAGCAAGCCTCATTGCGGTTGATGAAAGCGGGTTCAAAAAAATCCAAAGTTTATTTTCTCGACCAAGATAACTTCACCGCGAAGTACCGAAAGGGAAATTGGTTCTATCAGCATTTCCACAGCGCAGCAGACGTAAAGCTGTTGGCAAAGAACCATGCGCTGAAAATCGTTCACCACGCAAACACCGGGTCATCATTCCAGGTGCAAGCAACCTCAGAGCAAGTACCATCCCGAGAAAGTCTATCTCAAGCAATACGGTACGAATTCGAGTTGATACTGCCAGATGGGGAGCCACTGGGCAGATCTCCTGATGTGATAGAGGCTTTCTGGTCGCGGGGTGAATATGGAAAAGCTTGATTACTCGAAAATCGAAGCGCTTGCCGCACGCCGCTTAACCGAGCAGCAAATTGCCGATGTGATGAATATCTCGTTAGACCAACTGAAAAAGGACCGAAACCAAATCTCCCGATTCAGAGAGGCGATCAGAAAGGGACGGGCAAAAGGTGAAGCTGAATTAAGAGGTGCGCTATACAAGCGTGCCAGAACCGGGGACATACAGGCTTACAGCGAATTGCTGAGGCGGGAGAAACAACAGGGTAACGACTGATGAAAAAACCGGACTGGGAGGCTATCAGGCGTGAGTATGAAACTGATGGACTGTCAGCCCGGAAGTTAGCGGAAAAGTACGGCATCAGTCATACCGCCATCAATCAGAAGGCAAAGGCCGAAGGTTGGAAAAAGCCGGCAAAAGTTGCCACCGAAAAAGTTTCCAAATCTGCGAAAGGTGGAAACAAAAAAGTGGAAACCCGGAAGGTGGAAACCAGACCGGTTAGCCAAGCGCGCAAATCAGTCGGCGAGGCGGAAAAACTGACACTGGTGGAGACAGGTTTAGGCTTCGAACCCGCTCAGTTCGGGCTTTCTGACCAGCAGGCGCTTTTTGTTTACTGGTATATAAGAACGAATAGCAGGGTAGAAGCCTATCGCCGCGCCGGATACCAGTGTGAGGGTAAAAACGCTTATTTTGGTGCATCGCAGATATACAGAAATATACAGGTTTCAAAAGCTATCCGGGAAATGCAAAAACGTCTTCGACAGCGTTACACCGCCGACATGGATGAGATTGTCGATCAACTGGTGGCAATAACCCGCGCAGATCCAAATGTGCTTTCTCAATATCGTCGGCTTAATTGCCGTCATTGCTGGGGTGAGAACCATCTTTATCAGTGGCGAGATATTCGGGAATTCGACATCGCTGCAGAAAAAAACATGAAGGACGGGAAAGCGGAACCTGAATATGGAGGTTTGGGATTTGTTGATAATGCGGATCCTAACCCGGATTGCCCCCGCTGCCATGGTGAAGGGGTAGGGGAAGCATTCTTCGCCGATACGCGTGATCTGCATGGTCCTGAATCCCACTATTTCCTGGGGGTGAAAGAGAACAAGTTCGGCATTGAAATCCTGACCGAAGATAAAAAAGCCGCCCGGCAAATGCTGATCCACTTGTTAGCCCCACCGCATTCAGGGGGGGCTAAAAGTGACCGTCCTCCTGCCAAAAACTACACCCCGGAAGATTATCGCAGCGCGGCCAAATCATTGGATGACGAATTCAAGGATCTTGATTAATGAGAATACTCGAATGGGAGGATCTCGATTTTCCTGCGCGGGTAGCATTGAAAGCAAAATCTGAAAAAAGCTTCCTGAATTTTACCCGGTTGCAGTTCGAACTCCAGACCGCGCAGCGCATGATGATCAACTGGCATCATCGCCTGATGGCCTCGAAAATCGATGATTTAATTAATGGGGAGTTGCGGCCACGTAATCTGATAGTCAACATCCCTCCAGGTGGTACGAAGACGGAGTTCTTCTCTATCCATCTGCCAGCCTACGTCAATATGCTGGTACAGACGGGGCGACTGCGCCGCTTCCGCAACCTGAATATTTCCTTCGCGGATACGCTAGTTAAACGCAATTCCCGGCGCACTCGCGATCTGATCTCGAGCCGGGAATATCAGGAGTTCTGGCCGTGCAGCTTTGGTGTCAACCAGGCGGAAGAATGGGAGATTGTTGATCACCGTGGACGCTCGATTGGCCAAACCGTTTCCCGGTCGAGCGGTGGGCAAATTACCGGGGGGCGTGGCGGTTACCCAGGCTCTGATTTTTCCGGCTTCGTCTGTCTGGATGATTACAATAAACCCGATGACATGTTTTCGGCATCGCGTCGGGAGGCGGCAAATCGGCTGCTGGTCAATACCATACGCTCACGTCGTGGTGATAAGTCTAAAGACCACCCAACGCCGTTCGTCAGTATTCAACAGCGTTTGCACCTCAAGGATGCCACCGGCTTTATGCTGGCCGGGGGGATGGGGGTAGATTTCCATCACGTTGAAATCCCCGCGCTGGTCAGCGAAGAATTTATTGAGGCGTTGGCAGAGCCTTGGCGTTCAATGTGCTGGGCGCAGGTCAAAGACACCGAAAACGTGCTGGTGAATGGTGTCCGCTATTGGTCGTATTGGCCCGAGAACGAGTACATCGGTGACCTGCTGAAGCTGTGGGAAAGCGACGAGTACACGTTCTGGAGCCAGTACATGCAACGGCCCCGCGCTTTGACGGGTGGGCTGATTGATACCGGCTGGTTCAAGCGTTATGAAACCCTGCCCATCCTGACGCACCGGGCCATCTATGTGGATACCAACTCAGGGAAAGTGGAGGACTATAACGACTATACGGTTTTCTCGCTGGTGGGCGTTGATCGAGCCAAAAACCTGTTCATCATCGATAGCGTACGTGGGCGCTGGGACCCGGAAGATTTACTGCAGCAAGCCTGTACGCTGTGGGAGAAATGGAAACCGTACAACCCACGACAGCCCGCCCCATTGCGCCATATGGCTATCGAAGACAAGCAGGCAGGGCAAGGCCTGATCACCACACTGAAAAAACGCAAAAGCATCCCAATTTTGGAGATCCCTCGCGGCGCTGGGCAGAACAAGCTGATCCGCTGCCTGAACGTTATCCCACAAATCAAGACCGGCACGGTTTACGTTCCGGCCATCCTGGCTGATGACGGCAGAAAAATCACACATGTGAAGTATCACGATGGTCGGATAGCTGCGCCCACGGATTGGGTACTGCCGGCACTGGCTGAGTGTGCCGATTTCTCTGCGGACGACAGCCACGCACATGATGACATGTTGGATACCTTCATGGACGCGATAGACATTGAACTGATTTCTTCCTTGGCAATATCGGAAAAAGACTGGATATAAAAAATGACAAAACGGTCACTACCAGATGTTGGCGGCAAGCCACGCATTCGACTCACAGCTGATGGGTTAGCAAACGTTATGACCGGGATGGGAACCGAACGGGACCGTCGAACATATGGCCGGTTCATGATTGGCACCCTGCAAGACTTTGCGGAAATGGAATCCGCGTACATTGAAAACTGGGTAGCGCGTGCGATTGTGGATTTCCCCGTTGAGGATGCAACGCGGGAATGGCGAAATTTCTCAACGGATGACGCCAAGCGGTTGCAGGAAGCGGAGAAAAGATTCTGCATTCAGGCCATTACGCAAGAAGCCTTTAAATGGGCCGGTGTTTATGGCGGTGCCGGTGTCTTGATGATCACCGACCAGGATTTGGCAAAACCGTTAAACATCAAAAAAATAAAAAAGGGCTCACTGAAAAAACTCAAGGTACTGGATCGCATGTTGATCAGCGGCCAGAACTACAACGTGACGGACATAATGGCTGATAACTACATGCGGCCTGAAATATTCCGCGTCAATGGTGGCCAACAGGATATTCACCACAGCCATTTTGTCATTGCCCCCGGTGCCGCACTTCCGTTACGCCTGCGCCTGATTAATGGCGGCTGGGATGATAGCCAATTGCGTCGGTGCCTGGAGGACATCAAAGACTCTGTTTCTGCCAAGGGCGGAATTGCCTCGTTAATTCTTGAAGCCAACGTAGACACCATCAGCCGCCAAAACCTGAGTAATGACCTTTCATCTGGCGACATGGATGAGGCCATTGCCAAGCGCTACCGGCTTTTCGGCATGATGAAGTCACTTTTCCGTCTGGCCCTGCTGGATTCTAACGAGGTATTCGAGCGCAAGCCCATCACGTTTGGTGGCCTGGGGGAAATCCTCTCTGTGCTGATGGAATGGACCTCAGGCGCATCAGGGATCCCCATGACGCGGCTTTTTGGTGTGCAGGCGAAAGGCTTGGGTGACTCAGGTCAGGGGGACATGAACAACTACAACAACAGTATTCGGGGGCAACAAAACACAAAATTCCGGCCTTTCCTCACCAAACTGGATGCGGTGTGGATCCGTTCAACGCTGGGCGCGATGCCCGAGGGCTTCGATTTTGAGTTTTCACCGCTGGCGCAGCCCACAGACAGCGAACTCCACGACCAACGTCTGGCAGACGCTCAGGCTGATGACCTGCGTTTGCAGCAGCGCGTCATTCTCCCTTCTCAGGTTGCGCGAAAATTGATGGATCAAGGACTCTATGGCATCAACGAATCTGATATTACCCGCATCGAAAATGATGAACGGGCAGAACAGGAAGGAGACTATCGTTTCCGGATGGGACAAGCTGAAGGCAAGGATGGCGACGATACCGCAGCACCGACGTCAACCGATCCGGCCAGTGGCACAGAATAGGGATTTAGAAAAATTCTATAACGGCCAGCTGCGCGGCTTAATTCGCTTGATGGCCAGCTCGGTGGAGTCGGCATTAATTCCGGTTCTGCGACGCCACTACACCGCTGACAGCTTTCTTACCGATTTGATTAAAGTTGCCCTTCAGCAGGCTGCCGAGCAGTTTTTTTCCTCCACCCTCGGGGACCAGTACCGCCGCCTGGCACAAACGGTGGTCAGCCGTGCGGACTCTGAATCGTCAGAAGCCTTTGTTGAGCAGATTAACCGTGCGATTGGCATCGATATGTCGCAACTGATGACGCGGGAAAGCCTGGGGGATTACTTCGACGCTTCGGTAGAAAGCAACGTTGCCCTTATTCGATCGCTGACCTCTGATTATTTCGATGATATTCAGCGTGAGGTGATGGACAGCATTCTGCGTGGCGACAGTGTGACAACGCTGACGCGTAACCTGCAACACGTCACAGGGGCCACCTACCGACGTGCCGAACTGATTGCGGTCGATCAAACGGTAAAGATCCGCAGTGATATTACCGGTCGTCGCCAGCAGTCCGCAGGTATCACCCGGTTTCGCTGGTCAACATCGCAAGACAGTCGCGTGAGCGGTAACCCGGTAGGCAAATACCCCAGCGCCAAAATCAAGTGCTTTGTTATTGCGCGTGCTGATGTGGGCTATGGCCCCGGCGTTTATCTCTGGTCACGTGGTGCGCAATTCAACGGCGAAACCGGTCTTTATCCCGGTCGTGCGCACATCCGATGCCGCTGCGGCGCAATTCCCCAAATCCAGGGGCTTGATTACCAATAGGACATTCAATGCGGATCACTCTCCATGATCGGCAGTCCTTTCCTATTAACACCCAACGCATCATCACTGAGAACGGTTATTTACGGGTACCGGGGCGGGTCGCTCGCTGCGGTGTCCAGCAATACCTTGCCTCCGAGCTTGGGCTAAAGGACAGGGCGCCAAACAGTATCGTTAACGTCTATCGGCCCCCGGAAGAAGTATTTTCCCCGGCCAGTCTGGCGAGCTATGACAATTCTGATGTCACCGAAGAACACCCTGACGATCTCGTGGATTCCACCACCTTTAAACAGGTGTCAGTGGGACATGCGATATCGCCCGGACAGCGTGACGAAGAGGATGAAAATTTTGTTGTCGTTGACCTGCTGATAAAAGCGCAGGAGGCCATCGACAGCATTAATCGCGGTAAGGCCGAACTCTCTGCAGGTTATACGGCTGAATACGTCAATCGCCCCGGCATTGCCCCGGACGGCACCCCTTACGAGTTCGTGCAAACGAATATCACCATCAACCACATCGCCCTTTGTGACCAGGCACGCGCCGGTCACCTTGCACGATTGTTTGACACTAAAACCACGGAGAACCCCCCCATGCCAAAAGTAACGTTGGACAGTGGCGTCAAAGTTGAAGTTGCCGATGAGGCGGCGCAAACGCTGATCCAGACCACTATCGACAGCCTGAGGAAGCGCGTCAAGGATGCCGAAGAGGAAGCCAAAAAGGCGGAAGAAGAAAAAGAGGCGGCAGAAGCCAAGGCGGACGCCAAAGATGAGGAGATCGAGGAACTCAAAGAAAAAACCTCTGAAGATGCGATTTCACGCCGTTTGAACGAGGTGATTTCAGCGATGGATTCAGCGGTGAAAATTGCCGGTAAGGAATTTACCAGCGACGCCGTTGAGCCGATGACCATCAAGCGGGAAGCCCTCGATGCGGCCGGTATCAAGTGCAAGAAATACGCCTCATGGGATAAAGCGCCGGATGCCTATGTCAGCGCCTATTTTGACGCGGAAGAGGAGCGCAAAGACACCGAGGATGAAGAGGAGGACGAAGAGCGCCAAGAGGCCCAAGACTCCGTGCGCCGTCTGGGTGGCGAACTGGGCAAGAAATTGAAGGTCGGGGATGCCGAGGCGCAGCGTATTGCTTCACGCCAAGCGTTCCTGGACAAACGTTATGGCAGGACAAAAGAGGGTAACCAGTAATGGCAATTGCGCAGAGTGATTTCACGTTATTTCGTGGCCGTGGCTATGAGGGGCAGATTTCAACCATCGAATTGGCCGAGGTCAAGTCCCGCATCGTGACGGTCGATTTTATCCCGTATGGGCGCGCGGTGGTCCGTGGTGCCGAAAAGCGTTCTTGTGCCCCCGTATCTGCCACCAGCAAGCCGGGCGACATTATCGGCTTTACCGTGCGCTCTATGGCAGAGGCCAGCCCAACACCGCCGAATGTGAATGGCGAATATGCCACCGGCTACCCAGTTGACCATGTGGCGTCGATCCTGCGCAGCGGCCCGATGTACGCCCTGTGTGTTGATGGCGCCAAGGCCGGGGAAGCGGTCGTGGTGATCACCAAGGCGGGGGAAAACCTCGGACGGCTCACGGCGAAGGTGGAGGGGGTAAAACTCGATTTCGTTAAATGGGTGGATGACGTGATTGCCGGGGAAATTGGCGAAATCCAGACCGACGGCGTTTTAGCCGCCAGCTAACGACCTGTTTTATATTTTTCAAACTAAGGAAGAACCATGCCAAGAGCAACGTTTGATATGTCGCCAACCGCCGCGCTTTCGTTTCTGGTGCAGCAGGCCGCCTACATCGAAAGCGAGGTTTACCGCCTCGAATATCCTCAATTCAATTACAGCGGTCTGGTACCGCTGGATGACAGTGCGCCTGACTGGACAAAACAGGTTGTGTTTCGCTCGGTAGATGCCCGTGGTGAGCTGAAATTATTTGGCCCCAGCTCTACCGATGTGCCAACCGTGGATATCGCCATGAGCCAAGGCTTCCACGAAATCAAAACCGCTGCGTTGGGTTACACCTATTCGCTGGAGGAAATTGGTTTTGCGGCACTCAATGGCGTCAATCTGGACGTGGAGAAGGGCCAGGCGGTGCGCGACATCGTGGAGCAGGGGCTGAATAAAATCTACCTGCTCGGCCATGATGAGGTGGGGGAAGGCCTGTTTACCAGTAAGCAAGTATCGAAAGAGGCTGCACCTGCCACCCTGAAACAGCTGGTGGCAGACATTCCAACGAAAGGCACGCAGCCGATCATCGACCTGTTCGGGGCGGCTTACAATCAGGTTTACCTGACCAATACCAAAACGGTGCATCGTCCTACCGACTTTGTTCTGCCGCCAGAGCAAATGCAGTTGTTGATGCGCACGATGCTGAACTCGGCCAACGCCTCCAACTACACGCTGCTGATGTTCCTGCAGGAGAACTTCAAAGACATGACGTTTACCGATGATCTGTTGCTCAGCAAGGAAGGCGGCCATGCGAAAGATCGTCTGATGGTTTATCAGAAAAATATTCGCGTGGTAAAAGGCCACGATGTTATGCCGTTGCAGTTCCTGGCCCCGGCCACCGCTGATAACGTCAATTTCAAGGTGCCTGCGATCTGCCGTACTGGTGGCACGGAATGGCGCATCCCGAAAGCGGCCCATTATCTGGAGGGCGTATAAATGGCTGAACTGATGAACTGGACCAACGCGCCGATTGTCGTCACCGATAAGCACGGGGAGCGCCACACCATCCCCTCGCTGGCGACCGCAACGGTCGAGGGAGATTTTACGCATCACCCGTATGTGAAAACCGGGGACTTGTCGCTGGACGGGCAAGTGGTGATCCCGGTAACACCGGCCACATCCCAACAGGATGAGATGCAACAGCTCCGCACCCGTTTTCAGTCCATTTTCGGCAGACATGCGCCACCAGCAGCGAAAGCCGAGACGTTGCGCCAGCGTATTGAAGAATGGCAAGAGCAAAATGAAAACCCGCAGGATGATGCTGAGGAATAACCCGCTTTTGTACCAACACCGAACCCGTCCACCGTGGCGGGTTTTTCTTTGGAGGGTGCATGGAAATCAATGCACAGATCATGGCTGATTTTCGGGCCTATTACCCCGAATTTAAGGACACCACGACGTGGCCCGATCCCGAGGTCACGTTAGCGTTGGAAGAGGGCGATTCCGAAACCGGCAAACGTTGGCAGGGATACAACGATCGCCCCGCGTCGATAAAAAAGCGCGGCATGTTTGCCTTTGCCGCTCACACCCTGGTCATGCGCCGTCGGGCGCAAGGTGAAGATGGCGAGGGGGGCGATGCCGGAGCTGCCTACGCGATTTCGGCCAAATCGGTCGGGGATGAGTCAACGTCCTACGCGGTACCGTCAACCTCGATGGAGGAACAGACGATCAATGGCGATCTGCCGTTAACGCGATACGGCGTTGAATTTCTGCGGTTGCGCCGCCGTGCCGGTACAGGAGCGATGATGGTATGAAAATCCGAACGGAAGTCAGAGGCGGTAATAAAGTCGCTCAGGCGCTACGCCGTATTCAATCACGTGTGATGGCGCGTCGGCGCGTGCTGGTTGGCATACCGTCTGGGGCCGGTGTTTACGAGGATGGGGTACCGATTGCCGTGATTGCCGCGGTACAGGAATTTGGTTCTGCTGATGGCCGCATTCCCGAGCGTTCGTTTTTGCGCGTTCCCCTGCGCCGTAATCAAGACAACATCAAGAAAGCGTTCCGTGTGCTTTCTGCTCGCGTGGTGCGTGATGAAATCACTGCGTTTCAAATGCTCGATCAGATTGGTGCCCGCGCTGCCGGGTACTGCAAAGAAGCTATCGAAACCGGTATTCCCCCGGCAAATGCCCCCTCGACGATAAAACGCAAAGGCTCGGCTACCCCGCTGATTGACCGGGGGATTTTAAAAGAAGCCATCACGCATATCGTGGAGGATTAGCGATGTTTGGTAATGCCTTAGACATGCGCGGCCACGTTGATTCGACATTCAACTCCGCGATCCCGGGCGGTGTGCGGTTAATCCGCCCGGCAGCAGGCGGTTTTACGGGGGAGGGGGGCGTTTGGGAGGAAGGTCAGCCGTCAATCGTCGAACTGCCTCTCGTCAATATTCAACCGGCCAAATGGAAAGACCTTCAATTTCTCATCGGCCAGGGAGGAACGGCAAACCCACAGGATGTGCGTTCAGTACATATCAATGATGGGATCCATTACCTGTACCCGGACGATGCCGGGAAGTTTAGCGACATGCTGGAGTTCTCAGACGGTCAGACCCTGCGGCGCTGGCGGGTGATCAGTTGTGATAACCGCCCGTGGCGTAACTTCTGCCGGGCGCTGGTTGAGCGCTATCGCGGGGAGGGGTAATGCAGAATATTGACGAGCTTAACCCCCTCTTTCGGCAACTGGTTTCGCTTGCCTCGGGGGTGATGCCTGAGCACGTCATTTTGGCCGATCAGGGCCGTTCTACCGAGTTGTTTGGCCTTGAATTGTACGCGACATACAACCCGATACCGATACGCGCCTACGGGCAGACCCGGCACGTTCGGGAAGTTGTCGCAGCGGTTGAGCCGACAGAACCCACCCTGGGCGATGATTGGACCGATTTTAGTGAAAGCGCCTGTACCGCGATGGAGTTCATGCTGTCGGTGAATTTCTTCAATGCCGGTGCCAGCAACGCCGCCATGAAGCTACAAAACGCCAATTTTCGCGCGCCAATCAGTGAATACCTTTTCCTTAACCAAATCGCCTGGCGGTATGCCAGCGCACCGCGCTATCTGAGCGCTCAATGGCAAGCAGGGATCCAACCCCGCTACCAAACGGATATTCAACTTTTCGTCGAACACGCTGTGCCATACAACGTACTGCGTGCGGCTGGGGTGGATATCCTCACACATGAATAACAGGAGATAGCGCACGATGGCCTATCCAGTTGATGACATTATCCCAATCAATTTGATCCTTACTTCGGCAGGTCTTGGCTATGCCAATTTCTCAAGCGCCTTCATATTCGCTGATGCCAGCGATCTGGCGAGTGGAAGCCCCGAGACCGAAAAGGGCAAGACCCCTGTTAAGGCGGGGGCAAGCAAGATTCGAACAGCAGCAAACGGGTTTCTGCCTGACACCTATCGTGACTATGGCGATCTGGACGAGTTACGCGAAGATTTTGACGTTGCCAGCGATGTTTACCTGATTGCAAAACGGTACTTCGCGCAAATACCACGTCCTCCGCAGATTTCCGTGTGGATGAAAAATCCCAAGGATGGGGCCATTGAGGTGACGGCCAGCAAGGCGAATGAGGCCGTTTGGCGTTACCACTATTTCTTCAAAAATAGCGACTTGAAAGACAGTACCGCATTAACCGCGCTCAGTGATTGGTGCGATGCAACAGAACATCCTGTCTGGTTCACCTCCAGCGACGACAAAGCCCTCGATCCTCAAGCTGTTGATGCCTTGGCGATGCTGGCTAAAAAAGGGAATCGCCATATGTTCGGCGGTTACAAAGCAAAATCATCCATCGAAACCGATCCGTCGCAGGCGTATGCCATGGTGCAGTTGGCTGCGGCGTTTCACAAATTCCGGCCGGTGGGTACCAACACCTCGATCACCGGGGAATATCAGGTTTTGCCGGGGATTACGGGTGATGATCTAAAAACTGCTGGCTATAACGCGCTCAAGGCCAAAAAAGCGGTTTTCTTTACCCAGATCGAACTCGCGGGTCAGTTTGATAACAGCCGCGTGATTAACAGCCGTTCAATGTCATCTTACGACGAGTTTATCGACGACGTGGTGAATCTGGATGTGTTGAAAAACCACCTGCAGGTCGATGGCTATAACTACATTGCGAATGTCGGCACCAAGCGCGGTCTGACAACTCGTGAGTACGGTGGGCTGCTGGATACATTAGGTAAGACCTGCAAGCGGTTTTACGACAATGGTGTGCTCGGCATGGGGGCGTATACCGACAGCAAAGACGGGTTAGAAAAGCTGGCTCGGTTTGGTTTTGTCATTCGCTCCAAACCAGAAGATCTCCTGCGACTTTCCCCTGCCCAGCGTAGAAAGCGGGTATTCCCGCCTACAGACATTCTGGTGATCCTTTCCCGAGCCGGACATGTCGCTGAAATTAACGTTACCGTGGAGTGATTAAATGACAATGCACAGGTACGGTGCCGATGGTGCCAATTTAACCGTTTTTGGTATTCCACTGGACGAGTTTGGTGATACCGACCCACCGATCACCATTGAAGATCTGGAACCCCGCGCCGCGCTGAAACGTGGCATTGGGGCAACATCCGTTCGTCTTGATAACAAGACCCGCGCCAAGCGCCTGACCGTGAATCTGCTTCCCGGCTCCGTGCAGGTGCGGCAACTGATCGCTGCCGAAAAATCGGGTATCGATGCCACATTCACGTTTTATCAAAGCGGTACGGATGAGTATTTCGCCGGGTTCGATGGCGTGATGGTCAACCGTGGCCCTGCGACGCGTGCGGGGAAAAGTAGCGTCTCGGATGAGCAATTTATCTTTGAATTTGCCGATAGTGAGGAAACCTGATGAAACAGCTGAAAATTCACACTGTTAAATTTCAAGACGGGATTTATATTCACACTGAAAAGACGGATGGCTTCTGGATGTTTCTTGGTGAAAAGATTGGGTGGGGGTATTTCACACCGCAATATCACAGCCCTGAGTTATCGCCTGAGGGGTGCGAATTGTGCCTTACTGAAATCCGCGCCTTCTCGGAGGGGGAACCCGATTCGACAAGAAAAATTGTCGACCAGTTTTGGGATCTGGAAGCGGCGCTTGCTCTTGAGGCTCGCGCCGGTATTTATGCTGATAAATATCAGGTTAATCAAATCTAGCACTTATGGTGAGTCAGTTGGTCAAGAACTGCCTGAGCACCGAAGCGTTTGATTCCTTCAAACCCTTCTTTTGTCAAAACAGGATAGAACCGCTTAGGACTACCATCAATTGGGAACGTCTCGACAGTTATTAAAAGCCGACGACTGGCAAGATATGAAACTGCATCATTATATTGCTGCTCATCCCCAGCAATTTCGATGCCTTTCTTGCGGTTTTCCATATGCTGATTAATACCATGTGTTTCAAAGAGAGATTGTAGAATTTTCGCGTAAATTTCTTTGCTGTTATCCATTTAATGCTCCTTGTTTATTGCATCCGGCATGGCCTTGCCGGCCCATAAACAATGGAATATCACCACAGTAAATACAAGGAATGACAATGGCCCGTAATATTGAAATAGATATTAATCACGTTATCTACTGCGGCGTTACCGCTCCGGCAAAAGACCAGGTGGAGATGTTGCAAATCGCCTCACGCAGCGGATTGCTACCTGCAATTTCCGATACGGTGACCAAGATGGGATTGGTTGCTAGTCTGGCGGCGGTAGATGCCACCAGCTTTAACCGATTGAAGGTGTTGTGCCTGACGAACGGCAAGATCGTCCGTCAGAGTGATAATGTGCCTGTTGCAGAAAACCTGTTTCAGGACGATGCACATAACTTTCTGATGCTGATAGGGAGGGTATTGAAAGAGAATATCGGCCCTTTCTGGCAACTCAGCAGCAGCGAAGGGGCAGACGAAGGTCCCAACAGCGAAGCAGTACAGGCTCAAAAGTAAACTGGTTTTTGTGGCGTCCTTGTGCCGGTGCCGGGCAAATATGCCCGCCGCTGGCTGCATGGTCTGACATGCTTGATGGCACGTATAGCCTTGAGGATGTTCAGGCCATGCACGACGTTATGGATGAAGTGATCGAGGCTGTTGAGATTGCCCGGAACAATAAATAATAACAATACGTTTTAATTTATATATTGTGATTTTTAAGTGTGAAACTATAAGTTTATAAATGGTTTCTGATTGTTATTGATATTCCGAGGTAGTGGTGATTAGTTGGTTAATAATGACTCAATGGATAATGGGTGGTAAGATGTTGTCATTTTTATAAAGGGAGCTATATTGATGAATAGAGTGGTGAATTTATTGATTATTATAGCAGTATTATATTGCGGGTATAAAGTAATTGAATCAAAAAATAATAATGACATCCTCTTGGGGGTTGCGGGGAAAAATGACGTCTGCCTCATGGATAAAATAGAAGTGACATATATTGATTTTAAACGATTTTCAATTTATGAAAATGGACCGAAGTCGTGGCGTGGTTCAGCATCTATAAAAAACAAATGCAGAGACTCTATTGGTGTACAGATTAGGCAGGTGGCTGTTGATAAAAATGGAAACCCAATCTCTGTTGAAAATTATTGGCCAGCAAGTATAAATAACATTCCGCCTGGGAGGTATGACTTTTCATTAAAGCCTATTCCATATGATGAAAGAATTGTTAATTTCATTGTGACTCCAGAGTCAATAAGAAAATGGTAAAAATACACTAAACCGCTTCGGCGGTTTTTATATAATTTAAGGTGAAAAAATGTCAGCAGAGACAATAGATTCGCTGTTGGTTTCGCTTGGTCTAGAGACTGATGCAAAAAGTTTTCAGAAAGCCAATGATGCGATTAAAGGAGTAAAAGATACTGTATTGCAGCTCGGGGCAGCCTCAGGAACAGCATTGTCTTTTAATGCGTTAACTGCTGGTGTTGCTAAAACCACTCTGGAAATGAGCCGTCTGTCGAAAAATACAGGCTTTACGATAAGACAGATTGACGGCTTGCGGTCTGTGATGAACTCATTGGATATTGAAGCTGACAGTGCCTTTGGGATTGTGCAGAAAATATTTAATCTGCAAGAGCAAGCAAAATTTGGTGAGTTAGGAGATAGGGCTTATTGGAGCGGTATTTTTGACCCGCAGAAATTTGCTGGCATGAAAGATAAGATGGAGGCGCTAAAATACTTAGTTGCATCCTATGAAAAGATGGATGCTTCCCAAAAAAGAATTTTTCGTAGTGGGATGCCTGAGGGGGATGATTCCCCACTGGTACGCACTATGGAAATGGGGATAGGTAAGTTAAATGAAAGGCTTGAGAAATTTTATTCCCTTCCTGGGTCTGGGGTGATAGATCAAGGTCTTTTGGATAGTTCGCAGAAATTTAATGATGAGCTAGGCACCCTCAAAAGTAACTTTGAGCTACTGGGGCGGAGCATGGCTAAAGACTTGCTTCCACCAGTAAATGCACTATTAAAGGCGGTGAACGGTTTTGCAAAAGAGCACCCCGATGCAGCTAAGTATGGTCTTTACGCGGCGGGTGCTGGGGGGAGCTATGCTGGTTGGAAGTTATTGCAAAGATTCTTGCCAGGTACCGGTAATGGCGCTGGAACGTCTGGTTCTAGCTGGATTTCAAGGTTTTTGATGAACCCTGTCACAATCTCAGCCGCAAGTGTGTTTACGCCGGGTAATATTTTTACCAGTGCTGAAGATGCACGATCAATGAGTAATCCTGAAGCATTAAGGCGTAGAAATTGGGCTCTAAACAATCCTGGTGTTCCTTACCCTCGAAACGATATGTCACCTCAATCATTGTATAGCGGCAATGCACCCAGAGGGATAAGAAACAATAATCCTGGTAATTTAAATTTTGCTGGACAGTCTGGGGCTTCTTTAGAAAATGGACCAAACGCAAGATTTGCGAAATTTGAAACTATGGAACAAGGTATTGCTGCATTACATAGGCAGATTGGGCTTTATCTGGCGCGGGGGGAAAATACTCTTTCGGACATTGTAAATACTTATGCTCCGGCATCCGATAGTAACGATGTTCAAGCCTATATTTCTTCACTATCTAATGCCACTGGGCTTGGTGCTTTTGATAGAATTAATCCTGATGATAGCGAGACTTTAATTAGGTTAGTTAAGGGGATTATCGATTATGAAAATGGTACTGGATATGTATCACTTGCTGACGTTGCGGGTGGAGTGAACTCTGGTCCCGATTTGTCTAATTATCAATATCTATCATCTACTCCCCCTAATCCTATTTTACGTAATAATACCAATAGTGGAACAGTTATCCAACAAACCAACCACAATACTATTAATGCGAATGGTGTTGATGCTGAAGAGGTAATCAGGCGCATGGATGAAAGAAACACATTAAGCTTAAACTATGCATTATCATTAACTAAAACGGATAACTACTGATGGCTATCACAGGGTTGTTCACTCGTAATCGTCCTAAAATCGGTAATCTCTATTTTGATGCAACTTTGCGTGAAACGTCAGAATTGCATACCGATGTGAGCGAATTCCCATTAGAGACAGCAGAAACAGCACATGACAATGCTGTGACTCGCCCATTGTCACTGACTATGACGATCGGTGTGTCTGACAACTGGTATCGGGAATTGATGGCGCAACAGGAGGATAGTTTGGCGGGGTTGTTGGGGGTGGGTGCCAACATCACTACCGGCATTGCAGCATCAATTTTAGGTGGACGCGGGGCGATGTTAGCGGGCATTGGTGCCAGTATTGCCACGAACTTCTATTCCGGTGGTCAATCAACGTCTTCACGGTCACAGAATTTGCTTGAGCAACTGAGGGAACTTCAACGCTCACATACCCCGTTTGAGCTGGTATCGAGTCGCGGTTCTACCTATAAAAACTGTCTGATTACTAACACCCGTACTGAAAACAGCAAAGAAACGGAAGGGGGTATGGAAATAGTCGTGGATCTGCTGCAGCTGACGATCATTCACGACACCGTAGCAGAGACAAATGCCAATTTGCCGTATGGCGATACCGCCGCTACGCAGGCACAGAAAGAGGTATCCCACGGCGAAGTTGTTGTTCAGGAGGTAAAAGGTGAATCTTACCCACTCGGCAGACCGCATCACCCCCCAAGTATATAAAATCATCCCCTTGAATAGTGGCGCAGCTGTGCAGCGATTTCGTGTGCAATTGGGGGATCGGCTGTTGATCTTTCGTCTGCGTTGGTTGACTCGTTACGGCTACTTTTGTGCAGATATTTTCGAAGGGGAGATACCAATTACTCTCGGGAGAGCGCTTCACCCAGGGGTTGATTTATTGGCTGGACTGAACACCACTATTGGTCGATTAGTCCTTGAAGGAGAAAGTCCGAACGTTGACACGTTGGGAGCAAGCAACCGTCTTATTTGGTACTCAAGCAATGAGCAGGTTATTTAATCGAAATTATGAGTTGATTGTTACTGCCAGTAATGGGGAAATCTTAATATATCGCCCTCCTATGGAGATGAAGTTTTCGATTACTAATTATCCAAATAACACATTAGCCATTTCCCAGATATCCATTTATGGGATTTCAGCACGGGCTAGAGATGTAATTCAAATCAGAGGTGAAAATGGAAAGGGTTACGGAAAAGTAACGCTTAAGGCCGGGTATGGTGACGATCTGGGTGTAATATTTGATGGAAGAATTAACTCCGTCCAGGTAGCAAAGGACGGTGTAAGTACCTATATAAGTCTGTTTTGCAGTAACATTACATCATCATGGGATAATGCCTCATTTCAGGCGTGGGGCGAAGGAACGCCTTACATTGAGGTATTGCGAGACTTAGCGGCTAATTTTGGTTTGCCTGTCGAGGTGGTTGGGGATTTTTCGGACCTACCTAGGTTACCCGTCGGTTGTAATGGTGGTGGCCAGTTATGTCGCGACCTTCTTAATAGTCTGAAACAACACTTTCGTTTTGATTGGATGATTACCCCATCAAAAACCATTTTGAGCCGTCACGGGATAGCCAGAGAAGGGATTTCATATGAACTTTCCTCTATGAATGGTATGGCGGGGGTTCCCAGATGGTATACCGACTCAATGGAAGTTGATATTAAACTCAATTATCGAATACAGCCCTTAGATATCGTTAATATATTGTCTGATTTTTGGACTTTGAATTTTAGCGGCGCGTATTTTACCGACCTAAACGACCTTGCACATATGCAATTAAAAACAGGTAAATTTAATGTGTTAAAAACTCGCCATGAAGGGGCATTAAGCGGTGATATATGGAACACGACAGTAATTTGCCAATGGCGGGGAAAATAAAGTGATTGACGACAATCCATATCTTACACTTTTAAACAATATACGTGAAAGCATGATGCGCGGGGTAATGATTGGACTCCCTGGGCAAATTGTCGCATATGACGATTCTTTGCAGCGTGCTGTGGTTGAGTGTGGGATCCAACGACATGTTGGCAAAGGGGAATATAAAACACTACCAAAAATCTCGCACGTCCCCGTTCAGTTTTCAGGATCCACTGACTGGACAGTTTTCCATGAGTTGCCAGCCGGTACCGAAGGTTTTATTCACTTCAGCCAACGCGCAGTGGATTACTGGCTTGAACAAGGCGGTCCCGTCCAGCCATTAGATGCGCGGATGTTCAACGCCAGCGATGCATTTTTTGCACCAGGCTACCGTTCGATGAAAACGGTCATCCCCGGTCTGCCTACCGATGGTATCGGCATGAGTAACGCCAGCGGGACTGTGCGGCTTCATCTCAATGATGAAGGCATAGAGTTGAAGGTTGGGGGGCAGCGGTTGTCGCTGTCCTCTGATGGACTACGGCACAACGGCGTGAATATTGGCAGCGATCACCGACATGGTGGTGTTCGTTCCGGTCCTGATAAGTCAGGAACACCAGAGTAATCATCCGCCCCGGTATCGGGGCGTTTTTTATGGTGAGAACATGATCCGTAATTTTGTGAATGGTGACATTGTGACGAGTGGGGCGCATTTTGCGACGGGCAAGGAAGCCACGCGGCAAGCCGTTATCTGCAATCTTCGCCTGTTTCTGGGGGAATACTTTCTTGATGCCACCAGAGGCACGCCGTGGTTTCAAAGCATTCTCGGGAAAGCTTCACGCGATATTGCCGAGGCTAATGTAAAACAGCGAATAGCGACGACGCCTGGCGTAGTGGGCATAAGCCGGTTTGAAATGACGAATGATGCAAAGGCCCGAAAAATAACGGTGTTTGCGTCATTAGTGGACATCAACAACGAGCAGTTTGATTTTCTGTTCAATGAGGAATTGCCCTGATGGCTGAGATCACAAAAGACGGGGTTACCGGGACCACCCTGAGGGAGTACCTGGATGCCATGCGGCAGACGTATCTGGGTATCGATCAGGGTTGGGACATTAACCCAGAGTCACCAGATGGATTGGCGATCGCTGCGTGGTGTGAAATGCTGGCCAACCTCGATGAAGGTGTAGTGGCTGCATACCATGCTGCAGATCCAAACGCGGCTATGGGGCGAGCGCTGGAAAATATAGCCGCATTTGCCGGGGTTAAACGTCGTAAAGCGTCTTTCTCTACCGCAGTCGTTGAGTTTGTCGGGGATGGTCTGATCGAGGTGCCTGCAAATACGCTCATCCGGCATCGTATCAATGATACTTTGTGGGCAACCGACAGCGCGGTGGTAACCAGCTTGTCCGGGGTAGCGCATGTTGGCGTCACCTGTTTAGCCCCTGGCGCCCAAGGGGCAAACATCGGCACACTGACACGCATCGCCACTCCTGTTCCGGGCATTCGTGCGGTAACAAACCACGAAGTGGCGTCGTTGGGGCTTGATGAGGAAAAAGATAACGCCTTTCGCATCCGGCGAAGTGAGTCGGTAGCGCTGCCGGGCAACAACCAGATCGACAATATGTATGCTGCCCTGGTCAACGTACCGGGAGTTAAGCAGGTAAAAATCTTTGAAAATGTTGAGTCAGTACCCGACGAACACGGCATTTATGGCCACTCAATGGCGCTATTTGTTGATGGCGGCATACCAGAGAACATTGCCACTACCATTGCAACGCATAAGAACCCCGGCTGCGGCCTGAATCGATATAACGCCATCCCAAACAAGGTGACGCTGAATACCTTTACCCCGAATGGCCAGCCGTTCGCAGCGACCTTTTTCCGGCCTGATTACGTTTCTATTTTTGTTCGAGTAGAGATAGCCACCAGCACGCTGACCGAGGACGACAAGCCGAAAATTAAGCAAGCCATTGTGGATTACACCCTGCAAGGGTTCGATGAAACTGCCGGCTTCGCCAAAAAGGGGGTTCGTATTGGTGAACGCTTGGCTGCCGGGCGACTGTATACCCCCGTAAACTATTTTGTCGCCGGTCATGAGTATGTCGCAGGGATCACCATCGGCACAGCGCCAGGTCGCGTAGATAAAGGGGTTATTGATGTGGCCTTTAATCAATTGGGGGTGTTTGATGTTGGGAACATCGAGGTGATTTATGTTTGATCATAAAGCCAAGTTGTTATCTCGGATTTATTGGCAGTACAAGAATGCCCCCAAATTGGTGCAATGGTTACTTATTCTTCCTGATATTGCGCAGGCAAGGCTTGAAGCGCAGATCGAAAAGATTAGGCACATGCTTCATATCGATACTGCCGAAGGGGAACAGCTCAATATCTGTGGAAGGATTGCAGGTTTTAGATCTCGGCCCGTTGGTCGGTTCTATCCATCATGCGAAATAGCCGAAGTTGATGACCACCTTTTTCGTAAGATGATTAAAGCCAAAATCTGCAAGAACAACGGTATTGCGACCATTGATGATGTTAAAGCCGCGGCGGATTACATTTTAGACGTCGATGCCACCATACTCGATGGGCAGGATATGACGATGCGATTAGTGTGGCAGGAGGACCGCGTTAGCGTCGCTGTGCAGCAATTAGTGGCTGATTACGACCTGATCCCAAGGCCCCAAGGCGTAGGGATGAAAAAGCACCGGATCGTCAAATACAAACCGTTTGGCTTTGGTCCCCATAATGCCAACTTCAATCGTGCGCCGTTCTGGTATGGCGATGGGATCCAGCCGATGAAATATTACGGCAAGATTAGCCTGCGCTGGGAGGCAAACACGCTTGTTGGTCAAGTGTCCGTTAATGTCCTTCCGGTAAATGACCTTGATGTGACATTGATTATCACTGACAAAATGGGGAAAACCACGCGGCGTTATGTTGTCACAGATGCCAATGGTGGATTCACTGAGAAAGGGATCAATAACCCTAAAAATATCACGGCAAAAACCCTTCTCGTCACCCTGCATTGCCAAACTTTAGAGCTGACAGGTTCTATCGCGCTTTAACTTTCCGAGCTTAATGAAGGAATGAAATGACGAAATAAAATTGTCGTCAGGCAGGACTGCGCCTATTTCACGCGTGCATTACCTCGATTACGTGAATGTGATTTATTGAAATTAAAGTAGGGAATCTCAATGCAACAAAAATTCTTCCGCATCCCCTTTGCCAGCAACGGGGATAAACAAGCCGTGCCCGATGATAAAAACGCAGAGGGTTACGTGAGCTTCACCGAGGGGTGGGGCGAAGATTACCAAAAGGATATGTTAAGTGATGCCCACGCCAAAGCAGTAGAGCGCAGCGCTATGAACGGGATCCTTAATGCTATTACGCTGGCGCTACGTCAATACCAGACTGATGCATTCCCTGAGTGGATCACGCCTGCGAATAATGGCGGTACTGCATACCCTTATGGCGCAGGTGTTGTTGTACGCCACCGGCAGGGGAACGGTGCCTTTACATCTTACGTCTCGTTGGTCGATAACAATACGGCAGAGCCGGGCAAGGATGCGAATAAGTGGCAGGGGTTTATTTATCGAAAAGCGACCCAGGCAGAAGCCGATGCGGGTAAAAACGACGCGGTGATCATTACGCCGCCAACCTTGCAGCAGTCGATAAAGAAAGCCATTGGGGATGTTACCACCGAACTTGCTCCGTTCCTGTTGCCGGTGGGCATAGTGGTTTCCTGGGGTGGCATCGTGCCACCTGATGGATGGATCGAGGCCAATGGGCAACGGTTTGATATTGCGAAGAACCCAAAACTTTACGCGGTTTATCCCTCTGGGCAGGTTCCAGACCTGCGCGGTAGATTTATTCGTGGCTGGGCACATGGCTCTGCGGAGGACGCCGATAGTGGCCGTGGCATCCTGAGTTTTCAGGAGCGTTCTGATTTGAATCACTACCACCATACCGGGCGGTTTGGTAATAATTGGGGCCCACAGAGTGATGATGGCTATTTCCCGCAACGTGGTGATAGTTGGGATGGTGAGTCGTATTCAGGTCGAGCTATCTGCGGTGACCATCAGGCCATACTCACTGCGCAAATCCCCGAAAGTTTGCAAGGGCCAGCCGCGAGAACGTTTTCTACGAGTAACCCACGTTGGATCGTTTCTGGTGAAACTCCAGTTCAACCAGACCTTAGGCCCAAAAACATTGCGATGATGTTTATTGTCAAAACCGATCAGGCAGACAACATCAAACCCGATCCTACACCAACGAATATCGTAGTAACGCCAGCGTCGCTAAATATTGGGGTTGCCAGTCAAAGGCAATTTACCGCTCAGGTGTTACCTGCCGAACTTGCGCCTAAATTTCCCGTGACGTGGATAAGTACCAATACCGCAGTGGGGACTATTGACAGAAACGGGCTGTTGCGTGCCGTGGGTCCGGGTAATACAGATATTATCGCCAGCGTCAGTTCGGGCCTAAGCGTGCGAGTGACAGTGCGAGTTGATGTGCTGCTAACTTCAATTGCTATGGGGGCGATCCCTGACAAGGTGGCTGGGGACAGTTATTCGCTTTTGGTGAGTAAAACACCGAACACGGCAACCGAGCGCCTTCTGTTTGAATCCAGTGATAACGCGGTGGCGAGTGTTAATGCTGACGGGCAACTTATTGCTGTGGGTGAGGGTTCGGCAACCATCAGCGTTACTGGTGATATTTCGAGGAAAAGTGCCAGTAGGGTAGTAAAAGTGACCGCTGCGCCAGTAGTATCGGATTATCTGGCAATCAAAAATAACCTGTCTGAAATCGCTGCAACGGGTGTAAAAGCGCAGGAAGCGTCACGTGCAAATCTGGGACTCAAGGCACTGGCCATAAAAGACAGCCTGACCGCAGCTGATGTAGGCGCGGTCAATCTTGCGAGTAAACCCTTACCGGCAGGTACGAACCTTAATAGCATCAGCGCACCTGGGCAGTATTTCCAAAATGTGAGCAGCAATGCCACGCTTGCCTTGAATTATCCAACTGCGGTGGCGGGGACATTGGTTGTTTATAAAACAGTTGATGATGCTGGTGGATGCCGACAGGTCTACATGCCTTATAACTCTACTGTGGAGTACCGGCGCTTTGCGTTTGGCAGTCCTCTTACATGGTCACCATGGAGTGACAAAGACGATCCGGATGACCATGGGAGCACGAACGTAGAAGTTGACGGATCTTCACTTGTTGGGAAAGGCACTACTGAAAACCCGCTTGCCGTTAAAATCTCCACGGCTCCCGGCAATGCATTGGTTGTATCAAAAAGTGGCTTGTGGGCAACGAACACTGTCGAATCGCTCACACGCAATGCGGTAGGGTATAGTTTTCCGCTTGAGGTTCCTGACCTAATGGCGGCATTAAATTCGTGCGGCCCCCTGGGTAAAGGTGGATGCTATTTTAGATCGTCTGTGCCTGTTATGGAGGATACCTATAACATCATGGCGACCGTGTATCTTGAGAGCCTGCCATGCCTCGAAGACGGCACACTCGTTTCATACAACACCTGGTGTGGCCCAGTGACTAGATCCGATGGTTCGTATAGAGTTCCGGTGTGGCTTATTTGCCAGACAATCCCAACTCACACATTAAACCTTTCTACAGGGGTAATTGCACCTATTACCCGTCGCAAAGGTGCTTCCGGGCTGCCAAACTATCCTGTTGTTTCTGATGGTGGCAGAGTCAATATAATCAATTACATGGTTCTTCAGTTTTACGGCAAAGTAAAAGCGTGACACATGTTTTTTTGATTAGTTGGTTGGGGGGGACTGGCTGCAGAAATGCTGGGAGCGATATAGGCTAAACATCGAGTATTAATGCATTATGGGTACTTGTGTATGAAAAGGAGAACAGGGAATGAGGCCAGGTATCAGTAAAGAAGAAGTCACACTGTTTCTTGATGATCTCGCCATGCTTTTAGGGGAAGGAATCGACAAGGCAGACGTTTACAACGTGTTACGCATCTTGGAGCTCAGGCGGCAAACGGCAAAGCTGGAGTTTATTAAGCGTTCCTTAGCCGCTTCAAGTCGTGAGGATCCCGCCAGTTGAAATCCTGAAAACTGCCACTACATAGTAAGCGCTGCCCCGTACCGGCTTCGTGATGTTCGTTTAGGGTCGGAGAACATCGGGAGGGGCAGCAAATTGTTTAAGTGTCGCAGTACTAATTAGATGCTATATCGGGAATGATACCCTATACTCATGCTGCATAATATTTTATTTAAAACACTAAGATTCTATGTATTTAAACTTGATATTTTGCAAATTCATCATATGCAATTTGTATTTTTTTATAGTGTTTATCGGTATTGTCAGCTATTAGCTTAATGTCACCTTTAACTATATCAAGATCTTTTTCTTCCCATCGCCACATTAACGTGCTTAAAAAAAGACCAGAAAAACGAATCATGCTATTTGCATCATTTCTTACTGAATCAAAATACGTGTGTATATCTTTTTCTAATTTACCCCTAGCTAATATAGTCATTGATTCTTTATCAATGACTATTTGTTCCCATGCTGACTCTATTTTAGTGAATTGCCTTTCCATCATTTTAATAATGTTCTCATTTAGTGAGTTTTCTTTTATGTATTCACTTTTGTCATTAATCATTTTGATTATATTTCTAGTCCTAGAAGATAACATGGTGAATATTAAAATATTTTCAGTGATTTTTTGCCTTTTATTAAAGATCTCTTCCTGCTCTCTTTTTTTTAACCATTCCCTTGCGCTTTTAACACCCAAGCAAGCAGCTAAAGCCATTATAACATTAGCTATTGCTATAATAATATCTGCGAAACTACCAAATCCAACAATATGATATTTTAAGATGGAATAGAAAATGCTTGAGATGATGAGTAAAACTATGACTAGTAACGTTGCATTTAATTTCACAAGAGAATTCATTATGATTTACACCCCTAAATAATGATATTACATACACTTTACTGGCTCAATAGATTACTAACATAAAATTAAATGCTAATCTGGTATTAGTGTTTTTTAAAACTTAATGTATTGATTTTTGTGAATTATACTTAAATATGTGTTCATTTTAGTATCGTCTCGAGTTCTTGTAATACGTCACAGCAAATATCCACCATACGCTTACTGACAATCGGTTCAGCACCATGAATTATGGAATTTCTTAAAGAAATTAAATCTCTAATTTTATTAAATAATTCTTGATCTATTTTGTTGGCTTGAAGGATTAATCTAGCGAGTCTTATAATTGAAATTCCTCTTTTAGAATGATACTCATATCCTAATTGGGACTGGTGCATCTCGAAATATTCACGGATTATGTTTTCTAATTTATTGTAATTTGTTAGGAAATCTTCAAGAGTACCTTTATCTTCAATATCAGGAGTGGGATCTACTTTTTGCTGGATAGCTTTACTTTCTTTTTCTATTCTTTTTGGTGCGATAACGTCAAAAATAAAATATGCAATTGATAATAAACATACAAAGAAGGATGACTGTGCTATATTCATCAGAATAGTATTAATGGAATTGTGTGTGCTACTTTCTGCAGAAATTACGAGATTAGATATCATTAAAGTAAAAATAGATAGTGCTGTAATAAAAATTAGTATCTTAAAATATCTATCCTTAAGACTTTCAACTGCAACTGTTAAGGTGTTATCTTCAAACTCCTCTCTACTTAGCTCATTTCTGAAAAATATAAAACCGGTCAGAGTTAATCCATAGATACCAGCTAAAACCTGTGCTGAAGTAGAATACAAATAGAGTATTTGCCCCTCGTTAAGACTTACTAATGGACTATTTAACCCTATCAAACTCGTAGCTATCGAACTCGATACGAAAAGTATTAAAGATGTTGATACTACTTTAGCAGGTGTCAAGAGAAAAATCCTTTTCCGAATAAAACCAACCGTCCACTTGTCTACAGCGTAAATTAATCCGTCACAAGCTTCAACTCTTAACAGGAGTTTCTTTGAGATCAACCGCGATACTTGGCTTTAAACCTACAATTGATCTACTATCGGCGACCTTCAGTTATTAAATCAATGCATCTAAGTGATTGTTAAAACTTGTTTTTAAATGATAAAGTCCACTAAGCATGTAATTGTTTCACGTAATATCTCTAGAGGTTGTATCCCTCAACTACACGCAAGCCCTGTTTAGGGATACAGCCTTGAGTAATGATTCAGCGATAAATGATGACCGGTCACGGTAAAGTAAGGTGGTTCTTGCTCAACCCCCCGAAATTTTCCCGAATAAAAACGAAAAAACTTATAACTATATGAATTTTTTGGATTTAAATAGAAGGTATTGGAAGGTGTCTATTTTATGAGATTTTAGTTTAACTAATTAAATATAAATGATTTTCTGTCTTAAAAACTCATAAGGGATTCGTATTCGGTAGTTTACAGTAGTGCACGGCCTAGAATATCTGGATGGTTCCGGGAATGTGAGGCTTGTAGATGAGGGCGATATGTTAGATGGCGGGGTGGTAGAGGTTTTCGGAATCGTCACATACGCGCTCAATGACATGCGTACATGTGAGTTTGATGATCTTGTTGTGTGATGAGCTGGGAGCAATCCCGGCTGTAGTTTTACACCGCTCAGTTTTCAGGCATAAAAAAACCAACCGTAACAGGTTGGTTTCTATGCACAATATTATTAAGCTTCTTCAGATTCAAATTCAGCAATTAATTCTTCAATTTTATTTTTATGCTGCGGATTTGCTTCCAGAAACTCCTCGATAGAGTATGCTGATTCATCACCTTCCCATTTCAAATATGATACCTCAGTAGAGGTTCCCTTTCTTACTTGGTAAGTACCATCCTCGAGCCGATCCAGAAAAATATAGTCCTCATTGTCTCTCCCGGTAACGTGGTTACTGACTTTTTTGCTATTCATATCATTACAACCCCTAAAGTGAGATGTGCGGAGTTAGCATTATACCCAAAATAATTCGAGTTGCTCGTGTGGTGGTCAAAATGTGATTATTTCAATTGTACGATAGGAATATCAGTAGGTTATGGTGGTTGTTGGGTGGTGTCTAGAAGGGGAAAAAACCCACCACAAGTTTCCCTGGTGGTGGGTAAAAAGGGATTGCTATATGAGCTTGTTAAGTTACTACTTGAGGGCCTAACACTTTCTTAGTACTCCTTCCTCCAGTAGGAGTAAGAACACAATTGATCAAAAAATGATCAATATCAATTCTTAATTTATCATAGCGTGATAAGCATCATGTTTTGGCTGGGTAGCTTAGCAGATACAAAGCTGGGGGTAAGATGACGTTCGGCAGGCACAAAAAACCCGGCTCGGTGGCCGGGTTCGTGGTGGAGATCAATGCTTATTTGGAAGTGCTGGTTTTTTTATCGACTCCAATAGCTCGGAGGCGTTACTAAGCTTCTTGTTCCCAAGGTAATTGGGCAATTTTTCCATTGCGTAGTTATCGTGAAGCCATTTTCTGAACACGCCAAGTGCATCAATAGGATAAATCCAGGCGGTTATATACTTATTTGCAGCTGACTGCCTGTAGTTTTCGGGAAACAGATGTTGGTGTTGCACCCTTTCCCCGAATCTCTCGGACAGTCCATTAGCTGACCAATACTTTCCCCAATGAATCCCAACGCTTCCATCCAAAGATGTGGTGTCATCCATAGGGAATCCTCCACCGATCAAGTTCATGGCAATGTCGGCTATCTCTCTGAATACTGCAAAATGAGTTGTTGGTATCTGATCGTTCAGCTTAATCCTTGCTCGATAGTTCTCGAATGAGGTATCTATTGAAGCATTGGGATTGTAATTTGACTTTTCATAAATCATCCGCTTAAGCGTGTACTCAGCCAAGCGAACAAAATTACCTATTGCGACTGATCTATCAAAATTCGTGGCATCTAGAGCGTAATAACGAAGGATGGCCATGCAAACATAGTCAGGATAAGCATGAGTTTCCACGTTTGAGCTATTTAAAACGCGAGTGTAAAGCCTATCGACGTTATGAAGCCCTTTCTCCGCTAAATACGCAGCTACTTTTTGACCTCTGGGTTTATTTTTCTCTGTGTCCCAGTTTGATGTGAACACCCTCAAAGGTGTGTCATCAATGCCGCATAACTTTGCGAGACCGTAGAGAGTTAGGTAAGGAGTTCCATCATTGAGAACGCCCATAGGAATATCATCAGAAACAACCTCTACTACAGGGAAAAGCTGCATTTGGTGCAGGGATCCGTCATTGCTATTAATCGACATATCTTCATGATTTCCTTATTTTTGTTGTAGAGATCTGCTATTTTTATTTCCTACATCTAGATGCGTATAAAGTCTCTTATCGCGGACTCACCCAAACGTCTCTTCCTCCCCCCCCCTAAACCAGCCTCATCTTAGTCTCTATCCCGTAACCGATGAATGGTTACTGATAACACTATGATAGAATGGATCTCTTGCTTCTCATATGCTGGAGTTTTATTCAGTGGTTGCAAATGTCGAGATCGGCGGGAGTTCTGGCGTTCGCCGGTCGCAGTTCCTGCGTTTGCTGTTGACCAGTTGCAGATCGGTGCGTCTATCGATGTACAGATGCGTGCGCTACGTGCAGAACGACACCAGCGGATCGGGTACGAGCGGGAGTTGTTGGCGGCTAATCAGGCATGCAATTAGTGTTTCGGAAGATGCGCCACCTAGGCTTTGTAACTCAATGATTTAATTGTGTACGTTAAATAATCTATGTTCCGATATTTTCCATAACCACATGTTTTTATTGATGTTAACCATGAATTTAAAATCCCTCGGCTTATGGCTGTGCGGGTTCAAGTCCCGCCCCGGGTACCATTACGAAATCAATAGACGTCAACAGACGTCTATTTTTTTGTTTAAAATCAATCGGTTACTCGCTTTTCCCTCATCTTCTACTCTACGTAAGTCAATGCAATTCAACCCACATCAAGTAGCTTGTAAGTATACATTTGAGTATATAAGCTGGTTCTATAATGCTTTGTATACTCACTACAAGCACATGCGAGGACATGGATATGGATAATGGCCCTGACTGACATCAAGCTACAACACCAATTTACGGCTCTTAGGGGATCGCCAGTAACCTTCTACCCCTACTCTAACTCAGAAGGTGTAAATGCCTACTATGTAAGTCTGTAGCGAGGTTTTTTGTTTAACGATAGGACTATCCGCTGATTCGCCGATTAAATGACTTGCACCCAGAAACGAAGATAATGACCACCTTTTATTTATGCCGTATACCCATTCGATGCCTGTATCTATCTGGCCGAAACCGGCTTTAGGTGTGTACTCTTTATATTTAGATTGAATGCTCTGGTCATTGGTAACACCAAAGTAAGTCTGGCTAAATTTCCTATCGAAGTAATAACCTGTGCTTTTAATGCTGACTGCATGTTCGGATAATCTGAGTACAGGAATGGAAACGGATAAGTAGTAATTGGCTCCGTGGTCGCGTTCACTTAGCGTAATATTAGCGCCAGCATGAAAAACGATGTGCTGATATAAGCCAATGCCGACATCCAGTCTGTTAAACACAGAACTCTTGATTTTCCCCATACCTTTCAACTCATCTTCATCTTTGCGTTCTTGTTGATAGTTAAATGTGGTTCCGGCAGAAAGCGTTATACCGTTATCCAGCGGATGAATATAATTGAAACCAACACCTTCGGTGGTGCTGGCAAGAAAACCATTACCGAAGTCGTAGCTGAGATGGATGATCGGGGATGTTTCCAATTTTTCACTTCCCAAGCACTTCGGAGCAACGACAATACCGGTTCCAACAGAAAATACAACGTTGTTTGCCCCTGATTCTGCCAGACAAAAACCCGAAAGGATCAGAAGCGGAAAACTATAACTTAACGCTATTAACAGGCGGATAGAACATTTCATTTTTTAACCTTTTGTTGTGGTAATGTAGGCTTGTATCACAGTAATAGGAGCATGGTTTCTAAGCTCTGGCATTTCAGTGCTGGTTAGCAGACTAGCACTTTAATAATTTGAAAAATGTGGGGAAATTGCACAGAGTTGCACCCGATTGTAGGTTATTGTACGTAAGTGTACTGAATTGCACTGAATTGTATCCAAGGGTTCTATTCTGGTTTTTGGTTTGTATAATCAAGGCTTAAGACGATAGGGATTATGACAATGTATAAAGTAATGTTAGTAGAAGATGATCACCGCTTAGCTTCCCTGATCGATGAGTACCTCTCTGACTATGAATTTAACGTCAGCATTGTTAGCCGCGGAGATACGGCTTTATCCTTTTTTAATAAAATCCTGCCAGATATTGTGATCCTCGATTTAATGTTACCCGGCCTGGATGGCATGGCGGTATGCCGGCAAATAAGTAATGTAAGTAATGTGCCAATTATAATTGTGACTGCACGTGAGGACAGTTTTGATGAGGTTTTGGGGCTAGAGCAGGGGGCAGATGATTATGTCAACAAACCGGTTAAGCCCCGTATTTTATTAGCCCGACTGCGAGCATTACTGCGGCGAGGGAGAATGGAAAAGCTCCAGATTAGCGAAGAGTTGACTATCGGTAAGCTGTCTATTTCTAAGCGAAATCGGCAGGTTTTCTGGCGAGGATTGCCGGTTGAACTCAGTAATTCTGAATATAAGCTGTTGCTGACGTTGATCGAATCTGCCGGTAGCGTACTGTCACGCGATGATTTGCTTAAAAAAATACGCGGGATTGAATTTGATGGCATGGACCGCAGTATCGATAATAATATTTCGCGCTTGAGGCGTAAGCTTGATGATGACAGCGCCCAGAAAATTAAAACCATCTGGGGCGAGGGTTATCTATTTAGCCCTTCGGCATGGGATTAAATTATGTGGCGCTTATTAATCCGTATTTTCCCAGTAGTTTTTATTTCTATGTTGTCGGCAATAGTCGTAGTGATTTGTATTTTATATTATTCTTTCGACAATTGGCTAGTGAGGGAGTCGTTAGATTATAATAAAAGCCATGTTTTTTTACTGAAGGAGTATCTGTCAAAAAGTCAGAGCCAACAAGAGCTACAACAGCGTTTTAAAAATTATCAGCAGCAACATTTTGGTACTACTTATATTATTCCGATTGATGGCCTGACAATGCTTTCACCGGAGATGAAACAGCGGTTACTTGATGGTGAAACCGTCTCGCAGCTTAGAACGAATTATTTGTCGTGGATATATCCAGTGCTCTATTTTAGGCTCGGAGATTCAGATAAGGCTATTTTTATTGATTCTGTAAAGTCTCTTGAAAACCCAGATGACGTCAACGTAATTATTTATGGTTCTATTCTGTTGGTATTTCTATTCTTTCTTTCACTCTGGTCATCTTTTCATTGGGCAGAACTTAAAAAATTGATACGGGCGACAGAGCAGATAACCCAAGGGGACTTTTCTGCGCGAGCCAAGGTAAATAAGTACGCGAGTACGTACCTTGTGGCATATAAAGTTAATCAAATGGCGGCTTACATTGAGCGATTAATCAACGGTCAACGTGATTTGATTCATTCCGTTTCTCATGAGTTAAGAAGCCCGATTGCCAGGCTCAGTTTTGGTATGGAATTATTGCAGAAAATAAGTCAAAAAATCGACCAAAATGATCAACTGAGGCCCAGAATCAGTGAGTTGGATAGGGATGTTACTGAGCTCAACGATTTGGTTAATGAACTGCTTCAGCTTGCCACCGTTGGGCAGCAATATCTGACTAATTTTCAGCGGTTTGATTTAGGTGCTATGCTACACGACAGTTTAAAAATATTGAAGAACAGCCGTCACGCTGGATATATTACAACCTCATGGCCGGCTGAGCTAGGTGACTATAACGGTGATGAGCATCTTCTGGAACGGGTGGTTACTAACGTTCTGCACAATGCAGATAAATATGCAGTACAGCGTATTAGCCTATCGGCGAAAAAACTGCCTAATGGCGACTATGAAATTGTGATTGAAGATGACGGCCCCGGAATAGCAGTTGAAGAACGGGAGCGTATCTTTGAGCCATTCTATCGGCTAGAAAATATTTGGGATAAGAAAATCAGTGGTTACGGCCTAGGATTATCTATCGTTCACAAAATAGTTCTGGTTCATCACGGCAGCGTCGATATTGAAACCTCAACGCTGGGAGGGGCTAAGTTTATTATCCGGTTGCCAACGCTGTAGGGGAGCAGGGACGACTAAAGGAAGGGGATATTAACATTATTGGGTGCACCGAGTTGGCATCCATTTCATTTGTATCAGCAGGAGGCTTAGCCCTATCAACGCTGCGCAGGTCCCCACTATCGGTATATAAACAAGGCCAGCACAGTTGATGGCCATATTTGCAACAGCACTATACTTTTAGCATCAGCATTGTTTAGGCATTAATTTATGCCGCCAGGCATAAAGGCACACCATCTCCATGGCTAGAGTAGCTCCGACCAAAGACGTCATTTCTGCATGATCGTAAGGCGGTGATACTTCGACGAGGTCCATTCCAACAATGTTAATCCCGCGCAAAGCACGTAAGACCTCTAGCGCCTGAAAGCTGGTTAACCCCCCTGCGACTGGAGTTCCGGTACCTGGCGCATAAGCAGGATCAAGACAATCGATATCAAAAGTCAGGTAGACAGGATGTTCACCGACCCGATCAAGAATAAGTTTTGCAATATATTCTGCTGAGTGGCGATGTACCTTGCGAACGTCAACTACTTCAAATCCCATCGTCTCATCGTTTGTCGTACGGATACCAAGTTGGATAGAACGAGAGGGGTCAATAATACCTTCACGCGCCGCGTGATAGAACATCGTCCCGTGCTCAACACGTTTGACATCAGGGTCTGGCCAGGTGTCGCTGTGCGCATCAAAATGAACAAGTGAAAGTGGACCATGGATTTTTGCATGGGCTTTTAGTAACGGATAACTAATAAAATGGTCTCCGCCCAACGTTAGCATGCCGCAACCGTGTCTGAGTATGTTGTCAGCATGAGCCTCGATGGCGGCAGGGATTGTTTCCGGCAGACCGATGTCGAATAAACAATCACCATAATCCACTGCAGCCAACAATTCGAAAGGATCAAACTCCCAGGGCCAGTGTCGCGCCCAGGCAATACCACTTGAAGCAGTGCGTATCCCTCTTGGACCAAAACGAGTCCCAGGGCGATGCGTTGCCGCAGCATCAAAAGGCACTCCGCTGATAACTAAGTCAACATCGCGCAGATCCCTGCTGTAGCGTCGCCTCATAAAACTCAGGATACCTGCGTAGGTCGGCTCGATATGCGTTCCGTAGAGACTCTGGTGATTAAACGACTGCTCGTTGTCATTCATTTTCCTTTATCACCTCTTCCGTGTAGTTAATTATCAATTTTCGATAATAGCGAGGAAACTTACAATAATCGAAAAATATGCATAATAAATAATGCTAACTTTGATCTTACCCACGAACTATGGATACACGACAAAGCGAGGTTAAAGTTTTCAAACTGTACTGGGCTGAGGCCTTCACAAGCACTATGACAACACCTGAAAAGTCTGCAACACGGTGATGCACAGCATAAGCCATGTTTAGCGGGACAAATATGCACTCAGTACAGCCGACTAAAACTGAAACTCATGCCCGTTGCATTCCTAGATGCAGGTCTAACGTATCAGAGGCAACTACAGGTGTGTATAATTACCGTATCCCAACATAAAAACCACTTGAATTATTAATGGGATATCAGTAAATCAAAGGGGGTAAAGAAATGTACATATCTTCCCATTTCTTTGCGGATTAAATGCATGTTTTGTCGTTTTTTGCGTTGTCGATGCTAGGCTGTGTCCCTCAATTGCCCGTGGTGCCGTCGCAGACCCAAAAGCCCGTTATCAAGGCGGAGGGTGAAGGGCAGAGTGGCCCTCTGTTCAAGCCCGACTTTACTTCGAACGGGCTTTTGGGGCGCGACCCTTCGGGCTGGGGCCATTTGCGCGCATTGCGGCGTTGTTCGCCGCTTATTTGGTCCACCAAACCTCGCGGCTCACGCCTTGCCCTGCGCGCAAATGACCGCCAGCGGCGCTCACGTGCAATTGAGGGACACAGCCTAATCCTTGGAGTGAATAATCACTCTTTCACAAAATATAATTAACGAGTGTGTTATGGCTAAAACAGTTGCTTTCAAGCAGGTTGATGTTTTTTCCCAATTGCCTTTTAGCGGCAATCCGTTGGCAGTTATTCTGGATGCTGATGGATTAAGCGGTGACGAGATGGCTGCCATCGCCCGCTGGACGAATTTATCTGAAACTGCCTTTGTGTTAGCCCCTACAGATAAACATGCCGACTATCGGGTGCGTATCTTTACCGTTGAAGGTGAGTTGCCGTTTGCCGGTCATCCCACGTTAGGTACCGCACATGCGCTGCTGGAAGCCGGGCTTGTACCACAAGCGTCGAATCAAATCGTACAAGAGTGTGGTGTCGGTCTGGTCACGATCAAGATCGAGTCTCAAGGAACGCTGGCGTTTATGGCACCAGAGGCGGTTCTTACGCCGTTTGACGATGCACTACTCGGAACTGTGTTTGACCAAGAGGTATTGGATACTGAACAGGTGGTAACTATCGCCGATATGGGGATTCGTTGGTTGTTGGTACCGATGAAATCGGCGGAAGCTGTGCTGAAATTTAAACCCAATGTTAACGCCTTAGAACGTTTACTGAAACACGCGCAGGTGAATGGTCTGATGCCTTTTGGGCCACATAACGATGGCGATGAGCAATTCGAAGTTCGCGGTTTGATGGTCGAACATGGGGCTCTTACGGAAGATCCTGTCACCGGCAGCGCTAATGCGTGTCTGGCACAGTATTTCGCTTCGCGCGGTTGCGTGGAGGATTATCACGTTCGTCAAGGTACCGCAATTCAACGCTATGGCCGTGTAACGATCCAGTATCGTGAAGAGGGTATTTGGATTGGCGGTCAGACGTTAACCGTTATTAACGGCACTATTAATCTTTAACAGCGGCATAGATTAACGAAGTGACTATCTTCAGCCGTTTATAGCCTGTAGCGATATACCGAAGAACGGCCCCAATAACAGCAAATGCGTCGGGGCCGTTCTTCAGATGGGAGTAGTGGGCGTTCAGGTGCGGCGCGAAACATGCGCAGCGGCGGCTTGGTTGGCGTTTGCCACGGCCTGAGCTAAAGGCTGCCCTTGAAGTAATGAGGTGCAGAGCATGCCCATAAAGCAGTCCCCGGCGCCATGGGTACTGATCAGCTCAACTTTCTGAGCAGGTAAGGATTGGCTGTTGTTGCCTGCTTCACAAAAGGCCACGCCGTGTTCACCTGCGGTGACCACCACGGCTTTAAAACTGCCGCTCAGGACTTCTGATGCCTGACAGGCCTGCTGCAGAGCGTTGACTGTAATACCACTCAGATCCCGCGCTTCAACCGCGTTGACTACCAGCAGATCGATGCAGGCTTGTAACGGAGCGCACAGATCGCGTGCCGGAGCCGCATTCAGGCATACCAGTGCGCCATGCTTTTTAGCCGCTGTTGCCGCTTGCAGGTTGATCTCTTCGGGCACTTCATTTTGCATTAACAGCATACTAACGTCTTGCCACAGGCTCGCCTGTGCGAACTGCTGTGGGTCAATACAGTTATTGGCGTTGGAGACCACGACGGCACCATAGTCACCCTCGGCATCCATAATCGCGACGCTCATGCCGGAGGGTGCCGAAGTGGAGACTAAAACTTGCTCGGTATCAACGCCGTTTTCCTGCAACACGGAGAGCAGAAACTTGCCTGGCTCATCGTTACCTACTGCGCCAACGAAGCTGACCTGTGCTCCGGCTTGGGCAGCAGAAACCGCCTGATTACCGCCTTTGCCACCAAATTTATAAGAGCAATGGCTGCCGATCACCGTTTCGCCCTTTTCTGGCCGGTGGTGTGCCTGAAGCATAATGTCATAATGAAGACTGCCAGTGACTAGGATCTTGCTCATGCTAATATTCTCTTAAATCACGGACCGCCTGCTGGGTTTTCATCAGATTCTTTTCAGCTTTTTTCAAATCTTTTTGCGCAATTGCCACGAACAGAGCATCCAGTATATTAAGTTGCGCAATGCGTGCCGCTGCGTTTTCCCCAAGCAAATGCGAGCCCTGTGAGGTTGAATTAAGAACCACGTGCGCATTACGCGCAATGGGCGATTCGGAATAGTTGGTAATGGCAATCACTTTGGCACCGTTGCGCGCAGCCAGCTTGATAGGATCGTTGACTGCGCGGGTAGCGCCGGAATGGCTGATTGCTATTACTGCATCATCATCCGATAAGATCGCTGCAGACATCAGCATGGTATGGGCATCATCGTACACTGAGGTTTTAACCCCTATTTTTAGCAGTTTATGCGACAGATCGCGTGCGACAGTGGCAGAACCGCCAACGGCATAGAGATCGATGTGCCTGGACTTAAACAGAATATCTGCAGCGCGGTTGAATTCAGAAACGTCCAGAATAGAAATGGTTTCTTCTATTGCCTGAATAGAAGTTCTGAATACCTTTTCCAGTAATTGTTCCGATGAGTCATCAGGTTCAATTTCTGCATGCAAGCTAGCTACTTCAGAATAATTATAATAAATCAGACTACTTCTGAATTCGCGGAACCCAGAGAAGTTGAGTTTTTTTGCCAGCTTAACCACCATGCCTTCCGAAACTTTATTTTCCAGCGCAATTTCTTTTAAAGATGTTTGCTCAGATAAATCGGTTTTAGAAGTAATCGAGTCCACTACTTTTCTTTCCAGTGGCGTCAGTTGTGGTAATCTCATGCGAATTTGAGCGCCTATTGCTCGCGGATCCTGCTTCATTACTTGCCTCGTGTCGCCCGGTCAATCAACATCGCTATGATAATAATAAGGCCTGTTGCAAGCAATTGATAAAAAGCCTGAATATTAAGAAGCGTCAATCCGTTACGTAACGAGCCAAGAATGATGGCACCGATCAGCGTACCAATAACGCTACCCTTACCCCCCATCAGCGAAGCGCCACCAATGGCAGCAGCGGCGATAGCGTCAAGCTCCCACAGGTTGCCCATGGTCGGTTCAGCGGCACCCAGGCGGCCAATCAGGATTAGAGAGGCCAGTGAGGCCAACACGCCTGAAATAACAAAGACGGTCACTTTGGTTCTTTTCACTGGCACACCGGCCACGCGAGCTGCTTCTTCGTTGCCACCCACCGCAAGAATGTACTCACCCAGTGGGGTTTTGTTCATTACTACCCAGAGGATAATGGCGATAGTGACCACAATAACGATTGGGCCAGGTATGCCGAATATCTCGCTATTGATGAAGCTGCGGAACTCAGTAGGGATGCCAAAAATTGGATTGCCGTTGGTAAAGATCAGCGCCATTGCCCGGAACAGCGAGAGCCCGCCAAGGGTAACAATGAAGGGCTGCAGCCCTGCGTAGGCCACCAGCGATCCGCTGAAGACCCCACATAATGCGCCAACCCCCAAGGTTGCCATCACTGCCAGCGGTACAGGAACCCCCGCTACCATTAGGGTGGCTCCCAGAATGGCGGATAGTGCGGCGGTTGGGCCGACCGAAAGGTCGATACCGCCGGAGATAATCACCAGTGTCATGCCCAGGGCGATAATTCCATTGATTGAAGATTGCTGCAAAATATTCAACATATTAGGCAGCGTGAAGAAGACTGGAGAAAGCAGCGAAAAGGTAACAACAATAATCAGTAAACCAATAAGCGTACCCGCATCACGCAGATTAAACTTGAGTAGTTTTGAAGGCGGTACTTTAGGCTGAGTATTACCCTGTGTCATCATAATAATTACCCTAATGATAAATGTAAGTTACAGAAGCTGTTTTAATTTAGATCGCTAATCGCATAACGAGCGATATTCTCTTCTGTAATATCGTCGCCTTTAAGTTCCATAGTTACTTTCCCTTCGCGCATCACCAGTACCCGATCAGAGATACGAATAATTTCTGGCATTTCGGAGGAGACCACAACAATAGCTTTTCCCTGTTTGGCTAATTTCTCAATTAAATTATAGATTTCAGATTTGGCACCTATATCGATCCCCCTGGTGGGTTCATCAAACAGAAAGACTTTGTTATCTGCGGCAACCCAGCGGCCAATAATCACTTTTTGCTGATTCCCACCGCTTAAGGTACCAATGGTTTTTTCTATATTCAGCGGGCGCAGGTTTAAGTCGGTCATCACTTCTTGGGCCAACTGGTTTAATTTCTTGGTTTTTAATAGCCCATAGCGGGTGAAATTGCTCATGGAGGGGAGCGCCATGTTCATTTTCACTGCTCGCTCTTTGATAATTCCCTCTTTCTTACGATCTTCCGGCACCAGTCCAATCCCTGCCCGAATGGCGGATCTGACATTGAGGTTTTTTACTGCTACCCCCTCAACCAACACCTGGCCGCAGCTCTTGGTATCAATACCGGCGATCAGTTTCAGCAATTCGGTGCGCCCGGCACCAACCAGACCGGCAATCCCCAGCACTTCTCCTGCCTGTACGCAGAAACTCGCCGGCAGGACAACCTTGTCGCGCCCAAGCCCTTCCACACGCAGGATCTCTTTATCGGTGATGAATGACTGGTGTTGTACTTTCTCAATCTTGCGGCCCACCATTTTGGTGACGATGGTTTCTTCTGTCTCGTCACAGATATTGACCACGCCGACCTGTTTACCGTCGCGCAAAATAGTGGCGCGGTCGCAAACTTTAAAGATTTCATTCATTTTATGTGAGACATAAATCAGTGAGACGTTCATCGATTTAAGATCGGCGATCAACTCTGCGAGCCGCTCAAACTCACGCGGCGTCAGGCTTGACGTTGGCTCGTCCATGGCAATGATTTTTGCATCGTCAAGTAATGCCCTGGCAATTTCCACAATTTGCTGCTGTGACACTTTCAGATTCTTGATCGGTTCATTGGGATCAATGGTGGGGTCAAGACGCCGAAGGATCGCTTTAGCCCGGGCATATTGGGCCTTTTTATCCACAAATAACCCGTTGCAATGTGTCAAAGGGCGCCCAAGAAACATATTCTGTGCTACGGAGAGTTCAGGAACATGCTGTAGTTCCTGATGGATCATAGCGATACCTGCCTGGCGAGCAGAAAGCGGGTTTTTCATCTGAATCACCTGCCCATCCACTTTGATTTCGCCAGAGTCCGCCGCGCGTACCCCAGAGAGAATATTCAACAATGTCGATTTTCCAGCACCGTTTTCCCCGATCAGAGCGTGGACTTCACCATGTCTTACCGAAAAATCTACATCCTGGATCGCGATTGCATTGCCGTAGGTTTTATTGATGCTACTCATCGTCAAACAAAACTGTTCCATAAACCCTCCGCAGACTGGCCTATTGCTGTGCCAGCAACTGGCGCAGTTTCTCATTATCTTTGGTTAAGAAAGCCTCGGCATTTTCTTTGGTGATCAGGGCTTGCGGCGTAGCGACCACGCGTGAAATCTTCTGCCCGTCGATCAGGCGCAGCATGACTTCCATTGCCACTTCACCAGTCAGCACCGGAAAACTGTCTACCGTACCGGTCAACTCACCGCGTTTGATGGAAGCGTAGGCATCAGAGATCCCATCGGTACCAAATACCGCTACCTGCTTGGATTTACCCTGTGCGTGTACCGCTTCCACAACCCCGAGTGCCATGCCGTCATTGTTGGCATAGAAACCCACTAAATCAGGGTGTTGCTGCAAAATGGTAGCGGCGGCGTTGTAGGCATTTTCACGGCTCCAGTTGGCGGGCACACTGGCAACAATAGAGAACTTTCCGTTGGCCCCCAGGGTTTCTTTGAATCCTTTGGTGCGCTGTGTAGCAGCATAAACACCAGCCTGGCCTTCAATAACCGCGACTTTTCCGCCTTCAGGGTGATGCTTGATAAACCAGTTGGCGACCCGCACGCCGTTGTCTTTCTGCACGTTGCCGACATAATGGGCGGCACTTGGCATCACGGCGTCATTAACGTTAACCACCGGGATGCTCTTGCTTTTGGCCACTTCATAAGCGGGCTGCAAGTTGGCATCCGTTTGCGGTGAAACCAGCAAGCCGTTAAAGTCTTGAGAGATTAATGTTTCCGCGATGGATAGCTGGCCCAACTGATCGTCTTCATTCGCTGCGGCCTGATAGGCTACGGAGAAGCCGTACTTTTTAGCGGTGTTTTGATAGCCTTCGCCAAGGGAGCGCCAATATTCATTGGTCAGCGTTTTGGAGACGCCGCCAATTTTCAATTTACTGTCCACTGCGGGCATCGGGCCATATTTAGCCGTTAGCTCGGTCCAGTCGGTCCGATCCGGCTCGGTATCTGACTGCAGCGGCGGTAGGTCGGCAGCATAAACGCTGGTGCAAAACAGGGCAGAGGCGAATACAGAGAGTAAGTGCTTTTTCATCTTCTATCCTTGGTGCTGTTAGTTATTATTAGAGACACCCATTGGGTGCCGGGTTACTGGCGCTATTTCGCCAGCATAATGTCGTTAACAATTTGCTGTGAAGCGACTGCATCCTGCCTGCTGATGGCATCCATCAATGCTGGATTGTTGTCGAGCTTTTTACACAGTGTCAGTAAGCGGGTTACTGTCGCGATGTTGGTTTCGGCTTCGCGCACCGGATCCAAGCCACTGGCGTCAGGGAAAGTGTCGAAATAGTAAGCGCCTTTATAACCATCCCGCTGCATCTGCCAGAGGAATTCCAGCGTTGCCCGTGGGTTAACCGAAGCGGCCATCAGGCCATCATCACGTTTTCCCCAACCATCGTTCAGATCCAGACCCAGCAGGCGTGAACGGCGGGCAACCATAGCTGCGGCATAGGCAGGGATCTCGTTGGCGTAAAGCACATGCGCGAAATCGAGAGTAATACCCAGATTTGCACAACCCGCTTCCTCTACCGCCAACAGGCAGGTGGTGACGTTCGGGAAAATACTGTAGGCACGCGGTTCGTTGGGTTTGTATTCAATGCTGACATCAATATCCGGCGCGTACTCTGCGATTTCCCTAACCGCGCCGACGGCGTCTTCCCACATTTTTTTGTAATCTGCTTGGAAGCAGTAATCAAAGCCATCCTGCCCCATCCACAATGTCATTAAACTGGCACCAAATTCACGGCCTGCGTCAATACCGCGCTTGGTTAATTCGATCGCTTGACGGCGGATCTTGGCATCAGGGTTAGTGAACGCACCGATCTTGAATTCTGGCGCATCCCAGCGCATTTGCATGCCATTTACTGCCAGACCCACATCTTCGATTTTCTGACGTAGGGTTTTCACGTCTTCATTGATGTGCTGGGGGTAGTTTAAGTCCAGATGAGTCAATCCCTTGACCGTTCCTGCACGCTCAATCATTTGCAGGACTGAGGGTTTGCCTTTCAATTCTGGCCAGTAGCGATTGGCACCTGAGGCAAAAGAGTTCAAACGTGTGGCAAATTTAAGTTCCGACATGAGGTGTCCTTCGTCAACGGTTCTGTAATGTACTTTCCTTCTTTACGATAATTTGTAAAGTGGTATTCTAATATCATTGACGACAGGTGGCTGCAAGCTGAGCTTCCGTTTGATTGATCACTTTGCGAGGTTATTCACGAAATTTCCGTGTGGGTAAACGTGTTTTGCAGTAAAGCGGTTAAGCCAAGATGACTCTTTAGACGGAGTAGGGCGGTTACATGCGATTCAGTGGGCAACAGAGAGAGTTTTTCTCGGTAAATGTGCTGTAAAAACGTCGTTGTGTGATCCACGTCTCTTTTTGCTTCTGACAATCACAGTTTAATGAAACCATGAATTATTTAAATTGAAACACTGTTTTATTTTATGAAATAAAGTGGACAATAACAGGTACAGGCGCATTTTGGGGCGTGCAAACTTACTGGGAAGTTGCTCTCGGTTGAGGGACTTCTGTAGGGGTATTGGTAGCTTCAACCACGATGGTTAATTTCTACGGTATTTGCCATGACAGATATTGATAATAAAAACAGTGAATTGGCTCACTTTGCATTTTGTGCTCAAGTTGCATTAAAGTTCGCGGAACAAGAGGGGAAAATCAGTTCATTGTTAGACGAACACTTGTTCTTGTTACGCTGGCTGGTTACTGCACAAAAGCAAAAACGTTTTTCCAAGCAAGTTGCGCCAGAAATAGCCTGGCTGATTTCGCGTGGGCGCAAATTAGGCCTGCAGAGCAGACTCCATGAGCGGGTACGACATTTGTACCTTTCATGGGTAGACCCTATCAACCAGCAACCGGACTTGCATCGGATCACCTATATTATCGAGGCATTGAAAAATGCGGGCTGGCGTTATTATGTTCTGACTCCAGAGGAGTGGCTCACGGGGGAAGTGCCTTCGCGTGTCAAAGGAATCAATGTGCTTATGGTGGAGATGAACCACCTTACCAGCGTCTTTTGTAAGGAAGGTTCACAGCTGGAACCTCTTGAGATCAGAGTATTGGGTGATCTACAGGTCTTTGGCATATTGTTGTTGGAACAAAAATTCCACGTTTTTCAGGTTCTCGAGAAAACCACTTATGCCCGCCTGTATATCAGTATCGATGAGAAGATCCCTGAGGTGGCCTAGGCGGTGTCCATTAACTGCAGGTGAGCGGCTTGGCCCGAAAAGCGAGTTCGGGCAGCTTAGCGTGCTATCTTCAACTGTAGCATGGCCTTAACATCCGGCCATTCGCTGGCGATGATGCTGTAACGCACCGAATTGCGTAGGCGGCCATCCGGCATGATGCGCTCGTTACGGACAATACCCTCCTGTTTGGCACCAATACGCAGGATCGCCGCCCTGGATTTTTCGTTCAGTTCGTCGGTGGTTAACTGCACACGCACCATTTGCATGACTTCAAAGGCATAGGAAAGCAGAAGATATTTGGCTTCTGTGTTAATCCCAGAGCGCTGTGCTGAGGCGGAAAGCCATGTATGACCGATTTCAAGTTTTCTATTGGTTGCGTCGATTTTCCAGAAACGCGTACTGCCAACAATCCGCCCACTATCACGCGCAACAATGATAAAAGGCATCACGCTGCCAGCCTGTTGTCCCACCAAGGCGGTTGCAATGTATTGATCTATGCCGGCAGCACCTGGCACTACCGTTAACTTCAAATCCCACAATTGGCCATCTGCAGCCGCGTTCAGTAAAGCGGACGCATGTTCTTGCTGCATAGGCTGTAATTCAACGATTTGGCCGATCAGTGTCGGTGGTATAAGTGGCAAACAGTGAACGTTCATCGAGGAGTGATATCCATATCAGCAGGGAATTGAGTGACCAATCGCGAAGTCACAATCACCTTAAGTATGCAGGGGATTACTGTCTCACCCTTTATTAAATCGGGCAACCTGTGTTACTTGGCGCTAATGATCCCTTTGGTGCCTGCATCGCTGTCCACCCAGACATCCTCACCTTTGAGGCGACGATCCCCTTGAATGGTATAGGTGATGAAGCCATCACGAAACACCAGTGCACCATCGGATTTCTTTGCTTTGACTTTTTTGCCATTGACCCAAGCGTGGTCCTTAGCATCAATGCGTATCGTTGCTACCGTCGTACCAGTTTGCGGGAAAGTGGCAACCCACTCACCGGTATAGGGGCTGTTAGTTGCTGTAGTTTCCGTGGTGGGTAATGTACCAAAGCCATTTTTAGCGTTCTCGGCTTTGGTTTTGTGAATATCACACCCTTGAGACTCGCTCACCTGGGTACAACCAGAGCGCTCTAGCTGTTGGGCGTATTTCGCGTTAATTGCGTGTGCTGGGGAAATGGCAAATAGAATGAGTGTCGCAACAAAAGCCGCATTTTTTGACATTTTATCTCTCCAAAAATGAATCGTTCGACTGCGGCAGTAAAATGAATGAGGTCTCAATGACTGACCGCAAAAAATACGAGTCAATTAACATATTTCAATTTAGCACCCAGTAACGATATGTACCAATCCACCTGCAGCGGCGCTCGCGCACAGTTATGGGACACAGCCTAAAGTATCCACACTTAATCCGGCAGCATGCAATATCGTCCTGGTACGGTGCCAGGCCTCACACTGATGTGCGTTGCACTGGTCGCGGTAGGCGGCGGTATTGGACTCGGCTGGCCGCATTTGCTCACACAGGTGATCACCATCGCGCCTGACGGGCAGAAAGACCTGGCATCGACTTCGATTACCACCGTGCAGTTGTATGCGACAGCCATTGGTGCTGCACTGGCGGGTATCGTAGCGAATCTGGCCGGATTCTCTGATCCAGGTGGTTTGGCAGGGGCGCAGCAAGCTGCCTTGTGGGTGTTTGCCGTCTTTGCCATTGCTCCGTTACTGGCCACACTGGTCGCGCGCCGTGTGCGTCTCTAATAAGCACCGCGCGCTTTTTCTCTCCTCGCCATGGTAAATAATGTGCCGGCATTCACCGTGACGCTGGGTACCGTGGGCCGTACCATAAGCATGGCACTGTTCCAGCAGGAACCACAGGTGAACACGCCGTTGCTGCGCCGAGCCACGACTCGGGCACGACGAAACGCACTCAAGTAATCTATCGGCAGAAACAATTTTGTACCAACTGAAGCGATTTCTGATGATGGCCCCAGCCCGAAGGGTCGCGCCCCAAAAGCCCGTTCGCAGTAAAGTCGGGCTTGAACAGAGGGCCACTCTGCCATTCACCCTCCGCCTTGATAACGGGCTTTTGGGTCTGCGACGGCACCACGGGCAATTGAGGGACACAGCCTAGTGCAGAGGAGAAGAGCTAGGCAGACAGTTGGAATGTGATAAAGTTGTTAAACAAATAATCGGCCTTTATTACCATAACTGAACGATAAGTAGAGGGAACTATGGAAAGTCCGCACCAAAAGCTTGCCTTGCAATTGCGATGCCCAGAGGGGGAGGAGGGTAGAGTATTAGGTAATGTAATGAATTTGCGCAATCTGCCGGTGATTGATCTGGCCTAATAATCGGTGACACCGACTTAAGAGGATATAATCCTTGAAACGGAGGTGCATATGACCAGAACAACACGTAGAAATTACAGTAAAGAATTCAAGATTGAAGCCGCCAAACTCGTTTGTGAGCAGGGCTTTTCATGTGTCGAAGTGGCTCGTCAGCTGAATGTCGCTGACCAGAATATCAGCCGCTGGGTGACGGCTTACGAGCAATCCCTGCAAACGGAGCGCCTGGGTGAAAGGCCCCGCAGCGAGCTGGAGGCTGAATTACGCCGCCTTCGTGCTGAGAATGAAGAACTCAAACAGCAGAAGGACATCCTAAAAAACTGTCCATGGGTTAAACCCCGCCCTGAGTCTCAGAAACTCCCCGGAAAAGTTGGCAGGCTAATTTAGCGAAGGAAGCAGCCGTCGGCCTTTTGGTGGTATGACCCCGTAAAAAAACATGGTTCAGGGACTGTGGCGGATCCGACAGTGGTGACTTTGATCCCGTTCAGGAAGGTGATTTCTCCGTCGTCCCCTCCTTCGTTCATCGAAAAATGAGCAAGGAGATTTCCATGAAAAAATCCTTCCGAATGTCTATTATCCATCCTCATGCTGCTGGCGTTGATATTGGCGCTGAATTCCACGTTGTCGCCGTACCACCGGATGCTGACGCCGCGCCGGTCAGAACTTTTCAAAGTTTCACAGGCGACCTTCATCGGATGTCCGATTGGCTCAAAACCTGTCACATTACGACCATTGCCATGGAGTCCACAGGCGTTTACTGGTTGCCTGCTTTTGAGATCCTTGAAGCTGCGGGTTTCAATGTGATCCTTGTTAATGCCAGAGACGCAAAAAATGTTCCCGGTCGCAAGACTGATGTCAATGACGCACAGTGGCTGCAGAAGCTGCATTCATTTGGCCTTCTCCGGGCCAGTTTCAGACCTGAACACGACATTTCCGTACTCAGGTCTTATTTGAGACAACGGGAACGCCTGACTGAATACCGGGCTGCGCATATCCAGCATATGCAGAAGGCGTTGATGCAGATGAATGTTCAATTGCATCATGCCGTATCGGATATTACTGGCGTTACCGGTCTTTCAATCGTCAGAGCTATTGTCAGTGGTGAGCGCGATCCTTCAGTATTGATCCAGTATCGTGATGTCAGATGTAAAAAGACGCCAGAGGTTCTTCAACAGGCACTGACAGGGAACTGGCAGCCTGAACATCTTTTTGCACTTGAACAGTCGGTGGCATTTTTCGATTTTTACCAGGAAAAGATCCGCGAGTGTGATGATCAAATCGAAACTTCATTATTGCAGCTCAGTACCGGAATCAAAGAGCCTGAAGGAGCATTGCCTTCCGCCAGACACCGTACAAAGCAACCCAATCAACTGGCCTTTGATGTCAGACCGTTACTCTGGAAAATTACCGGGGCAGATCTGACACAGATACATGGGTTTGGACCTTATCTGGCATTAAAATTCGTTGCCGAATGCGGTACTGACATGAATCGATGGCCGGATGCGAGCCATTTTACCTCGTGGCTGTGCTTGTCCCCGGGGAATAAGATCTCCGGTGGAAAAGTACTGTCCTCGAAAACACGGCGTTCATCCAGTCGAATTGCTGCTGCACTAAGACTGGCAGCCACAACAATTGGCCGGAGCGATACCGCGCTGGGTGCTTTTTATCGTCGATTATCATCCCGTATCGGGAAAGCAAAAGCAGTCACTGCAACGGCAAGAAAACTGGCAATACTGTTCTACAATGCCCTTAAATATGGTCAGAAATATGTCGATCCTGGCGCGGATTATTATGAAGAGCGCTACCGTAATCGCGTACTCGACGGGCTTAAACGAAGAGCAAAATCACTGGGTTACTCTCTCCAGCAAGATCCTGAGTTATGCGTGTGAACCGGGAGTTTCTCAGGAAGGCCACGGCCTTCTTTGCAAAAGAACAACGCTGAGGTTCGCGTTTATTAATGAGCATCGCCGGTTCTGGCCGGTGGCGCTGCTTTGCCGAACCATGACGGTGAGCCGTAACGGATTTTATCGTTGGTTAAAGGCAAAAGACCGCCCGGATACCTCATTAAATGCTGAACGGGATGCCCACGCTTTAGCCTGCTGGAAAGCCAGTCGCGGAAGCCTTGGAAGCCGGGCATTAAGTAGCGTGTTGCGTAAAGAAGGCTTTAACCTGGGACGTTACGCAACTCGTAACCTAATGAAAAAGCTTGGGTTATCAGGCCATCAGCGCAGACACAGATATGTTGTTGCTAAAGAGATTAACGCCGCTGTGCCTAACCATCTTGACAGGGAGTTTAACGTTGAGGCACCGAACAGAAAATGGGTGACGGATATTACCTATATCCCGACACGTCAGGGCTGGTGCTATCTGGCCGCCGTTGTCGATCTTTACTCGCGCAAGGTCGTGGGCTGGGACGTCGCTAAAACGATGACGGCGGAGTTAGCGCTAAGCCCACTGCGCATGGCAAAAATGTGGCGGCAGCCGAAGGGCAAAGTGCTGGTTCATTCTGATCAGGGTAGCCAATATACCTGTGCGGCATGGCGGCAATATGCTGAAGATAATGATATCGAACTGAGTCAGAGTCGGCGCGGAAACTGCTGGGACAATGCCGTGATAGAGCGCTTTTTTGGCAGCCTAAAATCAGAGTGGGTAAAAGACCGCTGTTATGAGGATGTCGAAAGCGCAAAGCGTGACGTTAATAAATACATCATTGAATACTACAATATGTGGCGACCTCATACCCACCTTGGTGGTCTTTCACCAAACGAATATGAAGTCGCCACTTAATGGGGTGTCAACTTTTACTAGACCAGATCAGATATTGCATGGCATCAATAGCCTCTCTTTGGCTGAGGGGGATCACCTCCTCGAATTGGGTTATGGAAATGGCGGGTTACTCGGATACATTCTGTCCATAGCTGAAAATCTACGATATACCGGATTGGAGGTTTCGCCGTTAATGCATCAGGAGGCGCTCGCATTTAATCATGCTTATATTCGGGCTGGTTGGGCGAATTATCTTATGTATGATGGTGTTGTACTCCCCTCGGAGGACGCAATTTTTGATAAAGTATTAACAGTTAACACCATTTATTTTTGGCGTGAGCCTGAGGTATTGCTAAAAGATATTAGTCGAGTGCTAAAAGTTGGCGGCCATTTTTGTGTCACCTTCTGTGAAAAAGCCTTTATGGAAAAACTACCTTTTATCGAGCACGGATTTCAACTTTATAACGCACAAGACGTTAACAGATTAATATATGGCTTGCCGTTAAAACTGATTTATGAAGATCGTAAAAAAGATAAAAGTATCAGTAAAACCGGCGAGATAGTGGATCGGGAGTTCATCAGTATGGTTTTTGAACGAATCGAGTAATCCTGCAATCACCGCTCGTAGGGCGGTGATGGGTGCGTATTTTAGGCTGTGTCCCTCAATTGCACGCGAGCGCCCCAAAAGCCCGTTCGAAGTAAAGTCGGGCTTGAACAGAGGGCCACTCTGCCCTTCACCCTCCGCCTTGATAACGGGCTTTTGGGTCTGCGACGGCACCTTGGGCAATTGAGAGACACAGCCTAGTATAAAAACGCCAATTCATGCCGCAAAAGGCTGTCCGTATCGCTTGGCCAGATACGAACGTTAAGGTAATTTAAGTTTGTGCGAATAGTTTCCTGTTTAACGAATATTTCCCCTCTAATCCTGCGGCCTTTCCCTCTGAAAAGTGAGTTGTTTTGTACTGCCAGGATGCATATTATCTTCACGCCCTTTTGGCGGTAGGGAGGTCTTTGGTGTTGGCTGATAATAAAAAAGGAAATATGATGAAAAGGCGTAATTTTCTCAAAGGTGCTGCTGCATTATCCTCTTTTGGATTGATCAATCCGGTCTTGGCGGAGTCGCAAAAAACTGCAATCTCGGCGTCGACCTGTGTAGATAGCAGAAGACGTTTTGTGATGACCCAAACGTATCGATTAAAAGCGCCCGCAGGTTCCGAAGGCAAGGCTAATTTATGGATCCCTGTGCCAGAAGACACCGCCTTTCAGCAACTGAAGAATATTTCCTTTTCTGGTAACTATCAGCAGGCCTATCTAACGGCTAATAACAGTTATGCCGCCAAAACGTTGTTTGCATCTTGGCCGGATTCGAAAGGCCCAATGGAGCTAAAGGTGGAGATGCTGATTGAAACCTTGGATTGGGAACCGTTAAAGAGCAACCAACTGTCTGAATGGCGTCTCCCGGATACTGAGCTGGTTTTCCCCGCAACGGTACAGCCTTACCTTAACGCCACTCCCCACATCCCGGTTGATGGTCTGGTGAAAGAAACGGCGCTGAAGATTATTGGTAATGAGAAATCACCTTTGCAGCAAGCAGGGTTAATCCATAACTGGGTGAGAACCCATATGCATCGTGACGATTCGGTTATTGGCTGTGGAAGCGGTGATGTGGGCCAGATACTTAAAACGGGTAATCTGGGCGGCAAATGTACCGATATTAATTCCGTGTTTGTTGCCTTGTGCCGCTCCTGCGGGATCCCGGCACGTGAAATGTTCGGTATCCGCCTAGGGGCCTCCCGCAAGCTGGAAAACTATTCGAAGAAGGCATTCGGTAGCGCTGATGAACATGGCGTTGCGAAAGTCAGCGGTGGGCAGCACTGCCGTGCCATGTTCTGGCTGGCGGGTTTCGGCTGGTTGCCAGCCGATCCGGCCGACGTCACCAAAATGCGTTTAACTGAGAAAAAAGAAACCGGCGATCCGGCGGTTGAGGCTGTCAGCGATTATCTGTTTGGTAATTGGGAGATGAACTGGGTTGGTTTTAACTACGCCCGTGACTTTGCCCTTTCGCCAGTAGCGGAGCAGGGGGATCTCAATAACTTCGGTTATCCCTATGCCGAAGTGGATGGCGATCCGTTAAACTTTTACGATCCGGCTGAGTTTAGCTACGAATATGTCTCCGTCGAACAGCGTTAAGGGAACCTTGGCGACGTTGCTGGCGGCTCTGTTTGCAGCCGCAGCATCGACTCTCTGCTGCCTTGGCCCGCTGTTATATCTGGTGTTTGGCATTTCAGCGGCCGGATTGACTGGGATACCGGCGTTGTCTTGGCTGCAGTTCCCGATGATAGTTTTATCTGTCGGGTTGATGCTAAGAGGGTTCTGGCGGCTTTATTTGTCGCCGCGTCCTGTCTGCGTCAATGTCGTCAGCCGTCGTGCATTACTCTGGCTTTACTGGCTATCGGTGCCGTTACTGGTGGTGATAATGTCTTATCCGTATGTATTACCCTGGTTTTGGGAGTGGATGGAATAATGAAGAAACGTTTTTTTCTGATGATGGCTCTGGTGTTAATCACGCCGCGTATATGGGCTGAAAACAAAAAAGTAACCATAGATATCAAAGAAATGACCTGTTCACTCTGCGTTATCTCCATCAATAAAGCGCTGCGTTCTACTGATGGCGTCCTTAAGGCAAAAGCCTCGTTGAAAACGCATCAGGCAGAGGTGATAGTGCCGCAGGAGTTCGATAATCAGGTATTGCTGACGGCGATTTCTCGTACCGGATATACAGGGGAAATTCAGGACGTCACTTCGGTACCGTAAGGTGACATTAATAACCCCGCCATTCACTTGAGTAAATGGCGGGGAATTTCTGCCCTTAATGCTTGGCAATTAATGCTGCTAAAATCACCGTAAATTTAACTTTTTATTGCATCATCGTCTATCTGATATGCGAACTGCGCAATCTGTTAGAATTGATACGTTAAACCTACGCCAACGATATTATCAGTGCTGATACCATTCGCCTCTGTAAAACCGTTGTCGTTTAGCAGGTTGATTTTATAATCGACGTATGCAGTCATGTTTTTATTAAAATAATAATATGATCCTACAGTTATATATTTAACCAAATCCTGACTATTACCATAAATGCTGTTCAGATCTTCTCCCTTCGACTGTAGATAAGCGAGTGAAGGGCGTATGCCGGAGTCAAACTGGTACTGAGCGGTGATTTCTACGTTTTTGGTTTTTCCGGCAATGCCACCTTTCCCGTAAGAGGTCATATTCAGCGTTTGCGCGTACATTGTTGCAAGGTAAAGCTGGTTGGCGTCATACTTAGTTGCAACAGTCCATACTTCCGCTCTGCTACCAGACGCAAATTCACTGTTAAGTGTTTTCCCTGCGTTTTCCTGATCGTAAGTACGATCGGAAGAAGCATAGGCGGCGGCAAAACCGACCCCAGAGTCATGTTTATAGCTGCTGGATATGCCAAAGCCATCACCATTCTGGCTTACAAGAGAATCTCTCCCGTTGGCGCTTTCAGAAGCATTGTCGTTTTTCCCCTGATACTGGATCCCGATGTTCCAACCATCAACCAGGCCAAAGAAATCTCTGTTACGGTAGGTCAGAAGATTGTTGGCTCGCTTGGCCATAAAGTTATCCACTTTGGTATAACTGTCACCCCCAAAAACTGGAAGCATATCGGTCCAAGCTTCGACATCGTAAACGACACCATAATTTCTGCCATAATCCAGCGAACCAAAGCGATCAAATTTCAATCCTGCAAATCCCAGACGCGTGGCGTTGCCTTTATCGCCCTGTGATTCCGCATAGTTAGCCTGGAAATTATATTCCCATTGACCGAAACCGGTAAGTTGGTCCGTTATTACTGTAGCCCCTTTAAATCCAAGGCGAGCATAAGTTTGGTCACCATCTTTACTGGCGGCTTTGCTAAAGGTATGACGCGCATCCAATTTCCCGTACAGGTCTAATTTGTTTCCATCTTTATTATATATTTCTGCTGCACCCAAGGTACCAGAAAAAATAATTGCAGAGATAATGATAAAACTTTTTTTAATTCTAAACATAATGAAAATTATCCTTTTTTGAGTTTTATATTTACAGCTCTTCTGTCCGGTGTTTCCAGCGTATTCATGAATAAATACTGCCCAAAGGTCTACCTGGCTCACTGCACCGCTTCCTGGCGATCGCGCACGTTTCGCTCATAACGCGGCAGTGATACTAACAACTTAAACCATACCATTTTGTGATCTGTCTCAAATCAGTAAATTTTTGTATTTAATTTGTATTAAACAAATGATGATGATGGTATTGATTGTTGCTGAGGAGGAAGGATTTGAACCTACAGTTGACGGCCAACGAACCAGGGCCAGTTGAGCACGTAACTGCGTTGATCGCTGCTGAGTGGATCAAATCGCTGCGGGTATTGCTTGTGCGGTTTATGCAGCCTTGGTGGCCGACGAACTGATGAGTTTTACCAACAGCAAAAAAATTATTTTTCGGCGAATCCTTTTCGGCGATCTGACCCTCTTTGTCTTGGTAGGCGCAAATAGTTTGCTCCGCTAATCCATTTCTCACCCCAAAGAGAGTCTTCATGTTGAATCGCAAAAATGTAGGAAACAAAGAAAGGATCGCCCGAGTATTAGGTGGCTGTCTGATGATACTGTACGGACTGATCGGCCTTGAGGGTAAGTCGCTGGGGATAACCATTGCCAGCGTTGGCTTTGTTAGCCTGGTCACTGGAGCATTGCGATACTGCCCGATGCGCGCTGTGTTCGGCTGTAAACCTAGAGGTAACTGAACGAGAACCTATGTTGATTCAAGAAAGCCAATTTGCTGCGGCCCAGGCGGGTGATCCCGTAGCGCTAGAGTATTTGCTAGTGAAGCTACATCCTGATATCCAGCGTTATGCTCGTTACCAGTGTCAGCGGTCTTCCGCGGTAGATGATGTGGTACAGGAAGCGCTAATCATTCTGTATCGAAAAGTAGGGACTGTGCGCGCAGCATCATCACTAAAGGGATGGCTGTTCAAAATAATCACTCGTCTCTGCATGCTGCCAGCCCTGAAGTTGCTGAGTGGAATGGAAGATCTGAAGAACGTTGAAAACTCTGCCTATCTTGCTCAGATCCCGGTCGATGAACTGCGTATCGATCTGGTCCATGCGTTGGAGTCTTTGTCTGCTGTGCATCGAGAAATCATTCTGCTGCGAGATTTGCAGCAAATGACCATCAGTGAAATTGCCGACCATCTGGATATTACGCAAGGGGCGACAAAGAGTCGGTTGCATCGAGCTCGCGCCCAGGTCAGGGAATATCTGCTGGCCGAAAAAAGCGCATAAGAGCGAGCCGGAGAGGGATGGTTCCAAAGCTCCATCAAAGTAGGGTTGCATGGCGATGACACCGAACCGCAGATTTTGGTCTTCTTCCAGATCCAGAATATGCTCAAGGCAGTTGCTCAAGTAAAGGCACTGGGAGGCCAAGCTGGCGAACCGACGCCAAATGAGCCGGGTTTTGGAGCCTTTTGTCTGCGTAGTGATCCACAAGGCGTTCCCTTCGGCCTACACAAACTATGAATTTACTTCAGACTGGCGGCGTTACTTTCGCTAGTCGCTGGTAACAAAAGTAGACTGATGAAGGTAAGTCCATAAGCAGCACTTACCAACAATAGTTCGGCTTGAATTTAACGAGGTATCTTTAAGATGACTGTTTGCCGGTACGGCAGTCATCGAGCATTACTTTTTCCACGGTAACATTCTAATCAGGGTGTTATCACGCATGATGTAATGATGAAATATGGCAGCTAAAGCATGGATCCCGATAACGAAATAACCTGCACTGGCAATGAATTCGTGAATTTCTTTTAATGTATGTCGTATATTGTCATTCGGCTCATTACTTACCGGCATAACGTAAGAGAAAAGAGACCACTCAACCTTCCCATAATAAAGAGTCAGGATCCCGAGTAAAGGTAGTGCGATAAAAATAAGGTAAAGAATGCCATGTACAGCTTTTGATAGCGTTATCTGCCAATGCGGGGGTGTTGGGATAATATCAGGGTTTTTATGTATAATCTTCAGCATTACTCGAATCAATGTTAACATCATAACGCTGACACCAAAAGTATAATGCAGCGTTTTCATCCACTCGCGTGTGTCACTACCTTTTGGAGCAATCCCTTTTAACTCCATTGTTGCATAAGTCAGTACGATAAAAATGAGAATAATCCAGTGAAATAAAATCTGACTAGGTGAAAATTTCTTATTCATCATTCATCCTCTAATGTGTGACAGTCAAATTTATATACTCTAAATAATTCGAGTTGCAGGAAAGCCAACGTACATGCAACTTGAAGTATGACGAGTATACTATTTATAAACGCAGGGCCCAGGATTACGCAGTCCTCATCCTTTGGGTGGCAGAGCGTGCCATTCACTTATCCAAACGCCTAAACGCGTTGGGACTCAGCCTAGGATTACTTGTCGACTGCTTAAATCGCAACTCCAGTTTTGTGAGTCTAACCCAACCTTCTTAAGAAGTTATTAAGAAGGCGGATATCTATAATTAATAATAATATATTGCCGATGAGTTTCTGAAAACCGTATGGAAAATGCAAGTGACTAGGCTGTGTCCCTTAACTGCACGTGAGCGCAGCTGGCGGACAGTTAAGGGACACAGCCTAGAACACCTGACTTATTTCACAAACCAACGGCGGTGGAATTGGATACTCTATTACAAGAAAAGCTATTTCCTCATGCACGGTCCGATAATACCGATATTTACCCGATTCTTGCCGGTCTTCTGGGGGTGACGATTGAATCGCATCATCAAGGCTATGCCGCGGGATGGGAGCCCGAGCGCAGAGGCAATAATCGAATTGCAGCGCTATTTATACTCTAAATAATTCGAGTTGCATGTAGGCGGCAAGACCAAGAGTCGCCAGGAGCATAGCCCACTATGTGACTGGTGCGATTGGTCGCAGCTAACACCCATGCAACTTGAAGTATGACGAGTATATACGGCCTTGAGGCTATTTTGCGTTTGCACATTGCTCAGGGGGGGGGGGGAGATTTACCAAAATATTGAGTGAGTGGCACCGCCGATCCTCGGCCCGCCCGTGGCCTGAGCTGTCGGATAACTTCCCGGTTTGTGACGGGTTCGCCGAGCAGCGGATATTATGCTATGGGCATTACCACTGTTGAAAATCATCTGGCTCACTCATGCCGTTTGCGATGATATGAAAAAACCCGGCTGCGCCGGGTGATACTTATTTCTCTACACGTTTGCCTTGCGCATCCACCACGCGTTCACCGTCTTCCTTGGCGAAGGCACCACGCTGTGCTTCGGGCAAAATGTCCAGTACCAATTCAGAAGGGCGGCACAATTTGGTTCCCAGTGGCGTGACCACAATCGGGCGGTTGATCAGAATGGGGTGCTGCAGCATGAAATCGATCAACTGGTCATCGCTGAAGTTATCTTCTGCCAGCCCTAGTTGCTCGTAAGGCTCAACATTCTTGCGCAATAACGCCCGAACCGTGATCCCCATATCGGCGATCAGTTTCACCAGCACCTCACGACTTGGCGGTGTTTCCAGGTACAGGATCACCGTGGGTTCCGTGCCACTGTTGCGAATTAACTCCAGCGTGTTACGCGATGTTCCGCAGGCCGGATTATGATAAATAGTCACATTGCTCATCGTGATGCTCTCTCATTGAAACGCCAGCGGTTATGCCTGCTGGCGTGGTTGTTTAAAAAATTAAAGGGAAATGGATAGTCGCAAGGCTAATGCCGCCAGCGTGACCAACAGCACCGGGATCGTCATGACAATCCCTACCCGGAAGTAATACCCCCAGGTGATGGTCATATTCTTTTGTGATAACACATGCAGCCACAATAATGTGGCCAGGCTGCCTATCGGGGTGATTTTCGGCCCCAGATCGCTGCCGATCACGTTGGCATAAATCATTGCCTCTTTGATCACGCCGCTGGCATCACTGCCGTCAATCGACAGGGCCCCTACCAGAACGGTCGGCATATTGTTCATGATGGAGGACAGGAACGCCGTCAGGAACCCGGTGCCCAGCGTGGCCGCCCACAGTCCTTGTTCGGCAAACTGGTTCAGTAGGGCAGAAAGGTAATGGGTCAAACCGGCATTGCGCAGGCCGTACACCACCAGATACATGCCCAGCGAGAACACCACGATTTGCCAAGGCGCACCGCGCAGCACCTTGCCGGTATTTATGGCATGTCCTTTTTTGGCGACGGCAAACAGGATCAGCGCTCCCACGGCGGCGACCAGACTGACGGGGACACCGAGCGGCTCCAGGCCAAAGAAACCGACAAGCAATAGAACCAGCACCAGCCACCCGGTCTTGAAGGTGTTTAGGTCGCGGATGGCCTCTTTCGGTGCTTTCAGCAGGGACAGATCGTAAACTGCCGGAATGTCTTTGCGGAAAAACAGATGCAGCATCACCAGCGTGGCGGCAATCGCGGCCAAGTTAACCGGCACCATCACCGCTGCATATTCAGTGAATCCGAGGTTGAAGAAATCCGCCGAGACAATATTCACCAGGTTTGACACGATCAGCGGCAAGCTGGCGGTATCGGCAATAAAGCCCGCCGCCATCACAAAGGCCAAGGTTGCCCCACGGCTGAACCCCAGCGCCAGCAGCATGGCAATAACAATCGGCGTCAGGATCAGTGCGGCACCATCGTTGGCGAAAAGCGCTGCCACCGCCGCACCCAACAAGATGATGTAGGTAAACAGCAAACGGCCACGGCCATTGCCCCAGCGTGCCACATGCAAAGCCGCCCATTCAAAGAAGCCCGATTCATCCAGCAACAGGCTGATGATGATCACGGCGATAAAGGTTGCGGTGGCGTTCCAGACAATCTGCCAGACCACCGGAATATCACCGAGATGAACCACGCCGGTCAGTAACGCCAGTACTGCACCCAACATCGCGCTCCAGCCAATGCCCAACCCTCTGGGCTGCCAGATGACCAGCACAATGGTCAGGACAAAAATAGCACCTGCCAACAACATAACGCCCCCAAAAGGGCAAGCACGGACGCTTGCCCTGAAAAAATGAAACTGAGTTAAACTTCGCCAGCCAGATGGCTCAGACGCGCAATACCGATTGGCTCCTCTTCCTGCAAGGGAACCAGCGCCAAGCGTGAAGACAGTGAGTCTCTGACTTTTTTTATCTGCTCGACTTCGTGTGATGCACGCAACTGCAGCAGCGGTGAAGAGGTGGCCGCAGCAACCAGACTGTTATTGATAACCCATGCCCAGGGTTCAATACCTGCCCGACGCAGATCTTCCTGCAGGTTGGCGGCTTCCAACACCGGTGTCGTTTCAGGCAGCGTCACCAATAGTACTTTGGTGCGTTTCTCATCCTGTAACTGCATCATGGGCGTCAGGTAATGACCTTTTTCCCCCATCCGTTTGGCGACCTCACGGTGGTAAGCACCGGTAGCATCGAGCAATAGCAATGTATGGCCGGTCGGCGCGGTATCCATCACCACAAAGCGCTTGCCAGCTTCCCGTATCACCCGGGAAAAAGCCTGAAAGACCGCAATCTCTTCGGTACAGGGGGAGCGGAGATCTTCTTCCAGTAACGCCTTGCCCTGCGCATCCAGATCCTTGCCTTTGGTGGACAAGACATGCTGACGATAACGCTCCGTCTCAGCCAGCGGATCTATCCGGCTGACGGTCAGATTTTGCAGTTGCCCATGCAAGGTATTCTCCAGGTGCGCGGCGGGATCAGAGGTGGTCAGGTGAACATCCAGCCCTTTCTCAGCCAGTTTTACCGCAATCGATGCGGCCAAAGTGGTTTTGCCGACGCCACCTTTTCCCATCAGCATCACCAAACCGTGCTCATCGGTGGCGATCTCTTCAACCAAGGAGGATAGTGCGGGTAATCGGGGTAACGCTTCGGCCCTAGGATGCGTTGAGGCCGAATGGTGGGCTTCGCTTTTCACCAACAGTTGGCGTAGCGCATCAGTTCCCACCATATTCACCGGTTGCAGCATCAAATCATCTCTGGGCAACGCAGTGAGGACAGCGGGTAGCTCACTCAACGCCCGCTGCTCGCGCAGATACAAGGCACGAGCCAACTTGTCTGCCTGCGCTTCAGCTTCAGGCAATATCCCATTGATGACCAGAAACTGGTTGCGTAAGCCGACCTGTGCCAGTTCGTGATGGGTTCTGGCGACTTCAGCGAGTGTGGATTTTTGCGCCCTGGCGACCAGTATCAGGCGGGTTCTTGCTGCATCGGACAAGGCCTGTAATGCCTGAGCATAACGGTCACGCTGCTTTTCCAAACCGGCCAGCGGGCCCAGACACGAAGAACCCTCCGGGTTACTGTCGATGAAACTGCTCCAGGCCCCCGGAAGCTGCAGCAAACGGATGGTATGCCCGGTGGGGGCAGTATCGAAAATCACATGGTCAAAATCATTCAGCAGTGCAGTGTCAGTCAATAAACCGGTGAACTCATCAAAGGCGGCAATCTCAGTGGTACAGGCACCTGACAACTGCTCTTCGATACTGCGAACCACCGCTTCTGGCAGCAAGCCTTTGACGGGGTCAACGATACGGGAGCGGTAAAGCTGAGCCGCTGCCTGCGGGTCAATTTCCAGCGCAGATAATCCCGGCACGGTTGCGATCGCGGTAATCTGGTTGCCGATGGGCTGATTAAACACCTGGCCGACATTCGAGGCCGGATCGGTACTGACTAGCAAGACGCGCTTACCGGCATCCGCCAGGGTAATCGCGCTGGCACAGGAAATGGACGTTTTACCGACCCCGCCTTTCCCGGTAAAAAAGAGAAAAACCGGTGGATGTTGTAAGAATTTCATGACCTTCCCTCCATGCGTTGATTAACAGCAGGACGTGTTGCCACCACAGCAGCTTTTCGGGGCGATGCCGGTGATTTCCAGCGGCAGTTTGCACCAGCGAGCCAGGTCAGCACGGGTAGGGTAACGCCCTGCCATTACAAATTCGCCATCCAGCAGAATGAGCGGCAGGCCTTCAGCGCCTGAGTTTTCGAGGAAGTTTTTGACCAGCGTATTGTCGATAAAGGCCATAGGTTGTTGGGCGAGATTGTAACGTGCAACGGTGACACCGCGTTTTTTGAGCCATTCAGCATCGGCCGAGAAGGTGACCAAGGCCTGATCAACATCGGTGCCACACACTCCGGTACTGCAACAGAGTGCCGGGTCATACACTGAGAGCGTTTTCATCGATTCCGTCCTTTTGCGTAATTTAATCAGTTTTTTATTTTGCTCAATCAAATGTGAAAAAACAGATATGAAAGAGTAAATTTTTTTAGTACATCAAAGACAGGCAGTCTTACTGCTTATCGTCCCATTTCCGCGTGCCAGCAAAACGATTTCGTCTCGTTGACTGAGATAGGCCTGCTCAATCACGGCGGCAGCCCAGGCAGGAATATGTGGTGACAGGCGATAATGGATCCACTTTCCTGCACGGCGATCCAGTAACAGCCCCGACTCTCTGAGCATTGCCAGGTGTCTGGAAATCTTGGGTTGAGACTCATTGAGCGTGTTACAGAGCTCGCAAACACAAAGTTCGCCGGATTCTCGCAGCAGCAGGATGACATTCAGGCGGGTTTCGTCTGACAGGTTTTTGAACAGCTGTAACGGAGTGAGTGTTGTCATGATGGCTCCAACTCAAATAACTCACACCATCTTAAAACTCTAGCCAACAAAGTCAATTTTATATCTGATTTTTCGAATATGAAGTGAGTGGGTGTTTTGTTAACTCAAAAATCATGCCAGGCGAGATTTCTTTGTTTATCGGTGAAACCGCGAGCAACACGTAACGCTCGTCTTCTACTTGGCTGATAATTCTCAATGATAGGTTAAGGGTTTTCAGTCCTTCATTGAGAATGGCGTAGTAAGTTGCCCCAAGCCGGCAGCACCTGGCTGAATCGGCTGATTAATCATAATCGGACAGTTTGGGGGTTATCCTGCCTTGCTCCTGGATGAAAAGAGTGTGAACCCAGCTATTATCCTTGTGACGGTAGTGATGGCACACAAGGCGGCAAAACCATAGGCCAGCCAAGAGAACCGGTCAGGGAGCAGGCACATCAGTACAAACAGCAACAGGGTTTCACTGCTCTCCGTCAAGCCTCCCAGATAATAAAATCCTTTATTGGGATAAGTGCTGCTGGCAATGCCGCGTTTTTCGGCGATAACAGCAAACGCGAGAAAACTGCAACCGGTCCCAATAAAACTGTAGATTAAAACGCTGGCCGGGAGGGCATTGTTAGCGGGATCGGCAAAGGCAAAACCCAGCGGAATGGAGGAATAGAATAAAAAATCCAGAGTAATATCCAGAAAGGCTCCCCGGTCGGTTGGGCCGTTTAATCTTGCCAGAGCGCCATCAAGCGTATCGGCCAGTCGGTTCAGTACGATAAATAACAGTGCCCAAGAGTAGGCATGTAGCACAATTAAAAGAGGCGCGCACAGGCCCAGCATAAACCCCAACCAGGTGATCTGATCGGCTTTGGCCCCCATCCGTTGAAACTTTCCAGCGACGGTTTCACGTACTTTTTTACTCTTTTCCAGCAGGTAACGATCAAACATGGTGATTTTCTCCTAACAGGATGACCCGTCCATTAGGAGGGATATCCTGCGCATCATGAGTCACCAGCACCGCCGGTATACCCTTGCATGCAATGTGTTCAAAAACAAACTGACGAAATCGTGCGCGCAGAGGCCTGTCCAACCGGTTGAACGGTTCATCGAGTAACAACGCTTCCGGTTCAGCCAGCAAGGCACGCAACAGGCTGACCCGGGCACGTTGCCCACCGGATAACGTTGCCGGATCCCGGGTATAAAATCCTGCCAACTCTGCCTCATCCAGTTGGCGTTCAATACATTGCCTGCGCTGATCTTTACCTGTCAGGGTTGCGGGTAGCGCCAGGGCCAGGTTTTGCCCGACACTCAAATGCGGAAACAGTAAATCATCCTGAAAGAGGATACCGATGCGCCGCTGCTCTGTCGGGCGTCCATCCCGCCGAGTCCCGTTCAACCATAACTCTCCCTCCGCGCCAAAAGCCGGTGGGAGTTCACCAATCATCCAGCTGAGCAACGTTGATTTTCCTGTGCCTGAAGGCCCCATCAGGGTCACAACGTGACCGGAAGGCACATCGAAAGTGATCTTTTGCAACAACGGATGTGTTGAGCGGGTGAGCGTAACCGCACGAACAGACAGCATATCAGCGTAATCCTTGTCGATAGTAACCGGCCAGCAGGCCGGACAAAACAGCAACCAGAAACACCATGGCGGGTAAGAAGAATTGCAGCAAGGCCTGAACGGCCAGCGTTCGGGGATCGCCACCACTGCTCAAAGCGACGGCCTCGGTGGTCACGGTAGCAAAACGGCCCGCGCCGGCATACAGTGTGGGCAAATATTGGGCAATACTGACGGAAAAACCGATTGCCCAAGCGGAGAGGAGGGGGCGCAATAATGATGGCCACTTCACCCACAGTAAAACCTGCCAGGCAGGCAGCCCCAAAGAGCGCGCTGACAGCAGGAGACGGGGATCAACCTGACGGTAGGCCGGAGCCAGAACCAGCAACATATACGGGATCATCCAGAGCAAATGACTCCATGCCACGGCAATGAACGTGCCATCCCATCCCCATCGCAATAACACACCGTATTGGCCTATCACCAACGGCAACGCAGGCAGTATGAGAGGTAACCACAGAAAGAAACCGTAACGCGAGGTTCCCCATTCAAGCCAGAAAACCACCATCACTAGCGCACAGAGACTGGTCGTGAGCCCCAGCATCAGTGCAGTCAAAAGCGGGGTCAAGTCTGTGAGCTGCCAGGCTGCCAATGACCAGCGTTGTGGTAACAGCGCTGGGTAAAACCAGATGCTGGCTAATGACCAGACCAGCAACATCAGCAACACCATAACCCCTACCAGGGTCATCAGACCTGCCAGCCAGGAGAATGCTTGAGTGCCAGACGCCAGATAGCGTTGGCCAGAATGAGGGAACAGGCGGCTACGCCATACCCGCCAAACCAGATATCCTGCCAGCGAAAATCCAGCGAGCAGGGCAATCAGCAGCAATGCAGCCATCATACCTTTCGCCTGGATGGCTGGCGAAGCGTCATTGAGCCACTGCCAGGCCAACACGGCTAATGTGGGGGGATTACCTGGCCCCAGGATAATCGCCACATCCACCACCGAAATATTGTAGGCCAGCACGGCCACTATCGCCCACCCCAGAGAGGGCAGCAATTGGGGAAGCAGCACCAGCCAACTGCTTTGCAGGCGCCCATATCCGAGGCTGCGCATGATCAGCAATTGAGGCTGCAAGTCAGTCCGCTTCAACTGGGCGCTGGCTACCCATAATAAAAACCAGCTCTCTTTCAGCGCGAGAGTCATACCAAGCCCCACACCATAAGGATCGTATAGGTTTTCCCCGCCGCTTGCCGCCATCAGCCGAGCCAGCCACCCTGTTGGGGAGAAAAGCAGCAGACTTCCCGCAGCGAATGCCACGTGCGGCATTGCCAGTAACACAGGCAATCTGCGCATGTACCGCTGCCATCCTGCTCCTGGGTATAACCCCAGCACAATGGACAGGCAAAGTAACAGGGCACCCAGCGTGCCGATGGCAGAAGAGATGAGGGTTGTCAGCATGGCCGGAAACCATTGGTCATCACCCCAGAACGACACCCAATTCTGCCCAGAGAGGGTGGGTTCCAGCATGAAACCCAGCCCCGGCAAGACAGGAAAAAACACCACCCCTACGCCACTCCAGGCCAACACTTTGCAGCCCAATGCACGCCCAGGTTTCAACGCACACCGTACCGTTTCAACCATTCAGCCTCCAAAGCTGCAATCCAGGCTGAATCAGGCTCAGCCAGAACAGGTACCGGCGCTTGAGTGCCGGGCAGGTTGCTCTCCAGTTCGGCTTGCCAGTGCGGAGGAAGTTTATGAGGATCGAGGACGGTCGGATCGCCCCAGACCGTAGGGTCAGCTTTGCGCAGTTGTGCCTGAGGGGAAAGAAGAAAGTTGGCCACGACCTGGGCACCCGCTTTGGCGTTGGCATTAAAAGGGATCGCCACAAAATGGACGTTACCCAGCATCCCCCGCTGAAAACCAAAGGCATAGGCACTGCCAGGAAGTTGTCCATTTGCAATCAGGTTGGCAACATGTGCCGGATTGAACGTCAGAGAGAGCCTGACCACACCATCCCCCAACAGGCGATCAATACGTGCAGCAGAAGCCGGGAAGTCTTTGCCCTGACGCCACAGTAACGGATGGAGTTGGTCAAGGTACTGCCACAATGGGGCCGTGAGTGTGGCAAACTGTTCTGGTTGGGGGGGCGTGTTGAACGCCTTGGGTGTTGAGGTCAGTGACAGCAACAACTGCTTCAGAAAAGCCGTTCCGATAAAATCCGGTGGGCGCGGGTACGTCAGTTGCCCGGGATGCGCCTGTGCGAACGCCAGCAGACTGGCGGGATCGCTGGGCGGTGTTGGCACACGTTCACGATCGGCAATCAACATCAGTTGTGCTCTGCCCCAGGGAGACTCAGCTCCTTCAGTGGGGATGGAGAAATCTTCCCGTACCGGCAGAGTAGTATCGACGAACTGCCAATTGGGCAATTGCTCCGCCCAGCCGGTATGCAATAACCCTGATATTTTCAAGGCCTTGAAATTTTCGCCATTCAGCCAGAGCAGGTCGACGGAGCCTTTTTCGCGCCGACCTGCGGCAGCCTCTGCCTGTATGCGCCGCACGGCATCTGCTGTGTCAGAGAGAGGAACCAGCTTCACGGTAATGGCGTACTGCCGTTGCATTTCTGTCGCTACCCAACGTAAATAGGCATTGGCAGCGGCATCACCGCCCCATGCATTAAAATAGACCGTTTGTCCCTGTGCCTGTTGTTTGACCCGCTCCCAATGAGACGTTTCCGCCGTCGCCTGAAAGGTCAGGCCCAACATCAACATCACGATTGCGCTTTGCAGTTGTCTCATCAACTTCATTTTATGCTCTCTCCTCATGCCCATTTGTCGATGCTGTGATGCCGGATAAACCGCCGGTCGAGAAAATCCTTCCACCGTCCCGCCAAACGTCCTTCGCCAGTCAAGGGCCCCCAACTCATCAGTGCGCCGCCTTGCCCGTCAGCCAGGAGTGCCAATGGCGAGGTGGCGGGTTTAAAGCGACCAAGGGGGTGCTTCGTGAACAGATGCGTCAGGTTATTCGCCAATACTTCTCCCTGGCGTACCGCATTCACGCCATTTTTGGGTGTCCCGGCGATGGTGGCACAATCGCCCGTGGCAAAGATATGGGGATGGGAGGGGCTTTGCAGCGTGGCTGAGCTCTGAATAAACCCTTGCGGGTCACACTGCAGCCCCGAATTCTGCCACCAGGCCAAAGGTGTCGGTCCGGTCGCCATGATCACCCTGTTTCCCTGCCACACGGTCTGTTGTCCCGACATCAACCTGTCGCCGGTAAGGGTATCAACAGCGCAGTGTTCATGCACTTGGATGCCCCTTTGGTGCAGATGACGCAGCGCCCGTGTCCGTAGCGTGGGAAGATGACCACGAAGCAGGACACCGCCACAAAACAGTGCCAGAGAAGGGGTTTGATGGGCCAGTGCCAGGGCCAATTCTACACCCGCTGCTCCGCCCCCGACGATCGCCACGGGGGCGGGATTTTGCTGCCAGCGCTTCACTGTCAGCAGAAAATCGGCAAAGGGTTTCACTGGACATATCTCGATAGATGACTGCTGGCGCTCAGGCAACCGGGGAACCGAACCGGTATTCAGGGATAACCACTGTCCTTGCAGCCAGGTCTCGTCTACCAACCGGACCTTTTTTTTGTCCGCCTCCAACGTATCCAGTGTTCCCTGGATAAATTCAACCCCCGCCGCCCGACAGAGAGGGGGTAAATGAATACGGCACTGTTCCGGTCGATAGTGCCCGGCCAATAACCCCGGCAGCATACCGGAGTACCACGCATAGGGCGATGGGGAAAGCAAGGCGATGCGCCTTGCCTTGACAGGATGGGCTGCCCACTGACGCAAGACCACCACATGCGCATGGCCTGCACCGACCAACAGGATATCGAACGTTGCTGCCATCAAGCCTTACTCCCCAAACGCCAGCGATGAAAACGTGCCAACCCCAGTATTAACCACTGCGGCGTGTGCGCCTTTTTCCAGGCTCCCGCAACGTATTTATTGGCCTCACTCAACGTTGGGTAAATATGGATAGTTGCCAATATCTTGTTTAACCCGTAGCCGTGCTTCATGGCGGCGACATATTCCGTGATCAGTTCTCCGGCCTGTTCTCCCACCACAGTGACTCCCAGAATACGGTCACGACCCGGCTCGGTTAACACCTGTATATAGCCGTGCGCTGCGTTTTCGGTGATTGCCCGATCAAGTTCACCCAGTTCAAACCGGGTAAGTTCATAAGCAATGCCTTGCCGTCTGGCTTCCTGTTCATTTAATCCAACCCGGGCGACTTCGGGGTCGGTAAAGGTCGCCCAGGGCATCAGTCGATAATCCACTTTAAAGCGTTTTATCTGCCCAAACAGGCCATTGACAGCGGCATACCAGGCTTGATGCGCCGAGGCGTGCGTGAACTGATAAGGTCCTGTGACATCCCCCACGGCAAAAATGTGCGGAAACCGGGTAGCCAGATATTCATCGGTTTCCAAGGTGCCATTCTCCCTGACAGCCAGGGAGAGCGTCTCCAGGCCAAACCCACTCACGTTGGCCAAGCGCCCCAACGCCAGCAGCACGCGATCAAAGGGCAGAGAGACTTCCGTGTCATCGGCCTGGCTATGGCAGATGAGCTGGTGCTTGCCTGCGTCTGTCTCAAAACGCACCGTGTTATGCAGCAGGCGGACATCCACGCCATCGGCTCTCAGTGCCTGTATGACGGCCTCACTGGCCTCGTGGTCCTCGCGCTTCAGCACCCGCGTCCCTCGCTCAACCAGTGTGACCGCGCACCCCAGGCGCTGAAACGCCTGCGCCAACTCACACCCGATAGGGCCGCCCCCCAGGATCAATAGCCGTTGGGGTTGTTCACGCAGTGTCCAGATCGTGTCGGTCGTCAAGGCATCTACCTGTTCCAGGCCAGGAATATCCGGGATGATTGGTCTGGCACCGGTTGCAATCACCATCGAGCGAGTACTCAAGTGCTGACCGTTGACCTCCACGCTCCAGGGGGACGTCACCGTCGCTTTTCCCTGGATCACCTCTACGCCGAGTTGAGAATAACGCTCAACAGAATCATGGGGTTCGATACGTTGGATAACCTGTTGGACCCGCGCCATCACCGCCGCAAAATCGACCTGAGCGGAGACCTGACGGAAACCCAGTTGCTCAGCATGTTTCAGATCGTTTGCCAAACGGGCTGCACGGATTAACGCCTTAGAAGGCACACACCCGGTATTCAGGCAATCTCCACCCATGTCACCTTTTTCAATCAGCGTCACTTTTGCCTTGACGGCTGCCGCGATATAAGCCGAGACCAGACCGCCGGAACCTGCACCGATCACCACCAGATTCCGATCAAAGTGTGCCGGTTTGCGCCAACCGGCCAACGGTTGACGGCGTTTAAACGCGTTCAATGCGCTTCGGGAAATCAGGGGTAACAGACCGAGCAGCGCAAATGCCCCGAGCAACCCGGGTGTGACAATCCCCGCCAGAGAGGTGATCTGCGCCAGCTCGCGGCCTGCGTTCACATAGACCAGCGTCCCCGGCAACATGCCCAACTGGCTGACCCACCAGAAGGTCCGTGCTGGCAGGCGGGTTACCCCCATCGCCAGATTGATCAAAAAGAAGGGAAAGACCGGGACCAGCCGCAATGCGAACAGGTAGAAAGCCCCATCCTGTGCGATCCCTTTATCAATGGCACCAAACCGATGTTGAAAACGCCGCTGTACCCAATCGCGAAGCAGGAAACGGCTGATCAACATGGCCAGTGTTGCCCCCAGGGTTGAGGCAAAGGAAACCAGTACGGCACCTTGCATCAGGCCAAACAAGGCCCCGGCAAGCAACGTCATCAGGACAGCGCCCGGTACAGAAAGCGCGGTGATCAGCACATACAACAGGAAGAAAGCGCTGCCCGCCAACCAAGGTTCCTCTGCCACCCAGCCATTCAGCCTTGCCTGATGGCTTTTCAATACCGCCAAATTCAGGTACTCCGCTGGTGGGAAGAGAGTGAGAAGCGCCACGGCCAGCAGGATGCTCACCAGCAAAAGCGTGTTTTTCTTATTCATTGCCATGTTCAACATCCTTTGACTGAGAACCAAAGTGAAGCGTTTTTGGCCACCCAGAGATTCCTGCAGGGCGCAAATTCCCGGAATTTTTCCAGGCAAGGTTTCTTCTTGGAATGGGTATCTGGCCAGCCAGATAGACAGAGGAATGTTTCATACGCCCTTTAACCTCAGTCTGCAAGATATCCCCTCCTGGGCGGCTTGGATCAGTTCAGGACGCTGTATCATGGTGTATTCCTTTTCAGTTTTATGCTGTTGAGTATAGGTAACGGTCACTGTTGTCCTAGCCACATAGTGTCGAATTATTTTGTGTATAGAGAGGGGAAAAGAAGAAAAGGATTTAAAAAATTATTTTTTGATGAGCCCTTTTATCCTTATTGGTTGTTGCCTGTATTTTCTTGTGGAGAGCACCGGTATCAAGATGACGGGTGAAGGCGAGTAAAAGATGAAAAAATGTACCTAGGTGTTGATGCAGAAACGCTGGAAATCCAGGCTATAGCGATCAGAGACAACCGCATTGGTGGCGCCAAAATTTATCGTGTTTTGTCATCGCCATTGCGGCGATCATTGACCTGTTGCTGTTCAAACCCCAGCAGGGGGCAGCACATGATCCATTACCGATTGCCATACGGCGTCGGGTTGGCTTTTTCTGGGCGACGCTGTTCTTTGCGTTGCTGACTGATCTTACCCGCTACAATATTTGGCGATAGCTTATTCACGCATCTCCCACTATGAGAAATGAATGTACTGCTCGATATCTAAGATGGCGGTGTCGGCATTTTTTTAGGCACGAAACATGCCAGAAAGTTATTTTTATATGCGGCTTGGAATATTGGTTACTGAACTAAATAAAGGTATAAGCAATTGATAGAACGCAAAAACCCCGCTTAGTTTCCTAAGCGGGGTTTTCTAAATTTGGCTCCTCTGACTGGACTCGAACCAGTGACATACGGATTAACAGTCCGCCGTTCTACCGACTGAACTACAGAGGAATCGTGTGAACGGGGCGCATCATATCCAGCTACTCAGAGAGTGTCAACGCTAAATTTCCTTTGAGGATGCAAATGCTCATCATCTGAGCAACATTAGTGAGACAGCGGCTCATTGTTGGCATACCAACGTTGTAAACGGGCCAGCGGATTTTGTTTGTAAAAGCGGCAGAAGTGATCATATAAAGCAGGGAAACGGTTAGCCAACAGTTCTGGGGCGCTGAAGAAGTACTCCGAGAGCACGGCAAAACACTCGGCAGGGTCACTGGCGGCATAGGCATCCATACTGGCAGCCTCTTCACCTACCATATCAATCTCGTCTTGCAGGTTCTCCATCGCTGCGTGCAAGTCATATTCCCAAGCAGCAATATCACGCAGCGGGATGGGAGGAACGCCTGTCGCCGTGCCACCATTGCGCATGTCGAGTTTGTGCACGGCTTCATGGATCACCAGGTTAAAACCCGAAAGATCGAAAGAGTCTTGCACGTCCAGCCAGTTCAGGACTATTGGCCCTTGCTCCCAACTTTGGCCGGCCTGCACGACTGGCCCAGAATGTACCAGGCCAATGTCATCCTGCCATTCATCTTCCACAACGAAAGGGGAGGGATAAAGCAGGACTTCGTTGAAGCCATCTAGGCATTCAGCGCCCAACTCCATTACCGGCAATGCAAACAACAGCGCAATACGTGCCTGCATCAAGGGGGTGAGTTCCAACCCTTGTAAAGGCAAGATACGTTTGTTCTGCAAAATCTGGCTGGCGACAGTCACCAAACGCCGCTGCTCGGTTTCATCTAAAGGAGAGAGAAGGGGAATTGTCAGGGCTTCCTGCCACTCGGCAAACGTTTCCTCTTGCGCTTGATGTGTTTTCCACGGCCATTTAATCATTGCGTTGCTCGTAAAGGTCACTTGAACATTCGGCTGGGATGGACATTATCAACATGCCACAAAAAGGAGCAACATAGCTCACATTTCACAACGTGTGCATGGGCGGCTGAACAGGACGGCTTCGGAGCCATTAAAAGGAACAGTCCTTTCGAATGGTTAAATCCCTCCATTCGATTATTCAAACACTTACGGGCAAGATTGTCTGTGACCAATATCCCAGCAAGAAAAAGAGGGCAAACAGACTGTTCAATGGCACTACATGGTTACCATTAAATAGTCGCACTTTCTGTTCAGCGGGTAGGGAATAAAATCAATTTAACTATTTATACCCTTCATACTTCAATTTGCTTGGGTGTTGGCCGCGCTTACTCACCCCAGTCACATAGTTATCTATGCTCCTGGGGCCTCGCAAGCTTGCCGCGTTACTCGGCCCAAAATTGGGCCTCGCCCCTACGGGGCCAGCGCAAGCGCTGTTCAAAAACGCATTGTGTTTTTGTCAAGCAACTCGAATTTTTTTGGGTATATAGAGTGATAACCAGAAATCCCCGCATTAGTGCGGGGATCGGCGGGGGTGTTACTTGGTGGCTACGTTCTCTGCCTTTAGAATTTTATGTATCTCATCCTTGATATGCAGTTTTTCTTTTTTCAGCCGTACCACTTGATCAGAATAACCAGTGCCGGAAGGCCCTTCTAACCGGGAAATTTCATGGTCAAGTTGATTGTGCTTTTCGAACAACGACTGGAAACGAGGGTGGCTTGATTTGAGTTGCGATATTAAGTCACGATATTCAGGAAACATACTCAATCTCCTTTGAGTCGAACTGAAAACTGGAGGGCATCTCCGCTTTTACATTAACTCAGTGCGGATATTTTTGGAATGGTATTACTAAGCAAAAAAATATCGTGCTGCACAACCAGCAAAAACCTAGTTAACCCGAGGCCAGATCCCTGTGCGCAGCGTTGTGGGAGAGAATGCAACGTTTCTGCCACGCCAGGTAAATGCCTGGCGAAATCGCCATACACGGGTGATATCAAAACGCCAGTAACGTTCGGCCCCTTCGACGATAACATTCTCCGTTCGCCATAAAATTTGCGTTTCCCCCTGCAGGTGCAAAATATCGCCTTGTTCAAAATCGATAAACAGCAGTGCGGCGCGTGGTTGCGCCAGCAAGTTCCCTAACGTGTTCATATAGCGGTTGCCACGAAAATCCGGTACCCATAATGTTTCGCCAGCAAGATAAATAAATCCTGGGCGACCACCACGGTGAGAAATATCAATTCCCCCAAGGCGAGATCCACCGTGTGCGTAACTGGCGACAAAGCAGGTATCCGCCTGTTGGATCATTGTGCGAGCTTCATTATCCAACTTGCCGAGTCTCTCAATGGATTTGATTGGATCAGCAACGGCGGTGAGTTCCCGCTGTTGGATGTACTGCGGGCAATTACCGAAGCTTTGTTGAACCGCAATTTCTACACGGTTTTTATCCGTACGGCTGATAACGCCATTAACCCGGTTGCGTCGCCGATTACTGAAATCGAGCCCCAATGCGCCAACAGGTTGCCCAGGATAAAGTGCTGCCTGTGCAGGATCGTCAGCCCGGCGTTGCGAACTGATCCGCAAATGTTCTGGGTCTGGGGAACGCAAAAATCCCTCAGGGCCGCTAAAAACAGTGGCAACGGGCCAACGATTTTCGTCCAGCGTGGCAACAAACAGATAAGGTAGAGAATGAAAAAACTCACGATGCTGCTCAGGCATCACGGGGAAAATATTACCGCTGACAGCATCGAACCCCGCCAGCATTTGCGCACGAACCTCATCAGGATGAAACCCGAGCATTGCCATTTTATCGGCCCTCAGCCTGAGCAGGCAGAGGCAAAACTGGCATCGGGAAAAAACCGGGTAGCGCTTCAATACGCTTAATCCAGCGCTTTATCGCCGGGAACGGCTCGAGTGAAATCCCGCCTTCGGGGGCTGCTGAGACATAGCTGAAGCAAGCTAGATCGGCGATGGTAGGCTGAGGTGTGACTAAAAATTCACGTTCGGCCAGATGTTGTTCCATTTTAGGAAGAAACCGCGCGCTGATAGCCAGCGCACTTTGGTAATCTTCAGGCACTGAAAATTGTACAACCATCCTACAGGAAGCTGGCCCGTAGCGTATTTCTCCGCTTGCCTTGGAAAGCCATGTTTGTACTTGTGCGCTTGCCAGCGGAGCCTCTGGTAACCAGTGGCTATCTGGAGCATAACGTTTTACCAGATAAATCATGATGGCATTGCTGTCAGTCAAAATAAGCTCATCGTCCAACAGTACTGGAATTTGTCCGAGGGGATTCAACCGAAGAAATTCCTTGCTGCTGCGTACTGTTGCTGGTGCCGGACAATACTCATAAGGCAGGTTGAGCATTTTTAACAGTAATTCAACGCGATGAGAGTGGCCGGAAACGGGTATGCCGTAAAGTTTCAATGTTTGCATTGCGGATCTCCTTGATGTGCTGGTATTAGGCTGTGTCCCTTAACTGCACGCGAGTGCCGCTGGCGGTCATTTGCGCGCAGGGCAAGGCATGAGCCACGAGGTTTGGTGGACCAAATAAGCGGCGAACAACGCCGCAATGCGTGCAAATGGCCCCAGCCCGTAGGGTCGCGCCCCAAAAGCCCGTTTTCTGTGTTGTCGGGTTTGAACAGAGGGCCACTCTGCCCTTCACCCTCCGCCTTGATAACGGGCTTTTGGGTCTGCGACGGCACTACGGACAGTCAAGGAACACAGCCTAGGCTGTCTCCCACAAATAACCGCAGACGAGCGATTCAGGGAGTCGGCCTACAATACTCTTGCGCAATGCAGTGTGAATCAGTAAAGATGGCAATTGATAATTTCAAATAACGGAATAATCAATGGACCGTTTGGATGAGTTGGCGATTTTTGTCGCGGTAATACAGCATGGCAGTCTGGCGGGGGCGGCGCGTAAATTGCACCGTTCAGCCCCGGCGGTAACCAGAGCAATCGCTTCGTTGGAAGAACGTTTCGGTTCGAGGTTGCTAGAACGGACTACCCGGCGTCTAGCGCCAACGGAAGCGGGGCAGAGGTTAGCTGAGCGCGCCCGCATATTGCTTCATGAGTATCAGGAAGCCGTGAACGATACGGCAGAAAGTCAATTGAACGGTCTATTGCGTGTAACCTCGCCAGTGCAGTTCGGGCGCAAGCATGTCGCGCCTGTGGTGATGACATTTCTAGAGCGCTATCCGCAACTCCAGATCGAAATGCGGCTTGATGATCGTAATCTTGAGCTAATCGATGAAGGGATAGATATTGCGGTGCGTATCGGCCGTTTGCAGGATTCTTCCATGGTTGCACGCAAGTTGGGCGAGGTCACGTTGGTGACGGTTGCCAGCCCAGCCTATCTGGCGCAGCGCGGCGAGCCTCTGCAGCCTGCGCAACTGGCGGAGCATGATACTATTTTCGGCACTTCACACCCATCATTGCCTGAGTGGCGTTTCGGCCCCTATGAAAACAGCGGACGAGTACGTTTAACGCCGCGTTTGTTGCTCAACGAAGTAGAAACCCAACTGTTGGCTGTGCGTGCAGGCAAAGGCGTCGCTCGGTTATTATCGTATCAGGTCGCGGATGACCTTGCTGCCGGTACATTGGTGCGATTGCTGGCGGAATATGAACCGCTCCCGATGCCGGTACAACTGGTGGCAAATAATGTCCACCGCATGCCATTGAAGGTTCGTGCTTTCTGGGATTACGCCTATCAGCAACTTAGTCAATTAACTCACATTAGGCTGTGTCCCTTAATTGCCCGTGGTGCCGTCGCAGACCCAAAAGCCCGTTATCAAGGCGGAGGGTGAAGGGCAGAGTGGCCCTCTGTTCAAACCCGACAACACAGAAAACGGGCTTTTGGGGCGCGACCCTACGGGCTGGGACCATTTGCGCGCATTGCTGCGTTGTTCGCCGCTTATTTGGTCCACCAAACCTCGCGGCTCACGCCTTGCCCTGTGCGCAAATGACCGCCAGCGGCGCTCGCGTGAAATTAAGGGACACAGCCTAATCCGCAGCAAAAATAACTCTTATTCAGACTGCTGACAAAGCCCGTTATTAGGGGGAGCGTGCCGAAGGGGTCGTAACGGCGTAAGCCGTCGGAGCGCCCCTCGGTGCGCTAGGCCCGTGTATCTCGGGTTAAAAGGCAACTTTGTCATCAACCTCCTCTTATTACTTACTGTTTCATTGGTGGAACAGTAAATAGTTTCACAGGTAAAACTATTTAGCTGAAAAATAAAATTTATATCGATAAGCACGCATTGCTACGATCGCTATCTTGACAATAATTTAACCAATTGCTAATAGTTAGACTACATTTTAAATAATAAACAAAGTTTAATATATGAAACTCCTTGCTGGCAGTTATGATAACGGCGCCACGGTAGATGATGAAAAAGCGATATTGCTGTCATTTCAATCGCAGAGCCGTGAGATTTACCAGAAGCAATCTCATCAGCGGGATATTACCTATGGGGATTCATCGCGGGAAGTTTTAGATTGGTTTTATTCAACGGCGGAGCACAGGGGAACATTAGTATTTTTGCATGGCGGCTATTGGCAGTTTTGTAATAAAGAAGACTTTGCTTTTATTGCCAAAACCCCGTTGTCATTAGGCTTCGATGTGGTATTAGTGGAATATACTTTGGCACCGATTGCCACGCTGGAAGATATTTGCCAGCAAATCGGTGTGGCGTTGGATGTTATCGAGCAACATGCACAACAGCGCGGCGGAAAACCAGTCTATCTGAGTGGCCATTCAGCTGGGGGCCAATTAGCAGCTTACTGGCAACACCATTCATGTGTACATGCGGTTTTTGCTATTAGCGGGATTTTTGAATTGGAACCGTTGCTTAGTACTTATGTTAACCAACAATTAAAATTGACGACACCGCAGATAAAAAACTTAAGCCCGGCACGTAATATTCCGCAATCGCTAAAACCGTTAGTCCTGTTTTACGGTACAGAAGAATTACCCGAGCTTATTGGTCAGTCGGTTTACTATCATTCAGTATTGCAAAGCAAAGACCTACCCGTCCGTTGCTGCCCGGTTGGCGGCGCGAATCATTTCAGCGTGCTGCAAACCCTGTTTGCCGCCGACGGTATGTTGTGCCGCGAACTGCTTACTTATGGAGAAAAATCTGATGCGAACAATCATTGAGACTGGTTTGCCCGATATCGGCCAACCCTTTTCCTGGGCCACCAAAGGGGGAGGAATGTTATTTACTGCTCATGGGCCGGTAAAACAGGATGGGACGATTGAAACGGGGCCAGCAGAAAAACAGATCACACTGACGTTTGATAATTTAGCTAAGGCATTGGCGGCAGCTAATAGTCACAGTGGTAATGTTTTACAGGTTATTGTTTATCTTACCGATGTCAATGACGTTAAACTTCTCGACAGTATATACAAGAATTATTTTAATCACCCATATCCCAATCGCTCAACCGTTATTGTTGAAAAACTGGTTGTACCTGGCATGAAAATAGAAATTACCGTTAGCGCCGTCGCTTAATAGCTAACACTCATTATACTTCAAGTTGCATGGGTGTTAGCTGCGACCAATCGCACCAGTCACATAGTGGGCTATGCTCCTGGCGACTCTCGGTCTTGCCGCCTACATGCAACTCGAATTATTTAGAGTATATGACTCGCGTCTATTCAGCTCCGCGAACTGAATGCTCAGTTGCAACTTGAATTATTTTGAGTGTTTTAAAAAAATAACATTCACCTGCTAATTCATTTAACTATGAATTAAGGATACCCTATGTTTAACCATATTAAACCCTCTTCACCCGATCCTATTATGTCGCTAATGGAGGCGTACATGCAGGATCCCAATCCACAGAAAGTCAATTTAGGTATTGGCTTGTATTACGATCACCAAGGGAAGATCCCTTTGGTGCAAGCCGTACATATTGCCGAGCAGCGTTTGCTGGAGCAACAGCGTCCACATAGTTACCCGCCAATTGAAGGTTCTGCACTGTTTGCCGGTCAGATCCAGACGTTATTATTTGGCGAGCAGTCTGCCCATATTGCTACAGTGCAGACGGTGGGCGGTTCTGGCGCGTTGAAACTGGGTGCCGATTTTATTTATCACTTTCTGTCACGCCGTGAAATCTGGGTATCTGATCCAACCTGGGCCAACCACTGGGCGATATTTGAAGGCGCAGGGTTAAAAGTGCATACCTACCCCTATTTCGACGATGCTTCTGGTCAGCTTCGCTTTAACGCCATGATCGACACCTTGTCTTCCTTGCCCGAAGGGGCGGTGGTGTTACTCCATCCTTGCTGCCATAACCCTACCGGAACGGATCTCAACCCAGAGCAATGGCGGGCAGTACTCGATGTTGTGCAACAACGGCGCTTGCTGCCTTTCTTTGACATTGCTTATCAGGGCTTTGGCGATGGATTGGATGAGGATTGTTTCGCCCTGCGCGAAGTGTTGAAGAGCGATGTTGATTTTCTGGTCAGCAACTCTTTTTCAAAGAATGTGGCGCTGTATGGCCAGCGCTTGGGTGGCTTATCGGTGCGCTGTGGCTCGGTGGAAACAGCCAGCAATGTCAAAGGTGCATTGAAAACCCTGATCCGTCGCAGCTATTCCTGCCCACCGACTCACGGTAGCCAGATTGTCGAGACGCTACTGGCGGATCCGCAGTTACAGCAACTGTGGGCCGGTGAGTTGGCGACGATGCGGCAACGTATCAAGCAGATGCGCGCCAGTCTATCCGCAGGGCTGGAGCAGGGTGGGACTACGCTGGACTATACGCGTATTCGCGATCAGAAAGGCATGTTCAGCTATACCGGGCTGACGGAACATCAAGTCAGCCAGTTGCGCCAACAATACTCAATCTATCTGGTCGCTCCCGGCAGAATGTGTTTGCCCGGTCTTAACCAGCAGAACGTTGACTATGTTACTGCCGCCATCCTGGACGTTACCCGCGCAGCGTGAAAAAGGTGAGCAATCATGAAAGATATAAAGCGTTTTGATGAAATTGCGCAGCGGCAAGGTGGGCTGAAGAAGCAACTGACCGCAGGCCAAATGTCGATGCTGGCGATCGGCGGGGCGATTGGTACTGGTCTGTTTCTTGGCAGCGCCTACGCCATCCAGATGGCGGGGCCCAGCGTCCTGCTGAGTTATTTCATCGGCGGTGTCATCGCCCTGTTGTTGATGGGGTGCCTGGCAGAAATGACCTCCGAACACCCCACGCCGGGGTCGTTTGGCGACTACGCTGAGTTTTACCTTAGCCCGCTCTTTGGTTTTCTGGTGCGATACTCTTATTGGTCTTGCGTGGTGCTGGCGGTGGGGACCGAAGTCACCGCCATCGGTATGTACATGCAATTCTGGTTCCCAGGAACACCTATCTGGCCGTGGGTGCTGCTGTTTTCCGCCGGGGTGATTGTCATCAACGTGGTCGGGGTTAAGTCTTTTGGTCAGGTTGAGTATGCCCTTTCCACCGTCAAGGTGGTGGCTATCTCGGCGTTTATTGTCATCGGTATCGGTATTCTGGCATTTTCCGCCAATCCGACCTTTGGTATCCGCAATTTTACCGACAACGGTGGCTTTTTCCCATTCGGGGTCAAGGGCATGTGGTTTGCGGTGATCGTGTCGATCTTCAGTTACCTGAGTATTGAGATGATCGCCGTCGCGGCGGGTGAGGCTAAAAACCCGGTAGTTGCGGTAAAATCGGCGTTTAAGGGCACTATTCTGCGGCTGTTCATTTTCTATATGATGTCGATAGCCCTGATGCTGGCCATCGTGCCGTGGCGGCAGTCCGGTACGGGAGAAAGCCCTTTCCTGGTGGCAATGAATGTGATCCATTTGCCTGCCGCTGCTGGGATCTTTAATTTTGTTGTGCTGGTTGCCGCGTTGTCGGCCATGAACAGCCAACTGTATATCACCACGCGTATGATGTTTTCACTGTCGCGTGCTGGTCAGGCTCCCGCCGCGCTGGGGCGGATCAGTAAACGCGGTATCCCGGTCAATGCGCTGGGGCTTTCCTGCATTGGTATTGTTGTTTCTATTGTGCTGAGCATTGTCTACCCGGAGAAATCATTCGCGGTAATGATGTCGATCTCGGTATACGGTGCCTGCTTTACCTGGTTGATGATTTTTGTCACCCATCTCTCTTTCCGCCGCCACCATGCGCAGACACACCTGAAATTCCGCATGTGGGGATATCCTTACTTTACTTTGGCGGGAGCGATACTGATGGCCGCGTTGATGATAACCACGCTGTTCACAGACTTCTTTAGAATGACGCTGTTGTTTGGTATTCCCTTTACCTTGTTGTTGGTGGCGATTTATTTTTATAGCCGCTCGGCACAGGGATTGGTTAGCGACAAAGCCCCCGCAGCGGGAGTGGAATGATGGCTGGCCGGGTTTAGGCCCGGCCAGGGTTTAAAGCTGACTTTTGGCTACTATCGATTCCTGGAAGCTCATGCGTTGGCGGCCTGGCTCTATCGCGCTGAGCGGCTCAACTTCTCGCAAGCTGTTTTTGCAGCGGATCACCAGAGCTTGATACTCCGCCGTACCGGCACGCTTCCAGGCCAACTCCTGTTCGGTCAGGTCACGGATTACGCGTGCCGGGCTGCCTAGCGCCAGTTTGTTGGCCGCGATTTCCGCCATCGCCTTCACAAAAGAACAGGCGCCGATAATGGTGTTCTCACCAATATCGGCACCGTCCATAATCACCGCATTCATGCCAACCATTGCGTTACGGCGTACCCGGCAACCATGCAGGATGGCACCGTGGCCGATATGCCCATCTTGCTCCACTACCGTGTCATTTTGCGGAAAACCATGCATTACGCAACAGTCCTGCACGTTGGCACCGTCTTCGATCACAATACGGCCAAAATCACCGCGCAGGCTGGCATTGGGGCCGATGTACACCCCTTTGCCAATAATGACATCACCAATCAGCACTGCGGTTGGATGAACAAAGCTGCTGGGATCGACTACTGGGGTCAGGCCATCAATCCGATACACAGGCATAGCGTAAGCTCCTTAGAATGTAGCATGATCGCGTGGCAGGCCACCGAACCGCCGGTAGTATCCCACGCCGGGGGCAGGCAAGGGTCCAATGGTGGTTTCTGCCAACGCACTGACATATTCGGTTGCGGCGTGATCCACCTGTTGATAGATATTGATGCACAGATTGCGAGCAATCTGCCCCTCCCACTGGGCGGGTAACAAAGCATCGGGCAGCAGGGGATCTTTCAGAACGACGCGGCGGTAGAAGTGGATCAATAATAACTTAATCTGAAAACAGCGCTGGGGTGTCAGCGTTTCACTGCTGGCTTCGCGCAACAAGGTCATCAAAGGGCGGAAGGAGACAATAAACTCATGGTAGTAGCCAGCAACCTCATTCAATGACCAGCAGTTGGCAACCATTTGCCGCAATGTCTGTTCGGAACGATTATAGGGATAATCGGCACGAAAGTAGATCACCTGCTCGCCAGCCTGAAGCTCACCCAACAGGGTTGGCACATCGGTTTGGCTATGGGTCGGGGCGGCCATCAGGTTGTTGGCAATTTGGCCGAAGCCCAGCCAACCTAACTCCTTCTTCAGCCGTGCGCGTTGATCTTTTTCAGCATTTTCCAACAGCAGCAACTCCCATTTTCCATCCCATTCCGGTTGCTCGCTGAGATAGATTTTTGATTCAGCGTGCCGGAACTGGCGCATGCCTTGCTCGGTAACCCGATAGTAGCTGCGGCGTCCGAGTTTCTCGACATCCAGCCAACCCTCTTTCTGCAAGCGAAATACCGAGGTACGCACAAAACGGTCACCGAAGCCGAGTGCTTCCAATAGCGTGCTTAAACTGCCAAGCCAAATTTCTCCGCCACGATGGCTTAATGCATCGCCGTACAATGAAATAATCAATGAGGTACCGCTGATCGGTTGCGCGCTCAAAGCATGGCGAATAAATTCGTCCAGTTTATGTTCCATATTTTTCCATGGGTTGGCCCTAACTGAAGCACAACATTAACATAAACAATGAGACAGTGAATATCTGCCTCCTCAACCCAACCCTCAGGAACGGAGGGTTGGGAGATGGGCAACCTAGCGCGGGCGCAGGTCGATAACCCGTTGAGCTTTGCCTTCCGAACGCGGAATGTCGCCGCAGTTAGCAATACTGACATCGGTACTGACACCGATAATCGATTTAATATGGTGGCGCAGTTGGTGACAGATATCGCAACGCTGCTGGTGGCTGAGTATGAGTGCCGATTCTTTCAGTTCCACCCGCACTGCCAGCGTATCCAGATGCCCGGCGCGGCTCACCTGTAACTGATAGTGAGGCGACAGGTGTTCGAATTGCATAATCTGTTCTTCCACCTGCGAAGGGAAGACGTTAACACCGCGAATGATCAGCATGTCATCTGAGCGACCGGTGATCTTACCCATGCGGCGCATATTACGCGCATCCCCAGGTAGTAAGCGGGTGAGATCGCGGGTGCGATAGCGGATCACCGGCAGCGCCTCTTTGGTCAGCGTGGTGAAAACCAACTCACCGTGCTCACCGTCCGCGAGTTGGCGGCCTGTTTCTGGGTTAATGATCTCAGGCAGGAAGTGATCTTCCCAAATAGTCGGGCCACCGCCTCCTTCAGCACACTCCATTGCCACGCCAGGGCCCATGACTTCGGAAAGGCCGTAAATATCCAGCGCTTTGATCCCCATGCGCGTCTCGATTTCGTGACGCAAAGATTCAGTCCAGGGTTCCGCACCGAACACCCCAAGCCGCAGAGAACATTGACGCGCGTCACCGCCCATTTTGCGTTCCAGTTCGTCGATCAGCGTCAGGCAATAGGATGGCGTCACCATGATCACATCGGGCTTGAAATCCATGATCAGTTGCACCTGTTTTTCCGTCTGGCCACCAGACATTGGGATCACCGTGGCACCAAGGCGTTCTGCGCCATAGTGTGCACCCAGTCCACCGGTAAACAGACCATAGCCGTAGGCAACATGAATTTTGTCGTTGGCTGTTGCTCCGGCAGAACGCAGGCAACGGGCGACAATATCGGCCCAGTTGTCGATATCCCGTTGGGTATAGCCCACCACCGTTGGCCGACCGGTAGTGCCCGACGAGGCGTGAATACGTACCACTTGGTTCATCGGTACAGCAAAGGTATCGAAGGGATAATTGTCACGCAGATCTTGTTTGGTGGTGTATGGGAATAGCGCCAGATCGCTTAACTGTTTCAGATCGCTGGGGTGGACTCCAGCCTGATCGAATTTGCGTTGATACATTGGTACGTTGTTGTAGGCATGGTGTAGGGTCCATTGCAGGCGTTCCAGTTGTAATGCTTCTATTTCGTCGCGTGAAGCAAATTCAATCGCGTCGAGTGGCCGTGGATTTGTAGTCATCTTTTTAGCCTCAGGGGTTAGACACGCTCAATAATCATGGCAATACCCTGGCCAACACCGATGCACATAGTGCACAGCGCATAGCGGCCAGCTCGCCGTTCCAGTTCGAACAGGGCGGAAAGCGCCAGGCGCGCACCGCTCATACCCAATGGATGGCCGAGGGCGATGGCGCCACCGTTGGGGTTGACCTGTTCTGCATCATCCGGCAGGCCAAGCTGGCGCAATACCGCCAACGCCTGTGCTGCGAATGCTTCGTTAAGTTCAATAACATCCATTTGTGCCAGGCTCAGCCCCGCGATTTGCAGCACTTTGCGCGTTGCTGGTAACGGGCCGATCCCCATCAATCGAGGTTCTACGCCGCAGGTGGCGGTGGCGACAATCCGCGCCCGTGGCGTCAGCCCTTGCGGCAGTGCCATGGCTTCGGAAGCGACAATCAACGCAGCGGCACCGTCATTGACGCCAGAAGCATTACCTGCAGTGATGCAGCCAGGTTGGCGGAAGGGCGTCTTTAGCTTTTTCAGTTGCTCCAGCGTAGTTTCTGCGCGTGGGTGTTCATCCGTGCTGAATTGGGTGATCGCACCGCGTTTATCCGTCAGGCTTACCGGAATAATTTCCTGCGCCAGTATCCCGCGTTGTTGTGCCAGCGCGGTGCGTTGCTGACTGCGCAGGGCAAAGGCGTCCTGATCGTCGCGGCTGATGCCAAACTGTGCCGCCACGTTTTCTGCAGTTTCAGGCATTGAGTCGGTACCGAAAGCCGCGTGCATCAGTGGGTTAACAAAGCGCCAGCCAATGGTGGTGTCGAATAGCTGTGCCTGACGGCTAAAGGCACTGTCGGCTTTGCCCATTACCATTGGGGCGCGGGTCATGGATTCTGCGCCACCGGCCAGTAACAGGTTGGCTTCGCCGGCTTTGATAGCGCGAGCGGCCATCGCCAGAGCATCCAGCCCAGAACCGCACAGCCGGTTGATGGTGGTGCCGGAAACCTTCTGTGGTAACCCGGCCAGCAGCGCAGCCATGCGGGCCAGATTGCGGTTATCTTCCCCAGCCTGATTGGCGCACCCGAGGATCACATCATCCACTCGAGACCAGTCGACATCCGGGTAACGTGCCAATAAGGCGCGTAGCGGCAGTGCTGCCAGATCGTCAGCTCGCACGTTTGCCAATGAGCCACCATAGCGGCCAATCGGTGTGCGGACACCGTCACAGATAAAAGCCTGATTCATGGCTGCTCCCCTAGAATGGTGTGTCCCAGGCGATGGGCACGGCCACGGAACCAGGCGACGGTTTTACCTGACTGGTTGACGATCTCAACGTCGTACAGCCCGGTAGTTTTTCCCTGGTGCAGCACCTGTGCGCAGGCGGTGAGACGATCGCCAGCCACGGCAGGGCGAATAAAATCAATGGAACAGCCCGAGGCTACGGCTGCCATTCCCTGGCTATTGCAGGCGTAGGCAAAGGCGGTGTCCGCCAGGCTGAACAACTGACCGCCGTGGCAAGTCTGGTGGCCATTGAGCATTTGTGGGCCAACGGTCATGCTGACTTTGGCCATACCGGCATCCAGGGCGTCGATCTGCATCGCCATCGCTTGCGCGCAGGTATCCTGGCTAAACATCTGTTCGGCGCAACGCTGGGCCAGCGCGCGGGGAGTGTTGGCATTCATCAGCATTTGGCTCCTGAATAATTTGCGGCATAACGGCGAAGTAGCGGTGTGGGTCGATAGCGAGTCTCGGCGTAATAACCTTGAAGATTTTCCAGTGTGGTGAGGATATGTTGCCAACCGAGCTTCTTGCCCCAAGCGATGGGGCCTTGCGGATAGTTGACGCCAAAGCGCATGGCAGTGTCGGTGTCGTCGGCGTTGGCTACGCCTTGGTTAACCACATCGAGCGCCGCGTTACTCAGCATCGCGACGGTACGCATGACTAGCAGGCCCGGGTAGTCCGGCAAGTGGATAACCTGCTTGCCGAACGATTGCAGCAGACCAATGACTTTGGCCGTTTGCGCCGCCGTGTTCTGTTCGGCGCTGCTGATGGCGATTACCGGGGCATGCTGATAGTTGGCTGACAGATCAAACAGCACCACTGGCGCTCCGGTTTCTTCGGCAACTTGGCTAGCTGTTTTACCATTTGTTAACATAATTGTAACTTCATCAAGGGTGGCATAGATGCTGGTATGACCATGATTTTTGAACGCGGCCCCACTTCCTGCTAATAAGCGGGCAAACTCCGCCATCGCTGACCAGTCGCCATACAGTGTTACCGCCTGAGGGAGTGGGCCGGATTCGGCTTTTGCCAAGGCGGCTTGCGGGATAGCCTGCTTATTGTCATAACGATAAAAACCGCGCCCACGTTTGCGCCCCAGATGCCCAGCGCTAACTAACTCCTGCTGTATCAGAGATGGGATAAAACGGTCGTCCTGAAAAAAAGCGTGGTAAACCGACTCGGTGACGGAGTAGTTAATGTCTTGCCCAATCAGGTCGGTCAGTTGCAGTGGCCCCATAGCAAAGCCGCCAGCATCGCGCAGTACGGCATCCAGCGTAGCGGGTTCGGCAATCCGCTCCTCTAGCGCCCGCAATGTTTCGGCATAAAAGGGCCGCGCTACGCGGTTGACGATAAAACCTGGCGTAGAACGGCAGATGACGCTGTGTTTACCCCAATGCTGCGCCAATGCTTGCAGGGTATCGAGTGTCAGTGGGCTGGTTTCCAGCCCACTGACGATCTCCACCAGCTTCATCAACGGAGCCGGGTTGAAAAAATGTAGCCCGGCCATCCGCTGCGGGTGTTGCAGCGCACTGGCGATGGCGGTAATAGAAAGCGAAGAGGTGTTGCTGGCAAAAAGGGTATCGGGCGAACAGAGGGTTTCCAGATCGCGGAACAGGCTTTGTTTGATCTCCAGCTTTTCCGCTACGGCCTCAATCACCAGAACACTGTCGGATAGATCGCTTAACGAACTGGCCAACTTAATGTTGCCCAACAGGGTTTCGGTGCTGGTGGCATCGGCTTTCCCCGCATCGACCCGCTCGCGCAGCCGTTGCCTAAGCTGCTCAAGTGCACGTGCGGCGGCGGGCAGGGCGATGTCATACAGTTTGACCGGATGCCCTGCCGATGCCGCCACTTGGGCGATGCCAATTCCCATGGTTCCGGCTCCAATCACGGCGACCGGCGCGGAAGCTTTCACAACGTTCATGGCTATTTCCCGCTGAAGTTTGGTGAGCGTTTGGCAAAGAAGGCGCTGACGCCTTCACGATAGTCGGCACTGCGGCCACCCAGACGTTGCAGGTCGCGTTCCAGATCGAGTTGCTGATCGAGGGTGTTGCTGGCAGAGCTGTAAAGCGCTTTCTTGATCAGCCCCAGACCGTAGGTAGGTTGGGTGGCTAAATGCCGGGCCATGCTGGTGGTTTGCTCGGCCAGTTCAGCCGCCGGGACCACTTGCCAGATCATTCCCCATTCCAGGGCTTGTTGGGCACTGATTTTGTCCCCCAGCAGCGCCATACCCATGGCCCTGGCATGCCCGGCCAGCCGAGGGAGATACCAACTGCCACCAGAGTCTGGTACTAACCCAAGCTTGCAGAAAGATTGGATAAAGCTGGCATTGTCGGCGGCAACTACGATATCGCAAGCCATGGCTAATGCGGCGCCAGCCCCGGCGGCCACGCCATTGACTGCACAGACTATCGGTTTGGGCAGCGCACTCAAACGGCGGATCAGCGGGTTATAAAAGCGTTCTACCGACAACCCAAGGTCTGGCGCGGCCTGTTCCACACTGACGTTACGGTCGTTCAGATCCTGCCCGGCGCAAAACCCACGGCCCGCTCCGGTGATCAGCACACAGCGCACCGCTTGGTCACGTTCGGCCAAGGTCAGCGCTTCGCTGAGTTGATGGTGCATTTCATCATTGAAACTGTTGAGCCGATCGGGGCGGTTAAGGGTGATGGTGAGAACCCCGGCTTCAATGTGACTAAGAACGAATGCGTTTTCCATAAATCAGCGCCCTTGATAGTTGGGTGTGCGTTTTTGGAAGAAGGCGGCAATGCCTTCCTGGCGATCTTCGGTGGCGGCCAGCGTGACAAACTGCTGGCGCTCCATCAGCAAGCCTTGGCTAAGGCTGGTTTCCTGCGCCTGTTTCAGCGCCTGTTTGGCTGCGCGCAGCGCCAGCGGAGCCTGTTGACTGATTCGTTGGGCAATCTGTTGCGTTCGTTCCAACGTTAATGCATCCACGCAGACTTCACTCACCAGCCCAGCCTGCGCGGCGCTGCGGGCGTCGATAGCCTCGCCGGTCAGTACCATTTGATAGGCGCGGGATTTCCCGACGCAGCGGATCAACCGTTGTGTCCCGCCTGCACCGGGTATCAGGCCCAGGGTGATCTCCGGCAGGCCAAAGCGGGCACTTTCACCACAAAGGGTGATATCGCAGGCCAGCGCCAGTTCACAACCGGCACCCAGCGCGTAGCCATTGACGGCTGCCAGCAGCGGCTTGCTGAACTGTGTCAATCGCTGCCACAACAGCGGACGACGATCGAGCAGGGCGCTGGCGACATCCTGCTGTTGGAGTTCATGCAGATCGGCACCGGCGGCGAAGAAACGCAAGGCACCAGTGATCACCACCGCGCCTACGCTGGCATTGGCATCCGCCTGTTCCAACTGATAAATAAGCTGTTCCAGACACGCAGTGCTCAGGGCATTGCGGGCCTCGGGGCGGTGCAGCGTTAGCGTCACCACCCGTTGGTGCTGTTGGTGCAGGATCCAAGGGGTTTCCATCGTCAGCTCCTATACGTCAAAGTCCAGCACCACGCCTTCACCGCGTGGCCAGGACTGGCAGCTTAAGATATAACCGGCAGCCAGTTGATCTGGCTCCAGACTGTAGTTGAGCGCCATATCCACTTCACCGGCCTTTAGCTTGCATTTGCAGGTAGCGCAAACGCCGCCCTTACAGGCATAAGGCAGGTCTGCCCCTTGGCGTAATGCGGCATCAAGAATGCTGTTATCTTCACTGCCTAATTCGATCTTCAGACGGCGGCCATCGAGCTGGATCTCAACCTGAGTGGCGCTGCGGCTGGCACTGTTGGCCGGGCGGGCGGCAATTGCGCTGGTGTTGAAGCGTTCACTGTGGATGCGTTCGGCCGGCATCCCGGCTTGTTCCAGCACGGTATGGGCATCATCCATCATCGCTTCAGGGCCGCAGATGAAAGCGTGGTCGAAATCGCTATAATTCAGCAGCGTCTTGCCAATCGCGGTGAGATGTTGGTGATCGATACGGCCACTCAACAGTGGACTCTCCAGGCTTTCCTGACTGAACAGGTACAGCGGTTGAAAGCGCTGCGGATAACGGTTTTTCAGATCCGATAACGCTTCTTTGAACATGATCGAACGGCTGGTACGGTTGCCGTAAATCAGCGTGAATTGGCTGTGTGGTTCAAGTTGTAAGGTGGTTTTGATAATCGACAGCATCGGCGTGATGCCAGAACCGGCGGCGATCGCCAGATAGTTGCCTTGAGCCTGTGCCTGCGGCTGGTAACCAAAACGGCCCTGCGGCAGCATCACTTCCAGCTCATCACCCACTTCCAGAGCCTGATTGATAAAGCTGGAGAAACGCCCTTGATGAACGGCCTTGATGCCGATTTGCAAGACGCCATCCTGCGGCGAACTGCAGATGGAATAGCAGCGCCGTAACTCTTCGCCATCGACCCGTGCCTTGAGCGTCAGGTGCTGGCCGGGAGAGAAGACGTAATGTGTTTTTAATTCATCCGGGACGCGGAGGGTAATGGCTACCGCCTCCGGTGTTTCTCGTTCAATGGCTGCGACATTCAGGCGATGAAAGACCGTCATGGTTTTCTGCGCTCCTAAATACATTTGAAATAGTCGAAGGGTTCCCGGCATTCGCAGCAGCGATAAAGCGCTTTGCAGGCTGTGGAACCGAACTCGCTGATTTTTTCCGTTGTGCTGCTACCACAGCGTGGGCACTGTACCGGTCCTTGGGCCAAGGGTTTCTCACAGGCTTGCCCTTGGGGTGGGGCAACGCCGTACTCGCGTAACCGCATGCGGGCATCGGCATTCATCCAGTCGGTGGTCCAGGCTGGGCTGAGGCGGATAGTGACCGTCACCGGGCTGAAACCCGCTTGGTTCAGGGTCTGTTCAATGGCATTCAGCAGAAACTCGGTGGCGGGGCACCCGGAATAGGTCGGGGTAAAAGTGATATGCCAACCTGCACCTTCACGCTCCACGCTGCGTACCATGCCGAGATCGGTAATCGACAATACTGGCAACTCGGGATCGCTGATCTGCTGTAGGCATTGCCAGATTTGCGGGATTTCTGCGGGTTGCAGTTGGGTGATATTCATATTGGTGGCTACCAGTTGCAGTTCGGATAGGCGCGCTGCAGGAACTGCATCTCTGCCAGCATCGGGCCCAGATGTTCACTGTGCCGTCCCTGTTTGCCACCGTGGCGGAATGCCTGCTCCGTGGGTTGCGTGAGGGTAGCCTGTTGCAAAGTGTCACTCACCAGAGCCTGCCAAGGGGCTTGCAGTTGGCGGGGATCGACGGCGATACCCTGTTCGGCCAGTTGCAGTTCAATCTCGTCGGCATGGAACAATTCTGCGGTGAAACGCCAGAGATCGTTTAATGACTGCTGGATTTTCTGGTGGCTAACGTCGCTACCATCCCCCAGGCGAATCATCCAACCCCGGCTGAAGCGTAGGTGGTAATCCGCTTCTTTCAGCGATTTGGCAGCAATAGCGGCCAGTTGGCTATCAGCGCTGCGGCTTAACTCGCGGTGAAGCAGAACATGGTAGCTATCCAGCAAGAACTGGCGTACCAAGGTGTCGTTAAACCCGCCGTTAGGCTGTTCTGCCAGCAGCAGGTTATGAAAGTCACCTTCATCTCGGCCAAAAGCCAGGTGGTCTTCGTTGTATTGTGGCCCAGCCAGTTCAGCGGCATAGCCCAGGAAATTACGTGCCTGCCCCAACAGATCGAGGCCGATGTTAGCCAGAGCGAGGTCGATCTCCAGCTCTGGAGCATGCCCGCACCAGCCACACAGACGCTGCGCCAGGATCAAGGGCGTGTCTCCCAAACGCAGGACATAACTGATTTTTGCATCGCTTAATGTTGTCATTGCCTGCCTCTACATGTTCTTGATGCCGTCTGGAATGGTGTAGAACGTCGGATGACGGTAGATTTTGTCGTCTGAAGGATCGAAGAATGCCGCGCGATCTTCCGCTTGTGAGGCGACCAGATGGCAGGATTGCACCACCCAGATTGAACACCCCTCGTTACGGCGGGTATAAGCATCGCGGGCGTTCTCCAACGCCATCTGATCGTCTGCCGCATGGAGGCTGCCAACGTGGCGATGTGCCAAGCCCTGCTTGCTGCGGATAAACACTTCATACAGTGGCCATTGTGCGTGTGTCATTTTCTCTCCTCGATTAAGCAGCATCAGCCGCACGTTTGCTGGCATGGGCCATGGCACCATCTCTTACCCAACTACCTTCTTCCCAGGCTTTGCGCTTGGCTTGCAGACGCTCGTGATTGCATTGCCCGCGTCCGTTAATCACTTCATGTAACTCATTCCAGTCGATTTCGCCGAAGCGGTAATGACCACTGGCTTCATCCCAGGCCAGATCGGCATCGGGCGCAGACATCCCCAGTGCCTCTAACTGGGGGACGGTATTGTCGACAAATTTTTGTCGTAGCTCGTCGTTGCTGTGCCGTTTGATCTTCCAGGCCATGCTGCGAGCACTGTGGGGAGAATCGGTATCGCTCGGGCCAAACATCATCAGAGCGGGCCACCAGAAACGGTTGATGGCGTCCTGCAGCATGGCTTTTTGCTTGCTGTTGCCCTGTGCCATGACCATCACCGCTTCATAGCCTTGGCGCTGGTGGAAACTCTCTTCTTTGCAGATCTTCACCATCGCCCGCGCATAAGGGCCGTATGAAGCGCGACACAGAGCGACCTGGTTGACGATGGCGGCCCCGTCAACCAGCCAGCCGATAACGCCGATATCAGCCCAGTTCAACGTTGGGTAGTTAAAGATCGAGGAGTACTTCATCTGTCCTGCCAGCATCTTTTGATAGATATCCTGACGGGAACAACCAAGCGTTTCTGCCGCGCTATAGAGATAAAGGCCGTGCCCGGCTTCATCCTGCACTTTGGCCAGCAATACGGCTTTGCGCCGCAGAGTGGGGGCGCGTGTCAGCCAATTTGCTTCTGGCAACATGCCGACCACTTCGGAATGAGCGTGCTGGCCTATTTGGCGGATCAGATTCTGACGATAAGCATCAGGCATCCAGTCTTTAGCCTCGATGGAGATATCGGCGGCGATCTTGTCATCAAAATGCTGCTGATGCTGTGTAGCTGTTGTCATTTCAACCTCTGATGATTCGCATTTGTGTTTTTTTAATTTAAAAATGAATCACTTTGATAACTCGTAACTTACAATTTGGTAACAATAAAATCAAATGAGTAATAGACCGTTATGCGACGTGAGTCACATGTGTGTTGGTTAATATATTGATTTTTATTGATTTTAAAATCTGGTGCCTTGGTGCTGGGCGGGTGTCCTTTCTTGCTTTTGTTTTTATTTTGTTAATTAACCTTGGCAATGTTTATAAAATATGTGATACGTAAATACTGTGTATTGAAATAAATAATGAATTTATGGGGGGTAGGATGCAGCAGTTAAACAGTTATCTCAGTGGCCGCTGGGTATATGGACAGGGTGAATCCCGCGAAATCTATCATGCCGCCAGCGGTGAGCCGTTGTTTCAGGTATGTTCAGAAGGATTGCCACTGGCAGATAGCCTTGACTATGCCCGAAAGCTTGGCGGCAAGGCATTGGCGGGGATGACGTTCCAGCAGCGTGCCCAGATGATGAAAGCAGTGGCAAAGTATCTGCTGGTCCATAAAGAGGCGCTGTATCAAATCTCCTATCAGACTGGCGCCACCCGTAATGACAGTTGGGTGGATATTGAGGGGGGAATAGCGACGCTGTTTTCCTATGCGGGGTTGGCTGGGCGGGAATTACCTGATGATACGCTGTGGCCTGAAGACGAACTGATCCCGCTATCCAAGCAATCGCAGTTTGCTGCGCGGCATGTGCTGACTTCGCGCCCTGGCGTAGCGCTGCATATCAACGCCTTTAATTTCCCTTGCTGGGGTATGTTGGAAAAGCTGGCACCTACCTGGCTGGCGGGTATGCCAGCGATCATCAAACCGGCGACCGCCACTGCACAACTGACTCATGCAATGGTGAAGTTGATTACCGATAGCGGGCTGGTCCCTGAAGGTGCGATACAGCTGATCTGCGGTGGTGTCGGGAATATATTCGATCATCTTGATTACCAGGATGTAGTGACCTTCACCGGTTCAGCACAGACCGGGCAAAAACTGCGCGCTCATCCGCGTCTGTTGGAAAAATCTATCCCCTTCACCATGGAGGCTGACTCGCTAAACTGCTGCGTATTAGGGCAAGACGTTACCCCTGAGATGCCAGAGTTTTCGCTGTTCATCAAGGAAGTAAGCCGTGAGATGACGAGTAAGTCGGGGCAAAAATGTACCGCTATTCGGCGAATTATTGTGCCAGCTGCACGGGTCGAAGAGGTACAACAGGCGCTGCTACAACGCTTTGCCAGCGTGAAAATCGGCGACCCACAACGCGAAGAGGTCCGTATGGGGCCGCTGGTCAGCCAAGAACAGCGCGATGACGTACAACAAAAGGTGGATTTTCTGCTGCAAAATGGATGCGAACCGTTATGCGGTGCTGCGTGGCAGCAGATGGCACTCATCGATGATAATGTGCAACAGGGGGCATTTTATCCCATCACGTTGCTGTACTGTGCGGATCCATTCAATCACCAGGCGGTGCATGGTACCGAAGCTTTTGGTCCGGTAGCCACGCTGATGCCCTACCAGGATAGTGAGCAGGCCATTGAGCTGGCGTTATTGGGGCAGGGTAGTCTTGCCGGATCGCTGGTTACGGCGGACGAAGCGTTGGCGACTCGCTTTATTCGAGCAACCGCCTGTGCCCATGGCCGTCTGTTGGTGCTCGACCGCCATGCCGCAATCGAGTCAACCGGTCACGGCTCGCCATTACCGTTGTTGGTGCATGGCGGCCCCGGGCGTGCAGGAGGGGGCGAGGAGCTTGGAGGACTACGTGCGGTAAAACATTACATGCAACGCACGGCTATCCAGGCAAGCCCCTCGATGTTGGCGGCGATAGGGGGCGAGTGGGTGCGTGGTGCCAATGTGGTTGAGGAACAGGTGCATCCATTCCGCAAGTATTTTGAGCAGTTGCAAATTGGCGAAAGCCTGTTGACGGCCAGGCGGACGATTACCGAGGCTGACATTGTGAATTTTGCCTGTCTAAGTGGCGATCATTTCTATGCCCATATGGACAAGATCGGCGCGGCAGAATCGCTGTTTGGCGAACGGGTGGCGCACGGCTATTTTATTGTTTCTGCCGCAGCTGGACTGTTCGTTGACCCCGGCGTCGGCCCGGTAATAGCTAACTATGGTATGGAAAACTTGCGTTTCATCGAGCCGGTGAAGATTGGCGATACCATCCAGGTACGGCTGACGTGTAAAAAGAAAATCCGTAAACCGCAAAAAACCGCCGAAGATCGCCCGCATGGGGTGGTGGTTTGGGATGTGCAAGTGTTTAACCAACATCAGCAGGCGGTAGCGCTTTACAGTATTCTGACGCTGGTAGCACGGCAGGAAGCTGATTTCGGTGTGGCAGAGTAAAACCGGGCAAGCGGAGCACCAGAGAAGAGTGCTCCGCTACTCACTGAGTCATTTGGTGCAAACCTTGTTTTTGCCACTTTTTTTTGCGTTGTATAGGGCATTGTCCGCCAAATTAACCAAGCCGATCGGCGTATCGTTATGCGGATGTGGGATCTTGGCACTGGCACCAATACTGACGGTGACTATTCCCATCGGGCTACCGCTGTGTGCAATATTGAGCTCGCGGATACCTGTTAATACGCGTTCAGCAAAGAGTTGAGCGCCCTGCATGTCAGTGTCAGGCAATATAACTGCCAACTCTTCCCCACCGTAGCGTGCCATCAAATCACCGGAGCGGCTGGCCATGCCTTTCAGCATTCTGCACAGTTGCTGTAAACACAAGTCACCAGCGACGTGGCCGTAGATATCGTTGTATTGCTTGAAGTAATCAATATCGAGCATCAACAGGGCGATACTGCGATCATTTCTCGCCGCGCGTGTCATTTCATTCTTCAGCGCGATGTCAAAGTGGCGGCGGTTGGCCAAGCCGGTTAAACCATCTAACAGGGCCAGCTCTTCCAACGTATGGTTCATTAGAGTTAGTTGATCGCGCGTGCGGGTCAGTTCGGCTTCGGTTTGCACGCTGTAATTTATCTGGCGGATCAGAACCAGGCCTAGAGCAACCAATATTGATAGCAGCACACCGCCACCGATAATAAACAACGCCGCATCACTGTGCCAGTCGGCCAGCACGTCATCTTTTGCTAATCCTGCCGTTATCACCAACGGATAGTGCTCACCCCGTGAATAACCGTAGATCCGCTCTAGATTGTCATATACTGAGGTGATTGTGGCGGTGCCAAATGCTGAATACGGCAGTATTTTTTGGAATAAAACCCCTTGCGAGATGTTTTTACCGATAGCATCCTCACTATCAGGGCGGCGATACAGAATAGTTCCGTCGGACCGTAACAAGCTGAGTGAAGTATTATTTTTAAGGGCAAAGTTGTTATAAAACTGCCGAAAATAATTTACATAGATCGTAGAAACCACCACGCCAGCAAAACTGCCGTCTGGGTGATTCAGCCGACGGGAGACAGGGATAACCAAATCGCCGGTCGTCCGGCTGCGAATAACAGCACCGATATATGCGGTATTGTTGTTATGACTGACGTGATATTGGAAATATTCCCTATCGGCATAATTGCTATGGCCAAGCGGCTTTCCACTGGATGTCAGGATCCAATTGCCCTGTGCGTCGTAGATAAAACTACCGTGCAAGTGTGGAAAGTTACTTACCTGGGCACGCATGACTTTTTGTAGACGCGCTTGCTGCTGTTGGCCTAACCCTTCGGTTTCAATACGTTCATTCAGTTCTATTAGGTTATTGTCTACCTGGGCAAAAGTATCTTCGGCATGTTGTGTTAATGAGCGCGCAAGATTTTCGGCATCTTTTGCGGCACTTTGCAGATTGCGTTGATGTGCATTCCAGATTTGCCAAGTATTGAAAGCTATCAGTGTGACGACCACAATAACGACAAACATAGCTGCCTGAAAGGGCAATGGGGAAAGGCGAACGTCACGTGAGGATTGGACTCGTTTCTGGAGGTCTTGCAACTGCATAAAGGCATCCCAGCTTGTGGAGGTTATATTGCATATGCGGCGAGAACAATCTTAACCACTCTTTCGCATCCTTGCATGTTTTTCCATACATTTACCCTAAACAAATCAAAATACGATGGGATGGAAACCAAACCAGAAATAATCGGGCTCCTATTTGAGTAGACATGCTTACAGGGTAGCGAATACCAGAAAATGAACATGCCGCCTGATAGCCTACTGAAGTTGATTACTCAGTTTGTTCTGGCAAGTAACTACTCATCACATAAATAGTAATGTTGCTGAACCGTCGCACACTGAAGCAATGGCGTAGACGAATACAAGAAATAGCATGAAAGGAGGATTATTGATTGCGTTAGCCTCGGCGAAAACTCAATCATGCACAATGGGTTTAAGGTATGGGGCGCGCCCCGCTGGGCTGGGGCCATTTGTACGCATTGCTGTGTTGTTCGCCGTTTATTGGGTCCACCAAACCTCACGGCTCACGCCTTGCTGTGCATACAAATGTCCGCCAGCGGCGCTCGCGTCCAGTTAAGGGGCACAGCCTAGATGGTCAGGACTATCTTACCGATATGCTCACTGGACTCCATCAAGGTATGAGCCTCTGCGGCCTGCTTCAGCGGGAATGTTTTGAAAATCTGTGGCCTTATTGAGCCCTGTTCTAGCAATGGCCAAACGTTTTTAGCCAAATCAGCGGCGATTTGTGCTTTGTCTTCCACGCTGCGAGCTCGCAGGGTTGATCCGGTATGGGTGAGCCGCTTATGTAGTAAAGGCATCAGGTTCAGTTCCTTGACTACGCCGTTTTGCGTCCCGATCTGTACGATACGCCCATCAAACGCTGCGGCCTGATAGTTCTTCGCGACGTATTCCCCAGCGATTAGATCGACAATCACATCGGCACCTTTGCCGTTGGTAGCGAGCTTGGTCTGTTCGACAAAGTCTTGGTCGCGATAATTGATTGCCACATCGGCACCCAGCGCCAGACTGGCCTGACGCTTCTCTTCTGAGCCAACGGTAGTGATGACAAATGCTCCAAACGCCTTGGCCAGCATAGTCGCCACCGTTCCAATGCCGGAGGTACCCCCATGGATCAGAATCGTTTCCCCGGCTTTTAAGTGGGCGCGTTGAAAGACGTTAACCCAAACGGTGAAAAAGGTTTCAGGGATTGCTGCTGCTTCAACCATGCTGAAGCCTTTCGGTACCGGCAGTGCATTACTTTCATGCACTGTACAGTATTCGGCGTATCCCCCACCGGCGATCAATGCACAAACCTGGTCGCCGGGCGCAAAGCGTTGTACATCTGCGCCAACGGCAACTACAGTACCTGCGACTTCCAGCCCTGGAATATCTGAGGCTCCAGGGGGCGGTGCATATTGTCCGCGACGCTGCATTACGTCAGGGCGGTTAACGCCAGCTGCGGCCACTTTAACCAGTATTTCATTCTGCACCAGTAATGGCAGCGGGCGTTCTGCCTGTACCAGAACGTCAGGCGTTCCAGGGTTGGTTATCTCTATGACTTTCATGCTGTTAGGCAGCTGTGTATTGGCTGACATGCCATTCTCCTTATCTGCGTAAACGGGCATATGCCCCATCCATTAATAGAGATAACAGTTTTGGCATGTGAACGATAGCAGGAGTTTACACCGACAGGAGTGGCCGCCGCTGCGGGCGGCATGAGCCTAATCGTTAGGGGGAATGCGGAAACCTTTCAGGGATACGATAAAGTGCTCTTTTCCTTTTGAAATTTTCGCACCCTGGTCACACCACAAACTGGCCAGTTGGAAAAAGTCATCGCTATCAATATCATAAGCTAGCTCAATCTTTTTAGCGGTGCCGGAACGGATCAGCGTTTCTGCTTGCTGGTGATTTACTGCTTTAACGATAGTCATGATTGAAATCCTTGGAGTCGACCTTATGAGGATAGTCGCTGGTTATGATATGGCCACGCCGTGACGGTTTTGTGACGAAAAAATGACAGATGAGCGATTTGTGGACTTGCGCACGTCATGCGATGTAACCAGGTTGGATACGATGCTGAGGCAGAGTTTTGTGAATAAAGTGGTAATCGATTATCCCTTGCAACAGCCAAAGCGGGAAGATAACGTCGATAATTTCAGCAACTTGGGGTGAATATTGTGCAGTCGAACACGTTTCTGTATTCCTGTGGATAAAAAGAGTTGCTATTAAACACCAGGCATGAGTTAATACTTCTCGGCCTGTGGTACAGACCTATTTATGCACGACATTTTGAGTAAAGTAGTTCAAATTAAAAGCGTTATCCTTGATAGCACTTCTCTGACGAATTTCCTTTCTAGTGCCTCCATAAGTAACTGATAACCGGCTATATCGCGCCTATAGTGGCTTAAATTTATTATTGAAGGAATTAGACATGTCTAACATGATCAAAGGTCAAGTGAAGTGGTTCAATGAGTCTAAAGGTTTTGGTTTCATCACTCCTGCAGACGGTAGCAAAGATGTGTTCGTACACTTCTCTGCTATTCAAGATCAAGGCTTCAAGACCCTGGCTGAAGGCCAGAATGTACAGTTCTCTATCGAGAACGGTGCTAAAGGTCCGTCAGCGGCTAACGTTACCGCTATCTAATCGGCTATTAGCTGATTAATAAAACCCGCTAAGGCGGGTTTTTTTGTGCCTGTAGTTTGGGGGAGAAGGCTTCACGCTGCAAGTCCGCGAATGCTGTTTGATGGGGCAGAAGCGTTACGAGACCATTCTGCTAAGCTTTAGCAGTAATCCTCGCTTAGCCTGCCTTTGCGAGGCAATCGACGGGGGTAGCGAGTGGCTACAATAAACTCAAATCCAGGATCCAAGATTAGTGATGGAGTAAATCATGAAAGTTAACGATCTGGTGACGGTAAAAACCGATGGTGGTCCGCGTCGCGAAGGCGTAGTTTTGGCGGTGGAAGAATTTAGTGAAGGAATTATGTATCTGGTGTCCTTGGATGATTATCCTGCTGGAATCTGGTTCTTCAATGAGATAGATAGCAGCGACGGTACTTTCGTTGAACCGCGCAGTTCAGAAGATAAGTAAACCTCACTTTCTCGCATTTCTGCTCAAGCAAAGTTGGCTAAGATGGATTAAAAGTACTATTAGGATAATTCTTGGTGAAAATAACCGGGGGGACGCCAAGGAGCGATAATACCCGTCGCGACAGAGTATGCCCATACGAGCAGGTATTTCGGATCCACTAGGTGGTTATTGCACTCAGTTAATTTTCATTTAGCTGATGCCTTGCGAACTTCTTACATCAACGGCTATTGACGAATATACCACTGGTAAGAACGTCGGTCAGGCGCACAACATGGTAGATAATCTGTTTATTGTGCGTTTTGATTTTCCGCTTGATGTTGCCTTTGTGCGAAGAGACGGTCTTTACTTTGATTTGCATCTGATCTGAAATTTCTGTCGTACCTTGCCCTGACATCCACATGCGTAGCATGTTTGACTCGGTTTGGCTCAGTGTGACTGGTGTCTGGTCAAGCGGACCTTTATCGACGCGGTTGCTTTTGCTCTCCAGGTAGTGGCAAAGCAGCTGGCTCATGGTTTGCGGTTTGATTGATTTCGAGGAGATGATCACATTTTTGCGTACGAATAAGTAGTCGTCAAAATGTACGTTGGTTATAGCCATGAAGATGAAGAATAATGTATCGGGGTTAAGAGAAATCACCCGTTTTATTCTTTCTGTAGCGTCCGCTTCATGTATAAAACAATCTTCGTTCAAAAATACCAAGTTAGGCTTTAAATCATTGCACTTTTCTTGCAGATCATCGATATCAGCGACTGCATTAATATGGCGTTTTTTTACCCCATGAGATATCAGGTAATCAGAAAGCCCTAGCCTAGTATAACTGCATGAATCCATTATGATTGCTGGCATATAGCACCTTACTTAAATCCGTTTCCTGCGGTGTTAGCGATAAAAAGCCTGGAGTCTAGGCTAAAATATACAAATGAATTACTTTTTAAGTAGCCTAGATTTCTATCAATAAAACAGCCACGACTCAACGTCTTTTCGGATTAATTTTTTTAACGTGGTAAACCCATCAGTTTGGCTTAAGTTGCTACATTTTGCTGTCAGCCATTATGGATGCTCGTAATATCATCATGTATCACCTAAATGACGGTATTGTTACCGTTCGGCTTGAATGTCATTGTGTGATCTTAATTCAACTGGATGAGGATAACTCTTAAAAATAATTCATGTCTTGAATTTTTCGTTTATTTGGTTTTTTTTTAGCCATTTTAGTGGTCGAGCAACATCATAAAATGCTATTTAACCTGCTTATTCAAATGATTATATCAATACATTCACTGAAATGATAATGATTATTTATTGGATTGCTGTCATGTATCTTTATCAGTTGTTACATTTTTCATGCTGAAAATCTATACCGAGTCACAAAATCCCTGCTCAAACAATTAATTATATGAACTTATCAACCATTCAACTTTTGACTGCGTGGTGCTAACTGATTGATTTATAAAAATACCTCACTTGCTTAGCCATTCTTATAGCGACACAGCCAAGCCTGTGACAGCGAACGAATGAGGTTGCTACGCTTAGCGGTGGTCTGAAACAGGGGCCGAGTTTAAACATTGATTTTGTGAATGAGTTCATTCTGTTGTTCGAGCGCCACTGCGGATATTCAGCAGTGGCGGTAGACAAAAACAGTGTTATCAGGCTTTGCGATACTACTCTTCAAGCAGTGTTCTACAGGTTTGCATCGAGGCTAATGCCAGCGCAATATCCCGATCTTCGGTCATCCAGTTGACCAGAGCTGCACGAATGGCTGGCTGACCGTTAAAGTGGGTCGGGGTACAGCGCACGACACCATGCAAATCCAAAAGCCGAATAAAGTGGTTACGTGTAGCTTCTGTGTCACCTGAAATATCCTCCAGTGCGAAGCACACCACATTCAGATTTACTGGCGCCAGCAGGCGGAACCCGTTGCTGGCTGCCAAACTGTCGCCAAAACGGCGTGCCAGCATCACGTTACGTTCGACAATTTCTTGCATCCCACTGCGACCATAAGCCTTCAGGGCCATCCATAAAGGCAGAGCGCGAAAACGCCGGGAATTCTCTGGCGTCAGGTGTAGGTAGTCGTCTGGACGTAGCGATGGCGCTTCCAGATAAGCAGAATTATTCTGGAAAACCTGCATTTGGGTACTCATGTGCCGGGTAAACTGGATAGCACTGTCATAAGGCACATTCAACCACTTGTGAGCATCAACGGTAATAGAATCGGCGAACTGCCACCCCTCCAAAAGGTGGGAATAAGAAGGCGAGCATGCCGCTATGCCACCGAAGGCCGCATCGACATGTAACCAAAACGGGTAGCGCTCGCGGAGTGCTAACAGAGCAGGCAGATCGTCATAACTCGCGGTGTTTACCGTACCTGCGCTGGCAAGAACTATCGTTGGTAGATCCGATGTTGCGGCAAGATGGCGTTCCAAAGCCTCGGTATCAATAACCTCTGAATCAACCAATCTCGCGATACTCTTCAGCGCATCACGCCCTATGCCAAGCATACTGAGCGCCTTTACACTGCTGGAATGGGCATTGGCAGACAGCACCTGTACGTGACCTAATGCGCTCAACCCAAGTTGTGCGACATCGATACCGCGTTGTTGCCCTAACCACTGGCGGCCAATAGCCATACCGACAAAGTTGGCCATAGTGGCGCCACTGACAAAGCTACCGGTGAAACTTGCAGGCAAATGCAGCAGTGCTTTTAATTGCTCGATGGTAGCCAGTTCGATAGCGGCGGCGATGGTGTCATTGCTCAACAGGCTATTCTGGTCAATAGTGCTAACCAACCAGTCCGCTGCCAGTGACGCTGGCGTACTTCCCCCGGTAACAAATCCAAAATAGCGTGGTCCGGCACTGCCGGAAATTCCCGGAGCATAACGTTGCCAAAAGCTATCTAATGCCGCCAGTGCGCCACAGCCCTCTGCAGACAGCTGTTCATCACCCGCTTTAAGCTGTTGTTCGGCTATCGGTGGGCACACCGGGCGTCCGTCCAATCCGGCTAGAAATACCTGCGCCAGTTGGTTTGTGTGGTCAAGTATGCTGGGTAAATCTTCAAGGTCCTGCTGGAGAAGCGGGTGCATCTGTTTTGCCTTTGATTGATAAAGTGTATGACAGAACTATAGGCTTTTTGAGTTGGTGCTAATATCGATGAAAAGTCACCCTTTTGGATAGTAAGGCTAACCAGTAATGAATGAGCGTATTCCCCTACATGTTCTACCGACCTTTGTGCTTGCCGCACGGCTGGAGAATCTGCGTGCAGCCGCACAACAGATCCATCTGACACATGGGGCGGTCAGTCAACAAATTCAGTTGCTCGAACAGGCTATTGGGTGCCCCTTGTTTGAGCGCACGGGGAGAGGGGTACGCCTGAATGCCGCAGGCCGTGAACTGCTGGAAGTCGCCGAACCGGTATTGCTCTCTTTGCAGCAGGGAATCAACAGGGTTAGGCGGATTGCCAGCAGTCAGATGTTACGGCTCAGTGTATTACCTTCATTTGCCCACTACTGGTTGCTACCCAGGTTGGGCGAGTTTCACCGAGCTTGCCCAGGGATCACCTTGGATATCGACGCTTCCCTGGCGATACAGAATTTGGAGCATGAAGGATTCGATGCCGCGATCCGTATCGGTAAAGGCCAATGGCCTGGCGTAGAGGTAAAGTTCATCGCTTCTGGAGAAGTGCAGCCGGTGGCTTCCCCTGCATTAGCCAAGCTATGGCAGCAGGCTTTTACTGCCGGAGATGCTTCGATTCCGCTGCTAGAGCATGATGTTACCCCTTGGCGCAATTGGTTTCAGTTAGATGGTCAGACGGGATGTGGGCAACAGTTGGCGATATTCAACGATGCGGGGCTATTGCTCCGAGCCGCAGAACAGGGATTTGGTATTGCTCTGTTGAAAACGATACTGGCGGGCGATGCCATTGCTGCAGGCAGGTTGGTTCCGTTAGCGGCACCTAGGCGGTTGGGTGACGACGATATTTATCTGGCATGGCCGCGCACCACCGGCCTCACACTGGCGGTTGAGGCACTGCTGAATTGGCTACAACAACAACTGATCTAAATAGCTATTTGACTTATTCTCGCTGTCAATCAGGGGCAGAGGTACCTAGTGCCGTTGCGGGTAATTCCCATAATAGTGCGGTTCCTGTCAGGTGGAGTGGTGTGCGCAGGCCAACCCAGCGGCTCCCCAGCAAGCTGTAGCTAGTTCGCTGACCGGAAACACGCTTGCCAATGCCCCTTCGCCGCAGAGCGTGATCTGCTCCAAAGGGGCGGGATTATGAACCAGGCTTTTCCAGATTTCATTTAGCATGATTTTGGAGACTGTTTCCATCAGGTTACTCCTTGATTGAAAATAATAGGGGAGCATCAATGCAGGCAACGAACCAATCTATACTCGCCCAAAGTCTGGGCCTCGCTTTTAAGGGGCAACGCAGACGCTATTCAGAAGCGCATTACGTTTTTATCATCTAATTCAAATTATTCAGATTGTAAGGGCATAATTCAGTTTAGTATTCGTTTAATAAATTAATCTTTACTTCGTAACACCATGTAACTATACTCCAACGAAAATTTCAGCGAGGAAAAATAATTGGACAGTTGCAGTAGTAGCGTAATAATTAAGGCAAGTTGACCAATCCTCCTGATTTGTTGCTTGCCGAACACGGCGGGCAGCACCCTTCTCAAGTTATTCTGATCTGTGCAAACCCGAACACTATTGTCGTACCCGAGGCATAAATGCATCGGGAAAATTGATTCGGATATTATTATGGTATTTAGTCGCCACAGCCTTTTCCCTCCGGGTATTAATACGCTGACCAGCTGATTTATTTCGGCATTGTTACGCGTGTGCTTAAAAGCACATGATTCAACCTCATGTTGTTAATGAAGGGGAAGATCATGGCTATGACTCCTTTTGTTTTGAATTTATTACTGGCGATGAGCCTGGGGGCCGTGATTGGTGCCGAGCGGCAATGGCGACAGCGGATGGCTGGGTTGCGGACCAATTCATTGGTGGCGACCGGGGCTGCCGTTTTTATCCTCAGCTCTGTTGCAGCAGAACCGTCCAGTGCCGGGCGTATTGCCGCACAGGTGGTTTCTGGTATCGGTTTTCTGGGGGCCGGTGTGATTATGCGGGAGGGGCTCAACATCCGTGGCTTGAATACGGCGGCCACTCTGTGGTGTTCGGCGGCTATCGGCGTTCTGTGTGGCCTCGGGCAACATTGGGAAGCCGTATTGGCGACGCTAGTTATCCTGTGTGCCAATATATTGCTGCGTGAAGCGGCACAGCGTATTAATTTGCAACCGCAGCAGCAAGCGGTAGATCTGGAACTGCGTTATCGCATTCAGGTGATTTGTGGCGAGCAGGATGAAATCCTGGTCCGCACACTGATTCTTCAAGCGTTAAACGGTGTGGCACTGCACTTGCAGTCACTGCGCAGCGCCGACATTTCCGTTCCCGGTCAATTAGAAGTCTGCGCAGAAATTATTGCCAACCCGGCAGCTCAAAAAGATATTGAAGGTATTGTCTGCCGTGTCAGTTTAGAGCGGAGCGTGAGTGCGGTTAATTGGCGTATCGCTTCGGAATTACCCATTTAGTTATTATTCGCCTATAAGGTGATAAGGAAGTGATATGGATGTTCCTCCCGGGTTAATTATTACTCTGCGCTGTTAACGCAATAATAATTACGTAAGCAGCGCTTATTCAATATACCCAAAATAATTCGAGTTGCATGACAAAAACGCAATGCGTTTTTGAACAGCGCTTGCGCTGGCCACGCAGGGGCGAGGCCCAGAATTGGGCCGAGTAACGCGGCAAGTCTGAGAGTCGCCAGGAGCATAGTTCACTATGTGACTGGTGCGAACGGACGAAGCCAACACCCATGCAACTTGAAGTATGAAGGGTATAAATTCCACTTTGCGCATATTCACCCTTAAATCTGGGCGGGTTTCCCCTGTGCGTAGAGTAAAATAAGAGAATAGTGTTATGACCTACATTAAAGATAATATGCGTCGCCGAGATAAAGGCCGCACGCCATATGCCATCGCACTCGAGGCAAAAAATAGTCTCGATCAGACACTGGCGAATTTAAACTGTAATCGCATCGGGTTAACGACAGAGGATGCTCAGGAGCGCTTGCAACATTTTGGTGCCAATCAGGTTGCCCATGAGAAAGCACCGCATGCATTAGTGCAATTGATCCGCGCATTTAACAACCCGTTTATTTTTGTATTAATAGTATTGGCAGGGATCAGTTTCTTTACCGACTATTGGTTACCGGTTCAGCACGGTGAAGAAACCGATCTTACTGGTGTCATCATTATTCTGATCATGGTCACGCTAAGTGGGTTGCTGCGCTTCTGGCAGGAGTATCGCACCAATAAAGCAGCCGAATCCCTAAAGTCGATGGTGCGAACTACGGCAACGGTATTGCGCCGCAGTGACTTCGGTGCACAGGCACAGGCGATAGAAATCCCGATCCGCGAACTGGTGCCGGGTGACATCATCCAGCTCTCCGCTGGAGATATGGTGCCAGCAGATGTGCGCTTGCTCAATTCCCGCGATCTGTTTATCAGCCAGGCTATCTTGACCGGGGAAGCCATCCCGGTCGAAAAATATGATGCACTGGCTAATGTGAGCCAGAAATCGACAGAAATTGATGCATCCAGTGAGAGTGAATTGCTCGAGCTATCTAATATTTGTCTGATGGGGACCAACGTTGCCAGCGGTACGGCCACGGCGGTGGTAGTCGCGACCGGAGATCGTACCTATTTCGGATCTCTTGCAAAATCGATAGTGGGTACGCGCTCGCAAACTGCGTTTGACCGAGGTGTTAACAGCGTCAGTTGGTTGCTGATACGCTTTATGTTGGTGATGGTGCCGATTGTCCTGTTGGTTAATGGCTTCACCAAAGGAGACTGGACTGAAGCAACCCTGTTTGCGTTGGCGGTAGCTGTTGGTCTGACACCTGAAATGCTGCCGATGATCGTCAGTTCAAACCTGGCGAAAGGTGCCATTGCGATGGCACGCCGTAAAGTGGTGGTCAAACGCCTTAATGCGATCCAGAACTTTGGTGCGATGGATGTACTCTGTACTGATAAAACCGGTACCCTGACACAGGATCGCATTATTCTTGAGCATCATCTGGATGTTAATGGCTGCAAAGATAACCATGTACTGCATTTGGCCTGGCTGAACAGCTTTCACCAGAGCGGTATGAAAAACCTGATGGATCAGGCGGTGATCCGTTTTGGCCGAGGAAAACCCGGGGTTGAGGCTCTAGGGCGTTATAGCAAGATTGATGAACTGCCGTTCGACTTTGTGCGTCGCCGCCTGTCGATTGTGGTGCAGGATGAACAACAGAACCAACTGCTGATTTGCAAAGGGGCAGTTGAGGAAATGCTGGAGATCGCCACCCACATTCGAGAGGGACAACAGATACATGAACTTGACGATGCTCGCCGAAGTGCATTGCAGGCCTTGGCTCGCGAATATAACGAAGATGGTTTTCGCGTCCTGATGCTGGCAACACGCGATCTGGGCCAAGAGGGATGCACGCTACCACTCAGTATCGCGGATGAGCGCGATTTGGTGATTGAAGGACTGCTGACCTTCCTCGACCCGCCTAAAGAAAGTGCTCAAAAGGCTATTGCGGCATTGCAGGAGAATGGTGTGACGGTGAAGGTACTTACCGGAGATAACCCAGTTATTACCTGCAAAATTTGCCGTGATGTTGGATTAGAACCGGGTGAGCCACTCTCTGGAACAGAGATTGAACAGATGGATGATACCCGTCTGGCGCGTGAAGTTGAACAGCGAACGGTATTCACCAAGCTGACGCCGTTACAGAAATCACGCGTGCTGAAAATGTTGCAGGCGAATGGCCACACGGTCGGTTTCTTGGGTGATGGCATCAACGATGCCCCAGCATTACGAGATGCGGATGTGGGGATCTCTGTCGATACGGGAACTGACATTGCCAAGGAATCAGCCGATATTATCCTGTTGGAAAAAGACCTGATGGTGCTGGAAGAGGGGGTTATCAAAGGACGAGAAACCTTCGGTAATATCATCAAATACCTGAATATGACTGCCAGTTCCAACTTTGGTAATGTGTTCTCTGTGCTGGTGGCGAGTGCCTTCATTCCTTTCCTGCCAATGCTGGCGATCCACTTGCTGTTACAGAACCTGATGTACGATATTTCCCAGCTTTCTTTGCCGTGGGACAAGATGGACAAAGAGTTCCTGCGCAAACCACGTAAGTGGGATGCCAAGAATATTGGCCGCTTTATGTTGTGGATCGGACCTACGTCTTCCATCTTCGATATCACCACTTATGCGCTGATGTGGTTTGTATTCGCCGCCAACAGTGTGGAGCATCAGGCATTATTTCAGTCCGGTTGGTTTATTGAAGGGTTGTTGTCACAAACCTTGGTAGTCCACATGCTGCGTACTCAGAAGATCCCGTTCATTCAGAGCACGGCAGCATTACCTGTTTTGCTGACCACCGGGATTATCATGGCATTCGGTATCTATATCCCGTTCTCCCCGCTTGGCGAGTGGGTCGGGTTGCAACCGCTGCCGTGGGAGTACTTCCCTTGGTTAGTCGCAACCTTGGTTAGCTACTGCGCCGTGGCACAATTGATGAAACGTATCTACATCCGTCGATTTGGTACGTGGTTCTAGGCCGATTTTCCGCCGGGTGCAATGCCCGGCGGAACGCACTGAATTCAGCAACCAAAGCCTAGGCTGTGTCCCTTAATTGCCCGTGGTGCCGTCGCAGACCCAAAAGCCCGTTATCAAGGCGGAGGGTGAAGGGCAGAGTGGCCCTCTGTTCAAGCCCGACTTTACTTCGAACGGGCTTTTGGGGCGCGACCCTTCGGGCTGGGGCCATTTTCGCGCATTGCGGCGTTGTTCGCCGCTTATTTGGTCCACCAAACCTCGCGGTTCACGCCTTGCCCTGTGCGCAAATGATCGCCAGCGGCGCTCGCGTGCAATTAAGGGACACAGCCTAGAGCTATACGCGAACCTATACAGCCAGGAGTAATCCTTGCTCTGGCGTAGTGACACGCTGATAAATAGGTATAGGTTCTGCGATGCTGGTCTTATCTTTTTTGTTAAATATATGTTAATCAAATGAGCGGTTGTTTTTCATGATTTCGCTAACAAGAAATATCATTCACCTGGGTGAAGACCAGGGCATTATGGAGAGAAAAGATGAATCAGCGGGAATTAGAAAGTGCCATCGTGACCGATTTTTCGCAACGAATGAGCTACGGTGACTATCTGTGCCTGGATCAATTACTTGCTTGCCAGAACCCGCTTTCCAACCCCCAGCACCATGATGAGATGCTGTTTGTGATCCAACATCAGACCTCTGAGCTATGGATGAAGCTGATGCTTCATGAACTGCTTGCTGCCAGGGTGCTGGTTCAACAGGATAAATTGAGCCATTGTTTTAAAATTCTGGCCAGAGTAAAGCAGATCCAACGTTTGCTGTTTGAACAATGGGCGGTGTTGGAAACGCTGACGCCTTCGGAGTATGTGGAATTTCGCGGTGTACTGGGTAACTCGTCGGGTTTTCAGTCTCATCAGTACCGCTCAATCGAGTTTTTATTGGGTAATAAGAATGCCGCCATGCTGGCGGTCTTTAGCGATGATGCCGAAAAATATGCTGCGCTAAAGGCGATCCTCGAGGCTCCGAGCTTGTATGACGAGTTCCTGATTTATCTCTCCCGCCATGGTTTTCCGATCCCAGAGGCGTCTACTGAACGTGATTGGACTCAACCTTACCAGCGTAATCCTGAACTGTTACCGGCGTTCAAACAGATCTATGATAACCCGCAAACTTATTGGGAAGCCTATGAAATGGCAGAAAAGTTGGTGGATATCGAGGAAAGTTTCCATCTGTGGCGTTTCCGTCATATGAAAACTGTAGAACGCATCATCGGCTTCAAATCAGGTACCGGAGGTTCCAGCGGTGTCAGCTTTTTGAAAAAGGCGCTAGACCTGACCTTTTTCCCTGAACTGTTGGATGTGAGAACCGAGATTGGCGCTTGACGGCGTTAACCAGACTGATTGTGAGAGGAAAACAGCACGTGAGTATAAGAATTGAACAAAAATCAGCTGAAAAAGTAGTGGGGCTAAGGGTGATCGGGCCTTATGCTCAATCGATTCCACCGGGCTGTCAGCGTCTTATGGCTTGGCAACAACAGCATGGTGTACCCCTGGGAAAATGGCTGGTCCTGTATTGGGACGATCCGGCTGAGGTTGATCCGAAAAAATTACGTGCCGATGTGACGTTCACGGTTGCGGATGACTTTGTACTGCCTGAAGGTAGCGAAGCGCTGTCGATACAAGAGTTGCCCGCTGGAGAGTACGCTATTCACCGTGTTCGGATCACCGATGGTGATTTTGAAACGGCCTGGAGCAACTTCTACCAAAAGGTGTTGCCTGCCAGTGGTTATCTGCCGATAGACGGTGTGTGCTATGAACACTATCTGAATGATTCTGATGCCGATGGCTACTATGATCTGGATATCTATCAGACGGTTAAAAAATGCTGAATGGCAAAAGTGTCTAATGATAGATGCTCAAGGCGCAGCGCGCCCTGAGCATTGGATTACTCACTGGCAACGCGGATAATCAGTTTGCCGAAGTTTTTACCTTGCAGCAGCCCGAAAAATGCCTGAGGGATGTTCTCAAATCCTTCAACCACATCCTCACGGAATTTGATCTTGCCCTGGTCAACCCACTCGCTCATCTGTTGCAAAAACTGGTCGAAATGGGGGGCATAATCGTCAAAAATAATAAAACCTTGCATTTTTATCCGTTTGCGTAAGATCAGGCCCTGTAACAGTGGCAAACGGTCCGGGCCATCGGGTAATCCGGTGGAGTTGTATTGAGCAATCACACCGCAAATGGGGATCCGGGCTTTAGTGTTCAAAAGAGGAATAACCGCATCGAATACCTTCCCCCCAACGTTTTCAAAATAAATATCGATACCTTGTGGACAGGCCGCAGCCAACTGCGTCGCAAAATCGGCTGAGTAGTGATCGATACAGGCATCGAAGCCAAGTTCCTCCACGACATAACGGCACTTTTCTTTACCGCCAGCGACACCCACTACGTGGCAACCTTTCAGCTTGGCAATTTGCCCGACCACTGAACCTACCGCACCACTGGCGGCGGCAACCACCAGAGTTTCACCCGCTTGCGGCTGACCGATATCTAACAGGCCCATATAGGCAGTAAAGCCCGGCATACCCAGCACGCCAAGTAAGCGGGTAGGGTGCTGCAATCCATCCCCCAGATTACGTAGCCCAATACCGTCCGATAAGGCATATTCCTGCCAGCCGTCATACCCAAGAACCCAGTCACCAGGCTTGAAATCAGGGTGTTGTGATGACTGAACACGGGATAATGTACCGCCGACCATGACTTGCCCGAGTTGAACCGGCGGTGCATAGGAGGGGGCATCGCTCATACGCCCACGCATGTAGGGATCGAGTGAGAGATAGACAGTGCGGAGTAGTAACTGGCCGACGGCGGGTTGAGGAATGTCGACGGTTTCCAGACGAAAGTTTTCCGCCTGCGGTTCCCCATGTGGGCGTGAGGCTAAAACAAAACGGCGACTTTGCTGTTGCTGAGACATCGTTTGCTCCTTAGAGGTGGGAATGAGTTGGATGGCTGAATCACACTATACTCCAAGCTGCTGGGTTTTTTGAGCCAACTTCTTGCCGCCACATGCAACTGGAATTATTTAAAGTAGACGTACTATTATAAAACCTGCGGATGATTAACAAGAGTTTCATAGGTAACAAACGAAAATATTAGGAGATAATATCTAACTTAATTATGGAATCGTTTTTATATGCTCGCCATGCTCTAAGCAAACCGTGCTAACATTTTGGCATCCGACATTTTCTGACATAAATCCTCAACGTTTGGATTGTTACCTTTTTGTAACTGTAATTATTTAGAATATGGCGGCAATGCCTAACCTTGATTTACATATAAAAATTTAATTACTAATTAAAATTTATACTCTAAATAATTCGAGTTGCATGTATGCAGCAAGACCGAGAGTCGGCAGGAGCATAGCCCACTATGTGACTGGTGCGAACGGACGCAGCCAACACCCATGCAGCTTGAAGTATGACGAGTATATAACTGGAAATGATAGCTTAACTATTATAACGGAACGATCAGTACATCAATACGGCTGGTATTAATAAAACGCATGGCAGAACAGGCGACTTTGCTCATCATGCTGTTACTGTGGTTGCCGCAAATAACCAGATCAAACGGTTGCTGTTGATTGGCGTAGGTGAGGCAATCGCCAAGTTCCCCATGAATAATCTGCGTATGGTTGATGGGGTAATCGGCACGCATGCAAAGCTCTTCCATGAATAACAGGGTCTCTTCTTCCATCAGTGCGCGCATGTCGCCAAGCATAGGGCCAGCAAAGCTGTTATAGATTTCAGGGTTGGCAATCATGCTTACCAGGGTAATCTGACCATTGTAAGGACGTACGATAGAAACTGCTTTTTTCACCAACCGATGGCTGTCTGCGGCGACGGCAACTGCAACCAGAACGTTGCGATATTCCATGTTCTACTCCTGTTGCTCAACAATTTCCTATCGTTACAATTTGTATTTACAATTACCTAACCTAACCTAACCTAACCTAACCTAACCTAACCTAACCTAACCTAACCTAACTTAACCTAACATTAACACGCCTGCTGAAATCAGATTTGAACGCTGCATTCAGTGACCCTAAAGGGTGAGGTTACTGAGCTCAACTAGTATACCAGTAACTTGAACAGCTAAAAGAGTAGAGCTTTATCCGCGAAATAAATGTGTTTTGTATCACGTGCAACGGTAAATCTTGCAGCTGAAAAAAATGCTATGAAAGTTAAAAATGCTGTGTATGGAAATAGTAATAAATTAAACAACCTGCGCCCAGAGTGACTTCGGTACTTTCCCTAAGTCGAACAGCTTTCCTGAGACCAACTCTGCACGGCGATGATCGGCTGCGCGGTACATATTGCTAATTTCACTGTCGTCAGCAAGTGAGTAATTAAGCTTGTCATAGACTTTTTCCAGGCTGTCTAAACTGGAGCATTTACGGAATGTCATCAGGTAATCGATAGTACTTGTCATAATTGCATTTTAGCCTGTTGATTGCTTAAGTCGGAAAAAACATCGCATGCCTACGACTCGAACCGCAAACAGGGATGCGCCTTTAGATAAATAAAAATCCAAACGAATCGCACCGGGCTGTAATAAACCAAATGAGATCGTGAGCATGTTGTGAATGATAATATGTGCAGGTCTTCTCGGCAATATATCTGAACATTTAAATTATCAATTAGGCAAAATCTTAGAATAGTCGTCCTGTTGCAAGTTGCATGCAACGTTTACGTTAACTCTCCTGTTGGAGGCTAATATTAAGTGATACGGGGAGATTAAAACCTGATGCTTTTACTACTATACCCAAAATAATTCGAGTTGCTTGTAGGCGGCAACTGAGCGACAAATCGGTCAGGAACCGATTTGAACAGCGCTTGCGCTGCCCGCAGGGTGAGCCTCAGGGATGAGGCTCATTAACCCCCAGGAGCTTACTCAGGTAAGTGACTGGGGTGAACGACAAATCTGCTTGGCAGATTTGAACGCTGCTTGCAGCGGCCCCATGGGCCGAGTAACGCAGCCAACACCCAAGCAATTTGAAGTATGAAGGGTATAACTGTGTAGGCAAACGATAGAGAATGATATCAGACTGCTGACAAACCCCGTTATTAGGGAGAGCGTGCCGATGGGGTCGTAACGGCGTAAGCCGTCGGAGCGCCCCTCGGTGCGCTAGGCCCGGGTATCTCGGGTCAGAAGGCGACGTTGTCATCAGCCTCAATGATATCGAATTTTGTGTTGGTCACTAAACGTAGAATGCCACTGAACGCTACATTTAATTCAGGTTGAAAAAAACGCTAGAAGTGATCGAAATTTAGGTGGAGTTAAACCAGATTCTCTACGTACGTCAGTGGAAAGTGCTGAATGAGATTGTGTTCGCCACTTATTTGGCCCGCCAAACCTCACGGCTCAGGCCTTGCTCTGCGTGCAATTGACCGCCAGCGGCGCTCGCGTGCAATTAAGGGACACAGCCTAGTGGTTTGACTTGGATAGCTCCGAATTTTTCTTCCCTTAAGAATAAAGAGTGATAATTCATAGCACATCTGATAAACCTATCTTTTAGACGTTATTATTCTATACCTCGGGGGAAGTTGTGAATCTGCAACAGCAACTGGCGCAGTTTCCGCGCATGGATTTTGTTGGCCCAGCCACGCCGCTTGAAAAGTTATCCCGTCTCTCTGAATATCTTGGTCGTGATATTTATATCAAGCGTGACGATGTTACGCCGATGGCGATGGGCGGCAATAAACTGAGAAAACTGGAGTTTCTGGCTGCTGATGCGTTGCGCCAGGGGGCCGATACACTGGTCACGGCCGGTGCAATTCAGTCTAACCATGTACGTCAGACAGCCGCCGTGGCAGCCAAACTTGGGTTGCAGTGCGTAGCGCTGCTGGAAAACCCTATCGATACCAAAGCTGAGAATTACCTTACTAACGGTAACCGCCTGCTACTCGAGCTTTTCAACGTCGAAGTGGTTATGTGTGATGCCTTACACGATCCCCAGGCGCAGCTGGCGGATCTCGCCACTCGTCTGGAAGCACAGGGTTTCCGCCCCTATGTTGTCCCTGTGGGTGGCTCAAACGCTCTGGGTTCACTGGGTTATGTGCAGTGTGCACTGGAGATTGCAGCGCAAAGCCGCGAGATTAACTTCAGTTCAGTCGTTGTGGCCTCTGGCAGTGCCGGAACTCATGCCGGATTGGCTGTGGGGTTGCAACAACAATTACCGGATACTGAACTGATTGGCGTCACCGTCTCGCGCAAAGTCATTGATCAACTCCCTAAAGTGCAGCAATTGCAAAAGGCGGTTGCTTGTTTGCTGGATATTGAGGTGCAGGAACCGATCACCCTGTGGGATGATTACTTTGCTCCGCAGTATGGTATGCCAAACGAGGAAGGTATGGCGGCGGTAAAACTGTTGGCGCAGAAGGAAGGGGTATTGTTGGATCCTGTCTACACTGGCAAAGCCATGGCCGGGCTTATTGATGGTATTACCCAGCAGCGCTTTCGTGATGAAGGCCCAATCCTGTTTATTCATACGGGCGGGGCACCGGCGTTGTTCGCCTACCATCCTCAGGTATAAAAATAACCTAGTTATTCCATTTAGAAGTAAGCTATACCCAAGTTACTTCAAGTTGCATGTAGGCGGCCACTGAGCGACAAATCGGTCAGGAACCGATTTGAACAGCGCTTGCGCTGCCCGCAGGGTGAGCCTCAGGGATGAGGCTCATTAACCCCCAGGAGCTTGGTAAACCAAGTGACTGGGGTGAGTGACAAATCTGCCAAGCAGATTTGAACGCTGCTTGCAGCGGCCCCGAAGGGGCGAGGCCCAGCATGGGCCGAGTAACGCAGTCAACACCCATGCAGCTTGAAGGGCGACGGGTATAAGTAAATTATATTACTTTATGAAAGTAGTGCGGCTGTTAATGTCCGGATATCAAAATAATAAACAACAGATGGGGTGTGTATGATCTTTTCTAAAATGCGTCGTCAATTGCTACTCGGGGTGATGGCCGTTGCGCTGACCACTGGGTTGAGTGTTAAAACCTATGCGGCAGATAATCTGTTAGAGCAGGTCAAACAGCGTGGCTCGCTGACTGTCGGTCTTGAAGGAACCTATCCTCCTTTCAGTTTCCAGGGTGAGGATGGCAAACTTACCGGTTTTGAAGTGGATTTTGCCCAGGCGTTGGCTGAACACTTGGGTGTGAAGGCCAAGCTGGCCCCAACCAAATGGGATGGCATGCTGGCTTCTCTGGAGTCTAAACGTATTGATGTGGCGATCAATCAGGTCACTATCTCCGACGAGCGCAAGAAAAAATACGATTTTTCTACGCCATACACGGTTTCTGGCATTCAAGCGCTGGTAAAAAAAGGCAATGAAGGCACCATTACCAAGGCTGAAGAACTGAAAGGCAAGAAAGTGGGTGTCGGTCTGGGAACCAACTACGAGCAGTGGCTGCGTGATAACGTGCAGGGCGTTGATGTACGTACCTACGATGATGACCCGACCAAGTACCAGGATCTGCGAGTAGGTCGTATTGATGCCATTCTGGTTGATCGCCTGGCGGCATTGGACCTGGTGAAAAAAACCGGCGATACGCTGGCCGTAGCAGGTGAAGCATTTTCTCGTCAGGAAGCGGGTGTAGCGGTGCGCAAAAACAATCCGGAGCTGTTGGCAGCGATCAATCAGGCGATTGCTGAAATGCAGAAGGACGGTACGTTGGCGAAACTCTCTGAAAAATGGTTTGGCGCGGACGTAACTAAATAATGCATGAGAGTATCCAACTGGCGCTGGACTCAGCGCCATTTTTATTGAAAGGTGCACTCCTGACCCTCCAGCTCAGTCTGGGAGGCATGGCACTTGGCTTAATGCTTGGTTTTCTGTTGGCGCTGATGCGCCTTTCGCCGTTATGGCCGATATCCTGGCTTTCACGCATCTATGTTTCTCTGTTTCGCGGTACTCCGTTGATCGCCCAGCTATTTATGATCTATTACGGTTTACCGCAGTTTGGCATTGAACTGGATCCATTCCCTGCGGCACTGATAGGGCTCTCGCTGAATACTGCTGCTTATACGTCGGAGACGCTGCGTGCAGCGATCTCGTCGATCGATAAAGGCCAATGGGAAGCGGCAGCCAGCATCGGTATGACGCCTTGGCAAACCATGCGCCGGGTGATCCTGCCGCAAGCGGCACGAACGGCGTTGCCCCCACTGGGTAACAGCTTTATCGGGTTGGTTAAGGACACCTCGCTGGCAGCCACCATTCAGGTACCGGAGTTATTCCGACAGGCACAATTGATCACCTCGCGTACGCTAGAAGTGTTCGCCATGTATCTGGCGGCATCACTGATCTACTGGGTGATGGCAACCCTGCTTTCCGCGCTACAAAACCGCCTGGAAGCGCACGTTAACCGTCAGGATCAGGAGTAACCAACCAATGAGTGCTATCGAAGTTAAACAGTTGGTTAAACAGTTCAAAGGACAGACGGTGCTCCACGGGATCGACCTTGAGGTAAATTCAGGAGAGGTGGTGGCCATTATCGGGCCGAGCGGTTCCGGCAAGACCACTTTGCTGCGGAGTATCAACCTGCTGGAAGTCCCTGATTCTGGCACCATTCGCGTCGGGGATATCCTGATCGACGGTGCACGCCCGCTGAGCAAACAGAAGAATCAGGTGCGGGCCCTGCGTCAGCAGGTTGGCTTCGTTTTTCAGAGCTTTAACCTGTTCCCGCACCGTTCAGTGTTGGAAAACATCACCGAAGGCCCGGTGATCGTTAAAGGAGAAGCAAAGGCCAGCGCAGAACAGCGTGCCCATGAGTTGTTGGCAAAAGTTGGGCTGAGTGGCAAAGAACACGCTTATCCTAAACGTTTGTCTGGTGGTCAACAGCAGCGCGTAGCGATTGCCAGGGCGCTAGCGATGCAGCCAGAGGTTATTCTTTTCGATGAACCTACTTCGGCGCTGGATCCTGAACTGGTTGGCGAAGTGCTCAATACCATTCGCGCACTGGCAGAAGAGAAGCGCACGATGGTGATTGTAACGCACGAGATGAGTTTTGCCCGTGACGTTGCCGATCGCGCCATTTTTATGGATCACGGTCGTATTGTGGAACAGGGCCCTGCGAAAGAGCTGTTCGCTAATCCGCAGCACCAGCGCACCAAGCAGTTTCTGGATAAGTTCCTTAATCAGTAACCTAGCCAAGGGGGGATAATCCCCCCTTGGCCGCGCGGCCAAGTGTTTAAGCAAATTGAATTTCAGTTGCCGCTACGAACTGCCGCTGGGTTAAGCGAAAGCAAAGGAGAGTTCGCAGACCACATCTTTGGCACTGCGGATCTCTTCAATGCCTCCGGCGGATTCGGAAACCGTGATCACACCATTCAGATGATCCCCATCAAGCATGCCTTTTTTGATGATGCCCACCTCGCTGTCTCCACGGCCAGCCAGGATGCTCTCGGTAGCGATAACGCGGACATCTCCTGCAGGCGTATTTATCTCTACCAGTTCTTGAGAAAGCACGTTAACGATCGCTTGCTTAGTATTGAGACTGGCTGGTGACTCAAAGGTGGTAATAAAGCGTGTACCCACGTAGACCCCAGCGGCCCCCATTGCCCTAGCGGCTTTTGCCGTTTTCTGGTTATAGATGCCCCCAGCGGCAATCACCGGGATTTTTACTGCATCGGTAACCTGGGGCAGCAGAGTCAGGGTGCTTATGCGGTGTTCGCTCAAGTGCCCGCCCGCCTCATGCCCGGTAACAATAATGGCATCAACCCCCATTTTTTCTGCCAATATCGAGTTTGCAACTGTAGGGGATATTTCACGGTGGATCACGATAACCCCCGCCTCTTTTAGCCGCTTAATATAGCGCTCACCTTTTGTTATATCCTTACCACTGGTTATAACGATGTTCACTTTCTCCTGTAGAATGACCTCCAGCAGCGGCTCGGCATACTGAAAACTGATTTCGACACCCTCAATTGGTAGCAGATAGTTAATGGCAAAAGGCTTATGGGTTAACTGCCTGGTTTTTTTTATTTCCTGACGGAAATCTTCAACAGTACTGGCTATCCCACCGTTGGCGTTTTTCCGCCCGGCGTTGGGGCCCAACACGCCTAATCCACCTGCGTTTGATACGGCAGCCGCTAATTCGGCAGAGTTAAGCCACACCATAGAAGCCTGAATAACTGGCGTTTCAATACCCAGCAATTTCTGTAATCTCATGATTCCTTTCCTCTTATCACAATTAGCGGTAAATCACTGCGCTGGCATGAAGTTTGTTATTGCCGGTAACAGCAATAATTCTGTAACGGCTGGCATTCATGGCTTTTGCTTGAGCTGCAATGCTCTCTTCAACCTCAGCCAACGTTGCCAACCCCGAAACCGTCACACTGCTTGATAGGCTCATCATTGGCTGATGCGTTACCTGCGGCTCAGTGGTGGCCGCTAGTGCAGAAAAAGCTAGAGCGGCAAACGCTGTAGTGGCGATTTTCAGGGGCATTTTTTTCATGGCATTCATCCTTTCATTTGGTGATAGATGGTGTTTTTGTGTTTTGTAACGATCGTTATTTAAAAGGATATATTGAGGGTTCTCGTTGTGCAATCATTTTTTAGTGATCATTATTTTATTGTCGAAGATCCCATGGTGTAGTACCTGGGGAGCATTTATTTTATAATGATCGTTCCTTAAATAAGACTGTGCAGGCTAAGGAGCCGCTGACATGAGTAAAAAGATCCAAACAGAGACCGTCCGTGGCAGACCGAAAAAATTTGATCGTGAACAGGTACTCGAAAAGGCCATGGGCCTTTTCTGGCGTTCAGGCTATGAGCCAACGTCGATGTCTGAACTGGTTGAAGCAACGGGCACCAAACCCTCTTCGCTGTATGCAGAGTTCGGCAGTAAACAAGGGTTATTCTGTGCAGCGGTAGAAAAGTACTTAGCCACTTATGGACATGCCAGAATGCTACCTTTGGAGCAGGCAGATCTGCCGTTATCTCAGGTGATTGAACAACTGCTACGCACCAGTGCCGATGGATTTACCGATCCTCAAACGCCACCGGGTTGCTTTATGGTTGCCGCTACTTTTGGTATGTCTGCCTCAGACGATGCATTGTTCAGCCAACTGAGACAGCAGAGGCATGTTGCGGAGCACAAGATTGTCGAATGTCTGGAAAAACGCGTTTTAATCGGCGAACTTCCGCAAAACAGCAATTGTGCTTTGTTGGGCAAGTACATCGCATGCATTATTCAGGGAATGTCGGTTCAGGCCAGTAACGGTGCGACACGCGAAGAGCTTAATGGATTGGTGGATATTTTTATGCGTCAGTGGAAAGTCATTACTTCGGCTTGAGAGACGCTGCGGCTAACATGACAATGGTTATGTTTTTGCTCTGAGTACAAAAAACCCCGCAGTGCGCGGGGTTGTATAGGTTTATTGCCGTCGGCAACTGAGCATTAAAAATCAACCAATTGTCATCAGGCTGGCATTCCCCCCGGCGGCTGCGGTGTTAACGCTTAATGAGCGTTCGATCAACAGACGTTCCAACAAGATATTGGTTTCGCCGTGGGTAAAACCTTGTACCGAGACAATGGCCCCACTGCGCTGAGCGATCTGCTCGCACAGGCTGCGCAACTGATCGGCATCACCGTGATAAATCACCGCGTCAAACGCCACCTTGTCCTGCGCCCAGTCCTTACAGAAAGCGATCCGCGCCTTCACGGCGTCGGGTAGGCGGCGGAACAGGGCTCGCTGGAGTTCCGCCTCCGGCCACATTACCTGGCTACCCACAGCCAGTACTGCAGCCAACTGGGTCAGAGCGTCGGTGTCGTTATCAGCCAGGCACAGTACGCGTTCGCGTGGCAGCAGGGCATAAGTATTACGCTCTCCCGTTGGCCCCGGCAATGTGCGCATGGTGCCCGCCTGACAAATTTCGGCATATTGCTGAGCCAAAGTGGCCAAGTCCTGCAGGTTCTCGGCAACAGCCCAATGCTCCAACGCCTGATGTGGTGCAAGCAGAGTAGGCCGCACTGTGGCTTCCAGAGGAAGTTCTTTATCGTGACGGTTTAGCGTGCGCTGTACGGCATCCAGCGGGCGGTTAGCCAGCAAGCGATACAGGTAGAGAGGACCACCGGCTTTCGGCCCGGTTCCTGATAGACCTTCGCCACCGAAAGGCTGTACGCCAACCACTGCACCGACCATATTGCGGTTAACATATAGGTTGCCGACTTTGGCATGATCGGTCACCTTGGCGATGGTTTCATCAATGCGTGTATGGATCCCCAGCGTCAGGCCGTAGCCCGAAGCGTTGATCTGCTCGATCAATGCTTTCAGATTGGCACGCTGGAAGCGGACAACGTGCAGGACCGGACCAAAGATCTCTTTTTGCAACTCGTCAAAGCTTTCCAGCTCAATCAGCGTTGGTTTTACAAAGGTACCGCGTGCCCACTCTTTCTCCTCATCCCCGGAACCCTTCGCCGCTTGATATACTTTGCGGCCTTTGGCACGCATGGCCTGGATATGGTTCTCGATAGTGGATTTTGCCTCGGCATCGATCACCGGCCCAATGTCGGTAGACAGCCGCTCCGGATTGCCCATACGGCATTCGGCCATGGCACCACGCAACATTTGTAGCGTATGTTCCGCCACATCTTCCTGGATACAGAGAATACGCAGGGCGGAACAGCGCTGCCCGGCACTGTCGAAGGCAGACGCCACAACGTCAGTCACCACTTGTTCGGTCAGGGCCGAAGAGTCGACAATCATGGCGTTCAGGCCGCCAGTTTCGGCAATCAGCGGCGTCGGACGGCCTTGCGGATCCAGACGGCCAGCGATACTGCGCTGCAATATACCGGCAACAGCGGTAGAACCGGTGAACATTACGCCGCGTACACGGGCGTCATTAACCAATACGGCACCCACAGTCTCGCCTTGGCCCGGCAACAGTTGCAACACGCCCTGAGGAATGCCCGCCTCCTGCAGAATACGAACCGCCTGCGCGGCGATTAAGGGAGTTTGCTCCGCCGGTTTGGCCAGCACGCTGTTGCCTGCGGCAAGCGCGGCGGCAATCTGACCGGTGAAGATGGCCAATGGGAAGTTCCACGGGCTGATACAAACCACTGGCCCGAGGGGGCGATGGCTGTCGTTGGCGAAATCTTCAGATGCCTGGCTGGCGTAGTAACGCAGGAAATCAACGGCTTCACGCACTTCTGCAATGGCATTGCTAAAGGTTTTTCCCGATTCGCGTACCAGAATACCCAGTAGATTTTGTAACTGGTTTTCCATCAATTCGGCGGCACGTTGTAAAATAGCGGCGCGCTCAGAAGGTGGGGTCGAAAACCAGATTGGCCCGGCTACGGCGGCGGCATCAAGCGCTCTGCTCACTTCGCTTTCAGTAGCTTCGCGGACATAACCGACAATATCTCCCGGTTCGGCAGGGTTGAGTATCGGTTGTTCAACACCCTGATCCAACTCGGCATCGATCATCGGCTCTGCACGCCACTGTTGCGCTGCGCTGGTAAGCAGGGCGCTCGAGAGGGAAGCCAGCCGTTGCTCGTTTGACAGGTCCAACCCGCTGGCATTGACGCGTTTAGCACCGTACAACTGGCGTGGCAACGGGATCCGTGGGTGAGGTAAGCCTATTTGCCCTTCATTGGTGGCCATGGCTTCAACGGCACTGACCGGGTCAGCAACCAAATCGTCCAGTGAGAGTGTGGCATCGGCGATGCGATTGACGAAAGAGGTATTAGCACCGTTCTCCAGCAAACGGCGTACCAGATAGGCCAATAGGGTTTCGTGAGTACCAACCGGAGCATAAATGCGGCATGGGCGGCTTAGTTTGCCGTCAGCGACTTTGCCTACCACCTGTTCGTAGAGCGGTTCACCCATCCCGTGTAGGCATTGGAACTCATACTGGCCGGGGTAGTAGTTATTACCCGCCAGATGATAAATGGCACTGAGAGTGTGGGCATTATGAGTGGCAAACTGCGGATAAATCAGGTTAGGGACTGACAGCAGTTTGCGCGCGCAGGCTAGGTAAGAAACGTCGGTATAGACTTTCCGGGTATACACTGGGTAGCCTTCAAGGCCATCTACCTGTGCCCGTTTGATTTCGCTATCCCAGTAAGCCCCTTTCACCAAGCGGATCATCAGGCGGCGACGGCTGCGGCTGGCCATATCAATCACGGCATCAATGACAAACGGGCAGCGCTTTAGGTAGGCCTGAATGACAAAACCGATACCGTTCCAGCCTGCCAATTGCGGTTCAAAACAGAGTTTTTCCAGCAGATCGAGGGAGATTTCCAGGCGGTCTGCCTCTTCGGCATCAATGTTGATACCAATATCATACTGACGCGCCTGTAGCGTCAGCGATAGCAGACGTGGATACAACTCTTCCATGACGCGATCGTATTGTGCACGGCTGTAACGCGGGTGTAGGGCCGACAGTTTGATCGAGATGCCAGGGCCTTCATAGATACCCCGACCATTTGAGGCTTTGCCGATAGCATGGATCGCTTGCTGATAGGAAACCAGATACTTCTGTGCGTCGGCTTCGGTCAGGGCCGCCTCACCCAGCATATCGTAAGAGTAGCGGAAGCCTTTATCCTCCAGCTTGCGTGCGTTAGCCAGCGCTTCAGCAATGGTTTCACCGGTGACAAACTGCTCACCCATCAAACGCATCGCCATATCCACACCTTTGCGGATCAGGGGTTCGCCACTCTTACCGATAATCCGGTTCAGAGAACGAGACAAACTGTCTTCATTGTGCGTAGAAACCAGCTTACCGGTAAACAGCAGGCCCCAAGTGGCGGCATTAACAAACAAAGAAGGGCTGCGGCCAAGGTGCGACTGCCAGTTGCCGTTACTGATCTTGTCGCGGATTAGCGCGTCGCGTGTCGGCTTGTCTGGAATGCGCAGTAATGCTTCCGCCAGGCACATCAGCGCTACGCCTTCCTGCGATGAGAGTGAGAACTCCTGCAGCAATCCCTGCACGATACCCGCGCGGCCTGTGGCGCTCTTTTGATTACGCATGGTTTCAGCAATCCCGTAGGCCAGTTTATGGGTTGCTTGCGCAAGATCGGCAGGCAGGCGTGCCTGTTCGAGCAGCATGGGAACCGCTTCGGTTTCTGGGCGACGGTAAGCGGCAGTGATAGCGGCTCGCGTAACGGACTGCGGCAGAATTTGTTCAGCAAATTCAAGGAATGGCTGGTGTGACTCTTCGCGCTCTTGCGGCATAATATCGTCCGCCTCGGTCTGAAGGGCAGCGGCAAGCGTCGGAATTTCTGGAATATCAGAACCGCTTTCAAGACGCTCGAGATAATTGAAAATGGCTTGCTTGATTAACCAGTGCGGTGTGCGATCAATCCGCTGCGCTGCGCTTTTAATCCGGTCGCGAGTTGCTTCATCAAGCTTTACGCCCATTGTGGTAGTGCCCATACCGATCCAACTCCTGTGTTTTGGAACCTCTCCCAGACATGTTGATAGCAAGAACTCAGGGGTCTTTTGGCAGAGGTTCGTGGAAAGCTGATGCTGTAAATGCAGACAATATCCTGCATGTTGCAACTTTGTGCAACCTTGTTAAATAATGCCTGTGAGTGAAGTGTGAGTTCAAGCGAATTTTTAACATTATTGAGTAATAAGTGGATGTTCTATCTGAGGGGCTACTGAGGAAGTAAATACCGTTTTCTTGCGCTGACAGGGCCTAAAGTTGAGGTGCAACTCATTTCAGTCACTGCTGGTGTAACCTCGTAAATGGGTAAGTGTGATGCAGGGTTAACTTTGTGTAACTAGATTGTTAAATGTCTTGTTGATTGCAGATGGCTTCATCTAGGATAGCCAGCGTTTAGATTAGGAAGGACAAAACAATCTTCAGTCTTTGCCAACTCGTTGGGTGCCTCGTTCTGGCATCTTGGCGATTGAAAGGCATCGCAGATAACGTAAATAAAGAAAACCCTAACATTTTCAATATATTGTTAAGTTCACAGCAATATGGATGAGAAGGGGTACAGACAAAGTGGAGAGCTGAATGACTATGAACACACCTATGCTGGTGACCTTTCTGGTCTATATCTTTGGGATGATATTGATCGGATTAATGGCGTACCGGGCGACAAACAATTTTGACGATTACATTTTAGGGGGCCGCAGGCTAGGGAGTGTTGTTACTGCCCTTTCCGCTGGCGCTTCTGATATGAGTGGCTGGTTGTTGATGGGCTTGCCGGGCGCTATTTTTCTTTCGGGAATTTCGGAAAGTTGGATTGCCATTGGATTGACCATCGGTGCTTACCTCAACTGGAAGCTGGTGGCCGGGCGGTTGCGCGTGCATACCGAAGCCAACAACAATGCGTTGACGCTGCCCGACTATTTCACCAGCCGTTTTGAAGACAACAGCAAGCTACTGCGCATCATTTCCGCCATCGTCATTCTGATATTCTTCACCATTTATTGCGCGTCTGGCATCGTTGCCGGAGCACGCCTGTTTGAAAGTACCTTTGGCATGAGTTACGCCACCGCACTGTGGGCGGGGGCTGCGGCCACAATCATCTACACCTTTATTGGCGGATTCCTGGCGGTAAGCTGGACTGACACCGTACAGGCGACTTTGATGATTTTTGCCCTGATCCTCACGCCAATAATTGTCATTTTTGCTGTGGGTGGGATCGACAGTTCATTATTGGTGATCGCAGCGCAAAACCCAGCCAATCTGGACATGATGAAAGGGTTAAATCTGGTGGCGATCCTGTCGTTGCTTGGCTGGGGCTTGGGCTACTTTGGACAGCCGCATATTCTGGCTCGCTTTATGGCAGCGGATTCCCATCGTACCATTCGTAGCGCAAGACGTATCAGCATGACCTGGATGATATTGTGTCTTGTAGGGACTATGGCGGTTGGTTTCTTCGGTATTGCCTACTTTGCTAATAACCCCGATCAGGCTGGGGATGTTTCGCAAAACGGTGAGCGTGTCTTTATCGAACTGGCTATGCTGTTGTTCAATCCATGGATTGCGGGGATCCTGCTTTCGGCGATCCTGGCCGCGGTTATGAGTACTCTCAGTTGTCAATTGTTGGTGTGTTCAAGTGCGATCACCGAAGACTTGTATAAGGCTTTCCTGCGTAAAGGGGCCAGCCAGAAAGAGCTGGTCTGGGTTGGCCGTGGCATGGTGTTATTGGTAGCGCTGGTGGCTATTGCCCTGGCAGCTAATCCAGAGAACCGCGTGCTTGGGTTGGTGAGTTACGCCTGGGCTGGATTTGGAGCTGCTTTTGGCCCGGTGGTACTGATTTCCGTTATGTGGTCACGTATGACACGCAATGGTGCTCTGGTTGGCATGTTGATCGGGGCGATCACGGTAATCGTCTGGAAACACTATGCTTGGCTTGATCTCTATGAAATTATTCCTGGTTTTCTCTTTGCCACTATCGCCATCATTGTTGTGAGTTTGCTGGGGCGCAAACCTTCGGCAACAATGACCGAGCGCTTTGATCAGGCAGAAGCCGAATTTAAAACGGTATAATCTCTTACTCATCTCTCCCTGATAATCAGGGGGAGATTTTCCAGCTTACATAGCGATTAATTAGCTGGTAAGTGCGTGAAGGAAGAAAGTAGATGGGGTTTTTTATTTGCTTAAATTTTAATCTTAGCACCAACGAGAGGTGAGGGGGGTTATTGTTAATATCATGATAATAAACATAAAAATAAACTGTCTGGTAGAGTTGGGTGGGAATGATATAGTGTTCTGGTATCCCTGATAAGAAAAAATAATAATTTTTTTACATTTTAGTAACACGGAGAGTTTGAATGTCATTATAATGTAATCATGTGGCGGTAGTTTCACTCGGTGCACAGCTTAAAGCTGTAAATATCACTGCGGGGATCGCTAATGGTAAAGTCCTTGGTTGGGCTACAAAGAACAGATAACATACCTTCCCTGATTTCTCGTTGTAACGAGGGTTCTCTCTCCGACTCTCAATTTCTGACCGATTCCTGGCTCTTCTTTTGCAATAATCTGGCTAATTCACTCTTATCTTGCACATTCGCGTTGTCCTGTGAAGAAACGTCCCATTTACCTGCGGGCGCGTATTCACGTTATTCATTGGCTTATATTGGCTCTGAAGGAGGCCATAACCTAATACGTGTGTAACATAATCGCGCGGCATGCGATGCCGCTGCGGTAGGTGAAACAAACTGTAAGGTGCCACTATGGGAAGACAAAAAGCAGTGATCAAAGCACGTCGTGAAGCCAAACGTGTTATTCGCCGCGATGCGCGCAGCCATCGTCAGCGTGAAGAAGAAAGCGTGACTTCGCTGGTGCAAATGGGTGGTGTTGAATCTATCGGTATGGCACGTGACAGCCGGGATACTTCTGCCATCAAGGCGAGAAATGAAGCGCAGGGTCATTACTTATTAGCCATAGAAAACAAGCAGTTGATATTTGCTACCGGTGAGGCTGGTTGTGGTAAAACATTTATCAGCGCCGCGAAGGCGGCAGAAGCCCTTATACATAAAGAGGTGGATCGGATTATCGTAACGCGTCCGGTTCTGCAGGCGGATGAAGATCTCGGCTTTTTGCCGGGGGATATTTCTGAGAAGTTCGCCCCTTATTTCCGGCCGGTGTATGATATTCTGTTACGCCGTTTAGGATCGTCTTTTCTGCAATACTGCCTACGCCCTGAAATCGGCAAGGTAGAAATCGCGCCCTTCGCCTATATGCGCGGACGCACTTTCGAAAATGCGGTAGTGATTCTGGATGAAGCCCAGAACGTTACGGCAAGCCAGATGAAGATGTTCTTGACCCGTTTGGGTGAGAATGTAACGGTTATCGTTAACGGTGATATTACCCAATGCGATTTACCGCGCGGAACGAAGTCTGGCCTAAGCGATGCGCTTGAACGCTTTGAAGAGGACGAGATGATCGGTATCATCCGCTTCGAGAAACAGGACTGTGTGCGCTCAGCTTTGTGCCAGCACACGCTCAATGCTTACGGTTAACCTATCTGATATGTTCGCAAAGGCCACGTCGGTGGCCTTTGCTTTGCCTGCTATATCTAGGTTATAACGGTAAAACAATGAGTTAAATTTCACTGTAGACCACTATACCCCCTAAAAACCGCCCAAGTGTGGACACAATGTGGACGTTAAACATCGGTTTTTCCCCGCAGCGGATTATATGAAATTGCATCTTGTAAAAAGTCGGGCGCAAATGGCCTCAGCCCGAAGGGTCGTGCCCCAAAAGCCCGTTCGAAGTAAAGTCGGGCTTGAACAGAGGGCCACTCTGCCCTTCACCCTCCGCCTTGATAACGGGCTTTTGGGTCTGCGACGGCACCACGGGCAATTAAGGGACACAGCCTAGGCGATTACGTCTTGTCACGCATCAACCAGAGTTCGCTTGCGCAATTGCATGAGATTGAAGTTAATCCAGAAGCTGTGCAGCAATTAAAATCACCACCTCCTGAATTTAAAGACAAATTATTATCTTCCTGCATTCAACAGAAAGCAGACGAACTCGAGCAAGTGCATGTTTTCGGTTAAACACTGCAATTTTGGTAAGTTGCGTGGTAAGGCTGAGACGTTAATTCCTTCGCTGTAAATTAATCGAGGCACCCTCTGGTACCTCGATTCACAGATAAGCAATCTACGCGAAAATGGTCATCATATAAGCGGCAAACAGTGCCAGGTGCGCGGTGCCGTTCAATACGTTGGTTCTGCCAGTAGAGAAGGAGATATGGCACAAAACCAAGACCGTCAGCATCACTACCATGTGGGGAGACTGCAGACCGAAAATTAGCGTCTGGCCGGTCAGGGTGGCAATAATCGTTACTGCGGGTACAGTGAGTGAAATGGTGGCCAGAACGGAACCAAAAAACAGGTTCATTGCACGTTGTACCTGATTATTCAGCACCGCCCGTAAAGCCCCCAATCCTTCAGGGGAGAGGATCAGCAACGCGACCAGGAAACCGGTGAACTGCGAAGGTGCGTTAAGCTTGGTGAGTAGGCCTTCTAGCGGGTTGGCATTGAATTTTGTTACCGCAATTACAGCCACCAGATGCACGATCAACCAGCTGGCATGCCATAGGCTGCTGTGCGAAGAAGGTTTTCCGTGGTGCGGGTCACCATCATCATCTTCATGTTCATAAACGAACAGGTTCTGGTGAGTTTTGGTCTGGATCAGCAGAAAAACACCGTACATCGCGGCCGAGATTGCCGCAACCAGCAGCGATTGGCCGACGCTAAAGTTTCCACCAGGTAAGGCACTTGGCAGTACCAGCACGATCACCGCTAGTGGAAAAATCGCCATCAGATACTGCTTGATGCCACCAAGGTTAACAAATTGTGTGGCGAATTTTCGCCCGCCGAGTAGCAAGGCAAATCCCACCAGACCGGCGGTTACAATCATGATGATCGAATAAAGTGTATCGCGCATTAATGCCGGGGCCGCGTCGCCGGTTGCCATCAACGCTGAGATCAGGCTCACTTCCAGTATCACAACTGACAGGCTAAGGATCAGAGAACCATAGGGTTCACCTAACCGATGGGCGAGTACGTCTGCGTGGCGTACCACACTGAACGCACTGCTGAGAATACCCACCAAAGCAAAAATGTTAATGGCAACAATTAATGGGAAATTGCTTGTGGCTCCCCATATATTGAGCACAACCAAGGCAGCAATGGGAAAAATGAGGGAGTACTCTGTATGGCGGGATTTGGATCGGCCAGGATCGTTGTGCGACTTCATTGCGGTAAATCTCCTTCTCAAACTGCGTGGTCCCGTCATCGCTGCTCCCGGTAAGGGAGTAGCATATCCAGAAAGTTGTGATTAATAATAGGATATACCCGTTTTGTTGAACGGGGCAAAATGTAGCGTTGTTTAAACTAGAGAAAGCAACACCTTGCTTTGTGTGACAAGAATAACAAAATAAACCGTTTTTAAAACGGTTTATTTGCTGACTTTTACCTGACTTGATGGATTTTAAGAGGAAGGCGGTCATAAAACCGCTTTAACGCGCTATTATCGCTATAAATTAGGAAGGTACTAATCTTCAGGAATCAATGTTATCCATGATTTCGTGCCTTTTATTGTGGTACCCCTCCTCATTTTCCCCTTCGCGCCAGTAAGGTACGGCATAGAGCTGATTACGCTCACATTGCCTCTCACGGCGCAGGTAACGCCTTAATTCGACGACCAGGCGATCTTCACCAGCCAACCAGAAGTAAGTACCGTTTTCCGGTAGCGCCAACGAGCAAAATTGAGCGATGAGTTCTGCGGTCTTTGCCGTGCTACCGATGACCCAGCTTAATTCAAAACCGATGGGCCTTTGTAAATCAAGCACATCTGCTGGAGTATCTACGCGGATAAAGGCATGCCCTTTATGGTGCGGGGGCAGATTTTCTAGTAGAGCGGCAATGGCAGGTAGTGAAGAGGGATCGCCAGCCAGACAGTAAAAATCAGCACTTGGTAGCATCGGTTTAGGGCCACCAGGGTTACTGATGCCAATTTTATCGCCCGGTTTAGCCTTGCGAGCAAAGTCTACTGCCGGGCCGCTATGGTCGTGCAAGGCAAACTCGATATCAATCTCACCAAGCTCTGGCCTCACGGCACGAATAGAATAGGTGCGAATTAACGGGTGCACGGCGTCAGCTGGCCATACTGGTCCGTTCTCGCTTAGGGTAGGCAGATCTGGTTGAGCTTGACCCTCACGCGGCAAAAACACTTTGATGTGTGCAGCAGCGGATTCAGAGGGGTAATCATGCAGGTCGGGGGCGCTAAAGGTGATGCGGCGCAGGTGTGGTGTGATATCGCACAGTTTGGCGACTTCGATCAGGTAGGGTGCGCGGTTACGTGGGGCTTTGGTCGTCACGAGATTCTCCTTTGTTTTTCTGCGGCGAGTATACCATGCCATCTGATAATGAGAATCGTTTGATAGATAGGCTGTGTCCCTTAACTGTCCGTGGTGCCGTCGCAGACCCAAAAGCCCGTTATCAAGGCGGAGGGTGAAGGGCAGAGTGGCCCTCTGTTCAAGCCCGACAACGCAGAGGATGGGCTTGTGGGGCGCGACCCGTAGGGCTGGGGCCATTTGTACGCATTGCTGCGTTGTTCGCCGCTCATTTGGTCCACCAAACCTCGCGGCTCACGCCTTGCTCTGCGTACAAATGACCACCAGCGGCACTCGCGTCCAGTTAAGGGACACAGCCTAGTGCTCTGTAGCCACTTTCCGCGTTGCCGCCTGCAAACAACTCGAATTACTTTGGGTATCACAACATTCTCAAAGCCAAATAAGGAAAAAAGGGGACGCTACTATATAATTTTTAATAGTAATTACGGCTAGAAACTTGATCGCCAGGCAAGAACAGAATATGGTCAAGTCTATAGTGGAAAGTTTATCGAATTAATACATTTTCGTACCTATAAATAGACTCAAAATAATTCGAGTGGCGTGCTGCAAAGCACTGGCAACTCGAAATGTGACGAGTACTGAATTACAAAGACACAGTGGCAAAGGGATTGGGGCAACCCTATTCCCAGGAGGTTGTAGTAGTTGTTAACTCGAGAATTTCTGCAAAAAGCAGATTGTAAAACTGCTTTTGGCACGATTGAGGAGTCGCTGTTGCTGACCACCGAACAGCGTTCAGCGTCATTGGCATGCACCCTGTCGCGGCGTCCAGATAATTGCCCGGTATGGGTTTTTGGCTATGGTTCTCTGATGTGGAACCCAGTCTTTGAATCTGAAGAAGTGCGTCCTGCAACCTTGCAAGGCTGGCATAGGGCTTTTTGCCTGCGTTTGACTGCCGGGCGTGGAACACTGAATCAACCGGGGCGTATGCTTGCGTTGCAGGAAGGTGGGCAAACCGCTGGTCTGGCTTTCCGATTGCCTGAGAATACGCTGCGCGAGGAGTTGGAGCTGCTTTGGAAGCGAGAGATGATCACCGGTTGTTATCTGCCCACTTGGTGTGACCTGAGTCTGGACGATGGTAACGTCGTCACTGCACTGGTGTTTGTGATGAACCCGCAACACCCGCTGTTTGAAGCAGACACTCGTCATCAGGTGATAGCTCCGCTGATTGCCAGTGCCAGCGGCCCGTTGGGTTCAAACGCTCAATACTTGTTTGCATTGGATAATGAACTGAAGAACCACGGTATGAAAGACGACTGTATTGGCGAGCTGGTCAACTATGTACGGCAATGGTTACAGCAAAACAATTCGGGCTCTTTTGGCAGTGGGGCGATAGCCTGAAACGGGGAATGATGCGTGGTGTCTTTGGCGACGCCACGTTTGGTTTATATCTATTCCCTATATCTAATAACTCTGACTGCAAAATCCTATTACTCAAATAAAGATTGTTTTTATTTATCTATCTGATTTTATTATCATTTTTAATTTATGCTGCTTACGGCGAGAGCTTTTACTGGCCCAAAAACCGTTTAGCATAAAAAGCTATAAGCTAAGGTAATTTCTTATTTGTTCCTTGTTAACAGACTTCGTATCAATATCGTTAATGTTATTGGGCGAATAGAGGGGCAGAATGAACTTTCAGCAATTAAAAATCATTCGAGAATCGGCACGTTGCAACTACAACCTTACCGACGTGGCAAACGCTTTATTTACCTCACAGTCTGGCGTTAGCCGTCATATTCGTGAGCTTGAAGAAGAACTTGGCATTGAGATATTTATCCGCCGTGGGAAGCGGTTGTTGGGCATGACGGAACCTGGCAAAGAGCTGCTGCTGGTGGCTGAGCGTATCCTCAATGATGCGAATAATATTCGCCGCTTGGCAGACGTTTTCAGTAACAATGATACTGGCCAATTGCACATTGCCACCACGCATACACAGGCACGTTACAGTCTGCCGGGCGTGATTAAAGAGTTCCGTAATTTATACCCAAGGGTACGTTTAGTTCTTAATCAGGGCAACCCGGAAGAGATTGTTGCAATGCTGGCGTCGGGTGAGGCTGATATAGGAATTGCCAGTGAGCGATTGATGAGTGAGGGATCTCTGGCAGCATTTCCTTACTATCGTTGGCACCATACCATCCTGGTTCCGGAAGGCCATGAACTGACACGCCAGCCGGTGGTGACGTTGGAAATGCTCAGTACCCTGCCACTGATTACCTATCGTCACGGGATCACCGGGAGAGTGCGGCTGGATAACGCCTTTAAAGCCGCAGGGCTGGCAGCGGATATTGCGTTGAGTGCCCAGGATTCTGATGTCATAAAAACCTATGTGGCTCTGGGGTTGGGGGTGGGAATAGTGGCTGATATTTCTTTCGAACCTGACAGAGATCGTGGGTTGGTTTGTCTGAATGCCGAACATTTGTTTGAACCAAATACCGTTTGGTTAGGGTTGAAGCGCAGCCAGTTACAGAGAAACTATGCCTGGAAATTTATCCAGCTATGTAACCCGGTTTTATCGCTTACGGAAATCAAAGAGAAAGTTTTTTCGGCTCATTTGGATAAAACGATCGATTTTCAGATTTAAACCCAGTGAGGCTCACAACCCTAACCACTGCGTAAAGTGCAACGCCATAAGCTGCTTTCAGGTATATCGGCTAAGGCATAACTTTGTCGTCAGGTAGTCAATTCCTGTGGATCTATTTTCTACATTCATTTACGCTGTGGCACGAATTTAAGCCGTTAGGTTAACCGTGGGGGCTTATGAGTTAAATAAGCTTTAAAACAGCGTAGCTATCTGCGCGAATTTCCTTGGTTCGGCGGGTTGTGGTATCTGTGTGAAATTATGAGAGATAGCTTAATTGTCAGTAAGCGGAATAAATTAGTGAAATTTAATTTTGGTTATTAATGTAATGATTTAGAACAAGGACTTGGCCGAATAGTGTGAGGCATTTGATTAATTATGCTTGAGCAACGGCAAAACGAATTATGGACAATCGGGCTAAACAATTATAATGGGCGTTGAAAGTATTCCTCGGACCCTGCTTCCTTTGAAAATTATCGCAACCGGCACGGCCTTACCACCCAAATGCGTTGAGTCTTCGGTGTTAGATCGGCAATTAAATAAACCCAATGGTTACGTCGAGAAGCGCTCGGGTATTATTCATCGATTTCATGCCAGTAATGATGCCAGTCAGGCTGAATTGGCTGCGGCCGCAATAGAGGATGCACTGGTTCGTCACAACGTCGCGAGTGACTCTATCGACCTGTTGATCTCTGCTTCAGCTATTGCCATACAGGCTCTACCCTTCAGTGCGGCGCATATTCTCAAAGTGGCAAAATTACCTGCAGGCATGGCGAGTTTTGATATTAATACCAGTTGCGTCAGTTTTATCAGTGCGTTGCAAGTGGCTGCCGGGCTGCTTAATTCTGGAGTCTACCAACGCATCGCCATTGTTTCTGCAGATATCGCCTCGCGCGGTATCGACTGGAATGACGAAGAGTCTTCGTTGATTTTTGGCGATGGTGCCGCATGCGTCATTGTTGAGCGTGGCGATGGGCAGAGCGGCATTCTATCGTACCTGATGGAAACCTACCCGGAGGGGAGTGAGTTGTGTGAAATTCGTGCAGGTGGTACGCGCCGTAACCCTCGTGCCGGGATAAATGACAGCGATTTCCTGTTCAGAATGCAGGGAAAAAAACTGTTCCGTCAGGCCTCGGCACTGATAGAGAGTTTCCTTAGTCGTCTGCTCTTTGCCGGAGGGGTTTCTTTGGCACAAATTAATACCGTGGTGCCACACCAGGCCAGCCATCTTTCATTGGAGCATATGCGCAAACGATTGGGTGTAAAGCCGGAGGCGTTGATCGACATCTATCGCTACCGAGGTAATCAGGTGGCGGCTTCAATCCCATCGGCTCTGCACGAAGCTGCAATCAACGGCAGGCTGAACCGCGGCCAACGGGTCATGCTGATCGGCACCGCCGCAGGGTTGACGCTGGGCGGCATGGTACTCGTGTCATGAAGGTGGTGGTGACAGGAGCGACCAGTGGCTTGGGGCGGAATGCTGCCGAATGGTTGCTGGCGGCTGGCTATCAGGTTCATGCTACCGGACGGGATGAAGCCGTTGGCCGCTTGCTGGAGGAGCAAGGAGCCAGATTTACTGCGCTGGATCTTACTCGAGCGGGGGCGGAACAGTGTGAGGAATTAATGGTGGGCTACGATGTCGTTTGGCATTGTGCCGCCAAGTCTTCTCCCTGGGGCGATCGCAACGCGTTTTATCAGACCAACACCTATGCAACGGAGAGACTCGCCAAGGCAGCCGGGCGTTGCGGTATAAAGCGTTTTATCCATATTTCTACGCCTGCGGTCTATTTTGATTTTAAACATCATCATCAAATTACCGAAAGTGAGTTTGCCCAAGAGTTTGCCAACCATTATGCCGCCAGCAAGTTCGATGCCGAGCAGAGCATTATGGCGGTGTTGCACCGTTATCCGCAGACGACATACCTGATCTTGCGTCCGCGAGGCCTGTTTGGCCCCTATGATCGGGTGATTATGCCCAGACTCCTGGCACAATTGCAGAACGGCAAAGGAGTACTGCGGCTACCAGGTGGTGGTTCAGCCTATCTCGATATGACGTTTGTGCTGAATGTGGTTCACGCAATGGATTTGGCGAGTACCCAGGAGCATTTACCTTCTGGCGGCATTTACAACATTACCAACCAGCAACCTCAGCGGCTGGTGGATATTCTGGATCATCTACTTGCGCGGCAGCTTGGCTGGCAATACCGTGTACGCGCAGTACCATACCCTTTATTGCTGGCTGTAGCCTGTGGGATGGAAATGCTGTCCAACTTGACCGGTAAAGAGCCGATGCTGACGCGTTATGGTGTTGCAGCAACCTATTTTGATATGACGCTGGATAATGCCAATGCGATCAGAGAACTGGGCTACCGGCCGCGTTACTCCCTGGAAGAGGGGATTGCATTGACGGCACAGTGGCTGAAGAAACAGGGGATATCGGCAAATGGCTGATATCACCACCTTTGAGATCGGCTATTGTACCCACCTTGGTTGCATGGCGCTTCGCGGCTCAGCCATGCGTAGCTGCAAATTTCCCTCCAGGGCTTATCTGCTGACGGTGGGTGACCGCCGTTGGTTGTGGGATACCGGTTATGCCAGCCATTTCCAGCATTACACTGCCAGTGGTATTTTTCGCCTCTATCGTCAGGTTACGCCGGTATATTTCGAACCCCAGCAAGCACTGAGTAAACAGCTACACAGCTTGGGTTTGAACATAAATGATATCCAGGCGGTCATTATTTCGCATTTTCATGCGGACCATATTGCCGGCCTGCGTGATTTTAGCCCGCTTAACATGATCTGCTCAGGTGAGGGTTGGCAGCAAACCCGTGATTTACGCGGGATAGCCGCCTTGCGAAGGGCTTTTGTGCCGGGTCTGATACCAGAGGATTTTGAATCCGCGTTGCAGTTTGTCGAGTCATTTCCGCTTCAGGGCCTGCCCGCTGAGTTGGCACCTTTTCAGCAAGGCTATGTGTTGCCGGGCAGTGCCGGGCAAATCATTATAGTGCCTCTGCCGGGGCACGCCGCCGGGCATCTTGGCGTTTTTGTACAAACTGACGCTGGCTGGACGTTACTGGCGAGCGATGCGGCCTGGTCGCCGCTGAATTATCAGCAACTGCGCGGCCCCTCGCGATTGGCAAACCTGATCATGGACAACCCACGCAGTTATTATCAGACGCTCGAAGCACTTAATCAGTTGCATCGTGGTGGCGCTGCAGAGATCCGCCTGTGCCATGAGGGGGATTTATGATCCCATTGATGACGCTCTGTCATTACTGGCAGGCACGTCGGTTACGTTTCACGCAACGCGAAGTGCTGGAAACCTATCAGAAACGGCAACTCAAGCTTTTTGCCCGTCGAGTGCTGGCTAACAGCCCATACTTCCGGCCATACCATGCATTGCCGATCAGCGAATGGCCGCAGATGGATAAAGCGCTGATGATGACTAACTTTGATCGGATGAACACTGCCGGGCTGTCGTTGCAAGAGTTACTGGCCTGTGCCCGGCGCAGCGAAGTTGACCGTGACTTTACCCCGAAAGTGGGGAAATACAGTGTCGGCTTATCGACGGGGACTTCAGGCAGGCAGGGTGTTTTTGTGGTCAGCCCGCAGGAGCAACAGATTTGGGCGGGTGGCATGCTGGCAAAAATGCTGCCGCATGGGCTGTTGGCCGGTGAGAAAGTCGTGCTGTTTCTCCGGGCAGATAACAATCTGTATCACAGCGTCAACAACCGCTGGCTTAGTCTGATATTTTACGATCTGTTTGCCCCTTTTGCGGGCCATCTGCGGCGGATTGCGCAGGATCAACCCAGTATTGTAGTGGCTCCAGCGCAGGTACTGTGTGCCCTGGCTCGAGCGATTGAGCGGGGAGAGCTTCGGCTGCAAGTCAAAAAGGTGATTTCGTGCGCCGAAGTGTTGGAACCACAGGATCGCCAGTTGTTGAAGCAGGTGTTTGCCGAAGTGGGCGAGGTGTATCAGGCCACTGAGGGTTTTTTGGCCGCTACCTGTAGCCATGGCACCTTACATTTGAATGAAGAGTTTATCCATGTCGAACCCCAATGGATTGATGAACGGCGATTTACTCCACTGATCACCGATTTTACCCGCCGTACCCAGCCAATCGTGCGTTATCGGTTGGACGACATCCTGGTACACAGGTTACAGCCTTGTCCTTGCGGGCAAGCGACTATGGCACTGGAGCGTATTGAAGGGCGCAGCGACGATCAATTGCTGTTGCCTGGGCGCGAGGGTGAGGCGCTAGTGATTTTTGCCGATCTGTGCCGCCGGGCGATCACCAATGCACTGCCGACCATAGCGGATTATCGCTTGATCCAACATGACAGCAGGCGGCTACAATTGAAAGCTGACTGTCTACCCGACGAGTTAATGGGTTGCCAGGCGCAGCTAATCTCCTTGTTTGAACAGCATGGTATTGCCACTGAGCAACTGGAATGGCAGTTGCACGCTCAGGCCATTATGCCGCAGTTCGATACCAAGCGTAGGCGCATAACGCGAGCGCCGGGGGTACGATGAAAGCGCTGGTCTATCGTTTATGGCAAATGCTGCTTGGTTGGGGTTTTGTTGGTCTGGTTTATAACATCAGCGATCGATGGCAGGGGGCCGGGCATCAGTTGACTCCGGGCTGGGTAGACCGTCTGATCCCATTCAGTCCCCATGCCATTTGGCTCTATCTGTCTTTTTTTCTCATTATTCCGCTCAGCTATCTGCTTTGTCCTGCATGCAGGCTAAGATGGCTGAGAAGTTCAATGCAACTCAGTGCACTGCTTGCCGGGGCAATTTATCTGCTCTGGCCGACAACCATCGATTATCCCATAGCGCAGTCCGCGTCTCTCAGTGCGAGCCTGTTGGCGGTATTGATCGACATCGACTCCAAACAAAACTGCCTGCCTTCGCTACATATTGCGCTGACGGTTTTGGCCGTGTGGGTGATGCTCGATAGCAGGAGAAAACTGCGTAACCTACTATTGGTTGCCTGGGGTTTGGCGATTGCCTTTTCGATTGTGCAATTGCGCCGTCACCTGTTTGTGGATGCACTTGGTGGGGCCGGGTTGGCTTTGGCTGTAGGGCTTGCGTGCCAGCGTGTTAAGTGGATTAGCAGTAGGCTGTGTCCCTTAATTGCCCGTGGTGCCGTCGCAGACCCAAAAGCCCGTTATCAAGGCGGAGGGTGAAGGGCAGAGTGGCCCTCTGTTCAAGCCCGACAACACAGAGAACGGGCTTTTGGGGCGCGACCCTTCGGGCTGGGGCCATTTGCGCGCATTGCTGCGTTGTTCGCCGCTTATTTGGTCCACCAAACCTCGCGGCTCACGCCTTGCCCTGCGCGCAAATGACCACCAGCGGCGCTCACGTGCAATTAAGGGACACAGCCTAGTATTTGTTAGGGAGACAGACAATGACGGACCTTGTGGTACCCATCGTGTTTATGCTGTGTGTGGTAATAGGTGAAGCATTGTTGCTGCAACGGCGGCAACGAGCCAGTGTTGATTGGCATGATGTGACCTTTAACCTTAACTCCGGCCATATCATGCTGTGGCTGTTTCGCGGCTTGGAAATCGCCTGTTATGGTTATGTGGCGTCGCAGTACAGCCTGGGCTGGCTGGATAATTGGCCATCAGTACTGGTTTGGCTGTTTGCACTATTGGTGTGGGACCTGGGATTTTACTGGTTGCACCGGTTGCATCATCGATTCCGCCTGCTGTGGGCGGTGCACATGGTGCATCATCAGGGGGAACACTTTAACCTGTCCTTGGGGGTACGCAATTCGTGGTACTCGTCGCTGACCTCAATTCCCTTCTTTATGCTGCTGGCATTGGCTGGTGTGCCGCTCTCGGTATTCGTTACCGTGTCCATCCTACATTACGGCATACAGCTGTTTAACCACAATGCGCTGATGCCTAAGCTGGGATTGCTTGAAAAAATATTTGTGACACCGTCACATCATCGCGTGCATCACGTTAATGACCTTGCCTACTCAAACCGTAACTTTGGTGGGAGCTTTATTTTCTGGGACAAGTTGTTTGGAACTTTTTGCCCCTCGCTGCCAGCAGAACCCTTTGCCTACGGTGTTCGTGGCGAAACCTCGTCGATAAACCCATTTTGGGCCAGTAATCTGCCTTTTTTGCGCTACTGCAAGTTACCGTTTCGGCCTTCCGCCAGTCCCGCTCGTTTCCGTAGCAACGCAGGCTGTATGGTGAGCGGCACGTTGCTGCTGTTTGCTATGGTGTTGGGTTACATTTACCGTTTCGGCTACGGCTATAACGGCCTGACCGGCGAACAGGCCGCACTGTTTTTGCTGCTGGCCAGTGGGGCGGTGGCATTGGGTGGTATTGCCGAAGGACGTGGCTGGGCGGTGGCTGTCTGGTTACTGGTGGCGTTAGCCTTTCCTTTACTGCTGCTGGTGGCGCTTGGTTGGCATCAGCCTTACTGGGTGTTGATGGCTGGCGCTATTGCAGTGCATGGATGCGCCGTGGCTGGCGGTTGGGGGCGGACCGTATGCGCTATGCCGCAGGGTGAGTCGCATGGCTGAACCGTTACCTCCACTGCGTTACCTGGCAGACGGTGAGCAAGCATTCCATCGTGAATTGAAACGGCGGGCACACGCTTACCTGAAAGGGCGCAAAGATCACCGTTTTGCCGATGCAACCCGCTGGGGCAAAGCCATCGTGTTGCTGATACTGTGCAGCGGTTTTTACCTGCTCGCGCTGCAACAACAGCATCCGACCGGATTTCTGCTGTGCTATTTCACTTTTGTCATGATGGGGATGCTGCTTAACGTCAACGTCAACCATGATGCTTCCCACAATGCTTTCGCCCGTAAGGCGTGGATAAATCGTCTGGCGAGGCGGTTGGTGACGATCCCACTGGGGGTTGATCCTGACTACTGGCGCACGCGGCATGTCAACTACCACCACGTTTATGCCAACGTTGAACATTACGATCTGGACACCGAAGAAAACGGTTTCTTTCGCCAGACGCCTTTCCAGCGTTGGCGGGCGCACATGCGTTATCAACACTTATACTGGCCACTGATTGCCGCCTTGTCACTGCCCTATATTGCTTTGATCTTTGATTGGTCTGATCGATTGGGTAAAACACCACTTGCCGCCGATGGCGTGCTCGCCGGGCGTAGAGGCTGGGTGCTTTTTATTGCCAGTAAACTGGTTCACTTGCTGGTCGTGCTGGCGATCCCGTTGATAGTGTGCCATCAGCACGGTATTGGTTGGCAAACGGTACTGATTGCCTATCTGTTTAGCCAAATGCTGGCCTCGTTGTTGGTGGTGTTCTTATTGCTTGGAACACACTGGGCGCAAGCCGAGTTTTACCCGGTGCCGGAGGGAGGGCGGATGCCGCAGGGGTGGTATCGGCATAACTTTGCTACCGCTTGCGATTGGCAAACGTCACCAACGTGGCTGCATCATTTCACCGGCGGGTTGAATTATCACCTTACCCACCATCTGTTTCCCGGTTGGAATCATCGCCATTATCCAGCGCTGGCAGCCATATTGGCTGAAGTGGCTGCGCGTCACGGTATGGATTATCGCTGTATCGGTTATCGCGAACTATTAAGCCAGCAGCAGCGGTTTTTACGTGCTATGGGGCAGCAGCCGCAATGAAAATGCCTGATACCACGCCGTTGCCGCCGTTGTCATTCAAGCAGGAGAAGAGTGACATTCATCAGGCGCTAATGCGCGCCAGTCAGGCTTATCTGGCAGAACGTCACGATCACCGTTTTGCCGACCGGGGGATGATTGCCAAACTCCTGGCGCTGATCTTGTTGTGTGCCATTTGTTATACCGCCAGTCTGCAGCAACACAGCCTTTGGGCCTATTTTGCTTGGTATAGCGGTTTTATTTTTTCCGCAATGATGCTGACGGTAAACGTGGTGCATGATGCTTCACATAATGCCTTCTTCAAGCGAGCAGGTCTCAACCACTGGTTAAACTTTTTCGTCAGTATGCCGATAGGATTGGATGCCGACTGTTGGCGTGTCAGGCATGTCATCTTTCATCATGCCTACAATAATATTCAGGGGTACGACCCGGATATCGAGCCCAACGGAGTATTGCGGCAAACGCCGTTTCAGCAGCGGAAGGCTTTTATGCGTTGGCAATCCTACTACTGGCCGCTGGTGGCCGCGCTGACTTTCCCCTATTACATTTGGTTGTTTGATTGGCTGGATCGGGCTGGCAAGACGCGTATGACGCCCAAGATGATGCATCATGGTGTGAAGGGATGGGGGCTTTTTCTGCTGAGCAAACTGATGCATTTCACCTTAGCATTGGTGCTCCCAGTCTGGCTGTTGCCCCCTTCGATCAGTTTCGGCGCGATATTGCTGACTTATCTGTTCAGCCAGATGTTATCGTCTCTGGTGTTTGTAATGCTGATTGTCGGTACCCATTGGGCTAAGGCCAAATTTTATCAGGCCCCGGCAGAGAGAAGGGTTGTACACGGGTGGTATCACCACGTGTTTTCCACCACCTTTGACTGGCTGGCTTCCCCTGCATGGTTAGGCTACTGGCTTGGTGGTGCAAACCTGCATTTGACACATCATCTGTTTCCCCATTGGAGCCATCGGCACTACCCGGCATTAGCAAAGATAATTGCTGAGGTTGCTGCTCAGCATGGTCTGGATTACCGCTGCTTAGATATGAAAACGCTGTTGGCGATGCAACAGCGTTTTCTGGCGGAAATGGGGAAACGGTAAAAAGTCCCGATGGGTTGCTATGACGATTTCATTCCGGCTGCTCCCATCAGCAGGCGGAACAGCAACGCGAACAGAAACAGCCCGAAAACGCTGGCACTCCAGATAATCACCAACCAACCAACACGCTTCCACCAGGGAGCGATCGCAGTTTTATCTTTCATCGTTTTTTCCACCATCAGTGATACCCATCGTCATGATTCACCTTGCCGCGAAATACGTAGTAGCTCCAGAAGGTGTAAACCAGAATGATTGGAATAATGAACACTGCACCTACCAGCATAAAGCTCAGGCTTTGAGACGGCGCAGCAGCCTGCCACAAGGTGATGCTTGGTGGTATCAATAGCGGCCAGATGCTGATCCCCAAGCCGCTCAGGCCAAGAAATACCAGCAGCAACGTCAGCAGGAACGGCGAGTAATGGGCTTTGTGACGCACACCGTGCCAGATCCCCCAAGCGCTAAGTAACACTAACAGCGGTACAGGTAACAGCCAAAACAGATTTGGTAGGCTAAACCAGCGGGTGGCAATTTTTTCGTGAGCAATCGGGGTCCACATGCTGACCACTAGCAAGATCAGCAACAAGATCATCAGCAGCGGGACGGTCAGACGATACATTCTTGCCTGTAGTTCGCCTTCGGTTTTCATCACCAGCCAGGTGCTGCCTAGCAATGCATAGGTTACCACCAAGCCTAATCCGCAAAACAGGGCAAACGGGGTTAACCAGTCGAGTGCGCCACCTGCATAGGTGCGGCCTTCAACGGGGAAACCGTTGAGGATCGCTCCCACTACGATGCCCTGACAGAAGGTAGCGAAAATAGACCCCCAGATGAAAGCTTTATCCCAGATATGGCGTTTATCTGGCTTCGCCTTGAAACGAAACTCAAACGCTACGCCGCGAAAAATCAGCCCAAACAGCATCAGGGTGAGCGGGATCACCAATGCATCGAGGATCACTGAGTAGGCCAAGGGGAATGCGCCAAACAGAGACGCGCCGCCGAGCACCAGCCAGGTTTCGTTGCCATCCCATACCGGTGCGACCGTATTCATCATTACATCACGATCGCGGCTGTCCTTTATCCATGGAAAGAGAATACCAATACCCAAATCAAAGCCATCCATTACCACATACATCATGGTGCTGAACACAATGATCACAAACCAGATCAGTGGAAGATCGATATTCATATTCAGCTCCTGTCGTCCAGGTCTTCTTTAACCGCCGAAAGCGGCCGTGAAGGGCGTCCTTCGACACTTTTCTCTTCACCCTCATGCTCTTGTGGCCCTTTACGGATAAGCCGCATCATGTAGGAAAAACCGACACCAAACACCGAGCTGTAGATAACGATAAATGCCAACAGGCTGATGCTCATCTGCAGTTCGCCATGGGCAGAAACGGCATCTTTAGTGCGCAGCAACCCATAAACCACCCAAGGTTGGCGGCCAATTTCAGTGGTAAACCACCCAGCCAGTATCGCCAGTATACCCGATGGCCCCATCCACAGAATGAAGTGGAGGAAGGGCCTGGAGTTATAAAGCCTGCCACGCGAACGTAGCCAAAGGCTCCAAAAACCTGCGATGATCATCAGTATGCCCAGCGCCACCATAATACGGAATGTCCAGAACACTATGGTCGAGTTAGGGCGATCTTCTGGTGGGAAAGATTTCAGCGCTGGGACCTGTTCGGTAAGGCTGTGGGTCAGGATCAGGCTGCCAAGCTTAGGGATCTCCACTTTGAAACGGGTTTCTTCACGCTGCATGTCGGGCCAGCCGAACAGGATCAGCGGTGTGGCCTCTCCGGGTTTATTTTCCCAGTGACCTTCCATAGCGGCAATTTTAGCTGGCTGATACTTGAGTGTATTCAGGCCGTGCATGTCACCGATAATCGCCTGAATGGGGGCGACAATCAGGGCCATCCACATCGCCATCGACAGCATTTTGCGCATTGCCTGAGTATCTCGACCACGTAGCAAGTGCCAGGCCGCTGATGCACCGATAAAGAAGGCTGAAGACAAGAACGCGGCGGTAGTCATGTGCAACAGGCGGTAGGGGAATGAAGGATTGAACACCACTTTTAGCCAATCCACCGGGACGGCAATACCGTCGATGATCTCGTGCCCCTGAGGTGTTTGCATCCAACTGTTGGAGGAAAGGATCCAGAATGTGGAAACCAGCGTCCCGAGAGCCACCATGCAGGTGGCGAAGAAATGCAGGCCAGGTCCGACACGGTTCCAGCCAAAAAGCATTACGCCCAGGAAACCCGCTTCCAGGAAAAATGCCGTCAGCACTTCATAGGCGAGTAACGGTCCGGTAATGCTGCCGGCAAACTGGGAGAAAAAGCTCCAGTTGGTACCAAACTGAAAGGACATCACCAGGCCGGAAACCACACCCATGCCGAAATTGACAGCGAAAATCTTCGACCAAAAGTGGTACAGGTCGCGGTAAGTTTTATTGCCCGTTTTCAGCCATAGCCCCTCCAGTACCGCCAGATAGCTGGCAAGACCAATGGTAATAGCCGGGAAGATGATATGAAAAGAGACGGTGAAGGCGAATTGGATCCTCGCCAGTTCTAACGCGCTAAGGCCTAGCATAGCGCCTCCCAAGTTTTGCTCATAAATCGACCTCTCAAGTATAGCGTTAATTTTCCAACTCAATGCTTGGTCTTAAGTAGAGCACGGCGTACAGTAACTATAATAGTGACAGTTATTAACATTTTATCTATAACAGTTGGCCCAACATGACCAAATATGAACAACTTGCGCAGCAAATCCGTGAACAGATCCAAAACCGGGTGTGGCGTGCAGGAGACAAACTTCCTTCACTACGCGAGAGTGGTAAAAGAGCCGGTTTAAGCTTGATGACGGTGGTGCAGTCATACCAGTTGCTGGAAAGCCAGGGCTGGATCGTTGCGCGGCCCCAATCGGGTTATTATGTGGCCGCTCGTCCGCAGGCATTACCGCAGGCGAGGCGGGGTGAGGATCTGCTGTTGAGTGAACAGGTGGATATCAACGCTTTTATCTTCGACGTGCTGCAGGCGAGTAAAGATCCTGCCATCGTGCCTTTCGGTTCGGCCTTTCCGGATGCGACTTTGTTTATGCAGCCAAAACTTGCCAGAGCGTTGAGCAGCGTGGCGCGTAAATTTACTCCGCACAGTTCTCTCGCTAACTTGCCGCCGGGAAATGATGCCTTACGCCGCCACATTGCTCAGCGTTACGCGTTGAGCGGAATGCAGGTCGGGCCGGATGAAATTGTGATCACTGCGGGTGCGATGGAATCGCTGAGTCTCAGCCTACAGGCGGTGACGCAGCAGGGGGATTATGTGGCGATCGAGTCTCCAGCATTTTATGGCGCACTACAGACACTGGAGCGTCTACGTTTGAAAGCAGTGGCTATCGCTACTCATCCTCAGTATGGCATCGATCTCGATTCTTTACAGCAGGCATTGGAACAATACCCGATTAAAGCCTGTTGGCTGATGACGCATTTCCAGAACCCGCTGGGCGCGAGCCTGCCTGAAGCGAATAAAAAGCGGTTGGTGACAATACTGCGTGAACGGCAGGTTTCGTTAATTGAAGATGATGTGTATGGCGAGCTCTATTTCAGTGCCGAACGACCACTGCCAGCCAAAGCATTGGATAGCGGTGGGCAGATCCTGCATTGCTCGTCTTTTTCAAAATCTCTGGCACCGGGTTTCCGCGTTGGGTGGGTGGCAGCAGGGCGCTATGCGCCACAGATCCAACGTTTGCAATTGATGAGTACGGTGTCGACCAGTGTGCCGATGCAAATGGCGATTGCCGATTACCTACTGCATGGTGGATACGACACTCATTTACGTCGCTTGCGGCGTGTATTGGCTCAGCGTCAGAGTGTTATGCGTCAGGCTATCGCTAACCACTTTCAGCCAACGGTTAAGGTCAGCCAGCCGGATGGGGGGTATTTTCTGTGGCTGGAACTGGCTGCCACACAGTCATCGATGGAGCTCTACCACCATGCCCTTGCCAAGGGGATCAGTATTGCCCCTGGGCGGATGTTCACCACCGGTAACCATTTCAACCACTGTTTCCGCCTGAATGCCTCGTTTGAATGGAATGACAGGCTCGAAGAGGCCATCAAGACATTGGCTAAACTAATCCGCGCTTTGCCACAGTGATGCTCATTATTGGTGCAGGGAGCGCACGGTTTTGGTGCGAAATGTTCATCAGAGTCGAATCAAGGCGGATTATTTTTGCGAGCCGGATCAGAGAATGAGAAGAATTATCCTATTGAATAGGATTTCGCCGCCGATGATGATATTAGGCCATATTTTTCCAGCCATTCATTACCAATGCATACTTATTGCATAAGTATGCATTATAAGCTGTTGTTTTAACGTAAAAAATTGAAAAAAACGCTCAAAAACCCATTATGGCACGCAAGCTGCTCTACACTAATTATCAAACGGCATGTATGTTAATCATCTGTTAATACTTATCGTCCGTTCAGCGGCGCCTTATGCGGCATAAATAGCGAAAAACCGATTTTCTGTAACAGATTTGTATCTAAATGGGTGGCGATAGGGCGAATTATCGTCGGTTATAGAGAACGCCAGATAAGACGGTTTTTTTGCTCGGTTTAAAGCTTGCGGGGCTGGGACGGTCTTAACCACCAAAATTCAGCCTTAGCTGATGCAACGAGGTCACTATGGAACAGCCAATCGCAGTTACCCGCCAGTCTTTCGATGACTGGATGATCCCGGTGTACGCACCTGCCGATTTTATTCTGGTACGAGGGGAAGGGTCCCATGTTTGGGATCAACAGGGTAAATCCTATATCGATTTTGCCGGTGGGATCGCCGTTAATGCTCTGGGGCATGCGCATCCGCAGGTGAAATCGACGCTGATCGAACAGGCGGGCAAGCTCTGGCACTTGGGCAATGGTTACACCAATGAGCCAGTATTGCGCCTGGCTAAGCAACTGATCGATGCCACCTTTGCCGACAAGGTATTTTTCTGCAACTCGGGTGCGGAAGCCAACGAAGCCGCATTGAAACTGGCGCGTAAATACGCGCTGGATAATCATGGCAGTGAAAAGAACCAGATTGTCGCTTTCAACAACGCTTTTCACGGGCGCACGCTGTTCACGGTTTCAGCCGGGGGCCAGCCCAAATATTCCCAGGATTTTGCCCCGTTACCCGGCGGGATCTTCCATACACCGTTCAACGATCTGGCTGCGGCGGCCGAAGCAATCACCGATCGCACCTGTGCGGTGATCGTTGAGCCGATTCAAGGTGAGGGCGGCGTGTTGCCTGCCGACCCACATTTTTTACAGGGACTGAGAGAGCTTTGCGATCGCCACGGCGCACTGCTGATCTTTGATGAGGTGCAAACCGGTATGGGACGCACAGGATACCTGTATGCCTACATGAAATATGGCGTAGTGCCAGATGTGCTGACAACCGCCAAAGCGCTGGGGGGCGGTTTCCCGATTGGCGCGATGATCACTACTGACAAACTGGCAAAAACCTTGGGTGTCGGTACCCATGGCACCACATACGGAGGCAATCCGTTAGCGACAGCGGTAGCTGGCACCGTGTTCTCGTTAATCAACACACCGCAGGTGCTTGAAGGGGTGAAGCAACGTCATCAGTGGTTTGTCGATGGATTGAACAGCATTAATCAGCAATACCCGATCTTTAGTGAGATCCGTGGTGGCGGTTTGTTAATCGGCTGTGTACTGAACAAGGAGTATGCCGGCAAGTCAAAGCAAATTACCCAACTTGCCAACGAGGAAGGGGTAATAGCTCTGATCGCTGGCCCGGATGTAGTGCGCTTTACACCTTCACTGATCATCCCTGAGCAGGATGTGAAAGAGGGGCTGGCACGATTTGCGCGAGCTGTGGCGCGCATCTGCAGCTAATTAAGGCGACGGCTGCATGCGTGCAGCCGATGACTCGCGAGGTTCGCATTATGATGATTATTCGCCCTATTGAGCGCCGTGATTTAGTTGATTTATTGACGCTTGCCGGTAAATCCGGTGTCGGCCTCACTTCCTTGCCGCAGAATGAAGATACATTGTCGGCACGTATTGAGCGGGCGTTAAAAACCCGGCAAGGCGAACTTCAGAAAAGCGATCAGTGCTATCTGTTTGTCATGGAGGATACAGAACGCCAACGGGTGGTTGGCGTGTGCGCGATTGAAGTGGCCGTCGGATTAACTGAACCTTGGTACAGTTTCCGTGTTGGAACGCAGGTTCATGCGTCAAAACAGCTACAGGTGTATAAATCGGTACCGACGTTGTTTCTGAGTAACGATCATACCGGCCATTCTGAGCTTTGTACGCTATTTCTCGACCCAGACTACCGTCATGGAGAAAACGGCAAACTATTGTCGAAGGTCCGTTTCCTGTTTATTGCCGCCTTCCGCAACCATTTCTCGCGCAAAGTAATTGCGGAAATGCGCGGATTCTCCGATGAGAATGGCAGTTCGCCCTTCTGGGAAAGTGTCGGGCGCCACTTTTTCTCAATCGAATTCGCCAAAGCGGATTATCTCAGCGGCACCGGGCAGAAGGCATTTATTGCCGAACTGATGCCGAAACATCCGCTGTATGTCGATTTTCTTGCACCCGATGCGCAGAAGGTGATTGGTGAAGTTCACCCGCAAACGGCGCCTGCGCGTAAACTGCTGGAATCTGAAGGGTTGCGCTACCAGGGGTACGTCGATATTTTCGACGGCGGCCCGACGTTGGAAGCAGAGATTGATGAAATCCGTGCGGTAAAACACAGCAAACTGGTGAAAGTGGTATTGGACGATGCACCAGTGAACAACGCAGCCCCGGCATATCTGGTGGCTAACGACAATTATCAGAACTATCGCGCACTGCTGGTACACGCTGAACTGCATGATGACCGTCTGCGTATCAACACAGAGACGGCGGCGGCGCTGGGCGTCGAACAGGGCAGCCAGGTGCGGGTAATCAGTCTTATGGCTCAGGAGAATCTGTAATGTCCCATCGCGCATTGTTAATTAATGGTATCTGGCGTGAAGGCCAAGGGCCTGAGTTCAGTAAAACCGACCCGGTAGATAACCAACCGTTGTGGCAAGCTAACGCCGCCAACATCGCCGATGTTGCGGCTGCCTGCCAAGCTGCGCGCGCGGCTTTTGGTGCTTGGGCGCGGGCGCCGTTTGAGCAACGCGAACAGTTGGTTAAACGCTTTGCCACTTTGCTGGAAGAAAATAAACAGTCGCTGGCCGAGACCATCAGCCGTGAAACCAGCAAGCCACGTTGGGAAACCTTGACCGAGGTGCAGGCGATGATTGGCAAGGTAGGCATCTCGTTGCAGGCCTATCAGGCGCGCACTGGGGTGACAGAAACGGCCATGGCCGACGGTGCATCAGTGTTACGCCACCGGCCACATGGCGTGCTGGCGGTGTTTGGCCCGTACAATTTCCCTGGTCATTTACCGAATGGCCATATTGTTCCAGCCCTATTGGCAGGCAATACCGTGGTGTTCAAACCCAGTGAGCTGACACCGCTAACGGCAGAAGCCACGCTGAAGCTTTGGCTACAGGCGGGGTTACCCAATGGGGTGATCAATCTGATACAAGGTGGGCGTGAAACCGGTGAAGCGCTGGCGGCAAGTGCCGACATCGACGGGTTACTGTTCACCGGCAGCGCGGGTACCGGTTACCAGCTGCATCGTCAGTTGGCGGGGCAGCCGGAAAAGATCCTGGCGCTGGAAATGGGCGGCAACAATGCGCTGATCGTTGAACAGATCGAAGACTGCGACGCAGTGGTGAATCTGGCGATCCAATCCGCCTTTATCTCTGCGGGCCAACGCTGTACCTGCGCCCGCCGTATCCTGGTAAAGCGTGGGCAAGCAGGCGATGCGTTTATTGCTCGTCTGGTTGAGGTTACGGCTGCTTTGCATGTTGGCCGCTGGGATGCGGAACCACAGCCGTTTATGGGCGGGGTGATTTCATCAGCGGCGGCGGAAAAAATGCTGATAGCCCAACAGCACCTGTTGACGTTAGGGGGCAAAGCCCTATTGACCATGCGGCAGTTGGAGAGCGGCAGCGCCTTATTAAGCCCGGGGATCATCGATGTTACCGATGTGGCTGGCGTGCCCGACGAAGAGTATTTTGGCCCACTGACGACGGTGATCCGTTACGATAATTTTGAACAGGCTGTACGCATTGCCAACAATACCCGTTATGGGCTGTCTATTGGCCTGGTTTCACCGCAACGTGAGCAATTCGAGCAACTGCTGGTGGAAGCGCGGGCCGGGATTGTCAACTGGAACAAGCCGTTGACCGGAGCATCCAGCGCCGCACCTTTTGGTGGCGTAGGAGCGTCGGGCAACCATCGTCCAAGCGCGTACTATGCGGCAGATTACTGTGCGTGGCCCATGGCTTCGCTGGAGAGCGCCAGTTTGACCATGCCAGCCAGCCTGTCTCCAGGTTTGTCGTTCAATAAATAGTAAATATAGGGTGGGTAACCCCGGCCCACAGGAGAGAAACATGCCTGGATATGAAGTTAATTTCGATGGTCTGGTCGGCCTGACCCACCACTATGCGGGGCTGTCGTTTGGTAATGAGGCTTCAACCCAGCATCGTAATAGCGTATCGAACCCGAAACTGGCCGCTAAGCAAGGTTTGCTTAAAATGAAAACGCTGGCGGATATGGGTTTTAAGCAGGGAGTCTTGCCACCGCAAGAGCGCCCTCATATCCCTATGCTGCGTAAGTTGGGTTTCAGCGGTACCGACGAACACATATTAGCGCAGGCTATGCGTACCTCGCCCAACCTGCTTTCGGCTCTCAGTTCGGCTTCCGCAATGTGGACCGCCAATGCGGCGACGGTCTCGCCTTCGGCAGATAGCGCCGATGGCAAAGTGCATTTCACCGCTGCCAATCTGAATAACAAATTCCATCGGGCGATAGAGGCGGAAACGACCTCCGCCGTGCTGCGTGCCATTTTTGCTGACCAACGGTATTTCATTCATCACGATGCTTTACCGCAGGTGGCACTATTTGGCGATGAGGGTGCGGCCAACCATAATCGTTTGGGCGGTGATTATGCCAAGCGCGGCGTACAGGTTTTTGTTTATGGCAAGCAGGGGCTTGGCGGGGAAACCGAACCCACGCGCTATCCGGCGCGTCAGACACGAGAGGCCAGTGAGGCTATCGCGCGGCTGCATCAATTGAGCGAACAGCACACGGTATTTCTGCAACAAAACCCGGCGGTGATCGACCAAGGGGTGTTTCATAATGACGTGATAGCCGTCAGCAATCAGCAGGTGCTATTCCATCATCAGCAGGCGTTCTTGCAGCAACAACAGGGGCTGGAACAGCTCCGCCGTAAGATGGCGCTCGTGGAAACCGATCTGGTGGCTATCGAAGTACCGACTTCCCGCGTAAGCGTCGCCGATGCGGTTGCAACCTATCTATTCAACAGCCAGATCCTGACCAAAGCGAATGGCAAAATGATGATTGTGGTGCCGGAGGAGTCTCGTCAGCATCAAGGCGTTTGGCAGTACCTGACTGAAATGGTCGGAAATGCAGGCCCGATTGATGAGATCAAGGTATTCGATTTGCGCGAAAGTATGCGTAATGGCGGCGGCCCCGCCTGTCTGCGCCTGCGCGTGGCGATGAACGAGCGCGAGTTGCAGGGGGTAAATCCACGCGTAATGATGAACGATGCCCTGTTTACCACTTTGAATGAGTGGGTTGATCGCTATTATCGCGACCACCTGACGCAGAACGATCTGGCCGATCCGCAATTATTGCGGGAAGGGCGGGAGGCATTAGATGCACTGACATCAATACTTGGGCTGGGTAGCGTTTACCCGTTCCAACAGTAACCGGGAGCGACCATGATGGATTTATTGGCACTGACGCTGGCGGGGCACACGCCTGACAAAAGCCACGGGGAAAACGCGACGTTACACTGGCAGTGGCTGGAGGAGGGGGTGCTGGAGCTCAGCCCACAGTCCGGTTATCGGCAAGCGGTGGTGTTGTCTGCCGGTATCCATGGTAATGAAACTGCCCCAATCGAACTGCTCAACCGACTGGTTATTGAAATATTCACTGGGGTGCGCCCCCTGGCGGTACGCTTGCTGGTGGTGCTGGGTAATCCGCCCGCGATGCGTGCAGATAAACGCTATCTGGCGAGCGATATGAACCGGATGTTTGGTGGGCGCTACAGCCAGTTCTCTCCTAGCGACGAGACGGCACGCGCTCAACGCTTGGAGCAGGTTATCTGCAACTTCTTTGCCGGGGAACGTGCGACACGTTTTCATCTTGATTTGCATACGGCGATCCGTGAATCTTACTTGCCGCGCTTTGGTATTTTACCCTGCCAGCCGGAGCCATACAGTGCTGACATGCTGGCACTGTTAGATGCCGCAGAGTTGGATGCGATGGTAATACATCGGGCACCTGGGGGAACGTTCAGCCATTTTTCCAGCGAACAAGCGCATGCGGCCAGTTGCACGCTGGAATTAGGGAAAGCACGTCCGTTTGGTCATAACGATCTGCAGCAATTTGCCGGTATTAATCGTGCCTTGCAGGCATTGGTCAGTGCTCTACCTTTACCGCCACGCCAGCAAGAGCCAATGAGAGTATTCCGCGTGGAACAGTCGCTGATTAAACGCAGTGAAGCATTCAAACTCTATTTAAGCGACGATACCGCCAATTTTACCGCTCTGCCGCAGGGCACTTTATTGTGTGAGCAACCGGGCGAAAGCTACCGCGTGAAGCATGAAAATGAGTGGATATTATTTCCTAATCCCAATGTCGCTGTCGGATTACGGGCTGGAATGATGTTGACTGAGGTACCGCGCAGCACCCTGTTCAGTGAGTGACACATCAATTGAATTAGAGCGGTGTGGTTACTTATCGGTTTTATTGTCTCGGTAAATAACTTTTTTACCGCACTCGATGCGTATTTCGTCGATCAGCAGTTTTGCTAATGGCGTCAAGAAACCCTGTTTACGATAAATCAGGCTGTAGTGACCATCCGGTAGTGATTCTTTGATCGGGATAATACAGAATTGATTTTTTACAAAATTTAAGTTGAACATCGGTAGCGGGACGATAGATAAGTAATCTGCCTCTAAAAGCAGCCGTTCGCCAACAGCAATCGAGTTACCTCTTAATATCGAACATTCAGAACCTTGACCTTCCGGGAATATGATAGCTTCAAGAAAATTGTAATACCCAGGTACGGCTAAAGGGAGATACCATTTGGCGTTACGCAGTTCTACCAGAGAAGTGGCGTGCGCTAAAGGGTGGTCTTTTCTGGCAATGACACAATATTGGCAGGTGAGCAGGGGCTCTTCAACATACTCTTCAAAAGAGATACCATTAGAAAGAATGCCGATGAAAAAATCCAACTTACCGATTTGTAACGATGGCATGAGTTCTGATTGTTGACCCTCATGAATAGAAATTCGCACCTTCGGATACTTCTTCTGTACCCTTTCGACAACATCGGGAAGTACCTTAAGCGTTTTAAGGTGAGAACAGCCAAATACTACCGTACCATCCTGATAGTTCTTTATCTGTTTAATTTCATCAACTGAACGCTGAATTTCATTCAGCACTAAATTCATTCTTGTTTCAAACATCTGTCCGATGTCGGTAAGAACAACACCGCCTTTTCCATGTATGACCAAGGTAACGCCTAGCGTTGTTTCAAGCTCTTTGATACTGCGCTTTACGCTGGCCTGGGTTTGATGTAGCACCTCAGCCGCAGCCTGTATGCTGCCATGGGCAATCAGCGCCTCAAAAACTTTAAAGTGATTTATTTTAAGATGAGATATATCGGGTAACGTTGCCATAGAATACCTTTTAAATGTGTGTACTCATCTTGTTTGAGACGCATCATAGCGCGCGAATAAACATATTCTGGGATTTTATTGCAAAGTTCAGGAATTAAATCTGATAACGGTATGTTTAAAAGGTAGTAAAGGGGGCTTTTACTGTCAACTTGCAAGTTTATATACTCTAAATAATTCGAGTTGCATGCAGGCGGCAAGCCTGTGAGTCCCCAGGAGCATAGATAACTATGTGACTGGGGTGAAGAGGCGCAGCCAACACACAGGCAACTTGAAGTATGACGAGTATAAATGGTGCCGGGGATGATATCAGCCTCATCCTTGAGGCTGTCGTTTGGTACTTTCATTTACTCGTCATAGTGCTTTGAAATTACTAGGCTGTGTCCCTTAACTGTCCGCCAGCGGCGCTCGCGTCCAGTTAAGGGACACAGCCTACCCAAAGTGGGGCGTCAACTATTTCACTAATTCAAAGGTCAATATTGATTCGCTGATCTGGCTAGCCGCTACCCTGGCCTCGGACTCTGGCAGTGTGGGTTCGATCTCCAAACGAGCCGAGAGAACTTTTCCTTTAGCAAGCTGACCGTTTTGCACTGCCGCCACTGTCTGTCCCACTTGCAGCAACTGGGCGTCTGCCGGTGCTCCGCTGAATGCGCCAACAGGGGTGGTGTTTACCACCTGGACGCTGTGGCCGTCCAGTTGCACATCTAACAGGCGAACGACAGTTGTTCCGCGTTGGCCATAACGCAAATCACCACGCAACGCTAAACGCATCTGCTGGGTGTAAGGGCACACCACGTTTAGCATTAGCGTACGCTTGCCAGGAGTAAGCGCATTGCCCCCGGTAGAGGCGCTTTGCATCTGCCAGCGTGATTGTCGACCGTAGTCAACCACGCCGCCGCCGATCGACAGGCTGCAATTGCTATCCATCGGCAATGGTGGAGGCTGCAGTGAGGGATCGCCCATAACGGACGAAACGGCACCAACGGACTGACTGAGCAACAACCCTACTATGAGGGCAGTAAAGCCGATTTTCATCTGAGGGCTCCTGTAATTAGCGACATTGCGCGCTGGCGTTTTCATATAATTCATTCTGCTGGGCTTTTTCTGGCAGCGTGAGCTGCAGGCTGCAAATAGTCTTGCCTGAGTTCTGCACCTCGAGCGTCATACCGTTGGCCGCATCAGGAATAAACAGACTGCCTTTTTCGCCCACTACGGTGACAAAGTTGCCCGCACTGTCAAACACGCTGGCACCGTGGGGTAACGGTTGGCCTTGCGCATCTTTAGCCTCCACCAATACCCGGCGGGTACGTACCACATCAAAATTGAAGTAGCTTACTGAACCACGGGCGGCTTCGGTTTCCTGCCAGGCGTTGTTGATATCCACGTTCTTGCCCAGGCTGCGGGTATCTACCTGAACGGCTGAACGCTTGAAGCCATTCAGTGTTGGTATCACTGCGTAGCCACGGCGGTCAGTCCAGGTTGGGCCGGCGGGTGTTTCCAGGCGCACGCCCGCTTCATCACCGATTTTGGCAATGCCGAACGTATCACCAACGTTGTATGGTGATAGTGTGATGCCACCATGGTGTGCAACTACTCCGCCAGTGGCGCGTGCTGACCAGGTTGTCGTGTTGTCAGAACGGTGGGTAAGACCACCGCTTAGCTGGCTAATGGGGGTTACCAGATCCACGTTGGCACCGGTTAACGTACTCTGATTACTGAAGTCGCGTTCGCTAATCAGACTCCAGCCACGGTCCTGACTGGAACGATCATTGTAGCGAACCCCGGCTCGGCTGCCGCTACTGCTGCTGTTGACATAGCTGCTCACACTGCGGCTACCAAATGGCACATTAATCGTTAGGTATGCACGGTTCTCAGCTTCCGTTGTACGGCTACCGGTACTGTGCTCCAGACTGGCACCAACAAAGACGCTAGCGATCTGTTTGCTCCATCCGCCACGCAGATAATCGGTATTATCGCCATCAAAGGTGCTGGTCCGCGCCCAGGACAGCGACAGGCTGCCGATCGATTCCTGCGCCCAACTCAAACCGCCACCAAACTGATTGCGGTTCCGCGCCGCATTATCCTGCGCTTCAGCCTGCAGGGCGTCACTCAGTTCGCGATAACCAGACGTTTGCTGGCTGGCATTGAGGTTCACCGATACTCGCTCAGTCAGACTGCGGCTAAATAAGGCGTTAATCGAGGCACCGTTTTTGCCGTGTTTTTCATCCTGCGCCAGTGTGGTCTGTACGGATATTTGTGTTTCATCAAAAGGCTGAGTATCCAGCCTGATCGCGCCCGCACGGTAGGGCGATGAGCCCAGCAGGCCGGTATTCAGCGCAGTATGCGGTGTCAGTTGCCAGCCGGTGGCGGCAGTAGCCAGTATCGGCGATTCACTGCTGTCCTGCTGGTTCAGCTTACCCACGCCAAACGAGAGGCCCGGTGCCACGGCGGTGCCATTGAGCAGAAAAGCGGATGCTGGCACGGTAAACTGACGCTTTTCACCCGAGCTGCCGGTAATGGCCACGTCAAGGTCGGTACGGGTGTTGAGCAACGAGAACCCTTGCAGACGGAAAGGACCGGCTGGCACCGTGGTGCTGTAAATCAATGCGCCCGACTGACGGACTTCAACAACCGACTGGCTATCGGCAATGCCTTCAACCAGCCCGGCTCCGCCACGGTTACCGATCAACGCTGCTTCAGGGAACATCTGGAAACCCAGCACCTGACCAGTACCAAACATTGAGTTCGATAGGCTTATCTGCCCGGCTTGCAGCACCTTCTTGCTGTCGGCAAAGCTGCGTTGCGCATAGGCACCCTGATGTTGCACGCTATTTTCGCTGTTAAAGCGTGTTAAGGTCTGGCGGCTGCGTATAATCCAGTCGCTGAAATTAAACCCGGCTTCGGTGCCGAGCTGCATAAAATTGATGCCTGCCGTAGATCCGGCAGAATCCATATACTGCGCCTGATAGTTGAGCATGCCAGCAAAACCACCATGGTTCCAGTTACCGCTCTCGGTGCCTGGATTAGCCACCGCCTGTGGCGGCAGTACCAGATCTACACGTTCTTCACCCGGGTTGAGATTCAGTTCGGTCTGCGGCCAGGCGCTTTTCAAATCGAAGCAGGGGGCGCTTTCAGTAAAACCGGGCGGGGGGAGGATCCCCGCCTGCTTCTGAAAAGCCTGATCGGCACACAAATGACCTTCATCGTCAAAACGGGCCTGTACTTTACCGCGATTGCTGCCGTTTACGCTCAGCGTGACTGTAGTTTCACCTGGCATAAAGCGTGGTGCATTACGAAACAGCTCGGCCACCTTAGGGTCAATTCCGCGGCTTTGCATTGTTTGCATGTCGAACTCAACATCGTCCATAGGCTTGGCATCCGTATCGGCTAAAGCCTGCGTAGGAACAGCCAAAGCGCTCAACAGCGCTAATGAAAGCGCTGAGCGTGCAGGGTAGCGGCTGGACATGTGATGAAGTTTGTATTGCACCGGTGTTTTCCTGTTATTAGTTCAGTGGAGCGTCATAAGTGTTGACGGTATAACCCCAGGTGGTAGCCGGAGAGATGCGTACCTGTTTGGCCGCACCGGCTTTTTTGTTACTGTCTGGGGTAAGCGTCAGGGTCTGGCCGGGCAGCACATAAGTGTTCGGCAGCGTCCATGCGGTGTTATCCGGCAGAGTTTGTACACTCTGGCCCAAGCGCACTACATAAGGTGACGGGTTGTTAACCACCATACTGTTACCACTCAATTTCCAGGTCAGGTGTTTCCAGGGGGTCAAGTCTTTCTCCAGCCCGGCAGGGCGGATAATCACCGGCAGATTCTGGCGTATGGTCATACGGACTTCGCTCTTGCCTTTCTGCTGCGGCGGAACGCCTTCAAAGATCACGCGTTTCAGACGTTCGGTTTTCAACGGTGTCTTGCTGGTCATGATAAAGCGCACGCGTTGGCTCTTACCCGGTTCGACACGCGCAGCGGGTGGCGTAACGGTTAGCAGTGTCTCTGGATCGTCTTTAATATTTTCCAGTGTGGTAAGTAGCAACACAGGGAAGACATCGGTGTTTTTAACGTTAATAGCGCCTTCACCATCCCCCTGGTCGACAATAACCACCGAGGATTCCGGTACCATGCCAGTAGCTTGGGCACCCAAGGAAGCCAACAGCAGGGCAATGGCACTGGTTTTGAAAAGAGAGGCATAAGTCATGATTTATTCACCTTTCAGCTTAATCGTAGGGGGAGCGGCAAAATCAGCAGAGGCTAAGGCAACCCTCTGGTTTACAGACCGCATCGGTACAGGGTTCAAAAGCTGGGGATGAACCCCAACTGATATAATTATTATAGATACACCAGCTCAAGTGTGGTCAGGCCATCCATAACAATTGGCTTGGTCAGATTCAGCTCTGAGGCTTTGTTGATATAGGCCTGAACGCCCAGTTTGCCTGCCAGAGTAGTGAAGGCGATTGGTGTGGTAGTGCCCGTTGCAGCCCAGGTGGAATAACGCGGGCTATTTGCCACGTACAGGCTACCTACTGTGGTTTTACTCCAGGTAACCATGTCGCTGCTAGAAAGACTGTCTACACTCACGCCATCGGCAGTGATGGTACCGCCAGCCAGGCGAATACCGTATCCACCGATTTTTGCAGTGCCGTCCAACCCGAGACCATTGACGCCTTCACTTCCCGCAGTCAAACCGAAAATACGCGCGGTGGCGACATCCAGGTTCCCGTTGGCATTTAAACCAGGGGCGGTATTTGGGCGGCCTTCAATCGCTTTCAGCGCGATTTTAGCCGGAGCGTCGCAGGTAATAGTAAAGTCCAGCTGTTTTTCAGGCAGCACGGTGTACGTGTCTGCTGGCAGGCTTTTGCTATTGATTGAGCCGTAGTCAACCGTGCCACCACCAGACAGCGCAGGGTGACAGCCCGGAGGAGTAATGGTGCCGATAACACGCACATCAATGCTTTCAGCCAGTGCTGGCAGAGAGGTGGTAGCTAATACAGCCAGTGCACAAACGGTTTTTTGCAGATTATTCAACATAAAATTCTCGTCTTTAACTTTTAAATAGTGGAGTTTTATTCATTCTCATCCGGGAGCGATCCCGGATGATGAATCTATTACAGGTAAACCAGCTCAAGCGTGGTCAGGCCATCCAGAACAACCGGCTTGGTCAGATCAAGTTCAGAAGTTTTATTGATATAAGCCTGAACGCCCAGTTTGCCCGCCAGAGTGGTAAAGGCGACCGGGGTGGTAGTGCCTTTTGTTGCCCAAGAGGCGTAGCGCAAAGATGTCAGGGTGTTTAGCAAAGAGCCTGTAGTCGCGGCTACCCATGCGGTAGTACTTCCATTTGACATGATAGAATCTACCGCAGCGCCATCAGCGGTCATGGTGCCACCAGCCAGACGAATACCATAACCGCCGATGCCTTTTGCCCCATCCAGACCTAAACCGACAACGCCATAGTTCGCAGCAACGCCGAACAATCCAGGGTGACTCCCAATCTCAGCCAGTGAGCCATCAGCATTTACTGCGCTTGCGCCACGTTGTGAGTGTGCGGTAATCGCCACTTTAGCCGGGGCATCACAGTTGATGGCAAAATCCAGCTGTTTCTCTTCCAACAGCGTAAAGGCATCGGTAGCCAGAGCAGTTGGTTTGATGGTGCCGTAGTCGATAGTGCCACCGCCGGAGATCGTTGGGGTACAGGCCGCGGGATCGATGGTGCCGATAACACGCACATCAATGCTTTCAGCCAATGCTGGCAGAGAGGTGGTAGCCAATACAGCCAGTGCACAAACGGTTTTTTGCAGGTTATGCAACATAAAATTCTCGTCTTTGTTTTGAAGTTTCGTTTTTACATTTATTGCCGGGAATGAACCCGGCTAACATGTTGATTACAGGTAAACCAGCTCAAGCGTGCTCAGGCCGTCCAGAGCAACCGGTTTGGTCAGGTCAAGCTCAGAGGCTTTGTTGATATAAGCCTGAACGCCCAGTTTGCCTGCCAGAGTGGTGAAGGCGACCGGAGTGGTGGTGCCAGTTGCTGCCCAAGAGGAATAGCGCTGGACTGTGCTATTAAACAGGATTCCATAAGGGGTTTTTGCCCATGAGGTGGTATTGCCATTTGACTGTATGGAGTCCACTGCAACGCCATCAGCGGTCATGGTGCCAGCAGCCAGACGGATAGAATAACCGCCGATGCCTTTTGCCCCATCCAGACCCAAGCCAACAACAGATGTATTTGCAACATCAAACAACAAGATCCCACTAGGGGCGGAAATTCTCTCAATCAGCGTGCCATCAGTATTTACTGCGCTTGCACCACGTTGTGAGTACGCGGTAATAGCGACTTTAGCGGGAGCATCACAGTTGATGGCGAAATCCAGCTGTTTTTCTGGCATTGTGGTAAAAGCATCGTCAGCAAGGGCACTTGGTTTGATAGTGCCGTAGTCGACAGTGCCACCGCCAGACAGGGTTGGGGTACAAGCTGCTGGATCGATGGTGCCAATCACACGCACATCGATGCTTTCTGCCAATGCCGGCAAAGAGGTGGTAGCCAGCACCGCCAGCGCGCAAACGGTTTTTTGCAGGTTATTCAACATAAAATTCTCGTATTTTCTTTGAAGTTTAGGGGGTTACATTAATAGCCGGGAGCGATCCCGGCTAACCTATCTATTACAGGTAAACCAGCTCAAGCGTGGTCAGGCCATCCAGTACAACGGGTTTGGTCAGGTCCAGCTCAGAGGTTTTATTGATATAAGCCTGAACACCCAGCTTGCCTGCCAGTGTGGTGAATGCGATTGGAGTAGTGGTGCCTGTTTTGGCCCAGGATGCATGACGTACGCTTGTTACGGAATTAAGCAGGGAACCTGTAACTGCTTTTGACCATGAGGTGGTATTGCCATTTGCAACAATAGAATCTACCGCAATGCCATCAGCGCTCATGGTGCCAGGAGCTAGGCGGATAGCATAACCGCCAATACCTTTTGTACCATCCAGACCTAAACCAAAAACACCAGCACTTGCAGAACCAAACATCATGACCCCAGTAGGTGCGGTAGCCAGAGTCTCCATAGTCCCATTAGTATTAACTGCGCTTGCACCCCGTTGTGAGTATGCTGCAATAGCAACTTTAGCGGGTGCGTCACAGTTGATTGCCAAATCCAGCTGTTTCTCAGCCAATGTGGTAAAAGCATCTTTAGCCAGAGCCGTCGGTTTGATGGTGCCGTAATCAACAGTGCCACCGCCAGACAGGGTGGGGGTGCAAGCCGCTGGATCGATGGTACCGATAACGCGCACATCAATGCTTTCTGCCAATGCTGGTAGAGAGGTGGTAGCCAATACAGCCAGTGCGCAAACGGTTTTTTGCAGGTTATTCAACATAAAATTCTCGTATTTTCTTTGAAGTTTAGGGTGTTTACATGGTTAGCCGGGAGCGATCCCGGCTAACCTATCTATTACAGGTAAACCAGCTCAAGCGTGGTCAGGCCATCCAGTACAACGGGTTTGGTCAGGTCCAGCTCAGAGGTTTTATTGATATAAGCCTGAACACCCAGCTTGCCTGCCAGTGTGGTGAATGCGACCGGGGTGGTGGTGCCTTTTGTTGCCCAAGAGGCGTAGCGCAAAGATGTCAGGGAATTAAACATGGCGCCTGTGACTGCCGCTGTCCATGAGGAGGTATTACCGTGTGCGATGATGGAATCAACCGCAACGCCATCAGCGATCATGGTGCCAGGAGCAAGGCGGACACTATAACCGCCGATGCCTTTTGTCCCATCCAGACCTAAACCGACAACGCCATAGCTCGAACCACCGCCGAACAATCCAGAGTGACTCCCAATCTCAGCCAGTGAGCCATCAGCATTTACTGCACTTGCACCGCGTTGTGAGTGTGCGACAACCGCCACTTTAGCCGGGGCATCACAATTGATTGCGAAGTCCAGCTGCTTCTCTTCCAGCACAGTAAAGGCATCGGTAGCCAGAGCAGTTGGTTTGATAGTGCCGTAGTCGATAGTGCCACCGCCAGACAGGCTTGGGGTACAGGCTGCTGGGTCGATGGTGCCAATAACGCGCACATCAATGCTTTCTGCCAATGCTGGCAGAGAGGTGGTAGCCAGCACAGCCAGCGCACAAACGGTTTTTTGCAGATGATTTAACATAGAACTTTCTTTTTCCTTTTGAGGTTTAGGTTTTTACATTAATAGCCGGGTGTGAACCCGGCTAACATGTCTATTACAGGTAAACCAGCTCAAGCGTGGTCAGGCCATCCAACACAACGGGTTTGGTCAGGTCCAGCTCAGAGGTTTTATTGATATAAGCCTGAACGCCCAGCTTGCCTGCCAGGGTGGTGAATGCGATTGGTGTGGTGGTGCCTGTTGCTGCCCAAGAGGCGTAGCGCAAAGATGTCGGCGTGTTAAACATGGAGCCCGAAGATGCAACTGTCCATGAGGTGGTATTACCATTTGCCACGATAGAATCAACCGCAACGCCATCAGCGGTCATGGTGCCAGCAGCCAGACGTAGAGCATAACCGCCGATGCCTTTTGTGCCATCCAGACCCAAGCCGACAACGCCAGCGTTGCCAGTACCACCGAAGAAACCAGGAACAGCAGCTATCTCAGCCAGTGAGCCATCAGTGTTTACTGCGCTCGCACCACGTTGTGAGTGGGCGGTAATAGCCACTTTCGCCGGAGCATCACAGTTGATGGCAAAATCCAGCTGTTTCTCTTCCAACACTGTAAAAGCATCGGTAGCCAGGGCAGTCGGTTTGATGGTGCCGTAGTCGATAGTGCCACCGCCAGACAGGGTTGGGGTACAGGCTGCTGGGTCGATGGTGCCGATAACGCGAACATCAATGCTTTCTGCCAATGCTGGCAGAGAGGTGGTAGCCAGCACAGCCAGTGCACAAACGGTTTTTTGTATTTGGTTTAACATATAATTCTCGTATTCAATTTTCACATACCTAAGGGCGAGTATTCTGGTTTGCAGATGTCCTATTGACATCTAAATACCGAGTGATTTTTTACAGATAAAGCAAGTTTCTTGCCTTGCAATATCCGCTTCTCATTACTATTCCCGCCTGATATTCCAATGAAAAATAATTGTGGGTGAACAAATTATTGTTATATGCACAACCAAATCGGTGAATATCTAATTACTAAACACATGTATTAAAAATCCATGGTCACAATTAAGAGAGTATGTAAAGTCTCGTATGCTCTCTATGTTGGCGGACTTTTCAGTATGCAGTTTGGTGATTTACGTAATCACTATTAAAACTTCCTACTGAAACGGTAGCGCCATCCTATAACCTTTTAATAGCCCTTGTGGGGTAGTTATGTTGTTCTCTTGTTTTGTTTTGTACAACATGTAACAAATGTAACAAAGAGGTAGGGACTACCGTCTTTTTTTAACTGGTTATCACACCATGGGTCGATACTATCTATTTGATAAATATAATTGTTAATATTTACGACCTTTGACCGAAAACTTATTGACCGCGTTAGTCCGCTGAGTCATTAACTCGTCAGCTCAGCCAGACTTAAACTGGCTGCATAATAGATTAGTGGTATCTTTTTCAAGTTATGTCAGCAGAGCATTCAGAGTAAAAGTGCTAGCACATTAGGTTGTAAAATTTTCATCTGTGCGACCACGGGCTAGATTAGCAACGAATTATCGCATTGCTATAAGCCTAGCTACCTGATTATTTAAATTCACATTCCGCCTTTCATCCCTGTGTGACGATACTTGATTTCACCATCATATTTTCCGAGGTCGGCGTACTCCGGAAGTATAAAAAATTAAATGATCTTTAACTCTGTCATCTTTGCACGAATAGTTCTTGTGAACCAATCTGCGGCGGATGTTACCTGTGATAACTTCTTAGTGTCAACATTGTTAATCCGCTTACTATCAGCAGATAAAAACAAATGGATTCAAGGTGATGCGAGCAATTTCGCCAAAAATGCATAAGACTATTCTCAATGATATTGAGCTTTTATCTAACACATGGCTGCCCACGTCTGCTTCTTTTATCCTCTTCTCTGATAGGGGTATATAATAGGCATGGGCAGATAAAACCTTGCAATAAGGCGCGGCCCTGGTGCATTCGAGTTGTATCAACGCAGCCTTCTGATAACTTGAAAGGCGGCGGGTACAACGCTTATGTAACTTACAGTATGAGGGCGACAAACACAGAGAGGAAGTTATGAAAAAAAGGAAGTACTTAACCATGTCAGAAGTGAGAAAGTTGATTAATGCGGTTGGGCAAGGGGATCATGCAGACAGAGACGCTTGCTTGATTTGGATGTGTTTTCTACATGGTTGCCGAGTCAGTGAACTCAACTCATTACGTTTATCAGACATTGATCTGGAGGGCCGGACCATCATGATTAATCGACTAAAGAACGGATTTTCAACCATACATCCACTGTTCGACATTGAGATTGAGCCATTACAGCAGTGGTTACGCAAGCGTTTGAACTACAGAGGTTGTGATAGCGAATGGCTATTTCTCTCGCGGCAGGGCAATCGCCTTTCCCGGCAGCAAATCTATAAAATGATGCGTAAGTCTGGGCGTGATTCAGCACTCTCCATCGCGCCGCATCCGCATATGTTACGCCATGCCTGCGGGTATGCCCTAGCTGACAGAGGAATAGATACTCGCTTAATCCAAGACTATTTAGGGCATAGGAATATTCGGCATACGGTGTTATATACGGCAAGTAACTCGAGGCGATTTTTAGATATTTGGTGAATTGTAACGAGAAATTACTAGGTAACCATTTTGGGCTAAATTGGACATCATCATACTCACCGCAATCCCCACCTGTCAATGTTAGAGTGATCCACATCAAAGATTTCAAAAAATTCTTTTAAATTCATAATATTAAAATTATTTTCGCTATCAACTTCGACGCCTGTACGACGAAAATCACTCAGTGCTGAGGAGTGCGAGATGTTAACAAAATCGCCTGCCTTCGAAATTATATGCTGAAAAATAACCAATTTAAAGTATTAAATTAATAATTATTGGGCTATTTCGGCCTTAAACACCAAGGTATACAAAATAGCCCAAAATGACTACCTGAGTTAAGACGCATTAAATCGCTAAGTCTTTCTCTTATGATGCTAATCAAGGGATGAATAGAATGCAATGTACTCGTAATGTTATTGCATGAAATTATGATTTTTGAGCAAAAATGATTATTTATAGAGCATGAAGCAAGGGCTGTTGCGTTGTTATTTCCTGCACTTTCAGTGTCAGTACTACCCATTCCAATGATTAGACAAACACTGAAGATCGGTTGACACAGAGTTGTTATTTCGCAGACGCCTCGGGAATCCATTTACAGTAACTCATATTCGACAGTCTCATTATATACGGCTGTCACTTAATATAAAATTGATTGTGTAGAGACATCGTGTTAAATAATAAAGAAGAAGGAACTAATCTGCTCGGCCTTGATCCTATTAGGATTGAATTGTTCGATGAGTGCACGTTTACCTCAATCGGTTTTGAATCTTTGTTATCATCGATCTCAGCCAGTTGTGTTTTTCATCGCGCTCATAACTTGTCTGAGCTAAAGAAAGTCTTGGTAAAAGATAAAGTTCAAGTGCTAGTGATTGAGCCATTCAGTATGGGCAGAAATTTATTCCAGACTATTGAACTTATACATTGGATTAAAGGTAATTCTCCTGAAGCAAAGATTGTTATTTTAACACAGATCAAAGATAAGGCGATTTTGCGCTTTTTGTATAATACTAATATTAATGTACTCATCTCTAAAAGTGACGATCTGATTGAAATATCGAAGATAATTGCTCAAGCACTGCAGGGCAGTAAGGCTTGCAGCCGTACAATTCGCAAGTTGCTCAATAGCCAAGGAAGATTGTCACAGCTGAATTTGACAAATTCTGAACTAACAGTTTTGAACTACACCTTACTGGGTATTACGCAGAAAAAAATCGCCGATCTCACCAATCGGAGTACTAAAACCATCAGTTGCCACAAGCGTAATGCGATGCGTAAACTCGGAGTAAAAGGGAATACCGAACTGGTTGCATTCTCACAAAAAGCATCAGGTAATCATCTGATTAAATACCATAGCAGCGAAATAAAAAGCTCCGGCGCTCCACTATTTGCCAGCAGAAACCAGATTTGATCGTATATCCACGGTTCGTGGGTGAGATCATTTCACTGCCAATCAGTGTGAGCCGTACCAGACCCAGCTTGCGATAATCAACTCTGGGTTATTAAGCGGTTACGGCTCTCTTTTTCAAGGCTTAGCGCACGTTGTGAAGAGTTGAAGATCATTTGAGTTGTGATGTAACGGCAAAGTTCGGTGTCGCGCAGGCGAATCGCATCAATCAGTTGGGCATGTGTTTCCGCCGATTTATAACGTTCTTCCGGCGAGTCTAATGGGCAAGTGATCTGAATCGAGCTATTGACTGCAGTATGCATGGTCGGGGCTAGTTGCACAAAAATAACGTTATGTGTGGCGTGGATCAACGCGTGGTGAAAAGCTAAATCCGCTTCGTTATAAACCGACGTTTGCTCGTCTTCACAGTTGGCCATCATGATGGCAACGGCTTCTTCCATACGCTTGATGTCTTCAGCATCGGCACTTTCTGCAGCCATAGCCGCAACGTTAGGCTCAATCACCCGGCGAAAACGCTCTAGTTCACTGATTTTAAAAAGCTGAATGCCTGCCTCAGCAGCCAAACCCAATAGCAACGAATCAAGGATCTTCCACTGCAGACGATCGGCAACAAAAGTACCCGCCTTTGGGCGGGATACGACCAAACCCATGTTACGTAGTGAGTGCAGTGCCTCGCGAACGGAGGTGCGAGAAAGGCCATATTCCAGGCATAACTCTTGCTCTTTAGGCAACTGAGAGCCTATCGGATACTCTGCCTTGAGTATCTTGGTGGCTAAGGTGCCAAGTAGTTCGTCATAAAGGTACTTTTTTGAGCTTTTTGTTGTGGTCATCATTGTTTACCTTGTCAGACTCTTAATCCAAATCAGCGATTACTCGCACAGGTGTCCAGCAGCGTATTACCCAAAATCAAAGAATCAGCCCCTGACCCTGCATTGTCCTAAAGATAGAAATAATATCACACAGTTGAAAGTGCCCAATAACATCGTCCAACTGATATGAGAACTTGATGGATGCAGGTTATCTCATATTCTTTTCAGCAAGTTGGCTTTCAGCCAAACACTCAATGACCTGCGCTGCGAACTGGAGCGGCACTATACGCCTTAACCCCTCAACGGAGCCGCTAAATTAGGCTGTGTCCCTTAATTGCCCGTGGTGCCGTCGCAGACCCAAAAGCCCGTTATCAAGGCGGAGGGTGAAGGGCAGAGTGGCCCTCTGTTCAAGCCCGACAACACAGAAAACGGGCTTTTCGGGCGCGACCCTTCGGGCTGGGGGCATTTGCGCGCATTGCGGCGTTGTTCGCCGCTTATTTGGTCCACCAAACCTCGCGGCTCACGCCTTGCCCTGTGCGCAAATGACCGCCAGCGGCGCTCGCGTGCAATTAAGGGACACAGCCTAGCATACTGCCGATGGTTCTCACTTTTAAAATCCCCCAGTAACACGCTACAGAATTGGAGAATGCATTCATCGGTTCTCCAAATGCTAGTACTTCCGGCTTATGGTACCCGTGCAGTATGAAAAGTAACCACTCTTGTATAACATAATTCTAGGTGGCTTCATCGCCATTTTCAAGTTAACTTAGCTTTAATGCGTTTAATTAATTGATTAATAACAATATATTAATAATTTATAATAAAACACTGTTTCATTTATTTAATTATTTTTCAAAATAAAAGAAATATGTATGACATAGATCACGGTTAACCAGTTCGGTAATTAGCTAGCATGCAGCCATCAAAGCAGTCATAGAATGAATAATTGAGAATACCCATACCTGTAGTTAATGGAGGATTTATGAGCAACATTCTGGTTCAGGCAGACAAGCTTAGAGCTCTGGCAACAGAGCAATTGATCGCCGGGGGGTTGCCTGCTGAATCGGCTTCAGTCGTGGCTGATGTTTTGGTTCATGCGGATTCTAGAGGGATCCATTCCCACGGCGTTATGCGTGTTGAGCATTACTGTAAACGTTTGGCGAGTGGCGGTTTAAACCCCAAGGCCAATATCACTCTGGATCAACGCACTCCGGTTATCACTATTATGGATAGTGATAACGGTATGGGGCATGTCGCCTGTAAGAGAGCCACGGAACACGCGATCGAAACAGCAAAAACGCAGGGCATTTCGATGGTGATGGTGAATAAAACATCACACTGCGGAGCACTGTCTTATTACACCGAGATGGCCGCTAAGAACGATATGGTCGCTATCGCTATGACTCAGACTGATAAATGCGTGGTTCCTTACGGTGGCGCTGAACCCTTCTTCGGCACTAACCCAATTTCGTTTTCATTCCCGTCAGCGGATAGCGAGCCAGTGATTGTTGATATGGCAACATCAAACGCTGCTTTCGGTAAAATCCTGCATGCCCGCGAAAATAATCTCGAAATCCCTGACAACTGGGCTGTTGATGCCAACGGTAATGCTATTACCGATCCCACTAAATTTGCCGCGCTGCTGCCTTTCGGTGCGGGAGCCAAGGGTTATTGCATTGCATTAGCTATCGATGCCCTAACCGGCGTGCTGATGGGCGCTAAATATGGCCCGCATATAACTCGCATGTACGATGAGTACGATAAAATGCGTAATCTGGTCAGTATGATTATCGTGATCAATCCTGAGTTTTTCGGCGGTATTGAAGTCTTCAAACTTCTGATGAAACAGATGACCGGCGAACTTCATGCGTCTAAACCCCAGCCGGGCTTTGAAAGAGTGATGGTTCCGGGTGAACCAGAAATGCTGAATGCCCAACGCAGTAAAACCGACGGTGTACCGGTTGCAAAAAGTGTTTATGAGTCATTAACCAACCATTTAGTTGCTAAGGTGTAAGGGATTTAACATGATTACTGCAAATATTAATGATTACAAAACCGCATTGTATCTTTCAGAGCAGATGAAAGATGTCATTAGCAAAGCGTTGGAAATCACCGCCTCCAATCCGGCTGATGGCCGTTATAACATTGACGGTGATTCGGCATTTGTGCTGATCTCTAGCCCAATGACAGAAGCGCATGAGAAACGCCTGGCAGAGATCCACCACAAGTATCTCGACGTGCAAATTTTACTGGCTGGCAAAGAGGTTATTGGCTATGGCACTGAGTTGGCTGCCGCTGCCGCCGTTCAGGATCTGTTAGCTGATAAAGATATCGCTTTTTATAACGCTATTCCAAATGAGCAATTCGTCTCGCTTAATCCTGGTGATTACGCTGTCTTTTATCCGCATGAACTTCATCGGCCATTGTGTTCTGCCGGTCAAGAACAACAGATTAAAAAAGCTGTGGTAAAAATTAAAATAGATTATCTGAAATAAAACCAGCGCCAGTAATAGCCAGTATTTTACTGGGATGATAAGTAAATATTGGCTATTGATAATTAATTTTTTCAGATTAGCACAACTCCGCTTTCATTAAAGAGTCCGCTATGTGGGTGGGGTTGTTGAAACTATCATACAGTGAGATATTCCCAAATTCTTTAGCCACTAGCGTTATAACCGGCGGCTATCAAAAAATTAAGTCTAAGGGCGCGGCAGCAGCTATTGCCGGTTTGAACATCTGATTTAAGTTAAGAACAAGGAACATCACAATGAAAGCACTTGTTTTGCACGAGCCCTTTAAGTTTGAATATGTCAAGATGCCTATTCCGACACCGTATAAAGGGGAATTATTACTTAAGGTAAAAGCCGTGGGTATATGTGGTACTGATATTCACGCCTATTCAGGAAAACAACCTTTTTTTAGCTACCCGAGAATTCTTGGCCACGAAATTTGTGCCGAAGTGGTTGCAGTTGCTGACTCTACCAGCACAATCAAAGTTGGCCAACGTGTGGCCATTATCCCTTGCGTACCCTGTTATACCTGCCATGCCTGCCAGCAGGGCAGTACCAACTGTTGTGAGAAAGTGTCATTGTTCGGCGTACACCAAGACGGTGGATTTCGTGAATATATGACCGCACCAGAAAGCAATGTGGTACCTGTTCCTGATGAAGTCTCTGACAGTGCGGCCTCGCTGATCGAACCGTTCGCTATAGCCGCTCACGCTCTTGCTCGCGGTGGCGTTCAGGCAAATGAAGATGTACTGGTTATTGGCGCAGGCCCTATTGGTATCGGTATTGCCGCTATTGCCAAAGCCTATGGCGCTAACGTGATTGTGGCAGATACCCAAGCCTCAAGACGTCAGCACATTGAAAAATCACTGTCGTTACCAACGGCAGATCCACTGGCTGAAGACTTCAACCAGCAACTGCTGGCTCGGTTTAACGGCCAAATGGCTAAAACCGTGATTGATGCAACCGGTAATGCATCATCAATGAACAAGGCTGTTACGCTGCTACGCCATACTGGCAAGCTGGTTTTTGTCGGGTTATTTATCGGTGAACTCAATATTAACGACCCGGAATTCCATAAGCGAGAAACCACACTGTTTGGCAGCCGCAATGCTACACGTAAAGATTTTGAAAAAGTGATTGAGCTACTGCAAAGTAATTTGATTAACGAAAATATGATGAAAAGCCATGAGTTCCATTTTGAAAATCTGGCTGATTACGAAAACACAGTAGTAAAAAACGCAGAGTTATTAAAAGGCGTCATTCGTTTTTAATTAGAAATCGAGGCTATTAGAAGGGATTAACTTCTATCAACTGTAAAAATACTTTATGGGATATTTAAATCACCACTAATCATGACCTAAAGACAACACAATCAATATAACGCTAATTAATTTTTCTCAAAAATAGCGGTCAATCTCATGGTGGCTGTATCAGGGATTGTCCTGAAATAAATATTAAATTCAGGTGAAATTATATGAAAATTAAACAGGCCATAGACAAAATCCCCGGTGGGTTGATGTTGGTACCCTTATTCCTTGGTGCGCTTTGCCATACTCTATCACCAGGTGCCGGGAAGTATTTCGGTTCGTTTACCAACGGACTGATCTCCGGTACGGTGCCAATTCTGGCGGTCTGGTTCTTCTGTATGGGAGCATCCATTCAGCTTAGTGCCACAGGAACTGTGTTACGTAAATCAGGTACGCTGGTTATTACAAAAATAGCCGTAGCATGGGTTGTTGCTGCGATTGCCTCACAGCTGATACCTGAACACGGCGTTGAGGTTGGCTTTTTTGCCGGTATGTCAACGTTGGCTCTGGTTGCCGCGATGGACATGACTAATGGCGGACTGTATGCCTCAATCATGCAACAGTATGGTACCCAAGAAGAAGCTGGCGCATTCGTGCTGATGTCGGTTGAGTCCGGTCCGTTAATGACCATGATCATTCTGGGCACTGCCGGTATTGCTTCATTCGAACCGCAAGCATTCGTGGGAGCGGTACTACCGTTCATCATCGGTTTTGCTTTAGGTAACCTTGACCCTGAGCTGCGTGAATTCTTCAGCAAAGCGGTTCATACCCTGATCCCTTTCTTCGCCTTTGCCCTGGGTAACACGATTAATCTGGGCGTTATTCTTGAAACAGGCTTGTTAGGCATTCTGCTGGGCGTTGGTGTGATCATCGTTACCGGTATTCCTTTGATGCTGACCGACAAATTTATAGGTGGAGGAAATGGCACCGCCGGCATTGCCGCGTCCAGTACCGCAGGTGCGGCGGTAGCGACACCGGTACTGATTGCCGAAATGCTGCCGCAATTTAAACCTGTTGCGCCAGCGGCAACCGCATTAGTCGCAACCTCGGTGATCGTAACGTCGGTATTAGTACCGATTATTACTGCGATGTGGGCAAAACGTATGAATGCCAGAAATCCAAAACCTGTTAGTGCCATTCCTGAAACTGAGTGAGCGAGTTCGGTATTTAATCAACGTAACCAGTGTATCCGCAATCTGAAGTCGCGCGGGTGTAACACACCATAGGGTACCAGTATGAAAAAATTATTAGGTGCAGCATTATTTTCACTGTTTCTCAGCACGACCTGTTTTGCACAAAGTAGCGCAGATACCAAGGCAGTTACCGATGCGGTAGAAAGCATGCGTCTGGCGATGCTCAGTGGCAAGAAAGCCGATCTGGAGAAAGTTGGTGCTCCGGCCCTCAGCTATGGCCACTCCAGCGGAAGAATCGAAAACAATGCCGAGTTTGTAGACGCAATCGTAACCGGCAAGTCAACGTTCCAGACGTTGAACCTGAACGACCAGACCGTTCAGGTGGACGGAGACGTTGCCATTGTTCGCCATATTATGGCTGCAAAAACCAACGACAGCGGTAAGCCTGGTGAAGTCAAAATCGGCGTTATGCTGGTCTTAAAGAAAGATAAAGTTGGAGAGTGGAAACTGTTAGCCCGTCAGGCGTACAAGCTCCCACAGTAAAAATTACGGCAAGCGAGGTTGCCGTCTTTGCTGGCAAAGGGTGGCAATATTCAAAGGAAATCATTCCTGATAACCATCGGCTGGCGGCAGGGTCGCCAGCCGATGTTGAAAGAGGTTTAACTATGCAAGTTCGTCAAAGTATTCACAGCGATCACGCTAAAAAACTGGATACGGCAGAACTCCGCCGCGAATTCCTGATCGAAAAAATCTTCGAAGCTGACCAATACACCATGACCTATAGCCACATAGACCGGATTATCGTCGGTGGCATTATGCCAGTCAGCAAAACGGTAGTTATTGGTACAGAAGTTGGCAAGCAACTGGGCGTTAGCTATTTTCTTGAGCGCCGGGAATTTGGCGCAATCAATATTGGCGGGGCTGGCATCATTACGGTTGATGGTAAACGCTATGAAATTGGCAATGAAGAGGCTATCTACATTGGCAAAGGCTCAAAAGAGGTGACTTTCAGCAGTGTTGATACCGCCAAGCCAGCCAAACTGTATTATAACAGCGCACCAGCACACATGGCTTACCCAACCAAGTTGATCTCTCGTGCGGATGTCACCCCAATGACCGTGGGCAGCCCGGAAACCAGCAACCTGCGAACTATTAACAAATACCTGATCCCAGAAGTAGTACAAACCTGCCAATTGAGCATGGGCTTAACCAAACTGGCAGAAGGTAGCTTGTGGAACACTATGCCAACGCACACCCATGAGCGCCGTATGGAAGCCTATTTTTACTTCAATATCGATGAAGAAAATGCAGTATTTCATATGATGGGCCAGCCGCAAGAAACCCGCCACATTCTGGTACATAATGAACAAGCGGTAATTTCACCAAGCTGGTCAATACACTCCGGCGTAGGCACTAAAAACTATACCTTTATCTGGGGTATGATCGGGGAAAACCAAACCTACGATGATATGGATCATGTGAAGATCAAAGACATTCGCTAGTCTGTTTGTCTGCTGGCGGCCAAGATATCGGCCGCTGCTATATCAAACTGCACAGCCTGAAATGGAAGGTAAAGCTGTGTCGTCAGCGGTTTTGAAACCAAACATGCTCGTGCTGAAATCTGATGGGAGTATCGATATAATCCCTGCCTGTTGTTAATAAAAGGGATTTTATATGCGCGTTTTGTTGCTCTCAGTTCTGGGGTTACTCGCCATCACGTTGTCACATGCCGCACCGTTACAGGGTATCTACTTCGGTCATAAGTACTGGGAACTGGCCTGCGACAATACAGGTACCTGCCGAGCGGCAGGCTACGGTGAAGGCAAGGTCAGTGTTTTATTAACTCGTCACGCAGGGGCAGGGGATAGCGTTAAAGTAGAGGCTTATATTGCTCAGGAAATAGCGGAGGATCCTACTGATTTAAAAGTAACCTTGTTTATTAACAACGTGTCCCAAGGCATATTGAATGAAGCATCAAACAGGTATTTTCTATTAAATTATGAACAGCGGAAATCTATCATTACCGCATTGCGCCAGAATGATGAAATTGCATTTCTAGCTAACGCGGAACGTGTGCAGCTGTCAACAGCAGGTTCGAATGCTGTTCTATTGAAAATGGATGAGTTTCAAAAACGGATTGGAACCAGCAGTGCATTACTTCACCCCGGGGAGAGTAATAACGTACATGTTTTAGCTTCAATTGCTAAACCTGAAATCATTGCCCACCCACTTATCGCTTTTCCACAAATCAACTCATTATCGCCAGCGCAATCACAAAAAATAGGGAGTTGGCTACAACCCACTAAAGAAATGAACTGTAGTGAACTTGATGAGGGCAGAGAAAGGGTATTTGATATTATTCCTGTGGATAAAAACCACTCATTAATCAGGACAGAATGCTTCGACATCTCGCGCTATGCCATGTGGCTGACCGATAACGCGTTCAAATCTCGGCCTAAGCTCGTCACCAGCGATGCTGCAGAGTATCAGAAGGGTAAGATCTGGAGATTCAGTGGGCCGGTACAGGCCTGGGTTTGGGATGGCAGACAGTTTGTTCTGTGCGATGAATACTATGATAACGTCGGCTGGGGAAATCATCTGGCCCCCGGTGGTATCTGGCACCTCCCGACTTTTGTCAGCACAATCCTCACACAACAAGAAGCAGAGCGTGACAGTGTGGCGCTGAAAACGCTTCATATTGCGGTTATAAAAGAGAAAATGGCCAACCCGGAACTGGAATTTGGCAAAATCACCGAACAATTTCCGTTAAAAAGACCTGTGACGAATTTTGAGATTTCGTATGTCGAAAACGGTCGGTTACCTGAAGACAAACCGTCCGCCGATATCAGTGATGACGAGTGGCAAGCGTTCCTGCACTCGAACATTATGGCCTATACGGAAAATGGAACAGTGGGTTATCGTCTCGTCGATCTCGATAACGACGGTAAACGCGATTTAATTATTGATAGCTATGTTGGTGGCACCGGTTTGTACAGCTATACCGGCGTTCTCAAGCGCGGCGACAAAACATTTTACTCCACCATTGATGATCCTGACGGCGAGGAGTCTTATACACCGGGTGAGCTATTTTCAGAAAATGGGCGTGGTGCAAACCAGTGGAGCAAGTGGGTAGAGATCAACGGTCAGGTTTACGCGCTGTGGTTTAACGGCGTTTTTGGCGAGGATAACCTCTATCTCGTACGCCCGTTTAATAAAGCGGATAAAACGGCGACAGTTACCATTCGCTACCATTATCAGCTAGATTCAATTGGCACTCAGGAAGATGGGCCGACACTCACACCTGCACTTAGCGATAACGATCGGAAAGGGTTATTAAAATCGCTTGAAGAAATGCAAAAGAACCTGCTCAAAGATCAGAAAATTGGGCAAACCAATCCACCAATTTGCCCGGTCCCACCCGGCACATCGCCTGAAGATGCCGAACGTTATAGCATGAGTATCCCTCTACATTATGCTTACGAATCTGTTGCGAAAATCCCCGTTTGGCTCGATGGGAAATGTTACATTGGCACTGTCGCCAGCCACTTTGGACACTATAATCACGGCGTTGATGCGGAGATTACGCTTTTGTCTCCAGAAAAGGACGAAGATATTGTCGGCGGCTATGCGATTACTGGATTAAGGAGCGTAACGTCAGTGAGCAGCGGCTATAAAAAACGCGAAGGTGATAATGGGGTACGTTGAATTGCCTGCGCAAGTGTGCCGCAGTTATGTTGAACGGCCCATGCGACCTTGCCAAGTATCGCTTGCAACAAAATGCCCGCTGGTACGCGGGCATCGTTTACCAATAGTCATAGAATCTTCTTTAGGATATTCCCTGATGCTGGTGCATTACAGATAAAAACTAATGGTAAGAAACATTCATAATACCAAGGGTATGTTTGGTGTTAAGCCATTTTATTCCGGTGACAGTGCCTTGAGCGAAGTTAATTTTCGATGAATTAATTGATGCCTTAGTCTGGATTTCTTTTCCACCCTTATAACATCCGATGTTTACGCTTCGCTGTGTATTATTAAAAGTACAGCCACTATCAACAATAGCGCCGGTAAAATGGATGACACCGCCTGAAGCGCCGCTAGCAAAGGGGGCACTGACGAGCAACATGAGACCGATGGAGGCCGAAATACATGCGAATTTGCAAGTGCTCATGGTAAACCTCACTGATTAAGAAAGGTACATCCATGTAACATGAAATCGGGCAGTCATTAAAAATGTAGCTGTGTTTTGGTAAAATACAATGGTGGAATAAAAAGTAAATAATAGTTACCAAGGGAATGTGAGGAATATACATCGAGATAATAATTACTAGGGTTATTATTTTCGTGCTTTGATATGAGCAGGATTAATTTTAATAATTTATGCTGAGCTTGATTTATTTGCGGTTTGGTATTAGCGACACTATATACCCGTCGCCCTTCAAGCTGCATGGGTGTTGGCTGCCTTACTCGCTCAGTTGCCGCCTGCATGCAACTTGAAGTATGACGAGTATAAGATGCAATTGCATGACTTCTGAATGGTTGCATGGCCTCTACAAAAATCGTGAGAGGCCATGCGACGTGCAAAATGACTTAGACGTTGAACAAGAAATTCATCACATCGCCATCTTTAACGATGTAATCTTTTCCTTCTGAGCGCATTTTCCCTGCTTCTTTGGCACCTTGCTCACCTTTGTAGGTGATGAAGTCTTCAAAGGAGATAGTCTGCGCGCGGATAAAGCCTTTTTCGAAGTCGGTGTGGATTTTACCAGCCGCTTGTGGCGCTGTTGCACCAACAGGGATTGTCCAGGCGCGGACTTCTTTCACACCAGCGGTGAAGTAGGTCTGCAGATTCAGCAATTCGTAACCGGCACGGATCACGCGGTTTAAACCCGGCTCTTCCAGACCCAGCTCTGCCATAAATTCTGCGCGATCTTCATCTTCCAGTTCTGCAATGTCGGACTCGACCGCAGCACAAACAGCGACCACCACTGAACCTTCTGCCGCGGCAATCTCACGCACTACATCCAGATATGGGTTATTTTCGAAACCGTCTTCGTTGACGTTTGCGATGTACATGGTTGGCTTCAGTGTAAGGAAGCTCAAGTAGCGAATAGCGGCTTTATCTTCTGCAGTGAGGTCCAACGCACGAAGCATACCGGCGTTTTCCAACTGCGGCAGGCATTTCTCCAGCGCGGCAAGTTCTGCTTTCGCGTCTTTATCACCGCCTTTGGCTTTCTTCTGGACGCGATGAATCGCGCGCTCGCAAGTCTCTAGATCAGACAGTGCCAACTCGGTGTTGATCACTTCAATATCGTCCGCCGGGTCTACTTTATTATTCACGTGGATAATATTGTCGTTCTCGAAGCAGCGGACCACATGGCCAATAGCTTCGGTTTCACGGATATTGGTCAGGAACTGGTTGCCAAGGCCCTCGCCTTTCGAGGCACCTTTAACTAACCCAGCAATATCAACAAATTCCATAGTAGTAGGCAAGATTCGCTGGGGTTTGACGATCTCGGCTAACTGCTCCAGCCGTGAGTCTGGCATTGGTACCACGCCGGTATTAGGTTCAATAGTGCAGAACGGGAAGTTGGCTGCTTCAATACCCGCTTTGGTCAACGCGTTGAACAGGGTGGATTTGCCAACGTTAGGCAGACCGACGATACCGCATTTGAATCCCATGTTTATGTCACCTTAAATATCTTAACTATCAGTAAGTTAATGTTAACCTACTGCATAGAGGGCAAATTTTTCGTATCATTATACACGGAACCAGCGATTTTCTCGATCTGCCCGTGGCATCGCGTGTTTCTTAACCTGCCTTTTTAACTCTCGTTGCTTACAACATGCAAATGACTTCTTTGCCAAAGTGATTACTTTTGCTGGTAATAACCACATTATTATTAGGTTAATTGGGTTATTAATGACCAAAATGACCCATGTGAGATTAATCTAATGCTGAGTCATAATAGTGATAATTACTTTTTGAGGAGTTAGCTTTATGGAGTTATCTTATATTGTTGGTTTTTTTTAACTCAAATATAAGGAACATCCCAACCGAATTTAATTATTTTAGGGTAAATGATAACAAAATTATCTAGAGGTATTGCTGGCGCTATTTTTTTAAGATAGCATTCTTCTATTATTTTCTGAGTGATTTTTTAGTAGGGAAGTTTATTCTTTGAATGGAGTCTATGAGTTTTCTGCTCCGGTGCTATTATTTATCTCTGTGATTTCTTTTATTATTCATTTTCGCAATGAACGTAAAAAGACCTTAATCGTAAGGCCTATTAACGTGAGGAAAAACAAGGTAAAAGTGGACAAGGTTATAACTATTCCGCTGCAGACTGCTGAACAAGATACACCTGCGTGCCAGCACAATAAGCTGTGCCATTTCTGCCCGGTGAAAAAATTCGGCTAAGCAAAATTTTTTGCTTAGCCTGGCAATCAGTTACCGGCTTTAAAGGCATGTAAACGGTTCATTGCTTTTACCATGCCTTCCTTTAACAAAATCTCTGTGCAACGTATTGATTCATCAACTGCATCATCAATCAGCGTTTGTTCTGCTGATGGCGGTTTACCCAAGACAAATCCCACAACTCTGTTTTTGTCACCAGGGTGACCAATGCCGATCCTCAAGCGGTAAAAGTTCGGAGTATTTCCCAACTTGTTCTGGATATCTTTCAAACCATTATGGCCCCCGTTGCTTCCCCCCAACTTCAGTTTGGCTACACCTGGCGGCAGATCCAGCTCATCGTGAGCTACCAGGATCTCTTCCGGCAGGATGCGGTAAAAGGTTGCCATCGCAGCAACGGCTTTACCACTCAAGTTCATAAATGTAGTAGGGACTAATAGCCGTACATCGTTGCCAGCCAAATTCAGGCGCGCTGTGTAGCCGAAGAATTTACTCTCTTCCTTCAGCGGCTGGTTGTGGCGCTGTGCCAGCAAGTCTACATACCATGCACCAGCATTGTGCCTTGTATTGGCATACTCTGCGCCTGGGTTTGCCAGGCCAACAATCAATTTGATACTGCTCACTGGGTGATTCACTTTGGTCGAGGTAATAGAAAGGGCACTAGTTTACCTGCCGATGGGAGGAATGACAAAAGCCTAACAGCGAGCGTGCTTGGCAGCGGAAAATCAGAAAACATTAAAAAAATATTTCAATTTGTTCGCTAATATTTAGCAAGGTGTAAAGATTTGTCAGTGTTTCTTTACCATTTGTGATCCCTTGCTCAATACCCATGCGGTATTCATGCCTATACTTGGTTTAACAAAGTGGGTTAACGAGTTAGCTGTTATCCCTCTTTTGGCGCAAAGCACTATGGGGGACTTATGAAACGTAAAAGTGCAGATCTGATAGGCAACGTGTTAATGGGATTGGGCATGGTAGTTATGGTTGGAGGTGTAGGATACTCCATTCTGACTGAAGTATCACAATTCAACTTGCCACAGTTTTTTGCTCACGGTGCCATTATGAGTATTTTTATTGGCGCCTTGCTTTGGCTGGTTGGTGCACGTATTGGTGGGCGTGAGCAGGTTGCGGATCGCTACTGGTGGGTTAAACATTTCGATAAACGTTGCCGGAATAACCCGTATCGCTCACAGCATTAATCAATAGCGCCAAACGGATTGTGGCGTGTAACAGCAAGGATACGCTTACGTACTAAGGTTTGAGGTTATGTTCCACGACAAGTAAAAAACCCGTTGTTGCTAATGCTTCAACGGGTTTTTTGTTTTCTGCGACGCCAGCTTGTGTAGCAAAATAGAACGCAAGCGGGGCTCAAGCAAGCTGACAGTAACGGGCTGGTGCAGCGATTAACCGCACCAGCCAGGCAGATTAATGTTCAAACATTGCAGAAATTGACTCTTCGTTGCTGATACGGCGGATGGCTTCAGCCAACATACCGGACAAGGTCAGAGTACGGACATTTTTCAGCGCTTTGATTTCCGCCGATAACGGAATGGTGTCGCAGACGATCACTTCATCAATGACAGAGTGCTTAATGTTTTCCACCGCGTTACCGGAAAAGATCGGATGCGTCGCGTAGGCAAATACGCGCTTGGCACCGCGCTCTTTCAGCGCTTCTGCAGCTTTACACAAAGTACCACCGGTATCGATCATGTCATCGACCAGCACACAGTCACGGCCTGCTACATCGCCGATGATGTGCATCACCTGAGAAACGTTTGCGCGTGGGCGACGTTTATCAATGATAGCCATGTCGGTATCATTCAGCAGTTTGGCAATAGCACGAGCACGAACTACGCCACCGATATCGGGAGAAACCACAATCGGGTTTACCAGGTTCTGTTGCAGCATGTCTTCCAGCAGGATTGGGCTACCGAACACGTTATCTACTGGAACATCGAAGAAGCCTTGAATCTGTTCAGCATGCAGATCCACCGTCAATACGCGGTCAACCCCCACACTGGAGAGGAAATCGGCAACAACTTTGGCAGTGATTGGCACACGAGCGGAACGCACACGGCGATCCTGTCGGGCATAACCGAAGTAAGGGATAACAGCAGTAATACGGCCAGCGGAGGCGCGACGCAGGGCATCAACCATAACAACCAGTTCCATCAGGTTATCGTTGGTGGGTGCACAGGTGGACTGGATGATGAAAATATCACCGCCGCGTACATTTTCGTTGATTTGCACGCTCACTTCGCCGTCGCTAAAACGACCTACAGCGGCGTCACCAAGGCTGGTGTACAAACGGTTGGCAATACGTTGTGCTAGTTCCGGGGTGGCGTTACCAGCAAAAAGCTTCATATCAGGCACGAGAAGAACCTCAGGCATGCGTCCAGAGAAGATATTGTCATACGGCCTTCGCCAAGGGGCAGTTGGCCAACGCCGACGCAATATACATACGGGTATGTAAAACTAATATTGAACCGCAGGCAGCGCTGAGATGTCTGGGCCAGATGTGAATGGTCCCATACAGCGAAACGTTGAGTTACGGCTCAAACTGCCCAGAACGTATGCGATGTAGTGGAGAGACGTTAACGCCTCGCGCTACAAATCCTCGCAACCACGACGGGGCTTGATTTAACACCTGAAGGGCAGCGGGCTCGGAGTCGAATTCAGCAAACACACAAGCACCTGTGCCAGTCAGGCGTGACGGCGCGTATTGTAACAGCCATGAAAGAAGCTGTTCAACCTCGCGAAAACGTTTTCTTGCGATTGGTTCGCAATCATTTGCGTAAGGAGCCTGCAACAGCACGCTCAGCGGGCGAATCGGGGTATCCCTTTTTAATTCTTTATCAGCAAAAATTACCGGCGTAGGGATGCTGATGCCAGGATGAGCGACCAAATACCACTTTTCAGCCGGACTGGCCGGTTGCAACTGCTCACCGATCCCTTCAGCAAAGGCGGCATGCCCACGGATAAATACCGGAACATCGGCACCAAGGGTAAGCCCCATTTCTGCCAGTTGATCGTCACTGAGGCCGCATTGCCAAAGTTCGTTCAGCGCTACCAGCACCGTGGCGGCGTTAGATGACCCACCACCGAGGCCGCCGCCCATTGGCAAACGCTTCTCTATGCTGATGTCTGCGCCACGCGGAAGTGTGGCAATCCCGTGTTCTAAACAGTAGCGTTGCAACAGACGAGCGGCTCGCACAATCAGGTTCTGTTCGTCAGGCACGCCTGCGACTGGGGTCGATAACTGAATACTATCATCCTGGCGAGGGTGAATAGTAAGCGTGTCGCCGTAATCAAGGAACTGGAAAAGCGTTTGTAACTGATGGTAGCCGTCTGCACGGCGGCCAGTGATGTAAAGAAACAGATTAAGTTTTGCCGGTGAGGGCCACTGGTGGGTCATTTAAGCGTCCAGTTATCCATTTTTAGCTTGATGCGTTGCTCACCCTGTTGCAGCTCAAGACGGCTGGGCAAAGGGGGCATCAGGTCGGTATTGTAATCCTGATAGGTCACCGTCCAGGTCAGATCGCCTTGCTGATAGGTCAGTTTGCTCAGACGATAGCGATCGTCGAGGCTGAAATCGGTGGCATCACCAGGCAGGCCGAGCATCCACTGGCGTAGATTATTCAGCGGTATTGCCATTCCGGTCAGTTTGCGGATCATCAATTCAGGATCATCGCTGACATAACGCTTACCCTGGTTATCGGTCAGATGAACCACGCTCTTCTGCACGTTCAGCTCTAATTCAGTGCTGCCCAGCGGGTTGGTCAACAGCAGGCGGTAACGCTCTGGTGCGAATTGCTGCCAGAAGAAGCGGGCATAAACTTTCTTTTCATCGGACAGGTAGGCAAAGGCGCCACGGGTCTGATACTGCTCAAGTTTCTGCACGGCCTGCTCGTGAGCACGCCACTGAGGCGAGGTCGGGCTGGTTGCCGGACCACTCGGTTTATTGAGGGTACACGCAGCCAGAAGCAGGCTGGCCAAGGGGATTAGGCGAAGCAAATTCACATTGCGGGTCGGCATAACTTTTTGTTGTCCTTTTGTCCTTGCGGGCACGTTCGGAGAAAACTTTTTCAGCGCTCACGCTAGCGGTGGAACGCCACAACGTCAATAATGTTATTCAACAGATGGTGTCAAGAAAATAACTATATCAGTGATTGTGTGGAACATGCCGTTGTTACTTTTATTGATCTCGTGCATCAAGTAGAATGCCGATCAATGAGAACCCGTACCAAGAGAAGTATTACTTGAAGCAATGACCCTTCTGGCGTTAGGTATTAATCACAAAACTGCTCCGGTTTCTCTGCGAGAACGTGTCACCTTCTCTCCGGAGTCGATCGATAAAGCGCTGAATAGCTTGCTCCAACAGCCAATGGTGCAGGGCGGCGTAGTGTTGTCTACCTGTAACCGTACTGAGTTATATCTCAGTGTTGAACGGCACGGTGACATCCGTGAGCGGCTGGTTGCCTGGTTATGTGATTATCATCACCTGCGCCCGGAAGAAGTCAGCAAGAGTCTCTATTGGCACCAAGGCAACGATGCTGTCAGTCATTTAATGCGCGTTGCCAGCGGGCTGGACTCTTTGGTACTTGGGGAGCCCCAAATCCTCGGTCAGGTGAAGAAAGCTTTTGCCGAGTCACAGCGTGGTCAGTCACTTTCCGGTGAGTTGGAGCGTCTGTTTCAAAAGTCATTCTCTGTAGCCAAGCGTGTGCGTTCCGAAACTGAAATCGGTGCCAACGCGGTGTCTGTAGCCTTTGCTGCCTGTACGCTAGCCCGTCAGATTTTCGAATCTCTCTCTGAACTCAACGTTCTGCTGGTGGGCGCGGGGGAAACGATAGAATTGGTGGCTCGGCATCTGCGCGAGCATAATGTGCAGCACATGATCATCGCCAACCGCACTCGCGAACGCGCTCAACTGTTAGCCAAAGAGGTGGGGGCAGAGGTGATCACGCTGCCTGAGATCGACGAACGCCTGGCGGATGCCGATATCATTATCAGCTCCACTGCCAGTCCGTTGCCAATTATCGGCAAGGGCATGGTAGAACGCGCATTGAAAGCACGACGCAACCAGCCCATGTTGCTGGTGGATATTGCCGTTCCGCGCGATATAGAGCCTGAAGTTGGTAACCTGCCAAACGCCTATCTGTACAGTGTGGACGATTTGCATGCGATTATTCAGAGTAATCTGGCGCAGCGCAAGGCGGCGGCTGTGCAGGCTGAATCGATCGTCCAGCAAGAAAGCAGCAATTTCATGACCTGGCTGCGCTCACAGGGCGCGACAGAAGTCATCCGCGACTACCGTTCCCAGGCCAACGAAATCCGTGCGGAAATGGAATCGAAAGCGATTGCCGCCATTGCGCAAGGTGCCAACGTGGAACAAGTGATCCATGAGCTGGCTTATAAACTGACCAATCGTCTTATTCATGCCCCTACCAAATCCCTCCAGCAAGCTGCCGGCGATGGCGACATGGAGCGGTTACAAATTTTACGCGACAGCCTCGGGCTGGATCAGCATTAGTTATCTTTTACTTACAGGGTTTAAAACCACGCATGAAGTCTTCTATTGTTGCCAAACTGGAAGCGTTACAAGAGCGTCATGAGGAAGTTCAGGCATTACTCGGTGATGCCGGTGTTATTGCCGATCAGGATCGGTTTCGTGCCTTGTCGCGCGAATATGCTCAGTTGACGGATGTTAGCCGCTGTTTTCTGGAATGGCGCCGGGTGCAGGAAGACCTCGCGACGGCAGAAATGATGCTGGATGACCCTGAAATGCGTGAAATGGCGCAAGAAGAACTGAAACAGTCGAAAGCGGCGACAGAAGAACTGGAACAGCAACTGCAAGTATTGCTGCTACCCAAAGATCCTGATGATGAGCGGGGTTGCTTCCTGGAAGTGCGAGCCGGGACTGGCGGTGACGAAGCGGCGATTTTTGCTGGCGATCTGTTCCGTATGTACAGCCGTTACGCTGAAACCCGCCGTTGGCGCGTTGAGATAATGAGTGCCAACGAAGGCGAACACGGTGGTTACAAAGAGGTGATCGCCAAGGTTTCTGGTGAGGGCGTTTACGGCCAGTTGAAGTTTGAATCCGGTGGGCATCGGGTGCAGCGTGTGCCGGAGACCGAATCTCAGGGGCGTATTCACACCTCTGCTTGTACGGTGGCGGTGATGCCGGAAGTGCCTGAGGCGGAAATGCCTGATATCAATCCAGGCGATCTGAAAATCGATACATTCCGTTCATCCGGGGCGGGTGGGCAACACGTTAACACCACTGACTCGGCGATCCGCATCACCCACTTACCGACTGGCATTGTGGTTGAGTGCCAGGATGAACGTTCGCAGCACAAGAATAAAGCCAAGGCGATGTCAGTTCTGGGGGCGCGTATCCGTGCCGCCGAAATGGCGAAACGCCAACAGGAAGAAGCCTCTACGCGCCGTAACCTGTTAGGCAGCGGTGACCGTTCCGACCGCAACCGCACCTATAACTTCCCGCAAGGCCGAGTTACCGACCACCGCATCAACCTGACGCTCTATCGGTTGGATGAAGTAATGGAAGGGAAATTGGATATGTTGATCCAGCCGATCGTGCAGGAATATCAAGCCGACCAGTTGGCCGCACTGTCTGCCGAGCCTGAGTAATGGATTGTCAAACCTGGCTGAAAACCGCTGCATTGCGCCTTGCGCAGAGTGAAAGCGCCAAACGCGATGCGGAGATCCTGCTGGGCTTCGTTACTGGCCGAACCAGGACTTTCCTGCTGGCATTCGGTGAAACTCTTCTGACACCGATGCAAATAGAGCAGCTTGATGCTCTATTGGCTCGTCGCGAGCGTGGTGAGCCTATGGCCTATCTGGTGGGAGAGCGTGAGTTCTGGTCTCTGCCGCTGTCGGTTTCTCCTGCCACATTGATCCCACGTCCAGATACTGAATGTCTGGTTGAACTGGCCTTGGCCCGCTTACCCGAGGCACCCTGCGCCATTCTGGATCTGGGTACTGGCACCGGTGCCATTGCTTTGGCTTTGGCCAGTGAACGGCCCGATTGTCAGGTGACAGGTATCGATCTACAAGCTGATGCCGTGATGTTGGCTCGATATAATGCGCAGAAATTGGCGATTGGTAATGCACACTTCAAGCAAGGTGACTGGTTTACGCCAGTGGCTGGGCAAAAATTTACACTGATTGTCAGCAACCCTCCGTATATTGATCCAGCTGATCCCCATCTGGCGCAGGGCGATGTGCGTTTTGAGCCTAGTAGCGCATTGATTGCTGCCGATAACGGCTTGGCTGATCTGGCGACAATCGTGCAACAGGCGTCAGGCTTTTTGCTGCCGCAGGGCTGGTTGCTGCTTGAGCATGGGTGGCAACAGGGTGAAAATGTGCGAACGTTATTGAATAAAGCAGGATTTAACGCAGTTGAAACCCACCGTGACTACGGTAGCAATGAACGTGTGACGCTAGGTCAAAAAGCATAATAAACAATAAGGAAGCTGCCATGGCCGCCTATACGGTTCTAAAAAACCTACATTTATTAACGGTTTTTATCAGTATTACATTGTTTATACTGCGTTTTTTCTGGAAGTGGCGTGATTCCCCAATGATGCAGAAGCGCTGGGTCAAGATAACCCCCCATGTTAATGATACAGTGCTGTTGGTCAGTGGTGCGGCTTTGGTGGTGATGCTCAAACTATATCCACTCTTTGGCATGGATTCCTGGCTGACCGAGAAATTGTTTGGCGTTATCATCTATATCCTGCTGGGCTATGTCGCATTAGGCAAGAAAACGCAAAACTGGGCTGCACGTACCTGGGCATTTGTTCTGGCTCTGGGTTGCTTGTATCTGATAATTAAACTTGCCACGACGAAAATACCGTTTTTGATGGGATACCTATGAGTAGCATTGCTGATTTCGAATTTAACGCATCCCTCCTGAGTGAAGGCGTGATCCTGGTATCGCAGGCTATCCGGCGTGATTTCCCGGTGGCTGAAGTGGAGCGCAAGTTACAGCTCCTGTCAGAAGAGGCACGTGCCACGATCTCTGACGATCTCAATCAGGAAGATCAATTGGATGCCCTCATCGTTTTATTCTTTAAAACCTGGGGGTTTGGTGGGGCCAGCGGGGTTTATCGGCTTTCTGACGCTATCTGGTTGGATAAAGTACTGGACTCTCGTCAAGGTACCCCGGTCTCATTGGGAACTATTTTCCTGCATATTGCTCATCATCTGGATTTGCCGCTGATGCCTGTGATTTTTCCAACACAGTTGATACTGCGTGGCGACTGGTTGGATGAAGAGATGTGGCTGATCAACCCGTTGAACGGTGAAACGCTGAACGAGCATCAGCTAGAGGTTTGGCTGAAGGGTAATCTGGGGTTGGGTGCGGAACTGGAAGATGGCGATCTGGATGAGTCAGAAAACATTCTGGTGGTGCGCAAAATGTTGGACACCTTGAAAGCCACGCTGATGGAAGAAAAGCAGATGGAGTTGGCCTTGCGAACCAGCGAAGCGGTGTTGAGTTTTGACCCGGATGATCCTTATGAAATCCGTGACCGTGGGCTGATTTATGCGCAGTTAGAGTGCAATCATATTGCTATTTCCGACCTTAACTATTTTGTTGAGCAGTGCCCTGAAGATCCGGTCAGTGAAGTGATAAAAATTCAAATCCATTCGATTGAGCTGAAACAGGTCACGCTGCATTAATTAATTTTGATTTATCTTCAACTAAGGCGAAAGCATGAAACAGAAAGTGGTTAGCATTGGTGACATCAACGTAGCGAACGATCTGCCGTTTGTGCTGTTTGGCGGTATGAACGTACTTGAGTCACGCGATTTGGCGATGCGCATTTGCGAACACTACGTTACCGTGACGCAGAAACTGGGCATACCTTACGTTTTCAAAGCCTCTTTTGATAAAGCCAACCGCTCTTCCATCCACTCCTATCGTGGGCCGGGTCTGGAAGAAGGAATGAAAATTTTCCAGGAAATCAAAAGCACCTTTGGTGTGAAGGTGATCACCGACGTGCACGAAGTGGCACAGGCGAAGCCGGTTTCTGAAGTGGTCGATGTGATCCAGTTGCCTGCTTTCCTGGCGCGGCAGACCGACCTGGTGGAAGCGATGGCCAAGACCGGCGCGGTGATCAACGTTAAAAAACCACAGTTTGTCAGCCCCGGTCAGATGGGCAACATCGTTGATAAATTCAAAGAAGGTGGTAACGATCAGGTTATCCTGTGCGATCGTGGTAGCAACTTCGGCTATGACAACCTGGTAGTGGACATGCTGGGGATTAACGTGATGAAAAATGTCACAGGTGGCCACCCGGTGATTTTTGACGTCACCCATGCATTGCAGACGCGTGATCCTTTTGGTGCCGCTTCCGGTGGCCGCCGCGCTCAGGTAACCGAGCTGGCTCGCGCAGGCATGGCAGTAGGTTTGGCAGGGCTGTTTATCGAGGCCCATCCAGAACCTAACAGCGCCAAGTGTGATGGCCCTTCAGCATTACCGCTGGACAAGCTGGAACCTTTCTTGAAGCAAATGAAAGCGATTGATGATCTGGTGAAAAGCTTCCCAGAACTGGATACCAGCAATTAAGTTGATTGCTAACTGAAAAGGCCCGGCAAATATGCCGGACCTTTGAGATTAATGACAAAGTCGCCTTCTGACCCAAGATACCCGGGCATAGCGCACCGAGGGGCGCTCCGACGGCTTACGCCGTTACGACCCCATCTGCACGCTCTCCCTAATAACGGGGTTTATCAGCAGTCTGAAAGGCCCGGCAAAATATGCCGGGCCTTTTTGATCTGCTTAACTGGCATCCAATGCGGCCAGTGCGTCTGGCAGGGTGGGATAGAAATGCAATCGACTCTCGATCGGTTTCATGCGCGCGCGCGCCAGAGTTTTTAACGGTTGGAAGGGGATATCGGTTATTACTAGCTGTTTATCGGCTGGCAGCGCCTCAATATAGCGTTGCAGGGCGTTCAAGCCACCTGCATCCAATACTGGTACGGCGTCCCACTGCAGCACGATAGTGTGATAGTCCTCACCACGAAACAGAAGCTCGTTAAAAATACGCTCTGCGGCAGCGAAGAACAGCGGTCCGTTTACACGGATGACCAGGCGGCCATTCTCGGCACTCAACTCACTGAGCCGCGTCATGAGTGCAATACGGCGCATAAATAGCAGCGAAGCCAATACAATCCCCACGGTAATCGCGATCACCATGTCAAACATCACGGTCAGTGACATACACAACAGCATGACCAGAATGTCATCCTTTGGCGCGCAGCGGAGCAAATAAATGACCTTATGCGCTTCACTCATATTCCATGCCACTAACAGCAACAGCGATGCCATGGCTGCCAGCGGGAGATAAGAAAGCCACGGAGCAAGCACCAACAGTGCCAACAGAACCAACAGTGAATGGATGATGGCCGATACCGGCGAAGTCGCGCCAGCCCGCACGTTAGCCGCTGAACGGGCAATGGCTGCCGTTGCGGTGATCCCACCGAAGAAGGGAGCGATAATATTACCCGCACCCTGACCAATCAATTCGGCATTGGAGTGGTGTTTTTTGCCCGTCATTCCATCCAGCACCACGGCGCAAAGCAGCGACTCAATAGCACCCAGCATGGCCATGGAAAATGCAGCGGGCAGCAGGGCCGAAAGCATATGCCAGCTTAATTCCATCGGTTTGCCATCAGCGGCAGGCAGGTTCCAGGGCAGTACCCATTGTGGAAGGATCGGTGGGATCCCTTGACCAATGGAGCCATCGGCCAGTTGAAAGCTGTAACGTGAACCGATAGTAGCTACCTGATGGTCGAACATCGCCAGAATGGCCATTACCGCAGTCCCGGCCAGTAGCGCGGGCAGGTGCCCAGGAACGCGCAGCCCCAATTTTGGCCACACCAGTAAGATCAGCAACGTGACCGCACCAATCAGCGTATCACCAAAGTCCAGGGTCGGGAGCGCGTGAAACAGTGCATTGACTTTACCGACGTAAGTTTCTGGAACTTCGGCCAGATGCAATCCAAAGAAATCCTTCACCTGCATGGTAGCGATGGTGATCGCAATACCAGAGGTAAAACCCAGCGTGACGGAAAGTGGGATGTATTCAATCAGGCGGCCAAACCGAGCCAGGCCCATAATTACCAGGAACAACCCGGAAAGCATGGTTGCTATCAGTAGGCCGGAAAGCCCAAACTGTTGCGATACAGGGTACAGGATCACCACAAAGGCTGCCGTAGGGCCGGAAACGCTAAAACGTGAGCCCCCGCTGACGGCTATCACTATGCCGGCAATCGCTGAAGTGTAGAGGCCATATTGCGGTGGAACGCCACTGGCAATTGCCAGTGCCATCGCCAGTGGGATGGCGATAATACCAACGGTAACGCCAGCAATGGCATCTTTCAGCAAGCGTTGGAGTGAATAAGGTTCCCGCCAGCAGGCGTCTATCAGGGCGCTGAAGGGGCGAATCCCGTTAATTTGGTGCGTTTTCATCTATGTTGCAAACCAGATCCAGAAAAGAGAAAGGAATGGCGGGCCAGATGAGGTCCGTCTCGAATAGCTGACGGTTACAATACGCCTTTATTTGGGTAGATATCTAGATTTGTATCAATGCAGGGAAGATTGATTGTCGTTGGCGTTAGCCCTCGGAGTCGCGACCTCGAAAGCTTGCCCTAAGACAATCAGCAATGGAAAAGTGGTGTTTTTACCGCTTAGGTGACTGATGAGCAGTGATCGGGCGATAAAATGCACACATGCAACAAAAAAGCCTGAACTTGCGTTCAGGCTTTTTTGTTAAATTTGGCGGTGAGAGAGGGGTTCGAACCCTCGATACGCTTACGCGTATACACACTTTCCAGGCGTGCTCCTTCAGCCACTCAGACACCTCACCGTATTGTTGCCCCGCTACTCAGTGCAACGGGGCGTAACTATAGGGAGAGTACGCTAACCGGTCAAGAATATTTTCGCAGTTTTGGCTCAGATGGTTAAGCTGTGGCCGCTTTGCTGCAAACTCAGACATTAAAGTCACAAGTTAACTCATTACCAGCGGCATCCAGACTAATCCGGTGACGATTAACAGCACTAAAAAGATCAGACCAAAGATTGCCCCAAGTCGCCAGTAGTCGGTAGTAGGGAGATAACCACTGCCATAATAAATTGGGCTAGGTCCGGTTGCGTAGGGCGTGACGATGCTCCCCAAACCAATTGCCACACCAATCATCAGGCTGAACGTTTGCAGTGGGATCGCGGGTAGCATCAACGCTGCGGCTATCATCATCGGTGCTAACGCAGAAGTATATGCGGTTGCGCTGGCGAAAAAGTAGCGCAGCAGATAGAACACCACTACCAGCAACACCATGACAATAGAAGTTGAGAACCCTTGCAAACCCTCGGCGATCAGCTTGCCGAACCAGTTGATAAAGCCAACTTTATTAAGCCCGGTAGCTAACGCAATCAGCGAGGCAAGCCAGAAAAAGACGCTCCATGCTGCTTTATTGCTGATGATATCGTCCCAGGTAATAATCTTACCCAGCAACATCAAAGCGACCACGGCGTAACCCACCAGTGCGGCATCAATGTATTGCCCACCGAAAATCCATAGCAACAAGGCGATAATCATTAATGCCAGCATTTTCTTTTCACGCAGGCTGAGTGGCCCCATAGCGTTCAATTCTGCAGAGGCCCACTTTGGTACCTGCGGGCCGGATTTGATTTGCGGTGGGTAGAGCAGGTAACTCAGCCACGGCACCAGTGCAATCAGCAGCAGGCTGAGAGGCAACATCCCTATGAACCAGTCGCCCCAGGATAACGTTGCCGCGTGTGATGACGATTTGAGCAACCCGACGAGCAGCAAGTTAGGTGCCATCGCCGTAAGGAAAATGGCGCTGGTCACGCAGTTGGCACAGATACCCATCCACATAACATAAGAACCGATACTCCGCGCACTTGATGAATTGGGTTGGGAGTCATAAAGAGGCGGTAGGTTGCGGATAATCGGGTAGATAATACCGGCACCGCGCGCCGAGTTGGAAGGCGTAACCGGCGCGAGCAGCAGTTCTGAGAGCATGATGGCATAACCGAGCAGCAGGGTTTTATGCCCCATTTTCTTCACCAGGATTAGCGCAATACGCCGGCCCAGTCCGGTTTTCTCATAGCCGGTACCAAACATAAATGCGGCGAAGATCAGCCAGATCACCGAGTTGGAGAAACCGGAAACCATCCAGGAAAGCGAACTGGAGGTATATTTAAAGCCGGGCACAGCTAGCTGTTCTGGGCTAAATAACAACCAAGGGGAGAGAATAGCGATAATCGCCAACCCGGTCATTGCCACCACGGCCCCTGGCGCTGGCTCAAGTATTAATCCAACGATAACGCCAAGAAAAACAGAAAAATAGAGCCAGGCATGGGGCTGTAACCCCGCTGGCGTCGGGCACAGGGCGAGGGCGAGCGCAACCAACACGGGTGCGGCCCATCGCCATGACAAATTAAGCTTTGCCATAGTTGGATCCTCTGCTAATTATCGGTGAAGAGGGGCCGAGGCCCCTCTTGGAGGATTACTTGATGTAATGCACGTGCTGGCAAATTTCCTCAACGATGGGTTCGCAGCGTTGGGCAAAAACCTGCTTGTTTTGGTCGATCAGGTTATTGCCAAAGGTGTCGATAGAGACAATCAGCGGGCCAAACTCCTTAACCCTACAAACCCATAATGATTCCGGCATGCCTAGCTCAGTCCAGTGAACCTCTTCGATTTCTTCTACCTGTGTTGCCGCGACTACCGCACAACCCGCAGGGAAAATGACATGTAATGCTTTGAATTCCTTGCAGCCAGCCTCGGTATTTGGCCCCATGCCACCTTTACCGACGATCAGCCTAACGCCGGTCTGCTCGATAAACGCTTTCTCAAAGCTTTCCATCCGCATACTGGTGGTTGGGCCAATGGAGACCATCTCCCATTTATCACCGTTCTTGCGTACGATTGGGCCCGCGTGGAAAATCGCTTTTCCGCGCAAGTCATAGGGGATGTCGCGTTTGAGTTCGATCAGCCGGCGGTGGCAGACATCGCGGCAGGTAACCAAGGTGCCATTGAGATAGATAACGTCTCCCACTTTGATATCAGCCAAGTCTTGTTCTTTAATTGGCGTAGTCAGGATCTTTTTCATAATGCCTCCCGGGTATGGGAAATGCTTTCAAATGACAGGTCTTGATGAACCAGCAGTGTTCCGCGGCGGTGGGCCCAGCATCCCGTAGAGACGGCAACACCAATTGTGGAAGGATGACGAGCTGCCGACTCGATATGTACCCCCATCACCGAGCTTTTTCCCATTAACCCTTGTGGGCCAATACCTAACTGGTTGAGTCCCTGCTCCAAACGCAACTCAAGATCTGCTGCGATTGGGTTAGGGTGGCGGCTACCGATAGGGCGCAAAATGGCTTTGCGGGAGAGTACCGCGGCGGTTTCTACAGAAGTGGCAATACCCACCCCGACCAGTACCGGTGGACAGGCATTAACGGCTAATGTGGAGATATTCTCAAAAACGAACTTCACTACGCCTTCATAGCCTTCGGCTGGCATTAAGACTTTGGCGCGGCCAGGCAATGTACAACCACCGCCGGCCATATAGACTTCAATTTCCGCGTCCGTCCCCTCGGGAACCAGTTCCCAGGTTACCCACGGCACCCCCGACCCGGTATTTTTGCCCGTGTTGACTTCGTCAAATATTTCTACTGCGTTATGGCGCAGAGGTGCCGAAACAGTCGCATCTTCCACTGCCTGTTTTAGCGAGGCCTGTAATTCGGCCAACAGGGGAAAGGCTGTTCCTACCTTAACGAAAAACATGATTTCACCGGTATCCTGGCAGGCAGGCCGGTTTAATGAGATGGCTTTTTCCATATTCTCAAACATTGTATGGTAAATAATCTTACCTATACCGTCTTGCTCTAAATCCCTTAGCTGTTTTAATTTATCGACAACGTCATCCGGCATTCTTGTTGAAATCATTGCCGTGAAATTGGCAACAATGCGGGTGAGTTTTTCCACCTGTGTGTTTTTATCAATTACGTCCATAAATGTGACTCCCGTCAGGCTTAAATCAACACATTCAAAATTAATGAGTTGTTAAGTCATTTTTCTTGGCCTGAATAAACGCTAACATAGCGCTGTGGGGCAATCTTCAACTGGATTGTGAACCATTAATTCACATAACGTTAATTACCATTATTTGTTTTAATTCAAGGTAATGAATCCAAGGTGAAAATTCAGGGGGAAACCGTTTTAACATAAATGTACTAAAGAAAAACATATAAAGAGCTATAGCGTAAACTATTCGTAACCATTTGGTGTTGCGATGAAATACAGTGAGGCCAAAGCGTTATGTCATTAAAACATTATCCGCAACCCAAAGATTTACAGGTGCTTATTGCGGTGGTTAATACTGGGAGCTTTGGTGCCGCAGCCGAAGCCCTGGGGCAAACCCCGGCTTTTGTGACCAAGCGCATCCAGCAAATGGAGTCATTGCTCGGTGTGAGGTTACTCAACCGTTCCTCTCGCGGTATGGCACTGACTGAAAGTGGACAAACGGCCTATGAACATGCGTTAGAAATTATGCAAAGGTTGCAAAACTTAATGGATGAAGTGACCCATATTAAAGAGCAGCCGGTAGGTATGATTCGTATTGGCTCCAGTTTCGGCTTTGGTCGCGCTTATATTGCACCTGCTATTATGGAAATAATGGAAAATTACCCGGAGTTACAAATCAATTTTGAGCTATTTGATCGGCAAATTGATCTTAACCGGGATAATGTGGATTTGGATATCCGGATTAATGATGATATTCCCGATCATTATATTGCCAAATTACTTGCCAAGAATCGGAGAATTCTTTGCGCCTCACCGGGGTATATCCAACAACGGGGCGTGCCAGAGACACTGGCAGATTTACAGCACCATGACTGCCTGGTTACCAAGGAGCGTGACCAAACCATTGGTATCTGGGAGCTGGAGAATCTGCAAGGCAAGAAATCGGTCAAAATATCCGGGCATCTTTCGTCTAACAGTGGTGAGATCGTTCTGCATTGGGCGCTGAATGGCAAAGGCATTATGTTGCGCTCAGAATGGGACGTATTGCCTTTTTTGCTGGATGGCAGCTTAGTGCAGGTTCTTCCCGAATATGCTCAAAGTGCCAATATTTGGGCGGTGTATCAAATGCCGCTTTACTCTTCAACCAAACTGAAGGTTTGCGTCGAGTTCTTTAGCCAGTACTGCCGCAATATGGGAAAAGCCGTTTCTTGACGTCAGTGTGAACGGCTTTAGGATTGAGGAAGCCAACTAGGCTGTGTCCCTTAACTGTCCGTGGTGCCGTCGCAGACCCAAAAGCCCGTTATCAAGGCGGAGGGCGAAGGGCATAGTGGGCCTCTGTTCAAGCCCGACTTTACTTCGAACGGGCTTTTGGGGCGCGACCCTTCGGGCTGGGGCCATTTGCGCGCATTGCTGCGTTGTTTGCCGCTTATTTGGTCCACCAAACCTCGCGGCTCACGCCTTGCCCTGCGCGAAAATGACCGCCAGTGGCGCTCGCGTGCAGTTAAGGGACACAGCCTAGGTGTTCGGAACGCAGCTTAAGTGAAACCTCTCTCACACGCAACTCATCATATACCTCTTATTAGGTAGTTGATTTGTAAGCATGTTCTGCTGTGTTGCGCCATTTCGCAAAATTCAATCGAAGTCGTGAATTAGCCCTCCTTAACTTGATTAAAGACAACAATTTTTGTGTGGTCTATGTTATCCATAGCGTGCAATGTCGATCATATGTCCTTTGTGGATCTAATAACTAATAAGCCGCTGTTAACACGCAGGCTAAATGGATGGAATGCTTATGACTAAGGTAAGCGATATATTGGCCATTTTTCTGGCAGGGATCTGTGCGGGGCTTGTCTCGTTTTCGCTACAAGCCGACGCCTCTAAAACCGCCGTACCGCAGAAGATAGAAGCCAAAAACGAAACATTCTCTGCGCCTCACCCCGATCAATACCAATCATGGAAAGCAACGTCAGAGCAGTCGGAGCAGAGCGATGCGCTGGGGGAAGATCCGCGCCTAGTGATTCTGTGGGCCGGATATCCTTTTGCTAAAGACTACAAGAAACCGCGCGGTCATGCCTATGCCTTGACGGATGTGCGTGAAACGCTGCGCACTGGGGCACCAAAAACTGCGGAAGATGGGCCATTGCCAATGGCTTGCTGGAGTTGCAAAAGCCCAGATGTCGCCAGAATGATCACCGAGCAGGGTGAAGAAGGGTATTTCCATGGCAAATGGGCGCGCGGCGGCCCGGAAATAGTTAACAACCTCGGCTGCGGGGACTGCCATAATACCGCTTCAGCAGAATTCGCCGAAGGTAAACCAGCGTTGACGCTTTCCCGTCCTTATGCTGCTCGGGCAATGGAGGCGATCGGTAAACCCTTTGATAAAGCGGGGCGATTCGATCAGCAAGCCATGGTGTGCGGGCAGTGCCACGTTGAGTATTATTTTGATGGCAAAGATAAAGCGGTGAAATTCCCTTGGAAGAATGGGACAACCGTCGATGATATGGAAATCTACTACGACAATATCGCTTTCTCCGACTGGACCAATCCACTGTCCAAAGCACCGATGATCAAAGCCCAGCATCCGGAATATGAAACCTGGCGCGCAGGTGTGCATGGGCAAAACAACGTGACCTGTATCGACTGCCACATGCCGAAAGTGCAAAACGCCCAAGGCAAGATCTATACCGACCATAAAATCGGAAACCCATTCGATAACTTCGAAAAAACCTGCGCCACCTGCCATACCCAGGATAAGGCTAGTCTGCAAGGGGTCGTGGCCAAGCGTAAAGCAGATATCACCGAGATCAAGCTGAAGGTCGAAGACCAATTGGTGCATGCGCACTTTGAGGCGAAAGCCGCATGGGACGCGGGGGCCACCGAGGCTGAGATGAAACCGATCCTGACGGATATCCGCCATGCGCAATGGCGCTGGGATTATGCTATCGCGTCGCACGGCATCCATATGCATGCCCCGGACGTCGCGTTGCGGGTATTGGGCACCGCGCTTGATCAGGCCGCGCAGGCCCGCACCAAACTGCTTCGCTTGCTGGCAACCAAAGGTATCAGCCATGAAATCCCGTTGCCGGATATTTCTACCAAACAAAAGGCGCAGTTGGCCTTGGGTATGGATATGCCACAGCTCAATGCGGAAAAGCAGGAATTCCTCAAGACTGTGGTACCGCAGTGGGATGAGCAGGCGCGTAAAGCCGGGCGACTCAGCCAATAACCCCTCCGCCCCGTGCGCGGGGCGTAAAGAAATGGAGTGAATATGAGCGTACTGCGTTCGTTATTAACTACCGGGGTGCTGGTCTGCTGTCTTTGGCTGACAGTATTACCGATATCAGCCCAGACTGCTGGCCCGGTGGTGCAACAGAAAACCGCTGACGTGACGTTACAGCGTAACCCCGATGATGCCTGTTTGCGCTGCCATAAGCCGCAGCAAAATGCGATGCATGGCAAACATGCTAGTGCGATCAACCCAAATAACCAGCTACCGATAACCTGTACCAACTGCCACGGTAATCCTTCACTGCACCACCGCGAAGGGGTGAAAGATGTGATGCGTTTTAATGAGCCGATGTATGGCGTAGAAACGCAAAATAGCGTCTGTATGTCTTGCCATCTGCCGGAGGCGCTGCAAAAAGCCTTCTGGCCACATGATGTTCATCTGGCAAAAGTCACTTGCGCCAGTTGCCATCAGCTTCATCCTCAGCTGGATAAAATGCAGGGGTTGAGTGATAAGGGGCGGGTACAGATCTGCGTGGATTGCCACCGTCAGCAACAGGATGATCCGGCGTTTAATCCAGCAGCCGTGCGGCTGGGTAAGGAGCAGCCATGAGCTGCTCAAGACGCCGTTTTATTACCGGGATAGGCGTTTTGGCCGTGGCGTCTACTGCGGTAGAAAAAGTGCTGGCACGCACGATGAACGTGAATGGCGTGCGTTATGGCATGGTGCATGATGAATCGCGCTGCATCGGTTGCACCGCCTGTATGGACGCCTGCCGTGAAGTTAACCAGGTACCGGAAGGTGTTTCGCGCCTGACGATTATCCGCAGTGAACCGATCGGTAATTTCCCTGATGTGAAGTATCGGTTTTTCCGCCATTCCTGCCAGCATTGCGATGATGCGCCCTGTGTGGATGTCTGCCCGACCGGGGCTTCATTCCGTGATGCTGCCAGCGGGATTGTCGACGTTAACCCGGATCTTTGCGTCGGTTGCCAATACTGTATTGCCGCCTGCCCTTATCGGGTGCGGTTTATTCACCCGATCAGCAAAACGGCGGATAAATGCGATTTTTGCCGCAAAACCAATCTTCGCCAGGGTAAACAGCCTGCCTGCGTGCTGTCTTGCCCTACTCAGGCACTGATCTTTGGCAATCTCGACGATCCAAACAGTGATATCTCGCGCCTGCTGAGGCAGACCACGACTTACCGCTACAAAATTGCGCTGGGTACCCGGCCTAAAATGTATCGCGTGCCTTTTAAATATGGGGAGATAAGTCAATGACCTCTGCATTTCATTTTGACTCTCTAGTCTGGGACTGGCCGATCGCGATTTACCTGTTTCTGATCGGGATTTCCGCTGGTCTGGTAACCCTGAGTATTCTGCTGCGCCGCTACCACCCGCAAGAAGGCACCTCACATAGCCGCATCATGCGCACAACGCTGTTTATTGCGCCCAGTTCGGTCATGTTGGGGCTAGTGATCCTGATTTTCCATCTGACGCGCCCATGGACCTTCTGGAAACTGATGTTTCATTACAGTTTCACCTCGGTGATGTCGATGGGGGTTATGCTGTTCCAGGTGTATATGCTGGTGCTGGTGGTTTGGCTGGCGTTGATTTTCCGTGACGAAGTCGCTGCACTACAGCAGCGCTGGTTGCCGAAGTTGACGCTGATCCCCAACCTGCTGGCGCGTTTACTGCCGTTTATGCGCCCGATTGAAACCTTGATGATGGTGCTGGCCGTGCTGCTGGGAGCTTATACCGGGTTCCTGTTGTCAGCGCTGAAATCCTACCCGATGCTCAATAACCCATTGCTACCCGCACTGTTTTTGTTCTCAGGGGTTTCATCAGGGATCGCAGTGGCGTTGTTAGCCTTTGTGTTCGGCCCTAAGGGCGAACAGCACAGCAAGGAATTACATTTTCTGCATCGTCTAGAAACTCCGGTGGTCTGGCTGGAGATCTTCCTGCTGGCGGCCTTTTTTATCGGCCTGTGGTTGGGGGATGACGGTAAACTACGCGCGCTGTCGGCGGCGCTGGGCGGTGGCTTCTGGGCCTGGTGGTTCTGGCTGGGTGTCGTAGGTGTCGGGCTGTGCTTGCCGTTGTTGTTGAAAGCAGTTGGTTGGGGCAAAGCCCAGCTTCATATTCTGCTGATCAGCGGTAGCAGCCTGTGCGGCGTGTTGCTGTTGCGCTATTTCATTCTGTATGCCGGGCAAATGACGGTAGCCTGAAGGCAGCTGGCAGCGAAAAAAGGCGGTAAACGTGCTGTTGTGGTTACCCGAATTGGGATTTGGTGCACTGTTGTTGGCGTGTACAGCGTCGTTGCTGATATCTGGCGTGACGCTGTTCGCGCGCTTTCGGGTAGCGTTGTTGCCAATCCGCAGTTGGAGCCTGGCGATATTTGCTTTGGTCGCGCTGGCGTTCGCTATCCTGCTGCTGCTGTTTTTACGCGATGATTTTTCGGTGCTGTACGTTGCCCAGCATGGGCACCGTCAGTTGTCAGGCTTGCTTAAAGCCGGGGCGCTGTGGGGGGGCCACGAAGGCTCGTTACTGCTGTGGTTACTGTGCCTGAGTGGTTGGGCCGCCAGTTTCGCTTGGCGTAGTAAGCCGCAGGATCCGCTGGCTTCTATTACGCTGGCGATCTTGGCGCTGATTGTCGGTTGTTTTCTGATTTTCATTCTGTGCTTCTCCGATCCCTTTGTTCGCGTTTTCCCTTCAGCGGTTGAAGGGCGTGACTTGAACCCGATGTTGCAACATATCGGGCTGATCCTGCATCCGCCTTTGCTGTATCTCGGCTATGCCGGGTTTGCCGTCTGTAGCGCCTTGATGCTGGCTGCACTAATTAAAGGAGAGTTTAGCGCCCAGATTGCAGCGCAGTGCCAGCGCTGGGCTTCTCCGGCCTGGTGTTTTCTCACCGCCGGGATCATTCTTGGGTCCTGGTGGGCCTACAGTGAGTTGGGCTGGGGCGGTTGGTGGTTTTGGGATCCGGTCGAAAATGCCTCTTTACTGCCCTGGTTGACCGCAACGGCATTGTTGCACAGTCTCTCCGTCAGCCAGCGTACCGGCGGGTTGCGGCATTGGTCACTGCTATTGGCGCTCGGGACCTTTGTGCTCAGCCTGTTGGGAACCTTGATCGTGCGTTCCGGTGTGTTGCTCTCGGTACATGCCTTCGCGCTGGACGAACAGCGAGCATTACCGTTATTCGTGCTGTTTGCTTTCCTGAGTGGTGCCTCTTTTCTGATCTACGCCCTGCGTGCCAACCGAGGGGAGCAACCGGCGCCACCCGCTCAACCTGTGCTGTTGGTGACATTGCTGCTGTTCAGTTCGGCTGCGCTGATCGTGTTGATTGGCACGCTCTACCCGATGCTTTACCGGCTGATGGGGTGGGGGCAGATTTCTGTGGGGGCGCCTTACTTCAATCTGGTTCTGCTGCCTTTTGGGCTGTTAGCGCTGATATTCATGTGTGTCGGTGGTTTTCGTCGCCAGCTTCCGCAGTGGATCGCGCATTCCGGCGTGCTACTTGTCGCTTTGGGGATCGGGTGTTCATCGCTGCAACACCATGAAGTTAGCCTGAATGTGACCGTAGGGGAAAGCGTAGAGCTGGCGGGGTACGAATTCTCGTTCCGCTCGATTGAGCTTCAGGCGCAGGGTAATTTCACCACCGAACAGGCGGTGATTGATGTTTCACAGCAAGGTAAAGCGGTAGCGCAGCTCAGGCCGGAGCGGCGTTTTTATACCGCGCGTCGGCAGCAGATGTTTGAACCAGGCATCGATTGGAGCGTGCTGCATGATTGGTACGTGGTGATGGGTGAAAAGAGTGGTGAAGATCGCTATGCCATGCGTTTTTACGTGCAGACCGGCATCCGTTGGATCTGGTGGGGTGGTGCATTGATGATGATTGGTGTGCTGGCCGCCAGTTGGCAAAGGAGGAAGCCATGACCAGAATAACCATTTTGCTGTGGTGGTGCCTGCTGGCATGGCCGCTGCGGGCACAGGTGGTCGATACCTGGGCATTTTCCTCGCCAGTGGTAAAAGAACACGCCCTGTCGGTAGCGGCCAAAATACGCTGCCCGCAGTGCCAGAACCAGAATCTGCTGGAGTCTAATGCCCCAGTTGCGATCACCATGCGCCATGAGGTTTTTGCCATGACGGAGCAGGGCAAAACGGAAAGTGAGATCATGAGTTTCATGACCGCGCGTTACGGCAATTTTGTGCGCTATCAACCCGAATTAGCGGCTTCAACCCTGATCTTGTGGGGGCTGCCGCCGCTGATGTTGGCATTGATCGGTTTTGTGCTGTGGCGCAGCAGGAGTAAGCCATGACGCCGCGCCGTTTTCATCAGCTGTGTATCGGTTTGGTACTGGTGATTGCGGTTGGTCTCTATCTGGTGAGCGGTCGCCCGGTAAGCCTGTTGGCTCAACAGCAGTTACAGAGCCTAACTCCACCACAACAGGCCGATAGTGGGCTGATGCGGTTACAGCAAAAAATTAGCCAGACTCCGCAAGACAGCGTGCTGTGGGCTGAATTGGGGGAATATTATCTTTACACAGATAATTTTGACGCCGCGCTCAAGGCTTATCAGCAGGCGTTGACGTTGCGGGGTAGCAATGCGGAGCTTTATGCCGCGCTGGCGACGGTGCTCTATTATCAGGCTGGGCAGCATCTGACGCCGGAGGCGGCGGGCTACATAGAAAAAGCCTTGCAGATGGATAAAGAAGAAGTATCAGCCTTGATGTTGCTGGCCGCAGATGCTTTTATGCAAGCGGACTATGCGCGGGCGATCGGTTTGTGGCAGAGCCTGTTGGACAGCAATTCGCCGCGAGTGAATCGCCAGCAGCTTATCGAGGCGATTAATATGGCAAAAATGTTGGCGCGGTAGCCTTTGTGGGCTGTGGGCACGTGAAGTAACCCTGGTATAGCTGAACCCGCAAACACAACCGCCAGCTTCTCTGCGCAGTTGCGTTGGTCATAGGCAACAAAAAAGCCTGAACTTGCGTTCAGGCTTTTTTGTTAAATTTGGCGGTGAGAGAGGGGTTCGAACCCTCGATACGCTTACGCGTATACACACTTTCCAGGCGTGCTCCTTCAGCCACTCAGACACCTCACCGTATTGTTGCCCCGTTACTCAGTGCAACGGGGCGTACTATAAGGAGACACAGGGGGGCGGTCAAGCGTATTTTCACTGTTTTGGCGCGGGCGGTTAAGCCGTGTTCGCAATGCTGCAAAGTCAGGCTGAAATAGCGGCTGGCCTGAGGTTGCGAACTTTAATGCCAATTGGTAAACCGCTCAAGTACATCACCGCTCACTCGAAACTCAGCCGTCTCTCTTTATGGCAGGGAAGGTGGCGGTTCCGCACTGCAATCATAGCTTAGGGGCGACCCGGCAAACGCCTGTTGAATAATATGTCATCAAGGCATCAAGCCAATAAAGACCGTCTTCTTGCGTGGGCAACTCATCAGCGCTTCTAACTTCTCGACACAGGCTTGATAGTGTGGGGTGGTTTTATGAAAAGCAACCGCCTGCTCGTCGACGTAAGCCTCATAAATATAAAACCGCGTTGGGATTTCAGGATCCTGTAATACATCGAAGCGCAAATTCCCTTTCTCCTGAATGGAGCCTAAATGGTTTTGGCGAAAGACTTCAATAAACTGTTCAACCTTGTTGTCATGAACGTTAATTTCGACCAGTGTAACGTGCATAATATATCTCCATTAAAGGAACGTGGTCTGACAAATGCATTCCCTCTTCCTGAGAAAGAGGGAATGTCACTTTTTAATCGCCAACTGTAACCGGTATTATCCTTTTTCGCTAAGGAACAATTGATAAGCTCGCTCTGCGGTCTCGTTGTGATGAACAATCGCATTCACCGCTTTGATCATGGCAACTGGAGCCTGCGACTGGAAAATATTCCTGCCCATATCGACACCAGAAGCACCCTGGTCAATTGCCTGGAAACACATTTCCAATGCTTCCCGTTCAGGTAGCTTCTTTCCACCAGCGATGACGATCGGCACCGGGCAACCCGCAACAATGCGCTCAAACCCTTTTTCTACATAGTAGGTTTTGATGATTTGCGCGCCCATTTCTGCGGCAATACGCGTGGCTAATGAGAAATAGCGCTGGTCGCGGACCATATCCTTGCCTACACCGGTCACAGCCATGGTAGGCATTCCCACCTTAAGGCCAGCATCAATCAACTGTATGATATTTTTAATTGACTGATGCTCATATTCGGTACCGATATAAATCTGAGCCGCGACGGCGCAGCTATTAAGACGTACCGCATCGTCCATAGCGACGGCTACCGCTTCATTGCTTAATTCTGTCAGAATGGAGTTCGCACCAGAAGCACGCAGGGCTATGGGTTTATTAGTGGCTGGGGGAACTACGCTGCGCAGAATACCCCGGGTACACATCAATACATCGGCCTGTTCAAACAGTGGCGCGATATTAATATCAATACGCTCCAGCCCGGTGGTTGGCCCCTGAAAATAGCCGTGATCGAAAGCCAACATCACGGTTCTATTAGTCCGTGGATTGAAAATACGCGCAAGACGGGATTGCATTCCCCAATCTAGAGCAGCGCATCCCTTCAAGCCAAAAAGGGTGTTTTTCTGCGGTTGGTCAATATGAAAGTCTTTACCATCTTTAATGTCATCTAAATCAGCCATTACGTTACTCCATTGGAATAAAAAATCAGCAGATATGAACTTTTGCTCGATAGATTAGAAGTTATATTTGTCGATATTCTCTTTGTTAAACACCACTCGTTCAGGTAACAACACAATGCCATTTCCTTTTGCTTCGTAGTCATAGCCCTGTACGCTGTTCGCTGAGACTTCTACCTGGCCGACACCAGGGATATCGAGCTTGTCACCAACCTTCAAATCGCCATTTTTCAGCAAGGCGTTGGCAACATACACCGAGATTTTCCCCTGATTAACCACGTCCCACAGACCGAACTCTTTCACCGTTCCACGTTGGATATACGGGCGCATGACGTTAGGAGTACTGAAGCCGACGATGGCGACATTGCTACGTTTCAGGTTCTCTGCAGCCTGTGCTGCGGCGGGCAGGGCGTTGGCATCTGGCGCGATGATGACATCGAGATCGTCGTAGGCTTTCAGGATACCTTCGGCGGTTTGCAGTGATTTGGTGGCATCGTTGTAACCAAACTGCGTAGTAACAATTTTCCAGCCAGGATGGTCTTTTTCGATTTTACGTTTGGCTTCATTAACCCACTGGTTTTGGTCGGTTACCGTTGGGCTAGAGTAGAAAAATGCAACCTTAGCCTCTTCTTTTTGTACCTGATTTGCCGCCATATCGATCAGCATGCTTCCCAATTGCGCTGGCGTACCCTGATTGATGTAATAAGAGCGGCATTCGGGTTTGGTGTCTGAGTCCCAGGTCAGTACCTTTACGCCACGTTGCATTGCGCGTTTTAACGCCGGGCATAAGCCCTCAGGGGAGACTGCAGAAACGATAATGGCGTTATAGCCCTGGTTGACAAAGTTATTGATCAACTGCACTTGCCCCGAGACGCTGGGTTCGGTTGGGCCATCGTAAGTCACATCGACCCCCAATTCTTTTCCCGCGTCTTGCGCACCATTACCACCACTGGTGAAAAAACCGACGCCAACCAGTTTGGGGATAAATGCAATGCGCTCTGCTGCCTGCACGCTAATGCTCAGTGAAGCCATGCCGAGCAGGCCTAACAGCGCGGCTTTTTTGATACGTTGTATAGTCATGTTTTTCTCCGTATATCGCGTTGCCACAAGAAGTGTGTCTGAAAAGAGCAGTATGTCAGGCTGTGTCCCTTAACTGGCCCCAGTCCTGCGGGTCGCGCCCCCAAAGCCCATCCTCTGCGTTGTCGGGCTTGAACAGAGGCCCGCTATGTCCTTCGCCCTCCGCCTTGATAATGGGCTTCTGGGTCTGCGACGGCACCACGGACAGTTAAGGGACACAGCCTAATCCTGCCTGATGGTACGTCTTCGTTGGATCCACTCCTGAATATGATGTCGATGCAGGCTGACTGAACGTCCCACTACGACAATAATCAGTAGCGCGCCTGAGAGTGCGCTGGAAACCTGATTGGCTACGCCGACCATCTGCAACCCTTGTTGCAGATAACCCACCAATAAAACGGCAACGGCGGTGCCGATAATCGAGCCTGAACCACCGTAAATATTCGCCCCGCCAAGAACGACGGCGGTAATAGCGGGCATCAGGAATGAAACACCCAGATCGGAACGTGCCGAACCGAAATAAGAAACCAGTAATACCGCCGCTATAGCGGCAGCGAAGCCAGTCATGGAATAGAGAGCACACAAGGTACGATTAACCGGGATGGCGCTGTACTGAGCCACTCGGCTGCTCTGGCCAATCAGGAAAATGTTGCGTCCGCTATGGGTTCGGTGCATCAGTAACCAGCACAACAGTACACAAAAGATAAAGATGGTCAGAGGAACCGGCAGACCAAACACCGTCAGGTTAGCGAAATCGGTAAAGGCCATGGGAAAACCGCCGATACCCTCATAGCCGGTTGCCCCTGAAATCCCTGAAAGCAGCAGGGCGCTGCCACCAAACAGATACATCGTACCCAGAGTGATAACCAGTGGATTGATACCGGTGTAGATGATTAACCCGGCGTTAATTAACCCACACAGTGCTCCTAATGCCAGCGTGAAGGTTATTGCCAGCGGTAAAGGAATACCTGCTTGAAACATCACGCCCAGCGCTATGGCGCATAGGCCGATAGTGGAACCAAACGAGATATCAATGCCACCGCTGACGATCACCATAGTCAAAGGCAAGGCCACAATCCCGATGCAGATAAAGTCACTGGTGCTGAACAACAGAACGTTAATGTCCAACATGCGCGGGTTGGCCAGGCCAAAAACCAGGATCTCCATTACAAGCAGAACCGCCAGCGCCAATTCCCATCCGTAACGTTGCCAATGTGTCATTCGATGATCTCCTGGTTTTTTCTCTGCGTAGGATGTTTTGTGGCGGAATTGGTTGCCTGAGAAGAGGCTTGGGGATCGGTAAAACGAGCATATTTTTGCCGCCGGATATTCTTTTCCAGCGCGCAGCGCAGCCGACCGTCAAAAATCAACACGGCTAGCAGAACCAGGCCGGCAATAAAGTCGTTCCACCATGCCGGAATGCGTAAAAGAACTAACACACTGTCGATTTGTGTCAGGAAATAGGCGCCCAGAATGGCACCGACTACCGTTCCAGAACCTCCCAGCAGGCTGATGCCTCCCAGAACACAGGCAGCGATAGCTTTCATCTCCAGCCCGGTCCCGGTCTGGTTGGGAATAAAACCAATCTGTGAGGCAAAAACGATCCCTGCCAGAGCAGCCATTAACCCATTGAGAGAGAAAGCGATAATGCGGATGGCTTCTGTGCGTATCCCGAGTTGGCGCGCGCCTTGCAGATTGTCTCCAGTCGCATAAAAGCTGCGCCCAAAGGATGTCTTCAGCAGTACCCAAGCCATTAACGCCAGCAATATCAGCGTTAGCCAACCGATGGGTGAGATGCCCAATAAAACAGGGGAGGAGAGTTGCTTAAGCGAGCTTGGTAGCCCCTCGATCCATTTGCCACCGGTCCACAGCAGCATGACGCCGCGATAGAGCCCAAGCGTTCCGAGTGTTGCCACAATAGCCGGAATTTTTAACCACGCTACCAGAACACCATTGATAAAACCGGCCAGTAGGCCGAGTAGCAGGGTGACGGCGAAGGCGAAAGGCAGACTGTATCCTGCACTGAGCGTTAACCCGAGCAGAACTGCACACATCCCGGTGATCGAACCAACGGAAACATCTATATTGCGGGTCAGCATTACCAGCGCAGCGCCGATGGCCAGTAGCATCAGGATCTGCGAACTGCTGAAGATCATGGTCAACGTCTGGAAGCTGAAATAATTACTATCAATGATCCCCAATAGCGCGAATAAGCCAATAATTGCCAGTAGTGCGGTCAGTTCTCTATTGTTCTGTATCAGCTTTAGCATGATGACTCTCCGTGATGATCTGTAGGACGAGTGGAGGGCCGAATAGCATGTTCTTCGCCAAAAGCCATATGCATAATGGTGTCGACATTAATCTCGTCGCCGCAAAGCGCTGGCCCGGTAATTTCGCCCTGATGCATCACGTAGACGCGATCTGCCATCATTTCAATCTCTTCGAGATCGGATGAAATAAGTAGAATGGCGACATTTTGCTGGGCAATACTGCGGATGAGCTGATAGATGTCATTTCGCGCAGTGACGTCTACGCCACGAGTGGGTTCATCAATAATCAGCACTTGCGGTGAGGCTTCCAGGCATTTTGCGATGAGGATTTTTTGCTGGTTGCCGCCAGACAACGTGCGTGTGGGCTGTTCCGGATGGGTGAATTTTATATTCAGTGCGCGGCGATAACGCTCAAGGGTTGCGTTATCACGCTGCGCACGGCTCCAGAATCCGTTGGTATTATGCGTTAGCGAACAGATGTTCCAGGATAATGAAGCGTCCAGATACAGGCCGGAAGACTGCCGATCTTCCGGCAAATAGACCAAGCCGCGTTGTAACCGCTGCTGTGTGGTCAATTTGGCAATCTCTTCACCATTGAGTGTGATGCTGCCTGTGCGTATTGGGCGTAAACCATACAGTGTCTCAGCCAACTCTGTTCGCCCGGCCCCGACCAGGCCGGCAAGACCAAGGATTTCCCCTGCATGGACGGCGAACGCGGCCTGTAAGAAACCTTCTCCGGTCAGATTTTTAAGCGTCAGCACCGCTTTGCCATGCTCGTTGGTCGGGCGGTTACCCGGTAATTCAAGCCAAAGTTTCTGGCTGGCAGAAAGATCGAGATTACGTGCGGCGGGTGTGATTGCCTGGATGATCTCATCGGTTGTCAGCGAATGGGTGCTCCCCGTCAAGGCAATTTTACCGTCACGCATCACGCTGACGCAGTCGGCAATCTGGCGGATCTCGGGAAGTTTATGGGAAATAAACACGATGCCAACACCTTTGCCAAGCAGTTCTCGCAGGCGGGTAAACAGGCGTTCTGTTTCGGCAGGAGTCAGTGAAGCGGTGGGTTCATCCAAGATCAGGATCTGTGAGTCGCGCATTAATCCGCGCATGATTTCTACTATCTGGCGATCGGCGACATCTAACGAACCAGCCATACTGTTGGGGTCAAGTTTGCATCCTAATAATTCAAGTAACTGATGCATTTTTTTCACAAAGCCCTGTTTGGCAGGCAGGCCAAACAAAATGTTTTCTTTGACCGACAGGCTGGGGAATAACAGCGGTTCTTGCGGAACCAGATAAATCCCTAACTGATGGGCTTTTACCGGAGTCAGGTTGGTACAACGCTTGCCGTTGATTTCGATTGAGCCCCCATCTGGCGGCACAATGCCAGCAATGATCTTCATCAGCGTCGACTTTCCCGCGCCATTGCCTCCGAGTAGGGCGTGTGCCGTTCCTGCATGCAGGGTAAAGTTGATGCTTTTCAGTACCTCAACGCCAGAATATTGCTTATTGATGTTCCGTACGCTGAGCAGCGGTGGAACGGGGTTTTCACCGTTTTGCATCTTGCCTCCGTTCACCCGCAAGTGGGTTACTGAGTTGAACAAATATTTTTTGGAAAACGAATTGTTCATAACCTTAGCTATGCTTTGGTGATAAAACCATCACTTCGATCACGTTTTATGAATAATTGTATTTCATGAAAACTAAAGTTCATTTTTGGTGGATATTTGTGGCGCAGTTCACAGCTATTCTTGGCTGATAACAGAACAATTGCATTCAAGATTTTAAAATGTTCAAAGAGACGCGGATTTATGACGATAAATGACAATGCATTCACAGCCGAACAGGGTATGTGCGAAGAGGAGCAAGTCGCCCGCATCGCGTGGTTCTACTACCACGACGGTTTAACGCAGAGCGAGATCAGTACACGGCTTGGGATCACACGTCTTAAGGTTTCACGGCTGCTGGAGAAAGGGCATCAGTCAGGGATCATACGGGTACAGATTAATTCCCGTTTCGAAGGCTGCCTTCAGTATGAGGATGCGTTGAAAAGGCATTTTAATCTGAAAAATATCCGCGTGTTGCCTGCTTTGGCCGAGGTAGATGATAGTGCAAGACTGGGGATCGGCGCGGCCCACATGTTGATGGAACTCCTGCAGCCTCAGGCGTTGCTGGCGGCGGGGTTTGGTGAAGCCACCATGAGCACCTTGAAGAGGTTAAGCGGGTTTATTTCCTCGCAGCAAATTCGTCTGGTGACGCTTTCAGGCGGCGTAGGGCCCTATATGACCGGTATCGGGCAACTGGATGCTGCTTGCAGTGTCAACATGATCCCGGCGCCGTTGCGGGCCTCTTCGGCTGATATTGCCCGAACGCTTCGTAATGAAAACAGTGTCAAAGATGTCCTGCTTGCCGCCCAGGCGGCCGATGTGGCGGTGGTAGGTATTGGTGCGGTTAATCAAAAGGAGTTCGCTACTATTTTACGTGCGGGCTATATAACGGAAGGCGAGCAGTTGATGATTGGCCGCAAAGGCGCGGTTGGTGACATTCTGGGTTATTTCTTTGATGCTAACGGCGAAATTATCCCCGAGATGAAAATTCATAATGAATTAATTGGCTTGAGCTTAAGTGCGCTGGCAACTATCCCTACCGTCGTTGGGGTTGCTGGGGGAATACAAAAAGCCGAGGCAATCGTTGCCGCTATGAAGGGGCACTATATCAACGCATTAGTTACCGACCAGAACACTGCGGCAGAAATACTGAAATTAATTGAAGAATAATAATTTTTATAAAAGTCATTAGTCTGTGACAGACCAAATCCTTTTCACACATTGAAGCAACACCAGCAGAGGACAAACGTATGGCTCGACTCTGTACTCCTATCACCTCAGGCCAATACCTGATGGCTCTGGACGCTGGCACGGGTAGCGTCAGAGCAGTGATTTTTGATCTGGAAGGTAACCAAGTCTCAGTAGGGCAAGCTGAATGGCAACATCTGGCTGTTCCTGATGTACAGGGCTCAATGGAATTCGATCTTGATAAGAATTGGCAGCTTGCCTGCCGGTGCATTTATCAGGCGCTAAACAGCGCGGCCATTACGCCGGAGTCCATTGCCTCGGTAGCGGCTTGTTCAATGCGTGAAGGGATTGTGATCTACGATGAACAACACCAGCCAATCTGGGCTTGCGCCAATGTGGATGCGCGGGCAACACATGAAGTCACTGAACTGAAGGAGCTTTACAATCATACGTTTGAAGATGAAATTTATCGCTGCTCAGGGCAAACGCTTGCGCTAAGTGCGATGCCCAGGCTGCTGTGGCTGAAACACCATCGCCCGGATATCTATCGGCGTGCGGCGGCGGTTACCATGATCAGTGACTGGCTGGCTTATATGCTCAGCGGTGAGTTGGCGGTCGACCCATCAAACGCAGGTACAACCGGGCTGCTTGATTTGGAGACTCGTGACTGGCGAGGTGGTTTGCTGGAAATGGCCGGTTTACGTTCCGACATGCTTTCGCCAGTTAAAGAGACGGGGACGCCATTAGGCCAGGTTACAGAAAAAGCGGCCAAACTGTCTGGTCTCAAGGTTGGTACGCCGGTGATTGTTGGCGGTGGGGATGTGCAATTGGGTTGCCTGGGGCTTGGGATTGTCAGGCCAGCACAAACTGCCGTACTGGGTGGCACCTTCTGGCAACAGGTAGTGAATCTTCCTGCACCAGTCACGGATCCTGATATGAATGTGCGTATAAATCCGCATGTTATACCGGGAATGGTTCAGGCCGAGTCGATCGGCTTTTTTACCGGACTCACCATGCGCTGGTTTCGGGATGCCTTCTGCGCCGAAGAGAAATTGATCAGCGAGCGTTTAGGTATTGATGCCTACACCTTGCTGGAGGAGATGGCTAAAAGAGTGCCTGCAGGAGCCCACGGTGTGATGCCAATTTTCTCTGATGTGATGCGCTTTAAGAACTGGTATCACGCGGCCCCTTCGTTTATCAATCTGTCGATTGATGCTGAAAAATGCAACAAAGCCACGCTGTTCCGTGCCCTTGAAGAGAATGCGGCCATGGTGTCGGCCTGTAACCTGCAACAGATCGAAGCGTTTTCAGGTGCTAAGGCAGATTATCTGGTGTTTGCTGGTGGTGCATCGAAGGGCAAACTCTGGAGCCAAATACTGGCCGATGTTACCGGGATGAGCGTGCGGGTTCCGGTGGTGAAAGAAGCGACTGCGTTAGGGTGTGCGATTGCGGCGGGTGTTGGGGTCGGGATCTATTCATCCTTGGCTGAAGCGGGGGAAAGGCTGGTGCGCTGGGACCGGGAACATTTACCTAACCCGGAAAATTACACGATCTATCAACAGGCTCGTCAAAAATGGTTAGCGGTTTACCATGATCAACTTGGCCTGGTTGATCATGGGTTGACGACTTCAATGTGGAAGGCACCCGGTCTTTAGAAGGAGACACAGAATGATCAAGACCAATGAGATGGATCACGCCTATCGGTTTGGTGACAACGGCCCGAAATATTTGATCCGCGGACCGATGTGCGACTTAGGTGTTGTGGTGTTGCAGCCAGGGCAGTCATTCAGAAATCATCGTCACAAAGAAGTTTGCGAAGTGTTTTATACCCTTAGTGGCGAAGTGTGCCTGTATCTGGACGGAGAGATGCAAATACTGCAAGAGGGCGATGTGCTGCAATGTGACCCTGGAGAAGCGCATTACCTGGTGAATAAAGGAACGGTTCCTTGGAAGGGAGTCTTCGTGAAGTCGCCACACGTTAACGGCGATAGCCATCCTGCTGAGCCTGATTGTTATTAGGCAAAAATAATCAGGGATAAAACCAATATAAGCTGCAATAGTGATTCGTAAAGGCTAGGCTGTGTCCCTTAACTGCACGTGAGCGCCGCTGGCATACAATTAAGGAACATGGCCTAACCCGAATAGGTAGCGGAAATGGTCTGCAAGGGCATAATTCGCTGTGTAATTCCTCGTCGTTAGCCATCTTATTGAGCATTTGATAGCCACGCTTTCCAAGCCAGCGCCTCAATCCTCCCATTCGCCTCTGCTTAGCGCTATTTGCTGATTTGACCAACGAAAACACTCGCTTCAAGCGATACGCGTCTGTTGTAAATGCCGTTATTGTAGGAATGCAAACCGGTAAAAACAGTCTTATGCTTGCAACGGCCTGCAAACCGCGAAAAGATGCGTGCATAACAAAAGGAAGCTGATTATGAACATAATTTTCTATCACCCGTTTTTTGAAGCGCAGGATTGGTTGACCGGAATGGCGCAGCGATTGCCGCAAGCCAACATCAGGGCTTGGGAGCCGGGGGATGATCGTCCGGCGGATTACGCGCTGGTATGGCACCCACCGCATGAGATGCTGGCCAATCGGCACGACCTGAAAGGCGTTTTTGCCTTGGGGGCTGGCGTTGATGCCATTTTGCAACAGGAGCGCCAACAGCCTGGAACCTTGCCCGCCGGAGTACCACTGGTCAGGCTGGAAGACACTGGCATGGTGCAACAGATGCAGGAGTATGCACTGGCTTGCGTCTTACGCTATTTCCGCCGTTTTGATGAGTATCAATTACAGCAGCAAAAACAAAACTGGTTGCCGCTGGAACCCCACCAGCAGGATAACTTTACCATTGGCATTCTGGGTGCAGGGGTATTAGGGGGCAGTGTGGCGCAAAAACTGGTGGAGTTTGGTTTCAATGTGCGTTGCTGGAGCCGGAGCCATAAACAGATCGCTGACGTGCAAAGTTTTGCTGGCAAGGAACAGCTAATGGCATTTCTTAATGGTACGCGTCTGTTGATCAATCTGTTGCCGCATACGCCGGAAACGGTAGGCATTCTAAATCGCCAGTTGTTCGCCAACCTGATGCCTGGGGCTTATCTGGTTAATCTGGCGCGCGGTGCGCATCTGGTCGAAGTCGATCTGTTACAGATGCTGGATCAAGGGCAAATTGCGGCAGCCACGCTCGATGTCTTCGTCAGAGAGCCACTACCGCAGCCCCATGCCTTCTGGCTTCACCCCCGTGTCACAATGACGCCGCATATTGCTGCTGTTACCTTACCTGCACAGGCGATGGATCAGGTCAGCACCAATATTCTGGCTATTGAAGCCGGAAAATCACCTGCTGGTTTGGTGGATATTCAACGTGGCTACTGAGCTGTGTTCCTTGACCGCCCAAAAGGGTTACTGCGTAATATTTCTCATTCCTGTACGCTGTTGGTGTCATTATTAACTGCTATGCTGACCAAAGATCGCCCATCCCTCCAATGACTGCGTTGAGCGCCAAAGAAGGAGAAAGAATGTACCCCGTTGATTTACATATGCATACCGTGGCCAGTAGCCATGCCTATAGTACTCTGCACGACTATATCGCCGAAGCGAAGCTCAAGGGCATCAAGCTGTTTGCTATCACTGACCATGGGCCAGATATGGCCGATGCGCCACATTACTGGCACTTTATGAATATGCGTGTCTGGCCGCGTCTGGTGGATGGGATTGGCATCCTGCGTGGTATCGAAGCCAATATTAAAAACCTGGCTGGTGATATTGATTGTACTGGGCCAATGCTCAATGAAATCGATCTGATCATTGCTGGGTTTCATGAGCCGGTTTTTGCTCCCCAAGGCAAAGCTGCCAATACCGAAGCGATGATTGCCGCCATGGCGCAAGGGGATGTGCATATCATCAGCCACCCTGGTAACCCGAAGTATCCGATCGATATCCCTGCCGTTGCGGCAGCGGCTGCGAAGTATCAAGTTGCGTTGGAGCTCAACAACTCCTCGTTCAGCCATTCGCGCAAGGGCAGTGAAGCGAATTGCCGTGCTATAGCGGCGGCGGTGCGTGATGCAGGGGGATGGTTGGCACTTGGTTCCGATTCGCACGTGGCCTTTTCTCTTGGCAGTTTCGAGCACTGTGAGCGTATTCTTAAAGATGTTGATTTCCCGCAGGAGCGTGTCCTAAATGTGTCACCACGCCGCATACTGAACTTTCTGGAGCAGCGAGGTAAGCCGGCGATTGCGGAATTGGCGGTTCTGTGACATCGTCGCGGGAAATTTTCTGTCTTGTATAGGGCTTTATCATGAATGAGTTTTCCGTTGTTTGCCGGGTGCTGGGTACGCTGTTTTACCGCCAGCCGCAGGATCCATTACTGATTCCCCTTTTTACTCTAATCAAAGAGGGTAAACTTCAGCAGCATTGGCCGTTGGAACAGGATGAACTGCTGACGCGTCTGCAACAGCACTGTGAAGCCCATCTACTGGCTGCCGATTTTAACGCCATGTTTGTTGGCAGCGAGTGCAGCGTTTCTCCGTTCCGCTCGGCTTACGTTGAAGGTGCAAACGAAGCTGAAGTCCGCGTTTTCCTGCAGCAAAGGGGCATGCCGTTAGGTGAAGCCCCGGCCGATCACTTTGGCTCGTTATTACTGGCCGCTTCGTGGCTGGAAGATCAATCGCAAGCAGATGAAGCGCAGGCACAAATCACGTTGTTTGACGAGTTTTTGCTGCCGTGGTGTGGGCGTTTTCTGGGTAAAGTAGAAGCACACGCGACCAGCGGTTTCTATCGGACGTTGGCATTACTCACTCGTGAGGCGATAGCCGCAATGCGCGATGAACTGGCAGAATATGAGCAGCAGGAACAAGGGCCGGGGGAAGACGAGTAAGGTGATTGGGCACAGTGGTTACAAACTGCGCCCAGTAAAGTTAGTCGGTGAAGGGGATCACTAACTGACCGGGTTTGACTTCCAGTCCCTTGGCCAGTTTACGTGCCAGCGCCTCTGTTTTACTTTTTTCTGAGTCGAGCACAAACGCTGGCTGCTGATCGAAATAGGTTTTCAGCGATTGATTGAGGTAAGGCGTCAGCGCTTTCATCACCGTATCCATCTTTTCCGGTTGCACCTTGTAATCAACCAATTCCATGTCTTTGAGGAATACGGCACCCTTTTCGGGATCGTAGACGGGTTGTGCCTTCAACGTCAGTTGTAGATCGGCGTCTTGTGGACCGAGTATCGAAGTGATGTTCACCTTGGCATTACCTGAAAGCGTAACTTTGCCCGGTTCAGTGCGGCCAATCTGGCTTTGCAACTGGGTTAACACGATATTGGCATCAACCAGCCCCGCAACACCGATCTGTTTTCTATAGTCATTGTGTTTTTGCAGGTAATCATTCACTTCCTGCTCACTGATGGTGTATTGGGTCAATGGGTTGCAACCAGCAAGCAGACTGGCAAAGACCAGTGCGGCCATGCTCATCAGGATCTTTTTCATTCGTGCCTCATAACACTGTCAACGGATATGCTGCAGACAAGCGCTTTTACCTGGCGGATTTCATGCTGCTGCCTGAAAAGTACTGAGTAAAAACGCCATGCGTCAGCAAAGGAAAATTTGTTCGTCAAGCAGAATAGCAGATGATGTAGCGCGATGGGGAGTTTAGACTTCGGATAATGCTGAAACCGATTATTGCAGCAGTGCTTTCTTGGAAAAGCTTGTAAGCATAGCCCACAGCTAAATCGGTTTCAGACTGGTACTGATGTCAACAGCGTGACAGGGCTCGACTACCCGCAAATCGACCTATTACTACTGTTCCATATCCAGCAGCAACGAGATTTCACAGCGCTTGGCCATCCGGTTGCGATAGGCTTCCACGTTATCGGGCAACGTGACTCCCGCCACTATCGACAGTGAACGCAACAGTGGGAAGAGCTGAATGTCATCCTCAGAAAGCGTGCCGTTGACTGCATCAGGGGACACGATAAGCGTTGATAGGGTTTGCAGATCTTCCTCCAATTGGGCAATCAAATCCGCACTGTCGGCAAGCAGGGCAGCAAAATCAACGCCAGTGCTCTGCTTTTTATCAGCGAAATAACCACGCGCGTTGTCAGTGGCGAACTCTTCGAAATCGGCATTGGCAAAACGCGGCATTAACAACTTGCCGGTGTAACTTTGGGCATGGCTCAGCCATGCAGCGATCGCGGGGTTGGTTTGCCCCGTCAGGATGGGTTTACCGTCCAGACCATCGATATAATGAACGATATCCATGCTCTCTGGCATAAAGGTACCGTCGTCTTTTTGCAGGATTGGCGCCATTTTCTTGCCAATCATGGCGGTAGGGGTGGTTACATCGTCGTAGAGAAGGGTGACCAGGCGGACTGACAGATCCTTCAGGCCGAAAATCATGCGGGCTTTCACGCAAAATGGGCAATGATCGTAGATAAAAAGTTTCATGCTTGTTCCCTTCGTCAGGTTTCAAAAGCAATAGTTATCACAGCCAACGCTATCTGCTGCGCAAGGTTGTGGCTTGGCAATTCGCCATAATAAACTTTTCTGCATGCCTTTTCTTGCTAACTGACTAGCAACAACAGAAAAATGCTCTGCCCTTGGCAATAACACCGCGCTGTTGATCACCGCCCGTGTCAATATCCGGCTGACTTAACCACCGCTGATTATCGCTGGTGTGGCGGAACGCGGATTGAATTGCCAATACAAGGCAAACAGCGTGATAAAACCAACCAGCCCCAGCAGAAACCAAGGGAGCTCCGGTCTTCCCAGTGCATGCCCGGTATCATACATCCAACCGCCACCGGTATAGCCTAATGCACCACCGAGGGCAAGCCCAAGACGGCTGAATCCCATATAACTACCACGAGCACGCGCGTCGGCCAGCGAGGCACTCAGGGTTTCGCGCGCCGGTTCGGCAATAATAGATCCCAAATAGAAACAGCAAATCAGGATAAAGACCATTTGCAGGCTGGCGGCAAGGCCGATGGGGATCAGGCTCAGTGTCATCAGCAGTAAACCCACCATCAGCCGCTGCTCCAGCCTGAAATGTTTCTCGCTCCAGCGGGCTAGTGGATAAAGTAAAGAGAGTGACAGCGCCGCCTCAATGGCATACATCCATTTCACTGCCGACGGCGTACCGGCGATCTCGTTAACCAGGATGGGTAACATCAACATCACCTGTACCGAAAGCATGTAGTAGCCTGTCAGCGTAAGCACATAAGTCAGAAAACGGCGGTCACGCAGCACCAGCATCATGCCGTCTTTCATTGGTGTACGGACAGTAGAGATACGGTATGCGGGTAGCAACCAGGCGTTCCATCCTGCAGCCAGCACAAAAATACCTGCCCCCACCCAGCAGACAAAATGGAAATCGTATTGCAGTAGCCAGCTACCGATTAATGCGCCGACCACGGCTCCGGCACTGTCTTGCATCATCAGAAGAGAAAAGAAACGGCTACGTTCATGCGGACGGGTTAATTTGATCACCAGCGCGGTACGTGGCGGATCAAACAACGTGCCGCCAAGGGCGGAAAGGGCACAGGAAAACAGCAGGATCCAGGGCCTATCAGCCATTGCCATGGTAGCAAAGCCCGCCGCACGCAGTAACATGCCGGTGACTATCATCGGTTTGGCACCAAAGCGGTCGGCAATCGCTCCGCCAAAGATCCCCAAGCCTTGTTGAACCAGTTGTCGTAACCCTAACGCAAGCCCCACGATCAGCGCAGCCCAGCCGAGTTGATCGACAAAACGAATGGAAATAAGTGGGAAGACAACAAAAAATCCTAAAACAACTAACAGATTGTCGAATAATAAAAAATACTTACCCAAGCTCCGAGCTTGCGATAACAGAGACATGCTTCACCACGAACTATGTATGAGGGAGAGAAAGGCCACTCGCTTATTCTCTACTCAATGCGCTGAGGCTGATAGGGGGACAATAGATAATATTTTTTTATCGTCAATATGTTACGTGCGCGATAAAGGAGTACAAAAAACAGTCAGAATGATTAAATGCCTATTTACTGAACAGAAGGGGTCTTACCTGCGGAGCGAGCTGCGGTTATATTAACTGTGAGTACGTACGGTTCTGTACCCTTTACTGACCATCATCACGTTGGCGCTGAAGGTAATAAGGTTAGGCTGTGTCCCTTAACTGTCCGTGGTGCCGTCGCCAGCCTTATCATTCAGACGCTCACCTAATCAATACTTCTTATCGTACCGTTTTAACTACGGGAGAAATGATGTTTGGCTATCGCTCTGCATCACCGAAAGTTCGCCTTACCACCGACAGGTTGGTCGTCCGTTTGGTTTATGAACGGGATGACTACCGCCTGGCTGAATATTATGCAGCAAACCGGGCTTTTCTGAAGCCTTGGGAACCGATAAGGGATGAGAGCCATTGCTATCCCTCAGGTTGGCAGGCGCGGCTGGGTGTGATTACGGAAATGCAAAAACAGGGCAGCGCTTATTATTTTATCCTGCTCGACCAGGAAGAACACGAAGTGCGCGGCGTCGCCAATTTCAGCAATGTGCTGCGGGGTTCTTTTCATGCCTGCTTCCTTGGCTACTCTCTCGGTGAGAAGTGGCAGGGGCAGGGATTGATGCAAGAAGCATTGCAATCGGCTATTCGTTATATGCAGCGTCAGCAACGGATGCATCGCATTATGGCCAACTATATGCCGCACAACCAGCGGAGTGGCGCGCTGCTTGCCCGGTTGGGTTTTGAACGTGAAGGCTACGCCAAAGACTATTTGCTGATCGACGGAAAGTGGCAGGATCACGTGCTCACTGCCTTGACTAATAATGAATGGCTACCACCAAGCTGAGGCCGTAAATGAAATATGAATTGAATGCCAAAGAAGCCAGAGTGATTGGTTGCATGCTTGAAAAGCAGGTAACTACGCCCGATCAATACCCACTCTCTCTGAATGCGATCACGCTGGCCTGTAACCAGAAAACCAACAGGGAACCGGTGATGGACCTGTCGGAAAGCGAGGTCCAACAGATCCTCGATTTACTGCTGCGCAGACACTTTTTGCGCACAGTGAGTGGCTTTGGTAACCGGGTGATGAAATATGAGCAGCGTTTTTGCAATTCCGAATTCGGCCAGTTGAAATTATCTCCCGCCGAGTTGGCCGTGATTACCACACTGTTGCTGCGTGGTGCACAGACGCCTGGCGAACTCAGGACACGCACCAATCGTATGCATGAATTCAACGATGTCAGCGAAGTTGAAGAGATCTTGCAACAACTGACTACGCGTGAAGATGGTCCCTTTGTCGTACGCCTGCCGCGTGAACCTGGCCGGCGTGAAAGCCGGTTTATGCATCTGTTTAGTGGTCAGATCGATGAAGCGCCTGCTGAAGTATTGGAAGCTCAGGGCAGCGATCTGCATCAACGCGTTGCGTTACTGGAGGCAGAAGTTGCCGAGTTAAAGCAACAACTGCAGGATCTGCAGGCGCGAGGATAACATGAGTAAATTGCGTATCGGCGTTGTCGGTTTAGGTGGAATTGCGCAAAAAGCCTACTTGCCACTGCTCAGTCAGGCAACTGATTGGCAATTGGTGGGCGGATTTTCACCCAATCAGCAGAAGGCCAAACTAATCTGCGACAGCTACCGTATGGCCTGTTTTTCCCAGCTCGATAGTCTGGCTCAGCAGTGCGATGCGGTGTTTGTGCACAGCAGTACCGCCAGCCATTTTGAGGTAGTTGGTGAATTGCTAAAACACGGTGTACATGTTTATGTGGATAAACCGTTAGCCGAAACCGCTGAGCAGGGGGAGCAACTGGTTGCTCTGGCAGATAAGTGCGGTAAGGCGCTGATGGTCGGCTTTAACCGCCGTTTTGCCCCTTTGTATCGCCAATTGAAACAGCAAATGCAATTGCCTGCTTCAATAAGGATGGATAAACACCGTGCTGACAGCGTTGGACCCAACGATCTAAGCTTTACCTTGCTGGATGATTATCTGCATGTGGTAGATACCGCACTGTGGCTGGGGAGCGGGGCCGGTAACCTGCTGAGCGGTAGCCTGCGTGCTAACGATTCAGGTGAAATGCTTTACGCTGAACATCATTTTGCCTGCGGGGAGACGCTGGTGACTACCAGTATGCATCGCCGCGCGGGTAGCCAGCGGGAGAGCGTGCAGGCGGTAACCGACGGAGCGGTTTATCAAGTGAATGACATGCGCCAATGGCTGCGAGAAGATCGGCAGGGTGTTATTGAGCAGCCAGTGCCGGGGTGGCAATCAACGCTGGCACAACGTGGCTTTGCCGGAGCGGTACAGCACTTTATTCAGGCGGTAGGCAATCAGACCAGGCCAGACACCGCCGGCGAGCAGGCGCTTTATGCGCAGCGTCTGCTCGAAAAAATGCTGCGTGATGCCGGGTAACCCCATGTAACATCTGGCGGTAGCTATTACCTGCCTGGGTACGTAGACTATCGCCACTCAACTGACGCCTGCGGATGCAGGCGTTGATATTTACACGTCGTACTCATCAGAAAAACCACATGAATCTACTAAAATCACTGGCTGCCGTCAGTTCGATGACCATGTTCTCGCGGGTGCTGGGCTTTGCGCGCGATGCTATTGTCGCTCGCGTCTTTGGGGCTGGGATGGCCACCGATGCTTTCTTTGTGGCCTTCAAGTTGCCGAACCTGTTGCGGCGCATTTTTGCCGAAGGGGCTTTCTCACAGGCGTTTGTACCTATTCTGGCGGAATACAAAAGCCAACAAGGGGAAGAGGCAACCAGAACGTTTGTTGCATATGTATCCGGCCTGCTGACGTTGGTGCTGGCAATAGTGACGATATTGGGCATGTTGGCCGCGCCGTGGGTAATTTACATTACCGCTCCCGGGTTTACCGACACGCCGGACAAGTTTGCACTCACCTCGGCACTTCTGCGCATCACTTTCCCTTATATCCTACTGATTTCATTGGCTTCACTGGTAGGGGCGATCCTCAATACCTGGAACCGTTTTTCGATCCCGGCCTTCGCGCCCACGCTGCTTAACGTCAGCATGATCGGCTTCGCGCTGTTCGCCGCCCCCTATTTCAATCCGCCGGTATTGGCGCTGGCCTGGGCGGTGGTAGCCGGGGGCGTGCTGCAACTGGGTTACCAATTACCGCATCTGAAGAAGATAGGCATGTTGGTGCTACCGCGCCTGAAACTGAATGATGCAGGGGTATGGCGAGTGATGCGCCAGATGGGGCCGGCAATTCTGGGGGTTTCGGTGAGCCAGATTTCACTGATTATCAACACCATTTTTGCCTCGTTCCTGGCCTCGGGCTCTGTTTCATGGATGTACTATGCTGACCGCCTGATGGAGTTTCCTTCTGGGGTGCTCGGGGTTGCATTGGGGACTATCTTGCTGCCCTCGCTGGCGAAGAGTTTCTCCAGCGGCAATCATGATGAATACAACCGTCTGATGGATTGGGGATTGCGTTTATGCTTTGTGCTGGCGTTACCGAGTGCCATTGCGCTAGGTATTTTGGCTAAACCGCTCACGGTCTCACTCTTTCAGTATGGGAAATTCACCGCTTTTGATGCGGCGATGACGCAGCGTGCGCTGGTGGCTTATTCTGTCGGCCTGATGGGGCTGATTGTGGTGAAAGTGCTGGCTCCTGGGTTTTACTCGCGGCAAGACATCAAAACACCGGTCAGGATTGCCATCATTACGTTGATCATGACGCAGGTTATGAACCTGATGTTTATTGGCCCGCTGAAACATGCCGGGCTTTCATTATCGATTGGTCTGGGGGCCTGTCTGAACGCGTCGCTGCTGTACTGGCAACTGCGTAAGCAGAAGATCTTCCAGCCTCAGCCGGGTTGGGCAATATTCCTGGCCAAGCTGGTAGCCGCTGTGCTGGTAATGTCAGCCGTTCTGCTTGGTGTGTTGTGGTTTATGCCAGCGTGGGATCAAGGCAATATGCTGGCCCGCCTGTTGCGTTTGGCGGTGGTAGTCGTAGCCGGTGCCGTGAGCTACTTTGCGGTGTTGGGGATCTTGGGTTTCCGACCGAGAGACTTTGCGCGCCGGGTGGTTTGAGATCCAGCCCACCAGTTGAATAACAACCAGGCTGCAACCGCGCTCATTTGAGGTGGGCGCGGGTGCTTCTCGCGGGTAATAATCTTTTAATACTTGGTCTGTAGTGAATGGCAGTGGTTGATACCTCAGTCTGAGTTAACAGCAGTGCACTCAGTAATAGTGACTTCATAAATTGATCTCATATTAAATATTGCACATAATGACTTCATAAAGTGACTTCATGGGCTGCGAGATGGAAGAACAGATTTCAGCGCTAAGGAAAAGGCAAAAGAACACGTTAGAACAGATCTTTAAAACACCTGTTTTGTCCGGGATAAAGTGGTCAGATGTAGAATCGTTGATAAAAGCGTTGGGAGGGGAAGTTAAAGAGGGGCGTGGTTCGCGTTGCAAGTTTCTGTTAAATAACAGCATCGCTAATTTTCACCGCCCTCACCCCTCACCTGATTCAGACAAAGGCGTAGTGGTCAGCCTGCGTGAATGGTTGGAAAGCATAGGAGTGAAACCATGACGAAACCAGCTAAGCCCAACACTATGGAAATAGCTGGGCAACCCGCTGTTATCAGCTATGTTCCAGAAATTGACATGTTTCGCGGCAAGTTCCTTGGTCTGTCAGGATATTGCGATTTTGTTTCTGACAGCATTCAGGGGTTGCAGAAAGAGGGAGAGTTATCTTTGCGCGAATACTTGGATGATTGCAGTGCTGCAGGTATTGAACCATACACCAAACAGGAAAAAATCAAGACATTTACCTTACGTTATCCTGAGTCTTTTGGTGAGCGATTAATCCGTGCTGCAGCTGAGAGTCAGGTCTCTGTAAACGCCTTCATTGTGGAAACACTGAACGAACGTATTAAACACGTGTGACTCGGGTGGTGAATATATCAGACTCTAGAGCTTCCAGCCGGAACGCTAACAGGCTTTAAAGCCAACAACCAAGCCCACTGGCAATCAGCAACATGCTGATCGAAGGCGTGGTATTGGTTATTGATGTGCCAAAAGAAAGCCGCCAAATAGGCGGCTCTCGGGTGACTTCTGATCGCTGATATTTGGTTTACATACGCTCGACGGTTTCGATACCCAAGGTTTCCAAACCGGTTTTCAGCGTCTTGGCCGTCAGCAAGGCCAACTTCAGGCGGCTTTGACGCGCTTCTTCGCTGTCTGCATTCAGGATCTGGCAGTGTTCGTAGAAACTGGAGAATAACCCCGCCAGATCGTACAGGTAAGTACACATCACGTGTGGGGTTCCCTCACGGGCGACCACGGTGATGGTTTCTTCGAACTGCAACAGGCGGGTAGCCAGCGCTATTTCACGCTCTTCGCTCATTACCAGCGGCAGCGTCAGGTGGCTTTCGTCAACCCCCGCACGTTTAAACACCGAGGCAACACGGGTGTAGGCATATTGCATGTAGGGAGCGGTATTACCCTCAAACGCCAGCATGTTATCCCAGTCGAAAATGTAGTCGGTGGTGCGGCTTTTTGACAGATCGGCGTATTTCACCGCGCCGATGCCGACGACATTGGCAACGCTCTGCATTTCATCGGCGGACATATCAGGGTTCTTCTCGGCGATTAATTTACTGGCGCGCTCAATGGCTTCATCCAGTAGATCCGAAAGTTTTACTGTGCCGCCTGAGCGGGTTTTGAACGGCTTGCCATCTTTACCCAGCATCATGCCGAACATGTGGTGTTCCAAAGGAACCGAGTCTGGTACGTAGCCGGCTTTGCGAACGATAGTCCAGGCTTGCATCAGGTGTTGATGCTGGCGTGAATCGATATAATACAGAACGCGGTCAGCGCCTAGGGTCTCAAAACGGTATTTGGCACAGGCGATGTCGGTAGTGGTATACAGATAACCACCATCTTTCTTCTGGATGATCACACCCATCGGTTCGCCATCTTTGTTCTTGTATTCGTCAAGAAAAACGACCGTAGCCCCTTCGCTTTCTACTGCCAGGCCTTTGGCTTTCAGATCGGCGACAATACCGGGCAGCATGGCGTTATACAGGCTCTCGCCCATAACGTCATCTTCGCTCAGCGTTACATTCAAGCGGTTATAGGTGATCTGATTCTGCGCCATGGTGATATCCACCAGCTTGCGCCACATTTTCAGACAGTAGTCGTCGCCACCTTGCAATTTCACCACGTAACCACGGGCGCGCAGAGCAAAATCTTCGTCTTCGTCGTAGTTTTTCTTGGCTTCACGATAAAACTGCTCAAGGTCGGAGAGCCCCATGTCACTGGCGTTCTCGTTCTGCATTTTTTCCAGGTAGGCAATCAACATGCCAAACTGAGTGCCCCAGTCACCGACATGGTTAGCTCGGATGACCTTATGGCCAAGAAACTCTTGGGTGCGAGCAGCGGCGTCACCGATGATCGTCGAACGCAGGTGCCCCACGTGCATCTCTTTCGCGACGTTTGGCGCAGAATAGTCGATCACAATGGTTTGCTGCTTGACTGGAGCAACTCCTAATCTCTGTGCGCTAATGGCCGCATCGGCCTGGCGGGCAATCCAGTCACTGTTGAGAAAAATATTGATAAAACCCGGCCCTGCAATTTCCACTTTGCTGGCAATGTCGCCCAGATCGAGCAGTTGGGTGACTTTCTCTGCCAATTGTCGCGGAGGCATGCCGAGTTTTTTGGCAACGGACATAACACCGTTCGCCTGATAATCACCAAACTGCGCTTTAGCAGACTGACGGATCTGAGCTTCGCAATCTGCTGGCGCGCCTGCGGCAATCAGCGCCTGGCTGACTTTATCTGATAGTAGAGCCTGAATATTCACCGGGTTACCTTAATAACGAACGAGGGCAGCACAAATATGCCCTCCGGGTTCAAAGGTGGTTCTATACCCGTCATACTTCAAGTTGTATGCGTGCCAACGACTTGAAATCCACAGAGTATGATGCCGCACAGGGTAGCGGCGACCAACCACAAAACAGTCGGTAATTGTAACCGATCAGATAGGCCGCGTCAGTAACTGACGCGGGGTGATGATGCGAAAGAAGGGTAAAAAAGCATGATGGAAGTACGTTGCCTGTTGGGCTTAACCTGGTGTAAAACCGTCCAGATTGTGGATATTTTAGCGTTTTCTATTGTGGCGGTCGGAACGCAACAGATTATTGCGGCGCGTTTTGTAATGTCGATAAATTGCATAGCAAGCCACTATTATCAGAACAATAGATATGCACAAGAAGATCATATTTATTTACTCAAGATTAATTTCGAATTTAAGTTAGCGTAATATTCATTCCTAGGCAATTGCACTCGTGTTGTTTAAGAGATTTCTTACATGATTATTAATTTTTTATTAATTAAAACAATAAATTAAAATATATCTAACGCTATTTTATAATAAGCTCTTGCGCTGCGATTATGTGAGCTGGCGCATATTTAAGAAAATTCCCGGGAATTTTTAAATATCCTATTCAGTATGCCAACGGTAAATTTGCCTACGTGGCACTCAGCAGGTAAATTATGGGCCTTCTGCTTTTACCTGGAACAACAGAGAATCATATGCTCCATCTGTCTTCGATTAACGATCTTAATGATCTGGCTCTGGATTTACCCCGTTTTGAATTGGCGCTGGAGCGGTTTGCTCAAAAATTGCACCTCGATCTTGCGCAGTTTAAAGCTGACCATATCTCGGTCCGTTGCCATCAAAATACGACTGCTGATCGTTGGCGTAATGGTTTTATGCAGTGCGGTTCTTTACTCTCGGAAACGATGATTAATGGCAGGCCTATTTGTCTGTTCGATCTGACAGTCCCCGTCAAGCTTGGCCCTTGGCAGATAGATTGCATAGAATTGCCTTATCCAGGCGAAAAACGCTATCCCCACGAAGGGTGGGAACATGTTGAGTTAGTGCTGAGTGGCGATCCTGCCACGTTGTATGCCCGCGCCTTGGAACAACTGGCAGATGAAGCCTTGTTGTTGCCGGGGATCAAGCTTAAGCAGAGTTCACCAAGTGCGGAGGGGGAGCGTCTGGCAAACCCGACGCTGGCGATCACCGACGGTAGCATCACTATCAAATTCCATCCGTATCATATTCGCGACATCGTGGCCAGCGAGCGTCCCTAGCCGCTATAAACGCGCTGGATCGCCTGTGCCATGCGTTCCAGCGCAGTGATCAACAGTGAGTAGCGACAGCCGAAATTCAGGCGTACAAAGCGACGATCGCCAAAATCCAGACCTGGGCTTAAACCTACCCCTGCCTGCTCGAAGAAAGCGTGGGGATTATGGACAGGCAAACCACTGCAATCGATCCAGGCCAAGTAGGTGGCTTCCACGGGAACCATCTGTAGACCCGGCATCGCGTTTATGCGTTCAGTGACCAGATTGCAGTTGGTGCGCAAATAGTCTAACTGCGCATCCAGCCATGGTTGTCCATCGCGGTATGCCGCTTGTGCGGCTACCAGTGCCAGGATGTCAACCTCCGGTACAATACCGCTGCGTGCACGACAAAACTGCAAACGTAATTCATCATTCGGGATGATAGCCATCGATGCGCCCAAACCAGCAATATTGAAGGTTTTGGACGGGGACATCAGCGTAATACTCCGCTGTGCTGCATCGTCATTCAGGCTGGCAAACGGAATATGCTGTAAGTCTGGTTGCAGTAGCAGGTCACAATGGATCTCGTCCGAACAGACAACCAGATCGTGAGCCTGTGCAAACTCGTATACTGCTTGCAGTTCTTCGCGCCGGTAGACCGTCCCGCCGGGATTTTGCGGATTGCACAGCATCAACAAGCGCTCATGGCCCTCTAAAGCGTTTTCGACAGCCTTTAAATCCAAAACCCAGCGCTGATTGTTGAGCAATAGCGGGATCTGTCGCTGTGCGCGGCCTGCGAATTTTGCCGCTTTACGGAAAGGGGGGTAAATCAGCGAGGGGGCCAGTGTACTCTGACTTTCACGGGTTAACGCGCGTACGCAGAGATTCAAACCGCAAACCAGCCCTGGTAACAAAACCACCCATTCGGGCTTGATGCCCCAGCCGTAGCGCTCTAACATGCGCTGGGTAAAAACCGTAACAAGCTCAGGGGATGGATGGCCGTAACCAAAAATGCCATGTGAAACACGTTGTTGCAGTGCTTCGATCACTGCGGATGGTGAGAGGAAGTCGGTATCTGCGACCCAGAGTGGGATAATGTCCCGGCCGCGATATTTATCCCACTTAACGCTATCACTGTGACTGCGGTCTACCCATTGATCAAAATTGAATGCCATAGTTATCACCTTGAGCCAGTTCGTTACGTAGGTAAGTATATCCTGTGACGATACCCTATGAATTTCAAACTACTGTGAGGTTGTGAGGGTAGTTTGAGAAACTTGGGATATCAACGTTGCTGCTGTATTTTGGCCGTTTTTGGGGGTAACAATGATTAAACTGGAAGTTTGTTGCTATAGCGTCGGTTGTGCGATAACGGCTGAACAGGCGGGTGCGGACCGTATTGAATTGTGTGCCGGTCAAGCAGAGGGAGGACTGACACCCAGCTTTGGATCTTTAAGGCTAGCCAGGGAGAAATTAACGATACCCGTTCATCCGATAGTACGCCCGCGCGGCGGGGATTTTTGCTATAACGCTTCGGATTTTGACATCATGAAAAATGATATTGCGCAAATTCGTGAGATGGGTTTTGCCGGGGTGGTGGTCGGCATGCTGGATGATCAAGGGCATATTGATTTACCGCGTATGCGCGAAGTAATGAAATTGAGCGGTGATATGGCGGTCACTTTCCATCGGGCTTTTGATATGTGCCAAAACCCTCTGGTGGCGCTGAGTCAACTGACAGAGTTAGGCGTGGCGAGAATTCTCACTTCGGGTCAACAGCAGAATGCGGAACTGGGGTTACCACTGTTGCGCGATCTGGTGCGTGCCAGCCAAGGGCCGGTAGTGATGGCGGGGGCAGGTGTACGTTTGAGTAATATGCATAAGTTTGTCGATATCGGTATCCAGGAGTTGCATAGTTCTGCCGGGCAGACGCTGCCTTCCACCATGCGTTATCGTAAAGCCGGTGTGACGATGTCTTCTGACGATGAATTTGATGAGTTTAGCCATTACTGCGTTGATGGAGAAATGGTCGAGGCGATGAAGAATGCGCTAGTATTAATGAAGCCTTCGCTGACCAATGTCTGATATGACAGCAGTAAAATCTGGGGAACAGCAGTTACAGATGCGGTTAGCCTCATCTGTAACTGTAACGAACAGCGCTACCGAGTCATGCATCAGGCGGTGGCTAAATTCCTGACGCCGCCATCAACCAACAGTTCGCTACCCACCATATAGCGTGATTCGTCAGAGGCGAGAAACACCGCAGCTTTTGCCAGTACTAGGCTGTGTCCCTTAATTGCCCGTGGTGCCGTCGCAGACCCAAAAGCCCGTTATCAAGGCGGAGGGTGAAGGGCAGAGTGGCCCTCTGTTCAAGCCCGACTTTACTTCGAACGGGCTTTTGGGGCGCGACCCTTCGGGCTGGGGCCATTTGCGCGCATTGCGGCGTTGTTCGCCGCTTATTTGGTCCACCAAACCTCGCGGCTCACGCCTTGCCCTGCGCGCAAATGACCACCAGCGGCGCTCACGTGCAATTAAGGGACACAGCCTAGAGTAGTCCCCATACGGCCAATTGGCACCAAGGCGCGAATTTCGCAGCGTAATGCTTGCTCTTCCTCTGTAGGCAAACCCAGCTTGCCCAGAGCCGGTGTTTCGGTAGGGCCGGGGCTCAGACCGTTAACACGAATACCGCGCGGGTGCAGTTCAGCAGAGAGTGAGTGCGCCAAAGACACAGCTGAGGTCAACACTGGATTCACTGGCCGAATGGATGCGCAGTAACGCGCCACAGTTGATAGGTAAATAGCCGAGGTAGCATCCCAATTGGCTGATTCTGCAGCACTCAATGCAGAAAGTGCGCAATCGAGTTGAAAGCAGTAGAATTTGTCACTCATACTGCCTGAACCTTTTTACGCTAAACAAGGAGTTCCAAATGGCCGAAGAAACTATTTTCAGTAAAATAATCCGCCGTGAGATCCCTGCTGATGTGGTTTATCAGGACGAGTTGGTCACCGCATTCCGTGATATTTCTCCACAAGCTCCCACCCATATTCTGATCGTACCAAACGTTCTAATCCCAACGGTGAACGACGTTAACGTTGAGCATGAGGCGGCTTTGGGGCGGATGATTACTGCGGCGGCTAAACTTGCCGAACAGGAAGGGATTGCCGAGGACGGTTATCGCCTGATCATCAATTGCAATCGTCATGGCGGGCAAGAGGTCTACCATATACATATGCATCTGGTTGGTGGGCGCGTATTAGGTTCGATGCTGCCACGTTAACGGGGGAAAACCATGCGCTATTTCGACACAATACGTTACTTGATGGCGCTGGTGCTTCCCGCCGCGATGCTCATAGGGTGCAGTAGCCCGCAGGAAATTGCTGTCAATCAACGGCAAACCGTAGTGATGGATCCATCGGTACTGACAGCAGGTATTTTGGCGAGCAACCCGTCTATTAGTGAGAGCTCTGGCCGCTTGGTGACCAGTTCGCTGCTCAGCAATACCCAGAATACGCCGGTAACGGTGCAGTATCGTTTCTACTGGTATGACAAACAGGGGTTGGATATTCTGCCCTTTGAAGCCCCCCGGACAATAACAGTTGCACCGAACTCAGATACCAGGATCGATTCGCAGAATAGTAACATCGATGCTAAACGTGTGCGTCTCTATGTTTTTCTATAAGTTTTATACTCTAAATAATTCGAGTTGCATGACAAAAACGCAATGCGTTTTTGAACAGCGCTTGCGCTGGCCCCGCAGGGGCGAGGCCCAGATTGGGCCGAGTAACGCGGCAACGCAGTGAATCCTTAGGAGCTTACTCAAGTAAGTGACTAGGGTGAGCGAGGAAAGCCAACACACATGCAACTTGAAGTATGACGAGTATATACCCATCCTCTTTCAGGCTGCTGCGCTGGCTGTATTGCTTGAGCGAGCCTAGGGGCGGAATTGGCCGTTTATGTTGTTGTAACTTGAGAACCATGGGTATAGGTTCCGTTGGAGAAGGGTAATGAAAAAGTATCTATTTGTGGCGGTGGCCGCGTTAGTGTTGACGGGCTGTCCGTCACGGCCACCTGAGCCACCACAGCCACCTGTGGTCGTTGAGCCACAACCGCAGCCGGAGCCAGAACTGCAGCCACCAACTGGCGAACCGGTACCGCAGCCGCCGAAGATCCAGCAACTCGATTGGCTGGGCAGCGTTCAGCCGCTGGTAAGCCAGATGTTGAACGCCGAGGGTGTAACTCCTGGCAGCGTGCTGTTGTTGGATAGCGTGAAAAATAGCACCAATGGTGCATTGCAGATCGCTAAAGCCACTTCAGCCCTGCACGAGGCGCTGGCGTCCAATCAGACTTTCACTCTGGTGCCTGAGGCACAGTTGGTGACGGCCAAGCAGACGCTTGGTCTATCGGCGGAAGACAGCCTTGGTTCGCGCAGCAAAGCGATTGGACTGGCGCGGATTGTCGGTGCTCAGTATGTGCTGTATAGCGATGTCAGTGGCGACGTGAAGTCACCGGCAATGGAAATGCAACTGATGCTGGTGCAAACCGGTGAGATCGTCTGGTCAGGTAATGGCGACATCAAATAGTGAGGCGCAATTTCGGCAACTTCTTCAGCAGCGGCTTCCGGCGGTTAATACCGCCGGTTGTCATTTTAGCCTGGTAGAAGGATTGACAGGCGAAAGCTGGCGTATCGAAAGTGATAATGTCCCGCTGCTGGCACGGCCACAGACACGGGAAAAACAGGCATTAGGTGTCAGCCGTCGCCGCGAGGGACGCGTGTTGAAACGCAGTGGGCAGGGGATAGGCCCGCAGGTTTTGTTACGGTGTCACGATTGGTTGGTTGTCGAATGGTTGGAAGGTGAGAAAGTCAGCGAAAGCGCGTTTACCGCGCTCAATACCGGCGGTGAGCTGGCGGCGTTGACCGCACGGCTACATAAACAACCACTGAGTGGTTACCGCTTGGATCTACAGCTGCAGTTTGCTGCTTACTGGCCGCTGATTGATCGGCGGCGTATGACACCAGCCTGGTTGGCTTGGCAACACTATTTCACGCAACGCAAGATGCCAAACCCATTAATGATGGCACCGCTGCACATGGATATTCATGCGGGTAATCTGGTCAAGCAGGGGCAGCGGCTAAGGCTGATCGACTGGGAATATGCTGCCGATGGCGATATCGCGCTGGAACTGGCAGCACTGTTTCGATTCAATCAATTCCCGCCGCATCAGCAACGGCTTTTTTTACGCCACTATACGCAGCAGGGTTACGCTGATTTACCGCAATTGGTTTTACAGGTACAGCGTTGGCTACCTTGGGTGGATTACCTGATGCTGATGTGGTTTGAGGTGCGCTGGCAACAGTGCCGAGATCCGGCATTTTTGCTCTGGGGTGCAGCGCTGTACCAGCGTTTTTGTTTATCATCCGTGTTGCCTGGTAATCAATGAATCTACTCTAGATAATTCGAGTTGCATGATAAAAACGCAATGCGTTTTTGAACAGCCCCCATGCAACTTGAAGTATGACGAGTATACAAAAGAAGTGAGGTGGTCGTGGGCCCTGTAATGTTAGATGTTGTCGGCTATGAGCTAGACGCAGAAGAACGCGAAATTCTGAAACATCCGCTTGTGGGCGGGTTGATCCTGTTTACCCGCAATTTTCATGATGCTGAGCAACTTCGTGAATTGGTACGGCAGATCCGTGTGGCTTCCCATGAGCGGTTGGTGGTGGCGGTGGATCAGGAAGGGGGACGCGTACAGCGTTTCCGTGACGGTTTTACCCGCCTGCCCGCAGCCCAATCGTTTGCCGCGCTGAATGACGTTAATGAGGCGGGTCGTCTGGCTCAGGACGCAGGATGGCTGATGGCATCGGAAATGATTGCACAAGATATCGATATCAGCTTTGCCCCGGTGCTCGATGTTGGCCATGCCTGTGGCGCGATTGGTGAACGCGCTTTCCATAGCGAGCCAAAGTCCGCCCTGGCGATGGCTGAACGCTTTATCCAGGGAATGCACAGTGCGGGCATGAAAACCACCGGCAAGCATTTCCCAGGGCATGGTTCTGTGATTGCGGATTCTCATAAAGAAACGCCGCGCGATACGCGCCCGTTGGCGCAAATACGCCAGCAGGATATGTCTTTGTTCCGTGAACTGATCCAGCGTGGGTTATTGGACGCCGTGATGCCCGCTCACGTCATCTATACTGAAGCAGACCCGCGTCCGGCAAGCGGGTCGCCCTATTGGCTTAAGGAGATCCTGCGCCAGGAATTGGGTTTTGACGGCATTATTTTCTCCGACGATCTGTCGATGGAAGGGGCGGCAATCATGGGCAGTTATGCTGAACGTGGTCAGGCGGCGTTGGATGCCGGTTGCGATATGATCCTGGTATGCAATAACCGGGCTGGGGCGGTCAGCGTGTTGGATAACCTGTTCCCGGTCAAAGTAGAAAAATTGCAGCGGTTATATCATCACGGTCAGTTCACCCGTCAGGAACTGCGTGACTCGGACCGCTGGCAAAAGGCACATAAAGAACTGAGTCTACTGAGCGAACGTTGGGAAGAGCGCAAACAGCGCTCTGCAGGGTGAATGGTCTGGGCGCCGCAAGATGGCGTTAATAATGGGAGTTGCTGTGCAGCCCCCAGCTTGTTGCGAGGATCCACATGATTATCTATTTACATGGCTTCGATTCCACTAGTCCCGGCAATCATGAAAAGATTATGCAGTTACAGTTCATCGATCCGGACGTGCGTTTTATCAGTTACAGCACGTTGCATCCGCGCCATGATATGCAGTACTTGTTGAAAGAGGTGGATAAAGCGGTTCATCAGGAAGGGGACGCCAATCCTTTGATCTGTGGCGTTGGCTTAGGGGGTTTTTGGGCTGAGCGTATCGGTTTCCTGTGTGGGATCCGTCAGGTGATGTTCAACCCGAATCTTTATCCTGAAGAGCATATGCACGGTAAGATTGATCGGCCGGAAGAGTATCGTGACATCGCCACCAAATGCGTGGAAGATTTTCGCGATAAGAACCGCAATCGCTGTCTGGCTGTGCTTTCGCGTCATGATGAAGTGCTGGACAGCCAGCGCAGTGCAGAATTATTGCAAAAATATTATGAAATCGTCTGGGATGAACAGCAGACGCACAAGTTTAAAAATATTTCGCCACATCTGCAGCGTATCAAGGCATTCAAAACGCTGGCGTAACAGATTTATAACCTACCAAAAGGCCGCGATCGTTGCTCTTTCAGGGCAAAGATCGCGGCTTTTTTGTTTCTGCCGGGTTGCTTTGGCTTGGCCAGAAATAGAATTCATAAATGTGATCTGATGCTAACTATTTGAATCACAATCCCCAAAAAAAGCCTTCGTCCAGCCTTTAAACAAAAAACTTTGATGTACATCAATTTTGGTATGACCAAATAACCTGTCGTGCTATTCTGGCTTCAGATAGCAGGTTTAACTTAAGCGAACCCACTGTAATATAAGGATATTATTATTTACCCTTAAATAACAATTGGTTCACATTTAGAGGTTTTTTTGACAATGCCAAAGAAGAAAATCGTAGTTGTTGGTGGTGGTGCCGGCGGTCTTGAACTGGCAACCAGCCTGGGTCATAAACTTGGCCGTAAGAACAAGGCTGAGATTACATTGGTAGACCGCAACCACAGCCACCTGTGGAAACCGTTGTTACATGAAGTGGCAACTGGCTCACTGGATGATGGTGTGGATGCGCTTAATTATCTGGCGCACGCCCGTAATCATCACTTCAATTTCCAGCTCGGTTCGCTGATCAACATCGACCGCGAGAAAAAAACGCTGCAACTGACTCAAATCTGCGACGAGCAGGGCAGCGAGTTGGTTCCCGCCCGCGAGTTGAGTTATGACATTCTGGTGATGGCGCTGGGCAGTACCTCGAACGATTTTGGTACTCCAGGTGTCAGAGATAACTGTATCTTCCTGGATAACCCGCACCAGGCACACCGTTTCCATAACGAAATGCTAAACCTGTTCCTCAAGTTTTCGGCCAAACCGGACGAGAAGGAAAGCGTAAATATTGCCATCGTCGGCGGTGGTGCTACTGGCGTCGAGTTATCAGCCGAACTGCACAATGCGGTGAAACAACTGCATAGCTACGGTTTTGAAGGGTTGGATAACAGCGCGTTGAAGGTCACTTTGGTAGAGGCTGGCGAGCGCATTCTTCCTGCATTGCCACCACGAATTTCTGCTGCGGCCCACCAGGAGTTGAACAATCTGGGCGTGCGCGTGTTGACCAATACCATGGTGACCAGCGCCGATAGTAACGGCCTGAACACCAAAGGCGGTGAATTTATCAATGCCGATCTGATGGTTTGGGCGGCAGGGATCAAAGCGCCGGACTTTATGAAAGATATTGCCGGGCTGGAAACCAACCGCATTAACCAATTGGTGGTGGAGCCGACATTACAAACCACACGCGATCCAAATATCTTCGCGATTGGTGACTGTGCTTCCTGCCCACGTGAAGGTGGGGGTTTTGTTCCACCGCGCGCCCAGTCCGCACATCAGATGGCTTCGCGTTGCTTCAGCAATATTCTGGCTTTGATGAACGGCCAACCTTTGAAGCCCTACGTGTATAAAGACCACGGCTCACTGGTTTCTCTGTCTCGCTTTAGCACCGTCGGCAGCCTGATGGGCAACCTGATGCGTGGGTCGATGATGGTTGAGGGGCGCGTGGCGCGTGTTGTGTACATTTCACTGTACCGTATGCACCAGGTAGCGTTGCATGGCTATACCAAAACCGGTTTAATGATGCTGGTTGGCGGTATTAACCGAGTGATCCGCCCACGTTTGAAAATGCACTGATAGGGGCTTGGTTAACTAAACCGTATCGTCATTAAAGCTTACTGAACCACGCGGATCCTCTGCGTGGTTTTGGTACTGCACTTCTGTCATTTCATCCACGAATCCGAATAATTTCCCGTCGACCAAATCTACTTAAAATCGCTGTCACTTAGCGGCTTAAGTATTGCATGCAATGCGTCTGTTTTTGCATAACAGCATGATTTCCTGCTAGGGTTGAGGAGGTAACGTTTCATATTTATATGAAGGCTTTAATGGCGACGGATATAAAAGGGAACTGAAATGCAACAGCAAATAAATCAGTGGTTATTAAAGTTCAGAATAGAATACACCGATGTAATGTCATTGATGCTGGTACTTGGCGTAATCTTACTGATTTCAGTTATTATTCACTTGGTGCTGCACCGTGTGGTGTTGGCCATGATTCAACGAAATAGTCAGCAATCGCAGCGCGTATGGCAGCGAGCTATGACCGAGCACAAATTGTTTCAACGTAGTGCGCTGTTGTTGCAAGGGGTGATAATCAACGCACAAGCTTTACTGTGGTTGCGCAGTGGTAGTGGGACACAAACGTTCATTGTCACCACAACTCAAATCTGGATCATGCTGTTTTCTTTGCTGGTTTTATTCTCATTGCTTGATACGTTATTGGAAGTGCTAAATAAAAGTACTATAGCCAATCAATTGCCTTCGAAAGGTATTTTCCAGGGGGTAAAGCTGGTTGCAACAATATTTATTGGCATCATGATTGTATCTTTATTAATGGGGAGATCGCCGTTGCTTCTGCTCAGCGGTCTAGGGGCAATGACAGCGGTATTGATGCTGGTATTCAAGGATCCTATCCTAGGTTTGGTGGCGGGTATCCAGCTTTCAGCCAACAATATGCTGAAGATTGGGGACTGGTTAGAGATGCCTAAATACGGTGCTGATGGTGCGGTGGTCGATATTGGCCTCACAACGGTCAAAGTCACTAACTGGGATAATACTATTACCACTATTCCTACTTATTCATTGATTTCTGACTCCTTCAAAAACTGGCGTTCTATGTCAGAATCCGGTGGTAGACGAATTAAACGTAGCATTAATATTGATATATCCAGCGTTCATTTCCTGTCTGAAAAAGAATTAGAGCGGCTGAATGCCAATCCTCTGCTGCAACGCTACTTACAAAGCAAAATGCAAGAGGTAAACCAGCATAATTCACAGGCTGAACTGGATTTAAGCCTATCACTCAATGGCCGAAGACTGACCAATATAGGTACGCTGCGTGCCTACCTGTCGTCTTACTTACGAACACATCCCAATATTCATCAACAGATGACGCTAATGGTACGGCAATTAGCGCCAGGGCCTGAAGGAGTGCCATTGGAGATTTATGCTTTTACCAACACCACCGCGTGGGCTGAATATGAGGCGATCCAAAGTGATATTTTCGATCATATTTTCGCGGTAATCGATGAGTTTAATCTGAGGATCCACCAGACGCCTACAGGTAATGATGTACGCACTATTTTTATCAATCAGGCAGATAAGACGGGTGTTGAAACGACTTTAGTCTAAATAAATCGCCTATACCCGTCGCCCTTCAAGCTGCAGGGTGTTGGCTGCGCCCTGTTACCCCAGCCACATAGTGGGCTATGCTACTGGGGTCTAGGGTGCTTGCCGCCTACAAGCAAATCGAATTATTTTGTGTATAGGACCACAAAAGTGCAGTGCGTTTTTGAACAGTGCTTGCGCTGACACAGCCTAATCAGTATGCAACCAACACCCATGCAACTTGAGGCTGCCAGGGTGTTGGCTGTGAAGGGAAGGGGTATTCCTATCATGCCGGCAACGTATGTTCCCGGAAGGATCCCAGTAACTCCTCGATAAATTTCAGGCGGGCCGGGCGGTCGGAAAGATCCAGCATAAACTTCAGCTTGGTTGGGCCATCTAGGCGATAAACTTGCGGCTTACTTTGTAGCAAACCAATCAGATAAGCGGGGTCGACGCGGTTTTTCTCGCCAAACTCGATAAACCCGCCGCGTTCATTGCCTTCAATGCGTTTGATCCCCAGCCTCTGCGCATCTTGACGTATGGCGGCACTTTGCAACAGGTGACGAGCAGCGTCGGGCAACAAACCGAAGCGGTCGATCAGTTCTACTTTCAACTCTTCCAGTTCTCCGACATTTTTGGCGCTGGCAATGCGTTTGTAGAAGGATAACCGGGTATTCACGTCCGGGATAAAATCATCGGGTAGCAGAGCAGGCATACGCAGCTCCACTTCGGTCAGGCTACTGGTGAGATCTTCTAGCGAAGGTTCTCGCCCATTCTTCAAAGCGTCCACGGCGCTTTCCAATAGCTCCATATACAGCGAGAAACCCACGGTCGTCATTTGACCGCTCTGATCTTCGCCCAGCAATTCTCCCGCGCCGCGTATTTCCAAGTCGTGCGTCGCCAGTGCGAACCCAGCCCCTAAATCTTCCAGGGTGGCAATGGCCTCAAGACGTTTTTGTGCATCAACGCTCATAGCTTTAGGCGTTGGTGTTAACAGATAAGCGTAAGCCTGATGGTGCGAACGCCCCACGCGCCCGCGCAGTTGGTGTAACTGTGCCAGCCCAAAGCGGTCTGCACGCTCGATGATAATGGTATTGGCGCTTGGGATATCGATACCGGTTTCTATAATGGTGGTACAGACCAACACGTTGAAACGCTGGTGGTGAAAATCGTTCATCACTCTTTCCAGATCCCGCTCGCGCATTTGGCCGTGGCCGATGGCAATACGCGCCTCAGGTACCAGTTCTGCCAGCTTCAGTGCCGCTTTATCGATGTTTTCTACGTCGTTGTAGAGGTAGTACACCTGCCCCCCACGCAGCACTTCACGCAGAATGGCTTCGCGTACTACCAGACTGTCGTACTCGCGTACAAAGGTTTTTACCGCTAGGCGGCGGGCTGGTGGGGTAGCAATGATCGAAAGATCGCGCATACCGCTCATGGCCATATTCAACGTACGCGGGATCGGGGTGGCGGTTAGTGTCAGAATATCCACGTCGGCGCGCATCGCTTTGATGCGCTCTTTGTGGCGCACGCCAAAGCGGTGCTCTTCATCAACAACCAACAGACCTAAATCTTTCCAGCGCAGATCGCTCTGCAGTAGCTTATGCGTCCCGATGAGAATATCGACTTTGCCTTCAGCCGTTTCTTGCAAAATCTGTTGCTGTTCCTTGGCGCTGCGGAAGCGTGACATCATTTCAATGCGTATTGGCCAGGTGGCAAAGCGATCGCGGAAGTTATCGAAATGCTGTTGCGCCAACAGCGTAGTGGGCACCAAAACCGCCACCTGTTTACCATTTTCAACCGCCAGAAACGCGGCCCGCATCGCCACTTCGGTTTTGCCAAAGCCTACGTCGCCACACACTAGCCGATCCATCGCCAGCGGTTGGCACATATCGCTCAGTACCGCGTTGATAGCCTGTTCCTGATCGGGGGTTGTCTCGAAAGGAAATGCCTGGCAGAACAGTTGGTATTGCTCCCGATTATGCTTAAACGCAAAACCGGATTTTGCCGCGCGTTGGGCGTAGATATCCAACAGTTCGGCTGCAACGTCACGCACGCGTTCGGCGGCTTTCTGCCGGGCTCGCGACCAGGCATCGCCACCCAGTTTGTGTAGTGGGGCATTTTCGTCAGCCCCGCCTGAGTAACGGCTGATCAGGTGCAGCGAGGAAACCGGTACATACAATTTGTCTTCACCGGCATAGGCGAGGATCAGATACTCCGCCTTGATACCACCTGCCTCCAAGGTTGTCAGGCCGACATAGCGGCCAACACCGTGCTCCAGATGCACCACCGGCTGCCCGGGGCGGAGTTCCGCCAGGTTGCGGATCAGCGTATCGGTATTAATGGTGCGGCGGTTATCCTGCCGACGGCGGCTGACCCGTTCGCCAAGCAGATCGCTCTCGCAAATCAAGGCCCGCTCGCGCAGGGTATCAAGGAAGCCGCGCTCAGAGGCTCCAACCATCATATAACGGCCCGGTGCTTCGACTTCGTCCAGGCGCTGTATCAGGCTGGTACTCAGCTTGATACGGCCAAGCAGTTCTTGCAGGGTCTCGCGGCGGCCTTCACTTTCTACCGAGAAAATGACGCTGCCGGTGAAACTTTCAATGAATCGGCGCAGATTATCCAGCGGTGCCTTCTGTTGCGCCTGCACAGCCAGTTCCGGCAGCGTCTGATAGCCCAAATTGGTACAGCCCGCCTTGGCAGGCAGTTCTTCGGTCTTCAGTGCTATGCGGGGCCAGGCTTTCAACTCGCTAAATAACGCATCAACGCGTAGCCATAAGCTATCTGGCGCAACCAGTGGCCGCATTGGGTCGATGCGCCGGTTCTCGTAACGCTGATTGACATCAAGCCAGAAACGTTCTGCTGCACTCTCCAGATTGCCGGTATTAACGATTAGCGTATTCGCCGGCAGGTAGCTGAACAGGGACGGTAACGGTTGGCTGAAGAATAGGGGTTGCCAGTATTCAATACCCGCAGGCCAAGTGCCTTTGCTCACTTGCTGGTAAATATGTTCGGCGTCGCGACGAACTTCAAACTGTTCGCGCCATTGGCTGCGGAACAGCTCAATGGCGGTTTTATCGGTTGGGAACTCATGAGCTGGCAGCAAATTGATGGCATTGACTTCGTTCAACGTGCGTTGAGTATCGACATCAAAAGTACGCAAGCTGTCGATCTCATCATCGAAGAAGTCGATGCGGTAGGGTTCTTCGCTACCCATGGGGTATAAGTCGAGTAGAGCCCCACGTGTAGCGAACTCACCGTGTACCATAACCTGATCGACGCTGCGGTATCCGGCTTGCTCCAATTGGCTACGCAACAGATCCCTTGATAGCCGTTGCCCCTTTTCCATTACCAGTGCGTGCCCGTGCAGGAATTCATGTGGGCACACACGCTGCATCAACGTGTTCACCGGCAGAATAATAATCCCGCGCGCCATGGTTGGCAGTTGGTACAGGCTGGAAAGGCGCGCAGAGATGATTTCCTGGTGCGGAGAGAAACTGTCGTATGGCAGGGTTTCCCAGTCCGCCAGCGTGGTGACCATCTGATCGGTAAATTGCTGGATTTCGTCCCGTAGCCGCAACGCGTTTTGCATATCCGGTGCAATGAGCATCACGGGGCCGGGATGACGCTCGACGATCTCGGCACATTCAACGGCACAGGCTGAACCGGTGAGTTGACCTAGCTGGCGTAAATCGCCTGCACGATCGGGTAAAGAGTAACGGGAAGAGGGCGATGCGGAACTGCGGCTATTATCTTGAATGCTCATTCAGTTATCTTTAATCAATGGATTGAATATACCCGTCGTTTTTCAAGCCGCAGAAGGTGTGTTCCTGGCCGATTTGCCGGTCAGTTGTTGCTTATCTGCTACCTTGAGTCACTCGGATAAAACAGTTTTTGTGGTGTTCACCGTGGTGATTGACGCATGAAGACCACAAAATCCTGTCCGTCAGGCGGAAATAGCAACGCGCCTTTACCCTGTTATACTAGCCCAGCGGCCAATAAACTGACACAGGTAAAAGCGCGTGGTTCAGGTTTGCCGGCGGTTATTTCACCAACTTATTCGCGTGCCATGCTGAGGTATTGCTCGATTTTGTCCACATCCACATTTCCGCCACTGACGATCACCCCAACTTTTTTGCCGTGCAGGTCGATCAGTCGATTCATGGCCGCAGCCGCAGCCAAGCAACCGGTGGGCTCGACGACGATTTTCATCCGTTCCATGAAGAAGCGCATTTGCTGGCATAACTGCTTGTCGGTCACCGTCAGAATATCTTCCACATACTGTTGAATGATGGGGAAGGTGAGTTGACCGACCTGTTGAGTTTGCGCGCCATCGGCAATGGTTAGCGGTACTGGTATATGGACCCGGTTTCCACTTCTGAGGGATTGTTGTACATCATTGCCAGCAAGGGGCTCCACGCCAAAGACCCGGCAGCCTGGTGACCAGTGGTGTGCTGCCACCGCACAGCCAGAGAGCAAACCGCCGCCACCGGTGCAGACCAACAGAATATCCAGTTGCCCAACCTCTTCTATCAGTTCTTTTGCAGCAGTCCCTTGGCCTGCAATAACCTGCGGATAATTGTAAGGCGGGATCACCGTTAAGCCCTGCTCAGTAGCCAATCTTTCAGCAATCGCCTCTCGGTCTTCGCTGTGGCGCTGGTAGATAACGACATTGGCCCCGTAACCGCGTGTTGCCGCCAGTTTGGTGGCTGGAGCGTCATGTGGCATCACGATGGTGGCATTAACTCCAAGCTCGCGTGCCGCCAGCGCTATCGCCTGGGCGTGGTTGCCAGATGAGAAGGCAATCACGCCTGCTCGGCGCTGTGTCTGGGTCAATTGACTGATGGCGTTATAGGCACCACGGAATTTAAAAGCCCCAATACACTGGAAGTTTTCGCACTTGAAAAACAGCCGTGCACCAGCGATTTCATCGGCCTGATGCGATGTCATAACCGGTGTGCGGATTGCATGACCTTGCAGGATTTCAGCAGCTTTGGCGATATCGCTGGCAGTAATACAGTGCGGCGTTGTGTTCATGGCGACCTCGTTTGTGGGAAAACGGATTGAATCAACTTGTTGAAGCGCTTGACGAAAATTACTATCAAAAGGTTGAGTTGATAAGTGATCTCGAACAAGAAAATGCCTGATTATTTTGGAGATGAAGAAGGGGGGAGTGATAGATGGCCCAGCGCTGAGAATATCAGATTTTCGTCCTGAACCATGCTGACAGAGAGAATAAAACGGGCCGGGTGGTTCCATAAACAGGGTAGAGCCTTTATTATCCTTGATCACTTTGCTTAAGCTACGGCAACAAAACGGATTTCATGTATCAACCTGTCGCGTTATTTATTGGCCTGCGTTATATGCGCGGGCGTGCTTCAGACCGTTTCGGGCGGTTTGTTTCCTGGCTCTCCACCATTGGCATTACGCTGGGGGTGATGGCTTTGGTCACCGTACTTTCGGTGATGAACGGTTTCGAGAAAGGTCTCGAAAACAACATTCTGGGTTTAATGCCACAAGCGCTGATCACTAGCAAGCAAGGGTCGATCAATCCTGAACAGCTTCCCGTATCTGCGATACAGGGGCTACAAGGGGTTTCGCGTATTGCCCCCTTAACTACCGGCGATGTGGTGCTACAAAGCGCCCGTAGCGTGGCCGTTGGCGTGATCCTGGGCGTTAACCCGGATGAGGCCGATCCATTAACCCCTTATCTGGTCAACGTTAAGCAGCAGCAACTGCAGCCTGGCCAATATAACCTGATCCTCGGTGAACAACTTGCGGGGCAGTTGGGCGTCAAGCGTGGTGACCAGTTGCGCCTGATGGTGCCGAGTGCCAGCCAGTTCACACCGATGGGCCGCATCCCAAGCCAACGTCTGTTTACGGTGATTGGTACTTTCCACGCCAATAGCGAAGTGGATGGCTATCAGTTACTGGCAAATCAGCAGGATGTTGCGCGCCTGATGCGTTATCCGGCGGGCAACATCACCGGTTGGCGCCTCTTCCTGCAGCAACCGTTGGCCGTGGATACGCTCAGCCAACAAACGTTGCCGCAAGGTGCCGTTTGGAAAGACTGGCGTGAGCGTAAGGGCGAGTTGTTCCAGGCGGTGCGCATGGAGAAAAACATGATGGGGCTGTTACTTAGCCTGATAGTTGCGGTTGCCGCCTTTAACATTATTACTTCACTGGGCCTGTTGGTGATGGAAAAACAGGGTGAAGTGGCTATTCTGCAAACACTGGGCCTGACGCGGCGCCAGATTATGTTGGTTTTCATGGTTCAGGGGGCCAGTGCAGGGATTATTGGCTCACTGTTGGGCACCCTGTTGGGCGTTTTACTGGCGACCAACCTGAACAGCCTGATGCCAATGCTGGGTGCATTGATTGATGGCGCTTCACTGCCGGTGGCGGTCGAACCGCTACAGGTGACTCTGATTGCCGTGGTGGCAATGGCGATCTCTCTGTTATCCACGCTTTACCCTTCATGGCGCGCTGCCGCCGTACAACCCGCTGAGGCTTTACGTTATGAGTAACCATCTTTTGCTGCAGTGTGACAACCTGTGCAAGACCTATCAGGAAGGCAATCTGCAGACCGATGTGCTGCGCAACGTCAGTTTTGCTATGCAACCGGGCGAAATGATGGCTATCGTCGGGAGTTCGGGGTCAGGTAAGAGCACTCTGCTGCACCTGCTCGGCGGGTTGGATTCCCCCACTTCGGGCGAAGTGATCTACAAAGGGCAGTCCCTGAATTCACTCTCGTCCACTGCCAAAGCGGAACTGCGCAACCGCCAACTGGGTTTTATCTACCAGTTCCATCATCTGTTACCGGACTTCACCGCGCTGGAAAACGCGGCAATGCCGTTGCTGATTGGTGGTATGAAACCAGCGTTGGCACAGGACAAAGCGCTGGAGATGCTGACCGCTGTCGGATTGGAAAAGCGTAGCAAGCATCGTCCATCCGAACTTTCCGGCGGGGAACGCCAACGTGTGGCGATAGCCCGTGCGCTGGTGAACAATCCATCACTGGTACTGGCGGATGAACCGACCGGTAATCTGGATAAGCGGACTGCAGACAGTATTTTCGATTTACTGGGTGAATTAAACGTGCGCCAGGGCACCGCGTTTCTGGTTGTTACTCATGATTTGCAACTGGCCAAGCGCCTGAGTCGCCAACTGGAAATGACAGATGGGCAATTGCAAGACCAACTTACCCTGATGGGGGCTGACTAATGAGCGTATCGCCACTTTCATTGCTGATGGCGTTGCGTTTCAGCCGTGGCCGGCGGCGTGGCGGCATGGTTTCACTGATTTCGGTCATCTCAACCATTGGTATCGCTTTGGGAGTAGCGGTGCTCATCGTTGGCCTGAGCGCCATGAACGGCTTTGAGCGCGAATTGCAGAACCGCATTTTGGCGGTAGTGCCGCACGGCGAGATCGAACCGGTCAATCAGCCATTCACCGACTGGCCTGAAATCCTGCAGCGGATTGAGAAAGTGCCGGGTATTTTAGCAGCAGCACCCTATATCAACTTTACCGGGCTGATGGAAAACGGAGCGCAACTGCGTGCGGTACAGGTAAAGGGAGTTGATCCCGAACAGGAAAGTCAACTCAGTGCGTTGCCTAAGTATGTCAAAGATAATGCCTGGGCCAATTTTAAAAGCGGCGAGAACCAGGTGATCCTCGGGCAGGGCGTCGCTGAAGCGCTTGGGGTGCAGCAAGGTTCTTATGTTACGGTAATGATCCCGAACAGTGACCCTGAAATGAAACTGCTGCAGCCGAAACGTATTCGCCTGCACGTCACCGGTATTTTGCAATTAAGTGGCCAACTCGATCACAGTCTGGCAATGGTGCCGCTGGCGGATGCTCAACAGTATCAGGATATGGGCGACAGCGTGACCGGGATTGCTATCAAGGTCAACGATGTGTTTAAGGCCAATAAACTGGTGCGCGATGCCGGTGAGGTCACCCATTCCTATGTATATATCAAGAGCTGGATTGGCACCTTCGGCTACATGTATCGCGATATCCAAATGATCCGCGCCATCATGTATCTGGCGATGGTATTGGTGATAGGTGTGGCCTGCTTCAATATTGTCTCTACGCTGGTGATGGCGGTGAAAGACAAAAGCAGTGATATTGCCGTGCTGCGTACCCTGGGAGCCAAAGACGGTTTTATCCGCGCCATCTTCATCTGGTATGGTCTGTTGGCCGGGCTGGTGGGGAGTTTGAGTGGTGTGGTGGTAGGGGTGATTGCCTCGATGCAACTGACCAATATCATCAAAGGGATCGAAAAGCTGATCGGTCACTCTTTCCTGTCTGGAGATATCTATTTTATCGACTTCCTGCCGTCTGAATTGCACTGGCTGGATGTGGTTATCGTATTGGCAACGGCACTGGTGCTCAGCCTATTGGCCAGTTGGTATCCTGCCCGGCGCGCAAGCCGCATCGACCCAGCCAGGGTACTGAGTGGGCAATCATGAATGCGCGATAGCACACCATTTTTATCCTGAGGGAACTCGATGTACTACGGTTTCGACATAGGCGGTACCAAGATCGAAATGGGCGTATTCGATGCCAATTTGCAGCAGATCTGGCAAAAACGGCTGCCGACGCCCCGTGATAATTATCGGCAACTGTTGGCTGTATTACGCGATATGACCGTTGAAGCCGATGCGTTTTGTGGCATGCAGGGTTCGGTGGGCCTAGGGATCCCTGGGTTACCGAATGAGGATGGTACCCTGTTTACTGCCAATGTTCCGGCGGCGATGGGGCAAGCGCTGCCGCGCGATCTGAGTGCGCTGATTGGTCGTGAAGTGAAGGTAGACAATGACGCCAACTGCTTCACGCTCTCGGAGGCCTGGGACCAGGAGTTCCGGCGCTACCCGACGGTTCTGGGTATTATTTTGGGTACTGGCGTTGGCGGTGGTTTGATCGTTAATGGTAAGGTGCTGTCCGGGCGTAATTATATCGCTGGGGAATTTGGTCATTTGCGCTTGCCAGTGGATGCGCTGGAAGTGCTGGGGCGGGATATTCCGCGCGTTGCCTGCGGTTGTGGCCACGGTGGCTGTATCGAAAATTACATTTCGGGGCGTGGATTTGAATGGATGTACGCGCATTTCTATCAGCAACAGTTGCCCGCAAAGCAAATCATTGCGCACTATCGGGCGGGTGAACCACAGGCGGTGGCTCATGTTGATAGATTCCTGGAGGTCTTGGCAATTTGTCTGGGTAATTTACTGACTATAATTGATCCTCATCTGCTAGTGATCGGTGGTGGTTTGTCGAATTTCGCCGAAATCTATCAGGCATTACCCCTGCGCCTGCCAGCCCATCTGTTACGCGTGGCTAAACTGCCGCGCATTGAGAAGGCTCGTTACGGCGATGCGGGTGGTGTTCGCGGGGCTGCGTTCCTCAATTTGCTGGAAAGTCATTAATAAGGAGAGTTCATGCACACTCGCCATAGGCTGTGTCAGTTTCGAAAGAGTAAGCATGTGCTGCATCAGCGCTTTCGCTCACGCATTTTTCATCGCGATACTATGGCCGCGGCGGAGCTTAAAAAACCCTTTGTGGTGGTGCTGACGGGCGCAGGTATTTCTGCCGAGTCCGGCATCCGTACTTTCCGCGCTGCCGATGGGTTGTGGGAAGAACATCAGGTAGAAGATGTAGCTACTCTGGATGGTTTTAAACGCGATCCGGCATTGGTTCAATCGTTTTACAATGCTCGCCGTCGTCAGTTACAACAACCCGGTATTGCCCCTAATGCCGCACACCGTGTACTGGCCGATCTGGAAGAGTGGCTAGGAGACAACTTCCTGCTGGTGACGCAAAATATTGATAACCTGCATGAGCGGGCGGGAAGCAAACGGGTATTGCATATGCACGGTGAGCTCCTCAAAGTGCGTTGTACCAGTTCGGGACAAGTGTTCGAATGGCATGAAGATCTGGACGTTGAAGAGCGCTGCCACTGCTGCCAGTTTCCCGCCCCATTAAGGCCGCATGTGGTTTGGTTTGGTGAAATGCCGTTGGGGATGAACGAGATCTACGAGGCATTGGCCAAAGCCGACTTCTTCGTAGCGATTGGTACCTCGGGCAATGTTTACCCGGCGGCAGGCTTTGTTCATGAGGCACGACTGGGTGGCGCCTATACCATGGAACTGAATCTGGAGCCCAGTCAGGTAGAAAGCCAGTTCGAAGAGAAACATTATGGCTTGGCCAGTGAAATTGTGCCGCGTTTTGTACACAAATTCCTGATGGGTAAGGTCGAACGGGCGGATAAGGCATAACAACGCTGACGCTGGTTTTTGTTACCCCAGTTTAAACGCCCCCTTCTCTATAAGAGAAGGGGGCGTTTAAACGATTCGCGTTAATCAGCGCCCGGCTTTCAACTGCTGGAAATAGGTTTCATACAACGTGCTGGTTTCGCCTACGTCATTCTGCCACTCGCCGTTCTCAATCACGGCATCATCTGGATACAATGATTTGTCGTTGGCGATTTCTTTCGGCAGCAGTTTTCTAGCAGCCAGATTGGGGGTTGGGTAACCGATGGTCTGCGCGACCTGTAACGCAATTTCCGGACGTAACAGGAAGTTGATTAACTTTAGCGCTCCGTCGACATTTTTAGCGTTCGCTGGAATGGCAAGGCTATCCATCCAGAAAATGCCACCTTCTTTTGGCCAAACGATATCAAGCGGTATGCCAGCCTGTCGCGCCACATAGGCTGAGCCGTTCCACAGCATCCCCAGGTTCACTTCACCTTCCATATAAGGATTACCGGGATTATCGGAATTAAAGGCTAGCACGTTAGGCATCAGCTTCTTCAGTTCGTTATAAGCAGCCTCGATCTGTTTAGGATCGGTGGTATTGCCTGAATAACCGAGTTTACGCAGCGCGATCTGGAACACCTCGCGGGCGTCATCAGTCAGCAGCAGACTGCCTTTGTATTCCGGTTTCCACAGGTCGGCCCAGGAGGTGACGCTTTTCGAGTCGATAGCATCGGTATTCACGCCAATGGCGGTAGCGCCCCAAATATAGGGAATGGAGAAGTCATTATGCGGATCGAAGGATTTGTTCAATAGGCCGGGATCGAGATCTTTAAAATTACTGAGCTTACTCTTGTCGATCTTTTGCAACATTCCCTCTTTACTCATCTTGGCGATGAAATAGGTTGAGGGCACCACCAGATCATACGCGCCGTCCTTGTAGGTTTTTAACTTGGCGTACATGCTTTCGTTGGATTCGTAGGTGGAGTAAATCACCTTGATGCCGGTCTCTTTGGTGAACTGTTCTAACAGACCCGGTGGGACATATTCAGTCCAGTTATAGAAATAGAGCGTTTTGCCGTCATCGGCAGCATTTGCAGAGAAAATGCTCAGTGCCATCACCCCGGTGGCGAGCAGATGTGACCACTTTTTCATTGATACATCCTTCAGCAGTGATTTCGAATTTCAGTATATCCCCGGGCCCTTCAAGTTGCAGGGGAGTGACTTCTAAAAACAAAGGTGCTTTTTGCCATACGATAAATCAGCGCGTATGGCGATCGCGCAGTACCAGTTGGCTGGTGACAACCAATATCAGTGATAACAGCAATAGAATGGTCGCCAGCGCATTGACCTCGGGCGATACGCCGACTTTGACCATTGAGTAGATCTTTAACGGCAGGATTTCATAGCTTGGCCCAGTCACGAACGAAGAAACCACCACATCGTCCATCGACAGAGTGAAACTCAATAACCAACTGGCGGCGATGGCGGGCATTGCCAGTGGCAGAATGATTTTGCGCAGAATGACAACTTCACTGGCCCCGAGATCGCGTGCTGCTTCAAGCATTTTCACGTCAAAGCCCTTCAGGCGGGAATAAACGGTGACAACCACAAATGGTAAGCAGAAGGTGATGTGTGAAACAAACAATGACCAGAAGCCTAACGAGATCCCCAACAGCATAAACAGCACCAGCAGCGAGATCGCCATCACTATATCGGGCGACATCATTACCACAAACAGCATACCGCTGACGAAAGGCTTGCCACGAAAACGGTAACGGTAGAGTGCAACAGCCGTCAGCGAGCCGATCAGCGTAGCAAAGCTGGCTGATAGTGTCGCCATGATCAGCGAGTGGCCTGCCGCCTGTAACAGACTGTCGTTATTGATCAACGTGCTGTACCAATTGGTGGTAAAACCCTGCCAGTTGATGCCAAAGCGCGAGGTGTTGAACGAGTTAACGATCAGGATCACGATGGGGATATAGAGATAGGCGTAAATCAGGGCCATGAATCCGCTGCGCAATAGGCGACCAATCATTCCAACTCCCCCTTTTTATTTAGCAACCTGGCGGCGCGGTAGTAGATCCACAGCATCAGCCCCATAATTAACGTCAGGCAAATACTGGTGGCAGCGCCAAATGGCCAGTCGCGGATGTTCAGGAACTGGCTTTTGATCACACTGCCAATCAGCAGGTTTTTGGCTCCTCCCATCAAATCTGCTACATAGAACAGGCCCATGGCGGGGAGCAGTACTAACAGACAGCCGGCAATGATCCCAGGCATGGTCAGTGGAATAATGATGCGAATAAACGTCTGTAATTTGCTGGCACCAAGATCGCGTGCAGCTTCGATACAGGATTTATCTAGCTTTTCCAGGCTGGAGTAGAGCGGCATCACCATAAAGGGCAGCAGGATGTAGATCAGGCCGATGATCACCGCCTCGGAGGTGTACATAATGCGAAACGGCGTATCGATTAATCCGCTCCACAGCAGGAATTCGTTCAAGTAACCACGGGTGCTCAGGAACAACTTGAGACCATAAATGCGGATCAGCGAGTTTGTCCAGAACGGGACGATCAGCAGGAACAGTAGCAGTGGCCGTATTTTTTGTGGCAGTTGTGCCAGAATGTAGGCAAAAGGATAACCGAGCAGCAGGCAACACAATGTGGCGATCAGCGCCATATTCAACGAGTGCAGCATCACCTGCGCGTAGAGTGGGTCAAACAGGCGCAGATAGTTATCCAGAGTGAATACCATCTTTACCAGGTTGGCGTCGTCGCGTGTCAGGAAACTGGTACCGATAATCATCAGATTCGGGATAAAGACAAACAGAACGAGCCAGGCAACGGCGCCGCCGATCACCAGATTCTGAAATATATTACGCGATTTCTTCATCGACGAGCACCACCTCCCAGCTTTCTACCCAGGTTAACGCCATCTTCTGGTTCAGCGAGTGGTCGAAGTCTGGGTCATCTTCATTGAAGAACTCATTGACCATCACCATTTTGCCGTTTTCCAGTTCAACTACGGATTCCAGTGTCATACCTTTATAGTTACGTTCGCGTACATAGCCAATCAACCCATCGATCTGCTCGCCGTCATTAACTTCCTCAACGCGTAAGTCTTCAGGGCGCAGCAGAACTTTTAGCGATTGCCCTGGCTCAACCGGCAGGGTCGCGTAGATATCACACTCACGGCCTTCCACGCGGGCTCGCACCCGTTGAGGATCCAGGCGCTGTAACACGGTGGCATCAAAAATATTGATCTCGCCTATAAAACTGGCCACAAATAGGTTGGTGGGTTCTTCATAAATCTCTCTTGGCGTCCCGTCTTGCTCGATCCGCCCGTCGCGCATCACCACAATACGGTCCGACATGGTCAAGGCTTCTTCCTGATCGTGCGTAACGAAAATAAAAGTGATGCCCAGTTGACGCTGTAGTGCTTTCAGCTCGTTCTGCATCTGTTTACGCAACTTATAGTCCAGCGCAGAAAGTGATTCATCCAACAGCAGCACCTTGGGCTTATTCACTACGGCTCGAGCGATAGCCACCCGCTGTTGCTGACCGCCAGACAATTGATGTGGTCGACGTTGGGCAAACTCATCCAGTTGCACCATGCGTAGGGCTTCTTCAACGCGTGGTGTCAGCTGTGCCTCTGGCGTTTTCTGCATACGCAGGCCAAAGGCGACGTTCTCAAATACCGTCATGTGAGGGAAAAGCGCATAGCTCTGAAAGACAGTATTAACGTGGCGATGCTCGGCGGGAATGGCGGTTATATCTTGCCCCTCAAGAAAAATTTGCCCTTGATCGGCGCTTTCTAAACCGGCAATCAGCCGCAGTACCGTGGTTTTTCCGCAGCCGGACGGGCCAAGAATAGTCAAGAATTCCCCGTCGTTAATCTCAAGGTTGAGATTGTGGATGATTTCTTTGCCGTCAAAGCTTTTGCTTAGGGCATTGAGCGTTACTAGGGAGCTGTTTTCAGTCATTTTAAGAGTCTCTATCCCGTAAGGTGATGCAGATAGAACCGCCACTGGAAAAGACTGCACGAGTCTATAGGTATTTACTTTAGCTCAAAGCCAGTGACGCCAATCGAAATTTTAGGAGCGCGCATGATAGACGCTAAGGCAAAGAATGAAAAGCCAAAATGACCACAGCAGGACGCCTGTCTGAGTTTACCTGCGAAAACTTTGGTTTCAAACAATTGCTAGGCTGTGTCCCTTAAAGGGACACAGCCTAGGCTGATGATTTCGGTTAAATCTGGTTATTAATGACCTGTCTCAATATTTGATCCGGATCGGTTCCGCATAATGAACAGCGAAATTCTGAGGGCGGAATCATGGATAAACTACTCGATCGCTTTTTCAACTACGTCTCGTTCGACACACAGGCAAAAGCGAATGTCAAAAATGTGCCGAGCACCGAAGGGCAATTTAAGCTGGCGCGGGCGTTGCGGCAGGAAATGATTGAACTGGGGTTTGAACAGGTATCGCTCAGCGAACATGGCTGCGTGATGGGCACATTACCTGGCAACGTCGCCTGGTCAGTCCCGACTATCGGGTTTATTTCTCATCTTGATACCTCACCGGATTTTTCCGGTAAGAATGTCGTACCGCAAATTGTGGAAAATTATCGTGGTGGCGATATTGCTTTGGGTATTGGTGACGAAGTGTTATCGCCAGTCATGTTTCCGATCCTGCATCAAATGTTAGGGCAAACGCTGATCACTACCGATGGCAAGACGCTGCTTGGTGCAGACGATAAGGCCGGTATTGCCGAAATTCTGACCGCCATGGTGCGCCTGAAACAGAAAAATGTTCCTCACGGTGAGATTCGTGTGGCCTTTACCCCTGATGAAGAAGTCGGCAAAGGAGCTCATTTCTTTGAGGTTGACGCGTTTAATGCCGAATGGGCATATACCGTTGATGGCGGTGGTGTGGGTGAACTGGAGTGTGAGAATTTCAATGCGGCAGCGGTGACGGTTAAAATCGTCGGCAATAACGTGCATCCAGGCAGTGCCAAAGGAGTGATGGTCAACGCACTGTCGCTGGCAAGCCGTTTTCATCAGGCGCTGCCTGACGATGAAACGCCAGAGAATACCGAAGGCTACCAGGGGTTCTACCATCTGGGTAGTATCAAAGGAAACGTAGAACGTGCAGAGATGCATTACATTTTGCGTGATTTTGAGCGTGAGGGTTTTGAGGCGCGTAAACGCAAAATGATCGAAGTGGCGCAAAAAGTGGGGCGCGGCTTGCCGCGGGATTGTTATATAGAAGTGGCTATTGAGGATAACTATTACAACATGCGTGAGCAGGTTGCCAAACATCCCCATGTGATTAAGTTGGCGCAACAGGCGATGCGTGATTGTGATATCGAACCGCTGATGAAACCCATTCGCGGTGGCACCGATGGTGCGCAACTGTCATTTAAAGGGCTGCCTTGCCCTAATTTGTTCACCGGTGGCTATAATTTCCATGGCAAGCATGAGTTCATCACTTTGGAAGGTATGGAGAAGGCGGTGGCTGTTATTATGAGAATTGCCACACTCACCGCTGACCGAGCTAAGAACAAGAGCTCGTTTTCTTGATAGCATCAATAACAACATCAAATGAGGGTGATGCGCCAGTCGCATCACCCTTCATCTCTAACCGTTTCTAGTTGTTGAAATACCAGTAACCGCTGTTGATCAACTCCGTCAGCAAAGCCAGGAAAGAAGGGTCATCAATGGCTTCTCCCAGCATTTCTGCCTGGACCGTAAAGTGATTACACAGCGCATCGGCCGCTTGCAGATGCTCCGTTTCAATCAACTCACCATTTACGAAGCATTGATCCCCAACGCGCAGCACGCGCAGGCCACCCAGCCGTTGCAATGGCTCACCTTGCTGTAGCAGCTGGTAGATTTCACCTGCCTGATAAGGTGGCTCCGGTGGCGCGATGTCCAGTTCATGGCGTGACTGCGAGATAAATTCGCCAAACCAGTTCTGGAAGTGTTCTGGCTGTTGAACCAGATCGAGCATCATTTGACGCAAGCCATCGACTTCATTTGGCAGGATGCGGGCAGGGGCGTCACGCAGAGTAATGTCTGGATCGCTATAGCGATGGCTACCCAGTTCACGGGCCAAAACGTAATCAGCAAAACCACTCACCAATTCGCGGCAATTTGGTGCACGGAAACCAACAGAATAGTTAAGTGAATTTTCCAGTGAATACCCTTCGTGTGGGAAACCCGGTGGGATATACAGAATATCACCGGGCTCCATTACTTCATCAATGATGGCGTCAAACGGGGCTACCTGAAGCAGATCAGGGTGCGGGCTGTGCTGCTTCATTGGCACTTTCTCACCCACTCGCCAACGGCGGCGGCCAGTCCCCTGGATAATGAATACGTCATATTGATCAAGGTGCGGGCCAACGCCACCGCAGGGTACAGAAAACGAGATCATCAGGTCGTCCATACGCCAATCCGGCAGTTTGCGGAAGGGGAGCATTAACGCACTTGAGGCTTCATGCCAGTGATCAACGGCTTGTACCAGCAGTGACCAGTTGTTCTCACCCAGATGGTCATAGCTGTCAAACGGGCCGTGAGCCACCTGCCAATGACCTTCCTGATGACTTACCAGACGGCTGTCCACCTCATTTTCCATCGCCAACCCGGCCAACTCATCCGGAGAAATCGGATCGATAAAATTATTAAAACCGCGCTTGATGATAACTGGACGCTTTTGCCAATAACGTTGCAAAAAGTCGTTCCAGTCCAGGTCTAATTGATAATCCATTTTCTATTCCAGAATAGAGTAAGCCAGAGGGAATTATAACGGAAGTCTGGCCCAGTTGAGCGGGAACGGAGCCTGAACGACAGAATTTATTCGTGATGGTGGTGATCGTGCTGACGGGCAAAAGTCACTTCCATGCGCGCACCGCCTAACGGACTGTCACTGATGGTAATTTGCCCATCGTATTGTTCGATGATCTCCGCGGCGACCGAGAGGCCAAGACCCTGACCAGGGCGCAGAGTATCAACGCGCTGGCCGCGCTGGAAAATCAGTTCGCGTTTGCTTTTCGGGATACCTGGGCCATCATCGTCAATGAGGATAGTCAAAAATTTGTCTGAATGCCGCGAGGTGATTTCAACAAATTCCAGGCAATACTTACAGGCGTTTTCCAGCACATTGCCCATCACTTCCATAAAATCGTTTTTCTCACCGATAAATGTCACTTCAGGTGAAATGTCGAGGGTTATCGCTACACCTTTGCGCTGATAAACTTTATTTAATGCCACACACAGGCTATCAAGCAGAGCGGAAACCGAATGCATCTCACGTGTCAGAACTGTCTGCCCTGAATTGATACTGGCACGGTGCAGGTAATAACCAATCTGTTGCGAGATCCGCCCGATCTGTTCAAGCATAATCGGTTCCGCTTCTTCGATGGTGGTCTGTTTGCCGGAACGTAGCGAGCGTAGGGTGGTTTGCAATACCGCCAGCGGGGTTTTCAGGCTGTGGGTCAGATCTGACAGCGTAGTGCGATACTTGGTATAGCGCTGCCGTTCATTGCGCACCAGAATGTTAAGGTTTCGCACCAGGCTGCGTAGCTCGCTGGGGGGATTCTCATCCAGTTGTTCCCGTTCACCATTTTCCAACTGCCCCACCTGCGCGACCAGTGCTTGAATGGGGCGTAAACTCCAATAGGCTGCCAGCCACAACAGCGGCACCACCAGTAATAGGTTGGCCAGCAATACGTAGCTGAACCATTCCCAAACCACGTCTGAACGCTGGAGTTCCTGCGGGATACTGTCAACTACGACAATGGTCAGGGCAGGTAGATTTGGTGTGGCGGCATAGGTATTGACGGCGACCGAGTGGGTCAGGGCGTTCTGGTCGCTGTCATCGTAATTTTTCAACTGGTTCTGCGCTGTGGGGTTATTACCCAGCACTTTACTACTGGTCCGAGTATTGGTATCGATTTCGTAAAAACCGGACTCTTCAAGCCATTTTTTCTGAATGCGCTTTTCCAATTCAGGGACGGATCGCTGGCTCCACAACAGGTTTCCCTGCACGTCATAGATAAAGACTAAGGTTGGGGAGTTGATATCAAGTTCGGGAGGGACAGAAATAGTTAGTTTTTTATCTTTCCACTGCGCCAGGCTGAAAAACAGGTTGCTCTCACCGCGTAGCAGGCGGAAAGAGGTTTTATCAAAACTGACGATGTAACCCACAACTGCCACTAACCCATAGGACAGAGACAGTGCCAGGATCACCCCGGCAGTAGCCATTAAAAAACGAGCTCGGAGTGAGAAGGGCTTTTTATTTTTTTTGAACATCATGTTCACTTAGTATCGAAACGATAGCCCTGCCCACGTACGGTAGTGATAACTTCGTGTGGATGCTCGGCCTGCAGTTTTTTACGCAGACGGCCCATCAACACATCGATAGTGTGGCTTTCACGCAGTTCCGCATCAGGGTAGAGCTGCAACATGAGAGAATCTTTGCTCACCACTTTACCTGCGTTACGGATCAGTGTCTCGATAATCGTATATTCAAATGCGGTCAGTTTGATTTGCTGTTCGTTGACGGTGATCTCACGACGCGAAAGGTCGATCTGGAACGGCGGCAGTACGATCACTTGTGACGCCAGGCCACTGTTGCGACGCATCAGCGCTTGCATGCGGGCAATGACCTCTTCCAGATGAAACGGTTTGGTCACATAGTCATCAGCACCGGCTTCCAGCACGGCGACTTTATCCTGCCAGCTTTCACGGGCGGTCAACACCAGAATAGGTAACTTCATCTGATTAGCCCGCCAGCGGCGAATAAGGCTAAGGCCATCTTCCCCTGGCAGCCCCAGATCGACAATAGCAATATCAGGGGCATGTTCTTGCAGGAAGTAGTCGGCTTCTTTGGCATCTTCAGCGGCATCCACCTGATGGCCCATCTCGCGCATTTGCACAGAAAGGTGGTGACGCAGCAAACCATTATCTTCAACAACCAGTACTCGCATGGGGAAAGCTCCTGTTGACGTGTGGGCAAAACTTCATTTAACCGCGTTATGGGGCTACACACTTTTCAGTACGCAAGGGATAACGTCTGGATAACTGACAATGGATCCGCTTAGTGGTTTAAGTTAACAGTATGCTAGACGGGCCGCTATTGCCGCAAGAATACAGCGGAAAATCAGCGTTATCACACCAGATACTTTAAGTTTCTCAAGTTGCGCGGGGTAAGCCAGCCAACATGCAACTTGAAGTCAAGTGCATTGATTATCGTCAATCGGTAATAAACACAGGATAAACAGCGTGAAAGCAAAGGTAAACCAAACTTAAACGACATTAAACGACAGCGAGTGTGGTGCAGGTTTGAGCAGGGCGCTCGCGTCCAGTTAAAGGACACAGCCTAGCCCACCGCTTCAGTCTGGCCGATTTCTTTGCCATGGTGCAATCCCTGGTAACGGTATTGGTCTACAACAGTACAGGTGCCCAATTATACTGCTGGCAGTGCCATTTAAACTGCTCGATCATTTCAAGAGCGGCCTGGGTTAATGGTCTTTTGCGGGGATAAATCAGGCCGTAGTGCCCAACCGGCAGTAATGCATGCCCAATAGGTAATACACTCAAAACGTCGCCAAAGTTCAATTCACTAAGTCGCGCCTGAGCCAGGATCGTCAGGTAATCGCTATTGGTCACCAGTTTCATAATGCACACCATCGAGTCGGTTAAAACCGGAGCTGAAGGGTTATTGGGGTGATTAAATGGGATAAATTGCCGAATGTAGTGGTAGTAGCCCATATCTGTTTCTGGGATCAGCCACTTGGCGTCAGCCAACTCCTCCGGCGAGGAGCAGTGCATCAGCGGGTGATTTTTACGTCCCGCAATACAGAATGGTGCGTCGAATAGCGGGGTAATGATAAAATCGCCTAATGGCATATCTTCGGTCAAGGTACCGAGTGCAAAGTCGAGCCGGCCGTCGCGGAGGCTGGGTAACAATGTCGATAGTTGAGCTTCTTTAATATTAATGAGTGTTTTAGGCCGCGTTTTTTTAAAATCCCGAATCACAGCATCGAGTATGGTTATGCCAAACAGGGATGAAATGCCGAAAGCAACGCGTCCATAAGTGTTTTTATTTATTTGTTCAATTTCATCTGCGGCTTTCTCCAATTCTTCTAAAATCAGGTGAGCACGGACAGCGAACGATTTTCCAGCCTCGGTCAAGGTGATACCTTCATTACTGCGCACTAACAATGTCGCACCTAAATGATGCTCAAGTTCTTTCAATGTTCGGGTTAATGCAGGCTGTGACTGATTCATTTCTCTGGCTGCAGCACGAATACTCCCACTGCGTATAACCTCATTGAAAACCTTAATTTGCTGCAGCTTAGGTAAATATCGCATTTTAGTCCCTATCAGCTTTTATTATCATGGTAAGAGTAATAGCATCGCTATCCATCATCATTCATTGCGCAAAATCAAAAGAACCTGGCAGTAATATCAGCAACACTAGAATGACTTTTTTAAAATGGAAATAATCCAATGCTAACTATTACTCTGGGGATATTGGTACTCATTGCGACCATTGTATTATTAGTCAGGCGCTATGACACCAGAACCACACTTATTGGTGCAGGGATAATACTCTGTATTCTCTCATTGTCACCGATGAATGCGTTTAGTGCTTTTTCGGATCGGATGTCCACCTCTGGACTGATTGAATCAATCTGTTCCAGCATGGGTTTTGCCTACGTTATGAAGTATACCCGATGCGATCTAGCGCTGGTGCACTTGCTGACGCGAGGCCTTTCCAAACTCGGTTTTTTACTGATCCCGGCGGCGGTTGCTGTCACCTTTGTGGTTTGCATCGCTATCCCTTCTGCGGCGGGTGTCTCCGCTGCGGTTGGTGCCACTCTGATCCCACTGCTGATTGCCGCGCGTATCCATCCGGCAATCGCCGGAGGCACGGTACTTTCCGGCACCTTGGGGGCCTATCTGAACCCCGGTGTGGCCCACAATGCCTTCATTGCCAACATATCTAAAACACCGCTGATGGACTTTGTTTTTTACCATGCTCCAATCACCATCATCTGTGGCGTGATCTGCGCAATCTGCCTGACGCTGGTGGCAATCTTTGCCAAAGAGCTCAACTATCAGCCACCAGAGGGGGCGGAGTCTGTGGCCAAGCAAGGAACCGAGCATCAAGAAATACGCGACCTGCGTTTTTACCTAAAGACTATCGCCCCCTTTTTACCGGTAGTATTACTGGTTGCCGCCGGGCTTGGTTGGTTTGGCAATACCAAAGTCAATGTGCCTGCGGCAATGATTATTGGTTCGATTTACGCATTGTTAATTACTCGCTCCACCCCCAGCGAACTGACGAAAAGCTTTTTTGATGGTATGGGTTCATCTTATGCCAATATTATGGGCATCATCATTGCGGCTGCGGTATTTATTGAAGGGTTAAGCGCAGCGGGCGTTATTAAAGGTTTTATTCAGTTACTCACCAGTTATCCAGAGTTTGCTCGTTGGGGGGGCACCTTGGGGCCTTTCTTTATGGGGCTGATTACCGGTACCGGTGATGCAACGGCATTTGCATTTAATGAAGCAGTAACGCCTCATGCCAGCAGCTTTGGTTATGAAGTTAATAATCTGGGGGCTGGAGTGATGTTGGCTTCCGCACTGGGGCGCAACATGTCACCATTGGCAGGTGCAGCCATCGTGTGCGCGGGGTTGGCTGGAGTAAATCCAGTGGAGATCGCCAAACGAACCGCCCCTGGAGCCATTGCCGCGGTGCTCTTTATCGCCATCTTTTTCTTATAAACGGGGATCTGATTATGAGCCATCCAACCTCAGAACAGCTACAGCAGTGGCGCAGGGAATTCCATCAGATGCCGGAAATTGGCTGGTCGGAATTTGTGACCACCGCGAAGCTAATGAGTATGCTGCGTGAAATGGGCTATCAGGTTTTGCCCGGTAAAGCTTTCTTGTCCCAGGACGCTATTCTTGGGCGCCGTCAACAGGATGTCGAACAGGGATTAGCGCGTGCGCAGGCGTACGGCATTTCCCCCCAACTCATTGCAGAGATGGCAGGACTAACCGGATGCGTGGCGCAGTTGGATACCGGGGTAGCGGGGCCAACCATTGCTATGCGTTTTGACATTGACTGCGTAGTGGTTGCTGAAAGCCAACACCCGCAACATATTCCAGCGCAGCTTGGGTTTGCTTCGGAAAATCCGGGTTATATGCATGCCTGCGGGCATGATGGGCATATGGCGATAGGGCTGGGGGTTGCTCAATGGCTGATGGCATCACGATCCACGCTAAAAGGGCGTTTCAAGCTGATATTTCAACCTGCTGAAGAGGGAGTGCGCGGTGCTAAGCCGGTTGCCGAAGGGGGCATTCTCGATGATGTAGATTATTTCTTTTCCGCACATTTGGGGATGGGGTGCCCAAGTGGGGAAATCATGGTTAACCCGCTGGAGTTCTTGTGTACGACCAAGCTGGACTTTCGTTTTTATGGCGCCCCGGCACACGCTGGCATCAACCCGCAGGGCGGTGCCAATGCGTTAGCTGGAGCCTGCCATTGTGTAACACAACTGTTGGGCATACCGCGCCATGGTGACGGTATGACGCGTATTAACGTGGGGACGCTGCATGCCGGTGAAGGGCGCAATGTGATCCCCGCGAAAGCCGAGTTGCAGCTTGAGGTGCGTGGGGCTAACCAGGCAATTAATCAGTATATGATCGCCCAGGCTCTCAATATTGGCATCGGGATTGCCCAGAGTTACGGATTGCGTTTTGAACATGAGGTTATGGGTGAGGCGGTGGATCTTCATAATGATACTGAACTGATCGATTTGGTCAGCCGTGTCGCCTGCAATGAGATCGGGCTCAAGCCACGAGAAGGGCTGTTTGGCGGTAGCGAAGATGCAACACTGCTGGTTAAGCGGGTACAGGATCTGGGCGGCAAAGCGATTTATTTTGTGCTGGGTTCAACTATTGCTGCCGGGCACCACGAGGCAAGCTTTGATATTGATGAGTCATCGCTATTACAGGGTGTTCAGGTATTTACCGGCTGTATCCGCGTATTATCAGGGCGTTAATCACTCCTGGTGATACTGTACGGCTGTGGTGTATTAAACTGGCATAATCAATCTTCATATCGATCAGGCGAGAGACGTTTATGGTGATAAATCAGTATGGTCAGCCGGTAGGAGAACCCTTACCTCACTGGTCCCCGCGAGCGCGTCCAGATGGAGCCACTTTGAACGGCAGGTTTTGTCGCCTGCAAGCGCTGGATGCTGAACGCGATTTTTCCGCGCTGTTCGATGCGTTCCAGTTAGCGCCTGATGGGCGCGACTGGACTTACCTGATGCGGGAAAGGCCTGAAAGCCCGCAAGAGTTGCGTGAGCATTTGCAAAACATGCAGGCAAATTTGGCGCTAGTTAACCTGACCGTGTTTGATTTATCGAGCCAAAAGCCGGTTGGCACGGCAGCCTTTATGCGCATTGAAGAAGGCCATGGGGTGTTGGAAATTGGTCATATATGTTGGTCGCCGCTGATGAAACGGTGCTCGAGTGCCACAGAAGCCATTTACCTGATGTTGCGTTATGCGTTTGATGAGTTAGGTTATCGCCGTTGCGAATGGAAATGTGACAGCCTGAATGAACCATCCCGGCAGGCTGCGCAACGTTTTGGCTTTACTTATGAAGGGCGGTTCATCAAGGCGTTAGTAACCAAGGGCCGCAGCCGCGATACCGACTGGTTTGCTTTGACGGAAGAGCGCTGGCCTTTGGTACGCAGCGCGTTTGAACGCTGGCTTGATGACAGTAACTTTGATGCTGCAAACCAGCAAAAACAGCGCTTGCAGGCGTTTATGTCCTTTTAAGCTCTTGGCGTATGACGAGTCAGCCATGTAGACTGCGCCCCAAAAGTCTGCCCTTGGTGTTTCTTTCACCCTCCGCCTTGATGGCGGGCCGCTGGGTCAGCGACGGTAACTAAGGGGCACAGCCTAGGTGACTTACTGCGCTTCAGCCTGTTTTCCAAGCAATACGCGGACTTCATTGAGCAATATTGGCCATGCTGATGACCGTGTGGAGACTAAATCATAATGTGTTGCTCCAGGCACAATGATGGTCTTAACTTCACTTGGATGCTGGTTATACTTTTCTGTGTACTCATTGGCATAATCAGGTATAGAGATAGTATCTCTTGCACCATTGAGCAAAGTAACAGGAGTTTTCGGGCTACCCATATGATAAGGAGAGGTATCAGAGTAGGGATCTTTTCTTTGATGATTAACCATCCCAAGTAAGTTCTGATAGTCGGTTTCTGTTAAATTCGAGCAGGCTTGTTGCATATTTTCCATATTGGGCAAACTGCCAAGCGCGACAACACCTTTAAAGGCTAAATTTGCGGGCTGCAAATACTCGCTCTTCATATTGTTACTCGCCGCTGCCCATTGAACTAAATGCCCACCAACAGAATGGCCCACCAAGACTACGCGGGAAAGGTCTAATGAATACTGTTGGGCCGACTGCTTGAGCATATCAATCGCGCTAGAAATATCGTTATAAGTTTTTGGATAGCCTCCTCCTTCTTCATTGATGCGGTGATATTCAACGTTCCAGACGGCGATCCCATGCTGACTAAAGGCTTCAGCCAATTCTCCCATTTGTGGAATACCCTGGGCACTTTTATCCCAACAGCCACCGTGTATCAATATTACAACGGGGGATAACGCTGTTTTTTTCTCTGCATGCGCCAAGAATAACTGTGCGTACTGTGATGATTCCTTACCGTAATGCAGTACGGCATCCGGCTCTCTGCTGCCTTTCAATTTCATATAATCCGCTAGCTGCATACCATTGAAGGCAAGTGCAAGGGGAGAAAAAACGTATTGAAATAAGGTGAGCAACATGGCTACGGCAATTTGACGATAAGTTTTAACTAAGGTTGTCTTTCTTTTAACGGTTAATAGCATATATATTCCTTTAATGACATTTACCTATCGGCCTTCAAGCTGAAGGAGCCATTGGCTATTAGGACAATAGACTTCAATAGCGTACCCTAATACGCGATGGGTGAATATAGTTTCCAGACAATTTATGGCATGAATGGAATAATAATCAGCCACATCCGACTAGTGGTGCACTAAAATTGAACAGCCTGGGTTCTATAACAACGCTGGAACAGGGAATACGGCGACCGTAACTGCTTGGAAAAATTAAGACACGAGGTTTGAATAAAGGGATATTGATATACTCTAGATAATTCGAGTTGCATATAGGCTGCATACACTGTGCCAAATCGAATCACACGTATTTTAACTCAAACTCCTAAATACAAGGGACACAGCCTAGGCCGAGAGTCGCCAGGAGCAAAGCCTATTATATGCCTGCCACGATCAGGCCCATAAAAATTGAAGAATGACGGGTATATACAGTTATATGAGTGACTGCTGTAATATCCCTCTCCCCCTAATGCTTCAAGGTGGGAGAGGGAATGACTGCCAGTTACTTCAATTCATCTACCATGGTGGCCGCTCGGCCAATATAGTTGGCTGGCGTCATGGCTTTAAGGCGGATTTTCTCTTCCTCTGGCAGAGCCAGGCTATCGATAAAGGCCTGCATACCCGCTGCATCTACACGTTTGCCTCGGGTCAGCTCTTTCAGCTTTTCATACGGCTTTTCGATACCATAGCGGCGCATTACCGTCTGAATAGGTTCAGCCAGCACTTCCCAGTTGTGATCCAACTCGTCCAACAGATGAGCACGGTTCACTTCCAGCTTACTGATGCCCTTCATGGTGGCTTGATAAGCAATCAATGCATAGCCAAGGCCCACGCCCAGGTTACGCAGCACGGTAGAGTCAGTAAGGTCGCGCTGCCAGCGGGATACCGGCAACTTGCTCGCCAGGTGGCCCATCACGGCATTGGCCAGGCCCAGGTTGCCTTCGGAATTCTCGAAGTCGATAGGGTTAACTTTGTGCGGCATGGTGGAAGAGCCAATCTCACCGGCAATGGTTTTTTGCTTGAAGTGATTCAGGGCAACATAGCCCCAGATATCACGATCGAAGTCGATCAGAATGGTGTTGAAGCGTGCAACGCAGTCGAACAGCTCAGCAATATAGTCATGTGGTTCAATCTGGGTGGTATACGGGTTCCAGGTAACCCCCAGTGAAGTGACAAACTCTTCGCTGAAACGGTGCCAGTTCACTTCCGGGTAGGCCACAATGTGAGCGTTGTAGTTACCCACCGCACCGTTGATTTTGCCGAGGATCTCAACGCGCTCCAATTGGCAGTATTGACGCTCCATACGGTAGGCCACGTTGGCCATTTCCTTACCCACTGTAGACGGGGTGGCTGGTTGGCCATGGGTGCGTGACAGCAGGGGAATATCGCGGTATTCCAGCGCCAGTCCCTTAATAGCATCAATGATTTTGCGCCAGTAAGGTAGCACCACGTCCTGACGGGCGGTTTGCAGCATCAGCGCGTGTGACAGGTTGTTGATATCTTCTGAAGTACAGGCAAAGTGGATAAACTCTGACACTGCGTGTAGGGCAGGCACTGCTTCTACTTTTTCTTTTAGAAAGTATTCAACCGCTTTCACATCGTGGTTGGTGGTGCGCTCGATAGTCTTGATGCGTTGCGCGTCTTCTTCACTGAATTCTGCGACGATCTTATCAAGGTAAGCGTTTGCGTTGGCATCGAAAGCGGGAACTTCCTTGATCTCCGCGCAGGCGGCCAGTTTTTGCAGCCAACGTACTTCAACCTGCACGCGGAATTTCAGCAGGCCGTATTCGCTGAAAATGGCGCGCAGTGCGCTGACTTTATCACCGTAGCGTCCGTCAACGGGTGAAACGGCGGTCAGTGAGGATAATTCCATCGGTAGCAACTCCTGGGAAAATTAACAATGAGCAACGATATTCTGCGCCTGCTTAAGCAGACGATTACGGGAAAACATTAATTGCAGACGGCTACCGCCTACCTGCTGCCACAACACGGCAGCACGGATACCGGCGAGCAGTGCGGCACGCACCTTGGCTTGCACCTGAGGATTCTGCAGGATGGCGGGTGACCCTGTCACCTGAATACGTGGCCCCAACGGCGCCACGACATCCACATAGATCCCGGCCAAAGAACTGATGATGGTTTCAGAGCCCAATTCAAAATGAACCAGTTGGCGTTCCAACTGGCTGAGCCGTTCACCTAGCGTATTCATCGCTGACTTATTGGCATTCAGCTTACGTTCCAGCACCATCAGGCTGATGGTGTAGCGGGTCAGTTCAGCGGCAAGCCCCTTATTATTGGCATTGAGCACGCTAATCAGCGTTTCAAGGCCCATCTTCAAGTTACGTTCTTCACCGCCGAAGACTGCCAGCGTTGAAGGGGGATCCATCTGTAACAGGCTATTGAGTGAGGTATGGAAAGCTTCCTGATCCAATTGCCCTTCATGGGCTAGTTGTTGAACCAAACGTGCGGCTTGGCTAATTCCAGCCATTGCCAGCGTAATGTCATAATAATTCTTCGCCACGATTACTCCTGTAAGCGCTGTTCAATAATTCCGCCACCCAGGCAGATATCACCAAGATAGAATACGGCAGACTGGCCTGGCGTGACTGCTGCAACCGGTTCGTCGAAGCGGACCTCGATACGATCGGCATCCAGGGGGATCACGGTGCAGGGAATATCCTGTTGGCGATAACGGGTTTTTACCGTACAACGCAGGGTTTCTTCCAGTGGCAGGCGGTCAACCCAGTGTAGTTGTTGTGCAATCAGACCATTGGACATCAGGCGAGGGTGATCGTGGCCTTGAGCCACCACCAGAATATTATTGATGACGTCCTTATCTACTACGTACCAAGGTTCTTCACCACTGTCCTTCAGGCCGCCAATGCCCAACCCTTTACGCTGGCCGAGAGTATGGTACATCAACCCCTGGTGTTCACCGACGGTCTGGCCGTCCACAGTGACGATAGGCCCCGGTTGCGCGGGCAGATAACGGCCAAGAAAATCACGGAATTTACGTTCACCAATAAAGCAGATACCGGTAGAGTCTTTCTTCTTGGCAGTAACTAGCTCCAGTTGCTCCGCAATGCGGCGTACTTCCGGTTTTTCCAGCTCACCAACCGGAAACAGACTCTGTGCAACCTGCTCGTGGCTCAGTGTGTAGAGGAAATAGCTCTGGTCTTTGTTGCCATCAACACCGCGTAGCAGGCGGCTTTTGCCGTCTACATCCTGACGGCGGACATAATGCCCGGTAGCAATGTAGTCCGCACCCAGATCTTCTGCCGCAAACTCCAGGAACGCCTTAAATTTGATCTCTTTGTTGCACAGGATGTCTGGGTTTGGAGTGCGGCCTGCTTTGTATTCTTCTAAGAACAGCTCGAACACGTTGTCCCAGTATTCGGCAGCAAAATTGACCGTGTGCAGCTCGATGCCCAGTTTATCGCATACCGCCTGCGCGTCAGCCAAATCGGTAGCTGCCGAGCAATACTCTTCGTCGTCGTCCTCTTCCCAGTTCTTCATAAACAACCCAGCGACCTGATAGCCCTGTTGTTGTAACAGATAGGCAGTAACGGAGGAGTCGACACCGCCGGACATTCCGACGATTACTTTTTTCTGGCTGTTGTCTGACATGGGGATCTCACGAACTTGAACACGCACTGCGCGATAAAAATGAGCGCAGGATTTTACCACGTTGGCAGCCTGCGCGCACGGCACTTATTTACCCTCAGAACGGCCAGTTATAGCTGGAAACCAGCGATAGTGGGTAACGCTCTTGTTGCTGGTAACAACGGATACTCTCGGCAACCAAGGGCGAACGCAGGTTGTTAGCTTCCAGGATCTGCTGCGGGGTGAGCCACAGGCAGCGATCGATGTCGCTGTCATGAGGCTCGGTAGGCAACGGTGTAGCCAACTCGATGACAAAACTAAAACGCAGAAATGGCGTATTGTCGGGGGCAATCCACTGATGCATCCGCAGGAAAAACTGCGGCTGTGCGCGGATACCGGTTTCCTCCCACAGTTCACGCTCAGCAGCCTGAAGCAATGTTTCATCCGCTTCAAGGTGACCCGCTGGTTGATTCCACAGAGCTTTGTGATTGATGGTTTCTTCAACAATCAAAAATTTACCGGCAGCGTGGACGACGCACGCAACGGTGACGTGTGGCTTAAACATGGTGACTCCTTAGCTGGCTGTGCCCATAGGTGTTTGCTAGTTTGCGGCTATTTGGGCTTGGTTGGTTACAGCGAGTCAACGGTTTGCCATTCACCCGGTTGCAGCGATCCCAACGAAAGGTTTCCCATACTGTAACGAATCAGGCGCAGGGTAGGGAAGCCGATATGCGCCGTCATGCGGCGCACCTGGCGATTCCGGCCTTCGTACAGCGTGATTTTCAGCCAACAGGTAGGAATCGATTTGCGCTCACGAATCGGTGGGTTGCGTGGCCATAACCATTCCGGTTCATTAGTCTTTTCTACTTCTGCGGGCAACGTGGGGCCATCTTTTAGCATTACACCGTGGCGCAGCGCAGCCAGATCCTGTTCTTGTGGTTCCCCTTCGACCTGCACGAAATAGACCTTACCGGTCCTTTTGCCCGGTTGAGTTAATTGCGCCTGTAGCTTTCCATCATTGGTGAGTACCAGCAGGCCTTCGCTGTCTCTATCAAGACGCCCTGCAGCATAAACATCGATAAAGGGGATAAATGTTTTTAGCGTTTCACGCCCAGCTTCATCAGTAAACTGAGGCAATACGTCAAAGGGCTTATTGAATAGCACGATCCTGCGCGGCCCCTGCTTCACAGGCTTGGGGGCCTTGAGGCTAGTGCGGCTGAATCGTTTAACTTGGTGATTTTTAACAGGGAATTTAGTCATAATAGTTGAGATTACGAATGATAGGCGCATTATAGCCGAATCCGTTTCGGATTGGCGCGGACTGAATATTCAAGTAGTATTGACACGCATCTTACAAAGCATTAACAAAATTGCGCTTGAAGAAGAAGGAGAGGTTGATGGAAAGCAAAGTAGTTGTTCCGGCAGAAGGTAAAAAGATTACGGTTGATGCCCAGGGTAAACTGGTTGTTCCGCATAACCCTATCATTCCGTTCATCGAAGGTGACGGTATTGGCGTTGATGTTACCCCTGCCATGATTCACGTGGTTGATGCTGCAGTAAAAAAAGCCTACCACGGCGAACGTAAAATCTCCTGGATGGAAATCTATACCGGTGAAAAATCCACCCACGTATACGGGAAAGACGTGTGGTTGCCGGATGAAACGTTGGAACTTATCCGTGACTATCGCGTTGCAATCAAAGGCCCACTGACCACGCCGGTGGGTGGTGGTATTCGTTCCCTTAACGTAGCTTTGCGCCAACAACTCGATCTGTATGTCTGCTTGCGCCCAGTGCGTTACTATCAGGGTACGCCAAGCCCGGTAAAACAGCCCGAATTGACCGATATGGTCATTTTCCGTGAAAACGCCGAAGACATTTATGCCGGTATTGAATGGAAAGCGGGTTCTGCAGAAGCTGATAAAGTGATCAAGTTCCTGCGTGAAGAAATGGGTGTGAAGAAAATCCGCTTCCCAGAGCAATGTGGTATCGGCGTGAAGCCATGTTCTGAAGAAGGCACCAAGCGTCTGGTTCGTGCCGCAATTGAATATGCCATCGTTAACGATCGTGATTCAGTGACTCTGGTTCACAAAGGCAACATCATGAAGTTCACCGAAGGTGCCTTCAAAGATTGGGGCTATGAACTGGCGCGTGAAGAGTTCGGCGGCGAACTGATCGACGGCGGTCCATGGCTTAAAATCAAGAATCCGAACACCGGCAAAGAGATTGTGGTTAAAGATGTGATTGCCGACGCATTCCTGCAGCAAATTCTGTTGCGTCCGGCGGAATATGACGTAATTGCCTGTATGAACCTCAACGGTGACTATATTTCTGACGCCTTGGCTGCACAGGTTGGCGGTATTGGTATCGCGCCAGGTGCTAATATCGGTGATGACTGTGCTTTGTTTGAAGCAACCCACGGTACAGCACCGAAATATGCTGGCCAGGACAAAGTAAACCCAGGATCCGTTATCCTGTCGGCTGAGATGATGCTGCGTCATATGGGCTGGTTCGAAGCTGCCGACCTGATTGTTAAGGGAATGGAAGGCGCAATCGCTGCCAAAACCGTGACTTATGACTTCGAACGCCTGATGGAAGGCGCTAAACTACTGAAATGTTCAGAGTTTGGCGACGCTATCGTTAAACACATGTAAGTGTGATTTAGCGTTGAATGATTACGGGAGCCTGATGGTTCCCGTCCGTTTTTCCCCCTCCAAAAATTCTTCTACAAAACTCTTCTACAAAACTGTATAAAAAATGCGCTATTTTTACCCGCTAACACCCTTCCAATCTTTCCCTCGATCATCGTTATAGCGATCAGTTTGTCGCTGGGTTTTATGCCCTAATAAATCCTTGGTGTTCACTTTCTGTTCTCTGTACAGGCGCTCAGCCAAGGAACGAATTTCGTGAAAAGTTGGGGGAGTTCCTTTTTCCCAAACCAAGCCACTGTAAATATGCTGGAAGTGTTCTGGCCTATTGATTCAATCTATCATTGACGGTGTTTGAACCTGAGCCAGCTCCAGATTCCGAGGCAGAACACTAGGCTGGTCCCTCCATTTGCCCGTGGTGCCGTCGCAGACTCAAAAGCCCGTTATCAAGGTGGAGGGGCAAGGGCTGAGTGGCGCTCTATTTAACCCGACTTTGCTTCGAACGTGCTTTCGGGGCGTGACTCTTCGGGCTGGGGCCATTTGCGTGCATTGTCGTGTTGTTCGCCGCTTATTTGGCGCACCAACTTGTACGACTCTCGCTTTGCTATGCGCGCAAATGACCGCCAGCGGCGCTCACGTGCAAGGGGTAACTAGCTAAAGTAGAGGCAATCAGTCTAGGTTTCCGTCGCGATTGCTGGCTTTTTTATCAGATTATGACCTTTAATGAGCAGATATCCTTGGTCGGACAGATACACAGTGCAACTGGCAACGGATAATTTGGGTTACTCTCTGTCCAGAGCGGTAAGCAAACTGCAAAACATAACCCAAGGTAATAATTTCATTGACACACACCACCAGAGAAACTATTTTTCTTTTATCTTAATAACTTAGATAAGGAGAATGTCATGACATCTCGTCCTGTGCATGGCTGTATTGATAACGTTGAGCTAGCCGTCAGTGATATTGAACGTTCGCGTGCTTTTTATGGCGCGGCATTTAATTGGACATTCAAGGAGTATGGGCCTCGCTACTGTGAATTCAGTGATGGTCGTATCAACGGCGGATTGACCACACTCAGTGAAGTTAAGTCAGGCGGTGGTCCTTTGATTATCCTGTATACTGATGACCTTGAAGAAGCAAAAGTGCGGCTAGAATCTCTGGGGGCTTCGATTGTAAAACCTATCTTCTCTTTCCCCGGCGGGCGACGCTTCCATTTCGTGGATCCGGATGGCTACGAATTGGCGGTCTGGTCTGATCGGTAGCTTGGCAGCATGTCGATGCCTAAGAAATTAACACTGCAGTTCGAGGAAGAATGAACAATTATATCATTCTGGTTAGCAACGGTATTTACGTGGCGGTGGATATATTATCCAATTCGGCATCCAATGAAATAACCTCTCTGTTACAGCAAGGCTTTACTATCGCCTATGACTCTTGCAAAGCCGAAAGTATCGAACAGGCACTGAGGACCTGGCAAAAGCAGAAGGAGGGCACCTATGGTTATGAACATATCATTACTTCGACCACCAGTGTGTTAGCTCGAAACATTGAAATTGTTGAAGTCAAAGGCGTCATCACCGCAACGATTGTTGCTGGCATGAGCTTTTTAAGAGACTTATCGGCAGTTATACGAGATTTTACCGGTGGAAACTCTGGCACTTACATGTCCAAATTAGACGACATCAAATCTCAGGCACTGGTGCAATTAAGAAGGCAAGCTGATGAGTTAGGCTGCAACGCGGTTATAGGCGTTTCGATCGATGTTGACGAGATCTCCGGTGGTGGCAAATCGATGATGATGGTGACCGCTAGTGGGACGGCTGTGAATATGGAGAAGTTGGTAACGCCGCCGTCCAGTTGATATTGATATGTTTGCAATACCGATGAATACTGGGCTATCAGTGATAATTTGCAAACAAAGGGAATCAACCACTTTGTAATTCGAGAGAAAAGGCGATTAAAAAGACATTATTTTCTGCATCTCTGGTTGAGGAACGTTAACAGGTCTTCGAAAAATAGTCATAATGTTTTAACCAATATAATTTTCTATTGGTTTTATATTTTTCATTTATTGCGTTGCATTTTTGTTGACTCTTGATGCTAACTAAAACTGGTTAATTCTGGCATAAGCAAAACCGAAGGCATCCGTAACAAAACTTTCACGTGACGTTATGCCTTTTGGGATTTGTATTAATATGGTGTTGTTCTTTTTTAAGGCTTAGAACTATCAATTTTTTGGCAAGATAGTGATATACACCATTAATCTTCGGTCTTACGGAAGTAATGTCCGCAGTGCGGGCAAATCAACGTGATATTTTTTTTTACTTTTTGGCGGTCCTGAGGCGAACTTTTGGCACACTCAGGGCAAGTGACGTTGACTGATGTGTCACTAAACATCTTAAAGGCATCAAAGATAGACATATCTTTTACCGGATAGATGTATGGGTACTCAGTATAACCTGTTCAGGTGTCTATAGCTCACGATAGATCGCCTATGGGTGTGATTGAGCGCTAGATAACCAAAATATTATGTTGGGCAGAGAGCGCATCGACATTGGCCTGGTGTGATCAACGCTTTTTGCTTCCACATACGTACCTTGTTTCGGTAGTAACTGATTGCAGATTAAGACTTGAACCCTTTGGTTCATATGCCCTATATTCCCCGCGATTAGCTTTATTGTTCAAGCTGTTCCAAATTTGTTGGAAATTTGTTGTATTTATGCGGAGTTGTTGATGGAGTTAGCTACACTTTTGCTTTATGTCATTGCAGTCAGTGCTGTTATGGTCACACCCGGCCCTTCAATGTTATTAGCGTTAAACAATGGGGCAATCCATGGAATGCGCATCGCCAGTTACGGTTTCCTTGGCGCCGTATTGGCAGACTTGCTACTGATTGGTGCCGTTGGTTGTGGTTTGGGGGCACTCTTACAGGCTTCCGAGCAGTTGTTTGCTGTAGTGAAATGGGTGGGGGCGCTGTATCTGGTTTATCTGGCTTGGGTCCTTTGGCGAGCACCAGTGAAGGCACTGTCGGTGAGTGCCAACGATTCTGCTGCGACAGGGAAAACGGCATTTCTTCGTTCCCTGATGGTCGGGCTATCCAATCCCAAAGGTTTGCTGTTTTACTCTGCATTCTTGCCGCAATTCATTCGCCCTGAAGCACCAATTGCCTCTCAGTATCTGATCCTGGCATTGGTCAGCGCGATAATAGATTGTGTGATGATGACGCTCTATGCCTATGGTGGCCGCCATGCAATGCGTAAGTTCTCAGCGAATGTAATGCGTTGGATTAACCGTAGCTGTGCAGGTATGCTCGGCGTGCTTGCAATTGGTGTCGCCTTATATCGGCGCAGCAATATTGCCTAGGCTGTGGGTCGATTGACGGTACGTTGTAATCTAGGCTGTGTCTCTCAATTGTCCGTGGTGCCGTCGCAGACCCTTCGGGTTGGGGCCATTTGCGTGCATTGCTGCGTTGCTCGCCGCTTATTAGGTCCACCAAACCTCACGCCTCACGCCTTGCCCTGCGCGCAAATGACTACCAGCGGCGCTCACGTGCAATTGAGTAACACAGCCTAGACACAGCCCGGCTAGCTTCCCGTTGGCTACAAACCAATCCGATCCCGTAATGTATAGTAAGCGGCTCCTATGGCAGTGAATGGGATTTGCAGATTACGCCCGCCAAAAAACGGCAGATGTGGCAGTTTGGCAAACGCGTCGAAGCGCTCTGCGTCACCGCGCATCAATTCGGTGATCAGCTTCCCTGCAAGATGAGTACAGGTGACGCCGTGGCCACTGTAACCTTGCATGTAGTAGACGTTATTTTCCAGGCGGCCAAATTGCGGCATGCGCGACAGCGTCAGCAGGAAATTGCCGGTCCAGCGGTAATCGATACGTACGCCTTTTAACTGTGGGAAGGTTTTCAGCAGTTTGGGGCGGATCAGATTATCGATATCATCTGGATCACGCGCACCATAAACTACTCCTCCGCCGTAAAGCAGGCGATTGTCAGCGGTGATGCGGTAATAATCCAGCAGGTAGTTACAGTCTTCTACGCAATAGTTTTGTGGGATCAGTGATGCTGCAACTTCTGGTGCCAATGGCTCAGTGGTCACTATCTGGGTGCCGCAAGGCATGCTGCGTTTTGCTAATCTTGGTTCCAGTTTATCGCCTAAATAGGCATTTCCTGCGACGATAACGTAACGTGCTTTTACCTGCCCATTGGCGGTGCTGACTAGCGCAGGCTCACCGTAGCGGATATTGGTCACTGCTGACTGTTCGAATATACGTCCTCCTTGCATACGAATGGCTTCCGCCTCGCCCAGCGCCAGATTGAGAGGGTGCATATGGCCGCCGCTGTGATCGAGCAGTGCGCCGACATAACGTTCGCTAGCGACTTCTTGACGAATACGTTCACCATCCAGCAGTTCAAGCTGAGTATTGCCGTAACGTTCCCAGTTCTGTTTCTGTTCGATCAGTGCATGGTATTGTTTGTTGTTGAGGGCAGCAAAAATACCGCCTGGTCGATAGTCACATTTAATCGCGTAACGTTCGATGCGGCTACGGATAATATCCGCCCCCTCAAACATCATGCTGCCAAGCATCTTGGCGCTGTCGGCACCGTAACGGGCTTCAATCACATCGATATCGCGGCTGTAAGAGTTGACCAGTTGCCCCCCGTTGCGGCCGCTGGCACCAAAACCGATGCGTGCAGACTCCAACAACACTACGTTATAGCCTGCTTCTACCAGAAACAGTGCCGAAGACAGGCCGGTGTAACCGCCACCAACGATACAAACGTCACATTCGATCGATTCGTTCAACTGCGGATAAGGCTGATGAGCATTAGCCGTTGCCGCGTAATAGCTTTTTACGTGTTCAGTCATGATCCAGTCCTTATTCCAGTGAAATCCAGGTGGTTTTCAGTTCGGTGAATTTATCCAGCGCATGCAGTGATTTATCCCGCCCGTTGCCGCTCTGTTTGTAACCACCAAAAGGCACGGTCATATCACCATCGTTATAATTATTGATGAACACGGTACCGGCTTTTAACTGGCGAGCCATGCGGTGAGCACGGGAGAGGTTGCTGGTCCAGACGGCAGCACCGAGCCCATATTCACTGTCATTGGCCAGTTTCAGAGCCTCTTGTTCCCCGTTGAACGTTGTCACCGCCAATACGGGGCCGAATATTTCTTCGCGGGCAACATTCATCGTATTGTTCACCTGGGTAAGGATCGTCGGGCCGAGGTAGCTGCGATGTTGCCCCTGAGGATGGTGGCGCCCGTCAAGGAACAGTGAGGCACCCTGACTCAGGCCCTGTTCGATATAGCCTGCTACCTTTTCACAGTGCTGGTCATCGATAAGCGTGCCCATTACTGTCTGCGGATCAAGAGGATTACCCGGTGCAAATGTGGCTGCATGTTTGCGCAGTGCCTGTAAAAACGGTTGCTGGATGCTCTCTTCAACCAGCAGGCGGGTTCCGGCAATGCAGACTTGACCCTGGTTGTAGAAGATGCCTGCGGCTGCATTCTGTGCTGCTTTATCCAGATCTGCGCAATCGGCAAAAATGATATTGGCGCTCTTGCCACCCGCTTCCAACCAGACACGCTTCATGTTGGATTCACCGGCATATATCATCAACTGCTTGGCGACCAGCGTCGAGCCGGTGAAGGTCAGGGCATCAACATCGTGATGCAGTGCAAGAGCTTTACCAGCATCATAACCGTAGCCGGGAATGATGTTCAGCACGCCGTCCGGTAAACCGGCCTGTTGAGCAAGATCACCCAAATAGATCGCCGTCAGTGGTGATTTTTCGGAGGGTTTCAACACCACACTGTTGCCTGCTGCGAGGGCTGGCCCTAATTTCCAACAGGCAAGCAGCAGTGGGAAATTCCATGGAACAATGGCACCAACAACGCCAATCGGTTCCCTGTGGATCAGGGCTAGCGTATTATGGCCGGTGGGCGCAATTTCGCCATAAACCTTATCGATGGCCTCGGCATACCAGCGTATGCTGCGGATCGCACCAGGAATATCATCGCGCAGGCTGTGGCGGATGGGCTTGCCAGTATCTAGTGTTTCCAACAGCGCCAACTGTTCCTGGTGCTCTTCCATCAGGGCGGCTAATTTTAGCAGGGTTGCTTTACGTTGGGATGGTGCAGCTTGCGACCAGTCACCGCGTTCGAAGACATCACGCGCCGCTTTGACCGCTAAATCGATATCAACGTGGCTGCCGCAGGCCATTTGAACCAGTTCGCGTTGTCCCGCAGGATCATGCACTGGGAAGGTTTTACCTTCAGCGGCCTGCAGATAGCGGCCATTGATAAAAAGTCGATTCTCAATCTTCAGGGACAGGGCCCGTTGTTGCCAATACTGCAGGTTGTGGAAGTCCATACCTTACTCCGTTAATCAGAATGTCGTCGGCGTGTGCGCGCTGATAATTCGGCAAATTCGCGCCGAGGTATTGCTGAAACTGTGGGGAATACCGGTATTGATGGCATAACTTTGGCCAGCTTGCAGATGATAGGTTTGCCCATTGACCTGCAGCATGACTTCGCCTTCCAGTAAAGTACCGATCTCTTCCCCCTGATGTTTGAGCCTTTCACCAGTGGTTGTTCCTGGCTCATAGGTTTCGATCATCATTGCCAAGGTGCGATTTGGGTCACCGTTGTGGATCAGTTTCATCGAAACTCCCTGGCTACCAATCTCGATCAGGTCATGTTGATTGATGATGATCTGTGGCTCATCCGGTTTATCCGGTTCGGCAAAAAATGCCGAAAGTGACAGCCCATAAACCGTCAGTAGTTTTTGCAGCGAACTGATGGCTGGGCTGACTTTGTCCTGCTCGATAGTGCTAATAGCACTGTGCGTTAAACCAGACAGTTCGGCTACTCGACGCTGTGACAACCCTAATTGTTGACGGATCTGCGACAAACGTTTCCCCGGAGCCAAGCTGACGTCGCTCATAGGCGTTTTTCCTTCTGGTAGTTCTTGCAAGCGCTGATAAATCCTTCAAACAGGAGGCGGGATAAAGCGTATTCCTCACTATTCCATTCCGGGTGCCACTGCACGCCGAGTGCGAAGGGCTGATCGCGGATACTGATGGCTTCCACCAGACCATCTGCGGCCTGTGCCTCGATGCGCACGCTCGGGCCGAGAGTCTTGGCTCCTTGCCCATGCAGTGAGTTCACCCAGAATCGGTTGCAATCAGGCAGTAACTGCGAAAGCAATCCTCCTTCCTGCACCGTCACCTCATGTGCAGGGGCATACTGCTGTTCCAGTGGCAGATCGTGATCTTCTCTGTGTTCAAGTAATGCCGGCAGCTCATACAAACGGCGGTGCAGCGTGCCCTGAGTGGCTACCGCCAGTTCCTGCATACCGCGGCAAATGGCGAAAAGGGGAATGCGCCTGTTGAGTGCTTGGCCGATCAGCGCCAGGCTCAATTCGTCTCGCCCAGGATCGGCGTCAGGCTCATCGCCGTTTTCACCATAAAGGTGCGGCTGCACATTACTGGGGCTCCCCGGCAGCATGATGCCGTCAAGGTGCTGCAGTAACTGTTCCAGGATTTCGGGCTCTGCCAGTGCGTGCGGTAGGGCTACCGGTAACCCTCCCGCGCTTAATACTGCATTCAGGTACTTTTCTTGCAAGGTCTGTGTGAGGTGTTGATTTAACCTGTACCTACACATCACCACGCCGATGACTGGTCTGTTAAATATATTGCCCATGCTGTCCCCTTGGTATGTTCGATATTATGAACGTTAAGCCGCCACATCGCCTATTTCGTTCAATATTAACTAAAACTAGCAGTCATTTGGGCAATATTCAAACCAAAATTAACACTTGCAAAACAATTTTGTTGCATCTATGTTTCACTGGTGGGCATTATATTGAACAAGATGGTCAAAAAACATCGAATGCGATAAGTGTGAGAACCAAAGACAACACATAACGGCGGGTGAACCATGCAAACCAACATCGTAGAAGTGGAAAACTTTGTTCAGCAGAATGAAGAAAGACGAAGTAGCACGTTCCAGCGCGAAGTGAAGAAGTATCTGGAGCGCTATCCATTAACGCAGCATATAGATGTGTTACTGACCGACCTTAATGGCAGTTTCCGGGGGAAACGTATTCCAGTGGCTGGCCTGAGTAAACTTGAGAAGGGTTGTTACTTCCCGGCCTCGGTGTTCGCGATGGATATTCTTGGTAACGTGGTGGAGGAGGCGGGCTTAGGGCAGGAATTGGGCGAGCCGGATCATATCTGTGTACCGGTGGCCGGTACCTTGACGCCCTCCGCAGCAGATCCCGAATACATCGGTCAGGTGCTGCTCACCATGCTGGATGAAGATGGTACTCCCTTTGACGTTGAGCCCCGTAATGTGCTGAACCGTGTATGGCAGCGCTTGCGCCAGCGGGGGCTATTCCCGGTGGTAGCGGTAGAGTTGGAGTTTTATCTGATTGATCGCAAACGTGACTCAGAAGGCTACCTGCAGCCTCCTTGTGCTCCCGGAACCCAAGAACGTAATACCCAAAGCCAAGTTTATTCTGTAGATAATCTCAATCACTTTGCAGATGTTTTGACCGAAATAGATGAATTGGCCCGTTTGCAGGGGATCCCGGCTGACGGTGCGGTGGCTGAGGCTTCGCCAGGGCAGTTTGAGGTTAATCTGTATCATACCAATGATGTGTTGCAGGCTTGCGATCATGCTCTGGCGCTGAAGCGACTGGTGCGTATGGTGGCGGAGAAGCACAATATGCAAGCAACATTTATGGCCAAACCCTATGAGGAACACGCAGGGAGCGGTATGCATGTGCACATCAGTATGTTGGACAATAAAGGAAACAATGTCTTTGCCGACGATGATGGTGAAGATTCAGCGCTGCTGAAGCAGGCACTGGCTGGCATGATCGCTCTGATGCCTTCCTCCATGGCGCTGTTGGCACCCAATGTTAATGCCTATCGCCGTTTTCAGCCGGGCATGTATGTCCCCACCCAAGCCTCTTGGGGCCACAATAACCGTACCGTAGCGCTGCGTATCCCTTGCGGCGATCGTGATAATCATCGTGTCGAGTACCGCGTGGCGGGGGCTGATGCCAATCCCTACCTGGTAATGGCAGCGATCCTTGCCGGTATTGTGTATGGCCTCGAAACACCTTTACCTTTACTTGAACCTGTCACCGGCAACGGTCTGGAGCAGGAAGGCTTACCTTTCCCAATCCGCCAAAGTGACGCGCTGTATGAGTTTGAACACCAACCGGTACTAAATGCACTGCTGGGTGAACGGTTCAGCCATGTCTATCTGGCCTGCAAAACTGATGAGTTGGTGCAATTTGAGCGGCTGATCACTGAGACGGAAATTGAGTGGATGCTGAAAAACGCCTGATGCGTTCAGCCTGATCCTACCGCGCGCCGGCGTATTCCCGCGGGCTACCTGTGGCCTGGCGAAGCCGTGCGCACGCGGTGCAGACTTTCTTCCAACTTGGCGTACAGGGCGCTGGTGAGGAATAACCCAATGACGAAAAGTGCCATCGATTGCAATGGCGCGGGCAAACCGCAACTGCGTAAAACGTTAAAACTGTGGCAAGTGGTAATGATCGGGTTGGCTTATCTGACGCCAATGACGGTATTTGATACCTTCGGGATCGTTTCTGGGGTGACGGATGGCCATGTGCCGGCTTCTTATCTGTTTGCATTGGCCGGGGTGCTGTTTACTGCCATCAGTTACGGCAAACTGGTTCGCCAGTTCCCAACGTCGGGATCTGCTTATACCTATGCGCAAAAGGCAATTAACCCGCATGTGGGGTTCTTGGTAGGGTGGTCTTCTCTGCTGGATTATCTGTTTTTGCCGATGATTAATACGCTGTTGGCGAAGATTTACCTGACAGCGTTATTCCCAGAGGTCCCTCCATGGATCTGGGTGGTGGGTTTCGTCGTGATCATGACCTCAATTAATCTGAAGAGTGTCAACCTGGTAGCCAACTTCAATACTCTGTTTGTCTTAGCACAAATAGCGATTATCGTCGTATTTATCATTCTCGTGGTTCACGGGTTGCGCAATGGTGAAGGCGTGGGGACCGTGTGGAGCCTGCAACCTTTTGTCAGCGAAAATGCGCATTTGATCCCGATTATTACCGGAGCCACCATCCTCTGCTTTTCATTTCTTGGTTTTGATGCCGTCACCACTCTCAGCGAAGAAACGCCAGATGCCGCTCGCGTGATCCCCAAGGCGATCTTCCTTACTGCACTGTACGGTGGGGTAATTTTCATCAGTGTTTCATTCTTTATCCAGCTGTTTTTCCCCAACATAGAACGGTTCAAAGAGCCTGATGCCGCACTGCCTGAAATAGCCTTGTATGTCGGTGGTAAATTGTTCCAGGCGATTTTCCTCTGTACCACCTTCATCAATACCTTGGCTTCAGGCCTGGCTTCACATGCCAGCGTCTCTCGATTGCTATATGTGATGGGCCGCGATAACGTTTTCCCGGAAAAAATCTTCGGCTATATCCATCCTAAATGGCGGACTCCTGCATTAAACGTCTTGCTGGTCGGGTTGGTGGCTTTATCGGCATTATCTTTCGATCTGGTGACGGCAACTGCGCTGATTAACTTCGGTGCGCTGGTGGCGTTTACCTTCGTTAACCTTTCGGTGGTCAGCCATTTCTATATTCGTCAAGGGCGTAACAAGACGTGGAAAGACCGTTTTCATTTTCTGATCCTGCCATTGGTGGGGGCTCTTACCGTAGGGGTATTGTGGTTGAATCTGGATAAAAGCTCATTGACCATGGGGCTGATCTGGGCAGCATTGGGATTTGCATATCTGACTTACCTGACGCGCCGATTCCGTCAGCCGCCACCACAACTTGAACGCCAACCACAACAGTAGTTTGAGCAACTAGGCTGTGTTCTTTGAATGACCGCCAGCGGCGCTCGCGTCCAGTTAAGGTTCACAGCCTAGGGTATGGCATGGTCAAAGTGCCTTTCTTTTTCCCCAGTAGGTCAGTAGATTTAAAATCCGATAAAAAATAAATGATTAGGATTTGCTCTGATGCCTCTTTTATCTGTTTCCCATAAAGCGACGCTGCTTGGTCTGTTGGCCATTGTGTTGTGGAGTAGTGTTGTTGGTCTGATCCGCAGCGTTAGCGAAGGTCTTGGGCCGGTAGGGGGGGCAGCGATGATCTATAGCGTAGGAACGCTATTTCTATTTGCGGTGATGGGGATCCCAAAGTTGGCGGCGTTCCCTCGTGCTTACCTGTTCATTGGCAGCCTGCTGTTTGTGCTTTACGAGATTTGCCTTTCCTTATCATTGGGATATGCCAGTAATCGTATGCAAGCGATTGAGTTGGGGATGATTAACTATTTATGGCCCTGCTTTACCATACTCATGGCGATCCTGTTCAATGGCCAAAAGGCTAAATGGTGGGTGACCCCAGGTTTGCTGCTTTCGCTGGTTGGCATTGGCTGGATTATGAGTGGTGATGGGGGGTGGTCCCCGACGCAAATGCTGGCTAATGTATACAGCAATCCATTGAGTTACACACTTTCCTTCAGTGGCGCTGTGATATGGGCCGTCTATTGCAATGTGACGAAGAAACTGGCTCAGGGCAAAAATGGTGTTGTACTGTTTATCGCCTTGACCGCATTGGCACTGTGGCTGATCTATCCCTTCAGCCATGAAAGTATGTATTTTAGCTGGCCGGTTACCCTGACTTTATTGTGCGCTGGTATGGCGATGGGGGCCGGGTATGCCGTATGGAATGTGGGGATCTTACACGGCAATATGACCTTGCTAGCCACCGCCTCTTACTTTACCCCGGTATTATCTGCGGTATTTGCAGCAGTAGTTCTCAGTACTTCTCTGTCAGTCAATTTTTGGCAGGGGGTTATCATGGTGACTTTGGGATCGCTGATTTGCTGGCACGCGACGCGTAACGCTTAGCATTTATTTTTTGTCGGTGGGTAACTAAGTGATGAATATCAGCTAATCTAAAAGAGAGAGTTTTGCCAGAAGGAGCGGAAAAATGAGAAAAGATATTCAGTTTATTCAGCAGCCTTCTCTTGATGGGCAAAGTTTCAGTGCCGGTGATATCGTTCGTCTGACCACCGCCAATCTGGTGAACGAGTACCAACTGGACGTGGTTATCCTGCGCCGCGACGAACAATTGATATATGGCTCGGTGGTAGTGGCCGCACCTAAAAACGATATTCCCGTCAGGCAATGGGAGATTGCCCGTGGTGACGAGGTGGTGTTTCGCTTGGAGAACATCACAAAAGCGGTACTTGGTGCACGTTGATAAAGGTGCAAGTTCCCTACCGAACGATGAGCTATTAGACCGGGCATTTCTCGTCTATGGGGCTTAACACATAAAGCCGATTTTATGTTATCGGCTTTTTTACCATCCAGGCTCAAGCCTAAATCACTTTTTTGCCATTCCCTTACATAATCATGGTGAATGTTTTTACGGTATTGCTATCCACGAGCAACAGTGACCAATCAAGTCAATAAGTTCCGATTTCCGTGTTAATAAAAATTGAACACCCTATCTTATAGAATTTTATTAGGGTTATTTCCGATTGGCTGGCGTAGGTAAATGCTTAACTGGCATAACGAGTTTGCCATTGATCACATAGCACTCGTTTTCGATCCACTCAAGGATTTGCTCACAACTGACACCTTCAAATTGTGCATAGCGATGAATATCGCCATTAAAGTAGTGCGCAATGTATTCCATCAAGGACATTTGCATATCTGTAACTCCTGAATGCCGTCCGTAGCTGGTTTGATCATCGGAAAAGGTTAAGGTTTCAAAGCAAAAACTAAAAAATCGACGACGAAGAACCGACTAAATGCAAACCGTATTTTGCAAATTAAGGCGAAAAAAATCCCGCCCGGAAACGGCGGGAAAATAAGTATTATCATTTTTGATGACATAAGATAGTGTTCGAGGCGAAACAAAAAATAGCACGTTAGCTCTTTTTTGTGACCCCCACAAACTACTGGATGACATATTTTGCTGCAAGAAAAATCTGCATTTTTGTTTCGGTTTTTACGAGTAGTTTTGGGTTGGAATAAATTTTTAGCTTGCCAGAATGTTCTGTAGCTCAATAAACATGCTGAATATTATAGAGTTGCTCAATTCTTTAGCTGCAAGTATGCAGAGCAAACCTGTGCTCAAAATAGTCTGGCTGGCTTACCTAAATGGCCCCTGCCCGTAGGGTCGCGCCCCAAAAGCCCGTTCGAAGTAAAGTCGGGCTTGAACAGAGAACCACTATGCCCTTCACCCTCCGTCTTGATAACGGGCTTTTGGGTCTGCGACGGCACCACGGACAGTTAAGGGACACAGCCTAGGCCTGCTCTTCTCCCCAGGCAAGCATACTTTCGAGTAACTTTTGCAGTAGGTGTTGTAAAGGTGCTGCACGGGTGGCATCAAATGCGAAGGGATACTGTTCAGACATATAATTCACCTGTGCGAGTTCCAACTGTACCGCGTGTATATCCACCTTAGGCTGCCCATAAGCGCGGGTGATGTACCCCCCTTTAAAGCGCCCGTTGAGTACGTGGGTGAACTGCTGTTGCCGCTCGCAACAGTTGAGCAGGCTATCGCTCAATGCCGTGGCACAGCTTTCTCCGTTATTGGTCCCAAAGTTTAGGTCTGGGAGTTTGCCATCGAACAGTCTAGGTATCACTGAAGCAATGGAGTGAGCGTCAAATAGCAATGCATAGCCGTGTTTGGTTTTCAAACGAGTCAGTTCATTCTGCAACTGCTGGTGATACGGCTGCCAGATCTCTTGCAGGTATTGCGCCCGCTCGGCATCAGAAGGTGCTGCATCTGGGCGAAAACTGGGCCGACCATCGAATAAGACATCAGGAAACAAGCCAGTGGTGGCCGTCGCGTAAAGTGGTTTATCATCCGCCGGGCGATTAAGGTCGATAACAAAACGCGAATAGTTGCCTATCAGGATGCTGGCTCCCAGATGACGGGCAAAATCATACAGTTTTGGAATATGCCAATCGGTATCCGGCAGTGGTCGTGCATCTGCAGTCAAACCTTTTTCTACGGCAGAAGTAAGCAGCGTTCCGGCATGGGGAATACTGATCAACAGTGGCAGATTACCGCTTTGAAACTCGAAAGGATTATCAATCATCATGAACGGACTTCTCCTCGGAAAATGACAGTGCAGGGCAGTTGCCCACCCAACCAGTAAGCCAGTTCAGCTGGGCGAGCCAGCGGCCAGTGAACAAAGTCGGCCACTTTACCTGTTTCCAGCGAACCATGACTTTCATGCAACCCCAATGCTTTTGCTGCATGCACCGTTACGCCAGCTAGCGCTTCTTCCGGTGTCAGACGAAACAGTGTACAGGCCATATTGAGCATGAGCCGCAGTGACAGCGCTGGGGAGGTTCCTGGGTTGGCATCACTGGCGATGGCCATAGAAACGCCATGTTTGCGGAACCAATCGATCGGTGGGCACTGGGTTTCACGTAACAGGTAGTATGCGCCGGGCAACAGTACTGCAACAGTGCCTGCTGCTGCCATGGCGATAGCATCTTGCTCAGTTGCGTATTCCAGGTGATCGGCGGAAAGGGCATGGTAGCGTGCCGCCAGTGAGCTGCCACCCAACGCCGAGAGCTGTTCCGCATGCAGTTTAACGGGGAGACCTGCCTTTTGAGCTGCGACAAACACCCGTTCAACCTGTGACGGCGAAAATGCCAAATGTTCGCAAAAAGCGTCGACGGCGTCTGCTAATCCTGCAGCAGCGGCTTCAGGAATAAGGGTATTGCATACCATTTCAATATAGTCGTCGCTACGTCCAGCATACTCTGGGGGAACTGCGTGTGCCGCCAGACAGGTTGTTTTGACTTCGACAGGTAGTAGTTGGCCAAGTTGGCGTGCCACGCGCAACATTTTCAACTCGCTCTGCGGGGTTAATCCGTAGCCTGACTTGATTTCTACACAGGTAACGCCTTCAGCCAACAGCGGCCGCAGGCGAAAAAATGCCTGTTCCAGTAGTTCTGCCTCTTCGGTATCGCGTGTAGCTGTTACCGTGGAGATGATACCGCCCCCTTGTGCGGCAATCTCTGCATAGCTCACACCGTTCAGTCGCTGTTCAAATTCACCGCTGCGATTGTCGCCAAACACCAGATGGGTGTGGCAGTCAATCAGGCCAGGGGTAATGATCCCACCGTCAAACTTGACCGTTTCTGCCGCCGCTAGTGCGGGCATTGAAGGTTGTTCACCTATCCAGACAATTTTTCCGTCACGTACAGCGATCGCGCCATCTTTGATGAGGTGATACTTGCCGTTACGCATGGTGACAATATCTGCGCCGTGCCACAGGCTATCGCAGTGGATCTCAGACGTCATGGTGTTCAACTCCTACATGGTTGTATATACAATTAAAAACAACCTAACGCATTCATCGATATGCCACAAGAGAGAGGCTGAAAATTTGTTATCAAGATGTGATGAAACGCCTGAAAGGGGGCTGGTGCACTGCAATAATGCAAACAAGGCCTCCCCCGATAGGGTCGGCCTGACTGGAGATTCAGACCTGGTTGGTAAAACGGCCAAACAGTTGATAACGGCTGCCTGGGTAGAGTAAACGTGCGGAGGTAACCACCGTTTTGCCTGACCAGGTTCGGCGATGGATCACCAGGCCGGGCTCTTGCGCATCCAATTGCAGCAGTTCACGTTCCTGTTGGGTAGGAATCACCGCTTCCACAATATGTTCGCCTGCCGTCAGCGGGGCGGCCTGGGTCAGGTAAATATAGGGGGTAACCTGATCGAAATCCTGCTTCATGTAGTCGGGCGCAATAGAGGGATTGACGCAACGATCTTCTATCTGCACCGGCACGTCGTTTTCATAATGCACAATCTGTGAGTAGAACACTTGCTGTCCCGGTGCAAGACCCAATGCGGTGGCTTCTTCATCACTGGCAGGGCGTGCTTTCAATTGCAGAATTTTACTGCTGTGCCGATGCCCGCGTCCGGCAATCTCGTCGGCAATATTATGAACTTCCAGTAAGGCAGTATGTGCCTTAGCCTCTGCAACGAATGTACCTACACCCTGCATGCGGATCAGGAATCCTTCACTGGTGAGTTCACGCAATGCACGGTTGATGGTCATACGGCTGACACCCAGTTCAGCCACCAGTTCACTTTCAGAGGGAACGCGTTGATGCGGTTGCCAGTGGCCTGCACGGATTTGGCTTATTATCGCCTGCTTGACCCGCAGATAGATCGGGGCGGGGGTATCGCTCATTGCTGCGGCCAACTGCAAGACAGTCTGTTGATCTACCACGACGTTAACCTCGTCAAATAAAAAAATAATAACATCAGTTTACTGTTGATGTTGGAGTACGTATATGTATATACAAGTCAGTGTCAGTTCACCAGATGAATCAAACTGACTAACATTTCGTTAACTTGCGCGCTTTTTGCGCATTATTAGCTGTTAAACCTACTATGGAATACTGCTATGACTGCATATTTTGCCTCTCGCGCACTACTCCCGTCTGGTTGGGCGCAGAATGTTCGGCTGGATGTCGATGCTTTTGGTCAACTGAACCAAGTGACGCCAAATGCATCTTCTGCCGGTTGTCTTCATCTGCACGGCGACGTAGTACCCGGTATGCCGAACCTGCACTCCCATGCTTTCCAGCGTGCTATGGCTGGGCTGGCCGAAGTGGCGGGCGATCCGCAAGACAGTTTCTGGACCTGGCGCGACCTGATGTATCGTTTGGTTCAGCGTTTAACCCCAGAGCAGGTTGGGGTTATTGCACGTCAACTGTATATCGAAATGCTTAAAGGGGGATATACCCAGGTTGCAGAGTTCCATTACCTGCATCACGCTCCTGATGGTAAACCTTACTCCGATCGCGGTGAAATGACCGGGCGCCTCAGCCAGGCGGCCCAGGAGGCCGGGATTGGTATGACACTGTTACCAGTTCTATATAGCTATGCCGGTTTTGGTGCACAACCTGCGCAGCCTGGGCAAAAGCGCTTTATTCAGAATGTTGAGAGTTATCTTGAGCAACAACAGGTTATTGCCCGCCAATTGGCGGAGTTACCGTTACAGAATCAAGGGCTTTGTTTTCATTCTTTGCGAGCGGTGGAACTGAGCCAGATGCAACAAATCCTGACTGCCTCTGACCAAACGCTACCGGTGCATATTCATATCGCTGAACAACAAAAAGAAGTGAATGACTGCCTTGCCTGGAGCGGTCAGCGCCCAGTAGCTTGGCTGTATGAGCACTTGCCCGTGGACAAGCGCTGGTGCCTGGTGCATGCCACCCATCTGGATCGTGAAGAGCTGGAGCAGTTAGCGCACAGCAAAGCGATTGCTGGTCTGTGCCCGACAACAGAAGCAAATCTGGGGGATGGTATTTTCCCTGGGGACAGTTACCTGCATCAACAGGGACGTTGGGGTATCGGATCGGACAGCCACGTTTCGTTAGACGTGGTGGAGGAGCTGCGCTGGTTCGAGTATGGGCAGCGGTTACGCGACCAGCGGCGCAATCGGCTGACTACGGCGGAGCAGCCAGCAGTAGGTAACGTTCTTTACCAACAGGCATTGCAAGGCGGTGCGCAAGCCTGTGGCGTGGCACTCGGTCAACTGGCGGTGGGATATCGCGCGGATTGGCTGGTACTGGATGGTGACGATCCCTATCTGGCGGCGGCACCTACGGCATCTATTCTCAATCGCTGGCTGTTTGCCGGTGGTAAAGAACAAATCCGTGATGTGTTTGTTGCAGGCCGACAGGTTATTGTTCAGGGGCGTCATGCCTTGCAAGAGGAGAGCCGAATCGAGTTCCTGCAAGTGCTGAAAACTTTCCAACAGGAGGCATGATGAACCTTAACCATTTTGACTTCGCCGGTCTGCCGGTCAGCCCGTGGCGCAATGGTGGCGGAGAAACACGTGAAATTACCAGCCAACCTCAAGGCAGTGGCCAATTTAGTTGGCGTGCCAGTATTGCGACTATTGCCCAGAATGGGCCGTTCTCGGTATTCAACGATATTGACCGCTCGATCACCTTGCTGGAAGGCGATGGTGTGCATTTGCTCAGTGCCGGGCAGATAGACCACCGCCTGCGAGAGATTGGTGAGCCATTTTCATTTCCTGGTGATGTGCTAGTGGAGGCCACCTTGTTAGGAGGCCACAGTCAAGATTTCAACATCATGACACGCCGTGGTCACCAGGCTGCCCGTGTAGAGCGTATGGTGGAAACCTTTGGTTTGTCCTTGCTGCATGCAGGGGTGTTTTACGTATTACGAGGAGAGTGGCAACTACCTGATGGCCGTTTGTTAGCGGCGCGTCAGGGCTGTTGGTGGCGACATGGGGAAGGGCCACTGAGATTGGTTGCCAAAGGTAACCTGGCGCAGGCTATCTGGGCCGATATCTTACCGAGCGGAGTGGAGTAGAGTTTCGCGCTAAGTTATGGGATTATCTGCCTTTCGATCCCAAACAGAGAAAGGTGTATGGCCTCGCTGAAAGACGTTGCCAAACTTGCCGGGGTATCGTTGATGACGGTTTCCCGCGCCATTAACGAACCCGGCAAACTACGGCCAGATACCTACCAACGTGTTAAACAAGCGATTGATCAACTTGATTATGTTCCGGATCTTGCTGCTCGCCGTATACGGGGCGATAGCAGCCGGGTGAAAACGCTTGGCGTGCTGGCGTTGGATACTGCGACAACGCCATTTTCGGTAGAGATGATCCTCTCGATTGAAAAAACGGCGCGTGAGCATGGCTGGAACAGCTTTGTCGTCAACCTGTTCGCCGATGATGCTGCTGAACAAACGGTCGATCTTCTGCTGGCACACCGGCCTGATGGTGTAATTTTTACTACCATGGGTCTACGCCAAGTTTCCCTTCCTGGAAAGTTACTTGATCAGCAACTGGTACTGGCTAACTGTATTAGCCCGGAAAATAGCGTTGCCAGTTATATTCCCGACGACGAACAGGGGCAGCATGACGCGATGTGCGCAGTGCTTGCACGTGGGTATAAGGCACCTCTGTGTATCTATTTACCCGAATACGCATTGGCGGCAGGATTGCGGCGGCACGGACTGGAGCGCGCCTGGGCAGAGGCTGGTGGCGATGTAACAAAATTGCGTCAATATCATCTCGATCTCAGCAAAGGTGATGAAGGTTATCGTGACACCGTCACTATTTTGGCTAACCATTTTTCTAGCGGCAAACAAGATTGTGATGTGGTGGTGTGCGGTAACGATCGCGTGGCATTTCTGGTCTATCAAACCTTGCTAGCTCAGGGCTGGAAGATCCCTGAGCAGGTCGCGGTTCTTGGGTATGACAATATGGTGGGTATTGGTGAGTTGTTTCAACCGCCGTTGACTACGGTGCAGTTACCACATTATGAATTGGGGCGGCAGGCTGCGTTGCATTTGATTAATCAATTGCCACATAAGAAAACGGTAAAGGTTGCTTGCCCGTTACTGATACGGGGATCGCTGTGAAAGTAGGCTCCTGCTCAATCGGCAGGAGCAACGCACATCTCAAAGCCAAACAGAGTTCAGTGCCCAGGCCTCAATTTCACCAAACTGTGCGCTTCCCGCCTCGGCAAATAGAGCAATATGGCGATCGCCATCCTGCGGATAAATGCGGCTGGTCAAGCAGGCCTCACCATGATTGACAAATACTTCCAATGAAGAACGATCAACAAATATCTGCAACGCAAGCTTGTCACTTTCTGGCAGTGCTACGCTTCGGCAACTACAGAGTGCGGGTTCATGGCTAAAGCGTTCTAACACTAAACGACGTGCCTGATTGTCAACGTAAATTCGGGCGGCCTGGCCAACGTTGATCCCATAGCGTTCTGCGTCGCTGGCAGCCAGGTTTACCGTCAGTATCAACTCTTGCAGGTTATCCCCCAACGTATGGTGTTGGTTACGGTATAAAGCGGCAGCAAACTGCTGCTTTTCGCCCCGCAATGCGGCCAATTCACGCGCTGGATGCATCTGCAGTTTCCCCTTCTCATTGAGGGTCAATTCACGCGGCAGTGTTAGCGCTCCAGCCCAACCGTGCTGCTTGCTCGGCATGGGTGATTCCCACATATCCATCCAGGCAAATAACAGGCGGCGACCATCGGCAGCAACAAATGTCTGTGGAGCATAGAAATCATGGCCAGCATCCAGTTCGCTAAAGGGCCGAGTGATGGAAAATTCGTTTTCTGGTTGCCAGTTGCCCAGCAGGTAACCACTCTGGAATCGATTACGGTTATCATAGCCCTGAGCAGCCAGACCTTGCGGTGAAAAGAGCAGCACATGCCGATCTGCTAGCGGGAACATGTCAGGACATTCCCACATATAACCTTGCGATTCCGAGCTTGCTGCGGCCAGCACACGCTCAAACTGCCAATGGCGCAGGTCGGTGGAGCGATATAGCCGAGCCTGACCGAGGTTATGCTCTTTGGCACCGAGCACCATCCACCACTCATCGGCCTGACGCCAGACTTTGGGATCGCGAAAGTGCATGATCCCTTCGGGTGCGCTTAGTACCGGACCCTGTTTGATAAAGTTGATGCCGTCGTGGCTGGTAGCCAAACATTGAACTTCACGTAGTTGGCTATCGTCCCCGGCCTGTCCTAGCCAGACGTGACCGGTGTAGATCAGTGTCAGCACGCCGTTATCATCGACCGCGCAGCCTGAAAAACAACCATCCTTGTCGTAATCGTCACCCGGTGCTAACGCGATAGGTTGATGCTGCCAATGTACCAGATCCTTACTGGTGGCATGCCCCCAATGCATCGGGCCCCAGTTTTCATCGTAAGGATGATGCTGAAAAAACACATGGTATACCCCGTCAATGCAGATCAGACCATTGGGGTCGTTGATCCACCCCGCAAGCGGAGCCAGATGGAAACGCGGGTAATAATCATCTTGACGCTGTGCGCGCAGAGCTTCAACCGCATGTTCAGCTTGAGCTAAGGCTTTTTTCATTGGGCAGACTCACTTGATTTCATTGCTGATTGGAAATGACTTTCCTGAGACGGGCGTTCCCCGCGCAACAGGAAGTAAGAGATAAACGTGGTACAGGCAACGGCACAGCCCATCAACAGGTAGGTCTGAGCGAAACCGATATGATCATATCCGTAGCCGGCCAACGGTGAGAGAAAGCTGGCCATCACTTGGGTAATAAACTGGAAACCCACCAGATACAGCGTGGAAGACAGGCGACTGTCAAAACGCGTAGCGATGTATTTGAAGATGGCGATCAGCAGAATGGGCAGTTCGACGGCATGCAGCAGTTTCATTGCTGAAATCATCAGCGCACCGCTGGCCAGACCGGAACCGAACATGCGGATCGCCATTACGCTTCCCGCCAGCAGCAGCCCCTGTTTGGCCCCGATACGATTTACCAGCAGCGGAGCCAGAAACATTCCCCCAGCCTCAAGGAAAACCTGCAACGAGTTCAGGAATCCGTACATCTGATTGCCTTCCTGTTGGGTTGGAAACTGCGAGGCAAAGTAGACGGAGAACTGTTGGTCGAAGACGTTGTATACGCTGATACCGAGCACAAAGACCACCAACGCCCAGAAGCCGGGCAGGCGCAATAAGGCTAGCGCGTCCGCTAATTTCAGATTTTCCGGTTTGCCGTATGCCAGCCCGACCATCGCATTAGGCTTGAGTTCTCGGATCTGGCTTAACAGCAGTAGGAATATTACTGCCGAGGCAGAAGCCAGCCAGAAATTGATATTGGGATTAATGTTAAAAATAAACCCGGCGAAAAAGGTGGCACACGCCCAGCCGAGTGAGCCCCACATGCGGGCGCGACCAAATTCAAAACCGACAATACGGCTGACGCGCTCGGTATAGGATTCCAGCGCACCGATCCCGGCGAAGAAGGTCGCGCCGATAAATAGGCCGCCCGCCAGTGCGCCGATGAACAGATTGTGGGCCAGCAGCGGGGCATAAATATAGATGAAGAACGGCCCTGTGAGCAGCAGCATCACGCCAAGAAACTGCAGCAGATGTTTGCGTAAGCCCAATTTATCCTGAACAAAGCCATACAGCGGTTGAGCACAAAGTGCTACCAACGATATTGCTGAAAAGATCAGGCCAGTTTCAGCCCCACGTAAACCAATCTTTTGATTCAACCAGATGGAGATCAGCGAAAAACTGCTAGACCAGGTAAAGAAAAAAAAGAACAACAGACCACTTAGCAGCACATAATATTTTTTTGTTTCGCGGTTCATGTGAAAGCCCTGATGGATGAGATTGGTATTATTGTTAACGTTAACTTTTATTAAAATAAACCCACCAGGAGTGAGCATTGAGATGTTAATCACAAAAGTTAACGTTAACATTCAAAATGTGAGACCTTAATCACGTGTTCAAAACTGCATAGGTGGGGGCGTGCTGATGAGATTACCCTTGATTAAGGAACACCACTCAATATCAAAGCTACCCAATCATTTTTGACGAGTGGGTTAGTAAAACAACTTGTATACTCAAAATAATTCGAGTTGCCTGACAAAAACGCAATGCGTTTTTGAACAGCGCTTGCGCTGGCCCCGCAGGGGCGAGGCCCAGAATTGGGGCGAGTAACGCGGCAACGCAATGAATACCCAGGAGCTTACTCAAGTAAGTGACTGGGGTGAGCGAGGAAAGCCAACACCAAGCAACTCTAAGTATGACGAGTATAGACATATCCAAAGGGCTGACATTAAGGGAATGGTTCACTTTCCATTCTTCAGCATGTTGATTGCTGCACCAATCAGGATCCGTTGCTCAACATCATCATTTGCCGCTAATTTTTTTGCCAAATAGCTGGCAAGCGTCTCTACCGACAAAACTTCGCCACGATGGCGAAGCTGCATTACGCTGTCGCCAATCAGCCTGGCAACCTCATCCCATATTGGCTTTATCTCCTGCTCTGAGTATCTCATCGCTAACCCCAACTGGGTGATTTTTGGTCAATGTAGCAGTTGATTTAAAGGTTCGCCACCGATGAGAAAGAATAAAACCGGAAGTATATAAAACATCTCGTCAGTATTTCTTCTTGTTTTCATATTCAATACTGAAAGCGCCAAATAGCAGGAGGGAAAACTATGAAACTTGTCGAACAATTGGCAGTTTATTATCGGCTCAGTCACCATGCGGAGGTTAAAAGCCGTTGGTGTCAATGGTGGCTACCACAAGGCGAAGCCCGAGTTGCCTATCTAAGGGAGTTGTTTGAGCCGGTTGCCAAAACAACACCCAACCAGGCAAGACGCTTGAGAGAAAAGGGCGCTGACTAACCGAAGATAATGGCAGCCCATCTCAGTAATAACAGGGCTCCGCAGATCAACACCAGGATCACGAACATTTTCCAATGCTTGGTTTGCATACGTTTGTTTGGCAATTTTGCTTCCTTATTCCGTTTAGGTGCAGAGATACCAAATACTCAAACCGACAATCACGATCGCAGTAAAAGCGATAATTTTCAGTAAATCACTGAAGGTATCATCGGGATCTTTCTCTGCTTTGTTCATATTGCCGCCTCGGCGAGCTGCCGTTAGCACATATTGACCGACAGTATGCATGTTGCAAAGACTTACGCACAGAAATTTACCGAAAATCCGCTAAAAGCTTGCGGCTGAAGGGCCGAGCAGTAACACCGCAGATGCGTGTTCAAGAGGATGCGGTATACTGAACATCATAGATTTGATGCTCATTCAATAAAGGTAAAGTTATGGCATTTCCAGAAAAATACGAAGATGTAGAACGTTGGGCATTTGGCGACACTGAGCGGCAGGCAGATGAACTGGCAAAGCTGGTTCTTGACGGGATAAAGACAGCCACTTGCTCCAACCTTGACGGTGAGGGCATTCCACAGACTGGCGATATATTTATCGTGGTGGATGGGAAAAATGAGCCGGTGTGTGTCATAGAGCTGACCAAAGTGGATATGAGCACTTATGAACAGGTCGATGAGGCACACGCGCTGGCCGAAGGTGAAGGCGACCGAACGCTTGCCTATTGGCGCAAAGAGCATAAGCGCTTTTTTGAAGAGTACGAACTGTTCTCACCGGATATGACATTGGTGCTGATGCACTTTAAAGTTATTGAAAAGTTCTAAGCAATGGCGCAGTCGACAGTTCCCTATTTTTGTCAGTGGGCGACACCCGAGTTGGCAGTTGATCTGATCAAAGGCCGCGCAGCTCTTGCCGATGATGCCAACTGGGCGGAAAGTGGTGCTGCCGATCAGGCGGAGTACTGTGAATGGGCAAACCATGTCTGTGGAATGGCCTGTTTGAAAATGGTGCTTGCGCATCGTGATGGCACGGCTCCGCCGCTTCTGGAACTGGCACGCCGTAGTTTGCCTTATGGCGCTTATGTGCGCGAGGGAAAGCAAATCAAAGGGCTGATTTATGCGCCCTTTGTTGAATTTGTTGGCGAACAGTTTTCACTGACGGCATCCGTGCAGATTGATGTCAGTGTAGATGAACTACCTCAGTTGTTGACCCAGTATCGTTATTTTATGGCTTCTGTGCACCCCTCCATTCGGCAACCACAGACGCCGCCACCAACACGCGGCGGACATCTGGTATTACTGATTGCTGCGGATAAAGATACGGTCACTTTCCATAATCCGTCCGGTGATAGCCGCGAAACGCGACAACATGTCACGATTAAGTTGAACGAATTCGGGCGTTTTTTCGCCGGGCGCGGTATCGCCATCCGTTAATCGCACAAGGTTTACTGATGAAAATCCAAGGTGCCGTCGCGCACTAATTCCCGTGGCAGACTGTTTTTAATCCGGCTGCCTATACGTTTGGCTAATCCTAAAGGCTGCTGTTGATAGGTGAGAATAAACTCGTCTCCCTGTGGCAGCGCAGATGGATAGAGATCGCGGCCGTGAAACCACTCCTGTGCCAACGTGGCGTCAAGTTCAAAGGTATTTTTGGGGTCACTTGCACCCAAGGCAATCACGGCTTCATGTTGCCAACGGAATCCTTTTGTGAATCGTTCGGCCAATTTGATTCCAATACGAGAAAAACGCACTTTGCCGATCAATGCTTCCAGTTCAGCAGGAAACAGCCAGATTTCCTTGTCTCGCGCCCACAGTCTGCCTGTTTCATCCCAAGCTAATCCAGCAGCTCTCGCCGCCTGCTTGATCTGCGCGGAATCTTTGGCTGAAAGTGGCGAAAAAGGGAACTTTCCTAAGGTGTAGCCAGGTTTGGCCAACGGTGTGACGCTATGGTTTTTACGCAGGCGGGCGACAAAAAAACCTTCGCTATCGTAAATCTGTGGGAATACGTGCAGGAAGCCTTCCGCAGTTGATGCCCTGTGTGCATCAGGAAATAATTCTGTCAGCGGTTCAATGCTCACGGCATCGCCGTACGTGGCCAATAGATAGGTCACTACATCCTGATTCTCCTGAGCGTTCAGAGTACAGGTAGAGTAGACCATCACGCCACCGGGTGCCAAAGCGTGAAACGCACTGTCGATGAGTTCTCGCTGGGTTTGCGCAATGCGTGTAACGCTTTCGGGCGACCAGTTACTCATGGCATCCGGGTCCTTACGCACGACACCTTCACCAGAGCAGGGGGCATCCAACAAAATGGCGTCGAAGCTTTCGGGCAATGCGGCGCCAAATACTCGGCCATCGAAGTGCGTCAATGCGACATTCCTGACACCGCAACGGCTGATGTTGGCATGCAGAACCTTGACCCTACTGGCAGAGTACTCGTTAGCAACAATGCCCCCCTGATTATCCATCAGCGCAGCAATCTGGGTAGTTTTGGAACCTGGTGCTGCGGCAACGTCAAGCACTCGGCGTAGTTCTGGCCGTTCGGCAAACAAAGCGCTCACTGGTAACATGGAACTGGCTTCTTGAATGTAGAACAGGCCACTCAAATGCTCGGCTGCATTGCCCAAACGTAACGCCTCATCCTCGCGCTCGATCCAAAAACCCTCAGGGCACCAGGGAATGGGTTCCAGCCGCCAGTCATAATCTTTTACCAGCGCTAGGAAGTCAGTGACGCTAATTTTCAAGGTATTGACGCGCAGGCTGCGGCGTAAAGGTTGCTGACAAATGGTGACAAAGTCATCCATCGATAAATGGTCTGGCATAATGGCGCGAGTGGCGTCGAGAAAAGCAGCGGGCAGAAAAGCAGGAGCAGGTTTAGCCACAGGGGGGCTCTCAGGGCGAAAAAAAATCAAGGGGCTAGTTTAACATAAAATATTGCTCTGAGAACATCGGCAAGGTTCGGTATAATGAACCTTGCCGATGAAAAAGACTGGATTTTTTCTTAATCGGCTAGCAGCGCACTACAGAGTAACGCAGTTTAGTTTTTAGGAATGGCGGTTCCCCATCCACGCCAGTCTTTGGGCTCTTCCGCGTTGAGCAGGAAGTGTTTATTGGGGACGGCCTTTGGTGCCAGCGGAATGCTGGGTGGCGTAGCAAAGGCAATCCCGCCGCGAATAAACTGCTGGAAGGTACCACTCTTAATCACGCCACCAGTCAGACCGAACTGCAGGTTATAACCCGACGCCTGCCAGAATACGCTGTTGTTTCGCACTAGATGCTGGAATTTCTTGCTGATACGCAGTTTAACGTTAACGCGGTCTGACAGTTCGCCCAGATAGAGGCCAGTAACGGTTCCCACTTCAACACCACGGAATAACACCGGAGTTCCGACCTGCAGTGACCCCGTATCTGCCGCATCCAGTATAACGGCCAATCCATCCTGATAGCGTGAATCGGTAATGCTTGATTCCTGTAATTCAAAAATACGCGTCAGGTGGCCATGACCGGGTTCCACGTTGATATAGGGCTGTAGTAACGTGTCAAGGTTGTTGACTCCAGCTGCGGATATTTCTGGGGAAACAATGGAGAAACGGCTGCCAAAACGCGTAAACGCCCGCACATACTCGGGGTACAGCACGGCTTGAGCTAATACCTCATTTTTTTCCGGTGCCAGCTTCAGTGACTCGACCTGGCCGATATCGATGCCGAGATAGCGTAGCGGCATACCTGGGGAGAGTTTACTGGCATCAAACGTGCGCAAAGTAATCTGGCTACCAACGGCGCGTGCAGCGGTTTCGGAAATATAGAGAGTGCGTTTCGCTCCTTTTTCCAGTTTGACACCCTGCAAATTGTCAAAACTGATAGCGCCTTTCAATGCACGATTAAGTGGCGAAGCCTGTACTGAAATACCGCTGCCATTCAACTGGATCTTGGCTCCACCTTCAGCCCAGAAAATGCTCTCATTGGTCAGCAAGTTGCGGTATTCCGGGCTGATATAGACATCAACTTCGAATTCGTTGGCTTTAGGCCGAATGCTGATAATCTCACCTACCTGAAACTTGCGGTATAGCACGACCGAACCGGTCTGCACGTCGGGCAAACTGGTTGCCTTTAGCGTTAGCGTTGGCTTCGGCGTGCTGTCAACAATACCGTTTTCGGCATTTTCCAAATTACTGTAAAGGGGGTAGTGCGTTGCGGGTTCCCCTTTATTGCCCGGAATAATCCGCACACCACCGTCAAGCCACTCTTGCGCACTGGCCCCCAATACGCGCACTCCATCCAGGCCAAATTTGACGTCCAGGCGGCTGTTAACCACGAATTTGCTGTCTTGATGGATCAACTGCCGATACTGCGCCTCAATCGCTGCTGTAAAGCTCACGCCGTCGTCTGTCAGCGTTCGCGTCAGAACACGCCCTACATTGATGCCGTGGACAATTAATGGCTGGCCAACGTCGATGCCGTAACTTTGCGGAGCATGCAAAGTTATTGTCAGAACCCCCGGCTGCTGCAGCAGCGTTCTGTTGCTGTCAAGGACAGTAAAGTGATGTTGGGGCCCACCCTCACCAGGCACCAGTTCTAACGTATTGCCCGTCAGCAACTGGCTTAGCTTGGTATCATTAAAGCTGATCCTGGGGCTATGCATTTCAATACGGGTACCGCTTCGCATCAGATCGACAATCGAAGGATCGATAGTCAACTCACCAGTGACTTTGCCGTCCGCCTGCAAAATCAGGCGAGTAAGGGTACCCACCTGTAAACCTTGATAAATCAGTGGAGTACGGCCTTCACTCAGGTTGTTACCATTAGGAAGTTCTAACGTAACGTTAACACCGCGCTGGCTGCGGGCCAGGTCTGGGTAAAGAGTAAAGTTCTGATGAGTTTCAGCCTGTTTGCCATCGGTTGGGGAATCCAAAGCTATTGCACCGTTAACCAGCGCTGCCAGGCTCTCCATCTGTACCGATGCCCCCGACAGGCTGAAGTCGCCTTTAAACCCCGAGACATTCCAGAAACGGCTGCTGTCTTTCACCAGATTGGCAAAACGGCGTTCGATCAGGACATCGATAGTTACGCCATCGTTTCCTTCAGAAATCGTGTAGTCATAGACTTTACCAATGGGAATTTTGCGGTAATAAACCAGAGAACCGGAATTCAGTGAGCCAAGATCATCGGCATGCAGGTGGATCAGCAGTTCGCCCGTATTCAGACGATATTTGGGCTGATTATCCAATGCGACGAAATGGGTCTGAGGTTTGCCGGGGCCAGGCATCATGCCAACGTAATTCCCGCCTACCAATGCATCCAGGCCAGAAACTCCCGCTAGTGAGGCTTTGGGCGTAACCAGCCAGAATTGCGTTCCTTCGCGTAATGCATCTTCAAGATCGTTTTTGATGCTGGCTTCCACGACGATGTTACGCAAGTCTTTACTCAGCGAGATACTTTGGACGGTACCGACATCGACACCCTGGTAGCGAACTGGCGTTCTGCCAGCAACAATCCCGGCTGCCGATTTGAAATCGATAGTGATAGTCGTGCCGCGCTCCTCAAAGTTGTTGTATACCAGCCAGCCGGCGATCAGCAGGGCGATAAACGGCAATAACCAGAATGGTGAAATGCGGCGCTTGTTCTTGATTCTAGCCTCAGTCGGCGTACTCGGCGTTTCCTGTTGCATGTGCATCCCAAATCAATCGGCTGTCTAGCCACTTAACGGCAAGGATAGTTAAAATAACCGCAGACCCAAAGTAAAAAGCGGCGGGCCCCATAGTGAAAGATAATAGCTGGTCACGGTTGACGAGCGACATCATCAACGAAATAACAAACAGATCAAGCATCGACCAGCGGCCAACCCAGGCCACCAGCCGCAGCAGACGAATGCGTGTCTTCAGGCTGTGCGGCGTTTTAAAATGAATGCTGAAAAGGATCATCAGCAGCACAATCACCTTGGTGAAAGGCACCAGAACGCTGGCAATAAACACAATGGCGGCGATTGGTATATTGCCAGAGGTAGCCAGAGACACTACGCCAGAGAAAATGGTATCCTCCATCCGCGCGCCATTGACATAAACAATCGAGATGGGCAGCAGATTGGCAGGGAACAGTAGCACCATTGCGGCTATCAGTGCAGCCCAGGTTTTTTGCAGGCTATGGGGTTGCCGGTGATGTATCGGAACATGACAGCGAGGACAACGCCCGCGTTGGTCCTGAAAACCGGTATAATGGCAGGCCAGACAAACGAGCAGTGTTTCTGGGTTGCCAGCGCGTTGCTCCTGGGAATAGTAGCGTTCCCAAAGTTGCTCCAGATTCAGATGGATTAATGTAAGAATGCTAAGCAGCGTGAGTGTCAGATAGGCAATCATCGCGCTGCCCATCTGAATATCCGCATATTCCTTAACCTTGATTGCCGCCACTGCCATGCCGATCAGATAGATATCCAGCATGACCCACTCTTTGAGACGCTCCAGCATTAGCAAAACTGGCCGCAGGTTCATGCCCAATGCGCTACCAAATCTTAGATACAACAAGGACAATGCCAGCGTAAGTGGAGCACCAATGGTGCAGAATGCCACCATGCTTGCTGTGATAGGGTCTCCCTGGCTGCTCATTTGCCAGATCCCCTCCATGAGGCTTGCGTTGATACGGGTGCCGAGCAGCCTGATGCTGATCAAGGGTTCAGTGAAGGCAAACGGCATCAGCAAGAGCATGGCTACCGCAATCGCTGTCAGGCGTGTCATTGACCAGTCGCGGCCAAGCACTACCTTGGCATTGCAGCGTGGGCAGTAAGCGGCTTGTTTTCTGCTCAGTGGCGGCAGTGAAAACAGCAAATCGCATTCGCAACAGCGTTGGTAGCGTGCTTTGGACAACGGGACGATGGCGTTTATATTCATCATGAAAGGCTGTTCTGAACCTTTTGGGTTTACTTATCGTAGCTCAAAATGAGCATTTTCTTAGTCTGGATACGGCGAACATGGCAGGTTAAAAATACTGTCAAGCTGGCAAACATACCTTGCGAGGCACTGTTTTGTGAAGCAACAGATGATTCACCTTGTGGGCATACGCATTTAATGCTTATTTTATACGGGGCAAGCCTGGACTATCCAAGAGTAATAACGGTTAAGAGATGACTAAAGAACAATTCTACGCGGAATTAAAACGTGACTTGAATGCACTGCTGGAGGGGGAAACTCATTTCATCGCAGCTTTGGCCAACGCCAGTGCGCTGCTCAATGAACGATTGAATGACGTCAACTGGGTGGGTTTTTACCTGATGGATGACAATCAACTGGTACTTGGCCCGTTTCAGGGCAAAGTAGCCTGTGTGCGTATTCCCATCGGTAAAGGTGTGTGTGGCACCGCAGTCGCGGAAAACAGGGTGCAACGTGTTGACGATGTTCATGCATTTCCCGGTCATATCGCCTGCGATGCTGCCAGTAATGCAGAAATTGTGTTGCCGTTAGAAGTCGACGGTCAGGTTATCGGTGTTCTGGATATCGACAGCACAGTTTTTCAACGCTTCGATGAACAGGATGAAATTGGCCTGAAAGCAGTGGTAGCGGGGCTTTGCGGACAGCTGGCACTGTGCAGTTGTGCGAAATACGTCACTGTAGCTGCAAGTTGATCTACGGTTAACGTGGTATTTAGCGATAGCGTCATTATAATGACGCCTGTTCATGCCTGCGGCTTGTTGGCAACCCGTTGTAATCAGGAAATTTCATGGAAAATCAACACAAGTTGAACTCAGTCAAAGAAGTCATAGCTTTTCTTGCCGAGCGTTTCCCGCTCTGCTTTAGCGCAGAAGGTGAAGCGCGTCCTCTGAAAATTGGTATTTTTCAGGATCTGGTTGAACGTATGCAGGGGGAAGAAAACCTCAGTAAAACGCAATTACGTTCCGCTCTGCGCTTATACACCTCGAGCTGGCGTTACCTGTACGGCGTCAAGGTGGGCGCGCAGCGTGTCGACCTGGACGGAAATCCGTGCGGTGAACTGGAGCAGCAGCATGTCGATCATGCGCGTCAGCAGCTTGAAGAAGCTAAAGCGCGTGTTCAGGCACAGCGAGCGGAACAGAACGCCAAAAAACGTGAAGCCGCTGGTGAGTCTGCCGCTGCCGAGCCTCGCCGTCCGCGTCCTGCCGGTAAAAAGCCAGCTGTACGCCGTGAAGGTGCTGCCGCAGCCACAGAGAACCGCAAGCCACGCCCACAAACTCGCCCACAGCAAGCTCGTGAACCTCGTGAAGTAAAACAAGAGGAGAACCAGCCACGTCATGTGCCAGTCACAGATATCTCTAAACTGCAAATTGGCCAAGGAATTAAAGTCAGAGCAGGTAAGAGCGCAATGGATGCAACCGTACTCGAAATCGCTAAAGATGGCGTACGTGTACAGCTTTCTTCCGGTCTGGCGATGATTGTGCGCGCAGAACACTTGCAGTTCTGATACGGAGGCCAACCAAGGCATGAACAAATTTATCAGATTAACAGCAGTTGCGGCACTGCTGTGGGCTGGGGTCAGTTATGGCGCTGATACCGCCAACATTCGTATCGATCAACTGCCTCAGCTTTCGCAGGAAGCGCAACACACGACCGTAAGTGAGCGTGTAACTTCGCGCTTCATGCGTTCGCATTACCGCCAGTTTAGTCTGGATGAGGATTTTTCAGGCAAGATCTTTGATCGCTACCTGAACATGCTGGACTACAGCCATAACGTATTGTTGGCTTCAGACGTTGCCCAATTTGCTGCTAGACGCAATACCTTGGGCGAAGAACTGAAATCCGGCAAGTTGGATACGCCATATGCGCTATTCAATCTGGCACAGAAACGCCGTTTTGAACGTTATCAGTATGCTTTGTCCCTGCTGGAAAAACCGATGGATTTTACCGGCAATGACACCATCGATTTGGACCGCAGCAAAGCTCCGTGGGCAAAAGATAAAGCCGAGCTGGATCGTCTTTGGGATGCCAAGGTCAAATATGACCAACTGAATCTGAAGCTGACTGGCAAAACGGATAAAGAGATCCGAGAAACGCTAACTAAACGCTATCAGTCTGCTATTAAGCGCCTGACGCAAAGCAACAGCGAAGACGTTTTCTCTCTGATTATGACGGCTTTTGCACATGAGATAGATCCGCATACTAATTACCTGTCACCTCGTAATACCGAACAGTTCAACACTGAAATGAGTCTCTCACTCGAAGGGATCGGCGCGGTGTTGCAAATGGAGGATGACTACACGGTAATCAATTCAATGGTCCCTGGTGGCCCAGCAACCAAGAGCAAGGCGATTTCCATCGGCGATCGTATTGTTGGTGTTGGTCAGGCGGGTAAACCGATGGTCGATGTGATTGGTTGGCGTCTTGACGATGTTGTATCTCTTATCAAGGGGCCGAAGGGTAGCAAGGTGCGTCTGGAGATCCTGCCAGCAGGCAAGGGCACCAAAACCCGCATGGTGACGTTGACACGCGAACGTATCCGTCTGGAAGACCGTGCGGTGAAAATGACCATCAAAACCGTTGGTAATCAGAAAGTAGCGGTGTTGGACATTCCTGGTTTCTATGTTGGCTTGACAGACGATGTGAAAGTCCAGCTACAAAAGATGGCCAAGCAGAATGTGGACAGCCTGATTATTGACTTGCGTTCCAATGGGGGCGGGGCATTGACCGAAGCCGTGTCGCTTTCCGGCCTGTTTATCCCTAGTGGCCCTGTTGTGCAGGTGCGTGATAACAACGGAAAGATCCGCGAAGATGCGGACACAGATGGTGTTGTTTACTACAAAGGTCCGCTAGTGGTGCTGGTTGATCGCTTGAGTGCTTCTGCTTCCGAGATCTTCGCTGCTGCAATGCAGGATTATGGCCGTGCGCTGATCGTGGGTGAACCGACCTTTGGTAAAGGTACAGTGCAGCAATACCGTTCGCTGAACCGTATCTACGATCAGATGCTGCGTCCAGAATGGCCTGCGCTGGGGTCCGTGCAATATACCATCCAGAAGTTCTACCGTGTAGATGGTGGCAGTACCCAACGTAAAGGTGTCACGCCAGATATTCTGATGCCGACGGGGATCGACCCGGCAGAAACCGGTGAGAGCTTCGAAGATAACGCTATGCCTTGGGATAGTATCAATGCGGCGACATACACCAAAACGGGTGATTTGAAGCCATTTGAACCGGCGTTACTGAAGGACCATGAGCAACGTATCGCCAAGGATCCAGAGTTCCAGTACATCGCTCAAAATATAGCGCACTATAAGGCTCTGAAAGATAAGCGTAATATTGCTTCTCTCAATCTGGCTATACGCGAGAAAGAAAACCATGATGATGACGCTACGCGTTTGAAGCGTATCAATGAACGCCTGCAGCGTGAAGGGAAGAAACCGTTGAAATCCCTTGATGAACTGCCAAAGGATTACAAGGATCCAGACCCATATCTTGATGAAACGGTCAGAATAGCCTTGGATCTTGCCAACATTGAGAAGCAGCAACCATCACAACAGACGCCAGCGGTTAAATAGCAAGGTTTTCTGTTAAAACAGATAAGGCGCACCTCAGGGTGCGCTTTTTTAATACTTAAACGTTTTACAAAAAATCCCCATAAAATTTCACTCCTTTACGCAACAATCAATTACAATTTGCCAAGGCACGTTTTGGCGTTGATATTGTAAAGTTTCGTATTTTTAGTAGGTTAATGGCATGCAATGCTTGAAATTGTGACAATTGCCCATACGATCTGCGTATATCAAGCAGCGTTTTGTTAACATTTATGAGGAAGTAAACATTCTATGATGCGTATAGCTCTGTTCCTGCTTACCAACCTGGCGGTGATGTTGGTTTTCGGGCTGGTACTCAGCCTGACAGGGATCCAATCCAGTAGCGTTCAGGGCCTGATGATTATGGCTGGCCTGTTCGGTTTTGGCGGCGCATTTGTGTCGCTGCTGATGTCCAAATGGATGGCTCTGCGCTCCGTGGGCGGAGAAGTGATTGAACAACCGCGTAATGAAACTGAAAACTGGCTGCTGCAAACTGTTCAGCGTCAGTCGCAACAGGCTGGCATTGCCATGCCACAGGTTGCGATCTATCATGCCCCGGATATCAACGCCTTTGCGACAGGTGCACGCCGCGATGCCTCTCTGGTCGCTGTGAGTACCGGTTTGCTGCAAAGTATGAGCCGTGACGAAGCTGAGGCTGTTATTGCCCATGAAATCAGCCACATTGCCAATGGTGATATGGTTACAATGACTTTGATCCAGGGGGTTGTGAATACCTTTGTGATCTTTATCTCTCGTCTGATTGCGCAAGTGGCCGCTGGCTTCTTGGGGAATCGCGATGGTGAGGGGGAAGGCAATGGCAACCCGATGATTTACTTCGGCGTGTCGATGGTACTGGAACTGGTGTTTGGCATCCTGGCTAGTATTATCACCATGTGGTTTTCTCGCCACCGTGAATTTCACGCTGATGCAGGTTCAGCCAAACTGGTTGGGCGCGAAAAGATGATTGCGGCGCTACAGAGACTGAAAACCAGCTATGAACCGCAAGAGACGGGTAGCATGATGGCATTCTGCATCAATGGTAAATCCAAATCATTCAGTGAGTTGTTCATGTCGCATCCACCGCTTGATAAGCGTATTGAAGCGTTGCGTTCCGGTCAGTATCTGAAATAACAGCTTCCAAAACGGCTTTTCGAACTGCACCCCAAAAGTTTCCTGAAAACTGATTAAGGTGCAGTTTTTTTATGCCTGAGAATGGGCCTTTTTACTTTGAGGCTACTGTATGGGGCTGTGTCATACGTAAGCAACTCACTATTGCTGCAACGCTGGCGAAGACCCCCGCCAGTATCAGCGAAGCGTGTGTACCATCGGTGTGAAACAGGTTAAACATTAGTGCTACCAAAGCGGCTCCGGACGTTTGCCCTAATAAACGTGCAGTACCGAGCATACCACTGGCACCTCCGCTACGGTGGCGCGGAGCGGCAGAAATGATGGTGTGGTTATTGGGTGACTGGAATAGGCCGAATCCGGCTCCGCAAAGTACCATGCGCCAAACAATATCCAGATTTGTCGGGTCATTGGGCAGTAAGGCCAACAGAAACAGACCAAGTGCGAAGGTCGCCAAACCAATCCCGCCGAGTAATCCTGCGTGAATACGCTCCACCAACCTGCCGGCAATCGGTGCCATTATGATGATCGCCAGCGGCCAGGGTGTCAGCAGCAGGCCGGTCTCAACCTCGTCACGCCCCAATGAACCTTGCAGGAAGAAGGGCAGCGATATCATTGCCAACATTTGTGCAGCAAAGGAGCAAACTGAGGTGCCCATAGACAAAGCAAAAATAGGAATACGCAGCAAATCTACCGGCAATAGCGGGGAGGTTTGGTTCAACTGACGGCGGACAAAGAAGTAGCCGATAATAAGCAGTGCTGCGATCTCGGCAGTAAGCAACAGCATGCTGTGTCCTTGAGCAAGACTACTTATGGCTGTGATCAGTAGACCGAACGTTAAGGCATTCATCACCGCACTGGTAGTGTCAAAACGCCGACTGTTGCTCTTCTGGCTATTGGCCGGCAGGAATTTTGTTCCCAGGATAAGGGCGACAATCCCTATTGGTAGATTGACGGCAAATAGCCATTGCCAAGAAGCAACAGAGAGAACGGCTGCGGCGACGGTGGGGCCTGCTGCAGAAGAGAAGGCAACAATCAGCGAGTTGATACCGATACCACGACCAAGGTAACGTTGGGGATAGATGATGCGAATGAGTGCCGTGTTGACGCTCATAATCGCTGCAGCGCCAAACCCCTGTAAGACGCGGGCAATTGTTAGCGTTGTCAGCGAGTCTGACAGTGCGCAGAATACTGAGGTAATGCTGAATATCACTAACCCGGCCAGATAGACACGGCGGTAACCAATGAGATCCCCCAGCGAGGCCAACGAAAGTAATGAGATAGTGATAGCCAATTGATAGGCGTTCACAATCCAGATCGAACTTGCCGGGCTCGCTTGCAGGTCGCGAGCAATGGTTGGCAAGGCAACATTGGCGATAACTCCATCAAGCACTGAAACGGTAATTCCCAGAGCAATGGCAAGGATCGCCCCATATCGTTGGGGGAGAGGTAAACCATCGGAACAAGGTTGCGTCATAGCGGCGGTATTTATTAAATAGAGGGAATATTAACATGCTAATCATATTTGCTGCCGAATGCATCAGCAGTTTATGTACCAAGTGTAAAAGGGTAAGATGCGTGCGGTCAGTTAATTCATTAGCAGTAATTATTGCGCAACTTTCATTGCACGAAGTGAAATGTTCCGATTATACTGAAACTCTTGTTCAAATTTCCTAAAACAAAAAACAGTTGAGTAAGGTAGTTACCATGGCTAACGCAGATCTAGACAAGCAACCGGATTCGGTTTCATCAGTATTGAAAGTGTTTGGCATTCTGCAGGCACTGGGTGACGAACGCGAGATCGGCATTACCGAGCTTTCCCAGCGGGTAATGATGTCCAAAAGTACCGTATATCGTTTCCTGCAAACTATGAAGTCTTTGGGATACGTCTCGCAGGAAGGCGAATCTGAGAAGTATTCTCTTACCCTCAAACTGTTTGAGCTTGGGGCGAAGTCACTGCAAAACGTTGATTTGATCCGCAGTGCCGATATTCAGATGCGCGAACTGTCAAATCAGACTCGCGAAACCATTCACCTTGGTGCATTAGACGAAGACAGTATCGTCTATATCCACAAGATTGACTCAATGTACAACTTGCGTATGTATTCGCGTATTGGGCGCCGTAACCCATTGCACAGTACTGCTATCGGTAAAGTACTGCTGGCTTGGCGTGACCGCGCTGAAGTTGAAGAGATCCTCTCCCATATTGAGTTTACTCGCAGTACGCCGCACACACTCACCAGCACAACAGCGTTATTACCTGCTCTGGATAAAGTACGTGAGCAGGGATACGGTGAAGATAATGAAGAGCAGGAAGAGGGGCTGCGTTGCATCGGAGTGCCCGTGTTTGACCGCTTTGGCGTAGTGATTGCCGGTTTGAGTATTTCCTTCCCAACTATCCGTTTCTCTGAAGAAGCTAAAGATGGGTATGTCGCCCAGTTACATACCGCTGCACGTCTGATTTCAGAGCAGATGGGGTATCACGACTATCCGTTTTAGTCAGCGACGCCTTTTTATCTGGGTGCACTAGCGAGTAAATGCCAGTCAGTTAAATCCGACTGGCATTTTTACTTTATTTTTTCGGTTGTTAAAACCGAGCGGCTACAGAATATGGATCGTAAAAAACCGGTGGGTGTTTATTTTCAAACACTTGAGAAAATCGCGTAAAACCGGTGCAATTACACCGGTTCAGATTATGCTGCCGTACTTTGATCAGCTTTACCGCTGAGCCAATTCCACTTCGTCTTCGCTCTCCATGATGGTCTTGTCAGTTTGCTTCATCAATTGGCTGGTGACAGTACCCGCAGTCATTGAACCGCTGACGTTCAGTGCCGTTCTGCCCATATCGATCAGGGGTTCAACTGAAATCAGTAGGGCAACCAGCGTCACGGGCAGGCCCATGGCAGGCAGAACAATCAGCGCCGCGAACGTAGCACCGCCACCAACTCCGGCAACCCCTGCGGAACTGATGGTTACAATTCCGACCAGCGTGGCGATCCAGACCGGATCCAGCGGATTGATACCTACTGTAGGAGCAACCATTACCGCCAGCATTGCCGGGTAAAGCCCTGCACAACCGTTCTGGCCGATAGTGGCGCCAAAGGATGCCGAGAAGCTGGCAATGGACTCCGGCACGCCTAGACGACGGGTTTGCGCTTCAACATTCAAAGGGATGCTGGCGGCGCTGGAACGGCTGGTAAAGGCAAACGTCAACACTGGCAAAACTTTGCGGAAAAATTTCAGAGGGTTAACCCCAATCACGCTTAGTAGTATGGCATGCACGACGAACATAATCGCCAAGCCAAGATACGATGCGACCACAAAGCTACCCAGCTTGAGGATATCGCTGATGTTGGAACCTGCTACGACTTTGGTCATTAAAGCCAGTACACCGTAAGGCGTGAGCTTCATAACCAAACGAACCAGCTTCATTACCCAGGCTTGCAGGGTATCGATAGCTGATAAAACGCGCTTACCTTTCTCACCATCGTCTTTAAGAAGTTGTAGTGAAGCGACGCCCAGGAAAGCGGCAAAAATGACAACGCTGATGATCGATGTGGGGTTAGCGCCAGTCAAATCGGCAAATGGGTTTTTCGGAATAAATGACAGGATCAACTGCGGCACGCTGAGATCGGCAACTTTGCCGACATAGTTGCTTTCAATTGCCGACAGACGTGCCGTTTCCTGAGTCCCTTGGACCAGGCCACTGGCAGAAAGCCCAAACAGATTGGTTACCAATACGCCCACCAGCGCAGCGATCAGCGTAGTAAAGAGCAGGGTACCGATAGTCAGGAAACTGATCTTGCCCAGGGAAGATGCGTTGTGCAGCTTGGCTACCGCGCTCAGAATAGAGACGAATACCAGAGGCATTACGATCATTTGCAGCAGTTGTACATAGCCGTTACCGACAATATTAAACCAGCCAATAGATGCTTTAAGAACGGGATCCTCTGAGCCATAAATCAGCTGCAGTGCCAAGCCGAACACGACGCCAATAACCAGGCCGACCAACACTTTCTTTGCCAGACTCCATTGCTTATGGCGGGTTTGCGCCAGCAGCAAAAGGAGCGCAATAAAAACCAGCACGTTTAATACGAGCGGTAGATTCATCCCCATTTCTCCAATCTTCTTTTCTTTAAGTCAACGAGCTACGCACCATGTGTAGCAATGTAAATATCGTAACAGCTTGCCCATAGGCCCACTTATATCCGAATGGAATTTAATATAATTTTTTTGATTAATTTGGTTAGATAATCACAAAAAAGAGCAATAAATCACCACTTCATCAGCTTCACAGCCGGATATTTTTTATTTGCTCAAAATATGACTGCACAGGGAATGTGTAATCACCTTGCCAATAGATGGCAAAAGCAACCAGGCACAGGCATAGGACTCGTTCTAACTGGTTACCTTTTTGTGAGTTCAGCAAGGGGACGCAGAAGCGCCAACGGCACGGCCACAGTAGAGGGACACCTGCGGGAGTAAGCATATCGGCCAGGAGATGGCTGAAGTACCCAATAATCATGGCGTGTAGCGCATCGGCGGGTATTGGCCAACTGCGGGGGACGTCTAGCTGAAATAACATCATACCACCGGCGATTGCCAGTAGGCTGTGAGTAAAACCGCGATGACCAAAGGCACGTGATATGGGGATGGCTATCCAGCGCAAGCGCTGGCCTAACACTGATTTTGGGTGATCGATGTCGGGTAACAATGAAGTTAGAAGGGCGGCAGGAATAATCCGCCACCAGTCGCCATTGGCGAGTTCAGGCGTCACCTCTGCTTTTTTGGCGAAAATCGCGCAAGCAACAGAGAAAATGAGATGTCCTTCCGCGGTCATTAATGCTCTATCCTGGATACCAAACTGTTAATATATCCAGTATATGGGAATTTTTACAGTTGTGAAAGTAGTTACCCTGTAACAAATAGTTATTTAGGCATTGATACCATCGGCTACATAGAAGATGGCTTGCCATAAGAAGAGAAGTTGTAACTTGGTTGATGGCAAAGTGAACGGGAGGATTTCTGGGAGTTCAAGTCATGAAGAAAACACCAGGCTACCAGTTGGCTCTGTGTGGCAGTGACAGTGTCACAGATCGCCCGGTGTTTTCTTCACTCAGTCAGCATATTTGAAACGGCGTATAAATTCAATAAAAATGAAACGTCGTTTTAATTAATTATTTAATTCAGGTAATAAAAGCAGAAACACTTAATATTAGTAACGTTTTGAACAGCATTGCGCCAGAGTTATGACAGATGAATGGCGGTTAAATGCTCAAGGCTCGGTAGTTTATAGTCAGCCAGGGCCCAGCGAGGATCATGGCTATACTCTTGCGCAGGAATAACGATTGATTTCATGCGCGCAGCTTTGGTAGCAATCATGCCGTTGAAAGAGTCTTCAAGCGTGATACAGTGCTCAGGCGCACTACCCAAGCGCTCGGCCGCAATCAGGTAAACTTCCGGGTGCGGCTTGCTGTATGGCAAGTATTCCGCTGATACCAGTTGATCAAAATAACTTTCAAGCTCAAACATTTTCAAAACTTGCTGTTGCATATGCAAGGGAGACGCAGAGGCGAGACCGATATTTAGCCCCAGGCTACGGCACAGTTCCAACGATTGCTGCACTCCGGGTAACAGAGGGCGCTTTTCTCTGACCAAATCGATAGCGCGTTCAATGATCCGCTCAGCTACCTCTTGTTGAGAAATACCCTGCCACGGCATGGTTTGGTACCACATTTTGACCACCAAATCGATGCGTAGGCCTAGCGTATCTGGCAGTTTGTCGCGATCTGACAGATCCAGTCCCAGTGAGCCAAAAATATCCAGCTCCGCTTGCAACCATAAGGGTTCTGAATCTATCAATAAACCATCCATGTCAAAAATAGCGGTTTCGATACGCTGCAAATATGCCATTAACTCTTGCTCCACCAGTAAAGGGAAAAATTTCTGTCACTGTATCATTTTAGCTAGCGAGCCTGTACTACCTGCGATTTACCTATTTTGTCAAAATGCGAGGTTTGCCAGAGTTCGAACAATTTTGCATATCAACGCCACATCGCCGGGTGGTGCCGCGCATTTAGCCGGGTAAAGATAAAGAAAACGGTGGGCGAGTTTGATTAACTAAAGGTAGACTTAGCCAAATTATGGTTACGTCACATCAGAGGGGAAAACATGACGTATCAACAGGCTGGGCGTATTGCCATTTTGAAACGTATCTTTGGATGGGTTGTTTTCATCCCTGCATTACTTTCAACGTTAGTTTCGCTATTGAGCTTCGTGTATCAGCACAGTGATAAGTCCAAAGGGATTAACGCTGTGATGCTGGACTTTGTTCACGTTATTGTCGATATGGTGCGCTTTAATACCTCGTTCCTGAATATTTTCTGGTACAACTCGCCGGTGCCGGATGCTGACAAAAGTCTGTTTGGCGGCGCAAACCTGATGTTTCTGATTATCTATTTTCTGATTTTTGTGGGTTTGGCATTGCAAGCTTCCGGGGCGCGCATGTCGCGTCAGGTTAAGTTTATCCGTGAAGGGTTAGAAGATCAGATGATTCTGGAGCAGGCTAAAGGAAACGAGGGGCTGACCCGCGCACAGTTGGAAGAACGGGTTACGTTGCCGCACCATACAATACTTCTGCAATACTTTCCGCTCTATATCCTACCGATTGTAATTGCCGTGGTGGCTTACTTCATACTCAAACTATTGGGGCAAATGGCAGGTGCAGTCTGATTTTGGGCAATGTCTATGATGAGGTGCTGCAAGCAGCACCCTGATTGTTTGCTAATTAGCCTCTTTCCGGGTGCATCAGTATTTCAAGTGCCCGCTGTGCTGCGACCAGATGCTGGCCACCGAATAGATTGCTGCGGTTAAGCAGGTAGTAAAGTTGATACAGCGGCTGGCGCTCAATAAAACCCGGTTCTAATGGCCAAACGCTCTGGTAGCCATCATAAATTTGGGCAGGTAAATCTGGGTAGAGCGGTAACATCGCTAAATCGCACTCTCGATCACCCCAATAGCAAGCTGGGTCGAACAGGAATGGCCCCTCTGCCGCCAGAGCGCAGTTGGCAGGCCACAGATCGCCATGTAAAAGAGACGGTTGCGGCTGGTGGTTCTGCAATCTTAGGTAAACCAGATCGATAATTTCGTCGATATCCCCAAAGATCATACCTTTCTCCGCAGCCAGTTGCAGTTGCCAACCGATACGTTGTTCAGCAAAAAACTCTGCCCACCGGCGTTGCCAGGCATTGGGTTGAGGGGTGGTTGCAAGGTCGTTATCGAAGTCGAGACCAAACTGCGGCTGTTCACTCCATTGGTGCAGACGGGCTAACTGTTGGCCTAGACAGTGCGCATTATGCGCATCGAACGGCTTAAGCGCTTGATACTCAAGCAACAGGAAACTGTAATCACGATCGCTGCCAACCCCGTACACTTCGGGAACGCGCACGGTTTTACTGCGGGCCAATAGAGCCAACTGATCGGCCTCAGCGGTGAATATGGGCAACATCTCGCGTCCGTTGCATTTCACGAACACCTCGCTGTCACCGTAACTCACACGCCACGCAGAATGGATTTCTCCTCCCGGCAGTTCGGTCCTTTCGCGGATTTCTGCGCTGCCAAGATGCTCACTTAGCAGACGGCTAACGGCTTGCCACATAGTAATCCCCTTATGTTGCCTGCAATTTCATTAGGTTAGCGTCTTTCTAGCTACGAAAACACGATGTGGCGCACAGCGGCACATCTTTGGCAAAAATAAACCACTGTGTGTCACGCCAGAGTATATACGCTATTGGTTATTTTAAGAACAAACCAGCTTGAAACTTGGCTACTATTCAGCGATTTTAATCGAGCTGTCACGCCTGACAGCATTATCAGCATGGCTTAATAGGAGTGGTGAATGGACTCGAGTTTGCACTGGCAGCGTGGTGAGTTTCGTATTAGTACTGATAAAAGTGAGTTGGATCTTGCCCTTACTCATGCATTTCTGACCACTACCAGTTGGGCGAAGGGAATTTCTTTTGCAACGGTGCGTCTTTCGATAGAGAACAGTTTGTGTTTTGGTCTCTATCATCAACATCGGCAGATTGGTTTTGCCCGGTTGGTAACGGATTATGTCACTTTTGGTTATCTGTGTGATGTTTTTGTGGTGCCAGAATTTGAGGGGCGCGGGCTGGCTGCCTGGTTGATGAATTGTTCGCTGGAACATCCTGTGTTACAGCGTTTGCGCCGCATTATGCTGGTGACCAACAGTGCTCCTTGGTTATATCAAAAAGTGGGATATCAGCCGATCAACCAGCAGAATTTTGTCTGGCATATCGTTAGACCCGATATTTACCAGCAGTGATAAAGCCCAGCAACGCCGGGCTAGAGGCTAGTGATCTTTGGCAAGGGTAGCCTGGAACGGTTTAAAATGGGTATAGAGCAGGGTGACTACAAAAAGTAAGGCCTGAACTATTACGATACATGGGCCAGTTGCACCATCAATGTGGAAACTGATTAGCGTGCCGAGGACTGAGGAAAAGACGGAAACCAGGGTAGCAATAATCAGCATACTTTCGAAGGTGCGGCACAGCATAAAAGCGATGATCCCAGGCGCGATCAGCATTGCGATCACCAAGATCACTCCCACAGCCTGTAACGAAGCCACAATGGTTAATGCCAGTAAGCACAGTAAGCCGTAATGCAGAAGTTTTACTGGCAAGCCGATGACGCGTGCATGGCTGGGGTCAAAACAGTAAAGCATCAGGTCTTTGCGCTTGAGTAATACAATTGCTAGCGTGATAGCGGCAATCCACAGTGTTTGTTTCAATTCTTCATCGGTGATACCCAGCATATTGCCAAATAGAATATGGCTAAGGTGTTGATCGGTATCGATTCGGGCAAATAGGACCAGCCCAAAAGCAAACATGCCGGAAAACACGATCCCCATGACAGTATCTTCTTTTACCCGACTATTTTCTTTAAGATAACCCGTTGCTACCGCACAAAAAATGCCGGAAATAAATGCACCAATTGCCAGCGGAATTCCCAGAACAAAGGCCAGCACAATTCCTGGCAAAACGGCGTGTGAGATCGCATCACCCATCAGTGACCAGCCTTTCAGCACCAGATAGCAGGATAAGATGGCGCATACTACGCCAGTGACGATCGCTGCGACGATCGCCCGCTGCATAAATGGATAGGCAAATGGTTCAGAAAGCCATTGATACAGGATTTCCATCAGTTGCCCTCCGCTGGGTCACCGCGTGCTGCGCGACGCCTGGCAGCAAACAGCCCGTGTTTGGGTGCAAACAGAAAAGCAACCAAAAAGACCAGTGTCTGCAACGTCACAATTACGCCACCCGTTGCACCGTCAAGGAAGAAACTCAGGTAAGCGCCAATACTGCTTGTCATGGCGCCAATCCCAATGGCAATGAGCACCAAGCGTCCAAAACGGTCGGTCAACAGATAGGCGGTAGCACCAGGGGTAATGACCATAGCGATCACCAATATTGCCCCTACGGTTTGCAGTGCGGCGACGGTACAGGCACTGAGCAGGGTAAAAAACAGGATCTTCATTTTTAGCGGTGAAAGGCCTATCGATACTGCATGGCTTTCGTCAAAAAATACTGCCAGCAGGTCTTTCCACACCAGAAACAGGATCAGTAATGAAACACCAATAATAATCTCGACCTGCAGCACATCTTCGTCAGCAATACCGAGAATATTGCCAAAAATAATCGACTGAACATTTACCGATGTAGGGTTAAGTGAAATGATCAGTAGACCGACAGCGAAGAAAGTGGAGAAAATAAAGCCGATAATCGCGTCTTCACGCAGACGTGTGATGTGGCGAACCAACGTCATTGCCAACGCTGCCAGCATACCGGTAAAAAAAGCGCCCGCAGCGTAGGGTAAGCCGAGCGCATAAGCACCCGCTACGCCAGGCACAACCGAGTGCGAAAGCGCATCCCCCATCAGTGACCACCCCTTCAGCATCAGGTAGGCTGAAAGAAAAGCGCAGGTTCCACCGACGATAGCGCTAACCCATATCGCTTTGACCATGTAGTTGTAATTGAACGGTTGCAGTAAAAGCTCAAGCATCAGGTTTTTTCTCCCTCGGCTGGCTTTGCGTGGGAGGATCGCTTTTGGTATAGCCGTAGAACACAGCAGGACGCTCATCGTCAGTGAGTACCGTTACTGTGCGAGGGTCGTTATCGTCGTGCAGGTCGGTACCAGAAAGGTTGATATGACGCAGAACACCACCAAAGGCTAACTCCAGATTGCTTTGCGTGAAGGTGGTTTCTATCGGCCCGGCGGCAAGCACCGTTCGGTTAATCAGGATAACTCGATCACAAAATTCTGGAACGCTGCCAAGGTTGTGAGTTGAGACTAAAATCAGATGGCCTTCATCCCGCAAGGATCGTAACAGCTCGATAATGGCGTTTTCTGTTTTGACATCAACGCCGGTAAAAGGCTCATCCAGTAGTAACACAGTCCCCTGTTGTGCCAAGGCACGAGCCAGGAAAACACGCTTTTTCTGCCCACCGGAGAGCTCACCAATCTGCCTTGCGCGCAGTTCACTCAGACCAACACGCTCCAGAGCACTGTCAACCCGCAGGCGATCTTCTTTCTTTGGTATGCGCAGGAAGTTCATTTTACCGTAGCGACCCATCATAACCACGTCTTCTACCAAGACAGGAAAGTTCCAATCAACGTCTTCAGTCTGTGGCACGTAGGCAATAATATTTTTTTTAAGTGCATCGACGACCGGTTGTTCATTTAATCTCACCTTGCCGGATGTAGGTTTCACCAATCCCATGATGCTTTTGAACAGGGTCGATTTACCGCTACCGTTAACGCCAACTAGGGCACAGATTGACCCACCACTGAGCGTAAAACTGGCATTATGGATTGCCGTATGGCCGTTGTTATAGGTTACGGAGACATCATCAACGCTGAGTTCTGGGCGGACAAAAAACTCTGAGCTCATTGATTAAATCCTTTGGCGATGGTTTGTACAGTAGTATTGAGCAGATCGATATAGGTTGGCACAGGCCCATCTGGAGCGGACAGTGAGTCGACATACAGTACGCCTCCATATTGAGCACCCGTCTCTTTTGCCACTTGTTTGGCGGGTTTATCAGATATAGTGCTTTCACTGAATACGACCGGGATGTGATTGGCTCGAACGGTGTCGATGACGCGACGCACTTGCTGAGGGGAACCTTGTTCGTCAGCGTTGATTGGCCATAGGTAAACCTCTTTCAACTGATAGTCTTTGGCCAGATAGCTGAAGGCCCCCTCACTGGTGACCAGCCAGCGTTGGCTTTCAGGAATACGTGCTAATCTTGCGCGCAGTGGGGCATCCAGCGCCGCGATTTTTTCAGCATAGGCTTTGGCATTACGATTATAAGTTTCCGCATTGTCAGGATCGTGTTGTACCAAAGCCTTACGAATGTTCTCGATATAGGTTAGGGCATTTGTCGGAGACATCCATGCGTGAGGGTTAGGGTTAGCGTTATAGGGCCCTTCATGGATGGGCATGGGGACAATTCCCTCAGTAACAACGGCAGCAGGAACTTGCTTTATATTCTCGAAGAAACGTTGAAACCAGCGTTCGAGATTCATTCCGTTCCATAAAATCAGATCGGCATGCTGCGCCTTTACAATATCTCTTGGCGTAGGCTGATAGTCGTGGATTTCAGCACCGGGTTTGGTGATGGATTCTACTACTGCGGCGTCACCCGCCACGTTTTGGGCGATATCCTGGATAATGGTAAAAGTGGTTACTACCCGCAGTTTCTCTTTTGCCATTACCTCTGTGGGGATAGCCAAAACGCTTAGTAGCAGGCCAAACGAGGCAAAGAGACGAAAAAAGGCTGGAATAGAACGATAGTGCTGAAGTACACGGTTTTTCATTGACATGGTGACGTTTTCCTTCGCAAATGAAAATGATTATTAATATCAGTTGAGGTGAAGTCAAGCGTCAACAGCTTCTAGGGGGCGGTTATCTTTTTGTTAAAAAAATAATACCATCATAGAGGTTATAGCATTTTACGTTTTAATATGTAACTTTTTAATCCCGTCATTATAGAGCGCATTGTTCACTTAGCTATTTTTTACAAAGCGACTTCGCCGAAGCCTTGAGTAATCTTTTGTATATATTACTGATTTAATGATATCGCTATTGCAAGACGGTTGCTTTCGTATGGTGACAAACGCTATTTGCAACTTTGCCTGAGGTAGCAAAATGTTTACGAATAGTTGCCCGAACCGTTCTAGCGCACCCGTTAATCCTATTTCTGGATGTTAAAGTCACTACACTAGCAGCGAATCAAGGTTGACTCATAAATCGCCTCTTGGTATATGGATAACCGGAGAATAGAGCAATAAAAGCTATGCAGGCATCCTTACCAGTTGTACGTGCTAAGCAACTCATTGATAGGAGTGAGGGATTCTGTGAAGATAAAAGTAGGTTGCCTAACGGCAATCATCCTGTTAGCTGGTTGCGCTGAAAAACCGCAAACAAATGACAACACGGCGAGCAATGGCACATCAGGCGGCTGGTTAAAACCCCCATCGCAAATACCAAGCAACCGAACCGGAACACCCATCGCCTATAACGATTATATCAGCAAGGCTGCCAACAATTATGGCGTCGATGAAAAGCTGATCAAAGCGATAATTCAGGTAGAGTCAGGGTTTAATCCCAATGTTGTCAGCACCTCTAATGCCGTTGGATTAATGCAGCTAAAAGCCTCAACTGCTGGACGCGATGCCTACCGCTTGAAAGGTAAAAGCGGGCAGCCTAGTTCACGAGAGTTGAAAGATCCAGCGGTCAATATTGATCTGGGAACAGCCTATATCAATATTCTTCAAAGCCAGCAGCTAGCTGGGATCTCCAACCCACAAACATTACGCTATGCCACGATTGTTTCTTACGTTAATGGGGCAGGTGCCATGTTGCGGACTTTCTCATCGGATAAGCGGGTAGCAGTAAACCGTATAAATCAGATGAGCCCAGACGAATTTTATAAGCACATCCAAAAGAGACACCCGGCACCGCAAGCGCCGCGTTATTTGTGGAAGGTTACCGCGGCTTATCAGGCGATGCTCGAATAGCAGTAGATTCAACGAAACCGGCTCTGAATGCCGGTTTTTTTAGGCATAGGTGCTGGTTGGAATGATTAGGTGATGAGAATTCATCCTCAGCCTCAATCTGGTTTTATTGCTGTGAGTTTTCAATAGGAGATTTCCCATGGAAAAAGTCGACCTGCATATGCACTCCAACTATAGCGATGACGCGGATTTTCCGGTTGAGGTACTGATTGCACGCTGTAAGGCAAATGGCATCGATACGCTGGCAGTAACAGACCATAACAGTGCCCGTTCTGTGTCTGAAGCGCAGGCGTTGGCATCGCCAAGTTTAAATGTGTTGTCCGGCATTGAGATTGACTGCACCTTTGGTGAACGTAATTACCACCTGCTTGGTTATGGCTTTAAACCCAGTGATGATTTTGTCGAGATCTATAATAACTTCAGCGCTATCCAACGTGAGTTGACGCCAAGAAAATTTGAGAAATTGCGCGAGCTTAACTTCTATCTTGATGAGCAACGTCTGGAACAGATATGTGGCGGTGCTATTCCGCAAGAAGAACAGATGGGAGAAGTGATACTTGAAGATGAGCGTAACCACAATCATCCATTATTGATGCCATATCGTGCCGGCGGTGACAGATCAGATATGCCTTTAATCAACTTCTACTGGGACTTCTTTGGCCCGGGAAAAGTATGTTACATGCCAGTTACTTATCCTGCAATGAGCGATATGGTTGATGTGATCCGCCAGAATGGTGGAATACCTGTCTTGGCGCACATTGGTGCTAATGTTAAACAGGACCACACGCAGGTGATCGGTGGCATGTTAAACGTTGGGGTGATGGGCATAGAGGTCTTCTCAAGTTATCACTCGCCCGAGTTGGCTAATCAACTGTACGAGTTTGCTGTTGATCGTTCGGCCTTTGTTACCTGTGGTAGCGATTTTCATGGTCGAAACAAGCCAAAGATTGAGGTAGGGCAATGTGCTTATGGTGCACAGCATATTGCGGAAATACGCCGTTTTGTTGCGGCTGCCAGTGCATGATCTCAACCTTCAACAAAGCTTGGATAATGGGGTTTAATGCTGGTATTTAGCCGCGCACCGAGCTCATCTGGAAGAGGGTAGCTCCGCAGGGGAAAACTTGGCTGCGGAGCTGGGCAGATTAATTTACCGGAACGTATGTAGTTATCAATTCAAATATGCCATTGATAATAAACTGAACGCCCATACAGACCAGCAAAAAACCCATCAAGCGTGATATCGCCTCGATGCCGCTTTTACCAACCAGTTTCATGATCCCTGTAGAGCTGCGTAAGCATGCCCAGAGAATGATGGATACCGCGAAGAATGTCGCTACTGGCGCGACCACTAGCACCCAATGCGCAAAGCCCAGCATATTTTCTTTAATACTGGATGCCGAACTTATGATCATGGCAATGGTACCTGGCCCCGCAGTACTTGGCATAGCCAGAGGAACAAAGGCGATATTGGCTGAGGTTTTTTTGCGCAGTTCGCGGGTTTTGGTTTCCATTTCTGGTGATTCATCGGCACTTTGTTGCGGGAACAGCATGCGAAAACCGATAAAGGCGACAATCAATCCACCTGCGATGCGTAGGCCAGGAATGGAAATGCCGAAGGTTTTCATCACCAACTGGCCAGCGTAGAACGCCACTGTCATGATAAAGAACACGTAAACTGAAGCCATCAGTGACTGTTTATTGCGCTCTTCACTCGTCATATTCCCTGACAGGCCAAGTAACAGTGCCACGGTAGTGAGTGGATTGGCCAGTGGTAGCAGTAAAACCAGTCCCAGCCCGATGGCCTGAAACAACTGCAAAATAGTCGACATAAAAACAAACCCCAAAACGATGATAATCAACAGGCTCAATCAAACGCCTATCACGGTTCTTCACCTAGACAGCGTTAGACCAAACGTTCAATTTTTCTGTGTCTCCATACCAACCGATAGAACGTTGTCTGTAGCGCGAGCATGGCCAGATAGGCGATAGGGAAGGCCATCCAGACACCCTCTAGGCCAAATCGCTGGCTTAGCAGATAGGCCGCTGGTAACTGAATAACCGCAATACATAAAATGGCGATTGTCACTGGCACCAGAACTACCCCACTGGCGCGCATGATACCACTGACAATGGCCTGGAAGCCAAATACCAGCATGCTCCATAGCATGATATGCAAGAGGTGTTCAGCTTCGGCCAGCACCTGCGAATTGGTAAGAAACAGACCCAGTAACCAGTTTGAAAGCAGGTAGACGACAATAATCAGTGAGCCTGTCAACCAGAGGTTGATAAATAACCCAGTACGCAAAATAGGGCCGATGCGCTCTGTGTGCCCGCCACCGATAGCCTGAGCGCCAAGGATCGAGGCCGTAATGGCAATCGATAGTGCGGGGAATTGCACATAGTTAACGATTTGCGTAACGGCACCATAAGCGGCTGTCGCATTTGAGCCGTGCCGGTTCACCAATGCCAGGATAACCAGTTCAGATAATGAAATGACCACCATCTGCACACCGGTTGGCAAGCCGATGCGCAAAACTTTGCGCAACACCACCATGTTTAATTTCAGCGCTGCCAACATGGCACGGTCGGGTGCCAGTACATGTTTTTTACGGCGCAGGCGTAATGCCAGGTAGACCATCGCCATAATATTTCCGGCCATACCTGCCAGTGCAGCACTTTGTATGCCCATTGGCGCAAATCCTAACCAACCGCGGATCAGTGCAGGAGTGAGCAGTAAACCGATACAGGTAGACAGCAGTAATGCCAACAATGGTGAAACGGTATCACTGACACCACGTAAAAGCTGAGTGAAAAGAACGAACACCAGCAGCAGTGGCATAATCAACATCATGATACGGGCGTAAGCCACCGCCTCTTCAAATACATCAGCCGGTGTGCCCAACAGCCGTAACGCCTGTGGGGCAAACAGGCTACCAAATACGGCAGCCAGCAACCCAATCAGCAAGCCTAACATCAAAGCTGTGCCTGCAATGGTTTTCACTTTTTCTGGTTCATTGGCTCCCCAAGCTTGCCCGACCAGCACCGATGCACCAGCCCCGATGCCAATCACCAATGAGATAAAGAAAAAAACGATCGGAAACATGCCTGAGATAGCGGCTAAAGCCTGCGTGCCGAGCATCTGGCCGATATAAATCCCGTTGAGTGTGCCAGAAAACCCTTGCAGGAAATTGGACAGCACCATGGGTACTAAGAAGATCAGATAGATGCGCCATAAAGGTACTTGTCCTTGCTGCGAACGGGGTTGCATAAATGGAATTTTCCTTTGCCTTAAAAGGCTCATGTTGAGCACCAACCATCATGCTCACATATAGCGTTATCGTTGCCGGTATCCACTCGTATCAACGAAAGGGTAGATCGCGGCTCATCCAGGTTAGGTGGGCTTGTATATCCACTGGCCAATCAGCGATGCGTTCGACAAAAAGGCGAGCATCATTGCCGAATAGCGCTCGTACCGCTTCTTCATAACCGGGTAAAGCACCGGCTATGGCTGTCATAAAGCGATAACAACTCTCTTTGATAAGGCGTTCATGGTCCTGAGCCACCGTATTACGGCGTGCCTCGTCAATTAGGCGACGCAATGTGGCAGAGGCACCGCCACGCTGCTGGGCCAGCCACTCCCAGTGACGGGGCAGGAGGGTTACCTCACGAGCCACAACACCTAGTTTTGGTCTTCCTACCGTGTTAGGTGCAGCGGGCTGACTGTCCAGCACGTCTGTACTGTCGCTCCCAGGTTGAGGCCATACATAGCCTTCTGGCCAAGGGTAGTCTACTTGTGAGCCTGTCGCGTCATCGAAGACCAGCAGACCTCCAGCCGAAAGGTCGAGTGCTGCGAGTGTTTTCGTTACCTCATCATAGGAGCCAGTTGCAACCTGTCGGTGGTGCAAAAATGCGGTACAAGTTGGTACAGTGAGTGTTTTCATTTTTTTACCCGGATTTTATTATTTAACCCGGGTTAATTTGATTGAATTGCGCGCAAAAGTCAATCGGTATCGTGTCAACGAGATACGACCTGCACTTTATTTATCCGCTACAAATTTAATGTTATTATCCGCAGGCCTAATAAGCCGCCTTTACTGGCGAGACAAGCTGTATGTCAATCTGGCAATTGTGGGCGAGATATGGCGCATAGCTTACTTAATACTAACAAGATATCTGTACTACATGTGATCTGTCGTGTGGGTCACCACTGTAGATAAGGAATTATTAATGCCTGTTATTACTCTTCCTGACGGAAGTCAGCGTCATTACGACCACGCCGTTTCCCCCATGGATGTTGCCCGTGATATCGGCCCTGGCCTAGCCAAAGCCTGTATTGCAGGACGTGTAAACGGCGAATTGGTGGATGCCAGCGATCTGATTGAATCAGATGCACAATTGGCGATCATCACCATCAAAGACGCCGAAGGTGTGGAAATCATGCGCCACTCTTGTGCGCATCTGCTGGGCCATGCGATCAAACAACTGTGGCCAGACACCAAAATGGCCATCGGCCCGGTGATCGACAACGGTTTCTACTATGACGTTGACATCGACCATACTCTGACGCAGGAAGATCTGGATCTGCTGGAGAAGCGGATGCATGAATTGGCCGACAAAGATTATGATGTCATCAAGAAAAAAGTGAGCTGGCAAGAGGCCCGCGATACCTTTGTTGCCCGTGGCGAAAGCTACAAGGTAGCGATTCTGGATGAAAACGTCAGTCGTGATGACCGTCCTGGACTATATCATCATGAAGAATATATCGACATGTGCCGTGGTCCGCACGTGCCGAATATGCGTTTCTGCCATCATTTCAAACTGCAGAAAACCTCAGGTGCATATTGGCGTGGCGACAGCAAAAACAAAATGCTGCAACGTGTCTATGGCACTGCCTGGGCAGACAAGAAGCAGTTGAATGCTTATCTGCAACGTCTAGAAGAAGCTGCCAAGCGTGACCACCGCAAAATCGGGAAACAGCTCGACCTGTACCATATGCAGGAAGAAGCGCCTGGTATGGTGTTCTGGCACAACGATGGGTGGACCATTTTCCGTGAACTGGAAGCCTTTGTGCGTATGAAGCTCAAAGAGTATCAGTATCAGGAAGTGAAAGGACCATTCATGATGGACCGAGTGCTGTGGGAAAAAACCGGGCACTGGGAAAATTACAAAGACGCTATGTTCACCACGTCGTCGGAAAACCGCGAATATTGCATCAAGCCGATGAACTGCCCAGGCCACGTGCAAATCTTCAATCAAGGATTGAAATCCTACCGTGACCTGCCGCTGCGTATGGGCGAGTTCGGCAGTTGCCACCGCAATGAACCATCGGGCTCGTTGCATGGCCTGATGCGTGTCCGTGGTTTCACCCAGGATGATGCGCATATCTTCTGTACTGAAGATCAGGTTCGTGCTGAGGTGAATGACTGTATCAAGATGGTCTACGATATGTACGGCACTTTTGGCTTTGAAAAGATTGCGGTGAAACTTTCCACCCGTCCTGAGAAGCGTATTGGTACTGATGATATGTGGACTCGGGCTGAAGACGATCTGGCGGCTGCGCTGACTGAAAACGGGATTCCGTTTGAATATCAGCCGGGTGAGGGTGCCTTCTACGGACCAAAAATTGAATTTACCTTGCATGATTGTTTGGATCGCGCATGGCAATGTGGTACCGTGCAGCTCGATTTCTTCTTACCGGGCCGTTTAGGCGCGTCGTATGTCGGCGAAAACAACGAACGCGTGGTTCCGGTGATGATTCACCGTGCTATTCTTGGTTCCATGGAGCGCTTCATAGGTATCCTTACCGAAGAATATGCCGGTTTCTACCCAACCTGGATTGCTCCAGTGCAGGTAGTGGTGATGAATATCACCGACAGTCAGTCTGATTATGTCCAGCAATTGACCAAAAAACTGCAAGATGTGGGTATTAGGGCAAAAGCGGACTTGAGAAACGAGAAGATTGGCTTTAAAATTCGCGAACATACTTTACGTCGGGTTCCTTACATGTTGGTGTGCGGTGATAAAGAGGTCGAAGCAGGCAAAGTTGCCGTTCGTACCCGCCGTGGCAAAGACTTGGGAAGCCAAGACGTAAACGAAGTCGTAGACAAGCTGCTAAAAGAGATTCGCAGCCGTAGTCTTCATCAACTGGAGGAATAAAGTATTAAAGGCGGAAAACGAGTTCAACCGGCGCGTCCAAATCGCATTAACAGAGAAATTCGCGCGCAAGAAGTTCGCCTAACCGGCGTCGATGGCGAGCAGATTGGTATAGTCAATCTGAATGAAGCTCTTGAAAAAGCTGAGGAAGCGGGCGTCGATTTAGTAGAAATCAGCCCAAATGCCGAACCGCCAGTTTGCCGAATTATGGATTACGGCAAATTCCTCTACGAGAAGAGCAAGTCGACCAAAGAACAGAAGAAGAAGCAAAAAGTTATTCAGGTCAAGGAAATCAAATTCCGTCCTGGCACCGATGATGGCGACTATCAGGTCAAACTACGCAACCTGATTCGCTTTCTGGAAGATGGCGATAAAGCCAAGATCACCCTGCGTTTCCGTGGGCGTGAGATGGCGCACCAGCAGATCGGTATGGAAGTGCTTAACCGCGTCCGTAAAGACCTGTGTGAAGATAGTGATCTGGCAGTGGTCGAATCCTTCCCTACGAAGATCGAAGGCCGTCAGATGATTATGGTGCTCGCACCCAAGAAGAAACAGTAAGGCTTCCAAGTAATCGAACCTGCGCAGCGCTTGCGTTGTGCGGGTTTTGTTCGCCTCACTGATTCGTTGTTTAACAATGCGAAGTGGATTTAATTAACATGCCAAAAATTAAAACTGTACGTGGTGCAGCCAAGCGCTTCAAAAAAACCGGCAGCGGTGGTTTTAAGCGTAAACATGCAAACCTGCGTCATATTCTGACCAAAAAATCAACCAAGCGTAAACGTCACCTGCGTCCGAAAGGCATGGTGTCTAAAAACGATCTGGTCCTGGTTATTGCGTGCCTGCCGTACGCATAAGCTATATTTTTTGAATCAAGAATAAGACTTTAGGAGAGAGCATATGGCTCGCGTAAAACGTGGTGTAATTGCACGCGCACGTCACAAGAAAATTATGAAGCAGGCGAAAGGCTACTACGGTGCCCGTTCGCGCGTTTATCGTGTTGCCTTCCAGGCAGTAATCAAAGCAGGCCAGTATGCTTACCGTGACCGTCGTCAACGTAAGCGTCAGTTCCGCCAGCTGTGGATTGCACGTATCAACGCAGCTGCTCGTCAGAACGGCCTGTCTTACAGCAAGTTCATTAACGGCCTGAAAAAAGCCTCTATTGAAATTGACCGTAAGATCCTGGCTGATATCGCCGTATTCGACAAAGTGGCCTTTGGCGCGCTGGTTGAGAAAGCGAAAGCAGCTCTGGCGTAAGAAAGTCGGAAGAGGGAGCATGCTCCCTCTTTTACTTATAGCGCTACACACAAATATTGACTTTTGTTAGCTTCCGCCATAACACTGGTGGACGTTTAATCGGCAAGGTAATGCAAACATGCACGCTGCTATTTTCCGTTTCTTTTTTTACTTTAGCGCCTGACTTCAGGAGGCTTTGCGCGTAAGAAAAGAAACGGAAAGTTGCGCCTAAGCCTCCCATAGTGGAGGCTTTTTTGTTTTTGCCCATACCCTTTGTCTTTCAAGTTACAACTGCGTTAGCTGCGTGTATTCACCTCGGTCACTTAGTTATCTAAGCTCCTGGGAATGAGCCCGCTTGTTGCCTGTTGGTAACCTGAAATCCTGTGGGTATGGTCTAGGCCATAGAAAATAAATTACCTAATCATTACTTAGGGCCATACCGGCCAGAGGAAGGGGAAAGCAATGTCACATCTCGCAGAACTGGTTGCCAGTGCCAAGGCCGCCATCGAAGATGCCCAGGATGTTGCCGCGTTGGATTTAGTGCGCGTCGAATATTTAGGCAAGAAAGGCCATTTTACTTTGCAGATGCAGTCACTGCGTGAAGTACCAGCAGAAGATCGCCCTGCTGCTGGAGCCGTGATTAACCAGGCTAAGCAGGAAGTTCAGGAGGCAATGAACGCACGCAAGAATGCGTTGGAATCTGCCGTACTAAACGCACGTCTGGCCGCTGAGACGATTGATGTCTCGTTGCCGGGACGCCGCTTGGAGAATGGTGGCCTGCATCCGGTTACACGTACTATCGACCGCATCGAAACTTTCTTTGGGGAACTGGGTTTTTCGGTAGAAACAGGCCCGGAAATTGAAGATGACTACCATAACTTCGACGCCTTGAATATCCCAGGGCATCACCCGGCGCGTGCCGATCACGATACCTTCTGGTTTGACGCGACACGCCTGCTGCGTACACAGACTTCAGGGGTGCAGATCCGTACCATGAAGACCCAGCAGCCACCGATCCGTATCATTGCGCCGGGCCGCGTTTACCGTAATGACTACGATCAGACTCATACGCCAATGTTTCATCAGATGGAGGGGTTGATTGTCGATAAAGACATCAGCTTCACTAACCTGAAAGGTACGCTGCATGATTTCCTGAACAACTTCTTTGAAGAAGACTTGCAGGTTCGTTTCCGTCCATCCTATTTCCCATTCACTGAGCCTTCTGCCGAAGTGGACGTTATGGGCAAAAACGGTAAGTGGCTGGAAGTGTTGGGTTGCGGCATGGTGCACCCGAATGTATTGCGCAACGTGGGAATCGATCCAGAGGTTTATTCCGGCTTTGCATTCGGTATGGGTATGGAACGTCTGACAATGCTGCGTTATGGCGTGACCGATCTGCGCGCGTTCTTCGAAAACGATCTGCGTTTCCTCAAACAGTTTAAGTAAGGCGGGAATATCACATGAAATTCAGTGAACTCTGGTTGCGCGAATGGGTAAACCCGGCCATCAGCAGTGAAGCATTATCCGATCAGATCACCATGGCTGGCCTGGAAGTGGACGGTGTGGAACCTGTTGCTGGTGACTTTAATGGTGTGGTGGTAGGTCATGTAGTGGAGTGTGGACAACACCCGAATGCTGACAAGCTGCGTGTGACAAAAGTGGATGTCGGTGGTGAAAGATTGCTGGACATCGTTTGTGGCGCGCCGAACTGCCGCATTGGCTTGAAAGTTGCTGTTGCGACAGTGGGCGCAGTACTGCCAGGTGATTTTAAAATCAAAGCTGCCAAGCTGCGAGGTGAACCCTCTGAAGGTATGCTGTGTTCATTTTCCGAACTGGCAATTTCTGATGACCACAACGGTATTATCGAACTGCCAGAAGATGCGCCTATTGGTGCCGATATTCGTGCCTATTTAAAACTTGATGACAGCGCGATCGAAATCAGCGTCACGCCAAACCGTGCCGATTGTTTGGGCATTATTGGCGTTGCTCGAGATGTTGCTGTACTCAACCAGTTGCCACTCAGCGAACCTGATATGAGCCCGGTTGCAGCAACGGTCAGCGACACGTTGCCCATTCGTGTCGACGCTTCCAATGCATGTCCACGTTACCTTGGCCGTGTAGTGAAAGGCATTAACGTGAAGGCACCTTCGCCTTTGTGGATGCGTGAAAAGCTACGTCGTGGCGGTATCCGCTCCATTGATGCCGTTGTTGATGTTACCAACTACGTGTTGATGGAACTCGGCCAGCCTATGCATGCCTTCGACCTGAACCGTATTGAAGGCGGTATCGTAGTGCGCATGGCCAGCGAAGGGGAAACTCTGCGTCTGCTAGACGGCAGCGAAGCCAAATTGAATTCGGATACCCTAGTGATTGCCGATCATCAGAAGGCACTGGCTATGGGCGGTATTTTTGGCGGTGAGCATTCTGGTGTGAATGATGAAACACAAGATGTTTTGCTGGAATGCGCTTTCTTCAGTCCGTTATCTATCACTGGCCGAGCTCGCCGCCATGGGCTGCACACTGACGCATCCCACCGCTACGAGCGTGGTGTAGATCCCGCTCTGCAGCATAAGGCCATGGAGCGAGCTACACGCCTGCTGATCGACATTTGTGGCGGCCAGGCTGGGCCTGTTATTGACGTTACCGATGAAAGTGCACTGCCGAAGCGTGCAACGATTTCGTTGCGCCGCGAAAAGCTTGACCGCCTGATTGGTCATGTAGTACCGCATGCGCAAGTTAGCGATATTCTGCGCCGTCTGGGTTGCCAAGTGACTGAGCAAGGCGATAACTGGCTGGCGGTAGCGCCGAGCTGGCGTTTCGATATGGAAATTGAAGAAGATCTGGTGGAAGAGGTTGCACGCGTCTACGGCTACAACAATATTCCAGATGTTCCAGTACGCGCAGACCTGGTCATGACCCAGCACCGTGAAGCCGATCTGGAACTTAAGCGGGTGAAAACCATGCTAGTTGATCATGGTTTCCAGGAAGCGATTACCTACAGCTTTGTCGATCCAAAGGTACAGGCACTTTTGCATCCGGGTGAGGACGTTCTGATCCTGCCAAGCCCTATCTCGGTTGAGATGTCTGCTATGCGTCTGTCGCTGTGGACCGGCTTGTTGTCTGCAGTGGTCTATAACCAAAACCGTCAGCAGACTCGTGTGCGCCTGTTTGAAAGTGGTTTGCGCTTTGTCCCTGATACTGCGGCGAATCTGGGGATCCGTCAGGATGTCATGCTAGCGGGCGTAATTGCCGGGCATACACATGATGAGCATTGGGATCTGGCAAGAAAGCCCGTTGACTTCTATGATTTGAAAGGGGATCTAGAGTCTGTATTGGAGCTGACAGGCAGATTATCTGAAATTCAGTTCAAATCAGAAGCAAATCCGGCACTGCACCCGGGGCAAAGTGCTGGAATATATTTGCACGGTGAGCGTGTTGGTTTCATCGGTGTGGTTCACCCAGAACTTGAACGTAAACTTGATCTTAACGGCCGTACTGTAGTGTTTGAACTGGAGTGGAACAAGGTCGCAACCCGCGCTGTGCCTCAGGCGCGTGAGATTTCCCGCTTCCCTGCAAACCGTCGCGATATCGCTGTTGTGGTGGCTGAAAATGTGCCTGCAGAAGATATTTTGGCAGAGTGTAAGAAAGTTGGCGCAAATCAGGTAGTTGGCGTAAACTTGTTTGACGTGTACCGTGGCAAGGGCGTAGCGGAGGGTTACAAGAGCCTGGCTATCAGTCTGGTATTGCAGGATACCGCCCGTACACTGGAAGAAGAGGAGATAGCCGCTACCGTTTCAAGATGTGTAGAGGCTCTAAAACAGCGATTCCAAGCATCCTTGAGGGATTGAACCTATGGCGCTTACTAAAGCTGAAATGTCAGAACACCTGTTTGAAAAGCTTGGGCTTAGCAAACGGGACGCAAAAGACCTGGTTGAGCTGTTCTTTGAAGAGGTCCGTCGGGCTCTGGAGAATGGTGAACAGGTCAAATTGTCTGGTTTTGGCAATTTTGATCTGCGAGACAAGAACCAACGTCCGGGACGCAACCCGAAAACCGGTGAGGACATTCCGATTACGGCGCGCCGTGTGGTCACTTTCCGTCCGGGGCAGAAACTGAAGAGCCGGGTGGAGAACGCCAGCCCTAAAGAGTAAATTGTATAAAAACCAAAAAAAGCCGCATTGGCCTAGTGCTTGTCAGTAGAGCTTTGAAGACGGTCGCGACGTATCACGTTGCGGCCTCTTTTTTTACTTTTCGCAGCTAATATCCTAGCTGTCTCCAGTATTTATTGTGGTGGGGTGGAGCTATTTGCTGAAAATAGGCAATGCTCGTCGTGTTCAGTTCCTTTAATATCCGCCCTAGTGCTTTCCCTCACTGCGCTAACCCCCTAATATTTGTCCTAAGATATAGACTCTACCGGGGCAAAACAGAGGCCCTCAGGAAACCTGTGTACCATGCCTACCAGTCAGACGTTCACTCTATTACAAGAAAATCAGCGCCAGCGGGATAAACGGCATATCACAATACTGTCGGTTGGCGTCATAGTGGCGTTCATCTTCAGTTTAAGCGCAGGTGATGTCTGGCTCTGGCCTACGCAATGGCTAAGTGAATCTGCACAGTTGTTTGTCTGGCAATTACGCTTACCGCGTGCGTTAGCGGTGATGTTGGTAGGGGCAAGCCTGGCAGTTACTGGTGCGGCGATGCAGGCACTGTTTGAAAACCCTTTGGCTGAGCCGGGTTTGCTTGGAGTGGCAAATGGCGCGGGCGTTGCCTTGGTGTTAACCGTACTGTTAGGTCATAGCCTGTTACCTGTGGCTTGGATGAGTCTGAGTGCTATCGGCGGTGCGTTATTGATGACCGGCCTATTATTGAGTTTTGCCCGGCGTCGGTTGTTGAGCAATGCACGCCTGCTGCTGGTGGGTGTAGCATTGGGGATTGTATGCAGCGCAATCATGACGTGGGCAGTGTACTTCAGTTCCAGTCTCGATCTGCGGCAGTTAATGTACTGGATGATGGGCGGGTTTGGTGGGGTAGACTGGCGGCAAAAATGGTTGATGTTGATTCTTCTGCCCGTGCTGTTATGGCTATGTTTACAAGGTAATGCACTGAATTTGATGGCGCTAGGCGAAGTCCAGGCACGACAGTTAGGGCTTTCGCTACATTTATGGCGCAATTTACTGGTACTGGCTATTGGTTGGCTAGTGGGGACAAGTGTGGCATTGGCGGGTGTGATTGGTTTTATCGGGTTGGTTATTCCACACATACTGCGCCTGAGTGGCTTGACCAATCAACGTTTTCTACTGCCTGGCTGTGCCCTGGCTGGCGCGAGTGTTTTGCTGGTGGCAGATGTGGTGGCACGTGTCGCGCTAGTTGCAGCAGAATTACCTATTGGTGTAGTGACAGCGACGCTGGGTGCGCCATTGTTTATCTGGTTGCTCGCGCGGACAAAAAGCGTAAGGTAAGTGAGTTGCTGGTGTTAACTGGCAACACCTTATCTGTCACCTGCAAATAAAATAATAGGATGAAATCTGATGAGTAAATCAATTTATGCCATTCCGCTGAAAACCATTGAGGGCCAGCCCACCTCACTTGAAGCCTATGCAGGCAAGGTACTGCTGGTGGTGAATGTTGCATCAGAATGCGGCCTGACCAAGCAGTATGAGGGGCTGGAAAAACTCTATGAGACCTGGCATGAGCAAGGTTTTGAAGTGCTGGGTTTTCCATCCAATGAGTTTCTAGGCCAGGAGCCGGGAACCAATGAGGAAATACTGGCATTCTGCCGCAACACCTTTGGCGTCAAGTTCCCGATGTTCGCCAAAATTGAAGTAAATGGACCCAATCGCCACCCGCTCTATCAGGCGCTTATTGAGGAACAACCAAAGGCAATAGAACCCGCTGGCAGCGAGTTTTTTGAACGAATGAAAAGCAAAGGTCGTGCGCCGAAGCAAGTTGGCGATATCCTGTGGAACTTTGAGAAATTTCTGGTTGGCCGCGATGGTCAGGTGGTACAGCGTTTCTCTCCAGATATCACGCCAGAAGATCCTATCGTCTCAGAAGCGATCAGGCTGGCTCTAGCCAAGTAAAGTAAAGTAAAGTAAAGTAAAGGAATCAATAGAATCATGCTGCAACTCTGCCAGGTAGGGGTTGAAGGGCGTCTGGATCCTTTTTCAGGGCAGGTTGCTGCTGGTGTGCAGGTCCACCTTATTGGTCCCAATGGTGCGGGTAAGAGCACACTGTTGGCTAGAGTAGCGGGAATACTACCGGGTCTTGGCGAAATCCGTTTATCGGAGAGGCCGATGGGGGAATACTCAGGAGGAGAGCTAGCGCGGCGGCGGGCTTACCTCAGCCAGCAGCAGTCCCCTGTGTCTTTGATGCCAGTGTTTCAGTACCTGGCTTTGCACCGCCCGACACAGTGTGGGGAAGATGAGCTGGAAAATGTCATTATTTATCTGTCTCGGTGCCTGAAACTCACGAATAAATTGCCACGCATGCTGACCCAACTCTCCGGTGGGGAATGGCAGCGAGTGCGTTTAGCTGCCGTTTTGTTGCAGGTATGGCCGACGGTGAATCCGCAAAGCCAGCTGTTGCTGCTCGATGAACCAACAAATAGCCTCGATGTCGCACAGAAAGTAGCGCTTGACCACCTGCTACGAGAGTTTTGCCATAGCGGCCGGAGCGTATTGATGTGTGCTCACGATCTCAATCATACCTTGCAACAGGCCGATCAGGTTTGGTTATTACAGGCTGGTCGCTTGATCGCGCAAGGCTCTACGCTTGATGTAATGGAGCCGGAGTTGCTGTCCCGAGTATATGAAGTTGATTTTCATTTGCATTCGTTAGGTGGACAACAATGGGTTATGACCAAAAGTGCATGATTCAGACAAGGGCGCCATGCTAAGTGCGCAAATCGCGAATGAGCGAAAACTAAACGAGCGAAATATAAATAGCGCATAACGGCGTCACAATGGTTGGGTTTTCTGTGAAATAACCCTTTTTTGTTGAAAAAGGCCGTTGTCGTGCTACGCTATCATCGAAAAATTCAAAATAAATAGATATTTTTTTAAAGTGTAACAAATTGATTACACTACGGTTTTAGCTACAATTGCTGGCGATCTTTTTCAGGGCATATCCTGATGCTAATTCGTGAAATAAGCTTACCAACCTTAGTTGGTAGATAACCCACCGGTATGCTTTCTCTCAGGCGTTTAACATCTGTTAAACGTTTGGGTTTTACAGTGGCTGAAAATTCAAGACGTTTGGGGTCTTAATTATGGATCAATTCCTGCCTTTCTCGCGCCCGGCGATTGGTGATGAAGAAATTGCGGCGGTAGAAAAGGTGTTGCGTTCCGGTTGGATTACGACTGGGCCGCAAAATCAGCAGTTAGAAAGTGAGTTTTGTAAAACCTTCGGATGTAAACATGCTGTGGCCGTCTGCTCTGCGACTGCCGGTATGCATATCACCTTGATGGCATTGGGTATAGGCCCAGGAGATGAGGTGATAACCCCCTCCCAGACCTGGGTTTCCACTCTTAATATGATCGAATTGCTCGGTGCGACGCCGGTAATGATCGATGTCGATCGTGATACGTTGATGGTGAGTGCTGCTGATGTAGAAGCCGCAATCACCGCGCAAACCAAAGCTATCGTTCCTGTTCACTATGCTGGGGCACCATTGCCAATGGATGCGTTGCGTGATGTTGCTCAGCGCCATAACATCCCCCTAATCGAAGATGCTGCTCATGCGGTGGGCACTCGTTTTAACGGTGAGTGGGTCGGGGCTCGGGGCACAGCCATTTTCTCTTTCCACGCGATTAAGAACTTGACCTGTGCGGAGGGTGGGCTGATTGCTACCGATGATGATGCACTTGCCGATCGCGTCCGCTGCCTTAAGTTTCATGGTCTGGGTGTTGATGCCTTTGATCGCCAGTTGCAAGGGCGTAAACCGCAGGCTGAAGTCGTTGAGCCTGGCTATAAGTACAACCTTTCAGACATCCATGCCGCTATTGCTGTGGTTCAACTTGCGCGATTGCCGGAACTGAATGCCCGCCGTAAGGTGTTGGCAGAACGCTATCTAGCCGCTCTTAAAGATTCACCTTTCCAGCCTTTAGGTTTGCCGAGTTACCCGCACGATCATGCTTGGCACCTGTTTATGGTTCGTGTCGATAAGCAACGCTGCGGTATTGATCGTGACCAATTGATGGAACGTCTGAAAGAATTTGGTGTTGGTACTGGGTTGCACTTCCGCGCAGCTCATACGCAAAAATTTTATCGTGAACGCTACCCACAGCTTTCTCTGCCGAATACCGAATGGAATTCAGCAAGCCTGTGTACCCTGCCGCTATTCCCTGACATGACCGAAGCAGATGTTGATCGCGTGGTCAGTGCCTTATTTTCAGTTTTGGAGTCCTCAAGTGTCACGCGTTGAACCGATTAAGAAAGTCTCTGTGGTGATCCCTGTGTTCAACGAGCAGGAAAGTCTACCTGCACTGCTGGAACGCACTACAAATGCCTGTAAGCAACTCCTTCAACCTTATGAAATTATTCTGGTTGATGATGGTAGCAGTGATAATTCTGCTGAAATGCTGAGTGCCGCAGCGCAACAGCCTGGCAGCTGTATTATTGCCGTATTGCTTAACCGTAATTATGGACAACACTCTGCCATTATGGCGGGTTTCAATCAGGTGAGTGGAGATCTGGTAATCACACTGGATGCCGATCTGCAAAATCCACCAGAAGAGATCCCTCGCCTGGTCAGTGTGGCGGAAGAGGGGTATGACGTTGTAGGTACCGTGCGTGCCAATCGTCAGGATTCTTGGTTCCGCAAGACCGCCTCGCGGATGATCAATATGATGATCCAGCGTGCGACAGGCAAATCGATGGGCGATTACGGCTGCATGTTGCGAGCCTATCGCCGTCATATCGTTGATGCGATGCTGCACTGCCATGAGCGCAGTACCTTTATTCCGATTTTGGCCAATACTTTCGCTCGTCGTACCACGGAAATCAATGTGCGACACGCAGAGCGTGAATTTGGTGACTCCAAATACAGTCTGATGAGACTGATTAACTTGATGTATGACCTGATCACCTGCCTGACCACAACGCCACTGCGTTTGTTAAGTGTTGTTGGTAGTGCGATTGCGTTTTCAGGGTTTGTACTGGCGGTATTGTTGATTGCTTTGCGTTTGATTATGGGGCCTGAATGGGCTGCTGATGGTGTATTTACGCTGTTTGCAGTGCTGTTCACCTTTATTGGAGCGCAGTTTGTCGGTATGGGTTTGTTGGGGGAGTATATTGGCCGCATCTACAACGATGTCCGTGCTCGCCCACGTTATTTTGTTCAGAAAGTGGTCGGCGATAAGCAGACCCAAAACAATCAGGAAGAAGAATGATGAAAGCTATTGTATTTGCTTACCATGATATCGGTTGTGCAGGTTTGCAAGCACTGACCGAAGCGGGTTATGACGTGCAAGCCGTATTTACGCATACCGACGATCCTGGTGAAAACAACTTCTTCTCTTCCGTCGCCCGTCAGGGTGCTGAACTGAATCTGCCGGTATATGCCCCGGAGGATGTTAACCATCCCCTTTGGGTGGAGCGTATCCGCGAACTTCAGCCTGACATTATCTTCTCTTTCTATTACCGCAATATGCTGAGCGAAGAGATCCTGTCGCTGGCACCGAAGGGGGGTTTTAATCTGCATGGTTCACTGTTACCACGCTATCGTGGTCGTGCTCCGATCAATTGGGCTCTGCTCAACGGCGAAACTGAAACCGGTGCGACGCTGCACAAAATGGTAAAACGCCCGGATGCGGGCGACATCGTTGGTCAGCAGAGAGTGGCTATTGAAGACAATGACACCTCACTGACGCTGCACAAGAAAGTGTTAGACGCAGCGAAGGTGTTGCTTAAAGAACAATTGCCGAAACTGAAAAACGGCACGGCAACCTTCACCGCGCAAAATGAAGCGGATGCCAGCTATTTTGGCCGCCGTACTGCAGCAGATGGTGAGATCCAGTGGAGCAACTCTGCGCGTCAGATTAACAATCTGATCCGTGCTGTCACAGAACCTTATCCGGGCGCATTTAGCTACCTTGGGCAACGCAAACTGATCGTATGGCGTTCACGTGTTTTGGATACACAGCATGACAAACAGCCGGGCACCGTATTGAGTACTTCACCTCTGGTGATTGCTTGCGGTGAGGGTGCGCTGGAAATCGTGGCTGGTCAAAGCGAGTCTGGTCTGTACGTGCAGGGTAACCGTCTGGCGCTGGAAATGGGCATCGTTACCGATGTTCGTCTGACTCCAAAACCTAGTGCAGCTATGAAGCGCAGAACGCGTGTGCTGATCCTCGGCGTCAATGGTTTTATCGGTAACCACCTGACAGAACGTCTATTACGTGAAGATCGTTATGATATTTACGGTTTGGACATTGGTTCTGATGCTATCAGCCGTTTTCTTGACAACCCGCGTTTCCACTTTGTGGAAGGGGATATTAGTATTCATTCCGAGTGGATTGAGTATCACATCAAGAAATGTGACGTGGTTCTGCCGCTGGTGGCGATCGCAACACCGATCGAATACACCCGTAACCCACTGCGCGTATTTGAACTGGACTTCGAAGAAAACCTGAAAATCGTCCGCGACTGTGTGAAATACAACAAGCGCATCATCTTCCCGTCAACTTCAGAAGTTTACGGCATGTGTGACGATAAAGAGTTTGATGAGGATACCTCACGTCTTATCGTCGGGCCGATCAACAAGCAACGTTGGATTTACTCAGTCTCCAAGCAGTTATTGGATCGGGTTATTTGGGCTTACGGTGCGAAAGAAGGTCTGAAGTTCACGCTGTTCCGTCCGTTTAACTGGATGGGCCCGCGTTTGGATAACCTTGATGCTGCACGTATCGGCTCTTCTCGCGCAATCACCCAATTGATCCTCAATCTGGTTGAAGGTTCACCGATCAAACTGGTTGATGGTGGTGCACAAAAACGTTGCTTCACCGATATCAACGACGGCATTGAAGCACTGTATCGCATTATTGAAAACCGCGATGGTGTGTGTAATGGCCAGATCATCAATATTGGTAACCCGACCAATGAAGCAAGCATTCGTGAACTGGCTGAAATGCTGTTGGCGAGCTTCAATGAACACCCTCTGCGTAACAATTTCCCACCGTTCGCCGGCTTTAAAGATGTGGAAAGCAGCAGCTACTACGGTAAAGGTTATCAGGATGTAGAACACCGCACGCCAAGCATCAAAAATGCGCACCGCCTGCTGGATTGGCAGCCGACTATTGCCATGCAGCAAACCGTGGCCGACACGTTGGACTACTTCTTGCGTACCACTGTAAAGGAAGGTAGTGGTGAATGAAGAAAGTCGGTCTGCGAGTTGATGTAGATACCTTCAGCGGCACCCGTGAAGGTGTGCCGCGTTTGCTGGACCTGTTTGATAAATACGATATTCAGGCCAGCTTCTTCTTCAGCGTCGGGCCGGACAACATGGGGCGCCACTTGTGGCGCCTGCTTCGTCCTCAATTCCTGATGAAAATGCTGCGCTCAAACGCAGCATCTCTCTATGGCTGGGATATCCTGCTGGCTGGTACCGCCTGGCCAGGGCGTAATATTTCACGCGCTTTTGGCTCGTTGATGAAGCGCACCGTAGAGGCAGGCCATGAAGTCGGTTTACACGCCTGGGATCATCAAGGTTGGCAGGCGCGTGTAGCGCGCTGGTCTACTGAAGAGTTAACGCATCAGATCCAATTAGGGGTTGATGCACTGACTGCGAGCATCGGGCAGCCTGTCAAATCATCGGCAGTTGCCGGTTGGCGTGCCGACCAACGTGTCGTAGAAGTTAAACAAGAGTTTAATTTTGATTACAACAGCGATTGTCGTGGCACACATCCGTTTCGCCCATTATTGGATAATGGCCAGCCTGGGACGGTGCAGATCCCGGTAACACTGCCTACTTTTGATGAAGTGATTGGCAGTGAAGTCAGTATGGAAAACTTCAACGATTACATTCTGCAGGCCATCGAGAACGACCGTGGTGTACCGGTGTATACCATTCACACCGAGGTTGAGGGGATGTCTCAATCTGGCATGTTCGAACAACTGTTGCAGCGTGCACGGCAACAGGGCATTGAGTTCTGTCCGCTAAGCGCATTATTGCCACAAGATACGGCATCATTGCCGTTGGGCCGCATCACGCGATCGCCGTTTCCTGGCCGTGAAGGCTGGTTAGGTTGTCAAACCGAGGTAGAGGGAAAAGACGTTTAATGAAAGCGCTGAAAGGAACTTGGGCCATCGTATTGGCCATTTTTTTTGCTCTGGTATATCTGATCCCGCTTAATGAGCGCCAGCTATGGCAGCCGGATGAAACCCGTTATGCGGAAATTAGCCGCGAAATGTTGGCAAAAGGGGATTGGGTGGTACCCAATCTGCTTGGCCTGCGTTACTTCGAAAAACCTGTTGCCGGTTATTGGTTCAATAACATCAGCCAGTGGTTGTTTGGCGAAAATAACTTTTCCGTCCGCTTTGCTTCGGCATTCAGCACGGGGCTTACTGCGCTGTTAGTATTTGCATTGGCCTGGATGATGTGGAAGAACGCTCGCCGTGCCAGCTTGGCAGCGCTGATCTTTCTGTCGATGGTACTAGTGTTCAGCGTTGGTACTTATAGCGTGCTCGATCCGATGATCGCGCTTTGGCTAACGGCGGCGATGGTGAGTTATTACCTGACACTGAAAGCCACCACGGTCAAAGGGAAATTATGGGGATACGTGCTGCTCGGGCTTGCGTGCGGTATGGGATTCATGACTAAGGGATTCCTGGCGCTTGCGGTGCCGGTGATTTCAGTGATCCCGATTGTTATCCAGCAGCGGAAAGTGAAGGAACTATTCTGTTACGGGCCAGTAGCTGTGGTGGTTGCAGTGCTGTTGAGCCTGCCGTGGGCGTTGGCAGTGGCGCGCAGTGAGCCTGATTATTGGAACTATTTCTTCTGGGTTGAACACATTCAGCGCTTTGCTGAAGATAATGCTCAGCATAAGGCACCATTTTGGTATTACCTGCCGATATTGATCGCGGCGGTGCTACCTTGGACGGGGCTTTTACCGGGATCGCTGCTCAAAGGGTGGCGTGAGCGTACTCAACGTCCAGAACTGTTTTTCCTGCTGAGCTGGGTCATCATGCCATTGATTTTCTTCAGCATTGCTAAAGGCAAACTGCTGACCTACATCTTGCCCTGCATGGCACCACTGGCACTGTTGATGGCGGCCTATGCGGAAGACTGTGTAGCGCAGTTGCGGACTCGGGTATTCAAAGCCAATGCTCTGTTGAACGGCTTGTTTGGGCTGATTGGCATTATTGCATTGGTATTGATAGGCACTGGGGCATTGCCTAACGTGCAACTATTCTCTGCGGACGAATGGCCGAAAATTATTCTCGGCATAATCGCATTTGCAGGGTGGTTGTTGTTCGCCATTGTCTCTGTCCGCAACAATGCGCGGCGTTGGACCTGGGCTGCGGCTTGCCCGTTACTGCTCTGTTTGCTGATTGGCTATGCCATTCCACAGCAAGTGATTGATTCCAAAATGCCGCAGAACTTCATTCAAACTAACATGCCGGTTCTGAGTCAAAGCCATTATGTTCTAACCGACAGCGTGGGGATTGCTGCAGGTCTGGCTTGGGAGTTGAAGCGCAGTGATATTCTGATGTTCAGCGAGAAAGGTGAGATTGCCTACGGCCTCAGTTATCCTGATTCTCGCAGCCACTATATCAGCGATGAGGATTTTCCGCAGTGGTTGGAGCGGGCACGCAAACAAGGTGATGTGTCACTGGTGTTGCAACTTTCACGCGGTGAACTTGTGCCACAGAGTCTGCCAAAGCCAGATAGCATTTATAAGATGAATCGTCTGGTGCTGTTGTTATACAAGCAGCAACCCTGATGGCCTACTTATTGGTGATCATGGTCAGCCTGTTTACCTGCGCAGGGCAGTTATGCCAGAAGCAGGCTGCCCAAGTCTGGCAACAGACAGGCGAACGGCGGCTGGCGATAACGCTGCGTTGGCTGGCTCTGGCAGTGGTATCGTTAGGTTTGGGTATGGCGATCTGGCTTATTGTTTTACAACGCCTACCGTTGAGCTTGGCCTATCCGATGCTCAGTCTCAATTTTGTGCTGGTGACGCTGGCGGCAGGCTGGTTGTTCAATGAGCCAACGACGCTGCGCCACTGGTATGGTGTGGGCGCAATTATACTCGGGATCTTGCTGATGAGTGTTAATCCATGAAAGGTTACGCATGGGGTGCTGCCAGTGTTTTGTTGGTGACAATGGCACAGTTGCTGATGAAATGGGGAATGGTGCAGATCCCTCTGCTGTCATTTTCCGAGGTTTCGCTGCAACTGCTCAGTCACTATTGGCTAGCCTTACTGGCCGTCAGTGGGGGGATTTTTGGTTACGCGTTGTCAATGCTGTGCTGGTTCTTTGCCTTGCGCTATTTACCGCTGAACCGTGCTTACCCCTTGTTGAGCGTCAGCTATGCGCTGGTTTATCTGGCTGCAGTGATCCTGCCCTGGTTTAATGAATCGGCCACCTTACTAAAAACGTTGGGCACTCTGTGCATACTGTTTGGCGTTTGGTTGATCAATACCAATAGCGCAGCAAAATCCCATCAACAAGATTGATGCTATTATGTCTTTATAAAGATTATCTAGAAGATAAATTAACGCAAAGCATTCTCCTTACACCGTATCAGCACCCTATAAATGCTGCATGCGGTGTCATGTGGCAGCGTTTTCAGTAAAGGGAACATTGTAATGCGAGTGTGGTTTTTATTGGCCAGTTTAATCCTTGCCGGTTGTAGCAGCCATGCGCCACCACCTAGTGGGCGTTTATCCGATTCAATCGTGGTGGTCGCGCAATTGAATGAACAACTGCGTCAATGGTACGGCACTCCATACCGCTACGGCGGGTTGGATAAAGGAGGGGTAGACTGCTCGGGTTTTGTTTATCGTACCTTCCGTGACCGTTTTGACCTGCAATTGCCGCGTTCAACAGAACAGCAGACCGGGATTGGCACCAAAGTGTCGCGTGACGAACTGATGCCAGGCGATCTCTTGTTCTTCAAAACGGGCAGTGGTGAGAATGGCTTACATGTGGGTATCTACGACACTAACGATCAGTTTATTCACGCCTCCACCAGTAAAGGTGTAACGCGCTCTTCTCTCAATAATGACTATTGGCGCAAGGTTTATTGGCAGGCTCGCCGAATCTGATGTTACCGAGAGTATCTGGTGTATCATGGCAGCATCCTATTATTTCCGGTGACTGCCATGAATTCATTACGTTTATTAATTTCTGATTCCTACGATCCGTGGTTTAATCTGGCGGTGGAGGAGTGCATCTTCCGCGAAATGACCACGCAAAAAATACTCTTCCTATGGCGAAATGCAGAAACCGTGGTAATCGGCCAATCGCAAAACCCATGGAAGGAGTGTAATACCCGGCGTATGGAACAGGACGGTATCCGTCTGGCACGTCGTAGTAGTGGTGGCGGTGCGGTATTCCACGATCTGGGGAATACCTGCTTTACCTTTATGGCGGGCAAGCCTGGTTATGACAAAACCGTTTCGACAGGCATTATCCTGCAGGCGTTAAAAAGCTTAGGTGTCGAAGCCTCGGCCTCAGGGCGCAACGATCTGGTGGTCGAAACGGCGGATGGAATTCGCAAAATATCCGGTTCTGCCTACCGCGAAACTCAGGACCGTGGTTTTCACCATGGAACATTGCTGTTAAATGCCGATCTCAACCGCTTAGCGGACTATCTTAACCCCGATCCTAAAAAACTGCAGGCCAAGGGCATTACCTCCGTTCGTTCAAGGGTGGCTAATCTGGCTGATTTTGTGCCTGAAATTGACCACCAACAGATTTGTGCCGCCGTTATTCAGGCGTTCTTCACTCACTATGGAGAAACGGCACAACCGGAAGTGATCTCTCCAGACGTGTTTCCCGAACTACCAGATTTTGAAAAGCAATTTGCCAAACAAAGCAGCTGGGAATGGAACTTTGGTAAAGCACCTGCGTTCAGCCATCTTTTGAGCGAGCGCTTTACCTGGGGCGGAGTCGATATTTTCTTTGATGTAGAGAAGGGCAAAATTGTGCGTGCACAAATCTTTACGGACAGCCTTAACCCTGCGCCATTGCAGGCACTAGCCCAGAGTCTGGTAGGCTGCGACTATCGCAGTGAGGCCGTAGCCGCCTGCTGTGAACAACTATTGTTAAAATATCCTCAACAGACGGCAGAGATGGGCGAGTTGCGACAATGGTTATGGGATACCATCAAGTAGCGTGATGCGGCCTTTGCCAATATTGGGATAGCCTAGGCTATCCCTTTTTCTATTAAGTTAATTTAATCAATAGGATGTTAATTAGCTGTCTTGATTTAGTGGGAAATGACCTTTTTCCTAGTCTATTTATACTGAAAGTCAAGTAAGCAACGGTTCCTCCACTCTGCTACGTAAAATTATCGCGCAAGCAAAATAAGTGAATTCATATAATTATTTGCACTATTTGATAAGTGTTCAGCTCTGTTTTTTAAACTTTATTTTTAATTATTGTTAACTAAATCATATTGTTAGATATATTACCAAGATCTGAACGCCATAGCATCAGAGTTGGCAATCCTTAATTCGTTAACTTAACTAATGATTTAATTGAATAATAAATGGAAATTTTGATTTACAATCGTTGAAAGCTATCAATAAATTAAAATTTTGTTGGTAACAAGAATTTTTGTTTAAGATAATTCTCTAATACATTGATTATGTGAATGTGTTGATATAGGATTGAAAGGCTGGCGATTAAGCCTTGGCATTGATGTTTAATTTTATACTGTCTACTTTGCCACTAGGCTGTGTCCCTTAATTGCACGCGAGCGCCGCTGGCGGTCATTTGCGCACAGGGCAAGGCGTGAGCCGCGAGGTTTGGTGGACCCAATAAGCGGCGAACAACGCCGCAATGCGCGCAAATGGCCCCAGCCCGAAGGGTCGCGCCCTAAAAGCCCGTTCTCTGTGTTGTCGGGTTTGAACAGAGGGCCACTCTGCCCTTCACCCTCCGCCTTGATAACGGGCTTTTGGGTCTGCGACGGCACCACGGGCAATTAAGGGACACAGCCTAGGCCTTTCAACCTGCTTATGACATAGCGGGAAAACTGCTGGTAATATAACTACCTATTTATCCCTTTCAGTCAGCTGGACGGGTCATTTTAATGCCACCGGAAATTGGCATTACGCTCTAAACAACGGACTGAGTTATTTAAACAACAAGTGATGATAACTGAAAAGTATGCATCGCGGTTTGTTGTGTGTGGTGTTTTTTTAATCATCAATATCGAATGAGCGGTTGTCGACTTTATTTTAGGCGCCAATCACTTGGTGAATGTTACAGAGTCAGGATTTATCACCGCTAGGATCGATGAGGGGCTAACTCATCTTTTTTATCGGGAGAATAATCTTAAAGCCAGATTGTTGAGTGGCTCCTTTTACTGTGTCTTGATGGTTTTAATCCAGTAAAAACAACACATAACATGCTGTATGCGGTTTTTTTGATTATGTGAAGATAGACTGCAATTGTTTATCCATAAAAGGATATAACGTAGTTATCGATCCATTGTTAAAAAATCAATCTATAGTGAATGGGGTGATTGTTTGTGGAGTAGAGAAAAAAGAAAACGGTAATAAGCTTATAATGGTGGGTTCTTTAGGGATACAAGATTTTTTTAACCTGCCGTTTGTAAGGATAATTTGCGTTCTCTGGGAAGGATGACCGAAGAGTTCGATAATAGCTGAATATTTTGACTATATGCTCGGAGGTAAATAGTGGACTGGACGATTATATCTGTGGTTCCTGTGCTGTTACTCATTGTGGTTTTCTCATTGTTAAAGCATTTTATCAATACCCGCAATAAATCCTTGAAGACCTCTCGTCGTCATAAGTAGTTCTGATGCCTCCGCAGATCTTGTGCGGGGGCGTTCTCCCTACAGTTACTCAGTGTTAATCCTACTCTCCAACCACTACACTAGGCTGTGTCCCTGCTGATTGCGTGCAGTCAAGGGACTCAGCCTAATCGAAATGGAGGGGCTATGTTGCAATTTAAAAACGCTTACCATCAACAATTGCCCGGCTTCTACACAGAACTGAATCCTACCCCGCTTAAAAAGCCTCGCCTGTTATATTACAGCCAGCCTCTGGCGCGTGAATTAGGGCTTGATGACAGCTGGTTTACGCCAGATAAAACGGCAGTGTGGGCTGGCGAGACTCTGCTTTCCGGCATGCAGCCTTTGGCTCAGGTTTACAGTGGGCACCAGTTTGGTGGCTGGGCGGGGCAGTTGGGGGATGGCCGAGGGATCCTGCTGGGTGAGCAAATACTTGCGGATGGCCGCAGTATGGATTGGCACTTAAAAGGGGCCGGATTAACGCCTTATTCCCGTATGGGGGATGGCAGAGCAGTGTTACGTTCGGTGATCCGCGAGTTTCTTGCCTCTGAAGCCTTCTATCATTTGGGTATTCCCACCACCCGTGCGCTGACGATTGTCACCAGCGAACACCCTGTCTTTCGTGAGCAACCGGAGCGCGGAGCGATGTTGCTGCGTGTGTCGGAGAGTCATGTGCGCTTTGGCCACTTTGAACATTTTTACTACCGTAAACAGCCGGAACAGGTCAGGCAACTGGCTGATTTTGTGATTACCCACCACTGGCCGCAGTTGGCAGGGGAAGAGGATCGCTATCAGCGTTGGTTTACCGACGTCGTTGAACGTACGGCGCGCATGATTGCGCATTGGCAAACCGTCGGCTTCGCGCACGGAGTAATGAATACCGACAATATGTCGATCTTGGGTCTGACTATGGATTATGGTCCCTACGGTTTTCTGGACGACTATAAACCTGATTTCATCTGCAACCATTCTGACCATCAGGGTCGCTATGCTTTCGATAATCAACCTGCGGTGGGGTTATGGAACCTGCATCGGTTGGCACAAACGCTCTCTGGTCTGATGACAGCAGAACAGCTACAGGCAGCTTTGGCAGCCTACGAACCAGCGCTGATGCAGGCATATGGCGAGCAAATGCGTGCCAAGCTGGGCTTCTTTACGCAGTCCAGACAGGATAACGAACTGCTAACCGGGTTATTAAGCCTGATGGCGCAGGAGGGGCGTGACTATACCCGCACGTTCCGCTTGCTATGTGAAGTTAAGCAGCAACAAGCAGATACACCGCTGCGCGACGAGTTTATCGACCGCGCTGCATTTGATAGTTGGTACCAGCATTATCGCCAGCGTTTGCAGCAGGAATCGGTAAGTGATGCCGAGCGCCAGCAAGCAATGAAAAAGGCAAATCCCAAATTTATTTTGCGTAATTATCTGGCGCAGCAGGCGATAGAGGCGGCTGAGCAGGATGACGTCAGTAAACTGGCACGCTTGCACCAGGTTTTGCAGAAACCTTTTGACGAGAATACCGAGTATGAAGATCTGGCCGCCTTGCCGCCAGACTGGGGTAAACACCTGGAAATTTCCTGTTCTAGCTGATTAGGCTGTGTCCCTTAACTGCAAATGGCCCCAGCCCTGCGGGCCGCGCCCCAAAAGCCCGTTCTCTGTGTTGTCGGGCTTGAACAGAGGGCCACTCTGCCCTTCACCCTCCGCCTTGATAACGGGCTTTTGGGTCTGCGACGGCACCACGGACAGTTAAGGGACACAGCCTAGAACAGGCCTTTCTTGGCTGATTATTATTGCCGCAAGTAAATCTGCGGCAAAGCCGTTTCCGGATGTTTAATCACGCCCAGGTCCGCTTGGTACCACCGCATCAGGTTTTCCTGTTGCAACACCTCATACGGGGTACCGGAAGCGACTAATCGCCCTTGGTGCAACAGTAGAATGCGGTCGGCATACAAGGCGGCCAGATTGAGATCGTGCAGAATACAGCATACCGCCAATGGCTGTTGACGGGTCAACGAACGTAGCAGGCGTAATGTATGTTGCTGATGATAAAGATCGAGCGCAGAAGTAGGTTCATCAAGGAATAACCAAGCTGGAGCCGGTTTTGGTTGCCACAACTGCACCAGCACCCTTGCCAATTGGACACGTTGCTGCTCCCCTCCGGAAAGTTGCCTATAATCGCGCTGAGCCAACGCTAGGCAATCGGTTTGTGTCATTACCTGCTTAATCGCTTGTTGTGCGTCACGTCCGCCATAGGGGGAACGTCCCATAGCCACCACTTCCTCCACACTGAATGGGAACACAAGTTCACTGTGTTGGCGCATCACTGAACGAACTTTCGCCAATTGTAGCGGGCGCCACTGTTCAAGGGGCTTGCCCAGCAGATGGCATTCACCGCTGTCTGGCTGCTGATAACCGGTGAGCAAGCGCAGTAAGGTCGATTTACCCGCTCCGTTGGGGCCGATAATCGCTACCACCTCACCGCTGGCTATGCTTAGAGAGATATCTGTCAGCAGCGTGCGGCCTCCACGTCGATAATAAAGCTGCTGTGCAGTAAGTGTTGGTAAATTATCCACCTGAACGCTCCCGTTGGTACATGACCAGCCACAGGAAATAGGGGCCGCCAATCAGGCTGGTCATCAGGCCAACCGGCATTTCAGCTGGCGCGACCAGGGTTCGTGCCAGCGTGTCGCTCACTAATAACAGACAAGCGCCACCCAAGGCTGAAGCAGGTAACAGCCAACGATGATCGCCGCCAAGGCGCATGCGTACCAGATGCGGGATTACCAGACCGATAAAACCAATCACACCGCTCATCGCCACCGCCGCGCCGATCAGCAGTGCACTGAGTAGCAACAATTGTAGCTTGGCCCGTTGCACATTGACCCCGAGATAGTGTGCTTCCTCGTCGCCGAGTTGTAGCAAGTTCAGGCGACGGGCTTGCAGTAAGGTCAACAGCGCCGTCGGCAAAACCAGCGATGCAGCAACGATCAGGGTTGGCCATTGCGACTGGCTGAGGCTTCCCATCATCCAGAGCGAAAACTGGCGAAGTTGCTGGTCGCTGCTGAGATAAGAAAGCACCCCAATAGCCGCCATGCACAGCGCATTGATAGCAATACCTGCCAGCAGCAAGCGTGAAAGGCTGCCGTGCCCACTACGGCTGATGCCATAAATCAATATCGAGACCAATAGACTGCCCAGAAAGGCGGCAAGCATATGGCTGTATAGTGCGATGAACGGTGGCAAGGTGAGAGGCATAACGATGATAAGGGCAACAAACAAGGCTCCGCCGCTGCTGATGCCCAACAGACTGGGGTCGGCTAAGGGGTTGCGGAATAACCCCTGCATGACGGCACCGGAAACCGCCAATGCGCAGCCGATAATTATGGCCAGCAGAACGCGCGGCAAGCGGATATTCAGCCAGATATGCCAGGCGGTATCGTCCAAGGGCAACTGCCACAACGTGCGAAAAGAGAGTGTCACGGCCCCCAGATTGGCGGCACCGACGGTCAACAGACTTAGCAGGATCAGCAGACTACCGATCGCCAGACGGGGGGAGGTCCGTAAGCGCATTACTTTTGCTCCGCCGCAGTTCGCAGTAAGCCAAGTGCTTGGGGGGTCTGCAGGCCAAAGCCTAACAGCGCCATATCATCGACGGTAAGAACTCGGCGGTTTTTCCCTGCTGGCGTCAGGGCGATACCGGGTAATTGCCATAAATGCGCCAGACCACCCATTGAACGAACGGTATCAGTAGTGACCAGTAATAAATCCGGTGCGCTGGCAATCACGCCCTCTTGTGAAAGAGGGCGGTAATTATTGAATCCCTGCATGGCATTTTTTAACCCGGCGGCGCGGATAATGGCATCTGCTGCGGTATTCTGGCCAGCGGCCACGGGAGTGATCCCACCGTGGCTCATAACGAACAACACTTTCACCGGCAGTGGCGTAGTGTTCACAGTAGCCAGTTGCCGTTGATAACGTTCGGCTAGCTGCATACCTTGGCGGTTACGATTTAACGCGTTGGCAATAATACGGAATTTTTCCGTTACTGCCTGCAATGTCGTATCACCGGGTATTCGCACTACTTTGACACCACTTTCCTCCAACTGCCTAATTACCAGTGCCGGTTCTGCCAGTTCGGATGTCAGAACCAACGACGGTTTCAGTGCCAGAATCCCCTCGGCGTTCAGTTGGCGCATATAGCCGATGTTCGGCAATTTCTCTGCCGTGGCAGGATGAAGGCTGGTGCTGTCTCGTGCAATAACTTCACCTCCAGCACCCAAGGCGAAAGTGATTTCGGTTACGTCGCCACCGATTGAGACAATCCGTTCAGCGGCGTAGGTAACCAACGAGAAGGTTAGTAGGCTGAAAAATGCCAGGGTGCGCAGTGATGAAACCTTCATGCGGCGATATCCTTTGGCTCAAGACTGGCAATTTGCTCACGCCATTGCATTTGTTCTGGTTGGCCTTCGGTGCGCTGACCATAAAGTTGCGCAATTTGTGTACCATCGGCGGCAAACAGCTCCAGACTGGTGACCATGCCATCTTTGGTTGGTTTGCGGGTGATCCAGCTTTCCGCAATGGCATCTTCGATCAGGTGCAGGATAAAACGGCGGTTGAAGATATTGAGCCAACCATCTTGCGGCATCAGACGCTCAATGCGGCCGGTAAAGATCTGAACACATCCCCGATTACCGACAAAAATCATGATTTCGTTCTGATCGGTTTGCGCTGCCTGCAGAATTTGTGACAGAGCACGGTTGTCTACGCGATAGGCTAGATCGTTACCTACGGCACGGAATGCCTGTTGGCGGGTTAGGTTATTGCGGCTCAACAGTTGGAAGAATTGGTGTACGTCGGTCATTGCTCGCCATTCTGCATCGATTTGGGCGTTACTCGCTTCTTTATGGTTCACGCTGCTCTGTTCCGGCTGCCGTAGTTGCAATGGCGGATTTTCTGCACTCTGGTAACGCTCAACCAATGCCAGCCAGGCCGCAAGATTGGTTTCGTCTGTCGTGTAGACCTTATGCAATGCCTCCCCTTGATGGTCAAAAAACTGGATACTGTGGCGAGCGCCGCGCCTGTTGGTTTCACTTAACGCGAAGGCACTGGCCCAATGGTTGAGGAACAGCCGCAAATCCAGTTCACGGGGATTGAGGATCAGCCCGGCGTGGCCGTTAAGATGCTGGTTTTGGTAGCAGCCAATTTGCTCATGAACCGCGAAGCTGTTGCGGGTGATTGACTTGGTGACGCCGACCTGTTCAAGCGCTGTCAGCAATGTACGGGCATCGGCTTGTAAGCGTTGCGCATCATGCCCTACGCGCGCGTGGGTCAACTCCGCTTCACTGACCTTCAGCAACTCGGCTAAATCGCGTGCATACTTACCTGGATTATCGTTTTTTGCCTTTTGATAACGCTGATACAGAGTTTCGCTCATAACGGGTATTCCTTTGCAGTTGTTTAAGTACGGGCAAGGTGCTTGCTCGCTAGAGTTAAATACCAGTTACCACTGGTAGCTGATCATCAGTTTGGCATTACGTCCATCGCGTGGAATGCCCTGTGAAGAGTAATATTCTTTATCGAAGGCGTTGCCCAGCACCACGGAGGTAGTGACATCCTTCAACTTATCGCGGCCTTGGTAGCTCAGATAGAAATCGTGCACACCGTACCCGCCTTGTTCAGCGGTGCCTTCACGGACGCGGCTGGTGCGTTCAGCAAGCGTAGCAACCCAGCCAGCACTAAGACCGGTGCCGTGAATGGGTATGTCCAACGTACTGGTGACGGTGTCCGGTGAGATATCTGCGAGCCATTGGCCGCTTTTGCTATTGAGTTCACCTTGGTTAGAACGATCTTTGCCGCGGGTGCGGTTGTAAGCCAGATCCCAATTGAACCAGTGATTCTGGTAACTCAGAGAGGTGTCCCAGCCCCAGATTTTGGCACGCGAGATATTCTGGGAGTAGGATTTACGGCCACGAATATCGACGTATTGGCTGATATAATCGTGAGCATCGGTATCGAAATAGCTGGCTTTGAACTGGAGGCTGTCTTGCGCGAGCAGCAGATCATCAAAGCGCAGACCGAAACCGAATTCAGTGGTGTCGTTGGTTTCCGGTTTCAAGTTAGGGTTAGCGACCCAATAGTTACCAGGGAAGTGCATCGAGTCGTTGTACATTTCACCCATGGTTGGTGCGCGGAAAGCCTGAGAGTATGAACCGAACAGCATCAACCAGTCCGTTGGGGTTAACGTAATCGCCCCCCGCGATGACCATTTGTCGGCGTTGACGTCAGCATGGCCCTGGCTGGTTCCTTTATAATTGTCGTAACGCGTTCCGGCGATGATGGAAATCGGCAGATCACGTAAGGTGATCTCGTCTTGTAACCAACCGGAAGAGAAATTGATTTTTGCATCGGGGAAGCTGGTGGTGCTGCCACTTGGGCGCTGTTTTTGCTGGTAAGTTTCGCTGCCATAAGTTAGCAAGTGGCTAGCAAAACTGTTGCTAGCCAGCTTGGTACGGTTTTCCAGTTTGGCACCGTTGGTGGTTTGCTTACGAAACTCGTCTATTTTTCCGGTGTTATGTGCGTTGATTTTTACTTCTGAGGTATACAGTTTTGCAACCGCATCCAGCCAATCTTGATCTTTGGGTTTCAGCTTATAGCTGAGCGCTGCGTCGCGCTGAATGGTAGAACGCTCGGTAAACGGATTCGCTCTGGTCGCCGCCGAATCTTGAGGGTTTTTGGGCTCGCGGGCACTGTTATTGTAGTAGCGTAGCGCGCTACTTAGTGACTGACTGTCGTCTATCTTCCAGGTGCCTTTAGCCAGAATATTGCCTATGGTTTCGTCATTGGGTGCGTCAAATCCGTTGCTTTGGCGAATATTACCAATGTCACGAGCGCCAAAAGAAAGCAAGCCATCAAGGTTATCGGTTTTTCCGTAGGCGCTGGCCCCCATGCCCAGGCTATGATCGCCGCTTGCGGCATTGCCGAAGACGCGGAAACCGCTGTTATGGCCTGGCAACAGCAGATCGGCAGCGCCGACGGTTTCGAAGGAGACAACACCACCCAAGGCTCCACTACCGTATAACAATGCGGATGGACCGCGTACCACTTCAATACGCTTTACCAACCAGGGATCCAGAAAGACACTGTTGAGGTGGCCGGTGTCCGTTCCCTGCCGAATACCATCAACCAATGTCAGTACGCCGTTCTTGCCGTAGCCCCGAAGCGTGAAGTCCTGTCCGTTGGTACGGCTACTCCCTGAAACGGCAATACCAGGAACACGGCGTAGCATATCTGCCGCAGAAGTTGCCGTTTGGCTCTGAGGGCGATTACGGTCGATCACGGTGACCATCATTGGGGCTTCGAAGCTGTTACGCGGGTTACCGGTGGCCACCACGGTGATGGCTTCACTGCTGTTTCTTTCGCTATTTACCTTGTTAACAGGGGCAGTGCTGGCGCTGGTCTGTGCAATAACCACCGTTGGCAAGGCGCAGGCAATTGCCAAGCTGACTGCGGATAAACGCAGTGGGGTGGATAAAAAGGCAGGCATGAGGCAATTCTCCGTATGTTTTAAACATATCAATAGATTTGCTGGCTGCCTGGATCACAAGATCGGGGTGGCTGGCGCTAAAGGAATAGGGGTTACTTGGTAAGGATCAATTTCCCCGCTTTGGTTTGGCGCAACTGATAACGCTGTCCTTGATGAGTTATCACCGCCAAACCATCGTGGCCCAGTAATTCTGCGCTATCGAAGCAAGGAGGCAGCGCCGTATCTGCGCTGCTCTCTGAAGCGCAGGAGTGATCCTGGAACTGATGGGGATTATTGCGATTGTCCATGAAATCAACCATCAAAAGTTAGTTAGTATCGTATTGATAATCATTATCATGTTGACGAAGGGTTACATCAAGGAAAATTTTGTTGCCGTTAGATCCTTAAGTGCGATGAGTTACATAACATCATGAACAAATTGGTTTGATTAGGTGAATGATAAGGCTAGGGTAACAGGGCATCGATATGTTCGCGCAGACTCTCTGGGCTTATGGTAGGTGAAAAGCGCTTAATGTGTTGACCGTCCGCACTGAATAGAAATTTAGTGAAGTTCCATTTGATACGCTGGCTACCTAACAGACCCGGTGCACGGCGCTTCAGCTCAACGAACAGGGGATGGGTATTCGCACCGTTAACATCAATTTTGCTGAATAACGGGAAGCTCACGCCATAATTTACACGACAGAAATCTGCAATTTCCTGCGAATTGCCCGGCTCTTGTCCGCCAAACTGGTTGCAAGGGAAGCCTAGAACCACTAAGCCACGCTCACGATAAGATTGCCAGAGATTTTCCAAACCGAGATATTGCGGGGTGAAGCCGCACTTGCTGGCGGTGTTGACCACCAGGTAAGCCTTGGCTGGAAAATCAGCCAGTGTCTTTTGTTCCCCCTGCAGGGTTACGCAGGGAATGGATAGTATTGAGTTAGGCATGTGTAAAGCTCCAAATGTCGACTTTCAGGTTTTGTTATTAAGGAAAACTCTAGGCTGTTTCCCTTAAATGGCCCCAGCCCTACGGGTCGCGCCCCAAAAGCCCATCCTCTGCGTTGTCGGGCTTGAACAGAGGGCCACTCAGCCCTGCGCCCTCCGCCTTGATAATGGGCTTTTGGGTCTGCGACGGTACCACGGACAGTTAAGGGACATAGCCTAGGCTGCGGAAGGAATTACATCAAGTATAGGTGAAAGAAACCGTTGAAAAACCGGGATAAAGACTACCCCGGTTAAATAATCAGAAGCGGGTATCGACTGCATCAGCCAGCATCGCTAACAGCTGTTCGCTGTCAGACCAGCTAAGGCAAGGGTCAGTGATTGATTGTCCATAGGTAAGGGCTTGTCCAGACACTATTTTCTGTGTGCCTTCTACCAGGAAGCTTTCCGCCATTACTCCGCTGATAGCCATGGAACCGGCGCGTATTTGCTGACAAACATTTTCAGCCACTTCTAACTGACGGCGGTGCATTTTCTGACAGTTACCGTGACTGAAGTCGATCACCAGGTGTTCTGGCAGATCAAATTCGCGCAGGCTATCGCAAGCATCTACGATATCTTTTGCATGGTAGTTCGGTGTTTTGCCGCCGCGCATGATGATATGGCCATAAGGATTACCACTGGTCTGGTAAATGGTCATCTGGCCATTTTTATCTGGTGATAGGAACATATGGCCCGCTCGCGCGGCACGGATCGCATCAATAGCAATCCGCGTATTGCCATCAGTGCCATTCTTGAAACCCACCGGGCAGGAGAGTGCCGAGGCCATTTCACGGTGGATCTGGCTTTCTGTGGTACGCGCCCCAATAGCTCCCCAACTAATCAGATCGGCAATATACTGGCCGATCACCATATCCAGGAATTCGGTAGCCGTAGGTAATCCAAGTTGATTGACTTCCAGCAGTAATTGGCGAGCCATTGTAATACCACGGTTAACCTGATAACTGCCGTTCAATTCAGGATCGGAAATTAGGCCTTTCCAGCCAACCACCGTGCGCGGTTTTTCAAAATAGGTGCGCATCACGATTTCCAGGCGATCCTGATAACGTTCACGCAGCGTATTCAGGCGGCCGGCATAATCCATGGCTGCATCCAGAGCGTGAATAGAGCAGGGGCCAATTACTACCAGCAGACGGCGGTCTTCACCACTGATAATTTTTTCAATGCGTTTGCGTGACGCTGTCACGTTATTGGCAACCGTTTCGGAAATCGGCAGCATCTCCGCTAATGCAACAGGCGTAATCAGGCTGTCGATGGGCGCGGTCCGCAGTTCATCTGTTTTGTGCATATTTTTCTCTAAGACTGTTCTTCGCTGCGGCTGAAATGCCGGGAAGTGATGGTGATCACAATAACTTAAAAACCGATGAATTCAACCGTGTAATTGTGTTCTGTTGACGAAAATGGCTAAAAAAATGAGGGGGCAGTCTGGTCATTCGTCTTCACGCAAAAAGAGCGAACGACCAGCAGGCTTAGAACATTCTGCGGCTCATGCCGAGCATGTCGAGAATTTTGGTGGAGATCTCTTCCACTGAGTAATTGGTGGTATTGAGATAACGGATTTGATTCTTGCGAAATAACGCTTCAACTTCGGCAACTTCCATACGGCACTGCCTGGATGAAGAGTAACGGCTGTTATCGCGCCGCTCTTCGCGGATGGCGGTCAGTCGCTCTGGATTGATTGTCAGGCCAAACAGTTTGTGGTGAAAAGGTTTTAGCGCGGCGGGCAACTGCAGATTATCCATATCATCAGCGGTAAACGGATAGTTAGCCGCGCAGATACCGAATTGCATAGCCAGATAGAGGCTGGTAGGGGTTTTGCCACAACGTGAAACACCTAGCAGGATCACCTGCGCCTGATCGAGGTTGCGGAGAGAAATGCCGTCATCGTGCGCCAGTGTGTATTCAATGGCGGCGATGCGGGCATCATATTTACCCAGGTTACTTTCCGTCAGGCCATGAGTACGGTTAGGTACAGGGGTTGGGGCCATTCCCAATTCACCTTGTAAAGGGCCAACTAAAGCCTGCACGATATCTTGGCAGAAACCTTCGCTTTGCGTAATTACCTCCCGTACTTCCGGGGAGATAATCGAGTAAAACACCAGTGGACGAACCCCGGTCTGGTGAAAAATTTCATTGATCTGCTGGCAGACGCCACGAGCTCGGGCTTCAGTTTCCACAAATGGTAGCGTGTAGGTGGTTGCTTTAACCGGGAACTGTGATAGCACAGCATGCCCTAGCACTTCGGCAGTAATCGCCGTTCCGTCCGAAATATAAAAAACGCTTCTTTCCACCCGAGGCCCCTTAACATAAAAATGGCAATGCAAGGTTTTGCAACACCGTTTAAGCATCATGATCTGCCAACCGCTATAGCGTAAAGGAGTAGGCTGGAATTTTGTGATGGCACTGAGTCTTTCTTGGTAATGAACTAATTAAATATTAATGACAAAAATAAAGAAACAATATTTTATTTTTTATAAAACGTAATGCAATTTAAAAAACGACAATAATACAAGTTTGTGCCGTTATTTTAAGCAAAGTAAACATAAATAGTGAGGATATTAGCCTTCAGGTTGAGTGAAATTTAATTGATTGATTTTATTTATTAATTTTAAAAGGGAACGATACCTGATAATTATTTTATCAGGGGTAATTCTCTTAAAATTCATTTTCTGGCATGGGTGGATCGATTCACCTTTCAATCTTCTATAACTCCTTATGCTAGTCTGGCTTGGCATCGTTTCTGCGGTGTGCTTATAAACGCATAAAAATCGACTTTACCCCACTGATAGCAAAAGGATCGTCTCGATGTCTAACAATCGCCCAGACTTGAGTAATGTGCTTTGGTACAACCAGCTTGGCATGCACGACGTTGACCGTGTTGGCGGTAAGAATGCCTCACTCGGTGAAATGATCACTAATCTTTCCGACCTTGGTGTTGCCGTACCCAATGGTTTTGCCACCACCGCCCAAGCCTTTAATGATTTTCTTGAGCAAAGCGGTGTCAACCAGCGCATTTATCAGTTACTCGATCAGACAGACGTTGACGATATTGCTCAACTGGCCAAGGCCGGAGCACAAATTCGCCAATGGGTCATTGATACTCCTTTCCACCCTGAATTTGAGCGTGAAATAACGCTGGCTTACCAGCAGTTATCTGAAGGTGAGCAAGAGGCATCATTTGCCGTGCGTTCCTCCGCCACAGCTGAAGATATGCCGGATGCTTCGTTTGCCGGCCAGCAGGAGACTTTCCTCAACGTTCAGGGCATTGACGCAGTCATGGTGGCAATCAAGCACGTTTTCGCCTCACTGTTTAATGACCGGGCAATCTCTTACCGTGTGCACCAGGGTTACGATCATCGTGGCGTAGCGCTTTCCGCCGGGGTGCAACGTATGGTGCGCTCCGATCTGGCCTCATCGGGTGTAATGTTTACTATTGATACCGAATCCGGCTTCGATCAGGTGGTTTTCATTACGTCTGCGTTAGGGCTGGGGGAAATGGTGGTTCAGGGGGCCGTTAACCCCGATGAGTTTTACGTCCACAAACCGACGCTGCTGAAAGGCAACCCGGCTATTGTGCGGCGCAATCTTGGCTCGAAGAAAATCCGTATGGTGTATGCACCGTCAAAGGACCATGGCAAACAGGTTCGTATTGAGGATGTGCCTGAGGCGCAGCGTAACCGTTTCTCTCTGACCGACGATGAAGTCCAATCTCTCGCCCATCAGGCGCTGCTGATCGAAAAACATTATGGCCGCCCGATGGATATCGAGTGGGCTAAAGATGGCCACACAGGAAAGTTGCTGATCGTGCAGGCTCGTCCGGAAACCGTGCGCTCTAATGAACAGGTAATGGAACGCTATCAACTCAATGGCAGCGGCAACGTGCTGGTGGAAGGGCGCGCCATTGGTCATCGTATTGGTGCCGGGCCGGTGAAAGTTATTCACGATATCGGCGAAATGGACCGTATCCTGCCGGGGGATGTATTGGTTACCGATATGACCGACCCGGATTGGGAGCCGATCATGAAAAAAGCGGCGGCTATCGTTACCAATCGCGGTGGGCGAACCTGTCATGCGGCGATTATTGCCCGTGAATTGGGGATCCCGGCGGTTGTTGGCTGCGGCCATGCTACCGAATTGCTGAAAGAGGGGCAGAAAGTCACTGTCTCATGTGCTGAAGGTGATACTGGTTTTGTTTACAGTGACATGCTGGAGTTCACCGTACAGAGTTCAGAAGTTAATGAGCTGCCGGAACTGCCGCTGAAGATCATGATGAACGTGGGTAACCCGGATCGCGCGTTTGACTTTGCCCGTTTACCGAATGAAGGGGTGGGCTTGGCCCGGCTGGAATTTATTATTAACCGTATGATCGGTGTGCACCCACGTGCTTTGCTCGAATTTGATCAACAGACGCCTGAACTGCAGGCGGAAATCAAGACGCTGATGCAGGGGTATGATGATCCAGTTGAATTCTATATTGGTCGTTTGACCGAAGGCATTGCCACACTGGGCGCAGCGTTCTGGCCGAAACGCGTTATCGTGCGTCTCTCCGACTTTAAATCCAATGAATACGCTAATCTGGTCTGTGGCGAGAAGTATGAGCCCCACGAAGAAAACCCGATGCTTGGCTTCCGTGGCGCTGGCCGTTATGTGGCCGATAGCTTCCGCGATTGTTTTGCCATGGAATGCGCGGCTATGAAACGCGTGCGCAATGACATGGGCCTGACCAACGTAGAGGTGATGGTTCCATTTGTTCGCACCGTTGCGCAAGCGGAGGCAGTAGTCGCTGAACTTGGGCGTCAAGGGCTGAAGCGTGGTGAGAACGGGTTAAAAGTGATCATGATGTGTGAAATCCCTTCCAACGCCTTGTTGGCCGATCAGTTCCTTGAGTATTTTGATGGTTTTTCTATTGGCTCCAACGACATGACACAGCTTACGCTAGGGTTGGATCGTGACTCTGGTGTGGTCTCTGAGCTGTTTGATGAGCGCAATGAGGCGGTAAAAGCGCTGCTTTCGATGGCTATTCAAGCTGCCAAGCGCCACGGCAAGTACGTTGGTATCTGCGGGCAGGGGCCGTCGGATCATGAGGATTTTGCCGAGTGGCTGATGGACCAGGGGATTGATAGTCTGTCGCTGAATCCAGATACGGTAGTGAAAACCTGGATTAATTTGTCCAAGAGAAAGTAAGTCGCTTGCAAGCGATTAAGTCAAATAAGCCGTCGATCAGTTGACGGCTTTTTGCTCTCTGTCGTAATCGACGATTACTGTTCCAACTCTTTTTCTATCTCTTCCGCATCGGTTACTGGCACAGGCGCTTGATTGACCCAAGCACTGAGCAAACGATAGGAAACCGCCAGCACGACCGGGCCAATAAACAGGCCAATCATACCGAATGCCAACAATCCTCCGATAACGCCAGACAGGATCAGAATCAATGGCAAGTCGGCACCCATTCGGATCAGCGCTGGCCGCAGGAAGTTATCCAGCGTGCCTACTACGCAGCTCCACACCAACAATACGGTGCCCCAGGTAGTCTCACCGCTCCAGTAAAGCCAGATAATTGCCGGGATCAATACCAGCAATGGCCCTAATTGCGCGACACAGAAAACGAACATTAATACCGTCAGCAAGGTGGCAGCAGGAATACCGGAAACCGCCAGACCAATGCCTCCCAGTACGGATTGCACCAATGCCGTGACGACCACGCCAAGCGCAACCGCGCGGATTGCTTGCCCACCCAGCACCACGGCGGCATCACCACGCGCTGCACCGAGGCGCACGGCAAAATGCCGTATGGCCATCGCCACCTGTTCGCCTCGGGCATACAGCAACGCACTGAACAACAACATCAATGCGCAGTGCACCAGAAAGCGGCCAATGTGCGCCGCCTGGGTGACAAACCAGGTTGCGGTCTGGCCAAAGTAGGGTTGTACTTTGGCAATCAGCGCGGTGCCCCCGGTGTTCACCAACAGATGGTAGCTGTTAAAAACGCGATCCCCAACCAACGGAATTGACCGCAACCATTCCAGATCCGGGATTTGGATCTTGCCCGGCTCGTTTACCCAGGCAACCATAGGAGCGCTGTTGTCAACAACGCTGCTGATCAGCAGCGCAATCGGCAGAACAAACAGTAGGAGGAGTAAAACGACCATAACCAGAACAGCCAGCGAACGGCGGCCCCAAAGCAGGTTCTGTATCTTGATCAATACTGGCCAGGTTGCAATTACCACCATGCCTGCCCAGGCAAAGCCAAGAATAAAGGGTTGGACTACCCAAAAACTGGCGACGATCATGATGGCAATAAACAGCACGCCAAAAATAATCGTGGGTAAGTCGTATCGGCGATCCGGTTGTGTCATGAATACGTTTTCATCCTATTTAAATTAAGTCCTTTGTACCCTTTTATCATGAAGGATTTTTGGCAACTTGCACAGTCGAACGCAGGTTTTACTGCAGGGCGCTTCTGTTGCCGCGACTTTGTGATAATGTGAAAGCCTTCACTAAAAAGAAGTTTGTTAGGGTGGGTCTGGATCCAGGCCTGATTAAGCAATTAAAAACTAAGTGCCTATCCCCATAGGCGAGACAGACAGGGTCAAAAAGCGAATGATCCCACAGATTTCTCAGACACCCGGCCTCGTTCAACGGGTGCTCGATTTTTTGGAAGCATTGAAACAGAACGGATTCAACGGCGATACTGCCACCAGCTATGCCGATCGTCTGACGATGGCGACGGATAACAGTATCTATCAACTCTTACCTGATGCGGTGGTATTTCCACGTTCAACTGGCGACGTGGCTTTACTTGCCCGCTTGGCTAATGAGGAACGCTTCAAGGCGCTGACTTTTAGCCCGAGAGGGGGCGGCACCGGCACCAATGGCCAGTCATTGAACAGCGGTATCGTGGTTGATATGTCGCGCTACATGAACCGCATCCTGGAAATTAACGTTGAACAGGGCTGGGTAAAAGTTGAAGCCGGGGTGATCAAAGATCAGCTTAATCAATATTTGAAGCCATTCGGTTATTTCTTCTCGCCAGAGCTTTCCACCAGTAACCGAGCCACGTTGGGCGGTATGATTAATACCGATGCATCTGGTCAGGGGTCATTGGTTTATGGCAAGACTTCTGATCACGTGCTTGGTTTGCGTGCAGTGTTGCTGGGCGGCGATATGATTGATACTCGCGCCATGCCAACGCTATTGGCGGAAACGATTGCTCAGGAGGATACGCCGGAAGGCCGAGTCTACGCAACGGTACTCAACCGTTGCCGCGACCAGCGAGCGCTGATCCTGGAGAAATTCCCCAAACTTAACCGATTCCTTACTGGTTATGATTTACGCCATGTGTTGAGTGACGATCTGCAAACTTTTGATCTGACGCGTATCCTGACTGGGGCAGAGGGAACTCTGGCCTTTATTACCGAGGCTCGGCTGGATATTACGCCATTGCCGAAGGTGCGCCGTCTGGTTAACGTAAAATACGATACCTTCGACTCAGCACTGCGGAATGCACCATTTATGGTGGAGGCCAAGGCGTTATCGGTTGAAACTATCGATTCAAAAGTACTTAATCTGGCCCGTGAAGATATTGTTTGGCATTCGGTCAGCGAATTGATCAGCAATGTGCCGGATAAAGAGATGCTCGGGCTGAACATCGTCGAATTTGCTGGTGATGATGAAGTATTGATCGACTCACAAATGGCTGCCCTTTGCCAACGACTGGATGAGCTGATTGCTACACAACAGTCAGGGGTGATTGGCTATCAGGTTTGTAGCGATCTCGGCGCTATTGAACGCATCTATTCGATGCGCAAAAAAGCGGTTGGGCTGTTAGGTAATGCCAAAGGGCAGGCTAAGCCGATCCCGTTTGCCGAAGATACCTGCGTGCCACCCCAACATCTGGCCGATTATATCGCGGAGTTCCGTCAACTGCTCGACAGCCATAAACTGAGCTATGGCATGTTTGGGCACGTTGATGCAGGCGTATTGCATGTGCGCCCGGCACTGGATATGTGCGACCCGCAGCAGGAAGTACTGATGAAGCAGCTCTCCGACCAGGTGGTTGCGCTGACGGCAAAATACGGCGGTTTGCTATGGGGCGAGCACGGTAAAGGTTTCCGTGCGGAATACAGCCCGGCTTTCTTTGGTGAAACCCTATATGAAGAATTGCGGCGCGTTAAGGCGGTGTTTGATCCCCATAATCGCCTGAACCCCGGCAAAATCTGCTCACCATTCGGGGTTGATGCGCCAATGATGCAAGTTGATGCGGTGAAGCGTGGCTCTTTTGACCGCCTTATTCCTATCGACATCCGCACCTCTTTCCGCGGCGCGATGGAGTGTAACGGCAACGGTCTGTGCTTTAACTTTGATGTGCGTAGCCCGATGTGTCCGTCGATGAAGATCACCGGTAATCGCATCCATTCCCCCAAAGGCCGAGCTGCTCTGGTTCGCGAATGGTTAAGATTGCTGGCAGAGCAGGGCGTCGATCCTGTTGCGCTGGAAAAACAACTGCCGCAACAACGCCTCAGTTTCCGCGATGTGATAGCCAAGACTCGTAACAGCTGGCGTGCCAACAAGGGGGAGTATGACTTTTCGCATGAAGTGAAAGAGGCGATGTCAGGCTGCCTTGCCTGTAAAGCCTGTTCAACACAGTGCCCAATCAAAATCGACGTGCCAGGTTTCCGCTCGCGCTTCCTGCAACTCTATCACACCCGGTATTTGCGCCCAGTGCGTGACTATATGGTTGCTGGGGTGGAAAGTTACACCCCGCTGATGGCAAAAGCGCCAAAGGTATTCAATTTCTTCTTTAAACAGTCGTGGGTGCGTGAATTGAGCCGTGCCAGCATTGGCATGGTGGATTTACCGCTGCTTTCCAGCCCGACTTTACGCCAGACGCTGGTCGGGCATAGCGCTTTTAACATGACGCTTGAACAGATTGAAACGCTCAGTGAAGCGCAACGCGAGCAATATGTGCTGGTGGTGCAGGATCCATTCACTAGCTATTACGATGCGCAGGTGGTGGCAGACTTTGTCCGGCTGGTAGAAAAGTTAGGTTATAAGCCGATCTTGTTGCCATTCTCGCCAAACGGCAAGGCACAGCACATCAAAGGGTTTCTGACACGCTTTGCCAAAACGGCACGTAAAACTGCTGATTTCCTTAATCGGGTAGCTAAGCTGGGTATGCCAATGGTTGGGGTAGATCCGGCGCTGGTGCTGTGTTACCGCGACGAGTATCAGGAGATCCTTGGCGATTCACGTGGTAATTTCCAGGTACAATTGGTGCACGAATGGTTGCAACCGTTGCTGGCAAAACGTGCGGAGCAACCTGTTGTGGGCGATAGCTGGTATCTGTTTGGCCATTGTACCGAAACAACCGCATTACCCGCCAGCGTTCAGCAATGGGCCACCATCTTTGCCCGTTTTGGGGCAAAACTGGAAAATGTGAGCGTAGGCTGTTGTGGTATGGCGGGGACTTACGGCCATGAAGCCAAGAACCAGCAAAATTCACTGGGTATTTATGAATTGTCCTGGCATCAGGCACTACAAAGTTTGCCACGGCAGCGCTGTCTGGCAACCGGTTATTCTTGCCGTAGCCAGGTAAAACGTATTGAGGGCAATGGCGTGCGACATCCGTTGCAGGCTCTTCTGGAGATCATTGAGTGAAGCTTTGGAAACGTGAAACAACGCTGGAACATCTTAACCAAACGGGTGAAGGATGCATGGTTGGCCATGTTGGTATCCAATTTACCCGTATGGAGGATGACTACCTGGAGGCAGTGATGCCGGTTGATAACCGGACTACGCAACCATTCGGTCTTTTGCACGGTGGTGCTTCGGTAGTACTGGCGGAGTCGATGGGCTCAATGGCGGGGTATCTGTGTACCGAAGGGGAGCAAAAAGTGGTTGGATTGGAGATTAATGCCAATCATATCCGAGCGGTCTTCAAAGGGCAGGTGCGCGGTGTTTGCCGAGCCTTGCACGTTGGCCGGCGCAATCAGGTCTGGCAGATAGAGATTTTCGACGATCGTGACCGCCTATGCTGTACCTCACGGTTGACTACCGCCGTGCTGGAATGATGAAAACCCGCAGGTTGACGCCTGCGGGGATTTTCATAGTTGAAAGGGTACCCGCTTTGCAAAGTCCTGCTGTAGTGCATTGGCTTTTTCCCACACGCCTTCCATCGAATATTTCTGGCAAATCAGCGTCAGCGAGTAGCGCGCAAAATGGTAGCTCTGAGCGCGAAACAACTGGCAGCGCTGAGAATTATTGATCTCAATGATCATTCTGTTATGCAGTTTGCTAAGAGCGAGCAGATAGCTTTCGTCATCACCATTTTCCAGACATAAATTAGCCAGAGCGAGGCTCACGTTGTTGTAATGTTTAAGATGGTTGAGGCTGCATTCTGGTCGCCTTAACGCCGTTTCTGCCATATAGAAATCTACGGTAGCATCACGCAGGCCGAACTTGTATTCATCAATTTTGCTGAGTAACCATGCTTTGATCGAAGTTTCCATCTGCTCCCCTTCCCATTTAAATCTAAATGATAATCATTATCATATTGACTAAAGAAGCAATGATCAATGGTTACGTGCGTTTTATGTTGCAGCGATGAGGCTTTGGTTGGGTAAAAATTCAACAGTGGCTAAACTTAAAACAGCAAAACGCATTTTTGAGACAGATTAAATAGTCAAATGGGTATTTTATATGAATGTTCAATGCGCGCAGTTCAAACCCTGTGCAATCCATCCAGACGATAATGACTCTCACTCGAGTCCGGATTGACCGTGGTAAAGCACAAGAGGGAGGTAAACCATATGCAAACGGAAAGTGTCGGTACTTTCTCTTTGAAAGAAAATGTCTGGCAAGGCATTTCGCTAAGTGACAGCGCCGTGCAACAGATAATCAAACTAATGCAGCAAGATCTGCAGGTTAAAGGGGTGCAGTTGGGGGTTAAGCAATCGGGCTGCGCTGGTTTTGCGTATGTGCTGGATCTGGTCAGTGAACCGGCTAGCGATGATTTGTTGTTTGAGCGGGGGGGCGCGAAGCTGTATGTACCCCTGAAAGCGATGCCGTTTATTGATGGTACTACGGTAGATTTCGTCCGCGAAGGGCTGAATCAGATGTTTAAATTTAACTGTCGTGCGGGCCATTTCGGCCAAGCGCAACGAACCCGACTGGATGCTGGAGTTTCGCTTGAAGGCGTATCATGCCTGGATGCAAATGGAGGAACCGCACTGGCTGAAAGCCCATTATGACAAGCTGAATTATCAGGATTATAGCTATTACTCGGCACCATCTTGCGGCCATTGTGATGATGCCTGTGGTTCTCAACCAGGGGCTGAACAACTACCCGGAGCATCAACGAGCTACCTGACCAGTGAAGTGGAACTGGCATTTAATCAGTTGGGGGTGCCGGTGCGTGAAGGGAGCGAGGTAGCGGTGGACGCTATTTTTGACTCGGTTTCCGTTGCCACCACCTACCGTGCAACCTTGGCAGAGAGCGGTGTGATTTTCTGCTCTCTCGGTGAGGCGATTCAGGAATATCCAGACCTGGTACGGCAATATTTAGGCCGAGTGGTGCCGCACAATGACAATTTTTTCGCGGCGCTCAATGCTGCGGTTGCCTCTGACGGCACCTTTGTATACGTACCAAAGGGCGTTCGTTGTCCTATGGAACTCTCAACCTATTTCCGTATCAATGCGGCAAAAACCGGTCAATTCGAACGAACGATCCTCATCGCCGATGAAGGAAGTTACGTTAGCTATATCGAGGGATGCTCTGCGCCAGTGCGTGACAGCTATCAACTGCATGCCGCTGTGGTGGAGGTGATCCTGCAAAAGGACGCTGAAGTAAAGTACTCAACGGTGCAAAACTGGTTCGCGGGCGATAGTACCAGCAAGGGGGGCATTCTTAACTTTGTCACCAAGCGTGCGCTATGCGAGGGGGCCGGTTCAAAAATGTCGTGGACACAGTCAGAAACCGGTTCAGCCATTACCTGGAAATATCCCAGCGTGATCTTGCAAGGTGATAACTCCATCGGTGAGTTTTTCTCTGTGGCGTTGACCAACGGCCATCAGCAGGCCGATACCGGTACCAAGATGATCCACATCGGTAAAAATACCAAATCGACCATTATTGCCAAAGGGATCTCCGCCGGGCACAGTCAGAATACCTACCGCGGGTTGGTCAAAATCCTTCCTGGCGCTGAAAACGCCCGCAACTTTACCCAGTGTGACTCCATGTTGATCGGGCCTGATAGTGGTGCTCATACTTTCCCCTATGTGGAGGCACGTAATAACAGTGCCCAGTTGGAGCATGAGGCAACAACCTCAAAGATTGGTGATGACCAATTGTTCTATTGCCGACAGCGGGGTATCAGTGAAGATGATGCTATCTCAATGTTCGTTAACGGCTTTTGTAAAGACGTGTTCTCAAAACTGCCACTCGAATTTGCTGTAGAGGCGCAGAAGCTGCTGGCTATCAGCCTGGAACACAGCGTTGGCTAAGCGCGAGGATGAATCACTCGGCAGCATGACCTGAGGATGCTCAATGTTAAACATCAAAGATTTGAAAGTGAGTGTGGAAGGTAATGAGATCCTCAAAGGGGTGAGTCTGGCAGTCAAACCTGGAGAAGTGCATGCCATTATGGGGCCTAATGGTTCAGGTAAGAGCACGCTTTCCGCCACGCTGGCCGGGCGTGAGGAGTATCAGGTTACTGCGGGCGAGGTGATTTTCAAGGGGCGTGATCTGTTGCAACAGGCTCCGGAAGATCGCGCGGGGGCCGGAGTATTTCTGGCATTCCAATATCCGGTGGAGATCCCCGGCGTCAGCAATCATTTCTTCCTGCATACCGCAGTAAATGCGGTGCGCAAATATCGTGGCCAGGAGTCACTTGATCGTTTTGACTTCGCGGACTTCATTGAGGACAAGATCAAACTTTTGGGTATGCCTGCCGACTTGCTGACGCGTTCGGTCAATGTCGGCTTTTCCGGCGGGGAAAAGAAACGTAACGATATCTTGCAAATGGCCGCACTGGAACCAGATTTATGCATTCTGGATGAGACTGACTCCGGGCTGGATATTGATGCGTTGAAGATCGTCGCCAACGGCATCAACTCACTGCGCGACGGCAAACGCGCTTTTATCATCGTGACTCACTATCAGCGCATTCTGGATCACATCATGCCGGATCATGTTCATGTTCTCTCCCAAGGGCGAATTATCAAATCCGGCGATTTCTCGTTGGTGAAACAGTTGGAGGAGCAGGGATATGGCTGGCTTGCTGACCAACATTAGTTCAGATGCGTTACAGCAGATGAAACGGCTGTTTGAAAGCCGTTGTGGTGCAGACTCAAAGCATGCGCTGGCGCACTGGCAGCAGGCTCTCCATCTTGGTTGGCCGACGCGTAAACATGAAAACTGGAAATATACCCCTCTGGAAGGTTTGCAGGAACTCAGCTTCTTGGCACCCTTGCTTGAGCCGCTTGATGCCGGTGAGTGTGACGCTTTAGCGTTAAAGATTGAGGCTTACCGCCTGGTGTTTATCGATGGGCATTTTTGCCCTCAATTAAGTGATGGTGATCTTGGCGATTACCGGCTGGAACTGGCAGACAGCGATCTACAAGCGGTGCTACCGGAGCCTATTCAGCCAGAGTTCTTCCTGCATTTAACCGAAAGCCTGGCGCTGGAAACCAGCTTTATTCGCTTGCCTGCGGGCAAAGTGGCGGCTAAACCGCTTTATATGCTGCATATCAGCCGTGGGCGTGAGTATGGCAGCGAATTGAATGCCGTGAATCATCGACATCATCTGGCGGTTGGAACTGGCGCGCAGGCAGAGGTCATCGAACATTATGTCAGCCTGGGTGAAACTGCACACTTTACCGGTTCACGCCTGACCATCGACGTTGGCGACAATGCAGAATTGCGTCATTACAAATTGGCGTTCGAAAACCAGGCAAGCTATCACTTTGCTCACAATGATTTGCGGATTGGCCGCGATGCTCGGGTCAAAAGTGATAGTTTCTTGCTAGGGGCCGGGCTGACACGGCATAACACCAGCGCTCAGTTGAACGGGGAAGGTGCCAATCTGAACATCAATAGCCTGGTATTGCCCGTAGACAAAGAAATATGTGATACCCGAAGCTATGTGGAGCATAACAAAGGCTATTGCGTGAGCCGCCAGTTACATAAAACTGTGGTAAGCGATCGGGCCAAAGCCGTCTTTAATGGCGCAATCAAAGTCGCTCAGCACGCAATTAAAACCGATGGGCAGATGACAAACAATAATCTGTTGCTGGGGAAAGTGGCCGAAGTTGATACCAAACCGCAGTTGGAAATTTACGCTGATGACGTTAAATGCAGCCACGGAGCCACTGTAGGCCGTATCGACGAAGAACAACTGTTCTACCTGCAATCAAGGGGGATCAGCAAAAACTCGGCGCAACAGATGATCATTTTCGCCTTTGCGGCTGAACTGACCGAAGGTATTGCCGAAAATCTCATCCGCGAACGCGTGCTGGCTCGTATCACTGAGCGTTTGCCCCTGCAGGGGGATTTATGAGTTTTCCCATAGAACGAGTACGTCGCGATTTTCCGCTGTTGGCCCGAAAGGTCAACGGACAACCGCTGGTTTATCTCGATAGCGCGGCCAGCGCGCAGAAACCTCAGCGGGTTATTGATCGTGAATTAGGTTTTTATCGTCATGGTTATGCTGCAGTGCATCGTGGCATCCACACCTTGAGTGCCGAAGCCACACAGCAGATGGAGGCGGTACGCCTGCAGGTTGCACAATTTATCAATGCAGCATCTGCCGAAGAGATTGTGTTTGTGAAAGGCACCACGGAAGGTATCAATCTGATCGCCAACAGCTTTGGCCGCCATTTACTGGTGCCGGGTGACAGCATTATTATCACGGAGATGGAACATCACGCCAATATCGTGCCTTGGCAAATGCTGGCACTTGAGCGCGGTATTCAGTTGCGTATCTGGCCACTACAACAAGATGGAACCTTGGACCTAGCCCAGTTGCCAGGTTTGATCGACTCGTCTACCAAGCTGTTGGCGATCACTCAGGTTTCTAATGTGCTAGGTACAGTGAACTCATTAAGTGACATTATTCCTGTAGCCAAGGCTGCTGGGCTGAAGGTGTTGGTTGATGGTGCTCAGGCTGTTATGCATCAGCGCATTGACGTGCAGGAACTCGGTTGTGATTTCTACGTGTTCTCCGGTCATAAACTCTATGGGCCTAGTGGGATCGGCATTCTGTACGGCAGGCTACCCTTGCTGGAGCAAATGCCGCCGTGGGAAGGCGGCGGGGCAATGATCCAACATGTCAGCCTGACGGATGGGACTACGTTCGCTGCACCGCCTTGGCGTTTTGAAGCCGGTTCACCCAATACCGCGGGGATAATGGGCCTCGGGGCTGCTATTGATTACGTAAATACGCTGGGGCTGGATGCCATCCAGGATTATGAACAATCTTTGATGCAGTACGCGCTAGAAGTATTGCCTCAGGTCCCAACGCTGAAAATATACGGGCCGGTGAAACGTTCTGGCGTGATTGCCTTTAACCTTGGTGCTCATCATGCCTACGATGTGGGCAGCTTCCTGGATCAATATGGTATTGCTATTCGCACCGGGCACCATTGCGCGATGCCGCTAATGTCCTTCTACAAAGTGCCCAGTATGTGTCGGGCATCATTGGCACTTTACAATACGCACGAAGAGGTGGATCGGTTAGCGACTGGTTTGCAACGTATCCACACCTTGTTAGGCTGATATTCAGCATCTGATGGCAAGTTTGATGCCCTGTAGCATTCAAGTTAGCCTTGAAACACGCAAAGGGATTCATTCGAGGGAACACCATGGTGAATTTGCCGGATAAAGATAAATTGGTACGCAACTTCAGCCGCTGCTTGAACTGGGAGGAAAAGTACCTGTACCTGATTGAACTGGGGGGCAAATTACCGCCACTCGAAGACGCTGAGCGACGGGCGGAAAATGCCATAAGCGGTTGCCAGAGTCAGGTATGGGTACTAATGACCAAAGAGAGTGAAGGGCGGGTGGCGTTTCGTGGCGACAGTGATACGGTAATAGTAAAAGGATTGCTGGCGGTCGTGTTCATTCTGTATGACTCGCTTACGCCGCGCCAGGTTATCGAGCTGGATGTACGCCCTTTCTTCTCAGAGTTAGCGTTGAACCAGCATTTAACACCTTCCCGCACGCAGGGGTTGGAAGCGATGATCCGTACTATTCGCGCTAGAGCAGTCAGTCTTCAATGACTCATCTTGTCATCGGGGGTTCGTGAGTGGTGATGATTGTCAGCGAGCCTTTACAATCCAGCCAAAACTCCCCGCTTTATAAACCAATTTATCGGCATTTCAGCGAGTTAGTCATTGACGTACCCTTGACAATCAAAGGTATTAATTGCGTTATAACATGTTGATTTTTAGACAACTTATTGCCTTTGACCGGGTTCTTGCTACTATTGATGAGAAAGTGTCTGATTTACCTACCTGCAAGTGCGCCATAGCCTTGCAATGAACTGTAATATGAATAGGGATGAGAATGAAACGTGCGTTGACTTTAGTGGGGATGTTATTCGCCACCGTACTGGCAGGGACTCAAACTGCCCGTGCGACCGAGTACCCGTTGCCACCGCCAGGTAGCCGTCTGATTGGTGAAAATACCATCTACAACGTGCCAAATGATGGCCGTTCACTGGAAGCCATAGCTGCCGATTATCAAATTGGTTTGTTGGGGATGCTGGAAGCCAACCCAGGTATCGACCCTTATCTGCCAAACCCCGGTTCTGCACTGACGATCCCATCGCAGATGTTGTTACCAGAGACCCCTCATGAAGGTATCGTAGTGAATCTGGCCGAACTGCGCCTTTACTACTATCCAAAAGGTGAAGATAAAGTAATCGTCTATCCGATTGGTATTGGCCAGACGGGTATGCATACGCCACTGAAGGTCACTTCGGTTAGCCAGAAAATCCCCAATCCTACCTGGACGCCAACGGCCAACATCCGTAAACGCTACCTGGCAGAGGGCGTTACCCTACCAGCGGTGATACCAGCAGGCCCTGAAAACCCGATGGGGCTGTTCGCTATGCGTCTGGCGATGGGGCATGGTGAGTATCTGATCCACGGCACCAATGCGAATTTTGGTATTGGTATGCGGGTCAGTTCTGGTTGTATCCGTCTGCGGCCGGACGACATTGAAGAGTTGTTCAATAAGGTTCCGCAAGGAACCAGGGTGCAGATTATCAATGAGCCAGTGAAAATATCCGTTGAGCCGGATGGTAAACGTTATGTAGAAGTACACCAGCCGTTATCGAGAACAGCCAATGACGATCCGCAGACGATGCCTATTGCACTTTCTAAAACTCAGAAATTGTTTGCGGGAGATGAGCTGACTGACAAAACCGTGTTCGACAGCGCCATGGTAAGGCGTTCAGGCATGCCAGTGCTGGTCAATGTAGGGCAAGCACCTTCCGAGGCGCCAATGACCGCTACAGAGCCTCAGAGCGATAGTGATACTGCTGCTGGCGGAGCACCGATCAGCTCGGTGAATTAAAAACGGCTGCTAAGCCGACCAAGAATGGGTCCAGCCTTGTGCTGGACTTTTTTTTGGTGCCGCACGGCGGTGATGGAAAATGTGGACGCTGAGGGCTCTGAAATTTGGGCAAAAAAAAACGGTGCACAAGGTGCACCGTTTTAATAACCTAAGCTATCTTACTTTTTGTAAGCTTGAGCTTGGTTGTCCAGACGCTGGTTAGCGCGCGCTGCGTCATCTTTAGCTGCTTGAACGTCAGAACGGATTGCGTTCACGTCGTTGCTCAGCTGATCAACTTTTGCGTTCAGAGTCTGAACGTCAGAAGACAGTTGATCCATTTTAGCAGTGCTTGAGCAACCAGCCAGCATAGTAGAAGCCAGGATTACCGCGCCCAGTACCAGTTTAGTACGATTCATTATAACACCCTCTAGATTGAGTTAATCTCCATGTAGCGTTACAAGTATTACACAAACTTTTTTCGAAAGAGAATAATTTTTTTGTATTAGTGCCCTTTATTTTGATCGTTCGCTCAAACTTACACCTTCTTTTACAAAATAGTTAAAAAAACGAGGGAAAACAGCCTGATTCCATGGGACTAGTCTCAATTGGAATTAGCTAAATAATGAGCAGTTAATGGTTGCCTTTTCGGAAAATAGGTTGTAGTGAAAAAAAAAACGCCGCTAGGCGACGTTTTGAACAGTGAATAGGTGTCGCGTTTATTTATTACAGCACATGAACTGATGCTGTATTGGTGGTCCCACTTGGAACTAATGCACCAGAAACCATTACGACGACATCGCCTTTTTGTGCAAGGCCACTTGCCAATGCGGCTTCTTTACCAATACGGTAGAAATCGTCGGTAGAAGCAATTTCTTTGACTATCTGAGTAACAATACCCTTGCTGAGGATCAACTGACGCGCAGTGGTTTCGTTGGTAGTCAGGGCCAAAATGACGGCGTTAGGGAAATATTTACGTACCGACTTTGCAGACTTACCGCCGCTGGTGGCCACAACAATCAATGGAGCATCCAATTTCTCTGCCGTTTCAACCGCGCCACGACATACCGCTTCGGTAATACGCAGTTTGCGGTTATCGTGCACGGCATCAATGCGGCTAGGCATCACGCGATCGGTACGCTCACAAATGGTTGCCATGATGGTAACAGCTTCCAACGGGTATTTACCCTTGGCGCTCTCGCCGGACAACATAACTGCGTCGGTGCCGTCGAGGATAGCATTAGCAACGTCCCCAGCTTCTGCGCGGGTAGGGCGCGGGTTCTTGATCATCGAATCCAGCATTTGGGTGGCGGTGATAACCACTTTACGTGCACGGTTACATTTCTCGATCATCATTTTCTGCGCGAAGATAACTTCTTCTACCGGAATTTCCACACCCAGATCGCCACGAGCAACCATGATGCCGTCTGACGCATCAAGGATTTCATCAAAATTGTTCAGGCCTTCCTGATTTTCAATTTTAGAGATGATCTGAATGTTTTCGCCACCATGGGCTTTCAGATGCTCACGGATTTCCAACACATCGGAACGCTTACGGATAAAGGAGGCAGCAACAAAGTCTACGCCTTGTTCACAACCAAAGATCAGGTCAAGTTTGTCTTTCTCTGCCAGCGCAGGTAACTGAATGGAAACACCAGGTAGGTTAACGCCTTTGTTCTCACCTAGATCACCGTTGTTCAGTACCTTACAAACCACTTCGCTTTCCGTTACCGCAGTAACTTCCATACCAATCAGGCCGTCATCAACCAGCACCGTATTGCCCACTTTTAGGTCAGCAGTAAAGCCAGGATAGGTCACAGCAACGCGTTCTTTGTTGCCAATGACGCTTTGATCGGTAGTAAAAGTGAACGTCTGGCCAGCGATCAATGATGCATCTACGCCACCTTCCAGTTTCATGGTCCGAATTTCAGGGCCTTTGGTGTCCAGCAGGATGCCCGCAGTTCTTCCTGTTTTTGCCATCACGGCGCGCATGTTCTTGATGCGGTTACCGTGCTCTTCATAATCGCCATGGGAGAAGTTAAGGCGCATTACGTTCATGCCAGCGTTCAGCAGGCTGGTCAGCATTTCTTCTGACTCGGTTTTAGGGCCGATAGTACAAACAATTTTGGTCTTTTTCATGACGATTTTTTCTGCAAGTTGTGATGGAAAATAAAACGAACGGTACCGAGGATCAAACCATCGGTAAGGGATTTGAGCTGTGCCTGGTAATGCAAAACATAGTTAAGGATAGGTGACCACAGTCTAAATGGTGTGGAAAAATTCGGCCTGCGCCCGAATGCGGGTATGCTGCGCAAAAAAAAGAGATGAGGATTTGCTGTTATTGCGTTTTCGCAGATCAAGGGCTGAAACCATTCAACTGAAAGACGTTGCGCATTATAAAGGCTCTATGGCGGGAAACAAAACAAAAAACCGTTCTGTATGGCAGGTTTAATCATTACCGGGGTAAATGTGGCGCAAATGAAAACTGTTGGTATAGGTTTGTTGCGCAAATGGCATTTATGTAAGCCATTATCTTAACAGCTTGCAGATAATATTGCCAAAATAGGGGGTTAGCTATTTTTGCGGAATTTCTAGCAGGCTACCTTCTGCAAGACAGAAACAGCCAAATAAAGTCGCCGCAGGAATGCTCAGCGTTTCCCCAGCGAAAAGAATATGCATGTCGTTGCCGAGAGTGAACTCAAACTCACCAGAGAGGACACGGACTTGCTGTGGGGCGGGCAATTTGTGCAATTGGCCGAACGCACCTGTCTCGAACTTCACCTCGCTTGCACGGGAATTATCACTCATTCGCCCTTGGCGACTGGCAATGCCGTTGCCGAGATCTTTAAACGGACATTCAGCTGTAAATACCAACATCAAAGTTATCTCCGAAGAATTGTCCCGACCGTGTCTGATGCATGTTGCTCATATCGCTGCGTATTTACTTGATAAAGGTCTGTTGAAGGAAGATAGGAACAAAAGAGTTGAAATAAAGAATTGGTGCGTCCGAATGGACTCGAACCATCGACCCCCACCATGTCAAGGTGGTGCTCTAACCAACTGAGCTACGGACGCACTGAACTGCTTCAGGAATTTGGTGCGTCCGAATGGACTCGAACCATCGACCCCCACCATGTCAAGGTGGTGCTCTAACCAACTGAGCTACGGACGCATCTTTTTCCTGTCTGTCATGGCTGACAGCGGGGACGAATATTAACGAGCTCCCCGCTCGCTGGCAAGGGGAAAAACACAATTTTTGTTGGTATTTCACGTGATTGCTGAGCTTATGTGCAGTAAGGCGTTTTTTTCTGCAAAGCTTGATGAGGAACTCACCGGTTGGCACTGAGCAAACCGGTGAGCAGCTTTAACGCGTGGAGCGATGCAAAATCATATCGGCAGGTTGCCGTTGTAGCCAATGCATGCGCAATGCCATCATTAGGGCGGCGAAGGTTAAGCCGATAATGAAGCCAATCCAAAAACCGCTTGGCCCCATCGCGGGTACAATGTAGTCCGTCAGCGCCAGCAAATAACCGCTCGGCAATCCCAGGATCCAATAGGCAATAAAGGTGATGTAGAAGATCGCCCTGGTGTCCTTGTAGCCACGCAGGATACCGCTGCCAATCACCTGTACGGAATCGGATATCTGGTAGATAGCTGCCAGTAGCATCAAGTGTGAGGCCATGGCAACAACCTCGGGGTTATCGTTGTAAAGCAGGGCAATCTGTTCACGAAATGCAGCAGTGAACAATGCGGAACAACTGGCCATAGCGACGCCTACAGCAATTGCTGCATAGGCAGCGACGCGGGCACCTTCTACTGAGCCTTCCCCTAGCCGGTGTCCGACGCGAATGGTTGCTCCGACACCCAGTGAGAGCGGCAGGACAAACATCAATGCACTGAAGTTCAGTGCAATCTGGTGCCCGGCAACCGAAACAATACCCAGTGGTGAAACCAGCAAAGCGACAACGGCAAACAGGGTGACTTCAAAGAACAACGCAAGCGCCACCGGCATACCGATACCAATCAGGCGTTTTAAGGATGCCCAATCCGGGCCGCGATTTGCACCGGTTCCCAGTTTGATATCGCGTTGTGACGGCGCGCGCTTCGCGTACCAACGCATCATCAGGAACATAATCCAATAAACGCTTCCGGTGGCAACTCCACAACCGACCCCACCCAGCTCCGGCATACCCAGCTTGCCGTAGATGAAAATATAGTTGATCGGAATATTGACCAGCAGACCAATGAAACCAATTACCATACCGGGTTTGGTTTTTGACAGGCCCTCACACTGGTTACGTACAACCTGAAAGAAAAGATACCCTGGAGCCCCCCACATGATGGCATGCAGGTAGCCTACTGCTTTATCAGCCAAGGCTGGATCGATGTTATGCATCATATCGATGACAAACTTACTGTTGTAGATCAACGCAATAATTAACACCGAAACAGCAGATGCCAACCAGAAGCCCTGACGAACCTGATGCGCAATGCGGTCACGGCGGCCCGCCCCATTGAGTTGGGCAATGACAGGAGTCAGGGCCAGCAATAAACCATGGCCAAACAAAATAGCAGGTAGCCAGATTGATGTTCCAACAGCGACTGCAGCCATATCCGTAGCGCTATATGCCCCGGCCATAATGGTATCGACCACACCCATTGCTGTTTGAGATATTTGCGCGATGATTACTGGGATCGCGAGGGCCAATAAACTACGCGCCTCAATGAAGTACTTCTGCACGTATACACCTTTTATCATTTTTTATTGAGGAAGGGCTGTTGCCATCAAAAGACAACCAGAAAAAAGCGGAATTCGTCGAAAAGATTGTACCTGCTCAGGGTCGTTAAGCAAATATTGTTACTAAATAGTGGTTCTTGCCATACTTCAAGTGCCCAGTCAGAGATTAAAATACGTAGGGTACAGTAAATGCGCATGTGCACTTTTTTTGCCGTTGTGAGTTTGGTTTTCTGCCTAAACTGGGGCAAACTGCGTTCAGTGCGTTGAACATATTTTGAAGAAGAGGCCAACATGTTTACCGGTATCGTACAAGGCACCGCCCCGCTGGTTGCCATTGATGAAAAACCTAACTTTCGTACTCACGTTGTTGCAATGCCGGATGAACTGCTACCGGGCTTGGAGTTAGGGGCTTCTGTCGCCCACAATGGTTGCTGCCTTACCGTTACGGCGATAGCGGGTAACCACGTCAGTTTTGATCTGATTAAAGAAACGCTTCGGTTGACCAATCTTGGCTATCTGGTCCAAGGTGACGTGGTTAACATTGAGAGGGCGGCTAAATTCAGTGATGAAATTGGCGGGCATTTGATGTCTGGTCATATTATTTGTACAGCAGAAATCACCAAGATTTATACTTCGGAAAATAATCGTCAGATATGGTTGCGAATGCCAAGTGCGGATCTAATGAAATATGTGCTGCATAAAGGTTTCATTGGCATAGACGGTATTAGCCTGACTATTGGTGAGGTTATTAACAACCGTTTTTGTGTTCATTTGATCCCGGAAACGCTTGAGCGCACCACACTAGGTAAAAAACGCCTCGGCGATAAGGTGAATATTGAAATCGACCCACAAACACAGGCGGTAGTTGATACCGTAGAACGTGTCCTGGCCAACCGTGAAGCCGCAATTGCGGCTGCCGCTGTACCGGTAACAAAAGCTTGATTGCACATTGGTGCTGAATTCCCCCGACAGCAGTGATAAAGAAGCCGCGACGTTATCCGTAGCGGCTTATTTGGGGTAATTGGCAATAAATTAACTTAGTAATCAACGTGGAACGCGAATTCCTCCTTCAATACCTTCTGGGCTGAATACGATTTGCCATAGTTGAATATCGCGTGCACGGAATGCCCCCGCGCAGGAATTGAGATAATACCTGAACATTCGTTCGAATCGCTCGGAATAATTTGCCGCCAATTGCGGCCACCCTTGCTTGAATCTTTCATGCCAAGCCATCAAGGTGCGATCATAGTCAGATCCAAAGTTATGCCAGTCTTCCATCACAAAGCAACGCTCACTAGCCTGCGCAATATGCTTTATGGAAGGTAGGCAACCATTCGGGAAGATATATTTGTTGATCCACGGATCAACATTCATATCTGTCCGATTTGAGCCAATAGTATGCAAAAGGAAAAGGCCATCAGGTTTTAAATTACGCCTGACAACGTTGAAATAGGTTTGGTAATTTTTGGGGCCGACATGTTCGAACATACCAACTGAAACAATACGGTCAAATTGTTGATTGAGCTCGCGGTAATCCTGCAGCAGTATTTCCACATCCAATCCCGCGCAACGCGCCTGTGCCAGTTTCTGTTGCTCTGCGGAAATTGTCACGCCGACCATGGAAACACCGTAGTGCTTGGCAGCAAAGGCGGAGAGGCCCCCCCAGCCGCAGCCAATATCTAGCACTTTCATGCCCGGACGAAGATCCAGCTTTTCGCAGATCATTCGCAACTTGGCTTCCTGCGCTTCTTCCAAGGTGGTAGCATCTTTCCAATAGCCACAGGAATATTGCATATAACGATCAAGCATTAAGGTAAAAAGGTCGTTGCCAAGATCATAATGCTCCTTACCAACAATCCAGGCGCGTTTCTTGGACTGCAGATTGGTCAGGCGAGCGATAGCTATGTTAAATATATCTTTCAGGTGGTGTGGGAGTTTATTTTCAAGCCCGGCGGTAAGAACGCGCTGAAAGAAGATATCCAACCTTTCACACTCCCACCAACCATCCATATAACTTTCACCGAGCCCCAATGAGCCCTGCTGCAATACACGCTTGAAAAAATTTGGATTGTAAACCTGAATATCGAAAGGGCGTGAACCATTGATTTCAATATCGGCCATACTGAGCATTTCATGCACTATGCGGTACCACTGGTTGTCCCGAATGCTCAGATCTTCTATACACGATGAACTCATAATTTCTCCATCACCTTCTTCTGACTTATGAACCAGTAAAAAAAGCCTAGGCGATTTTTACAGGCGCATACATATACCAACGGCAAACTTCACCGTGGCGTCTGATATTCGACTTTAAACAGAGGAAATTTAAGAGACTCCCTACGCAACAGCGCGGGCAAATTATTCCTTAAAAAAGTGTGATTCCATTCGCGTACACAACAGTTACTTGTGATAAAAGCTTATAAGAAATGCTATCTTATAAGGTCTTTTCGAGTATAGGCTTGCCGAGGAACAGACTCAATAGCAAATATCGCTCGGCAAACATTTTCACTAAGTTATTATTTAAAATGATAATTATGAAAGCTTCCGCCTAACAGCCTGTTTTTTTATTCAAGCGCTCTCCGCGTTGAATTATATACCCAAAAGCGGCAAAAATTACGGTAGCAACCATCACACTTACCGTGGCCAACAGCGGTTGATCGATGAAGGCTGAAACCAACAGACTGGCAATAAAACACCCTCCCAGTTGTAACGTATTCTGCAATGCTGCCGCTTTGCCACTGCTCTCCGGGAATGGCATCAAGGCGTTTGAGACCAGAATCGGGTAACTGGCACCGTTAACTAATGCCATAAAGCAAAACGGGATCAACAGCGTGGTCAATGTCGGTTTGCTCAAGGTGGCGATCAGAAAGAGCGCAACCATGCTGAACCCATAGGCTAACAGAAGCCATGGCAGTAAGGTTTTGCCAGAAATGCGACTTAGCGCACTTCGGCAACTGTATCCTCCTAGCAAGAACGCCAAAGTTTGTGGCACATAACTCAAACCAATGTCATTTGGGCTATAACCCATATTACCGAGAATGAAGGGGGAGCCGGTCAACCAGGCAAAAAAACCGGCGGAACAGGCAGCAAAGACCATGACATTGCCACTGAATATTGGGGATTTCAAAATCTGCAAAAAACTTAGCCCTGGCTTTTTGTCGGACGAAGGCACAAGCCTAGTGTCTTTAAGTAATAAAGTTGGAATGATCAGTAATGCCGTTATGCCGAGCAGCACGGCGAAGATAGCCCTCCATCCCATATGATTGAGCAGCCATGCGCCGAGCAGCGGAGCCAAGGCAGGGGAAAGGGCAACCAGTGGCATAATGGAAGCAAAGACACGATTTGCCTTACCCTCGCGGTAGCGATCAACCACGATCGCCTGCCAGGTTACGGCCGCAGAGCAGACCCCAATGGCCTGCAGAAAACGCAGAGCCCACAGTTGTGCACCATTTTGCACCCACAGCATGCCCAGGCAGCCAACAGCGAACAGTGTCAGACCGATCAACAACACCGGTTTTCTGCCCAACCGATCGGACAGTGGTCCCCAAAGCAGTTGGGCAAAAGCAAAACCGGCAAGGAAAATACTCAAACTGGCGCTGATAGCACCGGCGGAAATTTGTAAATCCTGTTGCATGGCGCCGAAGGCTGGCAGATACATATCGGTAGCCAGATAACCCAGCATACTCAGACCAGCCAGGTAAAACATAAATCCAAAGTTTCGCATGTCTTTCTCGTTAAATTTTTGTTGTCGCAGGTTTTTTAGCGCCGGCAAGTGTACTCGGCTGGATCTCTGCTTGTGAAACGGTAATATTTGCAAGGTGCTGTTAAAAAAATTGAAGGCAAAATTATGTGGTCTGAATATTCACTCGATGTGGTAGACGCCGTTGCTCGTACCGGGAGTTTCAGTGCAGCAGCGCAAGAACTTCATCGAGTTCCTTCTGCAGTAAGCTACACGGTGCGGCAGTTGGAACAATGGCTGGCCGTGCCACTGTTTGAGCGGCGCCATCGCGATGTGGCACTGACTCCCGCCGGAGCCCTTTTTATCAAGGAAGCACGGATTGTTATCAAAAAAATGCTTGATACTCGGCGACAGTGCCAGCAAGTTGCTAATGGTTGGCGTGGGCAGTTAAGGATTGCGGTCGATCTTATTGTCAAACCACGGCGTAGTCGTCAATTAATCATCGATTTTTATCGTCATTTCCCTGATGTGGAGTTAATTGTCCAGCCAGAAGTGTTCAACGGCGTGTGGGATGCCCTGGTTGACGGGCGCGCTGAGATGGCCATTGGTGCAACAAGTGCTGTGCCGGTAGGTGGCGGTTTCGCTTTCCGCGACATGGGGTTTATGGACTGGTTGTGTGTAGTAAATGCAACCCATCCTTTGGCTCGTCTAGAAGGACGACTGAGAAACGATCAGCTACGGCCATATCCTTCACTCTTGCTAGAGGATACGTCACGAAATTTGCCGAAGCGTGTAACCTGGGCACTGGATAACCAGCGGCGTCTCACCGTGCCGGATTGGGTGTCTGCTGTGGATTGTCTGCGTAATGGGCTGTGCGTAGGAATGGCACCTGCGCATCGAGTCCTGCCATTGGTACAAAGCGGTGAACTGGTTGTTCTGCAACTGCTCGAGCCATTTCCTCCCAGTGCCTGTTGTCTCACGTGGCAGCAAAATGCGCAGTCACCCGTAATGGCTTGGCTAATAGATTATCTGGGAGACAGTGAAACACTCAATCAGGAGTGGTTGAGCGAAAAAATACCGGGTAACCCAGAGGCTCCCGGTAATAACGGTTAGCGGCGATAATCGATGAAAGGTCCATCGGCTACCGAACGGCGTTCAATAAGTTTTGGATGTACTTCAATAACCTGAGATTCTTCGCGTTTACTGATGATGCGATCCAGTAGCATAGTAAAGGCCATCTCTCCCAGACGCTCTTTAGGCTGATGGATGGTAGTTAACGCAGGGGTAAAATAGCGTGCGTTGCGGACGTTATCGTAGCCGATCACTGAGATATCTTGCGGTACGCGAAGCCCCAATTCGTCTGCAGCGCAGATAGCCCCCATTGCCATGATGTCACCACCGCAAAAGATGGCAGTAGGACGATGTTTCTGCGACAGGATTTTGTGCATCGCTTTGTAACCGGATTCAGGTTCAAAATCGCCTTGAACGATCCATTCTTCACGGATGTCGATATTGGCTTCCTGCATTGCTTTCAAGAAGCCTTGATGGCGCCCACCCCCGGTATTACGCGCGAGCTGGCCTGGAATGGCACCGATATCGCGATGACCGCGTTCAATCAGGTAACGCCCTGCCAGATAGCCTCCCTCAAACGCATTATCGATAATGGTATCGGTGAAATCACCACGAGCTGCGCCCCAGTCCATCACTACCATGGGAATATTGCGGTAATCCTCCAACATGCCTAACAGCTTTTCCGGATATTCCGAGCACATGACCAGCAGACCATCGACACGCTTTTGCGCCAACATCGCCAGATAGGCCTGTTGTTTATCAAGGTTATTATGTGAGTTGCACAAGATCAGCGTATAACCTTTACTATAACAACTGTTTTCAACAGCTTCGATCACCTCTGCAAAATAGGGCGCTTCACTTGATGTTGCAAGCAGACCGATCGATTTGGTGTGGTTGACTTTCAGGCTACGGGCAACGGCGCTGGGTGAATAGTGAAGTTCCTTAATTGCTGCCCAAACGGCCGCTTTTGTTTCTTCGGCGACGAAACGCGTTTTATTGATGACGTGCGAAACGGTGGTGGTTGAAACGCCAGCGCGTTTGGCCACATCTTTAATCGTTGCCATGTAAAAAATAACTCCTGAACCTACATGTTACGGCATGTAAGTATGATGTTAATCGTTTGCCTGCGTAGAACTTTCCCCAGATAAGCGAAAACTGAGTTTTTAGTGCTGAAGTCGTAAGCCGCTTTAACAGGAGGGGCATTTTGGTACGCAGTAGTGAATTGCGGATTTTGTCGCATAATGAAGAAAAGTGGAAGAGCTAATCGGTATTATAAGTCGGGAAATGATAACAAGATTTTAATCACGAACTGTGTGAAAATGATTTGACGCATTAATCGTGTGGCTTTTATGCTTGAGAACACTAATCTGAGAGGGAATTACGATATGGATACGAATTTAAAAATGTCATTGCTCACCACGGTCAGCGCACTGGCAGTGATTATTGTTTTTGGCTTTATCGCGGCATTGAACTGATTTATAACAACAAAATGAAAGGCGCAGCATGCTGCGCCTTATTATTTGGGTCATCCACCTGCCATTAAGACAGGTTTTGTTCCACGAATGCCCAGTTAACCAGTGCCCAGAAGTTCTCCAGGTACTTTGGCCGCGCATTGCGGTAGTCGATATAATAAGCATGTTCCCAAACATCAACGGTCAAAACAGGCTTGTCTTCACCGGTGAGTGGGGTAGCTGCGTTTGAAGTACTGACGATTGCCAGCGAGCCATCAGGTTTCTTCACCAGCCAGGTCCAGCCAGCACCGAAGTTTTTCACTGCGGCATCGGTGAATTGCTCTTTGAAGGCGGCGAAAGAACCGAAGGATTTAGTAATTGCTTCAGCTACCACGCCAGTTGGCTCATTGCCGCCCTGCGGTGACAAGCAGTGCCAATAGAAGGTGTGGTTCCATACCTGTGCTGCGTTATTGAACACGCCGCCGGTAGAGGTTTTGACGATATCGACCAGAGACTTGCCTTCGAACTCGCTGCCTTTCACCAGATTGTTCAGGTTAACCACATAGGTGTTATGGTGCTTGCCATAATGGTATTCCAGCGTTTCTGCAGAAATGTGCGGCTCAAGAGCATTTTTCTCATACGGTAATGCAGGTAATTCAAACGACATTGCTTTCTCCTTTTTATACAGCACTTCTCTTCCGAAACCGTCAGCCGAGTGGCTGAGGGAGGAAAACTGAGTTGTTATAGTTATTTTGTGGTTATCAATCTTAGCAACTTTCTGGGTGAAAAAAAGAGCCAAAGCGTGCCAATTGCCTGATTGCTTAAAGTGTGGGCAGGGACAGGATGTTCGGCTGAGTGGTAAACTCAGCCGTGGCAATGGTCAACGAATGGTTTTGGGCGTCACTACACGGCGGGCACCAATATAGTGGTTCTGCCAGTAGTCGTTATCCAATTGGCTGATGCGGATTTCCTCGCCAGTGCGGGGAGACTGGATAAATTTGCCGTTTCCAAGATAAACACCAACATGATCGGCAGTGCCGCGGTTGTTGATACGAAAGAAGACCAAATCTCCCTTTTCCAGTTCACTGCGTTTAACCGGTGCAGCATCCCGCAGGTGATACATCTCGTTAGCGGTGCGCGGCATTTTGATTTTTACCACGTCTTTATAAGCGTAATAAATCAGACCACTGCAATCAAACCCGGTAACGGGGGAGGTGCCGCCCCAACGGTATGGCTTGCCCATTTGGTGCATCAGTTTTGCCATTGCAGTCTGCTTGGCACGTTGATAGCGTTTTTTGTGGGCAGGGGACAGCTTCAATGATTTTTCACGTCCGACCATTTTCGCGGTTGCCATCTCGTCTACGCGATGACGGCCATAACCCTTTTTGTAGCCCTTTTTCGGTGGAGTGACTTTAACCTTTGCGGTACGGGTTGATTTGTTTTTTGATTTTACATTGGCTTTCTTCTTGCCTTCTTTCACTGCCAATTGCGTTGTATTTGCCGTTTTGCGTGAGGGGGTAATCTTCACCTTCTTGCTGACTTTATCCACTTTCTTTCTTTTGCGATCATTAGGACTTGCTTCACTGGCGTGGCCCTTGACCTGCTTGGTAGAAGCATGTGCCTGTGGCGCAGCATGCGCCAGATTCAAGAATAGCAGTGTGAAAAATAGTACAAAAAGAGTAATAATTAACCGCATGTTGATGTTACCAACCTTGGCCCCGAAACAGATATTGAATGAATAACAGTATTCCTGAAATTCGTCATATAAAACAGCGCTTAACTCATAAATAGTAATCCATATTGTGAGAAAACGTTAATGACATTATTTTTTGACTTAAAATTAGTCAACTGCTTAGTGGTAAATCATCAATGGTGTCACTCTTGCTTATTATTCATCGTTCTGTAATCACCAGAATATAATAGTGAAATGGTCGGATTAATAATGTTATTCTGGATCCATGTTTTAACCGCAACGGTGTGTTTCACGCAACGTTCCGGCAACAAGAAAATACCCCTGCAAAAGATGGTGTTTTCTTGCCCCCCGACCTGCCGCTACAATAGACCCTATGATGCATGTTGTAGCCACTATGTGGCTTGAGGAAGTAATGAATGACGACAATTGAAAAAATTCAGCAGCAGATTTCGACCAACCCAATCTTGCTGTATATGAAAGGTTCGCCGAAATTGCCAAACTGTGGTTTCTCTGCTCAGGCTGTACAGGCGCTTTCAGCTTGCGGCGAGCGTTTTGCCTATGTTGATATTTTGCAAAACCCTGACATTCGTGCAGAGTTACCAAAGTACGCCAATTGGCCAACCTTCCCACAATTGTGGGTAGATGGTGAACTGGTTGGCGGTTGCGATATCATCATGGAAATGTATCAACGTGGTGAGTTGCAGCCGTTGATCAAAGAAACTGCCGAAAAGTATAAAGAACAGCAAGATCAGCAGCCTTAATGGCGAAAAGCTTCCTTATAACATCGGGCGGTACCCTTGCAGGTACCGCCCGATTTGTTTTTATCCCAGCAAGTTGCAGGTGTGTGATCCGCTTAGGTCAGTCCGTGTGGTTGCCAGCTAGCGGCCATCCACCAAGGCGTTTCCACCGGTTTACCAACTCACAGAACAATTGGGCAGTCTGCTCAGTATCGTAAAGCGCTGAATGAGCCTGACTGCTGTCGAAGGGGAGTCCAGCGGCAAGACAAGCTTTTGCCAACACCGTTTGCCCCAAAACTAATCCACTCAGTGCTGCTGTATCAAAAGTCGCGAAAGGATGGAACGGATTGCGCTTAAGACCAGCACGTTCCGATGCAGCCATCAGAAAACCGTGATCAAAATTGGCATTGTGCGCGACGATGATTGCTCGGTTACAACCTCTATCTTTAATACCTTTGCGCACTGCCTTGAAAATTGCATGTAATGCATCATATTCACTCACAGCGCCACGCAGTGGGTTATGAGGGTCAATGCCGTTGAAGGCCAACGCTTCTGGTTGCAGGTTTGCTCCCTCAAAGGGTTCTACATGGAAATGCAGGGTTTCGTCTTGAAGCAACCAGCCATTTTCATCCATTTTCAGCGTTACTGCTGCAATTTCCAATAGCGCGTCAGTTTGAGCATTAAAACCTGCAGTTTCCACATCAATAACAACGGGATAAAACCCACGAAAACGACCACTCAGGGCGTTAAGATCACTTTTTTCGGCCATCAGTTTCTTATCTTCATCGAATACAGCAGGCATTATGACAAATTTCTTGTCTTTGTGCAGCGGAGATAAAAAGAAGGACGCTGTAAGCGCCCTTGAGAAATGTCAGTTGCCGAGGCCATGTCCTGCATGTTTATTTTCTATCAGCTCAATTTTGTAGCCGTCAGGATCTTCAACAAAAGCAATCACGGTGGTGCCGCCTTTGACCGGGCCAGCCTCGCGGGTGATTTTGCCGCCTACTTTGCGAATGCTGTCGCAGGTTGCTGCAACATCGTCTACGCCCAAAGCCAGATGACCAAAGGCTGAACCCATCTCGTAACTGTCTACACCCCAGTTGTAGGTAAGCTCGATCACGGATCCTTCACTTTCATCGCTATAGCCAACGAATGCCAGCGAGTATTTGTACTCGGTATTTTCACTGGTACGCAGCAAACGCATACCTAATACCTTGGTATAAAAGTCGATGGAGCGTTGTAGGTCACCGACACGGAGCATGGTATGGAGCAGGCGCATAATTTCCCCTGTTTGGATAGGCCGTGGTTAACGGCGGTAGAGTGTAGCGGATGACAGTATAGCCTTGCTATATAAGGCATTTCAACGCGGCTGATACTGAATGGTTGCACCAAGCCGGATTTCAGCCCAGCTTGGTTGGAGAGCAAAACGGCTTAAAGGAATGGATAATCAGTATAGCCTTTGGCACCACCACCATAGACGGTATCAGAATGAAGTTCATTCAGTGGCGCATTACGTTTAAAACGCTCGACTAAATCCGGGTTGGCAATGAAGCTGCGGCCGAAGGCAACCGCATCGATGAAGCCTTTATGCATTAGTTCCTCGGCTTTTTCTGCGGTGTAGGCACCGGCTCCGATAATGACCCCCTTGAAGTGTGAGCGAACGGCATCACGAAATGCGGTTGAATAGGGTTTGCCACCAGCCCAGTCAGGCTCAGAAATATGCAGAAAGGCGATGCCACGTTTATTTAATTCTTCGATCAAATAAAGAGCTGCGGTTTCCTGATCTTCGCCGTTATCCAGCCCATTAAATGGACCTAGTGGAGAAATACGGATGCCTACATGATCAGCACCAATTTCAGCGATGCAAGCATCGACAACTTCTAGCGTGATACGGGTACGGTTTTCAATGCTGCCACCATATTGGTCGGTGCGCTGATTTGATGCTGGTGACATAAACTGATGCAGCAAATACCCATGTGCGGCGTGTAATTCAATATAGTCAAAGCCAGCTTCGCGAGAATTGGCTGCGGCTTGGCAGAAGTCGTTTACAATTCCGGCAATTTCTGACGTTTCCAACGCGCGCGGCGTTGACGTTGGTACTCTGACCCATGCCCCTGTTTCGTCACGGACCGTAGTGCGTGTTTCGGCGTTGATTGCTGAAGGTGCTACCGGGGCTTGTTGATCGGGTTGCAAGCTGGAATGTGAGATACGTCCTACATGCCAAAGTTGTACGGCAATATGCCCCTGTTTCTCATGAACAGCCTGGGTGATTTTTTTCCACGCGGCGATCTGCTCAGCAGTATGTAACCCTGGTGCACCGGCATAGCCCTTCGCCTGGAAAGAAATCTGAGTTGCCTCGGTGATCAGTAAGCCTGCGCTGGCACGTTGTGCGTAGTACTCCGCCATTAAGGGCGTTGGGATATCCCCAGGTTCGATACTACGCAGACGCGTCAGTGGGGCCATAAATATACGGTTTGGTAATGTTGCATGGCCAACTTTCAGCGGAGAGAACAACGTTTCAATCTTCATGGTGCATCCTGTAATATTAGACTGGTCGACTAGTAACTGAGTACAGCAAAGAGCAAGGTTTTTTCAGGCAAAAGTAATCAAGGTTGTGCTGGACGTATCAGTAACTCGATACTCTTAAGTGCTCTGGTCAGCGGCTCGACCGAATGGCGTATTTTCGCGCGCAGCGATGCCCCAAGCCACAATGCGTAGAGTGTCTCTGCGGCCACAGCCGGGGTCATGTCTGTTGTCAGTGAACCTTCATCGATTCCACGTTGAATAGCTTCCTGCAACTGGTTGATAACACGTGAAGTACCCGCCTCCAAAGCATGCCGCATAGGCTCAGACAGATCGCTGACCTCGGCAGAAAGTTTTACCGCCAGACAGGCATTATGACATTCACTAAGGCTGTGATGGTTTATGGCCTGAGAGAAGTAACTGAGTAACTGTTGACGCGAATTAGCTGTTTTATCGTTAAACAGTGCCAACATTTCGGCATTGTAGTGTTCAAAGTAGCGTTGCAGCATGGCTTCACCAAAGGCTTCTTTTGAACGAAAGTAGTGGTAAAACGATCCTTTGGGTACGCCAGCGGTTGCCAGAAGCTCGCTCAAACCCATCCCGGTAAAACCAAGACGCAGGATGAGTGTCTCGCCAGTAGACAGTAGATGTTCGCGAGTCTCCCCGCTGCAATTCACATGTTTTGTCATAATGGAAAACAGCATAATAGACCAATCGGTCTAAATCAATATTGCCCTACAAAAATTTACTGGGATGCATCAACGCGCCTTTAGCTGCCTGGGAAGCCTGTTGGCCGAACTTGCATGCTGGACCACGCGACTATTTTTGCCTCATATTGAAAAGCGGCTTGCCATCGGTGCTGATGCCGTCTTCAATTAGTAGTAATGTTCAGGAGGACGTGTGGCGCAGCAACTCGAATTTTTTGACATTCCCAGCCCGTGCCGAGGCATATGCCAGGCTGACGAGCGCGGTTTTTGCCGCGGCTGCCAGCGTAGCCGTGAAGAACGCTTTGGCTGGATGCAAATGAACGACGCGCAAAAACGTGATGTGCTACGCCTTTGTCGCCAGCGTTATCTTCGACTACAGCGTGCCAACAAGCCGCAAGAGGAATTACCTCCAGAACAACCTTCGCTGTTTTAATTTTGCTGTTTTGCCACATGTTTAAATCGTTCGACCATTCCTTCTTGCTTAGCGCTTGTGTATGCTGACGCCAAATATTTCCATGAGGTTTTAAAAATGCTGAATCGTATTAAGCTGGCACCACAAGGTCCTGAATTCTCGCGCATGATTTGCGGATATTGGCGTTTGCTGGAGTGGGGAATGACCCCACAGCAGTTGTTGGCTTTTATTGAACAACACATCGAATTGGGTGTAACAACGGCAGATCACGCGGACATTTATGGTGGTTACGCTTGTGAACAGGCATTTGGTGAAGCAATCAAGCTGAAGCCGTCAGTGCGTCAAGGAATGGAGTTGGTATCCAAATGCGGCATTGCCACTACTGCCAAACCAGGTAACCCAATCGGCCATTACATTACCGATCGTGATCATATTGTCAGCAGCGCAGAACAGTCATTATCCCACCTGCATACTGACTACCTTGATTTGCTGTTGATCCATCGCCCCGATCCGTTGATGGATGCCGATGAAGTGGCAGAGGCTTTTGTGGCGTTGCATAAAAGTGGCAAAGTACGTCATTTTGGCGTGTCAAACTTTACACCTGCACAATTCACCTTGTTGCAATCACGTCTGCCGTTCTCGCTGGTTACCAATCAGGTTGAGATTTCCCCGATCCACCAACCGGCCATCCTCGACGGTACGCTAGACCAATGCCAACAGTTGCGCATCAAACCGATGGCCTGGTCGTGCCTGGGTGGTGGGCGGTTGTTTAGTGATGCTGAGTTCCAACCACTGCGTTATGAGCTGCAGTCTGTAGCAAGCGAGATTGGGGCGGAAACCATCGAACAGGTAGTGTTTGCCTGGGTTATGCGTTTGCCTTCGGCACCCTTACCCATTATCGGCTCCGGCAAGATTGAGCGCGTGCGTTCTGCTCTGAAGGCGCAATCGTTGGTATTGAACCGTCAACAGTGGTTCCGTATCCGCAAAGCCGCATTAGGCTATGACGTGCCGTAAAAGCCTGATAAGAACCTAAGCCCCACCCAACTTGGATAAATGCATTCTTAGTGACTTGATGCGCAATGGTAAAGATGTTGTTCCCCCCCTATACTGCAGGTTCATTTATAACCATCGCAAGGGAGTTGAATGATGAAAAGCTATTGGTTTGCTGCATTAGGTCTGATGGCCAGTGGTGCAGTTCAGGCAGCTTCGGTTGATGTCGAAATGAATTTGGTCACTGGGCAGGGAATTGGCCAGGACATCGGTAAGCTCACTATTAGTGAAACGCCATATGGCCTGCTGTTTACTCCGCAGTTGAAAGCGCTACCGGGTGGCGTACATGGTTTTCACGTACACGAAAAAGGCAGTTGTGAACCAGGAATGAAAGATGGCAAAGCGGTTGCTGCATTAGCGGCCGGTGGCCATTTTGACCCGCAGAAAACCGGTAAGCATTTGGGACCTTATGCTGATGGGCATTTGGGCGATCTGCCCGCCATTTACGTAATGGAAGATGGCACGGCCAGTTACCCGGTTCTGGCCCCAAGATTGAAGAAAATAAGTGAAATAGAAGGCAAGGCAGTAATGGTTCATGCCGGGGGCGACAACCATTCAGACCATCCGAAACCGCTGGGTGGCGGTGGCGGTGGCGATCGCTTCGCCTGCGGTATTATTAAGTAAGTCTTGCGCTCGTATCATTCTGATGCGGGCGTAGTTTTGAACTCATCCGGCGGTGAAATGGCCTGTTGCAGTTGCTGTAACGAACAATAGAGCCGCCAAATCAACCCAGCTAAATCCCTGGCAGCTTGCTCTGGATGATGCGCCAGTGCGTTACTCATGCGTTGTAATTCCTGAAGCGTTGCATCAAGCGAGGTATGCTTAACACCTTTTTCGGTTATGATGCCTTTTAGGCAATGTATGCAGACATTTCGGACGGCGGCAAGAGGGTCTGAGCGGGTCTGCCAATCACGTAACTGCCAGACAACGTGGCTACAGTTCAACAGTACCACTCCCCAACGCAGTAGCCAGGTACGGGCCTCCTGATCCTGACTCTGATTCAGTTGGCTGATTCGGTGATAGAGACGAGATTCAAACTGAATTTCGCTTTGCTGAGGTTTTTTACTCAACTGATCGATAAAATCCCGGCGTAATGCGCGGATACTTCTCATACTCTTACGTTTGTCCGAACTGGGTCGCAAGATTTGGAACGCAAGCCCTGCCAGTAAAACCCCCACAATTTTGCCAATACTTTCGTTCATAAACGATTGGTAATCGTAAGTAGGGGGATTGGTTACAGCCAAGAACGAGCCCATAAAAACGATTAACTGCCCCCACAACGGCGCATACGGTGGGTTCTGCAGTTTCATCATTTGCATTGTGACCAGAATAGGAAATAGAAACATGCAGAATACCCAGAAATCATCAATCTGAATCATCAGGCCAAACTTCATCAAAAAACAGAAGGCGAAGAGCAGAGTGACCGCTTTCAACAACGTTGTGATCGATTTTATGGGTGACGGGGTGGACGAATAGAGTACACAACTGATGGCCATCAGCGTCAAGGCTGAATTGCCGGAGTCCCACTGTGTGGTGATCCAGAAAGCACATCCCATCAGGATACAAAGGAAAGTGCGCAAGCCGTTATAGGCAGCTTCATAGTGATCGGTATGGCGAGCCAGAGCGTTAATACGTAAAGGCTCTATTTCACTGGCATGTGAAGCGTTTTCCAACAGCTTTAGCCAGCGGCTACAGCGCAGATAGAGCCAGCAGAAATAGCGTAATCGAAGGAAAAACGCACGGTGCCGATAATCTGCGGGGTCCTGAGGGGCTACAGCGAGCAGGATATGCGCCAGTCGGTATTTATCTGTTGCAGGATCGCGGAGTTCATTCAGTAATTGGTCCAGAATGGTTGCCAAATTTTCTGGACGTTCCGGCCAGTTCAGCAACATACGTCGCAAGCTGGATATTACGCTGGTGATACGCAACTGATGATGCAACATCGCGTTGAGAATGTTGTTCTGCCGGCGTAATCGGTAATGGCTCCAGAAAGCCTGAATACGCAACACGTTCATGGTCAGGATCTGGCCTATCACGCCTTCGTGCGAAGTACGCATGCGCAAACTGATTTCCGGTTGCCACAGCATGGTTGCATGTTCCAATAGACGCAAATGCATGCGCCGTAACGCGATCATCAGCGCTTCACCGTCAGAAGTGCTTGGTAGGAGCATCATCATCAGCCCACCGCACAGGATCCCGGTAATGACTTCACAGACACGTGCCTGAGCGATATCGAAAATCTGCACGCTATCGGTAACGTTCACCGTACTGAAGGCGATTATCGCTGCGGTATAACCGGCCAGGGCAAAAGCGTATGAAACGTTATTCCGGTATTGGTTGGAGATATAGGTACAAAGTCCAAGCCAACTGGCAATTGACAAAGCAAACAGCCATGGATCGTTCAGGCAATGGCCGGCAATGACTAATGAAGCCATAGCGCCAAAAAGGCTGCCGAAAATCCGGCCAATACTTTTGCTTATCACTCCGCCGACCGTGGGAAAACTGACAACAGCAGCGGATGTCAAAGCCCAGTAGGGTTCATCAAGCTGTAAAACGAAGGCGATCCAAAGAGCCAGGCACATTGCCAGCGAGTTGCGTAGTGCATAGCGCCGTTGCCCCGGGGTGGCTTTTCCCCAGGGTGAGCGATGCCATTCAAGAAAGGGCAGGTTCACACATTAATCCTGCTGGTGGATCGAAATAGTGCATGTGGTGCCAGCAACCAACGACAAATCAGCCGGAACGTTGAGCAGTTTTATCCGAACTGGCACCCTTTGAGCCAAGCGTACCCAAGGTACGTTCGGCTTAACATCCATCAGTAAGTCGCTATTACTCTCAACGCTTTGGTCGTAAATGGCCCGGCCAATGCTTTCTACTTCGCCTTGCAGCCTGATATTGCCGCTATAAAGGACAATATCTGCTTTACGGCCTTCTTTTATATGTCTGAGTTTGGTTTCTTCAAAATAGCCCAGGACATAAAATGAGTGGACATCAACCAAGGCCACCAATGGCGTTCCTGCGGCGGCATAGTTACCAACACGGGCCTGGAGATTGGTGATATAACCATCAGTTGGGGCATAAATCCGCGTTTTACTTAAATTCCATTTAGCCTGCTCAAGGTTGGCTTGTGCTGCTTTATACGATGCTTTCATTGAATCAGCCGCGAGATTTGACTCATCCAAATCCTCAGTAGAAATGACATTGTGTGGTAGGTTGCGGCGGCGAGTCGCTTCGTGCTCGGCTTTAGCCAGATCGGCCTGAGCTTTCGCCAATGCCGCTTCGGCACTGTCTAACGCGATCTGAAACGGCACTGGGTCAATAACGAAAATCAGACTTCCCGCCGCAACAAACTGATTATCATGAACCATGATTTTGTCTAGCCTGCCTGAAACTTCCGGGGTGATGTTAACCAGCTCGGCGCGCACTTTTCCATCACGAGTCCAGGGGGATTGCATGTAGTAGTTCCAGAGCCACCAACCTGCGCAAAGCGCGATGGCACAAACAATAACCGTCGAGAAATATTTTAATGTCTTATGCTTCATGAACTACCAACTCATTAAGATCCACATGGAACCGCTGACGGCAATGACAAAAATGGACAGATCCATCAACATGGGATGCCATATTTCGCCGGAATAGATCCAGCCGCGTAGTAGGCGGTGCGCCAGTAGCCAAAATACCAGCCCGAGCAAAAAAGCTTTAAACAGCGGGGGGAAGTAGAGCGATGCACCAAAGACCAAATCGGGCAATGCTGTATGCGGCCAGGATGTATTCACGTTAACAATCCATGTGAGGAAATCTGAAGGGTATATAGCCGTCATATATCAAGTTTTCTTGGTGTTTGAGCTTACCGCGATCGGGCAATTCAAGCCATTCAACGTATAAGATAAGCAACTTTTGACTGATTTTGTGGCTATTTTTGCAATATGGATTATATACATTTGTAATTTTAATATGACTTACCCAGAATGTTTCGGGTTGTGTCCCTGATTGCCTCAGCCGACAGGTGTTTGCCCAAAGGCTGTTTTCGGTATCGTCGAGTAGAGGCAAAGACTACTATGCACTTCACCTTCCGCCTTGATAACAGGCTTTCGGGTCTGCACAGGCATCAAGGTTAATTAAGAGACACAGATTGCGTTTAAGGGTAATATTAGCATGCTAATTATAAGGAGGGGGAATTGGAGTCAACATTAGGTTCGGATTTAGCACGATTAGTCCGTGTCTGGCGGGCGTTAATCGATTATCGGCTCAAGCCGCTGGAGCTGACGCAAACGCATTGGGTAACTTTGTACAACATTAACCGATTGCCGCCCGACCAGTCGCAGATCCAGTTGGCAAAGGCGATAGGCATTGAACAGCCTTCGCTGGTCCGTACGTTGGATCAACTGGAAGAAAAGGGCCTTATAGCCCGCCACACTTGCCCCAATGACCGGCGAGCAAAGCGAATAAAACTGACCGAAGCTGCGGAGCCGATTATCCGCGAAGTAGATAGTGTCATCACTTATACAAGAAGTGAAATTCTTAGCGGTATCTCGCCAGAAGAAGTGGACATCTTAGTCGGCTTAATAGCCAAACTGGAACGGAACATCATTGAGCTACAAGAAAAATAACTATACTCGTCATACTTCAAGTTGCATGGGTGTTGGCTGCGTCTGTTGTCACCAATGACATAGTGGGCTAGGCTCCTAGCGACCCTCGGACTTGCTGCCTTAATGCAACTCGAATTATTTAGAGTATAACCGTTCATTTTTAGATATTTTGGCACGGCATAAATACAAACCGGAGGCATAGGCCTCCGGTCCGCGTTAGTTCGGCGTATGTTACAGTGGAGAAACGGTAACGCTACTGCCATCGCGAGCCATACGGACACGCTGACCCGGGGTGAACTGGGTTTTACCTGCACGTTGAACTACCACAATGTTCTCTTTATTATCGGTTCTGATTTCCAGTTCGACGCCGTTGGTACGAGCTGCAGCACTACCGATGCTGTTACCCGCCACGCCACCCGCTACTGCACCAGCAGCCGTTGCCAGGCTACGCCCGCTTCCGCCACCAATGGTGTTCCCCAGGAAGCCCCCCAGAACTGCGCCACCAATAGCGCCAATCGTGTTCGCATTATCACTGCCCTGAATTTGCACCTGACGTACAGAAACCAGAGTACCAAAGGAGACGGTCTGGACTCGCTTGGCCTGATCGGCTGAATAAACATCACCGGACGTTGTAGGGTCTGCACATCCTGCCAGCGTGATTCCGGCGAGAGCAACGACGAGAAAACGCTTGATCATATAAAGCTCCTGCGGTTAGTAATCCCGATCTGAAAAACAGCGCAGACCGGGTTAAATGAAAACGTTTTAACAAGTATGGCCGAACGACTGTGAGTTCACCATACCTTACTGCTTGGCATAGCGTAACTTTTCTCTGTTCAACCGATAATAAACGGTGGTTTAGGTTTATGACAGAGTAGGGAAGAAATAAACGCTATTAATTAGGAGCATTCCTAGTGCTAATGTCACCGTTTATTAACATTTTAGCTCGCCTCTCCTGTGGCCGGTTGTAAAAAACGAAATAATCCATGCGTTAGCCACGCTATTCTGGTTTATTGACTGGGGTGAATAGTTACCCCGAATAGTTAAAGGATATTGCTATGAAATCAGGTCGCTATATCGGTGTTATGTCTGGTACCAGTCTGGATGGCGTTGATGTGGTTCTTGCTGCAATTGATGAGCGAATGGTGGCGCAGCAGGCGAGTTATAGCCATCCGATGCCAGTCCAACTAAAGAAAGACATTTTGGGAATGTGCCAGGGGCAACAGACGTCACTTTCCGCTGTTGGGAGGCTGGATGCGCAATTGGGTTCGCTGTTTGGCGAAGCCGTGCAACAGTTGCTGAAACAAACTGGGGTTTCGTCGAATCAGATCACTGCTATTGGTTGCCATGGCCAAACCGTCTGGCATGAGCCCGAGGGGGAAACGCGTTTCTCTATGCAATTAGGGGACAATAACCGGGTGGCGGCTTTGACCAATATTACCACCGTCGGCGATTTCCGCCGCCGCGACATGGCTTATGGTGGCCAGGGCGCACCGCTGGTTCCTGCTTTTCATCAGGCTTTATTGGCGCATCCAACAGAAAGGCGCATGGTGCTAAATGTGGGGGGGATAGCCAATCTTTCTTTATTGCTACCCGGTGCACCTGTTCGGGGGTTTGATACCGGCCCGGGAAATATGTTGCTGGATGCCTGGGTGTGGCGCCATCGTTCACAGCCTTATGATAAAGATGGCCTTTGGGCGATGGAAGGGCGTGTTTGCCTGCCGTTGTTACAGCAGATGCTGTCAGATCCCTATTTTGCCTTGCCTGCGCCAAAAAGCACCGGACGCGAATACTTTAATATTGGTTGGCTGGAAGCGCAGTTATCACCGTACCCAGGGCTCATTGCCGTTGACGTAATGACTACGTTGGTGGAGTTGACTGCAACGACGATTTGCGAGCAGGTTCTGTTGGCTGGTGGGTGTGAACGTTTGCTAGTCTGCGGCGGTGGGGCTCGTAATCCGTTACTGATGGCAAGGATGTCAGCTCTGTTGCCAGGGATTGAAGTTGCCACTACGGACAATTTTGGTGTAAGCGGCGATGATATGGAGGCGCTGGCCTTTGCTTGGCTAGCATTTCGCACACTGTCTGGGCTACCGGGAAATCTGCCTTCTGTCACCGGTGCCAGTTGCGAAACCTTATTGGGCGGAATTTATCCAGTTTTACCCTTGTCTCGGAATTAATTCTGTTAGGGTAGAAACGAAGCTAATAAATTGAGGAGTCACACCGTGAAAAAGATATTTATTACTGTTGGGATCCTGCTGTTGTCTGGCTGTAGTCACAATGTCGTACAGCAGAAAAACGAGACTCACCACTATCTTTGTGGCACGACACCGCTAACGGTTGCTTTCAATGGTGAAGATAAAACGGCCAGTTTGGTTATGGATGGAGAACAGTTGAAGCTGAAACAGATAACGGCTTCATCCGGGTACAAATACAGTGATGGTAAATATACCTTCGGGACAACAGGGCAAAACGCCTTCGTTGAACGAAATGATAAAGTGATTATGAGTGACTGCGTACTGGCCAAATAAGCCAGCGCTCCTTGGTGGAGGAGCGATTGAGTTCCTGAGGTGACAGGCGCAGAATAGAAAGATTAAACTACCGATTGGTTGAAAATTCTAATGGCTGAAAATAATGAATTTGATGTGGCGGATCTGCGCCGTGAATATACTCGCGGTGGGCTCCGCCGCAACGATCTGACTGCCAATCCCCTTGATTTGTTTGAACGTTGGTTGAAGCAGGCCTGTGACGCTAAGTTGGCCGATCCGACAGCCATGTGTGTGGCAACGGTGGATGAGCATGGTCAACCTTTCCAACGCATCGTACTACTCAAGCACGTCGACGAGAAAGGGTTGGTGTTTTACACCAACCTTGGCAGCCGTAAGGCTCAGCAATTGGCGCACAATCCGCGCATCAGTTTGTTGTTTCCGTGGCACATGCTTGATCGCCAGGTGACTTTTCTCGGCCAGGCTGAGCGCTTATCCACTCTGGAGGTTATGAAATACTTCAGCAGCCGTCCCAAAGACAGCCAGATTGGTGCCTGGGTCTCACAGCAATCATCACGTATTTCTGCACGCGGTATCCTGGAAAGCAAATTCCTCGAGTTGAAGCAAAAATTTCAACAAGGAGAAGTGCCATTGCCCAGTTTCTGGGGGGGATTTCGCGTTAAATTTGATTCCGTTGAGTTCTGGCAGGGGGGCGAACACCGCCTTCATGACCGTTTTCTCTACCAGCGGGAAGGAAATGACTGGAAAATTGACCGACTGGCACCCTGACAGACGGAAAATCCCCGTTAAGCGCTGGCACTGATGCCGCTGGCGCTTTATTCTATGCGCTACCCCGAATTTTTTTTATTTCGCCAATGGGCGAAGGCCGTGTACCGGCAATGGTGCATTCGTTTATACATGGAGAAATTGATGGCTAGCATCAACCTGATTCAACAACTGCAAGAGCGGGGCCTGGTGGCCCAAGTGACGGACGAGGAAGCGTTAGCAGAGCGACTGGCGCAAGGGCCAATTGCACTGTATTGCGGCTTTGATCCGACCGCTGACAGCTTGCATTTGGGCCATCTGGTACCTCTGCTGTGCCTGAAGCGTTTCCAACTGGCTGGCCATAAACCGGTAGCCTTGGTGGGTGGGGCAACCGGTATGATCGGCGATCCCAGCTTCAAGGCCGCTGAGCGCAAACTTAACACAACGGAAACGGTCAACGAGTGGGTCGAGAAGATCCGCAAACAGGTTTCTCCTTTCCTTGATTTTGATTGCGGCAGTAACAGTGCCATTGCAGCCAATAACTATGATTGGTTTGGTGGCATGAACGTGCTGAGTTTCCTGCGTGATATCGGTAAACATTTCTCCGTAAACCAGATGATCAACAAGGAAGCGGTGAAGCAGCGCCTCAACCGTGACGATTCAGGCATCTCATTCACCGAGTTTTCCTACAACCTGTTACAGGGGTTTGACTTCTCTGAACTGTATAACCGCCACCAGGTGGAATTGCAGATTGGGGGTTCTGACCAATGGGGCAACATCACCTCGGGTATCGATCTTACTCGTCGTATGCACCAGAAACAGGTGTTTGGCCTGACGGTTCCGTTGATCACCAAGGCGGATGGTACCAAATTTGGTAAGACCGAAGGCGGCGCAGTATGGCTGGCTCCAGAAAAAACCAGCCCGTACAAATTCTATCAGTTCTGGATCAACACCGCGGATGCAGACGTTTACCGTTTCCTGAAGTTCTTCACCTTCCTGAGCCTCGAAGAGATTAATGCATTGGAAGAAGAGGATAAAAACAGTGGTAAAGCCCCACGTGCCCAGTATGTGCTGGCAGAGGAAGTCACCGGCATGGTGCACGGTGCAGAAGGTCTTGCTGCCGCCAAACGTATCACTGAAAGCCTGTTCTCTGGCGCTTTGCACGAAATGACCGAAGCAGACTTTGCTCAGTTGGCGCAAGATGGTATGCCAACCATCAAACTGGAGGGTAATGCCGATCTGCAACAGGCTCTGGTCAATGCGGAACTGGTGCCTTCACGTGGACAAGCCCGTACCATGATCGGGTCCAACGCGGTGACCATCAACGGTGAGAAACAATCCAATCCTGAATACCTGTTCACTGACAGCGATCGTCTGTTTGGCCGCTACACGCTGCTGCGGCGCGGTAAAAAACATTACTGCCTGGTTGACTGGAAATCATAAAATTTAACTAGCAGGGGCCCAGCGTGGCCCCTTTATTTTTTGACGGTCGGGGATGTTATTCCCTGTAGTTGTATCCATGGTCAGGTTTTCTCGATGAAAAATATTCTTTCTATACAATCACATGTGGTATTCGGGCATGCGGGGAACAGTGCGGCTGAGTTTCCGATGCGCCGTATGGGTGTCAACGTTTGGCCGTTGAACACGGTACAATTTTCCAATCACACGCAATATGGCCATTGGACCGGTTGTGTCATGCCTGCCAGCCACCTTACTGACATAGCGCAGGGCATAGCGAATATCGATAAATTGAAAGAGTGCGATGCGGTGCTGAGTGGTTATATTGGCTCACCAGAGCAGGGCAGCCATATTCTGGAGATAGTACGCCAGGTAAAGCAGGCTAACCCTGATGCCTGGTATTTCTGCGATCCTGTTATGGGGCACCCGGAAAAGGGTTGTATTGTGGCACCTGGCGTCGCGGAGTTTCTCTGTCAACAGGCGCTACCCTGCAGCGATATGGTGGCACCAAACCTGCTGGAACTGGAACAACTGAGTGGCCGAGAGATCCATAATGTCGAACAGGCGATTGATGCCGCGCGTGAATTGACCCGCAAAGGGCCTAAAGTAGTATTAGTGAAGCATATTAGCCGCGCGGGTTATCGCACAGACTGCTTTGAAATGCTGCTGGTGACGGCAGATGATGCCTGGCACATCAGCCGCCCACTGGTTGACTTTGGTACTCGTCAGCCGGTGGGTGTGGGTGATTTGACCAGTGGCTTATTGTTGGTAAACCTGCTGAAAGGTGAGGCTCTGGATAAAGCGCTGGAACATGTCACTGCTGCGGTGTATGAAGTTATGCTGACGACCCAGGCGATGGGAGAGTACGAGCTGCAGGTTGTTGCCGCGCAGGATCGCATTGTCCATCCAGGCTGCGAGTTTAGGGCGATAAAGTGCTAAAGAGAAAACCCGGCCATAGTGGCCGGGATTGCTGCGACCGAGTGGCCACAGTTGCTAGAGGCGCTGTTATTTCAAGCCTTCGGCACTCAAGGTCGCTTCCACAGCAGGGCGTGCGGCTACTCGATCAAAGTAGGCTTTCAAATGCGGATATTTATTGAGATCAAACTGCATCCCCAGCGCCCAGCGCAGTATGGTGAACAGATAGGCATCTGCAACGCTAAAACGCTGGCCTAACAGGTAGTGCTGCTTGTCCAGCACGGAATCCAGATAGCTGAATTGGCTGGCCAATTTATCCCGAACAATTGTTTTGTACTCATCTGGCGTTTTCGGGTTAAACAGAGGGCTAAACCCTTTGTGCAACTCGGTGGAGATATAGTTCAACCATTCGATGGCGTGGTAACGAGAGAGCGTTCCCACCGCTGGGATCAGATTGCGATCCGGTACGCGGTCTGCCAGATATTGCACAATCGCCACACCTTCGGTTAGCAGGCTGCCATCGTCAAGCACCAAAGCCGGGACTTGTCCCTTTGGGTTGATCGTCAGGTAGTCGGCGCCACTTTCTGTAATTTTCTGTGCTAAATCGACCTTTTCCGCAGTAAAGTCCAACCCGGCTTCACGCAACACGATGTGAGGTGATAGGGAACAGGCCCCAGCTTTATAGAACAATTTCATCGAAAACTCCTTTATAGTGATGAACGACAGGCATGTTTAACCCCTTATCCTAGTTCTATGGCGTAAAAATAACAGTAGTTATGTTAACAATATTTAATTAACCCAGTTGCGCGAGCAGATCGGTGATTTGCCGTTGTAATTCTACTGGCGCTATTTGCATCGGCGAGCGTAGTTCATTGTTGATCCCTTTTTGCTGCGCCAGCGCCGCTTTAACCGGGGCAGGATTCGGGAAGCTGAACATCTGTTGGATCATCGGCAGCAAGGTATAGAAATTGCGGCGTGCAGCTACCAGGTTGCCTTGTGCAACTTGCTCAACCAATGCCACAAACCGTTCCGGGTAAAGATGTGCTGATGCTGAAATTGCACCGGTGCCGCCAAGGCAGAGTGTAGACAGGATCAGATGGTCTTCACCGGTCAGCACATCGATCACGCCGTCATTAATCAGTGCCATTGTAGTTTCCGGCTCACCGCCACAGTCTTTGATCGCTTTGACCTGCGGATGGCGCGCAAGCTGCCGCAGAGTGTCCAGTTCGAAGGTCACTCCCGTGCGATAGGGCACATTGTACAGGATCACCGGGGCGCTTGATGCGTCGGCAAGCTGGGTGAAATACTCCACCAGGCCCGCCTGCGAGGGGCGAATATAGTAAGGGGCAGGGATTAAAACCCCCGCAACATCCCGCTGATTAATAGCCTGCAGCATTTGCAAGGTGCTCGTCATGTTGTTGCCGGAAAGCCCCATAACAACCTGCCTGGCAGGCACGACTTGCAGAACGGCATCCAACGCGGCGAGTTGTTCTTCTTTACTCAACGCAGCCGCTTCGCCAGTAGAGCCACACACCACTAATCCAGAAACACCTGCATCAATCAGATGCTGCGCCAATTTTCGCATAGCCGGTAAATCAACATCGTTATTATTGAATGGAGTTACCAGAGCAACCCAAATACCCGAGAATGAAGCCATATAAAATCCCTTCTGTGTGACCGTCAGAGAAGCCAGATGAGATAACAGGAGAGGAAAACGCGTTGCACACCACCCGGTCAGCTCATCTGACGGGACAGTGCGCCCCGGTCAAATGAGCGACTGTTTCTTCGAATTGAGTGCCACGGAACCACCAAAGGTCAAGGCTGGTTGTTGCAAAATGGCCTGTTGGCGGCAATAGGTCATGACGATCTCATATTCAGTGGAAGTGGTTCGATATTGGAGGGGAGGGTTCGAGCTGTCAATTGATAACAGGTTGATAACATTGTTATTCATAATAGCCAACGGCTGATGAGTTTAGCTAATATCGGCCGCGAGCAGATTGGTCATTCGGTTACTGATATGGAGCAATCGGATATGTGCAAAACTCCGCAGGAATGAACGGAACCCTAAAAGCTGAATAACAACTGATAAGGTGCGGTTCAAACAGCGGAGCTCTGTTGTCAGCGATGTGGACGGGTACTGATGGAGGCTGTCCAACTGAATGTAGTGCCAGTCGGCTGTACTCGGTTAGCTTTACGTTCAGCGCGCGTTGCTTTGGCGATTTTTTCCCGTGCGGCCATGATGCGCTCAATAGCCCCATCTTTGACTTTATTCTGTTCCGCGTTGGTCAACGGGCGACCATGGCTAATACGTGCTCTGTCCAGCTCGGTTTTTACTTCACGTTGTTCGCTTTCTGTCATGTCTTTCAGCGTAAGTTTTTTCATTGTGGCAACCTAGGTTGTGAAGTTGGCCTCCAGTGTACAGGATTTATCTAGAAAATATTGCAGCATGATTATCAAACTTCTTCCAGAAGCTCATTGAAGAAACGATGCATGCGTTCGGTACGCTGAAGCGCCATCGTTCGGCCTGTCTGAGTCTGAAATCCTTCCTGCAGTTTGAACAGCTTGGTTGCAAAGTGGTCAAGAATAAATCGCTGATCATCGTACTCACGCCGCTGGGCGAGTGGATCTGCTGCGTCATAAAGTGCGCTATGCATGCGGCCGCCAACATAAAAGCAGCGAGCAACGCCAATCATGCCTATAGCGTCCAGCCTGTCAGCATCTTGCAATATTTTTGCTTCGAGCGTGTGCGGCGTAATGGCAGCAGAAAAACTATGTGCGGCTATCGCATGGGAAACTTGTTCAATATCAGCAGTCGACCAACCAAGCGTTGTCAGTACTTGGGTTGCATGTCCTGCCGCCATTCGTGATGCTTGATGGCGGTGCGGTGAGTTTTTCTCCACGGCGACGCAGTCGTGCAGCAATACAGCGGCGCACAGAATATGCAAATTTCCTCCTTCTACTTGGCTGATCTGACGAATGTTTTTCCATACCCGATGAAGATGTGCCACATCATGGGATCCATCGTCACCCTCGAGTGTCAGTGGCAGCAGTGTCTGGGCCAGTTGCTGGCAGGGTGAAAAGGGCATTACCAACTCTGGGGATAAGGCCGAGGAACTTAATACTGACAGTTGATTATTTTGCGAATGCGGTTTCATAAAGGCCCTGATTTTTATGGGTAGGTTGATCAAAATCGCTGTTTATCCGTTCACCATAGCGTTTAAATTGTCACAGTGAAATGTTGAAAATAGCCATAAACATGTTAGGTTTATTATTCATTATTATTGGTTAATTATTCAGTTGGTGAATATGATTGTCAGAACATGGCATGGTTGCGTGCCGTTGCAGCATCGGCAGGGATTTGCTGAGCATTTGAACGTTACTGGGGTAGAACATGCTAAAGCGACAGCAGATAATCTTGGCGCTTTTGTCAGGCAAGAAGTGCAGGGGGGCTACGCGCATTTCTTTCTGGCCACCTATTGGGGATCTTTGGATGCAGTCAAATGTTTCGCCGGAGAAGAGTATCATATAGCGGTAACTTATCCCGATGACGAGGTGTTTGGGTTAATTTCCGATCCTTACGTGTTTCATCACCAGGTCGAGTCGATCAGTGAACTTTGACCTTAATTAATAAGGTTAAGTTAATCAGTGAGTTGAAACAGTACCTGCGGGTGCGGCAATGTTGGCCAGTTGTTCACGCAGTAAGGAGTTATCAGCTTGATAAAACTTGCATTTTTGCCTTATATGCAACGATGGCAACTCGAACCTGACGGCCAAGCGTTTAAAACGCATAGTAGCCTGCTGATGCCGGTACGATATAAAGGCCTACCCGCCATGCTGAAAATTGCCCGCGAGCAGGAAGAGAAGTTTGGTGGTCTGTTAATGTGCTGGTGGCAAGGTGAGGGAGCAGCAAAGGTTCTGGCTTGGCATGACGCGGGGATTTTGCTGGAACGGGCTATGGGCAATCTTTCCTTAGTGCAAATGGCGCGCACCGGTCAAGATGAGCAGGCAACCGAAATCCTTTGCCGGGTGATCGCCCGGCTTCACACGCCACGCGAGGCGCCATATCCTGAACTGATCCACTTGCATCAATGGTTTGACGCCTTATGGCCTGCCGCTCTGGCCCATGGTGGCATGTTGAGGTTAAGTGCCAGCGTGGCCGCAGAACTGTTGACAACGCCGCGTGAACAGAGGGTGTTACATGGTGACATTCATCACGACAATGTATTGGATTTTGCTGAGCGTGGCTGGCTGGCAATCGACCCTAAACGGTTGTATGGCGAGCGCGGGTTTGATTATGCCAACATTTTTTGTAACCCCAATTACGGTGTAGCGACCGATCCTGATATTTTTCATCGCCGCGTAGAGCAGATCTGTTCGTTGTCTGGACTGGCACGTTACCGTCTTTTGCAGTGGATCCTGGCTTGGGCCGGGCTTTCCGCAGCTTGGTTTCTGGAAGATGGTGACGCTGCCGATATTGATTTTCGTGTAGCGGAGTTGGCAGCGCGGGCATTGGGTATCAGATTGCCGCAAGGAGATCCAGCTTTCATTCTATATGAGGTCTGAACCACTGGCCGAGAGATACACTCAACGGCCAGTTCGCGGGGGTTATGCTAACACCTGAGTGACAATACGCGCAGCGGAAGCAATCACATCATTATTGGCTTTGGCATCCTGTTGAGGCTGGGTAGAGTAAATGGTTATCACCAGCGGTGCTCGGCCCGCTATCCAGACAACGCCAATATCATTGGCAGTGCCGTAATCACCGCCGCCGGTTTTATCGGCAACAACGGAATCCGCAGGAACGCCCGCGCGGATGCGTTTATCGCCGGTGGTATTCCCCTTCATCCAGGTAACCAGTTGCTGGCGTTGCTCAGAGGGCAAAGCGTTACCTAGCGTCAATTTCTGCAAACTGGCGGCCATGGCTGCAGGTGTTGTGGTATCCCGTTCATCGCCAGGAATGGCGCTATTGAGCTCGGTTTCCCAACGATCCAGACGGAAGGTAGTATCGCCGATACTGCGTGCATAGGCGGTGACGGCGGCTGGCCCGCCTATCAGCGTCATCAGCAGGTTAATAGAGGTGTTATCGCTATACTGAAGTGCTGCAGCACAGAGTTCGGCAACGGTCATTCCGCTATCTACATGTTTTTCGCTGATGGGTGAATAGGCGACAAGATCGCTTTTCTTATAGTGAACGAGTTGCTCCAGGAACCCTGGATGGCTCAGGCTGTGGTGCAGAATGGCCCCGGCGGCAATCACCTTGAAGGTGCTGCAAAATGGAAAGCGTTGTTCGCCATTCAATTGCACGACTTTACCGCTGCTGGTGTCGTGGGCAAAAACGCCCAGACGCCCACCAAAGGTTTTTTCCAGCTCCGCGAGCTGTTGCTGCGCCTGCTGCAATTTATTATCGCTCTTGGCGGCAAAAGCCAGCAGTGGATTGAGAGCTGCGATGGCAGGAATAACAGCGGCAGCAAGGAGCATTTTACGGCGAAATGGGGAGAAGGGCATGGGGTGTTATCCGTGTGAGTGGGTGTGTGGTTTTAGCTGCTAATTATACGCATATTCAAGGGGTTATTTGCCGTGGTGCTAAGAAAAAACTGAAGGATTTTTTTCATCGTAACGAACGATTTACACACAATAAAAAACGCCGGTGCAATTTGCCCCGGCGTTTTTAAATGCCCGAAAAGGGATCAGTTAATGGCAGCAGCGGCCTGCGCTTTTGCTTGCGTATCTTCTGCGGTGTCCAGTGTCATGCGGTACAGTTTGGGGGCCGTAAGCATCATCAATACGGCAATAACTGCCGTGGCGATACCAATCTGCAAGAACACATGGCTATATATCGCCAACGAGGCATGCGCATCGTTGATATCACTCGGCACAGCGGTCAGCCCGGCGACTTTACCGGCAATCAACGCGGCTGCGGCAGTGGTCAGGAACCAGGAGCCCATGATGAAACCCATCAGACGCTGTGGAACCAACTGTGCCACCATCGCCAGGCCCAAACCGGAGATCATCAACTCGCCAATACTCTGCAACGCATAGCTGAGGATTAACCAATTAACCGAGACAATACCCTGATCGTTGGCAAAGCTTGCTCCCCAAGGCAGCACCAGGAACGCGCCTGAACACAACATCATGCCGAAGGCAAACTTGTGTGGCATAGGCAAGCGATCGCCCATCTTGTTATACAGGGCTGCCAGGAGCGGGCTTGCCAGCATAATCCAGAATGGGTTGAGGGCCTGATACTGCTCAGGTTCGAACGTGATGCCCAGAATATTGTGTTCAACATTATGAATAGCGAAGAAGTTCAGTGAGGTTGGCATCTGGCTGTAAAGCACGAAGAATACAACCGCTTCCAACATCAGAAGGAAGGCGACGATCATCTTGCGGCGTGCAGCGCCGTGCAGGGCAAAAGTTGCCTTGGCAAAGATGATAACGATACCTACAGAGATAATGGCCAGCGCCCAGCGTGCAATAACCTGATTGTGAAGCAACCAACTGGAAAGCGCGATCAACGCCACTACACCAACTAGCACCATCAACAATTTCTGCACATGTAAGGGTTTAAAGTCAGGTTTTGAACCGTGTTTTTTTACCCAGCGACGGCACACCATAAAGTTGATTAGAGTGATCAACATGCCTACCACGCAAAGAGAGAAAGCAACGCTCCAACCATATTTGGCTGCTAGCCAAGGGGTTGCCAGCATAGAACAGAATGAACCGATATTGACGGACATATAGTACATGGTGAATGCACCGTCCAAGCGCGGATCGTCTTTTTCATAGCAGGTAGACAGCAGTGATGATGGGTTCGCTTTGAACAGGCCGCTACCTACCGCGATAGTCGCCATCCCCAGATAAACCCAGAAAACATCATGGCCAGAATACGCCACCATGGCATAGCCAGCGGCAAGAACAATCGCCCCTAAGACGATCACACGTTTTGCTCCGAGGACTTTATCCCCCAACCAGCCACCAATGGCGACAAAACCATACACCAGAGCGCTGAAAGAAGAGAAGAGTGTAATGGAGTCAGCTTCACTCAGGCCCAGCATTTTGACCAGATAGACGGCCATGATGCCCTGTAGACCGTAATAACCGAAACGTTCCCACAGTTCGATAGAGAAGATCAGGTAGAACGCTTTGGGTTGCTTGAAAGCGTTAAGACTTATGTTTTCCGATGGTTTGTTGTTTGCAGTTGACACTGGCACCTCTGGTTATTTCACTAACCGTATTATCAATACGGAATTGCATTAGGTGATGCTGGTTGCATCCTTCTGCATTGTTATAAGTTTATTAGGGCGGGTAATGTTCACTATCTTTGTCAACGAGGCAAGCTTTTTGACATATCCCGTTACATATAACTCATGCGGTACTATGTTGTCATGTAACATCTGTTGATCAGTGTTAACGTTCAAGAATTCTGGTGATGTTGGTTTTTTATTTTGCGTGAAAAAATTGTTGAAGATTACTAGTGATATATTCTGATTATTTTTACAATGATAGGCAGCATCATAATCCATTTTGAATTACTCATTGGATTGCTTTGCATAAACTTGATTGTAAAGAATTAAAATGAAATTGAGAAAATCTGCACATTAGTTAAAGAAATGTAATTTTCCAGTCGTAATACTTACAGCATTTTCTTACTAATTTTTAAATCAGAAATCTGCTGATGTAGATTGAGGATAAAGCATACTGAGCAAGGGATAGGGCGCAGAGCTGCGCCCGGCAAGCGACTATTCGTGTGGATATACTTTCTCTTTATACTCACACAAGTCTTCAATCAGGCAGGAACCACAGCGTGGTTTGCGCGCAATGCAGGTATAGCGACCGTGAAGGATAAGCCAATGGTGGCAGTCGACTTTGAATGCGGCAGGGACGACTTTCAGCAATTTGTCTTCCACTTGCTCAACGTTCTTTCCAGGGGCAAAATTTGTACGATTACACACTCGGAAGATATGTGTATCAACCGCAATGGTTGGCCAACCAAATGCGGTGTTTAAAACAACATTAGCCGTTTTACGCCCCACGCCGGGCAGAGCTTCAAGCGCTGCGCGATCCTCCGGCACTTCACCAGCATGTTCTTCCAGCAGGATCCTGCAGGTTTTAATGATGTTCTCTGCTTTACCATTAAAGAGGCCAATGGTTTTGATGTACTCCTTTATGCCATCCACGCCCAAAGCCAGCATAGCCGCCGGGGTATTGGCAACCGGGTACAGCTTGGCCGTGGCCTTATTCACGCTGACATCGGTGGCCTGTGCAGAAAGCAGCACCGCAATCAGTAGCTCAAAGGGTGAAGAAAAAACCAACTCGGTGGTTGGGTGGGGGTTGTTATCCCGCAGGCGGGTCAGAATTTCCAGGCGCTTCTCTTTATTCATTACGCTTTCTCTGCGTGCCCTTGCTTGGTTTCAGCCTCAGCCAGCAAAGCTCTATTTTGGCGTGCTTTCATTTTTTCATCGATGACATATTTGGCTGCCAGCATCAATCCTAAGCCAATAAAAGCGCCCGGCGGAAGCATGGCCAGCAGGAAAGGGGTGTCAAAGTGCACCACTTCTATACGTAATACCCTTGCCCAACTGCCCAAGAGCATGTCCGCGCCATCAAACAGTGTGCCGTTGCCAATCAGTTCACGCAGGGAGCCTAGCACAAACATCGCGCAGGTCGCCCCCAGGCCGATGGCTATACCATCGATAAGTGCCAGACCTACCGGTTTTTTTACCGCGATCGCTTCGGCGCGGCCTACCACAATACAGTTGGTGACGATCAATGGAATAAAGATCCCCAGAGACTGATAAAGGCCAAAGGCATAGGCGTTGATCAGCATCTGAACCACACTTACTGCTGCAGCGATGATCATCACATAAATCGGAATACGCACTTCGCTGGGTATCCAACGGCGTAAAGCCGAGATTGAACCGTTGGTGATGGCCAGAACCAAGGTGGTTGCCAATCCGAGGCCCAAGGCGTTGGTGGCGGTGGAAGTGACGGCCAACAATGGGCACAGGCCCAACAATTGGACCAGCGCAGAGTTGTTTTTCCACAACCCCTGAACAATCAATGTTTTGGCTTCACTCATTCACTGGCTCCACAGGCAGGCAAGGTATCGAGTTTAGACGGCAGCGTTTCGATATACAACGCGCTACGACGCACGGCATTGACGACGGCTCTCGGGGTAATGGTTGCTCCGGTGAATTGATCAAACATGCCTCCATCTTTTTTCACTGCCCAACGCTTGTCGTCCGGGCCGTTGACCCTCTTTCCGCTAAAGAAAGTGATCCAGTCGGAGAGGCGTAACTCAATTTTATCGCCTAACCCGGGTGTTTCGTGGTGCTCCATCACTCGAGTACCTAATACCGTGCCGTTAAAATCAGCACCAACCAGCAGTTGAATAGCGCCGGAATAACCGTCGGGCGCGGTGGTTTCCAGAGCGGCTGCGACTGGCTGGCCATGCTTGCGTGCCAGATATAAATGATGGGGAGCGGTGCTGCCTAATGCAGGATCGCTGACCACATAGCACTCGCTCTGCAAATCATTGTCATAGATGTCCGCCGGCACCACTTGGTCCAGCAAGGCTTTGTGCTGTAGTGCGGCCTGGTGAGTAATCGTGCTTTTGGTTAACTGGTACACCACGGCGGTCAGGCCGGTGGTTACAGCAGCAAACACGGCCAGTGTGATGCCATGCTTTCTCATTGAATTAAGCATATGGGATCCTCAGCGATGGCCGTATACGCGCGGCTGCGTATAGTGATCGATCAATGGCACGGTTATGTTTGCCAACAGCACGGCAAAGGCCACGCCATCTGGATAACCGCCGTAGACACGGATCAACCAGACCAGCAGGCCAATCAGTGCGCCATAAATCAGACGGCCTTTTGGCGTGGTGGAGGCACTGACCGGGTCGGTAGCGATAAAGAAAGCACCGAGCATGGTCGCCCCGGAGAACAGATGGATCAGCGGAGAGGCCTGATGAGCGGGATCCAGCGTCCACGCCAGCCCAGAGCAAAGGGCAATGGCGGCCAGCATGCTGAAGGGGATCTGCCAGTTGATAAGTTTACGGCCCAGCATAAAAGCACCGCCGAGCAGGAAACCCAGGTTAACCCATTGCCAACCGATGCCTGCCAGCACACCATTAAACAACGGTTGCAGCAAAACCTGCTCTACTGAATGGCCGCTGCGCAGTCCAGTTTTGAAGGCGTCAAGCGGCGTCGCCTGACTGATACCGTCGGCACCCATCAGCAAAGCGCTATGAGCATTGTGACCACGGAAGATAGCCAGTAATGTATCTTGCAGTGACAGGACGCTGGCACTCAAGGAGTCGGGAGGTAACCAACTTGTCATCTGTACTGGGAAGGAGATTAGCAGCACCACGTAACCGACCATTGCCGGGTTGAAGGGATTCTGCCCTAATCCGCCGTACAGCTGTTTGGCGATAACAATGGCGAAAACGGTGCCGATAACAATCATCCACCAGGGGGCCAGCGGAGGTAGGCTAATACCCAACAGCAATGCGGTGAGCAATGCCGAGTTGTCCGCCAACCTGGATTTTACCGGCTGTTTGCGCAACGCAAGAACGGCGGCCTCAGCAAGCAATGCCGTAACCATGGCTAACGCCGTCTGAACGAGGCTACCGTAACCAAAGAACCAGACTTGTGCGGCTATACCGGGAACACAGGCCAACATAACCCAAAGCATGATGCTGCTGGTGCTCTGCTGGTTATGAGTAAAAGGAGAACTGGCGACGCGTAAGCCAGTGACGGCTTTTTGTTGTACTGGCCTGAACTTCATAGAAAAACTACCATTTCTTTACCACACTTTACCCAAGTTACATCAATTTGCATGTATATTGACGGCATTGTTCGGCATCTCCAAGGTGCTACGCGACGTTCATATAACCCGGATTATTTAGGGGCATAGGCGTAACACAGAGAAAACACAGCGCTGTATTCTACCTCAATCAGCGCTTGGGTAATACGTGCTAATCATAGGGATATGCACCTATTAGGATGCAGGTGACTGCTGGCGAAAAAGCAAAGTACGCCTATGGTAAAGGAGGTAGACACTAGGGAAACAGGCTGGATTTTTTCAGATTTGCACGCACAAAATAGCAAAGTTGATATAATCAATGTGGGTTATTATCCCAGCACTTATTAAGTTGGCGAACATATAATAATGACTAATGAAGACATACTTTTCATTGAAGAACTGATTGAGTGGGTAGAAATTCATTTGGAAACGCGGCCTAACCTTGATGAAGTCGCACGCATTTCCGGCTATTCCAAGTGGCATTTACAACGCAAGTTCAAGCGTATTACAGGCATCCAGCTTGCGACCTATATCCGTTCTCGCATCCTTACCCGTGCTGCGGTAGCGCTCCGCATTACTAATCGCTCTATTATTGATATCTCTGATGAATTAGGTTTCGACTCGCAGCAAACTTTTACCCGAATGTTTAAGCAACGCTTTGGTACCACGCCAAACCGTTACCGTACAATGGGTAAATGGGATGTTAAAGATTTGATGCCTCGTTTCAACTTTGAAGCCAGCTATGAAGCGGATTTTTATCCTGAAGTTAAACGGTTAACGTTGCCGGAAATGCATCTGGTTGGTTTCTCGCACGAACTGGAGTTAGAGACCCTGCAAGAGATTACCGTTTCTTCCTGCATCGCTGTGAAGGGGGAGATTTTTAATAACTTCTTTAAAGGGCTGAATGTCGATTGCCACAAGGTTTTCAGTATTCATTCCTCGCGAGGGAATGGTAACGGCGAATGCTCTGCTACCCACACTATGGCGGTAGCGCCAGAAAATAAGAAAGATATTCTTTCCGGTAATCAAATCGACAATATTCATCTGCCAGCGCGCGAATACATCGCAATCAACCACCAGGGAACGGCAAAAGAGTGCGGGCAATTTATTTCTTTCCTGCTGGCGAATGTGGTACCCGGATTGCGGAATAAAGTGGAGGGGAGCGTCGAGATGGAGATGCTGGAAGCGAAAGAGTGGAATCCTGACGCTAAGCTGCGCCAAATAGATGTTAACTATACCTATCTGATTTCGGTTGATTAAATGGGTGTTTGCCTGCGGCAAAGCACCCATGCAGAGGGTTACTCTTCGACGGAAACTGACTGTTTCTCGGCTTTTTTGGCCTTAACCCGCGCGATGGCTGCCGCTACGGCGGCTTTACGGGGATCATCCTGCTCGGCCTGAGCCACTGATTCGGCATTCTGCGCCAACTGTTCAGCTTTCTTGGCTTTGACACGCGCCAGTGCGGCTGCCACGGCGGCTTTACGGGGATCATCCTGCTCGGCCTGAGCCACTGATTCGGCATTCTGCGCCAACTGTTCAGCTTTCTTGGCTTTGACACGCGCCAGTGCGGCTGCCACAGCGGCTTTGCGGGGATCATCCTGCTCGGCCTGAGCCACAGGTTCGGCATTCTGCGCCAACTGTTCAGCCTTCTTAGCTTTAACACGCGCCAGTGCGGCAGCCACAGCGGCTTTACGGGGATCTTGTTCTGGCTCTTGAGTGACTTCAGTGACTTCGATTGCCTGCTGTGCCCGGCGCTCTCTCGCCTGCGCCTTACGCGCTTCGCGGGCGGCGATAGCCATACTATTGTCAGGCTCCCGGCCAATAATGCTGATCCCACTGGCTTCGCCGTTTTTGCTACGAACACGAGCCAGCGCTGCCTGAACGGCGCTCTGATCGTTGTTGGTCAGTTTCACCGCGGCTTTTTTGTGACGTTCTTCACGGGCACGTTTCTCTCGCTCCAGACGTGCCAGCTTGGCTTCGTAACGCGTCTTGGCTTCTGCGGCACGGATAGCTTCTTGATCCAGCGCTTTGATCTCTGCCTTTTCCTGGCGATAGTACTGCACCAGCGGAATATTGCTGGGGCAAACATAGGCACAGGCGCCGCATTCGATACAGTCGAACAGATTGTGGTTGCGGGCTTTGTCGTGCTCTTTGCCACGACTGAACCAGTAAAGCTGTTGTGGCAGCAGCCCGGCAGGGCAGGCATCGGCACATAATCCACAGCGAATGCAGGATTGCTCGGGTTCCTGCGGTGCCATTTCCCCTACCGTTGGAGCCAGCAAACAGTTGCTGATCTTGACGATAGGAACATCCAGGGCTGGCAGAGTGAACCCCATTAAAGGCCCTCCCATGATCACCATTGGCTGCGGTTGCGGCTGATACCCGCCGAAGGTTAATAAATGCTGCACCGGGGTACCGAACCTGGCCCAGACGTTGCCTGGCTTGCTCATGGCTTCACCGGTCAAGGTGACAACACGCTCTATCAACGGCTCACCGTCAACGATCGCGCGCTTGATGGCATAAGCGGTTCCCACGTTTTGCATCAATACGCCGATAGAGGACGAGTGATGACCATGGGGAACTTCTTTCCCGGTCAGGATCTTGGTTAACTGCTTGGCTCCACCAGAAGGATATTTCGTGGGGATCACCCGTAACGTAATATCATTTTGCCCGCGCAGTGCGAGGGTTAATGCGCTAATGGCCTGCGGTTTATTATCCTCAATGCCGATCACCGTCACTTTCGGTTGCAGTAGGTGACGCAGGATCTGGGTACCTTCGATTATTTGAGCAGCATGTTCTTGCATCAGCCTATCGTCGGCAGTGATGTAAGGTTCGCATTCCGCTGCATTGAGGATCAGAGTTTCAACCTGGTGACAGCCACCCTGCAATTTGCTGGCTGTGGGGAAACCTGCGCCACCCAGACCCGCAATTCCTGCCTGATGAATACGCTGGATAAGATCTTCCGCGCTCAGTTGCTGATAGTCCGCCATGGGTGTCAGATTGCACCAGCGATCTTCTCCGTCTGGCTCAATGAGCACGCACAACTCAGCCAAGCCTGAGGGATGGGCGGTTACTCGTGGCTCAATCCCACGGATTATTCCAGATGTAGGCGCGTGGACCGGTAGTGTGCGGCCACGGCCAAAGGTTAGGGGCTGCCCCTTTAAGACCGCATCACCTGCCTTGACGCACAGTTCCCCTTCAGGGCCCAAATGCTGTTGCAAAGGCACGATGAAAATTTCTGGCAGGGGAACTACCCGCAGTGGCACACCGCTGGATTGGTCTTTCATTTCGGGCGGATGAATACCGCCATCGAAATCCCAAATTCGATCTTTTTTAGCAGCGGCGAACAAATTAAACATGGTGCTCCACGTGGATCTCTTGCACCGGAATGGCTTTTATATCCCACTTCCAGCTAGCGGTAGTGGTAGCGACCGGTTTCATTTCAATACAGTCGGTTGGGCAGGGTGCTACGCACAGGTCGCAACCGGTACAAAGGTCGGTGATCACCGTGTGCATGGCGCGCGTGGCACCCACAATGGCATCAACGGGACAGGCCTGGATGCATTTGGTACAACCGATGCAGTCGGCTTCACGAATAAAAGCTACTGTGCGCACAGGCGTTGCCACGGCTTCGCCGCCATCCAACGGTTGCGGCTCAACGTTAAGTAACTCAGCCAGTTTGAGCATCACTTGCTCACCGCCTGGTGCGCACTTGTTGATCATCTCACCATTGGCAACAGCTTCGGCATAGGGGCGGCAACCGGGATAACCACATTGCCCACATTGGCTTTGAGGAAGAATTTCATCTACCTGTTCGGCAACCGGATCTTCTTCTACTTCAAAACGGCGTGCGGCAAAGCCGAGCACGATACCAAACAGCAGCCCTAATGCGCTTAATGCAGCAATCGCTATCCACAAAGCAGTCATTAGAATTTCACCAGCCCGGTAAAGCCCATAAAGGCGAGTGACATTAACCCAGCAGTAATCAGTGCGATAGAAGAGCCACGAAACGGCGCAGGCACATCGGCGACGGCCAAACGTTCACGAATAGCGGCAAACAGCACCATCACCAAGGAAAAGCCCGCAGCGGCACTGAAGCCATAAACCGCTGATTGTATAAAGTTATGGCCAAGGTTAACGTTGAGTAATGCCACCCCCAACACCGCACAGTTGGTGGTGATCAGTGGCAGGAAAATCCCTAACAGGCGATACAGGGCCGGGCTGGTTTTACGCACCACCATTTCGGTGAACTGCACCACCACGGCGATCACCAGAATGAAGGAAAGGGTACGCAGGTACACCAAATCCAACGGGATCAGGATGAAGCTGTTGATCAGCCAGGCGCTGACCGAAGCCAGCGTCATGACGAAAGTCGTGGCCATGCCCATGCCGATGGCACTTTCCAGTTTCTTGGAAACACCCATAAATGGGCACAGGCCCAAAAATTTCACCAAGACAAAGTTATTCACCAGCACGGTGCCGACAAACAGGAGCAGGTATTCGGTCATTGCGTTGCCTAAAAAAATAAAAGCCGCCTATTATCGGGAATCGGCGGCGTAACGACAACAGACGAATTGCAAGGGTATTGTGTTTTTTGCCTGTTTTGATGAAAATTTACACAAATCTACGTGCAGAACGTGCTTTTATCGTGGTTACTCGGTGAAAGTACCCTTAACTCGCTTTGAACGCATCATGTATGGCACCAGTAATGCGGCAAACAGTAACGGCCAAAGGAGGCTGCGTACGGCAAGTTCGTCGGGCACCGGGGCAAAAGCGAATGCTTTGACTGCCAATAACACGGTGATCAGGAGCCAGACCAGAAACAGCTTGGGGAAACGTTGTGAACGTTGGCAAAACAGCCACAGCAGATAAATCGTAAAGCACCACATAACCAAGGTTGTAACTACCGAAAAATACCATTGCAGGGTAAATGCCTGGGCATTGGTGAGCAGATATTCACGCGATTCAGGTGAAAAAATGGCCATTGTGTACAGGAAAAGCATCAGGCTGGCGCTGAGCAGGGTAACGATCAGATAGGCCATAGGGGCCAGTAGCCAGCCACCGATGCGGGAGTATTCAGCTTGGGTCATAACGGTTCCAGAGTATTATTCATTTTAGCGGCCTAGCTTAAACAAATATTACCTGATGCGCGAGGCCAGGATAGCTATACCCTTCATACTTCAAATTGCTTGGGTGTTGGCTGCGCTTACTCACCCCAGTCACATAGTTATCTATGCTCCTGGGGCCTCGTAAGCTTGCCGCCTACAAGCAACTCGAATTTTTTTGAGTATATCGCGGGTGACTGAAATGAAAAATGCCAGTCAGAGCTGGCATTTTAGCGGGTAGCAGTAAAGTGATGGGATTAGCGCTCAGCAGCGTTGCTAGCGATCAGTTTCTGATACCAGAAGAAACTTTTCTTGCGTTGGCGCGCCAGCTGTTTGTTGTGATCGACGTAAACAAAGCCATATTGTTTCTGGAAACCATTGAGCCAGCTAAGTAAATCGATAAATGACCACGGATAGTAACCGCGCACGTCAGCACCCTGTTTGATGGCATCTTCGATGGCACCAATGTGTTGACGCAGATACTCAATACGGTCGTCATCTACCACTTCGCCGTCGATAATCGGATCTTTGGCACCCAGGCCGTTCTCGGTAATATACATAGGAATATCACCGTAACGCGCCTTGATATTCATAATCCCTTCGGTGAGGCCTTGTGGGTAAATCTCCCAGTCCCAGTCGGTATAGACGCCGTCAGGATTACGCACGAATTTGAACAGCCCTTTGAAGCCAAATTCATTGCCTTGCTGATGGCCACTGCCTTTCTCGCCGGTAGTGTTGATGGTGAGACGCGATTCCTGATTGTTGGCCGCGATGGTTTCACGCTTGTAGTAGTTCAGACCAATAAAATCGCAAATATTGTCGCGTAACAATTGTTCATCACCCGGAGCAAACTGTGGTACTCCCCACAGTGCCTGAGCCTGTGCCAGTAATTCTGCCGGGTATTCCCCTTTCAGTACCGGATCATACAGCCAGTGAGTAAAGATCCCTTCAGCCATTTGATACGCAGCTAGGTCTTCAGGTGACTGGCTCAGTGGGGTATGGGTCTGCAAGACGTTAACGAAACCGATTTTGCCAACGATGCCGCTGGTACGGAATGCCGCCACCGCCTTGGCATGGGCGACGAAGACGTGGTGGCAAGCCTGAACTGCGCGTGCCGGGTTCTGCACACCCGGTGGATGTCCGCCGGTGACATAGCCGAAACCGATAAAGCACACGGTTTCATTGAAAGTTGACCATAACTTGACGCGATCGCCGTAGCGCGCATAACACAGCCGGGCATACTCTTCGAATGCTTCTGCGGTGCTACGTGCTTCCCAACCGCCTTCGTCCTGCAACGCTTGTGGCAGATCCCAATGGTAAAGGGTGATCATTGGCTCGATATTGTGTTCTAACAGAGCATCGATCAGGTCGCTGTAGAACTTAACCCCGGCTTCGTTGATTTCACCACGGCCTTGCGGCAGCAAACGGGGCCATGAGATGGAGAAACGATAGCTCTGCATCCCCATTTCGGCCATTAAGGCGACGTCTTCACGAAAACGGTGATAGTGGTCGACAGCGACATCACCATTGGTGCCCTGATAAGTGGTGCCGGGCAGGTGGGAGAAGGTATCCCAGATGGAAGGGCCTTTGCCATCGGCATCATGGGCGCCTTCAACTTGGTAGGCTGCGGTAGCGGCACCCCAGAGGAATTCTTTTGGGAAAGCAGACATAACGATCCTCGCTCTAGATGTAAAAAACTAAGCATAGTCTAGGTTGAGTCAGAAGGTTTTTGCAACCGGTTTCTGAAACCGGTTGCAGGACTGCAATTTAATTAACGGCGATTGAGCTGGTAGTAGGCTTCATTCCAGCGAATTTCATTCTTGAAAGCAGGTAGGGTGGTGGCATTGTCGATCAGCAGGAATTCAATATTATGCATCTCGGCGTACAGACGCAGATAGTCGGCATTCAAGGATTGTGAGAACACAGTGTGGTGCGCACCTCCCGCCAGTATCCAGGCTTCGGCTGCCGTTGCCAAAGTGGGCTGCGCTTGCCAGATGGCGCGAGCCACGGGCAGTTTTGGCAATGGATGTGGCTGCTCGATGGTATCCACCTGATTGACCAGCAGACGGAAACGATCGCCCATGTCAATCAGCGTGGCGTTTAACGCCGGGCCAGCCGGAGTCGAGAAGATCAGACGAGCCGGATCGGCCTTACCGCCGATACCCAGATGCTGAATATCCAACAGTGGTTTAGACTCTTTGGCGATGGATGGACAGACCTCCAACATGTGCGAACCCACCACCAGATCGTTACCCGGTTGGAAGTTGTAGGTGTAGTCCTCCATAAATGAGGTGCCACCTTTAAGCCCAGCCCCCATCACTTTCAAAATGCGCAACAGAGCTGCGGTTTTCCAATCACCTTCGCCACCAAAGCCGTAACCTTGCTGCATCAGACGTTGCACTGCCAGCCCCGGTAATTGCTTCATGCCGTGCAAATTTTCGAAGTTGGTAGTGAACGCGTGGAACTTGCCTTGTTCGAGGAAACGTTTCATGCCCAGTTCGATACGCGCAGCGTCGATCAGATTCTCGCGTTTTTCACCGTTCTGCTTGGCAACATCGGCCAACTGATAACTGGCTTCGTATTCTTCGATCAGCGTATCAATATCACCTTTACTGACTTCATTAATCACGCTGACCAGATCGCCAATACCGTAAGCATTAACGGAATACCCGAACTGGATCTGTGCGCTGACCTTATCACCTTCGGTGACGGCAACCTGGCGCATGTTATCGCCAAAGCGTGCAACCTTCAGTTGCTGGCTTTCCTGCTTGGCTGTGGCAACGCGCATCCACTGTGCGATTCGGCTATGCGCATCCTTGTCTTGCCAGTGTCCCGCAATAACACTGTGTTGCTGACGCATACGCGCGCCGATGAAACCAAATTCCCGGCCACCGTGAGCAGTTTGGTTCAGATTCATAAAGTCCATATCCATGCTGTCCCAGGGGATCTCGGCATTGAACTGGGTATGAAACTGTAGCAGTGGTTTGTTGAGGATCGACAGACCGGCAATCCACATTTTGGCGGGTGAGAAGGTGTGTAGCCAGGTTAGGATACCGATACAGTCTTGATGATAATTGGCATCACGGCAGACAGCGGTAATCTCGTCAGGCGTAGTGACCAGCGGTTTCAGCACCAGCTTTACCGGTAAGCCAGCTTCGCGGTTCAGGGCGTTTACTACCTGTTCCGCATTTTCTTTCACTTGCTGTAGCGTTTTAGGGCCATAAAGATGCTGACTGCCGATCACGAACCACACTTCACGTTGTTTAAAAACGTCCATCAAAGACTCCTGAATAACTTGGTTTATTGAGCACAGGCATGATTGACTGTGCGTATTAATCTTTGTTTACTGCGGCATAGCGCGGCTCAGCAGCCAGACACCACTGTTGATAGCGTTGATACAATTGCTGATAGCGTAAGACTCGCTGCGGATCGGGCTGCAAGGTACGTTCGATGCTGCAGGCCATTTGCTGTTGCGCCTGCGGTACATTGCTGAAGCACCCTGCGGCCACGGCGGCAAAAATTGCCGCTCCCAATGCACAGCACTGATCGGATGCAACAATCTGCAACGGGCGATCCATGACATCGGCACAAACCTGCATGATTACCGGTGATTTGCGGGCAATGCCGCCCAACGCCAGCACGTTGTCGACCGGAATATCCTGCTGCTCGAAACACTCCATGATCGCGCGGGCACCAAAAGCCGTGGCGGCGATGAAGCCACCAAAAAGCGTCGGTGCGTCGGTGCCAAGGTTAAGATCGGTGATCACCCCTTTAAGACGTTGGTTGGCATAAGGTGTACGTCGGCCATTGAACCAGTCGAGTACCACAGGTAAATGGTCAAGAGATGGATTTTTGGCCCATGCGTTGGTGAGATCTGCCAACAGAGTGCTTTCAATCTGCAGGAATTGGGCCTGTAACTGTGGCTGATTTTTTGCGGCTTCGCGCAGTGGCCAACTCAACAGGTGACTGAACCAGGCATACATATCGCCGAAGGCAGATTGCCCCGCTTCCATACCGATCATTTCTGGTACTACGCTACCGTCAACCTGGCCGCAAATACCGCCGATCGCACGATCGCCAACACGCTCGCGGTCGGCGATCAGAATGTCGCAGGTTGAGGTACCAATCACTTTTACCAGCGTATATGGCTGGGCTCCGGCACCGACGGCCCCCATGTGGCAATCGAAAGCCCCGCCAGAAAGCACCACACCTTCAGTAAGCCCGAGGCGTTTGGCCCACTCTGGGGTCAGTGTGCCAACCGGTAATTCGGCGGTATAGGAACCGGTAAACAGGGGATAAGGAAGATCGTTAACCAGTATCGGATCCAGCGCGGCAAAAAATGCCTTTGGTGGCAAACCATCCCAGTCTGGGTGCCACAGCGTCTTATGCCCGACGCTACAGCGACCGCGTTTCAACAGATGCGGAGCGGTGGTACCGGAAAGTAGCGCGGGTACCCAGTCGCATAGCTCAACCCAAGAGGCTGCGGCTTTGCGTACCGCTTGATCGTGACGTGAAACGTGCAGGATCTTGGCCCAGAACCACTCGGAAGAGTAAACGCCGCCGATATAGCGTGAATAATCAGGAAAGTCGCCGCTGCGGCACAGCTGATTAATAGCTTCGGCTTCTTCAATGGCCGTGTGGTCTTTCCAAAGTACAAACATGGCGTTGGGGTTATTGGCAAACTCAGGCCGCAGTGCCAGCACATCGCCATTTTCATCGATTGGTGCAGGGGTGGATCCAGTCGAGTCAACACCGATACCGACCACCAACCGCCGCTGCTCGGGGGGCATACGTTGCACCAAGGCAACAATGGCTTGCTCCATGGACTCGATGTAGTCAAGTGGGTGATGGCGGAATTGGTTCTCGGCGGCTTGACAGAAATCGCCGCGTTGCCAGCGTGGGTAGTAGACCACCTCGGTGTCCAGTTCATTGCCGTTTTGACAATCTACAGCCAATACCCTTACCGAATCGCTGCCAAAGTCGAGTCCAAGGGTGATAGCACCTGCCGTCATGATGCAGACTCCTATTTCATTAGATAGAGGTTAACGATAGGAGTGCTTGACTGCGGCAGGTGAGGAGTCATTAGCTGGAAGTATGCACTTTTCTGCTTCCTACAGTGATTCTGTGATAGCTGTCAAAAGTTAATGATTGGTTGAATTTGCTAAATGTATGTACATATCTGCTGTAATTCCCGGATGTGATAGCGCTCTATCTTTACGTCATTAATACCCGCTAAAACTGTCCCCGTCTTACTCGATTAAGCGATGAAAGGCCGGTAAGTAAGCATTCATCGTTTAAGACCCCCCTAATGATAACGTTTTCACAGCAGGTCGATTTTTCTGCCAAAGAGAACAGAACAGCGGAGAGTACCATGCATAAATTCACTAAGGCACTGGCGGTAATGGGGCTTGCGGCGGTTATGTCACATTCGGCTATTGCAGAGAATATGAAGCTGGGCTTTTTAGTCAAACAGCCAGAGGAGCCCTGGTTCCAGACCGAATGGAAATTTGCCGACAAAGCGGGCAAAGATCTGGGATTTGATGTGATCAAAATAGCCGTACCGGACGGTGAGAAAACGCTGAATGCCATCGACAGCCTGGCAGCCAGCGGCGCCAAAGGTTTTGTTATTTGTACGCCAGACCCAAAACTGGGCCCGGCGATTGTGGCAAAGGCGCGTAGTTATGATCTGAAAGTGATTACCGTTGACGATCAGTTTGTTAATGCCAAGGGAAAACCGATGGAGAGCGTGCCACTGGTAATGATGGCTGCGACCAAAATTGGAGAACGTCAGGGGCAGGAGTTGTGGAAAGAGATGAATCAACGCGGTTGGCAAGTGACCGAAACCGGCGTGATGGCAATCACTTCAGATGAATTGGATACCGCACGTCGCCGCACCGGTGGTTCAATCGACGCCTTGAAAACCGCTGGTTTCCCGGAAAAACAGATCTACAAAGTTCCAACCAAATCCAACGATATCCCAGGCGCTTTCGATGCTGCCAACTCGATGTTAGTTCAGCATCCGGAAGTAAAACACTGGCTGATCGTCGGAATGAACGACAACACGGTGTTGGGAGGTGTGCGTGCTACCGAGGGGCAGGGTTTCAAAGCGCCTGACGTTATCGGCATTGGTATCAACGGCGTTGATGCGGTGAGCGAACTTTCCAAGGCACAGGCCACCGGTTTCTACGGTTCACTGCTGCCAAGCCCGGATATTCACGGTTACAAGAGCATCCAGATGCTGCATGACTGGGTAGTGAAAGGTGCGGAACCGCAGAAATTCACCGAAGTCACCGATGTGGTGCTGATCACCCGCGACAACTTCAAAGCCGAACTGCAGAAAAAGGGTCTGATGTAATTAATGACTGTGCCGCCTGCCGTTTCAGGCGGCATTTTTTTGAACACCACGAGGAAAGCATTATGACCGCCGTAACGCCCTATCTGGCTTTTAAAGGCATCGGTAAAAGCTTCCCAGGCGTCAAAGCGTTGGATGATATCAGCTTCGACTGTCAGGCCGGGCAGATCCATGCACTGATGGGAGAGAACGGCGCGGGGAAATCCACGCTGTTGAAAATCCTCAGCGGCTACTATGCCCCAAGCCAAGGGGAGATACATCTCCAAGGGCAGGCCGTGCACTTTGCCAATACCACCGAAGCACTCAATGCCGGGGTAGCGATTATCTACCAGGAACTGCATCTGGTTCCTGAAATGACCGTGGCTGAGAACATCTATTTAGGCCAGTTGCCCACCAAACATGGCCTGGTTGATCGCAAACTGCTGCGTTATGAAGCCGGATTACAGTTGACGCACCTCGGATTGGATATCGATCCTGATACCCCGCTGAAGTATCTCTCCATCGGCCAATGGCAAATGGTAGAGATTGCCAAGGCTTTGGCACGTAATGCCAAAGTGATTGCTTTTGATGAACCGACCAGTTCGCTGTCGGCACGTGAAATTGAGCAGTTGTTCAGAGTGATCCGCGAATTACGTGCCGAAGGGCGGGTGATCTTGTATGTCTCGCACCGAATGGAAGAGATTTTCGCGTTAAGCGATGCGATCACCGTTTTTAAAGATGGCCGCTATGTGCGCACTTTTGACGATATGCAGTTGGTAAACAATGAATTGCTGGTCCAGGCGATGGTGGGGAGGGACCTTGGCGACGTATACGGCTACCAACCCCGTGAACTTGGTGCTGTCAGGTTGCAGATCAAGCAACTGCAAGCGATGGGCGTGAAAAACCCGATCAGCCTGGAAGTGAGAGCTGGCGAGATCGTCGGCCTGTTTGGGTTGGTGGGAGCAGGGCGTAGCGAACTGATGAAGGGGATTTTTGGCGCTACGCAGGTAACGGCTGGGCAGTTGCTGTTGGATGGTAACCCGCTTGAAATTCGCTCTCCCATCGATGCGATCCGTGCCGGAGTGATGCTGTGCCCGGAAGACAGAAAGGCTGACGGAATTATCCCGGTGCATTCGGTGCGTGACAACATCAACATCAGCGCCCGTCGCAAGAGTATCAAAGCAGGGTGCCTGATCGATAACGCCTGGGAAACCAGCAATGCCGATCATCATATTCGCGCATTGAATATCAAAACCCCCAGTGCCGAGCAATTGATTATGAACCTCTCGGGGGGCAACCAGCAAAAAGCGATCCTTGGCCGCTGGCTGTCGGAAGAGATGAAAGTGATCCTGTTGGATGAACCCACGCGCGGTATTGATGTGGGTGCCAAGCATGAAATCTACCAGGTGATTTATCAATTGGCGCAGCAGGGCATCGCTGTGCTGTTCGCCTCCAGCGATCTCCCCGAAGTTCTGGGGCTGGCGGATCGCATTATCGTCATGCGCGAAGGTGCCATTTCCGGCGAGCTCACGCATGTTGATGCCACTGAGGAAAAAGCCCTCAGCCTGGCGATGTTACGCACCCCCGATATCGCAGCGGCGATGGCCTGATAGTGAAGGAGAAACAAATGTCGACCATGACAACCAACTCTGTGAAAAATCGCGGTAGCCAAGGGCTGGCGCGTATCTGGGACAGCTACGGCATGCTGGTGGTTTTCGCCGCACTGTTTATCGTCTGTGCGCTGTTTGTGCCGAATTTTGGCAGTTTTATCAATATGAAAGGCCTTGGTCTAGCGATCTCCATGTCCGGCATGGTGGCCTGTGGCATGCTGTTCTGCCTGGCTTCCGGTGATTTCGATCTGTCTGTTGCCTCGGTCATTGCCTGTGCAGGTGTGACCGCAGCGGTGGTTATCAACCTGACCGAAAGCCTGTGGATAGGTGTGGCTGCTGGTTTATTGCTGGGCATGCTCTCTGGGTTGATTAATGGCTTTGTCATCGCGCGTCTGAAAATCAATGCTCTGATCACCACATTGGCCACCATGCAGATTTTCCGTGGCCTTGCCTACATCATCTCCGATGGTAAAGCGGTAGGCATTGAAGACGAGCGCTTCTTTGCTCTGGGCTATGCCAACTGGCTGGGATTACCCGCGCCAATCTGGATCACCGTCGCTTGTCTGATCCTGTTCGGTTTTCTGCTGAATAAAACCACTTTTGGCCGCAACACCCTGGCTATTGGCGGTAACGAGGAAGCGGCACGCTTGGCAGGCGTACCGGTAGTCCGTACCAAGATTATCATCTTTATGCTTTCCGGGCTGGTGTCAGCGGCAGCGGGCATCATTCTGGCTTCACGCATGACCAGTGGCCAACCGATGACCTCTATTGGTTATGAACTGATCGTGATTTCAGCCTGTGTACTGGGGGGCGTCTCACTCAAAGGGGGTATTGGCAAGATTTCCTACGTGATTGCCGGGATACTGATCTTGGGTACGGTGGAAAATGCCATGAACCTGCTGAATATATCACCGTTCTCGCAGTATGTTGTTCGCGGTGTGATCTTGCTGGCAGCCGTCATTTTTGACCGCTACAAGCAAAAGGCGAAACGCACCGCCTAAAGGGTATAGGGCATATTCTTGTTGGGCTCACAATTCTGTCATCGGTCTGAGCAGTATTTAACCTGAATGGTAAACTTGGCAGATCTGATGGGCTCTAAGTTGCAGTGGTTTGGCAAGGCACTTACGTCTTGCCTTTGCTGCCCCTTGGCGTAACGGAGGGCGAGCCATCCTCAGCATTGTGTTGCATGTTGAAAGACTGAAGAAACCTATGGACGACACTTTCGGAGGCCAGATGTATCATCGCATGGTTCAGGAACCGCAACCGAACCCACTGTTACCGGGTTATACCTTCAACGCCTATCTGGTCGCTGGCTTAACGCCGATCTTGGCGGATGGGCCACTGGATTTCTTTATTGACCGTCCAGGGGGAATGAAAGGCTACATTCTGAATCTGACCATCAAGGGACAGGGTAAAGTGTTCGATGGTGAGGACACCTTCTATTGCAATCCAGGTGACCTTCTGCTGTTCCCACCTAAAGTGGCACATTACTATGGCCGTTCACCGGAAAGTGATTGCTGGTATCACCGTTGGGTCTATTTCCGCCCACGTGCCTATTGGGCCGATTGGCTTGAGTGGCACAGCAAAACCCACCAGGTTGGCCGTCTGACGCTACCTAACAACACTCTGTTGCTGGAGTTTGACAGACTGTTTTCCCATATAGAGCAGACCCAACGCTCTGGCCGTCGCTTTGCGGAGGAAATGGGGATGAATCTGCTGGAGCGCCTATTGCTGCGCGCGATGGAAGAAGATCCCCTCAGCCCGCAAAAAATCATGGATCCACGGGTGATGGAGGCTTGCCAATTTATAACCGGCAATCTGGCCGGGGAGTTACGTATCGATGAGGTGGCACGCCACGTGTGTCTATCGTCTTCGCGGTTGGCGCACCTGTTCCGTGAGCAGGTTGGCATCAACATTCTACGTTGGCGTGAGGACCAACGGGTGATCCGGGCCAAACTATTGCTGCAAACCACACAGGAGTCGATTGCTACCATTGGCCGGGTGGTTGGTTATGACGATCAGCTCTATTTTTCACGTGTGTTTCGCAAACGAGTTGGCGTCAGCCCAAGCGATTTTCGCCGCCGTAGTCTGGAAATCAACTATCCGGCCAACCATTTTCGTGAACGTTCGCAGGTTGCCGCTACCGGTTAAGCGTAAATTTACTGCTTGTTCCCGCCCGCATCATAGTGTCAAATCGGCTAGCTCACTGTTTTACGCCTTCATGTCACATTATTCCGGGGTGAATAATATTCACCCTAAATGACAAGCGCGTGGTATTTGGCGTGTCCGCTGGTATTTTCTATTCGGTATATTGCTCTGAATGAGGAAACAAGATGACTGAAAAAATCCGGGTAGGCTTGGTCGGTTACGGCTTTGCCAGTAAAACATTTCATGCGCCGCTGATAGCTGGCACCTCAGGCATGGATTTAGTCGCAGTTTCCAGCAGCGATGCTGCTAAAGTTCACGCCGACTGGCCTTCAATCACGGTGGTGAACGACTCGCAACTCCTGTTTAACGACCCATCGATTGACCTGATTGTGATCCCAACGCCTAACGATACCCATTTCCCGCTGGCTCAGCAGGCGCTGGCTGCAGGCAAACATGTGGTGGTGGATAAACCTTTTACCGTGACGTTGTCACAGGCACAGCAACTGCAACATCAGGCGGAACAGGCAGGATTACTGCTCTCAGTGTTTCATAACCGCCGTTGGGACAGTGACTTCCTGACGCTGAAGAGTTTGCTGAAAGAGGGCTCACTCGGCGACGTGGTCTATTTTGAATCACATTTTGATCGTTACCGCCCGCAAGTGCTGCAACGTTGGCGTGAACAAGCCGGAGCGGGTAGCGGTATCTGGTATGACTTGGGGCCACATCTGTTAGACCAGGCGTTGCAGTTGTTTGGCAAACCGCAGACCTTGTTTGTCGATCTTGCTGCTTTGCGTCCGGGGGCTCAGTCGGTCGATTACTTCCATGCGGTACTGAATTATGGCCAGCGTCGTGTGGTGCTGCATGGCACGGTGCTAGCCGCCGCAGAGAGTGCACGCTATATCGTGCATGGCACCCAGGGGAGTTTTATCAAGTTTGGTCTTGATCCGCAGGAAGATCGCCTGAAAGCGGGGGCACGACTGCCGCAGGAAGACTGGGGTTATGATATGCGTGACGGTATAGTGACGTTGTCACGTAATGGTACATTGAGCGAAAAGCCGCTGTTGACCATTCCAGGAAATTACCCCGCCTACTATGCCGCCATTCGTGATGCGATCAACGGTGAAGGTGTTAATCCTGTTCCTGCTAGTGAAGCCATCGAGGTAATGGCGTTGATTGAACTGGGTATTGAATCGGCCCACCAGCAAAAAGCGTTGCCAGTTGTTTAATCTTTTTAACGGTTTACATTCAAGGAATTCTGCATAATGTCCTGGTTGCAGCGTCTGCGTATTGATAATTTCCTGCTGGTGTTGGTGATTGTCGTCCTCCTCGCCTCATTTTTCCCCTGTGAAGGGATATGGAAAACCTTTTTTGAACATCTGACCACTGCCGCCATCGCCTTACTGTTCTTTATGCATGGTGCGAAGCTCTCCCGCCAGGCAATTTTTGCCGGTATGAGCCACTGGAAACTGCATCTGCTGGTCTTTCTCAGCACATTTGCGCTATTTCCGCTGCTTGGGTTATCGATGAATCTGTTGGTACCAGGCATATTGACGCCTACGGTTTACCTGGGCTTTCTCTATCTGTGCGCTTTACCTGCCACCGTTCAGTCGGCGATAGCCTTCACCTCGGCGGCGGGGGGCAACGTCGCGGCAGCAATTTGTAGTGCTTCGGCATCCAGCATTCTCGGTGTATTCCTGTCGCCGCTGCTGGTAGGGGCTTTGATGCACAATCAGGGCGGCGATACTGATGTGCTGCACGCGATAGGTGCAATTCTTCTACAACTGATGGTGCCGTTTATTATTGGTCATCTGGCGCGGCCATTGATTGGCAAGTGGGTCGATCGCCACCGCAAGTGGATAAATATGACTGACCGTTCGTCAATCTTGCTGGTGGTGTACACCGCGTTCAGCGCCGCGGTGGTTGAAGGGATTTGGAGTACCATTGATAGTCGCTCATTACTGACGATCTTGCTGATGTCGGTGATTTTGCTGGTGGTGGTACTGGTTATCAATACCTATACCGCGCGCTGGATGGGCTTCAGTACCGCTGATGAAATTACCATCGTGTTCTGCGGTTCAAAGAAGAGTCTGGCAAACGGTATTCCGATGGCTAACGTTTTGTTCCCGGTCGCAGCCGTTGGTGCGATGGTTTTACCTCTGATGATTTTCCATCAGGTGCAGTTAATGGTCTGTGCCGTTATGGCGCAACGCTATGCCCGCAAAATGGCTCAGCAACGGGAAACGGCTGAGTTAACTAAATAAACAAAGGAAGAAAAATGGCTCAGGTTGTCGAGATTTTGCAGTATCGGTTGCGGGCAGGCTCGGGGGAACGTTTTCATCACATCATGCAACAGTACAGTGTACCGCTGCATCAGGCCTCGGGACTGGTTGTGCTAGATCACGGTATTTCCTTGCATGACCCTGATAGTTACTACTTGCTGCGTCTGTTTGACGGCATGGCGGAGATGGAGCAGGTATTGCAGCATTTTTATCAAAGCCAGGCCTGGCTGAAAGGCCCTCGAGCAGAGATTGTGGGGCTGATTGAGGAGAGTCACCGCGTGGTGCTGCCGTATCAATCCGGCCATTATCGGTGATAACAACCACACAGCGGTGCAGGCCACTGTGTGGTTAAGCATCAATCAGCCAGCTACTTTTTCCCTTAGCGCCTGTTTTTCCCGTTCACTGAGAAATGCCATTTTCAGGCCGTTTTCCTGTGCGATGCGGATCTCTTGTGGGGTAAGTCCTGCTTGTGGCGCAGCTACACAGTATTCATGCTCGATCTCTATGCCTTGGACCGCCGGATCGTCGGTATTGATGGAAGCCAGCACCCCATGGCGCAAGAATGTAGCCAGCGGATGCTGCGCCAGAGAAGGTACGGTGCTGGTCTGAATATTCGAAGTCAGACATGACTCGATACCGATAGCGTGCTCTGCCAGGTAATCCATCAACGCCGGGTCTTCTACCGCTTTAACACCGTGGCCGATACGCTCTGCGCCAAGTTCGCGGATAGCCTGCCAGATACTTTCCGAGCCCGCAGCCTCGCCTGCATGAACCGTTACACGCAGCCCAGCATCTCGGGCACGGTTAAAGTGGTCAAGGAACAGGCTGCCAGGGAAACCTAGCTCATCACCGGCCAGATCCAGCGCGATAATGGCATCCCGATGGGCCAGCAGGCTTTCCAGTTCATTCAGGCAGGCTTGTTCACCAAAGGTACGGCTCATGATGCCAATCAGGCGTACATCTATGTCGCGATCGCGGCAGCCAGCGCGGATCCCGTCAATTACTGCTTCTACCACACCAGCCAAGGGCAACTGGTGTTTCATTGCCATGTAGTAGGGTGAAAAGCGCAGCTCGGCGTAGTGTAGCCCGGCGTTTGCGGCGTCTTCGACGTTTTCATAGGCCACGCGGCGGCAGGCATCCAGATCGCCTAATACCGCTACACCCCAAGCCAGTTTCTGCAGAAAACTCATCAGATCGGGTTCGGTACGAGTGATCTGTACATGTGGCAGCAAGGCAGACAAGTCATCGGCAGGTAAGGTGATGTTGAACTGGCGGCCCAGATCAAGAATGGTTTGCGCCCGGATGTTGCCATCCAGATGGCGGTGAATATCGGTAAGGGGGAGGTGGGAGTCAATCATGATCTGCACTCGCTATGTTGTTATAGGTAAAGTGCAGAACAGTATAAAAACAAAACGATGAAAATTGCCATTACGTTGCATTAAAAAGTGATTAAAATCACATAACAACCGAAAAGACAGGTGTTCCTAAGCTTGCTACCAGGAAATAAAGCCCCCTTAATCTCTTAGGGGCTTAATCACTCGGCAATAAGTTTATTCTTCAGTCGTTTGCCAGCACAAACTTCAACCCGGCAATCAGTTTATCCATTCCGGCTACTACTTTGCTGCGTGGGCAACCGATGTTCAGACGCAGGAAGCCATTGCCTTCTTCACCGTAGGTAAAGCCGGGCATGATGGCCACTTTCTCACGCTCTATCAGCACCTGCTGCAAGCGGCGGTCGTCAATTCCCAGTGGCCGTATGTCAATCCACGCCAAGTAAGTCGCCTGCGGAGGTTGCCAGTTCAGTTGCGGGAATTCCTGATGCAAACGTTCAGCAACATAAGCCAGGTTTTCTTGCAGATAACCGCGTAAGGCATCCAGCCAGGGTTCGCCATGGCGATAAGCGGCAATATGAGCAGTAACCGCCAATACCGCTGGGGAAGAGAGTCCATCGCGGTTTTTCAGTGCTTGGGTGTAACTTTCACGCGCATGTTGATCGTTGATCAAACCATAGGCACCGGTGAGCGCAGGAATATTGAACGTTTTAGAACCGGAGGTCAGCAATGCCCAAGGTGTTGTCGCTACCTGGCTCCAAGGAATATGGAGGTGTTCGCCCCAAACCATATCCATATGGATCTCGTCGCTGATTACTTTCACCTCATGGCGTTCACATAGCTCAGCCATTTGCTGCAGTTCCTGTTGGCTCCAAACCTTGCCAGTCGGGTTATGCGGGCTGCACAGTAATAGGATCTTGGTCTGCGGACGCGCCAGTAACGCTTCCAGGTGGGCCATATCGCAATGCCAGTCGTTATCCACTTTATTAAGTGGACAAGGGAGCACCTGGCGCTGATTTCCAAGGATAACTTTGTAGAACGCGTCGTAGGCAGGAGTGTGAGTCACCACGTAATCACCGGGCGCTGACCAGATACGGATCATTTGCGCCACCATGTAAATGACCGAAGGGCCATACACCGCCATTGATGTATCAATCGGTGCATTAAAACGCTGACTATACCAATACCTTATTGCGCCGAGAAAATCCTCGTGCTGCCAGCGGCTATAGCCCAATACGCCATGCTGCAAGCGTTGTTGCAGAGCTTGTAAAATACAGGGGGCGGTAGCGAAATCCATATCAGAGATGGTAAAAGGCAGCAGGTCGGCGCTGCCAAATCGGTCGGCAACATAGTCCCACTGGGTGCACCAGGTACCATGACGATCGACCGGGGTAGAAAAATCAAACATGAGTCACTCCGGACACGGGCGCAGCAGGCTGCGCCCGTGGGGAAAGTTATGAGGTGGCAATCAACGATTCTAGTTCATCTTTAACCGATTGTACCTGCGGCCCGATAACCACCTGCAGGTTATGTTCATTAAGGCGAACCACGCCGATGGCCCGGTTGGCCTTCAGCACCGCATCATCGACGATGCTGATGTCATTAACGGACATCCGCAGGCGGGTAATGCAGTTATCCAGAGAAACAATATTATCTTTACCACCCAACGCCGCTAAAATGGCCGACACATTGTAGCCTGACTTACCCACTGAACCGATTGAAGCGCTCTGAGTTGCTGCCGTTTCGTTCTCGCGGCCTGGCGTCTTGATGTTAAAACGCTGGATAGAGAAGCGGAAAATTGCATAGTAGACGGCGAACCAGATGCCTGCGACCACCGGAACCAGATACCACTTGGTTGCCGTGCCGTGCAGGATACCGAATACCACGAAATCGATGATGTTACCGTCAGTGTTACCGATAGTTACCCCAAGTAGCGCCATCACGGTGAAGCCCAGACCGGTGAGGACGGCGTGGATCAGGTACAGGAATGGGGCAACAAACAGGAACAGGAATTCGATAGGCTCAGTTGTACCGCCAACCACACAGGCAACTACCCCGGAAATCAGCAGCCCTTTAATTTTGTGGCGATTCTCAGGCTTGGCACAGTGGTACATAGCCAATGCAGCACCGGGCAGGCCGCCGAGGAAGGCAGGCATTTTGCCTTGTGACAGGAAGCGGGTGGCGCTTTCTGCGAAGCCATGAGTGGTTGGGCAGGAGAGCTGAGCCTGGAAAATGGTCAATGCGCCGCTGACTTCACGGCCACAAACGTCCAGTGTACCGCCTGCTTCGGTAAAGCGGATCAGGGCGACCAGAATGTGGTGCAGACCGAATGGCAGCAGCAGACGCTCACCGGAACCAAAGATCATTGGTCCAAACATACCCGCACCGTTGATCATACGTCCTAGGCCGTTGATACCGGCGGCAAACCATGGCCAGATCAGTGGGATCAGCAGGCCACACAGGCCAAGAACGACGGTTGTGACAATAGGGACAAAGCGCGTGCCGCCAAAGAAGGCCAACGCATCCGGCAGGCGGATAGTGTTGAAACGCTCATGCAGCAGATAAACAATAATACCTACAATCACTGCGCCGAGGATCCCGGTATCAATCGATTGAATACCAAGGATGTTCTGTATGTTGTTGGCTTTCAATACCAGTGCATCGGTGGTGGGCAGTATACCTGCGGTTGTCAGGTAGAAGTTGGTTGCCAGGTTCAGCACGGCAAAACCGACGAAGCCAGAAAATGCAGCCACGCCTTTGTTATCACGCGCCATACCTAACGGAATGGCGATGGCAAACATCACAGGCAAGAAGCTGAAGGCAAAAGAACCGATCTTGCTCATCCAGGTGAACAGCAGTTGGAATGCCGGGTGGCCGATAAACGGCAGCAGGGTGATAACGTCCCGGCTACTCAGTGAACTGCCGATCCCCAGCATGATGCCGCAGAATGAAAGCAGTGCGACGGGCAACATGAACGTTTTGCCCAGGCTTTGGAAGAACTCCCAAAGCGTGATTTTCTGTTTTTTAGTGGCTGGCATAACCGACGACTCCTGGCGAAAATGCATGCAATAGTATGGGTGTCTAATTTAGGTAAAATAAGATAAAACGTTTTACCAAGCAAAAATGCGCCATTAATCACAATTTGGGATCACCTTTTGCGGTGACAATAGCGCGGTGGGTAAAACGTTTTACTGTATAAAGACATTCGGTATACCCTCTGTTGTGAGGGGCATCCAGACGTTGCTTTACAGAGGTTATGACCATCAAAAAAATCACTATTACTGACGTTGCGCAATTGGCCGGCGTGTCCGTGACCACTGTCTCTCTGGTTTTGAGCGGTAAAGGGCGCATTTCCCCCAGCACCATGACGCGTGTAAATCAGGCTATTGAGCAGCTCGGTTATGTGCGTAACCGCCAGGCGGCAACTCTGCGTGGCGGGGCATCAGACGTCATAGGGTTGATCCTACGGGATATTTGCGAACCTTTTTATGCTGAGATGACAGCAGGGTTGAGTGAAATACTGGAAGCCCACGGTAAAGTACTGTTTCTCACCCAGAGTAGGCGAGATGGCAAAGGACTGATGCGTTGCTTTGATACGTTACTGGCACAGGGGGTTGATGGCATAGTGCTGGCAGGCGGCGTGCGTTCTGTAATCGGTTTGCAGGAAAAAGCCGCCGAGCAGGGCGTTCCGTTGGTGTGTGCCTCGCGCTCAAGTGGATTAGAAGGTGTGGATGTTGTCCGCCCGGATAACATGCAGGCAGCGAAAATGGCTACCGAATTCCTTATCAAGCGGGGTCACAGCCAGATTGCTTATCTTGGTGGTCACAGTGACTCCTTGACCCGTGCAGAAAGGTTAGGGGGATTTTGTGCCACCCTGGTGCAATACGGGTTGCCGTTCCGTTCTGAATGGATCGTTGAATGTGATAGCCATCAACGAGCTTCCGCCGAAGCTGCCGAAAACCTGCTACGGCAGTACCCAAATATCAGCGCGCTGGTGTGTCATAAAGCGTCTGTCGCTTTGGGGGCCTATTTTGGCATTGTGCGCAGTGGCCGCAGTATTGGCTCGGAAGGAATGGACAGTTTCTATGGTCAACAGGTTGCTTTGATCGGTTTTGGCGATGTTCCGGAGGCTGAGCTGACTGAACCTCCGTTGACCTTTATCTCCAGTTCGGCTCGTGAAGTTGGCCGGAGCGCAGCCTCCAGGCTATTGCAGCGTATTGCCGATGGAACCTTGTCACCGCAGAATATGATCTTATCTCCGACGCTAATCAAGCGTGGTTCTGCATGAGCAGTTGCTCGCGTTTTACCCGCATAAAACGCCTAGCCTATAAGTATTTCCTCCTCGCCTCATCCTACTGCCAGAAACTGACAATAGGATGAATTACATTTGAAGTTAGCAGGCACCGAACGGCTCACATCCCGAGGATAACCTTAGGTTAATCTTGAGTAATGTACGCGCCGCTCTAACTGAAATAACAAGGTTCAAATTTGTTACTGTCTGGAAAGCGCTAACGTAGGTAACTATGGCTGCTGCAAATCCCGCTGCGCGTAGGTATACCCTTGGAGTTCTAGATAGTTTAATGAGGAATTTATCAATCATGGATCAGGCGCTAGCACAACGAATAGAAGCAGTTAATCAAAGGGCAGTTGCTGAAGGCCGCATTGTTGGCAGTGTGGTATTGGTAGCTCATCAAGGGAAGGTTATTTACGCTGGGGCCAGCGGTTATGCCGATCGCGAGCAGCAACGTCCAATGAAACGCAGTAACCAGTTTCGCTTATCTTCAGTATCCAAGCCTTATATCACGCTGGCGGCGATGCGCATGGTCGAACAACGGCACTTAAGTCTGGAAGATGCCGTCAGCCGTTGGCTACCGTGGTTCACGCCAGCCTTAACTGATGGGCGATGCCCCGAAATCACAGTCCGCCACTTGTTGACCCACACAGCCGGGCTGGATTACCGTTTCAAGCAACCTGAAAATGGTCCTTATCATCGGTTGGGGATTTGTGATGGTATGGAACTGTCAACGTTGACGTTGGAGCAAAACCTGCGCCTTTTGGCAGACGCGCCGTTACAGGCTGAACCGGGTAGCGTATTCAATTATTCACTGTCGATTGATGTCCTTGGGGCAGTGCTTGAACAAGTCGCGGGTGTGGCTTTACCGACGCTGTTCGATCAGTGGGTAGGGAAACCTCTTGGGCTGCGCAATACCGGTTTTGTTGCTAAAGACGCTCAAACTCTGGCTACTGCCTATTATGATGCAGATCCCGAACCGGCCCGGATGCAAGATGGTTTTCTACTGACCTTACCTGAAGGGTTTGGTTTTGATCTCGAACTTGCCCCCTCGCGTGCGCTTGCATCCAGTGCCTATCCTTCCGCTGGTGCCGGGATGGTTGGGGATGCGGATGATGTATTGCGTTTGGTGGAAGCGTTACGCAATGGTGGCGATGGCGTTCTACAACCGGCAACGACCGAACTGATGCGTCAGGCGCATGTTGGAGCAGACGCTGAAATCCAGGGGCCAGGTTGGGGGTTTGGTTTCGGCGGCGCAGTGCTGGTGGACGCGACGGTGGCATCAACTCCACAGAGTAACGGGACCATGCAGTGGGGCGGAGTGTACGGACATAACTGGTTTTACGATCCGCTAGCAGAATTGAGCTTGGTGGCGTTAACCAATACGGCCATTGAAGGGATGTGCGGACCCTATTCGATACAAATCCGTGATGCTGTATACGGATAGAAAAAAACTGGGGCTTGGTTAATGCTGAGCCTCAGCCGGTTTTTATTGTCCAGAGCTGGTTGGCCCGATCCTACCTTGCTGATTAAGTATGCATAGCCTAGTTGCCGCCTTAAACGCTGATAAGACGCTTAAACAGCAATTGTTTTATATCCTGCCGATGAGCCAGTATTGCGTGAACGGTTATTGCGGTCTCGTCAACGGAATACAATACCCGGTAACCACCTGGGGTATTACATTCCCTATATTTTGTGCAGCCTATTTTATGCAGTTCAGGGCAAACCTGACACCCAAGTGGAAACTCTGTAACCTTCTTTTCAAAATATTCCAGGATGTCTGTTATTACTGCCTTGGGTGCTATATCCAGATGCCGTAGGTGAGAGGTTATTTCATCAATACAGACTTTTACCGTGAATGTGTATTGAATATTCATGCGGCTTATCTCACTCCAGTCCCGAGAGTAATTGTTCCTTAGAAAAAAGCTTACCCTCCGCTCGGTCTTTCTCAGAAAGTGTCAGTAGTTTCAGCAGGGCAATTGCGTTTTCCTTTTCCTGGTGAGCATCGAAAGACTCAATAACGTAGGCAGGAACGCCGTTTTGTGTCACGAGAATGGGTTCGGCAAGGTCGAGTGACGCCGCATTTTTTTTCACAAAACTGATGGTTTCAACTTTCATAAAGACCTCTCACTACAGGTGGTAGTCTAAATATAGTTTTTTTATAGTCTTCGCACAAGAGCACACTGATGGATGAAAAGAATTTTGCGAGGGGAAGTGGGAGTGCAAGGGGCTCAGTAATATCGAGCCCCTTGTCTGTTTTACTGCCCTTGAGCCGGTTTTTCCGGTGCTGGCTCTTCATTCAGCGGTTCAGATTGCGGCGCGCTACCTTCTCCAGCCGGGTTACCAGCCATACCGAACAGGCCGACAAATTCCTGCAGGGACATTTTGCTGCCATTGAGCTCAATCTGATTATCGCCATAGCGGAAGCTGCTGCCGATAATACCGTCTTTCAGCGTGGTGATCTGGACCGCTTGGCCAAGTGCAGCTAACTGCTGCACTTGTTGCTGTGCCAGTTTTTGTGCATCTTCTTCACTGTGACCCTGCAGCTTCGCGGATTGCGCCATGGTTTCTGTGGCCATAGCGACTGGAATGGTCAGATTTGCTTCAATCTTTTTGACTGATTGTGCAAGCTGTTGATCTGGTGATTCCGCCGTTGCCCCAGCTTTGGCCGGATCCAGCAGATCAAGATTCAGCGTGAAGGAGCTTTCACCTTTGCTGTTTTTCCAACTTAATGGAGCAATGCTAAGAGTTGGGTTACCTTTCAACAGCAGTGGCAAGTTCTGCAGCAGTAAGGCGGCTGATTGCTGCTGATAGGCTTCCGATGACAGATCTCCTCCCTGTTGCATCAGTGCCATTGCCTGCTGATTGTAGCGATCGGCAAACTCTTTCATCCCTTTGCCATCCAGATTGTCGATTTTTAGCAGCAGTCTGCCTGAACCAAAATCATTCCCCTGAACCTTGATAGCAGCCAGAGTGTAATCAATTAGCCCATTGAGGTTATCGCCTTTCTCCCCAAACTGGGTTATCAGATTGAATCCCTCCATTGACAGAATGTTTTTGCCATCAACACCGACATTCAGCTGTTTCAGCCCCAGAGCTTGATCGCCCAGGCTCAGGTTGAACTGGTTTTGATGCGTGTTGCTCTTGAGCGTCAGCCCTTGCATTTCTACCTGTTCTATCTGGCCGAACTGATTCGGTGCACTGATGAGGGTAGTGTCGCTGCTGGCATCTAACACAGCGGTTTTCATATCACGGCCGATATCGGCATCAATTTTTGCACCGCTGAACTTAAGTGACGTTTTGTCTTTCTGGTACTCAACCGGGATTATGTCAATGGCTGAACTAGTGTCACCACTGAATGCGATACGTGTTTCGGCAGTAAACAGCGATTGCCCCTTGGTGATTTCAAACAACGCTTTGAGTTTTGGCGTGTTTTCCAGCTCCGAGTGGACCGAGGCCATGCTTGGTAGCAAATTGAATCTTTTCAACTGGGCCAAAGGAAACGGACCATGATCGATAGCTTCAAGAAAGGCGATTTCCTCACCGGATTTCAGCAGCGCGTTATCCGCCGATACGGAACCGTCGGCGCGTAAGACATAGCGGATTTGACTGCTGAACAGCCCACGCTGGTAGTTTTCAAAGCTTAATTTTATCCCGGTGTTGGGCAGGTATGATTTCAGTTGGCTATTGGCGGTATCCACCATTTCACCCATCCGCTGCTCAATCAACTTGCCGGTGTACCAGGAAGCTCCGGTCCATGCAGCACCAAGAACCACAATGATGCTGGCAGCGACTAACGATTTTTTCATAGTTCTGTTCATCCTTTCTTAAGCCACCTAATTAAATAGATGGATGGGCAAGTTGGCCTGTAAAAGACGCCCGTAGGCGATTTATTGTGGCGTTAACCGGTTCGTTTTGGCAACTTTTTTGCCAAAGTTTACCGATGGTTAAGGCAACATATTATACACGCGGGCAATACGACCACTGCCTGTCACATTAACCGGGGACTCGAAAGCGGCAATGAAACAGGACTCACCTGGTTTTAGCGTCACCTGTTGGCCCTGTTTTTCCAGCGTTGCAGCGCCTTCGACACAGAACACGATGGCAGCGCTATTCTGGCTGAGTGACTGGGGTACGGTAGAGAGATCGTGTAATGAGAAAGCAAAATCCTCGACCGGAATAGGGAAGAACAACTCATTGCCACGCTTTTCTGGCTGAGTCAGTAGACCGGACGCCGGTTGCGGACGGAACTGCAGGTTGGCCAACAGCTCGGGAATATCGATAAATTTTGGTGTCAGTCCAGCACGTAATACGTTATCTGAATTAGCCATCACTTCAAGTGCTACACCGTTCAGGTAAGCATGCGGTGTTTCAGCATACAGGAACATGGCTTCGCCGGGAGCCAGCTTGACCACATTGAGTAACAATGGAGAGAACAGCCCGTTATCATCTGGATAAAAGCGAGCAATAAAACGAAGCGTATCCCAAGGTTCGCCTTGCTGATTGTTCAATGCGGCTTTTAAAACCCCAAGGGCCAACGTTTTCTGCTCACCGCTCATGCCTAGCAGGCTGGCAAACAGGGTTGCAAGGTGGGCAGCATCCGGCTGTTGCAGAAAAGCGGCGATATCATGATGTGCGGCTGAGATCGGCTGCAATAGAGAAACGATATCAGAAAGTTCACGGAAGCCATTCATCGCCAGGAAGGGAGTCAGGGCAAAAACCAGTTCCGGCTTATGATTGGGATCTTTATAGTTACGTTCAGCCGCGTCCAAAGCAATACCTGCGGCATTCTCTTTGGCAAAACCTGACTCGGCTGCTGCCTTGCTCGGGTGGACTTGAATGGAGAGAGGTTGCTCTGCACAGAGTACTTTGAACAGGAAAGGTAACTCGCCAAAGCGCTGCGCCACTGCCGCACCCAGCTGTTTTGGTTGGTCACTATCAATCACATCACGTAGTGACTGTAGAGCCCCCGAGGTATTCGCAACTTGCGAACTGCTTTTAGGGTGAGCCCCCATCCACAGTTCTGCCATAGGCTTACCCGCCGGATTGGCAATGTCATAAAGCCGGGTTAACGCATCAGAGCTGCCCCACGCGTAATTCTGTATGGTATTGACCATTTTTTGCATGATTAATGTCCTGCTTACTCGAAAAAATTGCGCTAAGTAAACAATGTGAAGCAGACGCATGCAAGTCGATATGTCTAAAGATGCGTATTATTCAGAGTGTTAATGCGAATAGTTATTATATCACTATACTGAGGGGGCTTGCTGGCGGGCTTTTGCTCGTTGGCAGCCCCCCTCACTTTCAGACATAGTGCAAAGGAGACCGTGATGGCAGGTGTTCGTATTGAAAAAGACTCAATGGGTCCGATTGAAGTCCCCAACGATCGGCTTTGGGGAGCACAAACTCAGCGCTCGTTGGAGCACTTCCGAATTTCTTCGGAGAAAATGCCCCTCGCACTGATCCATGCGTTAGCGTTAACCAAACGTGCAGCCGCCAGCGTCAACATGGATCTGGGATTACTTTCTGCCGAGCGCGGGAAGGTGATTATTCAGGCCGCCGATGAAGTGTTGGCAGACAAACACCCTGAGGAATTCCCACTGTCTATCTGGCAAACCGGTTCCGGCACCCAGACCAACATGAATATGAACGAGGTACTGGCAAACCGCGCCAGTGAATTGCTGGGTGGTGAAAGAGGAGAAGGGCGGCAAGTTCATCCCAATGACGATGTTAACAAAAGCCAAAGTTCGAACGATGTTTTTCCAACGGCGATGCACGTTGCAGCAGCGATCTCCGTGCGTGAGCATCTGATCCCGGAATTGAAAGCCTTGCACAGTACTCTGACTGCCAAGGCAGAGGCTTTTCGCGACATTGTCAAAATCGGTCGTACGCATTTACAGGACGCGACACCGTTGACGCTGGGCCAGGAGATTTCAGGTTGGGCGGCGATGCTGAAATATAATCTCAAGCATATCGAAGCCAGTTTACCGCATATCTGCGAGTTGGCATTGGGGGGAACCGCTGTTGGTACCGGGCTGAATACCCACCCGGAATATGCCGTACGGGTTGCCCAAAAACTGGCTGAACTGACGGGGCAACCGTTTGTTACCGCACCGAACAAATTTGAAGCTTTGGCCACCTGCGACGCGCTGGTGCATGGACATGGGGCATTGAAAGGGTTGGCGGCTTCGTTGATGAAGATTGCCAACGATGTGCGCTGGTTGGCTTCAGGGCCACGCTGCGGGATCGGCGAAATCGCTATCCCGGAAAATGAACCCGGTAGCTCAATTATGCCAGGGAAAGTGAATCCCACGCAGTGCGAAGCCGTGACCATGCTTTGTGCCCAGGTGTTGGGTAACGATGTGGCGGTGAATATAGGCGGCGCTTCTGGTAATTTTGAACTGAATGTGTTCCGCCCAATGGTTATCCACAACTATTTGCAATCGGTGCGCTTATTGGCGGATGGACTCCGCAGTTTTAATCAACATTGTGCGGTGGGGATCGAGCCGAATCGTGAGCGTATCAGCCAATTACTCAACGAATCGCTGATGCTGGTGACCGCGCTGAATACCCATATTGGTTACGACAAAGCGGCTGAAATCGCCAAAAAGGCGCACAAAGAGGGTTTGACGCTAAAAGCTGCGGCCTTGGCGTTGGGCTACCTTACCGAACAACAGTTTGATGAGTGGGTACGTCCAGAGGAGATGGTTGGTAGCATGAAGAAATAACCATAGTGGTATCCCTCAATTGCGCGCGAGCGCCGCTGGCGGGCAATTGAGGAACACAGCCTAGGCTCGATCTTTCGGGCCTGGCACTAGGCTCTTTTATTTTAGGCTTTGCAGTACAGGTATTAATGCAAGAGGTTCTGAACGCCGGGTATAATCAGCGCTGACTTGCGCAAAAACGATTTCCTTTGTTGGCGCAATAACAAAGCGTGCAGGCATAGGTAATGTCCAACTGCCATCACCATTTAATGCTGCCAGGTCGAGATTGAAACTATTCGAATACAGCTCGATAAGTTCGGCCGTCAGCGCGAAACGCAAACCGAACCGTGCCGCCAGAAGGTTGCCAATATCTGCCAAAATCGGGAACGCCAGATCATTATCCTGCTGCATTTTGCGACCATTCGCTGGTAACTGCGGCGAGACCGCAACCACGCTAGCAGAGTAGCGTTGCAATTCAGGCATCGCCGCCTGCAATGTCTGAAGATCCAAGTTGCAGTATGGGCACCACCAACCACGATAAAAGCTCACAATCAGCGGGCCTTCGGCCAATAATTGCTCAGAAGAAACCCTATTCCCCTGTGTATCCTGCAAAACAAAATCAGGGGCGATATCACCTACCGATAAAGCCGCTTTTTCTGCGCCTGAAGCGATCAGTTCTTCGTTGGCAGAGTGTAACAAGCGATGCACAGCCGAGGGTAGGTTGAACGAAAGATTGCCAGCTTCGAAATCTGCTTTGAATGCGTCGAGTTGATCCTGAAGTTTCATGTTATTCCTTAACAATGCCGGGGAAGCAAAACGGTATGTAGGCAGTTTGCCTATTCTGATGGAATGGGGGTAGAGTGCGAAAATCACTAATGGTTATTCCAATGAGGAATGGTGGGATGGATAAATTCGGCGACTTTGCCACGTATATTAGTGTGTACGAAACGGGGGCATTCTCTGCTGCGGCCCGGCGGCTTAATGTCGGCCAACCGGCGGTTTCCAAAGCTATTGCCCGTTTGGAACAGCAACTGAATACCCGCTTGTTACTCCGCTCAACCCATGGTTTGCGGCCTACAGAAGCCGGGCAGCAGTTTTATCTGCGAGCCAGACGTATTCTGCAAGACGTTGCGGAGACCGAATCAGCAATATCTGGCTCAGCTGAGGTGCTCACTGGCCGTTTGCGCGTCTCTTCAGCCTCAGTGTTTGCCCGTTTGATCGAGTTAGCTGATTTAACTGGCTTCCTGCAGAGCAATCCTGCACTGGCAATGGATTTATTACTGGATGAAGGGGAATTGGGGCTAATTGAAGAAGGTATCGATATTGCCTTGCGCATCGGCGATTTGCCCGATTCCGCATTTACCGCCCGAAAACTGGGCGTGGCGCAACAGTATGTGATTGGTGCCCCAGCCTATTTCGAGCGTGCGGGCATACCTGAGACGCCGCGAGAATTGCTTCGGCACGAGATGGTGATCCAGCCCCGTTCTCTTGTGGCTGAGCAATGGGTATTTACCCGCCAGCAACATCGGCAGGAAGTTGTATTGCTTGGTCGGGTTCGGGTCAGTGCAGCCGAGTGCCTGCGTGAAATGGTGATTGCCGGATTTGGTGCCACCATCGCATGTGAAGGGCTATTTCGCCGCGAAATAGCTAATGGCAGCGTGGTTGCCGTTTTAGCCGACTGGCAATTACCGCCACTGCCGTTGTGGGCGGTTTTCCCCAGCGGCCATTTTATCCCAGCTAAGGCCCGAGCCTTTGCTGACTTTGTTCAACTATTGCTAACGAATGCTGGCACGCATAAAGGGTTGGACGAACTGAAGCAAGCCAACCCATGCCTTGTCCTGTGAGTAAAGCGTTGTTTCGGGTTACAGTGACCCGTTATAATCGCCAACCATTTTCCTCTGCGCCAACTTTTTACCGGGAGTCATGCATGTCCCGCACGCAACGTTTGCTCGAACTGATGCAACTCCTGCGCCGTCATCGTTACCCCGTTACTGGGTATTCCCTGGCTGAAGAGCTGGGGATTAGCATGCGTACTCTGTATCGCGATATTGCCACCTTGCAGCAGCAAGGTGCAGATATTGTTGGTGAAACGGGGATTGGCTATGTGCTGCGACCAGGATTTATGCTACCGCCACTGATGTTCTCGCAACAGGAGATCGAAGCGCTGGTTCTTGGTGTTCGTTGGGTTGAACACCGGGGCGATAGCCAGCTTGCCCGGGGAGCGACCAATGCGTTGGTGAAGATTGCTGCGGTGCTGCCGGATGAATTGCGGGAGGAACTTGATGCCAACACTCTTCTGATTGGCCCTGTGTCTACAGCCTATGCTGACGATGATGTCCTGGTAATGATCCGTGAGGCTATCCGCCTTGAGCGCAAGGTGAGGGTTGAGTATTGCGATAATGCAGGCAATAGCAGTGAGCGCGTTTTGTGGCCTTTTGCTATGGGTTACTTCGAGCAGATACAGGTTCTGATAGCCTGGTGCGAATTACGCGGTGCGATCCGCCATTTTCGTATTGACCGAATTGGCCAACTCACTCCGCTAGAACAGCGTTATCCGCGAGGACGTAGAGCATTAATGAAAATGTGGCGGGAAAGTGAAGGTATTTCCTCGTCACCTGTTACTACTGCCAGAAACTGACAGTAGGGCTAAGTACATTAAGGTTATCAGAAGCCAACCGGCTAATCTCACGAGGATAACCCTATGCTAAGCCCGACAATGACAATTATTTATGTTGATAGCCCGGAAAGGAGTGCTGATTTCTATCAACGTTTATTAGGTGCTGAACCGGTAGAACTTTCGCCTACCTTTGCCATGTTTGTCTTCAATAACGGTTTCAAACTGGCCATGTGGTCAAAACATACCGTTGAGCCAGCGGCAAAAGCGGTTGGGGGCGGAACGGAAATCTGTTTCGTGTGCCAACAACCAGAACAAGTTGATGACATTTATCAGCAATGGCTTGCCAAAGGGCTGACTATTGCACAGCATCCGCTAGAAATGGACTTTGGTTACACCTTTGTTGCCGAAGATCCCGATGGACATAGACTGCGTGTTTATAAACTCAATGAATAACAGCGCCTAGGCTATATACAGATGAAGGCGTTTCACCAGCAGGCGTAAAGGTTTGGCGTCCGGTTTGTATTTATGTTTGATCCTTGCAGCATCGTAATTAAGCAACTCGCCAATTTTAGGTACCTGAGCGCCAAGATCTTGCCGGCATAGTACGATCAGAGGTAGCGGGCAGGGGTGCTGTACCTGCTTCTGTTGCTGCTGATACCACACACGAGCGATCGGCTGTACTTTTACCGGTCGCTTGATTTTCAACACCGCATCTTGCGGCACGCGGCTAACATCGTCCCATTCGCGGCTGACCAATTCGGACCATTGTTCACGGCTATATGGCGGGACGGAGCGGCCCGCCTTCAAGCTTTTCTCCAATTGAGCGAGAATATCGTCACGTTTCACATTTTTGATAATGTGTTTATTTGCCCAGCCGAAGCGAACCGAGTCCGGGTTGGTGAGCAGGGTGATTGAACGATATGCGCTAAGTGTGATCAATCCACGCAGGTGATTATGCACAAACTCAAAACGCTGCTCAGGTGCCAACCCCGATTCGGTGGTGATAATCTGCTCCAATTCTGCTTTCAGGCGGTTTATCTGTGCAATAAGGTGCTGTAGCGCGAGATCTTCCGCCTGTTCGACCGCTAGACAAACCACGCCAGGCAAGCGCACTGCTGCCTTGCTACTGACATGTTGTGGATTATGGTGGATAAACAACCGTTGATAGTGTTCCAGTGCCAAATCACGCGCTGCAGGGCCAACATGTTGCTCTACCTGGATCTGTTCGACAGCATTGTGTTCCATACCTTTCTCGATCTCAGGCAGGCTAAACACGCGAGCGGCCAGTAACCGCAGTGGCAGGATTTGCTGGCGTAGTAAGGCGAGTAACTGTTCCAGCTCGGCAAAACGCGAGTTCATTCTACCAATGAGATCATATTTATCCATGTTACCCTCATTTTTTAGTTACAACATACATTGAAATTGTAGCAATAAACGGCGACAACTTCAGCCATTACACAATCATTAACACCGAGTAGTACAAGCTCTATAGCAAGATAAACGGTACCTTCTTCGTTATGAAGAGTGCAGATTGTTAAATGAGGGTGGCTTCGGGCAGTTTCTTTAAGCGATAGGCAACAAACAGTGCCAATAACAACATCAAACTGATAAAAATCACCACGCCGTTCCAACCGACATTGTGCCAGAACACGCCACCTAATGTACCGGCAACGCTCGACCCCACGTAATAACTGAATAAATAAAGAGAAGAGGCTTGCCCCTTGGCTCGGCGAGCTCGGCGGCCAATCCAACTGCTGGCGACAGAGTGTGCAGCAAAAAAGCCGGCGGTAAATAACATCATGCCGACAAATATTACGGCGAGCGGCGCCAGGGCCGTCGTGAGGATCCCAATCAACATAATCATGATTGAAACTAGCAGCACCGGGCCACGGCCAAAGCGAGAGGTAAGTGCGCCAGCCTTGGGTGAACTGTATGAACCGGTAAGGTAGACGACAGATAACAGACCAACTAAGGCTTGGCTGAGATAGTAAGGGTCAGCGAGCAAGCGATACCCGATGTAATTGAACATGGTGATGAAACTGCCCATTAGCAGGAAGCCTTCAGCGAACAGCAACGGTAATCCCTTGTCATGCCAGTGTAATTTAAAGTTAATCAGCAGGGTGCGTGGGCGTAAGGAACTGGCCCGAAAATGTTTGGAAGGCGGTAAAATACGCCAGAACATGCATGCCGCTGCCAAGGCAAACAGCCCAATCACCGCCAGCGAGATCCGCCAGGAGAAGAAATCGGTTAGTACACCAGTCACCAAGCGCCCACTCATCCCACCAATCGAGTTACCACTGATATACAACCCCATGGAAAAGGCTACAAAACTGGGGTGGATCTCCTCACTCAGATAGGTCATGCCAACGGCTGCAACGCCACTTAATGAAAGCCCGATCAATGCCCGCATCAGCAATATGCCATGCCAACTGGTCATGAAAGAGCATATCAGAGTACAGATTGCCGCCAGCAACAGAGCTACCACCATCACCGATTTACGGCCAACGGCGTCTGACAACGGGCCTGTGAACATCAAGCCAATGGCCAGTAAACCGGTGGAAAAGGAAAGCGAGAGGCTACTTTCGGCAGGAGAGATGCCAAAATCTTGTGAAAGTACCGGCAAGATAGGCTGTACGCAGTACAACAACGCAAACGTCGCCAGCCCAGCAGTGAACAGAGCCAGCGTAACTCGCATGAACTGGGGGGTTCCGCGTTCAATATGAGGCAGTTTATTCAACGTTGAACGTCGGGGCTTTGGCTCGCTACTTGCAGAAATCGCCAATTGCTCACTCACCGCAGAACGCGAAGGGGTTGTCACAATGTTTCCTTACCGGAGGTGAGAGATTAAAAAATCATCTTAGGCTGCAAATGATAAGGACAGGTAGGTTTTTTGTCTAGGCTAGACTGGCATGCCGTGTGCAAGTTAGGCTGCTTGTGCCGTTTCAATACTCCCCATGACGTTCTGGTGAAACTTGCCATTCTTCTCTTGCATGAACTATTAATTAAATATTCGTTTACTTTTTTACTCTCGATTTCAAATCCTAACGATCTTCGCCGCATCGCATTTTAACTTTTAAAAGTGCAGTTAATCATACAGTAGTCACTACATTCATAAGGATATCGTATGCGTAAGAAAATTTTACCTTTTGTGCTTCGTCCAATGGCGGCAGCCATGACCGCCGCTCTTCTAGGTTACCCTCTGGGAGCTCTGGCGATTAATATTGAAGGTGGGCAAACCGTTATTGTGCCAGACACGCAAAGTTCGCCTTGGAATGTAGGTGGTAATTTGCTTTTGGGTATAAATGGTGATGGTACTTTGATTATTCAGAATGGAGGCATCGTCGCCAGCTCGATTGGTTATCTCGGCGCAGGTTCAACTGGTAATGTTGTTGTTTCTGGCAATGGGTCACTCTGGCAAACTGGGACTATCTATGTAGGTCATTCTAACGATAGTCACGGGATCCTCACAATAGAAAATGGCGGAGTGGTGAATGCTGGGGTCAGTTATATCGGTAGGGTCAACGGTACTACCGGGCAAGTCCTGGTTTCTGGTGCAGGCTCATCCCTTAGCACCGGTTCAGGCTCTTTTTTTGTCGGGTATGGTGGCGTTGGTTCTCTAAAGGTTGAAAATGGTGCCAAGGTTTCTACTGGCTTGACGTTAGGTATTGGTTACAACGTTTCTAACCAACCTACAGGTGAGGGGATGGTTACCGTTGATGGTGTAGGGTCTAGCGTGAACAGCACCACCACGACAGTAGGCAGTGGAAGCAATGGGCAACTGACTATCCAAAATGGTGCTGCGGTTACCAACAATAACGGAAACATCGGCAATACCGGTATATTACCCGGCACAGGCACAGTTATGGTGACCGGTTCAGGCTCCACGTGGACCAATATGGGAACACTCACTATTGGACGGTCACCTGGACGCCAGAGTGGAGCCCTATATATTGAAAATGGCGGTTTGGTCAGTGCTAATAACGTTACAGGAAATGGGGTGCTCTATTTCGATCAAGGTACCCTGCGTGCATTGTCATCTCGGCCCGATTTTATAAACTTGACAGAAACCGATGGGTTACAACTTTTGTCCGGCGGTGCGGTAATCGACTCCAATGGTTTTGATATCAGCTCATCTAATGCCTTTACAGGTGTAGGTTCACTAACCAAACAAGGGGCAGGTACGCTGTTGCTAAACATGGCTCAGCAATATACCGGCGCCACAATTGTTAACGCTGGAACCTTGCAGACAGGCGTTGCTAACGCCTTTTCAAACAGTTCTGACGTGATCGTTAACGGCGGCATACTCAATTTGGCTGGTAATGCCCAATTGGCCAACCGTCTCTCCGGCAGTGGCGGTACCATTGCCCTTAACGGAGCGACCCTCACCGCCAATAATGCCAGTGCAACAGATAACACCCTTTTTGCAGGTACGATAACTGGTGGCGACTTGATTAAAACTGGCGCAGGCCAACTGACCCTCACCAACAACAACACGTTTGGTAACGTCACGGTACAGCAGGGTACTCTGCAATTCTCTCAGGCGAGTAACTCCAGCATTTCAGGCGACTATACCGCCCAAGATGGTGCGACGACTAACATAGGGCAGGTCAACTCAACGCTGAGTATTGGTGGAACATTTACCCAACAGGCGGGTTCAATACTTTCTGCCACACTTGGTGCATCGCCAGACATCACTGCGCAACGGGCACAATTAGGCGGCACTCTATTGATCAACGGTTTTTCTGATGGGCCAGTACCAGTCACTGCGAGCGATGTTGTTCAGCAAGGCTATGTCTTTATTCATACGATAGAAGGCATCCTTGGTGACTTCACCAACAACCCCCTTGTTCCGAGCGGTGTGGATTACCTGATACATGAGGGACAAATCGCTAATGGCGGGCTCGATTATGAGCTGGACTTTCGCTTGGCGTGGACGCAGGGCGATGCTACCGAAGGAACAGGGGACTTTACCCTTGGCGAAGACTCCGCTTTTAACGTCGATATTGCGTTAGTTAACCAGACCGTTCCTGATGGCGGGTTTAGCAGTGGTTGGGATGGTCAGAGTCTGGTCAAAAACGGTGTTGGGCGGTTGTTGCTTTCAGCACAGAATAGCTACACCGGGTCGACCACAGTGAATGATGGGGTACTGCAATTCAATCTTGCAGACAGCATTGTGCCGAGTAGCAACGTCATCGTTAATGGCGGCGTACTCGATCTGAATGGTTACAACCAACAGTTCAACCGTCTTGCTGGCAGTGGGGGAGAAATCCAGTTGAACGGCGCCTCTCTGAACGCCGTCAATACCAGTGCCACGGACGATAGCGTTTACACAGGTAACATCACCGGTGGCGGAACCTTCATCAAGAGCGGTGCGGGCAGCCTGACCTTGAGCGGGAAGACCGCGTGGTCAGGAAATACAGAGCTGCAGGGTGGGAGCCTGATTCTGGATGGCTCCTCTGGCGGTGCACAACTGACCAGTAACATCATCGGGCAGAGTGATACCCAACTGACCTTGCACAACGGAGCAGGTCTGACGGGGTGGATTGACCCGACAAACGTAGCTCTCGATGCCACCAGTCACTGGAACCTGACCGCCAATTCCTTAGTCAATAACCTTTCCAACAGCGGTACGGTCACCTTTGTTGCTCCTACCGCATCGGATTTCAAAACGCTGACGGTAGAGGGAAATTATCAGGGGAATAATGGTCTGTTGGTGTTGAACACCCGCTTGGGGGACGATGCTTCGTTAACAGATAAACTGATCGTCGCAGGGAACACTTCAGGCAACACCCGCGTGCAGATAAACAATGCCGGAGGTAGTGGAGCTGAGTCTTTGAATGGAATTGAAGTCATTAGTGTGGCGGGGCAATCTGACGGGGAGTTTGTTCAGACAGGCCGTATTACTGCAGGGGCTTATGATTATAGTCTGGGGCGTGGCAGTAGCGCAGAAAATGCGCAGAACTGGTATCTGACCAGCCATGCGGCAGAACGTCCGGAAGCTGGCGGCTACGCAGCCAACCTGTCGGCCGCGAATAACATGTTTGTCACTGGCTTGCATGACCGTGAAGGGGAGAGGCAATTCGTTAACGTCCTGACGGGTGAGCAAGAAACAACCAGCATGTGGTTGCGTAACGAAGGAGGACATAACCGCTCGCGTGACACCAATGGTCAGTTGCGGACGCAAGCCAATCGTTATGTGATGCAACTGGGTGGAGAAATTGCTCAATGGAGCAGTAATGGTGTGGATCGCCTCCATCTGGGTGCGATGGCTGGCTACGGCAACAGCAAGAATAGCACGACATCGCAAATGTCCGGTTATAACGCCAAAAGTTCGATAGATGGTTACAGCTTAGGAGTATACGGTACTTGGTACGCCAATGAAGCCGACAAAGTGGGCTTATATGTCGATAGCTGGGCGCAGTACAGCTGGTTCAATAACAGCGTTGATGGGCAGGGTTTGGCTAGTGAAGAGTATAAATCCAAAGGAGTGACAGCCTCGGTTGAGAGTGGTTATACCTTTAAAGTGGGTGAAAATGCAGCTAAAAATGCCACCTACTTTGTCCAGCCAAAAGCGCAGATCACCTGGATGGGCGTGAAAGCTGATGACCATAAAGAAGCCAACGGCACTAATGTGTCCGGCGAAGGCGATGGCAATATCCAGACTCGTCTGGGTGTGAAAGCCTTTATGAATGGTTATGCCGCTCAGGATAAAGGCAAAGACCGCGTGTTCCAGCCGTTTGTTGAAGCTAACTGGATCCACAATAGCAAAGACTTCGGTACCAACATGGACGGCATTCTTGTGAAACAAGACGGTGCAGCGAATATTGTTGAACTGAAACTGGGTGTTGAAGGGCAAATCAATAAACGAGTCAATCTTTGGGGCAACCTTGGCCAACAGGTGGGCAACAAAGGTTACAGTGATACGTCAGCGATGCTAGGTGTTAAATATAAATTCTAAAGACGCTTTCGTATCGAGAATAATCGAATAGCCAATTGAAAAATTGGCTATTTTTTTTGCCCAAAGCCAAAGCAGTCCTGTCGCGTTAAAGGGAGGCTCTGCAAAATCCCCTTGAATGTCACTGACTGGTGACTTAAATTAAGTCACCAGTCAGTGACATTATATTGGAAGATAATTCATGGGTTCCCGTAGTCCTTTACAGCAGCAAAGACGTGTTTTTATCCGCCTTATTGGCGGAAGCATAATTCTAGCATCGGCGGGCTTATTGGCTGGCCGTCATTTCATAGTGGAAGATGATGAGCTCCAGCGTGCTAAAGAGGAGAAACTTGGCGCTAATTCAGATCCGCGCCTAGCTTTAATCGAAAAAGCCTCACTGGCACCTAGCTCACATAATCTTCAGCCTTGGCTGATTGACCTGCGCGGCCCTGCGGACATCATCTTACTTCGTGTGGATCCTGAGCGTCTGTTACCCGTAGCCGATCCTCATGCCAGAGAGACATTGATATCGTTGGGTTGCTTTCTGGAATTATTATCAATGGCCGCGCAAGCAGGGGGCTTTAGATGTGAAATTATTGAGTTCCCGGAGGGCAATGCTCCACAGATAACGCCAGTTGCTCCGGTTATCGCGCAGATCCGCATCACTCCCGCTACTACCACCGAGCCCTTATTGCCCGAGCCACTCCTGGCTATGCTCGAACAAAGGCGCACCAATCGGCTTCCCTACGATACCCAGCGTACCATCCCGGATGATATTTTAGCTTCGCTACTGGATGCCGGAAGTGTTCATGGCATCCAGGCTGACGGAACGGTAAATCCCGCGTTGTTACAAAAACTCAATCCACTGGCAGAGAATGCTTGGCAGACGGAAATGAGTAATAGTGAGACGGTGCTAGAGTCGCTAAAGCTCACCAGAGTGGGTAAAAAGGAAATTGAATACCACCGCGATGGTATTGCAGTCAGCGGTTTTCTGCCTGAAATGGCTGCCACTTTCGGGCTGTTTCCCAGGGATCGCGTTCCCGAGCCAGACTCAACGTTTATGCGCAGTATGATTACCACGGGTAAGGAACAAGGCCAAACCGCCGCAGGTTGGATATGGCTCTATAGCCAGGGGAACAGCCATGCGCAGCAGATTGCTGCTGGGCGTGCGTATGTTCGTTTGCAGTTGGCTGCCGCACAGTCCCATATTGCAATGCAACCTATGTCTTTTCTGCTAAGCGAAGCCCCTGCAATGCAGCCTCACCAAAAAGATTTATATGACAATACCGAACTCAATTCCGATCAACATCGCCTGCAAATGCTGGTTCGTATTGGCTATGCCGATCCTGTAGCCGCGTCGCCCCGCCGCAGGCTTAGTGACTTTATTCTGGAGTAAACCATGGAAAAACAAAATATCACCTCAGTGGCTAGCACTAAACGGGGCCGTAACCGTCAACAAACAGAAACGGATATTCTCGCTGCCGTTGGCCGCGTGCTGGCACGCGATGGCTTCACCGGCATTGGTATAAATGTCATTGCGCACGAAGCCAATATAGATAAAGTTCTTATTTATCGTTATTTTGGTGGAATGCCCCAGTTGTTGGAAGCTTTTGGTCTGTCTGGGAACTTCTGGCCCTCGGTTGATCAGTTAATTGCAGGGCTCGATCTGGCAACTTTACCTTTGGCTCTGCGCCTACAGATGGTTTTTGAGCGTTTTATTGATGCTTTACGTAGCAGCCCCCTAACGCTGGAAATTCTGGCGATGGAGGTTACCGCGCCCAATGAACTCACAGCAACTCTGGACGCGGCCCGCGAAAGGTGGGGGAGAGATCTCGCTGAACGACTGGCCGGTGAGCACCCCATTACTGCGAACTGGAACATCAATATTTCGCTCTTATTTGCGGGTATCCAGTATTTACTTTTACGCGCACGTAATACCGTCCTTTTTAGCGGCATGGCTATCCAGGAAGATGAATGTTGGCAAGAAATCAAGAAAAGCCTGTCATGGCTGTGTTTGCGCATGACTCAAGCAGAAGAACAATAGACAAATAAGGGAATATTCAATGGAAAGTAACAGATCGCTAAGAATTAAAGTATTGCTGTTAAGTCTTATGCTGGCAGGTTGTGCAAAATTACCAGACTCATCTTACCGTAATGTGCCGGAACATAATTCCTTAAAAATTATGCAACAAGATCGCGCCTTTGTTCTGGCTGTTCACCCGAATTTTAATGTGAGCCAATATGATGGATTAATCCTGGGCGAAGTAACAATGCGCAAATCCATAGACGGCAATAAAAAAGAGGTGGTCGAACACGATGACCTGGATAAAACACTTATTCAGCATTTAACACCCCGGCTTAAAGGTTCAAATAGTAACGGGCTACGTATGGATGTTGAAATTTATGATATCCAACCCGTCAGCCCGACACTGAATGTCCTGTCCGCCGTAGTATTGCTGGTTCCACTTGATAGTGGGGAGTTGACCATGAAAACAACTTTCCGCGATAACACAGGGCAAGTACAAGCGGTTCGCATAGAGCGGCTCAGTGGAAGTGTGATGAACATTTCGGAAGGTTTTTCCCGTTATGGAAGGCTGACCGACGCATTAGCCGAATGGACAACACATTGGGATCGTTGGCCTGCCTGTATGAGCGAAAAAAAGGCTAATACCTAGCGATTCGGGAAGCGAGGAATGTCCGTGAAATTACGTTATTCCACTCTAAATTGTGCGCTGAGCCAGTCGGAAAATACATTCATGGCAGCGCTTTGGGCTCGCGATTGCAACCGTGTTAGCCAATAGCCTCCGAGGTTGATTTCAGCGGGAAAGGGACGCGTAAGCTTCCCTGTTTGCAGCAGATGATTGAAAATCCTAGGGGGGGCTAGCGCAATGCCTATACCCAAAAGTGCGGCTTCGATCATCGTCAATGACGAGTCGAAAATCATCACAGGATGCGCGGGTGAAGGCGGATGTTCGTTAATGCTTTGCAACCAGTGCAGCCACTCATCACGACGAAAAGAGCGTAGCAGAGTAAATTTATGTACGTCAGCAGGTTGCTGCAACTGCCGGGCAATCGTTGGAATGCACAGCGGAGACAATGGGGCATCGCAAATAAACTGCGCCTCTGTGCCATGCCAGGCACCGCTACCATAGCGAATGGTGTAATCGTGACCTTCGGCAGCCGGATCAACGCGATTATTGTGGGTGGAGAGTTGCAGTTCAATATGTGGATGACGGCGGTTGAAATCACTCAACCGCGGTAATAGCAACCCCGTAGCAAAGCTTCCCACCACACCCACCTTTAATTTCTCGCGCATTTGCCCTGCAGAGAAGCGATCCAACGTATCGGCAATACGATCGAAAGAATCATTTAACACTGGCAACAAACTTTCGCCTTCGATGGTTAACATCAGTCCGCGCGAAACACGCACAAACAGCGAACAACCCAGTTGCTGCTCTAGTAATTTCACCTGTTGACTTACGGCAGCATGTGTTACATGCAGTTCAATTGCTGCATTAGTAAAACTTAGGTGACGCGCAGCGGCTTCGAAAGCTCTGAGCGCATTTAGCGGAATATAAGGGCGAACCACGATTTCACCTGTAAGATTTTCTTTTATCAGGCGCTAAATTTAACAGTTTGTTGTGGTCTGTCAAATTGGGCAAACTGCTCGCGAATTAACAACCCTGAAGGTTAAAAACAGTGAAATTTATTTCTCAAACGGTGATAGCGACGGTACTGGCATCGGTGTGCTCTATGGGTATCGCGGCAACCCCTGATGTGGAAACTACCGTTAGCAAGGCAATAAAACCTCTGATGCAGCAGCAAGGTATCCCCGGCATGGCGGTGGCGGTGGTCTTTAAAGGCCAACCTTACTACTTTACGTGGGGCATGGCTGATGAAAAACAACTTCGCCCAGTGACAGAAGACACCCTCTTTGAACTGGGCTCAGTGAGTAAAACCTTCACCGGTGTACTGGGTGGCGTAGCCGTGACAAAAGGCGAGATTGCGCTTAACGATCCTGCCAGCAAATACTGGCAGGCACTTAACACGCCGCAGTGGAATCACATCACTCTGCTGCAATTGGCCACTTTTACCGCAGGTGGCTTGCCTTTACAGGTTCCGGATGCAGTTACTGACGAGACTGGGCTGATAAACTTCTATAAACAGTGGCAACCACAATGGTCACCCGGAAAAACGCGTCAGTATGCGAACAGCAGTATTGGTCTTTTTGGGTTTTTAGCGGTAAAACCAAGCGGGCTTTCCTTTGAACAAGCCATGCAACAACGTGTGTTTACGCCGCTTAAGCTCAATCACACCTTTATTACTATGCCGGATGCGGTCAAAAGTTCTTACGCTTGGGGCTACCGCGATGGCAAACCCGTGCGTGTATCACCGGGAATGTTAGATGCAGAATCCTATGGTGTGAAGTCTTCCATAAAAGATATGTCGCACTGGATGCAGGCGAATATGGACCCGCAACGGGTCGAAGATAAGACGTTACAGCAAGCTTTGCGTCTGGCGCAAACGCGTTTTTATCGTACCGACGCCTTATACCAGGGGCTAGGTTGGGAGATGCTTAACTGGCCAGATCAGGCAGCAATGGCAGTTAAGGGCTCCGATAACAAGGTCGCGCTTGGACCGCAGCAGGTGCGGGATGCAAAATCACATCCTCGTGTGGATGCATCATGGGTTCACAAGACCGGAGCAACGGGGGGATTTGGCGCTTATATCGCTTTTATCCCCGAAAAGCAGGTAGGAATCGTTATGTTGGCGAATAAAAACTATCCGAATACCGAGCGGGTAAAAGCCGCGATGCAAATTTTAAAGGCATTACAGTAAGATAGAGGGGCGAATTCTTTCGCCCCTAACTTCGTTCTTATTAGAATGGGTGAATAGTTAAATTGTTATACGCCGGTTAGGGCACAGCAGGCAGGCTAAACCTAACGCGGCCACAAATGACTGACGGTTAAAGCATGGCTAAAGCAGATATCGAAAGCACTAGGCTGTGTCCCTTAATTGCACGCGAGCGCCGCTGGCGGTCATTTGCGCACAGGGCAAGGCGTGAGCCGCGAGGTTTGGTGGACCAAATAAGCGGCGAACAACGCCGCAATGCGCGTAAATGGCCCCAGCCCGAAGGGTCGCGCCCCAAAAGCCCGTTCGAAGTAAAGTCGGGCTTGAACAGAGGGCCACTCTGCCCTTCACCCTCCGCCTTGATAACGGGCTTTTGGGTCTGCGACGGCACCACGGGCAATTAAGGGACACAGCCTAATACTTAATCCGACATTACCCCCCCATAAAATCGCACGAATAAAGCGCAGTTTTCGGCCAGCAGCCCGTCAATTTGTGCTGTGAATCACATAACGAATCAAATAGTTGACGCTTAATTCCAAAAGCCCCACCATACCATTAGTCTTTATTTAGAAGCGCGAAAAATAGTAGGAGCAGGTTTGTGATTGCGGAAGGGCAACCTGGGCATATTGATCAAATCAAGCAGACAAATGCTGGGGCAGTCTATCGGTTGATTGATCGGCTTGGGCCGATTTCCCGTATCGAACTGTCCAAGCGGGCGCAACTTGCACCTGCCAGTATCACCAAGATCGTGCGCGAGTTACTCGAAGCACATCTGGTCAAAGAAACTGAATATCAGGAAGTCGGCAGCCGTGGCCGTCCGGCCATTGGTTTGGTGCTGGATACCGAAGCTTGGCATTACCTCTCTGCGCGTATCAGTCGCGGTACGATCACACTGGCGCTGCGCGATCTTAGTAGCAAAATGGTGGTTGAAGAGCTGTTGCCGCTGGATGCTGAACACCCAGAGCCTTTGCTACAGCGTATCGTTGGTGAAATAGATCGTTTCTTCATTCGTCACCAAAGTAAGCTGGAACGCTTAACAGCGATTGCCATCACCTTGCCCGGTATGATCGATGCCGCTTCTGGTATTGTTCACCGCATGCCGTTTTACGAGGTGAACGAGATGGCATTAGGGCCGGCACTTGAAAAGCTGACCGGGCTGCCCGTTTATCTACAGCATGATATTTGTGCCTGGACAATGGCTGAAGCCCTTTATGGTGCATCCCGTGGCAGTCTGAATGTTATTCAGGTGGTGGTTGACCATAACGTAGGGGCGGGGGTGATCACCAATGGGCGAGTTTTGCACGCAGGCAGCAGCAGCGTGGTAGAAATTGGCCACACCCAGGTGGATCCTTATGGTAAACGATGCTATTGCGGCAATCACGGTTGTCTGGAAACGGTAGCCAGTATTGAAAATATACTGGAAATCGCTCAACAGCGGCTGGGAGGATCCATGACGTCATTGCTACACGGCGCACCGTTGACTGTAGAATCGCTTTGCGATGCGGCTTTGGCAGGTGACCAGTTAGCCAAAGATATTATTCTTGGCGTGGGCCATAGCGTTGGACGCATTGTGGCGATCATGGTCAATCTCTTCAATCCGGAAAAAATTCTGGTTGGCTCACCGCTTAATCGTGCTGCAGAAATTCTTCATCCTGCGATCGCCTCCTGTATTCGGCAGCAATCTTTACCCGCTTATAGTGAGCACGTCAAAGTTGAATCTACGCAGTTTTTCAACCATGGCACAATGCCCGGTGCCGCACTGGTCAAAGATGCAATGTATAACGGTTCATTGTTAGTAAAATTGCTGCAAGGTTGATATAAGTTATTCTTATCAGAACTTCTTATTATTTAGCGACAAAAGATTGAGCTATCTCAAGCCGCTGTTGATTTGCATCCCCTAGACTTTTCTCCGTTTAGCTACACTCGCGCTGTGACTAACGGCGGTTCTTTTGTTAACGGAGCATTTCAGGGCAATTTATTCATGTTAAAGCGTTTATTTGTTACAGGCACGGATACCGACGTGGGTAAGACCGTGGTTTCCCGAGGGTTATTGCAGGCTTTTGCCGCAAATGGTCTTTCAACAGCAGGTTATAAGCCTATTGCTGCGAGTTGCCAGGAAACCAGCGAAGGCATTCGGAATAGAGACGCTTTGGTTTTACAGGCATCTTCCACACTCCCGCTTTCATACGAAGAAATAAACCCGATTACCTGTCTGGACGAAGTATTCCATACTGCATCCACGCAGAATATTGACTACGGCATAATGAGCCGAGGGTTGAAACATCTTTCCGGCAAGGCAGATACCGTGGTGGTTGAAGGCAGCGGTGGTTGGCGTGTGCTGATGAATGATCTGCGTCCTTACGCAGAATGGGTGGTACAGGAGCAATTGCCGATTATTCTAGTGGTAGGTATCAAGTTGGGCTGCATCAGCCATGCTCTCCTGACTGCGCAATCAATTATTAATGATGGCTTACCATTATTAGGATGGGTAGCAAATCGCATTAACCCAGGAATGCCTCACTATGCTGAAACCATCGATGCATTACAGCAACGCATACCTGCACCATTGTTAGGTGAAATTCCTTATCTGCCGCGCGCTGAACAACGCGAACTGGCGCAATATCTGGACATTTCAATTCTGATGGATCGCTACGCATTGTGATAGACAGACCGCGGGCGCAGCCCGCGTGCAATAGTCGTGGCAATAACGCTTGCTAACAGCATACCAGGCAGAAGCGTATATTCCCCGGTCATTTCAAATACCATTAGTGCAGCCATAATTGGGGCATGAGTGGTCGCCGCAAGTAATGTTGCCATACCGGTCAGTGCCATCAGAATTGGTACTGTGCTGCCCAACTCAGGCCACATAGCGCAAAGCTGGCCAATCAAAGAACCCAGCGCAGCTCCAACAAACAGTGTCGGTGTGAATACGCCGCCGGGAGCACCAGAACCGCTGCTGGCCAGCACCGCTAAAAGCTTGCAAATCAGAATGGCTGCCACCAACAAAACGCTCGGTGGCGATGAGAGTAATATCTGCACTACGCTATAGCCATTACCCCAGACTTCGGGAAACAGCAGTGAGAGCAGTCCGACCACCAAGCCCCCCAGAGCCAACTGCAAGGGTGGTATAAGATTCAGCCTGAGGAAAAATCGTCTGCTTGATTCCATCGCCCATAGAAAAGCAGGGCCGCATACGCCCGCCAAAACGCCTAGTAACGCCATCAACAGATATTGGATCGGTAACGGAGCGCTAAATGGCTCCACGATGTACAACGGTGTTTGACCGCCATTAAGCAGATTGGTGATCAACAGTGCGGTTACGGCGGCAATGACTACCGGGCCAAGAGAGGCCAGCATCAGGGAACCAAACAGGATCTCGGCGATAAACAAGCTGCCCGCCAACGGTGCATGATAAGCACTGGCCATCCCGGCAGCCGCAGCGCAAGCCACCCACAGTTTCCATTCCCTTGCGTGGGTAAAACGTTGGGCAAAAATTGAGCCAACCAGCGCTGCCAGCAGGATCATGGCACCTTCACGGCCAATGGCGCTGCCACTGGAAACCACCAACAATGAAGCGAGGCTTTTTACCAGGCTGGCCCCAACATCCAGTCTCCCATCACCGGTATTGATTGCTTCCATATAATCGGTGGGAGCCGCAGAACGCAGGGGCTGATAACGCTGGTAAAGCCATAGCAATAAACCCGCTGCCAGCCCACCGAGGGCAGGTGTCAGAGCTCTGCGCCAACTTGGTAGAGCTGCGGCAGCCGCAACCAGACTACCGCTGCCGTGATCCAACAATAGCCATTCGAGCCCAAGCATAGAGCGGTGAAAAAGCCAAACGACCAATGCAGCGGAAACACCGAGAAAGAGGGCAATAAACAGACGCCGTAATAGGGCGCGATAATGGTGCAGATGGACCAATCGTTTCATACGCTGGCAAGCTGTGAGACAAAAAAGGTTAGGGGAGTATTGTGCTTGCCCACTGGCCTGAAGACCAGTGAATCTTTTACTATCTACCTGATTTGCGAACAAACAGCGTAGAAACTTACGCCAACTTCGAGGGAATCATTAACACTTTGATTTTAATTATTTAACACTCGTCAAGTTCTTAACAAACTTTACTTGTCCATCAGGCTGTATGTTGCTCTCGCTCCAGCCAAGATGACGGTAAAATCCGTTAGCGCGCACCTGCATATTGCTATCTGTTTCTAGCCAAACGTCAGCACATCCCATCTCTTTAAGCCAGTTCTCTGCCTGGTTCATTAATTTGCGGCCTAAGCCCTGTTTTTCGAAGCCAGGCTCGACAAACAGTGCAAAAATGGTGGCGTTATCTGCGTGGGCCATAGCGAAAGCGCGAATAACTCGATCAATTTCAACTACCCATCCGCGGCCTCTACCTAATAACATCGCTGGTAATGATTCTGGCGTTATGCCGTATTTTGCTAAAACAGCCATGGAGGCTTTGTTTTCATTCACACTGATGCGAACACGAAAAATATCTGTAATGTCTGTAGCGTCTGCGACTCTTATTAACATGGTGGCCTCGGTTTTTTTCTGTTCATATTTTAAATGGAGGTAGTAGGCTAAAAATGCAGCTAAAGGATATCTGATTTCGAGCGCGTTTTTGATTGATTTTTAACCCCGAGTTTGCATTAATTGCTTCACGACCATAATGTTTGTGACGTTGTCACTAAATGTCTAAATGATGCTTTCTTTAACCAGAAAAGTGCAGAATGGATTTTGACAACTCACAGAGCATTATCCGGCTGTTATACTCTGTGAAAAGCAGAACAAGAGACTCTCGCTAACCTAATGACTACTCAAGTATCTTTTACCCCAGTTGCTCGTCGGCCACTTATCTTGATCGCCTGTATGCTGGCGATGTTCATGTCTGCCATTGAAGCGACCATCGTCGCTACGGCGATGCCAACGATTATTGGCGATCTTGGCGGATTTTCGCTGTTGGGGTGGGTGTTTTCCGTCTATTTATTGGCACAGGCTATTACCATCCCCATCTATGGCCGATTGGCCGATTTATATGGGCGCAAACGTATCTTTTTCTTTGGTGCCACTTTATTTCTGCTGGGTTCTATCCTGTGCGGCTTTTCGCAAAATATGTACTGGTTGATCGCTTTCCGCCTACTGCAAGGGCTTGGTGCGGGTGCGATCATGCCGATCGCCACTACCATCATCGGTGATATTTACAGTGCTACCGAACGGCCTAAAGTCATGGGCTATATTTCCAGCGTTTGGGGTGTTTCTGCAATTATTGGCCCATTACTCGGGGCATTCATTGTGCAACATCTGCCATGGGCATTGGTGTTCTGGGTGAATTTGCCTATTGGTTTGTTGGCCATGTTTTTCCTGGGCCGCTATTTACCTGCTCACCAACAGGTACGCCAGCACGCTCTGGATCTGGCAGGAACGGCCTGGCTGACAATTTTTGTCTCTACTTTGTTGCTGGCACTGCTCCAGGCAGAAATGCTAGGCGTGTGGGTGCTCCCACTGTTAGTGTTCTCTCTGGTTTCCTTGATCATGCTTATCCGCCAGGAACGCCGTGCCCCTGAGCCGCTGTTTCCTATTGAATTGTGGCAAAACCGCGTGATTATAGCGGGCAATATTGGCGGGATTGCCATAGGAGCGGCAATGATGGGCATCAGCGCGTTCCTGCCAACCTTTATTCAGGGAGTAAAGGGAGGAACTCCACTTGAGGCAGGGACGACCTTGGCGTTGATGTCGATTGGTTGGCCGCTGGCCAGCACGCTGAGTGGTCGTCTGATGCTGTTGACCTCTTATCGCACAACGGCATTGCTTGGTGCCTTGCTGCTGGTTGTCGGTGGGTTGATCCTGTTGTTGTTACAACCTACCGGTGGTCTGCTGTGGGGCCGTGTTGCTGCTTTTATGGTGGGGGCAGGTATGGGGTTATGTAACACAACCTTCCTGGTCTCGGTGCAAAATGCGGCGCATTTCAGCATTCGAGGGATTGCTACCGCTTGTACGGTTTTTACCAGGATGGTTGGGTCGGCTATCGGCACCGCTATCCTTGGTGCAGCGCTCAATATCAATCTGCAAATGCGATTACCGCAAACGGACGATCCTCTGCAGCAATTAATGGATCCGGCGCTACGCCACGCATTGCAACCCGATGCCTTGGTGTTTATTACAGCTCAGGTTGCGGCTTCCCTGCATTGGGTATTCCTGACTTCGGCTTTGATATCGCTGTTTGCGCTGGCTGCGGCTATGCTGATCCCGGCGCGTCATCGGCCACAGGGGGAAGGTGAAGAGGCTAAGCAGACGTAGGCTTAAAAATAAAGGGCGCAGTTTGCGCCCAGTAGCGGATTATTGCGAAGATTGGGTATCTTGACTGGTGCCGGTTTGCGGCGTATCAACGCTGTCATCACCATTATTTGAGCGAATATAAACAATCTTCTGGGTGTCTTGTCCGCAATGGCCAACAACCTGTCCACCAGCCTGACTTACCTGATCGTTTGGCACAATGACCAACTTGAAGCCAGACTCAGGAACACCATTGTTAACAATCTTTTGTGATATGTCCGCTTTAATACTCTCGCATGAGGCAAAAGCAGCCAGCGGAGCGGTTGTCAGCAACAGAACACCAATCACAAGCGCTTTTTTCATCATTCAATCCTTATTTGAGAATGAGTATCCCTCATCACAATAACAGCTTTAAGGTGAATGGTTTAACCTTATTTGTCGATTATGGATTAATCTGGCGCCCGGTTTTGCGATCAAGGCATTTGCGGGTGTTTGGCTCCCAATAGGCGCTGAGATTACTGCTATCGTTGCAGCGCTCTTCAGCATCGATGGCATGATCCAGCTTGTCAAACTCCTTCTCAACACGGGTATTCACCTTGTTACGCAAGGACTTGGTATCATTCCACTGTTCTTTATTTTCACGAGCCTGCTCGTTGCTCAACGCCGCACCACCACTACCGTCGACAGTGACGCAAGTGCTGCCCTGGGTACAGGTGGCAGCCAAGACAGGGGCCTGCCAGGCTCCAGCGAAGATCAGCATGGCAACCGGCAGCATCCCGCGTAGCACTTGTTGAATGGAAAATAATTTCATCGTTTCGTCCTTATAAGTTAGTGTTGCCTGTTCAGCAGCACCGGCTGTTAATCCGGCTAAATATATCACCGTGATCTTGTCTTGCACCAGCACACAGCCGCATTCGTTTAATTTACAGAGAGATTGTATCAGTGATGTTAAAAACCACCTTGTTGTTCTTTGTCACCGCATTGGCTGAAATCGTGGGCTGCTTTCTACCTTATCTGTGGCTAAAGAAAGGCGGCAATATCTGGTTATTGCTGCCTGCGGCGGCTAGCCTGATGATGTTTGTTTGGTTACTGACACTGCACCCGGCTGCAAGCGGGCGTGTCTATGCCGCCTACGGTGGAGTATATGTGGCAACAGCGTTGCTGTGGCTAAGAGTGGTTGATGGGGTAAAACTTTCGTCAATGGACTGGTTGGGAGCCGGCGTGGCGTTATTGGGAATGTTGATTATCGTTTCTGGTTGGCGAACAACCTAAGCAGCAATGGCAGGGGGCAAACCCTGCCAAAAAGAGATTATTACCCGCGGTGAATGCTCAGCCCCGCGAACGACTGACAGACCGGCATCATTTCCAGCGTATTAATGTTGACTCGAGCAGGCAGGGTAGCTACCCAGAATACCGACTCGGCAATATCTTCTGGTGTCAGCGCGTCGGCACCTTGATAGGTTTTCCCCACTCTGCCGTCATCGCCCTTGAAGCGGACATTGGAGAACTCGGTGCCACCTACCATGCCCGGCTCGATGTCGGTGACGCGAATACGGGTGCCGTGCAGGTCTGCGCGCAACCCTAGGCTGAACTGTTTCACGAAAGCCTTGGTAGCACCGTAAACGTTACCCCCGGCATAAGGCCAGTTGGCAGCGGTAGAACCGATATTAATCACATGGCCAATATCCCGTTCCACCATTGCAGGCAGTAACGCACGGGTCATATTTACCAGCCCTTTGGTGTTAGTATCGATCATGGTTTCCCAATCGTCGGCATTAGCTTTATGCGCAGGCTCCAGGCCTAACGCCAAACCGGCGTTATTGACCAGAACATCGATATTTCGTAGTGAAGCCGGCAACGCTTCGACGGCCTGTTGAATGGCTGCACGGTTGCGGACATCAAGGCGCACAATATGCAGCGCTTCACCCAACTCTGCCTGTAAAGCTTCCAGGCGTTCCAATCGGCGGCCCGCGGCAATGACCTGATGACCCTCACGCACAAACTTACGGGCAATAGCTTCACCAAATCCGGAGGTGGCACCCGTGACAAAAATGATCATGTTACTGTTCCTCAACTGTTTTCCCTGCGTCAACTTTAACGTGGCCCCAGCATACCAGCAAACTTAATCAGCGATCGCCGGCAGGTGGTAAACCACGCAGTCATATTTTATATTCTCACGCCGTCCATGCTGCGTAGCGCCCAGTGATTCAGCCAGGCGGCGGCTTGGTGTGTTCTGCTCGGCTACCGGGTAGATAAAGTAAGGTGGCTGATAACGCTCGCTGGCCCACTTTGTCATCGCGTGCAGCATTTCGCGGCCATACCCCTTTTTATGCAGACTTTCTTTTACCCAGATACCCAGTTCCGGTGTCTGGCTGTGCAGATTGTGTATTCCCCCCATACCGACGAACTCTCTAGTGTCGCGTAACCGGGCAACAAAGAAGATTTCTTCACCCTCACGGATCAACGGCAGCCAGCTTTGCCAGATATTGGCAAAGGCTTCTGGGGATTCTTCTGGTTCAAAGGTTAAAAAGCGTGTCAACGTTGGGGTTATCGCCTGGTAAACATCATTGGCGTCTGCTGCGGTAAATGGGGCAATCAACAACCGAACGGTGTTCACATGGCACTGAGTAAGGTCACTGTGGATCATTATTATTACCTCGCTGTTCAGGCCCAATACGGTGAAAATCCGCCCCTCATTACAATTAGGGCGGATCATCGATATTACGTTGATTGGCGGCAGATGCGACCTATTTTTTCTCCAGGGGTGGTGCTAGCAATAACCGATCATGTCCTCCAAAGGTCATGGTGCCCAAACTTAGCACCGAAACTTTCAGCCCAGAATGGCCAAGTTGACGGTATTCCATTGTTTAACTCCTTACCTTGGTTGCCCTAGATTTTTGAGGGGGCTTCTTGACTCATACCTTTTGACGGATTTCATTTCCCGCCTCCGCCCCGAGCGTAAAACTGTCTAACACCGCCAATAAGGCGATGATAGCGATAAAAGCCAGATGGAAATCGGCGAGTTGCATGCCGTCACCGGTCTGTGGCAGCAACAACTCTGCCAAACGCAGTGACAGTGCACAGGCGAAAATGGTTGCAGCATTCAGTAATCCGTTGACTACCAACGTAGTACGGAAACGATAGAGAATAGCAGAGGTAAATGGCTTCATAACCAGATTACCGGCAAATACGGCCAGCACTAACAAACCGGCGTCGAAGGCGTTCAATCCAAAACCAATCTGGGACATTAAGGGCAGCAGGAAAGGCACTGCACCAATTGCAATACGGAACAGCGTCCCACCGGTAATAGTGACGGTGTAACTTTTTATCCTCATTGCCCATACTTCTGCCAACGGAAAGGCATTGATCAAGTCGGATTTAGCGGTGCTTCGTAATACTACCATTCGGCCTACAGGCACCATCAATGCACCGCCAAATCACTTCCTTTGGGTCCAATTTTTCTGGTAAAACGTTACACTCGGTACAAGCTTGAGAAAAATAAACGGTTAATACGAGAGGGAATTTATGAATTATCAAGTGGCACCTTTCTGGTTCTATTCAGGGAAAGTTTTCCTGTTGGTATTCTTTGCTGTTGGCTTGGCTTTATTGGGTATCACTGCTCTCATTTTCTATGGATTACTGTTTGGGGTCTTTTTCCCGGTGATTATTTCAATGAGGCTGCATCGATTAAAAGAGAAAAGCCTGGTCGCGATCCCGAAAGAAATGTCGCAATGGACGGTCTACGTGCAGGGCATTCCAGTACAGGAAACTCGCAGTTCGTTAACCAACCCCTGTTTTGCCATTCAAGAACATTTGCGCACCTTCTTTATGCGCGCATTTATAAGCAAATTCATCATTCAGGCAATCGCATTGCTGATGCTGGTTGTACAAATGAGGCAGATATACAGCGTTTGGCTGTTGAGCATCGGCTTGCTAGCCGCCGTTTGGCTGATAATAAAATGTGTAGACACCGCCAAAACTCTGGTCGAGGTGATGAATCAGCGATGGCTGCTGGATGAAGTACAAGGCAAAACCGGATCTGTCTGGTATCGTGCTGGATTCAGCAGAAGAGGGCGTTCAATGACCGCGTTGGAAACCTTGCTGAAGCTGACATAACATTGCCCACTTACGATTTACGATTGGTTTTGAGTTTCTGTTGTCGCACGGCGTGGTCAACCTTTTGGTTATAGGATCATTATGTTTATCGGTGTGATGTTTGCCCTGGCGGCTGGATTAATGTGGGGGTTGATCTTTGTTGGCCCGGTGATGGTGCCGGACTACCCAGCGGCGCTGCAATCAACCGGGCGCTATTTGGCTTTTGGGCTAATCGTTTTGCCCCTGGCATGGTTGGATCGCCGCCGCCTGCGTCAATTGCTGGCTAAGGATTGGCTGGAAGCGTTGAAACTTACTGCCATCGGTAATCTATTGTATTACCTGTTTTTAGCCAGTGCGATCCAGCGTACCGGTGCACCGGTATCTACCATGATTATCGGTACGTTGCCGGTGGTGATTTCTGTAAGCGCCAATCTGTTTTATGGCCATCACGATGGCCGACTCGCATGGCGTAAATTAACCCCTGCAATGTTATTGATTGCGGCTGGGTTGATTCTGGTGAATGTAGCGGAATTGCGCAGCAATAGTGGCCCGGTAGATATCTGGCGCTACTCCAGTGGCGTCGGCCTTGCTCTGCTGGCGGTCGTATGCTGGACCTGGTTTCCTTTGCGCAATGCTTTGTGGCTGCGTAAAAATCCAGGTAAAAGTCCTGCTACCTGGGCAACGGCACAAGGGCTCGTGACCTTGCCATTGGCACTACTGGGTTATTTATTGGTGTGTGGGCAACTGGCACTGACACAACCTCAATTCGCTTTGCCGTTTGGCCCGCGCCCTGAAGTGTTTATTCCTTTAATGATAGCCATTGGTGTGCTGTGTTCCTGGCTCGGTACATTATGTTGGAATGAGGCAAGCCAACGTTTACCTACGGTGCTGGTTGGCCCATTGATCGTGTTCGAGATACTGGCCGGTTTAGCCTACACCTTTATGCTGCGTAACGCCTGGCCGCCGTTACTGACGCTATGCGGTATTGCCTGTTTGATGATTGGCGTTGTCTACGCTATGCGTATCAAGCCTGAACCAGTGGTTATGCCGTTGGCAGAAGTGCGATAAGCCAGAAACACGGCTACGGTTTTACCCGTAGCCGCCATCAATTAACGTTTGCTGCGCTGGATGATCTCTTCGGCCACATTACGCGGAGCTTCCGCATAGTTGCTGAACTCCATCGTATAGGTGGCGCGGCCTTGCGACATTGATCGCAGAGTCGTGGAATAGCCGAACATCTCGGACAGAGGGACTTTGGCATGGATCACCTTGCCACCACCGCCTGGAATATCCTCCATACCCTGAACCATACCGCGGCGTGAAGACAAATCCCCCATAACGTTACCCGCGTAGTCCTCCGGCGTTTCAACCTCTACCGCCATGATCGGCTCCAGGATCACCGGGCTGGCTTGGCGGCAGGCCTCTTTAAAGCCAAAGATCGCCGCCATCCGGAAAGCCTGTTCCGAGGAGTCGACATCGTGGTAAGAACCAAAGGTCAGACGCACTTTGACATCGACCATCTGGTAACCCGCCAGTACACCATTGTTAAGGGCTTCCAGAATGCCTTTTTTCACTGCGGGGATATACTCGCCGGGGATCACCCCTCCTTTGATCTCATCAAAGAACTCAAAACCTTTTCCGGCTTCGTTCGGCTCCACCGTCAGCACCACGTGGCCGTATTGGCCTTTACCACCGGACTGACGCACAAATTTTCCTTCCACGTCGGTGACTTTCTTGCGCAGGGTTTCACGATAGGAAACCTGCGGTTTCCCGGTGTTGGTTTCAACGCCAAACTCGCGGCGCATGCGATCGACAATAATCTCCAGGTGCAACTCACCCATACCGTAGATAATCGTCTGCCCAGAGTCCTCGTCGGTGCGCACGCGCAATGAAGGGTCTTCAGAAGTCAGGCGTTGCAGCGCAATCCCCATTTTTTCCTGATCGGCTTTGGTCTTGGGTTCAATCGCTTGCGCAATTACCGGTTCAGGAAACACCATGCGCTCCAGAGTGATAATGGCATTCGGATCGCACAACGTATCGCCAGTAGTGACATCCTTCAGGCCAACGCAGGCGGCAATGTCACCGGCATGCAACTCATCCACTTCTTTACGGTCGTTGGCGTGCATCTGCACAATACGGCCAATGCGCTCCTTTTTCCCTTTAACCGGGTTATACACACTGTCACCTTTGACCAGAATGCCTGAATAGACGCGTACAAAAGTCAATTGGCCGACAAACGGATCGGTCATCAGTTTGAAAGCCAAGGCCGAGAATTTCTCGTTGTCGTCAGCCTTGCGAATAACGATCTTGTCGTGCTCGTCATGGCCCTCCATCGGCGGCACGTCCAGCGGTGAAGGCATCAGTTCGATCACTGCGTCCAGCATGCGCTGGATACCTTTATTGCGAAACGCTGACCCACACAGCATCGGCTGGATCTCTCCGGCGATGGTTCGGGTACGTAACCCTTGAACAATTTCCTCATTCGTCAGTTCGACCTGATTGAGGTATTTGTCCATCAATTCCTCAGAAGCTTCTGCCGCAGCTTCAATCATCTTGTCACGCCACTCGTTGGCGATCTCCATCATTTCGGCAGGGATCGCTTCAAAGCGGTAGGTCATGCCCTGAGTCGCGTCGTCCCACAAAATGGCCTGCATGCGGACCAGGTCCACCACTCCGGTGAAATGCTCTTCAGCACCAATCGGTATCACCACTGGCACTGGGTTGGCTTTCAACCGTTCGATCATCATTCGCCGAACGCGGAAAAAATCCGCACCGGTACGGTCCATCTTGTTGACGAAAGCCAAACGCGGGACTTTATATTTATTGGCCTGACGCCAAACGGTTTCTGATTGCGGCTGCACGCCACCCACTGAGTCATACACCATCACTGCACCATCCAGCACGCGCATTGAGCGTTCCACCTCGATGGTGAAGTCGACGTGTCCTGGTGTATCAATGATATTGATTCGATGCTGAGCAAAATTATGCTCCATGCCGTTCCAAAAGCAGGTGGTTGCCGCAGAGGTAATGGTGATACCGCGTTCCTGTTCTTGAGCCATCCAGTCCATGGTGGCGGCACCGTTATGGACTTCACCCAGCTTATGGCTGACTCCGGTGTAAAAGAGGATCCGCTCGGTCGTGGTGGTTTTACCGGCATCAATGTGCGCCGAGATGCCGATATTGCGGTAACGTTCAATAGGTGTGGTACGTGTCATAATCAACCTTTCTTAGCCGTATGGCGTGATGTTCTGACAGTAGAGTAAATAAGGACAACCCGTAATTGTGTACTAGACCGTGTCCCTTAACTGTCCGTGGTGCCGTCGCAGACCCAAAAGCCCATTATCAAGGCGGAGGGCGCAGGGCAGAGTGGCCGTCTGTTCAAGCCCGACAACGCAGAAGATGGGCTTTTTGGGGCGCGACCCGCAGGGATGGGGCCATTTGTACGCAGTGCTGTCGTTATTGAACGATGTCTGTAATAGGCAAAAGTACAAATCAAAGCTAGCCTGACATCGCTTTCACATGCTGTTGGTAGGTTGTTTAATTTCGGACATTTAAAATCAGAATAACACCTTTTGTTAAAAGGACCCGTCATGTCTGCATTCCGTGTTCTGTTTTTGCTGGCTGTTGCAGTACAAATGCCTGCACATGCCAAGCATTCTCGCAACACAGTCCCGGTCAAAGGCACTATTGAATGGCAACCCTGTAGCAGCCTATCCTTTCGGCACTGGTTCAATGACGTGCCTCCACCAACCGCTTTACAGTGCGGTTATGTTGAAGCGCCATTGAGCTATCAGAATACTTCCGGGCAGGCGGGGCATACTGTACGGCTGGCGCTCACGCGGCTGCCCGCCATGGGTGCCAGGAAAGGTAGCGTGGTAATTGTTCCGGGTGGCCCTGGTCTGCAGGGGATCAACCCGCAGATTGCCGAAAAGGAAGCCGCGCGGAAATTGCAAAAGTCCTACGACATTATCGGTTATGACCCGCGAGGGGTGGGGCAGTCAAAGCCCAAAATATCCTGCCAACTGACAGAAAGCGAAGAGACCCTGTTACCGGATGAAAATGATATTTCCGGGATTGAACAGCAGGCGCGTAACACGGTTGATGCATGCATCAAACAGACGGGAACCGATGTAGTACAGCACATTGGTACTCACGAAGCGGTCAACGATCTGGATACCATTCGCCAGGCGTTAGGTGAACGCGAATTGACCGCCGTGGCCTATTCTTATGGTACCAAGGTTGCCCAGCTATACGCTGAACGTTTCCCGAAGAAAACTCGGGCGCTGGTACTGGATGGCGTGGTGGATCTGACGGAGGATGAGTTTACCCAGCGTATCAATCAGCAGCGGGGTTTTCAGCAAAGCTTTCTGCGTTTTGCTGACTATTGTCAGAAAACCGGCTCCTGCCAGTTAACCAGCGAACCCAACAAAGCTATTCAGCTCTTTCATGGGATGTTATACAAATTGCACGATGCCCCCTTGGTCACCCAATCTGGCTACGAGATCTCTTCGGAAGATGTGGTGACACTGACCCGCAATTTATTGCCAAAGCGAGAACGCTGGCCTGAGCTGGCTAGTGCATTGCGTAAAATCGATTCTGGCACGGCTGACAATCAGGAAACCGAACTGATCGACGAAAACTATAGCCCGTATACCGACGATGCTCGGATGGTGATCACCTGCGCGGATACGGCAAGACCAGATGCAGATAAACAGATGCTGCGCAGACAGAGCCAGCAAATCAATACTGCAGCCTCGTTTCCCAACTATCTGCCATTACATGAATATCCCCTTGATACCTGTGATTTCTGGCCTTATCCAGGTAAATATGCGCCACATACTCCGGTTCTTTCTGCCGCACTACCGCCGTTGCTGTTCGTTGCCCAGCGTTATGATCCTGTTACGCCTTACCGCAATGCCCGCCAGATGTCCGCTGCATTCAGAAGCCCCCTCATCACCCGCGAAGGGGATGGGCATACGCTGGCTCTAACCGGCAGTAACCGTTGCGTAGATGAGGCAGTGGTAGACTATTTGCTGAGGCCGCACAAACTCCGCCGAGACAGAAGTTGCCACTGAACATTCGGTTCAGCGGCTGAATATGTGAGCCTGACCAAGAATATTGAGGCTAACGCTGGCGCCGGGATAGATCGCCCCTCGGCTGATCGCCTTAATTTCCACGGTCTCATCACTGTCGGCCATCAGCAGACTGAGGGTGGAAACAAACCCGGCAAAGTCGATACTGGTGACCGTTGCCTGGCGCTGTTCCGGTTGCGGAGAAAGCCCGATCTGAATCTGTTCCGGGCGCAGCATGATGCGAGCAGGGCCACTGCGTAGACTATCGTCAACGGCAACTCGGCCAAGAACACAGTCTGCCCAACCCTGCTCCAGATGAGCAGTCAACACCAGTGTTTCCCCCAGGAAAGTGGCTGTGGGTTCATCAACCGGGCGCAGGTAGAGCTCTTGTGGATCGCCAACCTGCACCAAGGAACCATTACGCATTACGGCAACCTGATCGGCGAATGACAGTGCTTCGGCCTGATCGTGCGTAACCAGAATCGACGCAACTTTAGCTTCAGCCAGTAACTCTGCAACCGCCTTACGTGTCGCTGCGCGCAGTCCGGTATCCAAGGCTGAGAAAGGCTCGTCGAGCAGCATGAGCTTTGGCTGTTGCGATAATGCTCTTGCCAGCGCCACTCGCTGCTGTTGCCCACCAGACAGTTCATGCGGCCACAGGGAAGCCAAGCGACGATCCAGTGCGACCATATCCATCAACATGTCGATACGGTGCTGCTTTTGCAGTTTACTGCCTTTCAACCCGAAACCAATATTGCCCGCAACGTTGAAGTGGGGAAACAGAGCACCATCTTGCGGTACAAACCCAATCCCACGCTGATGTGCCGGGACCCATGATTTATGGTCAACCAGAGGGAGACCTTGCAACATGACTTGGCCACAATCCGGTACTTCAAATCCGGCAATAATACGCAGCAGTGTGGTTTTTCCTGAGCCTGAAGGGCCAACAATCGCGGTGCGGCTGCCTTCGGCCACGCTCAGGTGAATCCCCTCAAGTACTTTAATCCCATTATAGGATTTACCAATATTTTGCAGTTCAAGCGTGCTCATAGTCCTGCCGTACGTTTAGATTGCGAATATAAAAGCCAGGTCAGCGGCAGTGACAGCACCACCATGATCAGCGCATAAGGCGCGGCGGCAACATAGTCAATTTCGCTGGTTAATGCCCAGAAACCGGTTGCCAGCGTCCGGGTACCGGTAGGGGCGAGTAGCAAAGTCGCAGTAAGCTCATTGGTTATTGCCAGAAAAACCAGCGCTGCACCAGCTGCTGCGCCTGGTGCAGCCAACCGCAAGGTGGTACTCAGCAAGGCCTGAAAGGGGGTTCGTCCAAGACTACGAGCTACATTTTCCAGTTCAACCGGTGCCTGAGCGATCCCAGCCCGTAAATTGATCAGAGCCCTAGGCATAAACATCAGCAAATAGGCCAACAGCAGGGTGATTTCTGTCTGATATATCGGCCGGAAAGTGTGGATGGTGATAGTCACCAAAGCTAACGCAACAACAATGCCTGGCAACGAACTGGTGACATAGTTGCATCCCTCCAAGACCCGGTAAAAACGGGTAGGGTAGCGAACCGAAAGCCACGCCATAGGGATGGCACACAGTGTGATAATAATGGCACCACTGGCAGCCAGCGTCAGCGTTTGCCGAACCGCAGGCCAAAGATCGCTATTGTGCCAAACATCCCATCCCCCCAGATATAGCCAGCGTGCCAGAGTTATAAACGGCACCCCTAAAGCAAGTACGGTCAATCCCAGAGGTAGCAGTTGACAAAGCAGGCCAATGCCTGGGCTGAGAGGATATGGCGCTTTTCGGCGCGCACTCCCTGAGCCCACTCGAGCATAGCGTGCCTTGCCACGGCTTGCCGCCTCCACCAATAAAAGCAAAAGACAGCACAATACCAGCACACCTGCCAGCATATTGGCCGCTGGGCCGTTAAAAGTAGACTGGAATTGATCAAAAATGGCCGTGGTAAAGGTATCAAAGCGGATCATGGCGTACAGGCCGTACTCTGCCAGCAAATGCAGCGCCACCAGTAGTGATCCTCCCCAGATGGCCAGTTTTAGCTGTGGCAGAACAACCCGGAAGAAAACTGCCAACGGGCGAGTCCCGAGTGAAGTTGCAGCATCTTCAATCCCGGGATCGAGACGGCGCAACACGGCGGAAACGGGCAGGTAGATAAACGGGAAATAGGCGATCACTGAGATAAAAATGCCTGCGGCCAAACCGTGCATAGAAGGCCACAGGCTGATCCAGGCGTAGCTTTGAACAAATGCTGGCACCGCTAATGGTGCGGTAGCCAGTATCGACCAGACGCGGCGCCCCGGTAACTGGGTACGCTCGGTCAGCCACGCCAAAGCTACGCCAAGTAATGTGCATAAAGGCAGGGTGAAAACCACCAGTAAAAGGGTATTAGTCAGTAATTCCCCAACGCGAGGCCGGAAAACTAAAGTTTTAACCGTCTGCCAACCGGTGTCGATAGCAACACCAATCACAAATCCCAGCGGCAATAGCGCCAACAGCGACAGCAGCAGGGCGCAAATGACAATCCACAGCCCAGGCCGTTGTTGATACCGTCGGCCAGGTGCTGCCTGGGCGGTTAGTAATGAATGATTTGACATGACGGAAAAAATACCCTTGCACTATACAATCTGCCTTACAGCAGGCCTGCTTCGGTCATCAGTTCGACCACTTTTTTGCTGTTTAGCTTAGAGGGTTCAACCTTGGGAGCATTCAGTTCTTTCAGCGGCACCAGCTTAGGGTTGGATGCTGCGCCAACACCGACTGCGTATTCAAACGCGGTGTTGGTACGCAAAATTTCCTGGCCCTGTTTACCGGTGATCCATTTGACAAATTCCTGTGCCTGTTGTGGATGCTTGCTTGAAGCCAGAACACCACCACCAGATATGCTGACAAAGGCACCCGGATCCTGCTGCTGGAAATAGTGCAGCTTGATATTTTTACTGTTTTCGCCGGTCTTGGCGCCATCAACAAACGGGTAGTAATGATAAATTACGCCACTATCGATCTGGCCAGCATTAACCGCCTTCATCACGGTGCTGTTACCTTTATAGGCTGTGAAATTGGTTTTCATCGCTTTCAGCCATTCCCGTGTGGCCTGTTCACCTTTCAGCTCCAGCAACGCACTGACAATAGCCTGGAAATCAGCACCTGAAGGGGACACAGCCCAACGGCCTTTCCACTCTGGTTTCGCTAGATCCAGCAAAGATGCGGGCAACTGTGCCTCACTGATTTTGGCCGGATTGTAGACGAAAACGGTGGAGCGGGCGGCTATGCCAATCCAGCGACCATGTTCTGGACGGTACTGCGGTTCAACTTGCGCAGCAGTCTCCGCATTCAATGGTGCTAACAGCTTGGCATTGTCAACCAGCACCATGGCAGGGGAATTCTCGGTCAGAAAAACGTCTGCCGGTGAAGCACTGCCTTCTTGTACCAACTGGTTACCCAATTCACTGTCGCCGCCATTACGCAACGTCACTTTAATACCGGTGTCTTTGGTAAAGCCTTCTACCCAGGATTTCACCAGATTCTCGTGTTGAGCATTGTAAACCACCAGGCCAGGTTCATTGCTGGCAGCGTTGGCTGAAAAAGTGAGCATCATTGAAGAGGCAAGTAGAGTAAAGGGAACGAGGGAAGTGACGTTCAATTTCATACCGTAATCCTTATTGAAAGCAAAAATTTTCTGGTAAGCAAAAACTGCACGATTGTATCCAATAACATCAGGAATGATAGTGAAATTGATTCGTATTAGAGTAAAATAACCACTGTTTTCCCAAGAACTGTTGTCGTCCGGAAGTAATCGACTAAAAAAACAGAAAACTCCTAATAGGGCACCTTCATGCCACTAAGCAATCGCCCTGATTGCGGTTCAGTGATGAGCACGCCCGAGGCTAGGAGCAATTTTGCTTCAGGAGTCCATCTGTGACAAGCCTAATCTGCGCATTGCCTAGTGCAAACGCCTACGGATCAGACAAGTGGGGCAGTTTTTTAACTCTGAACGCGTAACCAGAGAGGGATGGTAAATCGGGTTATACCCGTAGCGTCGCCGTCAAGATGCAGAGGTTTACTCGGCCTGTGTACGCGCTGGTGCCGCTTAAATCTGGCTAGTTGGGATTATTAGGCTCACCCAGCGGGCAACACAAGCGCTGTTCAAATCGGTTAAACCAATTTTTCTCTCGTATGCCGCCTACCTGCACCTCGCAGTAACTTGGGTATAGGCTTATGCAGTGTGCTTGGTGGGGATACAGATTTTTCCATTAATAATATGAGCATCACGCTGGATCCATTCATTAACTTTGTTAACACTGGTCTTTTGCGAATGCGCAAAGGACTTGATATCTCCATCGCACTGTTTGTATATAAATTCTTTAACGCTGGTCAATACACGGCTTTCCATGCTGTTTCAATTCCCTATGTGTTAATTGTTAAATCCAATCTCAATTTTGCTTAGGAATATTCTTAAGTTTATGTTTTTCCTATAATTATACAGAGCTAGTTTAACACAAGGTGTCAAAGGCAGGAATTAACTTTAATGCAAAACTACATTTGATAGTGAGACTGCTAGATACGTCGCATTTATGGTCATGGGATAGGTTTTAACTGCGACTAGCTGCACAGATATTTCTTAAATATAACCTCAACGAGCTGCAAATTATCGCAAGTTGTCAGTTCTGATAGGCTTATAATGCCGGCGAAGTATATATGCAGTATCTCGTTTGGCGAGGCTCCTATACAAACACAGGTTACTGATCTGACGACATCGAGAGATGCCCAAGGTTAAGACAGGCTTTATCGGATTAAGGTTTAGCCCAAAGTAACTTCTGAAATGTTTTTCAGATACGTTGTATAGTGCTAAAACCTGGACGCGGAGATAGGCAGTCTGCACTCCCTCTTTGGTTAACGCCCCTATGCGATTCACTGTTGAAGTCAAACAGAAATAGGGACTAACATGATTAAATCACTTCCATACTCATCAGCGATGGCGGTTGCCCCAGCAACGTTGCATGAAGAATCATCCGTTGCCAGCTATATGAGTGATAATTTCATCACCGTATGCGGCAATATGTCTGTGAATGAGGCGAAGAACTACTTCCTGTCACAGCTGAAAACCGATGAAATACCCAGTCAAATTTTCATTACTGCAAACGATTATCATCTTCGTGGCATGCTGTCGGTAAAAAAACTGCTGCAATGCCAAGAAGGTGACCGGTTGTTGGCCTCAATGATGAATCATACCTATTTCCACGTTTCACCGGATGACGATCGAAATGACGTTGCTCATTTATTGGGTAAGGGTGGTTTGGATGTAGTACCCGTGGTGGTTAATAAAACGTTGGTGGGTATATTGGGTGAAAGAGAAATTGCCCGACTGATCGAGGACGAATATACCGAGGATGCACAACGTCAGGGGGCCAGTCTGCCACTGGACAAACCCTACCTTGAAACCAGCCCTTGGGCATTATGGCGTAAACGTGTTGCCTGGTTGCTGATGTTGTTTGTAGCAGAGGCCTATACCGGCAACGTACTTAAAGCGTTTGAGGAGCAGTTGGAGGCGGCTATCGCATTAGCCTTCTTTATTCCATTACTGATCGGTACCGGGGGCAACAGCGGTACACAAATTACTTCAACATTGGTGCGGGCAATGGCATTGGGCGAGGTTAGCCTGCGGAACCTTGGCGCAGTGATCCGTAAAGAAGTGAGTACTTCATTGTTAATTGCTGTCACTATCGGGGTAGCGGCCTGGATACGCGCTTGGATAATGGGCGTAGGTATGGATGTGACGTTGGTAGTCAGCCTGACGTTAGTGGCAATTACCATCTGGAGCGCTATCGTTTCCTCGATCATTCCAATGTTGCTGAAAAAGTCAGGTATCGATCCAGCAGTAGTATCTGCACCGTTTATCGCCACTTTTATTGATGGCACTGGCCTGATTATTTATTTCAAAATTGCTCAGACTGTTCTGGGAATATAATGAATAACCACGGAGGTACGTCAACACAATGGACACTTTTTCAAGTGTATTTTTAACCACAGAGGTCGTTATCGATTAAGTTTAATAGAGGATAGAATTATGGGAAACATGATGATTTTTATGGGATTCTTGGCTTTCGTAAGCTCCATGGGGTTAGTTGCAGCCTACATGAGCACCAGATGGGATGACTAATGAACGAAAAAGATCCGCCTAGACGCATCCTCCCCGTAAGATCGTCACTCATTGCGGGGGGGATTATATAACAGCAATAGACTGGCGGTATTCACCGCGCGTGATAATTATGATTATTCTTATTATTGGCTTGCTTTACGCTATATTGATGATTTCAGTAGGTGTAAATGAGATTTATTTACACTCCACTGGTCAATCCGAATTCCTTTCCTGTTTGATGCTGACATTTTCTGGGAGCATGCTACTCCTCGCTTTTATCTGGCAATTTTCCTCAAAAGTAAAAACTGAATATCCACTTTGAACATGAGCAGTGCTATGCAAAATGAAAAGCAAACCGTTGCCAGAAACTCGATGATTGCCAGCGGGCTTTTGGCGTTGGGTAAATTTATCGCAGGCATATTTACCGGCAGTATCGGCCTGATATCCGAAGGTATCCACTCCTTTACCGATTTTATTGCTACCAGTATTACCTGGTTGGCCGTTCGCGTCAGTGACAAACCTGCAGACGACGACCACCATTTTGGTCATGGCAAGGTGGAAAACCTGGCCGCACTTTTTGAGGTATTACTACTGTTGTGCGCAGCAAGCTGGATTTTCTACCAAGCTGTTAATAGCTTGCTGGGTGAATCGCACCAGATTGTTGCCGCCCCGATAGTAATAGCGGTGCTGCTGGTGTCTATCGTGGTTGACTTTTTCCGCGTCAAAGCGTTAAACCGTGTGGCCAAAGCTACGGACAGTGCCGCCTTAGAAGCAGATGCGCTACATTTCTTCTCCGATATGCTTTCTTCTGGCGTGGTGCTACTGGGCATGGTTTTTGTCTTGTTCGGCTTTGATCGTGCAGATGCATTGGCAGCGTTAGTAGTAGCCTGTTTTATCCTGTCTGCGGCCTTGAAACTGGGCAAGCGCTCGTTTGATTCGCTGATTGATACAGCCCCAAGCGGGACGCGGGAAGATGTTGTGGGGCTACTGCAAGATTTTCCCGCGATCTTATCCACGGAAAATATTCGCCTGCGCAGTGGCGGGGCCAAGCTGTTTATTGAAGTGAGTGTTGGCGTATGCCGCACATTACCGCTCGAGCGGATCAACACACTTAAGCAAAGCATCACCACCAAGCTTGAGCAGCACTTTGGTAATTCTGAAGTGAGGGTGATCGCCATACCGCAAACCAGAAGCGATGAGGATATGGCGACCCGCATTCGTATTCTCGCTGCTAACCATGGTGCGACAGTGCAGAATTTAGCGCTACAACAGTTGGCTGACCGGATGGCGGTCGGCATGGATCTGGTGGTTCCAGCCAATGCGACTGTGGAGCAGGCTCATGACATTGCCTGTGAGTTGGAAGATGTTCTTCGCCAGGCATTGGGGGATAATACCGAAATAGAAACCCACCTGGAGCCACAAGCTGCGAACTGGTTGAGCAGCCAGGATGTAGCAACGGGTGAACTATCGCAAATCCAGCAGGCACTGACGGTATCGGCTGAAAATTGCGGATTGGTTCAGGACATACATGACATTCGTGCACGTGAAACGTCACAGGGAGTAATCGTTAATTTTCACTGTCGCGTACTGCCTGCTTTGTCGATCTGTGCTGCTCATCAGGCCGTTGACGCTATTGAACGGCAATTGAGGATGCAATTCCCGGCGGTATCGCGAGTCGTGGGGCACGTTGAGCCGTTGTAATAAATCAAGGCGCAGCACGCTGCGCCCTTGAATGCCTGAAGATGAGATCTAGATCTGAGAAAATCCGCCATCTACGGTTAGTTCCACACCGTTGACATATCTTGCATCATGGGAAGCCAAAAACAGTGCCGCGCTGGCAATTTCTTCAGGCTGCGCCACATAGCCCAAAGGCACGACCTGTGCCGCATATTCTTTGAAAGCCTCGATTTGCGCCTCATTCATTTTCAAACTGTTTTCTTGGATTGGTGTGCGCGTAAATCCAGGGCTAAGAGCATTGACACGGATCTTTCGTTCTTTTAAGTCGTTGGCCCAAGAACGGGCGAAAGAACGCACTGCCGCCTTTGAGGCATTGTAAAGGCTGAGATTCTCCATACCTTTGTGAGTCTGGTCTTATTCAGTTGCAACCCGATGGTACTCAATTCACCATTTCCCTACGGCGCGCTGATTTAGATAGCCGTTTCCCAGGTTTGCTGGATGCAGTACTTCTCGCGTCGAATACAGGTCCGGCATAACAACTAACGCCGAACAGTATTGCTTAAGGGTGAGACGAAGGAGAGGGGGAGACTTGCATTACCAATGCTGGCAAATCAGGAGGCGACTTACATCGCCTCCTGATTTGCCAGGTTTATTGTTCACCTTCCAGGTCAGGATCTCGGGCATGCTCAAGTAGATCTCCCGGTTGGCAATCGAGATAACGGCAAATAGCCTCCAGCGTGGAAAATCGTATTCCCTTTACCTTGCCTTGTTTTAACAGTGACAGGTTTTGTTCGGTGATACCTGCCGCCGCCGCGAGCTCCTTCGACTTGACCTTGCGTGCGGCCAGCAATACATCCAGCCTGACGATGATTGGCATAACGGTATAACCTCAAACGAACTGTTGGTTTTCACAGTGCAATTCACTGGCTTTTTGCAAAATACGCGCGATAACGGTAATGCAGGCGGCGAAGAAGAGCGCAACGATATTTCCTGAATCAAAACCGATAGATACGATACGTTGCCCGACGGGTTCTTGCAGGGTTAACCAGTAGCTGAGCAGCGGCTCACACAGCAATTCCAGAATTGTCCAAATCGCTACGCACTTGCCCATCTTGCCTAAATGCTGGGCGGCAATGCTAGAGAAATACGCCCGCTGACCATAGGTTTTAAACAACAAACGCAAATGATGAAGCCCTAACGCAAGCGCCAGTAGTGGCACGCTTGATATGACGATACCCCCGGCAATTTGCCACCAAGGGAAAATGTTCAAGTCAGCACCAATATTACCGATCAACCGATTTGAAAGTGAGAAACTGAAACCATTGCCGGCATCGATTGAAGCGACGTAGGGCGATAACCAATAGGCTGCATTCAGCAACAGCATGGCGACAAGCAGACATAAAGTCATCATAGCCATGCGTTGGCTATAGCTGGCAAGCCGGTCTAGTGTCATAAGAACCTCGAGTTACTGGGTGGAAGTTGTACTAACCTTAGACAATAAATCACCTTAAAACAATAAAAAATTATCGTTTTACATTAATTTTAAGAAATTGACCGGCTCAGGCATTTGCCTGAACGCTGAACGAAGCGGCGGTTTTGAGCCAGAAGAAAGCGCCCGCGATGTTTTATTGCAAGCAACAGCGTGTTTCTAGGATTAATAGACTATTGCACTTTCCAGGTTGTCATTATAATCACTGCCATTGTTAATCAGGCGGAGCGATGTTCATTGCTCCGCCTGTTGCGTTTATCGCCAACTCCACGCTGAGCATGTACGGATATGATGAAGTTTTTACCGATCTTTCTGTTAACTTTCTTGTTTTTTGGGCTGCCAATGGCCCCATTGGCTAATGCTGCAACTCAGACAGCTACGGTTGAACTCAGTGCGCAAGATATTACTACTGCGCTGAAAAGCTATCAAAAACAACTAGATACTCTTAAACAACAGGTATCCAAAGCCAGTACGGACAGCCAACTGACCAAACTTTTTGAAGCCACGCAGTCGCTGTCTGCCGGGGCAGAGAAACTGGCGGCTGATTTGCAACCGGCCCAGGAGAAATTGCAGGCGCAGCTCGACGTTCTCGGCCCGCCGCCTGAAGCAGGAGGAATGGCGGAAACGGCCAGCGTAGTGCAACAGCGTAATACGCTCAACAACACCAAGAAACAGTTGGATGACGCAGTAAAACGCTCCCAGGCGATCAGAACCGGTGCTCTCGATTTGGGGCAGCAAATCAACGATTTGCGCCGCGTAGCATTCAAATCACAACTGGCACTAAACACCGGCAGTATTCTCAGCACTCAATTTTGGTCACCAAAGGCCGATCCGCAGTCAGAAGAACAAGTTCGCTTCAATGAATTCAGCCAACAACTGCAAGAGATATGGCAGGGCAGTTGGCAGGAAGAGTGGCGTTACGGCACCCTGGTATTGATCATCGTGGCTATTGCTATCTGGTCACTAGGCCGTTATCTGGTCGAAAGTTTTCTGGCGTGGCTCTGCATCCGTTATTTTCCCGATGGCCGCTTGCGGCGTAGCTTTATGGCGCTAGCTACCGCATTGATTACGTTGTTCGGTACTACCTTTGCACTGAGTCTGGTTGAAAGCGCATTTTCTCGTGCTCAGCCTTTTCCGCCGCAGGTGCAAGACTTTGCCGAGGGTGTTATGCGGCTGGGAATTTTCTGTGCACTGATAGCCGGGTTAGGGCGGGCGTTTCTTTCCCTCAACCGACCTTCATGGCGCCTGGCACCACTGAATGATGCCATAGCCAGCGGCATGCGTTTTTTTTCACCGCTGTTGGCGATGTTGGCGCTGGCCTTTGGTTCAGTGGAGTTGGTCAACAATGTGATTGGTGCCAGCCTGGGTACCACTATATTGGGTAATGGGTTGGTCGCGGCGTTGATGGCCATGGTGCTGCTGGCAATACCGCTGCGGGCACGCCACATTCGTCGGCAGCTTGAACGACAGGAAGCGCACATTGAGAAACGGTCTACGCTGGAAGGAATTGTACACATCCTGATTATGTTATCTGCAGTGGTGATATTGTTCTCGCTGCTGATCGGATACATCTCTTTCGCCCGTTTCCTGACCTACCAACTGATCTGGATAGCTCTGGTTCTGATGGCGTTCTACTTCCTGGTACTTTTTGCTACCGATCTGTGTGCAGCCGTTTTCTCGCCGCATACGGCCAGTGGCCGAGCATTGAAGAAATCCCTGAACGTCAGAGATCGTCATCTGGAACAACTGACTATTATCTTCACAGCCATTGCCAAATGTTCGTTGCTGTTGCTGATGATTGTTGCACTGATTAGTGGTTCATTTGGTACCACCACGCCTAATACACTGCTGCAGAAGATCATTACCATTCTGAGTGGCGAAGGGCTGAAAAGCCTGCATATTGTGCCCGGTAAACTGCTTGATGCGGTAATCTGTCTGGTGATTGGTAGCTATATTCTGCGTGTTACCCGGCGTTGGTTGAGCCATGAATTGCTGCCAAAAACCATCTCCGATATCGGTATCCGTGCTTCACTAATCACGTTGTTCACCAACGTTGGTTACGTGCTACTTATTCTTATCACCCTGGCAACGTTAGGGATCCAGTGGAACAATCTGGCGTGGATAGTGAGTGCATTGTCGGTAGGTATCGGTTTTGGTCTGCAGGAAATCGTGAAGAATTTCATTTCCGGGTTAATCCTGCTGACGGAAAGACCGGTAAAGGTCGGGGATATGATCGGTATCGGCGGCGTTGAAGGGGATGTGCGGCGGATTAACGTGCGTGCCACCGAGATCCAGCTTAGCGACCGCTCAACCATGATCGTGCCTAACTCTCAGTTGATCTCACAGAACGTTCGCAACGCCACCATGGGGAATGCGCAAGGGGTAGTGACTATTGCACTGACATTCCCGATTGATATCGACCCGGAATTGGTGCGTGATATCCTGCTGAACGCCTACCGGGATTACGAGTCCATTCTCGAAACGCCTGCGCCTTATGTACGCTTCAGCCAACTTGGCCCAGAAGGCATTATCCTTAGTGTGACTGGCTATGTAGCCAGCCCACGTTTGGTTGGCTCAACCAAGAGTGATTTGCTGTTCAACATTCTAAGATTGCTGCGAGAGCAACAAGTGAACCTTTCTAGTCCACAAGAAGTGGTGTTTATGAAACATCGGGAAAAAAAACTTGCCGATGAAGAAGAGCATTCTTCCTGAGGGTTTTAAAAAAGCAATGTTGACCTGCGATTTTTAACCAGCAAACACTCAGGGCGATATTTATCGCCCTGAGTGTTTGGTTTCATCTTAGGCGGTTGCGGTACAGTTCCCTGATAATAAGCAACGAGCTGGATTCACTTCATTGCCAATGAAGTGGGGGGACTTTGCACCTAATGCAAGAAACGGGAGGGGTGTCATAAGTCACTAACATATTGATTTATTGAGAACTGGTGATAGCTTGTGAAGTTTAATGATTGCTGTAGTCAATTTAACATAATATACATTATGCGCACCTATGTAGCGGTACGTGGAATCTGGCTATCCGAGGTCTGCCTAATTACTGGCGGAAGCTCTGCCTATGGGGCATCCAAGCACTCTGTAGATCTCAGAAATAACCTGCATCGTTGCGTCTTCGATCATTCCTTCATTTCTGCATAAAACCCAGTTGTGATCTGCAATTTCTCGCTCGAACGCCTTGGTACAAGCGACATGATCTTCCAGCTTATGAATCACTGTACTATTTAGCCCACGCGTTCGGGCCGCGGCCCTCGCCCATGAAATATCAGGTGCAGTAACAACCCCGACATGCAGGTCTGGCATTTGCACGTTTCGTTCAATGTTAAGCTGTAAAATCTCTGCAAATGGAACCATCCGGCGAAATGCAGCCTCCGACGGGTACCAACGATCCATCAAGATAATGCTGTCCGGTGGCTGTTTAGTCAGCACGTGCCGGGAAATCCAAGCACGGCTATCAGCAAAGCGCTCACAAACCTCCAATTCCAAATCCAGGGAGGGATTTCTGGCGAGCCTGTTAACGAGGGCCATTGTTTCCCTCCTGTAGGGATCGTTTTTTTTCTCGCAAAGTCGGATCACCTTCTTGTTGTCTGCCCTTAGTACTTTCGCAATGGCCTCCAACAGCGTGGTTTTGCCGACTCCCTTGGGCCCATCCAGAGAAATAAACAGCGGACGACTCATTCTTGAAATGACGATTGATATACGGTTTTTGTAAAGCTCAAATCAGGCAAAAGCATCTTACTTCCTTCGTGTGTCGTGTGGTTCGTCAATTACAGACGTTTATGGTCATTGCCCATATGCTGTGACCTGCACGCTGTAGTTTAAGGGATCCGCTTAGAAAACGGAAAACATCCAACGTTAGCTTTCAAACCCAGTCTGAAAAGATGACCTTACTACCCTTTTCTCTTCAAAATTCGGAATAAAAAGTGACATTTAAAAACGGGATCAGAATGACATTTTAAACTGGGATAGACAAATTAGAATCTGGCTATCTGGCGCTGTCTTGGGGGCGTCAAAAAATAATGACTTGATGAGTCCTCAGAAAATTCAACTGTACAGATACCGGTGCACCTGCACCGGTGAGCTGATTCAGATTGATGGCCGTGACCATGACTGGTTTGAAAGACGCGGACCAAAATGCACTACACTGGTAATATGTAGATGATGCTACCAGCAAAATGTGAGAGAACTCCGAAAAGTGTCTAAATCAGCGCTTTATTCAAATTACTAATGACGTTAAAAATCTAATAATTTACACCTCGTTCTTTTGAGGAATGGCATTTCCATCAAGCCTATGATCTAACCAAGGCCAGTTAAGCCTGTTTCAAAGGCAAAGCGAAATAGATCCGCATCCCTTGATATTTGAAGTTTACGCATCGCACTGGTTTTTTGAGAACTGACAGTTTGTTTAGTTCGCTTTAACTGGTTCGCGATGTCATTTACAGTCATCCCCGATACATACAATCTGATAACCTCCGCTTCTCGCCTTGTCAATTTATGATTAGCGGTTCGTGAAGTCATGTTACTCCCCAAATCTTGCGCCACTGATTTGAAGTGAGGAGAAATATAAGTAGCTCCAGCATAAACAGCATGTATGGCTGAGATGAGATGACCAATATCCTCAGCCTTATTCAACACTGATCCCACGCCTAACTTGAGTATTTCGCTAACAATAGCAGGGTTATCTATAATCGTGAAAACGATAATTTTTAATTCAGGGTGATGCCGTCTTAAGAAAGAGAGCATCGCCATACCGTCTCCCGCAATACCCCCTGGCATAACATAGTCAGTTATCAGTACATCGCAATTAACCTGGTTTAATAAATCAAGAACCTCTGTCGAGTCGCTAGCCTTTCCGACAATATTTAGCGTACGAATTGTTGATAACTCATATGAAATACCTGAGAGTATTGCAGGATGATCGTCAGCAATAACAATATTAATATTCATAATTTATCCAATCAATAATGATTATCCTCATCACTTTACAAGTTGCAGGAAGTTGACAACGTTCCTGCAACGCCAAGTACATTGGCAAAATTTCACGAAATTTATCGCTCAGACTTGTTCATATCATCCATTAACCAGCTACTTAACATTCCTGTACTTCCATAGGCTTTTATTACGGCCAGATAACTGTCGAAACGGTATGAAACTTCGTTGACACGATTATTGTTGTAATCACTTTCGGCAATCAGAACATCAAGTAACGTTCGACGACCAAGGTGATACCACTGATCAAAAAATGCCCCCTTCACTCTTTCCGTTTCCTTGATCAGGTCCACATAAAGATCTGCCCTTGTCAATAACGTATTGGCATCCTGCACCGCAGCGCGTGCTTCAAACTCAAGATCCATTTGCTGCCTTTCCTTATTCTCCAGTTCGGCTTCTGCTCTCAACAGCGCAGCCTCACGAGCCGCTGTAGATGAGCCACCTCGGAAGATAGGCCAACTGACTGTTACCATGGTCTGCCAAGGATCTTGTCGACCAAAATCATCCTTACCCGTTGATTTAGTCACGACCCAATTGATCTGTGGTTTCTCAGCTGCGCGTAAAGATTCAGCATGAAGCCTTGATGCCTTTGCCTCTGCTTCAGCCTGCAATAATGCAGGATGATTTTGGGCCGATGACAGCAATTTATTCAGCTCAATATCTGGTAACGTAAATTTAATATTTTGCGGTATTCTGACCCGGTTATTACCAATCAGCTTACGCAGTTTTATTTCAGCATCGCGCTCACGGGCCTGCCATGTATCTCGGCTGGCTTCTGCCTCCAACAATCTGGCACGCGCCTGAACAAGCTCACTGGCACGCCCAGCATCCGTAGCCACTATGCCAGCCAGCATATCAACCAACTGCTTCATACGTTCAACGTATTGCTGGCTGATAATGTACACTCGGTTCGCCTTCTCTTTCTCAAGAATAGTACTGGCTACGTCCTGGGCCAGGACTTCCACGTTGGCCATATATTTCTGGATCGCCGCTGTTCCAAGCTCTTTTCGGCTATCTATCGTTTTCTCCGTGCGCCCCCAGTCGTACAACGTAGTCGTCATATTCAGATTGACTGCCTGAGTGGTTGGATTAGTATTGCGCCCCAATGATTTTGAACGAGAATTAGCACTCACATCGATTTGTGGCCAGCGTTGCCCTTCCGCCTCACGCACATCAGCATTTGCCGCCCCCAGTTCTGCACTGGCCTGTTTTAGTGTGGGGCTGCGTTCAATAGCCTGTTTTAAAGCCCCGGCCAAAATAGCTTTAAGTGCGTTGCTATCCACTGCAACACGCTCGCCGTCTTGACGATAAGTCTGTGTTTGACGTGCCGCATACGCACGTGCAGAGGAAGGCTCTGCAGGCTTAATTGTTTCTTTAACTACTACTTTCTTAGCTGGTGATAATTTCTGGGCTTGCTCCGCAATTTGACGATACTCACCAAATGTGCCACGCAATTCGGTACTCTTGGTTTTTTCCGAAGATGAGAACAAACTCCATGATGAAACCTTGCGAGGTTCATCTTCCGCCGCCAATAGTGCAATATCACGCGTATTAGGTTGAGCATGCAGAATAGATGAGTAAACCATCCCAGAACACAGTAGAAGCTGCATTGAAGCATTCAACATTAATGTACGAGGCATTGTTGAAACATGTTTTATTTTAATTGGCTTCATTACTTATTATCTCTCGCGGAATGCTTCTCTTGCTTTAAATATTGGCTTAAGCAAATAATCTAAAATAGTTTTCTCGCCCGTACGTATTTCTACCGTAGCCGTCATGCCGGGAATAATAGGCAGCCGCTTACCACCAGATTCTAGCCAACTGGTATCAGTTAGTACTTGCACTCGATAATAAATGGCATCGGGGCGGCCTGCAGCTAATAGGTTAAGTAACGATGTCCGGTGGGTGACCAATATCAACGCCTGGTTTTTAGTAGCGTTATTCAGGCGCGCCATAAAAATGGCTTCAGTTTGCGTATCCATAGCGCTCGTTGGTTCGTCCAGTAGCAGAATTTTTGGTCGCGCCAGCAAACTGCGCGCCAAAGAAACCAGTTGACGCTGTCCTCCAGACAATCCTTCACCCATTTCACCGATAGGAAGGTTGATCCCCATAGGGTGTTTTTGCGCAATCTGGTCCAGCCCTGTCAGTTGCAAAACGCGCAACAGTTCATCTGTAGAGGCATCTGGACGACCGATCATAATGTTTTCGCGCAGCGTACCGTAGAACAAACGGGCTTCCTGACCCACATACCCCACGGTGGCACGCCAATCTGCCGGGTCAACCTGTGCAACATCGATACCACCGATCAACATCTGCCCCGCTGTCGGTTGATACAGGCGAGCAATCAGACGCAGTAACGTCGATTTACCACTACCTATTTTGCCCAATATTGCTACTCGCTCGTTGGGAGCGATTGAAACATTGATATTCTCGAGTACTGGCTGATTGGGTTTATCCGGTGGTGCTGGATAAGCGAATTTAATCCCTTTAAGCTCCAACCGCCCCTGAAGTGAAGGTAACGGCAAATATTTTTTATTAACTTCACGATCGAGCGGCATATCCATCAGGCGGTTCAACGATATCAGAGCGGCTTTGGCTTGCTGGAAACGTACCGCTAACCCTGCTACCTGAGTCAAGGGGGCTGTTGCCCGCCCAGCCAGCATCACGGTGCCTATCAGGGCACCCTGTGATAGAGAACCATTGCCAATTAAGTAAACGCCGAACACCACAATAATTACCGTCTGCAACTGCTGCAGGAAAGTCACCAGATTCAACGCGGTGCTGGTCAACTGGCGTGATTTCATCGAAGTACTGGCGGCCGCCGCACTGAAAGCCTCCCAACGGCGCGTCATATAACCTTCGCCACCCACAGACTTGAGTGTTTCCATACCTTCGATAGACTCTAGCAGCACCCCTTGTTTCAGCGAAGACTCCCGCAGGTTTTCACGCATGGTACGCGCCAACGGCCACTGGATAAGCAAGCTGATCAGTACGATGCAAGGTATCATCAACAGTGGTACCCACCCCAGCGGACCGCCAATGGCAAAAATCACGCCAACAAACAGCAGCACAAAGGGCAAATCGGACAGGGCAGCCAACGTTGCGGACGTAAAAAAGTCGCGTACCGATTCAAATTCGCGCAGTTGGTTGGCAAAAGCTCCGGCAGAAGGCGGTTTGTGCTCCATACGCACTCCCAGTGCCTGACGGAATAGCCGGGACCCTAACACCAAATCGGCCTTTTTAGCCGACATATCTAACAAACTAGCCCGGATATAGCGTGTTATCGCTTCAAAACACATGGCAATACCCACACCAATAGCAAGAGACCAAAGCGTTACATAAGCCTGGTTTGGAACTACTCGGTCATAGACGTTCATCGTAAAAAATATGCTGGCCAACGCCAGAATATTGACAATAACCGCAGCAAGAGCTGCGCTGCGGTAGTAACTGCGATAACGCCACAATGTGCTGAACAGCCAATGCCCGGCTGAGTGCGGGGTCTCTTCTCCCGCACGAACATCGATCTGCGCACTGGGCTTAACCAGGATGGCATGCTCTGAATACCAGTTTGAGAGTTCCTGTTGGTCGATCTCTATCGGTGAGTCGACCCCGATCTCTGGCAGAATGATCTGGAAACGCAGTTTACCTTCTTCATCACGCCGTGAACCCAGAAGAATAGCCGCCCCACGATCTTTACGAAGCAAGATGATAGGCATCAGATGTGAGGAAAACTCATGTGCGCGACGACGAACCATGCCCGCAGTAAGAGCTGCGTTGCTTAGTGCGCTAATGGCCTGAGACGGAGTAAGTTGGTTACCTTTAGGTAACCCTGCGCATAGGCTTTCGACACTCCTGGGAGATCCCTGGTATTCGCACATCCACAGCGTACATTCAAGTAGCGTATCCACAATTCGTTCAGGCGGCGGAAGAGTAGATGAGTTTTCACTCTGATCAGGATGATCTTTTTGAGACTGTAATTTAAATTGTGTAATTGCCTGTTTTTGATATGTTCTTCCTGACAATGGAGACAGGCAAATTATGGACGAAAAGAAACTTAAGGCACTCGCTGCTGAGCTGGCCAAAGGCATTAAAACAGAAGCCGATCTCAATGCGTTTTCTCGTATGTTGACCAAGCTCACCGTCGAAACTGCCTTGAATGCCGAGCTGACTGACCACCTCGGTCATGAAAAAAATACCCCTAAAAAAGGCTCGAATACCCGTAACGGTTACTCGTCTAAAACGTTGCTCACTGATGATGGTGAGTTCGAACTGAATACACCCCGTGACCGTGAAGGCTCCTTTGAGCCCCAACTGATAAAGAAAAACCAGACGCGTATCACGCAGATGGACAGCCAGATTTTATCCTTATATGCCAAAGGGATGACGACGAGGGAAATCGTCGCCACGTTCAAGGAGATGTACGATGCCGACGTGTCGCCCACGCTGATATCCAAAGTCACCGATGCCGTTAAAGAGCAGGTTACCGAGTGGCAAAACCGGCCACTGGACTCACTGTATCCCATTGTTTACCTTGACTGTATCGTGGTGAAGGTGCGTCAAAATGGCAGCGTCATCAACAAGGCCGTGTTCCTTGCCTTGGGCATCAATACCGAGGGTCAGAAAGAACTTCTGGGCATGTGGCTGGCAGAAAATGAAGGGGCCAAGTTCTGGCTTAACGTGTTGACCGAGCTAAAAAATCGGGGGCTTCAGGACATCCTGATTGCCTGTGTAGACGGCCTGAAGGGCTTCCCAGAGGCGATAAACAGCGTCTATCCGCAAACCCACATCCAGTTGTGCATTATCCACATGGTGCGTAACAGCCTGAAGTACGTGTCGTGGAAAGACTACAAAGCGGTCACCAGCGGGTTGAAAACGGTGTATCAGGCCCCGACAGAGGAAGCGGCACTGATGGCGTTGGACAAGTTCGCGGGTGTGTGGGATGAAAAATACCCGCAAATCAGCAAGAGTTGGCGTACTCACTGGGAAAATCTCAACACGTTCTTCGGTTATCCCGCGGATATCCGCAAAGCGATCTACACGACCAACGCCATAGAATCGCTGAACAGCGTGATCCGTCAGGCGATAAAGAAACGTAAAGTGTTCCCGACAGATGACTCAGTGAGAAAAGTGATTTATCTGGCCATCCAGGCGGCGTCGAAAAAATGGAGTATGCCGATCCAGAACTGGCGGTTGGCGATGAGTCGTTTTATTATCGAGTTCGGTGACCGCTTAGACGGTCACCTTTAATAGGTTGGCAGTTACACAGAATTATGGACAGGCTCAATTCTTGCTGGAGCATTTGCAGAAATGACTCCAAGCGTTCTTCAGCACCGGATTCGCCTGATTTGAGATATGACTCAATCTCCGCCAGTTTTTTTTCAGCTTCAGGAAGGTGATATACGCCCAGCGCCCCACGGAGCATGTGTAATTCACGCAAAATATCCTCCACGTTCCCAATACGCTGAGCCTGGCGAATTTTCTGACAAGACGATAAGCAGAAATTCTCAAAAATATTCCAGATATCCTCTGGCAATGAATGGCCACCTAATAGTGCATTGTGTTGCCCTCCAGCCTGTGTTGCCGGCTTTGTATCTGCCATCTCCAAGCCACACACCGTAAGTAACATCTCTTTTAACTCGTTCAGTAACAGCGGTTTGGTCAGCACGCGCACTATTCCTGCCGCCTCACATTTGTCATACTCCTGCTGGGTGGCGTTGGCCGTCACCGCCACCACCGGCATCACTGGCCATGCCTCACGCACCCGTCGCGCCAGCGTATAACCATCCAAACCGGGCATGGATAAATCCGTCAGCAGAATATCAAACCGTTCCCGCTGCAGGCAGGCCAGCGCCTGCTCCCCGCATTCCACCAGGCTCACCCTGCAGCCCAGCAGCTTCAATTGCTCCTCGAACAGACGCCGATTAACCGGGTTATCTTCCGCCACTAATACCCGCAGCACGCCAGGCAACGCCATCTCCACCTGTTCACGTACTGGCAAGCACTCGCCCTGCAATAGATATCGCAAGGCACAGGACAGCCCTTTTAGCCCATAGATCGACGTATTTAACACCCGCCCGGTGGCTACCGGTATCTCCGACCCTTCGCCGCTGCACTCAATCACCCAGGTCGCCTCCTCCACCAGACGATTCTCATCATCTGGATGCCAGGTGGTTCTGTCGCCCCACAGCACCAAAGTCCCTAGGGAAGGCAACGCCTTGTCATCAATCTGGGCCGGATGCTGATAAGTTGCTACCTCCAATCCCCACGCCGTCAATACTCTGCTCAGATATGCCCGAGCTCCCGGCATTGCCGCTAAGACACAAATCCGCTCCCCTTGGAATAACGGACGATCCGCCGGCCCTGCGTCTGCGTGAAGCGGTAGCGACAGTTGAAACACACTCCCCTTGCCCAGTTCGCTGGTTACAGACAACTCCCCGCCCATCGCCTGCGCCAGCCGCGTACAGAGTGCCAGCCCCAGCCCGGTCCCACCGTAGCGACGGTTGATGGTTTCATCCACCTGATTGAACGCACGGAACACCCCCTGCTGCTGTGACGCCGACATGCCGATCCCCGTATCCTCTACCTCAATCTTTATTAACGAGGCTGACCCATCGACGTCGATCCGCAGCAGTACCTGCCCTTGCTCGGTAAACTTCAGTGCGTTCGACAGCAGATTGTTGAGCACCTGCCCCAGGCAGGTTGGGTCACCGCGCATCGGTTGGCTGACGGCGTCCCCTAACTCCCCCTCCAGTGCCAACCCCTTGGCCTGCGCCACCGGAGCAAAGATAGCTAACGCGTGGGCAGCCACCTGGAGCACATCAAACTCGATATGCTCCAGGTGCAGTTCACCGGCCTCAATCTTGGAAAAGTCCAGTACGTCACTGATGGTTGCCAACAGACTGTCTGACGCCTGGCGGATGGTCTTCAGCCGCTCTCGCTGACCATCCTGTGCTGAGTGGGCCAGCAGCTCCAGATTGCCGAGGATGGCGTTAAGGGGGGTGCGGATCTCATGGCTCATCGCCGCCAGGAAGGAAGATTTGGCGGCACTGGCCTTGTCGGATGCCTCTCGGGCCGCCATCAACTGCTGCTCCAACTGTTTTTGGCTGCTGATGTCAATAAAGGCCACCACTAACGCATTCTCGCCCCGATAAAACACCGGGGTCATACTGACCGACAGGCTGACCGGCTGGCCACTGTGTGTGTAGAACGTCAGTTCCTGATGCAGCGGCATGCCTTCCGGCAGCGCCTGCTGGCGATAGCAGCGGGCCAGTTCGGCAGGCAAGCTGCTGCCTTCGCTATGGAGCAGTCCTTGCATCTGCAACATCGCCGGGCTGCGCAGCAGCGGTTCGCCATTGGCCAGGGCCAACAGCCCCAGCCCCACCGGAGCAGTTTCAATCAGGGTGCGGCTCAGTTGTTCACTTTCAAAAACCTGTTGGGACCGCCTGATTACCGGACGGAAAATGTAGAGTTTAAAATAGATCAGAAAACACCAGACAAACAGCAGAGTTCCAAGGATAACAAGGGCATCGCCCCTCACCTCAAAAGCTATAACGGCTGCGATCTCGCGCCACGAACAGTGAAATACCAGAAACCAATCGGTATCCCCCAAAGCTGCGACGAAAGTAATTCCTCTTTCCTGATACTGCGCTGCTGTTTCCTCTTCATTATGCAGGATAGATTGCGCCACACCCCATCGCTGAGTATCAGGTTGCGCAATATATTCGCTGATGATATCCCCTTGTTTTGACATAAGCGTATAGGTACCCAGTTGAGCTTCCTGAGTATGAGTTGGTATCAGCGTCGGAGGGGCAAACTCCATAACAAGAACTGCAAACGGTGCTCTATCCAGCAAGAGCGGTGCAGCAAGACGCAGTACTTTTTTTCCTGAATAGGGGTTTAAATAGGGTGGTATCCAATATAAGCGGTTTAAATCCTGCTTGCTTGCTCTCTGCCCAGACGAGAATATATTTCTATCTACATCTTGCGTAAGCAAATTCAGATAATATTTTCGATCTGATTGAAGCTGCTCACGTGCGGCCAGCTCAGGTGCAGGAATAAAACCTAGTACCCTGTCCTCTATACTGTATAAATAGCTGGATAGAACATCTTCTTTCATCATCATCATGCTATCAGCAGAAAAAATTCTTCCGATGTACGCGGTCAATCCAAAAAAATTTCTGGCAAACTTTTCATTCGCTGTAAAATTTTCAGGGCTCAAGATCCATTGTGAAGCCATGTCAGGCTTCGACGCCAAAAGCACCTGTTGATGGCTTAGGCGGTATTGGGGCAGATAAGCTTCGTCGAGATAAATATCCTCTTTCAATAATATTTCCGCACCGATCAGTACCGTCCGGAAAACACTTTCTCGTTCGAGAATCTCCTTCTCCAACCGGGCAGACTCAGACATAAAGTGTTGATGTAATATCTCAATGTGATTGAGTACTTTGATTTTTACACCCATAAAAAAGGCTAAGAAAAGCGTAAGGGTGATAAAAGTACCACAGCCAAAAACCAACCAGCGCTGGTAGCAACGAAAGCGAACAAGTGATTTAGTTTGGGGAGTTAACACGGCAGCATAAACGAACCATAAAACAGTTCAGCCTCATAAAAAACGCTATCATGATGTATGTGGAGTTGCTCAGAAATAGCAGTTCAACAAAAACGAACTAGTCTTGCAATAATCAAGGGAATAACTGACAAGAACGAGGTTTCTCGGAAAACTCTGCCGAGTGACGAAGAAAAGTCTATGCTAGTAATACACACTTCATCATCAAACCAGTACAGTGATCCTGTAAAGGATGTGGCCAAAACATGAAAACTCGCCTGTTGCTCGCTGACGACCACCCTGCCTTGCTGGCAGGGTTAATGCATGAACTGGCTAAACTCCCAACCTTGGAGGTTTTAGGTACGGCGTTAGACTCCAATACGCTAGTTGAGCTGTTACACAAAACAGAATGTGATGTGTTAGTAACCGATTACGTTATGCCGGGAGGTAAATACGGTGATGGTGTTGGCCTGTTGTCCCATATCAAGCGTGTGAAGCCACAGTTGAAAATTGTGGTTTTCACCACCTTGGAAAACCAGGCGCTAACTCAGGAGTTGGCTAAGCTCGGGATAAACAGTGTGTTAGGAAAATCACAGCATACCAACCAGTTAGTCTCGGCGATCCATGCGGTTTATGCCGGTTCGAACTATTTTCCGACTAAGGATCTAATAACAGGCCATAGCGGAATTATGCAGAATCCCGTTCCACACCTTGCTTTGACCAAACGCGAAATGGAAGTTATCCGTCTTTATGTTTCAGGCCTGTCAGTTAATGAAATTGCTTCTCAGTTACATCGCACCAAGCAAACTATTAGCTCTCAGAAAGCCAGCGCCATGCGCAAGTTAGGAATATCGCGAGATGCAGACCTCTTCCGCTTTGCATTTGAATCAGGTATTGCGTCAAGCCAATAATTCAGCCTTGTAGGCTCACATAACGCCTAACGTGTTGCTTTATAACAACAGTGAGTTCGAGTTTAATACGCCGCATGATTGTAAAGGCTGTGTGACTCCCTGGTCTACCCGAACACTTCAACAAAGCCCCCCATACTTCAAGTTGCATGGGTGTTGGCTGCGTTCGTTCGCACCAGTCACATGCTTCTGGCGGCTCTCGGACTTGCCGCGTTACTCGGCCCAATTCTGGGCCTGACCACTGCGTGGCCAGCGCAAACGCTGTTAAAAAACGCATTGCGTTTTTGTCATGCAACTCGAATTATTTTGAGTATATACAAGAACGAAAAAGCCACTCTTAAACATATGACAAAGACAATAAGGACAGCTAAAACCAATCTGACTTGACAGATTGTTCGATAATTAACCACGAGCTGATTTATTTTTGTGCAGATATTATGTAATGTTTGTCCGCTCATAAGGATTCCTGACAGGAGTTCACTCTAGATACAGTTATTTTAATTTAGCCATGTTAAATATTTTTACTCCATTTATTTTTGTTTTAACTCCATTATCCGTTTTTTCTGCCACTGCAAGTTCCAGTTATCAGCAGGATTTTTATAATTCATCGTTTGTCAGTGAAAAGTCCTCTAAGAAATCAGGGTACAACGACACGCAAAGACTTAAAAAAATCCTAGACCATTATGATGAATGGGTAGGCGTACGCTATAAATTCGGTGGCAACTCACGCCAAGGGATTGATTGCTCTGCTTATATGCAGCGCGTTTTTAAGGATGAGTTTTCTTTCCGTTTGCCAAGAACTTCGCACGAACAAATCAAGTTAGGTTCACGCGTTGCCAAGGAAGATCTGACTACTGGCGACTTGGTTTTTTTTAAAACTTCGGCGCAAGAGCGTCATGTTGGCGTATACGTTGGGGATGGCAAGTTTCTTCATGCCTCGACCAAAGTCGGCATCACGGTTTCAAAGCTGGACAATCAATACTGGAAGACAAAGTACGATCAAGCGCGACGCATCAATCACACCGAGACTTAATAAGTTCATCCAGCACCTGGCAAGATAATCCCCTATTTTAAAAGGGGGCCCATGGGAAGAAGATCTTGAACTTGTAACTACTCACATAGCACATTAACGCTTAGCAACCCTGAGCATCAAGTGATTGATCCACATTAAGAGCCAGTGCCTCAAATGCCATTTTTTCATGCAAATGAATAAATTCACTTTTTAGCTGGCAATAGATTGCTGAGTCATGATCACAAGACTCAGCAGCCTTAAATTTAATCGCCGCGTATTGCTGGGCGATATCAGTGTGCCTACGGAGATAATCCCGGAAGGCTAAATGCCGGGTAATATGAATACTTCCGGATTCAAAAGCATGAATATGATGCGTACGGCTATCACCGCCTTTAATAAAATAGCGTCGGCCAGAGATGCCATTCTCTCCCCGTGGCGTATATCCTAACTGCTGTAAGATCGTATTATAATTATCGAGTCTTTCGAGGCTTTTAATCTCAAGTAAAATATCAATAACTGGCTTTGCTGCCAGCCCAGGTACCGAGGTGCTACCAATATGGTGTACAGATAACACTTCATCTGATAAAACATCTTTAAGTTTAACCTGCTCTTTTTCATATGCATCAAACCAATGGGGATTATGTGGCTCAATAGTGATAGTTCTCATTATTATAAACCTCCCCATTTGGTTTCACATACCATAAGCGCATATGCCCTTTTACGCTTTGTACAGAAGAATTGGGGTAACCGGGAAACGTACACGGTAATTCCCTCATATGTTAGGCTGTGTCCCTTAATTGCACGCGAGCGCCGCTGGCGGTCATTTGCGCACAGGGCAAGGCGAGAGCCGCGAGGTTTGGTGGACCAAATAAGCGGCGAACAACGCCGCAATGCGCGCAAATGGCCCCAGCCCGAAGGGTCGCGCCCCAAAAGCCCGTTTTCTGTGTTGTCGGGCTTGAACAGAGGGCCACTCTGCCCTTCACCCTCCGCCTTGATAACGGGCTTTTGGGTCTGCGACGGCACCACGGGCAATTAAGGGACACAGCCTAGCAATTGCTTAGTCGTGGTTTAACGCATCCAGCCGTTTATAAAAAACTAGAGAAAATACGGTAACAATAACAATCCAACTGCTGGCTAGAACCAGAAGGATCCATGTACTGGCACCGATATATACCGCAATGAGCCCAAGTAAACCGCTGGCCACCATCACTCGCGCGGAAAGACGGTGGGTGGCGTACCAGACTCGTTCGCTGGCCAAAGTCCAAGGAGTTTTAATTCCTACATAGAAATTGCGCTTAACTTTACCCATTGGGTTACCCACTAGGATTAATAGCATGAATACGCCAGCAAAGATCGTGCGTTGTATTTCCAAAGTGTCCGTCAATATTGCATGCAGCACCACGGCGTAAAAAAGACCAAATAGACCGACGAGCACAACGATAAAGTAGGAATATGTCGCCTTGAAGGATTCAAGTCCAAAGCGTTTGGGGGATAACCAAGGCAGACAAAGTCCAAGAGCTAACATCATACTCATAAGCCCCGGCCCCAGTAGATATAACATAGCGCGCGGACCATATTTGTCAGGCATGCCATCAAAACTCCAGTGCACTGGAATCGATGCAGGCAGCTCAGAGTAGTATATCAGTGTGGCAATTGCGGCTGCTACGATCAGTAACACGCAAACAAGGATATGTATTTTTTTCATATGTTTCCTTTATCTTTGGTTAGGGATGTTAGATCCATCGCCCATGCAATCATATCTTGTAGTACCGTCGTATTAAGGCTGTACCAGATAGTCTGCCCGTCACGCCTCCGCGTGATGAGATCCGCATTGACCAACACAGAAAAGTGATGGGACATAGTTGACTTGGTCATGTTGAAGTGATGAGCTAAATCACCGGCCGTTAACTCTTGGTGACGCAGCAGGTGTAAGATTTCCCGGCGCGCAGGATCCGCAATGGCTTTAAAGACGTCGTTCATAAATTCTATAGCCCATCTTATTTCGATATACGTCTAATTATATACTGATCGAAATATAAAGAAAATAGACAATGCGGTACTCAACTATCGCTGGTATCGGTTAAACATCGACCGTTATATGCGCAGTTGATGTCAATCTGTACAAAAAAGGCTTAGCGCAGGGGATTTTCCTTTTGATCGCGCTACGTGAAATCTGGCTGCCAATGGCTACATTTCCCTTGCTGATTTCATCAAAACGAACCTTATAAGTCTGTCTGCAACTTGATGACGTGCCTGACCGTTGCCAATGCTTTGCGAAGCGTTGGCAGATCCAGTGATCCTAGAGCCAAACGAATAGCATGAGGGACATGTTTCGAGGTGGCAAAAGGTTCCGCTGTAGAAACCGAAACCAGTTTTTCTTGCAGGGCCATGACCACCTGATCCGCCCTAACCTCATCAGCCAACGGTAACCAGATAAAATATGAACTAGGGTGACTGATATAATCCAAGCCCGCTAAAAGCTCCCTGGCAGCAGACTGGCGCAATCGCGCATCCTCACGTTTTTCCTCTTCAAGCCGGGCAACGGTTCCGTCTTCGATCCACTCACATATGATGGCAGTCATAACAGCCGGCGTATTCCATGCTGTTGCCCTGATGGCGCGCTCTAATGAGGGTATCCATTTTTCCGGCGCAGCAACGGCACCAACACGCATTCCTGGTGCGACATTTTTCGAAAACCCCGATATATATACCGTTGTTTCCGGCGCTAGCATAGCTAAAGGCAACGGCGGCGACTCTGCTAGGTAAGCGTAAACAGCATCTTCAATGATCAATAAGTGATGCTTTTGCGCTAATTCTACCAAGCGATTTCTCTGACCAGCTTTCATTACCCAACCTAGTGGATTATGTAATGTCGGCATACAATAAATAGCGCGTATACGCCTACGCTGACATAGCCGTTCAAGCTCGTCCAGATCCGGGCCATGATCCTTCGCAGGGATGGAAACCAGTTCAAGACCATATATTTCAGCCAGTATTTTAAAGCCCGGATAGGTCAGTGCATCGGCGGCAACAACGTCACCAGGTTTTAACAATCCCATTACGGTGATCGCCAGCCCATGTTGAGCCCCGTTGACCAGCAGGACATTTTTCGCGGCAATATTTAACCTGTGATTGCTCAAATACCTGGAAACACAAGCACGCTCATGTGGCCTTCCGCCATGTGGTTGATAGCGCAATAACGCTTCCAGATCGCCGGAGGATGCTAATTGACGCAATGCATTTCTTAGCAATTCGGTCTGTGACGGCAGCGATGGATAGTTGAAATTCAGATCGAGCATATCCGCGGCAACGGATTGTTGGATGATACCTAAATCTGCCGACAGCGAGATTTCGCGAACAAACGTTCCCCTGCCAGTTTCTCCGCTAACCAGTCCCATCGCCTCCAGTTCCGCATACACACGTGACGCTGTAACTAATGACATTTTCTCCCGTAAGGCCAGTTGTCTATGGGTTGGTAACCTAGTGCCGGGAGTGAGCTGGCCTGAGCGAATATCAGCAGCAAATCTGTCGACTAGCGATTTGTAACGGGCACGCGCCATGCAAATTGTATCCATGACAATAATTTGATTGTCATGATTTTGAGTCATAACATGGCAATTCACAATCCTGAACAATCAACAATGCAAGAGGTTTTTTATTCAATTGAAAAATAAGGAAAATATAACCAAAGGATGGATTAATGGTTTCCTGGGCGTCGTGATTTTTAGCGGCTCGTTACCCGCTACGCGTGTAGCAGTCCTAGAGTTTAGCCCTTTGTTTGTCACCGTCGCGCGTGCATCTATTGCCGGTCTGTTGGCGTTCGCGTTACTTTGGTTGTTCAAAGAAAAGCGTCCAGTACGTTCCCATGCCGCTTCGTTGATTGTTGTCGCATTGAGCGTCGTGGTGGGATTTCCACTGCTTACTGCTCTGGCGCTACAGCAAGTTAGCTCTGCACATTCAATCGTCTTTCTTGGTCTCTTGCCGTTAGCCACTGCGGTGTTTGGTGTATTACGCGGTGGTGAGCGCCCTCGCCCGGCTTTTTGGCTATTTTCAATCATAGGCAGCATGCTGGTTGTAGGATTCGCTTTTTCCCAAGGCGTTTCCGCCTCAATAAACGGTGACATATTGATGCTTGCTGCGGTTATTGTTTGTGGTTTGGGTTATGCAGAAGGTGCAAAGTTGTCACGCGAATTAGGTGGCTGGCAAGTCATCTGCTGGGCACTTGTATTATCACTACCCTTGATGCTTGTTATATCGATTTGGCTGATGCCCTCTTCTTTAACGGACATTACGCTTCCAGCCTGGATCGGTCTGGCCTATGTCTCTGTATTCAGCATGCTGATTGGTTTCATCTTCTGGTATCGGGGATTGGCCATGGGCGGTATTGCCAGCGTCGGTCAACTCCAATTACTACAACCCTTCTTTGGCCTTGCGCTTGCAGCATATTTGTTACGTGAACCGGTAAGTCCGCTGATGCTGGTGACCACGTTGGGGATTATCCTGTGTGTCGCAGGTTCTCGTCGTTACGCCAAACCGTCGGCGCAGTAGGCAAAGTGATAACTGAGGGAGAAAATGCTCTCCCTCATGCTGTAAGCCCATCTATTTGGCTTTCAGTGATTCACCGATTGCATAAAACTGGCCTCCGGCGATGTAGTGCAAGCTGCGTAATGAGGGATCCGCATGATCAAAATGCCAATGACCGTCTTTGAAAACGCGGGTATCAGACCACGCGCCAATAACATCACCAATAAGCAGATCATGGGTCTGCTGATTATGAGGTTCTGGGATCAGTCGGCATGCGAGCCATGCGGAACAACCAGCCACAAAGGGAAGATCGTGGCCGTCAAAACGAAACAGTTCCACACCCGATTTGGCTAGTTTGTCCGGATCAGTTCGCAAGCTGAGGTTGCCAACGTCATAAGTCAGTTGCAGTTGCGCCACGGTAGGTACCTGGATAACGAAAGCCCCACTTTGCTCGATCAGCGCACGGGTTTGGGTTGTCTTATCCAACACTACCATCAGTTTGGCAGGTGAAAAGTCCAACGCACAGGCCCACGCTGCCGCCATCACGTTATCAACACCAGCGTGGCGGGCGGATACCAACACCGTTGGGCCATGATTGAGTAATCGATACGCTTTTTCCAGTGCTACCGGGGCAATGAATTTGTTCATTCTGATCCTTAAAGATAACGTTGGAACCAGGCAATAGTTCGCTCCCAGGCCAGCTTGGCCGCTTCTTCATCATAACGGGGGGTTGAATCGTTGTGAAAACCGTGGTTGACGCCTGGGTAAATGTGGGCTTCATAGGTTTTACCCGCCGCTTTGAGTGCTGCCTCATACGCTGGCCAGCCTTCGTTGATACGAGTATCTAATTCAGCATAGTGCAGCAGCACCGGAGCTTTAATGCGTGGAACATCTTCCGCTTTGGGTTGCCGCCCATAAAATGGCACTGCGGCACCCAATTCGGGATAGGCGACCGCTGCTGCGTTCGCAACACCGCCACCGTAGCAGAAACCGGTTATCCCTACTTTTCCTGTCGTTGCCTTATGCTTCATCAGAAATTCGATAGCGGCAAAGAAGTCATTCATCAATTTCTCAGGGTTAACCTGCTGCTGTAACTCCCTACCCTTATCATCATTACCGGGATAACCGCCGACGGAGCTAAGGCCATCAGGCGCCAGTGCGACAAATCCCGCTTTAGCCAACCGACGAGCGACATCTTCTATATAAGGGTTCAGCCCGCGATTCTCATGAACAACCACGATACCGGGAACTGGCCCGGTCGCTTTGGCTGGCTGGACCAAATAGCCGCGCACTTCACCATGGCCGTTCGGCGAAGGATAGGTAATGTATTGGGCAGTAATATCTGGGTCGGTGAATTTAACCTGTTGAGCAAGTGCATAGTCAGGCAACAATGAACCAATCAACGTGGTAGCAACCAAGCCTGCTGCGGCTAAACGAGCGGCACGATCAAAAAACTCACGCCTTGAGATGATTCCATGCGCATAATAATCGTAGAGTTCAAGTAATTCTGGAGGGAAATCCTTTGCGGTAAGACGAGTCATTTATTTCTCCGGCCATATTCGCCAATGTGTAATCCCTGCCGCACACTTTGTTTTACCCGATGACGGCAATAAAAAAATAGCACATCTTCCCACCATTACCCCATACCCAAGCGTAAATGTTGCAGGCCGCGCCATCAGGCGTATTCCTGTGACACGACTCACATCTGCACCACAAAGCCGGTTCGGAGAAAAGCGGGCCCTTTTCGAGGGAATCAGTCGGTAATAGTCAACTGACTGATTTATAATGCCTTAACTACTCAAGTTCTCCCACATATTGACAACCCTGCTCTTTACAACCCTCTTCATAAGAGAGAATACTCAATAATTCAGTACCAGGTTCACGCAAGGCATCTCTTGCAATTATTGACACCATGCCATTAACATTAGAAAAATATTCCATTGTCGTCTTGCCAAAAAAATTACGCTGAATAGCAATTTTTTGCCCAGCTTTTACCTGGTCACCTAAGTCGACGAGCATTTCAACGTAACCGCCGGTTTTAGAAACTATGGTATCCAGTTTGTTGCCAAAGAAGAAATTTGTATCTTTAGCAACTTTCCCTACCTTTTCATTACTCATTGCATAATCGGCAAGGATATTCATTACTCCATCGACACTAGCCTGAATCAGCTTTTTATCAAAATGCCTTGGGCCGCCGACTTCCACATAAGGCACTGGCAAACTGGCGTCTTGCTGGGGACAACTCAAAGTGGAAAAGCGTAACGGGCTAACTTGTCCCACCATAAACAGGGTTTACATACATATACCAAGCCTCAAAAATACCATGGTGGTGCGCCTTAAGTTGGATTGAAAAGTTTTGGCAGATTCTTGCTTACCCCCCAAATGCGCCTGACCAGTCGCAATATTGCAAATAATCATTGTGATATAACACGGCAAGCTATACTTACCGCAGTAGCTTCCACAGGTATCGTCGTTCTTGTGGGCTTCAGGCAACCTTCTTGTCACAACCGTCGATGGAGTGCATATGGCCCTTAATAATAAAAAAACGCGTACTGTAAAAGCCCCCAGTTATCTTGATGCCATGATCCCTATCTTCACCTTGATTGTGCTGGTAGGCGCTTCGGTGGCGATATTTGGGTTAGGTGCCGTTAATGGTCCGCTGCAGGTTGGGATCATCATTAGTACCATGATTACCTCAATGATCATTCTTAAAAATGGTCATTCCTGGGGGGATATTTCTGAATCTGGCCGCAAAGGGATTGCCACCGTATCTGGCGCAATCTTCATTCTTTTCTCGGTTGGTGCATTGATTGGTACCTGGAATATGTCAGGTACCATTCCTACCATGGTCTATTACGGCGTACTGCTGATTAGCCCGAACTGGTTCTATCCGATTGCGTTCCTGGTCTGTATCGGGGTATCTCTTAGCATTGGCAGTTCCTGGACAACCGCCGGTACTCTGGGAGTTGGCCTGGTTGGCTTGGCTAATATGCTTGGGTTATCGCCAGAAATGACTGCTGGTGCAGTCATTTCTGGTGCCTATGTTGGCGACAAAATTTCGCCACTGTCAGAAAGCACCGTGTTGGCCGCACAGTTAAACGGCGTAGAACTTTATAAGCATATTCGCGCTCAACTCTGGAGTACTGTCCCTGCCGCATTAATTGCCCTGATTGTTTTTATTGTCCTCGGTATGAGCCAGGACACAGCTTTTAATGAGACGGTCACCAATAGTGAACTTACCCGGTTTAATGAACTGTTTCATATCACCCCGTGGAATCTGTTACCGCTGGTTTTTCTGTTGTTTTTATCGGTGTGCAAAGTCCCCGCGCCTTTGGCTATCATGTGTGCCGCCCTATTGGCAGGTATCATGACGCCTATTCTGCAGCCGCAAGTGCTGGAACGTTTTATTGCAGAACCGAATCTCGCATCCCCGATACTTGCCATTAAGGCAATCTGGCTGGCGATGGCAACAGGTTTTCAGGAGAACTCAGGACTAGCACAGATTGACGCGCTACTCTCACGCGGTGGTATGGACAGCATGTTGCTGACAATCTGGCTGATTATTGGTGCCGTGACCTTCGGCATTATGGTGGATGATTTTGGCCTGCTGAACAAACTGGTCACCCCGTTGCTGCTTCGTGCCAGAACCACAGCACGTCTGCTAGCCTCGGCGGTTGCCACAGCTATTGGGCTGAACATCGCCGCTGGCGACCAGTACATAGCTCTACTGTTACCTACCCGCCTGTTCAAAGCAGAATTTGCCAATCGAGGGCTAGCGCCAGAAAACCTGTCGAGGGCAGTTTCCGATGCAGGTATCGTAACTTCGCCTTTGGTACCCTGGAACTCTTGCGGGGCTTACATGGCTGCCGTGCTGGGTGTTTCAACCATGGCCTACATGCCGTTTGCGGTGTTTAATATTGCAGCACCGCTGATCACGCTGGCTCTGGGGATTACCGGTATCAATATTCGACACATACCGGTTACCCCAGCGCAGAAGGGCTCAAAAGGAAATGATTCTGGCAGTGAAACGGTTTAATAATAACAGCCGAGAAACCAATACTGAGGCGATAAATACCAGGATCAGGAGGGGTAATTTTAATGTTGCATCGTTGAAGTCATACAGCGTAGTAATAAAGTAAAATACACTGTAATGAACGATGTAAACACCTACCATTGCCGGGCTGATAAACTCAACAATACGGGTTATCAGCCCATTCTTTATGTTGATGTTATCAAACAAGACAAACAGTGCCAGGCTCATGGCCAACAGGTGTAAGTGTTCCAGCACAAACCAGCCGGCCACACTAATTTGCGTATTTGTGGACAAATAGCGCTCATAGAAAAACATAGATATGCCGATGGGAATAACCATTATTTTTGCCGCTAGCAGTACGCTAGCTTTTTTGGTGAACAGTCTGCCTGGAGCTTCACCCAACACGTGGCCGAAGATATAATACCCACCCCAGACCCAGATAAATGAGTAACTGGAAATAAAAAGTGGGTCATCTTTAGTATCAATTGGGCTGAATATGTCGAGCAACGCAATAATGGCAACAAAACCGACAAAAACCGCAGCAGTGACTTTTAAATTTTTAATGGCTTTAAGAATGACGGGGTAGACCAAATAAATTACCCCCATACTTAAAAGTATGCCATTCTGTAAAATATAACCTGGCTGTATATAGTTAGTCTTTAGCAGTGATAACACAATATTCCAGAATATCATTATCATGATGATAGACTTGATTTTAGTGACTATATCAACTCTGGTTAGCTTCTCCACTTCATCTATATAACCAAGAATGATGAAAAACAGAGGCTTGGATATTATAGAGACAAAATAGAGCACACTCATTGAGTTAGCATTCAGAAAGCACTCATAGGCACACATCTGGCTCGTTGAAAAGAATGTGACGGCTGCAAAGCAACTCAAACTTTTTAACGCATTCTGACTGACATTACTAATCATTATGCTACCACCTGTAGTCGAGTCAAATTTAATTACCTTACTGTTTTTTATAAAAATAACCTTAGTACAATACGCATCACTGCACAATGCGAAATTGCTTGGTTAGCGGGTAATTGACTGCTTATCTTTTGAACAACTCTGCAGCCCGTGACAAGAGACAATCCCGATCTCGGTATCGATTATTTCATTCCAACTGTTATCGCTCCAGATACTGGTGGCAACCTTATAAAATCAATTGTGACAGAATAATGAAAGAAACATGTTTTTCATGGATTTTTTTTACTTTTAGGCTAGCGTCCACAGCTTGTGGATGATCATTTCATATTTTTTTATGCAACAAAAAATAAGACGCTATTTTTATTTTAACCATTTTTTAGGATTTATGGTTAGGAATGTTCTTTTTTTTAGTTTTTTGTTCTGTTAACGCACGGGGTTTCGATAGATCTAAAAGCGAGGAAGCTGATACTGACTGCAAAGGTTTTTTTCACGACAGGAAAAATTGACGGTTATGTCTATGATTTAATCGTAAGTACGTCAGTCACGTTCTGCCTTAATAACGCATCACTTAATTGACTTGGTGTCAGTAAGGAAAATTATGACGAGCTCATCAACAGATAAATTGTCCCTATGGTCCCTCACTGCATTAGTAGTGGGTTCCATGATAGGTGCCGGGATATTTTCTTTACCGGCAACCTTTGGGCGCGCAACAGGGGGGTTTGGTGCCATCATAGCCTGGTGTATTGCGGGCGGTGGTATGTTAATGCTGGCCTTTGTGTTCCAAACCTTGGCTCAACGAAAACCCGACCTCGATTCAGGGGTTTTTATCTATGCCAAAGCAGGATTCGGTCAATATCTCGGATTTGCCTCTGCTCTTGGATTCTGGGCTGGTACCTGTATTGGTAACGTCTCTTATTTTGTATTAATCAAATCTACGCTCGGTGCTTTCTTCCCTATATTTGGTGACGGAAATACTATTCCAGCAGTATTAGTGGCTTCTGTCATCCTGTGGGGATTCCATATTCTGCTACTTCGTGGGGTTAAAAGTGCGGCGGCCATCAACACGATTGCCACCGTTGCCAAAATCCTGCCGATTATCCTATTTGTTGTGGTGCTGATTTTTGCCTTCAAGGGTGACATGTTCGCGCTCAACTTCTGGGGCGCACCGGAAGTTGCCGCTGGTGCCGCAAGTGCCGCTGATTTGTCTCACCTTAACGATTATGGCTATGTGGGCCATGCAGCAGCGGCTATCGTGCCAACGACTGAACCAGAATCGCTATTCAGCCAGGTACGCAGCACCATGTTGGTAACGGTATTTGTGTTCCTGGGTATTGAAGGGGCTAGCGTCTACTCCCGATATGCCAAAGAGCGTAAACACGTTGGTATCGCCACGGTAATGGGGTTCATCGGTGTACTGTGCCTGTTGGTGATGATCACCATGCTGTCATATGGCGTGATGTTGCGTCCTGATTTGGCCGCCCTGCGTCAGCCTTCCATGGCCGGAGTACTCGAAGCCATCGTTGGCCGCTGGGGTGCCATTTTCATTAGCGTCGGATTGATAGTTTCCGTGCTTGGAGCCTATCTCTCTTGGTCACTGCTGGCCGCTGAAGTGCTGTTCTCTGCAGCAAAAAGCGAAATCATGCCAAAAGTGTTTGCTACCCAAAACGTTAACGCCGTGCCCTCTTCAGCCGTGTGGTTGACTAACATTACTATTCAGGTGTTCCTCATCCTGACCCTGTTCAGCCAGTATGCCTTCCAGTTGGCACTTGAACTGACCAGTTCACTGACGTTGATACCCTATCTGCTGGTTGGCGCTTATGGCTTGAAACTCGCGTTGACTGGGGAAACGTATGAAAACGACAAAGCCGATCACAAGAAAGACCTGATCATTGCGGTTGTCGCTACCTTCTATTCACTGCTGATGATCTACGCTGGGGGTATGAAATATCTGTTGCTGTCGGCCATTATCTACGGCCCAGGCACAGTACTGTACATTATGGCCAAACGCGAACAGCACGCAAAACTGTTCACACCGGCCGAAATGGGGCTCTTTGTTATCGTCATGGTCGCCGCAGTCGTTGCAATTTACAACATTGCGACAGGCGTTATTACTATCTGATCGAGGCAAGTCATTATGTCGACTAAAAAAAAGACACAGACAAAATTCGGTGTGCATTCAGAAGTTGGTAAATTACATAAAGTGATGGTTTGCGCACCTGGTAAAGCGCACAACAGGCTGACGCCAAGTAATTGTGATGATCTGTTGTTTGACGATGTGCTGTGGGTTGAGCGTGCCAAACGTGATCATTTTGACTTTATGACCAAAATGCGTGAGCACGGCGTCGATGTGGTCGAGATGCACAATCTGCTGACCGAAACTCTGGCACTGCCAGAGGCAAGAAAGTGGATCCTCGATCAACAGATTGTCCCGAATGAAGTGTCGCTGGGTATTCTGAATGAAACCCGCAGCTTCCTGGATGGGTTGGCCCCGCGCGCATTGGCAGAAGTGCTGATCGGCGGCCTTTCCACCACCGAGCTGGCGAAAGAAGGCTACGCCGATCACGAGGAACTGAAGCTGATCCGTGAGGCGGTTGGTATTACCGAATACCTGCTGCCACCGTTGCCGAACACCTTGTATACCCGTGATACCACTTGTTGGATCTATGGTGGTGTCACCCTGAACCCACTGTATTGGCCGGCCCGTCACGAAGAGACCATCCTGACGACGGCAATTTATAAATTCCACCCGGACTTTGGCTCCGCCAATGTCAACGTCTGGTGGGGGGATCCAACCGTGCATCACGGCACCGCAACCCTGGAAGGTGGCGACGTCATGCCGATTGGTAACAAAACGGTGCTGATTGGGATGAGCGAACGTACTTCGCATCAGGCGATCACCCAGTTGGCGGCCGCATTGTTCTCCAACAAGCACTCTGGTGTTGAGCGGGTTATGATTGCCGCGATGCCGAAACTGCGCGCTGCCATGCACCTTGACACGGTATTTACCTTCTGTGATCGCGATGTGGTTACGCTTTATCCGGCCATTGTCGATCAGATCAAGACCTTCTCCCTGCGCCCTGACGATGGCCCGACAGGGATGAAACTGAGCCGTGACAAAGGTACTTTCGTCGAAGCGGTTGCTGGGGCATTGAACCTGAAGAAACTGCGTGTAGTTGAAACCGAGGGTAACGACTACGATACCGAACGTCAGCAGTGGGACAGCGGTAACAACATGGTGGCGCTATCACCTGGCGTCGTTCTGGCGTATGACCGTAATACCAAAACCAACACCCAACTGCGTAAAGAAGGTGTTGAAGTTATCGAGATTGTCGGTAGCGAGTTGGGACGTGGACGCGGCGGCGGCCACTGTATGACCTGCCCAATCATCCGCGATGCAATTGATTACTAATTGAATAATTAAGCTAACCAGGCCGGGTAAACTCATTTTACCCGGCCTTTTACTTTTGTGGCTTCAATCCAGGCTGGTTTTGGATTTCTTGACCCGATACATAATGGAGTCCCCCGCTGCCAGCAACGTTTCCAAACTTTGCGGATCGTTTGGGTCAAACTCGACAATCCCGTAAGAGAAAGCCAGTTCATAAGGTGTAACTTTTGAGGCATTGTGTTCAGCTATGCGCTGTTGCAATGCGATAATTTCCTTTTCGGCCTCGCTTTTCACCCGGTTGCTCATCAGTGCAACAAACTCATCGCCACCCAAACGGGCAATCACATCGAAACAGCCCAGGGCTCGTTTCATCAGCCCTGCAAAGTAAATCAGCGCCCTGTCTCCCTCAGCATGGCCATAGGTATCATTAATCGTTTTGAATTTATCAAGATCGATAAATACCAGACAGGCCTTAACGCCTTTACTCTGACAATAGTGCAATGTGTGGCTCGCCAGGCAGATAAACCCCCGACGGTTAGAGATTTTCGTCAGTTCATCAGAGGTCGATGCCTGAAAAGCACGCAGTTCATCTTCGACCATTGAGGCCAGATCGCGCAGAGCCACCGCGTCCTCTGCATCAAAACGCCTTGGTTTATCATCGATCAGGCACAAAGTCCCTATTTTAAGATCGTCGGCATAGTTCAACGGACAACCCGCGTAGAAACGGATATGCGGGGCGTCTTTGACCAGAGGATTATCGGCAAAACGCTCATCCTGCAACGTGTCGGGGATCAGCAGAATATCGTCACCCAGGATTGCGTGACCGCACAGTGAAATATCCCTTGCCGTTTCTTGAGCCCCTTCCAACCCACAGTTGGACTTGAACCACTGCCGATTTTCATCAACCAGGCTGACCAACGCGATAGGCACACTAAACAAACGCCGGGCCATGCGCGTTATGCGGTCGAAGCGCTCTTCAGGCAAGGTATCCAATAGGTGCAGGGAACGCAGCGCTTTTAGTCGCCGTTCTTCATTCTCAGGCATCTCTGGGGTTTTCATCTCGACGTTCACTCCCGTTACAATGACAAGTGCAGATACTGACAGCAAATCGGCCTATGGTCTAAACATCCACCATGGCTAATGCTATCAATGCGATCTATAACTAGGCTGGAACCATTGGGGGACACAGCCTAGGACTTTATGCCATAAAACTTGGCCTTGGTGTGACAAGCCCCTGCTAATGGGTTAAATAAACGATCTATTATATCCCTGGTAAGTAAGAATTTTCTCAAATAATCAAGTGCATTCAAATTTGAATTTAATTATCATTATCATTCAAGAAAATGCATATTGAGGTCTTAATGCCCTGTTCCCCCTTCCCACTCTCACTGCTTACCGCTAGTCTGTTCTTTGCCTCAACCTCAGTCTTGGCGTCACTCCAACCCATTGACGAAGCGCCTCTCTCTAACGAGACGGCGTTTCGTTGTAAATTCAATTTGGATAATAGTACAGACTGCGTCAGCACATACACCTACACCATCCTAAAGCCAAATGGCCGTGACATGCTTTCGCGCATCGATCGCAATTATGCGGAAAACGACAGTCTGACTATTGAAAAAACTGAGCTAACCCAACCTGGTGAAAAGCCGGTGCCGTTAGACAAGTCGCAGATTGACACTCGGATGGCCCCCAACCCGGACCAAGGCTTTCTGCGTGAGCGGCAGACATCATTTGCCTTCCCTAACCTGCGTGTTGGTAGCCGTATCAGCTATACCCTGCGTGAACACTTTTCCGCCAAGCCGCTAAGCCCCCATTTTCACTATGTGCTATTCCTTAACGCTGCGCCGGTACGTTATGACCGCTTTGAAGCTGAGTTTATCGCCGAACGCCCAATCTTTATGCGCAGCGAGCAGATGAACGCCTACCATATTGAGCAGAGCGCGGATAAAAAGAGTGTAAAAGTCAGCCTCAAGACGGCACCGCTCTATTTGAATTATATAAATGAATCCAACAACGGCTATCTACGGCAGATCCCCCGCCTGGAATTGGGCAGTTCACTCAGCCTACAAGACAACTTCGCCCCCTTGGCACAACGTTATAATCAGCTACTCACTGCCAAACTGCCTCAAGGTGCAGCGGCAACAGTGGCCATGAATCAAGGTAAACCGGCACCGGAGCAAGTCACCGCGCTGATGCAATATATCTACGATAACTACCGTTATCTAGGGGACTGGCGTGCCAGCGAACGTGGATATGTCCCATTTTCTTTGGCAGAGATAGAACGCCATGGCTATGGGGACTGTAAAGACCTGGCAATACTGCTCAGCGCCATGCTCAAGGCCGCCGGGATCAAAGCTGAGCCAGCCCTGGTTAAACGAGGTGATGTGGCACCCAGTCTGTTGATCCCGGGGATTTTCGCCCCCAATCATGCGATTGTACGGGCCGAGGTGGATGGCAAAACCTGGTGGCTGGACCCAACCAACCCGGTCTTTGCTCCCGGGCGCACCATGCCTGATATTCAGCAGCGTTGGGCATTAATATTTGGCGCCGATGGGCAGGTACGGCAGGACAATATTCCGTTGGAAACGCCCGCCGAATCAATCCAGGTGGTCCGTAACGACCAATATACAGCTGACGGCAAAGCCAAAGTTACCGCTAGCGTGGACTTGTCTAACACCGCGTTAATGCAGCTCAGTGTGAACGATCGTCAAAATGGGCGCACCAGTTCCGATCAGAGTCTGTGCAGCAACTTCGCCAAAGAAGTGAGTGAATGTAATTTGCAACGCGAAGACAGCCTTTTCGTGATCCCGGCAAGTTACCGCGTGAATGCCACTCTTACCGACCTGCACGCTCTGGATATCCTCGGGAACCAGTATATTTATAACCGCGAGGATCTTGCCAAAGAGTGGGATGCCTTCGCCAAATATCGCAGTGAGGGGCAACTGGCAGATATCTATCTGGGCGATCCGCAGACTCTCTCCTATGACGTCAATCTATCTGGCAGCAAAATCGTTGAACCGGCACGCAGTTGCCAGATACGTTCGCCATGGTTCGACATCGACCTGCAAGCCGAACCAAGGAGCAGCGGTTACCATTACCGTTATCGAGAAGTGCAGAAAGTCAGTTGGTTCAGCCACGATGAAATTAACAGTGAAGAGTTCGGTAAACTTATCAAACAGGGCCGCGACTGCGTCGAACAGTTACGCCTGGTGGTGATGCACAAAACGTGATGTGAGAGGTATCAGTCCATGAACACATTACCATGCTAATCAATACCCTACCCCTGGCGATATGCTAGGGGTCAGCTACGAGAACAGGGCATCACAACCTAGGCTATATCCCTTGACTGCACGCGAGCGCTACTGACGCAGATAAAATAAATTTTCTTTGAGTGCATCCAAATCCAGAACTTGAACGTCTCTACTAATGACATTCAATGTACATCAAGGAAATAATGATGAAGATTCGTTTTGCACCAGTACTTATCGGCCTCTTGGCATTTTCTGCTCTGGCTTCCGATCTCTCAACACAAGAGACGTCATTAGGCCAGGTCTACACGAATAACAAAGGCATGACCCTCTACTACTTCGACAACGATAAGGCGGATCAATCTAATTGCTATGGTGACTGTGCCAAAGCTTGGCCCCCATTGTTAGTAACAGAAGAGAGTTCGCAGATCCCTGGTTTAGCTAAAATTGAACGTAAAGATGGAAAATTACAATGGGCGCTAAACCACCGCCCGCTTTACTTATGGCATAAGGATCAAAAGCCTGGGGATATTACTGGCGCTGGTGTCAAAAATATCTGGTCTCTTGCCCGGGCAGATAAGGTACCGGTTAAGGTTTACTCTACCGAATCAGGCAATATTTTAACTAATAAAGATAATATGTCGCTCTATACTTTCTCTAAAGACAGTAATGGGGTGTCAGTATGTTATGAGGATTGCGCAACCCACTGGCCACCACTGGCTGCACAGAAGAATGATACGGCAAGTGGAGCATTTAGTGTCCTCACACGCAAAGATGGCACCTATCAGTGGGCGTATCAGGGAAGTCCCTTGTATACATGGGTCAAAGACAAACAACCTGGAGATATAACGGGTGATAAGGTGAAAAATATCTGGCATTTAGTCCATCTTTAAACAACGCTTCTGAGGTCAGAGTGATCACAGCAAATGAAGAACTGCAAATGCTATTTTCCCGAATAAAACTGAAGGATAAAAAAGCATTTGAACGGTTGTATAACCGTACCAACCGCAGATTGTATGGGCTGCTTATAAAAATTGTTGCTGATCGCGATATTGCAGCCGAGTTACTGCAAGAAGGATACCTGAAAATCTGGTTTACTGCCGACCATAGCCCAGTGAGTTACCCTTGGGCCTGGATGTGTCAGTTAATGCGTAATCTGGCTATTGATCATATCCGGCAACATGGCCGTCTTCATCCAATTTTTGAAGAAAATGATATATTACCGGAAGCGAAGGGAAATAATGAAACCGATGCTGCTGATGACCTTTCAATATTAAATCGTTGTCTGTATTCACTGGCTCAAGAAAAAAGGCAAGCTATAAAGCTGGCTTATATCCATGGCTATTCTCATGAAGAAATTGTTGAGCGATTGGCACATCCGCTGGGAACAATAAAATCATGGATCCGTAGAGGTTTGAAGGAACTGAAGCAATGCATAGACGCTTAACTCCAGCTCGCTATAGCAACTTGGCGATACGGGAGCATCTTGTCAGTCAGTATCTTCTTGGCACCTTGTCTCTAAAGACGAGAAGACGGCTGGAATCGCTGATCGCCAACGACACAACCTGGTATGAGCTCATTATGCAATGGCGTTCGCATCTCAGTGGTCTGGAGACAATGACATCAGATAAACCGCCTTCAAGGGTATGGAGAAACATCGAAGCCACATTGGGTAAGCCGGATAAAGCATACTTTTGGCATCGGTGGCTGGGTGAAAAATGGCCATCATTGTCTCTGGCTTGTGCGCTGCTTCTATTCCTGTTGTCTAGCACAATGCTATTTATGAATGAGTCTAAAATAGTATCACCCAGTTATATAGCCGTCATGTCGTCAGCAGAAAAAAATGATTACTTTGTGCTTATGGCATACAAAGGTGATAAACCAGGGGAATCGAGTATGCGCTTGAAATTCAACACACGGCATCACTTGGCGGATACTAATATGGAAATGGCTATGTTATGGGCAAAGGATAAAGATACTGGCAAAATAACATTGCTAGGCCGTTTTGCTGAGTTGCAAACCTCAAAACTCCTCACGCCAACTGAATGGAATACTGTAAAAAACAGCGGTGAGATTTTTATTACGGCAAATAACAATCTTGAAAGCGACGTACTGTTCAAAGGCACCTGCATTGAACTATCTGCATCACCTACTTAATAGAGCATAATATTTATGAAAATCAGAGAACTTATCATTGCAACCGCTAGTATTCTGGCATCATTCTCTCTTTATGCTGGCGGGCAGTTTCTGGATACGACTATCGTCCATCAGCCTAAAGATGGCGTAGTTCGTTTGTATGGACCAGGAGGCCCCCATACTGCATTGATAAAAGCAGCGGCCAGTTTTGAGAAAAAAACTGGGCAGCATGTTGAAGTCATCTACGGACCTGAAAAAAAATGGTCGAAGGAGGCACAGCAGCATGCCGATATTATTTTTAGCGCATCTGAACAATCCATGACGGCCTATCTTGAGAATTACCCTTTTATCGCCAGTAAGGATGTCGTCCCCATGTTCATTCATCCGGCAGTCATTGCAGTGGCCAAAGGTAACCCCAAAAATATCAAAGGGTTTGATGATCTCATTAACCAACCTATGAAAATTGTTGTTACCGAAGGCAAAGGAACCTACAACACATCAGGAACAGGCCTATGGGAAGATATTGCGGGCCGCTTGGGCAAGCTGGAAGATATTAAGAAAGTACGCTCAAATATAATCGCCTTCGAACAAGGCAGCGGTGCTGCATTTAAATCTTTCCAGGAATTAAAAGCAGATGCCTGGATCACCTGGAGTGACTGGCCAATTGCCAATACGGATAAAGTAGATATGGTTGCTATTGAACCAGAGAGACGTATATACCGCGACTTCAACATCGCTATCTCACCAAAAGCAGATCCTGAGTCGGCACAGTTTGCTGCTTATTTAACAACAGAGGAAGGTTCACAGTTTTTCAAAGATGAGGGCTGGTTACTGTAAAGAAAATATTTCACTTAACAAGATACTGGATACCTAAGGGTATCCAGTAAAATGCGTTCTGCATTGTCTGGCTTGGGAATAAGATCCCAATATTATCTACTACTCCTGTTATCCAGGTAACCTATTCAAAAGCGATCGATCTTCACAACCTCATCAAACGGTAACTTACCAATACGCGGGTAATGCTCACCGATACCTTTGCCAATCGCCACCATCAGCGCGATCTGGTAATTAGCGGGTTTGTTGATAATCTCGCCTACAGCATCAAAATCAAAACCGTCCATAGGGCAAGAATCATAGCCCTGCGCCTTGGCTGCCAGCATCAGAGTTTGCGCAAATATACCGCTGCTGCGCATCACTTCGTCCCGCTGAACCTGTTCTTTATCCCGATAATATTGATCGATAGCCGGCAGCAAGTACTGTTGTACGGGTTCAGACGCTTGGCCCCAGATATTTTTGGCCTGAGATTGCCAACTGGACAGATCGCCACACAAGACAATCAGCATGGAAGCATCGGTCACCTGAGGCTGACCCCAAGCAGCTTGGCGGATCTTTTCACGCTGAGTGCGATCTTCAATCAGCACCGGACGCCAATGTTGCAGGTTAAATGCGCTCGGTGCATTTTGTAGAGCAATATTCAGCAGTGCCTTTTTCTCATCCAATGTCATTACGTGTTGGGTATCAAACTGCTTGGTAGCACGGCGTTGTTGAATGGCGTCGAGAGTATTCATGGCTATCCTCAGATTAATTCATTGCAAGTCATGACTATTGTCACGTTTTTAGCGTTACTGTCGAGAGAGATTTGTACTCACTTCAGCAAACTCGTTCCTACCGAATAACTCAACCTTTCAACTGAGTTACCACCTTGAGTGGCTGGGCATCCGGCAGGATATTCATATGTTCCAGCACTTGGGCCATGATTTTACCGAATGTCGGGCCAGCGACCGATCCGCCAAAGTGTTTGCCCGCTTTGGGGTTGTTAACCATTACCACCAGGGCAACCTGTGGATCGCTGGCCGGAGCCACACCGGCAGTGTAGTTGATATAGCCGCCATCGTATTTACCATTTGGCCCAATCTTCTCAGCAGTACCCGTTTTGATTGCCAGCCGGTAACCCGGTACCGCCGCACTCAGGCCACTACCACCGGGCAAGGCATCGCTTTCCATCATATGTACCACGGTTTTCACCACATCGGCGGGCATGATCTGTTGCCCGATCACCGGTGGAGTCACCTTGGTGATCGAAAGCGGGCGGTAGACGCCAAATGAGCCGATGGTGGCATATTCGCGCACCATCTGCAGGGGGGTAACACGCAAGCCATAACCAAAGGCGAACGTCGCTCGTTCAATATCCGCCCAGCGGGCGCGATGGGCAGGCAGATAGCCGCTGCTTTCGTTGCCAATACCCAGCGAAACTGGCCGACCAAGCCCAAAGCGGCGGTACACTGCGGGTAATATCGTTGCCGGCATCGCCAGGGCAATATGCGAAACCGCAATATCACTGGATTTTTGTAGCACACCGGTAATGGTCAATTTCGACCAGTGTCCCACATCTTTGATCAGATGCCCATTCACACGGTAAGGCGTGGTGTCCAGCACCGTGTCGGGACGGATCAGCTTGCGATCAAGTCCAACCATGACCACCACAGGTTTAACCGTCGAACCTGGTTCAAAGCTATCACTGCTGCACACATTATGGATATCTTTAGCTGGAGTATTGCCGTAGTTGTTCGGATTAAATGAGGGGTAACTCGCCATCCCCAATATCTCGCCGGTATTAATCTTCACCAGAACGGCGCAGCCGGAGTCGGCCTGATTAGCAATCACGCCGTCGCGGATCTGGGAAAACAGGACGTACTGAATAAACTTATCGATACTCAGTGTCACATTGGGCGGCGGGACCGGATCGACACTTTTGATCACACCAATTATCGCCCCGCTGCCGTCTTTCTGGTAAACACGTAGGCCACTCTTGCCTTGCAGCAACGGATTGAACCCCAGCTCGATACCTTCTAACCCTTGGTTGTCCTGCCCAACAATACCGATTAGCCCGGCAGCATCCTGCCCCATGGGATAAAAGCGGCTGAAGTCTTGCTCGGTACTAACGCCGGTAAGGTGCAGTTTCTTGATATAGTTCGCGTTGTCGTCTTCCACTTTGCGTGCCAGATAGACAAAACGTTTCCGCGCATTAGCCTGGATGAGATTTTGAATATTACTAAGGGGTATTTGCAACACATTAGCCATACCCTGCCAGCGCTCGTCACTCGTGTTCGTGTTGGTATCGAGAATATGCTTGGGATCCAGCACAATATCTTTGGAAGAAACGCTAACCGCCAGCGCTGCATTATTGCGGTCGGTAATCATTGCGCGGTTGGTTGGCACCACCTGAGTACGGACTGAGCGCTGATCGGCCTGATCGGCCAATTGCTGATGCTCCATCAGTTGCAAATATCCCACCCTAGACACCAACAAGAAGAAACAGGCCAAGATCCCTGCGCAAATCAAGCCGAAGCGCCCTGTAGAATAATTTTTACCGCTTTTCCTGGTTGAAATAGCCACTGTTAACCCTAAGTTTTTATACGGATTATTATGTGTTAAGTCTAACGTCAGGTAGATTTTTAGTAGATTGCAGTTTGTAAGAAATTAAAAACAAACGCGTTTACATGAGGTGGGTTAGCAGAAGTACTCGCTTGCTTTTAGGCTGTGTCCCTTAAATGGCTCCAGCCCGAAGGGCCGCGCTCCAAAAGCCGATTCTCTGCGTTATTGGGCTTGAACAGAGTGCCACTCTGCCCTTCGCCTTGATAATGAGCTTTTGGGTCTGCGACGGCACTACGGACAGTTAAGGGACAAAGCCTAGCAGGGTTGTTGCCGCAATTGTGTCGGTGAGTAACCGTAGACAGCTTTGAAGCGATGGCTGAAATGGCTGGCTGAGCTAAAACCACAGTCCAGAGCTATTTGAGTTAACGGCATGCCGGTCTGGCGTAGCAGTTTCTCTGCGCGCTGCAATCGTAACCGCATTACATACTGATGCGGAGCCTGCCCTGTGCTGTGTTTAAACATTCGGGCAAAGTGGAATTCGCTCAGTCCTACCTGCAACGCCAGATCTGCCAGCAATAATGGCTGTTCGAGATGGTCTTCTACATATAGCTGCACCCGCCTCAGCACGGACGGTGCCAGCCCACCGCGCACAGAGGGTAAGCGCCATTGCAGTTGGGTGTAGCGTTGTAGCAAATGTGACATCAGCAGTGTAGATGCGCTGCTCAACATCAGTTGGCTGGCTCGGTCTTGCCAATCGCAGTTCAACAAAAACTGACGATAGAGCACGGTAATCTGCGGATCTTCCGCAAAAGAACGCTGTTCCACATTGATGGATGCGGGGCTACGATCCCAGATTTGCTCCGCCAAGTTTCGCAGATGCTCGTCTGTGCAATAGAGATGCACAAAAGAAAGGTTGCTCCGCACGTCCCAGGTTGATTCATATTGGCGTGGCATAAGGCAAAAGCGATCGGGGCCGCCGCCGTTGCGCCAACCACCGGGAACCTTTTGATAGCACTCGTAACCCTCTGCCACATAGAGGCTGAGGGTATGGTGTTCGGCACTTTCCTGTGTGACTACAACGCCACAATTGGACCAGGCCGCGAGCTGCACGCCAGAACCCAGCCACACGCTATTTTGTAACTGCGCTTTGTGCCTGCGCAGTGTCTCAAACGCCTGGTATGTCATAACCGCCCCATCCTTATAAAATGCGTTTTCAGTTTAAAGAGTGGTTCGCCTTGATACCAGTTCTACCCACGCGCCTTCTCAAAATAAGCGCAAGAATATGCAATTAGGCGCAAGGCGCTGAAAGCCCTTTGACAATAGACAATACATACTCTCTCTGAATGATTAAGGAGATCGTATGAATACGCTGTTGTATCTTACCGTAGTGCTGATTTGGGGCACTACCTGGATTGCGATTGCACTGCAACAAGAGGGGGCCGTTGCCATACCTGTATCAATCAGCTATCGCTTTCTGCTCTCTGCTGTTGTGATGTTCCTGATATTACTGGCCACTCGACGGCTGCGTAAGCTCGGTCTGCAAGACCATCTGTTCTGTATGCTCCAGGGATGCTGTGTATTTGGCTTTAATTTCTACTGTTTTTACCACGCGGCAGCCTTCATCAGCAGCGGGCTGGAATCAGTGATTTTCTCGATGGCGGTACTATTCAATACCCTCAATAACATGATTTTCTTCCGCCAGCGCCCTAGCCCAAACCTACTTCCTGCAGCATTACTGGGGTTGATGGGTATTGTTGCGTTGTTCTGGCAAGACTTGGTTGCCACCCAGTTGTCACCAGACTTGCTCAAAGGGATTGGATTAAGCGCTTTGGGTACCTACGGTTTTTCATTGGGAAATATGCTCAGTTCACGCCATCAGCGTCGCGGCTTGGATATCCTCTCCACCAACACTTACGCAATGAGCTATGGGGCATTATTGATGGCTGCAATTGCGTTGGCCCAGGGTGCTTCATTCCAGATCGAATTTACCTCCCGTTATCTGAGCTCTCTGTTCTATCTGGCCATATTTGGCTCAGTAATAGCCTTTGCGGCCTACTTCAGCTTGCTAGGCCGTATTGGTGCTGGAGCGGCGGCTTACAGCACCTTGCTGTTTCCTTTAGTGGCGCTGACTATTTCAACGCTATTTGAAGGCTACCAATGGCATCTGAGTGCTGTATTTGGCCTGTGCCTGATCCTGCTGGGTAATCTGGTAATGTTTTCCCAACCGGCTGAATTCATTTCACGCGGGCTGCTTTTGCTTGTTAATATCAGGAGGTAAGTAAAGCAGCGCGGTGTTCTGGGAGGGATATGGAACTGTATAAACAACTAGTTTTTGAACGGGTTAGCGAAAAAGATGTTGATGAACTGACCAATATAATGAGATGCGCATTTGATGAAGATACATGGCGGCATCTGGGAAAAAAACAAGGCGGCCCCCCAGGTTACGACGATGGGGAATTTATTCGCCAGTGGTATATTGAAACCCAGTCAGATGCCTATAAAATCTCCCTGGGCGGAACATTAATTGGCGGGGTAAATATTTTTGTCTTACGGGATAAAGAGCGATTCCTGGGCAGCCTGTTTATCGCCCCCTCTGTACAAGATAAAGGTTTGGGCTTGCAAGTTTGGGAATTCCTCGAACAAAAATACCCGGACACCCAATTATGGCAAACCGAAACACCGGAATTTTCCTGCAGAAATCATCACTTCTATATCAACAAATGTGGCTTTAAATTAATAAGATTCGAACACCACCAAGGTGAGGAACATCGAACTATGATTCTTGAAAAACGACAGGATTAATTGAAACAAGCAATGCGTCAATAAAACTCCGCATTTCACTTTGTAATATAGATGGCGTTATTGGCTTAGAATATTACGGAGTTATACCCTTCATACTTCAAGTTGCTTGGGTGTTGGCTGCGCTTACTCACCCCAGTCACATAGTTGTCTATGCTCCTGGGGCCTCGCAAGCTTGCCGCCTACAAGCAACTCGAATTATTTTGAGTATAGATTGTTCATCCTCTGGGTGAGATGAGTATGAGCATAGTCACCAAACAGATGGCTTGTCTGCCCTCATATTTACAGCAGTGCCGTCAAAAACTGCCACCCACTCAAGGAAATCCCCCTGCCCGTTAACATCAGCAGGGGGAAGCCATTGAGCAAATCAGAAGTTGTACTTAATCCCCAATATCACCTGGGTATCATTGTAGCCTTTGTTGCCCACTTGCTGGCCCACATTGCCCCATAGGTTTAACTGCTTGTTGATCTGCCCCTCCATACCCACTTTCAGCTCGGCAATATTCGCTGCCCCATCCTGCCTGATGCTCAGGCCATCCATATTGCTGCCAAAGTCCTTGCTGTTATGCACCCAGTTGGCTTCCACAAACGGCTGGAATACCCGGTCTTTACCTTGATCCTGCTTACTGTAACCATTGATGAAGGCCTTTACCCCCAACCGGGTCTGCAGGTTGCCATCCCCTTCACCTTTCACCCAGGTACCGCCTGCTTCCTGGTGGTCATCGGCTTTGACACCCATCCAGGTCAACTGTGCCTTGGGTTGAACGAAGTAACGGTGGTTGCGTACGGTATTCTCCCCAAGCATGAAGGTATAGCCACTCTCGATTGAGGCGGTTACCCCTTTCGATTTGTAGGTCTCGCTGGCCTGATTTTGACCGGTCACTGTGTTGTTGAACCAGCTGTACTGCAACCAGCTATCGACATACCAACCCGACTTGTCGGCGGCATTGGCATACCATGTGCCATATATCCCCAAACTGTATCCATCTACCGCACCTTTGGCATCATAGCCCAGGCGCGATACGGTGTTGCTCTTGTTGTCGCCATAACCGGCCATCATCCCCAGGTGAAAACGGTCCAGATCGCCATTGCTCCACTGGGCAATGTCACCGCCCAGTTGCAGCACATAACGGTTGGACTGAGTGCGTAACTGACCGCTCTCGTCACGGAAGTTGTTATGCCCCCCTTCATTACGTAACCACATGCTGGTGACCTTCCGTTCACCGCTCAGCACGTCAATATACTGAGTCTCCCCAAGGCGGTCATGCAGACGGGTGACGAACATATTATTGGCCGCCGCCAGATTGGCATTGTAGGCTCCTGCTTCCGGGCGAATATCCGAATCGTCATTGTTAGACTTGCTGGTCAAATACCAGTTACCGGCAGTGCCAACATTATCGCCACGGCCCAGGGTATAATCATAAGCCCCTGCCGCAATCCGCCCGTTTTGTACAAACTCGCCATTTGACTCACCACCCACGCGTACTACTTCGATCCCTTCCAGCGTATTGGCACCGGTCCCGCCTGCATTGTTGATTTGTACCCGGGTCGTGCCAGAAGTGTTACCAGCCACCACCAGTTTATCGGTCAGTGAATTATCATCTCCCAGTTGAGTATTCATCACCAACAGGCCGTTATTGCCCGCATAGTTACTGTTTAGCGTTAGCGTCTTGAATTCATTGGCAGTCGGGGCCACAAAAGTCACCGTGCCACTGTTGCTCAGGTTATCAACCAAAGAATCAGCGGTCATGGTCCAGTAGCTGCTGCTGTCGACAATGACATCCGTCGGGTCAATCCAACCCGTCAGCGAAGCGCCATTCTGCAGGCTCAGTTGGGTGCCACTCTGACCAATCACATTGCTGACCAGTTGGCCACCACCGCTGGTGCCATCCAGTATCAGGGTGCCGCCTTGTAGTTTGGTATCCCCCACCCAGGCGGTATCACCGCTCAGCGTCAGGTTGCCAGCCCCCTCTTTGATAAAGGTGCCGTTGCCGGTAATTGCCCCTGCATATCCACTATTGCCCGAGGTATCCGCATTGACCGCCGTCAGGGTTGCCCCATTTAACTGAACTTCACCACCCGTGCCGCTCAGCCGGTTAAACTGCTGGTCATTGCCATTGAGGTTGACGATACCCCCATTGACGATAAGCTCCCTGCTGGCTTTAATACTGTTAGCAATATCCAGTTGCAACACACCATTATTCAACGTCGTGGATCCGGTATAGCCATTCACCGCCGAGAACACCAGCCGACCCGCACCGTCTTTCACCAGGCTCTGACCATCCCATCCAGTGGCAAAACCACCGTTAGGCACCGTTTGGTTGTCCAGCGCAATATCCACACTAAAACCCGTGCCGTCATTCAGGGTAAAGTTCCCCGTACTGTATTGTTCCTCCCCCTCGATCCATGCCAGGCGGAAGCCCAGCTCGTAATCCAGGTCACTAAGCGTCTTGTAACCATCATGCAGCAGATAATCCAGACCGTAGGACTCCAGAGGATTGTTGGTGAAGTCACCAGTGATGCCGCCGGTCGTACGCAGCAGGATATACGCTCGGCTGATCACACTGCTCGCTTTCGTCGGGTCTTGCGTGTCGGTAAAGCCATTCACAATCAGCGCACCGTCCAGTTGGGCAGTTTGCGCAGTGATATCCGGTGATGCCCCCAGGGTAACGTTAAGGACAGAGCCACTTTGCTGGGTAAAGGCACCGCCAACCGTCAGAGTGGAGTTGCTCACTCCTAGCACTGTCGTCGCCCCGGTATCAGTCGTGTAATTACCCGAGGTTATCAGGCTGTTAGTCACACTACTTCCGGTCTGCCCCAACGTCAGAGTACCCGCCTGTACCTCCACACTCCCCTGAGAAGAGAGCCCGCCCGCCAGGGTTAGAACTCCTGTCCCCTGTTTGTAAAATTCCCCTTCACCACTCAGCAAACCGGTATAGTCGCTAGCATCACTGCGGTTGAAAATCAGGGTGGCGTTATTGACGATATCACCGGTGATGCTACCTGTAGTGCCACCATTGCCAATACTCAACGTTCCCGCATCGATGGTGGTCACCCCACTATGGCTGGCATCACCAGTCAAAGTAAACATGCCAATCCCCTGTTTGAGCAGGCTGCCGCTGTCGGTTATCAAACCGGCATAGGTGGTATCGGCAGTATTGTCGAGCAGCAGTTGGGCCCCATTGGTAAGGCGAATTTCACCGACGGTGCCGGACAGATTATGGGCAGTCTGGTTGAAACCATTCAGGTTAAGCACTCCACCATTAATCTCAACCGCATTACTGCTGGCGAATGCCTGGGCAATATCGGTCTGTATGGTGCCACCATTCAGCACGGTACTACCGCTGTACTGCTGAACTGCAGACAATATCAGCAACCCCTCACCATTTTTGGTCAGGCTCTCGCCATCCCAGCCACTGTCAAAACTCCCCGCTTGGTCAGTTAGGGCGATGTCAATGTTAAACGCCGAGTTTGGTGCCATGGTAAAACTACCAGTGCCCTGACTCTGACCGCCCTGTGTCCAGGCCAACCGGAAGCCCAGGTTGTAATCATTACCATCTGTCGAGAGATAACCATCGTGCAGCAGATAATCCATCCCTGTTCCTGGCAGAGGGTTATTATCAAAGTTGCCAGTAATACCACTGGTGGTATGGATCAGGTTATAGATTGTCGTGGTCGCCTGTGTCGCTGTTACCGGCTCCGTACTATTAAATCCATTGACCACCAGGGTGCCAGCCAGCACCGCCGTATCCGCAATAATATCCGGGTTAGCTCCAACGGTGACGCTTAGGATAGCGTTTTCTGCCTGCATAAACTCACCGCCGACATTCAACTGCGAATTGGCTGCACCGATATCGGTCGTCGCCCCGGCGGCGGTGGTGTAATTGCCAGTGGTGTTAAATGTCCCCGCCTGCAGGAACTTCAGCGTGCCCTGCTGGACGTTCACGCTGCCCTGGGAGCCATTACTGCCTAGGGTGGTGGTACCGGGTCCAGCCTGGGTGAAGGATCCGTTACCGCTTAAGGTACCGACGAGGATCAGCGAGTTGGCGCGGTTAACGACCAGATTGGCGTTGTTGACGATGTCGCCGGCCACACCGCCAGTCGTGCCGCCGTTGCCCAGTTGCAGGGTGCCGTCGCTGATCGTGGTGCCACCGCTGTAGGTGTTCTCGCCGCTCAACGTCAGCGTCGAGCTCCCTGTTTTCACCAGGCTACCGGCACCGCTGATAACACCGCCGAAGGTAGTGCTGACGGTGTCGTTAACGGTGAGTGTTGCACTGCCCAAAGTCACGTTGCCGACGCCCGAGAGGTTGTTGGCAGTCTGGTCGAAGTTATCCAGATCCAGGGTGGCACCGCCTGCCACGCTGACAGCGCTGCTGTTGGCGAAGGTATTGGCGATCCCCGTGCGCAGTGTACCAGAGTTGATGACGGTGGGGCCCGTGTACGAGTTGGCCGCAGAGAGGATCAGCGTGCCTGCCCCGGCCTTGGTCAGTGTGTTACCGTCCCAGCCGCTGGTGAAGGGGCCGGTCTGGTTGGCGAGCGCCACGTCGACGTTGAAGAGGTCGCCTACGCCCGCAAGTGTGAAGACACCATTGCCGTTCTCGCCTCCGGCCAGCCAGGTCAGCCCGAAGCCGATGTTATAGTCCTGTGCGTTAACGGATTTGCTGCCTGCCAGCCGGAGGTAGTCGGCTGGGCTGGCGGCACCACCGAGCGTTACAGTCGAGAAGTCGTTGGTGATACCTCCCGCAGCCGCCGTGCGGATGACGTTGAATTGGGTGCTGGTGAGCGCGCTGGCGGTGTCAGGGATACTGGCACCGAAGCCGGTGATGTTGAGTGTGCCGTTGAGGTCAGCGGTGGCGGCTGTGATGACGGGTTGGACGCTGCCGAGTGCGACGTTGAGTATGCTGCCGACGGCTTGGGTGAACGCAGTACCCACCGCGAGAGTGGCGTTAGCGACGATCTGGGTAGTGGCACCGGTGGCGGTGTTGTAGGCGCCGGTGGTGGTGAAGGCACCGGTCTGAGCCAGGTTCAAGGTGCCTGCCGCCACGCTGGCGTCACCCACCGAGGAGCCGCCAGCGGTGAGCGTGGTGACGCCCGTGCCGATCTGAGTGAGTGAGCCTGTGCCGGTGATGGTGCCGGTAAAGCTCTGTGCGTTGCTGCGGTTGAAGGCCAGCGTTCCATTATTGGTGACATTGCCGACGAGGCTACCGGTGGTGCCGCCGTCGCCGATCTGCAGCGTACCGGAGCTGATTGTCGAGCCACCGCTATAGGTGTTGGCTGCGGTAAGTGCCAGTGTGCCGGTACCGGTCTTGGTCAGGGCACCTGTTGCGCCGGTGATGACCCCTGCTGCGGTGAGCGTGGCGCCAGCATCAGTCTGGATAGTGCCGTTGCTGCCCGTGATCGTGACCGTACGGCCGGTGGTGAAGCTGGCGTTTGCCTCGAGTGTGCCACCATCCAGTGCCAGTCCCCCCACGGCATCGCCCAGGTTCGCGTCCGTACCCACTGACAACGTGCCGCCCGAAATCGTTGTGCCACCACTGTAGGTATTGACAGCATTCAGGGTAGTGATGCCACTGAGTTGCTGAACAGCACCTGTGCCGTCAATCGTGCCTGCGAAGGTAGTGCTGCCAGGGTTGTTAAAGGCCAGTGTACCGTTGTTCTCTACATTGCCGACGATCGAACCCACGGTGCCGCCATTGCCCAATTGCAGGGTGCCACCCGAGATTGTCGTGCCTCCGCCATAGGTGTTGACCGCCGTGAGAACGAGTGTGCCGGTTCCGGTCTTGGTCAAAGCGCCAGTGGCACCGGTGATGCCACCGGTCGACGTGAGCACGGTACCTGTATCGGTCTGGATAGTGCCGTTGTTAGCCGTGATTGTAACAGCGCGACCGGTGGTGAGGCTGGTGCTTGTTTCCAATGTGCCACCGTCCAGCGTCAGCCCCCCTGCTGCAGTGCCCATATTCGCATCCGAACTCACCGACAAGATGCCGCCGGAGATTATTGTGCCACCGGTGTAAGTTTGCGCCGTGCTGATAGTCAGCTTGCCAGCCTCTGTCTTTTGAACTGCGCCGCTACCGGAAATCAGGCCTGCATAGGTCCCTGCGGTACTTTGGATGAATCGGACGAGCCCGTTGTCAGTGACACTGGAGGGCAGGCTTTGTGCCAAGGCTTCGAGAATACCCGTAGAATTGACTTGGATAGTACCGTTGAAACTGCTGTTGTTGCCCGTTAGCGTCAGCGTGCCTTGATCCACGGTAACAGCCAGTGGTGTATTACCGCCGTTGTTGCCGATGGAGCCGGTCAGGGTCCATTGGCCCTCGCCTTCCTTGAGCAGCGTTTGGAAATTGTTGATGCTGCCGCTCAGGAAGTCGTTGGAGTTAGCTATGCCGCTGAGTGTCAACGAATCAGTACCGGTACCGCCGTCGAAGCTTCCGGTGATCACCGACCCCGCTTCCAGCGTGAGACTGTCGTTGCCGCCCCCCAGTGAGAGATTACCGATGACGCTGGCTCCCGTGCGATTGATGAACACCACATCGTTGACGTTGGAGCTTCCGATAACGTTGGCGTTGCCACCATTGGCACCGGTTTGGAGAATACCGTAATTGTCGATGGTATTTGCGGTGCCTGTGACTTCGTTCTGGAACCAGATGGCAGCACTGCTCTGTCCGTAGATCAGACCACGGTTGATGATAATGTTGCCACTGCCAATCGGGTTCACCGCCTCAGCTTGACTCGCATCGCCGTACGACAGGACGCTCGCACCGACCGCGACATTCAGCGTCGAATTGCTGCCGAATTCGATAGTGTTTGGGCCAGCATTCCAGAACCCGCTGTCGCCAGCGACCGAAGTGACCTGCACTACCGCATCGTTGTCAATAAAAATATTCGCATTGTTACCCAGACTAATAGCGTTGTTGCGTGGCACATTGATCTGGGCTGAAGGACCGACGTTGACCGTCACGTTATCCATGCCGGGACCGGTACCCACGGTGACCGTCTGATCTGTTCCTGCCGTGCACGTCGTGGTGCCACCGATGCTAGCCACTGGCGTACAGGCCGCAAAGGCACTACCGGCAGTCATCAACAGGTTGGTTGTCAACACGGCACTAGCAATTGCTAACATACGCAGCAAAGGTGGCTTGGAAGTATGGGGAGCTTCGACTTTGGGTTTGGCCGAGGCACCAACGGAAGAGGATTTTCCGACGCCGCGAGCAATTTCGGAGGCCACTACCCAAGATTGGCGCGCAACATTCCATATGATTTTGAAAAACCTATTCACAATTATTACTCCACAAAATTGGGACGGGGATCAACGGAAAAGTAAACGTCATTCAACTGATTGTTTGATGGGATAAGTAAAATGTAGTCAAACTTCCACCAATCACCACTGCGCATCAGGTATGTTGTGAATAGGGACACGGTTGCAAATATGAGAGCAGACAAAATATTAGCCCGGTGACAGTGGCCTTACATTTCAAAAACACTGTTCACCAAACGCATTTCGTCAAGAAGAGGGTCAAAGCAACATGATTCTCAAAACCTCTGCGGACATAGCGCGCCTAGGCATAGTGGTTTTCACCGAGCGGAACCTCAGCGGTAGATAAAGACCGTGGCTTTACCGGGTAGATATACCCAATTTTTTCATCCGTGATAACAGCGTGGTGCGTTACTGGGGATTTCTGCCGCAGGTGCTACGTCCGGTATGTCGGTATGGTCGATCATGCTATTCCCATTACTGTTTGCCAGCGGCATGGCATTGATCGACTCGCTGGATAATTTCGTGATGATTGGTGCCTACGGCTGGGCGTTTAATAAACCGGTGCGCAAGCTGTATTACAACATGACTATCACCGCTTCCAGCATAGTCATCGCTCTGGTGATTGGTGGCCTAGAAGGGTTGGGTTTGCTGGCGGATAAGCTGGAGTTGCAAGGTGGTTTGTGGCGTGGTGTTGAGGTCCTCAATAGCAACATGGGCAGCGTCGGTTATGCTGCTATTGCCCTGTTTGTTATACTCTGGGCGCTATCAGCACTCAATTACCGCCGCAAAAACTATGATGCTTTGACGTTGTAACTTCATAATTTTGGTTCCTGCATCCATGAAAGTTGTAGGAACCACGGCAGCCCCAGGAAAATGCTGGAAAGGACAAAAATACGGTAAAAATAAAGCAGTAATATTGCTGAATAATTCAGATTTATAAATGAAACCGCTTATTGTCTTAAATTGGTTAAATAATAAATACATATTTTACATACGCGTAGAGCTCATTAACTCTAAATAAGTATGCCATTTGACATTTCGCAAAGAAGACAAAAAATCCCCATCAGATAATGCTATTTCTTTTTGAGCCATAATCATGACTAAAAAATATAATAGCGATTCACCACCTGGGATTTCTCGCCGTAACTTCGTCAAGGCCGGTAGCGCATTGGCTACGGTCCCCTTCATCGGCGTCAAGTTTGTCAATGCTGCAGATACTGCCAAAGGTACAACCGCGCTCCCTGCGCCAGAACGCATAATTCCTACCTGCAGTACCTTTGACTGCGGTGGAAAATGCGATATACGTGCCCACATACAGGAAGGTACTGTTACACGCATCACCACACTACCTGATGCAGAATTGGATCCTGATATGCCCATCATGCGGGCCTGTGTCCGGGGGCGTGGTTACCGTAAATTCGTTTACCATCCCGAACGGCTGAAATACCCGATGAAACGCGTGGGCAAACGCGGTGAGGGCAAGTTTGTGCGTATCAGTTGGGATGAGGCTACCACGTTGATTGCCGATAACATTAAGCGGATCACGGAGAAATACGGTGCCGCTTCGCGCTATGTCCACAATAATACCGCAGTAACCGGTGGCCCCTTCTCCGGTGATCAAATGGCACGCCGTCTGCTCAACTTGACCGGTGGATATCTGGCATACTATCGCTCCGTCAGCATGGGCAATACCGGGGCCGCAACGCCTTACACCTATGGTGCCGCCGCGAGTGGTAATTCGCTCGATACCCTGAGTGAAACCCCTCTGGTTATTTTATGGGGGCATAACCCCACGGAAACCATTTTTGGTCATACCAATCACTATTTTCAACAGATGAAGCAAAACGGCACACGCTTTATCGTTGTTGATCCACGTTATTCAGACACCGCAGCGTCGCTGGCCGATCAGTGGATCCCTCTGCGGCCTTCAACAGACAACGCACTGATGGATGCGATGATGTACGTCATCATTAGTGAAAACCTGCATGATCGGGCCTTTATTGAGCGATATACGCTAGGCTTTGATGAAGGTTCGATGCCTGAAGATGTGCCAGCAAATGAGTCGCTGGTGGCTTACCTCATGGGCGCTAAAGACGGGATAAAGAAAACCCCTGAGTGGGCTGAAATCATCACCCATGTACCCGCGCAGACCATCCGCCAGTTGGCGCGTGATTATGCCACTACCAAACCTGCCGCCCTGATACAGGGATGGGGACCACAGCGGCATAACTGTGGCGAGCGTACCGCTAGAGGTTCCACCCTGTTGGCTACCATTACCGGCAACGTGGGGATCAAAGGCGGATGGGCTGGTGGCTATGGTGGTATAGGTAGCCGTAAGTTCACCACTGGTCCTGAAATGCCGGATAATCCGGTGAAAGAAAAAATCGCCATAATGAACTGGGTAGAGGCGGCGGATGATGCCAGTAAGGTAACCCCGGAAGTGGGACTTACCGGGGCTGATAAACTGAATAGTAATATTCGCCTGTTGTTTTCACTGGCGGGTAACTATTTGGCAAACCAAAACCCGGATATCAGGGCAAACGCATGTATGCTTACTTTTTATCCACCCCATTAATACCTGCCAGTATCACTTGTTCAAGATAATCGCTGTTCATAGCAGCCATCTTCTGTTTACGTCTGATGCTGGCCTTTTTACCGCTCTCTAAACGCAGCATGTTAAGTGCCATATGGCGTACTGTCGCCAAATTTACCGCCCCGTTGTCCCGATAAATCGAACAGTTATCCTCCTTCATCGTGACATCCAACACCCAATGCAGTTGATTTTCAATGCACCAATGGCTTCGCACCGCATTGGCAAATTGAGCCTTGTTTAGCTCCGCTGAACTGATGTAATAACGGTATTCCAGCGACTCTTTGCCCTGTGGGTCGTATCGGTAGCCTATCGCTACACCCAGCGTCGTTAGCCCTTTCCAGATGGGGAACTCACGAGCGACCTCAGTGGCAGGGATAACGTGGTATTCCCGCATTTCTGCACGGCCTCGGTTTTGCTCAACGCAGGCGATATCACTCATGCCGGGCACTACACTACTCAACGCCTTGCGCACCGCCTTGGACAAACGCTCCTGATTACCTTTAACGGCCAGCAGGTAATCGCCGCCTTTTTCGACAATGTGGGCAGCGATAGCGGTTTGACACCCCATGGCGTCAATGGAAATCAGGCAACCACGAATATCCAATAACGCCAATAAGGCGGGGATAGCGGTAATTTCGTTAGACTTGGCATCTGTTTTTACCTGGCCCAAGACCACGCCATTGGCACTGGCAAAGGCACTGACCATATGGAGGGTTGAGGCACGGTCTTCAGGGTTGTAAGACCTCCGCAACACCTTGCCATCAATAGCGATGACAGCCCCGTTACTGAGGGAGCTTACCGCACGCATCCAGTTGATAAAGCTGCATTGAAATTGCTCCGGGTTGAGGCGTGAAATCACTCTGGCAATCGTATCGTCAACGGGCAATCCTGCGGGGAAAAGCCCTCGCTTCTGAAACCATGGGAGATGAGCTTCGCCAAAATCCTCAATATCTTGCCAACCTTCGGCTCCGCCGACCACCGCACAGACTGTCAGAAACAGAATATCGAACAGGGAATAGGCGACCTTGGCCGTCTGCCGGGGATCTTGCAGGTCAGCGAAGTGTTCTGAAAAGGCGTTGATAGACATGGTGATGCTCCCGTAAAAGGGAGTATAAGATCACAGCTTGTACACTCAGTCAAACAGGATAGCCTTGCTCATAAAACGTTCGTGATCTTGCCCTGACCCGGATATCAATCAAGCCGTTAAAGTATTGGCTGATGAATCCAAAATTGAATTTATTGTTCAAAGCGATCTTTATCTGACACCCAGTGCAAAATATGCCGATGTTTTATTACCAGAAACCAGTTTTATGGAGCGCTGGAATATTGGGGAAACCTGGGGCACCGCCAGCTATTTAATCTTGTCAGAGAAACTGATCGAGCCTGAATTTGAGCGCCGCTCTGATTACGACTGGTTATGTGAAGTAGCAAAAAAACTGGGTATCGAAAAAGAATTCAGCTTAGGGCGTACAGAAAAAGAGTGGATTGTACAAATCTGGGAGAATACCCGGCAGGCAATGCCGGATGAACATCTGCCTACATTTGATGAGCTAATGGTTAAGCGCCGGCATCTGTTCAAGGGGAAACCGCATATTGCTTTCGCAGATAATATTCGCGACCCGCAAAACCATCCATTCCCTACTCCGTCCGGGAAGATCGAGATCTTTTCCTAGCGGCTCTACGATATGCATCATGCTGAAATTCCTGCGTTGTCCCATTATGTTCCAGCTCATGAAGGGCCAGAAGATTCGTTGTCGGCAAAATTCCCGCTGCAGTTGATTACCTGGAAAGGCAAGAATCGTGCTAATTCAACGCAGTATGCAAACCCCTGGTTACAAGAAGCACAAACCCAGAAATTATGGATCAATCCTGCAGATGCCCAAAGCCGGGACATAGCGCAAGGTGACCTAGTGCGCGTGCATAATGATCGGGGCATTACGCAGCTCCCAGCAGAAGTTACCCAACGTATTATGCCCGGTGTCGTCGCCATGCAGGCGGGAGCCTGGTGGCAACCTGATGCAGATGGCGTGGATCATGGCGGCTGCGCCAACGTTCTCAGCTCTGCGCGTATTACGGCGCTGGCAAAGGGTAACTCTCACCAAACCATGCTTGTGGAGGTGGCAAAAGCATGAATACGTTTATCGATTATGCTCCGGTCAGCGAGCGCCAGCTTGGTTTCTATATTGACTCATCCCGCTGTTCAGGCTGTAAGGCCTGTCAGGTCGCCTGCAAAGACAAGAATAACCTGGAGGTTGGGCGGAAATTCCGTCGTATTTACGAGGTCAAAGGTGGTGGTTTCGTTCCTACAGGTCAAGGTGGGTTCCAAAACAATGTTTATGCTTACACCCTATCGATATCCTGTAACCACTGTCAGGATCCAATCTGCACAGTGAATTGCCCAACCACGGCGATGCATAAACGCCCTGGTGATGGCATTGTGCGCGTCAATACGGATAAGTGTATTGGCTGTGGCTACTGTGCCTGGTCCTGTCCTTACGGTGCCCCTCAACTCGATCAGGCAACCGGTCAAATGTCAAAATGCGATTTCTGTATCGATCTCCAGGCAGCGGGTGAACAGCCTATCTGTGTGGCAACCTGCCCGTTAGGCGCAATCAAGTTTGGCCCGATTGATGAACTCCGTGCGCAATACGGCGATACCAGTGATGTGCGGGGGTTACCTGACTCCACCATTACGCATCCAAATCTGGTCATCACACCGCACCAGGGTGCAGAACAGGGGAGTAAATAATCATGCATGAATGGCCTCTCATCATTTTTACCCTACTGATTCAAGGCTCAGTCGGTATTACGGTGTTTACCACCTTTACCCTGATTTATGCCAATGGAAGCCTTGATGGCGCAGAGAAATGCCGTTTGGCGCGCCCCTCGATGCTGGTCGTCTTTATCGCCGGGGCACTAGGTTTGATAGCGTCCACCACCCATCTGGGGTACCCGCTGAATGCATTTCACGCTCTAACGCATTTTGAGAGCTCATGGCTGAGCCGGGAAATCATCTTTGCCAGCCTTTATCTTGCGGTCTTAGGGGTGGCGACACTGATCGCGATATTCTCAAAGCGTGTTTGGCCCATTTTACTGGTATTGGCTTCATTGCTAGGTATTGTCGATGTCTTCTGCATGAGTGCTATCTATTTTCACTCTTCCGTGGTGACTTGGATGCATTTCAATACCTACTTAATGTTCTATGGCTCAGCACTGAGTCTGGGGGCTGTCGCCTGTTTGTGGTCACTTGCCGCTCGGCCAGACCTATCTGCACTGTTGGTTAAGCGGGTGGCGGTGACTGCGGTGATATTGGTTGTTGTCACGACGCTGCTCCGCCTGCTTGCACAGCCGCTTTATATGGCTTTTCTCGCCCACGCTGGCAATGGTGAAGCGGTGACCTTCCCTCATCAACCGCTTATTGCGTTTGAGCAACTAAGCACTGTTCGTACCGCATCCTGGGTGATTCTGACTGCTGGCGCAGGTGCGTTGGCGCTCAGCCTACGCTCTCATCGTACCAACAAAAAGATGCTGGCATTGGGGAGCGCCTTGGTCGTTGTAGCCGAAGTATCTTTACGATTCAGTTTCTTCAGCATCAACTGATGAAACCGTTTTCAATTGAAATTCTTCCAGCCCAAATCGGGGCTGGGAGCTCCTGTTTACACAATATTGTCAAGCACAGCCGCTGCCAAGCTTGCGCACTGGTATGCCCTTCAGGTGCGGTGACATTGAACGATGGGAAAGTCAATTTCGATACAGAAAACTGCATCTCCTGTGGTGCCTGCCTGTTTGCTTGCCCAACCGGCGGAGTGGATAAAATAGTCCCTCCGTTACGACATTATCGGGACAACACGCTGGTGATGCCGTTAAGTAACATGGCCCCGAGCGTTGGAGAGCTTCTTATGTGGCACGCCGAATATCATATCCGGGCCGTTGAGTTTGAGTTGGCACTTAACCCTGGATGGGGCATGGCGATTGCGACTCTCAACATACGGCTTAAACAGCTCAAGCAGCCGCTGTGGAGGATCGTCCCGCCACCTGCTACTGCCGTTGATAAAACGCGTCGTCATTGGTTGCAGATAGACAACAACAGCAAGACTGGGAGAGCCACGCAGGGAGGACGGATGCGCAGAGCCCTTTTCCAAGCAGTCAGTGAGTATCAGATCCTGTTAGACGAAAATCAGTGTTTTTTGTGTGGGGCTTGCGCGCGAATTTGCCCAGAGTCCGCCATTGAGTTGAACCGCGAATCGATAACACTCAAGCACCGTAGTTGCACCGGTTGTGGTTGCTGTGAGGCTATTTGTTTATCCAACGCCATAAAGCTGGAGGAGAACTACGAATGTAGTACCACTGAACTGGCGGTAACAGAAGTTTCCTGTTCTAGCTGCCACCGCCTATTTCTCGCGTGGAACGAACAAAGTGGACAGTGCCCGATATGTTCTCGTCATCATTACGGTATGCGGGAAGCGTGATAGTTTCCTTCAGGCGCTACTTTCCACGGTTTGCCGTTAAGCCACTAACAACCCCAACACTGCGCCCCCGGCCAGGATCCATAGCGGATGGATACGCTTATTCATACTGACCAGTGTGGCTACTAAAACCAACAGCGCCAGTTGCCAGTTGGTAGCGGAGGCTTCTGCGATTAATACGCCGCTGGCGGTGACCAGACCGACCGTTACTGGGACCAGCCCTGTCTGCACAATGCGCCGCCATGGTCGGTCTTTAAAACGCTTCCAAGCTCCCAGAACCAGAATAGTTACCAACGAGGATGGCCCGAATTTGGCAACCGATGAAACCAATAACCCAGCCCACCCCGCCACATGCCAGCCAATCAGCGGGACGATCATCATATTCGGCCCCGGCGCGGCCTGCGCCATGGCAAATAGAGCACTGAACTCCTGCGCACTCATCCATTGGTGTACTTCCACTACCTGCCGTTGCATTTCCGGCAAAATGGTTATCCCACCGCCGAATGCCATCAGCGAAAGTTCGGTAAAAATGATCGCCAGCGAGAGTAAAATAGCCATTATCAAGGTCTCCTCCATGCCAACAAAATACTTACTGGGGCCAGCACCAGCATGGTCGGCAGCAACGGAAAGCGTAACCAGGCGATTGCTACCAGACAAATGCCGACAATCATCAGCGGCAACCATTTGCCCCACAGCGGCATGAGCATTTTTATTGCGGTAGAGAGCAGTAATCCGGCCGCAGCAGCAGCTAACCCGGCAAAAACGTGTTGCACATGGGCATCGTTCTGATAGCGGGCATAAACCACCCCTAACCCGATAACAATGGCGGTTGGCGCGCAGATCAATCCCAGCAAGGCGCAAAGGGCACCACGCACACCCTGGAATTCCATCCCTACCGCCACAGAGAGGTTGATGACGTTGCCACCCGGTAAGAACTGACACAATCCCAATAGCTCGGTGAATTTTTCACTGCTCAGCCAGCGCCGTTGTTCAACCAGCATGTTACGCGCCAGAGGCAACACGCCGCCAAAACCTATCAGGCCAAGCGTCAGAAAGCCGATAAACAGTTGGGCTTTGCTCGGTGGTGCACTGATGTCATGGCTTTTTACCGCGTTAGGATCAGACATTGCGTTTTCCCATATTTTAGGGTTTGTGTGCCAATAGAGCCAAAACCCACATCAAGAAGGTAATTAACTGTTTATAAGCAATTTAATTATCCTGACTTACTCTCTGTCCACTATTAATAAACCACTTCGTAGATGCTGAAAATCTATCTGAAGTTAAAGAATCATGGCGCTTCACGCAATTGCCGCCGTAGGCAATTCTCCACAACCCTTCGCTTTGATCAACGAGCTTCCAGCACGCATCAAAACTTCGTGATGCAGTTCACCTGAATTCGCCATCGAGACGCAGCTGCAAGGTTGTATGGTTATATTCATTTTTTGAATACCTGAAATGAAAAGTTTTGATTTTTAGAATTATAGTGATTCGCCTAAGCTGCCATCCAGTTCACTGATTCACGCGCCACGGCGCTCAACGGAGAAAATGATGAAAATCCTGATGGTACTAACCTCTCACGACAAGCTGGGTAACACGGGTCACAAAACCGGCTTTTGGCTGGAAGAGTTTGCGTCACCTTATTATGTTTTCCGCGATGCAGGTGCAGATATTAATTTGGCCTCGCCTGGTAGAAGAGATGCTCAAAGCTAACGGCGGTCACTACAGCCGTGCTGAAAATTCTGGCAGAGCCACGTCGCGGTAGATGATCTGTTGATTACTGGGCAAAACCCGGCGTCTGCTGAAACGTTGCTAAAACTGCTGTTATAAAACCTTTCTGATTCGGATATTTGTTATGCGATTAGCGAAATATGTGACTACCCTGCTGCTTTGCCTAGGCATAAGTGCCACCACCCAGGCAGCAGAAACCCATGGCCGGATATTGGTACTGCTTTCAGGTGAAAACCAATTACCGCTTAAAGAGGGAAAAACCTATCCTACCGGGTATTACCTCAATGAGTTCGGCGTGCCGGCTGATGGTCTGCAAAAGGCTGGATATGAACTGGTGCTGGTTACACCAAACGGCCAGGCACCGAGCGTTGACCAACGTTCGGTTAATCCTCTCTATTTTGGCGGCAATAACGCAGAAATGCTGCGAATTCAATCGGTGGTGGCAAGCCTACCCGGAATTGATAAGCCGCATAAACTGTCAGATGTACTGGCTGGTGACCTCTCTGAATATGACGGTCTGTTGATCCCAGGGGGCCATGCGCCGTTGATTGACCTCGCCAATGACCCACAGGTGGGTGAGCTACTGAAGTATTTTCACTCCGCAGGCAAGCCTACAGCCGCTATCTGCCACGGCCCGATTACCCTGCTGGCCGCGCAAGACGCCCCACAAGATTTTGAAACTGGGCTGATTCAGGGCAACACGCCACAGGCGAAGAACTGGATCTATAATGGATACCGCATGACTATTTTTGCCGATGAAGAAGAGCGGATTTTTGAAGACTCGCTGAACGGGGACAAGATCCGTTATTACCCGGCCAAAGCCATGGTAACTGCTGGCGGCGAGTTGTCACAGGCAAAGGCCTGGTCACCTAATGTCGTCGTTGACCGTGAGTTGATCACCGGCCAAAACCCTTTCTCTGACCATGCGCTAACCAAAGCTTTGTTAGAACAGTTGCAAAACAGGCGCTAAATTACCACGCATAAGTTCCAGCCATCTCAGCGAGTCTGGTGTTCAGCACAGGATCTACACGGCAGTCTGTGCGTAGCCAAAGTCAGTAATATCGGGCACCAGCCGCTTATTAGACACAACATTTCAGCGCTGCACCACCTTCAGATCCTGACATAACTTAATCTTGCCGATGACCGACCGCAAACGGGTATACAGATGTGTAAAAAATGATTCATTTAACAATGACCATTAGCACTACCCATCACTCTTTTACTGCGCAAACAGATAACTCAGCGTTTTCTGCTAAACATTATGCTTTAACCGATTTACCACCAGAGCAATTTAATTGGAAAATGCATTTTATTTCAGTCGAATACAATGATGCCCTTACCTTTCTTGCCCTCCGCCATCAACGCCAAATTCCCGCTCCCAGCGTTGCCATAATAGCGGTAATAAGCGGGCAAAACGCTCAGCCCACGCGGCTTGGCCTTCAGAGTCGCTAATCAAATCCTGACGAATTTCGATACCTACATAAGGCAATCCGTGGCGTTCGGCATGGATTGGCAGCGTGTAATCGGTCGCATCCGTCATGGCGTAAGGCTCGTTTATTCCTACCTGTAAGTCCCCTTCTTCACGCAGTAACTCCGCCAGTATTAACGCAAATTGAGGATGACGATTAAATAGCAGCCCCACTTGCCAAGGCCGCGCCTCGCCTTTAAAAACAGGGGTAAAACTGTGCAACGCAATCACAGCACTGGGTTTCCCATGCTCTCTTCGTGCTAATAGCGTCTGCTCAATAGCTTGGTGATAAGGCTGAAAAATTTCTTGTTCGCGTGCCCCGATTTCAGCCGCACTGAGATGATGATTCCCAGGGATCGTTGTTAATTCCGATACCAGCGGGATCGAGCTGAAACTCCCTGGCGTACGGTTACAGTCGATCACCAAACGTGAGTAATGCTGATGAATCAATGTTGCTTCTATCTGGCACGCTAGCCGACGGGAAAGTCCCAGAGCCCCAATATCCCAACCGATGTGACGATCGATTTCCCCCGCAGCCAGACCGAGGTCGCCCAGACGTTTTGGGATAGCCTGACCGGCATGATCGCACAGTATTAAGTAGGGAGATGTGGCCTGGGGTAGTTCAATCGTTACCGCACCAGGATCGTCAGCAGATAATAGTTCGGGGGGATAGGGGTGGTACATACATCACTCCAGCGAGGAAATCGCTAATTCTAGGCGATTTTCTCACCGTTCACCAACTGCAGTTTTACCCTCCTTATGAACCGCAATATAGCGCTGATAGCGCGCGGGCTTGAGGTGGTTCAAATCGACCAATACCAGGCCATCTATGCAGTTGTTAAATGCCGGGTCGGTACCAAAGTCGATAAACTGTACGCCGCCCGGTTCACAGAGTTCTGCGTATTGTTTGTATAGCGTTGGGATCGAGCAGCCGATGTTGTTCAGCAGGCTTTTCAAACGAACCAAGTCCTGTTGGTAGCTATTGCCAGCAAACTGCGCTAGCACCTGCGGTAGCGAAGCAGGATAAGGTTGACGTGATTGAGCCATGGCATTTTCTGGCGAAAAATAGAGACGGTAGAAGGCAATCAGCAGGTCGCGAGCGGTCGTCGGCATGCTGGCTGAAATGGAAACAGGGCCGAACAGGTAACGATATTGCGGATATTTTGCCAGATAGGCACCAATGCCCAACCATAGGTAATCCAACCCGCGTTTCCCCCAATAAGTGGGCTGGATAAAACTACGGCCCAGCTCAATGCCCTGCTTGAGGATTGGTGTCATCTCCTCGTCGTAATGGAACAGGCTGTTGCTGTAAATGCTATTCAGCCCTTTATTAGCCAATTGCTCTGCGGTAGGAATAAATCGGTAAGCACCAACAATCTCCAACTCTTCCTCATCCCATAAAACCAAGTGATAATAATCGTCGTCATAGCTGTCTAAGTCCCGCCGTCTTCCAGAACCCTCGCCAACCGCACGAAAGGCAATCTCACGCAGGCGACCCAGTTCACGCAGAATAGGCACCCTTTCTTCATTCTGCCTTCTATAAAGAAAAATGGTTTTGCCATCCGGCGTCGCCCCTAGCCGTTCGCAAGCTGCCAGCGCTTTCTTCAACTCCAAACGGTCTTCTGGCCGTGCAATGGCTGATTCGCTGGTAAACAGCCCCGGTTTCCCTTGGCCAAGCAGATAAACATGGCGGCGAAAACGCCCGGCAAGGTCGCGTGCATGGGTATGACCGTCGTACCAATGCGCAAAAGGAATCCGCCCGCCGATGCGCAGCTTAATCCGCCCACCGCGCTGTTTGAACATTTCGCGTACCAGCAATAAGGTGGATAAGGGGCGGTAAATCAACGAGGTAAAATAGAACAGGTTACTGTTACGGGCGCTGACGTGGATCGGCACTATAGTGGCTCGTGCCTTGGCAGCCAGCCGTAAAAAGCCGGTGTGCCAATGACCATCGCGGATGCCTTTAGGGCTTATGCGCGACACTTCCCCAGCCGGGAACAGGATCAATGCTCCCTGACTATCTAATTGGGCCTGCATGGTTTCTATTTGGTTGCGGCTGGTGCGATTGCTGAGGTTATCGACGGGAACAAACAAGCTGCGCAGGGGTTCGATATGGCTCAATAACTGGTTGGCAACCACTTTGACATCAGGCCGGACCGCTGCCACTGCCCGCAGTAGCACCAATCCATCCAGCGAACCGATAGGATGGTTGGCCACCAACACTACCGGTCCCTGACTGGGAATATTTTCCAGATCGCCATCCACCAGTTCACAGCTCAGATTGAAGTAATCAACTACTTGCTCAACCAAATCCAATCCTTTCAGATGTGGATAGTCGGCGGCAAACTGTTTGAATTCTTTTTCGAAGAGTAAGCTTCTAAGCAGGCTACGTTGCCAAGCTGGGGGCGAACGGTGCGGAAATGCATCTTGCAGCAAGGTATCCAAACTGAACATTTTTGTTATCTCCTTGGCAGTGTCCTTTGATTGCACGTGAACGTTGTTTACGGTCAATGCTTGGATATTGCTTGGCTACATCAATGCAAACTTAAGCCCGGAGCATGACTCTGACATGTCCATTTCGTGACGAAAAAATGAAATGTCAGCTATGGCAAATGATTAAGAGTTGTGTGTTCCTGGTGACCAATTCTGTCGTCGAGAGATAGAGCCGACTTCATGTCCGAAATCCGCCATCGTGACTGCCTGTTTCATGTAATAATCTTGGCATCGAACACAAGGAGTTAACCAGATGCAGACTTTTTTCATTGATCGTATGCCGACGCCGGTCGGTGAACTGGTATTGATCGGTGACGAACAGGGGCATATGCGGGCGCTTGACTGGACAGATCATGAGGCCCGTTTAATGAAGCTGTTGAACACGCACTATCGAAGAGTCCCGTTCACCTTGCAGAATAAAAGCAACCCGGGAGGCCTGACGGATATTATGCAGCGCTACTTCTCCGGTGAACTGGCGGCTATCGACAGTGTGCCGGTGATGACCGCTGGCACTGAGTTCCAGCGTACCGTCTGGCAGCAACTGCGCAAAATCCCCTGTGGAGAAATTATCACTTACGGTGAATTGGCTAAGCGCATCGGCCGACCAACCGCTTCTCGAGCAGTTGGCATGGCTAATGGATCTAACCCCATCAGCATCGTTGTACCTTGTCACCGGGTGATTGGCGCACAAGGTGCCCTGACCGGTTATGCTGGCGGTGTTCAACGCAAACAATGGCTGCTCAAGCACGAAGGTTTTTTGCGCGAGTAGCGGCTGCCGCCGCCTCTTTTGATGATGATTTGGCAGCGCCTAATCAACCAGCAACGCCTGCGCACTCTCTTCGTCAGTAATTAAACCGTTGATCCAGTGGCCTGATAAGGCGGCGCGAATAGCAAGACGCTTTTCCTGTCCGCCCGCCAGCGCAATGACCGGTTTTTCTGGGCGCTGGCGCAGGTTGACGCTGGTCAGACGCTGGTCAAGCTCACTGGCGACCCGGTTCCCATTACCATCGATAAAGTGCCCTAGCATTTCTGCCACTGCGTTATCCGCCGAAAGACGATCAACATCCTGTTCCGAGATAAAGCCGTCTTTATGCAGTGGGCAGTGATAGCCAATACTGCCAATACCGATAAAGGTAACGTCAGCCTGGCTGGCCTTCTCATTGACCGTGCGATAGATGCGGTGGTTACACCACAGGGCACGATCCTGTTCGCTATCGGCAAACAGCGGCGCAGGCAGAATAAAGTAACGCCCCTGGGTTTTTTCCGCCAACCACAGCGGCACGTCGTAACGAGTACAGGAACCATCCGAGGCGATTGCCCCAATCAAAGAGACGCAACTGTGCTGTGGCCGCTCAAGCTCCGGCAGCTCATCAATTGCCGCTTTGAGGCTGCGGCCAGAACCTACACCAATAATTAAAGGTTGTTCATTGCGCAAGAATTGCGCCATAACCTCCGCGCCAGCCACCGCCACCGCCCTGTTCACTCCGGCATGTTCCATGCCCTGGCTGGGGACAACCTGACACAGACTTAGACCATAACGTTCAGCAAGCTGGGCAGACAGCGCCATACATCGTCCCACAGGATGCGAGATATTCACACTGACTAAGCCGTTGTCGATCGCCAACGCAACCAGACGCTGCGCAACCTGACGCGAAACCCCAAGCGCATCAGCAATCTCATTTTGAGTCTGCCCCGCAACGTAGTACATCCAGGCAGCACGCGCCGCCTGATCCAGTTTTTTGTCGTGTTTAATCATATTGCCATTCTGCCTTTTGACGCTAATACCCCATTTTACCGGCATTCCCCCCATGCCGTGATATCGATTTGCGCTTTTGTGAGCTAAAGCCCATTTAATGGGCAAAAGTTTAATTAGTCTATTCGCCATTATTCGGGCAAATACCCAATAAAAGGGCAAATGCTCAAAACTATCTGTAACGGAGAACGCTATGAACAAGCCTACAAATGCTTCCTCAGCCGTTTGGCTGCATATAGGTGCCGGTTCTTTTCACCGTGCACACCAAGCCTGGTATCTGCACCGTCTGCTTGCCGCTGGCGATAACCGCTGGTCAATTGCGCTCGCTAACATCCGCGATGACGCAACGCCATTACTCTGCGCACTCGCCGAGCAAAATGGTCAATATGTGTTGGAAACGGTGACGCCAAAAGGTGAGAGACAGTACGAAACCATCACCTCTATCAGTAAGGTTATTCCCTGGGACCAGGAGTTGGCAGCACTGACCGCTCAGGGGGCACAGCCAGAAACTCGTGTAATCTCTTTCACCGTCACTGAAGGGGGTTATTACCTGGATAACCAGTTCAATCTGGATCGGGATAATGCTGACATTCAGGCTGATCTAAAGGGAGGATGCCGGACTATTTATGGCGCTATGGCGCAATTGCTGGCTTATAGAAAACAGCTCAATGGTGACCCTGTCACGTTATTGAACTGCGATAACCTGCGCCATAACGGAGAGCGCTTCCGCCACGGGCTGATGCAGTTCCTCCAGTTGCGCCAAGAAAAAGCGCTGGCTGCCTGGATCGAAAGCCACACCCGCTGCCCAAATACCATGGTTGATCGTATCACGCCAAGGCCTGCGCCAGACGTCGCGGAACGCGTCGCTGAGGCAACTGGCTTTCAGGATCGTGTTCCAGTGATGGGGGAAGCCTTTATCCAATGGGTGATAGAAGATGACTTTATCGCCGGTCGCCCTGCTCTGGAGAACGTTGGCGTCGAGATGGTGGAGTCTGTACTGCCCTATGAGGAAGCCAAGATCCGTATTCTCAATGCCAGCCATAGCTGCATAGCCTGGGCCGGTACGCTGATTGGCCAAAGCTACATCCATGAAAGTACTGACACCCCTGATATCTGCCAACTGGCTTACGACTATGTCACCCAGGATGTTATTCCTTCTCTCAGCCCTAGCCCCCTAGATCTGGCCAACTACCGTGACGTTGTTCTGGAACGCTTCAGTAATCCCTATATCCGTGACACCAACCAGCGTGTCGCCGCCGATGGCTTCTCCAAAATCCCGGGGTTTATTACTCCCACGTTGCAGGAGTGCTATCAGCGCGGCCAGGAACCGAAAGCCACGGCAATGTTGCCAGCGTTATTCTTTGTCTTTATGCAGCGCTGGCACCAGGGCCAACTGCCTTACGAATATCAGGACGGCATTCTCGATGCGGCTGCCGTACATCTGATGTTCAATGCTGCCGATCCGGTAACCGCTTTTGCTAGCGATGAAAAATTGTTCAGCACCCTGGCCCATAGTGAGCCCTTTAGCCAACTACTGCGTCAATCCATCAACAAAGTTAATCACTGGCTGGCAAAATAACGGGAGCGATGCATGTACTTAGGACTCGATTTAGGCACTTCAGAAATAAAAGCCGTGGCCATTGATGCCAGCGGTACGGTTATCGCCAGCGCGGGCGAATCGTTAGAGGTGCAACGCCCTCATCCCCACTGGGCTGAACAGGATCCTGCCGATTGGTGGCGAGCCACACAAACGGTAGTGGCGCGCTTGCGCGCCAAAATGCCCCAGCAGTGGCCGCAGATCTGCTCGCTGGGGCTTTCCGGCCAGATGCATGGTGCTGTACTGCTTAATCGCGATAACCAAGTGTTACGGCCCGCTATTTTATGGAATGACACGCGCAGCGCCGAGCAATGTCGGCAATTAACGCTCAGTGCACCGGAACTGCACGAGGTTGCCGGTAACCTGGCCATGCCAGGGTTTACTGCGCCAAAGCTGCTGTGGGTTGCTAGACATGAGCCCGAGATCTTCAAGCAAGTGGCGACAGTGCTGCTGCCAAAAGATTACCTGCGCTGGATGATGAGTGGTGACAAGGTTTCCGATATGTCGGACGCAGCAGGCACCCTATGGCTCGACGTGGCAAGACGGGACTGGTCTGACTCTCTGCTGGCCGCCTGCGGTTTGACTCGCGACCATATGCCCCGGCTGGTTGAAGGCAGTGAAGCCTCTGGCGTACTGAAAGGAGACATCGCTCGCGCCTGGGGATTAGGTGACAACGTCACTATCGCCGGTGGTGGTGGCGATAACGCCGCCAGCGCAGTCGGCATCGGTGCGGTTAATCCCGGTGATGCATTTATTTCTCTCGGAACCTCCGGTGTGCTGTTTGCCGTAAATGACCGTTTCAGCCCAAACCCACAATCTGCCGTGCATGCGTTTTGCCACGCACTGCCTGAACGTTGGCATCAGATGAGCGTGATGCTGACCGCAGCTAGTGCCCTACGTTGGTTCTGCCAACTGGTAGGCAGCAATGAAACCACGCTGCTGGCAGAAATAGCGCAAATGAATAAAGCAGAACAGCGGCTGGCACCGATATTTCTGCCTTATCTTTCAGGCGAGCGAACCCCACACAATGATCCGCTGGCTACAGGTGCCTTCCACGGCCTGACACATAGTCATCAACGTGCAGCCATGGGTTATGCAGTGTTGGAAGGCGTGGCATTCGGCATAGCAGACGGCTTGGATGTGTTGTCCCAGGCCGGGACCCATTTGACGCAATGCTCACTGATCGGCGGAGGTGCGCGAAGCGAGCACTGGGCGCAACTAATAGCCGATGTACTCAACCTCCCTATTGTCACCCACCAGGGCGGCGAGGCTGGCGGTGCACTAGGCGCGGCACGCTTAGGTTGGCTGGCGGCAGGCGGTGCGGTAGCGCAGGTTTGCCACAAACCCACCATCGAGAAGCATTTCCTACCTGATGGAGAACGCCAACCGATGCTTACCGCGCGTTTGGCCATGTACCGGCAATTATATCAACAGCAGTTGGCGCTTCGCCCGGCATAACCCTGGCGAAATAAATAATAACAAACCTGTTACCCTACACGTCTTCTGGAGTTTGCGATGCAACAATCACACAAGCACTGGTTCGGGCTGCCGATGAACCTGTTCTGGGGCTACATTGCCATTGCGGTTTTTATGAGTGGTGATGGCTTTGAGATGGCTTTCCTGTCGAAACACATTACTGATATGGGGTTCTCACCTGCGCAATCGGCACTGGTGTTCACTGTGTATGGCCTGGCGGCAGCACTCGCCGCCTGGAGTTCTGGAGTCGTCGCCGAAATTATCACCCCACAGAAAGCAATGCGCATCGGTTTCATCCTGTGGGTAGTGATGCACGTGCTGTTTATGTCCTTTGGCCTGGGCATGCGTAATTATCCACTCATGCTGCTTTTCTATGGGATCCGTGGTCTTGCCTATCCGCTTTTTATTTATTCATTCGTGATGTTAGTGGTACAGAATGTGCCTAAGCAGCAGCTTTCATCGGCTATGGGCTGGTTCTGGGCCATGTACTCTATCGGTATCGGCTGTGTCGGTAGCTATTTGCCCAGTTTTACCATCCCGTTGATTGGTGAAACCGGTACTCTGTGGTTTGCCATTGCCTGGGTGGTTGCCGGTGGTCTGATGGCACTGGTGCTGTTGCGTAACGTGGGGCAAAACAGCCCTAAGGCCGATCTGACGCCAAAAGAAAAGCTCAAAGAGCTTTCTCGCGCGGTAACCATCCTGTTCACCAACCGCAATATTTTTCTCTCCTGCCTGATCCGTATCATCAATACCCTATCCCTGTTTGGTTTTGCGGTGATCATGCCGATGCTGTTTGTCGGCCGACTAGGGTTCACTATGTCGGAATGGTTGCAAATCTGGGCGGTATTCTTCTTTGTCACCATTTTTACCAACATCATGTGGGGTATTCTGGGGGAAAAAATCGGCTGGCTGCGTCAGGTACGTTGGTTTGGCTGCATTGGCTGCGCTATATCGAGCCTGGCGTTCTACTATCTGCCGGTCTATTTCGGCCACAACTTCTGGGTAGCATTAATCCCCGCGGTCATGCTGGGGATCACCGTTGCAGCCTTTGTGCCGATGACTGCGGTGTTCCCGGTGTTGGAACCTAACCATAAAGGTGCCGCTATTTCGATCTACAACCTGTCCGCAGGCCTGAGCAACTTCGCAGCCCCGGCTATCGCTTCAATGGTGTTGCCATTCTTTGATATCGTCGGTGTGGTCTGGGTTTATAGCGGATTGTACCTGGTGGCTGCGGTCTTGACTCTGGTCGTTAAAGTCGATCAGCCGGGTCATAATAGCGTACCGCACTATGCAACGGCCAATACCGAGGCCTTAGCCAAGAATATTGCGCATTAATCCACGAACCAGTCTGGTGTAATCAGGCTGGCTCTTGTCGATCTGGGAACATCGAACCTGTCCAATTAGGTGCAGTGGACGATCTTCCCAAATCTCAAGGACAATCTCTGCACCTACCCCGCTATTTTCAGCTCTGAAATATTGATTTTTAAATGGAGGATAAAATCATTGATGGATATCATCTTTGCTAGTTTGGCATAAAAGGGACAAAGCATAATTTTGTGATGCAAGTAATGAATGTAGTTTACTTTGCAGTCCATCCGCCCGATGCAATCTCGGTTTTATAATCAAGAATCAATAGAATTTTCTAAAGTACAGAGTAATCGATAGATGTGGTGTTTGAAATTTACACATAATGCCCCTGTTCTTGGTATTGCTGTACTTATCACTTGACGCAAAAGATGTTAAAATTGACCCATATCAATTATTGCATGAGCGTAATCTATGATCCCGGAAAAACGCGTGATTCGTCGTATTCAGTCTGGTGGTTGTGCAATTCATTGCCAAGACTGCAGTATCAGCCAGTTGTGTATTCCTTTTACCCTCAACACGCATGAGCTTGACCAGCTCGACAACATTATCGAAAGGAAAAAGCCGATTCAGAAAGGCCAGACGCTGTTCAAAGCTGGCGACGAACTCAAGTCGTTATACGCGATCCGTTCTGGAACCATCAAAAGCTATACCATCACCGAACAGGGTGACGAACAGATCACCGGATTCCATCTGGCAGGCGATCTGGTGGGGTTTGACGCTATTGGCGGCCTGAAGCACCCAAGCTTTGCCCAGGCGCTGGAAACCTCAATGGTATGCGAAATCCCCTTTGAAACGCTGGACGATCTTTCTGGCAAAATGCCAAACCTGCGTCAACAAATCATGCGCTTGATGAGTGGTGAGATCAAAGGCGACCAGGATATGATCCTGTTGCTGTCGAAGAAAAATGCTGAAGAGCGGCTCGCAGCATTTGTGTATAACCTATCGCGTCGTTTTGCCGAACGTGGTTTCTCGCCGCGTGAATTCCGTTTAACCATGACTCGTGGTGATATCGGTAACTATCTTGGTCTGACGGTTGAAACCATCAGCAGATTGTTGGGGCGTTTCCAGAAAGGCGAAATTCTCAGCGTGAAGGGCAAATACATTACCATCGAAAACGTAGATGCTTTGTCACAACTGGCTGGGACATCACGGTCTAGCGTTTCCATAAGTTCTTGATCTTACTCCTGGCCAATAATTTTCTGAAATTATTGGCCAGCGACTTCTCTGTAGCTGTTCTCTTTTTCAATGTTGGGTTACTCTGTAATTGAGCAGGCTGTTGATCTACAGCTGTATGGAGGCCTTATGGCGAAGTATCAGAATCTTCTGGTGGCTATTGACCCTAATCAGGACGATCAACCGGCACTCCGCCGGGCGGTCTACCTGGTCAAACGGAACGGCGGATGTATCAAGGCCTTCCTTCCTATTTATGACTTCTCTTACGAAATGACCACCCTGCTTTCACCGGGTGAAAGGACTGCGATGCGACAAGGCGTAATTAGCCAACGCGCAGCGTGGATCAATGAACAATGCCGTTTCTATCTTGAAGATGGTGTTCCGATCGAAGTCAAAGTTGTGTGGCACAATAGGCCGTACGAGGCCATTATTCAGGAAGTCTTGAGCAGCAATCACGATCTATTGTTGAAGATGGCTCATCAACACGACAGACTGGAGTCGATGATTTTTACTCCCACTGATTGGCATCTGTTGCGGAAATGCCCTTGCCCGGTGTGGATGGTGAAAGACCAACCCTGGCCTGAAGGGGGGAAAGCATTGGTTGCGGTTAACCTTTCCAGTGAAGAGCCCTATCACGATCCGCTTAATATCCGGCTGGTGAAGGAAACGCTCGAACTGGCAAAAAACGTCAACCAGACCGAAGTTCATCTGGTCGGTGCTTACCCGGTAACACCTATTAATATTGCTATTGAGTTACCTGATTTTGACCCAAGCGTTTATAACGATGCGATCCGTGGGCAGCACCTGATCGCTATGAAGGCGTTGAGGCAAAAATTCAACATAAGTGAAGAGTTCACGCATGTCGAAAAGGGTCTACCGGAAGAGGTGATCCCGGATTTGGCAGAACATCTGAAGGCCGGTGTTGTGGTATTGGGAACGCTTGGCAGAACCGGGCTTTCTGCTGCGTTCATCGGTAATACTGCTGAACACGTTATCGATCATCTTAAATGTGACCTATTGGCACTCAAGCCTGAGGGATTTAACAGCCCAGTGGTTTTAGACGAAGATGACGAACACGATGATGAAGATTAACAAGCGTTACGGCTGATATAATCTTAGAGCGGCGTAAGCGCCGCCCTTTCCCACATCATCAAGGATCCTATCATGAGCAAACCGGCGCTGATCATTATCGATTTGCAAAACGACTATTTCCCTTCGGGGGCCTTCCCTTTAGCCAATACAGAAGCCACACTTTCTTCAATCGTGAAGGCTATTGGCAAAGCCAAAGCCAAAAGCATTCCCGTGATTCATGTACAGCATATTGCTGACCCTGCACACGGCATCGCCCCTTTCTTCAACAAGGATAGCGAGGGTGTCAAAATTCACGCTGAAATTCTGGCTGCAGCGCCCAATGCCCCTGTCGTCATCAAGCATTTTGCGGATAGTTTTGAAGGGACAAATCTGCATGAAACGTTGCAAAATCTTGGCGTGGACGAACTCATTCTATGCGGCATGATGACACAGAATTGCGTAACGCATACTGCCCTGTCACGGCGTGCTGATGACTACAAGAAAGTCACCGTATTGACGGATGCATCGACCACGGTCAGTGAAATGCTACATGGTATTGCTTTACACGCACTTTCAACTCGCGTGGCGCTGGCTCTTTCTGAAGATGCTTTAAAATAACGTTTTGCTAAAACCTCACAGGGCCCTTAGGCCCTGTGATTTTGATAACGGTAAACTCAGAGTTCAACGACATCAAAGCGTACGTCTGGGTTAACGTCCGCATCGTAATCAACTTCTTCCAGGCCGAAACCAAACAGACGCAGGAATTCTTGCTTGTAGCCTGCGTAATCGGTCAGTTCGCTCAGATTCTCGGAAGTGATTGACGGCCACAAATCGCGGCATGCCTGTTGCACATCATCACGCAATTCCCAATCATCCATGCGGATACGGGCATCATCATCCAACGGCATATTGTCGCTATACAGGCGAGTACGCATCAAGCGTTCAGCCTGCTCTATGCAGCCCTCGTGAATGCCCTTCTCCTTCATAATCTTGAATGCCATTGAGATATACAGTGGCATAACAGGAATGGCTGAAGAAGCCTGGGTAACGACGGATTTCAGCACGGCAACGTGAGCGGTTCCACCTTTAGCAGCCAGATCGTCACGGATAGCCGTTGCCGCACGATCCAGATCTTCTTTGGCGCGGCCTAGCGTACCATGCCAGTAGATTGGCCAGGTAAGGTCGGTACCAATGTAGGAGTACGCGACAGACTTGGCCCCTTCGGCCAGTACGCCGGCACCTTCCAGGGCTGACATCCAAAGTTCCCAATCCTGGCCACCCATAACGGTGATCGTGTTCTGGATTTCTTCTTCAGTGGCAGGTTCAACCGTCGCAGTGATGATTTGGTCTTTATTAGTATCGATTGCCGTGGTGGTGTAAACCTCACCAATAGGCTTCAATGCCGAACGCACCACTTCACCCGTGTCGGGCATTTTACGAACCGGCGAGGCGAGTGAGTAAACAACCAGATCGATTTGGCCCAAATCAGCCTTAATCAGTTCGATGACCTTGGCGCGGCACTCGTTGGAGAAAGCGTCGCCATTGACGCTTTTCGCGTAAAGGCCCTCTTCTTTTGCTGCCTTGTCAAAGGCTGCGGAGTTATACCAACCCGCAGTGGCCGTTTTGCTCTCGGTGCCCGCTTTCTCAAAGAACACGCCGATAGTAGCAGCATCGCTACCAAACGCAGTGGCAATACGGGATGCCAGACCATAACCGGTAGATGCACCGATCACCAACACACGTTTAGGGCCATTGGCAATCTTACCCTGCGCTTTGGTATAGGCAATCTGACGACGAACATTGGCTTCACAACCCACCGGATGAGTGGTGGTGCAGATAAAACCGCGAACCTTAGGTTTGATAATCATAGTGGTCTAGGATCCGTTAAATGGATGAAATCGGTACATAAGATACCTCATTGTTCACCTGTATGGTGATCTGATGTGTTGAATTGCACAAATAACAAACAAATCTTATTAAATTAAACCCAAATATTGCCGCCACGGCTATTTTTACAGCGAAAAAAAACACGGACCACCGGCCCGTGCTTTCATCATTACAGCTATTGCAGGTTACAGAGCGCGCAAGATAGCTTCCACGCTGTCTTTAGCATCGCCAAACAGCATTTGGGTGTTCTCTTTAAAGAACAGCGGATTCTGTACGCCAGCATAACCGGTATTCATCGAACGTTTGAAGGCGATAACGTTTTGGGCTTTCCACACTTCCAGCACTGGCATACCAGCGATTGGACTACGCGGATCTTCCAGCGCAGCTGGGTTCACGGTGTCGTTAGCACCAATCACCAGCACGGTGTCGGTATCCGGGAAGTCTTCGTTGATCTCATCCATCTCCAACACGACATCGTAAGGTACCTTGGCTTCTGCCAACAGCACGTTCATGTGGCCTGGCAAACGCCCTGCAACCGGGTGAATACCGAAACGCACCTTGATACCGCGCGCACGCAGTTTCTCGGTGATTTCTGCCACCGGATATTGCGCCTGAGCAACCGCCATGCCATAACCAGGAGTGATGATAACGGAAGTTGAGTTTTTCAGCTGTTCAGCCACTTCTTCCGCTGTGGTTTCACGGTATTCCCCCATCTCGTCCGCATTACCGGTAGAGGAACCATCGGTACCAAAACCACCGGCAATAACGCTGATAAAGGAGCGGTTCATCGCCTTACACATGATATACGACAGGATAGCACCGGAAGAACCGACCAACGCACCGGTTACGATCAACAGATCGTTGTTCAACATAAAGCCTGCCGCCGCCGCTGCCCAACCGGAATAAGAGTTAAGCATTGACACCACAACCGGCATATCTGCCCCACCGATAGACGCAACCAGATGCCAGCCGAAAATCAGCGCAATCACGGTCATGATCAACAGTGCAAATACTTCCAGGCCAACACTACTGGTACGGACAAACATCACCAGCAATAGGAAGGAAACAACCAGCGCGGCCAGATTCAGTTTGTGACGGTGTGGCAATGTCAGCGGCTTGGAAGAGATAATGCCGCGCAGTTTGCCGAAAGCCACAATAGAACCGGTGAAGGTTACCGCACCAATGAAGATCCCCAGGAACACTTCGGTAAGATGGATATTCACCATCACCGGCTCCAGAATTTCTCCATGATCCAGATAGCTGTTAAAGCCAACCAACACCGCAGCCAGCCCGACGAAGCTGTGCAGCACCGCTACCAGTTCTGGCATTTCGGTCATTTCGACTTTCTTCGCCAGATAAATACCAATGGAGCCACCGATGATCATGGCTATAATGATCCACCCCACGTTGCCGGAATGCGGCCCGAGGATAGTGGCGATCAGCGCAATCGCCATCCCGGCAACGCCAAACAGGTTACCTTGCTTAGACGTTTCATGGCGCGAGAGGCCGGCCAGGCTGAAAATGAACAAAATAGCGGCAACAATGTATGCAGCTGTAACTAATCCACCAGACATTTTTGCTACCCCTTAGTTTTTGCGGAACATCTTCAGCATGCGCTGAGTGACGGTGAATCCACCAAAAATGTTGATGCTGGCAATCAGCACGGCGATAAAGGAGAGGAAAGTCACCCACCCGCCATGGCCGATCTGCAACAACGCACCGACCACAATAATCCCTGAGATCGCATTAGTGACCGACATCAACGGGGTATGCAGTGCATGGCTGACATTCCAAACCACGTAGTAACCCACCACGCAGGCCAGCGCAAACACAGTAAAGTGTGACAGGAACTCTTTCGGTGCCGAGTTGGCAAACCAACCGAACAACACGATCGCCAACGCAATCAGGCCATACTTAACCAACGGTGAAGTCGGTTTCTTTTCTACTTTTTCAATTGGTGCAGCAGATTGTGCCTGCTTAGGCTGGGCAGAAACCTGAATTGGTGGCGCAGGCCAGGTGATCTCGCCATCGCGTACCACGGTTACACCACGGATCACGGTGTCTTCGAAATCGATATTGATTTCACCGTCTTTCTCTTTCGACAACAGCTTCAACAGGTTAACCAGGTTGGTACCATAAAGCTGTGATGATTGTGTCGGCAGGCGGCTAGGCAGATCGGTATAACCGATTATCTTCACGCCGTTTTCAGTCATCGTGACCTGATCGGCAACCGTCAGCTCACAGTTACCACCGGTCTGAGCAGCCAGATCAACAATTACGCTGCCCGGTTTCATCGAAGCTACCATCTCTTTGGTGATCAGCTTCGGTGCAGGTTTGCCTGGGATCAAGGCGGTGGTAACGATGATATCTACTTCTTGTGCCTGAGCAGCAAATAAAGCCATTTCTGCTTTAATAAATGCTTCAGACATGACCTTGGCATAGCCATCACCACTGCCCGCTTCTTCCTCAAAATCCAACTCAAGGAATTCGGCGCCCATACTCTGCACTTGTTCTTTAACTTCCGGACGGGTATCAAAAGCACGAACGATAGCCCCCATACTGCCCGCCGCACCGATTGCAGCAAGACCGGCAACACCCGCACCGATAATCATCACCTTCGCCGGTGGTACTTTACCTGCTGCAGTAATCTGGCCGGTAAAGAAGCGGCCAAACTCATGAGCAGCTTCAACAATAGCGCGGTAACCTGCGATATTGGCCATTGAACTCAATGCATCCAGGGATTGAGCACGCGAAATGCGCGGTACGGAATCCATGGCCATTGCAGTCACGTTGCGGGCGGCCAGTTTCGCCATCAATTCGGGATTTTGCGCAGGCCAGATAAAGCTGACTAACGTGCTGCCCTCACGCATTAACGCGATTTCGTCCTCTTGTGGCGCGTTAACCTTAAGGATCAGATCCGATTGCCACACATCGGCAGTATCGGTAATTGTCGCCCCTGCGGCTTCATAAGCAGCATCCTCAAAGCTTGCCAGTTTACCCGCAGCGCTCTCTATCGCGACGGTAAAGCCCAGTTTCAGCAGTTGTTCTACCGTTTTCGGCGTTGCTGCAACACGGGCTTCATTGGCCAACCGTTCTCTTGGTACACCAATACGCATAATGTTCCCTTCTCACCTGTCTTTGATGATGTTTATTATCTTTTATACCCATAGTAAGAACACCAGTCGGCAAGATTTATACTGACTTTCCTGCAGACAAATTAAGGTGCTCTCCATAACCTACTGAAAATGTGACCGATGATCCATAATTGCTTACGCTTACCCTGCAGTTTTTACATAAAAACCCACCTAAGGATATGACAAATCGCAAATTTATGTGGAAAAGTTCCCTCACAGCGCTTTTTCAAGACACTATTTTGTAGGTTGTACGAACAGTAACCGCCTACACAAAGCGGGAGTAAGACATGAAAAGTTAGAAAATTGTGAATAACTAGCATTAATGAGATTAAACGCTTTATTATTGAAACTTATATTGTGTGCCTGGTTAATTCGGCAAAATGTTCCGGTGCTAATTTGTCTCATCCCAGAACATAAAATGCTGAGACACTGGACAAGATTACATGTAATAATCTGCCGCTGAATTACACTCACACTGTTCAGCACGTTACAAACGTTACTGCGCTTGGCGAAAGGATTTTTTATGAAGCTGAAGACCACGATCATCGCATCAGCCTTGTTATCACTCACTGCGCTTTCTGTGCATGCCGCGCAGGAGCTAACACCTGAGAAAGCAGCGGCCATCAAGCCGTTTGATCGCATTACCATTACCGACCGCTTTAATGCTATATATGAAGCAGTTGATGCCGTGTCACGTCGGGCAGATAAACTGGGTGCCGACGCCTTCTATATTCAGGATATGAACAGCGGCAACAGTGGCGGCAACTGGAGCGTCGTTGCAGACCTTTATCATAAAGATGCACCTGAAGTGAGCAAAGAAACCCAATATCGCGTTATGAACGGCGTAAAAGAGTTGCCGAAAGACGAAGCCTTCCTGCTCGAGCCTTACGATACTGTCACTGTCAGCGGTTTCTTCCGCAGCCAGCCAGACATTAACGACTCCATCAGCAAAGCCGCACAGAAGAAAGGCGCTGCGTCGTTCTTTATCGTACGTCAGGTTGATGCCAACCAGGGCGGTAACCAGTTTATTACCGCATTTATCTACAAAGCCGATGCGCCTAAACGTGTGGTGCAGAGCCCGGATGCTGTTCCTGCCGATTCTGAAGCAGGTAGAGCCTTATTAGCTGCAGGTGGTGCTGAAGCCGCAAAAGTCGAGATCCCTGGCGTTGCTTCTTCTGGTTCACCAAGCCGTGCCATTGGCCGCTTCTTTGAAACGCAATCTTCTACCGGCCAGCGTTACACTGTAACTCTGCCAGACGGCACTAAAATCCAGGAAGTGAATAACGTGACAGCGGCGCAAATGGTACCGTTTGATTCGGTGAGTTTTACCGGTCACTTCAACAGCATGACTGACGTTTCCCAAGAAGTGGCCAAACGCGCAGCAGCTAAGGGTGCCAAGTACTATCATGTTACGCGTCAGTGGCAGAATCAGAGTGGTGGTAACCTGACCGTTAGTGCCGACCTGTTCAAGTAATATTCGTATCATGGTTTACCATCGGGCAGCTATTGAGCTGCCCTTTTTATGCTATCAACCCCCGTCTTTGCTGAATAAATTTTTAACTAATCCGCATAACCAAGCATTGCATCTGCCGGTATCACTCCGTAGAATTTGTGCCAATTTTTGGCTTTATTGCCTGATAGTACAGTGATTATCATTACGATCTCACCACGCTTACCGGTATATTTAGCTGTTTATTCTGTTGCAGGAATCACCATTGGAAAGAAAACTTGGTCTTACCGCGTTAACCGCTCTGGTCCTTAGTTCAATGCTGGGGGCTGGCGTATTCAGCCTGCCGCAAAATATGGCTGAGGTAGCCAGCCCGGCGGCATTATTGATTGGTTGGGCCATCACCGGTATCGGCATTCTCTTTCTAGCTTTTGCCATGCTTTTATTGACGCGTTTACGTCCTGATCTTGATGGCGGTATCTTCACCTATGCTAGGGAGGGGTTTGGCGAGCTGGTGGGTTTCTGTTCAGCCTGGGGCTACTGGCTTTGCGCAGTAATTGCCAACGTCTCTTATCTGGTGATTGTTTTTGCCGCTCTGAGCCTGTTTACCGACCGTAGCGGTAGCGTGATCTTCGGTGACGGTAACACCTGGCAAGCATTGATCGGCGAATCCTTGTTGCTGTGGTTCGTACATGCGCTGGTATTGCGGGGAGTGCAAACCGCAGCAAGTATCAATCTGGTAGCTACCCTGGCCAAATTGCTCCCATTGGGTTTGTTTGCCGTGTTGGCCGCCTTCGCCTTCAAACTGCAGGTGTTTACCCTGGATTTCCACGGTATTGCGCTTGGCACCCCTGTTTGGCAACAGGTTAAAGATACTATGCTGATCACCCTCTGGGTGTTTATTGGCGTTGAAGGCGCGGTGGTGGTTTCAGCACGAGCCCGGCACAAACAGGATGTTGGCCGTGCAACTATGCTGGCGGTGATTTCGGCTTTAGCCGTTTACCAGGTTGTCACCTTGCTCTCTCTGGGCGTGGTTCCACGCAGTGAGCTGGCAGAAATGCGCAATCCGTCAATGGCCGTGCTGATGGTGGATCTGATTGGCCCCTGGGGCAATGTGATCATTGCGGCCGGTCTGATTATTTCAGTTTGCGGAGCCTACTTGAGCTGGACCATTATGGCCGCAGAAGTGCCCTTGCTAGCGGCTCAGCATGGGGCATTCCCGAAGATATTATGCAAACAGAACAAAAACCATGCCCCTTCCGCCTCATTATGGCTAACCAACAGTGCCGTGCAGATTGCCCTGGTGATTATCTGGCTGACCGGTAGCAACTATAACTCGCTGTTGACCATTGCCTCAGAGATGATCCTGGTGCCCTATTTTCTGGTAGGTGCATTTCTGTTTCAAATTGCCCGCAAGCGTCAGGACCCGCGATTAATCTTCGCCGCTACCGGTGCATGCTTGTACGGGCTCTGGTTACTCTATGCAGCAGGTTTAACACATTTGCTGATGTCGGTATTGTTGTATGCCCCTGGATTAGTGGTATTCATGTATGCACGCCGGGGAAATGAAGAAGTCAGTTTCCTGCAAAATATGGAGAAGGTGGCAATTTGCCTGCTGTTGGCGGCAACTATTCCTGCGGGCTGGTTTATGTTGAGCTAGGCTGCCCGACAACACAGAGAACGGGCCTTTGGGTCTGCGACGGCACCACGGACAGTTAAGGGACACTGCCTAGATAACCCAGTGTGAATGGTTAATATCAGGATTGAACTGGGGCATCGTGGGAGGCGTTAATCGCTTTCTAGAGTATAATGGCATAATTACGCTAATGTTTACTGGCTGCTCCAGGAGCTTCACTCGATGGTTTATCATGACTCGGCACCCGTTTTGATTACCGGCGGCGCACGCCGGATTGGACTGGCACTGGCCATATCGTTTTTGCAACGTAGCATCCCGGTAATCATTGCCTATCGCAGCGATTACCCCGCATTGGCAGAACTGAAAAGATTGGGCGCTACCTGTCTGCAAGGGGATTTTTCTACGCACGAGGGTATCTACCGTTTTGCCGAGCAGGTTAAGCAGGTTGCCCCAAAATTACGTGCCGTGATCCATAACGCCAGTGCGTGGCTGGCAGAGTCAGATACCGTTCCTCCTGAGCAAGTGATGGCAGCTATGCTGCAAATCCATGTTTATACCCCTTACCTGTTCAACCAGTTACTGGAACCTTGCTTGCTTGGTCAAGGGCATGCTGGTGCCGATATTATTCATATTACGGATTACGTGGTAGAAAAAGGCAGTGATAAACACATTGCCTACGCCGCCAGTAAAGCTGCGCTGGATAATATGACCCGCTCTTTTGCGCGTAAACTGGCTCCCGAGGTCAAGGTCAATGCGATTGCACCTGCACTGATCATGTTCAACCCGGGCGACGATGAAGAGTATCGCCAGCGTGCGCTAGAGAAATCACTGATGAAGATCGCACCCGGTGAGGGTGAAATTGTCAATCTGGTGGAGTACCTCATGAACAGCCGCTATGTCACCGGGCGAACCCACGCCGTTGATGGCGGGCGACCATTGCGTTGAATATTGTGCATGGTACTACGCCGATTAGCGCGTTATGCTGAGTACCGTTTTTCGAATAAAACTAGCTAAAATGACTAAAATTGTTTTTGTAGAAGACGACCCAGAAGTTGGCAAACTGATTGCGGCTTATCTGGGCAAACACGATATTGACGTTATCATCGAACCGCGGGGTGATACGGCTCAGGCCTGCATTGAACGCGAACAGCCTGACTTGGTATTGCTCGATATCATGTTGCCTGGTAAAGATGGCATGACGCTGTGTCGCGATTTACGCCCTGTGTATCCAGGGCCTATCGTGTTACTCACTTCTCTGGACAGTGATATGAATCATATTCTGTCATTGGAAATGGGTGCGCATGACTACATTCTGAAAACTACCCCTCCCGCCGTTCTGTTGGCTCGTCTGCGTTTACACCTGCGCCAACACAGCAGCCAGCCGAAAGAAGAACAGGCACAGTCAATTACTCAGCGCAATGCGATGCACTTTGGTTTGCTGTGTATCGATCCAGTCAACCGCCAGGTCACGCTAGGGGAAGAGATTATTACCCTTTCTACCTCCGATTTCGATCTGCTATGGGAGTTGGCAACCCACGCCGGGCAAATCATGGATCGGGAGGCATTACTGAAAAGCCTGCGTGGGGTCAGCTATGACGGCATGGATCGCAGTATCGATGTCGCCATATCCCGCCTACGCCGTAAGCTGTATGACAACGCTTTGGAACCTTTCCGTATCAAGACCGTGCGTAACAAAGGTTATCTTTTTGCACCTAATGCCTGGGCCCCGGTGCAACAATGAGAAAACTGTTCGTTCAATTTTTTCTGCTGCTATTTGTCTGCTTTCTGGTAATGGCTATGTTGGTTGGCCTGGTCTACAAAGTCACCGCCGAGCGAGCCGGGCGGCAGTCAATGGACGATCTGATGAAGAGTTCACTGTATCTGATGCGCAGTGAACTGCGGGAGACTCCGTTAAAGGATTGGAACAAAACCATCGCTACACTGGATTTAAACCTCTCCTTCCAACTGCATATTGAGCCTCTTGGAAAACAAAACCTGAGTGAAGATCTTGAAAGACGGCTGCGTTTGGGGGAAATCATAGCGCTGGACGATCGTTATACCTTTATGCAGCGTATTCCACGTAGCCACTATGTATTAGTGGTAGGCCCAATACCTTACCTATTTTACCTGCACCAAATGCGGATCCTGGATCTGGTGTTACTGATATTTATCGGTCTCTCTTTGGCTTTACCCGTTTTCCTGTGGATGCGGCCACACTGGCAGGATTTATTGAAACTGGAAAATGCTGCCCAACGGCTGGGTGCTGGCCATCTTGAAGAGCGGACCTCGTTTGAACCGACATCGAGCCTCAGCAGGCTTGGCGTCGCTTTCAACCAGATGGCGGACAATATCAACACGCTGATTATCAGTAAAAAGCAGTTAATAGACGGCATCGCACATGAACTTCGTACACCCTTGGTTCGTCTGCGCTATCGGTTGGCCATGACTGATAATCTTTCCGAGAGCGAACAGTTGGCCATTAACCGTGATATCGGCCAACTGGAGTCCCTGATAGATGAGTTGTTAACCTACGCGCGCTTGGATCGTCCGCAGGTTGCGCTGAACATAGAGCCTATCGACTTACCAACCTGGTTGCATGACAAGGTGGCCGATCTGCGACTGATCCATCCGGAACGGGATATCGAACTGAATATTCCCCATGAGGGTGACTTTGGTGGGGTTGACCTGCGCTTAATGGAGCGCGTGTTGGACAATCTGGTCAACAATGCGCTGCGTTATTGTGAACGACGTCTGCGTATTGGCTTATGGTTTGATGGCAACGGCGCATGTCTGCAAGTGGAGGATGACGGCCCAGGCATTCCACCCGATGAGCGTGAGCGGGTTTTTGAGCCCTTCGTTCGTCTCGACCCAAGCCGGGATCGTGCCACTGGCGGCTGCGGGTTGGGGTTAGCCATAGTGCACTCTATTGCAGTAGCCTATCAGGGTAATGTTTATGTGGAAGCCAGCTCACTGGGCGGTGCCAGTTTCCGTTTCTGTTGGCCGGTTAAGTTTGCCCAGGATGTAAAAAGCTAACCGATATTAGCGATCCTATCCGAAATAATCCCTAGGTTTTGCGTTGTAGCCAGTGGAACCAAGGGAGCCATTATGGAGTTGTATGATGACGTCAACACAGTATTCGTCTGCCTATCAAGAGCTACACCGGCTCTTCACCCGTCTTTCACGTTTTGATCACCTCTCAGCCATTAGCGGTTGGGATATGCAAACCATGATGCCACCAGGAGGAAATAAAGCACGCTCTGAAGCTCTGGCAGAATTAAGTGTCCTGAGGCACCAGATTTTAACTGATAGGAACACTGGCGAACTGCTTGACCGTGCACAGCAGGAAACGCTAGAGGAGATAGACCGGGCCAACCTGCGGGAAATGCGCCGCCAGTATGACAACGCAGTGCTAGTACCCGACTCACTGGTCGAGGCTAAATCACTCGCAGGGGCACGTTGTGAACACGCGTGGCGCACTCAGCGCCCGGCTAACGATTGGCGTGGTTTTAGCGTTAATCTGCGTGAAGTAGTTAAACTGAGCCGTGAAGAAGCGCAGATACGCGCTAACGCTTTGGGTTGTAGCCGTTACGATGCTTTGCTGAACCTGTATGAACCCGGCATGCGCAGCAGCGATCTGGATCGAATTTTTGGCGATCTGAAAACCTGGTTACCCGATCTGTTGCAAAAAGTGGTCGCCAAGCAGCAACAAGAGCCCTGCCTTATTCCACAAGGCCCCTTTGATGTCGATAGCCAGCGCAAACTCGGTCTCAGCGTCATGGCGATGCTTGGCTTTAACTTTGACGGTGGCCGAGTTGACGTCAGTGCTCATCCATTCTGTGGCGGTGTTCCTGAAGATGTGCGCATCACAACACGCTATAACGAGAAAGAGTTTCTCACCGCCCTGCTCGGTATTATCCATGAAACCGGCCACGCACGTTACGAACAGAACCTGCCACGAGAATGGCTAGATCAACCCGTTGCGTTGGCGCGTTCAACGGCTATCCACGAATCGCAAAGCCTGTTTTTCGAAATGCAGTTGGCACGCAGCGCCGATTTTCTGAAGATCATACGTCCACTGATCGTCAACCAGTTTGGTGAACAGCCTGCATTGGCGGAAGGCAACTTCATCCGCCTGAATCAGCGCGTAAAACCGGGCCTCATTCGTGTCGATGCTGATGAGGTTAGCTACCCTGCCCACGTGATACTTCGTTATGAAATCGAACGCGCGTTAATCGAAGGTGAGATTGAAGTAGAAGACATTCCAGCCTTATGGAATGAGAAAATGCTCAGCTACCTTGGGTTGGATACCACTGATAATTACCGGAATGGTTGCATGCAGGATATTCACTGGACGGATGGTGCGTTTGGCTATTTCCCGACCTATACAGTAGGAGCCATGTACGCCGCACAACTCTTCCATAGCGCAAGTAATGCATTGCCAAACTTGAATCAGGCTATTGCGGCAGGTGACCTGAGTGGATTATTCCAATGGCTGCAGCAGAATATCTGGCGTCATGGTAGCCGTTATTCAACAGAGACCTTGATTACCAATGCTACCGGTGAAACCCTGAATCCGCGCTATTTCCGGCAGCACTTGGAAAATCGTTATCTCTAAACGCTATTCCCCTCTAGGGCACGGGTGACTCCGCGCCCTATTTTTCCTGTTACGCCCTGTATATAACACCGTTGCTAAGGTTATTTGTATTTTAATGGCATATGTATGTTGTAACTAAAATGACATTAAACACCTCGTCATCAATATCTGATCAAGGCTGTTTTCGCCCCACCTTCGATAATTGATATTTCCAGCTTATTAGCCCTGTTTGCCAACCCTTTCTGCTAGCCGTTATTAGCAGGTGTACTGCTTGTACATTAGGTTACAAGCCGAAACCAATCACTCACGGAAAGCATTGCAAACTTTGCATAAGATCCTTACAAAGGCCCCACAGGGGGTTGAAATACCAACAGAAATCTGAGGAATCAATGATGAAAAAAGTATTAGCTCTGATTGTTGCCGCTGCAATGGGTCTTTCTTCTGTTGCATTCGCTGCCGAAACTGCTGCCCCTGTAGCTTCTGATGCAACCACCCAGGCTGCTCCAGCTAAAACCACGCATATGAAGAAACATCATGCGAAGAAAACCACTGAGCAAAAAGCCCAGGCAGCTAAAAAGCATCACAAAAAAGCAGCAGCACCAGCTGCTTGATAGCAAACCAGCGTGAGGCCCCCTCACCTGTTCTGGTAAGTTTTGTCCAACACCCGGTCTGCCGGGTGTTTTTTGGTCGGGGGTTGTCTATGCTAAACCGTTATCTGTTTGAAATCATTCTTGGCACCCTGATCTTTTGTGGGCTTATCGCTATCTTCTTTTATATTTAGCCTTCTGATGGTGTTGCGTCAGAAAATTAACGAAAAATCAATGTTCGAACATCCACACGGCTGCTAAATCAGTTTATAGTTAGTATTCAGTGTGTTTATGGAAGATTCGTATTTTTCAGGCAATATACCTATGCGCATTCCCGTTTTGCTGTTTTTTTGCTCATTCACTTTAGGCTTTTCTTTGGCTGCACACGCTGATACCCCGTCTGATATGTCCTCAGCAGAACAAACCCGCCTGTTTTTCGGTAAGGATGATCGCATCAAAGTTTCCGAAACCGACATTTGGCCCTGGCAAGCAATTGGGCAGGTAGAAACCGCCAGTGGCAACCTGTGTACGGCTACACTGATTTCCCCCCATCTGGCACTCACTGCGGGCCACTGCGTGCTGGCTCCGCCCGGCAATATTGATAAGGCCGTGGCGTTGCGCTTTATTTCCGGTAACAAAAGCTGGAAATATCAGACAGAAAATATCGAAACGCTGGTCGATAAATCATTAGGCAAGAAGCTTAAACCCGATGGCGACAGTTGGATCGTTCCCCCCGCCGCAGCTGCGTACGACTTTGCATTAATCCGCTTGAAGGATAATAAAGTTGCGGACATTAAGCCGCTGCCATTGTGGCAAGGCGACAGTAAAACGTTGACGCAGGTGCTGAAGCAGGCAAAACGCTTGATTACACAGGCAGGCTACCCGGAAGACCATCTGAACGATCTTTACGGTCATCCTGATTGCAAAGTGACCGGTTGGGCGCAAAAGGGAGTGCTTTCGCACCAGTGTGATACCCTGCCAGGCGACAGCGGCTCCCCGCTATTGCTGAAAACCGCCGAGGGTTGGCGGCTGATTGCCGTGCAAAGTTCTGCACCGGCGGCAAAAGACCGTTATCGAGCAGACAACCGGGCACTTTCGGTGACGGCTATCCGCGATGCTCTGGACGCTTTAGCTGCGGGTGATTAGCGTTTACTCCGGTTAAAACTGATAGGCGCCTATCCTGCGTAGCATCGCTACGCAGGATACAAGAGCTTACACCGAGAGTTGTTCGAGGGTTTGCAGGATCCGCTTATCGGAAATCGGATAGGGCGTGCCCAGTTGTTGAGCGAACAGGCTGACGCGTAATTCCTCTATCATCCAGCGTACCGCTTTAACCTCTTCATCCTGCTGTCGTTTCGGCGGCAACTTGTTCAACCACTGCTGCCAGGCCTGCTGTACCTGTTCAACCCGTAACATCTGCGCACGATCGCGGTGCGGATCGACAGCCAACTTTTCCAACCTGCGCTCAATGGCCTGTAAATAACGTAAGGTATCCGCTAAGCGGCTCCATCCGTTATTAGTCACAAAACCGCGATAAATCAGGCCACCAAGCTGAGCTTTGATATCTGAAAACGCTAGCGCTAATGACATATCCAAACGCCCTTTCAGGCGTTTGTTGATGTTGAATACCATCGTCAGGATCTGTTCGACCTGCTTGGCCACATCAACGACCGTTTCGTTCAGTTCTGCGCGAACCTTCTCCTGCAATCGTGCGAAGTTTTCTTCCTGCCAGACCAGACCGCCATGCTCTGCAATCAGCTTATCAATACCGCAAGAGATACAGTCATCGATCAGATCCATAACTTTGCCATAGGGGTTGAAATACAGCCCAAGCTTGGCTTTGTTCGGTAACTTCTCATGCAAATATTTAATCGGCGAAGGGATATTCAGCAAAAGTAAACGGCGGGTACCCTGCCACATCGCCTGTTGCTGTTCCTGCTCACTGTCAAACAGGCGGATAGCCACGCTGTCTTTTTCATCCACCAGCGCAGGATAAGCCTTGACCGAATAGCTGCCGCGCTTCTGCTCGTAAAATGTGGGTAGTTGGCCGAAGCTCCAGATATGGAGATTACTTTGCTCCAGACCGTCATCAACAACCGCCGACAGCGTTTCCTGCACTTTCCCCTTCAACTGCAATTTCAGCGCGGCAAGATCTTTACCTTCACTTAAGGTCTTGTGTTTATCGCCTACTACACGGAACGTCATTTTAAGGTGATCGGGCACCTGATCCCACTGCCAATCATCACGTGACACCGTCACGCCAGTCATGCGGCGCAACTCGCGTTCCAACGAATCCAACAGCGGCATTTCCAACGGTTTTGCCCGGCCAATAAACGCTTCGGCGTAGTTCGGCGCGGGGACAAAATTCCGGCGCACCGGCTTTGGCAACGATTTGATCAACGCAATCACTAAATCCCGGCGGATGCCTGGAATTTGCCACTCAAAACCGGCCTCTTCAACTTGATTGAGGATAGGCAGCGGAATGTGTACCGTGACACCATCGGCATCGGTTCCTGGCTCAAACTGATAGGTCAACCGCAGTTTGAGATCCCCCTGATGCCAGAAGTTCGGGTAATCCAACGCGCTGACTTTGTTGGCACCATCCTTAATCAACATCGATTTTTCGAAGTTGAGTAGCTCAGGTGTTTGCTTACTGGCCGTTTTCCACCAGTTGTCGAAATGGCGCCCAGAGACCACATCCATCGGGATACGCTGGTCGTAAAAACTGAACAGTGTCTCGTCATCCACCAAGATGTCGCGACGCCGCGATTTATGTTCCAGTTCTTCTACTTCAGCGCGCAATTTCAAGTTGGCAGCAAAAAATGAATGGCGCGTCTGCCAGTCCCCCTCCACCAGCGCATGGCGGATAAACAATTCGCGGCAAAGCAAGGGATCGAGGGTGCTGTAATTCACCGAGCGTGCCATGACAATCGGCAAACCAAACAGTGTGACCTTTTCACTGGCCATCACCGCCCCTTGGGACTTAGACCAGTGAGGCTCGCTGTAATGGTGCTTGACCAGATGCTGAGCCATCGGCTCGATCCACTCAGGTTCGATTCGAGCGGCAATACGCCCCCAAAGACGGCTGGTTTCTACCAGTTCGGCAACCATCGTCCATTTAGGCGGTTTTTTGAATAGCCCGGAACCAGGAAAAAGAGAGAAACGTGCGTTGCGAGCACCGGTAAATTCTTGCTTATCGGCATCTTTCTGCCCAACATGTGAAAGCAAACCGCTCAGCAACGCCGTGTGTATACTGCGATAATCGGAAGGAACGCTGTTGATCGGCAGCCCCAGCTCTTTAACCACCTGACGCAGTTGAGTATAAATATCCTGCCATTCGCGCACACGCAGATAGTTCAGGAAATCGTTGCGGCACAGGCGGCGGAACTGGCTGGCCGAGTTTTCTTTCTGTTGCTCTTTCAGATAGTCCCACAGATTAACAAACGCCATAAAATCTGAATCTTTGTCAGCGAAGCGGCGGTGTTTCTCATCTGATGCCTGCTGTTTATCCATTGGCCGCTCACGCGGATCCTGGATCGACAACGCCGAGGTGATGATCATCATTTCACGTACGCTGCCACTTTTCTGGGCTTCCAATACCATCCGCGCAAGGCGAGGGTCTATCGGCAACTGTGCCAACTGGCGGCCTTGCGGTGTCAGTTGATAATGACCGTTTTCCGCGGTCTTGATAGCACCCAGCTCTTCCAGTAGCCGAACACCGTCCTGAATATTGCGACTATCAGGCGCTTCCACAAAGGGAAATGCCGCAATGTCACCCAGCCCCAGAGAGGTCATCTGCAGGATGACCGAGGCCAGATTGGTTCGCAGAATTTCCGGATCGGTGAATTCAGGGCGAGACAGGAAATCCTGTTCTGAGAATAACCGGATACAGATACCTTCAGAAACACGCCCACAGCGGCCCTTACGCTGATTGGCGGAAGCCTGCGAAATCGGCTCAATCGGCAAACGCTGTACCTTGGTGCGGAAGCTATAGCGGCTGATCCGCGCCGTCCCAGGGTCGATAACGTACTTGATCCCCGGCACGGTAAGGGAGGTTTCCGCCACGTTGGTCGCCAGAACAATACGACGACCATGATGCGACTGAAACACCCGATTTTGTTCACTGTTGGATAAACGGGCATACAGTGGCAATACTTCGGTATGCGGCAAATTGAGCCTGGTCAACGCTTCGGCTGTATCGCGGATTTCGCGTTCACCACTCATAAAAATCAGGATATCGCCAGGCCCTTCACGGCCCAGTTCATCAACCGCATCAAAAATCGCCTGTAGCTGGTCACGCTCGCTATCATCAGCATCATCCACTACCGGCCGGTAACGGACTTCTACCGGATAGGTACGGCCAGAAACTTCAACAATTGGTGCGTTGTTGAAATGGCGGGAAAAACGCTGTGGATCGATGGTGGCAGAAGTAATGATTACTTTCAGGTCCGGGCGCTTAGGCAGCAGTTGCCGCAGATAACCCAGAATAAAATCAATGTTCAGGCTGCGTTCGTGCGCTTCGTCAATGATCAGCGTGTCATACTGCATCAACAGACGGTCCTGCTGGATCTCTGCCAGTAGGATACCGTCGGTCATCAATTTAACCAGGGTATTCTCGCCCACCTGATCGTTAAAACGAACTTTATAACCCACGCTACCACCCAGTGGAGTTTCCAGTTCATCCGCAATCCGGTTGGCAACAGTACGAGCAGCCAGGCGGCGTGGCTGAGTATGACCGATCACCCCTTTGACACCGCGGCCCAGCTCCAAACAGATTTTCGGTAACTGGGTGGTTTTCCCCGACCCCGTTTCACCGGCAACAATCACCACCTGATGGTCGCGGATTGCGGCGAGAATATCCTGTTTTTTCTGGCTGACAGGCAGGCTTTCCGGATAGGTGATTTTCGGGCATGAAGCCACCCGCGACTGCACCTTCTGTAATGCCAGACGGATGTCACCTTCTATCTCTGCAGCAATCGCCTGCTGAGCATCGGGTTTTTTGACTTTTTGAGCACCCTGCAACCGGCGTTGCAGACGCTGCTGATCACGGAGCATCAAGCCATCCAGTTGGGATGACAAAACCGCGAGCGGGGATTTCACGTTCGGTATTCCTTGTTTCTTCGCTGCTTTACTCAGGGTAAGCGCGCATAGCAACGGTTTTAATTGGGGTTTGTCATATTTTGACGAAGCGCAGCAGGATACCACAATGGGTTTTTTCCCCATAATCCATTAGCTTAATCAGCCATTTTTGTTCAAGAAAATCGAACGAAGATCTCGAAATATTCCGCTATCCCTCTTTGATGATTATAAATAGAGTGTAACGCATGCAAGGGACGAACGGTCCTACAGGTACTGACATAACCAAAGGAATTAACAATGAGCAAAGTACTGGTACTTAAATCAAGCATCCTGGCAAATTACTCTCAATCAAACCAATTGATCGATTTCCTTGTTGAGCAGTGGTCCAAGGCTCACAGCAACGATACAATTACCGTCCGCGATCTGGCTGCAAAGCCTATTCCGGTGCTGGATGGCGAACTGGTTGGTGCGTTACGCCCTTCAGATGATCCATTAACACCACGCCAGAAAGAAGCATTGGCTCTCTCTGACGAGTTGATTGCCGAGTTGCAGGCCAATGACACTATCGTTATGGCTGCTCCAATGTACAACTTCAACATTCCAACCCAGTTGAAGAACTATTTTGACCTGATTGCCCGTGCTGGCGTCACTTTCCGCTATACCGAGAACGGCCCGGAAGGCCTGGTGAAGGGTAAACGTGCGATCATTCTCACCAGCCGTGGCGGGGTTCATAAAGGGACTGCTACCGATCTGGTAGAACCTTATCTGCGTCTGTTCCTCGGGTTTATCGGTATTACCGACATTGAGTTCGTGTTTGCTGAAGGTATTGCTTATGGTCCAGAAGCCGCGAGCAAAGCACAGGAAGACGCCAAAGCTGCAGTGGTTGAAGTCGTCGCGGCTTAATCAACTTCGGCTTGTTTCTCCCATGAGCAGGTATTATGCCCGGAACCGAATGCAGGAACCGAGCAAGATCCCTGCAAAACTGATATAACCCTCAAAACAATTAATGTCTGCATTCCTATTGCGCGCCCTAGGCGCGCTTTTTTATTTCTTCAACCACTGGCCGTTAATGCCACGCACATATTCACCGGCGGGAGCGCGCGTCACCAGTTTCTGCCCTGCCAAACGGGCAACTTCGTCGGTGGCAATATGATTACCTTCTGCCACTTCCTGATATTTTTCGGCTCGTTCGGTATTGATTTTTTTAACCAATGCCTGAGTTTCTGCATCCTTTTTCAACGGGGCAATATAGCCACTCAGCGTTTCACCGACGCGCCCCTGCAGTTTGGCCTCATCTAACGTCAATGCTTGGGCCGCACCGCCAACTAACCAACAGACAGCAAGTAACCAGCGATAATGTTTTTTCATTTTGGCCCCTAGAAAAGATCGCTACGATTTTTCAGCAGATTTTCAACGTCCTTATCCACCTTGATACGGATTTCGTGTTCAATTTTGACATTCATATTGATCGTGATGGGATCCTTGGGTGCCGCCACCTCGATGCGCGGCACACAACCACTGAGCAAGGATGTACCTAGTATGGCTGCCAGCAATGGCCTCGATGTGATCTTCATTGTTGTTCCCCGGGTTTAGAAAGGACCTGCTCCAGCCACTCCTGTAAATTATTACCGAAACGCAGGCTTTGCCAAAGCTGAAACACGTTTTCCTGATGACTATAATTAAGGATAACCTCACGCTTGGCATTTTTCTGCGGATTTACACCCTCAACACGCGCTTTTAACGTTAGTTCCCCCAAATTGTTAAGATTGACACTCGCCTTGGTGCGATTAATTTCCATATAGCGCAACCAATCAATGGCTGCGCCACTCGCCAGGTTATTACTGCCAATGGCATCGGCCATGTCTTTATCCAGCCGCAAAGTCAGTAAGCTGGCATTGGCGATCCAACCGTCGCGAACCAGCCATTTAGGATGATTCAAATAGAGCGGAAGTTCTCCATCGACGAGACCCGACATAGCAAATTGCTTCGGGTTTAACGCGGTAAATAACACACTGAGGTCGATTTTTTCCAGCTTGAGTACTGCTGCGTTGTTCTGCGGCAGGCGCAATGCCGACAGGCTGATATGGCCATTTAACGTATCCATACCAACATGACTCAGCGTGAGCGGGTGCGCCTCGCTAAATGGATAGGCACCCTGCAGATCCGCGCTAATATTTTGTATCTCAAACAGATTACTGAGTGACTTGATACGCAGCATCACCGGCTTTCTAGCGCCAAACTCCCAGCGGTGGTTTTTTAACCGATAGGGCAGCACAAAGTCTACACCACTCATTTCACCGTCTTTTAACCACATACCGCCATTGCGCACTGCCCAATGGCCACCAGCTTCGAATCCCTGCCCACGAGCAGCAGAAAACGCCGATTGAGCATAAAATTCTCCGTCACGCAATTTGATCCCCAGCTCTGGCGAGAGCAGCGGCTGGAACACTACCAATGATTGCTTCGGCCACCAACCCTGCCCCCGTAACCTTTGCCCATCCCAACGGCCTTGCAGAGCGATAGGACCTATTTTTTCGGCTTGTAACGTGCTCTGCCACTGGAAGCTTTCTGGCCCTTGCCCATTCAGTTGCAAATCCAGTACTGAAGGCGGCAGGTGACCACCATCACCAAAACTGATTTTGTCGGCCAACAATTGTGCGCGACCGGTAAGTCGCGCTACCTTAGCATCACGCTGCCAGACGATTGGCTGGCTGAGCGTCAGGCGCGGGGCCGCCACTTTGACCAGCCCATATTTCAGTTGATCAAAACCGGTCGAAAGGCGATCAAGCGTAATCGTTGAGCCCTGCCATTGACCGCTACCCGCGACATCCCAACCCGCTTGTAGCGGAGGCAGTTTACCACTGCCCCAATAGTGCCACTGCCAACCCCCCTGATCTGGCCAGAATGTTTGTGCCTGGCCGTCCAGATGTAACTTGAACTGCCCCCAATAACTATCTCTGGCACGAATAATGGCTTGTAAGCGGCCACTGATACCCTGCGAGGTAACGGTTACTCCGGCCAAAGGTAAACGCGCTTCCTCCAGCTTCATCTCCTTTGCCAAAGGCCCCCAGGCACGCAATAATGATCCCGGCTGTAATGCCAAGGTGGGGTTAAGCAGAGAACCACGAAGTACACCAGGGATTGAGGCCGTGAGCGATAAATTCGCCAGATTAGCCTGGCCGGTAAGCTGAAATGAGCTCGCTGTTTATCAGGCTCACAGTTCCCGGCCCCAGGGTTAGTACGGCATTGCCTTTGCCGTTGTTACCAGCAGTAATCACATTCAGGCGTGCGCTGAGCTGACTTTCACCAAATCCTTCATCCCAGTCATGCAATGCAAGGCTTAGCCCACCACTAAGTGGTTGAGCACCGTATGGCCAATGCCATTCACCTTTATCAATACGGATCTGCTGGGGTGCGACTTCCCACGGTAGTGTTGCCAAAGGTTGGTCTTTGCCCTTCTCCTTTAAGATCAACACACCACGCCGGTGTTGCCAGTGAAAATCCAGCGATAAGGGATTTTCCAGATAGGCGGTTTCCACTTCCCCCTGCAACATGCCCTGGGTTGGCAGATGAGCTAAATCCAACGGTATGGTTGTTTCACCCGTCAGCTTTATTGGCGCGCCACTGTTAGGTGGCGTAATGCTGAGACGAGTAAGCGTTAGTTGCTGATGTGTATTCAACTTTGCCTCAGCACTAAGATTTTGCCCCCAATATTGCAGTCGTTGACCCGCGTCAGAAGACACAACCCTCATTTTACCCGCATAGAGCGGCCATGGAGTGACGCTGAAATGACCGATGGTCAGATCAAATGGTGGGAGTTGATTTTGCAGCCGATCCAACGCAAATGGGGTTTTGCCCCTTTCGGTGGGTAATTTTGAAAAACAACCGGTATCCAGGTTGGCCTGTTCGCTATTTAGCCGCCAGGCACTACGCTGATAAGACAGGCTTACTCCACTCACGCTGGCGATAACACACGCCTGGGCGCTGAAGCTTATAGCGTCGATATGCAACGCGCCATGCTGCCAGCGCAATGGGCCTTGTAAAACCAGTTGGCTACCCGCGGGAAGCCACGGGGTTATTACTCGTGGCAACCACTTTGGCAAAGTTTGCCACAGCGTGATGAACAGAAGGGCAATGCCCGCCATAAACCATAAAGCTACTTTTGATCTCTTTCTCATTACGCGTTGGCTTTAATCATGATGAACACCGATGAGACAAGGTAAATGCTGCCAAATCATAGCGTAATGATGGCACGGATCCTCCGACAGGTGAAGGTGATGCATTCTCATTGTCAGGTTACTCATTTAGTTTCTTGTACTGAATGTCAGGAAAATACGGATGCACTTTATCCCCGCATCTCAAGGCTCGATGCACCCGCTAAGTCATTTTCGTATTTGGCAAAACATGTTAACTTGATCACATAATTATGGGGAGAAACCACGATGAAAATGGCGATTTACAGTACCAAACAGTATGACCGTAAGTATCTTGAACTGGTAAATCAGCAGTTCGGTTATGAACTGGAGTTCTTCGATTTTCTTCTCAGCAAGAAAACGGCCAAAACCGCCGTCGGCTGTAAGGCGGTTTGCATCTTTGTGAACGACGATGGTAGCCGTGAAGTCCTGGAAGAGCTTGCCGCGATTGGGGTGGAGATCCTCGCCCTGCGTTGTGCCGGATTCAATAACGTCGACCTGGATGCCGCCAAAGAGTTAGGTATCAAGGTGGTTCGTGTCCCGGCCTATTCGCCGGAAGCCGTCGCCGAACACGCTATCGGTATGATGATGTGCCTTAACCGCCGTATTCATCGAGCCTATCAGCGAACCCGTGATGCCAACTTCTCACTGGAGGGGTTGATCGGATTCAATATGCATAACCGCACCGCGGGGGTGATCGGTACCGGCAAGATTGGCGTAGCTACGATGCTCATTCTTAAAGGGTTTGGCATGAAACTGTTGGCTTACGATCCTTACCCAAATGCGCAAGCGCTGGAACTGGGAGCGGAATATGTCGATCTGGCAACCCTGTATGCCCAATCTGATGTGATTACCCTGCACTGCCCACTTACGCCCGAAAACCATCATCTGCTAAATGCGAGTGCTTTTGCGATGATGAAAGACGGAGTGATGGTGATAAATACCAGCCGTGGTGGTTTGATCGACTCTTCAGCCGCAATTGACGCGCTGAAACAACAGAAAATCGGCGCGCTAGGAATGGACGTCTATGAAAATGAGCGCGATCTGTTCTTTGAAGACAAATCCAATGATGTCATTCAGGATGATGTTTTCCGCCGGTTATCAGCCTGCCACAACGTGTTATTTACCGGCCACCAAGCATTCCTGACAGAAGAAGCGCTAACCAGCATTTCGGAAACCACGTTGAGGAATATCGATCAGCTTTCTCGCGGAGAAGCTTGCCAAAATCAGCTATAACGCCAGATTTTTCAGTATTTCTATTACCGGGCTGCCTGTCGGCCCGGTAACAGGATTCATCTCGCGTTGGCACAGGTCCCACCGCTCAGCGTAGATTCTTCACACTGTTTACCATTCGGCATCTGGCACATTCTGATCGCATCACCATTCAGCGTGTGCGCAATCGCCGTAACTCCCCCTACGTTTGCGCAATCTGCGCTGGTCGGTATTACACCAATATTGGCGCTGGTTGCAATCTGCGGCGGCTCTTCATTGTTATTACTGCTGCAAGCAGCCAACATCAGTACTGCGCCAGCAAACAGCCATTTTAGCGTAATCATTATTTGTACCCCTGATCCAAGACGACACTGTATAAAATCACCATTACTGGCAACCCTGCGCATGACTGGTAAAAACCAGTTTAATCTAGCCTGTTACATTAATAATGCAAATACGTTTAAGCATTATTTTGACGTTTTTTTGACCTGCGAAGAAATTTGGCTGCCAAATACTCAGGTTACCGTGCTAATACAGGATTTTTCCCATGATTACAGATTTGCTCCTTCGCATCGCCCTGGCTGGCGCACTTGGCGGCCTGATCGGCCTGGAACGACAATTACGCGCTAAAGAAGCGGGTTTGCGCACCCATATTTTAGTCGGCATTGGCAGCGCGATGTTTATGATCGTTTCAAAATATGGTTTCGACGATTTACTCCAGTTGTCACACGTCGAGTTAGACCCGAGCCGGGTTGCGGCACAGGTAGTCAGTGGCATGGGATTTCTCGGTGCGGGTACCATCATTATCCAGAAGCAGATTGTCAAAGGGCTCACCACGGCAGCCGGGCTTTGGGTTACAGCCGCTATTGGATTAGTTATCGGTAGTGGTTTATACGAAATTGGCCTTTATGGCACGCTAATGACATTAGTGGTGCTAGAGGTCTTTCGTCAGTTAAGTAATCGACTACTCGGACATCACCACTTCGTATTACTGCGGCTGACATCGAAGAGCGTACCGGCAGTACTGCTGGAGTTACAGAAAATGCGTATCCGTCCTGCCAGTCTGTCGGTTACCCAGCAAGAAGGGAAAACCGAAGACTGTGAATTGTCGCTGGAAGTAACGCTATCCTCACGGAGGAAAATCACCGACATTTATCAAAAAATCATGATAGTGCCTGGCGTACATTCATTGGATATTCACTGAAAGAGTGAAAAAGTCAAATAACCCGATGCCCCTTTTGCTTGCATCGGGTAATGAGGTGGTATTTCCAGCGATAATATCCAACTAGTGTACAGAGGATTTTGACAGCAAATTAATCACCAATACGCCAGCAATGATTAATCCCATACCCAATATGGCTGGAAGATCCAATTTCTGCTGATAAATAAACACCGCAGCGATGGAAACCAAAACGATCCCCATGCCGGACCAAATGGCATAGACAATACCCAACGGCATTATCTTCACCACCATCGAAAGCCCCCAAAATGAGATAGCATACCCCACCACCACCAGCAGTGAAGGCCATAAGCGTGTAAACCCTTCTGATGCTTTCAACATGGAAGTCGCGATCACTTCAGCGATGATCGCCATCGTTAAATACATAAACCCATTCATCAGTCTGTTTTCCACTTTTATGATGTTTTATCAGTATGAAACATCAAGATTAAATTATCGTTAAACTTCAGCAATAATTGCTCTTTGCACAGTAAATAATAATAAGTATCCGGCGAAATATCACGTTACATCAGATTATTGTGTGCCACACAAATGCGATAAAGCCGAAATATAGGCCTCTGTTAAACTCCAGCGATTACTGCAAGAGGCGCATTTTGCAGCTTTGTGAGCACAGAAAGGTACTTAAGATGATTACTACAGATGGTAATAACGCTGTCGCTTCAGTAGCCTACCGCACGAATGAAGTGATTGCCATTTATCCTATTACCCCCAGTTCCACCATGGCAGAACAGGCCGATGCCTGGTCCGGTGACGGCAGGAAAAACATTTGGGGAGACGTACCTCGCGTAGTGGAGATGCAGTCCGAAGGTGGTGCTATTGCCACCGTGCACGGCGCGTTGCAAACCGGTGCACTATCCACTAGTTTCACTTCTTCCCAGGGGTTGTTATTGATGATCCCAACGCTGTACAAGCTGGCCGGTGAACTGACGCCTTTTGTACTGCACGTAGCAGCACGCACAGTCGCAACCCACGCACTGTCAATTTTTGGCGATCATTCCGACGTGATGGCGGTGCGCCAAACGGGCTGTGCCATGCTTTGTGCCAGCAGTGTGCAGGAGGCGCAAGATTTCGCCCTGATCGCACAAACGGCGACGCTAAACAGCCGCCTGCCTTTTATCCATTTCTTCGATGGTTTCCGTACTTCGCACGAAATCAATAAGATCGCTCCGCTGAGTGACGATACGCTCCTGCAAATGCTGCCTCAGGCCGCTATTGATGCGCATCGCAGCCGTGCGCTGTCGCCGGATCATCCCGTAGTACGAGGAACCTCTGCCAACCCGGATACCTACTTCCAGGCGCGTGAAGCCACCAATCCGTGGTACGACAACACCTACCGGCATGTCAGCGAAGCGATGGGAAAATTTGCCCACCTCACTGGGCGTTCTTATCAACCGTTCGAATATTACGGCCACCCTCAGGCTGAACGGGTAGTGATCCTGATGGGTTCCGCAATCGGCACCTGTGAGGAGGTCATCGACCACCTGCTGACGCATGGTGAGAACGTGGGCATCGTCAAAGTCCGGCTTTTCCGCCCTTTCTCGGCCAAACATCTGATCGCCACACTGCCGGAGAGCGTAAAAAAAATTGCCGTACTGGATCGCACCAAAGAGCCAGGTGCTTTGGCAGAACCCCTGTATCTGGATGTGATGACCGCGCTGGCGGAAGCCTTCAGCCGAGGTGAGCGCCCTACGCTACCACTGGTGATTGGTGGGCGTTATGGGCTTTCCTCCAAAGAATTTGGCCCGGATTGCGCATTGGCGGTTTTCCATGAGTTGACACTGGATAAACCGCGTCCACGTTTCACCGTGGGTATTTTTGACGACGTTACCGGCCTTTCCTTACCGGTTGGTGAACAAAGCCTGCCTCAGCGCGCCTCGCTGGAAGCGCTGTTCTATGGTTTAGGCAGTGATGGGTCAGTTTCTGCGACCAAGAACAATATCAAGATCGTCGGCAACAGTACGCCAATGTATGCCCAAGGCTATTTTGTCTACGACTCGAAAAAAGCCGGTGGCCTGACGGTTTCCCACCTGCGGGTTAGCGATACCCCTATCAACTCGGCGTATCTGGTCAACCGCGCAGACTTTGTGGGCTGTCACCAGTGGCAGTTTATCGACAAATACCAGATGGTGGAGCGGCTGAAACCCGGTGGGATATTCTTGTTGAATACCCCCTACAGCACTGAAGAGGTATGGTCACGTCTGCCACAGGAAGTACAGGCGATGCTTCATCAGCGCCAGGCAAAATTCTTTATCATCAATGCGGCCAAACTGGCGCGTGAATGCCAGTTGGGTGCTCGCATTAACACCGTTATGCAGATGGCGTTCTTCCATCTGACGCAGGTTTTACCCGGCGATGTCGCCCTGCAACAGCTTCAGGACGCCATAGCCCGCAGCTACAGCAATAAAGGCCAAGAAGTTGTTGAACGTAACTGGCAAGCCCTGGGTGCTACGCTGAATGCATTGGCGGAAATCCCGCTGCAGCCAATCGACAACCATAGCCCAATGCGGCCTCCAGTCGTGTCTGACGCTGCGCCGGACTTTGTAAAAACCGTGACCGCCGCAATGTTGGCCGGGTTAGGTGATGCATTGCCGGTCTCTGCCTTCCCACCGGATGGCACTTGGCCTGTAGGCACTACCCAATGGGAAAAACGCAATATTGCTGAAGCGATCCCTATCTGGCAGCCGGACTTATGTACCCAGTGCAACCACTGTGTTGCCGCCTGTCCGCACTCTGCCATACGTGCCAAAGTGGTTCCACCTGCGGCCATGGAACAGGCCCCCAATACGTTACACTCTCTGGATGTAAAAGCGCGCGATATGCGTGGACAGAAATATGTCCTGCAAGTGGCCCCAGAGGACTGCACCGGCTGTAACCTGTGTGTAGAGGTTTGCCCAGCGAAAGATCGCCAGAATCCGGAAATCAAGGCGATCAATATGGCATCTCGCCTCCAGCATCTGGAAGAGGAAAAGGCACATTACGATTTCTTCCTGCAACTGCCGGAAATCGATCCTGCGCAGATGGAGCGTATCGATATCCGCACCTCGCAGCTCATATCACCGCTGTTTGAGTACTCTGGTGCCTGCTCGGGTTGCGGAGAAACGCCATACATAAAGCTGCTCACCCAACTTTATGGCGACCGCCTGCTGATTGCCAACGCTACTGGTTGCTCTTCGATCTACGGCGGGAATCTGCCAACCACGCCTTATACCACTAATGCTGATGGCCGTGGACCAGCATGGGCAAACTCGCTGTTTGAGGATAATGCCGAATTTGGTCTGGGCTTCCGCCTGACGGTGGACCAACACCGAACCCGTGTATTGCGCCTGCTTGCTACGCTGGCACCGCAATTGCCGGACCACCTGGTTACCTCACTCCAGGCAGAAGAGATGGCCATAGTAGCGCGCCGCGAACAGATCGCCGAACTTCGACATCTTCTGGCCACTATCGAGGGTAACGATGCCCGTCAACTTGCTACGGATGCCGATTATCTGGTGGATAAATCCATCTGGCTGATTGGGGGAGATGGCTGGGCTTATGATATCGGCTTTGGTGGACTGGATCATGTTCTCAGCCTGACAGAGAACGTCAATGTGCTGGTGCTGGATACTCAATGTTATTCCAATACCGGTGGGCAACAGTCAAAAGCCACCCCACTGGGCGCGGTGACCAAGTTTGGCGAACATGGCAAGCGCAAGGCGCGTAAAGATCTGGGCGTCAGCATGATGATGTATGGTCATGTGTATGTTGCACAGATTTCGCTGGGTGCACAGCTTAACCAAACGGTCAAAGCGATTCAGGAGGCAGAATCCTACCCTGGGCCGTCACTGATCATCGCCTATAGCCCTTGTGAAGAACACGGTTACGATCTGGCCCTCAGTCATGATCAGATGAAACAGTTGACCGCAACAGGTTTCTGGCCGTTGTACCGCTTCGATCCACGCCGTAAAGCAGAAGGTAAAGCGGCATTGGCGTTAGACTCACGGCCACCAAATAACGAACTGGCGGCAACCCTGAATAAAGAGCAGCGTTTCCGCCGCCTTAATACGCAACAGCCTGAAGTCGCCGCGGCTCTGTATAAAGCGGCAGAACAGGAGCTACAGGAAAAATACGACTTCCTCAGTTTGCTGGCGGGTAAAGCAGAAAAGAACGCTTCAGAGTAGTCACACAGGGCGCGGTTCGCGCCCTCAGACTGCTGACAAAGCCCATTATTAGGGGGAGCGTGCCGAAGGGGTCGTAACGGCGTAAGCCGTCGGAGTGCCCCTCGGGGCGCGGTTCGCGCCCTTTTTCTGATGGAGCACCTCCGTTCATACTTGATTATCAGTACACCCTGGCGTGCGGCAGATCGCTGAGCCTGGTGGTATATGCCGGAGAGAGCAACTCCCGCTTCATTGCCCATGCCTGATCGGCCCCTTGCCCTGCAAACCAGATTTTCGCCCCCCCTGATTTATTGATCGTGTCTAATACTTTCATCAACTGCTCACTGTTGGGCTGAGGCCGGTATTCGTCGAATAACTCAAACTGCGCCACTCCCTGACTGAAAAAGTCTTGCAACATCACTCCGCCTTTCTGGTAGCGATGGCCGGGTCGCCAGATTGCATCCAGGCAGCGCATTGCGGCGGTGATAATATCGCGCGTATCCTGCGTAGGTATGCTCAGCAGTATGTTGGCGGAGTTACCGTAATATGCCTCATTGGCCGAGAACGGGCTGGTTTTGATCCACGCACTCACGTGCCGACAATATTGACGTTCCTCCCGCAACTTTTCGGCCGCTCGCGTTGCGTACATGCAAATCGCCTGATGCATTTGCTCGTACTCAGTGATCCGTTCACCAAAAGAGCGAGAACAGATGATCTGCTGTTTGGTTGCCGCAAATTCTTCAAGAACCAGGCACGGTTCACCACGTAGCTCCCTCACCGTTCGCTCTATAACCACGCTGAAATGCTTACGCATCATGGCTGTGCTTGCATCCGCTAACTGCAGTGCCGTTTCGATCCCTAGCATGTTCAGCTTTTTTGATATCTGGCGGCCGATGCCCCACACCTCTGCCACTGGCACTAGGTTCATCAGCTTGCGCTGCCGCAGCGGATCGGACAAGTCGACAACGCCACCGGTATTGTCCCACTTCTTGGCGGCAAAATTTGCCAGCTTTGCCAAGGTTTTGGTTTGAGCAATACCGACACCTATCTTTAGACCTGTATCACGCAATACGCGGGTGCGGATCTGGCGCCCAAATGCCTCGAGCTCAATGTGATTATCCACACCGGTCAAATCAAGAAAGCTTTCATCAATAGAATACATTTCCACGTGGGGGACCATTTCATCCAGAATGGTCATCACTCGAGCAGACATATCGGCATAAAGCTCGTAATTACTGCTGAATGCGACCCCACCCGCACGCTCGAATTGTTGCTTAATCTTGAAATAGGGTCCCCCCATGGGAAGCCTCAATTGTTTCGCCTCTTTATTGCGAGCTACAACACAGCCATCATTATTGGAAAGCACCACGACAGGCCGGCCACGCAAGTCTGGCCGCCATAGGGTTTCACAGCTTGCATAAAAGTTATTTACATCCGCTAGCGCGTACATTATTTGAGTCTCGTGATTGACGATACAACGACACCGACAACCTCCATATCATCCCGCCCTTCCTGCAGCGGGATCGGCTTATACTTGGGGTTCATCGGTTCCAGTTGCGGGTAAGGGCGTAAACACAAGCGCTTGACAGTGAATTCACCCGCAATACTCGCTATCACGATGTCGCCATGAACTGGATTGATGCTGCGGTCGACAACCAGCATCGAGCCTTCGGTAATACCAGCTTCAAGCATTGAGTCCCCAGTGGCGTAAAGGAAATAGGTCGCGTTAGGATGACTGATGCAATACTCGTTAAGGTCAATTCTGGCATGAATATAGTCCTGCGCAGGGCTTGGAAAGCCTGCGGGTACTCTGTCAGCAAACAAGGGGATAAATAGCTTTTCTGGTGTTGGGGTTGGAACAAAGTGCTTCATGGCACATCTCCTTATACTGTTTTTTTATACAGTATAGCTATGATAAATAGCGCGGGAAAGGTGGATTTTCCTGTGACGGGTATCAGCATGATCGATAAAGAAAGAAAGTCATTCACCCATCTGTAAGATGGGGCGCCACCGTAAAACGCGCTGGTATTCGGCGTCGTAATCCGTACCATACGCGACATGCTTTTTTCTGCAGATTGTTGTTGAACAGTGCGTCCTTTTTTTATCACCCGCCAGGCGGGTATGATAATGCACAACAGATGTGTGAAACGTTTTGCCCCTAATTTTGCCCCTTTTGAGATTTGAGAAGTAATGAAATGATTGATAATCAAACCGTTAAACCAAAAGAGCAGTACAACTTGAACAAATTGCAAAAGCGGCTGCGCCGTAATGTGGGTGAAGCGATCGCAGACTTCAACATGATCGAAGAAGGCGATCGCATCATGGTTTGCCTGTCTGGCGGTAAAGACAGTTACACCATGCTCGAGATCTTGCGTAACCTGCAGCAGAGCGCTCCGGTAAATTTTTCACTGATTGCCGTAAATCTCGATCAGAAGCAGCCCGGTTTCCCGGAGCACATTTTGCCTGCCTATCTGGAAAGCCTGGGGGTGGAATACAAGATCGTCGAAGAAAATACCTACGGCATTGTTAAAGATAAAATACCTGAAGGCAAAACCACCTGTTCCCTGTGCTCACGCCTGCGCCGAGGTATTCTCTATCGCACCGCAACTGAGCTGGGAGCGACCAAGATTGCCCTTGGTCACCACCGCGACGATATTCTGCAGACGCTGTTCCTCAACATGTTTTACGGCGGCAAGTTGAAAGGAATGCCACCAAAATTGATGAGTGACGATGGTAAACATGTGGTGATCCGCCCATTGGCCTATTGCCGCGAGAAAGATATAGAGCGTTTCTCTATCGCTAAAGCCTTCCCGATCATCCCGTGCAATCTTTGCGGTTCACAGCCCAACCTACAGCGACAAGTGATTGGTGACATGCTGCGCGATTGGGATAAACGTTATCCGGGTCGCATCGAGACCATGTTCACCGCAATGCAGAATGTGGTGCCTTCTCATTTGTGCGATACCACACTGTTTGACTTTAAAGGTATTCACCACGGCAGCGAAGTGGTTGATGGGGGTGACCTGGCCTTTGACCGTGAAGATATTCCGCTGCAACCGATAGGCTGGCAACCGGAAGAGACTGATGACAACTCGCCAGCATTTGAGCGCCTGAACGTGTTGGAAATCAAGTAACTCCCCCTATCCGCCTGCGTCAGCGGGCGGTTATGCTCACCATGCAATTCGCATTATTTAACGAGCTTTATCAGCACCCCTTCTGTAGTTTTCGATCCTGCTCACATTTAACGCATAAAGAGCCTGACAGTGAGGATTATTCGCTATACTGTATATAAAAACAGTATATAGGAGAGAGTAAATGAATATTACCCCTTGTATTTCTCATGTCTCACTGGGAACCAACCATTTTGATGCCGCTGCGCAATTTTACGACCATGTTCTCGCTGCGTTAGGTTGCCGGCGTGTCCTGGAACATCCCGGTGCGATTGGTTATGGCCGCGATTACCCAGAGTTCTGGCTGCAAGTGCCGATAGACGGTAAACCCGCCGGAACTGCAAATGGGGTACACATCGGCTTTTTTGCTACCAGCAAGAAACAGGTTGACGAGTTTTATCAACAAGCCTTGGCTTCTGGTGCTCAGGATGAGGGCGCACCGGGCTCTCGCCCGCATTACGGCGCGGCTTATTATGGCTGCTTTGTTCGCGATCTGGATGGTCACAAGATTGAGGCCAGCTTCTGGGACGAAAGCGCGGCTTAAAAGCGTTTATCAAGGCGAGCGTTGGTATGATGAACCAACAGCGTTCGCTATGCTTGGCTGAGGAAAAACTTGTTGAAGTGAGACTCAAGGTAAAAAGAAGACAAAAAAATGCCGGTAATTAAACCGGCATCGTATGAATCAAATGTGCTATGCAGTAATTCTAAAAATAAGAAAATAAGACAATTATGGAGCGCAACGCCCATCGCTTGACGTTGCATTCACCTGCGGGAAAGATAATGCCGTACTTCACGTGAACAAATCTTGATACTGCTCAATTTTAATGTCGTTTTTCGCGTTTTTTGAAAGACTGTGTTCCCTTAACTGCACGCGAGCGCCGCTGGCGTTCATTTGCGCGTACTCAAGGGACACAGGTCTACAACCAACGGCTACGCTTAAGCCACCAGGCAACACCGCACACCAGCGCTAACAGCATGGAACAAAAGAACGCAAAAGCCACAGGGCTGTCGCTCCCAGGAATACCCCCCAAGTTGACACCAAATAACCCGGTCAGAAAGGTGGTTGGCAAGAATACCATCGCCATCAGCGACATGGTGTAAGTACGGCGGTTCATTGCGTCAGCCATAACCGTGGTAATTTCATCAGAAAGAATAGCCGTGCGGGCAACACCGCCATCCAGATCGTCCAGCCCACGCCCTAATCGATCGGCAATGCCCTGCATACGACGACGATCGTCATCATCCATCCACGGTAACCGTTCGTTCGCCAAACGCGAGAAAACATCACGCTGTGGGGCCATGTAGCGGCGTAGAACAATCAACTGCTTGCGAATAAGGGCCAATTGCCCCCGCTCTGGGATCTGTTGTTCCAATAATGCATCTTCAAGATCGATAATTTTATCGTGCAGGTCTTCAATAAATTCGCTGGCATGATCGGTGAGCGCATCGGCAATCTCTACCAGCCAATTGCCGCTAGTGGTGGGCCCACTGCCATTCTGTAACCCATTGACAACTTCATCAATGGAGTAAACTTTACGATGGCGGGTGGAGATAATCAGCTTGTCGGTCATATAGACCCGGAACGTAACCAACTGGTCTGGTCTTGAGTCCACGTTGAAATTGATGCCACGCAGCGTGATCATCGTCCCTTCGCCCAAGCGGTTGACACGCGGGCGAGAACTTTCTCCTGAGAGTGCCTCCCTGAACGCATCAGGCAGCAACGGTGTGGTTGCCAACCATTCGGCACTGGCCGGTTTTTCATAATCAAGGTGCAACCAGCAGGGTTGTGCGCAAGTAGCCTGATCATCATCATTTATTGGCGTGGTTCCACCCTTGCCGTCGAGTTGATACGCATAGACTGCGTCAGGCACCTGTAACTCGCGCCCCTCAATGACATTCATTCAATACCCTCTTCATTCAATGAATTAACCAGAGCCCAGTCCTGTCACCATAAGGCTCAAAGGGCTTGGGACGACTCATGGCTTTAATGTAAAAAACCCCGTATCGACGGGGTTATCAGCAATATCACTGTCGCGAAAATCAATGTTTCAGGATATACATTTCCTGGCTGTAGGCGACATCTTCAGGGTTGGTGATCGGATACCCTTTAACCCACGGCTTAATCAAGCGGCCATTGGTGTATTGATAAATGGGTGCTATCGGAGCCTCCGCCGCAATCATCTGCTCCGCCTTGTTGTAATCAGCGGTCAATGCCTTTGGATCCGTCACGCGGCTGGCATCAGCCAACAGACGATCGTATTCCGGGCTCTTGAATTTGGCGATATTACCACTGTGCGACGAGGTAAGCAGAGAAAGGAAGGTTGAGGCCTCATTATAATCCCCCACCCAGGATGCACGTACCACATCGAAATTACCGGTATTGCGGCTATCAATATAGGTTTTCCACTCCTGATTTTGCAGCTTAACGTCAACACCCAACGTTTTCTTCCACATCGAAGCGACGGCAATGGCAATCTTTTGATGACTCTCCGAAGTATTATACAACAGGGTTAATTTAAGTGGGTTATTAGGACCATAACCCGCTGCCTGCATCATCGCTTTCGCTTGTGCATTCAGCTCTTCCTGCGTGTGTTGCTGCAATAGACTGATTTGCGGTTTAAACCCAGCCGTAACGTCCGGCGTAAAGTGATAGGCAGGTTTCTCACCGGTACCCAAGACTTTTTCAGCAATAATATTGCGATCAATAGCATACGACAGCGCCTTACGCACACGGACGTCATTAGTTGGCGCACGTTGGGTGTTGAAAGCGTAATAATAAGTCCCGAGTTGATCGGGGGTGTATACCTGCCCCGGAATATCTTTCAGTAACTTCTGATACATCGTTTTAGGGAAGGATTCGGTGATATCAATGTCACCGGCCAGGTAACGTTTGGTGGCGTTAGATTCCTGATTAATCGGCACGAAGGTGACCTTGGTCAGGACGGTATGCGCATGATCCCAATAGTTATCATTCGGTACCAGCACCAGTTTTTCGTTCACTACCCGATCCTGCAATTTAAACGCGCCATTGCCGACCAGATTACCTACCTTGGTCCAATCGTTGCCAAATTTCTCGACCGTATCTTTGGGCACCGGGAACAAACTGAAATTGGCTGTCAGGCTGACAAAATAAGGCACGGGCTTGTTTAGCTGTACTTTTAACGTATGGTCGTCCACTGCCACTACACCAAGCCTGTCTACCGGTAATTTACCGGCAATAATTTCTTCGGCATTCTGAATACCGGCTAATTGAGCAAACCAGGCAAAGGGTGACAAACTCTTCGGATCTACCAGACGTTGCCAGCTATAGACGAAATCCTTTGCTGTGACAGGGTCACCGTTTGACCAACGCGCGTCTTTGCGCAGAGTAAATAAGTAGGTTTGGTTATCACTGGTTTGCCAACGCGTCGCAACACCAGGGATCACTTTGCCATAGGCATCCTGATTAACCAGACCTTCAAACAGATCGCGTGCCACCTGCGCTTCTGGCAGCCCAACGGCCTTTATCGGATCGAGGGAAGCCGGTTCATCTTTGATATGGCGAACAATCTCCTGCTTCTCCGCCAGTTGAGTGCCTGAGGGAACCTGGGCAGCCGTTGCGCTCCCCATTGCAGCAGTGATTGCTACCGTACAAAGCGCCAAACGAAAACTCTGATGAATTTTTCTTTTCGCCATTACCAATATCCCCCAGTTAACCATCTGAATTATTTATCATATAGCACAAGATCCACCTTACCTATAGCTCGATAGTGACAAGATTGTAAAAACCGTACCTCAGACAGTAAAAAGCCCGCACCGCTTAGTTGGCGATGCGGGCTGAACCAATCAATACCTGTCAGTCGTAAATATGAATACTGGCGATCTGATAGCTGAACTCTTCCCCTTCCTCTTCATCGAAGATGGTGAAAAAACTTTTTTCAGCCAAAGGATTGAGCTGAATATCGGTTTTCTGTAGCTGGCGCGAGTCAATGTCGTCATAACCATAATCAAGGAAAAACTCACCTTTTTGATGATCTATGTGCAGCGTAAACGGGTAGTTGGATTCATCTCCACGCCCGTCGTCGTTTTTCACCACTCCAAACCATTCCCCTTGCCGGATCTGGTTTTCCGAATCCACGCCACACAGTAACGTAATGGTGTCTTTTTCGTTTTCGCTGTAACGCGCAACAATTCTGGCAACTGGCATGTTAAATCCTCTTTATAGTTAACTTCCGTCGATAGTATAACAACAGCAGTTGCGTTATTCGCTCAACAGACTGGGAAAGAAAAGTTAAAGCGTAATACACTGAACAAAATAGCAATCACTCTTACTTGGCCTGAAGGAACAACCGCATGATCCAACACAGACCGCGCAGTGAGCGCGGCCAACTGGCAGTAACAGGTGAAAATTACGGGAAATCGCTACTGGGAGCGCCGCTGCTCTATTTTCCGGCAGCAACTCGCCGCCCAGAAACTGGATTGGTGATTGCCGGCACCCACGGCGACGAAAATGCTACCGTTGTGGCATTATCTTGCGCGCTACGCAGTATTGCCCCCAAACAATTGCTTCACCACGTGATCTTGTCAGTCAACCCCGATGGTTGCCAACTCGGATTACGTTCCAACGCTAACGGCGTCGACCTGAATCGTAATTTCCCCGCCGCCAACTGGCGCTCTGGCGATACCATTTACCGCTGGAATAGCGCTGCCGAGGCTCGTGATGTCAGGCTATCCACCGGCGGCAGGCCAGGTTCCGAACCAGAAACCCAGGCTCTATGCCATCTTATACATTGGTTAAAGCCAAGCTGGGTAGTTTCATTCCATGAACCACTAGCCTGTATTGAGGATCCGGAGAACTCCAGACTGGGTGCCTGGTTGGCATATCAATTCACCCTACCGTTAGTAACCAGTGTGGGCTATGAAACCCCAGGGTCTTTCGGCAGTTGGTGCGCAGACTTGTCCTTGCCCTGTATTACGGCCGAATTCCCACCGATCTCTGCCGATGCGGCCAGTGAGAAATACCTGGATGCGATGGTGAAATTACTTACCTATTCTGACTAATCCGGTAGCAATATGCGGTGTAGCTAAAGATTTATTGCACCGCATTCGAAGGCCAAGCCGGGTTTGACGTCTTGCGCCAACCAGGTAGGACCATCAAGATCGACAAAGCGGGCTCCAGATACCAGCGGTAATGCCGCCGCGATAGCTCTGGAAGTACAAAGCATGCAGCCGAGCATAATATCGAAACCTTGTTCACGGGCACGCTGGGCAAGTTTCAACCCTTCAGTCAGCCCACCGGTTTTATCCAGTTTAATATTGACCATCTGGTAACGCCCTGCCAACCGCGCCACATCATCACTGGTATGACAGCTTTCATCGGCACAAATGGGTAACGGGTGGATGAAGTTTTCCAACGCGCTATCGTCGGTAGCAGGTAAAGGTTGTTCCAGCATGGCTACGCCTAAATCTGCCAGAAGCTGGCAACGTCCAGCCAACCCTTCCGCTTGCCACGATTCATTGGCATCAACAATTAGGGTTACCTGAGGTACAGCAGCACGGATCGCCACCAGCCTTTCGCTGATAAAACGATCGTCAAGCTTGATTTTCAACAGCGTTGCACCCTGCCTTTCCTGCTCTCTGGCAGCAAATGCCATGGCCTCTGGCGTACCAATCGCGATGGTTTGCGCCATAACAACGCTTTGCGGTGCGCTAACACCGCTGAGCTGCCACAGATCCTGGCTACTCAAACGGCACTCCAAATCCCACAAGGCAGAATCGACGGCATTGCGCGCGGCACCCGCAGGCATCAAACTTTGTAACTCCTGCCGGGTAGCGCCTTGTGATATTGCTGGCATGACTTCCGCGAGTTGTTGCATAACTGAAGCCTCGCTTTCACCGTAGCGCGGATATGGCGTGCATTCGCCAACGCCACATATCCCCTGCTGTTGGATTTCCACCACCACCACTTTGGCTTCGGTTCGGCTACCGCGAGCAATCACAAATGCCGTATGTAATGGCCAGGCCTCAGGGTAAAAACGCATGCTTCTCATAATTGCTCCTGAATAAGAAAACGCAAAAGTCAGCTGACGACGCAGAGATATTTTGCCAGTGCTCACAACGTCGTTCACATGCAAAGACAGAACACAGGCTAACATAACCAATTAATTAACAAACTTTATATCCAAGGAGCTATTGTTGGCTTACACTGGCTGCTGGTTGTAAATCTCATGTTAATCAGGTTTGCATCTTTGTATAAAAATCGTTGAAAGGAACCTAGCAATGACTCAGACCGTACATTTTCAAGGCAACCCAGTCACTGTCGCGGGCCAACTGCCGCAACCGGGTGAGCAAGCAAAGAGCTTCACCTTGGTGGCCAAAGACCTGTCAGACGTTGCGTTGAGCAGCTTCGTGGGTAAGCGCAAAGTCCTAAACATTTTCCCAAGCATTGATACCGGCGTATGCGCTGCATCAGTCCGCAAATTCAACCAATTGGCAGGGAGTGTGGATAACACGGTGGTGCTGTGTATCTCTTCTGACCTGCCATTCGCCCACTCACGCTTCTGCGGTGCAGAAGGCCTGAACAATGTAGTCACGCTGTCTACCCTGCGCGGCGCTGAATTCAAACAGACCTATGGCGTAGAGATCGCCGAAGGTCCTCTGGCTGGTCTGGCAGCGCGTGCCGTCGTGGTGCTGGATGGGCAGGACAAAGTGTTGTACAGCGAGTTAGTGAACGAAATCACTAATGAACCCGATTACGATGCTGCTCTGGCCGTACTGAAATAGGTCGGTTGACCTCAGGCCGCAAGGCTTAGAGCCTGTCTATTAGCCCGGTCTTTTGAACCGGGCTTTTTTATCAAATCAGGTAGCGCTATTGTTCAACTTCTTCTGAGGGTTTACGGTTACTCAAGCCATACTCACGCAATTTATTCGCAATCGCCGTATGAGAAACACCTAAACGTTTGGCCAGTTTCCGCGTACTTGGATAGGTGCGGTAAAGGCGTGTCAGAATCGAACGTTCAAAACGCTTACTGATGTCATCCAGAGAACCTTCCAGCACTTCATCCCCCAATGACATTTCCACTTCAAACTCCGGCAGAATAATGTCTTGTGGACGCAGTTCATAGCCATCCGTCTGGGTCAGCGCACGATAAATGGCATTCTTCAACTGACGTACGTTGCCCGGCCAGCCATACCTACAGAGAAAACTGTTAAGATCGCCAGCCAGTTTTGGTCTTGCAACACCCTGCTCATCGGCAAAACGCGCCACAAACAACTCGGTCAACGGCATGATGTCCTGCAGGCGCTCACGCAGAGGGGGGATCGCAATCGTCAACACGTTAAGGCGATAATAGAGATCTTCACGGAATTCGCCACGCTGCACCAGTTCGGTCAGGTTTTTCTGGGTGGCGCAAATCACCCGCACGTCTATATGAACCTCGTGCTCTTCACCGACCCGGCGGAAAGTACCGTCATTAAGGAAACGAAGCAGCTTGGTTTGCATGCGCGGAGACATCTCACCGATCTCATCCAACAACACAGAGCCACCGTTAGCCTGCTCAAAGAAACCTTTCTTCCCTTCCAGCGCATTTGGGTAGGCACCTGCTGCATGGCCGAACAGTTCACTTTCAACCACATCATCCGGTAATGCGGCACAGTTCAACGCCAGAAAAGGTTGTTTGCCACGTGGGCTACGCAGATGGCAGGCGCGGGCCAAAATATCTTTCCCTGTGCCGGTATCGCCCACAATAAGCAATGGGGCGTCAAGCATTGCCAATTTGCGAGCCTGCTCCAACACATGGCGCATTTTAGGGCTCACGGCAACAATATGGTCAAATTCGGTATCGTCATTTACCGACAGGTTCTGCAACTGGCGGCCCATACGTGCGGTAGACTTGAGCATCACAACGGCACCCACGGTCGCCTTCTGCTGTTGCTCATCTTCAAGATAGATAGGTGTGATATCCATCAGGAAGTCCTGGCTGTGGATCACCACGCGCTCGGAGTGCGGTGTCGTATTCTCACTTTCCAGCCAGCGGCTAAAGTTATAGCCGCCAATAAGTTGGGCAGCCATTTGATTACGGAGCTTATCTTCACTGAAACTGAATAGCACCTGTGCCGCCGGGTTAGCAAGCTCCACTTTACCTTTCATATCAATGGAAAATACCGGTTCTGGCATCGATTCCAACAATGCCCGCAATGCGCGATGTTCACGTTCTGAGGGCATGAAATTGACCGTGCGGACGTCAGTTACCCCATTGATCCGCCTGATCTCAGCCATCAAGGCACGGAAGGTATCAAAGTCCAACTGGGAAAAATTCAGGTAAATACGGCCGATAGGGTCAATTTCAATGCCGCGCAGGTCGATGCTGCGCGATACCAAGAGATCGAGTAATTCTCGAGTGAGACCGAGACGGTCTTCGCAAAATACTTCCAAACGCATCAGTATTGGCCTTATCTCTGCAGGAGCGGGGATGACTGCTGATGATACTCTCTCCTTCCGAGCGGAAGAAGCTATCTGTCAGTAAAAGTTGACAGAGCTCTGATTTAGCAGAGCCTTGATTGATTTTAAACGTAAGCGAATAACACCATTAGCGTAATTTCAGCTCATTATTAGATGATTATTATATCGTTGTAAAATTTAAAAGATAAATATAATGCCATTACAGGGGAATCATCTTTCGTCAATCGGTATTTACGCAGCTTCGACAGCCAGTAGCTGACTGCATCGAATTGACGCAGTCAGTAGGGCTATTTAGCTTTGCTTTCACTCTTCTTCATCGCGTCTTTCAACTGGCCAATCAGTTGACCGCGAAAATCGCCTAGTCTGGGTTTATCGCCTTCTAACCAAGGCAACGGGCGGCACAGCTCCATAGCTTTAATACCCAGGCGAGCCGTCAGCAGGCCTGCACCTATACCCTGAGCAGCCCGCGCAGATAGTCGCGCCGCAATGTCCTGCGACATCCAGTCCATACCCACTTCCCGTACCAATTCTGAGGCACCAGCAAAAGCGATATTCAGCAACACCAATCGGAACAGGCGGATACGGCTAAAATAACCCAGCTCGATGCCATACAGCGCAGCAATGCGATTAATCAGGCGGATATTACGCCAGGCAATAAACGCCATATCCACCAACGCCAAAGGGCTAACCGCGATCATTAACGCAGATTCAGCGGCGGAACGGCTGATTTCCCTCCGTGCCTGGTTATCCAACACCGGCTGGACTAACTTGGCATACAGGGCGACCACTTCACGATCGTTTTGCGTTTCATGCAATGATGCCTGCCAACGCTGTAACGCCGGATGCCCTTGCTCCAGACCTGCCTGACGCGCCAGTTTTTCACAAAACTCACGCCCTTTGCCCAAACCGTGGCTGTGTAACAATTCCCGAGCCTCATCGCGCTCTTCTGCACGCTGGCGCAATCGATACAGCCGCCGCCACTCGCCCACAACCGAACCAATACCGGCAAAAATAATCAACCCGCCGGCGACACCGCCACCAAGCGCGATCCAATCCTGCTGTACCCAAGAGGTATGCACCCACTGGATCCCTTGGGCGACCACGCTAATGCCGAACAGTGCCAACCCGGTATTGACCATCTTACGCCACAGGCTGCGCTTCGGCTTTAACGCGGCATTGATGATCCCTTCGGCGCGCCCTTCCTCTTCTTCTTCCTGCTCAGCTTCAGGAACCGCCGGATAAAATGCCTCAGCCTGCTGTTCATCAAACGCCACCCCAGCGCGCAGCATCGGCTCTTGCGGCGGTTGCAGTGGTTCATCAAAATCGATACGCGGTTTTAGCGGTTCGCTCATCGTAATTTGTCTCCCAGTAAAAACTCCATCACCGCGTCAAGCCGGATATGCGGCAACGGGCTGTCAACACTCATCGCCCTCGGGCGGAAATCATCGAAATGAAACCCTTGCTGCTGCCAGAAGGCCTGGCCTGGCAAACGCGCCGGTACCTCGCCTGGAAATACGGTCAACGGAGCCCCATCGTCAAGGCGATGACCTTTCAGTGCAGGAATACGCTGCCCATTATGATCAACCATTCCGCTCTCCGTCGCCTGCACCGAAGCCAAGCCAACGCAGTCCATACTGATGCCTTCAAATGCCGCGTTCTGCCAGGCTTCCTGCACCAGTTGCTGTAAAAGTGACACCAGATTGGCGTGCTGATCGCCAGTAATGTGATCCGCTTTAGTCGCCGCGAACATCAGCTTGTCAATGGTGGGCGAAAACAGGCGGCGAAATAGCGTCCGTTTACCATAGTGGAAACTTTGCATCAGTTGCGTCAGAGCTAGCCGCATATCATTGAACGCCTGTGGCCCGCTGTTGAGCGGTTGCAGGCAATCCACCAGTACAATCTGGCGATCAAAGCGGACGAAATGCTCCTTATAAAAAGCCTTAACAATAGAGTGGCAGTAATAATTAAAACGGGCACGCAGCATGCCAATATTGCTCTGCTTGTCCGCCTGGGCAAGCCGTGGCTCCCCCACTGAGTCAACGTTTGGCCAAGGGAAAAACTGTAATGCAGGCGCACCGGCCATATCTCCGGGCAATACAAAGCGCCCAGGTTGAATAAAGTGCAGCCCTTCAGCCTTGCAACGCAGCAAATAGTCGGTATAAGCCTGGGCAATGGCTGCCAGTTTGTTTTCATCCGCTGCCGCAAACGGATCGAGGTCGCGGCACAGCGTCAGCCAAGGCTCAGCCCATTTGGCACGATCGCCCTGTAATAACCCGCTCATCTGCCGTGACCAGACCAGGTAGTCCTGTTCCAGCATCGGTAAATCAAGCAACCACTCGCCGGGATAATCCACAATCTCCAGATAGAGGGTGGCAGTTTCTTTAAAGTGGCGCAGCAAGGAGTCGTTGGAGCGGTAACGGAGCGCCAGACGGATTTCGCTGACGCCGCGCGTTGGCGTTGGCCAGCTTGGTGGATTGCCATAGAGTTGCGCTAACCCTTCATCATAGGTAAAACGCGGGATCCCGAGATCGCGTTGCGGAATGCGCTTCACACCAAGCAGCCGCTCTTCACGAACCGTTGAAAACAGTGGCATACGCGCGCCACTGTTAACATGCAGCAACTGATTAACCAGCGCAGTAATAAACGCTGTCTTACCGCTACGGCTCAACCCCGTTACCGCCAGACGCAAATGGCGATCCATTCCGCGGTTGACCAACGAAGTAAACTCATTTTTCAGTCGTTTCATTATTCTCCTTGGCATATCGCCCGCAGGCTTTGCACAACACCTTGCGGAACAGCGGTTCCAGCAACATGGCCAACGCAAAGCGAAGTGGTTTACGGCTGACAGTTTTCAGCAACCACGATGTTACTCCCGCTGGACCATAACTCATTAACACTATGATGAGCACTTTGAGCAATCTCTTCAACAAAGCGCCTGCACCTGATTTCAGAGGGGTGTTTTTTAAGCTACTAAGTGCAGAGGGTTTAGCCATGACTCATGCCCGATGGGGAAAGACGACAGGTACAGTGCCTGACCTGCGGGACGTGCAGGCCATAGCACCGTTTAAATAGGTTATAGTTGCCGAAAACGGCTTTGCACGCCAAAGGTATCGGACGTTACGTAGCGTTCAACCTGACGCAGTTGCTGTTCGCCGTTACCCAATTCGTACTCCAGTTGATCCAGCAATTGGCGCGGCGTCGCTTGGTGTTCATCCTGGTAACGGCTGGCGGGGGCTTCATCCAGCATGAAAACCAGTACGATATAGGCAATTATCGTGAAGAAAAACAGCCCGAAGAACAGTGACAGTACGGCTATCACCCGGATCAGACGTACCGGCACGTCAAAATAGTGGGCAAGACCGGCACAGACACCCTTTATCATCCCTTCTTCGGGAACGCGGTACAGTTTTTTATTTGCTAGCGTATTGCCCTTAAACGAATCGTTTCCATCACTGTAGTAAGCACGGTCGCCGCTTTCGCCATACTTTCCTCTTTTCTGGCACTTTCTCATTACGACTGCCTCCAGTTAGGGTGTTCCGCATCAAGAATATCTTCTAATGCTTTAATGCGTTCGCGCATGCGCACAGCTTCTTCCGTCAGTTGCGTCAGACGTTGCATTTCATGATGACTCAGTTGGATGCCACTCTGCTGCCGGTTGCTGTAATGCAGCCAAAGCCAAATCGGCGCGACGAACAACACAAAGATGGTCAACGGGATGGCAAGTAATAGAGCACTCATTTCAATTCCTTCATATTAACCGTGGTATGGCGGCCACACTTGGGTGGCCGCATGCGCGTTATTCTGGGCGGTTCATTTTGGCTTTTAATGCCGCAAGTTGCTCACTGATAGCATCATCTGCCTTAAGTTCGGCAAACTCCTGATCCAGGCTTTTCTTTTTACCGATGCTGATACTCTCAGCTTCCGCTTCCATATGGTCGATACGGCGCTCGAACTGCTCAAAACGAGCCATGGCCTCATCCAGTTTACCGCTATCCAGTTGACGACGAACATCCCGTGAAGAAGATGCCGCTTGATGCCGAAGAGTTAATGCATGCTGGCGAGCACGGGTTTCGGTGAGTTTGTTTTCCAATTCACCAATTTCACTCTTCATGCGGGTCAAGGTTTCTTCTACCGTAGCAACCTCATGGCTCAATGTTGCGATCAGATCGGCCACTTTCTGCTTTTCGATCAACGCAGCACGCGCCAGATCTTCTTTATCTTTGCGCAATGCCAGTTCGGCTTTATCCTGCCAGTCATTGATCTGGATTTCACCCTGTTCGATGCGGCGCAGCAACTGCTTTTTCTCCGCTAGCGCACGAGCTGACGTAGAGCGAACTTCGACCAGTGTGTCCTCCATTTCCTGGATCATCAAACGTACCAGCTTTTGAGGGTCTTCTGCCTTATCCAGCAGAGTATTGATATTGGCGTTCACGATGTCGGCAAAACGAGAAAAAATACCCATAATTCACTTCCTCTTGATTCTGATGGCGTCTAAAGCGCCGCGTTAAGTCATACTGCTTGCCATTTGACTTTATCAAGAATCGTGCCAATTATTATTTCATTGAAAAATAACAATTATTTATTTTTGACTCTTTCTGGGCTTACTGTAGAGTGATTATTTTCACCAAACATTGGCGAATTTCATCATGAACGGACCGTTAGAGAACCTGTTGGGCGAAGCGAATACCTTTGTTGAAGTATTAGAGCAGGTCTCGCAATTGGCTAAGCTCAACAAACCGGTGTTGGTGATCGGCGAGCGCGGGACCGGTAAGGAACTGATAGCGCATCGTTTGCACTACCTTTCCAACCGTTGGCAAGGGCCGTTTATTTCACTTAACTGCGCGGCATTGAACGAAAATCTGTTGGACTCAGAACTGTTTGGTCATGAAGCAGGGGCATTCACTGGTGCCCAAAAACGCCATCTTGGCCGCTTTGAGCGCGCAGATGGCGGCACTCTATTTCTGGATGAATTAGCTACCGCGCCAATGCTGGTGCAAGAGAAACTGTTACGGGTGATTGAATACGGCCATCTGGAGCGTGTTGGCGGTAGCCAACCGTTACAAGTGGATGTCCGGCTAGTCTGCGCCACTAACGACGATCTGCCTGCGTTGGCGGCAGCCGGTAAATTCCGCGCCGATCTGTTGGACCGCCTGGCCTTCGACGTTGTGCAATTACCCCCGTTACGGCAGCGCCAGCAAGATATCATGTTGCTGGCAGAACATTTCGCAATAGGCATGTGCCGAGAACTCTCGCTGCCGTTGTTCCCCGGATTTAGCGAACAGGCACAGGCAACGTTGCTCGGTTATCACTGGCCAGGCAACGTTCGCGAACTGAAAAACGTGGTTGAGCGTTCCGTTTACCGCCACGGTTCTAGCCACGATGAACTGAACAACATCATTATTAACCCATTTTCCCAGCACTCGGCACCGGCATTGCCGGAGAAAACCAGCGATTTGCCTGTACTACCGCTGGATTTTAAAAGCTGGCAACACCAACAGGAAAAAGCCTTGCTGGAGATAGCGTTAAAACAGGGCCGGTTCAATCAGCGTAAGGCGGCAGAGCTGTTGGGGTTAACCTATCATCAGTTGCGCGGCATGCTGAAGAAGCATGCGTTGCTGCAAAGCGCCGAACAAGAGAGTGAACCAAGGTGAATACCTACCATATATATTATTTTCTCAACAAAAATCGATTTAAAATCAACCATAATGGCGAAATTTAAGTCATTTTGTGCAAGGAATTGGGCTGCTCGCCAGAGTGCGATACACTAATGATATTGCTTAATAACCCATGAAGCGTCTATGCGTGGTTTACCCCTTTGGATAATGTCACTCAGTTGCCTGGCAACCTCTGCTTTGGCCTCGACACCGGCTGCGTCAAACGCAGCCACAATACCCGCGGATATCCGCCAAAGCGGTTTCGTCTATTGTGTCAGCGGTATTCTGAATACTTTCAATCCACAGATGGCTAGCAGCGGTCTGACTGTTGATACGCTTGCGGCCCAACTGTATGACCGGTTGCTGGATGTTGACCCCTATACTTACCGTCTTATTCCTGAACTGGCAGAACGCTGGGAAGTACTGGACAACGGTGCGACTTACCGTTTCCACCTGCGCCGCGATGTGCCTTTCCAGACCACCGATTGGTTTCAACCAACTCGTAAAATGAATGCCAATGATGTGGTATTCAGTTTTGAGCGGGTATTTAACCCGAAGCATCCGTTCCACGATGTAAACGGTGGTCAGTATCCTTATTTTGATAGTTTACAGTTTGCAGATTCGGTGCAAAGCGTAAAGAAATTAGACGACTACACCGTCGAATTCCGTCTTCAGGCACCGGACGCCTCCTTCTTGTGGCATCTGGCAACCCATTACGCCCCGATATTGTCAGCTGAGTACGCGGCTAACCTGACTCGGAACGGCGCACCGGAAATGATCGACCGCGAACCGGTCGGTACCGGCCCTTTCCTTCTGAACGAATACCGTTCCGGGCAGTACATTCGTTTGGCACGCAATGAGGCTTATTGGAAAGGTAAGCCACGCATGCCGCAAGTGGTGATCGACATGGGCGCAGGTGGCACCGGCAGGCTGTCCAAACTGCTGACCGGCGAGTGTGACGTGCTGGCTTATCCGGCTGCAAGCCAACTCTCGATCCTGCGCGACGATCCCCGTCTACGCCTGACGCTGCGGCCCGGTATGAATATTGCCTATCTGGCTTTCAACACCCGCAAACCGCCGCTGGATAATCTCAAAGTCCGGCAAGCTATCGCTCTGTCGATTAACAATCAGCGTCTGATGCAGTCGATCTACTACGGTACGGCAGAAACCGCCGCCTCGATCCTGCCGCGCGCCTCCTGGGCCTATGACAATGGTGCCCAAGTAACAGAGTATGATCCGGCAAAAGCACGTGAAATGTTGCGCGAGGCAGGTGTTGAGTCGCTCAATCTGAAACTATGGGTACCAACTGCGTCTCAATCTTACAACCCAAGCCCGCTAAAAATGGCTGAACTGCTACAGGCCGATTTGGCACAGGTTGGCATTAATCTCACCATCGTTCCGGTCGAAGGCCGCTTTCAGGAAGCCAGCCTGATGGAAATGAACCATGACCTGACGCTCACCGGCTGGTCTACCGACAGTAACGATCCGGACAGTTTTTTCCGCCCACTGCTGAGCTGCGCGGCTATTCGCTCACAAACAAACTATGCTCACTGGTGCGATCCCGAGTTCGATGAAGTGTTGCAGGATGCCTTGATATCGCAACAGTTGGCACAGCGCATCGATAAATATCAGCAGGCGCAAAAAATCCTTGAACAACAGTTGCCGTTACTGCCGCTGGCATCCTCTTTGCGCCTGCAGGCCTACCGTTATGATATCAAAGGGCTGGTATTGAGCCCCTTCGGCAACTCGTCGTTTGCTGGCGTGTACCGTGAACCGGCAAAGGAGGTGAAAAAGTGATTATCTTTACCTTACGCCGCATTCTGTTACTGCTGATTACGCTGTTTTTCCTCACGCTGGTCAGCTTTAGCCTGAGCTATTTCCCCCCCCGCGCCCCACTGTTCGGTGCCGGATTGCTGGATGCCTATCAGTTCTATTTTGTCAGCCTGTTGCATTGGGATTTTGGCGTTTCCAGCATTAATGGTCAGGCGATCAGCGAACAGTTGCGTGAAGTGTTCCCGGCTACCATGGAGCTTTGCATTCTGGCGTTCACTCTTGCCCTGTTTATCGGTATACCGCTGGGTATTGTTGCCGGTGTAATGCGCGGGAAATGGCAGGATACGGCCATCAGCACCTTTGCACTGTTGGGTTTCTCGATGCCGGTATTCTGGCTGGCGCTGCTGATGATGCTCTACTTTTCACTGCACTTGGGCTGGCTACCGGTTTCAGGCCGCTTCGATTTACTGTATCAAGTGAAACCGGTAACCGGGTTCGCGTTGGTCGATGCCTGGCTCTCTGACTCGCCTTATCGTACCGAGATGATAGCCAGTGCACTGCGCCACATGGTATTGCCGATTGCGGTACTCGCCGTGGCCCCGATCACCGAAGTGATTCGCCTGATGCGTATCAGTACCGATGACGTACTTGGCAAAAACTACATCAAGGCAGCGGCAACCCGTGGCCTTTCCCTGTTTACCATTATCCGCCGCCACGTGTTGCATAATGCGTTGCCGCCGATCATCCCGAAACTGGGGTTACAGTTTTCCACCATGCTCACGCTGGCCATGATCACCGAAGTCGTATTCAGTTGGCCGGGGCTGGGGCGCTGGCTGATTAACGCCATTCGCCAGCAGGATTATGCGGCGATCTCCGCCGGTGTGATGGTTATCGGTACGCTGGTGATCACCATCAACGTCCTGGCCGATATTCTCGGTGCCGCAACCAACCCGCTGAAACATAAGGAATGGTATGCACTTCGATAACGTATACCGCGAAAAGAAAATGCCGAGCCCGCTGCTGTATACCTGGCGGATTTTTTACAGTGATACTCTGGCCATGGTTGGCTTTTATGGCGTGCTGGCCCTGCTTTTTCTATCGCTTTTTGGCAGTCTGCTGGCGCCTTATGCCTTGGATCAGCAATTTCTTGGTTATCAATTGCTGCCACCTTCCTGGTCACATTATGGCAATGTGTCATTCTTTCTGGGAACCGATGATCTAGGCCGGGATATCCTCAGCCGTTTGCTGACGGGCACCGCTGCCACCTTCGGTTCGGCGCTGATCGTCACGCTGGCCGCTGCGGCCTGCGGCGTGATCCTTGGGGTGTTTGCCGGCGTCACTCGCGGGCTGCTCTCGGCGGTGCTAAACCATATTCTGGATACCTTGCTGTCCATCCCCTCGTTGTTGCTGGCGATTATTGTCGTGGCGTTTCTCGGGCCGAAACTTGAGCACGCCATGTTGGCCGTGTGGTTAGCCCTGTTGCCTCGCATGGTGCGCACCATCTACAGCGCCGTACACGATGAGCTGGAAAAAGAGTATGTGGTAGCCGTGCGGCTGGACGGAGCCTCAACGATGCAAATCCTCTGGTTCGCCGTGATGCCGAATATTGCGGCCGTGCTGGTCACTGAATTTACCCGTGCGCTATCAATGGCGATCCTCGATATTGCCGCACTGGGTTTCCTCGATTTAGGCGCACAGTTACCCTCCCCTGAATGGGGGGCGATGTTGGGGGACTCGCTGGAGCTGGTGTATGTTGCCCCCTGGGCCGTCATGCTGCCAGGTGCTGCCATTCTGGTCAGTGTATTGCTGGTTAACCTGTTAGGCGACGGAATGCGCCGCGCGATTATTGCGGGGGTGGAATAATGCCGTTACTCGATATCCGCAATCTGACCATTGAATTTATTACCGCCGAAGGGTCTGTCAAAGCCGTTGACCGGGTTAGTATGACGCTGACCGAGGGCGAAGTTCGCGGTCTGGTGGGGGAGTCTGGCTCAGGAAAAAGCCTGATCGCCAAAGCTATTTGTGGCGTGACCAAAGACAACTGGCGCGTGACTGCCGACCGCTTCCGTTTTGATGATATCGATCTGTTGCAACTAACGCCGCGCGAAAGGCGTAAATTGGTTGGTCACAACGTGTCGATGATTTTTCAGGAGCCACAGTCCTGCCTGGATCCCTCTGAAAACATTGGCCGCCAGTTGGTGCAAGCCATCCCCGGCTGGACTTACAAAGGCCGCTGGTGGCAACGATTTAACTGGCGTAAACGCCGGGCTATTGAGCTTTTGCATCGTGTCGGTATCAAAGATCATGTCGATATCATGGGCAGTTTCCCTTATGAGTTGACTGAAGGTGAATGCCAGAAAGTGATGATCGCCATTGCGTTGGCCAACCAGCCAAGGTTGCTGATTGCGGATGAGCCAACCAACGCTATGGAACCGACCACCCAAGCGCAGATTTTTCGCCTGCTGGCGCGTCTGAATCAGAACAACAACACCACTATCCTGTTGATCAGCCATGACTTGCAGATGATGAGCAAATGGGCCGATAGGGTTAACGTGCTTTACTGCGGCCAAACGGTAGAAAGTGCACAATGCGAAGAATTACTCGTTGCTCCACATCACCCGTACACTCAGGCGCTGATCCGTTCAATGCCGGATTTTGGCCGTTCACTGCCCCATAAAAGCCGATTGAATACCCTGCCTGGCGCTATTCCGTCATTGGAGCACCTGCCAATAGGCTGCCGTTTGGGTCCACGCTGCCCCTATGCGCAGAAAAAATGCATTGAAACTCCGCGCCTGCGTGCGGTTAAGAATCACCAGTTTGCCTGCCACTTCCCGTTAAATATGGAGGAGCAATAAGATGGAAACGCTATTGGAAGTGCGCAATCTGACCAAAACATATCGTTACCGAACCGGGCTGTTTCGCAACCAGCATATCGAGGCGGTCAAACCGATCAGTTTTACTCTTCGCGAACGCCAGACGCTGGCAGTCATTGGCGAAAACGGCTCCGGTAAGTCAACCTTGGCCAAGATGCTCTCTGGTATGGTCGAGCCCACTTCCGGTGAATTATTGATTGACGATCATCCACTGGAGTTTGGGGATTACCGCTATCGCAGCCAACTGATACGCATGATATTTCAAGATCCCAGCACCTCTCTCAACCCTCGTCAGCGCATTGGTCAGTTGCTAGATGCTCCACTACGGCTGAATACCGATCTTGAGGCGAGAGAGCGCGAAGCGCGCATCAACCAGACCTTACGCCAGGTGGGCATGCTGCCCGATCACGCGAATTATTATCCGCACATGCTCGCTTCAGGCCAGAAACAGCGCGTGGCGCTAGCTCGAGCGCTGATCCTGCAGCCGAAAGTAATTATTGCGGATGAAGCACTCGCATCGCTGGATATGTCGATGCGCTCGCAAATCATTAATCTGATGCTGGAGTTGCAAGAAAAGCATGGCATTTCGTATATCTATGTGACGCAACATCTTGGGATGATGAAGCATATCAGCGATCAGGTCATGGTCATGCATGAAGGGGAGATCGTTGAGCGTGGCAGTACAGCAGAGGTTCTGGCAGCCCCACTGCACGATCTCACCAAGCGTCTGATCGCCAGCCATTTTGGTGAGGCCCTGACTGCCGATGCCTGGCGGCGTGACGGTAGCAGGTTCTAAGCTCACTGGACTTGTCGGGCAACGCTGTCGCCCGAAAAGTCCACGACTATAAAAATATTACCGCAATAACCACGCCTGCGCGGCATCAAAAAAATGCTGCGCCAACGGCGTCGCCCTACCCGGTTGAGCAATGACCAACGCCGCATGCCGTGACATTGGCGGAATAGCAACGGTACGGCATGCTAACTGAGGGGTCATTTCCATCAGCAAATTGCCACTGGGAAAGACTCCACATCCGAGCCCGACAAAGATCCCCTGCAATAGCTGAAAAATGGACGTAGTTTCCAAGCGAATATGCAATGTCAAACCCGCCTCACGAAAATGCTGGTCCAGATAACGGCGAAAATAGCGTGAGGGTTCAGCCAGGCACAAAGGCAATGCAGCCAGGTCATCGAGCGCTAGAGGCTCTTTTCCCAGCAGTTCGGGAAAGTGTTGCGGATGAAATACCAACTCAATGCCGCAATCTTCCAAAGGCTGCGATTGGAAATGCAGTTCCTTGAGTGTCGGCAACTCGAAGAAACCAATACCAATATCGACAGTGTGTGCGGTCAACGCTTCCAGCAGTTGATCCGCACTCATTACCGCCACACGATAATCCAACTGTGGATAACGCTCGCCGACCACTTTCAACATTTGCGCCAACGAAATACTGCACTGGGGGACCACACCAATGCGTAATGTGCCGTTCAGGCCATGCTTGAGCGACTCCACTTCAAGCTTTAGCCCTTGGTAAACGGAAACAATTTCCCGCGCCCAAGCTAATACCCGTTCCCCCTCGGCGGTAAAACCTTCAAAATTGTTTCCACGGTTGATTAGCGCTACGCCCAGCTCTTTTTCCAAATTTTTCAACCGTACAGACAACGTCGGTTGACTGACAAAGCTGGCCTCCGCAGCGCGACCAAAGTGGCGTTCCCGCTCAAGATTACACAGGTAAATCAGCTGCTTGATATCCATGCATTAGCTCGAAGAGTGATTTCTGCGTGAGTATATCACTCTAGCACTGCCCTTAAGCCCCCTGTTTGCGTAACGTTCCCCGCAACTCCCGCGGACTCAGACCAAAATGCTTGGTGAATCGGGCCGTAAAACGCGAGGCACAGGCATATCCATTGCGAAAAGCTATCTCGCCAACGTTGTATTCGCTGCTCTGCAACTCATACAACGCTTTATTCATACGCACATCTTCCAGCAGAACGCGAAAATGCTGACCTTCCGCAGCCAAACGCCGTCTCAGCGTTGAGCCGCCGAGGTGTAAACGGTTAGCCACGTCATCAATCTGCCAGTTTCTTGCTGGTTCGAGCATTATCAGTTGCTGAATCTGCGCGGAAAGGGGATCGTGACGATCCCGCATTAACCAATCGGTATGGCCTGACAGTTGCAGCGCCAGTAACACCCCATGGACCTGATGTTCCTGCAACGGCGATGGCATATTTTCTTTAATCGTACTCAGCAATCCCCCCCACATATGACGTGTGTGCTCGTCCAGCGGGACACATAGCTGGGCTTCTCCAGTTACACCCACAGAGGGGTAACGCGTCTTAAATCTCGCCAATACCGGTTGAGGTATATAAACAATGTCAGAAGCATATCCCCGATGATCAGGCATATTCGCCATGCACATCTCTGCCCCAGCAGGGAACAAGATCAGCGAACCCGCTTTGGCGATTTCAACATGCTCACCCCACTGCAGGGTTTTGCGTCCTTGCCTGACATGGCAAAGGGCGGGAGTAAACAACCTGACTCTCCGCAGTTCATGGGCTCTATGAGCCATAAGTACCTGCAGTGTCAGTTTCTGTTCCGTGTGATTGATTTGCTGCATCTCAACGCCCGTAAATAGCCTCCAATTGGCTGGTGCCTAACACATTAGCTTTCAACATATAGCCCACCAGCGCACCGCTGGAGGCATTGTCAATCGGCAAATGTGCCGCTTTTAATGCCCAAACGGTAAAACGATAGCGATGAGCCGATGTGCCAGCGGGTGGGCAAGCGCCACCAAACCCGGCATATCCAAAGTCATTTCGCCCCTGAACCGCGCCTTCAGGCAGGTTTTTACTATGTGCATTACCCGCATCTACTGCTAACTGGGTCACCGACAGCGGGATGTTTACCATTGTCCAGTGCCACCAGCCACTACCGGTTGGTGCGTCAGGATCATAAACCGTAATGGCAAAGCTCTTGGTACCCGCAGGGGCATTTTTCCAAACCAGTGAAGGCGAAATATTCTTCCCGCTACAGCCAAAGCCCTGAAAAACCTGGGCATCAGCCAAAGATTGACCTGGCCATATCTCGTTGCTTCTCAGAGTAAATTCCTCCGCAGTCACACTCATTGCCACGGCCATCATACTCAAACCCAAAACGGTCCTTTTCATATTTTACTCTCCAGTGAAATCGACACACAGAGAGTAACCCGCCCTTAAGCTTCACATTATGCCGAAACGCTCGGTTTATATGCCATAACGTTCACTTGATAGCACGTCCTGTTTGCCGAGCGATAAGCCCCCTCTATGCCGTCATTGCTTTATTCGATTAGACGTCAACCCTCTCCCCTCCTAAACTTGTGACATAAACAATCAAAATGCTTAAAAATGCATTTACTTTTTTGAAACAACTCACCTGCGAAGAAAACGATGAAATTCAAACCGTCAATCAAACCCTATAGCGGAGCAGCCGGTGGCTGGGGCTCACTGGAGGCCACCACTCGCTATGTGCTCGACAGCAAACAAGCGTTGACAAATCTACGTAACCTCCTGAGAGCAAACAAAGCACGCGGCTTCGATTGCCCAGGATGTGCCTGGGGAGACGACAACCAGGGTATATTCAGCTTCTGCGAAAACGGCGCCAAAGCCGTCAGTTGGGAAGCCACTCGCCATGCCGTTGAACCGGCTTTTTTTGCTAGCCACAGCGTCAGCAGCCTGCGCGAGCAGAGTGATTACTTTCTGGAGTATCAGGGCCGCCTGACGCATCCGATGCGCTATGATGCCAAAACCGATCGCTATCACCCGATCGATTGGGCAGATGCCATGGCGCTGATTGCCCATCACATCCGCGCTATGGAAAACCCAAACCAGATTGAGCTTTACACTTCAGGGCGAGCCAGCAACGAGGCTTCCTATCTCTATCAACTGTTCGGCCGCATGCTGGGAACCAGTAACTTTCCCGACTGTTCAAACATGTGCCATGAGGCGAGCGCTATTGGGCTCAAACAAAGTATCGGTGTGGGTAAAGGCACCGTGCGCATGGCAGACTTTGAAAAAGCCGATGCGATCTTCGTCTTTGGTCAAAACCCCGGTACCAATCACCCTCGGATGTTGCACAGCCTGAAGCAGGCCGCCAGCCGCGGCGCGCACATTGTCAGCTTCAACACCCTGCGTGAACGTGGGCTGGAACGGTTTGCCGATCCGCAAAGCCCGGTCCACATGTTGACGCCGAAATCCGCTGCTATCAGTTCGGCCTACTTCCAGCCTAATCTTGGCGGGGATATGGCGGCAGTTCGCGGTATGGTGAAAGCGTTGTTGGAAACTCACCGCCTGCGGTTAGCCTCCGGCAAGACAGGTATCTTTAATCGACTATTTATCGAGCAGCACTGCGAAGGCATTGAGGAGTACCTAGACCAAATAGATGCGACTTCGTGGCTACAAATCACCACGCAATCGGGTTTGACAGAAGCTCAGTTGCGCCATGCGGCGGCAATCTACCAAAATGCAAACCGGGTGATCTGCACCTGGGCAATGGGGATCACCCAGCATAAACATTCGGTCGCAACGGTGCGTGAAATTACCAACCTACAACTGTTATTCGGCCAGCTTGGTAAGCCGGGTGCTGGGCTATGCCCAGTTCGTGGCCATAGCAACGTGCAAGGCAACCGCACCATGGGTATCGATGAAAAGGCTCCCAAAGCGTTACTCGACAGTCTGGAACAGCACTTTGGTTTTACCCCACGCCGCGAGATCGGTCATAACACGGTCGAAGCGATTGAAGCCATGCTGCGTGGTGAGGTTAGAGTGCTGATTGCCCTAGGGGGGAACCTGGCCGCGGCAGCACCTGACACAGCGCGTACAGCCCAGGCGCTGCGTCGCTGTGATTTGACGGTTCATATCGGCACCAAGCTGAATCGCAGCCATCTGATCACCGGTAAAGACGCGCTGATCCTGCCAACCCTGGGGCGCACTGAGTTAGATATGCAGGCCAGCGGCCCGCAATATATCACCGTGGAAGACTCGTTCAGCATGGTGCACGCTTCTGAAGGCATCGGTAAACCCCTAGCTACCACGCAACGCTCAGAAACTGCAATTGTCTGTGAGATTGCCCATGCCGTATTGGGTAACGAAAAACTGGACTGGTTAGCACTGGCCGACGACTACTCGCTGATCCGCCAACATATTCAGGCCACCATTCCAGGGTTTGCTGATTTTAACCAACGCTGTGAACAACCGGGTGGATTCTACCTGGGCAACGCCGCAGCAGAATTACGTTTTGCTACACCAAGCGGCAAAGCGCAGTTCAGTGCAACACCGTTACCTGAATCGTTATTTCCGCAGAACGGGGCAGAAAAACCACCGTTCGTGTTGCAGACGCTGCGTTCACACGATCAATACAACACCACAATTTATGGGTTGGACGATCGCTACCGTGGCGTTTACGGTCAACGCGAGGTGTTGTTTATCCATCCGCAGGATATGGCCGATCTTGGTTTGCTGGAAGGTGAACTTGTGGAGATAGAAACCTTGTGGAACGATGGTGTTATAAGGAAAGTTTCCGGATTCAAGCTGGTCAGCTATGCTATTCCTCGCGGAAATCTGGCCGCCTATTATCCTGAGACCAATCCATTGGTTCCTTTAGCCAGCTTTGGCGATGGTACTGGCACCCCCACCTCAAAATCTATCCCTGTGGCTATCAGACGCTGTGCGCTCAAACCTTCGCTGCGCATCGCCTGACGCCTAGGGTTTGCAAGCCATGGTGGCGCTGGCCCCAGCCCGAAGGGTCGCGCCCCATAAGCCCGTTCGAAGTAAAGTCGGGCTTGAACAGAGCCCCAGCCCTTCATCCCCCGCCTTGGTAACGGGCTTTTGGGTCTGCGACGGCACCACGAACAGTTAAGGGACACAGCCTAATCGTGAATCAACGTGGTAAAAGCGTGAGGTTAGGCTTGCTCGCAGCAGGTGATTCGCGTAAAACTGTCTGCCGCAAATCTTGCCACTCACAACCCATTCACTGGACGATATGTTTCAAGATAACCCGCTGCTGGCGCAGCTTAAACAGCAACTTCACTCTCAAACCCCGCGTGTTGAAGGCGTAGTTAAAGGGACTGAGAAAGGTTTCGGCTTTTTAGAAGTCGACGGTCAAAAAAGTTATTTCATCCCACCGCCATACATGAAAAAAGTCATGCATGGGGATCGTATCGTCGCCACCCTGCATACGGAAAAAGAGCGTGAAATCGCTGAGCCGGAAACCCTGGTTGAGCCTTTCCTGTCACGCTTTGTGGGGCGAGTGCAGAAGAAAGATGATCGTCTATCTATCATCCCCGATCACCCGTTGCTGAAAGATGCTATTCAGTGCCGCCCTGCGCGTGAACTGAACCATGCATTCCAGTCCGGTGACTGGGCGGTGGCAGAAATGCGTCGCCATCCGCTGAAAGGCGACCGCGCTTTTCATGCCGATCTGACTCAGTTCATTACCGATGGTGACGATCATTTCGCGCCATGGTGGGTGACGTTGGCACGCCACAATCTTGAGAAAGAAGCGCCAGAAATGGTGTCTACTACCGAACAAGACGCTACGCTCACTCGTGTCGATCTTACTGCGCTTGACTTTGTCACTATCGATAGTGCCAGTACCGAAGATATGGACGATGCTCTGCATGTACAGGATAACGGAGACGGCTCACTGCAGTTGACCATCGCTATTGCCGATCCTACCGCTTATGTGCAGCAAGGTAGTCATCTGGATGAGATCGCGCGCAAACGCGCTTTCACCAACTATCTGCCAGGCTTCAATATTCCCATGTTGCCGCGCGACCTGTCCGATAACCTGTGTTCCCTTCGTCCACACGAGCGTCGGCCTGCCCTTGCCTGCCGTGTCACTATCAGCAAAGATGGTGCTTTGGGTAGCGATATTCACTTCTTCGCTGCCGAAATTGAATCCAAAGCCAAGCTGATTTATGACGAGGTTTCTGACTGGTTGGAAGGGATTGCTGGCTGGCAGCCGCCAAGCGAGGCCATCGCTCAGCAGATCACCCTGCTCAAGCAAGTTTGCGACTTGCGCAATGCCTGGCGTCATCAACATGCGCTGGTGTTTAAGGATCGTCCTGACTATCGCTTTGTGTTGGGAGATAAAGGCGAAGTACTGGATATTATTACCGAGCCGCGCCGTATCGCTAACCGTATCGTTGAAGAGTGCATGATCGCCGCCAACGTCTGTGCGGCCGTCGTACTGCGCGATCGTCTTGGCTTTGGGGTTTATAACGTTCACAACGGCTTTGACCCGGCACTGGTCGAACAAGCAGTTAACGTGTTACAGGCTAACAATGTCGAAGCTGAAGCGGAAAAATTGCTGACATTACAAGGATTCTGCGAACTGCGCCGCCATCTTGACGCACAACCTACCCAATTCCTGGATAGCCGCATCCGCCGCTTCCAGACCTTTGCTGAAATCAGCACCACTCCTGGCCCGCACTTTGGCCTGGGGCTGGAAGCTTATGCCACCTGGACTTCGCCGATTCGTAAGTACAGCGATATGGTTAACCATCGCTTGCTGAAGAACATCATCTGTGAGCAATCAGCCGAGAAGCCACTGGATGATGTGGCAGTGCAACTGGCAGAGCGACGCCGCCTGAATAGAATGGCGGAACGCGATGTGGGTGACTGGCTGTATGCTCGCTTCCTGAAAGATAAAGCCGGTACCGATGCGCGTTTTGATGCCGAGATCATTGATGTGACTCGCGGAGGCCTGCGTGTAAGGTTGCTGGATAACGGCGCTGTCGCTTTTATCCCAGCTCCATTTATTCATGCAGTGCGCGATGAATTGGTATGTAGCCAGGAAACGGGTACCGTTCAGCTCAAAGGTGAAGAGGTTTACCGGCAAGGCGATAGTTTGCAGGTGAGCATTAGCGAAGTTCGCATGGAAACCCGCAGCGTGATAGCCAAGCCGGTAGCATAGCTGCAGATGGGTGATAAAAAGCGATACCTTTCTATTCGTTAGGTATCGCTTTTTTATTTACTGCAGTTGTATTTTTCCTGTTTCCTTCAAACGCGGTACTACCAACAACGAAACCAATGTTGCCAGCATCAGGTATCCTGAAGGGGCTAATAGCGAACCGGTAAGCTCAATGGATTGAGAGGCAAAATACTGGGCAAAGCCGCCAAAAATTGCCACGCCCAAGCTATAAACCACTGAAAAACCGACTGCACGGATGCTTTTCGGGAACAGTTCTGATGTCACTAGCATCGTTGGCACCGAACCCAAAGTCGTCAGGCTGGTGAGCACCAACACCACCGCAAGCAACACCGCAGGATGCGGTATAGTCACCAACAGCCAAAGGGCGGGGTATGCTGCTGCTCCAGGGTTTACCGTTATTTTCCAGGATCGGCAAGGCATCCATATCGGCACGTATCCCAATACTCTTGCTACCGTTGCCTAAACGCATTGTCCCTACCACACCCGTTGCGGCAAGACCTCGGTGGACTTCATAACCCCACGAAGCCAAATAATCGGCCACTAAATCACTGGTTCGGAACTCTTCAAAACCTAATCCCAAGCAACTTGAAGTATGAAGGGTATATATATGAATTAATCAGCAGAAAGCATGTTCAGGCTTGCGACCTGTTTCAGTTGTGCAGGTGAATAACATTGGCGGGTGTTGAGCGTAAGCAAAGTGTGGAATGCGAAAGTTGGGGCCCAAGTAAGCAGCAAATATCACAACAATGCGCTGATATGGCCCCCAATGTATCAACCAAGCTGTTTTGTACCAAAAGCGCCCTGCCAGTCCTGTTCAAACTTCTCTACCGCAGCCTGCACCGCTGGCGTGGTAATAAACTGTTCTGCCACGTCGACCGGAAGCGTAATTGATTGGCAACCAGCCAGCAGACACTCCAAGGCCTGACGTGGCGTTTTGAAACTGGCTGCCAACACCTTGGCATGCGGTGCATGCATCATCAACAATTGTTGCAGCTCATGCACCATTTCGATCCCATCTCCGCCCTGAGCATCAAGACGATTGACGTAAGGTGCGACATATTCGGCCCCTGCCAATGCCGCCAGTAACCCTTGGCCTGCACCATAAACAGCGGTACCCAGCGTGGGTATCGACATGGATTTCAGCTTCTTGATGGCCGCCAACCCTTCTGCAGTAGTTGGGATCTTCACAACCAGACCAGGTACACGCTGATTCAACAATACGGCTTCGGCAATCATGCCTTCGGCATCACTGGCCATCACCTGGGCAAAAAGCTTCCCGGTACCTCCTAATGCATCACGTAGCGCCGGAAGTACTTCCCAAATGGACTTTCCTTCTTTGGCCACAATGCTTGGGTTGGTGGTAACTCCGTGCAGTGGTAACACGCGAGCTAAACGTTTGACGGCAGAAACATCTGCAGTATCGAGATAAAGTTCCATGTTGTTCTCCTGATTATTTTGTAGGCAGGCACCCTTGGTCTTTCAAGCTATAGCGCTGGCCAAACATTAGGCATCGGTATGATTGTAATGGGAACAATAATAATTCATTTAAGTTGCCGCCCTTTGATTAGAATCAAATTAACTTTCATTTGAAAGTTATCTAATTGCATAAGAAGGAATCAAACTTCACAGGTGACAAATGCTATTCAATTTACAGCGCTATTCAACACATGACGGACCGGGCATACGCAGCGTGGTATTCCTGAAAGGATGTTCGCTTGGCTGCCGCTGGTGCCAAAACCCAGAAAGCCGTTCCCGCCTAAAAGATCTGCTGTTTGATGATCGCCTGTGCCTGGCGGGTTGTAACCTGTGCAGTGAACGTTGCCCGCATGCTATCACCCGTATTGACGACTCCACTCTGAAATTGCAACGCGCACTACTCACTGACGCCGATTATGACTCATTAACCGGCTATTGCCCAACCGGCGCTCTCAGCGTCTGTGGTACGGCTATCGATATTGATAGCGTTATGGCCGAGGTGATGCGTGATAAGCCCTATTATTTGCGCACTGGCGGTGGTTTGACACTTTCCGGCGGGGAGCCTTTCATGCAGCCGGAGATCGCCGCAGAGTTGCTCAAGCGCGGGCGCGAAGCAGGCATTCATACTGCTGTGGAATCCTGTCTGCATACCCCCTGGTCCTATATTGAACCGTCTTTACCTTGGCTTGATTTAATGCTGGCGGACCTGAAGCATGTCGATGACGCGCGTTTCAAAGAGTGGACCGATGGTTCTGCCAAAAGGGTGATGGATAACTTCCGCCGTTTGGCGGCGGCTGGCACTCAGATCACGATACGCGTTCCGTTGATCCCTGCATTCAACGCCGACCGCACTTCGATTCGTGGGATTGTCGACTTTGCTGCCGATGAAGTAGGTGTAAAAGAGATCCACTTTTTGCCTTACCACACGCTGGGAATCAATAAATACAACCTGCTCGACGCCCCCTATTACGCTTCCCGTACCCCACTAGATGACCCCGAATTGCTGGCTTATGCCGAAGACTATGCCAGCAGCAAAGGTCTGACCGCTATTTTGCGAGGATAACATAATGACAACTCTGGATCTGACAACCCTCACCGAACGTACACAGGCACACAAAAACGCGCTTATTCACATCGTTAAACCCCCGGTGTGTACCGAGCGCGCCCAACACTACACCGAAACCTACCAACAACAACAGGACAAGCCACTGCCGGTAAGACGCGCTTTAGCTCTCGCCAACCATCTGGCCAAACGGACCATCTGGATCAAGAATGATGAGTTGATCATCGGTAACCAGGCCAGCCAGTTACGTGCCGCCCCCATCTTCCCCGAGTATACCGTCAGTTGGATAGAGAGTGAGATTGACGAACTGGCAGATCGCCCCGGGGCGGGTTTTTCTGTCAGTGAAGAAGACAAAGCGGTATTACACAACTTGTGCCCGTGGTGGCGTGGTCAGACCGTACAGGACCGCTGCTACGGCATGTTTACCGACGAGCAGAAGGCTCTGTTGACCACCGGGATTATCAAGGCCGAAGGTAATATGACCTCTGGCGATGCTCACCTTGCGGTCAATTTCCCGTTGTTATTGGAGAAGGGGTTGGATGGCATGCGTGCAAAAGTGTCTGAGCGCCGCGGACGTCTGCAACTGACCGATTGGGACGATCTGCACAAAGAGCAATTCCTCAAGGCTATCGATATCTCTTTGGCTGCCCTAAGCGAGCATATTTTGCGTTTTGCCCAACTGGCCCGCGAAATGGCGCAGGAAGAGACGCGCGTCTGGCGGCGCGAGGAACTGCTGACGATGGCTGGCAACTGTGAGTTAATCGCTCATCAGCCACCGCAGACCTTCTGGCAGGCACTGCAGCTGTGTTACTTCATTCAGCTATTCCTGCAGATTGAATCCAACGGCCACTCGGTCTCCTTTGGCCGCCTCGATCAATATCTCTACCCGTGGTACCGTCGCGACGTTGAGCTGGAACAGAACCTGCCGCGTGAAAAAGCCGTTGAAATGCTGCACAGCTGCTGGCTGAAGCTGTTAGAAGTTAACAAGATCCGCTCAGGCTCACACTCTAAAGCCTCGGCAGGGAGCCCACTCTACCAGAACGTCACCATCGGTGGTCAAAAGTGGGTGAATGGCGAAATCAGTGACGCGGTAAACCCACTCTCTTACACCATACTGGAGTCCTGTGGACGCTTACGTTCAACGCAGCCAAACCTCAGCGTACGCTATCATGCCGGGATCAGTAACGATTTCCTGGATGCCTGCGTGCAGGTTATCCGTTGCGGTTTCGGCATGCCCGCCTTTAACAATGATGAAATTGTTATCCCTGAGTTTATCAAACTGGGAGTCGAACCGCAGGATGCCTACGATTATGCCGCTATTGGTTGTATCGAAACCGCGGTGGGCGGCAAGTGGGGCTATCGCTGTACCGGCATGAGTTTCATCAACTTTGCCCGCGTGATGCTCGCTGCACTGGAACAAGGTCGCGATGCCTCCTCCGGCAAGATTTTCCTGCCGCAGGAACTGGCCTTATCCAAGGGCAACTTTAGCCAATTCGACCAAGTGCTGGATGCCTGGGATACGCAGATCCGTTATTACACCCGCAAGTCGATTGAGATTGAATGCGTGGTGGATACCGTTCTGGAAGAGAATGCCCATGATATTGTCTGCTCGGCATTGGTGGATGACTGTATCGAGCGCGGTAAGAGCATCAAACAAGGCGGTGCGAAGTATGACTGGGTTTCCGGCCTGCAAGTCGGGATTGCCAACCTGGGCAATAGCCTGGAAGCGGTGCGCAAACTGGTTTTCGAACAGGGCGTGATCGGGCAACAACAATTGGCCCAGGCCTTGGCGAATGACTTTGCCGGATTGGACGGCGAGCAGTTACGTCAGCGTCTGATCAACGCTGCGCCTAAATATGGCAATGACGTGGATGATGTCGATCAACTGTTGGTTCGCGCCTACCAGACCTATATCGACGAGTTGAAGCACTACCACAACACGCGTTTTGGCCGTGGCCCGATTGGCGGAACCTACTATGCAGGAACCTCATCCATCTCCGCTAACGTCCCATTCGGGGCCGCCACTATGGCAACGCCAGATGGCCGCAAAGCCAATACGCCATTAGCTGAGGGTGCCAGTCCGGCTTCCGGTACCGACCACCTGGGACCGACGGCAGTCTTCAACTCGCTGGCCAAACTGCCCACCGGGTCGATCCTTGGTGGTGTGTTGCTTAATCAGAAACTGAATCCGTCAACGCTGGAAAACCCGCGCGATCGCGAAAAACTGATGCTGATGCTGCGCACGTTTTTTGAGACCTATAACGGCTGGCACGTGCAGTACAATATTGTCTCCAGAGAAACATTGCTGGCAGCAAAACAGCATCCTGACCAATATCGCGATTTAGTGGTACGCGTTGCTGGATATTCTGCTTTCTTTACCGCATTATCCCCAGATGCGCAGGATGATATTATCGCGCGAACCGAACATATTCTTTAATCAGTAAAAAATAGTGGCCACCATTCGGTGGCCGCCTATCAGGCCTTTATGAATTCAAGACAACAAACCATTCTGCAGTTGGTTAATGAGCGCCGCCGCATCAGCGTCGGTGAGTTGGCCCGCGCCTCTGGGGTTTCTGAGGTCACGATCCGCCAAGACCTCAATCTGTTGGAGAAACGCAGCTATCTTAAACGTGTCCACGGTTCTGCTGTAGCACTTGAGAGTGATGACGTTGATGCCCGCATGATGTCCAATTTTGTGCTCAAACAGAAACTGGCTCAATATGCTGCCTCACTGGTTGAGGATGGCGAAACCATCTTTATCGAGAGCGGTAGCGCCAACGCATTGCTGGCCCGCTATCTGGCCGAACGAAAGCGCGTTACGTTGATCACCGTTAGCCACTATATTGCCCATCTGCTGAAAGAGACGGATTGTGATGTGATCGTACTCGGCGGCATGTACCAGAAAAAGAGTGAAACCATGGTGGGTCCTTTAACGCGCATGTGTATCCAGCAGGTGCATTTCAGTAAAGCCTTTATCGGCGTTGATGGTTATCAAGCTGAAACCGGCTTTACCGGTCGCGATATGATGCGTGCCGATGTGGTCAATGCGGTGCTGGCTAAAGGGGTAGAAAACATCGTGCTGACTGACTCATCAAAGTTCGGCCAGATCCAGCCCAATCCGTTACAACCGATGAACCAGATCGGGCGCGTTATTACCGATTCGCGTCTAGCACTCGACTATCAGTATCTGCTCAAGCGGCAGGGGATCGCTCTTGATCTAGTCGATGAGTAGGTGGTACCCCTTAATGCCCTGGGCGCTTGTATACACAGCCTAATGCGCGGGGCAGCGAGGCCCCTTGATTACTGACCGTAGTAGGCATTTTCCCCGTGTTTGCGCAGGTAGTGTCTATCGAGTAATGTCTGTTGCATATTGGTCAATCCGGGGGTCAGTTGGCATGAGAAAATCCCCATATAGGCTATCTCCTCCAATACCACCGCATTGTGTACCGCGCTCTCGGCATTTTTACCCCAAGCAAACGGGCCATGCGAATGCACCAGTACCGCTGGCATATCGCTAGCATCCAGCCCACGTTCGCTAAAAGTATCGACTATCACTTGCCCTGTCTCCCATTCATAGCGGCCATTGATTTCCGTATCATTCATTAGCCGGGTGCAGGGAATGTCACCATAGAAATAATCGGCATGCGTGGTACCCCAGGCAGAAATATCTCGCCCAGCCTGTGCCCATATAGTGGCATGGCGGGAGTGCGTATGGACGATGCCGCCAACTGAAGCAAAATTAAGATAAAGAACCCGGTGGGTATCCGAATCTGACGACGGCTTTTTACTCCCCTCCACTACCTTGCCACTTTCCAGTTCGACCACCACCATATCATCGCGGGTCATTGCGCTATACTCGATCCCCGAGGGTTTAATCACCATGAGCCCCTGCTGGCGGTCTATGGCACTGACATTACCCCAGGTAAAAGTAACCAGATGATGACGCGGCAATAACAGATTCGCCTCCAACACTTGCTGCTTGAGTTCATTAAGCATGTTTTTTCCTTATTTGCGTATACCTCATGGATTTCAAATTACAGCCAGGCAACGAGGCATTACGAATTGACTTATAACGCGCACAAACAGAGTCGCTGCAGTTTGAAAGACGATGGGGATATTTTCGGTAGGTGCAGTGCTGGCCGGTATGGTATGAATCGCTGAAGACCAAGTAAGGTTCTGCTGGATCATAAAAGATGTGCTTTAGGCTGAAAAACAACAATAAACACCAGATCCTGCCGGGATAATTAGGACTATTTCCCTGTTCACCCTTCAGTAGCAATTTATACTGATAGTAAGCGATAAAATCGCAGATTTTTTTAAATTACTCTGTCTTGAGATGCTAATGCCATTTTTTATTTCAAGAAATATCATAGCAACTGGCAAGCCAGATTCGGTGTTAAAGCCTATACTAGGTTGTGTCACGCTAGAAAAGTATTTCCATCAAGCCCATGCAATGGAGATGAGAATTATGATGATTAATAAACGTTTTGCGATGGCCACTCTGGCGATTACTCTGGCAGTGCTCGCGAGTGGCTGTGCAGATATGTCCAAACGCGATCGTAATACCGCGATTGGGGCAGGCGCTGGTGCAGTCGGTGGTGCGGTGCTGACAAACGGCAGTGCGGTGGGTACGGTAGGTGGCGCGGCAGTAGGTGGGCTGATTGGCCGCCAAGTAGGCAAATAAACGGCCGTCTCTTTAAGATTTAAGCTATTCTCAACACCCCAAACCACAGTGGCTTGGGGTGTTCTGTCAGCCACCCGCCAATTTGACTTTCATCCCCTTGGCTTCGAGCAACTGTTTGAGCAAGTCGCGTTTATCCCCTTGGATTTCAATTACCCCGTCCTTAACTGAACCACCGCAACCACACTTCTTTTTGAGTTCAGCGGCCAACTTTTCCAACGCTGCATCATCTAGGTCGACACCATTAATCAGACACACGCCCTTACCTTTTCGCCCACTAGTTTGACGTTGGATACGAACAATGCCATCACCTTTGGCGCGCTGCGGTTTGACCTCTTCATGCTTAATACGCCCACTTTCGGTAGAGTAAACTAGGCGACTGTTATCCTGACTCATGTTTGGCCCCCCTCAGCTTAATGAAGCTCTGATAGCACTGAGCGTTGCGGCAGGATCGGCGGATTGCGTGATCGGGCGGCCTATCACCATGTAATCTACCCCTACGTTCATTGCTTCTCTTGGGGTCATCACTCGGCGTTGATCACCTGCAGCACTCCCCTCGGGTCGGATACCCGGCGTGACCAGTTGGAACTGGCTTCCACAGGCCGCTTTGAGGCGTGAAGCTTCTTGCGCCGAACAAACCACACCATCCAAGCCACAGTCACGGGTGAGACGCGCAAGCCTTTCCGCCTGCGCGGCCGGGCTAAGATCAATCCCAATGGCATGCAAATCGTCCGCTTCCATGCTGGTGAGCACGGTAACCGCGATCAGCAAGGGGGCTTCCGCACCGTAGGGCTGCAATGCCTCTTTGGCTGCCATCATCATCCGCGTACCACCGCTAGCATGTACGTTTACCATCCACACGCCCAGTTCTGCTGCCGCAGCAACCGCATGTGCCGTGGTGTTAGGAATATCGTGGAATTTCAGATCAAGAAAAACATCGAATCCACGCTGATGCAGTTCGCGCACTATCTCTGGCCCGAACAGGGTAAACATCTCTTTACCCACTTTTAGCCGACAATCTTTTGGATCGATACGATCGACAAATGCCAAGGCTGCATTCCTATCGGCATAATCTAAAGCCACGATGATTGGAGATGATTTTAAGTCATTGTTATTAATGTTATTTTCAGACTTCACTTCTTCTACCTTCTGTAAAATTGACAAACACGAGTTAACCGTCTGCAAAGCTGATCGCAGTATTCTACATGCCAGACACGGGAAATCCCAGCTACGGGCAAGCGTATGCCGTCATGTTGAGTCAAAGTTCGTCATGCAATGTCAATGTACTTCCAAATCACTTAGCCAAGCTTAAGTAAGCTGCGGTAAACTTATGTAAAAACAACATCAAATATTTTGAATAACAAGGTCAGACTTATCAAATTTCATAAATTAATAGGTTGCTCTATTATTAAACATATCGAATACACCATCGCTTCCCAACAAATAATAGACTGGAGTCACCTATGAAAAACATCAAACATTTTGCAACTGCTGTTACCCTAACATTAGCTTCTTTCACAACTTTTGCCGCTGTACCCGTCGACATGCAAAAGGCACTATCCTTAACCGAAACTGGCGTGGTTTCAGCCGGGCAGGCAACCACATTGTCAAGTCTGGAAGCAGACCTGGCATCCAAAGCGGAAGCTCAAGGAGCTAGCAGCTACCGTATTATTTCAGCTGGCGGTAATAACCTGCTGCATGGTAGCGCCGTTATCTACAAATAAGCACTTAGTCAAAATAAATGCTTAGTCAGGGCCCGAAAATTCGGGCCCTTTTCGTTTTTATTACGCTCAAACATTACAATAATATTAAATTTTTATTACAATATAGACACGCTTGCGCTACTGACATAATTTGGTGATTACTTCCCGCATAAAAGGCAACAAAATGAGCGAGATATCTACACTAACCATAAAAATCCCCGTAGCATTAAAGGAAAAGATCAAAGCCATCGCCCTTGAGAACCAACTTTCCCTGAGTGCAGAGGTTTGCCAACGTTTGGAAAGTAGTTTCGATCTGCCAGTAAAATCCGGCAAAAAAAACACCCCCCCGCATCATGATGAAATTGATAATCAAGGCATTGAAGAAGAAGTCGAACAACCTCTCAGCCAGAAGGAACTGAAGAAATTGCGTCAGTTGCTGAAAGGGAGTTTAAAAACCGGCAAGAAGAAATAATGAAATTCTGACAGACCGGGGCAGCTTCAAGGCCTCGGTTTTTATTGGCCGTCAAGACCGCGAATAGGTTTTACCGAGGCCCAGGCCCTGCACGAAGGACAGTGCCAATAGAGTGAATGGGCCGTAAAACCACATTTATGACAACGGTAACGCGGTTTAGTACGTATCTGTTCCCCCACCATGTCGCGTAATAAAAGCAGGCTCTCCTTGGCACGCCCATCTTCTGCTTCGGCCAGGTGATAATCCATCAGGCGATAAAACACGCGCATGGTAGGATGGCGCTGTAGCTGGCGATTGATATAGACCTGTGCCACATCGCGCCCCTCACGCTGTTCGATCAGCTCCGCCAACATCAGTTCCGCTGAAGCGCCGGTATTCTCTTCAACACAGCGCTTGAGAAAATCAGCCCAATCCTGTTGTTGCGGTAAATGTTGGTAGCATTCATGCAGCATCGGTAAGGTTTCGCTGACAAACTCTTTGTCTTGATCCAAAACGCGCGCCAATACCTCTATCGCTTTGGCATAGTCTTCTTGTGCCATGAAGATTCGCCCAACCATAATCGACACGCGGGCACACTGTTTATCCGCCGAGGCTGCGCGCTTTAACAGACCCATAGCTTTGTCCAGATCGTCACTGCCCATCGCCTGCAAAGCCAACTCACAATAAAAATGAGCGATTTCGATGCGCTGTTTATCTTTACCTAACTTGACCAGTTTTTCAGCAACATCGATGGCTTTTTGCCAATCGCTCGTTGCCTGATGGATAACCAACAACTGTTGCAATGCGGATATACGAAATTCTTCTTCGTCCATCAATTGGCTGAACATGTTTTCGGCACGGTCATACAGCCCAGCAGCCATATAATCCTTACCTAACTGCTGTATCGCCAAAAGCCGTTGCTCAAAAGTTAGAGAGGCACTTTCCATCAATGCCTGGTGGATCCGGATTGCACGATCAACTTCACCACGCGAACGAAACAGATTACCCAACGTCAAATGGGCTTCTACGGTGTTGCTGTCCTCTTTAAGCATATCCAGGAACAGATCGACCGCTTTATCCTGCTGATTGGAAAGCAGGAAGTTCACACCTGTCACGTATTCACGCGAAAGACGGTTGGCTTCCTGTTGTTTATCCTGCTGAGCACTTCTGCGCCCCATGTACCAACCGTACGCGGCAGCTACAGGCAGCAACAGAAACAGCAGCTCTAACATAGAAGATTATTCCTTGCTGACAGCAGGCAAAGAAGCAGGCTCGTCAGGGGTGGCAATCTGAAGTTCCAGCCTTTTTATTTTCCGCTCGGCACGACCTAATCCGATCCTTACACGAAGATAAAATAACCCACAAATGATCCAGCCCAACACGAAACCACTGCCAAACAAGGTGGCCAACAGTGTTGATACACGATATTCACCTTGAGCGACTAAATAGTTAAAAGCCACCATTTGGTCATTTTGCGCGCCTAGCGTGACTGAAATCACGAATATCACCAGAACCAACAAAAAAATCAGCAAATATTTCACATTCTTTCCCGCAATGCCGAGTGAATAGGATGGGCTCTACGCCATGTTCCACAAACTACTGCGCCGTAACACAAAGGGACATCTGCCATAGCTGGCTTCCCAACTACTTAAGTTAGCATTTCCCAACGTAGCAGGGAAACCCTGCGACACCATAAAACCACACATCTGTTGGTATATTCAGCAGGAAATGGAGCATATGGGTAAATTAGTGAAAGAGCCGGGCAAATTTTCCGTTCTATCATGATTTAGCAGCAAAATGAGGAACCTTTTGTGGCCTCCCATTCAACATTTGTGCTTCGGTGACTTTGGCGCCCCACCAAAGTGATGCTGTCACTTTTTATTAAAAAAACTCAGAGTTATTACAAGTTATTCTTCATGTCCTCGCTTGGTAATTTCCTGCTGTTCCTGAGGCGGAATAGTCAGTGGACCAAACCAGCGCTGTGCCAACCAACAGGCGATTGTCACCAGCAACCAAGCTATCGCTACCGCCATTACCAGATCACGTGGCCAGTGCATACCGAGTAACAAGCGGCTTGCCATAACACCAAGTGCCCAAACCATCAGGACCGCCACAGTCTTATAGTGCCGGCGTGACCACAGTAACCCAACGGCCAACAGTGCCCAACTGGCAGCAAATAGAGTATGCCCTGAAGGAAAAGCAAAACCAGTCTCTGCTTGCCAGTGTTTACGCAACCATGCTGGTATCACTGTCTGATCCTGAAGTTGCTCTTTTACTAACGCGCTACGCTCTTTACGGGGAAGTGAGTAAAAGTATTTTTCATCTACATGATGGGTAGACTCTAGCCACATTACAAACGGGCGTGGTTCTTGTACCTGGTTTTTGATCGTTGACTTGATACCTTGGCCGAAAACAATCGCCGCAGAGATCAAGATGAATAAGCCTATCGCCGGTTTAAGACGAAAGCGCAAACACCATAGAAACCATCCTGAAAGGATCACACAAGTGATTATCCCCCAAGGCGCCGAGACGGTTTCCGTTATCCAATACATTGCTTTCAGGAAACTGTTGTTACCACCCGGCTGCCAATGCCAACCAGAAAACCATACCAGCAGGGGCATCAACAGAAGTATAATGGCTCCTGCAACTGTGCGTTTTGCTACCTCTGACATTCAATTATCCTTCAAAACTAACCTATTCGTAGTGTAACAATTTTGTAATTTCAGAAACACCGGTTAAATCAGCATAGTGCCAGACTGCAGGAACTGCTGAACCAGCCCAGCAGATGGCAGCGGGTAAACAATCGTTGGCTTTACATTTTCCTGCCAGCGGTTTATATCCGTGACCTCCATAAAGTAAAGAAATCGCACAAAGACTGAACCTATTGTAAAAATAGCTGAAACTAAGCGCTGTATGCTGGATTACTGAGCACAGTGAAATAAGAAGTTATGGCAGAATAGACAATAATAAACCGAGAAGAGCTCGTAACCGCGTGTTTTAGTGCTGGTCCGTTTCCTGTTCCAGACGTAGGATGCACGCAATGATTTGACCGGATGTGTTTGTGGAGAGTGACATGCAGCTTAAACGTGTGGCAGAAGCCAAACTGCCAACACCATGGGGTGATTTCCTTATGGTAGGATTCGAAGAACTGGCAACCGGGCAAGATCACCTGGCTCTGGTATTTGGTGATATTTCAGGCGAAACGCCGGTACTCTCACGTGTCCATTCTGAATGTTTAACTGGAGATGCCCTATTCAGCCTGCGCTGTGACTGCGGTTTTCAACTGGAGGCCGCCTTAGAGCATATCGCTGAAGAAGGCCGCGGTATTCTGCTTTATCACCGGCAGGAAGGCCGCAATATTGGTCTGTTGAACAAGATTAGAGCCTACGCTTTGCAAGATAAAGGGGCGGACACCGTAGAAGCCAACCACCAACTCGGTTTTGCCGCCGATGAGCGCGACTTCACTTTGTGTTCTGATATGTTCAAGTTGCTGGATGTCAAGGCGGTTCGTTTGTTAACCAATAACCCCAAAAAGGTCGAAATACTGAGCGAAGCGGGTATTAATATTACCGAACGAGTCCCGTTGATCGTCGGCCGTAATCCCAAAAATGAGCATTACCTTGCCACCAAAGCAGCCAAAATGGGGCATTTGCTGGATAAGAAATAAATCCAGCTAAAAGTAACAAGGGCGCCAATACGGCGCCCTTGTTCTATCTACAACATCTTGCGAATCACATAGTGAAGAATGCCATCATTCTGGTAGTAGGTGAGCTCATTGCCGGTATCTATGCGGCAGCGGGTATTAACAACCTCTTGCCGACCATCTGCGTAGGTGATATTGACCGGTACCGTTTGCCCAGGCTTCAATTCCCGTAAGCCGCTGACGCTGATTTGCTCTTCTCCGGTCAATTGCAACGTTTTACGCGTCACATTTTGCGGAAACTCCAGCGGTAGGATCCCCATACCAATCAGGTTAGAACGGTGGATGCGCTCAAAAGACTCAGCGATCACCACCCGTACGCCTAATAAACGTGGACCCTTTGCCGCCCAGTCACGGCTAGAACCGGAACCGTACTCTTTACCGGCAATCACCGCCAGTGGCACCTGCTCTTGCTGGTACTGCATAGCAGCATCATAAATCGCCATCTGATTCTGTGAAGGAAGATGACGGGTATACCCCCCCTCAACGCCAAGTACCATTTCGTTGCGGATACGGATGTTGGCAAATGTGCCCCGCATCATCACTTCATGGTTACCGCGACGAGAACCGTAAGAGTTAAAGTCTTTTACTTCAACGCCACGCTCGCTCAAATAACGTCCTGCCGGGCTTTCATGCTTGATGTTACCTGCAGGAGAAATATGATCGGTGGTTACTGAATCACCGAGGATCGCCAGAATACGTGCATCTTTAATATCTTGCAGCGGTTCAGGCTGCGCTTTCATGGTGCTGAAGAAGGGAGGATGACGAATATAGGTAGAGTCCGGTTGCCACGGATAGGTCGCTGAAGCGGTGACTTCAATCGACTGCCAGTTGGCATCGCCATCAAATACGGCCCCGTACTCTTTATGGAACATCTCGGTACGAACCTGTTCTACTGCCTGAGCGATCTCCTGATTGGTCGGCCAAATATCTTTCAGATAGACAGGCTTACCTTCAAGATCTTCCCCCAATGGTTCGTGGGTAAGATCGACATGCATGTTGCCAGCTAACGCATAGGCGACTACCAGAGGGGGTGAAGCCAACCAGTTGGATTTCACCAAGGGATGGATGCGCCCTTCAAAGTTTCGGTTGCCGGATAGTACGGCCCCAACGGTTAGGTCCCCTTCCCTTATCGCCTGCTCAATGGGCTCTGAGAGTGGCCCTGAGTTGCCAATGCAGGTAGTACAACCATAGCCGACCAGGTTAAAACCCAATTGTTCCAAATAATGGGTCAGTCCGGCACGGTCATAGTATTCAGTTACTACTTTCGACCCTGGAGCCAGTGAGGTTTTTACCCAAGGTTTACTCTTCAGGCCTTTTTCCACGGCTTTCTTTGCCACGAGTCCCGCAGCCATCATCACACTGGGATTAGACGTATTGGTGCAGGACGTAATGGCAGCGATTACCACTGCACCAGTACGTAATTCGTGGATTTCTCCATTTAACGTGAAATTTTTCGCATCTTGCCGGTCTTTTCTACCGCCAATTTCCAGTTCGAGCGCGGCGCTGAATGCTTTTGGCACCTGTGGCAATGCAACACGATCCTGCGGGCGCTTAGGCCCGGCCAAGCTGGCTTCGACCGTCGACATATCCAGCGTCAGGGTGCTGGTAAATACCGGTTCATCACCAGGGTTTCGCCATATACCCTGGACCTTGGCATAAGCCTCCACCAAAGCGATTTGTTCAGCACTGCGGCCACTTAACTTCATATAACTTAGCGTGACATCGTCTACTGGGAAGAAGCCGCAGGTTGCTCCAAATTCCGGCGACATATTGGCAATGGTTGCACGATCAGCCAAAGGCAACTCAGCCAGCCCATCGCCATAAAACTCGACAAACTTGCCCACCACACCATGCTTACGCAGCATTTGCGTCACGGTCAACACCAGGTCAGTTGCTGTGATCCCTTCTCTTAGCTTACCGTTAAGTTTAAAGCCCACGACATCAGGGATCAGCATAGAAACGGGTTGGCCCAGCATCGCGGCCTCAGCCTCGATACCACCTACTCCCCAACCAAGGATGCCAAGACCGTTAATCATTGTAGTATGGGAATCGGTACCGACCAGGGTATCGGGGTAAGCGATGCGTTTACCATTCTCTTCAGTGTGCCAGACGGTTTGCCCCAGGTATTCCAGGTTGACCTGATGACAAATACCGGTGCCAGGTGGCACTACACGGAAACGATTGAATGCTTTTTGGCCCCAGCGCAAAAAAGTGTAGCGCTCGTGGTTACGCTCCATCTCAATGCGCACGTTTTCGGTAAACGCCTCGTCATCACCAAACTCATCCACAGTGACTGAGTGGTCTATCACCAGATCAACCGGAGAAAGTGGATTTACCTGATCGACTTTCCCCCCGAGGCGCAGCACCGCTTCACGCATGGCGGCAAGATCGACAATGGCCGGTACACCGGTAAAATCTTGCATCAGAACTCGTGCCGGTCGATAGGCAATTTCGCGATCGGCATGGCCGGTTTGCAACCAACCGACGATCGCCTTGAGATCGTTTTCCTGCACGGTGTCACCATCCAAATGGCGCAGCAGGTTTTCCAGTAATACTTTCAATGACTTGGGTAGCCGGTCAATATCTCCTAACTCTCTGGCAGCGAGTGGCAAACTGTAATAGTAATATTCGCTATTCAGTGCAACCAACTTGTCCATACTCGTCTTTCGAAGATCGGGTGACATAGCTCCTCCATGTTTGATTATGTTAAAACAAGGTAATTACTGAGGTTACATTTAAAGATAACACAAACATAATGTAACATTTATTTAACGACATGATTTCATCAAAACAAGACGTCATATTGCTCGAACAGGGAATACGGCAGAATTGGCAATGCGGGGTATCTGGCAGGATATCAGGCTTATGTCGCTTAGTACCTGTAATTAAGGGACACTGCCTGATAGATAGTGTGCAAAGGTAAAAAGGAGGGAAAACCCTCCTGCAGAAAACGCTATTTAATCGGCAGCTTGATGTCCTTGAACATCGCCTCGATCTCTTCGTTGGAACGCAAAACCACTGCGGTATCAACAACATCGCGCGTTAGGTGTGGAGCAAAGCGTTGGATAAAATCATACATATAAGTGCGCAGGAAGGTGCTCCGACGGAAACCGATTTTGGTGGTGCTGTAAGTGAAAATATCCCGTACGTCCACGCTGACCAAATCGGGATCATGCACCGGATCGACCGCCATGCTGGCGATAACACCAACGCCCAGCCCTAGGCGGACATAGGTTTTGATCACGTCAGCATCGGTCGCGGTAAAGACAATATGCGGTGTCAACCCTGCGCGGTTAAACGCCGTATCCAACTCAGAACGCCCAGTGAAGCCAAAGGTATAAGTGACGAGCGGATAAGCGGCCAATTCCTCGATAGTAATTTGACTCTTACCTGCTAAAGGATGATCGGGCTTCACAATGACGGTGCGATTCCAGTGATAGCATGGCAGCATGATTAAATCGTCATACAGATGAAGTGCTTCTGTTGCTATGGCGAAATCAGCTGAGCCCTTGGAAACTGCCTCAGCAATTTGCGTCGGTGAACCTTGGTGCATATGTAGCGACACACGCGGATAACGTTCAATAAAGCCTTTTATCACGGTAGGCAATGCATAACGGGCCTGGGTATGAGTGGTTGCAACGTACAGCGATCCTTTGTCTGGATAGGTATGCTCACCAGCAACGGCCTTGATTGCGTCCACTTTAGATAACACTTCACGGGCGATGCGAATGATTTCAAGCCCTGCAGGCGTTACCTGGGTCAGGTGTTTGCCACTGCGAGCAAAAATCTGTATACCCAGCTCATCTTCCAGCATTCTGACCTGTTTACTGATACCGGGTTGAGAGGTATAGAGGCCTTCCGCCGTAGAGGAAACATTGAGGTTATGATTGACCACTTCTACGATGTAACGCAGTTGCTGCAATTTCATATCTTAGACCATCCTAGGTTAATCACTGCGAATAGTTGTAAGCCTCATCACAGCGATTTCGCACTGGTGCCGAAGAAAACGCCGTTGCTAATAAGCTTTCATCATAAAAAAAACTTTTATATAACCACTATATCACGACACGTTACCAAGTATAGATCGCTGTCACACCATGATAACGATTATTTCGCCTGACGATCAACGATAAGCCCTACCCGTAATGGGTATTGAGCTAACCGCTAGGTTCAGGCGAAAAAAAACCAGCCCTTGGGGCTGGTCTTGATATACATAAAACAAAGCGAGCTTACTTCTTAGCTTCTACCCACTTGCCGTCCACGTAGAAAGCAGACCAACCGGTGGCCTTACCCTCTTTCTCCGAAGAAACATACTGTTGCTTAGTCTTACGGCTGAAGCGGACCACCGCCTTGTTACCTTCTGGATCCGCAACCGGCGCGTCAGCTAGATAACGCAATTTCTCCGGCAAACGATCTTTGAAGCGCAACAATTCTTCCACTGACGGCGCGCGAGTTTCGCGAGATTTAGGGAAGGTATTGGCCGCCAGGAAAACGCCTGCGGCACCGTCACGCAATACAAAGTAAGCGTCGGATTTTTCACATGGCAGTTCGGGTAACGGTACCGGATCTTCTTTCGGCGGCGCAACCTCTCCACTACGCAATATCTTACGGGTATTCTTACAGTTTTCGTTGGTGCATCCCATGTATTTACCAAAACGTCCCATTTTCAGGTGCATTTCAGAACCACACTTCTCACACTCAACTATTGGGCCATCGTAACCCTTCAGGCGAAACTCGCCTTGTTCAATCTCGTAACCATCGCAAGCTGGGTTATTACCGCAGACATGCAGCTTACGCTGATTATCAATCAGGTAGCTGTCCATCGCCGTGCCACATTTCTGACAGCGACGACGTGCACGCAGGGCATTGGTTTCCGCATCATCCCCTTCGAGAATGTTGAGAACTTCTGCTTCCGGCACCAGATTGATGGTGGTTTTACAACGCTCTTTTGGTGATAACGCATAGCCAGAACAGCCCAGGAACACGCCAGTGCTGGCAGTACGGATCCCCATTTGGCGGCTGCAGGTCGGGCAGTCAATGCTGGTCATTACCATCTGGTTCGGGCGCATGCCACCCTCTTCCGGATCTTTCTCTGCAGTCTCCAACTGTTCGCTAAATTCTGCAAAGAACTCGTCGAGAACAACTTTCCATTCAGCATGATTGTTCGCGACCTGATCCAGCCCATCTTCCATGCGCGCCGTAAAGTCATAGTTCATCAGTTCGCGGAAGTTTTCTTCCAAGCGGTCGGTGACGATTTCGCCCATTTTCTCAGCATAGAAACGCCGATTTTCTGCACGAACATAACCACGGTCCTGAATGGTGGAGATGATCGAGGCATAAGTTGAAGGGCGCCCTATACCACGCTTTTCAAGCTCTTTAACCAGTGAAGCTTCGCTGTAACGCGCTGGCGGTTTGGTAAAGTGCTGGCTTGGGATCAGCTTTTGCAGATCCAGATCGGTCCCCACTTCGACAAATGGCAAAGTGCGATCTTCATCACCTTTACGTAGTGCCGGCATCACTTTGGTCCAGCCATCGAAACGCAATGTTCGGCCTTTGGCACGCAGTTGGAAATCCCCAGCTTTGACTGTCAGCGTGGTGGAATCGTACTGCGCTGGCGTCATCTGGCAGGCCACAAACTGGCGCCAGATCAGTTGATACAGCCGCTGAGCATCCGCTTCCATGTCCTTCAGCTGTTCAGCCACTACGCTAACATCTGAAGGGCGGATAGCTTCGTGCGCTTCCTGAGAGTTTTCTTTGCTGCTGTACTGATTGGCGGCTTTCGGCAGATATTTGTCACCGAAATTATCGCCAATGTAACCGCGTACCATGTTGAGCGCATCCTGGCTCAGGTTGGTAGAGTCTGTACGCATATAGGTAATGTGACCAGCTTCATACAGGCGCTGAGCCATCATCATGGTTTTCTTCACGCCGAAACTCAGACGAGTGCTGGCCGCCTGCTGCAACGTGGAGGTGATGAAAGGCGCTCCAGGCTTACTGCTGGTTGGCTTGTCTTCACGATCCAGCACAGTATAACGTGCTTTTTCCAGCAGCTTTATCGCGGCATGCGTTTGCTCACGATTAACCGGTTTGAATGGTTTGTCATGGGCGTGAGTCACTTCCATCTGTAGCGCGGTTTCACCCTTCGCCAACAAATCGGCATGTAACTCCCAGTACTCTTCTGGCACGAATGCCTTGATATCGCGCTCGCGCTCCACAACCAGACGCACCGCGACCGATTGCACTCTTCCAGCGGACAGACCTCGGGCAATTTTCTTCCACAGTAACGGCGAAACCATGTAGCCCACGACGCGATCCATAAAGCGACGCGCCTGTTGTGCATTGACACGGTTGATGTTCAGTTCGCCAGGCGCTTTGAACGCCTGCTGGATGGCGTTCTTGGTGATTTCGTTAAACACCACGCGGCTAAAACGTTTTTCATCCCCACCGATCACTTCCCGCAGGTGCCAAGCAATGGCCTCCCCTTCGCGGTCAAGGTCGGTTGCGAGATAGATATGGTCGGCATTTTCTGCTAACGATTTCAGCTCGGCGACAACTTTTTCTTTGCCTGGGAGAATTTCATAATGCGCTTCCCAACCATGATAAGGATCGACGCCCATGCGATTAACCAGCGCCGTCTTTTCATCTTTTTTGACTTTCTTTTTTGCTTTGTCTTCGGTTGCGTCAGCGCTCTTTTTGCCGGCTGAGCCACTGGTCGGCAAATCACGGATATGACCAACGCTGGACTTCACAACGTAGTCACTTCCTAAATATTTATTAATAGTTTTGGCTTTTGCCGGGGACTCAACTATTACGAGAGCTTTGCCCATATTTACCTTTACCTGATTATTTCTTCCCACAGGAAGCCGTTTATCTCGCCGTACCGCGGCAATTCGGATCTCTTTTTTATATTGCGGTACTCTGGCTGGAGATCAACATGTTTTTTTATAACGGTTGCCCAACTGGTCAACCTGAACGCAAGTTGCCGACCTTATTTGCTCAATCCGAACCAACAAACAAGATCATGCTTGGCTTACGCCTGAGCGTAAACAAATGCTTCCACCCGAAGCCACAAAATCCCACACTGTACCTGATAAAAAACGACACGCAACCTAATTAACATGGAAAATCGCATTTCGCCGATAACAGCCAAAATGTCTCCCCATTAAAGATGGTAATTAAACCTTAGTCTGTTTGCCGATAAACGCGAACAAGCGTTAGAATGCGGGCAGATTTTTGTCTGGAGTGGAATAAATGCGAGCCAATACTCAACCGATTGAACGTGAAGCCCTGCTAGTGGAAGCAAATAACATCATCCGTCAACACGAAGATTATATGCACGGAATGTTGGCTACCGATGTTGAACAAAAAGGCAGTGTTCTGGTTTTCCGAGGCGAATTCTTTTTAGATCCTGATGGGTTACCAACGGCAAAGACCACTGCCGTATTTAACATGTTTAAACATCTGGCTCATGTACTTTCTGAAAAATATCATCTGATTGATTGAGCATTGAAACGGGGGCCTAAACCCCCGTACATTGGTCTTTTTACCCGTTAGAGAAGCGGTTTTTCACCACGTTGCCACCAGCTCAACAGCAGACGATCGACACTTTCCGCTGCGCTGCCAGTAAAGCGTTCGATCATGCGTTTACGGCGAGCATAGCGCACACTAATCACTTCATGATTCTCCATCTCGGCAATTAGTAAATCATCACTGGTTCCTACCGCGTCAATCAGCCCTTTGTCTTTTGCTTGCGTACCAAACCAGTGCTCACCGGTTGCCACGCTGTCAATATCCAGTGAAGGGCGTTGCTGGTGAACAAATTGCTTGAACAAGTCATGCGTTTCGTTCAGATCTTCACGGAATTTTTCGCGCCCTTGTTCTGTATTTTCGCCAAACAATGTCAATGTACGTTTAAACTGCCCCGCGGTGTGCAGTTCGACATCGATGTCGTTCTTTTTCAGCAAGCGATGGAAATTGGGGATCTGTGCAACCACACCAATCGACCCGATAATGGCGAATGGTGCCGCCACAATACGATCGGCAACACAGGCCATCATGTAGCCACCGCTGGCAGCAACCTTGTCCACTGCAACCGTCAGGCGGATGCCACCTTTGCGCAAGCGCTCCAGTTGAGAGGCGGCCAGACCATAACCGTGCACAACGCCTCCCGGGCTCTCAAGACGCAATAACACTTCATCTTTGGCTGTGGCAACGGCCAGCACAGCAGATATCTCTTCACGTAGTGAGGTGACTTCATGAGCATCCATACTGCCTTTAAAATCCAGTACGTAAAGGCAAGGCTTGCTTGCCTCTACCGCCCCGGATTTTGCTCGCTGCTTCTTCAGTTTTTCGTCGGCTTTGTTCTGCTTTTTGAACTGCTTGCTCCAGGCTTTTTGTTCTGCATCCCCCATACGTGAAAGGCGCATTTCACGTTGCATTTCACGATATTGTTCACCCAGATCGGTTAGTTGCAGTTCCCCTTTCTGCTGGGCCTTCCGTTGCCCCAGGCTTACCGCCAGTAACCCCAGGGCCCCAATAGCAATCACCACCGTGGCAACTTTGGCCAGAAACAGGCCATAAACAGATATAAACTCCACAGATCCCGCCTTAATTTACAGTTTGTTAGTGTGACTTGGTTTATTTTAACCAATCCGCATTGCTGCTGTCGCGGCCAAATGAAAACTCCTTGTTTACTTGCCAACCAACGGTAGCAATCAAGTCAATCAATCTATTTTTTCTGTTACATAAGAATACGCGATTCTGCAGGCTAACCATTGAAAATGCACTCTGTTTCAGGCATATAACACTCAATATTAAGCAAGACAGTAAGATTGATTCACAGTGGGAACATTACGGGAGCCGAAGTTGACCGGTAGCCCACTTTCATCTGCGCTTCCTGAGTTAATGGGGCCAGCCAATATGATGTGATGTAAGGAACATCTGTGCTTTACCAACCTAAACACGATCTGCTGAAACAACGTATTATTCTGGTTACTGGAGCGGGTGACGGCATTGGCCGTGAAGCAGCACTGACTTACGCACGTTTTGGTGCGCAACTGGTGTTGTTGGGGCGGACAGAGAGTAAGCTCCAGGCCGTTCAGGCAGAGATTGCCACCAATGGGGGTGCCCCATCTCACATCATTACTCTCGATTTACTGCACACGACTCCTGAACAATGTCAGCAAATAGCCGATGACTTGGCAAACTGCATGCCACGTCTTGACGGTGTTCTACATAATGCGGGCCTGTTAGGCGATATAGCACCAATGGCTGAACTTGCAGTGAGCGTGTGGAACGACGTTATGCAGGTCAACGTTAATGCGACATTCATGTTGACCCAGGCACTACTGCCACTGCTGCTGAAATCCGATGCGGGCTCTCTGGTTTTCACCAGTTCCAGCGTTGGCCGTGTGGGCCGTGCGAATTGGGGAGCTTATGCCGTTTCAAAGTTTGCAACAGAAGGTATGATGCAGGTATTGGCGGACGAGTATAAAAACCTCAATTTGCGGGTAAACTGTATCAATCCTGGTGGAACACGCACTCAAATGCGGGCATCTGCTTTTCCCGATGAGAATAAAGACAAGCTGAAAACCCCCGCTGATATCATGCCGCTTTATCTGTATTTGATGGGAGATGATAGCCGTCAAAAAACCGGTATAAGCTTTGATGCACAACCTAACCGTAAACCCGGCCCAGCCGAATAGGAGCCTTCGAACATGGCGGAAAATCGTCACCAGCAGCGTCAACAGCGCCTGAAACAACAGGTAGATGCCCGCATTGCCGCAGCACAGGAGAGCCGAGGTTTGTTACTGGTCTTTACCGGCAATGGTAAAGGGAAAACCACCGCTGCCTTTGGCACCGTGACACGAGCCGTCGGCCACGGTATGAAGGCTGGCGTGATCCAGTTTATCAAGGGACAGTGGCCGAACGGCGAGAAAAATCTGCTGCAACAGCACGGTGTCGAATTTCAGGTAATGTCCACAGGTTTTACTTGGGAGACTCAGGATAAAGAGAGCGATACCGCCGCCTGCCAAGCGGTTTGGCAGCATGCTAAACGTATGTTGGCCGATAGCAGCCTGGATATGGTTCTGATGGATGAACTGACCTACATGGTGAGCTATGGTTATCTGGAGCTTGAGGAGTTGGTAGAAGCGTTAAATCAGCGGCCTGAACATCAGACGGTGATCATTACCGGACGTGGCTGCCATCGCGACTTGCTGGAACTTGCCGATACGGTAACGGAAATGCGCCCGGTGAAACATGCCTTTGAGGCTGGGATCAAAGCGCAACAGGGTATTGATTGGTAGTAAATGGCCGCGCTCGCTACGCGGGCACGGCCAAGAGAAACACTTAGCTGCGTTTTGAAGATTTTGCCGGTTTGCCGGGCTTGCTAGTCGCTGTACCGCGTCGATTGCCAGATGCAACCTGGCTGTGACGTTTTACTGCGCGGCGGATCTGGTTGGCTTTCACCCGGCGACGCTCACGCTCTACCGGCAATTTGCTGACGGTTTCCGGCTTCAGTTCCACCAACTCGCGCAGATAGTTGATTGCCGGAAGATCGAGTTCCGTCCAACCACCGCGTGGCAATCCTTTCGGCAGGTCGATATCGCCATAGCGAACACGGATCAGACGGCTCACCTGAACACCGACAGCTTCCCACAGGCGACGTACCTCACGGTTACGGCCTTCGGTCAGCGTGACGTTGTACCACTGATTAATCCCCTCACCACCCTGGAAGCTGATGGTACGGAATGCGGCAGGGCCATCCTCCAACTGCACCCCACGGTTCAGCTGTTTTACTTTCTCGTCATCAATCTGACCAAATACGCGCACGGCATATTCACGCTCAACTTCACGGCTTGGGTGCATCAAGCGGTTAGCCAGCTCACCGTCAGTGGTAAACAACAATAGGCCGGAAGTATTCACGTCTAAGCGCCCTACTGCCACCCAACGGGAACCACGCAGCTTAGGCAAGCGATCAAACACCGTCGGGCGGCCCTCAGGATCGCTGCGAGTACACAGCTCACCTTCCGGCTTGTAATAAGCCAGCACGCGGCAAACAGCTTCTTCGGATTCTTTGATCGAGACCACATGGCCATCCATACGAATTTTCATCGCAGGATTCACCTCTACACGGTCACCCAGTTTGGCAATTTTGCCGTCAACGCTGACTCGGCCAGCCTCGATCATGGTTTCTATTTCGCGACGCGAACCGTGGCCGGCACGCGCTAAAACTTTCTGTAACTTTTCGCTCATTGAGCAACCTCTAGTGTCGCCTTCACAGGCGTCGGGGGGACTTTACCGTTCCACCCGCTAAAAGCGTAACGGTAAAGATTATCTCTTGGTAAAAATCAACCGCCCATTATACAGGCTTTATCCTTCGTTGGCACTGACTTCGTCAGGAAGTTCATCGAAATGGAGAAGGATCGCCCGCTCCCTCCCTTACCACTTCCGGTGCCGATTCAGTCAGATCGATAACCGTTGTCGGTTGCTGCCCAAGAAAACCGCCGTGGATCACCAGGTCTACCTGCTTTCCAAGGTGCTCGCTGATCTCTTCCGGATCGGATTCCGCAAAATCGTTGCCCGGCAACATCAGCGTAGTCGACATCATCGGCTCATTCAGGACTTCAAGCAGTGCAAGCGCAATTGGATTAGAAGGCACACGCAGGCCAATAGTCTTACGCTTGTCATTCATCAAACGGCGAGGAACTTCTTTGGTCGCTTTCAGAATAAAGGTGTAATTACCAGGGGTGTTATTTTTGATCAGACGAAATGAAGCGTTATCCACGTGAGCGTACGTCGACAATTCTGACAAATCGCGGCACATCAGGGTGAAATTATGGTTGCCATCCAACTGACGGATACGGCAAATACGTTCCATAGCAGCTTTCTCTTCCAACTTGCAGCCCAACGCATAACCAGAGTCTGTTGGATAGACGATCACACCGCCCTTGCGCAGCACATCCACTGCCTGATTAATCAGACGCGGCTGCGGGTTGTCCGGGTGAATATAAAATAACTGGCTCATCTGTTACTCCTGAATATAATGCTCGCGCATGGCAATGCCCGCGTGAATTCAACATGCTTTAGTCTGTTGGTATTGTGGCCAATCACGCCACACCGGCTCAACGCCAGCGGGCAGCCACAGTTTGCGTCCCAACTCGATCCACGAGCAGGGTTGATGGAAATCGGATCCTTGAGACGCCAGTAATCGATGTTCTTGCGCATATTTTGCCAGCAGAGCGCGCTCATGGGGCGCTTGTTGACATTGTGCCACTTCCATTGCATCCCCGCCGTTTTCAGCAAAATATGCCAGCAACCGCTTAAGCCATTTAGCTGTCAAATCGTAGCGCCCTGGGTGAGCCATAACTGCCTGACCGCCGGATTGGTGAATCACATCAATAGCTTGTTCTATTGTACACCACTGTGGCGGAACGTAGCCGGTTTTCCCTTTAGCAAGATATTTCTTGAATACCTGAGAAAGATTGTCCGCCACACCCAGTTGCACCAAGTGACGCGCAAAATGCCCACGTGTTACCGCCCCCTCGCCAGCCAGTTCTTGTGCCCCAGCATAGGCGTCGGGAATTCGCGCTTTTGCCAGCCTGGCACCGATTTCCCGTGCACGCTCTTGTCGACGCATGGTCTGCTCAACCAACAGTTGACGCAGAGCGGGATGTGTAATTCCGATCCCTAGCCCGATAATGTGGATTTCGTGGTTTTCCCACTGGGTAGAAATCTCTACACCGTTTATCAGTTGCAACGGCAGCGCTAAGGCGTCGATAGTAGCTGCCGCCTCGGCCAACCCTTCGGTTGTGTCATGATCGGTGATCGCCAGCACACCAACACGCATATCTACCGCACGCTGCACCAACTGGCTGGGTGTCAAATAGCCGTCTGACGCTGTCGTGTGGCTGTGAAGATCGTATAGGGTAAAAGCAGAGGATTGTGGGCTGCTGTCTGTCAAAAGGAATATCCTGCGGTGACTTGGTCTTTTATCATAACCGTTATGACTCACCGGACGGAAATCTATTCTACCGAAGCCGTATTTAAGTAGCCTCTTTCACGCTATCCACTAACGTATTGTGCAAAAAGAGGGTTGACTTTAATCTCGCGAACCAGTTAACTAGTACATAAGTTCACGGCAGTTGCCGTGTTGGATGACATACAGAGAGCCTATGATGACCAAGCAAACTTCTCTTCTTCGTTGGTGGCGTACCTCCCAAAACTGGGCGGTGTAATCACGCATACCTGTCAACTGACACTGCAGATTGCTCAAGCCCGCTCATGATAGCGGGTTTTTTTTGGACAAGATTTGACTGGAACCACCGATGATGAACAACAAGCCACAACTCAAATTACTCACCGCCCAAGCCGGTTACCGCAGTGACACTACAGCAATTTTCCATCAGCTGTGCGGTGCCCGCCCGGCCACTCTGTTGTTAGACTCGGCGGAAATCAACAGCAAGCAGAACCTGAAAAGCCTTCTGATTGTCGACAGCGCCCTGCGCATTACCGCGCTAGGTCATAAAGTCGACATTCAGGCGTTAACAGTTAATGGTGCAACATTACTGCCACTGTTGGATGAAGCACTGCCCCACGAAGTGCAGATTCAAGTGCGCCCTAATGGCCGTGAATTAACTTTCCCTGCCATTGATGCAATACAGGATGAAGATACACGTCTGCGTTCGCTGTCTGTCTTTGATGCACTAAGAACTCTGCTGACACTGGTAGATGCACCGCTTGAGCAGCGCGAAGCCATGCTACTTGGCGGCCTGTTTGCCTATGATCTGGTTGCAGGATTTGAAGATTTACCTGAGCTACGTCATGACCAACGCTGCCCCGATTTCTGTTTCTATCTGGCAGAAACACTGTTGATACTGGATCACCAGCGCGGCGTTGCCCATTTGCAGGCCAGCGTTTTTACCGGCGAAGCCACAGAAACGGTAAGGTTGCAGCAACGCCTTGAACAGCTTCAGACCCAATTACAGCAGGCACCGCAAGCTATCCCGCAGCAGAAATTGGCAGATATGCAGTTGAGCTGCAACCAGAGTGATGAGGAATACGGCGCAGTGGTCAGCCACTTGCAACAGGCAATCCGCCAGGGCGAAATTTTCCAGGTCGTTCCTTCACGCCGTTTTTCTCTGCCTTGCCCAACTCCTTTAGCGGCTTACCAAACGTTGAAGGAGAACAATCCAAGCCCTTATATGTTCTTTATGCAAGATAACGAGTTCACTCTGTTCGGTGCCTCACCGGAAAGTGCGTTGAAATATGACGCGACCACCCGCCAGATTGAAATCTACCCGATTGCCGGAACACGGCCACGTGGCCGCCGCGCAGATGGCTCTTTGGATCCCGATCTTGACAGTCGCATCGAACTGGAAATGCGCACTGACCAAAAAGAGCTGGCGGAGCATTTGATGCTGGTCGATCTTGCGCGTAACGATCTGGCCCGTATCTGTAAAGCTGGCAGCCGCTATGTTGCCGACCTGACTAAAGTCGACCGCTACTCTTTCGTGATGCACCTTGTCTCTCGAGTCGTTGGTAAGTTGCGTGCCGATCTCGATGTTCTGCACGCCTATCAGGCCTGTATGAATATGGGCACGCTGAGCGGTGCGCCGAAAGTACGTGCCATGCAGTTGATTGCCGCCTCTGAAGGTTCACGTCGCGGCAGCTACGGTGGTGCCGTAGGGTATTTCACCGCACATGGTGATTTAGATACCTGTATCGTCATCCGTTCTGCCTATGTTGAGGATGGTATTGCCACCGTTCAAGCTGGGGCCGGAGTGGTGTTGGATTCCATTCCTCAGGCTGAAGCTGATGAAACGTTCAATAAGGCACGTGCCGTGCTGCGAGCCATCGCCAGCGCGCATCAGGCCAAGGAGGTGTTCTAATGGCCGATATCTTATTGCTCGATAACGTTGATTCATTTACTTACAACCTGGTCGATCAACTGCGCAGCAGCGGGCATCAAGTGGTTATTTACCGTAACCAGATTGCTGCCGATGTCATCATTGAACGCCTTCAACAAATGGAACAGCCGGTATTAATGCTGTCGCCAGGCCCAGGTACGCCGGCTCAAGCAGGATGTATGCCCGAGTTACTACAACGCTTACGCGGCCAGATGCCTATCATCGGTATCTGTCTTGGTCACCAGGCTATTGTTGAAGCCTATGGTGGCCACGTGGGTCAGGCTGGCGAAATCCTGCATGGCAAAGCCTCATCTATTACCCACGATGGCGCAGGTATGTTTGCCGGGATGACCAACCCGTTGCCTGTAGCCCGTTATCACTCACTGGTGGGGAGCAACATTCCTGCAGAATTGACCGTCAATGCCCGTTTCGGCGAAATGGTGATGGCGGTCCGTCATGAACAACACCGTGTATGCGGTTTCCAGTTCCACCCAGAATCGATTCTGACGACCCAAGGCGCACGTTTGCTCGAGCAGACTTTGGCCTGGGCGCTGGCGAAATAATTAAGGATAAATAATGATGCAACCTATTCTTGAAAAGCTGTATCGCGCAGAGTCGATGGATCAGCAAGAGAGCCAGCAACTGTTCAGCGCCATTGTGCGTGGTGAGCTGGAACACAGCCAATTGGCAGCCGCGTTGATCAGCATGAAGATCCGCGGTGAATGCCCGGAGGAGATCGCTGGGGCGGCTAAAGCGTTATTGGCCGATGCTCTGCCATTCCCACGCCCTGATTATGCCTTTGCTGATATCGTTGGTACCGGCGGTGACGGCACCAACAGTATTAATATTTCTACAGCCAGTGCCTTTGTTGCAGCCGCTTGTGGGGCAAAGATCGCCAAGCACGGTAACCGCAGCGTTTCCAGTCGTTCGGGTTCCTCCGATCTTCTGGCAGCCTTCGGCATTAAGCTGGACCTGCCAGCGGAAGTTTCCCGCCAAGCATTAGACGATCTTGGCGTTTGTTTCCTGTTCGCGCCGCAATACCACACGGGTTTCCGTCACGCTATGCCGGTGCGCCAACAGTTGAAAACCCGTACGGTGTTCAACGTGCTCGGGCCATTGATTAACCCGGCTCGCCCGCCGTTGGCATTGATTGGGGTCTACAGCCCTGAGTTGGTACTGCCTATCGCTCAGACGCTGCGAGCCTTGGGTTATGAACGTGCAGCAGTGGTTCACGGTGGTGGCATGGATGAAGTCGCCATTCATACCACAACACATGTAGCAGAGCTGAATCATGGCGAAATCGAGAGCTATCAGTTGACGCCCAAATCTTTCGGCCTTGACAGCCACCCGCTGGAATCGTTGCTGGGTGGCTCGCCGGAAGAAAATCGTGACATTCTGGCTGGCTTGTTACAAGGTAAAGGCGAGCGAGCTCATGCCGCAGCCGTCGCCGCCAACGTTGCTCTGTTGTTGAAACTATTCGGACAAGAAGACCTGCGCCATAACGCGCAGCAGGCATTGGATATGATCTACAGTGGCCAGGCTTATCAGCGTGTCACTGCTTTGGCAGCAAGAGGATAAATGATGCAGGAAACCGTGCTCAACAAGATTGTTCGTGATAAAGCGCTATGGGTCGCAGCACGAAGCCAACAACAGCCGCTGGCGAGTTTTCAACATAAAGTCACACCTAGCACCCGTGATTTTTATCATGCCCTGCAAGGTGACAAAACAGCATTTATTCTTGAATGTAAAAAAGCGTCGCCTTCCAAGGGATTGATCCGTGAGAATTTTGATCCGGTTGAAATCGCCTCGATCTACAAAGATTTCGCCTCGGCGATTTCGGTATTAACCGATGAAAAGTATTTTCAGGGCAGCTTCGATTTTCTGCCACTGGTGAGCCAAGCCGTCCACCAGCCGGTTTTGTGTAAAGACTTTATCATCGATCCCTATCAAATCTATCTGGCGCGCCATTACCAGGCCGATGCCATTCTGTTAATGCTCTCGGTATTAAATGACGAGCAGTACCGCCAATTGGCTGCCGTCGCACGCAGCCTGAATATGGGGGTGCTGACCGAAGTCATCAGCATTGATGAACTACAGCGTGCGGTACAACTTGAAGCACGTGTCATCGGTATCAACAACCGTGATTTGCGCGATCTTTCTATTGATCTGGATCGCACACGTACTCTTGCTCCTCTCATCCCGCAGGGCGTGACGGTAATCAGCGAGTCCGGCATTAACAATTACGCTCAGATCCGTGAGCTCAGCCGCTATGCCAATGGTTTTCTGATTGGTAGCGCCTTAATGTCGGAGAATAATTTGCGCAGTGCGGTCCGCCGCGTGATCCTCGGGGATAATAAAGTATGCGGCCTTACCAGAGCACAGGATGCCGCCGCCGCCTATCAGGCTGGTGCCAATTACGGCGGTTTGATTTTCGTTGATCGTTCACCCCGGTATGTTGATATTGCCCATGCGAGAGAAGTGATTTCCGGCGCGCCATTGAAATACGTTGGCGTATTTTCTGATGCCCAATTGAATAGCGTTGTTCAGACTGCAGTATCTCTTGGCCTGTATGCCGTGCAGTTACATGGCTCTGAAGATCAGAACTACATCGACAGATTACGGGCTGAACTTCCCGCCCACTGCCAGATCTGGAAAGCATTAAGCGTGAAGGGGCATCTGCCAGCACGCGATCTGAAGTCTGTCGATCGTTACCTGCTGGATAACGGTGCAGGTGGCACGGGGATGCAATTTGATTGGTCACTGTTGCAGGGGCAATTACTGGACAACGTGATGCTGGCTGGCGGTTTGGGTGCAGACAACTGTATGGATGCTGCTCGCCTCGGTTGTGCTGGACTCGATTTTAACTCCGGCGTAGAGAGTCAACCTGGCATCAAAGATCCCGCACGTTTGGCTGCGGTCTTTCAAGCCCTGCGCACCTACTGATTGCGAACACAATTTAACGGATAATAACGGGAAAAATAATGACGCTGCTTAACCCCTACTTCGGCGAATTTGGTGGTCAGTATGTGCCACAAATATTGATGCCGGCACTGAAACAACTCGAAGAAGCCTTTGTTAGCGCCCAGCGTGACCCTGAGTTTCAGGCAGAGTTTATCGATCTGCTGAAAAACTACGCCGGGAGACCAACGGCACTCACGTTGTGTAAAAACCTGACCGCTGGAACAAAAACCAAGCTCTATCTCAAGCGCGAAGATCTGCTTCACGGCGGTGCACATAAAACTAACCAGGTTTTAGGGCAGGCTTTGCTGGCCAAACGCATGGGCAAAACAGAGATCATTGCTGAAACCGGCGCTGGTCAACATGGCGTTGCTTCAGCACTCGCCTGCGCACTACTTGGCCTGAAATGTCGTATCTATATGGGCGCTAAAGACATTGAGCGCCAGTCACCCAATGTGTTCCGTATGCGACTGATGGGCGCCGAAGTGATCCCGGTACACAGTGGTTCTTCCACGTTGAAAGATGCGTGTAATGAAGCACTGCGCGACTGGTCTGGTACCTATGAAAAAGCCCACTACATGCTGGGAACCGCCGCTGGCCCCCACCCCTTCCCGACCATCGTGCGCGAGTTCCAACGGATGATCGGCGAAGAAACCAAAGCACAAATGCTGGAGCGTGAAGGCCGCCTGCCGGATGCTGTTCTGGCCTGCGTCGGTGGTGGTTCCAACGCAATCGGTATGTTTGCCGACTTTATTGATGATACCAGCGTTGGCCTGATTGGTGTTGAGCCCGCAGGCCTGGGTATTGAAACCGGCCAACATGGTGCACCGTTGAAGCATGGTCACGTGGGTATCTACTTCGGTATGAAATCGCCGATGATGCAAACTTCTGAAGGACAAATTGAGGAGTCTTATTCAATTTCCGCCGGTCTGGATTTTCCTTCCGTTGGCCCACAGCACGCCTACCTGAACAGTATCGGGCGCGCAGAATACGTATCCATTACCGATGATGAAGCCTTGGAGGCGTTCAAAGCACTTTCTCGCCACGAAGGGATTATTCCTGCGCTCGAGTCTTCACATGCCTTGGCGCATGCGCTGAAAATGATCCGTGAAACGCCACAGAAAGAACAGATCCTGGTGGTTAACCTGTCTGGTCGCGGCGACAAAGATATATTTACCGTTCACGATATTTTGAAAGCTCGGGGAGAGATGTGATGGATCGTTATCAGCAACTGTTCAAACGGTTGGAAAACAATAAAGAAGGCGCATTCGTTCCATTTGTGACACTGGGCGATCCGAACCCGACGCTCTCTTTGCAGATTATTGACACGCTGGTGGAGAACGGAGCAGATGCATTGGAGTTGGGGATCCCGTTCTCAGACCCCTTGGCTGATGGTCCAACCATTCAGAGCGCGACACTGAGAGCTTTTGCCTCCGGTGTCACGCCAACACACTGTTTTGAAATGCTGGCAGCCATTCGCCAAAAGCACCCCACGATTCCAATCGGTCTGCTGATGTATGCGAACCTGGTATTCCACCGGGGTATCGACGCTTTTTATCAGCGTTGCGCCGAGGTTGGGGTTGATTCGGTACTGATTGCTGACGTTCCATTTGAAGAGTCTGCACCGTTTCGTGCAGCGGCATCTCGCCACGCGATTGCGCCTATCTATATTTGCCCACCTAATGCAGAAGAGGATTTACTGCGCGAGATCTCTTCCCATGGCCGCGGCTACACCTACCTGCTCTCCCGCGCTGGAGTAACCGGTACCGAAAGCCGCGCGCAACTGCCAATTCATCATTTGGTGAATAAACTGCGCGAATATCATGCGGCACCCGCGTTACAGGGCTTTGGAATCTCTGAGCCTTCGCAGGTAAAAGATGCGCTAGCAGCAGGAGCTGCGGGAGCTATCTCTGGTTCGGCAATCGTTAAAATCATTGAGCACAACCTCTCGCAACCTGCTGAGATGCTGGCTAAACTCGGTAAGTTTGTTCGTGAAATGAAAGCCGCCACTCACTCTTAAGTCAAGCTGGCTTTAACCGGGTACACATTGCTGTATCCGGGAATATTTTTAGGTGGGTTTCCGAGCGGTAGAAAGCGATATGCTATTAAGTAGTAAGGCGCCAAACGGCGCCTTACTGTTAGACCGGGTAAATCAGAAACGATAACCCGCACCAAACATGAATACAAACGGATCCAGACGGGTATCGATACTTTGGCTAGGTGCGCCAGCAACATCGAAACGTACTTTGGTTTCGATATTCATCCACCATACTGACATGTTCAACATCCAATTCTCGTCAAGGTTGTAATCCAGCCCCGCCTGGCCGGCAACACCCCACGAATTCTTCAGGTCAAGATTGCTCAGACCGACACTCTTGCCGTAGTCGTTGAATTTTTCATTGAAGAACATGGTGTAGTTCAAACCAATGCCCAGGTAGGGACGCAGCTTGTCCTGTTTTTCACCAAAGTAGTACTGCGCCATCAGCGTTGGTGGCAAATGCTCCACCGTTGCAATATTACCGCTGACGCCTGAGCCATTCAAAGAGACTTTATGGCGGAATGGCGTTGCGGCTAATAATTCAACGCCGATGTTGTCAGTCACCATGTAGCCGAAAGTCAGGCCTAACTGGGTATTGTTATTCGCGTTGAAAGAGCCTTGATTCAGCACATCGTCTGAACCCGCATTAGGACGCACTGTTGCAGTACCAGCCCGGAACAGGAAATCCCCTTCCTGATGTGCACTTGCCAACATGGGGGCCATCATAGCCCCTAATACCACCAGAGTTGTCTTTTTCATTATCCATTCCATTTGTGTGGTTTACAGTCTCGACGAATATACCCATAAACAGGTATTTATGATCCAATCGAGATCACATCTTATGTGTAAAAATTTAAATTCCTACTAAAAACAAGGATACTTAAGCCACTAATAAATCAAGAATTGATTTGAATCAAAAAAGGCATTTATTGCCAAAGTGGTACAGGCTTAAATTTCAGTTGCTAAAAAAACACCACTCAGTAATTTGGTATTTCATTTTAGTTTTGGTTGGTGGCCGGTTAAGGAGTCGGTGGACAATCAAGATGAGCGAAATTCACAATCTCTGTATCAGTTGCGGCGCATGTTGCAGTTACTTTCGAGTTTCATTTTATTGGGCCGAAGCGGAAGATGGCGGAGGTAGCGTTCCTCTATCTTTTACCGAACCATTGAGCCCTTTCTTGCGCTGTATGCAGGGGACCAATAGCAGGTCCCCGCGCTGTAAAGCACTGACGGGCGAGATCGGCAAGGCTGTCTCCTGTTCTATCTATCACTACCGGCCAAGCCCGTGCCGTAAGTTCGAACAGTCCGGGGTAAATGGCTTACGTAATGAAGCCTGTGACCGAGCACGTGAGAGATTCCACTTACCACCATTACCGGTTCCTCCGCCATTAACACTGCCAGAAACGATAATTGCTGAAGATATCAGCGCTATGCAACGTGCGGGGTGCCACAGCGGCGCGGAACAAGGTACAATCCCCCACTGATTTATCTCTGTTCTCGACGCCAAGGAGTCTCCATGCCTATCACGGCCAACACATTGTACCGTGACAGTTTTAACTTTTTCCGTAATCAGGTTGCCAGCATCCTGTTGTTGGCGCTGCTGACAGCGTTTATTTCTGTACTGCTCAACCAGGCTTTCAGCCCGGATATTGAACAGCTAAAGATTCTGAGTGCGACGGAAAGTGATTTGACCTCAACCGCCGGTATGGGGATCCAGGAAATCATTCAGCAAATGACACCGGAGCAGCAGATAGTTTTGCTGAAAGTGTCTGCCGCTGCGACCTTTTCTGCATTGGTAGGTAACATGTTGCTGGTAGGTGGAATGCTGACGTTAATTCGTCTGGTTTCTGAAGGCCAACGGACCAGTGCATTGCGTGCTATAGGCATCTCTGCCCCACTATTGCCACGTTTGTTGCTGTTGCTGTTTATCTGCACACTGCTGATTCAACTGGGCCTGACGCTGTTTATCGTGCCCGGCGTGATCTTGGCAATCTCGTTCTCATTGGCGCCAGTAATCTCTGTTGCTGATGGAAAAGGCGTATTCGCTTCTCTCAAGTTAAGCTGCAAGCTAGCTTTTGCAAATGCGAGAGTGATCGTTCCAGCAATGATGCTCTGGTTGGCTGCCAAACTGCTGATACTGTTTATGGTCAGCCATCTGTCGGTGTTGACTCCCAACGTTGCCAGCGTGGTACTAACTGCGTTAAGCAATCTGGTTTCAGCTCTGTTGCTGATTTATCTGTTCCGCCTTTATATGTTGTTACGCGTCTAAACCGTCGCTTAATAGGTAAAGGGCACGCTTTGGCGTGCCCTTTTTTGCTTACAGCACCGTTGCAGGTTCAGCCTGCTCCTTGCTTTGTATCAGTTTGAGGGCCAGATAGAGATCCGGCACCAGAATAAGATCCTGTTCGCGTCCAACCTTGTTGACACGGAACCAACGGGTTAACTCGGTTCGCCGTCCCGCTAAAACCAATTTCACGTTACGCTGTAACAGATCGCGTTTCAGTTCATCAATTGCGGCCAAAACGCTGATGTCCGCATGGGTGAAACTGGCAACTGCATCAATCACTACCCACCGCGGCTGGAACGGCGTGCTATCCACCAGATTCAGAATTCGCCGTTTGAAGTAGGCCACATTAAAATAGGTCAATGGCGAGTTGAAGCGGTACATCATGACGCCTTGAACCGCCTTCACTCCATTGTTGTTACCCATAGAGTGAATCATGCCCTCATCATTAACCCCCAACAACTGTTCCGTTGGGCGAAAGACGGTACGCAAGAATTGCATCAGCCCGAGTAACACCGCCAAACCGATCCCGCTGATCACCCCTACCAGTAGAACGCTGAGGAAAGTAAATGCCGCCAACCAAAACGCCTGAGTGTTGCGCTTGCGCAGTATCCAGATACCGCGAATGTCAATCAACGACCAGGCCGCATAGATCAGTACCACCCCAAGTCCGGCAGTCGGGATAAATTGCAGCGGTGAAGTAAAGAACAACAACACGATGGCAATCACAACTGCGGCAATAATCGATACCAGTTGGCTTTTACCTCCATTGGCATCGTTGACCGCCGTACGAGAATCGGCACCACTGATAGCAAAACCCTGTGACAATGCAGAAACGATATTCACCACGCCCAACGCACGGAATTCCGTATCGGCATTCACTTCATAACCATTTTTTGCTGCGAAACTCCTCGCCGTCAGCATCATGCTAACGAAACTGACTACGGCCAGGTTTAGTGCAGGTATTACCATGTCACGCAGCAGACCTGGCTGAAAGTCTGGCCACTGCACCATCGGCAGCATGCTGCTGAAGCCACCGACAGTAATGATGCCGTGTTGCTGTAAATTACCCGCCCAGGTAACGAACGTTACCAGTACGATTGCAAACAGCGGTGCGGGCCAGTTCGGCCTTAACTTTTTAACGCCAACCAAGATCACCAGAGTGAGTAATGAAATTCCCATGGTCAGCCACTCACTGTGCAACAAATTACCGGGTAACGCGTAAAGACGTTCAATTAACTGGGCTGACGGCGTACCAAAACCCAATACCCTGCCGATTTGAGCAACAATAATGGTCACAGCGACACCGTTAAGCAGACCACTAAGTATCGGGCGAGAGAGCAAATCTGCCAAAGCACCCAACCGAAAACGGCTTGCCAGCAGACACCAGAACCCCGTCATGGCAGTCATCATAATGGTCAGTTGCCAGTGCAATTCCATGTTCCCGGCAGACAACGGCATCACAACCGCAGCGATGACTGCACAGGTTGCTGCATCGGGTCCGACAATTAATTGGCGGGATGAACCGAAGATAGCGTAAGCGATCATTGGTAAAATACAGGAGTAAAGCCCCACAACCGGGCTGACACCGGCCAATTCAGCATAGGCAATTGCCACCGGTAGCGCCACCGCAGCTACAGAGAGCCCAGCACGAATATCCGGCTTCAACCAACTGCGTTCATATCCTGACAAATGTGTCAAACCAGGCATCAGCGTCTGGAGAGATTTCCACTGCATAGCTATTTTCCACGTTAAATTAGCAGGCTATTATTACGTTTAATCGGCAATGTGCAAATCGCACTGCCCATTAACTGCCGATGGCGATCGTAAGTTTACGCAAATTCCTGCCAGAACAGCGGAAATCTAGTCGGCGAACACCGATAATCAGCACTCTCCTGCGGTACACAGATCACGCCGAATCCGGTATAGTCGGCCGATAAACTTATTATGGATTGATTTATGAAGCAGTTTCTCGATTTTCTACCACTCATTGTCTTTTTTGCCTTTTATAAACTCTACGATATCTACGTTGCCTCTGGAGCGCTGATTGCCGCCACTGCTCTGGCACTGATATTTACCTGGCTGAAATACCGTAAGGTAGAGAAAATGACGCTTATCACCTTCGCTATGGTGGTCATTTTCGGTACGCTAACCCTGGTTTTCCATAATGATTTATTTATCAAATGGAAAGTCACCGTAATTTATGTCTTGTTCTCCTTGGCGCTACTTATCAGCCAACTGGTACTGAAAAAACCGCTAATCCAACGTATGTTGGGTAAAGAGTTGACGCTGCCTGATAAAGTATGGGGTAACCTGAACATAGCCTGGGCCATTTTCTTTTTAGCCTGTGGTTTAGCCAATATTTATGTGGCATTTTGGTTGCCACAGGACGTGTGGGTGAATTTTAAGGTATTTGGCCTGACGGCACTGACCCTGGTCTTTACCCTGATAAGTGGCATCTATATTTATCGCCACATGCAGGAAGAACAGAAGAAATAGTCACCTAAATGTCAACGCCCTAAGCGAGTGCTGTGGGCGATAGGATTTGAACCTTTTTAATAAAGCAGACTGTAATGACAGAACAACTCTCTTTACCCAGTGGTGAACTGGTGCTGCGAACGCTGGCCATGCCAGCAGATACCAATGCCAATGGGGACATTTTCGGCGGCTGGTTAATGTCGCAAATGGATATTGGTGGCGCAATCTTGGCCAAAGAAATTGCTGAAGGCCGGGTAGTCACTGTACGGGTCGACGGTATAACCTTCCTGAAGCCGGTTGCCGTTGGCGACGTAGTTTGTTGTTATGCCAACTGCATCCGCACCGGGCGAACCTCAATTACCGTCAATATTGAAGTTTGGGTAAAGAAAGTTTCGTCTGACCCAATAGGCCAACGATACCGTGCCACTGAGGCCGTTTTTACCTATGTTGCGGTGGATGAAGTTGGCCACCCTCACGCCCTGCCTGAAGGCAAAACCAACTTCAGCGCCGACAGCAAAAAGTAAATTGCCAATTGACAAGAAGGTCGCCCAAGCGACCTTGAGGTTGATGACAAAGTCGCCTTCTGACCCGAGATACCCGGGCCTAGCGCACCGAGGGGCGCTCCGACGGCTTACGCCGTTACGACCCCATCGGCACGCTCTCCCTAATAACGGGGTTTGTCAGCAGTCTGAAGGTCGCCCAAGCGACCTTCTTTTGTTTCCACTCAGAATCAATTGAGATCTGTCGAACCATCCAATTTAAAGACGATTGTTTTCGTCAGATCCTTTGCTGGCTTAGCCTCATACCGCCACTTACGCATTGCCTGCTTCACTTCACGTTCAAACATATTGCGTGGTTCCGCTGACAAGATCCGCAGGTTGGTGACTCGCCCATCACTATCTACATCAAATTGAACCTTAACCTTACCTTCGATCTGTAATGCCAACGCGCGCGACGGATACATAGGTTTAGAAAGGCTCAGCGCCTTAGGTTCCACTTTAAGTGAGTTTCCTGGGGCTGGGGCCGCAGGTGCCTGTTTAACAGGTGCTGTATCGATCGGTTTGGTCTCTGATTGACTCTCAAACGGCGAGGGCTCACGTGGCTCAGCTTTTTTAACTTCACGCTGAACCGTCTTCTCAACCTTCGGCGGTTTGGGTTTGGGTTTTGGTTTCGGTTTGGGTTTCTCAGGTTCAGGTTTTGGGATCGCTACAGGTACTGGCAGGGGCGGCTCAGGGATAGGCTCCGCTTCAGTTTCAGGTTCGGCTTGCTCTTGTGGCTCTGGCTCTGCAGCTGCGGGCGGCGGCTCAGCAAGCGCAGCCATATTAACCATCATGACACTTATTGGGGCATCTTCTTGTTTAGGCAACATCATAACTTCTTTAACGGAAGCGTAGAGTAAAGCGGCCACCAGGGCACTATGTAAGCCAACGGAAAGCACTATTGGAACGGAAATACGGCGAATAAGGAACATCTTTTTTAGCGGCATAATGATTCGTTTCCTCTGGTTCGCCAATTCTAAATGCAAATAGCAATCATATTCAATAAGGAAACACGAACTCTCGCTTTTATCTGCATTTTTTGGCATTGCACGGCCCAAAAACCGACAGGCATTTACCAACCATTAGCCTTACCAAGGTATATTGCTCACGTATTTTTAACTTAGCCACCTGCGCGAAGGCGACCGCGACAGGTTTGCCTGCGAACTGCAACAGATTGGTGACCCTCATTGCGATATAACTGTGTTCTGAACGGTGTTCCTTTGCATAGCGTTTTAGGCTATTTTATTACCACCATTCTATCAGCATGATTTTAAAGGTGAAATATGCTTTATCTGATCTACGCCCAAGACTTACCCAATACGCTGGAACAACGCCTGGCTGCTCGGCCTACTCATCTGGCCCGTCTACAAGCATTGCGTGACGAAGGTCGGCTGCTTGTTGCTGGCCCTAACCCAGCAATCGATAGTAATGATCCCGGCCAGGCTGGATTCACAGGTTCTACCGTGATCGCCGAATTCGCCTCACTGGAGGCGGCCCAGTCATGGGCAGCGCAAGACCCCTATGTTGATGCCGGTGTGTATGGTGAAGTGACGGTAAAACCCTTCAAACAGGTTTTCTGAGCAAAAAAAAGCCAGCACGGAGGTAGCTGGCTAAATGGGTTCTTCGAGGGAAATTCTTGTTTCACAAATATACTCACAGCTCGATATGACCGCTATCTATCATTGCAATAGGCCGAACATGTCAATTTTCCTCAGTGAGAACCCATTTTTTTATATCAGCAAATATGTCTTCCCATTCTTGCTGCTCAATGTTCATAAATCCAAAGAAACGAAGCATAAAAGCCCCTTCTGTTGCCAGGAATGCCAGTCGCGCCTTTCTGCCCTGGTCGCTTGCCAGATCCAGTCCTGAGATTCGCTCTCGATACCATTCACGCGTGCTGTCCAGATGCTCTGGCGTCTGTATTAGCGTAGCCATCAATCCGGCAGCCTTGGCGCTCGAAGCCTGATCTGAGCTTAGGGTTGCCTGCAGATGTGCCTGAACAATCGTCACCGGATCGGGAGCATCGCCAGCTATGCACTCAAAAACAGTGTTATAGGCTTTTCCCCAACGTTCAAACATTGCATCAATCAGTGCATCTTTACTGCCAAAGCAATACTGAACGCCTCCCTTGGAGATCCCCATTGCTTTGGCAACCGAATCGATGGTTAAGCCAGCTGCGCCCTGAGTTGCCACGATCTCCTCTGCCATATCCAGCACTTTGTCGCGATCAATACTTCGTTGGCGCCCCATTTAGAAACTTCCTCTTTTAAATACGAACGTATGGATTTATATTATATCAGCCTCCCTCGCAAAATCTGAGGATGGCCGTAAGATGACGCAACCGCGTTATCGGTGTTCTAGGATACTCTTTATGCACGCCAAAAACCGCTGGTTGATCCTGGCAATGATCTCCAGTGCGCTATTTTTAATCATTACTGATATGACGGTGCTTTACACCGCATTGCCCCGCCTAACGCAGGCACTGGATGCTACCGCATCACAAAAACTCTGGATCGTTAACGCCTATCCACTGGTGGTCGCCGGGCTGCTTCCGGGCGCGGGGATGTTAAGTGACCGTATCGGCCACAAGAGAATGTTTATTGCCGGGTTGCCCGTGTTTGCCCTCGCCTCGCTGTGCGCCGCGTTTTCTGCCACTGCGGAACTGCTGATCGCTTCTCGTGCTTTTCTGGCACTCGGTGCGGCAATGATGATGCCAGCCACCCTGGCCATTGTGCGCCATGTTTTTACCGATGAACGCGAACGTGCACTGGCGATCGGCATCTGGGCAGCCGTTGCCTCCGGAGCGGCCGCGCTTGGCCCGGTGGTTGGGGGGATCCTGCTGGCCTATTTCTGGTGGGGTTCGGTATTTCTGATCAACGTCCCAGTCGTTATGCTGGTATTGCCACTGGCGTGGTATTTGATCCCCCGCTGCGGTGGTGATAATAAGCGCCCGTACGATATTATTGGCTCGGTACAGATCTTGTTTGGCTTGGTAGCCGCGATTTATGCGCTGAAAGAGTTAAGCAAACCCAATCTCTCTTTGACAGACTTTGCCATTGCAGCCTTCATCGGCGTGCTCTTTCTGAGCTTGTTTGTTCGCCGTCAGCAACGCGCGCAATATCCCATGATCGATTTCTCACTGTTTCATAACCGCCTGTTTTCTTGTGGTGTTGGCGTAGCTATCGTTTCGATGATCGCTTTGGTTGGTATCGAATTGGTTTTAAGCCAACGATTACAGCTGGTCCTGGGTATGACACCGTTACTGGCCGCCCTGTTTATTTTACCCATTCCTGTCGCCTCTGCGTTAGCTGGCCCTCTAGCGGGTGCGCTATTGCCACGCTACGGTGAACGCATGATGCTGGTGTTTGGCTTCGTGCTTACGGCGTTGGGTATTGCAGGCTTTGCCCTGTTATACCAAGGCAATATCACTATGCAACTCGCTAGCCTGTTTGTGATCGGGTTTGGCCTCGGCGTTGCTATCACTGCGGCCTCCACGGCAATCATGCTCAATACTCCTGAAGATAAATCGGGCATGGTAGCGGCAATTGAGGATGTCTCATGGGAATTAGGCGGCGTTCTGGGTATAACATTACTCGGCGGCTTAATGACGGCAGTATATAGCCATAGCTTGGTTTTACCCGCCAATTTACCCGTTGAGGAGATGGCTTATGACAGTATCGATGAAACCTTGCGACTTGCGGGAGATATGACTGCGGATAGCGCCGAAAAACTGACATTTCTGGCGCGAGCCGCCTTCGACCAAGCATTTCTTGCTGTATTGGTCGCGGCAACCTTACTGATAAGTTTGAGTGTGGGAATATTAAAATTTACATTACGCAGGTAAGCGCAATGTTATTTTATCGCCAGCATGTTTATATGTGAGGGAGTTGGTTATCTGGTGGATTTATCTTCATTGGTTTAAACGATTAAATTGATGCCTTCTATCGTCTTTTTCACCGTGAAGGATCCAGCTATTCTCTTATAGGGTTACCATTATCTAGACAAGCGAAACAAATAATCAGGAGAAGATTATTATGGCAACGACCAAGAAAGCTGCAAAAACCCATATCGGTCTTGATACCAAACAATCAGCAAAACTCTCCGAGGCCTTGAACGCCTTGCTGGCAAACTATCAAGTGCTGTATATGAACGTTCGCGGCTACCACTGGAATATTTCCGGCCCGCAATTCTTTGAATTGCATGCTAAATTTGAAGAAACCTACAACGGCTTGCTAACCAAGGTCGATGAATTGGCTGAGCGTATTCTGACGCTAGGATCGCAGCCTGCTCATGCTTTTAGTACCTACCTGAAGTCGGCAGATATCAAAGAACACACTAATGTTACCGATGATAAAGGTACTTTACGCGGCTTGTTGGATGGTTATGCGATTTTGTTGAAGCAGCAGCGTGAGTTATTAACGCTGGCGGCAGATGCCGGAGACGAAGGAACCTCCTCGCTGATGAGCGACTATATCAAAGAGCAGGAAAAGCAAGTTTGGATGCTCAACGCCTATTTGGGTAAATAATCATCAGCTATAGAACCAAACAGTCCCATTACGGGACTGTTCTTCATTTACCACTCGTAAGCCACCGCGAATAATAGAGCGCGCCGGTGTTGATCGTCCAAACGACGGCCAACACGGATGATATGCCTATTGCTGCACGACTGACGCTCCAACCAACGATGCCTGCGCCGCTGGCGTTGCCTTAACATCCGCCAACGACCCACTTCATTTCTACTGCGTTTCATATTCCGTTACTCATTAATACCAAGCATGGGCATTATAGTCCTTTCAGCGACCGAACCAAGTCATCCATTCACTGAGCTTATATACATACTTGACGCAAAAAGTTATGTTTTCACTTTCTGCAAGTCCCTTTCTTCAATCATTTTTATGCGATCCAAGTACAGAGAAAAGGTTTCACCTTTGTTGTTCTGTGCGTACACTCATTATTGGTAGCTTGCGCATGGGATTTTTCGCCTTTATGACAACATTTTATACCGTAATGAGTTGGCTCCTAGTATTCGGCTACTGGTTAGTTGTAGCCGGAGTGACGCTGCGCATTCTTATGAAGCGGCGTGCTGTTCCTTCGGCAATGGCTTGGCTGTTGGTTATCTACATACTGCCACTCGTCGGTATCGTGGCTTATCTGTCCTTCGGTGAGTTGCATTTGGGGAAACGCCGAGCCGAAAGAGCCAAAGCCATGTGGCCTTCTACCGCACGGTGGTTGAGCGAACTCAAAGAAAGCCAACGGATATTTGCAACAGATTACAGTGAGGTTGCCCGCCCACTGTTTGAGCTTTGTCATCGTCGGCAGGGCATCGATGGGGTCAAAGGCAATCAGTTGCAGTTACTGACTACGACCGATGAAACATTAAATGCGCTGATCCGCGATATCGGGCTGGCTCGCCACAATATCGAAATGGTGTTCTATATCTGGCAACCCGGAGGTCAAGCCGATCAGGTTGCAGAGTCTTTGATGGCCGCTGCGCGCCGTGGTGTACACTGCCGCCTGCTGTTGGACTCTGCAGGTAGTGTGCAATTCTTCCGTGGCCCTTACCCCGGAATGATGCGCAATGCCGGGATCGAAGTCGTCGAAGCGCTCAAGGTTAGTCTGTTCCGCGTGTTTTTACGCCGCATGGACTTGCGGCAACACCGTAAAATGGTGCTGATCGATAATTATATTGCCTATACCGGCAGCATGAACATGGTCGATCCCCGCTTTTTTAAGCAGGATGCAGGTGTTGGCCAGTGGATCGATTTGATGGCGCGTATGGAGGGCCCGGTTGCAACCACCATGGGTATCGTTTACGCCTGCGACTGGGAAATCGAGACAGGTAAACGCATTCTGCCACCGCCACCTGATGTGAACATCATGCCGTTCGAGCAGGAAAGCGGCCATACCATTCAGGTCATTGCCTCCGGCCCGGGATTCCCGGATGAGATGATCCACCAGGCACTGCTCACAGCGGTTTATTCCGCACGTAAACAGTTGATTATGACCACCCCTTACTTCGTACCCAGTGACGATCTCCTGCACGCCATCTGTACTGCGGCATTACGTGGCGTAGAAGTCAGCATTATTGTACCGCATGACAACGACTCCATGATGGTACGCTGGGCCAGCCGTTCATTCTTCTCAGAGTTACTGGATGCTGGCGTAAGGATTTATCAGTTCAAAGGCGGATTGCTGCATACCAAGAGCGTGTTGGTCGATGGACAACTCAGCCTGGTGGGAACGGTCAATCTTGATATGCGCAGCCTATGGTTAAACTTTGAGATCACGCTGGTAATTGACGATGACGGCTTCGGCAACGATCTGGCCTGCGTGCAAGATGACTATATTGCGCGTTCGGAACTTTTGGATGGCAAACAGTGGGCGAAGCGTCCATTTTGGCATCGCATTGTGGAACGTCTTTTCTACTTTTTCAGCCCGTTGCTGTAAAAGCTGTAACGAGCATGGTTTAATAACGCCAAATTATTTGTGACAGGATTTTTTATGGACTTGAATAATCGCCTTACAGAAGATGAAACGCTGGAACAGGCTTACGATATCTTCCTTGAACTGGCAGGCGACAATCTGGATCCGGCCGATATCTTGCTATTTAACCTGCAGTTTGAAGAACGTGGTGGTGCAGAGCTTTACGATCCCGCCGAAGATTGGCAGGAACATGTGGATTACGATCTAAACCCGGATTTCTTCGCTGAAGTGGTCATCGGTCTTGCTGATAGTGATGGCGAACCGATTAACGATGTGTTTGCTCGAGTGCTGATTTGCCGCGAAAAAGATAACAAGCTTTGCCACATTTTGTGGAAAGAGTAAGCGCCTCAGACACAAAAAAACTGCACCTTTACTTGTTGGGTTCCCCACTTTCAGGGTGCAGTTCAATTAGCCACCGTTATTGATAATCAAGCATTTATAACGGGTCGACCTTCAAACAAGACACCGCATGGCGAAAACTACCTTCCAATAGCGGACGCGTCTTGGCGCACTCTGGCCCAGCAATCGGGCAACGGGTGCGGAAGACGCAACCGGAAGGTGGATTAATGGGCGAAGGCAGTTCCCCCTCCAGCAGTTGGATCTGTCTTTCTTTCTGTTTATCCGGGTCCGGGATCGGCACCGCAGACATCAACGCTTTGGTATAAGGGTGTTGCGGGTTGTGGTACACCTCATCATAGGTTCCCAGTTCCACAGCATGCCCTAGATACATCACCAGAACACGATCAGAAATATGCTTTACCACCGCCAAGTCGTGGGCAATAAAGATCAATGACAGCCCCATTTCGCGCTGCAGCTGTTGCAACAAGTTCACTACTTGCGCCTGAATGGAAACATCCAATGCCGAGACCGGCTCATCACAGATCACCAGTTTAGGTTCCAGTATCAAAGCCCGAGCGATACCAATTCGCTGGCACTGCCCGCCCGAAAACTCATGGGGGTAACGGTTGATCAGATTCGGTAGTAAACCGACCTTCATCATCATCGCCTTAACCTTATCCTTCACTTCCTGACGTGGCATGTGCGGATTATAGGTGCGTAAAGGTTCGGCAATGATGTCGCCAATCGTCATGCGTGGATTAAGCGAAGCCAGCGGATCCTGAAAAATCATCTGAATGTCGCTTCTGGTTTTACGCCAGTCCGCATCACTCATTCCCAGCAAATCTTTACCCAACCAGGTAACGCTACCGCTGGTTGCCTTCACTAGACCAATAATCGCGCGAGCGAAGGTAGATTTCCCGCAACCGGACTCGCCGACGACGCCGAGCGTTTCACCCTCAAACAGGCGTAGGGTAACCCCATCAACAGCCTTCAGGGTTTTTGGCGCCTGCCAAAACCACTGTTTAGCATCGTGAATATCGAAATGAACTTTCAAGTCTGCGACTTCAAGCAGCACTCGTTTATCAGTTGCTGTCATACCAAAGCCTCCACCGGTTTGAAGCAGGCGCGAAGGCGCCCTTCACCAAACTGCTCCAAAGGTGGAGCACTCGAGCACTCTTCCATCGAGTGAGGGCAACGCGGTTGGAACGGGCAGCCCTTTGGTAAACGCAATAAATTTGGCGGGTTACCTGGGATGGTCATGAGCGATCCGCCTTCAGCATCCAGGCGAGGCACTGCATTCAGCAAGCCGATTGAGTATGGATGACTCGGCTGGTAGAACACATCGCGGGCTGTGCCATATTCCATGGTGCGTCCGGCATACATGACCAGTACCTTGTTACAGATCCCTGCCACCACGCCTAAGTCATGGGTAATCATGATGATTGCCGTATTGAATTCGCGTTGTAATTCATTCAGCAGTGTCATGATTTGCGCCTGTACGGTAACATCCAGCGCAGTGGTAGGCTCATCGGCAATCAGAAGTTTCGGCCCACACAGCAGTGCCATGGCAATCATCACCCGCTGACGCATTCCCCCGGAGAATTCATGCGGGTACATGCGCATACGTTTACGCGCTTCTGGCATTTTGACCGCGTCCAGCATACGCACAGACTCTTCAAATGCTGCGCTTTTGCTGATTTTTTTATGCAGCATCAGCACTTCCATCAACTGCTCACCCACACGCATATAGGGGTTCAGCGAGGTCATTGGGTCTTGAAAGATCATGGAGATCTCTTCGGCACGCAGTTTGTTGAGCTCGTTTTCAGGCAGGTTAAGTATTTCGCGGCCATTAAACTTTGCAGAACCGCCGATACGGCCATTACTGGCCAGCAAACCCATCAGTGCAAATGCAGTCTGTGATTTTCCCGAACCAGACTCCCCAACGATCCCCAAGGTTTCCCCGGCACGCAGATCGAAATTAAGATCGTTTACTGCTGTTACATCCCCATCCGGCGTAGAGAAGGTTACACGCAGGTCTTTTACATCCAGCAGCGATTGATTTTCAATTATGTGCATGATTGCACTCCTTAACGATCTTTCGGGTCGAGGGCGTCACGCAGGCCATCGCCGATAAAGTTGAAACAAAAAAGAGTGACAACCAGGAAACCTGCTGGGAACAGCAGCAGCCACGGTGAAACTTCCATCGAGTTGGCACCATCGCTCAATAGCGCGCCCCAACTGCTCAATGGCTCTTGGGTTCCCAACCCCAGAAAACTCAGGAAGGATTCAAACAGGATCATACTGGGTACCAGCAGTGATGCATAAACCACTACCACGCCCAACACGTTTGGCACGATATGCCGCAGGACAATATTGCGAGTCGATACGCCACACACTAACGCAGCCTCGATGAACTCTTTACGCTTGAGGCTGAGTGTCTGCCCTCGCACAATACGCGCCATGTCCAACCAGGAAACCATGCCGATCGCCACAAAGATCAGCAGAATATTTTGCCCAAAGAAGGTCACTAGCAGGATCACAAAGAACATGAACGGGAATGAATTGAGGATCTCCAGCAGACGCATCATGACGGAGTCTGTTTTGCCGCCCAAATAACCCGACAGAGAGCCGTATAAAGTACCCACCACAACGGCAACCAGCGCCGCTGCCACGCCAACCATCAGCGAGACGCGTCCCCCAATGGCTACCCGCACCAGTAAATCACGTCCTGAGGAGTCAGTACCAAAGTAGTGTGCTGACTCCAAGTTAGGAGCAGCCGACATCATTGCCCAATCAGTGTCGTCATAGGCAAATTGCGATAGCCAGGGAGTGCAGATCACAAACAGGGTAATCAGTACTAAAACAAACAGGCTGGTCACCGCCGCACGGTTATGCATAAAGCGGCGACGCGCATCCTGCCATAGGCTGCGCCCTTCTACTTCAAGTTTTTCACTGAAGTTTTCCAGAGCTTCGCTGTTCTTTTTTGTCAACATCTTGCGTGCTCCAGTCTAGTAGCGGATTTTCGGGTCGATCACGGCATACAGCACGTCAACGATCGCGTTGAACAGAATTGTTAAGCCGCCCACCAGAATAGTCAGGCTCAACACCAGTGAGTAGTCACGGTTTAAAGCACCGTTAACAAACAGTTGGCCAATTCCGGGTAGACCAAAGATAGTTTCGATCACCATAGAACCGGTGATAATCCCGACGAACGCAGGCCCTAAATAGGACAGTACAGGTAACATGGCCGGCTTCAGCGCATGACGAAAAATGATACGCCGCATCGGCAGCCCTTTCGCGCGTGCGGTGCGGATAAAGTTGGAGTGCAACACTTCAATCATCGAGCCACGGGTGATACGGGCGATGCTGGCGATATATGCCAGAGAGAGAGCTACCATTGGCAGAATGATGAACTTAGGTGCCCCACCATTCCAGCCACCTCCTGGCAGCCATTTCAGGGTAATGGCAAAGATCAGTACCAGCAACGGCGCCACCACAAAGCTGGGGATCACCACCCCGGTCATGGCAAAACCCATCACCGTATAGTCCCACTTAGTATTCTGATGCAATGCAGCAACCACTCCTGCACTCACTCCCAATACCACCGCCAGTATGAAAGCGGCAAAACCCAATTTGGCTGAGACGGGAAATGAACCCGCAACCAGGTCATTGACCGTATAGTCTTTGTATTTGAATGAGGGACCAAAATCCCCTTTCGACAGCTGCACCAGATAATGCCCGTACTGTTTCCAGATCGGATCGTTGAGATGGTATTTAGCTTCAATGTTGGCCATCACTTCAGGTGGTAGCGCACGCTCACCGGTAAATGGGCTACCGGGAGCGAGACGCATCATAAAGAATGAGATGGTAATAAGGATAAATAGTGTCGGGATCGCCTCTAACAGGCGACGAAATATAAATTTAAGCATTGCCCTAACCCTGTGCTTCAGCCTGATAACGGCTTATTTTCTTAACGTGGGCTGGCAACCCCTGCTGCCAGCCCTTACCGTATCAATGCTTGATGATGTACAGGTTTTTGTCGTACACGTTGTCAAGCGGGTCTTTGCCGGTGTAACCGCCAACATATGGTTTCACCAGGCGGGCATTGACATAGTAATAAACCGGAACGATGGCAGAATCTTTATCCAGTTGGACTTCGGCTTGCTGGTAAAGTCCTACACGCTCTTCTTTGGTTTTAGCTGATATGGCATCGGCCATAATCTTGTCGAATGCGGCACTCTTATAGTGTGGTGTGTTACTGCTGCTGTCGGAAAGCATCATATTCAGGAAGGAGCTTGGTTCGTTATAATCGGCACACCAAGCAGCCCTTGATACATCGTAAGTCCCCTGATGGCGGGTATCCAGGAAGGTCTTCCACTCCTGATTCACCAGTTTAACTTCTACACCCAGGTTTTTCTTCCAGATGGAGGCGGCGGCGATGGCCAATTTTTTGTGCAGGTCGGAGGTATTGTACAGAAGGGAGAAGGTGAGTGGTTTATCTGGGCCGTAGCCTGCCTCAGCCAGCAGTTTTTTGGCTGCCTCATTGCGTTTATCCTGCGTCCAACCGAACCACTCTGGCGGTGTCAATTTAACGCCATCTGCGTACGGCGGTGTAAAACCATAGGCGGGTAGGTCACCCTGATTCTTCACCTTATTGGTGATAATGTCGCGGTCCATCCCCAGCTTGAGGGCTTCACGTACGCGAGCATCGGTAAACGGTGCCTTCTGGTTGTTCATTTCGTAATAATAAGTACACAGGTAAGGATCGACATGAACTTCGTTCGGGATCTCCTTTTTCAGTTTATGGAACAGTTCAATCGGCAAATAATTATAAGTCATGTCAATTTCACCGGTACGATAGCGGTTCACGTCGGTAACTTCTGAAGCAATCGGCAGGAAAGTGACCTTATTAATGATGGTTTTCGCGTTATCCCAATATTCCGGGTTACGTTCGAGCACGATACGTTCGTTAACCACCCAATCTTTCAACTTATAGGCACCATTACTGACGTAATTCTGTGGCAGCGTCCATTTTTCACCAAACTTCTCAACGACGTCTTTATACACTGGCTTCATCGCGTAGTGTGGCGTCATTTCTACCAAGTATGGCACCGGTTCGGTCAGGGTAACCTGGAAGGTATGATCGTCGATGGCCTTTACGCCCAGCGTGGATTTATCTTTTTTACCGGCAATAATGTCGTCAACGTTTTCTACGTGAGCATACTGCAGGTAGCTGGCATAAGGGGACGCAGTTTTTGGATCGACAATACGCTGCCAGCTATAAACAAAATCCTGTGCCGTTACCGGCTGACCATTCGACCATTTAGCATCTTTACGCAGATGGAAGGTCCACACTTTAAAATCTTTGTTATCCCAGCTTTCGGCAACACCAGGGACTATCGACCCATCCAAATCGTTATTCGCCAAGCCTTCGAGCAGATCGCGAGTAACGTTATTTTCTGGCACACCTTCAATCTTGTGCGGATCCAGAGACTGTACTTCTGAACCGTTGTTCTTAACCAGTTCTTGTTTATCTGCCAGTTGCACCCCCGCTGGAACAACCGCAGCGATTGCACTTCCAGTAGCAGTAAGACTAAACGCGGCAATAATGCCTACTGCCAATAGTGATTTCTTTGTGATGTTGATCATGTATTAACTCCAGTTTTTATTATCACAGCCCCAACGAGGGATCTGCGTTGCCCGTTAATCGGGTAATGTTGCGGGCAGGCGCCGTGGAAAAAACGGCATTGCCCTTCCTTGCATTACCGGCGCCTGCTGGCGCCGGTAAATTGTCGCGAGCCAGCGTCAGTTCGACAACCGTACTTACACGCGCATCAGTAAATGGCGCACGCTGGGTATTAATTTCATAGTAGAAGGTACACAGATAAGAATTGATGTGCAGTGGCTCGGGGATCTTGCGCTTCATTTTGGCATACAGATTGGGCGGAATAGCACCATTGGTAATATCGATTTCGCCACTGCGATAACGGTTTAAATCGCTGACTTCAGAAGACGTTGGCAGGAACGTCGCCAATTCAGTCCTCTGCTGTGTCGCCAGTTGCGTTCCAACAGGAACCTCTGCCGCACGAGTGTTTTTAACGACAACTCCCCCCAATACGGCGGCAAACATAAGCACCTGCGGCGTGTAAGTCATTGTTTGCTGCATAGTTCAGGTTCCTTTCACCAATAGGAGTTGTTGCAATAATGGTGGAATATTTATACCAATGCCGAATAAATAAACGCTGAAAAAGACCTTCCTGAATTACGAGTCAGAAAAAAGACTAATTCCTGACTGAGCTGCCCGTAAATTAGCAGAAGTAAAAAGCCGTAGCCGATAAATTTTACGGAAATGTTAAGCATTTCACTTTTGTATCCCCGAGCATCACCACTCCCATGTTTAAATTTTTGCGAAAAAACACGCCAACAAAATGATTTAAAAAGATTTTAAAGGACTTAAAAAACAAAAGCCCTACCTAACTCTGACTCACTGCCAAACATCGCCAGAAAGAAACATTCAGTTAACAATCTGCATAGTTCAAAGAATAAACACCTACTAATGCTTCGTTACTCACTAATAACATCTGTAAGAATTTGATACAACCCCTACAGAATGAGGTGAATAAATTTGCAGCATTTGTTGGGTGCTCAAGGAAAAAACCGTAGGGAAAACGTGGTGAAAGTATCAAAAATAGCCGATAGAGACATTACTAAGCTGTAGAGGGATTTTTATACAGTTTAACGCTAAATATAAGGTAGCGGATGGGATATGTTCACTATTAAAGCGCTATCGGTAATAATTTAATAATTAAAAATATTTAGCCGCGAATGTTCTTATCCACGGCTTAGCTGCGGTTATAACAGGCCAGGGAATATAGCTTTAATTCCGGTTACAATAAACTCAATCCCTAACGCCATCAGTAACAACCCCATGATACGTGTGACAACGTTGATGCCGGTTTGGCCCAGTAAGCGTACCAATAAGGGAGCCGCGCGGAACAATAACCAGCAACAAAAGGCAAACACAGCAATAGCCAGGGTAAAACCTAACAGGTTTTGCCAGCTGTGATAGCGTGAACTCCAAACAATGGTTGAACTGATTGCGCCAGGGCCAGCCATCAATGGTAATGCCAAGGGTACAACCCCGATGCTTTCACGGATCGCACTCTCTGATTTTTCCTGCTTGTTCTGTTTGTCCTCCCCCAATTTGCCGCTGATCATCGACATGGCAATACTGACCACCAGAATTCCACCAGCAATACGGAACGAATCGATGGAGATGCCGAAGACACGCAGTATAACTTCTCCCAAGAACAGTGAGGTCCACAGGATAATAGCCACCGACAGGTTAGCCGTCAGGTTGGTTTTGTTACGCCCAGCCTCAGCCTGATAGCTGGTCATGCTGATAAATACCGGTAGAATTCCTACCGGATTTACCAGCGCAAACAAGCCAACAAAAAACTTGATATAGACGGAAAGATCCAACATCGATTGGCCCACAAAAAACTCCGCATTTAATAGCTGTAAAAGAGAGGCTGCTGATGCGCGCTAATGTAATAGAATTGCGCCGGGTAATCCATCCACCCATAGCATTTTTCCCCTACCCACAGCATTGTTACAAAATAATACTCTTTTGTTAATGTAACGTATAAACATTGCTGTTTTATGTGTGAAAGCACGAAAGCTAGTCATATTATTGAGAATGATTCTCAAAAACCCAAGCTGAAAGGTGTCAGCATGCATTTTTTATGATTTAAATCACATAATATCCACTCAGAAATAGTTAAGCTCTCAGTCGTCGCTAGAAGAGATAAGAATGTTAAAGATTAAGTAGCGGTGATTTCGTTCTACCTTTTGCCTACGATAGCTTCGGCAGTTGGTAAAGCTCTTTAAGTAAATCAGCAGTATGAGTTGCTAAATGTGGGGAACCACTGTTTTTAACAGACACCACCCTCCCCCCTGTCTATACTAGTTGCTCGAACGGCTTATTCACTGAAAGAGTTTAACATTATCAGGAGAGCATTATGGCTGTAACGAATGTCGCTGAATTGAACGAGCTGGTAGCGCGTGTCAAAAAAGCCCAGCGCGAGTATGCCAACTTCTCGCAAGAGCAAGTAGATAAAATTTTCCGCGCCGCCGCCCTCGCCGCTGCCGATGCACGTATTCCCCTGGCCAAGATGGCCGTTGAAGAATCAGGTATGGGGATCGTTGAAGATAAAGTCATCAAAAACCACTTCGCATCCGAATATATCTATAACGCTTATAAAGATGAGAAAACCTGCGGTATTCTCTCTGAAGACCAGACCTTCGGTACCATTACCATCGCTGAACCGATTGGCCTGATTTGTGGCATCGTTCCTACCACTAACCCAACTTCTACCGCTATTTTCAAAGCTCTTATCAGCTTGAAAACACGTAACGGTATCATTTTCTCCCCGCACCCGCGTGCCAAAAATGCCACCAATAAAGCGGCTGACATTGTTCTTCAGGCTGCTATCGCTGCAGGTGCACCAAAAGACATCGTGGGTTGGATCGATCAACCGACGGTTGATTTGTCAAATCAGTTAATGCACCACCCAGACATCAACCTGATCCTGGCGACCGGTGGTCCTGGTATGGTTAAGGCTGCGTACAGTTCTGGTAAGCCTGCAATTGGCGTAGGTGCCGGTAACACCCCAGTCGTTGTGGATGAAACCGCAGACATCAAGCGTGTTGTGGCTTCGATTCTGATGTCAAAAACCTTCGACAGTGGCGTAATTTGTGCTTCTGAGCAGTCGGTTATTGTTGTTGACTCAATTTATGATGCCGTTCGCGAGCGTTTCGCTTCCCACGGTGGCTATATGCTGCAGGGTAAAGAGCTGAAAGCCGTTCAAGACATCATTTTGAAAAATGGCGGCCTGAATGCAGCCATCGTTGGTCAGTCTGCGCCAAAAATCGCTGAAATGGCCGGTATCAAAGTGCCAGCCAATACCAAGATCCTGATCGGTGAAGTGAAACTGGTTGATGAATCAGAGCCATTTGCACACGAAAAACTGTCCCCTACCCTGGCTATGTACCGTGCAAAAAACTTTGAAGATGCCGTCAGCAAAGCAGAGAAACTGGTCGCCATGGGCGGTATCGGTCACACCTCTTGCCTGTACACCGACCAAGATAACCAGACTGAACGTGTCGAGTATTTCGGCGACAAAATGAAAACCGCACGTATCCTGATTAACACCCCTGCATCTCAGGGTGGTATCGGTGACCTGTACAACTTTAAACTCGCTCCTTCACTGACGCTGGGCTGCGGTTCATGGGGTGGTAACTCCATCTCTGAGAACGTCGGTCCAAAACACTTGATCAACAAGAAAACTGTAGCGAAGCGAGCAGAAAACATGTTGTGGCACAAACTTCCTAAATCTATCTACTTCCGCCGGGGCTCTCTGCCAATCGCGCTGGATGAGGTGGCTAGCGATGGGGCAAAACGCGCCTTTATCGTTACCGACCGCTACCTGTTCAATAACGGCTATGCCGATCAGATCACCAAGGTTCTGAAATCGCACGGTGTTGAAACCGAAGTGTTCTTTGAAGTTGAAGCTGACCCAACACTGAGCATCGTACGTAAAGGTGCCGAACAGATGAACTCCTTCAAACCAGATGTGATCATCGCACTTGGCGGCGGTTCACCAATGGATGCAGCGAAGATCATGTGGGTGCTGTACGAACACCCTGAAACCCATTTCGAAGATTTGGCACTGCGCTTTATGGACATCCGTAAACGTATCTACAAGTTCCCGAAAATGGGTGTGAAAGCGAAGATGATCGCTGTCACCACTACTTCAGGTACCGGTTCAGAAGTGACTCCGTTTGCGGTTGTTACCGATGACGCCACCGGCCAGAAATATCCACTGGCAGACTATGCTCTGACACCGGACATGGCAATTGTCGATGCCAACCTGGTGATGAACATGCCAAAATCCCTGTGCGCCTTTGGCGGCCTGGATGCGGTAACTCACGCTCTGGAAGCTTATGTTTCTGTGCTGGCAAACGAATACTCTGACGGTCAGGCACTACAAGCCCTGAAATTGCTGAAAGAATATCTGCCAACCAGCTATAAAGAAGGCGCAAAAAACCCGGTTGCCCGTGAGCGTGTACACAACGCTGCTACAATCGCCGGTATTGCGTTTGCTAACGCCTTCCTGGGCGTATGTCACTCAATGGCCCACAAACTGGGTTCAGAGTTCCATATCCCGCACGGTCTGGCTAACGCGATGTTGATCTCTAACGTTATCCGTTATAACGCCAACGACAACCCGACCAAGCAGACTGCATTCAGCCAGTATGACCGTCCACAGGCGCGTCGTCGCTACGCAGAGGTCGCTGACCACTTGGGCCTGAGTGCTGCCGGTGACCGTACAGCTCAGAAGATCGAGAAACTGCTGAAATGGCTGGATGAAATCAAAGCAGAGCTGGGTATCCCTGCCTCTATCCGCGAAGCCGGTGTACTAGAAGCTGACTTCCTGGCGAAAGTCGACAAACTGTCTGAAGACGCGTTTGATGATCAATGTACTGGTGCTAACCCGCGTTACCCACTGATTTCTGAACTCAAGCAAATCTTGTTGGATACCTTCTACGGCCGTGAATTCAGCGAAGCCACAGAAGAAGCTGAGGTAGCAGCCCCGGTTGCAACCAAAGTTGAAAAAAAGTCCAAGAAGTAAGCGTTAACTGAGTTGACGAAACAGCCGTAAGGCACAATGTTTGTCATCTAAGCAATTAAGATGGCCGCAACGGATAACGTTGCGGCCATCTTTTTTTCTGCTGGTGGTAAATATCCCTTTAATAACGGATTGCCCTTTGTTATTTGCAGCATTTCATTTGTAACCACCTAGTATTTTCACATTAGGCAGTTTCCCTTCCCGTGGTGCCGTCGCAGCCCCAAAAGCCCGTTATTGAGGCGAAGTGCGTAGGACATAGCGTGCCTCTGTTCAATTCAGACAACGCAGAGAACGGGCGTTTGGAGCTCGCTCCGTAGGGCTGGGGCCATTTACATGCATTGCTGTGTTATTCACCGCTTATTTGGACCAAACCTCACGCCTTGCTCTGTGTGCGGATGACCGCCAGCGGCACTCGCGTGCAATTGAGAGACGCAGCTCAGTACTATCCTATTGAAGGTTTCGGCGAGCGTGTCTGGGGATAGATATCCTGCTTAGGCGGATTTAAGCTGTAAGAACATCCTTCACCTGAACCCTTCCCCATCTTTCACCATCAGACCCGAAGTAACGGATGTTTGGGTTATGACATAAAAGCGGTTCTTACGGGCCCCCTGCTCGATTCAGATTGCAACCTATAGTATCTCATCCATATTGCCGAAAAACGCGTTAGAGGCCTTTCTATACTCAGTATCTCATAAGTAGTGGCCTTGACTCAGTAGGCCTGCTGTTGGCATTTAAGTGGGGGACTCGGCACAAACTTTAGAATCTAAACCAGGGGTTTTACCTCAGCTTTTTTTACTTTCTGGCAATGCTTGTGACATTAAAATCCGTAACGCTTATTACCTTTCATGACTAGTAGCACCATTACATGTTGAACGTCGCTTTGGGATCGTCAGCCAACAACTGACAACAGGTTTCTTTACAGCCACAATGCTAAAGGGTTTCCAAATCTATCTGTTTTTCTACCCTCATTGGAAATAGTGAGTACCGATTAATAATTTCACTAGAGAGCCACCCACTTAATCAATAAAGCAACACGGTAATACCCACTCGCTCAACAACATTCCGTAACACTTCAACGCTTTCAACTCGCATGTAAGCCTAAGTCAGGCCGCAGTGGACTAATGATTTCCGCCCGCTAAGTAAATACCCCTACCTTGATATGTACATTTAGTCTACTCATTGGCCAAACTTACGTCTATTTACAAAACTCACTGGTTTTTCATCCGTTATTAATTAATGCCATTGATTAACTAAACTCATTAATAGCTATACTTTTCATACTCACATTGCTGATGTGTCCGTTGAGCGGCCTCCACCACGTAGTTATCCCCATGCAGGGTTGATCTAGGACTTATCCTTAACGAAACAGAAATTATTTTGAGTATAAGCCGAAGGTGCCTCAGGCAGCTCGAGGCTGCAGACATTACCAAATAGGTATTAAAAGCGTTTTAGGTATCAACAACAGTGTTAATTGAAATGTTTAACAACCATGCCAAGCATGGCAGCTATCTTTACCCTTACATTTTTTACAATCTTTGTGCATCTACTGGAGTGATAAAAGCCGCAAATCTGTCGGTATACTGTTGTTGAACCTAATTATAACGAGTCAATCAAATGCATTTTAACTCGACGAGCACGACAGCACCTGTTGAAAATTTGACTTAAAAGCATGTAGAGTAATAGCAAGACTCACGGGATTTATTACTCGGACGTTTCTCAGTATAGGTTTTTAAAAAGGTAAATTTAGTGACTCTTGTTGATTTGGCTATTGCAGAAAAGAAAAGAGCACTCTATTATTATCCAGACGCCCCCACTAATATAATTTGAGACTAGGACAATGAGCGAAGCATTAAAGATTTTGAACAACATCCGTACTCTGCGTGCACAGGCTAGAGAATGCAGTCTGGAAACGTTAGAAGAGATGCTTGAGAAGTTGGAAGTTGTTGTTAACGAACGCCGTGAAGAAGACAGCCAAGCGCAAGCGGAAATTGAAGAGCGTACTCGTAAACTGCAACAATACCGTGAAATGCTGATTGCAGATGGTATCGATCCGAACGAACTGCTGCAAACTATGGCTGCAAGTAAAACTGCAGGTAAAGCAAAGCGCGCAGCACGTCCGGCTAAATACCATTATAAAGATGAAAACGGCGAAATGAAAACCTGGACCGGCCAGGGCCGTACACCGGCAGTAATTAAAAAAGCTATCGAAGAGCAAGGCAAATCCCTGGATGATTTCCTGCTGTAATAGTTTTTCAGATTACGTCATAAGGCTCCCCTCGGGAGCCTTATGTTTTCTGATGGTACCAGCGTTTCACTCCCCGCTTTTTGTTCTACGGTATAATCAGCCATAGACTGCCAGAAAAAGAAAAGAGGCCGAAGCCCCTTTATAAAGCATGTTTTATCATCCATTACTAAACTTTATAAAAAGCTTTGTACCACTGAACAAACATCTTGACGCCTTCAGTTACGCTGGTTTCAGGTTTAAAGGCAATCGCCTGATAAAGCTCTTCAGTATCCGCACTGGTGTCCATGACATCGCCGGGTTGCAACGGCATCATATTTTTACGCGCGGTGATACCTAAAGCTTCTTCCAAGGCTCGAATATATTCCATTAACTTAACAGGGCTACTATTCCCGATATTATAAACATGATAAGGCGCAGAACTGGTTGCAGGCGAACCTTTTTCAACCGTCCAATTGGCATCCGGTTGGGGAACAATCGCCTGCAAACGCACAACCGCCTCTGTAATATCATCAATGTAGGTAAAATCACGGTACATCTCACCATGGTTATATACATCAATGCTCTCACCTGCCAATATCGCCTTAGTGAATTTAAACAGTGCCATGTCAGGACGCCCCCAAGGGCCGTACACCGTAAAAAACCGTAACCCTGTGGTAGGGAGACCATATAAATGCGAATAACTGTGAGACATCAGCTCATTGGCTTTTTTGGTCGCTGCATACAACGATATGGGATGGTCCACCGAGTCTTCTGTTGAAAAAGGAAGCTTGCGATTAAGGCCATAAACAGAGCTAGATGATGCATATAGCAGATGACCGACTTTATTATGTCGACACCCCTCAAGGATATTTAAGTGACCAATCAGGTTTGAATCAGCATAGGCCAGGGGATGATCCAAGGAGTAACGTACCCCGGCTTGAGCACCAAGGTGAATGACACGCTCAAATTGATGTTCAACAAACAGCTCGGCAATACCGCTGCGATCAGCCAAGTCTAACTTAACGAACCGAAACGCCGATTTTTCAAGCAATAAGTCGAGTCGTGCTTGCTTAAGGCTGACATCATAGTAGCCATTCAGGTTGTCGAGACCGACAACCTGGTGTCCTAAGGCTAACAAACGCTCCGTTACGTGATAACCAATAAATCCTGCAGCGCCTGTAACCAGGAATTTCATGCTCACCTCTTAAATAACTGGCTTAATCGATGCACCACGGCCAATGCCATAATAAGTGAAACCACGCGCTTGCAGGCGTTCCGGATCAAACAGATTACGGCCGTCAAAAATCACTGGCTGCTTCAGCGCTTGTTTCATGACGTCAAAATCAGGCGCACGGAAATTCTGCCATTCAGTACAGATAACCAACGCATCAGCACCCTGCAACGCCGCCTCTTTGGTGCCCATCAGCTTCAGATCGGCGCGATGACCGTAAATTCGCTGCGCTTCGGCCATTGCCTCAGGGTCGTAGGCCTGCACAGATGCACCTAACTCCCAGAGCGTCTCCATCAGTACGCGGCTGGAAGCTTCGCGCATGTCATCGGTATTAGGCTTGAACGCAAGGCCCCATAGAGCAAAAGTTTTACCTTTAACATCATTTCCATAATGCTGTTGAATGAACTGCGTCAGTTTATATTTCTGCTGAGAGTTCACCTGCTCTACTGCCTGCAGTAATTTGGGCTGATAGCCAATATGCTCAGCCGTGCGGATAAGCGCCTGAACATCTTTCGGGAAACATGAACCGCCATAACCGCACCCTGGATAAATAAAGTGATATCCAATGCGAGAATCAGAGCCGATACCTTGGCGTACTTTTTCGATGTCAGCTCCCAACATTTCTGCCAGATTGGAAATTTCGTTCATAAAGCTGATTTTTGTTGCCAGCATACAGTTAGCCGCATATTTGGTCAGCTCTGCACTGCGGATATCCATCAGGATCATTCGGTCATGATTGCGGTTGAACGGCTCATACAGTTCGCGGAGCTGTTCAATGACTTCCTTGTTATCGGTACCGAGAACGATGCGCTCAGGGCGCATACAGTCGGCAACAGCTGCACCTTCTTTCAGGAACTCGGGGTTTGAAACCACATCAAAAGTTACGTTGCTACCACGTTTACGCAAGGTTTCAGTCATGACCTCCCGCACTTTATCTGCGGTACCAACCGGTACGGTTGATTTATCGATTACCACTTTGTGCTCAGTCATGTATTCAGCGATGGTTCGCGCTACAGCAGTCACATACTTGAGATCGGCTGAACCATCTTCATCCGGCGGCGTACCTACTGCAATAAACTGGATTGTGCCATGCGCAACGCCAGCCTTAGCATCGGTGGTGAAATGCAGACGCCCAGCCTCAAAGTTTTGCTTTACCAAGGGTGCCAGACCTGGTTCAAAGATGGGAATATTCCCTTTTTTTAGGTTTTCAACCTTATTCTCATCAATGTCGATACACATGACATCATGACCAACCTCTGCCAAAACAGCAGCCTGCACTAGGCCAACATAGCCAATACCGAAAACTGTTACTTTCATCCGCAAAATCCTATTTTTTTAAATTTAACCAAAATTTGCCAAACTATTTCTGCTCTTCAGCCAACAAGCGCTTTAGCCAAACTGAAAATTCTTTCCCCAAACTGGCATGCCGCAAACTGTACTCAACGAAAGCCTGCATGTAGCCCAGTTTATTACCGCAATCATGACTTATGCCTTTGAGGTGGTAAGCCTCAACAGGCTCAATCTTCATCAACATATCGATGGCATCAGTAAGTTGAATCTCGTCCCCGGCACCTGGGGGTGTTTTTGCCAATAGTGCCCAGATATTAGCAGAAAGTACATATCGCCCAACAATGGCCAGGTTTGATGGTGCCTCTTCCGGCGACGGTTTTTCTACAACGCCAACCATTTCCGCGCTCTCACCGGGCTGCAGTAAGCATCCCTGGCAATCAGCCACACCATAGTTTCCTACATTATCAAGAGGTACCGGTTCAACCATGATCTGGCTGATACCAGACTGCTCGAAACGCTGCAACATTTCGCGCAGGTTATCTTTTTTCAGATCGGCGCTGTACTCTGCGATAATAACGTCTGGTAACACAACGGCAATCGGCTCATCACCCACCAGCGGGTGAGCACACAGGATGGCATGACCAAGGCCTTTGGCAACGCCCTGTCGCACTTGCATCACCGTTACCCCTTTCGGGCAAATGGATTGTATTTCATCCAACAGTTGACGCTTCACTCGCTTTTCAAGCATCGCCTCCAGTTCAAAGCTGGTATCAAAATGATTCTCGATAGAGTTTTTAGAGGAATGGGTAACCAAGATGATTTCATTGATCCCTGCAGAGATACACTCATTTACCACATACTGAATCAATGGCTTATCGACCAGCGGCAACATCTCTTTCGGAATAGCTTTAGTCGCAGGTAACATCCGTGTCCCTAAGCCTGCTACAGGGATAACCGCTTTTCGGACTTTACGATTTAAAGCAGACATATTTCCTCCGAACACTAACGAGCTCAAATTATGAGCTTAACCTGCCATACAAATAAACCTGCGAAGTATACCAGTTTAAGCCTGCCGAGCATTACTCCAAATACAATTAGTAATAAATTAAGACTATTGCCCAAAAGAGGAATTCTGACGTTAAATAGGCGTGTTCGGTAGCTGTAAATGGCCTTAAAGGTGATTAATTGATGTTTTATTCGGCACTCAGCATCAGACGTAACCGGCCCCCCCGTCCCCATACTTGGCATTGCCAGGCCTCACAACGCTGACTAATCTGATTCATGTAAGTCGTGTTAAGGGTCCCTAACGGCACGCCATTACTTAATTGAATTTGTTTATCTTCTGTATTTACATTGGCATGCAAACCGGCAGAAACCAGAACCAAGTTTTTATATTCCGCATGATAGTAACCCACGAGCAATGGAAATTGCCCCTCAAGCCTTCCCTGACGTAATAATTGGTTAACTTGCTTTAACAATGCTGACATTTGCGGCAGGCGATGTTGTTGATTGGCTAAATGCTCTTGCAGTAGCCCATTGAATAATGCGCGTAATAACAATGCAGCCATTACGCCATTTTCACCCGCCTGAGTAACATCCAAACAATAAAACGCGAGATCTTTATCCGATAGCGCTGCAATATCCAGCACTAACCCAGGATTTTCACTGGTAGTGAGTTGACGATAATTAATACGACAACCCGCAACTATCTGCTGTACCGGGGGCTGTAACTGCTTGACTAACCTCACCGCTTCCGAAGGGTTTTGGCTCAAGGCATCCCAATCCTGGATCAACTCAGCCTCTTCAATCGCCTGAGAAGTAAACATATTCGGATAGAGGCAGGCCAGGACGGTCTCACGTAAGCGGTTCAAATCGGTAATCGGTTTTAATAATACATCCTGTACACCTAGCCGTAAGACCTTGGCGATATCAGCCATTTTATCAGTGGCCGAGATAACAAGTATTGGGACTTGTACTCCTTGAAGACGAAGATGCGCAACAAACTCGATGCCATCCATCTCTGGCATTGCGATATCGCAAAGGATAAGGTCAGGATCAACCTCATCGACTGCAATCAGTCCTAATAAACCATTAGAAGCTTCAGTGGTCTGTGCTCCTAGCGATTCGAGATAGCCGACAAGCACAGAACGGAAGACCGGTTCGTCTTCTACGATTAAGATGCGCTTGTTGAACAGTGGTTGTACCATCGGCCAAGCCTCTTCCCTAGTGATGATGTAATAGTGGCTCATTATGGTTATTTGTGCTTGCCGAAAATGCCTTTTCAGCATCGTTCTTTCCTAAGAGCCGGTAATTATTTATTTTTTATTAGTGGTGCCAGGATATCTATTTGTTTCTCGACGGCCAATCGCCCAGCTTCAATAGCCTCGCTGGCGCGATGAAAATCCAGTGTAGATATTTGTGGGCAATAGGGCTGTATCAGCACATCTGGCGGATCGCTGGCCATACGAGATCTTTTCACTCGATTCTCTAACATCTGAATAGATGTGCTCATAACCTCCATTGCCGTGGGGGTGAAATTGACTTTCTTGAGCATAATCCTATTGATGCGTTCCCGCATACGCTCGCGCCAGTTCCCAACATCAATGTTATCTACTTCAACCTCTGCTATGTCGCTGGGCACTGAAAACAAATCCTGTTGCATTAAGTGTGCATCATGTTGTAAATCGACAGCAATAACAATATCCGCCCCCATCGCCCTCGCCAATGAGATAGGAACCGGGTTCACCAAGGCGCCATCAACCAGCCAATAGCCTTCAAACCATACGGGAGCCAGTAGACCAGGCATACTGCAGGAAGCGCGAATTGCCTGATGGATATCCCCTTTTGTCATCCACAGTTCACGGCCGGTACTGAGATTTGTGGTGACTGCACCGAATTTAAGCGAGCAATCAGCGAAGTCGTCAAACTTCAACAATTGAGCAACAGCATTGAAGACACGCTCTCCCCGTAAAAGCCCACCACGTTGCCAAGTGAGATCCATCAGTTTAATCACGTCCCAATAGCCGAATGAGCGTACCCAATGCTCAAGAGTAGGTAACCGATGACTGGCAAACGCGGCCCCAACCAGTGCCCCCACTGAGCAACCAGCCACAATATCTGCCTCAATACCCAGCTTTCGCAGTGCATTGAGTACACCAATGTGGGCCCAACCTTTGGCGGCACCTGCACCTAGTGCTATTCCGATTTTAACTTTTCTCATTCTTGCCTATCCTTTGCCCGATGATTTTTCAGCCCCAATCTTAGGCTACATTGCCACTGGTGAATGATGTTAGGTAACATAGATGCAATATTGATTTTAGCTTCTATTTTACATTGTACGAACTAACCAATTTGAGGCGTTATTTTTGACTAATCTATGCCCTTGCAGTAGTGGACTTAGCTACAAATCGTGCTGTGAGCCTTACATAAAGGGGATAAAGCACGCTTTGTCTCCAGGCCTGCTTATGAGATCCAGATATACTGCCTATGTCAAACAAGACGTGGACTATCTTATTTCGACTTGGCACCCTGATTGCAAAGCGAGTGACTGGCGAAGTGAAATTATCGGTAGTTTTAGCGGCACAGCATGGCTTGGGTTAACGATCATAGAAGAAACTGCAGGTAATAGCTCGGATGAAGGTTTTGTCGAATTCATCGCCCGTTTCAACGATGGTGATCCCAAGCATAAGGCTATTCATGAACGTTCACGCTTTCTTCGAATTGAGCAACGCTGGTACTATGTTGATGGAACCAAGCCCCAACCGGGAAGGAATGCCATTTGCCCATGCGGCTCAGGCAGTAAATATAAAAAGTGTTGCGGGCAATAAGCCTGCAAATTAATAGCCTATCCCAATAGGCGTAATTGTTGCAGCCAGTTTGGACACGGACAGCACGGAAGAGCCGCAGCGTACACCAAGTACGTAAGGATTTTGAACTCTGCCCAAGTTAGAAGTGGCACATAGAATAGCAGATTGGGATAGGCTCAAAGTATCAGACAGGATCCACACACTCATGCCACACCAAAATGTACAAAGAAAAATTTTACGCACCATCTGTCCTGACGCCAAAGGGCTGATCGCCAAGATCACCAATATCTGTTACAAGCATGAACTGAACATTGTTCAGAACAACGAATTTGTCGATCACCTTACCGGACGTTTCTTTATGCGCACCGAGCTGGAGGGGATCTTCAATGACGCAACGTTGTTGGCCGATCTTGATGGCGCTTTGCCAACGGGCTCAGTCCGCGAACTGCACAGTGCTGGCCGCCGCCGTATCGTTGTACTGGTGACCAAAGAAGCGCATTGTCTGGGCGATTTACTGATGAAAAGCGCCTATGGCGGCCTGGATGTCGAAATTGCTGCCGTTATTGGTAACCACACAACGCTACAGACGCTGGTAGAACGTTTTGATATTCCTTTCCATCTTGTCAGCCACGAGGGACTAACCCGCGAACAACACGATCTCAAAATGATTGCACAGATCGACCAATACCTACCGGACTATGTTGTCCTTGCCAAATACATGCGTGTGCTCACCCCGGCTTTCGTACAGCATTACCCGAACCAGGTTATCAACATTCATCACTCATTCCTGCCAGCATTTATAGGTGCTCGCCCTTATCATCAGGCTTATGAACGTGGCGTGAAGATCATTGGCGCTACGGCGCATTATGTAAACGATAGCCTGGATGAAGGCCCAATCATTATGCAAGACGTTATCCATGTTGATCATACCTACTCTGCGGATGATATGATGCGCGCCGGTCGCGACGTTGAGAAGAACGTTCTCAGCCGCGCACTCTATCATGTACTTGCGCAACGGGTTTTCGTATATGGTAATCGCACAGTGATCCTGTAATTGTTTAGCAATACGGTGTCTTTCGTTCACGGAAGCACCGTCGAGAATAAAAAAACGGCAAACAATTCATTTTCTGCGTATCAATACTTTACACATGCGCTTCATTTGATATGATGCGCCCCGCTTAGCAAGACAGTTATTTGCAAGCAAGGCTATTGGTGGGATTCCCGAGCGGCCAAAGGGAGCAGACTGTAAATCTGCCGTCACAGACTTCGAAGGTTCGAATCCTTCTCCCACCACCAAATTAGACCTTAAATTTTGGGTCACACCAAACGGTAATGTTGATGTAGTTGCCATTTGGGAAAAGTAAAAATCCTAGCAATGTCTTACTGCTAGACTTTAACGAGATTTTGTAAAAAATTATCAACCCATGATTACAATGGTGGGGTTCCCGAGCGGCCAAAGGGAGCAGACTGTAAATCTGCCGTCACAGACTTCGAAGGTTCGAATCCTTCCCCCACCACCAAATTAGACCTTAGTAATAAGCTAATACCAGCAAACTCAGCAACATTGAGCCATGTTGGGGAAGGTGAGAACCTTCGACAAGGTTCGAGTTGAGCGCAGCGAAACAACGCGCTTCAGCGCGGCCCGAAGGGTAAGGAACGTAGTGACGAATAATCCTTCCCCCACCACCAATTTAGACCTCAGTAATAAGCTAATACCAGCAAAGTCAGCAACATTGAGCCATGTTGGGGAAGGTGAGAACCTTCGACAAGCCTAGAATCAAGCATTAAACATCCCTGAACATCCCCTACCTTTTTCAACCCTGACAACTACGTAGCATCAAACTTCGAAAGCGTGACTGTAAAATGAAGTCATTTTTTTCAGTGAGTATGCACCTGTGGCTTAATCTATCCCCACATCTATTGAACTCCTGCGAACAATTCGCTATACCACTGACTTCTTTAATGCAGTAAGGAAAAGTGCATGCGTAATAATATTTGCGTCTTCTGTGGCGCCAGCGAAGGTAATAATCCGGCTTATGTCGAGAATGCGCGTCAACTAGGGCACACCATTGCCGCTCAAGGGAGGCGTTTAGTCTATGGTGGTGGTAAGAAAGGTTTGATGGGGGTTGTCGCCGATGCAGTGCTTGAGGGCGGCGGTGAGGCCATAGGCGTTATCCCTCAGCGCTTGGTTGAAGCAGAAACGGCGCATCGTGGTTTGACCACATTGGAAGTTGTTGACGACATGCATACTCGCAAGGCGCGGATGGCTGAGCTGGCCGATGGGTTTATTGCGTTACCAGGGGGTATTGGTACCTTGGAAGAGCTGTTCGAGATCTGGACCTGGGGACAGATCGGCTATCACAGCAAACCAGTTGGTTTATTGGATGTAAACGGTTTTTACCTCCCGTTGAGCCAATTCCTTAAGCATGTTGCCGATCAAGGTTTCATGCGTCACGATTACCTTAACACCCTACATATTAGTGATTCACCACTGGCGTTGATGCAGCAGTTCGACGATTATCAGCCTAAAAATTACGATCGCTGGGCAAAATAATTCCGCCCCAGCCAGCGGCATCAGGCCGCTGGTCTGCGTTACATTTCAGGCAGAACTCTGCTAATATCTGAGCACATTTTTCTGGTAAAAACGGCTGAACCCATGAAGTTTGTCTCTTTTAATATCAATGGACTACGCGCACGTCCTCATCAATTGGCCGCGATTATTGAACAGCATCAACCCGATGTAATTGGACTGCAGGAAACTAAAGTTCATGATGATATGTTTCCCCTTGAAGAGGTGAGTGCACATGGTTACCACGTATTTTATCATGGGCAAAAAGGCCACTACGGTGTGGCGCTGCTGACTAAAGCAGAACCTCTTGCAGTACGCCGTGGTTTCCCAACTGACGAAGAAGATGCGCAACGCCGTATCATTATGGCCGATTTGGCAACGCCGCTGGGAACTCTGACAGTCATTAATGGCTACTTCCCTCAAGGTGAAAGCCGCGAACACCCTATTAAATTCCCGGCCAAAAGCCGCTTCTATCAAGATCTGCAAAATTATCTGGAACAACAACTTTCTGTAGATTCCCCGGTATTGATCATGGGCGACATGAACATTAGTCCTAGCGATTTTGATATCGGTATTGGTGAAGAGAACCGCAAGAGATGGCTGCGTACAGGTAAATGCTCGTTTCTTCCAGAAGAGCGAGAATGGATGAAACGTCTTATGGATTGGGGGCTGGTAGACACCTATCGCCATGCTAATCCAGAGCGCAACGATGAATTCTCCTGGTTTGACTATCGTTCGCGTGGTTTTGATGAGAATCGTGGCCTACGTATCGATCTTCTTCTGGCCAGCACACCATTGGCCGAACGCTGCAAAGCTACCGGTATTGATTACCAGATCCGTGGGATGGAGAAACCTTCAGATCATGCGCCAGTCTGGGCCGAATTTGTTTTGTAATTTACTCGCCCCGGTCGATTCCGGGGTATTGATGCTCCACTAATGAAAATCATTGATGTTGTCGCTGCCATTATCGAAAAAGATGGCAAGATCCTGATTGCACAGCGCGATAATAACAGCGATCAAGCTGGCCTCTGGGAATTCCCTGGTGGTAAAGTCGATGCGCATGAAAGCCAACAGCAGGCTCTTGCGCGCGAGCTTCTGGAGGAGTTGGGCATTGTTGCCAATGTGGGAAGTTACGTAGCCAGTAATGAGTGGCAACAAAGTGAGAGGATTATTCGCTTACATGCCTGGCGCGTTGAAACTTTCAGTGGCGACTTGCAGTTGCACTGCCATTCAGCATTTATCTGGATAACACCACAGCAAGCCAGAGATTATCCACTAGCACCAGCAGATGTGCCGCTACTGGAAAGCTACCTTATCTCGTTATCCGCATAGGGGCTGTCATTAGCCCCTTAACTAAATATTCACAGTTTATGATTAGCAGGCTCACTCATTGTTTTCACGAACCTTACTAGCTCCTTTTTTACGCTTCTTCGCCCCGGCTGACGGCGGAGGTGGTAGGCCACGAAATGCTGTACTGGCTCGGCTTTGCTTAGCTTGTTGGATCAACTGTTGTAAAGTCCCTTCCAGTGGCTGCATGAAATCCTGATAACGACACGATTTTTCGCTGATCTGCGTCAGTGTGGCCTCCCATTGTGCCGTCATATCGGGGCGAGCAGCCAGATCTGGCAGAGAATGAATCAACGCCCGCCCGGTTTCACTGGAATGGATATAACGACCCTTTTTGTAGAGAAATGCTCGCTTGAACAGTAGCTCGATAATGCCCGCTCGTGTCGCCTCGGTACCTAAACCATCCGTAGCTCGCAGGATTTTCTTCAGTGCTTTATCTTGAACGAAACGTGCAATGCCAGTCATGGCTGAAAGCAAACTGGCATCGGTAAAGGGCCTTGGTGGTTGAGTCTGCCGCTCAACCACTTCACCACGCTCACACAACAACTCGTCACCTTTGGCAACTACAGGCAATGGTGCCCCTTCATTTTCCTCATCACGCTCTTTGCTGCCCAACAGAGTCCGCCAACCCGCTTCAGCCAGAAAACGCGCCTTGGCAATAAACTTACCTCCAGCAATATCCAGTTCAATCACACATTTACGGAACATCGCATCTGGACAAAACTGCATGAGATATTGCCGAGCCACCAAGCCATAAACGTTCAGTTCATCTTTACTCAAGCTGGCTTTACTGGCACGCGCGGTTGGAATAATAGCATGGTGTGCATCTACTTTTTTATCATCCCAACAACGATTGCGGCGCTCACTATCAATAATCGGCTGCGGGTAGAGATCAGGCTGATGTACACCGATCGCATTCAATACAGCGTGACGCCCGGCAAAATGTTCCTCTGGCAAATAGCGGCAATCTGAGCGCGGGTAGGTGATCAACTTATGGGTTTCATACAATCGCTGACAGACATCCAACACCTGCTGAGCACTTAAATTAAAGCGCTTGGAGGCTTCGATCTGGAGTGTTGAAAGGGAAAATGGCAACGGAGCAGTATCTGATTCCCGTTTATCATTATACGAGGTGACCTGCGCCGGTTGCCCTTCAATGCGTTTAACCACATGATCAGCTAATGGCCGGTGAAGTAAACGCCCTTCTTCGTCCTGATAAGGTTCGCAGGACTCACTCGGCTGCCACAGAGCGACAAAACGTTCTTCTTTTGGCGTAACAATATGCGCCTTCACTTCAAAAAAATCTTTTGGAATGAAATTTTCGATCTCTTCATCCCGGCGCACCACCAGCCCCAACACTGGCGTCTGTACCCGTCCAACTGAGAGAACACCGTCATACCCTGCGCTTCGCCCTAGCAGCGTATAGGCACGGGTCATATTGATACCATACAACCAATCGGCACGTGCTCGGGCCAAAGCAGAAACGCACAGTGGGATGAAGTCACGATTATCCCGCAAACGTTCGATGGCGCGTTCGACCGCCTGCGGATTAAGATCGTTAATCAGGCAGCGGCGCACGCGTTGCCGTTTTTCCGGCGTCAGTGCCAGATAATCCAGCACCTCATCAACCAATAATTGCCCTTCTCGATCGGGGTCTCCCGCATGGATCACTTCGTCAGCTTGCGTCAGTAAGTTTTTAATAGCATTCAGCTGCTTACTGACGGAAGGCCGCGGCTGTAACAGCCACTTCTGCGGGATAATGGGTAAATCGGCCAACGACCAGCGTGCATAACGGCTGTCGTAAACATCCGGTTGAGCCTGTTCCAGCAGGTGCCCTACACACCAGGTCACTACATCGTTGCTACCACAAGCAATAAATCCATCCCCACGACGATGCGGTTTTGGTAATACATCCGCAATGGCGCGGGCCAAACTCGGTTTTTCGGCAATAAATAGTCGCATTATTCACCGCTATTCTGGCTATACGTCATCAGGAATTCTCTTACCTCAGCATAGTTTCCGCGGAAGATAATACGCTGAGTTTTCTTTTCTAATTGGTAGCGGTACATCGGATCGTAATAATGTTGCAACAAGGGTATCAACCATTGCTGATGGGCCTCACTGTTACCTCCTGTCCGTTGCAGTTGGAGTGCTGAAACCAATCGTTGCCTGAGTTGTTGGAAACGCTCCAACCCCAAGCGACGACGAATGGCGAACAGACCATGATGCAGATATTCATCATAGTGTTGCCAACCTTGCTCTTGACCATAAGCCTGCTCGAAAGCCAGGCGCATCTTGTCGATATACTCGTCCTGCAACCGAGCTACCCGCACTTCAAACGGGTCGTCTATGGCTACTAGGGGCGCTTGCTGCATGCTATTAAACAAACCCAACGGCAAATTATTGGAACCGATAATTCGGCTTTCATCTTCCAGCACCCAATGGCGACAGCCAGCATGCTGTTTTTTCAGCATTTTCACCGCCAATTGATTCTCAAAGTTAATCTGTGTGGACTGTTTCACCAACGTTCTGCCAAAAGATGAACCGCGATGGCAGGCAATGCCTTCCAAATCAATCCCAGCGGTCAGCTCATTGATCAATAGCGTTTTACCACAGCCAGTATTCCCTCCGACGATCACCATCGGTAAAGCCGCTACGGTTTCGAGCGTATCAAGCAGAAAATTACGTAATGCCTTATACCCCCCCAGGACTCGCGGATAATCAACGCCAGCTTCATGCAGCCATTGCTGCACTAATTGTGAACGTAGCCCACCGCGAAAGCAGTAAAGATACCCTTCTGGCTGCTTGTGACATCGCTCAATCCACGCCTGAGTTCGCTCATCGCGCGCTTTCCCATTCACCAAACTGTGGCCCAGGGCAATCGCAGCCTCCTGACCATGTTGTTTGAAACAAGTCCCCACTATCTGGCGTTCGCTGTCATTCATCAAAGGCAAGTTTATGGCCGAAGGGAAAGCACCTTGCTGAAACTCTATGGGAGCGCGGACATCGATAAGCGGAACATCCTGCAGAAAAAGGCGCTGATAGTCTTTTGTATCCATCCTGGTTTGCACAGTTACCACACTAGACAACCTCTACCAGCGACTTGCCTGGCTGAACAATATGCAACTCACCGATTGCATTCATGGTGATACCATGACGGGCGGCAATTGCCATAACTTCAGACTCTGCCTCAGGCAAAACGGCCAGTAACAGGCCACCAGACGTTTGCGGATCACAGAGTAGTTGACGCTGCAGATCGCTCAGAGGACCAATCAGGTGACCATAACTGTCAAAATTACGCCCTGTTCCCCCCGGCACACAGCCTTCAGCGATGTAACGTTCAACATCAGGTAACTTGGGTATCTGATCAAACCATAGGGTTGCTTGTAGTTCAGACCCCTGGCACATTTCAGTAAGGTGACCAAGTAGCCCAAAACCAGTAACATCGGTCATTGCCGTCACGCCAGCGACTTCGGCAAAATCAGCTCCAGGCTTATTTAATTGACACATCACCTGCGTTGCCAACCCTTCATGCTCTGGTTGTAACTTACTTTTCTTTTCTGCCGTCGTCAGCACGCCTATGCCAAGTGGCTTTGTCAGGAACAGCTTGCTTCCAGGCCGAGCCGCACTGTTTTTCTTGACGCGTTCTGTACTAACTATCCCGGTCACTGCCAAGCCAAAAATCGGTTCTGGAGCATCAATCGAGTGCCCACCGGCTAGCACGATCCCCGCTTGCTGGCAAGCATAGCGCCCACCATCAATCACCTGCTGAGCCACTTCCGCAGGCAGTGTTGCAATCGGCCAACCCAGAATAGCGATTGCCATGATCGGCTTGCCACCCATCGCATACACATCGCTAATCGCATTTGCCGCAGCAATGCGGCCAAAATCGAACGGGTTATCAACGATAGGCATAAAAAAATCTGTGGTACTGATAATCCCAACACCGTTGCCAATGTCATACACAGCAGCATCGTCACGTGTTTCATTGCCCACTAACAGATGCGGATCGATAAACTTTTCCTGTTCGCTATGCAGTATGGTTTCAAGAACTTTCGGTGAGATTTTACAGCCGCAGCCAGCGCCATGGCTGTACTGGGTTAAACGAATGGCTGGCAATGTCATAGTCCACTCCCTTTGAGTCATACACAACAAGGATATCACGATGAGGCATAGGGTAGCGCTTGCCGAAGGGATTGGTAAGAGCAGGTTGCCATTATGCGTTCGACCTGCTCAGAAACAGTACAGAATTGTGGGATATCGCGCACTTTAGTGCACGAACCAACGTTCTTGATCAGTAATAACTGACAAAAGGCGAACTATCGGGAGCAACAACTTTAGTTGAAGCTTTCAATTGTGGAGTACCTAGGTAGAGAAAACCGACAATTTCGTCTTGTTCACGGCAGGCAAAAGCCTCACGAACCAACGGATGCTCGGTCCAGACACCGGTGCGCCAAATGCCGTTAAACCCTTGCGCAAGTGCAGCCATCTGCATCGCCTGCACTGCACAACCGGCTGATACAACCTGCTCCCAGCGTGGTACTTTCGGATTTTCACTGCAGTGGGCTACAACGGTGATAATCAATGGAGCCCGGAAAGGAGCCTGTTTAGCCTTTTCGATTGCCGTCGCATCCAATTCATCCTGTTTGGCCGCAGTCTGCAATAATTCACTGAAACGGACCAATCCCTGCTCTTCGATCAACACAAAACGCCACGGCTGCAGTGCGCCATGATCGGGGGCTCGCATACCAGCATTAATGATATTCTGGCGTATCTCACCTGTAGGTGCCGGGGCTACCAGACGCGACGCTGAACGACGGTTCAGCAAAAGTTCCAATGCATCCATCATTTACTCCTGATAACAATTTTCATTTAAATCACGTTAACATAGCTCAACAAGGAGTTACAGCCTCTGTAATACTGTACGTACAGATGATTTAAAGCTGACATTTCCTGATCCACTCATTAGGATAGCGGGACATTCTCGACTCTTGTTGGAGAGCATATGCGCACATTGTGGCGATTTATTGCAGGTATATTCAAATGGTCATGGCGCCTGGTTAATTTTGTCAGGGAACTGATCCTTAACTTGTTCCTGGTTTTACTGATCCTGGTTGGGGTTGGTGTTTATCTTTCATTCCAAAGCAGTACCTCTGTAGAAGCCCCTAAAGGCGCATTACTGGTTGATCTCAGCGGCGTAGTCGTCGATCAACCCTCAATGAACAGCCGTGTTCGTCAGTGGGGCCGTGAACTGTTAGGTGCTTCTAGCAACCGTTTACAAGAGAATTCGCTGTTTGATCTTGTAGATACCATCCGCCAGGCTAGAGATGATAAAAACATCACCGGCATGGTATTACAGTTGAATGACTTTGCCGGAGCCGACCAGCCCTCATTGCAATATATTGGTAAAGCACTGCGCGAATTCCGCGACAGCGGTAAACCGATTTTTGCTATTGGCGATAGCTACAATCAGACGCAGTATTTTCTGGCCAGCTATGCCAATAAAGTATTCCTATCACCACAAGGTGCTGTAGACCTTCATGGTTTTGCCACCAATAACCTGTACTACAAATCGCTTCTGGAAAACCTCAAGGTCACAACCAACATATTCCGAGTTGGCACCTACAAGTCAGCCGTAGAGCCCTTGATCCGCGATGATATGTCACCAGAGGCCAGGGAAGCAGATAACCGCTGGGTTGGCGGACTGTGGCAAAACTATCTGACTACGGTTGCGGCTAATCGTCAACTCACGCCTGAGCAACTATTCCCAGGCGCTACAGGTATCATTCAAGGCTTACAGGCAGCCGGTGGGAATACGGCGAAGTTCGCTTTAGACAGCAAACTGGTCGATGAACTGGCATCCCGGACAGAAATAGAAAACCAGTTGGTGAAAGCTTTCGGTTGGAATAAGCAAAGTAATAATTTCAACGCGGTAAGCATCTACGATTATCAGCCTAAACCTACGCCAGATAAAGGTGGAGAGATAGCAGTCATCCTTGCCAACGGCGCAATTATGGATGGTCAACAGACGCCGGGTGCCGTAGGGGGTGATTCAACCGCCGCTGAATTGCGTCAGGCTCGGCTGGATCCGAAAATCAAAGCCGTGGTTTTGCGTGTGAATAGCCCAGGAGGCAGCGTTAGCGCGTCAGAGGTGATTCGTTCAGAATTAGCAGCTACTCGTGCTGCGGGTAAACCTGTAGTCGTATCCATGGGCGGTATGGCGGCATCTGGCGGGTATTGGATTTCAACACCGGCAGATTACATTATTGCCAGCCCTAGCACACTTACCGGTTCAATCGGTATTTTCGGTGTCATCAACACCTATGAGAATACGCTTGGCAGCATTGGTGTTCATACCGATGGTGTTGCTACCTCCCCACTAGCGGATCTGGCCCTAACCAAAGCGTTGCCGCCCGCTTTCTCGCAGATGATGCAGATGAACATTGAGAATGGGTATCAAAACTTTATCGACCTTGTCGCCACTGCACGTAAAATGACACCAGAACAGGTTGATAAGATTGCTCAAGGCCACGTGTGGATTGGCAGTGACGCCAAGAAAAATGGCTTGGTTGACCAACTGGGCGATTTTGACGACGCAGTGAAAAAAGCTGCAGAGCTGGCAAAATTACCAGAATGGCAACTTAGCTGGTTTGTCGATAGTCCGAGCCTGGCAGATATGTTCCTAAGTCAATTCGGCATTTCTATCCATGCGATGTTGCCGGCCGCGATCCAATCGATGCTACCAGCACCACTCGCCTCAGTTGCTATGGCAATGAAAGAGCAACCGGGTTTGTTCAATAATCTGAACGATCCGCAACATCGCTATGCGATCTGCCTGACATGCGGTGAAGTTCGCTAGTATTTTAATCTCTCGCCCGGCCACCCACCGGGCTTTTTTCTACCACATTCTTCCTATAATTCAGTCAATCTGAGCCCATAAGATTTTTGTTATGCAAAAAAAATCCATTTACGTCTCTTATACCGGTGGCACTATCGGTATGCAACGCTCTGAGCACGGCTATATCCCGGTTTCCGGCCATCTGCAATGCCAACTGGCACTTATGCCTGAATTCCACAGGCAGGAAATGCCTGACTTTACCATTCATGAATATATGCCGCTGATCGACTCTTCAGATATGACACCCGAGGATTGGCAACACATCGCAGATGATATTAAGCAGAATTACGAGCGATATGACGGATTTGTCATCCTCCATGGTACGGATACCATGGCGTTTACCGCCTCTGCACTCTCTTTCATGCTGGAAAATCTCGATAAACCGGTTATTGTGACAGGGTCACAAATACCTTTGGCAGAACTGCGTTCTGATGGTCAAACCAACCTGCTGAATGCACTATATCTGGCGGCCAACCATCCGATAAATGAAGTCAGTCTGTTCTTCAACAACAAACTGTTTCGTGGCAACCGTACCACTAAAGCTCATGCCGATGGTTTTGATGCCTTTGCCTCCCCAAACTTGCCTCCACTTCTAGAGGCAGGGATCCATATCCGCCGTCAGGCCGGCATTTCATCTCCGGTTTGTAATGGTGATTTGATCGTACATAACATCACTCCTCAGCCGATTGGCGTTGTTACGATTTATCCCGGAATTTCTGGTGCCGTTGTGCGTAACTATTTGCTTCAACCGGTAAAAGCGCTAATTCTACGCTCGTACGGTGTTGGCAATGCTCCGCAAAAAGCCGAATTAATTGATGAATTGCGTGATGCATCCGCGCGTGGCATCGTGGTCGTTAACCTGACCCAATGCATTTCGGGTCGAGTCAACATGGAAGGTTATGCCACAGGTAATGCACTTGCACAGGCTGGAGTGGTCAGCGGTTTTGATATGACGGTGGAAGCAACGCTAACCAAGTTGCACTACCTCTTGAGCCAGCAACTTACCCCTGAACAAATCCGTACTCAGATGCAGCAGGACTTACGTGGCGAACTCAGCTCAGTGGGTTAACCGATTTTGGAGTGAAGATGAAAACCGCTTTGTTATTGATTGATTTACAAAACGATTTTTGCCCAGGGGGCGCTTTGGCCGTGGCTGAGGGCGATGACACCATTGCCATAGCTAATCTGGCAATCGAAGTTTGTCGTGCTCGTAATGAAGTCATCGTTGCCAGCCAAGATTGGCATCCGGCTAATCACCGCAGTTTTGCGGTAAATTCACACACAGAAGTCGGTACGCTAGGACAACTTAAAGGGTTACCACAGGTTTGGTGGCCTGTGCATTGTGTGCAAGAAACATATGGTGCTGAGCTCCATGTTCAGCTCAATCGGCAGCACATCGCAGCGGTTTTTCGTAAAGGTGAAGACCCTGATATCGACAGTTACAGCGCTTTCTTTGACAACGGACATAGAGCACAAACAGCACTTCACAGATGGCTTCAATTCCAAGGGATCACGCATCTTGCCATCATGGGATTAGCAACTGATTATTGCGTTAAATACAGTGTGTTAGATGCCCTAAACCTGGGCTATCACACTCAGGTGATTATCGATGGTTGCCGCGGTGTCAATTTGCAGCCGCTAGATAGCCAGCATGCGTTGACTGAAATGCAACATGCAGGAGCACAACTTGTTACGCTGTCACAATTTATTCAGCAGTAAACTCAAGGGCAACCTTTAGCAATCACGCAAGATTTTAAATCTCTAGGGCGATGCGGCCATCGCCCTACTGTTCAATTTTACTGCGGCTTAAGTTTGGTGAAAGGCTCCGCAACAAACTGTTGCTTCAGCTCTTGTTTGCTTTTCATTACGATTTGCCCGTCGGTACCAATACTCATATGTTGCGCTTCGGTGTTGTTCATCGACTGCCAAAGCATTACTGCCTGAAGGCTGTGTTCCTTCTGCTCGGCAGTCAAAGCAACACCATCCGGCCACTTACCCAGTTCGACTGCCTGGACTAACCGTTGGTAAATTTCCGGCGTCATGGCCGCAATCAGATCTTTTACTTCCATCAGAGCATTTCCTCACTCATGGGTAAAATAGAATAACTAGCTGAATCGATTTTGTTGATCTAATTACTACTTAACCAGCAGTTTTCTCACCGCTTTCACCGTCGGTAAAGGCCAGCGAAGCAGAGTTGACACAATAGCGTTCGCCAGTCGGCTGTGGTCCATCAGGGAACACGTGCCCCAAATGGGCATCACAGTGACCACAGCGAATCTCGACTCGATGCATATTATGAGATTTATCATCGAGATAGCGAACTGCATCATCAGATACCGGTTGATAAAAACTTGGCCAACCGCAGCCTGAGTCATACTTGCTGTCGGAGTAAAATAGTGGCGTATTGCAGCACAGGCAGTGGTAGACGCCTTCACGTTTGTTGTGCAGCAGTTTTCCCGAGTATGGGGCTTCAGTCCCGCGTTCTTGCGTCACATAGCGTTGGATTTCATTCAGTTCAGCGCGCGGTTGGTTGGGGGGTATATCTTTAGCCATCTGTGCTATTCCCAGAATAGAGATCATTACAACGAAAACAGTGAGCAATAATAACGAAAAATTAACAACGCTGCAGGCATTTTTAGCCTAGACTGTAGCGCATAAAGGTTACGCCGCAATTCTGTGTGACTTTCCTCACAAATTTTGCACGTATGGACTTTATACTTAGCAATTTGCCTCCATATCAAACAGAGGTCGGACGAAAACGGAATGTGCAATTCGTGTGCAAAACCCAGCCTTTGGTTTGACTTGCCGCAAGAATTGACACGATTCCGCTTGACGCTCGGTAAGGTTTTTGTAATTTTACAACCAACCTTTTATTCACTAACAAATAGCTGGTGGAATATATGACTATCAAAGTAGGTATCAACGGTTTTGGCCGTATCGGTCGCATTGTTTTCCGTGCTGCTCAGGAACGTTCTGACATCGAAATCGTTGCAATCAACGATCTGTTAGATGCTGAGTACATGGCTTACATGCTGAAGTATGACTCTACTCATGGCCGTTTCAACGGTACTGTAGAAGTTAAAGACGGCCATCTGGTTGTTAATGGCAAAACCATCCGTTGTACCTCAGAAAGAGATCCGGCTAACCTGAAGTGGAATGAAGTCAACGTTGACATCGTTGCTGAAGCAACTGGCCTGTTCCTGACTGACGAAACCGCTCGTAAACACATTGCAGCTGGTGCCAAGAAAGTTGTTCTGACTGGCCCATCTAAAGATGACACCCCAATGTTTGTTATGGGTGTGAACCACAAGTCCTACGCTGGCCAGGAAATCGTTTCTAACGCTTCTTGTACCACAAACTGCCTGGCACCACTGGCTAAAGTTATCAACGATAAATTCGGTATCGTTGAAGCGCTGATGACTACTGTTCACGCTACTACCGCTACCCAGAAAACCGTTGATGGCCCGTCTCACAAAGACTGGCGCGGCGGCCGCGGCGCATCTCAGAACATCATCCCTTCTTCTACCGGTGCGGCTAAAGCTGTAGGTAAAGTTATCCCAGAACTGAACGGCAAACTGACCGGTATGGCGTTCCGCGTTCCTACTCCGAACGTGTCTGTTGTTGACCTGACTGCTCGTCTGGCAAAACCAGCTTCTTACAAAGAGATTTGTGCCGCCATCAAAGCCGCTTCTGAAGGCGAGCTGAAAGGCGTGCTGGGCTACACCGAAGATGAAGTTGTCTCTACCGATTTCAACGGTGAGAAACTGACTTCTGTATTCGATGCCAAAGCAGGTATCGCATTAAGCGACACTTTCGTGAAACTGGTTTCTTGGTACGATAACGAAACTGGTTACTCTAACAAAGTGCTGGACTTGATCGCTCACATCTCCAAGTAATGGCATGATGCGAAGTTGAGTATAAAGAGGCGACATTATTGTCGCCCTTTTTGTTTTTGTACCCGTTGTTTTTCAACTGCAGCATCGTTATCTGTTCTCAGCTCTTGATTTTTAGCTGCTGCAGGCTCGGAGGATGCATGACTCAGCCATCTGACTGCAATTTGAAATTCATAGGATATATTTGTTTTTGCGGCGAAAAGAAGGCTATAACATGAACGAAAAAATCTTCACCCTACCCGTTACCGAACAAATCACCCCATTCATTAGTCAGCGCGAACTGGGCGAATTACCGATTATCGTGGTATCACATCCTAAAGTACGCGCGGCTATTACTCTTCAAGGTGCTCATTTGGTAGCCTGGCAACCAAGTGGCGATAACCCTGTAATTTGGTTGAGCAGCAATACGCCATTCAAGAAAGGCGTCGCAATCCGGGGTGGTGTGCCAATCTGCTGGCCGTGGTTCGGCCCAGTAAGCAATCCATCTCATGGCTTTGCCCGTAATCAACCTTGGCAGCTAACGGCTCACGGCGAAGATGACAACGGTGTGATCCTGACTTTCACACTCAAAGATAACGAGCAAACCCGCGAACTATGGCCGCATGATTTCACCCTGATTGCCCGCTTCAGGCTTGGTGAAGAATGTGAGATTGAACTTGAGTCACATGGGAATTATCAGGCTACAGCAGCACTGCATACCTACTTCCAGATTGGGGATATCAGCAGCGTAAAAGTTGCAGGTTTGGGTGAACAGTTTATTGATAAAGTAGCCAAAGGCGCTGAATCACGCCAAGTGGGTGATCTGGTGTTTACCGGGCAAACCGACCGAATTTATACCCACGCAGCAGCCTGCAGCCTCATTAATGATCCAGTGCTACAACGCACTATCGAAATAAGCCATCAACACATGAGTGATGTGATCGCTTGGAACCCTGGTGCCGAACTGTCTGGCAGCATGGCCGACATGTCTGATAATGGCTATAAGACCATGGTTTGTGTTGAGACCGGGCGTATATCAAAACCATTGGTTGCTTCAGGGGAACAGCCTGCTCGTTTGGCCGCTAAATTCCGTAGTCGCAAGCATAGCTGAGTCTCAGTTGGGAGCAGTGCACTGTAGTATAGCAAAAGGGGCGCCAACGCCCCTTTTTAGTGCAACCTATGCTCACTTGCAGTGCATACCAAGCTAGAAGTTGTAACTCACACCTGTCAACATGAGCCCTGTGTATGATTTATCTACCATTGGACTGTCCTTAACTTCGTTGGACAGTCTGATAACGCGCCCTGTCACAAAAGCATTCCAGTTCGGGTTGAATTTATAATTTGCCGTCAGTTCAACGTATGTCGCCAAACTATTACCTGGCTTATAGCTATCCAAACCACTGCGTTGTGACTCGTTTTCACTAACACCATAGTAGTACTCGGTCTGATTCTTACTGGTCCACGTAACACCGACACCTGGCACAAGTGTCCAGTTATCTGGCGTAAACCGATAAAGGTATGCCACATCACCCAGCATGCCGTTACTGTTATTCAACATATCCCCAGATAATACAGTGCGGATACTACCCCACGCTGCATTATGGGAATACGCCAGCCCTGCCATCAGCGTGCTGCGACGCTTATCTAAAAGCCTCATGCGGTCATCATCGCTATCACCGGGTTTAAAAAACTGAGGAAGGTAGTAGGCAGTGATGCTGAGCTTATTCTGCTGGTCATTCCACAGATAATATCCAGCGGTAAGACTACGGAAATAAAAGTTATCATTCTCGTAGTTAATGATCGGCACCGGATAAACTTTGGTTTTATAACCGCGGTAAGGCTCTGCCGCAATCCCTGCACCAGCACCAAGTGACAAGTTCCCAGCTTGAGCGCTATGCCCGTAAACCATCGCGGCAGCGATAAACGCTAGCGTTTTGAGTTGATAAATTTTCACTGGTTTTTCCATCCATAAGTTTGTGTAAATATTGCACGTAGTTTATGTGAAAATGTGATCGCTTGCCTGATATTTACAAAAGAAAATGATGAAGATCGAATAACTTAGAAAAAAAAATTAATTATTAATGCCGTTTTTTACCACAACCCGCATCAGATAAGGCATTCGGCTGTCTCTGCTGTAACTGAGTCATTGAAATGACTTAAAAAAGCCACTTTTCTTGCAGGAAATTTTCCAGTATGCAACTACGCTTAAATCAGAAGGTGAATTGATCTTGAGCTCAGTGGCAATTAAAGCGCAACTCGCGATAATAAGCGCACCAAGTTGGCATACGAGTTGCTGTACTCAGTGAGAGTTCACTCTTTCGGGAGCCAGAATACAAACACCAGCTCCTTTTTAACCTGTGCTAATAACGAAAGGACGGGCATCGCCATGAACATATTTGATCACTATCGCCAGCGCTACGAAGCTGCCAAGGACGAAGAGTTCACACTGCAGGAATTTCTTACCATTTGCAGGCAAGATCGCAGTGCCTATGCCAATGCGGCGGAACGTCTCCTAATGGCTATCGGTGAACCGGTCATGGTGGACACCGCGCTCGAATCACGCATGTCGCGCCTGTTTTCCAACCGCGTGATCGCTCGCTACCCGGCATTTGAGGAATTTTACGGCATGGAAGAAGCTATCGAACAGATAGTCTCTTACCTGAAACACGCAGCGCAGGGCCTGGAAGAGAAGAAACAAATTCTCTATCTGCTGGGGCCTGTAGGGGGCGGGAAATCTTCGCTGGCAGAACGTCTGAAAGCGTTGATGCAACGCGTACCTATTTACACTCTGAGCGCCAACGGCGAACGCAGCCCGGTAAATGACCACCCTTTGTGCCTGTTTAACCCGCAAGAGGATGCCACTATTCTTGACAAAGAATACAACATCCCAACTCGCTATCTTGGCACCATTATGTCGCCGTGGGCAGCAAAACGCCTGCACGAGTTTGGTGGCGACATTACAAAATTCAAAGTTGTGAAGGTTCGTCCTTCGATACTAGAACAAATTGCAATCGCTAAAACTGAACCCGGTGATGAGAATAACCAGGATATTTCTGCCCTGGTCGGTAAAGTGGACATTCGTAAATTGGAAAACCATGCGCAGAATGATCCAGATGCGTATGGCTACTCTGGTGCACTGTGCCGCGCTAACCAAGGGATAATGGAGTTCGTGGAGATGTTCAAAGCGCCTATCAAGGTGCTGCATCCTCTGCTAACTGCCACTCAGGAAGGTAACTATAACGGAACCGAGGGGATCTCTGCCCTGCCGTTCAGCGGTATTATCCTGGCTCACTCAAACGAATCGGAATGGGTCACCTTCCGAAACAACAAGAACAATGAGGCATTCCTCGACCGTGTTTACATTGTCAAGGTGCCATACTGCTTACGTGTTTCAGAAGAAATTAAGATCTACGATAAACTGCTAGATCATAGCGAGTTGACTCACGCACCTTGCGCTCCGGGAACGTTGGAAACCCTGGCTCGTTTCACCGTGCTATCGCGGCTGAAAGAACCCGAAAACTCAAGCATCTACTCAAAGATGCGTGTTTATGATGGCGAAAGTCTGAAAGACACCGATCCTAAAGCCAAGTCGTACCAGGAATATCGCGATTATGCTGGGGTTGATGAAGGGATGAATGGTCTTTCGACTCGTTTTGCCTTCAAAATCCTGTCTCGGGTATTCAACTTTGATCATGCCGAAGTTGCGGCCAACCCAGTACACTTATTCTATGTGCTGGAGCAACAGATCGAGCGTGAACAGTTCCCACAGGATATTGCTGAAAAATACCTTGAGCACCTGAAAGGCTATCTGATCCCGAAATATGCCGAATTTATCGGTAAGGAAATTCAGACAGCTTACTTGGAATCGTATTCTGAATATGGTCAGAACATTTTCGACCGTTATGTGACCTATGCGGACTTCTGGATCCAGGATCAGGAGTATAGAGATCCGGACACTGGTCAGTTGTTTGACCGTGAGTCATTGAATGCCGAACTGGAAAAAATCGAAAAACCAGCCGGTATCAGCAACCCGAAAGATTTCCGCAACGAAATCGTCAATTTTGTCCTGCGTGCACGCGCCAATAATAGTGGCCGGAACCCGAATTGGACCAGTTACGAGAAGTTGCGTACGGTTATCGAGAAGAAAATGTTCTCGAACACCGAAGAGTTACTGCCAGTCATTTCCTTTAATGCTAAAACCTCAACGGATGAGCAGAAAAAACACGATGATTTCGTCGACCGTATGATGGAGAAAGGCTATACACGCAAACAGGTTCGCTTACTTTGCGAATGGTATCTGCGGGTGAGAAAATCTTCATGATGTCAGCGGTAAATGACGTCATAGATGGCCTGTTTACCCAATCGATTTTGGGTTGCATCTAGGTATTCATGTGTGATCCCCAGCCACTCATTCGGCTGGGGAAAACACATAAAGCCAACGACGCTGTAGCTTAAAAAAATGCAGGGTAGAGAAAGTTGGCAACGTTGTTTGGGGGATGTATGGCGTATTTTATTGACCGACGGCTTAATGGCAAAAACAAGAGCATGGTGAACCGCCAGCGTTTCTTGCGTCGTTATAAGTCGCAAATCAAACAGTCGATCGCCGAAGCCATCAATAAGCGTTCGGTTACCGATGTGGATAGTGGCGAATCGGTTTCGATTCCTGCCGGCGATATCAGCGAACCTATGTTTCATCAAGGCCATGGTGGTACACGTCATCGTGTTCATCCTGGTAACGATCACTTCGTACAGAATGATCGTGTCGAACGCCCTCAAGGTGGCGGCGGAGGCGGCGGCAGTGGCCAGGGTAACGCCAGCCAAAACGGAGAAGGGCAAGACGAATTTGTATTCCAGATCTCTAAAGATGAGTATCTCGACTTGTTGTTCGAGGATCTGGCACTTCCTAATCTGAAGAAGAATCAATATAAGCAACTAACGGAATATAAAACACACCGTGCAGGTTATACCGCTAATGGTGTACCAGCTAATATTAGCGTTGTACGCTCACTGCAAAATTCTTTGGCAAGGCGTACGGCAATGACCGCCGGTAAACGGCGGGCATTGCATGAACTTGAAGACAGCCTTGCTCAGTTGGAAAATACCGAGCCGGTACAATTGCTGGAAGAGGAACGTCTTCGCAAGGAAATTGCTGAGCTGCGTAAAAAAATTGAAAGCGTGCCGTTTATTGATACCTTCGACCTGCGTTACAAGAATTATGAGCGCCGTCCAGAGCCTTCCAGTCAGGCAGTAATGTTTTGCCTAATGGACGTATCCGGCTCAATGGATCAGGCGACTAAAGACATGGCAAAGCGTTTTTATATTCTGCTGTATCTATTCCTCAGCAGAACCTATAAGAACGTGGATGTCGTTTATATTCGCCATCACACCCAGGCTAAAGAGGTTGATGAGCAAGAATTCTTTTATTCCCAGGAAACCGGCGGCACAATTGTATCTAGTGCCTTGAAATTGATGAGCGAAGTGGTGGAAGAGCGTTACGATCCTGCACAGTGGAACATTTATGCTGCACAGGCTTCTGACGGCGACAACTGGGCGGATGACTCACCACTATGTCACGAGCTGTTGGCAAAAAACATTTTGCCTGTAGTACGTTACTATAGTTACATCGAAATCACTCGCCGAGCCCACCAAACGCTGTGGCGTGAATATGAGCAACTGCAAGCGACATTTGAAAACTTTGCTATGCAACACATCCGTGAACCGGATGATATTTACCCAGTATTCCGGGAGTTATTCCATAAGCAGACGGCATAAAATGCCTATTTAACCAATAAAAACAGCCAGTTAAATATCATTTTCTGGCTGTTTTTTTATGCCGCTGAGTGATGTTGACGAGCGTTGTTAATCAGTGAGTTGCAATGAGTTTTGGGGAACAAAATTAACACATTGTTCTGCCAAACATCTCATCAAATCAGATGTGGGCATGAATTGTAAAAATTTGCCGGTCACTTTCCCGGCCGTCATGGTGTGGCGTAAGCGTCCATCGAACACTCCAACCTTACGCAGCCTAAGCGCGACCCTTTCACAACAGAAAAAACTACTTTTTAGAACAGGCTTTTCTGTTAATCAAGTAATTAACACTTTCAGGTTTTTTCGAAGCTAAAAAACAGATTCAATCCCGGAACAAGCCCGGGATTGATGGTGTGGATTATTACTTGTCTGCTCAGGCTTACGCCATCATCGCTATTGCAAGGTCTAACCACAGGGCTACTTCACGTTACATCGCAGTAACGTTACCAGCCGAAGGGCCTTTAGCACCATTTTCGATGGTGAATTCAACTTTTTGGCCTTCATCAAGGGTTTTGTAGTCATTGCCTTGGATAGCAGAGAAGTGTACGAACACATCTTTGCTGCCATCAGCAGGAGAAATGAAACCAAAACCTTTACCAGCGTCAAACCATTTTACTAAACCAGTCATTTTATTAGACATAGATACTTCCTTCATTATTTTGGCCGCCATAGTGGCGAAAGGGGTCTGCTATTCAGTGAAAACTTATGGGGCACTAAAGAAGGAAATTCGCGGAAGAAGAGGTATCTATATAGGATATCGCTAATACTGAGAACTACTTTACTAAAATTGCTTTCATAAGGTCTGTGCTACAAACCGATGACGCTATTTACTCATAAGCATCATTCATTAGCAAGGTTTATTTATGATTATTTTTAATGCCCTGCTTAATTTTCCGGCAGAGATGAGCATTTCCTTTACTTATCATAAGGATAAAACAGCCATTGATTATAAAAGGATCTCAATCTAAAATGCATTAAAGAATAACAACCGGGCTTGGTTTCATGTCATCGCTGTGGGTAGTGATACAATACATTTATTTAATTGGTTTGGTCGTTTCAATGATCATTACATTTTTAGTAAGCCGTGAAACCATTAAAATCCGGTTTTTCAGCGCTTTGATCATTGGTCTGACTTGGCCATTGAGTCTACCTGTAGTATTGTTGTTTTCTCTATTTTAGCGATACAAATCCCATCAGCCCCAGAAAAATGCATTGTGACCCCTTTCACTTAAACGCAGTTGCTAACTTATGATTCGCTGCGGGATTTGTAGCCTTGATATAATCTAAACAGCAATAATACCCCTCCCCACATAACCAAATTGACAATAAACCATATGGTAAGCAGGTAGAAAAAGGTCTGGTAGAATGGTATTCCACGATCTGCGGAAAATGGATTAAAATGCCATCCTTTAACAATATTGAAGGGATTCAAATTAAGCCATTCAAAAATGTAAGTTGCTAATGCAGGCGGCATCAGAAAATAAGTCAAAAATGTGCATACAAGCAGTATGCTGGTTCCTTTTTCACACTCATAGCCTTCCATATCAATATGTTACCACCATGTGCGTTAGGTTATTGGCTAAACGGAACTTAGTTATACAGACTGGTAATCAGGGGATTAGTTCACGTGTCATTGTAATTAAAAGCGAATATTCTGAATACTTGTTACTACATGAAAATTGCAAATACTTGCCATAAAAATGGCCCCCAGGACTAAAGCTTGCTCATACTTCTTCAGTCATGCCTCGACTAAACCGCCTTGGGTCATATTGACATTTATTGCTGGACGAAACTGTCTAGGACTATTGGTTACTTATGAATATAAGGTTCTGATATATCTACCATCCGGCAAATCTTGCTAGAGCTGCGGGCATTTTCGCAAATTTTGTCAGCCACGAAAACGCCAAGGTAGCCTAACACCAACAGATAACCCACCATGCATACAATAAAAATGAACGTTCTCAACCGTGGCAACCTGGCAAAAAGACACGGGTTATCATAGCGCGAATAAGCAGTTGTGCATATTTCAAAGCATATCTACACCGCCTTGTATCTCCTTTTAAAACCTACCCAGCAGATTTATTGCGAGTTATCAGCCTTCAGACCGGAAGCATGGCAATATTCAACGTACCGGGTGCACATCGTTGCGCGGGAAGGCCTGCTCCTTACTGCCGCGATTACTATAACGCGCTACCGCCAGATCGTCTGATGAGATCGCTGGTTTGGTACCTGAAATCAAATCAGCCAGCAGTTGACCAGAACCACAGGCCATAGTCCAACCTAGCGTGCCATGTCCGGTATTCAAATAGAGATTCTTAAGAGAAGTACGGCCAACAATGGGTGTGCCATCAGGCGTCATCGGTCGAAGGCCCGTCCAGAATATCCCCTCCTCAATACGCCCACCGTTTGGATAAAGATCACGTACCACCATCTCCAGAGTTTCACGGCGTTTCTGCTCTAACTGAGTATTGAAACCAACAATTTCCGCCATGCCACCAACACGAATTCGCTGATCAAAACGGGTGATTGCAATTTTAAAGGTTTCATCGAGTACGGTTGAGAATGGAGCAGCAGCTTCATCAGCGATTGGGATAGTTAATGAATAGCCTTTAAGCGGGTAAACAGGTATAGAAACCAGACCACGCAACAATGCTGTGGAATATGAGCCGAACGCGACAACATAGCTGTCGCCCTTGATAATTTCTCCGTCGCATCTCACTCCGGCAATTTTATCGCCATCCACCAGCAAACCATCGACATTATGATTAAAGAGAAAATTGACACCCGCCTGCTGGGCCAATTTAGCCAAGTGTTGCGTGAACAACTGGCAATCCCCGGTTTCATCGTTCGGTAACTGAAGTCCACCTGTCAGTTTATGTGCCACCTGAGCGAGGGCAGGCTCAATGGTTGCCAATTGGCTGGATTCTAGCAGCTTGTAAGGGACCCCTGCATCTTCCAACACGGCAATATCCTTGGCGGCGTTTTCGAACTGCTGCGGGGTACGAAACAGTTGCAATGTTCCCCCTTGACGGCCTTCATACTGAATCCCAGTTTCTTCGCGTAGTGCCTTTATGCAGTCACGGCTATATTCAGCCAAGCGCACCATACGTCCTTTGTTGGTCATATAATGGGTGGTGTTACAGTTTTTCAGCATTTGCCACATCCAGCGCAACTGGAAACTACTGCCATCAAGGCGAACCGCCAACGGCGCATGTCGCTGAAACATCCATTTAATGGCTTTTAGCGGTACACCCGGTGCCGCCCAAGGTGCAGCATAACCTGGCGAGATCTGACCGGCATTGGCCGCACTGGTTTCAAGTGCTGGCCCAGGCTGACGGTCAATCACTGTCACCTCGTGACCCGCCTTCGCTAAGTACCAGGCGCTAGCCACCCCCACTACCCCGCTCCCTAAAATTACCACATGCATTTTCGCCTCCTGCCAACGTTTTTAAAAAGCACAATCACCTGGTCACAGGAAATTAACTCAGCGTAAAAAACCATCCAACAAATTAATTATCTATCGTGACAAGATTCACAATTATTTTACCAAATATGCGTTCTTCCTGCAAAACACTGCTCAATAGATGATGTCAATCCATGTCTTGGGCAAAATTTTAAACAAAGACGTACTATTTTCGACCTAATCGAGCGTAGAAGTACGCTTTAAAGCCATTCACTGCTCACTTTGTTGCATTAGAGTATAAATTTAGAAAATTAACTTAATTTGGATTTTTATTCCATTTAATAAAGAATGACACGTTTTTTACCTTTCTGGTTATTCCGACAGGTAAATAGGAGGGGAAACATCAACCTTGGAACTACTATCGTTTACTCTTTGGGTATGCCTGTAGGCTACCTGAATCGGTCACAGAAGTTGACTAATTTACCGTTGGTTTAAGAAAGGAATGAGAGATTATTGCTTGGCTTATTTATCTTCCTGCGATGCCCATTACGGGCTTTGTCGTACTCGTTCAATAAAGTTAACCAGCATTTATATGTTTAAAAATGAATGAATTAGAAAACTTACTGATAAATTACATGCCTGACTGCAAGAAGTTACTAGTACTCATTTTTCTGTTCGCTATGGGCAAGTCAATGGCTTTCGTCTCACCATTCCTGCCCCCTGCGTCGGTAACTTTGTTATTAGGCATATCGCTAGGTAAGAGCATGATGCCACTCTTACCTATCTGGTGCATGATAACGCTTGGTGCAACATTAGGCTCAGTGCTCTCCTTTCACTTCGGCGCGTTTTTACAACATAAATCAGCCATACTACTGCTGCCAGCCAAGTATCATCCCCCTATGTTCAAAGCGAAAATAGCTTTGGAAAAGTACGGAAGCCTCTTATTGTTCTCCTCCAGATTCGTTGCGATCCTACGCTATATCGTCCCTTTCGTGGCAGGAACTCTCCGTTTTCCTTGCAAACAGGTTTACTGCGTGATGACAATTTCCGCAGCCATGTGGGCGTGTATCCTTATCGCAATATCCAAGGCATTACCTACTCTCTAAGCACCTCATACCAGCTATGGACGAACGACAAAATCTCTACTTCGACAAGTTTTTCTGCTTTTCGCAGCAATTTTTTCGATGCACAGATGATTTCAAACGATTTATTGCGACTTGGGCTATCATTGTTAAAGGGTCTGCCAAATGAGCAAGACCTTTAAATAATGAGGGTGCGCTGATGACTACTTCGACACATAAAAAGGTTAAGGAAGATAAACGTCTGAGTGATGGACCAGATTGGACGTTCGATCTGCTGCAAGTCTATCTTGAGCAGATCGATCGGGTAGCCAAACATTACCGGCTCGATACCTATCCGCATCAGATCGAGGTGATTACCTCAGAACAGATGATGGATGCCTATTCCAGTGTCGGGATGCCTATCAACTATACTCACTGGTCATTCGGTAAGAAATTCATTGAAACCGAGCAGCGTTACAAACACGGTCAGCAAGGTTTGGCCTATGAAATCGTTATCAACTCCAACCCATGTATTGCTTATCTGATGGAAGAAAACACCATCACCATGCAGGCATTGGTAATGGCTCACGCCTGCTATGGACACAATTCGTTTTTCAAAAATAACTATTTATTCCGTAGTTGGACCGATGCAAGTTCTATCGTGGATTATTTACTATTCGCGCGCCACTATATCAGCCAGTGCGAAGAACGCTATGGTGTTGAAGAAGTCGAAAAGTTGCTGGACTCTTGCCATGCCTTGATGAATTACGGCGTAGATCGCTACAAACGCCCACAAAAAATCTCGCTAGTAGAAGAAAAAGCGCGGCAGAAAAACCGTGAAGAGTACTTACAAAGCCAGGTGAACTCACTGTGGAAAACGCTACCGCGCATAGCCCGCGAAGAGTTACCGGAGAAAGCGCTACGCTATCCACGCGAGCCTCAGGAAAACATTCTCTACTTTATGGAGAAAAATGCGCCTCTGCTGGAACCATGGCAACGTGAAGTACTGCGCATAGTGCGAAAAGTGAGCCAATACTTCTATCCGCAAAAGCAGACTCAGGTGATGAACGAGGGATGGGCCACCTTCTGGCACTACACTATTCTTAATCATCTTTATGACGAAGGACGTGTAACCGATCGGTTTATGCTGGAGTTCTTGCACAGCCACACCAATGTGGTTTACCAACCCCCATATAACAGCCCCTATTACAGCGGGATCAACCCCTATGCATTAGGTTTTGCCATGTTCCAGGACATTAAACGGATTTGTCAGTCCCCGACTGAAGAAGACCGTTACTGGTTCCCGGATATTGCAGGTAAGGACTGGTTAGACACCTTGCATTTCGCCATGCGCGATTTCAAAGATGAGAGCTTCATCAGTCAGTTCCTGTCACCCAAGATAATGCGTGATTTCCGTTTATTCACCGTGTTGGATGACGACCGCAAAAACTATCTAGAGATTTCGGCCATCCATAATGAAGCAGGTTATCGCGCAATACGCCAAGAGTTGTCCGCACAGTACAACCTGAGCAATCACGAGCCTAATATTCAGATCTGGAATGTTGACTTACGCGGTGATCGTTCATTAACACTACGCTACATTCCACAGGATCGCGCCCCTCTGGACAAAACCCGCAAAGAGGTAATGAAGCACCTGCATCGGCTGTGGGGGTTCGACATCATTTTGGAACAACAAAACGAAGACGGTAGTGTTGAATTGCTGGACCGTTGCCCTGCAAGACCCACAACCCTATAAAGCTCAAGGGGCGCTTAATGCGCCCCTTCTAACTTGATGAGCGAACAGATTATCTCCGCACTTCAGTCAGATCGCTTGGCATTGTACCTTGCATGCTAAGCCAAATAGCGCCACTCTCTTTGCCGTAGTTGCGCACACAATCCATGACTTGATCGTACATTTTATCGTGGCACAGACTTGACAGCTTATTGTAAAAATTGAGAGCCAACTTGCGCGCTTCCGGGTTAGAGAAATAATAACGCCCAACACGAGTATACAGCCCTTTCAACCCATTCAGGATCAGGCCATAGATCGGGTTACCTGAGGCAAATGCCAGCCCACGGAAAATCTCATAGTCAAGATGGTTGAATGCGTCAGCCTGGTCCTCAACCTGGGCTGCTTTTGCCAGCACATCTTGTGCCTGCTCAGGATGATTGCGTACCGCAGCACGAATAAAAATTGATGCAATATTAGTGCGTACAGCCAGGAGATTATCAATCAACTGCGGCACACTATTGTGATCGAGCCGAGCCAGAGTCTCTAGAATATTAAGGCCTGACGTTTCCCAAAAGTTATTTACTTTAGTAGGTTTGCCATGCTGGATGGTTAGCCAACCATCACGGGCCAATCGCTGTAAAACCTCACGTAACGTGGTGCGGGTGACCCCTATAAGTTCTGAAAGCTCGCGCTCCGCGGGCAAAATAGAGCCAGGGGGGAAGCGATTATTCCAAATACTCTCGATAATATATTCTTCCGCAAAACCGGCAGGACTCTGCGCCTTTATGACCATGTGTTGATGTTCCGTAGCGACGATAATCAGTAATAGTAGTCCGCTGATCATACCAGATCGCTATAGCATCACATAGCATGAGCAAAGAACATTAAACGAATTTGTGCATAAACTGACAAAAAATGTGCGATGAAGCCGCTTCTTCAAAATTTAGCCCTAGAGAATCGGGTTCGATTGCATTATGCCCACTGCCATTGTTAGGCTGTATGCCGCAAATGCTCGCCGCTAGCAAGGACTTAGACCCACTGCGCGATTAACGCGGCCAGCACAGGCGCTGTTCAGGTATAATTTATATACCCTTCATACTTCAAGTTGCTTGGGTGTTGGCCGCGCTTACTCACCCCCAGTCACATAGTTATCTATGCTCCTGGGGCCTCGCAAGCTTGCCGCCTACAAGCAACTCGAATTTTTTTGGGTATAACGCAGTAACTAATTTTAAGGTTTCTCAAAAGAGTATGGCTATGACAATACGCTCGGCACTGATGAAAAATTTTCTCGGTGCATCTCCAAATTGGTACAAATTTGCCATCATCAGTTTCCTGGTAATCAATCCATTGGTCTTTTTTTTAGTCAGTCCTTTCATTGCAGGATGGCTATTAGTCGCCGAATTTATCTTTACACTGGCAATGGCACTAAAGTGTTATCCATTACAGCCTGGTGGGCTGCTGGCTATTGAGGCCATACTTATTGGCATGACCAGCCCTGCCCATGTCAGTGAGGAAATTGCCAATAACCTTGAAGTGATTCTGTTGTTGGTATTTATGGTCGCTGGCATCTATTTTATGAAACAGCTACTGTTATTTGTCTTTACTAAACTACTGCTAAACATTCACTCAAAAATGCTGTTGTCGCTGGCTTTCTGCGCTTCAGCTGCACTGCTTTCCGCTTTCCTGGATGCCTTAACAGTAGTGGCAGTGGTCATCAGTGTCTGTACCGGTTTTTACTCAATTTACCACAACGTGGCATCCAACAAAGCAGGGGATACTTCCGATCTCAGCGATGATAGCAGCTTTGAAAACCCTGATAAAAAGCAGACGTTGGAACAATTTCGTGCTTTCTTGCGAAGCTTATTGATGCATGCTGGTGTAGGTACTGCTTTGGGTGGCGTAATGACCATGGTGGGAGAACCGCAGAATCTGATCATCGCCAAAAGCGCCGGATGGGGGTTTGTGGATTTCTTCCTACGGATGGCACCTGTAACGTTGCCAGTGTTTGTTTGCGGGCTTTTGGTTTGCCTACTGGTCGAACGCTTTGGTGTATTCGGCTACGGTACTAAACTACCAGAGCGTGTTCGTAAAGTGCTAAAGCAGTATGATCGTAAGGCCACGGAAAAACGGAGTTCCCAGGAGAAAATGAAGTTGGCAGTACAGGCATTGATTGGCCTTTGGCTAGTCATTGCGCTCGCTTTCCACTTGGCTGAAGTTGGTCTGATTGGTTTGTCGGTAATCATTCTGGCTACCTCCCTATGTGGTATTACCGATGAGCATGCAATTGGCAAAGCATTTCAGGAAGCTTTACCCTTTACAGCGTTGTTAACCGTATTCTTTACCGTTGTTGCGGTGATTATTGAACAACATCTGTTTACCCCGGTGATCCAGTTTGTGCTCAAAGCGCCAGCCTCTGCTCAATTGTCTCTCTTCTATTTGTTCAACGGTTTGCTCTCTTCCATTTCTGACAACGTTTTTGTTGGTACCGTTTATATAAACGAAACGCGCGCGGCATTAGAGAATGGTTCGATTACACTAAAACAGTTCGAAATGTTAGCCGTAGCTATCAACACCGGTACTAACCTACCATCAGTAGCCACACCAAACGGCCAGGCCGCATTTTTGTTCTTGTTAACCTCTGCAATTGCACCACTGGTACGCATGTCTTACGGGCGTATGGTATGGATGGCATTACCTTATACAGTGGTACTTACCGTGGTTGGCCTGCTCTGCGTACAGCACACATTAGTACCGGCCACAGATTGGTTGACACAATGGCAGTGGTTAACACCCCCATCACTTGACGTAGGGGTATCAACCACTGCACATTAACCGCCATAACCACCCCCGTTAAGGCGATATTTTTCACTGAATAGTGTTCAGATCGCTGGCAGCGGGGATGAATTGGTTTACACTGCCGGTTCAATTGCTTACTGCATGGAAGAATATAGTTATGTTGCAATTCTTTAACCGTTGCTCGCAAGGGCGCGGTGCTTGGCTGTTGATGGGGCTGACTGCACTGATACTGGAGTTGGCCGCTCTCTACTTTCAGCATGTAATGATGCTGCAGCCTTGCGTGATGTGTATCTACGAACGAGTCGCACTGTTCGGGATCCTGGGAGCTTCGCTGATTGGCATGCTGGCGCCGAAGACACCTCTGCGTTACGTGGCTATCCTAGTGTGGATATATAGCGCTTGGGAAGGTTTACAATTGGCGTGGAAACATACCATGATCCAGTTGCATCCATCACCATTTAATACTTGTGATTTCTTTGTCAGTTTCCCTTCTTGGTTGCCGCTTGATAAATGGCTACCTGAAGTATTCCATGCTTCAGGAGACTGTTCAGTCCGTCAATGGCAGTTTTTGTCACTGGAAATGCCGCAATGGCTTGTTGGGATCTTTGCAGCCTATCTGCTAATCGGTGTTCTAGTGCTGATCAGCCAATTTGTACGCCAACGCAGACGTGATCTATTTGGCCGCTAGTAATCATCCTCAAAAACGGTGCCTATAGGCACCGTTTTTATTGAATAGTGTATAATTTCAAGAATTAACTTACATCAGGTATGCGTATAAAAGTAAACGAGCACAATAAGTGCTCCAGCTACAGCAAACAAACGTGCCATTTTCATTATTAAACTCTCTTACTGGGCAAAGGAGCCGACAAACTACCTAATATTTTGTTTAAAATGAAGCTTATCATACCTATTTGACGCGTAATTTACATAACCTTAACTTATTTTGCTAATGCATCCATTTTGTCACCCGGATACTCATTACAAAGCACCGAATCAGGTTTATAATTACTCCAACAACTATACTCACAGTGTATGGAGCTCTCTTCACTTTTTTATCCTAGCCTCGCTGTTATCTATGTTATTGAAACCACATTGATGCAGATTAAGTTATTTATAATGTTGAACATTCATATATCATTCACTGCAGATATTTTTAATGGCAACGAGTGAGAAGAATGACAATTAACTTCAATACTAAAAATGTCCGTTATTAACTCTGTAACCTAACGGCGAACTCGTATTGTTAACAAAACTCTGCTGCCACATACTAATACAACGAATCGGAGGTGAAATATGGTAAATGGTATTCTCACAGTGAGCGGCAACAACATCTCGACGCCTGGCAACAGAGTGGGTTAACCAAATAGCACTATTGTCAGCAACACGATTTAAACCCGGCGACCGTTTATGTGAGATATTATGGGTCGTCATTTAGCCCAACTCGGTTTGTTCAAAATGTGATCCTGCCAGTCTGTAACTTCACTTTCATGCACAGCTATATGACGCACTGTGATGCGTTCGCCGTGCATCGCTGCTTTTGAGCCACTAACCAATGGATGCCAAGAAAATAATGGCCTACCTTCACCGACCAGTCGATACGCACAAGTTGGCGGCAACCAGTCAAATGTAGTCAGATTCTCGCGAGTCAGTTTGATACAGTCCTCCTCAAGCTCGAAGCGGCGTTCATAGTTTCGGCACTGACATGACTTAATATTTAGCTGATCGCAGGCAACGTTAGTAAAATAGATCTCGTCGGTGTCTTCATCGATCAGTTTGTTCAGACAGCACTGCCCGCATCCGTCGCACAGTGACTCCCACTCCGCCTCAGACATTTCGTTGAGGGTTTTCTGTTGCCAAAAAGGGCGTTGTAACATATCGACATCCAAGACCAAGTAAAATGAACAGTTCACCCGAAAACAGGCTGGAAGTGCACTATATAGACACTCAACTTAAAAGGAAATACGCCAGCTGCACTTCAGGTTCCCTACATGCTGGTCTCGGCTACGCTGTCGCGGGTTGCTTTCAGCAGTTTACATGGCGCTTCGTTCCCTTTTACCTACCGGTGACTTAGTCATCAACATCGTTAACCGCCGTCACATATTATTACAATTGTTCGGAATGGATAAGAAAACGATACAAATCTATGTTCCGGCTCATATTGAGTTTTCTCATCGCTGAACGTTTTTGGCTACTCACAGTTTTGACGTTTTTTTTCAGAATACGCGATATATTGGAAATGCTGAACCCCATACCGATATAGCGAATGATTCTTTTCTCACTAAAACTAAGTTGCTGAAAATTACATCCCTCGCATGATGCACATTCGTCCTCTGATTTTTCTTTGCTATTGATTTCCCAAGGGTTCCAGAGCGCATCAAGCTTCGCGAGCAAAGTATCAACACTGTCATTTCTGAATAAAAAAACAGTATCCCGTATACAGGGCCGAACCGCAATTTTGACTAAATCCTCCGGCATACAGATCGGAACAACTCTCTGTTGCCCATTACTAACGAACGGGTAGCAACCGTAGTTATCAATACGCTCGTCCAATGGGCGAAATATCAGCCAGGATTCATCAGCAAAATTTTTATCATAGATGGTGAAATTAACTTTAACATTTTGATAAAAAAAATAACTCTCCAGCAATTTTTTTAAGCCATGTTCAAAGTAACGATCACTCTCTAATATTGATACATTAATCATAATTACCCCAAGAAAAACCATTTGACGAATCACACCGACACTCTTTTGCAAACAAGAGCAAATCGCCCTATACAGAGCTACAATTTGTTATCAAACTCCAAAATACAATTAGTTAACCACAGAGGAAACATTATTTATTGCATTTAGCAATCACATTACGAATAACAAGACCAAGGAAGAACCACTCATTAACATCATAGTAAGAAAAACTATTTCCCCATATTTTTTGTCAATGCATTAATCCGGGTGCTTTCAGGGAAAAGTAATTTAGCCTCTTGTGAGAACTCCTCTACTAGTAATGGATTATTGAGTATTTTACCAACAACAATCAAATTTGCATAAACGTTAGCATCAATGTCAACCATCACGTAATTACGCGCCCATTCCGTATATTGGATTAATAACCTATTATCTTTAGATTGGTTATAAGACAAAAGATCGTATAAGTGCCGGTCATAATCGTAACGCCTAGCCTGGCTCCAGGGGTTAATTAGTGCTGCAGGTGTTGGCAAAACCTTAAGTTGCTGTCTCTCTGCCCGAGTCAATACTCCAGCGGCATGGATCCCTGTAGCCATAAACAGAATTACCCCAACGGAGCCTGCAACCATTACCGACTGCAACCCACGGCTACCAAACTGCCTCCGACTCCGTAACCGTTTACCGCAGAGTGAGTCGAGTAATGCTAGTAGCAAAAGAAAAACTAGCCATGATGGCACTGCCATATAAAATGGATATTCTGTTTGGGTATGCAAAGCCAGCGGCAAGGTGATTAGGCCAACCCCAAAGGCGCTATATTCCCTGTTTTCAGCGCGGTCGTGTTGCCACGCTCTTATCAGTAAACTCAGGTAACCAGCAGCCAGCAGCAACATACCAGCCAAGGCAACTATACCCCCTTCCATCCAGCCATAGAGTAGTTCGTTATGGGGGTGATCGGCATGTTCACCGATCAATATCGGGGGTTGTTGTTGAATAAGGAAGTGGTGAAAGTGGTAATCGAAACTGCCATAACCCCATCCCAATAATGGCTTTTGTGCAATCATCGCTAACGTCTGTTTCACCATTATCCAGCGATAATAGTTGGAACCAGGATGATCAAGACTCTCTAGAGTGGGATTACCCAGCATAGCAAAACCGATCAAAATGCCGCATAGCATAGCCACAGTGCCTACAATGGTCATTTGCCGCTGTTGGCGTAGTAGTACCAGCATCGTAGACGCCATTAAGCAAGCGCCAATCCAACCAGTACGAGACCTCATCACCACTATCAAGGCTGTTATCAAAGTTACCAGCAACACCAGCAGGCAACGCCGAACCAGCATTTTGCATTGGCTTTGCAGCAATAGACAAAGCGTAGCACCCAGACCAGTTGCTAGAAATGTAGCCATCACGTTGGTTTGTTGGAAAATACCGTATGGTCGTGCTTTACCGACGTTGAATTCAAACCAGTTACCCGGTTGTAAAACATACATCTGCAAAAGCACAAGCCCGCTTTCCACTACTGCTGCGCCTAAAATCAGCCACAGCACGACTTTAATAGCAGATTCTCGTAAGCAACCTTGTAGTAGCACCAGATAAAAAGCAGCACCGCCTAACATACCCATCACTCTGAATGACGAGTATTCCCGCCAAGGGCTAGCGCTATAAAACCATGGTAAACACAGCATTAGAATACCTAATAGGAAAAGTCTGCTGCTGCTCGTCATTACCCATTGCTCAGGTTCTAAACCTAAACGGCCTAACAGGCAGATAGCTAGTACTATCAGCGCCATCACCAACCATGCCAGCATGTTTCCTGGTAGGGCTAGCCCGCTGCCTCCCATATTGGGAATATAAACGTGCATTATGATCAAAAGATAAAAACCGAGTATCCACAAGACAATTTTCTGACGAATGTTGTTGAACAATATAAAGCCCACCTTTTATACACCGCATATAGCAGCAATTAAAATAATACGAAGCTTGTCAATCACTGACTTTTCGTCTACATTCTGTCTCATTTATTATCATGGATAGCGTCATAGTCAGAAAAATAACCGCCACTGTTTAAACTTGACAAGTAAAGCTCCGCAACCGCCTATCTTCACCCGATTAGGTATGTCTCATATAAAACAACACCCAGCAGCATGAAAGTGAGTAAGCATAATTGCATAAATAGGAAACTTACCTTTATAAATAATCAAGCTAAAGAGAACCCATTTACGTTTAAGCGAAAATTTAAACATCCCACTCATTCGTATTCTAAGTTAAATATGGCAGTCGCACTGAACTCTCCTTCCTTGACACCGCGATTTTCAATACTCTTTTTCGATGCTTGCAAATAAGCCTTTATTTCCAAATATGTTATACCTTTGCGCAAGGTAAATTTTGCTTTCCCACGATTAATCGCTAGTGGTTCTCCCTGTTCTGTTTCAAGAACAATGGCTATACCTTTAGCATCACCGGTAACTGCCAATAACCCTGGTTGTTCCGAGTCATCTTCCCCAGTAAAAGATATGCTTACGCTTTTAGCTATATCAACATCGCATTGTTCGAGCATGATTACAAAACTTTCAGGGGCGCTCCGCGGATGAAGATAGAAATTTCGCGAAGGAATGCTATTAAATTTAACCTGCCGTTCAATTGAGTCTATATTTACTACGCAAGGCTCTGCTACCAGATCTCCAGAGATTCGAAGGTCAACCGCCTCAGCAAATCCTGGAAGGAGAATAGAAAAAAGCGACAAGTTCAGCCATAAATAGAATATACGCATGTCGACACCTTCAGTTATATCTGGAAACAACTGTAGCATTTGCAACAAAGCTACCCTCTGATAATGGTGCGCTATCACTTATTTTCACAGGAATGACCTTTAGCAAAAAACTGGCACTTCTATTTACATCAAAAAACTGGTTGAGTGATATTGCACGGTTATTCCCGGCGTTATATAACGCAATCCCCAAATTGTCTCTATTCGTCTGTAAGACGTTTGCTTTGCCGATAACGCTCTCCCCTTGGATCTGCAGCTGTAAAGGGGCTAGTGTGCCAGCATCGCAGGTGATAGGCAGTGTTTTGATTACAGCATAGTTTTTACCATCAATTTTATCGATGCCTATCTTTTCAAAAGAAATACTTATGGTTTCATCATTATTAATTTTGCAGGGGGCGGGAGCAAAAACCCGGCCAGAGAATGAGAGCGCAAGACCGCCAAAATTAGCAAGGGCCTTTTTTGGCAATACGGCAGATGAAAGAAGTGCCAACAGTAGCAGCCCCCAAACTCTCCCTTTTAACCCTACTGTTAAAGCTGAATGCATGACGAATTCCTATTGCAAACCTTTTGTGAATCAGCGCACTTCAGAGATAATCTAACTTGAAATTGATCAGTGTCGAAAACGTTCCTAGCTTAAGTTCACCTACGCCCTTTTCCAATTGGGCATAAAATACCAAGCTGTTATCACCCTGATCGAGTAGTAACGGGCTGCTACGCACGCCTGGATAAATTTGCCGTTGTTCACGATCGGAAAGCCTTAATGCAACACCTTTTGCCGTACCCCGCAGCCGGAAAAGCTGGCCTCCGCCACTTAGTTGCTCGCCTAGAAATGTAATAAATACTGCGGGTTGCTCAGGAGCATAAATATCCGTGCCACCTTGCTGATTGTCATGCAAATCGGGAGCACTGCTGCCACAGTCGAGCAGCTTAAGGCGAAATGCAACAGGCGGAGTTCTTGTTCCAGGACGTGCAACCCTGTAACTAGGGATCGCGCCCAAATCAACAGTCTGCTCTTCCGACTCCATTGCCAACACACAGGGTGAAAGCATCATGTCACCACTTACTTGCAGTTCCCCATACATGCCATCAACATTCCAATTGTCGGCCTGCCTGGCACAGGCTTTTCCAGCCATCAGTAAAAGGCCCACCAGAAATGCACAACGGTAGAAAGATGCTTCCATTTTATCCATACTCCTTGCTGCACGTTCTATCAGGATTTCATTGCCTGACAGCGTTCACCTTGGCAATTGAAAGTGAGTTCTGGTCGACCACCATAGTCATTGATGTAAGTCAGTACAGGTGTATGCAATTGCGGGGTTTTCACACTTTCAGCAGATTTAGGGGCAATCATCACAGGGGAAATATTTGAGCCAGGCTTTCCCTTCTCCGTCAAATCAATCACAGTGACAAAATAGGGTGTCGGGTTTTCAATACGGTATCCCGTTGCAGTTTTAATCAATTGCAACTGTTCCTGCCAGACCGCCCCCCTTTCCGGTGTGATTGCTGCAGGGCGATAGAACAGTTTGATTTTGGTTTGCAACGCAATCTGCATAACATTTGGTTTTTCACTCCGCGGAGGGATCTCACGCAGATTAAAATAAAACAACGATTCGCGGTCCTGTGGCAAAGACGAAACTGCCGGCAAACTGGTAATTCTAATCATGCTTTTGCCTCCTGCCTCGAGCCTTTGTACAGGAGGCACTACTACCAATGGCCCAGTAATTTTTCTATTTTCTGCATCTTCTATCCATGCCTGAGCAAGATAAGGTTGTTGTTTATTATCATTATTAATGTTTAAACTTACCGATTTTACTTCACCATTATAAATTACACGTGTACGATCAAGCGCTAAAGCGGCCTCTACTGCCTGTGTGCTCAATAGTAATGTGCACCCGAGTGCCAGAGTTCTTATTTTTTGCATAACTATTTCCTGTTGATTAGTTCATTGAATGGCACGGCAATAGCAACTGAGCTAATGGTGGTAGCGATTTTGGTATTTCCACATAACACTGTTTCTGGCCGTTCCAAACCACGTCCAATTGCTCTCCAAAGCTGATACCGCTTAAATATGCCAATCCACCATCACTCAAAACTGCTAGTTCTTGACCTTTACGATTCATCACACTGGCGCCAAACGGTGGATGGCTTCCATCAGACAGCGCCAAAATGGCCAGTACTTTTGCCCCCTTAAGCAAAGAGAACTGGCGATAACCTATTGCACCTTCGGTCAAAGATGATTCCACCACTGACTTGCTGGCTTCAACATCATCATCCAACTGATTAACATCGATGCTGGTGCTAGTCAGATAATAGCTACTCATATCGGTCACTACGCCAATACCCCATCTGTTAGTGCGTACACGCCCCCCTTCAACAGGTACATTCCCTACCCCTCCGGTATCAACCAGCAGACGGGTATTACCGTTGCCCCCCCCAGGATGCAGTGCAGCCCCTTTACCAGTGACCGTTGCGCCGCCCTGCAGGGATAACCCTAAAGAGGTGAAACTGTTCTGTACATAGGAAGCATTGACACTCATATCGGAAAAGTCGCCGCGATGGCTGAAATAGCCACTCACTTGGCCGTTAGTGCCGTTCCCTCCACCACTGGAAGTACCGCCAGTTAGGCGGTAGCTGTTTCTATTATCTATACGACCGTAATACCCTAAAGAATGGCTATAGCGGCTGTTGTTGGTCTGGCCGCTATAACTGAGAGTTCCGTTGCCCATAGGAAGACTCATACTGAGGAATAAAGTGTCATTCTTTTGACCATTAAATTTACTACGAGTAGCAGAGAGACTGACTGCAAGATTTTTCAAACTTGCAAAATCGAAGTAACGGCTTATAGAAATGTTATAGCGATCATTATATGGCTGGTCCCAATAGGTTTGATGGCTATAAGATAGATAGGCCGTGACGCTGGCATCTTCAAAACTCTTATTCGCCGTAATGGTGTAAAGCTCTTTATCCTGACCTACGCTACCATCATGATATCGAGATTCAAGATATTGCCCCATCGACATAAACTCACGCTCGGAGAAGCGATACCCCGCGAAGGTCACTTCGCCGTTAATCTCATCGAAACGCTTCGAATAACTCAGACGCCAAGATTTACCGACACGGCTATCTTGACCAGGAATACGAGCCCAAGATTGGGTAACATCAGCAGAAAGAGCACCAAAATTATACAGATCGCGACCAAGACCTATCGCCACTGCGTTATAATCCCCGGCAAACGTTCCCCCACCATAAAGCGACCAACTGTTTGCCACTCCCCAAGAGAAGTCGCCATTTGCAAACATCGGGCCTTCAATGCCGTGATCATAAGTAGATGGACGCCCAAAGGCCGTAGTGTAACGGACCTGACCAGGACGGGTCAGATAAGGTATGGTAGCAGTGTCAACCTGAAAGGTTTGTGTATTGCCATCCTGTTCCTCTACCCTTACATCCAGCCTCCCGTTCACCGCACTGCTCAAAGATTGAATACGAAACGGCCCCGATGCGACCGTAGTTTCATACAATACCCGCCCCTGTTGTGAGATGATCACTCTAGCATTAGTCCGAGCGATCCCACTCACTTCCGGCGCATACCCTCGTAAAGAGGGGGGCAGCATTCTTTCATCCGAAGCAATCCCCACACCGGTATAGCGCCAACTATCGAACAGGTTTGAATTGATAAAGTTCTCCCCCAATGTCAGAGTCGCCCCCATTTGCGGTAACGCGCGGAAGGCATACATCCGGCTCCAGGCGAAATTGCGCTGGCTATCTTGCCCTCGCGATGCAGAGGTATAACTCCCCTGATAGTCGCCACGTAACCTCCAGGAACCGATGTTGGTACCAGTCGTACCACTAACACTGGCATTTTTCATCTGATCATCACCCTGCAGCCAAGTAACAGCGGAGTTGACGTTATAATCCAGAAGTAGTCCTGGAATACCATTGTCCCACTGTGAAGCAGGCACCCAGTTCGGGTCAGTGTATTCCAGCAAGGCTTGAGGAATAGAAATCCTCAGAGCTGCATTGCTCAAGTCACCACTTACTGTCGCTCCAGATAAAGCGGAAAGATCAGCACAAGCGTTATCATGCCAGTAGGTGATTTTGTCCTGGGCTGAGATTGTTAAGCCCAATCGTTCAACCATCTCTGGTGATAGGCAAGCCTCAATACTGTCTTTTTTACCATCTCGGGCATAGAAGGGAATTGTGAAATCTGCTAGTTGATGGTTATTAATCATCAACGTTAATAGGTAATCTCCTGGCAAGATATAATTAGCTGTTGCAAAGCGCGAGAAATCGATATTTTTCTTGTCTTCAGCATCGAGAATATCGGTGTTAAACTCAACAGAGTAGGCGATTTTACCAGCACCAAACAGAGCAAATAAAATAGCGATACAGAGACTATGTGGTTTTAATTTTAGCTTCATACGGTTTTACCCACTATTCCCTTACTTTCGCCTATGCTTAGCTATATTCCATTAATCAATACTGTGGATGAAAAAATCCGTCTTAAAAATACTCAATCATAAAACGGACATTTGCCTGGAAAGTACCGGTTTTGATTTGATGTCGAGTCTTGTTAAGAGTTAATGAATATTTCAAAACCGTGTCTCCAGAAGGGAGAGTAATCCCTGATAGAGCGACGCCAGGTATTACATCGTTACCTTGAGCATCTTTGATACCAAGTCCGATCCCTCGCGCATCGCCCTGGTTTGCAATAGATTTCCCATCCCTTGAACGTAACCCATCGAAGGTAATCCTTATACCTTGAGTATTTTCTAGCAAACCCGGAAGTAAATCACAGTTAGTCAGACGAATATTAAACTCTACCTCAGAGCTAGCGCTGTGTTTTTCAATATTTTTAATCGGTATAGCCCCCAGACTTACTGACTGAAAAGCACTCCCTGCTTCAATAGCACAAGCCGAAGCAAGAATTTCACCGCTCATATTAACTTCACCTTCACCAAGCAACTTAGCCTCGGCACATACAATACTTAATGTGCAAGAGAGCAAGATAATCGATGGTATGAGAAGTCGTCTCATTTGTTGTTTTTTCCTTTTGGTAAACAAACGGACGAACCGAAGATAGGTATGCGGAAAATACCGCATACCCTCAGCCTTTAGCGATTATTCATAATCAAGGGTAAAGTCTGCTACGCTGGTGAATTCGCCTGGTACAACAGGAGCAGAAGCTGTCAGACCTTTCAGATAAGCGGAGAAATTCAGAGTATTATCGCCTTCAATCATTTTGCGCAGAGTCGTTTTCTGCCCAAGCACGATCTGATTGCTGTTACCATCTGTAACCACGACGCCTGCACCTTTCGCAGTACCGGTAATCCCCAGCAGGTTAGCATCAGCGCCAGGTCCCGCAGATGCGCCACCAAAGGTAATGGATACGGTTTTCCCAATAGCAGTAGCATCACAGCCAACCAATTGAATTGCAAAATTCGTCGGTTTAGAGGTTCCCTGATTTGCCAATTTAACGCGAGCTACCTGACCCAGATTGACATTCTGCCCGTCACCATTGTTCCCTTCAGCAATGGAGCATGGGGCATCAAGGATATCACCACTGAAATTGATTTTACCCGCACCGCCATTGGCCGCGTTAGCACCAATAGATGTGACCCCCATAGCCATAACCACTGCTAACATCAGCTTATTCATCTTCATATTGAGTCCCTATGATTCAAAATCTAGTAAGTTCTTCCGCTTCTCTACTCATTAAAGAAGACTGTTGAATTTTTTAAAAAAGAATCCTTCAACACTATAAAAACAGTAGGAATCATATTTTAAAAACCTGTTGATAAATCAAACCCTTTATCTGACAGGTTGCAAAAATAATACAAACACCAGTGAACTAAGGAAACCAATATTAACCAACAAAGGCAAAAACAAATTTTAAAACCAATTAAACTAGGATTTTTCTTATAAATCAAGCGGCAATAATCAGCAAAAACCATAAAATGGCATAAAACACCAAATAAAATATTTTAAACAATTTTATTGATGGTAAATGTAACTAAAAACAGTTATAAATTTTATTTAAAAGAAAATTTTCTGTATAAGCAACCAAATCGGACTCTACTACTCAATCATCTTGCCGATGCTGTCAGAAAAAGTGAGAGCAATGAAATAAATGAGCTAAATGATTGATTAAAAAGGATATAAAACGCGTTTGAAATAGTCTAACTATTTGTATTACAGGCACAATGGATAGGCAGATAACTAACAATAAAACATTGCTTATAACTTTAAGTCTATAAAATACAGATGTTTTATATTGTATAAAAAGCATGCAACTTAAACATAGTTACGAATCAAGTCAAAAAACGTCTAAAGACATAGATGCACAAAGCCTAAAGAAGATGTTTATATTGAGCTGACGAACATTGCACCTTACGTAATATTTTAAATCTTGCGATCAATATACCTATCACGACAAAAATTATAGTTGTATATGCAGTGTCCACCCAGATTAATTTCATCACCACTGCAGATGAGCTAAACAGGCAATTACAAAGGGTTAACATATAATGTATTGAGTCCTATTAGCTACCGTTCGGTACTGTAGCTCCGAAACTTTATGAGCAAGTATCCGTATTAACACCGTCGAAAAATCAGTATTAATTACTAAAAAAACTACTGACTGGAAGGGTACCAAGGGCGCTGATGAGATTGGATTTTATGAAATGAGTAAAATCATGATTGTCGTATTCATATAAGCCACATCTATGGAAAGCGGTTTTATAATGCCGATGCAGTAACTTTTTTTGTTAAGAAAATTTGATGAGCGCTTCTTTATGCTCAAATTTTTGTGAATTGCAGGCAATTAGACCGTTATCTCCAACATACGATCACTGAGTTTACCAGATGACTATGAACCTCATCCTTGAGGTTCATCTTTCAAGCTGTCGACAACTCCGCTGTCAATCCAGTATTACAGCTTTGATTAAGCCTAAATCACACGGGTACTGAGTGCTTTTCCATTAAGAGAAATTTTCAGCATATCTCCAGAAGCCATCGGGCCAACGCCCTGAGGCGTCCCCGTCAGGATGATGTCACCAGCACGCAGCGTGAAGAAACGGCTCATATAAGCAATTAATGGTAAAATAGGCGTAATCATATCCCGCGTATTACCTTGCTGGCGCAACTCATCGTTTACTGTAAGGGATAACTCGACATTTTGCGGGTCGCCAAACTCAGCAACAGGAATAAAACCGGAGATAGGGCAAGAGCCGTCGAATCCTTTGGCTTTTTCCCAAGGCTGCCCGGCCTTTTTAAACCCTGCCTGCAATTCACGCAAAGTTAAATCCAGCGCAACGCCATAACCCGCAATAGCCCGGGCAACGCGATCCTCATTAGCCTGCTTTAGGGGAGTACCAATAAGTACCGCAAGCTCCACCTCATGATGAACAGCACCCAAACTTTTAGGGATTGCTACCGGTTGCCTGATGTCACACAACGCTGTTTCAGGTTTGATAAAAAGCACAGGTTCGGGTGATATTGAATTTCCCATTTCCTTAATATGGTCAGCGTAGTTGCTGCCCACACAAACTACTTTGCTCACTGGGAAATCAAGCAACGCTCCTTGCCAGTCTCTATGTTGATACATACCGCCTCTCCCAACCACAGTTTAGGGGCTCGCTATACCAAGCCCGTGATACGAAAAGAGTGCCGTTCCAGGCACCTGGAGGGTACAACCCTTATTGTGCAATACCATCCAGCCATCATCCCCACACTAATCGCAAAATGATACGCACGATTCCAGCGCATGAGAGTACGGAAGTTATCATAAACCAGAAAAGTACGCCCTTGCTGTTCGCCTAACATGATCGGCCAATTTCTCACACCAGAAACTAAAGCCATTTGCACCCCACTCAACCACGCTATGAACCTGTACATCATTCAATCCCGGATCTCAGCAGTTGACCTCGGCCACAAGTCTATTTGGGAATATTCGGAGAAGGCAGCATTTAGCTGACACACGGTATTCAACCAAATTTATTTATCAGAGTCAGACAGGTGAAGGTTTAATAAATTTTCCACAGGTGGTGGAAACTGCAGATAAAAGCCTTCCTGTTTCAATGCTTCTTTCACTTTTTCGATATCCGCTGACGCTAACTTCTTGCGTCCGTCGAGTGAAAGCATCATGGCAAACTGTGGTGTACCGAAGCTTTTCATCAGTTCTTCAGGTACACGCGAGAAATCGTCTTTTTTTTCGACATAAAGATAAGTTTGATCACGTTTTGAGCTTCTATAGATCACACAAAGCATTTTTTTAACTCTATTTAATTGAGGCAGCGTCTTGCCTGGATATAACTCTGACTATAACATGCTTATAGTACTTCGGAATATCGCGCCCCGAATGGTATTCCGGGGATTTAAAGTTGCTGAGACTGAGTCAGGATAGATGTCACAATCGCCAATTGAGCTAAAAGGCAGCAGTTTTACCCTATCGGTTGTTCATTTACATAGTTCAGAACCCGAGGTAATACGTCAGGCACTTCAGGAGAAGGTGGAACAAGCCCCAGCTTTTCTTAAGAATGCCCCTGTTGTAATAAATGTTGCAGCGCTGGATAGCGACGCGAACTGGAGAGAAATTCAACAGGCTGCCACAGCTGCTGGATTGCGAGTTGTCGGTATCAGCGGTTGTAAAGATGAGCGGCAAAAGCGTGCTATTGCACGAGCAGGTCTCCCCTTCCTTAATGAAGGTAAAGGTCAGAGAATGGCCGCTCAAGCACATGCGATAATACCAGACAATGCCCCTGCTAAAACGCGTATCATCAGTACTCCGGTCCGTTCTGGGCAACAGATTTATGCCCGCAATAGCGATCTTATTGTCACTAGCAGCGTCAGCGCTGGTGCTGAATTAATTGCCGATGGCAATATTCATATTTATGGCACCCTGCGAGGAAGGGCATTGGCTGGAGCCTCAGGGGATACCAGGTGTCAGATTTTTTGCACACACCTGGGGGCTGAGCTAGTCTCTATCGCAGGGCAGTACTGGTTGAGTGATCAAATCCCGTCCGATTTCTTCGGGCAGGCAGCGCGTCTCAGCCTGTCGGATAATGCATTAACCATACAACCTTTAAATTAAGCCCTTTTGACAAGGAATCCATTTCATGGCACGCATTATTGTTGTTACATCGGGTAAAGGGGGCGTTGGCAAGACCACATCAAGTGCGGCCATTGCTACCGGTCTAGCTCAGAAAGGCAAGAAAACCGTAGTGATCGACTTCGATATCGGCCTACGTAATCTTGACCTTATCATGGGGTGCGAACGCCGCGTAGTCTATGATTTTGTTAATGTAATTCAGGGTGATGCCACGCTGAATCAAGCCTTAATCAAAGACAAACGTACCGATAACCTCTACATCCTGCCCGCATCACAAACGCGTGATAAAGACGCACTGACCCGTGAAGGCGTTGAGAAGATCCTCAATGATCTCGATGAGATGGCGTTCGAATTTGTGGTTTGTGACTCACCGGCAGGTATTGAGACTGGTGCATTGATGGCATTGTATTTTGCCGATGAAGCTATCATTACCACCAATCCCGAAGTCTCTTCGGTTCGTGACTCTGATCGTATTCTAGGTATCCTTGCCTCCAAGTCACGCCGTGCCGAAAAAGGCGAAGCGCCAATCAAGGAACATCTGCTACTGACACGTTACAACCCGGGGCGCGTCAGCCGTGGCGACATGCTCAGTATGGAAGACGTGTTGGAAATTCTCCGCATTCCGCTGGTTGGCGTGATCCCTGAAGATCAGTCCGTATTGCGTGCCTCGAACCAGGGCGAACCTGTTATTCTTGATAGTGAGTCTGATGCTGGTAAAGCCTACGACGATACCGTTCACCGCCTGTTAGGAGAAGAACGCCCATTCCGCTTCATCGAAGAAGAGAAAAAGGGCTTCCTGAAACGCCTTTTTGGGGGATAAACCATGGCCTTGTTAGACTTCTTTCTGTCCCGCAAAAAACCAACAGCCAGCGTTGCCAAGGAACGGCTGCAAATTATCGTTGCAGAACGCCGTCGCAGGGATAGCGAACCACACTATCTGCCTGATTTAAAACGCGATATTCTGGCTGTTATTTGTAAATACATTCAGATCGACCCCGAAATGCTGCATGTGCAGTTTGAGCAAAAAGGGGACGATATTTCGGTTCTTGAACTTAACGTGACCCTACCGGAATCTGAAGAAACTGATAAATGATGTGGCGTATTAAGTGCCCCTGTATATTCCATACAGGGGTCACTGTATAAAATACCAGTCATTTAAGTAGCCAATAGAAATAAAACGTGCAGTTGCGTTGAAATAAAGTCCAATATCATTCTAGCTGAACTCTTTTTGGCTGAATTCTGGCATTTTTGATTTATGTGATTTTTTAGCAAGCGGAACAATTTGATTAAACTGTCCCGCCATTGTTCCAATCGATTAGTACTCTTGTAGGATACTCAGCAAGGGTTGCGCCAATAATTCCCCACGCCAGCCATTGATTAACTCCGGTAATGTGTCACTCTCTTTCAATTTCCAGTGCCAGTTCAGCAGTTGGTTAATCTGCCGACGGGAAGCCAATAATTCAACGCTTAAACCATTTTGCTCACTCACAGTGGTAATTGCGGCTTTTATTTCCTTGAATACTTTCTTATAGCCAGGCTGATCGATCAGATTGATGATCGGTTCGGGCAAAACAGAATCGTCGAGTGCATTGGCTTCCTCAACCAGCGCCACCAGCGTTTTGCCATGGTAGCGTATCTCCGGACCGCTCAGCCCAAGCGCATCAAGTTCACCGAATGAGGAAGGCATATAACGGGCAACCGCCCAAAGATTCTCTTCACGCACCACAAAGTTTACCGCCAGATCGCGCTCACGGGCTTGTTGAAGGCGCCACGCAGCCAATTTCTGTAGGCATGCCAATTGGCGTGGACGCAACTGCCAAGCATTATTAATCTCACGATAGGCCAACTCAGGAGCCAATGTTTCGCTGCGACGTTGGCAAAGCAACAGACATTCATCCTCTGCTGCCTTAGTGCAACCGGCCTCTTCGGTTTGCTGCATCAATTTTTTTGCCATTGGCAACAGATAGAACACATCAGCAGCAGCATAAATGCACTGCCGCTCGGTCAATGGCCGAGCTAACCAGTCGGTACGTGACTCACTTTTGTCCAGCTCGACGTTCATGTACTCCGCCACAAGTTTGGCAAAGCCACAAGATAGCGCGTGCCCACTGAACGCGGCCAGGATCTGGGTATCGATCATAGGTTTTGGTAATGCTTTAAAGGCATTAAGAAAAACCTCTAGATCTTCACTGCCCGCATGTAAAAACTTCACCACAGCGGTATCACCCAACAAATCAATAAAGGGCTGCCACTGCTTAATCGGCAACGGATCAATTAGTGAGAGTTGTTCGCCATCGTATAGCTGGATCAGGCCCAACTGCGGATAGTAGGTTCGGGTGCGAACAAACTCAGTATCCAACGCAACCTGGGCATAGTTTCTTGCCTGCTCGCAGACTTGCTGCAATCCGGCGTCGGTAGTGATCAACTGATAATTCAAAACGTCATTCTCTCGGTCATTTGTGTGGTTCAAACACAACAACGCCGGCATTCACCGGCGTTGCTGAAAAGGTGTTACGACAACTAACCTAAGCGGCATTAGCAGCCTTGGTTTTTTTCTGTTCGTCACGCAACTCACGTCGCAAAATTTTGCCGACATTCGATTTTGGTAATTCGTCACGAAACTCAACAATTTTGGGCACTTTATAACCCGTCAGGTGTCTGCGACAGTGGGTAAGTAATTCTTCTTTAGTGAGTGACGCGTCTTTCCTCACTACACAAATTTTCACTGCTTCCCCAGAAGCACCACTTGGCACACCGATGGCCGCACATTCAAGTACCTTCGAATGCTGGCTGACGACATCTTCGATCTCATTCGGATAAACATTAAATCCTGAAACCAGGATCATATCCTTTTTACGGTCGATGATGCGAATAAAGCCTTCATCATCCACCATAACAATATCACCGGTTGCCAACCAGCCGTCATGTAATACTTCGTCCGTTGCATCAGGACGTTGCCAATAGCCTAACATAACTTGCGGCCCTTTAACCCAAAGTTCACCGGGTTCCCCCCGAGCCACATCTTTGCCATCGTCATCCACCACGCGAATATCGGTCGAGGGCACCGGCAGACCGATACTTCCGCTGTAATGCATTAAATCGTGTGGGTTGCCAGACACCAAAGGTGAACACTCTGTCAAGCCATAACCTTCCAACAAATGTTTGCCTGTCAGCTTTTCCCATCTTTCAGCAACAGCTTTCTGTACCGCCATTCCACCACCCACTGACAGCCGTAGGGAGGAGAAATCAAGCTTCTGGAAATCTTCATTGTTCAACAGCGCATTAAATAGAGTGTTGACCCCAGTCATGGCACTGAATGGATATTTTGCCAGTTCCTTAACCATCCCAGGAATATCACGTGGATTGGTGATCAGTAGGCTGCGTCCCCCCAGTTCAATAAACAGCAAACAGTTTACCGTCAAAGCAAAGATGTGATAGAGAGGCAAGGCAGTTACCACCAACTCTTGCCCATCACGAAGTAACGGTGCATAGGCTGCTTTGGCCTGCGCCAGGTTGGCCTGCATATTACGATGAGTCAGCATCGCCCCTTTGGCAACCCCGGTCGTACCACCGGTATACTGCAGGAAAGCCAGATCCGAATTGATAACATCAGGCTTCACATATTGCAAACGGCGGCCACGCTGTATCGCACTGCGGAAAGAGATCGCATCAGGTAGGTAGTATTTGGGCACCAGTCGTTTGATGTACTTCACCACGAAGTTAACTAAGGTCCCTTTGGCAGCAGATAGCTGATCGCCCATGCGGGTCAGGATGACGTGCTTCACTTGCGTTTTGAACACCACTTTTTCCAGCGTATGAGCAAAGTTTGAAACGATCACAATGGCGCTGGCACCACTGTCGTTTAACTGATGCTCTAACTCTCGCGGTGTATAAAGCGGATTTACGTTAACCACAACCATTCCTGCACGCAGGATACCAAACAGTGCTATCGGATACTGCAACAGGTTAGGCATCATTAGTGCAACGCGGTCCCCCTTCTTCAACCCAAGCTCATTTTGCAGGTAAGCGGCAAAAGCCCGGCTGCGCTCCTCCAATTTGCGGAAAGTCATTACCTCCCCCATATTGATGAAGGCGGGTTGATCCGCATAGCGTACGGCTGCATTTTCAAAAACTTCGATCAGTGATGAGTAGTGATCGGCATCAATTTCTGCCGGAACATCTGCTGGGTAACGTTTTAACCAGACCTTTTCCAAGCTATTACTCCTGAAATCATTACTAATTTTCATCGCAGCCCCCAAAATCACAGCCTGATTTAACAATATTTTAACTCAGCGTACCAGTTTGGGTTTTAAACAATATTCAGGTTGCGAGGTGCGTCACTAATTACCAACACATCAAGACACCTAAATAGAAAAGGCGACCATTTAGCCGCCCTAGCAAAATCTCCTTCTACCCGTATGGTTTACTGGGTAACGATGGTCTGTATTTGTGCAGGGCCTGGGTTATACCAGCCTCCCCAGCCAGGCCCCCAGTGTCCACCGTGCGGCCCCCGCCCCCAGCCAGGCCCTGGTCCCCATGGCCCCATAGGCTGCGGCGGCATAATGATTTGCTGAGCAATGCGCCAACGTTTGAAACCATTAGCATCCATGGTGACAAATCGGTAAGGCGTCGAGCCAATCTTTCCTTCATGAATACCAGTAATAGGCCCGACGACGGTAACCAGTTGTCCTCTGAAATCAATCGGATCGAGAAAACCATTAACCGTAGCCAGTATGCGTCCTTGCGATGGTTCGCCAAGAATAGGGCGAGCACCTGAGTCCAACGGCACTGCAGCAATCTCCAGTATCGTTCTGCCACGCTCATTAACCATTGCCGCGACCGTACCACCAAAGCGCCCTTCAACACCCTTAAACAAATTTGGTGCATTTTGCACCGTAGAGATATCGGTTACAGGTGTAGCGCTCGTTCCCTGAATAGCATCTGGTATAGTCACACAACCGGAGAGCGCCAACGCGCTGCCAGCGATTGCCAGCGTTAACAATTTTCTACTTAAAGTATGGGTTAACATCGTCGCAATCTCCTGTAATAACTGTAACTTCGACCGCGTTACGTGATGCAAGTTGCAGGCGCTGTATCTTCAACCTTGTAACAGCAACACTTTAATAATAGTGTAATTATTCACGCCCCGGCAGTTTCTTCCAGGTAACTTCATTACGCAGATAAGTAGGTTCAGCATTTTCTACACTTACAGCCAAGCCTTGCTGCCAGGCTCTAAGTGCCAATGGCAACATATCTTCAGCATGCGGCAACAACATTTGCCCATCGGTAAGGTTGAGAGACGTGCCCGCAACCAGGTCAGGATAAGTTTGCCACCCGGTTCCTGCATAGGCCCAGTTCCCCTGCAAGTGGTATGCTCGCTCAAACGCTTGCTGCGGAGACAGCACCGCCTCCCCTTCGCTCTCCAGCCAACAGCCATTTGGCTGACGCTCAAACTGTCCCCAATAGACTTCTCCCATCCGCGCGTCGATTGTTGCCAATACGCGTTGTGCACCGCTCATCCGCCAGGCACCTTGCGCCATGGTTTGTAGCGTGGAAATGCCAAGCATCGGCAGATCGGCTCCCAGCGCCAGACCTTGGGCAATCCCAATGCCTATACGCACACCGGTAAAACTGCCAGGGCCGCGGCCAAACGCCAGCGCATCCAGTTGAGAAAGGGTTAGTTCAGACTCAGCAAGCGCCTGTTGTACCAACGGTAGAATGCGTTGGGTGTGCTCGCGTGGGCACAACTCGAACAGGACGTGAGTTTCGCCTTGATTCCAGATAGCAACAGAACACGCTTCTGTCGCCGTATCGATCGCTAAAATTCGCGTGGACATGCCAAACCTCAGGCGGGAAAAATCAGTGGTTTAATAAAGGGCGCATATTGTAGCACGGCCCTATGGCTACGCATATCGGGCCTTAAGGAAGGCTATCGCCTGCGCCAGATCGCGGGTGCGCGGCGTTGGCGGCAAACTGTTGAGGAACACTTCACCATAGGGCCGCATGACCAAGCGATTATCACAAATGACCAACACACCGCGATCATCGGTATCGCGGATCAGGCGGCCAACACCCTGTTTAAGCGTGATTACCGCATCGGGTAGTTGGACATCATTAAATGGATCGCCACCACGTAAGCGGCAATCCTCAATACGGGCTTTTAATAGCGGATCATCTGGTGAAGTAAACGGCAGCTTATCGATAATGACACAAGAGAGCGCATCGCCCCGGACATCAACGCCCTCCCAGAAACTGCTGGTTGCGACCAGCAACGCATTCCCGGCCTCAACAAACTGCGCCAGAAGTTGGCCTTTACTCGTTTCTCCTTGTAATAAGACCGGCAGCGCAAGCGTGGCTCGGAATTCCTCAGCCAATTCGCGCATCATTTGGTGGGAAGTACATAGGAAGAAACAACGTCCTTGGTTGGCTTCTATCAATGGCCGCAACATCCGGGCCAATTGACGAGCCCCTCCTGGCTGATTTGGCGAGGGCAGAAAACGGGGGACACAGAGTAATGCCTGATTGGCATAGTCAAACGGGCTTTGCAGCAGCAAGGTTTTAGCCTTATTCAACCCCAGGCGTTCGGTGAAATGGCCCATTTGCTCGTTAACCGAGAGTGTTGCCGAGGTAAAAATCCAACTACCGGGTTTTTCATCAAGCATTTCGCGAAAGCGATCGGCTACGGTGAGCGGCGTCAATGCCAATACAAAATGCCGTGAGTTGCATTCATACCAGTAACTAAATCCCGGCTCGCCGACCTCTTTCAACCGCTTGAGACGAGCACGATATAACGTAACGCGCTCGAAAGCCGCATCCAGTAAAGCTGAGCGCCCAAGAGATAGCTTAACCACGTCGTAGCACAATTCCAGCGCATCATCGAGTAACAGCAATGCACGCTGGACGTTTGGCTGGGCAAGTACTTCGCGCAAGTTGCCACGGAATCCAGGCTCACCCAATGCTAAGCGAAAATCCTGCGTACTCTGGCTAAGACGATCGGCACTTTTTTGCAGTTGCGCGGTATCACGAACTTCGGTGCGATAGGCAATAGTAATGTCTTTTGCTACGTCCAACAGTTGGCGGCTGGTCAGTTGTTTGCCAAAGTATTGGCTGGCAATATCCGGAATTTGATGTGCTTCGTCGAAGATCATCACGTCCGCTTCCGGTATCAGCTCGGCAAATCCCCCCTCTTTGACCACCATATCGGCCAAAAATAGATGGTGATTCACCACCACCACATCTGCATCCATTGCCCGACGTCGTGCTTTAACTACAAAGCACTCTTTATACAATGGGCAATCACTGCCCAGACAGTTATCGTTAGTGCTGGTCACCAAAGGCCAGACAAAACTGTCTTCTGCCACATCACTGCACGAACTAATATCACCCTCTTCAGTTTGGGATGACCAACTACGCAGCCGCACCAAATCGATCAATGTCTGCCCTGCCAGTTCACCACCCGCCATGGACTGCTGCTCCAACCGTTCCAGACACAGATAGTTGGCTCGCCCTTTGAGGAGAGCCAATTTTCCTTTATATTTTAAGGCATTGGCAACAGTAGGAAGGTCACGCGTATAGAGTTGGTCCTGTAATGCCTTGGAACCGGTGGAAATAATCACCTTACGTTTCGAACGCAATGCCGGTGCCAGGTAGGCATAAGTCTTCCCGGTACCGGTCCCTGCCTCAACCACCAGTTCCTGTTTGAAATTGATGGCTTCGGTCACCGCCTCAGCCATTAATTTCTGCGGCTCACGGGGTTTAAAACCATTGATTGCCTGCGCTAATGCGCCTTCTGGTGCGAAATCGTCTATCACGCTATCTCTCTGCCGGTGTCATTCAGCGGTGATTATGCCAAGCCCGTTAAGCCGCTACCACCGACTTTATCAGCAACCACATCCTATAAAGGCTGTGTTATCCTTATGATGTTGAAGATATGGAGATAAATGAATGAACATCGAACGAATTGATCCAGCACAACGGTGGTCAGAAGCAGTGATCCACAATGACACCATTTATTACACTAGCGTGCCGGAAAACCTTGATGACGATGCAACGGCACAAACCGCCAATGCGTTAGCAGCGATTGACGTGCTGCTTGCACGCGTGGGATCTGATAAAAGCAGGATTTTAGATGCCACCATCTTTCTAGCAGATGGCAATGATTTCGCCGCTATGAATGCGGCTTGGGATGCCTGGGTTGTCGCAGGCAATGCCCCAGTACGTTGTACCGTGCAGGCGCGGCTGATGAACCCGAAATTCAAAGTTGAAATCAAAATTATTGCAGCTCTCTAAAAAGAACACCGCAGGCCATGACCTGCGGTTTAGCTTCTTTTACGCCAGCTTGATGATCACCATGCCTGTCAGCAACAATGCCAAGCCAACCCAGCCTTTCGCATTCAACCGCTGGCCGAACAGGATCCAACCGGCAGCGATTGTGGCTGCAATACCGAAACCGCCCCACAACGCATAAGCAACCGATAGGTCGATCCCCTTTACCGCCTGGGCCAACGCACTGAACGCAGCCAGTACCGTCAGCAAAGAGAGCAATCCCATCCAAATCCTGCGGAAACCATCGGACATTTTCAGAAAGATGTTGGCGACTATTTCAAGTACGATAGCAAGTGCCAGAAACCCAATGTGATACAACTCAAGCTGTTGCATGGTCGCCACCTTGTGGGTTTACCTGTTTTCGTGTTTTACGAGTCCCTGATTTCACCAACAGGATCCCGGCGATCAATGTTACCAGGCCAAACACTTTCAAGGCGGAGATTGGCTCATCAAACAGCATAACGCTGAACAGAGTAATAAACAGAATGCCAATCCCTTCCCACAGCGCATAAGCCACGCCCAATGCAACTCGCTTTACCGCTAATGACAGCATGATGTAAGAGCCAGTAATCATCACATACATCACAATATGCCCGGTCATTCCACCACTGACGCTGGCGTATTTCATAGACAGGGTACCTATAATCTCAGCAACAATGGCAAAGCCTAAAAAGATCCAATAAATCATTATTTTTCTCCCAAACGGTGAATATCACTCGCTAAGGCGTGTTTATCCCAATGTATCTCATCAAACAGCCGCACAGCGACACTTGAGACATAGAAATCCCTGGGGATAAACCTACCCGAACGTATCAATAATGTTTGCCCGGAAACGCCAAACGACGGTCAGTCAAACCTGTCATCGGTACCGGTTAAGGGAAAAGGCGCTATAGCTCGCTGCACCAGTGATGCTCACTGGCAAGGATGGCAGAAAGGAAAAGCTGGCAAGTAGAAGTTCTGAGGGTAATTCCATTAAGTATCATCATAATTATTCTATATCTTCAGCCGCACACCGTGCGATTTGCCCAATATCCTCATGAATGTAAAATTATCTACCGCATTATTTTTACCACAGCAAATAAAAGAAAGCAAACCGCCATTTTCGCAAAAAGTGAGGAAAAACGTTCTATAAATAAGAATGTTAATACTTTTAAAAATTAAGAAAGCCTAAAATCACGCTTGAATTTTATCAGGAATATAGCCGCAAAATTACAGCCCAAACTCAGCCGCAATGCGGATTAAACCTGTGCTTGTAAACCGAGGCAACTCAGCTTAAAACTTTTGCAAACCTGGGCAGTCATAAAGAGTGATTACCGGTAGTTTTCCCAGTGGTGCGGCTATTAACCTATCGCTATGCAAACTCAACGATGCAACTGGTATAAACGGCGAAGTAGTAGGAATGACCGGCAAAAAAAATGCCAATCACAATGGATTGGCATCAACAGAAAAACGACTTTGTTTACTTACGCTTTTGCTCCCTCGACAGCTTCACGCGCCAATTCAGTGATACGGGCATAATCACCTTTTTCCAGCGCATCTGCCGGCACCAACCACGAACCACCGATACACAGCACGCTCTTCAATGCCAAGTAATCACGATAGTTGTTCGGTGTGATGCCACCCGTCGGGCAGAAACGAACCTGCGAGAAAGGCCCGGCAATTGCTTGCAACGCCTTGACGCCACCGTTGGCTTCGGCCGGGAAAAACTTAAACTCGCGCAGACCATGATCCATTCCCTGCATCAGTTCAGAAACCGTACTGATGCCTGGGATCAACGGAATGCTGCCTGCAGTAGCGGCTTGCAGCAGGCCGGCAGTCAACCCTGGGCTGATAGCGAACTGTGCTCCAGCCTCAGTTACCTCATGCAGTTGTTGCGAATTAATCACCGTTCCAGCGCCAATAATGGCATCAGGCACTTCTTTAGCAATTGCGCGAATAGCATCCATCGCACAGGGGGTACGCAAGGTCACTTCCAACACGCGTACACCACCTGCAACCAATGCTTTAGCCAACGGGACTGCATGTTCCAGTTTGTTGATCACAATTACCGGAACGACTGGGCCGGCCGTCAGGATCTGCTCAGCACTGGTTTTCCAGTTTTTCATCGTCGTTATCTCCACTACTTTCGGTTGGTGTATGGCACGCCCCTGCCACAGGGCTCCGCATCACTACGGATTCCGATCGTACCTCCAGGTAAAAATCCAGCAGACAGGCTGTTGCCCGTCAGATACTCCACTTCTCTCCCAAAGAGAGAGAAGATATACAACAATACTTATTCGAACTCATTCCAGGAACGGCCATCGCGGGTGATCATCGCTACAGACGCAACCGGCCCCCAAGTCCCAGACTGGTAAGGTTTTGGCGCTTCATTATCCGCTTTCCATGCATCCATGATGGAGTCTACCCATTTCCATGCCTCTTCTACTTCATCACGACGCACAAACAACGCCTGGATCCCACGCATGGTTTCCAGCAGCAGACGTTCGTAAGCATCTGCCACGTGTTCTTGGTTGAAGGTTTCTGAGAAGCTCAGATCAAGCTTGGTAGTCTGCAAGCGATGCTTGTGATCCAGCCCTGGCACCTTGTTCAGCACCTGGATATCGATCCCTTCATCCGGTTGTAGGCGGATGGTTAGTATGTTCTGCGGCAGTTGCTGATATGAGTCGCGGAATAGATTCAACGGTGGGTTTTTGAAGTAGACCACCACCTCTGAGCACTTGGTTGGCAGGCGTTTACCGGTTCTTAGGTAGAATGGCACGCCAGCCCATTGCCAATTGTCGATATCAACACGAATGGAGACGAAGGTTTCGGTAGAACTGCTCTTATTCGCCCCTTCTTCTTCCAGATAGCCGGGCACTTTCTTACCCTGGACAAAGCCTGCAGTGTACTGCCCACGAACCGTGGTTTCACGGACATTGGTGTGATCGATACGGCGCAGCGAACGTAGCACCTTTACTTTCTCATCGCGGATGCGGTCAGTGGTTAAATCTGCCGGTGGCGACATGGCGATCATCGTCAGGATCTGCAGCAGATGGTTCTGGATCATGTCACGCATCTGACCAGCCTGATCGAAATATCCCCAGCGGCCCTCAATTCCCACTTCTTCCGCCACGGTGATTTGCACATGATCGATAGTGCGATTATCCCAGTTAGACGAAAACAGCGAGTTAGCGAAACGCAATGCCAACAGGTTCAGAACCGTCTCTTTGCCCAGATAGTGGTCAATACGGTAAACTTGGCATTCGTTAAAATATTCCGCGACCTGATCGTTGATCACCCGAGAGGATGCCAGATCGGTACCGAGCGGTTTTTCCATCACCACACGCGTCGGTTCTTTATTCAGCTTGGCCTCTCCCAGACCTTTGCAGATAGCGCCAAAAGTGCTTGGTGGCATGGCAAAATAGTTAATGGTGGTGCGATTTTTCTGATCCAGCATCTTGCCGAGACGAGAGAAATTCTTGCTGTCATTGACATCCAGATTACAAAAATCCAGACGAGCGCTCAGCGTAGTCCACAAGTTGTCATCAAGCTTTTCTTTCAGGAAGGTGTCTAGCGCTTCTTTGACTATCTTGGTATAGGATTCTTTATCCCACTCGGCGCGGCCTACACCAATAATACGGGTATCCGGGTGAATGTGGCCGGCTTTCTCTAATTGATACAGGGAAGGCAGCAGTTTACGACGCGCCAAATCGCCTTTCGCGCCGAAAATAACCAGGTCACACGCCTGGGCTGTAGAGGTTACCGCCATGTTCATCTCCTCGTTTCAGGATAATTGTAATTTTCTTACATTACTAATGTACTCTCTTTGACTACAGCCAGTAAACCCAGATCAAAAGCGGAAGATAAAACACAGGGCCAGCCCTGTTAACCCCGACGTGAGGCTGATGTTGTTGCTAACGAGAGGGAGTGTAATTATCTATCTTTTTTGACGCTCTTTTACCATTATGAAAGTTAGACACAGGTCATGTTCTGGTGAAAAAAACCAGCATATTCCATGTCGACACTGCCAACGTCTACCAGCACGTAGTATATTTTCACTAAACTGGCATTGATTTCTCCTTTGATTGAAATCGACTTACCCTATGAGTTTCAGGCTACAGCCAGCGCAACCTCAACTGGAGTGGCCTAAGAAATGGCGGGTACAAAACCATGAGTGACTCTCGTTATATGAATACGCTGGAAAAAATCCAGAGCCATCTGGAGCTCCTGAGCAAATCTGAAAGGAAAGTCGCCGAGGTGATCCTGGCCTCCCCACAAACTGCAATTCACTCCAGTATCGCCACGCTGGCAAAAATGGCTGATGTCAGTGAGCCTACCGTTAACCGTTTTTGTCGCCGACTTGATACTAAAGGGTTCCCTGATTTCAAACTCCATCTGGCACAAAGCCTGGCAAACGGTACACCGTACGTAAACCGCAACGTCGAAGAAGACGACAGCGCAGATGCCTACACCAGTAAAATCTTTGAGTCAGTGATGGCCAGCCTTGATACAGTAAAGGCAAATCTCGACATTACCGCTATCAATCGTGCGGTTGACCTACTCACACAGGCAAAAAAAATCTCTTTCTTCGGGTTAGGCGCTTCGGCAGCCGTTGCGCACGATGCGATGAACAAATTCTTCCGTTTCAATATCCCCGTGGTCTATTTTGACGATATTGTCATGCAACGTATGAGTTGCATGAACTCCTCCGAAGGCGATGTCGTAGTATTGATCTCGCATACCGGGCGAACCAAAAACCTGGTGGAAATGGCACATCTGGCGCGGGAAAATGACGCCACCGTGATTGCCATAACCTCTCGAGATACACCGCTGGCCAAAGAGGCCACCCTTGCACTGCTATTAGATGTGCCGGAAGACACTGACGTTTATATGCCAATGGTATCGCGAATCGCTCAGTTAACGCTCATAGACGTTCTGGCGACAGGATTTACCTTGCGCAGAGGACCTAAATTCAGAGATAACTTGAAGCGGGTCAAAGAAGCGTTGAAGGAATCGCGTTTTGATAAGGGCGCTTCCATTACCAAGAGCTTTGACTCTTAACTGATTTTAAATCCGCTGCCTCGTCTCGATTTGCTCGGCGGAAATATAGGTTGTACCGTGTTAGTACGCTCGTACGGATAACCCGAGTGAAATATCAGCAGAGTACCCTCGCTGAATACGGTCGGTTTCGTTATTCGACGTTATCGCAACACCAATACTTGCTTTACCAGTCAACGGAGTAATACATGTCCAGACGGCTCAGAAGAACCAAAATCGTAACCACACTGGGTCCGGCTACTGACCGCGACAATAATCTGGAAAAGATCATTGCCGCAGGCGCAAACGTAGTTCGGCTTAACTTTTCTCATGGTACTGCAGAAGATCATCAACTTCGTGCAAATAAAGTACGTGAGATTGCCGCAAAATTAGGGCGTCACGTCGCTATCCTGGGCGATCTTCAGGGTCCGAAAATTCGCGTATCCACCTTTAAAGAAGGGAAAATTTTCCTTAACGTTGGCGACAAGTTCCTCCTTGATGCCAACCTGTCAAAAGGTGAAGGCGATAAAGAAAAAGTGGGTATCGACTACAAGGGTTTACCTGCCGATGTCGTTCCTGGCGATGTACTGCTGTTGGATGATGGCCGCGTACAGTTGAAAGTGCTTGAAGTTCAGGGCATGAAAGTGTTTACCGAGGTCACGGTTGGTGGTCCACTGTCGAACAATAAGGGCATCAACAAGCTGGGCGGTGGGCTGTCTGCCGAAGCACTGACTGAGAAAGACAAAGCCGATATTATAACCGCGGCCAAAATTGGCGTCGATTATCTTGCCGTTTCCTTCCCACGTACTGGTGAAGACCTCAACTATGCGCGTCGTCTGGCGCGTGATGCGGGCTGTAACGCTAAAATTGTGTCAAAAGTGGAGCGTGCCGAGGCCGTAGCCAGCGACGAAGCGATGGATGACATCATCCTGGCTTCCGATGTGGTGATGGTTGCCCGTGGCGATCTGGGTGTGGAAATCGGCGATCCGGAGTTGGTCGGGATCCAGAAGAAACTTATCCGTCGTGCCCGTACGCTGAACCGTGCAGTAATCACTGCCACGCAGATGATGGAGTCGATGATCACCAACCCGATGCCAACCCGTGCAGAAGTTATGGACGTGGCAAACGCCGTGCTGGATGGTACCGATGCAGTAATGTTGTCCGCAGAAACAGCTGCCGGTCAGTATCCTGCTGAAACGGTTGCCGCAATGGCACGTGTTTGCCTGGGCGCGGAGAAAATCCCAAGCATCAACGTTTCCAAGCACCGTTTGGACGTGCAGTTCGACAATGTCGAAGAAGCCATTGCCATGTCGACAATGTATGCCGCCAACCACCTGAAGGGTGTGACAGCCATCATTGCGATGACCGAATCTGGCCGTACCGCGCTCATGATGTCCCGCATCAGTTCCGGTCTGCCAATTTTTGCCATGTCGCGCCATGAGCACACATTAAACCTGACAGCACTTTATCGCGGAGTGACCCCGGTCTACTTCGGCAGTCATGGTGATGGTGTCGCCGCTGCCAATGATGCAATTGGCCGGTTACGTGAAAAAGGTTATCTGGTTTCTGGCGACTTAGTACTCGTCACCCAAGGTGATGTTATGGGTACTGTGGGTACGACCAATACCTGTCGTATTCTGCGCGTAGAATAACCGTACTTCTGAGTATTGAGGCCAGTCAGTTGACACTGACTGGCTTTTTTATTTCTGTCTTGAGAGTTTTTTATGCTGCACCAACATCTACCCCAACATCATGATTCACTGGATCTCGATGGACGACAATTAGAGCAACTGGATGAAAAAGATCTGCGCGGCTCCGAGTTGCAAAAAATCAGCTTATATAATAATCGCCTGACTCACTTTCCTGAGCAGATTTTTCGCCACCGAGACTTGAAAGTACTAGGCTGTGTCCCTTAATTGCCCGCCGAAGTCGGCCTCCTAACAAAGTTGGAGATGTTGGATTTTGGCCACAACTGTGCAACCTCGCTTCCAGAAGAAATAGGCACGTTGCGCAATCTGCAATACCTGTATTTGAGTGACAACGGCTTCAGCCAGGTACCCAATTCAATGACCCAGTTGCAGCAACTGCGTTACCTGAACATGACGGATGATAAGCTTACGCTCTTTCCGCAGGAATTTTATTCGTTGGCGGCGTTACAAGAGCTTCGACTTTACAATAACCAAATTGCGGCACTGCCAGCCAACAGCAGCAAGATGTGTCAGTTACGCGAGTTACACCTGATGAATAATCGTCTGGAAACTCTGCCTGAGGAAATTGCTCAAATGGCAGCATTACAAGTAATAGATTTGGAAAAGAACGCGATTGCGCGTTTGCCAGAACAATTCTGCCAACTACAAAAACTGACTACGCTCAATCTACGCTCCAACCTACTGACCGAGCTACCAGAAGAATTTGGTAAATTAAGTTCGTTAGTTTCATTGAACCTGCGTGCAAACCGTCTGACCAGGCTGCCGCAGAGTATGGGGAAAATGAAGGCTCTGCGACGGCTAGATTTGCGCTGGAATAGCCTAAGCCATTGCACACCAGTAATCGAACAACTGATCAAGCAAGGCTGCATGGTCCATTACTAAAATCAAAAAAGCCGAGCAGATATTCACCACTCGGCTCGGCACAGAGTCATGGCACTTAGCGATATAAATCATCCCTCACGTAGGGCTCTATCTCACCTTCTTTGCGCGTTTTCAGCAATTTCAAGATCCATGTGTACTGTTCCGGATGCGGCCCAACCAGGTTTTCAACTTCTTCATTCATCCGGCGTGCAATCCGCTGCTCATCGGCCTCGGCCAGATCGTCCATCGGCTCACGGATAGTGATATCGAGCATACTGGTTTTACCGTCATAGACAGGAAACAGCGGAACAATCGCCGCCTTGCAAACTTTCATCAGACGGCCAACGGCTGGTAGCGTGGCTTTGTAGGTCGCGAAGAAGTCTACAAACTCACTATGCTCCGCACCGTGATCCTGATCTGGCAGATAGTACCCCCAGTATCCCTGACGTACTGAACTGATAAACGGTTTGATGCCATCATTCCGGGCGTGCATACGGCCACCAAACTTCCGGCGCACAGTATTCCACAAGTAGTCAACCAGTGGATTACTTTGGTTATGGAACATCGCCGCCATCGGTTGCCCACGTGCAGCCATCAACATCGCCGGTACATCAACGGCCCAACCGTGTGGCACCAGAAAAATCACATTACGACCTTCCTCGCGAATTTTATCCAGCACTTCCTCACCGTGCCAGCGCACACGCTTGAGGACCTTTTCCGGGTTGGTACATGCCAATTCAGCCATCAGAACCATGGATTGCGGCGCGGTAGCAAACATTTGATCAATAATATGTTCGCGTTCGGTTTCAGGTAATTCAGGCAGACAATAAAGCAGATTAATACGGGCACGGCGGCGAGCACCTTTGGCTACTTTGCCAGCAAGCTTACCAATCGCTCCCAATACCGGATCACGCATACGCGCTGGGATCAGCGAAATGCCAGCCATTAGGCCGGTTCCCAACCACACCCCCCAGTAACGCGGGTGGTAAAAGGCCTTTTGAAATTGCGGGATGAACTCTACGTTCGATTTATTCTCTTTTTGCATGAACCAGCTCTTAACAAAACGCGTCAGCTCGAAAAGTACAACCATATCCCGTCATATTTCGTACTATGGCCTGTGATTAAAGCGTATAGCTACCAATGGTCACCACAGTTTAAAATATGAATGGGACATTAATTGCTAAATGTTCCCGAGCAGGCGCTAATAAAAAAACATCGGCCCAAAATCAGGCCGATGGTAGCTTCGACGGCGCAGAAGTCATTAATCCAACTGCAACTGTGGAAGCACTTCTTTTACTTGTGCCAGGTAATCGCTACGATCCTTACCGCTTAAGCCTTCAGAGCGCGGTAACTTGGCCGTCAACGGGTTTACAGCCTGTTTGTTAGTCCACAGCTCATAGTGCAAATGTGGGCCCGTTGAACGCCCGGTATTACCAGAGAGTGCAATGCGATCACCACGTTTCACTTTCTGACCTGGCTTGACCAACAGTTTTTTCAGGTGCATGTAGCGGGTGGTATATTGGCGACCATGGCGGATCGCCACATAATTTCCGGCTGCTCCACTCTGTTTGGCAATTACAACCTCCCCATCCCCAACGGCCAGCACAGGGGTACCTACCGGCATAGCAAAGTCGACACCTTTGTGCGGAGCGACACGCCCGGTCACCGGGTTAACGCGGCGCGGATTGAAGTTGGAAGAAATACGGAACTGTTTCATGGTAGGGAAACGCATAAACCCGCGCGCCAAACCAGACCCTTGACGATCATAGAATTTGCCATCGTCCGCACGGATCGCGAAATAGTCTTTGCCGCTACTGCGCATTCGCACGCCTAAAAGTTGGCTTTGTTCGCTTTTACCGTCAAACTCTTCACGTGACATAAGCACTGCGAACTCATCGCCCTTACGCAATTTGCGAAAATCAAGTTGCCACTGCAGTGCCTTAATTACCGTATTGATTTCAGAACGGGTAAGGCCCGCGGCTGCCGCACTGCTCACAAAACTGCCGTTCAGTTTGCCGCTCAGCACCTTGTTGCGCCACTCGCCCTTCTGTGTTTCCTTGGTTTCTTTAAAAGTATTCCCCGAACGCTCATACGTGCGTGTTTCGCGTCTGGAAACTTCCCAGGTTAACCGTTGCAGATCGCCTGCATCGTTAAGTGTCCATGAGAGTTGCTGGCCAATCTTCAGATTACGCAGGTCGCGATTCTGAGAGGCCAGTAAAGAAACATCGGACATTTCTATGCCGTATTGAGTCAGAATACTGCCAAGTGTGTCACCGGTGGAAACAACATATTCGTGCACCCCCTCTTCACCGGAAACCTTCTGGTCCAGTTCATCCTGTGGGATTTCATCATCGGGTGTTGGCTGATCGGCATCGATCGGTTCACTGGCTTCAGGCAGTAAAGAACGCAACTGATTGGACTCTAACTCGACATTTTTAACGATAAGGTTATGTTCTGGGTGATAAGAAGGCCGCCAAATAGCGACAGCCAACGTGACTACTGTCAACGACCCCAACATTACGCGGTGGGGCCGAGGCAGGTTGTTATACGCCAGAGTGATAGTTCGTACTATCTTCTGCACTCGATGATATCCTCATAAGCTTTACTTCAGGCAGCTCACGTACTGGTTGGACAGCGCTGTGAGGAAGTTCCCATAGCTGTCTTTACCCAGTGCGATACCTGTGCCAAGCGGGTCCAGCGTTCCAGAACGCACTTTAGTCCCCTCGGCAATGGTATTAATTACGGCCGGTCTGAATTGTGGTTCAGCAAAAACGCAGACTGCTTTCTGCTCAACCAACTGTGTTCGAATTTGGTGTAAACGCTGTGCGCCGGGCTGAATTTCAGGGTTAACGGTAAAATGGCCCAAAGGGCTCAAGCCGTAGTGTTTCTCAAAGTAGCCATAAGCATCGTGAAAAACAAAGTATCCTTTACCTTGCACAGGCGTAAGCATATTAACAAGATTTTTGTCAGTTTGCGCTAGCTGATCCTCGAACTGGCGCAGGTTTGCGTTTAATTTGTCCTTATTTTGCGGCATAAGTTCCAACAATCTATCGTGAATAGCGATCGCGGTCACTTTTGCCACCTCTGGTGACAACCAGACGTGCATATTATATTCACCGTGGTGATGATCATGGTCACTTTCCTCATGTTTTTTCTCCCCGGAGGCAGGCTCGTGATCATGTTCGTCATCACCTTTCATCAATAGCGGTTTTACAGCCGGCAGTTCACTGATCGCCAGTTGCTTGTTAGCTGGGATCTGCTTCAAAGATTTAGTTAAGAAAGCCTCCATGTCTGGCCCCACCCACAGCACCAGATCGGCACTGCGCAGCCGTTGAATATCCGATGGACGCAGTGCGAAGTCGTGAGGTGATGCGCCATCAGGTAACAATACCTCTGTAGGAGTGACTCCATCGGCAATCGCTGAGGCAATGAATCCTAAGGGGCGAACAGACGTCACTACCGCCGCTGTTGCGCTGCCGGTCATCATTAACGCACTTGCGAGCAATGTATATTGCAGCCATTTAATTTTCCGTAACATCATTAGTAACCCCATCGTTTTTGGTAAAGAAGCGTGATATTATAACATTCGGTTGGTTCTGCAAATGTAATCACAACATGTCTACACTGGCAACGCTTAAAAACATCTCCGTATCATTTGATACTAAACGGGTACTGACAAATATCTCGCTCAATCTGCAACCTGGGCGCATTCTGACATTACTGGGGCCTAACGGAGCTGGTAAGTCAACGCTGGTTCGCGTGGTGCTTGGGCTTATTGCGCCAACGACAGGCACAATCGAATGCCAGCCGGGTCTGCGTATTGGCTATGTCCCGCAAAAACTGCATCTTGATGCGACTCTTCCTTTGACGGTCAACCGTTTCATGCGTCTAAAACCCGGCGTTAAAAAGGCTGATATTCTGCCCGCTCTTAAACGAGTCCATGCCGCTCATCTGCTGGAACAGCCGATGCAAAAGCTTTCTGGTGGTGAAAATCAGCGGGTGCTTCTGGCGAGAGCGCTGTTGAATAACCCGCAGTTGCTGGTTCTGGATGAACCCACGCAAGGGGTTGACGTTAATGGTCAGTTAGCGCTGTACGATTTGATTGACCAATTACGCAAAGAGCTGGGTTGTGCCGTGCTGATGGTCTCCCATGATTTGCATCTGGTAATGGCAAAAACTGATGAAGTGTTGTGCCTAAATCAACATATCTGTTGCTCAGGCACGCCAGAAGTCGTGTCGATGCATCCCGAATTCATCGCCATGTTTGGTCATCGTGGAGCAGAGCAGTTGGCTATTTATCGCCATAACCACAATCATCGCCACGATTTGCAAGGAAGAATTGTGCTGAAGAAAAACGGAGCCGCAAAGCATGATTGAACTGTTACTCCCCGGCTGGCTGGCTGGTGTTTTATTAGCGGCTGCCGCTGGCCCTCTTGGTTCGTTCGTTGTCTGGCGGCGAATGTCATACTTTGGCGATACGCTGGCGCATGCTTCCCTACTCGGCGTGGCCTTCGGCTTGTTACTGGACGTTAATCCATTTTATGCCGTTATTGCCGTTACGCTGGTGCTTTCCCTGATGCTGGTCTGGCTGGAGCGCCGCCCACAGCTTTCGATGGATACGCTGCTCGGTATCATGGCGCATAGTGCGCTATCGCTAGGTTTGGTAGTGGTTGCACTGATGTCTAATGTGCGTGTCGATCTGATGGCTTACCTGTTTGGGGATTTGCTATCGGTAACTCTCAGCGATATTTGGATGATAGGTATTGGCGTGGCTATTGTGCTGCTGGTGTTGTGTTGGCAGTGGCGTAACTTATTGTCTATGACTATCAGCCCAGAAATGGCACATGTTGATGGTGTTAATCTGCCCCGCGCGCGCACTATCCTGATGCTGGTTACGGCATTGACTATTGGGCTGGCAATGAAGTTTGTTGGCGCACTGATTATTACCTCATTACTGATTATTCCCGCCGCCACCGCACGGCGCTTCGCGCGCACCCCCGAGCAAATGGCCAGTTACGCAGTTTTGACAGGGATTATTGCAGTTACCGGCGGGCTAACCTTCTCCGCATTTTATGATACTCCTGCGGGCCCTTCGGTGGTGTTAAGTGCTGCGGCACTGTTTGTGCTGAGCTTATCGAAGAAACAGCAGGCCTGATTACCAAACCAGGGGCTATCAGCCCCTGGTCTATTACTCTTTCCGCTCAATGCCAAAGTGTTTATAGGCGTGGCCAGTTGCCATTCGGCCACGCGGGGTTCGCTGAATGAACCCTTGCTGGATTAAGAACGGTTCAATAACGTCTTCAATAGTTTCACGCTCTTCGCCAATAGCCGCTGCCAGATTATCCAAGCCCACTGGACCACCACTGAACTTGTCAATAATTGCCAGCAACAGCTTGCGATCCATATAGTCAAAGCCTTCCGCATCAACGTTCAGCATATCCAGTGCCTGCATGGCTACCTCTCCGTTGATAGAACCATTGGCGCGAACCTCTGCAAAATCACGCACACGGCGTAACAGACGGTTGGCAATGCGGGGCGTTCCACGTGCACGCCGCGCTATCTCATGCGCACCATCACCAGAAAGCGCCAGCCCCAGACAATTGGCACTGCGAGAGACTATGTGCTCAAGATCGGCAACCTGGTAAAACTCCAGGCGCTGGACAATACCAAAACGATCGCGTAACGGCGAGGTTAATGAACCCGCGCGCGTCGTTGCACCAACAAGGGTAAATGGAGGAAGATCGAGTTTGATCGAGCGCGCTGCCGGGCCTTCACCAATCATAATATCCAGTTGATAATCTTCCATGGCTGGATACAGAACTTCTTCTACCACAGGTGATAAGCGGTGGATTTCATCGATAAACAGAACGTCGTGAGGCTCCAGATTGGTCAGCATGGCAGCAAGATCGCCAGCTTTCTCAAGTACAGGCCCAGAAGTAGTTCGCAGGTTAACGCCCATCTCGTTGGCAACAATGTTTGCCAAGGTGGTTTTACCCAATCCAGGCGGGCCGAAAATCAGCAGATGATCCAATGCATCTCCGCGCTGTTTTGCTGCCTGGATAAAGATTTCCATTTGCTCACGCACGTGCGGCTGACCAACATACTCCGTCAACAGCTTAGGCCTGATTGCGCGATCCAGAACCTCTTCTTCGTTGAACGGTTCAGCAGAAATCAGGCGGTCGGCTTCAATCATTTTCTACCCCTTGGCCCCTACAGTGCGGCACGGAGTGCGTCGCGGATTAAGGTTTCACAATCAGCACCCGGCTTGGCAACTTTGCCAATCATGCGGCTAGCCTCCTGAGGTTTATACCCAAGTGCCACCAGCGCGGAAGCAGCTTCGGCTTCAATGTCCATTTCAGCCGCTTTTGCCGCAGTCGCTGGCAGATTGATTTCGCTGCTGTTATTGAACAAATCTCCGTTCAATCCTTTAAAGCGATCTTTCATCTCTACCACCAGGCGCTCTGCAGTTTTCTTGCCAACGCCAGGTAATTTCACCAATGCGGTGATCTCTTCACGCTCTACCGCGCTGACAAACTGTTGAGCTGACATACCGGAGAGGATCGCCAGTGCCAGCTTCGGCCCAACGCCATTCACTTTGATCAGTTCGCGGAACAACGCGCGCTCTTGTTTATCATTGAACCCATACAGTAGCTGTGCATCTTCACGCACCACAAATTGGGTAAACACGATAGCCTCTTGCCCCAGCTCCGGTAGCTCGTAAAAACAGGTCATTGGCATATGGACTTCATAACCAACGCCGTTGGCTTCCAATAACACTAACGGTGGCTGCTTTTCCAGAATGATTCCTCTGAGACGACCTATCATTACCCCTCCTGAATGGATCGCTGTATGTGGCCTGCCGCCACACAATAATGGCTAAACTTATACCATAAAAAAGGCTGGATGAATATCCAGCCCGCATCAACTTGGCATCTTTCAAGACAATACCGCTGCGGCATCAGCGCAAACGGCCCCGAGCCAGATTCAACCGCCCTTCACTCATCCGCAGTATGTTCTGGCTGAGATGACAGTGGGTGATGGCAATCGCCAACGCATCGGCGGCGTCTGCCTGCGGGTTAGCGGAAAGCTTTAACAACGAACGTACCATATGCTGAACCTGAGCCTTTTCAGCCGCCCCGGTCCCAACCACCGTCTGCTTAACCTGACGCGCTGCATATTCAAACACTTCCAGATTCTGATTGACGGCGGCAACGATCGCTACGCCACGCGCTTGCCCCAACTTGAGAGCTGAGTCCGGGTTTTTTGCCATAAACACTTGTTCGATAGCAAAAAAATCAGGCTGAAACTGCGTGATAATTTCGCTGACGCCTGCATAAATCAGTTTTAAGCGCGTTGGAATATCATCGACTACGGTACGAATACAGCCGCTGGCAACATAGGTCAGTTGGCGGCCCTGCTGGCGGATAAGGCCATAGCCGGTGACGCGCGAGCCGGGATCAATTCCCAGTATTATCGCCATAGCTATCACCACCCTGCATTAAGTTTAAGGCGGTGTCCTGATCTTACTCGGAACACCGCCTAAATAGCCTGGCGCTGCCGGAAGGCAATGCCATTAATCGATTATCTTACAGCGTAGCTGCGATCTCGTCAGAAATCTCACCGTTATGGTAAACCTCCTGCACATCATCACAATCTTCCAGCATGTCGATCAGACGCAGTAACTTCGGTGCAGTTTCCGCATCCATATCCGCTTTGGTTGAAGGGATCATGGAAACTTCAGCCGCTTCAGCTTCAAAGCCCGCTGCTGTCAGCGCGTCTTTTACTTCCCCCAGATTTTCCCAGGCAGTAAAAACATCTATTGCACCATCATCATAGGTCACAATATCTTCCGCACCCGCTTCCAGTGCAGCTTCCATCACCTGGTCTTCATCCAGACCCGGAGCATAGGTGATCACCCCTTTTTTGGTGAACAGATAAGCAACGGAACCGTCTGTACCCAAGTTACCACCACATTTAGTGAACGCATGACGCACTTCTGCAACGGTACGGTTACGGTTATCACTCAGGCACTCGATCATCACCGCAGTGCCGCCCGGACCATAGCCTTCATAGATGATGGTTTCCATATTCGTATCATCATCACCGCCGACACCACGGGCAATAGCACGGTTCAGAGTATCACGCGTCATGTTGTTTGACAGCGCTTTGTCGATAGCGGCGCGCAGACGCGGGTTAGCACCTGGATCGCCCCCACCCAGTTTGGCTGCGGTGACCAGCTCACGGATTATTTTGGTGAAAATCTTTCCGCGTTTGGAATCTTGCGCCGCCTTGCGGTGCTTAGTGTTGGCCCATTTACTATGACCTGCCATAAAAATATCTCCAAAAAGAACTACTGGACAGAATGGATCACAAACTCTTCAATCGCCTGCTGATTACTCCATGACTTGGTCAGCTTGACTGCTTCCGTCGCCTCAAGCCACTGGTATGCGTGATGTTCGGTCAGCACCGGATCACGCTCTTCAGGTAACGCCAGGCAGAACCAGTGTTCTTTGTTACGTGTAGTACCCGGCGCATAGCGATGTCGCAGATGGACAAAGAGTTCAAATTCCACACAGCGCTGGCAATCAAACAGAGGAAGAGCCTCTGCTTCGATATCGATACCGATCTCTTCCATGACTTCGCGCTGTGCAGCACGCGACGGCGATTCAGCATCCTCCAGGCTGCCGGTAACCGACTGCCAGAACTCTGTATCGTCACGCCGCTGTAACATCAGCACCCGACCACTGGATTTTGCATAAATCACCACCAGAATAGATTCGGGTCGCTTGTAATTCATCACTCGCTCTCTTGCTCGGCAGAGCCTTTCTTAACTACGCTAATGGCCAATTCCTGCAACGAAGCCGGATTGGCAAAGCTTGGTGCATCAGTCAACAGACAGGCCGCTGCGGTGGTTTTCGGGAAGGCGATAACGTCACGGATGTTATCGGTTCCTGTCAGCAGCATAACCAGACGGTCAAGGCCGAATGCCAGGCCAGCATGTGGCGGAGTTCCATATTTCAGTGCATCCAGCAGGAAGCCAAACTTCTCACGCTGCTCATGTTCGTTAATACCGAGAATGCTAAATACCGTCTGCTGCATTTCACTGCGGTGAATACGCACGGAACCGCCACCCACTTCATAGCCATTCAGTACCATGTCATAGGCATTGGCGATAGCGGAAGCAGGATCTTGCTGCAGTTCTTGCGGGCTCATATCACGCGGTGCGGTGAACGGGTGATGCATCGCAGTCAGGCCGCCCTCGCCATCTTCTTCGAACATCGGGAAGTCGACAACCCACAGCGGAGCCCAACTGTCCAATTTGGTCAAGCCAAGATCTCGGCCCAACTTCAGACGCAGAGCTCCCATGGCGTCGGTGACAATTTTGAAACTATCGGCACCGAAGAACAGAATGTCACCGGTCTGCGCATTAGTTCGTGCCAAAACGGCTTCCAGTACTTCAGCACTGAGGAATTTGGCAATCGGACTTTGCACACCTTCCATACCCGCAGCACGATCGTTGACCTTCAGCCATGCCAGCCCTTTAGCACCATAGATGTTGACAAAAGCACCGTATTCGTCGATCTGCTTACGCGTCAACTGTGCACCACCCGGTACACAAATTGCCGCTACACGCCCTTTGGCATCGTTGGCCGGGCCAGAGAATACTTTGAATTCAACGTCTTTTACCAGGTCGGCAACATCTACCAATTCCAGCGGGTTCCGCAGGTCTGGTTTATCAGAGCCGAAACGGCGCATCGCTTCAGCAAAGGTCATTATCGGGAATTTACCCAGATCGACACCTTTCACTTCCAGCCACAACTCGTGTACCAACTGTTCCATTACCTGCCGAACCTGCTCGGCAGTCATGAACGAGGTTTCCACGTCAATCTGGGTGAATTCTGGCTGACGATCGGCACGAAGATCTTCGTCACGGAAACATTTGACGATCTGATAGTAGCGATCAAAACCAGACATCATCAGCAATTGTTTGAACAACTGCGGAGACTGCGGCAACGCATAGAATTTGCCTTTATGCACACGGCTTGGCACCAAATAATCACGCGCGCCTTCCGGCGTCGCCTTGGTCAGCATCGGGGTTTCAATGTCGAGGAAACCTTGGCTGTCCATAAAACGGCGTACAAAACTGGTGATCTTGGCACGAGTTTTCAGGCGATCGGCCATTTCTGGACGACGGAGGTCCAGATAGCGATATTTCAGGCGCGCCTCTTCGGTGTTGGTCTGGTTAGAGTCCAACGGCAGAGGTTCTGAGCGGTTAATGATCTCCAGTGCATGAGCAAACACTTCAACCTCACCGGTAGCCATATCTTTATTGATTTGGCTTTCCGGGCGGGCACGAACAGTCCCCACGATTTGAATGCAGAACTCGTTACGCAGTTCGAAAGCTTTATCGAATGCCGTTTTCTGATCCGGATCGAAGAACACCTGAACAATACCTTCACGATCGCGCATATCAATAAAGATCAGCCCGCCCAAATCGCGGCGGCGGTTGACCCAACCACACAAAGTGACTTCCTGGCCTACATGGGCCAGATTCAACTGCCCGCAATATTCAGTACGCATACGCTATCCTTTTACTTAAGCCGATTCCGCCGGAGCATAACTGTTGCTGTCCGCACGGTTGTTATCTATACCCGTCCCTTTAACGCCTCAGCGGAATTGTCTACCACCTGCGGCTTGAGATCCCTAGGGTATAACGAATTCTTACTTGCCCGGTTTAAAATCTGTCGCATACCAGCCAGTACCCTTTAACTGGAAACCGGTGGATGAGATCAACTTGGTTAATGTGGGCTGCCCACACGCCGGGCACTCTGTCAGCGGCGCGTCGGAAAATTTCTGTAGTTTCTCTAATCGGTGTTTGCATGCACCACATGCATATTCATAAATCGGCATAGGTCGTTGGATTAAAGAGTGATGAAAAAAGGTGGCCATTATAAAGGAAATTCATGCGCCAGATAAGTACGAACACGGCATTGTTACCATGCTAAATGACATCTCTCTGGCTCAGAAAACACATTAGTTAACAATTTCCCCCTCATCCAGTAGCAGTTTTTTCACCTAACCCTCATCGCCCTCCTTGCTATCGCGCCTGATTACATACCAAACTGCCACTCTGATCCTTATCCACTCTCACAATGAGATGTATTTATTATGTTGAAGCTTGATCCCCAAACAACGGCTCTAGTGCTGATCGACCTGCAAGAGGGTATTCTGCCTTTTGCTGCTGGTCCACACAGCGCAAGCATAGTTGTCACACACGCAGCACACTTGGCTGGACGTTTTCGCACGCTGAATGCACCCGTATTTCTGGTTCGAGTCGGCTGGTCAGACTCATTTGCCGAAGCGCTGAAGCAACCGGTAGACAAGCCTTCTCCTGCTCCAGTTGGCGGATTACCCGACTCATGGTGGACATTCCCGAATGAACTTGCGGTTCAGGATAGCGATGTGTTGATCACCAAACGCCAATGGGGGGCATTCTACGGTACCGATCTAGACCTGCAATTGCGCCGTCGTGGTATCAAAACCATAGTCCTCGGGGGCATTGCGACCAACATCGGGGTAGAATCCACCGCCCGCAACGCTTGGGAGCACGGCTATGAGTTGGTGATCGCTGAAGACGTATGCAGCACTTACAGTACTGAGATGCACCTGTTTGCCTTCGACAATATCTTCCCACGCATCGCTCGCGTGCGCAGCACCAGCGAAATTCTCGCGGCACTCTAGGCTATGGCTTGAAAGACTGAAAAGATAACGCTACGGTTGTTGTCAGAACGTGAACAAGGAAGATAACGGCATCATGTATATCGGACTACCGCAATGGCAACACCCTGCCTGGAATCGCATTGGCCTACGCGATTTGGCTGACTACAGCCGTTACTTTAATTGCGTTGAAGGCAACACGACTTTCTACGCACTGCCGAAACCGGAAATTGTGCATCGTTGGCGTGATATGACAAATGACGACTTTCGCTTCTGTTTTAAATTCCCCTCGGAAATCAGCCATAAAGCGGCATTACGCCATTGTGGCGCTGACATTAAGGCATTTTATGACTGCCTGGACCCGATTCAGACACGTATTGGGCAGCTTTGGCTACAGCTTCCTGCCGCTTTTGCTCCCGAGCATCTGAGTGTATTGTGGGCTTTCCTGGATGACTTACCACAAACCTTTACTTACGGTGTTGAAGTGCGGCATCCGGCATTTTTCGCCAAGGGTGAGGAAGAACGAATCCTTAATCAGGGCCTGCATCAACGTGAAATCAACCGCGTGATCCTTGATAGTCGCCCGATACACAACGCCATCGCCTCCACGGCAGCAGTTCGTGATGCGCAACAGAAAAAGCCAAAGCTTCCTGTTCATGCCATTATTACCGCCAATAACCCTCTGGTACGTTTTATTGGCGGGAATGTTCTGCAGGATAACCTGCGCTGGTTTGAGGTATGGCAACAGAAACTCCCCCTCTGGTCTGAACGACATAGCCCCTATCTATTTATACATACGCCAGATAACGGCGATTCCCCGCAACAGGCACAAAAAATCTGGCAACGGCTGCGTCAGGTCATTCACAATCTACCGCCAGCGCCAGACTGGCCCGAACAGAACGATCTGTTTTGAACAATTAACCTGATTGATTCCAACGGTTATTTCCTGGCGACAGGCGCAGTAATGGCAGTTATGATGCTTGCTGCAAGAGTTGATTAGGAATGGAGTGAAAAATGGTAAGCGCGCTCTATGTAGTGCTTGGCGCATTGTTGTTGATCAAACTCTCTTTTGACGTGGTCAGGCTCAGAATGCAGTATCGGGTCGCCAGTGGTGACGGAGGTTTTTACGAACTGCAAACCGCGATCCGTGTTCACGGCAATGCAGTAGAATACATCCCAATCGCCGCAGTACTGTTGGTGATTATGGAGATGAACGGCGCTGAAGTCTGGATGGTTCACCTTTGTGGCCTGATGCTGATGGCAGGCCGATTGATACACTACTATGGCTTACGCAACCACGAAATCCGCTGGCGCCGCTCAGGTATGGCAGCTACTTATACCTCGTTGATATTGATGATTATTGCCAATATCTTCTACCTGCCATGGGACATTATATTCAGTCTGCATTGATGCTCTGCTCAGGCGGTAAAGCCGCCTGCTTCTGCCCTACCCGGTTTTCTGTTAACATACGCGCCTTCGAATTCTGACCTGATTTGCCGCTATGCCAAACCGCGATACACTTTTTTCCGCTCCAATTGCCAAATTGGGCGACTGGACTTTCGACGAGCGCGTTGCTGAAGTCTTCCCAGACATGATCCAGCGCTCTGTTCCTGGTTACTCGAATATCATCTCAATGATTGGTATGTTGGCCGAGCGTTTCGTTCAGCCGGGAAGTCAGGTTTATGACCTGGGATGTTCACTCGGCGCAGCAACGCTTTCAATGCGCAGAAATATTAAAGTCGCAGGTTGTAACATTATTGCGGTCGATAACTCACCTGCGATGGTCGAGCGCTGCCGCCGCCATATAGACGCCTTTCGCGCTGATACACCGGTAGAGGTCATTGAAGCTGATATTCTGGATATCCACATTGAGAATGCCTCAATGGTAGTACTGAATTTCACGCTGCAATTTCTTGAGCCAGCAGACCGCCTGCGCTTACTCAGCCAGGTTTATCAAGGACTTCGTTCCGGCGGCGTATTAGTGTTATCAGAAAAATTCAGTTTTGAAGATGAGAATGTCGGTGAATTGTTGTTTAACATGCATCATGACTTCAAGCGCGCAAACGGCTATAGCGAGTTGGAAATCAGCCAGAAGCGCAGCATGCTTGAAAATGTGATGCTGACTGACTCTGTCGAGACGCATAAAGCACGGCTTAATCAGGCTGGCTTTAAACATCCAGAAGTCTGGTTCCAGTGTTTTAATTTTGGTTCACTGATCGCCCTGAAATCAGGAGAGGTTGCATGATTGAGTTTGGGGATTTTTATCAGCGCATCGCCAAGAGCCCGCTCAGCCACTGGCTAGATACGCTGCCGGCGCAAATCAGTGCATGGCAACGTGAATCATTGCATGGCAAATTCAAGCAATGGTTCAATTCAGTAGAACATCTACCATCCTTAACGCCAACGCGGCTCGATTTATTGCAAGGCGTTCACGCAGAAATGGAACAACCGCTCTCGGCGGGTCAGCTCGAAGGCATCGAAAAAATGCTGCGTACTCTGATGCCATGGCGCAAAGGCCCTTTTTCTTTGTATGGCATAAATATCGATACAGAGTGGCACTCCGACTGGAAATGGGACCGAGTGTTGCCACATATCTCTCCCTTAGCTGGCCGCACCATTCTCGATGTCGGATGTGGCAGCGGTTACCATTTGTGGCGAATGGTCGGTGCCGGAGCCCATCTGGCGGTTGGAATTGATCCAATGCAATTGTTCCTGTGCCAATTCGAAGCCGTGCGTAAACTACTGGGTGGCGATCAACGCGCGCACGTATTGCCACTAGGGATTGAACAGTTGCCAGAACTAGCCGCCTTCGATACGGTTTTCTCAATGGGCGTGCTTTACCATCGCCGCTCCCCACTGGATCATCTTTATCAGTTGAAGAGCCAGTTGGTTTCAGAAGGTGAATTAGTGTTGGAAACTCTGGTTGTTGAAGGTGATCGTAACCAGGTTTTGGTGCCAGGAGACCGCTATGCGCAGATGCGTAACGTCTACTTTATCCCCTCAGCTGAAGCACTTAAGTGCTGGCTGGAGAAATGCGGTTTCGTAGACGTCAAAATTGTTGATATCTGCCCCACCAGCACCGAAGAACAGCGTAGAACCGATTGGATGATCAGTGAGTCGCTTGCCGAGTTCCTGGATCCAAACGATCACAGCAAAACTGTTGAAGGTTATCCAGCCCCTCTACGAGCGGTATTGATTGCCAAGAAGCCCTGAGCTGGTATCGGGCAACGTCTATCCGTTGGCAAAAGTCAGGCATGAAAGGCCTTTGTTAAGCAATAATATGTTTTTTACATTTTCACAACATTTAAGTCAGCGTTGTTCACGATTCTTAACTAAAGTTAAAGTGTTGGTATCGCGCCAACACCAGTGAAACATTTAATCATTTTGCCCTGAGCACCTCTACCCTGTTCAGGGCTTTTTTTTAGTACAAAAAAGGGGCGGCTTTCGCCGCCCCCGTAAACTCCCCTGCCTGAATTAATGGTTACGGATGTAATCATCCATATCAGTTTTCAGGTTATCCGATTTGGTACCAAATATAGCCTGAACGCCAGAGCCCGCGACAACAACGCCCGCAGCGCCCAACTTTTTGAGGCCAGCTTGGTCAACCTTGGATACGTCAGCCACGCTAACACGCAGACGAGTGATACAGGCATCCAGGTTTGTGATGTTTTCTTTACCGCCGAATGCCTGAACTAAAGCAGCAGACATTTCAGAACCGGTCTGAGTCACCTGATCGGAAGAGTTATCTTCACGGCCTGGGGTTTTCAGATCCAGTTTGGCAATCAACACGCGGAAGATGGTGTAGTAAACCAGACCGTAGATGATACCAACGATTGGGAACAACCATATTTTGCTGCTGTTGCCGCTCAGTACGATGAAGTCGATCAAGCCATGCGAGAAGCTGGTACCGTCACGCATACCCAACAGAATACAGATTGGGAATGCAAGGCCAGCCAGGATCGCGTGGATAACGTACAGGATCGGTGCAACGAACATGAAGGAGAACTCGATCGGCTCGGTAATACCGGTCAGGAACGAGGTCAAGGCTGCGGAGATCATGATCCCGCCGACTTTGGCACGGTTTTCAGGCTTGGCTGAATGCCAGATGGCAATCGCCGCTGCAGGCAGACCGTACATTTTGAACAGGAAACCACCAGACAACATACCCGCGGTTGGGTCACCCGCCATGTAACGAGGAATGTCGCCATGGAAGACCTGACCCGCTGCGTTGGTAAATTCACCAATTTGCATTTGGAAAGGCACGTTCCAGATATGGTGCAAACCAAACGGTACCAGAGCACGTTCAACAACACCGTAGATACCAAACGCCACTACTGGGTTTTGATAAGCTGCCCATTGTGAGAAAGTTTGGATACCAGTACCGATAGGAGGCCAGATAAAGGACAGGATCACGCCCAGAACAATGGCAGCCAGCCCCGAAATGATCGGCACGAAACGCTTACCGGCAAAGAAGCCCAGGTATTCCGGCAATTGAATGCGGAAGAAGCGGTTAAACATGTAGGCGGCAATAGCACCGGATATGATACCCCCGAGCACACCTGTATCTGCCAGGTGTTTGGCGGCTATCTCCTCTGGAGGTAAGTGCAGAACCAACGGAGCAACCACAGCCATGGTTTTCACCATGATACCGTAAGCCACTACTGCGGCCAGTGCAGAAACACCATCGTTGTTAGTGAAGCCCAGGGCAACACCGATGGCAAAAATCAAAGGCATATTGGCGAATACAGACCCGCCAGCTTCCGCCATCACATGAGAGACTACCGCAGGTAGCCAGCTGAAGTTGGCGGAACCGACGCCCAGCAGGATACCTGCGATAGGCAATACGGATACCGGCAGCATCAGCGATTTACCTACTTTCTGCAGGTTTGCAAATGCGTTCTTGAACATAGTTGAGTGTGCTCCTGAGTAATAGTGCTTTGCTACTTCCTCGCGAATTTTCGCGTTGCAGAGGGGGGAGAGAAACCTCTACATATCAGGGTGTCTGAGCACCCCTTGAATTTTTACGGAGAGTAAAATAAATACCCCAAACAATGTTTGATGGCAGTCACGTTTCAATGAAGAAGCCATGTATTTTTCTAAAATCGTCTACATTTTGTAAAAAAAGATGAAAAAAAACGGCCACGGTCATAAAACGGGTGTGAACATTACCCGTTTTATCGATTAATTACGAGCTTAAAAAAAACTCCCCATCATCGACGTTGAGTTAACTTTAGGCGAAAGATGCAAGATTGATATGAAATAAACGTGAAAAGTTGGCGGTAGTTGCTTCAGCCAGGTTTTCAAGGCTTACCCCCTTCAGTACAGCGAGGTATTCAGCAACATCACGCACATAGGCTGGCTGGTTTTCTTTGCCCCTGTGCGGCACTGGAGCTAAATATGGTGAGTCGGTTTCCACCAGCATTCTATCCAGCGGTACATAGCGTGCAACTTCTCGCAACGGTTCGGCATTGCGGAACGTAACAATGCCTGAAAACGAGATATAGAAGCCAAGATCCAACAATGCTTTAGCAGTAGGAAGATCTTCAGTAAAACAATGCAGTACCCCACCACAATCTTGCGCATTCTCTTCACGCAAAATAGCCAACGTATCTTCACGCGCATCACGAGTGTGCACAATCACTGGCTTGTTGAGCTCCCTGCCAATACGAATATGTTCGCGAAAAGAGGCTTGCTGCAAAGGTAGACTGTCTTTCTGATAGAAATAATCCAACCCTGTTTCACCTAGCGCAACAACCTGCTCTGCAACTGCTAAACGGCGAAGTTCTGCATAATCGTATCCGTCCTCCAGATTCAGCGGATGGACGCCGCAGGAGAAAGCTACATCACTTCGCTGACCAATCAATTGGGTCATAGCCTGATAGCCCGGCAGTGTAGTAGCAACGGCAAGGACATAACCCACATCTCGTGCTTTGGCCTTTACCAAGGCGTCATCGACATTGTTATGCAATGTGGAAAAATCCAGGCTATCAAGATGACAATGAGAATCTACTAAAAACATGATAATCAACTCTTTTACAACATATGAAGATATGAATAACAGGGAGAGCTCAGGTTGCACCATTTTTTGACCACCAGAGCTTTACCCAGCGTTCAAAGGACCGCCAGCAACGCTAACGAGTGGTTAAGGAGCGCAGCCTATCATCTGTTCCCAACTGAGCAACTGTTCTGTCAGCAATAGTTCGCGGTTAACACCGCTGATACTGAGCAGTTGATGGCGACAGTTAAGCCACTTTTGCATGATCTGCTGTAGCGAGGAACTACTCAGGCGTTGTGCTAATTGTTGTACTAGCATTAGTTGATCCTGATTCATGACATAACTCGCCGCACCCTGCTGCCATTTAAGCGCATCCAACAGTAACGCGCATAACCAATGTAGCCTTTCAGCTACGTCATCATGATTCAGCACGGGTAACAGCATTAACATGTCGCACTGCGGCAAAGCTGCGCTTAGCGCGTTACACAGTGAGGCACGCTGCTGCCACTGCTCAAGCTTTAGCAGCGCTTCGGCAGCGATAGGGGCACCACCATGCAAACGCAGTGCAGTAAGACGAACAATTGGATCCCCCCCGTTCTGGCGGTCTAGCCAACGCAAGCCAAGCTGCTCGTCAGGGCTGGCAAGATGCCAGTAAAAACAACGACTGCGCAGCGTGGCCAGCAAGCGTGAAGGGTCGCTGCAACCTAGCAAAAAGTAGGTGTTGGCTGGGGGCTCTTCCAAGGTTTTCAACAACGCATTAGCGGCAGCCTCTGTCAGCAATTCAGCCTGCGACAGCCACACCACTTTCGCTCCACCTTGCTGAGCATGCGAATAAAGGATCTCTATCACCTGGCGGACCGGCTCAACACCCAGGCTGCTTTTACCCTTTTCTGGTGCCAAAATGTGGTAATCAGGATGGTTACCCGCCAACATTAACCTGCAGCTATGGCATTCTCCACAGCTCTTTTCACCTTTGCGTTGCTGACAAATCAGCCAACGGCCTAATGCGTAGAGCAATGCGGCATCACCGTTACCTGGAACTGCATGTACCAACAAGGCATGGTGACCGCGACCGGCAGCATATTGCCCCACCAAATGACGATACGGTGTATTAAGCCACGGATACCAATTCATTACCGATCTTCCTGCTGTTGTAGCCATTGTGATACGACCTGACGAATATCAGCACTGACCTGTTCCAACGTCTGCGCTGCATCGATGGTAACGATACTTTCATCCTGCGCCGCCAATTCCAGATAGCGTGCGCGAGTTCTTTCGAAGAACGGTAAAGCTTCTTGCTCAATGCGATCCAGTTCCCCGCGGGCGCGAGCTCTTTGCAAACCAACCAACGGCGGTAAATCGAGATAAAGTGTCAGGTGCGGACGAAAATCACCAAGCACGGTATCACGCAGTGAGGTCATCAAGTCCTGGTCAACACCTCGCCCTCCCCCTTGATAAGCTTGCGAGGAGAGGTCATGACGATCACCAATAACCCAAGCCCCTCGTGCCAGTGCAGGCATAATGACGGTTTCAACCAGTTGGACTCGAGCTGCATAGAGCATCAGGACCTCTGCTTTAACCGTTGGCAACTCACCATCCGTTCCTCGTTTGAACAGATCGCGAAGTTTTTCCGCCAATGGCGTACCACCCGGTTCACGGGTAAATACTATGTCCTTGATACCCTGCTCGCGCATCACACTGACGATAGTGTCACGTGCAGTTGTTTTGCCCGCACCTTCCAGACCTTCAATGACGACAAATTTACTTTTCATTCTTTTCCTTTTGCGCCTTACGATAGGCGCGCACGGCTTCATTATGGCTGTTCAGATTAGTGGTAAATGTATGTCCACCTTTACCGTCAGCAACAAAGTAGAGATAGTCGGTTTTTGCCGGATTTGCGGCAGCCTCAAGCGAGGCGCGGCTTGGCATGGCAATCGGCGTTGGCGGCAGTCCACTGATCACGTAGGTGTTATAGGCCGTTGGGGTTTCAAGATCCTTGCGGCTGATAGTACCGGTGTAACTTTCCCCCATACCGTAAATAACGGTAGGGTCGGTCTGCAAACGCATGCCCAAACGCAAGCGATTGATGAATACCGAGGCAACTTTTGTTCTCTCTTCAGGCAGTGCCGTCTCTTTCTCGATAATCGATGCCATAACCAGCAATTCCTTCGCCGTTTTATACGGCAAGCTGGCATCCCGCGACTGCCAAATATCCTGCAATGCTTTTTCCATCCGAACGTGGGAACGTTTCAGTAAGGCCAGATCGCTGGTGCCAGCGGTATAGAGGTAGGTATCCGGGTAGAAAAGCCCTTCAAGGCTGGTACCTTCCGGCAACCCGAGCGCAACCGCGATTTGGGCGTTATCTTTACCCGCCAAACTGTGTTTGACATATTTGGACGCCTGCAACACCTGTAACCAGTCTCGCAGGCGTAAGCCTTCAATAAAACGTGCGCTAAACTGCGCCTCTTTTCCACTGGCCAATAGTTGCAACATTTGGCGCAACGTCATTCCAGGTGTTAAGCGATAGGTACCAGCCTTGAACTCGGCCAATTCTGGCTCCAAACGCAGCAACCAGGGGAACCATCTGCCGCTGTAAATCAGTTTATCGCGAACCAGTAGCCCTTCCAGCGCAACACGCCCGGTGCCTGCAGGCAGTTTAAAGTAAGTTTCCTGCTGAAGAGCCAGCGGCGCATCAGCAAAACGTTCTACTTTCTGATAGCCCCAATAAAGCGAGGCTAAAATCAGAATAACGACTAGCAAAACAATCTTTAGCTTTTTTCTTTTCATCAATCAGCCATATTTAACAGTGCACTCGCAAAAAATCATACAGTTGGCGCGAACGATAGCGCCATGACTGCGCTGTATTCACCGGCAGCAAAGGCATCAGTGAGTTACATACTAAAACTTCGTCCGCATCCGCCAGCGTCTCTAGCGGCTCACTGACATGATGCAACCTGTATTCAGTAGCCGTTAATAACACCATCACTTTGCGGCGCATCACCCCTGCGACACCGGCATGCTCAAGACTTGGAGTAAAGATATCCCGTCCCTTGCGCCAGAATAAATTGGCCGCACAGCATTCCACTAGCATCCCCGTGGTGTCAAGCACCAGCGCTTCATGGGCATCCGTCTGATCCAGGTGTGTGCGGATCAGTACCTGTTCCAGACGATTAAGGTGTTTCAGCCCTGCCAGCAAAGGACTCCGAGCCAATTGAATTGGGCTAAGAGCGAGTTTGATCCCCTCTTCACGCCATTGGTGATACTGTTTTGGATAAGTGCTGCACGAGACAATCCTGGTAGGGTTTTCACAACCGAGAGAGCTGTAACCCCTTCCCCCACTACCACGGGTAAGTATGACTTTGACTACGCCAAGTGGTATCGAGTCTGCTGCATGCTGCATCTCGCGTTCGACTGACACCCAATCCACTTCAGACAACAGCAAACACCTAGCTGCATGCTGCAAACGTTCAAGGTGCCAAGGCAGGAGATCAATTTTTCCCTCTACTACCCTGGCTGTAGTGAAGCAGCCGTCGCCGAACTGTAAACCGCGATCGCTAGCTGCTAGAGCATCTTGCTGCTGCCCGTTGATCCAGTACATACGCTCCTCCGTCATAGTGAGTTTCCAGTACAGCATAAGCAGCGTAAAAACCGATAGCTGTCAGAATCCGGACGTTCGCTATCTGGCACGATAAAAAAAACCCGGCCAAAAAGAACCGGGCTCGTATTCGCTTTATCTTCGCTTTACTAGACTCGACGGAAGATCAGCGAACCATTAGTGCCACCAAAGCCGAAGGAGTTACACAAGGTGTACTCCATATCTTTTGTCTGGCGCGCTTCGTGAGGCACAAAGTCCAGGTCGCAACCTTCATCCGTGCTATCCAGGTTAATAGTGGGAGGAACCGCCTGATCACGAAGTGCCAACACGGTGAAGATAGACTCAATGGCTCCGGCAGCCCCTAATAGGTGACCGGTCATCGATTTGGTAGAGCTCACCATAACGCGCTTGGCATCACTGCCAAAAACGGATTTTACCGCTTGCGCCTCGGCTTTATCTCCCGCTGGTGTCGACGTGCCATGCGCGTTGATATAGCCGATTTGTGCTGGTTTCGCACCAGCATCAAGCAGGGCATTTTCCATTGCCAACGCTGCACCCGCACCGTTCTCCGGTGGAGATGTCATATGATAAGCATCACTGCTCATGCCAAAACCGACAATCTCTGCGTAAATTTTTGCTCCACGTTTCTTCGCGTGTTCGTACTCTTCAAGCACCATCATGCCTGCCCCGTCACCGAGCACAAAACCATCACGGTCTTTGTCCCAAGGGCGGCTTGCAGCCTGTGGATTTTCGTTACGCGTTGAAAGTGCGCGAGCGGCACCAAAGCCACCAACGCCCAGAGGAGTGCTAGCTTTCTCAGCACCACCGGCAAGCATTACATCTGCATCATTATAAGCAATGATACGTGCAGCATGGCCGATGTTATGCACACCTGATGTACAGGCAGTTGCTATAGAAATGCTAGGACCGCGCATGCCATACATGATGGTCAAATGGCCGGCGATCATATTGACAATGGTTGAGGGCACAAAAAACGGACTGATTTTACGTGGGCCACCGCTCACCAGCGAACTGTGGTTCTCTTCAATCAATCCCAAGCCACCAATGCCTGAGCCAATTGCGGCACCAATACGTGTGGCGTTAGCCTCGTTGATATCCAACCCCGCATCTTGCATGGCTTGCATGCCAGCAGCGATGCCGTATTGAATGAAAGCGTCCATTTTGCGTGCATCTTTACGCGAAATGAATTCTTCAGAATTAAAGTTCTTTACCAAGCCAGCAAAACGCGTTGCATAGGCAGTAGTATCGAAATGGTCAATCAGGCTGATGCCACTCTGACCGGCAAGAAGAGCGTTCCATGTGGACTCTACAGTATTGCCGACAGGAGACAACATGCCCAGTCCGGTCACAACTACTCGACGCTTAGACACGTTTGTCCTCCAAGGAGGGAAATATGACACTAGGGATAGAAAAAACTTAGGCGGTCGAGTGACCGCCTAGATATGTTCGCTTACTGTTGGCTAGCGTTGATAAAATCAATAGCTGCCTGAACAGTAGTGATCTTCTCTGCTTCTTCGTCTGGAATCTCGGTGTCGAATTCTTCTTCCAGTGCCATTACCAGCTCAACGGTGTCAAGAGAATCAGCGCCCAGATCTTCAACAAATGAAGCGTTATTCAAAACCTCTTCCTGTTTAACACCCAATTGCTCAACAATGATTTTCTTAACGCGTTCTTCGATAGTGCTCATACTCTTAAATTTCCTATCAAAACTCGCTTTCGCGATGGTTTTCGTAGTGTATAAAATGTTGAAAAAGATGCAACTAAATCCCGGCTGGTCAAACCACGATTTTACGCTATTTTGCGGTTTTTACCCCAAATAACGCAAATAGTTTTCGCATTTTTTAAATCATGTACATGCCGCCATTGACATGCAGTGTTTCACCGGTGATGTAGCCAGCCTCGTCAGAGGCTAAAAATGCAACAGCGCTGGCGATTTCTTTAGCATCCCCAAGCCGGCTTGCCGGAACCTGAGCCAAAATGCCTGCGCGTTGATCTTCTGTCAACGCCCTTGTCATGTCCGTCTCAATAAAGCCAGGAGCCACGACGTTGACCGTAATGCCACGCGAAGCAATCTCACGTGCCAAAGACTTACTAAAACCAATTAGACCGGCTTTAGCCGCCGCGTAGTTAGCCTGCCCTGCGTTCCCCATGGTACCCACAACAGAACCAATGGAGATGATACGGCCAAACCGCTTTTTCATCATAGCTCGCATTACCGCTTTTGACAGGCGGAATACGGAAGTCAGATTAGTGTCAACAATATCTTGCCACTCATCATCCTTCATTCGCATCAGCAGGTTATCACGCGTAATCCCGGCATTATTCACTAAAATGTCGATTTCGCCAAATTCCTCACGAATCGAAGCTAATACATTCTCAATTGAGGCCGTATCAACAACGTTCAACATATAGCCTTTGCCGTTTTCACCCAGATAGCCACTGATAGCCTCAGCACCGCTTTCAGTGGTTGCTGTACCTATCACTTTAGCACCGCGTGCAACAAATAATTCTGCAATAGCTCGGCCAATCCCACGGCTTGCGCCTGTGACCAGAACAATTTTTCCTTCGAAGCTCATCGTTTTCCTCTTCTTATTGTTCAAGCGCCGCAGCCAAGCTGGCGGTATCATTCACCGCTACCGCGGTCAGAGTATCGACAATCCGTTTGGTCAGACCGGTCAGAACTTTACCTGGACCGATCTCCAACAGCTGAGAAACGCCCTCTGCCGCGATGAACTCAACGCTTTCAGTCCAACGTACCGGGTTGTAAAGCTGGCGCACTAAAGCGTCGCGTATTGCTTCAGGCGCGGTTTCGGCATGGACGTCAACATTATTTATCACAGGCACTGTCGGTGGATTGAAAGTGACTTGCTGTAGGGCTACCGCCAACTTTTCTGCAGCGGGTTTCATCAACGCACAATGCGAAGGAACACTCACTGGCAACGGCAGCGCACGTTTTGCACCTGCAGCCTTACAGGCCGCCCCCGCACGTTCAACTGCTTCTTTAGTGCCAGCAATGACCACTTGCCCTGGGGAGTTGAAGTTTACCGGTGAAACCACCTGGCCCTGGGCCGATTCCGCACAGGCCTTGGCGATAGATTCATTATCCAGCCCAATGATGGCATACATGGCACCGGTACCCTCAGGCACTGCTTCCTGCATCAGTTTGCCACGTAGTTCCACTAAACGAATGGCCTCAGAAAAGTCCAGCACACCAGCACATACCAGTGCAGAATACTCACCCAAACTATGACCAGCCATCATTGCAGGCATTTTACCACCCTGCTGTTGCCAGGCCCGGAAAATAGCTACGGAAGCCGCCAACAGAGCAGGCTGTGTCTGCCAGGTTTTGTTCAGTTCTTCCACCGGACCAAGCTGCACCAATTGCCACAGGTCATAGCCTAAAACTGCGGAAGCTTCACTGAAAGTTTGTTCCACAATAGGAAACTGTGTTGCCAAATCGGCAAGCATGCCAACAGTTTGTGAACCCTGCCCTGGAAAAACAAATGCAAATTGCGTCATTTTTTATCTTCCTGTCAAATCAAAAGCGAACCAGCGCCGAGCCCCAGGTAAAGCCTCCACCAAATGCTTCCAGCAACACTAGCTGACCACGCTTGATACGGCCATCGCGAACAGCTTCATCAAGCGCTGAAGGTACAGAGGCAGCAGAGGTGTTACCATGACGATCAAGGGTCACAACCACTTTATCCATGCCCATGCCCAGTTTTTTTGCTGTTGCGTTGATGATCCGCAGATTAGCCTGGTGCGGAACCAGCCAATCCAACTCACCACGGTCAAAATCATTGGCCTTCAGCGTTTCATCAACGATATGTGCCAGTTCAGTGACCGCCACTTTAAATACTTCGTTGCCCGCCATTGTGACATAAGCAGGTTGTTCGGGATGTAGACGATCGGCATTAGGTAAAGCCAGAAGGTTACCGTAGCGGCCATCCGCGTGCAGATGCGTAGAAATGATGCCCGGATCCTCAGATGCACCCAACACCACTGCACCCGCACCATCACCAAACAGGATGACCGTACCGCGATCCTTGGGATCAAGCGTACGAGACAGTATGTCTGCTCCGAGGACCAGTGCATATTTAACCGCACCGTTTTTCACATATTGATCTGCAACGCTCAAGGCATAAGTAAAGCCGGCACAGGCAGCAGCAATATCAAAAGCCGCACAATCCTGGATACCCAGCATCTGCTGCAACTGGCAGGCAGAGCTTGGGAATGCATGGCTCGAAGTGGTTGTCGCCACAACGATCAAACCGATATCCTCCTTGGCAATACCTGCCATTTCCAGTGCCAGAGAGGCAGCTTGGAAACCCATGGTAGCCACGGTTTCATCAGCAGCGGCGATACGGCGCTCGCGGATACCCGTACGAGTTACGATCCACTCATCGGAGGTATCAACCATTTTTTCCAAGTCAGCGTTGGTGCGCACTTGTACGGGTAAATAACTCCCCGTACCGAGAATCTTTGTATACATGTACGATCAGTCACTCTTGGGTAATACAGCTTCAAGGCGCGCGGCAATCCTATCAGGAACTTGCCGCTGCACCGCCTGCACAGCCTGTTCGATAGCGACTGCAAACGCATTTTGGTTCGCAGCGCCGTGGCTCTTGATTACGGTGCCACGCAATCCTAACAGACATGCACCATTATACTGGTCGGGGTTCAGGTGACCGAAGCGTTTTGCCACCTTCTTCTGCAACCATCGACCCAATAATTTTAACCACCATGCCTGCTTCCCCCCTTCAGGGGATGACTTGAGTAGTGACAAAAACATTCTTATCACACCTTCCATGGTTTTCAGGGTAACGTTACCCACAAAGCCATCGCAGACCATAACATCAGTTTTACCGGTGAGCAGGTCGTTTCCTTCCAGATATCCAATATAGTTGATTGCTGGTGTATTTTTTAGTACAAGTGCCGCTTCGCGGATATTATTCAGGCCTTTGGTTTCTTCTTCTCCAATATTAAGCAGCGCGACGCGTGGTTGCGCAATACCTAATACCTCCTCAGCCATTACTGCACCCATTACGGCAAACTGCACTAGCATAGTGCTGTCGCACTCCACATTGGCACCCAGATCCAACACCACAGTTTTACTGCGACGCTGGTTGGGGATTACCGTCATCAGCGCCGGACGCTCAATGCCATAGAGTGGCTTGATCAGGAGTTTGGCCAACCCCATCAGCGCCCCCGTGTTACCCGCACTGACACAGGCCTGGGCTTCACCACTTTTGATTAACTCCAGAGCAATACGCATAGAAGTGCCACGGCTGGCACGAATCGCTTGTGAAGGCTTGGCATCACCCGCAATAACCACTTTCGCAGGCACAACTTGTAGACGCGCCAGCAGTTGCGGAGCGGCTTTTACGAGTAAAGGAGAGATGACGTCGGGATCGCCGACCAACAGGAGGTGGAGCTGTAAATTAGAGGCCAGTGCCTGCAATGAAGCAGGCACTGTGACGCAGGGACCGAAATCCCCGCCCATTGCATCTAACGCCAGGGTTAGACGAGTCAAAGTATCGCTAACTTAGCCGATAACCTTGCGACCGCGGTAGAAACCGTCGGCAGTGATGTGGTGACGACGATGAGTTTCACCTGAAGTCGCATCTACAGACAAGGTGGTGGTGGTCAGCGCATCATGTGAACGACGCATGCCACGTTTGGAACGGGTTGGTTTATTTTGTTGTACGGCCATGGACCTTACTCCTCGATTACTTACGCTTTAAACTGGCTAATACGGCAAATGGATTAGGTTTCTCCGCCTCTGCAGGCAGTTTGCCAAATACCATGTCCGCTTCGGACACTTCACAGTGTTCAGATTCATGTACCGGAACGACAGGCAAAGAAAGAATAATTTCGTCTTCAATCATAGCCAACAGATCGACTTCGCCAAACTCGTCAACTTCGATCGGTTCGTACGCTTCCGGTAATGCCTCAGCCTGCTCATCATTGACGACCGGGCTAAAACAATATGTTGTGTGGACCTGATGTGCAAACGGAACACCACAGCGTTGACACATCAGCGTTACCGCGACGTCCGAATGCCCTGTTATCACCGCGAGGCGTTGGTTATCAATATCGAACGACAACTCAACCTCAACATCACTGTCCACACTGACTACGGATTCGGCAACACGTGTAACCTGCTCAGGCGCATAGATACCAATATAATCCAGGCGTTTCTGAGCGGTTCGTACCGCATCAATGGTCAAGGGTAATTTTACCTTTTGCATAGGGCGCGCATATTAACTTTGTAACGACTTAGAGTCAAAGAAAAAGGCCGTAAAACGGCACCTTTCACCAATATTCGCTTCCACAGCGGCGCACAGTTTAAGATGGCCTGGATATTTACGCTATGGTTTGTGGAAAAAATTATGCAGAGAATCTTACTAGCTTCAACATCGAACTACCGTCAACAGTTGTTGAAAAAATTAAACTTGCCTTTTATTTGCGCAGCGCCGCAGATCGATGAAACACCACTTTCTGGCGAAAGTGCGGAGGCACTGGTGCTACGCCTGGCAGTAGCCAAAGCCCGGGCATTATCTATCGCTTATCCAGACTATCTGATTATCGGCTCCGATCAGGTGTGTGTCATCGATAATGAAATCACTGGCAAACCCCATACCGAGGAGAATGCCTTCCAACAGTTGAAGAAGGCCAGCGGCCAAAAGGTCACATTCTATACCGGCCTGGCCCTATATAATTGCCACAGCTTGCATCTGCAGGCTGTGTGTGAACAGTTCCATGTCCATTTCCGACAATTAACCGATAGCGAAATCGACTCTTATATTCGCCAGGAACAGCCCTTGAACTGTGCGGGCAGTTTTATGAGCGAAGGGCTAGGAATTGCGCTATTTGAAAAACTGGAGGGGCGTGACCCAAACACATTGATTGGGCTACCATTGATCGCACTACTTGAAATGTTGCGGGTCGAAGGCATCAACCCGCTGATATGAGGTTATTTGGCAGCTTGTTTGCGCAATACCTGCAAACAATGACGCAGCTCATCATCCATGGGGGCTTCAACGCGCATTGTTTCGCCAGTGGCTGGGTGCTCAAAGCGCAGCGCAGCAGCATGTAGGAACAGGCGTTTTAACCCGCTCCCCGCCAACTGGCGATCAAATTCCTGGTCGCCATAACGGTCGTCAAAGGCAATCGGATGCCCGGCATGTAGGGCGTGCACACGGATTTGGTGAGTACGCCCGGTGATCGGGCTTGCCTTTACCAAGGTGGCGTGCTCAAAGCGTTCCTCTACCTTGAAGCGGGTTTCTGAAGGTTTACCTTCGCTGCTGACTCGCACAATACGCTCCCCACTCTGCAGAATATTCTTCAGCAACGGGGCCTGAATCGCTTTGCAGTGAGATTGCCACTGGCCCCGTACAAGGGCTAAATAGTCCTTCTGCATCCCCTTGAGCCGCAGTTGCTCATGCAGCGAGCGCAATGCTGAACGCTTCTTGGCAACCATCAGGACACCAGAGGTGTCTCGATCAAGACGATGAACCAATTCCAGGAAGCGAGCCTCCGGACGTAGCGCACGTAACCCCTCGATCACCCCGAAACTCAATCCACTCCCACCATGCACAGCCGTACCTGACGGTTTGTTCAGCAACAAGAGATGATCGTCCTCAAAAAGGATGCAATTGGCTAAAGCAGCAACTTTACCCAATTTAGCGGAAACCGGCGCTTCATCACGCTCGGCTACTCGCACCGGGGGGATACGTACTACGTCACCCGCTGCAAGTTTGTATTCTGCCTTGATACGGCCTTTATTTACCCGCACCTCGCCCTTACGCACGATGCGATAGATCATACTCTTGGGCACGCCTTTCAGACGGGCAAGCAAGAAATTATCGATTCTCTGACCTGCTTCATCGTCAGAGATTGTGACTGATTGTACTGAGGGATTGTTCGTTTTCATGGTGCGGGATTCTAAAGAGAGCGAGTAAATAGCGCCACCTCTTTTTATGTGCTTAACTATCTGTTTGGTGTTAACAGAAACTACAGCAAGTAATCAGGCAGTATGCCAGTTTTAGTGCGTGCGATTTCTTGTTGTAATCCTTCATATTTCAAGCTTTAGCCAGATAACAGGAGGTCAATTTCCCGCAACTTGCGTATATCTAGTGGCCGGTGGCGCACATCCAATTGGCAACGCTGCGGCTTGAGAAGCAACGGATAGACAGTGAGTTAAAGAAAAGTCACCTTGCTATAACGGTATCAGCAATGGAATAATGAAGTGGCTTTCCGCGCCGATCCCGTTAAAACAGGGATAATTGCGGAATTATACAGTTTGTCTGGTAGCACATAAACGCAGCAATGGCGTAAGACGTAATGTGAAATCAAACAATTAGCGGGCTGCGGGTTGCAGCTTGGCCGGCAAATGGAATCAGATCTGTCAACATAAATCACAGGCTATTCCCTAAGTCAAAAGCGCTGTTTTCACAAAGAAATACAGGCTTACCGAGATAATGCGCCCCTATGCAAGCGACAACCGTGAGGTTGACGACTTTGCGAGAAGACACGGGGTTTTCGGTTTTAACCCGGCCATGAGGTTATTTGCCCGCAGCTTTGTCGATAATGTAAAAATAACGAGTAAGTTAAGATGAAAAGAATGTTGATTAACGCAACTCAGCAAGAAGAGTTGCGTGTTGCCCTTGTAGATGGACAGCGGCTGTACGACCTGGATATTGAAAGCCCTGGCCATGAGCAGAAAAAAGCGAACATTTACAAAGGCAAAATCACCCGTATTGAACCAAGTCTTGAAGCAGCGTTTGTAGATTACGGCGCAGAACGGCATGGTTTCCTCCCTCTGAAAGAAATCGCTCGCGAATACTTCCCAAGCAATTACTCCTCCCATGGACGTCCAAACATCAAAGATGTCCTGCGTGAAGGTCAAGAAGTCATTGTCCAGGTTGATAAAGAAGAACGTGGTAATAAAGGCGCAGCCCTGACCACTTTCATCAGCTTGGCGGGCAGCTATCTGGTACTGATGCCAAACAATCCGCGTGCCGGTGGTATTTCACGCCGTATCGAAGGTGATGATCGTACCGAACTTAAAGAAGCGCTCTCTTCTCTGCAATTGCCGGATGGCATGGGCCTGATTGTCCGCACTGCTGGCGTGGGTAAATCCGCTGACGCTTTGCAATGGGACCTTTCCTTCCGCCTCAAACACTGGGAAGCCATTAAAAAAGCCGCTGAAGGCCGCTCGGCTCCTTTCCTGATCCATCAGGAAAGTAACGTCATCGTGCGCGCTTTTCGCGACTACCTGCGCCCAGATATCGGTGAGATCCTGATAGACAACCCTAAAGTTCTCGAACTGGCTAAAGAGCACATCGCTGCACTGGGCCGTCCGGATTTCACCAGTAAAATCAAACCATATAGTGGCGAAATCCCGCTGTTCAGCCACTACCAGATTGAATCTCAGATAGAATCTGCATTCCAACGTGAAGTTCGGCTGCCTTCTGGTGGTTCCATCGTTATTGATACCACCGAAGCCTTAACCGCCATTGACATCAACTCCGCGCGTGCAACTCGCGGTGGCGATATTGAAGAAACAGCGTTCAATACCAACCTGGAAGCCGCTGATGAGATTGCGCGACAATTGCGTCTGCGTGACCTTGGCGGACTGATCGTTATCGATTTCATTGATATGACCCCCGTGCGTCATCAGCGTGAAGTGGAAAACCGTCTGCGCGATGCCGTCCGTCAAGATCGTGCCCGTATTCAGATTGGCCGTATCTCTCGTTTTGGCCTGTTGGAAATGTCTCGCCAACGTCTCAGCCCTTCACTCGGCGAGTCTAGCCATCACGTCTGCCCACGCTGTAGCGGTACGGGTACCATCCGTGATAATGAGTCGCTGGCGCTGTCTATTCTTCGTTTGATTGAAGAAGAGGCGCTGAAAGAAAACACCAAAGAAGTCCATGCTATCGTACCAGTGCAGGTCGCCTCTTATCTGCTTAACGAGAAGCGTGAATCTGTCAGTGCAATCGAAAAGCGTCAGGGTGGCGTGAAAGCGATCATCGTGCCAAACGATCAGATGCAAACACCACACTATTCAGTATTGCGCGTGCGTAAGGGTGAAGAAACCCCAACTTTGAGCTATTTGCTACCAAAGCTGCATGAAGAAGAAATGGCGCAACCGTTGGAAGATGCGCCAATGGAGCGCAAGCGTCCAGAACAACCGGCCTTGGCCCCCTTCTCCCTTGGTGCAGACGCCCCACCGCCTGACGAAGAACCTGTCATCACCCAATCTGTTGCTGTGGCAAAACCGGTCGAAACTGTTGCCGTTGAAACTAAGCCAGGTCTGCTTAGCCGCCTGTTTGGAGGTATTAAGTCCCTCTTCGCGAGTGATGAAGCCCCTGCAGTTGAAGCTGAACCGATCCAAACGGTAAAAACAGAAGACAACGACAATCGCCGCCAGGATCGTCGCGGGCAGCGTCGCCAAGGAACTAGCCGCAAAGGTGAGCGCAGCGAACGTAAAGACCGCAGTGAATCAAGCGACAACCGCGAACCACGTGAAAACCGTGACGCTCGTGAGCCGCGCGAAAATCGCGATGATCAACGTCGCAACAACCGTCGTAATGCGCAGCAGAATACGGCTGTAGCCGCAACCGATGTTGTTCAGACTGATGAAGCAGCCAAGGCGCAGCGCGATGAGCAGCAACAGCGTCGTGAGCAGCGTGCCGAGCGTCAGCGCCGTCGCCAGGAAGAAAAACGTCAGGCAGCACCGCAGGAAGTCAAAGCGCTGGATAACGTTGGTAGCGCGACTGCAAGTGAAGAAGATCAGGAAGAGCGCCATCAGCAGCCAGCACAACGCCGCCAGCGTCGTCCTCTGTCGCAGAAAGTTCGTGTGTTGTCAGCGGAAGAAGAACTGCATCGCGCTGCCGAAGAACTGTTAGCACCAAAAGTAGCGCCTGTTGCCCAAGTGGCAATAAGCCAGGCTCCAGTGCTGGAAGAGAGTGTGAAACTGCTACCGCAAGCTGTAGTTGCTGTTCAGTCCGCTGAAGAGGCCCATACTGATAGCCGTAATAACGGTGAAAACGGTATGCCGCGTCGCTCTCGTCGTTCTCCTCGTCATCTGCGCGTCAGCGGTCAACGCCGCCGTCGTTATCGTGATGAGCGTTATCCTAACCATTCGCCAATGCCGCTGGCTGGTGCTTTCGCATCTCCAGAGATGGCTTCCGGCAAGGTTTGGGTACGTTACCCTGTAACGCATATATCGCATGAAGTTCAACAGGCTGAACTTCCAGCACACGTTGCAGAAATCTCGACGGGAGACCTGGTCGTGGCAACCGCCGCTATAACGCAGTCAGTTGAAACTGTGCCAGTGCAACAACCAGTAGCAGAACTCAGTAACGTTCAAGATACATTCGTGCAGATTACTGAAGTTGCACAGGTTGCTCTGGAGGAAATCTCTACAGAAACTACCGAAGCGGTTCAGGTAGAGGAAGTAACAGCGGAAGTCTTCGTTACCACTGAACCGGCTGACGGGATTGTTGAAGTTACTTCTTGCGAACCTGTTATTGAGACATTTGAAGCTGAACCTTCAGTGCAGGTATCAGATACCGTCGCAGTGGCTGAAGAGGCTCCAGTGCAACAAGCTGTTCTTGCCCATGTGCAGGAAACACCTGTTGTTTCCTCTCCGATTCAAAGCGTCCCACAAGTATTGTATAAGCATATTGCAACCGCCCCGATGACTAAGGCACCTGCGCCGGATTATGAGCCAGAAGCAGCGAAAGCCAGCGATTGGCAGCGTCCTTCCTTCAACTTTGATGGGAAAGGTGCGGCAGGTGCACATGCGGCAGCTAATCAGGCTACGGCACCAGCAACAAAGCCCCAGCAGGTTAGCGAATAATCTATCCCGTTAATGTAAAAACCCGCCGCCAGGCGGGTTTTTTATTGCGTTCCCCACACTAATTACCCCATCTGCAACTGATTTCACCTTGCCACTAACAAACAGATGCAACGCAAACGCTTTCCGCTTATTCTTACACCCCGGCGTGAATAACCTACAATTATTCGCTTTTATTCAAATGTTTTGACCGCCGGAGCCCTACCCCATGACTGCTCAAACCAAAGTTCTGAAAATCCGCCGCCCTGACGACTGGCATATCCACCTACGTGATGACGATATGTTGAAAACGGTTTTGCCCTTTACCAGCAAGGTATTTGGCCGGGCGATTGTGATGCCGAATCTGGCTCCGCCGATCGCCACTGTTGCCGCCGCGCGCAGTTATCGTGACCGCATTCTGGCCGCTATTCCTGCAGATCATCGCTTCACTCCGCTAATGACCTGTTATTTGACCGACTCCCTGGCAACAGCAGAGCTTGTTGAAGGTTTTGCACAAGGGGTATTTACCGCAGCCAAGTTGTATCCAGCCAATGCGACAACCAACTCAAGCCATGGCGTCAGTGACATTGCGGGAATTTACCCTTTATTTGAACAGATGCAGAAAATCGGCATGCCACTGCTTATCCATGGTGAGGTTACCGAAGCTGCCGTAGATATTTTTGACCGAGAAGCACGTTTTATTGATCAGGTTATGGAGCCTATACGCCGTCAGTTTCCTGAATTAAAAATCGTTTTTGAACATATCACCACAAAAGAAGCGGCTCAGTATGTTCAGGAAGGCGACCGCTTTCTTGGCGCGACCATCACACCACAACATCTGATGTTCAACCGTAACCATATGCTGGTTGGCGGGATCAGGCCACACCTGTTCTGCCTACCTATTTTAAAGCGTAACACCCACCAGGAAGCCCTGCGTAAAGCAGTGATCAGCGGTTCTGATAAATTTTTCCTGGGTACCGATTCAGCTCCGCACGCCAAACATCGTAAAGAGACAAGCTGCGGTTGTGCTGGGGTATTTAACGCGCCAAACGCAATGCCTGCTTACGCGACTGTATTTGAACAATTAGGCGCTCTGGAACATTTGGAAGCGTTCAGTTCCCTCAATGGACCACGTTTCTACGGTTTGCCCGTCAACGAAGATTACATCACGCTTGAGCGCATAGCCGTTTCTCAACCAGAGGAGATTGCGTTAGGTTCTGAAGCGGTTGTGCCATTCTTGGCGGGTGAGGACATAGGCTGGTCCGTTACCAGTTGCTGATTTTTTTCATTTTGCTCTTGCCTCCACTCCTGGTTAACTGTATAAATAAACAGTTAAATGATTTCGGGGGCAATTATGCGTGTTGAAGTTACGATAGATAAGACCAAACCGCTGCCGCCGGGGGCCATAGAGGCCCTGACGGGCGAATTCAGTAAACGGGTAAATTGTAAGTTTCCTGACACCACTGTGCAAATTCGTTATGCCAGTGCTAATGGCCTTTCTGTTATGGGCGGAGCTAAAACGGATAAAGATCTGATCGAAGAAATACTCCAGGAAACCTGGGAAAGTGCTGACGATTGGTTCACGACAGAATAATACTGCAATGCTGTTGTTGCCGGGGGTCGCTCTCCGGCTTTTTTCTACACTTCATAGGCTTTATTTAACCCAAGAACAGCTAATAGTCATCGTTAGCGTCCAACTTGACACTCAGCAACCTTTCGTATTGGTATTTGTGGTCCCGCACCAACAATAAATGTCATTCTTGCTTTCTAGCTCATCAAGCCTATTAATTGTGCAAGTAAATATTTATTTTCCTAAATTGCATTAAAAAAACCCACATTACAGATCATCGGTGCGTATACTGTAATAGCTCATTACGATGATGAGCCACATCGATCCTCGTTAGTAACTCACGCTAGTCACTACTTGATAAGGGGTCTTTATGGACAGAAATGATGAAGTAATACAGACACATCCGTTAGTTGGCTGGGATATCAGTACCGTAGATGTTTATGATGCCATGATGATTCGCCTTCATTACCTGTCTTCACTAGACCAAACAGCCGAAGAAGCGCAAGTTGATCGGACTCTTTGGCTAACCACCGATGTTGCCCGCCAATTGATCAATATTTTAGAGGCTGGCATAGCTAAGATAGAATCAACGGATTACCAAGACCTTGACCGAAGAAAGCACTAATATTTTCAGTAGCACAAACTAAAGCGCCAGCAATTAACTGGCGCTTTTTCTTTGCTATAGAACCAACACTGCAGGTACATTACGGCAATCAAACTCCGATACTCCCAAAATTGGAGTTGAAACTGGCTGTGAGAAATTAAATCGCCTTGGGCTTGCTCAGTTTAGCGGCACGGCCTGAAACGCCATTAACATTAATTTATAGAGAGGATAAGGCGCGTGGAATATGACTTGATCATCGTTGGCAGTGGTTCAGTTGGCGCTGCGGCAGGCTATTACGCGACAACTGCAGGCCTGAAAGTGTTAATGATTGACAGTGCCATCCCCCCGCATAGAAATGGCAGCCACCACGGCAATACACGCATTATCCGCCATGCCTATGGCGAAGGTGAAAAGTACATTCCGCTTATCCTTCGAGCCCAGGCATTGTGGAATGGATTGGAGCAAAAAATCGCGGAAACACTGTTTCATCCCTGTGGGGTGATCACCATGGGGCCCAAGAGCTCAGAGTTCGTCAGTAATGCACAACGCAATGCAAAGAATTTTAACCTGAACACGCAGTTGCTCAATGCAGAGCAAATCAAACAGCGTTGGAACGAATTTACTGTGCCGGAGGACTATATCGGCGTGTTTGAGCCCGATGCCGGGCTCCTGCATTCTGAACTGGCTGTCGCGAGCTACATCAGGCTGGCGAGAGAAGCAGGTAGTTCTCAGTTGTTCAATTGTCCTGTCAGCGCCATAAAGCAGATCCCAGGTGGCATCGAGGTGACGACTCCTGAAGGTCCATTCACCGGGCGCAAAGCCGTCGTCACTGCCGGTACCTGGGTGAAAGACTTGCTGCCACAGTTACCTATATCCCCACTGCGGAAGGTTTTTTCCTGGTATCAGGCGGACGGCCGCTATAGTGTGAACAACAAATTCCCTGCGTTTACTGTCGAAGCGCAAGATGGGTGCCACTACTACGGGTTCCCTGCAGATAATGACGGCTTAAAAGTGGGCAAGCATGATGGTGGGCAGCCAATTGAAACACCGCAACAACGCAAGCCTTACGGAACAATAGCCGCCGATGGCTCTGAAGTATTCAGTTTTCTACGCCAGTTTTTACCTGGTGTCGGCGTTTGTCTCCATGGTGAGGCCTGTAGTTACGATATGAGCCCGGATGAAGACTTTATCATTGATACTTTGCCAGATTGCTCACAACTGATGGTGATCACCGGTTTGAGCGGTCACGGGTTTAAATTCGCCAGCGCATTGGGAGAGGCTGCGGCCCTATTCGCACAAGATAAAAAAACACCAACAGACATAACCCCCTTCAGCCTGCAGCGTTTTTAAACTGGCAGGTTCACCCTGCCTGGCGGTATTTACGCCTATAGGCAGGGTAAGCGCGATTATTTACTCCGGCGTGCTTCCGTTAGCGGGTTTCCCATCACCGAGGATCACTGCCAGTTTATGCCCCCCCTCCATCGTTTCTAGAGTGATGCGGGCAATTATGGTCAATGGTACCGAAAGTAGCATCCCCACAGGGCCCATCAGCCAGCCCCAGAATATCAGTGAAAGGAAAACGACTAACGTTGATAGACCAAGTCCGCGCCCCATAATTCGTGGTTCAAGTATATTGCCTATTATCAGGTTAATCAGGATATACCCTCCCGCAACTACCATGGCATCGGCAAAACCATTAAACAACAGTGCTTGAATAAGTGGCGGTATCGCAGCAATCGCAGAACCAATGTTAGGTACGTAATTAAACATAAAGGCCATCATGCCCCAGATAAAGGCAAATCGAACGCCGACCCAAGTCAGGAACCCCCAGACGATAAGCCCGGTGGCAAGGCTTATCGCTGTCTTAATCACCAAATAATGCGTTACCCCTCTTAACGCTAGGCGGATAGCCGCCATTCCTTCGCTTGGATTATTCAGCGCCTGCCGCAACTTGAAGGGCAATACCTTCACTTCAAACAACATGAACACCACCGTCATGAGTAACAGGAAAATACTGGTCATCGCTCCAGATAACTGCCCTAACAGACGAGTCACAAAATTCATCGTGGCACTTGGATCAACCAACTTGACCAATGCATCTGAGGAGAAAGTAATATCGATATTGAAACGGTGCGCATAATCTTGCAACTCGCTGATTTTCTGCAGCATTAAACCGCGATATTGTGGTAGTGAACGGGCAAACTCATTGAGGGAAGAGCCCAGCATACCGATAAACATAATCAGTAATACAACAACGGTAATAACCAGTAGCATTACACTTAATCCCCTTGGCACCCGGCAGCGTTCCATCAAGACAACCAAGGGATTGAGCACAATGGCAAGAAATACGGCAAGCAGGAAGGGTACCACGATATCCGCTGCAGCTTTGATACCGGCCAGAATCACTACCATCATCGCCAGCATCATTATCAAACGAAGCTTGCGATCATAAAATTCTAAACTACCCATGTGATATCCTTGCTTGTTCAATGACTGCCAAAGGCGCACGCGTGGAATTAAGGGACACGCTCTAAAGTATACACTACGCGAGACGCTACCCGGTGCTCACCTGCCGTTATAAAATCTCCCTGATAACACCCACTGAGTTTGTTGGCGATCTAAAGTACTTCAACAGCACCAACAAGCTAAAAATAAATAATATAATAACCATTCAATCAGTAAGGACATGTAATCACCAAAAAAAGTAGACAGCTGGTTAATTTCCAGTCACTTTATTGATATTTACTCAAAATGACGAAAACTGACAATAATGAATAGAATATATATATTATTCAATAAGTAAGAACATTTGCATGATTATGATAAAATACGAATCTACAACTATTCATTTGACCAATTCAGCAAGATCTCGCACAAATATACTGACCAATATTATTATTTAATAACATAGTGAAATTTGTTATTGATTTTATGTTTTTTAAAGCTTAATTATTGCTGCCGGGAATTTATAACGTAAGGAAGCCAAATGCTGTGGAAAAATACCGCTGACCGTTTTGGTCACATTTCTATCCTGATCCACTGGCTAGTCGCGCTCACAGTCTATGGTATGTTCGCTCTCGGTCTATGGATGGTAACGCTTGGTTATTACGATGTTTGGTACCACCAGGCACCAGAGATCCATAAAAGTATCGGCATTTTGCTTTTTATCATTATGGTAATCCGGGTGTTATGGCGTTTTATTTCACCGCCGCCAAAACCGCTGACCAGCTACAGCCGTTTCACTCGTATCAGTGCCACTCTTGCGCATATCGCACTGTATACTGTGCTTTTTGCCATTTTGATCAGTGGGTACCTGATTTCAACCGCCGATAATCAGGCAATAAGCGTTTTCGGTTGGTTTGACGTGCCTGCTTCCGTTACTGGTCTGCCAGAACAGGCAGACACTGCGGGAACAATTCATCTTTATCTGGCTTGGGCGGTTGTTGTGCTTTCAGTTTTGCACGCCCTGGCAGCGCTTAAACATCACTTTATTGATGGTGATGTAACTTTGAAACGGATGCTGGGTCGCAGCACCGATTAACCTCTTGGATGTATGGAGATTGTTATGTTGTTGAAAAAAACCGTATTAGGTCTCACGGCCGGTGCTTTGCTGCTGAGTGCTGGTTCCGCACTGGCCGCAAACTACAAAATCGACAAGCAGGGTCAGCATGCTTTTATTGAATTCCGTATCAAGCACCTGGGCTATAGCTGGCTTTACGGTAGCTTCAAAGACTTTGATGGTGGATTCACTTTTGATGAGAAGGATCCTTCAAAAGATAAAGTAAACGTCACAATCAACACCGCTAGCGTAGACACTAACCATGCAGAACGTGATAAACATTTGCGTAGTGCAGAGTTTTTGAACGTAGAAAAACACAAGCAAGCGACGTTCGAATCTACTGAAGTGAAGAAAAATGGTGAAGGTTATGCCGTAGTCGGTAACCTAACACTGAACGGTGTTACCAAACCTGTAACTCTGGATGCCAAACTGGTTGGACAAGGTAACGACCCTTGGGGTAACTATCGCGCTGGCTTCGAAGCCAATGGGACAATCAAGCTGAAAGACTTCGCTATCACCACGGATCTCGGCCCTGCTTCTCAGGAAGTTGAGTTGATAATCTCGGTTGAAGGCGTTCGCGAGAAGTAAGGTAAAAAGAGGCGCTGATAATACTGCGCCTCTTGTTTGAGCGTTGAATCTACCGGTTCTTATTGTTTGGGGCCGGTATATGAAGCGTTCCTTGTAGCAATCCTTTCGACTTATTAAAGATCTTTACGCCATTTTCACGGCCAGCACGGCGTGCTCTTTGCTCATCACGTGGCAATTTCAACTCTTCGCGGCAGTTATCGCTGCAACACCCCTCGAATTTTGCCGCACAGGACGGGCACTGGATAAACAGCAGGTGGCAACCATCATTAAGGCAATTGGTATGAGTATCGCAAGGTGCGCCACATTGGTGGCAATTGGCTATTACATCTTCTGAAATGCGCTCCCCCATCCGCTCGTCAAACACAAAGTTTTTACCGACGAACTTCAGTGGCAATCCCTGTGCTTTCGCTTTGCGCACGTACTCGATAATCCCTCCTTCGATGTGATACACGTTTTTAAAGCCATTATGCAGCATATAAGCGCTGGCTTTTTCGCAACGGATCCCGCCAGTACAGTACATGACTATGTTCTTGTCTTTCTGTTCTTGTAGCAGTTCTACCGCCATCGGTAACTGTTCACGAAAGGTATCAGAAGGAACTTCAATCGCATTCTCGAAATGCCCGACTTCGTACTCATAGTGATTACGCATGTCAACAAACACAGTGTTCGGATCGTCAATCATCTGATTCACGCTGGCAGCCTGCAGATACTGCCCTACATTAGCCGGATCAAATGTTGCGTCTTCAATGCCGTCAGCCACAATGCGTTCACGCACTTTCAATCGCAGTACCCAGAAGGATTTTCCATCATCTTCAAGAGCGATATTCAGACGCACCTGGTCCAATGCAGGATGGGAGGCAAACAGAACCGTTTTAAAGGCGTCAAAATGACTCTGCGGCACGCTGATTTGCGCGTTGATCCCTTCCTTGGCCACATAGATACGGCCAAAAACCTTCAATCTATCGAATTGAATATATAGGCTATCGCGAAAAGCCTTGGGATCATCAATGCTAAAGTATTTGTAAAAAGAAACTGTGGTGCGCGGCTCGGTTTCCGCCAGCATACGCGCCTTCAGTTCCTCATTAGAAATCCGGTTATGTAACACTGGCATGGTGTACTTTCCTGTCTTTCGGGAGGTGACTGATTTAATGCGCTCTGGCCATTGGGCCGCGCGCGGCGCACATCATAACTGAAAACCGTCTGCAACACAGCCAAACAATGAAGGTGATAAGCGCAAAGAAACTCACGACAATCAGACTGCTGACAAACCTCGTTATTAGGGAGAGCGTGCCGATGTGGTCGTAACGGCGTAAGCCGTCGGAGCGCTAGGCCCGGGTATCTCGGGTCAGAAGTCGACTTTGTCATTAACCTCAATTAACCACTTTATAATTAACTATTCGTCACCTTGTTAGCTGCCATATTGGGCGTTCGGAACCATTCCGGATGCACCATGGTTGTCTATTGGATCTGCAAGACAATGCTCATGCTGAAAAAAGCGACACTCTCGCCTTTTTTATGACAAAAATGGCGTTTTAATGCGGTGGGTTTTCCTGTTGCGCAAGAAAAATGTCACAATGCATCACTATAAACGGCGGAAAACTATCGCATAACCTCATCACCTGAGTTACCCATGCAACTCATAGAATCATAGAGTTGCAACCTGACGGCCATTCCCGGTAGCCAACCGAGTCAGATGGCAGGGTCTGTCGACAATCGGTAGCAACATCAGTTACTCGAATGACCCAGGATGTATGCGATATGTCTCTGTTATTATCATTACATGACTGCTTCTAAGCTGAGAACCCATGACACAAGTTCCTTCTTTCAATCGTTCTTTACTGCATCCTCGCTACTGGCTTACCTGGTTTGGCATCGGTCTACTCTACCTGTTAGTTCTGCTTCCCTATCCCATACTTTATCGATTGGGTACAGGGTTAGGCAGGATTTCCATGCATTTTCTCAAGCGCCGGGTGACGATCACTCAACGTAACCTAGAACTCTGCTTCCCCGAAATGCCAAGAGCCGAGCGTGATGCACTGGTCGCAAAGAACTTTGAGTCAGTGGGAATGGGATTATTCGAAACCGGTATGGCTTGGTTCTGGCCAAACTGGCGCATAGAGCGCTGGTCAACAGTCAGTGGCTTGGAGCATATTAAAAATGCACAGGCCAACCATCAAGGTGTGCTGCTTATCGGGTTGCATTTTCTAACTTTGGAATTAGGTGCACGTATTTTTGGCATTCATACCCCTGGAATAGGCGTTTACCGCCCGCACGATAATAAACTGATTGACTGGTTACAGACTTGGGGGCGTATGCGTTCCAATAAGTCGATGTTGGACCGTAAAGACGTCAAGGGGATGGTCCGCGCACTAAAGCAGGGTGAGCTCATGTGGTATGCTCCGGATCATGACTACGGCCCGCGCAGTAGCGTATTTGCCCCTTTCTTTGCTGTGGAAAAAGCAGCAACCACCACGGGCAGCTATATGCTGGTACGCATGGGTAAATCGGCGATTATTCCCTTTACTCCGCGTCGGTTGCCGGAAGGCAAAGGATATGAGCTGCTCATTCAGCCCGCGATAGAAAATTTCCCACTGGACAATGAATTTAAGGCGGCAGCCTGTATGAACAAAGTGATCGAGAAAGAGATCCTGTTGGCACCAGACCAGTATATGTGGCTTCATCGTCGCTTCAAGACACGCCCAGAAGGTGAAGCCTCTCTTTATTAACGATACTCAGCTGCCAACGGGCGGCTTTCAATAACCTATCAGCGGTACACATATCCCGTTGATAATAGGAGCCACTATGTACATCGTCAGCCTGACTTACCACCGCCCAATTGAAGAGGTCGAAAAGCACTTGGAAGCTCATATTACCTGGCTGAAACGCTACTTTCACGATGGGTGTTTTATCGCATCTGGCCGTAAGAAACCACGTACAGGCGGTGTGATTCTGGTAAAAGACATGGAAAGAACACAATTAGAAGCTATCCTGGCAGAAGATCCTTTCAATGCCATTGCCCACTATGAAGTGACAGATGTTGCTCTAACTACTACCTCCGCTGGCTTCGAAGCATTGGCCAATATTTGAGGTTCATTCTTCATTTGGCCTTGGTGCCAGTAACAGCACCAAGGCCAAATGCACCGCGCAATACTGTCGACCTTGAATATCAATATTTCCCCCCCCTGCTCCTGTGAACTCTGCCTAAGCCCCATTCTTTTAATTTTCTTGGGTTAATCTTAATAGGAATGTCCTGATAAACATCCGAGGCGGGAAAGTTAACTTATTACTTTTTATAAAATTACTTACCAATTAGAGTAATAAATACGCTGTCAATATCAAAAATATTGCGACCCACTTAAAAACCAGTAAAGTAGACATCTGTCGACTTTTCGTCTAAAAGATGGGTTATAAGTACCAAGCAGAACTATCATTAAATAACCAAGCGGTTAATTAAAACAACTTCAGGTTAAAGAATGAACGACATGCGTTTCAAGTTTCATAGGCGCTCTAGTAAAGGTTTTCTTGGTTAACCCCACAGGTTGACTCACGTTGCTTCATTATTCAAACACACACATCGCAGTATCTGCTGCAGCAGTGCAACACATCGTATTGGGAAGATTTTATGCAATCCTCTGTTAACCAAAAAGAAACTAGAACCTTCTTTGGTCATCCATATCCACTCGGTTCACTGTTTTTCACCGAAATGTGGGAACGGTTCTCATTTTATGGCATCCGCCCGCTACTGATCCTGTTTATGGCCGCGACGGTTTATGAAGGCGGTATGGGGTTGGCACGTGAAAATGCTTCGGCAATCGTTGGTATTTTCGCAGGCAGCATGTATCTGGCAGCATTGCCGGGGGGCTGGCTGGCCGACAACTGGCTTGGCCAGCAGAAAGCCGTCTGGTACGGTTCGATCCTGATCGCTCTGGGTCACTTGTCCATTGCTTTGTCGGCAATCATGGGTAACGATCTGTTCTTTATCGGCCTGATGTTTATTGTGCTAGGTTCAGGCCTGTTTAAAACCTGTATTTCGGTCATGGTTGGCACGTTGTACAAGCAGGGCGATATGCGCCGTGATGGCGGTTTCTCGCTGTTTTACATGGGCATTAATATGGGTTCCTTTATCGCCCCGTTGATCTCAGGCTGGCTGATCCGTTCCCATGGCTGGCACTGGGGTTTTGGCATTGGTGGTATCGGCATGTTGGTCGCCTTGATTATCTTCCGCATCTTCGCCGTGCCATCCATGACACGCTATGACAGTGAAGTGGGCCTCGACTCAACCTGGAACAGCCCAGTAATCAAGCGAAAAGGCGTTGGAGCATGGATTTTGGTTCTCGCCGTCGGTGTCGCGGCAATAGTGACCATGATCTCGCAAGGTCTGATCGTCATCAATCCTGTCGCCGTAGCCAGTATGCTGGTTTATGTGATTGCGGCTTCGGTTACCCTGTACTTTATCTATCTGTTCTTTTTTGCCGGTCTGAGCCGCAAAGAGCGTGCTCGGCTACTGGTCTGTTTTATCCTGCTGATTTCAGCTGCATTTTTCTGGTCCGCATTCGAACAGAAACCCACCTCGTTCAACCTGTTCGCCAATGATTACACCCATCGCATGATAGGAGACTTCGAAATCCCGGCGGTGTGGTTCCAATCGATCAATGCGTTGTTTATTATTTTACTGGCTCCGGTGTTCAGTTGGGCGTGGCCAGCTCTAGCACGCAATAAAATTCGTTTGAGCAGTATCACCAAATTCGTTATTGGTATTCTTTTTGCTGCTGCAGGTTTTGGCGTAATGATGCTGGCTGCAGAGCAGGTTTTAAGTAATGGCGGTACAGGTGTGTCACCGTTGTGGCTGGTAGGCAGCATCCTGTTATTGACCCTGGGAGAACTCTGCCTCAGCCCTATCGGTTTAGCCACCATGACACTGCTGGCTCCTGAAAGAATGCGTGGTCAAATGATGGGCTTGTGGTTCTGTGCCAGTGCGCTGGGTAACCTTGCTGCGGGGCTGATCGGTGGCCACGTAAAAGCGGACCAGCTGGATATGCTGCCAAACCTGTTTGCTCGCTGCTCAATTGCATTGGTAATTTGTGCCGCAGTGTTGATTCTGCTGATCGTGCCAATTCGCCGCATGTTGGAAAATACCCAAGGCAAAAACGACCAACAACCGGCAAAACACGCCTGATAGGTCTTCTTAAGCCAGCGTATTGCGCTGGCTTAAGACTGCTGACAAACCCCGTTATTAGGGAGAGCGTGCCGATGGGGTCGTAACGGCGTAAGCCGTCGGAGCGCCCCTCGGTGCGCTAGGCCCGGGTATCTCGGGTCAGAAGGCGACTTTGTCATCAACCTCAAGCCAGCGTATTGCGCTGGCTTTTCTATATCTTCCAATCGCCAGCCTGCAACACAACCCGATAACCATCCAAGTCTTCAAATGTCTGGCCATTGAAATCCCAATAAGGATTGTAGGACTCAACCCGCAGAAAGCCACTTCCAATCATTTGAAGACACATTTCTCGCCAGCGCTCGATTTCTGGCAAGTAAAATACCAACAGATTATCCTGCGTCGGCGCTCGCCCTACCATCACACCACGATGATGAGTGAACTCCAGATGATAAGCATGTTGCCGATGGCCAAGCATAACACCATCAAATCCCTGATGGTTCTCAAACGAGGCGAGCTTTTCAAAGCCTAATCCCTTGCAATACATTTCAGCAATCTCAGATAAATGGTCTGTTGGCCGAGCTATGCGCAATACCGCATTATTCAATTTCATGTTCTCGTCTTATAAAATAGTTAGGATAAGAACAATAGCGCCCAACTCGTTTAAACAACTTGCAAGAAATGCGCATTCCTATGCGCCGGATGCTTCAGCCCGCTTTCACTCTGGGTTCTACGACACAGCCTAGTGCTTTTTAAACTCCATTGCCTTTCAACTAACTCACCCTTTTTTCTGCCCCAAAGCACGTTTCTCAGCTTCGATTTACAACTATTGTCGTAAAACAGACTATAAGAAATAGTGATGCTGCAACGGTGTGATAACCCTTACCTCTGATGTTCAACGTACCCCTGAATTTCCAAAATGAATTGTGAAGGAGATGAACATGAGCCTGTATCCAACCCTGGAAGAAGCGATTGAAGCCGCTCGCGAAGAATTTATCGAATCAGTTGAAGGCAGTTACGATGACGAACCACCGGTCCCGCAACAGTTCAATCTGCAAAAATACATTATGCAGGATAGCACCACGATGTGGCAGGCGGAGTTCTTCGAAGACGATGGTGCATCCGTAGAATGTCTGACATTCCGAAGCGGTGCAGCAGCGCAAGCTATTTTTGACGGTGATTACGACGAGATCGAAATCTTTACCGAATGGATTGACGAAAACACGTTATACGAATGGGAAGACGGTGATTTCCAGCTTGATCCGCCATTGGACACTGAAGAAGGTAAAGCGGCAGCCGACGAATGGGATCATTGAGCAAGTAAGAGCGGGAACTGCCATTCCCGCTCTTTCCGTTGGTGATAAAAATACCGCTTAGCGATGGCTGGCGGGTTTTACTTTTGCAATCTGCGGCAACTGTTGATAATACTCACGCCAAGCCTTACCCTGCGATAAAAGCCAGATACGTTGGTGCAAGCGTGAAAGCGCCACTGGATCGTTCAACAACTCCAGGCGCTTAGACTTGCTGAGCTTATCCGGTCCGAGTTCTAACGCCTCATTGACCCTTTTCTCGCGCGCATGCTCAATAATGGCACGCACATAGTGCCGGGACGTTGCCAGCGCAGTAGCCAAAGCATTATAAGACGGGTTCACCACTGCATGCATGAAACCATGGCTCAAGGCTCGTTGGCGATTAAGCTTAACATAGCTCTCTGTGGCAACCAGTTCGCGTGGGGGAGCGTACTCTTCCGGGATCAGGAACAGTTTGGCATGCTTGCTCTTGATACCGAACGTAGCGCGACTGGACAGCACTGAAACAAAAGGCGAAAGGATCAGTGAGAATACAATCGGTGAAAGCCACCACAGAAAACGCAGATCAAGCCACGCCATGCCACCTGCCCATACCAGTCCCAGTAGCATCTGTGAGCCGTGGCGCTTCACTGCCTCTCCCCAAGTCGTGTCATTATCATCCCGTTGCGGAGAGTTCCATACCACCTCCCAGCCAAGAAAAGCACTGAGCACAAATACGGTATGGAAAAGCATTCGTACCGGCGCCAACAGCACCGAGAACAGCATTTCCAGTACCATGGAGCAAAACAGCCTGATTAGGCCGCCATACTGTTTCGCCCCCTTTGCCCAAATCAGTATGATGCTCAACAGCTTTGGCAGGAATAACAACACCAATGTTGTAGAGAACAACGCAATAGCCAACTCAGGGCGCCAATGCGGCCAAACCGGATATAGTTGGCGTGGCTGAAGGAAATACTGTGGTTCCATCAGGGTATGTACTACCTGTAATGCGGTAGAGAGCGCCAGAAACATAAACCATAGCGGTGCAGAAAGGTAAGACATCACACCGGTCAGAAACACCGCGCGGTGTACCGGATGCATCCCCTTGACTAGAAACAGACGGAAGTTCATCAGGTTGCCTTGGCACCAGCGACGGTCGCGTTTTAACTCATCCAACAGGTTTGGTGGTAACTCCTCATAGCTACCCGGTAGATCATAGGCAATCCACACTCCCCACCCTGCACGGCGCATCAATGCCGCCTCGACGAAATCATGTGAGAGAATTGAACCGGCAAAAGCCCCTTCACCAGGCAACGGCGCCAGGGCGCAATGTTCGATAAACGGTTTAACGCGGATAATCGCATTGTGCCCCCAGTAGTGGGATTCACCCAACTGCCAGAAATGCAGACCGGCGGTAAACAGCGGGCCATAAACTCGCGTCGCAAATTGCTGCACACGCGCATAGAGGGTATCCATACCTGATGCTTTAGGCGCGGACTGAATGATACCAGCGCCTGGATTGGCTTCCATCAAGCGCACCAACCCGGTTAGGCACTCACCGCTCATTACGCTATCTGCATCCAGGATCACCATGTAGCTATACGCCCCACCCCAGCGGCGGCAAAAGTCGTCAATGTTACCACTTTTGCGCTTAACTCGACGCCGACGGCGACGGTAGAAAATACGTCCGTGGCCTTTAACATCACGGCATAACTCCATCCAGGCCTTCTGTTCTGCCACACAGATATCAGGATCGTAGCTGTCACTAAGTACATAAATATCAAAATGCTCAAGCTGGCCGGTAGCCGCAACTGATTCATAGGTAGCTCGCAGTCCCGCGAATACACGCTCCACATCTTCGTTGCATATTGGCATGACCAGCGCGGTACGATGCGCCGGGTCGATCGGTTCATCCCCTTTGATAGTCGAAGAGATGCTGTACTTATCCCTACCAATCAGTAATTGCAGAAACCCCATCAACGCGGTCCAGAAGCCAGCGGAAACCCAGCAGAACAAAATAGCAAACAGGATCAATATCCCGCTCTGCAATAAATAGGGTAACAACTGCTGCACAGAAAGTAACAGCCCCTGACGCCAGATAGCGATAGGTTCGATTAGCACCCATCCCTGATAAGGCAGAATGGTTTTCATATACCAGGTAGCAATACCGGTTTGTACCAGCATCAGTACCAGCAACGCGTAGCGACGTATCGAACCCGCAGTGCGCCAGCGATTTTCTGCTTCGGTCTCCTCTTGGGTTGAATGCCGATGATGCGTCTTACGCCCTAGTAGAGAATCCCAGAAGCGTCCCACGGGATTGGTACGCCATGCCTCCGGGAACATTGAAGTGCGTCTTATCGGCGGCGTAGCTTTTAGGGTACAGCGCCCTTCTGAGTCACAATCAAAATCATCACCACTCACAGCGTCAGGCCAGGTTTGGATAATGCGAGCCTTAACCGAAGCCAGAGCCACATCATCAGCAGACAATATCACCACATTGGCATCACTGGCCCCCAGCTTACGATGTAAGTCCTCCAGCTCGGTTGTGTGGTCAGTAATCAATTGTTGACTGAGTTCCCTTGATCGATCATCACTAAGGGGCATTGCCGCAAGATAATCCTGCGTAGTTTGAGTAGACTTATTCATTGGCAGGTAGCTGATAACTCCAGGTTTCTGACAGGGTCTTTTCACCGCTAATCAGCGCCGCACGCACTTCTACCGGCTTTTTGTCATCTTTTACCTTAAAGCGCACAGTCAAGCGCCAGCCTTTGGTCACAGGATTATAGCGGACGTTATTTTCCACCATTTCGCCGTTATCACCGATGCTGATCTGTGAGGCAACCGGGGCATTTGCATTGAGTTTTTTCAGTACCGGACCAACAAAATCAACCAGAAAAGCCACGCTGCCATCAGGTTCGCGGATCAAATTTGACTGTTTCACATCGCCGATAGAACGCAAGGTTGCGGCAACGTAGGCAATATCCTGCGAATGCAGTTTGTCTTCGTCACGGGTAAAGCGCAGGCGATAATTCAGCACCAGGGGTGTTTTCGCATCTGGCAAAACATCTGGGGTCCAGAATGCCACGACATTATCGTTGGTTTCATCAGCAGTGGGGATTTCGATCAGTTCAACCTTGCCTTTACCCCAGTCGCCACGGGGCTCTACCCAGCCACTAGGTCGCAGATCGTAGCGGTCATCCAGATCTTCATAGTCACGGAAATCACGCCCGCGTTGCAATAAACCGAACCCCTTCGGATCTTCGACGATAAACGTACTGATTGCGAGATGCTTCGGATTGTTCAGGGGACGCCAGATCCACTCACCGTTACCCGCATGAATCGACAACCCATTGGAGTCATGTAGTGCGGGGCGGAAGTTCAACGTAGGTGAGGGTTGGTTTGGCCCGAACAAGAACATGCTGGTAAGGGGCGCTACACCCAACTTACCCACTTTATCGCGCAAAAACACTTTGGATTCTACGTCTACAACAGTATCGCGGCCTGGAGTGACGATAAAGCGATAGGCCCCAGTTGCACGTGGCGAATCCAGCAATGCATAGATAACTAAATGTTTATCCCCTTGCTTTGGCCGTTCAACCCAGAATTCACGAAAGCGTGGAAACTCTTCACCAGAAGGCAAAGCGGTATCGATGGCAAGGCCACGAGCAGATAGCCCATAAACCTGTCCCTTACCGATAACCCGAAAATAGCTTGCACCCAGCATGCTCACGATCTCATCGTTCTTATCCGCACTGTTTACTGGATAGAGCACTTTAATTCCGGCAAATCCTAGGTTTTTCACAGTCTCCGGTTCGTGTTTGACTGGACCGAAGTTAAAATAGTCAGGGTTGTACTTGATCTCTTTGACACTAGACGCGGTAATTTCATTAACTCTTATCGGCGTATCGAAATACATCCCTTGATGATAAAACTCCAGTTTGAAAGGAGTTTTCAGCTTGTTCCATAGAGCTTTATCGTGATTGAATTGTATCTGCTGATAATCCGCAAATTTCATTTCACGGAACTGGGAAGGAAGATTGCTCTTCGGGGCTTCAAAGCTTTTTCCTGCCAAATCCTGTGCCTGCTTGGCTACGTCATTGATAGAAAAAGCCCATGCTCGCGAAATAAACAACGTGAACAAAATAGTAGTACTTAACCAACAAATGCTTACAGCACGTGGTTTCATAGAAATAAATTTAACTGGCACATCTCCCCCTATTCGAGTACTCAAATCACGCAAATCAATACGAATGAATTATTCAACTCTCCGACAGCATGATAAATAAATGGTTCATGTTTATTGTACGGCATTTAAAAAGGCTGAAGTGGTTCCCCTAGCCTAGATACAATAAAGGTTACTTTTAAATAGTTAATTTTCCATTTTTTATTTTTATTAACACTATTATTGTTGACTTGTTAGTTTTTTCATCCTTTAAAAATATCAACTCATTCGAAAGCCGCTTAAAAGAACAAGAATAAAATGACACATTCAAGAAGCATCTTACTGCTTTTTTAAATTTATGCATTTATCAACAGCATTGTCTATCGACTAATTTTAATCACATTCACGTTCTTTAGGGTGAATTCGGTTATATGCCGGTTGCAACTTGAATGATTTAATGTACTACAGCAGAAAAAACACCTCAGATGCAGTTCGTCATGCAGGATAAAAAAGTTATTCTGGAGCATAATGGCTTCAGTTGTTATAACTATAGTGCATAAAATTTCCATTCCTTCGTCACAGTGGCGATTGAGCGCATCGTCCAGCAAAGGGTATCAGCAATATTTCACATCCGTTACAACGAAGAGGTTTTTCAATGACTGACAAGAAAACGATTGAAACAAAAGACTCAGCAGAAAACGCAACGCTACTGAAAATACTAGGCAGACTTCTGTCAGTACTGGACGCTTCAATCAGTGGTAAAGATCGCAGTGTATTGGTAGCCGAACTGTCAAATATCAATCTTGATGGAGTCCCCGAAGCAGAGAAGAACCTCGCTTCCGAGCTAGTCAAACGGGCACTGCTATCGTTAGACCACTAAATGATCACTCTGCATGCCATTAAGCCTCCTTGGGGGCTTGCTGGTTGTTGACGGGGCTTAACGCATACCTTTTTGCAATAAAACATAACATATTGATATTTATGATTAAAATATCAATTCCATTGAATTTTGCCACTTTCTGGCGTAAATCACGCTATGAGTGATAATAATACCTCAATTCTTTTGGTAATCAGCCTTGGCGTTTTATAGGAAAAACAGGCTATCATATCCTGCGTCTTTACTCTGCCCCCCTCTTTCAGTACAACTCGCAGGAGAACATTATTTTGGATGCCAGCACGATCAATAGCTTGTTCATCATCGGTGCCGTGTTGGTGGGAGCAAGCATTCTCCTCAGTTCTTTTTCTTCGCGATTGGGTATACCCATTCTCGTTATCTTTCTGGCTATAGGTATGCTCGCCGGGGTAGACGGTCCAGGTGGTATCGCCTTTGACAACTATCCTGCCGCCTATCTGGTCAGTAATCTGGCATTGGCAGTGATCCTGCTTGATGGCGGCATGCGTACCCGCGTCAGTTCATTCCGTGTAGCGCTGTGGCCTGCCCTGTCGTTAGCAACGTTCGGTGTGTTGATTACCGCAGGGTTGACGGGTTTAGCTGCCGCCTGGTTGTTTGATCTCGATCTGATCCAAGGGTTGTTGATCGGCGCCATCATTGGCTCTACTGATGCCGCAGCCGTCTTTTCATTACTCGGTGGCAAGGGGCTGAACGAACGTGTCAGCGCTACGCTGGAAATTGAATCCGGCAGTAACGATCCTATGGCTGTGTTTTTGACCGTCACACTGATTGCCATGATTTCCGCCGGGGAAACATCACTAAGCTGGATGTTCCTGGTGCATTTAGTACAACAGTTCGGTATGGGGATCGTCTTGGGGTTAGGCGGCGGCTGGTTGCTGCTGACGCTGATCAATCATATCAAGCTTGCGGAAGGATTGTACCCACTGCTTGCCGTAAGCGGCGGCATACTGATTTTTGCGCTGACCACCGCACTGAACGGTAGCGGTATTCTGGCAGTGTATCTGTGCGGGCTGCTGCTGGGTAACCGCCCTATTCGTAACCGCCACGGTATCGTACAAACCTTTGACGGTCTGGCCTGGCTCAGCCAAATTGGGATGTTCCTGGTTCTTGGGTTACTGCTTAATCCACACGACCTGCTGCCGATCGCCATCCCTGCCCTGCTGCTTTCGCTGTGGATGATTCTGTTTGCCCGCCCGATCTCAGTATTTGTTGGCTTACTGCCTTTCCGTAACTTTACCCTGCGGGAGCGCGTATTTATCTCCTGGGTTGGGTTACGTGGTGCAGTACCAGTAATATTGGCCGTTTTCCCTATGATGGCCGGATTGCCTCACGCCAATCTGTTCTTCAACGTCGCCTTTTTTGTGGTGTTAGTTTCACTCTTATTGCAAGGTACAACGCTTTCCTTAGCCGCAAAAAAAGCAAAAGTTGTCGTGCCACCCGCCCTTGCACCGATTTCGCGCGTGGGCCTCGACGTTCATCACGAAAATCAATGGGAACAGTTTATCTACCAGTTGACCCCCGATAACTGGTGCATAGGCGCTGCCTTGAGAGAACTTAAAATGCCTCCAGGGACGCGTATCGCCGCGCTATTCCGTGGTAAAGAGTTGTTGCACCCCAGTGGCAGTACCAGATTGCTTGAAGATGACATTCTCTGTGTTATCGGCCATGAACACGATTTGCCAGCACTAGGTAAGCTCTTCAGTAAAGCCCCCGCAGTTACTCTTGACGAGCGTTTCTTTGGTGACTTTATTCTGCAATCTGATGCCCTCTTGAGTGAGATATCTCAACTCTACGGCCTTAATCTGCAAGAAGGTGTCGATAAACATCAGACTCTTGGTCAATTTGTTACCAAGTTAATCGGTGGTGAAGCCGTGGTCGGCGACCAGGTAGAGTGGGATGGGCTAAAATGGACCATAGCCGAAATGGAAGCGGATCAGATCAGTAAAATTGGTGTGAAAATAGTCACTGACTAGGCTGTGAACATTTTCCCAGAAGAATCCTAGTGACATGCGTGATTAAAGTCTGGCATTTTGTTCACTACTCAAAATGTGGCACTTAAACTGCGTACCAATTGAAGTTAGAAGCATCAATAAGCTATCAAGCCGCGTTTTATGTCATGAATAATTCGAGAGCGGTACCTTGATTCACTAAAAAGTATTTGGATGATGTAACTGTGCAAGAACAAGAGAACGACTTACTGGGAAGGGTCCTGCTTACCGTTTCAGCCTTGTGCTTAGTCACTGTTGCCGGGTTGTTAGTGTGGGGATTTTTGCTGGACTAAAGCGCCGGGATTTTAGTACAAAATACAATTTTGTTACAATGTATCTACACACCACCTCTTTGTTGAGAGTATGCTGAATGACAATCATAACAAAATGAACTCGCCCTCATACTCAAGTGTTCAGCCCGTCTAACCACGGGCTTTTTTTTGGTCGCTTCGTACAGTAATAACAGAAAAACCGCCGTAGCGGTTTGAGGTTGATGACAAAGTCGCCTTCTGTCCCGAGATACCCGGGCCTAGCGCACCGAGGGGCGCTCCGACGGCTTACGCCGTTACGACCCCATCGGCACGCTCTCCCTAATAACGGGGTTTGTCAGCAGTCTGAAACCGCCGTAGCGGTTTATGCTAAGCACAATCAGATTTTACAACCCTCGCAGTCCTCTTCATCTTCAAGGACCTCAGGAACGTCCAACGCCTTCTGTGCTGCATTCTTTTCAGCTTTAGCCAATTCAGCATCGATATCAAAGTCAAAAACATCATCACTCATATCTACTTCCTAAAATTAATCCCGCTTCAGTTCATAACGGCAAGCGGTGCTTGCTGGCTATACAACTTTTTTGAGTAGGCAAGATCGTAAACATCATAGAAATCGATCTCCCCCTTGTTGGCAATGATCTCCAGCATACGGGCTTTTAATGCAGGGCCGATGGCTGGTTCATCCAACAGTGTCTGAATGGCTTGCTGAGACAACGCCCGGGTAAAATACCATTCTCCGTTGTAACAAACACGCAAATCCAACACACCGATGTCCTCAAAACGATAAACTGGCTTAATCTCAATCAACAGCATGGCGAACATGAAAAGCACGAAGGCGGTAAACCCCAAGAAAGAATACAGCCCCATATAGGGAACTGGGTACATTACAGCTATCACAGCAAAATAGCCCGCAAACATGGCAAAACAAAGCCAGCGATGATCCCTTGCAAATTCAATGTTGAAGCGCGGCTTACCATCACGCCCTTCCTGGCTGTTAATCTGCTCAATCTCTTTAACCAAGATGTTTTTAATCGTATCCATCGCAACAACCTTATGCATATGCACATTGCCACTACCAGTTATCCGGGCTCAAACTATCACAAGTACAGTTTCTTGAGGTAGATCAGTTTCAGCATTATTCACCGTTAACTGTTATATCTCCAGTCAACGTGATTGCAATGTCTTCCCCTGCGCAACCATAAACATCCGCTGGGCAATATCATCTGCCTGCTTGATTTTACGTTTCTGAGGCTCGTCACAGCGATGGGCCGCGCGCACATAGGCGATTTCGTGGGCTTGGTCGATCATGGTGATCACCTTGTCGCGTGTTGATTTATCCAGGTTACCAAGAATGGTGGTGATAATAGCCTGATAGGCGTTTGATGCAGCGGTCAGCGATTGTTCCCTGGCTTCTAATGCCGCAATGCGCTGCAATAACACCTGGAGTAGCTCGGAATCGGACATATCGACCTCCTCATGCTCAGCAGTCTCTCTGCCTATTAATAGTTTAGCAAAGGATCCTAAGCGACGAATTCCCTCTTTAATTAATAAAATTCAATATGTTAAAAATTCTCTCGGTAGTCACTGCCTACGCAATTTGCCACTGCGCAAACTTTCCCCTTTTCCTTGACAGAGGGCCACGCGAGCGATTGAAATCATAAGATATATTGCTTAATTTGATCTAGAGCTCATATGGCGGTAAGCTGTTAAACAATTAGAACTAATCTAATTGATTATTTATTCTTTTCAACTAAGCGTTATTTTTGATAATCATCACAATGAAGACGATAGGAGTAACTTTTACAGAAAAAAATAACATTAAATTTATTGATATCTTAAACCAGGATGTCTCTTAAATAACTGTGAGCCTTGCCGATCGTAAATCTAACGATTCCACCTAAAAGCAAGCGAGGACGGCAAACTCACGTACGATTAATTTTGCATGGGATGACTCATGAAGTTAAGAAAGAAAAAACATAAACCACTACACATTGATGACATCACTATCATTGACGACAGCAAGTTAAAAAAAGCCATTACCGCTGCCTCATTAGGCAATGCAATGGAGTGGTTTGATTTTGGTGTCTACGGCTTTGTCGCCTATGCACTTGGTCAGGTGTTCTTCCCTGGTGTCTCTCCTGGATTACAGATGATCGCCGCTTTGGCTACTTTCTCGGTACCCTTCCTGGTTCGTCCTCTCGGCGGTCTGTTCTTTGGTGCCATGGGGGATAAATTCGGTCGCCAGAAAGTGTTGTCCGTCACCATTATTATCATGGCAATCAGCACATTCTGTATCGGCTTAATCCCTTCATACGCCGCTATCGGTATTTGGGCACCAATCTTGCTGTTAGTGGCCAAGCTGGCACAAGGGTTCTCGGTTGGCGGCGAATATTCCGGCGCAGCCATTTTCGTTGCCGAGTATTCTCCTGACCGTAAACGTGGCTTTATGGGAAGCTGGCTCGATTTCGGCTCAATTGCCGGTTTCGTTTTAGGCGCAGGCGTGGTGGTATTAATTTCCAGCATCGTAGGCGAAACAAACTTTCTCGACTGGGGTTGGCGCATTCCATTCTTCATTGCGGCACCGTTAGGGTTGATTGGCCTGTATTTGCGCCATGCGCTGGAAGAGACCCCCGCCTTCCAACAGCACTTGGACAACATGGAGAAAGACGATCGCGCAGCTATCGAAGCGCCACCGAGAATATCTTTCAAAGAGATCGCCACCAAACACTGGAGAAACTTACTGGTTTGCGTCGGCCTGGTCATCGCCACCAACGTGACCTACTACATGCTGCTGACGTACATGCCGAGCTATCTATCACACAACCTGAATTATTCCGAAGATCACGGGGTGCTGATAATCATTGCTATCATGATCGGTATGTTATTCGTACAACCGCTAATCGGTCTTACCAGTGACCGCATTGGCCGCAAACCTTTCGTTATCGGCGGCAGTCTCGGTTTGTTTGCCCTGGCAATCCCCTGTTTTATTTTGATCAACAGCAATGTTATCGGTCTGATCTTTGTCGGTCTTTTGACCTTGGCGGTACTACTTAACTCTTTCACCGGTGTTATGGCTTCGATATTACCGGCGCTGTTCCCCACACACATACGCTACAGCGCATTAGCTATTTCTTTTAATATTTCCGTGATGGTTGCGGGCTTAACGCCAACATTAGCTGCTTGGCTGGTTGAGGCGACGGGTAACCTGTACATGCCCGCCTACTACCTGATGGTGGTGGCTGTAATCGGCTTGGTTACCGGTGTATATATGAAAGAAACGGCCAATAAACCGTTACGTGGTGCTACTCCTGCGGCATCTGACCGCTCGGAGGCTAAAGAGTTGTTGCAGGAAACCTACGACAATATCGAGCAGAAAGTTGAAGATATCAACGAACAGATTGCCGAGCTTGAGAAGAAAAAACAGACACTGGTTGACCAACATCCAAGACTGGATTAAATCCGCACACCATCAAAAGGCCAGAGCTCTAACATAGTGAGCTCTGGCATATCACATTAAGCTTCGGGCTGCGCCGCCAGCAGCCTTTTTTTCAGCGCGCTGTAGCGCTGTTTTACCATCTCCTCCGCCCAGCCTTGATCGGTTATCGCTTCAACCCTTACCGCACAATGCTTAAATTCGGGCGTTTTCGAGACCGGATCAACATGATCCAACGTCAGTTCATTGCAGGCACCGATCCACCATTGATAAGTCATGTACACGGCCCCAGCATTAATCCGCTCGCTCACAGCCGCCCGGGCTGGAACCTTACCGCGACGCGAAGCAACCCACACCAGTTCTTCATCCTTGATCCCCAGCGGATTAGCGTCATCCGGGTGGATCTGAACGTAGCCCGGCTCATCTGCCAGCGTTTGCAAGGCCGAACAGTTACCGGTCATCGAACGGCAGCTATAGTGCCCCACTTCCCGCACCGTACAGAGCGCCAGCGGGTATTGCAGATCCGTTCTCTCACGAGGCGGGATCCACTCTGCTGCACACAAAAAACCCTTGCCACTTGGGGTGCTGAATTTATTCCCCTCATAGAGGTAAGGCGTACCAGGGTGATCTTCTGTCGGGCAAGGCCAGGCGACATAACCCAATCCTGCCATTTTATCGTAAGTAGCCCCGTAGAAATTCGGGCACAAATGGCGCAGTTCGTCCCAGATTTCCCGCGTGTTCTGATACGACATTGGGTAACCCATGGCACTGGCCAGTAGGCTGATGATTTCCCAGTCTGGTTTCACATCCCCCGTCGATTCAATGGCTTTGCTGAAACGCTGGAAACCACGGTCGGCACAGGTATAGACGCCCTCATGCTCTCCCCATGACGTAGCAGGTAAGATCACGTCGGCCATATAGGCCGTTTGAGTCATAAAGATATCCTGCACCACCACCAGTTCCAACTGTTCGAAAGCCGCTCGCATGGCGGTCAGATCCGGCTCGGTCTGGATCGGGTCCTCCCCGAAGATGTAATAGGCTTTCAGTTTCCCCTCGGCCACTTTATGCGGCACATCGGTAATCGCATAGCCTATCTCTTGCGGTAAACGCTCTACACCCCAGGCTTTGGCAAATTTGGCGCTGGCCACTGGATCGCTGACTTTCTCATAGCCAGGAAAAGTATTGGGCAGCACGCCCATATCGCAGGCCCCCTGCACGTTGTTCTGACCACGAACCGGACCAACCCCGACGTTCGGCCGCCCCAGATTTCCGGTCAGCAACGCGATTGAAGACAACCCTTTGACCACATCCACCGCTTGCCCCCACTGGGTGACGCCCATGCCCCAAAGAATAGTGGCCGTTGGCGCAGCAGCATAGGTCCGAATCGCGGTACGGATCTGTTGAGCCGTTAAGCCGACAATATCAGCAACATATTCCGGTGTGTACTTCGCCACAGTTTTACGTAACTGCTCAAAGCCCTCGGTATATGATTCGACATACGCCTTGTTGTACAGCCCCTCCTCAATCAATACATTGATGAAAGCGTTTACCAGTGCCATATTGCTGCCATTCCTTAAAGGCAGCCATTGATCCGCGATACGCGCCGTTTCAATATAACGCGGGTCGCAGACGATCACTTTGGCTCCTTTAGCCTTTGCTTTCAGGATCCGTCTGGCCACAATAGGGTGCGAATCTGCGGCATTGTAGCCAAAGACCAACAGACACTGCGTATCCTCCAATTCATTAATTGAATTGCTCATCGCCCCATTACCAAGCGTCTGCTGCAAGCCAGCTACCGACGGGCCATGGCACAGGCGAGCACAACAATCGACATTATTCGTCCCGACTACCGCTCGAGCAAATTTCTGCATGACATAGTTGGCTTCATTGCCTGGACCACGCGAGGAACCAGTCATCATGATGGCATCGGCACCATGCTGTTGCTTAATGGCAGTCAGCTTTTCACTGATATAGCCAATTGCCTCCTCCCAACTGACTTTTTCAAACTCACCACCCCGTTGCCGACGGATCAGCGGAGCGGTCAGGCGCGGCGTCAGCAGTTTGGTATCCTGCAGAAAATCCCAACCGTAGTAACCTTTCAGACAAAGTTCACCCTGATTGGTGACACCATTGGCGGGTTGGGCTCGGGTAATTTTGCCATTTTCCACCCACAGATTTATTTTGCAGCCAGAGCCGCAATAAGGGCAAACAGTCGTAATTTTTTCCATAGTGATTATCCCTGTATGGCTCTGATTATTGCAGCAAGTTTGGCGTAGAACCGCGAGCCGCGCGAAGTTGCTTTTCACGCTGCATAGCCTGCAGATCTGCAGGACGGATCAGTGTTAACGCCGCCGTTGGGCAAACTTCTATACACGCTGGCCCTTCGCTACGCCCTTGGCACAGATCACATTTGTTGGCCTGAGCCCGCTGATGGATTGCATCGTCACTGCCATTCTTCTGATTGACCACCACTTCCATTGCGCCATATGGGCAAGCCACCATGCAGGTTTTACATCCTATGCAGCGGGATTGCAGCACCTGTACGCTACCGTTCTGGTTATAGATTGCATCGTTCGGGCAAGCGTTCAGACAAGGCGCATTTTCGCACTGGCGGCAAAGCATCGGTGCGCTGATACTAAAAGTTTTCATCACTTTTAAACGGGGAGTAAAGTTTTCTGGTGTTATTGGCAACGGGTTGTCTCCACGGTGCGCGACTACGCAGGCAATCTCGCAGGTACGGCAGCCAATACACTGTTTCATGTCGGCAATGATAAATTGATTCATGACCATTCTCCTTGGGCCGCGCTTATAACACGTTGAGGTAATAACCAATGCTTTCTGCAGCTTTACGCCCTTCAGCAATCGCAGTAACAATCAGGTCGGCACCGCGTACAATGTCGCCACCAGCAAAAATCTTGCGGTTGCTGGTCTGGTAGGGGTAGCCCGCAATGGTCGGCGCAACGACTCGCCCTTGCTTGTCCAATACGACATCATGCTCGGCCAGCCATCCCATCCTATGCGGGCTAAAGCCAAAGGCCATAATCACGGCGTCTGCCGGTACGATATGTTCAGAGCCTTCAACTGGAACCGCCTGACGTCTGCCCTGACTATCGGCAGCCCCCATCTCGGTGCGACGCATTTCAATACCGCTGACATTGCCGTCCTCATCGACCACTATGCCCAGTGGCTGCAGGTTGAACATAAATTCTGCGCCTTCCTCTCGTGCGTTTTTCACTTCCCGTTTCGAACCTGGCATGCTCTTTTCGTCACGCCGATAGGCGCAAGTCACCTGTGTCGCCCCGTGACGCAATGAAGTACGTACGCAGTCCATGGCCGTGTCACCGCCGCCCAATACAATCACACGTTTACCCGCCATACTGACATACGGGCTCTTGGGGTTATCGGCATACCCCATCAAATGCTGGGTATTAGCGATCAGGAATGGCAACGCATCATATACCCCAGGCGCATCTTCATTGACCAAGCCAGAGCGCATAGATTTATAAGTTCCAACGCCAAGAAATAAGGCGTCGTAGTCATTCAGCAGGGCTTCCATCGAGATATCTTTGCCTATCTCAGTATTCAAGCGGAATTCCACACCCATATCAGTGAAGATTTCACGCCTTCTGGCCATCACCTCTTTTTTCAGTTTGAACGCGGGAATACCGAAGGTAAGCAAACCGCCTATTTCTGGGTAACGATCAAATACCACAGGCTTGATGCCATGACGGACCAGAATATCGGCACAGCCCAAGCCTGCGGGGCCTGCACCAATGATGGCAACACGTTTGCCACTATCTTTAACGGCCGACATATCTGGCCGCCATCCCATAGCAAAAGCGGTTTCTGTAATGTATCGCTCGATATTACCGATAGTGACGGCGCCACCATGTTCATTCAGCGTACAGGATTGCTCGCATAGCCGATCCTGCGGGCAAACCCGGCCGCAGACCTCAGGCAGGCTACTGGTCTGATGCGACAACTCCGCGGCTTCCCAGATCCGCCCCTGACTGGCCAATTTTATCCATTGTGGGATCTGATTATGTAGAGGACAGGTCCAGGAACAGATACTTTGCTTACCACAGCTCAAACAGCGATCGGCCTGCTGCTGGATCTGCTGCTCATTGAATGGCTGATAGATTTCTGCAAACGTTGTTTTACGCAATGAAAGCGGGATTTTGCTCGCTTCCAGCCTCGGAGCCCGCGGCTGTTGCAGCAAGTTACGGTTCGGCTTTTGTCTCGCTTTATCCACCATCTTTTGATTGGCGGCGCTGCCAAACAGTTGGCTGTGATGATCGCGGGCAGCAGCACGTAAACGTTTCTCGCGCTGTTGCTCAACCAGCATTTGGCTATCAACGAGGCTTAACGCCTGCGTCGGGCAAGCACGAACGCAGGCTGGCTCCTGGTTAATTTCACTGCAAAGGTCGCACTTCTGCGCTTCTACCTTCTGATAGCTTTCAGCCAGACGGTGGTTAGTCGGTTGCACCGTTTCTACAACCACTGTCATCATGCCGAAAGGACACGCAACCGCGCAGGCTTTGCAGCCGATGCATTTTTCCTGGCTGACCTGAATACTGGCATCAGTTTGTATGATTGCTCCGGTAGAGCAAACGTTGGCACAGGGGGCATCCTCACAGTGGTGGCAGAACACCGCCGTATTGCCCTTGGGGCTCTGAATAACTTTCACTCTTGGGGTAAAATATTCGCGCTGGCTGGGGTAGGCCCCCTGATGATGTGCTGTTACGCAAGCCACCTCGCAGCTTCGACAGCCAATGCAGGCTTCAGATTCTGCAACGATAAATTGGTTCATAGATTTCCTTTCCAAAAAATCTGACTAGGCCGTGTTTCTCAATTGCACGTGAGGCACGCGGCCCAATGAAAAAAATCATTTGCCGGCGTTATCACCCTTATCATGGCTGGCGTAGGCAGATATCAGTAAGGTTATAACCATGTAAATATAGTGGTTAAAATTGATAAAATTCCATGACATTTCGCATGAAAATGGCGCTCGGTATGATTTTCATTCACTGAGCTGAAGATATCGGGGCTTTAAGGCATGTCTCTGGCTCACTATCGTTAGCCTGGCGGCACTTTTGTCCAACCGATCACCGAACAAACTCAACAAGCCAACGGCCTAGGCTGTGTCCCTTAATTGCACGTGAGCGCCGCTGGTGGTCATTTTCGCGCAGGGCAAGGCGTGAGCCGCGAGGTTTGGTGGACCAAATAAGCGGCGAACAACGCCGCAATGCGCGTAAATGGCCCCAGCCCGAAGGGTCGCGCCCCAAAAGCCCGTTCTCTGTGTTGTCGGGCTTGAACAGAGGGCCACTCTGCCCTTCACCCTCCGCCTTGATAACGGGCTTTTGGGTCTGCGACGGCACCACGGGCAATTAAGGGACACGGCCTAAAGTATGAAAGGCATAACCTTTCTTCATTTCGTCTATGATTAGATAAGGTGAATTTTTGGATCCGAGGCAACGAGTATGCAAAACAAAAAGATGCGGTTCAAAAGCCGCTATCCCTTACATATCCAGATTGCCGCACTTTTTACATTACTGATCGTCTCAATTGGTAGTGCGATTGTTATTTTCGGTCATAGCCAGCTATCAAAACTTACCGAGGACAGCACTAACAGGCAGTATCAAAAAACCGGTGAGGCTATTGCCGCGGAGCTAAATGCCATTACTCGTAACATGGTGATGTCGGTAAATCTTCTCGCAGACTCGCAAATGATGCAGGCGACTTCGCTTGAGAGCAGAATGAAGTTTGTCAATCAATTCTTTGAAGTGCTGAAACAGAATGATTACACCACTGCAATTTATAGTGCTTACCCCAATGGCGACTTTTTCGTGCTTTGGCGTTTGTATAAAGGTAACCGTGAATTGTTCCAGGCCCCGGATAACGCGAAATGGGTAGTGCAAAGCAATAAATTTTTAGACAGCTCACCAGAAAAACGCATATTCTTTTTTGATAGTAATCAGAAAGTTATCTCTGAAAAAACAATGGAGAACGATAGCTTTGATCCGCGTAAGCGTAGTTGGTATATGCTTGCCGCAAAAAGTCAGAATCTCATTACCTCCCCACTCTATACCTTCAAATTTACTGGAGAGACCGGTTTCACCTTCAGCATTCAAGCTAAAAATAATAATCAGGCCGTTATCGGACTTGATGTATCTCTAGGTTCACTGTCACAGTTTCTTCAACGTAATATTCCGCCAGGAAGCCAGGCGGCAATTGTCAATTTCGCTAATGAAACCATCGCCAGCGTTCCCCAAATAAAGCAGAACGAGGCAGGTAAAAATAATAAAATCGAGCAATTCCCTGTACTAGAAAAACTGTTGGAAGCCCACCAAGCAGGTAATGCAAGCAGCTCTCTGTTTTCTGCCGAAGGCCAGGGCTGGTATGGTTCCGTAGTACGGCTCAATGATAATGGCAATAAGTATCAATTGGTGATTGCTACGCCATCAGATTATCTGACCGCTGATGCTAATTCCATTCGAAATCGTTCAACGCTGATCGCCTTTACTTTGTTATTAGTCAGCTTGCCATTGGTTTGGTATTTTTCATTACGCATCTCTCGTCCGCTGATTCGCTTACGCCACGATGCCGACGCAATCAGCAATCTGTATTTTGATGAGCGGGAAGACGAAAGCTCTGTGATTGAAGAAGTTGATGACTTGCATAAAGCTATGTCAAAAATGAAACTGACGCTAAAGCAGTTTATCTCTATGGGTAGCCTGTTGTCCGCTAAAGACAATTTCCCAGAACAAATGCAAGGGTTACTCAATGAAACGACCAAGATAGCCACCCTGAAAGGGGGGGTTATTTTCATCACCGACAAAGAGCTAGGGAACTTCTCGCCCATTGCCTGCAATTGGACCGGTAGAAATGTTCGCGCTTCAGATATTTCATCGCTACAGTTCGATAAAGATAATGCCAATCCACTCTGGCAAATCTTGGAAGGCGAAACCCTTACCGGCATATTTGAAAACGAAAATATCCCCAAACCGCTAGTTTCTTTCGTCGGTTCTCATTTACCACTGCCCTATATTGCCGTTCCTATGCAAACCCATGATCAACAGCTAATGGGTTTTTTACTGCTGTTTCCTCCTCAGGAATTAAATGCTGAACGTGGTTACGCCAAAATGCAGTTGATTCACGCATTGGCAGGGAGTTTGTCAGTAGCCATAGAAACGCAGCACCTTCTGCAAGAACAAAAAAATCTTTTGAGCGCATTTATCGAGCTGATCGCTGGAGCGATTGACGCCAAGAGCGCCTACACTGGCGGCCACTGTCAACGCGTGCCTGTCATCACGCAAATGTTGGCTAAAGCAGCCGTTGAAGCAGAAGTGGGCCCTTTTGCCTCCTTTACGCTTTCGGACAATGAATGGGAAGAATTGCATACCGCCTGTTGGCTGCATGACTGTGGGAAAATAACTACGCCGGAGGCCATTGTCGATAAATCGACCAAGCTGGAGCTGATTTACGATCGCATCCATGAAATACGTATGCGCTTTGAAGTTCTGAAACGTGAAAAAGAAATTGCCTATCTGCGCAAACACTCCTCAGTACCAGCCAGTATTGAGGAGGAACAGTCGTTGAATGATGAACTGCGCCAGTTAGACGATGATTTCTACTTTATCGCCCAATGTAATATTGGCGGAGAGTTTATCTCCGACAGCGCGCTAGCCCGGATCCAGCAAATTGCACAATATCAATGGACACGAACATTGGATGATACTGCGGGAGTGTCCCGCGAAGAGTTAGAACGCAAACAGCGTCTCCCTGCAGCCTCCCTCCCCATCCAGGAGTCCATGTTGGCAGATAAGGAAGAACATATCATCTATAGGGATAGCAAGAGTAGGCTGCCTGAAGAGTATCAATTCAAAATCAAAGAACCAGCACTGCTTTACAACCATGGAGAGATTTACAACCTGAGTATAAGAAAAGGGACCCTGACTGAGGAAGAGAGATTTAAAATCAACGAACACATCATGCAAACAATTATTATGCTGGATAAACTGCCCTTCCCACGGGCGATGGCAAACGTACCGGTGATTGCTGGTGGTCACCACGAACGCATGGATGGTAAAGGCTATCCTTACCAGTTGAACTATACACAGATGAGTATTCCTGTGCGAATGATGGCAATTGCCGACGTATTTGAGGCTCTGACCGCGGACGACCGGCCTTATAAGAAAGGGAAACTGTTGTCCGAGTCTCTGAATATCATGGTTCATATGGTGAATGAAAATCACTTGGACCGAGAGTTGTTCATTCTGTTTCTACAGTCGGGAGTTTATCTCGATTATGCACGGTCATACCTGCAAGCAGATAAGATAGATACCGTCGATATTCCTGCGATGGTGAGTAGACTGGGCCCACAAAATATTCAGTTGGCAGAATAAACAACTACTGGCCAAAGAAGATTAGGCTGTGTCCCTTAACTGCACGCGAGCGCCGCTGGCGGTCATTTGCGTCAACTCACGCCCTACCATCATGGTAATTAGCGATTCTTTAGTCAGGTTTTCGGTTTTATCACTGGCAATTGAGGTACCGTCACGAAATATGCTGACCTCATCGGTTATGGCAAAAATCTCGTCCATCTTGTGGTTGATTTGGCGTTTTGCGCCAGCTTGATCATCGGTTTAACCCCCTGTGTATCAACTGGATTGAGGATAATGGCATCCACACCCTGACTGACAAAGTTCTCCACTTGCTGGATCTGTTGGGCGATATCACCTTTAGCATCTGATTAAATTATAAATTATAACTATTGAAATTTTTAAACCCCAACAAGCGAAACATGCTCTTTGGAATGAGTAATTAACAAAAATATGGCATAGATATAACAATTGACCGCAACGTCATCGCATCGGTCGACGTTTCTTGTACCCTGAGTCACCCTGCAGTAATTCCTCTTGTTAAGGGACGTAATTTGCACATAGGGTTTGTTAGGTTCGCTATCGTTCGGCAATAATGAAGTAAACCCGTGCGTTGGAGGAAGTGGCATGCTATTGAGCAACAAAGTACGAATGAACCGCCTGTTTAATAACGGCAAATGTCTTGATGTTGCCATCGATCACGGCATCGCTAATGAACCTGATTTCTTGATTGGCCTGGAAGATATCGAACAGGTGATGCAAAACCTGATAGCAGCAAAGCCGGATGCTATCCAGGTTAACTATGGTCAGGCAGATTTGTTGCAGAATCTGCAGCAACGCAACAAACCTGCATTAGTAATGCGTACCGATGTAGGTAACGCCTATAACGCTAGTCGCCACCGTGAAATGTGGGCGGTGCTGCATAATCCCGAGGCTCCGATATTGGCCGCATTGCAGATGGATGCTGCGGCAGTAGTGGTAAACCTTTACATGATCCCTAATGAACCAGATATTTTCCGCCAATGCGTGGAAAACATTGGACGCCTGCGCCATGCTTGCGAGCGCTACGCAATGCCACTTATGGTCGAGCCGCTGGTGATGGCTCCTGCTGGACAAGGAACTGCTTACGGTTCGTTGGGCGATGTAGAAAAAATGGTCCCTTTGGTCAGGCTGGCAAGAGAGCTTGGGGCAGATATCGTTAAAACCGATCCCACTGAGCGGGTCGAGGATTTTCACCGTATCGTTGAGGCGGCGCGCTGCCCAACATTGGTACGCGGAGGCGGTAAAGGTGAACTGGCAGAGGTGCTAGAAAAATCTGCGGCACTGATGGCTCAAGGTGCCAGCGGCATGGTCTATGGACGTAATGTGTATCAGCATCGCAATCCATCACAGGTGGTTAAGTCCCTGATGGCTATTATCCACCACGGTGCCAGTGGCAAACAGGCAATGGAAATATACCAGCAAAATTAGCCGTAATCGTGTAATGCAAGGAGCTAGATGATTAGATAAGTGGCAAATCTAGCTGGGCAAAGCCACTGAAGAGATAGACGAACAAGACAAGGCTAAAGTGCCGGGAAATCTCCCGGCCTCATTAATATCCGTTGAAACTAACGATCTACCGCTCAACTGCCTCTATAGGTTGAATAACCATATTGACTGAGTAGCAGAGGGATGTGCAACTTTTGATTTACGGTTGTCACTTTAAAGATGACAGGAATTTCCGGGAAAAAAGTTTCCTGCTTGTTACCGGAGAAGTATTCCCCAGTTTTAAACGTCACTTTGTAGACGCCAACGCTCATATCCTTGCCTGAAGGGTATAATGCGCCTATGCGGCCACCGTCATCAGTCACTGCGTCAGCAAGATGTTTCCACTCACTCCCTTCTTGTTTTTCCAACTCAACAACAACCCCTTTTGATGGGAGCCCCGTTTGTTGGTTAAGAATATGGACACTAAGCGGATTAGCTGATTCAGCAGCTACCACAGAAAAACTCAAGGATGCTAACAAAATTGGAACGATGACTTTCACAGGTTTCTCCTTTTTGTGTGTAGGCAGAAAGGATAGCACTCAAAGTCATTGAAAAATTTGTATAACAAAAAGTTTAACTATTAGCGAAATAGGAAATAGGCCGCACAAACGTAGTCAGCACCAAGCTAGCAATGGCGGCTTTACTCCAGCAGTGGGGATAGAAGACTTTATAGCTGATAATGGGACTAATGAACGTGAAGTTTTGCAGTATTACTAAAAACCCCCACTAGCGAAGCGCTCATGGAGGTTAAGCATATATATCAGCCCCGGAACATGCGAGGCCTCTATTTAATACAGGATTTCTCAACTGCAAACTAGCTTATACTCAAAATAATTCGGGTTGCTTGTAGGTGGCAAGCTTGCGAAGCCCCAGGAGCATAGATAACTATGTGACTGGGGTGAGTAAGCGCAGCCAACACCCAAGCAACTTGAAGTATGAAGGGTATAGGTTTTAATTGAGTTATCTACTCCAAGATGACACAACACCATTCTTGTCAAAGTGTACCGCTAAAGAATCACGACCTTTTTTGTCTTCTGTCGCATTTTTTGTGACTGATGCTGCCTGAGACGCACCAGATACAGGAACTAACGATCCCGCTGCGCTCAGTAAATCAAACCCACTTTTACCGTAATAATACCAAGTCTCAGTACCATCTGAAGATAATGCTACATTATCGGGATCTGGCTGACCAAAATTACGTATCACATCGTTCTTGGTGGTTTTGCCAACAATAAGATTTTTCGTAACATGCTCCCTCGTAAACTTGTCTTGGTTTCCACCAACAGTGTACGAAGAACAGCCTAGCAGAGAGAAGGATATAACGCCCAACAAAAGAAGAGAACGCTTATTCATGCTTTAAGTTCCATTTAAAATGCGATTTCAAGTAAACAATAGCGTTGTTAACATCTTTTGTAAACGGGTGCATTGATAAATTGTGCTGCCACCTGCAAATCCGATGAGCCGAACATTTTTCAGCCACAATCAACAAATTGATAAATAAATATATTTTAAATTTTCACCTGTTCACACATGAGTAAAGTGGAAATTTGCAAGGCTAGCAAACGATGCTTTAAACACAATTTTCCTTTATTATCAATAAGTAAACTACAATACCACTTCGGTTTGGACTATCAACGGATTTAATACTGTGAAAGATTTGCAAAAGAAGGAGCTGACCCCCCTTCGTTTTGAACACGTTTAGCGAAGCAAAGAAAGGTGTCCTTCTGGTTCGCATATGAAACATCTCGAAGGCGGTATTTAAACTTATTGACGATTTTTCCCCAGAACTCCGTTCAGGATTATCTTCCTGATCGATACATGGCTTAGTTCCATACTCTACCCAATAAGCAAATTCTGAATACTGTTTAAATATCAGGCAGCATGTTGATTAAATTTAGAACTGCGATGTGATTTCAGATTTCAGCGAAATACAAGGAAGGGAACACCGCATGAAAAAATGATTATTGTTTTTATAGATAGTCCAAGGTTTACCGCCAGTAGCGGGAACGGGAGAAACTTTCGGTTCCAATTTTTCAAAGCCTTCAATCAATTAAACTCCTTTGTTGCTAATATTCATTGGATCCCCCTTGTTTTCCTGTCTGCGATGTATTTAATAAATTTGCCAAAATACTTGATCCCAAGAAATCCAATAATGACGCTGGCAAGGTAGGCCAATCGGAATTCAGCCCCATCATTCGGTGAAGGTGGAATGTATCCATGGCGAGCACTTTGCCCACTGGGAAATAATGCGAACGGCCGTGTTTGATTATATCGCGTGTGATTACAATCACTGGCGTCGCCACAGTGCTTGTGGTGGCCTCAGTCCAGAATAGTTTTAAAACCAGAACCTCGCTTTGCCGTGTGTCCATTGTTTGTGGGTAAGATCACGATGTCATTTGCATATGGGACATATATTCTAAAAATTGAAACGCCATTATGAGTAACAGCCTAATATCGGTTACTCACAAAAATCATATGCTTACTTATTAAATAACCAAGGTTAATATTATGGCGTAAAGCATTTGTCTTCCATGAACTCAAGAAGTTCATCCTTATTCTCCAATATACGCTTAGGAGCGTTTCGTAGAATTTTTTCTTTACTGTCACTTCTTATAAAGAACAGGGTAGAGCCTGAAAAGTAGGATGGCGTGATAAGGTAAATATAAACGTCTTCGTTGTACAACTCTATATATTTAGTACCGAAAATTGTTTTTCCCTCAGTTATGACCGCATATTTTTTTACCAATGCAAATCTGCCCACGCTGAAACCGTCTTCGTTAAATTTCAGTTGCAATGCAACCAAATCTTTATTTTCATCAAATAGTACAGAAACTTTCTCGAGATCTTCAGGGACTATATCCTTACGCACCTCTTCGCTTAAGTTAGGCATTTCTTGGTAAATGTTACCTTTCAGCGCTTTATTAAAACCTACCTTTACTGATGTAGGATGCGTTTTTTTGAACGTATCTTCCGTTGTTTCTCCAAACTTCACCGTAATTGTGCCCGTCTTGGCCGCACCTGCATCATGACAAGATAGAAAACTTAACAATGAGAACAAAAATAGGCTTAGTATGAATTTGGCACCCACAGTCGCATCCTATGAAGACTTAGATTAATCTTGAAATTATTGAATATAAAACAATCATAACGCAATGCTTTTGGGGAAATTTTTAATGCCTGTATTGCCAACATAGAAAATTAGATTTCCACAGTAGCATAACTGCACTTTTTCATCAGGTAGGGGCATGTGGGACGATGGGTGAAGGAGAATTCTCAGTCTGAGGGCTATGGGCATGATCAATTAGGAAAGAAAGTTTCTTGCTGCGCCCCTCTCCCGATGTTCTCCAAACCTAAACGTACATCACGAAACCGGTACGGGGCAGCGCTTACTATGTAGTGGCAGTTTTCAGGATTTCAACTGGCGGCATCCGCACTACCTGAAGCGGCTAATGAACACCTAATAAATTCCAACTTTGCTGTTTGCCGCCTGAGCTCTAAGATGCATAACACGTTGTAAGCGTCTCCCTTATTGATTTCTTCCGCTAAAAGCATGAATAGCTGAGATTAACCCCGTCTCGCCATATGGCGGCGTCCAGATGAATGATTTCGTGGTATGACGACGGATGAACGCCATTATCGGAAGCATTTCAGCTCTCTAGCCGGAGAACAACAGCGGCCAGCTCTGAGTTTCAATATTGAGCCCATTACCTGAAACCTGCTTGCAGCCGTCGCCGAACTGCGCGGAACGCACGCACTGTTCATAGCTACCCTCAGGCTGCCCCTGAGTACGCCGAGTGAAAGTTTCTATTGCCATGTTTTCAAAAACCCGCTCAATGGCGGGTTTGGTTTCATAAAATCTGTAATTCAGGCTAATAGCATTGATATTTTTGCCGCGAAATCGTCCTTGTGTTCCACTATCCATCCGTTACGCCGAGCCAGTGCCACAAAAGTCTCCCAATTCGCCACAATCATAGCCTTGATAATCGGGGCCACAACGCCAATTAAAAAGTCCACCTAAGTGGTCTACATGGCTTCATTTACTTACTTTATTTTACTCTTTAGATCTTCAATATCAGATGCGGGGTAAGAAAGCTTGGTCCCATTCAGCATATCAATGGTGACTGGGACGCCAGACCATACTAAACCATGTATGTAATCTTTCCCTTCTTTAGTTTCAGGAATTATTATTCCATCACCGCTCACACAATAGCCAAGCATTTTAACCTTTTTATCGTTGATCACATAAAAACCAATTGGGTGCACTCCCCTAGCCTCACCATCGTTGTAACAGATTGTCTCAGGAATTCCAGGCCCTCGCTTGTCGATAATAGCAACAACTTCTCTATTTTCATTCCCAAGCATTATCTCAACGGGGGTATTAGGGTCTGAATTTCGCAGCACAGGAATGCTGTTGTCGATCATTGTCCATTTTTCTAAATTTGATGCAGTGACAGTTAACGGCGCGATTAATAGTGCTATTAGGACGTACTTCATCACTTAACTCCTTGTGTAGTTGAATCATCTGATTCTATATTTTCGTATAACCACTTGTCCACACGAATAAAAGCGGCTAAAGGCCACTTGAATTGGCAGTTTTCCTACTCTAAAACCTATTTACTCACTTGCTTTAAGTAAACTCTAATGAAGTCATCACGCACCCCGCTTGGGAGCGGTATTTTTACATTTTCGATATCGTCGCTATATCTAGTTATGATATCTCTCGGATGCACCCCATAGTTGATTTTTTTAAGTTTTTCCATTATTGCGACTATAATCTCATGATTAATTTCAAAGCCTCTACGGTCGATAGTTTTTCCGTCAGCAACTGCGTCATGTATGACCGTTCAGATTTTCGCTCTTCTCCCTGCTAATCCCCGTTATCGATGTAAACATTGACTTGCGGCATTTGGCTGTCACGGCTTTGCGCCCCAGACTGAGTAATGGCAACCGCCGTGAAACCAACCCGCCGTTTGCGTAACCCAGGACCGTGGCACGTTCACTGGCCTCGGTATCACCGCGCATCAGGGCATATATGATTGATGAACTCGAACTACGTAACGAAAAAGAAATCAATCCCGAAACAACCGCTACACGGGTAAGTGTCAGCCAGTTGGCAGACACGCCACCAGCACCCCCTCACCAAAGCAGCACGCCTTCTGTAGATAGTGGTGGAATTGCGGCTGAAATCCAGGCAACCATTGAACAGGCCAAAGATACCGAGAAGACCAAGGCGATCCGGGAGCAAGTTGAAGACTTGAAACAGAAATTAGGTATTACCGATTATACTGAACTTAAAAATAATGTGGTGAAACGTCACCGGCAGATCCTTGCGGCTTCCACTATCAGCACTCAGTTAGATGATTGCCGTTCTTATGAAGACTTTACTGATATCGAAGCCCTGGTTCGTCGCTCTGAGCGTGATTTAAGCGCTGACGATCTCGAACGTTTCCAGATCATACTCGATGATATGCGCCCTGAGTTTAAGGAGTGAATATGCTGATCGGCTTCATTTTGCTAGTAAGCGCTTGTGGTTACGACCATTGCGAAGCGCTTCCGGTTTCAGAACGGATTTACCCAACAAAAGCTGAATGCGAAAAGATGATTGACGCAATCCAGCGTCTACGTCCCAAAGCCGTATTGTTTTGTGGCGACGTTTACAGACCTGAAAACTGATTTTTGAATATCAAAACGCAACTTAGGCTATGGTTAAGATCTTGGCCGGTTGTGTGTAGGAGCATGACTAATGGCTAAATTTCTGTCGTTAGAAGAATGGGGGCAATGAAGCGTATTCGGTAGAAACACGACCTTCGATTAAGACACTCCAGCGGTGGGCCAGGAACGGCAACATCTACCCTGCCCCTGAGACACGGTAGGCGATAACGCGTTAAACCCGATGTGATCTATATCAATCCTAACGATCTAGCTCTCGGCAAGAAAATCAAAGATGCACAGAGCGCGGAGCCAGCACGAGCCGCGTTCATGGAAAAGGTAATCAATGACACAGCGAAGGGAAGGGTATGACACGAAGTTACCCAAAAACCTGACCTATCGCCGCAAAGGTAAATCCTTCTATTGGCGCAATCCTGTCACGAAGAAGGAAATTTCACTGGGGCCAATCTCACGAAGGGATGCGATTGCACAGGCTATCGAGGCCAATCATTACATCGAACAGAATTATTCCCCGGTGTTGTTGCTGGAAAAAATCAAGGGCACCCACGAATACACCTTAAATGCGTGGCTTGAGCGATACGATGTCATTTTTAAACGCCGTAAGCTGGCTGAGAATACCTACAAAGTTCGCAAAGGACAGATCGCCATTATCAGCGAGAAGATGGGGGATATGGTGTTATCAAAGATTACAACCCGGCAGATTGCCGAATTCCTCGAATTCTGGGTAGTGCAGGATAAACAGCAACCATGCGTTCCGTACTCTCTGACGTGTTTCGCGAGGCTATTGTAGAAGGTCATATCGAGAGCAACCCCGTTACCCCAACGCGTTCTGCCAAGCTGGTTGTTAAACGCGAACGGCTGGAACTAGAACAGTACATTGCCATTCGTGAAGCAACCAATACTTTACCCTCATGGTTTGGTCTTTCGATGGATCTGGCGCTGGTAACTAGCCAAAGGCGCGAGGACATCGCGCTTATCCGTTTCGACCACGTTGTTAATGGTCGTCTACAGATCAATCAGGGAAAAACGGGGGCAATGATCTCCGTACCTCTCGATCTGGAATTGCGAGTATTGGGACTGAAATTAGGATCCGTGATTGATCGGTGCCGCACGGCTAGTACCACAAATTTCATGATCAGTGCCGGCATCAGAAAAAATAGCCCTGATGGTTCGCTTAACCCCGATAGTTTAACCAAGAAATTTGTAGCAGCCAGGAAAAAGGCAGGGATTACTTTTGAGGATTCTCCGCCGACATTCCATGAGATCCGAAGCCTTGCGGGACGACTGTATGAGAAGGAAAGAGGTAAGGAGTTTGCGATGAAACTGTTGGGGCACAAATCGGTGAAAATGACCGATAAGTATCTCGATACGAGGGGGAAAGAATACGTGATGTTGTAAAAGACCGAATATCAAAATTCGAGTAAAATTCGAGTAAATTCGAGTTTTTAGAAATTTTACCTTTAAAATCAACAACATAAAAAAAGACCGAATACGAATCCTTTATGCGTTTTTAAGACAAAAAATCATTTACATTCAATTGGTTAAGCTTAAAACCCATCAAAAAACACCTCTCAACACCTTCTATTTAAATCCATAAAATTCATATAGTTATAAGAGTTTTCGTTTTTATTCGGGAAAATTTCGGTCGTGTACGCGCAAAAATCAGCATGTTTTCCATGCCCGTTCATCATTACTTTCACTTGCATCCCAACATTTGGCCCTTCGATTTTGACAGTAAAGTGCGTGAAGCTGACATAACAGACATTAAGGCCGAATTGTCTTAATAAGCAAACTTAAGTCCACAGTCAGCGAAATAGAAGGAGTGAGTGTTCGGCGCAGACGGGCAGGCTGCTGCAGAAAGGTGGAAAGCTCTAGTCCAGAGGGACCGGACAGTAACAGTTGCCTGACGTAGTGCGAAGCATGAGAGTCTGCCCGAATTCCCAATGAATAAAGTTGCAGGGCACACTGATATCCTTATCGAAAATCTGGTATTTTTTTGCAGATGTGGACTGAAAGCTTTATCAACAGCAACCTAGGGAGATTCCCATGAGCGACAAGGATTATTCACTTTTTTATTTTGCAACCATTGATCGACCTTACTTCCTCGACAAGCACAATTTCTATGTTGCTGAGGCTAGAAAACGTCTCTTTGCCCAGTTTAGCGATTCTGACCTTGAAGTTGAAGCCCAGCAGAAAGAACAAGATTACTATATGGAAGCAGGTAAGCGCTTTAACCCCGATTATGACGATGAAGGTGCTATCAGGGAACAGGCTCATGATGAAGGCATTTCACACTGGCTTGCTCTCAGCGACATGAAAAATACGGTTTCACTTGCTCTGACAGCAGGAATGTTTCATCAGTTCGATAAGGAACTCCGCGAGAAGTGTATCCGTGAATTCAGCCACTGGCTCGACCATGAATCTGTAAAATCAATGTTCTGGGACATCGGTTTCCCAAGGCTAATTGAAATTCTTGAATGGATTGGGATGAACATAGCCGGCAAGGCTTATTACGAAAAAATCGATATCTGTCGCCAGGTTGTCAATGTTTATAAGCATGGTGATGGTCATGCTCATCGGGAGCTTTCTGCCGCACATCCTGAGTATTATCACAATATCAACATTCCAGGAGGCTACAGGTTTCGCTTGTGTCATGAGCAACTTGAGGTCACAGAGACGCAGTTCATAGAGTTTGCGGATGCGATTACAGCTTTCTGGAATGATATCCCAATACACTGTATGCGATCAGCTATTAGGGAAGAACCAGAATGGATAAATGGCGAATATCTCAAGCATGAGAAGAAAGCTAAAAAGCTTCAGGATCAGAATCTCTGACAATAGCACTGCAGACGCGGCATCCGACATTCAGGCATTTGCCTACAACGTCTTTTAGCTACCTAACCGGAACTGAAATGGTTTCATTTAACTTTAAGTGCCCTATTGGTGACTACTCTATAAACAAAGTTAAGCAGGGCCGGCCCCTGCTTGCTTCAATTAATTCGAAAATACATAAGCATCCTGCAAAAGGCTTTGTATGACAAATCTTCAATCAACTACCTTTGTTAGCCCACACCTCGTTAATAATACATCGCGATGTTAGTAACTCCTTCACTAGTTGCGAGAACAATTGCCAACTTCCGCTTCTCGCCCTGCGGACCGTTTGCTTGCGGCTTTCAAGAATGCTACGGTAAAGTGAGGGATTGGGACAGTTGTATGCCATTGAAAAAAGTTGTTGGCTTGAAAATGTACCAAAATCATCCCTTCACTAGGGTAAGATGGCAATCTTTAATACAAAAGGTATGGTTAAAATGAGACCTACAATGGCTATCGTATATTTCGCTGATGATTACAACCACACACAAAAGGAAGTTGTAGTTTTTGAGGAATCACATATGCAGCCAGCACCAAAAGGCAAGGAAGGTATTTGGGAATATTTCGATGTGCATGAGCCCTTGAATGATGTTCATCGCTATGGTGTTGATGAACATGGACTTCTTTATTCATTCGGAAATTCAGGCATATATCGATGTTCTAATATAGCATGCAAGATAGACGGCGACTGGTATAATCGAGAAACACGTTATAAAAATAAGCCATAAATATCGTTAGAAATGAAATTTTCATGGTAAAACTCTACACTATTTTTATACCGTATAAATGTGTGGGATGGCAGGCGGAAGACGAATTTTCTCGGTGAATGATATGGATATGATCGATAAGGAAAGAAAGTTTCTTGCTGCTGCCCCTCCCGATGTTCCCCAACCCTAAACGAACATCACGAAGCCGGTACGGGGCAGCGCTTACTATGTAGTGGCGGTTTTCAGGATTCAACTGGCTGGGATTTCTCCCGACCATTCAACATTAGCCTAAGCCTTTTTCAACAAGCCAGCCTCCCGCATTACCGCCAGAATTTTGTTAAGGGTTTCGACCTGCGTCGCGGCCGTAGCGTCAGGAATGCTCTGCAAGTTTTTGACCCGCACCGACGCCAGCTCACGCCAATCCAAGTCAGATGGCAGATCTGCGGTTCCTGGGTTTTTCTTATCCACGTTTGTAAATGCCCTGCCGTCTTTATCAACAGCAATGACAACACCACCAAATACGCCTTGCATAGGTCTGGCTGAAGGGTTTTTAAGACTTATGACAATACCCTCGTTATTCGTGGGCGTTGTTTTAGGGTTTGGCTTGTTTTTCGTACCGTCGGGTGCTTCGTAGTACCATATTGTACTGACCCCGGTAGCAGGTTTGTGTACGTTGAGGCCAGCCTGATTGAAGTTTTTTTGCTGTACTCCTACAGCGTCGAAGGTATTCAAATCTAAAGGCCTACTCCACCGATTCCAGCCACCGTTGCTACGGACACGCACCCAAGGACCAGGCTCCGCCTCATTGAGAGATGCCAGAAGCGATTGTGTGACAGCCCCCCTTGAATCAACTGATACGCTTAACTGAATTTCAGAACCAGCACCAACACCATAAGGGTAGTTCATATTGTACGAACCTTGCGTAGTTACACCACCAGGAACAATATAAATCCCAGCCGTCATTACGGTATTCAAATCTGTGGTGGCTGGCAGTCGTTTAATACCCCCCTCCCCCATTTTTTTAATCGCCTCGGCGACCTTTTTTTCACTGCCCTTAGCTGCTGCCGCCGATTGGGCGGCTTCCGTACGATAAGTATTTACCGTATTAACTATCTCAGGTGTTAATTCATCTTCCGTCGGTACAATAAGGAAATCATTCAATGTGCCATTAGCTGAGTCTGGTAATACTTTGATATCACCTACATCACCTAAAGTGGATACATTTACCGTATACTCCCCGGGAGACACTGTCATCGAGTACTTACCATTAGCGTCTGTCGCTGTAGATGAGCTGTTAGACACTAATACTTTGGCACTTGTTGCTTTCGCTCGCATTGTAATAACCACATTGGGTTGAATATCACCAAATGGGCCGCGCATCACGTCGCTGATCACTGCCATATTTTTACTCTCCAATAAAAAACCCGCTCATCTGGCGGGTAGGATTGCTGACCAAGTAAAATTAACGAATATTGTTATTTGCTTTAAAGAGATACATTTCTGTTAGATAAGTTATGAACATGCCCGTGGTCCCTGTCCAATTGTCAAATGTAAATGTTACCGGCAAGTCCCGATTGTCTGCCGGCAGGGTGAAGGTTCTATGCCCAATATTGATATCGCTATTTCTATTGGTTTCATTTACATCCCACTGCGCAAGAATATAATCGCCCCACCGGAGGGTTACACGGTTTACGTACTCAGAATACAATATAAGATGGTTGGGTATCATCAATGTTTTTGCAAAGTTCCCGCCTCTTATCCAGCAAAACTCATATCGTACACCTGGAGCAAAATTGACGTACTCCATACCCCATTTTTTTATTGGGCTAATGGATATTACGTCCCCTTCCAAGTTTTCGGCGTAAACCGTCCCTCTGAAATAACCATCCCCCCCCTCGATCCTTCCACTAAAAGTACCGCTCGTAGCTTCCACATGCCCACGAACAGTGACATTATTAAATACTGCCCCTCCATTTTTGTTTATCGCCCACCCAGTTTTAGCATTCCAATCGTAGTTTTCGGATTGAATATAATTTCCAATTTTTGCATTGGTAATCGACCCGTTTTTTATGAATGCTGAATTCATGAAAACCTGGCCGCCATCGACAGCAAACGGAACGGATACCCCTGAAGCTGAACCGTCTATAGAATTTAAAATCGCGAATCGATTTGCGTTTACCAGCACCTGGCTTTGCATTCCTTGCGGCGTGTTCTCAACCCCGACACCTATACCGGCGAGATATTGCTTACCGTCTACGGTTTTACCCACTTTGACAGACCACATATCCTGAAGCTTGCTGGCGTCTTCAACCGGTCCCAACAAATCCTTGCCGAGCTGCGTTTGCGTGATTTCACCCTTCAAGTAATCCAGTATTTCACTCGCATCACTGCTTGAGGCTCCCTGTATCCACGCTGTCCACGGCCCCGCATTACCTAATCGATCTACCAAACGTGCCTGGAACCAGAAATTGGCACCAGCCGCTAGCCCTGTCATGGTATGGGTGCGTTGTGGGTATGCATAATCACCCAAATGCATTTTCCCGCTGCCATCCGAATTGCGGCTATACCAGATTTCAGTCCGCTGCGTATCCTCAGCACCAGGGGGAAACGCCCAACTCAGAACAATGCCAAACACCTGGCCAGTTGTTGTAAAACTTGCCAATGCTGGCGGGTTACCGGCCTTGCCGGATAACTCAGTTTCCGGTGCATTAGCCCAAATGCTTGAAACTTCAGCGGCATTTATAGCGCGTACTCGCGCCTGATAGCGGCCGGCATAAATCCCCTGCACTTCAAACCCAAGTGCCGAAGTACGGGGGGCAGATATCCAATTGCCGTTATCACGCCGCCATTCCGCTTCATATGCGATAGCGTTCTCCGTGTTGTCCCAAGACACGCGAAGCGTAGCAACAGAAAGTCCCTGAATGATGGCTGAACTCCCGCTGATCCTGACGTTCTTCGGCGGTGCCTGAACGCCTGGCGGGATCACAGAGATTGGGCGCTCATCCAATCGAGCGCCAGTATCGATCGCATCGTATTTATCTGGGTTATGCCAGATGGCGGTTATCGTAAATGTGCCATCATCATTATCAGTGACGCTAGACACGCGATATTGCTGCACGGCAACGTCACTGGCATCAACAGACCAGATCGCCTCAGCTTGCGGCTGCATACTGTAATTTGTATTGAGCGTGACATATTGCCCATTAGCCACCGTAACCGTACGAGCTTGGGAGCTGCCGTTTGGCAGACTGACGATCAGCCGGTCACCGGGTGATATATCAGCAATACGATCCAGTTTTAATGTTCTACCGTTAACTTCAGAGATCCTTCCACCAAGCGCACGCCCAGATAACATTTGATCGGCAACACTGATTATGTGGCCAGGCTTCGGAATGTGACCGTCTAGACCAGCCGAAAACGCCACTGTACGGTCATTGGCATTTGTCAAAAGCACCCAACGCCCGCGCCGGTTAGCTTCTGTCTGCCGCGTGCAGCCAATTGCCGAAATTTCAGTCTGGTTGATCCCATAACGCTGCACCAGCTCATCTTCCATGACTGATTCAACGTTGTCTTGATAGTGATTGTCAGGGTTTGACCAGCTCACCATGGCCGTCGAGTAACGATCCCTCTGGCTTCCCCCTTGATAGTGAAATTTCCCATCAATGACGTTGCCTCGGGTATATGGGTAAACAATATCCCGCGGCATATCAGCAATGACGTAAACCTGATTATTCGCCCAATATGTCATTCCTCTGAATATGGAAGCCAGATCACGTAGAACGGTGAATGCCTCATTCTGTGATTGAATGTAAACGTCACAAAGGAAACGGGGTTCTGTTCCTGTCCCTCCACGGCCATCTGGCACCAACTGATCGCAATACTGCGCGATTCGATACAGTTCAACCTCATCAACCTGCGAGGCATCCAGCCGGTCGCCAAGACCAAATCGCTTATTCAGCAAAATGTCATAAAATACCCAGGCCGGATTGTTGGAATAGGCCCACTTAAAACTGCCATCCCATGTACCGTTGTAAGCGCGGGTAACGGGATCATAGGTCGTTGGCACGCGGATAACCCGGCCTTTGGGTTTGCAACTGATCCGGGGTATGCCCTGGAATTGTTTAGCATCGAACGAGACGTAAAGCAGTGCCGTATTGGGATACCGCAGTTTCGCGTCTATCACTTCTGTAATGGCTTCAATATTCATCACATCCGCAACGTTAGATGTTGTTGAATCTGGCGTGATCCTGCGCAAGCGGACCTGCCAGCCAGTAGTAGCTTTTGGAAGATTTATCCTGTGGGTGCGTTCATAGTGAGACGTAGTTTTTCCATCGACGGCGCTATTCAGTATGGTTTGGTAGGCTCCGCCGTCTGTAGAAATATCGATAGCGTACTCAACTCGCGTACCAACGCGATCACCGTTATCCAATAGCTTCACCAGCGTTTGCCAACCGATGCGGAGTCTGACGGCCGATAGCTGTGTATTGTTTACCGCTCTTACCCATGGCTGATTAACTTTCACCGGGATCCCGATAGAAATTTCATTTTCAGCCCCCGGAATACCCGGAATATAGTTTTGCATCTGAGTACCGGGCCGAAATTCCCATTCAACACCGGGAAAATTAAGCGTGCCATCAGGAGACATAACGGGTGTGTCATTGAGGAAAATATTTTGCCCATCGAGACCACCTGCAAACTCCCCCTCACCCAGCGCCAATAGAATTTTTGCTCTGGCAATTGATTGGATACTGTCTGGTGACTCCGTAGGAGTATGCCCACTATCACCACCGCCCTTGCGGCCTTGAATAACATCTCTCATGATTTCACCAATAAAATAGGCACGCCGAAGCGAACCAGAAAGATTACTGTTTAAATTTCAGGATTTACTGATGGGTGGAATTGAACGTATTTTCGATACCATGAATTTCTTTAGCGGAAAAACCTGAAGTAACCTGAGATTTTCAGTGTTAGATACACGGAAAAAATGGGGAGAGAAAAACACCCCCAATAAAAAATGCATTCTTTTATAACTTCGCAATGAGAAACAAAAAAACTTATCATACTCATAAGGGCCTCACATGGATGTAAGCTTGGTAATTTCTTCCCTATCTCTGGTTGTTTCAGTAACGGCAATAGTCGCTACTTACTTTATCAACCGAAAGGTTGACTCTGATAATACAAAAAGAAAGGAGTTCAATGAGTTAGCCGAGCCAATCATTGAATATCTGGAACAGATGGAGGTCTACTGGCGTAGTGATGGTAATTACGTTTTCTCAGCCATGTACTGGGAGCCCAGGGTTGCAAAAATAAAGCGACGCCTTACGACCAGACAGGCAAAGAAACTTGATGGCCTGATCAGGCAGTTTAACGAAGCATTCAATACGGCAAGCACCCATCAGGATGCAATGACTTGCGCTGTATTGGTTAAATGCTCAGAAAGGCTGCGTAATTACCTGAAAGTGAGGTGATCATTGTTGATCTTCAGTATAAATACCCGCAGAGATAACTGCCCCACCGATCTCGCGTGTTCCGTACAACACACCAACAGGATTCCCCTGAGCAATAGAATTAATTGGGCCACCGAAAGCGTATGAAGGTTTATTTTCGGCGTTCTGACTGATCGACAGGCCGCCTGGTTGCGGGGATAGCATCTGAACAACGCCCCCCAACACCATCGAGCCGCCAATCAGTGCCGCCGTTCCCCATCCACCAGCGGCAGCAAAACCAGCCCCAAGTCCTATTGCCGCGCCACCGGTAGCAATAGTGGCCGCAGCAATGAGCGCCACCCCCAATATCGTTTGAAAAAGGCCACCGCGCTTGCTGCCAATGACGACAGGCACAATGTGAATATCTTCGGTCCCTTTTGTCATGTCGATCTCTTCTTCAGCGACGTTCTTTTTCCCGACGAACACGGCAAAAGTGAGCCCTTTTTGGTTGGCCTCATTCATAAAACGCTCAAAGCCTGGAAACTGCCCTTTCAATGCTCTTATCGCATGGGGAACGTCTCGAGCACGGTATGTGAATTCTTTGGCAAATTTTTTACCGAGGATGCCGCTAAGTCTTATTTTCCTGATGGGTGCAGTGTTCATTCAAAAAACTCCTTATAGCGCAGGATTTTCACCGTTCGCTCCTGATAATAACCACCGTAGGGGATCCGCTGGCTTAACTGCCCGTATAGATGATGCAGAAGCATGTTGCCCTCCAGCAGTATCCCGGCATGGTTCGGTACCGGAGCCGATATCTGCATGATTACCACGTCGCCCGGCTCCGGTGGTCCGTAAAACTCGCGGAATCCGCATTCATGCCAGTTGTCCATATACAGATTTTCGCCATCCTCCCACCAGTGCCGGTCAACGCTGTAGTTCGGCAAGATGATGCCGTGCTGCTGGCGGTAGTAATCCATGATGAGTGACCAGCAATCAGCATGACCAAGCACGAACTGTCGCCCCTCAAGCGGTCGGTCGCCACGCGGGTAAATCGTCCTGATATCACCTTCCGGCCAGGATGCGATAACCCACGGCAGTTCTGTTACGTCACACTGCAGTAAATCCAACTCACTCGGCTGTGTTGTGGCCCCATCGCCAGTATGACTGTGCACCACGGCCACGATTTTTCCCCAATCCTCAGCCGCTGCATAATCGGCAGGATCCAGTTCAAAATGCTCGGTCGGCTCCGTCGATTGATTACCACAGGGAAAATAGCGCTCGGCACGTCCTTTTTGAACGACGACTCCGCAACATTCTTCCGGAAATGACTTCTCGGCATGCGCCAAAATTGTCTTGATGGTTTTTTGCCGCATATTACCTCCGGATCAAAGCCGAGCCGGGAAAACCACCAAAATCCAGTTCGCTGTTTTCCCCAAACCGCTTTTTACAGTCAGTCAGCAACCCTGAGCACTGATCTTTGCTCGGATCGTCCACTTGCTTACCTTTCTTATCAAACCAGCCATTTTGCCCTGCATAGCCACATCCATCGCCAGTTTTGTACAGGCCACGCATGCACCATGTGCAGAGCGAGGTGATCTGGCGGGTTGGAATACGTAACCCTTGCAGATCCATCGGACTGGATAACGTAAACTCGATAGCCTCGTTGTCCTCGGCGCTTTTGCTATCGACATAGAAAACCTGTTTGAACTCCTGCTGTGGATCTGCCTTGGGATTTCCACCAGCAAAATTGCGCGCATCAAGGTAATGAACAAAGGTGTCGTGAATGGTGACTTTCGCTTGGAGCATGTCGTCAAATCGCAAACACAGCGCAGTGATCACGCCATCGAGGTTTGCAACGGATAATTTTGGCGTGGCGCTGGCACCGTCGCTGGATGACGCCAGCCCACTTATCTCGTAGGGATAAGCGCCGTATTCTTTCCCTTGCCACCATATGCTTCTGGGCTTGAGTTTGGACTCATCGCCACCCGATGTAACAATCTCAGTTGGCGTATGAGGAATAGTTTCATTGTGAAAGCGCAGAACATCGGCACCAAATTTAGTGCCATCAACTTCGATCAATCGGATTGTGTCACCGGGTTCAAGTTTTTGAACGTCGTTCGTGATTGCCATTCTGACTCCTTAGGGCACAAATGCCTGCTCAAAGATGGCTGATATGGCCACGACAGTGCCGCCAACCGGCATCGCTCGGATAGAATCAGCGACAACCCGATATAGTCCCTTCTCGCCATATGGCGGCGTCCAGATGAATGATTTCGTGGTGTGACGACGGACGAACGCCAGTATCGGGAGGATTTCAGCTCTCTGGCCGGAGAACGACAGCGGCCAGCTCTGGGTTTCAATATTGAGTCCGTTGCCTGAAACCTGCTTGTAGCCGTCGCCGAACTGCGCGGAACGCACGCGCTGCGCATAGCTACCCTCTGGCTGCCCCTGAGTGCGCCAGGTGAAAGTTTCTATTGCCATGTTTTCTCCAGACGTAAAAAAACCGGCGCGGTGGCCGGTTGGTGTTTTGGAATAAATGCCGCCTATTGGCGAACGAAAGCTATGCAACTTGATCATGTGTAGCCCTTAGGCTACATTATCCATATGAAAGAAATCATCCGAAGTGAGACATTCTCTAATTGGCTGACAGCATTGAAAGATGCCCGAGCGCGGGCGCGTATATTAATGCGTATTGACCGTATGAAGGAAGGTAACTTTGGTGATTCAGAGCCAATTGGTGACGGACTAAGCGAGGCCAGAATACACTACGGACCCGGTTATCGAGTCTACTTCATGCATCAAGGAAACCAGATTGTAGTATTGCTGTGTGGTGGTGATAAAACTACTCAGTCCAAAGACATCAAGCAGGCTAAGCGCATCGCTCAGGCCTGGAAAGAGGCGAGCAAATGACAGAGCAATTCTCACAATGGGATCCTGCCGAATACCTTAAAACTGAGGAAGATATGGCAGAGTATCTCAACGCATGTATCGACGAGGCTGGTGATGATCCAGCGTTTATCGCAAAAGCGCTTGGTAACATTGCCAAGGCTCGCGGGATGACTCAGGTTGCAAAAGATGCTGGGGTATCACGCGAAAGCCTTTACCGCGCCTTATCAGGTAATGGCAACCCTGAGTTCGGTACAATTCTTAAAGTGGTGAGAGCGCTTGGCTTACGCCTTCATTCCACCACAGCGTGAGTCACTATTGCGCGATACTGTATGATACTAACTACTTGACCCCAATCATGCTCATTGCTCAAACGAGCCGCCAAATCTTGGTGGCTTACATCTTTTTATGGACTTACAATTACCCTTTATCCTCCATTTCCTTCAACGCTGCGGCCTCCTTCAAGAGATCTTCGCAGTCATTTTTCACTACATTCATTTTACAACCAAGGCTTAAATTTCCTGTTGTGAACGCTGCATTAATCGCTATCTTGACTACTTTCTCACACCTTTCCCTTGCATTATTTTCAATAGGTACGTCCACACATGCGGCTCGCGGAGCTTCTTTGAATGGGAATGGCTCTGCATTAGATGCGCTTATTGGGGTAATAATTAAAAAAAAACTGCAGCAGGTGTTATAAGTCTCTTCATTATGCGACTCCATTAGTATTGCTTAAATCACTGGCGCAATGCTTACATTTAATCGCCTCTTTTCTTACAGACTCTGCACAAAATGGGCATTTCTTGTATTCGCCAGACTCACCATGAAGAACGGCGCGCTTTTCTGAAGTTGCCGTGGAGAATGCAACTATAATACCAATAACTGGTGACAGAAAAGCAGCCAATCCCGCCATCATTCCATTTCCATGCGTGATATTTGATGTTAGTACCACAAGCCCGAATGCTACCGCGCAGATAATAATTAAGTATAAAAAACCAATACCAACGCCATTACGCTTACCAGCAACAATGCTCGCCAAAATTGCGGTTACACCAAACAACAAAAACCCAAAAATTGGTTCCATTCCCTTACTCCGCAAGAAACAAGTGGCAATATCCTATCACCACTTGCCTTGCAATAAATAAGCGAAAAGTGGCTTACTTTCCTCGCCCTATCTTGTAATCAATAAAATTATTGATACTCCCTGATTGCCCCATCGCCTTTTCCAGCCGCTCTGAAACTATCCCAATAACTTCATTCCTGATCGCCTTGCTTACCAACTCACTATTTCCGGTGTTTTGCGGTTGTTGTTGACCGCCACCCTGTGTAACGATTGTCATACCGCTCATATCAACGGTAACGCCACCTCCCCGAAGCCCATACATCGGAGCGGCACCAGTAATCGTACTTCCAACTAATCCTCCATTGGCGTAGCCTTGTGCGCTATGCATCAGGGCATACAGGTTTCCAACACCTAGCTGCCGCGTAGCCTCCTTTGTGAAAACAAACTCATCCTTATGTACGATCCCCGCAGGTTCATACTTTCCACCCGGACCGGTATAACCTCCGCCGTCAAACTTTAGACCACTGTATGCCCCGCCACTAAATGCATTATTTGCCGTTCCACTGCTGGCGCCAGCACTAGCGCCTGCACTAATCCAACCCATCGCCGTTTGTACCATATAGGCCACCAGCAACTTATTGATGACATCAACGATCATCTTGAGGATTGAGGTCGTAAAATTACGGAAGGAAGCGGTACCCGTGGTTGTGAGGCTGGTAAGCATATCTGACATGCCAGAAAGCGTTGTGCTAGCGATATTCGACATCGAGGAATACACGTTGGTAGCAGAATCCAGGTATTCCGACCATCCTTTCTCAGCACCTAAAAGCCATTCACCTCGCAAACGATCTTCTTCTGCATAGAAATCCTTCAACGCCTTGAGTTGGTCTTGATAACCCTTGTCGTTTAAGTCTCCACCTTGGTTTTGCCAGCCTTGGCGTAACTGAGCTTCCTCTAACCTGCGTTGTGCTTCTCTGCTACTCAATCCGGCACTTTCGCGAATTGCATCCCGTTTCTCGCGCATTTGGATAGCGTATTTAGTCGACGCATCTTGCAGTTTGTTTAGGCGTTCCTGTTGTACAACCTGATCGCCAATAACAGCCAAGCGCTCTTTACTGGCGAGTACAGCATCCTTGCTGGCCAGTAGCGATTTTTCCTGCGCTGATAGTTGGCGGGTAGCTGCGGACTGCTCCAGTACCGTAAACTGCGCTTGGGCATTTTGCAGATCTCTACGCTGTTGGCTGATTTTATCGTTCAGCCCGGTATGTTGGCGCAGGACCTCAAGTTGAGCCTGAAGCGCTAGGAGATCGGCCTGGGCAGCGTCTTCCGCCTTATCACCTGCAGGAGTTTGGTATTTGGCCCCTTTTGCTTTTTTAGGATCTTTATAGTGTTCGTCAATGCGAGCATTCAACTTATTCGCTCGTTCTTGGGTGATATATCCTTTTTGTAATTGCTCATTGACCTCTTTATGAAGCTTCAAACGCTTCTCAGCATTTGTCTCCATGGTTTTTTCAAGAGCACCTATCTTCTCAAGGCCTTCTATTCTCGCCTCGGCCGCTTGCTGCAGTGCACCAGATAGATCAGCCTGCAAATCCCCTGTAATACTTTTCAGTACGTCGCCCAACGCCCCCTCTTTCGCGTATTGATTGGGGATTGATGAATTCAGAACAGCACGAGCCTTTGCTAATCTTGCGACTGGGTCATCACGCCCAATACCGAGCATTTTATCCCAGGCCCATGATGCAGCATGCCCAAGTCCATACCATGCTGATTCTAATAACCCAAGATTATCCTTAATCTCTTTAGCTCTGGCGTTAGTGACCTCCGCGAGTGCTTTTTCTGCAATCTCCTGCGCTTTCAATGTATTGCCAGCCTCGACCTGGGCGGCGATTTGATCGTAAACGCTCGACGTTAAGAAATGATATTGATTATTTAGAGCCACAACAGCTTTGAGCGGATCCCCCTGAAGAGATTTGAACTGTTGTACTGTTTTATCAATAGATTGACCGGTTGCACGCTCCATATTGATTGCAGCGGTTGAAATCAACGTTAATTGTGCGGCAGTGTACTCACCGGATGAATTAAGCGCAGCAAGCACTTGGGCTGATTTACTGACGATGCCGTTTGTCGCCTCAGCGGTACGCCCAGCCATAATCGCCATTCGGTCAGCAGTTAAGCCGGCATAGTTCCCGGTCATAATGATAGATCTGGTGAACTCTCGGCCTTCCGCTGCCCCTTTTTCATAAGCAACCGCAAGTCCCACAATAGATGCGGTGATACCACCAACAACCCCAGCGATTCCCAATCCGCGCAGAGTCATCATTTGTTCAAGTAACCCAGAGCGATTCGCTAACGTAATCCCGGAACTACGCAGCGCCCCAAGATTACCTCGAGCCAGTTCACCGAGCATTACGCCCAATTCACGGCGGGCCGCAGCCGATTGAAGACTGAAGGCATGGGTTTCGTTTTTCGCTGCGGCTATTTTCCTGATGTAAACGTCAGCGGAGGAACTGACGCCAAGCTGCGCAGCTCGATAACGGAGTAACTCTTCGCGGGAAAGACGCTGTGTTGCAACCTGGTCTTTAAGTTTTTGGATAAAAATACTTTTAGCTGCAGCAGACACCTCCTCAGCCTTTGTCAGTTCGCGCATTTTTTCTGATGCGTGACTGACCAGCGTCAGATAATCGTTCTGAGTGATATTGCCTGCAGCTCGCGCGGTTCTTATTTGTGCCTGAATAGCGTTAAGCTCTTGGGTACCTGTACCCAACTTTTTTACCCGATCAATCTGGCGGAAATATGACTCTGTAAGCTGATCCTGCACGCGGTTCGATGCTGAAACCGTCGTCTGCGTCTCGCGCAGTCTGCGGTTGTACTCTTCTACCCGCTTATGCGTCTCCGCGACTTCCTGAGCAATCTCTTTTGATACTTTTGCAGTTTCCTTTCCAGATGCGTTAAAACCATCTGCTGCACCCGCTGCGCCAGTGGCTCTTTGCTGGAACTTATCCAGCTCATTACTTCCTCGCTGCAGTTCATTGGTATCAACACGCAGGGAAATAGATGCAATGTCTGTCATGCCTTGCTCCATGCAAAAGCCGGAAGGTTCCGGCTGACAGTTATTTTTTGTGGATAAGGGAAAGCGCGGCGGCTTCCATTACCCTGATATCACTTAACGCGGTTGCCTCGCCCTCGACACCGTAAAGCTTCATTACCCAAGGTAAACAGTTGTAATCCAACCCGGTAACGCCACTCATGCCAGTTCGCCACTGTGTGGCCATAGCGCGGAAAACTTCAAACACCGGCCACACATCTGGCCAAACCTCTACCGGGTCTGGTTCAACATCCTCAGGGGTTAGCCCAAATGCGGCCAGTTCCTCTGGCTCGGGTTCAGGCGTATAGAATGCCGAGGCAACCGCTGTCAGTTTTTTTCGCGCAGTGCCATCAGTTCACGGGTATAGGCCATCGCGATCGCATCAAACGCGCGCGGATAGTTCTCCAGCAGAACCAAGACGTTCTCTTTGGTGAATTTGTCCGGCAGCGCCCAGGCCTTAGCAATTTCAAGCACGAAATCCACCAGCGGTGCATTACTGCGTTCGCCACCTTCGGCCTGTTTTTCCGTTGCCTCACGCAGGGTATTTTCCAGCACTTCAAGTTCGGTGCGAGTTTTATGCTTAAACGTAAACGTCAATACACCATCCTCAGCACCGGCACGTGGGATCGCCACATCAACTTTAAAAGTCGGGTTCGGGATCAAAGTAAATTTCGCAGTCATAGAGATACCTGTTATTGAAGTCAGCTCGAGCAACATCACCGAGCTTATTTATCTTTGTAAAACGTCATGGTCCGAGATTGCACGGCAAGTGAAACTTGCACCGTTTCAACCGCATTTACGGCAGTGGTCGGCTGTGGGTCGAAGGACAAAATGGCCGACCAATAGCGCGTTTCCTGGGCTTTCGGAACGTACATGTAAAATGGCAACGTGTTCCCGGACCGATCCCCGGACAGCAGAACGCTATAAACAGGTAGCGTGGATTCATGCGCAAAGGTAAACGTCTGTGTTTTGGCTGCGCGGAATGTCGCAAGATTTCGTTGACGATCATCCTCCAAGAACTGGATTTGCACGTATTGCTGATCACCACCAGAGGCGGCTACCTCAGTAATTTGCGGGATCTGCGTCCATTCAGTGATTTTTATCAGTGATCCAGTACCACTGCCCGTTGGAAAATAATGGGTATCTGAGGTATCGAGTGCCCCGATGGTGACCGAGGTTGTCGTGGCAGTAGTAACCTTGGCAACCAGGTTGTCCAACAGACTCCAACCGGATTTGATTAAAACAATATCGTTAGCTGATAACGTTCCCCCGCTTACAGTGAATACAGCCCCTTTGGCGTTGCTGACAGCGGTAGTCGTCAACGCGGCGGCCATTTTGGAGCCAACAAATACTGTGGCGCCATTGGGTAATGCAAAGCCCATAGGGATCTCCAATTTTGGACGTAAAAAAACCGCCGCAGCGGTCAGTTTGTGGTGATGTCAGCGCGGTAACTCATGCTGACGGGTATCACGTAGCGGGTATCTGATGGGATACCCCGGTAAACAGTGGGAGGCGTGTGGATATAACAGGTTAGGTTTCCTTCGGTCAGTGCCAGCCCAACGGGAAACAGTGCAGCGATTTGATCGGCTAATTCCCTGGCTGGGTCAGTGCCATTACCGGCAGGTGCAACAACATTAACTTGCCAAACACCTGGTAAAACATGCAGTGATTCGGCCAGATCGATTGTCGTTGTCGTCGCAGGCATAGCATAGGCTTGCAGATACATACCTTCCGGGGGATCCATTGCGAGGTTTTCCCAGGCGACAGGGATATTGTGCGAATCTGCCCATTCCCCCAAACGGGCCTCAAGCAGTGCGGCTATGTGGGTATGACTCAAGGTTCAATCTCCGATAAAGCGGCGTTAAAATGCCGTTGGAAATCCGCAGCAGTAATACGCACCATGCCGCCCGGCGCTTGTTTAGAATGTCCAAACTCCAGCCGGTATGCATAGGGAACGTTATTCACGAAGTAAATGGCCTGCATCCCAACGCGGAACTGCTCAATAACGATATTTCCGGCGGCTATGGTTGCATTACCGGATTTATCGATCCGCCCCGATTCACCCTCTGCAGGTGAATCGAAGGACACTTGCCAGTTACCTTTAAACCGCCCTCCGGTATAGCCTGGCGGGGCTTTGATATCCATGCTGTCGGAAACCCGAGCACGTTTTTTCAGCCTACCGGTAGGAGTGAGGTTGTCAGGATCCTGCCGTTGTGCCTCGTTGTGGTCAAAAACAGCCTGGTTATAGGCAACTGCTGTGCTATTTACCGCCCAGAGTTCTGGATTACCGACGGGGGACATATGTACTAATTGAGCCAGAATGCGGATGCTGGCCCCGCGCACGACTTTTGCTTGGTTAGCCTTGGCTTTGCTGACAAACGCGGTTATCGCCTGGACAAAAGCATCATTTTCAGGCGGCATATCACGCCCTCAATTGTGCTCGGTAGCAGATCAGGATAGGGCCGGGTTTGACGGGGTGAGGATGCACAACGCGGTATTTTTTGCCGTCTACCTCGATCCGGTCATCAATGCGGATTTCGGTTTCACAGGTGGCCACCAGCAACACATCACCGCTTTGGATCAGTGAACCGTCAATTTCACCCGGTTTGAATTCGGCTCTTACGCCGATAACAATGCCGCGCTCCTCAGGCTCACGAACCTCTTTACCGGCAACCCGGCTTACAGTGCCGCCACGGGTAAACGGGTATTCCGCACCGTTAGCCTTCAACGTGCGGGTTGTCCTTTCCTGTGTGGCTTGATAGTCAATAGCCATTTGCTCGTCCTCAGGTTCTCGTTGCTATAGCATTAATGGCGAAACCACCGCTTACAACCAGTCCATTCAGCAAAGCCATTACTGCTGGGTATGTCTGTTTGAATGCCTCCCCGTCTGCTATAGCAAATACAGTGGTTACCGCCCCTTCGACACGTTCTGATTTAATCGGGGCTGATCTGCTGGCCTCCTGTAAATCGCCTTTCTGAGCCTCAATCGCAAGCATGCATTGCGCTGTAATAAGCTGCGGAGGGATAACATCGTTTGGATAGCTGAAACCGTCGAAATAGATCCCAGAGCGAGGCCAGGCTAGCGGTTGTCCGGCTTTGGCTCGTCGCCCTTTCCAAGTGATACCACTCAAAAAATCCATCGCTTTGATCAGTAAAGCCTCAGCGTTGTCTGGATGGCTAATGCCTCGTTTCGTCACGAAAGTTTCAAGATCTTTCACCGATGCATAACTGTTGAATTCTGGCGATGTTGGATTGGTGACTAACATTCCCCCTCCAAAAGAAAAGGGGCAAAAGCCCCACTTGATTATTTGGTCTTGGCGTCAGGTGCCGAAGATGAAAGTTTAATCATCACACCGGCTGTCACTTTGTTGCTGGTTGCGTGTTTTTTCCAGTTTGCAGGCGTTCCAATTTTGGTTAAATCAGGGTTTGCACCGCCTTTAGATTCAACCCAGCTATATCCCAGCATATCAATGTTTACGGTGCCCTCGGCACGATACCCAATCGCCAAGTTTTCCTCGTCATTGACCTCAAAGGAGCGGAAACCGGGCGCTTGTGATTCAGTTATGGCAATCGCATTTGGCAGCAATCCCAGGATCACATCAATCGGCGCAGTGTCGGTTACCAATACAGGCTTACCTAATGTGCCGGGTAAACCGCCGTACACCACCACCCCCGCTTCTTCATAAATTTTGTTGGTAATAGCTTCATCTACAATGTCGAAGTAGCTGGCAGAGTGCATCACAAACAGACTAATGCGACCAAACTTATCACCGTATTTGCGCATGCCCTTGGTCAGCGTCTTTTTACCATCTGTAGCAATGCTGGCTGTGACAACCATATCGGTATTGGCACCAATGGCTGCAGTCAATGCCTGGATGGCGTATTTGATGAAACCTTCCAAGGTAGCGTCAGCAACATCGGCACCGACCACCTCCGAGAACTCTGAAACATCACGACCACGACGCTTGAATGCTTCCTCAGTAGTCTGATAGGGCCCATACTTCCACGGTGCTTTAACGCCAACGGATTCTCCGGCACCGATCTTCTTACTGGAGACTTTCTCTGTGGAATTCACATCGCGATGTTCGATGCTGCCTGCCAATTGATAAAAAGCGCGCTTTCTGAAATCACCTTCAATCAGTTCGTTATCAAGTACGATCGCACCGTTAGACGATGCGTTGAATATCTCTAAATTGTCCTGGCGACGTTCCAGGTAGGCGGTTTGAGCCAGATCGTTGTAGATGATCAGGTCGTTATTAACTGTAGAGCCCATAGTTAAGGATCCTTATTCTTTTGGAAGTCTGAGATATGCCTGTTGGCCATGCGCACGGATGTATTCCGCTTTCTGTTTGGCCGACATTTGCGAGCGTTTAGGTAAACCGCCACTTGGGGGTTTATGTCCACCAGCCCCGGAACCTTCAGCTCCAGGCCAGAGGTGTGGTGCGGTATCTTTGAGAGATTCGGCCCACTCAACGGGAGAAAGCGGCGTTTTTCCGTCTTTTCCCATAATCGGGTTGCCGTCTTTGTCGATTGCAACGGCTTCGCCGTCATCGTTAAGTGTAAAAACACCTTTGGCACGTAAAATGATGTCGTCCGTTGCTCCCACCAGAGCGCCTGTCTCAAGCGCTGCGGAGCGGATGGCATCACCTAACACGCGTTCAGTGAACTTCTTCGCCAACATTTCCGCTTTTTCAGCGCGTTCGACAGCGGCTTTGATTTGCTTGTCCGCATCGCTACGCATACGTTCAGTGCGCTTGTTCAGTACCTCATCAATTTTCCCATTCGCGATCAGCTTTGCTTCCTCATCATCGGAAAAACGTTTCAGAATGCCACGCACCGCATCAGGATCGATGCCATCGTATCGCTTCAAGTTTTCGGACTGCTCTTTGAGCTTTCCGAGCAACTCACTGTTTTTGGTTTTTAGCCCCGATACGGACTCACTGATTCGAGCATCGATAATGGCCTGAATTTCCGGGGTGATAGTGACCTCGCCACCACCGCCGCCCTCACCTCCTTCGCCAACCGGTGAGTAATATTTACGTGCCACATTGCGAAATAGCATACTTTTCCCCTTGGGATTGATTGCTGGGCCTGACCCAGAAAAAAACCCGCTCAATGGCGGGTTCGTTGAAAATGTTCGTTTTAAAGCCTGGCATGGCTAAATGCCTGCTCATCGATTTCTCTTAGCTGTTCGAGCGACAGGTATTCCCCTTTATCAGTAAAAAACTCTGAGGGGTGCATGCCTCCGTCACGAATCAAGCGTGCACGTATTTCCCCTACAACCTGCACTTGCCGGCGATAGGGCTGTCGCAAGAGCCAATCCCGGTAATTCGTATTCGCGGGTACTTGCCCATCCATACTGGCACGTGTGCCTTCTGGCATTTCATCAGCATCAATGCCCAAATCGCGCCACGATTTCACCACCAGCGTTTCGGTAGAACGACAGCAAAAATGAATGCGACCGGGCCCCGCACCGTATGGCACCTTGTGCTCAATCGGTTTGTTATCCAGCGAATACTTCAGACGGTCGCGAACGATACAGGCGGGTGTTGTGTGATTATCCAACGTACTTAACCACTGCTTGCACTCAACAATATCTGCGTTGGCCAGGGCGAACTCAGTCCGGGCAACGGCGGCCATATGACCTATCGCCGTCTTTATCACACTGGTTGTGTTTGCCCGGCCAAATTGCAAAACACCATCCTGATAATTTCGGGCTTTAGTGCCTCGTACTCGCCGGTAGATTTGATCTGCTGTTTCCCCCTGTAGATACCCTTGGCTAACTGCATTACTGATCCGCTGCATACGGTCAGTTTCAAGCTTCCCCGCCCATTCACTCAGCAGCCGCCCCTGAAAGGGTCGAGCCATGGCAGCGGCATAAACTTGCTGTGGCGTTACCGCCATGAGCGGCCAACGTTGTTTGACGAGTTCAGGTAGCAAAGTGTCAAAAAGACTCAACTGATACCCAACTTCGTGGCCCGTAAAGTCGCCGAGTTCCTCACCCAAGGACTGATAGAGGCGTTGAAAAATCTGTTGGTTGATACTGCGCACACCGCCAAGCAGCGATTCCAGACGACGGAAACTGAAACTGGTGGGATCCAGGTCTTCCAGAGCGACCATCAACCGGGCTGATAATTCGGCGTCAGCCTGGTTTAACACTGTCACCATTCTTTTAGCTGTACCAGTCGAGTACCTGCTCACAAAAATCGCGTGTGCTACTGCCTCGTCGCTAAGCCGCTCGTTCATCGTTTTCATTCGAATCACCTAAGAAGTTTGGCCCTTGCGTGTTCAAAATGTCCAAGATAGCGGCTGGATCGGCAGCAGGATCAATGATGTCCATTTTTTGCAACGAGCGGATCATGTCGAGTGTCGGTACTGCGCCACTCTGCCACGCAGCGACAATCGCATTGATAACGTTCGCATCAGCACCTTTCGGCAGGAATTCTTTGGTGATTGCATAATTGATAGCATCAAGCTCTTTGATGCCCAGGTAACGAGCACACCACATGACAGCAACGGTATAGGCTTCAGAAACGTTGCTGCAGCAGATACCGAGGATAGATGTTCCCGACGCCTGTTCACCGCTGGCTTGTGTCGCCGTTTTGACGGCACCATTTTGCTCAATGAGACGTGCACCGAGTGCAATCATGTAGGCTTTTTTATCGTCCATCGCCTCTTTGGCGATCATATTGGGTTGCCCTTGAGCCATCCCCATCGCGCCCTTGGGCGGTAACAGCATCGGGTTGCGCGAGCCAAATTTGACGCCCTTTTCCTCCAACCAATCGCGCCACTCTTCGCTTAATCCACTTATCCAGGGCTGGATCTGCCCGCAGAAGTGAACACTGTCTTCATAATCTGCACTGTTGCGATAATGCCCCAGATTAATTGAGATCAACGCTTCGAGCGGTGCCCGGTCTATATCAGGGTTGTTATCTTGGGCACCAATGAAAATAAACGGTATTTCGTCCCAATGTTCCGCGCCAAATGGTTTCGGGTAATAAGGTTCCCCTGCTACATATTTCTGCGCTTTACCTTCGCCCGTTGGTCGCCATACCCTTACCATGAACCTGTGATCCTCCATCCTGAGTTCACGATATTGGATCACATCTTTGAAGCCATAACCGTCTTCTTCCTCAACACACTCACGCAAGACCACTAAAATTAATTTATTGCGTCCATTGATACGCTTCGTTCTCCAGTTGATTATATTTTCAGCCAGATACCGTAATATGATCGCCTGATTGCCCTCCTTGGCGTAATCAACATAAAGCCCGTCGCGCCCAACCTCGAGAACAGATTCGAGGCTTTGCTGTGATTGCTGATAAATACTGGTCCCGGCACCATCAGCATTGGTTTTTAGATACTCCATCTTGTTATTTTCAGGCAGTTCAAGAGTCGGATCCCTGCGGAAAGCCATCCCTTGCAAGCCTTGCTTGGTATTCGCTGCAATTGCATAGAAAACCGCACGTGCGAGATAGCTTTCGTTGCGCTGATTATTTGCCTCTGAAGTGTCTGATGGGTTCAACCTGGGCAGATGTAAATGGCCTGCAGCTTTTACAGCATCAGGCCCACTGCACACATCACGGTTTTTTCCCCACGTGGACAAAGCCGCGTCGAACTCCGGCCGAGTAAAGGTAATGTCGTTATTTTTACTCATCAGAATGTAGGTTCCATTTTGATACTGAAAGCATCTTTAATTTTCAGAGCGAAGAGATAATAAATCGGATAACCACCAGCATCATTACCGTGGTCAAAACCACCTTTTTTATCCGGTTCCCCGTTGTCTGCATAAATTTGTCGTTCCAGGCATTGGGTAAATTTCGGGCATTTCTTCGTGTTAACCTTCATTCGCCGTTCGCCGTATGTGTTGCAGAGCATGGCATTCATTGAATTAACACGGTCTTTCACCGCAGGGTTCGAGTCCTTGGATTTAACCGTAAATCCAGCCGCTTTTAACAGTGATATATCTGATTCGCTGGCATTGCTCGATCCTCGATTTTTCCCTGAGGCATCGGGATAAATGAAAATTTTATGCCCGAGGAAATGTTTCTTTATTTCCTCAATCATTGCTCTTGTATCGAATTTATTCATTAGCTCATCCACAGCATGCGGTAATCCTTCCCGCAACACGTAGACAACTGCAGCCATTTTCCCGACGTTGAAGTCCATCCCGATATGTAACTCATCACCCGGTTGTATGGTGTCATCAGTGTGGTTTTCTCGTCGGTCAAAACAGTAATAAACAACGCCCTGGTAATTTTCAAACGAGGCCAGATATTCCTGGCGAAACGTTCGGGGATCCATTGTGCGCCGCGCTGTCTCGATCTCTTCTGGCGGCACATTGCCACCGTCAACAGACGTATACAGCCAACTGCGGTGATCAGGTTCTCTACCCTCTTGCCCAGCAAGATAGGTGTCGTAGCAGTGGTTAAATCCCTTCGGTGTGCCAATGCGTAATACGTGACCACCCACGTATTGCACACCGTCAACCGTGTATTTGCAGGTCGATAGCATCGGGCGAATGACTTCTTCCCATGCTTCATATGGACAGTCGGCCCATTCATCTATTAGAACGAAAAACAGGCCCGAGCCGCGCAAGTCATCATAGTTATTCAGGCCGACACAACGAATTATGTGACCACTGTTCAGGTTGATCGATAATTCCGTTTCATTGGGCTTACTGTCCCGCCAGTGTCGAGGAATGGCCTGTTTCAACCGCCGCCAAAACACACGCTTGGCTTGCTTCAGCGTTGGCGCGCAATACCAGATCTCATCCTCAATGCTGACGTTCCAACGGTCTGCCAATCGAGCAGCACGACGTATCTCAGCCTTACCCAAATAGGTTTTACCGAAACGACGGCCACATACAGCATCACGAAAACGGGCTTTGGGTTGCCAGCCCCAGACATAAATATTTGCCTGCTTTGGTGTTAACTGTACGGGACCATCAAAGGATTGGATCGTCCGGCGTAGGTTCATCAGGAGTTAATGCCTGTAGTTGATAGTCTTCCTCCAATCCTTTGTTGTTGTCTGCTGGATCTTTTGCTGCCTGGGCAGTCAACAACTGGATCAGCATTTGCCGTGCGGCTTTTTTATCTTCGGTCAGGATTTCAATGCCGAACTTGTTCTCTTTCACCCCCAAGAAATAGTGGGATTCAGGACCATGCAGATCACGCGTATCGGCAAAGAATGCTTCCCCTACCCCTTCACCATGGCAGCGGGGGCAATCCGGGTTGGGATCCGCATTATCAACAAATCCCAAGCCACCATATTCAGGTTCCGCTTTCCCATCCTTCATGTTTTTTTCTGCAGCGATGTCGAATTCCCGAATATCTCGCCACTGATAAAGATGGTTCTCACCCCAGCAATGACGGCAATTAAGCCGACGATATTGAGAAAGCACATTTGGATCTGCGCGGGTTATTGCCACCAGTTGATCGACAATCTCATCCATGTCGGCGGTGTAGCGCTGTCGAAGACGTTTTTGCATTTCCCGGATAGCTTTTGAAACCTGTATATTTCTGTATATCTGCGATGCACCAAAATAAGCGTTTTTACCCTCACACTGGTATCCGGCGCGGCGATAGGCTTCGACCCTGCTATTCGTTCTTATATACCAGTAAACAAAAAGCGCCTGCTGGTCAGAAAGCCCGAACTGAGCGGGTTCGAAGCCTAAACCTGTCTCCACCAGTGTCAGTTTTTCCGCCTCGCCGACTGATTTGCTCGCTTGGCTAACTGGTCTGGTTTCCACCTTCCGGGTTTCCACTTTTTTGTTTCCACCTTTGGAGGATTTGGAAACTTTTTCGGTGGCAACTTTTGCCGGCTTTTTCCAACCTTTGGCCTTTGCCTTCTGATTGATGGCGGTATGACTGATGCCGTATTTTTCCGCTAACTTCCGGGCTGACAATCCATCAGTTTCATACTCACGCCTGATAGCCTCCCAGTCCGGTTTTTTCATCAGTCGTTACCCTGTTGTTTCTCCCGCCTCAGCAATTCGCTGTAAGCCTGTATGTCCCCGGTTCTGGCACGCTTGTATAACGCACCTCTTAATTCAGCCTCACCTTTTGCCCGCCCCTTTCTGATCGCCTCTCTAAATCGGGAGATTTGGTTTCGGTCCTTTTTCAATTGGTCTAACGAGATATTCATCACATCGGCAATTTGCTGTTCAGTTAAGCGGCGTGCGGCAAGCGCTTCGACTTTTTCATAGGTTTCCTTTTCCATAGTCATACCCTCTTTGGATAGGGTTTATGACGAGGAGTCAGGATCCTTTTCATCTGCTTATCAAGCGGCATCAGGTATTTGTGTTTTCCTGATGTTTTGAATTCCTGTGCAGACGGATCCAGATGTTGCCTTACCGATTCAATGCTTTGTTTCACCCCTTTGGCTGCAACACTTCGAGGGTGAACCTTTTTCCCATTGATGATGAATGCCCCCAGCGTTCCTGCACCCACCAGCCCTTCATAAATCCAATTCGTCGCCTGGTAGATACCGCCGTGGTGGTTCTGATCTTTGTCCGCGTAGGAAACGATCAAACGCAGGCCTGGGCAAACCGTTGTAAGGAATTTAATCGCTTTTGCTAAAATCTGACTTACCGGGGATATGTGGGCTCTTAATGCTACCCGTGTCAGCTCACAGACTTGATCTTGCTGCAGGTTATAAGGCTGGCCGATGTGATTATTGGCTCCGCGACTAAATATCACCACGCCAATAAACTGGCCATCTTCCCAGGCTCCGACCTTTACCAACTTTCCAACCGGTACCGCTTTTGCGTAGTGCCAATTCAGACAGGCATAGGCCGCTGCTTTGTGTGTTGCCCAATCGACGGTGAGAGTGGTCATAGAACACCCCCGCAGTGTGGACATAACTTTGCTTCCAGTTGGTCAAGCTTGCCTTGGTCGCCTTCGTCACCCGGTGCGAAATCGATATTCAGCATTTGGTCGATTTCTTCGACACTGAATCCCGTTAACGATAAGTCGAATTTTTCTGACAGCAGATCATCCAGTTCCATTGTAAGCAGGTCTAAATCCCATCCGGCATGAAGCGGTAATTTGTTGTCCGCCAAGCGGTAGGCTTTTTTCTCTGCCTCCGTCAGACCGGACAAGGTGATGGTGGGAACCGGATCAAAACCGATTTTTTCCGCCGCCAGAATACGGCCATGCCCGGCGATCACCTCTCCGGCTTCATCGAGCAAGATCGGGTTAGTCCACCCAAACTTTTTAATGCTCGATACGATTTTTTCTATCTGCTCCTCTGAGTGTGTCCTAGCATTTTTCGCGTAAATCACCAACGATTTGAGTGATCTATAAACGATTGAAAGGTTTTTTTGATATTTTCCTGTGGTCATTTCTGAGGATCCAATAATATGGCACTGCTCTCGAGAGCAAGTGGGCCTTGGTTCGTACTCATCATGACGATCTGTGGGTATGAATGGCTGCCGATAGTTACCGCTACCGGCTGTCGCCCACCTTCCAAATAGAATTTTCTGCTGGCCTCTTCAATACTGACCCCGAGAAATTTTTAACCACCACATTCAAAAACAGATCGTTTGTGCTGAATTCCTGCATGGCCAACTCAAAAAGGCAGAAGAAAATAAAAAAGCTACTGACAACCAGTGCCCTAGGTGGGCGATGGGGATTACCGGTGGCTTTGCCTGCGCATTACGCAGCAGCCTCGTAAAGCTGCTCTGTGATACTTGATTGAGTGCTCGAAAAAGAAGATATTGATGATAGTATCTTTCAAGGATAGTTGTGTGAACAAGTACGGAATTATTTCTGTTACGACTTTCATTATAGATTTTATCTTGTCCTAGAACAGACGACATTAAAAAATCTAATATAATTTTAATGCCCCACATAAAATTAAAGGATAGAAATGAAAATAGTTGACACGGAAAAATGGGCGCCTGTAGTTGGAAGATTCGTTCTGGGCTTTGGAAGCCTAGAGCATCAAACTTATATTTTGCTAAAGAGACTTGTTGAACCAGTCACTCTAAAATACACATCAAACCTACCATTCAAGACAAGGGTTAAGTTTTTACGTGAAATAATTCTAAGCGACCAAACTAACAACAAATACTCACAACGGTATATAAAATGCATAGACTCTATCATTGAACTTATTGACATGAGAAACCTTATTGCTCACAACCCCTTATTCCTTGTTTATTATGAAGACCCTGAAGACAGTATTTATGATGAAGCTATTGGTAGTTATAAAAAAATAAACGAATTGATACTCTATGAAGATCTAGTTAAAGCTGTTGAAAAAATAGAAAATATTGAAAATGAATTCATTAAAATCTCAGCGGAAATCACCTTAGATAAAATGAATTATGTCATTAATTACGACGAAAACAAAGCATTATTAGACCCCGAAAACCTTAAATCAACTAATTGATGGCACTTGATAATTTAAATTATGCACTCGAATAATGCATTGACATTTAGCATGGAAAATAAAAAACTCCTGAAAAAATGTCAATATCATTATTTATGAAAGTTTTTTTCCAATCCATTTTTCCAGATATTCAGCGTATTAACCTGCCCTGCACAAATCATAAGTGCGGCCTTTAGCTGCAAGGTGTAGCTAACGGCATCCCCCCATGTCGTTCCCTGCAGCACGGGACGCTTACAGGGAGTAAATACTGTTTCAGGGGGTAGCAGGATTAACGGTTTCGGTACTCGCGGCAGGGGGGAGTGGCTGCAGGAGCTCAACAACAGCGCCAGGCATATCGCGCTTGGCGCAATCATCATTTTTAATCGCTTCACGGAATTTCCTTTCGTTGGCAGTGGCCCGCTGGCGCAGTTGCTGTTCTTGTTGCAGTTGGGCAGCCATCAGCGAGCGGTTCTGCGCATCCTGAATTTGCATGGTGCCAATCAACGCAGATTGTTGCTCCAGTGATTTACTCTGTTCTCTTATTAACTGCTGCGACGTTTCCAGCCGACCAGTCAGCACAGAGCTATACCAGCCGAGGCAGATGGCAACCAACAAAGCACCAATCAGACCGTATTTCATACCAGCACCTTTTTAGCCTGATCAAAGCGCGCCTTGCGGTCATCAAGCCCGTTGGTGCCACCGTTGATCAGCAGTGTCACACGCTCAATATCGGCAGCATATTTGCCGCAGTTTCGTGATTGCCAGAACCAGCCAGCGGAGCGCATGGCGTGAATATCTTGCTCCAGTAGTTCAGGCTGTCCGACTAAATCCAGTTTCAGACCAGTGCTACATGCCCGATAGTTATCCAATCCGGTAAGTTGCATCGGGCCACGACCACGATATTTCCAGCCGTCGCCGGGAGCCTTATTACCCATGCGACTGCCGTATACCAAGTTAGCTATCGCCATCTGGCGATTGAGTGGTACCGATGTTTCGCCTCGTTGCCGTCCTAACATGGAAATCTGATCGGGCGATAGTCGATGGGCGAACACTTTTTTTAATGACTGCTGACTGTAATTAAATGACTCAACAGACACTGTAAACCCGGCTGACTCATGCCCTACCTGGGCAATAAACATTGCCTGCGCTGTCGAGGTGGAAATATCAAACTCACAGAACGTGGCTTCTAGATGCGGATACCAGCGCGTAGCTAACTCAGCGCTGATATTAGCCGCCCTTTGAAATTGGTCTTTTGTCATTTTGCTGCCCCTGTTTTCCTATCAGCAATGTCTTTAATGCGCTTGCCAAAATATTTAGTTCCAAGGAACCCAATCACGACGCTGGAGAGATAGGCCCAATCAGCATTCAGTCCTATCAGCGTCAATCCATCCTTAACGAACCATCCAAAAATTGAGCACATAAAGGCATCGAGCAGAGATTTCAAATTACCCTCGCCCTCATACCTACCGCGCAACCACGCCATTACACCGGCCAACGTTGCGGCGATGCCCTGTTCTTTTACAGATAGCAGCCACGCGAAAATGATTGCCCAGACGTCTGGGTTCTTTGCAGGCATTTGCATATATCCTTAACCCGTTGGGCGCTAGAAATGAAAAAGCCACGCAATAGCGCAGCTACAATTGATAATCGTACTTTGAACGCAATTTGCATTGACGCAATACGATGCGAACCTTATTATCTAATTATCCGAAGCGGATTTGCTCTTTAGCAAATGAGGAAATGATGGATAACATCCGTCAAACGGAGAACATCGACAACTTACTAGGCGGGAAACCCCGGATATTAAAAAATGGCCACACAAATTATTCGTAATGATAAAGGCGAACCGCAGTACGCTGTGGTGCCTTACGATGAATACGAGAGGCTCATTAAGGCAAAAGATGAGTGGGAGGATGTGCCCTACACACCGTCAAAATATGATGATGTGACAGTGCCCAATGCCGTCATCAATATTATGGTAAATCAGGATGTTTCTATCTTGGCTGCCTGGCGAATTTATCGCGACCTGTCTCAGTATGATGTCGCAGAAAAACTAGGCACAACACAGTCAACCGTTTCTCAGTGGGAGGCATCTGAGCGCCCCCAAAAACGCACACGCGAAAAACTGGCAACACTATATAACTGTACTGCTGAACAGCTTATCCCTTAATTATTCAATCAGCCCCGGTATCACGCCGGGGTTTTCTGTTAGTACCCCAAATGCCCTCCTTTCATGCCTACCATACAACTACGCAGAAATATTCCCCTGGCGACCAGGCTTCTAAAAATACCCTTAGCGCTTAGTATTGGGATCAAAAAGGCCCACCGAAGTGAGCCCATAATAAAAAGCCCCAGGCTATGCCGAGGCGAGTTATTTTGACTTGATACGACTTGTTTTCTAGCGAAACTTTCTGGTTTTCATCAACATTTCTAACAGAAATTTCCCTGATTGCGAATCCATTTTATAAACACGGAACGCGCTTCTTCGGAAGATTCCTCGATACATTTTTGCCATACGAGGAAAAAGTATAAAAGGAATTACACCAGCCCCAAACGCCGCTAGCCCATATATCCAGTTCGCTAGGGTAAGAATGAGCAGCACAAAGCAATAGTGAATTAAAATAGCGAAGCCACCGCATTTACCTGCCCATTTAGGTATAAGTCCCCGCGAATAGGTTTTGTCATAACCGAACTCTTCCGCGATACTCTGAGCTGTAACACCCATACCCAAAAACCAGAAAGCAGGTATGTAAGTGATGACTAATGAAGATACTACGATGATATCAAACTCACTCATTACCAGTTCCATTCCGCTAGAAAAACCCAGTTTAAATAATACGTTAATAACTTCCAGTGTGGAACTGGCTCTCTTCACGATTTGATTACTTAGTGATCTTCGATTCCATTACCTGTCACAAACTGCATCTGTAGCTGCTTAACCTTTTCCTTGCCTGCCATGCCATCCATCACGCAGAGTTTCAGGGTTGCTTCAGCCAGGGCATCCGCTTGTTCTTCGATGTCTTATCTTTATCAATATTCCATCCTTGACGTTTATTTTTTTCTTTTAGGCACCCGACTGTGAAAAGACCACCAAATGGTGGTCTTACATGATTGCTGATGTTATCTTTTAAGAATCGTTATTGGCACAACGTTCATCTCGCTTGGCTCTAACTCCTCTCTTGTTAGGTGAGTTATAGTCAAAAAATCATTTTCAGGGATCCCAATCATTTCAATGAGATCATACTTTTTAATAACGTTATGCTCATCAAGTAGCTTAGCAAGCTTATTAATCAGCTTTGGTTCTTCTCTGGGAATCACATCGTCTAAGGGTTCACGCTTTCGGTATGGTGCAAGTTGCCTAAAAACATACTCTTTCTGATTGTCGCTCATCAACCTAAGACTAGACGCCCTATGAGTTATGGCAGCAATCGACGCGATCCAGCGCTCTTTCATTTTTATTAAAGATGGTAAGCTCGGTGAAAAGTATTCATTGCTGAAACTATTTGCAGGCATTAAGAAGCATGCAGCAAAGTAATCTGCTTGCCTTTCGACCTTGTTAAATAGCTCTTTGTCTTCAAGATAATCATCGTCAACCGCCTTGTGCATAACCAAATGCCCTAACTCATGGGCAATACTAAATCGCATGCGAACCGCAGTCTTAGATTTATCAATAACTACAATCGGAGTGCTTTCCGACCAGAATGAAAAAGCATCAACTTTTTCGCCAGAGTGGATGTTTGCTACAACAATCCCGTTATTCTCAAGTAGCTGAGTTAAACTACGAATTGGGCCGTCACCTAACCCCCAAAATCTTCTAACCTGTGTAGCTAATTCCTCAATGTCAGCCTTTGTAAGAAACTCGAAATCAGGTATTTCAAAATCTGGCAGATTGGTTTCGGGCAAGGTTGCATACCTCGTCATCTCATTCAAAATGAGAGATACCCATCTCCCCTTGGTTCGTCCCATGAGGCGTTCTTTTTTAGATGTTGTGCTTCGACTTCTAAAGTGAACAGCACCATCAATAGTTGGCGACGAATTCATTGATAAGAAGAAACGTTCAGGGAAGCCCAAGACACGAGAAATTTGAGATAAAGTATCAAAAGAAGGACTCTTAAGGCCCTTTTCAAACGCTGAAATTGCCTGTCGAGAAACGTCAAGTAACCTGGCAAGATCAGCCATAGTCAATCCTTTTGCCTCTCTTGCTTCAGTTAGGCGTTCGGGATTTATTGATTTTTCACGGTTAAGCGTTGAAATTGGGCTCATGTTCATTTTTGTTTTCTTAGTAGCTCTTCGACCTTAAGGACGATTTTAGTATCAAGCTCATCCTCTACTTTTTCCTCCTCGACATCGAACGGAGATACAATATCTAGGGATTCAGTAAAGAGAACAGACTTCATATCAGTTGATGGTACAGTCAGATTAATAGCATCTACATTGGCACCTATACCGTCATGCATCAGGTAAACATGGCCTCCCATGATCAGAACCTCTGATCCCTGATCATAATCGTCGAATAAATCACCCATCCTACCTTTCACATACATCGCGCGGTAAACCGCATGCCGAGGTAAAGGTCCATTACTCGAATGATGCGCTGTTAAAGACCAGTTTTTTGATGTGACTGTCAAGTGATTACAGTTTTTAGCGTAGTTAGATGCTGCTTTATAACTCAACCCTGACTGCCTCGCTGCTTTTTCAAGCAACGCCTCACACCAAAACCATCTTAAGTATGGTTGAGCCTCACGGGCAAAGCTCCCAAATTCTTTACTTCCATTAACAGACTGCACATAAGCCTTAACTATTGAGCTTGAGAAGGCTTTTCTCGCTGCGTCAGAGAAGGCGTCTTGTAGGGCTAGTTGATATTTTTTCATTGCTCATCTCAGTTGACTAATTAACGTCAACCATATTTACGTAAACACTGAATTTTGTCAACCAAGGCATTCTAGGCCTGCACTCTAAAACACAAAACCCGCACAATGGCGGGTTTCTTTCGACTTTGTCGCTGCGGGCAAAACTTCGCGAAGCTTATACGAATTTATCCGATTTTCGCGCAAAGTCAACGGTAAATCGGCCAATGTTTGAATTGAACGCGTCACTCATCGGCAGGTAAAGCATAAATTCTGCCGTCTTAAGCCAAACATCGATGCGGGTTTCACACGTTCGCAAGCACCAATCAGGACGCTTGTCATGCAGGTCAGCGGCCATAGCCTTTTTACTTTTACCTTTGCCAAGGTATCGCTCATGAATAATGGATTTTAGCCCTGGGTGTGCCAGTAACACCGAACCTATCACCCCGTCGATTATTGCTGCTTCTTTATCGCTGCAGAACGCCAAGCCACTTTTTTGCCGACCTTCGAGAATATCGAGCAAATACGCGTGCAACTCCCCTTTTTCACAGCCTGCATTTTTGAGCTGGCGCAGTGCCTGGGTGATCGCCGTCTTTGTCACCTTGCGACTGGATAACAGCCGGTTGAACATGCTACCCGCCTTGCCGAACTTCTCTATCCCTGACCAACGCCCCCACATTTTGAGCTTACCTTGGATCCACACGCGCTCAAGCGCACGCAGCTGCAATTCTTTACCGTCACCACGGCCTTTGTAATCAGGGTAAATCATAACTTTCCTTCACTTCTCAAAATTGCTTGCGTGCGGAATACACCCTCGGCGTGGTAAAGACGCAGGGTTTCACGGTCATATTCGGTTTTTAATCGGCCATCGATGGCATCATGGCAACAGCTACATGCCCATGCAGCTTGCGAATCATCAGGTTTAATTCCAGTACCACATGTACCGGCCATGCGGTAATGTGCAGAAACAGTGGTTTCAGGATTGAAGTTGCATACACCAGGTAAACGGATCTGGCAGTCACGGCCTTTGGCTTCTTTGCGTAAATTAGCCATGGGGAACCTCCACATGCTTCCATGACCGGCCTTCAATTACAGCAGCGATACAACCATAGGAAACATTGAATTTTTCCATCCAATACTTATGGGGCTTATTTGATGCTCTGATTGCAATAACCTGCGCAGCGTTTAACTTGTGCCACGTGTTATTTTCTCCGCCCTGCCATGTGCCATGCTTTTTCTTGTCGGCAAGGTTGTTTTTTCTGGTATCCCAGCGCAGATTTTTAAGCCGGGGATCGCACCTATCACCATTTTCATGACAACACTCCATCCCTTCTGGAGCGTCACCCTTAAAACTGGATAAAACCAGTCTATGCAGCAATACTTGTCTGGCTTTATTATCTTTGCTGAGACTTACGACTAAATAACCACTGCTCTTATGGAAGGTTTGCTTAATAATTTTTCCACCATAAGTACGACCGGAGCCCTTCCTACCTTTTCTGGCGATTGACCGAACGCGACCCATATTTGAAACTTCATAACTTCCTTCCCAGCCGCGCGCCTGGGTCCAGATTTCATCTGTCATAGGGAATACTCCAACAACTGCAGAGCCACATTCTCGGCTTCCTGCCGGGAGCGGAAACTATGGGATAGAATGAAATGCCACAGGACGTTGAACACAGCCTTATAAAGCCCCTGGAACGTGTCCTCATCCATTTTCGAGAACGAGATTGATTTTGGTACCCGCTGGCGTAATCCATTGGGCAGGATCACTTCGTCGTAATAGCCAGCCTCGACCGTGGCCCAAGCGCGATAGGGTTCAAATGATTTGAGTACAGCAATTTCTTTAGCCCGTAACTTGCCTACCTTGAATAGATAGTCATCTGCTACAGCGCTAATGACTGCCCCATGCTGACCGGACATCTCAATGAGGTAATCGACAAAGCCGTCAATAAGCTGGCGTTCTGGTAGCGTCAGTGTGCCGCCTGTCGGCGTCCAGTAGTCGAAACCGAATTGCAGGAGCTTAAAGAATCGTTTGTGAAACCGGTAATTGCGGACTCGCCTGAATTCGGCTTGTATCCACTCGCCGAGTTTCACACGTTGCAAGAATTCGCTGGCCTCGATTGTTGCCGGGGTCAGTATTGTTGGTGCGGATTTTACTAATTGTAGTAACTGCGCCATTGGTTGCTCTCCAGTAGCGCAGCAGGTGCTCAGTTGTTCAGGCTGAGGTGGATATTATACATCACTTTCTTTTGACGATGTAACCAGCATCCCGAAGCATAGATACCATCGTATCCATGTTGACTACCACTTGGTCGGGGCGCAATGTCATTACCGCTTTAACCTTACCTTCCTCAGTATAAGTAACTGCCCTACCGCTAAACGGTAATTTGACCGGGAATTCGTATAAATGACGACCTTCCATATTCATTGCGCACCTCTGTTGTTTAATTTAACAACAACGGTAGAACACACATTATAACAATAAATTACAATAATTATTCCATCGTACATAATGATCATCCGAGTTCATTTCCATCAATGAATTACTTTTAAATTCACGGACCAAAATATACGTTTTCGTCTTAGCCCATTAAGTGATTAATATCACATTAATTTACCACGTCCTATTATCAGCCATTAGTGTAAAAAGACCTGCACTTTTAGGTGCAACTGGCCAATAATAGGACACTTAAATTAAACGTTATGACATCTGTAAAAAAATCCAGCATAGAAATATTGATAGCAAATGAAATTAAACTGAAACTATTAAAGCATAAACGCAGCAAAAAATGGCTTGCTAATTCTTTAGGCATGGATTATGGAAAGGTAAAGCGCGTACTCAGCGAGACAAGCAACCAACAATTGTCATTGAGTGTAGCAGACAATATGCTTTTTTTACTCGGTAGTAATTTACGTGAAGTAATGTCAAGCCAAGTTATCAAGCTATTACGGAAAGATATAGAGAGTGATATAGATAAGTACGACACTATTCGTGATTAATATATTTCTTGATTTAATTAGCCCCGCTAAACGGGGCTATCATTACTTAATCTGAAAGTCCGCTAAGAGCGAAGAACTGAAGTTAAACTTACGTTCCATCGTCACTTCGGTGTTATCTAGAGTGGCCAGTCCCACATCAATAGACATTTCCTGTCTTCACAACGAGACCAACTCAAATGCTCCCTGACTGATGTCTATATTTTTATTTACGCTTGGGCCAAGTCAGTTACCAGATCCTGTGCTAGTAAGGTAAGGTGCAGAGCCAGCAACGCTTTTCCGCCAGGAGTGAGTTGTCCATGCAACACAGCTACCTCCCCTTCAGCTATATCCATTCGTCCAGCCATACACTCTTCATTTAATTGTCGGATCAACATCTGAACCGGTGTGTTTTCTGCTATCTGTTCAAATTCCTCCAAGGCGGAAACCAGCGCACTTTCATCTTCCACACGCACAGACTGCTCCAGATGAGGGCGACTCACTGTTCCAAGATTGAAATGACGTAATCCGTCAAGCTCGCTGATAAGCGCCAATGCAGGTTGCGCAGCCTGAGTCAGCGTATCGTGAAGTCGATGCAAATTTAACTCATCAAGCCAGTCATCAACGGCATACGGTGATGCAAAAAAATTAAATACCGTTCTGACGGTAAGACGAGATACCACCACTCCTGCAATCCTAGGAATAATCCATATACGGCGATTCTCGCCAATTGCAGTCTTAACATGTGTGCCATGTTCGCTAAGCCAGTTGTACCAGTCCTCAAGATACTCAAGATCAACGATCGTCAGAATCTCTGCTGTTGGCCATGGTAAAAGTTCTTCCCAGTCCGGGCGGGCATGGAGTTCAGCCTCAATCCCTCGATTTTTCAGTCTGCTCTCTATTTCCAGCAGCTTACCAGACGCTAACTTATTGAACTGACGAAGTACCACTCTGACAGCGTTGCTCAATGCCCCTCCACGCACAGCCGCTTTAGCTTCCGCGAGCCATAGCCGTGTCGGATTTTTTCCCTGAGAGCCCGCTTCTGCTGACAGAAGACGCAGTGATGTGATCAGCTCTTTTAATCGCGTGAAGGATTTTTCCGGATACCCTCCAACGAGCTCCCAAGGGTAATCCTTTCCTTTCTCTATGTCTTTCAACAGATCTTTCAGCCAAGCAATATATGCGCCATATCCTTCAGGCAAAGATATAAATCGCCTGATCATATCTGCGGAGCAAGCAAATAATATGTTTTGAACAGGAGTGGCATGCAGTTCTGTATTTTTACCAATAAACTCCCCTCCTTTTGGTGGGGTAAGCTCGCGGGAAGCCTCATGCACGGCTCCAAGTTGTTCCAGAACCTTAGATGAAGGAGCCTTGCACCGTAAGGTTCCATCCAGAATCTTTTCAACTAGCGGGACGAGTTTATCTAACAGTTTGATCGCTCTCTGTAAGTAATCCGTATAACTTTCTGTTCCTACTAGCCCGGCGGTGGTCGCTATCCACCGTTTATTCCATTCTGGTAATGCTGATGGCGGCAGGTTTTCTCTTGGAATTCGCTTAGACGCAAGGGGATAATCCGGAGTACCTGAAAGAAAACTACCCGGAGCAACAGCATCTACGGCAACTATAGCGGCAGTTGGATCCAATCCAAGCAAAAGTGTGCAAAGCTTTACAACATCTGCATGAACGTCTGTCTGGACCGAATGTGCGACATGGAAGATAGAGCAACGAAGTTGCCGACCTTCTAGCGTAGTTTCAACACTAACTGGTCCAGCCCAAGGGATCTCAAGTGGAATACGAGAAATTAAATGATTTGGGGAATTACTATTTGTCCATGTCATAGGAATATTTGGATCGATAAGTCGGGCAACACCAAAAAGATCGGCAATAGCCATAAGGTCCAGCTCATCAAAACAAGGTCTTAAATCAGCCATAACCTGTCGAATATTTTCCGGAATATCTATACCCAACATTGCTCCCAAGAGTCCCCGAAGATTTGGTACCGTAGACGCAGAAATTATCCGCTTAACTGCAGTTGCTGAAAGTTGGCTGAATAAAGCCAATCGGGGATCAGCAGTGGAGTGAGTTTGTAGTAGCCTAATTGAATTTTTTATACGTTCAGGAAAAATATCAGAGGAAAGATCTGTATCTGCTACGGCAAACATGACAACGCCAGTAACTTGAGTTGGTTCCAGCCCCAGAGCTCGCGCTTCTGGAATCCAGCCTCGCAGCGTCATCTCGATATGTGCTTGTCCTAGCCCTGAAAGAGCAGCAACTAACGTAGCTGGTTCGCACTCACGTTCGATTCGGGTCGCAATCGCCTTAATCAAAGCGTCTTTAGCTTCTGGATAATGAATGATGACATAAGCCGCTAGGGTATCCAGATTCGTATGGTGAACGATAAGCGCTGTTTCTGTGATGGTGTGCAAAAGTGTTGGAGGGGGATATTTATGGCAGAGGCTTAGAATAGTCGCAGAACGTAGCTGATGTAGCCCTCCCAAGTGCCCATTCCGGGGTTCGGATATTAGATGTTCATCAATGAGTCGCCGTAGTGCTCTGGAAAGATTACTCTGAGAGATGCCTAAAACTTCAGATAACCGGCCAATATCAACCATAGCCCCCACAGCCCCAGCCAGTGCAGTGATGCGAAGAATAGCCAGTTCGGCATCCCTTGCTTCCCGAAGGCGACAATCTATCTGTTCTCCAAGAACAAGTTCAAGCCGTTCACCACGAGTAAGGATATGCGTATACTCAAGCAAAAGCTTATTGCTTTGCGCCCAAGGCTCTCTCCAGCCAGCCCATGTGGTTTGCCCCTGATGAGAAAGCTGCTGCCAAATCCGTTCGGCAACAGCTTCCTCAACGGTTGGGCGGATCTCTCCGGCAAGAGACCGGGTAGTCAGCATAAAAACGTCTTCTTCTCTGATTGAACCGAGTAGAAGAATGCCGCTTCCTGCCCTTGCCTCACGCAGCAGGCTATCCCAAAGGCCCGCTTTTCCTTTACCGACATCATCAAAAATAAAACCAACGGGCGCTGTAGATGATGCTCTCAATGAGCGAGCGAGACGGATAAGTAAGTGCGCGTCAAAGCTGTCACCACGCGTAATTTCAAACCAACGTACAGTATGTCGGTTGACGCGGGCTGTTTCCCACATGAGTGCTGATTTCCCGGTGCCCGACTGTCCAACGATCAGAGCGGCTCTTTGGGCTGTCAGCATAGCTAAAACCGCACTACGCGCTTCAGGTCTTTCCACAACAAGGCCAGCGGCAAGATGGGCTGGTCGGGTATCAACCCCTTGATAAAATGCGGGCTCGTTTAAAGCAGTCAGAAAATCAATGGCATCGCAGTAACCCTCACGAAGGGCAATTTCCATACCTGCAACATCAAGGACAGGCTCCATTCGACGAATAATCATTTCAACATCAGAGACAGCCAGCCCTGTGTATCGTCCGTCCTTAACCATCCCATTCGCGTCAGCCAACCCACCAATGTGGTTTAACAATTCGCCATAGTAAACTTGCGATGACATTGGCGCGCAAGAGAGTGTATAGCTGATAGTTTCAATTGCTTTTTCCGCAGGTCCAGCAGTAATCCAGATGCGAGTGTGGTGCGAAAGTAATTTCCAGCGCGGGTCTTCCCACAGAGCTTCAACTAAACCGGCATGCTCGGTAAGGACATAATCTGTTTTTGGCCCCTGTATCACAGGGCATTCAAGGATCAGAATCAGATCTTTGTCAGGATCTGGAGATGCTTCATACCGGCTCCAGAGCGCTCTTACAAAACCAACAACTTCACCAATAGGAAACAACCCCATGTGGTCACGACGAGACTTAACTTGCACAAGTGCAGAACAAGTGGTGCCCTGTAATTCGTAATCATCTCGCCCCTCAGGAATAACAAGACCATAGGGAAGCTCCCGACCCCAACATCGGAGTGCCAACCATACACCAACCGCATCCTGATACCGAAACCCACGTCCCGCATGTGACCCAGCACCTGATTGATTTCTTTTCTTATATTCCATGGTGTTTCGTCTTCTTGATTCAGACATTCCTATCAGGAGGTATGCCGCTAGGGGCTTTTCAATAAGAAATTCATTTTACTCGTAAAATTTCACTTCAGCTTGATTTACCTCCCAAAAATTAACACTGTGTGATATCTGTAATTCCGCTTTGGCACTTAGCTGACTGCCAGATCTGATTGGCCCCAACATATCAATGGGGCCTCGTAAGCGAACTGTTTAGGCTGCTTGCTCCTCTCTTACAACGCACATTTCCGGCAAATTAGCGCGAACTAGCGCCTCTGCGAACGGTGGTGGCACCGCATTACCACACCGTGCCACCTGTGCCGCTTTTGAGTATTTTTTCCCGCGATAATCTTGGTCGATGATGTACCAATCAGGGAAACCTTGTGCGCGGTACAATTCACGTGGCTCAAGCATGCGCATGCAGATGTCCACGATGATGTATTCACCGACTCGGATATAACTGGGGCGTTTTGCGGGGAACAGATGAATAACATCCGGTTCGTCGCTGAATTTCTCCAGCAACCGAGCACACCACCATGCCCCATAACGTTGTTCCTCTGAAAGCGGTTCCTGACCACACTGGGTCTCTGTTAGCGCCATCCTGTCTTTTGTGGTAACCGCGTGCACCGGTTCTGCCACGTCAACAGCCGTTGCTGTGCCGTAGTATTTGGTGAGGAATGCTTGGACGTGGCCGTTATGCTGCCCACCGGCCATAATCGTCGGTACGGGTTCGGTAATCAGTCTGCCGTCTTTGCAAGTTCCACGCAGATGGACAAGATGTGAAGTGCAGAGCCCGTGGTGGTCAACCTTGGTAACTGTGTGCAAGGGTTCATCCAAGCCCAGGCCTGCGCCGGTATAGTTGCCGCCGTAGTGTTTTACCAGATTTGCAGCTACGACAGCGTGCTTAATACCTCCGGCTACAACGGTGCCTAGTGGCTTATCAAGATCGAGCACTCTCGGGTTTTGCCCTTTCCTCTCGCCATACCCCATCTGGATCAGAGTGGCTGACGCCAACGCCGTATGTGACGTAGTAGGCAAAGTTATCATCGGCGAATCAGCTGCACGTGGTTTACCGGAGTATTTCGGACCACCAGCACCAACTAACACCGCGCTCACAGCATTAACTCGCGAAACGCTGGTGATCGTCTGGTACGGCTTTGTCACTGACTTGGCACGCATCTGCCCTTCATTGCCACCGGTACCGACAAGAACAGCCGCAGCTATTTGGGTCTTGCCACCACCGCCAGGCATCACAGTGCCAACGGGTGCATCTACCGACTGGCTGGTGCTGTTTCCGAACTGCCTCACCACCACCGGGGCTGCAATCCCGAATCCATGGGTTTGGGTGATCGTTTGAAGTGGCAGCCTGCCAGATTGCCCCCGGAAACAGTCATACTTGGTTTTGTTCGAGGTGTGGTTGCTTTTCACGACATACGGTTCGATCAAAAGGTGTTCTGCTTTGCTGGTGATCGTTGTCAACGGCTGCTCTACTGCGTACTGCCGCCCATCACCACCAAAACCCGTTTGCCCAATCTGTACGATGTAGGGATCCGGGTTGTTGATAACGAACCGCTGCAAACCTTTGACGATGCGCCGTAGCGTGTTATCGGCCAGATCTTTTTTCCGGCCAAAAATACTCTTGGTTGGGATTGACCAGTCGATGATCTCGGCCGCCGTTCGCCATGGTTTCAGCCTGCCGCTTTTAACTTCCTGAGATTTCGGATCCCCATGTGTCGGTTCGGGCCAGACAATAGGGGAACCATCGCACCGCGCCAACATGAAGAAACGTTTTCGGATAGTGGGCGCACCATAGTCGCAGGCACGCAGTTCTCGATATTCGACAACATAGCCCAGACCTGCGATCAATTTGCGGTGGTCCTCACTGCCCTTCTCGATGCCCAATACCTCGCAGCACTCCACCAGCGCAGGGTGATCTGCAGCAATACCGGTAGTCAGCATGGCAACAAAACCAGCAAAGGTTTCCCCGATGCGTTTCGGGCAGGGGTAATCATTGCCATGCGCATCAGTAATGAGCGGCCCCCACGTTTTAAATTCCTCCACGTTCTCCATCGCCGTCATCCGTGGTCTAACCTTCAGAATCCAGCCAATTTTTACCCAGGCAAGCCCACGAATTTCTTTTTTAACCGGTGCGCCGCCTTTCGCCTTGGAAAAATGCCTGCAATCAGGGCTAAACCACGCCAGCCCAACGGGTTTGCCAGCCGTGGCGACAACCGGATCGATATCGAACACAGATTCACAGTAATGCAGCGTGTCCGGGTGATTGGTTTCGTGCATGGCGATCGCATGTGGGTCGTGATTGATAGCAATATCAACGCTGCGGCCGGTGGCCATTTCGATCCCTGTTGAGGCACCGCCGCCGCCAGCAAAGTTATCAACAATAATTTCTCTCATGCGTATTGCCCCAAGGTGGCAGCCAACACAGTGGCAACGGAAATGATCGAGGGCATCTGCATCTTTTCGAGCCACATACGATTGATGTGATGACGCAGGCGTTTTTGGTGGCTTTCCGGTAAATTTTCCGCACCGTCTATCTGCGAGATCACCAGCTCAACCTCTTGAGGCCATACCGCATTTTCAACCGGGATCAGCAGCATGGTTTCCAGTTCAATGATCCGCTTGATGGCGTTTTTCAAAATCATGTCTTCCATAGTAGCGCCACAAGCGCCATTACAAAATTCTGCCATAGGTTATCCCTCCCGCGTCGCAGTCAAAATCACTACCGATATGCTGGTGCCGGCAAACTCATTGCTGATGGGTTCTGACCAGTCCACTTGCCAGCCGGGCAAAATATCCTTGTCCTTGTTTCCTGATGGCATGATTGCTACCAACCGCCCTCCGGGTTTGAGGCATTCGGCTGCGGCTTGAACATGCGCGACGGCACGACCTTCGGAAAATGGCGGATTCATCACTATGCGGTCAAACTTGGCGTTTTGGCTCTCAGCCCATTTGATAAAATCGGCCTGCACCACCGAAAAACCCTTGGCCTCAAGCACTCTGCAGTGAACGGGGGAAATTTCGACGCATGTAGTTCGGTCTTGCGGCATAAACTCGGCAAGGCCACCCATTCCAGCGCTAGGCTCCAGACAAACGTCATTCAGGCCAATATCCGCAAGCTCAATACAGCGCTCGGCCAGCGATGCCGGTGTGGGATAGAACTGGTGGGATTTTTGGTCAGGGATACAGCCAGAGGCGATGATTTCATCCAAGACGCTGGCAGGTTCGTAATCGAACTCCCAGAGCGATATATTTTTGCGCGGCCCGGCCATGACCTTCACGCCGCCGATGGTTTCAAGCACTTTCTCAGCCTGCTCTCGGACTGCTTTGTCATAGTCGCCATAATCGAATGCGCGGTTAAACGGGTTGGTCGTCAATGGCTCAAGTGGTTCCTCCCAGCGTTCTCGTCTCCACGGCGTATAGCGCTCCGTTTTCATCCTTGCCAATTCCCCGAGCACTGCAAACGGCAAGGGTTTACCCATCATCACGAAATCTTTGAGCTTACGCTTCGGCTTCTGCCGGAACTGCGGCGGGATGGCCATTGGATAGAGCTGTGCCAGAATACAATTTAGACGCCACGCCATTTCCGGGTGAACTTCCAGATGTGCGGTCCCTTTCAAGTAACCACGAACACGTAAGGCACCGCCATCTAACGCTAGCCATTCACCAGGGCGACGGCGTGCGGCCAGTAAAGCGCTGTCTGTTGCGTTCCAACGTGGCTCGTCACGCCCCATAAACTTGGCGATGACAATCCGCAAGTCCTGAATGTACCCCGCCATGCGGTATTCCGTGCTACCCCAGTCGTTGTAGACTCTCGCGAGGATCATCCGTTTGCCGAAGCCCTCCGGGCGGTTTGTCACATGTTCGCCAGATAGCGCCCGAAAAATCCCGTCAACACGTTCTGAAAAGAACTGCTGGCGTGCATTGAGCAGTGCCGTAATCGTTGGCCGCACGGCCTCTTCCTCGAAGTCAGGCAAAGGTTCGACTTCCCACTCCTTCTTTTGCCCCCCTTGACGTGCGTCGTACTGGCTGATGCCTTTGGCTTTCACGCCCTGAGGATTTTGAATCTGCTCGCGCCATTCTTCTCGGCGGTTATTGGGCATATATTCGTAAACATCAGTGAGATTAAGGGCCTTCTGCCAAAAATCAGCATTCAGGCTGGCTATTGCCCCATTGAGTTCGAAGATTTCATCGACACTACGAATATAACGATCATGGTTGCCGCGGTTCCCATTAAGAAAATGGTATACAGATACACCATGCGTTTTAATCAACTCGGCCATCATTTCAATGTCGCTACGCAGCTGCTTGTACTGACCAAGTAGGCCGTCAATCAGGTCTGTCGATGCAGGGGCAAAGAAGTCTTCCTGTAAAACAAGCTCGCTCATGACCGTGCCCCCTTTTTAGCTTTTGCCAATGCTTCATCGAACATTTTGTGTAACTGACAAAATCGCTTTTCAATGGGATGGGAATGCTTCACAGCTTTCTCGGTTCTTGTTTCATTAGAACCTTGCCGATAATTTGCATCGCCCAACTCAATAAAACGGTCTGCGACACAGTTCAACCGATAACGGGCCTGATTACCCTGCCCGGTTTTCTCAATATCGACATTCGGTGACTTAACCATTGCTCGTAGCCGAGTACAGACCTGTGACCGGGTCATATCGCTTTTCGGGTAGGTTCTTTTAATCAATTTGGCTATTTGCTCTGTCGTGAGATTTTTTCCTTGAATAAGTTTTACGAACTGTTTGGTTGTTATTCTGCTCATTGGTTTATGCTCCGGTTACTTGGTCAATCTGCTGTGAGTTACATTTTTTCGATAGCTCCCCCACGTGAAACTCACCCAAATTCCACTATCCATTGTTAATCTATCCATAACCCTGGCGCCCAAAACGTTGGTTAATTCCTCCGCATTCAAGTTGGTAAGAACCCCCACTGGTTTCAGTGAGGACAATCTACGGTCAATTATTTGATTCAAAATCACCCACTCAGCGCGCGTTTCTCGCTGAACGCCGACTTCGTCAATCACCAGCAAGTCGACCTTGCATAGGTCATCAAGCAACGAAGACTCAGACTCGCCACCGTCATAGCAGCGGCGTACGCGCAGCATCAGGTCAGGAACGGTAACCACCAGCACGGTATGCCCCAGTTTCAATAAGTGGTTACCGATAGCCGCCGCCAGATGGTTTTTACCGGTTCCACAACCACCACTGAATACAAAACTGCCGAACCCCATCCCGAAATTTTGTGCGTAACTCTTCGCTCTGCTCAGGGCCTGTCGCTGCCCATCGTTCACTACCCGGTAGTTGGCAAACGAGCAGTTACGATGCAGACCACAAATCCCTGAGCGCCCCAATATTCGCTCAGCGCGGGTGCGCTGATTCTCTTTTACCAACTCAGCGCTTCGCTTTTCCCCTTCCGAACGATTCCACGCAAGCAATTCATCGGCGGTCCGAAACTTGGGCTCAATGCCTGGAGGCATAATGCGCTGCAGCCTGCTGAGCAGTGTCTCTGGTGTTTTCATGGTTCACCTCATGGTTAGTTAAATTCCGGCGGTTTATCGCCGTAGTTGCCCGAAGGCTCAAAAGCCCCCTGCCGTTGGCGCTTGGGTCTGGCTCCTGGCGGAGATCCGTTGTGCTGGCTTGCCAGATGCCGGGAAAATTTTTGCTCCCACTGCACTTGGTGAAACGCCTTGCCCTCGGCTTCCCAGTACGTCGTAAAACTCGCCAACTCCTGCGGGGTGTATCCAGGATCTGGGCCATCAAGAATATTTCCCCATACGGCAGCACGTCGTTTGAAATCCGGTGATGGCTGCCAGGTGGTAGCCATCATGAATTTAACGGTGGGATCATCCGTCCAAAAATCGTCATTGAGTTCTTGGGGGGAGGATTCACCTGGTGATGGCCCGTTTTCGCACGCGCCCGCGATATGTGGGGTTTGATCTTTTAAGATCTGTTTACTGTTTACTGCTATCTGGAAAGGTCTTGCCAAAACCTTAGGCTTATCCTTTGGCAAAGGCGTAGCCAAAGCGAAAGCCTTATCGAATGCCAAGCCTAAAGCCTTGGAAGCGTTATGTGTTGCGGCTTTCAAGGCTTCGAACGCCTGATATTTGAGGTCGCAATCAGGCAATAATTCGAATGCTCGTACCCATGATTTAATGACATTCACCGACGTTGGCGGGTTATGTTTTATTGCATTTGGGATCCAAAAAACTCTGGCTTGAGTGTCGACTTGGACCATGCCTAAGGATATGGCTTCGCCTAAGGCAAGGTCGAAGGCATCCAATTCCCATCCTAATTCCTCGGCCATTGCCGCTCGGCCAGCTTTAAAAAGCCCAGGAATAATGTTGGTGAACGGGCTTGTAAGCAGGTAAATAAACAAAGCCTGACCACTGGGTTGTAGCGGGGATAGCGCTCTAAATTTTTGGTCATCCCACATCGTGATTTTTACCTTACGGTAAGGTTCATTACTTGCCTTGCTCTTAGCCAAAGCCTTTGGCATATCTTTTGGCATAACTTTTTCCTGACAATGAGTGCTCTACTGCGAGATACAGAGCACCGTTTCTTTCAAATTCGTTCACACTAAATGTTCAAACTCGTCTGTGTGTTCGCCTGCCAGGAACGTGAGGACGGTCCGGTTTGTCCTTAACCCGCTTCATCGTTTTTGCATGCGTTTTTGCCCATGTAATACTCGATGTAAGCGTTGCATTCGGTGAATCAACATAGTGTTGTGCCCCTTTCAGTGCGGCAGATTTAGCCACTGCTTCGCTGTATCCTTCGCGTTCTAAATACGTGCAAATCTGCGATTCGATTTGTTCCCTGGAAAATTTAGCCATTGGGTATGCTCCGGTTTTATGCGACGAGTGATTGCGCAATGGGCAATAGTGCTTGAATGCTATCTACGGCCCTGGTGAGTTTTTGAGTCACTTCTGAGCAGCCCAGTAACAGCGCGGTCACTGCTGTCGTAACGTCCTGCAGCGCTTTCGAAGTGAGATAATTAACGGATTTCGGATCTGTCAGCCGTGCACGCCGTTCTGCCGGCATCGCGATCAATATCGCTGGCAACAGCCGCTGTATTTTTTCCCGTGCAGCTTTGGTGTCTGCGTCAACCCAGCGGAAAATACGCTGCTTGTTGTTGTGTACCGCGTTGCTGGTATCTGGCCGCCCGAGAAGCGGTCCACCACCTTGCAGTTGGTAAACCTGCGCTATTTCTGCAGCGACGATTTCCTGATTGGTTTCTGCGGCCCAGCCTCGCAGTTCAATACACACATCCTCGTGAGTGATTTTCATAAATCAGTCCTTAATCATCATCGGTGCTAACTTGCTCTTTTTTTGGAAGGGCATCTGTTGGGTTTGGATAAAGATCGGGGCGTAACTCATGTGGAGTAACAGCAAAATTCAGTAATCGAGATGTTTCTAGCACTAGTTCCGCAGGTACTTTGCCTTTAAACCATCCATTAATGGTTTGCGAACGCTTCCCAATTCTGCGCCCAAGTTCAGCTTGACTGCATACTGCCGAGATCTTTTTTCGTACTTTTAATTTCATGACATCTCCTTTGTTGAAACTTGGTGATAACAACAAATTTTATTTACAGTGTCAAATATTTTCTACTAATACGAGCTGTAGAAAAATTCTGTATAATCAAGTGCAGTAAGGCTTGAGGGGTCAAAATGAACTTTGGTGAACGTTTGCAACGAGCGTTGCAAGAATCAGGTATGTCACAAGCAGAACTGGGCAGACGCGTGGGCACAACTTCGCAATCTGTTAATGGGTGGTGTATCAGCGGGATTATCCCGAGGAAAGAGGTGCTTGAGCGTTTACCAGAGGTATTTGACAGACCACTTTACTGGTTTTTTATGACCGACCAAGAAGAGCGCGCCATTGCTGCCGGGCATCTTACGAATCCTGACCTTAGCGAACGACAAAAACAAATGCTGACAATCTTCGAACAGTTACCTACACCAGAGCAGGACAATATGATTTCTGTTTTTGGAGAGCGGTTGAAGGAGTTAGATGAATTCGTTAAGCAATATATGAGCAGAAGAGTAAAAGACATCGATTAGAGTCGGCTCATAATAGTCACATACTTCCTGAAGCATCCGCCATCAGCCGCCCACTCCGAGGCGGCTTTTTTACATCCTGAGGTTACGCGACACTTCTTTGTGTTGATTTAAATTACACATATTGATGTAAATTAAATTGACTAATGTAATTTTAATTTATACATTAAAGCCATCAAGCAGCCGCCAAGGCAGAAACCCCACGAAGCAATACCCCGAGTTACTCCGTGTTCTGCCGAAGCTAAGTAGCCAGCCCGAGGCGTATGAACATGACGGCATTGTAGAAGTGAAATCAGCAGCAGGTGTAGACGTTCTGACAGCCGGAAAGACGGCGAGCATAACCAATAACCAACCGAAGGATTGCGTGATGAAACCAACCTCATTGAAATCCGGTATGCGTGTACTGATTAAACCGGCCAATGGTGGCAGCGTGACGAATCACGGCGTGTTTATCCGCCGCGTTCCGCGTCAGCCAGGCCGTCCTGCTCACAGCATTATCCGTGTTGATGAATTTGCAGGTCTGGATGGTCCGCAGGATCTGGGTGATACACCCTATTCCGATTACGACGTTTCTCGGCGTGTTTCTTTGCTTGAGGGGAAAACCAAATGACCAGCATCGTTCCATTTTGCGGTAAGGCCATGACCTTTCGTCACAAACGCACCGGAACACCGTGGGTTGTATCGTTTGATTACGTTCGCAGCGTTTATCGGTTTGAACCAATAGGCAATCTACGGGCAATCAAAGCCCCATTTGAATCACCGTCTATTCCACCGGAATTTGAACTGGCAGGAACCCACTGACCTATGCCCAGCCAGCGGTGGCATATAACACTGGCAGTAGGTGATTGGCCATTTACTCCTTTAAAGCCGATGCACTTACGGACCGCCGGGAAAGTCCGGTAATAAAATGCAGCACCAGGGAACGGTCGCTGATACCCACTCGTAGAAGTGAGTAATGCGACGCCAGAAACGTAACCGGCACCTTAATAAACATCCAATGGCTATTAATTTTAGCTATGGAATTCTATTACCCAAATCATGGAGCATGACCAATGAAAAAAGTTATTTTCTTTGAATTAAAAGAACTGCACAAGAATATTGCTGCAATGTCTATTAATGGCGAAGTCGCTGGATTTGTTGTTATTCAAAAGAAAGAGGATGAAAATTTATTCACTATTTCACACCGTGGAAAATCATTAGGTCCGCAGCATTGCCCTTCTTGTGCCTTTGAATCCATAGCTCGCCACTACGAACGTATTCCCGCTGATGTAGAAATTGATTTGATTGGGAGGCAACGGGTTATTAATAGGGTTGAAATTAAAGTGGCCCGCGTGCACTAAAACACAGCCCCGTCAGCACTGGCGGGGCCTTTAACGTTATCAAGCTGCGCCTTGCGTTTCCTCCATCAACAGTGGCGGGCGTCAAGACTCAGGGCGCAGCTTAATAACACAGTGTTTTACCCCGCTGGCCCGGCGTAATGGGCATAACACAATAGTTAGCTGAGGATGATATGGAATCACAGTTATTTTCACCATCGGCCGCAATCGAAGCGCAAAAGAATTATTGCGCTGAGAATCGCCTGCCTTTATTTGCACCTCATGACGGCATTTGTAATCGCTGCACAAATAATATTTATCGGCAAAAAGTTTCACCTGGGCATCAAACGGGTATTTCAGTTGAGGAAGCCAGCACTACGCATGTTCTCGACTGCCCGCATTGTCGCCTCAGTTACTGCAATTAGAAGTAAAAGGCCCGCACAAGGCGGGCCAGTACCGGTTTAACGTCCCGGCGACGGGTTACCGGGGAACCACCCCCAGCAACCGGAGCATAACCAATGACCAACCTAAGCAAGCCACTGATTGGTTGGCATTGTACCTAAATTCAGGAGACCTACACAATGCAAAATACTGCCGCATACCTCTTACGGGCAAAGCAAAAGTCAGGAAAGCCACATCTCTATGTTCATTTTATCGTGGAAGATGGCGACGATGCTGAAACAACCCTCAGCTACCTATTCATGAAGGCAAAGTATGTAAAAAACGACTATTTTGCTGCTGTTCGCATCAACTTCCACGTTGTCGACGGCCTACCACCCGATGGCGAATTCAGTGAAACATTCTGGTTATCTTGGGCCTTGGATGGGGATAGCGGTAAAACCTGTTTACCGCGTGACACGCTCGACCCCTCATTAGCATTCCCCAAACTCTACCCTTACATGCTCAAAACCGACGCAGATAAGCCTTCGAAAACTCCAGAACCACCAGCTAAGGACGAGGCTAAATACTTAGCAACTGACATCAATAAACACACCATGATTGCCGCTGCATGGCTCTATGGCAGTGATTGCCTGAAGCTGAATGATGAACAACTAAATGCAGCCACCAAGCTTCTTATGGATGACGCCCAGCGGTATCCCCAGAACGTCATCATGGCACTCTCGAGCCTCAGGGAGTTTGATCCCCTTTATCCAGAAGTACCCATATCAGTGATTGCAGGCATGAAGGCTATTTGGCCACCATTCGGCAAAGCACCGGAACTGGGCAAACTCAGTCAGTTCGCTACCGAATACCTCCATACAAAATTAGACGATCGCCAATCTGTCATTTCCAAGTGGCAGACAGGCAGCAGTGCAGCTGTTAGCCAAAAGAAAGAAGAATTACCGCGCACGTCGTCTGGCGCTATTGCCGGGACAGGCAAGAAACCCGTTAACGGGACGCCGATGGCATCATTTGGTGAATTAGAATCGGTTATTTACCTCGCTCACTACCCATCAGACTTTGATATTGCAAATCCGCCAAGCGCTATCGTGAATGCCATTAAAGAGATGAAAGCGCGGAAAGAAAAAGCGCCCATCGCGTGGTATGAGCCACTGAAAGAAACTCCCGGCGTTCTGAATTTCTCCCGCGAAGCCGTAGGCGTACTGATCCGCAACGCACCAGAAAATATTCATCTAACCCCTGGGGCATTACGCACTTATATCAATAAAAACCTGATTGAGATCGATGGGAAAACAGGAAAGGAGCCTCCCCATGTTCAAACCGAATCGCTGCAACAAAGCGAGGCAATCTTACTGGCTGATGAGCAATCTTCGAATGAAGCGTTGGCAGATACGGCAACAGGCGCTGGCAGTGCGTCGTTGGCTGGCGAACCGATAAATCAAAACGCCTCATTTGAGAGCGAAAAAGAAGAAGTAGGCGCTGCAGAAGATCTCGAACCAGCAACCCGCTACGCGTGGCTTAGGCGTGAAATCATGACCGCTCTTGACGGAAAAACCTCAGTGATGAGCGCGGTTGATGTTGAAGAGCTTATCGTAAAAACAGGCGATCTTAATCACGCCTACCTCGCCAGATTGTTAGCCAAAGAAATCGAGCCTTGTGATCCGTTCAAACAACTGGCAGCTGATGAAGTTCATCACCTCGCATGTGACGTGTTGGAAGATTGGGCAGACGACAAAGAAGAGCGCTGCAAATTCATCAATGAGCGCGTTGAGTATTACCTGAGTGAAAAACTGCAGGAGAACAGCACAGCACCTGATGAGGGACCGGGCCTCAAGAAAGTCGGCAAAGGCCTCTATGATGTATCCACCCTTTTCGCTGAATCTCCGCTTGCTGGCGTGGTCGTTAACAGCGCTGCCGCAGCTAACGATGTTCGTGAATTCCTTGAAACTCCAGCAACGGAACCTGTCCAGAACGACGAGCCGACGATGGCGGCAGACACACAGCCAGGTGAACCAGAAATCACGGACGAACCACCCTATTTCGAGCCTGGGCGTTATACCAACATTCAGAACGATGTTTACCACGCAGCGAATGGCATCAGCAGCACCATGCTGAAAGATGCCAGAGTTTCATTGATGTATTTTAATGCTCGCCACGTTGCAAAAACCATCAAGAAAGTGCACTCCAAAGTTCTCGATCTTGGCAACTTAGTTCACACCATGGCGCTGGAGCCAGAAAAGCTGGAACAAGAATTCAGCATCGAGCCAATTATCCCTAAAGGGGCATTTACCACAACCGCATCAATGCGTGAATTTATCGACAAGCACAACGCAAGTCTGCCGAAAATGACGGACTCAGACAGACTGCGCTCGATCCTTGAAGCGCATAACGCCACGCTGCCAACACCTTACTCACTGGGTGGCAACGCTGATGAAATCGGGCAGTTTTATACCTTATTGCCCGTTGAGTTTCAGCGGATTGGGGAGGGCCAAAAAGCAACCGCGACAGCGATGAAGGCCTGCATCAAGGAATATAACGCCACGCTGCCGACACAGCTTAAAACAAGCGGCAGCCGTGAAGCCTTGCTCGAGCAATTGGCAATCATCGATCCTGAGTTCGTAAAACTTGAACTGGCTATTCCGTCACCACTACCAGTCAGCGGATCAAAAGAAGATATGGCTTCTCGTATTAAGACTGTTTTGCCTGATGCTGTTTTTGCCGACGAATTGATCGAGCAGTGGCGCAGCACTGAAGACAACCGTGTACTGGTTACTCAGCAGCAAATGCAAGAGGCCAAAGCCATTCAACATGCATTATTCAACCATCCATCATCTGGACCAATGCTACAACACCCACAGCGCACCGTTGAGGCCAGCTATTTCGGCTATGACGAAGACACTGGTATGGAGATCCGTGTGCGTCCTGATCTTGAAATCGATATTGATGGTGTACGCATTGGGTTTGATCTCAAAACTATCAGCATGTGGAACGTTAAACAGAGTGCTGTGAGAGCCAGACTACACAGAGAGATCATCGACCGCGATTACCACCTCAGTGCTGCCATGTACTCCGACGTTGCAGCGTTTGATCAGTTCTTCTGGATTTTCGTTAACAAGGATGAGGGCTACAACTGGGTCGCCATCGTTGAAGCCTCGCCAGATCTGCTGGAACTCGGTCGCCTGGAATACAAAAAAGCGCTGCGCGACATCAAGCAGGCTTACGACACCGATATATGGCCAGCACCGATTACTGAAGAAATCGTGGACGACCTGAATGATTTTGATCAGCGCCGCCTCGAAGCGTTGCGCGTGGCATAAGGGGAAACAGGATCATGAGCAACATTACGTTAGCAGAAGAAAAAGTAAACTCTGTCACCGACTCAAACATCGCCCTGTTCAACCCGCAATACCTCACGGCGATAAGTAACTTTGGTCAGATGATGGCAAGCGGTATCTCGACAGTCCCACTGCACCTACAAGGTAATCCGGCTGATTGTATGGCCATTGCAATGCAGGCCGCCCAGTGGCAGATGAACCCTTTCGCAGTGGCGCAAAAAACCTACACGGTCAATGGCGTTCTCGGCTACGAGGCCCAGCTCGTCAATGCAGTGATTTCTACTCGTGGCCCGTTAGTCGACCGCATCAACTATGACTGGTTTGGGCCGTGGGAAAGAGTGATCGGCAAATTCGACATTAAGAAGAACGACAAAGGCAAAGAATATCGCGTCCCAGGTTGGCGGTTGGCTGATGAGGAAGGAATTGGCGTAAAAGTTTGGGCAACGTTAAGAGGGGAGTCCGTACCCCGCGAGTTAACCCTGCTGCTTGCACAGGCCAGAACCCGCAATTCCACCCTGTGGGCAGATGATCCGCGCCAGCAATTGGCCTATCTGGCCGTTAAACGTTGGGCACGGCTGTACTGCCCGGAAGTTATCCTCGGCGTATATACGATAGATGAACTCGAGCAACGTAATGAAAAGGAAATCAATCCCGAAACAACCGCTACACGGGTCAGTGTCAGTCAGTTGGCAGATACGCCACCAGCTACTCCACAGCAAAGCAGCACGCCTCCTGTAGATAGTGGTGGAATTGCGGCTGAAATCCGGGCAGCCATCGAACAGGCCAAAGATACCGAGAAGACCACGGCGATCCGGGCGCAAGTTGAAGATTTAAAACAGAAGCTGGGAATTACCGATTACACCGAACTTAAAAACAAGGTGGTGAAACGTCACCGGCAGATCCTTGCGGCTTCCACTATCAGCACTCAGTTAGATGATTGCCGTTCCTATGAGGATTTTACTGCAATCGAAGCCCTGGTTCGTCGCTCTGAGCGTGATTTAAGCGCCGATGACCTTGAGCGATTCCAGATTGCCCTGGATGACATGCGCCAAGAGTTTAAGGAGTGAATATGCTGATCGGCTTCATCCTACTGGTCAGCGCTTGCGGTCACAATTACTGCGATGCGCTTCCGGTTTCAGATCGGATTTACCCTACGAAAGCTGAATGCGAAAAGATGATTGACGCACTCCAGCGCCGCCGCCCCACAGCCGTATTGTTTTGTGGCGACATTTACAGACCTGAAAACTGATTTTTGAATATCAAAACGCAACTTAGGCCACGGTTAAGATCGTGGCCGGTTGTGCAAAGGAGCATAACCAAATGGCTAAATTTCTGACATTAGAAGAATGGTGCAATGAAACGTATTCGGTAGAAACACGACCTTCGATTCAGACGCTCCAGCGGTGGGCCAGGAACGGCAACATCTACCCTGCCCCTGAGAAACACGGTAGGCGATACCGAGTTAAACCCGATGCGATCTATATCAATCCTAACGATCTAGCTCTCGGCAAGAAAATCAAAGATGCGCAGAGCGATGAACCCGCACGGAGCGCTTTCCTGAAGAAGGTAATCAATGACACGGCGGCCCACAAAGTATGATCCAAACTTACCCAAAAACCTGACGTACAGGAAAGAACGGAATTCATACTTTTGGCGTAACCCTACTACCGGGAAAGAAATTCCACTTGGGAAAATAGCTCGCAGGGATGCGATTTCCCAAGCGATAGAAGCAAATCACTATATCGAACAAAACTACTCACCGGTGCTGTTGTTGGAGAAGTTAAAAGGAAGCCACGAATACACGATGGAAACCTGGCTTGAACGCTACGACACCATTTTCAAACGTCGTAATTTGGCGGAGAACACCTACAAGGTTCGTAAGGGGCAAATCGCTATCATCAAGGAGAAAATGGGGAAAATGATACTTTCTAAAGTCACCACCCGCCATGTTGCCGACTTTCTTGAGTTCTGGGTTGCCCAAGACAAGAAAACCATGGCAGCAACAATGCGATCGGTGCTGTCCGATGTATTTCGTGAAGCGATCGTTGAGGGGCATTTAGAACATAATCCCGTTACGCCCACGCGATCCGCAAAACCCGTCGTTAAACGGGAACGCTTGGAACTGGAGCAATACATAGCCATTCGTGAAGCTGCTGCCGCTTTTCCGGCTTGGTTTGGCTTGGCGATGGATTTAGCTTTAGTAACAGGTCAACGGCGAGAAGACGTTGCGCTTATCCGTTTTGATCATGTCGTAGATGGACGTTTACGGATAAGCCAGGGGAAAACCGGAGCCATGTTATCCCTTCCCCTTAACCTGGAGCTAAAAGCTGTAAACTTGAAACTAGGAACGGTCATAGATCGATGCAGGCTTGCCAGCACAACGAATTTTATGATCAGCGCAGGATTCAGGAAAAATCGCCCAGATGGATCACTCAATCCTGACAGTTTGACAAAGAAATTTGTTGCCGCGAGAAAAGCCTCAGGAATGACGTTTGAAGAAAGTCCACCAACGTTTCATGAGATCCGGAGTCTTGCCGGACGACTCTATGAGAAGGAGAAAGGGAAGGAATTCGCTATGAAATTGTTAGGTCATAAATCGGAGAAAATGACCAACAAGTATCTAGACTCAAGGGGGAAAGAATACGTAATGCTATAAAAGACCGAATATCAGTTTTCGGACAAATTTCGGACATTTTCGGACATGCGATAATTTTACCTTTAAAATCAATAACATAAAAAAAGACCGAATACGAATCCTATATTCGGTCTAGGGAAATGGCTCTTGGGATAGAGCCGTGCGCTAAAAGTTGGCATTTTTGCAGGGCTTGCTCAGCCATGCACTTTAAGAGTAGCGTAATATGCTAGTTTTGCCAGCCAACGGGCACGGCGACTGATAGTTTCGCAAAAAAATTAATTGCCTATCACACCTCACAAACCATTAACAATAACCCAACTTATTAACAAACAATCGCTTAGTCTGAACATAGCTTTGTAGCCCTTTCAACAAAGGGTTGCACACTCATTTTTTGGCCAGGGTTATTCGCATCATCAAGCAGAATCACCTTCAGGGGTTGAGCACGCTGTTGGCCAGCTTTAACCTGCTCCTCCGCTACTTTATTGAGCGGATATTGCATTAGTGTGCTGTTGTTAAGCACAAACAATGCCTCTCCCTTACGGCATTGCAGTGTGACTTCCTCTCTAGTGAAAGCCCACTGCTTGCCATACTCAAGCTTGGTGACGTTAACCAGCCTATCTGCCGCCAATGCGCCAGTTGCCGTTACCATCAGCGCAATACCAAGAATTACCGATCTCATGTTTTGGCCTTACAGTTTGGATTTATATCGATTTTCCCGCACTCAAGGGAAACCAGCAAGGTGCAATGTCAAACAGGCGCAAAAGTCGCAAATAAACTGACCAGCAAAAGAACCGCTCCCCCTAACACCAACTCAATCCAACAAGCGGCAACTAACCCGCACTGGGCAAATTTTGGTTTTGCACGCATAGCCGGGACGATGAAGTAACGATTTATAACCGCTACCAGAGCCATCAATGCAACCAGAGAAATTTTGATAAGTAGTAGCCGTTGATAAACAGAATCAATATCCAATGGCCAGTGCCCTAAAATAATCAGGTTATTGGTGATCCCGGTTATAATTACTAACGCGACAGCAACATGCCCCCACCACGAGAAACGGATCAATGTTGTGACCGCATCATCCCGCCATTGAGGTTGCGTAAGATAACGCAAACAAACCAGCAATGGCAGCAAGCTGCCAAACCAGTAACCTGCCGACAGCAAATGCAGCGAATGGTTGAAACGGTGCAAAATGCCCATAATGCCTTCGTGTATCGCAGCATGACCAATAAATGCCATATTGATCAACAGCAGTGCTGAGCATAGTGCAAGCAAATTTATTCGCTTTGCAGCAGGAATAAAAAGGGCAAACAGTGTTAGAAAACAAAAACCAAGGTGCCAGCGCCAGGCTTCCCCAAAAGTGGTGCCCAATACTGCCCACCAGATACTCCACCGCCAGGTATCATTCCACCCATCCCCCATCTGACCAGCCTGAATGGCCAACATCAGCAAGGCTGATAACGCGGAGAACCAAACGGACAATAACAACATCCGAGAGGAGTCTCTAGTCAGTAAAGGGAAAAGGCGCTGAGGTGACAATAGGGCAGAGAATACGCTAACGCCAAACACTAGCATCACAGCCGCAAAATGCACAAAGCGACACAAAACAAACAAGCTAGCCAGCGTCATCGGTCAGTTTACGGTAAAACTGTATTGACCTTTGGTTTTATGCCCATCAACCGAAACCACATGCCAACTGACATTGTACTTCCCCGCAGTCAGCTCGGTTTCAATCGGAATGTTGATCTGCGTATTGTTTTTTGGGTCCAAAGTCAGTTTGCCAGTTCTAATCACTTCACTATTTGGGCCCGTTACTTTCACACCGCTAAAGTTGGCTTCAATGCCTTCAGAGAAATTCAGCGTCAGCACTTTAGGCGCAATACTGACCGTAGTATCTGCCGCTGGGGTTTGTATTTTCAGATGAGCATGGGCCAGAACCTGTTGAGAGGACAACCCAACAAACAGCACAAAAATAGTCGAAAGCAGGCGATATGATGAATGAATTTTAGCGATCACAAATGTGTCCTTTTTTATTAATCTGAAGAAACAAGGGACAGGACCATTAATCGGAGCGATGTTTCCGTAGCCTTCCCCGCAACAATGACTACATCACGGTAACTGAGATAGGAGTTTGCTAACCCACTGTTTTAACTTGCTAAGCTACCAGTAACGTAGCGGATCATAACGGCAGTAAATTGACAAGTCGAGCAGTACATCCACCTCCGTAACCAGAAACCACCTTGTGCACATTGCAGCCCACGCCAGAAAAAATGCCGTAATACGTCTGCATAAACCGCGCACCTTGCGGCTACGCGGTTTATGCAGATCTTTCGTCAAAGCTAGCTATTGCTGCTTTCAGCAACAGAACCCATTTTATTCAGGTCTTTATCAATGAAGAACAGCGCTTCGCCGCTGTTGCCTACCAACGCCATCTTGTCGAGCACCGATTTGAACAGTTTCTCTTCTTCGTGCTGTTCGGCAACGTACCATTGTAGGAAATTAAAGGTAGAATAGTCATGAGATGTTATTGCAACATGTGCTAACTCATTAATCTTGCAGGTGATCATTTGTTCATGTTCATAGGTTTTCTGGAAAACCTCCGCAAGAGACGCAAACGCTACCGGCGGCGCATCAATGGTGCCAAGCTGCGGTAATGCGCCAGTATCACTGAGATAGTCAAAAAGACGCTGCATATGTTGCATCTCTTCTTGAGAATGATCCTTAAGGAACTTGGCTGCCCCTTCGAAAGCTTGATCTCTGCACCAGGCGCTCATTTGCAAATACATATTTGCAGAATATAGCTCCAGATTAAGTTGCTCATTCAACTTATTTATCATTTCTTGATTCAACATAATAATTCCTTTTTTCAGGCCAGAACTTAGCTTTTTCATTATACATTGATTAAGCAAAATAAAAACCCCTGAGTGAATGCTGTTAATTTAAATTTGTTTAATTATGTGAATCAGAAAATTATTTATATATCCCACCATAAAAAACCAAAAAAATTAATTATTGCTTTTCAATTGGTTATTGATATTCCGCGTGCGGGCTACACGCTACGTGAAAAGTATAGAAGGATCGGTAACTGAGCCTGGTGAGTAACACTCAACTCATCCATGAATTGAAATTTGATGGCTATATAAATGAGAGCATATTTTGAAATAATAAATATATTATATAGTAATCACAAGTCGAATTACATTATATTCCATGACTGAACTCCCTTTGCCACTGGCAAGATGGAGCTATATCACTTTTCTAAACTTGCCAAACCTGATGAGGTAGATTACCTTTCCCGCTTATTTGGTAATTGTGAAAGAAGGAAAATGCAATGGGCTACAATCTGGCAGAACTCGGCAAAGATGAGATGGATAAGGTGAACGTTGATCTGGCTGCATCGGGTGTAGCGTTCAAGGAGCGCTACAATATGCCGGTGATCCCTGAAATGGTCGAGCGTGAGCAACCTGCGCACTTGCGAGACTACTTCCGTGAGCGTGTCGCCCACTATCGTGCCGAATCGCACAAGTTCTCCCGTCTCCCCTATGAACCTAAAGTGAAATAATAAACCTGCCGTTATGGCAGGCTTTGGATTATTTGCACGCAAAGCGGTCAGTAGCCAGCATCAAGTGATGCAGGATCCCAGGTTCATCTGTTGAGTGCCCTGCCCCTTCAACAATATACAATTCAGCTTCCGGCCAGGCTTTGGCCAGATCCCACGCATTCTGCACCTGGCAAGCCATATCGTAGCGGCCATGAACAATCACGGCGGGAATGTGGCGTATCCGCGGAACATTTCTCAGCAACTGATCGTCACTCTCCAAAAAACCCAGATGAGTAAAGTAGTGGTTTTCAATTCGAGCGAAGGCTAACGCGAAGTCATCCTCACCAAAGGAAGCAGAAGAACCATTTGGTAAAAGCGTTACCGTTTCCCCTTCCCATAGACTCCATAGTTTAGCAGCTTCGAGTTGCACGTTCAGATCAGGTGACGTAAGGCGCCGACGGTAAGCTGCTATAACGTCCTGCCGCTCCTCCGCCGAAAGAATCGATATCACTTTTTCCCATTTATCGGGGAAAAAACGTGATGCCCCATCCTGATAGTACCAACTGAGTTCCTGCTTGCGCAGTGTGAAAATACCCCGCAGCACCATCTCACTAACATACTGGGGATGCGTCTGCGCATAAGCCAAAGCCAGCGTAGATCCCCATGAACCACCAAAGACCAACCACTTATCAACACCAGCCAGCTTACGCAATCTTTCGATGTCTTCTACCAAATGCCACGTAGTATTGTTTTCCAGGCTGGCATGAGGCTTAGAGCGACCACAGCCACGTTGATCAAACAGCAGCACTTTATAGCGTTTGGGGTCAAAAAGTTGGCGGTGATAAGGTGCGATACCACCGCCAGGTCCACCATGAATAAACACCGCAGGTTTACCGCTCGGGTTACCACTCAATTCCCAGTAGATCCGATGACCATCCCCTGTATCCAGCCATCCACTGTCATATGCTGCAAGGGGTGGGTACAAACCTCTTAATTGCTCCATGGCGCTTCCATCTCAGTGAGTGATTCATTCATCAAAGCTGAAGCGGCCCATCAGGTCAACGGTAAAACGATAAAACCTGCACATATGCCAAGATGTTAGCACGCGTTTGCTTAAAATGACGTCGACTTGCTTTTTCGCAAATGGGGTTCCCGCATTTCTTGCGCCGTTTTGGCCTCAATACTCAACTCAGCAGTGGGGCGTAATAACAGACGCGCCAGTCCTATTGGCTCACCAGTTTCAAGGCAGTAGCCGTAGTCACCATTTTCAAGACGGGCCAATGCGGCCGTTACCTTCGGCAACAAGCGACTTTCTCGGTCCAATTGGCGGAACAGCAATCGCAGATCTTCCTCCCGTGCAGCCTTGTCGGCTTCATCACCGCTTATATCGCCGCTATTGATGTCACGTTTCAGTAGCTCGACGTGCTGCCAGAGTTTTTGTTGTTCTTCAAACAAGCGCTGACGAAAAAATGCCCGCTGCTCATCATTCATATAATCAGATTCAGGCATCGCCAGCAGTTGCTGCTCACTTAACAACGTTAATACTGTCATGGGACTCTCCGACATAAAAATTTGTTATACAGTAACATTTATCCCTGTTAAAATGTTAATAATAAACAATCATTGAATTAACAATGCATTAGCACCAATGCCGTTATTGAAGCTTGCATATAGTTGGCTCAGAGGGGTTAATAGACAGGCAATCGACCCAATCATAGATAACTGAGAGGCCATCATGAGTAAGGGAATGGATAGCAAGAAAAATGCGAAGAAGAAGCCGTTGAAAACACCAGCAGAGAAACGCGCAAACAAACGCGCCAAAAAAGGGCAAACGTCTGGTGAGTAGACAGACTTCTAACCTTAGTTGAACCCGCCGAGGCGGGTTTTTTGTTGCCCGCAAAGGCCTATTGGCTTCACCAAAGTGCCTATCTTGACTGCTTGCGCCTGTTAATAGCATGCGAGAGTTACTAGCGGTATATTAACGGCTGTGATCAAAGTAAAGCCGTTGGCAGAGAGCACCATGATATTACGTGTTATAGATACGGAAACCTGCGGATTAGAAGGCGGAGTGGTAGAAGTGGCCTCTGTTGATGTGATCGACGGGCAAATAACCAACCCTATGAGCGACTTGATAAGCCCAGATAGGCCGATCGGCCTGGATGCCATGGCGATACACCATATAACTGAACAAATGGTCGAAGGTAAGCCACGCATCGCTGTGGCCATTGGCCGTTATCAAGGCAGTGAATACTATGTGGCACACAATGCTGCTTTTGACCGCGGTGTACTACCTGAAATGATGGGTGCCTGGATTTGCACCGTTAAGTTGGCACGCACGCTTTACCCGGAAATCAAATATGGCAATCAATACCTGCGCTATGCACTGAATCTGGATGTACAACTGCCTGCGGATACTACGCTTTACCCACACCGTGCACTGTATGATTGTTATGTTACTGCGGCATTGTTGCAGCGCATTATGCATGATTCCGGCTGGACGCCTGAACAGATGGTACAGATAACCGAACAGCCAGTGTTGCTAAAAACATTTAAGTTCGGTAAATACCGTGGGCAAAAAATTGAGCGTATAGCGCAGGAAGATCCGGGCTATTTACGTTGGATGCTGAAATCCATCGACGACCTTAGCCCGGATATGAAACACACGCTAACGTATTATCTGATTGGCTAATGGCACGGGCAGTGGCCTACCCGCGCTCTTAACTACTCGGCCAAGGAAAGAATAAACGCGTACTCCAGCGCAATATCCTCATAGGCTTTGAAACGACCGGACTTGCCGCCGTGTCCCGCATCCATGTCGGTATGCAAAAGCAGTTTATGATCGTCCGTTTTCAGCTCACGCAGTTTCGCCACCCATTTGGCAGGTTCCCAGTATTGAACCTGCGAATCATGTAGCCCGGTAGTCACCAGCATATGTGGATAGTCCTGAGCCTTAACCTGATCATAGGGGCTGTACTGTTTGATATAGTCGTAGTAAACCTTGTCGTTCGGATTACCCCATTCATCGTACTCACCGGTTGTCAGCGGAATAGACTCATCTAGCATGGTGGTCAACACATCAACAAAAGGTACCTGAGCCACAATCCCCTTAAACAATTGTGGTGCCTGATTGATCACCGCCCCCATCAGTAAACCACCTGCACTTCCCCCCATAGCAAATACACGCTGCGCATCACCATAGCCCTGTTCAACCAGTGTTTGGGTCACGTCAATAAAATCATTGAAGGTATTCTGTTTTTTTAATAACTTGCCGTCTTCATACCAAAGCTGGCCCAACTCAGCGCCACCACGGATATGCGCCAATGCGAAGACAACGCCACGATCCAAAAGGCTAAGACGGCTGGCACTGAATGCCGGATCCATACTGCTGCCATAAGAACCATAGGCGTAAACCATCAACGGATTCACCCCTCGAACAAAACTATCGGTTCGATAAACCAATGACACCGGTATCTCTTCACCGTCGCGCGCTTTCACCCAAACACGCTCGCTACGATAGTCTTCCGCCGTGAAATTTTTCACTTCTTGCTGCTTGAGTTGCTCACGCTCACCGCTATCCAGGTTTAATTCATATAGCGTTGTTGGCGTTGTCATCGACGAATAACCGTAACGTAGTAGCGCAGTTTCCGGATCGGGATTATAAGCCAGCCATGTCACATAAGTAGGATCGTCAAAGGCGATACTTTTTTCTTCACCGCTATGCCAATGAATTTGACGTAGCCGTGTCAGTCCAGCAATACGTTCTTCCACCACCAGCCAGTCGCGAAAAAGGCTAAACCCTTCAAGCATGACGTCGGTCCGCGGCGCGATCAGTTCTTTCCATTGCGTCTCATCAGCTAGTTGGCATTGATACAAGCCAAAGTTCTTGCCGTTTTTGTTCGAGCGAATATAGAAATACTGGTGGTAGTGATCGATGGCGTATTCGTGATCTTTACGACGCGGGACAAACATCTGGGGCAAACTATCGGCTCGGTTTGCATCTAATAGAAGAATTTCCGATGTCGTCGTGCTGCTAAGGTGGATCAGGATAAATTGCTCAGATGTGGTCTTTTCAAGGCTGACATAGAAGGTATCATCCTGCTCTTCATAAATGAGCACGTCCTGTTTCGGATCGCTCCCAATGACGTGCCGGTAGACCTGATAGGGAAGCAGTGTCTTGGCATGCTTACGGACATAATAAACGGTAGCTGAGTCATTCGCCCATTCAAAATTGCCAGAAGTATTTTCCAGCACTTCTCCCGCCCAGCTATCATTCACGAGGTCTTTGAAGCGGATTTCGTATTGACGACGCGACAGAAAATCTTCTGCGACAGCGAGAAGTTGGTTATCCGGGCTAACCTCCAGGCCACCAAGCGTATAAAACTCATGCCCTTCGGCGCGCGAATTGCCATCAAGCAAGGTTTCCCATTGCTCACTGGAGGCTTCAGGTTGACGTACATACGCCGCATATTCGTTGCCAGGTTCATAGCGGGTCTGATATCGAAAACCTCGCTTGACGTAAGGCACTGAGTGCTCTTGCTGCGGAATGCGCGCTACCATTTCCTGATACAGGGCTTCACGCAGCGGTTGTTGCTCGCTTAACTGTGCCTCTGTGTAGGCATTCTCGGCCTGAAGATAGTGCAATATTTCGGGATCTGCGCGCTCGTCATCACGCAACCAGTAATAGTCATCCACACGGGTATCACCGTGAATGGTGATCGGATAAGGTCGTTTTTCAGCCTTGGGAGGTGTCATCATTGCTAAATCATCCGCATACATTGATTAAGGCAAGAGTGACACGAACCCCGTTAGGTTAACAAGCTACCTAGCTATAGCAATTGATGTTTTTTCTCATTAACGCCACTTTCAATTCCTTGTCTTACATCCATCGGGATTTTCAACGACAGCGCCAGAGCATCGAGATAGCTACGTTCCATAAAATGGTCAATATCAATGACCAGGCAACTCAGGTAATACACCTCTAGCGCCTCATCTTCATTCTTCACGCTTTGTGCAATCAGTTCAGGGTTCAGCGGCTGTTCTATGGCTTGCTGTACCCACGTTTGAGCCTCGCTCCCCAACTGCAATTGTTCAAGACTATGGTCAATTGCGCGTTTTTCATCAGCATCTATATGACCATCGCTCTTTGCTGCAAACACTAATGCTTGCACCAGACGTTTGGCACGCAAATCAACTGGCGAGCTCTGCTCAACAAATTGCGGTTCTTGCTGCTCTTCTCTGACACGTTGCTTGTACTTATTCCACAGTACGGCGCCTATCGCTGCACTGCCGCCAATGATCAGTGCATTCTTGCCATATTTGCCTACAATCTTGCGAGAGGATTTATTTGCCAACAAAACACCGACCAAGCCTCCTAACGCAGTGGGCGCCAACAACTTCGCTATACCTTCAGTACCGCCCATCGAACCGGCTTTATCACCGAGCACGGATTGGATCTGTTGCAACCAGTTACTTTTCATTGCCACCTCTTAAACAGTTGAGATTGGGGCCAACAAGCTTATGCGGCCAGATTAACGGACGTGATTCAGATTATGAGATTATTTGTAAATCAGTGTATGAAAGATGAAAATTATTGTCGCTGAGATCAAAGGCCGGGCCCCACGGCATCGACCTTGGCAACATTGCGGTGAAACAATTATGAATGCAGGGGCATTTCTGGATTTCAAGTCATGTTCGACAATAAGGCATTAGCGTTTGCTGAAATCAATAACAAACAATTCTTTCAACCCAGGGTAAATTTCTTCTATGACCTGCTTCAACTCGTTGAGGGTCATGTTTTCTTGCCGCGCATGTTCTTCAGTTAACGCATCAAGATGTACCGGCATTACCGACTTGACCTCGATATAACAGAAAAACACACCGTCTTCGTTACGGCTGACGCGTAATACTTCACCCGGCTCGAAATGAGATTCACTGGCGTCACGGATAGTGATGGTTTTACGCCCAGCCAGAATATCTTGCTCAAAGCGGCTGAAAAAAGTGATTTCACGGGACATTACCTCTCCTTATATAACAATCTGCTATACCCTTCATACTTCAAGTTGCATGGGTGTTGGCATCATCCGTTCGCACCAGTCACATAGTGAGCTATGCTCCTGGCGACTCTCAGACTTGCCGCCTACATGCAACTCGAATTATTTTGGGTATATACCCAAGTGACTTCAAGTTGCTGGAGCAAAAATTGCCTGCAACTTGAAACCCATTGAGTATGCAACGGCTCAGGCTGCCTGCTCTCCAGACTCAGCGTCTTCTTCCGGGGTGGGAGCCGTTTTATCAGTTTTGCTTTTAACCGGCTTTTTTACCGTTTCTTGTGGAGCGGCACCGCGCAAGATCTGAGATAGCACGTCTTTATGTTCGGCCAGGAAAAGGCTTAGCCCTTCACGCTGTTCTTCTTCCAACGTAACAGGTGCTTGCTGCAACCACTCGCCCAGGCTATCAGCCAGGTCAAGCATTTTGTCGTAGGCATCGGCTTCTTTCTTATTTGCGAAAGTCATTTTTTCCTCACCGTTTCTGACCACTACATATTTAACTTCAACAGTCATGAACGTTTCCTCAAAGGTGATAATACTGTAGTTTTATACAGTATAAAGTACTTCCAAGCCGAGCTGCAAGCAATCCATAACTTATTATTTCAATAACCTTACCTTGCAGCTCTTACCTTTTATCTTTCCCTGCTGAAGCTGTTGCAATGCCTTGCGCGCACTGGCTTTGCGGATGGCCACATAAGCGTGTACCGGGAACATGTCGATCTTCCCCACTTCTGCCGCAGTCAGCCCAGCATCTCCGGTCAATGCACCAAGAATATCGCCTGGGCGAATTTTTGCCTTCCGGCCACCGTCAATGCACAGCGTGACCATTTCCGCTTCAAGGGGGGTGTTTGGTGCACCGCTCAATTCAGACACCGGTACCCACTTCGCGGTCATCTGCAAATAGTCCTCAAGGGCATGAACACGTACCATTTCCTGTGGCGTACACAGGCTGATGGCCAGCCCATTCAAACCAGCACGCCCCGTGCGACCAATGCGGTGAACATGCACTTCCGGATCAAACGACAGTTCGTAGTTGACCACTAACGCCAACTCTTTGATGTCAAGCCCACGAGCAGCAACATCGGTCGCCACCAGTACACGGCAACTCCGATTGGCAAAACGCACCAATACCTGGTCCCTATCACGCTGTTCCAGATCGCCGTGAAGCGCCAACACGCTGATGTCACGACTTTCGAGCGCTTCAAACACGCTCTGACAGTCACGCTTGGTGTTACAAAATACCACGCAGGAGGAAGGCTGATAGTGACGCAGTGCCGCAACCAGAAGTGCAGGACGTTGATCGCGCGTGGTTTCATAGAAACGCTGCTCGATATTGGTTTGATCATCCCCCTCCTCGACTTCTACATTCAGCGGTTCACGCTGCACCCGGGCACTGATGCGTTCGATCCCAGCCGGATAAGTGGCAGAAAACAGCAAAGTCTGGCGCGTGGGTGGCGTATAGCTGATCACGTCATCGATGTCGTCCGCGAAGCCCATATCCAGCATGCGGTCGGCCTCATCAAGCACCAGCACATTCAGTTCATCCAGTACCAGGGTTTTCTTGCGCAAATGCTCCTGCACGCGGCCTGGCGTCCCCACAACGATATGGGGAGCATGCACCAGGGAGTCGAGCTGTGGCCCAACCGGCTGGCCACCACAAAGGGTCAATATCTTGATGTTCTGCGTAAAGCGGGCAAGGCGGCGCAACTCTTTGCTTACCTGGTCGGCCAGTTCACGCGTCGGGCACAGGATCAGCGCCTGTGTGGCCACTTGGGTAACATTGATTTTATCCAGCAGGCCAATGCCAAACGCCGCTGTCTTACCGCTGCCGGTTTTCGCTTTGGCACGCACGTCTTGCCCTTTCAGTATGGCGGGCAGCGCGGCGGCCTGTACCGGCGTCATTTCGGCGTACCCCAGTTCGTTGAGGTTGGCCAACTGTTCGGCTGGCAGTGGCAGGGAAGAAAAGGAAACTGTGCTCACGGCAATGACTCTTATATGGCAAGTGGAAAGGTGGCGCGGCCATTGGGCAGGCGCCGGATCTGGCGCCGATGATAACAGATTTCTGTTCACACCTCGATTTAAGTACTGCCAGCTGCACACGCAATCGTTTTCGCATATACTGCGCACTCGTTGTCAGACCGAATTAACTCTTTCAGAATCAGGTACGAAACTATGTTAACGATTGGAACCGCCCTGCGCCCTTCCGCCACGCGTGTCATGCTGCTCGGTTCAGGTGAACTGGGTAAAGAAGTTGCTATCGAATGCCAGCGTTTAGGATTGGAAGTAATTGCCGTGGATCGTTATGCCGACGCCCCTGCCATGCATGTTGCACACCGCTGCCATGTTATCAATATGCTGGATGGCGATGCCCTGAAGGCCCTGATCGAACAGGAACGTCCCGACTACATCGTGCCAGAAATTGAAGCCATCGCAACCAACATGCTGGTTGAGCTGGAAAAGCAAGGTCACCGTGTCGTGCCATGCGCCGAGGCTACGCGTCTTACTATGAATCGTGAAGGTATTCGTCGTCTGGCTGCCGAAACCCTGGGGCTGCCTACTTCAAGCTATCGTTTTGCCGATAACGAAGAGAACTTCCGACAAGCTGCGGCAGAAATTGGTTATCCGTGTATCGTCAAACCTGTCATGAGTTCGTCAGGCAAGGGGCAAAGCCTGATCCGTGAAGAACATCAGTTGAGTTCCTCTTGGCATTACGCGCAGCAGGGTGGTCGCGCCGGGGGGGGGCGAGTGATTGTTGAAGGATTGGTGAAATTTGATTTCGAGATCACTCTGCTGACGATCAAAGCCGTTGATGGCATCCATTTCTGCGCCCCCATCGGCCATCGTCAGGAAGACGGTGACTACCGCGAATCCTGGCAGCCGCAACAGATGTCTGAATTAGCGCTTGGCCGCGCACAGGAAATCGCAGAAAAAGTCGTCAATGCCTTAGGCGGGTTGGGTTTGTTCGGTGTAGAGCTGTTTGTCTGCGGCGATGAGGTGATTTTCAGTGAAGTTTCTCCACGCCCGCACGATACCGGGATGGTCACGCTGATTTCACAGGATTTGTCGGAGTTCGCACTGCATGTTCGCGCTTTCCTCGGGTTACCAATCAACGCTATCCGCCAATTTGGGCCTTCCGCTTCTGCGGTGATCCTGCCAGAACTCACCAGCAATAACGTGCGTTTCAGCGCACTAGACGCCGCTCTGCAAGGTTACAATCAGGTACGCTTATTCGGCAAACCAGACATCAGTGGCAAACGCCGCCTAGGCGTTGCACTGGCTACCGCAACAGATGTAGAACAAGCGGTCACGTTAGCAAAGCAGGCCGCCGCTGCCGTCAAAGTGCAGGGATAACATTCTCGAGGGACGGCATGCCGTCCCTCGACAACATCAATAATTTTCGTCGTCTTCCGAATCTTCGTCCAGGTACTCTGTTGGTTCTTCCTGATCTTCCTGTTCATCCTCTTCATCATCGAACAAGGCAGTCACTTGATCGCCTTGATGTTTCTCACGAATTTCCTGCGCGACGAGCGCGATGGCTTCACCACTGCTCATCCCCTGTTCCATAAGATGATGAATACGTTCAGCAGCTTCCTGCTGTTCTTCGTGGCTCAGTGACGGCATACCTGCAAGCATGTGTTTCTCCCCAGTAAAGGTGGACGCGGATTATACGCTCTAAACCCGTGGACCCCAACGTCTGTTGTCTTACCACCTGCAACTCGTCAATATTTTCGTGCCGTATTGAACTTGCTTCTTTCTCTGCGGGCTGCGTCTGCGCACGTAATATGGCAGAATAGCCGCCCAACATCGCTGTTTCAGTCAGGTTTTTTGATAATCATGAGTGCCTCCACGCCAAATATTAAATCTTTACCTTATACTCGTACTGCTGTGTTGGAGCTGTTTGCCCCGTTGGCGCAAAGCCCTTGGGCTATGTTGCTGCATTCAGGATTTGCCGAGCATTCCCATAGCCGCTTCGATATCCTAGTGGCAGAACCACGCATCACGCTGACAACTTGCTGTTCCGATACCGAAATTCAGCGCAATGATCTCCGGCATTGTTCACAGGATGATCCTTTCCTATTGTTGCAACAACAACTCGATGCCATGAACTTATCCCCATTATCGAATAGCGATCTGCCTTTCCAGGGTGGAGCGCTCGGGCTATTCGGTTATGACTTGGGCAGACGAGTAGAAAAACTCCCGCAACGCGCTCAGGCAGATATCAAGCTGCCGGATATGGCCGTGGGGATTTACGATTGGGCATTGATCGCCGATCATCAGCGAGAAACGCTGACACTGCTCAGTTATGACGATGTTGAACAGCGTTGGCAGTGGCTTAACCAGCAACAAGCCCAGCAGGTTAAAGCCTTTAGCTTGACCGGCAACTGGCAGGCGAACATGACGCGCCAGCAATATGGTGAGAAATTCCGCCGTATCCAGGAATATCTTCTCAGCGGCGACTGCTATCAGATCAATTTGGCCCAACGCTTTTCCGCCCCATATCAAGGGAACGAGTGGCAGGCATTCCTTCAACTCAGTGCCAGCAACCGCGCACCGTTCTCGGCTTTCCTGCGCTTTGCACAAAACTGTGTGCTGAGCGTATCGCCGGAACGGTTCCTGTGGTTGGAAAACCAGCAGATCCAAACCCGGCCGATAAAAGGCACTCTGCCGCGCCTTGCCGATGCCAACCTGGATGCTGAGCAGGCAGAGAAACTTGCCAACTCGGCGAAAGATCGGGCCGAGAACCTAATGATCGTTGATTTGTTGCGTAATGATATAGGCCGAGTCGCGCAACCTGGCAGCGTGCGTGTTCCCGACCTGTTTAAGGTCGAACCATTTCCGGCAGTGCATCACCTGGTAAGTACCATTACGGCGACGCTTCCCAGTGCTACACCCGCTACTGAACTTTTGCGCGCCTGCTTCCCAGGGGGTTCAATCACAGGGGCACCCAAAGTACGTGCCATGGAGATTATTGAGGAGCTTGAACCGCAACGACGCAACGCCTATTGCGGCAGCATTGGCTATATCAGTTTCTGCGGTACCATGGATACCAATATCACCATACGAACCCTAACCACCGAAGATGGACACATTTTCTGTTCAGCTGGCGGCGGGATCGTAGCCGACAGTCAGGAACAGGCCGAATATCAGGAAACATTTGATAAGTTGGGCCGTATCTTGCCGCAATTGGGGGAGTTTACCGTTTCGTGAGCCATCAGTCTTACCCACCTTCGCTGGCTGATTTTATCAGCCGTTTTCAGTTACAGTTGCCACAGGCTGCGCAGCTCTCTTATAACGTCCGCCCGGCGGCGGTACTGATCCCGATTATCTGCAGGCCGGAACCTACCTTGCTGCTTACTCGTCGGGCCGATTCATTGCGTAAGCATGCAGGGCAGGTCGCCTTCCCTGGAGGAAAAACCGATCATGACGACCTTTCGCCAATCGCGACGGCCCTACGGGAAGCGCAGGAGGAGGTAGCCATTCCTGCGCATGCGGTAAAAATACTCGGTCAACTGGCACCACTAGACAGTAATACCGGTTTCAAGGTCACGCCTGTCGTGGGTTTGATCCCGGCAGATATCGAATTTCACGCCAATGAAGATGAAGTTGCTGAAGTATTTGAAATGCCGCTGTATGAAGCGCTTTCGCTCTCACGTTATTACCCATTGGATATACACCGCAGTGGTCACACGCATCGACTTTATCTTTCCTGGTATCAGAGCCAGTTTGTTTGGGGGCTTACCGCAGCAATTATCCGGCGGCTCGCACAACAGGTGAGTATTTAATTGTGACATTCATCACATTACTCCCCGGAGCAATGGCCTATTTATGTGTTAAGCGATCGTTATCACTTAACAGAAATGCTTTTTCACCTACCTTTCTTGCAATCAGTCTTTTAAAAAACTGAAATCTCTCTCTTCAACATTACTAAATACCTGTAAAATACCTTGACCCGGAATAAACCGCTAACGCTATAGGGTTAAATCCAGCGCTGCTTACCGGTATGGTGACAGATTGCCACCATAGGAACTGGGTCGATTTAAAGCACCTTGGATTGCCTCTTTTTGGCACTATCCAGAGCATAAGTTGTACCACGAATTTTTTCATGCGAAAAAAGCCACAGGGCTCTTTTACGCCATTGCAGTACCCTGCGCATCTTCAACGCGCAGTCATAACAATATGTCTCTTTTAAGGAGTTTAGCGTGATTAGCATTTTCGACATGTTTAAGATCGGCATCGGCCCATCGAGTTCTCATACGGTAGGACCAATGAAAGCCGGTAAACAGTTTGTCGACGATCTGGTACATGAAGGCCTACTGTCTTCTGTCACGCGTGTTGCCGTTGACGTATATGGCTCACTTTCATTGACCGGTAAAGGCCACCACACTGACATTGCCATCATTCTCGGCTTGGCTGGCAACATGCCGGATACTGTCGATATCGACGGTATTCCTGCGTTCATTCGCGATGTTGAGCAACGCCAGCGCCTAATGCTGGCCAGTGGGCGACATGAAGTCGACTTCCCTCGCGACGGCGGCATGGTTTTCCGTAGCGACAATCTGCCACTGCACGAAAACGGCATGCAAATCCACGCTTTTGCCGGGGATAAGCAAATTTACACTAAGACCTATTACTCAATAGGTGGCGGATTTATCGTTGATGAGGAACACTTCGGCAAAGCAGATAGTAGTGAGGTCATTGTCCCCTATCCCTTCCATTCTGCGAGCGAGATGTTGGCAAACTGCCGTACTACCGGTCTTTCCTTGTCCGGGATGGTGATGCAAAACGAACTGGCACTGCACAGCAAGCAGGAAATCGAAACTTATTTCAGTGACATTTGGCAAACCATGCGTGCCTGTATCGATCGTGGCCTGAATACCGAAGGCGTCCTGCCGGGGCCACTGCGAGTACCGCGCCGCGCTTCGGCATTGCGTCGCCTGTTGGTCTCCTCTGATAAATTGTCTAATGACCCAATGAATGTGATCGACTGGGTCAATATGTTCGCACTCGCAGTAAATGAAGAAAACGCCGCGGGTGGCCGCGTGGTTACCGCACCAACAAACGGTGCCTGCGGGATCGTTCCTGCTGTATTGGCGTATTACGATCACTTTATCGAATCCGTCAGCCCAGACATTTACATTCGCTACTTTATGGCATGCGGTGCTATCGGGGCATTATATAAGATGAATGCCTCTATCTCTGGCGCTGAAGTTGGCTGCCAGGGCGAAGTGGGCGTTGCTTGCTCGATGGCCGCAGCGGGTCTGGCAGAACTGTTAGGCGGTAGTCCTGAGCAGGTTTGCATAGCCGCTGAGATCGGTATGGAACATAATCTGGGCCTGACCTGCGACCCGGTAGCTGGCCAGGTGCAAGTTCCCTGTATCGAACGCAATGCAATCGCATCCGTGAAAGCGATCAATTCAGCGCGTATGGCATTGCGACGTACCAGTGAACCACGTGTGTCTTTGGATAAAGTGATCGAAACCATGTACGAAACCGGCAAAGATATGAACGCTAAATACCGTGAAACATCACGCGGTGGTCTGGCGATTAAAGTCCAATGTGACTGATCAGCGTATAACCCTGACGAAGCCCGGCCTTCCTGGCAGGGCTCAGACTGCTGACAAACCCCGTTATTAGGGAGAGCGTGCCGATGGGGTCGTAACGGCGTAAGCCGTCGGAGCGCCCCTCGGTGCGCTAGGCCCGGGTATCTCGGGTCAGAAGGCGACTTTGTCATCAACCTCAGCCCTGCCTTCCTGGCAGGGCTTTCTTTTTGTGATCCAGCGTTTGCAGAATGGCCTTATAGGTGTCTGTTTTTTGTTCAGTCAGTCAACGATTTTCTTCCTGAAATAGGCCGATTGAAATAGTTTATTGAATTACGGTAATTTTCTGAATGGATAGTCTAGAATTAGACTGCAATCGTATAGCAGGATTTTATACTCTAAATAATTCGAGTTGCAGGAAGGCGGCAACGCAACGAACCCCCAGGAGCTTGCTCAAGTAAGTAACTGGGGTAAGTGAGGAAAGCCAACGCACATGCAACTTGAAGTATGACGAGTATAGCCTGAAACTCGATTTTGGCTATTTGGCTGAACAAGGACTTATTTGATGGTGATGACCCAACTTGCCGCTTCGAATTATCGTTTTTACCGTTGGCTTATTGCCGGTGCAGTTGGGATAGCTATTTTATTGACTTCACTGTATACCCGTTATTATCAGGAGGTCAGCAAAACTGAGCAGAACCAGCGAGTCTTGGCGGCTCGCATCACTAACAAGCTTAATGAGCTACTTTTACCTGCGGAGCAACAAACCGCTGACACTTTGCCGCTGGTCGGGCAACCTTGCGAATCCGTAATGCCCACGCTGCGTTATCGTGCCGCACAAAATCAGGCTTTGCGCGCTATTCTGCTGGTGAAAAATGGGACAATCTATTGTTCCAGTCTGTTTGGCCAGCGTAATTTTGTTTTTTCCAACTTTTTCCCGACGCTGGTCAATGACAAAGTACAAATGGAGCTTCATCCTTCACTGGTAGTAGCAAAAGGGACTCCTACACTGGTGCTGTGGACTCCGTTGGACAAGCAAGAGAGCAGCAGTGGCGTACTGAATGTTTTCAATATCGGGCTGTTAGCCAACTTCCTGCTTGAACCTCAGGAACCTTTCGCCCACAGGGTAGTTTTAAACATCGGTGAACGCAGCCTGGAATACGGCCAAAAGGAAATTACCCCCACCTCTGCTCAATCGGAAAACCTGCAATACACCGCCCAGTCGGCCAAGTATCCCTTTTCTATATCGCTTTATGGCCCGAATGCCACTGATTTGGCACTTGCAGCTTTACCACACCATATTCCCCTGGCCCTGATGCTGAGCCTACTGGCGGCTTATGTGGTGTATCTGAGTACAGCCAACCGGATGAGCATGACTTACTCTATCAGCCACGCCATCGCCCATCACGAGTTTCGCGTTTACTGCCAGCCGATTATTAATAGTGAGAATGGCCGCTGTGCGGGTGTCGAGACTTTACTGCGGTGGAAGAACAAGCGCCAAGGCTGGATTTCCCCCGACGTGTTTATTCCCTTAGCTGAGCAGCATGATCTCATCATTCCGTTGACGCGTTATCTGATGACGACAGTAGTAGAAAACCTTAACTTGTTCCCGCAACGCCCTTCGTTTTATATCAGCATTAACGTTGCTGCAGAGCATTTCAACACCGTCAGCATTATTGATGATATTCGCCACATCTGGTTGCCAGCAGAACCAATGGCGTCATTGATGTTAGAACTGACTGAGCGTACTGCGTTATCGGAAGTTCAGCATGAACAGCTTAAAACGCTGAAAGAGATGGGCATCATGCTGGCGATTGATGACTTTGGTACCGGGCACAGTTCGCTGAGTTACTTGAAAAAGCTCAGCCCTGACGTATTGAAAATAGACCATGGCTTTACCGCGGCAATTGGTACCGACGCAATCAACGCTACCGTGACCGATACCATTATCACGCTGGCACAGCGCCTGAAACTCAAGCTGGTTGCAGAAGGGGTTGAAACAGAAGAACAGGCAGAGTATCTGCGTTTACGCAAGGTCAATGCGCTGCAAGGTTACTACTTCGCCAAACCGATGCCTATTGATGTGTTTCCATCTTGGCTACAACAATATGAGAGCCGCCTACGGGCTACCGGTCAGCAAACCAAACCGGAAGCGGGAAGGCCGAAGGCGAATCCTTCGGCCTAAGCTAGTTACTCGTCCTGATCGTAGGGCGATATCACTTTGCTGATGCTGACCAACTCGATGCGATAATCAGAGACGGCAAGGATCTCAAAGCGTAGTGAGTTAAGCTCGATCACATCCCCCACCGTTGGCATGTGGCCTGAATGAGAGAGCAGGAAACCCGCAAGGGAAGCGTAATCCTCTGTCGGGCTGACCAGATCGTCACAGTTCAACGCCTGTTCCAACGAGTGCAGATCTGCGCCGCCTTGGACCAGCCAGCGGCCATCTTCTGCGACAATATCGGGCGTTTCATCCTCATCAGGGAATTCTCCTGCGATAGCCTCCAATACATCTAGCGGTGTTACCAACCCCTGTACTACACCAAACTCGTTGGTCACCACCACCAAACGGCCCTTAGCTCGGCGTAATACCGCCAGCAGTTTGATCACATCCATGGTTTCCGGCACCACCAGTGGCGGAGTCAGGGCGGCAAACTCAGCAATGTTCACTCCCCGATCCAACGCGACCAAGAGATCCTTGGCGCGCACTACACCAATGATTTCATCCAGCTCATCGCGGCACACCGGGAACAGGCTGTGAGGCGTATCCAGCAGTTGCTCGCGCACTTCGTCACGGGAGCGTTCGCAGTCAACCCAGGAAATCTCTGTTCGCGGAGTCATTACGCTACGCAACGTTCGGGAAGCCAGTGTCAGCACACCACTGATCATATAGCGTTCCTCTTCAGCAAAGGTTTCCTTCACTTTACGCGGAGTATTATCGTCAACCTGCGGTTGCGCATGCGGTTGCCCCATCAGACGCATGATAGCTTCAGCCGTTCGCTCACGCATTGGACGGCGTGCTTCATGCTTGATGTAGTTGCGCCGCGCGATCTGGTTAAAAGATTCGATAAGGATCGAGAAACCAATGGCCGCGTATAGATAACCTTTAGGTATGTGTATACCAAAGCCTTCAGCAATCAAGCTCAGGCCGATCATCAACAGGAAGCTCAGGCAGAGTACGACAATGGTCGGATGTGCGTTTACGAAGTTGGTCAGCGGCTTGGAAGCCAGCAACATCACGGCCATAGCAATCACTACCGCAGCCATCATGACCGGTAAATCATTCACCATACCCACGGCGGTGATTACCGCGTCGAGCGAGAAGACCGCATCAAGAATAACAATCTGTACTACCACCGCCCAGAATTTGGCATAGCCTCTGTTGGCACCCTCCTGATGGGTATTCCCTTCCAGCCGTTCGTGTAATTCCATTGTGGCTTTGAACAGCAGGAATATTCCCCCCAACAGCAGGATCAGATCGCGGCCAGAGAAGCTGAAATCAGCAACGCTAAACAGAGGTTTGGTCAGCGTGACCATCCACGAAATCACCGAAAGCAAGCCAAGGCGCATAAACAAAGCCAACGACAAACCGATGACACGCGCTTTATCACGCTGTTTCGGGGGCAACTTGTCGGCCAGAATAGCGATAAACACCAGGTTATCGATGCCCAGTACGATCTCCAAAACCACCAGAGTCATTAACCCAGCCCAAATCGTGGGGTCCATTAAGATTTCCATGTCAGACTCCGGAAAAAAGAGAGGTTTGTTGAGCGATGCTCAAGCATAGAGGGATAAACGCAAAGGTTGTGCAAGCAAGAACAAGATGCAAACGGGATCGTAGTACCGGGAAACGGGCGGCAGCCCTGAAGATGTTTACCGCACCATGTGGTGGCGGGTGGAACGTTGGAAAACAGTAACTTCGGTGACAGTCCATAGGGAGGGCTGAGGCCCTTCACTCCTTACAAATAAAATAGGAGCGCACTTTAGCAGGAAATTATTCGGTGGTGAAGTAGCAATTTTTACCTTACGTATTATTTCGTAACATCGTTGTTGTTTAATTCCTCAAACAAACCTTCCGGGTAAATCGATCCGCTAATAGCTGAGCAAGGTCACAAAATTTATTCTTTCACTCAATAAAATAAATGCAGTCAATGCGCATGGACCCTTACCGGTTTTAAATCTACCAGATAAATGCTAGTTGTAATTTTCTTCTATCATAATTCACACAAACCGAGGAAATGACTACCAGGACGGTAACGAGAAAGACACAAATTGTGTCTTAAGTTTAACGAGGAGGTAGCGAGTGGCAATAGCTATTATCATCAGCACACACGGAACTGCGGCTGAACAATTGCTGAAAACAGCTGAGATGCTATTAGGTGAGCAAAGTAACGTCGCCTATATAGACTTTGTTCCCGGTGAAAATGCTGAAACATTAATCGAGAAATACAATGGGAAAATCGACCAACTTGATACCAGCAATGGTGTCCTGTTTCTGGTAGATACCTGGGGCGGCAGCCCGTTCAACGCGGCCAGCAGGATTGCCGTCGAAAAAGAGGGTTATGAGGTTATCACCGGGGTTAACGTTCCAATGCTGGTTGAAACCTTCATGGGCCGTGATGACAACCCCAGCCTCGACGAACTTGTCGCTATGGCGCTGGAAGCCGGGCGTGAAGGCGTGAAGGCGCTTAAAAAACCGGCGGAAAAGAGTATGACTCCGGTTACGCCACAAACTGCTCCAACACCGAGTGTTGCCGAGCCACAAGCGCCGCTCGGTGCCAATGATCGTATGAAGATTGGCCTGGCACGTATTGACGATCGCCTGATCCACGGCCAGGTAGCCACACGTTGGACCAAGGAGACCAACGTCAGCCGCATCATTGTTATCAGCGATGAAGTCGCTGCCGATCATGTCCGTAAAACCCTGCTGACCCAAGTTGCGCCACCGGGCGTTACCGCCCATGTTGTTGACGTGGCGAAAGCTATACGCGTCTGGAATAACCCAAAATATGCCGGTGAGCGCGTTATGTTGCTGTTCACCAACCCAACCGATGTCTGGCGGGTGGTTGAAGGTGGTATAGAGATTAAATCGGTGAATATCGGTGGTATGGCGTTCCGTCAGGGTAAAACGCAGGTTAACAACGCAGTATCTGTTGATGCAAAAGACATCGAAGCGTTTAAGAAATTAAACGACCGGGGTATTGAACTGGAAGTTCGCAAAGTCTCTTCCGATAGCCGGTTAAAAATGATGGATCTGATCAACAAGCTCAATTAATGGCCAACACCGTTAATTTCTCACTCACGTCTCTTTAGTTATAGGAGAAGTACAATGGAGATCTCCACTCTTCAGATTGTGCTGATATTTATCGTCGCATGCATTTCCGGTATGGGTTCCGTTCTGGATGAGTTCCAATTCCATCGTCCATTGGTCGCCTGTACGTTAATTGGCTTGATCCTCGGTGATATGAAAACCGGTATCATCATCGGTGGTACGTTGGAAATGATCGCGCTGGGCTGGATGAATATTGGGGCCGCAATGGCACCTGATGCCGCTCTGGCCTCTATTATCTCAACGATCCTGGTTATCGCAGGTGGGCAAAACATTGGGGCCGGTATTGCCTTGGCGATCCCACTGGCGGCGGCCGGTCAGGTGTTGACCATCATCGTCCGTACGGTGACCGTTGCCTTCCAGCATGCGGCTGACAGCGCTGCTGAACGCGGCAGCCTGACCGGCATTACCTGGATCCATATCCTGGCTTTGCTGCTGCAAGCCATGCGTATCGCGATCCCAGCCGTTATTGTTGCAATATCCGTTGGCACCGCAGGTGTTCACGCGCTGCTTAACTCTATTCCGGAAGTTGTCACCAGCGGTCTGAATATTGCCGGTGGCATGATTGTTGTGGTCGGTTACGCGATGGTCATCAACATGATGCGAGCCGGTTATCTGATGCCATTCTTCTACCTCGGCTTCGTTACCGCAGCCTTCACCAACTTTAACCTGGTTGCACTCGGCGTGATTGGTGCTGTGATGGCGGTGCTCTATATCCAACTGAGCCCAAAATACAACAAGTCTCAGGTTGTTCAGGCTGGCCCTGCCAATGCCAACGGCCTTGATAACGAACTGGACTAGGAATAGGTGAAAGAAATGGTTGATACTACAGCTCAAAAAAAATTGACAGCTGCCGACATTCGCGGCGTGTTTGTGCGTTCTAACCTGTTTCAGGGTTCGTGGAACTTCGAGCGTATGCAGGCATTGGGTTTCTGTTTCGCTATGGTTCCGGTGATCCGCCGTCTGTATCCGGAGAATAACGACGACCGTAAGCAAGCCATTAAACGTCATCTGGAGTTCTTCAATACCCACCCTTATGTCGCAGCCCCTGTACTTGGCGTTACCGCGGCCATGGAAGAACAGCGTGCCAATGGTGCCGCTATCGATGATGCCGCTATCAACGGTATCAAGGTTGGCCTGATGGGGCCGCTGGCTGGCGTCGGTGACCCGATTTTCTGGGGAACCGTGCGCCCGGTATTTGCCGCACTTGGGGCAGGTATTGCCATGAGCGGCAGTCTGCTCGGCCCAATTCTGTTCTTTGTTCTGTTTAACCTGGTTCGCCTGCTGGTACGTTACTACGGCGTAGCCTACGGTTATCGCAAAGGAGTTGATATCGTTGGTGATATGGGCGGTGGCTTCCTGCAGAAACTGACGGAAGGGGCGTCCATTCTCGGCCTGTTTGTCATGGGGGCCCTGGTTAACAAGTGGACGCACGTGAACATCCCGCTAGTGGTATCGAAAATTACCGACCAAACCGGCCACACTACGGTGACGACCGTCCAAACCATCCTTGACCAACTGATGCCAGGTTTGGTACCGCTGTTACTCACCTTTGGCTGTATGTGGCTACTGCGCAAAAAAGTCAATGCGCTATGGATCATCATCGGCTTCTTCGTTATCGGTATCGTGGGTTACTGGAGTGGTCTACTTGGCCTGTAATTTTCTCTGACAGCCGGGGGGGATACCCCCGGTTTTATTGATGGAGTGGTGAAATGTCGTTGACCGATGGCGTACTACTGATTTTTATTGTGCTGCTGCTGTTGTACGCGCTCTATGATGAATTTGGCATGGACCTGTTGAAAGGCAGAACGCTGTTGAAAATAAAGTTAAAGCGCAGCAATCGGCTTGACTGCCTGATCTTCGTCGGTTTGATCGTCATTCTGATCTACCAGAATGTTACCAGCCAAGGTGCCGCATTAACCACCTACCTTTTAATTTCCTTGGCATTGATTGCCATTTATATATCCTATATTCGCTGGCCAAAAATGCTGTTTAAATCTCGGGGTTTTTTCTATGCAAATACCTTTATAGAATATTCCCGCATTAGAACAATGAATTTATCTGAAGATGGTATCCTGGTTATAGATTTAGAACGGCGTAGATTATTCATCCAGGTTACACAGTTAGATAACCTGGAAGTAATTTATAAATTTTTCGTTGAAAATCAATAAAATAAGCAAAATTGAGAGTATCTTTATTTATAAAAATAATAGTTTTGGATAATATTTAAGCAATACTCTTTATTTCCTTGGTTATTATTTCCGCAGTCATGCTGCTATTATCACCGTATTATCCTTAAGAATAGCATTGAATAAAAATAATTCTCAATTTCATAAAGAAGACTAGAATAAATAATGGTTGTACCCGGTTAAAATAGTATGTTACTGTTTCGCCGTTATTGGGGAGTAGCCGGTTTCTGGTGAATGAAAATCAGAAACGTCCGTATCAACATACTCGTTTCTAATCTGAAACGTGGTGCGGATAGCCATAGAGGTTGGCGAGACCATAGACACGTAACGCCGTCGTAAGGTTGGGGGGTGGGTTACGTGTATATGGAGCCGCCCGGCCGAGACTATTCAACATGAACCTTTCTGCAACACTCATCCTGGCTTTTGGCATGTCCCTAGACGCATTTGCTGCATCTGTGGGTAAAGGTGCCGCGCTGCATAAACCTCGTTTTCGTGAAGCTATTCGTACCGGCCTGATCTTTGGCATCATCGAAGCCATTACTCCGCTTATCGGCTGGAGCATCGGGTTGTTTGCCAGCCAATACATCATGGAATGGGATCACTGGGTTGCCTTCAGCCTGTTATTTATACTTGGCATGCGCATGATCGTTGAAGGTACGAAAAACAACCCGGAAGAAAGCCGGCAAGTTAAGCGTCACGGCTTCTGGGTACTGGTAGCAACTGCAATCGCAACCAGTCTTGATGCCATGGCTATCGGTGTCGGGTTAGCCTTCCTGCAGGTTAATATTGTTCATACTGCGATGGCGATCGGTTGTGCCACCATGATTATGGCCACGCTCGGCATGATGATTGGCCGTTTTATCGGCCCTATCTTGGGTAAACGCGCAGAAATCCTTGGCGGCGTAGTGTTAATCGGCATAGGCGCTAATATTCTGCTTGAGCACTTAGGCTATATTGCCTGATCTTTCCCGCTGAGAAAGCCAGCCAATGGCAGGCTTTCCTACTTGTATCGGCGGTGCAAACGAATCACAAAATCTGTCTCACAGGCAAAAGCTGTCTCGGTCGCCAAACTGTTGTGCACCTCCAAAGAGGCGCGCCAAGCAAATGGTGTCATCTGTAATAAATTGGCCGCCTGTTCTCCCGGCAACGACATAGGGTAAGCCAGTTGTTCGGTCATTTCGCTGGTAAATCCCTCCAGTTGTTCGGTGTCTTCCGCGTGTAACTTAACCTCCTGGTAAACAATTTCTTTTAACTGGTAAAGATGCCTTGGCCCTGGCGATACCGTTAATACTAAACCGCCAGGCTTGACCACCCGCGCCAGCTCTTCAGCTTTACAAGGTGCATAAATACGTAACACAGCATCGAGAGAAGCGTCGGCAAACGGCAGCCGATGGCTGGATGCCACACAGAATGAGACTTTGGGGTAACGTTTTGCCGCCAGGCGAATGGCCCCTTTAGCAACATCCAGGCCGTATACGGCTACCCTCCTTGATCGAAAAAGCTGTTCCGCCACCGCTGCAGTGTAATAACCTTCTCCGCAACCAATATCCAGCAAAGCTTGTGCCTCAGCAGGGACCACTTCGGTCAATAAGTTAGCTACCCGCTGTTGCAGCGGCTGATAATACCCACCATCAAGAAATGCACGGCGTGCGAGCATCATCTCTGCACTATCTCCCGGCTGTTTGGAACGCTTGTACTGCACGGGCATTAAATTGACATAACCCTCTTTGGCTTGGTCGAATTGATGGTTATTTTCACAACGCCATTGCAGGCTGACGAAATTAAGCGGTTGATGGCACAGTGGGCACTGATAAGACATGGCTTTGATCCCAGAGAGTTACGGCGTTGGGTAGTCTAAAGAAGGCACCTGTTCGATGCAAGGCAACGGTTTAGCCTCCAATACGTAAAAGTGCCGAGGAGCATTTAATCTGCGACAGCACCACAGATAATTAAGCAGTACAAACTAGGCTGTGTCCCTTAATTGCCCGTGGTGCCGTCGCAGACCCAAAAGCCCGTTATCAAGGCGGAGGGTGAAGGGCAGAGTGGCCCTCTGTTCAAGCCCGACAACACAGAGAACGGGCTTTTGGGGCGCGACCCTTCGGGCTGGGGCCATTTGCGCGCATTGCGGCGTTGTTCGCCGCTTATTTGGTCCACCAAACCTCGCGGCTCACGCCTTGCCCTGTGCGCAAATGACCGCCAGCGGCGCTCGCGTGCAATTAAGGGACACAGCCTAGCTAATAGGTTAAAATTCTGGCTAAACTAGCAACCACTCTAAGATGCTGGCAAAAGACGTTTTATGACCGACTACTCTCCGCTGTTAAGCTCCATCCCAGGGATCATTCATGGTTTTGGTGATAAAAACGCCCTGTTACCGTTACCCTTGCAGCCTTATCGAGCCACTCTCGCCAACAAGAAGCAGGTACATGGAACACGTATTGTCGACATTGACCAACCTGTACAGTATTGCGGAGAAGCCGATGGTTTCTTTACCCGCCAACCGGGGATACTGATCGCAGTGCTAACTGCGGATTGTCTGCCAGTGATTTTCAGCCGTAAAGATGGTAGTGCGGTCGGCGCGGTACATGCCGGTTGGCGAGGCCTGCTGGATGGTATTCTTGAGGAAATGGCGCAGAGGATAAATCAGGAGGACAGTACCGAAAACTGGGTCGTTTCTATCGGGGCTGCAGCGGGCGCGTGCTGTTATGAGGTTAACGAAGAACTGGTCACGCACTTTAAGCAGTTGCTGCCCTACCCTGCAGAAACCATTAGCCCAACCCATCGCCATCTGGATCTAGCTGCTATCGCACAACACAAGCTCAACGGCCTGGGGTTCGCCGCAGTTGATCAGGCAGGAACCTGTACCATCTGTACCCCAAATAGCAACCCTGAGCTACCCCAGCGTTTTAAATACACCAGTTATCGTCGCAACAGCCATCGTCGTAAACAAGACCCCAGCCATCCGAGTATTAAAGGCCGCAATCAGCATTCAGGGATCGTGATAACTGGCTAAATCCCGCCAATCGCAAAAACGAAAAACCCGCCTGAAGGCGGGTTTTTTGTACAGCCGATACTGATTAGATCGCTGTAACGTTTACTGCAGATGGACCTTTCTGGCCATCTTGGATTTCGAATTCTACGTTCTGGCCTTCAGCCAGGGTTTTGAAGCCGTTACCCTGGATTGCAGAGAAGTGTACGAACACGTCTTTGCTGCCATCAGCTGGGGTGATGAAACCGAAACCTTTAGACTCATTGAACCACTTAACTTGACCTTTGATCTTTGCCATCTTGAGTATTTCCTTTGGATTGTTTAAACCGCCCGGAGGCGTTACATAGACAAACTAGAGTCGTTACTGCTTGAGGCACTAAGATAAGGATCGGCAGAGAAGCGGTATTCAACGCTAACGTCTTTACTCAGAACTTCTTTACTGAAAATGCCACACATATACAGAACTGTACCTCGTTTTACCCAAGTGCGTTATCACATACTCTGTAAAGTATGGCAAGCCATTTTTAATCACTGATGGACGTGTCGCACATATTTGAAACGGTCGACAGCAATAAATGGTTAAATAGGGTAAAAGTGGTTGAAGGCTTAGCTATTTTCTGCTTTGTAAAGAAGTTGCTCTGTACTCCGCATGGGTGCTGAATTTTAACAATTCTTTCAAACCCACAGACAATGTTTTTGACAACATATAACCACTCCACAGGGGAGTAATCTTAAAAAAATTTGAATTTTTATGGAATTTTATATGCAACAATTGAATATCGGTGAACGGGCGGCAGAAGCGACTACTGATCCGACCTTTGAACCGCAAACCCTGTCATAACAGGATAGTTACCTACCAACTTACTCGTCTACCGAATCAGGCTTTTGTACTGCTGTAACGCTCATATATGCATAAACATGCCATGATGGAGGATCCGTGTATGAAAAATTCATAAAAATTAAATATTCACGTCATTGAATATGATTATATCTTCATGGCAAACCGCAGAGGAAAAAATAAACAACTTGAGTATTAACCTATATAGAAAAAACTATTTTAACTAGGGGATAATTGGATGAATTTATGAATTTCTTGACCGTTTCGGTGTTTATTTCTATCTATTCCCGTATTACCAAAGGCAATTATCTCTCCCCTCTTTAACCGCGCCAAGCCTTGCCAGACGCGGGATACGCAGCCACCCGGCTACAACTGAAATGCACCTATTAAGAGGTAGGTCCAATGTCCATGCGTTCACCAATTTTTAGTGGGTGGAACCGATGTTCTTCAATCCCCGCGCTGCTCAGTGCGTGAATCAATTGCTCAGGAGGCTCATCCAAAGATTCATCAGCCAACTCAAAAACCCCCCAATGAATAGGGATCACCCGTGGCTGATTTAATTGTTGATATAGCATAACCGACTGTTGCGGATCCATATGTTGCTCTTGCATAAACCATCTTGGCGCATAGGCACCGATAGGCAACGCAGCGATATCGAATGGCCCAAGACGAGAACCAATCTCTACCAACTGCTCGCTGTAGCCACTGTCTCCAGAGAAATAAAAACGCAGCGCGGGGTGGTGGATCACAAAACCGCACCATAGCGACCGATTTCGGTCCCACGGTGTACGCATGCTCCAATGACGTGCTGGCGTGGCATAAAATGACATATCGTCCAGTGTCAAACTTTCCCACCAATCCAGCTCCACGACCCTTTTTGCCGGATAGCGGCTGAACCAGGATTTAAGGCCTAGGGGCACGATGAAAGTGGCACTACGAAAACGTTTGGACAGTTCCCGAATCGTCTTACGGTCTAGATGATCATAGTGATTATGAGAAATCAGCACCACATCTACTGCGGGTAACTGTTGTACCGTTAACGGTGGTGGCGTTTTACGTTTCGGCCCATAGAAATTGACTGGGGATGCCCGATGTGACAAAACCGGGTCGATAAGTACATAACGCCCGCCCAACCGCAACAATACAGAAGCATGCCCTAGCCACCAGACACTGTCTTGGCAACCACTCAGATCGGCTTGTTGCCACCAGCGCTGGGTAAATTGCGCATATCCAGCCTGCGGCGGCCTGGGTAAGCCCAATTTTTTTCGTTCATCCTGCCAGCGTTTCAAATCCCCTTTTTCATGTAGCGTCGGTTCCGGGTTGCGAAATCCCTGCGGAGTATGATGCGCCTTGTTGGCGTCATAATATTTATTGGTTATCTTCATCCAAACCTCTCCCGACAGTAGCCAAGTGTGACAAGACAGCCCGCTGATGGATCATCAACTCGCAGAGCTTTACCACTTTTAGAGCAACTCGAATTATTTTCAGTATAAGAGCCAGCAAGTAAACAACTGACTTTTTTACTACTGCAATTTTTCTACTCCGCGTAAAATCAGCAAAAACGGCACCGCACAGAGACTACGTGATTGATTGGCCGGGGATATGTAAGAGCTACGGATATTTGCGCGTACTGTAACGCGCCAAGGTGATGTCTGCAAAGCGCTTTGGGAGGCGCAGAAAGCGCCTCCACGGGCGTTTATTTGATACGCTGTCCGATGTTGCCCGCTCCTTTTTTCCTGCGGCTCAAGATAAAGCCAATCCACAGTAACATTATCCATACTGGCATCAGCAAGACAGATATGCGGCTCCCTTCACTGAAATACATGATCACCAGGATGATGGCCAGGAATACCAGGCACAGATAGTTGCCAAACGGGTACCATAGTGCACGGAAACTGGTGAGCACGCCCTGGCGATTTTTTGCCGCACGGAACTTCAGGTGCGCCAGACATATCATGACCCAGTTAATAACCAACGTAGAGACCACCATCGCCATCAATAATTCAAACGCCTGACCGGGCATAATGTAGTTAATAAAAACGCCAACTGAGGTTGCCAGAGCCGATAAGGCAATTGATAACACGGGTACCCCCCGCTTGTTGACCTTGGTCAATACTTTTGGTGCGTTGCCCTGCGTGGCCAAACCGAACAGCATTCGGCTGTTACAGTATACGCCGCTATTGTAGACCGAGAGTGCAGCAGTAAGCACCACGACATTGAGGATCGTCGCAACCAGATTGCTGTCAAGCGCGTGGAAAATCATGACAAACGGGCTCTCCCCCTCCACTACTTTGTCCCAAGGGTAAAGTGACAGTAGCACCGTCAATGAGCCAATATAGAAAATCAGGATCCGGTAAACTACCTGGTTAGTCGCTTTAGGAATGCTGCTACGCGGCTCAGCCGCTTCAGCGGCAGTGATGCCAACCATTTCCAACCCGCCGAACGAAAACATGATCACAGCCATTGCCATCACCAGTCCACCCAGACCATGGGGCATAAAGCCACCCTGATCCCAAAGATTGCTGATACTGGCTTCCGGGCCTCCGTTGCCACTGGCCAATAAATAGGCGCCAAACAAAATCATGCCCAGGATCGCAGCTACCTTGATGATGGCAAACCAGAACTCGGTTTCACCATAGAGACGTACATTCACCAGATTGATCAGGTTTATCACCACAAAGAACACGGCGGCAGATGCCCAGGTAGGGATTTCCGGCCACCAGTATTGGATGTATAGACCAACGGCGGTTAATTCGGCCATGCCCACCAGAATAAACATCGCCCAGTAATTCCAACCGGAAAGGAAACCGGCAAAGTCACCCCAGTACTTGTAGGCAAAATGGCTGAAAGAACCCGCAACCGGCTCTTCAACCACCATTTCCCCCAATTGGCGCATGATCAAAAAGGCAATAAAACCGCCGATGGCATAACCCAATAACACGGAAGGCCCAGCCATTTTGATTGTTTTCGCAATGCCAAGAAACAGGCCAGTACCAATGGCACCACCAAGCGCAATGAGTTGTATATGTCTATTTTTTAATCCGCGTTTTAGCGGGGTATCCTGAAGCTGACCGCCCATCTTATCCTCATCTGGCTGATGATCCCGGCATCATTGCGCAAGATATAGCCAATCTATAAATGTCTGTTCGGGCGGCTTTTTAACACTTAAGCCCACAGGCATCAAGAACTAGGTTGTGTCCCAATTGCCCGTGGTGCCGTCGCAGACCCAAAAGCCCATTATCAAGGCGGAGGGCGAAGGGCAGAGTGGCCCTCTGTTCAAGCCCGACAACACCGAGGACGGGCTTTTGGCGCGCGACCCTAAGGGCTGGGGCCATTTGCGTGCAATTGAAGGACACAGCCTAGCACCCGGCAATCATCTGCCGGGCCAGAAATTAAAGGAACGATTAGCGGGCAGACTGCCAAGTGTCAGCTTGGCATACCACACAATTTGCTAAGAGAACGCGCTCCGATCATCAGCGTAGCGACATAGGATTGGCGCCGGGTGATGACCTCTACCGCCACGCGATCGTTTTGATATTTTATCAGGTAGGTGGATGGCCAACCTTGACGGTGAAGGCCATAGCTTTTGGCGTGGTGGTCAATTGCCGCATGGGCAATAACTAAATGCGAGAGATTGGTGTCACCCTTAATAATGCGTTTCATAAACAGTCTCCGTCAGCGGCAGTCTATTATCAGAATCGGGGAAGCATTAACAGGCTAGCAAAATTGTGGAGCGAACAAAAAGAGTGATGACCCAATACGTTACTGTGCTTGCTGACTGAGCAAAAAACAGATCATCGCGGCCCGCAACGGGCTATGACTTCCAGCTTGCCAGTCACCTTGCTGAGTCGTGATGCGTGCTTGCCAATGGGCATCTTCAGTTTGAGTCACGGCATTCAGGCTGATTTTATTGGCGCAAATAATTGGCCAGGCATCGGAGGGATTCTTGCAATAGTCTTTACCCTTTACGCCGCCGTAGGGATACCATTTATCTGGATCCTCTCCGGTGATTAACGCAATACTACGGTTTACTTCGGCGTCACTTTCTTCATACCATTTAATCATTGAATGTATCCATGGTTCGTTAACTTACAGCTACATTACGGCACCAATGCGACGGATTTATGACAATCCAAAGAGGGATTACCAAACCATGCTAATTGGGTTTAACCACCTGACACTCGCAGTAAGCGATGTGGAGCGCAGTTTTAGTTTCTATGTGAATATTCTGGGGTTTATCCCCAAGGCTCGTTGGCAGCAAGGTGCCTATCTGATGCTGGGAGACCTGTGGCTGTGTTTATCGTTGGATCCTGCACGGCAAAAGCAACCGCAGACCGACTACACCCACTATGCCTTTAGCGTGGCACAGGAGGATTTTGCCAACACTACAATGCGGTTGCGCGAATACGGCGTAACAGAGTGGAAGAGCAATAGTAGCGAGGGAGAATCTGTCTATTTTCTCGATCCCGACCGGCATGCTCTTGAAATCCACTGCGGCGATCTGGCAAGCCGCCTTGCGGCATGCAGGGAAAACCCTTATCAGGGCATGATATTTTACTGAGTGGGGGAATGGTGAGAAGGCGATTCGATTAAAACTGAAACTGAGATAACCGAAATTCCTTAACCTTCTCACCAAATGTGGTTAGCTGATTAACGCTCAGGGATAAACCCTTTATAGCTTAATGCCGGACTAAGATCGTCATCATCATCAAGTGCTGCCTTATCCCCCCGCGCCGTTTGCACCAACGTTTTCAACAGCGCTGTTTGCTGGCGCTGCTGCTCAGCGATCTCTTGCAACAAGTGAATCTGCTCATTGGCACGCACGCTGGCCCGGTTCACCAGGAACCAAACCCACAGGCAAAGCATTGCTACCAAAACAGCCGCGGCGATAGAAATCAGGCCGGAAGGCCCATAAGCTAAATCGTACATGAACAACCCTATCTACTGCATAGACCAAGACGGCATAACCGTCGTCCTTCAAGCCGCAGCAGTGTTGGCCGCATTCGCTGCCCCACCCCTTTGTTTTCTAAACTCCAGGTTTTTTGCTCAGTTGCTGTATACCTGCAACTTGAAGTAACTCGTTTATAGTAGCATTGTCATTAAGGTCAAGGGCAGGTTTACAAAAAATTGTTATTTCCCCCCTTTACCAGGGAATAAACCGGGTAATCGAACAAATTCCCAATGCAAATTTGCCCCCCTGATCACAATAACTTTCCAAAGCAAGCAGATAGAAGATCAGGCAAGCAACTACCGTCGCCGCTATCGCCATGATTTTATTTCGCCCCAAAAGATTAGCAACCTCATCATTACCTTGTTAACTTAAAAATACTAGCATGCCAAACTTAAACGGTGTTTAACCCACAGCCGTTTTTGCCAATACCATTGCGGTCAGGGAGAACACGAAAATTTTAAGTGATAATTGATATCGATTGTCAATGGCCCGCAGCATCCTGGCAGCTCTCGTTATTAAAGCAGAAGCCTACAGACATGGAAGGTATTACAGCAAAAAATTAAACCGCCGGGCTACGGCGGTTTAAGGGCTTAATCACGGTTAAACTTCATCTCAATCAGTGCAATCGCCTTCTCAATCGCTCTTTTGGTTATCGGGTCTGCGCCCGCAGGATGACTTGAGAAATCGATGCTCTTGAGTTGACTGGCCATCTTATCCCGTACTTCAGTCGGCGCGATAATGTCGATCACATCCAGGATCTGCTTGATGACAAGTTGGCAGGCAACCAGATCGGAAACCAATTCCTGATCGTTGCTCAGCATTTCAGACATAGTAACTTCCTTCTTGATTCAAACGCGGCACAGAATAGCACGCGTTTGCGCACTTTTCCGCAAGCAGAGCCTTTGCTCGGACACTCCATTGCCCACCAGACTTACTTGGCGATAAATCGTTCAAGACGGTGACGCAACTGATTATTTTCCTTGCGCAACTGCTCTATCTCGTCAAGTAGAGTCAACGTCACAGCCACACCAGGCCAGTCGAGGGCCAATTCGCGTTGCAAGCGTTGGGCACGATTAAACGCCTGCAACGCCCCATCGTCAAATAGCCAATGATCTGCTTGAGGATCGCGAGGTTGGATAACGCCAAGACCGACAACCTCGGTCAGTTCCGCTTCGGTCACTCCCGTATGCAAGCAAAATTCAGTAATGGTGAGTGTTATCTGTAGCTGAGCCATTATGATTTACTCCAAACTGTGCGGGGATCAAAAGCCTTATTCGCTTCAGCCAACTGCTGCCAAAGTGCGGCACTCTTGTCATCTGTTTTTGGTGGGATAACAATCTTTATCACCGCATACAAGTTGCCGGTTTCTTTCTTACCAATTAGCCCCTTACCTTTGATACGTAACCGCTGCCCCGCCTGACTTCCTGCAGGAATAGTCAGCAGAATATTTTCTGTTAGCGTTGGCAAGGAAACTTTTGCCCCTAATGCCGCCTCCCATGGCGCCAGTGGAAGGACTATTTCAAGGTCGTGCCCTACCACATCAAACAGTGGATGTGGTGCGAGCTTAATATTCAGGTAAAGGTCACCATTAGTGCCACCTGCTATACCTGGCACGCCCTGCCCTTTAACGCGTATACGTTCACCATCAACCACTCCAGGCGGAATTTTTACATTGAGCGTTTTGGGGATTTCTTTTTCTACCAGGCCAAAAGCGTTGAAAACCGGTACTTTGTAACTCAAGGTTCTGGTTTGTTCGCTGAGAGTTTCTTCTAGGAACATCGCCACACCGATCTCAACATCTTGCCCACGGGCAGCACGTTGCTGACGACTACGCGCACCATTGCCAAACATTGAGGAAAAGATATCTGAGAAATCCTCAGCTTCGCCACTTCTTTGGCGCTGCGCTTGGCGACCAAAATTGGGATCGTTGTGATGTTGCAACAATTCATCATATTGAGCACGGCGTTCGCTGTCCTTGAGCACTTCATAAGCTTCTGCCACTTCTTTAAAACGCGCCTCAGCATTGGCTTCGGTACTGACATCGGGATGAAACTTGCGCGCAAGCCGACGGTAGGCCGTTTTGATAGCTTTGATATCGTCGGACGGTTTAAGCCCCAAAATCGCGTAATAATCCTTAAATTCCATAATGTTATATTCTCTTTACCTATAGTCGGAATAATGAATCAACAACTAGCGTATGGATTTGAGCAGATTAACCACCCGGAGCAAACTCAACGTACTGTGACGCATCCTAGGCTGTGTCCCTTAATTGCCCGTGGTGCCGTCGCAGACCCAAAAGCCCGTTATCAAGGCGGAGGGTGAAGGGCAGAGTGGCCCTCTGTTCAAGCCCGACAACACAGATAACGGGCTTTTGGGGCGCGACCCTTCGGGCTGGGGCCATTTGCGCGCATTGCGGCGTTGTTCGCCGCTTATTTGGTCCACCAAACCTCGCGGCTCTCGCCTTGCCCTGTGCGCAAATGACCGCCAGCGGCGCTCGCGTGCAATTAAGGGACACAGCCTAATCCTCTAACAGGAGTAACGCAGCAGTAAACACACAGGAGTCCGTTATTTCTTGAGAGAATGATCTTGCATAGACAGCTAAGGATTCTGGCCGATATTCAGCTTAACAGGGATCCTCAAGCTAATTTTAACTCCAGCGGTCATTTAGCTTAGTATGCCGCATCCTTTGTTGCGCTGATTGATCGTTTCTGGCGGATTTGTGGTTATAGCCTAGGAATAAGTGAAGTTATGATGACGTGACTCGGTTTCCAAGAGTCCGTCACCATGCAGTGATTGTCAGTTCAAGTTATCTTCGGTGATTAAACTTACATGTGCATTCACGGTTCTTCACCCCCTACGCCTTCAGCTTTATTCACCATCATCACTGGCATTGCCATAAAAATAGCGACACCTACGATTACAAAAAGAGTAATAATCACTGTGATTAACATGCGATCACCCCATCAACATGAAGTTGTTACGGTTGACTCTCTGCTTAGGCTGGCTAAATTTCTGGCCACAACCACTCAGGATCGGCGGTAGTGGACAACTTCAGATTAGCTGGTTTTTCCGAATGCAGGCAAGAAATCAGGTGAAGCTTTTTCTCTTATCATGCTCCTACCACCACAGCCTTTTTGTTCGGGGCGGCAATTTGTGTATACTCCACGACTATGTAGACCTCACACAGACGCGATGATGATACAAGAACACCACCTCTCATTAGTCTGCGCCCTCAGCCGATGGGTTGAAACTCACCTTGGACGAGTGATTCATCTTGAAGAATTAGCCGATTACTCAGGCTACTCGTTGTGGCACATGCAGAAACTGTTTAAAGAAGCGACAGGGATTTCGTTAGGTAAATATATTCGTGAACGTCGACTCGCAGGAGCCGTTTACCAACTGCGGAGCAGCGACTCTTCTATTTTCGATATCGCACTTGATTTTGGTTTCGGCTCCCAGTCACACTTTACGTACATGTTCAGGAAGCGTTTCGACATCACGCCTTTTGATTTTCGCCAAGATCTGAGTGTCGATCTTCATATCGCTCCCCCGTTGCACATCATTCATCAGAAAATGGCCTGATCTGCCTCTTCTTCATTGAGTTCGCCAACAGAATGCGCTGCGCCAATCCTCCGAGTGAGTGCAGCGGGAGTGAGCTGCCTTGCATCAGGCGCATAGGAATGCACGCTTTTACCACGTTGATTCACGATTAGGCTGTGTCCCTGGTGCCGTCGCAGACCCAAAAGCCCGTTATCAAGCCCGACAACACAGAGAACGGGCTTTTGGGGCGCGACCCTACGGGCTGGGGCCATTTGCGCTCACGTGCAGTTAAGGAGCACAGCCTAGGTGCGAGGATATTTTACACTGGGGATAAATCTAAATATAAACGCCCAAACAAGCAGTAAAATAAAAAAACCCGCCAACTATGACGGGTTCTTGTCTATTGTTTAGTGGTAACTAATAGCGATAGCAACAAAAGTTGCAATCGACACCCAAAACACCGCTGTTGCAATCACAACATGGGATAATCTTGCCCGAGAGAGTAATTGGTTCATCGTCACCTCACAACTTTTACTGATTAGAAGACGAACGTCCGTGTTGGGATTACTCTTATTTTAGCATGAGAATTTATATTTATGACAAGGATTTTTCTTGGAATGTAAACTGTTTGTCACAAAAATTATCTTACAGGTTTATATTATAAATATATTAGATGTTTTTATAAAATTAATTCACCCTGTGAATTACAAGCGTATTTTATTAACCCTGACTCATATCATAAAACAGCGTTAAAGCCCGATATCTTCATTTATTCTAACCATTCACTGACAATTTACAGGCTTGTCTTGCCAATGGGCAAATTATTCTCCGCATCTTAACATGTTGTGTATTGGCAACATTAGTCTGCAGTATCTAAGAATCTCTCCAATTTTCTGGCTACAGCGGGCTAACCATTAAGCAACAAGACTTAAGGTGTATCCCATTTTCGATCAATAACGCTGCAAGCATTAGGCTGTGTCCCTTAATTGCCCGTGGTGCCGTCGCAGACCCAAAAGCCCGTTATCAAGGCGGAGGGTGAAGAGCAGAGTGGCCCTCTGTTCAAGCCCGACTTTACTTCGAACGGGCTTTTGGGGCGATAGTCATAATGACGCCCAAACCGGCTCTCACCAAATCAAACGTCTTTCATATGACAGGTTTTAACATCGACCTCTTGCTCAATATGGGCAGGAACAGAAAAATACGCAATGCCAAACAAAACTGACACGACAAGCAATACCGATACCAGCAAACCAATAATCGCAATGAGCTTGGTTTCGGCACTTAGATTGTCTTCCATTAATTCTCCTGGTAAAGCAGAGGCGGATCACCCGCAGGGTGAGCATCAGCGTAAAAGTGAACCATTTGGCAAAATGCGATCACTCCAAAAGCATACTGGGCACCACCGGGGTTTCCGGTATTTTTTTGTCTGACTGGCTGTTATCACTCGGTTTATTCACAAAATACTCTTTATCATTGCGCACGAATGTTATGCGTTGAAAAGAGGCTGCGACCTTGCAAAGGAGGGCAGATCTGCGCCCAGCATCAATCAGATTTTTCTATGGGCAAGACGCTAGCAATTTTAGGATATAGGGTCAATACTCTCGCAATAAGCAGTAAGACTAATAGCAATAAAACCGAGTAGAATCACATTATTATCTTATTTTCTCATTTTTATTCAGTATAAAAAATAGCCTGAGAGGTGCGGTTCTGGTCACTCTGCAATTTCATTCCGATAAACTGGGGCCTGGTACTGTAAAGATTTTCTTAGCCCAAGCCAAATCTCTTGGTTATCTAACATACTGATCTCTGATAGTTGCATAATAACCGTCAAAAACCTTTACTGATAGTATCAGGTTCTGTGAGCTAGGCTGTGTCCCTTAACTGTCCGTGGTGCCGCCGCAGACCCAAAAGCCTGTTATCAAGGCGGAGGGCGCAGGGCAGAGTGGCCCTCTGTTCAGGCCCGACAACGCAGAGGATGGGCTTTTGGGGCGCGACCCGCAGGGCTGGGGCCATTTGTACGCATTGCTGCGTTGTTCGCGTCCAGTTAAGGGACACAGCCTAATAGTTCATGGGCGGAGAAGTGGTCAATCGAGCAAAGTTGAGTTCAGCCAACACAGGGGATTTTATGAAAATCATTGTCTGCAGCATTTTGGTTATTCTATTGGTTGGATGTACTTCAATTGGTATTTCTGGTGGTGGTGGGAGTTCAAGTGCAACGATTGGATTAGGAACTGGCGTTAGGTTTTGACGGTTTCAGTGTTCGAACGCTCAACAGCGATCCCGTCAAGGCCAGTATTTAACATTAATATGTTAAGTATTATTGATTGATAGTAAATCAGAGATAATCGGCTTATAAATGAGTCTACATTTTAAAGCAACAGCGTTATATCCATCGCATATTTGTCGTGCTTTCTATTAAACAGCGCCAACGCCAGCACCGAGTGATACATGCCAAGACAGACTGCACCGAGCAATTTATACTTTTACCACGCAATATATATTAGAGACATTCACCACTGCGCGGCGTTGAAACAAGACGCTACAATATTGCAGTTACTTGGTGAATACTTCTCTCCACTATTGCCACAATTAACTCAGAGAGTTCAAATTTTGCCTGCTCCGCAGTGATCTCACCGCTCGCTGCTGAATAAGATAAGCCCTCTGCAGCTCCCAATAGTGCCCACAAGCTGGCATCAGAGATCACTCCTCCTTTAGCATAAGGAGCCAGTATATTCCTGCACTTTTGAATATACGTCTTGGAGTAATTACGTTTCATCTCGTCAAGCTCCGGGGTGCCTTTCAAAGCAGCAATTACCCCTGGTATCTCCTGCCCCTGATGCAACACGCAGTCGATATATGATGAGGCAGTTACCGTAGCAATGGCAGGAAGCGTCGGTTCGCTGTGCGCAATAGCAGCATCCATCAGAGCCGTCTGACGGCGATCAAATTCCTTGTAAAGCTCGGAAAAAAGCCCTGCTCTGGTACCAAAATGATCATAAACAACCGGTTTGGTCACGCCTGCGCACTCGGCAAGTCTGGTAAGGGTCAGAGCTTCTGTTCCTTCCTCTCCGATAAGTTGCCACGCCGTGCTCATAAGCTGCTGGTAACGCTCTTCGCGGGAGAGACGAAGCCGAGTTGATGAGGGCTGATTATTTTTGTTGATTGACATGTTTATATACCAAAGGTAACTTACCAAAAGAAACTTACTAGTAGTATATAGACTACAACAACAGCCTAGTTGTGACAATCAGGAGCCTACCTATGCATGCACTTATCACTATTTCTCATCCACTTCAGGAATCGCTCACTCATAGCGTTGCGCGGCAAGTAGCCAGTGGATTGATTACATCGGATCCTACGCATACTTATGAAATTGCAGACATTGCTGCGGAGGGCTTTGACCCAAGATTTAACGCATCCGACATTTCAGCCTTTAATAAACAGTCCTCACCGCCGGATGATGTGCTAGCTGAACAGCAAAGAATTGAGCGTGCCGATGCTCTGATATTGGTGTTCCCTATTTACTGGTGGTCAATGCCTGCTCTGCTGAAAGGATGGATTGATCGGGTTTTTTGTAATGGCTGGGCGTACGACGAAACAACAGACGGTGAACTTGTCAAAAAACTCACTCACTTGCCGGTACATATAGTTGGTATCGGTGCAGCGCAAGATCGTACTTATATCCAGCACGGTTTTGCCGAGGCAATGAAAGCGCAAATTGACCACGGTATTTTCGATTTCTGCGGTGCGCCTGTGATGAGTTCGACGCGACTGCTGATTTCAGACTTAAATGACACCAAGATTGCTCTTCAGTCCGCCCATAAAATTGGCAATGATATTTTTGCCTGTAGGACTGTAATGGCATAATAGTGCGCGGCAGTTGGTTTTTAAGGCATATCCGCCACTGAGCTACCGTATTCGAACGCCATTTTCAAATACGGTACCTGGATCAGTTTTACTGCCTACCAGTAATTATTCACCCTGTGGTTGCAACGGTGGCATCTTCGGAAAAGCGGGTATTCCATCGTGCATCAAATGCCAAGGCGCTGCGGATTCGACATACAAATGCAGGTTTGGCACAAGATCTGAATTATCATCCAACGCACCGAGTTTAACCGTTACTAGTGGTACCATAGCAGGCATCCCCCACAGCGGAGTACCACACTCTGGGCAGAAGGTACGCCGAACCTCATTACCGCTATCGCTGTTACTTATGTAAACTTTAGGTTCTCCCTGAGTGACTTCAAAGGCGTCTTTGGGGGCCAGCGCAACATAGTTCGGCGCACCACCTGAAGCCTTTTGGCAATCGGTACAATGGCATACCCCAACTCCCCTGAGTGGTGCAGTGATCCTGAATCGGATTGCACCGCAAGCACATCTTCCAGTCCGTTCTGTCATGATCGTCCTCCATTGTGATTTGTGAATAGGGTAAGCATTCAATATGTTCCTGTGAATGAATCTCCACATGCAATATTACCTGGCGGCAGTGTCAGATTCTGACAGTAGTCATGAGGTTCCTGTCACTGTTTTAGACTGTTGCAATCACAACGACGATTTTTTCGATCAGACTGGCTTTATGCTCAGAAATAATGACAGTTACTCAGCACCAATGTGCCGTTAGCAAGATTTACGGGAAAATAGGCGTACTCAGCCGTTAAATACAGGCACTGACTGCTGATACAGAAGTTTATTAGATGTGGTGGAGTTGGATGCTTTGTACTTGGGGACTTTCCCGTGCTGGGAAATAGAGGCGACTGAACAGCTTAGCGTTTTATTGTAATGCTGCGTGTAAAGTACAAATATCCATTGAAAGGAGATTGGAGCGGGAAACGAGACTCGAACTCGCGACCCCGACCTTGGCAAGGTCGTGCTCTACCAACTGAGCTATTCCCGCTTTAATCAGAACTTGCTGATATTTTTCAATCTATTGGCAACGCTATAAGGCTGCCTGATGCGATGCATTCTACTGTCCTGACGGTACGAGTCAATAAAATTGTTGGCTCACACCGTCTATTTGCCGATTTTTCCAGCGCAATCAGGGTTCCAGCAGATCTCTACGTGCCGCATTCAGATACTGGAACATCGACCAGAAAGTCAGTACGGCGGCGATGTAGAGCAACACAAACGCTACGTATTCAACAGTCCGCTCTGGGCGCCATAACAAACCAACCAATGAAACCATTTGCGCCGTCGTTTTTACTTTTCCAATCCATGAAACTGCGACGCTGCTGCGTTTGCCGATCTCGGCCATCCACTCACGCAGCGAGGAGATAATGATCTCACGGGCAATCATGGTTGCAGCGGGTAAGGTTATCCACCAGGTATGGTAGTGTTCTGCTACCAGCACCAGCGCTACCGCAACCATCACTTTATCAGCGACAGGGTCGAGGAAAGCACCAAAACGGGTTGTCTGCTTCCAGCGACGAGCTAAAAAGCCATCAAACCAATCGGTTACAGCAGCAAACACAAAAATGACAGCGCAAAGCATCGGTGCCCAAACGAACGGCAGGTAAAATGCCAGAACAAAGAATGGGATCAAAACTACGCGAAACAGGGTAATCCACGTCGGTATATTCAATTGCATAATGCTACGGTAACTATCTGGCTGGAGTGGAAATTAAGAGTATGTTGCTACATTGCCCTCAGTGTTTCAATGCATTGTAGATCTTTTCTGCTAATGCTTGTGAAATACCCGGCACTTTTGCAATTTCCTCAACGCTGGCATTCAATAGTGGTTGAAGTCCGCCCATATACTTCAATAACACCTGACGCCGTTTAGGCCCAACGCCTTCGATCAACTCGAGGGCACTGGTATTTCTGACTTTGGCTCGTTTCTGACGATGCCCCGTGATTGCATGATTATGCGAGTCGTCACGAATATGTTGTATCAGATGTAACGCAGGTGAGTCTGATGGCAATGATATCCCCTCACCTTCCGGTACAAAGAACAAGGTCTCCAACCCGGCCTTGCGATCGCTACCTTTAGCAATGCCGATCAGCAACGGTTTGTTTTTGTCCCAGGTAACATTCAACGTGTTGAATACCTCTATTGCCATGCCCAACTGCCCTTTGCCACCATCAATAAATATGACATCGGGGATTTTTTTCTCTTCCAGCGCTTTGCCGTAACGGCGTTTCAATACCTGTGTCATCGCCGCATAATCATCGCCTGGAGTAATGCCGGTGATATTATAACGGCGATATTCTGAGCGCAGCGGGCCATTATGGTCAAAAACCACGCAGGAAGCGACAGTTTGTTCCCCCATGGTATGGCTGATGTCAAAACACTCCATCCGGTTGATTTCGGCAAGATTCAGCGTTTTCGCCAATTCAGCCAAGCGCTGGTGGATCGTTGATTGCTGAGAAAGTTTGGTAACAAGTGCCGTAGTGGCATTGGTACAGGCCAGTTTTAAGTAACGCGCACGATCGCCACGTGGTTTACTTTGGATATGAATTTTGCGGCCAGCAACTTCACTTAATGAATTCGCCAGCAGATCTTTTTCCGGCAGGTTGAAATCCAGCAAGATCTCAGCGGGTAAGGTTCTGGCCTGACTACCTTGTAAATAAAACTGCCCGACAAACGTTTGAACGACTTCGCTCAATTCTGTTCCACCCGGAACTTTCGGGAAGTAACTGCGGCTGCCAAGCACTTTACCCTGACGAATGAACAGCACATGAACACAGGCCATACCCGCGTCAAAGGCGACCCCAATAACATCAAGATCGTCACTATCCCCAGAGACAAACTGTTTTTCAGTTACCCGCCGCACGGCCTGGATCTGATCGCGTATTCGTGCCGCTTCTTCAAAATTGAGCAACTTGCTGGCACTCTCCATACTTTCAATCAACTGGTGCAGAACTTGCTGGTCTTTTCCAGACAAAAACAGGCGCACGTAATCCACCTGCTGCTGGTATTCATCTTCGCTCACCAAGCCGGTAACGCATGGCCCAAGGCAACGGCCAATCTGGTACTGCAGGCAAGGGCGAGAACGATTGCGGTAGACGCTGTTTTCGCATTGGCGAATAGGAAACAGTTTTTGCAGCAACATCAGCGTTTCACGCACGGCATAAGAATTGGGGAATGGGCCAAAATATTCCCCCTTGGCGTGTTTGCTACCGCGGTGTACAGCAAGCCGCGGATGTGAATCCGCACTAAGAAAGATTAAAGGATAAGACTTATCGTCACGCAACAGAACATTATATCGAGGCTGATAGAGCTTAATATAATTATGCTCTAATATTAGCGCCTCAGTCTCGGTATGCGTAACGGTAACATCTATCTGCGCGATATTTTTGACTAGCGTCTCAGTTTTTCGGCTATTAACCTGGGTGCGGAAATAGCTAGCGAGACGTTTTTTCAGGTCTTTAGCTTTACCGACATAAATCACCGTACCAGTCATATCATACATACGATAGACACCAGGCTGACTGGTTACGGTTTTAAGAAATGCCTGAGCATCGAAACAATCAGTCACTGCTGGACAATGTCTCCGCATTAAATAGCCCATGCCGTATAGCCAAATGAGTCAGTTCAACATCACCACTGATATTAAGCTTAGTGAACATACGATAACGATAACTATTCACCGTTTTAGGGCTGAGATTTAATTGCTCAGAAATCTCATTTACCTTTTTCCCTTTGGTGATCATCAACATTATCTGCAGTTCACGTTCAGACAAGGTACTGAACGGATTCTCGGCCTGCGGTTCCAATTGGCTTAATGCCATTTGTTGCGCAATGTCTGAAGCAATATAACGCTGGCCTGAATGCACAGAGCGAATAGCATTAACCACTTCTTGTGGTGCTGCACCTTTGCTCAGATAACCTGCAGCGCCAGCCTGCATCACTTTGGCAGGCAACGGATTCTCGGTATGAATGGTTAACATGATAACCTTGATGTCGGGCGCATATCGAACAATCTTACGGGTAGCTTCAAGCCCACCCATACCCGGCATATTCATATCCATCAATACGATATCAGCGGAGTTGCTACGGCACCATTTAACGGCATCCTCACCGCATTGCGCCTCACCAACAACTTTTATGCCTTTGATATCTTCAAGAATGCGTCGTATCCCTGCGCGCACCAGTTCGTGGTCATCAACAAGAAGAACGCTAATCAAGGAAAAATCTCCAAAATAAGGGAGTAACGCAATCAATCAGCCTCTGTCATCTAAACAGATATTACTTGGTTTTCAGCAAAGAATGAATACAGATCAATACATACTCACGTTTAACCTTACGGAACAGGCAGAATTTCTGAACCGTGCTCCACGGTGGCGCGATTAATCATCCACTAACGGGTGAAATTACGCCAAGCCAATTTAGGTGTTGCTCAATACTATCGGCTCTATGATACGCTATTTTACACATTCTGGCGGCAAAATTAATGTCAGGTATCAAAATCCGCGATAATAATTTCAAAGGTAATTATTGCTTATAACTATCTGAATTACAAAAAAATAACAAATTTCAACCATTTTTAGTCACGCAGAAAGCGCTGTAGAAAGGCAATATTCAGAATACCTATCCAATCTACACATCAAAAAAGAGTCATTCTCAATTAATCTATCCAACCAAGATATCAATAGGTTGCAAACTAAGTACTTATTCACGCAGCTGAAACATATCTGCAATATTTTATAATAAATCATCACTTAGAAAGGCATATCTATTCACTAATTACCCGCTGCACATTTTTTAGTTACTCTGTGGCTCAAGCAGAATAGTCACTTAACGCATCACATTTTAGCCTACCAAACGATGCGAGCAATTCGCACAGCGTGCCGTTTAGCCAGTCAGTGCGGCCTTTGTTCAAGCATTGCACCACTCTCCAACCGTCACTCAGTTGCCATTCACCAGCAATTCAACGTAACTCAGGTATATACTAACACTCAAAATAAATGCGATATAGGTTGTCATAGTGAATCGACAACCGGTAAATTTGCATTTAATTGCAATCAGCAACAGATTTACACTTTAAAATCAGGAGAGAAAATGAGCACCATTGATTTCACTACGTCTGCAAACCCAGAAGCATTGGCTACAGAAGTTGCCTGCCTCAAAGCCACACTAACGCTGCTCTTGAAAGCTATTGGCCAAGCAGACGCGGGAAAAGTAATCATCAAGCTCGAACACTTCGCCGCTCAGATTGAAGATCCTGCGCAGGCTGAAATCTTCAAAAACAGTATCCAGCAGATCAAGCACGCCTACCGCCAATAATTCCAGCCTTTGTCAGGCTGCCGTTACGTGGGCCTGACTGTCTTATCTTGAGACCGTTATGTTTTTTAATAACTTAGCACTTAAATTTTATTTTAATCAGAATAATCTCATGGACTCATTAATTAAATACTGATCGGTTCTCAAATGGGCTTGGGGGCGCGAGCCGCAGGGCTGGGGCCATTTGTACGCTTTGCTGCGTTGTTCGCCGCTTATTGGGTCCACCAAACCTCACGGCTCACGCCTTGCTCTGCGTACAAATGACCGCCAGCGGCGCTCGCGTCCAGTTAAGGGATACAGCCTAGGTATGATGAAGCCAAGCATCTAGATAGATAACCTCAACCAATCGCAAACAATAATGACTTTATTTTATTAATTTGGCTTTGTTTCATTAAAATTCATGGCCCAGCATAAAGAATATGCCTTGTTAATAGTTAATAAATGCGGATTTATAGACAGATGAGCAAGACATTTAACTTAATCGTTATTTTCACGCTGTTCACTTTGACTGGCTGTACCCAGTGGGAGCGCGCCGGAGCCAGCAATAATACTCGAGATGCGGAATTAGCTGAGTGCACCAGCCTCGGGTACGATCGTTTTCCACCTAACGATATCCAGAGCTTTGAACTTGGATATGAGAGTGAATATGTCAGCTGCGATAAAGATGAGAAAACCTGCCCTGATGGCCATCGTTACGAGAAAACCCCATCACTAAAGACGGTACAAAAGGATCTCAACGAAGCTGCTCGCAACGCGGTTATACAAGCCTGCATGTATGACAAAGGCTGGCATCAAAGAACCCGTTTCTGGCCATCATAAATCGTCAATACAACACAAAAACCCGAAGTGTTTTTCGCTTAATGCACCGGAATGTTGCTGGCGTTCAACACATTAAAGCTGTGTTAAACAGGCCCGCCAGGGTTAAGCGGGCGTAGTCTTTAGCGATTATCTGATCACCATCACCGAGATTTTGGCATGGCGTACAATCGCAGCGGCGTTGGAACCAAGAAGATAGGTTTTTACACTTGGCCGACGCGAACCAATCACAATGAGATCGGCTTCTATCTCTTCAGCCAGTTGCAGCACTTCGTCGCGAGGCGAGCCGAAACTGATGGTATAAGACAAGCGCTCCACAGGCAGATCAATTTCAGCCATAATTTTCTTCAGCCCTTCGATCGCTTTAACCTCTGCCTGATTTTCAAATTCCTTGATACCAAATGAATAGGCAGTAACAAACGCCGAAGCATCTGGCAATGCATGGAAAAAATGCACCTTGGCACCTGACATTTTCGCCAGATATTCAACATGCTCTAAAGCGTGCTCAGTTAACACATCTTCCGCAATATCTACCGGTACTAAAATGGTCTTGTACATGTTCAATCCCTTCACTATTTCCCGTGATGAGCATAGCTTACTGTTTGCATACAGGGGTCGAGAACCTATTTCTTTCGCTTTTGTGATCGGTACATCCAGCAAACATCTCGATAACAACCTACGGGACCAATGATTTTTATTTTTGTGACTGAAAACGCAAAACCATCGAAAAAAGTATTATACAGCGCGCCAATGCCCTACCCGAAGCGCCTGCGGCCGCCATAAACTGATTAAAACTCAATTGCTCGCCTTGCTGAATAGGCATTGTCATCTTCACGGCTCTCACTGTTCATCTTGGCTAAACTAACCGTTTCCACACATTACTTTTTCTCATGTGAAATTAACAAGATCTTTCGAATCAATAAGATAAGCAAAGCCAGATCTGTTCATTTGTTATAACAAAGAGTACTCTCTCGCTCCTTGAACGTCCGATTCGCCTCCCTGAGTAAAGAATAATCGGCTTTTATCCCACGCTTAAATGTTGTAAAGATGTTGCACGAAGGTGACGCTATTGCGTTACCTTACTAAAACCGGAATATCCGGATAAACCAATATAAAAGAGCCACTTCAGAGCTCGCTATTTCACTCATGACAGGTAAAACAGGACATCTTAAGATGGTAGATCATTCCAAATTAGCCGCAGACACTGCGCCAGACTCAGAAGATCATCTACGAAGAAACCTTACAAATCGACATATTCAACTGATTGCTATTGGTGGTGCAATAGGCACAGGTTTGTTTATGGGGTCAGGTAAAACCATAAGCCTGGCAGGGCCTTCCATCATCTTTGTCTACATGATCATCGGCTTCATGCTGTTCTTCGTGATGCGTGCGATGGGGGAACTGCTGCTTTCCAATCTGCAATACAAATCCTTTAGTGATTTTGCTGCCGATCTGCTCGGCCCCTGGGCCGGATTTTTTACCGGCTGGACTTACTGGTTCTGCTGGGTGGTGACGGGCATCGCCGATGTGGTTGCCATTACCGCTTATGCCCAGTTTTGGTTCCCCGATCTGTCACAATGGATCGCCTCTTTGCTGTGCGTTCTACTGTTGCTGAGCTTGAATCTGGCAACGGTGAAAATGTTTGGCGAGATGGAATTCTGGTTTGCGATGATCAAGATCGTGGCCATCGTTGGCCTGATTATCGCTGGGTTGGTGATGGTTGCCATGCATTTCGAATCTCCTAATGGCAGCGTGGCTTCTTTCTCACACCTTTGGAATGACGGCGGCATGTTCCCGAAAGGTATTAGCGGCTTTTTTGCTGGCTTCCAGATTGCGGTCTTCGCCTTTGTGGGGATTGAACTGGTCGGCACCACCGCGGCAGAGACCAAAGATCCGGAAAAAGTGCTGCCACGTGCGATTAACTCGATTCCTATCCGCATCATTATGTTTTACGTGTTCGCGCTAATCGTGATTATGTCAGTGACGCCATGGAGTTCCGTAGTTGCCGACAAGAGTCCTTTTGTGGAGCTGTTTGTACTCATTGGTCTGCCTGCTGCCGCTAGTGTGATTAACTTTGTAGTACTGACTTCCGCAGCCTCTTCCGCCAACAGTGGCGTGTTTTCTACCAGCCGTATGCTATTCGGCCTGGCTCAGGAGGGAGATGCACCCAAATCTTTTGCCAACCTTTCCAAACGCGCGGTGCCAGCCAACGGCCTGACCTTCTCCTGTATCTGTCTGCTGGGCGGTGTGGTACTGATTTACCTGATCCCGAACGTGATGACAGTTTTCACACTGGTCACTACCGTTTCAGCCATTCTGTTCATGTTTGTCTGGACCATCATTTTGTGTTCATACCTGGTCTACCGCAAACAGCGCCCGGCCTTGCATCAGAAATCCATTTACAAGATGCCGGCGGGTAAACTGATGTGCTGGGTCTGTATGGCGTTCTTCGTGTTTGTGCTGGTGCTGTTGTCGCTACGCGATGATACTCGTCAAGCGCTGGTGGTTACGCCACTGTGGTTTGTCATTCTGGGGATTGGCTATCAGTTTGTGCGCCGCAATAAGGCTAAAGCTGCCTGATGTAATTACGACCACGCCGCGTCTAAACGCGGCGTTGGTTATTCAAGCTATTGCCCTACTCTACTCTGCCACGGCTTCCGGTTTGGGCTGGCGCCGGATACGTAATTCGCTTACCACCACCCCGAGCACAATCAACCCAGCACCGAGCAGTGCCAGACCCGGTAGACGTTCACCGGCAATACGCCCAACAATCCCTGCCCATACCGGTTCACCCGCATAAATGACCGTTGCGCGTGTCGGTGAAACACTGCGCTGCGCCCAGTTCATAGCCAGTTGAATCAACGCGCTGGCAATTCCCAGCCCTACCGCGCTGTAAAGCAGATAGTTGGAAAATGCGGGTATCGACTCCCCAGTCGGTGCCATCATCAGAAATGACAGCAGTGACGCCGTTGCCAACTGGACAATGGTCACTCTCCGAACGTTTACCTTGCCAGCAAAAGCGCCGATCAAGATCACTTCCGCAGCAATGGCGAATGCGCCGACAAGCGTCAGGATATCCCCCATGCTGAACGCAACCGAGGTACTGTTCGGCCCAGCCAGCAGCAGCAGCCCGACAAAAGCCAGCAGTATGCCGATCCAGGACATTATCCCCGGCAACCGGCCAAGCACCAGCCACTGCAATAGCGGAACAATGGGAACATACATGGCGGTGATAAACGCCGACTGGCTACTGGTGATAGTTTGCAGCCCAACCGTTTGCAGGCCATAGCCAAACATAATCGAGGTACCAATAAATACCCCTGCTTTAACTTCATACCACGTCATGCCCTGCAATGAACGCCAGGAAAAAAGCACCAGCGCCAGCGTCGCCGTTGCGAAACGCAAACCAACAAAAAAGAATGGCCCGCTGACCAGCATAGCCTGATGCACCGCCAAAAAGGTTCCCCCCCAAAGCATGGTAATCAGAATAAGCACGGCCTCCTGCGGTTTAATTTTCAGGATCACCGATGAAATAACGTTTTTTTTGATTGTCGACACTGACTTGCCCTACCTGCTAAGTGCAATATAATGCACAGTTGCTGATAGTATGAGGCAAAGTCTAAAGATGAGCAATATAGTGCACAACACCAAAGAGGATCACCCGCGTGTGCTGCAGAACCTCAGCAGCAATGTACGCGGTTTCCGCCAACTGGCAGGCCTGAGCCAGATGGCGCTGGCAGAAAAGGCGGGCGTTAGTCGCCGCATGTTGGCGGGTATCGAGGCTGGTGACCGTAATGTGAGTCTAGCCATATTGGATAAGCTTGCTGCCGGGTTGAATGTTTCTTTCACGGATTTGATTCAGGCACCAGAAGCCCATGGCGAGCCACTGGTGCATGAGTTAGCGTGGCAAGGTACCCAAGCAGGAAGCCAGGCACTGTTCGTTGCCAGTGTCCCCGCACGCCAACGGATAGAACTGTGGGAATGGGTGCTGATGCCAGGTGAGCAGTATGACTCGCAGCCTGATGCAGAGGGCTGGCACGAGATACTTTACGTGACCGAAGGACGTTTGACGCTGCTTTTGGAGCAACAGACGCTTACGTTGAACCAGGGCGAGACGCACGTTTTTAACAGCAATCAACATTATGCCTATGCTAACCGCACCGAGCTGGCGTTGCGTTTTATTCGCAATGTTACTTTTTGACTTTTTGTGTTTACACAGCGGCCTGCTCTGGAGCTTCCCTGAACCACCAAACAGGGGGCAACATCGCTGATAAATCAATCATTCAGGCTTAACAATTATCATCCAGAAGCAACACCTTGTTTGCTATAGCGCAGCGAGGTTAAAATGCCGTTCAACCTACCACTTACAGCCACAACATCACGGTCGATTCAAGTTATGTGCTGCCTGCAAACAAAGCCAGGCGTGCTTTTTTGCGTATTGCAAAGGGAAATAAGTCAGTGTCTAAAGATTTTGATGAACTAATAAGAGACATGGATCTTATTATTGAAAATGTAGACAGTTTCAAGGCTATGGCCCCACGTGCGTCAAAACCAGTTGTGGAGCCGCAGGCAGCCCATTACTACGACTCATTTTGCGAAAATATCGCACTGAAAGTCGTTTTAAAGGTCTTGCTTTCGTCGGTGGATAAAATCGTTAAAGTGCAGATAGCCAACAAGGTGGAACAGGAAATCGCCCAGATCGAACAGCAAGTTATTCGCGCTGGCGGCGGCCCGGTGGCTCCAGACGATCTAGCGCAGATGACGCATTACGTTCGTCGCACAGTTAAAGACCTGCTCGACTGACCCTCACTATTTGGCTATTAGGCGACATCAAGAGAGCAATAGGGCTTAAGAGGAAGAAGAGTCTTCGGTTGGCAAGCCCTTCTTTTGGGCTTTACCGACTCTGACGGCTTTAGCCGGATCCCCTGCAACAAACTCCAACGTTGGCGAGTAGTAAAATGGTAGCCAAGTCTCAAAATTACTCTCCCACTCCCATTTTACTGGGCATGGCCAAAGGATATCTTCATGCAGGATGTAATAGATCCACCGCCCATGTGGACGGCGCTGCTTGCGTGTTTTCATAGAGCCATCAATAACTTTCTCACTCGCCACATAGCTGACCGAACATTCTAACAGTTATCTTACTCCAGTGTAGACACTTGAGGCGAGGAGCACCCTATGCTTGCAACGCAGAGAAGTCAGACCGTCTGTCGATTGCAGTGTGGTAGCGGTCTCAGCTTGGGACATTTGGGGGGTGTAAACTTGAGGAACAGCAACTAACGTTTACTGGTTAATACCAGTAAGGTAACGATTGAAGTATTCTAGCAAAGAAGTGAAACATCATTCTTACAAATACTATGAACTCGATTTTGACGATAACTCCTAAAATGTCGGGTTAATCAAAATTTGACGAACCATTTTAGTAGTGGCAAGTCCATTTGCTCTGTAAAATGAACTTGGATTTTAAAAAATGTTTCCCTGGTGAAGCACAATTGGTCTAGTCAAAATGATTATTGCGATGACACTTATCCGTTCTTTGGTTACCAAAATAGACGCTCTCAATAGTGATAGGAACAGGTGAAAGTCACCCTTGTAATAATATCTAAAAAGTGTTATGAGAATTTCAAAATACTCCATGTTATACAAAAAACCATTAGCACAGTAAGGGATCATCTTCTATGAAAATTAACTTAACGGATACGCCTGCTCCGCAAGATGAAGAGTTTGTGATTGACAGTCTTTGGGCCCATAACCACAAGTATGATGCCGTGGATATCCATCCTTTATTTCTGACGATAACTGATGACAGTAATAAAATTGTTGCGGGATTAGTGGCTAGAACATGGTGGGGTGGATTGGAAGTACAATACTTATGGGTCAGTGATTATTATCGCAAAAAAGGCTATGGTAGAGAACTCATGCTTAGAGCTGAGCAAGAGGCATTAGAAAGGGGATGCCATATGGCCTACGTTGATACTTTTAGTTTTCAGGCTCAAGGATTCTACGAAAAACTAGGGTATAGACCATATGGGAATTTAGATGGGTATGCACATAAACATACTCGTATCTACTTAGCAAAAAAAATCTGATATTACTGAGGGGCTCAATGGATTCATTCTGGAGCAAAAATGAATTATATTTAAAAGGTCTGATAACAATGATGGAGCATTTAAGTGAGCCTTGGGGCATAAAAGATTTAGCATCACGTCATATCTATATGAACAAGGCAGCGTATCTTTACACAAACACCCCTTTCAGTTTTGATATTAAAGGAAAACTTGATGATGAGTTTCCAACCGACTGGGTGGAATTTTCTTCTTATTTTCAACAACATGACCGTAAAACAGAAGGAACGCGTGATCGAGTTGCAGTTATTGAAACACATTATTGGTATGGGAAAGACTTCTTAACCCCATTCGTTAGTGAAAAACTCCCTATTTATAATGAAGAAGAAGAGCTTGTTGGAACGATGTGGAACGCTCGTCAATTGGATACGTTATCACCTATTAAGTACATAAATCAACAGAAGCCAAGCGTATTAACCACCGAGACCAACTCTGAAACATTCACACAATCTGAGCTTGATATAATATTCTTCATGTTGCAAAGGTATACAATCAAGGAAATTGCGAGATTATATAATGTAAGCCGAAAAACCATAGAAAATCGAATCTACATTATTTACCAGAAAGCTGATGTGCATACACTCCAACAATTTGAAGAGTATTGCAAACTAATAGGTTTAGATAATTACATTCCAGTCCGCCTGATAGAAAAAGGCATCCAATTTATCTAAAGAGTGATTATTGTGATAAAAATTGAAGATTACCCTTTAAGCAGGGTACCACAAGACAAAAGAGTGTCCTTTCTGAGCGTAGCCATCGTACATATGGGGATGTTAACGGCTCTAGACCAGTTTATGCTTGGTGCGGTGCTTGGCAACTCAATGACACTATCGGAAGCCTTCATAGCGATCACCATTGGTAGCCTGATCTTTGGTATTGTGACATTTGGGCTTGGTTTGGCTGGCATGAGGGAAGGTATTTCCGGCAGCCTACTGGCTCGATGGTGCGGATTTGGACGAATGGGTTCCGTGCTGATCGGCATTGTTGTTGCTGTCAGTTTATTGGGGTGGTTTGGTATTCAGAATGCTATCTTTGCCAAATCACTCAACTTTGCTCTCGGCGATCGCCTGGGCTTCGCTTTATCAGCATCATTGTCTGGCCTATTTCTGACTGTACTCGTTGCTTTCGGGTTTAAGGCATTACGTATCACGGCTCGTATTGCAGTGCCACTATTTATACTACTGGTGTTCTTCATTTCTTATCATGTGCTCTCCGGGCAAAAACTGCATGACTCCTTTTTATTGGCACCAAAAGGTGAAGCCCTGACCATCAGCGTCGGTATTACTATCGTGGTCGGCGGAGCCATCGTCGCCAGCCTGATGACCCCGGACCTGACACGTTACTCCAAAAACAAGCGCCATGTATTTGGTATTACGCTGCTGACCATCCTTGCTGGTGAGTTCGTAGTGAACGGCCTGGCTATTTTCATTGCCAAGACGATTGGTACTGCAGATGTAGTGACGATTATGGCGCAGAGTGCGGGCGGTATTGGGCTACTGGTGGTGGTATTTTCCACCTTGCGTGTCAACGACCTTAACCTTTATTCATCATCATTAGGAATGGTGAATGCGATAGAGGGTATAACCGGTAAAAAACTCAAATACACCTCCACCACAATCATTATCGGTCTATTAGGAACGTTGTTTTCCGTTTTAGGCATATTAGACCGGTTTGTAGATTTCCTGACCGTGCTCGGCGTCGTTTTCCCGCCGATTATTGGTGTCATGTTAGTTGATTACTACATACTGCGTACACATCGAGACGCTCTAGACGCTAGCCGTTCTCGAGGGGAACTGCCACAAAAAACGCCGCTAATTGGTTGGACAGCGATTATAGCGAGCATCATCGGCAGCACTATCGGGCTAATGACTGAATGGGGAGTACCAACAATTAACTCACTGATCGCGGCAAGTCTGACATATTGGTTGTTCAACCTATTACTCAGACGTTCTCCTCGTCTGCAAACGACTGAGTAGCAAATACCGGATAGCGTTTGCCATCAAAGAGCAATTCTGACTGCACCTTGCTGTACATTTTGCCAGCTATGCAAACCGATTTGGCATTGCTGGCACCATTGCCAGCAATGCCATTATTTGGCTGTGTCTGTCAAATAACACCGCTGAGTAAGCCGATCCCCAGCAGGGATGAACCGCAACCAATCAATCGTGTCCACCAGATCGGCGTACGGGATGAAGCCAACAGATATCCGATCCCCAGTCCCACCAGGTGAAGCCCGGCGGTTGCAATAACCATACCGGAGAGTGCCACTGCTGAATGAGAGAGCTCAGCGCCGTGGGCCAAACCGTGGAAAATGGCGAAGGCACCAATCACCAAACCGCCGATTAGCGCTGATAGATTAAGCCGCAAAGCGACCATCGCACCTATAGCCAACAGCGAAGCCGCAACCAGATATTCGGTAGCAGCAACGGTAACACCGGTCATACTGACCAGCGCTCCTAACAGCAACAGGCTGGTAAACACCAGCGGAGCCAACCACCACTGCCGCGTATTCATAGCGCTCCAAATCCCCACCAGGATCATGGCGACCAGATGATCCATTCCGGTAAACGGGTGAGTAAAACCTTCAGTAAAACCTAATACGTGATGAGTACCGCCATCGTGGCCCACATGGGCAAATGCCAGCATCGGGAATAGCGCCAGAATGGATACTGCGACTGCTTTGATATAGATACGCATAGTTATCACCAATATAGTTTTGCCCTTGCAACCTAAGGTTGGCCGGGCTGACAAAGTTATTAAAAGAGTATTGACGCGTTGAAACAGTGATTTTTATAAATTGCCCTCATGAAAACCCAACAAACGTTTATCCCCTACGGGCCGCGGCAATCAGTGCCTGCCCCAGTGCCAAACCGCCATCACCGGCAGGCAGACTTGACGGCAGCAAAACCTGAAAACCGGCCAGTTCCTGTTGTAACAGTTGCCTTAGTAGCGCGTTGTGTAACACCCCACCAGACAGTGCGATGGTACTGATACCGTATTGCTGTGCCGCACGGCGGGCGAGCAAAGCAAATCCACGGGCCAGCGCAAAATGGAAAGCATAAGCACGTTGTGCAGCCGGGGCCTGATAGCCGAGCCACTGTTGCCAAAAGATTTTTAAATCCAGCATGTTGCCGCGTAGTGGCATACAAACCGGCGGCAAATGAGGCGGGCTTTGTTGTGCCAATGCCCCCAAGCGACAGGCAGCCTCCCCCTCCCAGGAAATCTGTTGCGGGACGATTTGCAGGGCTGCGGCCACCGCATCAAACAGTCGCCCAGCGGAAGATGCCAGCGGCGCGTTGATCTGCCGTTGTATCGCCCGCGCCAGCGTAGCGCTTTCCGGCTGAGGAATAGCCGCAGCTTCGGGAAGCTGCAACCAATCAGGAACAAAGCGTAACAACTGTGCCAACAAGTTGCGCCATGGCTGCTGTGCAGCAAGATCGCCCCCCGGCAGAGCCACCGCAGGCAATCCGCCAAGATGTTCACAATGCAGATAATCCACCAGCAGGCATTCGCCGCCCCACAGTTGCCCAGCGGGGCCATACCCCAGCCCGTCCAGCGCCAGCCCGATCACCTTGCCACCCTGTCGCGGCCAACCATGTTCCGCCAGGCAGGAAACCAGATGTGCATGATGATGGAGTATTTCCACACAGGGAATGCCGCGCTCGCGGGCCAGCACTTTCCCCTGTTGATGACTGAAATACCCTGGGTGGGCATCGACGGCGATAGCCTGCGGTGTCACTCCATAGATCTCACTGTACAAAGCATGAAGTTGCTGCTGTTGTTGTCGGGTAGCTTCATCACCCAGTGACCCCAAATGTTGGCCGATCACCGCCTGGTTGCCCCAAAGCAGGCAGAAGGTATTCTTGCTGTCCGCACCTAGCGCCAGAATAGCGGGTTGGCTAGCGAAACCCGCTGGCAACTCCATGGCGTCGGGCACATAGCCGCGCGCGCGACGCAGCATCTCTGTTCCCTGCGGGCTAAGCCGCAGCAAAGAGTCATCGGCGCGCTGAATAATCTCGCGGTCGTGCAGCAACCAAACATCGGCGATACCGGCAAGCTCCTCCAGCGCCTGCTGGTTGGACAAGGCTGGCGGTTTTCCGCAAGGGTTGCCGGAGGTCATGACCAATGGGCGCGCCACCTGTTCGAGCAACAGATGCTGCAACGGATTAGCCGGTAACATCACCCCCACCTCACCCAGCCCCGGCGCAATCCCGCTGCATAACGGGCTTTCGGGATGCGCGGGAACCAAAACTATCGGTGCAGGCGGGCTACGCAGCAATTCTAGTAGTCTGGCGGGCTCGGCAAGCTGAATACAGGCCATCAACCATTCGGCATCTGGCATCATCACTGCCAAAGGCTTGCTTGGGCGACGTTTACGCAACCGCAAATGCTGTACCGCTGCCTGATTAGTGGCATCGCAGGCTAAATGGAAACCACCGATCCCTTTCACCGCCACGATCTGCCCGGCTTTCAACGCCTGTACGGCCAGCTGTAGGGCCTGTTCAGCACGGGCCTGCAACTGGCCGTCAACATCGCTCAGCCAAAGCTGCGGACCACAGTTCGGGCAAGCATTAGGCTGAGCATGAAAACGGCGGTCTGCCGGATCCTGATATTCTGCTTGGCATTGCGGGCATAGCGGAAAAGGTTGCATCGAGGTATTCGGGCGATCGTAAGGCATACGCCGGATGATGCTAAAACGCGGGCCACAGTGGGTACAGTTGATAAATGGGTACCCATAACGCCGATTCTGCGGCGAAAAGAGTTCATCCAGGCAAGCATCACAGGTGGCTGCGTCTGCGACAACCTGGGTATCTGGCTTTCCAGCCCCACTGTGATTAATGATGAAATCTAACGGCTCCTGCAACCAGTCGAAAGGGTATGAAGTTACGCTGTCGACCCGCGCCAGAGGTGGACATTCAAGCGGTAACTCCCGCAAGAAATCCGCAACGCTGGCCGAATACCACAGTAAGATGCTGACACCGGCGCTATCATTACTGACCTCACCGCGCAGCCCAAAACGCTGAGCAAGCAGCCAGACGTAGGGGCGAAAACCGACGCCCTGCACTTTTCCCTTCACCCGCAGGTAGAGGCCACTGCCACCGGGCTTGGCCGTTTGTTCCTGGGATTCTGAACGGGTCATTTCGCCGATTACTCCTTTGGGTCTGGCGTTATCCACGGTTGTTTCAACTTTGCCACTAACAGATACGCGGTAAAGGTTCGTCCAACGGCAGATCCAACCGGCGGGAAACGCCGAACAACCCGGTGAGGCTCACCTGTTGTTGTGCTGTGGTCTGGCCGATGACGGCGGCATCCCGGCCCAGCGGATGTTGGCGCAAGGCTGATAGCACCTGCGCCTCGGCTTCAGGGGCAACCACCAGTACCAGTTTGCCTTCGTTGGCGAAATTGAGCGCATCCAAACCCAATAGCTCGCAGATGCCTCTTACGGCAGGCTTCAGCGGTAATGCCGCCTCAGTGATGGCCATACCGCAACCGCTGGCCGCAGCAAACTCGTGCAGTACTGCGGTCACCCCGCCACGGGTTGCGTCACGCAAGGCGCGGACCCCGGCAATCGGCAATAACTGCGCAATCAATGGTGCCAACAGGGCGCAATCGCTGCTCAGTTCGCTCTCCAACCCAAGTCCTTCGCGCAGATTAAGAATGGTTGCACCATGGTCTCCCAGGGTTCCGTTGACGATAATACGGTCCCCCTGACGGATATTTTCCGTTCCCCAATGGATACTGGCCGGGATCACCCCGAAACCGGTAGTATTGATAAAAATTTTGTCTGCCGCACCACGGGGAACCACTTTAGTATCGCCGGTAACAATCTGCATCCCGGCCTGCTGTGCCGTGTTGGCCATCGACTGGACAATGCGTTCCAGCGTGGTAAACGGCAAACCTTCTTCAAGGATCAAACCGCAACTCAGATAGCGCGGCTGCGCGCCACTGACCGCCACGTCGTTAGCGGTGCCACAAACTGCCAATTTACCGATATCGCCACCGGGAAAAAAAATAGGGTCGATCACATAGCTATCTGTCGACACGGCAAGCCTATCGCCTGCGGTGGCGAGTTCACTCAGCGCAATACGTGCCTGATCCTCACGCGCATTCAGCGCCGGATTGGCAAAGGCGGTTAGGAACAGTTCTTCAATCAGTGCTTGCATGGCGCGCCCGCCGCTGCCGTGCGCCAGTGTAATTTCCCGAACTCGGTTCTCAATGCGCATTATGCCGTCTCCCTGCGGTACTGATAGTAAGCCGAACAGGCCCCTTCTGATGAAACCATCAGGGCGCCAAAAGCGTTTTGCGGTGTACATTGCTGGCCAAACAGTGGGCAGGCATCCGGCTTGCAACGCCCGGTCAACACCTCGCCACAGCGCGCACGCGGATCGTCCGCCACACGTTGTACCTGCGGCTTAAAACGTAATTCGGCATCAAAATCCGCATACTCCGCGGTAAGCTGCACGCCTGAATGGGCTATCTCCCCTAGCCCGCGCCATTCGCTACTCTCCTTCAGACAAAACACCTCAGCCAGCGCCCGCTGAGCCAAGAGGTTGCCCTGTTCAGGAACAATGCGTCGGTATTGGTTTTCAACCGCGCTGCGGCCTTCCCGTAACTGTTCCAGCAACATCGCCAGCCCTTGCAGAATATCCAGTGGCTCAAACCCGGTCACCACCAGCGGTTTATGGAAATCGGTGGCGATAAATTGGTAAGGCGCATTGCCGATTATCATGCTGACGTGGCCCGGAGCCAGAAAACCATCGATACGCACATCGGGCAGCTGTAACAGGCTGCGCAAGGTAGGGATCAGCGTAATATGCTGGCAAAATAGGCTGAAATTACGCAGTTGGCGCAGCCTGGCCTGTTGCAGCGTCAGGGCGCTGGCGGGCATGGTGGTTTCAAAGCCCAGGCCAAAAAACACCACTTCACGCTCCGGGTGATCGGCTGCCAGTTGCAGCGCATCCAAGGGGGAATACACTACCCGGATATCGGCCCCCTGGCGGCGGGCATCGAGCATAGAGCCATTGCGGCCTCGAACGCGCATCGCATCGCCATAGGTACAGAAAATCACCTCTGGGTGGGCAGCGATCTCCAGGCAGCTATCAATGCGCCCCATCGGTAACACACAGACCGGGCAGCCTGGCCCGTGGACAAACTCCAGGTTGTCCGGCAGCAAGCGGTCAAGCCCGAACCGAAAGATCGCATGAGTATGACCGCCGCACACCTCCATAATTTGCAGCGGTAAACGTTGCGCCTGTGGCAGCGATAACATCGTTTGTGCAATGCGCTGTAATAGCGCTCGGCACAATAGCGGATCGCGAAACTCATCGACGTAACGCATCGGCATCCTCCTGTTGAGGAGAAAGCCCAACGGCACGCATATGTTGCAACGCGTCCAGCGTTGCCAGTGCTTCCTGTTCATCCAGCAGGCTCATGGCGAACCCCACATGTACCAATACCCACTGGCCGATGAGCGCCTGCGGCGAACCTTCGCAAACCAGCGCAATGTTAATTCTGACTGAGACACCGCAGACATCGGCCCAAGCCAATTGATGGATATCTTCCCCTACTGCAGTCACTTTGCCGGGTACACCGAGGCACATTATTGTTCCTCCAGCCAGTTCAGCCAGGCATCCATTCCTTCACCGCTAGTGGCGGAAAGCGTAATTACCTGGATGGTCGGATTAACCTGGCGGGCAAAGGTGATGCAGCTTTCAACGCAGAAATCCACATAGGGCAGCAGGTCGATCTTGTTGATGATCATCAGCGTCGATGCGGCAAACATATGGGGATACTTCAGCGGTTTGTCTTCCCCTTCAGTAACGGAGAGCACCGCAATTTTGTGCCGTTCGCCCAGATCGAAACTGGCCGGGCACACCAGATTACCCACATTCTCGATAAACAGCAGGCTGTTGTTCTGCAATTCCAGACGATGCGCGGCATCGTGGACCATCTGCGCATCAAGATGGCAGCCTTTGCCGGTGTTTACCTGGATCGCTGGCACCCCGGTGGCACGAATGCGCTCCGCATCATGGCTGGTTTGCTGATCGCCTTCGATCACCGCGCAGGGCACCTTGTCCGCCAGTTGTTGTAACGTGGCGGTCAGCAAGGTGGTTTTACCGGATCCTGGGCTGGAGACCAGGTTCAGCACCAAGATATTCTGCGCGGTAAAATGCTCACGGTTGTGCTCCGCCAAATGGTTATTGCTGCTCAATACGTCCTGCTCAATCTGCAACAGACGGCGTTGCCCCATTCCCGGCGCATGGCTCCCGGCGATCCCCTGGCCATAATGCAAATCCCGCGAGTGCCGAACCTCAGGCGTAAACGGCACTGTCTCCGCCGCTCCGGCGTAATGATGGTGAACATCTCCCTGATGATAATAATGGTGATGATGGATCACCGCCGCTTGGGGTTCCCGATGTTGATGTGCGTCATGGTGGTGATCTTGATGATGATCGTGATGGTGCTGCGCATCCCCTTCAAGAGTGGTTTCTCCGCTGGCGCAACCGCAAGTCGTACACATAGCCATCTACTCCTTAAAATTATTCTACTTCCAGCTGTTTTAGCCGCAGGCTATCACCGCTCTCGACACGCAGCGTATGGCCACCACACTCGGGGCAGCCCGCATCATGCTTTTCGATAAATACGCTGACGCTACAATCCCAGCACCACGCGCGAGCCGGTTGATAACTCAACAACAGTTGGCAACCCTCGGCCACCGTATTGCGGCTGGCACTGGCGAAACTGAAACGTAAAGCATGTTCTTCAATACAGGAAAGTGCCCCGATCTCGAGCCACACTGCGGTCACCCGCCGGGCACCATGCTGACGCACCTGCTGCTCAATCAACTCCAGAGTACTCAGGCACAGGCTGATTTCATGCATCGGCTCAGTTCCCCGGCGACAAACGAAACAGTGCCCTGCGCCCAGGGTTACTGGGCGCACTGCTGTCCACCACGGGCAACGAAAGTGCCATCCGGGCGGTATGCTCCGCCAACGCCAGCGCCTGTTCTGCACTCAGGTGGTTATCCAGCGGCGACATCAGTGAAGAGGCCAAATATTGGCCGCAGCCATTGATCTCGCCAACGGTAAAGCGTACGTTGCCACAAGGCAGGATCAGCGCCAGTTTTTCCCCTACCGCTCGCCGCTGCCAGATTTGTTCCGGGCCAGGCAACACCAGTAGGCTGAGCATCCATGGCGTGAGCAGGCTGCCAATCCATTGGTGTTCGAATAGTTGAAACCCACAGGCCCGTACCGGGATCTGCGGCTGGAAAAATGGCAATCCCTGCATATCACTCGCAGCGATGGCCTGAAAGGCGGCTTCTAGTTGCGTGGCGGGGTTAAGCTGAAAACCGTTAATCACATTCTGCATCGGCAACCTCTCTTGGCACGGCTTCCACGCCGCTATACCGCAGCGCTGCCACAACCTGTGCCAAAGCAGGCTCAATTGCCTGGCTGACCACCGCAGTCAGGCCGATACCGGGTTCCAGCGACTCAGGAACCACCCCCACCAGCGTTAGCCGACGGGGGAACTCCTCGGTCAGCCGCAATGCCATCAGTACATCGGAGAGCCCTAGTTGGTGCGGAGAAACCTTGCGGGTAAATAACGCCGGTATCTCTTCATCATGCAGCACCGCAACGCTGCCCGGTGCACTGCCGGTCAAGATCGCGTCCGCTACGATCAGATGATCGCGGTCTGCCATTACCTCCATCAGTTCCATCCCTGACGTGCCACCATCCAGCACCTCGACGTGCGCAGGTAGCACATAGCGCCGTTCGAGGGCTTCGATGATGCGGATCCCGACCGCTTCATCCCCCAGTAACAGATTGCCGATACCTAACACCAGAATACGCATTACAACACCTTAACTCGGGTGACTTCATTTCCCGTGGTATCGACGATATGCACGGCACAGGACATACAGGGGTCGAATGAGTGGATGGTACGCACCACCTCCAGCGGTTTGGCGGGGTCGGCTACCGGAGTACCCACCAACGAACGCTCATAAGGGCCTGGTTCATCGTTAAAGTTACGCGGCCCGGCATTCCAGGTAGAGGGCACCACCGCCTGATAGTTGGCAATCTTGCCGTCCTTGATCACCACCCAGTGTGACAATGCACCGCGTGGCGCTTCAATAAAGCCCACTCCACGGATCTCGCCGCTTGACGGAATATTGGGGGGGATAAAGGTTTCATGGTCGCCGTTGCCGATATTGGTCACCAGCGCCTGCCACTGCTGACCTAACGTTTCATGCAGCACGCAGGTATGCACGGTACGCCCGACAATCCGGCCCAGCGTAGAAGGCAGTTGCTCCGCACTCAACGGGTTGCCGGTCAGGGTTTGATAAGTGCTGTTGACGCGGGCAAAGTACTTCTCGGTCGGCTGATGCCCGGCCTGCAGGCTACACATCAACCAGGCCAGCGGCCCCATTTCTACCGCTTTACCGTAGAAAGTCGGTGCCTTGACCCAAGAATACTTGCCGTCTTCCTGCCAGCCGGTGTAATGCGGACGGGTCAACCCTTCCCACGGGGCCAGTGGTTGATCGTCCTGATACCAGGCATGCTTGCCGCTTTCCTGAATGCCCTTGAGCAGATACTCATCGCGCTGGTTGGCTATTGAGCGGAACTTGCCGTTTTCCAGGTAGCCCCCCGGCAGCAGAAAATGGTCCCCCTTGCGATCGGTGGGCAGTTCCGGCACGCACAAATAACAGTCGGCCCCCTTACCAATGGTTAACCAGCCAGGATAGTGGGCGGCAATAACTGCGCTATCCACCAGGTACACCTGTTCGATAAAGTCACCGAGACGATCGATAAAGGTTTTCAGATACATCAGGCGTTCAAGATTCAGTACGCTCGGCGCATCCAGATTGATCGGGTTTGCCACGCCCCCCACCGCCAGATTCTGGATGTGCGGCGTTTTCCCTCCCAGTATCGCCACTACCCGGTTGGCATCACGTTGGCACTCCAGTGCCTGCAAATAGTGGGCAACCGCGATCAGATTGACCTCTGGCGGCAGCGCCATCGCCGGATGCCCCCAATAGCCGTTGGCAAAGATGCCAAGTTGGCCGCTGGCCACCAGATCCTTGATTTTCTGCTGTACGCGGCTGAACTCTGCCGCACTGTTCAACGGCCAGTTTGACAGGCCATTCAACAACGCTGCGGCTTTCTGCGGATCGGCCTGTAAGGCAGAGGTGACATCAACCCAATCCAACGCCGAGAGTTGGTAAAAGTGCACAATATGGTCGTGAATACTGTGGGCTGCCGCGATGATATTGCGGATGTACTGGGCATTGACCGGCACTTCCATCCCCAGCGCATTCTCCACCGCCCGCACAGACGCCAGCGCATGGATGGTGGTACACACGCCGCAAATCCGCTGGACAATCATCCATGCGTCGCGGGGATCGTTACCCTTGACGATCTCTTCCATACCGCGCCACATGGTGCCGGAAGACCAGGCTTTAACCACCTTGCCGTCTTCAATCTCGCAGTCAATGCGCAGGTGCCCCTCAATACGGGTGACGGGATCAATGGTGATGCGTTGGCTCATGCTCTACCTCTAACTGGTTGTTTTGTTTCTTGTGTTGCTGCGCAGGGAGCACCGGTAACAGCCGGATCAGCAAGATGTACGCGCACACTTCTATTGCCACAAAGCCGATGGAGATCAGCAGTTCGCTAGCAGTTGGGAAATAGCCGTACCCGTTGCCTGGGTCATAGGCCAATAATGAATAGTTCAGCCGCCAAAACGACGCGCCGCAAACCATGCTAAGCGCCCCGAGAAACAGCAGCCGCGAGTCCTGGCGGTTGCGCTTCCAGCGGAAAAGCAGCAGCGGTAATAGCATCAGCAGGATTTCAATCCAGAACGAAATGGCAAAACGATCCAGATGCCACAGGTAGGCCGTTTTATTGCGCACGATCAGTTCCCCAAAGCGCAGCACAATAAACAGCAGCAGGAACACATCAATGATGTAGGTCATGCGGCTAAACAGCGGCGTCTCTTCTGCTCCTTTGCCTCTTAGCCCCGCTTGCACCAGCGAACCTTCAAAAATCACAATCGAAAAGCCCAGAATGGCGGCGGTCAGCAATGAATACAGCGGCAGCATTTCGTAGCTTTGCCATAACGGGTGGATTTTGATGCCCGCAGCAATCATCAACGACCCCATTGATGACTGGTGCATTGCTGGCAGTAAGGCACCGAAAGCAATCACCAGGAACATCACCTTGTTCAACCACTTGAGCGAGACCTTCCAGCCCAGGCGCTCAAATAGCGCCGGGGCAAACTCCAGAGCCACAATTCCGATGTAGATAGTCATACAGACCGCCGTCTCAAACAGTACCGACGACGTATTGAAATGGCCGGGAATATAGAAGTAAGGCAGATTCCAGTAGCGCCCTACGTCGATGGAGATGGACAATCCACCTAACGCGTAGCCAAACAGGCTGGCTAACAGCGCGGGCCGCACCAACGGGTGGTATTCACCACGGTTGAACACATACACCGCCCAGGCCAGCGCCCAGCCGCCGCATGCCAGGCCGGTTCCCACCAGCAGATCGAAAGCGATCCAAATCCCCCAAGGATAGCCCCCGTTCAGATCGGAGACCGCACCGAGCCCCAGAACCAGCCGCTTCATGATCAACAACAGGCACAACACTACAAACGGCGCCAGCAGCATCACTGGCCAACTCACCAGCCGCCCGCCAAGGGGTTGGGGTTTATGCGTCGTCATGTTTATCTTCCTTTTTGTCCTGACGCTCGTGACGAGTATTACGCTGCACCAAGAAGGTGATCCCCACCAACGCAGCAAACGGCAACACCATGCCTTTATACAGCGAGTGCTGCACGTGCTCTGAGCGCGCACCGGTAGACAGGTTTTCCAACGGTGGCAACCCCAGATTTTCAAAAGGCACGCCGGTCAGTACCAAAACCTGAGTACCTCCCCCTTCCAGTTCGCCATACAGGTGTTGCTGGTAATGTGGCAGCGGATGTTCATAACGGTCATTGCCTTGCAGAGTCTGGCGTGGGAAGCGGTAGTTTTCGCCAGGTTTTCCTGCCAGCCGCTGTTTGGCCTCTGCCATCAGTTGCTCGCGGGTGCCAAAGATCACCGCACCAGTCGGACAAACCTCTACACAGCCTGGCAGGCCCCCCTGATCCAGCAGTTCAACGCCCTTCTGATTGCAGAGTTCACACTTATGAATTTTGCCGAACGGGTTGTCGTAGTCGTACTTCGGTACGTTGAACGGGCAGCCGACCATGCAGTAGCGGCAACCGGTACAAACATCCGGGTTGTAGTGAACAATGCCGGTTTTCGGATCTTTATGTAGTGCCTGTACCGGGCAGACGGAAACGCAGTTGGGATCCACGCAATGCATGCACTGCTTCTTGATATAGGCATAGCCATTTTCCAGTTGGTCTTTATGCTTGCCGTCCCCACTGGTCCACACCTGAATAATGTTGTTGGTATAAGGGCTGAGCTTATCGTTGTTAGACCACGTGGCTTCAGTACCCGCATAGTTATAGGTCTCACCATGCGGTTCGTTGTCGGTATGGTTGATGCGCTGGCACTGGCTGACGCAGGCCTGACAACCCACACACAGCGTCGAGTCATACAGCATACCCAGCGAGTTCGGGATTGGTGCCCGGTTCTCTGCCCCGGCCTGCGCAGGCGGTGTGACGCCTGCCAACATCACGCTACCGGATGCCAGTTTTAAAAAATGACGTCTGTTCACGGCTTACTCCTTGCGCGGCGGCTGTTCGTCATCTTTGCGATGCGATTTCTGTTGCCGCCCCAGCTCTCTCACAGCCATCAGGCTGACTCCGCCGACCAGACCCACCACCCCACCCAGTAGACCCATTGCTGTCGGGCTGGTATGTCCCCCTTCCTGATTACGCACTTCTGGCTTGGCATAGCGTGGGGTTGGGTTTTCAACGTTGGCCAGTTGAGCAATTCCCTTGGTGAAACCGATACCCTGTTCATTACAGCCATAGCATGGGTGGCCGATCCCTACCGGCCAGATCCCCCCGCCCACGTCACAGAACTCCAGCGTTGAGCAGTTACCGTAGGTTTCCGGCCCTTTGCATCCCAGGTGGTAGAGACACCATCCTTGCCGGTGCCCTTCATCGCCGAACTGTTTAGCAAAACGGCCTGCATCAAAATGCGGACGGCGTTCGCAGTTCTCGTGGATCAGGCGAGCATAGGCAAATTCAGGGCGGTTTTTCGCATCCAGAGCGGGGGGGCGCTGGTAGGTAATGATGTGAGCGACCGTCGCCAGAAAGTTATGTGGATTGGGTGGACAGCCGGGGATATTGATCACGGTCTTTCCAGGCAGGATCTCTTCCAGGCTGACCGCGCCGGTCGGGTTAACACCGCTTGCAGGAACGCCGCCCCAGGCAGCACAGGAGCCGATAGCGATCACCGCAGCGGCATGCTCCGCCGCCTCACGGATATGCTCGACGATCGGCTTGCCCGCCACCATGCAATAAATACCGCCGTCCTTGATTGGGATCGAACCGTCCACAACCAGGACATACTTCCCTTTGTACTGTTCGATAGCACGGTGTTTGTTCTCTTCAGCCTGATCACCAAAGGCGGCAGAAAGGACTTCGTGATACTCCATTGAGACAACGTTGAGCAAGAGGTTCTCAATTGTCGGATGGGTTGCGCGCAATAATGACTCCGTACAGCCGGTACACTCCTGAGCACCGATCCAGATGACCGGTGGCCGCTGTGGAGAACCTACGGAATCGGCAATTTCAGCGGCTGCCTGGCTATTTAGCCCCATAGTGGCAGCCAGAGCCGCACAAAGTTTCATAAAGTCGCGGCGATTCACACCATCACGGAAAAATGTTGGATTTTCCCTTATCATTATTATTAATCCCCTGTAGATAACCGATACCCGTCCCGTAGACATTTGTGCGGGCGGTTAATTTATTGTTATTTTCAGGTAGCGATAGGTTGATCTTTATCAACTTTTGTTAAGGTAATAATCAATATTTCATTAACATGAGAAAAATCGCTTCAGCAAAAAATATTTCTCTTGCATAATTTTATGGCATTAAGTAATTACGCAAATAAAAACCATTAGTGACCCGCCCATCAATCGGATAGGAATATTTTCAAAAGTGGTAATGGTTTCATTAATGATAATTAACTATTCATTTATGAAATAAAATCAGTTTACTAATAAATACCCACAAATAGGTATTATTTTAAAATAAAGACTAGACCCAAAATAATTCGAGTTGCTTGTAGGCGGCAACTGAGCGAATCCCTAGGAGCTTACTCAGGTAAGTGACTGGGGTGAACGACAAATCTGCTTGGCAGATTTGAACGCTGCTTGCAGCGGCCCCGAAGGGGCGAGGCCCGACATGGGCCGAGTAACGCAGCCAACAACCAAGCAATTTGAAGTATGAAGGGTATAGACCCAAAATAATTCGAGTTGCTGGTAGGCGGTAACATCACCAACTCTAGGTTGTGTCCCTTAACAGCACGCAAATGACCGCCAGCGGCGCTCGCGTGCAATTAAGGGACACAGCCTAATCTGGTAGAGATCGTGAAACTGTAATTGGCTTTAGGGGGCGGGCTTACCCGCCCCCTGGTTTAAAGCAATAGCCAGGCGGGGATAAGCTCTTGGCGTGATTAACCCTGTAAAGCGGCAGAAGCCATTTTTTGCTGCTGATTTTCAAAGTAAAGCGTACTACTCGGAAATGCGAAGTCAGCCCCATGCTGATGTACGATATCGATGATCTTTAAATAAACCTCTTGTTGTACCGCCAGCCAATCACTCCACACGGTGGTTTTTGTAAAACAGTAGATCATGATATTTAACGAGGAGTCACCGAACATATTGAAATAGACCAGAAGGGATTTATTCAAGTCGATATTTTCATCGGCCTTTAACATAGCCCGTATATCCCGGGTGATAGCCCCAATCTTGCTCGAATCCTCATAGCGTAAACCAATCGAGGTTTCGATACGACGATTGGCCATTCTTCCGGGATTTTCAACACTGATAGATGAAAATATAGAATTGGGAATATATAATGGCCGCTGGTCAAACGTTGTTATTCTGGTCATTCGCCAGCCAATCTCTGCAACGGTACCTTCAATATTTCTATCTGGTGACCTGATCCAATCACCGATATCAAAAGGGCGATCAAAATACAGCATAATGCCAGAGAAAAAATTACTGAGTATCTCTTTACCGGCCATGCCGATGGCAATACCACCAATACCGCCGAATGTCACTAACCCCGACACACTCATGCCAAAATGCTCGCCATACAGCAGCATCATTATCACAATAATGGTGACTTTCAGTATACGAGAAATAATGTGCGCAGTAATCAGATCTCGCCCCAGCTTAATCTGCTTCTTTTCCAATCGATTGATCATCAGGAATAGCTTCCTGATCAAGATCAATGAAATGATGGTGGTACAGAAAAAGTTAATGCTACTCGAAGAGATAAACGAAATCTTATACTGAACGACAAAAATTTCCGCATAGCCACCCAGGATAGTAATAATACAAACCCAGAGGACAAATTGAGCCAAGTGAACAATAAAACCAAACTTACCTCTTTCCCGTTCACGTTCATAAATAGCCAGCCCGATAACGCCAATAATACAGACCGCCAATATACTAACGCTTAGTATATTATTAGAGACAAACTCACTGTCCATGCACCCACCTTACATTTTCTCTATTTCTCGTACTGCCTATTAGGCGTATTGGCACAGGCAATTACGCTACTGATTTACCCACCAAGGTGTTTTTAAACATCTGCCCATCTTTCATGATGACTCGGAATGCGCTATCTGGCTGAGCCACCAATTGAATATCGCTCAGCGGATCGCCGTCTACCAGGATCAAATCGGCAAACGCGCCATTTTCTATCACACCCAGCTTGCTGGCATAAGGGTTCCTTGGCCCGGAAAGCGCGCAAAGTTCAGCATTAACGCTGGTCGCCATCTTCAGTATTTCAACCGGTGAATACCAGCGAACCAGTTTTGCGAGTTGCGCCCCCTGCCGAGTGGCAAGCTTGGCATCAAATAACGTGTCGGTCCCCCAAGCGGTCTTGATGTGGTATTTTTTTGCCAGCATGTAGGCCGTATCGGTACCGGCTACCATCTGCAGCTGCTTGGCTCGGGAAGCCGGGTTGCTCATCGGCACCGCATCCTCATCATCCAGGAAAGGTTGCAAGCTCCACCAGATATCTTTTTCCGCCATTAACTGAACCGTTGCCTCATCCACCATTTGCCCATGCTCGATGCACTTCACGCCGCCGGTGATCGCCATGGTAACGGCCCTTGCCGTGTAGGCGTGAACGGTGACATAGGTGCCCCAATTTTCCGCCGCCGTGACCGCCGCCTGGATCTCCGGCACCGATCCTTCCGTAACATCGAGAGCATCATACATAGAGGCAACGCCACCTCCCGCCATATACTTGAGCTGAGAGGCGCCTCTCATCAGTTGCTCTCTGGCGCGCAACAAGACTTTATCTGCCCCGTCGGCAATGGCCGTCATTCCGACTCTTTCTGCATAACTCAATGGATCGGCAGGCGCATGGGGCAGATCTCCTAACATGCGAAAGTCGCCATGGCCGCCGGTTTGGGTGATAAAGGCTCCCGAAGGGTAGATACGCGGGCCGGTAGCGATCTGTTCATCAATGGCACGCTTTAAACCAAACACCGGGCCGCCCATATCACGTACGGTAGTAAAACCGCGCATCAGCGTAGCCTTTGCCTCTGCAATAGCCAGCGCCTGAATATAGTTAAAATCTGCCGTCATCGCCGTCATCATTGATGGACGGGCCATAATCGCGTGCCAATGGGCGTCGATCAGCCCTGGCATCAGGACGCCACCAGCCCCGTCAATCACCTCTGCATCCGGCGGCAACACGCTATCCACTGGCTCGACAGACTTGATCTTGTTACCTTCCACTAATACTCGCAGCCCATCCCGCAGGTGGTCGGAGACACCATCAAAGATACGGACATTGATAAATACCGTCAGCCGAGCCGCTTTGGCTAGCCCAGTATGGACTTGCGCTTCAGCGCCAGGTAATGCCGCAGCGACAGTGGCCGCAGTAATTGGCGCAGCTTGCGCCGCATTTTGCGCAAGTAAGGTATTGATACGCTTAAAAGCAGGGCTATGGCAGAGACAGTAATCTGAGTGGGTATGCGGAGCCAGGATCAGTGGAGCATGGGGCATGAAGCTCTCCTTGAGAAGTTGTTATTCATGATAACCGTAATCATCATAGAACAACTTTTCTCGGAATTAACTAGGCTGTGTGCCTTAATTGTCCGTGGTGCCGTCGCAGACCCAAAAGCCCATGATCAAGGTGAAGGGCAGAGTGGCCCCTGCCCTGATGCTATTCCGCAACCAAATCATAGTAACGGCGGTTGAAGTATACCAATCCACGTGGGCTTTCACCGACCCGCACAGCCTTTACCTGGCAGTAAAATACCGTGTGGCTGCCGACTTCATGGAAATCATCAATCTCACAGTCAAAATTGGCCACGGCAGAACCCAGTACTGGCGCTCCGGTGCTTAAGGTTTGCCAACTGTCGTGGTTAAACCGCTGTTCAGAGCGCAGCGCTGCATTGGCAAAAACCCCTGACAGATCGCGGTGGTTACTGGAGAGCACATTCACACACAGCTTGCCATTCTGTTTGAAATGCAGATTGGCAAACGAGTTGCGATTCATACACACCAGCAAGGTTGGTGGCTGGTCAGTCACACTGCAAACCGCCGACGCAGTGAAACCATATTTCCCCGCAGGCCCGTCAGTGGTGATCACCGAAACGGCGCTCCCCAGTTGGGCCATGGCATTACGAAATTCAGTTTGTAACATCATCATATCCCCTTATAAATCGAGCACCAGGTGCGAGCCTTTCGCCCGTGAGCAACACAGCAAGATCAGATCGTTCGCCGCTTTCTCTTCATCCGTCAGATAGCTATCACGGTGATCGGGTTCTCCAGCCAACACATCGGTCAGGCAACTACCACAGATCCCCTGTTTGCAGGATAAGCAGACTTTCAGCCCGGCCTGTGCCAACGCTTCAGCAATGCTCTGATCGGGTTTGACGTGCACGCGCTGGCCACTGCTGGCAATGGTCACATCAAAAGCCGCACCCTGCGTTGCCACTTCGGCGGCAAAGTATTCCTGGTGGATCTGCTCGCGGCGATAACCCAAGCGACTTGCCTGCTGATTAACCTCATCCATCAGGCGTGCCGGACCGCAGACATAAACATGGGTGTTCTGCGGTACATCCGTCAGTATCGGGGCAAGCACCAAACGTCGCTCATCACTGAAATACAGTTGCACCCGGTTAGCATAGGGTGAGCGTTGCAAAGCTTCGGCAAATGCCGCCTGCTGACGAGTTCGGGCGCAATAGTGCAAGGTAAAAGAGCTGCCTGAAGCCAGCAGCGTCGCCGCCATAGCCAGCATTGGCGTAATGCCAATGCCACCGCCAATTAACAGGCTGTGGCTGGCTTTGTCGTCCAGCGCAAACAGATTACGCGGTTCCCCCACCTGCACCAGATCCCCTGGCTGCAAAGCATGGGCCGCCAGAGAGCCCCCCTGTGACTGTGGGGCTTTGAGTATCCCTAACTGATAGCGGTAGCAATCGGCTGGGTCGCTACACAAGGAGTATGGGCGTACCAGACCGTTGCCCAAATGCAGATCGAGATGCGCCCCAGCCTCAAAAGGGGGCAATTCCCCACCCTCTGGTCGGCTCAGCGTCAACAGCACAACATTACCCCGCAATTCCCGGTCAACCACCCGTAATAACAACATACCCACTCCTTCACGCTTCAGCGCATAAACAAGCCACCGTTGATGTCCCAGGTAGCGCCGGTGACAAATGCCGCTTGCGGTGAGGCCAACAACGCAACGGCTTGCGCAACAAACTCCGCATCGCCCAGTTTACCCACCGGTATCGCCGTTATCAGTTCCACTAACTTCTCTTCAGGCACCAGCGCATGGACCGCTGGCGAATCCATCGGCCCCGGAGCAATCGCATTGACCGTGACCCCAGATTTGCTCAACTCACGGGCAAACACCTTGGTCAGCGTCAGGATGCCGCCTTTCGAGGCGGCATAGTGCGCCCCTGACGCGGTGCCCCCATTCTGCCCCGCCAGCGAAGCCAGATTGATAATGCGGCCATAGCCCTGTGCGGCAAAATAGCGCCCAACCGTCTGGCAGCCGATAAAAGTACCGCGCAGGTTGGTGGTGATCACCCGGTCAAACTCATCCGGGCCGATCTCCATTACCGGCGTTGCTAAAGTCAACGCGGCGTTGTTGACCAACACTTCCAGGCTACCAAAGCGATCGATAGTGGCCGCCAGCGCCCGCTCAAAGTCTGGCTTATTGCGGATATCCAGCCCAAGGGCCAACACCCGCCCCTCGCCATTGTCCAGTTGCGCGGCAGCCCGCTGCGCCCGTTCAGCGTCAACGTCGGTCAACACCAGTTGATAGCCCTGCTGCAACAAACCTGTGGCGATAACATTGCCTAGACCACTGGCGGCCCCGGTCACTAATGCTGTCTGTTTCATGTTCACTCCTTACAGGATGTAGCCAATAGTATGCAGCGCGTCATCACTGTTAATCAGGCGGATCACCTTTTGCCGTATCTGCCACGTTTCCCCTTGCCGCCCCAACTGATAAGTAATATCGGCAGCATAGTTACGGCTACTACCTTTACGGTGTTCCCATAACGACTGGGCGCAGCGCACCACAACCACTTGCTCATCGGCCTCCAGCAGACGAAAACGAGAAAGCGTGCGCAACGTGCGGGCACGTGGCGTGGTAGAGATCGATTCACCGCTATTGAGCCGATGCACCCGCTTGGCCCGCATAGCGTGATCGTCATAGGCATAGTTAAGGCTGTTTTTAAAATCGGTTTCCTGTGGGTCTATCGGGATGACATACAGCCCTTCAGGCTGCCAAAGATCCAGCCAGGCAGCGAACTCGCCCTGGTCAAGCAGATCGCCTTCCAGATTAATCAGAGCGATTGCATCAAACAGCACGGCATTAGCGGTTTCCATCGGAGTTCTCCGTCATCAGTTTTTTCCACATCTGGTAAGCGGCACGCATGCCGGTTTCGGCGCTGACATCACTGAGCACACCGTCGGTGGTGGTTTTTTCACCGGCCAGACCACGATTGAGCATGATCCACAGGTTTTCACCCGCTGTAGCACCCCGCTGTACACGTTCCCAGGCCTCTGAGTCATCCGGTGTGCCAAACCCCATCGGCCCCTGAAAGTGTTCATGCATACGTAAACGGGCCTGGTTGGCAATTTCCGGTCCACCATCCATGGTGATCACCGCGTGATGGATTTCTGTCTCATTGACAGACAACGGCTGCAGCACGCGGAAAAATGCCATCGAACAGGCAATATTCGGGAAGATATTCAGGTTGAACCCGGTTCCCCCTACGGCACGTACGATGCGCCGTACCTGCTGTTCGTCGTGATCCTGGCGCAATGCCTGTGCCAGTTCGACAAAGCGGTCGGGGATCGGTGCCTCAAGATCGGCTTCAAGGTCTACCAGTTCAGGGATCATCACCATCACGCTGTGACCATTACCCAGATCTTCGACATAGCCGCTACCGCCGACAAAGTTGAGCATCTCTTCGGTCTGTTTATTCACCGAGCTCAAGAACGAACGATGTACCACCGGAAAATGGTAGCCATCGGTGGTATTTTCCAGTTGGATTTTCCAGTTACCGGGGAAACGAAAACGGTGTGCAGGACCGGTTTTTACCGGGTAACCTGCGCCCTGCTTCATAAACAGATCGATCCACTTTTTGGCCGCCCCCAGGTAGGCGTCTAATGGTTCAATCTGCTGATTGAAGGTGGCAAAGACCATTCCGCCGTATTGCTCGGTACGCAACTGCACCAACCCCAGCTCCCCTTTTTCCAACTGGTCGGCATAGCTTTCAGGGTGTGGCACACCACGCAAGCTCCCGTCCAGGGCATATCCCCAACCGTGATACGGGCAAACAAAGCTGTTGGTTTTGCCACTGCGATGCTCGCAAACCGTTGCAGCCCGGTGGCGACAGCGGTTGAGCAAAGTGTGGATTTCCCCCTTGCGATCGCGCACCACAATCACCGGCTGAGTAGCGATTTCCGTGGTTTTAAAGCTACCCGTGTCCGGTACTTCACTGACGTGAGCTACCCACACCCAGGTTTTGCTGAAGATCCGGTCCAGTTCCAATTCAAACAGTTCAGCCGAGGTATACAGCGAGGTATGAACCCGGTCAGCCTTCACCAATGCGCCAATCTCTACGTTGTCCGGCGCGGTATGGGGTGTGGCTGCCAGATTTTTAACCTGGATAGCGTTATTACAATTCATGGTTATTCTCCTGCACGGGTTCTAATAGCGGCTTTCTTTCAGGTACAGGCAATTTCGCTGTGCTGTTCCAGTGGTCCACCGGGCGGCTGAACAGGTTGCGGGTAGTAAAATGCGCTATCTGCATCGCAGAGCCTTCGCGCACAAACCAGGCAATAATCTCCGCCGCATTCAGGTGAGCGCCCCCGGCACTGAACGCTGAGGTTTGCAGCATCAGCCAACGGCCACGCAGCCGCCCTGGTTGTTCATGAGCGATTGCTTCAGAACACAGGAAGTGTGCATTCATGGCAAAGTGCGCGGGCTGACGCACATAGTGCTGCATCATCGTGACAATGGCCGAGCGCCCCCGATGAACGCCAAGCACGGCGGCATAAGGATCGCCAATGCCTTGCCAGCACGCCTGCTCAGTAAACAACTCACCGATGGCCTGCGCAGTGGCCGGGCTGTTGAGATCGTCACACAGGCGCATGTAATCACTGATGCATACCCGCACCGCTTGTTGATCTTCCAACTGCTGTAGCCGCTGAGCATCCTGTAAGTTCATTGCCACCTCCATCAGTGCTGGATAATCAGCTCACGGCCAATGCGAGCCTCGATCTTGCAGTACTTCCACAAGTTGTAGGTTCCATCCCCCACCGGGGTGGTGCGGAACAGGTTGCATACCGCGCTGACGCATTCGAGGGTGTCGGCATCAGCCAATACGTAGGTGGTCCAAGGCCAGCCCGGTGAAGGCCCGACCATAATCTGGTCGTCGTCCATATTGCCGATTACCCGGATACCCGGCGTTTCCGCCATTCCCTTCATCATCACGCCAAAGGCTTGCCATACCTGCTTAGCCTCCGGACCTGTGGCATCAAAAAAGTTCTGGTTTACGCCGATGCAAAACAGCACCCGCAAAGTGTTTACTTGGCTCATCGATAGTTCCTTTTCAGTAAAAATCACAAGTAACCCGGCAGCGGTTTACCGCCAAAAAACACCGTGCCGGCATTGATATAAGTGAGGTCGCCCATAAAAGCGTGCTGGGTAATCACCATGGTGTCGCGCACATAGCGCTGCAAAGGGCTGGTCAACACAATCCCGCCCATCCCATTGAGTGCCAACGCCTGGCGCGTCGCCTCCGCTGCCACCCGGGTAGCGTGCGTGGAGGACAAACGCAGCGCGTTGACCTGCTGGCAAGAAGCGTCGTCCCCCGCCAGCAGTGTTTGCCAGACTTCATCAATCGCCTCATAGAACCAGGCGCGAGCCGAGCGCAGCTCAGCCTCGCTACGGGCAATCTGCATCTGAGCCTGCTGCCGCTCTGCCAGGCGCGGCGCACCGGTTACAGATTGTTGCTTATGGGCAATAGCGTAAATTTCATTCAGCGCGGCCCGTGCAACGCCTAGCGCTACCACCGAGAGCACCTGCGTCGCCAGTGACAATGTCGGGTAGCGATACAGCGGCCCTTCCAGGTTAAGGGGTGCGCCGCGGATAAAGGTCCACTCCTGCGGGACAAACGCATCGTTGATCACCAGATCGTGGCTCCCTGTCCCCGCCAACCCCACGGTATTCCAGATGGGATCGATCTGGACACTGCTCGGCGGTAACACGGCTATGCGTGGCAGCGGCTGCCCCCCTTCAGGCATGATCCCCACACCAAACACCGAAGCCCCTAGGCAACCACTTGCAAAACTCCAGCGGCCAGTGACCCGGTAGCCACCCTCTACCTGTGACGCTCGTTGAGGAGGAAAAATCCCCCCGGCAAACACCACATCCGGGCCATCGCGATAAAGGAGTTTCAAGGTATCCAGTGGTAATGCCCCGAGATAGAACGGGTTCATGCCAAAGCTGGCTACCCAGCCTGCGGAACCATCGGCGGTCGAGATCTGTTCGATCAGTTCGCAAAACTGGGCCGGAGAACATTCGTCACCACCGAAAGCCTTAGGCACCAGCGCGCGGTAAACGCCAATCTGTTTAAAGCGCTGAACGATGTCTTCAGGGATATGACGTTGCTGCTCAAAATCGCTACTGCGGGCCGTAATGTCCCCTAACAGTGGGGCGATATCTTCACGGATGTGTAAGGCTGACATGGCTTCCTCCCGAGTTATTTTGCGGTTCGCGGGCAGCAGAGTGCCGCCACAGTGAGCCGTGCTTACTGAGTTTGTTGCTAGATTGAGGGTGGATCAGGTCTAGACTACAGCGTCAGCGATGCAGCCTGGCAAGCAGGTATCCCGCCGCCTCCACCAGCATCGCGTCGCGGCCTTTGCTGGCGACCAATTGCAGCGCAACCGGGCGGCCGTCAATCTCACCAAGCGGGATAGAGATCGCCGGATGTCCGCTCAGGTTGAACGGGCGTACTAGCCGCGTCATGCTTACCACCTTCAACGGGTCGCTGGCTTCTGATAACAACGGCGGCAGCTCAGGCAAGGTAGCCAACGCCAACAACGGCATGCTGGTCAGCAGAGTATCCAGGCGATCGCTAAAACTGCGGCGCACCTGTTCGGCCTTGGACAACTCGATGGAACTTACCGATCCACCCGCGCGAATACGGCTGGCAACGTCACTGGAGACCCCCCCCAGCTCAAGCAGTGAATGAAATGCTTGCCAGTTTTCATGGTTGATAATGGTGATCCCGGCAAGGTAGGCCTGTTCCATCTCTGGCAGCAAAACGGTATGTAACCTGGCTTCAGCTTGAATTAACCTCTGATGAATTAACGCATCAATACGCGGCGCGGCGGCGCTAATCAGCCCAATCGCAGGTAATGAGTGCAATGCCTCACCCGTTGGGATGGCTAAACGATCGAGAACTTCACGCAACACATTAGCCTCACGGGCAAACAACCCTACACAGTCCAGAGAACTGAACGGCGGCATGACACCTTGGCGGCTAAGCAGGCCGTAAGTCGGCTTCAAACCCAAAATACCGCAGCAGGCTGCTGGCATACGAACAGAACCGCCGGTATCGGTGCCGATGGCAAAATCCACCTCACCTGCCGCGACTACCGCCGCCGATCCGCTGGAAGAACCCCCAGGGATCAACTGCGGATACTGAGGGTTTAGCGGTGTCCCGCTCCAGGGATTAATTCCGGTGACGCCAAACGCCAGCTCATGCAGCGTGGTCTTGCCCGTCAGAACGCAGTGCTGATTTAACAGGGTAGCCACAATCTGTGCATGGCGTTGAGCCAGAGGAGCTGACGCCAGAGCCCGGCACCCCGCTTGCGTGGCATGGCCTGCAACGTCGAGCGTATCTTTCACCGCAAAGCGCAGGTCGCCTTGCCCTAGGGTAAATTTCTTAATGTAGGCATTGCTCTCACAGAAGTGGTTCATTATTTTTACCTTAATGACAAACAATGTATCTATTTAAAAAACAGTAATATGAGGCTAATGACAACGTGTTCTTAAACCCTTTGGGCCTGATGCAGGAAGAATGTTGCCTGCACCACACCTTAGGTAGCGATTTTCCAGCAACCAGGGTGAGTATATTTTTTGTTCTAATTGACGGTAGAGTCATCATGGCTGATTTAGATGAATATTCAAGTAATATTTCACATAAAAATTACAAGTTATTAACATTAATGTTAATGTGGTTAATGACTTATCGCTATGAATAAGCTAAAGAAATGGTTATTTTTTGACAAAAAAAGACCACCAGAGAAAACCCTGATGGTCCTTTGCCAAGTGTTGTATTTACAGTAACTTAATAGCCGTATCTCTACGTAGATCACAATTTTGCCATCACGCTCTCTAGCCGCGATCACAGCTCATTGAGATTACCCAACACGCGGCCCAGGGACAGATTCATTTTCTCTATCTGCGCCGCCGTCATGCCCTTGAATGCCTTTTCAAACACCTTCTGTGTCAGACGGAGCGCCTCTTCCACTTTAGCCTTGCCGGCTGGGGTGAGTGTCACCTCGGTAACGCGAGCATCCCGTTCACTACTGAGTGTGGTAACCAACCCATCGTCGCGCAGACGCCCGACGATTTTGGTGACCGTGGGCATTTTTGCCATCGCATATTCAGAAATCTGCGAGATGCTGGCCTTGCGATACTGGTGGGTGATCGCAAGTACTCGAAAACCGGAAACATCCAGTTGAACCTTCTTGAGTGTGACTTCCATGATTTGGGTATAACGCGCATAGACATTGACGATCCAGTAGAAAGGGAATTCTTCCCGGTGAAAAACGGGATCCTCATGCGGCTGACTATCAGGCGTTTTGCTCATCATTTTCCTTACTGAGGGAAGTGGTTGCGCAACGATTATAACTGCTTATGTTAAGCCCCTATAGCACTACACTGAACCGATGTGTGACGCTTCCCTCGATGACTCACTTACGGTGGCCGAACATCGCACAAAATTGATACAAAAATGCAACATAGTTAACACTTCTGTATCATTTCTGAAAAACTTGTTGCTTGCCGAAACCATTCCTTCCTATAAGTGAGCCAAGCTCCAGCGCCGATCCTGGCAGAGCGATCCACCGATAACCGGCGGCAAGCACTTACAATAACGGCTACTTTTGTTTTTATTATCATGATATTAGAGCATTAACTCACGTGCCTGCCCTGGTTCCCCAATACCTATAAACGTTTTATGCGGAGTCATCATGAACGGTAGCCCTATTGCTGAACCAATACAGCATGACCCACCAGGTTGTTCAGCGGCGGACAGCGCCAAGCTCAATGCCCGCCAACAGGCCGTCATCAACAAGCTATTTCGTCGGCTGCTGGTGTTTTTATTTATTCTGTTTGTGTTCTCTTATCTGGATCGCATCAACATTGGTTTTGCCGGTCTGACCATGGGCAAAGATCTGGGCCTGACCAGTACCATGTTCGGCCTGGCTACTACCCTGTTTTACGTGATGTATGTGATTTGCGGCATCCCCAGTAACATCATGCTGGGCATCGTCGGCGCAAGGCGCTGGATAGCCATCATCATGGTGATATGGGGCGTGGCTTCTACCGCGACCATGTTTGCTACTGGTCCTAACAGCCTGTATGTATTGAGAATGCTGGTGGGTATTGCAGAGGCCGGTTTTTTACCCGGATTACTGCTGTATTTAACCTACTGGTTCCCCGCCTATTATCGTGCCAGAGCCAACGCGCTGTTTATGATTGCCATGCCGGTGACCATGGCGCTGGGATCGCTGGCTTCCGGTTACATTCTGAGTATGGATGGTCTGCTGGATCTTCGCGGCTGGCAGTGGTTGTTCCTGCTGGAGGGATTCCCCTCGGTGCTGTTGGGAGCCGTCGTGTGGTTCTATCTGGATGACAGCCCGGCCAAGGCCAAATGGTTAACCGATGACGACAAAGCCTGCCTGCAGGAGATGATGGAAGCAGACAAGTTGAGCCTGGTACAACCCCAGGGCAGCACCAGCTATACCGCACTGCAGCACGGCAGCATGTGGCGTGAGTTGTTTACCCCGGTGATTTTGTTATACACCCTGGCTTACTTCTGCCTTACCAACACCCTGAGTGCCCTGAGCGTGTGGACGCCACTGATTTTGCAGAGTTTTAACCAAAGCAGTAGCAATATCACCATCGGTTTTCTCAGCGCGGTCCCGCAGGTTTGTACCATTATCGGTATGATCTGGTGGAGTAAGCGTTCAGACCGCAAGCAAGAGCGCAAGGTTCATACCCTGCTCCCCTATCTGTTTGCTGCGGCTGGATGGATGTTCACGGCGCTTAGCACCCACAGCATGTTGCAGTTGCTGGGAATTATTATGGCGTCCACGGGGGCATTTGCCGCCATGGCAATCTTCTGGACCACGCCAGATCAATCCATCAGCTTCCGTGCCCGGGCTATCGGTATCGCGGTGATCAACGCCACAGGCATGAGCGGTGCGGCACTAGGCCCACTGTTGATGGGCTGGCTCAAAGATGTCACCGGGAGTTTTAATGCCGGTATCTATCTGGTCGCCGGTTTTCTGGTGCTGGGTGCGTTAGTGATCTCTTTCATTCCCATGAAAGGCAGCCGCCCGAGAGCGACACCATAAATCCCCTCTTGGCCCCCTAAACTGGTTTCAGTGTGGGGGGCATTTGGGCTATCAACCTGATAATCGCCTCTATCAGAATGATAAATTTATCCCCACAGGTATCCTCTGCCACCGCTTGCCCCGCCCCCCCAACATTACTTTGATCACGGAAAAATCAACCGCTGTTAATACAAATAGGATTTCTCTCACGAAATGCACATTCTCCCGGTTTATCAACCTACTGTGGCGTATAAGTTGCAGATCTTTCAGGTCGCGACTTTATTCTCTCACCAAGGAGGCCACTATGCCTTTAGGAGCGTCGCTTAAACGCGTAGATGCCGAAGCAAAAGTCACTGGTCGGGCCCGGTATACCGACGATTTGAGCATGCCAGGAATGCGTTATGCCAAGTATGTCCGCAGCCCCATAGCCCATGGCCTGGTCACACGTATAGATACTGAGAAAGCCCTGCAACTGCCGGGGGTGGAAGCCATCTTTACCTATCAGGATGTTCCACAGCACGGTTTCCCCACTGCAGGCCATGCCTGGTCGCTGGATGCCAATAAGCTCGACGTGGCGGATAAACAACTGTTGACCGGCCATGTCCGGCACCACGGTGATGGTGTGGCCATCGTCGTGGCCTGCGATCTGCTGACGGCAGAAAAAGCCGCCATGCTGGTTGAAGTGGAATATCAGGAGTTGCCGGTAATGACCACTGCGGCAACGGCATTAGCTACAGGTGCCCCACTGCTGCACGGTGGTGAAAGCAATCTGCTCAAGCAGCACACATTAAAGGGGGGCGATCCTGATGCCGTGCTGGCAGAGGCCGATATTCGGATTGAAGGCCAATACCAAACGCAAGTCGTGCAACACTGCCATCTGGAAGGCGTGATCTCCTATGCGTATATGGATCAGATGGAGCGGATAGTGATTGTCTCCAGCACCCAGATCCCACACATTGTGCGTCGGGTGGTGGCGCAGGCGCTAGACCGCCCGTGGTCCTCAATCCGGGTGATCAAACCCTACATTGGCGGTGGATTCGGCAATAAACAGGATGTACTCGAAGAGCCAATGTGCGCATTTCTGACCTGGAAACTGGGCGGTGTGCCAGTCAAGGTTGAACTGAGCCGTGAAGAGTGTTTTCTGGCGACGCGAACCCGGCACTCTTTTGCCGTAACCGGTCAAATTGCGTTAACCCGTGATGGCACCCTGCAGGCCTGTAGCCTGGATGTCCTTTCCAACACCGGCGCTTATGCCTCCCACGGCCATTCCATCGCCTCCGCAGGCGGCAACAAGATCGCCTATTTATACCCACGCGTCGCCTTTGGTTACCAAGCCGCGACTTACTACTCCAATCTGCCTAACGCCGGTGCCATGCGCGGCTATGGTGCCCCACAGGTGACGTTTGCCCTGGAATGCATGATAGACGAGGCTGCCGCCCAGTTGGGGATGGACCCTCTCGAACTGCGGATCAAAAACGTCGCCCGACAGGGGGATATCAATCCGCTAAATCACAAGGAAATCAAGAGTGCCGGGATCCTGGAATGCCTGCTGAAAGGCCGGGAGCTGTTTGACTGGGATAACCGGCGTGCCGCTTGCCTGAATCAGAGTGGCCCAATCCGCCGTGGCGTTGGCGTGGCTTGCCTCAGCTATGCCTCCAACACTTATCCGGTCGGGGTGGAAATCGCCAGTGCCCGGCTGCTGCTCAATCAGGACGGTACCATCCACCTGCAAGTGGGTGCCACGGAAATTGGCCAAGGCTCAGATACCGTATTCGCCCAAATGGCCGCGCAAACCGTGGGCGTTCCCTTCTCCTCGATTTATGTCATTTCGACGCAGGATACCGACATCACCGCTTACGATCCCGGTGCCTTTGCCTCACGGCAAAGCTATGTTACTGCCCCAGCGATTTACCAGGCAGCCACCGAACTGCGGGAAAAAATCATCAAGCATGCCGCCTTTATGTGTGGGCAAGCGGAGTGGGCGCTAGAGGTTGTTGATGGCAATGTGGTGCTCAAACACCGGCCAGAGAAAGTGCTGTTATCGGTGAAAGAGGTCTCCATGAGCGCCCATTACCATCAGGAAGTCGGCGGGCAGATCATCGCCGAAGTCTCGTGCAAAACCCGCAGCAATCCGCCAGCATTTGGCTGCACCTTTGTCGATCTCACCGTCGATATCCCGCTATGCAAAGTCACCATCAACAAGATTATCAATCTGCATGACTCCGGGCAGATCCTTAACCCGCAGTTAGCCGAGGGGCAAGTGCACGGCGGCATGGGGATGGGCATCGGCTGGACACTGTTCGAAGAGATGATTATCGACGAGAAAAGCGGCATCGTGCGCAACAATAATCTGCTGGATTATAAATTCCCCACCATTCTCGATCTGCCCGATCTGGACTGCGCGTTTATCGAAACCTATGAACCACAATCGGCCTATGGGCATAAGGCCTTGGGTGAACCACCGCTGATTTCTCCCGCTCCGGCAATCCGTAACGCTATCTGGATGGCAACCGGCGTGAAAATCGATGAATTACCGCTGACACCGAAAACACTTTACCAGCACTTTGCACTGGCGGGTTTGGTCGAGTAACAGGAGAACCTATGTACGATATCGCGCAATATTATCGGGCAACCAGTATAGAAGATGCCGTGCTGCAATTAACCGCCGATCCTCAGGCCAGGTTGATTGCTGGTGGTACCGATGTATTGATCCAGCTTCATCATATGAACAGCAAGTACCGTCATTTAGTGGATATTCACGATCTGCCCGCACTGAGCGGCATCAGTTTACTGCCCGATGGCACGTTGCGGATCGGCAGTGGCACCACATTCAGCCAGATTATCGACTCCCCGCTGATACAGCGCCACCTTCCGGTACTGGCAGAGGCTGCCGCCACTATCGCTGGGCCTCAGGTACGTAACATGGCTACGCTCGGTGGCAATATCTGCAATGGGGCTACCAGCGCCGATTCTGCCTCTCCTTGCGTGGTTATGGAAGCCGAGCTGGAAATTGCCACCGTTGAAGGGCCGCGCCACACGCCAATACACGGGTTTCATACCGGCCCCGGTAAAGTCGCACTGGGGCAAAATGAGCTGGCAGTCGCGTTTCTGTTCCGGCCCCAACACTATCAGGGCTATGGTGCCAGCTATTACAAATATGCCATGCGCGACGCGATGGACATCGCCACCATCGGTTGTGCCGCCGCCTGCAAGATCGAAGGTGGACGCTTCAGCTCGGTGAAAATTGCTTTTGGCGTGGCTGCGCCAACGCCGATCCGTGCGCCCCACGCCGAAGCCGCCGCCCGTGGCCGCCCTTTTACTGCGCAAACCCTCAAGGCGGTGCAGGAGGCGGTGATGCAAGACGTTTTGCCACGCTCTTCCTGGCGTGCCAGCAAAGAGTTTCGTTTGCAGATTATCCGTACGCTGGCGGAACGCGTACTAATCCAAGCGGCCCAACGCGCCGGAGGAGAGTTATCATGATGATCAACTGCACCATCAATGGCCGGGCGTATCAGTTTAGGGTAGATCCCCGCATGTCGCTGATGGAGCTCCTGCGTCAGCAAGGGTTTAACAGCGTCAAACAGGGGTGTAGCGTCGGGGAGTGCGGTGCCTGTACCGTGTTGATCGATGATATCGCCACCGATACCTGTATTTATCTGGCCATTTGGGCCGATGGTAAAGCGATCCGTACCACGGAAGGCGAAGTGAAGAACGGGCAGCTTTCCGCCGTGCAACAGGCCTACGTTGCTATGGGCGCCGTGCAATGTGGTTTCTGTACACCGGGCCTGGTGATGACCAGTACCTCGATGGTGGAACGCTTTCGCGGCAAACGCCTCACCGAGCAGGAGATCCGCCGGGGGTTGTCCGGCAATCTGTGCCGTTGTACCGGTTATACGTCGATCGTGCGGGCGGTACAAAAGGCACAATTACTGGATGAGGGGGAGAAATAATTCACCGCCTGATGGGATGGCCGTGTTTTTACTCCATGTTTCGGTTTAGGTGGATACCTCATCCCGCTACCACAGGAAGCGGCAAATCAGTCTGTTGAGCTCAACCGGACTCAACAGGCTCCCTCCCCACTCTCTTGCACCCGATAAGCACTGGCTAAATGACTTCTTTTCGGTCTATCATCGCTGAGCGCCCCCCACCGAAATCAACAACTATTTTGGGGCTAAAATCAGAAAGCCATACCTATCCCATCAACCGTTCGAAAACATCGATACGGTCAACCCCACCGTCGGGCAAGGACTTTATCTTAGGCTCCCCGCAATTTGGTGCACGACTATCACTCTATCGACGGCGTTAGCCTTGGTTGGATGCGCTATTTTGAGTTTACTGTTACTGCGTTCGAGCAGGGCTAAAAGGAAAACGCTAATGAATATTAGAACGTGTGAAGCCATGCGAATCTGTGGGGCGAGACAGAGCAATCTAAAAAATATCAGCCTATTAATACCAAAAAATAAAATTACGGTATTTACCGGCGTTTCTGGCTCCGGGAAAAGCTCACTGGTATTTGGAACTATTGCGGCTGAATCTCAACGACAGCTAAATGATACATTCCCCCCCTTCATCCGCCATCGCTTGCCTCACTATGGGCAACCCGATGTCGATGAAATACATAATCTCTCAGTGGCGATTATCATTGACCAAAAACGTATCGGCGGGAATGCGCGCTCAACGGTCGGCACTGCATCAGATATTTATACATTGCTCCGGCTACTTTTCTCACGCGTGGGCACACCTTTTGTTGGTTATTCTAATATCTTTTCATTTAACCACCCATCGGGAATGTGCCCAGATTGTGATGGCCTCGGTGTGACCAGCACACTGGATATCAATAAATTGTTAGATGAAACCCGATCTCTGAATGATGGGGCAATTGATTATTCCTCCTTTGCTCCCGGCACCTGGCGCTGGAAGCGCTATACGTATTCTGGTTTATTCGATCCCGATAAAAAAATTGCAGACTATTCAGACGAGGAAAAAGAACTGTTGCTCTACGGCGATAATATTACGCCAAAGACACCTCGGCCTGGGTGGCCGAAAAGTGCGAAATTTGAAGGAGTAATTCCGCGTTTTACACGTAGCTATCTGAGAAAAGAAAATAAAGAAGCCAAAAATGACGAGTTTCAAAAAATCGTCTCGCTGCAAGTATGCCCTAGCTGCCATGGCGTGCGGCTAAACCAGAAAATCCTCTCCTGCAGAATAGAAAATAAAAATATTGGAGAGTGCGCTGTAATGCCTGTCACTGAGCTGAAAAAATTTATTAATCGGCTCTCTTTCCCTGCGGTAAAGCCACTCCTTGTGGCTTTGGATGAAAGGCTCGAGGCAATGTGCGCTGTCGGTTTAGGTTATCTCGATTTGAACCGTTCCACCCCAACCCTATCTGGTGGAGAATCACAGAGATTAAAAATGGTCAGGCATCTTGGCAGTAGCCTGACAGGGATTTCCTACATTATTGATGAACCCAGTACCGGGCTTCATCCTGCGGATATTGCCAAGTTAAACACATTAATCAAGCAACTGCGTGATAAAGGAAATACCATTCTGATGGTAGAGCACGATCCCGATATGATTGCGATAGCGGATCACATTGTTGACATGGGGCCTGGGGCTGGTTCGCAAGGGGGTAATATCGTCTTCCAGGGCGATCTGGCTGGTTTGCGCAAGGCGAATACTTTAACAGCGAAATACTTCTCTCGTCCGGCAATCATCAATATGCATCCCAGGCCGCCCAAAGGAAAAATTGCGATCAAAAACGCAACATTGCATAACTTACAGAATTTGTCCGTCGATATTCCTTTGAACGTTATTGTCGCGGTCACTGGTGTTGCCGGTTCAGGGAAAAGCTCTCTGGTGACCGGAGTCTTAGCAATATGTTGTCCAAATGCGATAGTTATTGACCAAAAACCGGTACATACCTCCAAGCGCTCCCATGTTGCCTCATGGAGCGGGGCCTTCGATACTATCCGGGCGTTATTTGCAGCCAAGAATCATACCAGCGCGTCATGGTTTAGTGCTAATGCGCAGGGAGCTTGCCCTGAATGTAAAGGGCTTGGCATTATCCAGACCGACCTGGCCTTCATGGATACCGTCAATCTTCCTTGCGAATCATGCCAAGGGCAACGGTACAACGCTAACGCTCTGCAATATCTGTGGCAAGGTAAAAATATAGCAAAAGTGTTAAGCATGTCGGTGGATGAAGCCATCACCTTCTTCAATGATGAACAGCCATTGCTGCATATTTTTAGCCACCTGAAACAGGTTGGGTTAGGCTATTTAAGACTGGGAGAGTCGCTGGACCATCTCTCAGGCGGTGAAAGCCAACGCCTTAAGCTGGCTTCAAGCCTTAACAGGCAAGGCGATATTTATATTTTTGATGAACCTACCACCGGTTTACATCCTAGCGATGTCGCAACCCTGATCGTTTTATTCAATCGCTTAGTCGCGCAAGATAATTCAGTCATTATTATCGAGCACAATATGGAGCTGATAGCCCAGGCTGACTGGATTATTGATATCGGACCATTAGCAGGAAAAAAAGGTGGAAAACTTCTCTTTAGCGGCACACCCGAAGCAATGCTTTCATGCCATAACTCGTTGACCGCGCAATGGTTAAGAAATCATTACCAGCCTCAACAAATATGATATCGGTTGGGACAATCAGTATGCTGCTGGCAATAACGCTACACATAAACATTATTAGTAATAGCTCTGGTCGCCACTATGCCGCTACTGGGTACAGGGGACTGGCTTGCCCCGGTACCCAGGTATGTATCAGCGACAATCCACTGACTTAACCATCAGATTGCCCAACCGCCGGCATAAAATGCCACTAGCGCGATAGCGATAAGCACCGTACCAATGTTCAGCTTTCGCCACTCATTTGAGCAGACTCGGCCAATCACCAGAGTGCTGAACCCCAGCATAATGCCGGTGACGATGTTACAAGTCAGCACGATAAATACCGCGCAGATCAAACCCGACATCGCATCTACAAAGTCGTCGAAATCCAGTTTTCCGACATTACTCAACATCAGCAGGCCGACGTACATCAGCGCTGGGGCAGTCGCATATCCCGGCACCAGATACGATAACGGCGACAGGAACAGCATCAGCAGGAACAGGATCCCGACCACTGCTGCGGTCACTCCAGTTTTGCCCCCTGCCGCCGTACCCGCCGCAGACTCAATATAGACCGCAGCCGGCGAGGCGCCCACTAGCGCGGAAAACATGCTGCTCATGGAGTCCGTGGTCAAAGCGCGGGCACCGTTGATGATCTGCCCATCCTTGTCCAGCAGGTTGGCCTGCCCGGCTACCGCCCGAATGGTGCCGGTGGCATCAAACACCGCCGTCATTACCAGTGCCAACACGCTTGGCAATACCAGCGGATTGAGCGCACCTTTAATGTCCAGGCTGAAAATCAACGATTGACCATCCGCCCCGGTGAGACTCGGCAGCGCGAATAGCCCCTGATATTTTACATTAGGGTCAAAAATCAGGCCAACGATGGAAATGCCGATAATGACCAATAAAATCCCGCCGGGTACGCGCAGTTTTTCCAAACCAAGGATCACCGCCAGCCCAAGCAACGACATCATTACTGGGAAAGACGCAAACGCTCCTAACGCCACCGGCAAGCCTTCCAGCGGGTTTTTGATCACCAGGCCAACGCCATTGGCGGCTATCAGCAGCAAAAACAGCCCGATGCCAATCCCGGTACCATGAGCAATGCCCATTGGCAGGTTACGCAGGATCCACGAACGCACGCCGGTCACTGAAATCGCAGTAAACAACAACCCCATCAGGAAGATAGCCCCTAATGCCACCGGAATGCTGATCTGCTGGCCAAGCACCAGACTGAAAGCGGTGAACGCCGTTAAAGAGATAGCACAACCAATCGCCATTGGCAGGTTTGCCCATAGGCCCATAACCAGCGAACCCACTCCCGCAACCAGGCAGGTGGCAACAAACACCGCAGCGGGAGGGAAACCGGCCTTGCCCAGCATGCCGGGAACGACGATAACCGAATAGACCATTGCCAGAAAGGTGGTCAGCCCTGCCAACACTTCCTGCCTTACGCTGCTGCCACGCTCGGTAATTTTAAAATACGCATCTATCGAACCGGCAGCTTTCTCTGACGTCACCTGTGACAAATTATTAGACATAGTTATGCCCTCTGAAAGTTTACACTCACACACCCTTGTTACCAGGCATTACAGCGCTGGCTTGGAGCCTGGTTGCAATGCCAGCCGTTCCGGGTAAGGCCACTCCTGGCAAATTGTGGTGCACTTCTTTACGTCCGTTCATACACCAACCGGCCATCAACATAAGTGCGATATATCGACCGGTCATCCCCTAGCGTCATCATGACAAACAGCTTATCCATCAATGTTTTTGAGTTGTCGTACCGTAGTTGTTGCAATGGTGTGGCGGTGGGTTCGAGCACCACGAAGTCAGCCTCTTTACCCACGTTAAAGTTACCAATGGTGTTTGCCAGCCCCAGCGCATCGGCCCCGCCCAGCGTGGCCAGATAAAATGCCTCGTAGGCCGACAGGCGATAGCCTTGCAGTTGCATGATCTTGTAGGCTTCGTTCAGCGTCTGCAGCATGTTGAAAGTGGTCCCGGCACCGATGTCGGTACCCATTCCCACCTTGACCCTTTTCTGCCAGGCTTTGGAAAGATTGAACAAACCGCTGCCAAGGTAGAGGTTAGAGGTCGGGCAAAAGGCGATGGAGGAATCGGTTTCACGCAGGCAATTCCACTCGTCCTCTTCCAAATGGATGCAGTGAGCAAATACGCTTTTTCTGCCGGTCAGGCCATAATGATGGTAAACATCGAGATAGTTTTTACGTTCTGGGAACAGCGCCTTCACCCAGGCAATCTCATCTTTGTTTTCCGACAAGTGGGTATGCAGGTAGGTATCCGGATATTCCTGACGCAAACGCTGCACCATTGCCAACTGTTCGGGTGATGAGGTAGGCGCAAAGCGCGGAGTAATGGCATACAGCAAACGGCCATTCTTGTGCCAGCGTTCAATCAACGCTTTGCTCTGGGTGTAACTACTTTCTGGCGTATCCAGCAGATAGTCTGGCGCGTTTCTGTCCATCATCACTTTGCCAGCAATCATGCGCATATTGATATGGCGGGCAGACTCAAACAGGGCTTCTACCGATTCGGGGTGAACGGTACCGAAAACCAGTGCGGTAGTGGTGCCATTACGCAACAGTTGCTTGATAAAAAAGGCCGACATTTCACGGGCGTATTCAAGATCGTTATAGCGTTTCTCCGCCGGGAAAGTATGTTTGTTCAGCCAGTCCAGCAACTGCTCGCCATAGGCACCCACCATTTCACACTGCGGATAATGGATGTGGGTATCGACAAAGCCCGGAACGATCATTTTGCCGCTATAATCGCGCACCCGGATGCTATCCGGTATCTGATGATGGCCCTCTTCCCATGAGCCAAACCACGCTACGTGCCCGTCACGGATCAACAATAATCCGTCTTTGATAAAACGCAGACTGCTTTCTATTTCCTCTGGGCACTGCACGGTGTGGGTAATATCAAGAAAATTCCCCCGCACCGCCTTGATTGATTGTTCACACTCCATATTGATCTTCCTTTTAAAATAAACTGAAGACGTTAGGCTGTATCCCTCAATTGCCCGTGGTGCCGTCGCAGCCCCAAAAGCCCGTTATCAAGGCGGAGGGCGAAGGGCAGAGTGGCCCTCTGTTCAAGCCCGACAACACAGAAAACGGGCTTTTGGGGCGCGACCCTTCGGGCTGGGGCCATTTGCGCGCATTGCTGCGTTATTCGCCGCTTATTTGGTCCACCAAACCTCGCAGCTCACGCCTTGCCCTGCGCGCAAATGACCACCAGCGGCGCTCACGTGCAATTGAGGGACACAGCCTAGCCTCAAACTGCTGACAAACCCCGTTATTAGGGAGAGCCTGCCGATGGGGTCGTAACGGCGTAAGCCGTCGGAGCGCCCCTCGCTGCGCTAGGCCCGGGTATCTCGGGTTAGAAGGCGACTTAGTCATCAACCTCAGACGTTAGTCTGTCTCTCTCTCCGCCGATCTCACATTCAACTCAGTGGCTTCTACGCTATGGCTTTCAGTCTTATTCAGCGGTATCAGCAAATTCAGAAAAATAGCCGTCAGCCCGCCAGCACAGATCGGGTTTTCAACCAGGACATAAATTGATGCGGGTAAAACGCGGAATACTTCTGGATCGTAAGAAACACCGAGTCCCAAACCCAAGGAGGTGGCAACAATAATGGTTTCCCGGCGATTTAATCCGTTGGAAATAATGATGCGTATCCCGGCGATGGCAATCATTGAAAACATCAGCGTCATCGCACCACCCAGTACAGGCGCGGGAATAGTAGTGAAAAAGCGGCCAATGACCGGGAATAGCCCGAGAATAACCAGGATCACGGCGATAAATTTACCGACATGGCGCGAGGCAACGCCGGTCATTTGGATCACCCCGTTGTTTTGCGCAAATGTCGTCAGCGGCAAAGAGCCCAACATGGTGGCAATCACCGAAACCAAGCCATCGGCCAATACGCCACCGCTCAGGCGCGAGGTGTATTCCTCCCCTTTAATTGGCCGGTTGGATACCATGGCGGTGGCCGTAATATCCCCCACGGCTTCCAATACGCTCAGCAGATAGATAGTGCCCGCCACCAGAAAGGCGTGCAGATCAAAAGTGAATCCATACTTGAAGGGAACAGGAACCGTGACAAGCGGCAGGTTCTGCATAACCGAGAAATCGACCATGCCTAGGCAAAGCGCCACCACATAACCAACGATGATCCCAATGGCGATCCCGCCCATACGCAACAGCGCATTTTGGCAACAGTTGAATCCAATCACCACCAGCAATACCAGCAGACCAATGCCAATACTTTGGTAGTTGCCAAAGGTGCCACTACTCTTCGCGGAAAAACCGCCGCCGAAATCAATAATGCCGACTTTTATCAGGCTCAAGCCGATCATTAACACGACGATGCCGCTCACCGTTGGTGTAATGACCCGATGCAGATAGGGCAGAATAAATGAGGAACCCACCACCAGAAATGCGCCGACAAAAGAGACGCCCAGCAAGGTGGACATTATCGCCTCCACATGCAGGCCGTCGCCTTTCATGGTGCTACCCAGCGCAATCATCACGGTGACAAAAGAAAAGTTAACCGATTGAATAGACAATAAACCGGAGCCGACGCGCCCATAGCGATTTACCTGGAGCCAGGTACCAATGCCAGAAGCAATCATCGCCATAGAAACCAGATAGGCCGTTATTTCTGCCGGGAGCGACAGCGCGGTACCAACAATTAATGCCGGCGCCACCATGGGAACAAAAATAGCCAACAAATGGGTAATTGCACTAATAACACTTTGGTTAAACGGTGGCTTATCATCAACTTGATAAATAAGATCGCTATTCTCGGTATGTATATCAGACATCTCTTTACTCCCTTCCAGTAAATTTGATCATCTGATTCAATAAATACGCGTTAACTGCTCCACGCCCTGCTCTTTCGCCATGTTAATTCCACGGGCTATCCTGAGCACTTTCACCTGGCTCATTATTTATTAATGGCGGCAATAACAGATTAGCTATTTCGCTCAGCTAATATATTGAATCGTTTATACCCGTCGCCCTTCAAGTTGCATTGTAGAAGGCAAGACCGAGGCTCACTACGTGACTGGTGCGAACGGACGCAGCCAACATCCATGCAGCTTGAAGTATGACGAGTATATCCTCAGGTACTTGAAGCTGCCGGATGTTGGCGGCAGCTCCAAGTACGGTGAGTATATTTACGCTGACAGTTTGTTTAACCCCCTCAGTATTTTCTCTGCCGTGAAATGCCATTCACGTAGCCACACACCGCAGGCGTCATGGATCGCCATGGCGATAGCCGGTGCAGCGCCGTTAACACCGATTTCGGAAATCGATTTGGCACCGTACGGCCCCACATGGTCGTCGCTGGGCACCAGGAAGGCCTGGAAGTCGAGCGGGATATCACCAATCTTGGGCGCACCATAACTCTGCAAGTCACGCGTTATCGGCGAACCTTGACGGTCATAGAGGATCTCTTCCGTCATGCTGTGGCCGATAGCACGCATTGAAGCACCGTAGATCTGCCCCAGCGCCAGCTCAGGGTTGACCGGCGTGCCACAATCCAGTAATGCGTAGAACTTGTCCAATCTGATCTCGCCGGTACGCACGTTAACCGCCACTTCGGCAAAGTTGGCACCAAACGGGAAGGCAAAATCAGAGGAAATATAGCTGGCCGTCGCCACCAGGGTACCAAAGCCGGTGCCAGTCTCAGCCTTGTGTGCGATGTCTGCAAACGACACCTCACCGCGTTTGCCAAGCACCACACCAGGTGCCACCAGCACAACATCGGCCTCAGGCTCACCCAACATCTGCGCCCCATGGAACAGGATTTTTTTCCTGAGATTTTCCGCAGCATTCTTCGCCGCGTTGCCGGAGAAGCAGGTGCCGGAAGAGGCATACGCCCCTTTATCAAACAGGGCGTGATCTGTATCTCCCGAAATCACATGAATATCGGCAAACGGGCAGCACAACACTTCTGCCGCGAGTTTACCCACTACCGTATCCAACCCGGTACCAATGTCTGCCCCGCCAGAGTGCACGATAAAGGTGCCGTCCGACTCCAGCTTGATCATGCAGTTGGCCTGATCGATATCTGGAATGCCGGATTTCTGCATGATGATGGCAACGCCACGACCAATCTGCCAATCGCCGTCTTTCGCCTTCGGCGCGTTCCAGTTGATCAGTTCACGCCCTTTACGCAGGATCGGTTCTAGCGCACAGCTGGCGGCACTTGGTACCGACGTTGGCATTTTACCTTCACCAATTGCCCCCAGTATCTTCAGTTCCTGGCCTTCTACCACCCGGTTGAGTTCAATCAGTTCCAGCGGATCGCGCCCCAGTTTTTCTGCCAGCTCCGCCAGGATCATGGTCAGCGCAAAGTTGCCTTTCGGCGCACCGTACCCTTGATAAGCACCGTTCGGGCAAATGTTGCTGTAGTAGGTGGTGACCTGGAAGTTAACGTTCTCGCAGGGATACAGCGGCAGCGACAGCGCCGGGCCGTTACTTGGCACCGTCAATGCATGGTTGCCAAAAGGACCGGTATTCGCCAGGAAGTTCATGTCGATCGCCGTCAAGCGCCCCTCTTTAGTCGCGCCGATTTTTACCTTCACTTTGGCAACGTGGCGTGAGGTATTACTAATGAACTCCTCTTCGCGGCTGTAGTGGAAATAGACTGCACGGCCGGTTACACAGGTTGCCCAGGCGCAGACCTCTTCCAGCAGGATATCCTGCTTGGAGCCAAAGCCCCCACCCACACGCTCTTTGATCACATGGACCTTGTGCTGCTTGAGCCCGACAATCCGCGCCACCTGACGGCGCAGGTGCCAAGGAACCTGGGTTGACGCGTGGATCACCAAACGGTCGCCGTCCATATAGGTGTAACAGACGTGTTTCTCCGCCGGGCATTGCTGGGCCTGGGTGGATTCGTAAGTGCGCTCCAGTACCACATCCGCCTCGGCAAACCCCTTTTCCATATTGCCAATATGCCCGTGAACCGCTGCGGCAATATTGCTATGGGGCTTGGCACCAATCGGGAAATTGATAGTCAGATATTCGCCATCACGCTGCGCACTGCCCTGATTCTGTTCGGCCAGATCGGCCGGAGCGCCATGAACATAGACAATGGGCTCGTCGTGTACCAGCGGTGCGCCTTCGGCCATCGCTTCATCAATCGACATCACCGGTTGCAATACCTGATACTCAACCTCAATCAGTGCCAGTGCAGCCAACGCAATCTCTTCACTTTCGGCCACTACTGCCGCAACCCGGTCACCGACGTGGCGGAGTTTCTTGCCAAACATGCGCCGATCCAACGGTGAGGGTTCCGGGGCGCTCTGCCCGCCGGGAGTGTAGTAAATATCCGGGCAGTTCAGGTGAGTGATGACATGCACCACTCCCGGTAATGCCTCGGCTTTACTGACGTCCAGCCGGGTGATCAGCGCATGGGGATGAGGGCTGCGCAGCATTTTGATGATGCAGGCATCGCGGGCCACCCGATCCTCTACGTAGCAGGGCTTGGCCTGTACCATTTTCGCTGCGTCCACTTTAGGACACAGTTTGCCAACCACGTTCAGATCGCTGCGAAACTCTGGTGCGGATGGTGACTGAAACCCCGGATCGCTGCGGCGTGCCACCGCCAGTGCCACTACCTGATAGAACTGTTGGTAGCCAGCATCCCGGCTGAACAGACCAGACAGCGCATCGTCGATCTCTGCCCGCGTGGGGGCGGCGATACGATCCAGCAGGTCGGTGAGGATCAGCGCTGCCGCTGGGTCGTTATAACCGGACTGGACAATCCCCACATCCACCATAGCCTGTTGCACCAGACTGAGCTGGTTCCAGCTTCCCAGGGATTCAGCGGTCTTCACCACCGCCCCTTCGAGCTGGGCGGCAATCAGCAAGGAAGCGTTGACGACTACGCCATTAAAAATAATCGCATCCGAACCGGCAAAACCAAATCCGTCGTCACTGTTGCGTACCGAGTGCATCCCCAGTTTGAACAGCAGTGCCTGCACGTTTTCGCCCAGTAGGCTCTGTATTACCTGCTGAGTATCATTGAGTGTAAAACGAATGTTGTTCATTGCTTCTCTCCTGAAGACTGACAATCCGCAAGCAGGTCTGCCACCACCACACCGGTGATGTAGCGCTTATAGTCGGCGCTACCGCAAATGTCGGATTGAGGAGAAATGGCTGCAGCCACCGCCTTTTCCAGCGCCGCACCGCTCAGGCCGAGCTGCTCGGCATCACGCAAACGGCTGGGCCGGTCAACAACAGCGCTTAACGCAATGCGCACTTTGGCATGCAGATCCTGTGATACCGCGGCGGTCACTATCGCCAAGCCAGCTGCTGAACGCGCAATTTTACGCGTGGCGCAACTGCGATAAGGGTCTGGCAACACCACTTCCAGCAATAATTCCCGCTGGCCACTGGCCAGATACTCTTCCAATGTGAGGGTTTTACCGCTGCCCACGACTACCTTGGCACTCAGGGCCAACAGCACCGGTAACAACGCCGAGTCTTTTGCGGCAACGGCAATTTCCCCACCCAGGGTGGCTTGGTTACGAACATGACGCGAATAAACAAATCCCAATGCCTGTTGCAAGGCCTGCGGGATTAACGAAGTGTCTCTTAAGCGTTGCAGGGTGATGGTGCTACCGATATGCAGTTCACCCTGTTGCCAATCCACCCGATCAAGTCCAAGTTGCAATAATGAAATCGCTACCTTTTTCGTCGTCTTGGTCGGTGTGGCGTTTAGTTTACTGCCGCCACCGAAGTAGACGGCATCATCAAGAAACTGGCCTTTCAATTCCAGCGCCTGTTGCACCGACTCTGGCCTATAGAATTGCTCAATCATTTTTCACCCTCTTCAATGTTGCCGCCTGCTTTCGCACAGCGGCAACCGGCTTAGTTCAAGGCATCCATTCGCTTCCAGAGATTGGCCGCAACCTTGCGAGCCTCGGCATAAATAGGCTCTACATCGAATGGGAATTGGCGGTCCTGATAGACCATGCGGCCTTCCACCATCACGCTATTGACACTGCTCGCCCCCATGCCAAAAGCCAGATGACCGGCAATATTCTGTGCCGCCAGTGGTGTAGGTGCCGCGTAATCGCAAATAGTCAGATCCGCTTTGTATCCGGCAGCCAGGCAACCAAACTGGGCAGCAAAATTGCGGGCCAGCAGTTGGTTGCCGTTAGACAGGAAGCGGGCAAAACTGTCTGGCCACAGCGGGCCACCAGCGTCACGGTGTTTGAAGAAGGCAAACTTCAGCTCTTCAAACATGTCAGAGCCGATGCCGTCAGTGCCGAGTGCCAAATTGCGATATTGCGCCAATTGGTGGTTGTAGCCGACGTGGTTGTTCATATTGGAACGGGCGTTGTGCACCAGGAAAGCATCGTGCTGATTGATCAGCTCGATATCGGCGGCGGAAAGATACAGGCCGTGGGCGACCAGGGTTTTGGCATTGATAAGGCCGTGCCGATCCAGTCGTACCATCAGATCCTGACCATATTTGTCATGGCTGTGGGACACATCATAGCGGTCTTCTGCGGCGTGGATATGCAACCCGCGCCCGGTGCTCTGCACCGCTTCCTTCAACATCTCCAACCCGGCATCAGAAACGGTAAACGGCGCGTGAGCACCGATGTGCGCCTCAACCAGATAGGGCTCTTTGCCCACGCTCTTGGCGCTGTCGATCAAGCGGGCAAAGGCAATGTTCTCTTCAACCCCAGCCTGCAACTCGCGGTTACCCACATTGCGGTCAGTGGTCTCAAAGCAGGTCATGCCGCGCAGCCCAACCTTGATAAAACCATCGCGCAGGGTTTTCAGCGAGCCTGCGATGAAGTTTGGTGAGGCGTGGTGGTCGATCACCGCGGTACAACCGCTCTTGATAGCCTCTAGCGAACAAATCAGACCGCTGTAATAGAGCGACTCCTCATCCAGCGCGCGATCCAGACGCCACCACAGGTTTTTCAAGGTGGAGATAAAATCCGGGCTTGGCGCGATGTTCGCCATAATGCCGCGCGATAAACCGGAGTAGAAATGGTTATGGGCGCAGACTATCCCTGGCATCACCCATTTACCCTGCATATCGCGGATCTCTGCCTGTGGATATTTAGTTGCCAGGCCGTAGCCAACCTCTTTGATCACGCTGCCTTCAATCGCGATATCAATACCGTTCTGTACGCTGGCGGGTTCAAGCTGTACGGCAGTTGCATTGGTTAATATCAGCATGATTACGCCTCCACCAGGCCAAGAAGATAATGATGATGCTGCTGCACATGGCTGATAATGCGGCACATGTCATCCAGCTCCTGCGGGATATTGACGAAATGACCGTTACTGTCCATGCGCAGTTGGTAAATATTACCGTCCTGTCGCACGCTGACTACCTGCCCATCCACCAGGAACCCGGCATTAGTGCTGTTGGCAAAATCCTGTGGCAGATTAAAGATGGTCACTTTGTCCTTGTAAGGTTTGCCTTGCCATGGGCAGAACTGGGCACAGTTGCCGCATTCGTTGCAATAGGCGTCCAGGTGCAGGGTCTGGAAGCGATCGCGGAAGCCCGGAATGGCGATCGATACGTTGGCGCGGTTCGGGCAAACGTCGACGCATTTGCTACACACGTAGTTACACTCCAGACAGCGCTGCGCTTCCTGAGCGACAAAGGCTTCGCGTTCCGTCTTGTCCACCATCGCCACCGAAATGGCCCCCTTGCGGCGGTAAATTTCAGCGGGATCGACATTCGACCAGTATTTGTCCGTGTGGTGTGTTTTGACATTCTCCCGCGCCAGTACCTCTTCGGCGGCGCTGCGGGCACTGCCAATAGCGGCCACAATCGAAGACGGGCCGCGCTGTACGTCGCCAATCAGGAAGACGTTACGGCGGGCCGTTTCGCCCGTAGCATGATTGACCTGCGGATAACCGGCTTCATCGAGTGGCACCCCGAGCTTGCGCAACACCTCCTGATCGGCCTGTTCACCTATAGCAGTGATCAAAGCATCGATCTGCAAGGTAAGGGTTTGTTCAGTGGCCACCGGACGCCGACGCCCCTGTTCATCCGGTTCACCCAGCGTCATGACGCGGGCGGTCAGGGTACCGTTGGCATCAAAGTGTTCCGGGTTGGTCAGGAACATAAACTGCACATTATCTTCCACCGCCTCTTGATACTCTTCGCGGTAAGCGGGCATTTCGTTCAGCGTGCGGCGGTAGAGTACGGTCACCTTCTCTACCCCTGGCACTTTCAGCGCGGCGCGTGCGCAGTCCATCGCGGTATTACCGGCACCAACCACGGCAACGTGTCGGCCCAGGCTCATCGCTTCGCCCTGATTGAAACTGCGCAGGAACGGCAGCGACTTGTAGATATTGCGGTTATTACCCGCCAGCTTCACGCCGCTGTTCTTGTCGGTACCGATGCCGATGAACACATAGTCAAAACCCTGTTGTTGCAACTTGTCGACCGTCAGCTCTGGATCGCAGCCATAGACAAATTTCACGCCGTGAGCAGCAACAAACTCAATATCATGCTCGATGGCCTCAGCCGGGATACGGAAATGTGGGATGATATTCTTCACCACGCCGCCAGCATTGGCCTCACGCTCAAACAGCGTTACCTGATAGCCCGCACGCGCCAGGAAGTAACCAGCGGACAAACCTGCCGGACCCGCGCCCAAAATGGCAACCGGATGTTTGCTACCTGAACCCGCAGGCTTGTGCCACCGCCGTTGATACTCCTCCCACCCTTTCTCAAGGGCGATCTTTTTCAGTTCACGGATATTCAACGCGCTGTCGTAATCAATACGGGTACAGTTGTACTGGCATTGGTGATCGCAGATATGGCCGGTGATGGCAGGTAAGGCGTTACGTTGATAAATCAGTTCCAGCGCATCGGCATAGCGCTGCTCGCCCAGTAAGCGGATATATTCTGGAATATCCTGTTTAATGGCGCAGGCGCTGACGCAAGGTGCAACGTAGCAGTCGATCATCGGTAACGGGCCACCGGCATCGATGCTGTCCTGTGCCTTCCAATGCTTTTGGGTGTACTCCATGCTGACTGCTTTTTCCGCCAGCTCTTCCAGCTTGTCGACGTCAATCCGCGTCATGCCCCAGCTGTCGGAACTATCCAGCTCCTGCATACATTCAGTCTGGCGCAGGTAACCGCCGGGTTTGAGCAGATCGGTCGCCATGGTAATAGGCCGGATGCCGGTTTCAAAAATATCGCGGATATTGAATTTGCTTGCCCCGCCTGAGTATGAAATAGGCAACTCACCGTTGAACTCGCGGGATAACACCGCCGCTACGTTGATCGAGAGCGGGAATAGCGCTCGTCCTGACATATACATTTCTTCGCCAGGCAGCGCTCCTTTATGGTTGATGGTACCCAGGGTATTGGTTAATTTGACCCCGAAGCCCAGTTGGCGCTGTTTACCCAGTTCGACCAGGCGGTGTAGCATCGCTATCGCCTGCTCCAATTTAAGATCGTGCTCAAACGATTCCTCTTTCAGACCAACATAATCGAAGCCGCAGGTATCCAGAATGGCTCGCACACGTTGGTATCCCAGCAATGTCGGGTTTAATTTAACGAAGGTGTTAAGATTTTTCTCTTCCAGCATATATCGGCAGATAGCTTCTATTTCATGCGGCGGGCAGCCGTGCATGGTTGAAAGCGTTATTCCGCTAACCAGTTGCGCAGGGATATGTGCGGGTAATTGTGTCAATATGCTGCGTTGGGCCGCTAAAGAAAACTGAGTAATAAATTGCTCATTGCCAACCCACTCTTCAAGGGTTTTGGCATATTCAGCATATTTCGGGTGCTGTGTGGAGTTCATCATATTATGGATGAATTCCTGCATCGGAGGCTGTTTAATCCCATCCAGGTTATAACCAACGCTCATGTTAAAAATAAAGGATTTACTTTCCCCTTCCGTGCGCGGATCAAACAGGGCTTCCAGTAAGTGCAGAGCAAACCAGGCTTTCAAATACTCATCATACGCCTTGAGTAAGGTAAACTCTGTTGACCATTCGGTGTTAAAACATTCGTCTTCTGCATCAATACAGGGTTTCTCAATCTCCAGGCGATCAAGGATTTGCACGGTTTTCAATTCAATGAAGCGCCCGCCGGTCAGCCAGGACACAATAATATTCTGTGCCAGTTGCGTGTGCGGGCCAGCAGCCGGGCCTAGCGGAGTTTCGCAGCTTTCATTGAAGACGTTAATGTGCCGTTCGTCACGTTTGCGATAAAATTGTTTTTCTGGAATACCAAAAATAGACCGGCTCTCATGATATTCATCGAAAATCCGGGTTAACAGCGCCTTGAACGGAACGGGACGCATTATATCTCCCATAGCTAATCTCCTTGCGACGAAATGCCTGAATGGTGAGTCAGCAAAAAACTGATTGTGGTTTTTCACCTCGGTTGAGCATAACGCAGCAACAATCAGGCCAAATTTCCTTGCGCCGTTTCGCTTAGATAAAATTCGTGAGGAAGTTCTAATTGTTATTTTTATTTGTGAAGCGACTCACAAGTGCAAGTGAGAACAAATATCAGTGGTAACAGACAGTCAACATGAGAAATAGCACCCAACCCGTCAATTATCAAAAATGCGTACCGTAATATCAATTTGATACATTACCTACCGCACTGAGATAAATCGTGAACGCAATCGATAAACGTCAATTATCTCAAACAGATCCCGCTATTAAGCTGCCAATTTGAAATAAAAACGCGGCATATTAGTACCCATTAGTTATTCCTTTCGCATTACTGGTATTTTTATGACTCTGGCCTTCAGGGAATTATTCAGCGAAGAGTTTCATCGCCTCGATAATGGTGATCCATTACTCATCAGCCTGATTGGCGCTGGGGGCAAAACCAGTACGCTGATGTGGCTGGCGCAGGCTTTCTACCGCCAGGGTAGGCGAGTGCTATTCACTACCACCACCAAAATGTACCGCCCTGCCGCGTCCACTTATCATCACCTGTGGATCGGGCAACCCTCCAGCGCCAGCAATACCCCGGCTATTACCGCTTGGTTCAGCCACTATCAGCCGGAAAGTAACAAGGTTGAGGGCCTCAATTGCCAGCAGATCGATGAGATTAAGCAGCAGGGGGAATTCGATGTGATTCTGGTCGAAGCTGACGGATCCCGAGGGTTACCGCTAAAAGCCCCGGCAAGGCATGAACCTTGCATTCCTTCCAACAGTGATTGTGTTATCGCATTAACCGGGGGCCAGGTGGTTAATCGCCCTGCCAATCCGCAGCAGATCCATCGCTGGGCTATTTTCTCAGAGCTGACGGGGATCAATGCCGGTGACTGCCTGAACCAGCGGGTGTTCAGTTGGTTGATTTCTCACCCGCAAGGCATGTTCAAAGGAACACCGCCCGATGCGCGGCGGATTTGGCTGGTTAATCAGTTTTCTCATTCTGATAATCAGCCTGATCCCGCGTGGCATCAGGTTCTGCGGCAGGATCCGCTACTCAGTGCCATCTGGTTGGGCTCGGTGCAAGAGACCCCGCCCATCCGACACTGTTTGCGACGCGTAGCACAACAAAGCTTTTGAAGTTAACCCATGAGGTCAGAATGAATATCTTCGCCGAAGCAGCACGACTGGAAGAAGGAAACCGGCCCTTTGCGCTCGCCCAGATCATTGAAAGCCGTGGATCCACACCACGCCACTCTGGGCAAATGCTGATCATGGCCGATGGCAACTGTATTGGCACCATCGGTGGCGGCATGATTGAACGTATGGTGATTGAGCAGGCTCTTGCCGCCATTGCTGAACGCAAAGCCAGAGTATTTCATGGCCGCATGGCCCGTAACGGCCAGGATGCTGTAGGTTCTGACTGTGGCGGCGCAATGTCAGTCTATATTGACGTTCACGGCCTGCGCCCAAAGCTGGTCTTGATTGGCGCCGGACACGTCAACCGCGCTATTGCCAATGCGGCCAAACCCTTGGGGTTCGATATTCACGTCGCCGATATCTATTCTGCCAGCCTTGATCCAGATTTGTTCCCGGCGGGCACGACCCTGGTTGATGGCGAAAGCTTTCCTGATGCTATCAGCAAGATGAATATCGAACCCGGTAACTTTGTGATCATTGCCACCAATAATCAGGACTGTGAGGCACTGAACGTTCTGATCAAACAGCCGTTGCGTTATCTGGGGCTTCTTGCCAGCAGACGTAAAGTGCAAACCTTCAAGCATCAACTGAGACAACGCGGCATTGGAGAAGATGAGCTGGCAAGGTTACACGCCCCCGTCGGCTACAATATCGGTGCAGAAACACCGGAAGAAATCGCCATCAGCGTGTTGGCAGAACTGTTGCAGATACGAAACCAGTCCTCCGGCGGGCTGATGAAAGATGATATTCGGTTGGTACGCGACAGGCTGGTGGTGATCCGTGGCGCAGGTGACATGGCTACCGGCGTGGCGTTGCGGCTCTATCATGCCGGTTTTCAGATCGTCATGCTGGATATTGCCCAACCTACCGCTATCCGCCGCAGCGTGGCTTTTGCGCAGGCGATGTTTGACGGTCAAACCTGCGTTGAAGGTGTGACCGCTTGCCTGGCAAAGGATGTCGATGAAGCCTTCGAGATCATCAACCGCAACCAGATCCCGCTATTGGTCGATGAAGATGCCCAATGCTTGCAGCAGCTGAAACCCCGTTTTCTGGTAGATGCCATCCTGGCCAAGCAGAACCTGGGGACGCACCGCAATATGGCCCCCATCACCATAGCCCTTGGCCCTGGATTTAATGCCGGACAAGACTGCGATGCGGTGATTGAAACTAATCGCGGACACGATCTGGGGCGAGTGATTTACCATGGCTATACCCATCCTAATACCGGTATTCCTGGCAATATCGCTGGCCATACCGAGCGCCGGGTGATCCGAGCACCGGCGGATGGCGTAATGCACTGTTGCGTGTCTTTGGGTGACTTGGTGCAGGAAGGTGATCTGTTGGCCCACTGTGGTGATACCCCGGTGATCGCTCCCCTTTCCGGGATGGTTCGCGGGCTGTTACAACCGGGGCTGGAGGTTAAAACTGGCACTAAAATCGGCGATATCGACCCACGCGGCGCGATGGCGGACTTTACTACCGTGTCGGATAAGGCGCGAGCCATCGCCGGTGCGGTGCTAGAGGCAATGCTGAAGCTTGGGCGAAGCTAGGCTGTGTCCCTTAACTGGACACCAGCGTCGCTGGCGGTCATTTGTACGCAGAGCAAGGCGTGAGCTGCGAGGTTTGGTGGACCAAATAAGCGGTGAACAACCTAGGCTGTGTCCCTTAATTGCACGTGAGCGCCGCTGGTGGTCATTTGCGCGCAGGGCAAGGCGTGAGCCGCGAGGTTTGGTGGACCAAATAAGCGGCGAACAACGCCGCAATGCGCGCAAATGGCCCCAGCCCGAAGGGTCGCGCCCCAAAAGCCCGTTATCTGTGTTGTCGGGCTTGAACAGAGGGCCACTCTGCCCTTCACCCTCCGCCTTGATAACGGGCTTTTGGGTCTGCGACGGCACCACGGGCAATTAAGGGACACAGCCTAGCAGGCCAGTTTCAACCGGGCTGGCCCCTGTGCATTTCTATCCGGCCATGTTATGACCGGATTTTTGTTTGGCGATTACTGACCAATCACCGTACCGGTTTTTCCTTCAATACCCTGTTGTGCCTTGTTCAATACAGTGATCAATGCCTGACGACCGGGTTTGGACTCGGCAAAAGATACTGCGGCTTCCACCTTCGGTAACATCGAGCCCTTGGCAAAATGCCCCTCATCAATAAAACGCCGAGCATCGGCAACGCTCAACTGCTCCAGCCATTGCTGGTTGGGCTTGCCAAAATTAATCGCCACCTTTTCCACTGCGGTGAGGATAATCAGCATATCAGCGTCGATCATTTCTGCCAGTTTGGCGCTGGCCCAGTCTTTATCAATCACCGCGCTGGCCCCCTTGAGATGATGACCTTCACTGATGACCGGGATGCCGCCGCCACCGACGGTAATCACCACCTGCCCGGCGTCCATCATGGCGCGTACCGTCTCTTTTTCAACGATATCCACCGGCATTGGCGAGGCTACGACCCGGCGATATCCCCGGCCCGCATCCTCTTTCATCACGTAACCCTTGTTGCTCAGCAACTTGGCTTCCTGTTGGGTAAAGAAAGAACCAATCGGCTTGGTAGGGTTGAGGAAAGCCGGATCATTGCCGTTGACGATCACTTGAGTGATCAACGTCGCTACCGGTTTGTTAATCTTCCGGTCCAGCAACTCTTCACGCAGGGCATTTTGCAGATCGTAGCCGATATAGCCCTGGCTCAAGGCTACGCATACCGACATGGGTAACATCGGCGTATGTGCTTCGGTCTTAGCCGCCGCTTCAAACGCCAGATTAATCATGCCGACCTGTGGGCCATTACCATGGGTAACAACCACCTGATGACCATGTTCGATCAGATCGACAATCGCCCGTGCGGTAGTTTTCACCGCCTGCATCTGCTCCGCCAGTCCTTCACCCAGAGCGTTCCCTCCTAATGCCAGTACAATTTTCTTTTTCATTCTGCTCCCCGTTTACTCGCACGATGTTGAATAAAGTGCCCCCTTTAGCCAAAGGAGAACCAACCGATTAGCCCATTTTTGCTGCAATCTGGTCATTAAAAGGCCGCCGACGTATGAACTGCCCAAACCCCTGTTGACCGGTAAATTCGCCGTTACGGGACACCACTTCCCCCCGACACAGCGTCATAATCAGCCTCCCCTGACAGTGAAAACCCTCATAAGGAGAATAATCTGCGTTGTCATGCAGTTGGCTATGCCTGATGACCGAAGATTGGCGCGGATCGAATATCACCACATCGGCATCCGCCCCAAGGTTAAGATTGCCTTTGCGCGGCCACAGGCCAAACAGCCGGGCCGGGTTACCGCTGGTCAGCGCAACAAAGCGTGAGGGAGAGATACGCCCACTCATCACTCCGTGGGAAAATAGCAGCGCCATGCGGTTCTCAACCCCAGGGAGGCCGTTCGGGCAACGGGTAAAATCCCCTGCCGCCATCGCTTGGCGTTGCTGATAAGGGAAGGTGCAATGATCGGTAGCCACCGTGTCAATCGAGCCGTCGGCAACCCCTACCCATAAGCGATCCAGTTCCTGCTGACTACGGAGCGGTGGGCTGAGGATGTACTTCGCGCCATCGTCCCGCAGATAGCACTGCTCATTAAGCAACAGATAGTGTGGGCAAGTTTCCACCCAGACCGGTTGCCGTTGTTGCCGCGCCAGACGTAAATAGTCCAAACCCAAACCGTTGGATAAATGGACAATATAAAGTGGTGCGTTATCCGCCATACGGGCCAGATTAATCATCCGGCCAATCGCTTCCGCCTCACATTCAATCGGGCGGCTTAAGGCATGATGGATCGGTGCCGTTTTACCGGCAGCCACTAGCGCTGCACGGCGGAAAGCGATCGCCGCATCGTTTTCCGGGTGGACGGTGGTTAACGCCCCAACCTGCCGCAACTGCCATAATGCCCGCAGCACATCGGCATCGTTTATCTTGTAGTGGTAGGTCAGGTAGAGTTTGAAACTGCTGATCCCCTCGTCATGTACCATGCCCGCCATTTCAGCCAGAATGTCATCGTCTATGTGCTGAATAACGCCATGAAAGCCATAATCGATCGCCGCATTACCCGCCGCGTAGCGATGATAAAGGTTGAGTTGATGATGTAGGCTACACCCCGCCGGGCCAAACCCCATATGGTCGACAATGGTGGTAGTTCCCCCGCAGGCGGCTGCACGGGTGCCGGAAAAAAAATCATCGCAACTGCGCGCGATGCCGACATCAATATTAAAGTGGGTATGCACATCAATGCCGCCAGGCATGACATAGCAGCCAGTAGCATCAATAACCTCGCAGCGCCCTTCAGGCTCTATGTCGTTACCGCGTTGGCAAATGATGCCATTCTCAATCAATAGGTCCTGATAATATTGCCCCTCGCTATCAACCAGAATGCCGTTCTTTATCAGTTGCTTCATTATTGGCACCCCCTGAAAGAATAACCCCGGCAAACCTGGCCGGGGCTCGATACTTACTGGTCAAGTTCTTGCAGGTAAGCCAGTGGCACCGCAGCATACATAGCGGCACAGGTCACCAGATGCTCTTTCCAGGTTTTCTCGTTCGGCGCATGAGCCTCAGGCTCTTTGCCTGGTCCAAAACCAATCACTGGGATGCCATGACGGCCCATGATGGAAACCCCATTGGTTGAGAACGTCCACTTGTCCACCACCGGTTTTTTCTTGAATAGCCCCTGATAGGCTTTGCTCAAGGTTTTTACCGTGATGTGATCCTCTTCGACTTTCCAGGTCGGGAAGTAACATTCGGTCGGGTAGACCAAGCCGGTATAGGATGGCCGCTCATAGTCATACATCGACACCGTTGCTTTGGCCGCTTGTACCGCTGGCAATGCGCGGATCTCTTCAAGCGCACCTTCCCAGGTTTCTCCCCAGGTCAGGCGGCGGTCAATTGATACCGCGCAGCTGTCGGCTACCGCGCAGCGGCTGGGGGAGGTGAAGAATATTTCTGAAACGGTGAGCGTGCCTTTGCCCAGGAATTCATCGTTACCGAGATTGCCGGATAACTCCTGCAATTCGTTGAGGATCGGCCCCATTTTGAAGATGGCGTTATCGCCGCGCTCCGGTGCCGAGCCGTGGCAACTGATCCCCTGCACATCGACACGGATCTCCATGCGGCCACGTTGACCACGGTAAATCTGGCAGTCGGTCGGTTCGGTACTGATGACAAACTCCGGGCGGATCTTCGACTGTTCAATGATGTACTGCCAACAGAGGCCATCGCAATCTTCTTCCTGCACGGTGCCGGTCACCAGCAGGGTATACTGATCTTCTAACCCTAGATCCTTGATGATTTTCCCGGCATACACCATCGACGCCATGCCGCCTTCCTGATCCGATGCGCCACGGCCACCGATAATTTCGTCGTTTTCCATCCCTTGGTAAGGATCAAAGGTCCAGTTCTTGATATTGCCGATACCAACGGTATCAATATGCGCATCCATCGCAATCAGGTGGGGGCCGTGGCCGATATAGCCCAGAATATTGCCCATCGGGTCGATCTCAACCCTGTCGAATCCGACCTTCTCCATCTCTTTCTTGATGCACAGTACCACCAGCTTTTCATCACAGCTTTCGCTCGGGATCGCAATCATGTCCCGCAGAAAACGTGTCATCTCATCTTTATATTGGTATGCTTTTTCCAATACCATTTCGAACGGAATTTGCTTTGCCATTGTGTTTTCTTCTCCACTCTTCTATTAGCTCTCGCTTAAGCGAGAGAGACAGCAATCCAATGATTACCCGATGGTTTCAAACCGCTGCAGGTATTGTCAGACGGGATGTTTCCCTTCCCACACCACCTCACGATAGTGCTTAACGTCGGTATCCCCTTCCGAACTGATCAGCAACACTACCGACTGGCTGTTCAGGCCAAGTCTTTCCATCAGCTTTTCACGCTGTGGATGGTGATGTACCGCAGCCAGAACGCCGAGCCCAACGGCCCCGGACTCGCCAGAGATAATGCGCGGGTCGTTGCCAAAGGGGTTGCCTAGCACGCGCATTCCCAAGGCCGCAACGCTATCTTGGCAGGAGATAAACTGCGTGGTGCAATTGCGCAGCAGCGGCCACCCCAGCGGATTAGGCTCGCCACAGGCCAGACCGGCCATGATGGTTGCCATATCACCGCCAACATTGACGATTTCACCTTTCTTGCCGGAACGATAAACGCAGTCTGCCAATTCAGGCTCGACGATCACCGAGTGCAGTTCTTTGGCACCAAACACGTCCACCAGATAGCCCAGCACACCCGCAGCCATCGCCCCTACCCCTGCCTGCAGAAAAACATGGGTTGGCCGCTTAATGTTCATCTGGCGCATTTGTTCCGTCGCTTCATCGGCCAGCGTGGCATAGCCCTGCATAATCCAGGTTGGGATCTTGGTATAGCCTTCCCAAGCCGTGTCCTGAACCACCATCCAACCGCGCTCCTCAGCGGTTTTCATGGTCAGCCGCACGGTATCGTCGTAGTTCATATCGGTGACGATGCACTCGGCACCCAGATTGAGTATGTGATCTACCCGCTCCTGCGCTGACCCTTTGGGCATATACACCACGGCATGTTGCCCCAGTTGCTTAGCCGCCCAGGCAACCCCACGGCCATGGTTACCGTCGGTGGTTGTGGCGAAGGTCATTTTCTCGCTAGACGTGGATTTGAATTTTTCGAAGGAGAACGCATTGATTTCAATCTGATACTTTTCGCACAGCAAGCGGGCAATTGCGTAAGCGCCGCCGAGCATTTTGAAAGCATTTAAGCCAAAACGTTTGGATTCGTCTTTTACCAGGATTTTCTGCACGCCAAACAGTTGAGCCAGATCATCCAGCGCACACAGTGGCGTTGGCTGATAACCCGCTATTTTTTTGTGAAACTCACGCGCTTTTTGCGCTTCTGCCTGCGAGAAAAGTGGCGATGTTTCACCGTTAAAATTACGGTTATCCTCAATATCCACTTTCAATGAAAATACCGACATAACTTCTACCTCCTCTGGTCGCATTAACCTTTCACAACTCGGGAACCCCCGTATGCCTGTCGTTCTTCAAGCTGCAGTGCTGTTGACTACCTGCAGCTTGAAGTCGCTTGGTTACAGCGATCCCCGGCCAGAGTCGGCTTATTTAATGCGTCTTTCTGCGTCTTTAAGTAATTGCTCCAACACCGGACCTGGGTTAGAGAATTTCCGTGCCATGATCATGGCGGCGATGATATAAGGCTTCCAACTGGCTTCCTTATAAGTGGCGATGCGGTATTTCTCGAAAACGCTGGCTGACACTTCTCCTTCGCTACATGAAACGTCGGTAATATCCGCAGGCAGGCAGTGCATATACAGCGCTTCGCCGCCTTTGGTCAGCTTCATCATCTCTTCGGTACAGTGCCAGTCTTTATAATGGGCGTTCTGTGCCAGGCATTGCTGTTCCAGCGCTTTCAAGCCTTGGTGATCGTTGGCACGCAACAGATCGGTACGCTGCTCCATAACTTTGTAAGGTGCCCAAGACTTCGGATAAACGATATCGGCACCCTTGAAAGCTTCAGCCATTGAGGTAACCTGCTGGAAACTGCCGCCAGATGCCGCAGCATTGTTTTTCGCGACTTCAATTACATCAGGGATCAAGTCATAACCTTCTGGATGAGCCAGCGTCACTTTCATCCCGAAGCGGGTCATCAGGCCAATGATGCCTTGCGGCACAGACAGCGGTTTGCCATAGCTTGGAGAGTAGGCCCAGGTCATGGCGATCTTTTTACCTTTCAGGTTCTCCAGGCTACCAAAGTGCTCCTGTAACCAGGCCAGATCGGCCATGGCCTGCGTTGGGTGGTCAATATCACACTGCAAGTTGACCAGCGCCGGACGCTGCGGCAATACCCCCTTCTCAAACCCCTCATCCAGCGCATCGCCAACTTCACGCATGTAGGCGTTACCCGCACCCAGATACATGTCGTCACGAATACCAATGGCATCCGCACAGAATGAGATCATATTCGCGGTTTCACGTACCGTTTCCCCATGAGCGATCTGCGATTTCCCTTCATCCAGATCCTGCTGGGCCAGCCCGAGCAGATTGAGTGCCGAGGCATAAGAAAAGCGCGTGCGCGTTGAATTATCACGGAAAATAGATATACCTAAACCACTGTTAAATATTCTGGTTGCGATATTTTCTGACCGCATGGTTTTCAGTGCTTCAGCCAGGTTGAGCACCAGTTCCAGCTCTTCGCGGCTTTGTTCCCATGTCAGCAAAAAGTCTTTTTGATGTAAATTCGACTTTAACGCGTTTATATCCTTGATTAACTGGTTAACTGTTCTCATCTTTGCCCCTAAATATCAAGAGTGGTTCGTTATCTGATACCACCGACGTTTAATCTCAGAATGACCCATCGCTTTGCAGCGCCTGTTCTTCAGGCAATCAATAAGCGTGCCAAGTGGCCGGAACACCCGAACTGGAGGGATTAAACCAAGGAGTAATGTGATATTCGTCACGCAATCCGTCAAAGGAAGCAACATTGAGTGAAGCCTTTAGGAGAAATCTTTTAAAAAATAAGCAAATTAAAGATCACTACAATAGGTTGTTTATAATTATCACCCTAACACTTCAACCCAAAATGATAGGAATTACCGTGAATTATCATTTTGATAATAAAATGTGATGCTAACTGCATATTCAATTTACTCTGAACGATTAGCTTGATGATCATCAAATTGCCTTGGGCATTGATGTATTATCTTTTCTTTTTCAACGATGAAAACGAGAAACGTGTGATGATAACACCGGCGAATGCTCAGTCTGCACTTATGCAAATCCAACCGACAATTTTACGCTTTACTAAAATGCTCTCCAGTGTATTGCTACTAGAAGTCGAGATTGTCGATGCCAACCTGGTACGCGTAGCAGGGACCGGTCCCTACGGTAAACATTTTGGCATAAAGCTCGCCAGCAACTCGGGGTTACTAAAGCATGTCATTGATACTAAATGTGAAAAAATAGTTACTCACTCGCGTTTCGATCCGGTCTGCGAAGGGTGTAACAACAAAGAGGAGTGCCAGGAAAAAGCGTTTCTTGGTATTCCCATCATCTTCCAGGATGCCTGTATTGGCGTCATTAGCCTGGTTGCCTTCAACCTGGAGCAACAACAGCGATTGCGGGATAACCTGAATGAGTTCTCCGGCTATGTCAGGAATATATCCAACGTTTTCGTTTCCAATTTATTGGAAACACAAGGTAATAGCGGTGGATTAAATAAAGTCCTTTTCAGCCTGATTGAAAGTATGGATCAGGGTGTATTAATTCTGAATGAAAAAAGCCAGCTAAAATTGGCCAACGCGACGGCATTAAAGCAGCTTAATTTATCCCAAGAAGATGTTGTAGGGAAAACATTCACCATCCGTGCTCTAACCTTCAGACAGAATTACACCAGCGGGCATTTGCAACACATTATTTCATTCGATGATAGTCAAGAAATAATGATTGGTCAGTTACACCAGATTCAGGACCATCAATTATTTTTGATGGCATTCCATCAGTCTCATTCGTCGTTTAGCGAAATCCTGAGCCAGGAAGATCCGCGTATTGAACATTTGGCTGGGGAAAGTGAGCCAATGCGCCTACTGAAGAAGTTGATCACGCGTATTGCACCTAGCCCTTCCAGCGTGTTGGTGGTGGGGGAAAGTGGCACCGGTAAAGAGGTGGTAGCTCGCGCGATACACCGGCTGAGCAACCGCAGCGATAAACCTTTCATTGCCATTAACTGTGCAGCTATTCCAGATCAGTTGCTTGAAAGTGAACTCTTTGGCTACCTGAAAGGCGCATTTACCGGCGCCTCGGCCAATGGCAAAGTGGGCCTTATTCAAGCAGCTAACCAGGGCACGCTGTTCTTGGATGAGATTGGTGATATGCCGCTAATGCTACAGGCCAAGTTACTGCGCACGGTGGAGTCCCGCGAAGTGTTGCCTATTGGCTCCAGCAAACCCATCCCGGTAGATATCAGGATCATTTCGGCGACCAATCAAAATCTGGAACAGTACATCGCCGAAGGGAAATTCCGTGAAGACCTCTATTATCGCCTGAATGTCATCCCCATAACCTTACCGCCGCTACGCGAACGCGAGGGTGACATCGAATTATTGGTCCATTATTTTCTCAGTTTGCATACCAAGAGGATCGGTATTATTTACCCCGGTATTTCAGCCGAAGTGCTTAAACTGCTGCGGCATTATCGTTGGCCCGGTAATGTGCGTGAGCTAAGTAATCTGATTGAATATCTGGTCAACGTAGTGCCAAGCGGTGAAATCATTGATACCTACCTGTTGCCACCCAATCTGACACAAGGCCAAAAGTTGACTGCGTCTAGCCCCCTGATGGAGTACAAGGCCAGCGAGCCGTGTGAAAAACAGAATACGGTAGGGTTGGAAAAAATGGAGAAACGAATGATCGAGGAGGCACTGAGTCTGCATTCAAACAAGAAGCTGGTTGCCGAAAAATTGGGGATAGGTATCGCGACGCTGTATCGCAAGATCAAGAAATATGAGTTATCGCCTGATTGATTGGCGGCAAGTCCGAGAGTCGCCAGGAGCATAGAAAACTATGTGACTGGAGTGAACGGACGTAGCCAACACCCATGCACTTGAAGTATGACGAGTATTTCCTGAAGGTGGTATACCTCGGGCACAGGCTTTAAGCTATGCTGAAGTATCGCTACAACCAAGGGATAACAATGAATACACTGCCAGACAAGACGCTGACAGCCTCACAGGCTCTCGACAAGCTAGAAGCGTTGTACGACGCATCGGTTTGCGCATTACGTGAAGCCATTAAGGAGTATATCACTCAAGGTTCCCTGCCAAATGCGCAGGACCGGGCCAAAGGAAAGTTTTCTTACCCAGAGTTACGTGTCCGCTGGGACGGAGAGCAGCCTAATAGCTCCAGAGCGCGTGCCTATGGGCGTTTTACCCGCCCTGGCAACTACACGACCACCATTACGCGGCCACAGTTGTTTCGCCGCTATCTGGCCGAGCAGTTGGCCCTGCTGGAAAGTGAATATGCCACAGTGATTGAAGTGGTCCCCTCTGAGCAAGAGATCCCCTTCCCTTATGTGATCGACGGTTCAGACCTGACATTGGACAGGACCATGAGCGCCGGGTTGACCAAGCACTTCCCTACTACCGAACTGGCCAATATCGGGGATGAAACTGCAGACGGTTTGTACCCGTCGGCCAACCATTTTCCGCTTTCACATTTTGATGCGTTGCGCACGGATTTCTCGCTGGCCCGCCTGAGGCACTACACCGGTACGCCAGTAGAGCACTTCCAACACTTTGTTCTGTTCACCAACTACACGCGCTACGTTGATGAATTCGTTCGCTGGGCCTGTAGCCAGATTACCGATCCAGACAGCCCTTACGTCGCTTTATCCTGCGCCGGGGGGAACTATGTAACGGCGGAAACCCCTAACCCAGAGCAGACGGTGTCCGATCTGGCCTGGAAAAACCACCAGATGCCCGCCTACCACCTTATAACCAAAAATGGTCAAGGGATCACGCTGGTCAACATCGGTGTTGGCCCTTCCAACGCCAAGACCATCTGCGACCACCTTTCGGTATTGCGCCCACATGCCTGGTTGATGATTGGTCACTGCGGCGGCCTGCGGGAAAGCCAGGCTATCGGCGATTATGTTCTGGCTCATGCCTACCTGCGTGATGACCATGTGCTCGATTCGGTTCTGCCCCCAGATATTCCGATCCCAAGTATTGCTGAGGTCCAGCGCGCACTGTACGACGCCACCAAAACGGTCAGCGGTATGCCAGGTGAGGCGGTGAAACAGCGTTTGCGTACCGGGACGGTGGTCACTACTGACGATCGCAATTGGGAACTGCGCTATTCTGCATCCGCTTTGCGCTTTAACCTTAGCCGTGCCGTCGCTGTTGATATGGAAAGTGCAACCATCGCAGCACAGGGTTATCGCTTCCGGGTACCTTATGGCACCTTGCTGTGTGTATCGGATAAACCACTGCATGGTGAGATCAAACTGCCTGGTCAGGCCAACCGTTTCTATGAAGGAGCCATTTCAGAACATCTGCAAATCGGGATCCGTGCCATAGACCTGTTGCGGGCTGAGGGCGAGCATCTGCACTCGCGCAAGCTTCGTACTTTCAACGAGCCACCATTCCGCTAAGTGTGTGTATCAGGTAAGGGCGGGAACACCGGCCCCTTACCTTTTAGCAACTTTATGTCTACTCCAAAGTGAAAAACCCCGCCGATGGTCTGGCGGGGTTCTGTCTTGGCTAACGTTCTTACTGGCCGGAGGCTGGTATCACATCCAGAATGCGGACGTTATAAACCATAGTCGCCCCTGGCGGGATATCAGGCGGCATACCTTTGTCACCATAGGCCAATTCAGGCGGCACGACTAATGTCATACTACCGTGGTTTTTGAGTTTGCTGAGAGCCTCGCGGAATAGTGGCGGATATGAGCTCAACGGCTGCGATATTGAAGTACCCGCCAAATCCATATCTTTGACCACTTTACCATCGGTCAGACTTTCTTTAACTACCACAGCTACGGTATCGCCTTCCTTAATAGCACTGTCACCCGCGTAATCAACACGGTAGTAGAATCCCTGCGGAGACTTGACTACCCGAGCCTGCTTTTTAAATTTATCGATATATTTACTGCCTTTCTGTACATTCTGCTCTTTAATCTTTTTATGCTGGTTACTCAGTTCTACTTCGCTGTCGTAGAGTGCTTTGTCTATCTGGGCTTTGGCAAGTTTGATCTGCCCATTGATCACATCTGAAACACCTGCCAACGCCAGTTTGCGATTGACGTCTACACCTTGTGACTTTTTACTGTCGAGTAAACTCAGTATGTCATTACCTAATGCGGTACCTATCGCGTAATCGCGTTTTTCCAGATCCGTCTTCGGCTCAGTTACCGTAGCATCGCCTGCAGTCTGTTGTTTCTCTTTCAACTGTGCGAGTTGCTGCGTTTTCTGTTCACTCTCTTTAACCTGTGCGGCGAGCTGCTCTTGCAGTTTGGCATTCTCATCCTGGCTTGCCTGTTGTGCTGCCTGCAGTTTCGCAAGCTGCTGCACTTTCTGCTCACTGTCTTTAGCCTGCGCTGCAAGTTGTTCTTGCAGTTTGGCATTCTCATCCTGGCTTGCCTGCTGTGCTGCCTGCAGTTTCGCAAGCTGCTGCACTTTCTGCTCGCTGTCTTTAGCCTGCGCTGCAAATTGCTCTTGCAGTTTGGCATTTGCATCCTGGCTCGCCTGCTGTGCTGCCTGCAGTTTCGCTATCTGCTGCACTTTCTGTTCGCTGTCTTTAGCCTGCGCTGCAAGTTGCTCTTGCAGTTTGGTACTGACTTGCTGCAACTCAGCTAACTGCTTGGCCTTTTGCTCGCCTTCTTTGTTTTTCGCTTCTAACTGTTCTTTTAACTTCGCCAACGCCTGCTGGCTTTTTAGCTCGATCTCTTTGCCACTAGATACCAGCTGTTCTTGCAACTGCTTAACCTGCTTGCCTTTCTGCTCACTGTCTTTACTCTGCGCGGTGAGCTGTTCTTGCAGTTTGGCGCTCGCCTGCTGCATCTCAGCTAACTGCTTGGCTTTTTGCTCGCCTTCTTTGTTTTTCGCTTCTAACTGTTCTTTTAACTTCGCCAACGCCTGCTGGCTTTTTAGCTCAATCTCTTTGCCATTAGACGCCAGCTGTTCTTGCAACTGCCTGACCTGCTTGCCTTTTTGCTCACTGTCTTTACTCTGCGCGGCGAGTTGTTCTTGCAGTTTGGCGCTCGCCTGCTGCATCTCAGCTAGCTGCTTGGCTTTTTGCTCGCCTTCTTTGTTTTTCGCTTCTAACAGTTCTTTTAACTTCGCCAAGGCCTGCTGGCTTTTTAACTCGCTCTCTTTGCCACTAGATACCAGCTGCTCTTGCAACTGCTTGACCTGCTTGCCTTTCTGCTCGCTGTCTTTACTCTGCGCGGCGAGTTGTTCTTGCAGTTTGGCGCTCGCCTGCTGCATCTCAGCTAGCTGCTTGGCTTTTTGCTCGCCTTCTTTGTTTTTCGCTTCTAACTGTTCTTTTAACTTCGCTAAGGCCTGCTGGTTTTTTAGCTCGCTCTCTTTACCAGTAGATACCAGCTGTTCTTGCAACTGCTTGACCTGAAGCGCCTTTTCTTCAATATCTTTAGTTTGCGCTGCCAGTTGTTCCTGCAGTTTGGCACTGCTTTGCTGCAATTTTTTCAACTGTTCAACTTTCAGATCGCTATCTTTACCCTGCGCTGCCAGTTGCTCCTGCAATTTTGCCAATGATTGTTGGCTCTTTTGAACATGATCTTTGGCTTGTGCCGCCAATTGGTCCTGCAGCTTGGCGATCGCTTGCTGATTTTGTTGCAGAGACTGTTGCAACTCTTTGATCTGCGATGCTTTTAGCTCGTTATCTTTAGCTTGCGCTGCAAGTTGTTGTTGTAACTGTACGTTGGCTTTTTGCTCTTGTTGCAGCAATTTCAATTGCTGCCCCTTTTGATCGCTGTCTTTAGCTTGCGCCGCGAGTTGCTGCTTTAACTGGGCGTTTTCCTGTTGGCTTTGCTCTATTGCCTGCTGCAAACGAATAAGTTCTGTAGAAGAAGCTTTTTGCTTAGACTGCGAATTGCGCAATTGCTCAAGAGCGGCCTCTTGCCCGCTGACCTTAGCCTTCAACTGGTTAATCGTCGCCTGCAACGTTTTCATTTCACGAATACGCCCGCTGGTATCATCATCCGCAGACTTCACCAATGAATTCGGTTTGCTGGTTGATTTACTCTTTTCTTTCGCCGGTTCAGCAGTGTTATCTATTTGCGAAGGCGTCAAAAACAGCAGTGCCGGAGCTTCGTCCACCTGACGCGTTATCTCATCAAGTGAATTCAGCTTGCCGCCTTCATCTGTGCTGGCTACTTCAGCCTGCACAGCCCCCAGGGGCAGTGCCAGCGTCAGCAATGCGCCATAATATATCCTGCGCCTCATTTCACGCTTTCCCCTCTCCGGATAAGACCTTGCAGGACTTCAAACTGGATATCGGCGCATAGCTGGTTAGTTTTGAATTTGTACAAAGCATCTAGCGTATCTTTGGTGTCTGCATTGACTTCACCACGAATCGAGCCATAAACAGAGGCATTGTTTAGCAGACGATTAAACTCGGCTTGCTTCGCTGCATATGCTCTCGGGCTGATTTGCTTCAAAGAAGCCAATTCACTTTGACACAGACCAATTTTAGTGGCCTTGCTGTCTGCAGGAGCAGGTGCGGGGGGCGGTGTAACACTGATCTGTTTAGGAGGTGCCTGAACAGCACTACTATTACTAACCTGAGACTTATTCTGTAACGACGTCTTGGCATTATTATCACTCTGGCAGCCGGTCAGTACCCAAACGCTGCACAACAACACGCCTAAACAGAGGTTCTTTTGCTTGCATACCATTGAAAATTCCTTTCAAAAAATCCCATTACTCATATTTTGCAGACAGTTCCGGGTATGAGTCTGGTGGATGTTTACTTGCCATTATTCAAGTCGTTCGTGTACTAGCAGCGGAATGCTGCACCTTATCGGGCCCAGCCCTCAGGATCTGCAATGAGCTACGTTCAAATCTGTTCACAACATATTTCTCAATAGGTTACCACTTTCACGCATTTCGGCTCGCCTGGCAAACGCTGTGCGTTTTTCAAACAATCAATTGGGTGAATAACCACAAGTAGGCCCCTAGCCAACGCTCACTATAGATGATCCCAAGAACGTTGGATGCTACCGTTACATCAATTTGTGACCACCTATCGACCTGACGAGCACATGCTCATGTCAACATGGTGCAAAAATTGCAAAAAAGATGTTAAAACACTTAGCATAAACCGCTCATAGCGGTCAGAAGTACAAAATAATACTAATATTTTCTATATCCAGCAACCGCCGAAGAGAAGCGAATGGCTGAAATAAGGCGTAGTAGTAGGGTCTTTTGAATCAAATGGTAAAAGAATAAAAACGGCACAACTACGCAGCCTCTCATCAACTTGATTCATCCATATTAAGCGTGAAAATAAAAATTATTATAAAACATAATGATAAGTTTATTTTTTTTGAAAAAAACTCAATTTTGGATATTTCCTATCAGGCGATTTTTCACCGTAACTGGCAACTCAAATTCCGTAATAGGTGGATATTTATTTTACCGCACCTGGTCGTTATGGTGATTTACTCCAAACACCATAAGTAACCTTGTATAAAAGCAATGATAGTATGAGATTTTTCTCGAGAGTGGCTATGATTGAGGTTAATAAACAGCCTTTAACCTTCTGATGCAAATGATTTATTTCAGTGGATCATGCTTGGAAACATTAAATTCGAGAAATATCTTAGGTGGATATAGTTAATCTGTTGATTGCTTGCACTGACTCACCTAGCGCGGCTTTTTTTGAGTTAGAGATACTGCTCTTTTTTTGCAGGGGTAAAGTTTGAGCTCTGTGCAAGTCACCTTAATACCACCAAGATTTGCAGGCGATTATATCTGCCCACCTAGGCTGTGTCCCTTAATTGCCCGTGGTGCCGTCGCAGACCCAAAAGCCCGTTATCAAGGCGGAGGGTGAAGAGCAGAGTGGCCCTCTGTTCAAGCCCGACTTTACTTCGAACGGGCTTTTGGGGCGCGACCCTTCGGGCTGGGGCCATTTGCGCGCATTGCGGCGTTGTTCGCCGCTTATTTGGTCCACCAAACCTCGCGGCTCACGCCTTGCCCTGTGCGCAAATGACCGCCAGCGGCGCTCGCGTGCAATTAAGGGACACAGCCTAATATGTTTATTCAGCCCGGCGCTTTCTGCATGAAAATCATACAACACAAAGCTCATTAACTCGCTGAAAACCAATGCATTTGCTCATTTGCGCAGCAAACAGAACGATGACACATTTTGATGCTTTACAAGCATAATTAGCACCGCTATTATTCGCCCCGTTCACAAGATTCCTCTGTAGTTCAGTCGGTAGAACGGCGGACTGTTAATCCGTATGTCACTGGTTCGAGTCCAGTCAGAGGAGCCAAATTTAAAAAATCCCGCTTGGGCAACCAAACGGGATTTTTACGTTATCAGAGCCTGAATTTTTAGGCATTTTATCGCAGATGTCGAGTCGACCACTTTCTCAAAAGCTCTGTGTCTTCGTCAATCTCATTGTCGATAGCCTGTTTCGAAATTATCATCAATAGCAGTCACTTAAAGAACTCGATCTGCACGCTCTGTGTGCCTGTGGTTTCCGCCAGAGTTTGCGGCGAATCGACGCGGCCAACGGGCGTGTACGCGTATGATGACTTGAAAGTTGCATAAAACAGCACTAATGTCTGAGAGCCATACATCATAAGGTCGCCATTGTGAATAATGCCGGGACGTGTCACGCTGGTGGGAAACGAATGTGGTAGTTCTGCGTATTTTTCATTACCGTTTAACTCCATCATCTCCAGCGTCATAGGTAGTTGTGCAGCGAATGCCTTGGCTGCGGGGTTATCGTAGAGCGCAATCTCATAACGCTGCCCGTTAATTTTCATCTCAATTTTCATGTCATGTTCCTTATGAGATTGTGAGTCAGCAGCCCCGACCCAAAAACACCCAAGCGTTGCAATGATCAGCGAAACAAAAACGCTACTTCTGCCGTGCCCCTTCATATCCATATTCTCCCCAAGCAGCGTTGGAACCGGCCATACCTAGCGAAGGAGGCTGGCCTTCCCTTATTTAAGATGCTCTCTAAAGAATGCCGTCAGTTTAGCGAAAGGGATCAGGTCTGTACGATCATACAGATCCACATGGCCCGCACCGGGGACGATATACAGTTCTTTCGGCTGCGCAGCTCGCTGGTAAGCATCTTCACTGAATTCCTTCGAATGCGCCTGGTCACCAGTGATGAACAACATCGGGCGCGGGGAAATAGTTTCAATATCGTTGAATGGATAGAAATTCATAAACTTGACATTACTGGTCAGCGTTGGATGCGTGGTCTGTTGCGGTGAAGCGCCTTTCGGGGTGAACTCGCCACGTGGAGTACGGTAGAAATCATAAAACTCTTTCTCGATGGGTGATGAGTTCGCATCGATCTTGTGTACCGTGCCGCTGGTATATTGCGTTTTGCCACCGGTGAACTCGACATATCGCTGTTCTGCCGCGTCCGCGATGATTTTCTTACGCTGTTCCAAAGTTAGCGAATGATGCAGCGCATTCCGGTTAGCAGACCCCATGTCATACATGCTCACGGTAGCAATCGCCCTCATACGCGGATCAATTTTAGCCGCGCTAACAGCGAAACTGCCGCTACCGCAGATACCCAAAACGCCAATGCGGTTTCTGTCGACAAACGGCCTGGTGCCAAGGTAGTCGACCGCCGCGCTGAAGTCCTCTGCATACATATCCGGTAATACCGCGTTACGCGGTAAGCCCTCGCTCTCACCCCAGAAAGAGAGATCGATTGCCAGCGTGACAAAACCCTGTTCTGCCAACTTCTGCGCGTACAGGTTAGAACTTTGCTCCTTCACTGCCCCCATTGGATGACCGACGATAATCGCCGGATTTTTGGCGTTCTGATTGATGTTTTTTGGCATGAACAGATTGCCAGTGACTTCCATCTGATACTGGTTTTTAAAAGTCACCTTTTGCTGGGTGACCTTATCGCTTTGGTAAAAATTATCCGCCCCCGGAGACATATCGGCTGCAGCTACAGTAAACGAACTGATTAACAGCCCTAACATCATAGTCAAAGTTCTCATAACACTATCCCTATTGGATGAGCGGGCAACAGCCCACTTGGTTAATTAATGGAATACGCCACAATCCGGCAATTCCGAAGTACGTACCAATAGCTTTAATTCTCACAGCATTAACTCCTGTTCATGCGATATGTTTAGGGTCTTTACGTGATGCCAATAAAGCCAGCATGGCTGCGATCGCCAGCAAGAGACCGCTGATGGCGAAACTGCTTTGATATCCGCTGTGGTCATACGCCAGCCCGCCAAGGGTGGAGCCCAGCGCAATAGACAGCTGTATTACAGCAACCATCAGCCCGCCGCCTGCTTCGGCATCATCAGGCAGCGTTCTGGCAACCCAAGTCCACCACCCTACAGGGGCGGCAGTCGCTACCAGTCCCCAGATACCGAGGAGGGGCATCACGATCCAAATGCTGTTACCGAACACGATCAGCATCCCGGCAATCACGGTCATCAGCAATGGGATGACGATCAGCGTCGGGTAAAATCCACGACGCAGAAAAATGCCGATCAGCAGCGTGCCGATGGATCCTGCAACCCCGGTGATCAGCAGCGTAAGCGACAGCGTGGGGACACTCACATTGGTGGCCGTTTCCAGGAAAGGCCGCACGTAGGTAAAGAGCGTGAACTGCCCCATAAAGAAAATGCCGCAGGCCGCCATCCCGGTTGCAACCAGCCGATTGCTTAACAGGCGCAAAATATTGCCTGAACGCTTACCGTCACTTTTTGCCACCATTGCAGGTAGGCTGATCCACAACCAGACAAAAGCAATTAACGCCACCAGGACCACACTGAAGAATGCTCCACGCCATCCGATGACGGCACCGAGATAACTGCCAAGCGGCGCGGCGATCACCATAGCCAGCGCATTGCCACCGTTGAAAATAGCCAGCGCCTGCGGCACCTGATGAGGCTGAACCAAGCGGATCGCCGTCGCTGCTGACATTGACCAGAAGCCGCCAATGGCCACACCCAGTAACCCCCGTCCAACCATGTAGGTCAGATAATCCGGCGCTATCGCGATAATCATGCCGGAGAGCGCCATTAACAACGTCAGCCCCAGCAGCAGGATCTTACGGTCAATATTCCTGGCAAGTGCAGAGATCGACAGGCTGGTCAATACCGCCAGCGCACCAGAAATCCCAATTCCCTGCCCCGCTAAACCTTCGCTGACGCCCAGTTCCCGAGCGATGGGGGTCAGCAGGCTGACCGGCATAAACTCCGATGCCACAAGAACAAACACGCACAGTGTCATTGCCAGCACGCCGCTCCAATAAGTGGTTGGCTGTCGGGCCGATATCTCGTTCGCTAATGGAGTCATAACGCTCTGTCTCTCTTATTCCGGTGTACAAGTTCAGGCAAATCAGATCTGCGTTTTTACTTATAGGAGCAAAATTCAAGTATTAGAAAATTAATGAGGAAACGCGGGCACGGAATTCATTGACCCGCTTTGCGCTATCGATGGATGAAAATTCTACACGTGTGAGGCATTCTGACTATCTAATGAATACTTAATGGGCTTATAAGTTACAATTATGAATACCGACAAGGAGAGGCGATGAAACGCAACATTAATGATCTGATCTCGTTTATAGCAGTCGCGCGCGAGGGAAGCTTTACCCGAGCCGCCGCGCAACTTGGCGTCACGCAGCCGGCCCTCAGCCAGGCGATCACCGGTTTGGAAAATCGTCTGAAAATCCGTCTACTTACCCGTACCACACGCAGTGTTTCCCTCACTGCCGCCGGGGAGAGACTGTTGCTGGCGATTGGCAACCGCTTTGATGAGATTGAAGCAGAACTGGACATGCTGACGGAGTTACGGGATAAACCCGCTGGCACAGTGCGGATCACCTGTGGACCCAATGTTCTGCATTCCCTGCTACTGCCGAAATTGTCCTCGTTACTGCGCGACTATCCCGACATAAAATTGGAATTCGATGCCAACCACGGATTCCGTAACATCGTGGCCGACCGGTTTGATGCAGGCGTCCGGCTGGGGGATACCATTGATAAAGATATGATAGCGGTGCCGATTGGCCCGCCATTGCGCATGGCAGCAGTGGCATCCCCCGACTATTTTACCCGTCATCCGCAGCCACAAACGCCAAACGATCTGGTTCATCACAACTGTATCAATATGCGTATGACAACCTCTGGTGGGCTCTATATCTGGGAATTTGAAAACCAGGGTGTACCGGTCAACGTGCGTGTCGACGGGCAATTAATTTTCAATACCTCAGCTCATATGGTCGATGCCGCAGTGGCTGGACTGGGTATTGCCTTTCTACCGGAAGAAGAATTTGGCTCACATATTGTAGATGGGCGGTTGATAAGCGTCTTGCAGGAATGGTGTGCCCCTTTTCCTGGTTATTACCTTTATTATCCTAGTAGAAAGCAGCCTTCCCCAGCATTTTCGCTAGTCGTTGATGCGCTGCGCTACCGGGGCAGCAGCCGTGATTGAACTGGCCTATCTCAGCCAACGGGACGAAATCGTTTTGCTAGCGCGCGAAAATGTGCCTAGGTTGTGTTTTGAAACGGCCTGAGACTGATACTGGGCGAGATTTGGAAAATTATTCTATTTATCCTTTTGTGACTAGTATCGCACCGATGATGAGCAAGGGAAGAAATTAAAAACCAACTAATTGTAATTTATAGATTTTATATTTCTTTCACTGTTTTTTTACATTTTACACCAAGAGAATAAAATTCCCATGAAACGTCAAATGAAGAGAAAAAATGAAAAGTATTTCTCTCGTTTAAATAATAACATTGAAGGCAAATAAACCAATATTTAAATAATGAAAATGCAAAAAATAACCTATCAGCAATTGCTTAATTGGTTAAAGAAAGAGGTTAGGGTTTCATTAGGTTGTACGGAACCAATATCTATAGCCTTTGCCGCTGCGGTGGCCGCCAAGCACCTTAAGGAACCGGTACTAAAAATTACGGGGAAGATATCTGAAAACCTGTATAAAAATGCTATCGGTGTTACCATTCCTGGAACTCATTATTCAGGAGTGAATCTTGCCGGGGCAATAGGTGCTATTGGTGGTAATGCTGATGCCGGACTAGAAGTTTTGAAAGGGATCACTAGCTCACAAATTTCCGAGGCTTATTCGCTTAATAAATCAGGTAACGTATGTATATCAGCGATAGAAACGACAGATTTTATCTTTATCGACATTACCTTATATAGCCAAAGCGAACAGTGCCGAGTTATTATTCGAGGCAGTCATACAAACGTTACGGAAATTTATATTAATAATATTCAACAAACTGTAGCGAAAGACTTAATTACCGAGCGTGACAATGATTCATTACCTCATTTTTCACTCAGCGAGGCTTTCAACTTCGTTAATCATGTTGCCGCAGAAGACATCGCTTTTATACTGAAAAGTGCAGAGGTTAATACAGCACTTTCCAACGAGGGTCAAAGGAAAAGCTATGGCTTAAACGTCAATGGTTCATTATTGCAAGCAAGGAAAAATGGCTTTATCAGCACAGACGTACTGAGCCAGATGTTAATTAATACGACCGCTGCTTCAGACGCTCGCATGGGCGGAGCCCCTTTGCCGGCGATGTCGAATTATGGCTCAGGTAATCAGGGTATTACCGTAACGATGCCGGTAGTAACCCTTGCCAGACATCTGAAAACTAGTGATGAAACACTGGCCCGGGCGTTAACATTAGCCCATTTGGTAGCCATTTCCATACATGTGCGTTATACCCGATTGTCTGCACTGTGTGCAGCCTCTACGGCGGCTATGGGGGCTGCTGCAGGTATGAGTTGGTTACTGACCAAGGATTATCAGGCTATGTGTTATGCTATCGGTAATATGATCAGTGATATCAGTGGGATTATTTGTGACGGTGCATCAAATAGTTGTGCTATGAAAGTCTCCACCGCAACAGCCTGTGCGTTTAAATCAGTACTAATGGCTCAACAAAACAGTGCTGCTGACGAATGCGATGGGATCGTCTCCTGTAATATCGAAGACTCCATCAATAATTTATGTAAATTAGTTTTATCCCCGATGAAACAAACGGATAAGGAAATTATCAGCATAATAATGAATAAGTAAGTATTGATTCATAAGAAAATCGCAAACCACAGCCGATATAAATGTAGCTATTTATAATAAAATTTCAGGAACATAAAAATGAAAAAATCGAAATCAATTGCAACGATTGTCATCCATGGTGGAGATCAAGTTGACCGTGGTAATAATGCGATCCCCCCCCCATCACCACCGCCAGTTCTTTTATTCAACCTAACCTAGGAGAGGAAGGCGAGTTTTGTTATTCCAGGTGCAGTAACCCAACAAGATATGCGTATGAAACTGCTTTAGCTGATTTAGAAGGCGGGATTTATGCGACAGCAACAGCTTCAGGCATGGCGGCAACTGCTCTTATATTGGAATTGTTGCCAAAAGATTCCCATATCTTGGTAATGAAAGGGGTTTATGGCGGTACTTATCGATTGTTCGAGAGACTGCGTAAACAAACATCCGGTATCACATGCAGTTATGTTGATCTGAACAATCTAGAGGCCATCAGTAGCCATATTGAGGAAAATACCCGCCTAATCTGGATTGAAACCCCAACTAACCCGCTTTTAGAGTTGGTTGATATTGAGGCTGTTTGCCAAGTGGCGAAAGGCCGAGGCATTATTACCTGCGTGGATAACACCTTTGCCAGCGCCTGGAATCAACGGCCACTGACACTTGGCGCCGATATTGTCATGTTGTCGACCAGTAAATATATTGGGGGACATTCCGATTTAATTGGTGGCGCAGTTATTACTAATGTCAAAGAGATTGCTGAACGGCTAGACTTTTGTAAAACCACTGTCGGGGCTATTGCTTCTCCGTTTGATGCCTATTTGGCCTTGCGCGGTATGAAAACCCTAGATGTACGTATGGAGCGTCAATGCAGTAATGCTTTAGAAATTGCCCGTTATTTAGCACAACATCCAAAGGTGCTTGATGTTCATTATCCAGGGCTGGAATCGCACCCTCAGTATCAATTATGCAAAAAACAGATGCGGTCAGGTGGTGCAGTCGTAAGTATCCGCCTGAAAGGCGACACCGCTGAGGTAAAAACCTTTATTGCCAAATTGAATTATTTTGTTTTAGCCGAATCACTGGGTGGCGTTGAGAGTATGGTTAACCATTCCGCATCGATGTCCCATGGCACTATGTCTCAGGATGAAAGAGAGGACATCGGTATTTACAACACCACGCTTCGGCTCTCGATAGGCATCGAAGATATCAATGATTTAATAGCAGACGTAGAGCAGGCCCTTGCCTTTATACAATAATTAAGAGGGTAATAACATGCATGATTATGGTGTGTGGACAATTATAACTCCATTAGTTACCATTTGCTTGGCAATATTTACCCGGCAGGTAATACTGTCGTTACTCATGGGGATCGTAGTTGGGTTTACCGTTATTAATGGCCACAATGTGTTTCACGGAATAAGTGGCACATTAAATGGTATTATTAATACATTTGCTTCTGCAGGGAATACCCGCACCATCATTTTTATGGTGATGATTGGCGGGATCATGCGTCTAATTGTGGTTACCGGGGGCGTAAGAAGTTTAGTTCGATTATTAACCGAAAAAACTCAGTTTGTAACGAATAAAAAAGCAGTCCAGCTCTTGGCAATGGTCATTACTTCAATCATTTTTATTGAGAGTTCAATTAACCAACTCATTGCCGGAGCATCAACTAAAGATTTAGCTAAAAGATATGGCCTATCACCTGAAAAAATGTCTTACATCATTCAGACGTCGTGTGTCTCTGTCTGTTCATCAGCAATGATTAACGGTTGGGGGGCTGCAATGATGGGGGTTATCGGTGTTCAGATAGCTAAAGGCTATCTCGACGGTCAGCCATTTGGAATTCTGGCCAGTTCTATGGTGTGGAATCTGATGGCGTGGTTTTCATTAGCCTCGGTGTTATTTTATATTTTCTCTGGCGCATCATGGGGGCCAATGAAGAAAGCTGAAACCAACTTCATCAGAGAAAGTGAACATCATGCTGAGCAACTAGAAGATGAGGTCATTGACCATCCTGCCAGTAATTCATTGCTGAACTTCCTTATTCCAATCCTTTCAACCGTGCTGGCGGTACCCATTGCACTTTACGTAACAGGAGACGGCGACTTTACCAAAGGCAGTGGCTCTATGTCGGTGTACAGTGCAGTTATGCTTGGCACCGCAGTTTCGTTCGTATGGTTCTGTGGCCGAAGGCTCCTGAATATAGAGTCGTTCTTTAAAGAATTATATATCGGCTATGCCAGCATGATAAAAATCAGTTCGATCATGGTATTGGCATTTTTGATGGGTGATGTTTCGGCTGACCTTAACACCGGGCAATATATCGCCGCAATCACTTCAGGGATCATCCCTCCAGGGTTCTCCATTGGTTTTATATTTATAATCAGCGCGATCATGTCGTTAGCGACCGGAACATCATGGGGCACCTTTGCCATTATGATCCCGATTGGTGTCCAGCTTGGCGTCTCCGTTGGAATGCCTGTTGAATATATGATTGGCGCCGCCATTGCGGGGTCTATTTTTGGGGATATGACGTCACCTATCTCAGGTGATGCCATTGTGGCTTCTATGGCGACAGATTGCGATCATATTGAACACATCCGAACACAAATGCCCTATGCCATTGCCACAGCCAGCATTGTACTGGCAATTTATCTCTATCTGGGGTTCACGGTCTAATCAATAAACTTCAATCTGCAGGAACGTAGTTTCAACGGCCCACGGATGGGCCAAATAGTAACACCAACGTCGATTTAGTACGGTGTGAAATGGAGTTGCTTCAGTTGCAATCATTCTTCGGGGACAATGCAGTTTCAGCAAGAACATGAATTCATTCTTCACAGCCTGGCGAAAAAACTCAGACGCTGTCCGTAGCAAAACGATTATACCCAAAATAATTCGAGTGGCATGACAAAAACGCAATGCGTTTTTGAACAGCGCTTGCGCTGGCCCCGCAGGGGCGAGGCCCAACATGGGCCGAGTAACGCAGCCAACAACCAAGCAATTTGAAGTATGAAGGGTATAGACATCTTATTTCTACCAGCCAGATATTGCAGGATTTCATCAGCAAAAATTCCGTTTTCCAAGCGGTCCTCAGCTTCATTGACACGGTTCAGTCCTCTGGTACTATCTGAATCCTCACAAGCCAGTCGACAGGATTACAGTGTTGGAAATCTTTTTTTAACCCACTGAAAAATATAGATTAAATATTTTTCACATATAAAAAATTATGGCCCGCTTAATGCGGATCCGATTTTGTATGGGTTAAAAAAGGCATTGTATGAAAGTAACATGGACCGTCAGCCCCGTAGGGTACCAGCTCATTGCAAAACGCTGCCCTGCGTGCAATGTAAAGCGAAACTTTACACCTTCAGGGGCATTCAGAATCAATTCACAGAAAAAAGTTCTCGATGTCTGGAGCATCTATAAGTGTACTTTTTGCGAATATACTTGGAATATCAATTTGTTCTCACGCCTGCCCGTCAGCAAAATTAACCACGAGCTCTACGACCGGCTTATCGCGAATGATGAAGTCACAGTACAGTATTTTTCTCATGATCATCAGCTCCTGAAACGTAACGGTGCTGAATTGTCTGGTAAGTCTGACTTTAGCATTCAAGAACGATGGCTAGTAAATATCATCATGAGCCAAAGCATAAGAGTCAGCATCCAGAGCACTTGTTCTTTTCAGGTCAGCTTGTTATCCACTCTGAAAAAACAGCTTTCACTGAGTTCCGGAGAAATTAAAAAATTGATTGATACAGGGGATATTCGTGGTGTAACTATGAAGGAACTCAAATCCCGGAAGCTAATGCCTGCGGGATATGAACTTCTGATGTCTACCGAGTCTTTTTATGCCCGAAGACGGATCGTTCTGAAGCATAGTTAAAAATCGTCAATACGGCGGTAATTCAAAGGAACGACGAATACGCTACATTGGTAACCCGATCCATATTGGGAAGCTGCTTAGCCTAGTACAAAAGAACCGCCGTTATTGGCGGTTCTGACTGTTTGTATTTGAATAAGCTTTATTAAAAATGTGATTTTCGTTCAATACTGCGATTCACATCTGCCGTGTTAGTCCGAAGCGGAAAACCAGCAGCAGCCCCGATAGAATAGCCACCATCCCTAACAGGCTGAGCATCGGCAACACATTCCCCAGAAACAGGTAGTCCATGATGGCCGTCACGACAGGCACCAGATAAAACAGACTGGTCACATTAACCAAGTTTCCAGCACGGATCAGCCGATATAGCAGCAGCTGCGCCCCGACCGAGATCACCAATCCCAACCACAACAGGGGAAAAATAAACCCAACGCCCCACTCTATTTCGAAAGGCTTGAAAGGTACAAAAAGCAGGCAGAGCATCAGGCTGATAAGATACTGGAGTGGCAGGGCATTCAGTGGCGGCTGTTGCACACGCTTTTGCAGTACGGCTCCGGTTGTCATGCTCACCAAGGCAAGCAAGGCAAAAGTGAGCCCCAGCATTGAAACATTGGCAAAGGTTAGGCCTTGGAACACGACCAACGTCAAACCACCCAATGCCAGTAATAAACCGGCAAGACGAGTCGGCGAGAAGCGGCGTTCTATGAACACCAACGTCAGGATAGGTTGTGCGCCGAGCAGCGTTGCAAGCACTCCGGGCGTGATCCCATACTCCAAAGCCAGGAAGTAACAGATCGAATATCCACCGATAAGCAGCACACCTGCCAAGGCAACCTGCCAGCGAGTCCCAGGCTGCGGCAATAGAGTGCCATGGAGAAGCGCAATGCCAACCAGCGCGAACAAGGCGAGCAAAAATCGTAAGGTAAGAATGGCGAAGGCTGAGCTGTGGTCAAGGCCCCAGCGTGAGAATATCGCGCCGCTGCCCCACAGCAGGACGAACAGAGCGGTCGAGCCATAAGAGGCCCAGACATTTTTGGTAAGCGTCATATTTAACCTGTCTAAATCGTTTTCGTTGAACAACGTTCAGACGTACCGGGCTCGCCAAAGGCAAGAAAGGTCGAAGCCGAACGTAAGTAGCGGAACGGTTGCTAGAACGGGCTAATGGGAGGCGGTGGCGATACGCTGAAAATGCGCATAGCAGAATGTGCCGACAAGTGGCCGGACCCTATTCTGCGATTGTATGCATCTTGAACCATGAGCGTATCACCGAGTATTGAAGTTGCGTCAAAGCTATTCTTTTATCTACACCAAGTCAAACAGGTAAAACAGTACCAGAGGTTGTTTGTCCGTTCAGTTAAGCTGAGGCTGTGTCCCTATTCCCGAGGAATAACCAGTTTCTGTGAGCAAATTAACCGTCGTCTGCAAAAAACAGGGCATGAGCGTTTCAATAATGCGCCAGTCACTTTTTGTTAGTTCATCGGCGAGGCTTTTACGCAGCCGAATCAACGCATGACTGAGCGCAGACGTACTCAATGCCAAGGTAGCGCGGCTAACCGAACGCAGGCGGTAAACTGCCTCAGACACCAGTAACAGATTAAGATCGATATGTCATAAATCCAGATGCATAATATTCATTATCTATTGATAAAAATGCAGTTTATACAATATTAGCCAAGTATTATGCTGGCAACCAGGTTCACTCACTCTCTTTAGGAAACATAATGACGATTAGCATTCGCCCAGCAGAAAGGTCTGATAGCAGATTAATTCTGGATATGATTATTGAACTGGCAGTATATGAAAAGGCCCGCGATGAGGTCCTCACCAATCAGCTCGAGATAGAAGAAAGTCTGTTTGGTGAGAACGCTTGTGCAGAAGCATTGATCTGTAGTGTGAACGGTGAACCGGCAGGCTATGCAGTTTTCTTTATGAGTTATTCGACCTGGCTGGGCAAAAATGGGATTTACCTGGAAGATTTATATATTGCACCCAAGTTCCGTGGCGCAGGGGCTGGCAAAGCTTTGTTGCGTCACATAGCCCAACTCGCCTGCGAGCGCCGTTGTGGGCGTTTGGAGTGGAGCGTGCTGGATTGGAATCAACCGGCCATTGATTTCTATCTCAGCATTGGTGCCGCGCCGCAAGATGAATGGGTGCGTTACCGCATGGAAGGAAAAGTGCTGGAGCAATTCGCCAGATCCTAACTTGGCCGCGACTTTGGTCCGCTAAGTTGCGGCCAAGAGTTGTCTGGCTGACGCCTCAGGCGGCTGAGTTTTCAGCTAATGCCGCCGTTTCGAAAATACGAAATCCACTTTCAACGCACCTGATATCCACGCTGCTGAATGATTGACTGTAGACCGGTTAAGCGCCGGTCGCAACGGCAGGCAGTACTATGCCCCTTTGCACCGCCGGTCTGGCGGCCACTCGCTCGTGCCAGGCACTCAGATGTTGGTATCTGCTGAAATCGAAGCTGATGACCCGCGCAATATGCGTCCAGCCAAAATGAGCGATAAGCCCTGGCCTGCACGGTTTGCCTACTATGTGGTGACAAATCCCGATGCCAGGTGGCGACCAGAGATAAAGGCTTTCATAGATTGGGTGATGGAAGAAGTGCAAGGCATGCATTAATTGTTAAAAAACCGATCCCAATTGTAGGAAGAGCGCCGGGTTCGTCAAACTCAGCCCTTACCTGTCTACGCGCCTTATGGCGCTGAGTCTGGAAATGTCTTCATCCTGTCACCAAGTTAAAATCCTTAGATCACGCTTTCAATATTTAACATGAAAAGTACAATTTTTTACCTGAATGTTACATTCCATTAAAATATTTTTCCCACATACTCACCAGATAACCACGATACAAGGCTTAACACCTGCTCATCTCCCTGTCCGCTGTGACAGGCGGTTGGTCAAAGGATTAAAAGCCGCCTATTCACCCTTATTGAGGGAATCTGATGATGAAAACCGTGAACCCGCTGTTGGAAAAGTTGCTGCCTATTCTACCTCTGATTGCTGCAAATGCTGCCGAGGCAGAAAGTGAGCGAAAAGTACCAGAGGAAAATATCCGTCTCTTGAAACAGATAGGCATGCACCGTGCCTTCCAACCCAAAAAGTTCGGTGGTCTGGAAATATCGCTGCCTGAGTTCACTGATTGTGTTGCCGCTCTGGCTGGTGCCTGTGGCGGGACAGCCTGGGCTTTTAGTCTGCTATGTACCCACAGCCATCAATTGGCGATGTTTTCCGCCAAGTTGCAGCAAGAGATTTGGGGTGAAAACCCTGATGCTACCGCCAGCAGCAGTATTGCCCCCTTTGGCCGGATCGAAGAGGCCGAGGGCGGCGTCTATCTGAGTGGCGAAATGGGTTGGAGCAGCGGTTGCGATCATGCAGAGTGGGCAATTGTTGGCTTCCGCCGGAAAAATGCCAGTGGCGAACTGATTTACAGCTTTGGCGTACTCCCGCGAAGCGATTATGAAATACGTGATGATTGGTATGCCGTGGGAATGCGCGGCAGTGGTTCCAAAACGCTGATTGTAAACAACGCCTTTATTCCCAATCACCGTATTGAAGCCGCTCAAGACATGATGCAAGGGCGCTCTTCCGGCTACGATCTTTACCCGGACAGCAATATTTACTACACGCCTTATCGCCCCTACTTCGCCTGCGGTTTTGCCGCCATCAGCCTGGGCGTGGCAGAGCGCATGCTGGTTGCCTTTAAAGAGAAAACCAAGAATCGGGTGCGTGCCTATACCGGAGTCAATGTTGGCACGGCAACGCCTGCGTTGATGCGTCTGGCTGAGTCGACCCACCAGGTTGCAGCAGCAAGAGCCTTTCTGGAGAAATCCTGGCAAGAGCAGGCCGAACATGGCAGACGCCATCAATATCCTTCCCGCGAGACGTTAACTTACTGGCGAACCAATCAGGCTTACGCGGTAAAAATGTGTATCGCGGCGGTAGATCGCCTGTTCAGTGCCGCAGGGGCAACCAGTTGGATGGAAAATAATGAAATTCAGCGTCTGTTCCGCGATTCCCATATGACAGGGGCGCACGCCTATACCGATTACGATGTTTGTGCCCAGATCCTGGGGCGCGAGTTAATGGGATTAGACCCCGATCCGACCATGGTGTAATACGCCGGAGAACTTATTGAATGACACATCACTCAGACGCTGCATTGGATCCCCGCGCATTTCGTCGTGCGCTCGGTAATTTTGCTACCGGTGTAACTGTTGTCACAGCCGCGACACAGCAGGGAACCCGCGTTGGCGTAACGGCCAACAGCTTTAACTCTGTGTCGCTGGATCCTCCACTGGTGCTGTGGAGCATAGATAAACGTTCCGGCAGCTACCCTGTATTTGAGCAGGCTGACCACTTTGCCATCAATATTCTGGCCGCCGATCAGGTAGAGTTATCCAATCGATTTGCTCGCCCTAGCGAGAATAAGTTTGCCGGGATTGAAATCGACATTGGTGTGGGTGGCGCCCCCATGTTTGCTGACTGTGCCGCTCGTTTTCAATGTGAGAAATACCAGCAGATTGACGGCGGCGATCACTGGATCCTGATTGGCAAAGTGGTGGCATTTGACGATCTCGGCCGTGCACCTCTGGTTTATCACCAAGGGGCTTACTCCATGGTGCTGCCTTATCCGCAATTGTCTGAACGCGTTACGGATAGCTCAGCGGGCAGCGCACGGCAAGAGCGCCTTAATCAAAATGTCTACTATTTGCTTACTCAGGCGCTGCGCAGTTACCAGGCCAGTTATCAGCCCAAGCAGCTCTCCACCGGGTTGCGTATCAGTGAGGCCAGAATGCTGTTGGTATTGGACAGCAATGCTCGCCTCGATATGCCGGGCCTGATGGCAGAAGTGGCGATGTCGAGCCGAGAGATTGAAGAGGCGCAAGAAACGCTGTGCCGTAAAGGTTTTGTTTCATGTACTGACGGCGGCTACCACTTGACTACCGCAGGAGAACGCCAGGCCGATGTACTAAGAGATATCGCCGCCAAGCAGCAGGAGCAGATGTTAGCCGCCTTTAGCGAAGATGAAGTGGCGATTTTGAAAAAGCTGTTACGCGGTATTGTTGCCAGCGCCGATTGAGGCCTGCCGATCCCCCTGCTCCATCGGTCAGCAGGGGGATTCAGCTAATCTGGGGTTTAGATCTGATGCACTTTCGAGCGTAAACGGCTGACAGACATACGTTGCCCTATCCACCCCAGCGCAGCACAGACCGCCATAACCAGCGTCATGGCAAATGGAGTATCATCCTGTAGCCATGAAACCGCCAGGCTAGCCAGCGCACCGGCACCAAACTGCAGCGAGATCGCCAAGGCGCTAGCACTCCCCGCATGTTGGCCTCTTTGCTGCAACAACAGCGACAGGCTATTGGTCCCAATAGCATTCACCAGCGACATAAATAGCACCACCAGAATAACCAGAACGCTCAAACTTTGTTGATGAAAAAACAGCAGCAACAGGCCGAACAGTACCTGAGCACTGCTTTGGATCATTAATAAGCGAGGTAAGCTGTAAACTTTTAGCATCCGAACGTTGAGTAACAGCACGGCGATCATACCGATGATATTGCAACCAAACAGTAGCCCGTAATACTGCGCAGGAACCTGAAAATAGCTGATGTAAACAAAGGGTGAACCACTGATAAAGGCAAACATCCCCGCAAAGGAAAATGCCAGCGTGGCGATAATACCCATCGCCTCTTTGTCCTTCACTAACACGCCGTAATTGCGGAATGCTTTCAGTATGTTACCAGAATTCTCAGACTGTTTTTTTAATGTCTCTGGCAATATCCATAGCACGATTAATCCGCTGATACAGCCAACAACCGCCAGCAGCATGAAGATGGCTTGCCAGTCGAATACCACCAGCAAAGCGCCCCCTAACAAGGGAGCCAAAAGCGGTGCGGCCATTGTGACCAACGTCATTAACGACAAAACGCGGGGTAAATCTTCTGTCCGGTACACATCCCTGGCAATCGCACGCGCCATCACCACCGCAGCTCCGCTACCAAATGCCTGTAAAGCCCGCAGCACCACCAGTTGCTCAACGTTAGTGACTTGCGTGCAGAGTACGCTGGCAATCACGAATAGCAACATGCCACTTAGCAGCAATTTTTTCCTTCCCAGCCAATCGCTAAGCGGCCCATACAACAGCATACCAATACAAAAACCGGCGAAAAATGCCCCTAGCGTATGCTGCATCTGGCCTTGCGTGGCTTGCAGTTCCAACCCCATCGCGGGTAGCGCGGGCAAATACATATCAATCGAAAGCGGCCCAAAAGCCACCAGCGACCCGAGTAACGGGATCAGCCAGCGCGGTGGACGTTCGGCAAAAGCAGACGGCATAGTACAGCTCCTTACAATAGCAGGTGCAGATATGAATCATTATTTGTTAATATGTTAACAATATACCTACCCAATAAATACCATTCAATCAAATTGCAGCAACCCTTTTATCCGTGCTGCCGCTTTTTGATGAATATGCGCAGAATTCAATTTGAAATTATAAAGTTAACCAAACAGGAAGAGTCACAGACTGTGCGGGAGGCAGGGGAAACGTGGTCAACTGAGGGGGGCACGGTGCCCCATTGTTGGAAACAAACTAATGTTTCAGCGTTTTTTTGCCCACAACGCCATTACCATCATCGTTGATCAGGATGTAGCTAACGCTGTCGGGGCGCCAAGTAGCATCACCACCGACATCCAGGGTTTTATTACTGAAGGGAGCCAGCATACCGATCGGCACCTCTTGCGATTTACCGCCGCCAGAAATCTTGGCAGCACCGAAAGTAGCAAAATAGGGAGACGTATTTTCAACTTTCAGTTTTAACGTGCCAGGTTGCCGGATCAGGCTGAACTGTTGCAGTGCGGTCAGTTTATCAACAGCCGGCTTCAAGCTCTGAGGCCGATAGAACAGCTTCAACTGTAGGCGTATTGCCACTTTGATGGCAGAAACGCCCGGCGGTAATTTTGCATCCGTTGGCGGGATCTCATAAACATTCAACCAATACAGTGATTCACGATCTTGCGGCTGCTTTATCTGAGTCGCCAGCAAACGTAGATTTTTCCTTTCACCAGGCTCAAGCCGGAAGATCCCCGGTAATGGCAGGACGGGAACCTCTCCCGCAGTTTCCGGCGTGCCATTCGGCGCACCGTCGTCTACCCAGGTCTGAACAATCACAGGATACTCATTGGCGTTCGACATCAGCAACGAACGTTCACGGTCAGCCGCCGAGAACACTACGCGCGATGATTCAATCATTACCCCGGCCTGCGCCCAACTACTGAGTAATAACCCACCTGCAATACCTAAACCGATTAACTTTCGCATTATTGCACCTGAATAATGACCTGAGCTGTTGCAGTGACTTTACCCGCAGTGATCGTTTTGCCAGGTAAGGCTTTCAGCGTCGCGTTGAGATTTTTGGTGTAGGTGGTCACACCGCTGACAGTAGTGCCCACAACGGCATCGTCCAACACCGGATACCAGCCAGCAGCGGTACCGCCAAGTACCGTACCACTTAACGTACTGAGCAGGTTCAACACTGTGCCATTGGTACGCGAAATCTGGATACCAACGCCGGTAGCTATCGCCGGGTTTGTACCGTAACCATCAGACAGCAGATAACTCACCCCCGAACCGGCGGTGCCAAACCCTGCCGAGACGGCTGCTGCAGCATTGGCTGGGTTCACCAAAATACCCATTGCAGTCTGGTTAGCCCCAGTGCCACTGGCAATCGCCGTCACACCAGTATTGGCTGGTGCCCCCATTTGGCAGCCAAACTGAATGGTGATCGGCGCCTGACGAGTGACGCCAGACTTCAGTTCCGCCACCGTAATAATGGGGAAAACAACGGTGGGCGTCACATTGGTCACCGAACAGGTGGCTGAACGACGGATGTAGATGTGGTTATGTAGGTTCACAGCACCGGGCCAATAGGCGTACCAACCATAGTATATTGAGCTGGAATCAGCCCCATTGCTCAGCCCCGAAGAGAGAGAGCCGCCCCTGAATGCAATATAAGTAGCAGGTTGTGTCCAAGACAACATACCAGTCCCGGTCCAGGAACCAACCGCGCTGGTTAGACGGAATAGCTCAATCTTGGTATCACTGAAGTTTTTGGCCTTGACCAGTATCCAACCTTGCGAGTCGGTATCCAGATTGGTCAATGGCCGGGATTTCCAATAGCGGGAGTAATATTCCCCGGTTACAAGGTTGGTAGCACGCAAAGCCATGCCATTGGCATAAGTCTGGTAAGACTCTGGCAGGCCATATGAAGCACCAACCTCGCTATAGCCTGCGTAAATCGAGTCACCATTAGTGGCATAAAATTCAAAAAGTTTACCCGCCTCACTCGCCGTACAGCGAAACAGAATTTGATCGGCGTTATACGGTTGAGCACCAGCATTTATGAAACTTACCGTACCGCTGGCAATGAGTGTTCCATTGGGTTGAAACGTAGTGTTGTTGATATTGATTACTTTTGGCAAGGTCCCCGTTGAACCAGAAACGTCAGTAGATCCCTCCCAAAAGGCGACTGTTCCTTTACCTGCCTCGGTGTAATAGGCAGAACTGGGGGTATTGTTGACCGCTGTGATCTTGTAACACTCTGCCCAACTTGGGGTGGCCAGAGCTATCCCGGCCAGTGTCAGCAACACTGTGGTAAGTTTTTTGCTCATCTTAAGCTCCGATTTTGGCTTGAGCATCAGTTGCTGTTGCATGAAAGCTCCAGGCGGTAGAGTGACTGATTCATATCCTTACCCCTTAAATCGTAGTTCAGCGTACACTGTTCTCCGGCACTATCACCCCATTTCACGCGTAATTTTCCTTGTTTACCCGCCGCGCGTGCATAAATCTGGTTACCTTGCCCCACTAGCCCCACGACGGTGTCATTACTGTCATAAACGTTGCTCCCCAGTGGCAAGCCGCCTTCCGGTGAGCTCAGTAATTTGATCAATAACGCGTAGCCTTCCAAGGTTTTGAAACTCACTTTGACCGCTGAACCGGCATACGGCGCGATGCGTTGCTGGTTTTCAGTAAGCTCTGCGCTCTGATTCTCGATCCCTTTAGCATCTAGACCGATCTCGTTATAACGGTATGGCACCAATGAAGGAACGATCGCATAACCAAAACTGTTGATCTTGGCCCCCATGCCATTCATCACTTGAGCACCTTTGACCCCTTCAGCCTCAACCAGAGCGAAGGTATCGCCAAGATATGGACCGAACGTCACGCCACCGCTGTGAATTACCGCTGCCCCACGCGCAGTGGCACCACCCTGGGTATAATTGCGGCCTTGCGAGAAACTGCCGCCCACGGTTACAACAGGCAGTTGTTTAACCAAACCGGTACCAAAACTGCCACCTTCCCCGCCCGAGTTGAAGGCACCGTTGACGGCATAGCTCAGGGTTTGATCTTCTCCCAGCGTTCCGGCAACTCCGGTCTGGTAATTGGTTTGTCCATTGCCACTTGTCTCATGAGTCGCGCCCGCAGAAATAAACGGCGCTCGCGGACCATTCCCCCAAGGGACAGAAACCGAGAACGATATGACGTTCTGTGTTGTGCCGTTATTGGTGTTTCCGTCAGATACCACGCCGGTTGGGATACGCCCAGTTTGTTGACGACCAACCGATAGGTTGTAGCTGAAGCTTTTGAAACTGTTCGAATAGGCCATCTGGTATTGGGTATCACGCCCGCGGCCACCGCGATAAGTACTGGTTGAACCCGAAAAGTAGAGTTGACCGTAGCCACCCAGCCCCTGGCTGATCGTGGCAACAAATTGGTTACTCTGCTGATAGGTGTTGGATAACCAGACTTCGTTGGTGCCATGCGCTTCCCGCAGGCCAAGCACATCACTCAAATCGCGATAGCCATCAGTAGAATAACGGTAACCGGCCAGAGCGAGCGTCGTGGACGTTGGTGCGAAAGTACGGCTGTAAGTCGCCCCGACGCGCCAACCATCAACGGTGGTATCCCACATGTCAGCGCGTGAATAGGTAGCATTGACGCCTAGCGCACCTAACTCACTGGCGAAGACGGCGCCGCCAAGCAACGCCTGGTATCCGTCAGAAACACGCACGCCGGTATTCGCCGTAATAGCGTTGCTCAGCCCTGCTTGATAGGTGAGATCGGTAAATAGAGCATCGCTGTTACCAATATTACGCACCTGCCCGGCAGAGAAACTGACACGTGATTGCCCCGGCCGCATCGAATCAGACACCGCAGAGAATGGCACAGTAAATGAAGAAACGCGGCCATCTGCCTCCTGCACCTCCACGACCAAATCCCCCTGATAGCTGGTCGGGAATAAATCATCAATCACGAAAGCGCCGGGGGCCACCGTAGTTTGATAAATCTGCACGCCGGACTGGCTGACGCTGACTTTAGCGGTCGTGGCCGCTACACCACGAATAGTCGGTGCATATCCGCGCTGCGATTCAGGTAGCATACGGTCGTCAGTTTCCAACTGAATGCCACGAAAACCCAGGCTACTGAACAGAGTGCCTGCAGTAAAGCTGTCCCCTAGCGTCATCTGGCTGCCAATAGACGGCAAAGGGCGTTGAACGTAATTACGTATGGAGTTCCACTGGGTATTACTGGGGCTGTTATCGCTGGAAAATCGGGTAAAAGTAGACTGTTGACGAAACTGCCACAAGCCGAGATTCAGGCCCGAATTCAGACCCAGATAAGTCGACTCGGTGGTGCTGCCAGAAGCCTTGGTTCGATAGTAGTTAGTATCATAGTTGGCAAATGCCACCGTCTCCCCTACGGATAAATCACCAACAGATACCGCTCCCCGCGCCATACGCTGCATTAATGCCTGCGGCACATACAAATCAAGACGTAGGCGGCTGAAGTCAAAACGGCTGGATGCTCCTTCGACCTGCTGTTCCAGGTTAAGGCATTGTGCCTCATCACTGGTTTTTTCCTTGATGCTGTCGGGCAGAATACCTGCCTTGAGCAACATATCCCGGGTAAAACAGGCCGAAACACTCCCCCGCTCCCCAGCAGCAAACTTCAGCGTTTGTCGAGCCAGGAAGGTGCTATTGATAAATATATCAACCTGATAGGTACCGGCTTCGATGGCGTTAGCCTGGTTAAAACGTGCAATGGTTTTTTGTTCTTTAGCACTGCCTACCAGCATACTGTCATCAAATTCATAAGCGTTCCCATTCTCTGCCGCAAAGACCTGAGGAATGCTCAACCACAGTAACAGCGCCAACGGCTTAACCCGGGCACCGGGCAGAGAAATTAAAACTGAGGCCATCCTTTGGCAAAGGTCAGGATAGAAGCCGTTTGGTGTCATTTTTACTTGCATTACTACAATCTCTTACAACGGCGTTCAGGGTGCCTGAGAAAACGGATCCTGAATCAATTCAATGTAGCTTCCGCGCGACTGTGCCCGCCGTAGTCATTGACCAACGTAAAGGTTACTTTTCGCGCTCCGGCGGGGGATGAGGCCCCTTTGTCCAATTTCCAACTTGCCTGGGATTTAGGCGCTACCATATCTGCCTTGAAGGGAACTTGCTTGTCACCCACCATCGCAGCAGCCTTGATAAAAGAGGCGTGAAAAACCGAGTCGTTATTAACAGTCAGTACCCATTGCCCACTCTGTTGCTTGAGTGAGAAACGAAGTTGCTCAGCTATTTTTTCAGGTTCGCCGGTAATCCCTTTTGGGCGATAGAAGATTTTCACTCGATTACGTAGCACCACCATCATCTGATTCTGTTGCGCTCCGGCGACATTTTTTGGTGGAATTTGCACGCTGTTAAGGTAAAAAACGGATTCACGATCCTGCGGCAGATCTTTTCCCGTAAAGACCAGGCGCACTGACTGGCCTGTTTTAGGCTCGATACGGAATAATGCTGGCACGGCAACAAAAGGCCCATCAGCTGTGTCAGGTGTTGAGGATGGATTATTGATGTCCGACCACATCTGAACTACATAGGGAATGCTGTCGTTGTTAGTCAGTTGTATCGTCTGAGATTGTGCACCCGCCGGGTAAATGACACGGGTATTGAGCATCACGACACTGGCCATGACTGGTGTAGCCACCAATAGAAGTAACGCGGATAAAGTGCTAATCAACATACCGGAACATTTGGTTTTCACACGAAACATCCTCGCTTAATGTCACTATTACGTCCCCTCCTGCGTATGGGGAGGGAGTGATGTATAACTGTCGTGCTCAACGCCCACTGCACTTAACCTGATGTCACTTACCACGAAATACTCGCCAATAAAATGGGGTGACGAGAGCTATCAGGCAACCACGAAGGCCATTTATTTAGTTTCACGTTAATGGCTAATCTTAAAATAAGTATAGGCAAATGCTTGAACTCATCGTTCTCAGTTACTTAAAAAGATTAATCAATTTCGGCCAGTTTTCTGCTACACCATCGTTTCTTTGCCACAGGCGAAATCTGACACCCTTAACCATGAAAAAGCTGGCCAATCATTAACTATCGATTGGCCAGCTTTGAAGAGAACAGCCCTAGCTATTACTGGTAAGAAATAGCGTACTGTACGCTGCCCAGAACAGAACCAGCAGTAACTGCAGATTCAGCGTAGTATTGAACAGCAAAATCATGGCTCGCAGTGGTGGCTGCAGCAGCCAGTTTCAGACCAGGTGCGCCAATTTGGCCGGTAAGATCCAGAGGCACAGCGGCAGAGGCAGGGTCAACCAGTTGCAAAGACACATTGCTTGCCGTACCAGTATTGCCCATACGGTTAGTGCCCGTTAGGTTATTACCAACAAACACGGTCTTAATCGCTGTCTCGCTGGCACCCGGAGTACAACCTGACACACTGATAGTGAACGACGTTTGACCAGCTGTACTACCCGCTGTGTCTAATGCTGTTGTCGGTACAGTTGGCAACAGAACCAGTGGGCTTGACGTGCTACCGTTAACACTGACGTCGCAAGTTTGTTCGGCTACTTCACCCTGGAATTTAATGATGTTATCGGCCAATGCAGTGGTAGACAGAACAAGGCCAGCAACTAGAATCGCAGTTTTATTCATTTTCATAATATTTAATTACCTTTAAATTCAAGCATAGGCGAGTTAGCTCAGGGGATAGAGCACTCCATTCGCCTTGCGGTGTTGTTTTAACGTTTTCTCTACGTTTCCATCGATGGCAGGATAGGTTCCTTGCCAACAGAAAACCCGACCAAGCTGATCGTTTGTCAGCCAGCCAATCCCTGAAAATGCGTTAGGTGCGTTTACCGATTAGCCCTGCTTTGACGAGAGATATTCTATCCATCCGAATAATAAATAGAATCATTAACTATCAAAAAACAATTATTAAGATTTAAATTCCAACATTAAGGTTTATAATTTACTTTTTAATGTTTTAGTTCTTATTATGTCTGCATGGTAGGATAGTTGGCTAAGATAATTCTCAAACATTAGACATTAAGACTAATCTTGGGGTGGAGAGAAAGTTCTTAAGTCTGGTTTTTTAGCATTCAACCATTTCGCGGCATGGCTAAGATTTATCTCATTCAGCGACGCGCATCCAACTTGATCGCAGTTTCTTAAGCTTCACCAACCCACTCTCAGCTTTGAGGCTCAGAGTGCTGTTGTGCAAGATCACTGTCAGTTGCCTAGGCTGTAGCCTTTTACTCAATACGCGTATTGGCCTGATCGGCAGTTGCAAGCTAGCCAACCTATTCAGTTATACCCGTCGCCCTTCGAGCCGCATAGGTGTTGGCTGCGTTACTCGGCCCATGCTGGGCCTCGCCCCTTCGGGGCCGCTGCAAGCAGCGTTCAAATCTGCTCCCGGCAGATTTGTCGCTCTGTGGCCGCCTACATGCAACTTGAAGTAACTTGGGTATATCAAGAAAAGAGTGGTGTTTTATTCGGAAGATTCGGCTGAAAAACATCTGTACAGAATATGAGGTGTTTTGAGTACTGGCTAATGGGAGCTGCCTTGCTCCCATTGTTGTATCAGATTTGATGCTGCAGACGCCGTTCACCACGGCAAACACTCAGCACACTCCAACTAAGGGCAATCAGGACGAGTGGTGCGCCAACAAAGCCGATATTTGACATTCCAAAATGCAGACTGACCAGGTTCCCTAGCAATGCACCGCCCCCTATTCCCAAGTTATACAATCCGGAAAAAATCGCCATGCCAACGTCCGTAGCATCTGATGCCAAACTAAGTACTTTAGCCTGCATAGCCAGGCCGAATGCCATAATCGCCATTCCCCAAACCACGCAAAGCAGCGTCAAGGTAGCTTCATTAACGGATGCTGGCAGCAGCAATAGTAGACTGGTCGCCAACAGAGCTAGCGCACCAATAAAGAAACCCGAAGGAAAGCGTTCGCTGTAGCGACTGAACAGCAGGCTACCGATAATCCCAGCGGCACCAAACAGCAGCAGCATCATAGTGGTAAAGTTGCCGGAAAGGCCCACTATATTCTGGATAAAGGGTTCAATATAACTGTATGCGGTAAAATGGGCCGTCACGACAATGATGGTCAACATATACAATCTGACCAATGTTGGGCGTTTGAACAGTAAAGGGACGCTGGACAACGAGCCTGAATGTTCACTTTTCAGTTCGGGCAGCAATCGCCACAGCATCACCAACGCAAAGCTGGCGCAAACGGCGATACCAATGAATGTCATGCGCCAACCGAGCAGTTGCCCTACTATTCTGCCTAAAGGTAAGCCAAGCACCATTGCCAGTGCGGTTCCCCCAGCCAACATGCTCAATGCCTGCGCACGCTTGCCCGGCGGGGCGAGGCGAATAGCCAGTGATGCCGTGATCGACCAGAATACTGAGTGCGCTAACGCCACTCCCACGCGCGAAATCACCAACGTAGTAAAGTTCCACGCAACAGCAGTGAGTACATGGCTGGCGATAAATAGAACGAATACCCCGATCAGCAACTTACGCCGCTCAATCTTGCTGGTAAGCAACATGCAGATTAACGACGCCACAGCGACGATCCAGGCGTAAATAGTAATGATCAGCCCCACCTGCTCTGTTTGCATCTCAAAGCTTTGGGCAATATCACTTAATAGTCCAATCGGGATAAACTCGGTGGTATTAAAAATAAACGCCGAAATGGCAAGCGTGGCCACACGCATCCAGGCAACAGAACGGGAAGTGCTGATTTCTTCCATCAAGGGATATTCCAGTACGAAAGGTAATGGCGATATGTTATCCAACACGCGGAAAAAACTCGACACAGATCACATTTATTTTTCGTGTAATTTCTCAGCAACGCTGCTAGTCGGATTTGCTATACCCTAAAAAATTCGAGTTGCTTGTAGGCGGCAAGCTTACGAGGCCCCAGGAGCATAGATAACTATGTGACTGGGGTGAGTAAGCGTAGCCAACACCCAAGCAACTTGAAGTATGAAGGGTATATGGGCAAGAAAGAAAAATGCCCTCAGAGGAGGGCACTTGCGCGGATTACTATTTTCCCGGAACGACTGAGAAATGCGTTATTGCAAGTTATGAAGCAACAACACGCTCAACCAGCGCACGCGTCAGATCGGTGCGGATAAGGTTGCAGGTTTTAGTAATACGGAATTGATAAGCCGCATCCATTATTTGGTGAATATCCGGACTGACGTTGTCACGAACACGCATATAAAGTTTGGCCTCGGCTAAAATATTGTTCAATTCAGTACTGCGGCTTTGATACAACTTGCTATTTACCTGTTGTAGGGCATTCAACTCTCTCATGCACGTAACCATGACAGCATCAGTATCGGCCGAAATCATCGGCTGAGCTGGCTGCGCAATAACTGGGTTTGGCGTTGCTGCCGGAACCGGCTGAACAACAGCCTGGTTTTTTGTGGCCGCCGGAGCTGGCTTGGTTTTAGCACTATCATTTGCATTCTGGCACCCTGCCAGCAACACACACAATGCCGCTATTGCGATTGCTTTATTCATCACTAAGAAACTCCGGGAAACTAAAGAACAGTAAGATTTACTACTGTAAAAACGACTTGGCGTAGCATAGAGGAATAAACACCGTGTTGACAAGGCTTAGCCCCCGAATAGTCCAAGCATTTTAAGACGGCTTTCAGAGTAGCATAGAAAAGCTCAAAAAATACCTGAAGGATGATTGAGCTAAAGTTATTTAGCTGATTAGTAAGGTTTTTTACAATTGACATCACTTTAAATTAAAATGAAAAACCAGATACCTATCACAGTTGCACCCTAAATAATTCGAGTTGCTGGCAAGCGACAACACAGTGGCCAATCTATTGATTCTCCGTTCAGCTTTACGAAGAGCACCTAACAACTGACTTCTTCGCTAATGGAGTAGTTCAAAACGTCTTCAGTATTACCGCTGTCGCCAACCTGCCACTTAAAGTGATGTGGATACATGTCGCTCAGCCTTACCGCTACCTACCCAGCCGCCTCTATCCAAGCAGCAGAGGTAAAAAACAATTTTTCAGGTGTCTGATTGAGGATAAGTGTAGAAAAACGAGTCAACATGCTCAATCTGACAGCAAACGCACTTTTTCCCTACTTTAGTGCTTTGACAAACTCATGGTACCCCGCTATTATTCGCCCCGTTCACACGATTCCTCTGTAGTTCAGTCGGTAGAACGGCGGACTGTTAATCCGTATGTCACTGGTTCGAGTCCAGTCAGAGGAGCCAAAAATTCAATGCCATGGACAGCCATTGTTGTCCATGGTGTCTCAAAGTAAAATCCTCTTTTCTCAAACCTAGCTACACTCTGTTCCATACTCGTATATTGAAATCCAGCATTTTTGGGGGCCTCAAAAGGACTCGAATCGGCAAGATTATGTATCTTGGGTATACACCTCTGTTAATCTCATAAAGTGGCTCGTGAGCAACTATTACTTTATAAAATAATACCTGCAAAGATATTGTCTTGGCGGATTTCTCCAACCTCGGATTCACTGAATATGCAGCGCTGATGGTGTCGGTTAACTTGGCCGCGATTGCCGCCACGCTGGTGATGCTGCATCTGTTTTTCCGCAAAGACATTCCGGCAGTTTACGATCTGTCCCTGCTGAAAACACCGAAAGAGGCCATCCGCGACCTAAACTGATCAGCCGCCCGATAGTGCTCACGCCACTGGGAACCAAACTGTGCCGACCCTCTGAAGTGATACTGGATATTTTGTCCGAGGCACAACGCGGCGCCTTCGCCAAGGAAGACGGTGAACGCGTGGTGGATGCGCAAGGCAAACGTGTAGAGAAATAGAAAGATAATTCGTTGAAGGCACGCGTTGTAATGGCATGCCTTGTATCGCTGAATATGTTATTCGCTGTCAGCTAACCTTTGTAGCTGGACCAACCCGACAGGGTCTGCCGACTGTTGAGGAACAACAGCGATCCGGTGGCCGTATTTCTTTTCAACCTCAGCAATCAGAGGCAGTTCCCGATTTGAAAACCAGAACCTCGCTTAAGCGCGTGTCCATTGTTCGTGGCTAAGATCACTATTACCCTAATCATCAATATGTTGTACTTGCTTTTCACAAGTCTTTTTTTACTTACCAAACGGGTTTCTTGCAATCCTCACGTTTCGCGTGCCACGTCATTGGCAACTTGAGCAAATATGTCCCTAAGCCAAGCATGTCCCTTATCGTATTCTGATCTAGGGTGCCAGATAAGGCTATATTCAAAAGTTCCGGGCCCGAATGGAGGCTCTATGAGGTCAAGTTCACTGTGTTCAGTAAGAGAAGCAGCAAGGCGGTAAGGTAGGGTCAAAACCATATCTGTGTTTACAACAGCTCTTGCAGCAACCACATAATGAGGTATGACAGCGGCTACCCGGCGTATAAGCCCTTCTTTTGCTAAAAATGTGTCTACCTCTGAGTATGTTCCGCTTAATGGTGAAACAACCATGTGCGGCATGGCTGCGTATGCCTTCATGGACAAATTTTTTTCGTTCGATAATTTATTTTTCTTGCCCACTAAGCAAATAAGTCGTTCCTGGAAAAGGTGTGTGACCCGAAAATCCTTATATGCTGAATCTACTACACAACATCCGCAATGAATGCTTCCATTTGTAAGCTGGGCAGCGATGAGATGATGCTCAGATGGGGTAAACACCACATCAACTCCTGGGGCTTCTTGCCGGATCCGTGCAAGTAACGGAGACGCGAGAAGGTATGTCCCGTAGTCAGCTATAGCGATACGAAAAGTCCGATTCATTGAAGATACTTCCCAGTGATCAGAACCGTTAAAAACCTGATTGGCGTGATGAAGAGCCAGTTCCAAGTTATTTTGTAGCTCAAGAGCTTTTGTTGTGGGTGTTATGCCCCGCCTTCCTTGCACAAACAATTCATCTTCAAGAATATCCCGTAATTTCGCTAACGCATGGCTCACCGCAGATTGACTCATCGCCAGTTTTTCAGCAGCACGAGTTACATTTTGTTCCAACAGCAGCTCACGAAAGACCACTAAAAGATTAAGATTGATGTTCCGTAAGGTATGCATGAAATTCATCCCATCAATGAAATATTACCATTAGGTATGTACTCCATAGTTGGCTACTCTGCAATCATAAGGAACATAAGAAGCAGTGGAGATAATATGCAAAAACGTACGGTATTATTTGTTTTAATCTCAGATTATGCGGATTGGGAACCCGCTCTTTTGGCTGCTAGTTTGAAGGGGGGATTCGGACTGTGGAACAGCGAGTATGAAGTAAAAACTGTTTCTATTTGTGAAGGACCGGTAACTTCAATAGGTGGTTTTACTATTGCACCTGACTATACCATCGATAGAGTTCCGAAAGAATTCGCTGCATTGATCCTCGTCGGTGGCACAAACTGGCATGGTGAAGAAGCAGAGAAAGTTATTCCCCTGCTGAACGAGGCAGTGACAAAGAAAATCATTGTAGGGGCAATTTGTGACGCATCTTTGTTTTTGGCTAAAAAAGGATATCTGAACGATATCTCACATACTTTCATTGAGTTATCTGTACTGAACAATGAAAAAAAAGGGATTTACTCAGGAGAAAAAAACTTCGTAAACGGTCAATCTGTACGAGACGGGAATATCATAACCGCCAAACCAACAGGATATGTTGAATTTACCCGAGATGTGCTCTTGGCATTAAACGTGGCACCAGAAGACAGAATCAATACTTTTTATACCATCTGCAAAACAGGAGACTGTTCGATTTTACTCGAAACTATAGCGAGGTAAGATTTTTTCGCGCACTCCGCATAGATGGAGTATTTAATAAATTCGAATACCTTTGGGAGTGCCACTTCTATCTTGCAGGGCTGCATAAAACGTTAAAACTAAGTTGACAAGGGCTGCACCTGCGTGTTTAGAACTGCATCTGGAGAGAAAACCCCGAACAGCCGACAGGGTCAAGTGACCGCCCCAAAAGTACCACGACGGTAGGCCACACTGGCATCCAGGATAGTGTTCCTGATGAATTCCCGTGTCCTCTCTGTCTGACCTCACACAAAGGTTGGGGGCTTTTCCCATTTCAGGAGTAAATCATGACACCCAATCTCCGTTATTCTGACGGCCCCCTTTCACAGCTAATTTTTTCCATCATTAACGTCAACTTCATGGGGCCGCCAGACGTCGCGCTGCCTCTATGACGGAGGCTCGGCGTCTAGCATGTTCTTTCGTGCTATCGGGCCCCGTTAACATGCGCGCTACCTGTGGAACAGCAGACCACCATCCGGCCAGAGCTAAAACCAAAAATGCCAAATGATCGGCCTCAATGGCTTGGGTAACTATTCCTTCACGCTGCCCATCAGCCACGGCCTGGATCTTGTATCCATAGTATTCGCGTCGTTGTTCTTCGTCCGGCACCTCATCATTGAAGGTCAAGCCTTCCCAGCGCATGAGTCGACTCAGTTCTGGGTTCTCAAGGTGATAATCGTAGGCACGACCAGCGTAATCGCCAATATCTTCGACCGCAAAGGACGTAATGGGCAATGCCAATGCCACCTTGGCCAACTCACTGCGTAACACGGCCGAGAACAGCGCCCGCTTGTCGCCAAAATAATTGTAAACACGCTCCTTGTTGACACCGGCCAACTTGGCAACCCGTTCAAGAGTCGTGCCATCAGGGCCGAATCGGGCAAACTCGGTCATTGCCGCATCCAGAATTTTGCGTTTTGTCCCCTCTGTATCCCAAGCCATTTTTCTGCTCTCTCATCTATCGGTTGTTGTTATCGCGTAATCATACTATAGTTATTTCCAACTAAAACGTTGGAGTTGTAATTTTACCTTATAATCGGAGTCTGAATTATGAAAAACACCATCCTCATCTGTGGCTATGGCCCGGGTATTTCCCATGCAGTCGCTCGCCGTTTTGGTAAGGCGGGTCATCCCGTTGCCTTGATTGCGCGCAATGTTCAGCGTCTCGCTGATGCGGTCGCGGAATTGACCGCCGAAGGCATCCAGGTTCGCACTTTCCCGGCCGATCTGAGCGATGTCAAAGCGATTAGGCGCGCCGTCACGGACGTACGTGAAACAATGGGGCCTATAGGCATCCTGCACTGGAACGTCTTTCTCGATATCGAGGGTGACCTGCTGTCCACTCCCCCCACGGATCTGAGCAAGAGTTTCGATCTCCGCGTTGTTGGCTACATCACTGCAGTACAAGAGAGCATGAATGACCTTGCGGCATCAAAAGGTACCGTACTGGTTACCAGCGGCGTTATGGCGCTTGATGAACCTAAAATCAATGCGTTCGCCATCGATTATGCTGCGATTGCCATCAGCGTGGCAGCTCAACGTAAAACCACCCATATTCTGGCGCATACCCTCGCGCCACATGACATTCATGTCGGTGAGGTGATCGTCAACGGCTTCGTTGAGGGAACACCGGGCGGTCTGGGTAAAAGTGATACCGTCGCGCCAAAAGACATCGCTGATCAATTCTGGGAACTGCATACCGCACGTCAGGTACATTCCGCCATCGTTGGGGGTGCTGTACCGATATCGGAAGCAGGCTTCTATGGTTGAAAACACGCTAGTCTCCGGCAACACCACACACCTCGGCTCCATTCACTCTGCGAGTGGACGGGGGATCATGCTGTTGGTCGTGGTCGCACTGTTAGTACTAACCCAGCTTTACCTGGCTATCCCTTTACTGGCACATGTCGGGCAGTCTTTCAGCCCGGCAAATCCGGGGGGCGTCGCGTTCGCACTGGCCACCTGTTTCAGCCTGGCCTATGCTGGCGGGTTTCTGCTCTGGGGGCCGCTATCGGATCAGTACGGTCGTCGGCCAGTGATGCTGGTTGGACTGGGTGCACTGTCGATTGCCACGCTTGCCTGCGCCTTCGCACCTTCGCTGCCATGGTTGGCGGGATTGCGGATGCTGCAGGGACTGGCAGCGTCCAGTTTTGCCCCCGTAGCGCTGGCCTATCTTGCGGAAGCGGTGCCGACACATCATCGAGCAACCGCCATCGGGGCCATGTCTACGTCTTTTCTCGTGGCGGGTATCCTTGGGCAAGTATTCGCTGCCTGGGTGGCGTTACGATGGGATTGGTTCTGGGTATTTCTGTCCACAGGAGGCAGTCTTGTGGTCATGCTTCCATTAATTGCATTGATGATCAAAGAGCCTACACGCACTGCCGTTGAGGGGCATCTGGGCCACCGCTTCGTGGCATTGGGCAAGATTGCCGTGCGGCCTGCCATTGTGCTGCTGTCATGCGCGCATATCACACTTCTCTTGTCTTTCGTTGCGATGTATACAGCTTTGGGGCCGCATCTGGCGGGGTTGAATCTTGATCCTGCTGCAGTGATTGCACTGCGCCTGGTTGGATTGCCAGGGATGTTCATGGCCTTGCTGGTCGGGCCGCTTGCTACTCGGATCGGAATGCCAGGCGTTGCGGGTACAGGTTATCTGGTTGCGGCTGTGGGCCTGGCCCTAGAAGCTGTTTTATCGCAATCGCTGACCGGTATTGCCATTGGGAGTCTGGTCTTCGTTGTTGGAGTTGCACTCGCTATCCCGGCAATGATCACCCAGTTTGGCGATCTGGCGGTACCTGACCGCGCAGCGGGCATGGCTCTCAATGGTTTTGTCCTGTTTATCGGTGCCAGCATCGGCCCGTTTATCGTGTCCTGGGTGCCTGGTTTTGTCCCGCTATTGATGGGGCTTGCGGTGGCACTTTTACTGGCCGCTGTCTGCGTTGCAGGCAGTGTATCGCTTGCTTCATCCACGAGGAAACCATGAATTCTACCCACCCTTCGCTCTCTACAGTCCAGGCTTCCTGGATGAACCCCTGCAGTTGGATCCTGATGCTCCGCATCATCCTTGGGCTTACCGCTGCTCTGCCTGCTTTCGCGTTGCAGGCGGCTTCCGGTGTGGTTGGGGATAACCCGATCAGCATCCCGGACACTCATCATCAAACCAGTCAGCGTTCGGTCACTCTGGATGGTCAGCCCGCAACCCTTAGCCGTTATGAGCGGCGCGATGGGCGCAATGCTTTTCTGGAGGGAGAACACTTTAGTACGGTGATCGCCAACGATGGCACACTCAAAGGTTTTGCCAACATCTCGCTCGACCTAGTGGGAAAACCTTTACCGTCTCGTGAGCGCGCAGAGCAGATTGCTGCAGAGTTCCTGCGTAAGGCTGCGCCCGACTTGCTAACTAGCCTGCGGAGAGCGTCCGTTACCCCTCATGATGAACCTATTCTCCTGTCACGCGCAGGCCATAACGAGACCGTTCAACTCACCGGTTTAAAATTCAAGGCACGCAGTCTGGCTGATGGGCGCTGGTTCTGGGTCATCGTCGGTAGCGATGAGAAACCGATGCTGTTCGAGCGCGATCTGGAATGGGCAACCCTGCTCGCTCGCCGCAAAACAGAACAATGGTTGCATGACCGATGGATAAAGGTCCAAGATGCTCAACAGATCGGTAAACCAAGCCGTTGGAGTCTGCCATGGACTCATTAACTCAGATCGTTCTTGGCAGTAGTGTCGCTGCACTTGTCGTCCCCCCGAATCATCGACGCCGGGCAATACTGGCGGGTGGAGTACTCGGTACCTTGCCCGATCTGGACGTGCTCTGGTTCAACGTGTTCAGCAGTGATGTGGTTACAGAGGTGACCTGGCACCGAGGTCCATCCCATTCACTTTTGGTGCTAACGGTGTTAGGGCTATTGCTTTGGTTCTTGCTCAAATCTCGCAGCAGCCTGATCCAAGCCTCCCCGTTGCGGTGGCTGTTGGCGATCTGGCTAGCCTTGATAACGCATCCGTTGCTGGACGCCTTTACCGTCTACGGCACTCAGTTGTTATGGCCAATGAAGACCCCACCCGTCATGTGGGCGACAATCTTTGTCATTGATCCGTTGTATACAGTGCCCTTGCTGATAGGGGTTATTGCTGCCTGGCGACTTTCGCCACACAAAACCGCGCAGCAAGCGAGTGGCTTAGGCCGAGCCAGGGCGGCACGCAATTGGTTGATAGCAGGCTTGCTTGTGAGCTCGGCCTATCTGGCTTGGAGTGTCGCCGCCAAATCTCTGGTTGACCGGGTAGCCTCGCAAAGCCTGGTTGCCCTGAATTTGCAAAGTGCCCCACGTTTTTCTACACCGCTTCCGTTCAACACGCTGGCTTGGCGGGTGATTGTGATGGTACCGGGTGGTTACTGGCTCGGTGACCGGTCTCTTGTCGCGGATCAAGGAGCGATGCAATTTACTTTTCACGCAAGCGACAACCAGGCGTTGGCGCAGTTGGCATCCATACCGCAGTTGAAACGTCTATTGTGGTTCACACAAGGGTTTGTCGCCGTTCACGCGCAGCGAGGTGACGATGGCGAGCTTCGGTTGATCCTTGCCGATCTGCGAATGGGGTTAGAGCCCGATTATTTTTTCCGCTATGACATTGCGGCCATAGACGAACATGGCGGTTGGGTTGCAGCACCCGAAATAACCCTAATGCCTGAGTCAGGTGATCTCGTCAGGACGCTAAATTGGGTATGGAAACGTATCTACAACAGTAAAGCTACTCTGTGAGTAATAAATGGAATTGCAATACTCTAGGCTGCGTCCCTTAACTGGACGCGAGCGCCGTCGTCGGTCATTTGCGCACAGGGCAAGGCGTGAGCCGCGAGGTTTGGTGGACCCAATAAGCGGAGAATAACGCAGCAATGCGTACAAATGGCCCCCAACCCTACGTGTCGCCGCAAAACGGTGGATGTAACGTTATCCTATGTCGCAGCTTATCGTTCCCACGTCAAACCGGGGCTGCTCCCCAACCTGACGTGGTTATTATAGATACACCAGCTCAAGAGTGGTGAGACCATCCAAAAGAACAGGTTTGGTCAGGTCCAGAGCTGAGGCTTTGTTGATATAGGCCTGAACGCCCAGTTTACCTGCCAGAGTGGTGAAGGCGACCGGAGTTGTGGTGCCCGTTGCAGCCCAGGTAGAATAACGCGGGCTATTTGCCACGTGCAGGCTACCCACTGCGGTTTTACTCCAGGTAACCATGTCGCTACTGGAAAGGCTGTCCACGCTCACGCCATCGGCGGTGATGGTACCGGCAGCCAGGCGAATACCGTACCCACCGATTTTTGCAGTGCCGTCCAACCCGAGGCCATTGACGCCTTCACTTCCTGCCGTCAAACCAAAAATACGTGCGGTAGTGACGTCCAGGTTCCCGTTGGCATTTAAACCCGGAGCTGTATTAGGGCGGCCTTCAATCGCTTTCAGCGCGATTTTTGCCGGTGCGTCACAGGTGATAGTAAAGTCCAACTGTTTTTCAGGCAGCACGGTGTATGCATCTGCGGCCAGGCTTTTGCTATTGATTGAACCGTAGTCAACCGTGCCACCACCCGACAGCGCCGGGTGACAGCCTGGGGGAGTAATGGTGCCGATAACACGTACGTCGATGCTTTCAGCCGACGCAGGCAGAGAGGTGGAAACCAGAACAACCAGAGCAAAAACGGTTTTTTGCAGGTGATTCAACATCTATTTTTTTTCCTTTATTTCAATATATACTCAAAATAATTCGAGTTGCTTGTAGGCGGCAAGCTTGCGAGGCCCCAGGAGCATAGATAACTATGTGACTGGGGTGAGTAAGCGCAGCCAACAACCAAGCAACTTGAAGTATGAAGGGTATAAACGTTCATACATTCTGGCTGGGCTATTTTTTTGAATCCCATAGATCATGGTGATGCTGTATTAAGCCCTTTCAGGCATTTATTCAAGTATTCAGATGCGGCGTTAAGACCCAAATACCTAATGGCTTTTACAGATAAAGCTATTAGTGCATTGACGCAACAATCGGTTAAAATCAATTCTGTCAATATTCATAATTAATACGTGCAATATTGTCAGCTGCCGTTGTTGATTCTTTTAAAAAGACCATGATGTTTATGATTCTACATAATAAAACCCAAAGCTTTAAATTTTTTCTAACAGCCCTAGCTCAGTAATTTATTATCTGACCCTGAATCTATGGGGTTATCTTATCTCTATCTAACAGTCTATGTAGGGTGATTGCGTTGTTCTTTTGTTTTCTTTTGTACAACTTGTAAGAGAGTGTAACAGCAAGAAATCAACCTCGAATAAATAGAGTTCCTATTAGGCTGTGTCCCTTAATTGCACGCGAGCGCCGCTGGCGGTCATTTGCGCACAGGGCAAGGCGTGAGCCGCAAGGTTTGGTGGACCAAATAAGCGGCGAACAACGCCGCAATGCGCGCAAATGGCCCCAGCCCGAAGGGTCGCGCCCCAAAAGCCCGTTCGAAGTAAAGTCGGGCTTGAACAGAGGGCCACTCTGCCCTTCACCCTCCGCCTTGATAACGGGCTTTTGGGTCTGCGACGGCACCACGGGCAATTAAGGGACACAGCCTAGCTATTGGGACGAGTCTGTTTGGTACACTCGTATTATTTAGCGTATATTTCAGTTCTTTCTCAAACTTGAAGCAAGTATAAGTGACACTGCCTCATACCCCGTAGCATCATTTCCTTATCTTCGTTTTGCTCTTCTTGCGGTGGCTCGCCTTTAAGAGTAAACGCCGGAATGTCGGACATTCAAGATGTGATGGTGCTGGGCAATCGGCCACATGACGCAGCGCGTTTTTCAAAACCACGAGATTGCGTATCTGGCGTTCCAGCTCATCCGCTTTGGCGTGCAGATTTACTCGCGGCAGATCGGGCAATCCATCCTTGCCAAACATGCCGGATATTTCTACCAGCGAAAAACCTGCGGACTTACCGAGTGCAATCAATGAGAGTTTTAACAGAACGTCCGTATTGAACTGCCGCCGTAATCCATTCCTGCCCACAGAGGCGATCAGGCCGATTTCTTCGTAATAGCGCAGTGTTGCGGGTGACAAACCTGACTGTTGCACCACTTCACCGATATCAAGGATTTTCATGCTTGACCTCAAGTTGACTTGAGTTTGTAAGATGCCTTAACACGCAAATTCTTGCAACAGGAAAGCAGATCATGAAACAAGCCCCCACCCCCCCCAAAAAAGCCGTCTGGCAAGATCTACGGGCTATCGCTCTTTTGATGGCGGCAAGTTTGACAGTTATGGCGAATGCAACGATCAGCCCGGCGCTGGCAGGGCTTGAGGCAGCTTTTTCAGACACACCCAATGCGGAAATACTGACACGCCTTTTGGTGCCAGCCCCCTCTCTTAGCGTGATCTTATTCGCCCCACTTGCAGGCATTTACGCCGATCGTTTTGGCCGGCGCAGGATGCTACTGGTCGGCGTGATCCTGTTCATCATCACAGGCAGCGCCGGTCTCTACTTACCCACTCTGCAGACGATTTTTGCCAGTCGTCTGGCGTTGGGGATCGCCGTGGCACTCATTATGACATCGGCAACGGCGCTGATTGGTGATTACTTCACTGGCGGCCAGCGCAGTGACCTGGTGGGGCTTCAGGTATCAGCGAGAAATTTCGGCGGTTTTCTGTTTATCTCTCTGGCGGGGTACATTGCGGCAATCTCACCACGGCTGCCATTCGCCATCTACGGCCTAGCGGCCTTTTTCCTACCGCTCATGTGGGCGGTGATTACCGAGCCTGACAGATCGACCTCACCCGCAAAAATGCCAGAAAACGCAGGGCATCCGGCATGGAAATTGCGCATGACTATTCTGGCACTTTTGCAAATGTTGACGAATATGCTCTTCTTTATCATGCCGACACAACTGCCCTTTTTCTTCAATGTACAAGGTTACGACAGCGCCATGATGACCGGTTCAGCACTGAGTGTATTGATGTTGACAGGCGGCTGCGCGGCATTTCTCTATGCGCGAATGAAGCGTGCGATTGGTTTTTTCGGTAATTACACCTTGGGTTATGCCATGATGGCTCTCGGATTTATGCTGGTAAGAACGGGAGTAAAACCCTGGATAGTCTTTGTTGGCACGGCAGCAATCGGCGCAGGTTACGCAATAGTTTCACCGAACTTTGTTGCCATTGCGCTCAACCTTGTTCCGGACCAGCACAGGGGCCTTGCCGGAGGGATCCTGACCACATCAATATTTCTTGGTCAGTTTATTTCCCCTTTACTCAGTACCCCGTCGATTTCAGCATTCGGATACGATGAAACATTTTTTAGCATCTCAATGCTTCTTGGTGCGATGGCCGTAACGATGGGTATCACTGGGGGAACAATGTTAAGAGTTAAATACAATTCCTAGTGACATTTTTCCTCTTCAATTGGCTCTGGGCTAGGCTGGAAGATATAAAAAGGTAGCAAAGCCAGTCCGCCCTTTCAAACCGCAAAATCAAGCCTGAGCCCAACACCAACTTCATTAATCTTCACATAATTCGCCAAGCTGATCTTTGCAGCGAGATCGGTGCAATGGCATGGGTACAGGGTTTCCGGGGCCAGATGCTTAAGATAATCCCCGGTCTTGGACAACGTTTCCTCATCCGCATTTTGCAGGTGAAAACCACCAATAACCGCAGCAATGCGCGTTTCTCCGGTGACCTGCTTGGCGTAATCGATAATATTGCAGATACCCGCATGGGAGCATCCTGTCACGATAACCAGACCTGTTTTTGTTTTAACCGCTACAGCAGAGTCATCCAACACATAATCGTCCATCAGTTCCCCGTTCTGATCATGTGTGTGACCAACAGGCTCTGTTGCCTCAAAACTATTATTACGTGGGATTTGCCCAAGAAATGTAACATGTTCAGATACATTTAATGGTTCCCTGGTACAAATTCTTGTGAAGAAAAAATCGTGCTCATCCTGCCGATGGTTTAGCCCTATAGGTCTTGAGTGATAGTATTTAGGTATTAACGCAGCCGGGTGTGAGATCAGGTTTATTTTCTTTTGCGGATCGGCAATCGCGCGGTCGTAATATTGTATTAAATGGTTTAAACCCCACGTATGGTCGTTATGTCCATGAGACAAAATGACATCATCAAGATCGGCTAGGTCGATATGCAGAGTCTGGGCATTCTTTAAAAGAACATCAGAATAACCAGCATCAAACAGTATCTTTTTACCATCACACTCAATAAGGTAAGATACGCCGGGTTCGCCGATTAAATACCTGTCTATTAATGTGTTATTGTCGACCAGAACAGTTAATTTCATTATTGGACCTATTGTAATTTCTTGCAGAACTTTCGCGAGAATAAACCTTCGCATGGACAGAACAAGTTGATTTTCATCATATTTCAAGCAGCAGTTTTAAGCAACTTATCGCAGGTCTGTCAAAATACGGCTACCGGAGCAGCGTCAACAACGCCCGGCATGTGTCATCGATGCAAAGCTCAAGGAGTAGGCTGTGTCACAGACGTTACTCACTTTGGCGTAAGGCTTTAACATGCGGATAACGGGGTTGATACAGATTTTGAGGGCTGCCGCCACGTCGCCAACACCAGCTCAGTAAAGAAGGCGTTTCTAAGCTGCGGGTGAGCTGAGAACAGAGCGGGAGTGAAATGCGGGCTATGGACCTTGGGGTTGGCTGTGAACCATCGGATTATACAGCAGATTCAACCTATTGAAGCCGTCACCAATAATCTCTTAACAAGCAATAATTCGCTTAATACACTTTAATTAAGACCAATAAAACCATATTACCCAAGTTTATTCCTAAAAAAATAACAGAAAATAATTGTGCTTCTTTTTTAATCCACATATAATCTATCCACTCTAATCATTCAGTATCGATGCTCTCGCTCCAGCCACTATTCCGTAATCAAACCAGGTGCTTGGTGTAAGAGTTTCGATTTACACTACAATTAAACCAGAAAAAGTCTGCTCACCGACACCCCGAATTCATAATATCTTTCAAGCATTAAAATAACATTCTGCAGTTGCTTTAACATCGAAAATTTTCGTTTCTCGTTATTTACCTGCGTTACTTAGCAACATTATAAATACATACAAAATCAATTAATTTACATCACTTCAACACCAGGAAAGCCTTATTATGGATATACGTTACTTAGCCACACCCCACCCATTAAATAAACGTCGTAATTGCCAAAACTTTGCAATTACTGACACTTCTTCAAGAAATATTATGTTTCGGCAATCATATCTTTCGGTAGCCCTTGTATGCGCTATTCTGAATACGCCTTTCGCCTTCGCAGAGACGATTGATGGCGGCCAGACCGTCACGGTTCCCGATCCGCAATCTTCACCTTGGAATACCAGTAGCCTGATCATCGGCGACACCAATAGTGGCACATTGCTGATTGAAGACGGGGGAGTTGTAACCACCACCGGAGCTGGCTATCTCGGCAATACGGTCGGCTCAACGGGTATGGTCGAAGTTTCCGGCATCGGGTCTCTGTGGACTAACAGCAATAACCTCTATGTTGGCAACTCCGGTAATGGCTCACTCACCATTAGCGATGGTGCCGTAGTCAGCAACACAGTTGGCTATATCGGCAGAAACAGCGGTACCACAGGCATTGCCGAAGTCTCCGGTGCGGGGGCTAAATGGGTTAACAGTGGCACCCTCGCTGTCGGCAACGCGGGTAATGGCTCACTCACCATTAGCGATAGCGGCACTGTCAGCAATACCGCTGGCTATATTGGCAACTTGGCCGGCTCGACCGGTGTGGTCGATGTATCTGGCGGCGGATCATGGAATAACAGCAGCTACCTGTATGTTGGTTATGCCGGTAATGGCTCACTGGCCATCAGCGATGGTGGTGCCGTCAGCAATACCGATGGCTATATCGGTAACGTAGCCGGAGCAACAGGCTCTGCCGAGGTGTCCGGTAGCGGCTCGCATTGGAATAACAGCAAAACACTGGTGGTAGGCAACTATGGCGATGGCTCGCTGACGATCAATGATGGCGGCGTTGTCAGTAATACAACGGGCTTTATCGGCTACGCATCAGATATTACCGGCACTGTAGAGGTGTCCGGTGCTGGATCACAGTGGAATAACAGCGCCTACCTCTATCTTGGTTATTACGGTAACGGCATGCTGACGATCAAAGATGGCGGCATTGTTAACAATACTATGGGCCTGCTCGGCCAGAGCGCTGGAACAACCGGTGTGGTAGAGGTTTCCGGCGTCGGTTCGCAGTGGAATAACAGCAACTCCCTGTATGTGGGTAACGCCGGTGATGGTTCACTGAGCATCAGCGATGGCGGTTCTGTCAGCAGTGCATCCGGTTATATTGGTTCGGCCACCGACGCGGTAGGTATTGTCGCGGTTTCCGGTCCTGGGTCGCAGTGGAATAATCGCAACAGCCTCTCCGTTGGTAGCGGCGGCAATGGCACGCTCGCCATTAGCGATGGCGGTGTGGTGAATAATACTACCGGTAGTATCGGTGCCAGCGTCGGTTCAACCGGCGTTGTCGAAGTATCCGGAACCGACTCGCAATGGAATAACAGCGATGACCTGGCGATTGGCCGTTCGGGTGATGGCACGCTGACCATTACCGATGGAGCTGAGGTTTCCGCCAGATATATCACTATCGCTAATAATGCAGCCACCCAAGGCACATTAAATATCGGTAACGGCAATCTGGGCGGCGCGCTCAATGCATCCTACATCCGCAGCGGTGCCGGTTCAGCAACGGTAAACTTTAATCATACTGATAATATCGACTTTTCACCGCGCATGTCCGGATCATTGACCGTAAACAAAGTGAATACCGGCATCACCACGCTGAAATCTGCGAGTGATTATTCGGGTGTTACTACCGTCGATTCAGGAACCTTAAGAGCCGGAACGGCTAGGGCCTTCAGCTTTAACTCAGACTTTGTCATCAAAGCCGGTGGAAAGCTGGATCTGGCCGGTTATGATCAAACTCTGGCCAGCCTGGATAACGCCGGTATGGTGAGCTTGAACGGTGCTCCGGGTACGGTATTGACCGTTGAGGGTGATTATAGTGGTAACAACGGTTTATTGAACTTCAACACGGTACTGAATGACGATACATCGGCAACGGATAAGCTGGTGGTAAACGGTAATACCTCTGGTACTACATTGGTCAGCGTAACCAACGCTGGCGGCAGCGGAGCTTCAACCCTTAACGGGATTGAGCTGGTGCAGGTGGAGGGTGTTTCTGATGGTGAATTCGTTAAAAATGGCCGTATTGTAGCCGGTGCTTATGACTACTCTTTGGTACGCGGTACTGCCGCCAATGCCGGTAATTGGTACCTGACCTCGGCCACGGATCCAGTAGCACCACTGCCACCAAGCCCAGAAGTTGAAGTGATACCTGAATCAAAGCCAGACGAAACTCCGGCACCCCTGGTTGAGCGTCCTGAAGCCGGTGGCTACAGCGCTAACCTGGCTGCGGCCAACAACCTGTTCGTAACCCGTTTGCACGATCGTCTGGGTGAGACGCAGTATATTGATGCATTAACCGGCGATCGCAAAGTGACCAGCCTGTGGCTGCGCAACGAAGGCGGCCACAACCGCTCTCGCGATAGTGATGGCCAGTTGAACACCCTGGCTAACCGCTATGTGTTACAACTGGGGGGCGATATTGCCCAGTGGAGCAATAGTGATCAAAGCCGTCTGCACCTTGGTCTGATGGCCGGTTATGCCAACAGTAAAAGCAACACGGTATCAAGCCTGTCGGGTTACAGTGCCCGCGCATCTGTTGATGGCTACAGCGCCGGTTTGTACGGCACCTGGTATTCCAATGAAGCCGACAAATCCGGTTTGTACGTTGATAGCTGGGCGCAATATAGCTGGTTTAACAACACCGTTGATGGCCAGAATTTACAGAGCGAGAAGTACCAATCCAAGGGGATTACTGCGTCAGTAGAAAGCGGTTATACCTTTAAAGTCGGTGAAAATCCGGCCAAAAACGCAATTTACTTTATCCAACCGAAAGCGCAAATCACCTGGATGGGTGTGAAAGCAGACGACCACCAAGAAGCTAATGGTACTAATGTCTCTGGTGAAGGCCATGGCAATATCCAGACCCGTCTGGGGGTGAAGGCCTTTATTAACGGTTATAGCAGTCAGGATAAGGGCAAAGATCGCGTATTCCAGCCATTTGTCGAAACCAACTGGGTCCATAACACTAAAGACTTTGGTACCTCAATGGACGGCATCACCGTGAAACAAGACGGGGCGGCCAATATCGCTGAACTTAAAGTCGGCCTGGAAGGGCAGATCAATAAGCAAGTGAATATTTGGGGCAATATCGGCCAACAGGTCGGGAACAAAGGCTACAGTGATACCGCAGCGATGTTTGGGGTTAAGTATAATTTTTAAGGTTATACCGCGGTAAAAAACCCTATGCAGTACTGGTAGTTAAAAATCCCCTCAGAAGAGCCTCTCTGAGGGGATTTTTTTGAGGTTTCTTTCTGTAAACGCCTTTTCCTCTATAACCACGTGACGCAAGATGCCCCCCGCGTCTTTAAAAGCAACGGGTGTATAAACGCGACCGGGCATGTTTCTTCCCATCCAGGAACGTCGGCACAAAATAATTGCTGCACTGTTTTACTCCCGCTTATCAGGCATACTTTATCGGAGCCAATCTGTTTAACGCGTGACTGAACAATGACAATGCTGTCATTTTCAGCAGGATCCATTGCAGCCAGCCATAGGCCCACTAAAATGGCCTGGCCAGATTATTGTGTCGGAGGGTGCGTGAAATTATTGGTGGTAGAGGACGAGGTGAAAACGGGGGAATATCTCTGCAAAGGATTAACCGAAGCCGGGTTTGTCGTCGATTTAGTGGATAGCGGCATGACGGGTTATCACCTCGCAATGACGTCGGATTATGACCTGCTGATCCTGGATATCATGCTGCCGGACATCAACGGGTGGGATATCGTCAAAATGCTGCGTTCAGCGGAAAAAGGTATGCCGATCTTGCTGCTCACGGCCCTTGGCACCATTGAACACCGAGTAAAAGGCCTCGAGTTGGGAGCTGACGATTATCTGGTTAAACCCTTTGCCTTTGCCGAGCTTTTAGCACGGGTAAGGACGCTATTGCGTCGCGGTGCCGCCGTTATTGTAGAAAGTCAGTTTCAGGTTGCAGATTTAACCCTGGATCTGGTCACTCGGCGGGTAACGCGCAGCGGTATAAAAATCACGCTGACCAGTAAAGAGTTTACCCTGCTGGAATTTTTTATCCGTCACAAAGGTGAAGTCCTGCCTCGCTCCTTGATTGCCTCCCAGGTTTGGGATATCAACTTTGACAGTGATACCAATGCCATTGACGTTGCCGTGAAGCGTTTACGGGCGAAAGTTGACAACGATTTTGAACCCAAACTCATCCAGACAGTGCGCGGTGTCGGCTATGTCCTCGAGGTGCCTGATGCGGATTAAGCTTGGCCGCCGCCCTTTCTCACTGGCCTCTCGTTTAACCTTCTTCATCAGTCTGACGGCGATTGCCGCCTTCGCCGCGTTCAGTTGGGTCATGATCCACTCTGTCGAAAAGCATTTTGAAGAGCAGGACATCAGGGATTTAAAACAGCTGAGTACCACACTGAGTACTATTCTTGGCAAAGAGAATGAACCTGAAAATATACGGGTAGACAAACTTATCAGCACGATAGCCGATCATGGGAATGTTTTTATTTATCTGCAAAACGACAATAAAGACGTTATTTATGAATCCGCCGACAGTCTTGATTTCAAGCAGGTACTGGCCGCGCCACTTTTCCATAACCGCCTTGGTAGCAACGAAATTATACTGTGGCACGCCCCTGCTTCTGCCAACTCGGATCACGATAATAAAAAAATGGAGCAGACCAGCTATCGTATTGTTGCCCTGCCTATCGATACGTTCGTTGATGGTAAAGCCACGACTTATACGCTGCTGATTGCCCTGTCTATTGACTTTCATCTGCATTATCTCCAAGAGCTGAAATATAACCTGGTGATGACCGCATTCATAATCAGCTTGATCATTATATTTATTGTATTGCTGGCGGTATATCAGGGGCATGCGCCGCTACGAAATGTCAGCCGCGAAATACAGGGGATTACCTCTGATAATTTACATGTACGATTATTGCCAACAGATGTTCCCATCGAATTACAACAGCTTGTCGTCTCTTTTAACCATATGATTGAGCGCATAGAGGGTGTTTTTACTCGGCAGTCCAATTTCTCGGCCGATATCGCCCATGAAATCCGCACGCCGATCACTAATCTGGTGACTCAGACCGAGATTGCCCTGAGCCAGGCGCGTTCCGCCAGCGAGTATGAGGATGTTCTGTATTCGAATCTGGAGGAGTTTACCCGCATGGCCAAAATGGTCAGTGACATGTTATTTCTGGCTCAGGCCGATAATAATTTGCTGATCCCCGAACGTGTTTCCATCGATCTTAAAGCTGAAGTGATCAAGGTGTTTGACTTCTTTGAGGCGTGGGCAGAAGAGCGTGAGGTTAATCTTCACTTTGTCGGCAACCCGGTAGCAGTGAATGGCGACCCTTTAATGTTGCGGCGCGCGCTCAGCAACTTACTTTCTAATGCGATACGTTACGCTCCGGTTGGAAGATCCGTCACCGTGAGCCTGCGCGAGACTTTATCTGATGTTGAGTTGACCGTTGAAAATCCGGGTGTGCCAATACCCGCCGAACACCTACCGCGCCTGTTTGATCGTTTCTACCGCATCGACCCTTCAAGGCAAAGAAAAGGCGATGGTAGCGGCATCGGGTTGGCTATTGTGAAATCCATTATTGGTGCACACCGGGGGAAAATATCGGTTACCTCTGATTCGGTATCCACCAAATTCATCATCAGTCTGCCTAAAGAGTGATTTTCGCTAACTGGGCAGTGCTGGTTAATGTGCCCATGTTTTCGTCGCGGCTATGTCAGCGGTATGCACCATGACAGCAAAGCAGTTGCATTAACATTTATGACTGAATTGTCATCATCCTGTCACGTTGCCAACAGACATCAAACCCTATAATCAAACCCTGTCTGACAGATATTTCTATCGATAATTTTTCTGCCAACCAATTCACCTTGAGAGATAGCAAAATGAACAAAAAAATATTGTTAGTAACCGCCCTGTTAATCTCCCCTATCGCCGCTTTGGCGGCTGACAAGGCCATGAAGATGGGCGATCACGCTTCAATGTCTGCAGCCTCCCAAGAATTGATGGCCGGTATGACAAGCATGCATGACGATATGATGGCCGGAGTGATGTCCTCCGACCCCGATGTCGCCTTTGCAAAAGGGATGATCGCCCACCATCAAGGCGCCATTCAAATGTCTGAAACGCAGCTTAAATTTGGTAAAGATCCTGAAATGCGCAAACTGGCCGAAGAGATTATCAAAGCCCAGCAGCCTGAAATTGACCAGATGCAGAAATGGGTAAAAAGCCATGAGAAGAAATAGCCACGTTTGAGCTGCAAAGCTCCTGGAGGAGATAATGACGAATATCGGTCAAGCGGCCAAGTTCTCCGGCGTCTCAGCAAAGATGATTCGCTACTACGAACAGATAGGTCTGATCCCCAAAGTTATTCGTTCTGATGCCGGCTATCGCAGTTACAGCGCGTCTGACATGCATAGCCTGCGCTTTATCCGCCGCGCCCGCGACCTCGGGTTTTCTGTCGAACAGATCTCGAAACTACTGGTTTTGTGGTACGACAGCGACCGCACCAATGCCGACGTCAAAGAGATAGCCCTCTCCCATGTTGTCGTACTGAAGGCGAAGATCGCCGAACTGCAGGCGATGACGCAAACCCTTGAGCATCTGGCCGCCCACTGTCACGGCGATGACGGCCAGGATTGCCCTATCCTTGCGGATTTGGCTACGCAAACTTCAACCCAGCAGCCGAGTTCACCGGATCCTCATAAAACGCCGCGATTTGGTGTCGATACCCCCGCCTCTTCACTCCACCGCGCCGCCACGAAAACTCTCTCGTAAACACAGGTGAGTGCGCACACATTTTCTCATTATCGCTGTTACCTCACCGAGGACAGCGATTTTTGACGACCCTCTCTTGTCGGCGGCGCATTCAGTGCCGGGACAAGAGTTTGAACATTGAAATCAAAGTCAGAAATTTATTTGTAAAGCGTTTGACCTTGTCACGCTGTCAAGCCTGCTAGTGGTCCTACACACGAACCAGGATAGCGCGATGCCTCGTTTCCTCATCTCCATCAGCGGCGGTGCCAACCCCGTCAACAAAGCTCCGCTGAGTGTAAATCCATCAGCCAGCGTCGAAACAGCCCCGCCTACGAGTGAGTTTTGGGCCGATAACCCCCGTTCTCCTCGCAACCCCGGATCCCTGGTCGAGCAACGGCCGCCCTTAGTCACCTGGTCAGGAGATCCCTGACCTCTCGCTTGTAGCCAATAGGTGTTTTCATGAATAAGACGCGTACAGCTAACGATACGGAAAACCCAGAGTTTGTTTCTGGTCAAATGGGAATTTACAACATCAGCGCATCGCCGCTGTTAGCCGAAGCGCTGAAGCCCGGCGCAACCTATTCTCAGGTTACTCTCGCACTCGAAGCGCTTCTCAGGCTGGCTTCAAAAGGTCTCTCTGGGGACACAACCGCCTACGCACAATACCAGTCGGAACTCTTGAACCTGCATCTTCCCGGCGAGCCTCACACCGAACCAACCCGGCGCTGGTTGGCAAGCCAGGTATACCTGATGGAAGACAACTTCGCGCCAGCGCTCACTGAATTCAACGTACTGCCAGTTGAACAGTTCCGGGAGAAAGTCGATGCAGAGATTGCTGCGCGAACCCGCGTGAAGCACCCGATGTCGGTGCATCTGTTCCAGGGAGCACCTCCACGCCAGGATGTGCGTTTCTTCCTGAAGCACCACTGGATCCGCTCGTATAACTTCTACACCCTGCTGGCCGAGCTCGCGTTTCACTTCGAGGCAATCGAAGACGCCTCGGTGTTTTATCGCAATCTATATGGTGAAGCTGGGGCCGAGGTTGCTGAACGCTCACATCCGGCACTGCTCTCACACCTGATGACCTACTTCGATATTCCGCAGCGTGTCGATTACTCGGCGCTTCACCCCCTGGAAAAAGCCTACCTCAATAACCGGATCCGCTGTGTCCGCCATACGGATGTCGCGTGGGGACTGGCCCTGCTTTATGCCATTGAGTCGGTGAGTTGCGTTAACCATCGGCGGATCTACGAGCTGTTACAGAGTCTGGGCGTACCAGAGGAAGCCAGCGAATTCCATCGCCTGCATGGTACACAGGACGAAATCGATACCGAAGAGATGTGGCAACTGATTGCCAAGCTAGCGCCAGGCGAATCGTTCCAACGCATGTTCATGCAGTCACTGGCACGCCACTTCGCAATCAATCAGGCGTACTTCGATATGTTGTGGCAAGAAATGCAAAAACAATCCAACCACAACCCCTGAACCGCCAGAATGCCGCTAGAACGGCAAGGAACAACATGATGAATACTCCCAACTTTTCTCTGCACCGACTCCAGGGCCTTGACACCTCGAATGCTCGCACCGTCGCCAAGGCGTTGGCGCTAGACGCTTCGCCGATCCATATAGAAGCCGCGGCCAAAACGCTGTACCAACTAACAGAATCGGCTCACCAGGGCAATGCTTCAGCTTGCACCGAGTACCAACAACTGCTCTATATCCTATCGCTGAGCGACGATGTGGCGACTTCTACCACTCGTCGTTGGCTGTCCAATACCGTCCACCGCTTGGAGGAGCGTTTCATGCCTTCGGTGGAACTGCCCGCACCGCTTTCTGAAGAGGATTTCCAGGCGCGGCTAGAGCAAGAGATTTCCTCGCTTTCGCGCGAGAAACACCCCATGTCGCAGTATGTGTTCGGAGGCCACGCCTCGCGGGCACAGCTCCAGGTATTTCTGCAACACCAGTGGTTCCGTACCTTCCGTCTGTATAGAGAAGCGGCAGATTTGTTGGTGAATCTGACCGATATCGACGAGGCTGCGGCACTCAGTCGCTACCTCTATGGCGAGTTGGGTGAGGAAGATGAGACACGTTCACACCCGCGACTATTGGCAAAGCTGCTCAATGCCGTGGGGCTGGAAGAAGACTTTCAGGCCATCTCAACCATGCCTGAGGAGATCGCATACCTGAACAACCGTGTGCGCTGCTTCCGCAATCCCGATGTTGGCTGGGGGCTGGCCGTTTTCTACGTTACCGAACTTGTTGTGCCAGGAAATCACGAAAAACTCTATCACGCACTACTCCAGGCCGGCTTAAGTGAAGACGCTGCCGAGTACTACAAGATCCACGTCAGTCTGGTGCCACCTCGGGCCAAGCGCGAATGGCAGCTCATCTCGAAACGCATTCCAGATCGCGCATTTCAGAAGTCTTTCCTTGCTTCGTTGTCACAGCACTTTGCTATCGAAAAAGCTTACTACGATGCCGTCTGGGAAGAGATGCAAAACGTGGAATGACCTTCCCCTGAGCCAAATCGAGAGACAGAACATGCCGAGTCATATAACAGAATCTCGTATCTATGGGGGCGCTTACTCCGCGCCCGAATTCGCTGCGATCTTCTCTGATTCCAATCAGGTACAGAGATGGCTTGATGTCGAGCGAACCCTTGCGGCAACCCAGGCACAGCTGGGTATCATCCCTCACGAGGCGGCACAGGAGATCGCACGCGTGGCGAGAGTGGAACTGTTCGATCTCGACAGGTTGGGCCAGGAGAGCGTGGCGACAGGACACATTCTGGTTCCTACTATCCGGGCGCTGGCCAAGTCTTGCTCGGGAGAATGGGGGGAGTACGTGCACTACGGTGTAACTACACAGGACATCCTCGATACAGGCCTGATCCTGCAGATCAAGGAAGCGTGGGTTCAGGTACTGAGCCGCTTACATTCGATCCGCAACCAGTTGCTCACCCTCGCCCTGCGCCATAAGCACACACCGATGGTCGCGCGCACCCATGGTCAGCAGGCGCTTCCTACCACATTCGGCTACAAAGTTGCGGTATGGATAGATGAAATAGACCGGCATCTGGCGCGCTTTGACGAGGCTTATGCGCGGGTGATGGTCGGCAATCTGACCGGGGCAGTGGGAACCATGGCAGCGTTTGGTGCACGGGGTTTCGAGATCCAAAAGCAAACGCTGGCCAGACTCGGTCTCAACGTTCCGCTAACCAGTTGGCACAGTGCGCGAGATCGGGTACTGGAGGCTGCATGGCTAATGGTCCAGACCTCGTTGACGCTGGGCAGGATCGCCAACGAAATCTATCACTTGCAACGGACCGAGATCGACGAGGTTCGTGAGGGAGTTCGGCCAGGACAGGTCGGCAGCAGCACCATGCCCCACAAACAGAACCCGTCGACGGTCGATTTGATCAGTGCGCTGTCGCGTCTGGTACGGGCACAAATGGTCGCGCTCACCGATGCAGCGTTTCAGTTACATGAGCGCGACGGCACAGCCTGGCGCATCGAGTGGGCGGCGTTACCGGAGCTGTTTATTTATACCGGCGCGCTGCTCTGTCGTATGGATGAGATGTTAATGGTCGGGCTGGAAATCCGCGAGGATCGGATGCGTAGCAATCTTGACTTGCTTGGCGGCCTGATTCTGTCGGAGCGGATCATGCTGGCGTTGGCGTCTCAGTTCGGCAAGCAGACTGCCCATGACCTGGTACACGAACTCTCTCTGGAGGCACAACGAAGCAACATCTCGTTCCGCGCCGCCTTGCTCAAAGACCCACGTCTGCGCGGTTGCTTTACGCAGCAAGCGCTGGACGAACTACTCAACCCCGTCACCTATGTAGGGCTGGCGGCGGACATGGTCGATCTGGTCACTGGTAATGCCGGAAACCACGCCCCAAGCGTGGGCACTGGCAAGACCCCCGACATCCCACTCAATCTCAGCCCGTGATGGAGGATTTATGATGGAATCACAATCGTTAAAAGCGAGAGCCTCTTCTTCTTTTTCTTTTACCGCACGCCCAGAGAGGAGTAAAAAAGCTCGCGCCCAAGTGGCGGATTGCCAGCACGAACACAGCCATATTCTGGACTCGAAAACCCACGGGGGTGGCTATGCGGGCGTTGTCAGCCGGAAAATCTTCTGCAGTCACTGCCGCCTACAGCGGTGGCTGGATGTGGAAGCTGCGCTGGCCTTGGCTCAGGCGGATGTCCACATGATCCCCCTACAGGCTGCGCTCGATATCGAGCGCGCGGCAAATATTTCGACGATCAATGTGCAACAGGTTGCCGATGGCATCACCACCACCGGGCACTCGCTGATGCCACTGCTAAACGCCCTGCAGAAAAACTGCACTGCCAGCGCCAGTGAGTACGTTCATTACGGTGCCACCACTCAGGACATTCAGGATACTGCCCAGTCGCTCGAGATGCGCGACGTGCTGGATGCGCTGGAACCCGCACTTGATATTCTGCTGGATAAACTCACGGTGCTGGCAAACGCCCACCGCAATTCGCTGATGGTCGCCAGAACGCACTCGATCCCAGCGTTGCCTACCACGTTTGCGCTGAAAGTGGCTGGGTGGATTGACGAGCTGTTACGGCATCGCGAACGCCTTGCAGAAGCACGCCAGCGGGTACTGGTAGTGCAAATGTACGGCGGCGTCGGCACCATGGCGGCCTTTGGGCCTGAAGCCATAGCGATGCTGGAGTGCTTCGCGCATCGGCTGTCCTTGAAAGTCCCTTTGGCCGGCTGGCACGTCGCTCGCGACCGTGTCGCGGAGTTCGTGAGCACGCTGGCAATGATGACCGCCTCCCTGGCCCGCGTGGCCGATGAGATCCGCACCCTGAATCGCTGGGAGCTTGGCGAAGTTGAGGTGGGTTGGACGGAGCAGCAGATCGGCAGCAGTACCATGCCCCACAAACGCAACCCTGAGGGATGCGAGCAGATCGTAGTGCTGGCGCGCCTGGCCAAGGCTCAGGTGATGCTCGCGCTGGACGCGATGATCCTGGAACACGAGCGGGACTACCGTGGAACTCGCCTGGAGTGGTGTGCAGTCGCCGATGTCTCCCACTATGCGCTGATGGCGCTGGCACTACTGACGGAGACGATCGACGGGCTCACGGTCAATGACAAGACGATGGAGCGCAACGCACACGCCTTTGGCGATGCCATCTGCACCGAGGCGGTGATGTTCGAAATGGCAAAAAAGCTCGGCAAGAGCAGTGCGTACCAAATTATCTTTGAGCTCAGCCAAGCGTGCCAACGAGACCGGGTGTCGATCCGCGAGGCGGTCGAGTCCGATCCTCGGGTGATCGCCGCCATAGAGCCGGGAGCACTGGCTCAGTTGTTCGAACCCAGGACGCACCTCGGCATGTCCGAAAACATCATTGACAACGTGCTGGCCAAAGTTGGCAGCCGCCATAACTGAAATATCAACCGCTACAGGCGGCCATATTGTAAATTTTGGAGAGAACAATGTCAGAAGCTATCAAGATAGATACCGCGAAGGTTGAGCAATTTTCCGCACGCATCATGGAGGATTACGGCAACACCCTGCGGGGCGCAATGCTCTACATCGGTGACCAATTGGGCTTGTTTAAAGCGCTAGCATATGCCAAGCCGATAACCGTGGAGGAGTTGGCTCAGCAAACCAATCTCAATGCGCGTTACCTACGTGAATGGTTAGGTAGCATGGTGACCGGCAACTACGTGACCTACGACCGGGAAACCAAACGTTATCAGATGCCGGACGAATATGTTCCTGTTCTCGCCGATGAGGACTCCCCCTACTTTGCCGGTGGGATCATCCAGTTGAGCGTTCCGTTCGTCAGCATGGCCCCCAAAGTCGTTGAGGCCTTCCGCCACGGTGGCGGTGCTCCGGAAGAGTCATTCCCGATTGAGACATGGGAAGGCATGGAGCGTATGACGATGCCCTGGTACAAGCATTTTCTGGTCCAGCACTGGATCCCGTCGCTTACCGACGTCAAAGCAAAGCTGGAACAAGGGGGTAGCGTGCTTGATTTTGGCTGCGGTAGCGGGCTGGCAGCGATCACTATGGCCAAGGCGTTCCCGGAAGCACACATCTTTGGCTGTGATTTCCACCCGCCCTCTATCGAACGAGCACGCGCGAATGCGGTGGCCGCAGGAGTCAGTGATCGGGTGCAGTTTGAGGTCAATGATTCCGGGGCTCTCGCCGGCAAGAAGTTCGACTTCGTAACGACTTTCGTCGTGATCCACGATGCCACCGACCCGCAGCAGATGATGAAGGATTTACGCGCCTCGACCGCCGACGACGGCACCTTCCTGATGGTGGAGCTCAACCTTTCCGAAGAGCTCGACGAAAATATGAACCTGTTTGGTCGAATGATGTACCCGCAGAGCACCCTCTATTGTATGACCTGCTCGTTGTCGCACGGCGGTGCCGGGCTTGGGGCCTGCATGGGTGAGGGTCGCGCGCGGGAAATGGCCGAGGTCGCAGGGTTTAGTCAATTCCGCAAGGTTCCCTCCAACCGCCCCGCGTTACCCGCACTGTTTGAACTCAGGCCTTGAGCCGAGTTCGGCGATAACGGCTTGATTGATGGAAAATAGCCTTTAGCTTGGCAACGGATCGTAAAAAAAACCGATTTAACGTTTATCGGTTTTTTTACGCCTTGAATGCAGCACCGCCCTTATTCCCTCACTGCGCGACATAAGCCGCAATATAAATGCCCTAGCGCAAGAGAGTACCAGTCAACAACACAAAACAACGGGACGCTCAAATCCCAAAAATAACGGTTGACCTTCCAAACGTGGCAAGTCGGATAAATGCAACAGGAGCTGCTTCGGCTCATAAAATCCAGGTCGACGCCAGTCGCTAAAGGAAAAAAGATGAAGGTCAAACACCTAACCGTGATCGCTGCGACGATGGGCGTCGCACTCGCTATCGCCGGATGTGAGGAGACAGCGTCCTCTGCCGCTCCCGCGACGCCACCCACTGTGCCAGTGGCCGAGGTGGTCGTTCGCCCGGTGACGCCATTTATCGAGTTAACCGGATCGCTGACCGCAGTCAAACGAGTGGAGCTGCGTCCCCGGGTTGCAGGCTACATCCAGGAAGTGAGCGTGCCCGAAGGACAGTTCGTCGAAAAGGGTAGCGAGTTGTTTCGTATTGATCCACGGCTATTCCAAACCGCATTGAACGCCGCCCAGGCACATTTACGCGAGGCTGAAGCGGCATCGCTGCTGGCCCAGACGGAATTTGCACGCACCCGGCAGTTGTTCAACCAGAAGGTCGTTGCTCGTGAGCGCCTCGACATCGCAACCGCCTCGTTGAATGCAGGTAAAGCACAGGTCGATGCCGCCAAGGCGGCGTTGGAGGCGGCGCAGCTTGATATGAGCTTCACCCGCGTCACCGCACCAATCGCTGGCCGAGTCGGCCAGGTTCTGGTCACCGAGGGCAACTATGTCACCAGTGGCGTGACGCCACTTACCACCATCGTCTCAATCAGTCCGCTCCACGTTTATTTCGATGTCGACGAACGCACCTATTTGCAATCCCTCGCCGCAGGCCGCGCCAGCGCTACGCTACAAGGGCAGCAGGCGGCCAAGGTGAGCGTAGCTCTGCTCACCGATAAAACCTATTCACGGCCAGGGCGTGTCGATTTCCTCTCTAACACCAGCGATCGTGGTACCGGGACGGTACGTGTCCGCGCAGTGATCGACAACCCCGATGGGCAATTGACACCCGGCCTGTTTGCCAAGGTCAAACTGGAAACAGGAGCGCCGCAAGCCAGAGTGCTGGTCGCCGATCAATCGATTGGTACCGATCAGGGCCGCCGCTACGTGCTGATTGTTGGTAAAGATGACAAGACGGAGTACCGGCCCGTCGAGCTTGGCCCGGTGATCGACGATCTACGGGTTATCGAACAGGGTGTGCAGCCGGGCGAGCGCATCGTCGTCAAAGGGCTGGTCGGCCCTGGTATGCAGATCACACCACAGTCAGCTTCGATTGACGGTACTCCCATCGTGATGCCGCAGACTGCAGGAGCCGCGCCATGACTTTCCCTCGCTTCTTTATCGACCGCCCGATCTTTGCCATCGTCCTCTCGATTCTGATGGTGCTTGCCGGGATCGTCGCCTTCTTCCAGTTACCGCTTAGCGAGTATCCGGCTGTAACACCGCCGACCGTGCAAGTAACTGCCTCCTATACGGGTGCCAACCCGCAGGTGATCGCTGAAACGGTAGCCGCGCCGCTCGAGCAGGCAATCACCGGGGTCGAGGGCATGCTGTATATGTCGTCCCAATCGGTAACCGATGGCCGCATGATCCTTACAGTCACTTTTGCCCAGGGGACCAATGCCGATATGGCACAAATCCAGGTGCAGAACCGAGTTTCACGCGCGTTGCCACGCTTGCCTGAAGAGGTTCAGCGGCAGGGGGTCGTCACACAGAAAACCTCACCAGACATTCTGATGGTGGTGCATCTGCTATCACCGGACCAACGCTACGATCCCCTGTATATCTCTAATTACGCCTATCTTCAGGTGCGTGACGAATTGTCCCGCATTCCGGGAGTCAGCGACGTTCTGGTATGGGGTGCCGGTGAATACAGTATGCGACTGTGGCTGGATCCAGACTTGATCGCCGCACGCGGGCTGACGGCGGGTGATGTGATTGCCGCAGTGCGCGAACAGAACGTTCAGGTAGCGGCCGGTTCTGTCGGCCAGATGCCCAACTCCAGTGCCGCCTTTCAGGTAACGGTAAACACGCTCGGGCGTTTGACCGACGAAGAACAGTTTGGCGACATCATCATTCACACCGGCAGCAATGGGCAGATCGTGCGCTTGCGTGATGTTGCACGCATTGAAATGGGAGCCGATGCCTACGCACTGCGCAGTTTGCTTGACGGCGAATCGGCGGTCGCGTTGCAGATCGTTCAGAGTCCGGGTGCCAATGCACTCGACGTTGCACAACAGATCCGGGCGACCATGCAGCGGCTCGAGGGCAACTTCCCGGAAGGATTGAATTCGCGCATCGCCTATGATCCAACAGTTTTTGTCCGTGCCTCGCTCGAGTCTGTGGCGACCACATTGCTGGAGGCCATCTTTCTCGTCGTCATCGTCGTGGTGTTATTCCTGCGCAACTGGCGAGCGTCGCTGATCCCTCTGATGGCAGTACCCGTGTCGCTTATCGGTACCTTCGCCATCATGCATCTGATGGGATTCTCACTCAACACCCTGTCGCTGTTCGGCCTGGTACTGTCAATCGGGATAGTCGTCGATGACGCCATCGTGGTGGTCGAGAATGTCGAACGGCACATCGAAAATGACGAAGATCCCCCGCAAGCCGCAAGGCGCGCCATGGACGAGGTTACCGGCCCTATCATCGCCATAACCTCGGTGCTCGCCGCTGTTTTCATCCCAACCGCCTTCCTGAGCGGCCTGCAGGGTGAGTTCTATCGCCAGTTTGCACTCACCATCGCCATCTCGACCATCTTGTCGGCGATCAATTCGCTCACGCTCAGCCCGGCGCTCGCCGGACTATTGCTTCGACCACGCAAGGTAGGGGTCGTACATAATCCACTCAGCCTGCGTGGCCGTGCCGAGCGTGTGTTGCATAAACTTGGCCGGCCATTCCAGCGTGCACCAGAGGCTTATGGCAACACGGTTCGTAAAGTCGTGCGGGTCAGCGGCATCGTGCTGCTGGCTTACGGCGGGCTGCTCGCACTGACCTTCTTTGGGTTCCAGGCCGTTCCGCCAGGCTTCGTGCCGATACAGGATAAATATTATCTGGTAGGGATTGCCCAGTTGCCTAACTCGGCATCGTTGGATCGCACCGACGCCGTTGTCAGACAAATGTCGAAGCTGGCACTGGCTGAACCCGGCGTCGAAAGCATCGTGGCGTTTCCAGGGCTTTCGATCAGCGGCTTCGTCAACGTGCCGAACGCCGCAGTCATGTTCATCATGCTCGACCCGTTCAAGGATCGTGCAACGCCCGATCTCGCTGCGACCGCCATTGCCGGGCGTCTGCAAGCGAAGTTCTCCAGTATCCCAGACGGCTTCCTTGGCGTATTCCCACCGCCACCCGTGCCCGGGCTTGGTGCTACCGGTGGCTTCAAGATGCAGCTAGAGGATCGTGGCGGTGCCGGGCTTGATGCCTTAGCTCAACAGACGAAAGTCCTGATGACCAAAGCCACCGAATCTGGACAGGTGGCCGGGCTTCTCACTAGCTTTGATGTCAATGCGCCGCAGCTCGACATCGCCATTGACCGAACCCAGGTCAAGAGCCAGGGGGTCCGTCTGGCGGACGTATTCGAGTCACTGCAGGTCTATCTTGGTTCACTCTATGTCAACGACTTCAACCGCTTCGGTCGTACCTATAAAGTCACGGCGCAAGCCGATGCTGAGCACCGCATGCAGGCTGAAGCCATTGGCCGCTTGCAGGTTCGCAACGCAGCCGGGGATATGCTGCCTTTATCCTCGTTTGTCAGCGTCACGCCCGGCTCTGGCCCAGACCGCGTGACCCACTACAACGGTTATCCTTCTGCCGATATCTCGGGTGGGGCGATGGACGGCGTCAGTTCAGGACAGGCGGTGGCGCTGATGGAACGTCTGGCGCAAGAAGTCCTACCCGAAGGGATGAATTTCGAATGGACCGACCTCACCTACCAGCAAAAGCTGGCCGGGGATTCAGCGTTGTTTATCTTCCCGCTGTGTGTGTTGTTGGCCTATCTTATCCTCGCCGCGCAATACAACAGTTGGCTGCTACCCTTGGCGGTCCTGCTGATCGTGCCGATGTGTCTACTGAGCGCCATCATTGGCGTCTGGCTGGTAGGCGGCGATAACAACATTTTCGTCCAGATCGGACTCATCGTGCTCGTCGGTCTGGCCGCAAAAAACGCGATCCTGATCGTCGAATTTGCCCACAACCGGGAAAACGCGGGGGCAAGTACCATTGACGCGGTGATCGAGGCTTGCAGGCTGCGGCTGCGGCCTATTCTGATGACCTCGCTGGCCTTTATCGCTGGCGTGGTGCCACTGGTACTGGCCAGCGGGGCCGGTGCAGAGATGCGCCAAGCCATGGGGATTGCGGTCTTCGCAGGCATGCTCGGCGTAACGCTGTTCGGCCTGTTCCTGACGCCGGTCTTTTATGTCGCCATGCGCGGCCTGGCAACCGGCTTCGAGCGTTACAGGTCAAGAGTGAAGGCGCGTACCGAGGGGCGCAAGTCATGAGGAATTTCTATCAAGCCATACTGTTGCCCCTGAGTGCGCTGCTGCTGACCGGATGTGCAGCGGTCGGCCCCGACTACTCGCCGCCTGAGTCTCGCCTGCCCAGCAGCTTCGGTAAACCCATCGCCGGCCTCAATTCGGCAGCGGTCGAGGTAGCGTGGTGGAACAACTTCGACGACCCGGCGCTTGCCACCTTGATCCAGCAGGCGCTCGCGGCGAACCATGATATCGGGATCGCTGCCGCACGGCTCGACGAGGCAAAGGCGATACTGCGCGGCAACTATCAGGGCTTCCTGCCTAGCGGCGGTCCTGCTCTCAGCTATGAAACCCGTCGTTTGAGTGAGGTCGAGACGCTACCAGGGCAACCACGTAGCAGCGAAACCTATCGCGGCGCGGTTGACGCTGCCTGGGAAATCGATCTCTTTGGCCGCGTGCGGCGGTCGGTGGAGGCAGCACAGGCGCAAGCGGGTTCCCGCGAGGCGCTGCTGCGAGGTGTACAGGCTGGCGTTACGGCGGCCGTGGCCGCCACCTGGTTCGAGCTACGCGGTATCGAGGCGGAATTCGCTGTCGCCACTGATATTACTCAAAGCCAGCGTGAAAGCCTGGCGCTGGTCGAGCGTCTGGTGAATAACGGATCTGCCAGCGAATTCGACCGACTGCGTGCCGAAGCCTTGTTACGCAATGTCGAGGTGACCCTACCCGAATTGGAGCGCCGTCGTGCGGGTTCTGCCAATGCCCTGGCAATCCTGCTTGGCATTGCTCCCCAAACGTTCACGCCACCCACTGGCCAGCCGCTGCGCGAGACACTGGTTATTCGAACCATCGCCGTCGGCGAACCCTCGGCGCTTCTCTCACGCCGGGCCGATGTTGCGGCGGCCGAACGGGCCCTGGCTGCGGCGACCGCACGGATTGGGGTAGAAACTGCCGGTCTCTACCCCGAGGTGCAGATACAAGGCTCCATCGGACTGGTGGTAGGTAACCTGGATGCCATGAATGGTGCGGGGTCGTTTGCCAGTTTCTTAGGGCCGGTAATTCGCTGGTCGCTTCTCGATCACGGGCGCATACGCGCTCAAATCGCCGCTAGCGAAGCGCGCACGAAACAGGCGTTGATCGTCTACGACCAGACCGTATTACGTGCACTGCAGGAAACAGATGACGCCTTTAAAAGCTATGCAGCCGCTGGCAGTACGCTGGAACTGCGTCTGTTGGAGTCAAACGCCAATCGTCAGGCGGCACGTCTTGCCCGAATACGTTTTTTAGCCGGTGAAGGTCTGTACCTGGAAGTCCTCGAAGCCGAACGATCCGACTTCACAAGCCGACGTGCGCTGACGGTCGCTCGCACCGATCAGCGGCTTGCCGTTGTCAGCATTTACAAGGCGCTAGGCGGCGGCTGGGAAATTTGCACCGAGGCAGATCGCAACTGTAGCGGCACCGACGGCACGCCGAACCTGAGCATTGCGAAATAAAAACCAACAGCCCTTGACCTTCCCGCGGTGGGAAGCTTTAAGCTTTTCTTCCTCAGTCACATTCAAGGAGTACAACAATGGCTCTCCAATCAGGCACTAATTCATCCGCGTCTGTGGTCAATCGCCTGAGCCTGCCGGTCGAAGGCATGACTTGTGCATCCTGTGTCGGCCGGGTCGAACGTGCGTTGAAAGCTGTCCCCGGTGTGCAGACGGCGGCAGTCAATCTCGCCACGGAGCGCGCCGACATCACTTTCAGCGGCCAGGCCGATCCGCAGGCGGCAGCCAGCGCTGTTGAAGGCGCAGGCTACGCCGTCCGCGAAGAAACCACCGAGCTCGCCATCGAAGAAATGACCTGCGCATCCTGTGTAGGCCGGGTCGAGAAGGCGCTCAAGCACGTTCCCGGGGTGCTTGAAGCCAACGTTAACCTGGCAACAGAGCGTGCACGAGTGCGGCACTTGGCCGGAGTGGTCTCCACTGCCGATCTTGAAGCGGCGGTGGAATTGGCGGGTTATAAGGCCCGTCGCTTGTCGGCCGAGACGGCCAATGCCAACGATCAGGACACCGAGCGTCGCGAAAGCGAGGCGCGGGCACTACAGCGCTCATTGTCGGTTGCCGCCGTCCTCACCCTGCCGATCTTCATCCTCGAGATGGGTTCGCACCTGATCCCCGCCATACATCAGTGGGTAATGATGGTCTTGGGGATGCAAACGAGTTGGTATCTTCAGTTCGCACTTACCACCATCGTGCTGTTTGGTCCGGGTCTGCGCTTCTTTCGCAAGGGCATACCCGCGTTGCTGCGTGGTGCCCCCGACATGAACTCGCTGGTGGCGGTCGGTACGGCGGCAGCCTACGGCTATTCGGTGGTCGCAACCTTCGCCTCCGCTGTACTGCCGGAAGGTACCGCCAACGTCTATTTTGAGGCTGCGGCGGTTATCGTCACCCTGATCCTGCTAGGACGCATGCTCGAGTCACGCGCCAAAGGGCGAACCTCGCAGGCCATCAAGCGGCTTGTCGGGCTTCAGCCCAAGACTGCGCGCATTGAGCGCGACGGCCAGACGGTAGAGATCCCGCTCGATCAGGTCACGACCGGTGACGTTGTGTTCGTTCGCCCCGGCGAGAAAGTCCCGGTCGACGGCGAGGTTATCGAAGGTGCCTCTTATGTTGACGAGAGCATGATCACTGGTGAGCCGGTGCCCGTTTCGAAGGGCGTTGGGGCCGCAGTGGTCGGTGGCACGATTAACAAAACGGGCGCTTTCAGTTTCCGCGTCACCAAGATCGGTGCCAATACCGTGCTTGCGCAGATCATCCGTCTGGTTGAGGAAGCGCAGGGTTCCAAGCTGCCGATCCAGGCCCTGGTCGACAAGGTGACCATGTGGTTTGTACCTGCGGTAATGGCTGCAGCTGCGCTGACCTTCCTGGTGTGGCTGATCTTCGGGCCAGCCCCGGCGTTGACCTTCGCGCTGGTCAATGCGGTCGCGGTGCTGATCATCGCCTGCCCTTGCGCCATGGGGCTGGCCACGCCAACCTCTATTATGGTTGGCACAGGCCGCGCCGCCGAGATCGGCGTGCTGTTCCGCAAAGGGGAAGCCTTGCAGGCACTGCGCGATGTGAGCGTCATCGCGCTCGATAAAACTGGTACGCTGACTAAAGGGCGCCCAGAACTGACCGATCTCTTTCCCGCTGAGGGTTTCGAATATAACGAGGTGCTCGCACTGGTTGCAGCGGTCGAAACCCGTTCCGAACACCCGATTGCTGAAGCGATAGTGGCGGCGGCAAAGCAGCGGGATATCACACTCGCGCCCATCGAGGATTTTGAAGCCACTCCGGGCTTTGGCGTATCGGCGCGGATCGCGGGCCGGACCGTGTCCGTTGGCGCGGACCGCTTTATGACGCAACTGGGCCTCGATGTGGCGAGCTTCCTGCCCGCCGCACAACGTCTGGGTGAACAAGGCAAGAGCCCGCTCTATGCGGCGATTGATGGCCGCCTGGCGGCAGTGATTGCGGTCGCCGATCCGATCAAAGAAACGACGCCTGAGGCGATCAAGGCGCTACATGCGCTCGGCCTCAAGGTGGCCATGATCACTGGCGACAACGCAGCAACGGCAGCGGCAATCGCCAAGCAGTTAGGCATTGATGAAGTGGCCGCCGAAGTGTTGCCCGATGGCAAGGTCGCGGCCCTGAAGCAGTTCCGCATTAATGGTGCACGGGTAGCCTTCGTGGGCGATGGCATCAACGATGCACCGGCTCTGGCCGAAGCGGACGTTGGGCTCGCCATCGGCACAGGTACCGATGTGGCAATAGAAGCCGCCGACGTGGTGCTGATGTCCGGCGATCTGCGTGGCGTGCCGAATGCTATCGCGCTCAGTCAGGCGACAATCCGCAACATCAAGCAGAACCTGTTCTGGGCCTTTGCCTATAACGCGGTGCTTATCCCGGTTGCAGCAGGTGCACTCTACCCAGTGAACGGCACCCTGCTTTCACCGATCTTTGCCGCCGCCGCGATGGCACTCTCCAGCGTCTTTGTACTTGGCAACGCGCTGCGACTCAAACGATTCAAGGCCCCTATGTCAGTCGATGCACGTGTCAATGAACCGGAGAAGCAAAACCTTAGCGCACTGAGTCACGCCGAGTGAAGTATCACCCGGTTGAAAGCGATTGACCTTGTCACGTAATCAGCCCCCACAGTTGGGGGACATATTAACCAAGAGAGTCAAAATGCTGAGTTTTAACATCCCAAACATGACCTGCGGCGGCTGCGCCAAGTCCGTCACCAAGGCACTGCTGAGCGTCGACCCGCAGGCCCAAATCGAAACCGACCCGCCCACACGTGAAGTCAGGATCGAAAGTGCTTTGCAGGAAAGTGCTTTCTACGCGGCGCTAAGCGAGGCCGGATACCCAGCCCGCGAAGACTAGCAGCCTAGCGGCTACAACCCATTACCGAGTGGCCGACTGCGCCACTCGACATTGAGAAAACATTGCAGATAACAGCTCCCGTTTAAAACCGCCCCCGTATACCCATACGAAAAAGGAAATTGCATCATGAAAAACTTAGAAATAATTATCATCACTCTTGCTCTGGCTACCCTTTCCTTCACTTCCATGGCTGCTACTGCGGTTGACTCAGCACCATCCGAGCAGCTGAAAATCGGCGTGATCAGCGCATGTACGGAAAGTAACAACCTTACCAGCCTGCAAAATGAACTGGTTGCCAAAGCTGCCGAAATGGGTGCAAGCTCATACCGCATTACCGCCGCTTCTGGTAACAACCATTTATGTGGTTCTGCTGAAATTTATAAATAAGATTGGGTTTAAGTGGCAAATAAGACCTGAGTACTGGTCTCAATTTTTTGAACGAAGGGAGGCCATTCAGTCTCCTCTATCACCGGGATTCCACGTATCCAGCCACGCAATGCCAGAACTGCCATGCGCGGCCACAGATTACCCCGGTTGCGGGTACTCTACCTGCAGAAGAAGAAAATCAACCCCCGCTTACGGGATCATCTTCTCAGCTTTTAATTTATCGAACAGTTCGATAAAGGCGTCGCGGGTGCACTGATAATCCATAAATCCTGCTTTGCGGCTTTTGCTGACGTCGGTAAACACCTCCATCGGGCGGCCCAAGTCAGCATCGGTATGCCACCATGAAGCCAACCTATTGACATCCGCCTGCTTCAGAGAGAACTGTTCGGCAATCGTCTGCCACTGCGCAGCGGCATCCTGCATTCGCCCTTCCAGCGGTTGTGCTTCACCGCTGAATGGCACCGGCTCTACGCCAAAGTAATGGGCGATTTCTCCCCACATCCATTTCCAACGAAACACATCGCCATTGACCACATTGAAATCCTGATCCGCTGCCTGTTTACTGGTTGCCGCCCACAGTAACTGTGACGCCAGCAGACGAGCATCCGTCATATCGGTCACACCATGCCATTGCGCAGAAGACCCGGGAAACACAAATGGTTGACCGGTTTGCTTGCACAGCGTGGCATACACCGCCAGAGTTTGCCCCATATTCATCGCATTACCCACTGCATAACCGATAATGGTATGTGGGCGATGCACAGACCAACTGAAGTGGTATTTTTCAGCGGCGGCAAATACTTCATCCTCTTGCGCGTAATAAAAATTATCTACTGGCTGGCGCCCCTGTTCTTCGCGGAACGGCGTGAGCGGCACCTCCCCTTTACCGTAAGCATCAAACGGACCAAGGTAGTGCTTCAGCCCCGTGACCAACGCCACATGGCCGCCCTTCAGGCTACTGCCTAGTGCTTCCAGTACATGGCGTACCATCGCACCATTAACCCGGATATTCTCTTGTTCATTCTCCTGCCGCGCCCAAACGCTGAAGAACACCTTATCCACCTCAATACCCTGCAATGCGTTTTTCACCGCCTGTTGTGAGGTTAAATCTGCTGTCAATGCCGTACAGCCTTCCGGGACTGGGGTGTTGCCGCGCGACAGGCCATAAACCTGCCAGCCTTCGGCCAACAGCTTGGTCGCAAGTGCACTGCCCACAACACCACTGACGCCAACAATCAATGCACGTGATTTCATTCTGTTACTCCTTCGGAGTTTTGGGGGACTTTTATGATGAAATTGAACTACCGGTAGGGTTGTCGGTGATAAATGAACCTATACTCGTCATACTTCAAGTTGCATGTACGTTGGCTTTCCTCGTTCACCCCAGTCACTTACCGGAGTAAGCTCCTGGGGATTCACTGCGTTGCCGCCTTCCTGCAACTCGAATTATTTAGAGTATATCGACATGAACTTCGGAAAACACGCTACTCGTTGTCTAGGCTGCTTTGTGTTTAACATACAGTAACAGAGGCTGGCGGGCGAGCCTATAGCCCAGTAACCTATAGCTTGCAGTGCTGGATGAACAATCTAGACGCTAAAAGCAGATGGGCCAGGGTTTACGGGGCAAACGCTACGGGCGCTCTAAGATCTGCGGCCCCGATCCTTGCTCCCACAGAACATCGTCAGGATTACGCAGCGGGCAATCGTCCAGGGAAAGACAACCACAGCCGATGCAACTGTCCAACTCATCGCGCAAGCGTGTCAGCTTTTTGATGCGATCATCCAGGCTTTCGCGCCAGTACGAGGAGAGTTTCCGCCACTGTGCCGCCGTCAGTTTGTCGCCTGGCGCATGGCGACCCAATGCTTGTTTGATCTCTTCCAGCGGAATGCCGGTACGCTGCGCTACCTTGATGATCGCAATATAACGCAGCACCACTGAGGAGAATCGCCTTTGGTTGCCCTCGCTGCGCGTGCTGGCGATCAACCCCTTGGATTCATAGAAATGGATCGTGGAGACCGGTACACCACTGCGCTGCGCCACTTCACCGACCGTCAATGCACGAGAAAAATCAACTGTTTGTTTGGTAGTCATAACTCTTGACCTCAAGTTAACTTAAGGTCTTATACTGCCATGAGTGAGCGCTTGCAATGCCTTATTGCACTTCCCCCTTACAACACTAGGCTGTGCCCCTTGCTGGCCTATCACCAGGAGTAACGTACATGGGTAATTTTATCGGCACGACACTGGACAGCCGCTGGCTATGGCTGTCCGCACGGCTTCTTCTGTCAGTCGTTTTTCTGTCCTCCGGACTGGCCAAGCTCATCGACTTTGAAGCTGGCTTGAACGAGATGCGTGCCGCAGGTCTGCAACCTTACTGGCTATTCAACATTGCCACTATCCTGATCTTGCTGACGGGCTCAGTGTTGCTGCTGCTGGATCGAGCCTTATGGCTGGGTGCTGGAGCCTTGTCTCTGTTTTTAGCGTCGACGATTCTGATCGTCCATCGTTTCTGGGCACTGCCGCAACCCGATGCCCAGTTGGCTTTGCTCTGGGCTTTGGAGCACACCTCAATGATCGGCGGACTGATTGCAGTTGCGATTGCCAGTCGGTTACGCAAGCGCTTGAAAGCAGAGGACTCTATCACTCACGTCAATAAAAATGCCTAGGCAATTATCTATTTGTGAAGCCTAGGCTGTGTTACTTTTACAGCGGTATACAAGCAGCACCAATAACGGTATGAACAACTGCAGTGTTTGTGCTAAAAATTTCGCATATCCTCAAATAGGGAGCGCACCAATTGGAAGGTAGAAACCGCGAAATTTTAGAACTGTTCTTGAGCCATATTAAAGAAAAGCATGCCGATGATATTTCCTTGGTCTGCTGCTATGGCTCTTATGTCAATGGCACAGCAAATGCTATGTCCGACCTTGATTTTTACTATGTTCCCAAAAGAAATAGCTTTAATAAGCTCAATATTGCATTTATCTATATGGGTATTGGCTATGACTTTTGGGACATGTCCTGGCAGAGACTGGAAAAAATCAGCGACTTTGACGACATGCTGACATCATTAGTTACCGAAGCTAAAGTTGTTTACAGTCACTCTGCTGAAGATGAAAGGCGTTTCCATCAACTTCAAGCCAAAATTCTGCAGAGAACAACGGCAACCACCAGTAAGGATATGATATCAAAAGCTAAAAAACACCTTAATGAAGCCAAGGTGAATTATTTCAATCTCCAGGGAGCACCGAATGTTAAATCGATTCGCTTAGCTTCCGGAAATATTTTACTGCAAATATCAAATGCGTTACTACTTACTAACAATAAATTCTTAAAATTTGGCATAAAACATCATTTAGAAGAGTTACTCTCACTTGATATTTTACCGAAAAAATTTCATGAGAATTACTTAAGTTTAATTAAACCAAGTGATTTAGATGAGATTTTAGCCGCCAGTCTTGACTTAATCACCTCCACAGAAAAGTTACTTGATGATTTAATCACTGAGATAGATAACGAACCGATTAAAATTACTGATTTTATTGGGCTTTATGAAGAGTTAACTTCTATCTGGAACAAAATATACTTCAACTGTGATGCTGAAAACTACCGGACATGCTTTATTGCAGCACTCACATTGCAGAGTGAGGTAGATGCATTCTGCCAGCGCTGTAGGTTGCCACCTATTAATTTTATAGACGCCTTTCAGTATGACGACCTTTTGGGCTTTAAAAAGCAAGTGCAAAAAGCTGAAGAGTTATTTGTTAATTATCTGAGTCAGTTGAATATTCCTGTTCTGCGCTGTGAGTCGCTGGCAGATATACATAATGCCTTAAAGCGTGCTTCAAACACTTGATGAATTGCTTTGTCATCATGATAATGAGCCAGAGAAATGTGCTTTTACCTATATACCCAAAATAATTCGAGTTGCTTGTAGGCGGCAAGCTTGCGAGGCCCCAGGAGCATAGATAACTATGTGACTGGGGTGAGTAAGCGCAGCCAACACCCAAGCAACTTGAAGTATGAAGAGTATAAAGGGTTTAGGCACGACTCGGTAGTAGAAGCCTCTGGTTAGTACAATCAAAATTGTATAAACAGCAAGTAAGGATCTTGACGGACAGAGTTCGGGTATTGCAGCACGCTATATCCCAGCGAGTGTCGGTCTACTTGCCCCATTTTTGTGCATTTATTTTATTAGGATATTTCTATGCCCAAAAAATTCTGTGTGCTTTTCTCAGCCCTTTCACTGCTATTTTCAGTGACTGCCAATGCCGCTCCTGCAGAGGACGATAGTGGAGACATTACCGACTCCGTGATGACGTTGTACCTCATATTTGCCGTGCCGGAAGCCTGTGCTCAGGTTTACCCAGAGCTCAAGCAACCGGTTAACGATTTCCGCGCAAAATTTGCCAAACAGGTAAGCGGTGGCAACTCTTCAGCCGCAGACACGGTTTTGCCTAAGGATGCACAGAAAGAAATAACAGCCTGCCTCAATAAACAATCTGTACTAAGCAAAGGCCAATGCAGCCGCCTGATTGAGGTGTTTTCAACAGGGTTGTCGTCTGAAAACCCTGAGTCTCAGCAGGACGAAAAAGCTCTCGTTGAAATGGAAACTTTGCTCAAAGGGGGTCGCCAGATGATAGCAGGTTGCGCTGATCAAAAAGAAAAGCAACTGCGTCAGTCATCTCATTGAGAGCCCGGCTACCGTAAAATTCGGCCTTGCTATCTGCCAATTTCAGCGTTATGAACCTGTGGTATTGACTGCGGCGCGAAGTGTGCGGGATGGCAGATCAGGTAGGTCGTTTATGGATAGAATTGCATAAGCAAACCGGCCAATCAGCGTTTTCTGATTAGCCGGTTTTAAACGAGGCGGTTTTAACTATTACTGGTAAGAAACCGAGTACTGCACGCTACCCAGCACCGAACCTGCGGTAGTATTACCTTCTGAGTAATATTGAACAGCAAAATCGTGGGATGTAGAAGTCGCGCCCATTGCCAGTGACAGACCTGCAGCGCCGTTTTGCCCAGTCAGATCCAACGGAATAGCTGAAGCTGCTGGGTCAACCAACTGTAGAGACACATTGCTTGCTGAACCTGTGTTGCCCATACGGCCTTCTTGCGTCAGGTTATTACCAACAAACACAGTTTTGATCGCGGTCGTGCTGGCAGGAGCGGCGCAACCGGTCAGACCAATGGTAAAGGGCGTCTGACCTGCGGTAGTACCTGGGGTCACTAATGATGAAGCGGGTACGGTTGGCAACAGGATCAGTGGGCTTGAAGTACTGCCGTTGATGCTGATGTCGCAAGTTTGCTCGGCAACTTCACCCTGGAATTTAATTATGTTGTCAGCCAGCGCTGCAGTAGACAAAGCCAAGCCAGCAACCATAACCGCAATTTTGTTCATTTTCATATTCTGTTCTACCTATAGATCCCATGTTGGCAAATGAGTTAAACCCTGAAACTTCACTTACCTATAAAGTTATCAATACGTTTTCTCTGAATTTCTATAGGTGGTGGATTTAGTTTCCCACCACCAGAAAATTTCGATCACGCTGATCGTGTGTCAGTCTGCCAATCTCTGAAAATGCGCTAGTTGCGTTTATCGATTAGCTTTGCTTCGACGGGGAGCATTTTATCGACTTAGATCACAAATGGAATCATTAACCATTAAAAAGTACATCTTAAGATATTAATTCTTCTAATTACTCTTAAATTAAATTTTTTAATGTTTTTATTCTGATTGGTCACTTTGGTAAGCACAGTAAACCAAGGTAATTCTCAAATAAAAACATTAAGAGTAATCCTGCAGCACCAAGAAAGTTCTTACCTTGGCATGTTCGCAAGTGTTGCCCTGTGAAATTGTCTGCCAAAACCAGAGGCAACGTTCAAACCAGGCAGTGCTCCTCAATGTCCCACCAGCGGCGCTCGCGGGACACAGCCTAATGACTGATAACTACCTTCCCAAAGTGCTGGCGTGAATCGAAACGTTGCCAGGCCTGTGTGGCTTCTGCGAACGGAAAAACGCTATCAATAACCGGGACAATTTTATTCAGTACCAATACGCGGTTCATTTGTTCAAAATCCTCACGTGAACCTACGCTGATCACCCGGAAACGGGCTGCGCTTTTAAACAGGCTGAAGAAGTCTATTGCCACCGCATCCTGTGCCACAAATCCGATCAACGCCAGTTCACCACCGATACCGATAGCCTGGATGGATTGATTCAACGTGCCCGGGCCGCCCACTTCGATTATCCGATTGACTCCCTGCCCAGCGGTCAAGCGAACAACTTCCTGGCCCCATTCTGGGTATTGAACATAGCTGATGACATCATCAGCACCCAGTGCCTTCAACCGTTCAGCTTTAGCTTCGCTAGAAGTGGTGGCAATTACTCTTGCCCCCATGGCTTTTGCCAACTGAATGGCAAACAACGAAACGCCACCGGAACCTAAAGTTAATACCGTCTCACCCGCCTTAACCGGCCTGTCACCATTCAATGCTGCCCAGGCGGTAACGGCTGCACAGGGAAGCGTCGCCCCCTGTTCGAAGCTGAGATGTTCAGGTAACGGTAATAGCGACTCCTCGCTAACCACTTTATATTCCGCTAGCCAACCGTCGCGGTTACTACCGTAAAGCTCATCGCGCACAGAAGCCTGAAACGCACCGCCAAACCAGCGTGGCATAAAGGTATTCACCACTCGGTCACCAACCTTAAAGCGTTCAACCCGCTCACCAATTTGTACCACTTCACCAGCGGCATCGGATAACGGTATAAATCCAGGGCTGGAAGGCAGCGTATATTGGCCATTCATAATGGCCAGATCGCGATAGTTAAGCGACGTAGCACGTACCCGGATCAGCACTTCCCGCGCTTGTGGTTGCGGCATCTGCTCCTGATGGAGCGCTAAGTGTTCAAGACTACCAAACTGTTTGAAACGATAACTTTGCATCTGGGTATTTCCTTAAGTGCGATAGAAACTAGGCTGTGTCCCTTAATTGCACGTGAGCGCCGCTGGCGGCCGACTTTTGGCCGCCTGTGAGTGCAGTAATTGGTGGTAAGACACTATCGGCTCAATTGGCTATGATGGATGGCGGATACCGATGCGGTAAGTTCAAGAGAAAAGAATTTTTGCGTGTAGCTCTTCTCCAAATGTTCCTTAAGTGCGGACGGAGTGCTGAAAATTTCCCAAAGGGTAAATTCTTCCGGGTTGGTATCATTTTGAAAAACTTTAAACAGTTCACATCCTGGTTCTTTTACCGTCTCTTCGATCAACTCCAGAATGGCAGTTTTCAACTCTGCCGCCTTACCCGGTTTTGACTTGATTAACGCTGTAGCTTCAGCTTTGTGGCTCATGGTCACTCTCTCCTTGGAAAATACCTTTATCAAAACGACAGAGAAATTCTAGACAGAGTCGATTAATGAAACTAGATTGAAAAATTGAATCTTAAATTACGAATATGAAATCATGTTGAATGAACTAGCGCTGTTTGTGAGCATCGTCGAAACAGGCAGCTTGCGTGCTGCGGCGGAAAAGGCATCGATTCCCGCCCCTACCTTGACGCGCCGCTTGCAGAAGTTAGAGCAGCATCTGGGTTGCCGTCTGCTTCACCGCAGTGCCCGACGTATGACACCCACCCGGGAAGGTTGGCAATACTACGAACAGTGTCGCCCGTTGGTGCACTCCCTACTGCAAGCCACGGCGAAACTGGATGTTACATTGCACCAGGTCAGCGGCCTGATCCGTGTACTAGCACCGGCTGATTTAGCCAATGATAATCTGGCTCCGGCCTGGATATCGTTCCTGGAGCGGTATCCAGAAGTTCGGCTTGAGCTGGAATTGGATAACTACACGCAGGATTTGATCGGCAGCGGTGCTGATGTGGCGATCCGCGTAGGCGCGCAGCCTGACTCATTACTCAATCTGCGCAAACTGGGGCAAGCCAAAGAGGTGATACTGGTGGCCTCCCCCGGTTATCTGGCGAAGTACGGTATGCCTGATTCTCTGGATGAACTCAGGTTGCGCGATTTGGTGATTAGCGCACCATTATCTACTTGGGCCCTGCGGCACATTCAGAGTGGGGAAACCGTACGTTGGCAGCCGCAAGGGAAAATTTGTGTTAACAGCGTTTCTCTGGCGCTGCATGCGGTGCTGTCAGGATTAGGGATCCTGCTTTGCCCGATGAGTTTGTGCCATAACCAACTGCGTCGCGGTGAACTGGTTCCGGTATTGCCGCAATGGCAGGGTGCCGCGCGGGAAATTTATGCGGTATGGTCACAGCAGCGCTATGTTCCGGCCAGAGTACGTGCTCTGATTGAGCATCTGGCAGATTTTTGTCAACAGGATCCGCAGTTGATGATGTGAATCTCTGGCCTGATTAAACCTTAGGCTGTGTCCCTTAATTGCACGTGAGCGCCGCTGGGATCATTAACATGACTGATGAACTGGGTGAACAGTGCCGAATCGTTAAACGATTCGGCACTGACTATTAAGGCTTATCTGGCTTTATTCCGTTAAATCTACAGTGAACTAATCACTCGGCTCAGCAACTTGATGCGCGGAAGAATACTATCAAGCTCAACGTATTCCGCTGGACTATGGAAGTCAGCGCCAATAGGGCCGAAACCGTCTAAGGACGGAATGCCTAACGCCGCAGTGTGATTCGCATCGGAACCGCCACCCACTGCTTGCCAGTTGATCGCAATCCCCTCTTCTTGACCACAGCGCTCAACCAGAGCCATCAGCATCTCTGTTTCAGCGGTAGGAGACATCGCTGGCGTATGGGCCATCTCCGTTACCTTGGTGGTTACATCCGCTACATAGGCGGTTTTCGTCATTTCCTGTACGGCTTTGCCAATACGATCGTATTCATCATTATTCCAGAAGCGTACATCCACTATAGCCTGCGCTTTATCGGCAACAATATTGGCCGCATCACCACCGCTAATTACGCCAACGTTCAGCGTGGTGCCTAACTGTGGATTTCCCAGCTTATTAATCGCCAGCACCCAGTTAGCCAATTCGGTAATGGCTGAACGACCTTTTTCCGGCGCATTGCCTGCATGGGCCGCACGACCGTGGAAATCGATGCAATAACGCGCCATACCTTTGCGGGCTTTAACTAAAGAACCATCGGCACGAGCGGCTTCGGCAACCAGCACGCAGCGACTTTTTTTGGCGTATTCACCCAGCCATTTATGGGAATGGACGGAACCGGTTTCTTCATCCGGGTTCATGGCAACGGCAATCGATAGTCTTGCAGCATCTTTACTGTCTAACGCGCGAATTGCCCAAAGAATATTCAGCAGACCGGACTTCATATCTGCCGAGCCCGGACCATACAAGCGAGTATCGTCGCTGGACATTGGCCTTTCAGCTGCGGTTCCCGGCGGAAATACGGTATCCATATGGCCGATCAGCAATACGTCAAACTCAGTTGCATCGGGTTTATTGGTAGCGAAAACGCCGGGGCCAACCTCTTTACCTAGATCGACAATTTCAGTATGCCAGCCTAACTCTTTATATTTTTTTTCCATACGTTCGGCGATAACGGTAACGCCTTGTGTAGTCTGAGTTCCGCAATCAACGTTAACCAGCGGGCGTAATTCATCTAGATATTGATTTAACTGCATTATTTATCCTTATCATTCGTAGGCTTCTGCGCCATCCGATATGGCAGCGAAACTCGGGGAATTTGATGTCAGCCAATAAAAATTCTCATCAGGAACATAGCGATAAAGGCATTAATAACCGAAATAGCAATCATCACAGGGATCTTACTGGCTTTGGTACCAATCACCCCCAGGATGCGGCCAGCATACTGAATTTGTGAACCCATAAGATAAATAGCCGGGGCCAGAATCGCCAGATGTTCACCGGTTAAGGTACCGTTGGCAAACAAACTGACGGCGACACCTATGCCTCCGCCCATTGACATCCAACCGCCGATTAATACCGCAGCCGCTTCCCCCGGTAAACCAAACAGATTCATCAGTGGGGAGAAGATCATACCTAAACCTTTCAAGGTACCGGTGATCTCTAAAGCTTTAATAATGACAAAAGCCATCAGGACGTTAGGTAAGGTACTGGAGGTGGCAATTCCCCATCCTTTACGTGCGCCAGCAACAAATACGTCGGTGATCATGGGTTTACTTGGGTTTGACATAATATTTAATCCTTCATTTTTTACATTATTTATTTTTTAAGCTTCTTTTTTGCTAGTAAATGTCAGATAAATGCGAAGGAAGTTTGCGCCAACGATTTTCATAACAAACATGACACAAATACACAGCCCGATAGACGCTGGTACCGCTGGCGTTCCATCCGCCAACATCAGGGTGAATAATACCGCTCCGGAGGAGAAGAAATTGGTGATCATCGCACCAGCAGAAAACTGGAACATAGTGATTACGTCTTTTTCCTTCTCATTTATTTGGCCTTCATCAACCAGAGCGCGGGTAAGCGAGGCCCCAACGTCGGTACTTTGCAAACTACCGATAATCGCTAAACCGGTCGAACCCGGAATACCCAAGAGCGGGCGAAGTAGTGGAGTAAGCAGTTTACGTGCTGCATTCAATGCACCATAATGCTCTAAAACGTTAATCATACCTAACGCAAACATAACGGATGGAATAAGCCCAAAAGCAAATAGAAAACCATCCATTGCACCGCCACCGCCGTTACCGCGAAAGGTGCTCTTAGTGACATCAAGGGCACCGTCAACTTGAGTGACGTTAGAGGCAACCTTGCCGAATGAACCATTTAGCGTCGTGAAGTCAAACACTGCCCACCACTCTTTTCCGCCTAACAGGCCTGAAAAAAGACCATGGCAAATATCAGTGATATATAAGCGCCAATGCCAACCTTCATATCTTCCTTTTCCGGTTGAGTCGGGAGCGAGCTTTCATTAGACATAGCGTATTTCCTGAATAAGTGATTATTTTTTGGTGACGTCTGATTATCATTTTTATTTTTTAGCGCCGTTTGACTTTGATCATAAAACGCGACTGGGGTAGATCACGCTTTTTAAATTTAATAAAAAACGGATTCATTAATCCGGTTGATTATTTAAATTTAATGATAAGTTGTTAGTATTAATGTGTTTTTTTATTAATAACAATGATAGGTGGTACAGCAATAAGGGCACAGCGCCACGCAGCTCAAACTCTGTGTCAGGCAGATAAAAGCAGGTTTGGGCATTAAGCTTTTATACCCTTCATACCTCAAGTTGCATGGGTTTTGGCTTCGTCCAACTACTCGGCCCGTCCATGGGCCTCGCCCCTACGGGGCCAGCGCAAGCGCTGTTCAAAAACGCATTGCGTTTTTGTCATGCAACTCGAATTATTTTGGGGATAGAGTTAACCATGCCGATAATCAGCTTATTTTTTTATCGCTGAGGGAAATGCATTGCACATCAAACTCGTCCGGCCAACGACATTATCGAGACGCCGAGCAAGTGACATAGGTTGCACCGTCTAACGGGAAACTGAATAAGTTACCGTTACCAAGGTAAGTATAGTGCCAGCCATTACTATCACTGGTCATTTCCTTCGCCCAGTAGTTGCCAGAGAACCATCCGTTAGAGTAACTGCCCATACTGCCCCACTCATTCCATAATCGCCCATTGGCATCCCTGCTGCCGCCCGTCTCAATAGCTGGGGTTCGGTCTGTCATTTCTTGATAACCAGGTAGCACGTAACCGCCGCCTTGAGAATTGCACCAGGCCACCGCGTCACTGTGCCCCATGATGTTAAAGCTGTTGTTTCTGAACCAACGGTTGACCGTAAATTGGTAGGTCAATATTGTACCATTAGATTGATGCTCCGCCGTGATGGTGACGCTATTATTAGCCGAGCTGGGCTCACTGTTAAAGGTGACATTGCCACTACCATCTACACTGACCCAGCTCTGATCGGCACGCCACTGATAATCGCTATTATCTGCTGGAGTTTCACCGACCACTAGCTGGAAGCGCGCACCGACAAAGCCGGTTTTTGGAAAACCATCAGTGATCGAGAAGGATGCACCGTTGACCAAAACTTGTGTCATGCGCAACTCTTCAGAAAAATCTACGGTAACGGTAGCAGCAGCGCCACTGGCGACGGTGGCAGTAACCTCGCTGCTGACAGCAGTATCGCTGGTTAACGCAATTTCAACATCACCGTTGATGTCAGTCTGAGCACTGGATTTAGAAAGCGTCACGCCATTGGTTGCGGTGAAATTCACGGTTTCACCCGCGATGTTATTCCCATTAATATCTTCCACGCTGACCAGCACATTATTGTCGGAAACTCCATTGGCAACGGCGTTATTCTGAGTGACTTCCGCGCGCACGACGTCTGCCGGGCCTGCAAAAAAAAGCGTATCAATCGACTGGGTATCATCATCAATACTGGCTGTTACAGCGGTGGTACCGGCAATATCGGTAGTCACATAAGCGGTAGCGACCCCATTGATATCGGTTTGCACCGCTCTGGATATTACCGCCAGATTATCTGCATCAAAAAGCACCGTTGCGCCTACGGCAAGGGTTCCGTCCAGATACTGAACTGTGGCACGTACGGTATTGGCCGCCTGCCCGTCGGCTACTACGCCCAAGGGAGACTCGGCCCATACCAGGCTGGAAATCGTATGCTGCCATTTGATATTTACCGGGTTAACTAGCTGAACCGGCTGGCCTACGCTCGGTATGGTGATACTCGGATCGGTCTGTGGGGTAACGACGATATTCAATTCACTTCCTGCCAGGATATCGCTGAGGTTCAGCGTATAGCTTGGGCTGGTCGCTCCGTTGATAGGAGCACCATCCAATGTCCACTGGTAAGTTGTGCCCTGCTCAGAGTCACCGTCCGCATCAAGAAAGTTTGAGGTGACAGTCACCACATCCCCAACCCGTGGCTGCTGCGTATTTACGCTCAGGGTTGTCGTGGGTTCACGCCCATGAACGGGGGTTGTGGAAAGCTGGATAGCCTGCGCCGTATGACTCAAGGCAATGCTCAGAACCAATAAGATCCTGAACAGAAAACCATTGAATGTAGAATTACGGTGCGGCATCCAGCGTATCCATCATACTGTTTTGTTGGATTAATTAACCCAGACAGGAGTAATGATTTAGCCCTGTCTGGGCCTGGCTCTTGCTTACTGAGCAACTGCGTTGCTGACAACAACCTGCACTCTCAGTCTCTGGTCGGTCCGTACTGGAGTATAGGTGCTGCTGGTTGCGCCGCTTATGTCAGTAAACGCATTGGTACCGACGCCGGTTTCAATTTGCCACTGGTAGGTGACACCAATACAGGTTCCACCGGCACAAGTTGCCGTTGCCGTCAGCACGGAGTCAACCTGTGGATAGCCGCCAACTTCACCACTCACCGTTACGCCAGTGACGGTGCCACCAGAAATCACTGACAGCCCATTTGAAGCAACCGCTATGCCTTCAGCCGGATCGGTGATAGCGGGATCGGTAAGTGGGGTAACCAACACGGTAATGGTTTTGCCCAGGTCACCGGCAACAATGGTATAGGTACTCCCGGTCGCACCGGGAATATCTGCACCATCAGCCTGCCATTGATAAGTCTGGGGGATTGCCACGTCACCATCGGCATCACTAAATGTGCCTTCCGTCCCGATACTTAAGGTATCTCCAGCGTCAATCTGACCATTACCGCTGGCATCGTCAGAAACAATGGTGCTTTGTGTCACAACCGGGGCTCGCCCTTTTACCGTAGCCGTTGGGCTTGAGGTGATGGCTGACCATGCGGACCCGGCGATCGCCATACTGAGCAGCATCGCCGAAAACAGAGATAACAGCCCACTGGGTGAGCCAATTTTGATCTTCATTGTTTTCTTGCCTCTTCTGTATTCAAAATCAATGCTTGAATAACATTCCAGTCTTGCCCGGAACGATGATACAAACCCGGTTTTAATGCGATACCACTCGAATAGCTCGTTTCTGTAAATCTCCCGTCACGATCAACGTTTCTGAAGTCGCGCCGGGTATGGCAACAAAGACATCGCTGCCCACTGACGACTCCACTTCCCACTGATAATCCATCTGTACCCCGTTACACAGGGCAATCGAACACATTGCTACCGCCACCAGGGTATCGCCAACAACAGGTTGCTGAGTCAATTCGGCGCCGTTGTGGTAGATCAACAGTTTTTCCGGTGTTTCCGGTACAAATAAGATCTCAACCTGTTCGAGCCGATCGGCGGTACGAGCCGTCACCGTAGTAACACCAGGATTGATATTGGCCACTTCTATCGTCACCACTCCTTCCTCATCGGTAATGCCCTCAGTTTCCAGCAGCGTTGCACCATTATCGGCCTCAAACTCCACCGCAGTATTCTCAATAGGATTGCCGTGTTGATCTGTTACTTTCGCCTCGACTTTATTCACATCGACACCGTTGGCGAACGCATCATCAATCAGCACCTCCATGCTAATCGTTGCCGTACTGTGATCGGCAGTGAGTATTACGTCGTGTGATTTCCCTGCCACGGCATCGCCATTCACTTCAGGGACCACTGTCGCGGTACCCGCATTGGTGCCACTCAAAGTTGCGCGATAGACACCCTGATCCTCCGTAACGGCGCTCAGTGTCACCTCTGGCCCTTCTGTGACTTCAAACGCCACGGTCAATCCTGTAATCGGCTGATTGCTAGCATCATTAGCAATAAATTCAAGGATTGCGGTCTGTTCACCATCGGCAACAATCTCTGCAGGTTCTACGCTGAAAACAGAGTTTTCCGGGCTAAGTACATGGCTACTCGCCGTTAAAATAACTTTAGCTGATGCCAGAGAGATATTCTGAATAGTTGGAGTAAGAATAGCCTCGCCAGGGGTTAATCCCGCCGTCAGCTTGTAGGTATAAACACCGGGAGCGGTCTCTGTGACCGAACTCAGTAACGGCGAAGTGGCAGGCTGGGCTGCGGTAGCATCTGGTGTGAAATACAAATCCAGCGTCAGTTGATCCCCTATTCCCGGCACCGGCTGGTTACTATTGTCTCTTAACGACAGGGTGATCTGACTAGTGGCGACGCCATCGGCCGCTATCTCCTCTGGGGAAACCCTTAGTGACGAGTTGAGTTGGCTGAAGTTCTGTGCTGTAACAATGATTTGGGTAGTGCTGCGGTTTGAAGCATTCCCCTGGCTGTCATAAGCCACCGCGCTCAACGTATAGACGTTATTGCCTGGCTGGTAAGGTGGCAGTTTTATCGAGATGCTCTGTGAGGAGGTCTGTTCTACTACCGCTCCTACAGCAACCAGAGGGGCCGTATCCCAGTCTATTCGCTGCAAGCCATATTTGCTGGTCACCTGTGCATCGATTTTGATGATCTCAAACGCACTACCGGTCATTTGGTCCGGCAATAGCAATTCGATGAGCTGCTGTTTCTGATAATCCAGCACAATATCGTTATTACGCTCCACCAGATCGTAGCGGCTCCCTGCCAACGTGCGGCTGGCTGCCACCGCCGAAGGATCGATCTGTGCCGACCATGGCTCGCCAAAACGATAATTCAACTGGACGCTGAGGTTGGCATCGTTGCTTCCGCCTTTACCCGCACGATACTCGGCACCAATGGTAATCAAAGGGATTGGCGTATAATTGATCCCGGCAGTAACTGCATAGGGGTTTTTCTGCCTGTCATCCTTGCCAAACAGCGCCACTTCATCGCCCCAATACTGTTCATACATCAAATTAGCACCCAACTGCGGGTAAGCAGGTAAATAGGCTTCAGCACGCAGGTCATAACCGTTGGCGGGGCGTTCGTTATAGTCGGCAAAATCCCGCGACTGGTGCCAATCAGTGAGGCGCAGGTAGCTATTGGCCGACAGTTTCAGGTAATCCGTCCAGGCTTCTACCCCAAAGCCAACACGGCTGTTCTTGCCGGTCATATCCCGGTCGTAAAAGGCGTTGGCACCGTACATCCAGTTGTCCTGAATGGTCCTTACACCAGCACCAAGATTTGCGGTATTACGGCCATCTTTATTGCGCAGGCCCAATTGACTGAATAATAAAGACGCCTGATCGTCGTAGAGTGGAACAAGAAGATCGAGCGAACTTCCTTCCAGGCCGAAATGCTCGTTGAGATTGAGTTGAACGCGCGCAGTACCAAACTGGCTCAACCAGTGCTGCACAGCGTCATTGGCTTCACTGACGACGGCAGAGCGCGCCATCGCTGCCGCTGCCAAGGGAGTATTATCATCAGCCACCAGCGTGGCACCCTTTAACAGATTGTGTGCCAACCGTTCTTGATATTGTGGTGGCGAGGCTGCTTGAGCGCCATTTTCTTGGTCATCTTTTAAAGGTAACGCTGCCCCCTCTGGAATATCAATTTCGTCACCGGGCCCCAGTTGAGTGAAAGGTTTTGAAAATGTGCGGAACTGATTAACCCTTTTAAGTTCATCCAGCGTGAGGTGATGTTTCTCTGCAACGGTATAAACCGATTCCCCCGCAGCCAGGGTATAGGGGATTGCTTCGTAGAATTTATCCGCTTTGCCTGAAGAGACTGGCGTGAGCATTTTGGCAATTACCGGGTAAAAAGATAGGCTCAACGGTAAAAACAGTTGAAAGGCTATATTTAACCACACGATAATTGATCTGAATCTCACGGAGGAAACTCCATATGGATATCAATTAGCGTAGTCGTGCTTCTTTTTTTCTACAAATGGAATGGAGTCGTACAGCATGGTCTTGGGTTAAGAAATTTCATGGTAAGGGATGTTAATGTTTTCAGTGAGCAAAGAAGCCTGCTGTGGGCTATCCTACAGCCCAACAATACAGCTGTCGGGCTATTCTACAATTCAAGGTGGTTTATTAACTTTTTGCCGCTGCGATATAGTTGGCCATCTCCTCCGCTGGAACCATGCCGCCACCTGTGGCCCAAACCAGATGCGTGGCATTGTTAAGCTGCTCCAGACCAATCTTTTGGCTATCCAGGTAGTGCTGATGCGCACATACCCGTGCAGGCCCTGCCATTCCGGCCAATGCGGAAGGCTCCAGTTGAATGTTTTCTTCATTGGCAAGCAGCGCCAGCAGGCTATACATTTCGCTATCGCTTAACGTATAGAACCCATCCAGAAGGCGTTCCATAGCACGGCCAACAAAGCCCGAGGCTCTGCCAACCGCCAGACCATCGGCCGCCGTCACGTTATCAATACCGAGGTCCTGTACCGCAATATGATCGTGCAACCCGGTATGAACGCCTAATAACATGCAGGGAGAGTGTGTCGGCTCAGCAAAAATACAGTGAACATCGTCACCAAATGCCAGCTTGAGGCCAAAAGCGACACCGCCGGGGCCGCCCCCCACGCCACAAGGTAGGTAGACAAATAATGGGTGGTTTTTATCGACCACAATATTCATCTGCTCAAACTGTTTTTTCAGGCGGCCACCGGCCACCGCATAGCCAAGAAACAGTGTCTTGGAATTCTCGTCATCAATAAAGAAGCAGCGCGGATCGGAACTCGCCTGTACGCGGCCCTGTGCAACTGCAACACCATAATCCTGGGCATACTCCACCACGTTCACGCCGTGTTCGCGCAGTTTGCGCTTTTTCCATTCGCGCGCATCGGCCGACATGTGCACACTCACGCTGAAGCCTAACTTGGCGCTCATAATACCAATCGACATACCCAGATTACCCGTTGAACCCACGGCAATACTGTATTGGCTGAAAAACTGGCGAAACCTATCCGTATTCATGATGCTGTAATCATCATCAACGGAGAGCATCCCGGCCTCGAGAGCCAATTTTTCTGCATGGGTCAGCACTTCATAAATCCCGCCCCGGGCCTTGATTGAGCCAGAAATTGGTAAATGGCTGTCTTTTTTCAACCACACTCTGCCCGCAATGGTTTGACCGTAACGCGCTGCTAGTGCGCCCTGCATCGCCGGAATTTCGACAACCTCAGACTCGATAATACCGTTCATTTTCTGCGTTTCTGGAAAAGCCTGGCATAAGTAAGAGGCGAAACGCCCCAGACGCGCTTCGGCTTCATCAACCTCTTTTTGTGTCAAACCCACATAAGGCAACCCTTGTTGCAGCGTCACCGTATTGGGGTTAAACCATGTGACTTCTTCCAGGCCGATGAGCCGTTGTACCAAAGGATACTGCGCCACCAACTTTTCAATTTCTCGCGTATTCATAAATATTTTCTTCTCTTTCAAATGACATAGGAGAGTTGGTGGTGAGTCATGGCATCCATCCCTCACATCACCATATAGTAGCCCGGCAAAACTAAATTTCTCTAACATTGAATGTTGTTTACACCGTATGGATTGCTTAGGAGTTTATAAATGCACATTGGTATGATCGTTGGTATTGGTCCGGCAGCTACCGACTACTATTACCGGTACCTGATTTCTGCAATGGCCCAAGAGGGAATGGATCTCCAACTCACAATGGCTCACGCAGATACTCCGACTCTGTTAAGACATCAGGCACAGAACAATCGGGCTGCGCAGGTCGCAATATACCTAGAGCTTGCAAATCGATTGAAAAAATGTGGAGTAGAACGCATTGCAATAACCTCTATTGCTGGGCATTTTTGTATTGATGAATTCAAACAGGTATCACCTATACCTGTCATTGATTTACTTGACACTGTTAAGGCTGAGATTCATCAGCTTGGATTGAAGAGGGTCGGGTTGTTGGGGACTCGTGTTGTTATGGAGTCGCACTTCTATGGTGTGCTGGATGGGGTGCAGGTTATTTCACCCGCAAGAGAACTTGTTGAAGTTCACAACGCTTACATCTCTATGGCGAGCTCAGGTGTTGCCACTGAACAGCATCACGAAGTTTTTATGCGGGCTGGAAACTCATTGATCAAAGAACATGGTTGTGAATCTATCATGCTGGCTGGCACTGATTTGGCACTGGTTTTTAACAAAAAAACGGATCCCGGCTTTCGATTTTTAGATTGTGCAGAAGTACATGCGGCGGCAATTGCGCGAAGCGCCATGACTCCTTAGCGCGATTATTACTTTGTTTGCACTCCCCGAGAGCGATATGGCGCCGTATAAATCGTTGTTCTCAGAGCGGAGCTAAGCACCTGTATCACTAGGTGAATCGAAGATCCTGAATAATGTGGCGGATCCGACAGCGTAAAAAATGCATTCTGATGCGTGGAATATTGAATCCCCGCCCGAATGGGCGAGGATTGACAGCGGACGTTGCTAAAACAATGGTTTTAAACCGTGGTTAAAGACCATAACCGCAAGTTCCTAAGCTACTTCTGCTGGCGTGTCCAAGTCAGCATCTGTGCCGCAAGCTGATCACTTGCCTGTCCAAATGCCTTCACTACCTGGTCCATTGCCCTGCCCTGTATCGGTTGGCGTACCACAAAACTACGGCTTGCCATCACCCGGCGATCGGACGTTTGCACCAGGCGTGCATCAAAGCGAATCACAACTTCACCCTGCTCACCGTTGTATACGCCTTGGAACGATACCAGATCGCCATTTAGCTCAATATCAGACAGAATATTGTCGTCGTCGCTACTCACCGAGCGGAAACCACCATCGGCACGAAACTCCAGGATCAGGCGATTTCGTAACAGTATCGGGGCCGGATCGCTCCAGCGAGAACCACTGAAAGAAGTGATCTCTGCCCCTTGCGGTTGAACAGCAATACGCGTGCCATTAAGAAACTGATTGGCATTGGGCTGGACGATACGCAGCGATGATTCTGCCGTTCTGCCACCGCCAGGAGCAGCCGGTTGGGCTGGCAGCAAATACACCTGCGATATCGGGCTTTCAGGCAAAATGGTGCAGGCCGCCAGTGGCACAAACAGCATCACAGTCAACAGCCGTAAGACGTAGCGGCGCAAAGGATTATGTATAACATTGAGATTCATCATTATGGTGTAAACTCCTTGGTGCGCTCACGGCCCCTGAGCAAGGCTGACGGGTTTTCTTCCAAACGGCTTACGGAATTGCGTAATGCCAGTAACGTTCTGCGTAATTCATCAACTGCCGGGCCGAGATCGTTGAAACCCTGCATGCCGCTGCTGAGTGACTGTTGATTTTCACTGATCAGCTTATTCAGCAGTGCCGTCGTTTTCTCCAGCGATGCCATAGTGCTCGCCGCATTGGTGACCAACTGCTTGCCCTGCCCGTCCAGCAATACGTTAGCACTCCGTACCAGCCGATTGGTTTGCGCCAAGGTGTCATTGCTCTGTTTAGTGACCAAGGCAAGTTGCTGAATGATGGTGCGAATATCTTCACGTTGCCCGGCTACGGTTTCGGTTATTTTCGATAAATTATCCAGTGTGCTGGTCAAGCGTTGCTGGTTGTCGGGTGTCAGCACCTGATTGAGGCGAATCAACACTTCATTGATGTTAGTCACCAAGTCTTCACCATTGCTGAACAACTGGCTTAGTGGTGACGGCGTCGCCACAATAACCGGGATCTCACCATTTCGCTCTTCCAGCATCGGGCTAGACTCACTGCCACCACTGAGCTGAATATTAGAGGTGCCAGTTATGCCCGCTACCGCCAACCGGGCCTGAGTATCCTGGCGGATTGGCGCTGAAGCCGTTACCCGAATACGCGCCCAGACTTTGCTTGGCGAATTCTCATCCAAGCGCAGTTGAACCACTTCCCCAATACGGATACCGCTGTAATTCACCGAACTGCCTTGCGAAAGGCCGCTGACCGCCTCCTTGAACACGATATCGTACAGCTTGAACTGGCGGTCGCTGCCGGACTTTGTCAGCCATAAACTGAACAGCATCACGGCAATGAAGATAATGAGAGTAAAAAAACCAATCAGTACATGGTGAGCACGAGTTTCCATTTGTTATTGCCTCTCTCGACTGTTCGTTACGGCCTGTTGCGCCGCTCGCCCACGTGGGCCATGGAAATACTCTTGGATCCAGGCGTCGTCAGTTGCCGCCACCGTATCCAGCGTATCGACCACCAGCACTTTTTTCTGCGAGAGCACCGCTACCCGGTCACAAATGGTATAGAGGGTGTCCAGATCGTGGGTAACCAGAAACACGGTCAGGCCCAGGGCATCTCGCAGTGTCAGTATCAGGTTGTCAAATGCGGCGGCACCGATAGGATCCAACCCTGCTGTCGGTTCATCCAGAAACACAATTTCAGGATCCAGTGCCAATGCCCGTGCCAACGCCGCGCGCTTTACCATGCCCCCGGAAAGGGAGGCCGGATATTTGTTACCAGCATTGGCGGGCAAACCGGCCAAGGCCAGTTTTACCTGCGCCAGTTCTTCTGCATCCCGGCGTTGCAAACCGTTATATTCTATTAGCGGCAACGCCACGTTTTCAGTAACGGTTAGCGAACTGAACAGCGCACCTCGCTGGAACAGAACACCAAATCGCCTTTCCAAGGCTGAACGACGTACCCCTGAAAGTGCCTTCAAGTCCTCGCCAAAAACGTGGATCTGGCCAGCTGTCGGGCGACGTAAGCCAACAATACTGCGTAATAGTACCGACTTGCCGGTTCCCGAGCCGCCGACCACGCCCAAGATCTCACCTCGGCGAACATCCAGATCGAGATCTTCATGCACACACTGTTTGCCAAAACAGTTACGCAATTTACGAATGCTAATAATGGCTTGTGGGGTTGTCTGGCTCACCATCCCATCTCCATAAAGAACAGTGCGGCAACGGCATCCAGCAGGATCACCACAAAGATTGAATGCACTACGCTCGCGGTAGTGTGCGTCCCTACAGACTCAGCGCTGCCGGTCACTTTGAACCCTTCCAGGCAACCGACAATAGCAATCAGGAAAGCGAATACCGGTGCCTTGCTCATCCCCACCAGGAAGTGCTGAAAACCACCGCTACTCTGCATAATGTTCAAAAACATGGTTGGGGAGATATCCAGCGTCAAGGCGCAAACAACAGCCCCGCCAAAGATGCCGCTCAACATACCAATAAAGGTGAGTATCGGTAACGCAAGCAGTAGCGCTAACACCCGTGGCAGAACCAAAAGTTCGACCGGATTAAGCCCTAAAGCCTGAATAGCGTCGATCTCCTCATTGGCTTTCATCAGGCCAATTTCAGCGGTGAAAGCACTGGCGGTTCGACCGGCCATTAATATTGCGGTAAGTAGCACCGCAAATTCGCGCAGGAAGGAAAACACCACCAGTTGGACGGTAAAAATACCGGCACCGAAAGCAGCCAATACCGTTGAGCCCAGGAAAGCGATCACTGCTCCCACCAGAAAGGTCAACAACATGATAATAGGCACTGCGTTAAGGCCTATTTGCTGCAGGTTGGCGACCAACGATGTCATGCGCCAACGCGAAGGGCGTAACAGATTGCTGAACAGGGTTTGCAGTGTCAGGCCGATGAACCCCATCAGAGAAAGCAGGTTATGCCAGAAGTCCTCCATCGCCTTGCCAATGTTAGACAACATTTCGACAATCAGGCTTGGGGGTTTTTCCGGTGGTGGTGGTTCAAAACCTTGTAAGGCACGGGCTACCGTTTCCAGTAGAACGCGGCGTTCTACTGGCAGTGAAGGGGCTATTTGCTCTAGATTGAAGATGCGCTGTTCACCCAACAGATTGACCAGTAACTTCGCGCCAGCAGTATCAAGGATGCCAAGTTGCTTCAGATCGAAAACGGCATTGGCAGGCATACGGGCCTGGAGTTGTCTGACTTGCGGTTCTAACTGGCGATAATGTGCCAACACCCAGTCCCCAGAAGCCGATACATGGGGTGGATTAACGGTCTCATCCAGATTGAGCAATACACTGATCGGTTGTTCTGTCATAAAGAGAACCTGTTACCCTTTATCGGGATATCGGTCTTGCCACACCATGCGACGTGACCCAAAAATAAAACCCTGACGTCGCCAGACAAAAGCCGTATTTGTTGTTCACAAAGCTTATGAATTTCGGTTGGATTCAGGTTTTATTACACAAATAATAACGCAACACCCCTAAAATTTACCCACCGTGGCAAAACAACCTGCCAGAGGCGATACAATAAGCGTAGCGGGTCTGTGCTGATTTGCTATCTGATCGTGTGATATCAATGCGTAACAGATTAAATCTTGATGGGGCTGAGGGGAGCGGTACTCTGAATCAGGCAGGTAAGGAGAATGTGCAGGGCCAGGCAATGCCAAACCCTGCCGGGGCAAGTTACTTCACTTCACCCATTGCTTTCAGCTTCTTCGACAAATCGCGGCGCTCTTTCGACAGATCGGCGTTTTTGATGATGTAATCATCAACGCGGTCTTCATAGTCGCTGCGCATGTTGGCGATGATGCCTTGAATATCTTCAATGCTCATGCCGGGTTTAATGTACTCGCTCAGGTTGTCGAGCAGCAGTACACGTTTCTGGTTGTCACGAATTTTCTTTTCGTTGTCGACAATTTCACGTTGTAGCTTGTTTTTACGACGAAACATACGCACAAACTCCAGCACGTCCTGGAAACTCGGCTTATTTGCATTATCCATCTTTATACCCTTGCTTTAGTAATACACAGATTCATTTGCTTGCGGCCACAGTGATACCAAGATACAGGTTTGTAGCCGTAAGACACAACTGTCATTACCCCTATCTTACGCACTTTAGCGCCACTTCCCTATACCGATGCGCCTGCTTCATGATCTGACCCGCTATTTGTGCCCGTTGGCAGTACAAACCTTGTTCAGCCACAGTTTAACGCAGGCAACATGCAAACAACTTGAAGTATGAAGAGTATAGATACCCTGTCATCTATTTGAAATCTACCACCATCTGTTGCGGTATCGACATCCCGCGTGTCGATTGCACGCAGCGCCCAATATAATCGGTAAAACGTGGGGGTTTTGGCATACCCAGTTTAAGGATTTTTTCGTTACTGAAGCGTACGTTCAACATAGCAAATGAACCGTATAAGCGCATCGCCTTCAGCATCAAACGTTCATTGCACGGCCCGAAAATATCTTTCAACTGCCTGCGCATCTGTAATAAAGCCTCGTAACTGACCTGCGCGTAATGGTCCCCTACAGGGGGCTTCTCCAACGCAGCGGCAATAGCATCATCAATGTCTGCGAAGCTGACGCTACACTCTTCACCAGCCGATATATGGTAAACATCATTATCCAAGTTATCACTGTTGAGTAACATCACCAGCGCATCGGCGCAATAGTCCACAGGGATCACATCAATGTTATCCTGTAATGAACACATGAACTTACGCAGCATCAGCGCCATACTGAACACCCAGAAAATACTGCTGGAAGGTTTGCATCCCAGGCGCGTGTGACCAACCACTATCGAAGGCCGCGCAATCACCAGCGGCAATTGTGGGCAAGTTTTCCGCATCAGTTGCTCAATGGTTGACTTAGAGCGGGTATATTCCACTAAATGTTCGGCGGTTTCCTCAAACTCGGCGCTTTCTGCTACCAGCGAGCCTGGTTCTGGGGCACAAGACATTGCCGTTCCCACATGCAAAAATCGTTTTAGGCCTTTCACTTGCGCCATTCTTTGTGCAAAAGCTAATGTACCTTCAACGTTAACTTTCCAAATAAGTGGGTTATTACCGAATGAAGCAACAGCAGCACAATTCACTACATGAGTGACCTGGTTAATCCGTCTGTCCGATAAAAAAGACTCTGGTTCACTTAAGTCACCCAATAAAATATTTTCCGTCGTCAATTTAGCCAGAATAATCTCATCAATATTAAATTTTGCCATATTATTTCTAATACGGTCTAAACCCTGCTGCTCATCCTCTGCCCGCACCAAAAGTATAAATCTAACACATTGATTGTCATTAAGTAATTTTTCAAGAACCGCACCACCGAGAAAACCGGTAGCACCAGTCAACAACAGCGTTTTCATGTTGGATACCTATCATTGGTATTGAATGTGATGGATTGTATGCCCGTACTTTTAAACCAGAATTAAATAGAAACTCTATTAACGATTTTTTCGGTATCTTTAAAGCACAGGAGCCATTAGTAAAAGACACTTTGTTCTATACCAATGCCTCTGTTCTGTCTGTTTATATTACATTAATGTTGCATCTGGTTTAATTGCCACAATCAAGCAATTCCTTTTGGCACGGAGTAATAATGAGTTATAACAAGAAAGTCTGGTGTAGCGTATTAATATTTTGTACTTTATTTTGGCTGGCCGTGATTGTTAGCATCAATTCGCTCAGCAAGAGTAATTTCCATTCGAGAGAACATAATCCACAAGAACAGATAGTTAACCAAAACCAAAAACAAAAAAATCAAACCGGTACGGTAGCAGTTTTATCGACGTTTGAACCACTATCATAAGGTATGCCCCCGCTTATTTTTCAGTTTAAAGTGAACGGGAAGCTTGGCATCGCTTATCTCGCCGCTACAATAGGAGCCAATTCCCTCCGCCAACGAAGAGATGCGATTTTGAGCAGCAAGGCACCGGCCACATTTTACATTCACGATTACGAAACCTTCGGTAAAAGCCCGTCGATGGATCGACCGGCACAGTTTGCCGGGGTGCGTACCGATATGGATTTCAACATCATCGAAGAACCGCAGGTCTTTTATTGTGCACCGGCCGATGACTACCTACCCGACCCTGAAGCAGTGATGATCACCGGCATCACACCACAGCAGGCGCTTGCCAATGGGGTTAATGAGGCGGAATTTACGCGCCGGATCCACGAAGCATTCAGCGTGCCGGGAACCTGTATTCTTGGTTACAACAACATTCGTTTTGATGATGAAGTCAGCCGCAATCTCTTCTACCGTAACTTCTACGATCCCTACGCTTATAGTTGGCAGAACGGTAACTCACGTTGGGATCTGCTGGATGTGATGCGTGCTTGCTATGCCTTGCGCCCGGAAGGGATCATCTGGCCGGAAAATGAAGAGGGTTTCCCCAGTTTCCGCCTGGAGCACCTGACCCGCGCCAACGGTGTAGAGCACTCTCATGCGCACGATGCCATGTCCGACGTGTATGCCACCATTGCCATGGCCAAGTTGGTGAAGCAGGCGCAGCCACGGCTGTTTGATTACCTGCTACAACATCGCAATAAGCACAAACTGAATCAGCTAATCGATATTGCGGATATGACACCGCTGGTCCATGTTTCCGGCATGTTCGGTGCAGCTCGCGGTAATACCAGTTGGGTTTCGCCTGTGGCCTGGCACCCGGATAACAAAAATGCCGTCATTATGTGCGATTTGGCTGGGGATATGGCACCGCTGCTGGAGCTTGATGCAGATGAGCTACGCGAACGTCTCTATACGCGACGTGATCGGTTGGATAAGGATCAGGCTGCGGTACCAATTAAGCTGGTCCATATCAATAAATGCCCGGTGCTGGCTCCGGCCAAGACGCTATTGCCGGAAAATGCCGACCGCTTAGGGATCGACCGTCAGGCCTGCCTTGAGAATCTGAAGGTGCTACGCCAACATCCGGAAATCCGCGAGAAAGTAGTCGCGCTGTTTGCCGAGGCCGAACCCTTCACCCCGTCCGATGATGTAGATGCCAGACTCTACGACGGTTTCTTTAGCGATGCCGACAAAGCGGCAATGAAGATTATCCAGCAAACAAAACCGCAGAATCTGCCAGCACTGGATTTGACGTTCAGCGATAGCCGAATGAAGGAGCTATTATTCCGTTATCGTGCTCGCAGTTACCCGAATACGCTGGATGATGCTGAACAGCGCCGTTGGCTGCAACATCGTCAGGCGGTGCTTAATGCTGAACGGGTGCAGAACTATCTACTGCAATTGGAAGCACTGTATAACCTGCATGAAGGTAATCAAGAGAAAACGGCGCTGCTCAAAGCGCTATTTGATTACGGTAAACAGTTGGTTGGTTAGCAGAGACAACAAAGGGCGCCGAGCGCCCTTTGAGGTTGATGACAAAGTCGCCTTTTGACCCGAGATACCCGGGCCTAGCGCACCGAGAGGCGCTCCGACGGCTTACGCCGTTACGACCCCATCGGCACGCTCTCCCTAATAACGAGGTTTGTCAGCAGTCTGAAAGGGCGCCAAGCGCCCTTTGTTACTATTGGAAAATCTTCAGTTAAGCCAGATCTTCACTTGCCTGCGGTACTGGCAGACGGAAGCTGCGGGTTACGAAAGCCAGATAGAGCAGGCCAATAGCCGCCCAAATCAGCCCCAAGGTCATAGAGCTGGATTCCAGATTAATCCACAGCGCCCCGACGGTCAGAGCCCCCATTACCGGCAAGATCAGGTAATTGAAGGTTTCTTTCACCGTGCGGTTCAGCTTGTCGCGAATATAGAACTGCGAGATCACCGACAGGTTGACAAAGGTGAACGCAACGAGTGCACCAAAGTTAATCAACGCGGTTGCCGTCACCAGATCGAATGATATTGCAGACAACGCTATCGCCCCCACCAGCAACACGTTCAGAGCGGGAGTGCGCCATTTCGGATGTACGTAACCAAAGAAACGCTCTGGGAATACCCCGTCACGGCCCATTACGTACATCAGACGGGATACGCCAGCGTGTGAAGCCATACCGGAAGCCAATACGGTAACGCAAGAGAACACCAGGATCACCGACTGGAAGAACTTGCCAGCAACATACAGCATGATTTCAGGCTGAGATGCATCGGGTTCTTTAAAGCGCGAAATATCCGGGAAGTACAACTGCACGAAGTACGACACCACGATAAAGATGATGCCGCCGATTAATGCCGTCAGGAAGATCGCTTTCGGGATCACATTCTCTGCGTCTTTGGTTTCTTCAGAGAGCGAACTGATGCCATCAAAACCAAGGAACGAGAAGCACAAAATAGTCGCACCAGTAATCATTGGCACTACGTGCGCATCGTCGGACCAGAACGGACGGCTACTGACCAAGGTACCCGCACCTTCACCGTTCGAAATGCCATTGATCACCAAGCCGAGGAACACGATCATAATCGCTACCTGCACCACAACAATAATGGAGTTCAGGTTGGCAACCAGCTTGATGCCACGCAGGTTGAAAATGGTCATCAGGGCAACCAATGCCAAGACGAAGATCCATGAAGGCACACCTGGGAAAATCGCTTCCAGGTAAATTTTCGCCAACAGAATGTTGATCATCGGCATGAACAGATAGTCGAGCAAAGATGACCAGCCCACCATAAAGCCGACATGCGGGTTGATGGCTTTCTGTGCATAGGTATAAGCAGAACCGGCTGAAGGGAATTTCCGGACCAGCTTGCCATAGCTCAGGGCGGTAAACAGGATCGCCAATAGAGCAAAGGCGTAGGCAGTGGCGACGTGACCGTCGGTCAGGCCGGATACAATACCGAAAGTATCAAAGATGGTCATTGGCTGCAGATACGCCAATCCCATCATGACAACCGGGACTAAAGTCAGAGTTTTACGCAGTTGGACGCGTTGGCCCGCTGGTGCGGCAGTGATGATGTTATCGGACATCGCTAAGCCCCCCCTTACCTTCAGCCTTGCGGGTAATAGACACGCCTAGACTTAAGGTTGCGGGGAAACTTCGCAACGTGCGACTAAATTCTAAAAGGGGGATAAGGGAAGCTGGATAACGAGGCGAAACTGCCTTGGTTGCTCCATAATCGCTGCGGCCGCAGCGGAAACCGGCGTGAACCGGTGCTAAAGTGAAAAATTGCCCCATCTTTCTTATCCTCATGAGTCACGACCATAGAGTTTTGGTTGATCGCGACGAACCTATTTATCTATCCGGCTCTATGTCCGGCCTCGCTTGGTGTATGAAATGCACATGTGTAAAACGTAACGCAAAAAAATAACCGACGCGTTAAAACGTCGGCTATCTCTATTTCGCGTATTTTGCACCATTAGGCTGCAATAAAACAAGCCTTAGAAACCTTCTTATACAAATTCTTTTGACTTTGTTGCGTCATCCGTTGAATCACCTCCATTTCCACCCCGCCATTTTAGCCAAAGGCATAGGCTCAGGAGGTTTTCTCGGCGAAATCGGCTTCAAGCATTTTTCAGCATCCAGTCAATTTCAGTTTCCGTCACCAGCCGTTCGAACTGCATCAGTTCATCCATCTTGCAGGCGTGATAAACGCGGGAAAAACGCTCGCCCAGATAATGGGTCAATTCCTGTTGATGCTCGAACTCGTACAAGGCGTCACTCTGACGGATCGGGAATGGAACGCCATCCTGTTCCAATCCATTACCTGTAACCTGTTCAGGCAGTGGCAGTTCGTTATCCAATCCGTACAGCATACCCGCCAGGATCACCGCGACCACTAGGTATGGGTTGGCATCGGCACCCGCAACACGGTATTCCACGCGGTGGTTTTCTGCATCGCTGCAGGGAATGCGCAGTGCCACGGTACGGTTATTATGCCCCCAGGAGGCCTGACAAGGCACATACATGCCGGGCTGGAAACGACGGAAAGCATTCACATTGGGAGCCAACAGAGCCATTGAGGCAGGCATCAGGGTGATCATGCCAGCCAATACCTGCTTGAGCAGCGCAGAGTCTTCCCCCTGTTGATCGGCAAACAGGTTTTTACCCGCGCTGTCTACCATGCTGATATGCACATGCATTCCACTACCTGCATAATCCTCGTATGGTTTGGCCATAAAGGTGGCATGCATACTGTGATGCTCAGCGACCTGTCTTACCAGACGTTTTAGCGCCAGAGCATGATCGCAGGCTTGCAGTACATTGTCGGTATGATTAAGGTTCACTTCAAACTGGCCTGGAGAGGCTTCAGCTACCACGCCATCCGCCGGTAAACCTTGCAGCAGTGCCAAGGTGTCAATATCGTTCAACACCTCAACAAAATTATTCAGATTGTCCAGTGAGTAAACCTGGCTCTGTACGTTACGTTCTTGAGTGCCCGGTGCACAGGGTGGCTGCAGATCACCGTGCAGATCTCGCTGTCGATCAATGAGATAAAACTCCAACTCTACCGCTACCACCGGAAATAACCCGCGCTGGCGCAATGCCTGCCATACCCGGTTGAGAACATTACGGGGTTCAACGTCAAAGGGAGTACCATCTTCATCAAGCATGGTCAGTAATACCTGACCGATGTGCTCGGGGTCAGCAGCAGAAGGTGTCAACGTGCCAAGTACTGGCATGCAGATCCGATCCGGCTCCCCCAACTCCTGGCCCAGACCCGCTTCTTCCACAACGTTACCAAGAATATCCATGGCAAATACCGACGCCGGAAAGTAGCAACCTTTTTCTATTTTTTTCAAACCGGAGATGGGAATGCGTTTACCGCGGAAAGAACCATTAAGATCTGTAAGGAGGATATCAATATATTGCGTGGCTGGGTGGCGTTCCAAATAGTGAATGACTTCACTTTGGAACGCGCTACTTCGCCTATCTTCATTATGCTGTGCAAAATCTTCAACTACTGCGCTATTGGTTTGCATACGTCACCCGCCGTTGTACTCTGAGGAATGCTTTCGCATCCGCTTACCGGTTTACTCAACACATGGTTTGATTTCTCTACAGAATGCGCCACAGATTGGCGCTCGAAATAACATCCATACAATGAAACATAGCTTTAACATAAATGCTTTGCAAATATTACAATCACGTTTGATTATTCGCTACGGGCTGCTAAATTGATAAAATATTGACCAAAAAGGCGTTATTCTGTTTTTTACCGTATAAAATTCGGCCCACAGAAAGGCTGTTTTTGGGCAATATATTTTCCAATAGCAGCCAAACTAACGGTATCATGTCATATCGCTACTACTCAGACAGGTTGACAGCCCCGCGCCTGTCTCTCCAACCAAAAGGAACTACCGCTATGAGCGAAGTCAGCTTGGCACCAGGCAAGCGTTTGGCGCAGATCCGTCAGCAGTTGGGTCTGTCACAGCGCAGGGTCGCCGAACTGTCCGGATTAACCCACAGTGCCATCAGTACCATTGAGCAGGATAAAGTGAGCCCAGCCATCAGTACGTTGCAGAAACTGTTAAAGGTCTATGGGTTATCGCTGTCTGAATTTTTTGCTGAACCTGAGCGGGCAGATGACCCCAAAGTGGTGATCGAACCGGAAGATTTGATCGAGATCGGCAGTCAAGGGGTGTCCATGAGGTTGGTACATAATGGTAGTCCGACGCGCAACCTGGCCATGATGCTGGAAACCTATCAGCCCGGCACGACCACTGGCGAGAAGATCAAGCATCAGGGTGAAGAGATCGGTACGCTGCTTGAGGGGGAAATTATGTTGACGGTTAACGGGCAGACCTATCTGCTGAGCGCAGGCCAAAGCTATGCGATCAATACCGGGATACCTCACAGCTTCAGCAATACCTCAACGCGCATTTGCAAAATTATCAGCGCGCACACACCTACAACTTTCTGACACCAATACCGGATTTACTGAACTGCCCAGTGTTCGTTTCACGCATTGCAAATCCCCCCAGATGAACGGCACTGGCGATCACCGACATTCAGAAAGGCTGACACTCCCGGCGCGTAAATCGGTCGCGCCGGTCTAATGGCTCCCCCTATTGTTCACTATGTCTTCTATTTCCCCTTACTATAAATAGTTAAATGATACGAGTTATCATTTGCATTTACATTCCTATTAAAATCCTTACAATGCCCTCACGCATTATCTACGGAGCAGAATACCCCTAGATAATGTGGAGTGATTATTATTTAAATCAATTAGCTAACAGACATTCTGTTAACCTCGGGCCAGGAATATTTCTCTCATGGAAAAACCAAGCTACAACACGTTGACCGCATTGATCCTCGCAGTACTCGCCAGCAATAGTGCGATTGCCGCACAACAAGACACCATGGTGGTCACCGCCTCCGGTTTCCAACAAAGAATTCAAGATTCAGCAGCATCAATTTCGGTGATCCCGCGCCAGCAGCTTGAGACTCGCGCCTATCGGGACGTGACCGATGCGCTGAAAGACGTGCCGGGCGTCGTTGTTACCGGTGGTGCCAGCAGCAGCGATATCAGCATTCGCGGCATGTCCTCCAAGTACACGTTGATCCTGGTCGATGGCAAACGGGTAGACACCCGTGGCATACGCCCCAATAGCGATAATGCCGGGATTGAACAGGGCTGGTTACCACCGCTACAGGCCATCGAACGTATTGAAGTGGTCCGTGGGCCAATGTCCTCACTCTATGGTTCCGATGCCATGGGCGGGGTAATCAATATCATCACGCGCAAAACCTCCACAACTAAAGGTTGGACCGGTTCTCTGCAGGGCGATACTACCTTTCAGGAACGTAGTGATTCCGGCGATATCTTTCAGACTAACGCCTTTGCTTCCGGGGCTTTGATTGACGGGTTGCTGGGCCTGCGGATTAACGGTTTGCTGTCACGCCGCGCTGAGGATCACATCGTTAACGGTTTTAACGAGCAACGGATGCGTAGCGGCACTGCTGTGTTCAGCCTGACGCCTGACGAGAAGAATGACTTCGATTTTGAAATTGGCCGCTCACTGCAGGATCGCAACAGTACACCGGGTAAATCCGTGGCACCGGAAAAATGCAATAGAGGTAAATGCGAACCCAACAAAGCTAGTGAAACCCTGTATACGCGTACCAACTATTCCATCACTCATAACGGTAGTTACGATTTTGGTCACAGCACCAGCTATTTGCAGCGCGAAGAAAGTAATAACCCTGGGCGCGACATGAAGATGTACAACACCATTTTCAACACTCAGACGCAGTTTGATCTTGATACGCACTTGCTCAGCCTGGGTGGGCAATACCGCTATGAAAAGCTTGGCGATGCTGGCAACCAGCTCAAAGCTGCGCAGGGGCTGAACCAACTGACCCGTTGGAGCTGGGCACTGTTTGCCGAGGATGAATGGGCACTGACCAATGATTTTAGCCTGACCGGTGGGTTACGCATGGATCAGGATCAGAACTACGGCAGCCATTGGACGCCAAGAGTGTACGGCGTTTGGCATCTGGCCGAGCAGTGGACACTTAAAGGCGGCGTATCGGCGGGTTATCGTTCACCGGATCTGCGACAATCCTCCGCCAACTGGGGGCAGATAACCGGCGGCGGCGTAAGATCGGGGATCATTGTCGGCAACCCGGATCTGAAACCAGAGAAAAGCCTGAGCCAGGAAGTGGCTCTGCTGTGGGATAGCCAGCAGGGGCTGAATGCGGGTATTACACTGTTTAACACCGACTTTAAAGACAAGATCACCGAAGTACGCAGTTGCGACAATTCAGATGGTTCAATCTGCACCATCGGTGATACCCACTATGATTTCATCAGCGATCGCGTCAACGTGGATGAGGCCAATATGCGTGGGATTGAAGCAACCGCAGGCTGGGACATTACTAAAGATTGGAAATTAACCACCAACTACACCTTTACCGATTCCGAGCAGAAAAGTGGTCAGTTCAAGGGCAAGGCACTGAACCAGATGCCTAAGCACATGATCAACACCGTGCTGGACTGGAAAGCAACGCAGGATGTCAGCCTGTGGTCGCGGGTTAACTTCCGTAGCGAGACTTCTGAATACCTCAGCCGGACTTCGATGGCGGTCAGTACACCGTCCTACACCTTTGTTGACGCGGGGCTTAGCTATCAGGCCAACAAAAACCTGCAGGTCAGCGGCGGTGTGTACAACATTCTGGACAAGCGCGTGGATTATGAGAATTTCAACACTACGCTGGATGGACGCCGTTATACCCTCGGTATGACTTACAACTTCTAATTGATAAGGGCCGCAAGATAGCGGCCCTTATTATTTGTGATACCAGACTACTGCTTACCAGATGTCCATTTCGGGAATTCCATTTCACTGTACTTCACCACTCGGGTGCCGCGCGTGAACTTATAACCAAACCAGATAATCAGGAACAGTGGTATACCGATGTAGGTCGCCGTCACACCGTACCAGTCAATCTTGTCTTCCAGGAATGCCTGATAGTTTTGCCCCAGCGTGATAATCAAACACAGCACGAAAGCAAACATTGGCCCCAGTGGGAAGAAACCAGAACGGTATGGCAGATCGTTAAGGTCGAGCCCTTTCAGCACGTAACCACGGCGGAAGCGATAGTGGCTGATAGCAATCCCCAACCAGGCGATAAAGCCGGTCATACCCGAGGTGTTCAGCAGCCACAGGTAGACAGACTGATTGCCAAACATGGAACTGAGGAAGCACAGTCCTGCCACCACGGTGGTTGCATACAGCGCATTACGCGGCACGCCACCTTTCGACAGTTTGGCAAAGATGCGCGGAGCTTTACCTTCCGAAGCCAGCGTGAACAGCATGCGCGTTGAGGCATACATACCTGAGTTACCGGCAGACAGTACCGCCGTCAGGATCACTGCGTTCATCACCGCCGCCGCAGACAGTAGCCCTGCGTGTTGGAATACCAGCGTGAACGGGCTGACGCTGATGTCTTTCACGTCGTTACGCAACAGGTTAGGGTCGGTATAAGGGATGATCAGGCTAATGATCAGAATGGCAAAGATGTAGAACAGCAGAATACGCCAGAACACCTGACGCACGGCTCGTGGAATATTTTTGCCCGGATCTTCAGATTCCCCGGCGGCGATACCGATAAGTTCGGTCCCCTGGAAGGAAAAGCCGACGATCATTGCCACACCGATCATTGCCGAGAAGCCCCCAGCAAAAGGCGCGTCGCCGATAGTCCAGTTCTGCCAGCCAGCGTTCTCACCCCCCTTCAGAATACCGAAGATCATCAGCACGCCAAGGCCGATAAAGATAATGACCGTGCTTACCTTGATCAGGGAGAACCAATACTCTGCCTCACCGAACCCTTTAACCGAGATGTAGTTCAGCATAAACATCAGGCCAAGGAACAGTGCGCTCCAGATCCAGCCTGGCGTATCTGGGAACCAGTAGTTCATCACCAATTGCGATGCTACCAGGTCAACGGCAATGGTGACCGCCCAGTTGTACCAGTAGTTCCACCCCAATGCGAAGCCAAAGCCTTCCTCGACATACTTGGCACCATAGGTGGAAAACGAACCGGAAACCGGCATAAATGCCGCCAATTCACCCAGGCTGGTCATCAGGAAATAGACCATCAAGCCGATCAGGGCATAGGAGAGAAGTGCGCCACCGGGGCCCGCCTGAGAAACCGTTGCGCCCGAAGCGACAAACAAGCCAGTACCAATGGAACCACCAATGGCAATCATGGTTAAGTGCCGCGCTTTCAGCTCACGCCGCAATCCGGGGGCTTGTTGCCCCGCTGTTTTTATATCCTGCTGAGCCATTCTTACCCTATCTGCTCTAAAAAATGAGGCCGAATTGTAACAAATACCGCTAAGCAGACTAGTGACATTGCTACGATATAAGATAGCTTCATAATCCAGTCACAATTATTAGCGGTGTGCCTAATCCCTCATCTTATTCTCAGAATGGTAAGGTTTGGCGCTTTATGCGGACGTTGGTGCAACGCAGTAGCTTAAGAAACGCTGTAACGCGTTCGAAATATGCTTTTGGCGATGATGGATCAGGTATAGGGTCCGCGTCAGGGGAGGTAAAGGTATCTTGAGTTCCACCAACACACCGCTGGCCAATTGTTCTGCTATCACGCGTCGCGACAGACAACTGATACCAATACCGTGGCGTACAGCATGCTTGATCGCCTCAGAATTGCCTAACTCCATCACCAACTGAAAATTAGGTAAGTGTGCCAACAGTAGATGATCGAGCACCTCACGCGTGCCGGATCCTCGTTCACGCAGGATCCAAGGCGCACTTGCCAAGGTCTCCAGAGTCAATGGCTTGCCTATTAGCGGATTGTCGGGTGCGGCAAATACTACCAGCTCATCTTCCAGCCACGGCTGCGTCACCAATTCCGGCATATGGCACGGCCCTTCTATCAGCCCGAGATCAACACGGAAATCGGCAACGGCAACAATCACCTCCTGGCTGTTGCCTACGTTCAACTCCAGAGGCGTTGACGGGAAATCTTTCCGATAATGAGCAATCATTTCCGGCAGCATATAGTTGCCAATAGTGCTGCTGGCAGCAATGCGCAGTGCCCCGCTGTCGTGTAGGAACAACTGTTCAATTTCCCCTGCCTGCTCAAGTAATGCCAACGCCTTAGGGTACAACAAACGGCCGTGTTCATTGGTGACCAATCGTTTGCCTACCCGGTCAAACAATTGCACTTTTAGCTGCCCTTCCAGATCGGACAACGCCGCGCTGACTGCCGATTGCGATAAAGCCAACTCTACTGAAGCCTGGGTGGTTGAACCACATTTCAGCACCTCGGTAAAGACTTCTAATTGGCGCAGAGTGATATGCATAACATTCTCGATATAAAAAGCCTGTTTCATCTTTAAGGTTATCACGTTTAACGCATTCAGCCCGGCGAATGCAAATAATTCCAGATAATGTCTAACCAGTAATTTCGATTGGTTATAAATATATAATCAATTTCTCTTTTATATCGTGCGCTTTTATCATTGCAGTCAAGAATATAAAAGAGGACTGACAAATGGCGATCGATACCCCCATAACCTATCCCGAACAGCGTTTTCCCCTATTTGGATTGCCACGGTTAATTCCGGGTTTGCTGCTGACTGGCGCATTAACGGCTCTAGCAGTGTGGGCAGGTAACATTCCGTGGGTTGCCGGGTTGGGCTTGGGTGCCCTGACGCTGGCAATCCTGTTCGGCATTATCGTCGGTAATACGCTCTACCCATTACTGCAACCTACTTGCCATTCTGGCGTGCAGCTTGCCAAGCAGCGACTGTTGCGCCTGGGCATTATTCTGTATGGCTTTCGTTTGACCTTCCAGCAGATTGCTGACGTCGGGGCCACGGGTATCCTTATTGATGCCCTCACGCTGAGTAGTACCTTTCTGCTGGCCTGTTGGTTAGGGAAAAAAGTATTCGGCCTCGACAACCAGACGACTATGTTGATTGGTGCTGGTAGCAGTATCTGCGGTGCCGCAGCCGTGATGGCAACCGAACCGGTCCTGAAGGCTGACTCCAGTAAAGTTGCGGTAGCCGTCTCTACGGTAGTGGTATTTGGTACGCTGGCTATCTTTGCTTATCCATGGCTTTACCAGTTAAATGCGCATTTCCAATGGCTGCCAGTTACCCAAGAAACCTTCGGTATCTATGCCGGTTCAACCATTCATGAAGTGGCTCAGGTTGTTGCTGCCGGTCATGCCATTGGCCCGGATGCTGAAAATGCAGCGGTAATAGCCAAGATGATCCGCGTAATGATGTTGGCCCCGTTCTTGTTGCTGCTATCCGGCTACATCAGCCGCAGCGCAAACAGTGAATGCAAAACCGAAAAATCGGCTATCACCATTCCCTGGTTTGCGGTGTTGTTTATCGCCGTGGCAGGATTAAACTCGTTCAACCTGATACCGCTAGCGCTGGTGCAGCACATTGTTACTCTCGATACCTGGATGCTGGCGATGGCGATGGCGGCACTGGGGTTGACTACTCACATCAGTGCGGTACGCCAGGCTGGCGTGAAACCTATTCTGTTGGCAACCGTGCTGTTCGTATGGCTGGTCTTCGGCGGCGCGGCAATCAATCAAGTGGTACAAAATCTGCTGTAATCTCCCCTTCTCAGGCCCGTCTTCCATCGATGGGCCTGCTTCTTTTCCCCTGCCATTCAATCCTTGGTCTATCAATGCCATAATGAGCGCGATAACACAGGAGAATCAGAATGAAGTTTGTCGGTGCACATGTCAGCGCTTCAGGCGGCGTGGATCAGGCCGTTATCCGCGCACACGAAATAGAGGCGACCGCATTCGCCCTGTTCACTAAAAATCAGCGCCAATGGAAGGCTGCACCACTCCCGGTCGAGGTGATTGACAAGTTTAAAATGGCCTGCGAGCAGTATGGGTACGGCCCAGGGCAGATCCTGCCGCACGACAGCTATTTGATTAACCTCGGCCACCCAGAGATGGAAGCACTAGAAAAATCACGCGATGCATTCTTAGACGAGGTACAGCGTTGCGAGCAGTTGGGGCTAACGCTACTGAACTTCCATCCAGGCAGCCATCTGAAACAGATTGATGAAGACCTGTGTCTGGCGCGGATCGCAGAATCCATTAACATCGTGCTGGATAAAACCCAGGGCGTAACCGCTGTGATCGAGAATACCGCGGGCCAGGGCAGTAATCTGGGGTTCAAGTTTGAACATCTGGCGGCAATCATCGCTGGCGTGGAAGACAAGAGTCGCGTTGGCGTCTGTATTGATACCTGCCATGCCTTCGCTGGCGGGTATGATCTGCGTACTGAAGAGGATTGTCAGAGAACGTTCAAAGAGTTTGACGAGGTTGTGGGGTTTAACTATCTGCGAGGCATGCACCTTAACGATGCCAAGAGCGGTTTTGACAGCCGTGTTGACCGCCACCACAGTCTGGGCGAAGGCAACATCGGTAAAACCGTGTTCAGCTATATTATGCGCGACCCACGCTTTGATAATATCCCATTGATCCTGGAGACGGTGAACCCGGATATCTGGCCTGAGGAAATTGCCTGGCTGAAATCACAGCAATAATCAGTTGGGTTTTGCAAACAAAAACCGGCCTGAAAAGCCGGTTTTTGTCGCTAAGCCTTACGCTACCTTGGTAGCAGGCACTTCAGAACGTTTCAGTAATGCGTAACCCACCCCTGCCAGTAACGTACCCGCCACAATCGCCAGCAGATACAGCAATACCGGAGAGATTGCCCCTGGGATCAACAGGACGAACAGACCACCGTGTGGTGCCATCAGTTTCGCACCGAAAGCCATCGATAATGCACCAGTCAAGGCACCGCCTGCGATACAGCACGGCAGAACACGCATCGGGTCGCGGGCAGCGAAAGGAATAGCCCCTTCAGAGATAAAGCACAGGCCGAGTACCAGCGCGGCTTTGCCCCCTTCTTGTTCCGACTTCTCAAACTTGCGCCGTGCCAGAATAGTCGCCAGCCCCATCGCCAACGGCGGTACCATGCCTGCGGCCATAATGGCGGCCATTGGTGCATAAACAGAAGAGCTCAGTAGTGCCACACCAAAGGCGTAAGCGGCTTTGTTCACCGGCCCACCCATGTCGGTACACATCATCGCGCCAAGAATGGCGCCCAGCAGTACCGCATTAGCCGTTCCCAACGATTGCAGCCAATGTGTCAGCCCTTCCATGATTTTCGCCACCGGTGTGCCGACGACATAAATCATGATCAGACCAGTGACCAGACTTGCCCCTAGGGGAATAATCAGAATCGGCTTCAGCGCTTCCATGCTCTGTGGCAGCCGCAATTTACCGCTGATTGCTTTGGCGACATAACCCGCCAGGAAACCGGCAATAATACCGCCGAGGAACCCTGCTCCTGTGCTTACCGCCAGCATACCGCCGATTAAACCCGGCGTCAGACCAGGGCGATCGGCAATAGAGAACGCGATATAGCCCGCAAGAACCGGCACCATCAGCGCAAAGGCCGACCCACCGCCGATCTGCATTAAGGCTGCCGCCAGCGTGCCTTTCTCTTCAAACGCTTTGATACCGAAAACAAATGACAGCGCGATACACAAACCACCCGCCACCACCATTGGCAGCATGTACGACACGCCAGTAAGCAGGTGACGGTAAGGTCCAGTGCCACCCTGCTTTTTACCCGTATTGGTATTGTCGCCCCTTTTCTGTGGTTGGAATATTTCGGCTTCTACCAGCGCCTTATCCAGCTCCTGCACGGTTTTCTTCAGCGCCAGGCCAGTAGAGGTGCGATACATGGGTTTGCCAGCAAACTTGTCCAGATCCACTTCAATATCGGCAGCCACGATCACCAGATCGGCAGCAGCTACCTCTTCAGGCGTGATGGCATTGCCTGCCCCAACGGAGCCCCGGGTTTCTACCTTCACCCACCAGCCGCGTTTCTTGGCTTCGCTCTCGATGGCCTCTGCCGCCATAAAGGTATGCGCAACGCCGGTTGGGCAGGCTGTTACCGCAACAATACGCTTTGGACCCGCTGCTTTTGCCGGTGCCGCTGCGGGTGCCTGATAAGGTTTAGCCTCAGCAAGTGCCAGAGTCAGGAATGCTTCAGGTTCACGCACCGCCTGTTCTACATCGCCGTTATAAACGCGTTTGCCGTTTAGCTTTGCATCAGCAGGAACTGACGGCCCTGCTACTACAACCAGTTCAGCTTCATCCAGCGACTCAACCAACGTTAGCCCCTGTTTGACCGCTGCGGCTTCGAGCATACGTTTCGCCAGGTGACCACGAGCCTGCCCGAGCGAACTGTCCATCATCAACAGTGTTTTCATTATGCCTTCTATATTCAGTTAAAAGGTTTCAGATCGACACGCGCCATCATCGCAGCCAACTGCGGACGATCGGTGATGCCAACGTTGCTCTGGCTAACGGCCAGTGCCGCCACGGCGGTGGCCAAACGTAAAGTATGTTCACTAGACTCACGCATCAGCAGGCCATAGATCAGGCCGCCTACCATGGAGTCACCTGCACCAACGGTGCTCACCACTTCGCAGGCTGGCGGTTTGGCTATCCAGGCACCCGATGCGTTAACCCACAATGCTCCCTCTGCCCCCAAAGAGATCACCACATGAGCAATGCCCTGCTCACGCAGTGCATGGGCGGCTTCTACAACATCATCCAATTTGGGTAATGGTCGGCCAGCCCAGATTTCCAGTTCGCGGCGATTAGGTTTCACCAACCAAGGGGAAGCTTTCAATCCAGCAACCAGCGCTTCACGGCTACTGTCAAAAATGATGCAAGGGCACTGTGAACGAAGGCGCACCATCCACTCGGTGAAGGCTTCAGGGGCGACGCCTGCAGGTAAGCTGCCACTAACGGCCACCATGTCGAACTGCCCAAGCCAGCTCAAAGAGTCACTGACGAAACGTTCCCAATCCTGCGGCGAAACTTCAAAACCGGAGAAGTTGAAATCGGTGACTTCGCCGTCTTTTTCGGTCAATTTCACATTAATACGTGTTCTTCCTGGAACGACCTGAAAACGGTTGGCAATACCCAGGTCACTGAACAGGAGTTGGAAACCATCCTGATTGTCTTTGCCCAGGAATCCGCCAACGGTAACGTCGATACCCAGATCTTTCAGTACCTTGGCAACGTTGATCCCTTTGCCTGCCGCGTGTAAACCGGCCGTTTTTACCCGGTTAACTTCCCCACGTTCAATCTCCGGGCAAAAGCCCACCAGATCGTAAGCTGGGTTAAGGGTAATGGTTGCTACTCTTCTGCTCATGCTGCGCCCTCGCCAAGTCCTTGATTTATTGCTTCACCGATTGCAGTCAGCGCAGTTTCAGCATCAGCACCGCTGGCGGTAAAGCGCAGGCGATGACCTTTCTTCACACCCAGTGCCACAACTTTCATCAGGCTACGGCCATTAGCCGGTTTGCCGCTGCCATCGAGATTGGTGACGGTAATCTCGCTTGAGAACTGTTTGATTACGTTCACCAGTGCCGTACCTGGACGAGCGTGCAAACCATGTTCGTTACGCACAATATATTCCGCACTCAAGATCGCGCTCTGTTCATCAACTTCACTGGTGAGGAGCGCCAGCACGCCCGCTGCATCCGCGTTCAGCAAGCGTTCAGCTTTATGGTTCATCAACAGATCGCTCAGGTAATTCAGCACCACCAGAGGTTGTTGATCGGCAACGGCAACGGTCAGCAAAAGCGCGACCTGTTCGCCATTTTCGTCAAAGGCCTGCACCGGTCGGCTGACGGCCGCTGCACTGGCGAGGTTGCCTTCAGTGCTGTCGCTCAGCCAGATGCCTTGCCCCAGGTTCAGCGGTTTGCGGGTGATCACGTCGCTGACAAACTGGGCATTTACCGCGCCCACTTTTTGCAGACGGCCCGCATTCAGCGCCTGCAACGTCATCAGCGAATCTGCAGCTACATCAAGCGCAATCAGTGAAATATCAAACTGAAATTCAGCAGTCTGCTTCTCGCCCATTAACAGGCTACGCAACTCTTCAGCTGAAGTGGTTTTTGCCAGTTGCTCGGCAACACGATCATCGCTGAGTACGTGCGTCAGCTGACGCAGTAAAGCCAGGTGTTCATCGGAACGGGCGGCAATGCCGATCACAATATAGGCCGTCTGGCCTTCACCCCACTCAATACCCTGTGGGAATTGGAATACCTGTACACCGGTGTTTAATACCAGATGACGGGTATCGGTAGTGCCATGAGGAATGGCGATGCCATTGCCCAGGTAGGTGGACGTTTGCAACTCGCGCTGCAGCATGCCGTCAACGTATGCGGCACCAACACACCCAGCGGTGGTCAGCGCTGCAGCGACCTGCCTGATGGCATCTTGCTTGCTGCTGGCGGCAGCACCAAGGTGAATATCTTGCTGAGACAACTTGAACATGGTTCTCCTCTCCTGCTGAATTGAATCGTTTCAGCTGTAGTGGGAAAAAGGAGCGCTATCGACATCCAGTGAGGAAAAAAGATAGCGCTGAAACGTTTCAATTAGTGTGTGAGTAGCCATTGCTAAATGCAAGTTTTCTTAATTTCGGCGTAATAATTTTATGACTTTGCGCACATTTCCAGCAACAGATCGCCCCTTGAAGCAACAGATCGCAAACTTTGCTGAAATTTGCTGAAGTTGGTTTCCAGAGTTCAAGTGGATATCCTCGACGCCAGCTTTAGGTGAAAGTTCTTGCTAATAAGTATAGACGCTACATTACCCTGCCGTTTCTATATGGCTTAGACACCCTGCTTTTTTACGCTTGCATTGATTGAAACAGGTTTTTGTTTTTTTTAAACAAGCGTATGGTATGCGCGACTTATTTTTTTGGCTGTTTACTCACCACTATGCAAACTTCAACTACGGCAATGCGCCGCCTACCGAACCTCACTTCACTGGCATTTATCGCCGTGGCTTTTCTGACCGGAATTGCCGGTGCCTTACAAACACCGACCTTGAGCCTGTTTCTCTCTACGGAAGTAAACGCTCGCCCCACTATGGTTGGATTGTTTTTTACCGGCAGTGCGGTGATTGGCATTTTGGTCAGCCAGTTTCTGGCCCGCCGTTCGGATAAAAGAGGTGACCGTAAGTCACTGATTTTCCTGTGCTGTATGCTAGGTGCTGCATCTTGCGCGCTTTTTGCCTGGAATCGAAACTATTTTCTGCTGCTTTTTGTCGGCGTGGTGTTGAGCAGCTTTGGCTCCACCGCTAATCCACAGATGTTTGCGCTGGCGCGTGAGCATGCAGAACGCACCGGACGAGAAGCAGTCATGTTCAGTTCCCTGCTGCGTGCACAGATCTCTCTGGCCTGGGTGATTGGCCCACCGATTGCTTTTGCACTGGCGCTAGGTTTTGGATTTGAGGTGATGTACCTGACCGCTGGTGCGACCTTTATTCTTTGCGGGGGACTGGTATGGAAAATGTTACCTTCCATGCCCAAACTCCAGGCAGCCCAGGGTGCAACGCTTGAAGCTCCGCGTCGAAACCGCCGCGATGCCTTGTTCCTGTTCATCGCCTGTACATTAATGTGGACGGCAAATGGTATGTACTTGATCAACATGCCGCTGTACGTCGTCAGGGAATTGAACCTACCGGAAAAACTGGCTGGGATCCTGATGGGGACCGCTGCCGGGTTGGAGATCCCGACCATGTTGCTTGCTGGTATGGTCGCCAAACGCTTTGGCAAGCGCTTCCTGATGCGCTGCGCGGTGATTGCCGGCGTGTTGTTCTACGCCGGGCTACTGTTTATTACCGGTAGCTGGCAACTTATCGCCCTGCAGTTGCTTAATGCCCTGTTTATCGGCGTACTGGCGGGTATTGGTATGCTCTATTTCCAAGACCTGATGCCCGGCCAGGCGGGGGCTGCAACCACGCTATTTGCCAACACCACTCGCGTTGGCTGGATTATCGCCGGTTCAATTGCCGGCCCTGTGGCTGAGTACTGGAGCTACCATGCGGTATTTTACTCTGCACTGGCAATGGTCGTAGGCGCGGTATTTTGCCTGTGGCGGCTCAAGGACGCCTGAAAATTGTCAGGGAGCGGTATCCGCCTCCAGTTTAGCCAGATAGATTAACGCCTGATCGCGGCGATCGTGGCACATCTCACGGCTGGCCTGCAGGCTGGCACAGACTCTCGGGCGCAGAGGGGAATGAAACAACCCGCAGCGCAACTGCTGATCCAAATGAATACAACGGGTATTCGCCGGTTTACCCTCAGGCATACCGGGGATCGGGCTGGAAATAGAAGGTGCTATACAACAGGCACCACAGTCGGGACGGCAGTCCATCAGCGCTTCTCCTGGTGGGCTGGCAATAGTGAATGCCGGACAATAGCAGCCCGCCAAGATTGCCGCCAGAAGAATCCGTTTACTAGGTTGTGGCAACTGTGCCAGGAGTGCTGATTTTACTGTTAGCCCCCTCCCCCTTATTTCCATGTGCGTGCTTCCCAAGGTCGATAAAATACACCAGAACACAAAAATACCGTCTTTACATGCACAGATTGCGCATGTACCATCAAGCTAGTACATTAGAATTCAAAGCCGCCAAGGCAAATCAGGAGTAACAATGTCTACGGACGCCATTCAGAAACTCGTTCGCCCTTCCGTACTCGGTGGTGCGATGATTATTGCCGGTACTGCCGTTGGCGCCGGAATGTTCTCTATCCCAATTGTGACATCTGGTGTGTGGTTCAGTGGTTCCATTGCACTGCTGATTTATACCTGGGCCTGTATGCTGATCTCCGGCCTGATGATCCTTGAGGCTACCCTTAATTATCCGGCCGGTGCCAGCTTTAACACCATAGTAAAAGACTTGCTCGGCAAAGGCTGGAATACCCTTAACGGCCTGTCTATCACCTTCGTGCTATACATTCTGACTTACGCCTATGTCTCTGCTGGCGGCTCAATTATTGCTCATACCTTGGAGAACATTGTCGGTACTAGTCAGACAATAGCCGGGGTGGTATTTGCTACCGTGGTTGCCTTTATTGTCTGGTTATCCACTCGCGCGGTGGATCGTTTAAGCACCATACTGATCGGTGGCATGGTGATTACTTTTATTTTGTCCGTGGGTGATATGTTTACCCATGTACAGCCATCCATTTTATTCAACCGTGGCGAAAACGATCCCCATTATCTGCCGTATGCACTGGCTGCGCTGCCCTATTTGCTGACGTCGTTTGGTTACCATGGCAATGTGCCCGGATTGGTGAAGTATTATCGCAAAGACAGTAGTGCAGTGGTGCGCAGCCTTGTTTACGGCACTCTGTTGGCTTTAGGGATCTATATCCTGTGGCAGTATGTGATTCAGGGCAACATTGCACGCGATGCTTTCAAGCAGGTCATTGCGGAAGGTGGGAATATTGGCAGTCTGCTCAAGCAGATGGGCAACGCTTCCAGCAGTCAGACCGCCAGCCAGTTGCTCAATGCCTTCTCTTATATGGCGCTGGCCAGCTCATTTCTTGGGGTTTCACTGGGGCTGTTCGATTATCTCGCCGATTTCTTCAAATTCAGCGATAACACTGCGGGCCGGACCAAATCGGCACTGGTCACTTTCCTGCCCCCTACGTTGGCCGCGGTGTTATTCCCGAACGGTTTCCTTTATGCCATTGGTTTTGCCGGGCTGGCCGCCACGATCTGGGCGGTTATAGTCCCGGCAATGATGGCTCGCGCCAGCCGTCAGCGTTTCCCACAGGCTAAATACCGAGCTCCAGGCGGCCAAGGCATGATCCTGTTCATTATTTTGTTTGGGGTCATTAATGCCGTCGCACACGTACTCACACTGTTAAATCTGCTGCCAGTGTTTCAGTAAAATCTAATGGCGGCCTCGGTCGCCTTTTCCACACTCTTTTTACCTGTTGCTATTGCCTGAGAGGCGCGGCGCGAGTAACTTGTCGCAACTTCTGAAAACTATTATCGACAGGTAAATCGAATGGCAAGAGCGAACGAAATCAAGCGCGGCATGGCAATCAACTACAACGGCAAACTGCTGTTGGTGAAAGACATTGATGTACAAAGCCCAAGTGCCCGTGGTGCCAGCACGCTGTACAAAATGCGTTTCTCTGACGTGCGTTCCGGGTTAAAGGTCGAAGAACGTTTTAAAGGCGATGACATTCTCGACACCATCACCCTGTCTCGACGCAAAGTGAACTTCTCCTACATCGATGGCGAAGAATATGTCTTCATGGATGACGAAGACTACACGCCGTATATCTTCAAGAAAGAGCAGATCGAAGATGAATTGCTGTTCATTCCTGAAGGTGGTTTGCCGGGTATGCAGGTGCTAACGCTGGAAGGTCAGGTTCTGGCGCTGGAACTGCCACAAACCGTTGATATGGAAATCACTGAAACCGCACCAGGCATTAAAGGCGCTTCTGCCAGTGCGCGTAACAAACCGGCCACCATGGCGACCGGCCTGACCATTTTGGTACCTGAATACCTGAGTGCTGGCGACAAAATCCGCATTCATATTGCAGAGCGCCGCTATATGAGCCGCGCAGACTAGTTACCCGCAGAGGGCGCCATCTCCTGCGCCCTGCTTTCAACAGCCTAGGCTGTGTCCCTTTAACTGTCCGTGGTGCCGTCGCAGACCCAAAAGCCCGTCATCAAGGCGGAGGGTGAAGGGCAGAGTGGTTCTCTGTTCAAACCCGACAACACCGAGGACAGGCTTTTGGGGCGCGCCCCACAGGGCTGGGGCCATTTGGGCGCATTGCGGCGTTGTTCGCCGCTTATTTGGTCCACCAAACCTCGCGGCTCATGCCTTGCCCTGCGCGAAAATGACCGCCAGCGGCGCTCGCGTGCGGTTAAGGGACACAGCCTAGATAAGCTCTGGGAAAAAACGTTTTTTAAGCGCCAGCTCCACCCCACGGATCTCCGCCAACCCTTTTAAACGCCCGATAGCCGAATACCCTGGATTGGTTTTTTTCTTCAGATCGTCAAGCATCTGGTGACCATGATCCGGCCGCATCGGGATCGCCCGCTTATCCCCGGCCTTATTGCGGCGCTGTTCTTCAGCCAGGATAGCTTCAATTACGGCTACCATATCAACGTCACCTTGCAAGTGTGCCCCTTCGTGGAAAGTCTTCGGGTTCTGTTCACGGCAAGTTGCACGCAAGTGGGTAAAGTGAATACGGTCGCCAAAGGTTTCAATCATCTTGACAAGATCGTTATCAGCCCGAACACCGTATGAACCAGTGCACATGGTGAAACCATTATGAATGCTGTCGACCGTTGCTTTCAGCCACTGCATGTCTTCAATGGTAGAAACAATGCGTGGCAGCCCGAGAATGGGGCGCGGAGGATCATCAGGATGTACCGCAAGACGCACGCCTACCTCTTCAGCTACGGGCACAATTGCACGCAGGAAAACCGCCATATTTTCACGCAATTGAGCTTTATCAATATGGTCATATTCTGCCAGACGAGCGCGGAATTGATCGAGCGTATAGCCCTCTTCTGCCCCCGGTAAACCGGCAATAATATTACCCGTCAGTTTGGCAATATCAGCCGCAGTCATAGCATCAAAATAGGCTTTAGCCTGGCGCTGTTCGTCTTCGGTGTAATCTTTTTCTGCACCAACACGCTGCAGAATGTGCAGATCAAACGCAGCAAACGCAATCTGGTCGAAGCGCAACGCTTTTGAACCATCCGGTAATTGATACTCCAGATCGGTACGCGTCCAATCGAGGATTGGCATAAAGTTGTAGCACACGGTGTCAATGCCACAGGCTGCCAGGTTCCGTATCGATTGCTGATAGTTGGCGATATAACGTTGGTAGTTTCCGCTCTGAGTCTTGATCTCCTCATGCACTGGAATGCTTTCAACCACTGACCACACCAACCCTTTCTCAGCCAACAGCTCCTGCCGAGCCTTGATCTCTTCAATCGGCCAGACATCCCCATTGGGAATATGATGCAATGCAGTTACCACGCCAGTCGCCCCTGCCTGACGCACGTCATCCAGCGAAACCGGATCATTCGGCCCGTACCAACGCCATGTTTGTTCCATTATTTATCCTTGTATAAAGTCGTTCAGTTATCAGAGATGGTGTACCAGTATTGAAGTAGATCGCAAAATAAGAGCAATCTTGTTATACCACATTGAGATAGATATCATTCACCTTTAACCTTACTCTTTAGCTGAATGCTGTCAAAACAGAAAAGTCGACGGGTTGATCCAACGCACGCTTCTGGCTTATTTTAGACTAACGACTTTATTCATTTTTCTAGCGCTGTTTAATTGGCGATAGATAAAAAACTCGGAAATCGGTGCACCTGAGATAGCCTGCAGGTGACCAACTGGTCTGATAGCTTTCAGCAAGCTGCAGACCGCTCTTTTTTCTTATCATGGAGCCATTGATGAAGACTATCGCCAATTCACCGCTGCCCGCAGAGACGCAGCAGCCACAGTACGACCGCCGCAGCCTTCGCAGTCGGCTTGTCCATTTGGGATTTGGTGCCTTCCATCGGGCACATCAGGCGCTGCTGACTGACCGCGTACTCAACCGCAAAGGAGGCGACTGGGGGATCTGCGAAATCAGCCTGTTTGGCAGCGATAAACTATTCCAGACACTACGTGCACAGGATCATCTTTATACGGTGTTGGAAAAGGGCGCAGCAGGTAATCAGGCTATCGTGGTGGGTGCCGTTTGCGAAAGCGTTCACCGCAAGCTTGAAGGCATTGATGCCGTACTGGAGAAACTGGCCGAACCGCAGGTGGCGATCGTTTCAATGACCATTACGGAAAAAGGGTATTGCATTGAACCCGGCAGTGGTCAGCTAGACCTGCAACATGACGCGATTAAAGCGGATCTGGCCAATCCGACTCAACCCACAACGGTACCAGGGATCCTGGTTGAAGCCTTGCATCGCCGGCGCCAGCGCAATCTACCAGCCTTCAGCGTACTTTGCTGCGATAATATTCCTGAGAACGGCCATGTGGTTCGTAACGCGGTTACCGGGCTGGCCAAAGCACGCGACCAGGAGTTGGCTCAATGGATCGGCGAAAATGTCACCTTCCCGTGTACGATGGTTGATCGCATTGTTCCGGCAGCAACACCGGAAACGTTGGATGAGATTGCAGCCGCGCTGGGCGGAGTCCGTGATGAATGTGCTATTGCCTGTGAACCCTTTATACAATGGGTAGTGGAAGATAACTTTATTGCTGGCCGCCCGGATTGGGAGGTTGCAGGCGTACAACTGGTGGACAATGTTTTGCCATTCGAACTGATGAAGTTGCGCATGCTCAATGGCAGCCACTCATTCCTGGCTTATCTGGGCTATCTTGCTGGTTACGACCATATCAATGACTGCATGGCGGACGAAGATTATCGCCGTGCCGCCTATCACCTGATGCTGCAGGAACAAGCGCCGACACTGCAGGTTAAAAATATCGATCTGGCCGTTTACGCCGGGCAGTTAATTGAACGTTTCAGCAATCCGGCGCTGCAGCACCGTACCTGGCAGATCGCTATGGATGGCTCTCAGAAATTGCCGCAGCGTATGTTGGACTCTATCCGCTGGCATCTGCAATATGGCGGAAGCTATGCAGGATTGGCGTTGGGTGTTGCGGGCTGGATGCGCTATGTCAGCGGTTTTGATGATAACAAACAACCGATTGATATCCGCGATCCTATGCTGAAAACACTACAACAGGCCGTCAGCAACTCACGGGACGATGAACAGCGTGTCACGGCACTGCTGGCGGTGAAAAGTATTTTTGGCGACAAGTTGCCGGAAGATAAAGAGTTTGTGGCTGCGGTAACGCACGCCTACCTATCGTTGCGCGATCATGGTGCTCGAAAAACGGTTAAAACGTGGGTTGCGACGCAAATGAGTTGATGGAAAAACCGCCATGCCGGTATTACCCGGCATGGCTAAGTGACTTAACGATACACGACTGTCATTATTGCAAGCTTATGCTCTTGGCTCACCCACTTCATTTCCGTTGTACCTATATTTAGCGGGAGTTCCTTACTACGTGCATCATAGCTTCCCAGGTTCTGTGTCCCTTTGTAATTTTGTCCATTACGATAACATTGTGTATTGGCGGTTGAATTGACAACATCTACCAGACAAGGGCCTTCAACAATGGCACCAACAAAGTTTATAACTCCACCTGTGGTACCCGCTTGACTTGCTGCCATCCATGAAAGTAACGCTCCTGCGATCAAAAATAACCGTAAGCTTTTCATGGCAACCTCACTTGTGTTAAGCCGCCTTAATAATAGAGGATTTTTTTTAGGATTTATCGTATTGAAAGCATATTTTTGTGGCAGTTCGGGGAAATTAATGAACCTAAAAACAAAGTTATAGGCAAATTCGATATCTTTACTCTCTGATTTTAATTAAGAATTATCTCATTGCAACGAATGGAAAGAGTGTTAGAAAGCGTAAGAATTTAATTCAGAATTTGTGACGCTAATCATAATTAGTTAACTACGTATTTAACGAAAAAAATAATGGTAATCTATTAATCCACTGAAAACATTCACAATGGAAATAATTAAATGACTAAAACCAACCTGATCACTGGTTTTCTTGGCAGTGGCAAAACGACCACCATCCGCCATCTGCTGGCTAATAAGCCACAAAACGAGCGCTGGGCTGTTTTGGTCAACGAGTTTGGTGAAATCGGCATCGATGGCGCTCTGCTGGCCGATAGTGGTGCGGTGCTTAAAGAAATCCCTGGTGGCTGTATGTGCTGTGTTAATGGCCTGCCAATGCAGGTGGGTCTGAATATGTTGCTGCAGCAGGCAAAACCTGACCGGCTATTGATCGAACCAACCGGTTTAGGGCACCCCAAGCAGATCCTGGCACTGCTGTCACAAGAAACCTATGGCGGATGGATCGAGCTTCTGGCTACGATTTGCCTGCTTGATGCTCGCCAACTCAGTGAACCCCGCTACCGCGAAAATGAAAACTTCCGCGACCAACTTGCCGCAGCGGATATCATCATCGCCAACAAAATGGATACCTGGCAGCCACATGATGTTCAAGCCTTGGAAGAATGGCAGGCACAGAATGGACACCAGCGGCCACTTCACAGAATCGAACACGGGCGTATGGAGAGTAAATTATTAGATCTGCCGCGAACAAACTACGCAGAATTACCGGACGCCCATCATCACCACGCTCAAAGCAAAACACAAGGATTGGCAGCATTACGTTTGCCTGAAAACGCTCGCTGGCGCAGAGCATTGAATCAAGGTCAGGGATTTGTCAGCTGCGGTTGGATTTTTGATAACGATACGCTGTTTGACACTATTGGCATGATGGAGTGGATCAGACTGGCACCCGTAGATCGAGCGAAGGCCGTCGTACGCATTGCCGAAGGCAGTTTATTGATTAACCGCCAAGGACAAGATCTCAATATTGAAACACGCCCCACAGCCCCGTTGGATAGTCGTATTGAGCTGATACACGGCGGTGAGGCGGATTGGAACGCTCTGCAATCAGCCCTGTTTAAGATCCGCTTAGGTTAACCGGTTCAACCGTTTTTAAGCTACTCAGATACAAAACTACCCCAAACTCCCTTCCCCGGGCTCAATCTTGATGGGTATTTTGCTGATTCTTTGAATGGCATTTACCCACCATTGCCGCGAATAGTCTATGGCAACCCCTGGGAATTTTCGCTAGTCGCAGTACGCCATTACCACTTTAACACCAGGATATATGCACTCTGTCATAAGATCGTCACAGCCATGATTTATGCTGTAAATACCTTATATTCATTAATTAACGCAGAGCCAACATAACGGCTAAACGTCGTTTTTTATATCAATACTTACATTATGTTACATCAAAAAAACATATGAAAAATGCCAAAAAAACTCGCAATCACGCTTTCATTACGGTAGTCTCTGATGCGTTTGTGCTTGGTTTAGGTTGATTCAGCGCCCAATTCAGGAAATTTGTGTGTTCCTGCACATTTTCAACGGTAACTGATTGTCCTTGCTGCCAGTGCAGATTAGTCTCGTTTCGTTTGGTACTTTTCAGATAGCGACTTTTGTCGTTAAGGACTTCAAGGGAAAACAATTACAATGGTCAAATCTCAACCTTTTATGAGATATTTCTTGCGGGTATTACCTGCAATTGCAGCAGCGGTTATGCTCTCCGCCTGCAGCTCGATGAATACTTCGAAGTTAGATGACTCACAAACTGAGATGCATGCAGTTAATGACAAAAACAGTCTTTTACTGCAAGCCTCTCAGGATGAATTCGAAGCCATGGTGCGTAATGTTGACATCAAGTCAAAGATTATGGACCAGTACGCTGGTTGGAAAGGCGTGCGCTACCGTTTAGGCGGTGATACCAAGCGTGGTATCGACTGCTCAGGGTTTGTGCAGTTGACTTTCCGTGAACAGTTCGGAATGAACTTGCCGCGCTCAAGTTATGAGCAAGAAGACATGGGCAAGAAAATCCCACGAGCCAAACTTCGTCCCGGCGATATCGTATCGTTCCGTGCAGGCTCTACCGGCCGTCACGTAGGCATCTACTTAGGCAACGACAAGTTCGTTCATGCCTCTACCAGTAGTGGTGTTACCATTTCCAACCTTACAGATAACTATTGGGATAAACGTTATCGCGAAGGTCGCCGGTTACTTGGCAGAAGCTAACGGCAGCATCTGAATACCAAACAAACGAGACGAAAACGCTGCCGTAGTGCAGCGTTTTTCATTTCGACTTATTGCTGAGGTTTGCGCATTCCCTTTTCACCTCTTAGATTGTAACGAGGATGAGAGTTGCAAATTGTCCATGCTATGAGGTTAATTTTAACCAAGCCTTACCCAAAACCAATCGACCTGAATGCTATCTGGGTCTGTTTGCTGGCCCAATGACTCATGTAATATCAGTGAGGTGGGTTAAGAAATAATCGTACGCCGTGCTCAGGAGAGTAAGCGATGGGCCTAAAGAGAGCATTCGCACGCCATGCCTCATACAGACGGCGTAACCTGACTAAAAGCAGTCTTGCAGCCCTATCTTTCTTTGTTATATTCACCGCTGTTACGCTATTTCTGATTAATAACCAACGCTCCCAATATCACCTTAAGATCGAAACCCGCACGCATGACTTTACGGTTGACTACCTCGATAATCTGAAAAACGTCATGCTGCAGATAATGCCGCTTACCAATAAATCCTGTTCAGCAGCCTTTGCCGATCTGACATACCAGGCGGCTTTCACCAGCGGTGTTCGTACCTATATTCTGGTCAATGAGGGTATTGCCTATTGTTCCTCTGCCACCGGCAGTATGGGACTGGAGGTCACCAGTCTTTATCCTGAGATTAACTGGAGTAAACCACTGGATATGAAGTTGCAGCAAGGTACGCCAATGGTACCAAATAAGCCTGTGGTAGCCGTGTGGTTACGCCAACCGGGCCAGAGCAATACGGGCGTATTGGCAACGTTGGATCTCAGCCTGACACCCTATCTATTGCTCGCCTCGCATCAAAATGATGCTTCAGAGATGGCCATCGTGATGGGCAAACAGGCTGCGACGACGTTCAGTACCAATCTGATACCGCTGGAAAAACTACCCAAAAACCATACCCGCCGACTGACCATTCCCAACTATCCGCTAGAAATTATCTTTTACCATAAGAAGTTGACTGCGGATGATGTGCGCTTAACCCTGTTAGCGAGCTTGGTGCTGTCCCTAATGGTGGGGGCGCTGTCATACTATATCCTGATGCTGCGCCAAAGCCCTGAACGAGCTCTGATCAGGGGGCTCAAGCAGAATGAGTTCTTCGTTGAGTATCAACCCGTGTTTCATATCGCAGGCAACTCAATTGCCGGTGTGGAGGCGCTGATCCGTTGGCAACATCCCATTGAAGGGCGTATTCCGCCCGATCTGTTTATCCCGTATGCCGAAAGTGAAGGGTTGATCGTGCCACTGACCCGCTATCTATTCGATATGATCGTGGCGGAGATCCCGCAATTAGTGCAAGCATTACCGCGAGGTAGCAAGCTGAGTATCAATCTCTCTCCCTCGCACCTCAATACGCCTTCATTTCATGACGATGTCACCCATTTGCTGGCAAGGTTACCGCCAGACCATTTTATCTTGGTCTTCGAAATCACCGAGCGCGGCATGGTGGAGGAACAGAATGCGGTTGAGGAGTTTGACTGGCTGCGCCGCCAAGGCATTCGAATCGCTGTTGATGATTTCGGTACCGGTCATAGCGCATTAATTTATCTGCAACGCTTTACCCTAGATTATTTGAAGATCGACCAAGGTTTTGTCAACTCGATTGGCCAGGAAACTGTGACTGCGCCGGTCCTGGATGCCGTTATTTCGCTGGCAAAAAGGCTGAAGATGCAGACTATTGCCGAAGGGGTAGAAACGGTTGAACAGATAAACTTTCTGCAAGAGCGCGACGTTAACTTTATGCAGGGCTATTATTTGAGTAAACCACTCGGCATTGAAGCATTAGTCGCATTTTGCCAAGCTAATTGCATCTTTGAGCATCCTATGCCAGTTAAGACCTGATCTTTAAACTTCTTTACCCTGAAAACTGGCTTGAAATGGTATGCTGTCGGCCGGATTAATAGACTATCCCCAAGTTACGTCAAGGTGCAGATAGGCAGCGACTGAGCGGAAAATCTGCCGGGAGCTTGGTAAACCAAGTAACTGGTGTGAAGGCAGCCCTCCAGCAGCTTGAAAGACGACGGGTATACACAGCAGGAGCTTACCGTAGAGATGTCTGTGCGCATTTTTGCTGCCTTGGTGCTTTCGGCACTTAGTTTTAGCTTACAGGCCGAAACCCTGAATGAAAGTTACGCTTTCGCCACCCTCGGTGAACCAAAATATTCCACCGACTTCAGCCATTTTGACTATGTTAACCCCGCAGCCCCAAAGGGGGGAGATATTCGGCTGGCAGCTATAGGCACCTACGATAATTTTAACCGTTTCGCCTCACGCGGCGTGCCAGGGGAGAGAACCGGGGAACTGTACGATACGCTGTTTACCACCTCAGACGATGAACCTTCAAGTTATTATCCGTTGATTGCCGAATCAGCGCGTTATCCGGCAGATATGCGCTGGATGGAACTGGATATAAATCCCCGCGCTCGTTTTCATGATGGCAGCCCGATTACTGCAGCAGATGTGGCCTTTACCTTCAACAAATTCATGACGGAAGGCGTACCGCAATTTCGTTCTATCTACAAAGGCGTCAAAGTCAAAGCCATTTCTCGTCTGACCGTTCGTATTGAACTCCCTGAGCCGGACAAAGATCGGTTGCTAGGTATTTTCAGCCTGCCGATCATGCCTGAAAGTTTCTGGAAAGATCACAAACTGAATGAGCCTCTGAACGTACCGCCTCTTGGTAGTGGGCCGTACAAGGTGGGCAGCTACCGTTTGGGTCAGTTCATTACCTATGAGCGCGTACGCGACTATTGGGCTGCCAATCTGCCCGTCAATCGTGGGCGCTATAATTTCGATAGCTTACGTTATGATTATTACCTGGATGACAAGGTGGCACTCGAGGCTTTCAAAGCCGGAGCCTATGACTTTCGTCCAGAGGGCTCGCCAAAAAGCTGGGCCACGCAGTATCAGGGGGGTAACTTTGCCCGTGGCTACATCATCAAGCAGGATGAAACCAATCAGGCTGCGCAAAATACCCGTTGGTTAGCGTTCAATACCCAGCGTCCAATCTTTGCCGATCGCCGGGTCCGGCAGGCCATTACACTGGCATTTGATTTCGACTGGATGAATAAAGCGCTGTATTACGATGCCTATCAACGGACCAACAGCTATTTTCAGAATACCACGTATGCGGCCAGCGGTTATCCCGATGCCGCTGAGCTTGCCTGGCTAGCCCCGTTGAAAGGTAAAGTGCCGGAAGAAGTATTTACTTCGATTTACCAGCCCCCCACCTCTGACGGCAGTGGTAACGATCGTGAAAACCTGTTGAAAGCCACCGAACTGCTGCGGCAGGCCGGTTGGGAAGTGAAAGATCAGCGTTTGATCAACAGCAAGACCGGTAAACCCTTTACCTTCGAGCTGATGCTGCTGAGCGGTAGCAATTTTCAATATGTCCTGCCGTTCCAGCACAACCTGAAGCGGTTGGGTATTGATATGGAAATCCGCGAGATCGACGCCAGCCAATTCACGCGCCGTTTACGCAAACGTGACTTCGACATGATGCCCACGGTGTATATGGCCATGCCTTTCCCCAACTCTTCACTGCAGACCCGTTGGGATTCAGACTATATCGACTCCAGTTGGAATACCCCCGGCGTTAGCGATCCCGCAGTAGATACGCTGGTACGGCAAATCATGAAACATCAGGGTGATGAGAAGGCCTTACTTTCTCTCGGCCGGGCACTGGATCGGGTACTAACCTGGAACAGCTATATGCTGCCAATGTGGTATTCCAACCACGATCGCTACGCCTATTGGGATAAATTCTCTTCACCAGCGGTTCGCCCAACCTATTCCATCGGGTTCGATAACTGGTGGTATGACGTCAATAAGGCGTCTCGCTTGCCTGCGCAACGGCAATAAGGAGTCGCCGGTGGCCGCTTATCTGATACGCAGATTATTACTCGTGATCCCCACACTTTGGGCGATTATCACTATCAATTTTTTCATTGTACAAGTCGCACCCGGTGGCCCGGTGGATCAGGCGATTGCCACCATTGAACTGGGGCAAACCAGCGGCTTTGCTGGCGGAGGCGCTGGTGATGGCCTTGGGCATGCTAAAGTTGGCGTAGGCAGTGTAGGGGAAGGCCAATATCGGGGATCGCGTGGGTTGGATCCCGAGGTGATTGCGGAGATCACCAAACGTTATGGCTTCGACAAACCCTTACACGAGCGCTATTTCACCATGCTGTGGAACTACGTCCGCTTCGACTTTGGTGAAAGCCTGTTTCGTGGTGCTTCAGTGATGCATCTTGTCGGCCAGAGTTTGCCGGTCTCCATTACCCTTGGCTTGTGGAGCACACTGATTATTTACCTGGTGTCGATACCTCTGGGTATCCGCAAGGCGGTGCATAATGGTACCGCCTTTGATACCTGGAGCAGTACGCTGATCATTGTCGGTTATGCCATACCTGCCTTTCTGTTTGCCATTTTGTTAATCGTGCTGTTTGCCGGTGGCAGCTATCTTGATTGGTTCCCGCTGCGCGGGCTGGTTTCCAGTAATTTCGATACTCTGACCTGGTATGGCAAGATCGTCGATTATCTGTGGCATATCACCCTGCCGGTTCTGGCAACGGTGATCGGCGGGTTCGCTACGCTGACCATGTTAACCAAAAACTCGTTCCTGGATGAAATCCGCAAGCAGTATGTGGTTACCGCCCGAGCCAAAGGGCTGGACGAGAAGAAGATTCTTTATCGTCACGTCTTCCGTAACGCTATGTTGCTGGTGATTGCCGGTTTCCCGGCGACTTTTATCAGCATGTTTTTCACCGGTTCCTTGTTGATCGAGGTGATGTTTTCGTTAAATGGCCTTGGGTTGCTTGGCTATGACGCAACCTTGCAGCGAGACTATCCGGTGATGTTCGGTACCTTGTATATATTTACCCTGATCGGCCTGTTGCTGAATATCGTCAGTGATATCACCTATACCCTGGTCGATCCGCGCATTGATTTCGAGGCACGTCAATGAGCCGCTTAAGCCCTATCAATCAGGCCCGCTGGGCACGTTTTCGCAGCAACCGCCGTGGTTACTGGTCACTGTGGATTTTTTTAGTCGCCTTCATTCTCAGCCTGGCCGCCGACCTGATCGCCAACGATAAACCGTTGCTGGTTCGCTATGAAGGCCGCCTGTATGTACCTTTTATGGTCGACTACAGCGAAACCACTTTTGGTGGTGAACTGAATACCACCACCGATTTTCAGGATCCCTTTGTATTGAAGCAAATAGAACGCCACGGCTGGGCAATTTGGGCCCCGATACGCTTCAGTTACAACACCATCAACTTTGCCACCAAAGTCCCCTTCCCCTCACCACCCTCGCGGCAAAATCTTCTGGGAACAGACAGCAATGGTAGCGATGTCCTGGCAAGAGTGCTGTATGGATTCCGTATTTCGATGCTTTTCGGGCTGGCATTAACGCTGTTTTCCAGCGTGATTGGTATCTGTGCAGGAGCAACGCAGGGTTATTACGGCGGAAGGTTCGATCTGTGGGGCCAGCGTTTCATTGAAGTATGGTCTGGCATGCCAACGCTGTTCCTGATCATCTTGCTTTCCAGCATTGTGCAGCCCAATTTCTGGTGGCTGTTGGCAATCACCATCCTGTTTGGCTGGATGAGTTTGGTGGGGGTGGTACGCGCTGAATTCCTGCGCACCCGCAATTACGATTACATTCGTGCAGCCCGGGCGATGGGCGTACCGGACACGGTGATTATGTATCGCCATATGTTGCCCAACGCCATGGTGGCTACGCTGACGTTCCTGCCATTCATTCTGTGTGGGTCAATTACTACACTCACCTCGCTCGATTTTCTCGGTTTTGGTTTGCCAATAGGTTCGCCATCATTAGGTGAACTGCTGTTACAGGGCAAAAATAACCTACAAGCACCGTGGCTGGGGATCACCGCCTTTTTGGTGCTGGCGGTGTTGCTCTCATTGCTAATCTTTATCGGCGAAGCAGTACGCGACGCCTTCGACCCAAGCAAGGCACATTGATATGACCACTCCTCTGCTCGCTATTAAAGATCTCAGCATTGCTTTCCGTCAGGGAGATGCCTTGAATCAAGTAGTTAATGGCATTTCGCTAGAGGTTGAGCAAGGTGAAACGTTGGCTCTGGTGGGCGAATCTGGTTCGGGTAAAAGCGTCACCGCCCTTTCCGTGCTACGGTTGTTACCCTCCCCGCCAGTGGTTTACCCTGGTGGTGATATTCTGTTTAACGGTCAGTCTCTTCTGCATGCACCTGAAGCCGAACTGCGCAAAGTGCGTGGTAATCAGGTCTCCATGATTTTCCAGGAACCGATGGTGTCACTCAATCCGCTACACACCATTGAGAAACAGCTGGCCGAGGTCTTAATGCTGCACAGGGGCATGAACCTCGAAAATGCCCGTGCTGAAATCATTCAGTGCCTGGATCGCGTAGGGATCCGTAACGCCAAAGGGCGACTTAAAGATTATCCGCATCAGCTATCCGGCGGCGAACGTCAGCGTGTGATGATTGCCATGGCGGTACTTACCCGGCCCAAACTGTTGATTGCCGACGAACCTACAACCGCGCTCGACGTCACTATTCAGGCTCAAATCCTGGTGCTGCTGAAAGAGTTAAAGCAGGAGTTGGGGATGGGGTTGCTGTTTATCACACATAACCTGAATATTGTGCGCCGTTTGGCCGATAACGTGACGGTTATGCGACAAGGCCTGAGTGTGGAACAAAACAGCCGTGCGGGCCTTTTCAGTGCGCCGCAACACGCCTATACCCAGCAACTGCTAGCGGCAGAGAATATGGGTGAACCACTACCGTTACCCGCCAATAAGGGGCCGGAAGAAGTAGTTCCGTTGCTTAAAGTGGAAAATTTGCAGGTTAGCTTCCCCATCAAGCGCGGTCTGCTTAGGCGTATCGTCAATCAGAACTACGCGTTGAAGAACCTGAGTTTTGAGTTGCAGCCGGGGGAAAGCATAGGCCTAGTGGGTGAATCCGGCTCAGGCAAAAGCACCACCGGTTTGGCCTTGCTACGATTATTGAGTTCCAAGGGGGCTATCTGGTTTAACGGCCAACCCCTACATGAGTTTAATAATAAGCAAATGCTCCCTTACCGCAGCAGAATGCAGATTGTATTCCAGGATCCCTATTCTGCGCTGAACCCAAGGTTAAACGTACTGCAAATCATTGCTGAGGGCTTGGAGGTTCACCAGCAGCTAACCGCCGAACAACGTGAAGAAAGGGTGATTGCTGCTCTGGAGGAAGTGGGATTGGATCCTGCATTACGTCAACGCTATCCAACCGAGTTTTCTGGTGGGCAACGTCAGCGTATAGCCATTGCTCGCGCATTGATCCTGCAACCGCAACTGTTGATCCTCGATGAACCAACCTCATCGCTGGATAAATCAGTACAGGCGCAGATCCTGACGCTGCTGAAGTCTTTGCAGCAACGGCACCAGTTGGCTTATTTGTTCATCAGCCACGATCTTCAAGTAGTTCGTTCACTTTGCCATCAGGTGATTGTACTGCGCCAGGGGGAAGTCGTGGAACAGGGCAACTGCCAAACCATTTTCAATGCGCCTTCGGCAGCCTATACACAACAATTATTGCAGTTAGTTGATTAGCGTTGTAATTCAGAAGGGGTACCGCGCACTGAGCTTCTCGGCAATCGCCACGCCCATATTCTTTAAGCGGCAAATAGCCGCACTTTCATCTCTGTGGCTTACAAACAGGCAGGGTTCTCCCTCCCATTCAACCACAGCGCACTCAACCTGTATTTCCTGCAGGGAGAGGTTAAGCTGCTGCATCACTTGCCAGTCATCGTGCCCGTCATGGCTCAACAGCTTCAAGCCAATCAGATTGTTATCCTCGTCTATCCCGTTAAGCGGGATCGGTTCGACTCTGATCCCGGTAAAACCAGTTAGCCAACGATAACTTTGCGGTAATCGATGCACGACCGAAAGTTGGAAACTACCCACATTTAATCCCTAGTATGAAAAGATGAATTACTTTTTTAAATAATCCGCGTACTTCACAGTCAATAATGTTGATAATAAGTTAAATTATATACAATTTATTAACAATAAGTTTAAACTTGCCAGCATCGCCTTATTTTTATCCACCGTAGAATGTTTTCTTGCAGTGTTTTGCGATACAGCTCTCATTTTTTCGCTATATGTAACCCTTTCCGGCCTCCAACTCAACTCTTTTTTCTTGCAATGCAGTTACTTTACAAATGCCATATTTTTACAATTCGTATACATTCAACTCAATCAAGCACGTTGCAGAAAGAGGGTAACCATATAATAAATAATGCGTTATCAACTAATAGTACAGAGAAAAGCCAATGTTTTGGTGGTGTACATCGTTGGCTGCTTCAGTAATTTAACGGAGGGGGTTTTAACAAAAAAAGCACAGTTGGTTTGGCAAGCATTTAATGAGTGAAGGTAAATACGTGCTCGGTAACTCAATTGCTCGCCGTGCCGTCGTAGACAGTTAAGCACTCAGTCTGAAAGCTCAGCGTGCTGAGCTTTCAGACTGCTGACAAACCCCGTTATTAGGGAGAGCGTGCCGATGGGGTCGTAACGGCGTAAGCCGTCGGAGCGCCCCTCGGTGCGCTAGGCCCGGGTATCTCGGGTCAGAAGGCGACTTTGTCATCAACCTCAAAGCTCAGCGTGCTGAGCTTTCAGACTAGGCTGTATCAGGCAGGGTTGTGACGGGGACGGCTGGCATAGATGTAAAACGATACGGCAATAACACTGCACAGCGCCATTGACGAAACCATCGGCCACGCGCTCTTGCCTGGAGCCAGCGATAGTATCGCGCCGACCAGCGCACCTGTGCTGAAGCGCAGCGTCCCGGCCAACGAAGAAGCCGTTCCCGCCATATGCGGAAAGCCGTCCAGAATAATCGCCATAGCGTTGGATGAGATCATCGCAATACAACCCAGATAAACTGCAACCCCCAGCACCAGCGCCCAGAAACCCAACCCACTGGCACTGACAACCAATAACCACACGCTCATGGTTAACTGGACAAACAAGCCGAAGCGAAACATTTTTAGCGCGCCAACGCGGCGCACATTACGGCTGTTAACCAAGGTTGTCAGGAATAGAAATACAATATTGAGCGCAAAGTAGTAACCAAAATGCTGCGGCGAAACGTTGTTCAGTTCGATATAGACAAATGGCCCGGCACTAAGGAAAGAGAACATACCGGCAAAGGAAAAGGCACTGGCCAACATGTAGCTCAGCACGCGGCGGTGGCGGAACAGCGAACCGAAATTCCCCAACGTGGTACGCAGATGGAACTTTTGCCGCCGCTCCTTAGGTAGAGTCTCTTTGATAAAGAACGCTACCAGTACTGAGCCGAATAAAGCCGCAGCCGCCATGGTCCAGAAAATCGCATGCCAAGTGAACCATAACAGCAACGCGCCGCCGATCATTGGCGCGAGCAATGGTGCAATCGTCATCACCAGGATGACAAACGACATCATGCGCGAGAATTCATCTTTGGTGAACATGTCGCGCATCAGGGCGTTAATCACCACGCTGGCGGCAGCGGCAGCAAGACCATGCAGGAACCGCAAATTAATCAGTTGCTCAACCGACTGCGCCATCGCACAAGCTCCACCAGCGATGGCAAAAATCAGCGTGCCCCAGAGGATCACCGGCTTACGGCCAATACTGTCTGACATCGGCCCATAGAAGAGCTGACCAACGGCAAACCCCAGCATGTAAGCACTGAGCGTCATCTGCACGCGGCCTGACTCCACGCCAAACTCCTTGGCGATGATTGGCATACTGGGCAAATACATGTCGATCGCCAGTGGCATCAGCATAGAGAGCAAACCCAGGATGAAGATCAAGCCAAGGTGAGAGGTCCGGTTCTGTTGCACGTTCAACTACTCCTTAGTAAGCCGCAAAAATCAATCCTGCAGGTGTGGCGCACCCACGCTGGCAATTTCTTCTTCAGTCAGCGGGCGGTATTCTCCCGGAGCTAAATCATCATCCAGCGTAATAGCGCCTATACGTTCACGATGTAGTTCAATCACCCGATTACCCACAGCGGCAAACATACGTTTGACCTGATGATAGCGCCCTTCGCTAAGAGTCAGACGCACCAGCTTCTCTTCGATTTTTTCCAAACGGGCCGGTTTGGTCAGATCTTTTTCGTTATGCAGTTGCACGCCCTGCTCAAATTGCTCAGCCGTATCGGCCGCCACTGGATGTTCCAGCGTAACCAGATAGGTTTTCTCGCAGTGGTGTTTAGGTGATGTTATACGGTGCGACCACTGACCGTCATCGGTCATCAGCACCAGGCCGGTTGTATCAATATCCAGCCGTCCCGCCGCATGTAACTTGTAAGCCACGGGTTCATCAAGAAAATAAAGTACCGTTGGATGATCGGGATCGTCAGTGGAACACACATAGCCCTGCGGCTTATTAAGCATAAAGTAGCGGTGCCCAGCCAGTTGTGCCAGTACGTTGCCATCGAAGGTCACGACCTGTTCCGGTGCCAATTTAATCGCCCCGCTCTTTACCAACGCCCCGTCTACGGTGACACGTTTTGCACGGAGTTCACGTGCTACCAGCGCACGGCTGATGCCTAACTGTTGAGATAAAAACTTGTCCAGTCGCATTGGATCTGCTTTGCCTATCGTTGTTATGATCGCATTGATCGTGTTGCTGAATTATGAAGCCCTGCCCTTACACAAGGTGCAAGCAAACAGGTTCGGAGAGGATGACTCAGTATAATTCCGTGGGAAACAGCCTGGGCTGCGCCCTTTAATTGACCGCCAGCACTACTCACGCGCAATTAAGGGAAACTAGCAGGGCTAGTATAGCCGCGTAAACGCTAGCATAACAGGGGCAATCTCCAGCATCTCGCACCGCTTAGCGGCAGAAGGCATAATGGTAGAAATTTTGACGCCATCCGGGGAGCAGCATGACACGATTTAAGTGGAATATCATATTGCCAAATGTACGCCCAATGGCCTATTTCAGCGGATGGCACTAACCCATGGCATTTACTCTACGCCCTTACCAGTTGGAAGCTGTCGAAGCCACCATCAACCATTTTCGTCAACGCCCAGAACCCGCACTTATTGTGCTACCAACCGGAGCAGGCAAAAGCCTGGTCATTGCCGAACTGGCTAAACGCGCCCGTGGCCGAGTATTGATACTGGCACACGTCAAAGAACTGGTGGCACAAAACCATAGCAAATACCGTGCTTACGGTCTGGAGGCAGATATTTTTGCCGCCGGGCTACGGCAAAAACAGAGCGCGAGTAAAGTCGTCTTCGGCAGTGTGCAATCGGTGGCACGCAATCTCCCTTTGTTTGATGGTGCTTTTTCATTGTTGATTATCGACGAGTGCCACCGCATCAGCGATGACGATGACAGCCAATACCGGCAAATTATCCAGCACCTGCAAAAAACCAACCCGCAACTGCGCCTGCTCGGCCTAACCGCGACGCCATACCGGTTGGGGAAGGGTTGGATTTATCAATATCACTACCATGGCATTACGCGCGGCGATGGCAACAGCCTGTTTCGCGATTGTATCTACGAGTTACCCCTGCGTTACATGATTAAGCATGGTTTTCTTGTCCCGCCCGAGCGCTTGGATATGCCGATTGTGCAGTATGATTTCAGCCGATTGCAGGCAAGAAGTAACGGGCTATTTAGCGAGGTTGATCTCAACCACGAATTAAAAAAACAAAACCGTATTACACCCCACATCATCAGCCAGATAGTTGAATACGCTCAAACGCGTAAAGGTGTGATGATCTTTGCTTCCACGGTGGAACATGCGCGCGAAATCCAGGGTCTGTTGCCTAAAGGGGAAGCTGCACTTGTTAGTGCCGACACCCCCCCCACAGAGCGCGATGCATTGATTGAAGCTTTCAAACAACAACAGTTACGCTACTTGGTTAACGTAGCCGTGCTGACAACCGGCTTTGATGCGCCGCACGTCGACCTGATCGCCATTTTACGGCCAACGGAATCCGTCAGCCTGTATCAACAGATTGTCGGGCGTGGGTTACGACTTTCCCCCGGTAAGACTGACTGTCTGATCCTCGACTACGCTGGCAACCCGCACGATCTTTTCACCCCAGAAGTAGGCAGCAGTAAACCGCATGCCGACAGTCAACCGGTGCAAGTGTTTTGCCCAAGTTGCGGCTTCGCTAATCTGTTTTGGGGGAAATGTACGGAAAGTGGCGAAATTATCGAGCACTATGGCCGCCGTTGCCAAGGATGGCTAGAGGACGATGAAGGAACACGCGAACAATGCGATTATCGTTTCCGCTTCAAATGCTGCCCACATTGCGGGGCTGAAAATGATATCGCGGCACGCCGTTGTCACCAGTGCCAAGAAGTATTGGTCGATCCCGACGATATGTTAAAAGCCGCCTTGAAATTAAAAGATGCGTTGGTATTGCGCTGTGGCGGTATGGAGCTGCAAAGTGGCCGGGATGAGAAAGGGGAGTGGCTGAAAGCCACCTATTATGATGAAGACGGGACCAGCACCAGCGAGCGTTTTCGTCTGCAAACCCAGGCACAGCGTAAAGCTTTCGAGATGCTTTTTCTGCGCCCTCACCAGCGAGCGCCTGGCATTCCCTTCGGTTGGCAAAGTGCGGCAGATATCATCGATCAACAAGCACACCTTCGCCATCCAGACTTTGTTGTGGCGCGTAAGCGCGGTCAATTCTGGCAGGTGCGTGAAAAAGTTTTTGATTATCAGGGGCGCTTCCGCCGCGCTAATGAACTCTATTAGCCGTAGCAACTGAGTAGAAAGGCAGGTTTTCATTGCCCATAGGGCGGCTTTCCGTTAAAATGCCGCCCGCTTTACCTGGGTTCGCCCGGAGTAAAAGTAGGTTATCGAACCTGTTACTGGGTCGCCTGTAGCAGGGTAAATTTTCTTCTAAGAGAAAAAACAATGTTCACTATCAATGTACAAGTACGTAAAGACCAGGGTAAGGGTGCGAGCCGCCGCCTGCGTGCAGCTAACAAATTCCCAGCTATCGTTTACGGTGGCAAAGAAGCTGCAGTTTCCATCGAATTAGACCATGATTCTGTGAAGAACATGGAACTCAAACCAGAATTCTACAGCGAAGCTATTACTCTGGTTATCGACGGTAAAGAAACCAAAGTTAAGGTTCAGGCTGTTCAGCGTCACGTATTCAAGCCAAAACTGGCTCATATCGACTTCGTTCGCGTTTAATCGCTGCGTCATCGATTTTTCGGGACGCCGAAATAAAAAACGCCGCAATTGCGGCGTTTTTTATGGGTGACGTTCGAGGGGAACAATGGCTTATTTGCCACCCGTTAAACGACGCTGCAACTGGTCCCGCAGGTTCGGTGGCGTACCTTTGATAGTCAGCGTATCTGTAGCGGGGTCCCAAAAAATCCGCTCACCCAATAGCATTGCATCAAAATTCAGGCTTACGCCGCCGCCACTCCCCGCAAACTTGGTCAGTTGACGCAATGTGCCACGATCCGCAGGGAAACTCTCTTCCAGCTGATAACCTTGTTCACTGGAAAACTGCAGGAAATCCTTGTCACCCACAGGGGCAATCTCTTTCGATAAAGCCTGCAACTCAATCTCGTCACCTGCCTGCAATTGCTCGTTACAGTAACTGTAAACCTGTTGACGCACTGACTGGCGTTCGTTTTTATCCAGTTGCGCCTCGGCACAGTAATCGTCTACCGCCTGCAACAAACCACGGTTTTGTGCCTTGGTATCAAGGCCTTCTGCCGCCGCGAGGAAATCCATAAAGAAATCGGAAACCTTGCGCCCTACCCGCCCTTTCAGGAACGTCAGGTAACGCGTGGACTCAGGATTGGTTTCCCATTCGGTCAGGTCTATACGCGCCACAATATCCGCATGGTTGATATTCAAATAATGCGTGGTGCTGATATCCAAGGTTTCATTGACATGCATGCTGTTACAGCTGTTCAACACCGCAATCAGCAAATACTCAACCGCCAGATAGCGATAGTGACCAAAAAGCACTACGCCCCCCTCGGCGAAGGGGTATTTAGCCAGTTCATCGCGCAGACGACCAGTTGCAGCACGGCTAAAAGCAAGGAAGTCTTCTTCACCCTTGCGGCAGCTACGCAGCGCATCCGCCAGTTCGCTCTGTTCGTTGAACAGACCATAAGCCTTGCTCTTGGCGCTGTAAACACGATGCAGCTCTGCCATCATCTCTTCCACCGCTGCATTGGTGGGAAGCAGGGAATCGCGCAGCACCACGTCCAGCGTTTGCTCATCGCGTTTTACCAACTGGTGCAGTGCAATCTGCTCGATATCCAGACTCATGATCATTTCTCCTGTTCTTTGAGCGCGTATTCAAGCACTGAAGGGAGCAGGCCGCAACATAAAAGCGGTGTAAAACATTATACTAAAAATAATTCGAGTTGCAGGACAAAAACGCAATGCATTTTTGAACAGCGCTTGAGCTGGCCCCGCAGGCGCGGGGCCCAGAATTGGGCCGAGTAACGCGGCAACGCAACGAACCCCAAGAGCTTACTCAAGTAAGTGACTGGGGTGAGTGAGGAGCCAGCACCCATGCAACTTGAGGTATGACGAATATATTCATTTCCTTAACCATCTTCACGCTATAAAAGAGCAGAAAATCACGCCCCTATACGGTAAGATATGGAACTTTGTCAGGCTTTGAGCACAATCTTTATGCCACAATCATCTCGTTACAGTGACGAACACGTTGAACAATTGCTCTCTGAGCTGGTCAATGTTTTGGAAAAACACCATACTCCCACCGATCTCTCTTTGATGGTGCTGGGTAATATGGTAACCAACCTGATCAACACCAGTATCTCTCCCGCTCAGCGGAAGTCACTGGCCAGATCGTTCGCTGAAGCCCTTCAGGCTTCTATTAGTGAAGATAAAGCGCATTAATAATTATTTATGGTGACAAACCGACAGCGATATCGTGAAAAAGTCTCCCAGATGATCAGTTGGGGGCACTGGTTCGCCTTATTTAATATCCTGCTCAGTATTGGGCTGGGTAGCCGTTACCTGTTTGTCACCGACTGGCCTTCCTCGCTGCTGGGCCGCATTTATGCGTTTGTCAGCCTGATTGGCCAGTTCAGCTTTATCGTTTTTGCCGTCTATCTGCTGATTATCTTCCCCCTCACCTTTGTGGTGATGTCACAACGCCTATTGCGATTTATTTCTGCTGCGTTAGCCACCGCAGGGTTGACGTTGCTGTTGGTCGATAGCCAGGTATTCACCAATTTTCACCTTCACCTTAACCCGGTGGTATGGGAACTGGTGATTAACCCGGATCAGAGTGAACCTGCTCGCGACTGGCAATGGGTCTTTATCGGCGTGCCAGTGATCTTCCTGATAGAAATGCTCTTCGCCACCTGGAGCTGGCAGAAACTGCGCAGCCTTAACCGGCGCAGCTTTGGCAAACCACTAGCGGTAGTGTTTATGTGCTCGTTCTTTGCCTCGCATCTGATTTATATCTGGGCAGATGCTAACTTCTATCGTCCGATAACCATGCAACGCGCCAATCTCCCGCTCTCTTACCCAATGACTGCGCGTAAATTCCTGGAAAAGCATGGTCTGCTCGATCCTCAAGAATACGAGCGCCGTCTGGTACAGCAGGGTAACCCTGATGCTGTAGCGGTTGAGTACCCTCTGAGCGACCTGAACTACAGCGGCAAAGGCAGTGGTTACAACTTGCTGATGATTGTGGTTAATAGCGTCCGGGCCAAGGATATGGCGCAAGATATGCCCAACCTGACCCGCTTTGCACAAGATAATATTCGTTTCAACGATCATTACAGTTCTGGTAATCATGCGGATACCGGGTTGTTTGGTCTGTTCTACGGTATTTCGCCGACTTATTTGGATGGTATCCTTGCAGGGCGTAAACCTTCCGCCTTGATTAGTGCACTGAGCACTCAAGGTTATCAGTTCGGTCTGTTCTCGTCCGACGGCTTTGATGCTGCGCTCTATCGCCAGGCACTGTTGGCTGATTTTTCTCTGCCGCCGGAACCTTTCGTGCAGAACGATGCGGCGACTACCCACCAGTGGCAAAACTGGTTGGCAGAGAAAGATAATAACGTTCCCTGGTTCGCTTACATCAACTTCAGCGGGAATAAATTGCCAAGTGGCAGTGCAACACAGCCTGATGCTTTCAGGCAGAGTTATCGCTCAAGTGCACAAAATGTCGATGCGCAGATTGCTCAAGTGTTGGCAACGCTACAAGAGAAAGGCTTGCTGGATAAAACCGTGGTAGTGATCACCGCCGAAAACGGAGTGGAATTCGATGATACCGGCAAAGGTAATTGGGGAGCAGGTAGTAACTTTAGCCGCGCTCAGTTGCAGGTTCCTTTAGTGGTCCACTGGCCTGGTACACCAGCGCAAACCATCAATAAGCTGACAAATCACAATGATGTTATGCGCACGTTGATGCAGCGCCTGTTGCATGTCAAAACCAACGCCAACGATTACTCACAGGGCGAAGACCTGTTTGCCGCACAGCGCAAGAATAACTGGGTGGCTAGCGGTAACCGCAGCAAGTTGGTGATCACAACACCAACGCAAACCTTGGTCCTTGATGGCAATGGCAGTTACCATGCCTATGACCAGAATGGTAACGAGATAAAAGACGAAAAACCCCAGCTAGGGCTGTTGTTGCAGGTCTTAACCGACATTAAACGCTTTATTGCAAACTAACTGCTTAAAACTAAAGCGATCGGTACTGCATTGGCTTGAATTCGCGAATGGAAACGGTAGTATAGTCGCACTGCGTCGGCATGTAGCGCAGCCTGGTAGCGCACCGTCATGGGGTGTCGGGGGTCGGAGGTTCGAATCCTCTCATGCCGACCAAACACTTATTCGGATAGTAACGGTTACTTTACTATCGGAAACATCATAAAAACCCGCAGCCTGATTAGGTTTGCGGGTTTTTTATTGCCTGTTATCGTTCGGTATGTCATTGTTTTAGCCCGATACTTTGGGACTAAACAAGGGACTCCAGCTCTGTAGGCCCATAAATGCGTAGTCCCTTCGGTTACAATTTTTTCTACCCTTCCCCCGTTTAGCCCTTCAAGCACCATTAGTGTCAGTTGCCCTTTATCACCCCTGTCACTTGCTTTATCAAAACCCTGAGGCTCACCCTTCGTGCTGCGCAAGCGCTGTGCAAATCAGTTTCTGACCGGTTTGTCGCCCAGTGGCCACTTACATGCCACTTGAGCTGACTTGAGTAAGCCGCCCCCCGTAAAAAATTTTGCTTCATCTGGCACGATTCCTCTTGCGTTTACCCCTAATCTCCGGTCAAAATAACTGTATACATAAACAGTAATTTAGGGGTTTAGCCATGTTTGTTGAGTTAGTGTTTGATAAGCGTAATGTCACAGGTATCCTGGGCGCTGATGAGATTATTAAGGCTGAACTGACCAAACGGGTACACCGGATTTTCCCTGGGGCTGAGGTGAAAGTAAAACCGATGCAGGCAAACAGCCTCAACTCCGACGCCAGCAAAAGTGACAGAGAAAAACTGAATCGGCTGCTGGAGGAGATGTTCGAAGAATCGGACCAATGGTTGGTCACCGATATTTAGTCTTTGCTGGTCAGGCTTAAGAAAGCCCGCGCAGGGTTATCAACAGGTGCGGGTTTTCATTTGGCTTATAACTGCGGGTTAGCACTTCTGCCGAAACCATGTATCTATGCGGAAAGATTGTCTGGCAGGCATAAAAAAGAGGCCCTAACATTTCTGCTAGGGCCTCTCTTTGTCTGGTGCCGGCTACCGGAATCGAACTGGTGACCTACTGATTACAAGTCAGTTGCTCTACCTACTGAGCTAAGCCGGCGAAATCTTTCTGGAAATGAACTTTTCCGTGGAGCGAAATATAATACAGCCCAGCAGGAACAATCAAGGGCAATCAACAGATCATTTATCACTTCGCCTAAAAAAACATCTTCTCGACAATTTTTTGTACGAACGACTTATTAACTGCGGAAAAAGATTGATTAACGCCACAACGCTAACTTGAGTTGTAGCAAACATATTCCCCCTCTAAATTATCTTCAAAGGGGAAATGGCACTATACCCAAGTTACTTCAAGTGCATGTAAACGGCCACAAAGTGGCAATGCCCAGCATGGGACGACGCCCATGCAGGACAGGTATACATCAATTAACAACCATCAGCACACTGTGGGTCAGGATTATTAAACAGGATGCGCACCAGCAATCCTCGCGCTTCACGCAGTGGGTCATTGCCTATCGCCAATACCTTGCCATCATGGCTAGCGGTATATTCACGAATGGTGTCGCCAAATGCATTACGTTGGATCGCCACCTTCTGCCCTTTCACCACCGAGTCACCGACTTTCACCAATATCTCGGCAAATCCCCCCACTTCCGCACGAATAGAGCTCATTTCATTGCCAACAAAGGTTTTTTGCTCTTTGGCAGTTGCGCCCAACTTCCCGTCAATCATACCTTGTTGGATCATCAGGTTATTTACCCCAACCAAGCTACGCGCAATCAACTCAGGCTGATATAACTTGGGCTTGCCGATTTCCAACGTAATGGCAGGGATCTTGTTTTCAACGAAAGTGGTTTCCACCGAACCTTTCTCACCCGGATCGGCCTTAATCTGGTCCGCCGGGAACAACTCGGCCATCTGCTTCACCTGCGGGTTACGGTAATCGGCATAGATAAACAGTGGGTATTCTGTCCCTCGGCTCTGCGTATGCATATCGACGAACATTGCCGCATTACCCGCCCACAGATTGTTCCACAGCAACCAGGCGTGCTGTTCTGCGCTATTCCCTTTCTCTTTGCCCGGCCAGATACGGTTAAAATCGACCATATCGCCGCCGTCATTTACTAACTGCCAGTTACGGTTGTTGGCCAACATACCGGAAGGGTTAGCGCCGATGGCACCGACAACAGTGCCTTTCAACTGTGCCGGATCCAGCTTTTCGAATACCTGTTGGATTACCCGGGTTCCGTTCAGTTCATCACCATGAATCGCCGCTTGCAGACCCAGTTTTGGCCCAGGCTGTGCCCCTTTAGCGACCAGAACCGGCACGTACCAATGCTGGCCGATCCCATTGCTGACGCCCTGGAACATAAAGCGATAAACCTTCCCTGCTTCCAGATCGTCGACATCCAATTTACTGATGACCGGATTACCGTCAATCTTGTCCCCGGTATAAACCGTTGCTGCCTGAGCATTAAGCGCTCCTGCGAGAAACACAGCCAACATCGTCACTTTATACATAAATATCCCCATTGGTATTATTAAAGAACCTAAAAAAACATCATGGTCAAGCAGTAAGCGGAAGAGTCTGCCTCGAAAATAAGTCCCGAAAGGCTGACGACCGTCTTTAGTTTAAGCATCAACATATTGGCCTCACACGCTAAAGCGGGCAATAGGCCCAATGCAGAGATTGACTAAGAACTTTCCTCGTCAACATACCTTGTACACGGTGTCAGCTAGCCGAAAACCAAAGAATAACATAGGGAAATATTTGCCAATCTAGCCAAATTCTCAAATTTGTCAGCAAGTTGGAGTCTTATAATCAAAGGGTATTTTATCGGTGCTAACATGAGCAACCACAAGACCAGTGATAAACAGATCAACGGCGCGATGTTATCAACTGGGGTGTCAGAAATGCGCTGCCGCCCATTTTCTTTCAGAGAACAAACTCCACCGTTTAGGGCAGGTCCCGCCCCATCGAACATCGTTGATGCCTATTATCCGATTGGCTCGATCCAAATCCCGGCAAGGCGTCAGCCAATCGTCCTGCATCGTGATGCTGTTTCCGGTGGTTATATGACTCTGGGAACGGTTATCAGTTGTGACCTGGATATTCTCGCCCAACTCCCCCCGTATGCGAAAGTCCGCTTCAAAGCGGTAAACATGGCACAAGCTTTGGCCGCACGACATACGAGTAACCAGCGATTACGGCAGGTGAAAGACTTTCTGCTGGGCAAGGAGGAGAACGGGCAGGAAAGATAACTCCAGCAGGGTAAGACTCTGGCCTATCTTCTCTGACAGGCCAGGGTCTCTCTCTCGACAGGCGGTTAGGGACAGCACGGTAACCTAATAATAGTTAGGATAATTCGCAGGTATCATGCATAAAATGTTCTAGAGCTACATGAGTTATTACCATTCTAGTGATCAACGTATCAATATGAACATTTAGATGGCAAGAAGGCTCTGCATAGCCGACGTTAACAATATAGAGTCACTAGGTTTTTAACTTAGAAAATAATACGCCTCTGGTTGTAACAATAACGTTGGACTCACACTTATGAATCTAAAAAAACACGCAGTATGGATAGTGCTAGCACTCGTGGGTGCGTTTGCCCTCGGGTATATCGCACTTAACCGTGGCGAAAGAATCAACGCATTGTGGATAGTTGTTGCGGCGGTATGCGTCTATCTGATCGCTTATCGCTATTACGCTTTATTTATCGCAGAACGCGTTTTATCCGTAGACTCCACCCGTATGACCCCAGCGATCCGTCATAACGATGGGCTGGATTATGTCCCTACCGACAAAAAAGTCCTGTTTGGTCACCACTTTGCCGCGATTGCCGGTGCGGGGCCACTGGTTGGGCCGGTATTGGCCGCACAAATGGGCTACCTGCCGGGTATGCTTTGGCTGTTGGCCGGTGTGGTTTTTGCCGGAGCAGTCCAGGACTTTATGGTGCTGTTCGTCTCTACCCGCCGCGATGGCCGCTCTCTGGGTGAACTGGTCAAAGATGAAATGGGCAATACCGCTGGCGTTATTGCGCTGGTTGCCTGCTTTATGATCATGGTGATCATTCTGGCGGTTCTGGCAATGATCGTGGTGAAAGCCCTCGCCCATAGCCCATGGGGAACCTATACGGTTGCCTTTACCATCCCCCTGGCGCTATTCATGGGGGTTTATAGCCGTTATATCAGGCCTGGCCGCATCGGTGAAGTATCCATTATCGGGCTGGTATTTCTGATATTTGCTATCATTTCCGGCGGTTGGGTGGCCGAAAGCCCTATCTGGGCACCTTACTTTGACTTCACCGGTGTGCAGTTGACCTGGATCCTGGTCGGTTATGGCTTCGTTGCTGCCGTTCTGCCGGTATGGTTGCTGTTGGCACCGCGCGATTACCTCTCCACCTTCTTGAAAATCGGTACTATTGTTGGTTTAGCCATCGGTATTCTGGTAGTCCGTCCGATGCTGGAAATGCCCGCGCTCACCAAGTTTGTTGACGGTACTGGCCCAGTGTGGACCGGTAACCTGTTCCCGTTCCTGTTCATCACTATCGCCTGTGGCGCGGTTTCGGGTTTCCATGCGCTGATCGCTTCCGGGACAACGCCGAAGATGCTGGCCAATGAAAACCAGGCCCGCTTTATCGGTTACGGCGGCATGCTGATGGAGTCTTTCGTCGCTATTATGGCGCTGGTTGCCGCTTGTGTGATCGATCCGGGCGTGTACTTTGCCATGAACAGCCCGCTAGCACTCCTGGCTCCCGCAGGCACAACCGATGTTGTGGCCTCGGCCGCTTCCGTGGTCAGCAGTTGGGGCTTCCTGGTGACGCCAGAAACCCTGCAAACCATCGCTAATGAGGTAGGAGAACAGAGTATTATCTCCCGTGCGGGTGGTGCACCAACGCTGGCTGTCGGTATGGCTTATATATTACACGGTGCGCTGGGAGGCTTAATGGAAGTCTCCTTCTGGTATCACTTCGCCATCCTGTTTGAGGCACTGTTTATCCTGACCGCCGTTGATGCCGGTACACGCGCCGCACGCTTTATGCTGCAGGATCTGCTGGGCGTGGTCGCTCCTTCGATGAAGAGAACCGACTCATTACCCGCTAACCTGATTGCGACAGCGTTGTGCGTCATGGCCTGGGGATACTTCCTGCACCAGGGCGTGGTAGATCCGCTCGGCGGGATTAACACACTGTGGCCTCTGTTCGGGATTGCTAACCAGATGCTGGCAGCAATGGCGCTGTCACTGTGTGCCGTGGTGCTGTTCAAGATGAAAAGACAGCGCTACGCATGGGTGGCTCTGGTGCCAACCTCATGGTTACTGGTTTGTACTCTCACCGCAGGCTGGCAAAAATCGTTCAGCGAAGATACTCGCGTAGGCTTCCTGGCTATCGCCAACAAGTTCCAGGCAATGATTGACAGTGGTAATATCCCACCACAGTACACCGAATCCCAGTTGACCCAGTTAGTGTTCAACAACCGGCTTGACGCAGGGCTGACGATGTTCTTTATGGTTGTGGTGGTGGTTATCGCCTACTTCTCTATAAAAACGGCCCTTCAGTCACTGAAGACCGAAAAACCTACGGCTAACGAAACACCGTACGAGCCGATGCCAGAAAGTTATAACGACGCAGTAAGCAATGCTAAGACGGCACATTAATGCTGGCGCTGTACATTTAGCGGTATAATGAGACTGATGGGTATTAGCCCATCAGTCTTTCGCATCCATTGAGGTGGTAAAATGTTTGAAACTCTTGCCAAAGCCGGTAAATATCTTGGGCAGACCGCCAAACTGATGGTAGGCGTACCGGATTATGATAATTATGTTCAGCACGTGCGCTTAACCCACCCTGAACAGACACCGATGACATATGAAGAATTTTTCCGTGAACGCCAAGATGCGCGCTACGGAGGCAAAGGCGGAGCACGGTGCTGTTAGGATGCACCTAAATTCTGGACGAACGCCCTTAACCTTTGAGAGTAAACAATGAACAATGCTGTACCAGTGACCATCCTGAGTGGTTTTTTAGGCTCAGGCAAAACCACGCTGATTAATTACCTTCTCGCCCATAACGATAACCAGCCTATTGCAATTTTAGAGAATGAATTTGGTGCCGTCAGCATTGACGGTGACCTGCTGCGTGGCGGGGAAAACGTCAATATCGTAGAACTGAGTAATGGTTGCGTTTGCTGCAGCGTGCGCGGGGAATTCACCGAAGCCTTGCATGAAATGCTCGATAAGCGTGAGCAAGGGATACTGAATTTTGATCGGTTGATCGTTGAAACTACCGGGCTGGCTGACCCCGCCCCGATTGTTCAAACCTTTTTTATTGATGAACGCCTGCGGGACGCAATGCACCTTGACGCCGTCATCACTCTTGCTGACTGTGAGCATCTGCAACGCCAACTTAATGAGCATCGAGTTGCTGCATCACAAATTGGTTTTGCCGATCGCATACTGCTGACCAAGACCGATCGGGTTGATGAGCCATTAAAAGCGCAGACCATCCAACGTATTCATCAGATCAACAACAAAGCCGAAATTTTCGAGATCGTGCAAGGTGAGTGCCCGCCTTCACTGTGGCTGGATATCCATGCTTTCGAACTCAGTGACAACATCGATGTCACCATAGGCTCACACAAGATCCTCCCCACCGAGCCTCAACCGATGAAGTTTCAGGCTTTTCGACCCGTGCCAAAAGCGGCTATGCAATCTTGGAGCGATGATATCCAGGCTCACGTTTTTGAGGCCGGAGAACTGGACTTGAAGAAAATTGGCGCATTTATGGAGAGCATCGTTGAGCAGCACGGCAACGATATGCTGCGCTATAAAGGCGTACTGGCCATTGCGGGCAACCCACAGCGCCTGATCGTGCAAGGCATCCACAAAGTGGTAGGTTTCGATTACGGTTCAGAATGGGGTCCAGATAAGCAACCTCATTCCCGTTTGGTGATCATTGGCCGATATTTGCCAATTGATTCATTACGCGAAGGGTTTATGGCTGCTGGGGCGTGAATCTGTAAGCCGCCTTACTGCCTAAGTTGGTTTAGGCTGTGTCTCTCAATTGCAAGTGAGCGCCGCTGGTGGTCATTTGCGCGCAGGGCAAGGCGTGAGCCGCGAGGTTTGGTGGACCAAATAAGCGGCGAACAACGCAGCAATGCGCGTAAATGGCCCCAGCCCGAAGGGTCGCGCCCCAAAAGCACGTTCGAAGTAAGGTCGGGCTTGAACAGAGGGCCACTCTGCCCTTCACCCTCCGCCTTGATAACGGGCTTTTGGGTCTGCGACGGCACCACGGGCAATTGAGGGACACAGCCTAGTAAGATCTCGGGGTATAAACCCATAAAACCAAAAACCCCAAGCTCATCATAAGCTTGGGGTCTATATTTGGCGGAAGGACAGAGATTCGAACTCTGGGAGCTGTTACACTCGACGGTTTTCAAGACCGTTGCCTTAAACCACTCGGCCATCCTTCCAATGGGCGCAGATAATAACGATGCGGCCGTACAATGTCTATCGTTTTCATACAAAAAAATGCGTTATCGCGTTCATTTGCTTAAATTTCAGACCAATGGTGGTCAAGAAATAGTTTAGCTGATTCGGGGAAGCTCTTTCAACCAATGTGCTGGCCATTATTTGAACACCGTATAGTCACAAAAATGGATCAAATACAGAGAGGCTCTCAGTAGTTAGCCCAAATACCTGGCTTAATCGACCGCACAGCAAAAAGCGGCCCGAAGGCCGCTTCATCAGAGTAGTACGCTTTGGATTAGAACTGGTAGACAATACCTGTACCGACCACATTGTCAGTGGCGATACCCGCAGCCTCGTTGAATTCATTTTTATCCAGCAGGTTGATTTTATAATCAACATAAGTGGACATGTTTTTGTTGAAGTGGTAGGTAGCGCCCAGATCAATAAACTTAACCAGGTCCTGTGAACCGTAGCCGTGTTCAATATTCTTACCTTTAGATTGCAGGTAAGAGATTGAAGGACGTAGACCAAAATCAAACTGGTATTGTGCAACCAGTTCAATATTCTGTGCTTTATTAGCAAAACCATAAGCACTGTTAGTTTTACTACCGAAGTGGGTCGCATTATAAGACTGGGTATACAATGCTGCCAGATAAAGGTTATTGGCGTCGTATTTCAATGCACCGGTATAGGCCTCGGCTCTGCTACCGTGTCCCAGGACCGTATCAGCGTTCTGATCGTCAGTACGTTTTGAGTTAAAGAACGCGCCCCCTGCGCTTATACCGTAGCCCAGGTCGTAGGAAACGGACATACCGTAACCGTCACCATTTTGCGCTAATACAGTACGGCCATTATTACTTTCGGTCGCATTACCGTTTTTACCCTGATATTGCAGGGCAAAATGTAGGCCATCAACCAAACCAAAGAAATTATTATTACGATACGTCAGTACACCATTAGCACGCTGGAACATGAAATTGTCTTCGGTATAATTCGGTCCGCCAAATTCAGGTAAAACATCTGTCCAAGCGGCGACGTCGTACATTACACCGTAGTTGCGGCCATAATCCAGTGAACCATAATCACCAAACTTCAGACCAGCAAAACCCAGACGACTAAAGGAATCATTTTTGGCTTCAGTCTGGTTCAACTTGACTTCATATTCCCACTGACCATATCCCGTCAATTGCTTATTGATCTGAGTTTCGCCATTAAACCCAAAGCGCATGTAGGATTTATCACCATCGTTACTGCGGTCTTTGGAGAAATAGTGAAGACCATCAATCATACCGTTTAAATTCAGTTTATTGCCGTCTTTATTGTATATTTCTGCTGCACCCGCTGTACCAGCCACCAGTATGGCGGGAATGATCAGGGAAAGCACTCGAAGTTTCATCGTTATTATCCTCTTAAATGATGCCTAGCCACGGCCACTGCTCTTATGAGCATTGTTAACACAATAATACATAACTATTTTGAGGATCCCGCTGGGATTAATCTATAAATAAAATGATACCAAGTATCCAATAGTGTTTCATTTTAACAAACAAGAGTTTCACAATGTAAACCTTGAGGAATATTAATGGCGAGATGAATTTTCACAACAAATTTAAATGATATAGCATTCAAAAAACAAATGTGTTTTTTATTTGAAAAGTAAAAACATAAGCACTTACAATTAATAAATAATACGCACACAATGTTAGTATGAAATTTAAAATACAGCATTAGAATAGCTCTGCTTTCATCATTTTTTCATTATTACCTTCATTACCTGCAAGGTAACTGCGTTACTTATCACCGGCCTCTGGCCGGTTTTTTTTCCTCACATTAAAAATCATCAAAGAACCTGCCTTTGACAAAATCAGGATCGATAAAAGGCCGGGTAGCTGCCATAAAGGTACACCGCCGAGTACGAATCCTTTCGACCCCAACCGCTGAATGTGATAGAAACAGGGTTAATTCCAACCACTAAGCAGAACCGTTCCCGACACCCACATGACATTCACTCTATGTACCGAAAAACCACAGCCTGGCGTGCCGGAACAGGTTGCTACTCGCCTGGCATTTTTCATTGCCGGTCTTGGCATGGCTACCTGGGCACCATTGGTGCCTTTTGCTAAAACACGTATCGATATTGATGATGCTTCGTTAGGTTTGCTTCTGCTATGTATCGGAGTGGGTTCGATCATGGCAATGCCTCTAACCGGATTATTAACGGGTAAGTTCGGTTGCAGACGCGTGATCCTATTGGCAGCAATAGCACTTTGCATCGACCTGCCGCTGTTGGTCTTGATGGATTCAACCTTGGGAATGGCATTGGCGTTGCTGTTCTTCGGTGCCGCTATCGGGATGGTTGACGTTGCCATGAACATTCAGGCCGTTGTGGTTGAGCGTGCCAGCGGGCGCGCGATGATGTCTGGTTTCCATGGTTTTTTCAGCGTTGGCGGCATCGCCGGGGCTGGCGGGGTCAGTGCACTACTGTGGTTGGGGCTTGGAGCACTGCAAGCGACGCTATGCGCCGTTGTTGTCATTCTGATATTGCTTTTCATTGCCAGCAAAAACCTGCTGCGCGAAAGTGGTGGCGATAAAGAAGGCCCTATGTTTGTCCTACCGCGTGGTTGGGTTATGTTCATTGGTCTGCTGTGCTTCATCATGTTTCTTGCCGAGGGTTCGATGCTTGACTGGAGCGCGCTGTTCCTCACTACAATGCGGGGTATGGATCACAACCAGGCAGGATTGGGTTATGCCCTGTTTTCTATTGCCATGACCTTGGGAAGATTGAATGGCGACCGTATCGTTAATGCAATGGGAAGATACCGGGTATTATTGCTGGGCAGTCTGTGTGCTGCATTCGGGCTGGTACTGGCCATCGCCGTAGGCAACGTAGCGGCTTCATTGGCGGGTTTTATGCTAGTCGGCCTCGGCGCTTCCAACGTCGTCCCAATATTATTTACCGCTGCAGGTAATCAACGAGTCATGCCCGCTAACCTGGCTATAGCCTCGGTCACTACAGTTGGCTATACCGGTATTCTTGCTGGTCCTGCATTGATCGGTTTTATCGCACAGATCTCCAGCCTGACGTTTGCCTTTGCCTGCGTTGCAGCATCGTTGCTGATTGTTACCGCCAGCGCAAAAGCGATAACCCGTTAATTTCAGGAACGTGATGCCATGCCAAAAAATAAACAGCTAACCATTAACTCCAGCTACATCACCCGTAGCTTTTGGCTGTTTATTGTGCTTCTGGCGATTGCCATTGGTCTCTACGGTTATAATTATACCAACGCCTATCTGACAGAAAAAAAATACGCCGTTAATAACATTGCCACTGCTCTGCAAAAACGCATTGATAGCTATCGTTACCTTACCGAGCAGATCTACGACAAATTTGGCAATGAGACGTCCCCTCCCATCGACCCGGCGCTGCAAGAAACACGCCTGCGCCCAGATGTTTATTATGTTGAGCAGTTGGGAAGAAACGATGCCGTTATTTTTGGCAATCACGACAGTGCAACCTTGACCATGATTGCCAATATTTCGAACTTCCTCGATTCCCGCTGGGGAGCAAAAACTGAAAACTATTCGATGTATTACCTCAACGGGCAAGATAACAGCCTGAGCCTGGTTACCACCCAATCGCTCAAGGAATTGACCTCTCGTTTAAAAGAAAACTACCTCACCACATCGGCATCTGAACTACGCGCAGAAATGCTGCAACAGGCCAATATGCTGGATCAGCGTGAGAGCTTCTCTAACTTGCGTAAGCATCGCTTCCAGAATGCCTATTCGTTTTCTATCAGGACAACTTTTAACCAACCGGGGCATTTGGCCACGGTGATCGCCTTTGACCTGCCAATTAACGATGTCATTCCACTTAACATGGCAAACTCCAATTTCCTGCTCTTGCCCGATGAAAATGGATTTGACGGCGAGACATCAACCGAAACTGCCGCTCATACTGTAGTCGCAGTGAAAGGGAGTTGGGTTGAGTTCAGTGCCTCTTTGCTAAATGCCCCGCTGAAACTGGTTTATCGCGTTTCTGTCATCAATCTGGCGATAGATCTGCTGCGCAACAATCTCTGGCCGCTGCTGGTCAATATGTTGTTAATGGTACTCACGATGGTGGGAATATATTTTATCCGCCAGCGATACATTCGCCCAAGTGAAAATTTGGCTGCCAAGTTGGAAGAAGAACGAACCCTGAATCGCGAGATCGTCGCCAGCCTCCCTTGCGGCTTACTGGTCTATGATTTTGCCGGTAATAGCATCATTGCCAGCAACAAGATCGCCGAACATCTGATGCCACACCTCAGCCTGCAAAAAATAACTCACATGGCAGAACAGCATCATGGTGTGATTCAGGCAACGGTAAACAATGAAGTCTATGAAATCCGTCTCTTCCGCAGCCAGCGTTCGGCAGAAACCTACCTGTTTATATTGAGCGATCAAGACAAAGAAGTGATAGTGAACAAAAGGCTGCAACAGGCTCGCCGCGAATACGATAAAAACGTTCAGGCGAGGAAGTTGATGCTGCACAATCTCGGAACCGAACTCAACCAGCCGTTACACCAGATGCATAGCCTGATCGGCGCTTTGCATCTGCAAACGGATGAGGAGCAGCAAAAAGCGTTAATCAAGCAACTGCATATTGTCTCTGCATCGGTGTTGGACCTGATCGACAATATTACCCTGCTGACCCGGTTGGAGACACAGTCCTGGCAGCCCACGAACCAGCCTTTCACCCCCTCAGCGCTGATAGATGCATTGCTGCTGGAAATGCTGCCGGCAATACACCAGAAAGGGCTGACGTTGTTCAACCACTTCCAACTAGAGGTCGAACAACAATACATTGGTGACGCCAGTGCGTTAGGTAAAATAATGTCATTGCTGCTCCGTTATGCCATCACCACCACCGCCTTCGGCAAGATTTCACTGGTCGTTAAACCTGATGCTTCTCGGCAGGGGCATCTGATAATTCATATAAATGATACCGGTGCAGGCATGACCAATGAGGAAATTGGTAACCTAACTTACCCCTTCCTCAGCCAAACCCAGGCAGATCGCTTCAGCCACGGTTCTGGGCTGACCTTTTTCCTGTGCAATCAACTATGCAAGAAGCTTAATGGCCAGTTGCAGATCCATAGCAAAATTGACATCGGTACACGCTATACCCTGCGAGTAGCCATGGAGTTGCAAAAGAGAGAGGCGGAGAGTACGGAAAGATTGCTGGACGATGTTACCGCACTTCTGGAAATCACTTCGGAGGAAGTCCGCACCATTGTCACCAACCTGCTGGATGCCTACGGGGCAAGCTGTATTATTGCCGCCGACAACCAGAAAAACAGGGATTTTGATTTCCTGATCACCGACGATCCGCAGCAAACTAGTGACTACACTCTGCTGGTAACCAACGATGTCATTGGCTGGCAACAGTACAACCAACGCCATATTCAAGCAAACTACAACCTGCACAGCGCGATGGTCGACGCTATCCTGGCACTGATTGAACAGCGCATAACCGCACTCGATCAGGAGGAAAATAGCCTGCCAAACCTCGCAAATGACATCCAACTCTATGAAAAACAATTGCGATCAACTGATTACTATGGTTTGTTTATCGATACAGTACCAGACGATGTAAAAAAACTGTATACTGAGGCGAGCAGTGCTGATTTTACAGCGCTGTCTCAAACCGCGCACCGCCTTAAAGGGGTGTTCGCCATGTTAAATCTGCTCCCCGGCAAGCAACTGTGTGAATCGTTAGAACAGCACATCGCGGACGGCGATGCGTTTAAGATCGAGAATAACATCAGTCAGATTGATTTTTTCGTCACTAGACTGCTGCAGCAAGGTAGCCAACCACATGAATAACCTGAACGTAATTATTGCTGATGACCACCCTATCGTACTGTTTGGCATCCGGAAGTCACTCGAGCAAATTGAATGGGTGAATGTCGTTGGGGAGTTTGAAGATTCTACAACGCTGATCAACAATCTTTCCAAGCTGGACGCCAACGTACTGATCACCGATCTTTCGATGCCTGGCGACAAATATGGCGATGGTATTACGCTGATTAAGTATATCAAGCGCCACTATCCGCAATTATCAATTATCGTTCTTACTATGAACAACAACCCGGCCATTCTCAGCGCCGTGTTGGAACTGGACATTGATGGCATAGTATTAAAACAAGGTGCTCCTACCGACCTGCCTAAAGCCTTGTCTGCATTGCAAAAAGGTAAGAAGTTTACGCCTGAAAGCGTGTCAAAACTGCTGGAAAAAATCAGTGCCAGTGGTTATGGCGACAAGCGGCTTTCACCAAAAGAGAGTGAAGTGTTACGCCTGTTTGCTGAAGGTTTCCTGGTAACCGAAATTGCCAAAAAACTGAACCGCAGCATCAAAACCATCAGTAGCCAGAAAAAATCGGCAATGATGAAGTTAGGCGTTGATAACGATATTGCACTGCTTAATTACCTCTCCTCAGTCAGCATGATGCAGTTTGATAAAGACTAAGTCCGGCTGGTAAACAACAAAGGGCGCAAATGCGCCCTTTGTTGTTTATTGATCTTCTGAACTTACGCGATCCCGGCGTACCCGTTGGCTGTAGTAATCCATCGTTTGTACCAATGTTTCAAGCATTACCGGTTTCGATATACAGCTATCCATTCCTGCCTCAATACAGCGTTGCTTCTCCTCTGCCAGGGCATTGGCAGTCACCCCTATCACCGGGGCAGTAAATTGCTGTTGTCGCAAACATTGAGTAAGATGATAGCCATCCATGTTGGGCATATTGACGTCGGTAAGTACAATGTCCACGGTGTTGCGTTTCAGAACGCCTAATGCATCAACACCGTCAATAGCAGTAATAACCTGGTAACCTAATGACGTCAATTGATCGGATAATAACCTGCGATTAATCGGATGATCGTCCACAACCAGCAAGTGGATATCCTCATTTTTTGTGGTGTGGACTTTGGCGGGTAATGCCAATTGCACGGCGGCATTATCGTTATCGACATTCACACCAAACAGGCGATTAATCAGTCTGATTGCATCCCTTGGCGTAGAAGTGCTGTGCACCCAGTAACCCGGCAATGTTTCTAGTGACGGTCCTATGTGCCCGACAGAAAACTCAATCTGTGCCAACAACGGAGTTTCCACCTGGAAAGGATAATCACTCAGTAGCAAGTCATTCTCAGCCGTATCCTGCCCCTCATAACGTTGTACGCTGGCACCATAACCGCCAAGAATAACCATCAGATAACTCTCCAGCCTCTGGTTACGGATTTGCAGCCAAATATTTTTCCCCTGCCAGGTATCGCTGGCCTGTGGCGATGGAAACTGCGCTCCAAACAGGGGAATACGGATAGTAAACATGCTGCCAAGCCCGGGTTCTGATTCCACGGCAATATCGCCATCCATCAGATTTATCAGCCGCTCACAAATCGCCAGCCCTAAACCGGTCCCCTGGAAGTGACGTTGTACTCCACTGCCCACCTGGAAGAAGGGATCAAACAGGCGATTAATTTCTTTTTCCGGGATCCCAACGCCAGTATCACGAATGCTGAAGGCAAGGTAACTGTCACGTGTGTAAACCTGCAGAATAATGCAGCCGTTGTCGGTGAATTTGATGGCGTTATTGAGAAGATTGGAGAGAACCTGCTGTAAGCGGACAGGATCACCGTTGATCCGTTCTGGAACCCCCTGCTCAATGAAACAGTACAGGCCAAGACGCTTTTTCACCACCAATGGTAGGTAATTACCCGCAACATGAGTAATCACTTCCAGGCAGGAAAACTCAGTAGGCTCAATTTTCAACTGTTCGGATTCGATCTTGGAGAAATCCAGAATGTCGCTGATAATTTTCAGCAACAACCCCGACGAGTTGTTCATCGCATTGACCAGCCGATCTACTCCCTGCGGTAGTGCTTTGGTCTGCAACAGGTCTAGGTTACCAATAATACCGTACAAAGGCGTACGCAACTCATGGCTGACGGTAGCCAAGAACATCGATTTAGACTGGCTGGCCAACTCTGCTGCCGCCGCGATCTCCTGCAGTGACTCCTCCATCTTCACGCGCGAACTCACGTCCATCAGCACACAGATGGCCACATCTTCATTGCGATAACGGGAATGGACGAAGCTGATTTGTAGGTTATTGTTATTACTGGTCATCACATCGACAAAATTGACCTGCTGCTCGCAAATAATCCGAGTGATACGTTCGCGATCTTCGTTGGTCAACAGATTGATATAATTATGCGCCAGTTCATTACTCAGAATATTAGCGCCGTCGCTGATACGCAGGATACAAATGCCCACTGGCGCCGAAGCCACTATTTTGCGGTTGAACTGCTCATGTTCCTCCAGCCGGAATGCGTTCTCCTCAGCAGGCAGGAATATCCTACGTTCAAACAGCAATGCCAGACCGAACAATACTCCGGCCGATAGCAGGTTAAGTAATACCGCCTTGATGATCAGCCCTTTAAGGCGTTCCAGCATATTCCCCACAGGCAGCGAATACACGATGCTCAGGGGGGAAGGGGGTAATGCCTTCTTCATGATCAGATCGTGGTAACTATCAACATAACCAAAATAGGTGTGCCCCTGCGGATAGACATTAAGTGAGGATGCATAGCGATCGCCATTGGTCAGGCGTAATACCGGCTCGTTGTTTTCGTCGAGCAGCGTTGCCCCCACGGGCAAACTGCCTGAGGTAGCAAAATCTTCCATTCGAATAGTCTGTTCAATACCCAGAAGCGCTTCTAATTTGTTACCGACGTACAGTGGCGTCATCACGTACAAGTAGCCGACATCTGGCCGTTGTGCGCTTGGGCTGATCCAGTAAAGATTGCTGTCTTTCTCCGGGCTATTGGCATTTCGGTACTTGAGAATATTTTCGTGCAGCTGTTTCAGAATATTTTGCTGATCGATAATGTTATTACTACTGCCAAACTCGGTCATGCATAGACTGTCGCTGCCGATGAAAAACACGCGATTCAGATCATAAGCCGCAACAAAGTTTTCTCGCCAGTACTGTATGAGGTGGTTCAGGGAGTTTAGAGAGTCACGATAAGCAGAATTCGGTGTACAGTTGGATTCGGGATACAGCGGCAAAAACTCAGGTTGCTTATCCTGGTCACTAATCACCGCATTGAACATATCCAGGCTACCGGCCGCACCATTGAGGCGATTCTCGGCCATGTACTTGATATCACGGATGATATCGGCAGAGTGGCGAATATAGCCTTGCGCCTGATCAAAGTTAAGATTGTACTCCTGCCGGATATCTGACTCTTTCTCATGCAGGACGCTCAGGATATAGAAAGTCGTCAGCAGCGCTCCAAGCGACCAGAGCATGATCGCCAATACGCGAAACAGATAGCGGGAAATTTTTAACGTTGTACGGAAGGACGTTAGATATTTCAATCTGATACCATAATAGAACGATGTTCCCGTGAAGGTCCGCTAAATGATTGTATACCCTTCATACTTCAAGTTGCATGACAAAAACGCATTGCGTTTTTGTCATGCAACTCGAATTATTTTGGGTATAGTAATTAAACCATATAACCGAAAAAGGGCCTAGCATCGCTGCCAGGCCCTTGTCACTCAAGGCTCATCGTTCAAGCCTCGCCTATGAAAGTTTATCCTTAGGCGTTTTCGTCATCCATATCGGTTGCAGCATCGGTGTCATCACCATCGTCAAGTGGTGTGGTATCCTCTTCCGCTTCCTCTGTGCCCGGTTCAATGCTATCAAGTTCTTCATCTTCAACCGGTTCAGCAACACGCTGCAAGCCAACGACGTTTTCGTCTTCTGCAGTACGGATCAGTGTGACCCCTTGAGTATTACGACCCACCACGCTGACTTCCGCCACGCGGGTACGCACCAAAGTACCGGCATCGGTAATCATCATGATCTGATCGGTGGTTTCTACCTGAACGGCACCAACAACCCTCCCATTACGTTCGCTAACCTTGATGGAGATAACCCCTTGGGTAGCACGCGATTTGGTTGGATATTCGGTCACCGCAGTACGCTTACCGTAACCGTTTTGTGTCACGGTCAGGATATCGCCTTCACCACGTGGAATAATCAGCGATACAACGCAATCGCCCTCACCCAGATTGATACCGCGCACACCGGTGGCGGTACGGCCCATCGAGCGGACCTGGGCTTCAGGGAAGCGCACCACTTTACCATTGGAAGAGAACAGCATGACTTCGTTGCTACCGTCGGTAAGGTCAACACCGATCAGTTCGTCACCCTCGTTAAGATTAACGGCGATGATGCCCGCACTACGCGGACGGCTGAACTCGGTCAATGCCGTTTTCTTCACGGTACCACTGGCGGTGGCCATAAAGACGTGGCGACCTTCTTCATACTCACGTACCGGCAAAATAGCGGTGATACGCTCGTTAGGTTCCAACGGCAGCAGGTTGACAATTGGCCGCCCTCGGGCACCACGGCTGGCTTCAGGTAATTGGTATACTTTCATCCAGTACAGGCGTCCACGGCTGGAGAAGCACAGGATGGTATCGTGCGTGTTGGCAACCAGCAGGCGGTCAATAAAGTCTTCTTCTTTGATACGTGCAGCAGACTTGCCTTTCCCACCACGGCGTTGTGCCTCATAGTCGGTCAGAGGTTGATACTTAACGTAGCCTTGATGCGAAAGTGTGACCACAACATCTTCCTGGTTAATCAGGTCTTCGATGTTGATGTCTGAGGTATTGGCAGTGATTTCGGTGCGGCGCTGATCACCAAACTGATCGCGCATTGCGATCAGTTCTTCCCGGATCACTTCCATTAAACGATCCGGATTTTCCAGAATAAAGATCAGCTCAGCAATAGTGTTCAGCAGCTCTTTATATTCATCCAGCAGTTTCTCATGCTCCAGGCCCGTCAGTTTCTGCAAACGCAGATCCAGGATCGCCTGAGCCTGTTGCTCGGTCAGATAATATTTACCATCGCGGATACCATACTGCGCTTCCAACCACTCGGGCCGCGCAGCATCGTCACCGGCACGTTCCAGCATCGCACCAACGTTGCCCAGTTCCCAAGGTTGCGCAATCAACGCCAATTTGGCTTCAGCCGGGGTCGGCGCACGGCGGATCAGTTCGATTATCGGATCGATATTAGCCAGCGCAATGGCCAACGCTTCAAGAATATGGGCGCGGTCACGGGCTTTACGCAGTTCGAAAATGGTACGGCGGGTAACCACTTCACGGCGGTGGCGAACAAATGCACGCAGAATGTCTTTCAGGTTCAGCAACTTTGGCTGGCCCTGGTGCAATGCCACCATGTTGATACCAAACGTCACCTGTAGCTGGGTCAACGAGTACAGGTTATTCAGTACCACTTCACCTACAGCGTCACGTTTGACTTCGATAACGATGCGCATACCGTCTTTATCAGACTCGTCACGCAGTGCACTGATGCCTTCGACACGCTTCTCTTTCACCAGCTCAGCGATTTTCTCGATCAGGCGTGCTTTGTTCACCTGATACGGAATTTCATGAACGATGATGGTTTCACGGCCAGTTTTAGCGTCAGCTTCCACTTCTGCGCGGGCGCGGATATAAACTTTGCCACGGCCAGTACGATAGGCTTCTTCAATACCGCGACGGCCATTGATGATCGCTGCAGTAGGGAAGTCCGGTCCAGGAATGTGTTCCATCAGCCCTTCGATGCTGATGTCTTCATCATCGATATAGGCCAGACAGCCGTTGATAACCTCTGTCAGGTTATGGGGTGGAATGTTGGTTGCCATGCCTACAGCGATACCCGATGAGCCGTTTACCAGCAGGTTCGGGATCTTGGTAGGCATAACGGCAGGGATCTGCTCGGTACCATCATAGTTTGGCACGAAGTCGACGGTTTCTTTTTCCAAATCCGCCAATAGTTCGTGGGCAATTTTCGACATGCGCACTTCGGTATAACGCATTGCCGCTGCCGAATCGCCGTCAACTGAACCAAAGTTACCCTGGCCATCAACCAACATATAGCGCAGCGAAAACGGTTGGGCCATACGGACGATAGTATCGTATACCGCGCTGTCACCATGCGGGTGGTATTTACCGATAACGTCCCCGACCACACGAGCCGATTTCTTGTAGGGTTTGTTCCAGTCATTACCCAGTACATTCATCGCGAACAGAACGCGACGATGCACCGGCTTCAGTCCATCACGAACATCTGGCAGCGCACGCCCGACAATAACGGACATCGCATAATCCAGATACGAGCGTTTCAACTCTTCTTCGATATTTACCGGTGTGATTTCTCTGGCAAGGTCGCTCATGGAGCTGCTATCCCTCATACTGAATGATTCATCTGCCCTGGCATAGTGCCAAAGGGGTAAAACTATACCACAAAGCACGCTTTACGTGGAAACAACCGCCGTTTTTTCGCTTATGCTTAATAGTGACTGTGTCAGCGGTAAATGCGCCTGCGTCGACAGCGCTGCGCTAACCCTGCCGGAACATGTATAATCCGCGCAATTGAGAACCAGGAGCCAACACCGTCTATGAATGCTGAATCGTCCCGCAATGCGCAAAACGTTGATCGCCAGGAAATCGCCAAATTTGAAGCCGTCGCCTCGCGCTGGTGGGATCTGGAAGGCGAGTTCAAACCATTGCATCGCATCAATCCGCTGCGCCTGAATTATATCATGCAACGTGCAGGCGGTATTTTTGACAAACAAGTGCTCGACGTCGGTTGCGGCGGCGGCATTCTTGCGGAAAGCATGGCGCGGGAAGGTGCCAAGGTTACCGGGCTGGACATGGGGACAGAACCGCTGCAGGTTGCACGCCTGCACGCGCTCGAAAGCGGTATGGATGTGGCTTACGTTCAGGAAACGGTGGAAAGCCACGCGCAGGCTCACCCCCAGCATTACGACATTGTCACCTGTATGGAGATGCTCGAACATGTTCCCGATCCGGCTTCAGTAGTCCGCGCCTGTGCGCATCTGGTGAAACCCGGCGGGCACGTTTTTTTCTCCACGATTAATCGTAATACTAAAGCCTGGTTGATGGCGGTGATCGGCGCAGAGTATATCCTCAAGATGGTGCCAAAGGGCACGCATGACCATAAGAAGTTTATCCGCCCTTCTGAACTGATTGGCTGGGTTGATAGCACCGCGTTACGTGAAAAGCACATGATTGGCCTGCATTACAACCCACTGACAGACCATTTCAAGCTCGGCGGTAATGTGGATGTGAACTATATGGTTCATACCCAGCACGAAGGTTAAAATTTCCGCACCGGGGTACCCCGGTGCACTTAGGTGACTAAGAAAATTACCCATTTTGCCAGTTTCGATCAAAAAAAGCGGTTTAGACCACTTTTAAGAATATTAACGTCGATCAATATGCCGTTTTTTTCTAACGTTTAATAAAGCGGCAAACGATCGTGATTTTCTAGAATTCATTAAAATCTTATCCCGCTTATTGACAACCTTGTCGTGCCAGTCACAGCGCGCACTTGCCTTAGGCTGCCAAATTTCACCCCCAAGTTATCCACAAAACAGACCGGTTTTGTTCACTTGCAAACCCGCTAATTTATCACTATCTTGTTACCTCACCGACATACACCCCCTATATATAGTGTTTACATACTAAGCAGAGCGGCTACACTTTCTGCTTAGGGGAATCACACGGACAGCTAAAAATGAACCAAAGCCTACTTGTAACTAAACGCGATGGCAGCAAAGAGCGCATCAACCTCGATAAAATCCACCGTGTCATCGACTGGGCCGCCGAGGGTTTACACAACGTCTCGGTATCTCAAGTAGAGTTGCGTTCACATATTCAGTTTTATGACGGCATAAAAACCGCCGATATCCATGAAACCATCATTAAAGCTGCCGCCGATCTGATCTCCCGTGACGCACCGGATTATCAGTACCTTGCCGCCCGCCTTGCCATCTTCCACCTGCGGAAGAAGGCCTACGGTCAGTTTGAGCCACCCAAGCTATACGACCACGTAGCGCGCATGGTTGACATGGGCAAATACGATAAGCATCTGCTGGAAGACTACACGGTTGAAGAGTTCGAGCAGATGGGTTCCTTTATCGATCACTGGCGTGATATGAATTTTTCCTATGCTGCCGTTAAGCAGTTGGAAGGGAAATATCTGGTGCAAAACCGCGTGAGTGGTGAGATTTACGAAAGTGCGCAGTTTTTGTATATCCTGGTCGCGGCCTGTCTGTTCTCCGGCTACCCGCGTGAAACCCGCCTGGATTACGTAAAACGTTTCTATGACGCGATATCCACCTTTAAAATTTCTTTACCTACACCAATCATGGCTGGCGTGCGTACCCCTACCCGCCAATTCAGTTCATGCGTGCTGATCGAGTGTGGTGACAGCCTGGATTCCATCAACGCCACTTCCAGCGCCATCGTGAAATACGTTTCACAGCGCGCCGGGATCGGTATCAATGCTGGCCGTATCCGCGCATTAGGTAGCCCGATTCGTGGCGGTGAAGCTTTCCATACCGGGTGTATCCCGTTCTATAAACATTTCCAGACTGCGGTAAAATCCTGTTCTCAGGGCGGTGTTCGTGGCGGTGCAGCAACGCTGTTCTACCCAATGTGGCATCTGGAAGTGGAAAGCCTACTGGTACTGAAAAACAACCGTGGCGTTGAAGGTAACCGTGTGCGCCACATGGACTATGGCGTGCAGATTAACCGCCTGATGTACCAGCGCCTGATCAAAAACGAAGAGATCACGCTGTTCAGCCCGTCTGACGTTCCTGGTCTTTACGACGCGTTCTTCGCCGATCAAGATGAGTTCGAGCGTCTTTACACTCGTTACGAGAAAGATGACAGCATCCGTCAACAGCGGGTGAAAGCGGTAGAGTTGTTCTCACTAATGATGCAGGAGCGTGCTTCTACCGGGCGTATCTACATCCAGAACGTCGATCACTGCAACACTCACAGCCCGTTTGATCCGCGGGTCGCTCCGGTGCGTCAGTCAAACCTGTGCCTAGAGATCGCTCTGCCAACCAAACCATTGGATGATGTCAACGACGAAAACGGCGAAATCGCGATGTGTACGCTGTCCGCATTCAACCTGGGTGCTATCGACAGCCTGGACGATCTGGAAGAGCTGGCAACGTTGGCGGTGCGCTCACTCGACGCTCTGCTGGACTATCAGGACTATCCGATCAAAGCCGCTCATCGTGGTGCCATGGGCCGCCGCACATTGGGTATTGGCGTGATCAACTATGCCTACTATCTGGCGAAAAACGGCGTACGTTATTCCGATGGCAGCGCCAACAACCTGACTCACAGAACCTTCGAAGCCATTCAGTATTATCTGCTGAAAGCATCGAACCGTCTGGCTCAGGAGCGAGGCGCTTGCCCGTGGTTCAACGAGACCACCTATTCGCAAGGCATTCTGCCAATAGATACCTATAAGAAAGATTTGGATGTGATCTGCAGCGAACCTTTGCATTATGACTGGGAAACGCTGCGTAAAGAGATTAAAGAGACCGGTCTGCGCAACTCAACGCTGTCTGCGCTGATGCCGTCGGAAACCTCGTCACAGATCTCCAATGCCACCAACGGTATTGAGCCGCCACGCGGTCATATCAGTATCAAGGCGTCAAAAGACGGTATTTTACGCCAGGTCGTTCCTGAGTACGAACGTCTGAAAAATGATTATGAGTTGCTGTGGGAAATGCCGAACAACGACGGTTACCTGCATCTGGTGGGGTTGATGCAGAAGTTTGTCGATCAGTCTATCTCGGCCAATACCAACTACGACCCAACCCGTTTCCCTGGTGGTAAAGTGCCAATGAAACAGTTGCTAAAAGATCTGCTTACCACCTACAAGTGCGGTGTGAAGACGCTGTATTACCAGAATACCCGCGACGGCGCGGATGATATCCAGGAAGATTTGCAGCCTGTTCAAGGCAGTGATGACGACTGTGAAGGCGGCGCCTGTAAGATCTAACGTAAGACACAGCGGGCCAGAACTCTTCTGGCCCCTTTAATTCAGCACGGCATTAATGGATCCAAGCTTATGGCTTATACCACTTTCTCTCAAAATAAAAACGACCAGTTGCTTGAGCCAATGTTCTTCGGCCAGTCGGTCAACGTGGCGCGTTTCGATCAGCAAAAACACGAAATTTTTGAAAAACTGATCGAGAAACAGCTGTCATTTTTCTGGCGTCCAGAAGAAGTTGACGTTTCGCGTGACCGGATTGACTATCAGGCGCTGCCGGATCATGAAAAGCACATTTTCATCAGCAACCTGAAGTATCAGACGTTGCTAGACTCCATCCAAGGCCGTAGCCCTAACGTCGCGTTTCTGCCGCTGATCTCTATCCCGGAACTGGAAACCTGGGTGGAAACCTGGTCATTCTCTGAGACCATTCACTCCCGTTCCTACACGCATATTATTCGTAATATCGTTAACGATCCGGCGGTGGTGTTTGACGATATCGTCACCAACGAAGAGATCCTCAAACGTGCCAAAGACATTTCTGGCTACTATGACGATCTGATCGAGCTGACCAGCTACTATCACCTGCTTGGCGAAGGCACTCACCAGGTAAACGGTAAAAGCGTTACCGTTAATCTGCACGCAATCAAAAAGCAGCTGTATCTGTGCCTAATGAGCGTTAACGCGCTGGAAGCCATCCGTTTTTATGTCAGCTTCGCTTGCTCATTTGCTTTCGCTGAGCGTGAACTGATGGAAGGCAACGCCAAAATCATCAAGCTAATCGCCCGCGACGAAGCACTGCACCTGACCGGTACTCAGCATATTCTAAACCTGATGCGCTCAGGTGCCGATGACCCAGAGATGGCCGAGATTGCCGTGGAATGCCAGCAACAATGCTACGATCTGTTCGTATTAGCGGCGCAACAAGAGAAAGAGTGGGCCGAGTACCTGTTCCGCGACGGTTCCATGATCGGCCTGAATAAAGATATTCTGTGCCAATATGTCGAATACATTACCAATATCCGTATGCAGGCCGTTGGCCTGGCCTTGCCATTTAAGACGCGTTCCAACCCGATCCCATGGATTAACGCCTGGCTGGTTTCCGACAATGTGCAGGTGGCTCCACAGGAAGTGGAAGTCAGTTCCTATCTGGTTGGGCAGATTGACTCTGAAGTCAACGCTGACGACCTGAGTGATTTCGAGCTATAAGTGGCCGCATCAACCGTCACGCTGCGTACTAGCGGTACGCAGCTATGCTGCCCGGAAGGTGAAAGCTGCCTGCTCGACGTGCTTGAACTGCACGATGTACCAGTGGAGTACCAGTGCCGCTCCGGCTATTGTGGCGCTTGTCGGCTGAAGCTGGTGAAAGGCAAAGTCGCCTACCGGCAACAGCCGTTGGCGTTTATCAATGACGGGGAGATCCTGCCCTGTTGCTGCATGCCGTTGATGGATATAGAGATTGAAATCTAGGCGGGGTTTGTCCCCGCCACAAAGCATTGTTTACTCGATAATCTCGACAATTTCTAACCAGCTGTTTTTACCGCAGGCTTTTTCGCCATTCAACCAGCGGCGTAGCATGTCCAACGCCAACATCGCCACCGACTCCTGACGCAAACGCAGGCCGTGACGAGCCGCACGATAACTCACAGTCTGACCGATACCGCCTTGCGGGGTATGCAAGGCAACACTGACACGATCGCCCTCTAACGCGCTGACCGCCAATACTAGCTGTGCCCCTGTGAGCAGAGCCAGGGACTGCGCTCGCGCCAACAGCGTTTCCAACGTCTCAGAACAATGGGCCGGTAATAGTTCTCCACCCGCTAAAGGTGCCGCTTCGCTCTGCAACTGCAGATTGATTAATCCCGCGGTAAACTGCTCACTTAAAGCCAGTTTTAGCCCTTGCCGCTGCAATCGTTGCGCCAGTTCCGCCGGTAATCCTGCCGTACCTTCGAAAATGGTGTTATCACCAGCAACCTCTCGAACTTGCTTCCATGCCTGTTCCATAGCGGCTTGTTGCGTTGATGGGCCAGTCAACTTCAGCTCAATTATCGGGCTGGAAGAGCGATACCCAAGCACAACCCCCGGCGGAAGAGGCATACCGTCTAACTGAGCAGCCAAATCGCTTTCCGATGTACCAAATGTCGTCAAACGCAGGCACAACGGTGGTTCAGGCAAAGTAAAGCGCTGCCTCAGGCGTGGAATGATCTGCTCTTGCACCATCACTTTAAATTCAGAAGGGACTCCCGGCGTGAAGAACATCTGGCATTTATTCAGCGTTAAAGCAAAACCGCAGGCGGTACCGACACGATTATCGAGCATTTCGGCATTAGCGGGGATTTGCGCCTGCTTACGATTGGATGCTGCCATCGGGCGGCCACGCTCGGCAAAATACGCTTCCATACGAGCGATCCATTCAGGGATCTCAACCAACTCAACGCCGCATGCCTTGGCTGCCGCCAGAGCACTGAGATCGTCGCTGGTTGGCCCTAAGCCGCCATTAACGATCAGCACATCGGCGATATGGCTGCGTTCTTGCAAAATTTCAACCAGAGCAGAGAGGCTATCACCTACCGTTTCTCGTCCACTCATCGGTAACCCTTGCTGGAACAGATAATCTGCCAGCCAAGCCGCATTGGTATCTACAATTTGCCCATGTAGCACCTCATCTCCGGTACTGAGCATCTCCACTCTTAACATTGATCTCTCCCTCATTTTCAGTTCCCACCACTATAGAAGCCAGTAAATAACTTTTCACCCCTTACCTGGCAATATTCATTCTACGCAGCGTTTTTTACCCTCTTATTAGCATCACTTTTAGTGTAAATTTAAATTTACACCATCCGTAACCAGGCATTGACACAACAGGGGCAATAAACTATTCTGCCGCACTCAAAAATGTGTATTTAGCATTCACCAAAATTATCAATTAGCAGAGAAATACGTGAAGAATCGCACGCTGGGTAGTGTTTTTATTGTGGCAGGCACCACTATTGGTGCTGGGATGCTGGCTATGCCTCTGGCAGCTGCAGGAGTTGGTTTTGGCGTGACGCTGCTACTGCTCGTCGGGTTGTGGTTATTAATGTGCTATACCGCGCTGCTGCTGGTAGAGGTTTATCAGCATGACACCGCAGATACCGGTCTGGGAACATTAGCCAAACGTTATCTGGGAGGCGGTGGCCAGTGGCTCACCAGTTTCAGCATGATGTTCCTGATGTATGCACTAACGGCCGCGTATATCAGCGGTGCTGGCGAGCTCCTGGCAGCAAGCATTACCCAATGGACAGCACAGGAGTTCCCTACCTACCTCGGCGTACTGCTATTCACTCTGGTCGCCGGTAGCGTCGTTTGCATCGGCACCCACTCGGTCGATCTGTTTAACCGTATCCTGTTTAGCGCCAAGGTCATTTTTCTGATCGTGATGCTTGGCTTGATGATGCCCCACATCAATCAAACCAATCTGATGACGCTTCCCTTGGAGCAAGGGCTGGCAATTTCGGCTATCCCGGTCATTTTCACCTCTTTTGGCTTCCACGGTAGCGTGCCGAGCATCGTCAATTACATGGGTGGGAACGTTCGCAAGCTGCGTTTAATCTTTATTATTGGCAGCGCCATTCCCTTGGTTGCCTATATTTTCTGGCAATTAGCGACTCTCGGCAGCATCAGTTCCACTACTTTTGTTGGCATCCTGGCGCAGCAGGCTGGGCTAAATGGTCTATTGCAAGCCGTTCGCGATGTCGTCGCTTCACCACATGTCGAGTTGGCAGTGCATCTGTTTGCCGATCTGGCTCTGGCTACCTCTTTCCTGGGGGTTTCGCTTGGGTTGTTCGACTTTCTGGCCGATCTGTTTAAACGCCAGAATAATGTCAGCGGCCGACTGCAGACCGGTGCTATTACCTTTCTGCCGCCACTGGCATTTGCCCTGTTCTACCCGCGTGGTTTTGTGCTGGCACTTGGATTTGCAGCAATCGCACTCTCGGTTCTGGCTCTGCTGTTGCCTTCTCTACTGGCTTGGAAAACTCGCCGACAGTATCGGAGCAACTATCGAGTCTGGGGCGGCACACCTGCATTGGCGTTAGTGTTTGTTTGCGGAGTAGCAGTGATTGCGATTCAGATTGGTATCGCCAGCGGCCTGTTACCGGCGGTGGGATAAGCAAGATGGGGCCCGAACGCCCCACTGCAGAAAAGATTAGAAACTCAGGCCTACCGCAATGTGTGGGCCGTCAGCCACGGTGTTGTCACGGTGCCCGTCTTTGCCTTTAATCTTGATGTAGCGATAGCCCGCATCCACACTGAGTGGGCCGACAACGTTCCAGCGTACACCGCCATTGGCCTCGCTATAAGCCTTGACCCCACTGGTCAATGATTCAGGAGCTATATAGCCTTCGCCATAGAGGCTAAGATAGCGGTTAAGCGTCCATTTCAGACCGCCTCCCAGAGCCAATGCCCCACCACTCTTGCCATCTTGCGGACTGAGATAGAGCGCCTTCCCTCCCACGGTTGCCATCAAAGGCCCCAACGGCATGCTGTAAGCCAACCCCAGGCTGCCCACATTACCGTCGTGGTCGCTACGCAGCCAATTGCCACTGAGCCCTAAACCTGGCACGGGAGTCCCTAGCCCGAACCCCATATTCGTATAATGTTGCCCAACCTCGGCATTCACGCTAATGGCATTGGCAGACCCCGCCACAAACAGCAGGCCTGCAGCGCACGCGACTAAAACTTTATTCATTATTACGCCTTATCATTCTTCATCATCAGGGAGTTACCTGGAAATAGTGCAGCGACGAGTGTAACTGAATTGTGCCGACCATAAGAAACCCTTTGAAATCATTTTTTTCCAATTTTTTCAATGCGGTGTAAATCAATGGAAGTGAGTGCTCCCCATATCGCAACTATAACCCGCAGTTATTTGCTCATGGCGGAGAATAAGACTACAACTGGTAATTGCCTGGTAGCAGAGAGGTTTTAACTCGTTACGAAAAATGTACAGCACCCGATGCTATCAACTTCACTGCAGCTCAGTAAGGAGCAATTAATGAGCAAGAAAGGATTAACCACCGTGGCCGGCGCCCCCGTTGCTGATAACAATAATGTGATCACAGCAGGCAAGCGCGGCCCAATGTTGATGCAAGACGTCTGGTTTCTGGAAAAACTGGCCCACTTTGACCGAGAGGTGATCCCAGAGCGCCGCATGCATGCCAAAGGTTCTGGCGCATACGGTACCTTTAACGTAACCCACGATATAACCCAATACACCCGCGCAAAAATCTTCTCTGAAATTGGTAAACAAACCGAGATGTTCATTCGCTTTTCCACCGTTGCAGGCGAGCGCGGCGCAGCCGATGCCGAGCGTGACATCCGTGGTTTCGCGATGAAGTTTTATACCGAAGAAGGCAACTGGGATCTGGTTGGCAACAATACGCCGGTATTCTATCTGCGCGATCCGTTAAAATTCCCCGATCTTAACCACGTTGTGAAACGTGATCCCCATACCAACCTGCGCAATCCGGTCTATAAATGGGATTTCTTCTCTCATTCGCCAGAGGCGCTACACCAGTTGACCATCGATTTCAGCGATCGTGGCCTACCAAAATCCTACCGCCATATGCACGGTTTCGGCAGCCACACCTTCAGTTTTATCAATGCCAGCAACGAGCGTTTCTGGGTGAAGTTCCACTTCAACTGTGAGCAAGGCATCGAAAACCTGATGGATGATGAAGCAGAAGCGATTATCGCCAAAGACCGTGAAAGCTCGCAGCGCGATCTGTTTGATGCCATCAAAAATGGTCACTTCCCACGCTGGAAATTACAAATCCAGGTTATGCCAGAGCATGAAGCCTCACAAACTCCTTATAACCCGTTCGATCTGACCAAAATATGGCCGCATGCCGATTACCCGTTGATTGACGTGGGTTTCTTCGAGCTTAATCGTAACCCGGACAACTACTTCGCTGAAGTTGAGCAAGTGGCGATGAATCCGGCCAACGTAGTCCCTGGTGTGAGTTTCTCACCGGATAGAATGCTGCAGGGGCGTCTGTTCTCCTATGGGGATGCGCAGCGCTACCGTTTGGGTGTCAACCATCACCAGATCCCGGTCAACGGCGCAAAGTGCCCGTTCCATAACTACCATCGCGATGGTGCCATGCGTGTGGATGGCAATAGTGGCAATGGCGTAACCTACGAACCAAACAGTTTTGGCGTGTTCCAGGAACAACCCGATTTCAGCGAACCTCCATTAAGTATTGAAGGCGCAGCCGACCACTGGAATCATCGTGAAGATGATGATTACTACAGCCAGCCACGCGCGCTGTTTAATCTACTGAGCGCAGAGGAACACCAGCGCATGTTCACCCGTATCGCCGAGGAGCTATCGCAGGTACCCGAGCAGATCCAACGCCGTCAGGTTGAACTGTTCACCAAAGTACACCCCGACTACGGTGCTGGCGTCGCCAAGGCATTGGGACTGAAATAACCCTTTAGCCTAATACCTAGAGGCCGCCCAGTGGTGGCCTTTGTTGTTTTCATTCAGCTAACTGTTTGCTAGCCCATTGCTGCAGCCGACGACGCGATATTTTGATACTGCCATTTTTTAACTCGGAGGGTAACGTAAGTAGGGCAATTGGCCGCTGGAAATTTGCCAGCCTATCTTCTGCCCACGCCAGCAACGCCGCCAGTGTCAGTTCCCCTTCAGCCTCGATGACCGCAACTGCCCGCTGACCAAACTCAGGATCCTCTACGGGTACGATAAAGACCTGCGTTACCTGTGGGTGCGCCGCCAGAATGCGTTCAACATCCTCAGGCTGGACGCCTTCCCCACCGCAGAAGAACAGATTATCCAGGCGACCAATAATACGCAGTTCACCCTGCTCCATTGCCCCACGATCTCTGGTGTGGAACCAGCCCTCGGCATCGGCGATAGGCCTTAACTTGCCTCGATGCCAATACCCCAACGCCAGACTGTTGGAACGTATCCACACTTCTTGTTCCACCAGCCGTATTTCACGCCCAAGCAGTGGCAATCCAACCCCCGGTAATTCATCAGCCCGCTTGGCACATACCGTGGACGCTAGCTCCGTCATACCATAACCACACCAACAGCGGACCCCCATCGATTCGGCCTGTTGAGTCAGCGAAACCGGGATCATCGCACCGCCAAGCAACACTTCTTTCAGGGCGTGCTCTGTCATCGGCTCAGACAACAACCGCCACAATTGCGTAGGCACCAAAGAAGCATGGGTACATCCTGCCAATGCGTCAGCCAAAGACTGCATATCACGCACCACTATCGTTGCGCCCACCTTCAGCCAGCGCCAGATAATCCCTTGGCCAGAAACATGGAACAGCGGCAAGGAGAGCAGCCAACTGTCCTGCGGTTGAAAATCCATCAGGTGCAGCACTGCCTCGGCACTGGCAAGATGCCCGGCATAACTATGAGCTGCGGCTTTCGGTATTCCACTGGAACCGGAAGTCAATGTCAGTGTTGCCAGGCGGCTTGCGTCCCAAGGCTGGAAATGCAGTTTATGTTCCCCTTCTTCTGACGGGGACAGAACGAACACTGAAGAAGGTAACGCTGGCAGGCCGTCTGGACTGAAAGCAAAAGCGATATCCAGATCCAGCAACAATTTAACCAACAATGGCTCAGGCAGCTTGGGATTAAGCGGTAACAACCGCGCCCCACACTGCAGCAATGCCAGATAGGCCAATAACAGGGGGTAGCTGTTTTTACCACATAGCGCCACGCCGCTTCCGGGCAATACGCCCTGATGCTGAAACTCCGCCGCCAAAGCCTCTACCTGCTGTTGCAAAGCCAACCAACTGACGTGCTGCCTACCAAAGATAATTGCGGTCGCCTCGGGCCGCTGCGTAGCCCAATGCCGCCACGGCCAGTCATTCAATTGCGCCATAGGCACTCCAAAGCATCGATATCCAATAATGGCAGGTTGCTCTCCGGCCAGCGGCGTAGTAACTGCGCTTGCATCAGATTTAACGTATCCAACCCCGGCACCGTGTCTGGCGTCAACCAATGGGCAATACGTGCCAATTGCGTCAGCCCCAGGCTGGATTCAATGCTGGAGCTGATCACGGCCGATAAGCCAACCTGGTGGGCCTGATTGACCAGTTCGCGGCAACGTGCCAGGCTACCGACCAGCGTCGGTTTTATCACAATGGCCACAACGCCCGGTTCTGCCTGCACCACAAAATCCGCCTCACGCACGCTCTCATCCCAGGCGATAGCAATCCCGGTTGCCAGAGCAAAATCGCGCGACTCATCGCGAGTCTTGCAGGGCTCCTCCAGAAACGCAATGCGATCGCGCCAGGCCGGGTTGACGTATTTGGCAAAACCATCCGCCTTGGCACGCGTCCAACTGCGGTTGGCATCTAGCCGTAGTTTTAGCTCTGGCAACGCCTCCAGCAGCACATTGACGATCATGCCATCGCGCACCGCTTCGTACAGGCCAACCTTCACTTTGGCCACCTTCTCGCCCGGCAACGCGGCCAGCACGTCGAACAACTCGTCGGGATCGCCCGTGCACAAAGGGACCTTACGATAATCGGCTGACAGCGGTAGTTGCTCCTGTAGTTCAGCCAAGGCACAGCTGGTACCAAAGGCTACCGAAGGCCACTCACTGAAAGCAGGTTGCCCACCCGCAAGCCATGTCTGCAGCCACAGCAAGGTAGCCTGCTGTGCCTGTTCCAGAGTCTCTTGGCTGAACTCCGGTAAGGGTGCGATCTCCCCCCACCCTTGCTGTTCTCCTTGCTGCAGATGGATCAACAGGCCATCACGGGTTTTCAGCCGCTGATTGCGCAATACTATGCCCGCCTCCATCGGCAGACTGTAGCGATAGAGCGCCGCGTTACGGATTGGCGTTGTCATTACGGATTACGCTTGAATTTGCTGAAATCAGGCTGACGCTTCTCGTTGAAGGCGTTCCGCCCTTCTTGACCTTCATCGGTCATATAGAACAGCATGGTGGCGTTACCCGCCAACTCCTGTAACCCTGCCTGACCATCGCAGTCGGCATTGAGCGCCGCTTTCAGACAGCGCAATGCCATAGGGCTGTTCTGCAACATCTCGCGGCACCAGCGCACGGTCTCTTTTTCCAGATCGGCTAATGGCACCACCGTGTTAACCAACCCCATTTCCAGCGCAGCTGCTGCATCGTACTGGCGGCACAGGAACCAGATTTCACGCGCTTTCTTCTGACCAACGATGCGTGCCATATAGGAAGCGCCCCAGCCACCGTCAAAAGAACCGACTTTCGGCCCTGTCTGGCCAAAAATGGCGTTATCTGCCGCAATAGTCAGATCGCACATCATATGCAGCACGTGGCCACCACCGATGGAATACCCGGCCACCATTGCGACCACTGGTTTTGGGCAGGTGCGGATTTGGCGCTGAAAGTCGAGCACGTTTAGATGATGCACACCGCTGTCGTCACGATAGCCACCGTAGTCACCGCGCACTTTCTGATCGCCACCGGAACAGAATGCCTTATCCCCGGCACCGGTAAGAATGATGGTACCGATCCCATCGTCATAACGCGCGTTCGCCAGCGCTTCAATCATTTCCTTTACCGTATGCGGACGGAAGGCGTTACGCACCTGCGGGCGATTGATGGTAATTTTGGCAATACCGTCGCTGGACTTGTGGTACAGGATATCTTCGAAATCGCCAGAGCAATCTTGCCAATCGATGGCGGCATACAGTTGTTCTTCATTGGGATAAAGCATGTTCGGTTCCTTTATTTTCAAGAAATTCATGTAACGCGGCAGCAAAGTCCGCCGGGTTAGCCAAGTGCGCGTTATGACCGGCCTGTGGCACGGTGCACAATGGAAAACCGGCATCACGTGCCAACGCCTGAAATTTTTGGTCGTCCGCACCGCATAGCAGCAACATTGGTAACGCCAGCCGCTGTAATTGTGGCACCAGCCAAGGCTGTCGACCCAGTGAGGTAGCCTCGAGCATATCGGCAACCGCCGGGCCATGGTTATCGGCGCGCGCTGCAATCAACGCCTCGCGGTGTACCGTAGTGAGATCGGCAAATACCGGTTGTCGATACCAATCTGCCAAGACGTGCCTGATAGGTTCGGAACGGAAACGACGCGCCCAGCCAGCATCATGTTCACAACGCTGGAAGCGTAAGTCTTCGCTGTTCAACCCTGGATTCCCACCCTCGATCACAATGCCTTGCAGGCCCGAAGATTGAGTCTTGCAAGCATGATACATGGCAATACGACCACCCAGTGAATATCCCACCAGCCAGTAACGCTCAATGCCGTGTTGCTGCAGTACCGCCGTGATTTGCTGACTGACATCGGCGAAATCCCGGCAGGACTGAGAAGCCGAATCGCCGTGGCCGGGTAAATCGATGGCCAACGATGGCCACTGCTCACAGCGCGAGGCAATCACGCGCCACTCGTTGTTATTTCCTAACAGGCCATGCAGCCAAATCAGCCAGGGGCGATGGCTTTCGCCCTGTTGTAAAACGCGCGAGGCCAGCATCAGTTGGCCACCATGTTTTTTACCAGATGTTGCAAGGTTTCTGCACCATCGCTCGCTGGCACCTGCAACTCGATCAGCGTGGCACCGCTATGACGCCAGGCCTGTTGCAACGCCTGCTGCAATTGCTGCCAGTTTTCCGGGCAGGCATAACCAAGCTGGAACATGGCAGCGGCATGGCTGAAGGCCACATCCTGCGGCATACAGTAAAAACGCTGGCGCTCCGCTTCCGGCGTTGGCAATAGCGAGAAAATCTGCCCACCGTTGTTGTTCACGACGATCAGCACCGTTGGTGCGGAACATTGGCGTAGCAGGGCAAGTGAGTTCAGATCATACAATGCCGAAAGATCGCCCACCACAGCCAGCGTCGGTTTGGCAGTCGCCCGCTGGACACCGGCAGCGGTAGAAATTAATCCATCAATACCGCTGGCCCCACGATTGCTGAATACGGGGTAGCCCGCAGGTAACTGGGCCAACGCATCAATCAGCCGGACAATCAGGCTATTCCCGAGAAACAGTTGGCCGTTATCCGGCAACAGTTCCGGCAGGCGGTGAGCCAACTGCGCCTCGCCGAACCGGTTGAGCAAATACTCCGAAGTCACTTCAAGCGCATCTTTCGCCAATGAGTTCAAATCAGCAGCCCACGGTGAGCGCGGTTGCGCCGGATGCAAATCAAGCCACTCACCGACTTTAGCGCGAATACGACGGCCACGATGATGTGACGGGTCGAGGCGGCCAGGCAGGTCGTCGATCAGCCAGAACTCTTCGGGTCGGCAAAGCCCTTGCCATTGCAACAGGCGTTTACCCGTCAGGCTGCTGCCAAACTGCACCACTAACTGCGCATCTTCCAATAAATGACGCGCTTGCGGATGGGCAAGCCACAGATCGGCACAGGGTAACGGTTGGCCGGTTTGCGAAAGTACATCACCAATCAGCGGCCACCCGAGCATCTTCGCCCACTCAGCCAGCTTCACGCCCTCTTCAGTCCCCATTCGCCCAGCGATAACCACGCCGCGCTTTTGTCGCCAGTTAGACCAGTCAGGCTGTTTCAATACCTGATGGGGATCTTCTTCGCGCAACCAAGGATGCGAGTCTTGCCACCAATCCCCCAATGCCGCCGACCATTCCTCATACTGCAGTTCATCACCACCATACAGCGGTTCGGCAAACGGGCAGTTGACATGCAAAGCGCCCTGCGTGAGACGAGCCATAGCGCTATCAAGGGTGGATACCAGCCAGCGAGCCGGAATATCCGGGCTAGGTCGTGGCAGATCAATACTCAATGTCGGATGGCTTGAATAGAGGCCAGGTTGGCGAATAGCTTGATTAGCACCGCAATTAATCAACTCGGGGGGGCGATCGGCGGTCAAAAATATCAACCGCTCACCGGTAAGTCCTGCTTCAATAAGCGAAGGATAGAGATTGGCAGCCGCCGTTCCAGAGGTGACGATCACCGCCACAGGTTCACGGGAAGCCTTTGCCAAACCGAGTGCCAGATGGCCTAACCCGCGTTCGTCAAAGTGTGTGTGACAGACAAAATATCTGTTCGCAGCCGCGGCTAGCGTAAGAGGCGTTGAGCGCGATCCCGGAGCGATACAGACATGTCGCACTCCATGGCGAGCCAACGTTTCCAACAATAACGCTGCCCACCGACGATTGAAAATACTTGTCGACATAATTCGCTCACATATGAGTATACAGAGGTTACCTGCCGAGGAACGCACAAACGGCGAGATCGTACCTGAAGCCATAACTCTGAATTATATTAGTAATCATCTTCCCGGCTTTTGCGCTGGCGCAAAGACGCGGTACATCCCTGCGTCAGGTTTTCTGTTCCTGCAACTCAATAAGAACCTATCCCAACCTATAAAAGCGTATTAAAACGCCAAAATAAAACAAAAAACCAACATTTAATAAAAAGATTTTAAACATGGAGCTTAACACCTACCTGTACGCTACAGCCCGCTCGAGGGTTACTCGGGTTGAAGCAAAGTACGTAAGCCCGCCGCTTTATTTTCAATTTCCTGCCACTCCTCAGTTGGGTCCGAACCGGCAACAATACCAGCTCCGGCATACAACTGAATCTGTTCACCATCAATCTGACAGGAGCGCAATGTGACACAAAATTCTGCCCGCTCAGCGGAAAGATAACCGGCAGAACCGGCATACCAACGCCGTTGGAAGGGCTCATGCTGGCTAATAAAATCGCGTGCGGCCTGACGTGGCAGCCCAGCTACCGCAGCTGTAGGCTGCAGCCGTTGCAAGCAATCGGCATCATCACAGTGGTTGAGTCGCCCTTCAATACGCCGCCGCAAATGTTGTACTTTGCGCAAACGCACAATTTCAGGCGGCAGAACGTCCACGGCACTGGCCCCACCTTGCAGGCGCTGGCAAATATCATCAACCACCAGCAGGTTTTCCTGCTGATTTTTAACATCCTGCAGCAGCCACTGTGCCAATCTACCCGCCTGATGCTCATTGGCATGATTGGCCGTGGTACCCGCCAACGCTTCTGTTAGAAGATGATGCCCTTCCCGCAGGTACAATCTCTCGGGGCTAGAGCCAAGAAAGGCGGAACTTGCATCAATACGCATCATAAAGTGGTAACATTGGTGATTCACTCTGCGGCTGGCTGCCATCAGCGCTGGCGCAAACAGCGGGCTATCCAGCGTCAGCAACGAGCTGCGTGCCAGTACCACCTTATCCATCTGCTGCCGATCTATCGCCTTCAGCGCATCGCGCAGCATGATTTCCCACCCGGAACGCTCCGGTTGATGCTTTACCGAACGTACTTTTACCCGTAAATCTGCGATCGGTCTAGCCACCACCAAATTTTCAAGCCAGGCGCGTGCTGCCTCGGCGTCTTGACGCAAAGAATGCTCAGAAAACAGATTGAGTATTAATTCGCCTTTGCCCTTGCGGCTGAAAATTTCCAGCCGCGGCAATAACAGCAGTGCATCACCGTCGAAAGCGTTAAGCCCCCATAACCGTGCTTTAGGGTAAGTATTCACAAATGCCTGGGCCTGCGATGGGTGTGAAAATGGCTTCGCTGAACCACACACTGCGGCCTCTTGCTGCCCTTCGCGATGACGCCAATAAAACTGAGGGAACACCGTTTGTGCCGCTAACCACTCAAGCAGCATCGCCGTCAAACGATGACGTACCGTTAATCTTATCCGCCGAAACCCGGCTTCTGAGGGAAAGTCTTGCCCAAGCTGCTGGTTTAGCTGCCGCAGCAATCCCGAAAGTTGTTCCACTACTACCTCATATCACCAAACTCTGTGTGGGGAATTATACGGTAAATCAACATCTGCGGGCGGAAAAATACCTTCAGTGAATAAATACATTTTCTCGATGATTATTTTGCAAAGCTGAAGATTAAGCCTTGATAAACAGCCGTTGCACGCTGTCGCAAGCCTACTGAAAAGCCGGTTCCAACCGAGAATAAATTCGGATCAATAGTGAGTTAATTAAGAGCATTCACAGCCTCCCAATGGGAATAACCGACTCTCCTTTGGGCTAGATGCAAGGAACTTTTTCGTGAAAGAAAAATTTACACATTGGTTAAAGAAACGCCTTCCAGGAGCTAAAACCTCTACGTTGCCAATAGGGCTTAATCGTGCCGCCGCCGAAATGCCTGCCGCCAATAAGATCAAGGCGGAACTGTTCTCTGTCGATCAAATGGAACGCTACGGCCAGCGTTTGGCACGCTCACATAAGTTGGCAACGCGTAAAACGCCCTACTATTTGCTCAAACGCCTGGATAACAACGAAGAAATATTGGCTGAATGCTGCCTTCTGTTGAGCAATGGCAAGAAAAGTATCATGACCCCCGCTGGAGATTGGCTGCTCGATAACTATTACCTGATTGAGGAGCAAATTCGTGTTGTCCGCCACCATCTGCCGAAAACATTTGGCCGTGGGTTACCACAATTAGCCGCACCACATAATTGCCCGCGTATTTACGATATCGCCACCGAGGCCATCGCCCATGGTGATGGCAGGTGGGATGCCGAAAGTCTGATGCGTTATATTGCGGCTTACCAAAAACAGACCAATCTGACGCTGGGCGAACTCTGGGCATTACCGGGTATGCTGAGACTGGCGCTGATAGAAAATCTGCGCCGGGTGGCGGTAGAAGTGGCTGAGGCAGAACAGGAACGCAATCTGGCCGATAGCTGGGTCACTAAAATGCTGGAATCTGCGGAAAACGATCCGGCTAATCTGATTATCGTGATCGCCGATATGGCACGTTCCAACCCTCCCCGTACCAGTGCCTTTGTCGCGGAATTGGTACGCCGCCTGCAAGGGCATGGTTCGATGCTGGCACTGCCACTGACCTGGGTAGAACAGCGCCTTGCCGAAGTCAGCATGACCTCCGATGAACTGATCCATCTATTCAACCAGCAACTGGCTGTCAGCCAACTGTCGGTCAGCAACAGCATTTCTGGTCTGCGCCAATTGAGTGAAATGGACTGGGCCGAATTTGTCGAAACCATGAGTCAGGTTGACCATACGCTGCGCGAAGATCCTGCAGGGGTTTACCCGTTAATGCATTTTGATACCCGTGACAACTATCGTCACGTGATTGAATTGCTGGCCCGCTCTTGTGTACATAACGAGATTGAAGTAGCCAGATACGTCCTGAATATGGCACGTATCGCGGCAGAAGATCCTGACAGCGATCGGCGCACTCACCATATCGGTTATTACCTGGTCGATGCTGGCCGTGTCCAATTGGAACAGCAACTCGATGTTCGGTTTGGGCGTATTACCCACATTCGCCATGCCTTAAATCAGTCCCCGCTCCTTTCCTGGATCGGTAGCTTAAGCCTGCTTACCACCGCAGTCTGTGCCGTACTGTTGCGCGATACCTATAACACCGGTATTACCTGGGAACTGCTGATACTGTTGCCCCCACTGGCACTCGTGATTAGCCAATTCATACTCAACCTGCTGAATGAGGTCACCACGCGCAGCCGCTCACCGCTGCCGTTACCAAGGCTAGACTTTTCCCACGGTATTCCCCCTGAATCACGCACATTGGTGGTGATCCCCACTTTACTTGGCAGCAAGAACAGCATCGATCAGTTGCTCAATTCGCTGGAAGTCTGTTATCTGGGCAACAAAATGGATTATTTACATTTTGCCTTGCTCACCGATTTTAATGATGCGCAGCAACAGCAGCTTCCTGAAGATGCCGAATTATTGGCTTACGCAACTCAGAAAATTACAGCACTGAATGCACGCCATGCCTGTGCTGGGCCAAGCCATTTCTTTCTGTTTCACCGCGAGCGTCAATGGAATGAAAAGCAGCAGGCATGGATGGGCCTGGAGCGTAAACGCGGTAAATTGAACGCGCTGAATGACTGGCTGCGCAATCGGGGTAACACATTTACCACGCAGATTGGTCAGGGGTTGGAGGTGCTCAAAAACGTCAAGTACGTGATCACACTGGACAGTGATACGGTTTTACCACGCGAGACCGCCCATCAGTTGATCGCCGCCATGGCTCACCCTTTGAATCAGCCGCAATACGACGCCAAACAGCAGCGCGTTGTGGCAGGCTATGCCATCCTGCAACCGCGAATGGCAGAAGAGATACCGTCTAGCGGACAGAGCCGCTATGCTGCACTCTGCAGCAGTACGCCCGGTAACGATCCCTATACCATGATGGCTTCCGATATTTATCAGGATCTGTTTGGTGAGGGCTCGTTCATTGGTAAAGGGATTTATGACGTTGATATTTTCTCTGAGAGCCTGCAGAACACCTGCCCGGAAAATCTGGTGCTGAGCCACGATCTGCTGGAAGGATGCTACGCACGTTCTGGCCTGTTGAGTGATGTGTTGCTTTATGAACAGTATCCCAGCAATTATCTGGTCGACGTGGCACGCCGTTCACGCTGGATCAGGGGTGATTGGCAATTACTCAACTGGCTTTTACCACGTGTAGTAACCGAAGACGGCACGCGTACTGCCAATCCTCTGAGCCACCTATCCCGCTGGAAACTGTTCGATAACCTGCGCCGCAGTCTGGTATCACCTTCTCTCCTGTTGCTGCTGTTTGCTGGTTTTACCTGGATGCCGAATACCCTTTATTGGCTGGCGGTGTTTAGCATTATCCTGCTCCTGCCAACGTTACTGGCCTTGATGCAGGATCTGGTAAACAAGCCGCCGCGTCGACCTTTTATGCAGCATATGAAGATTGCATTGAAAGGTTCACTGCACCGGTTAGCGCAAGTGGGTCTACATTTAGCCGTCTTGCCTCATGAGGCACTGTACAGCCTGAAAGCCATCGGGATCACCCTGTGGCGGTTACTGGTGAGCAAACGTAATCTGCAAGAATGGACCAGTTTCGATCAAACCAAACACTCCCATGCAGTGACTTTGGAGAATTTCTATCGCAGTCTCTGGGTCAACCCGTTTGCAGGTGTTCTGTTACTATTTCTGGCCATACTCTCCGGCCCGATGGCCTTGATGGTAACACTCCCCTTTGCCACCCTGTGGATCCTGTCGCCATTGCTGCTGTTCACGCTCAGTCATGAGCCACTGCGCCGGGCAGCAACGATTAATGATCAGCAACACCGCTTCCTGCGCCAAACCAGCCGTGAAACCTGGTCGTTTTTTGCCAACTTCGTCAATCAGCAAGAAAACTGGTTGCCACCGGATAATTTTCAGGAGATCCCAGAACCCGTCATAGCGCATCGCACTTCCCCGACCAATATTGGGCTGTCGCTGCTAGCCGATCTGACCGCTTATGACTTCGGCTATATAACGCTTAGCGAAGCCATGGAACGCATCAAGCTTACGCTTAATACACTGGATCTGATGGAGCGTTACCGTGGTCATTTCTATAACTGGTATGACACGCGGACGCTGGCTCCTCTGACACCACGCTACGTTTCCAGCGTCGATAGCGGCAATTTCGCCGGCCACTTGCTGACCCTGAGCGCGGGATTACCGGCACTGGCCATGCAACCCGTCATCACCCCGTCACTTGTATTGGCAGGGTTGGAAGATACGTTACTACTAGTGGAAATGCACTGGGGTGAAGCAGCGCCGAAAGGATTACACAGGCTGCGTAAGCATTGGGAACAGGCGCGGGATGCTCATCCAGCAATGCTGCAAACTGAACTCGATGCAATGCGCAATTACAGTCACGATTTGCAGGAACCCGCTCTACAACACAGTGAAGAAACTAAGCGCTGGGCTGGTGCTCTGCATCAACAGCTGAATGTCTTGTGTAGCGAATGGTACCAGTGGTTTGGCTGGCTGAGTGTCAGCATGACTGAAGTGGAGCAGGTTCCTAGCCTACAGTGGTTAGCCAATCCACCACAACGGCTGGCACTGGCAACCGAGCAACAGGCGCAGCTTGACGCCGTCGCGCAACTTGCTGCCGAACACCTATCGCAGTTGGCGCAATTGCAGCAGCGGCTGGTAAAACTGGCGCAGATGGACTTCCGTTTCCTTTACGACGAAGCCACACATATGCTCACCGTGGGCTTCAACTGTGACCAGAATCGTGCTGACAGCGGTAAATATGATTTGCTGGCATCAGAAATCCGCCTGACCAACTATGTCGCTATTGCGACCAACCAGATCCCACAACGCAGTTGGTTTGCATTGGGCCGTCTGTTCACCGTTATCAACAAAGAGCCCGCATTGATGTCCTGGAGTGGCTCAATGTTTGAATACTTGATGCCGCAACTGGTGATGCCAGCCTATCCCGATACCCTGTTGGCGCAAATGTGCCGCGCCGCCGTGGAACGGCAAATTGCCTGGGGTAAGGAAAGAGGCGTTCCATGGGGAATATCGGAATCTGGTTACTCCGGCTTTGACGCATTACAAAATTACCAATATCACGCCTTTGGTGTGCCTGGGCTGGGGCTGAGACGGGGACTGGGTGACGATCTGGTGATCGCGCCTTATGCCACAGTCATGGCGCTGATTATTGCCCCCGACAGTGCCTACAATAATCTGGTTGAACTGGAAAAAAAGGGTGCCAAAGGCCGCTATGGCTTCTACGAAGCGCTGGATTTCACAACGTCGCGCCTTAATCGTGGGCAGTTATACTCGATTGTCCGCTCCTATATGGCTCACCACCAGGGGATGAGTTTTCTGGCGTTGTCTCACCTACTGCTGGATGCACCAATGGTAAAACGCTTCGCCAGCGATCCCGCTTTCCAGTCAACACGTCTGTTACTGCAGGAACGTGTTCCAGATGCGGTCGAGCTTTACAGTAACCGCCGCCATTTTGAAACTCACGAAGGGACGATCAAACCGGCCTGCATCCCCGCACGCGAATTTACGCGTGTTGATTCGCCAATCCCGGAAGTGCAACTCCTGTCTAACGCCAATTACCATCTGATGATTACCCAAAGTGGTGGTAGCTATAGCCGCTGGCAAAATCTGGCGCTGACCCGTTGGCGTGAAGATGCCACCAGTGATAATTGGGGAGCATTCTGCTACCTGCGCGATCCACAAACCGGTGAAGTTTGGAGCAATACCTGGCAACCCACTGGCGGGGCAGAGAAAACTTATCGTGCCGTGCTCAGCGATGCTGGAGCAGAATTCCATCGTAAGCAGGGAATGCTGTCGGTGAAAACACAGGTGGTTATTTCGCCAGAGGATGACATCGAACTGCGGCGTTTGACCCTGGTCAATCATGGCAAGCAGCCACGTATTATTGAAATCACCAGCTACGCTGAGGTTGTGCTGGCACCCGCCAGCAACGATTTAGCCCACCCTGCATTCAGTAACCTGTTTGTGCAAACCGAATTATTGGCAGATCAGGATGCCATTCTGTGCCATCGCCGCCCACGAGAACCCAAAGATGTCTCCCCGTGGCTGTTGCATGTCATGACAGTAAGAGGTAAAAGTAGCCAGACCTCCTTTGAAACCGACCGCGCCAAATTTATTGGCCGTGGCCATACTTCAGCTAATCCACTGGCACTACAGCAGAATCAGCCATTGAGCGATAGTGCAGGCCCAGTGATCGACCCGATTATCGCTATCCGCCAGCGGGTTCAGCTTGAACCCAATATCCCGCTGACGGTGGATATCTTCTACGGGGTCTGTGAAAATCGCGCCAGCAGTCTGGCGATGCTGGAGAAATATCGCGATCGCTATATGGCCGATCGTATTTTCGAGCTCGCCTGGTCACACAGCCAGGTGGTGTTACGCCAGCTAAACGCTAGCGAAGAAGATGCGAATCTTTTTAATCGGCTGGCCAGTGCCATCGTTTTCCCAGCACAGGAAATGCGCGCCGCAAGCAGCGAGATCGTCAGAAATCGCCGCGGGCAATCAGGATTGTGGGGATATTCGATCTCTGGCGATCTGCCGATCGTACTGCTTTCAGTGACCAACAGCGAGAATATCGCGCTGGTTCGTCAGTTGATTCAGGCACACAATTATTGGCGATTGAAAGGATTGCAGGTAGATCTGGTGATCCTCAATGAGGATTCTGGCGGCTATCGGCAAGAACTGCAAACTCAGATCATGGCACTGATTGCCGCTGGAATGGAGTCATCCCAGACGGACAAACCCGGCGGGATTTTCGTTCGCTCCAGCGAGCATATGTCGCCTGAAGATCATACTCTGCTGATGAGCGTAGCGCGTATTTACCTTAACGACCAACGTGGCGGCCTGGCAGAGCAACTCAACCAGCGATTGCAAGCGCCGCAACTACAACAGCAGAAATTGGGGCCACCAACGGCTTCATCCAAGCTGATAACTGTGGCCAACTTGCCGCGCAATCTGCACTCCCCCCAGTTACCGGACCTCGACACTCTGCGGTTCTATAACGGCTTTGGCGGTTTCTCGGAAAATGGCCGGGAATATGTGATCGCCATGAACGAAAGCAAAGTCACGCCGGCCCCATGGTCAAACGTTATTGCCAACTCGATGTTCGGCTCGGTTATCTCAGAAAGCGGCCAAGCCTATACCTGGTATGAAAATGCGCACGAATATCGCATAACACCGTGGGAAAACGATCCTGTGAGCGATCGTAGCGGTGAGGCTTTCTATTTGCGCGACGAAGAGAGTGGCCATGTTTGGTCACCAACACCGCTGCCCGCTCGGGGACGCGGCCACTACCTGACGCGCCATGGCTTTGGCTATAGTGTGTTCGAACACCGGGAAACTGGCATCGACAGCCAGTTAACCATGTTGGTTGCCAAAGATGCACCGGTAAAATTGTTCCTGCTGACGCTCACTAATACTTCTGGCCGAACGCGAGAACTTTCTACTACCGGCTATGTTGAGTTTATTCTTGGTGATTTACGTCAAAAATCGGCGATGCACGTGGTGACAAGAACCGCAACCCTGCCTAATGGCAGTGGGATCCTCGCTACCAACCACTATGTGGGCAGCGGTTCGGAACGGACAGCCTTCTTCGGCGTAACCGGTGTACATTGTTCAATCACTGGCGATCGGCGGGAATTTATCGGCCGCAACGGTACGCTGGCCGATCCGGCTGTCCTGAAGTTGCGCAGGTTATCCGGCAAGACAGGAGCCGGACTGGATCCTTGTGGTGCTGTGCAATCCGCTATCAGTATGATTGATGGCGATCAGCGCAGCTTTGTATTCGTTCTTGGTCTGGGGCAAAACTCAGAGCAGGCCGAGGCCCTGATGCAACAATACCTGCAGGAGGATGCTTTGCATGGCGAATTGCAGCAGGTAGAAGAGTACTGGAATACCCTGCTCAACAAAGTGCAAATCACTACCCCGCACCCTGCTGTCGATTTGCTGGCCAACGGCTGGTTACTTTATCAGACCATCTCCTGCCGTCTTCATGCACGTAGCGGTTATTATCAGTCTGGTGGCGCATTTGGCTTCCGCGACCAACTCCAGGATACCTTGGCTTTAACACACGCCATGCCAGAACGCGCGCGTGAACAAATTCTGCTCTGTGCTTCGCGGCAGTTTGTTGAGGGGGATGTACAGCATTGGTGGCACCCACCGCAAGGAAATGGTGTTCGCACCCGCTGTTCCGATGATTATCTGTGGTTGCCGTTGGCGATCTGTCATTACCTTGACGCCACTGACGATCAGACGATCCTCGAAGAACAGGTGGAGTATCTGGAGGCAAGGAAACTGACACCGGGCGAAGAGTCGGCTTACGAACACCCCAGCATCAGTGCAGAAAAGGAAAGTCTGTATCAACACGGCGCCAGGGCACTGAAACATGGTCTGCGGTTCGGTGAGCATGGTTTACCACTGATGGGAGCCGGTGACTGGAACGATGGCATGAATATGGTTGGGCTGGAGGGCCGTGGTGAGAGCGTTTGGCTCGGCTTCTTCCTGTTCTACATTCTGCAGCGTTTCGGCAAACTGGCAACGCAGCGTGGCGATCAGGAACTGGCCGAGCTGTGCCAGCTTGAAGCAGAAAAGCTGCGGATTAACCTGCATGACCACGCGTGGGATGGCGAGTGGTACCGCCGTGGATATTTTGATAGTGGAGAACCGCTGGGTTCTCACGATGCAACAGAGTGCCGTATTGATGCTATTGCCCAGAGCTGGTCGGTCATTTCCGGTGCCGGTGACAAAGCGCGCAGCGCGCAGGCGATGCAATCTTTGGATCAGCATCTGGTAGATAATCAGGCGGGTATCATCAAGCTGCTGACCCCGCCATTTGATGGCAACGGCCCTAACCCCGGCTATATTCGTGGTTATCTGCCCGGGGTGCGTGAGAACGGCGGACAATACACCCATGCGGCAGTATGGGCAGTGATGGCGTTCGCAGAAATGGGAGATATTGAACGCGCCTGGGAACTGATGGCGCTGATTAACCCGATAAATCATAGCCTGAACGTCAGTTCTGCGGAACGCTACAAGGTCGAACCTTATGTTGCCACCGCAGATATCTATGCAGTTGCCCCTCATATTGGGCGTGGAGGATGGAGTTGGTATACCGGCTCTGCGGCTTGGATGTATCGGCTAATCATAGAGTCACTGCTTGGGCTTAAACGCCAAGGTAATACGCTATCGATCAATACACGCTTACCTGATAACTGGGCACCGATCACCATTACTTATCGCGAAGGAAGTAGTGAATACCAATTAACCTTAAGGCAGGGAGAGGGAAAAACTCAGGTGATTATTGACGGCGAGCAACAGTCTGAGCCGGTGATAAACCTGGTTGATGAAGGGAAAATCCATGTGGTAGAAGTGATCCTGGGGCGCGAACCTGGATAACGGTTTTTGTACAAGACTGACAATTCAAAGAACAGGCCTATGGGGTGCGGTAGTTTCCACACCCCATGCCGTTTCAGGCATCGGGAGAGGCATGTTCCGCCAGTGGCGAAGCTTCTTGCCTGCCACGAGCCGCCAACCAAAATCCACTATTTTTCATGGCGTAGCCAAATACCAGCCCAACCAACAGCGAAACGGTGATTAATTGCCAATGTCCATCGCCGGCAAAGGTCGCACAGGCACCAATGAAAGTGCCGGGAACAAATCCCAACCAGCGTTGCTTTGCCTGAATACACATAACAAACGCGACGGCCCCTGTCAGTAGATAGCCAAGCATACTCCAGGCGGGCTCCAACGCACTGCCGTGGATGATAACCATCGCCCAAAACACGCCGCTACAACAGGAGAGCGTACTGATTAATAGGCCCTTTAACCCACCTTGTGGACAAGCGAAGTAAGCCGTGCAACCGAGAAAACCTGCCCAACTGATTAGCCCAAAGCTAATGGCAACCCACCCCCACACGCCAGAAAGGATCCCGGTAGTTATCGCGATGGCAAGAAGTACGTTCATAAACTGTTCCACTGAAATTAGTGCCAACAGTTTACGCAAAATTCGCTATTTCCTTGTGATATAAGTCACATTATTTGTGCAACAAAAATTATTTCATTTTTTATTATTTGATTCTCGTCACAAAAATATCAAGCATACCAAAGTCGGCACTAACATTAGATAGCCTACTGAAAAATCATACTTATGCGGCTTTAACCGTTTTCTTTGACGTACGGCGTAGGATAGCCAAAGCGCCGGATAGAATAATCAATACCATGCCGACCGCCGCCGAGGAAGAGAGTGACTCGTCGAAAATCAGGTAACCCAGTAAGGTTGAGAAAATAATCGTGCTGTAAGAAAGGATACTGACAATCACGGCATTGCCTGTACCGTAAGCCCGAGTCAGGGTAATTTGCCCCAAACTACCGAATATGCCAATGGCACACACGCAAAGCAAAGTAATCGAATCCAAAGCGGTAAACCCGATGAAAGACGTCATCACCGCCCCCACCAAGGTGCCGACCAAAGAAAAGTAGAACACCACACGCAACTCAGGTTCACCAGTACGAACCAGTTTACCAACATTAAAATAGGCCAGAGCAGTCAGTAAGCCTGAAAGCAAGCCAATCAGCGTAGCGGCATATTCACCATGCGGCACATCCGGGCGTAGTAGAATAAGAATACCGACGAACCCTAATAAGACTGAAAACAGTAATTTCCCTGTCAACTGTCCTTTTGCCGTCACAAAGGTGATCACCGACTGAAAAATTGGGCTGGTATAACCTAGGGTCGTAGCCGTTGCGATAGGTAGGTGGATCAGCGAATAGAAGCCACAGTACATGGCAGCGTTGCCGATTGCAGCACGTTTCATGTGCAAGCTCAAGTGCCGGGTACGAAAACCGATATTTTTCAATTTAATCAGTAACGCGACGATCGCTACGTTGATAAATGAACGGTAAAAAACGATATCGAAGAAGCCGACTTTCGCTGAAGCCAGCTTAATGCAGACTCCCATCAACGCGAAAAAAGCGCTGGCGACAATCATCCATAAAGCAACCATGATTTTCCTAGAATGGTGTCCCAAAGGGCCGCATGAAATTTGCTACTCGGCGGCTTTCACCGTCATCGGTGTGCGATCGGCACCGTCAGAGAATAACAGTATTTCAGCATGCTTATCACTATTGTTGATAAACAATATACAGGCTGTATCACTCATGGAACTTCCCATTTTTGCCAGGAAACATGGCTCGCTGTTTGCTGTAAACAATAGGTAAGCCGCAAGAATTGTTCAGGCGGGACAAAGTTATAAAAAAAGGCCGCCGAGGCGACCTTCCTTCTAACTGTTTACCAATCAGAACATCGGCTGTGCCATTTGCACCAGCGCGATCAGCGGTTGCGGGTAAAGACCCAACAACAACACTAGCGCTGCAGAGATCAGCACCACTACACCGCCCGCGGTCAATGCCCAGTTGTTAGGCGTATCGCGTACCAGTGTCTCTGGTGCACTCAGGAACAGGCTAACGGTCACACGCAGGTAGTAGTACAAACCAATCGCGCTACCTACCACTACCGCACCAGTCAACCACCACAGTTGAGCACTGACACCCATCGCAATAACAAAGAACTTACCGATAAAGCCTAGCGTCATTGGAATACCGGCCAAAGACAGCATCATGACCGTCATTACAGCCGAAAGGATTGGCTTGTGCCAGAACAGGCCGCGGTAAGAGAACAGCGAATCTGCATCCGGACCACGATACGGGCTGGACATCAGGCTGACCACACCAAAAGCACCCAGGCTGCTGAACAGGTAACCCGCCAAATAGACACCTGCAGTTTCCAGAGAAAGCTGATGCGTTTGCACCGCTATCAGCGCAACCAGCAGGTAACCCAGGTGAGCGATAGAGGAGTAACCGAGCAGCCGTTTGATGTTGCTCTGGCTGATCGCCATCAAGTTACCAAACAGGATCGAGCAGAAGGCGATGATCGACAACACCATACGCAATGCTTCACTGTCGGCAGCCGGTGCATACAGGAACAACCGCATCACTACTGCGAAAATCGCAATCTTGCTGGCAGTCGCCAGGAAGGTTGAAACCGGCGCAGGCGCCCCTTGGTACACATCCGGTGTCCACAGTTGGAATGGCACCAGTGAGAGTTTAAAGCCCAGGCCGACGATCATCATGCCCATACCAGCCAGGATCAGCGGTTGGTGCACCATGCTATCTTGCAGGCTCTTGCCAAGACCAGCCAGTGACAGATCACCAGACTCAGCATACAGCAGCGCCATACCGAACAGCAGGAAACTGGATGCCGCGGCAGACAGCACCATGTACTTGATCGCCGCTTCCAGTGAACGCTTCTGACGATAGGCATAGCCAATCAGACCAAACAGCGGCAACGAGATCAGTTCAATACCCAGGAACAGCGCAGCCAGATGGTTGGCGCTCGCCAGCAGAATGCCACCCAAGGAAGCAATCAAAACCAGCAGGTAAAACTCTTCGCGGTTATCCGGGTAACCCACCAGCCATGGGTAGGCGAAGGTGCAGGTTGCCAGACTCGCCAGCAAAACCAACCCGGTATAGAACATTGCATAACTGTCAACCCGCATCAGCGGGGTGACGTCCATTGGGCCTACCTGGCCAACAAAATAAAGCGATAGCAGCGCCAGGTTAAGACCGATCACTGTCAGGGTGGCGTTGATAAAGTGGTCGCGTCGCCACGCAATGCACAGCATCACAACCACCACCGTCAATCCGACGATCAACAGCGGTAACAGTGCGATCAGTTGTTGAGGAGTTATTGTCATGGCGAATTACGGCCTTGTTGTTGAAATTGCTGAAACTGACGGACCAAACCAGTGTTGCACGTTACTCATCGCCGCACTTGAGGTATCGAGGATCGGCTGCGGATAAACACCCAGCAGAACCAGCAGTACCACCAGCAACAGAATGATGAACAACTCACGTGCGGTCATGCCAGGCAACGGTTGATCAGATTTGGCTGCGCCGAAATAGGCACGCTGCATCATGATCAACGAGTAAACCGAAGCAAACACCAGACCGAAAGTAGAAATCACCGTGATCACAGGCACAACCTGGAAACTACCGAACAGGATCATGAATTCACCGACGAAGTTCCCGGTACCCGGCATCCCCAGCGTAGCTACTGCGAAGAACAGAGACAAGGCTGGAATGTACTTGATCCGCCCCCACAGGCCGCCCATTTGGCGCATATCACGAGTATGCAAACGCTCATACAACTGGCCGCAGATGATGAACATACCGGCAGCGGACAGGCCGTGCGCAATCATCTGGATCACTGCCCCCTGGTAAGCCAGTTGGCTGCCAGTGTAGATAGCAATCAGCACAAAACCCATGTGCGATACGGAGGTATAGGCAATCAGACGTTTGATGTCGGTTTGCGCAAACGCCATCCAGGCACCGTAGAAGATCCCCACTACACCCAGCCACATGGCAATAGGCGCAAACTCGGCAGAAGCATTAGGGAACAGCGGCAGGCTAAAACGCAGCAGGCCGTAAGCCGCGGTTTTCAGCAAAATCCCCGCCAAGTCAACAGAACCCGCCGTTGGCGCTTGGCTATGGGCATCTGGTAACCAACCGTGTAGTGGCACCACTGGCATTTTCACCGCAAAAGCGATGAAGAAGCCCAGCATCAACAGATACTCAACGTTGTGTGACATTGGAGTTTTCAGCAGATCTTCATAGTTGAAGGTCCACACGCCAGTGGCGTTGTAGTGCACAAACACTAACCCCAGGATCGCAATCAACATCACCAGACCGCTGGCCTGGGTATAGATGAAGAATTTGGTTGCTGCTGTAATACGGGTTTTACCGTCCGACGCCTTGTGCCCCCACAGGGCAATCAGGAAGTACATCGGCACCAGCATCATTTCCCAGAAGAAGAAGAACAGGAACAAGTCGATGGCGAGGAACACGCCGATAACACCGCCCAGGATCCACAGCAGGTTCAGGTGGAAAAAACCCTGATACTTCTGGATTTCACGCCAGGAACAGAGGATCGCCAGCACACCCAGCAGTCCCGTCAGCACCACCATCAGCAGTGACAGACCGTCCAGCGCCAAGTGGATAGTGATGCCGAAACGCGGGATCCACGGCAGCACAAATTCAGATTGCCACTGTGGAATGCCTAGCGGTTTGATCAGTGAATAGCCGCCCTGCAACCAAAGTTGCAGCGAGAGCGCCAATGTCAGCCCCATTGCGATCAATGCGATCCAGCGCGGTAGCTTAGTACCGAAACGCTCACACTGCCAACACAGCAGACCGCCGATAAAGGGGAGAAGAATTAGCCAAGGTAATAGCATGGCGTTTTGTGTCCCTTATATGAATAATCTAAAAACTTGTATCAGGCCCTTGTTCGACAAGGGCCGAACCCAGAATGCGTCTGTTTAAATTATTCAGTTAAACCAAAATCAACAGAGCCAATACGACCACTGCACCCACACCCATAGACGCGATATACCAGCGTATCTGACCGTTCTCACTTACCGTCAAGCCCTGATTCCCCCAACGGGAGAACATTGCTGGCAGGTTCATCATCGAGTTCAACGGATCGCTTCGCAGCAGCTTGGCAATACCCAGATATGGCCTGACGAACACTTTGTCATACAGCCAGTCGAAACCCCAGGCATGGAACCACCAAGTTGAGAAGAAACGACCTGGAGCGCTTTTCGCGATGCTGTTCACCAGACTGCGTTTCCCCAACCAGAGTACGGCAGCCAGCAGGATACCCACGATAGCCACTACTCCAGAGGTTATCTCCAGCGTCAGTACGCTGCCGTGTGTCAGTTTGGCCGTTTCGGGTAGCACACCCTGCAACGGCGGAACGATCATCGCGCCAACAAAGGTGGAGAGTACCAAAAGAACCAGAAGCGGTAAGTGGTGTGTAATACCCTTTCCAGCATGCGCTTTGATTTTCTCTTCACCGTGAAACACGATGAAAATCATGCGGAAGGTATAAAGCGAGGTCAGGAATGCACCAACCAGACCAGCAATCATCAGGTTGATGTGGCCGTTTGCCATCGCACCTGCCAAGATCTCATCCTTACTGAAGAAACCGGCGGTAACAATAGGCAACGCGGACAATGCAGCGCCCCCCACCAGGAAGCACACATAAACCAGCGGAATGCTCTTACGCAGCCCCCCCATCTTGAAGATGTTCTGCTCATGATGGCAAGCCAGGATCACGGAACCGGAAGAGAGGAACAGCAGCGCTTTAAAGAAAGCGTGGGTCATCAGATGGAAGATTGCCGCATCCCAAGCCTGAACACCCAGTGCCAAGAACATGTAACCAATCTGGCTCATGGTCGAATAGGCAAGCACCCGCTTGATGTCGGTCTGTACCAGCGCGGCAAACCCCGCCAGCAGCAACGTTACGCCACCAACGATACCGACAAGGTTCAACACTTCTGGTGCCATCAGGAACAGGCCATTCATCCGGGCAATCAGATAGACACCAGCAGTTACCATGGTAGCGGCGTGGATCAATGCTGATACCGGAGTTGGGCCTGCCATCGCATCCGCCAGCCAGGTTTGCAGTGGTAGCTGTGCTGACTTACCAACTGCACCACCCAATAGCATTAGGGTTGCCCAGGTAATTGCCGTGTCGCCCACCACCAGTTTCTGCGGTGCCAACACCATCAGTTCACGAATGTTCAACGTACCCAATTCGTGATACAGAATAAACAGCGCAAAGGCCAGAAACACGTCACCCACGCGGGTTACGATGAAGGCTTTCATTGCAGCAGCGCCATTGGCCGGATCTTTATAGTAGAAACCGATCAACAGATAGCTGCACAGGCCAACACCTTCCCAGCCCAGATACATCAGCAGCAGGTTGTCCGACAGTACCAATATCACCATGCTGGCGATAAACAGGTTCGTGTAAGCAAAGAAACGCGAATAGCCCTCTTCACCACGCATGTACCAGGAAGCGAACATGTGGATAAAGAAACCGACTCCGGTAACCACTGAAAGCATGGTCAGGGACAAACCGTCCAATACCAGGGTTACCCCGATATTGAAGTTGCCCACCGTCATCCAGTTCCACAGATTTTGCTCGAACAGTTGCACACCAGCGGCTTTTTGACCCAGAAAATCGATCGCCACATAGACCGTAACCAGTGCCGCCAGACCAATAGAGCCCACCCCGACAGTAGCCGCTGTGTTTTCAGACCAGCGACCACGGGAAAATGCCAACAGCAGGAACCCGATCAGCGGTAGCAGAATTGTTAAATATAATAGGTTCATCCGCGCATCTCACTGACAGTATCAATATTCAGGGTATGACGACGGCGGTAGAGCTGCAGCAGCAGCGCCAGACCGATACTGGCCTCGGCTGCCGCCAAGCTGATCGCCAGAATGTACATAACCTGCCCATCTGCCTGGCCCCAATAGCTTCCCGCCACAATAAACGCCAGCGCAGCAGCGTTAATCATCACTTCCAGGCTGATGAGCATAAACAACAGGTTACGACGTATCAGCAACCCGGTCAGCCCTAGAACAAACAGCGTAGCTGCCAGGATCAGCCCATGTTGAAGAGGGATCATGCTTGCTCCTCCGATTTTCTTTTCGCCATTTCACCGCTCCCAGAGGCATTGCTCAGAACTTCCCCCGGTTTGTGTTCACGGCCAATATGGAAGGCAACAACCAGCCCCGCCAGCAGCAGCATTGAAGCCAGCTCAACTGCCAGAACATAAGGACCGAACAGGCTGATACCTACAGCTTTGGCATCCACCACGTCACCACTGATGCCCTGATCGGACAGGCTTCTAATAGCGACAATCAGCACCACCAGCAGAATCAGTGACAACAAACCTGGTCCAATCCACAGGGATGGCTTCAGCCAATCACGCTCCTGCTGCTGCACGGCACCGCCGAGGTTTAGCATCATCACCACAAATACGAACAGCACCATAATGGCACCGGCATAAACGATGATTTCCAGCGCACCCGCAAAATAGGCACCTAGAGAGAAAAAGACTGCCGAGATCGCCAGTAGGGACACGATCAGATACAGCAGCGCATGCACAGGATTGGTATGCGAAATAACACGAATCGTCGCGACAATCGCAATCAAACCTGCCAGATAAAAGGCAATTTCCATGCTTTGCTTGCTCCTACGGCAACAGACCTTTGACATCGATCGGTTTGGCTTCGTTTTCGGCTTCGCCTTTGGCTTTGCCGTCAATCGCCATACCGGCCATCCGGTAGAAGTTGTATTCCGGATATTTACCCGGCCCCGAGATCAACAGTTCTTCTTTTTCGTACACCAGATCCTGGCGTTTAAACTCACCCATTTCGAAATCCGGCGTCAGCTGGATCGCGGTGGTTGGGCAGGCTTCTTCGCATAGACCACAAAAAATGCAGCGCGAGAAGTTGATGCGGAAAAACTCTGGATACCAACGCCCATCCTGGTGCTCAGCCTTTTGCAGCGAGATACATCCCACCGGGCAAGCAACCGCACACAGGTTACAGGCCACACAGCGCTCTTCGCCATCAGGATCGCGCGTCAACACGATACGGCCACGGTAACGCGGTGGCAGATATACCGGTTCCTCCGGATACATTTGGGTTTCGCGTTTGGCAAAGGCATGTAAGCCAATCATCCAAAGGCTGCGCACCTGGGTGCCGAAACCAACCAATAACTCTTTCAATGTCATGGTTTATTCACCCCTTATTGAGCGTTGTACAAAATGACCGCGGCAGTAGCCAGCAGGTTCAACAGCGTCAGTGGCAAGCACACTTTCCAGCCAAAGGACATTACCTGGTCATAGCGCGGACGCGGCAATGAAGCACGGATCAGGATAAACATCACCATGAAGAAAGCCGTTTTCAGTGCAAACCAGATGAATGGCGGCAGGAATGGCCCCTGCCAACCGCCGAAGAACAACGTCACAATCAGGGCAGATACGGTGACGATCCCGATGTATTCCCCTACAAAGAACAGACCGAACTTCATGCCGGAATATTCAATGTGGTAACCGTCAGCCAGTTCCTGCTCAGCCTCCGGCTGGTCAAATGGATGACGGTGGCATACCGCTACCCCGGCAATCGCAAAGGTAAGGAAACCAAAGAATTGCGGAATAATATTCCAAACGTGAGCCTGCGACTCGACAATAGCCTGCATGTTGAACGAGTCTGCCTGCGCTACCACACCCAGCACTGACAGGCCGAGGAACACTTCATAGCTGAGGGTCTGCGCAGAAGCACGCATCGCACCCAACAGGGAGTATTTGTTGTTACTTGACCAACCCGCGAATAACACCGCGTATACAGCCAAGCCCGCCATCATCAGGAAGAACAGGATACCAATGTTGAGATCGGACACCGCCCAGCTCGGGCTGACGGGTACGATGGCAAATGCCAGCAACAAAGAGGTGAAAGCGATCATCGGAGCCAGGGTAAAGATCATCCTGTCGGAGAATGTCGGAACCCAGTCTTCCTTGAAGAACATTTTGATCATATCGGCGACCAACTGCAGCGAACCGCCCCAACCGACACGATTTGGCCCGTAACGGTTCTGGAACAGTCCTAGCAGACGGCGTTCACCAAAACTCATGAAGGCCCCACAGCTCACCACGACCAGCAGGATCACCACAGCTTTCAGAATGGCGATCAAAATATCGATCACCTCAGGCGTAAACCAGCTCATTGTGCCGCCTCCCGCAGATTTTCAACCGTTGCACCCACCAGCACTGGCGGGATCCCTGGCAAGCCGAGCGGTAAACCAACCTGCCCTTGACACAGTGTTTCACTCAACCGTACTGGCAAACGGAGCAACTGCCCTGCACAACTGAACTCTACCCAAGCACCAGCTTTTACCCCAAGCACTGCGGCATCAGCAGGGTTCACCATCACGTACGCCTGCGGCATACGCTGCTGGATCACCTCTGAACGCTGCGACATTTCATCGCTGCCAAACAGATGGTAGTAAGGTGCAACACGCCAGCCTTCCGCCTTGAATGCCACAGGGATGTTGGTGAAGTAATCAAGGCTACCCTCCCCTGCTTCGATCAGGCGAATACCAGGATCGCCATGACGCAGACTGCCACCCACTTCGGCCTGGAACTTGTTCCACGCCTGAGGTGAGTTCCAACCCGGTGCCCAGGCAAATGGGATCTGCTGACGGTCGGCCAGTGGGCTGTTGTTACCTTCCATCGAGAAGGCAAACATGGTGTCTTTATCCTGCGGTTGGCGCGGTTCATGCACACTGATATCGGCGCGCATTGCGGTACGGCCACTGTAACGGTGTGGAGAACGAGCCAACTTCTGACCACGGATACGGAAATTGGCGTCTGGAGCCGCCTCGACGATCCCTTCCAATTGCGGCAATGCAGCCACACAGGCAGCGATGACATCATCAAGTTGGGTCCAGTCAACCTGCCGACTGGTGTAGGTGGAGTGCAACGAATGCATCCAACGCCAGCTTTCCAGCATCACGCTGTGGATATTTTTCTTGGCATCATCGTAATAGGCAGGATCATACACCTGGAAGAAGCGCTGAGCGCGGCCTTCCTGGTTGACCAAGGTGCCATCACTTTCTGCAAAACTGGCAGCAGAGAGGATCAGATTGGCGCGATCCATAATGGCGGTGTGCTGATGGTCCGCAACGATCAGGTTACTGACCTTCGCCAGCGCAGCATCGACTTTAGAAGCCGGAGCATGACGATAGAGATCGTTCTCCATCACGATGGCGGTATCGGCGGCACCGCTTGCCAACTGCGTCAACGCATCGTCAAGAGTGCCCCCACCGATCATCGCCAGACCAAGGCTGTTGGCCGCTGCGGCAACAAAGGTGATACCAACGTTCGAGCCACGCCCTTTAAGTGCCTTGGCAATGTTAGCTGCAGCTTCAATGATCGCTTCGCTACCCGCATTGCTGCCGGTAACGATCAATGGCTTCTGTGCACCCGCTAAAGCCTGAACGATCACGTCAATTTTCTTATCCAGACCTTCTGCAAGATCGGTAACCGCAGGAGCCGAATCGTCCAGCGCATGGGCAATGGCAAAACCTAAACGGGCCTGCTCATCAACCGGTGCACGATAATTCCAGGCTGCAATATCATCCAGACGAGTGTTGTCAACGTTGGTAACAAACAGTGGATGTTTGGCGTGCTGGCCGATGTTCTGCACCGCTGCAATCTGCCAGTCGGCAACGCGTTGTGCCGCTGCCATGGCACGCGCTTTACCCTTCACTGCCTGACGAACCGACAGGGCAATGCGGGCACCGGTCTGGGTCAGATCTTCACCCAATACCAACACGGCATCATAACTTTCGATTTCACGCAGATTAGGCGTATAAACACCGCTGTTTTTCAACACGTTAAGCATCAGGCTAAGACGTTGTTGTTCCGTCTGAGCGACGCCGGTATAGAAGTTCTCCTCCCCTACCAGCTCACGCAACGCAAAGTTGCTTTCCAGGCTGGCACGCGGTGAACCGATACCGATAGTTTTCTTCGCCTGACGTAGAATGTCGGCAGCGCCTTGCATTGCCTGTTCTGCGTTCAGAGTGATCCAGTCTTTACCACGCAGCTGTTGCGGCTGACGCGGACGATCTTTCAGATTCACATACCCGTAACCAAAGCGGCCACGATCGCAAAGGAAGTAATGGTTTACGCTACCGTTATAACGGTTTTCGATACGGCGCAGCTCACCATAACGCTCGCCAGGACTGGTGTTACAGCCAATGCTGCACTGCTGGCAGATGCTCGGCGCAAACTGCATGTCCCACTTACGGTTATAGCGTTCAGAATGGGTCTTATCAGTGAACACACCGGTTGGACAAACCTCCACCAGGTTGCCAGAGAATTCGCTCTCCAGCGTGCCACTTTCCGTACGACCAAAATAGACATTGTCATGCGCGCCGTACACACCCAAATCGGTGCCGTCAGCATAGTCTTTGTAATAGCGCACACAACGATAGCAGGCGATACAGCGGTTCATCTCGTGAGAGATAAACGGCCCCAAATCCTGATTTTGGTGGGTACGTTTACTAAAGCGGTATTTACGGAAGCTGTGGCCGGTCATGACTGTCATATCTTGCAAGTGACAGTTACCGCCCTCTTCACATACCGGACAATCGTGCGGATGGTTGGTCATCAACCATTCAACCACACTTTCACGGAACTGTTTGGCTTCTGCGTCATCGATGGAAATAAATGTTCCATCAGATGCCGGTGTCATACAGGACATCACCAAACGGCCACGCGTATCGTCCGCGTTTTGGTATTGCTTTACCGCACATTGGCGGCAAGCGCCGACGCTTCCCAGCGCCGGATGCCAGCAAAAGTAAGGAATATCGAGCCCGAGGGAGAGACATGCCTGCAACAGGTTGTCGGCTCCATCTACGTCGTATTCTTTGCCGTCTACATGAATCGTAGCCATAGTCAGCATGCTTCCAAGTGACCTGCCATACGGCAGGCATTAATCAAAAATTCTGGCCGTGTTTCTGGGTGCGCTCACAGCTCCCAGGCAAAGCGGGGGTTACCAGCGTTGCTTCAACAAGTTGTTTGGCTGAATGCCGCCAATCGCCTGGGTATTGCCCAAATACTGCGGGGAGATACCGGCTTCAAACTCATCACGGAAATATTTAATCGCGCTTTGCAGTGGCTCTACGGCACCTGGCGCATGGGCGCAAAATGTCTTGCCTGGGCCAAGAGCGCGGCATAGGTGCTCGAGGGTTTCAATATCCCCCGGTTGGCCTTCCCCTCTCTCCAACGCACGCAGGATCTTCACACTCCAAGGCAAGCCGTCGCGACACGGTGTACACCAGCCACAGGACTCACGGGCAAAGAACTCCTCCAGATTACGCACCAGAGGAACCATGCCGATTTCGTGATCCACCGCCATTGCCAGCGCGGTGCCCAAACGGCTACCCGCCTTGCCAATGCTCTCAAAGTCCATTGGCAGATCCAGATGATCGGCTGTCAGGAAATCTGTACCAGCCCCACCCGGCTGCCAGGCTTTGAATCTCAGGCCGTCACGCATGCCACCAGCGTAATCTTCTAAAATTTCACGTGCGGTAATACCAAATGGCAGTTCCCAAACGCCAGGATTTTTCACCCGACCAGAGAAGCCCATAAGTTTGGTACCGGCATCGTTACTCTTACCGGCAGAAATCCCTTTGTACCAGTCAGAACCATGTTCAAGGATGGCGGGTACGTTACACAGGGTTTCAACGTTGTTAACACAAGTAGGCTTGCCCCACACCCCTGAAGATGCAGGGAAAGGAGGTTTTGAACGCGGGTTGGCTCGGCGGCCTTCGAGCGAATTGATCAGTGCTGTTTCTTCACCACAGATATAGCGGCCAGCGCCGGTGTGAACAAACAGTTCTAAATCGAAACCGCTGCCAAGTATATTTTTACCCAGCAAGCCAGCTTCCGTCGCTTCAGCAATCGCACGACGCAGGTGCACGGCAGCTTCAACGTATTCACCGCGCAGGAAGATGTAACCACGGTAGGCTTTCAACGCGAATGCCGAGATCAACATCCCCTCAACCAACAGATGCGGCAGTTGCTCCATCAGTAAACGGTCTTTATAGGTGCCTGGTTCCATTTCATCGGCATTACACAGCAGATAACGGATGTTCATGGACTCATCTTTTGGCATCAGGCTCCACTTCAAACCGGTAGAGAACCCTGCACCACCGCGGCCTTTCAGCCCGGCGTCTTTTACCAGGTTGACGATCTCGTCAGGTGCCATACCTTTGAGGGCATTTTCTGCGCCCTGATAACCATTTTTGCTGCGATACTCATCAAGCCAGACTGGCTGGTTGTCATCCCGCAAACGCCACGTAAGCGGGTGCATTTCGGCAGTACGTTTGATATCAATCATCATTTATACCGCTCCAACAGTTCAACTGCGTTTTCTGGTGTCAGCCGCTCATGAGTATCTTCATCGATCATCATGCTCGGTCCTTTATCACAGTTACCCAGACAACAGGTTGGCAGCAGCGTAAAACGACCATCGAAGGTGGTTTGGCCTGGCTTGATGTTGAGTTTCTTTTCCAAGGCAGCCTGAACGCCCTGATAGCCAGTAATGTGACAAACAACGCTATCACAATAACGGATCACATGGCGCCCCACAGGCTGGCGGTAAATCTGGCTGTAGAACGTGGCCACGCCTTCTACGTCACTGGCAGGTATGCCCAGCACTTCTGCGATAGCATGAATTGCGCCATCCGGAACCCAACCACGTTGCTTCTGCACAATTTTCAGTGCTTCGATGGAAGCTGCGCGCGGATCCTCGTAATGATGCTTTTCATGCTCGATCGCATCACGTTCTTCCACGCTCAGCACAAATGCATCAGCGCCGCTCAGGGGAGCGGCTGCATTGGTCTGCTCAAGCGCATCGTTGACTGCGTGATTATCTTTAAGATCATGCATAGTTAGCGGTCCACATCTGACATTACAAAATCGATACTACCCAGATAGACGATCAGGTCCGAAACCAGGCTGCCACGAATAACCGCAGGGATTTGCTGCAGGTGTGCATAGCTTGGCGTACGTATCCTGGTGCGATAGCTCATGGTGCTGCCGTCACTGGTCAGGTAGTAGCTGTTAATCCCTTTAGTGGCTTCAACCATCTGGAATGATTCATTGGCTGGCATCACCGGGCCCCAGGAAACCTGAAGGAAGTGGGTGATCAGCGTTTCAATATGCTGCAGCGTGCGCTCTTTAGGCGGCGGCGTGGTCAATGGATGATCGGCCTTGAATGGGCCCTCAGGCATATTATTCAGGCACTGTTCCAAAATACGCAGGCTTTGACGCAACTCTTCCACTTTCAGCATCACGCGGGTGTAGCAATCGCTGTTGCCATCGCCGACTGGCACTTCAAAATCGAAGTTTTCGTAACCGGAATACGGGCGCCATTTACGCACGTCAAACTCGATACCGGTTGCACGTAGCCCAGCACCGGTGACTCCCCATTCAAGCGCTTCTTTAGCATTGTAAGACGCCACGCCGACAGAACGACCTTTCAGAATGGTGTTTTGCAGCGCAGCCTTAACATAGGAATCGATACGCTTAGGCATCCAATCGAGGAAATCGCGTAACAAGCGGTCCCAACCACGCGGCAGGTCATGTGCCACACCACCAATACGGAACCAGGCTGGGTGCATACGGAAGCCGGTAATTGCTTCCACCACATCATATACTTTCTGACGATCGGTAAAGGCGAAGAACACTGGGGTCATGGCCCCCACGTCCTGGATAAAAGTACTGATGTAGAGCAGATGGCTGTTGATGCGGAACAGTTCAGAGAGCATCACACGGATGGTATTGACACGATCCGGCACCACGATCCCGGCCAGTTTCTCAACCGCCAGAACGTACGGCATTTCGTTCACACAGCCGCCGAGATACTCGATCCGGTCGGTATAAGGAATAAAGCTGTGCCAAGATTGACGTTCGCCCATCTTCTCTGCACCACGGTGGTGGTAACCCACATCAGGCACACAGTCGACGATCTCTTCGCCATCCAGTTGAAGAATAATACGAAACGCACCGTGCGAAGACGGGTGGTTTGGACCGAGGTTCAGGAACATGAAGTCCTCGTTCTCGGTGCCACGCTTCATGCCCCACTCTTCAGGCTTGAACTTCAGCGACTCCATTTCGAGATCTTCTTTCTGCTTGGTCAACACAAAAGGATCGAACTCGGTAGCGCGCGCCGGGTAATCTTTACGTAGCGGGTGTCCTTCCCAGCTCTGCGGCATCATGATACGCGTCAGGTGGGGGTGCCCATCAAAGGTGATACCGAACATTTCCCAGGTTTCGCGCTCATACCAGTTGGCATTCGGAAACACTTTGGTTGCTGTGGGCACGTGCAGGTCTTTTTCAGACAGCGCCACTTTCAGCATGATGTCACGGTTACGTTCGATGGAAATCAGATGATAGAAAACGGAAAAATCAGCAGCAGGCAAACCCTGGCGATGAGTGCGAAGACGCTCGTCAACGCCATGCAGGTCAAACAGCATGACGTAAGGCTTCGGCTGTTTTCTCAGAAACGTCATTACTTCCAGCAACTGGTCAGGCTTTACCCACACCACTGGCATCCCGGTACGGGTGGGCTGAACAGTAAAGGCTTCCGGCCCAAAACGGTTGCGCAGTTCACCGATCACCGGATCATCAAGATGATCACGGGTATGCCAGGCTGGCAGGGCTTCGTGCGTCGTTAAATCTGTCATAATTTTTTTCACCACACTAAAGGGTCATTTCGCCGCAAGTTCAACTTTCGCTGTGTTAACCAATAGCGCACTAAGATGGACGTTATATGAACGTCTTAAATCTCATCAGGCGACCGCAGGTTGGTTACCGCAATACGCTCGGCGTGCTTACGTTCTTTCTCAGACTGCATATTGGCACGGTAAACGCCCTGATCGCCCACAACCCAAGACAGCGGACGGCGTTCTTTGCCGATGGACTCCTGCAGGAGCAGCAGAGCCTGCATGTAAGCTTCCGGACGCGGTGGGCAGCCTGGGATATACACATCAACCGGCAAAAATTTATCTACACCCTGCACGACTGAGTAAATGTCGTACATACCGCCGGAGTTGGCACAGGCTCCCATTGATATAACCCACTTGGGCTCCAACATCTGTTCATACAGGCGCTGAATAACCGGAGCCATCTTGGTAAAGCAGGTACCTGCAACCACCATGAAGTCTGCCTGGCGCGGGGAAGCACGCAAGACTTCCGCACCAAAGCGTGCCACGTCGTGTACGGCGGTAAACGAAGTCACCATTTCCACATAACAGCACGAAAGGCCGAAGTTATACGGCCAGAGAGAGTTTTTACGCCCCCAGTTCACCATGTCATGCAAAGCATGTTCGAGTTTACCCATGTAAACCGTACGGTGAACCTGCTGCTCAAGGGGATCACCAACGATCTCCTGTTTTTGCAGGGGATAACGGTCATTCTCACCGTTCGGGTCTATGCGGGTGAGCGTATAGTCCATCTTAATGCCTCGCTGTTACTGCGGATGACTGTTGCTTGCGTTCTTGATTGTGCCTGGTTTGCTCAGGCGCCTGGAGCGCACCGGAGTCCAATCCAATGCACCAATGCGCACCAGATAAACCAACCCAGCCAATAACACCAAAATGAAAATGGCGGCTTCGATAAAGCCTACCCAACCGCTCTCACGAATAGAGACCGACCAGGCATACAGGTATAAAGCTTCAACGTCGAAAATAACGAAGAACATGGCGACCAGGTAAAACTTGGCAGAAAGACGCATACGCGCCGAACCAACCGAGTCGATCCCAGATTCATAGGGGGTGTTTTTAGCACGAGCCCGGGCTCTCCCGCCCAGAAAGAACGCACCTAGCAGCATGAAGCCACAAAGCCCGATAGCCAATACGAGAAATACGGCGAACGCCCAGTGATGAGCGATAACTTCAGTGGTTGTAGACATACTCTATGCTTACTCATCAAAAGTGGCGTCGAACGCTCTGCTCTTGTTACTGGCAGTCAGTGCACCACATCGATTTAAGGGAAGGATAAATAACCACACAAACGTACTGCTTTTACAGAGAGTTAGGCAGCGTTTTACTGTGGGCTTTTTACTCCTATCTATAACCTTTTGTCAACTTTGACAAAAGAATCTACACATTAGTTTACATATGAATTATTTGATTAACATATGATGCGCCAGCAGAGGCTAAATCGTGTCAGTCAATTACAGTGCAGAAACAGAAAGATATAAACCAATGTGCATATTTCAGTTTTACCATACCATTGTCTCAGGATTTGCCTGTTGTTCCACTCACTACCTAGGGGTATTTTTTTGATCCAGAACACGTTTTTGGCATAAAGCTTCAAATAAAGTGCAGCTGTTTAACAATTTTTTCAATTGTAGATGAAAAGGCTTCCTCAAAATACCAAAATAGCCCTGCTGACTCCAGGCTCTTTACTGGCTGTTATCATTGCATAAAAAACATACAGATTGAATTTACCAAAACTGACACTGTGTGCACTCACAAATAAAAGTGAAATAAATGGCGCTTTCATGCAAAATTCAGCCCCAACACTCTATTAGCGCATATTCACCAATCTATCCTGCCAATTCGTAATGGTTTTTACTCAGTACAAACAAAAAAGCCCCTGCTATTGCAGGGGCTTAAACGATAAACTGATTGAGCGTTACTCTTCCTCTTCAATCAGGCAAGAGCCTTCTTCAGTCACTGACGAACCAGCACCAAAATGGTAAGTCTCGCCACCATTTTGTACCGCACTGAAAATCGCCATTGCCAGCTCATTCTCGCACTTCATATCTTTACATAACGCATATTGCGTATCGGGAAGCGGCGGCAAACCTTCTGCCGTCCCCAGAACTCGCAGATCTGGGCTCATCATCTCGATTGGCCTTGCAGTAATCCCCAGACCAGCCCTACACGCCGCACGTACTGCGGATAATGTTGAAGCTGAGTAGGCGATACGCCAGGCAATGCCAGCTGCGTCAAGATGTTTGATTGCCATAGCTCTGAACGGGCTAGGCTCGTCCAGCACTACCAGAGGGATAGGCTCTCCTGATTGGAAATGGTAATCAGCTGCGCAATACCACAGCGTTGGCGACGTGCGCAAAACAATGTGCGGATGCCCTTCGGTATCCACCGTAGTGATAGCCAAATCCACTTCACCGTTCTTAAGCATATCGACCATGAATGGGCTACGCTTCACTCGAACATCAATCGCAAGCTTGGGATAAACAGACGTCACGCGGTTGAGTAGATAAGGAAGGATGGTATCGGCACTATCATCGGAAGCGCCTATAGACAAAACTCCCTTGATATTGTTGAACATCAGTGAGGTACAGGCTTCATCATTGAAACGCAGGATTTTCCTGGCGTAACTGAGGAGCTGGATACCGTGCTCGGTTAATAATTTATTGCGTCCATGGCGTGCAAACAACTCTTTGCCAACCAATTGCTCTAACCGCTGCATTTGTTGACTGACCGCTGACTGGGTACGACACACGGCGACAGCCGCAGCCGCAAAGGTGTTCAAATCAGCAACAGCTACAAAAGTTCTAAGCAGATCGAGGTCGAGATTAATTATCGGACGATTTGCAGTTGTCATAGTGTTTTCTTCACTTTTTAAATTCTAATTTACAAACTACCCTGGTGTATTTCCAAGACGTTGCCAAAGAGTGCAAGCGTCAGACACGACAGTAACCCACTCATAAGGTGAGGGCAAAAAGATTACTTATAATTCGTTATCTCTATCGCTTTTTATCCACTATCTATCTTAAAGGCTTATTGATGTGGATGAAAATTACAATGAAAAGTGCTTACACTTAGAAGAACCTATAATTATAAGTGTTGAAACTCAGCACTTTCTTCATAAATCGTACTTCACAATGCATGGCATTTCCCACGTTTTTATTACTGTTGCTGTTCAAAGTATCTGTTCGCTGTTTATCTGCGCCCCCTCAAAGTTAGCGTTTTGCAACGCACAACCGTTGTATCCTCACTGATCTGCTCTTGCAAACCACTTGCAAGTATCAACCCACAAGGGCTGCAGCGCCACACTGCATAGATGTATAAACAATGTTCAACTTTATTAAAAAACCATTTGCTTGTCAGCATTCTGTCACCTGTTGCCTGCATCTCCAAGTCACTTAAGTACAGTATATTTATTAGCTAATTTAATAAATTCAAACAGTAAGAACTTTCACTAAAGAAATAGATCATTCTGAATTAAAAAAAACTTAAGTCACATGCTCAAGCTTATCTAATGCAATTCCCAATTAGCTAAAGTGTGGTATTGTCCGTGATTAGCATCCATCCAATAATCCACGCATTATCATTTTGTTACAATTCTAGGTCTATTCCCCTCCTGACTCAATGCCAACAAATTCTGATTTTTCTGCTGCAAGATGAAGCCAGCTTACCTGCCATAAAATAGAGAAAAAACCCAAAAAAACAATTAATTTAAAAACAAAATCCCAACAATTCTATTTCATCAGCATTTCAATCGCATTAAAAACTCTGTTGGCTGCTCGTTTACACTAAAGCCTTGCATACCCCTTCAAAATCAGGGCATCCAGGAGTACATTGAGTGAATTGAGGTGTCCCACGGTAGGGACACCCACCTACCTAAGCAAAAGGCTCAACGTTCTATGTCCCCCATTGAGAAATCCAGCAAGCTGGACAACGTCTGCTACGATATTCGCGGCCCAGTGCTCAAAGAAGCTAAGCGTCTTGAAGAAGAGGGCAATAAGGTCCTCAAATTGAACATCGGTAACCCAGCGCCGTTCGGTTTTGAAGCCCCTGATGAAATTCTGGTTGATGTCATTCGTAATCTTCCCACCGCACAAGGTTACTGCGACTCTAAAGGGCTTTACTCAGCGCGTAAGGCGATCATGCAGCACTACCAGGCGCGAAACATGCGTGATGTGACCGTTGAGGATATCTACATTGGTAATGGCGTATCCGAACTGATCGTGCAGTCAATGCAGGCACTGCTTAATGTCGGTGACGAGATGCTGGTACCCGCGCCAGACTACCCTTTGTGGACAGCGGCAGTTTCTCTCTCCAGCGGTAAGGCTGTGCATTATATTTGTGACGAAGAGTCTGGCTGGTTCCCAGATCTGGATGACATCCGCAGCAAAATCACACCACGGACCCGTGGGATTGTGATTATCAACCCGAATAACCCAACCGGTGCGGTCTACAGCAAAGCATTGCTGGAACAGATCGTTGAGATCGCCCGTCAACATGATCTGATCATCTTTGCTGATGAAATTTACGACAAGATCCTCTACGACGATGCCGAACATCATTCTATAGCGGCGCTGGCTCCAGATTTGCTGACCGTCACGTTCAATGGCTTGTCAAAAACCTATCGCGTTGCCGGTTTCCGTCAGGGTTGGATGGTGCTCCATGGGCCTAAAAAGCATGCTAAAGGTTACATTGAAGGCTTGGAAATGCTGGCCTCCATGCGCCTGTGCGCCAACGTGCCGATGCAGCATGCAATCCAAACGGCACTTGGGGGTTATCAGAGCATCAGCGAATTTATCCAGCCGGGTGGGCGTCTGTATGAACAGCGCGAGCGTACTTGGCAATTGCTGAATGATATTCCCGGTGTTTCCTGCGTCAAACCGATGGGGGCGCTGTACATGTTCCCGCGCATAGACGCCAAGCGTTTTAACATTCGTGACGACCAGAAGATGGTGTTGGATTTGCTGTTGCAGGAAAAAGTTCTGCTAGTACAAGGCAGCGCATTTAACTGGCCGCATCCTGATCATGTGCGTATCGTTACCCTGCCCCGAGTTGATGAACTTGAAATGGCGGTGGGTAAACTGGGGCGTTTCCTCGAAACCTACAGTCAATAATATTTATACCCAAGTGCATGCAAGTTGCAGAAAAAGGCAACGCGTTTTGAACAACGTTTGCGCAGGCTCCGAAGGGCCGAGTAACGCAGCCAACACCCAAGTAATTTGAAGTATCAAGGTTATAGTGGCGCAGTTCGCTGCGCCTGCACCGCACATCTGGATTTGCATAACCTACCGCCACTGCTCACAATAATGGCACACTCGCCGTTGTCTAAAGAGAGCCCCATGAGCCAGAGCCACTTTTTTGCCCATCTGTCACGTTTGAAGCTGATCAGCCGCTGGCCGTTGATGCGCAATGTGCGCACCGAAAACGTTTCAGAACACAGTCTGCAAGTCGCTTTTGTTGCCCACGCGTTGGCAGTGATCAAGAACCGCAAGTTTAACGGCAATCTGAATGCTGAACGCGTAGCGCTGCTGGCTATGTACCATGATGCCAGCGAAGTGCTTACGGGGGATATGCCAACGCCTATCAAGTATTACAATCCGCAGATTGCGCACGAATACAAGAAAATCGAAAAAATCGCCCAACAGAAACTGCTGGAGATGCTGCCAAAAGAGTTACAAAACGATTTTCGTCCTATCCTTGACGAACATTACTACAGCGAAGACGAAAAACTGATTGTGAAGCAAGCAGACGCTCTCTGCGCCTATCTGAAATGCCTGGAGGAGCTTTCTGACGGAAATAATGAGTTCAAACTGGCTAAAGCCCGCCTCGAGAAAACTCTCGAACTGCGCCATAGCCTCGAAATGGATTATTTTATGGCGGTATTTATCCCAAGTTTCAGCCTGTCGCTGGATGAGATCAGCATAGATTCACCACTTTGAACATTATTGGCCCGGTTTACGGGCCTTAAAACGCATACAACCACGGCACCACCACCACGCTGACCATCATCACCAACACCGTGAACGGCACCCCTATACGCACAAAATCGCCAAACTTGTAATTACCCGGTCCTAATACCAACGTATTTACCGGTGATGATACTGGGGTCATAAAGGCAGCAGAGGCAGCAATCGCGACTATCATGGCAAACGGATAAGGTGATACACCCATTTCCCGCGCTGCGGCGATGGCGATGGGTGCCATCAAGACGGCTGTAGCAGTGTTAGAGATGAACAGCCCGATACTGGCGCAGAGCACAAAAAGACAAACCAGCATCACACGCGGCCCGGCATCACCAGCAACATCCATCAGGCCCCGGACGATCAAATCCACCCCGCCGGTTTTCTGCAACGCCTGTGCAAATGGCATCATACCAACGATCAGGATAATGCTTGGCCAGTGAATAGCCTTGTAGGCGCTTTCCATATCAATGCAGCGAAAGCGTCCCATCAAAAGACAGGCAATCAATGCGGCTATTGGATTAGGGATTTCGTCGGTCAGCATCATTGCCACCATCAGCGCCAAACAAAACAGCGCGTGCGGAGCCTGATTGATGGCTGGGGCGACTTCATCTACTTCGGCTGGCAAATTCAATACAATGAAATCACGCGTTTTAGCCTGTAACTGACGGATTGCTTTCCAGTCGCCAATCACCAGCAGGATATCCCCGAGCCCCATTGGCTCATCCACCAACCGGCCTGTCAGCGCTTCACCATGACGGCGGATCCCCACCACGTTGAGATCGTAACGGCTGCGGAAACCGGCATCTCGCACACTTTTACCCAACAACGCAGAGTCAGGAATTAACGACACTTCGGCCATACCGACGTTACGCGACTGTTCAGAGAAATACTCACCTCGCAGCACCATGGGTTCCAGCTGTTGATCGCTACAGAACTCGCGCAGATCGATATCGCAATCCGACATGTCAATCAACAGTACGTCTCCTTCGCGAAGTTCAGTACTACCAAAGGCACTGATCATGACTCGACGAAAACGCTTCCAGCGCTCAATCCCAATAACGTTGGCACCGTAGCGTGCCCGCAAGTGTAATTCATCCAGCGCGCGGCCAATTAACGGTGAACCACTACGAACGGCTAAACGACGTGCACGCCCGGTTAACTTGTAGTCACGGATCAAATCGCGGAATGTTCGGCGCTGCCAAGTCACTTTGGTTTTCGTACTGCTGCTGTCACCCAGCCAACGGCGTGCAACCAACATGTAGGCCACCCCGAGCAGTAACACCACCAGGCCAATTGGCGTGACGCCAAAGAAACCGAATCCGACAATACCTTCACGCACCAGTTCACTGTTCACCACCATATTCGGTGGCGTAGCGACCAGCGTCATCATGCCGCTGATCAATCCCGCAAAGCTCAAAGGCATCATTAGACGCCCAGGGGAAATCTTCATCCTCACAGCAACACTTAATACCACGGGAATAAAAATGGCGACCACCCCGGTAGAACTCATGAAAGCACCCAGCCCGGCGACGGTGAACATGAGCAGTGCCATCATTTTGGTTTCACTACTGCCGGCCACTTTCACCAGCCAATCCCCTACCTGATAGGCAACTCCCGTTCTTACCAGCCCCTCCCCGATCACAAATAATGCAGCAATCAAAATCACGTTAGGGTCGCTAAAACCTACAGTTGCCTCTTGTAGGCTCAAGGTGCCGCTCAGCACGAAGGCAATGATCACCAACAGCGCCACCACATCCATGCGTAGCTTATTGGTTGTAAACAGCACGATGGCTATAAACAATAAAAGTAAGACCCAAAGTAGTTCGCTGTTCAAAACGCTGTCATCCGGTAGTGTTCCAAACCTTAAAAATTAGCATAAAAAAACCCCGCTCATGCGGGGTCTAATCAATTTGGGGGAAGAAAACACCAATTAAGCAACAACTTCGACGCGTGCACCCTGTTCAACTTTGACGACTTTGATCTGGGCCAGCGACGAAAGCTTCAGGTGTACCTGATCCAATTTTGGCGCATTCGCTGGCGCATTGACCGCAATCACCTGGCAGCCTGCTGCCAAGCCTGAAAGGATCCCTGCCGGGGCATCCTCAACCACAACACAAGCTTGCGGAGCGAAGCCAAGGCGTTCAGCGCCTAGCAAATAAGCGTCTGGCTGAGGTTTACCGTGCTTAACCAGTTCAGATGTAATGAACACTTCGGGCTTAGGCAAACCGCCTGCAATGCGGCGTGCATTGGCGACCGGCACAGAACCGGAAGTCACTATCGCCCAGGGGATCCCCATCTCGGTAAGCCGCTCCAGCAGATCCAGTGCGCCAGGCAGCGCGCTGACGCCTTCCGTATCCTGCGATTCTGCCTGTTCCAGCAATTCAAATTCATGTTGAATTTCTGCTTCAGTGGCACCCGGCATAAAATGACGCAGCGAAGTGATGGCCTGCTTTCCGTGGATAAAATCCAGCACCTCATTTGATTGAATACCATGACGCTCCGCCCAGTGAGTCCAGGCTCGCTCTACCGCTGGTAATGAATCAACCAGCGTTCCATCAAGGTCAAACAGAAAACCCTTACATTCCACTACAAACCTCTACAGTTCAATCATGCATTAATAATTTGTGCAATTTCAACGGCGCTCAGATGGTATTGACGCGGACAGGATTGCCAGATTGCCAGCATACGCTGGTACTTTTCCCACATTTTGGTTTGGGCATTAAAACCATGACTGCCAGAATCAAAATGCGTATAACGCCCTTCCGTGCTGACCAGGAAACGCACGTAACTCAGATAACGCGCTTCGGTTGCCGCATCAAACCCCAGAAACGCCACACGACGCGCATCCAACCCCTGCCGATCCTTGAGATTTTCCCAAGATACCTGCAGCGCATGGTGCATCTCCATAATATTGATAATGGTACGGCAAACCTCTTCGCTCATCTCACCAAAGTCACGATCAAGTTCGCGCATTTGCAAACCAAAACCCCGCTCGATAATAGTCTGCAAGCGGCGGTAACGTTCGGCATTGTCCGGATCGAGCATAGTCATCATCTTGTATTGATTGGACAGGATCAGCCTTTGAGCATTAGTCATTTCCATTTCATGTTCCTCAGTTCTGCAAATTGCCGAAAGCATCGCATGACTTTATTGTGTGGTGGAATAACAACTCGGTCTTTCTTTGATTTGGCAGGGGTTAATGACGCTATCGGCTGCACGACAACCTATTAAACCCCGACAATTTAGCACTTAGAGGTCATCGAGGAAGGTCTTATCCAATTGCTTGAATGCACGTTTCAGCACATCGGCAAGCGCCTGATAGGTGGGAGCTCCCTCTACCGGCGCCATGGCCTGCCCAGCCTCAGCAAGCTTGTTGCGCATCTCATGAAACCATTGCAGCAAAGTAGGCGGCAACGGAGTGACTGAGCGACGGCCCAACCACCACAGCCCCTGCATTGGCAGGCTGCAGGCGAACAGCGCAGTTGCAATCGCCGGGCCGAGTTGGCCACCCAGCGCGATTTGCCAGGTAAGGGTGAATATCGCCAGCGGGGGCATAAAGCGAACGGCAAAACGGGTAGCCCGCGAGACGCGGTTTTCAGGGAAAACTGACGCCAGCCGTTTGTCTGCTGGCCAGGTTTTCATATAGTGCTGCCCACGCTGGAATATTTGAAACCAACTTACGGAACCAGATGGTCTGCTCGTCATCGCTTTCACCTCAACTTCACGTATAAAAATTAAATATTTTCGTAAACACACCAACAAAAAAGTTGAATATTTAAATTTATTTTGTGTTTACGGCAGGCTATCGGTATCCTAAGCTGGCCTTTTGGCCGCTAGTAGAAGACGACGTAAGATCTGTCAACTTTTTTAGTCCGTTATCTATCCGATTTGAGGTTGCTGTGAAAACCACAGCAACCTCAAATCGAGTAGAGAGAAAATAGATTACTTAAACCACAGAGAAATCATCGGTTTTTTCATCATCATGGCCTTTCTTTTAACTGACATGATGTTAATCATAAATGTCAACGGCATTATGCGCTACGCTTGTTGTTTGATTGACGATTTATTCACCACGTGTTTTTGGGTCTTCCACATACCAACACGAACTATCAAGTAGGTACTTCCATGTCGAGTAAGCTAGTACTGGTTCTTAACTGCGGCAGTTCTTCTCTGAAATTCGCTATCATTGATGCAATCAACGGTGAAGAACATCTTTCTGGCCTGGCCGAATGCTTCCACCTTCCTGAAGCCCGTATCAAATGGAAAATGGACGGCGTTAAGCAAGAAGCGGCACTGGGTGCCGGTGCAGCACACAGCGAAGCGCTGAATTTCATTGTTAATACTATTCTGGCACAGAAACCAGAGCTTTCCGCACAGTTGACCGCTATCGGTCACCGTATCGTTCACGGTGGCGAGAAATTCACCGCTTCAGCCGTGATCGATGATGAAGTCCTGCAGGGTATCAAAGATTCAGTCCCCTTTGCACCACTGCATAACCCAGCTCACCTGATTGGTATTGCTGAAGCGTTGAAATCCTTCCCGAATCTGGCTGAGAAAAACGTTGCCGTGTTCGACACCGCATTCCATCAGACCATGCCGGAAGAGTCTTATCTGTATGCTCTGCCATACAGCCTGTACCGCGATCATGGCGTACGCCGCTATGGTGCACACGGCACCAGCCACTTCTATGTCACACAAGAAGCGGCCAAGATGCTGAACAAGCCAGTTGAAGAAGTTAACATCATTACCTGCCACTTGGGTAACGGCGGTTCCGTTACTGCCGTTCGCAACGGTAAAAGTGTTGATACTTCCATGGGGCTGACACCACTGGAAGGCCTGGTGATGGGTACCCGCAGCGGTGACATCGATCCAGCTATCATCTTCCATCTGCACGATGCCATGGGTATGAGCGTGGACCAGATCAACAAGATGCTGACCAAAGAGTCCGGCCTACTTGGGTTAACCGAAGTGACCAGCGATTGCCGTTATGTTGAAGACAACTACGACACCAAAGCCGACGCCAAGCGTGCAATGGACGTATTCTGCCATCGTTTAGCTAAATACGTTGGTGCCTACAGCGCATTGATGGAAGGCCGCCTTGATGCCGTGATCTTTACCGGTGGCATTGGTGAGAACGCAGCGCTGGTACGTGAGTTGACGCTGAACAAACTTGGCCTGCTTGGCTTCGAAATCGATCATGAGCGTAACCTGGCTGCCCGTTTTGGTAAATCAGGCAACATCGCCAAGGACGGTAGCCGCCCTGCGCTGGTGATCCCAACCAACGAAGAGCTGGTTATCGCGCAAGACGCTTGCCGTCTGACGGCTTAAAGACTCTACACACCGTCAGCCAAGGCTGGCGGTGTTGTTTTAGCCTTTATAGTTGAAACCGCACATGCGTTTACCTGTTGCTGCAACTTCAATTATTTTTGGCTACGACCTCATTTCAATCGTGAAGAGGACTATTCTGTGTCACGTACAATTATGTTGATCCCCACAGGTACCAGTGTCGGCCTGACCAGTGTAAGCCTGGGTGTCATCCGCTCCATGGAGCAGAAAGGCGTTCGCCTGAGCGTGTTCAAACCGATTGCCCAACCACGCACGGGCGGCGACTCTCTGGACCAAACCACCGCTATCATCCGCAGCAACTCAACCATTCCAGCGGCAGAGCCACTACGTATGAGCTATGTTGAAGGCTTGCTGAGCTCCAACCAGCAGGACGTGTTGATGGAAGAGATCGTGGCACGTTACCACGAGAACACTAAAGATGCGGAAGTAGTGCTGATTGAAGGCCTGGTGCCAACTCGCAAACACCAGTTTGCATCAGCGCTGAACTACGAGATCGCTAAAACACTGAATGCAGAAATCGTCTTTGTTATTGCGCTGGGCAATGATTCTCCTGCACAGTTGAAAGAGCGTATCGAACTTGCTCGCAACAGCTTCGGTGGCAGCAAGAACAAGAATATTACCGGCGTGATTATCAACAAGCTGAACGCGCCAGTGGACGATCAGGGGCGTACTCGTCCTGATCTGTCTGAAATTTTTGACGATTCCACCAAGGCCAGCGTGACCAATGTCGATCCCGCGCAGCTGTTTGCCAACAGCCCGCTGCCGGTTCTGGGTTGCGTACCGTGGAGCTTCGATCTGATCGCTACCCGAGCTATTGATATGGCGCGCCACTTGAAAGCGCGAGTGATCAACGAAGGCGACATTATGACCCGCCGCGTGAAATCCGTGACCTTCTGTGCTCGCAGCATTCCACATATGTTGGAGCACTTCCGTCCTGGTTCCCTGCTGGTAACCTCGGCAGATCGTCCAGACGTATTGGTTTCAGCCTGTCTGGCTGCGATGAACGGCGTGGAAATCGGTGCCATCCTGTTAACCGGTGGCTATGAGATCGATGGGCCGATCAGAAAACTGTGCGAGCGCTCATTTGGAACCGGTCTACCAGTCTTCATGGTTGACACCAATACCTGGCAGACCTCGCTAAGCCTGCAAAGCTTCAATCTTGAAGTGCCTTCAGACGACAGCCAGCGTATCGAGAAAGTGCAGAACTACGTAGCGAGCCATATCAACACTGAGTGGATCGACTCTCTGACCGCCACCTCTGAGCGTTCACGCCGTTTGTCTCCACCAGCCTTCCGTTACGAATTGACAGAATTGGCCCGTAAAGCAGGCAAACGTATCGTACTGCCAGAAGGTGACGAACCGCGTACTGTCAAAGCCGCCACCATTTGCGCCGAGCGTGGCATCGCTGAGTGCGTGCTGCTGGGTAACCCGGATGAAATCAGACGCGTTGCCTCGGCACAAGGTATTGAACTGGGCAAAGGCATCGAGATCGTTGATCCCGTCGCGGTAAGAGAGCTCTATGTGCCACGCTTGGTCGAACTGCGTAAGAGCAAGGGTATGACCGAAGTAGTTGCTCGCGAACAGCTGGAAGATAACGTTGTTCTCGGTACTCTGATGCTGGAAAAAGGCGAAGTTGACGGCCTGGTTTCTGGTGCCGTTCACACCACGGCTAACACCATTCGCCCACCGTTGCAGTTGATCAAAACTGCGCCGGGCAGCTCTTTGGTATCTTCTGTGTTCTTCATGCTGTTACCGGACCAAGTTCTGGTCTATGGGGACTGTGCGATCAACCCGGATCCTACTGCCGAGCAACTGTCTGAAATTGCCATCCAATCTGCCGACTCTGCCGCTGCATTTGGTATTGAACCGCGTGTGGCGATGATCTCCTACTCTACCGGGAATTCTGGCGCAGGTAGCGACGTTGAGAAAGTGCGTGAGGCAACTCGTCTGGCGCAGGAAAAACGCCCGGACCTGATCATCGATGGCCCACTGCAGTATGATGCTGCCATTATGGCCGATGTTGCTAAATCCAAAGCGCCTAACTCTCCGGTTGCAGGTAAAGCGACAGTATTTATCTTCCCGGATCTGAATACCGGTAATACCACTTATAAAGCAGTACAGCGCTCTGCCGATCTGGTCTCTATCGGGCCAATGTTGCAAGGCATGCGCAAGCCAGTGAACGACCTGTCTCGTGGAGCCTTGGTTGACGATATCGTGTATACCGTTGCTCTGACGGCGATCCAGGCAGCTCAAGCGGATGCCAAAGCGGCAGAAGCTTGATAGCCTGATTGCACCACGGTGGGCCTCGCCGTGGTGCAATCAGCTCATTAGGCTATAGCAGTTGAAGCGCCGCCTTGAGAATATGCTTTGCAGTCAAGCCATACTCCTGTTGCAAAAACTCCTGTGTTCCCACTTGCCCGTAGCGTTCTTCAACGCCGACACGCCGCATCGGAACCGGGCACTCCTCCACCACCACCTCTGCCACTGCCGAACCCAGGCCGTTATGGATACTGTGGTTCTCACAAGTGATAATCTTGCCAGTTTTAGCTGCAAAGGTTTTAATGATCTCCCGATCGATCGGCTTGAGTGTGAACATGTCGATCACCGCAGCGCTAACGCCTTCCTGTTCCAGCATCTGTGCAGCTTTAAGCGCCTCGGCGACCATGATCCCGTTGGCGATAAGCGTAATATCACTACCGTCACGCAGCAGATTAGCCTTACCAATAGTGAAACGAGAACCATCCTGATAAATCCGCGTAGCCTGTTTGCGGATGGTGCGAACCCAGTAAAACCCTTCCAGATCGACTAATTGCTGCAGAATGTCCTGAAACATGGTGGCGTCGGTCACCTCCAGAACCACCGCGTGGGCCAAGCCGCGCACAGTCCCCATATCCTCAAATGACATATGAGTGCCTCCGTTATGACAGGCGCTGACTCCGGCATCAGAGGCGATCACTTTGACGTTATTGCGTTGATAATCCAGCGACATAAACAACTGGTCAAAACAACGACGGCTGGCGAATGCGCTAAAAGTGTGAACAAAGGGCACCCGCCCGGTCAAAGCAAGCCCGGCGGAGACGCCAATGACATTGGCCTCCATGATGCCGCAGTTGATCACGTGCTGTGGGTGATCCTTCTGCACGCCATCCATCGCCATTGAACTCATCAGATCGGCCTCCAGTGCAATAACTGGTTTACCGGCCTCGATCTGTTGACGAATCATTCCGGCGTACACCTTGCGCATTTCTATGCCGTCTTTTTCCAAGTGCGTGGCTACATTAAACATGAGCACCCTCCAGGTCGGTGATGGCTTTTTCAATTTCCAACTTAACATCCGCTGTCAAACGCAGATGATGCGAGTTTTTCAGACTCTCCAGATAGGCCACACCCTGCCCTTTGATACTATCCAGGATCACCATTAATGGCCGCTGTTCCCCGCTACGCAAGGGTAGTACTGCGTCACGGATCGCCGGAATGTCATCTCCCTGCACGGTTTGTACCTCAAAACCGAAGGCGCGGAATTTACCCGCCAGGTCGAAGGGCTTAATAACTTCATCAAGCCTGCCGTCCAATTGTTGTTTGTTGTAATCAATAAACAGCGTCAGATTATGCAGGTTATGGTGGGCGATAAACTGGAAAGCCTCCCAGCACTGACCTTCGTTAAGCTCGCCATCCCCCAGAATGCAGAATACCCGGTTGCTCCGCTCCGCCAGTTTATGTGAAAGGGCCATGCCTGCAGCAATAGATACTCCCTGCCCCAGCGAGCCGGTCGTGGCATCCACACCGCGCGTCAGCAAACGATCCGGATGGCTCGGTAGCCGAGTACCATTCTGATTTAGCGTTTTAAGTTCATCCAGCGGGAAATAACCTTTGACCGCCAAGGCGCTATACAGAGCAGGTCCCGCATGCCCTTTTGACAACACCAGGTAATCGCGTTCTGGCCAATCCGGCCTGTCTGGATCGATACGCATCACTTCGCCATACAGCACTGCAAGGGTTTCTACTACAGACATACATCCGCCATAGTGTCCAAACCCAAGGCCAGTAAGCGCTTTCAACGTTTCCAGACGGATACTACGTGCCAGCGTCTGTAATTCCCCACTATGAGTCATTGTGTTACTCATCAAACTACCCTCGCTTATTTCTCGACAGGTTCGCTATCTGGACCACTTTTGCGATTCCCCAGAAAATTATGCGCAACCAGCAGTGCAAAAATAGCGACCACCACCACCATAATCATTTCTTTGCTCAGGAAGCGTGCCATGTTGCCCAATACAATACCGATCACACCGAAGTCGGCGTCAGAGAAAGTGGTATTGGCAAAACCTAGAGCACCGAGTACCGGCAACAGTAGTACGGGGAGGAAAGTGATCAGAAGCCCATTGGCAAATGCCCCCAGCATGGCACCACGGCGTCCTCCAGTCGCATTACCGAAAACGCCGGCAGTAGCGCCGGTAAAGAAGTGCGGCACGACACCTGGCAGGATAAGCACCATCTTCATTTGTCCTAGCAGAAATAACCCTACCAACCCACCGAGGAAGCTGAACAGGAAACCAATCAGCACAGCATTGGGGGCATAGGGATAAACGACTGGGCAGTCCAATGCAGGGCGGGCATTAGGAACCAGTTTTTCCGAAAAACCGGTAAAGGCCGGAACGATCTCCGCCAGGATCAAGCGTACCCCTTGCAAAATAATGAATACCCCGGCAGCGAAGGTGATCGCCTGGATAATGGAATACACCAGGTAGTTTTGCCCACCACTGAGTTGCTGTTCGACATAAGCCTGACCAGCGCAGATAGCCAGGATCATGTAGATAATGATCATGGTCATTGAGATGGAAATAGAACTGTCGCGCAAGAAGCTAAGGTTCTTGGGAAGATTCATCTCTTCAGTGGAGCGCGAGTTTTTACCCACACGCGAACCGATCCACCCCGCAAGCACATACCCCAAAGTACCGAAATGACCAAAGGCGATATCATCATTACCCGTAATGCGGCGCATATAGCGCTGGGCAATCGCCGGGAAAAATGCCATCACCAGCCCCAAGGTCAGTGCTCCGGTAAACACCAGCGCTACGCCTTCAAAACCAGCTACCGTGAGGATAATACCGATCATACAAGCCATATAGAAAGTATGATGGCCGGTAAGGAAGATATATTTAAACCGGGTAAATCGTGCTACCACGATATTAGCCACCATCCCGAATGCCATAATCAATGCGGTGGATGCACCGTATTTTTCCAAGGCAATAGATACAATAGCTTCATTGTTGGGAATAATGCCTTGAATGTTGAATGCATGTTCAAACATGCCCCCCAACGGATTCAGTGAACTCACTAAAACTGAAGCACCACCGCCGAGAACAATAAAACCCAGAATGGTTTTAACTGTCCCCTTAACCACATCAGAAAATGACTTCTTTTGCGCCAGCAAACCAATCAGAGCAATAACCCCAACCAATACTGCCGGCACTTTTAGTATATCAACCACAAACTTGAGCGTTTCTTGGATAAACATATCCACCTCGCCGATTGGTTTGATTAAATGATGGAGTGAGCTTCGAAGTAGGCGCGTAGTTTGGCCTCGAGCTCATTAATATCGATAATATTGCTGATCACCACTAACTGATTGGCGGGCACGCTAGCACTATCGGCAATATCCTTGGCCATTACAAAAATATCAGCAGCCCCTGGTGTAGCAGATGAAAGGTCAGAATGTTCAACCTCTGCCTCAATATTCATTTTCTTCAGGACTTTTTTAATATTCATTTCCACCATAAAACTACTGCCTAGTCCTGAGCCACAAATAGCCATAATTTTCATTTTTGTCACCTAATAGATATTAATTGTAGTAAAATGCCATCCAAATTAAATTGGATATAGCATATTCGAGTGTTGCACAGCGATTCTAATCAATGTGACCGTAAATTTGAGAATATGTTAGCTAGCGATTAATAGTTGGCAATCACATCCTCAATTTGCTGTTTATTTTCCGCCCTGAATAATTTCTCCATAGACTCGTTATCCGAAAATAATTCTGCCAATTGCGAAATTAACTCAATATGGCTACTGCTATCAGGAGCCGAAAGCATAACCACGATAAAAACGGGATCGTTATCTTCAGAATGAAATTGCACTCCCTGATTAATTTTCAGCAATGAAAGCCCCAAGGCTTTAGCTCCCTCTTCCGGCCTGGCATGTGGCATAGCAATACCAGGAGCCAGTACAAAATAGGGACCTAAAGCCTGATGTTGACGGAATATTGCCGTCAGATAGTCTTGTGTGATGATTCCCCGTTGTAACAGGGGCTGTCCACTCAAAGCTACTGCTTCCTGCCAGTCCGCTACCTTGTCACACAATTGGATATGATCACTGTTGAGCCAGTCGTTGAGCACACGTCCTCCTAAGATTCATTTTCCTTAACACACCAAGATCGACCAATGGATGACACTCTCGACAGCCGTAGCCTGAATTTAACCGGATGCTAACCATTTACCGATGAAACCGCGTACTCGTGATGTTCATGAACCCGCGACGATGAAACCATAATCAACGGCAGGGACTTCAACTGTGATTGTTGTCGCAAAGATAGCGCTACCAAAGATTTATCAGCGAGATTTGTGATAGCGCTATCAAATATATCCAGCCCGATATTACCCGACACAGATTTTTTATCGTTAAACCTTGTAACGGGTTAGAATGTGCACCAAAGCGAGGATAGCGAACCCGGCTATGGGTTTTCTGCCTATAAGCTCATTTATGCGCCTTTAGCGCATTTCAGTCAGGATTAGCAATGTCGATCGGCAAAAAACGACGCAGCACTGGCCGGGTAACGCTGGCCGAGGTGGCTCAATTAGCGGGCGTGGGTACCATGACCGTATCGCGGGCCTTACGTACTCCGGAGCAAGTTTCAGATAAACTGAGAGAAAAAATTGAGGCGGCAGTCAGTGAGTTAGGCTATCTGCCCAACCTGGCGGCAAGTTCCCTAGCCTCTGCATCTTCTTATACCATTGCCATGGTAGTTCCCCGCTTTTCCGAATCCGGGTGCGCAGATATGTTTGCAGGGCTGCAACGCGTACTTCAGCCAGCGGGCTACCAGATCATGCTGGCTGAGTCCCAGCATCATCTTGAGCGAGAGGAAAAACTCCTAGAGACGCTACTCTCTTACAACCTTGCTGCGGCAGTGCTGTTAAGTGTGGAACACTCGCACAACACGCGAATGGCACTGCAAACCGCCAATATTCCTATTGTGGAAATAGGCGCTATTTGCGCCAACGCGATCGACATGAATATCGGCATAGATTACGTCGCCGCCATGTATCAACTGACACAAACGGTCATTGCCAATGGTTACCAGAACGTTGGCCTACTGTGCGCCAATCAGGAGCAGTGGATCTTTCAACAACATCTGCAAGGCTGGCACAAAGCATTATTACGCAACCATATGTCGCCGCACCGGGTAATCAATGCCGCGCAACCCTCAAGCTTCAGCATCGGCGCTCAGCAGTTGCCAGAATTTCTGCTCGCATGGCCAGAGTTGGATGCTTTGGTATGTTCATCTGACGAGTTGGCTTGTGGAGCGTTATATGAGTGCCAGCGCCGAAGGATCAAAGTGCCAGAACAGTTGGCCATCGTAGGTTTTGGTAATAGCGATGTCAGCCAGGTTTGCCAGCCCCCACTGACAACAATGACCGTTCCGCATAAAGAAATTGGAATTCAGGCAGGTAAGGCACTTCTTGCGCGTCTTAATGGTGAAGAATGGCAGGCTGAAGGTTCAATTCCCTCGGTGCTGTGCCGCCGTAGCAGCTGTTAGCACCAAAATACCGGGAATACCCGTCACACCAATGCGGTATTCCCGGCTGTACAGCTAAAATTTTTTACCAGCTGTAAGATACACCAACGCGGTAGCGAGTCTGACGGTTATCGTTGATGCTATCTTGCTTCACATTCCCTACTTCTATATATGGCTTCCAGTTTTTATCCCACTTGTAAGCCAGTTTGACGTTATGTTCGTAATCGGTTTTGCCATCATCAAAGATAACCTTATTGCTGCTCTTATAAACGTAGTTATATTCTACCTGCCAATCTTTGAGGAAACTATATCCTAACCAGAAATCACCACGGTTGGTTTTCTCATCACCGTCTGAACCTTTCGAGGTGGTACGCTTATATTCGTAACGATACCTAGTTGCAACATAAACATCTTTGGTCAAATTATACTGCATACGCAGAAAAGGACGATAACCATTATTATTGCTACTGGATTCAAGAGAGAAACCAGGCTGTAAATTGAAAACATCATTCACTTTATACTGGTAGCTGGCAACGGCTTCAGTACCGTTACTTACCTGCTCATGCCAAAGTTTATTTGGTGTCGAATCTGATGAATCCTGCTTCCATTTAGCTTCCAGAGAGAAACCAAAGCCGTTATCAAACCGATGGGAAATTAACATGCGATCCTTGTGATCGCCTTTAGCCGTATCCATCCACTCGTGTCGTAAATCAACTGACATGGCCATTGCGCTAAAGTTGACGACAGAAGCCACTACCAGAGTTAATATTTTTAATTTCATTGTTCCTGCCCTTATCATTTAATTATAAAAAGAATAACTATTATTTTAAAAAGAATTACTAAAGATGAAAATAATCCATTAGTTATTGGCTCGTGAGGAAAGCCACTTTTCTCATAAAGGTTATTCAATATTGATATGATATATTTATCGACAAATCCAGCTATTTACAAAAAATTCAGATTAAAAACTTATACTCTAAATAATTCAAGTTACAGGAAGGCCGCCCCCAGAAATATAGTCACTGGGGTGAATAAGCGCATGCAAACTGAAATATAATAAGAATATTTAAATTAATAGTATCCCACCTGATTAACAGGTGGGATATTTCTATTATCTCATTGCACGTTTCAGAATACGGTCGCCTTGGCGTTGGAAATCAGCCGCAACTTCATTGACCGTTTTCTTACCGTAATCAAGGGACTGAATAGCGTCCTGGAACAAGACTACGATCTGCGGGTCATCAAAGTAAGGTGCTGCGTTAATGCTGTGCGGTAAGGACAATGCCAGTTTTAACCCGGAAACTGCCGGATCGTTATCCTGGATCACGCCACTTTCACGCAGTTGGGTCACAGCCGCTTGACTCAATGGCACGCCACGTTCGAGTTTCAGGGCTTCAACCCCTTCCTTGCTGTTCAACAGGAAATTAATCAGCATTGCAGCTTCGCGCGGGTGCTTGCTGCTTTTACCAATTGAGAACATTTGTGCCGGTTTGAAGAATAAGCCAGCATCGGTGGCACCTTCCAGCATCGGATAAGAGCCCAGTTCGAGCTTGGCTGGCGGCTTCAAGTTATCAGAATACTTGTTAATGGTAGAATTCCACATGTAAGTACCTGCCCACTCACCCGCGATCCACGGCTTCATTTCATACATATTACTCTTACCGAAGGAAGCGTAATATTTTGAAGAAGGCATCACATGGCTCTCTACCATCTTCTGATACATCTGGAAGAAATCTACCCACTGTTCTTCGCTATAACCGAACTTTTTCTTCTCTTCATTGATAATATCAACGTTATACTTTTGGATCATATAGGAACGTAACAAGGCAAACGTATCCTGGTGTTCCAGTACAACCGGATAGTATTTTTCACCCAGTTTTTCTTTAAAAGTTTTACCTGCTGCTAACAGCTCATCCCAGTTCTTGGGATATTCCACGCCCGCACTTTTCCAGGTGACATCGTTATAATAAAAGACGCGCGCGGTTACTGAGATTGGGATCCCATTGAGCTTGCCGTTAATCGTAGTGGTTTGCAGCTCTTTCGGGTCAAATTGCGTCAGGTCCAGATACTCACTGACTTTATTCAAATCATGGAATCCGCTGCCATCTTTCGAGAAAATGGGCAACCAGTTCCAGTTAGTCTGCATAACGTCCGGCTCGGTTCCACCTGCTATCTGGGTGGTCAGGCGCGAAAGGTGGCCGTCCCAACCGGTATATTCTGATTTAACCTTGATATTCGGGTTTTGCTTCTGGAATTCCTCAATTGCTTTTAACGTTACCTGATGACGGCCATTCCCTCCCCACCAGGACATACGCAGGTCAACCTGCTCCTCAGCAAACGATGTCTGTGCAAACATAGTCAAAGACGAAGCCACCAGGGTGCTTAATACTACTTTTTTCATTATCACCAACTCCTGTTAAAGAGAGATATTTTTTTCTGTTTTAGCATCAAATATATGACATTTGTTCATGTCGAATTTAAAGTAAACAGGGCGATGCAGACCATTTTTCAAAATAGGTTTTACATCATCAGATGGAATACGGCAGGTTAATTCAAAGTCATTAACTTTGAGATAGACAAAGAATTCATGCCCCATATTTTCCACACGGACTAACTCGCCCTGAGAATGATTGCCCTCAAAAGGTGACTCCGAAATGGTAATAAACTCAGGGCGCACGCCGAAGAATACATCTTCGCCGACAAAACTGGTCACTTTCTCTTGCTGATATTCGTTCAGCGTTAAAGTGTAATTTCCTACCGTCAGGCCCACTTTGCCGTCTTTTTCTACCAGTTTACTCGGCTTGATGTTCATTTCTGGTGCACCGATAAAACCGGCGACAAACATATTTTTAGGGTGGTGATAGAGATTATCTGGTGTATCAACCTGCATTATGTGGCCAAGCTTCATCACACAGATACGGTCCCCCATGGTCATGGCTTCTGTTTGGTCATGGGTTACATAAACGGTGGTTGCCGGTTTGCCACTCTTCTTAAGCTGCTTGTGCAGATCGGAAATACGTATGCGCATTGAAGCACGCAACTTGGCATCCAGGTTTGACAATGGCTCATCGAACAGGAACACATCCGGTTTCTTCACAATAGCGCGGCCAACGGCAACACGCTGTGCCTGCCCGCCAGAGAGTTGACGAGGCAAACGATCCAGCAACTCGCCCAGCTCCAGAATTTTTGCCGCTTCGTTAACCTGTTCTTCAATCTGCTCTTTGGGCAATTTGCTCAGTTTGAGTCCAAAAGCCAGATTCTCTTTCACTGTCATGTGTGGGTACAGTGCATAGTTCTGGAACACCATAGCAATACCACGGGATTTTGGTGCCAGATTGTTAACCACACGGTCGCCAATGCGCACTTCACCACCGCTGATGGTTTCAAGACCCGCCAGCATCCGCAGCGTAGTTGACTTGGCGCAGCCGGAAGGCCCGACAATGACCATGAATTCACCATCGGCAATGGTCAGATTGATCCCATGAACGGCCTTAAAACCGTTGGTATAAACTTTCTGCAGATTATTAAATACGACTTCAGCCATGATAGATCCTCAATTAACCTTTAATTCCGCTGCTGGTAACGCCCTGAACAAAGTAACGTTGGGCCAGGAAGAACACGATGACAGACGGCAGAATGGAAATACTTGCCATGGCCAGAATTTCATTCCACGGTGCACCTTCTGTAACGTCGATAGACATTTTCAACGCCAACGCAATCGGGTACTTATCGACGCTGTAAACGTAAATCAACGGGCCTATAAAATCGTTCATCGACCACATAAACTGGAACAGAGCGACCGAGATAATCGCAGGCTTAAGAATTGGCACCACCACATACCACAGCACCTGGAAAGAGTTACAACCGTCGATTTGCGCTGCCTCTTCCATGTCACGTGGTACACCGCGTAAGAACTGGATCAGCATGAAGACGAAGAATCCCTGCGTCGCAAATGCCAGCGGTAAATACAGCGGTAGATAGCTATCCAGCATGCCCATTTCACGGAACATGATGTACTGAGGGATCAGTAGCACGGTGCTTGGCAGCAACATGGTGGTGATCAGCGTAGCGAACCAGAATTTCTTCCAAGGGATCTCAAAACGAGCAAATCCGTAGGCAACTATCGTTGAAGAGATAATGGTCAGTAACACCTTGGGAATAACAAACTTAAAGGTATTAAGCATGTAGTGCCCAAAGTTATATTCCGTACCGGTTTTCCAGCCATTCACAAAACCATCCGACGTTGGATGCGCAGGCCATAGACCCAGCGTGGTGAAGATTTCATGGTTGGGCTTGAATGATGCAGAGAACATCCAGACCAACGGATACAACATCAACAGGCCAACGAATAACAGCACAACATAACGAATAGCCGCACTGATTTTCTCTTTGCGTAACGTCTGTTGTACCTCTTGCTCGGCAATTTCCTGAGCACTGGGCATAGTTAATTGGTTCGGTTGCATATCAGCCATTTTTGCCACCCTTATCTGCAGAGTAGAAGACCCAATATTTCGATGATTTAAAGGCGATTGAAGCAAACAGAGCCACAACCAGGAACAGGATCCACGCTAATGCAGCGCCATACCCCATATCAAAATATTTAAAGGCAGTATCGTAGATATAAAGTGAGAACAGGTAAGTGTAATGCGTTGGCCCGCCCCCTGTTATGACATATGGGGCAGTAAACTCCTGGAATGCCTGCGTAGTCTGCATGATGAAGTTAAAGAAGATCACCGGCGTAATCAGCGGTACGGTTACCTTCATAAACATTTGCCATTTAGAGGCACCATCGATCATCGCCGCTTCATATTGTGACTGAGGAACGTTTTGCAGCGCTGCGAGGAAAATAACCATCGCAGAACCAAATTGCCATACCCGCAGCAAAGTCACCGACATCAATGCCAAAGAAGGCTCACCCAACCAGTTAATCGGGTCCATACCAAAGACGCCGATAAAGCTGTTAAGCAGACCATCAATAGCGAACAGCGCACGCCAAAGTACAGCGATAGCTACGCTACTCCCAAGAATGGAAGGAATATAATATGCAGTCCGGAAAAATCCGATCCCACGCAATTTAAAATTAAGCACAAAGGCAATACCGAGCGCAAAAGCCAGTTTCGCCGGGATGGTAAGAAATACATAGGCAAAAGTCACACCCATGGACTTCCAGAAAAGGTGGTCCTCCATAAACATATAGCGATAGTTTTCCACTCCGTTATATACCGGAGGGTTCATCAGGTCATATTCCGTAAAACTGAGCAAGAATGATGACACAAAGGGAAACGCCGTAAATATTATCAGCCCTATAATATAGGGTGATATATAGGCCAACCCCAACATTCTGTTTTCATTCATGGTTATTACCCACATTAATAGAAATAAAAGTAAGTAAAGTTAGATTTTACTAATATAAAAAATAAAGTAGAAATCCGGGCTTTTAGCCTCCGTTAAGTGACCTGTCACAGTGACATTGGCCCGGAATAAAATCGGAAAGTACCTCCGAGACTGCCAATCTGCAAAATGGAAACTGAGCGAGCCTGTGACGCAAAAGAAAATACTGAATTTGCCCATTTTGTTTGATTTGGTTCAAACACTGACAACTTGCCAATGGCTGAGTTGCAGTGAGGTTACCGAACATCTTGAAGCGGTAGGCGAAATCCATTTTGCGGTCTCCCTGACGGGCCAGACGTGCACCAATCAACAAACTGAAACACTATTTCAAATTAGTATATCTGAAATTTTTCTAGCGTCATTCAACGGATGGCAAAAGTGTGATGAAAGTAGAAACGTTGTTTTGATTTTTTTGTATCGATAGTCGAAAATTTAAAATAAACGAGGAAAAACCAATGCAACTGTTTGATTAATAGCCATTAAATTTACAACTATCAATTGTAACATTAACGATAGAGATTTGGGTGAAATTGGTTAGCCAATTGTATTACTGGCAAAAAACCAACCGCCACCCAATCAAAATGAGGTATGAAAGGCAGGCATATTACGTTAGATAATAGTGCGTTAACAGGTTGGGCCAGCGCTTCACCCTGGTTAGCTGGGGTAACGCGTCGTGGTGCTAAAGGAGACAGCCTCACTGTACAGTAAAACGGCAAGGCTGTGGTACTGTTATGGAAGTTCTGCTTCAGATTCGATTTTGCTGTCACGCGGCAGGGGCTTGCCGTAATCCTGACCATTATTGCGTGTCAACCACAGTGACAACGCTTTCAATGAGTCCGGCGTAAATTCGTCACATCTTGCGGTGATTTCTTCAGGCGTCAACCAACAGACTTCAGCCACTTCATCTTCTTGCAACGCAAACGGGCCATGGGATACACAGCTGAAGAGCGCCCCCCAAATGCGGCACTGATCTTCTTCAAAATAAAACAGACCATGTTCAGCAAAAGGCACACCGGCAATTCCCAGTTCTTCTTCTGCTTCACGACGGGCGGAGTCCAGCACGTTCTCACCGCTCTGTACCACGCCACCAGCCGTGGCGTCCAACCAGCCTGGATAGTAATCCTTGGTGTCTGTGCGGCGTTGCACCAGAATTTTTCCCATCCCGTTATGTACTACGATATAGGTAGCACGGTGACGCAGCCTTTGAGCACGCATCTGTTGACGACTGGATTGAGCAATCACTTCATTCTGCTCGTTGACTATGTCAACCCACTCGGTTTCTGCTGCCTGAACCTGTTCCGCCATCCTCTAGAACCTTCTATTTGGGCGCGATGGAAAACGCGCTACTGGTTGATCAATGGGTGTGCTTCAATGATTCTTATTATGACTTGGGTATATACCTGCCTTTGCATAGCCCCTGCAGATACAAATTAGTGCGTTAGCGTCACCTCTGCAACCGCCTTGCCACAGTGCAGATCGACCACGCTCAAGGTACCGTTTTGCAGTATGCCATAACTGGCAGGAAAGCCACCTTTTGGAATACTGACCGAACCTGGATTAAAACAGTAAATATCCCCCTGCCTTTCGGCCTGAGGCAAATGTGTATGGCCGTAAACCAAGACATCTCCACTGGCTAAGGGGGGTAACTCGTTGGGATGATAAAGGTGACCATGGGTTAAAAACAATCGCCTTTTTGGCAGTAATACCTGCTGAAAAGACGCTGTGATTGGGAATGACAGTAGCATCTGGTCAACTTCACTGTCGCAATTGCCGCGAACAGCAATGATTTTGTCGCGATAAAGGTTTAATTTTTCGGCAACCAGGGCCGGTTGATAATTATCCGGCAGTGCATTGCGCGGCCCATGATTCAACAAATCGCCCAACAGAATCAACCAGTCAGCATGGCGTTGTTCAAACAGTTCGAGGATTTTGTCAGTGGCGGAGAGCGAACCATGCAGATCCGAGGCAAACATCAGCTTCATAATCTTTCCTTTAACGCAAAGTATGAAACCATTTTATCTTAGCGGGGGTTTACGACAAGTGAAGAGTCAAGCAGGTGGCCGATAATCGGCCACCTGAATAAAAGATTACGCTCAGCGGCTGAGGATCTCTTTTACAAACGCAACAATTTCAGGCTTTTTACCCTGTGAGAACAGGCATTCCTGGAAGCGAGCACCGCTGACAGCGGTTTTCACCAATTCAGGATCGATCGCGCGCAGTGTATCGAGATAATCATCTTTGATAACCGCACGTTTAACCTGGTTCAGAATACCCGCATTGCGAACCTGAGGTTCTTTACGCTCTACTGGGTAACCTTCGCCTTTGCGCCCGGTAAAGGCTTTTTCGAAGATGTAACGGACGTTCAGCTCTGCGCCCCAGCCAAAACCTTTGGCAAACGGCAGAGAAAGCGCATTGCCATTGTTGATCTGAGCGAAAAGGAAGGCATCAGCAGGGTCGATGCAGTAGCCACAAACCACGCCTGGGTGAATGTTCAAAGACATCAATGCCCCTTGCCCGGTGCCACAGCCCGTGACAACAAAGTCAACCGCCTCTGCATTCAGCAGAATACTGGCCATAATCCCCAAGTGGATATAGGTCAGATGGTGATCCTGCTCATCGCTCATGCCGACGTTGAACACCGCATCATGATTACCAGCCGCAACGGCCTGCAGTTGTTCGAGAACCAGCGCATTTTTGCCCGCCTGGCTGTTTTCCATCATCAGTGCAATATTCATCTCTTCCTCTCTGCAAATAGAATCAATCGATTATTCTTCAGACTTAGCGCGCCAACCAACCGCCATCCACTGCCAGGGTGAAGCCATTGATATAATCCGAAGCTGGTGACGCCAGGAATACTACCGGCCCCATCAGATCTTCTGGCAGGCCCCAACGGGCAGCAGGAATACGATCAAGGATCTCCTCACTGCGTGCCTGATCGTCACGTAATTGACGCGTATTGTTCGTTGCCATGTAGCCGGGTGCCAGCGCATTGACGTTGATGCCATGGCTTGCCCATTCGTTGGCTAACAGACGCGTTACTCCCATCACTGCACTTTTCGATGCGGTATAAGAAGGCACACGGATACCCCCTTGATAAGACAGCATGGAAGCGATGTTGATGATCTTGCCACCGGTACCTTGGGCAATGAATTGGCGAGCAACTGCCTGAGACATAAAGAACACCGTCTTGATGTTCAGGTTCATTACGTCATCCCAATCCTTTTCACTGAATGCCAATGCATCCTGACGGCGAATAATACCCGCGTTATTAACCAGAATATCGACATGACCAAACTCGGATACTGCACGCTCCAGCAGCCCCGGCAAAACGTCCAGTTTGCTCAGATCGGCTTTCAGGCTCAGGAAACGGCGCCCCAATTCAGTGACTCTAGCGATGGTATCGTCCGGTTCAACCACGTTGATGCCGACAATATCACAACCCGCCTGCGCCAGACCAATCGCCATTCCCTGCCCAAGACCGGTATCACAGCCAGTCACAATCGCTACTTTGCCCTGCAATGAAAAATTATCGAGAATCATGCTCTTGTCCTTAGTACTCAGGGCATCACCGGCCCTTGTCAAAAGTGGGGATAGCGTTGCAATCCCGCCAGTATCCGCAGCCTGCTGCCGCACAGGGTGGGTGGAATTACCCTCCCCTGTCATCATGATGCGGCAAGTCTAGCGCTTATCTCTGGCGCGATCAATTAAATTGAAACGATGTTTTGATTTAAGTGAAAGATATTTTTTATTTATGTGAAGTGTGCCGTCAAGATGACGGGAATAAGACGAGGCAGGGCCAGTTGGGAACAAACATTTCTCTACAATGAAACAGGCCGGGTTCCGAAGAACCCGGCCTGAAATCACCTCTGGGTGCTAAAAATAAAGGCATTATTCTCTGCAATCTGCCCCACTACGGCGTCAGCGTATTCTCCTGGTTTGGTCCGTAAGGAGAGATTTCCGCTAAATATCCCCTGTTTATCCTGAGTCGTGTATGGACCTGGGCGGAAAATATAGTTGAACCGTAGGTTATCGAGGGCCGTATTGTTAGCGAGTTTCAGAGCTCCAGGGTTAAAATTGTCGGTAAAACCATCCATACCGTTCTCGATGGCCAGGCTGTCAGAAACCTGATGAGCCACCGGTAAACCTTCACCACCCAGTTTGAAGCCGTTATTAGCATTACGCAGTGCGACGCTATTCTCAATAACCACACGCCCATTCGGGCCATCCTCAATCTTGTTGAACAGATCGTAGCCATCATCTGCGTTGTCATGCGAGAAGCAGGATATGAGCCGATTACCGTCGCCCACGCGCATTTTGACAGCAAAGCCATCGGCATTGATCATGCCCGGGTCCTTATTCGCATAAGACTCGGAGTGAGAGATCAGGTTATGGCTGGCCCACAGTGGCCGATCGGTTTTAGCCGGTGAGGAAACAACAATTCCTGTATCGTCCGCATGATGTGCAACGACCCGTTCAATATGGTTATGGCTACCCTCGATGCGGAAGCTTTTTTCTGTCACCGCAATGTCCTGAATATTCCAGTAGCTGGCTTCCAGGTTAAGCCCATGCAACACCACGTTTTTGCCTAACGGTTTGAGCTTTTTAGGATGGGCAGATGTTCCACTAGCAGACGCAGGCAATACGCTAAATGGGTATTTACCCTCTTCCAGCCAGAGCACCCCACCTGGAGCCAGTGCTTGCGCAGCAGTAGCCAGATCCAACGGATGTTGCTTGCTGCCGTCATTCTCTGCTTTACCTTGTGGAGAAACGTAGAGATTAGCGCTATCGGCATAACGGGTTTTATGCACTACCAGGCTATCGGTGAGAGTTTTACCATTCAGTGGCGTAAAGCGATATTCCAGTTGGGTATCCGCTTGCGTCAGAGGCACTTTCACGGCCAACATCTCTCCCGCTTTCACCGCTCGTTCTGCTGCAACCACCACACCATCTTTAATCAGCGTCAAGGTGCCTTTCTCGTTGCTGCGCAGTTGAAATACATAGTCATCAGATGCTGCAAGCTTTGCCGAGCCGATTTCTATCTGTGTCGGTAATGTTTTAGCCACGAATTTCTCTGCCGCAGGCAACTTACTGCTACTGAGTGTCAAGCTGGCCTGATTGACTGTGATACGTGCATTTCGCGAAGCAAAAAAGCCAATATAGTAGCCATCAGGATCGAGTTTAGTGACGCGATGCGGGTCCCCGGCATTCTGGCTGACCCAATTATCGCTACCCTGCGGCGCATAAGCAGCGGTAAAGCCCTGATCGGTGCGGGCCAAACGGAGTCGGAAAGTCGGGGTTTTAGCAACATCGACCTCTGGTTGGTAACCTTCACGCTTAATCTCAACGCCGCCATTCCCCCAGGAGTTAAGCACGCCATTACGGGAAATCATGGTTAACTTGACCCGGTGATTATCTTTCTTGTCCTGCGTCATGATCGCATTCATCACCATGTTGGCTGCCGCAGGGAATTCCTCATAGCCCGGCTCTATTTTTTCCAATCGCGGTTTGCCAAGAATATCGCGGATCAATAGCCCTGCGCCTTCCTGTCCGGCGGGGAGCGCCTCATTTTCTGGACCAAATTGCTCAACAGTAATTTCTGCTTCCAATAATGCATTCGCATTGGCGGGAATTCGGGTGTAATAGAAGGTCAGTCCATCATGGCTGTTAGCAATTTTACCGCCTCGGCTTTCCAGATGAAACGGCGTCTTCAGCGGTCCCGCTTGCACTACTTCACCATTGGCCAGCGTCGCTTGATTAGTGCCCACCTTGTTTGGCAGCACGTTGGTCGCGAAATTGACATCCGTAGACTGACCAAAAGCGATAGTCTGCCAGACCAATTCATTGGCAGCAGGCAATTGCCCTGCGCTAGTACAGTGACTGATACTGGCCAGTGCAAAAAAAATCGACAGAGGAACAACCTTCATTTCCCTTTCCTTTTATTGGCATCAGTGGATCCCCTCGCCTTGCGGTGAGGGGAACAGAACACATGGTTTTTTGGGTTAGGCCTGTGAGGCAGGCGTATACACGGTGGAGGCTATTTCGGGTGGCATATTCATTTTTTGGCAGATCTTACTGTTGCCCCAGCATTGTTCATAAGGCAGACCGACCAGTTTTTCGATCACCAGACGAACTTCTGGCTCAATGTCGGCGATTTTGCCGCCAGCTTTGATGCGGGCAACTTCGTATAGCACCACACGGTGAGTTTGGCGGTTAAGCGTCATCTGGCTGCTGAAGACAATCGCCACCAGTGCCAATAAAATCACACCGGCAAAGAACACCCAGGAAATCGCAGTAATGGCCGTTTCTGGCTGGGTATGGGATTTAGACTGGAAACCGTAATAGCTGAGAATAGCTCCCATTGTGAAAACGATAATCGAACGGACAATCTTACCGGAGAATGTCATCGCTCCCGCATAGATCCCTTCACGGCGGCGGCCGGTAAAGACCTCATCCACATCGGCCAGGAAGGTATAAACCGTCCAGGGAATGTAATACACCCCACCAGTCCCTAAGCCAAATATCACCGTGATACCAATGATGGCTGCGGTGGCATAGTGAGCAGGCAAGCTAAAGAAATGCAGCAAGGAGTAACAACAGACGGCGAACATCACGATCCCAAGAGCCCAGCAATAGGGCTTACTGAAGCCTTTCTTCACGCACAGGCCAATAAAGATAGCCGTCGATATCAATTGCAAGATGGCGTTCAGGCTGTTCAACCCTGCCAAGATAGCGGGATCGTACTGCAGAACAAAGATCACGAAATAGGTGAATACCGACGCAAACAACCATTCGGCACCAAATCCGAACAGATACATTCCCAGGTGCTTACGGAACACACGCAGGTAGAACGTCGATTGCATATCACGCGCCAGACAAGTCAGCGTTTTCATCAATGACTGTTTAGTCTTGACCACCGCAGCTGTTTCATCCTTTCGTTCCCAAGAGAATAGGTAAAGCGTACCGATGGCAATAAATAGGATCACGCCATATGTTATGCCGGTATAGAGGAAAGGTTGGGCCGACTCTTTACCGTAAATAAGGATAAATTGACCAGGAATGAATGCAGCCAGGAAGTTGGCCATTTTGCCAAAAATCGCTTTATACCCGGTCAGCTTGGAGCGCACCGCGAAGTCATCGGTCATCTCGGTCGCCAGCGTTTCATACGGCACCATGACCGAGGTATAAATCAGTTCAAAAATCACATAAGTGGCTAAATAGTACCAAAAACCGAATCCCTCAACCCACAGCAGCGGGTAGAAAACCATCAGAGGCGCACCAATCAGCACAAAGAAACGCCGCCGACCGAAACGCTTACCGAGCCAGGTATTGCCAAAGTTATCGGTCAGGTAGCCCATTACCGGGTTACTGATAGCATCAATAACGCTAGCTACGGAGAAAATAAAAGAGGCTTCCAGCAGCGTCAGCCCACAAAACGTGGTGTAAAAGTACAACAGCCAGGCGCCACTGATCGCCAGCGCGCCACTCCCAAGCAAGTTGCCTCCACCATAAGCCAACTGGTGCCCCAGCGTGACCTTACGTCCTTTCTCCAAAGGTTTACTACTGTTTGTTGTCATCTATTCTTCTCGGTATTAAAATGAACCGTAATTTCATTTTTAAAGGAATGATGTTTTATACTTGATTGGCGAGGCAATTTGATGTGATATAAATCACATAAAGTGTAAGGATTATTAATTTAGCTGCATTCAGATCGTGTCCTGTGATCGAGCATAGCCCCGTTGCTGTCCTTCAAGGCTTGGATGGTCTGAGCATAAGCGGTTCAACTTGCCGGCAGCAGCAACGGGTAATGCCAAGTGTTGCGAGTTGAATATTTACTTAGCGTGATTAAGCAGAATGCAACGGTTCTCTGGCTGTTGACCATGACTAAAACAGGCATCCAGCGCTATGCCGGGGAAGGATGTACAAATTATGAGATGTCGATCGCAGAAATCATTAGACTGGGTTGGCCTACCGCCTCACTTTGATATCATTTTTCTAAATTTATGAAACAATGTTTTATTAATTAAGGAACTGCTCAGCTTTGGGCGGTTCATCGCTAAGGTTAAGGGAGGCCATTGTGGCTAAAGGTTCAATCCTGAATTTCAATTTTCATCGTTCTACCGATGAAGGCACTGGCGCGGAGATCATCCGTTTAACACCGCCGGACGTGCTATGTCACCGGAATTATTTCTACCAAAAATGCTTCACTAAAGACGGGAATAAGCTGCTCTTCGCCGGGGAGTTTGACGGCAACCGCAACTATTACCTGCTCGACCTGCAAAAGCAGCAGGCAGTCCAGTTGACTGAAGGTGCCGGTGACAATACGTTTGGTGGCTTTTTATCGCCAGACGATCGCTTTCTCTATTATGTAAAAAATGAGCGCGAACTGCGTCGGGTAGAGTTGAGTAATTGCCAGGAAAAAACGATCTATCAGGTTCCTCAAGAGTGGGTTGGTTACGGTACCTGGGTTGCCAACACCGAATGCACCAGCCTTGTGGGGATCGAAATTGCCGGTAAAGACTGGGAACCACTGACAGATTGGAAGATTTTCCACAGTTTCTTTACCAAAAATCCTCATTGCCGACTGTTACGTGTCGATCTGGTTAACGGTGAGTCCCGCGTGATTTACCAGGATAACCTCTGGCTGGGCCACCCAATCTATCGTCCTTACCATGATAACTGCGTCGCATTTTGTCACGAAGGTCCGCACGATCTGATCGATTCACGGATGTGGTTGATCAACGAAGACGGCAGCAATATGCGAAAAGTAAAAGACCATGCCGAAGGTGAAAGCTGTACTCACGAATTCTGGGTACCAGATGGTTCAGCCCTGATGTACGTTTCTTATATGAAAGGTCAGCAAGAGCGTAATATCTGTCGGTATGTTCCAGAAACTGGCAAAGATGAAGTCGTGATGAAAATGCCAGCCTGCTCGCATCTGATGAGCAACTACGACGGCAGCATGCTGGTTGGTGATGGTTCGGCATCTCCGGTAGATATCAAGGATTCTCAAGGCTACACCATCCAAAATGATCCTTGGCTGTACGTGTTCGATGCCAAACAGAAGCGCCAGGCGCGTCTGGCGGCACATAACAGCTCATGGCGAGTATTGAATGGCGATCGGCAGGTTACGCACCCGCACCCATCCTTCACTCCGGACAACCAGCAGGTGCTGTTCACTTCCGACTTTGAAGGTCAACCGGCACTTTATCTGGCCCGATTGCCAGAAGATCTGTTTGCCTGATATCGCAGAGGAATAAATATGTTTATCTACAAACAAGAGTGTTTACTGGAAGATTTGGGGGGCGGCATTACGCGGCGCGTCCTTGCCCATGGCGGAACCATGATGGCAGTGGAAGTCAACTTTGAACAAGGGGCGATTGGCACCTTGCACAGTCATCCGCACGAGCAGCTTACCTATGTACTTTCTGGCCGCTTCAGTTTTACTATTGATGGCGTTACTCAGGAAGTTGGTGCTGGCGACACGTTGTACAAAAAACCAGACGTCGTTCATGGGTGCGTGTGCCTGGAGGCGGGAACACTGCTCGATACCTTTACCCCACAGCGTCAAGATTTCCTGAACTGAAACTTACTGCTTTGTCCCCCGGCGTTACTACGCCGGGGGATCCCTCTGCTAATAGCGATTATCGCATCAGTCAGGAACAGTAAATGCATCAGGCTTAGAAGTTATATTTCACTCCTAGCACCACCGCCGTATCACTATACCCTTTGTTACCGACCTGCTGGCCGACATTACCCCACAGATTGAACTGCTTGTTGATTTGGCCTTCTACACCGAGCTTCAATTCACCGATATTGGCAGCACCGTCCTGTTTTACCGTCACATTATCCAGAGTAACGCCAAAGTCTTTGCTATTGTGGATCCAGCTGGCTTCAACAAACGGCTGGAATACGCGGTCCTTGCCTTTATCCTGTTCACTGTAACCATTCATAAAAGCTTTCACTCCCAAGCGAGTCTGGATATTACCGTTACCATCACCGGAGACATGAGTACCGTTGATTTCAGTGTGGTCATCAGCTTTCACCCCCATCCAGGTGAGTTGCGCCTGGGGCTGGATAAAGTAAGTCGCATTCTTGGTTTTACTTTCACCCAATTTGAAAGTGTAACCGCTTTCAACAGAAGCGGTGAACCCCTTGGATTTATAGTCTTCAGCATGCATGCTCTGCCCATTAACGGTATTGTTGAACCAGCTGTATTGCAGCCAACCGTCTACGTAGAAACCCGATTTATCGGCCTGATTGGCATACCAGGTGCCGTAAATGCCAGTACTGTAGCCGTCGATAGAAGCATTACTGCTATAGCCGGTCAAACTCGAGTTGGTACGGCTCTTACTGTTGGCGTAGCCCGCCATAACCCCCAGATGCAAACGGTCCATATTGTTGCTGCTCCATTGAGCGATATCTCCCCCGAATTGCATCACGTAACGGTTTGCCTGCGTGCTCAACTGACCTGAGTTATCTCTGGAGCGGTTATGGCCACCCTCATTCCGCAACCACAAGCTGGTGACTTTCTGTTCACCGGTCAGCACATCGATATATTGGGTTTCCCCCAGCCGGTCATGCAAGCGGGTAATAAACATCGTATTGGCCGCGGCCAGATTGGTTGCATAACCGCTGGCCTCTGGGCGTATAGCAGTGACCGAGGGTTCAGGGGTTGGTGGAGTGGGAGGAGTAGGTTCTGGTTCTGGTTCCGGCGGCGGGGCGACATATTCACTGGTCAGATACCAGTTACCAGCATTGCTACCAGTCCCACGGATAAGCGAGTAATCATAAGCCCCCGCGACGATACGGCCATTTTTAGTGAATATACCGTCAGAAAGACCGTTGACTTCTACCAGTTCAATACCGTTCAGGGTAGCGGCACCGCTGCCACCAGCATTGGTCACGCTCACTAAAGTTGTACCTGAAGTATTCCCTTGTACCACCAGTTTATCGGTCGCAGAGGTATCATCATTCAGCACCGAATTAAAAATCAGCACCCCATTGTTGCCGGTATAACTTCCGTTTACAGTCAGGACCGTACCGGGGAAACCGTTAAACATCACCACACCTGCATTGTTCAAGCTGGCCAGCGTCTGGTCATAGCCCGCCATGTCCAGCGTTCCTGCTGTGCCTACCGTATAATCCGACACGGCACTGAACGTCCCGGTACCGCTGGCTTGTAGTGTTCCGACGTTCACATTGGTCGCACCGGTATAATTATTGGCGGTGACTAAACGGGTCGTCCCGCTGTTAACTTGATTAACGGCCACGCTCCCGGTCAATAAAGGGACGAAATCGATATCATCGGTGTGGTTGAAGTTCACGGTAGCATTGCCTAAACCACCGGTTATAGAGCCCGTAGCTAAGCTACCTGACTGGCCACCATTACCGATATTTACAGTACCAGTTGAGTTTGCCAGTGTAGCCAGATTGACCGACGGTGTAGTAATGGTGCCACTGTCAGCCACAGTGATAGCCCCTGAGCCGCCATTTGCCACGCTAAGAGCGCCGGTATTGGCCCATAAGGCGTTCGCCCCCGACACCAGCGCAGAGCCATTGCTGCCAACGTTCTGACCAACAGTGCCATTGGCGCTATTAACCACCCCACCGTCAAACACATTGAGTGTACCGTTACCCGCAGCGCCAACCGCCAGTAAACTACTGGTATTCCATTGTGAACCGGTACCCGAAACCGTGGCAGTGCCGTTAGCACCGAACTGCGTCCCTATGTTAGCTGCATTGTCACGAGCCGTGCCGCCATTGAGGATGTTTAACACCCCAACCCCAGCTCGACCAACGTCGATGGTGTTGGTATTGGTCCAGGCCGAGTTAGCACCGGTTATAGTGACAGTGCCATTCGCGTTGCCATAGTCAGCGATGATACCAATCCCACTGGTTACAACTGCGCCATCAGCCACGGTTAGCACCCCAGTAGCCGCCTCACCGACTTGTAAATAGTTCGCGTTGTTAAGCGCGGAACCGGCACCGGTGACCAATACGGTTCCATTGCCCAGCCCTATCTGATAACCAATACTTGTAACGTTACCACCCGCATTCACCACGCCACCATTTTCAATGGTCAGATAACCTGTTCCCTCTTGGCCCACCTCGAGTGACGTACTGAAACCCGACGTCGCGAGAGTCGAGCCAGCACCGGAAACCAGCACCGAACCAACTGCCCCAACACCGGAACCAATACTAAAATTAGTAAGGTTACTCAAATACCCGCCGTCTAAAATATTTATCGTCCCCGTACCGCGGTTACCAATAGCCATAGCCGCAGCATAGTTTAACTGAGAGCCGGCTCCAGTTACCGTTAGCGTGCCAGTATCACCTGCATCCACACCCAGTAACCCTACATAAGTGCTACTGCTACTGGGCGTTGTTAGCGTGCCGCCGTTGCCGATCAGTAAAGAACCGTTACCTGAAGCTCCAATATAAAACGAGCCGACGCTAATCGCCTGGCCATTAATAGCAGGTGCCGTTGGGCCAGTGGTATTAATTGTGGCGCGATCCGTTGTACCAGGGACCGCATTGACATCCCAGTTGCTGGCCGTTGACCAATCAGTAGAAGTATCTCCAGTCCAAGTTCCCGGAGCAGCATGAGCAGGTCGGACGACGCTAGTCACGGTGAGTGCCATTACTCCCCAAAGAGCTAGGCGTACGCCGGCAGAAATTGATGTCATAAAAAATATATTGCCGGTACAGTGGGTGTTAATAACCTTACTCACAGTTTCCACCTTGATATGTATAAGAAAATTTTTTGAATTTCATATTTTTAGATAGCGAACTTGATATGTTCCACAAGTTATCGCTCTATCATTCTGGGAGCGATGCAGCCTAATCGTTATTGCTTTCAAGCGAACGCGCAATCCATTTGGATTAACATAAAAATGATCACTCATACATTGCAGGGATAACTTGTAATTCGCCGCACAGCATATTTAGTTGAAAGCAACGCCATGTGTTTTTACTAATCACTTGTACTATAGAACCAGTCAAGCGATTGACAAGCAACTGCAGTTATGGGCAATACGTATGTAAATATGTATCGCTTATACGTGCTTATTTTCAATAAGCACTGAATTCAAACCATTATTTCTAATTAAAAAAACCAACTTCAACTTCAATTTGCAACATTAATAATTTATTTTTCATGATAAAAAGTCGAAAATTCTGAAATAATAGTGTATTACTATAAAAAATCTGCCCATGTTTTTTTTAAAAAAAATCAGGAATGAACTGAACCCAGTCCTCCAAGGTAAACTATCGCTAAAAATTAGAGTAGAGCACGCACTCAGCATAGGTTCATTGTATAGGGGTGTTTTAATTGAATTTTGTCATACTAAGATCTGGATCCAACTGCATCGAGTTGGTTGAGCTAAAATACATATTTAATACAATTTAAGATTGCCATTTTTCTCTGTCATAATTGATTAAATATGTATGGTTTTTAGGTGGTGATAAAAGCGGTATATACCCAAGTTACTTCAAGTTGCATGACAAAAACGCAATGCGTTTTTGAACAGCGCTTGCGCTGCCCCGAAGGGGCGAGGCCCAGCATGGGCTGAGTAACGCAGCCAACACCCATGCAGCTTGAAGGGCGACGGGTATACTCTAAATAATCTGAGTTGCAAGAAGGTGGCAACAGAGTGAGTCCTTTGGCGGTTACTCAGACAAGCGAAAGGACAAGCGAAGAAAGCCAACGCACATGTGACTTAAAACATGACAACGAAGCAAGAACGTTCCCATAGTTTCTACAGTGCCAACCGATCTTATCGTGATATTTTATAAGGAAAATTATAATATGATTGATCTGTATTACGCGCCGACTCCCAATGGGCACAAGATTACCCTGTTTCTGGAGGAGGTGGGTTTGCCTTACCGTATCCACAGCATCAATATCAGTGCTGGTGAACAGTTCAGCCCAGATTTCCTGTCCATCTCACCCAACAACAAAATCCCGGCGATCATCGACCATCAGCCTGTGGATGGCGGCGCTCCGATCAGTCTGTTTGAATCCGGTGAGATCTTGCTTTATCTTGCAGAAAAAACGGGCAAACTACTGAGCAAAGGCCTACGTGAACGTGCAGCAACGCTGCAATGGCTATTCTGGCAAGTAGCCGGATTTGGCCCCATGCTCGGGCAGAACCATCACTTCAACCACTATGCTCCACAGCCTGTCCCTTACGCTATTGAACGCTATCAGGCAGAGACCAGACGCTTGTATGCCGTGCTCGATGCCGAGCTGCAAAAGCACCCTTATCTGGGAGGAGACAACTACAGCATCGCCGATATTGCCACCTATCCATGGGTAGTCTCTCACCAACGTCAGCGTATCGATCTTGCCGATTATCCGGCAGTATGCAACTGGTTTGAACGCATCAGCAACCGCCCGGCAACTGAACGAGCCTATAAACTGGCGAACTAATTACCAGGCTGCATCCAGTTATTGAAGGGTGCAGCCTGTTATACCCTTGCCGCGATTTTTAACGCTCTGGCTACATTATCTTTTCTGCACTTTCCGTGTATTCTTGTTACCAATATTCAGACATCCGGAGAATCTCTGATGCCACTCACCCAGCCCGACGCCATTATCCGTATCAAAAATTTGCGGTTACGAACTTTTATTGGCATCAAAGAAGAAGAAATCAACAATCGTCAGGATATCCTGATCAACGTCACTGTCCATTACCCAGCGGATAAAGCGCGTAACAGTGAAGATATAGAAGATGCTCTGAATTATCGCACCATTACCAAGGCAATTATCCGCCATATCGAGGATAACCGCTTCGCCTTGCTGGAAAAATTAACCCAGGATGTGCTGGAAATAGTAATACAGCATCCGTGGGTAACCTATGCTGAAGTAGAGATAGATAAATTGCTGGCCCTGCGTTACGCCGATTCGGTTTCCATGACCATGAGCTACCGTAGGGATACTGCTTAGTACCCACATTTATCAGGGAGGCCGACCATGAGGATCCTCATCACTGGCGCTACAGGATTGATCGGCAGCAGCCTGACAAGGCAGCTGCTAAACCTGTCGCATGAGATTACCGTGTTGTCTCGCAATGTTACCAAAGCGCGCAATCAGTTCGGCGAAAAGGTCAGCTACTGGCCTTCACTTAATGAAATACGCTCTCTGGATGGTTTCGATGCGGTTATTAACCTGGCGGGAGAACCCATTGCCGATAAACGCTGGAGTAAAGCGCAGAAAGATCGTCTGTGCCGCAGCCGCTGGGAACTGACGGAGCGTTTGGCGGCCTTGATCAATGCCAGCTCCACACCGCCTTCAGTGCTGATTTCAGGCTCTGCTGTTGGTTTTTACGGCGATCAAGGGCAAGCAGTAGTGACCGAAGATGAATCTCCGCATAATGAATTTACCCATCAGCTCTGCCAACGCTGGGAATCATTGGCACTCCGGGCGCAGAGTAGTGAAACACGCGTTTGTCTGCTGCGTACCGGTGTCGTTCTCGCTCCCAAAGGCGGAGCATTGGCAAAAATGTTGCCCCCATTCCGCCTGGGTATTGGTGGGCCGATAGGTGATGGCCGTCAGTATCTGCCCTGGATCCATATTGAAGATATGGTCAACGGCATTATTTATCTGCTGGATCATCCCCCTCTCAGCGGCGCTTTCAACATGGTTGCGCCTTATCCGGTGCACAATGAGCAGTTCACAGCCACTCTGGCAAAGGTACTCGATCGTCCCGCATTTCTTCGAGCTCCAGCATTTGCCATGCGCTTGCTGATGGGGGAAGCCGCCGTACTGGTGTTAGGCGGTCAACGGGCAGTACCCAGAAAACTGGAGGAAGCGGGTTTCAGCTTCCGCTTCTTTGAGTTGGAGCAGGCACTGGACGATGTGATTAATCAACAGGCATGAGCGGCTTGTTGTTGGTGAGCCTCCTCCCTGAGGCTCACCCTGTACTTTCAGCCACCCCGGCTGCCCTCTATTTGAGGGAACCCGAAAGGAACTGCTGCAGACGCGGGCTTTTAGGATTACCAAAGACCTCGGTTGGTGGCCCCTGTTCTTCAATCAACCCCTGATGCAGGAAAATAACGTGGCTCGATACGTGCCGCGCAAACTCCATTTCATGAGTTACCACCACCATGGTTTTCCCCTCTTCTGCTAGTTTCTGCATAATGCGCAATACTTCACCCACCAGCTCTGGATCCAGAGCCGAGGTCGGCTCGTCAAACAGCAATACTTCAGGTTCCATAGCCAGTGCCCGTGCTATTGATACGCGCTGCTGTTGCCCACCAGAGAGGTGCACCGGGTATTTGATTCGAGCACGTTCATCAATCCCCACCTTGTCGAGGTAGCGTATTGCACGCTCACGCGCCTCGGTTTTGCTCAAACCTAAAACCTGAATCGGTGCCTCCATCACGTTCTCCAACACCGTCATGTGACTCCACAGGTTGAAATGCTGAAATACCATCGTCAGACGGGTGCGCAAAAGTTGCAGTTGTTTCTTGTCGAACACCTTTAGCTGCCCGTCTTTATCGCGCACCATACGAATATCTTGGTTATTCAGGCTGATCGCTCCTTCACTTGGTTTTTCAAGGAAGTTAATGCAGCGCAGAAAAGTACTTTTACCGGAGCCAGAGGAACCAATAATACTGATCACATCCCCCGCGTTGGCGAGCAGCGAAACCCCTTTCAGCACTTCATGGTCACCATAACGCTTATGTAGTTCGGTGACGGCCAATTTATTTTCAGACATGGTGTTATTCCCGTCATTCATCGATGGGTTACGTGAGCCATCCAGCGCTTCTCAGCCTTACGAAATAGGCTGATCAACGTGTAAGACACTATTAGGTACAGCACCGCAGCAATACCGAATGCATAAAAAGGCTGATAGGTTGCCGCATTAATATCGCGGGCAATCTTGAGCAGATCGGGAACTGTAGCGGTGAAAGCCAGTGCCGTGGAGTGCAGCATAAGAATGACTTCATTACTGTAGGCCGGTAATGCCGAGCGCAATGCTGAAGGTAAAATAATGCAGCGGTACATTTTAAAACGCGAGAAGCCGTAGGCATTGGCCGCTTCAATTTCCCCGTGCGGAACTGCTCGAATAGCACCCGCGAAAATTTCCGTGGTATAGGCACAGGTATTAAGGGTAAATGCCAAAATAGTACAGTTTAATCCACTACGGAAAAATGCATTGAGAAAGTCGGTACCACGCACGATGTCCAGGCTATACATACCGGAATAAAACACCAGCAGTTGGACGTACAGTGGTGTGCCGCGAAACACGTAGGTATAAAACCACACCGGGAGCCGTAGCCAGCGAATAGAAGAAACCCGCGCCACCGCCAGCGGAATCGCAAGTAGCCCCCCCATCACCACCGATAAAATCAGCAGCCATAGCGTCATCGCCAAACCGGTAAAACGGTAGCCATCACTCCATAGCAAAGGCTGCCAGTACTGATGCAGGATATCGATCATAGTTCGGCCCTTTTGACGCCTAAAGAATAACGCCGTTCAAGCCACAGCAACACGCCGTTGGAAACGGTAGTGAAAAACAGGTATACCGCACCGGCAACAATGGCATACAAGAAAGGTTGATAGGTTCCTTTGCCCGCCAATTGCGTCGCTTTAACTAAATCGTTCAGGCCCAGAATAGAGACTAGCGCCGTAGCTTTGAGGATGACCTGCCAGTTATTACCAATGCCAGGTAAGGCAAAACGCATCATCGCAGGGAACATTATGCGGCGAAAGATCTGCCCATTGGAGAAACCGAAAGCGGTAGCAGCTTCGATTTGCCCACGAGGTACCGCCAGAAAGGCACCACGGAAGGTTTCAGTGAAATAAGCGCCGTAGATAAACCCGAGAGTAATGATGCCAGCACCGAGTGGATCAACATCGATCTGGGAAAAACCGAGGAACTCAGTGAGGCTGTTCAAGGCAATCTGTAGACCGTAAAAGATAAGCAACATCAACACCAGATCGGGCACGCCACGGATCAAGGTGGTATAAGCGCCGAATATGGCTGATATGATAGGATTTTGTGAAAGTTTCCCACCGGCACCGATTAAACCAATCACCACCGCCAGCAGAACGGAACTGAGGGCAAGCTCCAGCGTAACCAGAGCACCCTCGACTATCAGTTGGGAATAGCCTTGCAGCATTTACTTCACCCTGTCGTCATTGGATCTCGAACCAGCAGGTACAGCTTTGGTTCGCGCGGGCCCGGCTAAACCGGACCCGCAGCTACAGCATGATACAGAACGGGGTATCAGCCACCGTAGACGTCAAAGTCGAAGTATTTTTTCGCAAACTTGTCGTAAGTACCGTCTTTACGCATTTCAGCAAAGGCTTTATCCAGTGCCGCTTTTAATTCCGTGTCATCCTTGCGCAAGCCCATCCCAGTACCTACACCAAAGAATTTATCATCTTTCACCGACTCGCCGGCGAATGCATAATCCTTCCCAGGCGGTTGTTTCAAGAAGCCGTCACTGCCTGCCACCTCATCCTGGAAGGCCGCATCGATGCGCCCAGATGCCAGGTCGGCATATACCAAGTCCTGATTCTGATACGGCACAACCGTTACCCCTTTCGGCTGCCACATAGCGTTGGCATAGGCTTCCTGAGTCGTCCCCTGCAACACGCCTACACTCTTACCCTGCAATGCTTCCGCAGTCGGCAGGACCTTGGAGCCTTTTGGTGCGATCAGGCGCGCATTGGCCGCATAGAGTTTGTCTGTAAAGGCAATCTCCTGCTGACGTTTTTCGGTAATCGACAAGGAAGAAATAATGGCATCGATCTTCTTCGCTTTCAGAGAAGGGATTAGCGCGTCAAAATCGCTTTCAACGAATGTACACTGAGTATTTATGCGCTTGCACAACTCTTTGGCCAGATCGATATCAAACCCGACTAACTCGCCCTGCGCATTTTTAGATTCAAAAGGCGCATAAGTTGGATCGGTACCAATTTTAAGCGTTGTTGGTAAAGCAGCGAATGCACTACTCATTGCGCTCAGCGCCAAGACCAAAGGAAGAACCAAAACTCGCTTTTTCATAGTCACCCTCAAATTGATTTTTCCGATGCCACTACGGGCACTACCTTCATTCACCCAATCATTTGCAGCAATCGTGCCAGATCTCCGTTACATGCCAGGCAGAAAGACTCCAACCCTGGCAAAACGATTTCTATAGACCAGTGCTCCAACAATTGAACGGCCAACAGCAGTCGCACCTCGGCTCCCCAGTAAAAGCTGAAAACCTGATATTGCGTGCTTGATGGAATTAGGCTGTGTCCCTCAATTGCACCTAAACACTATTGGCGATCATTTGAGGGACACAGCCTGGGATCATTATGGTGCATAAACCGCACTAAATCAGTGCTGTGTTGCACAAATGTTTAAATTTAGGGATTAGCGTGTTAATTAGCGCCTTGCCAGCGGGTAAACAGATCTTGCGGGAGTTCGATATCAAACTGGTCGATCACCCGGTTAACGGTCTGATCGATAATGTCGTTCAGCGTTTGCGGGCGATGATAGAAAGCGGGAACCGGTGGCATAATTATCGCCCCAAGTTCTGCCGCCTGGGTCATCAGGCGCAAATGGCCCAAATGCAGTGGCGTTTCACGCACGCACAGTACCAAAGAGCGACGTTCTTTAAGTACCACATCGGCTGCACGAGTAAGTAGCCCATCGCTGTAACTATTCACAATACCCGATAATGTCTTGATTGAGCACGGTAAAATGGCCATTCCCATGGTTTTGAAAGAACCAGAGGAAATACTGGCGGCGATGTCGCGCGAGTCATAGACCACATCGGCCAAAGCCTGAACATCGCGTAGACTCAGCGAAGTTTCCAATGCCAAGGTCTGCCGAGCCGCATTGCTCATCACCAGATGGGTTTCCACGCCTTCCACGCCACGCAAAACCTGCAGCAAACGCACGCCGTAGATTGCGCCACTGGCGCCGGAAATACCGATAATGAGTCTTTTCATCAAGCTGGCCTCTGCCGGGGAATATCTGGTTAGAATAGTCGAATCCGGGCCGACTTTGCAGCAACCTTTGCATATTAGCAAGCAGGGAAGGCGTGCACCGCAGCGGACGCCACGGTGCACCATTTTGGCAAGGGCTTATCCCTCGTTGTGCATTTCCAGATTTTCAGCTTCAGTCTGGCCGCGTAGCGCCTTGGCATCATCATTGCGTAGCGCTTCCAGATACTCCAGATAGCTCTGATCGACATCTTTGGTCACATAAATGCCGTTAAACACCGAACATTCAAACTGAACGATATCCGGGTTATCTTCACGCACCGCCTCAATCAGGTCATCCAGATCCTGGAAGATCAAGCCATCTGCGCCAATGAGCTGACGAATTTCATCCACTTCACGCCCGTGGGCAATCAGCTCCGTAGCGCTAGGCATATCAATGCCGTAAACATTAGGGAAGCGGATTTCCGGGGCCGCAGAAGCCAAATAAACGCGTTTTGCCCCTGCGTCACGTGCCATTTCCACGATCTGTTCAGAGGTGGTACCACGCACGATAGAGTCGTCGACCAGCAATACATTCTTGTCACGGAACTCGGCACGGTTGGCGTTTAACTTGCGGCGCACCGACTTACGGCGAGCTTGCTGGCCCGGCATGATAAAGGTACGGCCCACATAACGGTTTTTAACAAAACCTTGGCGATAGGGTTTATCCAGGATGCGCGCAATTTCCAGCGCGATATCACAAGACGTTTCCGGAATAGGGATCACGACGTCAATATCCAGGTCTTCCCATTCGCGGGCGATCTTTTCACCCAGCTTCTGGCCCATGCGCACGCGTGCGCTATAGACAGAGATTTTATCCATGAAGGAATCAGGACGGGCAAAATAGACATATTCGAACAGGCACGGGTTGGTTTTTGGATTTTCTGCACATTGGCGAGTAAACAGTTGGCCCTTTTCGGTGATATACACCGCTTCACCAGGCGCAACGTCACGCAGGAACTCAAAGCCCAGCGTATCCAGCGCAACGCTTTCAGAGGCGACCATATACTCACAACGGCCATCTTCCAGCTCACGTTTACCGATCACCAACGGACGGATGCCGTTCGGATCGCGAAACGCCACCAGGCCGTGGCCGATAATCATCGCCACGCAGGCATAAGCACCGCGCAATTGCTGGTGCATCGCCGCAACCGCAGTAAAAATATTGTCTGACTCCAACGGGTAATGTTGGATACGGTCCAGCTCGGTAGCCAGCACGTTCAACAAGATCTCGGAATCGGAAGTGGTATTGATATGACGGCGGCCACTTTCAAACAGCTTTTGGCGCAATTGATTGGCGTTGGTGAGATTGCCGTTGTGTGCCAGCGTTATGCCAAACGGTGAGTTAACGTAGAAGGGCTGAGCTTCTGAAGCGCTGGAGCTGCCAGCCGTAGGGTAGCGCACATGGCCGATGCCTATGTTGCCCTGCAAACGCAGCATGTGCCGAGCTTCAAACACATCCTTCACCAAGCCATTTGCCTTACGCAGGCGAAACCCATTATGGTCATCAATGGTGACGATGCCTGCGGCATCTTGCCCACGATGCTGAAGCACCATTAACGCATCATAAATAGACTGGTTTACCGGCGTGAAACCGGCGATACCGACAATACCGCACATGTTGTCTTTTCCTCTAAGCCGCTACCGCCCCGGTAAATGGGTTGGTAAGAAACTCGACGTGCTCTGCAGGTAGTCAAAGAACCACCTGATGATGTAACTGAACTGGGGGATCAACTGTGATTGTTTCCAATCCGCACTTTGCGACAGCGTAGTAAAGGTATCCAGGAAGAATAGTATCGCCGCCACAATCAACACGCCACGTAGTGCGCCGAAACACACACCCAGCACTCGATCGGTACCCGATAACCCGGTTTTCTCTACCAACGAACTAATCACATAGTTAACGATAGCGCCCACAATCAGCGTTGCGATGAACAAAAAGGCAATCGCAATGCCGTTCCGCACCAGCTCATCTTCAAAACGAGTGAAGTAGGCTGCAAGGTAAGGATAGAAATGGCTGGCAACAAAGAACGCGCAACCCCATGTTACAAGTGACAACGCTTCGCGAACAAAACCTCGGATCAGGCTTACCAAAGCCGAAAATCCAATCAACGCTATAATGACGTAATCAATCCAGACCATGAACTATTCCAATGATGAATCGCCCCTGCATCCAATTCGCGGCGAATTCTAACAGAAAAAGAAAACGTTTGCGTAGCGGATTTCCCAACACGCAAAAAATAAAAAACGGTGGTGAAAATTCTCTAGCGCCACGTCTGCATAAGTGGAAAGGCTCCGTTTTACCGGCGTCTTTCCACTCGATGCCATACCAAGATTAACGCACGCCATAAGCCTTGATCTGCCCACTCAGGCCACTGATGGCATTCAGTTCAGGCAACGAAGACTGCAGCTTCTGTTTTGACGCATCGGGGCCGACAAAAATCCGGGTGATCTCACCTTGTACCGGTGTTGATGGCACGGTATAGGCACGATAGCCAGACAGGCGCAACGAGGCAACGATCTCGTTAACCTTGGCGGCGTTTTTCAAGGCGCCTAATTGCACCACAAAAGCTTGCCCTGCTGGGGCTTTTTCTTCTACTGCGGGTTTAGGCTCTGGCTTAGGTTTAGGCTCTGGTTCAGGCTTCACCTGCGGTTTAGGTTCAACCTTCGGTGGCAGTACCGGTTTAGGTTTCACTTCTACCGGCTTAACTTCGACCGGGTTCGGCTTCACTTCGACCGGTTTGGTCTCTACCGGGCTTGGTTTCACTTCTGCCGGTTTTGGTTTAACAGGCTGGAGTGGCTTGGTTTCAACCGGAGGCGCAGCTGCGTTGGACTGCTGCTGACGTTGATTCTGGTTGGCAGCTTGGTTAGCTGCCTGCTGGGCTGCCGCCTCGGACGCTGCTTGTTGTTCTACCAATGCCCCGGCACCTTCCGGTGGTTGGGAAGGTAAAGGTTGGCTCGCCGGTGGTATTAAATCGGTTTCATGGGCATCACCCGGCTTTGGCACCAGAGGAATAGCTGCAAACTCATCCTCGTAATGCTTTTTCTTTCCATCCAGCAACCCCGGCAGGATAATCACGCCCAGGGCCACCAGAATCACCGTTCCAACCAGTCTGTTCTGAAATTTACTTGCCACTCACACTCCCCGCCTCTCGTCTAACGCCGCCATCACATGTGCAACGGTGTGGAACGAACCACAGACGATCACAATATCCTGAATATCTGCATCCTGCATAGCTTGACGCCAGGCAGTTTCGACATCGGCAAACTGCTGCGGTTCCGCCAGATGTTGCGCCAGTAACTCAGCACTGGCACCCCTTGGCCCCTCAAGCGGCGCGCAATACCATTCATCCACCTGCTCACTCAGGCAAGCTAAAGTTCCGGCAATATCCTTGTCAGAAAGCATACCCACTACGGCTCGCACCTTGCCCTCGCCTCGCGGAAGTTTCACCAGCCGCTCAGCCAGATAGGCAGCCGCATGCGGGTTATGCGCAACATCCAGAATCAACAGCGGATTGTGCTGAATAATCTGGAAGCGGCCAGGCAAAGTCGCCTGCTGCAACCCGGCAAAGATCGCCTTCTCATCGATTTCTAACGCAGAATAATGCAGCGCGGCCAAAGCCGTAGCGGCGTTGGCCAGCGGTACGTTAGGCGTCGGTAAGTCTGTCAGATGTGTACCGTCGCACTGCCATTGCCAGCGTTCGCCCTGCTGTTCGCTGAAGGCCCAAGCTTCACCCCGGCGATACAGTAGCGCTCCCAGATTTTCCGCCACCTGGCCAATGCTTTGCGGCATATCAGGCTCCCCCACCACGGCTGGATTGCCGCCACGGAAAATACCTGCCTTTTCACGGCCGATACTCTCGCGATCGCTTCCCAGCCAATCGGTGTGGTCCAAAGCGATACTGGTCACCACGGCAACATCGGAATCGACAATATTGGTGGCATCAAGACGCCCACCCAGCCCGACTTCAAGGATAACCACGTCGAGTTTAGCCTGCTTAAACAGCTGTAGCGCAGAAAGGGTGCCGAATTCAAAATAGGTCAGCGAGATTTCACCACGGCCTGCTTCAATCGCGGCAAACGAACGGCAGTGTTCTGCTTCGCTGAGTTCTTCCCCCTGAATACGCACGCGTTCGGTATAGCGGACCAGATGTGGCGAGCTGTAAACGCCAACACGCAATCCGGCGGCCATCAAGATGGCCTCCAGCGTACGGCAGGTTGTCCCCTTGCCGTTGGTACCGGCAACGGTGAATACCGTTGGAGCAGGAGTGAGTAAGTCGAGGTGTGCCGCAACGCGCTGCACGCGTTCCAGACCGAGCTCTATCGCCTGGCTGTGCAGACGTTCCAGATAATAAAGCCACGAGCTCAATGGCGACGTGGCTTGGGGAATTTGGTGGTTTTGCATGAGTCCCGTCACTGACTTTGGGTTCAAAATCCGTATGGCGCACCACCTTCACCGCGGTTAAGGCGATGCTCTACGTTCTCCGACCGCCGCTTGCCGCAAAATGGCGGTTGGAAAACGCACCAGCCCATTGCTGGTGCGTTATTGCACGGATCAGGCTTCTGTCTGATTTTCCTCTGCGACTACCGGCACAGCGTCGTCAAAAAGCGGCTGCGGCTGATTAGTCAGTTTGGAAAGGATGCTGGCCAATGTCTGGCGCATCTCCGGGCGACGGACGATCATATCTATCGCGCCTTTTTCAATCAGGAACTCACTGCGCTGGAATCCCGGCGGCAGTTTTTCGCGTACGGTCTGTTCGATAACACGTGGACCAGCGAAACCGATCAAAGCTTTCGGCTCTGCGATATTGATGTCACCCAGCATAGCCAGGCTGGCAGAAACCCCACCCATGGTAGGATCGGTCAGCACTGAAATATACGGCAGACCACGCTCTTGCAGCTTGGCAAGCGCGGCGCTGGTTTTTGCCATCTGCATCAGCGACATCAGCGCTTCCTGCATACGCGCACCGCCACTGGCGGAGAAGCAGACCAGCGGGCAGTTATCTTCCAATGCGTGTTCAACCGCCCGGACAAAGCGAGCACCAACAACGGAAGACATTGAACCGCCAATAAAGGCGAATTCAAAGGAGACAGCGACAATTGGCATGCCGTATAGCGTGCCCTTCATCACCACCAGTGCATCTTTTTCACCGGTCGTTTTCTGTGCCGCAACCAGTCGATCTTTATATTTCTTGGAATCCTTGAACTTCAGAACGTCTTTTGGCTCCAGTTCGCTACCCAGTTCCACCTCACTGCCTTCATCCAGCAGGGTATGCAAACGCATACGGGCTGGCATACGCATGTGATGGTCGCACTTGGGACACACTTCAAGATTACGCTCCAGCTCGGCACGATAGAGAACCTGGCCGCAGCTATCGCATTTGGTCCAGACCCCTTCAGGAATACTCGCCTTACGGGTTTGAGTAACATTGCTTTTGTTAAGAATTCGTTCAATCCAGCTCATCGATGACCTTTCTGTTTGAACCTGGCAGACGCCAGTCCGCTGTTCATGCTTTAACAATCCCCCCGAAAACACACCCAACAATAAATACCCGAATCAGGCACTAACTCCAGGGTTGTTCGCAGGAACAGACCATAAATGTCGCTCATTAAACCATATCGGTCCGACACTGTGGATAAAAAACTGGTCGAACCGATGTGCTAAGCGATGTTTTTACTGTTTTTGCTGGCGCGCGGCAGCACGTTTATGGCGCCATATTTCAATAATGCCCGGCAGAATTGAAACAAAGATGATCCCAACGATCAACAATTTCAGGTTTTCCTGCACGATCGGCAAGTCACCAAAAAGATAGCCAGCATAAGTGAATGAGAGCACCCAAAGTAGCGCACCAATCACGTTATAGGCAGCGAAATGACGATAAGACATGTGCCCCATACCGGCCACGAATGGCGCAAAGGTACGGATGATCGGTACAAATCGCGCCAGAATAATGGTTTTACCACCATGTTTCTCGTAGAACTGGTGGGTTTTATCCAGATAACTGCGGCGGAAAATTTTCGAATCCGGGTTACTGAATAATTTTTCGCCGAACAACCGCCCAATAGTGTAGTTGACGGCATCTCCCAGTATGGCAGCAACCAGCATCAGCGCCACCATGGTATGTACGTTAAGATCGTTGGAAGGTAAAGCAGCCAAGGCACCGGCGACAAACAGCAGGGAATCACCCGGCAGGAATGGGGTCACCACCAGCCCGGTTTCACAAAACAGGATCAGGAACAGAATGCCGTACACCCACACACCATATTGCGCGACCAACTCGGCCAGATGCGCATCAATGTGCAAAATAAAATCAATCAGAAACTTAATGATGTCCATAAACTCTCTCTTTTCTCCGGGTGGCTCACTCACCCGGCGCAAGCATCGGTGAACAACGCATTAATCTGCCATCAGGCTGTTTAATCGTCGGCTAAAAACAGCGGCCCCATTGGGGGCCGGGGTAAATCAAACAGCTCTGGATAATCAACGGCGACCAGATACAGCCCTTCAGCCTTTGCCGTTGCGGCCGCCAGATTGCGATCCTTCAACGCCAGCAGTTTAGCCATCCAGTTCTCGTCCTGATTGCCACAGCCAATTTCCATCAGGCTGCCCACAATGTTGCGAACCATATGATGTACAAAGGCATTGGCTTTTATATCGACCACAATATATTCGCCATAGCGTGCAACCTTAACGTGCTTTACGTTACGCCAAGGAGTGCGTGACTGGCACTGCACCGCGCGGAATGAAGTAAAGTCGTTTTCTCCCAACAAAGCCTGCGCTGCTCTATGCATGCGATCCGCATCCAGCGGGTGATAGAAATGGGTCACCCCTTGCTGTAAAACCGCCGGACGGTAGCGATGGTTATAGATGATATAGCGATAACGGCGTGCGGTTGCACTGAAGCGTGCATGAAAATCGCTGTTCACTTCTTTCACCCAGCGCACAGCGATATCCGGCGGTAAATGGCTATTCACCCCCATCGTCCAGGCCGCGTCCTTACGGCGTGCGTGGGTTTCAAAATGCACCACTTGCCCGGTGGCATGCACGCCTGCATCGGTACGCCCGGCACAAAAAACGCCTATCGGCGCATCTGCCACCTTACTCAGGGCCTTTTCCAGGCAAGCCTGCACGCTGGTAACCTCTTGCTGACGCTGCCAGCCGTAATAGCGGCTACCGTCATACTCGATCCCCAGCGCAATCTTTAGCATTGGCTGGGTTGGCAACTCCACTTCAGACATCAGTACATCTGCTCCTGCAACAAGCGTTCTGCGGTTTCGATTGCCATCAGTGCGCCGCCAAAGCGAACGTTGTCGGCTACTGACCAGAATTGCAGTATTTCTGGAATACCGTAATCGTTACGCAAGCAGCCGATGCTCAACACATCACTGCCTGACGCTTCCGTCACCTGAGTCGGATAATCGTCTTCTTCACTCAATTGAATATCTTCTGCCTGCTCCAGTTCGTTGCGAGCTTCTTCCGCAGCGATCGGGCGCAACGCTTCCAGATGGACGACTTGAGCATGGCCATAAAACACCGGGGATTGGATGCAACTTACCGAGATAGGCAACCCTTCGTCCTGTAGCACTTTGCGAACCTGATCGACGATCAGGCGTTCTTCCCTTACGCTGCCCTGCTCATCATTGAGCAATGGCAACAGATTGAACGCCAACTGCTTGGCAAATACCCCAGGTTCTGCAGGAATACCGTTCAACAGACGTGCACTCTGCCCGGCAAGATCGTCCACCGCCACTTTACCGCGGGCTGAAACCGACATCAGCGTAGTCACATGCAAACGAGATAGCCCCGCCTGCTCGGTCAGCGGTTTAATCGCCGTCAGCAGTTGGCACACCATGCTATCTGCCACCGCGACGATATTTCGGTTGCGGTACTCTGCCAGCACCTGCGGGTTCACGCCAGGCACCACCAGCGGCACATCCGGCTCCAAGGCAAATTGCCCACTGGTGTCGATCACCAGGCAGCCCATATTGCCAGCATCATCCGCATAACGGGCTGCGGCCTCGGTACCAGCAGCAAAAAAAGCCAACTGCGCCTGGGACCAATCAAACTCTTCGACATTCTGTACCAACAGGGATTTGCCGTTAAAACGCACCGTCGCACCAGCACTACGTTCACTGGCTAAAGGAAAAAGCTCACCCACCGGGAACTGGCGTTCCTGTAACAATTCCAGCAACGCTTCACCTACTGCGCCAGTGGCACCAAGCAGAGCGATATTCCAGCCATCAGACATTGGGAGTTCTCCAGAGTGTTTCATTCAAATACAAACGGGCGTCGATTTCAGGCCAAAGTCTAAAAGACAACGGAGAGATACAACGCCCGGATAAAAAAGGGTAAATCAGGTTGCTTAAGATAACCTTACGCAGCTTGTTAGCGAACACCAAAACCCAGTTTTTGCAGCAGTTCGGCACTGGCGCTGTCATCACACAACACCTGCAACGAAGACCACTCCCGGCGTTCCTGATAATGCTTGCGCAGACGATCAAACTCACCCGGCAGACCGGCAACTTTGCGTAATGGGGCATCATCGCGGCGCACATCATACACTAAGTGCATCAATCGTTTTAACTTGCCTTCATCCAGTGGCCCATTTAGGCGAACTTGACTGAATTCCGGGATCGGCAGTAGGGCAGCAAGCTCGATAGACTGTGGTTGTCCAAGGTGACGGGAAAAAGCCTCAAAGACCTGGGTGGTCCCACGTGCTTTGCCTTCCAGCGTGTAACCAGCAATATGCGCGGTTGCAATATCCACCCAATCCAGCAGCGATAAGGAGAGATCTGGTTCTGGCTCCCATACGTCCAGTACCGTACTGAGCCTTTTCCCCTGCTCCAGCACCTTGAGCAACGCAGCGTTATGCACCACGGCTCCTCGGCAGGCATTGATCAGGATCCGATCTTCCGGCATAGCTTCAAGCAGCTCTGCGTTAACCAAATGCAAAGACTTATAGGGGCCGCTCTTGTTCAATGGCGTATGGAAAGTCAGTATATCTGCCTCAGCCACCAGTTTTTCCAACGGCCAGAACTCCCCTGCGTCGCCACGAACGACACGCGGCGGGTCACACAATAATGTGCGCACTCCCAGCGCGTTAAGACGTGCATCAAGACGTGAACCTACGTTACCGACGCCAACAATCCCCACGGTTTTATCACGCAGATGGAAACCGTCGCGCTCCGCCAACAATAGTAATGCGGAGAAAACATATTCCACCACGGCGATGGCATTGCAGCCCGGTGCCGCTGAGAAACCAATTCCCGCCTGCTGTAACCAGGCTTCATCAACATGATCGGTACCCGCTGTCGCCGTACCGACAAAGCCAATACTCGTCCCTGCCAGTAGTTCCTGATTCACTTTAGTCACAGAACGCACCATCAGCGCGTTGGCACCGGCCAGTGCATCGCGCGGGATTGGCCGGCCAGGCACGGCCTGTACTTCGCCCAGGCGACCAAAAAGGTCTACCGCATAGGGCATATTTTCATCAACCAGGATCTTCACGATATTCTCCAACAATGGGGGCTCAAGCAGAAAATAGTTTGCCACCGAATGGCCAAGAAACCCAATATTGTTACGCGCGACGTAAGCGTTCCGGTGTAGTTCCAGCAATTTGCTGGAACATGACAATAAACGCTGAAGCCGAGCTATAACCCACTTCGAGAGCCACATCCTGGACGGTTTTCCCCTGTTCGAGCAATGAGAGCGCATGCAGAAAGCGCAGGCGTTGCCGCCATTCACTAAATGACATCCCCAACTCTTGCTGGCAACGGCGCGATAAAGTGCGTTCGGTGGTATAGACCCGTTCAGCCCAGACCGCCAGCGACGTATTGTCTGCCGGGCAACGCTCCAGCGCCTGCAAAACCGGCCCGAGAAATTTGTCTTGTGAGGTGGGCAGATAGGTCTGCTGGATCGGCGAAATGCGCAGTTGGTCGATCATCACCTGGCACAGGCGCAACTCTTCTTCGCTGTGTGGCTCCAACATTTTTCGCGCCAGACAATCTTCGACAATCGCACTGAATACTGGGGAAACGTTAATCAGGCAAGCCTGTTCTGGCAGCCCCACACACCAGGACTTGGCAATATTAATGGTGCGAAACAGCGCGGGTTTGTGATTATAGCTGGAGTGTTTCATTCCGGCTGGCAGCCAGACAGCAAACTCTGGCGGGGCAAGAAAACGCTGGCCAGCGATATTCAGGGCTATCACCCCGGTTTTAACACAAACCAGTTGCCCCCAGTCATGAGAGTGCAGCAGATACTCAGTATCCGCATTGGTTTCTTCACAGCGAAAGAAAAGCGTGCGCGGTGCCGCGACATCGGCGGTGGGAGATTTACGGGTTTCAGCCATAGTGAAGTTGTCTTGATTTAGTCAGATCTTGTCTGGTTATCACTATATATAATAAATCAGACATGGGTAAACTAATCTGCTTGCTGTATGTTGTTGAGAATAATTATCATGAATGCACTTTTTCCTCTATTGGCCGTACTCATTTGGTCGATTAACGCCGTGGTCAGCAAAGTGTCGGCAACCGCCATCGACCCAGCCGCTATCTCTTTCTATCGCTGGCTGCTAGCGCTAATCGTGCTGACTCCTTTCGCGTTGCCGGGAGTGATCCGTCATTGGCCGTCCGTGCGCGCCAATTGGTGGAAACTGATGATCCTGGGCTTGCTTGGCATGGTGTTGTACCAAAGTTTGGCTTACTACGCCGCACACACTGTCAGCGCACTCTTTATGGGGATCATTAACTCATCTATCCCACTGCTGACGGTTCTGATCAGTATCGTTGCGCTGCGTATTGCGCCAACCGTCGGTATCGCCTTAGGCACCCTGCTTTCTTTAGCAGGACTGGTCTGGCTGGTCAGCGCAGGTCAACCCGGTTTGCTATTGCAGCACGGTATCGGTAAGGGGGAGTGGATGATGTTTGGAGCTTCAGCTTCCTACGCACTTTATGGCGTGCTGACTAAACGCTGGGCGATCCCGCTGCCTAACTGGCAATCATTGTATGTACAGATCCTGTTTGGTGTGGCATTGCTGCTGCCAAACTTCATCATGACCCCGGACGTGCAACTCAACAGCCAGAATATCCCGCTGGTACTGTTTGCCGGTATTCCCGCGTCTATCCTTGCGCCATTCCTGTGGATCCTCGGGGTCATGCGTCTGGGGGCCAATAAAGCCTCCATCTTTATGAACCTGACCCCGGTTTTCACCGCCGTGATCGCCGTGTTGTTCCTGCACGAACAGTTACAGAATTATCATCTGATCGGCGGCGGGATCACCCTGCTGGGGGTTATTCTGTCACAGCGCCTGCGAACGCCGCTGGTGCACAGTAAAAAGCAGGTCAGCGGTAAGGGGTGATTCGCGGGTAATAAGGTCACTCAGGTTGAATGCTAATTGCAGGGCCCAAGACGTGGCACGGCACCCTGCTCGGGAGCTTTCACCTAGGCTGTGTCCCTTAATTGCACGCGAGCGCCGCTGGCGGTCATTTGCGCGCAGGGCAAGGCGTGAGCCGCGAGGTTTGGTGGACCAAATAAGCGGCGAACAACGCCGCAATGCGCGCAAATGGCCCCAGCCCGAAGGGTCGCGCCCCAAAAGCCCGTTTTCTGTGTTGTCGGGCTTGAACAGAGGGCCATTCTGCCCTTCACCCTCCGCCTTGATAACGGGCTTTTGGGTCTGCGACGGCACCACGGGCAATTAAGGGACACAGCCTAGCAACATAAGACTACAGGGTGCTTAGCGACCGAAATAAATACTCCCCCCTGTCTCAACGATGTGAAAAGTAACACTCGTTTAAAAAATATAATCAAGACAGCAAATTAAAACGGATCCGTACCAGCAGACCGCCTAACTCAGGGGAACTCAGCAACTCCGGGCGAGTACCATGATAAGCAGTGATATCTTTCACCAATGCCAACCCCAAACCTGCCCCCGGCTGTTCACCCACGTTATCCAAGCGATGAAACGGCTGGAGCGCAGCCGCAGTCTGCTCCTGAGAAATGCCCGGCCCACTGTCTTCAATTTCCAACAGCACCCCCTCGCCAGCCACCAGTAATCGTGCCGTCACAATCCCTCGGTTTGGCGTATATTTCAGCGCATTGTCCAACAGATTGGCACAAAGCTCCGCCAGTAACAGCGCCTCACCAGATACCCAGCATGTCCCCACACCTTCATAGCCCAGATCGATCTGCTTGCTACGTGCCTGAGACAAGCGAGAAAAACAGGCATCCTTTAATACCTGTGCCAGATTAACCGGTTGCAGTTTTTGATCGGTACGGTGTTCATCGGCTTTCAGCCGGGAGAGTGACAGAAGGCGGTCGGTTAGCGCTATGGTGTTGTCCAAGGTGGTACTCATGCCATCAAGGCTTTCTCGCCATTGTTCTGGCCGATCGCTTGCCAAGGCTACAGCTACTTGAGTTTTCAGCACCGTCAGCGGTGTACGCAGTTGGTGAGAGGCATCTGCACTGAAGCGTCCCTGACGCGCCACCATTAATCGTAGCCGCTCAATGTAGCGGTTAAATGCCAGTAACAGCGGCTGCATTTCAGACCATGGCAGCACTATCGGCAGCGGTGTCAATTCCCCCGGATCGCGCCGCAGCATCAAGCTGGAAAGCCTGCGTAATGGTTTCAATACCTTTTTCAGCAGGATATAAGCCAGGATCAACGTCAATACCACCACGGTTCCCTGACTGAGTAGCGCGCTCAACAGCATCTGCCGCGCCAGGTAACGCCTTGATTCCAGCGTCTCCGCCACCAGAATGGTCGCCATCCCCTCCACACCGGAATCATTGACCGGTTGGAACAAGGCGGCGACACGGATCGGAACCCCCTGATATTGCGCATTATAAAAATGTACCAAGGCAGGGTAGAGATTAGAGCGCGGAATATAGGGCGGTAATTTTGGTAGATCGTCATACCCCGAGATGCTTTTTCCCTCGGGTGAAATAACCTGGTAATAGAGTCTATCGTTCATATTGCGTTCGAAACTGTCTAGCATCACGTACGGGACATCAACTTCCAACCGTTGATTGCGTACCACCAATCGTTCCGCTACGGTACGTGCGGAGGCCAGTAAGGTTCTATCGTAAGCCAATGTGGCCGCATGCATGGCGCTGAAATAGTGGGTGTAGATCGAAATCCCTCCCAGCACCAACAGGGGTAAACCAAAAAACAGCAATAATTGGTAGAACAGTGAACGCGGTGCTTTAAACCACTTCATTGCACAGCTCCAGGCTATATCCCAGGCCACGTATGGTCATGATCGACACCGTGCTACCCAGCAGTTTCTTGCGCAGACGGTGGACGTAAAGCTCGATACTTTCCGGATTTGCCTCGTCAGAAAGCGTGAATACCTGTTCAAACAGTTGCTGCTTGGCAACGGGACGACCACGGCGATGCATTAACGTTGTCAACACCGCCAGTTCACGGGGCGTCAGTTGTAACGGTTTCCCGTCCAACAGAAAATAGCCTTCGTCATGGTAGGTCAAGCCACCATATTCCAGGGCCTGCTGCGTCACGCCAACGCTGCGCCGCAGTAATGCCCGGATACGCGCCTCTAACTCATCAAGCTCGAATGGTTTAGTGAGATAGTCGTCAGCTCCCAGATTCAGCCCTTTGACCCGGTCGGCCACTTCTGCCCGCGCCGTCAACAATAGCACTGGCAAAGTCTGCCCCCGTTTGCGCAGCCGGGCCAGCAACTCCAAGCCATTCAACCTTGGCAACGCCACGTCCAGCACCACCAGAGCATAGTTTTCATTCAATAACAGATGGTCTGCAGCCAGGCCATCGGCAGCGGCATCTACGGCAAACCCAAGGCCGGTCAGTGCCTTTTGCAGCCAATGAGATAACTCGGGGTGATCTTCAACCAACAAGAGACGCATATCACATCCTGTAAACTTTTCCGGGCACTGAAAGGTAAATGAAAGGTTATTGTTTTAACAATTCGGCAACCCCTTGTCAGTTGGGGCAATCACAATCTAAAAGAAAACCAATGGGAAAGGATATGAAAAAAATAATTACCCGCACACTTACCGCTACGGCCTTGCTGCTCGCCACCAGTCAAGCATTCTCTGTAGAACAGCCCAACCGTACAGAATGTATCGCTCCGGCCAAGCCAGGTGGGGGCTTCGATCTCACCTGCAAACTGATCCAGGTTTCATTACAGGAAACCAAAGCCATCGATAAACCGATGCGCGTGACTTATATGCCGGGTGGTGTTGGTGCTGTTGCTTATAACGCTATCGTCGCCCAACGACCAGCAGAGTTTGGCACCGTGGTCGCTTTCTCTGGTGGGTCGCTGCTGAATCTTTCGCAAGGCAAGTTTGGCCGCTACAACGTCGATGATGTGAAATGGTTAGCCGCCGTTGGCACAGACTACGGCATGATCGCCGTGCGCGCCGATTCACCTTATAAGAACTTGAAGGACCTGATGGATGCCTTCCAAAAGGATCCAAACAGCGTGGTGTTTGGTGCCGGTGCCTCCATTGGCAGCCAGGATTGGATGAAAACCGCCCTGCTGGCCCGCCAGGTTGGTGTCGATCCTCACAAAATGCGCTATGTCGCCTTTGAGGGTGGCGGTGAGCCGGTAACTGCACTGTTGGGTAACCATATTCAGGCGGTGTCTGGCGATCTGAGCGAAATGGTGCCTCACCTGAAGGGCGATAAGTTGCGCGTATTGGCGGTATACGCCGAGGAACGTCTACCGGGCGAACTCGCTAACGTGCCTACCGCCAAGGAGCAAGGGTTCGATCTGGTGTGGCCGATTATTCGCGGTTTCTATGTTGGCCCTAAAGTCAGTGAGGAAGAGTATCAGTGGTGGATCGATACCTTCAAAAAAATGATGGATACCGAAGAGTTCAAAAAACAGCGCGACCTGCGCGGCCTGTTTGAATTCAATATGACCGGTAAAGAGCTGGATACCTATGTGAAAAGCCAGGTTAACCAGTATCGCGAGCAGGCAAAAACCTTCGGGCTAGCCAAATAACCAAAGGGCATTCCATGAGCGATCGAATTTTTGCTGGCCTGTGGCTGCTACTGTGCCTCGGAGGGCTGTTTATCGGTTGGGGCATACAGAGCGAGTACAGTTACGAACCTCTAGGGCCACGGCCCTTCCCGCTGGCCATTCTTGGGCTGATGGCACTGTTTGCCGTGCTGCTGTTGTTACGTAGGCCGCAAGTTATCGAATGGCCGCATAACAAAGTGCTGCAACGACTGTTGGTGCTGGTAATCACGCTAGTGCTGTATGCCTGGGGATTCGAGTGGCTCGGTTTTCCTTTGGCTACCGCCTTGCTGACTTTCAGCATCGGCCTGCTATTCCGGGCCACCGTGGTGGCAGCGCTGATCTCTGGCGCAGTGATGGGCGTTTCGCTGTTCTTCGCCTTTGATTATTTGTTGGATGTCACACTGCCAATCGGCGTTTGGCTGAGTTAACGGGGGCAATGATGGAAACCTGGATGTATTTGTCTCAAGGGTTCGAAGTGGCACTGGTGCCACAGAACCTGATCATTGCCTTAATCGGTTGTTTTGTTGGCACCATCGTCGGGCTATTGCCAGGCTTGGGCCCGATTAACGGTGTAGCAATCCTGCTACCGCTGGCTTTCGCACTGAAGTTACCGGCAGAGTCCGCTCTGATCCTGTTGGCTACCGTCTATATCGGTTGCGAATATGGTGGGCGCATCTCGTCAATCCTGCTTAACGTGCCGGGTGACGCAGCCGCGATCATGACGGCACTGGATGGCTACCCTATGGCGCAGCAGGGGCGAGCTGGCGTGGCGCTTTCCATTTCTGCGGTCAGTTCCTTCGTCGGTTCACTGATTGCCATTACCGGGATTATTCTGTTCGCCCCCTTGCTGGCTCGCTGGTCACTGGCATTTGGCCCGGCGGAATACTTCGCTTTGATGGTGTTCGCGATTGCCTGCCTTGGCAGCATGATGAGCGAGAATCCGATCAAATCGCTGCTTGCTGCTTTGATTGGATTGGGGCTGGCTACGGTAGGCGTCGATGCCAACACCGGTGTTTACCGCTTCACGTTCGACAGTGTGCATCTCTCTGATGGTATTCAGTTTATCGTGGTGGTCATCGGCCTGTTCTCCGTCAGTGAAATTCTGCTGATGCTGGAAACCACCAGTACCGGGCAAAAGTTGATCCGCAAGACTGGCCGCTTGCTGTTCAACCGCAAAGAGGCTGCAGAATGCGTTGGCCCCACCCTGCGTTCATCAGTGATTGGTTTCTTCGTTGGGATCTTGCCTGGAGCCGGGGCAACTATCGCCAGTGCGCTCACCTATATGACGGAGAAGCGGATCAGCGGTAATAGCGATACCTTCGGAAAAGGGGATATTCGTGGCGTTGCCGCACCAGAGGCAGCCAATAATGCCTCGGCCTGCGGTTCGTTTATTCCCATGTTGACATTGGGCGTGCCGGGTTCGGGTACTACTGCGGTGATGATGGGGGCCTTGACGCTCTACAACATCACGCCGGGACCGGGCATGTTCACCGAACAACCGGATATTGTCTGGGGGCTGATTGCCGCATTATTGATTGCCAACGTGATGCTGTTAATCATGAATATTCCGTTGATTGGTCTGTTCACCCGCATGCTAACCGTACCACTGTGGTTCCTGGTGCCTGCAATTGCCGCCATTTCTGCGGTAGGGGTCTACGCGGTTCACAGCACCACTTTCGATTTACTGCTGATGGTTGGGTTGGGGGTGTTTGGCTATATACTGCGGAAAATGCATTTCCCTATGTCGCCGCTGATCCTGGGTTTCGTTTTGGGAGAAATGCTGGAGCAGAACCTGCGCAGAGCGTTGTCTATCAGCAACGGCGAGTTCGGCATTCTGTGGAGCAGCAGCATCGCGCAATGTCTGTTGGTGCTGGCCGTTGCCGTACTGGTATTACCGCCAGTTTTGCGCAAACTGCGCCATCGCCGTCGCATTACCTCAGAGGCCACTGACAGCAAATAAAAATAACGGGCAGGTAATCCCTGCCCGCCAGACTGCTGACAAACCCAGTTATTAGGGAGAGCGTATCGATGGGGTCGTAACGGCGTAAGCCGTCGGAGCGCCCCCTCGGTGCGCTAGGCCCGGGTATCTCGGGTCGGAAGGCGACTTTGTCATCAACCTTAACGGGCAGGTAATCTCTGCCCGCTTTATTAACACTGGTAACCCAGGTTAAAAACCAGCCCACCATAGCCGGAGTTTCATTCCCCAGTAGCTGGTCCAGCCGGTAGTACTCTGCACCACCTTACCCTGGGATATCACAACAAAGGTTGGCGTCACGCCAATCTGCCAGCGTGAGGAGAGCTCCCCCCGTTCATCGTTTACTACCGGTAGCTTTAGTCTTTTACCTGCCAGCCACTGCTCGACTTGCAGATCGTTCCCTGAACGCAATGCGACGGTCAGCACGTTGCCACCATTCGCCGCCAGTCTGCTCACGTTAGGCGTGGTAAAACGACAGACACCGCACCAACTCGCCCAAAAATAGACCAGCAGGGGCTTATCCTCGCTCAGTTGCGCCAAGGACACCGGCTCGCCGTCCAACGTCTGTAGCATTTGCTGGTTAAAGGCTGGTGGAGCCTGCGGCGCGCGCCACCAGTCCATAACCAACACCACTCCCACCACGATCAGCAGCAAGATCAGTAATTCACGTGCCCAGCGTTTCAACTTAGCCATTTTTTATCTTCGCCAACTGCTGCTGTACCAACGCCTCCAGCTCCTCATAAGACACCGCGCCCGGCAGTATTTGGTCGCCGATCAGGGTGGCAGGTGTACCTTGCACAGCAAACTGCTCCGCCAGTTTCATGTTGCTGCGCAGCGTGGTCATGCTCTGCTCGGTTGGTGCGACCGGCTGCACCCCGGTTTTCTGTTGTGCTGCGGCGATACTGGCACTGTGATGGAAGCCTTTCTTGGCCATCAGACGTTGATGCAACGGCCAGAACTGTTCCGGGTGCTGCTGCCAAGTGGTCAAGGCCACGCGGGCAGAGCTAACCGAACTGTCACCCTTGAACGGCAACAGTTTTATTACCAGTGCCACATCGGGATAATTCTTGACGATCTTCTCCAGATTGGGATCAAACTGCTTGCAGTAGGGGCAATTATAATCAGTGAAAGCCACCAGCGTCAGCTTGGCATTCTTCGCCCCCAGTCTCGGGCTGGCCGGATCCTCAAACAGGATTTTGCTATTTTGTTTGAGCGCTTGGCCGATCTGTTGGCTGGCGTTTTGCTGTTGCCAGGCATCTGCAGCCTCCGCCAGAATTTCCGGGTTGGATACCAGGGTTTCACGGATTAACACCTTGATTCGCGCCTCTTGCTCAGCGGTAAACGGCGCTGCGGCCCAGACCGGGGTAACAATCAACATCAGTAAAATCAGAAAATTTTTCATTATTGGGTTCCTTTGGCTGCGGATAGAGCTTTCAGTACGGCTTCACGCGTTAACAGCGGTGATAACACCTCGCCATCTTGGTTGCCGGGACCATAAATCTGGTTAAAGGGGACGGCTACACTGCCACGCCGCTGCAAGAAGGCTGAAATCTCTGCAGATGGGCGGCTCCAGTCGCCACGCAGTGCCACAACATCATCAGCACTCAGCGCCTTTTGCACATCGTCACGCAGCAATACGTTGAATTTGTTAGCTTTGCAGGTCACACACCAATCGGCAGTGACATCGACAAATACCCGTTTGTGTTGAGCTAACGCCTGAGTGATCGCCTGTTCAGAAAGGGGTTGCCAAGCGATATTGTCGTGCAGGGGTTGTCGCCCAGCGCCCACGGTCAAGGAATTGACCAGCAATACCAGGCCGGCGACTACCAACGTGCTGGCAGTGGCGATACCCGCAGCGCGGCGGCCTAAGCGTATCCCGATTGCCAGCAACAGTCCTGTTAGCAGCAGAGTGCCAACAATCAGCGTTGGCTTCGCGCCAATATGGTTGGTCATCAGGCTTAGTAGCCACAATGAAGACAGCAGCATCAGCAGGCCAAGCCCCCACCTGACGCCATTCATCCAGCGGCCAGGGCGCGGTAAACGCAATGCCAGCGCAGGCCAGGCGGCAATCAGCAACCATGGCAAACTCATGCCAATACCCAGGGCCACGAACATGCCCCAAAGTACCGGCAGTGAGGCTGCTAGCGCAAATGCCACCGCAGTACCGAGGAAGGGCGCAGAACATGGCGTTGCCAATAAGGTGGCAAAGGCCCCCTGCCAGAAATGACCACTAAGCCCTTGCCCATTATGGGTTGCCAGCTTGGTATTCAGCGAAGAAGAGAGTTGCAGGTGGAACAGGCCAAACAGGTTGGCGCTGAACAGCAGCGTTACCAGAACCATAAAACCGATAAACCACGGATTTTGGAACTGGATCCCCCACCCCAGCGCATGATTACTCAAGCGTAGCAGCGTCATCAACAGCGCCAATGCCATAAACGACGCCACAATACCTAATGATGAAGCCAGGAATTGCCAACGCACTCTGTGCCTATCACGCTGCTCAACCTGCAAAATCGAACCTAGCTTCATCCCCAGCACCGGCAGTACACAAGGCATCAGGTTCAGAATGAAGCCGCCCGCCAACGCCATCAACACCGCTTGCCATAGCGGGAAACCGAAAGATGAAGGTAAACCGAGAGACCCGCCAATGGTCAACGTAGTTTCCTGCGCCATGCCCCCATCGCCGATCACTAACCGCAGTTGCTTGCCGCGCAGATCAGGCGCTCCCTCTCCCCAGCCATCACTGACGGGAACCCGTGCTTGCATATGCGTACCATCGCTGCTCACCACGGGCTTGCCAAGATCCGCATCAGTCAGAGTATCGAAAAACAGTTCGGGTTTTTGCCAGCCCGCCGCTCGCTCAGCGCTAATCTGCAACTCGCCGTGCTGATAACCGACACGGATGCTATCTACCAAACCGCTGGCAATAGGCACCTGTCCCATTGCCTGGGCAAAGTCATGATCAAACTGGGGATCGGCAGGTGTAGCGAGATCCAGAGTAAATGGGTAGTCGGTCAGGATACAGACATTGCTACAGGTGGATAGCGTGAGCGTTCCTGCCAACTTACCTACCCCCCCCTTCAGCACCAAAGGAAGTGTTACCCGGTCGTGATAACCTTGGGTGGAGATGCCTGCCACCTCGAAACGTTGTGGCGTTGGCCAATACCAGGTTGCCGGTGGCGGCTCCCCTTGCCAGCTAATGGCTGGTGCAATGCCCCCCTCGCCCGGTGAACGCCAGTAGGTTTTCCACCCTTTTTCCAACTCGACGGACAGCAGCACACGGGTTTGCTCACCCTTGCTGTTATCCGCACGGAGTCTGACCTTGGCATGATCGTTTTGTGGGCTTTGCAGCCAACCGCTATCTGCCGCCTGAAGCGTAGGCAGCCACAACAGTAGCAGGCAAGCAAACGCCAGCCTGATGAAATTAAACATATTTTTTTCTCCGTAAATAAATTAATCACCACGTATAACGAGGGATTAACTCATTCACGGAACACGCATAATCGCAGATGTACCCGCAGGGTGGTTGGGGAAATAACTCGCGGTGGAGGGAAACGCAGACGTGGAGCCATGATCGGGGTCAGAAGCGCCAGCAGTATTCCCATCCCGAACAGCACAGTTTCAAACATCACGGGTGATGCAGCCAACAACGATTTGGCACTCAGTTCACATGGAGTGGAAGTAGATTCGGATTCGCTATCATCGTTAACCGTGGTCTGGCTAGCGCTGACGTTGGGCAACCCCAACGCCAGTTGCAACGAATGCAACCCTGCCATACGCTGCGTGACGCAAGTCAGCACAACCAGGCAAGTCAGGTATAAAAACCATTTTGCAATCCGCTGTCGATTAATCACTGCGCCCCCAATACGTTATCTGCGCTTATCTTAGCGGCGCAAACAGGATAAGCAACGATTAGCCTGTAAAGAAATGTCTTGCAGACAGTATTGATGACCTAAGATTACAGGTATCATAGCGGGCTGTACCCATTATTTAACAGCGCTGGCGGTTAATTAAGGGGCAGCCAAGATTAAGCCTGAGCTTTTCGCCGGGTTAGCCGATTTTTTACTCAGCGAAGGACAGGTGATATGCAACCTTTGAGTGGACCAGGCGCGCCCAGCGCCCTCAATCACCCTCCGACTCCGGGCAAAAGCTCGCCCGCCGATGATGAGCCGCTTTCCCCAGCCCAACGCACCGCGCTGGAAAAACTGTTGGTGAAAATCATGGCACTCAGCCCGGCCAAATCCGCCGAGATTTGGGCCACGCTGCGGCATGAACTGGGCGCTGATAACAACGGTGAGCTGTTGGCCCGTCATTTCCTGCCAGCCGAGCAGTTACTGCAAAATAGACTCGCTGCCGCGCAACAAGGCCACGCCAACCGCCAACTGTTGCAACAGCTTACCGAGCTACTGCCGCAAGGCAATAATCGCCAGGCCGTCAGTGATTTTATCCGTCAGCAGTTCGGCCATACCGTGCTGAGCCAACTTAGCCACCCGCAATTGCAGCAGGTTTTGAATCTGTTACAAACTGGTGAGCTGGCCATTCCCCATCCCCAGCAAACTACCACCAGCGATCGCCCGTTGTTGCCTGCAGAACACCAACATCTTCAGCAACAGGTCACCAGACTCAGTGCCGTCACCGGTGAAACACCAGCCAAAATATGGCAGGCGTTGTTCGACTTGGTAAGGGTAAAAATCAACGATCCGCTCCCTGCACGTCACTTTCAGTTACTCAGCCAGTTTCTGCAGGTAAAAATAGCGCTTAGCTCGCAAACATCGCCTACGTTGCACAACCTGTTGGCGGTGTTGAAACAACCCGCAGGCCAGCAGGAACAGCAACAACTCAGCGACTATTGCCACACGCGTTTCAATGGCAGTCTCAATACGCCGCTCACACCAGCACAGTTGAGTGATGTTATCCAACAGCTCTTTATCCGGCGTTTAGATAAAGCAGCTCCACTGCTCAGGCCTGGCGAAAACCCTGCGGTGCAGCAACCACTCAACCCACTGCAATCTAGACTCAACAAACCGCGAGTGCTGATTGCCATAGCTATCGTTTTGCTGCTGCTATTGTTCTGGGTGTTTTAGCAACCGCATTCTGGTGCTTCTTCCTGCCCTTGCATCGAGCCGGTTTCATCGCCGATGGCCAACGGCAGGCCATCGCGTAACCAGAAATCCAACCCGCCTATCAGTTCTTTGACCTGAAAACCGAGTTTTGCCAGCGCGTAGGCTCCTTTTGTGGAGCCGTTGCAGCCGATACCGTCGCAATAGGTGATATAGACTTTGTCACGAGCGAGCCTCCGGGTGCTGTTTTCGTCCATTGAGCGATGTGGAAAACTCACCGCTCCCGGAATATGTCCAGCGGCATATCTTGCGGCAGCACGGGTGTCGATTACCACAATCTCACCGATGCCGTTGCGCAGATCTTCCGCAACATCGGCTGAGTCGGCGTAATAACTGAGTTTTGCCAGCAGATAATCCAGACTCTGTTGAGCCGTCACCGGGGGAAAAGCCAAAACCAATGAAGTTGCATTCATAATCACACTCCCGTGCAAAAGATTGATGACAATTGTGCCGAATTTTGGCCTTATAAGTAATACCCATTTTATCACTGCTATAAGACCAATTATGTCCCAGGTATTGCTAGCCCTGTTTCAACAAAGTGACAAGTGTGGGCTACAGCCAGATCACACATGACCTGTACCACGGCTGACCTATCTGACACCTTCACATCAATACCCTACCGGTGTTGCGTTGACTCTGGAGCGGCGATTGGCGTTGTTGGAGATAGCACAGCGCACGCATGGTGTTTGATGGGCACTGTGCTCAGTTGATGCAGGCAGTGACGGCAGAGTTTATTCTGCAGGGATATTTTGCATCCCATATCCGCTATATGCGTCAGCTCTATCGTAGCCGTCGAGACTGGCTGCTTTTGCAGATAGAACAGAACCTGAGCCACTTTGCAACACCACAACCTACAGCTAGCGGGTTGCAACTGGCCATTTGGCTCCCTCAGGGCCAAGAGAGGGCATTAACTCAACAGGCGCGAAAGTCCGGCGTCATTACGCCTGGTTTGACGGCCCAGTATCAGACCGCTAGCGCACAGCGCGACGGTTGGTTACTCGGCTTCTCAGCCTTAACGCCGGGAGAAATCACCCAAGCGGTAGCGCAACTTGGCAAAATCCGGCTCGCCTAGGCCCCTTTATTCCGTGCCATATCTCGCATTCCTAGAGTAAACAGCTTTGCGGGATTGGACAGCAGACAAATTTGGCTTTAAAACCATGATAAATCCACTATAAGGAACACTGATGAGCAGCAGCATTACCGAACAGCTTACCGAACGCTTTTTCCGTTATCTGGCCGTTACCAGCCAAAGTGACGCCGCAGCCACTACGCTCCCCACTACGGCAGGTCAGCATGAGATGGCACAGCTGTTAGCCGCCGAGCTGCGCCAGCTTGGGCTGGAAAATGTGCAAGTCGACGAGCATGCTACGGTCACCGCCCGTAAACCGGGTAACCAGCCCGGCGCGCCGCGCATAGGCTTTATTACCCATATTGATACCGTTGACGTTGGCCTGTCTGCCGAGATCCACCCGCAATGCCTGCGCTTCAGCGGCGAGGATCTGTGTCTGAATGCCGAACAAGATATCTGGTTACGCACCGCCGAGCACCCAGAAATCCTGGCCTACATGAACCAGGATATTATCTTCAGCGATGGCACTAGCGTACTTGGCGCAGACAACAAAGCTGCCGTAACCGTAGTAATGACCATGCTGGCCAACCTGAGCGCCACCGATCGCCATGGTGATATTGTCGTAGCATTTGTACCGGATGAAGAGGTGGGTCTGCGTGGTGCCAAGGCATTGGATCTGGCACGTTTTGACGTGGACTTCGCTTATACCATCGACTGCTGTGAACTCGGCGAAGTGGTGTATGAGAACTTCAACGCTGCCGGGGCAGAGATACTGATCGAAGGCGTAACCGCACACCCCATGTCAGCCAAAAATGTGCTGATCAACCCTATTCGCATCGCTACCGATATTATCAACCAGTTCGACGTTCAGGATACTCCAGAACATACCGAAGGGCGTGAAGGCTATTTCTGGTTCAATGACATGGTCGCCAATGCCAATAACGCAACGCTTAAGGTGTCGATCAGGGATTTCGATCTGGCCGCTTTCAATAATCGCAAAGCGCGCCTGCAGGAAGTGGTACAACAGGTTGCGGCAAACTACCCACGAGCCAAAGTAAGTTGCACTGTGCAGGATATTTACAGCAATATCAGCAACTCAATCGGTGAAGACAAACGTGCCATTGAACTGATCTTCGGTGCGCTTGCCGCTCATGGCATTACCCCGAAAGTGATCCCAATGCGTGGCGGTACCGACGGGGCAGCCCTCTCCAGCCGTGGCTTGATTACGCCAAATTACTTTACCGGCGCACACAATTTCCACTCGCGCTTCGAATTCCTGCCGGTCGATTCATTTGTGAAGTCTTATCAGGTGACTCGCAGTATCTGCTTGCTTGCCGCACGCGGTTAACACTGCCTTTTCATTTGTTGCTGCAGCCGAAGTGCCGCAGCAACAAAGCAATCTAACCGTGGCAGAACAACGTTTTTACAGCAACATTCCCCAGCCGACCAATGTTGCCCAGGCGAGAAACGGCAGAGAATAGTAGTGGAACTTTAGCCAAATCATGCGTTCTCCAGCCATTCGCAAGGCAATCAGATTAGCCAGTGAGCCTATCGCCAAACCGAATCCTCCGGCATTGACCGCATAGGCGACCAATACGCTGGAAGGCACGTAACTCAATAGCAATATAGTGGCTGGAACATTACTGATCACCTGAGACAAACCGATCCCCAACATGTAGACACTGCTATCAGGCAAAGAGGCAATTCTCGTCAATAATGGCTGCACGGCGGGTAACTGAGTGAGTAAGCCAATATCGATAAACATGGCGATAAATACAAAGATCAGGCTCCAGTCTATCTGTAACAACACCTTGCGAGCCATTATCAGAAAACAGAGAAATACCACCAGCATACCGTAGAACGGCACATCAAAGTTTAGGCAGACCAGAAAGACCACATACAAAGCCACGCAGCTCATCAATAGACGCGTCTGGTAGGGATAAACCTGGGTGTTAGGCGTTTTACTGATGCTTCTTGCCGAAAAACTAAACCAGGTTAAAACCAGCAGGCTCAGCATCATCACCAGGCTGAAAGGAGCCATCAGCCCCACAAACTCCATAAATGTCAGTGATGACTTGCTCCACAACAGTATATTTTGTGGATTGCCTATCGGTGTCAGTAACGATCCGGCGTTGACCGCCAGTGCCTGGAAAATAATCAACCGGCCAACGGGCAGAGAGGAAAGTTTTCTCAGTGTCAGGGTGAGAGGAATAACAATAAAAAGCGCTACATCGTTGGTGAGAAAAGAAGAGAGTAATGCAGCGGAAAACACCAGAAACATCGCCAACCAGCGTTCACTGCGCAAAGTGTTAATGATCTGGCGACCAATAAAATCAAAATAACCACTGATTTCCACCCCTTTGGTTAACAGCATTAACCCAAGCAGAGTGACAATTGTTCGCCAGTCGACAAAGTCGCAAAGCACCGCTAACGGCTGCGGAGCCATAGCAAAAAGTAGCATGCCCGCTAGCACTAGCATGTGCAGAAAACGGTCAAGCATAAATGGCCTCAATAGACCAAGAACAGCATTTGAACTCATGTTATAACTCTCACTTTCCAAGCCTGATGACAACTTAATGACTCTGGCAATGCTGTCTGATGACGTTAGCTGAAGCGTTCAAATTACGCCAGAAAAAAAGCATTTATTACCGATTTCCCCTTTTCATTTGCCGAGCTTTGCTCTATTTGTAGCGCCATTGTTTGTTTTTAAGGTGTTTTCAATGACTCACTCTATTGCTAAAAGTCTGCTATTAATTACAGCACTTTTTCTACTAACCGCCTGCAATCAACCTGAACCCCGCACACAAATCGATATTGAAGGCAAAACCATGGGCACCTTCTACAGCGTGAAGGTCAGTGGTGCTATCTCACAAAGTAAACAGCAACTACAGCAGGAGATTGAAGCCTTGCTGGAACAGGCGAATGACGATATCTCGACTTATCGCCCCAACTCACTGCTTTCCCGTTTCAACCAGAACGCCAGTAAAGACCCACAACCCATTCCACGCGGTATGGCAGACATCATCCTGACGGCCCAACGGATTGGCCGCGATACCGACGGGGCAATGGATATTACCGTGGGTCCGCTGGTTAATCTATGGGGATTCGGCCCGGATAAACATGCGGCTAAAATACCGAGCCAACAACAGATCGACGATGCACGCAGCCGTACTGGCCTGCAGCATCTGAAATTGCTCAGCGACTACCAGGGCGAATGGTTACAAAAAGATCTCCCGGGGATGTATGTCGATCTCTCTACGCTCGGCGAAGGCTATGGTGTGGATCTGTTAGTCAAGCTGATGGCACGCAAGGGCATTACCAACTACCTGGTTTCAGTCGGCGGCGCTGTTTCTTCACGCGGGGTGAATGGGCAGAACAAACCTTGGCGTGTCGCTATTCAAAAACCGACCGACAGGGAAAATGCCGTACAGGCATTGGTTGATTTGCAAGGTTATGGCATCAGCACCGCAGGAAGTTATCGTAACTATTTCGAAAAGGATGGGCAGCGCTATTCCCATGTGATCGACCCTGTTACCGGCTGGCCAATCACCCATAAACTGGTTTCAGCCACGGTCATTGCGCCCACCGCGCTCGAAGCCGACGGCTGGGATACCGGATTAATGGTCTTGGGCACAGAAAAAGCCCTGAAGCTGGCGGAAGAGAAAGGGCTGGCAGTCTATCTGATCACCAAAACCGATGATGGGTTTAGTGCGGTGATGACGCCACAGTTCAAAGCGTTTTTGGTACAGTAAGTTTTATCTGGCGGCCTGCATGACACGAAAATTGTCGGCACAATAGAAAACGGGCACATGTAATTGTGCCCGTTTACCAGAAATTTGAGTTTCCGATGCTTATTTTTGCAGTTTACGCATTACCAGAGTGGCGTTAGTCCCACCAAAACCAAAGCTGTTCGACATTACGGTAGTCAATTCACGCTTGGTTGGCTCGGTGATGATATTCATACCCGCCGCTTTTTCATCGAGATTTTCGATGTTGATGCTCGGGGCAATAAAGCCGTGCTCTACCATCAACAGGCTGTAGATCGCTTCCTGCACGCCAGCAGCACCCAGAGAGTGCCCGGTCATTGCTTTGGTAGAGGAAATTGCCGGGGTGTTGTCACCGAAAACTTCGCGGATGGCACCCAGTTCCTTCACGTCGCCTACCGGCGTAGAAGTCCCGTGTACGTTCATGTAGTCGATAGGGGTATCTACGGTCTGCAATGCCATTTTCATGCAACGTACAGCGCCTTCACCAGACGGTGCAACCATGTCGGCACCGTCAGAGGTTGCTCCGTAGCCGATGATTTCCGCATAAATGTGCGCACCGCGCGCCAAAGCGTGTTCCAATTCTTCAACAACGACCATACCGCCGCCGCCCGCGATAACAAAACCGTCACGTGCAGCGTCATAGGTGCGTGATGCTTTTTCAGGCGTGTCATTGTAGTTGGTAGAAAGTGCGCCCATGGCATCAAATTCACAGGCCATTTCCCAGCACAGCTCTTCACCACCACCGGCAAAAACCACATCCTGTTTACCCAGTTGGATCAGTTCCATAGCATGGCCGATGCAGTGAGCGGACGTTGCGCAGGCTGAGCTGATAGAGTAGTTCACACCACGGATTTTGAATGGGGTTGCCAGACAGGCAGAAACCCCGGAAGCCATCGCCTTGGTAACCATGTACGGACCAACGCCACGCAGGCCCTTGGCACGCATACCATCTGAACCCGCAACCTGATTGCGCGGAGAACCGCCACCAGACCCCACTACCAGACCGGTGCGATCATTGGAAACCTGATCCGGTTGCAGACCAGAATCTTGAATTGCCTGTTCCATGGAAAGATAAGCATAAACGGACGCATCGCTCATAAAGCGCATCACTTTACGGTCGATCAGACCGGTAGTGTCCAGTTTAACATCTCCCCACACGTGACTACGCATGCCGGAATCTTTTAGCTCCTGAGAGAAGGTGATCCCAGAGCGACCTTCTTGCAGGCTTGCCAGAACCTCCTGCTGGTTGTTACCAATGCTGGAGACGATTCCCAAGCCAGTAATCACTGCACGTTTCATTCAAGTACCTCTTCCACAATTTACATTCGGGATTTTGCAACGCACTTTAGCGTACAGATGTACGCCGAACAAGTCCGATCAGAGTAATTCCAGATTATCTTCATCCTGTTTGCACCCCGGAGTGCCCACCGTTAAAATCCCATTACCCCTTGAGTTATGAGCAATACACTGTGAGCAACGCCCCCATCCAAACCGCAGCATTAAGTTGGAATGAACAGGGTACACCTGTTTCTAAACAGTTTGATGACGTCTATTTTTCTAATCAGGATGGGCTGGAAGAAACCCGTTATGTATTTCTTGCTGGCAACCGGTTACCGGAGCGTTTCCGTGAACATCTGCGCCCACTATTTATTGTGGCAGAAACCGGTTTTGGCACCGGCTTAAATTTTCTTACTCTATGGCAAGCCTTTGACCGCTTCAGCCAGGAAACCCCGGCGGCCTGCTTGCAACGTCTGCATTTTATTAGCTTCGAAAAATTCCCTTTACAGCTGGCCGATCTGGCGGCGGCTCATGCCCAGTGGCCTGAGTTAGCCCCTTTCGCTGATCAGCTCCGTGCACAGTGGCCGTTACCGCTACCGGGTTGCCATCGCCTGCTGCTGGCGCAAGGGCGTATCACCCTCGATCTGTGGTTCGGTGACGTTAATACCTTATTGCCCGATTTTGACGCCAGTATGGATGGTCAGGTTGACGCCTGGTTTCTTGATGGATTCGCACCGTCAAAAAATCCTGATATGTGGACAGAATCGTTGTTTACTGCCATGGCGCGCTTTGCCCATCCCGAAGGGAGTTTCGCTACTTTCACTGCGGCGGGCTTTGTTCGCCGTGGCTTACAGCAAGCCGGTTTTGAGGTGGTCAGACGCAAGGGATTTGGCCAGAAACGCGAAATGCTCACCGGGACACTGCCTGCCAATGCCCAGAAAGCCAGCCATAAAGCGCCGTGGTTTTTGCGCCCGGCAGCTGGCAACACCGATGATATCGCCATTATCGGCGGCGGCATCGCCAGTGCACTCACCGCCTTGGCCTTATTGCGTCGTGGTGCCAGAGTCACTTTGTACTGTGCCGATCCCCAATCTGCGGAGGGCGCATCCGGCAATCGCCAGGGTGCTCTTTACCCGCTGCTGAATGGCCGTGGCGATGCGTTGGAAAGCTTCTTCACAGCCGCGTTCCCCTTCGCCCGCCGTCTGTACGATTCGCTGCTCAAACAGGGGGTTGAGTTTGATCATCAATGGTGTGGCGTCAGTCAATTGGCCTACGATGAGAAGAGTGCCGGGAAAATTGCCAAAATACTGGCTAGCCCTTGGCCAGAATTACTGGTGCACCCCGCCGACCGCAACACGCTTAGCGCCATGTGCGGCGTTGATAGCGGGTTTGGCGGTATTCAATATCCACAAGGCGGTTGGTTGTGCCCGGCAGAGCTGACCAAAGCCGCGCTTGCCCTCGCCGAGCGGCAGAGGCTAATCTGCCATTTTAATCATGCGCTTGAAAGCCTGAACCGCAGCGAAGAAAACTGGCAACTCCATTTCTCCTCAGGGCAAACCCGCAGTCATGCAACGGTGATCCTGGCTAATGGGCACCAATTAACCACATTGGCACAAAGTGCCGCTTTGCCGATGTATGCCGTACGTGGTCAGGTTTCCCATATTCCTACCTCACCAGCATTAAGTGAGTTAAAACAGGTCTTGTGCTACGACGGCTATCTGACGCCCGTCAATCCGCAAAATCAGCAACATTGCATCGGTGCCAGCTACCAGCGGGGGGAAACAGGGATGGAATACCGTGAAGCTGAGCAGCAGGAAAATCGTCAGCGCCTGCTACGCTGCCTGCCAGAACAGAGCTGGCCACAACAAGTGGATATCAGTGGGCATCAGGCTCGCTGCGGCGTGCGCAGCGCTGCGCGGGATCATATGCCAATGGTTGGCGCAGTACCTGACTATCCAGCCACACTGAATCAATACAGGGATTTACAGCAGCAGCGCCAACGCGGGCAGCAGGTTGCCGACGCACCGCTATATCCTGATCTATTTATGATTGGTGCGTTGGGTTCGCGCGGTTTATGTTCAGCGCCTTTGTCTGCAGAAATACTGGCGGCGCAGCTGTTTGGCGAACCTTTGCCAGGGAATAGCGAGATGCTGGCGGCGTTAAACCCCAACCGCATGTGGGTCAGGAAGCTATTGAAAGGGCGGGAAGTCTGATTGCATTTGCAAGTTGGGCCAGCGAACTGGCCCTAACAAAATAGATTAAGCTGAGGGTAACGCTGCTTGGTAAAGGGTTTCCCACATTCCCTGCACTAGTACCTGGTCCGGGGGGGAAAGTTCACCCGCCTTGATGGCCTTATCCAAGCTGCTCAGTACACGCGCTTTAAGCTGCTCGGCGCTATGATCACCCTGCTCTTCCGATTCCGCCACGGCCAGGGTCAGATGACCGCGCAGGTAGCCACCGGCAAACAGTTCATCATCGCTGGCGTGCTCAACCATGTCATCAATCAGCGCTAAAATGCGCGCTTCGAATTCTGCGATCATCAAATTTCCTCGTTAAAAAAACACTGGGGGTTAGAGATCTTCCGGGTAAGGAAAATGTTCAGCCACCAACGGGGGAGTATTGTAAAACGATTGTAACGCACGAATAAAGCGGGCAGGCCGTGTGGGTATTCCCTGTTCCAGCAGTTCCAATACCCGCAAGCGTACTTTTCGCTGGAAAGTGATACGGTCTGGCTCGCAATCGCCATTAAGATTGTCACAGCTCACGTTGAACGGAAAACCTGCGGCAACGCAAAACATCCACTCCAAAGCCTGTGGTTTGATCTCGACGACTTCAAATTCACTTTGCGTCTGGGCATCACGCCCGTCCGGGCAATACCAGTAGCCAAAGTCTACCAGCTTGCGGCGTTCAGCCCCGGCAATACACCAGTGGGAAATTTCATGCATTCCACTGGCGTAGTATCCGTGCGCAAAGACGATACGGTGATACGGATACTGCTCATCAGCAGGGAGATAGATGGGTTCATCGTCGCCTTTCACCAGGCGAGTATTGTAATCTTCGCTGAAGCACTGATTGAAAACTTCAATCAGGTCCGCATATTGGTGTCTGTCAGACATAAAAGAAAACTCAATTAACCACAAAATTTAGCTGGGTATTGTACTCTAAATAATTCGAGTTGCATGTAGGCAGCAAGTCTGAGAGTCGCCAGGAGCATAGCCCACTATGTGACTGGGTGAGTAAGCGCAGCCAACACCCAAGCAACTTGAAGTATAAAGGGTATAAACACATTAAAAGTACAGCGCCAACCACTGCTGGATTTCCGTACCGTGATTGTCATAGAGCAACTTGCAGCTCATCACCAGCGAAACCACCACAATCATTGGCCGAATCAGCTTTTGCCCACGCGTCAACACCATATGGGCACCCATACGCGCACCCAATACCTGCCCCACCAACATCACTAAACCGATGGTCCATATCACTTTGCCACCAATAATAAACAGCACCAGGCTGCCCAGATTGGAAGTGAAGTTCAGCACCTTGGCATGAGCAGTGGCTTTGGCAAGGTTAAAGCCACACAGCGTCACATAAGCCAACGCATAGAAGGAACCTGCGCCAGGGCCGAAGAAGCCGTCATAGAAACCCACACAGCCGCCAGCAACCAGCCCAAATGGTAAAGCCCCCAATCGGCGTTGACGGTCATTCACCCCCAATCGCGGCGTCAGCAGAAAATAGATGCCGATACCAATCACCAGCAGAGGCAACATTTGGCGTAGCAGATCGGCTCGCATGTGCTGAACCAAAATGGCACCGATCACCGACCCCACTAGCGTGAGAAAAATTGTCAGTTTCTGAGTATTAAGATCAACGGCACCACGGCGGATAAAATACAGACTGGCTGAAAACGAGCCGCCAACAGACTGCAATTTGTTGGTAGCCAACGCCTGAGCGGGGGGGACACCGACAGCCAACAGTGCCGGAACGGTCAAAAGCCCGCCACCGCCGGCAATTGAATCAATAAAGCCGGCAAACATTGCTACAAAAAACAGTATCCCGAGTAATTCAGGACCGAACACCAGCCCATCCATAAAACGCCTACCTGTAAGAGTGAAGCCACACCCAGCGGCTCTCAAGTTGTGCCCGTAGGCACCAACGCCGTGGTTTGGGACAACGGAAAAAATCCGTCAGACCAAGTCCCTTAATCGCACCTGCTCCGAAAAACCCTCCTCAAGAGTGAGGGCTAAAAGCTGGGCGGCACCCTGTTCAATTAAGGGACCCAGTCTGGAGTCAGCGGCGGCTAAAGTGGTTGTCCAACAGTGCCTGACAGGTTGGTGGAAGCGGTGGTGGCTCCGTCTTGACCGGATTGGCATTGGGCTGGTGAGGCTTGAACCAACTGGCCAGTTCAGCGCCACAGCCGTCCCCGGCTGGCGGTATATCCTGATCTAAACATTCCAAGCTGCCTGCCGGACAACGCAAACGTACGTGCATGTGCGCTCGGTGACCAAACCAAGGACGAACCTTATGCAACCAGTCGCGGTCTGCCCCGGCATCCTGGCATAAACGCAATTTGATCGCAGGGTTAACGAAGATACGCGTAACTTCGCTATCCTGTGCCGCCATCTTGATCAACGACGCGATCTGCGGCTGCCAATGGCGGTCAACCACCTGCTTACCATTGGCAGACACCAGATCGATGGGCTGCGGTTTAAGCAGTTGCTGCGCAGTCCAACGCTGACGCGGCAGCTGCAACCAGATGTCCACATCCAAACCGGATTGGTGGCTGGCATGGCCGCTACTGAAACGCCCGCCAGCTGGCATCGCCATATCGCCGATCAGCACGGTACCCAAGGCCTTCTGATTGGCCTTGTTGCTCAGGCGTTGGATGAATGCCAGCAGATCCGGGTGACCAAAGTAACGCCGCTGGTCAGTGCGCATCACCTGATAATCAGGCGAATTCAAAGGCAAAGGCTGTGCGCCAATGATACAACCATTAGCGAAACCGCCAACGGCCTGTGGAGCACCGCTGACCGGGTGATCGATTTTTTGCCACGGCGTCAATGCCATTACCGAACCTGATACCATCAGGGCAATCAGGCCTAATATCCCATTCTTCATCGTGATTACCAGCGCGGAACGTCTGAAATTACATCACCATTTTGTGCACGCTGGCGCAATAGGTGGTCCATCAACACAATCGCCATCATCGCTTCGGCAATCGGCACCGCGCGGATCCCCACACAGGGATCGTGACGGCCACGAGTGACCATTTCTACCGCTTCACCTTGGCGATTAATCGTCCGGCCCGGCACCATAATGCTGGAGGTAGGCTTCAGTGCCAAGTGGGCGATCACCGGCTGCCCGCTGCTGATCCCACCAAGAATGCCGCCAGCATGGTTGCTCTGGAAGCCTTCAGGGGTGATCTCGTCACGGTTTTCGCTACCGCGTTTGGTGACAACCGCAAAGCCATCGCCAATTTCTACGCCCTTCACCGCATTGATACTCATCAACGCGTGCGCCAGATCGGCATCCAGACGATCAAAAACCGGCTCACCAAGACCCACCGGAACATTTTCGGCAATAACGGTGACTTTGGCACCAATGGAGTCGCCCTCTTTCTTCAGAGCGCGCATCAGTTCGTCCAGCGCCTCGAGCTTATCCGGGTCCGGGCAGAAAAACGGGTTCTGTTCAACCTGTTCCCAATCTTTTAGCTCACAGCAAACGTCGCCGATCTGTGCAAGATAACCGCGTACCTTAACGCCAAATTTTTGTGCCAGATATTTCTTGGCAATAGCCCCGGCAGCAACACGCATGGCGGTTTCACGCGCCGAGGAACGCCCACCACCACGGTAATCTCGCACGCCGAATTTCTGCTCGTAGGTGTAATCAGCATGGCCGGGGCGAAACACATCTTTGATCGCACCGTAGTCTTGAGAACGCTGATCGGTGTTTTCGATAATCAAACCGATGCTGGTACCGGTCGTCACGCCTTCAAACACCCCGGAGAGAATACGCACCTGATCCGGCTCGCGCCGCTGGGTGGTATAGCGTGAAGTCCCTGGACGACGGCGATCAAGATCTTGCTGCAAATCGTCTTCTGTCAGTGGGATACCCGGTGGCACACCGTCTACGATACATCCCAGCGCCACACCGTGAGATTCACCAAATGTGGTGACGCGGAAAAACTGCCCAATACTGTTCCCTGCCATCACGGCTCCTTATCGTTGGTTATTTTCCCGCTCAACCTGCAAACGGGGCTCAGGTTATTGTTTAGCTGCGGTAGATACTAAAGTGATCTTTGCAGTCAATCAGCTGTTGTTTGGTGAGCATAAATACGCCATCACCGCCGTTATCAAACTCCAGCCAGGTGAAAGGAATATCCGGGTATTGCTCCATCAGATGAACCATGCTGTTGCCCACCTCACAAATCAGCACGCCATCATCGCTCAGGAAGTCTGGTGCACAGGCCAAAATGCGGCGAACCAGTTTCAGGCCATCGGTGCCCGCAGCCAGACCGAGTTCCGGCTCAAAACGGAACTCTTGCGGCAGATCGGACATGTCTTCCGCGTCCACATAAGGTGGATTGGTGACGATCAAATCATACTGGATAGCGGGAACGTCACGGAACAGATCGGAGCGGATCGGGATCACCTGATGTTCAACCCCATGCGCCTGGATATTACGCTCGGTCACCGCCAGCACATCGGTAGAAATATCCACAGCGTCGACTTCTGCTTCCGGGAAAGCGTAACCACAGGCGATGGCTATACAACCGCTGCCGGTACACATATCCAGGATATGGCGCGGCGGGCGTGGAAGCAGAGCACTGAAACGGTCGTTAATCAGTTCACCAATCGGTGAGCGCGGTACCAGCACACGTTCATCAACGTAGAACTCCAGATCGCAGAACCAGGCCTTATTGGTCAGGTAAGCTACCGGGATACGCTCGTTGACACGGCGGATCACCCGCTCAACGATGCGTTGACGCTCACTGGAGGTCAAACGCGCGGTACGCATATCTTCAGGAATATCCAACGGCAGGAACAGGCTGGGCAGAACCAATTGCACAGCTTCGTCCCACGGATTATCGGTTCCGTGACCATAATAGATATTGGCTGCATTGAAGCGGCTGACGGCCCAGCGCAGCATATCTTGAATGGTGTGCAGTTCACCCACTGCTTCTTCGACGAAAATTTTGTCCAATTTGCCCTCCGGCAAGCTCGATGATTCATGATTTAGCCGCATAGTTTGCCACGAAGCCCGCGACAAATCAGCAGCTATGTGAAGTTGCCAACTTATGGATTAACCCCCTGCACGGCAGCGCGGATAAAGCCTGCTCATCGTTGGTTGTTATTGAAGTTGAGTTTTGCATCGACAGAAAGTCTTGACGCGGTAAACTAAGCGAGCTCCTACGAATCAGTTAAGTATTTTCGTAAAACCCTAAGGTTCCGACGGCACAAACACATATTTAGGAACAAAATCGCAGCCTAGTTGATATTCGGTGAAAAATTTAATGAAGAATAAGCACCCTCTGAGCAAAGATGAATTACAGCTCTTCAGAGAGTCGGTATCTGGGGCAAAAAAATTACAGCAGGACACCATTGTCCATGCAAAACCTAAAATGAAAACCAGGCAGATGGCACCGCAACGTCTGCTGCAAGAGCAGGTAGATGCCAGCTTTTATTTTTCTGACGAATATCAGCCGCAACTGGATGATGAAGGCCCTACACGCTATGTACGCCCCGGCTTTAGCCACTTTGAATTGAAAAAACTGCGCCGGGGTGATTACGTTCCGGATCTGTTCCTCGATCTACACGGGTTGACCCAGTTACAGGCCAAGCAGGAATTAGGGGCATTGATCGCCGCCTGCAAACGCGAACACGTTCACTGCGCCTGTGTAATGCATGGTCATGGCAAACACATTCTAAAACAGCAGACGCCGCTATGGCTGGCGCAACACCCGGACGTGTTGGCGTTCCATCAGGCACCTAAAGAGTGGGGTGGGAATGCGGCGGTATTGGTGTTGGTTGAGCTGGCTGAGTAGATGAGTAAAAATGAGCAAGGGCGATGATTAGCATCGCCCTTGGGTATAGCGGTAATCAAACTTTGGCAACGAGCTGAGATGGACCGATCTGCCATTCAAATTTACCGCTGTCGCCATCAGGATCCAATTCAACGCAGGCAATGGCTGAGGTAGCAAACATTGGAGGGCATTCGCTCGGGCACAATTCAGCTACCAGGTAGCCCACCAGCGGCAGATGGGAAACGACCAACACTGCCCCCACGCCCTCTTTGGCCAGCGCAAGCAGATAACAACTTACCAGACCGGCGTCACCGCCTGGCGTCAGTTCAGGCATCACTTCTTGGCCTTCTGGTAACGTTAATGCCTCACGTACCGTTTCCAGCGTCTGCTCGGCCCGTAAATAAGGGCTGACAAGCACCCGTTCAATATCCACTGACTTGCTGTTCAGCCAAGCTGCCATCCGGCGCGACTCATCACGGCCACTAACAGTAAGGGGCCTTACCGAATCGCTGGCTGCATCAAGTGCCGCCTCTCCATGACGCATAATCAAAACTTGCATATTGCACCGCTATTGTTGACAAAATAACGCTATACAGAAACGCCGAATTACTCTCAAAGCAAAGAACTTAAAACAATAAAGGCCGTCTCTAGGGCGGTCGCGCATTTTGCCTGAAAGTTCACGTAAAGAAAACGCTGTTTTTTTGCATCAACGACGCTGTCAGGTAAATTTACCGCTCATAATAGCACCTATTTGACTGAGTAAATTTAAACCTGAACGCTATAAATAATTGTTGGCGCTGGGATGCTCACCAACAAAGCGCTACGTTACCCCTCCCCGATCCCCCTGTACAGCCTTCAACATTGCCCTTATTGCAAGGAGTGATAGCGATCACAGTACGGCCCTGATCAAACTGTAGCGCAAACAGGGCCGCTATGCAGGTTAACTTACTTGCGGATAAAACCGTTCTTGCTGCTGGGCCATGCGCTGTAAGCGTTCGCACGGCGCAAAGCGTTCACCATGGTGCTGTTGCAGATAGCGCAGGGTTTGCACCACTTTCTCCGCACCCAGTTGATCCATATAACGGAAGGGGCCACCGAGGAAAGGCGGGAAACCAATCCCAAACACGGCACCGATATCCCCATCGCGGGCGCTACGGATCACCCCCTCATCCAGGCAACGCGCCGCCTCATTGAGCATCATCATCACACAGCGCTGCGCAATCACCCCATGTTCAATATGGGGCTTGGCGGTGATCCCCAGCAGCGAATAAATCGAGCTATCGGCACTCTTGCGCTTCTGCCGCCGTTTCCCTTCTGCTGGGTAGAGGTAAAAACCGCGCCCATTCTTACGCCCTTTGCGGCCATCCTTCAGTACAGCGTCGAATGCTGCGGGCGCGGCAAACCTCGGCCCCAATTCTGCCGTCAGGATCGGAGTGATCTTGGTGCCAACATCAATACCCACTTCATCCAACAGCATGATCGGGCCGACCGGGAAACCAAAATCGACCAGCGCTTTATCCAAGGATTCTATCGGCTCACCTTCCAACAGGCAGCACGCAGCTTCATTAATATAAGGGGCAAGAATTCTGTTAACATAAAAGCCCGCACGGTCGGCGACCACTATCGCGGTTTTCCCCTGCCTGTGCGCCAGAGCGACGGTAGTGGCGATGGTTTCTTCGCTGGTCGTGGCGTGCGGTATCACCTCTACCAGCGGCATTTTATCCACCGGGCTGAAGTAGTGCAGGCCAATCACCTGCTGCGGCCTAGCAGCATTGGCGGCAATCTGTCCGATCGGCAACGATGATGTATTCGAGGCAAAGATGGTGTGCGGTGCGGCATAGCGTTCAATATCAGCGACCATCTGCTGCTTGAGTGCTATATCTTCAAATACCGCTTCCACTACCACGTCGACACCCGCAAAACCGCTGTAGTCGGTTGAACCAGAGATTAGCATCATCTGTTTCTGACGTTCTGCAGGCCGCATACGCTTGCTGCGCACCCTTTTGCTAAGTAGATCCCAGGTGTACTTCAACGCATGGTTGATACCTAGCTCATTTACATCTTTGATTCGCACCGGCAACCCACCACGGGTGGCAGTGACACAGGCAATCCCGCCCCCCATCAAGCCCCCGCCCAGCACACCGATACGGTGCAGCTCGCGGGGTTTAGCATCACCGCCGCGTTCTTTCTTCAACGCCGTTGAAGCAAAGAACAGGCTGCGCAACGCTGCAGACTGTGGTGACATTGCCAACTCACCAAAAGCAAGAGCCTCCGCTTCATAGCCACTGGCACTCCCCTGCTCCAACCCGGTGCGTACTACCTGAATAATGCGCTCTGCAGCTGGATAATTGCCGTGGGTTTTCTCCTGGGTTTTCTTGCCTACAATGCTGAACAACAGGCTTCGGCCCAATGGGCCGTTAAGCAGACGCTCCTGCCACGGCAGAGCGCGGCGTGATTGCCAACCTTGCTGCACGCGTTCAATCGCGGTTTGCAACAAAATGGAGAGCGGCACCGCATCGTCCACCAGCCCCATCTTTAACGCCTGACGTGCACGGATGGATTTACCGGTAAGGATCATATCCAGCGCCTTGCTGGCACCGATCAAGCGCGGCAGACGCTGAGTGCCTCCCGATCCCGGCAAAAGCCCAAGCTGCACCTCAGGCAGGCCCAACTGCGTTTTATCATCCAACGAACAAACGCGACTGTGACAAGCCAAGGCCAATTCCAGGCCACCGCCCAGGCAGGCACCATGAATAGCCGCCACCACGGGTACGGGGAACGCGGCAATCTGCGCAAAGGTACTCTGCCCTTTCTTCGCCAACAACTCGGCCTCTTTGGCGGTATTGCAGGCGGCAATCATGGTGATATCCGCCCCGGCAATAAAAGAGTCTGCTTTCCCGGACAGGATCACTAACCCTTCTAGGGTGGTGAGCTGTTGCGCTTTCAGCAGCACATCGTTGAACTGCTCAACAAATTCCGCTTTCAGCGTATTAACCTTTTCCCCCGGCACATCGATGGTAATCACGCCGATATTGTCTGGGCGTAGCGTAAGATGAAACGCCGAAGGTTTAGCTCGCTGCTCATGCAATGCGTTTTCGACACTCATTATTCCACCTCTACAATCATCGCGGCACCCAATCCCCCGGCCGCACAGGCCGTGGTCAACCCTAAACCGCCGCCGCGCCGTTTGAGCTCATACAAAGTCTGAGTGATCATGCGTGCACCCGTTGCGGCAAACGGGTGGCCGTAGGCAATGGAGCCGCCCAGTACGTTGAATTTCTCCATATCGACTTCACCAATCGCCTGTTCGCGGCCCAGTTTCTGTTGGGCAAACTCAAGGCTGGCGAACATTTTCAGATTGGCCAGTGTTTGTGAGGCAAAGGCCTCGTGCATATCGATCAAGGTGAGGTCGGCCAGAGTAATGCCAGCACGATCTAACGCCAGCGGCGTGGCATAGGATGGCCCGAGCAACATATCTTCCCAGACATTAATAGCAGCGAAGGCGAAACTGCGTAGATAACCCAACGGCTCCAAACCCAGTTCTTTGGCACGGGACTCGCTCATCATCAGCACCGCCGCTGCGCCGTCGGTTAATGGCGTACTGTTGGCAGCCGTAACGCTACCATGCTTGCGATCGAAGGCCGGTTTCAGCTTGGCGTAAGAGTCAATACTGGAATCTTTACGGATATTATTATCTTCATGCAGCGGAGTTTTATAAGGCGGTACATAGGCGGTCATGACCTCGTCTTGCAACAGCCCCTGTTCCCAGGCTTTGGCAGCCAACTGGTGCGAACGATGCGCCAAGGCATCCTGTTGTTCACGGGTTATGCCATGGCTTTTAGCCATTTGCTCCGCGGTATCCCCCATGCGCAGGCCGGTAGAGTATTCAGCCACGGCAGGGGGAACCGGCAGTAAATCACGAAATTTAAGCTTGCTAAACAGCTTCAACCGTTGCGACAGGCTGCGCGCCTTGTTCACATCCACCAGCGTTTTTGCCAATGCTTTACTGACGCCAATCGGCAGCACGGAAGAAGAGTCAGCCCCACCGGCAATACCAATACTGATGCTGCCTGCCATAATGCTTTCCGCTACGTTAGCGATCGCCTGAAAACTGGTAGCACAGGCACGCGAAACACTGTAGGCATCGGTACTGACGTTCATACCGGTACCAAGCACTATTTCCCGCGCAATATTAGGCGCTTCTGGCATTTGTACCACTTGGCCAAACACCAATTGCTCGATCAAGGCGGGATCGAGACCACTTCGTGCCAGTAATTCGCTTACCGCAATTTTGCCAAGATCCACTGCAGGAATGCCGTGATAGGCGGTCGCCTGTTTAGCAAAAGGTGTACGTATTCCCCGAACGATAGCGATACGATCGCCATGGCGTGTAACCAACGGCAATGGCTTACTCATAAGCACTCCTGAATGTAGGCCGTTAACACAACGGACAGAAGAGGTCCGACCTGATGCGGTCATTGTTAACCAAATGTTTATATTTGGCAAACCGAGAGAAGTGAAAACTGGGAGCGGGAGCAACTTTCGAGGAAGCGATCAACCTGCGTGACAACGCTCACGCAGGTTTACACAGGGTCTTTCACCTTACAGCCAGAGCAAAACCCATGGTAATGGAGCAAAAATTAACGCAGGCCGAGCTGAAATATCAGCGTTTCTGCCTGGCAGGCGAAGGTGAAATCAACATCCAACTGTACGCCACCGTCAACAGGTTTAATGCTACTGCTGATGTCACACGGGTCAGATTCAACGCCACGGGCCTTTTCAGTCAATGCCGCCAAGGTTTTCTCTGCATCTTGCTGATTGGTAAATACTTGGCTATAAGAAGCGGTACAATCCGTATTGTCCATCACGGTACCCACATCCACACAGCAACAAGCCGCAGTTTCCTGAGCATTACACTTATTGATTGCATCTGACATATTCGAAATCTCCTCAGGGTGGCTTTTACGCTCACCTAAATAGCCATTTATGATCTGGCGCAAATATACAAAACACTGTTTTTATTTTACGCCTCGGGCTAACCAATCACTAGCCTTACTTTTCTTAAGTATTTTAAGTGGTGGAAAAAACAAATGAAAATCGTCATGTGCTAAAAATTCGTTGGAATTTTGTTGTGCAACACCATTTTTCTGTTATCCAGATCTCCTTTTTGCTATCAATCGCAAAAAAGTTCAAAACAAAGTTGTAACATTTCGACAGGTCGGACCTATAATTCAGCCACTGGTCTGATTTGTCAGAATGATAGCGGACCCTAAAATCGCGCGCTCTGTGTTACGTTGTGTAACATTGCTTAATGATAAACATATAAAATGAGGTTTTGGTCATGAGCCAGAAAAACCTGTTTACCAAATCAGCTCTTGCAGTTGCAGTGGCAATCATCTCTTCTAACGTAAACGCCGCAGGATTCCAGCTAAACGAATTTTCAGCCGTTGGTTTAGGCCGTGCCTATTCCGGCGAAGGTGCAGTGGCCGATACCGCAGCATCAGGTAGCCGTAACCCGGCAACTATGATGATGTTTAACAGCCCTTCTTTCTCTTCAGGTGTCGTGTTTATCGATCCTGATGTTAATATCTCTGGCACTTCTCCTTCTGGCCAGAGCCTGAATGCCGATGACATCGCCCCGACCGCTTGGGTTCCTGACCTTCACTATATTCATCCAATTAATGAACAGTGGGCAGTGGGTGGTTCTGCGACCAGTAACTACGGTCTGGCAACTGAGTACAGTAACAGTTATCCGGCGGGCTCGGTCGGTGGCACCACAGACCTGACTACCGTGAACCTTAATTTGAGTACAGCCTATCGCCTGAACCAACAATTCAGTTTCGGTCTGGGTTTCAATGCGGTGTATGCCAAGGCCAAGATTGAGCGCTATGCGGGCGATCTGCCACTTCTGCTCGCTTCCCAAGGGAGCAAGCAGGGGATATTAACGCCTCAGCAGGCTGGCGCTATTGCTGCTATACCTGGCGATACACAAATTACACATCTGGAAGGTAATAAATGGGGTTACGGCTGGAACGCGGGTATTTTGTATGAGTTAAATGAAAACCACCGCTACAGCTTTACCTACCGTTCCGAAGTAAAAATCGACTTTGAAGGCGATTACAGAAGCAGTCTGCCTTCCGCCTACAACGGACTGTTAGGGCAGTTTGGTCTGCCAACCGGTACTGATGGCAATAACGTACCAGGGGAGTTAACCCTGAACCTGCCGGAAATCTGGGAAGTATCTGGTTATAACCGAGTGGCACCTCAGTGGGCTATCCACTACAGCATGGCCTACACCAGTTGGAGTCAATTCCAGGAGTTAAAAGCAACCAACAGTAACGGTCAAACGCTGTTCCAGAAGCATGAAGGCTTCCGTGACGCTTATCGCATCGCGTTGGGTACCACCTACTACTATGACGATAACTGGACCTTCCGTGGCGGTATCGCCTTTGATGACAGCCCGGTCCCAGCCCAAAACCGCTCTATCTCGATCCCAGATCAAGATCGTACCTGGCTAAGCGCCGGTGCAAGCTATGCATTCAACAAAAATGCCTCTGTTGATGTGGGCGTTTCCTACATGCATGGTCAGAGAGTCACCATCAAAGAAGGCCCTTATACTTTCGACTCTGAAGGTAAAGCCTGGCTGTACGGTGCTGGCTTCAACTACCGCTTCTAATCCTCTCCTAGTTAGCAAAAGCGCCTCTCACGGGGCGCTTTTTAATTGTATTTCTACAACCCTTTTTGCAATGCATCGTAGGCGGCAATCACCGTTGCCATCTGAACGGTATGCCCGCGAATAAAGCCTGCACCATAAATCGTTTCATCCGGATATTCGGTAAGCAAAGTTAACGGCACTGTATGGCGTTGATCCTCGCCAATCAGGCACGGAAAACCGTTGATCATGCGAAAGCCAGTTTCCCCGGCATGTTGCTCAAACAGGGCAATCTGCGCACTGTTCTCGGTAATCAGCCCATCAATCGCCGCCAGTTGGCGCGTTACTGCATCAAGCAGCCGCTCGGCAGCGTTCTCCCAGCCAGCGTGATGGCGCACGATGAGAAAAAATCCTTTGGGCAAGGTCCACATTTCGAAACCACGGGGAACATAACCAGAAAATGGTCGTGTCCACTCATGAGCAGGATAGCCGTGCAAATTAACATGCAGCTTGGCGTTGGTCAGAACTTCAGCTTGGGTACGGATGGCTTTTTCCCACAGAACCTCACCGGTACGGTATTCCAGATCGTCTCCCAGTGCGGTATAACGCGCGGCATGATGCATATGGTTTGGCTGGGTGGCTCGGAGCCGGTGATGCAACGCGTAGCCATCGGGATTCTCCTGCGGCGAGATAGAGAAATGGCCCCCTTCGCGAGCACTCAGATTCTGTGCGGCACGCAAGGCTCCCACCACACCAGAGGTTTCGTTGGCATGTTGCCCGGCACTGATCATGATTGGCTGGTCGGTCCCATGAATATAACGGCCATAAACGGTTCGGCCTGAACGGGCGGTTGCCGTGAATTCATTGCCTCCCAAACTGGCCAACTCTTCAATAATCTGCCCGGCATACAGCGGTGCCGCCGCCGTAGACAAAACTTGAGTCTCGCCGGTGCTGTCCTGTGTCGACAAGCCTCGCAATGTGATAGTGACAGCGGGATCGCCGCTGGTATAGCGAATATCAGGCACTATCTGCCCTGGCTGCAGACCACGATCCCCCAACGGGCGCCCAGACTTACGCTGGAACACTTCAAGCAGTGAGAAATAAATATCCTCATGCAACCCTTCGGCCAGGCTGATCGCTTCATGGCCATAAGCCAGCGGTTGGTCTTTAACCGGGATTTGCACAGCAATATTCAATTCCGCAAAGTAGGGTTCATTATCTCCCCACTTATGATCCACAACTGCCGTAATGGTTTGCTGGAACAGTTGCTCAAGGTCGATTTCGAAACGTTCGCTGGTTTTACTGCCTTGATGAGTCACCACCAGCCAACCGGTTGGCGAGAGCAGCGTCTCACCAATGCAATCTAGATGGAGCCGGTTGGGAGCAAAAACCTGATGCTGTTCCCGCCGGCCATCCTGATAGGTCAGCGTTACGTCATAGACTATATCTTGAATAGATTCCGTCCGTTGTGCGGCAACAAACTGCACCGGCACTTCCCCCAACAGCGCGCTCAACGGATAGCTTTCCAACAGAAAACGGTTGTGTGCACAAGCCGGATGACTTGGATAGCGGATCACAACCTCCGCGAGTTGGCTGCAATCAATCTCTTCAAGAAAGAAATGCAGTAGCGGCTTATAGGCACTACGAAAGATGGCGTTTACACCACAGGCTTGCAGTTTTGCCGCTGCAGTTTGGCGGCTTTCGCGATCGTCAAACAGCCACGCCTCAACGCTGGCACCCTGCATCGCCGGTTCGGTATAGCGCGCAACCAACTGTTCAAGACTGTGCTCGATATGTTGCTGAAAAATAATGCTCATCGTGATGCCCTTCCTGTTGGATCGAGGCTGTCACGCAGCCAATCCCCCAATAGATTCAACCCAAGAACCGTCAACAGAATAGCCAGCCCTGGAAATACGCTAATCCACCAGGCCGTTTGCAGATAGGTGCGGCCATCAGCCAGCATGCCTCCCCAGCTTGGAATGGTGGGATCGACACCGAGACCTAAAAACGTCAGGCTGGATTCCAGCAGAATGTTATTCGCCACATTGAGTGTACTCAGCACGATCACCGGGCCAAGCAGGTTTGGTAACAGATGCTGGAAGATAATACGCCAATCTTTCACGCCAATTGCATGTGCCGAAAGGATAAATTCACGCTCGCGCAGCGCCAGTACCGAACCACGCACCAAGCGGGCATATTGCACCCATTGCGAGACGATCAGCAGGATGATGGTATTCATCAGCCCGCCACCGACGATGGCAATAAAGGTGATCGCTAACAGAATAAACGGCAATGCCAGTTGCACATCGGCAAAGCGCATCACCACCATATCCCAGAATCCGCGATAATAACCGGCGATCAACCCCATAGTTACGCCAATCACCACGGCACCAATCACCGAAGTGAACCCCACCAGCAGCGATATTTTACCGCCGGTAATAACCCGGGCCAGAACGTCGCGCCCCAGTGGGTCGGTCCCCAACAGGTGTGATGGATTGCTGAACGGCGTTATCAGGCGCGCCATCAGATCCACTTTTTCACCGCCATCGGGAAACAGCAGCTCGTGCATTTTAGGGTCATTGTTATACGGATTCCATTTCTCGCCGGGGTAGTACATGGAGTATGCCGTGTTGTCGAAATCGAAAGTCCAGCCGCCCCAAGACTGTTGGAACATCGCCCCGGTTTTCCCCTGCGGAATAATATCGTTGAGCAGTACGTTGGTTTCATAAGGCTTGATGGTGGCATTGATGCCGATCATTTGCAGGTAGCTGGAAACCGCCTGCACCACCTCGTTAAAGGTGGCGTCATTACCGCGAATATCTATCTGAATTTTGCTGCCGGGTTTAACTCCCACTTCAGTCAGCAGTTTCTTTGCCATGACCGGGTCATAAGGCAGTGGCTTCATTTCCGGGTCACAGCCGAAAGAGCGCGCACCTTGCAGGCTGGCAATAGGTTCTGCCTGCCCACCGAGAATCGATTTGATGATCGTGTCGCGATCAACGCCGAGTATCATCGCCTTACGCAATCGCTCATCCATAGTGATCCCTTGGCGGGTGTTGTAACGCAGTGAGTAAATGGTCGGGCCATCGGTGGTCACCACCGCCAGCTTCGGGTTAGCCTGGATGGTGGGGATCATGCTGATGGGAACGGTTGGTGGGATCGCCAAGTCAACACGGCCAGCCTGTAACTCTGCAACGGCGGTAGCGGGTTCGGTGATGAAGCGATACTCCAGCTCGGAAAGTTTTGGCAGGTTGGCTTCTACAGAGATGGGGTCATCCGTGTTGACTGCGGCGGCGGCTGCTATCTTGTCGCTCATCCAATATCCCTTAATGCTGGCTTGGTTATGTCACCATTTTATTTACATTGTGTCAATTTAATGTAATTGAATTGTTAATATCGTATCTGTAATGCGCAAGGTGTCTAGGCTGTCTGAGGTTCTGACGAGAGTTCGCATGGGGCACAACATCGCTAATGAGGGAAAACTGCCTAACTGTTCGAAGTACGCGTCAGCCGATAAACGCACTTGAGGGGACTTGAAATGTGGGTAAAAAATATGAAAAAACGTAAAAAGCCCCTTAATATCATGGGCTTTTTACAGTAAATAATTTAGAGACGAAAATGACGACTAGCCAGTTTCAGTCCGAAACGCTTATTCCGCCGAGTCGATCTCATCCAAATCGCCCTCAATTGCCTTGGCATTTGGGTTTTCTTGCGCTTGGAGCCGCCCACCATTAGCCAGGAAATCATGACGCTGGAAATAAGCCTCACGCACCATCAGATAAGGATCGGAAGAGTTACGCAGCAAACCGTCGGAATCTAGTAGTTGAGCGCGGGTTTCAATCCCTTCCACTACCCATTTGCCCGCCGACATCCAGAAAGTGAGGTAGCTCAGCACCGGATAAACGCTATCTGCCCAGTCGCCGCCGTCTTCACGAATAGTGAAGTTACCGTAAACCGGCAGGTGCACATAAGGGCCGTAACCGACACCATAGCTGCCCAGCGTACCACCGAAGCGGCGTGGTGCTTCACGCGCCAGTTTCGGGTTAGCCATGCCAGCCACGTCGATCAACCCGCCCATCCCTAGAAGGGTATTGAGGAAGAAACGGTTAAAGTGGATCATCCCCTGGTATGGGTTGCCTCGCAGGAATTCGTTCACCATGCTGGCAGGTTCTTCCAGGTTGGAAGTAAAGTTGCTCAAACCATTGCGTGCTGGGGTAGGCACATAGTCACGCCATGCAACGGCAACCGGACGGAGCACATAGGGATCCATCACATTAAAGTTGAAGTTAAACATCGCCCGGTTAAAGCCCTCAAGGGGATCGGAACGCCCTTGTGGATCATTACTTGATGAACTGGCGCATCCCACCAGTAATACCGTCGCGAAAGCCAGCCCAGTCAGGCGGAAATTCATATATTTCTCCATGAAAATCTATTGATTCTTTTTATCAGGGAACCTGTTTGTCTATCTGAACGCTGACCTGTTCCTTGCCGCTAAACGCCTGCAACCCGCTCTCACCAAACCACTCCCCCGCCTGCGGTGTAGTCAGGTTATCCTGCGAGAGCCGAACGCGCACTTTCACTTGCTGCAATGCCGACAACAGACGTTCAGGCATCATAGCGTTACTGTCATCCAGAGAAAAGACCATAGGAAAACGGCTAACAGGAAGCTGCTTAACCGCTATAGGGACCGGACTTGTTCCATCAGTCACTGAAACGATCAGCATACCTTGTGGCGCAAGTGCTTTCTCTGCCTGTGGTGACAGTGTGACATTAACGGAAAGTTTAACAGTTTCTTCCCCCGCCTGAACCTTTGCTTGTTCAATACTGCGCTTTATGACTTCAACGCGCTGATCGTCTGCCGGAAGTAACTTAAGCATCACTTGCCAAGCCCCAATCGCCTGTTGGTAATCTTCCTGTTCAAAGGCATTAAACGCCAGCAGGCTCAATACGCGCAGATTGGTATGATCTTCAGCCACCATTTTACGCAGCATTTCGGTCGCTTGCTTGTTATCTTGCGGATCATTGGACCGCGTCAGCACTTCGGCATACGCCAAACGCACATCGATATTATTCGGATCCAAACGGTATGCACGCGCAAACGCCTGCGTCGCAGTGGTGGCATTATTCATCGCCATACCGACACGGCCAAGCATCATCCAGTCGTTGATATTCCTATCGTCATTTTGCAGTGAAGTTCGTAGCCCAAGACCAAGCCGAGCAATCTCCTCCATGCTAAGCGGCTTGGCACGCTCGTCGGCAACGCGCTCACGCAACTCGGGCATTTGCGATTCTACTTGATGCCAGGCCATTACCTGAGACAATCCGCCCGTTTTCAGATAAAACCCAACGGCGACCACTACCAGAACCACCACACCGGGTAGCAGAGCCCAGCGATTGATAGGCTGTGCCGGTTGCGCCTGCTGGCCCGGAATATCATTTAACAGGTTTTGTTGTAACTCTTTCACCAACTCAGAGCGCTCAGCGATTACCCCCAGTTCCTCATCCTGCTCAAGTTCACCGAGACGCTCCTGATAGAACGCTTTATTCAACGCATCGCGGCTAGCCGCACTATTCTGTTTGCCATAGCGCATCGCAGGTACCACCAGTAAAGCGGCACTGCCGACCAACAGCACAATTATCATCAGCCAAAAAGCCATTAGGGTTTCTTCCTATCGGTCTCTTCCAGTAGCGCTGCAAGACGCCGTTGCTCCTGATCGGAGAACGCCTCATTACCAGGCCTCACCCGGCGATGTCGAGTCCGCAATATCACCACAGCCCCACCAATCATTACAAATAGCAGCGGCCCGAGCCACAGGATCAGGGTTGCCGGTGTCAGCGGCGGCTCATAGGTAACAAAATTGCCGTAACGCGCCACCATATAATCAACCACCTGCTGCTTGCTTTGCCCCTGCATCAGCAACTCATAGACCTTGGTACGCATGTCCTCAGCGATGATGGCATTGGAATCCGCAATACTGTTGTTCTGACATTTAGGACAACGCAACTGCTCGGTCAACTGGCGGTACTGCTGTTCCTGCTCGAGCGAGTTGAATTTGTAGGTATCGATTGCCGCAGCGGCACTCCAACTTAATAATGCCGCCAACAGCAAGGTTATCAGTCTCATGCATCACCTCCGTATTTACGGTACAGCGGCAATACCTCCTGCTGCCAGACGCGTTCATTCATGTCCCCGGCATGGCGATAGCGAATGATGCCGTCACCGTCGATCAGGAAGGTTTCCGGTGCACCATAAACGCCAAGATCCAGCCCCAGCATGCCATCGCCGTCATACAGACTGAGTGCATAGGGGTTGCCCAACTGATTCAGCCAGTTCACCGCTTTAGCTCTGTCATCTTTGTAATTCAGCCCCACTACGCGTATCCCTTTCGCAGCCAGCGTGTTGAGATACTGGTGTTCCGCACGGCAGGTTGGGCACCAGGTCGCCCAGACGTTAAGCAACATGGGTTTGCCATTGCGTAGCACCGCCTGATCGAAGGTTTTACCAGGCTGTTCGAGCGACTCCAGCTTGAAGGTGGGTACCGGTTTACCGATCAGCGCGGACTCGAGCATCGTAGGGTCTTCCCCTTTGGCGTTTCGCGTCAATTGCACCAACAATGCCACCACCAGCAATAAGAACAGGATTAATGGAATAAAGAGTAATTTACGGTTCATACTGCCCCCTCTTGCTTGGCCGCTTGTTTGAGTTTTTTGCTCATGCGATAGCGTGGGTCAAGAATACACAGCACGCCACCCACTGCCATAAACACGCCGCCGTACCAAATCCAGCGCACAAAAGGCTTGTAATAGAGCCGCACGGCCCAGGAGCCATCGTCCAGCTCTTCCCCCAAAGCCGCATACAGGTCACGGGCCAGCCCACCATCAATCGCCGCTTCCGTCATTACGCTACGTGCCACGCTGTAGTAACGTTTTTCCGCATGCAGCGTTGCTTCCGCTTTGCCGTTACGGGTCACATCAATAATGCCGACAGCGCCGGTATAATTCGGCCCACGAATGTCATGAACATCACGGAAAATAAAGCGATAGTCATGTATTCCCACGCTATCACCGGCCTTCATGCGCACATCGCGTTCGACGCTGTAATTCTGGCTAAAAGCAATGCCAATCACCGTCACCGCAACGCCCAAGTGGCCTAAAACCATCCCCCAGTGGCTACGGGAAAGGTGTGTCAGACCGCGCCAGAAGCTATGACGATGCGTAGCGCGCTCATGGAGTTCCATCAGGGTCAGCACAATCACCCAAATCGCCATAATCAGCCCGACCACCGTCATGCCGACAATCCGATCCTGTAGCAACCAAGGTAAAAGAATTGACAACACCAGTGTAACCACCAAAGCCACGCCCAGGCGGCGCCACAGTTTAGATGGTTCGTCGCGGCGCCAGCGAACCAGCGGCCCAATCCCAAGCAACAGTGCCAGCGGGGCCATCAGCCAGGTAAACATGGTATTGAAGAAGGGTTCACCAATAGAAATACTACCCAATCCAAGCTGTTTGTGTACCAGCGGTAACAAGGTACCCAGCAACACCACCAGCATCGCGGCAATTAGCAGAACGTTATTCCCTAGCAGGAAAGTTTCGCGCGAGAAGGTTTCATGCTGTACCCGGCTGCGCACCTGCCCACCCTTCACCGCATACAGTAATAACGAACCGCCAATCACCAGCACCAAATAGGCAAGGATGAACATCCCACGCGCCGGGTCGGAGGCAAAGGCATGTACGGAAACCAACACCCCGGAACGCACCAGGAAGGTGCCCAGCAAACACAACGAGAACGCGCTAATCGCTAGCAACACCGTCCAGGCTTTGAAGGTTCCGCGTTTTTCCGTCACCGCCAGCGAGTGGATCAGCGCGGTGCCAACCAACCAAGGCATAAAGGAGGCATTCTCCACCGGATCCCAAAACCACCAGCCGCCCCAGCCCAGTTCGTAGTAAGCCCAGGCAGAACCGAGCACAATTCCCAAGGTCAGGAATACCCAGGCGGCGGTGGTCCATGGGCGTGACCAGCGCGCCCAAGCGGTATCGAGCCGCCCGGCCATCAGTGAGGCTATGGCAAAGGCAAAGGCCACCGAAAACCCGACATAGCCCATATACAGTAAAGGAGGATGGAAGATAAGCCCGATATCCTGCAACAGCGGGTTAAGGTCAGCGCCTTCGATAGGGAAACCTGGCAAGGTACGGACAAAAGGATTTGAAGTCAGAATAATGAACAGCAAGAACCCGGCGGTGATCATTCCCATCACTGCAAGCACTCGCGCTACCGCATCCTGCGGCATAGCCCGGCTACACAATGCCACCGCCAGCGACCAACAGCTCAGCAACAGCACCCACAGCAGTAACGAACCTTCATGTGCACCCCATGTCGCCGCAATGCGGTAGTACACCGGCAATTGCGTATTGGAGTTGGCCGCCACATAGGAAACCGTGAAATCATTGGTCACAAAGGCATAAACCAGGCAGGCAAACGCCAATGAGATGGCGGCAAACATGCCATAGGTGAGTGGCCGAGCTACCGCCATCATGCGCGCATCCTGACGCGCAGCGCCCCATTGTGGGTAAATACTCAACAGCAGCGAAATCGCCAATGCCAGGCACAGCAGAAAACTCCCGACTTCTGGCATCATGACTTGCTGCTCCCTTCTTGCGGGCTGGCATAGGTTGAAGCCGGGCCCTGGTGATTTTCTTTCATTGCATCTGCGACTTCAGGCGGCGTGTATTTCTCATCGTGCTTGGCCAACACTTCGCGGGCATTAACCACGTTGCCCTCCCCCAGCACCCCTTGAGCAACAACCCCCTGCCCTTCACGGAACAGATCCGGCAGAATGCCTTCGAACGTTACATCAATTGCACCACGGGCGTCATACACCTTGAAACTCACCTGCAGGCTTTTCTGGTCACGCTTGACCGAGCCCGGCATTACCATGCCGCCGATGCGCAAACGCTGACCTACCTGCGGTTTCTCATGATTTTCGCCCTTACCCTGCAGAATTTCTGTGGGGGTGTAAAACAGATCGATGTTGGAACGCAATGCATACAGCAGCAACGTGGCGGTAAGCCCAATGCCAATCAGGACAACAAGGGCCAGGTAAAGGCGGTTTTTACGGCGTGGATTCACGATAATGTCCCCCGCGAGTTATCAGACTGAGCTATGGCTGATTTTTGTTTTGATTGGTGAATACGCCGTTCGCGCGCCACTTGGCGATGGACTTCAGCCAGCAGTTGTTTACGCTGCCACAGGGTATGGAGCAGTAAACCCAGCAGTGGAAGTAACGTTGCCGCTACCGCCAGCCAAACATAAAACGCGTAACCGCCCATGGCGAAGAACGCCTGCCAGGAACTGAATGCGGCACTCATAGTGGACGCTCCTTGTTAACCAACTCAGCCACCCAAAGGCGGTGACGTTCCTGGATCAGGATCAGGTTGCGTAAACGCATTAGCGTCAACGTAATGAAAAACAATAAATAGCCGAGGATTGCCCAGCGCAGCGGGGTGCGCATAGTGGGGGCAATGCTTTGCTGCATATTGGTGGAGCCCTGATGGAGGGTATTCCACCATTCGACAGAGAAATGAATAATCGGAAGATTTATCACACCGACCAGCACCAGAATACCCGCTGCGCGCCCGGCAAGGCGGCGATCGTCGAAAGCGTTGTAAAGCGCAATAATCCCCATGTAGAGGAACAGCAATACCAGTTCAGACGTCAGACGAGCATCCCACACCCACCAGGTCCCCCACATTGGTTTGCCCCAGGCGGAACCGGTCACTAAAGCAATGAAGGTGAAAACTGCGCCTACAGGCGCCATAGCGGCCACCACGGTATCGGACATTTTCATCTGCCAGACCAAGCCGATAAAGGCCGCTATTGCCATTGAGGCATAAATGCCCATCGACCAGATCGCCGCCGGGACGTGAATGTAGATGATCCGGAAGCTATCCCCTTGCTGGTAATCCTTGGGCGCAAAACCAAACCCCCATACCCAACCCAACAGGAGACAGAAAGCGCCCGCCATCCCCAGCCAAGGGACAAAACGGCCACAGACATGGTACAACCGCTCAGGGCGGGCAAACTGATGTAACCATTTCCACATTGTCTTCATTGCTCACGGTAAAAATCATTCGGTAACCGCTCCCTTCGGTAAGGGGGCGAACGGCTCTTCTGCGGTAAAAGCTCTTAATGGCCTTCATCCGCCACAGATACAAACCTAGGCTGTGTCCCTTAATTGCACGCGAGCGCCGCTGGCGGTCATTTGCGCACAGGGCAAGGCGTGAGCCGCGAGGTTTGGTGGACCAAATAAGCGGCGAACAACGCAGCAATGCACGCAAATGGCCCCAGCCCTGTGGGTCAAGCCCATTCTCTGTGTTGTCGGGCTTGAACAGAGGGCCACTCTGCCCTTCACCCTCCGCCTTGATAACGGGCTTTTGGGTCTGCGACGGCACCACGGGCAATTAAGGGACACAGCCTAATGTACGCTCACACGCAACGCTGCAGAGGTCGCAAAGGGTGCCAGCGTTATGCTGCCAGCCAACATGGCACCCAGTATTGCCAGGTAACCCTCAATCGGCATTCCCATTGATGCCGCATCGATGGCGGCGGTGGCAAATATCAGCACGGGAATATACAGCGGTAACACCAACAAACTCAGTAACACCCCACCTTTGCGCAACCCGACGGTCAATGCCACACCAATAGCACCAATCAGGCTCAAGATCGGCGTTCCCAACAGCAGCGTCAGCGCCACCGCTGTCCAGGTATTCAGGTCCAGCGACAGCAGTAACGCCACCAGCGGCGATAAGATCAGTAACGGCAACCCGGTCACTACCCAGTGAGCGCATACTTTGCCTAGCACCGTCATTGCTAACGGTGCCGGTAACAGTAGTAACTGCTCCAACGAACCATCGAGGAAGTCGTCCCGGAATAGGCGCTCGAGCGAAAGTAACGAAGCCAGCAAAGCCGCGACCCAGATGATCCCCGGTGCAATACGCGCCAGCAATTGCGGTTCTGGCCCAATCCCCAGTGGAAACAGCGTGATCACAATCAGAAAGAACCACAACGGGTTAACAATTTCCGAGCCTTTGCGGAAGGCTATTTTCAGTTCGCGACGCAGTATGATAAAGAACATCAGGCACTCTCCACGCGGGTATCCGCCAAACGGATCTTCTTTACCATCCGCCGAGTATCAATTAAGTCTTGATGCGTGGTTAACAGCACCATACCGCCCTGCTGCGCATGATGTTCAAAAAGCGCACTCAACTCCCCAACCCCCTGCTTATCTATTGCCGTTAGCGGTTCGTCGAGGATCCAAAGCGGGTTGTTACTTAGCCAAAGGCGCGCTAACGCAACACGCCGTTGTTGCCCAGCGGAAAGTTGCGCCACTGGCACGTCTTCATAGCCGACCAGCCCTACCTGCTCCAACGCCAGCCAGAGGGCGTTGGCATCAGGCGGTTGGCGTACGGCCTGATAAAATTGCAGGTTTTCAAACGGGGTCAGCATGGATTTTATTCCCGGCTGATGCCCCAGAAACAGTAAGTCCAGATGGTACTGCTCGCGGTTGCTGCGCGTGTTTGCCCCGTGCCATAACACTTCACCGCTATCAGGCTGAGCCAACCCGGCAATGATCCGCAGCAGGCTGGTTTTACCCGCACCGTTTGGCCCTTCAACCTGAATAATGTCGCCTGGGCTCACCAAAAAGCTCAACCCATCGAAGAGAAGGCGGTCGTCACGAATACAACTCAGATTTTTCGCTTCCAGCATGGGCAACTCATGTTTTCATCGGGATACAGGATCATACCATAAGCCGCTGAGCGCCCGTAGTCCGCAGCCCTCAGCGGAAGTACCCCATTAGGGGTAATATTCAGCACCAGATCAAAATTGCGTAGAAAAAAGCGCCAAATGAAAATTTTTATTCCTATACCAGATGGTGTTCCTTACTCATTCGGTAAGCTTCCTTTGGTTGCTCTCTGGGATGTTGGATGCGAAAACAGGCTCAGCGAGTGAGTTCAAGAGAATGTGGATGTAGAGAAAACGGGAACACGATTGAGGAGGATAAATTCACACGGTCAGGCCACAAAGCGCCATGTAACCGGTCTTACCGTATAAAATTTACTGCATTTTGGCGACAGAATAAGCAAACGCACCGCTAAGCGCTTATTCTACGGGTAAAAAAAGGTATACTGCACCGGCAAATCGGCTAAAGCCCTTTACCCGCATTGTCCCCTTAGTTAAATGGATATAACGAGCCCCTCCTAAGGGCTAGTTGCAGGTTCGATTCCTGCAGGGGACACCATAAACGCTTCTAAACGCATCCCGTAAAGCCTATAAAACCATTTAAAAACAACGATATAGACTCATTGTATGTCTAGCGATTTCCAAGGGTGATAGAGCTACGCGCTGCGGAGTGGTCAGAGTTTGATTTTGATAATGCGTTGTGTGAGCTCCCAAAGGATAGGATGAAGAAGCGCCGCCCTCACCTTGTACCGCTGTCTACACAAGCATTAGAAATACTTGAAAATCTTAACGTGTTGACCGGGCGCTATAATCTGCTCTTTCCTGACCACAACAATGCACGTAAACCAATGAGTGAAGCCAGCATTAACAAAGTAATCAAGATGCTTGGTTATCATGGCCGGGCCACATGGCACGGTTTCCGCCATACTATGAGCACTATTCTGCATGAGCACGGTTTTGAAAGCGCATTGATTGAGATGCAGCTTGCGCACGTTGATAAGAACTCGATTCGAGGAACTTATAACCATGTGCAATATTTGGAAGGGCGTAGGGAAATGTTGCAGTGGTATGGAAATATGCAGATGACATATTAAGACCTTGTACTACCTGCGTCTATTATATCCGTTTCTAAATCTTTAACTTGCTTACTTATTCTCTTCTTGAAATTATAAATTATTTCTGTTGGAGCCATATCAGTAGTGGATTTTTTAAAGTAAAATTCTAATACATGAATCATCTCTTCAATAGTGAAGTCATCAAAGTTAGGTATATATCGTGTTGTTAAACGCTTATGCCTAATGCTATAAATGGTTCTTACGAAATTTTTTAAGTTCAAATCAACATTAAATCTTATGCAAAGTTTTTTTAAGAATAAATCCATCTCATGCAAAAATGATTCATCTGTTATTTCTGAAAAAAAGAAAGCCCACCCCTTTGATTTCCCCTGAAAAACACAACCAGTTATTCTTAAATTTAAACGCCACTCAAGAAATTCAATGCTTTTTATTTTTGAATACTTAAATTCAGTGAATATCGTTAATAATGACTCACGCAACTTAGCCATTGAACTCTGTCTTGCATATACTAATCCGCTGACGAAATCATAGCCTAAATATGAAAACCTATTTACGTTTACGCTACCTATTGATGACTTTCCTGAACTTTCATTAGGTTTATGTATAACCAATCCAATTCTTTTAAATCTTTTAATTATGTCTGCGGTTAAACCAGCACAACGCTTTGCGTCACAAAGAATCAATATATCATCTACATATCTAAAATATTTTATATCACTAAGAGAGTTAAGAGCTTTATCAATATTTGATAAATAAATTGCAGCTAATATATTAGATATCGATAGACCTTGAGGTACACCTACGCTAGGTATTTCATCGAAGGAAGTAGATCGTGCTACGGTAGGGGTTTTTATTGCGCTATTTATTAATGATACTATCCGCTCATCCCTTACTCTTTTTTTGACTCTTTTTATTAATTCTTCATGCTTGATACTGGGATAGAAATTTGAAACATCTAATTTTATGAAAGTATCATACTTGTCATTTTCAAGCTCGTACTTTATCTTACGAATAATAATTTGTGGTAATTCAAAAGATACAGAACCCGCAAATCTAGCTTGTAAAAATTTGCATAAGGCCTTAAGGGCTATTTTGTCCCTGATAGTAGGAATGGAAATTTCTCTTGGTGCTTTCCCTCTACCTTTCCCTATCAACTTTAATTTATACTTTGTGAACTTATAATTACCCACAGTAACTTTTCTTGATATTATTCCGACTTGCTCATCAATAACATTGCGTAGCTTCTCATGTGACATATTGTCGACTCCAGTCGCAGGAGAAAATATAATAGAACTATTATATATATCAAGCAAACTAGCACTATCAAATAGTCGAGAATATTGCTCCCAAACTCTCATATTGTCACCTTAAAAAGCAAAAAATACCAATAGGAAAAACAAACAAAAACATCACCACAATACATCTAAATAAGTAATAGAATAAAACATTAATATTAATAACACATGTAGGGGTCTTTGTTAAACCATCGCGCTTTGCTTTTGGCGTACAGTAATACTCATTAAAAACCGCACACTTATAGTCAATATCCTTGTGATTCTCACAAATACTCAATATATTTTGATACTCTATCTCTAAGTCACACTCATTATAATTAGGCTTTGAAGACTTATTATATATAATACTTAATTGCTCATAACATTGTTTTATCAACATAGACCTCTCTTTGAAAGATCTATTACTGACAAAAAGCGTAGCGCATAAAACTAAGACTGATAATGCAACCATGACAACTGAAAATAATTGACTTTCAGAGGCACTCTTTAGCCCGTAGATTGAATAAAAAACTAAAAATATAGAATACCACAACAAAATAACTTGAGAATAGAAATCATTTGATAATAGGCGTTTCTCGGCCTGAGTTCTGGATTTTTTTGTCCACCACACACGATCAGACAAACTCATATATAGCTCCTTTAAATTTTACTCTTGGGGCGTCAAACGTAGTGAATAGTGTACCGCCTAGAAGGAATAGGCTAGCTAAAGTAGCTAGAGCGTTAGCTCTCAAAATTAGTTACACCCAATATACTAACTGGATGACCGGAAACCGGCACACCCCAAGAGTATTAAGATTTTACTATCAAAGAAAGTTTGAGCAAGGACTAAATTCATATATGACGGAAATGGAACTACACCGCACCCGCCTGCACACTTTGGATCGTAAAATTTTTTCAGTTTTATTTTCCTACAAACAGCCCCGCCAGCACGCGCCATGCCTGGGCTTTCTCAAAAAACCCGCGACTGAAAAAAGTGAAAAGAATTTCAGTGTTTTTCAGTTGAGGCTGCTAGAAACCTGACTCAACCAACATGTAACACTATGATTATTATTAATTATTTTATTTTACGTGGGGAGTGAGCTAAAAACTAAAGCCAGTGACACACAATAATAAAGTGTAAAAGCCGCTTTGGACGCGGCCTTGAGGGTAATAGTAGAAAATAATCGAACTGAAAAAATTGTAATTCAAATCTGTGAAGCAGCTCTTACATTTGGATTGATAAAGACATTATTGCCCAGCCACGTAATCCCCGCGTGTATGCCGCGTAATAACCGGTTTCATGGGGTCGGGTATTCTGGCCTTTGCTTCTTCTCTCTCCTTGTCCTCAGCCGCTTTAAGCCACTCGATAGCCTCAGCACGTTGCTCTGGCGCAATACTTCAGGCTTTGTATCACCTGCCCGTGTTTCAAGGTGCAGGGGCTAAGGGTATAAACATCGGTACATGTTAGGCCGTATTAGTTGTGACTTTATCTAACGCTGCTCTCCTGTGGGGCTGGTGCCAAGCCTGGTGTGGTTCTCCCAGCAATCTGTTTTGTCTATTAATTCGATAGTGGTCGCTAGATCACACATAAGTGTAATGCCACGTAGAATGTTCTCGTTCCAGACAAATAGCCAATATCACCCAACGCAATAGTGTCCTTTGCGTTTTTAAGCGAATGGTGTCCGTTTCTGAGGAATATCGTGGTTTTTCAAGCCATGCATACCGCAAACATTGAACGCCAGTATTACTTTTGATGCAGCATCAACTCGCCGAGTACGCTACTTGATGCTTCTGCTCAATGTGATAAGTAGAGGGGCCACACTCCATGCGAAGAAGAGCTAAACTTGGGTTGGTATAAGCCGAAATTTCGACGGGCATTTTGCCTTACTTAACACCGTTGTTTGCAAAAGTGCTCGTTAGCTGACTGACGATCTAATCGAAGCAAAACATCTCAACGTGTTATATCAAAGAAAAGGATCAAAAATGGAAAAAAACTCTAGCGGGGTCGGTCAATGCCCCTTCGCTTCTGGTGCCACTACTTCCGCCAGCCAGGCGCATCAAGTCTGGTGGCCCAACGCCCTCAATCTCGATATCCTGCACCAACATGACAGCAAGACCAATCCAATGGATGAGTCTTTCGATTATGTCGAAGCCTTCAACAGTCTCGACTACAATGCACTCAAAGCCGACCTCCATGCTCTGATGACCGACAGCCAACCTTGGTGGCCAGCCGACTGGGGCCACTATGGTGGTCTGATGATCCGCATGGCATGGCACGCCGCAGGCAGCTACCGCGCTACAGACGGACGCGGAGGAGCCAACACCGGCAACCAGCGCTTTGCTCCTCTCAACAGTTGGCCTGACAACGGCAACCTGGACAAGGCTCGCCGCCTACTGTGGCCCATCAAACAAAAATACGGCAACAAGATCTCCTGGGCCGATCTGATGATTCTGGCAGGTAACGTAGCCTACGAGTCTATGGGGCTCAAGACCTTCGGCTTTGCCGGTGGCCGTGAGGATATCTGGCATCCAGAGAAGGATATTTACTGGGGCGCAGAAAAAGAGTGGCTGGCACCAAGCGGCAGCGAAGGTAGCCGTTATAGCGGTGAAAGGGACCTGGAAAACCCGCTGGCGGCGGTGATGATGGGTCTCATCTATGTTAACCCAGAAGGGGTCGATGGTAACCCAGACCCTATCAAAACTGCGCACGACATGCGTGTCACTTTTGCCCGTATGGGAATGAACGATGAAGAAACTGTCGCCCTAACTGCCGGTGGTCACACTGTTGGTAAAGCTCATGGTAACGGCAGTGCCGCTCGTTTGGGGCCAGCCCCCGAGGGTGCCGATGTACACGAGCAAGGGCTTGGCTGGATCAACAATGAAACCCGTGGCATCGGCCGCGATGCAGTGACTAGCGGTCTTGAGGGAGCGTGGACCAGCCATCCAACCCGCTGGGATAATGGTTACTTCAAGATGTTGTTGGGCCATGATTGGTGGCTCAAGAAGAGTCCGGCCGGTGCATGGCAATGGGAACCAGTAATAATCAAAGAGGAAGATCGTCCGGTGGATGTAGAGGACCCCTCCATTCGCTGTAATCCCATCATGACCGATGCAGACATGGCCCTACGCTTTGACCCCATATACCGGGAAATCTCAGAGCGTTTCGCTGCCGATCAGGAACTCTTTTCCGATGCTTTTTCCCGTGCCTGGTTCAAACTGACGCACAGGGACATGGGGCCACGCAGCCGCTATCTCGGCCCAGAAGTGCCAAGTGAAGTGCTGGTATGGCAAGATCCGGTGCCGACTGTAAATTATCAACTCTCCGACGACGAGATCCAGGAGCTCAAAGGTAAGCTACTGGCTTGCGGTATAGCTCCTGCTGATCTTATCGCCACAGCATGGGACAGCGCCCGTACCTTCCGTGCCTCCGATTTTCGCGGTGGGGCTAATGGTGCCCGCATTCGTCTCGCGCCGATGAAGGATTGGGAAGGCAACGAACCGGCCCGTCTTGAGAAGGTGCTCAATGCCTTGAACGCTCTGCAATCCACACTAGCCAAACCTGTCAGTCTAGCCGACCTGATAGTACTTGGTGGTAGCGCAGCCGTGGAACAAGCCGCCCAGAAAGCCGGTGTCGAGATCGTCGTCCCCTTTTCGCCAGGACGAGGAGACGCAAGCGCCGAGCAGACTGACTCAGAATCCTTTGCTTTCCTTGAGCCACTGCACGATGGTTTTCGCAACTGGCAGAAGGGGGACTATAAGGTTCAGCCGGAGGAGATGCTGCTCGACCGTGCACAGTTGTTGGGACTCACGGCCCGTGAGATGACAGTGCTGGTAGGTGGCATTCGGGTACTTGGAGCCAACTATGGCCTTTCGCCGCACGGAGTATTCACTGACCGAGTCGGGGTATTGAGCAATGACTTCTTTATCAACCTGACTGATATGAATTACAGTTGGAAACCGATCGGTCGCAATGCTTACCAGATAGTGGATCGCCAGAGCGGAGCTGTAAAGTGGACTGCCACCCGTGTCGATTTGGTGTTTGGTTCAAACTCAGTGTTGCGTGCTTACGCCGAAGTCTATGCTCAACAAGATGGTAAAGAGAAATTTATCCGTGACTTCGTTAAAGCCTGGTTCAAAGTGATGAACAATGATCGCTTTGATCTGAAATAAATAAAGTCAGCACTTGAAAAAACGTTAGCCATAAGGCTAATGCCGATCGTTTAAGGATCGGTTGACCGATCCGCTGGCTGGTGTAAAAAGGGTTCATGTTCATCATGGACCCTTTTTAAATGGAACTTTCTCAAGCCCTTGGCATTATCAATGTCACCTCTCCAGAGCACGCCCGTAGCGCCTCGATAGAGGTTTCTAAGCTAACACCGTTATTTAAACCAGCCCAGTTGTAGCATGCATAGCCTCAATGTGGGTCCGTGTTTCGGAACCACCCTGAAACACATTTAGTACTGAACGCAAAGTTACTGGAAACTGGCTTTGCTCATACCCCAGGCACTTAGTTTACCAAGTGCCTGGGGCATCGATCAGTTTATGCCTAACAGCAACGTGAAAGAACTTGATATAACGGCTGATTTAATTGCAGCTTGAACGCCCTGTTTTATGATTGATTGCACCTTTTTGTATTAATAAATTTGCAACTTCAGTAAAACCATGTTCACAGGCACCACTAAGTGGACTGGTCCCCTTTTCTGGGTTGGCAGGGTCCGTAATAACATCTAAATTAGGGTTAAATTGTAGAATATATTTTACGGTATCGAGGCGACCATCTACAGCTGCAACCATAAATAATGTTTCGCCATCTTTTTCTATGGCATCCCAATCGATTTCGTTCTTCAGCCGTTCATGCAGATATTTAACCACCTCTACATTGTTACCCATAACTGCCGATTTTACCGAATTATAAACGTCTGCTCGGTCGGTGGCACGAATATCAGCACCTTTTTCAGTTAGGTATTGCACGATATCCAAATAACCGATAAACGCAGCCCAACCGAGAGCAGTCTGACCAAGTGAGGCCTCGTCTTTTACTTCAAGATTCTGCCCAGACTCAACCATTTTTTTAACTTGGGCCAAATTGCCTTGCTTAACAGCATCAAACCAAGCAGCATTAGGGCCTTCAGAGGCTTTCTGATAAAAAATACGATGTGGCAATAAACTAGAGTTAGCGATTTTCTGCATTTCTGTATAGCTAAATCTAAACTTTGACAAATCTACGCCTTTATTATTTTCTTGTGCATACAAATTAAAAGCACTGAAGGTAATAAGCCCTGCGATAAATAGTCTTTTCACTATATCAACCCACCTGATGATTATGATTGAAGTTTTTAAATTCCGTATTTTGATAACTATTAATAATTTACTAACTAATTACCAATAACGAATTTGAAGGTCATTTTCAAAAAAATGAACGATTAAAAAGCAAAAATTTGTCTGTCGTAACGCAGACTTGCTGAGTCTGTATACACTGCCTAGATATTGGGCCACACGGCAAAGCTTCCGCTGCTGTTTATGCTGAAAATTGCCTCTGTCGAACCCTGATAGCCACTCATGAAAACGCCCCGCTTTCGACACGAGGGTGGGGGCGTTGTCGTTATCATCTTATGCTTTTAACTGAGCGCTGATTTGCTCCAGTGCTTTTGTCGCACATTGTGCGTCCAAATGCCCACCTGGCGCGCCTGCAACACCGACCGCACCGACGACCTCATCCCCTGCTTTCACAGGCACACCGCCACCTAACAGCAGGAATCCTGGAATGTCTTTCAGGTTATTGGCTGCAGGTGTCTTTTGGCTGTTTTCCATCACTTGCCCGCTTGGGATTTTAGTCGATAGCGCCGTGAAGGCTTTTTGCTCACTGGCTTTAACGGTGTGCGGACCGGCATTATCAGCACGTAACACCGTTTTGATGATGCCTGCGCGATCAACGACAGTTACCGCCACGTTGTAACCATCAGCTTGACAAACAGCGAGAGTACGGCTTGCCAAATCGGTGGCCAGCGCCTGAGAGATATTACGTTCAGTATTCAGACCCGCAGCAGAGGCTTGAGCTATCAGGCCAATGAATAAGGCGGAAGTTAGAGCAAGAGGCTTGAACATATAAAATCCTTTTGTTAGCGAAGTAATTTCATCACTTTGCCGCTATGTTACGACGATAAATGGTGAAAAAACATTCGGCTAACTACTCGCTTTGCTACGTATAATTACCTACCCGCTTCGCGCTTCCGGGTCGCTAATCTGTCTATCCGGTACTTTATGAAAAGGTCCACGCCCTGACATTTAGCAATCTAGGGCGTGTTGACAAGATGAATACCCGCCGTCAAGGAGGGAGAAGAACATAGCGGGTATTTATTCAAGCCCGGCTTTAATTCTGGCGGGCTTTTTGGGGCGCTCTTTCGGGCTGAAGCCACCGAGGACTCAACCTAACACTATGTTTATCCAGCCTGTTTAACTAGGCTGTGTCCCTTTGATGCGCAGGCTCGACCAGAGCAGATGGTTGGCAGCAAAAAGAAATAACAGCTAGGCTGTTGTATGGGACGGAACCACGTGTTTGTTCATCGGTTCCTGAGTTCGTGTCTGCCCCCTCCAAACGCGCTGATGAGATGCTCAGCGTCAGGCTGGCGACGTATTGATTATATTACAGGGTGATCTCATGGCTAACGAAAAGAAAAAGCAAATCGTCCCCGCAGCCAATCTTTCAAAAGAAAAGAACGCCAAGCGCAAACCGGGCAAGGGTGTGCCGCAAGGAAAAGGCATAACAAAACTATCGGAAAAAAAATATCAGCAAGAGCTCAGGTTGTTACATGAAGAACTGGTCCATTTACAAAGTTGGGTGATCGCCAAAGGGCTGAAAGTTTGTATCGTGTTTGAGGGGCGCGATGGCGCGGGCAAGGGCGGCACGATAAAAGCGCTGACCGAAAGAGTCAGTCCGCGAGTTTTCCGTGTCGTCGCCCTACCTGCCCCAACCGAACGCGAAAAAACCCAAATGTACCAGCAACGCTACATGCCTTACATGCCAGCAGCGGGAGAGGTAGTTATCTTCGATCGCAGTTGGTATAACCGAGCTGGCGTCGAGCGAGTTATGGGTTTTTGTACCGAAGAGCAGGTACATACATTTTTGGAGACGGTTCCGATGGTGGAACGGTTAATGGTTGAGTCTGGCATAATCTTAATCAAGTACTGGCTGGATGTTAGCCCTGAGGAGCAAGAGCGTCGATTGCGCGCACGCATTGATGATGGCCGCAAGACATGGAAGCTTTCACAGATGGATATCCGTTCTTTCGAACTCTGGGACGACTATTCCCGAGCCAGGGACGAGATGTTTGCCGCCACTGACAGCCTTTGGGCTCCTTGGTTCGTTGCTAATTCAGAAGACAAGAAGCGGGTTCGGCTAAATGTGATCCACCATTTGTTGCAGCATATTCCGTATGAACGGTTGCCTAAAAAGAAAATTAAACTGCCTAAACGCAAAATCGGAAACTATCATTCACCAGACTATCCGTTAAAACATATTCCAGAGACTTACTGAACAAAAGAATTATTCTGACCCATGGTGAGTTGCTGTTCAAAAATGGATGGTGCCTCTGATTGATTGAATTCGATATACAATACGACCTTTTGGGGTTTGCTTATGGCTTGCGTTAACGTCCATTGTCCGCGTTGTGATTCTGTGCTGGTTTACCGTCATGCTCAGAACCCTCAAGGCCATAGCCGTTTCCGTTGTCGTGAGCGCCGCTCCGTATTCCAATTGACCTACACTTATCAGGCCAGAAAGCCCGGCGTTAAAGAGAAAATTGTTGATATGGCCTTCAATGGTGCCGGTGTCCGGGATACGCCAAGAACCCTAAAAGTCGGTATCAACACTGTCATCCGTACTTTAAAAAACTCGCGCCAAAGCGAATAACGTCTTCACCGGTCGCTCATGCTGATGTCGCGCTCATCTGCGAACTCGATGAACAGTGGAGCTTTGTTGGCAACAAGGCTCGCCAGCACTGGCTCTGGTATGCATACAACACCAAAACAGGCGGCGTACTGGCCTACACCTTTGGGCCCCGCACGGATGAAACTTGCCGCGAGTTGCTGGCATTACTGACCCCGTTCAATATCGGCATGATAACCAGTGATGATTGGGGCAGTTATCGCCGGGAAGTCACGAAGGATAAGCACCTGACGGGTAAAATATTTACTCAGCGTATTGAACGTAACAACCTGACGTTACGAACCCGTATAAAGCGCCTGGCCCGTAAAACAATCTGCTTCTCACGGTCGATTGAGTTCCATGAAAAGGTCATCGGGGCCTTCATCGAAAAGTACATGTTCTACTAATTGGAGGCATCACCCTTTTTTGGCATCCTGATTACTGACAACATTATTATCCCTTATATATTTGGCTTTTTGGCTGGCATGGCCAACAGCTTTCATGATTCTGGCACCTATCCTGCCTTGATGGAGGCGTTTCCTGCCTCCCCAGGTACTGCCAATATCCTGGTAAAAGCTTTCGTATCAGGCGGCCTGTTTCTGTTACGCTGCCCATTCCCCGCACGCAAAAGACCGCCAGCGGTGCTCACGTCCAGTTAAGGGACACAGCCTAGTTATCTAAAAACCAAACCGCCATCGATCATTGGAGCTTGACCCGTCATATAGTCTGAATCGGGCCCGGCGAGATAGGAGACAAAGGCGGCAACATCGGCTGGGGTTTCGGCGCGACCCAGTGCAATACCATCCACAAACTTTTTATAGGTTGCACCAAGCGGTGCACCGGTCTCTTCAGCCATTCTTTTGTCAATCTCAACCCACATATCGGTACCGACAACGCCGGGACAATAGGCGTTAACGGTTATCCCTGAACTGGCAAGCTCTTTTGCCGCAGCTTGAGTCAGCGCACGCACGCTGAATTTGGTGGCAGAATAAATCCCCAGCAGAGCAAACCCCTCATGACCAGCTATTGATGAGGCATTAATAATTTTACCTTTCTGCTTCAGCGCTTTGAATTTTTCCGCCGCAGCCTGGATCCCCCACAACGTACCCTGTACGTTGATACTAAATATTTTTTCTACTTCTTCCTGTGTGACAGTCAGCAAGCTCTTGGTTTGGCTGATACCGGCATTATTTACCATAATGTCGAAACCACCGAGCTCCTTCTCTGCATAATCAACCGCTGCAAAAACCGCGTCACGGATACTGACATCAGCTTTGAAAGTCACACTTTTACGCCCTAGTTTGCGGATCTCTTCTGCCACAGCTTTGGTTTTTTCATCATTTAAATCAACCAACGCAATGTCTGCACCATCATTTGCCAGACGTAGTGCAATCCCTTTACCAATCCCTTGCCCAGCGCCGGTTACCAGCACAACTTTGCCCTTTAATGACATATATTCCCCCTTATCATGAAAATAATTCTCATTTTCAACCATACTCTCATTCCTAAGGTGAATTGGTGTAAACGTGCTACATATGGATTACGGGCGAAATGAAAATAATCAAACTGCTGACAAAGCCCGTTATTTGGAAGATCGTGCCGATGGGGTCGTAAATTGATCATGGTTAATGCCCCCCGACAACTATTAGAACCCGTTATAAGTAGCATTGCGATTTTCGATTTTTGGTTTGTCTTGCGCACTGTTACCTTTAGATAGAAAGGGCCAGACAAGACAGCTTGACTGGCTTAGCTTGCAGTATGTCTATCAGGGAGAGGAGCCATGACTGAGCCAAACAGAGTATCTTCACCACCGGAAATCACTGCATCAGAATCACTGGTCCAGACACTTCACGATTATTTCATTCATCGTATTTTACCACTTGAGCGGCAGTACACTCAGCTGATTGCTCGCCAATATGCCACGCTCAACCAGCTCATGCATCGCCACAAGCTGGAGGCTGAACAGCGCGATGAATTAGTCTCGTGGATAGCTGAGATACGCAGAACGCTCAGTAGCCATAGATTTGCCGAGGGTGGATCATTAACCAGGCCGCCAAATGAGTTCACTTTGTGGGCACTGTTTGGAGCCAGCAGCCATCAAGGCGTGAAGAACAATATTGATAGTTTTTGCCAACGGCGGATCTGTCAGATAGACCACCTCCAGAAAACTTTGCTAAACTTCACGAGTTTATCCGCCCTGCAACAACAGTTAGAAAAACGTAAGTGCAAGGAACCGCACATTGCACGTTTTTTAGACGAGTCACCGAAAATTTATACTACCCTGTAGGTTTATCTGGCCGGAAGAAGAGTCACTGTTCCTGTCTGTTCTTCCCCCGGATCTTTTGCCACCAAGACTGGTTCTATGCGCTTAATCCCTTCACTATTCACAACAATACGTGCACGCTCTAGCAAACACTCTTTATTCCCGTCGGTCACTCGGCGGATAATATTGATGTGGTAGACCTTTTCACCATACACAACATTGTCATCATCAAGCGTTGGCATTTCGTCATGTAATTCATCGGTATGTGTTAAGAATGGCATGATATCAAGCCGGGTGATATCCATAATTGAACGATTCATGCCCGAAAAAAGTTGATTACTGTGCCTCAACCGGACGTGCTTTGAATAATGCAGAATATCCTCACTTCGGTAGTAATTCTGAATATCCAGGCGATGTACCTGATGCCGCATGGTTTTTATATCAGTGGGCAAATGCTGCTCGTCAACAAAAACAAAGGACTCATTGCATCGTCCAACAGGTTGGCGGAGATTTTTATATATTATCTGTTGCCTGTCCGGTAACCAACGACGGAAAGTTGAGAATAAACGTGCACGAAAACCCTCTTTCATCCGGTCTTTAAATATATAGCCAATCACCATGGCGAGGAATAATTGAAAACTCAATGCACCATATTTACCCTGCCAGAAAAAAGCCACTCCGGTAGCAAAAATCATCGCAATGGCAGCTGCTGTACCCGCAATGGTATGCGCCAGGATAGTTTCGCCCCGCCTACGGCGAATATCCAGGTACATTGGGCTACTGATATATTTTTTTAACGTATTAAGCCGGTAAACTACCTGTTCATTATCCGCCAGTGGGGAAGGAAATGAAGCTAAGTAATTCTCCTTACGATAGAGCATCTCTTCACGCCAAAAGTTGCGTAACTCGTCGTATGCGGGGCTGGCTGATAAACTGTTTAAGACCTTTCGACCATAACGGGTGGCGACAATAGCCAAGTATTCATCACAATAATCCACAACGTGGCGGGCATTAGCCACCGCCTGAGTAGGCAGATTACTGCGCATAACACGATAAGACTGCAGGATCACAACCGCCATATTGGTAAAATTCTGCAGTGCCTGTTCCCGTTTCTCACCGCTGAGTTTGTTAATGTAGCGAGCCTCTAGGTGCAACGCCCGTTTAAAAGTCAGACAAAACATTTTTAACCGATATTCATAGCCAACGGTAGCCGCATTATCGCCGCTATCGTTGGCTATAAGACGGCTAATTTCCTCAAGCGTCACCGGACAGGAATCCGCGAGCTTGCGCAGCATAATCGTAGGCGGGCGCAGGCGAATATAATTCTTGAGAAGTTGCTGAAACTGTTTTGGAGAATAGTTCCAATGGTTGACCTGCAAACTGGTAGGGAAAAAAAACCAGGTTTCAATATGATAATTTTCCGTCTGATAGCGTTGAGTTCCCTTACGCTCAGGGAAAGAGACCCCTAACTTAATCTCAATACTGCGTTTCCCAGACGCTCTCAGCGTTTGTCCTGTCATTTTCGCCTCCTGCTAAAATGGCGGTAACCCTTTACCGCCTGAAACTATTTACCAGAGCGCGCTATTGAACCCCATCAGCGGCATAACATATTGTGTCCAAAGGATCAGTAAGGCCCAAATGATCACCATCTGTATCATTCCGTATTTGAAAGACTCCCCTGTGGAGTAATGGTCAAGCAGATAACTGATGTTTGCCGGTTTGGAGTTGAAATACAGCACATACACTTGGTTGATCAGGAAAGCCATCGGCAAACAAAAACCGATAACGTCCCAGCCAAATTTCTTGGCAATGCTGATAATGATCGGGAACATGATGATGGTACGTGCAGTTTTACTCTCACTGATCAATGTCGTTATGGCAAAAACGGCGCTAAGTACCGCAAAGACCATCAGCTTGCCAGTACCAGCAGGATCAATCTGCCACTGATCAAACAGTTTGTGGATATACAACCCCACAATATCGGTTTGATCTACCATCCCGCCGAGAACATAAGCGCCAAAGCTGAACATCAACATGTGCCAGGGAATATCTGCATCATTCCATTTCATTACCCCCATGCGCGGTAATTTACACACGGAGGGCATCAACACCACGCAGGCACCAGCCACGGCAATAACCTCAGCACGCATGCCATGAAGACGGTCAGTCGACCAGAGCAGCAGCACAACCAGGAAAGTCAGGGCTGCTCGGATCTCTGCCGCCGTGATTGGCCCCAGCTGCTTTAACTCGGACTGCAATCGAGTCATACCACCTTCAATTTTTGGAACGGTATCCTCTTTTTTGATTGGAAAAATCCATCGGGTTCCTGTGTACCAGGCGATTGCACACTGAATTAAGGCCAACGGGAACAGGGCCATGAACCAGTCACCGTAAAAGACCTTATAGCCGGCTTGCTCCAACATCGCGGCTGCCAGCAGGTTGGCAGCAGACCCGGTGATAAAAGCACTTGCCGATACGTTATTCGCCAACAGGTTAAGCAGCACCATATTACGACCAACGTTGTTACGCTTTTCTCCCCCCGTGGCACCGTAGATGGCAGAGATCACCATAAACAGGGGCAATAAGAGCGCTGTTTTTGCCGAAGTTGCACTGATAAACGCGCCCAAGATCAGATTGAGCAGGATGAAACACCAGAACAACAACCCCATTTTGTGGCCCATGCGGACAAGCAGCCAGACCGACATTCGTTTTGCCAGACCGGTAACCACCAAGGCGCTTGCCATTATAAAACTGGCGATATTGAGGATCATGACTGGCTCACCCAGCATGGCAAACGCCGGACGCATTTTCATGGTGCCAGTGAGAATGACCACCACCACCACAATAAGTGAAGTCAGATAATTTGGAATGGCTTCAGTCAACCATAGTACCAGTGAAGCAAGGAATATCCCGGTGGCGCTGTAGCAATTGGCAGGCGGAACTTTAGTTTGCGTTTCAAATATCTCGATAGCGCCAATCCACTGCAAATGGAAAGCCAAGAACAGCAGGATAGCTAGTGGCATACCGATAAATTTAATGCGCTCCATCCAGATACCGGACTTGATTTCCTTAAACTTTTCCAAGGAATAATTGCGCATATCCAGTGGATCAAACGAGTGTGTGGAGTCTTTTTGTGACATAGCCTTGTCTCCTCTGGCACCGATAGACAAGAGAAATGCTCTAATCTATCGGTACGTAATAAACTACATCCCAACGACTTGCTTAGCCGCCTTCAGATAGTTGGTATTGGGAAGTTCCGCTATCCCTAACGCGGCTACAGTAGTTTTGATACCTCCGTAGTTCTCACTTTCACAACATGCGGTTTCTATCAGAGCACCGTTAAGCCAAACCTGTGCATATTCACTGATGATGCCGTTAACGGTAAATCCATAGCGCATTTTCTCCACGCTTACCGGCACCAGTTCTCTGCTGGCTTTTGCCATGGCAATAAATGCATCAAGCGTATAGCTTTCCTGATCCAGCTCCATGGGGACTTCAAGGTATTGAAGTATGGTTATCAGTTCATCACGCTTGACTGGAAACTGGAATTTGCCGCGCGGTTGGAAAATTTCATACCCTTCGGGGGTTTCACCAATTTTGGTTTTGATATCCAGCAATCCATCACGCACCTTTACGTTAACTGCATCGGTGTGAACAGAAAGGAAGTAAGTCTCATTGGGCATTTTGCGAGCTTTGAACAACGTCGCGTTTGCCTCCCACATTTTCTCTTTCACACGCTCGATGATACCGTGCCCAAATACCCGGAATTCAGCACGTGGAATGATTTTTTCAGCATCGCTGGAGGAAATGGCGACGTTTTTTTCCATATGGCTATTCATGATATCCATCCTGTTTGGTTAGTCGATTTGAGGTAGAAATAGCGCTATTTTTTCCAGGTACTGTAAGGACATGTCACCAGATTGGAGTTGAAGTAACGTGGATCACCACTCACTTCCTCCCCAACCCAGTCTGGTTTGTCAAAAACCTGGTCCTCACTTTGCAACTCGACTTCTGCAACGATTAGCCCTTCGTTGACGCCCAGAAATTCATCTACCTCCCACACCAACCCTCCATAAGGAATTTTGTAGCGTTTCTTCTCAATAATTGGCCGCTCAGCCAAACCCTCCAACATCTCGGTGCAGTCGTTAAAAGGGATTTCATATTCATATTCTGCACGCGTGGCAGAGACAGTAATACCTTTAACTGTAAGAAAAGCTTTATCATTAATTGTACGAATACGCACGGTACGCTCTTTGATACTGTTAAGATATCCTTGTCGATAATGCGTCCCTTTAGCCAGAGTTCGCCACTCATCCCCACAGAGTAAAAACTTGCGTTCTATTTCTTTTGCCATGGTTAACCCCTTATTGAATTAAATGCTCTATCGAAAAGATTTTTATTATGTTACTGAGTCGATAGTAGATAGCATCAAAATAAATGGGAAATCGTATTAAACCATCAGACCCATAACATAATTTGATAGATTGATAAGGGTCACAAAAATGATTAAAAAACACTATTTTTTACATTATCACCTTGATTTTATTTAAAAAATCGATAGCAGGGGAGTATTCAGCCAAATTTACCTGTAGTTAATTATTGGCCACCTTTAATCAATTTAGTGTTTAAGACTTTTCCAATCACTCTATTTTGGAAAATATAATTTCAAATAGCCTTTACAGAATTAATATTTAACAAGTTGGAAAAGTTTATTCCCAAAGTTTAACGTTTCCTACCGGGAATACTGTTTAGTAACTCCGGAAATGCCCCCCAATCCGTATTTGGTGCATCTTCACGCATAAGAGAAATAAAACCCAGTGCCGCTTGCGAAAGCCGGCGTTCGCTGTGACAAACCAGATAATAATCCACTACCAGATTGAATCCTTTCACCTTCAGTTCGATCAGTTCCCCTTGCGCCAGTTGGTCGGAGACTGCCAGATAGGGTATCGAGGTCACACCATAGCCACTGGCTATAAGCCGTTTCGTCGCCTCAATATTAGATAGAGTGACGGTATTCTCTGGGGTAAGTACGTCAGTATGTCGTTTAAACCAGGCGCTCATTTTAGCGCGGATTTTCGTTCCCTTTTCCCTCATCACAAAAGGCATTTCCAGAAGTATCTCTGGTGACAGGGTTTCCTCGGCATGGGCTGCCAAAGCTGAACTTTTGCCCACTACCATTTTGTAATTTTCACGATGCAATAACACTTGCTGGAGCTGTGAGCGGATAACCGAGCGTCCCGCAAAGCCTAATTCAACCTCACCAGCGGAAACCAATTCCGCAATGCGCCAGGAGTTGCCAGTCAGGATCTCAAGCTCAATACCTGGAAAACATTCATGAAAACGGCGAATAAAGCGAGTCAGATAGTAAGTTCCCATCACTCCGGTGGCCCCTATCCGCAAGCGTCCGACCTGAAGTTTACTGATATCTTGAAACACACTCTGTACTTCATCAAAAAGCGAAAATATGCGTTGAGTGTATTCAAAAAGAACCTCCCCCTCTCTTGTCAAACTCACTTGGCGCCGGGAACGATCAAACAGCGTAACCTTCAGGAAGCCTTCCAGTGCCTGGATCTGCATGCTGATCGCTGGTTGAGACAGGAACAGAGCCTGCGCAGCCTTGGTGAAACTACCGCTTATAACCACTTGGTTGAACGTTTTAAAGTGATGAATATCCATAACACCTCAGAAAATAGCCTTCTATAGCCGTCATTCTTCGAGCTGCCTGGATAGTTGGCTGTATCCGCAAGTACCAGTCACATAGTGGCCTATGCTCCTGGCGCCCCTCGAACTAGCCGCCTACATGCAACTCGAGTTATTTAGGGTATAAACCGGTCGCCGTTCAAGCTGAACAGGCTACCCAAAAAGTCTGTAACTTGAACAATTCAATAGAGATCATACTCTAAATGGAAAGGCTAAAATTTGATAAAACAATCAGTTATAGATAATTTCGAGCAAGATAATAACAATAGCAAAGCGGAAAGTGATAGACAGGGTAACGTTCTGTTCAAGCCAGACGGCTCAGATCGCATGCTGCTCAGTGTAAATTCCCATGGGATAACTCTCTTCTCAGATGGTAATCCACCTGATATTCGCTGGCATTGCGAAACATCACCGAATAATTGAGAAATTGGCCATCATCGCTATACGAAAGAGAGGTAATCCTTAATATCGGTGTTTGCTGTTCAATATTAAGCAATGCCGCCATTTTCTTATCAGCTAATACCGGCGTAAGACTTTCATAGTTACCACAAATAACTATTTTACATTCATCCTCAATATAGCTGAATTTTGATCCTTCAAGATGGGCTACGGATAAATTACGAAATAACTTAAAAGGCATATAACTGTCTTCTACCATTAACGGTTTTCCCTCTACAAAACGCACCCGACGGGAATAATAGATGCGTTCATCAATCTTGATACGTAATTGGCTGGCAATTGCCGGAGGTGCGGGCATAACCACAAACTCCAGAACTTCACTTACCACTTGTTTACCCTGATTTCTCATGACCTCGATAAAACCCGTCAGGTTGGTAGTTTCATGATATACATCCTTTTTTGCGACATAAGTCCCACTGCCATGTCGCCGGATAACCAACCCCCAACCTATCAATAAATCTACTGCCTTGCGAATAGTCATCCGTGACACGTCAAATTCTTCGGCAAGGCGCTTTTCACTGGGTAGCGGGCTGCCAATGTTGTAATCGGCGGAATTCAGCCGAATTCTTAACTGATCGGCAATTGATTTGTAGATCATGACTAGACCTCTTTGAGGTAGGGCAACAGGGAAAAAAATTAACACTTAATACCATTAATAACATACGGTTAAAGTTTACTCAGAACAATCTCACTGCATCTAAAAATTACCGTGTATAGAAAACCAGCTGAAAGTAGACAACTATCCCAACATAAAAACCATGAATGCGATCACGAATTGCTACACCCGGCCAAGCTATATCACTCACAGATTCCTACTCTCATTCCCAGCCCAGTATTAAAAAAATAAGGTCGATTATCTTTCAGGTTGTTAAATGAGGATTTAAGAATGCTCAGTCAAATACAACGTTTCGGTGGCGCGATGTTCACCCCGGTCTTGCTATTTCCTTTTGCAGGTATCGTAGTGGGTATTGCTATTATGTTGCGAAACCCTATGTTTGTAGGGGAAGTCCTCGCAGATCCCAATCATTTATTTGCTCAAATTGTTCATATCATAGAGGAAGGCGGTTGGACGGTATTTCGTAATATGCCGCTGATATTCGCCGTCGGTCTCCCCATTGGCCTTGCCAAACAGGCCCAGGGCCGTGCCTGTTTGGCAGTATTGGTCAGTTTCTTGACCTGGAATTATTTTATTAATGCCATGGGGATGACCTGGGGGCCTTTTTTTAACGTCGACTTCAGTGCCGACCCTAATACTGGAAACGGGTTAACCTTGATCGCTGGGATTAAAACTCTCGATACCAGTATCATTGGTGCAATAGTGATTTCCGGTTTGGTCACCGCTATTCACAACCGCTATTTCGATAAACCACTGCCGGTATTTCTTGGCATATTCCAGGGGAGTTCTTTTGTGGTGATTGTCGCTTTTCTGGTGATGATCCCCTGCGCCTGGCTGACGCTGCTGGGCTGGCCGAAGATACAGTTGGGTATCGAATCCTTACAGGTCTTTCTGCGTGGGGCTGGGGCGCTTGGCGTGTGGGTTTATACCTTCCTTGAACGAATTCTGATCCCGACCGGGTTACACCACTTCGTGTATGGCCCGTTCATCTTCGGCCCTGCCGCCGTTGAGGGCGGGATCCAAATGTATTGGGCGCAACATCTGCAAGAATTCAGTCAAAGCACCGAGCCTTTGAAAACGCTGTTCCCGGAAGGAGGTTTCGCACTGCACGGTAACTCGAAGGTATTCGGCTCAGTGGGCATCGCGCTGGCATTGTACTTCACTGCGGCTCCTGAAAACCGTGTCAAAGTGGCTGGCTTACTGATCCCGGCAACCCTTACCGCAATGTTGGTGGGCATTACCGAACCACTGGAGTTCACCTTCCTGTTTATTTCCCCGGTGTTGTTTGCGGTGCATGCCTTCCTGGCGGCGACCATGGCCACCGTGATGTATATCTGCGGAGTGGTAGGCAACATGGGCGGCGGCCTGCTGGATCAGTTCCTGCCGCAGAATTGGATCCCGATGTTCCATAATCATGCCTCGACGGTGGTCACGCAGATCGGTATTGGCGTTGCTTTCACCGGCGTTTACTTCGTCATCTTCCGCGCGCTGATCCTGCGCTTTAACTTAAAAACACCAGGCCGTGAGGAGAGTGAAATCAGGCTCTACAGCAAAGCGGATTATCAGGCTGCACGTAAGCCAACCACTGCAGCGGCCAGCACAGGTCAAGCTGCGGGATTTCTGCAGGCTCTCGGTGGCAGCAGCAATATTCTCAGCGTTAACAATTGCGCCACACGCTTGCGCATCACTCTAGCAGATATGGCACAGACGCAAAGCGACGAGGTATTCAAATCATTGGGAGCACACGGTGTGGTGCGCCGTGGTAACGGTATCCAGGTGATTGTCGGCCTGCATGTCCCCCAGGTCAGGGACCAGATCGAAAACCTGATGAAAGACATTTCTACTCTTGAAAAAACATCCATGACGGAGGCTGTATCATGAAAAAATTCTCAGTAGCTGTAGCCGGTGGCGGCAGCACCTTTACACCAGGGATTGTCCTGATGTTATTAGCTAACCAGCATCGTTTCCCGCTGCGCGCCATTAAATTCTATGACAATGATGGCGCTCGCCAAGAGACGATAGCAGAAGCCTGCAAAGTCATTCTTCAAGAGCAGGCACCAGAAATTGAATTCAGTTACTCCACTAACCCGCAGATTGCCTTTAGCGATGTTGATTTTGTGATGGCACATATCCGGGTAGGTAAATACCCGATGCGGGAAAAAGATGAAAAAATCCCGTTGAGCCACGGCGTTGTCGGCCAGGAAACCTGCGGGCCGGGCGGTATTGCCTACGGTATGCGCTCTATCGGCGGTGTGCTGGAGATCGTCGATTATATGGAGAAATACTCACCTAATGCCTGGATGCTCAATTACTCCAACCCGGCAGCGATTGTTGCTGAGGCGACGCGTCGTTTGCGTCCTGAAGCCAAAATTCTCAATATCTGCGATATGCCAATCGGCATCGAAGGCCGCATGGCGCAAATTGCCGGGTTGAAGGACCGCAAAGAGATGCGTACCCGCTATTACGGCCTGAATCACTTCGGCTGGTGGAGCGCTATAGAGGATCTGCAGGGCAACGATCTGATGCCTAAAATCCGCGAACATGTGGCAAAATTCGGTTATGTTCCCCCTAGCGATGAACATGCCACCGAGGCCAGTTGGAATGATACCTTCGCTAAGGCGAAAGACGTCTGGGCATTGGATCCCACCACTTTGCCGAATACTTATCTCAAGTACTACCTTTTCCCGGATTACGTAGTACAGCACGCCAACCCGCAACACACTCGAGCAAACGAAGTTATGGAGCACCGGGAGAAGCAGGTATTCGGCTCCTGCAATGCCATCATTCAGGCGGGTAAATCCTCAGCCGGTCACTTGGAGATCGATGAACACGCTTCCTATATTGTTGATCTGGCAACCGCCATCGCTTTCAACACTCAGGAACGGATGCTGTTGATTGTGCAAAACCAGGGAGCGATTGCTAACTTTGACCCGGAAGCGATGGTAGAGATCCCTTGTCTGGTGGGCACTAATGGGCCTGAACCACTGGTAGTCGGCGATATTCCGCAGTTCCAGAAAGGTTTGATGAGCCAGCAGGTAGCCGTAGAAAAACTGGTTGTAGATGCCTGGGTACAACGTAGCTATCAGAAACTGTGGCAGGCGATTACGCTGTCAAAAACGGTGCCTAGCGCCTCGGTGGCAAAAGCGATCCTCGACGATTTGATTGAAGCGAATAAGGAATACTGGCCGGAACTTAAGTAGGTAAATGCCGGTGCCCACATGGGCACCGGCGCTGTTAGATAGGTTAAGCGAGTTCAGTCTGCTTTTTATAAATGGCGCGATAGTGATTGAGCCTTTCAAAAAAGCTGTCGCTTTGTTCACGTGGCATATTTCCTGCCACATCAAGAGCATTGACTTCACGCCCCTGAAACTCTAAGAATGCGACTGTAGAAGCGAGAAAGTCCATATTGCTCGTATTCTTCGCATAGACATAACACTTTTCTAAAGCCTCCATTGGCTCCTCCTGAACGTTTAAGCAAAATAACGTGCTAAAATCAAGAACCAAGTCGCTCATTAAATGAGCTTTACTTCTAAGAGCACTCAATGCGATTAAAAAACATACGCATCCTGTAAAGCTTAGTGCAAAAAAGTTATCTATGCCTACTCAAGTTGAAAAGATTCATCTGTGGCTAGGCTGTGCCCCTTGTACGGGAGGTTCAACAGTAAAGTACATACGTTTTGCCAAGTATCGGTTATTGCAATATGGGGGTCCTATCGTTCTCCATGCCGGAGCAGAACTCTAGCCTGTGTTCGCGTACCATAGTGCAACGCACAAAAAACATCCGATTGACACCTGAAATGTAAGAGCGTACCTGATTGCTCCTCACGACCAGCAGATATTCATCTGGGCGGCATTCTGCCTTTCGTTGCTCTACATAATCCAGAAGATCCCTATTTAAGCTTGGCCCTGGCATTCCAGAAGACGTCGCGGTCGACATAAATACTTTGCAACTTCCTGCTCGGCCAAGGAAAACCTCCTGTCTGGCAAGTGAATTAGTGGTGTACATCGTGACCCCAATCCCCAAAATAAACACAAACCCGGCAAGAGCTATAGCCATGCCCCACCGCCAGCCTTTCTTACGTACCGATGTGGTCGGGACGTTATCAGGCTCAGGTTGCAGCTCTACATCAATAGCGGTATCGGGATCCGTTTCTATTAACGATTCGACTGGAGTTTCAGCCTCCAATTCACGTTCGCTGTCAACCAGCACAAGAGGTTGTTGTGCCAACTCAGGCGCAAGAGAAATCAAGGTAAATTGATCTTCCCCCTCTTGGCTAACTTCAAGCTGTATCTCGCGGCGCAGCATAAACCCCATCTTGGGTACGGTAGCGATTACCTCTTCTCCGATCCCCATCATCCTGATTAAGCGGCGCAGCTTGCTCACGCACTGATTCAGATTGTTATTGCTGGAAATCATGCCATAGTCGTCCCACACCTTTTTGAATATCACCTCTCTGTTGACAGGTTCGCCATAGTGGGCGATCAACAGCAGTAACAGACGTGAAGATGGATTGGATATTGGCGTTGGCTCATTAGATAGGTCACTTGGCCCCAGCGTTCCTGAATCAACATAGAACAGGACACGATCATTAAATCTATATTTCATGTTGTTCCCAATTCTTTTCAGGGAGATAACCTAATTCTGGCAGGAATTGCCAATAAATCATCAGTTGGAAATTAAAAAATACGCTGACAACTTGCCATGTTTTTTTAGCCCATCGTAAGTTGATACATCAGAGCTTTATGATGGTCTGGCATTATTGCCACCAACCGGTCACAATGCCGTTCACTCTTCTATCAAGCAGGAAATATGATGCCTTGCGACTATCCCGCCCATTTCGTTTTCGACAGTGAAAGCGATGCATGGCAAATTACTTTTCGTGATTTTCCTCAACAGCAAGCTGCCTGCTATAAACGCCAGGATGTTGAGCTGGAAGCACTGGAAAGCCTACTGATGGCCATAGCCATTGAAATGGAAGAAGGCCGCCTGGTTCCACCGCCCTCGAAATTACAGGCTGGCGAGATCGCTCTTCATGTACCTGTATTGGTTAATTTGAAACTGTCGCTGCATAACCTGATGGTGAACTCTAGCACTTCGAAAGCGGTATTGGCGCGCCAAATGGGCTTTAATAGCGCGCAGATTGATCGGCTGTTGGATGTTGCTTATGCCTCGAAAGTCGAAGCACTGGAGCAGGCTTTATTCCTGTTGGGCTATGAAGTGCAGACTTCAGTAACGATGATCAAGCAAAGTCAGGCCGTGTAGCCTGCAATTGCGTGTGGGTCATCCTGAGTTATGGTGTGAAATACTTTCTGATGGGGATCTGATTCATGTTTGTCGCATGGATAGGCACTTTCATGCTGATGGTTGCATAACAACAACCTAATCATATTGATAAAGGAGCGCTTTGGTGCTCCTTTATTGTCTCTATTATTTACCTGGCATCATGCGGCGCAGAGTGTCATCCCGCCGGAAGTAATGGTGATACAGTGCAGCCAGCACATGGGCCCCAATGATAAAGTACCCCGTATTTGCCAACGTCTCGTGAATGGTTCTCAACCAACTGCGCATCACAGGATCGGGCGTAATCCATTGAGGAACCTGCCAACCCAGCAACATCCACGTTTTGCCGCCATAAGCGAGCGTCAGGAAACCCAATACCGGTAACGATAAAAACAGCAGATACAGCAACCAATGGAAAACTTTCGACCCTAGTGCCTGCCACTGCGCCAACGGAGGCGTGATAGGCGGTGAGGGGTTACTGTGGCGCAAGCCAAGGCGGATAAACATCAGCACAAAAACCGATATGCCAAAGTTAAAGTGCAAATCCTTCACCAGAGCGATGTTGTCATCCGGCACTGAGTCTTTCAACAACATAGCTGCGTAAGTCAGTATCACCATCAACAAGGTTAACCAGTGCAGAACAATTTGCGATTTAGCAAAGCGAACAACCATAATAACTCCCAATAGGTAAATTCAGTATTCACTGAGCATAGAGGGAAAATCATTAGTAAAGGAAAATTTTATAATTATAATCAGATAAATTTACTGCGAGCGGCCAAAAATCAGCGCCGAGCAGGCCAAGGGTATAAAAACAGCATCAGTCACCCTTCACAAAGAAGGGAACAGTCCAACCGTTCCCTCCCCAATGATGATGATTATTTTATCTTAGGTGCGGCTGCTTGCTGTGGTTTGATCAAACCATCGGCACGGAACATGGCTTTGATGCCACGCACGGCCTGACGAATACGGTCTTGGTTTTCAATCAACGCAAAACGCACATGGGTATCACCGTAGTCACCAAAGCCTATTCCAGGGGAGACACAGACTTTAGCATCGGCTAGCAGGCGTTTGGCGAACTCCAACGAACCTAAATGAGCGTAAGCTTCAGGAATTTTCGCCCATACGTACATCGCCGCTTTCGGGTTATCCACCATCCAGCCGGCTTCGTGCAAGCCTTTCACCAGCACGTTACGGCGCTGCCGGTACTGTTCGGCAATGTCCAAAACGCACTGTTGATCGCCTTCCAACGCGGCAATGGCGGCCACCTGCAATGGAGTGAAGGTGCCATAGTCGTGATAACTCTTGATGCGCGCCAATGCACCGACCAGCTCTGAATTACCGACCATAAAACCAATACGCCACCCTGCCATATTGTAGCTTTTCGACAGCGTGAAGAACTCTACCGCAATGTCTTTCGCTCCCGGCACCTGCATAATTGAAGGCGCTTTCCAGCCATCATAGACAATGTCGGCATACGCCAGATCGTGTATTACCAATACGTCGTACTGTTTGGCCAACGCCACCACGCGTTCAAAGAAATCCAGCTCTACACATTGCGCAGTCGGGTTAGACGGGAACCCCAGGATCATCATTTTTGGCCGAGGAATGGTTTCACGGATCGCACGCTCCAGCTCACCAAAGAAATCCACACCTTCCACCAGCGGCACAGAGCGCACCTGAGCTCCGGCAATCACCGCACCGTAAATGTGGATCGGATAACTTGGGTTTGGCACCAGCACCGTATCCCCATGATCGAGCGTCGCCAGCATAAGGTGTGCCAGCCCCTCTTTCGAACCGATGGTAACAATCGCCTCGCTTTCCGGATCGATATCGACCTGATAGCGCTCCTGATACCATTGCGAAATGGCGCGGCGTAAACGAGGTATACCGCGAGAAGTCGAGTAACCATGAGTATCTTCGCGCTGTGCTACGGCGCAAAGCTTTTCCACGATATGCGGCGGTGTCGGGCCGTCCGGATTGCCCATACTAAAATCGATAATATCTTCGCCGCGACGGCGTGCAGCCATCTTCAGTTCAGAAGTGATATTGAAAACATAAGGGGGAAGACGTTCAATGCGCGTAAAACGGCGTGGGTTGTTATCAGACATAGATCCCTCAAGAGACGTTAGCGCCCGGACCATCCGAGCGACGCTGGCCAGTTTGTGGCCGAATCTCGAAAATAGCGCAGCCCTATCTGGCTGTCGAGCCCTTTTGATAACATTTTTTTTACCGACCTTGTGCCGCAAACTCCGCTTGCAGCAACCCCAGTTGCCAATCATTACACCACTGACCAGCCAAACGATAATTATCGCGCAGCGTCCCTTCCAACTGGAAACCACAGCTCTCCAGTAGATGCCTTGATGCAATATTCCCTTCGGTCACGGTTGCGGTCATCTTGTGAAAGCCGCAGGCATTGAAAGCAAAATCCAACACTGCCAGAAGTGATTCTTTGCCATACCCCTTCCCCTGACCTTCAGGCAGGCTGCCAAAACCCACCTCAGCTTGCTGAAAAGGCCACCACTGGGGGCAGAAGCCGGTTATCCCTACCGCGTTCCCGGTGCTTTTCTCTCTCATCACCAGACACAGCCAGCGTTCACCATGTTTATCCCACTCAGGTAAACGCGCTTCAAAGCGAGTACGGATCTCGCTCTCTGGCAGCGGATCGGCAATATAGCGGATCACCTGCGGGTCTTGGTACAAACGCAGAAATAGCGGCCAGTCATTGGCGGTGATGGAATGAAGCAATAAGCGAGAGGTTTGCAGTTTTAGCACTATATTCTCCGAAAAACGAAAATTATTGAGTTACGAATGAAAGATAACCCTTTATTTATCCCTTTCAAACACAGATAATCATTAACGTCTTTAAAACAAAAAAACAACCTAGGCTCTACCCTAAACAGCTACCCAATAGCGGTAAAAGGAGAACTCCATGGCTTCATTAGTTATCAATGACATTCCTTCCGCAATAAAAAGTGTTAAACAGCAACTGCGCCAGGCGTTACCCAACTATCGCCAAGTATTCCTGGCTCTGGAAGAAAATATTCGTCAGCAGGTTGAACAAATTCGTCTTGAATTGGCTAATGGTCAGGATCCGGTACCACAGATTGATGCCGAGGATATTCTGCAACAACGCGTCACTGAACAACAGAAAGCCATGATAAAACAACGCGGGACATGCGCTATTCGGGGTGTATTCCCCCGCAGTCAGGCTGAAATATGGAACCAGGAAATCGGTAATTATCTCGACCACAATAATTTCGTCGAACGCCTGAAAAATGCCGCCGAAGATAACTACTTTGGCAAACTGGCAGCCAGCAAGCCGCAGATATACGGCATTTACTGGTCCAAGCCGCAGGTGGAAGCACGCCAGGATCAACGCATGCACGCGGTACAGGTGTTTCTCAACAGCCTGTGGGATAGCGAGAGCAACGGTAAACAGCACTTTGACCCAACACGCGTAGCCACTTATGCTGACCGTACGCGCCGCCGCCCACCAAATTCGTCTTCACTGGGCCTTTCGCCACACGTAGACAGTGGCACTATCGAACGCTGGCTGGATGAGAATTTCCGCTATGTTTATCGCCACGTATTTTCCGGTAACTGGCAGCAGTACGATCCGTTTGCTGCCGATGGACGCACCGAAGTACGGGAGATCGCGTCACCCGCAGTCTGTTCCATGTTCCGTACTTTTCAGGGATGGACGGCTTTAACGCCACAGCGAACCAACGCCGGTACGCTGAATGTTGTGCCGATTGCCAACGCCATGGCCTATATATTGCTGCGAGCATTACAGGATGATGTCGCTGACGATGATCTCTGCGATGCCGCACCGGGCCGCGCCTTGTCCATCTCGGAAAAATGGCATCCCCTTTTATTACAAGGGGTGTCCCCTATTCCCGACCTAGAGCCTGGGGATACGGTTTTCTGGCATTGCGATGTGATCCATTCGGTAGAAAACGAGCATAATGGCGAGTTCGACAGTAACGTGATGTACATCGCTGCCGCACCGGGTTGCGAAAAGAATGATGCCTATCTGGAACGGCAGTTACCCAGTTTCCTGTCGGGAAAAACTCCGCCAGATTTCGCCCCGGATGATTTTGAAGTGGACTTCAATGGTCGTGCCACGGCCGAACTACTCACGCCGCTAGGCAAAACGCAGCTCGGTATCAAATAATTTGGGAATGCTGCGGTGGCGGTGGCCACCGCAGATGCAGATTATTACCTACGTGGGCCTCGCCCCTCACGATGGTCGTAATCTCGCGGAGGTGGTAACCGGTAATATTGTGGTGGCGGCGGCATACGATAATGATGTGGACGTCCACGCCATTCGCGCGGTGGCGGTCCGTAATAGACAGCACGTGGCGGTGGACTATAGTACTCATGCGGGCGATAGCGTTCATGCCACCAGCGCGGCTCCCGCCAGCGGTAGCCATCCCAATAATGTCCACGACCGTCACGGTCGCCAATATGCAGTGACAAACCAGGAACATTTACACCAATGGATACATCAGCCTGGCTCACCACCGGCAGCAGTGACAATAACGCTACCAACAACAACAGCACTCTCTTCATTTGATAAACTCCCACAGAGTGTAACCTGCCCATTTGCTGATAACAGTAAATCCATACCGAGCCACACTCTATAAGACGAATACCCAATTACACCTTCCAGACTAATCCTCCATAATTTCCACACAATTTACCGCCGGGGAACTCACAATAGCTCATAGGCCCCCTTTTTCCGCAACGTTGCCAGCTTTAAGAACACAAAAAAGCCTGGGGGACACGGCTTTGTACCCCCAGGCTGCTACCATCGCCCAGAACAGTGGGTTACAGATCGATCCCCAACGTCTGACGCAGATGGGCTCCTGCTCCTAACAACCCCGGTTGGGAATGGGTGATCATAAATACCGGGATCTGCTGCACGTATTCCTTAAACCGGCCTTTGTCTTCAAAGGCAGCGCGGAACCCGGAAGCTTTGAAGAACTCCATAAAGCGCGGCACAATTCCCCCGGCAATATATACGCCACCGAAGGTGCCAAGATTCAATGCCAGGTTGCCACCAAAACGCCCCAGGATCACACAGAACAGCGACAAGGCGCGGCGGCAATCGGTGCAGCTTTCAGCTAATGCCCGTTCGGTAATATCTTTAGGTGCCAGTTTTTCCGGTAAACGGTTGTCGGCCTTGACGATGGCACGATACAAATTCACCAGCCCAGGGCCTGATAAGATTCGCTCTGCGGAGACGTGCCCAACTTCAGCACGCAGCACTTCAAGAATGCAGTCCTCTTCTTCACTGTTCGGCGCAAAATCCACATGGCCACCTTCGCCCGGCAGACTAACCCAGCGGCGGTTGACATGAATAAGATGGGCAACGCCAAGGCCAGTGCCCGCGCCGTAAACCGCTATCGGTTTATCTTTCTGTGCTGTTGCTCCACCGAACTGCAACACATCGGCTTCGGATAACATCGGAATCGCCATCGAAACCGCAGTAAAATCGTTAATCACTTCCAGATGCTTCAGCCCAAGATTGGTTTTCATCGCGCTGATGGAGAATGCCCAGGTGTGATTGGTCATGGCAATCCAATCTTCTGTTACCGGGCAGGCGATAGCAATACAAGCGTCCTGAACCTCTAACTGATGCTCGCTGAGATATTGGCGGATCACCGCTTCCAGGCTGTCAAACTCCAGACCGGAATAGGTTTTTGCCTGGGTGATCTCACCCGTCTCGACAGTGCACAAAGCAAGGCGAGCATTAGTACCACCAACATCCCCTACCAGGGCATAGGTCATCGCTGTTTTCTCCATAAAATGAATAATGCAAAACTGCGTACACTTTAAAATCACGCCACTAAAACAACAATCGCCATTCTATTACCTGCTGTTCAATAGCGATCTTGATCACAAAAAACGTTTCAGCTCACAAGCCTTGCGCAGATTAATTTCTGCTGTTGTAGCCTGTGAGATAGAAATGCAGAAACCGTGGGATGAAGTCAGTTTATCTGTTTCAGGCTGGCAAGTAAGGCGCTACTACCACCAGCCTAGGCCAGCGCGAACTCAGCGGCAGCTCGCGCGTGAATTGCCGTAGTGTCAAAAACCGGCACCGAAGCGTCTTGCTCACCGATCAACAGGCCGATTTCAGTGCAGCCGAAGATAATCCCCTGCGCGCCCTGCTGCTCCAGATCGCTGATAATTCTGCGGTATTCATCACGGGAAGCATCACGGATCTTGCCCAGGCATAGCTCTTCGTAAATGACGCGATGCACAATCTCACGATCGGCTGCTACCGGCGTCACCACTTCGATGCCAAATTTATCCTGCAAGCGCCCACGATAAAAATCCTGTTCCATGGTAAAACGTGTCCCTAACAGCCCGATACGGCGCAGATCTTGCTGACGCACCTGCAACGCAGTGGCATCGGCGATATGAACCAAAGGCAAACCACAGGCTTGCTCCACCACATCGGCTACTTTGTGCATGGTATTGGTACAAATAACGATTGCCTCAGCGCCAGCGGCACGCAGTGAGACAGCAGCGCTTGCCAACAGACGGCCAGCTCCCTGCCAATCCCCCTGATGCTGCAAGCGCTCTATCTCCTGAAAATCAACACTGTAGAGCACGATTTTTGCCGAGTGCAGACCACCCAGCCGATGTTTTACCTGCTCGTTGATCATCCGATAGTAAGGTATGGTTGACTCCCAACTCATCCCACCTAGTAATCCCAGCACTTTCATCCTGTTTCTCCCCGCTATTGTTAACCTCGTCAACCAGACATTACCTGAGAACGATCCGGCTGACGATGGGTTATTTTACTCGCGGGACGAGCGCCGGACGCGGTTCAAACCAGCGCTGGCGTAAAGTATCGTAGGCCCAGTTATAGAACAGGGTATAGGGCAGGAAGAACAGGAAGAAACCGATCTCCATGATAAAGGCCTGCCCCAACGAAATGTTGAGCATAAAAGCCGCCAGCGGCAAACCGAACAAAACCAACCCGCCCTCGAAGCCAAGAGCATGGAAAATACGCACCTTAAGCCCGCGTGCCACACGCTTAACCAGCCAAAGCCGATCAAATATCGTATTGTAAATAATGTTCCACAGCATCGCTAAGGTCGACAGCATGATCGCCAGTGCCCCTACCTGAACCAAAGAGCGGTTGAGCAGCAAGGCTCCCACTGGGGCACAAATTACCACCGCGATAACCTCAAACCCGACGGCATGAACGATACGTTCAATAAAAGACTTGTTTTGCAACTTCATACATCACCTGTTTTTAACTGTTGTTGTAAAAGCCTGGTGATTATCATCGGTTTTATGCTTAGATTAAAAATAGGTTCCATCGATAAAGTAGATACATCATGCGCTACTCACCAGAAGCATTACTGGCATTTGTTGAAGCCGCTGCGCTGGGGTCGTTTTCTGCTGCCGCACGTAAACTGCGGAAAAGCCAATCCACCATCAGTACGGCAATCAGCAATCTGGAAGCCGATCTCGGGTTGGCGCTGTTCGATAGGCAGGCTCGCCAGCCGGTGCTGACGGACGTTGGTCGCAAAGTGCTTGGGCAGGTTCAGGAAATTCTTGCCGCCAGCGAACGCCTTGAGGCGCTCAGTATCCGGTTGGCTGATAATGTCGAACCCCGGTTGACCATCGTATTTTCCGATACCTATCAGCCCAACCATCACGACAACCTGCTGAAACATTTTGAACAGCGTTATCAGGATATCGAGCTGGAATGTATGGTTGCAGAGGACGGTGATGTGCTTGACCTGTTGCAGACTGGCCGTGCTCACCTAGGGATGCTGGCAGTACAGCCTGAATATCCGCCCGATATCGCCGTCGCACGGTTACCAGAGCAAACCGAAATGGGGTTGTTTGTTGCCCATCATCACCCTTTAGCGCATATTCCGGTTCTTTCGCCATCCCATCTTGCCAGCAACCGCCAACTTTACCTTAACACCTTCGCGTTGAGCAGTTCGGCCAGACATCAGGGAAGAGTCTGGTCAGCACCCGGCTATCTGATGCTGCTGGAAATGGCAGAAGACGGGTTTGGCTGGGCGGAGTTGCCTCATTGGCTGGTAAAAAAGTATGGTGGTGGTCGCCTGACAGAGCTGAAGATCCGTGGCTGGCCCAAACTGATCTCGGTGGATGCCGTTTGGTCAAAATTAACCCCGCCAGGGCCAGCGGGGTTTTGGTTGTTGGAGCGGCTAAAGGAAAACGCCGCCGATCAAGCCGCCGCATTACGCGATTGAATGGCTTTGGAGACCGTGTCCAACAGCTCTGGAATATCCATCTTTGGCAACACGACTTCGATAAAGACCAACTGTTGGTGGTCGCCAATGCCTGCCAGAGCCTGGCGCAACTGTTCAGGGGAACTCACCCGTAGGCTGGTCATCTGATGATCGATCGCCATTGCCTGCGGCAACCGCGTCCAATCCCATTGCGCAATATCGTTGTAACGCTGCTCTGGCCCGTGGATCGCCCTTTCGACGGTGTAGCCATCATTATTCAGCAAGAAAATCACTGGCTTTTGACCGTCGCGCAGCATGGTTCCCAGTTCCTGTGCGGTTAGTTGAGCCGCTCCGTCACCTATCAACAACACGACTCGGCGCAAAGGCTCAGCGGTTTGCGCCCCGAAAGCAGCGGGTAAGGTGTACCCGATCGACCCCCACAGCGACTGCACGATAAATTGGCACCCACGGGGTAATGTCAACGCTGCCGCACCAAAGCATGAGGTTCCCTGCTCGGCAATCAAGATATCCCCCGGTTGCAGGAAACTTTGTATCTGCTGCCAGAAGCCATGTTGATCCAGGCAACTCTCACTCGAGTCAGGTAACGATGGGCACTTGAACGTGGGCAGTGACCAAAACCTTGCCAACGGCAGCGTCAACTGATGCAGCGCCTTCACCGCATCACACATCGGGATTTGACTGAACACCTGCTGCCCAACTCGGCACTCAAAGGGCTGAATATCAATACATTTTTGGCTAGGTAAATTATGGCTGAAACCAGCAGTGATCGTGTCGGTAAAGCGCACGCCGACGTTAATGATCACATCGGCATCTTCAATAAGCTGTTTTGTCTGCGGATCGCTGGCCGCAGCAGCGTAAGTACCAGTGAAACAGGCATGGGATTCATCCAGCACACCTTTACCCAGCAATAATGTCGAGTGGGGAATATTTACCTCATTCATCCAGTTTTCCAGCGCGGATCCTGCACCGAAGCGCTCCGCGAGAAAATCCGCCAATAGGGAAACCCGTTTTGCGGCCTGCAACTTTTCACGGGCAGCAACAATAAATGCCTGTAGGGAGTATTCAGAAAGATTGGGCTGGCGCAGTATCAGTGGTGCAGGCCGTGAAGCCAACGAAGCTTCCGCTACGTCACTCGGTAACAGCAGATAAACCGGGCGACGTTCAAACAGTGCGGTGGTTAACACGCGATCGATTTCCGCTTCGGCATTGCTGGCGGTCAGGCTGGCCTGTGCGACGGTCACCTCTTTCGCCATACGGGCAAAGTGACCGAAATCCCCATCCCCCAGAGAGTGGTGCAGTAAATCCCCGGCGCGTTGAGCACGTAAGGCAGGAGCACCAACAATGTGTATCACCGGTAAATATTCGGCGTAACTGCCCGCAATGCCGTTTATTGCACTCAATTCACCCACGCCGAAGGTGGTCAACAATGCCGCTGCCGGTTTACAGCGCGCATAGCCATCAGCCGCATAGGCCGCATTCAGCTCATTTGCGCATCCTACCCAGGTTATTTGTTGGTGGTCGATGACATGGTCAAGAAACTGCAGATTATAGTCACCCGGCACGCCGAAGAAATGTCGAATACCGATTTGGGCCAAGCGATCAAGGAGGTAATCTGCCACTGTGTAGTTTTTGCTCATGATCATCACCTGCAAGAAGGTAGGGATACAACCTAAGTATTGGAGGTGTTGCACAGATTTCGAACTTTACCGCTAAAATAGCACTGGAAAGTCAGCTTTACATCTGCCGAATATCAGCAGGCAAGATACTCCCCATAAGTGGTGTGTTGAAATGGCGTGCAACTTGCGTGATCTCACACTCTGACAGACCTGATGGAAGCGCATACACTAGACTGTGTCCCTTAACAGCATCTGCAAGTCACTGGCAGTAAATTAAGAGGGCAACCCAAAGCCGTTTTCTTGCGCCGATAAGGATTTTTATGGTCTATCAAGCTGACTCTGCACGCTACCTGAATATGGAATTCCGCCGCTGTGGCAGCAGCGGGCTGAAACTCCCCGCGGTTTCTCTTGGAATGTGGCACAACTTCGGAGATAACTCGTTGTATGACAATGCCCGAAGCCTGACACTCCGCGCCTTCGATCTTGGTATAACTCATTTCGATCTGGCGAATAACTACGGACCACCGCCAGGATCCGCCGAGGAGAACTTTGGCCGTATTCTTCAGCACGATCTAAAACCTTATCGCGATGAGCTGATTATCTCCTCCAAGGCGGGCTATACCATGTGGCCTGGCCCTTATGGCGATTGGGGCTCGAAAAAATATCTGGTCGCCAGCCTGCATCAAAGCCTGAAACGTATGGGGCTTGAGTACGTTGATATCTTCTATCACCACCGGCCAGATACGGATACGCCTCTGGAAGAAACCATGGGTGCGCTGGATTTACTGGTGCGCCAAGGAAAAGCGCTGTACGTGGGGCTGTCAAACTACAATGCGGATCAAGCCAGGCAGGCATTTGCTATTCTGAAGCAACTGGGAACCCCGTGTGTGATCCACCAGCCAAAATACTCCATGTTTGAACGCTGGGTGGAGGACGAACTGCTGGATACGCTGGAACAGAATGGGGTTGGCTCTATCGCCTTCTCACCGCTTGCCGGGGGAATGCTGACCGATCGCTACCTGCATGGTATTCCACAAGATTCCCGTGCTGCCAGCAGCAGCCGATTCCTGACGCCCGAACAGCTCACCGAACAGAAACTGCACAAGGTGCGCCGTTTAAACGAGCTCGCAGAGCAACGTGGGCAGAAACTTTCACAAATGGCGTTAGCTTGGGTACTACGTAATGACCGGGTGACATCCGTACTGATTGGTGCCAGTAAAAATAGCCAGCTTGAAGATGCGGTAGGTATGCTGGCTAACCGTTCGTTCAGCTCCGAAGAGATTGCACAAATCGAGCAGATCCTACTGTAACCGCTTACAAACCCCTGCTGTAGCATGCCATGCTTGCTGTGTTGTTCGATACTGGCCTGAGGTTGATGACAAAGTCGCCCTCGGATCCGAGATACCCGGGCCTAGCGCACCGAGGGGCGCTCCGACGGCTTACGCCGTTACGACCCCATCGGCGCGCTCTCCCTAATAGCGGGGTTTGTCAGCAGTCTGAGGCCAGCGTAATGCTGGCCTACTATTCGTCAAGGTGGGGATTAGGCTGTGTCCCTTATCTGTCCGTGGTGCCGTCGCAGACCCAAAAGCCCGCTATCAAGGCGGAAGGTAAAGGGCAGAGTGATCCTCTGTTCAAGCCCGACTTTACTTCGAACGGGCTTTTGGGGCGCGACCCTTCGGGCTGGGGCCATTTTCGTGCAGTTAAGGGACACAGCCTAGAACAGGCTACTTATCAACAGATAGCCGTTTAGACCGACAACCACCAACACGATCAGTTTACCGATGCCCTGAATGGCACGGCTATTGACCATATTCCCCATCAGTTCACGGTTGCCAGTAAACGCCAACAGCGGCACCAAGGCCAGTGCGATACCAAAGCTCAATAATACCTGGCTCAGCACCAGAATACGTGTCGCATCCATCCCCAGCATAATCACGATAAACGATGGCATCATGGTAACCACTCTACGTACCCAGATTGGTATATAGAAGCGTACAAACCCCTGCATCACCACCTGCCCCGCCAAGGTTCCTACCACGGTAGAAGAAAGCCCTGCTGCCACCAGGCTCAAACCAAATATTGTTGCCGCCGCATTCCCCAGCAGAGGTTGCAACGTTAGATAGGCCTGATCGAGATCGGCAACGCCAGTGTGACCATTGAAATGAAAAGCGGCAGCTGCCGTTGCCATCATCGCTAGGTTAACGAAACCGGCAATGGTCATGGCAATCGCCACATCCAGTTTTGTCGATGCATAACGTTCAGCCTGGGAGTTTTTGTTTGCAGTCTGGGTTAACGAAGAGTGCAGGTAAATCACATGGGGCATAATGGTTGCCCCCAGCACCCCGGCAGCCAAAAACACCGCATCACCATTTGGCAAATCCGGTATCGCCATCCCTCTCACCAACCCGCTCAATTGCGGTTGGGAAAAGACCATCTCGACAATGTAGGCTGCCGCCACAAACACCAGCAGGCCACCGATCACCAGCTCCAATGGCTTTTGTCCACGCTTTTGCAACATCAGGATCAGGAAGGTGGCAATGCCCGTGAGGATCGCTCCTTCCAACAGCGTTACGCCCAGCAACAGTTTGAAACCGATGGCGGCACCGATAAATTCCGCCAGATCGGTCGCCATGGCAATAATCTCGGCCTGAACCCAGTAGGCCCATACCGCAGGACGAGGGAACCGATCGCGAATATGCTCAGCCAGGTTTTTACCGGTAGCAATCCCAAGCTTGGCAGAAAGCAGTTGAATAAACATCGCCATAACGTTGGCCCACACCACCACCCACAGCAAGGTATAGCCAAAGGAAGCGCCAGATTGAATATTGGTAGCGAAGTTACCGGGATCGATATAACCGATAGCGGCAATAAAGGCTGGGCCCATCAGAGAAAGTTTGATTTTACTGGATGAGCGACTGGAAGTTGTACTACTGGCCACACGGCTGTTCAGCATCCTGCGAACCCCTTATAAATTTTGAGCTTACCTTTATTCTTACTTTAGTGATAATGATTATCAAGTGCATTTAAAGTGATACTGCTTATCGTTGTGATAGCCGGAAGCGAAGGTTTTGATCGAACAAAACGCATGAATGTTGATTATGTTTTCTATTATCAGTCGGGTTATTCAGGGTGAAGAGCGTTTATTTAATAAATTGGCACATCAATGACACATAAATACAACTTTATTAACAACTTGTTCTCTTGTGTTTTGATGTCATAGTTTAGGCATTTTCCCACCACCTTTTTTTATATTTGCAATGGACATCTCGTTTTTAAACTCGTCGTTACATAAAATGACAAGCGAAATTCAGCCTGCCTCAAATTTGGAGCGAACATGTCCCATATTGCGCACTTTGCGTTAGCGTTAGTGGTGGTGACGATCCTGGCACTGTTGGTGTGCCGTGACCGTAAAAGTATCCGCATTCGCTATGTTATCCAGCTATTGGTTATTGAAATAATACTGGCCTACTTCTTCCTGCATTCGGAATCAGGTCTAGGTTTTGTAAAAGGATTCGCAGCTCTGTTTGACAAGCTGCTCGGGTTTGCAGGGCAAGGGACTGAGTTTGTATTTGGCGGGATGTCTGACAAAGGTATGGCTTTCTTCTTCCTGAAGGTACTGTGCCCTATCGTTTTCATCTCCGCACTGATCGGTATTCTGCAATACATCAAAGTACTACCGTTTATCATCCGGATCATTGGGACCGTATTGTCCAAAGTGAACGGCATGGGGAAATTGGAGTCTTTCAACGCCGTAAGTTCATTGATCCTCGGCCAGTCTGAAAACTTCATTGCCTATAAAGATATTCTGGGCAAGATGTCTGAAAAACGCATGTACACCATGGCAGCGACCGCAATGTCGACCGTTTCCATGTCGATTGTTGGCGCGTACATGACCATGTTGGATGCCAAGTTTGTGGTAGCGGCACTGGTGCTTAATATGTTCAGTACCTTTATCATGCTTACGCTGATCAACCCTTACGACACCAGTAAAGAAGAAGAGCTGCACCTTGGCAATTTGCATGAAGGCCAAAGTTTTTTTGAAATGTTGGGGGAATATATCCTTGCGGGCTTCAAGGTGGCGATCATCGTTGCAGCGATGATGATTGGTTTTATCGCCCTGATTGCCGCGCTTAATGGCTTGTTCAGCGCTATCCTGGGCATGAGTTTCCAGGATATCCTTGGTTACTTCTTCTACCCGTTTGCCTGGATGTTGGGTATTCCCAAGCACGAGGCCTTGCAGGTTGGCAGCATTATGGCTACTAAACTGGTTTCCAACGAGTTCGTGGCAATGATGGAACTGCAGAAAGTCTCAACTGAACTGTCCCCACGTAGTGTCGGTATTCTTTCAATCTTCCTGGTGTCTTTTGCCAACTTCTCTTCTATCGGTGTGGTCGCCGGGGCGATTAAAGGGCTAAGCGAGCATCAGGGCAACGTGGTATCACGCTTCGGCCTTAAGTTGGTTTATGGCTCTACGCTGGTTAGCCTGTTGTCCGCTGCCGTTGCCGGTCTGGTAATGGCCTGATAGCCTGAAAGGCCGCACTGCGCGGTATTGATAAGATCATGCACCCTGTGAGCGCCAAGCTGACAGGGTGCTTTTTTATTACCTGCCGTTGGCGTTTTAAGATGCGCAAAAAGCCGACCTTGAATTCAAGATCGGCTTTTTAAATGGTGGTGGAGCTAGACGGGATCGAACCGTCGACCTCTTGCATGCCATGCAAGCGCTCTCCCAGCTGAGCTATAGCCCCACAAAAGTGGTACGCATTGACCGGCGCTACGGTATTAACCAACCCTTAATCGGACATAAGGTTGGTGGAGCTAGACGGGATCGAACCGTCGACCTCTTGCATGCCATGCAAGCGCTCTCCCAGCTGAGCTATAGCCCCAATCCACAATCACAAAAACCTGTGAACGGGGCGCATAATATGAAACCCCTGAAACCCTGTCAACGGCTAAATTGAATTCCTCGATCAAGCGCTGAAAAAGCCGCCAAATCAGCACGTTTAAAGTTAAAAAAACATCTTCTTGGGCAAAAGTAAGTCAATAAACAAAGCCCCGCGAATTTCTGGCGGGGCTTTATCTGTTTGCATAATCAAGCTGGGGCGTGGGATCAAGCCTGGGCTTCACGCTCTGCAATATAGGCCAACGCTTGATCGATACGCTGCAAAGAACGGGTCTGGCCTATGGCATGTACGGTAACGTCCATACCGGGTGACTGACCTGCACCGGTAACGGCAACACGCAGCGGCATCCCCACTTTGCCCATACCGACACCCAGTTCATCCGCAGTCCCCTGGATGGCGTTGTGCACATTTTCAGGAGTCCAGGCGGTGATGGCCGCCAGTTTGGCGCGTACGGCTTCCAGCGGCTCACGTGCTACCGGACGCAGGTGTTTTTTCGCCGCATCAGCATCAAACTCGCTAAAGTCCTGATAGAAGTAGTGGCAAGACTGCGCCATTTCTTTCAGCGTTTTGCAACGCTCACCCAGTAGTTTGACAATATCTTTCAGCTCTGGGCCGTTACGGGTTTCAATCCCCTGCTGCTCAATATGCCAGGCGAGATACACTGCGACTTCTTCTGCTGGCATATGGTTGATGTAATGATGATTCAGCCACTGCAGTTTCTCGGTATTGAATGCGCTGGCCGACTTGCTAATTGCATCCAGCGTGAACAACTCTTTCATTTCATCAATGGTGAAGATTTCCTGATCGCCATGAGACCACCCCAGACGAACCAGATAGTTCAACAGCGCCTGCGGCAGATAGCCATCGTCACGATACTGCATTACCCCTACCGCACCGTGGCGTTTGGATAATTTCTTGCCGTCATCACCCAGGATCATCGAAACGTGGGCATATTCCGGTACCGGCGCACCCAGTGCTTTCAGGATATTGATCTGGCGCGGCGTGTTATTGATATGGTCTTCACCACGAATCACGTGGGTGATTTCCATATCCCAGTCGTCGATCACCACACAGAAGTTGTAGGTTGGCGCACCGTCGGTACGGCGGATGATCAGATCATCCAATTCCTGATTGCTGAATTCAATCGGGCCACGGATGTTATCATCAAAAATTACCGAGCCTTCCAGCGGGTTACGGAAGCGAACCACATGTGGCTCACCCTCGGTATGGCTGCACTGGCTATCGCGGCAGTGGCCGTCGTAGCGCGGCTTTTCGCCATTTTCCATTTGCTGTTCACGCAAGGCTTCAAGACGTTCTTTAGAACAGTAACATCTATAGGCAGTGCCTTTTTCCAGCATTTCATCAATTACCGCATTGTAACGGTCGAAACGCTTAGTCTGGAAATACGGGCCTTCATCCCAACCCAGATTCAACCAGCTCATGCCATCCATAATTGCGTCGATCGCATCCTGGGTTGAACGTTCGAGGTCGGTATCTTCGATACGCAATACAAACTCTCCGCCCGCATGACGGCTGAATAACCAGGAATAAAGCGCAGTGCGGGCACCGCCGACATGAAGATAGCCGGTGGGGCTGGGTGCAAAACGGGTTTTAATTTTCATTGGGTTCACTGCCTTATTACGCAATGGGCATCGGCAGAATGCCGACGATTGCTCTGAATTTGAAAAGTGGCCGACATTCTACCACTCAATACCAATTCCTCAACGCCGACACACTATTGCCGGATAGCATTACGCTGGCTTTGCGGCCTGTTTCGCATGAGAAGGTGTAAAAAATCAGCACGGCTGTCGATTAATATCACACCCTGCCTAAATTTAAGGCGAACAGATAAAAACGTTTTAAAAACCGTTGACTCACTTTCAACTATCCCTATAATGCGACTCCAACAAGACGGGGCGATTAGCTCAGTTGGTAGAGCATCTCCTTTACACGGAGGGGGTCGGCGGTTCGAGCCCGTCATCGCCCACCATCTTGTTAAGCATTAAAAATGAGAGAATGAGGGTGATTAGCTCAGTTGGTAGAGCATCTCCTTTACACGGAGGGGGTCGGCGGTTCGAGCCCGTCATCACCCACCACTCATTATCTTGTTTAGCAGTAACCTGGAAGTCCTGAAGTGGGTGATTAGCTCAGTTGGTAGAGCATCTCCTTTACACGGAGGGGGTCGGCGGTTCGAGCCCGTCATCACCCACCACTTCTGCGGGTCGTTAGCTCAGTCGGTAGAGCAGTTGACTTTTAATCAATTGGTCGCAGGTTCGAATCCTGCACGACCCACCAATACAGAAAAAAGCGCCTTTAGGCGTTTTTTTCGTTTATAGTCCCCTGCAGCAGCCTTTAATCCCGAATGTTCCATACGCAAAGAGTCGTGTTGGATGAGAACCTGCGTTCAGGTTCGAGCCGAGCGCAGCGAGACGACAACGCGCAGCGTTGCCCGCAGGGCGAGGCCAAAGGCCGAGTCAATCCTGCACGACCCACCAATACAGAAAAAAGCGCCTTTAGGCGTTTTTTTCGTTTATATTCCCCTGCAGCAGCCTTTAATCCCGAATGTTCCATACGCAAAGAGTCGTGTCGGATGAGAACCTGCGTTCAGGTTCGAGCCGAGCGCAGCGAGACGACAACGCGCAGCGTTGCCCGCAGGGCGAGGCCAAAGGCCGAGTCAATCCTGCACGAATTCCACAGTGCTCACAAAAGCTCTCTTGCAAAATTTTGACACGAGATAGATGGCCTAACACACCGATGGCTTATCAGCCGTCTGCAGAACCCACAAGCCCTATATGTGATATCAAAACCATCAAGCTCCCAGCGTCGCCCCGCCGTCAATCACAATATCCTGCATGGTAATATGGCTGGCACGATCTGACGCCAGAAACAGGATCGCATCGGCAATTTCCTGCGGTTGAGCAATTTTGCCCAACGGAATGCCCAGCTTGAACTGTTCTGGGAACCCATTGATCGTATTGCGTTCACCGCTTTCATCCCGCCACATGCCGCGCTGCATCGGCGTATTGGTTGAACCTGGGGAAACTAGATTGCAGCGCACGCCAAATGGAGCCATCTCCAGCCCGACCGTCTGGCACAGACTGCGCAAAGCAGCTTTGGAAGCACAGTATGCCGCCATGCCAACACGCGGAACATGGGCCGCATTGGATGCCACACTCACGATGGCACCGCGTCGTTGACTGCGGAAGATCGGCAACGTATGGCGAAACAGATTAAATGCGCCACCCGCGTTTACCGCCATGCAGGCCAGCCAGTCAGCACTGCTGGTTTCATCGGTCAGTCCCATTCGTAGGATACCCGCCCCATTAACCAGCACATCTAATTGCTGTTGCTCTGCCAACAATCGCTGGCAGACATTATCTACTTGCGTACTATCAGCAATATCCAGCACTTCGGTATGAAATGGGTAGTCAAGTTCGCCAAAGCGAAGGTCGAAACCGACCACTTCAGCGCCGCTGTGCACAAACGCCAAGGCGGTTTGATAACCGATCCCCGCCCCGGCACCGGTCACCCAAACGCGCTTACCGCTAAAATCATGCCCAGGCGTCATCAGGATTTCCCCTCGGAAAGCAGTTTCCACCAGCTATCGATAGTGGGCGATCTTGCCAGTGCAATAAAGTCGATATCTTCACGCACTTTGCGCCAGCGGGTCGCCAGTTCCATCATTCGTACCGAATCCAGCCCATAGTCAATCAGGTTCTCGTCATTGCCGATGTCCGCGCTGTCTTCATCAAGCAACGGGATAATCTGCTGGCGTAGAGCCTCGATACTGGCAATACCCGGTAGCAGATCGGCAGTCATCAGCACGCGGCCACAGCGCCCTGCGGTATAGCGTAACGCCATAAGGTGCTCATCCTGGGAGAAGTCCGCCAAGGCATCGGCCACCATAAAGGGTTTGATATTACGCATGAATGCGTCGATGGCGGTGGTCATACAACCAATATGTGCGTATACGCCACAGATGATCAGTTGGTCACGACCGCTTTCCTGCAGAATTTCCTGCAAAGGTGAACGGTGGAAGGCGCTGTAACGCCATTTTACTAACACCGTGTCCTCTGCATCCGGCGTCAATGCGCTGACGACCGCCTGTTGTTCCGGGTGTTTATTCAGCCCAGGCCCCCACATATCGTTCAGCAAGGCGCGATCCTCATCACTCTGTTGGCTGGGCTGGGCGGTATAAAACACCGGGATCCCCTGCTGTTTACAGTAACGGCGTAGAGCAGCAATATTATCGACTACCTGCTTAATCAACGGGCTATCCGCTCCCCAGAAATTAAGGAAATACTGCTGCATATCGTGGATCAGCAGCGCCGCACGTTGAGGTTCAAAGGCCCAATTCACTTTGTTGGCGGGCAGTTCCCCCTGCGTAGGCAAGGCATAATCATTAAGTTTAGGAATGGTCATTGGTAACTTATTCTCCCTGAGCTAACAGTTGTGCTAAACCTTCACGCAGCCGTTTTTTATCAACCTTTCCGACCGGGGTTAACGGCAGTGATTCAACCTGAATAAAACGATCAGGCAATTTAAATTCGGCAATGCCCTGTTCACGTAAATGACGGCGAAAAACCACCGGTTTAACCACGCTGTGCGCCACCACAAAGGCGCAGCTCTTCTCCCCCATCAAAGGGTCCGGCATCGAAACCAGGGCCGCATTGATCACTTCTGGATGGCGCAGTAGCAGGTTCTCCACCTCTTCGGCGGCAATTTTTTCCCCGCCGCGATTGATCTGGTCTTTTTGTCGCCCTTGAACGCGAACATACCCATCCTCCGTCAGGCTGATCAGATCGCCCGAACAGTAGAAACCGTTCTCGTCAAAGGCTTCGGCGTTATGAGCCGGGCTTTGATAGTAGCCGCGAAAGGTATAAGGCCCACGCGTCATCAACCGGCCCGTTTCGCCAACGGGCAGAGGATTGCCCTGCTCATCCGCAACCCAGAGTTCGTCATCCGGACACATCGGGGTACCCTGGGTACTGAGAATGTGCTGATCGTCATCATCGAGCAGAGTGTAGTTAACCAACCCTTCCGCCATGCCAAACACCTGCTGCAGTTGGCAACCAATCTCATTGCGGATCCGAGCGGCCAGGGTTTCCCCCAATTTGGCGCCACCAACCTGCAATAAAGTCAGGCTGGCTAATTGGTGATTGCAATTCCATTCATCAAGCGCCTGTAACCAAAGCGCCGCAGCGGGTGGCACCAGTGCGGTAACCGTGATCTGATGCTGTTCAATCAGCTCAAAGCAGCGGGCCGCCGCAGGATCGCTGGCGAAAACCGCCAAACCAGCCGCATACAACACCCCCAGCACACCCGGCGAACTCATTGGATAATTGTGGGCAGCCGGTAAGGCACACAGATAACGGGTAGTGCTGTCGAAGCGGCAAATCTCTACGCTACGACGAATGCTGTAGTAATAGTCATTATGGGTACGCGGGATCAGCTTCGGGATCCCCGTGCTGCCACCGGAAAGCTGGAAAAATGCCACCCTGTCGGCAGCGGAAGGCGTGGGTTCAAAGGTTCCACTCTCCTCCTCCAGCCACAATGACAGTGCCTGTTCACCGTCGGCTTGATTACGTAGCCCAACCACACGTAAAGAAGGATGCTGTTCTCTGAACGTATTCAGGAAATGTTCCTGGGTAAAGAGCGCATGCTCACGATCGGCAATCAGTAGCGCAGGCTTTATTTGACTGGCATAGGCGTTAAGTTCACTACGCTGATGGCTGAACAAGGCATTAACCGGAGCAACACCGATTTTCAACAGGGCAAAAAACACCACGTAGAATTCAACGACGTTGCCTAACTGTACCAATGCCGTATCACCGGGTTGTAACCCACGGCGCACCAAGGCAGCCGCCAAGCGATTGGCAAGCTGCTCCAGTTGGCGATAGCTCAGACTACGTTGTGAATCAATCAGTGCGGTGGCGTCGTTGTCTGCCTGGCGGGACAAAATGTCGGTCAAAGGCCGGTCGATCCAATAGCCACGTTGGCGATAAAGGCGAGCGAACTCCTCAGGCCAAGGGGTGAAAGCAATACTCATAGGGGATTCATTATCCTTGATTAAGACCAAAAGCACGCAGAATGGTGCTGAGCTTAGTGCCGGTTTCCAGCCATTCAGACTGTGGAGAAGAGTCCTTGACGATACCCGCACCAGCAAACAGACGAACCTGATTAGCATTAACGGTGCCGCAACGGATAGTGACAACCCATTCACCATTACCTTCGCTGTCACACCACCCGACAATGCCGCCAAACAGACCACGGTCAAAAGGTTCCAGCTGTTTGATCAGATCGCGTGCTGTCAGCGTCGGTGTACCGCACAATGCCGGTGTTGGGTGCAGTAGGCAGGCCAGCGATAGTGCATTTTCTGCCGGGTCCGCCACCTCGCCATCTATCGGCGTAGAAAGGTGCCATAGCGTAGTGGTACTCAGCAGTTCCGGGCTGGCTGGAATGTGCAAATGGCTGCAACGCTTAGCCAATACCTGATGCATGCCCTCAGTCACAATCTGATGTTCGTAGCGATCTTTGTTTGAGGCCAACAGCCGTTGGCTGGCCTGGCGGTCGCGTAGGGGATCATTTTCTCGTGGTGCCGATCCCGCTAGCGGATTGGAATGGAACTGGTTGCCAGATTTGCGTAGCAGCAACTCCGGGCTGGCTCCCACCAACGACCCCTGTTCCAGTGGAACATGGAAATGGAAGCTATTCGGGTTCTGGGCAATGATGCACGCCATTAACGCCTGGCAATCTATCGGTTCACGGGTTTCAATTTCCAGCAAACGGGAAAGCACTACTTTATCCAGTTGTTCGCCGGCAGTGGCCTGCACTGCCTCTGTCACCATCTGTATAAACTGCTGCTGCTCCGGCAGTTCTACCTGATGGACGATTTCGGGAAGCACACCCGCATCCGGTTCCATGCCCGCCATAAATGCTTCTCGCTTAAACCATTGTGTCTTCTCAGGAATGAACAGTGCGGAAGGTTGACGAGTATCGAAAGGGAGTGCGCCGCACAGTATAGGGCTCTTGATTCCCGCCGCACGGGCTTGCGCAAAGGCCTGTTGGATTGTCTGCTGGAATTGGCCTTGCAGATCCTCACCGTCAACGGCAGGTTGAGCGATCTTGGCAAAACACCCCTGGGTACTCAGGCTACGAAAAGGAGAAGTAAAAAAGAAACCTGAAGTCGGAGTTAGCATAGCGGCTTGTGCCAGGCTCTCACGGTGTTGCGGGTTCTTCTGCTCGGCACCCTTAACGGCTAGGTACATAGGTACTTCCTCTCGTTTCATTAATGATAATAGATTATGGTAATGATTATCATTTATATTCAGTCGCGATAAAGTACCTTTCAATATTTGCTATGTCAATAAAGGTGAAGGCTTCTTTATGGGAAAGTTTAAGTATAAACTCTGTGGCATTTATAACTTGAATGATAATAATTAACATCAAAGAGGATCGCGATAATGATAAAGACCCTGCGATTTGGCCTGCTCTTGGGGGCGCTCACCCTGAGCATGGCTCAAGCGGCAGCCCAGGCATGGCCACGCAGTATTGAAACCTCGCACGGTGTGATCACTATAACTCATCCCCCAGAGCGGATTGTTTCCACTAGCGTAACGGTCACCGGTACACTGTTAGCCATCGATGCACCGGTAATCGCCAGTGGGGCTACTACACCAAATAACCAACTGTCTGATAAGCAGGGTTTCTTCCTGCAATGGGGAGAGATCGCCGCCAAGCGTGGGGTGCAACGGTTATACATCGGTGAACCCAATGCCGAAGCCATCGCTGGCGTTGCGCCGGATTTGATCGTAATGTCCGCCACCGGGGCCGACTCAGCGATCCGTCTTTACGAACAGTTGTCAGCTATCGCGCCGGTACTGGTGGTGAATTACGACGATAAAAGCTGGCAGGAACTGGCTCAAACCCTTGGAATAGCTACGGGTCATGAACAACAGGCGGAAAAAATCGTTGCCGAATTTAAACAACGGGAACAGGCACTGAAACAGCAGATGACATTGCCGCCTCAGCCGGTTTCGGCACTGGTATTTCGTAGCGATGGCAAAAGTGCCAATCTGTGGACCGCCGATTCCTCGCAGGGGCAACTCCTGCAACAGTTAGGTTTTACGCTGGCTCCCCTGCCAGAGAAACTTAATGCCAGCACCAGCCAGGGAACACGCAGAGACATTATCCAACTGGGGGGAGAAAGCCTGGCCGATGGGCTGAATGGTGAAACCTTGCTGCTGTTCGCCAACGATGAAAGCGACGCCCAACGGTTGACAAGCAACAGTTTCCTGGCCCATCTGCCTGCGGTACAAAACAAGCGGGTCTACGCACTGGGTAACGATACTTTTCGCCTGGATTATTACAGCGCCAGCAACCTGCTGACGCGTCTGGAAAAGTTGTTTATTTCTCCGTAGCTGCCGTGGCGGGTTGGAACTCCTCATCCTGCCCGCCCATACTCACCCTGCGCAAACCACGCATGACAAACGCCAGCACCACAGCCAGTATCGCGGCACCAAAGCCAAAGCTACTCGAAGTCATTGCTGGCAACATAAATGCGCTCATCGCCCCCAGCAGCAGTGCGCCAAGCGCATCGCCCACTACGTTTTGCGCGGTCCATAAGCCATTGATTCGGCCAAGAAACGCGTCCGGCGTCAGGTTCTGTATCAAGCCGTATTGCAGCAATGAATTCAGCGCACTGAGATAGCCAAACACCACCAGGCACAATAGCGCCATACCGTACCACGGCATCAGGCCAAACAGCCCCACGGCGGCGAAAGCCGCAATCGCAGTCAACAGCATAATCCAGCCCGGTCTTGCCACCTGCGCTACCCGCCCGCTGGTGAATGCGCCAATCGCCGCCCCAAGTGGCACTGCCGCATACATAATCCCCAAGCTGCTGGTGTTGACCTGCCAGACGCCCGCAATCGCAGGATAGAGTACACGCACGGCACTGGCCATGGTCATCAGTGCCCCAATCAGCGCCACCATGCCAATGACTTTGTTCTGGAACAGGAAAGTGAAACCACCAATCAACGCCCGTAACGGGTGCTCACGAGGCTGCGGCGGTGGGGACAACTGCGGTAACTGTAACAGCGGGATCAAGGTTAACAGCGTCCCCAAAGCAGCCAACCCGTAGTTCCAGCTCACTCCGGCGCTGGCGATCACCACGCCGCCGAGAGCTGGCGACAGGATCGAGCCAAAGCGCACGGTGAGCATACTGATCGCCCCTGCTTGAACGACATTTTCGCGGCCAACGATGGCCGGCGTCGCTGCCAGTAACGCGGTTACTCCGACCGCACCAAAAAAACCGTCCCATACCGCCAGCAAGTAAATTGCCGTCAGTGAGGGTGCAGGTAGCGCAGCATTCAGGCATAGGCCAACAAACCCGATACCACAGGTAGAGCGAGCAAACAGGATCAGGCGACGGCGCTCGTAACGATCCGCTAGCACGCCTCCCATCAACAGCCCGGCAAACATGCCGCTGCCAGCCAGCGTTACCGCCAGACCGACCAATAAGGTGGAACCGGTTAGCGCCTGGATCTGTACCGGAATGGCAATCGCCATCAGCCCTAACGCGACAATGGAAATAAAGCGGGCGCAAAAAACGGCGCGAAAAGCGGGGTTGGTCTTCAGCAAACCAAAATCGAGCAGAATAGAGGGTTTGTTCATCGTCTTATCACCACAACTTAACTCCTAGACTCTAAATAATCCGAGTGAATGCCCAAAAGTCGGGGACACAGCCTAGCGCTATTGGACACTGCAAACACTCATGCAACTTGCAGGATAACGCGGATATACCTTTCACAAACAACATGTTGAATTCATCAGTAACAGCGCTGGCGCTGTTTTTGCAGCCATGCTAACATAAACGAATACAATCAATAATGATAATAAATATCATTTATATTCATTTTTCAATGGATTGTCATGTTCCGACTTACACGTAACTCTTTACCCGCGTTACCTGCCCAACAGGGCCCACTATTACCGGGTTTAACCCCTTCATTCTGGCGGCGTATGTTTGCGCTGCTTTTTGCCATCGCCATGCTGCTGTTAGTGGTGATGCTAAGCCTTTCTCTGGGAGCCAAATCAATCCCTTTTACTCGCGTCTTTGAAGCACTCAGTGGCCAGTGTAGCGATGCAGATTGCATCATCATTACCGGGGCCCGATTACCACGAACGCTGATCGGTATCCTCGCTGGTGTGGCGCTGGGCCTGGCTGGCACGCTGATGCAAACCCTCACGCGTAACCCGCTCGCCGATCCGGGTATTCTGGGGGTTAACTCTGGTGCCGGTTTCGCCGTGGTACTGGGGATCACCTTCTTTGGTGCTACCAGCATCAGCCAATATTTGTGGTTCGCCTTTGCCGGTGCGCTGTTTGCTTCGCTGGTCGTGGCGTTGGTAGGTGCCCTGGGAGGCAGCCGTATCAGCCCGATCCGCCTGACTCTGGCAGGGGTTGCACTGGCTGCCGTGCTGGAAGGGATGACTTCCGGCATTTCCCTGCTCAATCCGCTGGTGTTCGATCAGTTACGTTTTTGGCAAGCCGGTTCGCTCGATATTCAAAACATGGCTATCGTCCGAACAGTAGCACTGCCGATCCTGTTGGGCACGCTGATTACCCTGTGGCTTGGTAAAGCACTCAACAGCCTGAATATGGGGAATGAACTAGCTGCAGCATTAGGAACTGGGATCGTTCGCACCCAGTTGCTGGGCTTACTGGCCATCACACTACTCTGCGGTTCTGCCACCGCAGCCGTGGGGCCTATCGCTTTTGTCGGGTTGATGATGCCGCATATCGCCCGGCGGATAGCGGGTTCAGAATTGACGTGGATGCTGCCCTGGACGCTGGTGTTAACCCCGATCCTGATGCTAAGCGCCGATCTGCTGGGCCGTTTTTTGGTTTCAGGGGAACTGCAGGTTTCCATCGTGCTTTCGCTGATTGGCGCGCCGATGTTAATTATGCTGGTGCGTCAGCGCCGTATGTTCCAGCGGAGGGGTTGAAATGAGTCAACTGGTTTCTCGTCTGCCTCAGGCCAAAACATCTTTCCGACCGACGCGCCCGCTGATTACTGCATTCATGCTGTTGCTTGCCTGTCTGGCGTTAGCCGTGTATGCCCTTGGGTCAGGTACTTTGCAGTTGAGCGCTACGCAAGTCATTGATGCACTGCGTGGCGAAGGTCCAACCAACCTGTCGGTGATTGTGACCCAGTGGCGTTTGCCCCGCGTCGCCATGGCGATGTTCCTGGGGGCCGCATTGGGCCTCAGCGGTGCCATTTTCCAGTCCCTGCTGCGTAATCCACTCGGCAGCCCGGACGTTATCGGTTTCAATACCGGTGCCTACAGCGGTGTTTTGATGGCTATCGTGCTGTTCAACAGCAGCGTTGTCGGCATCACTTCTGGCGCATTGGCGGGTGGTATGCTGACAGCCGGGCTGGTCTATTTGCTGGCCTGGAACAACGGCGTTGAAACCTTTCGGCTGATCATTGTTGGTATCGCAGTGCGCGCCCTGTTGGTAGCGGTGAATACCTGGATGATTGTCAAAGCCTCGCTGGAATCTGCCATGACCGCAGGGTTATGGAGCGCCGGTTCTCTCAACGGCATTACCTGGGCCAAAAGCTTACCGGCACTGGCGGTGATATTACTGGCCGTGCTGCTGTTGCTGGCCTTGACCCGGCGAATGCGTCTGCTGGAAATGGGCGATGATACCGCCCGTGCGCTTGGCGTTAGCGTTGAACCATCACGCCTGCTGCTGTTATTGACCGGGGTGGTGCTCACCGCAGCCGCTACCGCTGTGGCGGGCCCGATCTCCTTTATCGCGCTGGTTGCGCCGCAGATTGCCCGTCGCCTGTGCGCCAACCAAAACGTCCTGCTGTTGACTGCGTTAACCGGTGCTTTTCTATTGCTGGCCGCAGATGTCGCAGCACAACGCTTATTTGCCCCCTATCAGTTGCATGTCGGCGTGCTTACCGTCAGCCTGGGCGGTATTTATCTGATTTGGCTGTTAATCCGTGAGTCACGAAAAAATGAATACTGAGTTCCCATCAATTTCACCACTGCAGGCCGAAAACCTGACGCTGGGTTACGACAAGAAAATCATCGCGCAAGATCTTTCCGTTTCTATTCCGCAAGGTGAACTGACGGTGATCATTGGCCCAAATGGTTGTGGCAAATCGACACTGCTGCGTACCCTCAGCCGATTAATACAGCCGCAAAAGGGTATCGTCTGGTTGAATGGTAGACAAATCAGCGAATACCCCACCAAAGAAGTGGCCCGTCAGTTAGGGCTGTTGCCACAGAGCTCAATCGCCCCAGGGGATATTACCGTGTTCGATCTGGTTGCCCGTGGCCGTTATCCCCATCAACGCCTGTTCAGCCGTTGGCGGGAGGAAGATCAGCAAGCGGTGGAGCAAGCCATGGGTTCTACCGGTGTGGCCCAATTCGCCGATCACCCAGTAGATACCCTATCAGGCGGGCAGCGTCAGCGAGTCTGGATCGCCATGGTTCTAGCACAGCAAACACCACTTTTACTGTTGGATGAACCGACAACCTGGCTGGATATTACCCATCAGATCGACCTGCTGGAGCTGCTGCGCCAGCTGAACCGGGTGAACCACTATACCTTGGTGGTGGTGTTGCACGATCTCAACCATGCCTGCCGCTATGCCACACATCTGATCGCCATGCGTGAAGGGAAAGTGATCGCAGAGGGTGCGCCAAAAGATATCGTCACAGCAGAGCTGATCGAGGAAGTTTACGGGTTAAAATGCGTGATTATTGATGATCCAGTCTCTCATACCCCGTTGGTGGTTCCGTTAGGCAAGTAGCCAGCAACCCCGCAGTGGAGTTGCTGGCAGGCATCAGAGTGCCCTCAGTACGCGGTTCAACAGCGGCCCGAGCACTTTGAACGATGCTGGTGAAACAATGTCCACATGGGCACAATCCAACTCATGCACCTGTAGCCGATCAACATAATTGGCCCAGGTTTTCTGTACGTCCATTCCCTGCTGCAAAGTACGTTTTGCCACAAACAGCGTCGCCTGCCCGTTGAAACGGGCGGTGTGGGTGTGTGCCAACAGCCTGACCGAGTCCGCATAGTTAGCCTCTATGTTGTCAAACATCGCGACCCGCGTTGCTCCCAATGCCGAATCGAGCGTATCTTCAGATACTGCCAGGAACTGCTCACGCTCGCGCTGCACTTCCTTCAACACATTGTCGTCCAGCATCACATCCCAATTCTGGGTTTCTGGCGGATAGGTATCCAGCAAGCCGAGGAAGGCGACCTGCTCACCACGCTCTTGTAAACGAGCCGCGATGCCCTGTGCCAGCGTTCCTCCCAATGAATAGCCGATGAAATGATACGGGCCGTGCGGTTGCACCTGCAAAACCGTGGCCAGATGCGCGTCACAGACCTGATCCATATCCTCGCTCACCGCTAACGGCCCATTTGGCCGTGGGGACTGAATGCCCACCAGCGACCAGTGCTGATCGATATAACGCGTAAGGACGCTGAACTGCCAGGAAAACCCAGAGGCTGGATGCAAGCAAAACAGCGTCGGGCCATCGGTAACGCGCACTGGCAATAGGTTGTCGAAACCACATTGGTCGGCCTCCTCCTGCGAGCGATCTTCCGCCAGCAACAGTGCCAGTTGTTCTACTTTTGACGCCACCATCACCTGCCCTACCGATACCGCCTTGCCCAGATCGCGGCGTAGCTCTGCCGCCAGCCGCATGGCAAGCAATGAATGGCCGCCCAAGGCGAAAAAATCGTCATCGGCAAATACCTGTTCACGTTGTAACAAGCGGGCAAATACCCCCGCAATCGCGCTTTCCAACCCAGGTTGTGGCACACGCCCGGCCTTTCTGACGCTGGTCTGTGGTTGCGGTAAGGCGTTACGAGCCAGCTTGCCGTTAGCGCTTAATGGCAACGCCGCCATTTCTACCAACGCCACCGGTACCATGTGCGGCGGCAGACGATCCGCTAGCGCCGCACGAAGTGCCTCACTATCCAATCGAACGCCCGGCTGTGCTACCAGGTACCCCACCAGTTGGCGCGCATCCCCACCGAGGGTGTCAGCAACCGTGCCTTCGAGCACCAACGCGTGAGCAACTGCCTGGCTTACCCCAGGCAGTGACAGTAAAGCATGGTCGATCTCGCTTAATTCAATGCGCTGACCTCGGATCTTCAGTTGATCGTCGCTACGCCCCAGATATTCCACCGTACCATCGGGTAACCAGCGGGCCACGTCACCAGTGCGGTACATCCGGCCACCGTTACCAGCAATGTCAGCCACAAAACGGCTGGCGGTCAGATCCGGTCTGGCCAGATAGCCATGGGCCAGTTGGACCCCGGTTAGATAGAGATCCCCGGCCACGCCCGGCGGTACAGGCCGCAGACGATTATCCAGAATGCGTAAACCGGTATTCCACACCGGCAGGCCGATGGGCACGTTGGCACCGCTAACGGCAGCCAGCGCTTCACCGCAGGCCGGATGCCAGGTGACATCTACCGCCGCCTCGGTTGGACCATACAGATTATGCAAGGGTGTACGCGTACGGCTCTGCCACAGGCGGCACAGCTCGGCGGGCAATGCCTCACCACTACAGAATACCTGGCGCAGTGGCTGACAATCGGCGGTCGCCTGTTCGCTATCTAACGCCCCAACGAAGGCCGCCAGCATCGATGGCACAAAGTGCATGGTAGTGATCTTGTGGCGCGCTATCAGCGAGAGCAACTGTTGAGGGTCGCGATGAGCCTCTGGCGGCGCCATCACTAACCGTGCCCCGACCATCAACGGCCAGAAAAACTCCCAAACCGAAACGTCGAAACTGCACGGAGTTTTTTGCAGCACGACATCGTCTGCCGCCAACGGGTACTGATGCTGCATCCACAACAAGCGGTTAACGATGGCCTGATGCCCAACCAGTACACCTTTTGGCCGCCCGGTTGAGCCGGAAGTAAAGATGAGGTAGGCAGGATAATGTGGCGTAGGGCCGGGGATATTCGCAGCCGTCACTGGCTGCAAGAGCGCGTCGTATACCAACACTTCGCCAAACCCGGCAAAGCGTGCTTGCCGGGGGGCCTCGGTGACAATCAGACGCGGTTTGGCATCCTCCAGCATCATGCCAAGACGCTCATCAGGGTAGCTGGTATCCAGCGGTAAATAAGCCGCTCCCGCTTCGACAATCGCCATCAGTGCCAGCGACAGGAATACCGAACGCGGCAACGCAACGGCAACGATATCCCCCGGCAGTACGCCATGTTCGATCAAGCGTTGAGCCAGAGCGACCACCTGCTCGCGGGTTTCGCGGTAGCTGAACTGATAGTATTGATCCACCAGCGCCGGAGCAGCCGGTGTTTTACGCGCTTGTTCTGCCAATAGGCTACTGAGCGTCTCTGCTGCCACGGGGTAAGCGGTATCATTCACCCGCGCCAGTAAGGCGTGATCTCTCTCAGTCAGCAAGTCGGCTTCACTGACCGGCAGCTTAGGCTGCGTGGCGAACTGTTGCAGTAACAGGGGGAAACGCTGTAAGTGCTGTTGCAAATCCTGCAGTTGATAGCGCTCCGCATTCGCCAACAATTCGATTTTCAGTTCACCTGACCGATCGATAAACAAGGCAATTTCCAGATCGCGTACCGGCCCGGAGGCCAGATCGTGGGTAATACCGTTGATGCCAGCAAAGTCGAGTTGATAGTCGAACATTTTGAAGTTGAATACGGTGCCATATAGCGGCTGGCTATCACCCACCCGCCCAAGATCGCGCTGTATCTGTTCGGCATCATAGCGTTGGTGGCGGCGAGCAATTTTCAGTTCGCGACTAATCTGTGCCGCAACGTCGCCAAGCGTTGCCTGGGGTTGCACCTGCAGCTCTACCGGTAACACATTGATCACTGGCCCGTTGGCGCAGAGTGCCGCCGAACCCATACGGCGCATAAATATAAACCCGGCGCTGAAGCAGGCATGGCCACTCAGGCGGGAAACCCATACGGCGACCAATGCCATTGCCATATCCGCTGCACTCAATTGGTGCTGCTCGGCAGCATTGACCAACGGTGCAAAATCCTGCGCGCGACAAAACTGTGCCAAACGATGAATACGCGCAGAGGGAACCTGACCGGCCAGCGGTTGTGGGCAAAGGGTGGCAGCCGGAGGCAGTTGCCTTGCCTTGTTCAACCAGAAATCAGCATCCCGCTGATAGCCCGGAGAGTGTTGATACTGCTGATATTCGGCAACCACCTCACTGAACGGCGTGAACGGTGTGGGTTCCGGCTGCTGATGCTGGCACAGACGGGTGTAAATATGGGCGATACGGCGGGCAATGGCGGTAAAGCTGAAGCCATCGACAATCAGATGATGGTAGCGTTGGTACCAGAACCAGCGATCATCTGCCAGGCGTATCAGCATATGACGATAGAGTGGCTTACCACTGTTCACCCGCAGCTCGGCGCTGAGATCAATCTGCATCAGGGCATTGGCTGCGGCCTCCGCATCTGCCGAGTCCTGCAAATCAATCGATTCTGCTGCAACTATCGGCATGGTGGCGTCAAACCATTGCACCGGTATACCGTCGCGCTCTTCAAAACGTAGCCGCAGCGTATCGACCTCTGTAAGCCCCTGGGTAATCGCCCGCAGCATTATCTGTTGGTCAATCTTGCCATTGATTTCGACAAAGTGGGCCACGGCATAGGCATTGCTATAAGGGGAGATCTGATCGGCGACCCAAATCCCGGGTTGCGCTGCCACCAGCGGCAATTCGACGATCGCCTGCGGCTCGGTGGGTAAAATAGAGGTTTCTGACACTGTATTTACTCCAGTGGTCGCTAATGACTTCGGCGGAACCATCACGCCTTACGCTGTGATGCGGGCCGCATGTCCTGCCAATGTTGTTCAAGCCAACTGATACATTGTTCACGTGGGGCTGGACCAAAAACGCTGGCCCAGCCCGCCGGAATAGGGCTGAAATCCGGCCACAGGCTGTATTGCTGTTGGTGGTTACGCAAGATAAGGCAGCTTTGCTGCTCGTCGTCGAACGGGTTGAGGAATTCCATAGCAGCTTCCTTAGGCATGAATAGAGAGCGGTTCGAGTGTGAGGCGGTTGTCGATGCTGTTCATCCAGTGCGCCTGTAACCCATCCAGTAATCCCCCACGCCAACACAGTGCATCGTGTCCCCCTTCAACGGTCCGATAATGAACGTGATGGCCACGCTGGCTTAAAAGTTCAGCCATACGCTCATTGACCTGATGGACCAGTTTTTCATGTACTCCAGCCTCTAAAAACACCTTCAGTTTGCTGTGCTGCCCCAATTGGTTTTGCTCTATTTGGCGGATAAGCCAGCAGGCGTCCTCGGGGACGGCGGGTAAATGCCGCATGTCACGGCGGGGCCACCAGAAGGACCCGGACTGGCTGATCGCCGCACCAAAATGCTCGGGCCAGCGCAGACAAGCGTAGAGAGATGACAGCCCGCCAAAGCTTTGCCCGGCAATCACCGTGTTCTTGGCCTCACGGCTATGCGGGGCCCAGTTGGCAAGCTGAGGTAATAGCTCTTCCTGTAACGCCAACCAGAATTCCTCTTTGCAGGTCAGCTCCTGCGTTCGATGTTTCTGGTCAATGATGTCGATAAGCAGATAGACCGCTTCCGGCAGTTTGCCCTCGCGGGTCAGTTGCATCAGTGGTTCCCAAACCGGCATCTGGCTGGCCCAGAACTGGCCGTCCAACAGCACGGCTAACGGACGGGTTGCCGGATGACGTTCTCCCGTGGAATACACCCAGACGTGGCGCGTGGTACCTAACCGTTGGCTGTGCCAGGTATGCCGCTGCAGTTTGGCTGGTGGTGCAGGCGTACAGCGCCCGCTGGCAACGGCATAGTTGTCAAAATCCTGCCAGGCGCGCTGCAGCGGTGCCTTCGGCATATGCAGGCCAGAAAGGAAGTGACCACCGACTCCCGACCATGCACGGTAAGGATTGAACAGATCGTGTGTGGCGCTGGAAAAAATCTGCTGCCACCAGTTTCGGGTGGCGTGCATATTGGCGTGCTCATCTTCTTCAGTCCGTTCTAGCGGGTGCTCATCCAAACAAGGAACAAAGCAGTAGCTGCCACGCCAGTCACCCTTCAGCTCAGTTTGCCAATACCAGACATCCGACCCGCTCAACCGCTGAAGGCTTTGCGGGGGGCAAGTTTGATGATGATCGGTAAGACAATTGATGTGGATCCAGACGCGCCGATAGGCAGAGGTTAATTCGCTCCCCTGAGGATCGCGCCATAAAAATGTGACTTGCCATTTTCCGTTGTCCAGTGGTTCCACCAGCGGTGTCCCTCGGCGGGCAATTTCCAGCCACCAGCTAGGGTTCCCGGCATGCTTACTGGTTAATAACTTACGGCTTTCTGACTGTTGTTCAGTTTTCAAAACACCCACTCACTGTGTAGTTGGCAGAACGCGCAGCACGACAGACAGCGTCGCACTGCGCCAAGAAAAACGGAATGACAAATACTATTGATAATTATTAGCGTTTGCAATAGTCTGTTTTGGCTCGTAAACAGGGCTGGCATTCTTCAACAGGGATGGATGCCGGAACGTGAAGCGGTAAACCACAAACGGGCTTGCCAGGGTTCCACTGGAACCGCTGTTATTTTCGACCACACAATAAAACTACGACTGACCATTTCTGCGGCTTGAAGAGCGACGGGTATACCACGCAACGCCGCGTAAAGGGGGTAGTCAAGTAGGGATCTCAAAATGAATCGGAAGTTATCGCGTTATTCTTTAGCCACACTTATCGGGTTAGGGGTGGGTTCATCTGCCTTTGTCAGTACAGCCAATGCACAGCAAGCAGCCAGCGAGAAAAACCAGCAAGAAACTGCTGCCAAAGATGTCATTGTGGTAACGGCTGCCAAACAGAACCTGCAGGCACCTGGTGTTTCTACCATTACTGCCGAAGAAATCCAAAGGCGCCCCCCTGCCCGCGATATCAACGAACTGATCCGCACCATGCCCGGGGTCAACCTAACTGGTAACTCTACCAGCGGCCAGCGCGGCAATAACCGTCAGCTCGATATTCGCGGCATGGGACCGGAAAATACCCTGATCCTGATTGACGGTATCCCCGCCAGCAGCCGTAACGCGGTGCGCCAAGGCTGGCGTGGTGAACGCGATACCCGTGGCGATACCGCCTGGGTACCACCGGAGATGATCGAACGTATTGAAGTACTGCGTGGCCCTGCGGCTGCCCGTTATGGTAACGGTGCCGCAGGCGGCGTGGTCAATATCATCACCAAAAAAGCTGGCCAAGACCTACACGGCACCCTAAGCGGATACTTCAATGTGCCGCAGCACAAGCAAGAAGGTGCGACCAAGCGCACCAACTTCAGCCTCTCTGGACCACTGAGCGACGCGCTAAGCTTTCGTCTGTTTGGGGGCTACAGCAAAACGCAGGCCGACGCCTGGGATATCAACCAAGGCCACCAGTCCGAGCGCACCGGCAACTATGCCAATACCATGCCAGCGGGTCGTGAAGGGGTCATCAAAAAAGATATCGACGCATTGCTGCATTGGGAATTTGCCCCCATGCAGTCATTGGAGTTCCAATATACTTATGGTCGTCAGGGTAACCTGTATGCCGGGGACACCCAGAACACCAATACCAACCCGCTGGTACTGAAAAATTACGGTAATGAAACCAACCGTATTTACCGTCAAACCTATACACTCAACTATCGCGGCGCGTGGGACAACGGTGTCAGCACCACCAACTACGTGCAATTAGAACGCACGCGCAATACCCGTTTGGCCGAAGGGCTTGCCGGGGGAACGGAAGGGATCTTCGCCAGCGAAGATTTTAATACCACCCGTTTGGATAACACTTTGGCGCACAGTGAGGTAAGTATTCCCTTCGAGATGTGGGTACCGCAAACTGCCACACTGGGAACCGAGTGGAACCAGCAACGTATGAAGGACCCTTCTTCTGCCACCCAATCATTGGCAGAGGGTGGGGTTATCCCAGGCATTGCTACCGGCGAGCGCAGCCCGTACTCCTCGGCAAAAATTTTCTCGCTGTTTGCCGAGAACAACGCCGAAATAACCGACAGCACGATGCTGACGCCGGGCCTACGCTTTGATCATCATTCAGAAGCCGGTGATAACTGGAGCCCATCCCTCAACCTGTCACAAGATCTCGGGGAGATGTTCACCCTTAAAATGGGGATCGCCCGTGCTTACAAAGCCCCTAACCTGTTCCAGAATAACGGCAACTACGTGCTCTACAGCCGTGGCCAAGGTTGTGCTGCCAGCGGAGGTGCCTGCTACCTGATCGGCAACGACGATCTGAAAGCCGAGAACAGCATCAATAAAGAGATTGGGCTGGAATTCCATCATGAAGACTGGCTGGTAGGGATCACCTATTTCCGTAACGATTACCGTAACAAGATCGAAGCGGGCTATACGCCGACAGGAAAAACCGCCAAGGGTACCGATATTTACCGCTGGGATAATGTGCCAAAAGCGGTGATCCAGGGCCTGGAAGGTACGCTGAACGTGCCGATTAGCGAAACTGTAGCCTGGACCAACAACGCGACCTACATGATCGAGAACAAGAATAAAACCACAGGCGATTACCTGTCGATTATTCCTAAATTCACCATCAACTCCACTTTGAGCTGGCAGGCAACCCAGGAACTGTCGATGCAGACCACCGCCACCTGGTATGGCCGACAGAAACCGAAGAAGTACAACTATAAAGGGGAACAGGTCAGCGGTAGCGACAAACACGAAGTCAGCCCTTACGCTGTCTTTGGCCTGAATGGTACCTACGAGTTTAATAAGCATGTCAGCTTAACGGCGGGTATCGAGAACCTGTTTGACAAGCGTCAGTTCCGTGCCGGTAACGCACAGACGACCGGGAATACTGTAACCGGAGCCTATATGGCAGGTGCCGGGGCGGCGACATTTAACGAGCCGGGACGAACTTATTTTTTGAGCGTGAACACCCAGTTCTGATGATGTAACGTTGAACGAGCGCGGCACCTGGCCGCGCTCTTTTCAGTTGTCACTACTTCTCCAGCGATACCTGTTTGAAGATATGCTTGCCAAATGGGTCGATTTCATAGCCTTTCACTTCTTTGCGCACCGGCTCAAAAATAGTGGAGTGGGCAATCATCAGCGCTGGCATTTGCTCATGCATCATTACCTGGGCCTGTTCATACATCGCCACACGTTTCTGATGGTTATTTTCTTCTCTTGCCTGAGCGATCAACTCATCAAACGGCTTGTAGCACCATTTTGCCGAGTTCGAGCCGCCATTGGCTGAGGTGCAGGTAAACAATGGTCCAAAGAAGTTATCCGGGTCGCCATTCGCTGTGGTCCAGCCCATCAGCGCCGCCTGATGCTCACCATTCTTCACCCGCTGCAGATACTCTCCCCATTCGAAGGTGACAATCTTGGCCTCAACCCCAATCTTGGCCCAGTCCGCCTGGATCATCTCTGCCATGCGTTTGGCATTCGGGTTATACGGCCTCTGTACCGGCATCGCCCACAGATCGATAGCAAACCCCTGCCCTAACCCTGCCTCCTGCAACAACTGCCTGGCTTTTTCTGGTGCATAAGGGTAATCCTCGATCCCTGTATTGTTACCCCACTGGGTTGGCGGCAACAGATTCTTGGCCTGCTGGCCTGCACCGTGGAACACAGCCTCAATAATGGCCGGTTTATTGACGGCCATGGCTAATGCCTGCCGTACCTTGACATTATCCAATGGTTTCTTTTGGGTATTGAATGCCAGAAAACCAATGTTCAGGCCGGATTTATCCATCACCTGCAGGTTGCTGTCTTCACGCATACGCGCCAATTCGGCAGGATTCGGGAATGGCATTACTTGGCATTCGTTCTTTTGCAACTTGGCGTAACGGACAGCCTCATCTGGGGTTATCGAAAAGACTAAACGGTCGATCTTCGGTTTACCTTCCCAATAGTTGTCGAACGCTTTGTAGAGAATTTTTGAATCTTTCTGATACTGCTGCAGTTGGAAAGGCCCGGTACCAATTGGATCGTTATCAACACGTTGCGGCGTCCCCGCCTTCAGCATCGCATCGGCGTACTCTGCCGACAAAATAGTGGCAAAGTACATGCCCAGATCGGCAACAAAGGGGGCTTCAGCGCGGGAGAGTTCAAAGCGAACGGTGTGATCGTCGACCTTGACGATATTGTTAATCAGCGTACCGAACTCCATTGATTCAAAGTTGGTATAAGCCCCGTTGGACACCTTGTGGTAAGGGTTATTCGGGTCTTTTTGACGCATAAAGGAGAAAATCACATCGTCTGCATTAAAATCGCGTGTCGGCGTGAAGAATTTGTTGCTTTGAAACTTTACGCCTTTACGCAAATGGAAAGTGTAATTTTTGCCATCTTCACTCACATCCCAACTTTCCGCCAGGCTGGGTATCAGATCGACAGTGCCAACTTTGAAATCTACCAGCCGATTGTAAATAGCCGCTGAGCTGGCATCCACCGTGGTGCCAGAGGTAAACAACTGCGGGTTAAACCCTTCGGGCGAACCTTCTGAACAGTAAACCAGCGTGCTGGCCTGTGTACTTCCTATCACCGCCAGTGCCAACAAGCCCAGCGTAATCTTGGCTACCTTTCTCTGCATTGCTCCATCCCCAGTTGTATTGAAATATTTTCTGTATCAACACTAATAAATCAGCTGGTTAGGGATGTAAAGCATAAATTATAGCCCTTGTTCGCCAAAAGGCAGGGCAAGGGCTATGTTGAGAATAATCGGATGAAACGCTAACTGCGCTTTAGTGGTTTGACCAAATGATCAAGCCCTTCGATCTTGATCGCCAACGTCATTTCCATCAGCATGCCCAATTTACCGTTAGGAAACTCGCCTTTGCGGGCAAACCACAACAGATATTCCTCGGGTAAATCGATCAATACCCTGCCCTGGTATTTACCAAAAGGCATCACAGTATTGGCGATCTCAATCAGATTCTCTTTTTCCATCAGGCACCTAACAAACGGATCATTTCCGCCTCATCGATCACATGGATACCCAGTTCCTGAGCTTTGACCAGCTTGGAGCCTGCGGCTTCACCGGCAATCACCAGATCGGTTTTCTTGGAAACGCTGCCACTGACCTTGGCGCCTAAGGCAGTCAAACGATCTTTGGCTTCATCGCGGGAAAGCTGGCTGAGGGAACCTGTCAACACCACGGTTTTTCCGGCAAACGGGCTGTCTATCTCTTCGGCCACTATCACAATCGGTGCTGGCCAGTTGATACCCACTTCCGGGCTTATCAGTTCGGCAATCACCTGCTGGTTATGTTCTTCGGCAAAAAAATTGACTACGTGCCTGGCTACCACTTCACCAACATCCTGCACCTGCTTGAGCGCATCAAGATCCGCTGCACGTAAATTCTCCAACGAACCAAAGTGCGCCGCCAGGTTAGCCGCAGTAGCTTCACCCACTTCACGGATCCCCAGCGCAAACAGGAAACGCGCAAACGTTGTTTGTTTGGCGGTTTCTAACGCATTCACCAGATTCTGCGCCGATTTGGGCCCCATCCGATCCAACCCGGTAAGAATACCGGCGGAGAGCCGGAACAGATCTGCCGGGTTCTTGACGTACTCCTTATCGACTAGCTGCTCGATAATTTTATCCCCCATACCGTCGACATCCATTGCGCGGCGGGAAACAAAGTGCTTCAAGGCTTCTTTGCGCTGAGCGCCGCAGAACAGCCCCCCAGTGCAACGCGCAACGGCTTCCCCCTCCACTCGCTCGACGTCGGAGCCGCAAACCGGGCAATGCTGCGGAAACACCACTTCACGCGCACTCTGCGGGCGGCGTTCTTCCAACACGCCAACCACCTGCGGGATCACATCGCCAGCCCGGCGTACAATCACCGTATCGCCAATACGCAGGCCAAGGCGTTCGATTTCGTCTGCATTGTGCAAGGTGGCATTACTGACCACCACACCCGCCACTTGCACAGGTTCCAAACGTGCAACCGGAGTGATAGCCCCGGTGCGCCCGACCTGAAACTCTACATCCCGAATCAGCGTAATCTGTTCCTGTGCAGGGAATTTGAATGCCGTCGCCCAACGTGGAGCTCGCGCCACAAAACCGAGCTCTTCCTGCAAATCGATGTCGTCGATCTTTACCACCACGCCATCAATATCAAACCCCAGATTGGCGCGGTCCTGTTCAACCTGGCGATAAAATGCCAACACTTCATCGCTGCCTGTACAACGCTTGACGCGTTCGCTCACCGGCAAACCCCAGGCTTTGAACTGCATCAAACGTTCCCAATGGCTGCGGGGCAATTCGCCCCCTTCGAGCAGACCAACGCCATAACAAAAGAAGGTCAACGGGCGTTTGGCTGCAATGCGCGGATCAAGCTGACGGATCGAACCAGCCGCTGCGTTACGTGGGTTGGCAAAAATTTTGCCATCTTTACGGCGCGCTTCTTCGTTCATCTTTTCGAAACCGGCTTGCGGCATAAACACCTCGCCCCGAACTTCCAGCCGCCGTGGAATATTCTCACCCTGCAAACGCAGCGGGATCGCACGGATGGTGCGCACATTGGTGGTAATGTTCTCACCGGTGGTGCCATCACCTCGGGTTGCTGCAAGCTTCAGTTCACCCTCTTCATAAAGCAGGCTGACAGCCAAGCCATCAAGTTTAAGTTCACAACAGAATGTCAGAGGTTCATTGCTTTGCAGACGGTCCTGAACGCGTTTGTAAAATGCCAGATAGCTCTCTTCATCAAACACGTTATCCAGCGATAGCATCGGCACTTCATGGCGTACCTGATCAAACGCCGCCAAAGGAGCTGCCCCTACCCGTTGAGTGGGGGAATCTGCCGTCACCAGTTCCGGATGAGCCGCTTCCAGCTCACGCAATTCATGCATCAAACGATCATATTCCGCATCCGGGATCTGCGGAGCATCGAGCACGTGATACTGATATTCGTGATGGCGCAGTGAGGTTCGCAGTTGATTGATTGCTTCGTTGATCGATTTCATAGCTCACCATCAAAGATAAAAACCCCCGGCTAGCGGGGGTTTGTACCCTAAGGTTTTCAAGAGGCAAGGCTGTTGGTTATCACTTTTATCCCCGCGGCTTAAAAGCTTAAGGGGCATAGCGACTTACCGCCTTGCTTGAACTCGAAATCCATCGGGCAGAGGATTGTTCAGGCGTTGGTTTCCAACACTTCTCGGATACGCGCTTTATAGGTTTCCAGCTTCTGCGGCGTCATCATACGACGCTCGTCATCCAGCACTACACCGCCAACGTCGTCAGCAATACGCTGAGCAGACTGGAGCATCAACTTGAAGTTTTGATTGGCATCGCCATAAGACGGCACCATCATAAACATTGATACGCCAGGTGTTGAGAAATCAGACATCATTTCCGGATCAAACGAACCAGGCTTGACCATATTGGCAAGGCTGAACAGCACCGGACCACTGCCTGCGGGACTGATATGGCGGTGGAAAATGCTCATTTCACCAAACTGAAAACCAGCTTGTAGTACGCTTTGCAGCAACACTTCACCACCGATCATCCCCCCCTGATGCGCCGCAACATGCAACACCAGAACGGTTTCTTTCAGTTTTGCCGGTTTCGTTGGCTCAGGGTCTGCCTTAGGCTCATGGGCATGCTGCGCTTTTGCTGCCGGCTTCGCAGGTTCCGCATGCCGCAACACAGGCTCAGATTCATCTACCAGGGGCACTACGTCAACCTGCTGTTTGCGCCGCGCAACTGATTGCTGCGGTTCTTCCGCGTCTTCATCCTGCGCGTAATTGTCCAGCAGAATATCATCGTACTCCTGACGCTGCGAAAGCGATGCCGGCTGAGCGGTGGGTTCTACCCTTGGCACAGCAACAGGTTCTTCGCGTGCGGCATCAAAATCACCCAATGATGGCTCGTCTTGGGGGCGAGTGGCACGCACACGTACCTCTCCCACGCCTTCGGCGGGATCATCAAGTGGAGTTGGTTCACGTTCTATTTTCGAGCGTTTGGCTGGGCGATCGCGAAAGAGCGAAGAGCGTTCTTTACGGCTGGTCCAAAGACCATGCAATAACAACGCTATTATGGCGATCGCGCCAACAACGATTAATATCAGACGCAAATCCTGCATCATTGCTATCTCTGTTGTTCCAATACATTGCCACCGCGGCAAACATTCACTCTTTAACTCTATTTGCCTGCACGCACAAGTGCAAGTCCGTGCTGTACTTTATGCCAATAAAGATGATTACACGGCATTTTTTTGCTGTTTTTTCAGCCAATAGCACCCTAGCCAGTGGAAAGTCATGCCTATATGATAGTGAAGCCTGTTCAGACAAAGAGATAACCTTAAGATATGTCCTATATTCAGCCTCCTTCCAAACCCGCCAGCGGCATTCATTATTTTGCCGAAGGGTGGCGACTGATTTCACGCCCGGGTATTAAGCGCTATGTTGTCCTACCGTTAATGGTGAACGTTCTGCTGATGGGCTCCGCCTTCTGGTGGCTGTTCACTCAACTGGGCGATTGGATCCCCCGCATGATGAGCCATGTTCCCGAATGGCTTCAGTGGTTAAGCTATTTACTCTGGCCGTTAGCGGTCATTTCCGTGTTATTGGTATTCAGTTATCTGTTCAGCACTATCACCAATCTGATCGCTGCACCGTTTTGTGGGTTGCTGGCCGAAAAGCTTGAAGGAAGCCTGACTGGGAAACAACTGCCGGACACCGGCCTGCTTGGCATTGCCAAAGATCTCCCCCGCATTATGTCGCGTGAATGGCGTAAGCTGATGTACTACCTGCCACGCGCGCTGGTACTGCTATTGCTTTACTTTATACCGGGCGTTGGCCAAACGCTGGCACCGGTATTGTGGTTCCTGTTCAGCGCCTGGATGTTGGCTATTCAGTACTGCGATTATCCGTTTGATAACCACAAAGTCGGCTTCACCGACATGCGCCGTGCTTTGCGTCAACATAAGGGAGCTAACCTGCAATTTGGCGCACTGATAAGTCTATTCACCATGATCCCTATCGTTAACCTGGTGATCCTGCCGGTCGCCGTCTGTGGCGCTACCGCCATGTGGGTAGATCGTTATCGCCCGCAGTTTGCCCGCCATTAATTGAGCACTGGAGATTATTTCCTAACCATCGGGCGCTTTCAGCGCCCTTCTTATTGTGCTTAAAACTTATTTCCTAATAACATATAGATATACCAATTCTTTACTTCCCTGGCGGGTCCTTTAGCGTATGCTTTCGATGTTCCCTACATTTTCATAGAGTTAAAGGACAGGCTATGAGCAAGATATATGAAGACAACTCATTTACAATCGGCCATACGCCGCTGGTTCGTCTGAACCGTATCGGCAACGGGCGCATTCTCGCCAAGGTTGAATCTCGTAACCCGAGCTTCAGCGTCAAATGCCGTATCGGTGCAAATATGATTTGGGATGCCGAAAAGCGCGGTATTCTTACTGCAGGCAAAGAGCTGGTAGAACCAACCAGCGGCAACACCGGCATTGCCTTGGCATTTGTCGCAGCTGCACGTGGTTATAAATTGACCTTGACCATGCCTGAAACCATGAGCATTGAACGCCGCAAACTGCTTAAGGCATTAGGTGCCAATTTGGTTCTCACCGAAGGTGCGAAAGGCATGAAAGGGGCTATCGCCAAAGCTGAGGAAATCGCGGCATCCGATCCAGACCGTTTTATCCTGTTGCAACAGTTCAGCAACCCTGCCAACCCTGAAATTCATGAAAAAACCACTGGCCCTGAAATCTGGGCAGATACCGACGGTGAAGTTGACGTGTTTATTGCTGGCGTGGGTACTGGTGGTACGTTGACGGGCGTGAGCCGTTTTATTAAAAACACCAAAGGCAAAGCGATCACCACCGTTGCCGTTGAACCAACAGACTCCCCAGTCATCAGTCAGGCATTGGCAGGCCTCGAAATCAAGCCTGGTCCGCACAAAATACAGGGTATTGGTGCAGGTTTCATTCCCGGTAACCTCGATCTGAGCCTGGTTGACCGTGTTGAGCAAATTACCAATGACGAGGCCATCAGCATGGGGCTGCGTCTGATGGAAGAGGAAGGGATCCTGGCAGGGATCTCATCCGGTGCTGCAGTTGCGGCAGCGGTCAAACTTTCAGAAGAAGCAGACTTTACTGATAAAACTATTGTCGTTATTCTGCCATCCTCAGGTGAACGCTATTTAAGCACCGCGTTATTTGCAAATCTGTTCACAGAACAAGAGCTGCAGCAATAGCGCAATCAGTGCACAAAAAGCTAAAAAAGCACCTCTCAAGGTGCTTTTTTTGTGGACTGGATCAAAGTTTACACCACTCGAAGATTGATTTTAGCCGCTGGCTTTAGTATTTAAGCGGTCAATTATTTCGATGCACAAAATTAATCGCCTCCCATTCCTTGTTCAAGCTGAATCGATTTACTCGTTTGTCGCCAAGGTGGTAGACACTGCATAATGGGAAGCTGGTTGAAACGACGTCAGAAGCTTGTTTTTTTTGATCTAAAATGCCTAATTCGTCGTTTTATGTTGCATCAATGCTCGCCCCTGTACATAGTCGGGCGCTAACCAGACAAGCTAAAATCATGCCTTTGGGCTAAACTTTAGCTCCACAACCTTAAACTAATAAGTCGGGGAAACATCAATGTTCCAGCAAGAAGTTACTATCACCGCTCCGAATGGCCTGCACACTCGTCCAGCTGCTCAGTTCGTTAAAGAAGCCAAAGGCTTTACTTCTGACATCACTGTGACATCCAACGGCAAAAGTGCCAGCGCCAAGAGCCTGTTCAAGCTGCAAACTCTGGGCCTGACCCAAGGGACCGTAGTAACCATTGAGGCTGTGGGTGAAGACGAGCAGCAAGCCGTTGAGCACTTGGTAAAACTGATGGCAGAGCTTGAATAATCGGCCCGTCTTTTTAGTTAACACCAGTCAAGAGTAAGGTAGGGTTATGATTTCAGGCATTTTAGTATCACCGGGTTTCGCTTTTGGTAAGGCTCTCCTACTGAAAGAAGATGAGATTGTCATCAACCGGAAAAAAATCTCCACTGATCTTGTGGAGCAGGAAATTTCACGTTTTCTAGCAGGCCGCGCCAAGGCGTCCGAGCAGTTGGAAGTGATTAAGACCAAAGCGGGCGAAACCTTTGGCGAAGAGAAAGAAGCCATCTTCGAAGGCCACATTATGTTGCTGGAAGACGAAGAGCTTGAGCAAGAAATCATAGCCCTCATCAAAGATGATTTAGCATCTGCCGATGCCGCAGCCTACACAGTGATTGAAGGCCAGGCCAAAGCGCTGGAAGAACTGGACGACGAATATCTGAAAGAACGTGCGGCTGACGTGCGTGACATCGGTAAACGTTTGTTGCAGAACATTCTGGGCATGGCAATTGTCGATCTGAGTGCTATTCAAGATCAGGTTATCCTGGTTGCATCCGATTTAACCCCGTCAGAAACGGCACAGCTGAATCTGGATAAAGTGCTGGGGTTCATTACCGATTTAGGTGGCCGCACCTCCCACACCTCGATTATGGCCCGTTCTTTGGAACTGCCAGCCATCGTTGGCACCAGCGACGTGACCCAACAGGTGAAAAATGGTGATTACCTGATTCTGGACGCAGTCAGCAACCAGATTTATGTTAACCCAACGCCTGACGTTATCGAGCAGTTGAAAGCCGCTCAAACCCTATACGTCAGCGAAAAGAACGAACTGGCCAAGCTGAAAGATCTGCCAGCAATCACGCTGGATGGGCATCAGGTTGAAGTCTGTGCCAACATTGGTACCGTGCGTGACGTCGCAGGTGCAGAGCGCAATGGCGCAGAAGGTGTTGGTCTGTATCGTACCGAATTCCTGTTCATGGACCGCGATTCACTGCCGACTGAAGACGAGCAGTTCCAGGCTTACAAAGCCGTTGCGGAAGCCATGGGCTCACAGGCAGTTATCGTTCGTACCATGGACATCGGCGGTGATAAAGACCTGCCGTATATGAACCTGCCGAAAGAAGAAAACCCGTTCCTCGGCTGGCGCGCGATCCGTATCGCGATGGACCGCCGGGAAATTCTGCATGCCCAACTGCGTGCCATTCTGCGTGCCTCTGCGTTCGGCAAACTGCGCATCATGTTCCCGATGATTATCTCGGTTGAAGAAGTACGCGATCTGAAAAACGAATTGGAAACGTTGAAAGCGCAGCTGCGTGAAGAAGGCAAAGCCTTTGACGAATCCATTGAAGTAGGCGTAATGGTGGAAACGCCTGCTGCTGCAGTCATTGCTCACCACTTGGCGAAAGAAGTCGACTTCTTTAGTATTGGGACAAACGATCTTACCCAGTATACTCTGGCAGTAGATCGCGGTAACGAGCTGATTTCTCATCTCTATAACCCGATGTCCCCATCAGTACTTGGCCTGATCAAACAGGTTATTGATGCATCTCATGCGGCAGGCAAGTGGACCGGTATGTGCGGTGAGTTGGCTGGCGATGAACGTGCTACACTGTTGCTATTGGGCATGGGGCTGGATGAGTTCAGCATGAGTGCGATTTCAATCCCGCGCATCAAGAAAATTATTCGTAATACGAACTTCGAAGATGTGAAGGCATTGGCAGCGCAAGCCTTGGAGCAACCAACGGCTGAAGATTTGATGAATTGCGTAAATAAATTCATCGAAGAAAAGACGCTCTGCTAAACTTCCAGCACACTGGAATGCAGCCCAATTAAATGCTTAGGAGAAGATCATGGGTTTGTTCGATAAACTGAAGTCTCTGGTTTCTGATGACAAGAAAGACACGGGCAGTATCGAGATCGTCGCTCCACTTTCTGGCGAAATCGTCAATATTGAAGATGTGCCAGACGTAGTATTCGCAGAGAAGATCGTTGGCGATGGCATTGCTATCAAACCTTCAGGCAACAAAATGGTTGCCCCGGTTGATGGCACCATCGGTAAAATTTTTGAAACCAACCACGCGTTCTCCATCGAATCCGACAGTGGCATTGAGCTATTCGTACATTTTGGTATCGACACCGTTGAACTGAAAGGTGAAGGCTTCAAGCGTATTGCTGAAGAAGGCCAACGCGTCAAGAAAGGTGATGTCGTTATCGAGTTCAACCTGGCACTGCTGGAAGAGAAAGCCAAGTCAACCTTGACTCCGGTTGTTATCTCCAACATGGACGAGATCAAAGAGCTGATCAAACTGTCCGGTAGCGTAACCGTTGGTGAAACTCCGATCATCCGCATCAAGAAGTAATCGCGGTATGACCATCAAAAACGGCGCGTAAAGCGCCGTTTTTTTATCCCTATTAAATCCTGTTCGTTACTGCGCAGTACCCACCTGAGGTTGCACGGCCATATTTTCAGGTTGCTCTCTTTCACGCTCTAAAGCCAGCACGCCACGGTGGGACAGGAAACAGAAGAAGATACAGCACAAAACGCCCCCCATCAGCAGATAGAAACCTGCGTTCCATCCGAATTGATCGACCATCACACCAAACAGGCTGGTACCCAGAGTCGCACCAAAGATATAGCTCATGAAACCACGCAGACCAACGGCAGAACCAACAGCGAAACTGGGAACGATTTCCATCGTTTGTACTGAAGCCAGGAACTGCGGCACATAAATCAGGCAACCAACGATGGCGGCAAAAACGGTAACCATAAATAATGAATCACTTTTCCAGTAACCAATAAGGCAGATAAAGATCATAGCCATACAAATTATCGCCAGAGGCATGCGACGCCCCTTGAACAATTTATCCGACAACCACCCAGCTAACAGGGTGGAAGGGATAGCCGCCCACTCAAAGAACAGAAACGCGACGCTCATCTGCTCTTTAGAGAAATTTTTCACAGTAAGTAAATAGATGGGTAACCAGCTAATCATGCCAAAGCGCACCATATAGACGAACACGTCTACCAATGAGACATACCAGGCGTTCTTATTCTTTAGGACATAGGTACAAAAAATCTGGAATGCACTCATGTTATCTGGCGCTACTGTCGGTTCACTATTTTTTAGCTTGATGGTCTCTTCTGGCATCATTTGCTCCAATGCGGGTAATCCTTCACTCCGCGGGGAACCTTTACCAAGCCATAGCACGACGAGCGAAAATACCACGGCCACGCAGGCAGGAACAATGTAACTGGCAGTCTGCCAATGTTTATCGCCCAGAAGTGCAAAAGCGACGCCAACAATAGGGGCTACCACTCCACCACCAACGTTATGCGAAATATTCCAGAATGCCCCGACACGGCCACGTTCACGCCGTGGAAACCAGTTGGCAATAGTAATGAATGAGGGCCCCACGCCCATCCCTTGAAACAGGCCATTGAATACCACCAGCGCCGCGAAAATCCAAAAAGCGGTGCTAAAGCCTAGCCCCACGTTAACAATGGCACAAAGGATCAGCCCGCAAGCCATAAACACTTTAGGATTGGCTTTATCAGCCAGGCTACTCATCACCCCCTTACTGATGCCATAAGCAATTAACATGCAACTGCTTAACATACCTATCTGTGTCGCACTCAGATCAAGATTCTCCTTCAGATAGGGGGTGGAGAGTGTGAAGTTGTTACGTACAATGTAATAGGCCAGATAGCCCAGAAAAACGCTCAGCAAAGCCTGCATACGGTATCGCTGATAAGTTGCCTGAACTTTTTCTGGTGGAATACTATCCACGGCCTTGCTCGCCTTTAATAATGAAAGCATATTATTCCCCTGTGATTTTTATCAACAGTGACTCAAAGTGATAGTTTTTATTAATTAAACTCATAGAGGATGATGTGATTATTTCTTCACGAAAACAAGCGCGGTAATATGTGTCAAAATTGACTCAAATTAATATTAACCGAGTACAATTTTGACTCAAAGTTTGTATTACGCATATTTAACAAAACAATTAAATCACAGTACAAACATCGATACACCGTATCACAAGCTGCCACAGCAGCATCTAACATCCTCTAATAGCAATATTTTTAGAGGGTTAGCAGTATTTGGCGATTATCAATGTTAATATAACCACCTAGCTTTAATTATAGTAACAATGGCGAAGAATTATTGGAGGGGATATTTTTATCCCAAATGAATTTTTGCTTTAATTTGTTACCATCTCTATTTTATGAACAAGATCACAAATAATGAAGCCGAGGGGAGTTTTATTATGCGTTCTCAGGTCATTCTTACAGCAATAGTATGTTTATTGTTTTCAAGTGCTGTCTGCTCTCAAAGAAATGAACTGGTGATGGCTACCACGTTTTCGCCAGACGCTACCGCCTATATCATCAGCCGCTGGCAACATCAGCCACAATCAGTGGTTATACGTACATTAAATCGTACCAGCACATCTCTTGAGCAGTTGCTTGATAGCGCGGGTGCAGAAAACATCGATCTGGTTCTGACATCTTCGCCAATGTTGCTCCAGCATTTGCAACAGCATCAGCGCCTCGCCAACTATGATGGTGCACCCGAACAGTCGCAACGGCTGGTACCTGAATCTATTCGGGACACGGCGGTGGCTATCGCTGTCTCCGGTTTTGGGCTTCTGATAAACCGCACTAACCTGGAAGAAAAGCGGTTACCTTTACCCACTGATTGGAACGACCTGACAGAAGCCCGCTACCAAGGGGCTCTACTAATGAGCAGCCCCTCTCGCTCAGATACTAATCATCTGATCGTAGAATCATTGTTGCAGCAAGATGGCTGGCAATCAGGCTGGGGGACGTTACTGTCAGCCGCAGGTAATCTGATCACGATCTCTTCGCGCAGCTTTGGCGTAGCGGATAAAGTCAAAAACGGTTTAGGGTCAGTTGGGCCAACCATTGATAACTATGCCAATCTACTGCACAGCGATCCACACCTAATCTTCCGGTACTTTCCAAATACTTCGGTTTCTCCCACCTATATTGCCATAACGCGTAATAGTCATTACCCGGAAGAAGCAAGGCGTTTCATCCAATTCCTGTTGAGTCCGCAAGGGCAACAAGTGCTGGCAGATACCAACACCGGGAAATACCCGGTGATCCCTCTCAGCGCCGACAACCCGCTTTTTGCGCAACAGCAAAAGCTTCTGCAGCAGTCACCTTTGAATTACCGGTTGATCATGCAACGACAGCGCATGGTGCAAAAATTGTTTGATACCGCCATCAGCTTTCGGCTTTCTCAGTTAAAAGATGCCTGGAAAGCGCTGCATGGGGCAGAAAACCGTCTTAATCGTCCTTTACCAGAGATCCGCGCGTTGCTGACGACCATTCCTGTTACTCAAGCTCAAAGTGAAGATACTCAGTATCTAAAGCAGTTTGAAATGCGCAGCGAGGCTGAACAGCAAATCATGGAGTGGCAACTGTTCTTTCAACACCAACAGAGAAAAGCCATTAAAGAACTGGAAGAGTTAAAATGAGCCGCTATTTACTGCGCCGCATGAAACGCCTGACGATCAGCACTTGCCTACGAGGGGCATTTCTCACCGGCGCATTCCTGACGCTGATCGTAAGCGGAGTGAGCCTGTACTCCTGGCATGAGCAAAGCTCACAGATCCGATACGCGTTGGATGATTATTTTCCACGGATACAGTCTTCGTTTGTGATTGAAAGTAATCTCAATACTTTGGTAGGTCAGTTTAATGCCTTCCAGCAGACCGCCAACACCACCGCACGTCTGCAGCTAAGAAACAAGATCGTAGAGCATTTAGGGAAAATAGAACGGGCCAGTGAGCAACTCGATAGTCCTCAACGCCAGCAGATCCAGTCTACTCTGGCAGATAGCAGACAACTCTTGGGCCAACTGGATAAGGCGCTTTACAACATGTTTATTGCCCGGGAAAAAGTGAATGTGATCGCAGCGCGCATCAGTTGGCTGCATGATGATTTCACCACTGAATTGAACTCGCTGGTACAGGATTTCAGTTGGCAACAGAGCGCGTTGCTGGATCAGATGGAGGTGGATCCCAGCCACTCGCTACCGCGCCTACGAGCCAGTTTACGGGAGGTACAAAGTGAGCAGCAGCAAGTCTATACGTTAGCCCGAATCGAGAATCAGATCACCGATGCGCTGCGCGATCAGCTTAATAAATTGCAGTCCACTGGCGAAGACGCTATTCCTGTTGAAGACCACATCCGCTATCTCGATTACCTGAAGAAGACGGCTAACGAGAACATGCGTGGGTTAGAGGCTCATCCAAGCACGGTGACACTTCGCCAAACCATCGACGAGCTTTTAGAAACAGGCATCGCAGAAAACAGCATGCCGGCTGCCATGGAAGATTACCTTAAAGCCAGGCAAGTACTCATACAAGCGGCTCAGGTTAAAGAGACTACGTTGGCCCGGTTCCGTACTCAGTTGGAATCACAACTGAGCAACAGCCATCGTCAGATGCAGACCTTCAACCATAGGCTGGAACAGATAATACGCGTTAGCGGCAATCTGATCCTGATTGCGACCCTGCTGGCAATGCTATTAACGTTTTTGCTCAATCATTACTTTATCCGTTCTCGTCTGATCAAACGCTTTACCTTGCTCAATCAGGTTGTTGTACGTATTGGTCTTGGGGATACCCACGCTGCGATCCCGATCTATGGCGGGGACGAACTGGGCCGCATTGCACGTCTGCTAAGGCGTACCCTTGGCCAGCTAAATAAACAGAAGTCCAGGCTCGAGCAGGAAATCACTGAGCGCAAGGATATTGAAAAACATTTGCGAGCAACGCAAGGTGAACTGATTCAAACGGCGAAGCTGGCCGTTGTTGGGCAGACCATGACTACATTGGCTCACGAGATAAATCAACCACTCAATGCGCTGTCGATGTACCTCTTCACCGCTCGCAACGCAGTGGATAAAGGGCAATATGACAGTGCTGGCATTGCTATTGCTAAAGCTGACGGATTGATTGGCCGTATGGATGCCATTATTCGCATGTTGCGGCAGTTCACCCGCAGAACAGAAGAACAAAGCCCTTGCCAGCCGGTTGATCTGCGCCAATCATTACTTGCCGCTTGGGAGTTACTCGCCCTGCGCCACCAACCGCTAAAAGGTGAGTTGAAGCTAGCCGAAGAACCCATTTATGTTCGCGGTGACGAAGTGCGCATTCAGCAAGTGTTGGTCAATCTGATGGCAAACGCTCTGGATGCCTGTCGCCAGCAACCGCAGATTCAGGTCAGTTGGCAACGCAATCAATCAGGGTGGCAGGTTATGCTTTGGGATAACGGTCATGGTTGGCCACTGGCACAGGCTGAGTCTCTACTTAAGCCCTTCACTACCAGCAAGCAGGTTGGCCTGGGGATTGGCCTGTCTATCTCATTGTCACTGATGCAGCAAATGGGGGGCAGTTTGTTCCTGGCCTCCACCCTGACGCAGAATGCATGCGTCGTTTTACAGTTTCAACCCGTGGACTGAACCATGTTAAGTCAAGAACAGCATATTCTATTAATCGATGACGATCTCGATGTCCTCGATGCCTATACGATGTTACTCACCCAGGCTGGCTATCAGGTTAAAGCCTGTAGTAACCCGCTTGAGGCACAAGAGCTGCTCACCAAAGAGTGGCCGGGGATCGTCATCAGCGATGTCTGTATGCCCGGCAGTTCGGGGATCGAACTCATGGAGTTGCTACTTGCCCGTGATGCTTGCTTGCCGGTTTTATTGATCACCGGTCACGGCGATGTACCAATGGCTGTTGAAGCGGTGAAGAAAGGTGCCTGGGATTTTCTGCAAAAACCGGTCAACCCGGCCCAACTGCTTGAACAGGTTGCCAGCGCCATGGCTCAACGCAGTTCTTACATTGCGCGGCGTCGCTGGCAAAAGGAGCAATTACACGCCAGCCTGATTGGACGCAGCGAGTGGATAAAGCAGTTAAGAGTTCGCTTGCAGCAAGTGGCTGAAACGGATTTGGCCGTTTATTTACACGGGGAACTGGGGGTAGGAAGAACGCTAGCGGCGCGTTTTCTGCATCATATAGGCCACCGTAATGAGCAACCCTTGATTATCGGCGAACTGGTGCCGGGTAACGAACCGCCTTTGGAGCAATGGATTGAACAAGCGCAAGATGGCACACTGGTTTTACGTCACCTGAACTATCTGCCCATCGCTCAGCAGGCACAATTGATCCGGCTTCAGGCACAGCAGCCACTGCCATTCCGGCTGATTGGTATTGGCCCCTCAACATTAGTGGAAATGGCCGCTGGTAATATCATCTTGCCAGATTTCTATTACTGCTTTGCCATGACACAAATCGCCTGTATCCCTCTAGCCCAACGCCCTGATGACATAGAACCCTTATTCAGACACTACTTGCAGCAGGCCTGCCTGCGCCTGAATCGCCAAGTACCGGAACTCCCTGCGGAATTGATTAAGCGCTTAAGCAGACGGGTGTGGCCAAATAATGTTCGCGAGTTGGCTAATGCGGCTGAACTGTTTGCCGTTGGCGTCATGCCACTGGCTGAAACTGCAAATCCGCTTCTGCACGAATCCGAGCCACTCCCGCTGGACCAACGTGTTGAGGACTATGAACGGCAGATCATTACCGAGGCACTGAATCTTCACCAAGGCCGCATTAACGAAGTGTCTGAATACCTGCAGATCCCGCGCAAGAAGCTCTATCTGCGTATGAGAAAGTATGATCTGGATAAACAGCATTACCGTTAAACCCAGCGCGGGATCCGCAACGTGATCACCAGGCCGCCCTGCTCGCCGTTTTTAGCTTCCACCTGCCCGCCATGTGCCAAAACCACTTTGCGGGTGATTGCTAAACCGAGTCCATACCCTTTGCCGGACATTGCCGACTTGACCCGCACAAAGGGGTCAAAGATGCTGGAAAGCTTCGATTCCTCAACACCGGGCCCCTGATCGCTGACCTGTATCTGGAACAACGAGTCGATAGGCGTCAACGCCACCGTCACCCGTTGTCCATGGCTGGAAAAACGCAGGGCGTTGCGCACAATATTATCTACCGCGCGGCGCATAAGTTCAGCATTGCCCTTAACCGTGTATTCCACATCAGGATCGGCATGCAGCGCAATCTCTACTCCAGGAACCTGAGCCTCATAGCGTGCATCATTCACTACCACCTCCACCAGCCCGGAGAGGTCAAAGTATTCTTCATCCGGCAGGCTGTTGCTCTCAACCCGCGACAGCGTCAAAAGTTCGCCGATCATTTTATCCAACCGCCCAGCCTCATGCTCAAGGCGCTGTAGCGAGTTTTCTACGTTGTCGGGATTTTGCCGGCCAAGACCAATGGCTAATTGCATTCGGGCCAGCGGAGAACGCAGTTCATGGGACACATCGTGCAGCAGTTGTTCACGAGCACTGACCAACAGTTCCAGACGTTCCGCCATTCTGTCAAAATCACGCGCCAAATCAGAAAGTTCATCATGCCGCTTTCGCATCTTGGGGAACAACCGAACGGCCAGATCGCCCTGCGCAACACGCTCAAACGCACCGCTCAACTGGCGCATCGGGCGCGTCAGGTTCCAGGCCAGCACGGCGCTGAACATCAAACCGCACACCCCGCCGACCCACAACATCGGCTGCGGAATATTCAAAATGCGCCAGCGTCTTTCAGGCCGATAGTTTTGGCGCAATCCCTCAATGTCATAGCTCAGCAAGTAGCCTTGCTTATCGGCACCCATAACCCATGTCTCTATCTTGGCTGGCTTAGGTTTGATTTCAGCGTCACTGCCGGGCGCTTCGACCAGCGGTTGCGCGCTTGGTTTCACGCTGAAAAAACGGCGCTCGTCCTGTGGCCAGCCCGCTACCATCGCGTTTAATGCTGGCATACCACCTTTGCGCAGCGTGACAGCTGCCGAGTTTATGTGCAGATTGACAAGATGCCGGGTTACGCGGTTTTCCGTCGATTCGTGGCGGTTGCCGTAGAACGCGAAAGCCACCCATAACGCCTGAGTCATGATGATAAACGTCAGCCAAAAGCCAAGCAGGATTTTCCAGAAAAGTCTTCCACGCATAGTCATTGCCTGATGCGATAACCGATGCTGCGCACGGTTTCAATACTCAACTGATTAGCCGTCAGCACAGCCAATTTCTGGCGGATATTACTGATGTGCACGTCCACACTGCGGTCATAGGCTTCACGCGGCCGCCCAAGCCCTTTTTCTGACAGCTCATCCTTTGAAACTACCCGTTCTGGTGCACGCAACAACAGCTCTAGCAGATTAAATTCCGATGCGGTCAACTCAAACACTTTCCCTTGCCATTGGCTACTACGAGCGGAAGGGTTTAGCGTCAATCCGCCAAAGTTCAGCGACAGATCTTTATCTATCTGTTCCGGTTGCTCTTCAACACGGCGTAACACTGCGCGTAAACGCGCAACCAGTTCGCGTGGATAGCAGGGTTTCGGCACATAATCATCAGCCCCCATCTCAAGCCCTATCACCCGGTCAATATTGTCCCCTTTGGCCGTTAGCATGATGATGGGTAGGCGACTCTTTTTGCGCACTGCACGTAGTACATCTATACCGCTCATATCAGGCAGCATAATGTCCAGGATCATCGCGGAGTATTTACCAGAAAGAGCCCCGTCAACACCGGCTTTACCAGCGAGTACCAGGGTCGCATTGAATCCTTCGGCCGTCAGGTATTCACTTAGCATGGTGCCAAGTTCCAGATCGTCATCGACCAATAAAATTTCCATGCCTTACTCCTTAACTGATTTTTGCCATTCTCGCGTCAGATGCTTCACTTCGCTGCCAATTTTACTCAATCCTTACATAATTCTTTGCGCCACTTCGCCACGGTTAGCGAACCGACAACGCAGGGTAGCGATCACTAATGAGCACAGGACGAGGTATAGCAACCGTCAGTTAAATACTCCGGTAGATAAATAGCGGTCGCCGCGATCGCAGATAATCGCCACAATCACGCTGCCCGGATTAGCCGCCGCAACCCGTAGCGCACCGGCCACTGCACCGCCGGAACTGACACCACAGAAGATCCCTTCGCGCTGCGCCAGTAGCCGCATAGTCTGCTCTGCCGCCGATTGGGTCATATCCAATACCTGATCCACCAGTTCGGAACGGTAAATACCCGGCAGATAGGCCGCTGGCCAACGGCGGATCCCCGGAATACTGCTCCCTTCGGCAGGCTGAAGCCCGATAATTTGGACCTGCGAATTTTGGCTCTTCAGATAGCCGCCGACACCCGTAATGGTACCGGTTGTCCCCATACTGGAGACAAAATGGGTAATACGCCCAGCGGTCTGCCGCCAGATCTCCGGGCCAGTGGTAGTAAAGTGAGCATAAGGATTATCGAGATTGTTAAACTGATCCAATACCTTGCCTATCCCTTGCTGCTGCATTTCCAGTGCCAGATCGCGCGCCCCCTCCATGCCCTGCTCGCGGCTGACCAGAATCAGCTCGGCACCATAGGCCCGCATGGAAGCCTGGCGCTCGGAGCTCATATTCTCTGGCATCAACAGTTTAAGCGTATAACCTTTTATCGCGCAGATCATCGCCAGGGCGATGCCGGTATTACCACTGGTTGCCTCGATTAGCGTATCACCGGGCTTAATCTCGCCGCGCAATTCCGCCTGTTGGATCATCGCTAACGCAGCGCGATCTTTTACCGAACCCGCCGGATTGTTGCCTTCCAGTTTGACCCAGACTTCACAGTCCAGCTCCTCAGTCATCCGCTGAAGTTTTACTAATGGTGTATTACCAATACATTGTTCCAGAGTTGTCACGATTTCTGCCTGTGCATAATGTGAAAAAGGCAACCCAAGGTTGCCTTAAAGTGGGAATAATAGACTAGAAACTATCAGGCGCTTTTGGCTAACGCAACAGGTTGTAAGCGTTGTTCACCAGCGTAGAGGCGGGCATTAAGGCTACCGACGTAATAACGGCTACCGCGAACCGGCGTGGCATTGTCTTCTGACAGGATCACGCTCATCGGTTCCTGGTGCCAACCAATGGGTTGCACAGTCAGTTGCCAGAAATGGCCACGCGGGCTGATTTCCAACACTTGCACCGGTAATGGGCAACGGGTGCTGCTTTCAGTGCTGATTTCCATTTCCCATGGGCGCAGGAACAGCTCGACGCTACCTTGATACATTGGCTGGAATGACAGTGGCCACTGGTGCGCTCCGACAAAAAGCTGCGAACCGCGGATCTCGCCATTCAGGCGGTTCACTTCCCCCATAAACTCCAGTACAAAACGTGTCGCTGGCTCGCGCATGATCTCGATAGGTGAACCAACCTGCTCGATATTACCCTGGCTCATCACCACGATACGATCGGCCACTTCCATCGCCTCTTCCTGATCGTGAGTCACAAACACGCTGGTGAACTTCAGCTCTTCATGCAGTTGACGCAACCAGCGGCGCAACTCCTTACGCACCTGAGCATCCAGAGCACCAAAGGGTTCATCGAGCAGTAGAATTTGCGGTTCAACCGCCAATGCCCTAGCCAATGCGACACGCTGCTTCTGTCCGCCGGAAAGTTGCGAAGGATAGCGGTTCGCCAGATGCCCCAATTGCACCATCTCCAGCAACTGTTCAACTTTCTGTTTGATCGCAGAGGCGTTGGGCCGCTCGCGGCGTGGCAATACGCTCAAACCAAAAGCGATATTGTCAAATACGGTCATATGGCGGAATAAGGCGTAGTGTTGGAACACAAAGCCCACTCGACGATCGCGGGCATGCACGCGGCTGACATCGGTGCCGTGAAAACCTAATTTGCCACCGCTCTGGCTCTCCAGCCCGGCGATAATCCGCAACAATGTCGTTTTACCCGAACCCGATGGCCCTAGCAGCGCCACCATTTCGCCGGAAGGAATATCGAGCGAGATATCGTTCAATACCTTGGTACGACCGAAAAATTTGTTGATACCGTTAATCTCAATGCTCATTATTTTCCTCCCGTTCAAGACGCACATTCTGACGCGCCAGACGCCATTGCAGTCCGCTTTTCAGAAATAGGGTTACTATCGCCATCAGAGTCAGTAATGCCGCGGCAGTAAATGCCCCTGCGGTATTGTAATCCTGATGCAGTAATTCAACCTGCAGTGGCAAGGTATAGGTTTCACCGCGAATAGAACCGGAAACTACCGATACCGCGCCAAACTCACCAATCGCCCGGGCATTGGTTAACACCACACCGTACAGCAGCGCCCAGCGAATATTGGGTAAGGTAACGCGGCGAAACATCTGCCAGCCAGAAGCGCCCAACAGCACTGCGGCTTCATCTTCATGGCTACCCTGGCTAATCATCAGTGGCACCAGTTCACGCACCACAAACGGGCAGGTTACGAACATCGTCACCAGCACCATGCCTGGCCAGGCAAACATCAATTGGATGTTATGCTCGTCCAACCAGCCACCCAGCGGCCCATTGGTGCCGTAAAACAGCAGATAAAGCAGCCCCGCCACCACTGGCGAAACCGCAAATGGCATATCGAACAGCGTCAGCAACAATTGGCGGCCAGGAAAGTTAAAACGCGTAACCAGCCAAGCCAGCAAAGTACCGAACACCAGATTGACCGGCACGGTGATCAGTGCCACTAACACCGTCAGCCAGATAGCGTGCAGCATGTCCGGGTTGGACAAGTTCTGCCACACGGCTCCCACGCCAGAGGAGAACGCCTCAATAAAGATCACAACCATCGGCACGACCAACAGCAGGAACGAGAACAGGGCACCAATGGCAATCAGCGTCCATTTTCCCCAGTTGATGCGCGGGCGCTCTGCGCCGTGGAACGTGGTTACATCAGCCATCAGTGCCCCCCAATCCTGCGCCCAAAGCGGCTTTGCAAGGTATTTATGGCAAACAGCAGTAGCAATGATGCCGCCAGGATCACCGAAGCAATTGCACTGGCTGCCGGATAGTCGAACTCCTGTAAACGCACAAAAATCATCAACGAGACCACTTCGGTTTTCCAGGCAAGATTACCGGCGATAAAGATCACCGCACCAAACTCACCCAGGCTACGGGTAAACGAGAGTGCCGTACCAGCAAGCAGGGCCGGCGCAACTTCTGGCAGCACCACACGGCGAAAGCTCTGCCAACGGGTTGCCCCCAACGTTTCTGCGGCCTCTTCATATTCTGGCCCCAACTCTTCCAGCACCGGTTGCACGGTGCGTACCACAAACGGAATGCTGGTGAACGCCATGGCCACCGCGATACCCAGCCAGGTGAAAGAAACTTTAATGTCAAACTGGGCCAACCACTGCCCATACCAACCATTGGTGGAAAACAGCCCAGCCAGCGTTAATCCTGCCACTGCCGTAGGTAACGCAAACGGCAAATCCATCAGGCCATCAAGTAAAGTTCGGCCAGGGAACGAGTAGCGGGTCAGGATCCATGCCATCAACATGCCAAATACGGCGTTAAAAATGCTGGCAACGCCCGCGGCTAGCAGTGTGACTTTATAAGCGGCCACCACCTGCGGATTGGAGATCACCGCCCAATACTGTGCCAGGCTCATTTGCGCCAGTTGCATTACCAGCGCACTGAGCGGCAACAGCAAAATCAGGCAGGTGTAAAGCAGGCTACTTCCCAGACTCAGGGTAAACCCCGGCAGAACCCGCTTGCTAGCCAATAAAGACATTACTTATGCCCTGCCGCTAACAGTTGATCCAACTCACCGCCGGTTGCAAAGTGTGTGCTCATCGCCTGCGGCCAACCGCCAAACTGATCTTCAACCCGGAACAGCTTGGTATCAGGGAACTGACTTTTCGCCGCTGCCATTGCCTGCGGATCATTGACGCGGTAATAGAAGCTGGTGATCACCTGCTGCGCCTCAGGGCTATAGAGATAATTCAGGTATTCTTTGGCCGCTTGCTCAGTGCCGTTTTTCTCAATGTTTTTATCAACCCAGGCCACCGGGAACTCTGCCAGAATATCGACTGGAGGGACGATCACGTCATACTTGTCTTCACCGTACTGCTTGCGAATATTGTTCACTTCCGATTCAAAGCTAATCAGTACGTCACCCAGCCCACGCTCCACAAAGGTTGTAGTTGCACCGCGCCCACCGGTATCAAACACCACCACATTTTTCAGGAAGCGAGTCATGAATTCACGGGTTTTAGCCTGATCGTCACCATTATCCTGGCTGGCAGCACCCCATGCAGCCAGGTAGGTATAGCGGCCATTGCCAGAAGTCTTGGGGTTTGGAAATACAAGTTTCACATCGTCACGAACCAGATCGCTCCAGGAGTGAATGCCCTTTGGGTTGTCCTTGCGCACCAGGAACGCCATGGTGGAGTAGAAAGGAGAACTGTTGTTCGGTAAGCGTTGTTGCCAATCGGCAGGTATCAGTTGACCACGGTCGTGCAGGATCTGCACATCCGTCACCTGGTTATAGGTCACGACATCGGCACGCAACCCTTGCAGGATAGCGAGCGCCTGTTTGGACGAACCGGCGTGGGATTGCTTGATGGTCAATTTATTATCAGGATGCTGCCGATCCCAAAGCTGTTGAAAACCGGGATTCAGCGCGCTGAACAATTCACGGGAAACATCATAAGAGCTATTAAGCAATTCCGTTGCAGAAACTGTGCCGCTAACTAACAACGCCGCTGCCAGCCAGCCTTTCAGAAGAGTATTTCTAATCAGGATATGTTTCATTCCGCACCTTATGATTTCACTCAGTCAAACGCCTTCTCGATGACCAGTGTATTTATAACTTGATGCAGAGTTGTAACGCTTTTATATACCGTTTAGTGATTTTCAAGCATCAAACGCTATAAGGCAGGAATGGGGCGGTTCACCGCCAAGAGGAAGAAACAGCAGAGCCCACATAACTGGCCCTGCTGGCAAGGCTATGTATCAAAGTGACAGCAGACGCGTCAATGAAGGGGCAAAGTAGTAGCTGCCGGTCACCGCACGGCTGAAACGCAGCATAGCGTCATGTTTGCCATCAAGTTCACCAAACATGCTTAACAACTGTTTTTCAAGGTTGTGCAATCGCGCGCAGTAGGCGATGAAATAGAGCCCATGTTTACCGCTGGCACTACCGTAAGGCAGGCTTTGGCGCAATATTTTCAGCCCTTTGCCGTCTTCTTTCAGATCGACCCGGCTGACATGCGAGGTATCTGGCCGTTGTTCAGGTGGCAGTTCTTCGCTGTCATGCTTGGTACGGCCAATAATTTGTTCCTGTTGTTCGGTGGTGAAGCGTTGCCATTGGCGCAGGTTATGCTCGTAACGCTGTACCAACACATAGCTTCCCCCTGCATCTTCCTCACCTTCGCCGATCACCGCCACCACCGGGCGCTGCTCACCCTGTGGATTTTCAGTGCCATCGATAAAACCGCTCAAATCGCGTTCTTCCACCCAGCGGAAGCCGTGGGTTTCCTCTTCAATACGGATGGCATTGCCGAACGTTGTCAGCGCCGCCTGTGCCAGAGAGAAATTGACGTCATGACGCAGCGATTGAATATGAATCAGCATATCCCGTTGGGTAGCCGGTGCCAGGCCTTTCCCCAGAGGGGTAAAGGGCTTCAACTCTTTGGCACCCTGACCGTCGGAAAGGTCATGCCAAACGTCAGCACCGAAAGCAATCACGGCACCTAATCCGGCATCTGGAAATTGCTGTTGCAGCTCGCCAAGCTTTTCACAAAACTGTTTGCACCCTTGGCGCAAATCAGAGAATTCGCCCTGCACAATGGCTTCCAAAAAAATACCAAAACGGCAGTGTTCCAGCAGGATGCCGCTCTGAACCTGTGTCATGTAGTTATCCTCAATGCCTTAATGGGTAACGGGTCAGGCTGTGGCCTACCGGTTAAAAACGCGGATTATCATAACGTATGCGAAAGGAATTACCTTGTACAAGCACAAAGAAAATCGGGGATTAACGTAGAAAATGCGGGCACCGTAGCATGCCCGTAACAGGAATTACTGCGCTTTGGCATACCAGATGACTTTGCTTACCGTCCAACTCTGCAACGTACTGTCCGGCGGAATGATGTCTTGTGGGCCCGCCCATTTACCGCTGAAGATATAGCTGACATGGCGGCTTTGTGGAGCAACGCATTCTACATGCCCGGCATCATCGCCCTCAACCAGCTTACAGGCCCCATAGGCTTTACTGAATAACTCACTGAACGGTGTACCCAGTTGACTACCCCATTCAGTCGCCACATTGGCGTCCATCACGTCAACACGTTGGACATAGCCTTTAGCTTCGCCAGTGATCACCAGTTTCACATCATTGTCACTCATTGCCTGGTAGTAGGAAATAAACTGACCGTTGCTGGTCGCCATACCGCCACGCATCCGATAATTATTATGCAAACCTTCACCGATCGCCGCCTCCGTCATCGGGGTTCCCGCATTGATATCACCAACCCCATTGGCGCTTACCTGCACGCTGTTGCCGAACCAGTTGAAAGGCGACAGGCTCGACCAGGAGAAACTCGACATGGTCGAGCAACCCGTCAGTAGTAACGGCAGCCCTAACAACAGTGGGCGAATATTCATTCATAACTCCTTAAGATCAAAATGCTTAGCCTGATTCATCAATTGCCAACTTGGAGTACCCAAATCAGGAAAAGTGCCGCTCCGTAGGACAATTAAGGGAGACAGCCTATAGTTCAGGCGGCAGGAAACAGGTCCTTAGGCGTTGGTTGAGTAACAAATATCCCAGGGCCAATGCATCCAAGATTATCAATATCATATCCAACGGAGGCTCGTTGCCGTCTTGCTGTAACAGGCTTAAGAGCGAAACCAGCAATGCCGCGCCAAGCGACGTGGCAAGCACCCAACGCCAACAGCGCCACAAACGGGGCCAATGTTGCCGGCGTCCACAAATGAGAAAGGCCAGCGCGGCAGGAAGCCCAAGCAAAATACCGTACCAAAATCGCTGGGTATCAGGGTAGAACAGTTGTAACAGTCCCGCCCCCTGTTGGCGTGAAGCCCCCGCCATTACAAACAGTATCCAGGTGCGGGCCTGTAAGATTAACACCGCCCAAAACCACAACGGCAGACGCAGTAAGCCATGTTGGTCGTAATCGTCCGGTGAAAACCGGTGTAAAGGCCGCTTCAAGCGCTATTCCTTGCTCATACTATAATTCTCCTTCAGATGGCGACGATATTACCGGTTTTCAATCTCACGCTTAAGAAGCTCTTAAGATCTTCATGCTTTAATAGCCCTGTGTCCCGGCTTACCCAGTCAATTTCGCATTACAGCCGCTTTAACAGGCAATGGGAACGGGGGAATTGATTTAATCCACTGATAAGGAACATTCAGATGAAAAAAATAGCTTTGGTAACACTTCTTGCCCTGTGCAGCACGCCGGTTTTGGCGCAACAAGGCGGTTTTGTCGATAACAACGCACCGCAGGCTCGGCAACAAGGGGGATTCTCCGGCCCAAGCGCATCACTGACCACTGCGGATAAGGTAAAATCCATGAGCGATGACACCTGGGTGATGCTACAGGGCAATATCGAGCAGCGAGTCGGTGATGACCTTTATACTTTCCGCGATGCTACCGGAACGCTCACCGTTGAGATCGACCAAAAGCGCTGGAACGGACTGGCCATCACCCCGAAAGATAAAGTACAGCTAGAAGGGAAAGTGGATAAAGAGTGGAGCAATTTGGAAGTTGATGTAAAGACCATTAAAAAGCTCAATTAACTTAACAGCCTAGGCGGTGAAAACCACCGCCGGTTTTCTTCGGGCCTGGTTTTAAGCTGCGAGTGCCAATAACCACCAGCGGCGCTCGCGTGCAGTTAAGCAAAGTAGCCTAATACTCCTGATCTTCGATCAAACGTTTACCCAGGCTGGTAATTCCCTGGATTTCGTAACCGAGTTTTTCATACATTTCGATGACGGTATCGTTGTCTTCACGCACCATCAGTTGAATCTTCGGGCAGCCGCGGGCGATCAGCTTTTTCTCCAACCGGCTAATCAAAGCATTGGCAATACCACGCCCACGATAATCAGGATGAACGCCTAGGTAATAGGCAGACCCCCGATGGCCGTCATAACCCCCCATTACGGAACCCACCACTTCGCCACCCACTTCGGCAACTAGAAACAGATCTGGATCGTGGTTCAGCTTGCGTTCGATATCCATCTCAGGATCGTTCCAAGGCCGCAGCAGGTCGCAACGCTCCCATAAAGTGATGACTTCTTCAAAGTCGTCTTGTCTGAATACGCGAATTTCCATCGATGCTCGCCAGTGTTCTTTAAATATGATTATCTGATTATCACGTGATTATGCTGTTTCGCAATATCAAACTGTGAATTATACCGCCCTGCTTCTGCCAAGCTGTCGTTTTCTGTACCGTTTTCGTTAAATGGCAATAGTTATCAAGTCGATTAATAGCGTTCTATCAGCTACACCCAAAATAGGTATAGGATGTTGGAGACACATACAATGAACAGACAGAACGATTGCCGACGGCGAGTTCGGTTTATACCCTTCATATTTCAAGTTGCTTGGGTGTATTCCAATATTACAATGCACGCCAACGAAAACCGCGCTAACCCTGCAACTCGCAGGGTGAAACGTATATACTTGCCACCCTGTTCAGTTACACGTTGTGAATAATCCGTATGAGTTTACCCTCCATTGCCGCAGTAAAATCCTTCCTGTTGGCGCTGCAAGATCGCATTTGTGAACAATTGGCGCAGGCCGACGGCGGGGCCAGCTTTAACGAAGATCGCTGGACGCGTGAAGAAGGAGGCGGAGGCCGCAGCCGGGTGCTCACCCACGGTGCCGTATTCGAGCAAGCCGGCGTAAACTTCTCCCATGTTTCCGGCAGTAAACTGCCCCCTTCGGCTACCGCACACCGCCCAGAACTGGTCGGTCGCAGTTTCCAAGCGATGGGCGTTTCATTGGTGATCCACCCGCTCAACCCCTACATTCCTACCAGTCACGCTAACGTGCGGTTCTTTATTGCCGAGAAACCGGGGGAAGAGCCGGTGTGGTGGTTTGGTGGCGGGTTCGATCTGACGCCATTCTATGGCTTTGAGGAAGACGCCATACATTGGCATCGCACGGCACACCAGCTCTGTGCGCCATTCGGCGACGAGATTTATCCGAAATACAAGCAATGGTGCGACGATTACTTCTTTATCAAACACCGTAACGAAGCACGCGGCATCGGCGGGTTGTTTTTTGACGATCTGAATACTCCCGACTTTGACACCTGTTTTACCTTCACCCAAGCGGTTGGCGAAGGCTTTCTGGATGCCTATCTGCCGATCGTAGAAAAGCGCCGGGCGTTGCCGTGGAGCGATCATCAGCGCCAGTTCCAACTCTATCGCCGTGGCCGCTACGTGGAGTTTAATCTGGTCTGGGATCGCGGCACGCTGTTCGGCTTGCAAACCGGTGGCCGCACCGAATCCATTCTGATGTCAATGCCGCCGCTGGTTCGATGGGAATACAATTACCAGCCCGACGCCAACAGCCATGAAGCTGCGCTGTACCGTGATTTTCTGCCGGTACGTGACTGGTTACAGGAGGAGAAATAATGCAGATTTGGGTTGATGCAGACGCCTGTCCGAATGTGATTAAGGAAGTGCTGTTCCGTGCTGCCGATCGTGCAGCCATGCCCGTGACGTTAGTGGCCAACCAGCCGCTGCGAACGCCGCCTTCGAAGTATATTCGCACCTTGCAGGTCGCCGCAGGTTTCGATGTGGCAGACAATGAAATCGTCCGTCGCTGTCAACCTGGCGATCTGGTGATCACCGCAGATATTCCGCTGGCAGCAGAAGTGATTGAAAAAGGAGCCATTGCCCTGAATCCGCGCGGTGAGCGCTATACCCCAGATACCATTCGCGAACGCCTGAATATGCGTGACTTTATGGATACCCTGCGCTCCAGTGGGATCCAGACCGGCGGGCCAAACACCCTTAACCAACGGGATCGCCAACAGTTCGCCAATGAACTGGATAAATGGCTGCAACAGGCGAAACGGGCGACCTGAACACCCGTTTCACTATTATGAAGCACGCATTGATTTCAAAGCACATTAGGCGTATAAGATTAGCCATTTAGACGTCTATACGGATGGAGTGTTATGCAATCTGCAGCTTCCACAGAAGGTCAATTCAAACGCACCATGAAAGCCCGGCATTTGGTGATGCTGTCGCTGGGCGGTGTGATTGGCACCGGGCTGTTTTTCAATACCGGCTATATCATTTCCACCACCGGGGCGTTGGGAACCCTGCTGGCTTATCTGATCGGCGCACTGGTGGTGTATCTGGTTATGCTCTGCCTGGGCGAACTGGCGGTTGCCATGCCCGAAACAGGCGCTTTTCACGTCTACGCCGCGCGCTATCTTGGCCCGGCAACCGGCTATACCGTCGCCTGGCTATATTGGCTGACCTGGACCGTCGCGCTGGGCTCCAGCCTGACCGCCGCCGGTTTCTGCATGCAATACTGGTTCCCGCAATCCCCGGTGTGGCTGTGGTGCCTGATTTTCTGTCTGACCATTTTCCTGCTTAATATTGTCACCAGCCGGTTCTTTGCCGAAAGCGAATTCTGGTTCTCGCTGATCAAAGTCATTACCATTCTGGCCTTTATCGTGCTGGGCGGTTGCGCCATGTTCGGCCTGATACCGATGAAAGACGGCACACCGGCACCTTTCCTGCATAATCTGACCGCATCCGGCTGGTTGCCCAACGGTACTTTGCCCATCCTGATGACCATGGTCGCCGTCAATTTTGCCTTTTCTGGCACCGAATTGATCGGTATTGCGGCCGGTGAAACCGAAAACCCGGAAAAGGTGGTGCCTATCGCCATCCGTACCACGGTGATCCGTCTGATGCTGTTTTTTATCGGCACGGTATTCGTTCTGGCTGCACTGATCCCGATGGAACAGGCTGGGGTGGTGAAAAGTCCTTTTGTGCTGGTATTTGAACGTATTGGCGTGCCTTACGCCGCCGATATTTTCAATTTCGTCATCCTGACGGCCATTCTCTCTGCCGCCAATTCCGGGCTCTATGCTGCCGGGCGCATGCTATGGTCGCTGGCCAATCAGGGGACATTGCCGGTTTATTTTTCCCGCATTAACGCACGCGGTATTCCGATCAATGCGCTGACGTTCAGTATGCTCGGCGGCGTGTTGGCGCTGCTGACCAGCGTGATCGCTCCCGACACGGTATTTGTGGCGCTGTCTGCCATTTCCGGTTTTGCGGTTGTGGCCGTTTGGTTGAGTATTTGCGCTGCACACTACGCTTTCCGCCGCCGGTATTTGCGTAGCGGCCAACCCATCGAAGGGCTGAAATACCGTGCGCCAGGCTACCCGTTGACGCCGATTGTCGGTTTTGCCCTGTGCTTACTGGCCTGTATCGGCCTGGCGTTCGATCCTGAACAGCGTATAGCCCTGTACTGCGGCCTGCCGTTTGTCGCGATCTGTTATCTGGCCTATTACCTGACCCGCCGCGCCGGGCAGAAAAAACTATTGAATACTGGAGAAGAGCATGTCGGTTAATAACCCCCTGTTGCCGCTACTGGCCGATAACCGTACGCTGATTTTGGACGGCGCATTAGCCACCGAGTTGGAAGCACGCGGCTGCGATCTCACCGACCCGCTGTGGTCGGCAAAAGTACTGATTGAAAACCCACAGCTGATTTATCAGGTACATCTGGATTACTTCACCGCCGGTGCCCAGTGTGCCATTACCGCCAGCTATCAGGCCACGCCACAAGGCTTTCTGCGCCGTGGCCTGGATGAACAACAGTCGTTGGCGCTGATCGCCAAAAGCGTGCAACTGGCGCAACTGGCGCGGAGCGATTACCTAGCCCTGCACCCGCAGGCATTACCCTTGCTGGTCGCCGGTTCCGTCGGGCCTTATGGGGCCTATCTGGCTGACGGCTCGGAATACCGTGGTGATTATCATTTGCCACAACAAGAGATGATCGCGTTCCATCGCCCGCGCATCAATGCCCTGGCCAAGGCCGGTGTTGATCTGTTGGCATGCGAAACGCTGCCTTCCTATGCCGAATTGCTCGCTCTGCTGGCGCTGTTACAGGAGTTTCCAACGCTGGGTGCGTGGTTCTCTTTCACGCTACGGGATAGCCAACATCTGAGTGACGGCACACCGCTGAAAGACGTAGTAGCAGTGCTGGAGGACAACCCGCAGGTGCTGGCCGTCGGGATCAACTGTATTGCGTTGGAAAATGTAGCTCCAGCGTTGCAGCACTTCGCTCCGCTAAGCAATAAACCGTTACTGGTTTACCCCAACTCCGGCGAGCACTACGATGCGGTGACTAAAACCTGGCATCAATGTGGCGATCAACAGGGCCATCTGGTTAATCAGATCGCCAGTTGGCAACGCACCGGAGCCCGATTAATCGGTGGCTGCTGCCGCACCACGCCAGCAGATATCCGAGCCATCGCCGAGCAGTGCAAAGCATAATGCTGCAATCGTTGGTGATATCAGGGTCAAAAAAAACCCCCTGCGGCTACAGCAGCAGGGGGCAGTTTTTATCTTATTACAGCGGTTGAGTTTGTGCTTCCACTACCGCCAGCGCCACCATATTGACGATGCGGCGTACCGAAGCAATCGGAGTCAGAATGTGTACCGGTTTGGCAACCCCCATCAGTACCGGCCCGACGGTTACCCCTTCAGAAGAAGAAACGCGCAGCAGGTTGTAACTGATACGTGCCGCTTCCATATTCGGCATGATCAGGATGTTGGCTGAACCTTTCAGCGGGCTGTCCGGCATCAAATCATGACGGATGCTTTCCACCAGCGCAGCGTCGCCGTGCATTTCGCCGTCGATCTCCAGCTCTGGAGCCATCTGGTTTACCAGTTCCAGCGTTTTCCGCATTTTGTTGGCCGAGGCCCCTTCAGCAGAGCCAAAGCTTGAGTGCGACAACAGCGCTACCTTCGGCTCAATACCAAAGCGGCGTACCGTTTCCGCCGCCATTAGCGTTATTTCCGCCAGTTGTTCCGGCGTCGGATCGTCATTGACGTAAGTGTCTGCGATAAACGTGTTACCACTCGGCAGCAGTAAAGCGTTCATTGCACCGGCAACATGCGCCCCTTCACGGAAGCCAAACACTTTCTCCACCACTTCATAATGCTCATGGTAGCTGCCGATAGTGCCACAAATCATGGCATCGGCTTCCCCACGTAGCAGCATGATGGCTGCGATCAGCGTTGGGTTGCCGATCACCGCACGGCGGGCCTGTTCCTGCGAAACGCCACGACGTTTCATAATCTGGTAATACTCACCCCAGTATTCGTTGAAGCGCGGATCCGATTGGTTATTCACCACTTCAAAATCCTTGCCCGGGGTCAGATGCAGGCCCAGTTTCTTCAGACGCATTTCGATCACGTTCGGGCGGCCAACCAAAATCGGGTAAGCCAAGCCTTGCGAAACCAATTCCTGTGTGGCATGCAGTACGCGTTCTTCTTCGCCTTCCGCCATTACTACGCGCTTTATCTCTTTCTTCGCCTGCGAGAAGATCGGCTTCATGAACAGGTTGGTTTTGTAAACGAACTCGGTCAGTTTCTCAACGTAAGCATCAAAGTCTTCGATTGGGCGCATCGCCACGCCAGAATCCATAGCTGCCTTTGCCACCGCAGGAGCGATTTTCACAATCAGACGCGGATCGAACGGTTTAGGAATGATATATTCCGGGCCAAAAGAGAGATCCTGACCGCCATACGCCGAAGCCACCACATCACTCTGCTCAGCCAGCGCCAGATCGGCAATCGCATGCACACAGGCCAGCTTCATCTCTTCGTTGATGGTAGTTGCGCCAACATCCAGTGCGCCACGGAAGATGAATGGGAAGCACAGAACGTTGTTAACCTGATTAGGGAAATCTGAGCGCCCAGTACAGATAATTGCATCCGGACGTACCGCTTTGGCCAGCGGCGGCAGAATTTCCGGTTCAGGGTTGGCCAGCGCCATGATCAGCGGATCCCGCGCCATGGTTTTCACCATATCCTGCGTCAATACGCCGGGGCCTGAGCAACCCAGGAAGATGTCGGCATTCGGGATGGCGTCCCCCAGCGTTCTCTGGCCGTTATCCGCAATCGCATACTCCGCTTTGGTTGCTTCCATCTTGGCGTCGCGGCCTTGGTAGATCACACCTTTGGAGTCACAGACGGTAATATTCTGCTTGCTCAAGCCCAGTGCCACCAACAGGTTAAGGCAGGCAATCGAAGCAGCACCAGCCCCGGAAACCACCAGGCGGACGTCGGAGATATTCTTTTTCACCACCCGCAGGCCGTTGAGCACCGCAGCGGTAGTAATAATCGCTGTCCCGTGCTGATCGTCATGGAATACCGGGATATTCATGCGTTCGCGCAGTTTTTTCTCAATATAGAAACACTCAGGTGCTTTGATATCTTCCAGGTTGATGCCGCCGAAGGTTGGCTCCAACGCGGCAATCACGTCAATCAATTTGTCAGGATCGAGTTCATCGACTTCGATATCGAACACGTCAATACCGGAGAATTTCTTAAACAGAACACCTTTACCTTCCATCACCGGCTTACCGGCAAGTGCACCGATATTACCAAGCCCCAAAACTGCCGTACCGTTGGAGATCACCGCAACCAGGTTACCCTTGGCCGTATATTTATAGGCAGCAAGCGGATCGGCTGCAATTTCCAGACAGGGTGCTGCCACGCCCGGCGAGTAAGCCAAAGCCAGATCGCGCTGCGTTGCCAGCGGTTTGGTGGGTGATACCTGGATCTTCCCTGGGACAGGAAACTGATGGAAATCAAGAGCACTCTGTTTGAGCTGTTCGTCCATTATGGATTCCTTTGCTTTCTGCTTTTATGTTGAGGTAAGGCTATACCCTAGATAATTCGGATTGCAGGAAGACGGCAAGCCCATGACAAATCGGTCAGAAACCGATTTGACTGCGCTTGCAGCGGCCCCGGAAGGGCAAGACACGCCTGCAGCTCGAAGTATGGCGGGTAGATAACGCCGAACCAGTATAGTGAGAGAATCATCACAAACTTTGAAGCGTGCCATAACCTTGAGCGAAATTCGCAAATAAACCCTTAAATGATGCTGAGCAGAACAAAAAACAGACAACAATCAATATGACCTGGATGGCCCAGAACTTCGGGCAGAAAACCAGCGAATCTTCCACCAGGACGGTTGGGCTGGTTTCTATTGGTTGGGGTATTACTGCGACATATTGAGAATGGTGCGGATATTCAGGGCACTGGTGGCGATAATATCAATCGCCCCGGTTCGCAGCGCGCCCAGTATGGCCAGCGCTTTGGTGTTCTCGGAAGCAATGGCGATCACACAGGGGATTTTGCGCAGTTCATCGATGCTCAGGCCAATGACGCGATCGTTCATTACCGTGTCAACATGCATTCCTTGCGCATTGAAAAAGTCATATCCGGCGATATCACCAATTACGCCTTGGTTCAGGCTGGCGTCGATAATCTCATGAGGAGTGAACCAGCCCAGCTTCACCATATAGCTATTTTCATTCATATCGCCGATTCCCACCAAAGCGACATCGGCTTTACGCGCCCGATCCAGCGTCTCCTTAATGGTGCCGTTTTGCATAAACGCCTGTTTGAGTGCGCGGTTTTCCACATACGCCGGGGCATACAACGTTTCGCTGCTACCGCCAAATTTCTTCGCCAGACGGCGGCTGATGTGATCGGCATTGATGGCATCGCCGGGGCGATGAGTACCCCCAATACCACAGATAAACTTGCAGTTTTTGGGCGCTACGCTGCCCACGTGATCGGCAATAGCGGCAACGTTGCGCCCCTGGCCCACGGCCAGCACCATATCATCTTTCAGCGACATGGCCAGATAGCCGGAAACCAACGCCGCCACCTGACGCCGCTGCTCCTCTTCATCCTGATAATCAAGTGCAATCAATGCCCGACCAATCGGGAACCGCTCCAACATCTGCTGTTCCAGCCGCGTGCTGAACACCGGATGATAACGGACGGTGATCTCGACAATACCTTCTTCTTTGGCGCGTTTAAGTAAGCGCCCAACCTTAATCCGCGAGATACCAAACTTTTTTGCAATCTCTTCCTGAGTGATTTCGTCCTGATAATACGCTACGGCGATCTCGGTCAGCAGTTCGTTATCCTGGGAGCCTGTTTTTTTTTCCATCCGTTACACGTTTCCCCTCGGCAGATGAGCGTTATACTCGTCATACTCCAAGCTACATGGATGTTGGCTACGTCCGTTCGCACCAGTCACATAGTGGGCTATGCTCCTGGCAACTCTCGGTCTTGCCGCCTACATGCAACTCGAATTATTTAGAGTATAAACGATAAAAGGTGGGCTCAGATTGCCGAACCCACCTCATCATACTGGATTGCTCGCTAGCAGACAGTAACGGTATTCAACCGTTGTTCCACCGTGTCAGCCAGTTGGCACAATAATAAACAACAGGATACCGCACCGGCATCCAACGCACCACGTGAACGCTCCCCTAAACGGCTGGCACGGCCAATCTTTGCCACCAGATCGCGCGTGGAGTCACGGCCAGCGATAGCCGCCAATTTCATATGTTGCAGAGCCTCACTGAAGCTCTCCCCTTGCTGCACCGCCTGTTCAAAATACGCTATCGCCGGGAGCAGCGCATCCATCAGGCATTTGTCACCGACACCAGCACTGCTGATGTCCTGCAATTCAGTGAGCCCATTGCGCAGCATAGCCAGAAACGCCTGCTTATCCAGCTCCGCTTTGCCACGCACGCTATCAGCCATGCCCATAAAGAAGCTGCCATACAAGGGCCCCATAGAGCCACCAATCCCCTCCATCAAGGCGTCTGATACCGCATCAAACCCCTGCGCCAAAGTTAATTTCTGGCCCTTGATCGCCTCACCACAGAGGGTAAATCCCTTGGACATATTAATGCCGTGGTCGCCATCGCCGATGGCGCCATCGATTTCACTGAGATACTCGCGGTTACTGACGATCACGCCGATTAATGCCATTACAATCTCATTGCCATACTGTGTCGAAATCTGTGCGCTCATGGTTTACTCCACTTGAGTCAGGCCGAGTGAATGGGCGGGCATGTCGAGTAACGTTTTCAATTGAGTGTCGAGTTTCATCAGCGTCAATGTCACTCCCATCATTTCCAGCGAAGTAAAGTAGTTGCCAACATAACGGCGATGAACCTTAACGCCTCGCTCCGTAAGCCGTTTTTCTATCTCTGCATAGTAAATGTAAAGCTCCATGACCGGCGTAGCTCCCAGGCCAGAAATCAGCAAGGCAACCTCCTGCCCCTTGCCCAAAGGCATGTCGTTGAGCACGAAATCAAGCATGGTGCTGGCCATCGCGGAGGCCGACTGAATGGGGGAAACTTCAATCCCTGGTTCACCATGGTGGCCAATGCCGATCTCCATTTTGCCATCAGCAATATGGAAGTTGGGTTTCCCCACTGCGGGAATGGTGCAAGAACTGAGCCCAACGCCAATCGAGCGGCAATTGTCGATGGCTTTCTGCGCGGCACCAATCACCCCGTCGAGATCGTAACCCTGTGCCGCCGCTGCCGCTCCAATCTTCCACATCAGGATTTCACCGGCTACGCCACGCCGTTTCTCGATCTCGTTGGCAGGGGCGGAGGCAACATCATCATTGGCGACCACGGTTTTCACCGCGATACCTGCGGCTGCCGCCTTCTTCATGGCCATTTTGACGTTCATATTGTCGCCAGCGTAGTTGCCATACAGGCACGCTACCCCCGCACCGCTGTCTGCGGCCTTGAAAGCATCCAGAAATGCTCCGGCAGTTGGAGAAGAGAAAATCTCACCAATCGCCACGGCATCGAGCATATTCTTGCCAATATAGCCAAGGAACGCGGGCTCATGCCCAGAACCGCCCCCGGTAACAATTCCTACCTTGCCAGCGATCGGCGCAGCAGGGTATTTCAGCACTCGCGCGTTGTCGGTTGCGGCGAAATATTCTGGGTGTGCTTTCAGATAGCCCTGAATGGCATCTTCCACGACATGATCGGGATCGTTAATGATTCTGTTCATTATTGCCTCTCCTTCTCCCAAGTTCGGGATTATTGAATGGTGTAACCGCCGTCAACTACCAGGTTAGCTCCGGTGATCATGCTGGCCGCATCGCTTGCCAAAAATAGCGCGCTGGCAGCAATATCTTGCGGCTCGGCAAAGCGACCCAGCGGGATCTTCTGTTTCATTTGTTCAGCAACTGGCCCCGACCAGGCTTTGCGCCCCAACTCGGTCATCACTACGGTTGGAGAAATGGCGTTGACGCGCACGTTGTCCGGCCCCCACTCCAGCGCCAATACCTGCGTCATAGCAATCACGCCCGCCTTGCTGGCACAGTAGGCAAGATGATTGGGCAATGCCACAACCCCAGCCTGCGAGGCCAGATTGATAATGCAACCGCTGCCCTGCTCAATTAAATAGCGTCCCACCGCCTGACTGATGAGGAAAACACCCTTAAGATTGACTGCCAGAGTATTGTCCCAGGCCTCTTCGGGTAGTTCTTCCGCAGGGTATAAGGCAACGATCCCGGCGCTGTTGACCAACACGTCCAACCGCCCGAAGTGGGCTTTCGCCTGCGCAACAGCCTGTTCTACACAGTTTTTGTCAGTGACGTCGGTGAGAATACCCAACGCTTGCTGTGGATCCAGTTGCCGAGCGATCTCCACCACCTGCGGCGAGCGATCCAGCAACACCACCTGAGCGCCGTGTTGCAGAAAACATTCCGCGATTGCCAACCCAATCCCAGCCGCTCCTCCAGTTATCAGTGCGACTTTGCCTTGCAATGCACTTCCGCCATGATCGGTAAACATAGATACCCCCTTATACAGTCAGGCTCTGATGATGCTCTTTCACTGACGTAATAGTCGGCTTAGGCAGAGTGACAAACTTCATCAGGACGCCGCTGAACAGATACATGCCGGTGAAAATCCATATCACGCCGCTGCTCCCCAAGCTGCCAATAAATAACCCGACGACAGCAGGCCCCACGAAAGTACTCAGACCGGCACCGAGATTCAGCACCGACATGGCCGCACCTTTATTTTCCGGCGCAAGCGTTGGCATAATCGCCGAAAGTGGCACAAAGGCCGCCAGACAAGCACCAAATAAGCCAGCCGCAGTGACGGTCAGCAAGTAGTTGGGGCCGAAGAAATAAGGTGCGTAATAGAACATCAGTGTGGTGATTGCGCAGCCGACGCAACCAAACCACATGACAACGTTGCGCCAGCCTAATCCATCGCTGATCACACCAAAGATCAGGTTGAAGATAATGTTGACCGTCCACAGTGCGGCATACATCTGTAACCAGTCAGTGCGGCTAAAGCCCATATCCATCATGTACATCGGCATAAACACCACAAAACCGTACGCCGCAGAGGTATTGATGGTACGAACAATTCCCCCCAGACCAATTTTTGGATTCTCAAAGGCTATAGTGATCCCTTTCAGCACATAACTGAGAGTGGCTTTATCTTTATTACCCACTTCAGCCTGACCAGGTGTGCGGTTAAGCATCAGCGCAATCATCGCGCCCAGAACCACAAAGATTAATGCGCTCCACAGCGTTTGGATTTCGCCCAGATACGGCAGCATTACGCTGGAGTAGAGCACGCCCAACACGCTTAAACCACCGCTATAGACGAACCAGAAGATCCCCACCGCAGAGCCCAACCTTTCGGGCGGGGCTTCATAAGCGACCCATACCAGAAAACCATAGGCAAAGAGCGGGTAGCCTAATCCACGCAGCGCGTAAGTCGGGATCATGACCGCAAGGTTATTACTGGGTAGGCCCCAGGCCAGAAAACACACCGATCCCAACAGAAACAGCAATAATCCGGCCAGCATGACCCGGCGAGCAGTGAAGATTTCCGCCAGCACGCCGGAGAACCAGGCAGAAATCGCGGCCGCAAAGCCGTAAACGCTGAACAGCAGCGCCGACTCCTGAATAGTTAACCCCTTGCCAATGAGATAAGGTGAAAGCCAGCCTTGCTCCAGCCCTTCCCCCATCATGAATACCAGCACACCGGCATAACCGAGCATTAATTTTGGCGAAAGGCCAATGCGATGAATCAGTCCATTCCACATAGAACACCTCAGCACATGTCATTGTTGAGGTGCAGGTTTACCCGCACCTGGAGATTGATGCAGGTCTTACAGGTTGGGATTGAGTACCACTTTGATTGAGCCGATGCCGCGTTTCATCATTTCGAACCCTTCGGCAAACTGTTCGAGTGGTAGCGTTTGGGTGACAACCCCTTCGGTAGGCAGATCGCCGTTACGGATCCCTTCAATTACCAGCGGGTAGCAATAAGGGCCAAGGTGTGAGCCCAGGACATCCAGCTCTTTTCTATCGCTGATAATGCTCCAATCAACGGTAACCGGATCTTTAAACACCGAGAACTCAACAAAAGTGCCCAGTTTGCGGATCAGCATTAGACCTTGTTCAACAGATTTCTGCGCTCCGGTCGCCTCAATATAGATATCGCAGCCGTAGCCTTCGGTCATGCCTTTGACAATACTCATCACATCATCACGTAGCGGGTTCAATACAATGTCTGCACCAAACTTTTTCGCTAATGCCAGACGATCGTCTGAAAGGTCGAGCACCACCAGCTTGGCTGCACCAGATTTCTTGATCGCACCAATCATGCCCAACCCCAACGTACCGGCGCCTGCCAGAACAACGACGTCACCCAGCTTGATGTTGGCGCGCTGCACTGCATGGAATGAACAAGCATAGGGTTCGATCAGAATGGCATCTTCAATCGGCATATCGGCGGGCACATGATAGTTAATGGCCTCTTTGGTGAACTTCATGTATTCCGCCATACCGCCATTGACGTTATTTTGGAAACCGTATAGGTCGTGTTTCTCACACATCCAGTACTGGCCACGATTACAGAAGCGGCATTCCCAACAGGGCACAATCTGCTCAGAAATTACTCTGTCGCCCAGATTGAATCCTTCTACCCCCTCACCGTAGCCCACAACATGGCCAATAAATTCATGGCCTGGGATCATCGGAGCCTTGATGTAAGCCGGTTGCTTTTCATCTCCCCAGAAACTTGCGGCGCCTTCAAATGCCTTAACATCACCGGCACAAATCCCGCAGGCTTCAACCTTTATCAGGATCTCTTTCGGCCCCACTTTGGGGACGGCTACAACCTCGAGGCGGTAATCTTTCGGGGCATAGGCCACGACCGCTTTCATAGTTTCAGGAATACCTTCGGCCATCTTTGCCTGTGTTACGCAGCTCTGACACATGATTCGATCCTCTTGTAGGGTTCATTTTTATGATCATAAATACACTATAAGAACAAATGAACACTACATAATCTTAACATTCTTGCCCATCACCAACCTTCAAAAGTGTGAAGTTGCTCAAGAACACCTCTATAATCTGCTTTTAAGGCAAAATAAGGCATGTTTCGCCCACGACAATGATTAATTCACACTCAAACGATAAAAACAAAAGAACACATGTTGAACATTTGATTAATGATGGTTATGGTAATCAACATGACGCACCGCAGGGGATCGTCAGCCTTATCCTTTAACCAGCCAGGAGATCTTTATGCAGCCTATTGCGATTGGCGCCGATGATGCCGCCATAGAACTCAAGAATGTGATCGTTAGTTTTCTGCAACAAAGGGATATACCGGTCACTGAGTACGTTGCGGAAGACAGCACGGTAGCAAGCAGCTATCCCGATATTGCTTTTCAGGTGGCGCAAGCGATTAAGGATGGGAAACACCAGCGCGGTATTCTGCTGTGTGGTACGGGGATTGGTATGAGTATTATGGCCAACAAGGTTCCAGGGATCCGCGCGGCTCAATGTCATGACACCTATTCAGCTCAACGCGCACGTAAGAGTAATAACGCACAGATCGTCACGCTGGGGGCGCGCGTCATAGGCCACGAGTTGGCAAAGTCGATTGTTGAAGCCTGGTTGCTTGCAGAATTTGAAGGGGGCGGATCGGCTCCCAAAGTGGCAAGAATAGGTTACTACGAGCAGGTGGTAAGCCAACGTTAGGCTGTGTCCCTTGACTGCACACGAGAGCCGCAGGCGGTCATTTGCGCGCAGGGCAAAGCGTGAGCCGCGAGGTTTGGTGGACCAAATAAGCGGTGAACAACGCAGCAATGCGCGCAAATGGTCACAGCCCGCAGGGCAGCGCCCCAAAAGCCCGTCCTCGGTGTTGTCGAGCTTGAACAGAGGACCACTCTGCCCTTCACCCTCCGCCTTGATAACGGGCTTTTAGATCTGCGACGGCACCACGGACAGTTAAGGGGCACAGCCTAGTATCATCGTCGTGATCCATTGGAACAATAGGAAAAAGAGCATTTCATTTGTCCGCCATATGGTGCAGTGTGGTCACTATAATGACAATTGTTCTCATTTACTTGAAATGACGTTGAGCAAGGAGCTTTTAGATGAACCAATTAGATGCACTCAAGCAGTTGACCGTAGTGGTCGCAGACAGCGGTGATATTGAGTCAATCCGCCAGTTCGAACCGCAAGATGCCACCACCAATCCTTCATTAATCCTCAAAGCAGCGGCACTGCCTCAATACAAATCGCTAATTACTGAGGCGCTGAACTACGCCCGCCAACAAGGTGGCAACAAAGAAACGCAACTGATTAACGCCTGTGACAGACTGGCAGTGAATATCGGGGTAGAAATCCTGAAAAGCGTACCGGGACGTATTTCCACCGAAGTGGATGCGCGCCTGTCCTTTGATCGCGGTATGTGCGTAGCCAAAGCGCGTAAGCTGATTGGTATGTACCAAGCACAAGGGATCAATAAATCGCGTATTCTGATCAAACTGGCCGCAACCTGGGAAGGTATCAAAGCTGCCGAAGAGTTGGAAAAAGAAGGCATTAATACCAATCTGACATTGCTGTTTTCTTTTGCTCAGGCACGAGCCTGTGCAGAGGCCGGGGTCTTCCTGATTTCTCCCTTCGTTGGCCGGATCTATGATTGGTATCAGGCAAAGCAGCCAATGGCCGAGTACGATGCCGAGCAAGATCATGGGGTTAAATCAGTTCGCACTATTTATGAATACTACAAACAACATCGTTATCAGACCGTGATTATGGGGGCCAGCTTCCGTAAAGTAGAACAGATCCTGGCGCTGGCTGGTTGCGACCGTTTGACCATTGCGCCGAATCTGCTGGAACAGCTCAAGCAGAGCGAACAGCCGGTTGAGCGCAAACTGACGCCTTCAACCGAAGCGTTTTACCAACCAACGCCGCTGGCCGAGACCGAATTCCGCTGGTTGCATAATCAGGATGCCATGGCGGTAGAAAAACTTGCCGAAGGTATCCGTCTGTTCGCCGTTGACCAGCAAAAACTGGAAGACATGTTGGCTGCAGAGCTGTAATTCCCGACCAACTCGCGCTGCTCCACCTTGAGCTTACGGCCCTCTGATGAGGGCTTTTTGCTATTGAGACCAAGCGATTGAATTTGAACTGAGCTATACACGACGAATATTGCTGCCACGGACAACGGTCATCAGAACAAAAACCTACTCCATCAGCCGATGGATCTGCAGATACTGCAGCAGCATAATGGTTTTACCGTCTTTGATGCGGCCATCGGCAATCATCGCCACTGCTTCACTGAACGGCAATTCTACCACTTCGATATCTTCATCTTCGACACCGCCCCCCGCCGCCTGCCGCTCGTTTTCCTGGTATTCAGCAATAAAGAAGTGAACGATTTCGGTTACGCCCCCCGGGGACATATAGGCCTCGAAGATTTTCTTCACCTCTGATACCTGAAAGCCGGTTTCTTCCACCGCCTCACGGCGGGCACACTGCTCCGGTGGATCCTCATCCAGCAACCCGGCACAGGCTTCCAGCAGCATACCGCTGGCATTGCCGTTAACATACGTTGGCATACGGAACTGATTGGTCAACACCACGGTACCCTTGGCACGGTTATACAACAGAATGGTGGCGCCATTGCCCCGGTCATAAACCTCGCGTACCTGCTCAACAAACCCGCCATTTTTACGTTGTAGATCGAAGGTATATTTGTTGAGTACGTACCAATTATCCGACAGCAGCTGTTTTCTGATATTTGCAATTTTTGATGTCATAAACTTTATCTTCCGTTGTACCACCCGATGCCGATAGCAAAACGCAGCCACGGCTGATTTGCAACAAAAAACCCCGCAGGCTTTGCAGCACTGCGGGGTTTAATGACTGCAAACATCAGAAACCGGTAGGCACTTCGCGCATATCTGGCAGTTTATGTGCTATCCCTTTATGGCAATCGATACAGGTTTTACCTTCGGTGAGCGCTTGATCGTGCATTTTAGCCGCTACGGTTTTCTGCGCGGTGAAATCCATATACTCAAAGTTGTGACAGTTTCGGCACTCCTGCGAGTTATTGGCTTTCATGCGTGCCCACTCATTACTAGCCATCGTCAAACGGTGTGCCTCAAACTTCTGCGGCGTGTCGATCAGGCCAAATACTTTGGCATACAGCTCCTTGCTGGCTTTTATCTTGCGAAGCATTTTCGGCCCCCACTCATGGGGCACGTGACAGTCCGGGCAGGTGGCACGTACGCCGCTGCGATTGCTGTAATGCACCGTCTCCATATACTCTTCATAAACGTTTTCACGCATTTCGTGGCAACTTATGCAGAACTGTTCGGTGTTTGCCGCTTCCATGCCGGTATTAAATCCCCCCCAGAAAACGATCCCTGCGACAAATCCTATCAACAGCAAAGTGCCCAGTGCCAATCTGCTCGGCTTACGCCACCAGCGCCATAAACGGCGGATCGGTCCAGGCTTTTTCTCGGATGTCGTATTTTTACGTTCGGCCATAGCTCCCCCGCTTATTGCCCATAGCCAGGCATCGGCTTGAAATCATTACCGACGATAGGTGCTGCATCGGTTTGTGGTACGTGGCATTGCAAACAGAAATAACGGCGTGGAGCGACCTCGCCCAACATCTTGCCATCGCTGTCCATAAAGTGTGTCGGGCTGATCCGAGGTGCACCTGTGGTGCGATAGTGCTCAACACCGTGGCATTGCAAGCAACGATTGGTGTTCTTGCCGACCTGATAACCATCAATACTGTGCGGGATCATCGGTGGCTGATTGACGTAGTTCAGCGCCATTTTCTCCTGCTGTTTTGGCATTTTGATCTGCCCTTCTGCGGTACCAGAAACCTCTGGCGATTGCTGGAGATCCACATCACTGGCGGCAAAGGAAATACCGGCAACCACCAGTAATAACAGCGCTCCCCACAGGGAAAACTGCTTTTTCAGGACAGTGCTTTTCATTTTTTGGCTCCCGAATAGTAAAATTTGGTCTTGATTTCGAATACGTTTTCAGCACAGACGTCAATACAACGTCCGCAGGCAATGCAGGAATCACTGGCAACCCGCGGCGTGCCTTTTTGCAGTAATACCGGTTCACGCAGGATCTGGGGTTCCGGACAAACGTGGAAACAATCCATGCAGCGAGTACAGTTTGCACGTTGCTCAGCACTGATCTGCACCAACCCCTGGCTACCAATCAGGCCGTATATGGCGCCGATGGGGCAAAGATGGCCGCACCAGCCGTGTTCAACCACCAGCAGATCAAACAGGAACAAAGCAACAATCAACCAGATACCCGCACCAAACGCAGCCCCCAACCCTTGCAGCCAGGCGAGTGCCCCTTCCCCTGTTCCGTGGATCAAACCGCGCCCCATCAAAGCGACCGGGTTAACCCACTCCCAAAGCAAGGTGCCACTGATGGCACTGCCAATCAGGATGGCAACCAGAATGCCGTAACGCAGGGTACGCGGTAGGCTAGCGGACTGGCGTAACCCCAGCTTACGCCGCAACCAGGCGGCCAGATCGGTGACCGGATTCAATGGACACACCCAGCCACAGAACACCCGATTGCCAATCAGGCCATAAATCAGCACCACTACCGCCCCCACCCACACCAGCCAGGCAGGCCAGTGACCGGCCAGCAGGCTTTGCAGCATCATCAGCGGGTCTGTCAGCGGCACCGTTTCCAACAACAGGCTGGCACTAAAGTTACCGCGCAGGATCCAGATCCCCCACAGCGGCCCAGATAAAAACATCAGCAAGATCAACAACTGGCTGCAGCGCCGCAAGATCAGAAAACGGTGGCTGCGTAACCAGCCATGGCGCAGGCGAGCATCACGCCCGGCTTGTGCGACAGGATTAGCCATCATTCCCCTCCTTTTACGCCGCGTGCTGGCAATGTGAGGCCTTCCGGCACCAGTGAATGCCCCGCTCGCTGTTTTTCCTGCCATCCCCAGCGATAATGTTCCCCCAACTGACCGCGTGCCAACTCCAACGGCAATACCTTGATCGCCGCCTGCTCAAGTACACAGGCCTGTTCGCACTTGCCGCAACCGGTGCAGGCAGAACTATGTACCGTCGGCAGAAACATCGCGTGCTTGCCGGTGCGTTGGTTATGCTGAAGTTCCAGAGTGATTGCCTGATCGATCTGCGGACAGACGCGGTAGCAAACGTCACAGCGCAAACCCTGCCAGTTGAGGCAATTTTCATGATCCAGCAACACCGCCAACCCCATGCGCGCCTGATCGATATCGGTCAGGCTGGGATCCAGCGCGGCGCTTGGGCAGGCCACCACACACGGAATGTCTTCACACATCTCGCAGGGAATGTCCCGCGCAACAAAATAGGGCGTTCCCGCGGCCAATGGTGAAAGCAACGTGGCCAGTTTCAGCGTCTGGTAGGGGCATGCCTGCACGCATTGACCACAGCGGATACAGGCCGCGTCGAACGCCCCCTCCGCTATCGCCCCCGGTGGCCGCAGAGCCAATCCGTCGCGTGCCTGGGACTGCTTCTGTTGCAGCCCCAGCAATACGCCGATTCCTGCCAGACCGGCGACGCTGCGGGCCGCATCTCGCAGGAAGCGCCGCCGTGCTGGTGTTTTATCTCGTTGCTGGCTCATTCCATTAGCCTTATACCTTCTCCAGTTTTACGGCACACTTCTTGTAGTCGGTCTCTTTAGACAAAGGATCGGTTGCGTCCAGCGTCAGGTTGTTGACCAACTGCGCCGCGTCGAAGAACGGCATATATACCAATCCTTTAGGCGGACGGTTACGGCCACGGGTTTCTACGATACTCACGACTTCACCACGGCGTGACAGCACCTTTACCTTGTCGCCACGGCGCAGATTGCGGCTCTTGGCATCCAACGGATGGATAAACAGTACCGCCTCAGGAAACGCGCGATGCAGTTCCGGCACACGGCGCGTCATGGAACCGGTATGCCAGTGCTCCAGCACACGGCCAGTAGATAACCACAGGTCATATTCCTGATCCGGGCTTTCCGCAGCGGGTTCAAACGGCAGGGCAAAGATCACCGCTTTACCGTCCGGCTTGCCATAGAAGCGCACGCTTTCGCCAGCCTTCACGAAGGGATCGGTGCCTTCACGGTAGCGCCACAGAGTTTCTTTGCCATCTACTACCGGCCAGCGCAGGCCGCGCGCCTGATGGTACATATCGAATGCCGCCAGATCGTGGCCATGGCCGCGCCCAAAACCGGCATACTCCTCGAACAACCCTTTCTGAATGTAGTAACCAAACTCACGGGATTCATCGTTGAGCTGCTCGGCGGGTAGCTCTTCCAGCTTGTATTTATTGACTTCACCGTTGGCAAACAGGACGTCATACAGGGTTTTTCCACGGTATTCCGGCTTCTGATTGAGCAACTCGGCTGGCCAAACCTCCTCCACTTTGAAACGTTTGGAGAATGCCACCAACTGCCACAAGTCGGATTTAGCCTCGCCTGGGGCCTTCACCTGCTGGCGCCAGAACTGAGTACGGCGCTCGGCGTTACCGTAAGCCCCCTCTTTTTCCACCCACATTGCGGTTGGCAGGATTAAATCCGCAGCCAGCGCACTTACCGTGGGATAGGGATCGGAAACTACAATAAAGTTACGCGGATCGCGCCAGCCTGGCATACGTTCTTCGTTGATATTGGGACCAGCCTGCATGTTGTTGTTACACATCACCCAGTAAGCGTTCAGCTTGCCGTCTTTCAGCGCGCGATCTTGAGCAACCGCATGTAACCCCACTTTTTCCGGGATAGTACCCGCAGGTAGCTGCCATTTCTGCTCGGCAATCTGGCGGTGCTTCTCGTTGGTTACCACCATGTCCGCAGGCAGGCGGTGTGAGAAAGTCCCCACCTCACGAGCGGTGCCGCAGGCGGAAGGTTGGCCAGTGAGCGAGAAAGGCCCGCAACCAGGTTTGGAGATCTTGCCGGTCAGCAGGTGCAGGTTGTAACACAGGTTATTGGCCCAGACACCGCGCGTATGCTGGTTGAAGCCCATGGTCCAGTAAGAGACGACTTTCACTTTGGGGTCGGCATACAGTTTAGCCAGTGCTTCGAGTTGATCTTTCGGCACGCCGCTCATTTCTGCGGTTTTATCCAGCGTGTACTCCGCCACAAAGGCTTTGTAATCTTCAAAGCTCATCGGCTCCGAAGCATCACTGCCTGGGTTCTTGGCGGCTTTTTCCAGCGGATGGGTTGGGCGCAAGCCATAACCGATATCGGTCGCCCCTTTGCGTATATTGACGTGCTGCTTGAGGAACGCCTGATCGACCGCGTCGTTCTGGATAATATAGTTGGCGATATAATTCATGATCGCCAAATCAGTCTGTGGGGTGAACACCATGGCGTTATCCGCCAGCTCGAAGCTGCGATGTTCAAAGGTAGAAAGTACCGAAACGTTGACCTGATCGTTACCGAGGCGGCGGTTAGTGATGCGCGACCAGAGGATCGGGTGCATCTCCGCCATGTTGGACCCCCAAAGCACGAAAGCATCGGCATGCTCAATGTCATCGTAGCAGCCCATTGGTTCATCCATACCAAAAGTACGCATGAAGCCGACCACTGCGGAAGCCATGCAGTGGCGTGCGTTTGGATCAAGGTTGTTGGACCGCAAGCCAGCCTTAAACAGCTTGGATGCCGCATAGCCTTCCCACACTGTCCATTGGCCAGAGCCAAACATCCCCACCGCTTCTGGCCCTTTCTCTTTCAGCGCACCTTTGAACTTTTCGGCCATGATATCAAAGGCCTGATCCCAACTGATGGGCGTGAACTCGCCTTCTTTATCATACTGGCCGTTCTTCATACGTAGCATTGGCTGTGTTAAACGGTCTTTGCCATACATGATTTTTGGCAGAAAGTAGCCTTTAATACAGTTAAGGCCACGGTTGACCGGCGCATCAGGATCGCCCTGTGAGGCGACGATGCGGCCATTCTGTGTACCGACCAGAACACCGCAGCCGGTGCCGCAGAAACGGCAAGGCGCTTTGTCCCATTTAATTTCGTCGGCACCACCAACCGCGGCTTGCGCAACCGTTGGGATCGTCAGCCCGGCTGCCGCAGCTGCGGCGGCTATAGCATTGGCCTTCATGAAGTCTCGGCGACTGAGTTTCATGGCATTACCTCACCTTGCTCATCCTGCTGGTGATAAACCAGCGACACTGCCAGCACGCCTTCCAGATTGCGTGCCGACTCAATTTTTTCCAGTAATGCCTGAGAGCGATCTGCCTGCATAAGCACCACCAGCTTGCCCTGCTGCCGGTCTGTTACCGGAATTTCAGTTTCTGGGATTGCCAACAGCGCATTAATAAGCGCTGGGAGTTTTTCTGGCCGGGCCTGAACCATCAACCCGCTTACATGCCATTCATTGTTCATTATTCTCACTCCGGGTTATTGCTATCGCCATGGTTGGGCAACCGGCAACACAGGCTCCGCAACCGTTGCATGCCGCCGTATCCAGTACCGGTCGGGCTATGCCCCCTAACCGTGGGCGGAAACGGATTGCCTGAGTTTCGCAACTATCCTGGCAGCTACGGCATTCAACCCCTTGCAACGCCAAGCAAAGGGCGGTAAATGTCACTACATGCTGCCAAGGTTGATATTGCGGTGGGTAAAACAGTTGAGCCTCACAGGCCTCTGCGCACTTTCGGCAGAAAGTACATTCTGCACGCTGGAAATCGAGCTCGGGGAAACCGCCACTGCCAGTTATCAGCACGCCGGTTTCGCAGGCTTTGACACACTCCTGGCATCGGGTGCAACCAGCAATAAAAAGGGAGGGCTCACACGACCACGGGGGACGGATCGCATCAGAATGATGACGCCATTGTCCGCTGAGCAATCCGCGTCGCGACAATTCGGCCATGCGTTTATTCCTTAGTGTTATAAACACGCAAAACGTGTAAAAAATGAGCCGGAGCTTTGTTGTTTTTATCTCTCCCCCTAACAGGGGCAGGGGTAAAATAGGCTTAAAGGCAGGGGGGATATAATCACTCTTAATAGGTAAATCGGGGGTTGGGTTGCGCCAGATCAATCTCTGACCGGGCATATAGGACTTTGTGGCCACTTTTCATGCCCTGTCGTTATCTACATAGCTATATAACGTAGCCCACCCGCTTGGCGAAAGTCCGACTGATGAAAATCGCGGTACATTTTCGTTGCAAACGTTATAATTTTGCGTCGAATGAAATCCTACTGACTGGTTCAGTCAATAAATCAAGGAAACTGACTTGCTCGTAAAACGCTCAGTAACCGGCAGCCTGGCTAAAGCGCTGGTCGGCATCGTGATCCTTTCGGTGCTGTCTACCGGGCTGGCGCTGACCACCGTGGCCGATAGCCTGCGTGACGCCGAAGCGGTAAATATCGCCGGATCGTTGCGCATGCAGAGTTATCGGCTGGCTTTCGAACTCACCAACGGTTCCAGTGAGCTGAATGAGCATCTGGCTCAATATCAGCAATCGTTGCTGGCCCCTGCGCTGCTTAAGCTTGATCGGTTTTACGTGCCTGCAGATGTACGGCAGAAATACCTGGTGCTCCGTCAATCCTGGCTGGCGCTGGAAAAGCAGATCCAGGAAAGCCCCCCGGAAGACTATCAGGCCAACGTGGCCAATTATGTCAATCAGATCGACCATTTTGTACTGGCACTACAGCGTTATTCTGAACGTAAACTGACCATTGTGGCGGCAATCAGCGTAATGGGTTATATCGCCATTATTGCTCTGGTGCTGTTTTGTATCCGTTTTATGCGCCACCAGGTGGTGACACCGCTAAAGCGTCTGGTTGATGCCAGCCTGCGCATGCAGCAACGGGATTTTAATCACCCACCACTCGATGTTTCATTACCCAACGAACTGGGGGTGTTGTCCCAGACATTCACCGTAATGTCCGGCGAATTAGCCAAACTGTATCAATCGCTGGAACAGAAGGTGCAGGAAAAAACCGAACGTTTGCAGCAGGCCAACCGCACGCTTGAAGTGCTATACAGTTGTTCGCAGGCGCTGAGTGCCGGGCAACTCGATCAGCGCGCGTTTGAACAAGTCTTGGGCATTGTGCGAACAAGCGAAAAGTTGCAATGCATTCGGTTAAATGTGCAAGACAGCCTCAGCCAATGGCAGTTCGGCATTGGCGATCCTCGGCCTGAACTGCCTTGGCATTCGCTTATCATTACACAGGACGACAAACCGCAGGGCAGTCTGAGCTGGCAGCATGAGAACCATCCTCCGCATCCACATCTGATGCAAAGCGTGGCGAACATGCTCAGCCGAGGCGTTTACTTCAACCGCGCGCAGAAAGAACATATGCAGTTTCTATTGATGGAAGAGCGCGCCACCATTGCCCGCGAACTGCATGATTCACTGGCGCAGGCACTCACTTTCTTACGTATCCAGTTAACCTTACTGAAGCGCACGGTGGCTGGGAGTTCGCAACAAGCGACAGAAATTATTGATGACTTTGATCGGGCTTTAGGCGATGCCTATCGCCAACTGCGTGAACTGTTGGCCACCTTCCGTTTGAGTATTCAGGATGCCGACCTGAACGCCGCGTTGCAACAGATGTTAGAGCCATTAAAGCTTCTGACCAGTGCGCGGATTCAGTTACACTGTCGGCTTGCTTCGCAGGCGCTGAACGCTCAACAGCAGGTCCATGCATTACAGATCGTGCGTGAAGCAGTGCTCAATGCCATCAAACACGCCAATGCTCAGGAGATCGTGATCCGCTGCCAAGCCTCACCAACAGGGAATAATGAGATCACTATTTGCGATGATGGCTCTGGCATAGAAAGCCTCGATGAGCCGGAAGGCCATTACGGATTGACCATTATGAACGAAAGGGCAGTTCGTCTCGGTGGGATGCTGCTTATCAAGCGCGGCGACGCAGGAGGCACAGAAGTCTGCCTGACATTCCCGCCCTGAGGGACACAACCTAGGCTGTGTCCGAGGTTGATGACAAAGTCGCCTTCTGACCCGAGATACCCGGGCCTAGCGCACCGAGGGGCGCTCCGACGGCTTACGCCGTTACGACCCCATCGGCACGCTCTCCCTAATAACGGGGTTTGTCAGCAGTCTGAGACACAGCCTAACATTACTGAATATTATTCATTGCCAGTAGGGCACCCAGCCAAGCAGATTTGCTGCGATAATGACCGCTAATCTTAATCCTGGGTTCCACACTACAGATACTGGTGCCATCTTACTCGCTAGAGGGATATGTTTCATTGTGATGAAAAATTACAGAGTCATGATCGTTGACGATCATCCACTGATGCGAAGAGGCATCAAACAGTTACTTGGGCTAGATCCCATTTTCGACGTGGTGGCAGAAGCCAGCAACGGCAGCGAAGCTATCGCTCTGGCGGGACAGTTGACGCCGGATGTTATTCTGCTCGACCTGAACATGAAAGGCCTTTCCGGGCTGGATACGCTGAAGGCATTGCGCGACGAAGACGTGGATGCGCGCATTATCGTGTTAACGGTTTCCGATGCCCGCAGCGATGTCTATGCGCTGATCGACGCAGGTGCTGACGGCTATCTGTTGAAAGACAGTGAACCGGAACAGTTGCTGGAAGATGTTCGCGCCGCGGCCGAAGGCAAGAACGTCATCAGTTCCGCGATCGCAGATTATCTGTCATCGCGCAGCGAGCAGCACAACCCCTTTGCCGATCTCACCGAGCGTGAGCTGGACGTGTTGCAGGAAGTCGCGCGCGGTTTGTCAAACAAACAGGTCGCCACACAGCTGCATATTTCCGAAGAGACGGTGAAAGTACATATCCGCAATATGCTGCGCAAACTCGATGTGCGCTCACGTGTGGCAGCAACGGTGATGTACCTGGAATATAAAAGTCAATAATGCTTCCCCGGCTTGCCGGGGAACATTTATCCAATAGCAGTGAGCAGTTTCTGATGATGCTGGTCGATCCAGTCTTTGTTCAATGGCCCCCAGTTTTCCAACTGATAATAACCGGCATTATTACGACTGCCCTGCTGCACAAACTGCAGCTTTACCCCAAGGCCGGGCAACGCTTTCAATACGTCCTGCAGCGTACGACGCGGCCAGCCGGTCAACTCCATCAAATGGGGCACATTGGGCCGCTCGCTGTTATTTATAAGCCAACAAAGATAAAGGCGACGAGCGAATACTGAGTTAATCTCCATGCCAAACTCCTGCTGTAGAATACTTCATGACAATTTTCCCGCAGAGCAAACAGAACGCAAATCGCGTGATTTTTTCTCTGCACTGGGCACGCAAGTGTGGATTTCTACTACGGTTATTTACACTATCTCCTTTTTTTCTCCACGCTTTATCCTGGTATCGCGAGTAAAGTGCAATAGCGCCTGGATCCTTCCCGGCTGTGGATATTCCATAACTAGGCTGTGTCCCTCAATTGCCCGCCAGCGGCGCTCGCGGGCAATTGAGGGACACAGCCTAATGCTGACAAAGATAGAACAAGTCATAACGAGGTTCATGCTGCATGGCCAATTTTTTTATTGACCGCCCGATTTTTGCCTGGGTTCTGGCAATCATTATCTGCCTTACTGGAACGTTGGCGATCTTTTCTCTACCTGTGGAACAGTATCCGAACCTCGCGCCGCCTAACGTGCGGATCAGTGCTACCTATCCTGGAGCCTCGGCACAAACGCTGGAAAATACCGTTACCCAGATTATCGAGCAGAACATGACTGGCCTCGATGACATGATGTACATGTCTTCGCAAAGTACCAATACCGGTCAGGCTTCGGTCACGCTGACCTTCCAGGCAGGTACCGATCCCAACCAGGCCATGCAGCAGGTACAGAATAAGTTGCAGTCAGCCATTAAGCGCCTGCCACAGGCGGTTCAACAGCAAGGCGTGTCGGTCTCCAAATCCGGCGATACCACGCTGATGATGCTGGCTTTTGTCTCCACTGACGGCAGCATGGACAAGCAGGATATCGCAGATTACATCGTTTCCAACCTGCAGGACCCACTCAGCCGTATCGATGGCGTTGGCAGCATGGATGTTTACGGCTCACAATATGCGATGCGTATCTGGCTGGATCCAAACAAACTCATCAGCTATCAGCTCACGACGCAGGATGTTGTCAATGCCGTCAGTTCGCAAAATGCGCAGGTCGCCGTAGGCCAGTTGGGAGGATCCCCCTCGGTAGACAAACAGGCACTCAACGCCACCATCAACGCCCAAACCCTGTTGCAGACACCCGAGCAATTCCGCCAGATCACGCTGCGCGTTAATCAGGATGGTTCTCTGGTCACGCTAGGTGATGTCGCCACCATTGAACTGGGGAGCGAAAACTACAACTTCCTCAGCCGCTATAACGGTCTGCAAGCCGCCGGGATGAACATCAAACTGGCCTCTGGCGCAAACGAATTGCGCACCGATCAACTGGTCAAAGATAAAATCGCCGAGCTTTCACAGTACTTCCCGCCCGGATTAGAAGCAAAAGTTGCCTACGAGACTACGCCATTCGTTAAAGCTTCGATTAAGGATGTGGTAAAAACCTTGCTGGAAGCCATTGTGCTGGTGTTTCTGGTGATGTATCTGTTCCTGCAAAACTTCCGTGCCACGCTGATCCCAACCATCGCCGTACCTGTGGTACTAATGGGAACATTCTCGATCCTGGCTGTTTTCGGCTATAGCATTAACACCCTAACGATGTTTGCCATGGTATTAGCCATCGGCCTGCTGGTTGATGACGCTATTGTGGTGGTGGAGAACGTTGAACGTGTGATGAGTGAGGAAGGTCTCTCGCCACGGGACGCCACGCGCAAATCCATGGGGCAGATCCAGGGAGCGCTGGTGGGGATTGCCATGGTACTTTCAGCGGTATTTATTCCCATGGCCTTCTTCGGCGGCACTACCGGGGCTATCTATCGCCAATTCTCGATCACCATCGTATCCACCATGGTGCTCTCGGTTCTGGTGGCGATGATCCTCACCCCAGCCATGTGTGCCACCATACTCAAGCCCATCGCCAAAGGCCATCATCATGGCAAGCGTGGGTTTTTCGGTTGGTTCAACCGGATGTTCCAACGTAATGCCGAACGCTATGAACGTGGCGTTGCCCGGGTGCTCCACCACAGTATCCGCTACATAGTCATTTATCTTTTACTGCTTGGCGGTATGGCGCTGATGTTCCTTAAGCTGCCAACCTCATTCCTGCCACAGGAAGACCGTGGTGTATTCACAGTACAGGTGCAATTGCCCGCTGGCTCTACTCTGCAACAAACCACCAAAGTGGTGGAGAAAGTTGAACAATACTTCCTAACCAAAGAAAAAGAAGATGTGTTGTCGGTGTTTGCTACCATCGGTTCTGGGCCTGGTGGTAACGGCCAAAACGTTGCGCGGATGTTTATCCGCCTGAAGGATTGGGATCTCCGTACCTCAGGTGCCAATAGCTCATTCGATGTGATTGATCGCGCGACCAAAACTTTTAGCCATATCAATGAAGCACGAGTTTTCGCCAGCAGCCCCCCGGCGATTACCGGGTTGGGCAACGCTTCTGGCTTTGACATGCAGTTGGAAGATCACGCAGGTATGGGCCACACCGCGCTTATGGCTGCTCGCGATCAACTATTGCGCCTGGCTGGACAAAATCCCCAGTTATCCCGCGTTCGTCATAATGGCCTTGATGACAGCCCACAATTGCAAATCGATATTGATCAGCGCAAAGCGCAGGCGTTGGGCGTAGCCATCAGCGATATCAACAGCACCCTGTCGACCGCCTGGGGCTCAAGTTATATTAACGACTTTGTCGATCGCGGCCGGGTAAAAAGGGTGTATGTGCAGGCCGCAGCCCCCTTCCGCATGCTGCCGGAAGATATCAACAAATGGTACGTGCGCAACGGTAACGGTGGCATGGTGCCCTTTTCCGCCTTTGCCTCTTCACACTGGGAGTATGGTTCGCCCCGCCTGGAACGCTATAACGGCAGTTCAACGGTAGAAATTGTGGGGGACGCAGCCCCAGGTGTCAGTACCGGTACGGCCATGGATGAGATGGAAAAACTCGTCCGCCAGTTACCCGCTGGATTTGGCCTGGAATGGACGGCCATGTCCTACCAGGAACGTCTGTCTGGCTCCCAGGCCCCGGCGCTGTATGCGATCTCACTGCTAGTGGTTTTCTTGTGTCTGGCCGCACTGTATGAAAGCTGGTCGATTCCCTTCTCGGTGATGCTGGTGGTTCCATTAGGCGTGATCGGTGCCGTAGCGGCAACCTGGCTACGCGGCCTGGAAAACGATGTTTACTTCCAGGTTGGGCTGCTGACGATTATTGGTTTGTCGGCCAAGAACGCCATCCTGATCGTTGAGTTTGCCAGCGAACTCAACCACAAAGGCAAGGATCTGATCGCTGCAACACTGGAAGCTTCGCGTATGCGTTTACGGCCAATCCTGATGACCTCACTCGCATTCATATTTGGGGTGCTACCGATGACGATCAGTTCCGGTGCCGGTTCAGGCAGCCAGCACGCGGTGGGGACCGGGGTGATGGGTGGTATGATTTCTGCCACTGTTCTGGCTATTTTCTTTGTGCCACTGTTCTTTGTTCTGGTGCGCCGCCGCTTCCCTGGCAAGCAAGCGAAGATGCTACCTAGCGATAAAAACACCAAATAACAGACGTAAAAAAAGCAGCGCCGAGAAACCGGTGCTGCTTTATTACTTACTTAATTTTTTACCCAAGGTGTTTAAAATAAAAAACAATCAGCCTTGATTTAAGCTCCAGCGCGGTGTTAGTTGCCTAACATCTTATCGATGAAGTCTTTCCAGTTTGTTAACTCACGATCAACCATACAATTTACTACCTCATTAATTAGAGACTAGAATTCTACGCGTGTTTTTTGACCAAGTGAAGCATTTTGGGAACGTTGCCAAGGACAAAAACCGTGGAGAACGCACATTTTTTGATTTATCAGAAAGCTACCCGGTTTTTATAACCCTTGTCCGATCAATTCTTACGTAGTAGCGTGCCAGAGGACAAAAAAGGACTTTTGAGGAATGAAAAACCATGCTGATCACTACCAAACTGAGCCACTGTAACATCAACTGGCAGCAGTTATGTGCATTGCTAGCCGCTGCAGGATTGGGAGCGCGCGATCCGCAGGTTATGCAACGAGTCTATCAGAATAGTCAGTTCTGTTACTGGGGCTTTGTCAACGGTGAGCTGATGGCAACCGCGCACGCCATCAGTGATATGACCTCGGTATCTTATCTGGCAGATGTGGCTATTCACCCAGACTTTCAAGGGCACGGCTATGGTCGCCAGTTAATGGATCGCGTTATGCAGGATCTGGCCCCGCTGGGTAAGGTATTTATCTATTCAGTGCCAGACAAGCTCGACTTCTACAAAAAGTATGGCTTTCACGATTTGACTACCGGCATGGTGTATGCAGAGGGCATCGCGCTTGAGCGTTTGCAAGTTAGCGGGTACGTGCGTTGATGTCACAAACGTTCATTTTAGAGCGCTGCCAGCGCTTCTATCAAGTATCAGTAGTAAGTACTTAGCAGTTACATTTTTTATTAAAAGTTTAATTATAAGCCTCATTAAAATAAAAGCCCGGACGAACTATCTACGGGCTTTTTATTATATTTAATTCTTAAAATTGAATTGGTCATAACAACATTTCAGAGTAACAACATTATAGGTTAGTCAACAGGCATTGATTCTTCGGTTCGCTTTTCTGCAAAAATAGCCTTCTCTTTTTCCCTTATGGCTTTACACTCATCTATTGAAATGGTTCCCTGCTGGCGTCTTTGTTCAAACTCTTTAAATGCTGGTTCCCAAATCAAGTTGTTCTTATAAAACTCCCCTTCTGCCAATCTTTTACAAAGCGTTTGATCATCAAGCTCAGCCACGGGAGCAGAACATGCTGTTATCATTAAAGAAAAAAAAGGAATCACAATATAGCTTTTCATAAAAACTCCTCAAGATAGATTTGCACTGCATATATACCCAAAATAATTCGGGTTGCTTGTAGGCGGCAAGCTTGCGAGGCCCCAGGAGCATAGATAACTATGTGACTGGGGTGAGTAAGCGCAGCCAACACCCAACCAACTTGAAGTATGAAGGGTATAAACCTCAAAAAAACATTAGCACATAGACCAGTAATTACACTAATTGCAAAGTAAAATAATGTAAAAAGATGAAATATGAAGAAATTATGATATTTACGTATGGGAAGGTTAAATATTAGCTAACGATAATGTAATAAAAACTGCAGTACGATATTAACGGGATATTTATAGTAGCTATTCAGTGATGTTGTAGATGGCCTAAAGCACGGATTTATCTTACTAACATAGGTATAATACGCTGATACACATAACATAAGTAAAGCTGGATTTTATCAAGTTAGATTCGAGCACGATCTAATTGTTGAATATATACCCAAAATAATTCGAGTTGCTTGTAGGCGGCAACTGAGCGAATTCCCAGGAGCTTACTCAGGTAAGTGACTGGGGTGAGTGACAAATCTGCCAAGCAGATTTGAACGCTGCTTGCAGCGGCCCCTAAGGGGCGAGGCCCGGCATGGGCCGAGTAACGCAGCCAACAACCAAGCAATTTGAAGTATGAAGGGTATACACATACTTAAAAAGACTTTAGTAGGAGAAGCATTCAAAGCAACGATGAGGAACCTTTCGCGGTCTCTCCGTCTTTTACAAGCCTGCAGAGTCGTCGTCAACCTGCATACTCATGCAAATGCTCAGCCTTGGATGCTGAACGGTCTGTATCGATAATTAGCTTGTAGTCTGGATCGAAATCCTGCACTGGGGCATTATCTTCAAAATACTAGGCTGTGTCCCTTAATTGCACGCGAGCGCCGCTGGCGGTCATTTGCGCACAGGGCAAGGCGTGAGCCGCGAGGTTTGGTGGACCAAATAAGCGACGAACAACGCAGCAATGCGCGCAAATGGCCCCAGCCCGTAGGGTCGCGCCCCAAAAGCCCGTTTTCTGTGTTGTCGGGCTTGAACAGAGGGCCACTCTGCCCTTCACCCTCCGCCTTGATAACGGGCTTTTGGGTCTGCGACGGCACCACGGGCAATTAAGGGACACAGCCTAGGTTATGATTCCTGCCGATCTAGATCATCGCCAGTTATCTGTTGCTCTAAGCGGCTCCCGATGTATAGGTAACATTTCTTCATGATAGATAAGGACTCAAAAAGTTTGCTTAAGCTCTATGGCATCAAAAATTGCGACACCATTAAAAAAGCACGCCGTTGGCTGGAAGAACAGGGCGTTGCTTATCAGTTTCACGACTATCGCGCAGACGGGTTGGACGAACAGTTACTGCGGAGTTTTGTGGAACGCCTTGGCTGGCAGCCTCTGCTCAACACACGCGGCACCACCTGGCGCAAACTGGATGAAGCGCAGCGCTCCACCTGTGACAACGCCGATGCCGCCATTGCCCTGATGCTGGAACAACCAGCGATCATCAAACGACCACTATTGGATGACGGCAATGGCCATACCCTGCTGGGATTCAGTACCGACAGCTATCAGCAATATATTACCGAGGTTAATTCATGATTTGCCCCGTTATTGAACTGGCGCAACAACTCATCAAACGCCCTTCCCTCAGCCCGCATGATGAAGGCTGTCAGGCGCTGATGATTGCCCGCCTGCAAGCCATTGGTTTTACCATCGAACCGATGAACTTTGGTGATACCCAAAACTTTTGGGCCTGGCGGGGCCAGGGCACCACGCTGGCATTTGCCGGCCACACTGACGTTGTGCCAACAGGGGATGAAAAACAGTGGGATCACCCGCCGTTTGAACCGACGATCCGTGACGGTATGCTGTATGGTCGTGGTGCCGCCGATATGAAAGGTTCTTTAGCCGCCATGCTGGTGGCAGCCGAGCGTTTTGTTGCAGCGAATCCCAACCATCAGGGCCGCCTGGCGTTCCTGATCACTTCGGATGAAGAGGCCAGTGCCACCCACGGTACCGTAAAAGTGGTGGAAGCACTGATGGCACGCAACGAACGCCTTGATTATTGCCTGGTGGGCGAGCCTTCCAGCACCGAGCGCGTGGGAGATGTGGTGAAAAATGGCCGCCGTGGTTCGATCACCGCCAATCTGCGCATCCATGGTATTCAAGGGCACGTCGCCTACCCGCACTTGGCAGATAACCCGGTGCATCGCGCTATACCTGCGCTAAACGAACTGGTGGCCATTGAATGGGATCGGGGTAACGAGTTCTTCCCACCCACCAGCATGCAAATTGCTAATGTCCAGGCCGGTACCGGCAGCAACAACGTGATCCCTGGCGAGATGTTTGTGCAGTTTAATTTCCGTTTCAGTACTGAACTCACCGATACCATGATCAAACAGCGTGTACATGAGCTGCTGGATCGCCACCAATTGAACTACAGCCTCGAATGGTGGCTGTCTGGTCAGCCTTTCCTTACCGCACGTGGCGCGTTGGTTGATGCAGTGGTCAATGCAGTGGAACACTATGGGGAAATGACTCCGCAGTTGCTGACGACCGGCGGTACTTCAGACGGTCGCTTCATCGCGCAAATGGGGGCTCAGGTGGTTGAGTTGGGTCCGGTCAATGCTACCATTCATAAAGTGAATGAATGCGTGCACGCTGCAGACCTGCAACTACTTAGTCGTATGTACCAACGTATCATGGAGCAATTGGTCGCATGATCATGCCGGAAATGCTGACAGGCCGGTCGACGGAACATCTGGCCGTGCTGTGTGGTCACCACAGGTTGCAGCCAACTGCGGTAGCCGCCTTTCAGCACATGCAGCGGGCAGCAAAGGCCGCTGGTTTCGACCTGCAACCGGCCAGTACCTTCCGTGATTTCGACAGGCAATTGGCAATCTGGAACGACAAGTTTGGCGGTAAACGCCCGGTGTTAAACCAACACAGTCAACCGATAGATGTTATGCAGTTATCGGTGGCTGAACGTTGTGAAGCTATTCTGCGTTGGTCTGCGCTACCAGGCGCAAGCCGCCATCACTGGGGCAGCGATCTGGATGTTTACGATCCGTCGCTACTGCCAGAAGGCAAGAAGCTGCAGTTAGAGCCTTGGGAGTATCAGCAAGGTGGCTATTTCTACCTGCTGGATCAGTGGCTGACTGCACATATGGCAGAGTTTGGTTTCTACCGCCCATTTACCGAAGATCAAGGCGGCGTTGCTGCGGAGCCATGGCACCTAAGCTATCGTCCGCTGGCAAAGGAGGCCGAACATTTATTGACACCTGAGCTACTACTGGCATCCTGGCGGGATAAGGACGTTGCCGGTGCCCAATGGCTTGAAAGCCATTTGTCATCGATATTCAGGCGTTTTATACATCTTGAAGGAAAGGTATAAACATGCAATGGCTAGCTGACTATTGGTGGATCATTCTGGTCATACTGTTTGGAATCATCCTGAACGGGATCAAGGAATTACGCCGTCTTGATCATAAGAGATTTCTCGCCAACAAACCCGAAATCCCGCCTCACCGTGATAATAATGCTCAGTGGGACGAGGAAGACGATTGGCCGAAAAAGAAATAACCTCAGGGCGCACATTGCGCCCTGCTGTTTATCTGAACGCGATCAAATCACCACGTTTGCCAAACATCGCTTCTTCCCAATAACGCTGCGGCACGTAGTAATGCAAACGCTCCAGAGCCTTGTTCATCATCCCTTGGTTAATTGCGTGACCAACACCCTCTTCAACATCCAGGGTAAAGTCACAACCAGCAGCCTGTAACCCTGCCGCCGCCGCTTGGGCATGTTCCAACGTGATAACGGCATCTGTTTCGCCATGGATAAGGTGAACCACTGTTTCGCCAAAACCCGTCTCTGGCAATTGGGCAAATCGGCCACTAAAGGCTACAACACGCCCGGCCAGCTTCGACTCGGCCTTCAGCCCCTCCAAGACCATGATCGCGCCTTGAGAAAACCCCACCAATGCCGTTCCGCTATAACCCACTCCGCTGTGCTGTTGCCAATAACGCACGGTCTCAACAAACTTCGGCATCACTTCTGCTACGCGTTCCACACGATTGCTTTCCGTAATCCCCTGAACCGAGAACCACTGGCGGCCATTACCGAAAGCAAAAGGACCACCGATGCTCACCACCAATGCCTGTGGGAATTCTTTAGCAAAATAACTGCCTATTTGCCCCATGGCTACTGGATTATCGCCAACACCATGGAACAGTAGGATCAACTGTTCTGCCGGTGTGGCGGGGCTTTGGACAACAAAATATTCATGTTTCATGGCAACTCCTCATGCCAGGCCATATGCCAAGCGTCTGCCAGTGACTATACGCCGCTGAGAAATCGGAAAAATCGGGTTTTATTGAATAACTCCTTCCATTTATTGCAACGACTGCGACCAGAGATGCCAATAGCGGCAATGCTCAGTATCGAGGTGCTGTAAAGCTTTGGCTGTCTCTTGCCGCCAAAGGCGTAGTAGTGCTTTCTGGCCACTCAGGCCATGAAACGCAACGCATTGCGCGACCGTCTGTTTTTGCTGCAAATAGCCGCGCAATGCCATGCAAGACAATTCAGTCACCATCAGCAGACGCTGCAAAGCGCCCAGGCTGGCCTCCAGTGGCCGATGCGCAAAAGCAAAACCGGCTAGTTCACGCCAGTCCTCCTGATCCAGGGAGGGACCACTCTGGTCATCAATCATAGGGAGTTGGGGGCCACCAGGTTGCTGCAACCACCGCCAGTTGCGTGCCAGTTGCCTGCTCGCCGCATGGCACAGGCTTTCCCCTTGTTCGCTTAGCGGCAGCAATGCCATGGCAGTATGGCAACCGCTACTGGCTTCTGCTTTGTTACCGATGCGCACCAGGGTAAAACCACATGATTGCCAGAAATGCCATAACGGCTCGGTATAGCCAAAACTCACGGAGAGAAAATCCAGCCCTTGCGAACGTTGCTTTTGCTGTTCAATTAACCGGCTGGCAATCCCTTGCTGGCGTAACTCAGGTAATACCGCGATGCGGGTTATGCGGCGCGAGCGTAGCGTTGGTGCCCACCACTGCCCACTGTGTGCGGCAAGGGATTGTGCCACCAGATTACCACGCGGTCTTCTTCGGCCCGCCCACACCTCGTGGGCCAATTCGTCTGACAAGCCGCCTTCATCCACCAACCACAGCGCACCGACGATATCATCCCCCTGCGATGCTGCACTGAAATGCATTCCCGGGGCATCCATCAAGCGGCGTAAATCCAGTGGCGAAGTGCGGTAATGCGCGCTACAGAGCAGCGCATAGAATCGCTGTAAGCGCTGCGGAGCGGCGCACAGTTCAGCCTGTTCAAGATGCTGAATGGACAATGAAGGGCTGTTGGCTTGCCACTGCGGTTCCTCGTTGAACAGCAACGCGTTATCGATAATACGTTCCAGCGCATCCCCTGCGGCCCAACGCATGGGTTGCCGCAAGCTTAGTGGTTGCCACTGTGGCAAAGCAGCACAGAATTTCAACAGGAATCCTCGCCCTGTGCCTTCGTAGCCCTGCACCGTGGTGGTCAGCAACACCCGAGGGAAATAGGCAACCAGTTGTTGTAACAAGGGGCCGGGGATTGCCGCAGCTTCATCTACCAGCAACCAACCTGCATCAACACTTCCCTGTTCAGTACAGTGCTGTAATAACGCATCGGGGGCCCAGAAGTTCGCCCGCCCGTTAGACCAATCACTGGCGACTTCGGTGGCGGCTCGGCTTGGCCCGGTGATCCAACAACTCGATGCGCTTGAGGCCATCAACATGCCTGCCAAGGTTGATTTCCCGCGGCCACGTGCTGCAGTCAACACCCAGATACCTGATTCAGCCGCCAGCAGCCGTGCCAATATGGCCTGCTGTTCCTGGCTTGGTTCACCCAGCGGTGCCTGCCAGTCTGGGCGTATTGGCAAAGGTGCCAAATGCAGCGGCTCATCCTGTTGCCAGATAGATACTTCACGGTCAGCCAACAACTCTCTTTGCAGATGGTGGATAAAGTTGGGTGTTGGGATAGGTTGCGAACAGTCGCTCCAACGCAGGCTGTCGCTATCTTGCTGTTGTGCCCAGCGTTGCCAGGCTGGTACCAGCAATAGTAGCCAACTGCCAGCGCGCAATGTTCCGCAGAGCTGAGCCAGTGCTTCTACATCTAGCCCTTCCGCCGCCTCAAAAACCGCATGCAATCGCTCCTGCCCCAGCAGCGTTTTCGCGCTGCCGCTTGGTAGCCCCTGAACGTCTGCGGGGGCATCATTCCCCACCCATGGCCAGTCACCGGGCAATTGCGCCATCATTTGCCGAGCTTGGGCCCGGCACCATTGTGGTTCACCGCTTATGACCAACAACCGCCGTATGCCCTGCTGCTGCATGCGCTTTTGCATTTTCTCTAACATCGGAATTCAAGCCTGATAGAAGCATACCGATGCTGAGCACCGGCACTTGGAAAAATCAACGGTAAGCAAAAGTATTGCAAACATTAGGATCGCCACTGTCAAATCCACGCTTGAACCACGTATACCGCTGCTGCGAGGTACCATGAGTGAAACTGTCTGGTACAACCCGCCCCTGACTCTGTTGTTGTAAGCGGTCATCGCCAATCGCCTGTGCGGCATTCAGCGCAGACTGCAAGTCTCCGGCTTCCAGCATGTGTTGTTTCTCGGCATGGTGCCCCCAAACGCCAGCAAAACAGTCAGCCTGCAACTCCATTTTCACCGAGAGGCGATTAACCTCCGCCTGGCTAACCCCTTGCTGCATTTGGCGAACCTTGCGCTCAATCCCCAGTAGATTCTGAATATGGTGCCCGACTTCGTGTGCCACCACGTAGGCTTGAGCAAATTCCCCCCCCGCTCCCAGCTTGGTTTGCATGTCCTGATAGAATGACAGATCGATATATACCTTACCGTCTGCCGGGCAATAGAACGGCCCCATTACCGATTGTCCGGTACCACAGGCGGTTCGCGTCGCTCCCCGGTACATCACAAGTTTGGGGTTCTGATAGCGTTTCCCCATCTGCTGAAAGAGTTCCTGCCAGGTATCTTCGGTAGAAGCCAGCACCACCGAGGTAAATTTGGCCATTTCATCATCCTTGGGGCTGATCCTGGCGCTTTGCTGCTGTGTCTGCGGTGAAATATCGCCACCATTCAGCAGTGGGGTCAGATCGATTCCATAGTAGCTGGCAACCAGCACCACCACCAGAATGACCAGCCCACCTTTGCCGCGAATCGGCACGCGCAAGCCGCCGCCTGGAGACTGCCCGCGACGATCCTCGACATTGTCACTTTCCCGACGCCCTTGCCAACGCATAGATAAACTCCAGATTAGATTTTCATTAGGCTGTGTCCCTCAAATGACCGCCAGCGGCGCTCGCGTTCAATTGAGACACAGCCTAGTCACATTATAAAGGGTTGAAGGCTGCGGAAAGGCAGTAATTCGGTGAAATAGACAGAAATGGGGTGCGAAGAGAGAAGGATTGATGATTTTCCCCTCTGGCAGCCTGTTGAACAGACATTCGGTTCAATAGGCTGCTAAGGGGGAATGGGCTAGATTGCTATCAGTCCAGCTTGACGCCGATGCGGCGAGCCACTTCTTCATAGGCCTCGATCAATCCACCCAGGCTCTGACGGAAGCGATCTTTGTCCATTTTATTCAGGGTATTTTTATCCCACAGGCGGCTACCGTCTGGCGAGAACTCATCCCCCAGCACCACCTCACCTTTGAATAGGCCAAACTCCAGTTTGAAATCGACCAAAATCAGGCCTGCGTCATCAAACAGTTTGCTCAATACTTCGTTGGCCTTATAGCTCAGCTCACGCATACGTGCCAGATGCGCTTTACTCACCCAGCCAAAGGTTTCGCAATAGGATTCATTGACCATTGGGTCATGCATGGCATCATTTTTCAGGAATAGATCAAACAGCGGAGGATTCAGCGGCAGGCCTTCTTCAATACCCAGACGCTTCACCAGTGAGCCTGCTGCACGGTTACGGATCACACACTCAACCGGTACCATATCCAGTTTTTTAACCAGCACTTCATTGTCTGACAGCAAGCGCTCCATCTGCGTTGGAATACCGGCCTCTTCCAGTTTGCTCATGATGAAATGGTTGAACTTGTTGTTCACCATGCCTTTGCGATCAAACTGCTCAATGCGCTGACCATCCAGGGCTGATGTATCGTTACGGAATTCCAGCACCAACAGATCAGGGTTTTCCGTGGTGTAGACCGTTTTTGCCTTTCCGCGATACAGCTCAGCTAGCTTTTGCATCTTACTTACTCCAATAAAGTTATACCTCCCGGTTGCCAGACATTGGATCGATGACTCGCCTACCGGGTATGAAATTGACAGTTTTAATTTTTTGGCGCGCTGGTGACGACAAAACCGGCTACGCAAACGATACCGTACCAACAAAACAAAAAGGGGCCGAAGCCCCTTTAGGGTAATTATTTAACGCTGGTCTGGCTGAAAGCCGCCTGGAATACCGCCACCAGCGCATCATTCTGCGCCTGAGCCAACGGCTTACCTTTGGAATCGATAAATTGCAAACTGGTGCGGTTATTCAGATCACCAACCTGCAGCTTGTAATCACCTTCCTTCAGTTCAGGATCATTCACGCCCAATGCTTGCCAATCGGCTGCATTCAGAGACTTATAGGTGACAGCAACGGTGCCCTGCGGACGGCTGCGGTCCCCCACTTTAATCCCCAGTTTTTCCAGTGCTGCCGGCAGGCGATCCCACACTATCGCGTAAGGTGCACGCACAATCAGCGTTGGCAGGCCTGTATCATCAGCACCGCTTTGTACATCCAGCGCACCAATACGCTTGGCCGTCTGGCTAGTGGTCAGATTGTCCTGTTTATCCAGACCTGCAACGATGGTATTCATCATCATGCTGTTGTAGCGCTGAACCTCGGCAGGATTAGTCACCTTCTCGGTCTGCCCTTGCTGGCGCAGTTCGAGGGTTTTCACCACCAACGCCTGTTGGTAACCCTGCTTCTGTAGCGAAATCTGGTAGCGGCCTTCGTACTGAATATCTTCATCCAGCCGGTTCCACTTCACCCAGTCGGTAGTCAGCGTCTGTTCGGCATCCTGGCGAGAAGCAATCGGCATGTTTTTCGCCTGAAGCAAACTGGCGATGCGCGGCCAGAGATTCTGGTTCTGCGGGCTATTTTCCAACAGCAACGTTCCGCTATCACCCGCATTTTGCCCACGAGAACCGCTCAGCAGAGCCAGTGGTTGCACTGGCGGACGGATATCCAGTTGCTTGCCAGTTTGGCCTTTCTGCGTGGCTACCGGAACCTCATAGTTACCTGCTTGCACCGGCAGGATAAGGCCAGCCGGTGCGTTCAACGGTTTTAGCGGAGCAGCATCAAGATAGGATTCATCTCCGCTGACCTGACGCTTGTAGCGCTGATCGGAAGAACATGCCGCCAGCGTCATCATAAGCGCTATACCCACGACTGTTGCTACCGTCGACTTTTGCAATGAATAAGCCATCAAATTTTCCTAAGAGTTACAGCAAACCGGCGCTTTTCAACGCACGCTCCACGACAGGACGGGCAGCGTCAGTCAACGGCGTCATAGGCAGACGCATCGTATCGGTTGCCATCAATCCCAATGCCTTACAGGCCCATTTCACCGGAATTGGGTTTGCTTCTACAAACAAATCCTGATGCAACGGCATCAAGCGCTGATTCAATCGGCGGGCCTCGGCAAAGTTGCCTTGCGCTGCCAGGCGACAGAGTTCAACCATTTCACGGGCCGCCACGTTGGCCGTCACGGAAATCACCCCTTTACCACCCAGTTGCATGAAATCCAGACCGCTGGCGTCATCGCCGCTCAGCAAAATGAAGTCTTCATCATCAACCAGCACTTGGATCTGACTAACACGACTTAAGTTCCCCGTAGCTTCTTTGACGGAGACAATATTTTTGATTTTGGCTAAACGTGCAATGGTTGGCGGCAGCATGTCACAACCGGTACGTGAAGGCACGTTATAGAGGATCTGCGGCAGATCGGTGCTTTCAGCAATGGCTTTAAAATGCTGATACAAACCTTCCTGAGTGGGCTTATTATAGTAAGGGGTTACCGACAGGCACCCGACTACACCCGTATTGCTCAAGCGTTGAGTGAGCGAAATGGCTTCGCTGGTGGAATTGGCACCGGTCCCGGCAATCACCGGAATACGGCCCGCGGCCAGCTCCAGAGTCTGCAATACCACGTCGATATGCTCATCGTGGTTAAGCGTGGCTGACTCACCGGTGGTCCCTACAGAAACGATAGCTGCAGTTCCGCTGGCTACATGGTAATCAATCAGTTTTTTTAGGCTCGCACGATCGACAGCACCTTTGTCGTCCATCGGCGTCACTAGTGCAACAATACTTCCCGTAAACATTGGCCATCCCCTCCACAAACAAGTTCTTCATGGTACTTTTGTCACCTATCCAAAAGCAAGCAATCAACGTGTTGTAAGCGCTTGGCAGGCGGTTTTTTTTATGTTTACCATGGTAACCCCATTGAGTTCGACAGGAAGCTGTATTTTGCCTAAGCCAGATGAGCACTATCTTGTGATTACCGCACTGGGTGCGGATCGCCCCGGTATCGTCAATACCATCACCCGCCACGTCAGCAGTTGTGGGTGCAATATCGAAGATAGCCGTCTGGCCATGCTGGGTGAAGAGTTTACCTTCATCATGCTGCTGTCCGGCAGTTGGAACGCGATCACCCTGATTGAATCGACTTTGCCGCAAAAAGGCGCAGAGCTGGATTTACTGATCGTGATGAAGCGCACAAACTCGCAAGAAAGGCCGCCCATGCCTGCAACGGTGTGGGTACAAGTCGAAGTGAAGGACTCACCGCACATCATCGAGCGTTTTACCGGCCTGTTTGGCTCCAGACAGATGAACATCGCTGAATTGGTTTCTCGTACCCAGCCAGCTGAGGGCGGCTTGCCTCCCCAGCTCTATATTCAGATCACCGCACATAGTTCTGGCGATCAGGATGCCTCAAATATTGAACAAGCCTTCTATCGCCTATGTACAGAATTGAATGCGCAAGGCAGTATTAGCGTTGCGAACTATCCGCAGCATGACGATAAAGATGGAGAGTAGTGATGAGCCCATTGAAAGCCGGTGATACAGCGCCGAAATTTAGTTTACCAGACCAGGATGGCGAGGAAATTAGTCTGGCCGACTTCCAAGGACAACGAGTACTTGTTTACTTTTATCCCAAAGCTATGACGCCAGGGTGCACCGTACAAGCTTGTGGATTACGGGACAACATGGATGAGTTTAAAAAGGCGGGTGTCGAAGTGCTTGGCATCAGTACCGATAAACCAGAGAAGCTGTCACGTTTTGCCGAGAAGGAGTTGCTCAACTTCACACTGTTGTCTGATGAAGATCATCAGGTCGCGCAGCAGTTTGGTGTGTGGGGTGAAAAAACCTTCATGGGTAAAACCTATGATGGCATCCATCGCATCAGCTTCCTGATCGACACCAACGGTAAAGTTGAAAAAGTGTTTGATGATTTCAAGACCACCAATCATCACGACATTGTTATGGATTACCTCAAGCAGTAACAATACCTCCAAGCGCAGCAAACCTCTTTGCTGCGCTTTATTCAAGACTTACTCGGTTTCAACCCGCAATTCATCCGGCCAGGCGTGGATCACCGCTTTCACCAATGTTGCCAATGGGATCGCAAAGAACACCCCCCAGAATCCCCACAGGCCACCAAAAATAACCACCGAAAGAATGATCACCAACGGGTGTAGATTGACAGCTTCAGAGAACAGGATCGGCACCAACAGGTTACCATCCAATGCCTGGATCACCAGATAAGCGATAATCAGCGTCCAGAAATCGGCACCGATACCCCATTGGAACATCGCCACCACCACTACCGGGATCGTCACCAACACCGCACCGATGTAAGGTATCAGTACAGAAAACCCTACCAGCACAGCCAATAGCAAGGAATAGCGCATATCCAGAATAAAGAACACCAGATAGGTAACGACCCCCACTATCACCATCTCCAGCACCTTGCCGCGAATATAGTTAGTGATCTGCTGGTTCATCTCGGTCCAAACCTGCCCCGCCAGCCCACGGTTACGAGGCAAAACGCGGCGTACTGCATTAATCATCTGCTCCTTATCCTTGAGCAGGAAGAACAGCATCAGTGGCACCAGGATCAGATAGATGGCCAGCGTCAATAGCCCAACCAGGGAGGCCAGCGAGAATTTCACCACCGATTCCCCCATGCTGGACAACCGCCCACGCAGGTTCTCGGTCATCATATCGATGATGCCTGCATCCACCAGCGCCGGATATCGTTTCGGCAAGGTCGTCGCAAAGTTGTAGAACTGATTAAGCATTTTGGGTAGATCGGTCATTAGGTTGATACCCTGCTGCCAGGCGGTTGGTGCCACCACAAAAACCAATAGCAAGGTAATACCGCCAAACACGATCAGCATCAGGCTTGCCGCCCAATTGCGTGAAAAACCCAGGCCTTGCAAACGCGCCGTCGGCCATTCCAGCAGATAAGCGAGTACAATCGCCACCAACAGCGGCGCCAAAATCCCGTGCATAAAATAGAGAATACAGAACCCAACAACCAGAATGACCAACAGTGCAACGGCCTGCGGATCGGTAAACCGACGCCGATACCACTGTAATAACATCTCCAACATCAGAGATTACTCCTTATTTCATCAATGCAAGTGGACGATGGTCGTTCACTATGTGGCCCTATTTGTTTGTTTTAACACAATTTCAGGTCGCTTATACCCTATGGCTGAAAGATGCCGCAGAGTGGCCAGTTTGAAAGCCGACAATTATATCGCCGGACAAACATTTCATTGTCGGCAGTGGCTGGCTATTATGATCTCATGGCGCCGCCCACTTAGGCGCACGCTCCGCAAGCGGACTATTTTGTGAGCCAGGCTGTGTCCCTTAGTTGCCCGTGGTGCCGTCGCAGACCCAAAAGCCCGTTATCAAGGCGGAGGGTGAAGGGCAGAGTGGCCCTCTGTTCAAGCCCGACTTTACTTCGAACGGGCTTTTGGGGCGCGACCCTTCGGGCTGGGGCCATTTGCGCGCATTGCGGCGTTGTTCGCCGCTTATTTGGTCCACCAAACCTCGCGGCTCACGCCTTGCCCTGTGCGCAAATGACCGCCAGCGGCGCTCGCGTGCAATTAAGGGACACAGCCTAGGGCACTCTCACAATGATTGTACTGGAGAGTCGGGCACGGAAGAAGAACTCTTATTGTGATGCTGACACCTTGGTAGTTGATGATTTTTTTAAGGGAAATGCCTGACTATGATCACCCGGTTCACCCAAACAGCTTTAGCCGTTTTACTGATCGGCACCCTGAGTGTTTCTGTACTGGCGCCAGTGAATGCCCAAACACAAGACCAACTACCGGATATAGGCACAACCGCCGGCGGAACCTTGAGCATTGCCCAAGAGCAGGTCATGGGTGATTTTTACGTGCGCCAACTGCGCGCCAGTGCTCCATTAGTCAATGATCCATTACTCACCCAGTATATTAACCAGTTGGGTAACCGACTGGTGGCCAATGCCTATTCGGTAAAAACCCCGTTCCACTTCTTTCTGGTGCGCAACGATGAAATAAACGCCTTCGCCTTCTTTGGTGGCAACGTCGTATTGCATACGGCACTATTCCGCGAGACCGATAACGAGAGCCAATTGGCCTCGGTGTTGGCACACGAAATTTCTCACGTGACTCAACGCCATCTGGCTCGGGCGATGGAAGACCAGCAGCGTAATGCGCCGTTGACCTGGGTGGGTGCATTGGGCTCAGTTTTGCTGGCGATGGCGAACCCTACCATGGGAATGGCCGCCTTGAGCGGCACCCTGGCGGGAGCACAGCAAGGGATTATCAGTTTCACCCAGGCCAATGAACAAGAGGCTGACCGTATCGGGATCCAGGTGTTGCAACGTTCAGGTTTTGATCCAGTTGCCATGCCTGATTTCATGCAGAAACTCGCCGATCAGTCCCGTTACGCCTCCAAACCACCTGAAATGTTACTGACGCACCCCCTACCAGACAGCCGTCTTTCAGACGCGCGTAACCGTGCCAATCAGATGCCACGCCATATCGTGCAATCCAGCCAGGACTATCTGCTGGCGAGGATACGTGCTCTCGGCATGTACAGTTCAGAGGGGTACGGCCTGAACGACGAACTGCTGGAAAAATACGCTAAGGGTAACGTGAGGGAGCAAATGGCCGCAAAGTATGGCCGGGCGATCCTCTCTTACGAAGCGAAAAAGTACGATGACGCCCGTAATATTATTCAGCCCTTGCTGGCCCAAGATCCGAAAAACGTCTGGTTACTGGATCTGATTACAGACATCGATTTGGGCCAGAATAAGGCGGCGCAGGCCATTGCCCGCCTGGAAGCCGTCAACGCCGCACAAAGCAAAAATCCGGTGCTACTGCTCAATCTGGCCAATGCCTACGTGGAGGGCAATCAGCCCGCTCAAGCCTCAAAAATCCTCAACCGCTATACCTTTACCCACCCGGACGACCCGAACGGTTGGGATTTGCTGGCCCAGGCCAGTGCAGCGCAAGGGTTACGTGATGAAGAGCTCTCGGCCCGCGCAGAAAGCCTGGCATTGACGGGTAATTTTGATCAGGCAATCGGCCTGCTCAGCAACGCCAGCTCATTGCAAAAACTCGGTAGCCTGAATCAGGCCCGTTATGATGCGCGTATAGACCAACTACGTCAGTTGCAAAAAACATTCAGCAAATTCCAGCGCACCTGATTTGAACAAGGAATGATTGAAATGAACAATATCACGATTTATCACAACCCACGTTGCTCGAAGAGCCGTGAAACGCTCGCGTTGCTGGAACAGCACGGCGTGAAACCGCAAGTGGTTTTATATCTGGAAACACCACCTTCCGTAGACGAGTTGAAGAAATTACTGAAAGAACTGGGTTTCAGCACCGCACGTCAACTGATGCGTAAAAATGAAGATCTATACAAAGAACTGAAACTGGCTGATGGATCCCTGAGCGAAGAGCAACTGCTTGCCGCAATGGTAGAAAATCCAAAACTGATTGAACGCCCTATCGTGGTGAAAGGCAGCCAAGCGCGCCTCGGGCGGCCGCCGGAGCAAGTACTAGAAATTATTTAACTACGCAGGGGAAGCGTAACGCAGCCAACACCGCTGCCGTTTGAATGGTGACGGGTATACATTCCTATTACTTTATCTGATGGAAAATATATGCAGCGTAAATCCCTTGAGAGTATTGCCCCAGGCCTGATGAACCTGTTGGCTTATGAACGCAGTTGGCTGAAATATGATATTCGCGCGGGCCTCTCGGTGGCAGCGGTTGCATTACCAGTCGCCATTGCTTACGCCGAGTTGGCCGGTGTGAATGCGATTGTCGGCCTTTACTCCTGTATTTTGCCGATGATCGCCTATGCCATTTTTGGCACTTCACGCCAACTAATCGTCGGGCCTAACGCGGCAACCTGCGCGGTTATTGCCGCAGTAGTGGCACCACTAGCCGCAGGTAATAGCGAGTTGCACTGGCAATTGACCATCATTATGACCTTGATGATGGGAACCTGGTGCCTGATTGCCAGCCGTTTCAAACTGGGAGCGATTGCCGACCTGCTTTCACGCCCGATTTTGAACGGATTGCTGAACGGTGTAGCGCTGACAATTATCGTTAACCAGATCAGCAAGGTGTTAGGCTACACCTCCCCTTCCAGTGAGCTGATTGAACGCATTTACGCGTTACCGGGGAACTTACTCAACAGTCACTTACCCACTATTGGGGTCTCGCTGCTGACGCTGCTGATCTTGCTTGGGGTGCGTCATTTCCGCCCCAGTTGGCCAGCACCTCTCTTCGCCGTCGTATTGATTACCGGTTTGACCTGGGCCGCTAATTTACCGCGTTTTGGTGTTGCAACAGTTTCAGCCTATGCCGGTGGTGGGCTACCGGTAGTAGCGTGGCCTGACTTTAAGCCGGGGCTGCTGCGTGAGTTGGTGCTCCCGGCGTTAAACCTGGCTGTGGTCAGCTTTGTCATTATGATGCTGACCGTACGCAGTTTTGCAACAAAAAATGGCTACGAGGTTGATGCTGACCGCGAGTTCCGCGCATTGGGGTTGGTGAATATCGTCTCCGGGCTTTCGCAGGGTTTTGCCATCAGTGGAGCCAACTCCCGTACCGCCGTTAACGACGCCAGCGGGGGCAAGAGCCAATTGGTGTCTGTGATTGCTGCTCTGGCGATCGCTGTGGTGGTGGTGTTTTTTAATGAACCCCTGCAGTTTATTCCTATTGCAGTCCTGGGGGTGGTGCTGATTTACGCCACTTGGTCGCTGCTGGATATGCGCAGCATCTTCCGCCTGCGTAAACGCAATCGCCGTGCGTTCAGTCTGGCGCTGTTTACTTTCTTGAGCGTATTGCTGGTGGGGATCATTCCCGGTATCGGCTTAGCGGTTCTGCTTGGCCTGCTGCAGTTTCTACAGACCGTATTCCGGCCCACCGAGCAGTTGCTTGGAGTCAATGATGAGGGTTTGATCCATTCAATAGGCAGCAACAACGGCATTAAAGCGGTCGACGGCGTGATGATGTACCGCTTTAATTCACCATTGACCTATTTTAATGTCGCCTATTTCAAACGGCGGATCATCAGCCTGGTAGAGAGTTCGCCTTCGCAACCGCGCTGGGTAGTGATTGATGCCGTAGCCAGCTTTACCCACGCCGATATCAGCGTGCTCTCCGCTATCGAAGAGCTGAAGCAGGACCTTAAATCACGCGGAATCAGCCTGGTGCTCGCGGGCCGTCGAACCGAGTTGACGCGCTGGTTTCGTATCAATCGTTCAGATAATAAAGAACGCGATCTGATCCTGGTTCCCGATCTTTATCTAGCGTTGAGGTTGATTCAAAGCAAAGAGAGCAAGGCGGAAGGAGAAAGAAATCCGGCCTGACATTTACACCTCAGACCGGTGAAACCTTTTGACTCAGTCGCCCCTTTCATTCCCAGCCATGAAAGGGGCTGTTTTACCAAAGACGTGTTGGCTTAGAAGTTGTATTTCACCCCCAACATCACTGCGGTATCATTGTAACCTGCGTTACCAACCTGCACGCCAACGTTGCTCCAGACGCTCAGTTTCTTGTTAACTTGCCCTTCAACGCCCATTTTCAGCTCGCCGATATTCTCTGCACCCGCCTGCGTCACTTTGGCGCCATCCATCGCTACGCCGAAGTTCTTGGTATTGTGCAGCCAGTTCACTTCCACAAACGGCTGGAGTTCAAGGTTCTTGCCGCTAGCGTTCGCAGTGTGCACTTTCGTGTATGCCCTCGCCCCCAGCCGCGTCTGAAGATTTCCATTACCCTCGCCCGTTACCTGAGTACCGTTGGCTTCCGTGTGCCGATCGGCTTTGACTCCCATCCATACCATCTGAGCTTTAGGCTGGATAAAATACGCCACATCTTTAGCGGAGTTTTCACCGAGTTTAAACGTATAGCCACTTTCTACCGATGCGGTAACCCCTTTGGATTTGTAATTTTCGCCGCTTAAACCCTGCCCATTGACCCTATTATTGAACCAGCTGTATTGCGCCCAACTGTCCACATACAACCCTAATTTATCTTTTTCATTGGCATACCAGGTGCCGTACAAACCTAGAGAGTAGCCGTTGACGCTGCCATCTGACCGATAATCTGAATGATCCGAGCGTGTACGACTCTTGCTATTACCGTAGCCTGCCATCGCTCCAAGATGGAAACCATCCAGCGAATTACTGCTCCACTGGCCAATTTCCCCCCCCAGTTGCAGTACATAGCGATTACTTTGCGTTGCCAATTGACCACTCTCATCGCGGAAACGATTGTGCCCTCCCTGATTACGCAGCCACATGCTGGTTACCTTGATCTCCCCGGTAATTGCATCAATGTATTGGGTTTCTCCTGAGCGATCGTACAGACGGGTTAAAAACATGCTATTGGCTGCAGCAAGGTTTGCCGCATAGCTTCCTGCTTCGGGGCGAGTAACCGAATCATCGTTCGAGTTTTTCACACTGGTCAGATACCAGTTAGCCACATTGGTGCCCGTACCCCGTGCCAGGCTGTAATCATAGGCCCCGGCGACAATACGCCCCTGTTGCACAAAATCCCCCCCTGATAGCCCGTTCACCTGGATTAACTCGATCCCCTCGACGGTCTGAGCCCCCAAACCGCCCGCGTTATCCACGCTTACACGCGTGGTTCCACTGCTATTGCCTTTAACAATCATGCTATCTGTGGCTGAGGTGTCATCACCCAGTGCCGTATTGAAATGCAGCAAGCCATTGTTACCCGTATAGTTACCGTTGATCACTAACTGGTTCCCAGCCATTGCGTTGCCTTCGCTGGCTTTATTACCAATAAATACCGTGCCGCTGTTATTCAAATCAGTACCAATGGTCAACACATTCGCAGATGAGGCGGGCTGGATTGCCGAGAATTGCGATATCTGCGGTGTATCCGCCTGAGATTGAGTTCCGACAAACAGCGTACCGAGGTTATTAATTGCGCCCGCTACACGACTAACACCGGCTAAAAAGGCATTTTCAGCAACGTTAACCTGCTGGCTGGCTAGCGTATTGCTGCCTAATACCAGGCCACCGGCATTGATGTCGGTCTGTCCGGTGTAAGTGACTGCCCCATTTAATGACAGCGTACCTGCGCCGTTTTTGACCAGAGAGCCACTGCCATCAATCGTATTGCTGAAAGCGGCATCCGTAGCTTGATTGATGATCAGCGTCGCGTCGTTGAGGATTGCACCACTGCCAAAGCTGGTAGCTGAACCCGCCAGCGTGCCAACGGCAATCGTCGTTCCTCCTTGATAACTATTATCGTTACTCAGCGTAGTGGTCCCGCTACCCACTTGTTTCACCGCACCCGTGCCAGAAATCACACCAGAGAAGGCTGTGTTATCCGAGCGGTTGAAAGCCAGTGTGCCGTCATTGACCACATCGCCAATGATCGAACCGGTGTTACCACCATCACCCAGTTGCAGAGTGCCCGCCGAGATAGTCGTGCCACCAGAGTAACTGTTGGTTGCGGTTAATACGGTGGTACCTGTACCTATTTGCTCTACAGCACCGGTGCCACCGATTACACCGCTAACACTTGAACTATCGGAACGGTCAAAGACAAGCTTCCCGTTGTTAAGCACATCGCCAATGATCGACCCTGAGGTACCACCCTCGCCTAACTGGAGCGTGGCGTCCTGGATGGTGGTTCCCCCCTGATAATCGTTGGCTCCTGTAAGCACCAGCGTTCCCAAGCCCGATAATGTAACGCCACCAGTACCGTTTAATTCAGACTCAATGGTAGCGACGTAACTGGCACCGTCCTGAGTACCATCACCCACTCGAATAAAGTTTGTATCCCCTACCAGCGTAATCGGCCCACCCTCGATCCGATAACCATCGACAATAAACTGCATCCCCGAAGAGGTCACCGCCCCAAGGCTGTTATCAACCGTCACCGTGCCCGGTGCGCCGCCAAAAATAGCGAAGGCATCAGCGGCATAGGCTGCATTGAGCGTACCGGTACTATCAGCCCATAAGGTATTGCCAGCGGCGCCCTGCCAGATCCCAGTGCCGCCGTTCACTACGCCATTAAATTCAGGCCCCGTACCATCCCAATAGTTGAGCACTAATCCTGTGGTATTGACCAGGTTGACCTGACCGGTGAAACCAGTCTGGATATAATCGATAGTGTTCGCAGGAACGGTGCCGAGCACCAGACCATTATCGACCAGCGTGCCGCCATAGCTGATGACGCGATAAATACCCGGCCCAAAATCACCTCCAGTTGGCACTAACACGTTTAATATACCGTCCAGCGTCAGATTACCGCCCACCACCGTCAGATCATTGAAGACACCACCGCTCACATTAGCCTGCCCGAACTGGTAGTCCATAGTAGAGTTATTACTCAACGTGAGATCGCCGTTGATGGTCAGCGTAATGGGTTTTAGTGCGGTTGAGGTCAGGAGGCCATCGGCAACAAACACATTGCCGCCAATAGTGCCATTACCGTCAAGAGCCCCTCCAGAAGCCACTGAGATCGTACTGCCCGCCGCGCCGAGAGTACCATTAACCACCAACAGCCCGTTGCTGACGTTGGTATCGCCCGTAAAGTTACTGCTGTCGCCATTCAGCGTTGTTATACCGCTACCGTTATGCTGGATTGTTCCCGAACCAATGATACTGCCGTCCAAGGTCAATGCGCCCGTACGATTAAAAATCAACGTGCCGTCATCAACAATGTCACCCACGACCGAGCCGGTCGCTCCACCGTCGCCCAGTTGCAGGGTGCCGCCAGAGATGGTGGTCACCCCGCTGTAGGTGTTATTGCCGGTCAATACCGTGGTGCCACTGCCCGCCTGGTTAAAGGCACCGCTGCCGCCTATCGTCCCCGATAGATTCAGCGTATTGGAGCGCTCGACAATCAAGGTGCCGTTGTTAACCACGTCCCCGATCAGTGACCCAGTCAATCCACCACTGCCCAACTGTAACGTTCCTGCGGCAATAGTGGTATTGCCACCGTAGGCGTTATCGGCGTTGAGCTGCAGTGTCCCGGCCCCGGTTTTAGTCAGACTGCCGCTACCGGTAAAGGCCCCGTTGGTTATCAACGTCACCCCTGTATCGGTCTGCACCGTCCCGTGGTTAGCCGTTACATCGAAGGCGCGTGCAGTGGTAAAGCTGGCGGTCCCTTGTAGCGTACCGCCGTTCAGCACCACATCCCCTGCTGAATCGCCGAGGTTGTTATCCGCGCTGACGGACAGGGTGCCACCGGAAATCGTGGTGCCGCCGGTATAACTGTTAGCTCCGCCCAACACCAAAGTGCCCAGATCGGTCTTTTCTACCCCACCAGCCCCGCTGAGTAAGGCGTCAATGGTGGCAACAAAGCCAGCTCTGGCAGCACCGCCATCCCCCACCCGGATGATATTTCTTCCCGTCGCCAGAGTAATCGGATCCCCCTGGAGCAGATAGCCGCTGGTGGCAAACTGCATACCCGAACTGGTGATATCCCCCAGACTGTTGTCGACGGTCACAGTGCCCGCAGTACCGCCGAAGATGGCGAAAGCGCCGCTGGTATAAGGGGCGTTAACCACCCCGGTCGAGTCGGTCCAACCGTCGTTCCCCTGCGCATTTTGCCAGACGCCAGAGCCACCGTTGACCACGTTATTAAACTTCGGCCCCGGACCATCCCAATAGTTGAGCGTCAGGCCGCCGGTGTTCACCAGGTTGATCTGATTGGCGTAGCTGGTCTGCAGGAAAGGCGTACTGCCCACCGGCATAGTACCGAGAGTGAGACCATTGTTGGTCAATATGCCGCTGTAATTAATCAGGTTATAAAGACCCGGGCCAAAGTTGCCGCCCGGAGTCGTGGCCACATTCAGCGTACCGTCGAGCGTCAGATTGCCGCCCACGTCGACAAGGTTATTTAGTGGGCTACCTACGGAGTTGGCCTGACCCAGTTGGTAATTCAGCACCGAGGCACCGGTCAGCCCCAGGTTACCGTTAATAGTCAGCTTGCCGGGAGCCAGGATGCCACCGTCTATCGAGACATCGCCGCCGAGTACCCCATTGCCACTAAGAGTTCCGCCCGAGGTGACGGAAAGTGAACTGGCTGTACTCCCCAAGGTCCCGTTCACCTGCAAGGTGCCATTGGTGACGTTGGTGGTGCCGGAGAAGGTTCCGCTATTCCCGGTCAACTGTGTGGTGCCAGCACCGATCTGGTTGAGGGTGCCATTGCCGCTGATGGCTCCGGCATAACTCAACGCATTCGAACGGTTAAAAACCAGAGTAGCATTGTTGGCCACATTACCGACAATACTGCCGGTCGCCCCACCATTGCCAATCTGCAGCGTGCCTGCGGATACCGTCGTGGGGCCTGCATAAGTATTGGCAGCAGTGAATACCAACGTACCGTCACCGGTCTTGTTCAAAGGGTTGTTACCGATAGCTGAGAACACTCCGGTCGCCGTCAGCGTAGTACCGCCACCGGTCTGGATGGCGCCATTGGCACTGTTCAGGGACACTCTACGTGTCAAAGTAAAGCTGTCGGTGGTTTCCAGGATTCCGCCGCCCATGATCACCGAACCCGTCGCTGCACCGAGATTGGCGGCCTGACTGACTTCCATGACACCTGACGAGACAAAAGTAGAACCGGTAAAAGTGTTGACACCGGTTAGCACCAGCCTGTTGCTGCCCTGTTGGAAGAGTGTGCCAGTGCCAGAAATGACTCCGCTGAAGGTCCTCGCGCTGGTACCGGTGAAGGAGAGTATGCCATTGTTCAACACATTACCGACTATCGACCCGTTTGTGCCAATTTGCATTGAACCCGCAAGGAGTTGGGTACCACCGGTATAGGTATTGGCGTTACTGAGCGCTAAATAGCCGGTACCGGTCTTGATCAACGGGCCGACACCAGATATTACCCCGTTAAAGCTGAGATCGGATGGTGTGTTGAAGGTGACTGCACCGCCGAGCGTAAACGGACGCGTGAGAAATGAAGTGCCACTTGTCTGGAGCTTGGTGCCATCGTTCATAAACACAGGGGTATCCGCCGCCCCAAAGGCTCCATTGTTGTTGACCACCACCGTACCTGCGGTAATAAAGGTACCACCAGTGAAGCTGTTGCCTGTTCCGAGCTGCAGTGTGCCGGTACCTGTTTTGGTCAAGGAACCCGCCCCGCTTATAAGACTAGGAAAATTAAAAGTGACACCGGCGTCTGTCTGGATAGTCCCGTTGTTACCGGTGATGGTCATCCTACGTTGGTTTGACGCTATGAAGTTGGCGGTTGAGCGCAATGTGCCGCCATCCAGTGTAACATTGCCGATATTGAGAGCCGCAGCGCCCATATTGGCATCAGCACTCACCGACAAGGTGCCACCCGATGAGATTGTCGTCCCGCCGGCATAGGTGTTGGTGCCGCTCAAGGTCAATTGGCCCTGAGTTACCTTGACTGCCATTGCCGCATTTGCGCCAGTATTGCCAAGATTACCCGACAGGGTCCATGCACCAGCCCCCAACTTGTTCACAGTCTGGAAATTACTGATATTGCCAGCCATAGTATCGCTGGTGCCGTTAATGCTGCTGAGGTTGAAGGTGTTGGTGCCACCTGCACCATCAACGTTGCCGTTGAGGATAGATCCGGTATCAAGCGTCACTGTGTCATTACCGTCCCCCAACAACACGTTACCGTTCACCGTCCCGCCGGTATGGTTGATGAACTGCACTGCCCCCGTCGTGCCTGCCTGAACACCAATAGCGGCGGCAGTGCCTTGTGCCCGAATAATACCGTAGTTATCGAGAGTGTTGGCTATCCCAATGGACCTGTTCAGAAACCAGATAGCAGAACTCGCGGTCCCTTGTATGGTACCAAAGTTGATGATCGCATTACTTGCACCGAACGCTGCAACCGCCGCGTTTTGCGTCCCGGTTCCCAGCGAAGACACTATCGCGCCAGCCTGTAAGGTGAGCTGGGTATTACTGTTAAATTCGATGGTGTTTTGACCGGCACTGAATAGACCTGCCGCACTATTGGTGTTACTCGAATCGTTCTGAACCAAAGCGTTGCTGCCGAGATCGATGGTTGAATTGCTGTCAACGCTAATCGCCGTATTTTCGCCGGTACTGATCTGAGCTGCCGGGTCGACATTGATGGTCACGTTGTTAAGACCCGGGCCACTACCCACCGTGGTGATTTGATCGGTACCGGTGCAGGTTGTGGTGCCACCGCCGACAGGCGTTGGTGCACAAGCGGCCCATGCCCCGGCTGAATTCAGCAGGAGATTCACGGCGATTGCTGTCGCACTCCATTTAGCAACACGTGAGCCGATTATCAGATCACCGGCAACCGTTCCGATGGAAACCTGCTGTAACCGCCGCGTAGAACCCACGTTTGTAGCTAAACGCCCGGCTCGGCTGGCGAGTTCTGATGCGACAACCCAAAGTTGGAGCGAAGAATTCCAGACAACGCTAAAAATGTGATTCATGGATTTACCCTATGATTTTTATTCGCATAGCCTAAAAGTAGTCCATAGCAATAATCATCGGCGGAAAAACCAATTAGAAGTAGTAATAAACTAAAAAGTAGCGGGAATTAGAGGCAGAATAGAGATAAAAATTGCCGAGCAGAACTGCAGCTATACTCAAAATAATACGAGTTGCTTGTAGGCGGCAAACTTGCGAGGCCCCAGGAGCATAAATAACTATGTGACTGTGGTGAGTAAGCCCAGCCAACAACCAAGCAACTTGAAGTATGAAGGGTATATCTATTGGAAAATTGCGGATAGTTTATAAAAATGAGCCTGGAACTCGGCTTAGCCCTACAGTTTTAAAAGGCAATAAACAGAGCACTTACAAGCCCAGGATTTCCTTAACGAATGGAATAGTCAGTTTGCGCTGCGCGGTAATCGAAGCGCGATCAAGCTGATCCAGCGTCATAAACAGCGTACGCATCTCGCGATCCAGCCGTTTTAACAGAAAACGCCCCACATCTTCAGGCAGTTCAAAACCGCGCAGCTTGGCACGCAATTGCAATGCCAACAGTTTTTCTTCGTCAGAAAGTGGTTGAAGCTTGTAGATTTGCCCCCAGTCCAGACGCGATGCCAGATCGGGTAAATGCAGATTCAACTGGCGGGGTGGACGATCGCCAGTGATAAACAAGCGAGTACGGCCCGTTTCCAAAATACGGTTATAGAGATTAAAAATCGCCATTTCCCAGGCTTGATCACCGGCTATACATTCGATGTTATCGATACACACCAAAGTCAGTTGTTCCATGCCATCCAGCACTTCCGGCACGAAGTACGCGCGTTTATCCAGCGGGACATAACCCACCGCATCGCCACGTTGCGAAAGCTCAGCGCATGCTGCATGCAGCAGATGGCTACGCCCCCCGCCCTCGCGTGACCAGAAATAGATATAGCTACCATGTTCCTGACGGACTGCGGATTGGATCGCGGCTAATAAGGATGGATTTTCACCCGGATAAAAACTGGCAAAAGTTTCATCATCGGGAAGATAAAGTGGCAGTGAAAGCTGTGCCGGCGTATTCAGAAAAGCACCTCAACCAAAACTGGCAGAAAAACGCGGTCAGTCTATCACAGAAAGCAGCCACAGTTGAACCAGCAGTAACAACAATGGTAACAATACGATTTCATGACTGTTTTTTAATCAAAAAGAACTCCCATGCACCCAGATCATTCGGGTGACAGGCAGAATGCCCCTCCAATATGTCACTGCATTGAGAAGAAACATTTATCTGGCAACGGCCAACCACCGCCGCCAGATCGCGCAAATTAATCCACTAGAACGCGTTTGTTGGTCGCCCCCCAGAGGATCGACATCTCGGTAAACAACGCACCGCTAATCTCTTCGACTTCCTCTGCGGTTACCTCCGCCTTACCCTGCTTGCCAAAGAACACAACTTCATCACCTGGGTTAACATTCTTTAGATCCGTGACATCAACCATCACGGTATTCATTGAGGTTTTGCCCACAATCGGCACCCGCTGCCCTTGGATGAGTACATAGCCTGCGTTGCTGAACACCCGGCGATAGCCATCGGCATAGCCTACTGGGATATTCGCCAGCACAGAGTCGCGCTTCAGCTTGTAAGTACGGTCATAACCAACGGTATTACCTTTCGGGTAATGATTCAGCGCGGCAATAGAGGATTTGAAGGTCATGACACGACGGTATTCTGTACTGGCGATAGTATCACCATAAAATACCCCACCGACGCGCACCATATCGAGCCAGGATTCCGGCACGGTCAGCGTGGCGAAGGTGTTGGCAACGTGCAACGTTACGGCATCACGCTTGAGCCCAGTAATATCAAGTACCTGCTGCGACTGGACTTTGAAACGGGCGAGATCTTTCCTGACCGCATCAGCATCTTCTTCCGGATAATGCGACATGATACCGACAATTTTCAGATGACTTAGCTCCGAGATCGCCTTAGCTTCATTCAGACCAGCGGCTTTACTGACTTCCAGCCCATTGCGGGACATGCCACCAGAGTTGAGTGCCAAATGGATCCGCAACGTTTTCCCCTGCTGGGCGGCGATGGCATCCAGACGCTTGGCCATATCCAGATTACCGATCAGTTCTTCAACATCGTAATCTGTAGCCTGGCGCATTTCCTGCTCGGTGGCATTGCGGACGCGCATCAAACGCCCCGTAAAACCCAGCTCACGTACGGTTTTCAGTTCCTGATTGCTGGCAACACCGATGCACTGAACATTGTTTTTCAGCATAATCGGCGTAACCAGAGAAAGATCGTGCCCGTACGCATCCCCTTTCAGAATGGCGCAGAGGGTGGATTTATTCCCCAGCAGCTTCTGAATTTTTTGCGTGTTGTATTCCAGTGCACTGCTCGAGATCTCAATCCTGGCATTGTCCACCACTGCCGGTTGGCTTTTGGCCATGATAGGAATTGGGCTTGTGGTGGTTACGCTGACTGGCTGATGGCAAGCGGTGAGAACTAACAGCGGTATTAATGCTAAATGACGCAAGTGCTGCGACATGCTAACTCCTTAGCAAATTAAAGGTAACTTCCTGAGAATAAATCAGTTTTCTATTTTTCACTGATGATTGGTTTTATACCGACAGAGGTTGCAGCAAAGCATCAAAATATCGGCTTTATGCAATAGACGATAGAAATCAAGCGTTGTCAATCTGATCGTTGGATAAAATGTAGGGAGGTAGCATTTTGATTTTATAAGTTTTTTTAACGTTTCGACTATTTTTACCCCAGCATAACTACCCTGTTTCACCCAACGCGCTGGTCATGGAATGTTAAGGCTTTATCCCTTAATAGCATGCGAACAGCACGGGCGATTAAGGAACAAAACCTAGGCCAGAGTGATACCTGGCGTAATAGCAGAGGCGTTTTTGAATCATCTAGCTACCCTATTAGGTGTGAAGCTTCTTTCCAGGATGGCATTTAGCGTCTCACGCTCATCTTCAAGTGTCGCCTTGGGTAGATTTTTTAAAATTTCATCTCTCACATCGGTTGCTATATAGAGCAATGAGGTTTCTGAAAAGAAAGAGGGCGTTATCAAATAAATAGCAACCCTATCGTGATAGAGTTCCATATAGTTGCTACCAAATAACGATGTTTTCTTTACGATGACAGAGTATTTCTTTTCCATAAACTTACTGAGAATACTAAAGCAATCGTTTTTAAACTGGAGTTGCAACGCAGTTAAACTCTTATTCTGATCAAACAATATAAAAACACTTTTTAGGTCTTCATGAACGATGTCTTTATTCACCTCCTTGTTTTCATTAGGCATTTCCTTGTAAATGTTCCCTCCTAGCTCCTTGTTAACCCCCACGCTCTCTGCATAAGGATGAGTCGCCTTAAACATATCCTCCGTTGTCTGGCCAAATTTCACCGTAAGGGTGCCGGGATTGGAGGCGTATGAGTGACTGCAATAAAAACAAATCGATAAAAAAAGTGACAGGTAACTTAAAAAATAACTAATGTTCATGATGTAATCCTATGATCCTTTCGGGGCGGTAAAACAACCCTCGCAATAAAAACAAGACCCTGGAACTAAGCACTATATTCTTGTATTTTTAGATTCTTGGTTTTATATGCTACTCTCCATAATTATAATATTGCTGACCTATGCAAGTTCTTCATACCCAATGATAAAGCCCCCGCTCAAATTACCTGAGCGTTGGCAACCTTACTCGCCCCATACTTGTGCCCTGCTCCTGCGGTAGTGCTGTTCGCAGCACGCCTGCAACTTAAAGTAACGTGGGTATATACCCTTCATACTTCAAATTGCTTGGTTGTTGGCTGCCTTCGTTCACCCCAGTCACTTACCTGAGTAAGCTCCTGGGGATTCGCTCAGTTGCCGCCTACAAGCAACTCGAATTATTTTGGGTATAATACCCCGTTTTTTAGCTAAGTTGTCATTAACAGAAGAGTTTTGTCAATAACATTAATATTTAAACATAGTTATACTCAGGATGATAATGCTAAAGATAATGCCATGTACAACAGCCACAGCTTAATTTTAATGCAGCTTATGTGATTTTCATTATAAATCACTCTTTTTCAGGGTGAAGGTGCATACCGTCATACGCAATTTATTTCCTTGTGAAATTTCAGGATAGTTCTTAATCAACTTGAAACATTATCCTGTTATTACTCTTATTCACCAGCTACTCGAACGTACGTATTTTGACTGTACGGCAATCCCTTAATTGGCAATCGAGCTATATATTTAAGTTTATACATTCACCGCCTAGATTTAATATTTAAAAACAGGTCAACCACATGAGAAATTTGCGATCCATCCCAAATTTTTGTCAGCATCTATACTTATAATTGCCAAAATATAAAATTCAATAAAGGAGGGTAATATGTTTCAGATGAAGAATATAATGAATCTGGCAATAGCTTTTGGGGTGTTTTTTCACTGTGTAGCAGCCCACGCAACAGAATTAACCTCTTGGCCAAAAGAGCAGGCTAAACAGCTTACTCAACTGATTGTTGAACGAGCTAATAAAGGTGATTTTGCGGTTTTTGATATGGATAATACCACCTATAAAAATGATTTGGAGGAATCACTGATACCCTATATGGAAAATAAGGGCATATTGAAAAGGGATAACATAGATCCCTCACTAGTATTAATTCCATTCAATGATAGTCTTGGTGAAGCCGAGAACCTATACAGCTACTACCACCGTCTTTGCGAAATGGACGATCTGATCTGTTACCCATGGGCGGCACAGATCTTTTCCGGTTTTACCTTACGAGAGTTAAATAAGCAGGTTGACGAACTCATGGCATTGAAGGAAGACATACCAGTAAAATATATCAAGAACAATAAATTACTGCAGAAAAGTGTCTCGCCTCCGCGTCCATTACCAGGTATGCAGCAGCTGTTTGCCAAACTGCAGGAAAACGGTATTGAAGTCTACATTATGAGTGCTGCTCACGAAGAATTGGTACGTATGGTGGCCAGCAATCCGCAATATGGCTATAACGTAAAACCGCAAAATGTCATCGGCATCAATACCCTATTACTCAACCGAAAAACGGGTGACCTGACTACCGCACGCAAACAGATAAAAGCGAATAATTACGTTCCAGAAAGCAACCAGGATCTCACCATTACACCCTATCTGGTTAATCCAATGACATGGTTCGAAGGTAAAGCTGGCAGCATCCTGGCCTATATTGACCAATGGAGAAAGCCAATTTTAGTGGGTGGTGACACACTTTTTTCAGATACCTATATGCTATTTAACAGCGCCGATGCTCAAATCGGCAAGCGCTTGTGGATCAGCAGAAACCCGGAAACCTTAAAACGGTTGGCACAGTTGCAGCAACAGGCGGTACAACAACAGAAAATAGCAGGTCAACCAGCCGATGCCGATAAAAACTGGATAGTCGTCAACCAGCAAGATTTGGAGTAAGTGGAAAGGCGTTTTTGAACGTGCCCCTTGTAAAAGCAAGGGGCACTGGTTAATGAATATTACCTACTATTTATGCTCGGAACGCTCTTCCGGTACGTCGATCACTTCTTCTTCTTTGCGGTAAAGGCTGATCAATTTAAACAGCAGACTCAGGCCAATGCCGACAATCGTCGCCAGTGCCATACCTTTCAATTCCGCAGCCCCAATATGCACTTTGGCACCGCTGACGCCGATAATCAGGATAACTGAAGTCAGGATCAGGTTTTGCGCCTTATTGTAATCCACTTTGGATTCGATCAAGACACGGATCCCCGAAGCACCAATCACACCATACAACAGCAGCGAAACACCACCCATAACCGGTACGGGTACCGCCTGGATCGCCGCGGCCAGTTTGCCCACACAGGAAAGCAGGATAGCCAGAATAGCCGCACCGCCAATCACCCAGGTGCTGTAGACCTTGGTAATTGCCATAACGCCGATATTCTCGCCATAAGTGGTATTTGGCGTTGAGCCGAAGAAGCCGGAAATCACGGTGGAGATGCCGTTGGCGAACATTGAACGATGCAGGCCCGGATCGCGCAGCAGATCTTTCTTGACGATGTTTGCCGTTACCACCAAGTGACCAACGTGCTCGGCAATGACTACCAGTGCCGCAGGCAGGATGGTAAAGATGGCAAACCACTCGAAACGTGGCGTGTAGAAGGTTGGCAAGGCAAACCAGTGCGCTTCACGGATTGGCGTCAGATCCACCACTCCCATAATGAACGACAGGGCATACCCCACCAATACCCCTATCAGGATCGGGATAATGGCCAGAAAACCACGGAACAACACCGAACCCAATACGGTTACGCCCAGCGTCACCAGTGAAATGGTGATGGTAGTGCTATCTGCCGTGGTGCCTTCCGCAGGCAATAATCCCGCCATATTGGCCGCTACACCGGCTAGCTCCAAGCCAATGACGGCAACGATTGCGCCCATTGCCGCAGGTGGGAACATCACATCCAGCCAGCCAGTCCCTGCCTTCTTGACGATCAGGGCAACCAGACAGAACAGAAAGCCGCACATGATAAAGCCGCCCAGAGCGACCTCATAACCCAGCGGCAATAACAGCAGCACTGGCGAAATAAACGCAAAGCTGGAACCAAGATAGGCCGGAATTTTGCCCTTACAGATAAACAGATACAGCAGTGTACCGATACCGTTAAATAGCAGTACCGTCGCCGGGTTGATCTTGAACAGGATCGGCACCAGCACGGTCGCCCCAAACATGGCGAAGAGATGCTGGAAGCTGAGTGGTATGGTCTGTAGCAGCGGCGGACGTTCGCTAACGCCAATGGCGCGACGGGTCATGTGGTTTTTCCTCTGAGTTATTTCAGTCGTGTAAGCGTAGTTATGAATGTTCTCGTAGTTTCAGCTCACAGCCAGCCCGGTGCTGAGGCTTGAAAATAAGAACATAAAAAAGCCGACTCTCTGGTCGGCTTAGATTTATTTAGTACCAAATATCTTATCGCCCGCGTCACCCAGGCCAGGCACGATGTAACCTTTTTCGTTTAGGCACTGGTCAATAGAAGCGGTATACAGCTCAACATCCGGGTGGGCTTTTTCCAGCGCGGCGATCCCTTCAGGGGCCGCAACCAGTACTAATACCTTGATGCTGGTGCAACCGGCTTTCTTCAGCAGATCGATTGTCGCGATCATCGAACCACCAGTGGCGAGCATCGGGTCAACAACCAACGCCATACGTTCTGAGATATTGGACACCAGCTTCTGGAAATATGGCACCGGCTCCAGGGTTTCTTCGTCACGATAGACCCCAACCACGCTGATGCGTGCGCTCGGTACGTGCTCTAATACCCCTTCCATCATACCCAGCCCTGCACGCAGGATTGGCACAACGGTAATTTTTTTCCCTTTAATCTGTTCAATCTCAACCGGCCCGCACCAACCTTCAATGGTGACTTTTTCTGTCACCAAATCGGCTGTCGCTTCATAGGTCAGCAAACTACCCACTTCAGAAGCCAGCTCACGAAAGCGTTTGGTACTGATATCGTGCTCGCGCATCAAACCAAGCTTGTGCTTAACCAGCGGGTGTTTCACCTCAACGATCTTCATTATTTTTCTCCTATTAAGGCGGTTGACGGCCAAAAAATCGCGGGATTATACCGCCTTTTCGTAATCACGCCACTACCATTAGCCGGATCAAGATCAACAAAATGGTGATAATAAAGGGTCAGCCTAGGCTGTGTCCCTTAACTGTCCGTGGTGCCGTCGCAGATCCAAAAGCCCGTTATCAAGCCCGACAACACAGAGAACGCGCTTTTGGGGCGCGACCCGTAGGGCTGGGGCCATTTGCGTGCAGTTAAGGGACACAGCCTAGTATATACCCGGTGGATTTCAAGTTGCAGCAGGCCACGCAGGCATTCAGCCCCAGAAGGTTACAACCCTGAAGAGGACGAAAAACTGGAGCATACCGATAAGGCTCTCGCAAACGTTTGCTTGCGCTGTTAGAATTGCCGCGCCTTGTTCCGGCACAATACCGGAAGCACCGTTTTCAAACCGCAAACCGTCGTGGGGATCGCGCAGTGACCGACAAAACCTCTCTCAGCTATAAAGACGCAGGTGTCGATATCGATGCTGGCAACGCATTGGTAGACCGCATCAAAGGTGTAGTAAAACAAACCCGCCGCCCGGAAGTCATGGGTGGTCTGGGGGGGTTTGGCGCGCTGTGTGCACTACCGCAGAAATACCGTGAACCGGTACTGGTTTCCGGCACCGACGGCGTAGGAACCAAGCTGCGCCTGGCTATGGACCTGAAACGTCATGACACCATCGGTATCGATCTGGTGGCAATGTGTGTGAACGACCTGGTGGTTCAGGGTGCAGAACCCCTGTTCTTCCTAGATTACTATGCCACCGGTAAGCTGGATGTAGAGACTGCAACCAGTGTGATCACCGGGATTGCCGAAGGATGCAAGCAGGCTGGTTGTGCATTGGTAGGGGGCGAAACCGCCGAAATGCCAGGGATGTACCATGGAGAAGACTACGACGTAGCGGGTTTTTGCGTAGGCGTGGTTGAGAAATCCGAAATCATCGATGGTAGCAAGGTGCAGTCTGGCGATGTATTGATTGCCTTGGGGGCATCGGGGCCTCACTCCAACGGCTACTCGCTGGTGCGTAAAATTCTGGAAGTGAGTCATACCGACCCTACCACGACTCAACTCGCAGGCAAACCGTTGGCGGATCATCTGCTGGCACCTACCCGAATTTATGTCAAATCCATACTGGAACTGATTGAGAAAGTCGACGTTCACGCTATCGCGCACCTGACCGGTGGCGGTTTCTGGGAAAACATCCCACGCGTGTTGCCTGAAGGGATACAGGCCGTGATCGACGAATCAAGCTGGCAGTGGCCGGAAGTTTTCAGTTGGTTGCAACAGGCAGGCAACGTCAGCCGCCACGAAATGTACCGCACCTTTAACTGTGGTGTCGGTATGGTCATTGCGCTGCCGGAAGGTTCGGTTGAAGAAGCCCTTGCCCTGTTGACTGCCGCTGGTGAAAAAGCCTGGAAGATCGGTAAACTGATCGCTTCCTCTGACGAGCAGCAAGTGGTTATTCAGTGATGAAAAAGATTGTGGTGTTGGTCTCTGGCCAAGGGAGTAATCTCCAGGCGTTGATTGACGCCTGCCAGCAGGGCCGGATTGCCGCCAATATTGTGGCGGTATTCAGCAATAAATCTCAGGCTTACGGCCTGCAGCGCGCCAAAGAAGCTGGTATTGACGCCCATGCGCTGGATGCCAAAGCCTATGTCGATCGCCAAGCTTTTGACAACGCGCTGGCGCAATCTATCGACCAATACCAGCCCGATCTGGTGGTGCTGGCAGGTTATATGCGCATCCTCAGTAACACCTTTGTGCAGCACTACCAAGGACGCATGCTGAATATTCACCCTTCCCTGCTGCCAAAGTATCCAGGATTGCATACTCATCGTCAGGCTATTGACAATGGTGATAGCGAGCACGGCACCTCAGTGCACTTCGTCACCGAGCAACTCGACGGTGGCCCCGTGATCTTGCAGGCTAAAGTACCTATCTTCCAAGGCGACGAAGAAGATGAAGTGATTGAGCGGGTACAAACTCAGGAACACACTATTTACCCGCTGGTGGTGAACTGGTTCATTGAAGGCCGCTTGGCGATGCGTGACAACGCCGCCTGGTTGGACGGTGAACGCCTGCCAGCACAAGGGTATGCGGCGGACTGATGACCACAATCTGAAGCTATACTAAACGGTGTCCTGCGCGGCACCGTTTTTTTTCCCCGTAATTCATTCTCTGAAGTTATACTTTTCACAATTTAACGACATAGAGGAACACGCATGTCCAGCACTGCCAGCGTCAAACTTCGCCCACTTGAGCGCGATGATTTGGCGTTCGTCCACCAAATGGATAACAACGCCAGCGTGATGCGCTACTGGTTCGAAGAGCCGTATGAAGCCTTTGTTGAGCTTGCCGATCTGTATGACAAACACATTCACGATCAGAGTGAGCGGCGTTTTATCATTGAGCATGAAGGTGCCAAGGTCGGGCTGGTTGAACTGGTGGAGATCGACCATATCCACCGCCGCGCCGAATTCCAAATCATTATCGATCCGGCGCATCAAGGCAAAGGCTATGCCAGCACTGCCGCTAAACTGGCGATGGATTACGGCTTTTCAGTGCTTAATCTCTACAAGCTGTATCTGATCGTCGACAAAGAGAATCCGAAAGCGATCCATATTTACAGCAAGTTAGGGTTTGAGGTTGAGGGCGAGTTGATTGATGAATTCTTTGTGAATGGTGAGTATCGCACCGTACTGCGCATGTGCATCTTCCAACCACAATATCTGGCGAAATTCAAAAACCCGCAACCAGGCGAAAAACCTCGGGGTTAACAGCAGAAAACGGGGAGAACGCTCTCCCCGGATGGCCATTGATTACACCGCGCCCAGATAATCCATCTTACCCAGTTCAACACCTTGATTGCGCAGAATGTTATAGGCAGTAGTCAGGTGGAAATAAAAGTTGGGAATGGCAAAGGTCAGCAGAAAACTTTCTGCAGTGAAGTCCAAGTCACGCATTTTGCTCGTCAGCACAATTTTCCGCCCCTCGGCTTCGGCAAAATCCGTTGGCTGGAAACGCTGAACGTAAGCAATGGTTTTATCAATCCGTTGATACAGTTGAGCAAAGCTGGTTTCGTCATCCGGCATTGGTGGTATTTCCTGCCCGGTAAGCCTGGCAACCGCACCTTTGGCAGTATCACTGACGATCTGCACCTGCCGCAGCAGAGGGAACATATCTGGCGCCAGGCGGGCTTCAAGTAGCACACTTTCTGCCAACTGCTTCTCCAACAAGAATTGTTCACCTTTTAGCAATAAACCAGACAGGATCTGCAAACCGCGAACAAACTGCAAAGGGCTATGAGCATAAATCGACAAAGACATAAAACCTCCTGATTTTAACAACGTGCTTCCGACACAAATCTTACACTTACTGGTGCGATAATACGTTGAGTAACTCAATAATGTTTTTCCGTATGCTATTGAATCCCAATCATCCGTGGTTGCTATTTTTCACTTTGGGTGATCGTCATTTTTTATCGGTAAAATGGAATAATGAATTAATGCACATTATTGGGTATCATCTTCTGCGAGATGGGTCGCCCCAAAGGAGCAGTAAGTTAGCTGCAAAAAGACAATGCAGGCCTCCCTTACCCGTTGCAGAATGGAATTCAAACGGCCTGGAAATATGCGTAATTACAACTTGTTATGGTGTTTATGGGTATTATGGGCTTTGCTGATAATACTCTGGCTGACAGGGATCAGCTTCACCGAATTCAACTTAGACCGCGTGTTACCGGCAGCCTTGTTATTGACGCTGTTGGCAACCCTGGTGTTTACCTACAAAATTACAAGGAAGGATAAAATGTTATCATTCAATAAACAAAAGAAAACCATTAATGAGCCAAAACCGCAGGACATGAATGATCAGCCCACCGTTCATGCCGAAACTCCTACTTCGGCTGACGTTGCCGACGCAATCAAACCGATTCGGGCAAAGAAAGATACTTTTATCTCCAATGGATCCCAGTTTACCGGCGTGATTGAAGGTGATGGCAACATTGTTGTCGAAGGGAAAGTGGAAGGAAATATTCTTTGTACGCATATGGTTCGCATTGAGAACAGCGGCCATGTCAAAGGTGAGATCCGTGCTCAACAAATCATGATTAATGGTGCAGTTGAGGGCCGTTGCTATGCAGACTCGCTATCGATTCAAGCCAAAGGCAGCATGCGCGGGGATATTTTTGCCGACGAGATTTCGATCGAGAAAGGCGGCATCTTTATTGGTCAGTCGCAGTTAATGCAAAAAGCACAGCCCCAGTCGCAACCTGCTGCGACAAAAATCACCTCACTGAAGACTGCCTCCGAACCCACCGAACATGCAGCACAAGATATCTTGTCGAGCAAACAGGCCTGAGCAAGATACGCCAAATCATTCTAGGCTGTGTCCCTTAACTGTCCGTGGTGCCGTCGCAGACCCAAAAGCCCATTAAGTAGCTTAAAAGCTAAACGGAACTGGGTAACCACAGCCAGCATCAGCCATAGCGCCCTGTAATGTAATCCTCCGTTCGCCGTTGACGCGGCGACGTGAAAATACCATCGGTGTCGTTATACTCTACCAGCGCCCCTTGGTGGATAAATGCCGTGTAGTCTGAAACCCGAGCCGCCTGCTGCATGTTGTGCGTGACCAACACCACGCTGTAGCGCTGTTTCAGCGCTGAAATCAATTCCTCAATGGTTAAGGTAGAGATTGGGTCAAGCGCCGATGTCGGCTCATCAAGCAGTAACACTTCGGGTTCAATGGCAATGGCGCGCGCAATCACCAGCCGCTGTTGCTGGCCGCTGGAAAGACGAAAGGCGTTCTCACGCAGCCGGTCTTTTACTTCATGCCACAATGCCGCAGCTCGCAAAGAGCGCTCTACCGCTTCATCTAAAATACGGCGGTCGCCAATGCCTTGCAGCCGCAGACCGTAAACCACATTTTCATAAATTGATTTCGGAAATGGATTGGGCCGCTGGAATACCATACCCACTCGCCTCCGCAGAGCAGCAACATCAACCTGCAATCCCGAAATAGTTTCCCCATTAAGCTGTAACTCACCTTCGATACGGCAATTGTCAACCAGATCGTTCATACGGTTAAAACAGCGTAATAGCGTCGATTTTCCGCAGCCCGAAGGCCCGATAAAAGCGGTCACTCGATGCTTGGGAATACGTAAGGAAATATCATGCAGCACCTGTTTGTTGCCATAAAAAAGATTCAGGTTGCGCACTGATAATGTGGTCTGTTCATCAGCAAGCTGCTGAACATCCAGCCGGGGTAAACTGCCTGGCGTTATCAAGCCCATCGTCAACTTCCCAAAAGTGTTAATAGCATCACTGCGACCATACCCTATACCGCTCCCTCAGCGAGTGTCGGATGCCCATTGCCGCCAGATTCAGCCCCACGACAATCAACACCAGCAACAATGCTGTGGCAAATACCAGTGGCCGGGCAGCTTCCACACTAGGGCTTTGAAACGCCATATCGTAGATTTGAAAGCTCAGGTGCATAAACTTTCGCTCCAGATGCAGGTAGGGGAAAATATTGTCTACCGGCAACACCGGTACCGATTTTACCACGCCAACCAACATTAACGGGGCCGTCTCTCCGGCAGCTCGCGCCACTGCCAGAATCAGACCGGTCATCATCGCCGGGGCCGCCATAGGCAAGACAATTCGCCACAATGTTTCTGCCTGAGTAGCCCCCAGAGCCAAGGATCCTTGTCGCAACGAAATCGGTATGCGAGAAAGCCCCTCTTCGGTTGCCACAATCACTACCGGCAAGGTTAACAGTGCCAGAGTCAGCGCAGCCCAAAGCACGCCCGGCGTACCAAAGGTCGGGTTCGGTAACGATTCGCTAAACAACAGTTGGTCGAGCGTGCCACCGACCATATAGACGAAGAACCCCAGCCCAAATACGCCATAGACAATCGAAGGGACCCCCGCCAGATTCACCACCGAGATACGGATCAGGCGCGTAAGCAGATTATTTCCCGCATATTCATGCAAATATATCGCCGCAATCACGCCAAACGGCATCACGATGATCGACATCAGGATCACCATTAATACCGTGCCGAATATCGCCGGGAATACCCCACCTTCCGTGTTGGCTTCTCTTGGGCTTTCTGTCATGAATTTCTTTATCTGGTCGCCCCAATGCAGCAGCTTCTGCCCAGTCCCCATAGCATTCGGATACCAGGCATCCCGCACCTGGCTCAGTGGAATAGTGTGAATTTGCCCATGCATATCGCGCAATAATAACGCATCCCGTTGGCTGTCGCGTTCCAACCCTTTGAGTTTTGTCGCCAGCTCTTGATATTGCCTTTGCAGTTCAATACGTTCGGCACGGATTGCTGCTTGCCAGCGGGCATCCAGCTCATTGTCCCGCAGCAAACGTTTCTCACGCAGGCGCAAGTCCTCAAATTGCTCATTAATCTGCGCCATATCACCAGACTGAATGTTATGTGCCTGACGCGAAAGTGCGGCAATCTGCGGCAGGCGTTGTTGCAATGCCTGAGCAAGATCGCGACCGGTCAACGGTTGACCATCCTCCAACATTCCAGCCAGATATCCATAAGCCGTTCCGTTGACGTTCCGTTCCAGCACCAGTAAGTCAGTTGGCGTACTCTGGCTGCGCACATCGGAAGCCAGCAGAGTACGGAAATCCTGCCCCTCAATCTCACGATTACCCACCTTGATTAAATAACGGGTAAAGCTCTGCGCGTCCCCTGGAGGTAAGGTCACACCTGCATCTTGCAGTTGCCTGCGTGAAATCGTCTGCCGCTGGTAAAGTTCGCCAATCAGTGTCACCGGGCCAGCCGCAGTCTGGTTCAGTTCGAACTGATACACCGGGCTAGGCCAGAAATAGCGCATTCCCTGCCCGGCCAAGAGCAACAGGATAGCGATCAATGCCAACAAACTTACCGCCACCGAGGCGGCCGTCAGCCAAATCCACGGGGAACCACTCCTCACCCAGGATTTCATGGTGACTCCTGGTTCAGCGAATAACGCTCACGCAAGCGTAGCCTGATAGCTTCTGCCAATGAGTTGAACGCAAAGGTGAAAATAAACAGCACCAACGCAGTAAGCAACAGAACTCGATAATGGCTGCTACCCGGCACCGCTTCAGGCATTTCGATAGCAATGTTGGCGGCCATGGCTCGCAGCCCCTGGAACAGACTGCCATCCATGGTTGGCGTATTGCCAGTGGCCATCAGAACAATCATGGTTTCCCCTACAGCCCGGCCAAAGCCAATCATCAAGGCAGAAAAAATGCCTGCACTGGCCGAAGGTAAAACAACGTGAATCAGGGTTTGCCACTGGGTAGCCCCCAAGGCCAGCGATCCCTGACTGAGCGCACTGGGTACGCTGAATAGCGCATCCTCAGCCAACGAAAAAATAATCGGCACCAGCGCAAATCCCATCGCCATCCCGACCACCAATGTATTACGTTGATCGTAATCTTCACCCAACCAAAAATGCAGAGGCTCACCAAATAGCCTGAGTTCCAGCCAAGGCCCGACGGCAAGCGCCAACCAAATGGTCAGAACCACCAGCGGCAAAAGCAGCAGTAAATCCACTCCTGGAGGCAGCGGTTGTGTAACTAACCGATTCACCAGCCAGCCCGTTGCCAAAACCACCAACGCCAACAATAGCGGCAAGGCCAAGACGGCCAGCAGATAATGCTCAATCATCGGTGCCAACCAGATCCCGGCAATCAATCCGATCACTACCGTCGGCAACGCCCCCATCACTTCTACCGCAGGTTTAACCACTCGCCGCAACCCTGCCGACATAAAGCAGGCTGTATAAATTGCCCCAGCCAATGCCAGCGGCACCGCGAATAGCATCGAATAACCTGCGGCCTTGAATGTGCCGAAAATTATCGGCATCAGACTGAATTTCGCCTGATAGCTATCTTCACCGGAGGTGGATTGCCACACATAGGTCGGCTCTGGATAATTTTCATACCATAACCTGTGCCATAAAGAGCGCCAGGTCACATCAGGATAGAGATTGTCCACGGCGTAATGTTGCCAACCCTGGGCGGTTTCCAACAATAATCCATCCCCGCGTGCAGCGAATGCCACTTGCCATGCTCCGGCAGATAGCTTGGTTTTCAGCAAGGGGAGGGGTTGAATACTGGAAAACAGAGCAAATACCCCGTCAGGCTGCAAAGTCGCAAATACCCGCCGATAGGGCTCTGTCACCAATACATCCGATGATGATGCCTGGTGAGCGAAATTCTGGATACGAGTCAATTGGCGATGCTGGTTTTTCGCCACATCGAACCATTCGCTCATGCTGCCGTCAGCGGCACGAATCAATAGAGCACTACCGCCTGGTAATGCCGTCAAATGGTAAGGTGGCTGTTCGCCAAGAGTGACGGTCTCGCTTAAGTGTAACCGTGCGCCGTCAACCTGATAGCGGGCCAGTTGATTGCCGGTAAGCAAAAAAAGTTGGCGACCATCTGGTGTCAGCAGTATTTGCTGTGCGGCCGAAGCCAGCTGTATTTCCGTTTGTTGCGCCGGTTCTATAGAACCGAATCGCCCAAGTAGCAACCGATGATCGTCAGTCACTGCCGCCAGCAGGAAATTCCCTTTGCGGGGTTCGGCCAACGCCATCAGCGTCAGCGACCGCTCTCGAGGATCGAAGGTTAAAGGTGTTTGCCCCAATGGGAAACGCCATTGAGCTTCACCTGCGTCTGTGGTAGCAAAATCCGCCTGAGCGACTAACCAGCGGCCATCAGCTTGTGCCAGTGCGAACAGGTCTCCCTCGCCGACAGCCTGAGCCAGCAACGTGGGCCTGGTCAACAATGTCTGCTGTACCAAAGGGTGCCCGGCTGGAAGATTGTCTTGTGTCACCAAACGATAGAAGTGCCCTACTCCCTGTTCATCAATGCGATACCCGACGCGTTGCTGAACGTCCATCCCAATGGCTAATGACGGCGAGGAACTGGCTATCGGTATTGTTCTGGGTAACCCCACCGAAGCCGTTTTGAACAACGGTAGTACCGATAACAACAAATAGACAAAAATCAGCATCAACATTATCAAAACCAGCAACCCACTGCCGGTAACAACCCGGCGTACGCCACGATCAACGAACGCACGCAGGCGATCGCGGGGATGTTGGTTAAGGGGTATCTGCGCCATGTCTCTGTCGTCAGTTCCGTTCGCTGGTTTACCTTCAAAGATAACCGGGCATCTTATGTCATTTTTATGACGTTTGTATGACAAAGTTTTCGCTACGGATAGCCAATGAGTTTCAGGTTATTGCTCGTAAACTTGATAGCATTAACGCCAGAGATATGTTGGACATTCCTGCCGATCTCTCGCAATAATGACATAGAGACTAGGGGCGCGGCGTCCCGGATCCTTTTCTGAAATTGAACTGGAGTGGCAATGGGTCAGGAAAAGCGCTATATCGACAAAGAATTGAGCTGGTTGTCCTTTAATGAACGCGTATTGCAGGAAGCCGCTGACAAGAGTAATCCGCTGATTGAACGGATGCGGTTCTTGGGTATTTACTCCAATAACCTTGATGAGTTCTATAAGGTCCGCTTTGCCGATCTGAAGCGGCACATATTAATCAGCGAAGAGCAGGGTTCATCCGGTACCTCACGCCATTTGCTGAAAAAAATCCAGGCCAAGGTGTTGAAAACCGATCAGGAGTTCGACAGCCTGTACAACGATCTGTTGTTGGAGATGGCACGTAACCAGATTTTCCTGATCAACGAACGCCAGGTTTCTGAGAACCAGCAGATCTGGCTGCGGCAATACTTTAAGCAGCATCTGCGCCAACACATTACTCCCATTGTCATTAATCACGACACCAATCTGGTGCAGTTCCTGAAAGACGATTATACCTACCTTGCGGTGGAGATTATTCGTGGGACTCGCACCGATTATGCGTTACTGGAAATCCCTTCCGATAAAGTGCCTCGTTTCGTTAATTTGCCACCGGAAGCTCCACGCCGACGTAAGCCAATGATCTTGCTTGATAATATCCTTCGCTACTGCCTGGATGATATCTTCAAGGGTTTCTTCGATTATGATGCGCTCAACGCCTATTCGATGAAAATGACCCGCGATGCCGAGTACGATCTGGTGACCGAAATGGAATCCAGCCTGTTGGAACTGATGTCTTCGAGCCTGAAACAGCGTCTGACAGCGGAACCGGTGCGTTTTGTTTATCAACGCGATATGCCGAATGAAATGGTAGAACTGCTGCGCAACAAGTTGGGGATTTCCAACTATGACTCGGTGATTGCCGGTGGCCGCTACCACAATTTTAAAGATTTCATCAGCTTCCCTAACGTCGGCAAAGCCAATCTCGTCAACCCGCCGATGCCCCGTCTGCGTCATATCTGGTTCGACAAGTTCCGCAATGGCTTTGACGCAATCCGCGAAAAGGATGTGTTGCTGTACTATCCGTACCATACTTTCGAACACGTACTGGAACTGTTACGCCAAGCCTCGTTCGATCCGAGCGTGTTAGCTATCAAAATCAATATCTATCGCGTAGCCAAGGACTCACGCATCATCGAGTCGATGATCCATGCTGCCCATAACGGCAAGAAAGTGACCGTTGTGGTTGAGCTGCAGGCCCGTTTTGACGAAGAAGCCAATATTCATTGGGCGAAGCGGCTGACCGAGGCGGGTGTTCATGTGATTTTCTCTGCGCCAGGGCTGAAGATACACGCCAAACTATTCCTAATCTCACGCCGTGAAGGCGATGACATTGTGCGCTACGCTCATATAGGTACCGGAAACTTTAACGAGAAAACGGCCCGTATTTATACCGACTACTCGTTACTTACCGCCGATTCTCGTATCACTAATGAGGTTCGCCGGGTATTCAATTTTATTGAAAATCCATACCGGCCAGTGACTTTCGACAATCTGATGGTTTCGCCACAGAATTCACGCCGGATGTTATATGAGCTGATCGATCGCGAAATTGCCAACGCGCTGTCAGGTGAAAATGCCAGCATTATGCTGAAAATCAATAATCTGGTGGATACTGGGCTAGTAGATCGGTTATATACCGCTTCCGCCGCTGGCGTTAAAGTTCGTCTGTTGGTTCGCGGTATGTGTTCCTTGATCCCTAACCAGCCCGGAGTCAGTGATAATATTCAAGTAATCAGCATCGTAGATCGCTTTCTGGAACATGATCGGGTCTATGTATTCGAAAACAAAGGTGACAAACGGGTTTATCTCTCTTCTGCAGATTGGATGACCCGAAACATAGATTACCGCATAGAAGTGGCAGTATCACTGTTGGATCCCGCGTTGAAACAGCGCGTTCTTGATATTTTGGAGATCTTGTTCAGCGATACGGTAAAAGCCCGTTACATCGATAAAGAACTGAGCAACCAGTATGTACCGCGTGGCAATCGTCGCAAAGTACGTGCCCAGGTGGCCATTTATGAGTATTTAAAAGCTCTGGAACAACCAGGAAACTAGGCCAGCAACTATGCCACTAAAAAGCACTACAACCAATAAACCGTTGGAAATCGCAGCCATCGATCTCGGTTCTAACAGTTTTCACATGGTGATAGCTCGCGTCGTGAATGGCGCTTTACAGGTATTGGGCCGTTTAAAACAGCGGGTACACCTTGCCGATGGTTTAGACAGCAATAATGTGCTCAGTGAAGAGGCAATGGAAAGGGGCTTGGCCTGCCTGGCGCTATTTGCCGAACGATTACAAGGCTTTTCCGCTGATAACGTCACCATCGTAGGTACGCACACTTTACGCCAGGCGATAAACGCCGAGGTGTTTCTAAAACGCGCTGCGAAGGTGATCCCTTACCCCATCGAGATTATTGCCGGCCAAGAAGAAGCTCGTCTGATATTCATGGGGGTTGAACACACGCAACCAGAGAAAGGCCGTAAACTAGTTATCGACATCGGTGGCGGCTCGACCGAACTGGTGATTGGTGAGGACTTTGAGCCCTTGCTGGCGGAAAGTCGCCGTATGGGCTGTGTGAGTTTTGCGCAACAATTTTTCCCTGCTGGTGAAATCAGTAAAACCAACTTCAAACGTGCTCGTCTGGCGGCGGCACAAAAACTGGAAACCCTGGCATGGCAATATCGCATTCAGGGTTGGCAATACGCGCTAGGCGCCTCTGGCACCATCAAAGCAGCCCATGAAGTGCTGGTCGCTATGGGCGAAAAAGACGGCCTGATTACTCCTGACAGGCTAGAGATGCTGGTCGAGCAAGTGTTGCAGTTTAAAAACTTCAGTACCTTGAGCCTTCCTGGGCTGTCGGAAGACCGTCAGTCGGTCTTTGTGCCTGGTCTGGCTATTCTGTGCGGGGTGTTTGATGCGTTGGCCATTCGCGATTTGCGTCTGTCCGATGGGGCGTTACGTGAAGGCGTGTTGTACGAGATGGAAGGCCGATTCCGTCATCAGGATATTCGCAGCCGTACGGCGACCAGTCTGGCCGATCACTATAATATTGACCGTGAACAGGCGAAACGCGTACTTGAAACAACCGAGCTACTATACGCTCAGTGGATGGCGCAAAATACCAAGCTGGTACAACCGCAGCTTGAAGCGTTATTACGATGGGCCGCCATGTTGCATGAAGTTGGGCTGAGCATCAATCATAGCGGCATGCATCGCCATTCTGCCTATATACTGCAAAATACCAACCTGCCCGGCTTCAATCAGGAGCAGCAAATTTTGTTAGCGGCGCTGGTGCGCTTCCATCGCAAAGCGATAAAACTCGAAGAGTTACCCCGGCTGAACCTGTTCAAGAAAAAATACTATCTGCCATTGATCCAACTGCTGCGCCTGAGCACTCTGCTCAACAACCAACGGCAATCTACCACCACGCCTGAAACCTTGCGCCTGGAAACCGATGATAACCACTGGACGCTACGCTTCCCTGCCGGTTACCTGGCCCAAAACAACCTGGTACAGTTGGATTTTGAGCGTGAACAGGCTTACTGGAATGACGTTGTAGGCTGGAATTTGATAATTGAAGAAGAGAATACCCAGGACGAACAACCCGCAGCATAACAAGTTGATTGAACGACTCGGCCGATGAATAGGCCGAGTCAGCCCAATATACAAGGTGTGCCCCCTAAATCAGTCAAGCCGTGGCAGCAAAATCTGCTTCGAGGAGACCATCGGCAGTAACGATGCAAGTGGCTGTGGTTCACCAATAAAATACCCTTGCATATAATCCACCCCGAGGTTTTTGAGCACATCGCGCTGCTCTGCAGTTTCAACATACTCAGCGACAATTGATAGCCGTTGCATTAAGGCGACTTTACAGATTGACGAGATAATCTGGTAATCCACTTTATTGGTCAGCATTCCACGCACAAAACTGCCATCTATCTTCAACGTATCCACAGGCAACGCCTTAAGGCGGTCATAAGTGGCATAGCCGGTACCAAAATCATCCAGGGCGATACGGCACCCCATTTCATGGAGCTCTTTCAGCGAGTTTTTGGCATACCTGATATCTTGAACCAGGTGGGACTCGGTCACTTCCAGAATGAGCTGATAAGGCTCAATCTGATACTGCCGCAACGAATCACGTATATCCTGACACAGTCCAGGCCGACACAGTGAAGACGGTGAAAGGTTCACCGCAAAACGCGCGCTGGGCAAAACCTCACGGTTACGCTCCATAAATTGGAGGGTTTGGCGTAGCACCCACCTATCCAACTGATAGGCTAGGCCAAACTCATGTACTACCGGTAAAAACTCATTTGGTAACAGGGTATTACCCTCATCATCCAACATGCGCAGGAGGATCTCGTGGTAAGTATCCCCACGCACGCCAACGATAGGCTGTGCCATCAGCACAAAGCTATCGTTATCCAGCGAACGTTGAACCCAATGCAACAGGGAAACTTTGCGCTTGACATCATCTTGCGCAACATGATGATCGTTTTGCATGTTCTCTGGCCGGCCACTGGTCAGCGATATTTCCGCCAATGAGCTCAATTCCCCCAGCAATAGATGCAAATGTTCCACTTCAGAATAAACACCGCAGAAACTGATCCCCAATGGTGGATGAATTGGCAGACCATTCCATACTAACCGGAACTTTTCCAACACAACCTGAATGTTGGCTACCTTCGCTTCACCATCGGAACCATTAAGACGTAATACCAAGTCATACCCAGGCAGATGGTAAACATCTTCCCCTTCCTCTAATACGGTGCGTAAGCTCCCTGCCAATTTCTGTTTAAAGCGGATACGCAACTGCATACCATAGTTACGGCTGAGTAAATCCAACTCGGAAATACGCAAAAAACAGAGTGTGGAACGCGGGGCTTTCGCCAGATCGCGTTTCAACGCACGCAAGTTTGGCAAACCGATCACCGGATCCTTCAACGAAGCGCTCTGTGCCTTGGCATGATCCATACGCTGGCGGGTGTGGATAGCTGAAGTCAGAAGAATGCTGAGAGTGAAGGCCAGCATCATAGAAGAAATCATTGTCAGGTTATGCAGCAGATTATTCCACTGCACATAACCCGGATAATTAAAGAACAGCACTAACAGGGTTATTGCCCAGATAATGCCATTGAACTGAAAACCGAAGCGCATTGCGCTATAAAGCATGACTGGTAATAACAGTGTCAGAGTGAAGTCAGGAACTTGCATCACATTGGTATCTGCCGTGTGATAGGCAAGGATCAAAACCAGCACACTGAGTACGACAAACCACAGTTGTAATTCGCCATTTTTTACTGATGGCGCCATCTCCTGGCGAATACGCCCTAAAAGCACCCTGGCAAATTTGGGGTTATTCAAAATCCGCAAAACAAAATAGAACAGCTTCATGGAAGAGAGGCAGCCGATCAGGATAGCCTGGAAGTTGATCAACGTATGCAGGTTGTTCCCATTGCCTGAAAGCAGACCAAATTCGTCCGGCAACAGATCGAGGCCTATGACCAGTTGTAAACCAAAGATAAACAGCACAGGAGGTGCCAGTACCAGCCAGATAAGCCGGTATTTGCCAAGTTTTAACTCGGTCATTCCCGCACACCAACGCCGCTGTGACTGACAGCGATAACCCAGCCAGCACACGCTCAGGCACGCCATGTAAATCAGCGTCATGACGATGTCAATGGAAACACTTTCCCGGTCGGAATAACGAACAATAATCGCAACAGCAATGCCCGGTAGTGCACGCCAGTCGTACACCATTAACAAAGAAAAACAGACCGCCAGTGGCAGATAAACCAGATAGGCTTTACCATCAGGCAGCATCAGACGTGGCGAGAGCCAGCCGGCAACGGGCAACAGCAGCAGGCTCAGCACCATAGGCTGTCCCCACCAACGGTCCCGTAATTTATTCCAGAAACTTAAAATACCCATCAAGATACTGTATCCGCTAAGGCGTGATTTATTTCGTCGATTAAGCGTATTCACATCGCAGCCAAGGCAAGATCAGAACCAGCCTCAAACCATTCAAAAAGTCAGCGGGCACTGCGGGTTCAGCATCAAGAATGACTGTTAATACAATTCACTGCAACAGCTTAAGATTCGACCACATTCAATTAATAAGTAAAAAACGAACGGACATGATTATGACGTTTTTATGTCAATAATAACCCATTAATACAAAACAAAAAATCAGATAAACTCTGTAAAATGATTAAATCGCTTTATCAATCAAAAGGAAATAAATAGACATTTTTTGACATCACCGTATAGAATTCCATATTCAAACGGATGAATACTGGTGAAAGTATTCAAAAAAGTAATAAGCCCTGTCATTTTTTGGTGACAGACCACGGCATTGAAGCACACACTTACATTGCCAGGGATAGCGTTACTGACGGAAGCTGACAACAATGAGAAAAAAAAAGACCGGGCGCATGACAAAGATAGTGCTGCTGATCAGTTTTATCATTTTAGTCGGCCGTCTACTTTATGCCTTTATTGTAGCGATTCCTCACCATCAGGAAAAGAGAGCAGCCTCTGAACAACAAACTCAGCAAGCCCACACAGATAATCAGTAAATTATCACTAAGTATAATCCGAATTGTAACATCATGGTAGCGAAGACCAAAGATAGATAACAATGCCGGGTTCAGGTTTATTACTCGCCCTGCGTACCTAATTCATAAAAATGACCTTAATCACGGCTATGTTCTATCTTAAAGATAGTTGAAAAGGAACCGTGTGTATCCAGTCAGCATTAAGGAATACCATGTCCACCGCAACACATAACGTTAAAAAAGTCGCTGAATATCGTCAACGTATTCTTAGCCTTCTATTAAACAACAAACAACTGGTAGAGGGCATTCTCGGCCGTACCGGGGATGAAAAAGAGCTCAGCAAAAATGAATTGCTGAATCATACCGCCGAAATTACTCATCTGCTGCAAGATATGCATGCCGCTGACCTGGCAGACTTGCTGGAGGCGTTGCCACAGGATGAACGGCTGGCACTGTGGCGATTGGTCGATAACAGTAAGCGCGGCCAAACATTGGTAGAAGTTGCTGAACCTGTCTGGGATAGCCTGATCGAAGAGATGAGCGATAAAGATCTGCTCAAAGCGATCAAAACGCTGGATGTCGATGAACAGGCCTATCTGGCTCAATACCTGCCACGTAACCTGATGGGGCGCCTGCTGACCTCGCTTGAGCCGGAAAAACGCGCTCAGGTCCGCGAGATGGTTCATTATGCCAAGGACACCGTTGGCTGGATGATGGACTTTGAACTGGTGTCGGTACGCCCGGAAGTTTCCCTGGGCACGGTGCATCGATTCCTACGTCAGCGCAAAACTATTCCCGATGCTACCGATAAACTGTTCGTTACCGATCGCAAAAATACCCTATTAGGCGAACTACCGCTGACAGCGATCTTACTCAACGACCCGCAAACACCCGTTTCTGCCGTCATGGACAGCGATCCCACCACTTTCCAGGCCGAAGACAAAGCGGAAGCTGCTGCCAGCGCGTTCGAACGTTATGACCTGATAAGCGCGCCCGTAGTCGATGCCAAAGGCAAACTCCTGGGTCGTCTGACCATTGAAGAAATCGTAGACAACGTTAACGAAGAGAGTGATACCACGCTGCGCCGAATGGGGGGGTTGAGTCCCGCTGAAGACGTTTTTGCCTCCGTAGGTAAAGCTGTAAAAACCCGCTGGGCATGGCTGGCAATTAACCTGTGCACTGCCTTTATTGCCTCACGAGTGATCGGTCTGTTTGAGAACACGATTTCGCAACTGGTGGCATTAGCCGCTCTTATGCCTATCGTTGCCGGTATTGGCGGCAATACGGGTAATCAGACTATCACCATGATTGTTCGTGCTCTGGCACTGCACCAAATCGAAGCGGGAAATATTTCCCGGCTACTGCTCAGGGAATTAGGTGTAGCAATTATTAACGGCTTTGTCTGGGGAGGGATCATGGGACTGGTCACCTATCTGTTGTACGGCGATCTGGCGATGGGGGGCGTGATGATGCTGGCGATGCTGCTCAACCTGTTGGTAGCCGCTTTGATGGGAGTCATCATACCTATGCTTATGATCAAGATGGGCCGAGATCCCGCTGTGGGTTCCAGCGTGTTGATTACTGCCCTCACCGATACCGGCGGCTTCTTTATTTTCCTTGGATTGGCCACCATTTTCCTGCTTTGAGATAACCAACCAACGGTACAGAAGAGAACTTCTCGGATGTACCGTCCCTCCACTCAGGTAACCTTATTCCAACACGGAAGGTGATGAATATATTTGGATGGACTATCGCCGCAAACTGTAATTCGCCACACACTGTACTACCCTCTTATAAGACAGATACCCATTATCAATTGCACTACATACGCCAGTGGCCGAAAGCACAGTAAGGTTGCCCATGAACGTCAGCACAGAGAATTACACTGTCAGCCCCAAAAATCACTTACTCACCCATTCACTGCTGACCGCTCTGATTGTGTTTATCTTGTCATTTCTTTGCCTGTCGATGGCTGCAGAATCCAGTCGCTTTACCCCGTTATGGTTCCCTACTGCCGCCATCATCATGATGCTGTACCACCAGCCGCCACGCAGTTGGCCATTACCATTACTGCTAAGCCTGATCAGCATGTGCGGGGCCAGTTTCATCCTGTTCGGGTTCAGTTGGTTTCCGGTCAAACTCACACTAATCAATATACTGGAAGCAATTGTCAGTATCCTGGTACTGAAGCGGGTGCTGCCCGCCAAGGATCCCTTAGATAGTTTGGCAAACTGGCTGAAATTTGTCGTTTGCGCGGTGATTTTTACCCCTCTATTCAGCGCGTTGCTTGCTGCATCACTGGTTCCTGTGCCGGGAGAGTCATTCTGGCAGCCATTCACCACCTGGTTTATTTCCGAAGCAATTGGTGTGCTGGCACTGGCCCCGATCGGGTTGGTTTATCACCGCTCAGCCTTAAAAGATCTGAACCTTTTCGAACTGCTTCTGGTATTGATGGGAACACTGATCTTCTGTTATCTGGCACTGACCAACATGCCATACCCGTTTACTTTCGTTATTCTGCCGCTGCTATGGGCGGCGATTAGCCTACAAAGACTTGAGGCCTTCATCACCTGTTTTGCCACCACGCTGGTGATTACGGTAATGATCTCACTCGGAAAGCTGCATTTTCAGGAGAGTGGGCATTATTTACCTGATGTGGAAATCTACTTGCCTCTGCTGCTGATCCTGATCCCTGCACACGCCATGGCAATGGTCATGTATACCCTTAAAGTAGAGAAAGAACATATCGTTGAAAGCGAGGCCCGTTTCCGCAACGCGCTGGAGTATTCCGCTATTGGTATGGCTCTGGTTTCACCAGAAGGGAACTGGCTACAGGTCAACAAGGCACTCTGCAGATTACTCCACTACTCTCCAGAGTCTCTGAGTCGAATGACTTTAAAGGAAATAACCCACCCGAGTGATTTATACATCGATCAGATGCAGTTACACGATCTGCTGGATGGCAGTATCAGTAGCTATACCATGGAAAAACGCTATATCCGCAGCGATGGTCAAAGCGTCTGGACACTGCTAGCGGTCTCTCTGGTACGCGACGTCCAGGGACAGCCTCTGTACTTTATTGTTCAGGTAGAAGATATCAACGAATTGAAACGTACCGAGTCAGAAAATCGACAACTGATGGAGCGTATCACGCTGGCTAATGAAGCGGGTGGAATTGGCATATGGGAATATGCGCTGGACACCAAACAGCTCACCTGGGACAAGCGGATGTTTGAATTGTACGAGTTACCGCAGAATCAGGTACCCACGCTGGAACTTTGGCGTTCATTGCTGGTGCCAGAGGATCGTGAACGTATCAAACATCAAATGTCCAAGATGCTTGCCAGGCGACGGCCGTTCGTTGTGGAGTTTCGCGTCAAAAACCGCTATGGGGGGATTCGCCATATTCGTGGGCAGGGTAATACGATTCGCGATGAACACGGCAAGCCGAGGCGGATGATCGGCACCAATATCGATATGACGGAGATAAAATCCCTTACCGAAGCGCTACATGAAGAAAAAGAGCGGTTACACATTACACTTGATGCCATCGGTGAAGGGGTGATTTCCACTGACAAAGAAATGCGCATCACCTTTATGAATCCGGTTGCTGAAAAGATGTGTGGCTGGCAACTGGACCAGGCTCTTGGGTTGCCGATCCATGGCGTCGTGCGTATGACCAATGACAAAGAGGGGCCTGAGATCCAAAACCTGGTGCAACAGTGCTTACAAGAAGGGGGACGCTCGTCGCAGGATTATGCATCAGTAATCCATAGCCTTGATGGATGCCGCTTCGATGTTCAGGCATCGGTATCAGCGCTGAAAACCCTCGGGGGTGAGATGATGGGGGCGGTGATAGTGCTGCAAGACGTCACGGACTCGCGGGAATTGATGAGAAAGCTCAGCTATAACGCCTCTCACGATGCGCTGACTAGCCTGCAGAACCGTACCAGCTTTGAAAAACACTTGAAGGCTGCTATTGCCAGCACAATAAACAACGAACAGCATCACGCACTGGTATTCCTCGATCTCGACAGATTCAAAGCGGTCAATGATAGCGCCGGTCACGCCGCCGGTGACGCATTACTCAGGGAGATAGGCCAGTTAATGCATCGTCAACTGCGCAGTAGCGACTGTCTGGCACGCCTGGGCGGCGATGAGTTTGGCATGATCCTGTTTGATTGCTCGCTTGAGAAAGCAAAAACGCTGATTCAGCAAATAGTTACTCAGATCAACGAACACCCTTTTTATTGGGAAGGCAAACTCTATCACGTAGGTGCCAGCGCCGGTATCACACCAATCAATGCCCCCATCAACAAGAGCAACGAATTGCTGGCACAGGCCGATATCGCCTGCTACACCGCCAAGCATCGTGGTCGTGGTCAAGTTCATATTTATGAGGCCCGTAATAAACAGCAGATGGTTCATCAGCATGAGTTGCCAACAGAGCAAGAAGTGCTGGGCATCATTGAGGCACAGCAATTACAACTGCACGTCAGCGCAGTCTGTCCGCCCAAAACACCGCAGGCAGTCAGCTTCTACCAGATAAAGGTTCATGTCACCCCTTCTGAAGAGCGTTTACTGACGTCTGATGTTTTTTTCGCTGCGGTACAACTTTATGGCCTGCAGCCCGACATCGATCGCTGGTTAGTGAGCCAGGTTCTGGATAAGTATGACGAAGCTATTCACCACAAAGGAATTTGCATTGCGTTTTCCCTGGCAACAGACAGCATAGTAGATACTCATTTCCAGCACTTCCTACAGGAAAAACTTGCCGCGTCAACGCTCCCGCCACACGCACTGTATCTGATGGTGGATGAAACGGTGATCCTCGATCACCAACTTGACTGCGCTGTTTTTATCCGTGGTTTACAGGCTTTGGGTTGCAAATTGATCGTCAACGGTTTTGGGCGCAACCTGAATGCGTTCGAGCAGCTCAACGGTCAAACCATTGATTTTATACGCATTGACGAACGCTTTATCACCGACGTGCACTGTAATCAAATGGATGAATTAATGGTGTCGATGATCAATGGTGCCGCCCACAGGATTAATATCCAAACCCTGGCAGGCCCTGCCGACCTACAGGTGACCCTGAACGCATTGGCAACTATTGGTATCGATCTGGTGGACGGGGATGCCGTTGGGCTCGAACAACCGTTAACCGAGTTATTCGATAGTGGTTACTTTGGTATCCGGTGAAGGCGCCCAGCGTTCATTGTGCCAAAGATGCAGCGTTGCGTAAGAGCGCCATGGCCGCCAACGTTCGGCATAGCGCTCTATCTGCCGGGGTGCCATGCCAGGGAACCGCTGTTTGATAAGATAATCCCCCGACAGAAAAACGTCTGGCCATGACCAGGCACGCATAGCAATGTAGTTGGCCGTCCAACTACCAATGCCCGGCAGGGTGGTCAGTTCGAGGATCCCCTGCTCGATATCGAGAACGTTATCCAACTGCAAGCGTCCTTCTATCACTGCGCGCGCAACTGCGATCAACGCTGCAGCGCGTTTCAGCTGTATCCCCGATAAACGCAATTCTTCCGGTTGCAACTGTGCCACACACGCCGCATCTGGAAACAGGTGAGTGACATTGCCATAAGGTTGTTCCAGAGCCACTCCCCAACGTTCGGTCATCCGGCTTGCAAACGTGGCGGCCATCTTGACGCTGACCAATTGCCCCAACACTGCCCGCGCCGCCTGTTCAAAGCTGTTGACACAACCAGGCAACCGCAAACCCGGTGCATCTGCGGCCAGATCGCCCAACGCATCAACAATACGGTCCGGGGCAGCATCCAGATCAAATAACTGCCGAATACGCCGCAAGACTTCAGTCGTTACCCGGCTAAGCGAGGATGAAATCTCCACGCGCACCCGGTTACGTGACTCTTCCGGCTGCACACAGATCCAACCTTGATACTCGATCCCCCCTTGATTAACAGCAATCGAGCGCCAGTATTGCTGACCGATCACACTTTCAACGCCGATGACCGCACGCGCCTGTAAAAAGCCGAACATGCGCGGCCAGTCATAAGGTGGCCGATAGCCGAGATGAAAAACCAACCCACTGCTGGCAGCCTGTTCATGACGCCCTGCTGTGCTGCGTAATACCGAGGGAATCAAACGGTAGCGCGCCTTGAACAACTCATTGAAACGGCGCAGGCTACCAAACCCGGCTGCAAACGCCACCTCACTGAGCGGCAAATCCGTATCGGCTAACAGGCGTTTGGCTTGCAACAGGCGATGGGATTGCGCGTAATCAATCGGCGATGCGCCAAACTGCTCGGCAAAAATGCGCCGCAGGTGGCGATCCGAAATACCCAGCCGGATTGCAAGTTGCTCGCAGCTGTGTTCAGACAAATAGCCTTGCTCAATCAACTGCACCGCGACCTGGGCATAACGATTACCCAGATCGATAAGTGCCAGCCCCGGAGCCAATTCCGGGCGGCACTTTAAGCAAGGACGAAAACCTGCCAGTTCAGCCGCAGCGGCGCTAGGGTAGAACGTACAATTTTCGCTTTTCGGCGTACGTGCGCTACACACCGGCCGGCAATAGATACCGGTAGAGGAAACGCCAACAAAGAATCGTCCGTCAAATTTACGGTCTCGCGCACTCAGAGCGGCATACAGCGCCTGGTGTTGATTATTCATGATATCGCTCAGCGTCGGTTTTTTCTTCATTATGGAGTTCGTGCCTGTGGCTGACGTGCGGGAATCGGACATGAACCTGAGATATCAGGGCGGTTCGCCTATGAGTTCTGCTTCTGTAGTAAAGCACGCGCAAGCAACCACAGAGAAATTTTTCGCCGGTTATCGGCTCATACGTTGCTCGCCGCAGCACTCTCGGGTAAAGTCGCCCCCCTTCATTGGCATGGGGAAGTTAACAGAAAATGTTTATTGGTTTCGATTACGGAACAGCCAACTGTTCTGTTGCAGTAATGCGGGATAACGGCCCAGAATTACTGACTTTGGAAAACAACCAACCGTATTTACCCTCGATGCTTTGCGCGCCAACGCGCGAAGCAGTCAGTGAATGGCTACATCGCCACTGGCAGATCCCGACCGGTAGCGATGAGAACCAGCAGCTATTGCGGCGGGCAATGGCCTTCAACCGTGAAGAGGATATTCCGGTAAACGACGGCAGCGTGGTGTTCGGCCTGCAAGCACTGGCGCAATATATTGAAGATCCGCAAGAGGTATACTTCGTCCGCTCGCCGAAATCCTTCCTGGGAGCCAACGGCCTGAAGCCACAGCAGATCGCGCTATTTGAGGATCTGGTGTGCGCCATGATGTTCCACATCAAGCGTCAGGCCGAAGGAATATTGCAGAGCAGCATCGATCAGGCAGTGATTGGCCGCCCGATTAACTTTCAAGGCATGGGCGGAGAAGAGGCCAACCTGCAGGCCCAAGGCATTCTGCTGCGCGCTGCCGAACGGGCGGGTTTTAAACAGATCGCGTTCCAATTCGAACCGGTAGCCGCCGGGCTGGATTTCGAAGCAACACTGAGCGAAGAAAAAACCGTACTGGTGGTCGACATCGGCGGTGGAACCACCGACTGTTCGGTGCTGCTGATGGGCCCACAATGGCGCGATCGTGCCGATCGTCAACAGAGCCTGCTGGGGCACAGCGGTTGCCGTGTCGGGGGTAACGATCTGGATATCATGCTGGCCTTCAAACAGTTGATGCCATTGTTTGGCATGGGAGGAGAAACCGAAAAAGGCATCGCCCTGCCTGCTCTGCCTTACTGGAATGCCGTTGCGACCAACGATGTCCCTGCACAGAATGATTTCTACAGTTCAGCCAATGGCCGCCTGTTACGCGATTTGATCCGCGACGCCGCCGAGCCAGAGAAAGTGAAGCGGCTGATGAAAGTGTACCAACAACGCTTAAGCTACAGGCTGGTGCGGGCAGCGGAAGAGAGTAAAATCGCCCTGTCCGATCAACAGCGTTTTCATACTGAATTAGCGTTTGTGCAGCCGGAACTGGCGATAACGCTAATTCAGGATCAACTGGCCGATGCCATTGCTCAGCCAATGATGCGTATCCAGGAACAGGTGAGTGCCGCATTGGCTACCAGCCAGAGCACCCCGCAGGTGATTTATCTTACCGGTGGTAGTGCGCGTTCGCCTTTGCTTCGCAGTGCGCTGCAACAACAATTACCGGGAATACCGATCGTAGGCGGTAACGATTTTGGTTCAGTTACCGCCGGGCTGGCACGCTGGGCACAGACGCTGTTTCGTTAATTTGAACCAGGGGCGATTAAGCCCCTGACAAGGGAACACAATGGCTATCATTGTCCGTGAAACACCAAGACTACTAATGCGAAGCTGGCAAGACAGCGATCTGCCAGCCTTTGCCGCAATCAATGCCGATCCCAACGTAATGAAATATTTCCCAGCACCGCTAAGCCGCGCAGAAAGTGACACCATGGCCGAGCGCATCCGTGCATTGATGCAGCAACAGGGGTGGGGATTTTGGGCCGTAGAGGTAAAAGGCGGCAGCCCCTTTATCGGTTTTGTTGGGCTAGCTAGCGCCGGCGATGACTTGCCCTGCTCACCTTGTGTAGAAATCGGCTGGCGGTTGGCTGCTGAACATTGGGGCCAGGGGTATGCCAGCGAGGCGGCAAATTGCGCTCTGGAATTGGCCTTTAATACGCTGCAACTGACAGAGGTGGTCTCTTTCACCGCCGAGAACAATCATCCCTCACGCAGGGTTATGGCTCGCATCGGGATGACGTTCAGCGGTGAAACCTTCGAACACCCTCGCTTGCCCCCTGGGCACCCGTTACGCAAGCACGTGCTGTATCGCAAACGGCGGCAAACTTGTTAACAACTGGCCTCATCCAGCGCTTTGATATCTGAAGCATCGCGTTTCAGACGTGTGGCACTAGGCTGTGTCCCTCGTTCGTCGCTTATTTAGCCCACCAAACCTCACGACTCACGCCTTGCCCTGCGCGCAAATGACCACCAGCGGCGCTCGCGTGCAATTGAGGGACACAGCCTAGCCAATAGGCGCAGTAATGTTGGCTATATGTCAGAAAAAATGCCACTGGCTGAAACTTCTTCCTGGAATCCTGACATTTCTTCCATATTTCCTTCATTTTTGTGCTGCTGTAACTCGCTAAAATAGTATCCTGTGAGGAGTATCACTGTTGGCAATGATTGCCTGCACGCCTGCCTCTGGAGAGAATATTCACCGCTATGAATGCAAAACCCAAACGCCGTTCACTGATACTCCGCCTGTTGGCTGCTGTTGTCGTGGTTATTGCCACCTTCCTGATTTGGCGCCACTTCAGCCCTCCCCAGGTGAACGATGCGGCACCAGTTGCCCGTAACGCGGGTTCAGGCAACAGCGCGGCTGGCGGAAGAGCAGGTGGCCGACGTAGTGCCCCTATGTCACCGGTACAAGCAGCGACCGCCACGCAACAAACCGTACCACGCTTTCTTTCCGGGTTAGGCACAGCGACTGCGGCCAATACCGTCACCGTTACCAGCCGCGTTGAAGGCCAATTGATGGCGATCCACTTCACTGAAGGCCAGCAGGTAAAAGCTGGTGATCTACTGGCGGAGATCGACCCACGCCCTTACCAAGTGCAATTAACCCAAGCCTTGGGGCAACTGGCAAAAGATCAGGCTACATTAGCCAATGCCAAACGGGACCTGGCCCGTTACCAACAGTTGGTAAAAACCAATCTGGTGTCGCGACAAGAGCTTGATACCCAGCTATCGCTGGTGCAGCAGACCGAGGGAGCAATCAAGGCCGATCAAGGTGCCGTCGACAGCGCAAAACTACAGCTATCCTTCAGCAAAATCACCGCACCTATTGATGGCCGGGTAGGCCTGAAACTGGTTGATGTGGGGAACTATATCGCCAGTGGCAGCAGCACGGGCATTGTGGTGATCACCCAAACACACCCCATCGATGTGGTTTTTACCCTGCCGGAAAGCAATATTGCCGATCTGGTTAAAGCGCAAAAAGCAGGCCCTGTGAGCGTCCAAGCCAGGGATCGTACCAATCAGCAACAGTTGGCCCGCGGCACTCTTTTGAGTCTGGATAACCAGATCGATACCACCACCGGCACTATTAAACTGAAAGCGCGCTTTGATAATCAGGATGATGCGCTGTTCCCTAACCAGTTCGTCAACGCACAACTGAAGGTGGATACGTTGCAGAATGCCATCGTGATCCCAAGTGCCGCACTGCAAATGGGTAACGAGGGCCACTTTGTCTGGATATTGAGTGAAGACAACAAAGTCAGCAAACATCGGGTCACTGCGGGTATTCAGGACAGCCAGCAAGTGGTCATCACTGCCGGTGTCAACGTTGGCGACCGGGTGGTGACCGACGGTATTGATCGTCTGACCGAAGGCATGCAGGTTGAGGTGCTGGAGCCACAGAAAGCCTCTGCAAACGTCCCAACCAATCGCCAAGCCAAAGCTCAGGGGAAATCCTGATGCAGTCGATGTCCCCAAATAGTGGTGGTGGCCCTTCCCGCCTGTTTATCCTACGCCCGGTAGCCACCACGCTATTTATGCTGGCCATCCTGCTAGCCGGGATTATCGGTTACCGTTCATTACCGGTTTCCGCCCTGCCGGAAGTGGATTACCCCACGATTCAGATAGTCACGCTGTATCCAGGCGCTAGCCCGGATGTGGTGACTTCAGCGATCACCGCCCCGTTGGAGCGCCAGTTCGGGCAGATGTCCGGCCTAAAACAGATGGCATCACAGAGTTCCGGCGGCGCGTCGGTTATTACACTCCAGTTTCAGCTTGAACTGCCACTGGATGTTGCCGAGCAGGAAGTGCAGGCCGCGATTAACGCCGCCACCAACCTGTTACCCAACGATCTGCCCTACCCACCGATTTACAGCAAGGTCAACCCAGCCGATCCGCCGATCCTGACGCTGGCCGTTACCTCAAACGCCATGCCGATGACCGAAGTGCAAGACATGGTGGAAACCCGAATAGCGCAGAAGATTTCGCAGGTAACCGGCGTGGGCCTGGTGACCCTTTCCGGTGGCCAGCGCCCGGCCGTTCGGGTGAAGCTCAACCCCACGGCGGTCGCCGCCTACGGGCTCGACAGTGAAACCATTCGTACCGTCATCAGCAATGCCAACGTCAACTCGGCAAAAGGCAATCTGGACGGCCCAACGCGTTCAGTAACGCTCTCTGCCAACGATCAGATGAAAACCGCCGAGGATTACCGGCAGTTGATTATCGCCTACCGAAACGGTGCCGCAATTCGTCTGCAGGATATTGCCACTATCGAGCAAGGGGCGGAAAACAACCATCTGGCCGCTTGGGCCAATAAAGAGCAGGCGATTGTGCTGAATATTCAGCGCCAACCGGGTGTCAACGTGATAGCCACCGCCGACAGTATCCGCGAAATGCTGCCAGAGTTGATCAAAAGCCTGCCAAAGTCGGTGGACGTAAAAGTATTAACCGACCGAACCGCCAGCATCCGGGCCTCGGTCAGCGATGTGCAGTTCGAGCTGCTGTTAGCAGTGGTACTGGTCATTATGGTGATCTACGTATTCCTGCGTAACGTGCCCGCAACCATTATCCCGAGCGTGGCAGTACCGCTGTCGCTGGTCGGCACTTTTGCCGTCATGTATTTTCTCGGTTTCTCAATCAATAACCTGACGTTAATGGCACTAACCATCGCCACTGGCTTTGTGGTGGACGATGCCATCGTGGTGATCGAAAACATCTCACGCTATATCGAGAAAGGCGAAAAACCGCTGGATGCCGCGTTGAAAGGAGCCGGAGAGATCGGCTTTACCATTATCTCGCTCACCTTTTCACTGGTTGCCGTGCTGATCCCGCTGCTGTTTATGGGCGATATCGTCGGCCGCCTGTTCCGTGAATTTGCCGTAACGCTGGCGGTAGCCATCCTGATTTCTGCACTGGTGTCACTGACGCTGACGCCAATGATGTGCGCGCGGATGCTCAGCCACGAGTCACTGCGCAAACAAAACCGTTTCTCTCGTGCTTCGGAACGATTTTTTGAACGGGTAATTGCGCGCTATGGCGTTTGGTTGAAAGTGGTGCTTAACCACCCCAGGCTGACGCTGAGCGTCGCGCTGAGCACACTGGTGCTGACCGTTTTACTCTATCTGCTGATCCCGAAAGGGTTCTTCCCGGTGCAGGATAACGGCATCATTCAGGGAACGTTAGAAGCCCCACAAAGCGTGTCATTCAGCAATATGGCGGAACGCCAACAGCGGGTCGCCGCTGAAATCCTCAAGGATCCGGCGGTAGAAAGTCTGACCTCATTTGTCGGGGTTGATGGCAGCAATGCCACGCTCAACAGCGGCAGACTTCAGATCACCCTGAAGCCCCTGAGCGAGCGCAGCGAACGTATTCCGGCGATCATTACTCGCCTGCAACAACAGATGGCGCATTTCCCCGACGTAAAACTGTATCTGCAACCGGTTCAAGACCTGACTATTGATACCCAGGTCAGCCGCACGCAATATCAGTTCACCCTGCAGGCCATGTCGCTTGATGAACTCAGCCTATGGGTACCCAAGTTGATGGCTGAATTACAGCAGTCCCCACAACTGACTGATTTGACCAGCAATTGGCAGGACCAAGGGTTGGTTGCCTATGTGAATGTGGACCGTGACAGTGCCAGCCGGCTGGGTATTACCATGAGCGATATAGATAACGCGCTTTATAACGCCTTTGGTCAGCGTCTGATCTCCACCATTTACACCCAGGCCAATCAGTATCGGGTAGTGCTGGAACATGATGTTACCCACACGCCAGGGCTGGCGGCATTAAACGATATTCGCCTGACCAGCAGCAACGGCACCACCGTGCCACTGAGCACCCTGGCCAAAATAGAGGAGCGCTTTGGCCCCCTGTCGATCAACCATCTCGCTCAATTCCCGTCGGCCACCGTGTCGTTTAACGTTGCCGATAATTATTCGCTCGGTGAAGCGGTGGATGCCATTACCCAGGCTGAACACAACCTCAATATGCCGAAAGACATCACCACGCAATTCCAGGGGGCAACGCTGGCATTCAAGGCCTCGCTGGGCAACACACTGTGGCTGATTCTGGCGGCTATCGTTTCGATGTATATCGTGTTAGGCATACTGTATGAAAGCTTTATTCACCCGGTGACCATCCTTTCTACCTTGCCAACCGCCGGGGTGGGAGCCTTGCTGGCCCTGATGATTTCAGGGCATGAGCTGGATGTGATCGCCATTATCGGTATTATTTTGCTGATCGGCATCGTGAAAAAGAACGCCATCATGATGATCGACTTCGCTCTGGCCGCCGAACGTGAGCAAGGGTTAACGCCCTATGATGCAATCTATCAGGCCTGTTTGCTACGTTTCCGCCCGATCCTGATGACCACACTGGCGGCGTTGCTGGGTGCATTGCCGCTGATGCTGAGCACGGGTGTAGGGGCAGAACTGCGCCAGCCTCTGGGCGTTTGCATGGTTGGCGGTCTGGTGGTAAGCCAGATCCTCACGCTGTTTACCACCCCGGTGATTTACCTGCTGTTTGATAAATTGGCACGCAGCACCCACCGCCAAGTGGAACCGCAGGAGTTACCGTGAAATTCTTCGCCCTGTTTATCCATCGGCCAGTGGCAACAACACTGCTGACGCTGGCCATCGCTCTCGCCGGGATACTTGGCTTCCGGCTATTGCCGGTTTCCCCCCTGCCGCAAATTGATTTGCCAGTGATTGTCGTTAGCGCATCTTTACCGGGTGCCGATCCGGAAACCATGGCCTCTTCGGTAGCCACGCCGCTAGAACGGGCACTAGGGCGCATCGCCGGGGTCAATGAAATGACCTCAACCAGTTCCCTTGGCAGCACGCGGGTGATCTTGCAGTTCGATCTCGAGCGTGATATCAACGGTGCGGCACGTGACGTACAAGCAGCCATTAATGCCGCTCAGAGTCTTTTGCCCACCGGGATGCCGAACCGGCCAACCTATCGTAAGGTCAATCCTTCCGATGCGCCGATCATGATCCTGACGCTGACCTCGGATACCTACAACCAAGGGCAGTTGTATGATTTCGCCTCTACACAGCTGGCGCAAAGAATTGCCCAGACCGAAGGCGTCGGCGATGTATCTGTCGGTGGTAGTTCCTTACCCGCTGTGCGTGTGGAGCTTAACCCGGGGGCGCTGTTTAATCAGGGGATCTCGCTGGATACGGTGCGCAAAGCGATCGCCAATGCCAATGTGCGCCGCCCGCAAGGTGCGGTAGATGACCCGCAACAGCGCTGGCAGATACAAGCAAACGATGAGCTGAAAACCGCTGACGCCTATCGGCCACTGGTTATTCACTACAATAATGGCGCGGCAGTGCGCCTTGGTGATGTGGCAAACGTTATCGACTCCGTACAGGATTTGCGTAACGCCGGGATGACCAACGCCAAACCGGCAATCGTTCTGACCATCAGCCGTGCGCCTGATGCCAATATTATTGAAACCGTCGACCGTATCCGCGCGGAGCTGCCTACGCTGAGGGAGAACATCCCCGCATCCATTGAGTTGAATATCGCACAGGATCGCTCCCCCACCATTCGCGCATCGCTGGCTGAGGTGGAACAGTCTTTGATGATCGCCATCGGCCTGGTGATCCTGGTGGTATTTATTTTTCTGCGTTCTGGCCGCGCAACCTTGATCCCGGCGGTGGCTATACCCGTTTCGCTGATCGGTACTTTTTCTGCCATGTATCTGTGCGGCTTCAGCCTCAACAACCTGTCGCTGATGGCACTCACCGTCGCCACCGGTTTCGTGGTAGATGACGCCATCGTGGTACTGGAAAACATTTCGCGCCATATCGAAACCGGCATGAAACCGATTAATGCCGCACTGAAAGGGGTACGCGAGGTCGGTTTCACCGTACTTTCCATGAGCATCTCGCTGGTAGCGGTGTTTATTCCATTGCTGTTTATGGGCGGATTACCCGGCAGGCTGTTCCGTGAATTTGCCGTCACGCTTTCGGTTTCTATCGGGCTTTCACTGCTGGTTTCACTGACCTTAACGCCGATGATGTGCGCTTATCTGCTGCGTTATCAGCCAGCCCGTGAACAACGGCGCAAGCGCGGTTTTGGACGCGTACTGATTGCTTTGCAACAGGGTTATGGGCGCTCGCTCAAGTGGGTTTTGGGGCATGCTCGCTGGGTACTGGCACTGTTTTTCGCCATCATTGCGCTTAACGTCTGGCTGTATATCAGTATTCCGAAGACCTTTTTCCCAGAACAGGACACTGGGCGTTTGTTGGGTTTTATCCAGGCAGATCAAAGCATCTCGTTCCAGGCGATGCGCGGTAAACTGGAAGACTTTATGAAGATCGTGCGGGACGACAAAGATGTCGATAACGTCACGGGTTTTACCGGTGGTTCCCGTACCAATAGCGGATCGATGTTTATCTCGCTAAAACCCCTGTCGGAACGAAGCGATGATGCGCAGAAGGTGATCGCCCGGCTGCGTGCCAAACTGGCGAAAGAACCCGGTGCCAGCCTGTTCCTGATGGCGGTGCAGGATATCCGTGCCGGTGGGCGGCAGTCCAATGCCGGTTATCAGTACACCCTATTGGCGGACGACCTGCGCGAGTTGCGCGAATGGGAGCCAAAGATCCGTGTAGCGCTCTCTGCGTTGCCCGAACTGGCGGACGTCAACTCCGATCAGCAGGATAAAGGCTCAGAGCTGGATCTGACCTACGATCGCGAAACCATGTCTCGCTTGGGTATTTCAGTCACTGATGCCAACAACCTGCTCAACAACGCCTTCGGTCAGCGCCAGATATCCACTATTTATCAGCCGTTGAACCAGTACAAGGTGGTGATGGAAGTTGCGCCACCTTATACCCAGGACGTCAGTTCCCTGGAGAAAATGTTTGTGATCAACAGCGGCGGCCAAGCGATCCCTCTCTCTTACTTTGCCCAATGGCGGCCTGCCAATGCGCCACTGGCGGTTAACCATCAGGGATTATCGGCAGCGTCGACCATTTCGTTCAACCTGCCGGAAGGGGGTAGCCTGTATGAGGCCACGGTCGCCATAGAACGGGCCATGACCCAGCTTGGCGTCCCCTCTACCGTGCGCGGTACTTTTGCTGGCACCGCTCAGCTGTTTCAAGAGACGCTGAACTCACAACTGTTCCTGATCGCTGCCGCCATTGCCACGGTGTATATCGTGCTGGGTATCCTATACGAAAGCTATATCCATCCGCTGACCATTCTATCCACGCTGCCTTCTGCGGGCGTCGGCGCACTGTTGGCGCTGGAGCTGTTTAGTGCCCCATTCAGTCTGATCGCCTTGATTGGCATTATGTTGTTGATTGGTATAGTTAAAAAGAACGCCATCATGATGGTGGACTTTGCCTTGGATGCACAACGCAATGGTGGGCTTAACGCTCAGGATGCGATCTTCCAGGCTTGTCAGTTGCGTTTCCGCCCGATCATGATGACCACGCTGGCGGCGCTGTTTGGCGCATTACCCTTGGTTTTAGCCAGTGGTGACGGGGCTGAATTACGACAACCGCTGGGGATCACCATCGCGGGTGGATTAGTCATGAGCCAGCTACTGACGCTATATACCACCCCGGTGATCTATCTGTACTTTGACCGATTGCAGATGAAATTCCGTAGAGGCAAGAAACTGGCACCGCTGCCGGAGTGAGTACGTGCAGCCAACAACGCTGCGGCCTGAAAGACGACGAGCCCTTTGCTCTATGGATTTCTGGTTGCAGCTAGGCGGCAAGCGTAAGAGTCCCCAGGAGCTTGCTCTAGCCAAGTGACTGGGGCGAGTACGTGCAGCCAACAACGCTGCGGCCTGAAAGACGACGAGCCCTTTGCTCTATGGATTTCTGGTTGCAGCTAGGCGGCAAGCGTAAGAGTCCCCAGGAGCTTGCTCTTGCCAAGTGACTGGGGCGAGTACGTGCAGCCAACAACGCTGCGGCCTGAAAGACGACGAGCCCTTTGCTCTATGGATTTCTGGTTGCAGCTAGGCGGCAAACGTAAGAGTCCCCAGGAGCTTGCTCTTGCCAAGTGACTGGGGCGAGTACGTGCAGCCAACAACGCTGCGGCCTGAAAGACGACGAGCAAAAAGATGAACAAACAAAGCGCGCCACTACTCCCCACCTCCGTGCGTTGGCAACTGTGGATTGTGGCTTTCGGCTTCTTTATGCAGACGCTGGATACCACTATTGTTAATACTGCACTGCCTTCGATGGCTGCCAGTCTGGGTGAAAGCCCGCTGCGTATGCAGTCGGTCATTGTTTCCTATGTGCTGACGGTTGCGGTGATGCTGCCTGCTAGCGGCTGGTTAGCGGACCGGATTGGCGTTAAATGGGTGTTCTTCAGTGCCATCGTTCTGTTTTCGCTGGGTTCGCTGCTGTGCGCACAGGCTGAAACGTTGAATGGGCTGGTTGCTGCCCGTGTCGTTCAAGGCATCGGCGGCGCGATGATGGTACCGGTTGGCAGGCTGACGGTGATGAAAATTGTCCCGCGTGCACAGTATATGGCAGCGATGACCTTTGTGACTTTACCCGGGCAGATCGGCCCACTGATGGGGCCGACATTGGGGGGATTTCTGGTGCAATATGCCAGTTGGCACTGGATCTTCCTGATCAACATTCCCGTCGGCATCGCCGGGGCAATAGCGACACTGCTGTTGATGCCTAATTACACCATGCAAACCCGCCGCTTTGACGTCAGAGGTTTTATTATGCTGGTCGTGGGCATGGCAACATTGACCCTGGCACTCGACGGCCACCAAGGCATGGGGCTATCACCTGCCGCTATCGGCGCACTGGTAGCAATCGGCTTTGCGGCACTGGCGAGCTACTGGTGGCATGCCAAGGGAAATAGCCGTGCGCTGTTTTCTCTCCGGCTGTTTAAAACTGAAACCTACCGGGTGGGGTTGACCGGTAGCCTACTGGGGCGCATCGGGAGCGGTATGCTACCTTTTATGACCCCGCTATTCCTGCAGATAGGCATGGGTTTTTCACCATTCCACGCGGGCTTAATGATGATCCCGATGATTATCGGCAGCATGGGCATGAAACGTATCGTGGTGCAGGTAGTTAACCGTTATGGTTACCGCAATGTGCTGGTTGCCGCCACCTTAATGCTGGCGCTGGTCAGTTTAAGTTTTCCGCTGATCGCCATACTGGGCTGGGTTTATCTGTTGCCAGCCGTGCTGTTCTTTCAGGGGATGGTTAACTCCCTGCGATTCTCGGCAATGAATACTCTCACGCTGAAAGATTTGCCCGATCGCCTTGCCAGCAGCGGTAACAGCCTGCTGTCGATGGTGATGCAGCTTTCCATGAGCCTTGGCGTCAGTATTGCCGGGATACTGATCGGTAGCTTCGCCCACCAGCAGGTAGTCGCCAACAGCCCGGCCATGCACCATGCTTTTATCTATAGCTATGGTTGTATGGCGCTGATTATTGCACTCCCGGCACTGGCCTTTGCTAAAGTCCCTGCCGATACTGCCACCAATCGCCAGCTGAAAAAGGAACCGGGTACCGGTTCAACGAGGACCCAATGAGAATAGGTATCACCGGCAAACTTTTCATGGCAATTTTCGCTACCTGTATGCTGGCGTTGCTCACCATGCATTGGGGAGTCCGGATTAGCTTTGAACGCGGATTCATCGATTATATCAAGCACAGTAATGAGCAGCGTATTTCGATGCTTGGTGAAGCGCTGGAGGAACAGTATAGCCAACACGGTAGCTGGGCATTTCTGCGCAATAACGATCAGGTGGTCTACCGGATCATGCGATCGTTTGAACGCAGCAATGACAGCAACCAGAGCCTGCCGCCCAAAGGCTGGCGAACCCAGTTTTGGGTGGTAGATAGCCAAAACAATCGATTGGTCGGGCATAGTGGCCCAATTCCTCAGGAAACTACCCGCCACCCTATCCGTTACAACGATCAAATCGTTGGTTGGGTGGTAGCAACTCCACCAGAGAGGCTGACACGCAACGCCGATATCAACTTTGACCGCCAGCAACGCCAAACCAGCTGGGTGATCGTTGCATTATCCACACTACTGGCTGCGGCAGTCACTTGGCTGATGTCGCGCGGATTTCTGGCCCCGGTTAAGCGCCTGGTAGCAGGAACACACCGGCTGGCGGCGGGAGATTTCAGCACGCGGGTGGCAGTGAGCAGCCAGGATGAACTTGGCAGGCTGGCGCAGGATTTCAACCATCTCGCTACCTCGCTGGAAAAGAACGAACAGATGCGGCGGGCATTTATGGCGGATATTTCCCACGAGCTACGCACCCCATTGGCGGTACTGCGCGGTGAGCTGGAAGCCTTACAGGATGGGGTGCGCCAACCGACACCCGCCTCCCTCATTTCGCTGCAGGCTGAAGTGTCCACACTCACCAAACTGGTCAACGATCTGCACCAACTTTCGCTTTCCGATCTCGGAGCACTGGCTTACCGCAAATCGCAGGTAGACTGCGTGCATCTGCTGGAAATCGCCGTAGCGGCCTTCCGTGAACGTTTTCATACCAAACAGTTGACGATCATCACTCACTTGCCACCACAGGCGATACTATTTGGCGATCCTGATCGCCTGAATCAGTTATTCAACAACCTGCTAGAAAACAGCCTGCGCTATACCGATGCGGGCGGCAAGCTGGAGATCGGTATTGAACACCTGCCGGGAACCGTGCAGATTTACTGGCAGGACAGTGCCCCCGGCGTTAGCGATGAACAGCTGGCCCGTATTTTCGAGCGTTTTTACCGTACCGAAGGATCGCGCAACCGTGCCAGTGGTGGATCGGGGCTCGGGCTTGCCATCTGCCATAACATTGTCGAAGCGCACGGCGGCAACATCCACGCGGAGCACTCGCCTTTCGGTGGCATACGCGTTACGGTAGACTTGCCCAAAACGGGTGAATAACAAGGTTACTTGATGGAAAATCTCAATCAGCCACTACAGATCATGATTGTGGAAGATGAGCCAAAACTGGGTCAATTGCTGGTGGATTATCTGCAGGCGGCGGGCTACGCCACATGTTGGCTAACCAACGGTAACGACGTTATCCCCGCAGTACATGCTCATCCACCAGCATTGATCTTGCTCGATCTGATGCTACCGGGCTGCGACGGCCTGACCGTCTGCCGCGAGCTGCGCCGTTTTACCGAGATCCCCGTCATGATGGTCACTGCCAAAATTGAGGAGATCGACCGCCTTCTGGGGCTGGAGATCGGCGCAGATGATTACATTTGCAAGCCCTACAGCCCACGCGAGGTTGTCGCCAGGGTGAAAGCCATTTTACGTCGCTGTTCCCGGGATCAGGAGCGCAACGATGATGATGCCTTGTTGCATATTGATGAGCCTCGCTTTCAGGCCAGTTATCGCGGCCAGATCCTGGATTTGACGCCGGCAGAGTTCCGTTTGTTAAAAACCTTGGCTAGCCAGCCTGGCAACGTGTTTTCACGCGAGCAATTGCTGAACAATCTTTACGACGATTACCGTGTGGTCACCGATCGTACCATTGATAGCCATATCAAAAATCTGCGGCGTAAACTGGAACATATCGACGAGGATAAGGCCTTTATCCGTTCAGTATATGGTGTGGGCTATCGTTGGGAGGCTGAGCCTTGCAAATTGCTGAATGGGCTTTAGGCTGGCATAAATAGCCCCTCATGTTACAGCCTTGTTGACTACACTTATCTCGCTCATTGCAACCAACAGGAGAAGGACTATGGCAACAGGCTACTATGTGATGAAAAGAGCGAGTAACGGGCAATACCACTTCACACTGCATGCCAGCAATGGGGAGATCATACTTTCCAGCGAGATGTATGCCAGCAAAGCGTCAGCAGAAAATGGTATTTCTTCCGTGCAGGTCAATTCGCCCCATGAGGCACAGTTTGGGCTGAAAACCAGCAGCAATAACCAACACTATTTCGTTTTGAATGCCAAAAATCATCAGGTGATCGGCACCAGCCAGATGTACAGTTCGGAAAGTGCTGCAAAAAAGGGCATCGAGTCAGTAATAAAAAATGGCCCCAGCCAAGACGTTCGTGATTTAAGCGTTTGAGCCTCCCCCCATGCGCGGCATCATGGCCGCGTATCCTTCACAGTGCTCAAAGTGCTGCCAGCAGCACCATAAGTAATAAAGTCCCCCTGCCATGACGAAGATCAATAGCCCCCGAAAAACTCCGGTTAATTGCTGATTTCTTGCCGCGCTGCCGCTACAATTCCCCGCTTTCGCTGCGCCATCGGGTGGCGCGGTACTGACCTGAAATCAGACCGAGAATGATTATGTTTACACCAGAACTGCTTTCCCCGGCCGGAACGCTGAAAAACATGCGTTATGCCTTTGCCTACGGTGCCGATGCGGTATACGCCGGCCAGCCACGTTACAGCCTACGGGTGCGCAACAACGAATTTAACCATGAGAATCTGGCACTAGGGATAAACGAAGCTCATGCGTTGGGCAAAAAATTCTATGTGGTCGTCAACATCGCGCCACACAATGCCAAACTGAAAACCTTCCTGCGCGATCTGAAACCCGTTATCGATATGGGGCCAGATGCGCTGATTATGTCCGACCCCGGTTTGATCATGATGGTGCGGGAAGCGTTCCCGCATATGGACATTCATCTCTCGGTACAGGCTAATGCGGTCAACTGGGCCACGGTCAAGTTCTGGCAGCAGATGGGGTTGTCGCGCGTCATTCTTTCCCGCGAACTGTCATTGGATGAAATTGCTGAAATCCGTAGCCAAGTGCCGGAAATGGAACTGGAGATTTTCGTTCATGGCGCACTCTGCATGGCCTACTCAGGCCGCTGCCTGCTTTCCGGCTATATCAACAAGCGTGACCCCAATCAGGGAACCTGTACCAATGCCTGCCGCTGGCAATACAAGGCAGAAGAAGGTAAAGAGGACGATACGGGTAGCATTGTACATATGCATGAACCTATTACAGTGCAAAACATTGAACCAACGCTGGGTATTGGTGCCCCAACCGATAAAGTATTTATGCTTTCTGAAGCGCAAAAACCCGGTGAGTATATGAGTGCCTTTGAAGACGAACATGGCACTTACATCATGAACTCAAAGGATTTACGTGCCATACAGCATGTTGAACGCCTTACCCAGTTGGGCGTGCATTCGCTGAAAATAGAGGGCCGAACCAAGTCGTTTTATTACTGTGCACGTACCGCTCAGGTCTATCGCCGCGCTATCGATGATGCCGTTGCCGGTAAGCCTTTTGATCCAAGCCTGCTCACCACCCTGGAAGGTTTGGCGCACCGTGGTTATACCGAGGGTTTCCTGCGCCGCCACACGCACGATACGCATCAGAATTATGATTACGGCTCTTCAATTTCTGAACGCCAGCAATTCGTCGGCGAATTTACCGGCGTTCGTCTCAACGGCTGGGCCGAAGTTGATGTTAAAAATAAATTCCTGCTCGGTGACAGTGTGGAAATAATGACACCTTCAGGTAACGTTATGTTTACTATAGAAAATATGCAAAACAAGAAAGGTACTGCTATCGACGTCGCCCCCGGTAATGGCCATATTGTTTATTTGCCAATCCCCGAGGATGTGGACCTCAATTACGCATTATTGATCCGCAATTTGCCGCAAGATTGACGTAAATTCAGTCAAATTCTTTATGGTGCTATTTTTTAGCAAATATTAGAATCTGATCACATCAATTTCCGAGCAGCTTGGTTATTATCATGCTGCTTAAAACTAATAACGAAAATATTTGCATAGCAATACTAGGAACCACCTCCTTAGCCAACCCAATCTCCCTTGGGTTGGCATTTTCTTTTTCTCTTTCTAAAATAAATTATTCAGGTATGCAGCAATCAGGCTCCTCATCGCTAGGTGCATACACAGCTGGCGCGGCCCCAAACGGTCTACGCCTCACTGAACGGACATCATCAATACTGCGTTCGCGGTAAACTCTCCATCAACGATCGTTTTTTGCGTGGGGTTTTTGACCGGGGAAAAATAAATAACGTCATGGCCTTGCCCGTTTTGTAATCGAGTATTAAAACTGCTGTTCGGCCTCACAACGTTGCCATTGTATTTCATAATAATCCCCAAGTCTTTATTACTGCTTGCAATATAATCGCTGGAAAAAGCACTTTGGCTAGCGACCAAGGTGATTTTTATCGGCAGGTTATAGTCATTATTACAGCGGTAGTCAAGTAATATACTTTTACCATAACGGCTACCATCGCTACCGATCTCTGCACTGCTCAAGTCACCAAAGTTCACATTATATTCACCCTGGTTTTTAACTCTAATGTTACATTTCGCCGGTATTGGAGCCATCTGCCCTTTTAAAAAAAAACGAAAGGCCGGGGTCGGGCTTCGCACACCAGGTGGCGTGGTATACTGCCCATAGGTTAATCCCCCATACACTTCTGCTATTAATATTTCATTCGGCAACAATGTCAAACCACCAATGATATTCCTTCTGAGCTTGAGCTTCATATCAATTCTAAGCCAGTCAGAGTTAGTATAAGAAAATCCCCCTGCATCAGAAAGTTGGATGGCACTTACCAGACGCCAGTCAAAAGGGACAGTAAAAAAACTACTCTGCCAACTGTTCATCCCTAATTGTACATCAATATCGTCATTCAGCTTTAAATATCCAGGGTTGATGGTGGAAACGGGAAAATTTGATACCCCATAAAGATGTACCAAGGCAGTAGGATAAATAACATCAGTTGGACGATTTGGAGCGTAATACTGAAAATAATAGCGATAACCGCCTACAAAAAAAGCCTTTGACACCGTTGCACCAGCTTGATCGCTGGGGAAATGGAGATCATTAATATCAATAAATGTAATTGGCATCCCCACTGCCCAAAAGGTACGAGGCGTGCCAATCTGTGCATAGGTGCATTTTACGCCAAGGCATAAAAAAACGAGTAACAATACCTTGTAACGCAAAGAGGGAGAAGGCAGTCTTATAAGACTTTGAAAATAATCAATATATTCAAATCGTTTTTTAAAAAAGCACATCGGGGATTTAAAAAACTCAAAAAACAACGTCATGATATTCCTTACCACATATGGATGTTGACAATAGATATCACAAAATCCAGAAAATTAAAAATAGAAAATAGAAAATAACAAAAAGTATAAAATTGATATGTTTATTCACAAATCAAATAATCATCACGATATTCATCAGAATCAAATTAACTTTATTTTCTGAAATTTCAACCGCGTAATTGTAGTGAGATTATTTCATTTTTCAGATTATAAGGCAATAAAAAGAGCATTCATCAGTTTATACTCTAAATAATTCGAGTTGCATGAAGGCGGCAACGCAGTGAATCCCCAGGAGCTTACTCAAGTAAGTGACTGGGGTGAACGAGGAAAGCCAACACACATGCAACTTGAAGTATGACGAGTATATATGAATGCCATGTGCCGTTGTGGAGGGTGCAATCGTCCTATTCATTAAAACCAGGTTGGGTTCCCTCAAAAATGTTCTACAATGACTCGCGCCCATTGAGATAACGCACCCGAATAGGCTATATGAACCCATTAGACACCACACCGTTCTTCACCAGAGGCGATCGGGAATGAGCCAATATCCCCCTGCACTACTTATAATCAATGGTAAAAGTGCCAGTAACGAGGAAGTCCGGGCAGCAGTGAGCAGGTTGCGGGATGAAGGCCAGATTTTGCATGTTCGCGTAACCTGGGAGCACGGTGATGCGGCTCGCTTTGTCACGGAAGCCCACCCGTTGAGTGCCGAAACCGTGATTGCGGGTGGCGGTGACGGCACAATTAACGAGGTAGTTACAGCGCTGCTAAAACTGCCGACAGAAGAACGCCCGATACTGGGTATCTTGCCGCTGGGTACCGCCAACGACTTTGCTACTGCCTGCTCTATTCCCTTGGAGCCAGAACTGGCGCTTTCCCTGGCGATCAAGGGGCGGACGGTGCCCATCGACTTGGCAAAAGTGAACGATGATCGTTGCTTCGTTAATATGGCCACCGGGGGTTTTGGTACACGCATCACCACAGAAACCCCAGAAATACTGAAATCGACCTTGGGGGCCGTCTCCTACTTTATCCATGGGCTGCTGCGGCTGGATGCGCTGAAAGCCGACAGTTGCGTGATCAGAGGCCCTGATTTTCATTGGTCTGGAGAAGCCTTGGTCATCGGCATTGGCAACGGTAAGCAAGCAGGGGGTGGGCAGCAGCTGTGCCCTGGCGCCCTGATTAACGATGGTTTACTGCAAGTGCGCCTGTTAACCACCAAAGAACTGCTGCCTGCACTGGTCAACACCCTGTTCAGCGGTGAAGAGAACAGTAACATCGTTGATGTTTCCTTGCCTTGGCTGGAAATCAGTGCGCCGCATGAAATCGCCTTCAATCTGGATGGTGAGCCCCTTAGGGGCAAGCATTTTCGTATTGAAGTGCTACCCAATGCCATCGCATGCCGTCTGCCACCAGATTGCGCTCTCTTGCAATAATTGCGGCTGAAACCAGGCCCTGAAACAGGGCCTCAGACTGCTGAAAAACCCCGTTATTAGGGAGAGGGTCGTAACGGCGTAAACCGTCGGAGCGCCCCTCGGTGCGCCAGGCCCTGGTATCTCGGGTCAGAAGGCCGCTTTGTCATCAACCCCCTGACCTTTTCTTTCCACAGCTCATCTCCCCTTTCGATCCGGCGATTAATGTGATCCTGATTGGCAAATTCGGCAACTCATACTTGTATGGTAGTTATATCACGGTTATTTTTCGCGCATAACGTATTGCGTTAGAACAGGATGAGGATGTCATGAAGATCATTAAAGCCGAGGTGTTTGTTACCTGCCCGGGCAGAAATTTTGTCACTATTAAAATCACCACAGAAAACGGGCTGACCGGGATTGGCGACGCCACCTTGAATGGCCGTGAACTGCCGGTAGCGTCTTATTTGAAAGATCACCTCTGCCCACAGCTCATTGGGCGTGACGCCCACCAGATTGAAGACATCTGGCAATTCTTCTACAAAGGTGCCTACTGGCGGCGTGGCCCTGTCACCATGTCGGCGATTTCGGCGGTAGATATGGCGCTGTGGGACATTAAAGCCAAAGCGGCCAATATGCCCCTCTACCAGCTATTGGGGGGCGCTTCCCGCTCTGGCGTCATGGTCTATTGCCATACGACCGGCCACTCGATAGACGAAGTGCTGGACGACTATGCCAAACACCAGGAAATGGGATTCAAGGCCATTCGTGTGCAGTGCGCTGTTCCAGGGATGAAAACCACCTACGGCATGGCCAAAGGCAAAGGGCTGGCTTATGAGCCAGCGACCAAAGGTCACTGGCCAGAAGAACAAAGTTGGTCGACAGAAAAGTATCTCGATTTCACCCCGAAACTGTTTGAGGCCGTACGCGACAAATTCGGTTTCGAGCAACATTTACTGCACGATATGCACCACCGTCTCACGCCCATCGAAGCGGCCCGTTTTGGTAAAAGCATTGAACAATACCGCCTGTTCTGGATGGAAGATCCCACCCCGGCAGAAAATCAGCAATGCTTCCGTCTGATCCGCCAGCACACCGTAACTCCGATTGCGGTTGGTGAGGTGTTCAATAGCATCTGGGACTGCAAACAGCTGATTGAAGAACAGTTGATCGATTATATCCGAACCACCATCACTCACGCCGGTGGCATCACCGGGATGCGCCGCATCGCCGACTTTGCCTCGCTTTATCAGGTTCGTACCGGTTCACACGGCCCTTCAGATCTCTCGCCAATCTGTATGGCCGCCGCGCTGCACTTTGATCTCTGGGTGCCGAATTTTGGCGTTCAGGAATACATGGGTTACTCCGAGCAGATGCTGGAAGTCTTTCCACACAGTTGGACCTTCGACAATGGCTACATGCATCCGGGGGAAAAACCGGGGTTGGGTATCGAATTCGACGAAAAGCTGGCGGCCAAATATCCCTATGATCCCGCCTACCTGCCGGTCGCCCGTCTGGAAGACGGTACTTTGTGGAACTGGTAAATCGAGGAGTCACGATGAAAAGTATTACCGTTCAACAGCCAGAACAGCTGGTTATCGAAGATCGTCCGCTGCCTCAGCCACTGGCTGGTGAAGTACGCATCCGCGTTGTCAGCGCCGGGATCTGTGGTTCTGATGTGCATATCTATCGCGGTCATAATCCATTTGCCAAATATCCACGCGTCATCGGCCATGAGTTTTTCGGCCATATTGATGCGATTGGCGCAGGGGTTCCCCCCTCGCGTATCGGCGAGCGGGTCGTCGGTGATCCGGTAGTCAGCTGCGGCCACTGCTACCCCTGCCAGGTTGGGCGACCAAACGTGTGTAGCGAACTGAGTGTTATCGGGGTACATCGTGACGGCGGCTTTAGCGAATATATCACCTTACCAGCGCAAAATGCCCATCGGATACCAGACAGTATCCCCGACGATAACGCTACGATGGTTGAGCCCTTTACCATTGCCGCCAATATCTGCCAGCAGATGGCACCCGGTCCGCTGGATATTGCCCTGGTCTATGGCGCAGGGCCGATGGGGTTGACCACCATTCAGGCTTTGCGTGGCGTTTACGGCGTAAAAACAATTATCGCTGTCGATCGCATTGACGAACGCCTTGCCATGGCCGCAGCCAACGGTGCTGATCGAACGATCAACAACAGCCAACTCGACTTGGCCAGCGAACTGCACAAGCTCGCTATTCGGCCTACGCTGATTGTTGATGCCGCCTGCCACCCGGCGATCTTGCCAGAGGCCATCGGCTTAGCCTCCCCTGCCGCGCGTATCGGTATCATGGGTTTCTCTGCCGAGCCTTGCATACTCAACCAGCAAGCCATCACCAGTAAAGAAATCACTATTTACAGTTCACGGCTAAACAGTAACCGCTTTCCACAGGTTATCGAGTGGATGGCTGCCCGCAAGATCTCCCCCGAGAAACTGATCACCCACCAGTTCGACTTTTCTCAGGTAATTGATGCCATGAAGATTTTCGAAAGTGACCAAAAGCAGTGCTGCAAAGTTCTATTGAAATTCTAGCCAACCACGTTTGCCTGCCTGCACCGCAACCTGACGGGCGAGCGGCGCTGACAAAACTTGCTGTACTCACGACAACCATTGCGGGAACAGAACAATGATAAACACTCACACTGAATATACTCAGCCTGAAAGAAACACTTCGGATCTGGTCAAGGCAGCCGTTTCTGGCTGGTTAGGCACGGCACTGGAGTTTATGGATTTCCAGCTTTATTCACTCGGTGCTGCCTTGGTCTTTCATGAAATATTCTTCCCTGAGCAGTCTGCCGCAATGGCATTAATACTGGCAATGGGAACTTACGGAGCGGGTTATATTGCCCGCATCGTTGGGGCATTCTTCTTTGGCCGCATGGGGGACACCATCGGCCGCAAGAAGGTCCTGTTTATTACCATTACCATGATGGGTATCTGCACCACATTGATTGGCGTCCTGCCAACCTATGCCCAGATCGGTATTTTCGCCCCTTTACTATTGGTGTTGCTGCGTATTATCCAAGGGTTGGGGGCTGGAGCAGAAATATCCGGTGCCGGGACTATGCTGGCAGAGTATGCCCCTAAAGGTAAACGCGGGATTATCTCCTCATTGGTGGCGATGGGAACCAACTGCGGCACGCTGTCCGCAACCGCGATCTGGGCGATGATGTTCTTCTTGCTGACCAAAGAAGAACTGTTGGCCTGGGGTTGGCGCGTCCCTTTCCTGGCCAGCGTGGTGGTCATGCTGTTTGCTATCTGGTTGCGGATGAACCTGAAAGAAAGCCCGGTATTTGAGAAAGTGAATGACGATAACGCCACTTCCAGCCCGCAAGCCGCAGTAACCGGCGACACCCATTCGCTGTCGGCAATGTTCAGCAGCAAATCTTTCTGGTTGGCTACCGGGCTGCGTTTTGGGCAAGCAGGCAATTCCGGCTTGATACAAACTTTCCTGGCCGGTTATCTGGTACAGACATTACTGTTTGATAAAGCTATCCCTACAGATGCTTTAATGATCAGCTCGGTCATCGGCTTTATTACCATTCCATTACTCGGTTGGCTTTCAGACAAGTTTGGCCGCCGGATACCTTATATTCTGGTTAACCTCTCGGCGATTATTTTGGCTTACCCGATGATTTCGTTGATTGTGGACAAGAGCAATAACGTAAGCACCATTATGGCCGCCATTATTGTAATTCATAATGTCGCGGTGCTCGGCCTGTTTGCGCTGGAAAACATCACCATGGCGGAAATGTTTGGCTCACGTAACCGTTTTACCCGTATGGCGATTGCCAAAGAGGCTGGTGGTCTGGTGGCTGTGGGTTTCGGACCGGTTCTAGCCGGTATTTTCTGCAATATCACCGATTCCTGGTGGCCTATTGCCATAATGATGATTGCTTATTCCATTATCGGTTTATCGGCGACACTGATAATGCCAGAAGTGAAAGATCGTGATTTGAGCGAGGTTGAAGATGCCGCCGAGAGCACGGCGTTTAAGGCAGCTAAAAGCCTGCACAGCCACTGAATAGCGGCTAGTGAGTATTGATTGCCCCAGCATCATTGCGGCAGGGGCAATCAGGCTGCTTATCTGCTAGTATGTTGGGCAACTTACTCTTAGCCTACTGATTGATTGTCGCCATGTCAGAATCGTACAACCTCACGAATAGCCTACCGGTCAATCAACAAATCTATCATTTCCTGCGTAAAGACATCGTCGATTGCACGATCCCGCCGGGCACACTACTTTCAGAAAAAGAGATCTCTACGCGGTTTTGCGTGTCACGCCAACCGGTACGTGAAGCCTTTATCAAGCTGGCTGAAGCTGGGCTGGTGCAAATCCTGCCGCAGCGCGGCACCTTTGTGATGAAGATTTCTGCCAAACGGGTGGCCGATGGGCGCTTCATTCGCCAGGCGCTGGAGTGTGCCATTGTACGGCGCGCTGCCACCAGCATCACCCCTGAACAGTTGCTGGCGCTGGAGCATAACCTGCATCGCCAGACGTTAGCCGCGCAGAATAATCAGATCAGAGAGTTTTTAGCGCTGGACGATGAATTTCACTATCTGCTGACGCAAATCGCCAACTGTACGCTGGCCTGGGAAACCATCGAAACCATAAAGGCGACGATGGACCGGGTACGTTTCCTCAGCCTGAGTGAAGTCTCTCCCCCCGAGAGCCTGATCGAGCAGCACTACCTTATCTTTGAAGCACTGAAGGGGCGAGATCCCGATGCGGCAGAACGCGCCATCCATGAGCATTTGCAGGAAATGATCTATTCTATAACGCCGATTGCCCTGCAGAATACCGACTGGTTCGAGGCCGAATAATTCGCTTGCGATCGTGCACCATGGTCCCTTTTACTCTGTTGCTCTAGCGTAAAAAAGCGACCACCTACACGTATTGCAACACCCAGATGGTATTTCTTCTCAATCGCATCTATTGACTCTCCCCGCCATCAGTATTTCGCTAGGCTGTTTCTCACCGCTTTAATCACCGCTTATTGACCGCCGGTTGTCAGTTACCTTAGCTGACCGGCATATGTAAGCGCTTAACGGGAGTTAATCATGACTGATATTGCACAATTGTTAGGTAAAGAAGCAGAAGACCTGCTGCAACATCGTTGTACAACCATCCCTGCTGAAAATCTGTATCTGCCCGGTGGCGACTTTGTTGACCGGATTATGATCGACAACAATCGCCCGAACAGTGTCCTGCGTTCGATGCAAACCTTACTCAATCATGGCCGCCTTGCTGGCACCGGATATTTATCGATTCTGCCGGTCGATCAGGGCATTGAACACTCGGCAGGGGCATCTTTCGCCGCCAACCCACTCTATTTTGATCCGAAGAATATCGTCGAACTGGCGATTGAAGCCGGATGTAACTGCGTGGCTTCTACCTATGGCGTGTTAGCCTCTGTATCCCGACGCTACGCCCACAAGATCCCGTTTCTGGTTAAACTCAACCACAACGAAACCCTGAGCTACCCAACCCAATACGACCAGACTCTCTACGCCAGCGTCGAGCAGGCATTCAACATGGGGGCAGTTGCGGTGGGGGCAACCATTTATTTCGGCTCTGAACAGTCACGCCGTCAGATTGAAGAGATTTCGGTCGCCTTTGAGCGTGCGCATGAATTGGGAATGGTGACGGTACTTTGGGCCTATCTACGTAACCCGGCATTCAACAAAGATGGCGTTGATTACCATGCCAGCGCAGACCTTACCGGGCAAGCCAACCATATTGCAGCCACTATTGGCGCCGATATCGTCAAACAGAAAATGGCCGAGAACAACGGCGGTTACCGTGCAGTGAAATTTGGCTACACAGACGATCGTGTCTATTCCAAGCTGACCACCGATCACCCTATCGATCTGGTTCGTTACCAGTTGGCAAACTGCTATATGGGGCGCGCAGGTTTGATCAACTCCGGCGGTGCGGCCGGTGAAAACGATCTTCAGGAATCGGTGCGTACTGCCGTAATCAACAAACGTGCTGGCGGTATGGGCCTGATACTGGGGCGTAAAGCTTTCAAGAAATCAATGAAAGAGGGCATCGCCTTGATTAACGCGGTACAGGACACTTATCTCGACAAAAGTGTAACTATCGCCTAACCCATTACTTTATAACATTATTATTCACAAGGCCCGAATCTTCGGGCCTTTTTTATGCCTATTAATCAGCAACATAACGTTAACACCCCTACTAACATCTTCCTTTTATTTCATTTATATCTTTCAAAATAAAACATTTATCTTTCAAAATGTGATCCATATAAACAAAAAAAATTTTAAAGTGAGTAATGTAAGACGCATGGCGACAGAGCCGCTATTCGCTCCAGGCCATAGCATCCATCACAGGAGAAAAATAATGATTGACATAATTACCCATGGAGCCGAGTGGTTTATCGGTCTGTTTCAGAAAGGTGGTGAAGTGTTTGTTGGTATGGTGACCGGCATTTTACCTTTACTGATCAGTTTGTTAGTTATCATGAACGCGCTGATCAACTTTGTTGGCCAGGATCGTATCGAAAGATTGGCACAGCGCTGTGCCGGTAACCCGATTTCGCGCTATTTGTTTCTGCCGTTAATCGGCACCTTTGTGTTCTGTAACCCTATGACGTTGAGCCTCGGGCGTTTTATGCCTGAGAAGTACAAACCGAGTTACTACGCTGCCGCTTCCTATAGCTGCCACTCCATGAATGGTCTGTTCCCACATATCAACCCAGGTGAGCTGTTCGTCTACCTCGGCGTCGCCAGTGGGCTGAGCACACTTGGCCTGCCACTGGCACCATTGGCAGTGAGCTATTTCCTGGTTGGGTTGTTCACCAACTTCTTCCGCGGCTGGATCACCGATCTCACCACTAGCGTGTTCGAACGCAAAATGGGCATCAAACTGGATCGTCATGTTCAACTTTAATCTGTGGAGCGCAGCATGAGTGCATATGTCCGTATTGAAAAAGGTGCTGGCGGTTGGGGTGGTCCATTGCAACTCCCGATCCTCCCCGGCAAGAAGATTGTCTATATTACTGCCGGTACACGCCCGGCGATCGTTGACAAGCTCAGCGAACTTACCGGCTGGCCTGCAGTGGATGGCTTTAAGGAAGGTGAACCACCAGCGGAAGAGATCGGTCTTGCGATTATCGACTGTGGCGGCACATTGCGTTGCGGTATCTATCCCAAACGCCGCATCCCGACTGTAAATATCCACTCCACTGGTCGTTCCGGGCCGCTGGCGCAGTTTATTCTGGAAGATATTTACGTTTCTGGCGTACGGGAAAACAATATCAGCCTGGTAGAGATTGCCGACGGCGCTGAAGTTCCTCCTGCGGCATCCACTGCCGCCGCTGAGCCACAACCCAAAGCTCGTGACTACGACACCAGCAAGAAAATCACGGAGCAAAGTGACGGTTTACTGGCCAAAGTTGGCATGGGGATGGGATCGGTAGTCGCGGTGTTCTTCCAGGCCGGACGTGACACCATCGATACCGTATTGAAAACCATTCTGCCGTTTATGGCCTTCGTCTCGGCGTTGATCGGTATCATCATGGCCTCTGGTTTGGGTGATGTTATCGCCCATGGTCTGACGCCTCTGGCCACCAGCCCGATTGGCTTGGTGACGCTGGCGCTGATCTGTTCTTTCCCGTTACTTTCACCGTTCCTCGGCCCAGGGGCCGTTATCGCTCAGGTGATCGGCGTGCTGGTTGGCGTGCAGATTGGTCTTGGCCATATCCCCCCTCAATTGGCATTACCGGCGCTGTTCGCGATTAACGCCCAGGCTGCCTGTGACTTTATCCCTGTGGGTCTATCACTGGCCGAAGCCAAGCAGGATACAGTGCGGGTTGGTGTTCCTTCCGTGTTGGTTGGTCGTTTCCTTACCGGTGCGCCAACGGTCTTGATCGCTTGGGCAGCATCTGCCTTTATTTATCAATAGATTAATCAGGGAGAATGCCATGAATACCATCTTTGAAACCACCATTACCCGTATCGGCGACTCGGCGTGTGATGCTTTACAGGATGACATGCTGATTACCTTCCGTGAAGGTGCACCCGCAGACATCGAAGAGTATTGCTTTATTCACCATCACAGCCAAACCTCGGGGGATTTAGAGGTCGGCGGGGTGATGGAACTTGGCCATACCCGTTACCCGATTACCGCCGTCGGAGAGGTTGCCACACAAAACCTGCGTGAACTGGGCCACGTTACCGTGCGTTTCAACGGTGATACTGAGGCCGAATTCCCAGGGTCAATCCACGTAACTGGTGACACCCCCACGGATATTCCGTTGGGCAGCATGCTGAAATTTAGCGTAAAAGGAGTAGAAAATGTCTGAAGTAGCTGTAGTGATTGGCGGTGGACAAACGTTAGGGGCTTTCCTGTGCCACGGTCTGGCTGAAGCCGGTTATCGCGTTGCGGTTGCCGATCTTAATGCCGATAACGCTAATCTGGTGGCACAGCAAATCAACGAGCAATACGGTGCCGAATGCGCCATCGGTTTCCAGTCCGACGCCACCGATGAAGCCAGCGTGATTGCTTTGGCAGGCGCGGTTGACCAGGCATTTGGCAAGGTAAACCTGTTGGTGTATAGCGCCGGCATCGCCAAAGCGGCACCGATCACCGACTTCAAGCTGGGCGATTTCGATCGTTCGCTTCAAGTGAATCTGGTGGGTTATTTCCTTTGCGCTCGTGAATTCTCACGCCTGATGATCCGCGATAGCGTTGCGGGGCGTATCATTCAGATCAACTCTAAATCCGGCAAAGTTGGCAGCAAGCATAATTCTGGTTATAGCGCTGCCAAATTCGGTGGTGTCGGGTTGACACAATCACTGGCTCTCGATCTGGCGGAGTATGGTATTACCGTGCACTCCTTGATGTTGGGCAATCTGTTGAAATCACCGATGTTCCAGTCATTATTGCCGCAATATGCGCAAAAACTGGGTATCAAAGCAGAAGAAGTGGAAAAATACTACACCGATAAAGTCCCGCTAAAACGTGGCTGTGATTATCAGGATGTGCTCAATACGCTGCTGTTCTATGCCAGTGACAAAGCTTCTTACTGTACCGGTCAGTCAATCAATATCACTGGCGGTCAGGTTATGTTCTGATTATAGGCTATGTCACTCAATTGCACGCGAGCACCACAGGCAATAGAGGGACACAACCTGGGGCTGGGTCTTCCCAGCCCTTCACTTTCTCGAGGAGCGGAATACTATGACCAGCGCACTGATCACTATTGCCATTATCGCCTGGCTAATGCAGATTGCCCTGGGTTGGTGGCAACTCCAACGATTCAACCGCGCGTTTGATCGTTTATGCCAACTGGGTAACGTGGGTGTTGGCCGTTCGGGTGGACGCTTCAAGCCACGAGTGGTATTGGCACTGGCGTTCGACCCACAACAACGCGTCTGTGGCAGCATGCTGATGCGTGGCTTGACCATTTTTGCCCAACCCAAACAACTCAAACAGTTACACGGTATGCATCAGAAAGAGTTATGTCCCGATGTGATCTTCCCCGAGAATCAAGCGTGCCAAACTGCACTAATGTTAGCGATTACATCGAAATCATGATATTTTCACAGTAAAAGACATTACCTTTCATAGTGAATTATTCACCGAGGGGAATGCTTAACTCTTGTGAACAAGGATCGCTATGAAACCAAAGCAGCGGCAAGCCGCAATCTTGCAATATTTACAGCGACACGGCAAAACCGCTGTAGATGCTCTGGCTGAACATTTCTCCACCACCGGTACTACCATCCGTAAAGATCTCACCTTGCTGGAAGGAGAAGGCGAGGTGATCCGCACCTACGGCGGTGTCGTGCTTAGCCGTGACGATGGCGACCAGCCTATCGACCGTAAAACCCATATCAATGCTGAAAAGAAACGCCGGATTGCCTCTGCGGCCATCAAACTGATCGAGGACGGTGATTCTCTGATCTTTGACGCTGGCAGCACCGTATTGCAGATGGTTCCCCATCTGGCGCAGTTTAATAACATCACCGTCATGACCAACAGCCTGCACATCGTTAACGCACTAGTAGAGCTGGATAACGATCAAACCATCCTGATGCCCGGCGGCACTTACCGAAAGAAATCAGCTTCCTTTCACGGTAGTCTGGCGGAATCGGCATTCCAACAATTCAGTTTTGACAAGTTATTCATCGGTGCAGATGGCGTCGACCTCAACGCTGGCGTGACGACATTCAATGAAGTGCACAGCGTTAGCCAGGCGATGTGTAAAGCCGCCAGTTGCCTCGTTTTGCTGGTCGACTCGTCAAAATTTGGCCGTAAAAGCCCGAATGTAGTGTGTGAACTGAGTGCCGTTGACACCTTAATCACCGATAAAAATATCAATCCAGATTACCTTAGCGCTCTACAGGAAAAGGGTATCAATATCATTCTGGTTGGAGACTCTGATGAGTAACGCAACAACTCTGCTCACTTTCGCCCGCGAAACGCTGGAAATTGAATTGGCCGAGGCACAGCGCCTGTTGGCAAGGCTGGATGACAACTTTGTCCGCGCCTGCGAACTGCTGCTGGCCTGCAGTGGCAAGGCGGTGATTTCCGGTATCGGCAAGTCAGGTCATATCGGTAAGAAAATCGCCGCGACGCTTGCCAGCACCGGTACGCCATCATTCTTTGTTCACCCTGCGGAAGCGTTACATGGCGATCTGGGCATGATCGGTGCCGGTGATGTGGTGATTTTCATTTCTTATTCTGGCCGCGCCAAAGAGCTGGATCTGATCCTTCCCCTACTGGCAGAAAGCAAAATCCCGGTGATCGCTATCACTGGTGGCAAAGAATCACCGTTGGCCTTAGGCGCTGCCTGCACGCTGGACATCAGCGTTGAGCGTGAAGCCTGCCCGATGGGATTAGCCCCAACCTCCAGCGGAGTCAATACGTTAATGATGGGGGATGCGCTGGCAATGGCCCTGATGCGTCACCGTGGTTTTAACGCGGAAGACTTCGCCCGTTCTCATCCCGGCGGCAGTTTGGGTGCTCGCCTGCTCAATCGCGTGCATCATTTGATGCGTACCGGCGACCGTCTTCCGGTGGTCAACGAGAATGTCAACGTAATGGATGCAATGCTGGAGTTGAGCCGAACCGGCCTGGGATTAGTAGCCGTGTGCGATGCCGGGCACAAAGTGGTCGGCGTATTTACCGACGGTGACCTGCGCCGCTGGCTGGTGAAAGGCCATAGCCTTAATGACAGCTTAAGCCAGGCGATCACCCGCCCTGGCTACCGTCTGCCGGAACAGTGGCGAGCCGGAGAAGCGCTGGAGGCACTGCACGAACAGCACATCAGCGCGGCTCCGGTGGTCGATATTGACGGTGTACTGGTAGGCGCAATCAACCTGCACGACCTGCATCAGGCCGGAGTGGGTTAACTCACTTGTCGAAGACCCGCAGCCCCTCAGGGCTGCGGTAATTTATGGGGCATCAGGCAAGTCTGCCTAGCCACTGTAATATTCCAGTTGATCAAAACTCAGATAGCGATAAACCTCTTCTCCGGTATTTCCTGCTAACCCAGCCATTGCCTGCCGATATTGTGCCAACTGCGGTAAACACCCGTTGACGGCGGCGATCGCCGCTAACTCCGCCGAAGCCAGGTAAACCTGAGCCCCTGTTCCTAAGCGATTGGGGAAATTACGCGTTGAGGTTGAAACAACCGTCGCCCCCTCGGCAACCCGCGCCTGGTTCCCCATACACAGCGAGCAGCCTGCGGGTTCCATACGCGCCTCACTCTGCGTGAAAGTCTGGTAACAGCCTTCCAACTGGAGCTGACGAATATCCATGCGAGTTGGTGGTGCCAGCCACAAACGCGTCGGTAACGGAAGTGGCGCATTGGCCAACAGGCGTTCAGCCGCGCGGAAATGGCCGATATTAGTCATGCAGGAACCAATAAACACCTCGTCGATCTTTTCCCCCGCAACTTCCGACAATGGCCGGACATCATCGGGATCGTTAGGCGCACAAAGCAGGGGTTCTACAATCTCGGACAGATCGATATTAAGCACCGCTGCATACTCGGCATCGTTATCCGCCACCAGCAGTTGCGGTGCCGCCAACCATTGCTCCATTGCCTGAATACGCTGTTCAAGGGCTCCCCGGTTCTGATAGCCCTCCTTCACCATCCATTTCAGCAAAGCAACGTTTGAACGCAAATAGCGCTCAACCGCAGGCTCCTGCAGTTTGACGGTACAGGCGGAGGCTGAACGTTCAGCGGAAGCATCCGCCAGTTCAAACGCCTGTTCCACTTCCAACTGCGGCAAACCTTCTATTTCCAGAATACGGCCAGAGAACACATTTTTCTTGCCCTGCTTGGCGATGGTCAGCAGACCTGCCTTGACGGCAAAATACGGTATGGCGTGCACCAGATCGCGCAGCGTGATCCCAGGCTGCATTTGGCCATGAAACCGAACCAGCACTGATTCCGGCATATCCAGCGGCATCACGCCAGTGGCGGCGGCGAATGCGACCAATCCAGAGCCTGCGGGGAACGATAGGCCAATAGGGAAACGGGTATGAGAATCCCCGCCAGTGCCGAGCGTGTCAGGCAGCAGCATACGATTGAGCCAGGTATGGATGATGCCATCCCCCGGATTGAGAACTATCCCGCCACGTTCGGTAAAGAATGAAGGCAGTGTGCGCTGCATATCCAGATCGACCCGTTTGGGATACGCACTGGTGTGACAGAATGACTGCATGGTTAAGCCAGCAGAAAAACTGAGACAGGCCAGATCCTTGAGTTCGTCGCGCGTCATGGTGCCGGTAGTATCCTGCGATCCGACGCTGGCAACGTAGGGTTCACAATATTCACCCGGCAATACGCCGGTAACCCCACATGCGCGGCCAACAATTTTTTGCGCCAGGGTATAACCCTGCGCTTTTTTCTCAACGGCTGGCGGTTGGCGGAACAGATTAGCCGTAGGCAACCCTAGGGCATTGCGGGCACGGGCGGTCAGTTGACGGCCAATAATCAACGGGATACGCCCACCGGCACGCACCTCATCAAGCAAGACTTCCGTCTTCAATTTAAAAACGCTAAGCAGCGCATCGTCGCTATGACGGCGGATCTCACCGCGATAGGGGTAAATATCGATCACATCGCCGCTCTGAAGCTGGCTGACATCGGTCTCAATAGGCAATGCCCCACCATCTTCCAGGGTATTGAAGAATATCGGGGCGATCTTACCGGCAATCACCACACCGCCGTTACGCTTATTGGGGACAAAGGGGATGTCATTCCCCATCAACCACTGCAACGAGTTAGTGGCAGATTTACGTGAAGAGCCGGTTCCCACCACGTCGCCAACATAGGCCAACGGATAACCCTGCGCCTTCAACCGATTGATCTGGGCGATTGGCCCTTGCTTACCCACCTCGTCAGGTTCAACCCCGTCACGCGGATTGGATAACATCGACAAAGCGTGCAAAGGGATATCTGGTCTGGACCAAGCCTCCGGCGCAGGGGAGAGATCGTCGGTATTGGTTTCACCGGGCACTTTAAAAACCGTAACCGTCAACTTTTCTGCTAGTTCGGCTCGGCAGGTAAACCAGTCGGCGTCAGCCCAGGAGGCGAGGACCTGTTCAGCAAACACATTACCTGCCTCGGCAAGCCGTTGCACATCAGCAAAACGATCAAACATCAACAATGTGTTAGCCAGTGACTTCACGGCTATCGGGGCCAACTCTGGCTTTTCCAATGCGGCAAGCAACGGTTCGATATTGTATCCACCCTGCATCGTACCGAGCAGTTCCAGCGCTCGCCGGGCATCGATGAACGGTGAGGAGATCTCTGAACGAGCAATGGCGGCCAGAAATTTGGCTTTTACCTGTGCCGCATCATCAACACCGACAGGGATCCGTTCGGTAAGCAGCTTCAGCAGAATACCGCCATCGCGCACGGCGAAGGATTGCAACATACTGACCAGTTTTTCCGTTTGTTGTGCGGTCAAAGGTTGAGGCGGAATGCCTTGTTTAGCGCGGATCTCACTTTGTCGTAAGTATTCCGTTAACATACTTCACTCCTTATCTTGTCATGGGCTATCAGAGGAATGGCTTGTACAGGGAAGAACTCAAGGAAACGCGTGACTACCAGCAGGTCGGCGCTACCGCCTGGGCTGAGATGCCTGGCTATACAGTGGCGATCAAACCGCTGTAGCTGAGGAATGGCATCCGGCTGGGCCAGACCTCCACGCTCAAGGAAGTCTGCGGCATACTGCTGTAACCAACTCAGCCCTGCCAAGCCGCCACGAGCGACGACATTGGTGTCTGCATTGACCCGCATCAGGCTCAACAAAGCCGTCAGCAGCGACTCCTGCCGCGACATACCGCCGCCCAGCGCTTGCCGATAGGCGGGTAACCCAATGTGCAATACAGTGGCAAAACCGGACTCAGCCTCCGCGCGAGCGCCGCCGAGACCATACAGATGGAACAAGCGCTGCCCGGCAGTTTCGCGCCGTGGATCGTTGTGCAGCTCGCGTTCGGTTAACCCCCGGCACAGATACGCCACCTGCTGGCACAGCCTTTCAGGCGTCGGAATTTGTTGCCGGGAAAGGATCATACCGAGCGCACAGCACAATAATCCCAGTGCAAACACGCTACCCTTATGGGTATTCACGCCATAAGTGGCACGGAACATCTCCCGCTCGCAGGCAATCCCCAGTTCGCGCAAGCCCGCAGGCCATTTACCTGCAGCCAAGGGAGTAGCAGCAAATCCATAGGCGATGAAGCGCGGTAACCAGGGGCGGATCGCTGCGGCGCTGCGATAAAAATCGTCCAGCGCCATATCCTGGTGCGCGCCACTGTTGCGGCGATCCACCAGCCCCGGTTTAGGCGTCAGGTTGACTTCATCAAGCAAAGCCTGCCACGCCAGATCGCCAAGGTGATGAAAAACGTTCGCGCTGTTCACTCCTGTACCTGCCGGATCGTGTCGATCACCGAGCCGTCGCGATAACGCACCACGGCCACGGTACGTTGCGTGAAAGCGATAGGTTCGGGTTCGCCAGTCAGTTCCAGAGCGCGCTGATAAAGCTCATTGATGGTCATCAATGGCAAACCCGCCTTGGCAAAGCGCGCCAGCAACTCTGGGCGAGCCGGATTGACCGCAATGCCGTGGTCGGTTACCAACACATCAATGCTGGAACCGGGGGTGACAATGGTCAGTACCTTGCTCACCACCGTCGGGATGCGGCCACGTACCAGCGGAGCCACAATTACCGCCATCTTGGCGCTGGCTGCGGTATCGCAGTGCCCACCGGAGGCTCCGCGCAGCACGCCATCCGATCCCGTCAGTACGTTAACGTTAAAGGCAGTATCAATTTCCAGGGCGCTCAAAACCACCACGTCCAGACGATCGACCGCGTTCCCCTTGCTATCAGGGTTGGCATACTGGTTGGCACTGATTTCGAAATGTCGCGGATTGCGCCCCAAAGATTGTGCAGCCTCACCGTCAAAGCCCTGCACGTCCAGCAAGCAATCAATCAGCCCTTTCTCGTGCAGTTGGACCATGGTTGAGGTGATCCCCCCCAAAGCAAAACCCGCACGAATGTTTTTGCGCACCATTTTGTCTTCGAGAAACCGCGTGACGGCCAGTGATGCCCCGCCAGTGCCGGTTTGCAGCGAAAAACCATCGCGGAAATAGCCGGAGTGCTCGATCACATCTGCCGCACGGCGAGCAATCAGCAACTCACGTGGGTTAGAAGTCATGCGTGTTGCGCCCGCCCCGATTTTGCCCGCATCGCCCACCTGTTCAACCTGTACCACCCAGTCAACCTGGTCCTGTTTGATGCTGGCAGGTTGAAGCGGGTAAGGGGCAATCTCTTCACTCAGAATGATTACGGTCTTGGCATAGTCTGCATCGGTGAACGCATACCCCAGCGAGCCACAGCGAGCTTTGCCGGTAAAACCGTTGGCATTACCAAACTCGTCACAGGTAGGTACGCCGAGGAAAGCAACATCGATGGATAATTCACCTGACTGGATTAATTGGACTCGCCCCCCGTGCGAGTGGATCTGTACCGGTTCGGCCAGCAAGCCACTGGAGATGGCTTCGGCCAGCGGACCGCGTAAACCGGAGGTATAAATCCGGCTAACCAGCCCATTACGAATATGCTCAATCAGAGGGGAATGGCAGTCGGTCAAGGAGCTGGAAGCCAACGTCAGGTTTTTAAATCCCATATACGCCAATAACCCCAGCACCAGATTGACGGTCATATCACCGCCGCGAAAAGAGTGGTGAAAAGAGATCGTCATGCCATCTTTCAGGCCCGAGCGCCGCACAGCCTCCATCAGGGAGGTGCACAGTTTGCGTGAGCGTGGCCGCTCGGCCAGGGCATTAGCTTTCGAGATAGGTTGATAATGGCGGTCACCCGCAGAATTATTCATGCTCATTTCCTGTTATTCCTCGCGTATTCCCGAAAGTTGCGCCCGTTGCAGCAACAGTTGGGCGCGAGCGATCACCGGGCTGTCGACCATCTTTCCGTTCAACGACACCACACCCGAGCCTTCACGCTCGGCGGCTTCGGCAGCCTCAATGATTTGCCTGGCCTGATCGCATTGCGCACGAGTCGGTGCATAAATATGGTGCAACAGCTCGATCTGCCGGGGGTTGATCAGCGATTTGCCATCAAACCCCAACTGCTTGATCAAGGTGGCCTCCTGAATAAATCCAGACTCATTGGCGGCGTCGCTGTAAACGGTATCGAATGCGGCAATGCCGGCAGCCCGCGCCGCCTGCAGGATGGCACTGCGAGCAAACAGCAGTTCGATGCCTTCAGCTGAGCGCTCGGTGCGCAAATCACGTACATAGTCTTCGGCACCAAGTGCAATACCGATTAACCTCTTCGAAGCCAACGCAATATCGTTGGCCTGGGTGATCCCACGAGCCGACTCCACTGCGGCAAGCATGCCGGTTGAACCCACCTCGCGCCCGCAGCGCAGTTCGATACGCTCAATTTCGCACTCCATGTCGAGCACATCCTGCGCACAATCGGTTTTCGGCAAGCGCACAATATCCACTCCGGCACTGACGACGGCTTCAAGATCGGCAATACCAAACGGTGAGTCGAGCCCGTTGACACGCACAATCGTTTCCACCTGCCGGTAACGCGGGTGCTGCAACGCATGGAATACCAGCAAACGGGCCGAGTCTTTCTCACGCAGCGCTACCGAATCCTCAAGATCGAACATAATGGCATCAGCCATATAGATAAACGCGTTGCTGATCATGGCCGCATTGGCCCCAGGCACGAACAGCATACTGCGGCGCACGCGTCCTTCAGTTTGCACAGTCATAACGGTTTCTCCCAAGGAGCAGAGCCGTCCTCACTGGCTCTTAGTAGAGCCGTGTGTAAACGTGCCCGCAGTATGCAATCGAGAGCGCCTTTGTCATCGACCATCACCTGCACCCCACGCAATTGGTAATGTTGCAGCACTTCGAGCACCGTACGGCGAATGGCCGCACCAAACTGTTTTTCCACCATGCTACTGATCACAATGTCGATCTCCTGGTCAGTGAGTGGGGCAATGCGGATCATCACATCGCTGGATTCAAGCGTGCCAGCAACCGCTTCCCGAAGTAGCTTCATGGTTCACCTACCATTAACGTTGTTGTTTGTTTTGATATCCGCTGCCCCTTAGCCGGGTGTTGCTGCAGGAAATGCAAGGTCGACTCCGGCAACAAATGGGGCAGTCTTTCTGTATCGTTTTGAGCCCAAAGCTGGCGCACCCAAGAGGCTGAGATGGCTCGTTCCTGGTAACACAGACGCGGCAGTTCTCTCACCGTCAGAACCGGGGCGGGAAAGTCAGGCGTTTGCAGCCAATAGGCCATATCGTGGTTATATTTCGCGGTGACGGCACAATTCGGTTCTTCACCAACGAAGCGATGAGTGATGCCAAGCGCCGGGGCCAGGAATTGGCGAAACAGCTTCAGATCGATTTCGCTGTAACAGTCATTCACGACACGGCGATCTTTGATGAAATAACAAGGAAAGGTGGCACGAGAGATCAGGTATTGCGATCCCTGATGCAACGTGAGATTGCTGATATGACGGGTTCCGAGCCGCGCCATCGCCAGCCGCTGCTCATAGCTGAAGAGTGACGCATCTTCTTTCACCAGAAACAGATGCAACCACTCACAACGCCGAGCTGCCTCTTCGATCAAATACTGATGCCCTAAGGTAAACGGATTGGCATTCATCACAATGCTGCCAATCCGCTTCCCTGGCTGGCGCAATTGCGCCAGTTGTTCACAGTAGCGAGCCAGGCGGCAGCGGCTGTTTTCCATCAGTACGACGGTGCCTGGCACACTGGCAAGAGGGAAAAAGCCGCATTGCCGGAATAGCGCCTCATTCTGCGTTTTGGTGTAAATAAACAGTTGCGTATGGCCACGCTGGTAGGCCAGATTCACCAATTCAGTCGCCAGCATAAGCGCTACCCCTTCACCACGCAGTGACGGATCTATCGCCACACATTTGATGATATTACCGGCAATCCCCCCGCAGGCCACTAGCTCGCCATGGCGCATTACGCGAATAAATACGTCCACCGAGGTATCAATATTCAACCCGTTATTGCGCAGGAACTGTTGAATAACAGCAATATCCTGATGAGCGGAACGGGGGATTTGCTTGAAAATAAACTCTTCAGAAAACATGGTATTCACCGTTACCCAGTTATAGGTAATTCAACCTGATCAGCATTTCCCACCACCACACGCCCAATGTGACATGCAGGAGAAAAGTCACCAGCGTGATCACCAGCCCGACCAGCCACCAGGATTTAATATCGTTGTAACCGACGCCGAAAATGACCGGACCCGCCGCGCCGCCATAGTGGGTGACACAGCCGCCATAGGAGTTGGAAAACAGCAACGCCAGCGCTGTGATCATTGCCGGAGCACCTGAAACATTGGCTAAGGTGGCAAATACCGGCACCATCGCCACAATGTAGGCACTGCCGGAGGCAAAGAAATAGCGCACAATCACGCTGAGGAACACGATGATCAGGAAGGCAATATTACCGTGATCGCCGAAATTGATGTGTTTGGCCATGGTGTCGGCCAACCAGATAAAAAAACCGGTTTTCGATAGCAGTGAGCTAAGGCTAATAATGCCGCCGTACCAGATCAGGGTATTCCAGCCCCCCTTATTCTTGATAACGTCGTCCCAGGTGACGATGCCGAGTAACAGCATCAGCGCCATAACACAAATCGCCACTGCCGCTTCATCCATCCCCAGCGATGAGCTGAATATCCAACCGAGTAACGCCAGAATAAACAGTGCACACAGCATCTTCTCGCGCAGTGTCATCGGGCCCAATGCTTTCAATCCCTCTGCGGCGATGACTTTATTATCCACCTGCTTGATTTCCGGCGGGTACATCTTGTAGATAATCAATGGGATCAGCACCAGCATAATAATTCCCGGCAATGAGGCTGCCAGCGCCCACCCTCCCCAGCTCAACTCTATATGTAAAATATCGACGATCATTTTCAACGCCAGAATATTGCCTGCCATAGCGGTGAAAAACATATAGCTGGTCGTTTTGGTCAACATGTAGATGTTGAGCATTAAAAAATGACCGACCTTGCGCGGGCTTTTGTCAGGATCTGACCCTAACGCCACCGCAACGCTATTGATAATCGGCAGAACAATCCCCCCTGCACGGGCGGTATTTGAAGGCGTAGCGGGTGCCAGGATCCCATCCAGAAAGGCAGTGACATAACCCAACCCCAGCGTGGTACCGCCAATTTTGCCGATCAAAATATAGGCAATGCGCTTACCTAACCCGGTTAATACGAATGCCGCACTGAGGGTAAATGCAGAAAATACCAGCCAAGTAGTACCCGAGGCATATCCGCTCAGTACCATCGCCATCTTTATTTCCTTTCCCCCTAGATTCCCGACTATCACCATGGAAGCGGCTATCGCCAGCAACAGAATGACTGGTTCAGAATAAGGTTTGATAACCAGACCAACTATAGCGGCCAAATAGATACCAAATAGCTTCCAGGCTAAGTCAGTCAATCCTTCCGGGCTGGGAAAAATAAAAGTCAACAATGGAATAATTAATAATACGCCTAATTTCCAGATACGTTCTCTGCTCATGCTAATTTCCCTTATTGCAGAAAAATGGCTATCTTCCGCCGTATAATAAAGCCAGGGTGAACTTATTTAGTTTCGCATTCAGGAATATAAACATTTCCAGAAAGGAGTTTACGTGCCGTGCGTACAACAGAAGCGCGTATGGTTTCGGGCTTATCACCATCATTAAATAAATTCACTTCGATCTTTCCGCTCGGGTGTTCAATTACTATCTGACGCAGAAAACGCACCGTCTTATCTTGGTTGATAATTTTGGCAGCGACGCTACCCGCCAGCGTTGTGGCGGTGGCAATACCGATTGATCCCGTCACGGCCAATGCCTTGTGGCAATGATGTGGCATAAAATAGCGGGTACTCAGGGTACCGCCGTGGCAAGCCTCGGCCAGCAGAACCGGTTTTGGGATCACCTTCTCGCTGACATCCCCCAATCCAATTGCCAAGCCAGCAGCCAAACGGATGCGTTCCAGACGTTGTAAAAAAGCCTTATCTTTATCCAGTTGCTGTGGCGTTTCCTGGCCCGTTTTGCCCAGTGAGCTCGCCGCAATCAAGACCATCGGCATCGCCATGTCAATACAGGTGGTTTCCACCCCTTGGAACATATCGGTAATATTACCGGTTGGCAGCAGATGCCCGGTTTTGGCACCGCAGGCATTAAGAAAAGTCAGCGCGACCGGTGCCGCATGGCCGGGCACGCCGTCAATGGTGGTATCACCGTCATAGGTTACAATCCCATCGGGAGTCTGTACTTCTGCATCCACCAAGGTATTGGTATTCACGTTACGGATGCGTACTTGGGTAACCGGATCCGTAGCTGGGATTAACCCTTGCTCAATAGCAAACGGCCCCACGGCACAGAGCATATTGCCGCAGTTAGGGGTAGTATCGACCTGGCGTTGTTGTACCATCACCTGGGCAAATAAGTAATCGACATCAGCATCGGGATGACTTGAAGGACTGATAATAGCCACTTTACTTGTTTGCGGACTACCACCCCCAATACCGTCTATTTCCAATTCGTGCCCGGCTCCCATTATCGACAGCAGAATTTCATTGCGTTCCTCAATATTTTCAGGCAAGTCTTTAGCGAGAATAAAAGCCCCTTTAGAGGTGCCCCCTCTCATTAAAACACAAGGAATCTTACGCATTCTTTCCCCTCATTATTTTATTATGCAATTGTGAAATTTCGCGCATAATCGCATGAGGTTAAAAAACAGACTAATGCAAAAAATGGAGGGATTAATTCCAATTACTCATAGATAATAAACACAGAGAAAATAATTAGCGCTCAAATAAAACACAGGATCGTCGCTTTATGAAAAATGAACTTCAGGGAATTAAAGCATTTGTTAAAATAGCTCAAACTGGTTGTTTCACCAAGGCTGCGCACATGTTGAACATTACGCAGTCCGCTTTAACAAGAAGAATTAAAAAACTGGAAGAGAACTTGGGGAAACCCTTATTTGAGCGCACCACGCGTAAAGTGACCCTGACGCGAACAGGTGAAAAACTATTGCCTAACGCCAAGAATCTTATAGATATTTTTGAAAGCTCATTATTAAACATTGAGGAGTTGGCAACCTATCAGACGGGAACCATCACTCTTTCTTGTGTGCCGACGGCCACGTTCTATTTTCTTCCCGATGTTATTAAAACCTTTAACGCGAAGTATCCAAACATCAGCATCCGCATACTTGAGCATAGCGCCTATGATTGTCTCGAAACGGTGTTAAGCGGTGACGCCGATTTTGGTATTAATATGAACAACGTCACAAACGCCAACATCGAGTTCACCCCGCTGGTCAGCGAACCGTTTGTGGTGGCTTGCCGCCGCGATCACCCGCTCAGCCAGCAGAAACTGGTATCTTGGCAGGAACTATTAAAACATAAGTTAATTGGTGTACGGCGCTCCAGCGGAAACCGTCTGCTAATTGAAGGCGAGTTATTGAAAATAGGCCTGCAGCCTGAATGGTTCTATGAGGTGCGGCATTTATCCACCTCGCTGGGGTTGGTGGAGGCCGGATTAGGGATTGCAGCGTTACCCAGCCTGGCCATGCCAAAACACGATCATCCAATCCTGGTCAGCAAACCGTTGGTAGAACCGGTGATCCGGCGCACATTAGGATTGGTAAAGCGCCGGGATTCACCGTTATCCCCGGCAGCAAACAGTTTTGTTGAATTGCTCCTAACGCTTTGGAATCAGGAAGAACATCACCCGTGGTCTGAGCGCTTCCACCTCTAGGAGGTGCCATTGAAGGTTGTTCGGGGCAAACAACCTTAAGAGCAACCGCCTTGGGTAGATCGGCAATCTGTTACCACCAGGCATGAAAATGGTGCACCGGGCCGATCCCCTGCCCGACTTCCAGACTGTCTGCCTGCTGTAAGGCATGCTGCAGATAGTCCTTGGCTACCGCTATGGTTTCTGCCCAGGAGCCATAGCGTGGACGCAAAGCAGCCAACGCAGCCGATAAGGTACAACCGGTACCATGTGTATGCCGAGTCACCACACGAGGCGTACTGAAACGCTGCTCAATACCGGCCATGAATAGCCAGTCTGGGCTTTCCTCTTCGCTAAGATGCCCCCCTTTCATTAAGACCGCCTGGCAACCCATTGCCAACAGTGCCTGCCCCTGCTCGCGCATTTGCCGTTCATTTTCTGCCGGCTCGCAGCCGAGCAAAGCGGCAGCCTCCGGCAGGTTAGGTGTAATGATCGAAACCAGAGGCAACAGTTCGTGACGGATCGATTCCACCGCTTGCGGTGCCAGCAACGCATCGCCACTTTTCGCCAACATTACCGTGTCCAATACCACATAGGGCAACGAGTAATGACGCAGCCGTTCAGCTACGACCCCTACGATATCGGCATTGGCCAACATCCCTATCTTGGCGCTGTCGATACGAACATCACTGAGTACCGAATCAAGTTGGGCAGCAACAAATGCCGGATCGATATGATATACCGACTGCACACCACGGGTGTTTTGCGCCACCAAAGCGGTGATCACACTGGTGCCGTAAGCAGCCAAGGCAGAGAAGGCTTTCAGGTCCGCCTGAATTCCAGCCCCGCCACTTGGGTCAGTACCGGCGATAGTTAAGGCATTAATCCGCTTCATTGCAGCTCCTCCGCACACAGATGGTAAAGCGCATCCAGAAATACTGCGGTAAAGCTGCCAGGGCCATGACAGCTGGCCGTTGCTCTTTCACCGCACAGTGCCATTACGCGGCAGGCGGTCGCCACATTGTCCAACCGCTCACCGGGAAGACTACAAAAAGCCGTTACCACCGCTGAAAGCGCACAGCCCGTTCCAACCACACGCGTCATCAGGGGATCGCCGCCGGTTACAGCCCAATCGCGTTCACCATCGGTGACGTAATCCACCGCCCCGGTCACCGCCACTATCGCCCCGCTGCTGCGCGCCAGTGCTCGCGCAGCCGGTAATGCCGCCAGCGAATCATCCCGGCTATCCACGCCACGGCCGCTGGCTTGCAGGCCACTCAAGGCCATCACTTCCGAGGCATTGCCACGGATTGCCGCTGGCTTCATGGCAAGCAGGTGCTGTGCAAAGCGAGTTCGATACTCCAGACCACCTACGGCAACCGGATCCAGCACCCAGGGCTTTCCCGCCTGATTAGCGGCTTCCACAGCGGCAAGCATGGCTTCGGCCCGTGGCTGATGCAGCGTACCGATATTAATCAGCAAAGCATCGGCCACACGGCTGAACTGCTCGGCCTCCTGGGGCTCCACCACCATGGCAGGGGAAGCCCCCAATGCCAGCAGCACATTGGCGGTAAGTTCTTGTACTACTTCATTGGTCAGGCAATGAATTAACGGGGAATGGCTTTTAAACAGGCTAAAGCAGGCAGCGGCACGGTTGCCGGGTAACACATCAGGTCGAGTGAACATATTGCTCCCAACCGGCGTTCAAGAAGGTGGGTACCGGTTGAGATACCGAGACTTCCCTACGCTGGTATAATCCAGATCAGGTAATACGGGTAATTTCTCAGCCGATTGCATCGGCACCCCGAGTCATTGAAAAATCATTAATTTTTGTTGGTTAACTAGCCAACGCCGATCAGGATAATCGCCAAACCTAGTGCTGTAAACTCATATCGGGATGAAAGGCAAGAATGCTAAAACAAGTGCCCCGAACCAATACGGGTATAGAAGTCGCGACTCATCAACAATTCTTAAAAAACTATCCAGGGACTTCACCGCCACTTCACACTCGGTGTTTAGATTAAGGTCCTTCTACTTCGAGGGATTGAATCATGATATTAAGCAAACGCCTGTGGGTTATCCTCTTTCTCACCATTGGTTTGATGACCGGGCTGGTCACCCAGGCGCGGGATCTGCCCACGGTGCAGGAAGGCGATATCATTTTCCACACTTCCCGTTCGGTACAGAGCCTGGCAATACAACAAGCCACCGGCTCGCGTTACAGCCATATGGGGATCATCCTGCTGCGTGACGGTAAGCCCTACGTTTTCGAGGCGGCGGCAACGGTTAAGTACACCCCCCTGGCAAGCTGGATAGATCGTGGGGAAAAAAAACAGTTTGTCGTTAAACGCCTGAAAAATGCCGAGCGAATAATGACGCCATCCGCACAGCTAAAAATACGCCAGCAGGCCAAGAACTTTGCTGACAAACCTTACGACATACGGTTTTCCTGGTCGGATGAAAGGCTGTACTGCTCAGAGCTGGTGTGGAAGATGTACGATCGGGCACTGGGGATAAAGATCGGTGAGCTGCAAAAAGTTCGCGAGTTCAATCTTAACGCGCCTGCCGTGAAACAAAAGTTGGGGGAACGGTATGGAACGCTGATCCCGTGGGATGCGTCGGTTATTTCACCAAAGGCGATGTTTGAATCACCGCTGTTGGTCACGGTGATAGCCAATTAATGTGAGAGTCAGTCCCCCATACACAGGGATAGGGGACTGACCTCTACCTATTAACTCTGGCACCTGACAACACTCCCTCGCCCTTCAGGAAAGGGTGAGGGGAAAATATCGATTACAAAAAACCAACACGACTCACGGAGCTAGATGGCGTCCTGCACCCGCAACTCCACCTCATGCGCCTCGTCCGCCTGTGGGATCTCCAATTTACTCAGCATCCGCGCCATCGCCTCAACAGGTACGCTGTATTCCCGTTCGGCATTCTGCCGCTGCCACTGGGCGTAGGGCACTTCCAAGTAAACAATCTTCACCCTGGCACCATAGGCGGTAAACAGTTCAACCAACTGGCTACGCAACTGCCGGGTAATATTGGTGGCATTCCAGACAAAAGGTTCGCCCCGTCGTAACAGCGCCTTAGCCTGTAATTTGGCCTGTTGCACCACCCAGCCGGTCGCGTTTTTATCGGTAGGAGACAACCGGTGTTGGCGGCGAATATTGTCCAGGCTGATAACCTCACACCCAGCGGCATGCTGCGCGATATAGCGATCTTTCCCCATTCCCGGCAGCGCACAGAGCAGCGTCACTTCACTCTGAAATTGCTGATAGGGAACAAAATCTACGCTCGCCAGTGGGTGCGTCAGGTAATGGTAACGCTGGCTATCGCTAGCAAAAGGACGCGCTTGTCCCCAGCATTGCTGCTCCTGACAAAACAGTTCGAACAGCTCAATGTTATCCAGCAGGCCGTTCTGGTCTTCGCAGTCGCGGCCCATCACGTCAGCGCGTGCCAACAACGCCAGCAACCGCGTGTCCAGCCGTAAGGCGGCTAATAACAGCGCCCGCTCCGGCGTTGGCCGCCCCATGATCCACAACGGTAAACCATGAAAGCGCACCAAAGCCGCAACCTGTTCACGTAGCTGAAACGGCGTAACAATATCCCGATACAAAATCGTGCGCGTGGTCAGTTCACCACGCTTAGCATGATTGGGTGATGTCACCGAACCATCGTCTGCGACTCGCGTGGTGCTACGTTTTTCGACATCATGCAGCAATGCGGCAGCCCAGACCAGTTCCTGCTGTTGCTCTGGCAACGTCAAAAATTGCGCAGACTCGGTCAGTGCCGCCAGCACGCGCTGGGTATGAATTGCCACATCGCCCTCCGCATGATGGCGGGGATCTTGCGGCACCGTGTGCATGTCAGCCACCCAGCGGAATTTAGCCGCCAGCCTGCTCCACTGTTTATCTTCACTCAGGCGCCACATGGTTGCCCCCTTGCTGATATTCATGTGCCATGCGTGCCCGTTGCCAATTCACCGTCCAGTGGCGGTCGGTTTTCACATGGTTTTTACGCACATACTTAAACACGTTATGAGAAAACTGAGCCACCGGGAATTCAGCCGCATTACGGGTGACAATCCCTTCCATAGTACAAGGCAAGCCAGTATGTACGTCGTGCGGCGCAAACCACCCCGCTCGACCCACCTGTTCCAGTATTGCCATGCGGTATTCCGCTTCAGTCTGGCGCGGCACGTTCTGCACCACTTCGGGCACACAGGCAAAATCAAATAATGCCGCGTAAAATTGTACCTCTTCCCAACTCAGCCACATGTCTTTACAGCGCACGGCGAAAAGATAGAAGTCCTGCTGCAGGCCGCGATACTCGATCGAATGCGTGGCATACAGATTCTCCCCAAACAGTTCGATATCGCCCAGATCGTTTTTAATCAGTTGCCAGCGCTGGCGGATCTGGCGTGTCCAGGCAGAAACCGTTGGTGCCGCATGGGAGCGCGCAAATACGCCATACTGATTCAGGCAGTTATTCTCGCCATCGAGTTTTTCCGTATGGACCAGAGAGTGAATTAAGCGTATGTCTTGCCAATAATGTTTATTGATCCGATCGTCACTCGTGGTTCCCGGCGAGAACGGATAATGGTACGTCCGACCATATTTATGAGTTTCCATATTCTTTCTTCTTAATTTATTGAGCTCTCGGCCTGCCCCATCAGGCCGAGAGTTTAGGCTAGGCTGTGTCCCTTAACTGTACGCGAGCGCCGCTGGCGGTCACTTGTACGCAGAGCAAGGCGTGAGCCGTGAGGTTGGGTGGGCCAAATAAGCGGCGAACAACGCAGCAATGCGTACAAATGGCCCCAGCCCTGCGGGTCGCGCCCCAAAAGGCCATCCTCTGCGTTGTCGGGCTTGAACAGAGGGCCACTCTGCCCTGCGCCCTCCGCCTTGATAATGGGCTTTTGGGTCTACGACGGCACCACGGACAGTTAAGGGACACAACCTAAGTTTCTTAAGCGAGCGGCGTAAATTTTTCGCCTTTAAATACACGAACCGGCGAACCACGCACTATTTGATGATGAAACATCCGTCGTTCAGCGCGCTGTTGGTCCAACTGCTGTTGCTCAAGCTGTTCCAAGCGGTGAGCGATCAGCAAATACGCTAAACGTTTATTGGCATGTTGGCTGCGCTCGGTCTGCACCTTAACGCTAATGCCACTGGCAATATGGGTGGCGCGAATAGCCGACTCCGTTTTATTCACATGCTGCCCACCCGGCCCGGAGGACTTCAAGGTCTCAAAACGGATCTCGCTCTCTTTTAGCACCGCTGCCGGAGAGAAACGCGCCGCACCAATAAACCAGTTTTTTCTGGAGCGCCCGCTGCGCCATGGGCTTTCGCAAATCCATTGCAGTGTCCCGCACCACTTGGCGGCCAATGACTCCGCCGCATCACCGTTAAGCATCAATAGCACCGAGCGCAACGTGCCCGGCAGGCGGCCATCTTCCCGCTCAACCTCATTGAGTTCCACCTGCATCGCCTGGGCTTCTTTGTGGAACTGACGCAGTGCCAGGCTCACCGCCAGGCAACATTCGTCCGGCCCTTGAGCGGCAGAAATTTGTAATAACATCATCCCTGCCCCCCGCTGGTTTTGTAGGTCAAAACCGGCTGCATACGTGCCACCAAAGTAACCAATCCGGCCTGCTGCAAGGCTCCCACTACGCTATCAATTGGCTTGTAGGCTTCTGGCGCTTCCTGATAAATCAGTTGGCGGTCGCGGCAAATCACCCGGCTGCCGAAGCGAGTTCTGGCCAACTGCTCGGTACTGAAACGCGTCGATAAGCGGCCTTTACACTCGGAGCGCATCCATTTGCGCCCGGCACCGTGCGCCAGTGAATACAGACTGCTGGCAGCCGGTAGCGGCTGGACAATATAGCTGTAGTCGCCGCGTGAGCCGGGGATCACCACCAGTCCTTCATCCGACGGTGTAGCTCCTTTACGATGCAGCCAGCCAGGCACACCCTCGATAGTTGCCGCTGCCAGCAGGTTATGATGGATATCCAGTAGACAATCGCCAGCAGTGCGAAGCCGTTGTAATATCCGCTGGGCAATGAGTTGCCGGTTATAGCCTGCAAAATCCAGCGCCTGTTGATGCTGTTGTAGGTAATCGTTAGCCGCGTCGCTATTTTCCAGTAGGCCGTGGTGCCCATGGGCGCGCAGATGCTGTTCCAGTATGAGCTGGCCCAAGCCACGCGAACCGCTGTGCACCAACAGCATCAGGCGTTTTTTATCAAGGCCGGTCTGCTGATGATATATTTCGTCGATGCGTAACAGTTCAGCAAAATGGTTTCCACCGCCAATGGTGCCCAAGGTTTGAGAATAAGCACTAAATGCTGGCGCAATATCCCCCAACGCTTCTTCATCTAACGGGCCGTCAATATTACCAATATTTTTTTCCAATTTATCCAGCGACTGTTTCATCGCCAGTAAATCTGTTTGCCATAGCGACATGCCGCAACCGATATCATTACCGATTAACGCCGGGTAGAAACGATGTTGTGAAAAGAAAGCGGCACCAACCGGGTACCCACGGCCTGGATGCAAATCTGGCATCCCGACTACGCGCAGCATATCCGGCAATTTGGCGGTAATTTCTAATTGTTGGATTGCATTTCCTTCAATCCAGGTTTGTTCCGACGCGATCAATGAAACTCGCGGCGCAACGGAGCGAATAGTATTGCTCATAACCAATCCTGATTAATATTTTATCTAATTTTGGGATTTGGCGGGCGGTAGCCCTAGCAATACCTGGAGAGCAGGAAATTATGCCTGAGGATACGACCCGCAAAGGGTAAACAGTGCTTGATAATTCATGATGTACCTCCTTTGCCAAGTGAATGAATGGGAAAACGCGGCGATAGTACATATAAACTACAGCGTTAGCAATGGTCGGTCGCCTCAATCGCAAAAATTAATTCGGTGAGCCTAAATATTCTATACTTTAAATAATTCGAGTTGCAGGACAAAAACGCAATGCGTTTTTGAACAGCGCTTGCGCTGGCCCCGCAGGGGCGAGGCCCAATTTTGGGCCGAGTAACGCGGAAACGCAACGAATCCTCAGGAGCTTACTCAAGTAAGTGACTGGGGTGAGTGAGGAAAGCCAACGCACATGCAACTTGAAGTATGACGAGTATATCCGAGTCAACGTTGCATTAAACTCAATGATAATTACTCTGTGCAGGCATCACATTTACCGTATTACAGATCCAGACAAGAAGGTTTTTATCAAACAACCTGCCAGTAGCCGCTTTTAGTCGACCCAACTCTGACTAAGCGTTTTTCCTGTTGCAACACCTTGATAGTTCGCTCAATCGTACGACTGCTTACCTTCAACTGTTCTGCAAGTTGCACAATTGTCATGGAGGGATTATCGGTCACAGCGGCTAAAATGCGTTCCGCTGTTCGGCTTAAAGGCAGTGGATTTTCTACCGACATTTGCACCGACATTTCTACCGACATCGCAATGGGATATCCTCGCTGCTCATCGATACCTTCGGTTAATGCTCGAACCAGTTTTTCCAGCATAAATGCAATGAATGGCGTACAGTCGCTGGCCCGGTCACACTCCCCCAATACACGGTAATATTCTTGCTGCTGATTGTGGATTAACGTTTCTACCGGCAACCATGCCAATTCTGAACGCCATTCACTGAGGATCAACGTTTGCCATAAGCGCCCCATACGCCCGTTACCATCGGCAAACGGATGGATGAATTCAAATTCGTAATGGAATATGGAACTGGCAATCAACGGATGAATATCTGTGTGCTGTAACCATTCCAGCAGATCGCTAACTAAACGCGGCAATTGATTGGCTGGCGGAGCCATATGGATAAGCTGTTTATCCCGATACACACCAACATTGCCACTGAGCAACTGACCTGGAGCATCCACTAGGCTGTGTCCCTTAATTGCACGCGAGCGCCGCTGGCGGTCATTTGCGCACAGGGCAAGGCGTGAGCCGCGAGGTTTGGTGGACCAAATAAGCGGCGAACAACGCCGCAATGCGCGCAAATGGCCCCAGCCCGAAGGGTCGCGCCCCAAAAGCCCGTTATCTGTGTTGTCGGGCTTGAACAGAGGGCCACTCTGCCCTTCACCCTCCGCCTTGATAACGGGCTTTTGGGTCTGCGACGGCACCACGGGCAATTAAGGGACACAGCCTAGGCCAACCATAAGTAAACGATGCGCTGCCAGTAAATCATCGAACCGATAGCTCTTCCAGCCAAGCAACTTTTCATAGGCAAGGATAGCGTTACGAACTTCCTGAATGTCTTTTGCTGGTGCCAAGACCCGTTTACCATCCATGATCGCGGTAACCTGTTCGGTAGACAGACTGTTGTGTTCAATAGCCAATGATGCCTGGATAGTACGGATGCGGTTCTCTTTGCGTAGCAAGGGAGAGGATTGCTCAGCATGCGCAGCCCAACGGCCTAATAGCTCGCCCACTTCAACCACTTGATTCAGAATGGTTGGTGTTATGGTGTAAGGCGGTTGATAACCAGCCATCTTGCTCCCCTTGTCATCAAAAAACAGGCCCGGAATCACATTGGCGGCCCTTGCGTTACGCAAATCATGGTGTGTTGGGTGCCAAATATCAAGCAGTTGACCGGTTTCAAATAGCTTCAGTTATTCCATGGGGTATCTTTATTAGAAATTGAATGCAACAAAATCGCAGGTTCGATGATAGTAAGATGAGCAGTGGTGTTGAAACCATTGAAGGAACCAGAGAGACGAGGCTCAGGGTGAGCCCCATTACAGGGCCAACCTTATGTATCGCTTTAAGCGAACCCAGACCTATTTATCACAATCTTGCCGCTTTACTCGGGCCAATCTGAGCTAGCGCTGTTTCAAGTTTTATACTCGTCATACCTCAAGTTGCAGGGGTGTTGGCTGCATCCAGCTACTCGGCCCGTCCATGGGCCTCGCCCCTCTGGGGCCAGCGCAAGCGCTGTTCAAAAACGCATTGCGTTTTTGTCATGCTACTCGAATTATTTAGGCATAGTTATGCCACTTAACTCACGGCGTAATGAAATGATTTCCACCGCAAGCTCTTGGCAAAGCATGGCATTCATTAAGTGATCCTGCGCGTGAACCATAATCAAATTGACCGGGATCTTACCGCAGCCTTCATCAGCCCCGATAAGCTGAGTTTGAATATGGTGTGCTTCGCGCGCAGCGTGGGTTGCCGCAACCAGTAATTCATCGGCTTTTTCCCATTCTCCCTGGCGAGCATAGCGTAATGCTTCCATTGAGTTTGAACGTGAATTCCCAGCATGGATAATAAGCTCCATTACCACTACTTCTAAATCCATATTTACTCCGATTACTGTTTATAAAATGCAAAGCCATATCCCATATGATTTATGGAATTTACACTTAAAATGATAAAAGCACTCGCTCAACTAATTGTTATTTACCACCAAACTTCAGCCTGGACACCAAAGGAGAGTTGGTCTTTCTTCCCATCATTGAATGTCCAATGATCAATCTCACTATCCAATACTTTTAGGTAAGTACTATAAAACCGGATTTCCGGGCGAGAATTAAGCAAGCTGGTGCCCACTTTAAATGTATGGAACAGCGTGGTTTTATAGCCAGACTCATGATAGCTGTTATTGTCTGCTTTATTAACTTGCTCAAAATATGCTAGCTCAATTCCGGTCTGGTTATACTCACTCCAGATATATGATGGGCGAACCACAGCACGGATACTGTGAAAATCAGTACCGGCCAAGGTATTATAGTCATATAAATTGTTACCCTGACTGTAAACCAAGGTATTCGCCATAATCACATTTGGCAGCAGATAGGCCTCCCCCTGTGAAATTAAGCGAAATGCCGTTCCGCCATCTTGGTCACCGTAGTAGCGCTTGCCACGGCCAAAATCTGGATTAGCATCGGAGATATTCATAAAACCAGCTGCAATGGAGTTATTTGCCACCTGTACAGCAAATTCATTAAAGGCCCCCCGTTCAAAATTCTGGCGCAGTATGGTTGTTGCCAGCCATGCATCTTTTACATCAAAGAAATCGTTATCTCTTTCATTGCGCTTATTATCGTTGGTTTTATTTGCTTGGTTATAACGCCCCCGGAAGGTCAGGCTGGCGTTATCCCAAAGGGGAATATCATGATAGTTAAAATCAATCGAGTTGGTGTTTACATCATCGGTCTGGCTACAGTTTGCCGAACCGTTAGCGTTGCGCGCACAGTTTTCAAGATCCTGACGGTTAAGTGCAACATCCAGCTTCCCTGAGCCAACAGGAAGATTCTCTACGCCGACACCGCTGGCGCTATTCTCTTTATGTGCTTTCCAATCAAGCATCTGTAGTTCATATTGTTGCAATGCATGCCTGCCAACCCACAAGTTGGTATCCGGCAAGTTTGGTATAAACCCGGTGGTTGTCAGATACATGTCGGAGAACTTTAACAAGTCATCGCCCCCATCGTTAAACCAGCCGTCATTGTTCCGTTGCCCGACATTGCCATCCAGTGTCACAACGGCTTTTGCTGTCTTGCCATTGTTGTTGTATACCCTTTGGCTGAGCGTTAGGTCGAACCAGCCACTATGCTCATTCCCCAAACGGCCTAAGGATCCAATTGCCCAGGATTTTGGCCCGCCGCGAGGGGTTGTTGCCCAGCCAGAACGGAAGTAACCAGAATAGTTGAAGCCAATATCATCTTTAATATACTTGCCGAGTTCATCTAATGTCATGGCGCTATTTTTAACTTCAGATGGGTTGCCAACTGTGGGGGAAGCTTGCTGCTGAACCAGCACGTAGTCATTTTTGGATACCGGGGTTTTAACAGCTTCCGCCGCGCTATTAAGTTTATATTGCTGTAATTCTGAACGCGTCACTTGTAATTCTTTTTCATTTTCAATGAGCTTTTTTTCTAATAAAGCCAGGCGTTGTTCAACCGACAGCGGCGCGGCCATAGTAGAATAAGATATACAGGCAGATAAAACACCCAGGGCAATTCTGGTTTTTAAATAGTAGCAAGGCATGTCATTCTCCAGGCATTGAGTATTAAGGTTGTATAAATACAACCTTAGGGGATATTTTAAATTATTAGTTGATAGCGTTCACACTTAAATTTAAACGAGTGTTGCCCCACCAATCACATAGTTGGTTATGAGCAAGCATAATCGCTGTTCGAAATAGCATTGCTTCTCCATGTAACTCTAGGCTGTGTCCCTTAATTGCCCGTGGTGCCGTCGCAGATCCAAAAGCCCGTTATCAAGGCGGAGGGTGAAGGGCAGAGTGGCCCTCTGTTCAAGCCCGACAACACAGAGAACGGGCTTTTGGGGCGCGACCCTTCGGGCTGGGGCCATTTGCGCGCATTGCTGCGTTGTTCGCCGCTTATTTGGTCCACCAAACCTCGCGGCTCACGCCTTGCCCTGTGCGCAAATGACCGCCAGCGGCGCTCACGTGCAATTAAGGGACACAGCCTAGTTATTTAGAGTTACATGGCGCTAGATTTTAATGTTAAATCACCCTCTAGCAGGCTATGGTTTGCTTAAAATGATAAACCGCCCCTAATAACCCTGAACTATTCTTATGAGTTGTAATATCAATAACTACATCTTTGATATCAAACCAACTAAGATGCGCATTCAGCTCGTTTAAAAAGGCTTCCCTCTCAGTAATTCCACCACCGATAAAGATGTGTGTTGGGTCAAACAGATGAACCAGGTTATATATACCGGCGCAAATGTCATGATAAAAAGTGTCAACCAGACGTCGGCAAATCACATCACCATGGTCATAACCGCTGAATATCTCCTCACCGGTTACCGTTTCAACGGGACGATTGACCCTGGCCGCATAGCGTCTACGCAATATCTGTAGGGTAGCGATTTCGTTCATGGTGTAGCTACCGGGGCGGTCGGTGCCGGGCTGGGTATTAAACATATAGCCAAACTCACCTGCCCGGAAGTTTCCACCTCGGACCAAGTTACCATTAGCGAAGATCCCCCCACCAATACCCGTTCCGATGGTCAAGCAGAGAAAATCATTAAGCTGACGCGCTTTGCCTAGCCACTTTTCTGCCAGCAATACACAGTTTGCATCGTTTTCGATACTGACGGGTAAGCCACGCTGCTGTTCCAGCCATATCTTTAAGTTGAAGTTATCAAATCTGCGAATAGCCCCGCCCATGGAAATCAGCCCTGTTAACGGGTTAACGTGCCCTGGGGCGCTGATGGCAATGCCTTGGTAGCCCTGCTGAAGATCCAGCCAACCCAACATTGCCTGGAGTATCTGCTCACCATCATTTCCTTGTATCGCGGCTTTGTCCTGCAGCAGAATTTCACCTTCAGATGAGACAATACCCATCTTTAGTGAGGTTCCCCCGATATCAAACGCGGCTATTTTCATTATGATCTCTCTTGATAATCAACGCGGTCATGCGTTCTCGGCATTCTTCATCTGAACTTTGTTAGAAACTATCACAAAAGGTAGATAAATCAGCGTTGAGACTATCAGACATAGGATACCGACACCAAGTGCGAGCCAATTACCTCCGGTACCCAGGAAAGGGATCAGTGGCCCTGGTGTCGTCCAGGGAAGCGCATAAGCTACCGGTGGAATAATATTCATCGAGACAAAGAAATAGCCAATTAATGAGTTAATCGCTGGAACCATAATAAACGGAATAATCAATACCGGATTAAGAACAATCGGTAACCCGAAGATGATAGGTTCGTTGATGTTAAATAGACCAGGAACAATCGATAGCTTGGCAATATCGCGATAATCAGCACGGCGCGAGGCGATGAAAATGGCCAGTATTAAGCCCAATGTCATCCCTGAGCCACCATAGTTGGCGAAGGTATCGTAAATACTTCCCCAGGTCGTTGGGTAAGGTGCGCCCCAGGTAGTACCATGTGCAGCGGCGTAAGACAGGTTTTCCAGATTAGCTTCGGAGAAGATGGCTTCACGAATTGCCGCAATAGTATTTGGCCCGTGAATGCCAAGTATCCATAGAAAGTTACTGACAACCCCCAGGATCACCACGGCGAAGATATTGGTACCAACATGTTTGAGCGGTGATTGAATGAGGGAGTAGACCAAATCATTCACGCCCAGAGGCGATATCATGGAAATCAGATAGCTCAGGACAGAGAAAAATATCATCACCGAAAAAACGGGGATTAGCACTTTAAAGGAGCGAGCGACCGCAGGCGGTACCTGTGCGGGCATCGTGATAGTTGCACGGGGCGATCGCGCAAGGCGACTGAATATCTCACCAGTGATCAGCGCTACAATAATAGCGACGAATAGCCCTTGCGCCCCCATAAACCGCATGGTGATATAAGCCTGACCATTAATGACTTCATAAGGGGTATATACGATAAAGAAAGCCCCAATTGCGGTCAGGCCACACAGCAGGTCATCCTGCTTATAGCTAATAGCAATATTCCTCGCCACTAAGAATACAATCAGTATTGACATTATATTCACCGAGCCTTGCATTACCGGTGAAAATATTGCTTGTGCACTGGCAATATTAGGGAAGATTTTACCTAAGAAAAGCATTTTGGCGATAAAGCCATCCGGGGAAAGAATGGCAAAGTTGATCAGGATAATAAACGAGCTTGCCATAACCAATGGGAACGACAGAATGAATGCATCGCGAATGGCTGCAACATGCTTTTGTGAATTTAATCTTATCGCGATAGGAACGAGAATTTTCTCCATTCCTTTTTCGAAGGATGCCATAAAACTCATTATCATACCTTATTGTCAATAGAATAGAGGCGCAAATGCAATTATCTGCGCATAATTACTATCCCCTTCATACTTCAAGTTGCATAACGGCAGCAAGCACTGGCCCGCAAGGTGAGCCTTTTAGTCCCCAGCAACAAATAGTTGGGTGAACGACAATCTGTCTGGAACAGATTTGAACGTTGCTTGCAGCGGCCCGGAAGGGCCGAGTAACAAAGCCAATATACAGGCAACCAGAAGTATCGTGAGTATATTACTGAATGGCGCTTAGTGCTGTATCCAATACCGCCTTGCCATTCATTGCACCATAATCTTTCATATCTATAATCAGTACAGGGATCCTACCGTTAACAATCTCTTCAACCTCTGGCTTCTGATAGCGCACCTGAGGCCCAAGCATAACAATATCTACCGTATCAACTTTATCTTTGGCATCTGAAATTGACAGTGCCTCAATATCTACTTCTAAACCAATTGACGTAGCGTGGTCTTGCATTCTTTTAACGAGCATGCTGGTTGACATTCCAGCCGCACACACGAGCAATATTTTTTTCATAGCTACTCTCTAATAGATATAATTAACTAAAGAATGGAGAGAATAATATTCTGAACTATTTCCCTGATAAAGTCGCGCCCTTACTGGCAATGAGATCTTTATACCAGTAAAAACTTTTCTTCTTATAGCGCGTCAGCGACTTTTCATTTTGCTCATCACGATCGATATAAACAAAGCCGTAGCGTTTTTGATAGCCGTTCAACCAACTCAGAAGGTCGGTAAAACTCCAGGTACAATAGCCAATAACATCCACACCGTCAGTAATCGCTTGTTGTACTGCCAGCGCATGTTGATGCAAATAGGTAATACGATAGTCGTCGTTAACTTCTCCAGTATCCGTCAACGTGTCGTATTCACCCAAACCATTTTCAGTGATCATAACTGGTAAACGGTAACGGCTGGCAATACGGCGCAGACCAATACGCAAACCCGTTGGATCAATATCCCAGTCCCAATTGGTTTTCTCCAAAAATTCATTGCGCACATGCTTATAAACACCTGGCTCGCCAGAGTACTTGGCGCTGTCCTTTTGACCATTGGTATTCATTGCTTGTATGCCAACACCGTCTGCCGGATTAAACGCATTAGTCATGGTGCGATAATAGTTTACCCCGATAAAATCCGGCTTACCCTGTTTAAGCAATTCAGTATCTTGCGGATGCGTCTCAGGAGCCAGGCCTTGCGCCTCTAGCCAATTCCATACTAATGCCGGGTATTCACCATACGTATAAACATCCAACCAGAAATGAGCACCAAACTCTTCAGCATTTTCGGCGGCTAGAACATTTTTTGGATCGGCATTAACAGAGTAATTAGGACCATACGCAAAACTCGGGCCGATCTTCCCGTTCATGCCGAGTGTTCTAAAAGCCGCAATGGCCGCGGCGTTAGCCAGATTGGCGTGGTGATTAGCCTGATACATTCGTTTATCATCAGCAACTCCTGGTGGATGTAGCGCGGTCTTATAGCCATGCCCGATGAAAACATTTTGTTCATTCAAGGTTACCCAATACTTCACGCGGTTGCCAAAATGCTTAAAAACCGTCACTGCATAATGGGCAAAGTCATCAACCACTCTTCTTGATTCCCAACCACCATAGGCATCTTGCAAAGCCTGGGGAATATCCCAATGATAAAGCGTGACCACTGGCTCAATGTTATATTTGATAAGCTCATCGATCAGATTGTCATAAAATTGCAGACCTGCCTGGTTAATAGCCCCATTACCTTCTGGAAAAATACGGCTCCAGGCAATAGAGAAACGATAGGCTGCCAGACCCTGCTCTGCCATTAGAGCAACATCTTCTTTATAGCGATGGTAATGATCGACGGCAGTATCACCTGTTGTATTCTCAAAAGTTTTACCTGGAATACGAACAAATTTATCCCAAACTGAAATTCCCTTACCATCCAGATCCCAAGCACCTTCTACCTGATAAGCGGCAGATGCAGACCCCCATAAGAAATTATCAGGAAAAGACTTAAGCTTTTTATGCTCCATTATTTCATACCTTTTGATTAGCCATTTTGGTAACGCCAGAGTGGAGGATAAATTACACATATGTTTTTTCAAAAAATGTTATGTAGATCACTTTATTTTACATTGAAGTGTGTTCATTTAGCCCACCAAAAATGAACCTCCTTGCCAACAGTATTTTAATGAAAGTAACTAACCATATGTTATATAATACAAAAGAACAAAGCACACAAAAACATCAAGAGGTGCATAAGTGATTTATGCTGAAGTTGTTAAATGCCTTAGGGATCGTGTTAATTCGCAAGAATATAGAGTCGGTGATATTTTTCCATCTGAGCAAAAACTAGCGTTAATGTTGAACATTTCGCGTAATACCTTGCGTAAGGCAATAACCGTTCTGGTTGATGAAGGGCTACTTGAGAAGCGACACGGTTCTGGCACCTATATTAAAAATAAAAATATCCGTCCGAATGTTAGTACATTAAAAAGCTTCTCAGAAAATGCACAACAGGCGGGAAAAAATTGCACCAGTAAAGTGCTAAAGTTTATGGTAATCGAATCCAATGCGGATATTGCCTCTCAATTGAGAATAAAAACGGGCGATCAGGTTTACTATGTTCGGCGTTTGCGATTTATTGATGGGAAACCGGTACAATTAGAAGATACCTGGATGTCCGTAGCCCTATTTCCCGATCTCTCTTTACAGAATATGGTGAAATCAAAATTTGAATACATAGAATTAAGTTGCGGGATGACTATTGCCGGATGCTACGAGACCTTTATGCCGGTAATACCGGATAAAGAGGTAGCCAGTTTACTCAAAATCAACCCCCGAGAGCCTGCCCTGCAGTTAACAACGCAGGCCATTGATATTAATGGTGTATATCTTGATTACTCATTATTGGTCTCCAACGTAAATGAGTTTCGGGTGAAATATTTTTGGCCACGCCAACGTCCTGAAACCCTGCATCCAGATAGTTAACCTGCCGTCCCCAAAGCCCGTCATCGAGCTCAACGTGATCTCGGGCGGGCTTGGGTGCCTCCGCAACTTTAGGCTGTGTCCCTTAATTGCCCGTGGTGCCGTCGCAGACCCAAAAACCCGTTATCAAGGCGGAGGGTGAAGAGCAGAGTGGCCCTCTGTTCAAGCCCGACTTTACTTCGAACGGGCTTTTGGGGCGCGACCCTTCGGGCTGGGGCCATTTGCATGCATTGCTGCGTTGTTCGCCGCTTATTTGGTCCACCAAACCTCGCGGCTCACGCCTTGCCCTGCGCGCAAATGACCGCCAGCGGCGCTCGCGTGCAATTAAGGGACACAGCCTAGTGACGAGATGACCGGGGAGACAGCCTAGCGCCAGAATGGATTACTGCGCGTTATTACCTTGTCACTGGGCCGCTGGCTAGCTACCATGCTGTCTGAAAAGAGGAGCGTTGCTGATGATTGATAGATATTCTACGGTTCCGGTTTATTTGCAGCTTGAACAATACATTAGTGAGCTAATCTCGTCAGGAAATCTGCGCCCTGGTGATGCCGTGCCTTCAGAGCACGATCTTTGTCAAAAATTCACCGTTTCCCGGATGACTGCCCGTAAAGCTGTGGATTACCTTGTTCGTCAAGGGAAAGTAGAACGCAGACGTGGGCAGGGAACCTTCGTAGTACCGTTGAAAAAAAATATCCTGGTCTCATTACCCCTTGACCGTCATCTTTCCTCGAGCGAAGTGACATGCGGGTTGGATGTGCCAGTAAACAACCGTCTAATCTGCCTCTTCCGGCAACAAGCCACCGTCGAAATAGCAGATAAACTCTGTATTGCCCCCGGAAGTGACGTGTGGTTTATGAAGCGTCTGCGCCTGTTGGGTGATGTGCCCTTTGTATTCGAGCAATCGTGGATGATTACCGAGCTTTTCACAGATCTGCATGAAGACGATCTTAATACCTCAAAGTATGCCTATATCAGCCGCAAGGGTTTTAGTGTAGAGAGTTCGGAAAAAGAGCTACGCGCGGAGCTCCCTTCGCATGAAGTACGGGATATGTTGGGGCTGAAACGCGATGAACCGGTATTACACGCCACCTCGTTAGCAACACTTAGCGGTGGTAAAGTGTTTGAATTTTCTCATATTTACTATAACCAGCAGCATTATCGCTTTACTCTGACCGCTCACACGCTGAAGCAGTAATTTTGGAGGTTTTGTGACCATCCTCTTACTTTACAAGTAGTGGGCTAGACAACTATACATTTAATGCGGGTATACTGGCGCACAATCAAAACAAGCCTCAACCCCCTTGCAGGAGGGAGAACCAAATGAGTCGTGCCGGTGAGTTTCTACAAGATTTGGGCAAGGCATTGATGATGCCAATTTCTGTTATTGCCGCAGCGGGCATCTTCCTGGGCCTTGCCGCTGCGTTACAGAATCCGGCCATTGTCGGTGACAGCATCATGCATGCCGAAACCATGCAGAGATGTATTGGTTTTATACGAAAAGTTGCAGGTTCCCTATTTGCTAACCTCCCGCTTCTGTTTGCTATTGCAGCCGCTATAGGCCTTGCCCGTGATGAAAAGCCAACCGCCGCACTGGCGGCAGTGATTGGCTTTATCACCTTTCATGTTGGGGTGAATTTCAGCTTAATGTCCCAGGGACTAACACCAGACACTATCTCGGCAGCTGCTTTGGTATCAAAAGGTTACAGCCAAACCGAAGCGGTAATGTATTCCGCAGAATTTACCCATACGCTGGGGATTTTCACTTATCAAATGAGCGTGCTTGGCGGGGTCATTGCTGGCTTGATGACGGTCATGCTACATAATCGCTTTTATACGATTAAGCTCCCGGCGCCCATCGCCTATTTTGGTGGCCGCCGCTTTGTTCCTATTATTACTGTGATTGTTTTACCTATCATCGGGGTGCTGATGTCGTTAATCTGGCCGGTTATCGCCAATGGCATTATTCATCTTGGTAAATATATCGGGGAATCAGGCCCTTGGGGCACTTTCATCTACGCGTTTACTGAGCGCGTGCTTATCCCCACCGGGCTGCACCATATTCTTAATGAAACGGTGCGTTTTACACCGGTCGGCGGCGTGGTTCATATCAATAATGAAAGCGTGATCGGGGCTTTATCCATTTTCAACTACGCTTTGGCTCATCCCGGTGAACTCGCTGATAGCATTGTGCGTGAAGCGACACGCTTCCTGGCGCAAGGGAAAATCCCTGTAATGATGTTCGGTCTGCCTGCCGCAGCATTGGCCATCTGGCATTGTGCCAGGCCTGAGCATAAACAGCGTGTGAAAGCCTTGATGATGGCCGGTGCCCTCGCCTCTTTCACCACCGGGATTACGGAACCGCTGGAATTCAGTTTTATCTTTGTCTCGCCGGTACTGTTTTTATTCCACGCCATCATGACGGGGCTTTCATTTGCCGTCGCGCAGATATTCCAGGTGATGATTGGCAACATACAAGGAGGGTTTATCGACTTTATCGTCTTCGGTGTATTGGGCGGTGAGAAAACTCATTGGTGGGTGAGCTTGATAATGGGCGCTATTTGGGCACCGGTTTATTACTTTGCCTTCCGATGGATTATTTTACGCCAGAATGTCAAAACGCCTGGACGTGAGGATAAAACCGAGGCCCCTACCCTTTCTGCGACGGGCATTACTCAGGATGACGAACTGCCTAGCCAAATTATTGCCGGTCTTGGAGGTAAAGAGAATATCCGGCAGGTTGATTGCTGCTTTACCCGGCTGCGCGTAAAGATAAAAGATATCAAGAAGATTGATGAAACTCTCCTGAGAAAGAGCGGAGCTAGCGGCATCATCCGTGCGACAGAAAATGACTTACAGGTAATTTATGGCACTCAGGTAGAGAGTATTGCCGGAGCAGTCAAGAAAAGCTTACTGGTTTAACAGGCGTGATAAGAGAAAATTATGATGAAAACATCTTTTAATATTGTATTAGTGGGTGGTGGTTCTACATGGACACCGGGTTTATTAAAAGCATTATGTAAACTCAAAACTCGCCTGCCGCTTAAAAAATTGGTGATGTTTGATATTAATAGCGAGCGTCAGGCAATTATCGGGGAATATGCCAAAGTCCTGTTTAGTGAGGAATACCCTGAACTGGAATTTACTTATACCAATGATAAAGATATCGCCTTCCGTGATATGGACTTTATCTTCTGCCAGATGCGTACCGGCGGGTACGCCATGCGCGAAAAAGATGAAAAGATCCCATTGGAGTTTGGCGTTATCGGCCAGGAAACCTGCGGTGCTGGCGGGTTTGCTTATGGTATGCGTTCCATACGTGACATGATTGAACTAGTGGAAGATGTCAGGGCGCGCTCACCTCAGGCATGGATCCTCAATTACACCAACCCGGCGGCAATTGTAGCCGATGCCCTGAACAAAAAATTCCCGCATGATAAACGCATCCTGAACATTTGCGATCAGCCGGTGAATTTACTGCGCTCTTATGGCCGTTTGTTAAATCGTGATCCTGCCACTTTCGATCCCGTCTACTTTGGCCTTAACCACTTCGGTTGGTTTACCCATCTTTATGATGAAACCGGGCACGATCTGGCACCAGAATTGAAAGCCTATATCGCCGAAAATGGTTTTAAACCGGTGGATGCGGAGCAGCGCGATCAATCCTGGCTGGAAACCTATGCCGCCGTTGCCGATATGCTGCGCGATTTCCCTGATTATTTACCGAACACCTACCTGCAGTATTATCTCTACCCGGAATACAAGCTTTCAAAGCTGGATCCACATTATACCAGGGCAAATGAGGTCATTAACGGGCGCGAAAAGCGTGTATTTGACGAATGCCGTTCCGCAGCCATTGAAGGGACAACGCAAAATGTTCATGTAGTGCATAACGATGCGCATGGTGACATGATCGTTGAACTGGCAGAAGCTATTGCCTTCAATCTGAAGAAAAAGTTTATTGTCATGGTGCCCAATAATGGTCTGGTAGAAAATCTGGACGATGACGTGATGGTTGAGCTCACTGCCGAAATTGGCAGCAACGGACCAAGGGCATTCGGCATAGGTAAAATCCCGACGTTTTATAAGGGGCTCATTGAACAGCAGTTTGCCTATGAGCGCTTGACGGTTGAGGCTTGGTTTGAATGCTCTTACGCTAAAGCATTACAGGCGCTGACGTTGAACCGTACCATCGTGGATGCCAAAAAAGCGCGTCTGGTTCTCGACGCACTGATCGAAGCCAACAAGGCATACTGGCCTGAATTGCGATGATTTAAACCGGCAATTATTGAGTACCTCAAACCTCAAGGTTCACGCCTTGCTCTTCGTGTGAATGGCCCCAGCCCGAAGGGTCGCGCCCCAAAAGCCCGTTCGAAGTAAAGTCGGGCTTGAACAGAGGGCCACTCTGCTCTTCACCCTCCGCCTTGATAACGGGCTTTTGGGTCTGCGACGGCACCACGGGCAATTAAGGGACACAGCCTAGGCATTCCATACTAAAACCGGGTCAACAAACACGTTCTTCTAATTTTAAATATCACTGAAAAATATAATTCAAACAAATACTTTCTTAACAAGATAAATATCCCGGATAAATCCTAGCAATTAAAGACAAGGATTATTCTTAATTAATCCTCAAGGAATCCTAACTAAAAATAAAAATCAAGATGGCAATTATCCTATTAATTTTAGCAATTTCACTTTCGTGATACAGGTCTACTAAAAAGTGAGTACGTAATGCATGTTACCTATTTATTATTATTAAAACCTTCTGTATGATGAAAGATGCATAGAGTATTCAAGTTATAAATCTTTTAATCACGGTGTCCTTATTGGGCACTGTTTTTTTATGTCTTTAAAACATCGCTTATAAAGCAGGCTGTGTCTCTTAACTGTACGCGAGCGCCGCTGGCGGTCATTTGTACGCAGAGTAAGGCGTGAGCCGTGAGGTTTGGTGGGCCAAATAAACGGCGAACAACGCAGCAATGCGTACAAATAGCCCCAGCCCGAAGGGTCGCGGCCCAAAAGCCCATTCTCTGTGTTGTCGGGCTTGAACAGAGGGCCACTCTGCCCTGCGCCCTCCGCCTTGATAATGGGTTTTTGGGTCTGCGACGGCACCACGGACAGTTAAGGGACACAGCCTAGTATTTAGTAACTACTGTTGCTTTTTAAACTCATCGGAGGAGTTATTTAGCATGAATAAAGTTTATCGTCTGGTCCGCCACCGCAGCACTGGTGTTCTGGTCCCCGTCTCTGAGCTTTCCCGCAGTGGTGGCAAGTCACCTCAAAACCGCAAAGTTGGTATTGCACCCAGTCTGTTCCTGGCTGCGGCAGGTATGGTCGGCTCACTAGGAGGCGCCAGTGCAGCTGAAGTCGTAATTGACAACGGTGTGGAAGAAACCGTGCCTGGCACCAAACCGGACGGCTGGAAAACCGGAAGCAGAGTAGATCTGGTTATTGGTGACAACAGTTCGGGTAAATTAACCATCAGTGAGGGGGCCAAGGCAACTACAGTCGGTGTTGGCTATCTGGCGAGGCAAGCAGGCTCATTCGGCGAGGCCATAATCTCAGGTGATAAATCCCGCTGGAAACTCTACAACTACGACCCTCTCTATGGCCAAAATCTGAAAGTCGGTGTCGCTGGCGAAGGTAAGGTTTCCGTACTTAATGCTGGCACGTTGGAAGTTTCATTCATTGAACTAGGTGTGAAGGAAGGTTCCAAAGGTACTCTGAATATAAACGGTACGGGCTCTCAGCTCTTGGGCCATCAGGTGATTATTGGCAAGCAAGGGATCGGGGAGTTCAACATTTCTGACGGCGGTAAATTTGTACTGGATACCTTCGACAAAGTGATACTTGGTTACGATGCTACAGGGCAGGGAACAGTTAACGTCGATGGCGCGGGAAGCCAGCTTTATTACAATCAGTTAGGCTCTTCAAACATCTATGTGGGCTACGGCGGTAAGGGCGTAATGAATGTGACCAACGGAGCCAAAGTCGGTGCTGTTGAACTCCACTTGGGAACACTCGCAGGCTCTTATGGTGAGTTTAATATTTCTGGTGTTGGCACAGAGGTATCCTCTCCTGGCAGTCTTGTTATGCGGGCCGGTGAAAAAGGGGAAGGAAAGGTCAGTATCACCGATGGCGCGGTGTTCAATGGCGGCTATTATAGAAGTTACCTGGGTGACAGTGCTGGCGGAAAAGGAACGCTGCTGGTTTCTGGTAATGGCTCGACCTGGAAGTCCACCTCGATCCTGACGGTTGGCAATAACGGTGAAGGCAACCTGCAGATCACCGATGGTGCCAGCTTGGAGGCAGGAGGTTTAACTGTCGCTTCGCGGGTTAAAAGTCAGGGCAACGTACTCGTTACCGGTGCAAATTCTTCGTTGAAGGTTACTACACTTGATGTTGGTGTAGATGGCGTCGGCAGCATGACGATCGCCGATGGCGCACAGGTGACAAGTACCGGCGCAGATAAATTCAGCGGTGTGACAATCGGTGAACGTATGTTCTATTCCGGCACCTCGCCTGCCAGTGGTAACATTCTGGTCAAGGATGAAGGAACACTATTATCAGCCGGATTTATCAATATTGCTGGCACTTACGGTGACGCCACCTTGACCATCGCCGATGGTGGACTGGTGAAGGTAAAAGACACCGGGGAAGTACGGGTCGGTGATAGCGGAAGCTCGCTGAAAAAGGCGGTGCTCAATATTGGTACCGGTGGCAAGGCTGGTATCCTGGAAGCTTCCAGCGTTTTTCTGCATAGCCGCGGCATTCTGAATTTAAACTATACGGATAATTTGGATTTCTCCACCAAACTGAGTGGCTTAGGTACTATCAATCATCTAGGAGCCGGTATTACGCGCCTGATGTCAAAAGATAATATATTCGGCGGAACCGTGAATGTTGTTGCAGGAACGCTGCAAGCAGGTGTCGAGAATGGTTTCGGTGCCAACTATTTTAGCCCCGCCGTTTTTAACGTTTCCAAGGCCGCAACTCTTGATCTGAACGGGTTCAGTGCTTATTTCAGCGGCTTGAGTAACGCGGGCGTCGTCAATCTGGGCAGCAACGGCAAAGCGGGAATGACACTGACTCTGGCTAACGCCACTTTCTTCAGTGGTGGCGACGGCAGCTATAAAGGCGAAGGTGGCACGCTGAGGTTGAATACGGTACTCGGGGGCGATGATTCTGTCACCGACCGCCTGGTGATAAACGGCAGCAGCAGTGGCCAATCTTGGCTGCAGGTCAATAACGTCGGGGGCCAGGGGGCCAGTACCGTTGAAGGCATTGAGGTCATCAGCGTAGCTGAAGAGTCTAATGGTGTCTTTAACCTGCAAAAACCTGTTGTCGCGGGTGCGTACGAATATCTGCTGCATAAAGGGGGGAAACAGGATCCTGCCGATGGTAACTGGTACCTGCGTTCTGAAGCAGTTAAAGTTCCTGAAACGCCTCAACCTGAGACACCTAAGCCTGAAACGCCTAAGCCCGAAACGCCTAAGCCCGAAACGCCTAAGCCTGAAACGCCTAAGCCTGAAACGCCTAAGCCTGAAACGCCTAAGCCTGAAACGCCTAAGCCTGAAACGCCTAAGCCCGAAACGCCTAAGCCTGAAACGCCTAAGCCCGAAACGCCTAAGCCCGAAACGCCTAAGCCTGAAACGCCTAAGCCCGAAACGCCTAAGCCTGAAACGCCTAAGCCCGAAACGCCTAAGCCTGAAACGCCTAAGCCCGAAACGCCTAAGCCTGAAACGCCTAAGCCTGAAACACCTCAGCCAGAGACGCCAGTACCTGGGACACCAGATCCGTTAACGCCACTGACAGGAGGTGCTCCATCTCTGTTACGTGTTGATGCTGCCGCCTATCTGAATAACCAGAACGCCGCCGTACATATGTTCGATCAGAGTCGTTCCGACCGCATGGGTACGCCTGGGTTTGGTGCAATAGGTAAAGACGGTGACGCCGCGGTATGGATACGTGCCACACGTAACAACCTGGATGCTGGCGTTGTTGGCGAGCAGTTATCGGTCGATACCAACCTTGAAGTCATGCAAATCGGCGGGGAATTACAGCATGCTATTGGTGAAAGCCGTTTGCACACTGGGATAATGATGGGTTACGGCAGCGCCGATACTCTCGCCTATTCCGATCTGACCGAACGTAATGCCAAAGGCAAGGTTACGGGAACCAGTTTTGGTATTTACAGTACCTGGTACCAGAACGCTTCTTCACCTGCAGGGCTTTATTTGGACAGTTGGCTGCAATATGGCCGCTACGACAACGAAGTCAACGGCAGCGGGCTAGCCCGCGAAGAGTATAAATCCAATACCTGGAGCGGATCGCTGGAATTGGGTTATGCACTGCCGCTGTATGAAGGAGCCAGTCGTGGCGTGTATCTGGAACCACAGGGGCAAGTGATTTTCACTCGCTATAGTGGTGATGCGCACACCGAGGCAAATGGTACCAAGATTGCGGAACAGCGGAAAAATCAGACCACCACTCGTCTCGGTGTTCGCTTGTTCAGCAACTCTCTGGATACCAAAGCACATCAAGTCCAACCATTCCTGCAGTTGAACTGGTGGTCAGGTGGCAATGATGCGACGGTTGAGATGAATGGAACCCAAGTCCACCATAAACTGGCCGATAATGTCTATGAGGCAAAAGCTGGCGTTCAGGTTGAACTGAGCAAAGGTTGGAGTGCCTCTGGTAGCGTTGGGGTTCAGGGTGGTAAAGATGACTTCCGTGACGTTAATGGACAGCTGGGATTAAGATACAACTTCTGATGAGGTACAGCGGTCGGTATTTGGCCGCTGTAAAGGACCCGGCACATCTGTGCCGGGTTTGTTGTAAATAACGGTGCTTCATACCGCATCCCCCCAAGCTTCAGGCAGTTGGAAGTGACATAGATTTGAACGCTGCTTACACTGGCCCCGAAGGGCCGAGTAATACTGCCTAGTGCAAATCGAGTAATGCGGATTTTATACAGCTCAACTTTATCAAATCTGACTCATCACACATTTTGCTGCGATACGCTTGTTATTTTCAAAACCAGGTTGTTCAACCTCGATTAAATAACTGACAAAAAATGCAATGATGTACAGAGAAGTATAAGCTATTACCACGCCAATGATATTGAAGCTAGGAAGTAAAATGACTGCAATCGCTGGCGCCAGAAAATTCGATAACCCGGCTGATAGGTTATAAGCAGAGATTGCTGCCCCTTTATGCTTGGGTTCTAAAGCAGGGAATACCGCAGTCATAGGAACAAAAGCTGCGACAAATATCCCTAATGATACTGCCGGAATCAGTGCTATGTAGAAATTATTACCAAAATGTTGCGGGATATAATAGAAAGCAAAACTGGACACCGCCATACCGATGCAACCAAACCAGCGTACGACTCTCATCCAACCCATTTTTTCACTGACAATTCCCCAAAAAATGTTGAAGAATATAGTCGTAGCAAAGAATACGGTCCAGACTTTTAGCCACTCAGCCATAGTAAAACCAAGCTCATCAATAAACATCAGCGGCATTATGACCGGAAAGCCAAACAAGGAGAGCGTATTAATTATGCGCACTATACTCGCGTACAAAATTTTTCTGTTGGTATAGAACAACGTTACTGCACGGCTGAGTTCAGTAAACTTTTCTTTGGTAGTGCCAAGATGTTTGGGTACGCTGACCTTGCGCATTGATACCATCGCAATCACGCCGCCTACACCACAAAACAACAGCGCAAGCCAGAGCGTACCTAGTCCCCCCAGGTGAGGAATAGTCAGGCTCGGGATATAACTACCGGCAACACCAATACCCACCGAGTAGACTGCCCAGAACCAACCGAGCGCAGAACTCACACTACTGTCTTTAACGTTATGAACAATAATAACAATGAAAGAATATAGAAACAGTGGATATGCTAGCCCTCGGATACCGTAAAAAAGCAGGATCAGCGAGTAATTTTTCTGGCCTAGACCAAATGTGAGGAAAAGCACATGGAATATACACCACATTAAGAAACCAATCAGCATGGTTTTTTGTGGCGTAATAATTTCTGCCAGTACGCCAGATACCCATGCGGCAAGTGCGGCGGCAAAACCATACACTGTAAAAACCAGCGACGATTGAGCAGGCGAAAATCCCAGTTCTTTAATATAGTGTGAGAGGAAGGCCATTTCAAAACCATCACCGGTCATGAATATAGCGATGGCGACATATCCCCAAATAAGACTCAGGGGTAAGCCTAACCATTGTTTATTTATATTTTCCATATATGTCTCGTCTGTAGGGTACGGTAGAAAGCATCACAAAATAGATTGAGATGCTCACTCTATCTAGATGACGTACTGGACTATGGTTATACTATTTTAAATAATTTAAGCTTTACTGCATTTCTTCTCTAATCAGCCTGGCACTATTTTGCAGCAGTTTATAAGCCTCATAGCGATGCGAATGAAGTTGACGGAAATTGGCGTCTGGGCAGTATTCAGTATCCAATACAGAGAAATGTTCCATAGCATCCAGGACTGATGGCGCAAGCTTGGCTGCAACGGCCCCAAGAATAGCGGAGCCCAGCAAAACAGGTTCATTCGCCTTGGTCCCCAGCACGGTGTAACCACAGGTATCTGCAATAAGCTGCCGAACCAACGGGTGTCGTCCTCCCCCACCGCTGATAACAATATTGTCGATGACGATCCCCAGCAGTGATTGAGCGTCGATAATCTGTCTCAAGCCATAACCAATACCGCAAATGCCTGCCACATAAAGTGCTATCAGGTTATCAAGATCACTTTCCATGCCAAGCCCAACAATAATGGCTCGGGAATGTGGATCGGCAAAGGGAGCTCGATTACCCAGGAACTCGGGAACCACATGCATCCCGTCAGCCAGTTTTGCCGCCTCTGATGCCGTAGCCACTTTGGCTTGCGCCATATTGGCCAGGAAAGTCGGTAGCGATACGCCCATAGCCTTTGCCCGTTCCATTGCCTCTGCCGCCGCCGGATGGAAGGAGATTAACTGCTTGATTGCCGCTCCGGCGGCACTTTGCCCACCTTCATTCAGCCAAAGCCCTGGCACCATTGCAGAATAATAAGGGCCCCATACTCCCGGCACAAATGTCGGATTTTTCGTTGTCGTCATCGTGCACGAGGATGTGCCAAAAACGTATGCCAGATTATTGGTGGCACCACCGCCGACACCCACGGTGCCAATACCACCAGCATGCGCATCAATCATGCCAGCAGCTACAGGTGTCCCAATCGGTAACCCCATTTGTCTGGCCGCATCTGCCGTCAGGCCATTACCACACGGCGTTCCCGGCTCCACGATGCGTTCACCAATGCGCCGGAAATTTTCATCAGCGAGATCCCCAAGGCCGATGGTGTGAAAATAATCGGGATCCCAACGTTTCTCATGTGCCAGATAGGTCCACTTGCAGGTCACCGTACAGACCGAGCGCGCAAGATCGCCTGTCGCGCGCCAGGTCAGGAAGTCGGCAAGATCGAAAAACTGCCAGGCCCGATCATAAATTTCCCGCTTATTTTCCTTCAACCAGGCGATCTTGGGTGTTTCCATTTCCGGCGAAATTTTTCCACCCACATACTTGAGCACCGCATGCCCGGTCGCATTAATCCGTTCTGCCTGTTCTGTAGCCCGGTGATCCATCCATACAATAATGTTGCGATCGGGATCCTCGGATAAGCTGACAGAGAGCGGTTCCCCCCCGGCATCGAGCACTACCAGAGAACAGGTAGCATCAAAACCGATACCGGCAACGCTTGAGGGTAAGACTCCCGATGATGCAACGGCACTTTTAATGCTGCTGCACACCGCGTCCCATATGTCTCGGCTTGACTGTTCGACAAAGTTTTCAGGCCCGCGAAACAGGGTAATCTCCTGGCTGGCGTACGACAACATGGTTCCGGAAAGGTCAAAAACCCCGGCCCGCGCACTACCTGAACCCACATCAACGCCAATGACTACACGCTCTCCAGAATTATTATCGCCACTCTTCTCACTGTTCATAATGTTTCTCTTTAAGGTATGGTTCGGCAAATATGGAATATTCAGAGATCCACGCTGTTCGGCAAGATCACCAAATCACGGATAGTCACGTTCTTTGAGCGTGTCACCATAAACAGTACTGCCTCAGCCACCTCTGTAGGTTGCATCAGGCTGCCATTTGCCAACGCCTCCTCCATTTTGGCCTTTGGCCAGTCATCCAGTAACGCGGTCACCACTGGCCCAGGCAATACTGCTCCTACACGGACACCATACTGGGCAACCTGACGACGCGTGGTATGCACAAATGCCTGAACAGCGAACTTCGATGCGGTGTAAATAGGTTCCCAGATAACAGGGACTACGCCTGCAACTGAACTGGTGAAAAGAATATCACCCGATTTCTGGGCAATAAGGTGTGGCAAAACTGACTGGACGCAGCGAAATGCGGCATTAATATTGAGGTTAAGTACACGATCCCACACATCGGGATCCCCTTCCGCCACCGGGCCACCAACATATGCCCCCGCATTGACGTGAAAAATATCGAGACGCCCTGCCGCTGCCAAGATACCTTCCAGCATGCCCGAGACCTGCTTCGGATTAAGCAGATCGATGCCGAGGGCATAGGCATTTTCACCCATTTCGCTTGCGATCAACTCAAGTTTTTCCTTATCCATATCAATAAGGACAACTTTGGCTCCGGCCTGCAGAAACATATGAGCACATGCAAGGCCGATCCCAGATGCAGCCCCGGTTACAGCGGCTACTTTGCCTTTGAGTGGTAATTTTGACTGGTTAATATCGTTCATTTGTCTTCCTTAATTAATAGCAATAAGACTATCGTCACGAATAATAGTTACTTCGCTGGTTTAGGTGGATATTTGTTAATAACACCTTGCTGCTTCAGCCGTATTTATAAATACGCTAAGGATTTACCCCTGTTTTTCGCAGGTATCATTTTTTATTCCTACTTATCTTTTTATCACCTCCCATATCATTTCTTTACTTTTTGCTCAATCGATTGAGCAAAATTGCTACTTTAAATTTTTGATGTCAAGATATAGAAAAAATTGGAGTGAAATTTGTGACTGACTTCAAAGCGAAGAAAATGACCATTTATGACCTGGCGGAGCTGGCTGGGGCATCTTCGAGCGCTGTAAGTGCCGTGCTCAATGGCAGTTGGAAGAAAAGGCGGATCGGGACGCAACTGGCTGAGAAAATTTTACGTATAGCAGACGAACAAGGGTATACGCTCAACCAACAGGCCAGTCTTCTGCGCCGCAGCAAGTCAACAATGATTGGCATGGTAATACCCAAATATGACAACCGCTATTTTGGCTCTATCGCGGAATTATTCGAATCGATGGCCCGTGAGCGAGGCCTTTTCCCCATCATTACCTGCACCAACCGTGATCCCGAACTGGAAATCCAAGCGGCACGTGCCATGCTCTCTTACCAAGTGAGCCAGGTAATATCGACAGGGGCAACTTACCCCGATGAGATTAGCAAAATCTGTTCCGTAAAGGGGGTACCAACCTTTAATCTGGACTTGCCTGGCACATTAGCCCCTTCGGTTATTACAGATAACTACTCTGGGGCCAAAGAAATTACTCTGCGTATTTTCAATAATTGCAAGAAGAAACTTGGGTGCACGAAACCACTTATTTTTATTGGTGGCCGCATTAGCGATCATAATACAATGGAAAGACTTAGAGGTTTCAAAGATGCGCATCAACAACTTGGTATTGAAATTATTGAGACAAATATTCTGACTTGTGGCTATTCCCCCGAAAAAGCAGAAGTATCACTCAAAGATTTTATTGCAAAAGGCGGTGACTTTCGAACCGGTTTATTTGTCAACTCTACCATTTCTCTTGAAGGTGTCATGCGTTGGATGGCGTCGTCAGGCCATATCGGTGAGCGTCAACCCGCTATCGGCTGTTTTGACTGGGACCCATTCGTCGTGCTCCTAGGCCATGATATTGTCATGGTCAGGCAGGACGTCTCAAGCATGTTAAAAGCTCTGTTCGCGCTGATTGATGCAGAAGAACAAAGTCATAGAATTATTGAAATACCGCCTATTTTCCCCGTTATTGAATGAAAAAGCGGAATTCAGATAGTTCACGTGACCAGAAGGCTACATGCACTAGGCTGTGTCCCTTAATTGCCCGTGGTGCCGTCGCAGACCCACAGGGCTGGGGCCATTTGCGCGCATTGCTGCGTTGTTCGCCGCTTATTTGGCCCACCAAACCTCGCGGCTCACGCCTTGCCCTGTGCGCAAATGACCGCCAGCGGCGCTTGCGTGCAATTAAGGGACACTGCCTAGCATCATGACTCTCTGTGATCGAGATCAGATTTACACAGATCACAGAATTCGCAGCCTGAAACGAGGTATCTTTTAGCGGTGATGTGTTGTGCTAATAACGCTCACAGGATATGTCCTTGCCTTGCGCTTCCCTTGTTGTTAACTAGACTGATTGAAGAAAAACCGTGTTCTCTCTGTATTTAAAAAGAAATGCACTAAACGGGATTGATGACAAAGTAGCCCTATTCCCCGAGTCACACGGGCTTGAAGCCCCTAGCTGGGTTCTGCCTAATAACGGGCTTTGTCAGCGGTCTGACTAAACGTTTTTTTCATCGTTTGAGGCTCCAAAGAGAGGCGACAGAATATTTTACGTAAATTGGCCAAATCCTTAGGGCCATGCCTTCGATAGGCTAAGAGAGAATGATGTGAGTACTAACTATGAAGCGTTGTTCAATAACAGTTACGATCGGATCACAGCCAAAGATCATGGAGACGCCTTTTTCTCTCATTTCTACAAATTGTTCATTGAAAGCACGCAGGAACTGAAAATTCTGCCCAACGCTGAACTTCATCAAAAGCAGCAGAAAATTATTTATAAATCCTTTTTCTATATGCTCTCAGTGGCAACAACCCACATTGTTTCCGACTATCTGGAACATGTCGCTAGGGAACAAAGTTCGGAAGGCCTGAATCTGCCAGCTTCCGTGTTTGCCTATTGGCGCAGAGCGGTATTACAAACCGTGCGGGAACTCGATCCATTGTGGGATGAAGAGGTGCTCACCGCATGGGCCATTTTTATGGCCCCAGGATTGGAATTCATGCGGCGTCAGGCAGAATTACACCATGACGCCAATAAAGGCGGCGACCATGAACGTTAATCTGTTGTTGCCTGCGCTGGATTCAGCCAATGCAGCATTGCTGATCTATGATGCAGATGAGCGGCTGCGTTATTGGAATAGCAAGGTCACGGAATACTATCCTGACTTACATGGCAAAATCAGGCAGGGGCTGACCTTGAAAGAGATGATCGATATCATTCTCGAAACCAGCCATGTCGCTTTAGGTGAGCAAAGAAAGTCGAAACTTGCCGAGACGTTATTTCATCAATACCGCCAGGAAGCGCACTATGAGATCCGCCACCTGGCCGAACGCACGTTTTACATACAACACCATCGCATAGCAGCTGGCGGCATCATTAGTCTGCATACGGATATTACCCATTTCGCTGACATTACCAGCGCCAGGCAGATCCTGAATAACAATTTCATTCTTGCTGCGGAAACTTCACGCATCGGAATTTGGGATTGGGAATGTGCTCAGGATAAGCTGCAGGTTAATGACGCATTACTTTTGCTGTTAGGTGTTAACCGTGAAAGCGGCGAATTTACCTCGGCACTTTGGCAACAAGTGATCCACCCCGATGATCTACCCATGGTATTGGACTGCGTGCGTCAAGCCAATAATGCAGTATTACCAGTTTTTGCCTGCGAGGTGCGCGTTAAGCACCAAAGCGGGCACGAACGCTGGGTTTTAATCCAAGGGCAAATTGCCAGCCTGGGCATTAACGGGGAAGTACAACGCGCCATTGGAACCCTACAGGACATTACCGAGCGTAAAGAAGCTGAAGCCTCCTCTCAGCAGGCCGTTGAACTGGCCCATGCTGCCAATCAGGCCAAGAGTGAGTTTCTGGCTAACATGAGCCACGAAATCCGCACACCAATGAACGGTATTCTGGGGATGACGCAGTTATGCCTGGAAACCAACCTTAATAAAGAACAACGTGATTACATCAATATGGTGTACTCATCGGCGCGAGCTTTATTGAAGATTATCGATGATATTCTCGATTTCTCGAAAATTGAGGCCGGTAAAATCATCCTCGAGCTCGAAGACTTTGTTCTGCGTACCCTAATCCATGAGATTACACGCCCTTTAATGCCCAAGTTCTCCGAGAAAGGACTTGAGCTGATTGTCGATATTGATCCGAACGTCCCCGCCTTGCTTTACAGTGACGCGCTACGCCTGCGGCAGGTTATTACCAATCTGATTGGTAACGCGTTAAAGTTTACCCACACTGGTGAGGTCGTTTTACGCATCGCGCCTTCAGTCTCTGCACCGGATAGGCTGACGTTCAGTATTATCGACACGGGGATTGGTATTGCCGAAGACAAGCAGGCAATCATCTTTGAATCTTTCAGCCAAGCTGACACCTCGACGACCCGTAAGTACGGCGGAACCGGATTGGGATTAACCATTTCAGCCCGCCTGGTTGAAATGATGGGTGGTAAATTGCAGGTTTCCAGCCAGCCTCAGCACGGTAGCCGTTTCTATTTTTCTCTGCCGATCAATGCCGATAGTGGCACTTCTGTTTCCCGTCCGGCGATCACACTACCTGACTGGTTGAGGGGAATGGACGTTCTGGTGGTGGACGATAATGAAACCAACTTACGGCTGTTGTTTGATATGTTACGCAACACCGGATTGAAACCCTATACGGTCAATTCGGGTAAAGCGGCGCTTGAGTTGTTAAATGCTGGCCAGCGTTTTCCATTGATTTTGCTGGACTCACAAATGCCGGAAATGGACGGTATGGCGCTTGCGCTGGAAATCATGTCCACACCAAGCTTGCGCCAGTGCAAATTGATCATGCTGAGTTCCATGGGCAACCGGATTGATACCGGGGTTCTACGCAAAGTCGGTGTTTCGAGCTTTTTAACCAAGCCGATTGATGGCGCTGAATTATTAGAGGCCATTATATCTGCCTTTAACCCTGGGGAAATTCCTCTTTCCAAGCCAGCCGTTGAGACGCCAGCCCAGCTTCCGAGTAATGGTTTACACATTTTGGTAGCAGAGGACAACCTCATCAATCAGCAACTGGCGATCAACTTCGTCCGTAAACTTGGTCATACTTGCGAAGTGGTGGGAAATGGCAAACTGGCACTGTTGGAATTACAGCAAAACCATTACGACGTGGTTTTAATGGATCTACAAATGCCCGAAATGGATGGTATCGAAGCTGTCCAGCATCTGCGCGCCGCTGAGTCACAGCAACCCGGTAAGCATCTGCCAATTATTGCCATGACGGCCCATGCCATGAAAGGCGATCGTGAAAGGTGCCTGTCGCAGGGATTTGATGGATATATCAGTAAGCCTATCCTGTTAGACAATCTGGGTAGCGAAATCCAACGAATACTGAGCATCAGCCAGGCACCTAGCGAGGAGAGTATTTTCGATTACGCTCAGGCGCTGGCTCAGTTGGGTGACGATAGGACACTGTTCCATGAATTGGCAGCAATTTTCCTTGAGGAGCTCCCTTCCCTGCAGGCTGCTCTGAGTGAAGCCATAGGGAAACAGGATATGGAAGCCATCCGACGTAGCGCCCACCGGCTTAAAGGGGAATGCCTACACTTTGTCTGTCTGCCCCTGGAAAGTAAGTTGGGCTATATCGAGAAGGCGGCAGCAACAGCAGACCTGGAAGAGATTTTAGAACACTATCAGGGTCTGGATAAGCTATGCCAAGGGTTACAGGTGGCACTGATTGCGACGAGAGAAGAGGAGTAACGGCATAACCAGCGGCACGGTGATGCTATAAGCTGCGGGCAGAGGGGTTGAATTACCCGTTCTCAATTGATCGAATACTGTCCTCTGCCCGCTGATTTTGCCCTGTACATCGCGCCATCGGCTTCTGCCAGAAGCATCGTGATCGTCGTATTGTCACCGGTATAAATCGCTGCTCCAATGCTGGCAGATAGGCGCACAGCCTGTTCGCCAATACGCTTTAGCGCAGCCAGTTGCGCTAACACCTGTTCACAAAAACGCTGAACCTGGGCGCGGGGATCAGATAGCTGCCAAAGCACAGCGGTAAACTCATCCCCAGCGAGCCGGGCAACAAACCCGGTATTATGGATACAGCCGCTGAGTAACTTGGCAAAGGTCTTCAAGACTGCATCGCCAAAGTCATGCCCCATGGTGTCGTTAATCTGTTTGAAGCCATCCAAATCAATGAACAGAACGGCCATGTTCTGCCCTTTGGTCAGGCAATCCTCCCTCGCTACTTCCAGTTGATGAAGAAATGCTCTGCGGTTGGGTAAGCCGGTCAGCATATCGTGAGTCACTTCGTATTCCAGCCGCAGTTGCAATCGCTTAAGCTCACCGATATCCATCGACAGAATGTAAAAACCCTGAGTTTCACAAGGTACCAACGTAGTGTGGATTGACAACACACCGTTTTTTGCCTGCAACTCATTCTCGAAACTGACGGTTTGCCCCTGCAGCGCCCTTTCGATCATTGGTTTGGCGACTTGGTAGGCAGTTTCCCCCATGAACTGGCGCAATGTCATTTTCTTCAAAGACAGCTCATCAATACCAAACCAACGCTGATAGGCGCTGTTGGCAAACAGATAGACTTCATCCGGCCCCACCTGACTAATCAATGCCGGCATATTATCGGTGATCGCTCGTAAACGTTCTTTTTCCGCATTGAGTTGATGCTGAGCATTAACTCTGCTTTCAATTTCCAGATTCAACTTGTTCACAACGGAGTTCAATTCTTTCGTGCGTGAAATAACCCGATCTTCCAGTTCATGCTGCAACGTACGGAGATTGGTTTCAGCCAATTTACGTTCGCTGATATCAACAATAACGGAAATCAAGTGATGTGGGGATCCATCTGGCAAACGGTTAAGTGCCACGGTCAGTTCCACCCACACGATCAGGCCGTCGAAACGGAAATAACGTTTCTCTATTGAGTAAGTGGATATTTCATTAGCCAGCAATTGCCTCAACAGTTCCAACTCGCTAGCCAAATCATCAGGGTGAGTGACTTCTTTGAACGTGCGTGCCAACAGCTCATGTTCGCTATAGCCTAACAGTTCGCAAAGGCGCGAATTGACTCGTAGCGGATATCCATCCAACGAAACCAGCGCCATTCCCACCGCAGCTTGAGCAAATGTTTGTTCAAACAGTGTCTCGGAGCGCTGCAGGTCAGACTGAAGATTTTTTGTATACATATCGCGCTCAATACCGTGCAGATATTCCTCGACGAGCGCCGCGAAATCCCTCAGTTCGACCGCTTGTTCTTCAGTAAATGCGCGGGGTTGACTATCAATAATGCACAAAGTACCCAGCGGTAAACCATCCAGCGAGAGTAACGGCTGCCCGGCATAAAACCTGATATAGGGCTCACCTTTAACCAACGGATTATCAGCAAAGCGGATGTCGATACCAGTATCGAGCACAACAAACGTTTCTTTGCGCAAAATAGCATGGCCGCAGAAGGATATATTTCTCGTCGTCTGCTGGGCATCTAAACCGTAGCGCGATAAAAACCACTGCCGATCCCGATCAACCAAAGAGATCAGTGCAATAGGCACGCCAAAATAACTGGCTGTCAGGCGCGTGATCCTGTCCAGTTTTTCCGACGCCATGCTATCCAGAATATAGAGCGAATCCAATGCATTCTGGCGCAATGATTCATTAGCGGGCATACCAGGTTCGAACATAACAACTCCATGCTGCTATTCTCAGGACTACGTACTGTTACTCAATAAACTCTTGCTCAACGTAAGCCGGTTTAGCCCATTCACCGTTTCATATTGCACATCATCCATGACAGATTGAATCAGTATTAGTCCCATGCCACCTTCCGGCCATCCGGATGGGTTGCATGGGTCTGGGGAAAGAGCTGGCCCTTTTACTGAATTCTGCAAAACCTCAGCAGGGATCGGTAAGCCCGGATCGGAAAGCGTTAGTGTCAGTTGTTGGCCATCAATGGCCAAGGTAATGATGACGTTCTGATTAGCGTCATAATTCACGGCATGCCTGACAATATTGGTAAATGCTTCGCTTGAGGCCAGATCCATCTGATAAACAACGGCTGGATCCAGCGAGAATGGAGCCACAAAGTCATGCAGCCCTTCACTCAATTTTGCAAGACTCGCCAATGATGCCGGTAAACGCAGCGTAGTGTTGGCATTTGCCATACGGCCTCTCCTTTCGTACACCGTTAGCGATACTCAGCGATTCATCATTTTAAGCGCCGCTTCACGATCGCTGCCAATCGTAAAAATGCGATCCATTCGCGTCAGTTTGAACATATTCTGGATATTGCTGTTGAGGGAACAGAGGGCCAAATCACCCCGTTCATTAAGCATTTTGAGCATTGAAACCAAGGCACCGAGGCAACTACTATCGATAAAGTCCACCTGGCTGAAGTCCAGCAGAATGCAGTTTTTACCCTGTTGGATAAAAGATAAAACTTCCTGTTTGAATATAGTAGCCACCGATGCATCCAGGCGGCGTACTAAAGGCATAATAATTTCCACACCATTCTCAGACTGGATCTCAAAGTTCATAACAGCTCCTTATTCACTGTGTAGCCGTTGAAAGGCTGATACGCTCAATGGCCATCAGCGAAATATCATCGGCAAAAGGTTGGGGCGATATTGCTCCTGTTCCCCGACTATTCTCATGTTCACTACAGCACCAGGTATTTAACGCATTCTCCACGCTCGCAAACACCCGATCCTTTGCCAAACCACGGCACTCGGTCAGCAACGCCTGTAGCCGCTGTTCGCCATAAAGCTCCTGAAGGTGATTTTCACATTCGATGATCCCATCGCTGTAAAGATAGAGTCGATCACCCATTTCGAGGGTAAAATGTATGTCCTGGTATTCCGCATCAGCAAACAGCCCAACAGGCATTCCCCCTTCGCCTACGGAAGACAACTCACCACCAGCGCGGATAATAAAGGGCGTTGGATGCCCCGCCTGGCAGAGAACCCCATTACCCGTAGCGGTATGAATCACGCCATAAATCAGTGTGTAGTAACTGACCACCTGCTCGTTATCCAGACAGAAACGCTGATTTAGCTCCTCTACCACGCGATGTGGTGCCGCAGGAACCCGCTCACCTTCCGGCGTTTGGTGCAACAACAGGCTGCTAATGCGGCCTGTGAGAAACTCCCTGGCCACCGCCAGAGACAACATGGCAGCACTGACACCATGCCCGGCAACGTCAACGCTAAAGAAAGCGATGTGTTGATCCCCGAGCGGGAAATAGTTCAATGAGTCGCCCGACACATAGGCCGAAGGTAAAAACATCCAATCAAACTCAAACCCTGACAAAAACAGATTGTGGGTTGGCAAAAAGCTGTGTTGCAGTTTGGCTGCCGCTTGCAGGTCGGACTCTATCTGGCGATAAGCATAGGAGAGCTTCTCATTACGCGCAGCCAAAGTGCTTTCCAATAACAGTACCCGCTCTGCCGCATGCAACCGGGCGCGAAGCTGGCTTTGGTTAACCGGCTTAGACAGAAAATCATCGGCACCGGATTCCATCCCCGTCAGCAAATCTTCGATGGATTGTCTGGCCGTCAGTAATATCACGTAGATATAGTGACCAAAGTCGCGACTGCGTATTGCCTGACACAATGCAACACCATCCATGACCGGCATTTCCCAGTCACTGATAACGATATGAATCGGCTGTTGAGCCAACTTTTGCAACGCCTGTTGGCCATCTTCAGCCTCGCAGACGCTAAACCCCCACTTGATCAACGCTGCCGCCATCAGATGTCGATAACTTTTTGAATCATCAACAATCAGCACGGTCACCTGCAGCGGCCCAGCAGGAGGACTTTGGGTAAGCAGTTCCATACATGATGATCCTTGCCTCAAAAGGCTGTAATCAGCTCAGGTTGATGATACTTCTGGCAATCAGCCGTGCTCCGCCAGAAGTATCAGTCTCAGGTTTGATCACTTTGCAGAAGTAACCATTCACTTCAACAGGTGATCCCCCAGATTTCAGATGCGTAACCTTTGATTGTTCGATCGCTTGAGAAGCTCCCCATGCCAGCAATATTCAACAGTGCCTTCTGGTGCCACTGTTGAGGCTGGGAGAAGTCAGTAAGCACCTGATGTTGGGCAAGGCGATAGCTATCAAAGTCAAGCAGATGACAATAGTGATCCCCTTCCGTCAGCATACGATAAATCGGCTGAAAGAGAGATTTATCCAGGTTAAACCTGCCCGACACCAAAGCATCTACGGTTTCTCTGATAACCGGGTTACTGTGGTAGATCTGGTTATGGGAACCTGTTGCCCGGTGAGTATTGATTTCAGCTGCGGTGGCACCAAACAGGTAAAAATTCTCTGCGCCGACGGCATCACGGATCTCAATATTCGCACCATCCATTGTGCCAATGGTCAAAGCGCCATTCATGGAGAACTTCATATTACTGGTCCCTGAAGCTTCCGTTCCGGCAGTCGAGATCTGCTCGGAAAGATCGGTGGCGGGAATAATGTGCTCAGCCAGAGAAACCTTGTAATCTTCCAGAAATAAGACGCTCAATTGCCCTTTGGTACGCGGATCGTTATTTACCGTTCTCGCCACTTCATTAATCAGTTGGATAATCAGCTTGGCCATTGCATAACCCGGCGCTGCTTTTCCAGAGAACAGGTGTACCTTAGGCTGTATTAGCGTATTCCCCGATTCCACAATCCCCAAATAGAGATGTATGACATGCAGAACGTTCAGCAATTGCCGCTTGTATTCATGAATACGCTTCACCTGGCTGTCAAACATAGCCAGCGGGTCGACTTTTATACCCTGCCGAGAAGCAATTAGCCGGCAGAGAGCCTGTTTGTTATGCAGCTTGATACTTTGGATCTCTTCCACAACACCGCTGTCATTGGCCAATTTTTTCAGCCGCTGCAATTTATCAAGATCGGTAACCCACCCTGCGCCCAACTGGCGGGTCAAAAATGTCGCCAGTTGAGTGTTGGCCTGTTGGATCCAACGCCTTGGCGTCACGCCATTAGTCTGGTTGGTGAATTTCTCTGGTGAGATAAAGTAAAAGTTTGGCACCAGATCCTGCTTAATCAGTTCAGAGTGCAGTTTAGCCACACCGTTCACCTTGTGGCTGCCCACGATAGCCAGATGGGCCATGCGGATTTTCTTCTCACCGCGCTCTTCAAATAGAGATAATGACGCTAGCAATTCTGGTCTGTCTGGCCATTTTTCGGCCACATCGGCCAGGAATCGGTGGTTGATTTCGTAGATAATTTGCAGGTGGCGCGGCAACAGTTTCTCAAACAGTGTGACCGGCCAGGTTTCGAGAGCTTCAGGCATCAGTGTATGGTTGGTAAATGCGCAGGTTTTCTGCGTAATATCCCAAGCAGCATCCCAATCCAGGCGATGCTCATCGACCAGAATACGCATCATCTCAACAATCGCCAAAGCCGGATGCGTGTCATTCAGCTGTATGGCAACCGCATCCGGCAGCGCGGTTATATCGTCCGATTTATCGGTAAACTCCTGAAAAATATCACGTAAGGTACAGGCAACCAGAAAATACTCCTGAGTCAGGCGTAATTCTTTACCCGATTGGATCTCATCCGCCGGGTAAAGTATTTTTGAGATGTTTTCAGAAGCAATTTTTTGGCTCACCGCCCGCAGATAGTCGCCACGGTTAAAAATATGGACATCAAATGAATCAGAGGCGGCAGCGCTATATAACCGCAGTTTGTTAACCGTTTTACCGCCATAGCCTGTCACAAAATAATCATGGGGCACGCCAACTATCACCCGCCAATCCATCCACATCGGATTGTAATTGCCGTCGATATCTTCACTCTCTTCAATATGCCCGCCTATAGGGATAAGCATCAGCTGTGAGTGATGATCAATCAGCCAGGGTGAGTGGGTAGAATGCCAGTCGTCAGGTTGTTCAACCTGCCTGCCATGCTGAATGGATTGTTTAAATAACCCATACTCATATTTTATGCCGTGGCCAGAGGCAGCAATATCCAACGTAGCCATCGAGTCGATAAAGCAAGCGGCCAGGCGGCCCAGCCCCCCGTTACCCAATGCTGCGTCCGGCTCTTCTGCGGTAATATCCTCAAAATCAAAACCCAACTCATTAAGCGCTTGGTGGGCAGCAGGATATAATCCCAGATTCATTAAGTTATTACGCAACGACTGGCCAAGTAGAAACTCCATGGAGAGATAATAAAGTCGCTTAGATTTCGCTTCTTTCTGATAATGCTTGGTAGCAAAAAAGCTGTCTAACTGAAAATCTCTTATTGTTAATGCTAACGCATTGAAAATATCCGCATGAGTTGCATCCTTTAGATCCAGACATAAGCTGTATCGCAACTTGCTGATTAAATTGTTTTTAATCTCTTCAACTCCGGGCATTTCAACACGAGTTTGCTTTGTATTCATTGTAATCCCTATGTAAGCCGAATATCCGAGTGGTTATCTCTGAAAAGTGAAGATGAGCAACGGGTAAAATTCTCTGTCAAGTGTAGACGGCTTTCAGTTTTCGAGGATGAAATTGCAAAACATCAAGTTGAAATAATTCAAACGTATATAAGTTCGTCACATTTTACATTGCCGAGGTCTCTGCTGCAGAGGGTTACAGAGCCTCGCGAGAACGCGAAATATGATGAATTAACCTGCTTACTTCCTGAAATCACGCCTATATTTAACAATGAAGTCCACATAACTTGATAGCGGTCAGGAGAAAATTATCAACTACTCAACCGGCCTCAGGCTGCTATTGGCAGCAGCGTTATTGTCATCCTTCGTGGCACACGCTGCTAACGAAGCCGCTACCGTATTTCTACCACCACTCGATGCCAACGCAGTAGACCCGATTATTCTGGCTCAACAGCAAGTTAACCAACTCAGTTCCTATCAGTTGCGGCTCCATTCACAGTCTCCCAAGGGGGGGAATACCTTATTGACATACAGCTACCGCAAGCCGGGTTATGTACGCATGGATTTTTCCGATCCTCATCACGGGGCAGTGCTGATCTATGCCCCTGATAGTGATCGAGCACGTGTCTGGCCGTTTGGTCTCGGTACGCTTCCTGTGGTCAGCCTTTCCCCAGACAACGCCTTGATACAGGATCCTAACGGCCACAGGGTTGACCAATCAGATATAGGTACATTTTTACAGACTCTGCGTGGCCTGCAGCAAAATGGTAAAACCACCGTGGTTGGCAAGGAAATCCTCTCGGGACAACCCGTTCTACACGTTTCTGTCATAGGTTCAGCCGGAATCATGGTGAGCCAGGTTCATCGCTTTGATGTCTGGCTGGAAAGCCGCCACGCTTTCCCTGTCAAAATAATCAGCTACGGTGCCAATGGGCAGTTGATAGAAACTGTGGTTATGGATGCCATCGTGTACAACATGCAGTTTCCTGCCGACTTTTTCACCCCTTGATCAGAATCAAGCAGTCGGGCATTGCCTTATTTACGCCAGAAGGGTTTTTGGCCTTCCCGTAACGCTTGCTTACGAGACAAACCCACGTCTGCCAACTGGTTGTCACTGAGCTGCAGCAAAGATTGACGTGTCTGATGGCGCTGCAAGCACAGATGCAACCAGCGCCATAGGCTTTGGCTCTGAGTAAGTTTCATCATCATAATCTCCGTGTTTATTGATTGGTTTGATGATGCCGTTCCTGCCAAAAACAATACAGACCCAGAAAATCACTATTTCCTCAATACAAAAGCTATTAATCGGCCACTGAATCATCTAATTTGGCAGCATCTGTACCGGTTTTTACTGGCATGCCTCTTTGGGATTATCCGCATGACACGATACGCCACTCTGGCGGCGATCCTCAGCCAACGTATTGAGCAAGGGCTTTATAGCGCAGGGGAACGCCTGCCCTCGATTAGAGCACTCAGCCTGGAGCATACCGTCAGTATTAGTACGGTACAGCAGGCCTATCGCTTACTCGAAGAAAAGCGTTTGGTGGAGCCACGGGCAAAATCCGGCTACTTCGTGCGTAACCAGCCACTGCGCGCCGAGCTGCCTACCGTTACCCGACCGGTACAACGGCCGGTGGAGATTTCGCAATGGGAGCAGGTGCTGGATATTGTCCGCTCTCCCCCTCGGGACGATCTGCTGCAACTGGGGCGGGGTATGCCAGACATTACTGAGCCTACGCTCCAACCCTTACTAAAAGCGCTGAGCAACGTTGGTCGCCATGGCGATCTGCGTAGTTTGCGTTACGACAGTATTCAAGGGGTGTTTGGCCTGCGCGAACAGATCGCCCGTTTGATGCTGGATTCTGGCTGCCAGTTGGATGCCGAGCAGCTGATTGTCACCACTGGCTGCCATGAGGCACTTTCCACAGGTTTGCGCGCCGTTTGCCAGCCGGGAGACATAGTGGCGGTAGATTCCCCCTGTTATCACGGCACTATGCAGACATTGAAAGGCCTGGGCATGAAAGCTCTGGAGATCCCTACCGATCCCTTGACGGGTATCAGCCTTGAAGCGCTGGAGATGGCACTGGAACAGTGGCCGATCAAGATGATCCTGTTGACGCCCAACTGTAATAATCCATTGGGCTACATCATGCCGGAAGCCCGTAAAAAGCGGCTTCTGACCTTGGCACAGCGTTATGACGTAGCCATTATCGAAGATGATGTGTATGGCGACCTTGCCTACAGCTACCCAAGACCACGCACCATTAAGTCTTTTGATGACGACGGGCGGGTGTTGCTCTGTAGCTCATTTTCCAAAACGCTGGCCACTGGCTTGCGCATTGGCTGGATCGCACCGGGCCGTTACCTTGAGCGCGTACTGCATATGAAATATATCGGTTCCGGCTTAACGGCCACCCAGCCACAGTTGGCACTAGTGGAGTTTATCCGCCATGGTCACTACCTTCAGCACCTGCGCCGCATGCGGCAGCGCTATCAGCAAAATCGCGACCTGATGACCCAGTGGATCGGCCAATACTTCCCTGCAAACGTTCGCGTCAGCCAGCCCAGAGGGGGCTTTATGCTGTGGATCGAGCTGTACGAGGATTTTGATACGCTGCGCCTTAATCGCAATTTGGAAAATCAGGGGGTACAAGTCGCCGTCGGCAGCATTTTTTCCGCCTCAGGGAAATATCGTAACTGCATGCGTATCAACTACGCACCAAAGTTAACGGCGGAGATTGAACTGGCGATTAAAAAGGTCGGTACCGCGATTAACCAACTGATGGAGGCCAATTCAGCAACGGCTGAAGAGTGCCTACCGGGCCAATAACGGCGAAGCAAAGCTGGCATGAGGCAAAACCGAGTTGCTATTATACAGCCGCGCGTGTGGTCACCCGACCTCACTTTCGCCCCCCCTTCAACAGAGACTCCATCATGTTAATCGAACGGGCCAACGCCCTGGAATAAGGTCAGTGCCCCAGCCAGCCGCTGCTGCAGGTGGGCAATGCCGTTCGGGTGTTTGACAAATTCGTCCGTCGACATCATTTGCCAGCGTTGGCCCTCGTTACCAAAGCGAATGGCAGCGATCTGCGCGGGGGTAATTTCCCCCACCATAAACCAGGTAGGGGAACCGCCTGGGCTAATCGAGGTATAGCATTTCTGCCATAGGATCTGCTGCTCAGAAAGCGTAATACCGAACTCTTCCCACGTTTCACGCTGTACGCACCCTACCGGCGTCTCATGGTTTTCACGCCCACCTCCTGGCAGATCCCAACTACCGGGCCAGGGAATGCCGGGCTTTTGATCACGTTGGTAGACCAATAGTTTACCCGCATACAGCAAAGCGATTTTCGCCCCGTCAAAGTCCTGATTAGCCAATTCCTTTATCCTCAACCTCGCTCAAACCATTGCCTACCACTATGCAAGATCGTTGGGCAGCGTGACATAACCTGCCTAGAGTTACAGGATTATCGAGGGAAATGAAAATATTACCCAGGCTTAACGAGCAAAAGATAATCCCTGCCCCTGCCATCCTGTCTTTTGCAGGAACTGTTCCCAGGTCAAACTGCCTGGATTGACTTGCCTACTCCAAAGCAGATCGCGATCTTGACGGAAATAGCCGTACTCCACCGCATATTCAGCCATTCCTAAAATCTCATCGACCAGCCCTTGCATACTGGAAAATGCAGGGAAGTGTTGCAGTAATTCCTCGCGAGTATATGCCGAGCTGTAAATGGCTTTTTTCCCAGTAACACGGCTGAAGGTATCAACCAGCTCCTTGGGTGAAATCATCTCGCCGATAACCGGCAAAGAATGGCCTGCATACTTGGCCTGATTATCAAAAATCTCTAAAACGGCCGGACCGCTTGCGGTTAGTGGATCAACAAAAGGTGCACGAAAATTTTCTGGTAAATAGAGAGGAAAGACTAAAGTGTCACCTTCCAGTCGCGGTTGATAATACTCAAGCAGATTGGTGTAAAAAAACGCCATGTAGATAAATGAACTGGTGACGGGCAGTGAACGGATATAGTCCTCAACCCGCGCTTTATCAGTAAAGTGTGGGACCCATTTCTTACCCTCGGTAATTTTTTCGACGTTTTCCAGGCTAGTAAACACAATATGTTCCACACCGGCTGCGACGGCCGCATCAGCGAGCTGTTTACCCAGTTCGGCTTCGTACGTTTCGGCGTGGCTTGCCTCTGGAGTGACAGGCGGCGTCATCAGAAATACCCCATGTGAACCTGCGAAAACCTGCACCAGTTCTTCCTTATGCCCCATTTCAAGTGGCATCACCAACAGCTCCGCCCCTTGCAACGCCATGTTTTGCGCTTCTGGGGAATCAAGCCGCCGGGTTAACGCTCGCACGCGATAGCGTTGGCTTGCCAACAGTGTGTGTACAACGCTGCGCCCCTGTTTACTTAGTGCCCCTACTACTGTGATCAGTGGTTTGCTATTCGACAACATTGATCTGCTCCTGAACGTTCCTACGGTTTGAACTTGCATTATCAGGACGAGTAAGGGATAAGAGAAATCGATTGTTTTATGACTAGGAATCCACCAGATGGATACCAGACGGATAGATTTAAACCTGCTATTAACCCTCGAAGCGTTGCTTGTTGAACAGAATGTGACGAAAGCTGCGGTGAGAATTAATCTCAGCCAACCTGCGGTAAGTGCGCAGTTGAACCGTTTGAGGGAGCTATTTGACGATCCTTTGCTTATTCCCGCTCGTCGTGGGATGACGCCAACGGTTAAAGCACTCGAGTTGCTCGAACCTTTGCGCGAGTCTTTGGATCAACTCCGCCGCACAGTGCAATCCCACAAGGATTTTCATCCTGAGCGGGCAAAATTAACCGTCACGATAGCCTGCACCGACTACATACAGGCTGCCGTGGTGATGCCCCTTGTAATGGCCTTGCGACAAACAGCGCCCGGCATTCGCATCGCGGTGCGCCACTATAATCCGGGGCTACTGGAACAGCAGTTGGCAAATGGGGAAGTGGATATAGCCGTGATCACCCCGGACTCGCACCATACTCATCTAAGAACCCGCCATTTATTTGACGAAACCTATGTGCTTATTGGCCGGCGGGATCACCCTGCCCTCAGAGACAACCTGACAATGGAGGAGTTTGTCCGACTGGAACATGTGATTGTTTCACCCTCTGGCGGCAGCTTTACCACCCCGGTCGATGACGTTCTAGCAGCATTCGGGCATCAGCGTAAGGTTGTTATGTCGGCAGCTTCATTCTTGTCCGTTCCCGAGATCGTCCAAGTTAGCGATCTTGTTGCACTGGTCCCTCGGCGATTGTTACAGAGCACGTCGGATCGCCTCTTGATGCTGGATATACCGTGGCTTACCGAGCAATTTGAAGTCAGTCTAGTTTGGCATGAGCGCAGCCATGGACACGCCGGCCAACGTTGGCTGAGGGATTTGATCGGTGAACTTGCTTTTTAAAGTGGCTGTAATAAAAAAGCCAGTCAATCATTTGATTTAACTGGCTTTAAGACGTTAATGACCTTCAGAAGACGCTAAAAACTCATTCCCACTCAATCGTTGAATCCTCATGCAACACATTGATTTTTAATCAATTTAAACCAATTAAAAATATTAATACCGTCAAATCTACCGTTGTAGAAAAAGACTACCCAGTGGTAACGATTCTCTCCCGATTTTACCCCTACTCAATGAAGTTCAGCGAGTTGCTTGGGCAACCAGCTTAACCCCAAGAGCAGCACAGACACGGTTAATGGTGTCAAATCGCGGATGAGCATCCGGGCGCAATGCTTTGTAGAGTGCTTCACGGGAAATCCCGGATGCGCTGGCAATGTCGCTCATTCCACGGGCACGGGCAATCGTACCGAGAGCCTGGGCCAGTGCAGCGGGGTCATTCTCTTCCATTACAACGGTCAGGTATTCGGCAAGTGCCTCGGGGCTGTCCAGGTATTCCGTAACATCGAATTCAGGCAGGTTAGAAATTTTCATGGTTCAGTCCTTAAGGGTTGCAGCAAGGGCAATGGCTTCAGCGATGTCTTTCGACTGCGAGGATTTATCTCCGCCGCCCAGCATTACAATCAATACGGTTCCGCGCTGGATGTAGTACATACGCCATCCAGCACCAAAGTGTTCACGCATTTCCCATACTCCTTCACCGACAGGCTTACAGTCGCCAAGGTTCCCGAACTGGGCCTTTTCGATGCGACGCGCAAGGCGACGCTTGGTCATACCGTCCTTGATACTGGACAACCATTCGGTGAATTTGTGAGTGGTCTTGATCGTATACATGTGATTCATTGTAATCGAACGATTACAAAATATCAAAAAAATTGTATTTGGGGAGTTTAAAGTGATGACTCAACGCCGGGTCGTGGAGCGTTAAGTTATCGTCCCAGATAAACCGCTGTAATAGCTAAACGCTCATGGCCTAATTCACGACTAATGATTTGACGTGCGGCCCGATCCTGAACGCGCTGTTCTCGGGTCAATGCCTTGGCGCTTGGTCCTCCGGCAGCAGGAGCCTGCCAGCCGGTCAAGGCTTCATACCGCTGTTGTGCATAGTGGTGTCGTAACCCGTGCATATGGCTTAATCCCGCCCCCTTGCACTGTCCATCATAAGTGTGGCGCTGCTGGATGTAGGTTTTTTGCGCAGGGATTAGTGAGCCTGCCCCGACCAACTGGTGCGCTTCATCGAGTACGGCTCGTTGCTGCGGCGTTGTAAGCGGTACAACCCGCTCCCGTCCGCCCTTCGTCCAGGAGCCTTTCAGCAAAATGAAATCCCCCTGATCTGCATAGCCAGGACGAAACTTGATTGCTTCTTCACGACGCAGCCCGAAAGCCTGTTGCAGGGCCAGACTCATGCGTACACAGGGATCATTCACCCTGTCCAGGGCATCACCCAACACCTGTGCTTTGCTCTCCTGGGCGACAAAGCGCCGTTCAGGAATACCAAGCCGGGTATTGTCTGCCGGAATAATACCGGCCTTGCCCACTTTCTCAGCCCACCAGCGCACATGTGCCAGACGGTTTTTAAGCGTGCCAGCCGATAAACCCTCGGCCTGCCAGCGTTGCAGCAAGACATCAATATGTTTGCCCTTGAGCGAAGTTGCACGCATCTGGCGGAAACCGGCGTCGCGTAACTGGCGGCTCATCAAAGTCAGTGATCGCAGCCGGTCGCCCTGTGTTGTATGGCTGCCGTCCCGGTTGCGCTGGCAAAGCTGGCGCAGTGTGTAAGTTAAATCATCCATCAAGGCCTCCTGCGGCTCTCGTGTGTGCGTGTAGGGTCAAAACTAAGTTTTAATCGGTGAGTGTTGTTGCCAACTCGCCAAAGCGAGATCCCCGAAGGGCGAGGGCCAGGTGCTTAGTCACCTGTTGCCTACATTGAGGCGTCCGCCGTACTCCCTGCGGGGAGATCGGGCGGGGTTGATGCGAGAAAAAGAGCGCACGGCGCTGTGGAGAACCTCCTGTGTGTGAGAAAAGGGATAGAAAAGAAAGACGAACGGTGTCAGGCATTGCGCACTGAACGATTGCCGGTGAGGGGTGAAGCACCTTGGGTACGGAGAGAAGAAGGGGACAGAATAATCAGGCTCCCCCTATGGGTAAGGGGTCACGCGCATGATGAGCCGGGCGCATAGGAAGGCAGCATCGACAATTTTTTGCCGACCTGACGCTGACTGCCTTACGTCAGTACCGATGAATGAATCCCACCGGAAAGGCTTATTGCACGACCAGTCTGCCAGGGCATCATCACGCAAACAATAAACAATAGGATACGGCGCTAACCCACATTCCTGCGCGGGTGGTGGGGGCTGTCACTGCGGGGCAGTGACAGCCCCTTTGCGGCAAATGGCTCTGTGTTAGCCCCCCAAAACTCCGCTCGCCGCGAGGCAATCGCCGGAGGATGGTTAAACACCCCATCCCCCGGCATTGCCGCCAGCGTCAGGCGTTCCAGTCGCGTCAAGGGTCCGCTTCGCCAGGGTGCTCACCCGGTCTCTTCGAGCTGCGGCTTCACCCCTGCCCTTGACCCGACTTCCACACCCCCGTACTTTAAGCGCCACATCAAAGCGCCATTGATGCTACATCGTGCCGCGACATCATCAGACCTCCCCAGGAAGACAACGGTTGCCGTTGTCTTCCTGGGGAGGCACCAAGCGCAGCGCGGTAGTGATCTATCTGCCAGACTTAAGGGTTGCTCGCGGATTGAACAGCATATCGCGAGGTGATACCTTACGGTTTTATGTCTTTTTCATCTGTTTTGTTCATCGCTGGAGGTCTGTATGCCTATGCTCAATCCCCCTCATCCAGGCGAGGCACTACGCCTGGATGTGTTGCCTGAGATTGGATTGAGCATTACCGCACTGGCGGAGCATCTGGGCTACTCCCGCAGTAATTTGTCCGCAGTGCTAAATGGTCGGGCGACTATCAGTGCAGATCTGGCCTATCGCCTGGAACTGGCTGGCCTGGGTCGAGCACGTCAGTATCTGGCGGAACAGGTTGCGTATGATCTGTGACAGGCAAAACAGCGTGTCCATCCACTCATCAAGCGACTATCATTTACCAGATTGATTAGTTGAAGGAAGTAATAAGAAAGCATGGAAATTCACAAAAACTCTGACTTGATTCACTTCTCTAGAGCGGGTGATATTTTCCACTATAGGTGGGCTGTAAAACGCTGTCTAAAACTTTTAGATTTCAATACCGACTTAACCCAAATAACTATTGAAGGCTCGAAGGAATCCAAGCTAGCTGGTGAATGTGTTGTAGATTTGGCGGAATACCGCGAGTCTGAAGGCGGAGAAAGGTCTGTAGAGTATTTTCAGTTAAAGCACTCTACTGTGAGAGTAAGCGAACCTTTCACGTTGTCCAAATTAAAGGAAACCATAGAAGGCTTTGCAAAGCGTTTTATGGCTTTAGAGAAGTCTGAAGGTAAATTTACCAGTATCAAAATAACGGTTCTAACGAATCGCTTAATTTCAAATTATTTTAAAAAAAACGTTAAAAAATTAGCAGACGGCGAAGCTGCCCCCAAAGGCTTCATAAGTACCATAGAAAATTATACAAAACTCAAAGGTGTTAAACTTAAACAGTTCTGCCAATGCCTAAACCTAGACGACTCAGAAGGCAATTACGACGAGCAAAAGTTTGATATCCATAAAGAACTGTATAAGTTAACTGTTTCAAGAAATATTCACGATAGGGAAAAACTGCTAGTAGCTAAGGTTTGGGAAAAAATTGAGCCTGGCAAGTCTAAGGTGATCAAACGAGAGGACATGTTGGAAGCATTCGATGCTATAAATATGGATGACTTTTTCCCAGCTCCACCATTATTTGAGCCGATCAAAAACTATATTCCAAGAGAACAACAAACCAGCATTGCCAAATCAATAAGAGCGGCAACAACTCATACCGTAATCACTGCAAGCGGTGGTGTCGGAAAATCGATACTAAGTAACAATATTACCACGGAGTTTAACGAAACATCCGTAGTTGTTGCATACGACTGTTTTGGTAACGGTAGTTACCGAAGAATCAGTGCTAAACGTCATGAGGCTAAACACGCCTACACTCAAATTATAAACACTTTAGCTAAAGAGGGGATGTGTGACCAGGTTATACCTTCAAGAAATGAACCGGATGAATACTGGACAAAAATATTTTTAAGCAGAATTAGCGAAGCTTGTAATACACTTAAATCACAAGATGAGACTGCTCTTTTAGTCATAATATTTGATGCGGCAGATAATGCTGAAATGGCAGCCGAAGAGCAAGGAGCGACTTGTTTCGTAAACTGCCTCCTGAAAGAGATGGTGCCTGATAATTGTAGATTAGTATTTACTTGTAGACCTGAGAGATTAGCTCTTCTTGATCCACCTAGCACAATTAATCGATTACAGCTGTCTACATTTTCAAATGAAGAAACGCTGGCGAACTTACAAACTAAGTTTCTAACTGCAACCCAAGATCAGGCAATAGAGTTCAATCGTTTAACAGGTGGAAATCCTCGAGTGCAGTCTAGTTCACTGTCACTAAAAACATCGTCGTTAAGCAAACTACTGCTATCTTTCGGTACTAAAACAGTTACCATTGAGGACTTGATTGAAAAGCAATTAGAGCAGTCAATCGAAAGAGTAAAGGATAAATTCCCCAAGAACTATAGAAATAGCATCGACAATATTTGTACTGGACTTGCAGTATTGCCACCATTTGTTCCGATAAGTGTTTTGGCAAATGCAGCTGATGTATCAAAGGACTCGGTAAAAAGTTTTATCGCCGACTTGGGGCACCCTTTATGGCAAATAGATGACACTGTTCAATTCAGGGATGAACCAACGGAGAAGTGGTTCCAAGACAACTACTCTGCGACACCTGAAAAAATATACACCTTCATTCAAGCTATTAAGCCATTGGCGACTGAATTTCCTTATGTATCGGAGGCGCTTCCTCTTCTGTTACTTAAAGCAAATCAGCTAGATGAACTTGTGGAGTTGGCATTATCTAATGAATATCTTCCTTCAATCAGTAAATACGATGATAACCAGGTTAAAGTGCAAAGATTGCAATACGCTTTTAAAGCAGCACTCAAAGCTAGTAAAACCTACGAAGCAGTAAAGCTGGCACTTCTGGCGGGTGAAGAAATCGCTGGCAATGATCGACAACTCAGTATCTTGACTAACAATATAGATTTGGCAGCAATTTTTTTAACGCCAGACCGCGTACAAGAGTTAGCCCATAGAAAAGAGCTTAGTGGCAACTGGGATGGTTCAGAAATTGTGTACGCAGCGTCGTTGCTATCTACCATTCCCTCATTGAAAGGCGAAGCATACAATTATTTTCGGTCTGCTAATCATTGGCTTCGTCGTTATTTCCAAAAACGAGATGAAGCAAAGAATGAAGAAGAAAGGTTCGATGGGAAGCTTGAAGATATAGAAATCTTAGAGTTAGCTTTTACTCAGTACAGGATTAATGGCTATAAAAAGTGTGTTGATTTCCTGCTCTCATGGACACCACCTAGCTGTATCTACAGAGTTACATCTGACTTGCTTGAAAGACTGATAGATGTTGGCGACTTCGAAAATATTGAATTAATGGCTAGTTACGGAAAAGACGATCCAAGTTTTATAATAGCTGTTACTTCAGAGCTAATGAAAGTAGGAAGAACACCTTCAAGGAGCTGCCTAACTCGTTGCCTTAACCGAATTATTCAACCTAAAACTAGGATAGATCAACCTAGTAATGACATTCATAATACTAGATTTTCAAATGGCGCTTATTTGTCATTTTTTGAGGCTTGTGCCATTCATCGTTTGCCCGCTTCTAACATCAGAAGAGGAGTAAACTATTACTATAATGCTCCTATGCTTTATCGAGTAGCTGACGATCATCAGTATGATGATGCAAGAGAGAACTTTTTACGTTATTTGTCACTTCAAGCAATTTTAAAAAACGACTTTGCTCTCATTTTCGATGACTTTATTCCAAAAAACTGGCAAAGCAAAAATGATACATACGAAGACAAGCGTAAACTGGAAAGAGCGAAGGAACTAATTGGCAAGCTTTTACCTTGGTATATGGTGAGAGCTAAAGCTCTATCTGGATTAGATATAGATTTAAAAGAAGAGCATGAAACTGCGAATTTATTGTCATCCAAAATGGGATATAACTCTTATCGAGAGTATGAACCAGTACCTTTTGAAAGCACCAAAGCAAAATTTCAAAATATTTTATTTTGCAATTCAGGTTATTCGACTGAGCAAGAGTTGTTCTTTGAAAGCTATATCGGCAACAAACTGAAAATATCATTTCTTGATGATTTTTACCTTCTCAGAGTTAGCTGTAGAAGCGATAAATTTATCGCACTAAGCGAGTCTATTGAAGATCGTTGTCGCATACGTTTAAATAGTTATGACTACGATGAACCACCCGAAACACGTTCAGAACACTTTATTAAGTTATCTAGGGCGGTTCTTACTGTTGGTAGAGATGATGCCGCCGCCTATTTTGACGAAGCACTAAGCAAAGCCACTGAGTTTGGTGAAGAAGGTGTTATACGTTGGGAAGCCTTAACTTCTATTGCCAAGCGTAGTGCACAGATAGAGAAAGATAATCCTGAACTTTCACACCGATATATGAGATGTGCAGAAATGATTGGAGACTCTGTTGCAAGGGAAAAATACTGGGATCGAAACGATGCTGTTTCAACTTGTTTCCAATTGTCAGCAAAGTCAGCATTTCCTATTTTACATCGATGGAAAGACAGAAACGTTGGTTTGCATGATAGACAAATATATCCTCTTGCACACAGTGCAATAGATTCAGAATTGGCACCCCCAGCCGCACTGTGGTCATTATCTGCATTTTCGTGGGAATATGGCCTAGAAAAATTTTTAGAAAAATGTCTTGCGAATGAGCCTGTAAAGGCTAATCAACAGAAAATGTTGAATCACTATATTCGGGATTTAAGAATACGCGGATACACTGGTGATAAATGGGCAAAAATCAAAAAATTGGCTAACAAATTTGTATTAGAGTGCTTACCTGAAAAAGAACTTAAACAGTTGGCTATTTCTGATAGGCAAGACAAATCAAGTTATTCACCAAGTAGCTCAAAAAAAGACAAGGATGAAGAGTATCCGTGGAATATGCTTTATGGGCAATTTGATTTATTAACCGATGGTGGCTTCACAAATGCGTATCAATATTTTGAAAATCAAGGTTATCCAAGAAAAACTGATAATTTTTGGCAAGGTTGCTTCCAGAAAGTAACATCTAGAAAGTTAGGTTCGTTCTTAAACATCATAGTCCACTCAGAAAAATTGGATTTTTTTGATTTGAGGTGGGCATTTGAACAAATATCTGAGGACTGGAAAAACAAAGCTTCCGTCCAAAAACAATGGAATATCGCCATAAAACATATAGCCTCTCGATTTCCAAGTAAGTTTACGGAGATATATGAAAGACATTATGTGTTAGGTGGGTTCCTAATGAATGAAGCTACCAATGACGCAATTGAAGATGGCGTTAACATAGGTCTTTCAAATTCAGTCGATATTGAGTCATCTAGAGTTTTATTTAGTTTTGCACATTACAGCGCCAACAAGTTAACTGTGGAACAAGCACGAGAAATAATTGATTTTGGGCTTGCAAGGCTTGAAAATTTTCTTGATGAAGATTATGCTGATGGTAGTTGGAATAAACACAAGCAATTACCAAGCGGCCTTCCTCATGCAGTCGCCTGCTATATATATGCAAATCTAGGTTCGCCTCACGCTGAGGAACGGTGGAAAGCTGTACACGCAGTAACGAGACTGTATGATCTTAATTGCCAAAATGAGATTAATTTACTGCTAGATTGTTATATCAAAGGGCTACCTCCATCATATATTCCAACAAAATATGAGTTTTATGACTTGCACGCCAAGCTATATTTGCTTGTCGCTTTGACACGATGCGTTCATAAATCTCCGGAGTTGTTGGTTAGCAGTAAGGACTCGTTTGCCACCATAGCTATCAATAACGAACAAGGAATATTTTTTCAATACTATGCTAAGCAAATATGTTTAGCGTTACAAAATTACAGCTCCGATATTTTTGAAGATACCTTAGCTGATAAGATTCAGCGGGCTTGTACAACTCAGCACCCCACTATAAACGAAAATAAATATCGATACCGTGTCGATACTCCTTGGCATAAAACAGGAAAGTTAGGCGTGCTACCTGATGTTTGGTTTGCTCATGATTTTGATAGGTATTGGTTCGAACCACTAGGTCGTGTTTTTGGTGTATCAGGGCCACAAGTGGAGGACCTTGCAAAATATGTATTACTAAATCAATGGAAAATGAGCTTTGGGTCGTCACATTTGGTAGACTCAAGAGCTGAACTTTGGGAAAGTAGAAGAAACTATCGAGATACATATCACTCGCATTCAAGCTATCCGCAAATTGATAGCTATCCTTTCTACATCTCTTACCACCTTATGCTTGAAGTAGCATCAATGTTGTTAGGTTCAATGCCTGTAATTAAAGATGAAGATTATGATGTTGATTTTTGGGAGGATTGGCTTAGTGGACACCTCATTCTTAATAAAAATAATGCTCTACTAGCTGAGTTTAGAGACCCTATGCCGCTTGAAACGCCAAAATGGCTAAACAATAAATGCGATAAAGATTGGCAATGGCAGATTATTGAAACAGACTTTCTCGATCACTTAGTTGTCAGTGATGATTTTCCCACTTGGCTGAACGTTAATGGAAGTTGGGACAATTATAAGAATGAAAGAAATGAACATGTATCATTCTCATGTGTTTTAGTACCCAAGCATCTCAGTCAGTCACTGCTGTCTACTATAGCAAACTTCGACAATCATATGCATGAGTGTCATTTGGTTAACTTTTGCAAAACTGAAGATGCTTATGGAAAAATAAACAAGTTTCAATGTAAAGAATGGTTGATTACAGAAGGTGAAAACAATGATATTGAATCAAATGATCCTTTTGTTGGTATAATATCCGCACAGCCATATAAGTTAAAAAAATTTGTAACCGAACAAATTAAAGTCAAACATTGTGACGATTACAAAACCTATAGCTTGTCATCTAACGATAGCCTATGCCTCAAAAATACATACTGGAGCGAAGATAAGCCTAATGACTCAAACTCATATATCAGCTCTGGTCGCCTAGCACTAGTGTCGCTAAAGTTTTTAAAATTAATTTGCAATACACTGAATGTAGATATTGCTATCCAAGTGAATATTCAGCGGACTTTTAAAAACTCTTATAGAAATAAAAAAAATGAAGACGAGCTCGGATACATACCAAGTTACAGTAAAACCTTCATCTTATCTGGGGACGGAAAACTAAGAGACATCAGAAAAAGTTATCAGCTTAGGTAAAAAGTTTGACCTTAGTTCGTCTTGCTTAGATGATCCTGTGCCTGCTTCGCGTATATTGCTTTCAGGTTAACTCTAAAAAATTCTGAAAGCATAGTGTTATAAGCATAGCAACTCTACACTTTATACTCTTCAACCCACCGATCCACCATATCGGCCCAATCCTGCAAAAGCTGCTTTCTTTGCTCCGCATACTCAGCCTTGTTATACACCGCCCTCACTCCTCGCTGCTCGTGAGCCAAGGCTTTCTCAATCCAATCCGAGTTGTAACCGGCTTCATGCAAGTGCGTGGATGCTGTGCGCCTCATATCATGGATAGTAAAATCAGCCAGCGGCAAGCCCTGCTTTTGAGCTAGCGCAATCGCATGATTCGCCGCACGGTTAAGAGAACTCAGCGCTATTGTTCCGTGCTGAGATTGCCCGAAACTTGGCATAACAAACGGGGAGCCGTCCGCCAAAATATGCAGTTGCATGAGCAGATCCAGAGCTTGGTGGGACAGATAGACGACATGCGGACGCCCTGCTCCCTGGCGGCTGGCTTTCATTCTTTCGGCTGGAATCACCCATTCTGCCGTAACAAAATCTATTTCATCCCAAGTAGCGTTGACGATGGAGTTCTTTCTGATCATGGTCAGCATGACTATCTTGAGCGCCACCTTCAGCGCATGGGACGTTTGAGCATTTTTCAGCGTATTAAAAAACAGGCCAATTTCTCTTTTGGATAAGGCCCTGTCTCTGGGTTTGAACGTCGCAATAGTCGAAGGGGCCACATGGTCTGCTGGGTTTTCGCATTTAACGCCCCTGGCTTTGGCGTAGGTAAATACGTTGCCCACAATATCGCGTGTCTTGACGGCAGACGCTGAGGCTCCCCTATCCTTAATCTTTTCACAGTGATTGCGCAGCATATCCGGGGTGATTTCACTTAGCAGCTTTTTGCTGAACTTTGGTCTGACATCGCGCTTGATGATGCCCTCGACAATATTGCGCGTACTGTCCTTGTAGTCTGCATCCTGAAACCAGCGTTCAAGCCAGTCGCCAAAATAGGTCGATTTTGTCTGCTCTTTCTGCCGTTGCTTTTCTACAGCAGGGGATGAGCCCTGTGCTAACAGTTTTTTGGCTTCAATCAGTTTTTCACGTGCTTGAGCAAGTGAAAGGATGGGGTACTTACCCATTGTCAGCGTTTCACGACGCTCATTGATTTTGTAGTCGTACCTGAAAGTGATGAGGCCTGACTTGGCAACAGTGACATACAGCCCGTCACGATCAGCCACTTTGTAGACCTTATCGCCTGGTTTCAAAGATCTCAGTTTCGTTTCCGTCAGCATACTGTTGCGCCTCCTGATAGCCGATTGGATTTTTACCGTCGCATTGAACGGTAAAAATCCGACTCTATCACATCAGGGAAAATTTTTTACCGTCAAATTTTACGGTAAAAATAGCAGGAACAGCATGGAACCCGGTGGCTTTCAGAAAACAAAAAAGCCAGTAAATCATTTGATTTTACTGGCTTTTTAACACATCACTGACCTTCAGTGGAAGCTAAAGACTTATTCCCACTCAATCGTCGCCGGTGGCTTACCGCTGATATCATAGACAACTCGGGAAATACCGTTCACTTCGTTGATGATGCGGTTAGAGACGCGGCCGAGGAAATCGTAAGGCAGGTGTGCCCAATGCGCAGTCATAAAGTCGATGGTTTCTACCGCACGCAGTGAAACTACCCAATCGTACTTACGGCCATCGCCCATCACTCCAACAGAGCGCACCGGCAGGAACACGGTGAACGCTTGGCTGACCTTGTTGTAAAGATCGGCTTTGTGCAACTCTTCGATGAAGATCGCATCGGCACGGCGCAGCAGATCGCAGTACTCTTTTTTCACTTCGCCCAATACGCGCACGCCCAGACCCGGCCCTGGGAACGGGTGACGATAGAGCATAGCGTATGGCAGGCCCAGTTCCAGACCAATCTTGCGTACTTCGTCTTTGAACAGCTCTTTCAGCGGCTCGACCAGCCCCAGCTTCATCTCTTTCGGCAAACCACCCACGTTGTGGTGCGATTTGATCACATGTGCTTTACCGGTAGCGGAAGCGGCGGACTCGATCACATCCGGGTAGATAGTCCCTTGCGCCAGCCATTTCACCTCGCTCTGCTTGCAAGCTTCTTCGTCGAACAGCTCAACAAACACGCGGCCAATGATCTTGCGCTTGGCTTCTGGTTCATCAACCCCGGCCAGCGCGCTCAGGAAGCGATCTTCTGCCGGAACGTGCACAATGTTCAGGCCGAAATGGTCGCCGAACATTTCCAGTACCTGCTCGGCTTCGTTCAGGCGCAGCAGGCCGTTATCCACAAACACACAGGTCAGGCGTTTACCGATGGCGCGGTGCAACAGCATCGCGGTAACGGAAGAATCCACACCGCCGGACAAACCGAGGATCACATGGTCTTCACCGACCTGCTCACGAATGCGTTGAACGGCATCTTCGATAATGGTGGCTGGCGTCCATAATGCTTCACAACCGCAAATATCCAGTACAAAGCGTTCCAGGATGCGCTGCCCCTGGCGGGTATGGGTCACTTCCGGGTGGAACTGCACGCCGTAGAAGCGTTTTTCTTCGTTAGCCATAATGGCGAACGGGCAGGTATCGGTGCTGGCTATGGTCACAAAGTCAGACGGAATAGCAGTCACTTTGTCGCCGTGGCTCATCCACACGTCCAACACAGGTTTGCCAGCCGGGCTGATCGCGTCTTCGATATCACGGATCAGTGCACTTTTACTGGTGATTTCCACCTGCGCATAACCGAACTCCCGCTCATTGGAGCCCTGCACGTGGCCACCCAGTTGCACAGCCATGGTCTGCATACCGTAGCAGATACCAAACACGGGCACACCGGCGGTAAACACATATTCAGGTGCCCGTGGGCTGTTCAACTCAGTGGTACTTTCCGGGCTGCCGGAAAGGATGATCCCGCTAGGGTTGAATTCGCGGATCTGCTCTTCGCTGACGTCCCAGGCCCAGAGTTCGCAATACACACCGATTTCACGCACACGGCGGGCAATCAGTTGGGTATATTGCGAACCGAAATCCAGAATAAGGATCCGATGTTTATGAATATTTTTTGTCATGTGGGAAAAATTCCAGCAACAGAGAAAACGAGCAAAAAGGGTATTAGGGATGAGAATGTTTCTCTCACCCCATTTCTCCCCCGCAGAGGAGAGCAAAGCATTAGCCCATGCGGTAGTTAGGTGATTCTTTGGTAATGGTCACATCATGCACATGGCTTTCCTGAATACCGGCACTGCTGATGCGAACAAACTCAGCCTTGGTACGCAGCTCATCGATGGTAGCGCAACCGGTCAGGCCCATACAGGAGCGCAGGCCGCCCATCTGTTGGTGTACGATCGCTTTCAACATACCTTTGTAAGCTACTCGGCCTTCGATGCCTTCCGGCACCAATTTATCAGCGGCATTATCGGTCTGGAAGTAACGGTCTGAGGAACCTTTGGACATCGCGCCCAGAGAACCCATGCCGCGATAGGATTTGAATGAACGGCCTTGATACAGTTCGATTTCACCTGGGGACTCTTCTGTACCCGCCAGCATTGAGCCCACCATCACACAGGAAGCCCCGGCGGCAATGGCTTTGGCAATATCGCCAGAGAAACGAACACCACCGTCAGCAATCACCGGAATACCGGTTCCTTCCAGCGCTTCCACCGCATCGGCAATAGCCGTGATCTGCGGCACACCGACGCCAGTCACGATACGGGTAGTACAGATAGAACCCGGGCCGATCCCCACTTTTACCGCGCTAACGCCCGCTTCCATTAGTGCTTTGGCACCGGCTGAAGTCGCAACGTTACCGCCAACGATTTGCAGATCGGGATATTTGGCACGGGTTTCGCGGATGCGTTGCAGCACGCCTTCGGAATGGCCGTGGGAAGAGTCGATGAGCAGCACATCAACGCCAGCAGCGACTAACGCATCAATACGCTCTTCGTTACCGGCACCAGCTCCCACCGCAGCACCAACGCGCAGGCGGCCATGTTCATCTTTACAGGCGTTAGGTTTACGCTCTGCTTTCTGGAAATCTTTTACCGTGATCATACCGAGCAGATGGAAGCTATCGTCAACCACCAGCGCTTTTTCAACGCGTTTTTCGTGCATTTTCTGCAGCACGACTTCACGCGCCTCGGCTTCCTTGACGGTCACCAAACGCTCTTTTGGCGTCATCACCGCAGTAACCGGCTGGTTCAGATCGGTCACGAAGCGCACGTCACGGCCGGTAATGATCCCGACCAGTTCATTGTCTTCGGTAACCACCGGATAACCGGCAAATCCATTGCGTGCGGTGAGTTCCTTAACTTCTGCCAGAGTTGTTGAAGGTGTTACGGTCTGTGGGTCCGTGACCACGCCGCTTTCATGTTTCTTCACGCGGCGGACTTCTTCCGCTTGGCGCTCGATAGACATGTTCTTGTGAATGAAGCCCAGACCGCCTTCCTGCGCTAGCGCAATGGCCAGACCAGATTCGGTTACGGTATCCATGGCTGCGGACAGCATAGGGATATTCAGGCGGATAGTTTTGGTCAGTTGTGTGCCGAGATCTGCAGTGTTAGGCAGAACTGTGGAGTGGGCTGGAACCAGGAGAACGTCGTCAAACGTTAGAGCTTCTTTAGCGATACGTAGCATGGGCAATATCTCACCAGGGTGGATGCGGAAAAGATAAAATATTGCCGCGGCATTATACAGAGCGTAATCGGTTGCCTCCAGCACTTTCTCACAAAAACTCTTGATTACCTTCTGAAGCGCTGTAGTATCGGCAAATTAAGTGGTTGTTTTGAAATTTGATCTGGGTCACATGTCGCTACCTACTTCACCGTCCATTTTTACCGTAAGCCGCCTTAACCAGACGGTTCGCCAACTGTTGGAAATGGAAATGGGGCAGATTTGGCTCTCTGCCGAGATCTCCAACTTCTCTCAGCCCTCCTCCGGCCATTGGTATTTCACGCTGAAAGATGACCGTGCGCAGGTGCGTTGTGCCATGTTCCGTAACAGCAACCGCCGCACAACTTTCCGCCCGCAAAATGGTCAGCAGGTTCTGGTTCGCGCCAGCATCACTCTGTATGAACCACGCGGTGATTACCAACTGATAGCCGAAAGCATGCAGCCTGCCGGTGACGGCCTGTTGCAACAGCAGTTCGAGCAGTTGAAGCAGCGCCTTGCTGCAGAAAGTCTGTTTGATCAACAGTTCAAGCAACCGCTGCCAAGCCCTGCCAAGTGCGTTGGGGTGATCACTTCCGCCAGCGGTGCGGCACTGCACGATATTCTGCAGGTGTTGCAGCGGCGCGATCCCTCCCTGCCGATTGTGATTTACCCCACTTCCGTGCAAGGTGCAGAAGCGCCATTGCAAATCGTGAAAGCTATCGAAACCGCTAACCGCCGCGCTGAATGTGATGTGCTGATCGTGGGCCGTGGTGGTGGTTCGCTGGAAGATTTGTGGAGCTTTAACGACGAGCGTGTAGCACGGGCAATTTTTGCCAGCCGTATTCCGATTGTCAGCGCCGTCGGCCACGAAACCGACGTTACCATTGCCGACTTTGTTGCTGATTTGCGTGCGCCAACCCCTTCTGCCGCCGCTGAACTGGTCAGCCGCAATCAGTTGGAGCTGTTGCGCCAGTTGCAGTCACAGCAGCAGCGGCTGGAAATGGCGATGGACTATTATCTGGCGCAGCGCCAGCAGCAATTCACCCGCATCAATCATCGTTTACAGCAACAGCATCCTCACCTGCGTCTGGCGCGGCAGCAGACACTGCTGTTGAAGCTACAGCGCCGCCTGGAAGAGAGTATGCAGCAGCAGTTGCGCTTTTCCGCACGGCGCAGCGAGCGCGTTCAGCAGCGGTTGGCGCAGTCACAGCCGATGAACAGAATTCACCGTTTGCAACAGCGTATTCAGCAGCAGGAATACCGCTTGCAGCAAGGAATGGAACGCCAGCTCAATGCTTATCGCCAGCGCTTTGGCGTCGCCTGTAGCCAGTTGGAAGCGGTCAGCCCATTGGCGACGCTGGCGCGTGGTTACAGCGTGACGCAAACGCCGCGTGGTGAATTACTGAAAACCACCAAGCAGGCACAGGTCGGGGAAATGTTAACCACCCGTCTGCAGGATGGCTGGGTGGAAAGCGAAGTGAAAACCATCACCGTGGCGAAAAAGCCGCGCAAAAAACGCACGGCGGAATAACAGCCTAGTATCCTAACCCCCATTAGAGGGTTAGGATAAACATCAACTACAGCGTATAGGTATTACGGCAAACGCCGTTCACCCACAGCTCACGCGTCTCGCCTGCGGGCAGAACGATATTCAGCGTTTGCCACGCCGGTTTAAAGTCCCCCTCGGTGGTGATGTTCAACGTAATACGCTGGTTATCACTCACCGCCTCCCAGCGGAGCCACAGCGCGTTCCCCTGCTGCCAACCATAGCTTTCGCCGTCATCCTCAAACAACAGCCCTGAAGAGCAGCCAGCGCCCTTGGTAGGGAACAGCCGTAGCTGGCGGTTATCGTCCGCGGCGATATCCACATGCCCCAAACGTTGTGACAACGGCAAACCTGCCCCGGCACGAACCAACAATGGCAAGCGCTCCAGCGGCGCGTTAAGCACAATAGTCTGCCCCCCACTGAACCACTGACCAGTGTAGAAACAGTACCAACCTTCCCCATTATCAGGTAAATAGACCTCACGCTGGCGCTGCCCCTGCTCTACTACGCTGGCCACCAGCAGATCGCGGCCAATCAGGAAATCATCGCTCTCACGCAGGGTACGCTTGTCGTGTTCATGATCGAGGAAGGTCGGGCGCAGCATCGGTTCATCATCGGCACTGGCCTGCCATAGCTGCGTGTAAAAGTAAGGCATCAGTTGATAACGCAGATTGATCGCCTCACGGATCATTGGCGTTGCTGACGGGTACATCCAGGGTTCGTTGACGGTGGCATCATCGTTCCACGAGTGAATGGTAAAGCGGGGATGCATTACGCCGTTTTGTACCCAGCGAACAAACAGTTCCGCATCCGGTTTATCACCAGAGAATCCACCCACGTCGTGACCGACGTTATATAACCCGGATAAGCTCATCCCCAGCCCCATACGGGTGTTGTAACGCAGGGTTTGCCAGTTGGTACGGTTGTCGCCACTCCAGGTCTGCACATAGCGCTGCATGCCAGCACAGCCTGAGCGGGAGATCAGATAAGGCCGCAGGTGCGGTGCAAACCTTTGCTGAGCCTCAAGGGAAGCGCGCATCATCAGTAATGGCATAACCGGACGAATATGCTTGATGGCAATCGGCTTGCCGAAACCGTGGCAACGCGCTTCACCGTCCCACACTTCATATTCGTTGTTGTCATTCCAAGTGGAATCGATGCCCATTTCCAGCAATTGCTCGGTCACCCCTTTCTGCCACCAGCGCACCGTTGCCGGATTGGTAAAGTCGAGGTGTGACCCTTCATCATCCCAGAAGCTGGAACGTTCGGGGCTGTCACTTTGCGAATCGCGGATGAACAGACCTTGTTCGGCAACCTGCTGATACTGTGGGTGATCCTGCAACAGGCAGGGTTTGATATTCGCCGCCAGTTTCAGCCCGGCGTCGTGGAACGCTTGGCTCAGTTGCTGAGGCTGCGGCACCTTGTCGTAGTTCCAGTTAAAGACATAGCGCTTGTTGGCTATCGACGTATAACCGGAAGAGAGTTGGAACGAATCACATGGGATAGCATGTTCGCGGCAAAGCTGAATAAACTTCTGCAGTTGCTGTTGGGCATCCGGCGCATCGGTGTAATGCATGGTGGAACCACTATAGCCCAGGCTCCATTTGGGGCCAAAATGCGTTTTACCGGTCAGGCGCACAAACGCTTTAGTCACATCCAGTACGCGTGGCCCCAGGAACAGGTAATAATCCAGATCGCCCGCCTCGGCCTGATAACGGCGATAAGCCAAATGGTAGTTGTCGATCTCATTACCCAGATCCAGCCAGCAACTACTCAGGTTATCGTAGAACAGCCCGAAGCTAACGTCTTCACGGTGTGTGATGGTGAATGGAATATGTTTATACAGCGGGTCGGTACTCGCCGCGTTATACCCCATCGCATCCAGATTGCGCATCTCAAAACGGCGGCCTGAACGTTCCAGATCGCCGGTTTTCTCACCCAGCCCGTAATAACGCTCACCGTTGAATCGACGTTGGTAGTGCGCCACACCGTCGCCGTGCGCGTTAAGCAAATAAGCGCTGGTTGGACGATCCGCCGCCAGCGGCAACCATTCACCCTCTGCGTTGCAATACTCCCATTCCAGCCACAGCGGTTGGTGAATTGTCACACGCAGTTGCGCAGTTGCCACCGTCAAGGTTTCCTCCTGCTGCTGCAGTTGGTAACCCGGCAAACCGAAACCGGCCACGCTGAGGCGTTCACGCCCTTCCCATGGCACATCACCCTGCGGGGCGATACTCCAGGTCCGGTCCAAAGCCAATTCGCCATTGCGCTTGATCAGCACGCGAAACAGATTGTTTTCCAGGACATACAGGCAGAACAGGTGGCGCTCATCCACCCGCAGTTCTACTCGGTCGGCGTACTCCCCCGCCAACGTCCAGTTTTTTAACGTTTTCATATAAGTCCAACTTAAACAGAAGGTGATGGTTTTTTGCCACGTTCCGCGATCAAGCCAATCAGGAACATGGCGCCGATCAGGTCAAAGAAGCCCATGGCGACGAAAAGCGGATTAAAGCCGATGGTATCGGAGACCGCACCAATCAACAGTGTGAACAAGAAGCTGGCGATCCAGGCGCTGGAGCCACGCATACCATTCACCGTAGCCATTTGGTTCTTATCGAAGGATTCCACTACCAGTGCGCTCAACATGCAGGAGATCACCTGATGGCCAAACCCACCAACGGAAATCAGCGCAATGGCAATGTAAGGATCTTTGGTGATTGCCACAAACGCCAGCGACACCATCATAAAGGCCCCGGTCACCGAGCTAGCCACCACCGAGTTAACACGAGTAAAGCCAAACCATTTACGATACAGGGTGGTGAGATAACCACTGGCAACACTACCGATGTCTGCCGCCAGGAATGGCAACCAGGCAAACATGGCGATCTGCTTGAGATCCATACCGCGCTCGGTAGCCAGATATAGCGGTACCCAGAAGCTGAATACTGCCCAGGCCGGTTCGGCCAGAAATGCCGGGATAGCAATACCGTAGAATTTCTTGTTCTTGCACAAAATCGCCAGGGATTTGAAGAAAGGCAGTTTTGGCAGTACCGGTTCGTTATCCTCGTGGATCAGATCGAATTCTTTTTGGCTCAGATTAGGGTGCTGCTGTGGCGAATGGTAAAACACCCACCACAGAACGACCCAAACCAACGCCAAGGCACCGGAGAACAGGAAAGCGCCCTGCCAGCCGAAGGAAACATGCGCAATCACAATGATTGGCGGTGCCAGCATCGCACCAATCGAGAAACCAACGCCAGCCCAACCGGCAGCAATGGGGCGCTCTTTTTTCGGGAACCAGTCAGAAATCGCCTTGGCGTTGCCCGGTGTAGCTGCTGCCTCTGCCCCACCCATGAAGAAGCGCAGGATTGCCAGTTGAACCCAAGTACCTGCTCCGGCGTGCAACATACACACTACCGCCCAAATACTGGCGCAAATCAGGAAGCCCATTTTCAGGCCGATAACGTCGATCAACCAACCGCAGATCGGTTGAAATACGGTGTAAGCCAGTTGGAACGAGGCGACCACCCAAGAGTACTGCTCAGTGGTCATATTGAGGCTGGTTTTCAGCTCTGGAGCCAAAATCCCTAACGAGTTACGGGTAATGTAGTTGACCGTCACGCCCAGCAGGAACAAAGCCAGCATCCACCAGCGCAGTGATTTGAATTTACGCCGGGTGCTGTGTGCAACCGTTTGACTGATTTCTACACTCATATGTTTCTCCGTGGCGACGATGCGCCTTGTAGGTAGAGCACACTTTGGTATCGGAGGTGTTAACAGCGTTTTTTGCGACAACCATCACAAACGCAACATCAATGCTGTGATAACCCTATGATTTAATATTGTTTTACTTATATTCCAGACCAATGAATTGGACTGATAAATCTATAAAATTGGTGTACCACAGCAGCGTAACCAGCAGATTGAACAAGCGAAATGGTGTTTTTTGCAAAAATTTTCACGAGCGAGTTTAAATATCGCCATTATTGCATTGGAAAGCCGTCTTAAAGACAGATAAAGGCCGTGAAAAAATTCTCACAGCCTAATTTGAAGGGGATCACAAAATGAACGGAAAGCTGAAAATACAGGAAATTGCTCACCAGACCGGGCTTTCGATCAGCACCGTCTCACGTGTGCTGGCAGGCAAATCCAATACCAGTGCCAAGGCGCGGCAACAGGTACTGGCATGTGCACAGCAGAACGGGATACTGCAGGGGATTTCCAGCGGCAGGCTGATGCTGAATAACGTAATGGTGTTTGCTCCTCAGCGCGCTTTCGATGTGCGTACCGATATCTTCTACTACAAGGTGATCCAGGGGATCGCCGCGGCGCTGGCAGAACATGATGTTAGGATCCGCTATTGCGGGTTAGAAGAGACGAACAGTGACAGTGCGCTGTTTCTGGAGAAAATGAACGACCCGCAGACAGAGGCCGTGCTGATCATCGGCATTGACGATCAGCATATCCACACCTTGGCGGCAGACATGAACAAACCCTGTATCCTGATTAATTGCACTGACAGCCAAATGCGGCTGGACAGCGTTTCCCCCGATCATCAATTGATTGGGGAATACTCGGCCAACTATCTTTTCCAGCAAGGCCACAGCCGCATTCTTAATTTGCAATGTCTACGGCGCAACACCATGGAGCTGCGTCTGGCAGGTATCAAGCAGGCCTACACGCACCATAATATTCCGTTTGACGATAGCCGATATTTGGTGACTACCTCCGGTTTTGGCAGCGAAGAGGCTGAACAGGCAATTACCACTTTTATCAACGGTATCAGCGATCCCAAACAATTACCGACGGCGATCCTGGCCGGTGGCGATTATATGGCGGTTGGCGCAGTCAATGCGCTGAGAAAAATGCAGATTAGCGTACCGGGGAATATTTCAGTGATGAGTACTGACGGCTTTAATCTGGCGCAGATCCACGACGTAGCACTGACCTCCGTGCACGTGCCGCGTGATGAGTTAGGCATTGAGGCTATCGCCCTATTGCAGCGCCGGATGCTGCGCCCGAGCGCACCACCATGCAATATGCTATTACAAGGAAGGCTGGTGGTGCAGGATTCGGTAAAACGCCTCAGCCCAAATAAAGTGACGCCCGCAGTGAGTACGCACCACCACCGGCTTTATGATGCCTGAAGCTGTCAAAGCAGTTGGTAACGATACTTCACCCGTTTTTTTGAGATCAGGCCGTGACCATGTTGGCATAGATAATCCACGGCTCCGCAGGCTTTCAATTCCTGCAATGGCACGCCACAGTCAGGGCAATCGGCAAGCTGCCGATAGTCGCTGTTGCAGGTCTGGCAATGAAAATGCCCATCCTGCCAGTTCATCTGCTGAGTGCAAACCGGACATAATGCGTCCATCTTTTCTCCTGGGCTAAATAGCGCCCCACAAGCGTAAAAAATAGATCCCCAACGCGGTGGTAAAAAAGGACCCTACGGTAGTGATCGCAATAATATTCGCGGCCAGTGTCGCATTCCCCCCCATGGCGCGTGTCATTACATAGCTGGCGGAAGCGGTCGGCGTGGCTGAGAACATAAAAATAATCCCCAACGTTGTACCACGAAAACCGCATAACCATCCGCCCAGCGTCATGAGCGTCGGTACCAGAAACAATTTTGCTGCTGACGACAGTGCCGCGACATTAGAAGAACGAAACATCGACCGCAGCTCAAGACTGGCTCCCGCACACAACAAGGCCAATGGTAATGAAAGACCTGAGATATAACTGCCCGTCTGCTTGATGACCTGGGGAATTCCCAGCCCGGTTTGTGCATAAGCCAACCCGCTTAACAGCCCCAATATCAGCGGATTAGTCACGATGCTGCGCAACAAGGAAAGACGTTTGATCTTCTGGCCCTGCCCACCATGGAGGCTACGCGTCAGGGTGATCACCGATAACACATTAAACAGGATCACCGTAACGGTCAGGTACAAAGAGGCAATGGCGATCCCCTCTTCGCCATAAGCAGTCATGGCATAAGCCAGACCGACGATGGCACTATTGGAGCGAAATCCCCCCTGTACGAACACGCCGCGCTCGCGTGGTTCTGCTACCAACCATTTGGCCGACACTTCCAATAGCAGGAAAGTGGTCACCGTCCCTATCGCACCGAACACCACCAGAGCAAGGTTATCACTCAAGTGCGGATGATTGGAGGCGATACTGAAAAACAGCAGGCAAGGAAGCGCCATGTTGAACACCAGTTTACTGGCCCCGTCGATCAAGCGATCGTCCATCAGCCGTAAATGGCGCAGCAGAATACCCAACAGCAGCATCAACAAATTGGGGACGGTGACGCTGAATGCAAAACCCCAGGTTTCCCAGGACATGACGTTCCTTCGTAAGGAGATACCCCCATCGGCCTTCGAGTTACAGCCGACTACCTGCAACCTGTAGTAACTTGGGGATAAAGAGTAGGTTATCGGCAAATAATAGAACGAATTAAGCTGGATAAAAACAGGGCGCGGATTTATTTCCACGCCCTGTTTCTATACTCTAAATAATTCGAGTTGCATGACAAAAACGCAATACGTTTTTGAACAGCGCTTGCGCTGGCCCAGTAGGGGCGAGGCCCATGGACGGACCGAGTAGTCAGACGCAGCCAACACCCATGCAGCTTGAAGTCTGACCAGTATATTATTTGGATTTCTTCAGGTGGCTCATCAAGCGCTTACGCTTACGCATCTGATTCGGGGTCAAGGTATTGCGCTTACCCGCAAACGGGTTTTCACCTTCTTTGAACTGAATGCGGATGGGGGTGCCCATCACATTGAGTGAACGACGGAAATAATTCATCAGGTAGCGTTTGTAAGAATCTGCCAGATCGCTTACCTGGTTACCGTGGATCACCACAATCGGCGGGTTATATCCACCGGCATGGGCATATTTCAGCTTCACGCGACGGCCACGCACCAACGGCGGCTGATGGTCATCAGCGGCCATCTGCATAATTTTGGTGAGCATTGAGGTGTTAACGCGACGTGTCGCACACTCATAGGCTTCCTGTACCGATTCGAACAGATTGCCCACACCGCTGCCGTGCAACGCAGAAATAAAGTGCACACGGGCGAAATCGACAAAGCCCAAACGCAGATCGAGCATCTCTTTTACGTGCTCACGATCTTCCTCGCTCATGCCGTCCCACTTATTGACCGCAATCACCAGCGAGCGCCCACTGTTGAGAATAAAGCCGAGCAGTGACAGATCCTGATCGGAAATGCCTTCACGCGCATCGATAACCAATAACACCACGTTGGCGTCTTCAATAGCCTGTAACGTTTTAATTACCGAGAACTTCTCAACGGTTTCGGTGACCTTGCCACGCTTGCGTACCCCAGCGGTGTCGATCAACACGTATTCGCGCTCATCACGAACCATTGGAATATAGATACTGTCGCGGGTGGTACCCGGCATGTCATACACCACAACACGCTCTTCGCCGAGGATGCGGTTAGTCAGTGTCGACTTGCCTACGTTAGGCCGGCCTACAATCGCCAGTTTGATCGGCAGATCCTGTGGGTTGAAATCGTCCTCAGGCTCTTCATCCTCGCCGTCCTGATCGTTTTCACCCTCCTGCTCGGCCCAGTAGGCAGCATTGGCCTCTTCATCCGTCAGTTCAACTTCTTCCGGTTTTTCCGGCAGAAAAGGCACCAGAACATGTTCGATCAGTTGCGCCACACCGCGACCATGGGAAGCGGCAATCGCATAAACCTCACCCAGCCCCAGCGAGTAGAAATCAGCAGTGGCCATATCAGGGTCGATGCCGTCGGTTTTGTTGGCGACTACGAACGTGGCTTTCTCACGGCTGCGCAAGTGCTGCGCAATGCCTAAATCGGCAGGCATCAGTCCGGCGCGAGCATCCACCATGAACAGCACAATATCGGCTTCTTCAATCGCCAGCAGCGACTGGCCAGCCATTCGGGTCTCTACGCCGTCTTCCGTTCCGTCAATACCCCCGGTATCGACAATAATAAATTCGTTGCCCTCCACTTCAGCACGACCATACTTGCGGTCTCGCGTTAGCCCGGGGAAATCCGCCACCAGCGCATCGCGCGTATGTGTTAAACGGTTGAACAAGGTGGATTTACCCACATTCGGGCGCCCGACCAGCGCGACGACAGGTATCATGGTTGAAGCCTCATTACTTGATAATCAAAGCGTTACCATGCAGCGCAATAGACAGCGGCAGCATAGTTTTAAAATACGAAACGGCCCCTGAAGGTCAGGAGCCGTTATCCCCTTAATCTTTCAAATTGCAGCACTGTCGGTACATCATAGGCCACAATTTGCAATCTACCGGGTCTACAACCTGTTAACGCGTGAAGGCATACACTTTGCCGCCACGCGCCTGGATCAGTAACTTATCACCCGCAACGATAGGCGCTGACAGGAAACCGGAGCTGTCCACTTGTTGTTGTGCCACAAAACGACCATCGGTCGTATTGACCCAGTGCAGATAGCCTTGCGAATCCCCGACGACCAGATAACCGTTGTACAGCACCGGTGGCGTCAGATTACGGTGCAGCAGATCGTTCTGCTCCCACACTTTCGCACCACCTTCAGCGTTGGAGGCGACGATACGATCGGTTTGATCGACCACATAGATACGGCCTGCATCAACGATGAAATCGTTAACCGAGCCCATATCACGCTTCCAGATGATCTGACCGGAACGTAGATCCAATGCGGTGAGGTTACCATTGTAACCCAATGCATAGACGACGTTATCAACAATCACCGGAGTGGTGTCGATGTCGTTGAGGCGGTCGATCTCCGTTGCACCGCTTGGCTGGGAAACGCGCTGCTGCCAGATCAACTGGCCCTGCTGCATCAGCACGGCACTGACGCGACCATTGTCGCCACCAACAACTGCTGCGCCAAAGGCAACCGCAGGGGCTGATTCACCACGCAATGACAGCGTAGGAGTATCCAGGTTGACCGTCCATTTGATGGCACCGTCAGCCTCATTCAAAGCCTGCAATTGGCCATTAGTGGTATGGATCAGCACCATGCCATCAGCAACCACCGGGCGGGAAATCGCTTCACCCGCTACTTTGGTCTGCCATGCCACATTACCGTCTTGAGTATTAAGCGCGAAAACTACCGCTCTCTCACTGCCGATGTAAACGTTAGAACCGGATACCGTTAAGCCACCAGATAACAATGCAGATTGATTACTGGCAAAGAAACTTTTTTTCTCAGAAAGATCGACCTTCCATTTTTCTTTACCGTCGGTCAAATCCAATGCCTTGACCACGCCATAGCGATCGGCAGCATAGACGGTATTGTCCTGGTAGGCGGGACGCAAGTGGGAGTAATACTCACCAATACCATTGCCAACCGAGGTGCTCCACACTTTGTTTGGTGTGAACTGATTTTCAACTTTTGGCAGCGGTGACATGGTCACCACATCTTCTTCGCCGCCAAACAGCGAGCAACCACTCAGCAAGGCAACGGAAACCAGCCCGACCAAGAGTGTTTTACGCAATTGCATGGGAATTCCCCTTAGCTGGACAAGTTATTCAATTTCATACGCATCATTGCTGCAAGCGCCTGAGAGGTATTGGATTCAATACCCTTGCTGTAAGCCTCACGAGCGCCTTTGACATCACCTTTCGCCAACAGTACGTCGCCACGCACGTCTTGCATCATTGCTATCCAGCCTTCGCCTTTAACGCCCTCAAGCGTTTTCAGCGCTTCATCCGGCTTTTTCTGCTGCAGTTGAACGCGAGCCAAGCGCAGGTTAACCATCGCCTGCAGGTTTTCATCTTTAGCCTGGCTTTGTGCCACTAACAGCTGTTGCTCTGCTTTAGCGAAGTCATCTTGTTGAGCAAAATACTGCGCCAGATGTAACGCGGCAAAAACGCCATAGCTGTTGCTGTTGGCCTGGATAAATGCCTCTGCAGCGGCCACACCCTCGGTTTTACCGGCTGCCAGTGCTGTGTTTGCCTGTTCAAATGACTGGGAGGCAGCCATCATGCTGGAGTTTTGGTGGCTCTGCCAATAGCGCCAGCCAAGCAGGGCACCAATACCGAGCACAACACCCACAGCCAAAGCTTTGCCATTTTCAGCAAAGAACCGGCGCACGGCGTCAAGCTGTTCATTCTCACTGGTATAGACTTCCACGGTGTCCTTCTCCTTAACCTAGCATCAAAGCCAGACGCGCAGCGACTTCGCTTTGCGCCAGCGTTTCTTGTTCACCACTACGCAGGTCTTTAACCACAACCTGCTGCGCCGCCACTTCATTCTCACCCAGGATCAGGGCAATACGTGCCCCCCATTTATCTGCACGGGTGATCTGTTTTTTAAAGTTGCCGCCGCCGTAGTTGGTCATCAACTTAATCTGCGGCGCTGCATTACGCACATGTTCGGCCAATAGCATGGCTGCACTCTGCGTACCGACACCGGAGGAAATCACATAAACGTCGATCGTTGCCGGTGCCTTGAAATCAGGGTTCACCGCCTGAACCAACAGCACAAGACGCTCCATACCCATGGCAAAACCGACTGCTGGTGTAGCACGCCCACCCAATTGCTCGACCAGGCCATCGTAACGGCCTCCGGCACAAACTGTACCCTGCGCACCCAGACTGGTGGTTACCCACTCAAAGACCGTGCGGTTGTAATAATCCAGGCCACGCACCAGACGCTCGTTAACGGTATATGGGATACCTGCCTGCTGCAAAAGTTCACACAACCCTGCAAAGTGCTCTTTGGATCCTTCATCCAGATACTCGGAAAGACGTGGTGCATCGTTGAGCAGGGTCTGTACTTGCGCATTTTTAGAATCCAGTACGCGCAGCGGGTTGCTGTACATGCGACGCTTACAGTCTTCGTCTAGTTTATCCTGATGCTGTTCCAGAAAAGCGACCAGCGCATCACGATACTGGGCTCTTGCTTCGAGCGAACCGATGGAGTTCAACTCCAGGTTGACGTGTTCCGCAATGCCTAATGCTTTCCACCAGCGGGCACTCAGCAGGATCAGCTCGGCATCAATGTCTGGGCCCTGAAGACCAAAAACTTCTGCACCTAGCTGATGGAACTGACGATAGCGCCCTTTCTGCGGACGCTCATAGCGGAACATCGGGCCGATGTACCACAGACGCTGTTCCTGATTGTACAGCAGACCATGTTCAATACCGGCGCGTACGCAGCCAGCAGTCCCTTCCGGCCGCAGCGTCAGGCTTTCACCATTGCGATCCTCGAAGGTATACATCTCTTTTTCAACCACATCGGTGACTTCACCGATTGCGCGTTTAAATAACGGGGTCTGCTCTACAATCGGCAACCGGATCTCGCTATACCCATAGCCGCCCAGCACTTGCTTGAGAGTGCCTTCAATTCGCTGCCACAGTGCCGTTTCTTCCGGCAGGTAATCGTTCATGCCGCGAATGGCTTGAATGTTTTTTGCCACGTGAGTTCTCTGTCCGTTTTAAATAAAAATGAATCCGATTATAGGGACTTTACCATCCGCTGTTCAACGTGGATGCACAGTTAAAGTCCCCGGATCCATGAATCGGCGGGCTAAAAGGCCCGCTGTGCCGGTTATGTTCATCGCCTTCAGGTATAGCTAATAATGCTGGAGGGTTGCTGCTACCTGCATCTCGACGTCACTTGAGTATCGCTTATTTATTTTTCCAGCAGGTTGATCGCGATACGGTTAGTTTCATCAAGCATTGCTGCTTTGGAACGGATTTTCGCTTCCAACTGGTCGATCATCTGTTCGTTATCAAAGCGTTCTTTCTGGCGAACACCATCTTCGTAAAAACCACTTTTCTTGTGCCCACCGGTAACACCCAATGTAGACACCAGCGCTTCGCCTGGCCCATTCACCACGCAACCGATAATAGAAACATCCATTGGGGTAATAATATCTTCCAAGCGTTGCTCGAGTGCATTGACTGTGCCAATGACATCGAATTCCTGACGCGAACAGGTTGGGCAGGCAATGAAATTAATGCCGCGAGCACGGATGCGCAATGATTTCAGAATATCGAAGCCGACTTTCACTTCTTCTACCGGATCGGCCGCCAATGAAATACGCAGCGTATCGCCAATCCCTTCAGCCAACAGCATACCCAGGCCAATCGCTGACTTCACCGAGCCACTGCGTGCGCCACCCGCTTCGGTAATGCCCAAATGCAACGGTTGATCGATGCGCGCAGCCAACAAGCGGTAAGACTGTACGGCCAGAAACACATCAGAGGCCTTTACGCTCACCTTGAACTGATCAAAATTGAGGCGGTCAAGAATATCGACGTGTCGCATGGCTGATTCCAACAACGCTTCCGGTGTTGGTTCGCCGTATTTCTCCTGGATGTCTTTCTCCAGCGAGCCGCCATTCACCCCGATACGAATCGGAATGTTTTTGTCGCGCGCGCAGTCAACTACCGAACGGATGCGCGACTCATTTCCAATGTTGCCCGGGTTGATGCGCAGGCAGTCAACACCGTATTCGGCAACCTGCAATGCAATGCGGTAATCAAAATGGATATCGGCAACCAGTGGGACGTTGACTTGTTGTTTGATCAAGCGAAACGCTTCGGCTGCGTCCATAGTAGGAACTGAAACGCGAACGATGTCGACACCCACTCGCTCCAGCGCTTTGATTTGATTAACCGTCGCTTCAACATCGGTGGTACGGGTGTTGGTCATCGATTGCACAGCAATCGGTGCACCATCGCCAATAGGCACATTACCGACGTAAATACGTGTTGATTTGCGGCGGTTAATGGGAGCTTGGTTATGCATTACTGACTCTCCACTGCTGCTCAGACATAACGACAATAACCGCGCAATTACTGCGCGGGAATGGTCAGACGAGCAACACGGTTTGACTTAACAAACCGGCTTAAATCGACCGGCTGACCCTGGAATTGGATCTGTACCGCGGCCGGCGCGCCGATCGTGAGTTTATACGGTGCGATTCCTGCCAGATTCAGCCGAGCACCGCCTTTTTGGATACCACTGAATAACGTCTTTCCCGCCGCATCGGTCACTTGCAACCAACAGTCGCCAGAGAAGTCCAGTAGCAATCCAGTAGCATCCGCTGCCGGAGCAGCCACACCAGCTTCACCGGTAGGCAACTGAGCCTGTGCAACAGGCGCTGCTGTTTCCGGGATAGTGGCCTGGCTTGGCGCAACAACTGCCGGTTGCTGTGTTAGCGCAGCCGGAACCTGTTGAGCAGCCGCAGCACTAGTGCTGGCCGATGCTGTGCCGTTTTCTGGTGCAGTTGCAGTATGTGTATCCACCGCCGAAGCGCCGTTATCAACACTACTGTCCGTCAAAGGAACAGATTGACTTTCACTATTCTGGGAGAGCTGAGCCGAAGATTGATCGGCCATAGTGGCGATCTCTTCCTGCTGAACCTTATGATTTTGCCACCACCAAGCACCGGTGAGGCCTATAACCACAAACAGGATCAACCAGGTAAAGCTCATCAGCCAGCCATCACGCTTCTTACGGCGCTTACCCAGAGAGAAACTCTGCATCTGAGCCACTTTGGCGGCTTTGACAGGCGCCTGTTTGGCCATCATCGGCAACAATTCTTCTTCGGGTATATGCACCAATTTGGCATAAGAACGGATATAACCGCGCGAAAACGTTGAAGCAAGATCGGCTGCGATGTTGTCTTCTTCGATATCACGCACGGTAGACATTTTGAGGCACAGGCGTTCTGCAACAGCCCGTTGGCTCAACCCGAGCTGTTCACGGGCTTGGCGCAGGCGTTGGCCTGTCGTCATAGAGACGGTTTTATCTTGAGAGTCTTCAGTATTCATTAGCTAAGAACTGCTGGTACTGTTTGGATTGTGGAAAACTTCGCGCTAACTGTTTGCCATAGCGCTGAACGCTATCCTGACGGCCTGCTAACGCGGCGAAACGAATCTGTAACCATAAACTGTCGGCACTGGCCGGCAGAACATGTTGATAACTGTCCAATAAAAGTTGCGACTGCGCGCGTTTCCCTTCTCCAAATTGCTTTTCTGCCTCGGCTAGCAGTGGTCCACCTTTATCCGGGTCGATCTTCAGCGCCCGTTTTAGTAACTTGCGCGCTTCATCGTTCTGGCCGGCTTTCAGGAAACAGTAACCTGCATTTTCCAGACTGTCGGCAACATGGCCATAATCTTGCGCCTGTGCCGCAGCGCTAAACTGCTGTTGGGCCGGTACATACTGCCCTAAACTACAGAGAAACGCACCGTAATTATTCAATACCGTACCATTGCCTGGCGCAAGTTTGAGCGCTTGCTGATAGCGTTGCTCGGCAGCAGCATTATCGCCCGTCTGCTGATTGTAGAGTGCCATACCCAAGTGGGCCCGATAATCCCCTGGCGCCGCATCCAACGCTTTTTGCAGATTAGGCAGCGCCGCCTGAGTGTCACCCTGTTTCAGATATTCCAGCCCCAATTGTAATCGCGTCTGGCCTGCTGCCAACGATGACGCGTCTTTATCCGGCACCGAGCTTGAACAACCTGCCAGCAAACTGGCCGCCAATAGCACACCACAATATTTCAGCTTCATGCTGCACTCACTTCCTTACCTGATGTTACCCGATTGCCTTGAGGAATGCTGCTCACATAACAGGCTGTTAGATAACAAAAAAATCAAGATATAGGAATCAGACCTCTCGTATATTGATAGGTTCCCCGGCCATCTTCTTTTTAAGGGTTCGCTTAGTACGATCGATCACTTCTCCCGCCAACTGCCCGCAAGCCGCATCAATGTCATCACCACGGGTTTTACGAACAATAGTCGTAAAGCCGTATTCCATCAACACCTTGGAGAAACGATCTACGCGGCTGTTGGAGCTGCGGCCATAAGGTGCGCCTGGGAAGGGGTTCCATGGGATCAGGTTGATCTTGCAAGGCGTATCCTTCAAGACTTCCGCCAGTTGATGCGCGTCGTCGGTGCTGTCGTTGATGTGATCCAGCATCACATACTCTACGGTAACACGACCCTGATTGGCATTGGATTTATCCAAATATCGGCGTACCGCAGCCAGGAAAGTTTCAATATTATATTTGCGGTTGATCGGCACGATTTCATCGCGGATTTTGTCATTCGGGGCATGTAGCGAAATGGCCAATGCCACATCAATCATCTCACCCAATTTATCCAGAGCGGGAACTACGCCAGAGGTAGACAAGGTGACACGGCGTTTTGACAGGCCGAAACCGAAATCATCCAGCATGATCTCCATGGCCGGAACCACATTATTCAGGTTGAGCAACGGCTCACCCATGCCCATCATCACCACGTTGGTGATCGGACGCTGACCAGTCACTTTAAGTGCGCCAATGATTTTGGCAGCACGCCACACCTGGCCAATGATTTCTGACACTCGCAGGTTGCGGTTAAACCCCTGCTGTGCCGTTGAACAGAACTTGCACTCTAGCGCACATCCTACTTGCGAAGAAACACATAAGGTGGCGCGATCGGCTTCGGGGATATATACGGTTTCGACCTGTTGATCGCCAACCTGGATCGCCCATTTAATGGTGCCGTCGGCAGAACGCTGCTCCTCAACCACTTCTGGTGCACGAATTTCAGCCACGCTTTGTAATTTATTGCGCAAGACCTTATTGATATCGGTCATTTGCTCAAAATCGTCACAGCAGTAGTGATACATCCACTTCATGACCTGATCGGCACGGAATGGTTTTTCCCCCATGTTGGCGAAAAACTCACGCATTTGCTGGCGGTTCAAATCCAGCAGGTTAATTTTGGCCGTAGCCGGTTGTTCCGTTTGAACGGATTGCTCAGTCAGCGAATGATTTTCAGACAAGGTGTGCTCGGATGCGATGGGTTCTAACATAATGATCTCTTGGCCTCGTTGTTACACGTTATGGCTCGAAGGAATGAAAAGTAAGTGTGTCACTGACCCGCTGCTTCGAAGTCGCGGGTATAAAACACGCCCCAGATAAGCTGGCTTACCTGGGGCGCGGCATTGTACAAATTTTGTGAGCAGGTTTCCACGTCAGAACGGCTTTCACGGCATTTTTATTGTATCTGCCGGTAAATGGCCGCATTTCGGGGCAAAAACCCACTTATCCTCACCAGTTTCAAGCTGCAAACCTGCTAGCTGGCCGCAGCTTGAAGACTACTGGGAGATTAACGCGGGCAAATCTCGCTTTCGGTAAAGAAGAAAGCGATTTCGCGTTGGGCAGATTCCACGGCGTCTGAACCGTGAACGGCATTCGCGGTGAAGCTGTCTGCATAGTCAGCACGCAGAGTCCCTGCCAGAGCGTTGTCCGGGTTGGTTGCACCCATGATGTCACGGTTACGCTGTACCGCGTTTTCTGCTTCCAGTACCTGAACCACAATCGGGCCAGAGGTCATGAACTCAACCAGACCGTCGAAGAAAGGGCGTCCTTTGTGCTCGGCATAGAAGCCTTCAGCTTGCTCACGAGTCAAACGCAGCATTTTGGCAGCGATGATTTTAAAACCGGCACGTTCGAAACGCGCATAGATAGCGCCGATATCATTGTTGGCAACGGCGTTTGGTTTGATGATGGAAAAGGTACGTTCTACGGTCATGATGGCCTCTGTATAGCATCCAAAACAGGCCGGACGAAAAGTGGTGTGCCGGCCTTCTCAATTGGCGCAGATTATATGTGTGCTGTTAACGCTTGCCTACGGGAAAATCAACATTTCATTAAAAAAATCACCGCAATTCGCCATATTCGGTGACAGCTGCTGATTTTAACCCTACGCAGTCGTTACTGAGTTGTATCGGTAGAAGGAATAATGTTACGTAACCAACTCCCCCAGCGACGCTGGTAGAAAGGTTGGGTATGGGTGATCAGGTAGTGGCTGACGCCGCGATCTTTTTCCGAGACCAGACAAAAATCAACCGGATCGTCATTTGGCGCCGTCTCGCTGGCAACGCTACCCGCTTCATTAATCAGGTTTTCAATCTCTGCCTGTTCACCATCTACCTCCAGCCCGATCAACAGATTGGGTTTCTCGTCAACCGCACGGTCGTGCATCAACGCCAGAAAAGCACGGCGCACCGACTTACGTTGGCTGAACAAGGTCGTCAGCGCATCCACCATCGCTGAAGGATACTCTTCCGGCTGCCCAAGCAGAATTTGGGTTTCCTCGTCGATATAACGCTCAGCGGGTTTTACCACGCCGCCGGTAGCCAACAGCATGGCGATTTCATCCGGAAAGAATTCTTTACCGTATTCCGCTTTTGGGTTGAGGAAGAGATCCGCCCCTTGTGTGATTTCGAATAGCACACGCGCGGGCATGGCGATAAAAGGTTGTTCATCTTCTACCGCATTCTGTAACGTCTCCAGCGAAGAGAAGAAAGGGATAATGCTGCTTCCATCCTGCTTTTCCCAGTGCTGAATATTCACTGGCGTTTCCGCATTCAACGTAATATCGCCTTGCTGCGGCACCTGCTCACTATCACCCAGAATGTATATCGCTGAATCCAGTAACTCACGGAAAAACGCCGGGCGGTGTGCGGGGCCAGCTACCGCCAGTTTCAGAAGGCGTTCAAGCTCAATTTCGCCTGGAACGGCGTCATCATGATGGTGGTGGGAACTCATTGCCTACTCCAATATATTAAGGGTTCAGCATGCTGAACCCTTCTGAGAAAATGTTATTTTAACCCGCCTAGCAATTATCTGGCTTTGCTCAGCAACAGATTGGCCAGCGTGCGCACGCCCAACCCCGTAGCACCTGCAGACCACTGTTCCACTGCGCCTTTACGGTACGTCGCAGAACAGTCGATGTGCAACCAGCCTGTTTGATAATTCTTTACAAAATGCGACAGGAACGCCGCGGCGGTACTGGCACCAGCGGTGTAAGCCGCACCGGCAACGTTGTTCAGATCGGCAAAGTTGGAGGGCAGTTGGTTGCGGTGGAATTCTGCCAACGGTAAGCGCCAGAATGGCTCATGTTCTTCATCGGCACAGGCCAACACTTCTTTTGCCAGCTCATCATCAAAACTGAACAACGCGTGATAGTCATTACCGACGGCCGTTTTAGCCGCGCCGGTCAAGGTTGCGCAGTCGATGATCAGCGTCGGGTTTTGCTCACAGGCATCGATCAGGCCATCGGCCAGAACCAGACGCCCTTCCGCGTCGGTGTTCATCACCTCAACGCTCTTGCCATTACGATAGCGAATAATATCACCTAGCTTAAACGCGTTGCCGCTCACCAGGTTGTCTGCACAGCACAGATAAAGTTTGACACGTTGCTTCAGACCGCGTGCTGCTGCCAGCGCCAGCGCGCCAGTAATGATGGCAGCACCGCCCATATCGGACTTCATCGAGTCCATAAACGCACTCTGCTTCAGGCTATAGCCACCAGAGTCAAAGGTGATGCCTTTGCCTACCAGGCAGGCGAATACCGGTGCATCAGGGTTGCCCGTCGGATTGAAGTCCAATGCCAGTAACACAGGCGAACGGTCAGAGCCCCGGCCAACGGTGTGCAAACCGCTATAGTTCTGTTCGCGTAGATCCTCACCTTTAGTGATCCTGTAGCCGATCGTATCACAGGCTACATCGCACATCAGGTCAATGGCACGGGTGGCCAATTGCTCAGGCCCCAGCTCTTCCGCTGGCATATTGATGGTGTCCCGCACCCAGTCGATAATCTTCAAACGCTGTTCCAGTTCTTTACTTTCCACTGCAGGCAATTCTGCCCATTCAACACTGCGCAGGCCTTTTGGCCCACGGAAACCCTGCCAGAATGCCCAGCTTTGCTCCAGCCCCCAGCCTTCTCCGGCCAGTTTCACTTTCTTGATACCTTGCCCATCAATCTTGCGCGCCGCGCGCTGGATAACACCCAGTTTATCGTTCGCCGTCAGATGGATGGTCATACCTTGATCATTGGTACTCAGTATTGCCTTTTCGCCCCAGCGAGCATCAGCCGGTTTCAGCGATAGCGTGATCTGCATGATTTCTGTTGTCATAGCCTTACTCCGGAATATTATTTTGCCAATCTTGCCAGCCCAAAATAAACGGGCCGCCATAGGCAGCCCATTCAGCTATTTATTTACTCCGCCTCATCCAACCAGACCAGTAAGATTGCTTCCAGTATTTTTTCGTTGGATGCATGCGGATCGTCGTCAAATTCTTCCAGATCGCAGATCCATTGGTGCATATCGGTAAAACGCACGGTTTTCGGATCGGTGTCAGGATAGGCATCGTACAGTGCTTCGCCGATTTCCCGGCTATCTGTCCACTTTAGTCCCATTATTCTCTCCAGCATTAGGCTCATTTGACCCGATGTATTTCAGGTTGCAGTTTACCAGACACAGGCTAAATCAATGTTCACGCGCATGGTTAATGGTATAGCGTGGCATTTCCACCACCAGATCTTCATCGGTGACACGCGCCTGACAACTCAAGCGGCTTTCAGGCTCCAATCCCCAGGCTTTGTCCAGCATGTCATCTTCCAGCTCGCTGCTTTCATCCAGGGAGTCAAACCCTTCACGCACAATGCAGTGACAGGTAGTGCAGGCGCAGGACTTCTCGCAGGCATGCTCGATTTCAATACCGTTTCGCAGTGCGACATCGAGGATACTTTCCCCTTTCTCTGCTTCCAGTACTGCCCCTTCAGGACAAAGATCTTGATGGGGTAGGAAAACAATTTTTGGCATGGTTAAACCTCATCCACAGAATGGCCAGCCAGCGCACGGCGAATGGATGCATCCATGCGGCGCGCGGCGAAATCTTGGGTTGTCGCATCGACACTTTTTATCGCGGCTTCGATCGCAGCGGGGTCGGTACTCTGCACTGTTGCTTGCAGGTTAGCTACCGCACTATCGATTGCCTGACGTTCTTCTTCACTCAGCAAAGCGGCATCGCTGGCCAAAGCACCTTGCAAGCTTTCCAGCACTCGCGAGGCTTCGACCCGTTGCTCAGCCAGCTTGCGTGCTCCGATATCGCTTTGCGCATTGGCCATAGAATCTTTGAGCATGCTGGCAATTTCGGTATCAGACAGGCCATAAGACGGTTTCACCTGGATAGAAGCTTCAACGCCAGTAGATTTCTCCATTGCCGTGACGCTCAGCAGGCCGTCGGCGTCTACCTGGAAGGTTACACGGATGTGCGCCCCGCCCGCAGCTAATGGCGGTAACCCACGCAGCGTAAAACGAGCCAGCGACCGGCAGTCTTGCACCAGTTCCCTTTCGCCCTGCAACACATGGATCATCATGGCGCTCTGGCCGTCTTTAAAGGTGGTAAACTCCTGTGCCCGTGCAACTGGAATGGTGGTATTGCGTGGGATCACCTTCTCTACCAACCCACCCATGGTTTCCAGACCAAGTGATAGCGGGATCACATCCAGCAGCAACATATCGCTATCCGGTTTGTTCCCCACCAGGATGTCCGCCTGGATCGCAGCACCAATGGCAACCACTTTATCCGGGTCAATAGACGTCAGTGGCATCCGGCCAAAAAACTCACCGACTTGCTCACGCACCAAAGGTACGCGGGTGGAGCCACCAACCATAACCACTTCCAGAACTTCTTCGGCACTGACGCCCGCATCTCTTAACGCACGGCGGCAAGCCATCAGGGTACGTTTCACCAACGGGGCAATCAGCGCTTCAAAATGCGCAAGCGTGACCTCACCTTGCCAACCGGCAATATTGACCTGGGTGCTTGGCGCGTCACTGAGTGCAATCTTGGCCGCGACTGCCGCATCCAACAACTGGCGTTGCAGACCATGATCGCTACGATCAGCGATCCCCGCCTGTTCGCGCAGCCAGTCAGCCAGCAAGTTATCGAAATCATCGCCACCGAGTGCAGAATCCCCCCCGGTAGCCAGAACTTCAAACACACCACGGCTGAGACGCAGTATGGAAATGTCAAAGGTACCACCGCCAAGATCGTAGACGGCAATTACCCCTTCCTGACCAGAATCCAACCCATAAGCAATTGCCGCTGCGGTTGGTTCATTCAACAGACGCAAAACATGCAGACCCGCAAGACGTGCGGCATCCTTGGTGCCCTGCCGTTGAGCGTCATCAAAATAGGCCGGAACAGTGATCACAACGCCATCGAGTTCGCCTTCCAAGGCGGCGGTAGCACGTGCGGCAAGTGCTCTGAGAATATCGGCAGACACGCCAACAGGATTAAGCAGACCGGCGGCAGTAGCGATCATCGGTAAACCGTTTTCGCTGGCCTGGAACTGATAAGGCAAATTTGGATAACGCTGTTGTACGTCTGCCAAGGAGCGGCCCATCATTCGTTTGATGGAACTGATGGTGTTGGCCGGATCCTGCGCTGCCTGTGCGCGCGCAGCCCAACCGACATGATGTTCTGTGGCCTGATAGTGCACCACGGATGGCAACAGATACCGCCCTTCAGCATCGGCCAAAGTTTCAGCCTGCCCGCTGCGCACCGTGGCTACCAGCGAATTGGTGGTACCCAGATCAATACCCACAGCCAGACGACGCTGGTGTGGTGCAGCGCTAAGGCCAGGCTCACTAATTTGTAATAAAGCCATATATCGAAGCTTCCAAAATCAGATCAGAAATGTGTTACTCAAAACCCAGCAGTTTTTCTTCGAGTTGTTCAACCTGTTGCTGGAGTTTGTCCAAGAAACGCAGTTTACGCACCGTATCAGCCGCTTGTAACCATTGCTGATTATCCAGTTCCAGAACCATCTGTGCACTGCGCTGTTTAAACATGCTATTCAGGCGTGCAGAAAAAGCCGCAAGTGCGCTTTCCGCATCTGGCCGGCGTTCAATGGCATCAAGTTCTTCGCGCAACTCCAGCTGTTCCATCAGGAATGCGGTGTCGCGCATGGTATGCTGTTCGTTACTCAAATCAATGCCGTGCAAAGATAACATATACTCTGCGCGTTTTAATGGGTGCTTCAGCGATTGATAGGCTTCATTTATGGTTGCAGCCTGTTGTAACGCCATCAGGCGTTCACGCTCAGGTTGGAAGGCATTGCGGTCGGGGTGGAATTGACGTTGCAAATCCTGGTAGCGCGAGGTAAGCAGGCTGCCATCTACGCTGTAGCGAACTGGCAACCCGAATAAAGTAAAGTAATCCATAGCGTGCTCTGGGCGTTATCGTGATGAGTAAGGTTCCCCCGTAAAGCGCGGGGGAGCACGATGGACTGTCAGACGTTAAAACTTTCGCCGCAGCCACACTCGCTTGAGACGTTCGGGTTGTTGAACTTGAAGCCTTCGTTCAGGCCTTCTTTGACAAAATCAAGTTCAGTACCGTCAAGATAGACCAGGCTCTTGCCGTCAATGATCACCTTGACGCCCTTATCTTCAAAAACGACATCGTCATCGTTCGTTTCATCAACAAACTCGAGTACATATGCCATTCCTGAACAGCCGGAAGTTCGTACCCCCAAACGCAGGCCGAGACCTTTGCCACGGTGATTCAAAAATGCCTGAACACGCTGTGCGGCGCTGTCGCTCATGGTAATCGACATAACAACCTCATTCGAAGCAAAGCCCGACGAGGCGGGCTAAGTGACTCATAATAACTACTTGGCGCTGTGTTTGCTCTTGTAGTCAGCGATTGCTGCTTTGATGGCATCTTCTGCCAGGATTGAGCAGTGAATTTTAACCGGCGGCAATTCCAGCTCTTCAGCGATCTGAGTATTTTTGATCGCTTCGGCCTGATCAAGTGATTTGCCTTTCATCCATTCCGTCACCAGAGAGCTGGAGGCAATGGCAGAACCGCAGCCATAGGTCTTGAAGCGAGCATCTTCAATAATGCCTTCGTTGTTGACCTTGATCTGCAGCTTCATCACGTCGCCACAGGCAGGTGCACCTACCATGCCGCTACCGACGGTAGGATCTTCGTTATCAAAAGACCCCACATTGCGCGGGTTTTCGTAGTGATCGATTACTTTTTCGCTGTAAGCCATGACGTTACTCCTGAATCCTGAGAATTAATGATGTGCCCATTCGATGCTGTTGATATCCACGCCCTGCTTAAACATTTCCCACAGTGGGGAAAGATCACGCAAGCGGCCAATGGATTTGCGCACCAGCGAAATGGTGTAATCGATCTCTTCTTCGGTGGTAAAACGCCCCAAAGAGAAACGGATCGAGCTGTGCGCTAACTCATCACTCATACCCAGTGCGCGCAGCACGTAGGAAGGCTCGAGGCTGGCAGAAGTACAGGCAGAACCCGAGGATACCGCCAGGTCTTTCAACGCCATGATCAAAGATTCACCCTCAACATAGTTAAAACTGACGTTGAGAATGTTTGGGGCACCGTGCTCCAGATCGCCGTTCAGATAAACTTCTTCCATATCTTTCACGCCGTTCCACAGACGGTCACGCAAGGCGCGCAGACGGGGCATTTCGCTTGCCATTTCTTCTTTGGCAACACGATAAGCTTCACCCATGCCGACAATCTGGTGAACTGGCAATGTCCCAGAACGCATACCGCGCTCATGGCCACCACCATGGATCTGTGCCTCAATACGGATGCGCGGTTTACGGCGCACATAGAGAGCACCAATGCCTTTCGGGCCGTAAATCTTGTGGCCGGTAAAGGACATCAGGTCAACCTTCAAAGTACTCAGATCGATAGGCAGTTTGCCCACGCTCTGGGTGGCGTCGACGTGGTAGATGATACCCCGCGCCCGGCACATTTCGCCGATAGCCGCGATATCCTGCGCAACACCAATTTCGTTGTTTACATGCATGATGGAAACCAGAATGGTGTCTTCACGCATTGCGGCTTCGAGAGCATTAAGATCGATAATACCGTTGCTCTGCGGTGCCAGATAAGTCACTTCAAAACCTTCACGCTCAAGCTGGCGGCAAGTATCCAACACGGCTTTATGTTCGGTTTTGCTGGTGATGATGTGCTTGCCTTTCTTCTGATAGAAATTGGCAGCGCCTTTGATCGCCAGGTTGTTGGATTCGGTTGCCCCTGAGGTGAAAACAATTTCACGTGGGTCAGCGCCAACCAGTTCGGCGATCTGGTTACGGGCGATATCTACTGCCTCTTCCGCCTGCCACCCGAAACGGTGGGAACGGGAAGCAGGGTTACCGAAAGTACCGTCCAGGGTCAGAAACTGCATCATCTTCTCGGCTACACGCGGATCGACCGGAGTTGTTGCCGAGTAGTCCAGATAAATCGGTAATTTCATTGTTCTTTTGCTCCGTACATCACTTCCAAAAACGAATAAATTTGTCGCCAGCTGCTTTATGCACGCAGATTAACGTTGATCGTTTCCTGCAGACGACCATTAGCCGTACGGCGAGTGTCGTTGTTTTGACGGTCCGCTACGTCCAGCACTTCCTGATTATTCACCAATTCAGCCAGCGTAATGTTGTTGAGAAATCCGCTGATGCGCTCGCTCAGATCACGCCATAGGGTATGAGTCAGGCAGCGATCGCCCCCCTGACAACCTTCTTTACCCTGGCAACGGGTAGCATCTACCGATTCGTCAACTGCAGATATCACCGCACCAATGGCAATACTACCAGCGTCTTTGCCCAGCAGGTAACCACCACCTGGCCCACGCACACTGGCCACCAGGCCATTCTTGCGCAGACGAGAAAACAGTTGTTCCAGATAAGATAGCGAGATACCTTGGCGTTCGGAAATATCCGCCAGAGGTACCGGCCCTTCCTGGGAGTGTAATGCTACGTCAAGCATAGCGGTTACCGCATAACGGCCTTTGGATGTCAATCTCATAGCTAAATGGTTACCAGTTGGTCTAACATGGTCGAAAGTTTGACATTCCTGAGTAATACAGTCAACTATTTAACCTAGTGTTTTACTCAAGTATTACCGTTTCTATGCCTTTCCGTATGCGATGCATATAAAATACACCTTATAATCAATAGATAACTAATGCTAATTGCCGTCAGGCGACATTAATATTAATTACCTTGATGTTTGTCCTGTTTTTCAATCGACGTCAGCATACCACGCAGAATATTTAGTTCTTGCGTTTCAGGGCGGGCCCTGGCGAAAAGACGACGCAAACGGCTCATTACCTGGCCCGGATGCGCTGCACGGATAAAGCCAGTGTGAACCAACGTCTGCTCCAGATGCTGATAAAAACGTTCAAGATCGTCCACCAGTGGATAAGGGGTTTCTTCCAGCATTGGCTCCCCAGCCTGCTGGCGATCGAGATAAGCAACGCGGACTTCATACGCCAGGATCTGTACGGCCATCGCCAGATTGAGCGAGCTGTAATCCGGATTGGCTGGAATGGCGACATGATAATGGCATTTCTGCAATTCATCATTAGTCAAACCAACACGCTCGCGGCCAAAAACCAATGCAACAGGCCCCTGCTCACCTTCGTTTACGGCACGCACACCGCATTCACGAGGTTCCAGCATCGGCCAAGGCAGCGTGCGTGAACGCGCACTGGTGCCTACTACCAGGCGGCAACCGGCTATGGCTTCGTCAAAGGTATCAACAAGAGTGGCGTTACCGATGACGTCGCTGGCACCTGCGGCCAGGGCGATCGCCTGAGAATCGGGTTTTACCAGCGGATTGACCAGATAAAGGTTGGTTAACCCCATGGTTTTCATGGCTCGGGCGGTTGAGCCCATGTTACCGGTATGAGAGGTTTCAACCAGAACAATGCGAATATTGTGCAGCATACAAACTCTGAGCGTTGCGGAAAATCGTAGCATCTTAGCACAGGCAGAAGGGTATTAGGTATTTTGCCGAACACCTGCTATACTTCGCGCCGTTTCCTGTTCTTTAACATCCTGTGGAAGATACCCATGCATCCGATGCTGACTATCGCCGTGCGCGCTGCGCGCAAGGCTGGTAACCTGATTACCAAAAATTACGAGACGCCAGACGCTGTAGAAGCGACACAAAAAGGGTCTAACGACTTTGTCACTAACGTCGATCGCGATGCCGAGCGCTTGATCATTGAAATCATCCGTAAATCTTACCCAAAACACACCATCATTGGTGAAGAATGCGGTGAGTTGGTTGGTGAAGATCAGGATGTACAATGGGTGATCGATCCACTGGATGGCACCGCCAACTTCATCAAACGTTTCCCACACTTCTCGGTTTCTATCGCCGTACGCATCAAAGGCCGTACCGAAGTGGCGGTGGTTTACGATCCAATGCGCAACGAACTGTTCACCGCCACCCGTGGCCAGGGTGCACAGCTCAACGGTTACCGTCTGCGCGGTACTAACGCCAAAGATCTGGATGGCACCATCCTGGCTACCGGTTTCCCATTCAAAGTCAAACAGCATGCTCCGGCTTACATCAACCTGGTAGGTAAACTGTTCACTCAATGTGCTGACTTCCGCCGCACCGGTTCTGCCGCGTTGGATCTGGCTTACGTTGCCGCTGGCCGCGTTGACGGTTTCTTTGAGATCGGCCTAAAGCCCTGGGATTTCGCTGCGGGCGAACTGCTGGTTCGTGAGTCTGGCGGTCTGGTTACCGACTTTGTGGGTGGGCATAACCACTTTAACTCTGGCAACGTGGTTGCTGGTAACCCACGCGTGGTGAAATCTCTGCTTTCCACCATGCGTGAAGAACTGAGCGAAGCGCTGAAGCGTTAATTTATTACCCCAATTCATCCAAGTTGCAGATAGGCGGCAAGTTTAGCCAACACCGCTGCGACTTGAATGGCGACGGGCATAACAGCCATCCGCCAAGGGTGGCTGCTACTCCATGACACCTAGCCTGATACCGTACTTCTTGATTTTATAATGTAGCGTGGTGCGGGAAATACGCAGGTAGTTAGCTGCGCCAACCACGCGACCATTAGAACGGTTCAGCGCATTAACAATCAATTGCCGTTCGTACTCTTCTACCAGTTGATTCAGTTCGCCATGCGGCAGTTCAACCGCCTGCTTTTGAAGCGCAAGTACCTCCCCTCCCCCAACGTCCGGAAGTTCCTCATCAAAAGCCAGATCGTCAAGCGGTCCATCGTGTTCCTGCATGATCATGCTACGTACAATCACGTTTTCCAACATGCGCACATTACCCGGCCAGCTCTGCTGTTGCAGGATACTCAGCGCCCGCTCGCTGATGCCCTGAATATCGTGACTGACCAGCGCCTGATGTTTGCTGATAAAATGCCGGGTCAACAACGCGATATCGTCCGGCCTCGAACTGAGTGACGGCAACGTCAGCAGCCCTACTCCCAAGCGATAAAACAGATCGGCACGCAAACGCTGCTGATTAATCAGCAAACCCGGTGACTCATTCATCGCCGCAACGATGCGCACATCCGAAGTGAGTTGTTGATGCCCCCCCAATCTCCAGTAGGTTTTATCCTGCAGAAAACGCAACAGTTTGCTCTGCATTTCTACTGGCATCGCATTCAGTTCGTCCAGGAACAACGTCCCGCCATGCGCTAACTCAAGATAACCCTTACTGTTTTCAGCGCCGGTAAATGCCCCCTTTACCGTACCAAACAGCGTGCTTTCAATCAGTGTGGCGGGTAAAGCTCCGCAGTTCAGGGCGATGAAAGGTTTTTCTGCTCGCTGGCTGCAACGGTGTATCAGCCTGGCGAACAGTTCTTTCCCTGTGCCGGTTTCTCCCACCAGCATTACCGGCACGTTGTTAAGCGCCAGGCGCTTGGCTTTGGCAATCTGTGCCTTCATTTCTGGATTATCGGTAATAATCTGGTAGCGCTCCTGCCCTTGCTGGCTATATAGCAGCTGATTAAGCTCCACCACCTGTTCCTGCAACCGCCGTACGCCGGACATATCACGGCCAATCTCAATTACGCCAATCAGACTGCCATCTTTCCCATAGAGCGGGGCCGTGGTGTGCTGATAATCCACCGCCTGCCCTTTGGCATTGTAATACACTTGGTAATGCCCAATGTATTCAACCCCATGCTGCAACGACTGCAACATGGTGCTTTGCTCCTCTTTCATCTTCGGGTAAACGTCCAACATATGCCGTCCGAGAGCCTGACGAATGGTGTAGCCATCCAGATCGGCACTCTCCTGGTTGTAGTAGACGTATTCCCCATGGCGATTGATGATCGCCAACGGTTGATGAATCAGATCGAAAAACCGTGAGAACATGCGCAGCGCACGTCGTAGTTCTGGATCGATATATGACATGAAATGCTCTTTAAAATGACGGATTTTCGTCATTTTTCTCATAACCTGTCTTTATGTGCAATAACGGTCAAACGAAAAAAATACCAACCTACTGATTTATAATAAATTTATAAGTGGCACGGTCGTTGCTATGGAAAAGACACTCTCCACCAACTCTTTTCCAAATGTGAGGTTTATATGACTGACCCAATAGCAACCCAATACAACGCGCTACGTAAAAACATCAGTAGCCAGGATCGCCGTTTCTCCCATCAGGATGGCAAGTTGTGTTTTGAAGGTGTGAATATTGAACAGTTGGCAAAAAAATACGGCACGCCTTTTTATGTCTTTTCTGAAGCAGAAATTATTCGCAACATCGGCGAAATCCAGCAGGCCTTTGCCGCCCACCCAAATACCAAAACCTTCTTCGCTTCCAAAACCTGCTCAGTAATGGGCGTGTTGAAAGCCATCAAAGATGCCGGGATCTACGCCGAAGCCAACTCGCAGTTTGAAGTACGCAAGTGCCTGGAAATAGGCTTCCCTGGTAGCCAGATCGTGTTTAATGGGGTAGTAAAAAAGCCAGAGGATCTGGAATATGCTATCGATAATGAACTGTATCTGATCAACGTTGACAGCCTGTACGAGCTCGATCATATCGATGCTATCTCGCGCCGCCTGAAGAAAGTGGCCAATGTCTGTGTACGTGTCGAGCCTAACGTCCCTTCCGCTACCCATGCCGAACTGGTGACCGCCTATCACGCCAAATCTGGTCTCGATCTGGAACAGGCGGAAGAAACCTGCCGCCGCATTCTGGCCATGCCATATGTGAAACTGCGCGGTTTGCACATGCATGTCGGCGACCAGGTACCGGAATCAGAACCCTTCGCCAAAGCAACCAAAGTATTGGTCGATGAGTCTCGCCGTTTGGAGGAAGTGCTGGGGATCAAGTTCGATCTGATCAACGTTGGCGGTGGTATTCCCGTCCCTTACAAATACGACGATGAAAACGGTAATCCGCTGCAAGACAACATGTATGCCGGGATCACCGCGCAAGACTTTGCCGACGCAGTGATCAGTGAAGTACACAAATGGCGTACCGATGTTGAAATCTGTATCGAACCTGGGCGTAAAGTCACCGGTTCCGCCGCACTGTTGGTCACCGAAGTGGCCTGTGAAAAACGCAAAACCAATTACGATCTCGAGGGCAATGTCGAATGCCACGTCGAATGGAAATTTGTTGACGCCGGTTACAGCGTCCTTTCCGATAGCCAGCACTTTGACTGGTTCTTCTATGTCTACTCCGCTTCACGCATCACTGAACCTCATGACCAATACATCAAACTGGCCGGTCCGCTGTGTGATGGCGGTGACTACTTCCACATGGGGGTAAAAGGCGAAGAGTTCCTGCTACCGCACACCACCCAGATTGGCGATGTGGTGGTATTCCTTGATGCTGGTGCTTATACCATCGAAAGCCAGACCGTCTACAACAATCGTCCACGTACCGGTGTAGTCATGATCGACAAACACGGCAACGACCGTTTGATACGCCGAGAAGATACCTACGAAGACATGGTTAAGTACGACATTTATTAATTACCACCTTGCCGGGGAGTGTTATCACTCCCCGAGCCTTTCAGGAGTTGATCATGAGTAATCAAGACTCAAACCTGCTGGGGATCAAAGATATTGTCTTTATGAATGTCATTGCCATCCTCAGCCTTCGCCAGATCCCCAACGTTGCGCCCTATGGTGCCTCAGCCATGATGCTATGGGTGATCGCTGCTTTTTGCCTGTTCTTTCCGCTGGCTATGGTTTGCGGCGAGCTGTCGACCGGCTGGCCAAAAGATGGCGGTATTTTCGTCTGGATCAAAGAGGCCTTTGGTAAACGCATCGCCTGGATTGTGGTGGTCTGTTTTCTGTTCTCTTGCGTGCTGTTTTTCCCACTGATGCTGCAGTTCGGTTTTACCGCGCTCGGCTATATGTTTAGCGCCAGTCTGGCAGAAAACAAAGTATTTATCGGCGTCGGTTCGGCAGCCATTTTCTGGCTGTTAACGCTAATGAACATTCGCGGTATGCAATGGACCAAAATCATTAACGGCGTCAGTGCCTGGCTTGGGGTATTTATTCCATCAGCCATTCTGATTTTGCTGGCAGTGGTCTGGCTGGCAACCGGCCATCAGATGCAGACCGACTACTCGACGCCCGCATCATGGATCCCCGATCTCAGCCATTGGGATACCATCGTGTTTGTTTCCAGCATGATGTTTGCTTTTGCCGGTCTGGAAGTGGCACCGATGATCGCAGGGCGCACCCGCAATCCGCAGCGCGATTTTCCAAGAGCAATGGCATTTTCTGCCTTGGTGATTGTGGGGATCTATATGGTCGGAACCTGGGCGCTTAATACCCTGCTACCCGCCGGAAAAACCGACATTGTGGCCGGGGTAATGCAGGCTATGCACTCCGCCGCCGATACTCTGCATATGCCTTGGTTACTGCCGGTGATGGCAATCTGTATGTTCTTTGGCGCATTGGGGCAGATTAACTCCTGGCTGGTTGGCCCGATTTATATGCTGCAAGAAGCCTCACGCGAGGATAACCTGCTAGGCGAACGGATTGGGCGGTTGCATCCAAAATATCAGACCCCTGCTTTTGCTTTAGTGGTACAGGCGTTGATTGTGACCGTGCTGTGTTTCTCCACCTTTATTTCACCCAGCGTTGCCGCAGCCTATTGGATGTTGACGGCCCTGACCACCATCACCTATTTCATTCCTTATCTGGTGATGTTCCCTGCCTTTTATCGCCTGCGGATTACGCAACCCGACACACCACGCAGCTTTAAAATTCCGGGAAAAGTACTGCCGATCCTGCTACCTGCCTTGGGTTTCCTCTCTATCGCATTCGCCGTTTGTCTGCTGTTTATTCCACCGTCACAGATCGATATGGGAGGATATTTCCAGTACGCAGGGAAAATTATCCTGGGCGCATTACTGGCGATAGGTGTGGCGGAGTGGATCTACCACCGGGCGCAAAAACGCAATCATCAACCGCTGACTGGCAAGGTGAACTGATATGTATATGCCAACGTTGTATATCAATTTGCAAAAATTGACTGAAAACGCCGCAACAGAAAAAGCCCTCCTCGCCTCAAAGGGTATCGAGGTGATGGCCGTCAACAAAGTTTTTGACGGCTGCATTGAAACCGCTCAGGCAGTAATGGCCGGGGGGATTGAGGTGATCGCCGAATCACGCACCTATAACCTGAAAAAGATCCGTGCGACCGGTTGTACCACCTGTTTGCTGCGTAGCCCTTGCCTGAGCGAAGTGAAAGACGTTGTCCGTTACGCTGATATTAGCCTGAACAGCGAACCACTCATCATCCGGGCTCTGGCAAAGGAAGCCCTTAATCAGGGGCGAGTCCACCGCATTCTACTGATGGTTGACATGGGGGATTTACGCGAAGGGATATGGTTCGAACATTACGAGCAGATCCTCGCAACGGTGAAGCTGATTAACGAATTGCCAGGCGTTGAGCTGTATGGCATCGGCACTAATTTCAACTGCTATGGCACCGTGCTGCCAACGGTGAAAAATGGCGAGGACTTCCTGGCTATTATCAAACGTATCGAGGTGGATTGCGGTATCTCCGTCAGCCATATCTCTGCCGGTAATTGCACCAGCTACCATTTGCTGGACAAAGGTCTGTGGCCCGTTGGGCTAAACCATTTGCGCATTGGTGGCCTGCATGAGTTTGGCATTGAGTATGTGGATATGAAGTATCTCGATGAGTTCCACCACTCGTCAAAACCGGTCGGCAAAGCCTGTTCCGATCTGTATCAACTGGAAGCTGAAATCATAGAGTTGAACAGTAAACCGACAGTGCCGGTTGGCGAACTGGGGGTGGATGCCTTTCTGCAAGCGAAATCCTTCACTGACAATGGTACTCGACGCCGCGCTTTACTCGCGTTTGGCCGCCAGGATGTACCGGCAGAAAACTGTATTCCGGTCGATGACCGCATCACCCTCCTCGGCCAGACCAGCGATCATACGCTTATCGATATCGAAGATTGCACTAGTCACCTACGAGTTGGTGACCGCGTTCGTTTCGAACTGGACTACACCGGACTATTGATGGCTTGCCAAACCAGTGGGGTACAGCGCCGTTTCATACGCTAACCCTTATTTTTGATGTGAAACCGGTGGGCCTCCCACCGGTGGAGAAATAGAGTGAGTAGTTTACCTGTAACGCCTGAAGCTGAACTCGGTAACAACTTGAAGCAAACGCTGAAAAAGCGTCATTTATTGATGATGTCATTAGGGGGAACCATTGGCACAGGGCTATTTGTCGGTATTGCAGCGCCTTTGCATACCGTCGGGCCACTGGGTACAGTCCTTGCGTATCTGCTAGCAGGCAGCGTGATGATGGCGACCATGTTTTGCCTGGGTGAACTCTCTTGTGCTTTTCCCCACTCAGGGTCATTTCAACATTATGCACTGATGTTCTTCCCCTCGCCGATCTGGAGTTACACCATCGGCTGGTTATATTGGTTGAGCTGGGTGTTGAGTCTCGCGGCAGATCTTACCGCTGCAGGTCTGATCGCACATCAGTTTTTCCCGCACATTCCTGTCTACTATTTCTGCCTGGGCATACTTGTTGTCTTGGTCGCAGTGAATCTGTTTTCAGCCCGAGTATTTGGCGAATGCGAGTACTGGCTATCAGCGATAAAGGTTTTTGCCATCGTGCTGTTTATTCTGGTAGGGGCAGTACTGGTTTACCAAATCTATAGCCAGGCGGGCAGTATGCCCACACTGAAGACCTCGAGTGGCTGGTTCCCACACGGCCCGTGGAGCATTTTCCTGTGTATGACGATCGTTGCCTACTCATTCCAAGGCGTAGAGCTGATTGGCAGTGCGGCGGGAGAAACCCCCTCACCGCAGACTGTGCTACCCAAAGTGATCATGGGCATCGCCCTGAGGATTATTCTGTTCTATGCCCTGTCTATCGTCGTATTGGCACTGGTCTACCCTTATGAACGCCCTGTCGATGGCAGTAGCCCCTTTGTTTGGGTGTTTAACCATATCGGGCTACCGTCATCAGGAACACTGATGCTGATCGTCATCTTTTCCGCCGCGTTGTCTGCGGCCAACTCGGCGCTGTATGCCAGTTCGCGTATGCTGTGGTCGATGTCCAAAGATGGTTTCGCTGCTGGCGTTTTCTCACATGTCAGCTCACAAGGCGTTCCAGCAAAAGGGATCTTGTTTACCGCGCTGATCGCGCTGGTTTCGCTATTGACCAAGTACGTTTCGCCAGAAACTCTGTATCTCTACCTGATCGCCAGCACCGGCCAGGTGGGGTGCCTGGCCTGGATGGTTATTGCCTGGTGTCAGTATCGATTCCGCCGCGAAGTCAGTAAAGGGACCTATCCGGCAGAGTCTATCTCGTTCCGCTCGCCGCTGTTCCCCTGGTTGGCTGGCTTTGCCATTGTGATGAATATGTTGATCATCGGTGGAACCTGGTTAAGCGACGGTGGTGGCATCATGTTGGCAAGCGAGACAGTTCTAACAGCCATCATCATCTTCTCGTACTGCGTACGGGGCCAACAACAGATCACTTAGCGAGCAAACGGGCGGATACCGCCGCCAAACTCGGGTTGGGCACTGACATACAGCAGTACGCCAGCAAATAGCAGGATCAGCCCGCCAGCTAACGCCAACGAACCCCACGCAACGGCGCTCCAGGCTGCCGGTGCGCGTTGGCGGCTGATACGGATCGCCAGTTTACGGCTGTAATGAACCAACAACGCCAATGAAGAAATCGTCATTGACGTTCCCAGCGCCATCGCCAGTGCAGAAAGTACGCCCCAGGTAAAAACGCCGATGACTTTGGAAAACAACAGTACCAGGAGCGCCCCAGAGCAAGGCCGCATCCCCATTGCCAGCACAATAGCCGCTTTGGTACGCCAGTCATTACCGGCTTGTAATTCGCTGTCACTGGGTAGATGCCGATGTCCGCACCCACAATCAGCGCTATGCACGTGCTCTGCCGCCAAAGGTTGCAAGCCGTTGATACGCAATCCAGGAGTAGGTCGAATTGCTTTGACCGCCAGATGCAAGCGCTTAATCGCCCGCCAACTCAGTAGCAAACCAAGCAGTATCACCAGAATAAAGCTGCCTTTTTCCAGCCAGAATCCGCTCTGATGCAATTGGCGAGAAGAGAGCTGGAGCACCACCAGTACGATTGTCACCAACGCAATAGCAACGATCCCCTGCATCAGTGAGGCTGCAAACGTCAGTTTCAAGCTACTTTTCAGCCGGGCAGGATGGGTAGCCAAATAGGTCGCGATCACCACTTTACCGTGGCCCGGACCAAGCGCATGTAATATGCCGTAGCCCAGGCTAAACAACATCAGCGCCAGCCCGGCTTGTTGAGGTGCCGCTTTTACCTGCTGTAACAGCGCCGCCATCTGCTGATGTAAACCCTTCTGCCACACCACGCTCTGCATCAAGAGTTGCGGCCAGTAGTGCCATACCAGTTGCACACCTGCTACTAGCACAATAAAAAACAACAGTAACGGCCAAAGGCTGAGTACCCAGTGACGCTTAGCCGCTTGGGACTGGTTGAACACTACTGACATGACAGCGTAACTCGTTGTGCAAACTGTTGGCCCAAAGCCAAATCCTCCCCAGGTGAATCATTCTTATCCAGCGATAAGGCATACGCCTGTAATGACTGATCGGGCTTGGGTGTCATCAAGCTGAATTTGCACTGTTTCTCCATCTCAGAAGGCAGGTGCAGTGCCTGTTTATCCCGATAGGTCATGTCAACAAAATAGGTAGGATCGTAGGTTGAGATTTCAAAAGGTTCACCTGCCAACGGCTGTGGTTCCGCCAACGGCAGCACAAACTCCAATACCGCCTTATGGCCTTGACGGGAAAGATGGTATTCGGTTGGCAGGTTGAGGTATTTCAGCGGCTTGCCATCGCGGTAAATCTCAGTGAAGTAATGCTGCCCCAGAACATTAGCCATTACTTCTGCCGCCAGCTTCTTCCAGATTTCAGAATCGCTTTTAGCATTTTCCGCATCATACAGCAGATCTGCAGAGGTAATTTCATCCATAACCCAAACCATTTTCAAACCCATCAATTTCTGATCCTTGGCGACAAACGTAGTGTTCATATCGATAAAGCTGTGTGGGTGGGCACTCACCCCCACACAGAACATAACAAGCAAACTCGCCACCAGGCGGCATAACGTCTTCATCAGAGCATACTCATTATTGTTATAAAGTAACATAAATCTCACCTCAACAAACTTTGAGGGAGAAATAAATGTGACGAAAGTTATAAGCCTAAGCAAAAACCGGGGCATCCAAGACCCTTTTGCTATGCTTAAGCCTAGGCTGTGTCCCTCAATTGCCCGTGGTGCCGTCGCAACCCCTTCGGGCTGGGGCTACAGCCTAATTTAAACATTACCAGCCAGGAGGTGATATGAGCACGGATACTTCTTCTGCGCCCGCGCTCTCCGGCCAACAGCGACGCTGCCATCTACTGCTGATGCTGTTTGCACCGACGTCCGAGGTTAATCTGGAGGCTATCAGCCAAATCAACGGCGTTGGGCAATCGGTGACCCTGCAAGATATAGCCGAGGTTGCCAGTGAGATCCAGCAGTTCTACCATTTGGAAATCGGCGGCAGTTCCGCAGATAGCTTGCAAATTCAAGGCAGTGTGCTTAACCAGCGGCTCTGCCTGTTCCAGTGGCTACGCCGCACTTTGCGCTGTAGCCCAACGTTTGTTGAACAACATTTTGCCCCGCAATATCAACAAGCCTTATCACTCACGCACCAACAGATTTCAGCGCTTGAATTGTGCATCAACGATTGTGAACAACAGCTTAACCGCCACTTTGAGCCACGTGACCGGCAATTTTTGCTGCATTATCTGTGTTACTACGTTTGGACCAGCCGGTATCAACACCATACCTGTTTTGATCAGACGCAACGTCAGTGGCTACGGCGTAAACCGGAACAACAGGTAGCGGCCAAACTGCAGCAAACGCTGAACCAATTGTTTGACTTACCTGCGAATAACGACGAAAGCGACTTTCTGACCCTAATGCTTACCCTGTTAAAAAACCATAGCTATCAAACCAGTGGTTCTCCAGAAGATCGGCGCCTGATGAGCGCTATTGAGCAAACGGTAGCCTGTTTTCAGCAGATCTGTGGGATGAGCTTCAGCAGTCAGGAAGAGTTGATCAATCAACTGTTTGCCCATCTGGCCCCCGCTGTAGAGCGCTGCCACTTTAATATCGGTATAGACAATTCACTGTTGGAAGAGGTGGTGCGCAAATATCCGCGCCTAATGCGAACCACACAGAAGGCATTAGCTCCCTTTGAGCATGAGTATCAAATCCGTTTTTCGCGCGAAGAAGTGGGATTGGTGGCGATCAGTTTCGGTGCCTGGCTAATGCAAGACAACGCATTGCAGGAAAAACAGATCCTGTTACTCACGTGGGATAATCCTCAGTTGGAAGCAAATGTAGAATACCAACTTCGGGAGCTCACACTATTACCGCTCAATATTAAATATCTGCCATTAAGTGACTATCAGCAAGCTGGTGCACCATCCGGCATCGCCTTGGTCATCAGCCCCTATGCATCGCCGCCATTCGGGCAACAGCCGCCGCTGATACTCGCTGAGTTACCCTTGAAGCGCCAACAGCGCAAGATGCTGCGTACGCTGTTGGAAAGCCATTAGCGGCGAGAGGTGGCTGCGGGTGGCAGAACAAACAGCACAGGTATCACCACTGCTGCCATTACCCAGAATACCCCACCCTGCAAGTGTTCGAACAGGAAACCGGCCAACACGGTCATCACTGCAATCCCGCCGCCCATTGCCAGGGCAGAATAGACAGCCTGCAGACGGATCACTTCAGCCCCCTGCCGCGCCGCGATAAAACGCATCGCTGCCAGATGACAAACGGTGAAGGTGCCACAGTGCAGCACCTGCACTAACAGCAACATGCCGATCTCGGTCGAAGAGGCCATCAGCCCCCAGCGCAACAGGCCGCATACGGCAGACAGTAACAGCAAGTTACGGGCGTTCCATCGGCGGAACAGAAAATTGCTGCTGGCAAAGATAATCACTTCGGCCACTACGCCCAGTGACCACAGATAGCCAATGGTTGACGCAGAGTAGCCCGCTTCCTGCCAATAAATAGAAGCAAAGCTGTAATACCCGGCGTGCGCCCCTTGCAATAGTGTAACGCAGAGCAAAAAGCGCCAGACCGGTCCCTCGCTGAGCAGTTCACGCCAGGAACGGCTGGAGATATTCTGCACACTAGCCTGCCCTTGGGGCATCACACTGGGTTTCAGCAGCATCCCAAGAAGCATCACCAATAGACTGGCCAACAGGCTGAACAAGATTGCATTATGGCCCCAAACGGAAACCAGCTTCCCGGTCAACGCCGAGCCAATCACAAAAGCAAGCGACCCCCATAGCCGTACCCGGCCATAATCCAGAGTAATTTGGCGTTGCCAGGTGGATGCTAAGGCGTCGGTCAACGGCACTAACGGGGAAAAGAACAGGTTGAAACCGGCAATCACCAGCATTAACCAGGCCCAGCCGTTACCGAAAAAGAACCCAATAGCAAAGGCCAACGAGAGTAGCGCCAAGAGGCGCAGTGCGGTGATTAAATGCGAGGGATCCTTGACGCGAGGTGCAATCATCAGGCTCCCCAGGAAGCGCATCACCAAGCCTGCACCGAGCAAAATACCGATAGTTTCAGGGGCAATCCCCTCACCTTTCAGCCAGACGCTCCAAAACGGCAGGTAGATACCAAACGAAAAAAAGTAGGTGAAATAACTGAGAGCCAGCCAACGCGTTGATTGCAGAACCATGTTCCCTCCAGAATAAGGGCAATACTTTGACAGAGCTCACACCAGGCAGCAATCTTCATTCAAGCTTAAAGCGCGGGAGTGTAAAGCAGTTCACAGTTTAGGCTGTATATCTTAGTTGCTAGGAATGCAGTCACGTGCAACTAAGATATATACCCCAGTTACTGTACGATCAAAAAACCCGCCGCAGCGGGTTTGGAGTGTACAAAAAGAAGGTATTACGCGTAGACAGGTAGGCGAGCGCAAATATCCAACACTTTTTTCTTGGTGCGTTCGATAGTCGCTTCGTCGTTGATGTTATCCAGCACGTCACAGATCCAGCCCGCCAGTTCACGCACATCTGCCTCATTGAAGCCACGGCGAGTCACTGCTGGAGTACCAATACGAATGCCAGAGGTCACAAATGGGCTCTTCGGATCGTTTGGCACGCTGTTCTTGTTGACGGTGATGTTGGCACGCCCCAACGCCGCATCCGCTTCTTTACCGGTCAGGTTTTTATCCACCAGATCCAGCAAGAACAGATGGTTATGAGTACCGCCAGAAACCACTTTGAAACCACGCGCCAGGAACACGTCTACCATCGCTTTAGCGTTGTTGGCTACTTGTTGCTGGTAAATCTTGAACTCTGGCTCCATCGCTTCTTTCAGTGCTACCGCTTTACCGGCGATCACGTGCATCAGCGGGCCACCCTGGCCACCAGGGAATACGGCAGAATTCAGTTTCTTGTACAGATCTTCATCACCGCCCTTGGCCAGGATCAGGCCGCCACGTGGGCCAGCCAGAGTCTTGTGAGTGGTGGTGGTTACGATATGCGCATGGGGAAGCGGGTTAGGATAAACGCCTGCGGCAATAAGGCCAGCAACGTGCGCCATATCAACGAACAGGTAAGCACCAATGCTGTCGGCAATTTCACGCATTTTTGCCCAGTCAACCAGACCGGAGAAAGCAGAGAAACCACCGATGATCATTTTAGGCTTGTGGGTTTGCGCCTGTTTAGCCAGATCGTCATAGTCAATCTGCCCAGACTCATTAATACCGTAAGGCACCACGTTATACAGCTTGCCCGACAGGTTTACCGGAGAGCCATGCGTCAAGTGACCACCATGTGCCAGGTTCATCCCCAGAATAGTGTCACCCGGCTGCAGCAAGGCGGTATAAACGGCAAAGTTGGCCTGGGAGCCAGAGTGTGGCTGCACGTTAGCATAATCGGCACCAAATAGTTCCTTGGCACGATCGATAGCCAGTTGCTCAACGATATCCACATACTCGCAACCGCCATAATAACGTTTGCCCGGATAGCCTTCTGCGTATTTATTGGTCAGTTGGGAACCCTGAGCCTGCATTACACGTGGGCTGGTATAGTTCTCAGACGCAATCAGCTCAATGTGCTCTTCTTGACGCACGACTTCCTGCTCCATTGCATGCCACAGTTCGGCATCATAATCAGCAATGTTCATTTCACGCTTTAACATCCCGGCATCTCCTGACTTAAATCGGCTCACTGTACCCATGGATTTCCAGCTGCAACCAGGTTCCCAACTCATTCGTCCCTTGAACTGACTAAAGCCAAGTGACAGGGGGGAGCGAGTGTAGGTAACAACGCTGCTGCTTGAAAGACGACGGGTATAAAATCACCCTTTGGGGCTCTGGGTAACAGTGTAAACCGTTTCCCCCCATCGAAGATAGGTCTTGACAGAGGTTTTTACGCAAACGATTGGCTCTAGGTGGCACAAGGCTTTTACTGGCTTTTTACCCCTATTGTTGCAACGGACATTTACTCATAGTGGTAATGCGGTTTATTCATGTTCAACAGGTACAGCCGTCGATTGACAGACCCGTAACAAAAGCAAGAATATTTACAGGTTTAAAACAACCCTATAAGATGCATTTAAAATACGCCTTATTAAGCGACATAATATGTCCCCTCAAAGGAGCCCCACCATGCTGGATAGTCAAACCATAGCAACCGTAAAATCCACCATCCCTCTACTGGCCGAAACAGGCCCAAAACTGACCGCCCATTTCTACGAACGTATGTTTGCCCATAACCCTGAATTGAAAGATATTTTCAATATGAGCAACCAGCGCAACGGCGATCAGCGTCAAGCGTTGTTTGATGCCATCTGCGCCTATGCCAGTAATCTGGAAAATCTGGCCGCCCTGCTCCCTGCGGTAGAACGTATTGCACAGAAGCACGCCAGCTTCAATATCCAGCCCGAGCAGTATCAGATTGTTGGCCACCACCTGCTGGCAACGCTGGATGAAATGTTCAGCCCGGGCCAGCAGGTACTGGATGCTTGGGGAAAAGCCTACGGAGTGCTGGCAAACGTGTTTATCCAACGTGAAGGTCAGATTTATCAGGAAAGTGAACAAGATAATGGTGGTTGGCGCGATTTGCGTGCATTCCGCATCGTGAAAAAACAGCCGCAGAGCGAGGTGATATCCAGCTTTGTATTAGCCCCAGTAGATGGTGGCAGGGTCGCCAACTATAAACCGGGCCAGTATCTGGCAGTCTACATTAACGACAGTAATCTGGAGCATCAGGAGATCCGTCAATACTCACTCACTACCTCACCTAATGGGGAATACTATCGCATTGCCGTAAAACGTGAGGAGCAAGGTACGGTTTCCAACTTCCTGCATCAAACCGCTAAAGAAGGCGATGTTATTCAGCTCGCCCCACCACATGGTGATTTCTTTCTACAGGTGGAAGCTACCACTCCGGTGGCATTGATTTCGGCTGGCGTGGGCCAGACGCCGATGTTGGGGATGCTTAACACTCTGCATGAAAATCAGCATCAGGCAGAAATTCATTGGCTTCATGCGGCTGAGAACGGCGCAGTACACGCCTTTGCCGACGAAGTTTCCGCTATCGCCGAGCGTATGCCTGCCCTGCGCAGCCACGTCTGGTATCGTGAACCGAACGCTGATGACGTAAAAGGCCACGACTATGACAGCCTTGGCCTGATGGACCTCAGCAGCATGCGCAGCACACTGAACAACCCGCTGATGCATTACTACATGTGTGGCCCGGTACCCTTTATGCAGTCGGTAGGTAAACAGTTGCTGGCGTTAGGGGTAGCAGCCGAACACATCCATTACGAATGTTTTGGCCCACATAAAGTGCTGTAAAGATCGAAAGACCGGGAAAGCGGCAAATTGTAATGCATAGGGAGCCCCTCTTTTTTGTTGAGATGGGCACCCGTCAGCATAGCTTCCTAAAGCGTTAATGCTGTTTCAGCGCCCGGGCTGCTTTCACCTGTTCAGCAGTCACCTGCGTAGCCTGATTTCCCCAACTGCCACGTAAATAGCTCATCAGATCGGCTGCTTTCTGATCGCTGAGTGCCCAGCCATAGCCCGGCATAACGGTTGCTGCTGCTTGCTGAGTGATCGGTGTATGTGCTCCCTCCAGCACTACCCGCAATGCGGTCAGCGGATTATCTGCCGTGACGCTGGTATTCCCCGCCAATGCGGGAATAACATGATCGACCCCCTCACCTTTATTACCGTGGCAGGTAGAGCAATACATGGCATAAGTCTGTTTACCAGAGGCCATTATGGCTTCGGGTATCGCTGATACTGCCTGCAGTTGCGGCGTTTTTTTCGTCAGGCTATGCAGGTAAAGTGCAATGCTGTTCAGATCGGCATCGCTGAGATATTGAGTGCTGTGCGTCACGACTTCGCCCATCGGCCCGGCCACTGCCGCATGCTGACTACGGCCTTTCTTCAACAAGGCAACCACTTCCCCCTGCGCAAGCCCACGCAGGTTTGATGCATACCAGCCATCCAACTCGGCACCGCTGAGAAAAGCCGATGTATTACCGTCCATACCCTTCTCCTGCATTGCCCAACCGCGTGGCGTATGGCAACTCCCGCAATGACCAGGCCCTTGCACCAGGTACGCGCCTCGGTTCCATTCGGTACTCTGCCCGCTGTCTGATTGATAAGGCTGTTCATCATGGAAGAGCTGGTTCCATACTGCCAGAGGCCAGCGCATGGAGAGCGGCCAACTGATATCGCTTTCGCGATTGGCGGTGTTTTGCGGCGCAACTTCGTGCATCAGATATTCATAAAGAGCGCGCATATCCTGCTCGCTCATTTTGGCATACGCGGTGTAAGGCATGGCGGGATAGAGACGATGCCCGTCCTTGGCAATGCCCTGACGCATGGCGCGGTCAAATTCTTCAAAGCTATAGTCACCAATTCCCTGCTGTTTATCCGGCGTGATATTGGTGGCGTAAATATTACCCAACGGAGTGGGGAACTTCAGGCCCCCGGCCAGTTCCGCACCTCCCGGTGCAGTATGGCAAGCGGTGCAGTCACCCGCTTTGGCAACATATTCCCCGGCAGACATAGCATGCGCCGAACCAGCTACCAGCAACAGCATCAGATACAGTGGGCGTAAGCTCATACGCCCTCCTTGGCAGAAACCCTGCCGTAAGCCAGTTCGTTTACCGCGCGCCAAGCCTGGTCAATCGCCGAGTTAGCATAAGGGCTCCAGTCTGAGTCTGAGTTGGCAATGGCAATCCTACCGATTGGTTGCCGCGCCGTTTCGATGATCTTTTTGGCTTCATCTTCATCATCAAACATGCCGTTGAGGAAGTAGGAATAGCCATGTGACCAGCGATTAACGGTGATCGCCTGAATATCCCGTTGATGGTCGAAGCCAGCAGCCCCCAACATGCCTTGCAACTGTTCACGGATCATCTGTTCATGCACGTCAAATGGGGTACCCAGCAGTAATGCGCGTCCTTTGCGTGACTGTTCACGCGGGCTCAGAGCACTCCCCGGCAGCGTGGGAACATAAACCATATGCAGCCCAATCGGCTGATTCGGATCATGCGGATGCTGATAGCCCCCCATACTCACCGGGTAATCCAGCTTCACGCGGCTATAAGGCGCGGTCGGAGAATAGACTTCGTGTACCCCGAGCTTGATGAACGGCTGCCAGTTGCCGATCACCACTTTGCTGTAGACCAGTGGGGCTTTCACGTTCTGCTTCAACGCTTGCTGCTGCTCATGCGACATTTCCGGTACCAGATAGGGGATCATCATGTTGTAGCCGGCCATCACTACCTGCCCGGCACGGACTTTCACTATCTTTTCCCCGATGATATAGGCAACTTCCGCTTTATCCCCTACATTCGCCACATGTAGACCGGTGCTGTTCAGCCGAAGTTTCACTGGCGATTCAGGGCGGTCAAGCTGGCTGTAATCAAATCTGGCCAGAATAATGTCGTTCATATCTTTGCCAGCCGGTGCCACTGCCGGAATAAGGTGGCGCACCATCAAGCGTGCGATGCTGGCGTTGCCATCCGGAAAGTGGAAGACATAGGGATCATCAAGATCTGCCTGCGACTCTTCATCCAGCGGCGGTAAATTCATTCCGTTCAGGCCCGGCAGATCGCAGATCCGCGCATCGCTGCACGACGTGGCGTCAATACCGACGGCCTGAAAGTCGTTGGTTGTTTGTTGGAAATAGCGGATCGCCATGTCACTCAGCCCCACTTTCTCGCGCAGGAACTGGCTATAGCTGTGCTTGTCCAGCCAGGCCACTTTCTCTTCTAGACTCATGCCCGGCAGGTAATCTTTTTCGACCGTGTGCAGTGCAATCAACGCCTGACGATCTTCTGCCGATAACGGGAAATCACCGATAAAGGCTTCATAGGAGCGGCCATTCAGACGGTCACGGGGAATATCATCCGCCACTACCCGGCCCGGATCGCCATTAACGACTTTATCAACACCAAAATTTTTGCGGTCGAAGTAGACACCACGGCTCAGATTCAGGTCTGGATAAAAGGTTTTGTCAAAAGCCTGTTCCAAGCCATCGAGGCTGACCCCGAGATTTTTCAGTAACCCCAGTGCGACCGGGCTAAAGTTGGAACGTGGTGACTGTAATGACTCACTGCCACCGTAGCCGAGAAGGGTGCCCTTATCGGTGCTGAATTCGTTTCGCTTGGCGTGCCCACCAAAATCATCATGGTTATCAATCAGCAAAATACGTTGCTGCTTGCCTTTCATCTGTTGCCAGAAACAGGCTGCCGCCAAACCGCTGATCCCTGCGCCGACGACCACCAAATCAAACTCTTCTTCAATGGGTACGCCTGCGAAGTCAAAGGCTTTGCCATCGCGCCCCAATTGATGAGCATGTTCGAAAGATCCGGGGTGGTTGCCGCGTAAACCCGTTAGCGCTGGCGGGTAGTAAAGGGTTTGATGTGCAGTTTGTGGCGATGCCCGCAAAACTTGCATCGGGGTAAGTCCTGCAGCAATGGTGATCGCCACTCCATTAAGAAAATCACGACGAGTGATGGCCATAATAGCTTCCTTCCGTTTTATCTACCCCGTGCATAAAACTACAGTTTTATGCACGGGATCGGGCATTTAAGGCATGAAGTCCGCACTATTGTGCAGATTAACCCTGTAATATCAAGAAGGTTAGTGTTTGAACATCACGTGACGGATCGCGGTGTAATCCTCCAGCCCATACATTGACATGTCTTTGCCATAGCCCGACAGCTTCTGACCACCGTGAGGCATTTCGCTGATCAGCATAAAGTGAGTATTCACCCAGGTGCAGCCATACTGCAAACGGGCACTCAGGCGATGAGCACGGCCGACGTCGCGGGTCCACAGCGAGGAAGCCAGACCATAATCCGAGGCGTTGGCCCAGGCCAAGACCTGCGCCTCATCGTCAAACTGCGTTACCGATACTACCGGGCCAAAAACTTCGCGCTGAACAATCTCATCTTCTTGACGGGCACCGGCCAGTAAGGTGGGCAGGAAATAGTAGCCGGGGCCATTGACCTTTTCTCCCCCAGTGACCACTTGTATATGGGGCAACGCTTTGGCGCGTTCAACAAAACCCGTGACACGTTCCAGATGCTGCTTGGTGATCAATGGCCCCAGTTCGCTGCTGCTGTCTTCCGGTGGCCCAATTTTTAGGCTGGCAACTGCTTCACCCAGTGCTTTCACCAACTGTGGATAAATGCCCTTTTGCGCGTAAATACGGCAGGCGGCAGTGCAGTCCTGCCCGGCATTATAAAAGCCGAAGGTACGGATCCCTTCTACCACCTGCTCCAGATCGGCATCATCAAACACCAAAACCGGCGCTTTGCCCCCTAACTCCATATGGGTGCGTTTAATTCCTGGAGCGGTATGGGCAATGATGTGCTCACCAGTAGCGATAGAGCCGGTAAGCGAGACCATGCGAACCAAAGGGTGCCCCGTCAGTACATCCCCTACGCTTTTGCCGCGACCAAACAGCACGTTGATCACCCCTGCAGGGAAAATACCGGCGGCCAGTTCGGCCAGCTTGAAGGCGGTCAATGGCGTCTGTTCCGAAGGCTTGAGAACCACACAGTTTCCTGCCGCCAGCGCCGGAGCCAACTTCCATGCCGCCATCATCAACGGGTAATTCCAGGGCGCTATCGAGGCAATAACCCCTAGCGGATCGCGGCGGATCATCGAAGTATGTCCGGCAAGATACTCCCCGGCGGCCAAGCCACTCAGGCAACGGCTGGCACCGGCAAAAAAGCGGAACACATCCGCCACTGCGGGCAACTCATCATTCAGTACACAGTGGTACGGCTTACCGCAGTTAAGGGATTCCAGTCTGGCAAAGGTTTCGGCATGCGCGTCGATCACGTCTGCTAGTGCCAGCAAATGTTCGGCACGCTCTTTGGGCGTGGTTTGTCCCCACTGTTCAAACGCCGTATTGGCTGCCTGTACGGCATCTTCAACCTGCTGTGCGCTGGCTTCAGCCACTCGCACAATCACTTCCCCCGTCGCCGGGTTAAATACCTCCAGCTTTTCGCCTTGGCCGGAAACCAGTTGACCATTAATCAGCAGTTGGCTTTGCATAGGATGATCCTTTTAAAAAATCGATAGAGGTCCGCCCCTAGCCTCGGCACGCCGAGCCTAGGGGCTGATTCATGTTGTATTATTTTCCGCTGCCTGCGACGCTCTCTCCGCCTTTGGTCAGGTAATACGCGCCCAAAATGGGGATCATCGTCAGTAACATGACCGAGAGTGCCACCACATTGGTAATAGGCACGTCACGGGGGCGACTAAGCTGGTTGAGCAACCACAGCGGCAACGTGCGCTCATGCCCAGCGGTGAAGGTAGTAACGATGATTTCATCGAATGACAGGGCAAACGCCAGCATTCCGCCCGCCAACAGTGCCGACCCCAGGTTAGGCAGGATCACATAACGGAAGGTCTGCCAGCCATCGGCGCCCAGATCCATCGAAGCCTCAATCAGGCTGTGGGAGGTGCGGCGGAATCGAGCAATCACGTTGTTGAAGACAATCACTACGCAGAAGGTGGCATGGCCGATAACAATCGTCATGATACCCGGCTCAATATTCAGCGCCTTGAAGGCGGCCAGCAGCGCAATCCCGGTGACAATCCCCGGCAACGCTATCGGTAACAGCAACAGCAGTGAAATGCTTTCCTTGCCGAAAAAATCCCGGCGATACAGCGCAGCGGCGGCCAAGGTACCGAGTACCAACGCAATCGCCGTCGCCAGGCAGGCGATCTGCACCGAAAGCAGTACCGCATCAATAATATCCTGCCGCCCGGCGGCCACGCTAAACCAACGCAGGGTAAAACCCTGCGGCGGGAAGCTGAACGCCGCCTCTTCGGTGTTAAAGGCATAGATTGCGATAATCGCCAATGGGAAATGCAGGAAAATCAAGCCACCCCAGGCAGCCAGCTTCAGGCCTAATGGTGCGCGTTCAGAGTGCATTGAAAGCCCCCAGACGTTTCACAATAGAAAGATAAATCGCGATCAGCACGATCGGCACCAGCGTAAAAGCTGCCGCCATCGGCATATTGCCAATCGCCCCCTGTTGGGCATAAACCATGCTGCCGATGAAATACCCCGGTGGCCCCACAAGCTGTGGCACGATAAAATCACCCAACGTCAGTGAGAAGGTAAAGATCGAACCGGCGGCAATCCCCGGAACCGCCAACGGCAGAATTACATAACGGAAAGTCTGTGAAGGACGCGCCCCCAGATCCGCAGAAGCGTGCAGTAGTGAAGGTGGCAAACGCTCCAGGGCCGCCTGGATGGGTAAAATCATGAACGGTAGCCAGATATAGACAAACACCAGAAAGCGTCCAAGCCCGGAAGTGGATAGCGTATTACCACCAACCCCCGGAATACTGAGGATCCCGGTAAGTAGAGGTTCCAGCCCCATATGCTGCAAGAACCACTGCGCTACGCCATCCTTCGCCAGCAGCAACGTCCAGGCATAGGCTTTAACGATATAGCTGGCCCACATCGGCATCATCACTGCAATGTAGAAAAACGCTTTCACTTTGCCACTGGTATAACGGGCCATGTAGTAGGCAATCGGGAATGCCAATACCGCGCTAGCCAGCGAGACCAGCACCGCCATGGTCAAGGTACGCACAATAATGTCGTAATTGGCCGGGTTGAACAGTGCGCGCAGGTTGGCAAAGGTCAGATCCGGCGTCACCGTCATGGTGAAATCGTCAAAAGTGTAAAACCCTTGCCACAAGAGTGTCAGCAGTGATCCCAGATACACCGCGCCAAACCACAGTAACGGCGGTACCAGCAGCAAAAGCAGGTACAGCGTGGGTTTACGGTACAGGTAGGTTGAGAGCGCACGGATTTTCCCGCCCGATGAAACTGGATGATCGATGCTCATATCCATCTCACCTCTCCTCCAGCAGTGGTACCATCGCCTCTCTGGCCCAGCAGGCCGTGACTGGCTGGCCAATCAGGCGCTGTTGTTCCTGTGCCTGCCACTGTGGGTTGGCCTGGCTGACCAGCAGTTTCTCGCCGCTGTTCAGCGCGATTTCGTAGCGTGTTGCCGCCCCCTGATAGTGAATATCCTGCAAAGTCCCCTGAACCTGAACTTCCCCCTGCATAGCCGGGCTTTGGTCCAGCAGGCGAATATGCTCCGGGCGGATCGAGAAAATGGCCGATTGCCCCAGCAACCGCTCAGCCAGATCGCGATGCACCACGTTAGAAGTGCCCACAAACTCGGCAACAAACGGCGTTCTTGGCCGCATGTACAGCTCGCGTGGCGCATCTACCTGTTCGATACGGCCATTATTGAAAACGGCAACCCGGTCAGACATCGACAGAGCTTCGCTTTGATCGTGCGTGACGAAAATAAAGGTGATACCCAATTGGCGCTGCAGCTTCTTTAACTCGCCTTGCATCTGTTCACGCAGTTTCAGATCGAGCGCTCCGAGAGGTTCATCCAGCAGCAGTACACGCGGGCGGTTGACTAATGCCCGGGCCAAAGCCACACGCTGACGCTGGCCACCGGAAAGATGCGCCGGTTTACGTTCAGCGGCAAACCCCAGCGCCACGCTCTCGAGTGCCTCTTTCGCCCTGGCCAGACGTTCAGTTTTGCCAACGCCCTTGACCATCAGGCCATAAGCTACGTTTTCCAGCACTGACATATGCGGGAACAGCGCATAATCCTGAAATACGGTATTCACATCACGCTGATACGGCGGTAGGTTGCTGGCCTCTTGCCCATGAATACGGATTGAACCTGAACTCAGTTGTTCAAAACCGGCGATCAGACGCAGGCAGGTGGTTTTACCCGAGCCTGATGGCCCCAGCATAGAAAAAAACTCGCCGTCCTGTATTTCGACAGAAACCCGATCAACGGCGCGAACATCGCCGAAAATGCGTGAAACATCGATAAATTGCACAGCAATAGTCATGATGTACGCTCCAAATTAATACTATCACTCATCAACGTTGATTCCGTAGGCGTAGCGCGCTAGCACACCAAGCGCGCTAATCTGATGGATTGGCTGTTATCTGCCGCCCATGATGGCGATGTAATCCTGCGTCCAGCGGCTATAAGGGACAAATTTGCCACCCTCTGCCTGTGGTGTTTTCCAGAACGCAATCTTGTCGAACTGGTTGAATCCATTGGTTTCACAGCCTTTGTCACCCAGTAACGTGCTGGCTTTGCAACCTGCTGGTGAGGCAGGCAACGAACCAAACCAGGCTGCAACGTCCCCCTGAACTTTCGGTTCGAGCGACCAGTTCATCCACTGATAGGCACAGCTTGGGTGTTTAGCGTCAGCATGCAGCATGGTGGTATCGGCCCAGCCGGTAACCCCCTCTTTCGGGAATACGGTAGCGATGGGTTGCCCTTCACCTTTCAGGGCGTTGGCCTGATACGGCCAGGCGCTAGATGCCACTACCCCTTCATTCTTGAAATCACTCATCTGTACCGAGGTGTCATGCCAGTAGCGGTGGATCAACGCACGCTGGCTGCGCAACAGTGTCAGAACCGCCTGATACTGTTCTTCGTTAAGCTGGTAAGGATCGCTAATACCCAGTTGAGGTTGGGTCGCTTTCAGAAACAGTGCCGCATCGGCGATGTAGATTGGGCCATCGTAAGCCTGCACCCGGCCCTGATTGGTTTTCCCGTCCGGTAGGTTTTGCTGTTGGAACACCACGGCCCAACTGTCTGGCGGCGTCGGGAAGGTTTTGGTGTTATACATCAGCAGGTTTGGCCCCCACTGGTAAGGGGTGCCATAGGTTTTACCCGCCACGGTATACCAAGGCCCATTCAGCAGGCGTGGGTCGATATTCTTCCAGTTGGGGATCAGCGCGGTATTGATTGGCTGAACGCGCTTACCGTAGATCAGGCGCAGTGAGGCATCACCAGAGGCGGTAACCAGGTCATAGCCACCTTTCGCCATCAGGCTGACCATTTCATCTGAAGTGGCAGCGGTCTTCACATTCACCGCGCAGCCGGTCTGTTTCTCGAACTGGGTGACCCAGTCATAATTTTTATCCGACTGACCACGTTCGATGTACCCAGGCCAGGCAATAATATCCAGCCGTCCCTCGCCTTTGCCCAGTTGTTGTGGTACATCAGCGGCTTGTGCCATGCCGCAGAGAACAGTGATACAGAGTGCGGAAAGTGTGGTGGCTGCGGTTGTTTTTCCCATCGTAATTACCCCTGTGTTGCGTATCGAGATACGACTGATTTTTTATGTTGTATGTGGCTAGAATACGGACTTGAATTTCGCCATCACATGCCTGACAACGCTGTAATCCTGTAATGAATCGCTGGAGAGATCCTTGCCATAGCCTGAGCGCTTTAAGCCGCCATGCGGCATTTCGCTCGCTAGAGTAAAGTGGGTATTGATCCAGGTGGTGCCGTACTGTAAATGGGCAGCAGTGTGCAGCGCGCGGTCGATATTCTGTGTCCAGACCGAGGAAGCCAGACCGTATTCGGAGTCATTGGCCCACTCCACCGCCTGTTCCAAGGTGTCGAAACGCGTCACGCTCACCACCGGGCCAAATACCTCACGCTGTACGATTTCGTCTGTTTGCAGACAACCCGCCAACAGCGTGGGCTGGTAGTAAAAACCGGGTCCGGAATGCGCGGCTGCACCGGTAATCAATTCGATATGTGGTTGGCTGAGTGCCCGTTCGACAAAGCTGGCTACGCGATCGCGCTGACGGCTGCTGATCAACGGGCCAATCTCATTGTCTTCATCACGCTTGCGGGCAAAGCGCAGGCTGCTTACGGCTTCACCCAGGGCTTCTACCAGCTTCGGGTAAATGCCAGCCTGGGCATATATACGACAGGCTGCGGTACAATCCTGCCCGGCATTGTAGTAACCGAAAGTACGGATGCTGTTGACCACCTCGTCGAGATCGGCATCGTCACAAACAATCACCGGCGCCTTGCCGCCCAGTTCCAAGTGGGTACGCTTGACACTTTTTACCGCTGCTTTGAGTATTTTCTGCCCGGTAACGATGTCGCCAGTAACAGAAACCAACCGCACTTGCGGGTGGCTCACCAAATGGCCTCCCACGCCTTCACCACCGCCGTAGACGATATTCAGTACCCCAGGTGGTAGGATTTCCTGCAGCGCAGGCACCAGCGCCAAAATAGTCAGTGGCGTATGCTCAGAAGGTTTGAATACCACGGTATTTCCCGCTGCCAATGCAGGAGCTATTTTCCAGGCGGCCATCATCAGCGGATAATTCCATGGCGCGATAGACGCCACTACCCCCAACGGATCGCGGCGGATCATCGAGGTGTGCCCGGCAATATATTCCCCGGCCAATTGCCCTTGCTGGGTGCGCACCGCTCCGGCAAAGAAGCGAAATACGTCAACAGCGGCTGGAAGGTCGTCATTCATTGCCTGGTGAAAAGGCTTGCCACAGTTCAGCGCTTCAAGCCGCGCCAGTTGCTCTGCCTGTCGTTCAATGGCATCGGCAATACGCAGTAAGAGAGCGGCGCGGTGGGATGGAGTGGTGCGTGACCAGTGGGAAAAGGCACGCTGTGCGGCGGAAACCGCGTCAGCAACCTGTGTGGAAGAAGCTTCGGCAATAGCAACCAGGGTTTCGCCATTGGCGGGATTAACGATACTCTCCTGCTGGCCTTCACCTTCAACCAACTCGCCGTTGATGAATTGCTGGCAGGATAAAACTGAAACAAGAGAGTTCTCTGTCATTGCCATCGCTCATGTAAATAAAAAGTTAACAAAATGTAATAAGTTAGCTTTCATCAGACTAAGCGAGCGCTTGGCGGACAACAAATACTAAATACTGAAGGAAGCCTTCGATTAAATCGAAGGCTTCAGGCTCAACACGTTCATCTTGCTATTCTCACGAGCAATAGTAAGGAATGGGGTTACCAACTCGGGTCTTGCACTGCCACGACGCCACGCCAACCCAATATCCAAGGGCTCCAGCGAATCCACCAGCTTGCGCGCTTCGATCATATTGCCTTCCAGTGACCAGGCGCGGTAGGCCATATCGGGCAGGATCGCTATCCCCATTCCCGCTGCAACCAGGCTACGCACCGCTTCGGTTGAGGCAGTCTTCATCGCAATCTCTGGCTTCAGGCCAGCACGCGTCCAGATGCGCCGGGCATGAACGTCCATTTCATCTACGTTGAGTTGGATCAGCGGTTGTTTTGCCACATCGATCAGGCCAATGCTTTCATTCTCGAGCAGCGGATGTAGCGGCGGCAGCCACAGGCGAAACGGCGAATGCATCAGCACTTCGGTCTGCAGTGCATCACGGTCTTCAATGTTCGACAAGATCAGCACGCCAATGTCTATTTCACCACTCACCAATAGGTGCTCGATATAGGGGCGTTCGTCCTCAATCACCTGGATTGTCACGTTGGGATAGGCAGACTTGAAGCGTTTTAACAGCTCCACCAGGAAATATCCCGCCACCAGGCTGGTTACGCCAATAGTCAATTTGCCGCTCAGGCTTTCGGTCCCCAACTGCAAACTGCGCTTGGCATTATCGACGGTCGCCAGGATCAGATAAGACTGGCGTAGGAACTGGTGTCCTTGGTGGGTCAGGTTCATTCCCTTGGCATGGCGTTCAAACAGCCTAACGCCGATATCGGTTTCCAGTTGCTGGATCGCCAGCGTGAGTGAAGATTGAGAAACAAACGCCGCCTGCGCCGCAGCCGAGATCGAGCCGGTTTCCGCCACGGCGATAAAATGGCGGATTTGGCGTAACGTCATCATGGCAATACCCTCAAACTAAATCGTTGCTCTGAGTGTAGATGCCCGTCAGCAAGCCATCAGGAAAAGTGTCAAAAACGCGATAGCGTTCGCTTTTTTAGAATGAGTAAGAAGAGAGTTGCCAGCACAAATGACAAAAGCGCAGCAGTGCTGCGCTTTCAGGAGAGCAAGACAGAGGTATTCAGGTTAAATCGCTTCTTCGTCCTGCTCGCCGGTACGGATGCGCACCACGCGCGCAACATCGAAGACAAAAATCTTACCGTCGCCAATCTTGCCGGTCTGTGCTGTCTGCATAATGGTTTCCACGCAGGTATCCACGATGTCGTCAGCCACCACAATTTCGATTTTGACCTTGGGCAGGAAGTCGACCATATATTCCGCACCACGGTAAAGTTCGGTATGGCCTTTCTGGCGACCAAAACCTTTAACTTCGGTCACCGTCATTCCGGTAATGCCCACTTCGGCCAGCGCTTCACGCACATCATCCAATTTGAACGGCTTGATAATGGCATCAATCTTTTTCATCGTTGTTCCTTAATTACCAATTTTTACGGCCAAAGCCGGAGGTGATCGGATAGCGGCGGTCTTTACCAAAGTTACGCGCAGTAATACGCGGCCCCACGGCGGCCTGGCGGCGTTTGTATTCGTTGATATCTACCAAACGGATCACCTTGCGCACCACTGCTTCGTCAAAACCTTCAGCAACCAGATCGGCAACAGACTTGTCGCGCTCGACATAACCTTCCAGTATGGCGTCAAGAATGTCATACGGTGGCAGGCTGTCCTGGTCGAGTTGATCCGGTGCCAGTTCGGCAGAAGGCGGGCGGTCAATCACACGCTGCGGGATAACATAGGAGACGGTATTGCGATATTCAGACAGTTTAAATACCAACGTCTTGGGAACATCTTTTAATACGTCAAAACCACCGGCCATATCGCCGTATAGCGTGGCATAACCCACGGCCATCTCACTTTTATTACCCGTAGTCAGCACGATACTGCGGCGTTTGTTAGACAGTGCCATCAGCACCACGCCACGGCAACGGGCCTGCAGATTTTCTTCTGTGGTATCGCGTTCGATACCGGCAAACATCGGTGACAGTTGATTCATAAAGGCATCGAACATCGGTTCAATAGAAACGATGTCAAATTCTATCCCGAGAATATCCGCCTCTTCTTTCGCATCAATGATGCTGATATCAGCAGTATAGCGGAACGGCATCATCAAGGCCTGAACCTTGTCTTTACCCAATGCATCAACGGCAATCGCCAACGTCAGCGCCGAGTCGATGCCACCAGACAGGCCAAGTACCGCGCCTTTAAAACCGTTTTTGGTCACATAGTCACGCACAGCAAGCACCAGCGCTTCATAAATCTGCGCCAGTTGCGGCAGTTCCGCCGCAGGAGCCGTCATCGGCACCACTTCCAGGCCGTTGAATTGCAACAAGGTGACCTGCTCGGCAAAGGCTGCCAAACGGTGGGTCATATTACCGGCAGCATCAAACACTTTGGAACAGCCGTCAAAAATCAGCTCATCCTGCCCACCGATCTGGTTAAGGTATACCAGCGGCAAACCGGTGCGCTGGCAATGCCCTGCCATCAGGGTTTTGCGGATATACGGTTTTTCACGGTTATAAGGGGAAGCATTGATTGACAGCAGGATTTCCGCCCCTGCCGCCTTTGCTGCATCCACCGGCTCCGGAAGCCAAAGGTCTTCACAAATCAACAGCCCCAGGCGATAGCCTTTCAGATCGACCACGCAGCTTTTGTCGCCAGCGTGGAAATAGCGCTTCTCGTCGAAAACGCCATAATTCGGTAGCTGTTGTTTGAAGTAGCGTGCCTGTAATTGCCCTGCGGAAAACAGAGACAGTGCGTTATACAGGTTGCCGTCTTCACGCCACGGATGGCCCACCAGAATAGCCACATCGGTAGAGGCTTGCTGCAAACGGTTCAGTTGAATATCACAGCGTTGGTAGAAATCATCACGGTACAGCAGGTCTTCCGGCGGGTAGCCAGACAGCGCCAGCTCGGTGAACATAACCAGATCGGCCCCCGCCTTCTGCTGCTCTTGCACCGTTTGCAACATGCGCTCGCTGTTGCCTTCAATATCGCCCACCAGCAAATTCAGTTGGGCTAATGCGATAGAAAGTGATCTGCTCATATCTCAATGGTCTGCCATGCCACAACAAAGAAAGCGGAGTGTATAACCGTCGCCATTCAAGCTGCAGCGTTGTTAGCTGCCTTAACTCACCCCAGTCACTTACTTGAGTAAGCTCTTGGGGCTTCGTTCTGTTGCCGCCTACCTGCAACTTGAATGAACTTGGGTATAAATCATCCCAGCTATTTTGTTAAGAACCTGCGTACGCAGGTTCGGAAAAGAAAACATCATTCTTTGAAATCGTTGGCATCCAGCTCGTGGCGCGACAACAATTTATAGAATTCAGTACGGTTGCGGCCCGCCATACGTGCGGCCTGAGTTACGTTGCCCTTGGTGATCTGCAACAGCTTACGTAAATAGTGTAATTCAAACTGATTGCGCGCCTCGACAAAGGTTGGCAGTACGGTATTTTCCCCTTCCAGCGCCTGCTCGACCAGCGCTTCGCTGATCACTGGCGCCGTGGTCAACGCTACGCACTGCTCGATGACGTTAACCAACTGGCGCACGTTGCCCGGCCAACTGGCGGTCATCAGGCGCTTCATCGCATCGGAGGAAAAACTGCGCACGAACGGCTTATGGCGCTGCGCCGACTCACGCAGCAGATGGTTAGCCAGCAGAGGAATGTCTTCGGCACGCTCGTTGAGGGCCGGGATTTTCAGGTTAACCACGTTCAGGCGATAATAGAGATCTTCACGAAACTCGTTCTTCGCCATCGCTTTGGGAAGGTCACGGTGAGTAGCGGAAATGATCCGCACGTTGATATCCAGATCGCGGTTGCTGCCCAATGGCCGCACCTTGCGCTCCTGCAAAACGCGTAACAGCTTTACCTGCAGCGAAAGCGGCATATCGCCAATCTCATCAAGGAACAGCGTCCCTCCTTCCGCCGCCTGGAACAGCCCCTCACGGCTGCTGACCGCGCCAGTAAACGCACCTTTGGCGTGACCAAACAGTTCCGACTCCAACAGTTGTTCCGGTAACGCACCGCAGTTGATGGCGATAAACGCTTTTTTCGCCCGTGGGCTGGCACCGTGAATGGCCTGCGCCAGCACTTCTTTACCGGTACCGCTCTGGCCATTGATCAGCACGCTGACATCCGACTGTGCCACCATCTTTGCCTGTTCCAGCAACCGCAGCATAATCGGGCTACGAGTGACGAAATCTTCACGCCAACTGTCGTCTCCGGCAGCAGGCGCCGAGAGCGACAGCGCTTCATCTATCGCTTTATACAGCGCATCACGATCGACCGGCTTGGTCAGAAAACTGAAAACGCCCTGCTGGGTCGCAGCAACTGCATCGGGGATCGAGCCATGAGCGGTCAGGATAATCACCGGCATTCCCGGCTGATACTTCTGGATTTCAACAAACAGCGCCATGCCGTCCATTTCATCCATCCGCAGGTCGCTGATCACCAGGTCGATCTTTTCTCGTGCCAACAGGCGCAGTGCCTCTTGCCCGCTCTCAGCGGTAGTGACATGAAATCCTTCGCTGGTCAGGCGCATTCCCAGCAATTTAAGCAGGCTGGGATCGTCGTCAACCAACAAAAGATTGGCCGGTTTGCGAACTGTCATTGTGCTGGGGACTCCTTATGAGCGGGGGACGGCACGAAGGTGTCTTCTGGCTCCACGGGCAGAGCGGTTCCTGACTCCGTCACTGGAGCGGGTTCAGGCTCAGCTGCTTTAGCAGGGGCTGCGGGCTTGCCTGCCGCATCCGTCTTAGGCTGGGTGGCACTATTTTCAGGCATTTCACTCGGCATCGGCTTGCGTGACGAGAGCTGACGCTCGATATCCGTAAGATTTTCTAGCTTGCGCGAGGTTTCCTGCAGTTGGTTCTGCAAATGGTTCTGGCTCTGACGTAACGCCTCTATCTGGTTATCTGAACTTTCCTGCAGATGCTGAAAACGTGCTCGCTCGTCGGACAGGGTGATCTGTAGAACCTGCTGCTGACGCCACAATTGCAGCAGTGGGCGCAGCGAATTAGGGAATTCAAGACGATAGCTGTTCAGACGGTCTACCATCTGGCGGCGCTCAGCCAGTGTTGGCTCAGCATTGCCCAACAAAATGCTCTGCTTGAAAATATTGTACCAGTTGCCAGTTGGCAAGGTTTTTGCCAGTGCTCGTGCGTCAGCGGTGCCGACACGCTCAGAACAATCCATTGCCCTAAGCCAATAGAGTGAGTTTTCCAACACCTCTTTATCATCAAGCTGCCACAGCGCGTCACAAGCAACAACACGATAGTCCAGCACTTTGGTTTCAGGAATGGTTTCCTGCTGTTGGGACAAGCTACTGCTGACGACCCGATCGGTACACCCCATCAGCAACAACGGTGCCAATAGAAGTGTGCCTATTAATTTAAGCGGATGTTTGCCGAGCTGTTCGCGTTGAGAGAAGCGCGGTAAACCCTTGTTCTGCGGTAGATGAGCGCGTTTAGACTCTGTGTGCATTGTTTATTCATTCTCGGCAGTTAATGGCAATTCAATTCGGAAACAGACATCGGCATCTGGGATGTTAATCAGTTTCAATTCTCCGCGCATGCGACGGATGCAGTCCTGCGCGATACTCAACCCCAGCCCGCTTCCTTTAACAGCCCCTTTTCGCTGGTGACTCCCCTGGAAAAAAGGCTCGAAAATCATGGTTTGTTCTTTTTCAGGGATCGGTGTACCAGTATTGGCGACATCGATCTGTACCCGTTGATCAATCTGACGGCTACGGATCCAAATGTTACCGGATTCCATGCCGTAGTGCACCGCATTGGAGTAGAGATTATCCAGTACACGCATTAATAACGTAGGCTCCGCCCAACAGATTGCCGCCTCAAGCTTCACCTCCGTGCGGATCAACTTGGCCCGCGCTGGCAAACTGTGGGCGGACACGACCATGTCGATCAACTCTTCCAGATCGACATTCTCATGTTCCGATGGGCCATCGGCCAGTTTGCGGTTGTAATCCAACAGTTGCTCAATCAGTTGTTGCAGGTGGCGGCTGCTCTGATCGAGGATCGCCACTACCTCTTTTTGGTCGGAAGTCAGCGTGCCAACGACTTCATCAGCCAGCAGTTCGGTTCCTTCGCGCATGCTTGCCAGAGGCGTTTTCAATTCATGAGAGATATGGCGCAAGAACTCATGACGTTGCGATTCCAGCCATGCCAAACGCTCACTCAGCCAGATAATACGCTGAGCCAACGAGCGCAGCTCGCGTGGACCTTTGAAAGAAGCCGTCGTGCCGATAGGCCGCCCTTCTCCCAAACGATTAATCATACGCTCAACGGCCTTGACTGGCCCGATAATCATGCGGGTAAACAGCACGACCAACAGCACACTGACCAAAAACAGTATTAGTGCCTGCCAACCAAAGTATTGGCCACGTTCGGCAATCGCCTGCTGTAACTGTTGGCCGCGGGAAAAAATAACGTTACGGGTGGCCTGAACCATTTCGGCATTCGATATTGAGAATGACTCCAATAACTTCGAAGCCTCTTTATCTGGCCCACTGCTCTGGCATTTGATAGTAGCAAGCTCGGTCAACAGGTTACGTAACGTCTGATAGTAACGGTTATCCGGCAGGATCGGGGCGTGGGCATCCAGCATCTGTGAATATTGTTTGCGCTGGTTCTGGTATAAGCGTTCCAGCGTTGGGTCCACCAGTACACAGTACTGCCGGTAGCTACGCTCCATTCCCAATGCCACACCGGTCATCGCCTCACTGCGCCTGGCATCCACCAGCGTTGTGCGGTTGATATCTGCCGCCTGTGCGCTCAGATGATCCAGACTCTGGTAAGCCTGATAAGCCAATACCAAGAGCGGTAGCAGTACCAGCAGGAATGCCATTACTACCAACTGACGCAACGAACGCGGAAATAGACGCCATCTTTTCAAAAAAATCATCTCATTATTTGTTGGGCTATGGCTCGCCGTTGGCGAAACTGAACATGGCCATGCGTTGTCCCCCCAGAACCCGGAAAATAGGCATGCGGGCCCACGAACTTATCAGAGCCATTTTATTGGTTGCAATGATGCTAACCGAGTCGACGGGGAGAAAAAAGCCCGGCGGGTAATAATCCTCGCGACAACTCGCAAAGCGCTGCATTAAGCACAAAAAAAAAGCACTGGTCGCAAGACTCAGTGCTTAATCAAACAACAAATATTACCCGCTTGCGGAAAAACGGGCATGCTGAAGGGCAATCTGAATATCCCCTTCGCAGAACGGGTTTGGCTCTATTTTGCCATTAACCTGAATTAATCGGAGAAGATAGGTGATTAGTTAGTCTGCGCGAATGCGCTAATTGCTTTGACGCTGGGGCTTTCGCCCCATCGCAAGGAATAAGTGGATGCCCTTACGCCTCGTCCCCAGGGTGATGTAGCACAAGGCTGGCATCGAATCAGGACGAATAGCATCCATATGTATCCGGAATTGATGAACACTTCATCACAGTTGGATACAAGGCGGTGCCTCACTCAACGTGTCGTCCGATGTTTGATAAAGTCGCTTGCGCTTCTGTTATCGGTTTAGTTGGACGATAGGCACCATTTCTTTGGCATCATTCGGGGGGCTTATGAGGCGCTGTTCCGTCTATCACGGGGCCAATCATAAAAAGTTGAATGAGCAACTGGCAATAGTATTGCACCATCCGTGCCAACTTTAAAAATAAAATCACAACCAACTGTTTTTAATGATTTTTTAAAATAAAGCCTCGCTATATCATCCTCAGGAATGGCCAAGTATGGGTAATAATCGCCCTTAGCGTCGCCAATACCCGACAAGATAAGCCAAGCATTTTAAGTACCATTAAAATCAATTAGTTAAATGTCACCTTTTAGAGACAGACAATAGACCGTTTGTCGCAGAAAACCGACAGCGATTGTAACGCATTAAAAAATAAGATAATAAAAAGGGCACAATAGCTGTGCCCTTACAGATTTCGCCTCAGTTAAGCGGAATAATCACCCCAGTTGCTTACGGGCGTTACGGAACATTCGCACCCAAGGACTATCTTCGCCCCACTCTTCCGGGTGCCAGGAGTTGCTGACGGTACGGAATACGCGTTCTGGATGTGGCATCATCACCGTAGCTCGTCCATCGCTGCTGGTCACTGCCGTGATACCGTTCGGCGAACCGTTAGGGTTTGCCGGATAGGCTTCGGTTACCTGACCGTTGTTATCAACAAAACGCAGAGCAACCAGACCGTGATGTTCCAAAGCAGCCAAATGCGCGGCATCACGTACTTCTACATAGCCTTCACCATGACAAACTGCGATTGGCATACGCGAGCCCGCCATATCCTGCATAAACAGAGACGGACTGTTTGCCACTTCTACCAGGCTAAAGCGGGCTTCGAAGCGATCTGACAGGTTACGCACAAAGCGCGGCCAGTGTTCGGCACCAGGGATCAGTTCACGCAGATTAGACATCATCTGACAGCCGTTGCAGACACCCAGCGCCAAAGTTTGCGGCCGATGGAAGAACGCAGCGAACTCGTCACGCACGCGGTCGTTGAACAGAATAGATTTTGCCCAGCCTTCACCTGCACCCAGCACATCCCCATAAGAGAAACCGCCACAGGCGACTAATGTATGGAACGTCTGCAGATCGCGGCGGCCTTCCAGCAGGTCACTCATATGCACATCCACTGCATCAAAACCAGCGCGGTGGAACGCGGCCGCCATTTCTACGTGAGAGTTAACCCCCTGTTCACGGAGTACCGCAACTTTAGGACGCGCGCCCTTGGCGATATAAGGAGCGGCAATATCTTCATCTGGGGCAAAAGTCAGTTTAACGTTCAGGCCGGGATCTAGCTCGTTCTGCTTGGCCTGATGCTCCTGATCGGCGCATTCTGGATTGTCGCGCAGACGCTGCATCTGCCAGGTGGTTTCGGCCCACCAGGTACGTAAGGTGTTTCGACTTTCGCTGTAAACCGTTTCGCCACCACGGGTGATCAAGAAGCGATCCCCATGCTGGACGTGGCCTAAATGATGCACGTTGTCTGTCAGACCATGCAGCGCGAATACTTGCCTTACTGCTGCCAGTTGTGCAACTGGCACCTGGATCACTGCCCCTAACTCTTCGCTGAACAACGCGGCAAGGGTATCGTGCCCCAATGCCTGGATATCAACATCCACTCCGCAATGCCCTGCAAACGCCATTTCAGCCAAGGTGACCAACAGGCCACCATCAGAACGGTCGTGATAGGCCAGCAACGCGCGATCTGCTACCAATTGCTGCATAGCGTTGAAGAAACCGGCCAACTGCTCGACGTTACGCACGTCAGCTGGTTTATCACCAAGTTGGCGATAAACCTGTGCCAGCGCTGTTGCCCCCAGAGCATTATGACCATTACCCAGGTCGATCAGCATTAACGCCGTGTCACCTTTATCGGTACGCAACTGTGGCGTTACGGTATGGCGCACATCTTCAACACGGGCAAACGCGGTGATCACCAACGACAGCGGTGAAGTCATCTCACGTTGCTCATTGCCTTCCTGCCAGCGGGTTTTCATCGACATCGAATCTTTACCCACCGGAATGGTAATGCCCAGCGCGGGGCACAGCTCTTCACCCACGGCCTTCACCGCTTCATACAGACCGGCATCTTCACCCGGGTGACCGGCTGCGGCCATCCAGTTGGCGGACAATTTCACCCGCTTGAGCGAGCCGATTTCCGTAGCTGCCAGGTTAGTCAGCGCTTCCCCTACTGCCAAGCGCCCAGAGGCGGCAAAGTCCAGCAACGCAACAGGTGCTCGTTCACCTATCGACATCGCCTCACCGTAGTAACTGTCGAGGCTGGCTGTCGTCACCGCACAGTCTGCAACCGGAATTTGCCATGGGCCAACCATCTGATCGCGTGCCACCATTCCGGTGACGGTGCGGTCACCAATGGTGATCAGGAAGGTTTTCTCCGCCACGGCTGGCAAATGTAACACCCGTTTTACCGCATCAGTGATAGTGATCTCCGAGCGCTGTAACGCCTCGCCATCGGCCTGTTGGCGTTGAACGTCGCGAGTCATTTTAGGGGTTTTGCCCAGCAGGACGTCTAACGGCATATCTATCGGCTGGTTAGCAAAATGGCGGTCATTGAGCGTCAGATGGCGCTCTTGCGTCGCTTCACCAATCACCGCATAAGGCGCACGCTCGCGGCGACAGATAGCATCAAACTGAGCCATCTGTTCTGGCGCAACGGCCAGCACATAGCGTTCTTGTGATTCGTTACACCATACTTCCAACGGGCTCATGCCGGGTTCATCGTTCAGAATGTCACGCAATTCAAAGCGACCACCACGCCCACCGTCACTCACCAGCTCCGGCATGGCGTTCGAAAGTCCGCCCGCTCCAACGTCATGGATGAACAGGATCGGGTTGTGATCCCCTAACTGCCAGCAGCGGTCGATCACTTCCTGGCAACGGCGCTCCATTTCCGGGTTATCACGCTGTACGGAAGCAAAATCCAGGTCGGCATCAGACTGCCCTGAAGCCATGGAAGATGCCGCACCACCGCCCAAGCCGATATTCATCGCCGGGCCACCGAGCACCACCAGTTTGGCGCCCACGGTGATTTCCCCTTTCTGCACATGGTCGGCACGGATGTTCCCCAGCCCACCTGCCAGCATGATTGGCTTATGATAGCCACGCAGTTCGACGCCATTGTGGCTGTTAACTCGCTCTTCATAAGTACGGAAGTACCCTACCAACGCCGGGCGACCAAACTCGTTATTGAATGCCGCACCACCCAATGGCCCTTCAGTCATGATATCCAGAGCAGTTACAATGCGATCCGGCTTGCCGAAATCCTGTTCCCATGGCTGTTCAAAACCAGGTATACGCAAGTTGGAAACCGAGAAACCCACCAGCCCAGCTTTCGGCTTGGCACCACGGCCGGTCGCGCCTTCGTCACGGATCTCGCCACCGGAACCGGTCGCTGCTCCCGGCCATGGTGAAATCGCCGTCGGGTGGTTGTGAGTTTCTACTTTCATCAGGATATGTGCTTCTTCCTGATGGTAATCATAGTGGCCATTTTCCGCAGAAGGGAAGAAACGGCCGACCTGTGAGCCTTCCATCACGGCGGCATTGTCTTTATAAGCAGAAAGCACGTAGTCCGGCGTCTGCTCAAAGGTATTCTTGATCATTTTGAACAGCGACTTGGGTTGCTGTTCCCCGTCGATGATCCAATCGGCGTTGAAAATCTTATGGCGGCAATGCTCAGAGTTGGCCTGAGCGAACATATACAGCTCGATATCCGTCGGATTGCGCCCCAGATCGGTAAACGCCGCCAACAGATATTCGATCTCGTCCTGTGCCAATGCCAAACCCAGTTTGCTATTGGCCTGTTCCAAGGCGCTGCGCCCCTGGCCGAGCACGTCTACCGTTTGATACGGGGCGGGCTGATGGTGAGAAAACAGTTTTTCCGCTTGTTGCAGTTCGCTGAATACCGTTTCCATCATGCGATCGTGCAGCAACGAGGCCAACGCCTGCCACTGAGCATCGCTTAAATCGGAAGCGGTAACATAAAATGCCAAACCACGCTCAAGACGCACCACCTGAGTCAAGCCGCAGTTGTGAGCAATATCGGTAGCTTTAGAAGACCAGGGAGAAATGGTGCCCGGACGCGGTGTGACCAGCAGCAAGCGGCCTTCAGGGGTATGTTCTGCGAGAGACGGGCCATACTTTAGCAACCGTTGCAGTTTTGCATGTTCTTCAGCACTGAGCGGCGCACTGATGTCGGCAAAGTGAACGTATTCGGCGTAGATATCGTCAATCGGCAGTTGAGCCTCTTGGCAGCGGGACAGCAGTTTGTTAATACGAAAAGCCGACAAAGCGGGCGAACCACGCAGTATTTCCATAATCAAAGTTCTCTCGTCTTCGAAGCCACTGAACTCAGTGCTTCATTGGGCGCAACAGGCAACAGGGGAAAACGCGCGCCATTATAGAGAATCCTCGCCGCCGACGAAACCGTTTGCGTGGCTATTATTCATAAAAGCTATTCCCACCTTCGAATTGTCATAACGTGTCAATAAAGTTGCACACTGGCGCTATGTTGCGCAAAATGCCTCCGACACTGGTGATTTAACCATGATAAAACCAAAATCCGGCCAACATAAAGTGTGCTTTTATTTGAGATAACTATTTGAAACGCCTGAAAATAAATTACATCCTAATCGGTGTAGTCACCTTGCTTCTGGCTCTTGCCCTATGGCCTAACATCGCCTGGCGTGGGGGCTTGAGTGACGAACTGGAAGCTATCAAGTCACGAGGAGTTTTGCGTATCAGCACGCTAAACTCACCGCTGACCTATTTCAATACCAAACAGGGGCCGGGGGGCATTGACTACGAATTAGCCAAGAGCTTTGCCAATTACCTCGGGGTGAAACTGGAGGTGATCCCGCACAATAATATTAACGATCTGTTTGACGATCTGGATGATGGCAATGCCGATCTGCTTGCCGCAGGTTTGATCTACAATCCAGAGCGCCTCAGCCGTTCCAGAACTGGCCCTGCGTATTATTCGGTATCCCAGCAGGTAGTCTATCGACTGGGTAATTTGCGGCCAAAAACATTCGCGGACATGAAAGGCAAGCTGGCGGTTGCGTCTGGCTCAGCGCATATCAGCACGCTAAAACAGCTCAAACAGGATAAATACCCAACTCTCAGTTGGGAGTCGTCAAGCGATCTCACTTCAAAAGAGCTGTTGGAGCAGGTGGCCGATGGCAAGTTGGATTACACCATCGGAGATTCAGTCACTATCGCCCTGCAGCAGCGGATCCATCCGCAGTTGGCTGTCGCCTTTGATGTTACGGAAGAGGAACCAGTGACCTGGTATCTGAAACGTGGGCATGATGACAGCCTTTATGCGGCATTACTGGACTTCTATAGCCAGAAAATAGAGGACGGTACGCTAGCACGGCTGGAAGAGAAGTACCTTGGTCATGTGGGAAGCTTTGATTACGTGGATACCAGAACCTTTCTTTCGGCAATCGACGTCGTATTGCCTAACTTCCGCTCGTTATTCGAAAAGTATGCCAACGAAATTGACTGGAAATTGCTGGCAGCTATTGCTTACCAAGAATCTCACTGGGATCCTCAAGCCACCTCTCCAACAGGTGTAAGAGGCATGATGATGCTGACCCGGGCCACCGCTGACGGCCTTGGCGTCAACGACAGGCTCGATCCGGAAGAGAGTATTCAAGGCGGTGCACGCTATCTGCAACACCTGATGGCAAAAGTACCAGAGAGCGTGCCGGAGGATGAACGTATCTGGTTCGCCTTGGCTGGCTACAATATGGGTTGGGGCCATATGTTGGATGCACGCAAGCTGACAAAAAACCAGAAAGGTAACCCAGACAGTTGGGTCGATGTGAAGCAGCGCTTGCCGATGCTAAGCCAGAAGCGCTACTCCCCATTGCTGACCTATGGCTATGCACGTGGCAGCGAAGCCTATAACTATGTGGAAAATATCCGCCGTTATCAGGTCAGCCTTGTGGGTTACCTACAGGAAAAAGAGAAAAAGGCGGCTCAAGAAGCGGCAAAACACGCCGATTCAACCAAAGGATATCCAGCAGTCGATGCCAAGTTGGCGCTCAACTTTTGATTATGGGATTACTGTACGGAAACGCATGACAAGAGCGTAACAGATTGATTTTCAGTATATAAACTCATCGTGTCAGCGAATGGGTTTATATTAATTTCATTACCGGGTTTATTTACTCAAAAAGTGCTGAAAACCGTATATGTGCTGGCATCAATGAAAAGAGTCAACAAAACAGTCGTTTTCTTTACTCGTTAATCCGCTCAAAAAACGTACTTGACGTATACTTTTGCACGGTGGGGGCTTCAGACCCCTCGTCATGGCCTGTTAGCCTGGGATATTTTTACAGGAGTTTATGGCATGAAAATGGTTCTGCCCATAGAGGGCTATTCATCCGCCGGTGAGTTGATGTCGGCCTTGCAGGGAAGCCAGGGCGACGCTTTCTGGCTGTTCAAGCAGCAGGGCCACTGGCACGGCGGTATCCATCTGAACGACCGGTTCTACGCCGGTGGCGTGTACGATCCGAGCGGCCAGCGCCGCAGCGGTCTGCATGCAATGACCGATGGGCGTATTGTCGCCTATCGGCTGAATGATGATTATGTGACGGCAGCATACAATCTGGCTCACCTCCCGAAAGCCTTTCGCTTCACGTCGACCTTTGTGTTGATCAAATCCACCTGTACACCCGATGCCGAGAAGCCGGATAACGCGCTAGATTTTTACACGTTGTGGGTACAGTTGGCCCCGTTGGCGGCGTATGGACTGGAGGCTAACCTGACTGCGAAGGTGGTAGCGAGTTCGCTGAAAGTGCGACAGGACAACTCAGCCGCCGGCTGGGTACGCAGCGGGTTTCCGCAGGGGGTCGTCACCCCGACCTCGGTGGCGGCTCAGGTTCCCTATGCCGTTCCGGTCGAGAGCCAGAGTGTTCTGCCTCGCGACAGCGTGGTGGAAATCCTGGAGGAAGCCAATTTCTTCCTGCGCGGTAAGGTTGCCCCATTTGCTTTTGTACGAGTGAAAATGGTGCCAGAGGGACGAGCACAGACCCTTGAGGCTGGTATGACGGGGTGGATATCCGGGCTGGACAAATACCTGAAGCGAGAGAAGCGGCCCGTTCCGGCGTGGATGGAGGAAGCGCGGAAAAAAGGGGTCTTCAATGAGGTGGTGACGCTGAAGGGCGATGAGGTTATCCCAGTAAAGGCCGGTGATGTTATTGGGCATATGGGGCGGCATGAATCGCCGTTTGAACAGCCATACCATTTCTGCCATCTGGAAGTATTCAGTCAGGACAGCCGTCTGCCGGATTTTGTGGCCAACAAGGCGGGTGTCACTAAAGGGGAACCGCTCATCCGCTCACTGGCCGGGAAAACGCGGTATCTGTACCGGGAGAGTGAAAACAAGTTTGTGGTGTGTGGTGGGGATGAGCCGTTAACGACCCATGAAGATCGGTTTACTCCGATGGGTAAGTCCGACAAAAAGACGGTGGAGGGCAAAGACTGGTATTACATTGCGGGGGAAAATACCTGGCTACCCGCTGATGACGTGACGGTCGTCAATCAGTTTGACCTGGCACAGCGGGGTTTTGTGCTGCTGACGGAGGAAACTCTACCGAAGGACGTAGAGAAGGCAAGGCACGAACCGTGGTTCCGGGACGTGTTTGAGCAGCTAAAAACGCAGGCGGACAGCCACACACAAGGGATGTACTCGGCGACAGTGTCGGAAGGGTATCAACGGCTGTTGAGACAGATGGACCTGGACGGTGATGGAAAGGTCTCGAACGGTGAGTTGTGGAAATATATGCACTGCCGGGAGAAGCACATTCAGGATCGGTTGCAGCGGTTCATCGTGAAGCATCACAGCGAATGGGTTCATGGTGCGAGTTCAACGCTGTGGCAGAGTACGCTGGCCGAGATGGCGAAGCGTTATCCGGGGGATGCTGAATACAACCGGCAACATATCAACGCGATGGTGTGGATGAAGAATGTGCCAGACATTCGGAGTGGGGAGGCGTTGTGGCATATGCATCCAGTGGCTTTTTTGGAGGCTATTAGTTCAAAACCTAGAAAGAGAGAGATAAAAGGTAAGTTAACATATGACGCAGAGGGAAATAATGTTCCATCATCTATCTATTATAGCCGTGTAATTCATTGGCCGGGGAATGATTTGTCTGGCGTTACATTAGGGCGAGGCTATGATATGGGAGGTCGTTCTAGAGTTGAAGTATACAACGATATGATAGCTTCTGGTATAGAAAGCACTCAGGCAAGTAAAATATCTAACGGGGCTGGTTTAAAAGGTGAGAGGGCTAGGAATTTTGTTTCTGAAAATAAAATTGATATCGGGGAAATAACACTTTCTCAACAAGAGTTACTTTTTGATATTGTATACCCTAAATATATTGAAAGAGCTATTAATAATTACAAATCCTGGACTCGTGATGTAGTTAGTGCAAAAGAGTGGGATGAGTTGGATATACCGATACAAGAGGTATTGGTTGACTTCGTCTATCAGGGCTTTACTCAAGGGCCAAGGCCAATGCTTGCGGGATCAAATAATGATAAGCAAGAGCTGATTAATTACATAAGAAACACTCCTGCTATTTATCAATATGAGGAAGGTAGACATCGAGTGAGATATCTGGAGAATGCAGAGTGAGAAAGTATATTTTAATTTTTTTATTTTTTTCGCCTTTCGCTTTTTGCGAGAGTTTTTGTAATGATATTAACAATAGTAATCAAGTATATTTATGTTCTAAAGAGAAAAGAAGTTCCGCTGACAGCAAGTTAAATGCTAAATATGAGTTATTAATATCCGAAATTAAATCTGCATATTCAAGTCATAGCGATTTAAGAGATGCTTACTTGAATAAAATCAAAACTTCTCAGCGTGCATGGATAAAGTTCAGAGATAGTAATTGTGAAGTATATGCCTTTCAAATAGATAAGGTGAGTCAAGTATATGAAACTACAATTAATCAATGTGTAGTTGAAATGTCAGATAAAAGAACAGAGGAATTAACAATAATAATCAATAGCATCTAAAGCATGAAGAATGTGGGAGAACATCGCTTACGAAAAATGTGAAGTTTGTCACTTATGTGGCAACGTCAGAATTACGCTGGTGCTCTCGTTTTTGGGAGGATCTTTGAAAGATCCTCTTGAGATCCGATGATTCTGCGCGTAATCTCCTGCTCTGAAACGAAAAAAACGCCTTTCGGCGGTGAACCGTCGTTTTCTTTGCTCGTTAAATCCGCTCAAAAAACGTACTTAACGTACACTTTCGCACGGTAGCGGCTTCAAGTTCCATTATCCCGGTTTGTTGGCCAGTTTAAGCGCCTTTTTCTGCTCACGACGCAGGCGGAAGAAATTACTCAGGGTTGCTGCGCATTCTTCAGCCAGCACCCCTGAGATGATTTCTACCTGATGATTCATGCCCGGATGACGCAGAATATCTACCAGCGAACCGGCAGCGCCGGTTTTCTCATCAGTTGCGCCATACACCAGGCGACGAATGCGGCTGTGTATCATCGCACCTGCACACATCACACAGGGTTCGAGAGTGACATAAAGCGTTGCGTCCAGCAGCCGGTAGTTTTGCAGCACGCTTCCCCCCTGCCGTAACGCCATAATCTCTGCATGGGCGGTTGGATCATGATGGCCAATCGGCCGATTCCACCCCTCACCGATCACCTGATTATTCAGCACCAGCAGCGCACCAACCGGTACCTCACCTTCTTCCTGCGCACGCATGGCCAGGCTTAATGCCTGACGCATCCAATACTCATCACTATATTCATTCATTGCATCAATCCTCGTGCGCTTTGCGGCGGGCATTATACTGGGCATCTGGCCAGGACTGAAGCGTGACAATGGAATGCGGACCAGCCTTGGTCAAGCGTGACTCGCAACCAATCTGTATTTCCGTTGTTCAAACTCTCTTCAAGCAGTATTCCCACGAACCACTTTGCTTGGGCTAAGCCCTCATGAAAAATCAACTCGTTACAGCGCGGCTAGCGTACCAATAATAATGAACATTAAACATCATATTTAATGATAATTAATAAGAAGTCATTTTCAATTTATATGCGAAAACATCTTAAAAAAGCTTAATAATCATCACTTAAAATTAAAAAATCTTTCACTGATAAAATTGCCATAGATCATATTAACTTAATTATTAGCAGGGTAAGTTTCTGTATACGTAAAAGCCTCTAATAAGGAGTTGTTTATGGCTGTCTCAACATTCTTTATCCCTTCCATCAACATGATTGGTCCAGGCTGTCTGGAAGACGCAGCAAAAGCCATGAAAGAGCATGGTCTGCGTCAGGCGCTAATCGTTACCGACAAAGTTTTGAACAGTATTGGTGTCGTAGCTCAGGTACAACAGCTACTAGCGGCACAAGAGATTGAAAGCTGCGTGTATGATGGAACCCATCCCAACCCGACAACGGCGAATGTAAAGCAAGGTCTGCTTTTGCTGCATGAGTATCACTGCGATTGCGTGATTTCACTCGGGGGAGGCTCGCCACACGATTGTGCGAAAGGTATTGCTCTGGTCGCCGCCAACGGCGGTGAAATCAAAGATTACGAAGGGGTTGATCGTTCGGCTAAGCCGCAGTTACCTATGGTCGCCATTAATACCACTGCGGGTACCGCTTCAGAGATGACGCGTTTTTGTATCATCACCGACGAAACGCGCCACATCAAAATGGCAATTGTCGACAAACACGTCACCCCAATTATTTCGGTCAATGATCCAAATCTGATGGTCGGTATGCCAAAAGGCCTCACCGCAGCCACCGGTATGGACGCTCTGACGCACGCTATAGAAGCTTATGTCTCCAGTGCTGCAAACCCTATTACCGATGCTTGCGCATTGAAAGCCGCGACCATGATTGCGGAGTCACTACGCGATGCCGTGGCCGATGGGCAGAACATGCAGGCACGGGAAAATATGGCTTATGCCCAATTCCTGGCCGGTATGGCTTTCAATAATGCATCGCTGGGTTATGTGCACGCCATGGCGCACCAGCTAGGTGGTTTCTATAACCTGCCCCACGGCGTATGTAACGCAGTCTTATTGCCGCACGTGCAGATGTTCAATGCAACGGCCGCGGCTGGCCGTTTGAAAGACATTGCTGCCGCAATGGGGGTGAACGTAACCGGGCAAAGCGATCAGCAAGGGGCAGAACTGTGTATCGAGGCTATTCGCAAGTTGGCTAAAGACGTGGGTATTCCTGCTGGCTTACGCGATCTGAAGGTCAAAGAGGAAGATTTTGCTACTCTGGCGGCTAACGCCTTAAAAGATGCCTGCGGTTTCACCAACCCGATTCAGGCAAGTCACGAACAGATTGTCGCTATCTTTAAAGCAGCGATGTAACGGTTCCTTTTAAACTGTGGCTGAGTCCCACCGCGGATCCAGCCCAGATAAAAACCCGCGTTTTACTCCAACTGATGTAACTCACCTTCTTTACTGACGCGCCAGCGATGTTCACAGCAATATAGCAGCGGGTTATCTTGCTTGCTGTCACTGTAACCACTGAATAGTTTGAGCGGTGCTCCCAGACGTTGCTCAAGTTGCGTGACTTTTTGCACCCCAAGACAGCGCATCGGCAATACCCAACCGCCATTACGGCGCGCCATTCGGCTACCTACCAGCCTTACCCGAGGCAGAAACGCTGAATCCTGATAAACCTGTGCTACCAGCCTTTCTGGTGATCCGGTAATCAGCCATACTTGGGTATCATTTGCATCAAGGTACTGGCGCAACCGCATCTGTACCACGGGAAATGCGGTGACTTTCTTGCGGAAGTAAGTAACAAACTGCAGCTCAAGCGCTTTCAGCTTGGCCTCTGAACGGCCAAAGGTCATAGACCACAGTAGCAAACTCATCGGCCAGCGTGTCGCTCTTCCGCCGATCAACAGACCCAAGCCGACAACCGGCAACAGCGGCACCACCAGCAGTAGATTCAATGGCAAATGACGAAGTAGGAAGCGCAGGAAGCTGCCGAACATGTCTTCCTGATGCAGGGTGCCGTCCAGATCAAAAAACACCATCCGATCGCCTTGTGCGGCCTGTTGGTTTGGTTTATCTGTCAAGCGTTACTCCTTAGGATCGTTATGCCCCACTCTTTGGGCCAATATTCAGTTTTAAGCTAACCATGACATTATTGTAGAACGCAGCCTTTATCACGATACTATTGCTGACTAATGCCCTGTTGCGGCAAGGCCAAACAGTTAGTGAAAAAATGGGTCTAAGGCGTATAATCTGCGCTCCGAAAATCCCCCTGGAAATAATGAGAGAGTTGTCATGGCCCTGCTAATCACACGTAAATGTATCAATTGTGATATGTGCGAGCCGGAATGCCCGAATCAGGCAATTTCGATGGGGGATGAGATTTACCAGATCGATGTTAACCGCTGCACCGAATGCGTCGGCCATTATGACACACCAACCTGCCAACAGGTGTGTCCGATCGATAACACCATCATTACCGATCCTCAACACGTGGAAAGCCAGGATCAACTGTGGGAAAAGTTTGTCGTGCTGCATCACGCCGATAGTCTGTAAATCACTATCCCTCAATGATTACCGTCGCGCAGGCATAATGCCGTTCATCCGCCAAAGAAACGTGGATTGACTTCACCCCCATTTCCTTGGCCAGTTCTGCTGCACGTTCATGCAACCGGATGCTTGGTTTGCCTAACGCATCATTAAAAACTTCGAACTGATTGAATGCCAAACCATTGCGAATACCTGTACCAAATGCTTTGGCTGCCGCTTCTTTCACCGCAAAGCGTTTAGCCAGAAAGCGCACCGGCTGCTGATGCTGTTGGTATATTTCCCATTCTGGCTGGCTCAGCACCCGGCGGGCCAAACGATCGCCGCTACGTTCAACCACCGCTTCGATGCGCGCCATCTCAACAATATCGGTGCCTAAACCCAAGACCGCCATTAGCGACGCGCTGCTCGCATCAGTAATTTCATATCGGCAACCGCTGCCGGTAAGCCACTCATCACCGCTTGACCAATAATTGAGTGACCGATATTCAACTCATGCATCTCTGGCAGAGCGGCTATCGGCTGCACGTTGTGGTAGGTCAAGCCATGACCTGCGTTCACCTTTAGGCCTTTACCAGCTGCATAGGTTGCCGCTTTGGCAATACGCGACAACTCAGCTTGAACAGCCAGTTCGCCCTCAGCTTCAGCATAGGCTCCAGTATGAATTTCAATATATGGCGCGCCTACGGAAACGGCGGCATCGATCTGGCGATGGTCGGCATCGATAAACAATGACACCAAAATACCGGCTTGTGATAAGCGTTCAACCGCTACGGTCATTTTGTCCAACTGCCCGGCGACGTCCAATCCGCCTTCAGTAGTGACTTCCTGGCGTTTTTCCGGCACTAGGCAGCAGAAATGGGGTTTCAGCTCGATAGCGATATCGAGCATTTCATCGGTGACGGCCATTTCAAGATTCATACGTGTTTGAATGGTCTGGCGAAGAATACGCACGTCACGATCGGTTATGTGACGACGATCCTCACGCAAATGAACGGTAATACCATCGGCGCCCGCTTGTTCGGCAATAAATGCCGCCTGAACCGGATCCGGGTAGTTGGTGCCACGCGCGTTACGTAAAGTGGCGATATGATCGATATTGACACCAAGCAGCAAATCAGCCATGACAACCTCTAGAATATGATTTTCAGTAGCAGCAGTTTACACGCCAGCGGAAGTCGGCAAAAGTAGAAAGAAAGTTAACAGGCTGTTTCCCTTAATACGGGCAATCAAGCACTGCTTAGGCTTCATCAACGGGAGTATCGGGTTGTTTACGCACGAACTGGCGAAACAGTTCACGACTCTTCAGTGGTTTGCCGCCGAGATAGGGTTTCAGCGCCATGCGGGTAAAACGTTTGGCAGCTCGCAGAGTAGTTGGATCCGGGAATTGACGTTCGGCCAGCGCTCGAAGCTCACGCCCGGTAAAGCTGTAATGATCCACTACCAGGCTGGCGATAAACCCTTTCTCTTCGCGATAGCGATAGGTCATGCCGTCATCTACCAGCTCACCACTGCCAGCGCAATGGAGAAAATCGAGCCCATACCCCAAATGCCCTAGCAGTGCCAGCTCGAACTGGCGCAGGGCCACCTCGGGCGAGCTTTCCTCAGCTGCCAATGCCTGTAGACATTGCAGATAGTCGAAGAATAAGACTGAATAGTTGGTTCCCTGCTCCAGCACCCGTGACAACAGCTCGTTCACATACAGGCCGCTATAAAGCATCATACCCGTGAGGGGTAAACCGAGGGAGATCGCTTCGGCATTACGCAGCGTTTTCACTTCACCACGCCCGCCCCAGCGTACCAGCAAGGGGGTAAAGGGCTGCAGACAGCCCTTTAGATTGGAACGGCGGCTACGCGCGCCTTTTGCCAGCAAGCGTACTCGCCCCTGGCCTTCCGTGAACAGATCCAGCATCAGGCTGGTTTCACTGTACGGCCATCCATGCAGGACGAAAGCGCGCTCCCAGCCTTCCATTGGAAGTATTACTTCAGATCGTCAACATAGCCCAGGCTACGCAACGCACGTTCATCGTCCGCCCAGCCCGATTTCACTTTCACCCACAATTCCAGGTGCACCTTGGCTTCGAACATCTGTTCCATGTCCTGACGAGCTTCAATACCAATCGTTTTGATCTTCGAGCCTTTGTTGCCGATGACCATTTTTTTCTGACCTTCACGCTCTACCAGGATCAGGCCGTGAACATCGAAGCCCCCCCGATCATTGGCAACGAACTGCTCGATTTCCACCGTGACTGAATACGGCAACTCTTCACCGAGGAAGCGCATCAGTTTTTCACGGATAATCTCCGAGGCCATAAAGCGCTGGGAACGGTCAGTAATATAATCTTCAGGGAAGTGGTGTTCGGCTTCCGGCAGGATTTTACGCACGATAGCGGCGATAGTATCCAGATTCATACCTTTTTCAGCCGAGATTGGCACCACATCAAGGAAGTTCATCTGCTGGCTGAGGAATGAGATATGCGGCAACAGCCGGGATTTATCGGTAACGTTATCGACTTTGTTGATCGCCAACAGAACCGGGCACTGCAGGCTGCGCAGCTTATTGACCACCATCTCATCATCGGGAGTCCAGTGGGTACCTTCCACCACGAAGATCACCAGTTCCACATCACCAATTGAACTGCTGGCAGCACGGTTCATCAAACGGTTGATGGCACGTTTTTCTTCAATATGCAGCCCAGGGGTATCTACATAGATAGCCTGATAAGGCCCTTCGGTATGGATACCCATAATGCGGTGGCGGGTCGTCTGCGGTTTACGCGAGGTGATAGAGACTTTTTGCCCTAGCAACTGGTTCAACAACGTGGATTTGCCTACGTTGGGGCGACCGACGATCGCGATAAAACCGCAGTATTGTTTTTCTTCGCTCATTCAAGCTCCAGCTTTTTTAACGCCTGTTCCGCTGCGGCCTGTTCGGCTTTACGGCGGCTCGAACCATTACCCACAACGGGCTCGTCCAAACCACTCACATGACAGTGGATAGTAAATTCCTGATCGTGGGCTTCACCGCGAACCTGCACGACCAGATAAGATGGCAACGGCAGATGACGACCTTGTAAAAACTCCTGCAAGCGAGTTTTTGGATCTTTCTGCTTATCACCGGGGCTGATTTCGTCTAACCGACTGCGATACCAGTCCAAAATCAGCCGTTCGATGGTTTGGATATCGCTATCCAGAAACACGCCGCCGATTAATGCTTCTACCGTATCCGCCAAGATCGACTCGCGGCGGAACCCGCCACTCTTGAGCTCACCCGGTCCAAGTCGCAAACATTCACCGAGATCGAATTCCCGCGCCATCTCTGCCAGCGTATTCCCGCGCACCAGCGTGGCACGCATACGGCTCATATCCCCCTCGTCAACACGAGGAAAACGTTGATAAAGCGCATTGGCAATGACAAAACTAAGAATAGAGTCACCCAGAAACTCAAGACGTTCATTGTGTCTGCTGCTGGCGCTACGGTGAGTTAACGCTTGCAGTAAGAGCTCCTGCTGTTGAAAAGTATAGCCCAGCTTCCGCTGCAGCCTATTTATTACGATGGGATTCATGAGTTACCAATAGATCAAGAATGCGTCAAAAACTTGCAGCATACGGAACAGGCCTGATTCGCCAGAAGCCAATTCAAAGCTGTTTCGTTTGCAGTAGCGCCCAAAAGGGAGCCAACTTTTATCGCTCGAAAGGGTATTCTACAACGAGTGGAAATATAATGCTGCGTTTATATATACACCCCGTGTATTTCAAGTTACAGACAGGCGGCCATTAGCTATTTATCAGGAGGCTGGGGCAGTGAAGCTCTGGATAAGAAACTGCAGCCAAAGCGGCTGCAGTTTATACCCTTCATACTTCAGGTTGCTTGGGTGTTGGCTGCCCTCGTTCACCCTAGTCACATAGTTTATCTATGCTCCTAGGGCTTCACTCAGTGGCCGCCTACAAGCAACTCGAATTATTTTGTGTAAAGGACGAAGGGTGGCGAGTATATTAATGGATCCCGCCAATACGGCTCAGTCTTACGCCCGTTGGCCACTCACCTTCCTGCTTTTCAAAACTCATCCAGATGGCCGTGGCTTTACCCACCAGGTTTCTCTCAGGAACAAATCCCCAATAACGGCTATCAGCGCTATTATCGCGATTATCACCCATCATAAAGTAATGCCCTGCAGGAACAACCCACTCAGCCAGAGGATTGCCCGGTTGCTGGTAGTAGGCCCTAACCTGATCCTGCACGCCCGGCACCGTCAGGATACGATGCGTAACGTTACCCAGCGTCTCTTTGCGCTCACCAAGACGGATGCCACCTTGCGGCACATTTTCAGTCAATGGAATTTGGAAGAAACCGTTGCTGGCTTCACCCATATTGGTACGACTGAACATTTGCACGAAATCGCTTGGTTGCATATCACTATAGGTAACCGCCAGTGACGTATCGCATGTTTGCCCATCATTACAGGAGGGCTGGATAGTCACTCGCTTTTCGACTGGATCATAGGTCACTCGATCGCCCGGCAGGCCGATCACGCGCTTGATATAATCCAATTTCGGATCCAGTGGATATTTGAATACTGCAATATCGCCACGTTTAGGTTTACCCGTTGGAATGAGCGTCGTCTGAGTGATTGGATCCTTAATGCCGTAGGCAAATTTTTCCACCAGAATAAAGTCACCAATCAGCATTGTCGGCATCATTGAGCCAGAAGGGATCTGGAAAGGCTCGTAAATAAACGAACGCACCACTAATACCAACAGCAATACCGGAAAGACCGAAGAACCGGTTTCAACCCAACCCGGCTGCTTGGCAATCTTCGCCAACGTTTCTTCGTCAACCGCCCCTGCGGCCTGTGCATTGACCGCTGCAATTTTCGCCCGACGTGCAGGCGCCCATTTAAAGCGCTCAAAACACCAGATGATCCCAGTCACCAGCGTTGCAATCACCAAGATCAGGGCAAACATATTCGCCATGCAAACTCCCTAGTTGCGTGAGCTTTCGCTCTTGCTTACTTGTCTTTACCAACGTGCAGAATGGCCAGGAACGCTTCCTGCGGTAACTCAACGTTACCCACCTGCTTCATACGTTTCTTACCATCTTTCTGTTTCTGCAACAGTTTTTTCTTACGGCTGACGTCACCGCCATAACATTTTGCCAGAACGTTTTTACGCAGCTGTTTCACGGTGGCACGCGCAATAATGTGGTTACCAATCGCCGCCTGAATAGCAATATCAAACTGCTGGCGTGGGATCAGTTCCTTCATTTTTTCGACCAGCTCACGGCCACGATACTGTGAATTATCGCGGTGAGTAATTAGCGCAAGCGCATCCACACGCTCGTTGTTGATCAATACGTCAACACGCACCATGTCCGAAGCCTGGAAACGCTTGAAGTTATAATCCAAAGAGGCATAACCACGTGATGTGGATTTCAGGCGGTCGAAGAAATCGAGCACCACTTCCGCCATCGGGATTTCATAGGTGAGCGCAACCTGGTTACCGTGGTAAACCATGTTGGTCTGTACACCACGCTTCTCGATACACAGAGTGATAACGTTGCCCAGGTATTCCTGAGGCATCAGCATATGACATTCAGCAATAGGCTCGCGCAGCTCGGCAATGTTATTCAACGGAGGCAACTTGGAAGGGCTGTCAACGTAAATGGTTTCCTGACTGGTGGTTTCCACTTCATACACTACCGTTGGTGCAGTGGTGATCAGTTCCAGATCGTATTCACGCTCCAAACGCTCCTGAATAATCTCCATGTGCAACAGCCCCAGGAAACCACAGCGGAAACCAAAGCCCAGTGCAGTTGAGCTTTCTGGCTCATAGAACAGCGAAGCATCGTTCAGACTCAACTTGCCCAACGCATCGCGAAACGCTTCATAATCATCAGAACTGATTGGGAACAGACCAGCATACACTTGCGGCTTCACTTTTTTGAAGCCAGGCAACATTTTATCCGCAGGTTGACGAGCCAAAGTCAAAGTATCGCCAACCGGAGCGCCGAGAATGTCTTTAATGGCGCAAACTAACCAACCTACTTCGCCGCAATTCAGCACTTCACGATCGACGCGTTTAGGGGTGAAAATCCCCAAACGATCGGCGTTATAGGTTTGGCCTGTGCTCATTACCTTGATTTTGTCGCCCTTGCGTAACGTACCGTTTTTTACGCGGATCAAGGAAACTACGCCAAGGTAGTTATCAAACCATGAGTCAATGATCAATGCCTGTAGTGGTGCATCCGGATCGCCCTCCGGCGGCGGAATATCACGTACCAAGCGTTCAAGTACTTCAGGCACCCCCACGCCGGTTTTCGCGGAACAACGAACGGCATCGGTGGCATCAATACCCACAATATCTTCAATTTCCTGAGCGGCGCGATCTGGATCGGCAGCGGGCAGATCAATCTTGTTCAGTACCGGGACAACTTCCAGATCCATGTCCAACGCGGTATAGCAGTTGGCCAATGTCTGTGCTTCTACGCCCTGCCCTGCATCCACGACCAGCAACGCCCCTTCGCAGGCGGCCAATGAGCGGGAAACTTCATAAGAGAAGTCAACGTGCCCGGGCGTGTCGATAAAGTTCAGTTGATAAATCTGCCCATCTGAAGCTTTGTAATCGAGAGTTACACTCTGTGCTTTGATGGTAATACCACGCTCACGCTCCAGATCCATAGAATCCAGGACTTGGGAAGCCATTTCACGTTCGGTAAGGCCACCGCAAATTTGAATAATACGGTCAGACAACGTCGACTTACCGTGGTCAATATGGGCAATAATGGAGAAATTTCGTATATGCTTCATTATAAAAGTTTTTCTGCCTTGGTATTTCTGAATTACTCGCCTATGGAAACCCGCATGGACATAAAGCGACAGTGAATGGGTTAGGCCGTCTTTCGCCTGAATCGCAGCATTCTACATGCCACAACACTGAAAACCTAGAGATCGGTTCAGTGAAGGCATTCAATTATGCATACTTTAGTGTTACAGAGGGACGCAGTTTATGAAAGTAGATATTCGCACGGCAAAGACCATGTGGTTTATATGGGATAAACGCATTGCATGAGATATACCAGCCCACTTGGCAAAGGTTGGGTACTTAATAATTCGGGCGGTTCGAAGTCGGCAACGGTATTACACCGGATCTTCGGTTTGGGTATGCAAACGCATCGTCCCAGGTGGCAAACCAATCTGCAAGACCACGGGCTGATAATCGGCCTGTTTGCCCAAGCGTGGTGCCAGTAGTCGCACAACCAGAAAAGCAGCCGCGCCCCCTATAATGGCACCCAATAGTGAAGCAGCGTCGCTGCCTAACCACAACTGCAACAGCCCTCCGCCTAGCATGATACCGAACAACGGCGTCATATAGACCAGCATTGCCGAACGCAACAAACTGCCTTCGGCAATGCCTATTTCAACACGTTGGCCAGGTTCAAGGGGCTGTGCCACCTGCAACTGCAAATGATGTTCACTGCCTGGCACCAACTCGTTCAGAGCATGAACACCACAACCTGAACGTGCCGTACAACTGCCACACCCCGATTTGGGCTCACATCGAAGCAGCGCTACACCCTGTTGCCATGAGACCACCGTGGCCCACTCTTTCATCATTGCGCTGATACCTTGAAGGAAATGCTATCGGCAATACGTTTTGCCGTTGAAGGTGGCAACTCACCCACTACGGTAATTTCATTGCCATTACGAATTTCAGTCTGGATTGTACGCCGCCCCTGACGATAAAACTGCTGGCCGACATTATTGCCGGAGGGGCTAACATTGACTGAGAAACTGAACAAACCATCGCTAAACAGGCGCGACTCTACAGGCTCCGCCACATTCGGCAGTTTGCGGCGATTGCGAGCCACTTCATTTACGCCTTCGGGAAGCCAACCGGTATTCCAGGCCAACTTCACATTCTCAGCGGCAGGTAAGGTCAATAAGGGTGGCAAATTGGCTTCGAGCAAACCCTTCATCAGATTCTTCACCTGATCGCCCACTAATACTGAAATGACCCGATATTGCTCCAGCGTTTCACCATCGCGATCAAGTAAATCAACACGTAACGGCAGCTTGGTTTCAGTATCCATCCAAACAACATAGCTGTAACGGGAACCATCGCGCGCCACGATGCGAAAAACATCACATGACCGATCGGAAATACGAGTGCGCCCTACGGAAATGAAGTCGTAGTACTTGGCAAGATAGTCAAAATCGGCAAAAACGATAGCGGGCATAGCATCGACAATATGATCGCCAGACAGCGTAAACGGCTCTAGTCCAGGCTCAAAATAGCTGATACCTCCACCACGTTGCAGAACTTCACGGCGGGGCCCATCCATATGCAGCAATTGCCCCAGAGGTTGCTTGTCGAACACCGCGTGGCGATAACGTAGGGAATCGATGCCCTGTTTGCTGATGCTGATATAGGCGAGTTCGTAATTGAGTGAACGGCTGGCACTGCTCATCTGTTGCAATATCGCCCCGGACGCTGGTTGCGCCGAGGCGATATTTGAATGGAGCAGGCTGCCCGTTAGTAGACAAACGGATAACCAGATTTGCTTCATTACTGCTGTTGCATTCCTAAAGACTGGGTTCCAGGAACCTGAATGGCCGCCTGTTTCGGCGGACTTTGTTCCATCTGCAGTTGATCAGAATGCAAACGGCGTTGCAATTCATAATCCTGTAGCATGGCATTAATGCGTTTGCGCTGTTCCTGAACCTGCTGCTGTTGACCGCTGCCAGTAGAGAAACTGTCGGCAGGGACGCCAAGGCTCACCGGAGAGGCTTGCCCCATAATCGGTAGCGTATTGAACACTGGCGATTCTGTGTTGCCAGGCTGCACTTCAGGTTGATTGTAGTGCTGAACACCAACAATCACAGCAAGTGAAACGCAAGCAGCAATGCCAACTTGGGTAATCTGACTAGCCCAAGGACGGACCTTGTGCCAGAACGGCAGTTTTTGCCAAGTATCAGGCTGTGGCTGGGATTCGGGAACTGCGGATGGAACCAGCCGAGCCGGTTCTTTTTCCAACGCAGCAGCAACACGATCTGCGATATCGAGATGCATTACTTGTCCGATATCACCTCGTAGTGTGTCACGAATTAGGTGATAGCTCTGCCAACTTGCTTGAAGTGCCTTGTCTTTAGACAATGAACTTAGCAGTTCATTGTCTAGCATTTCACCGTCCATCAGAGCGGAAAGCTTTTCTTTCTGCATGCCTAGGTACCCTTCCAGTGTCCGCTAACGTTGGATCAGCGGTTGAACTTTATTATCGATAGCCTCCCGAGCACGGAAAATACGCGAACGCACTGTTCCTACCGGGCAATCCATGATGACTGCTATCTCTTCGTAGCTTAGACCATCCAGTTCCCTAAGGGTAATCGCCATGCGAAGATCCTCGGGAAGCGACTCAATGGTACGGAAAACTATCTGTCTCAGTTCTTCTGACAACATTAAGTTCTCAGGGTTCGAAATTTCTTTCAGTGCACCCGCACTTTCGTAATTTTCGGCATCATTGGCATCCACATCGCTTGATGGTGGGCGCCGCCCCTGGGCAACGAGATAATTCTTCGCTGTATTTACAGCGATTCGGTATAACCAGGTATAAAAAGCGCTATCACCCCGGAATGACTCCAGTGCTCTATAGGCTTTAATAAACGATTCCTGCACCACATCTGGTACATCGCCCTGTGGTACATAACGCGAAACAAGGCTCGCCACTTTATGCTGGTAGCGGATCACCAGTAAGTTAAACGATTTTTGGTCGCCTTTCTGGACCCGTTCTACCAAAACCTGATCCGTCAACTGCTCGCTCATCCGAGGTAAACTCTCCCCAAACCTGTCTCCACGCGTAAAATTGTACTGCCAGCCATACATTATTTTCCTGAGCAAGCACTCGCTTGGAGTTCATATAGAACATAAAGTTCCATATCGCCATTGTTTTTCTGTTGATATTACCTTGTCCGTGGCTTTTGCCAGGGCAAGTAGGCTAACATGAATTTCACTCTTCTTCTGCACACATCATACGTTATGCAACCATCATCTGAATATGTTAGCGATGTACTGATCGTCGGCAGCGGTGCTGCGGGCTTGTCACTGGCGTTGCGCCTGGCGCAACATTGCAAGGTTACTGTACTTAGCAAAGGTCCGCTCAATGAAGGCGCAACCTTTTATGCCCAAGGCGGGATCGCCGCGGTATTTGATGAAACGGACAGCATCGCCTCGCACGTTGATGACACACTGATCGCCGGAGCAGGTCTGTGCGATAAAGACGCTGTCGAGTTTATTGCCGGCAATGCACGGCACTGCGTACAGTGGCTGATCGATCAGGGCGTATTATTCGATACTGAAACCAACGCCCAGGGTCAAGAACGCTATCACCTGACGCGAGAAGGGGGGCACAGCCACCGCCGTATTCTGCATGCTGCCGATGCAACAGGTAAAGAAGTAGAGACAACGCTTGTCGCAAAAGCGAACGCTCACCCCAACATTTGCGTAATGGAACGCCGCAATGCGGTTGACCTAATTACCTCTAATAAAATTGGTCTACCGGGAACAAAGCGTGTAGTGGGTGCTTACGTCTGGAACCGAGAGCGTGAGTTGGTGGAGACCTATCGTGCCAAAACCGTGGTTCTGGCCACGGGGGGAGCAGCCAAGGTATACCAATATACCACCAACCCGGATATCTCATCGGGTGATGGTATTGCAATGGCATGGCGTGCCGGATGCCGGGTTGCCAATCTGGAGTTTAACCAGTTTCATCCAACCTGCCTGTTTCACCCGCAAGCACGTAACTTCCTGCTGACAGAAGCATTACGCGGTGAAGGCGCTCACTTGAAGCGCCCTGACGGTAGCCGCTTTATGCCAGACTTTGACCCGCGCGGGGAACTGGCTCCACGTGATATCGTCGCGCGAGCCATTGACCATGAAATGAAGCGCCTGGGTGCTGATTGTATGTATCTGGACATCAGCCACAAACCGGCAGAATTTATTACTCAGCATTTCCCAATGATCTATGAAAAGCTGCTGACTTTAGGGTTTGATTTGACCAAGCAGCCGATACCTATCGTCCCCGCGGCGCATTACACCTGCGGCGGAGTGATGGTCGATCAACATGGTCGTACTGATTTGGACGGCCTTTACGCTATTGGCGAAGTCAGCTATACCGGCCTGCACGGTGCCAATCGCATGGCGTCCAACTCATTGCTGGAATGCCTGGTTTATGGTTGGTCCGCTGCCGAAGATATACAGACGCGCCTTCCAACCATTAAATTGGCCAAGCAACTGCCGCAGTGGGATGAAAGCCGGGTGGATGATTCAGACGAGCGTGTCGTGATCCAGCATAACTGGCACGAACTGCGGCTATTTATGTGGGATTACGTGGGGATTGTGCGTACTAGCAAACGTCTGGAGCGTGCTTTGCGCCGTATCAACACGCTGCAGCAAGAGATCGACGAGTACTACGCCAACTTCCGCATCTCAAACAACCTACTGGAATTACGCAATCTGGTACAGGTGGCTGAATTGATCGTTCGCAGTGCCATGGAGCGCAAAGAAAGCAGGGGGTTACACTACACTCTGGACTACCCGGACATGTTGCCGGAAGCAAAACCGACCATTCTGCAACCCTGAGTCCATCCCCCTTTCAGCACCTGGAAGGGGGAACACATTTAGTAGTTCAAGTAAAAATCCGTAATTAACTGGCGAAAATCGGCGGTATAGCTGCCGTCCGCCAGTTTTATCGCCAAATCAGCCTCTTCCTTATGCGCCATAGCGCCCTTCGACAACGCCAACAGAAGGCGGTGCTTAGGCGTATCGGCACGATCGCTGATATTCAACCGTCGTGCTGTTTGCCAGCCACGTTGGTGTGCATTCACTTCAAATTCCTCACCGATGTCGTAAGGCAATATTACGCAAAAGTGACCGTCCGCCGCGATCAACCGCTCGGCACAATCCAGTAGAGCATCGTGATTCAATGTTTCGGTATAGCGGGCATTGGTTCTCGCCAAGTCGCGGCAGGCAACAGAAGGTTCAAAATAAGGGGGATTACTGACGATCAGGTCATAGCAATTAGCATGCTGCAGCGCAAAAAGATGGATGTCTTGATGATGTACCTGAATTTTTTGCGGCCAAGGTGAAGCCTGCACATTTTCCTGTGCCTGAACTGCGGCCTCGCTATCGAGCTCAACGGCATCAATGATCGCTCCAGTTGCCGAGCGTTGAGCTAACATAAGAGCGATCAGGCCACTGCCACATCCAATATCCAGCACACGTTGTCTTCCCTCCACTATTGCCCATGCACCGAGTAGCACGCCGTCGGTACCCACTTTCATGGCACAGCGATCGTGAGCCACAAAGAACTGTTTGAAGGTAAAACCGCCACGGCGCATTTTCGGTTTAGTGCTGTATTGATTACTCACAATGACCACCTGAAAACAAAACTGGCGTAGCATAAGGCAATCTGATTCAGGGGAAAAGAGATGCTTTCCTTAAAAAGGGTGAACCCTGAGGCTAACCCGTCTATAATCGGCGCCCCAAGTAGAGGTAGACCATGACAGCAACCAATTTTTCCGAACTCGAACTCGACGAACGCCTGATCACCGCATTGCGTGATAAAGGCTACGATCGCCCCACGGCTATTCAGGCCGAAGCGATCCCGCCGGCAATGGATGGGCGCGACGTATTAGGTTCGGCGCCGACCGGCACTGGTAAAACGGCCGCCTTCTTACTGCCCGTTTTGCAGCATCTGCTGGATTTTCCGCGTAAGAAGTCTGGCCCGCCGCGTGTGCTGATCCTCACCCCAACGCGTGAACTGGCAATGCAGGTGGCCGATCAAGCGCGTGAATTGGCTGCGCATACCTCGCTGGATATTGCCACTATCACCGGTGGCGTGGCCTATATGAACCACGCGGAAGTATTTAGTGAGAACCAGGATGTGGTTGTAGCTACGACCGGCCGTTTACTGCAATACATCAAAGAAGAAAACTTCGACTGCCGCGCCGTAGAAACGTTGATCCTGGATGAAGCCGATCGCATGCTCGATATGGGCTTTGCGCAAGATATCGAAACTATCTCTGCCGAGACGCGCTGGCGTACCCAGACTTTACTGTTCTCCGCCACGCTGGAAGGCGAAGCCATCCGCGAATTCGCCGAGCGCATCTTGAAAGAGCCGGTTGAAGTTGAGGCCGATCCATCACGTCGCGAGCGTAAAAAAATCCTCCAGTGGTACTACCGCGCTGATGATGTAAAGCATAAAACTGCCCTTCTGGTACATCTGCTGAAACAACCAGACGTGCAGAAGTCGGTAATTTTTGTCCGCAAACGCGAGCGCGTGCATGAATTAGCGGCCTGGTTGCGCGAAGCGGGTATCAACACCTGTTATCTTGAGGGTGAAATGGTGCAGGCCAAGCGCAACGAAGCGGTAAAACGCATGATGGATGGCCGGGTAAACGTACTGGTTGCCACAGACGTTGCTGCACGCGGGTTGGATATTCTGGATATTACCCACGTGTTCAACTTTGACATGCCACGCACCGCCGATACCTACCTGCACCGAATTGGCCGTACAGGCCGTGCCGGGCGTAAGGGAACGGCAATTTCGCTGGTTGAGGCACACGATCACCTGCTGCTAGGGAAAGTTGGCCGTTATCTCAACGAACCGCTGAAAGCTCGTGTGATCGAGGAACTACGTCCGACCACGAAAGTACCAAGCGAGAAGAGTAATGGTAAGCCTTCGAAGAAAGTGTTGGCCAAACGCGCTGAAGACAAAGTGAAAAATAAAGAAAAGGCTAAGGTAAAGGTACGCCACCGCGACGCGAAAAACGTTGGTAAGCGCCGCCAACCGAAGGCCAAACCCGGCACCGAGTAATCCTTCCAGCCTCAGAAAAACGTCTCTTCAGACTCCCCATAAAGTCCTGGCCCGCTGGCCGGGACTTTTCACTATTTCGGCAGGTTGAACTAAAACGCGAAACAGAGCAAATAGCACAACCTTGCGGGGATGCTTGCTGATAGCACGGCAAAAAAAGAACCCCAGTTCACAAATGAAATGGGGTTCTTTGATAGTCTGAAGGGAATCAACGCTCCCTTTGACCTAGCCCGAGATTACAGGCTTTCAGTAAAGGTACGAGCGATCACATCACGTTGCTGCTCAGGCGTCAGAGAGTTGAAACGCACTGCATAGCCAGAAACGCGAATAGTCAGCTGCGGGTATTTTTCTGGATTTTTGACGGCATCTTCCAGAGTTTCACGACGCAGCACGTTGACGTTCAAATGCTGGCCACCTTCTACACGAACGGTAGGCTGCATTTCCATCGGTACTTCGCGATATTCGATCTGACCCAATTCGCTGACAGGTACAATTTGATCTTCTGCGTAATCCGCTTTGGCACATACGCAACGAGCTTCTGACTTCTCTTCGTCTAGCAACCAGAAAGAGTTCACCAGGGCCTGATTGTTCGCTTTAGTGATTTGAATACCAGTAATCATTTTGTTGCCTCCGTAATAGGGGAGAAAAATTTCTACATCACCGAAAACCCAGTTGGTATTCCGGCCATTTGGTAAAACCAATGTTGTCTTGTTGTTCTATATACCAGTCTGAACTGGTCGATTCTTTGATTAAAGTCAATTTTTTAAGGACCCACTTTCAGCCATCAAGGGCAAATTTATGTTTTATATCAATTTTATCACTTCGAAGGCTTAAAATTATTTTTGTAAATTTTCAAAAATTTTTGTATTTACTGACCATAACGCTTCACCACATCGATTACAGAAGTGGGTTTCGTCGAACGATAGTTAACGGTAAGCTATGCGCAATGAAATGCTAAAGAAAACAAAGGAGAGCGTTTATGTCTACCCCCCTCACCTGGCATGACGTTATTGGCAAAGAGAAAGAGCAACCCTATTTTCTTGATACGCTCGCCTTTGTTGCCGCAGAACGTCAATCTGGTAAGACCATTTACCCACCACAGAAGGACGTGTTTAACGCCTTCCGTTTTACCGAGTTTACGGATGTCAAAGTGGTGATCCTCGGTCAAGACCCTTATCACGGCCCCAATCAGGCACACGGCCTGTCATTTTCTGTGCGTCCGGGCATTCCTGCACCACCTTCACTGGTCAATATGTATAAAGAGTTGGTGACCGACATCCCTGGCTTTGAGCGCCCAACACACGGCTGCCTGCAAAGTTGGGCAGAACAAGGCGTTCTGCTGCTCAATACTGTGTTAACGGTAGAAGCGGGCCGGGCACATTCCCATGCCAATTTAGGCTGGGAAACTTTTACCGACAGCGTTATAGCCGCATTGAATGAAAACCGTGAAGGGGTCGTATTTCTGCTATGGGGTTCACATGCGCAGAAGAAAGGGAATTTTATCGATCGCCATCGTCATCACGTGCTGAAAGCCCCACATCCATCACCGCTTTCCGCTCATCGCGGTTTTTTGGGATGCCGACACTTTTCACAGGCTAACCAGTTGCTTGAACAACAGGGCCTGGCACCAATAGACTGGGTGCCCAGATTGCCACAGGCATGATAGGACTTAAAAGGCACTGGAAAGTGCCTTTTGTTCGCCAAGCCTAATCAGGACTTCGCTTTAGAAACCGCGACCATTGCCGGGCGCAGCAAACGGCCATTCAAGGTATAGCCCTTCTGCATGACCATCATCACGTGGTTCGGCTGGTGCTCGGCTGATTCCATCATGCTCATTGCCTGATGGACATCCGGGTTGAACGGCACGTGGGTATCACCAACAACCTCGATACCATATTTGCGAACGGCATCAAGCAGCGATTTCAGCGTCAGTTCAACACCTTCGATCATTGCAGCCAGCTCTGGGTTGTTCTTGTCTGCCAACGAAAGCGCACGCTCAAGGTTGTCGATCACAGGCAGCAGGTCACCAGAGAATTTTTCCAGCGCAAACTTGTGCGCTTTTTCAACATCCAGCTCAGTACGACGGCGGACATTTTCCATTTCCGCTTTGGCACGCAGCAGGCTTTCACGCTCACGTTGCAGTGCTTCAACCAGTTGAGTTTCCAGTTCAGCAATGCGTTCATCGCGCAGATCGACACCTTCCGCTAACTCTGGCATGCCTTCCTCGCGCTGTGCTTGCTGTTCCATTTCTTCCGAGACTTGCTCGTTTGGCGTCTTCTGTTCTTTACTACTCATGAATATCTCCGCGTTTTAGCATTAATCTCGTAACTTCGCTTATTATGGGGATCAAAACCGGGGTTTCAAGTCGACCGGTCACAATGTGGGGGCATAAACCGACCCCGGTGAGGAAAATCACAGCAATGAAGAAAAAATTTGCATGTATTGGCATTGTTGGGCACCCGCGCCACCCTTCTGCGCTGGCAACACATGAGATGTTGTTTGAGTGGTTGGTCGCTCGCGGTTATTCAGTGATCCTTGAAAGCCAGATTGCCCACGATCTTGGCCTAAAGGATGTGGTAACAGGCAGTCTGGCGGAGATTGGTCAACGAGCCGATCTGGCCGTGGTGGTCGGTGGAGATGGCAATATGCTTGGCGCAGCGCGCGTCCTTGCCCGCTATGATATCAAAGTTATCGGGGTTAACCGTGGCAATCTAGGCTTTCTGACTGACCTTGATCCCGATAATGCTCTTCAGCAGTTGGCAGACGTGCTCGAAGGTGAATATATCGACGAGAAGCGCTTCCTGCTGGAAACCATCGTCCATAAGCAGCACCAACAATGCCGTATCAGTACGGCAATCAATGAGGTCGTGTTACACCCTGGCAAGGTAGCACACATGATCGAATTTGAGGTCTATATCGACGACCGTTTCGCTTTTTCCCAACGCTCGGACGGCTTGATTATTGCCACGCCCACCGGCTCCACAGCCTATTCGCTTTCCGCTGGCGGGCCGATATTGACTCCCTCTCTGGAAGCTATTGCACTGGTCCCCATGTTCCCACATACGCTTTCTGCCAGGCCACTGGTAATCAATGGCGACAGTACCATTCGGTTAAAGTTTTCCCATACTGGCGGCGACCTGGAAATCAGTTGCGATAGCCAGATAGCCCTGCCTATTCAGGAAGGGGAAGAAGTACTGATTCGGCGCAGTGATTTCTACCTGAACTTGATTCATCCGAAGGACTATAGCTATTTCAATACATTAAGCACCAAGTTGGGGTGGTCAAAAAAATTATTCTAAAAATGGCATCAGTCACTTTACTGTATATAAAACCAGTTTATACTGTATTTAATTACAGTTATGTATTTATACACAGGAAGGTCACTATGCTGGCGCAACTAACCATCAGCAACTTTGCTATCGTTCGTGAGTTGGAGATCGATTTTCAACCGGGTATGACGGCGATTACCGGTGAAACCGGCGCCGGTAAGTCGATTGCCATCGATGCATTGGGCTTATGCCTTGGCAGCCGTGCAGACGGTAATGTCGTGCGGCTTGGTGCAACCAGAGCCGATATTTGTGCCCGTTTCTCTCTGGCAGACACCCCTTCTGCCCGTGAATGGCTGGAGCAAAATCAGTTGGACGACAGCAATGAGTGCCTTCTGCGCCGGGTGATTGGCATAGATGGTCGTTCTCGCGGTTTTATCAACGGCACCGCCGTCCCCCTTTCCCAACTGCGTGAGCTTGGTCAACGCCTGATCCAGATCCATGGCCAGCACGCTCACCAATTGTTGCTGAAACCAGAACATCAAAAACAGTTGTTGGATGCCTACGCGAGCGAACCCACCCTGCTGGCATCCATGCGTCAAGCTTATCAGCAGTGGCACCAGAGCTGCCGCGAACTGGCGCATCATCAACAGCAATCTATCGAACGCGATGCACGTAAACAGCTGCTGCAATACCAGTTAAAAGAGTTGAATGAATTCGCCCCGCAGGCTGGTGAATTTGAACAGATCGACACCGAGTATAAGCGTCTTGCCAATAGCGGCCAGTTGTTGACCATTAGCCAGCAGGCACTTCAACTCCTGGCAGACGACGAGCAACACAATATGCTCAGCCAAATCTATAGCACCAAGCACCTGCTGGTTGAACTGGTGAGTATGGATGAAAATCTGAGCGGCTTACTGGATATGCTTGAAGAAGCATCGATCCAACTCAGTGAAGCCAGTGATGAGCTGCGCCATTACGCAGACCGCATGGATCTCGATCCCAACCGTCTGCATGAACTGGAACAGCGTATATCGCGCCAAATCAGCCTAGCACGCAAGCATCATGTTTCACCGGAAGAGCTGCCTAACCTGCATCAGGAACTGCTGGAAGAACAACAATTGCTGTCACAGCAAGAGAACGATCATCAGCACCTGAGTGAAGCGGTCACTCTGCATCACCAACAAGCGTTGGATCTGGCTGAGCAGTTGCATCAAAAACGCCAACATTATGCTAGCGAATTAACAACGCTGATTACTGAAAGCATGAACGCACTCTCCATGCCGCACGGTAAGTTCAATATCGACGTGCGCTTCGAGCCAGAACATTTAAGCATTGAGGGTGCCAGCCGCGTGGAGTTCTGCGTTTCAACCAACCCAGGGCAACCTCTGCAACCATTGGCAAAAGTCGCATCTGGTGGTGAGCTTTCCCGTATCGCATTAGCTATCCAGGTGATCACCGCGCGCAAGATGGAAACTCCAGCGTTGATCTTTGACGAAGTTGATGTGGGTATAAGTGGCCCAACGGCAGCGATTGTCGGCCGCCTACTGCGTCAGTTGGGTGAGTCGACCCAAGTTATGTGTGTTACTCACTTGCCACAGGTTGCCGGTTGTGGTCACCAACATTTCTTTGTCAGCAAACAAACTGATGGCACAGAGACCGAAACCCAAATGTCGCCACTGGACAAACGAGCTCGCTTGCAAGAGTTGGCGCGCCTTCTCGGTGGTAGTGAAGTCACCAAAAATACGTTGGCAAACGCAAAAGAGCTGCTTGCAGCATAAAAAAGAACAACTTTTTTGCATTCCTGAGGTCATATTGAAGCCCTGTAAAGGTTCCCAACTGCTGCAAGGTCTATTATCATCGGCACCCTATGCCCTAAAGGAATATGATTACTATGCGCTGTAAAATGCTGACAGCTGCTGCTGTGGTTCTTGTGATGCTGACTGCAGGCTGTTCTACTTTTGAGAAGGTAGTTTATCGGCCTGATATCAACCAGGGTAACTACCTGACCCCAACCGATGTGGCGAAAATCCACAAAGGGATGACTCAACAGCAGGTTGCTTACACATTGGGCACACCAATGATGCAGGATCCATTTGGTACTCAGACTTGGTTCTATGTGTTCCGCCAACAGCCAGGCCACGAAAAAGTCACACAGCAAACGCTGACGCTGACGTTCGACAGTTCAGGTGTATTAACGGATATACAGAACAAGCAGTCGTTGACAAACTAAGCCCGCAGGAACGGTCTTCCGGCCCGTGAGGATGTGTAGGACTCTTCACGACAGTCAAAGGCTGCAACTCGGGAGCAGGTTTTCTGATGAAATAAGGCGCATTGAGCGCCTTATTTTTTTGCTTTTTCCGCTCGTTGGCGGCGCAATTCTTTAGGATCGGCAATGAGTGGCCGGTAAATCTCCACCCTATCACCCTCACTAAGCACATCGTCCAGTTTGGCTGGCCTACTGTAAATACCAACCTTGTTATTAGCTAAATCGATATCTTTACGCAGCTCTAACAAACCAGAAGCCTGTATAGCCTGCTCGACACTGCTACCTTCTGTAAGTTGCACCTGGCGAACATACTGGCGCTCCGGTAACGCGTAGACAACTTCAACGCGTATTACAGACACTGTAGACCTCTTTCGCGCGCTGAGTGAACGCTTGCACCATACTACCGGCTAGCTCTTTAAAAATTTTACCAAAGGCAAGTTCGATAAGCTTATTGGTGAACTCAAAGTCCAGATGCAATTCCACCTTGCACGCTTCAGGGCTTAATGCGGTGAACTTCCATCCCCCCATCAGTGTCCGGAACGGACCATCAACTAATTGCATATTGATGCTTTGGTTATCCAGTAACGTATTGCGCGTGGTGAAAGTTTTGCTGATACCGGCTTTGGCCACTTCAACAGCAGCGGTCATTTCATTTGGGGTAGCGTTAAGCACCCTGCTGCCTGTGCAACCGGGCAGAAATTCGGGGTAAGAATGAACATCATTAACCAACTGATACATCTGCTCGGCGCTAAATGGCACCAATGCAGACCGATGGATCTGGGGCATATCATTTCCTGAGAGGCATAAAACGTACAGATAATACCATTTATCTGCCATCAGACAAAAAACTGCTAGGCATTTGACAGATAAAAATGCGAGAAATTGCGCAGGTGCTGAACGGGAAAGGATTTCTTTCGCTGCGGCATCCAGTATAATGAATACACTATGACAAAGAAAAAAGCATACAAACCCGGTTCCGCTACCATTGCGCAAAACAAGCGAGCACGTTTCGAATACTCCATTGAAGAAGAGATCGAGGCGGGTTTGGCTCTGCAAGGTTGGGAAGTAAAATCACTGCGTGCTGGCAAAGCTAACATCAGCGACAGTTATGTAATGTTCCGCGACGGAGAGGCCTACCTGTTTGGCGCTACTATTTCGCCGTTGAACGTCGCTTCGACTCATGTTGTATGCGATCCTACACGTTCCCGCAAATTACTGCTGAAGAAACGTGAGCTAGACTCACTGATCGGCCGCGTTAACCGCGAGGGTTACACCGTCGTCGCTCTTTCCATGTATTGGAAAAATGCCTGGAGCAAAGTGAAGATTGGTGTAGCCAAAGGTAAGAAAGAACACGATAAGCGCGATGATATCAAAGATCGCGAGTGGCAGACGGCGAAAGCCCGTATCATGAAGCACGCCAATCGTTAAGTTGCTGGCTTAACAGGATATACTTCTGGTATACTGCACAGAGTTACTTGGGGCTGATTCTGGATTCGACGGGATTTGCGAAGCCCTAGGAGCATGCCGAGGGGCGGTTTGCCTCGTAAAAAGCCGCAAAAAAATAGTCGCAAACGACGAAAACTACGCACTAGCAGCTTAATAACCTGCTTAGAGCCCTCTCTCCCTAGCCTCCGCTCTTAGGACGGGGATCAATGAGAGGTCAAACCTAAAAGAGATCGCGTGGATGCCTTGCCTGGGGCTGAAGCGTTAAAACCAATCAGGATAGTTTGTTAGTGGCGTGTCCATCCGCAGCTGACCGGCGAATGTAAAGATTGGACTAAGCATGTAGTGCCGACGGTGTAGTAATTTCGGACGGGGGTTCAAATCCCCCCAGCTCCACCAAATTCTTAAGTAGTAACGAGTACCTAAGTATAAAAAAGCCTTCAGAATCAACGCTGAAGGCTTTTTTTATGGTCATTTAGACTCATTTGTAATCGCTGACAAGCACAGCTTTTAGTTATATAATTAGTTATACGCACAGCATATAACTAAAAGGTGTATAACTATGGCGCGTACAACTACGCCACTGACTAATACAAAAATCAAAACGACCAAGCCCACTGACACAGAGTTTACCTTACAAGACGGCAACGGCCTGTACCTTCTGATAAAACCCTCCGGCTCCAAGATATGGCGATTTAACTACTACCGCCCCATCACGAAAAAAAGAGCATTGATAAGTTTTGGTAGTTATCCCACGGTCAGCCTTGCAGAAGCCCGCCAAAAAAGAGAAAACGCCAGAGAGTTGATAGCTAAAGGGATCGACCCTCAGGAATACAAGCAAGCAGAAGAACAGCGTCGCTTAGAAGAAAAGAACAATACTTTCGAAAAAATCGCCACTGATTGGTTCAAAGTAAAATCTAAATCAAACCTGCAAGAAAACACCCTAAAAGACATCTGGCGCTCTCTTGAACTACACGTCCTCCCTTCCGTTGGCAACATAGCAATCACTGAACTGAAAGCACGTCACTTTATCACCGCTCTTGAGCCGCTAAAGGCACAAGGTAAGTTGGAGTCAGTTAAGCGAGTAGCCCAACGCATCAACGAAATCATGTACTACGCTGTTAACGTCGGTTTTGTTGATGCCAACCCAGCGGCAAAAATTACTGCTGCATTTGAGAATCCAGTTGTAAAGAATCTCCCAGCACTACGCCCAGAACAGTTGTCAGAATTAATGTCTGCATTTCAAGGTGTCAATATCGAACGTCAGACATACTGCTTGCTACAGTGGCAACTGTTAACCATGACACGCCCTGCGGAGGCAGCAGAAGCATCATGGGATGAGATAGACGTTGCAAACGCGCTTTGGACTATCCCTGCCTCACGGATGAAAATGAAGCGTGAACACGCTATTCCTCTCTCACCACAGGCATTAGCAATTCTTAAAGTGATGAAACCGATTAGTGGGCATAGAGAACATGTATTCCCAAGCATGAAATCACCGCACACTAAACCAATGAATAGCCAGACGGTTAACGCAGCGATTAAACGAGTTGGTTTTGCAGGCCGCCTGGTGGCACACGGATTCCGTTCGATCGCATCAACAGCGTTAAACGAACAAGGCTTTCCGCCTGATGTGATTGAAGCTGCCCTCGCTCACATTGATGGCAATGAGGTTAGGCGTGCTTACAACCGAGCAATCTACCTAGAGCAACGGCGCGAGATGATGGACTGGTGGGGGGAGTTTGTGGAAAGCTCATCAAAAGCCAGCTTTAGATCATGACTGCTTTTCAATGTGGCTCTAGGCAGTGTCCTTCTATTGCACATGAACGCCGCTGAAAGTCATTTTGACGCATGACAAGACACAAGCCGTCCCCTTGGTGGACCAAATAAGCGGAGAGTAACGCAGATAGACGTTCAAATGGCCACCCCAAAGGGTCGCGCCCCACGGCTAAGGTACACAGTCTAATGTGCTTGTCGGGATTACTTTACACCAGCTCTACACTGCTTACGAGTTTGGCTTGGTAAGATGGATGAAAATTTGGCTAACCCGACATTTGCTAGCTAAAACCAGTCTGACACAATCCTTCACTGGACACTGCATGATAGTGTGTTGTCTAATGATGCAATATTAGACATTAAAAGGTGAAACTTAGTTTTCACTGCCAGTGTATAAAAGTAAAATAGAAGGACAGTGGTTATGAGCCAACAACAAGATCCAATTTTGAGGCTTAAGAAAAGCATTGCTTCTACTATCTCAGACTATCGTCATCAACCAGACAGTGGGATCGACGCAATTCATGTGGACAAATGGATTAGTCAGTTTAATCAAAATGACAGAGAGTTTGTTTTAACACAGACTGATGAGCTATTAAAAATATTTTATATCACTGAACAAAAATATGATGATTTTGTTACCGCAATTATTAAAAGACCAGCTAATGAAGAGTATTTCTTAGGATACTCCTTTCTTGATATTCAGGCTTCGGGAAATAGTCAGCATGAAATATTAGAAAAAATGCAGTTGGCTGCCAATGAACACGGAAGATTCAAATTATTAACCATTAACTCCTTCACAAAAAAAGAAAATTTAAGAAACAAGTTTATTTATCAAGATGATCTATCATTTTCAGCCAAGAAAGCACTCAGTGATATAACAGCATTTTGTGAAGGGAATGATATTCGAAATGCAGATATCATTATTGCTTTTTTTATTCAATTTTCATCAGGCAAACATTATCTTCTAACAGAGCTAAAGAAAAGGCTAGAAAGTAGAAATATAAATATTTCCATCTCAAGAATGAGCGTAATGGGAAGGGGTTTTCTTCTAGAAAATCGATTGACATACTCAAAACAGTCTGACGTTTTCTGGCCAAGAGAAAACTTAATTGAAATCCCACAATGGGCAACGACCCCAACATATGTCGGTGAGTATCGTAACGGCTTCATCGAGGGAGATGTTTTTAAAAATTCTGAAAATAGAGATAGATATGAAAAAATCCTTACTGAGAAAGGATTTTTAATATTGGAACACTCTTTAGAACGTAAACCTAGCCTCAAGCCATTAGGCTTTAAAACTTATCACGGCTTAGGATTTGGAGGAAGTGTTTTCTCTTATCGTAACTGCCCAAACAATACCCCTTTAGTATTTTGGTGGGGTACTTATGAACATACAGGTAACAAAGCTCTTGATTGCTGGTATCCTTTAATGAAAAGAGCTGGATATGAATAAAAGCACAATGTATAGAATATATAAGAGTGAAAAAACCGTTTCATTCAGAAAAACGACTGAGAAATGGGGAGGACTATCCAATATGGCAAAAGGGTACCCTCTACTTATTAACAACATCCCAATTCAATCAAGCGAGATATTATATCAAGCTTGTCGCTACCCAGAGCACCCAGACATTCAAAAACTGATAATTACGAACTCAAACCCATTTGAAGCAAAAAAAATCGCAAGGAAATATGATGCGTTAACACGTGCTGGCTGGGAAGAAAATCGCGTTTCAATAATGAAATGGTGTGTCAGAGTGAAACTTTGTCAGAACTGGAAGCCATTTTTTGAACTCCTTAATGCAACTAATGAAGCTAATATTGTAGAACACTCAGATAAAGATATTTTCTGGGGAGCAAGAAAAGAGTCGGATAATAGTTTTTACGGCATAAATGTGTTAGGAAGAATTTTGATGGAAACAAGAGAATTAGCAAGAAAAAAAGGACAAGATGGTTTTCTAATCATCCCACCGCTAAAAATTGATAGATTTGATATACTAGGAGATCCTATTAGCATTATTCGAGCAGATAAGCCAGATAACAGCCCCATAATTCCTTTGTTTTAATTAAAAATAAATATTAACTTTTCAACATAATCACTCTCTACCTAAAATTATATAGAGTGCTTTTACAAAAAATTAAACAAGGACATTATTATGATAAAGGAATTTCTAAATTCAATTTCTAATAATTTAAATGAGAGAATTTCCAGCCCGCTGCTAAGCTCATATACCATAGCAGCAATTATTTGTAACTGGATGCCCATAGTCGTTTTACTAACCTCTGAAAGCAAAGGCATTAAACGAGTTGCTGAAATTGAATCTGTGTATCCGGGGGTAATACACTCTATTATATATCCGTTGATTTTTTCAATTTCTTTTTCTTTACTTTATCCATCATTAAAAGCTTTTATATCTAAAATAAATACCAAAGCGAAAATTATGGAGTTAGAAAATGAATATAGAGTTGAAGAGTTAAAAGGAAAAGTAAATATAAAAAAGGATATTGTAGAGTCATTTATTCATGCCTTGAGTGAAAATACAATGGAGGTGTATGATAGTATAACATATCACCAATTAAAGAAAATATTGGATGCACTACCCAAATCTGAGGATCTTCTCATAAAAGAAGAAAAACCTAGAGATAGAGATTCCATTTGATTCTTTAAGAGATATTTTCTTGTAATAGCCTATTTATCACACTTGCGTCCTTCCAGCAGAAATAGGCTAATCATGAAAAAAATAAAGACAAAGCAAGAACGAATATCAGTGTTGACATTCCTAAAGGTGATATTCCAACAATAGTTGATAAAAAATAATAGAATAGCCTTGAGAAAAATTCATAGCCTCTAATAATAAAGAAAGGTTAGTGATACAGCCTCAGCCTAATATGTGGTTAAAAGCGAGTAATTGACTTGGATCGCCCTTTAAGCTTGTCCGAACCTACCTCAGGGATACTCTGATGCTTCAACTTTAACCGTAGGTAGGGGTGTACCCATTTCAACGGAACGCTGCTGACCAGCCCATCATGCTCACTTGAGCCACATACACCGGGATTCAGCAAGATGGTCTCATACGTCGCTAAGCTTTCAATGCCCTGGAACATATGACTGAGAATGCGGCAGCGGTTTTTGTGGGTGATTTTCTTGGGATTAATCAGGTATGTTTGGCGTACTGCGTTGCGGATTGCCAATCCTCGCCCCGGACAGTTAACTCCTTGCCCAATATAGATCTCAACAAGCTGTTTTAGCTTCTTTCTGATTGGCCGAATGAACTCACGCCAGCTATCCGCCTTTTCGACTGCCACGTCATAACCGTAAGCGTTACACAAGATGTTGAATACTTCGCTTTCCTTATGCTTCCTGACCTCACCAAGCGAGTAAATCAGGCTATAAATCAACGTTTTTGCAGATCCTTCGTCAATGTCGAAGCGCCGCATCACTTTTTCTTTGGTGATTTTCTTCAGGCGCACACACTTAAGCCCATATTTCTCAAGTTCATGACGCAGAATGGTTAATTGGCTGCTTTCGATGTCATAGTTGTAGCCTTCAAAGATATGCCATTTAATCTCTGATTTTAACGCCTGAAAGCCACCATGCTTCTCAAAGGAGCGTGTACCCAAGTCAGCCACCTTATACTCAGGCCAGTACTCCACCACCAAAGGAACACTGCTGACAAGACGACAACCACGTTCTGCAAGATGATTCAAGAACATGGTCTTTTGGAGTGCCTCCCTTTCATTCAAGGGCTGATAAGCTTGCAGTTTATCCAGATTAATACGCAATCCACCCATGTTACGGTACACTTCCCGCATATAAACCTGCGTTTCCCGCGACATAATATGACGTACCGCGTGCTTAGGCTTGCGGCATTCAGATAAGGCTTTCCGGATCAGCGATTCCTCGGTAAAACTGTCTATATTCCGCCTACGGAGGGCAGTCGTGAGATAAATAAAGCGATCTGTACGTTGCATATACTCAGCGTGCTTTTGATCGCCAAACCATCTACGAAGATGAGCCTTTGACAAGGCAAAAAGGCGACTAAGCCCCTTTCCAAAATCATGTGATTTAATCTTGATGATACCTGCTTCCGCAATAAGCTCTAATGCCCGGTCACAACACAAATATTTTGACTGTTCAAAAACAAACTTGAGCTTTTTCTTTCCCAGCACACTGGATATAGGTGAAAAAGTTGTATAGGGATCATCCGGGCCAGTATCTTCTGCATACAAGAATACATTACAAACCAAATGTTGTAAAAACTGTTGTATTTCTTTATAGAAAGTGGGTGACTGACGCTTATCTTTCCCAATAAAGCGTATTTTATGTACATCCTCAATAAACTTATCGTAAGTATCTAAAGACGTCAATATACCGCGATCAATAATATAAGCCATATATACCTGCCTGTCGGTTAATGTGAGAAACAACCAATTGCATAACTCCATAACGCAATTAACAGTAGTTAATTACGCAAGCCAAAAATTATGTTATGATGTCCAACTACTCACGCTCCCGGTCGCTGATACCTGCTGCACAATATCACTATTAATATGGCAGTAGCTATATAGACATATACTATCAACATACCATCTATATACAGAGTTATAGCATATACAGACCAGTTATATAGCCCAATATACCTTTTAGATTGAAATGGCGGTTTTGATATATAACCCTAGATTCTGCGCTATGGATGAAAGAGCCAGTTACAGCAGATAAATGCTGTTTTAACTCTGTTGTTAACCTGAATTAAAATCATGGTAATAATAGCTTAATCTGCCATACGGAAATAAAAATTGGTCTCCGGTTTTCCCCTACCAATGTACGAGAGTCAGATTTGTGGACGCTCTATATTGCAATTTGACAGACCTGCGAGCAAAATACATACGTCTACTCGCAGATCTACCCCCATAATTATTATCTTTAACCGCAAGCTTGGTTATAGGCCCAATATGCTCAACCCTCTGGCCTCCCTGCGTTGCCGGTGCCGAAGCAACCAATAGGCTGGTTGCCCCAATAAACCAAGGTTATGGATGCATAAACGCCAATGCTCCCATACTGCTGGTGTATCAATAAAAGTTGGTCTGATATGGTAGCGTAAGCACTGACGTTCAAACTTCTGTAACTCATTTTTCCCCACCATTTTTTTGAACTCGGACTTTGCTTGCGGTAATGGCCATTGTTGAAGCAATACCGCAAATTCTGGGTACTCAACCAAGTCGGCATCTAAAGATCGGTTATAGAACTCCAGACCATCAAACAGGTTGGCGATCCCTTGCATATTCTTCAATTTTAGCTGGTGCTTTTGCTTCATATGCAACCTAGCCTCAAACCGCGTGAAACACGGTAATTGTGCCGTATTAATCGTAACCATACCTTCGGTATCTGGCTCAGATGGCAACGTACCAAGAGCGTCTATTTTGGGGTAACAAGCGATGTACAGTTGTGACGTTCGACTACCCAAACAGATCTCTCTTCCACCATCAGGAAAATCACGGTTTTCGGCTTTGTAGCTGCCTTTCAACGACACATACGCATCTTTAAGGTAGAACTCGTAAACATCTAGCGCCGCATCAACGCGGGTGATCCAGGCTCGTTCCAACAGAGTAAACAACAATGGCCCCAGACGGTGTTCATCCGCCAGCCAAAGAAGCAATTTGTTGAGCCCCACATTGGAAAGATGCTGAGGTCGGAAGTCAAAGCGGATGTCCCCCGCCCCTTTGTTCACTGCACCATAGCCAATCCAAAGCAACACTGGGGCACCTGGGTACTTTGCTTTGATAGTAACAGCTTCACGATATCTACTCTTTTTGCCAATCCGACCATTGGAAAAATGCGGGGCGATTCGATACAGGCTGTTATCAGCTCGAATTGCCTTGAATCTTTCAGATAGGAACTGCTTTTCTGACAGCGAGTGCGTATCCGAAACAAGCGATAGATAGTCACAACGCAACCTAAGTTGGTGCCCCTCTTCACTCGTACCTACTGGGATAGACTTACAGCCATCATCAATACGCTTAAGTGATACTTTCATTCAGTTATTCACAGTCATAAGGTTCTACGATGGGGGATATGTGCTGTAGGGTGCTATTAGACGTGATGAAACTCAATATGCCTTAACACCTGAACGTTGCACATAACCATGAAATAAACCGCAGAGTCTGTCTTGCCCTAGGGTTAGTGCTGATGCATGTCCCCCTGCATAGGGGGACATGCATTGATTAGTATTTATTCAGTATCCCAATCAGATATGAAACTACTTTTACGTCCAATTGAGCCTGATTTACGCAAAATCTCTATGTCGCTTGTATCTATTTGAGTCTGGACAAAAAGCCCATCAATTAACGCATTGCTGAGTGAAGACTCTTTGCTTTTATTCAGCATAAGTCGTCCTGCTTTTGTTACCACACGGCATGAGCATTCGCACCATAAAGGATTATAAGCTGCGATAAGGGCATCATTGACTGTCTTGACCTTGAGTTTATTCACGGGATTGTTTTCAATAATCCCGTGAAGGTTCCCTTCGCCAGACTCAATCATAAAACTCAATAATTCCTGATGGAGCTCTTCATCATTAGGCAATATAAGACGAACTTGTGGCACCCAAACGTTTTTATTAACTAAATTATCGAAATGGTAATGACTCAGTCCCCATACACCACCTATCAGTAGGTTATCTCCGGCTATTTCTCTCCATTCCTTCAATTGCATGTCGATCTTATGTATCTTGCTGCTCAAAAGATCTTTATTGAAGTCTTCTGGGTTAATTGCAGCGCTGTTGAAGTTCAAATTCAGCACGCTAAGGCTATCAGCCAGTTTATTAGCCCATGAAAAGTTATCCTGCATAATCCGTAGGCGCTGTGTGCGTGAACAGGTCTTGCAAAGTAGGCAGAGGCAAGGTTGTCCCTTGCGACAAGCTTTCAGTTTTCCAACCACATCAACCAGCTTTGACATATCGGGATCTCTGGACGAAATTGTGTTGATGGTCGATAGCAGTGTATACAGAAGATATATATTTTCAGTTTCGGCGCTAAGCAAGTTCGGGAACTTACGAGTTTTTTTAAAACTCCGGCTAAATTTCTCCAAATATCGTGGTGATTTGCGCATATTTTTTATGTATTTCATCTTATTCTCCTGCTAGTTTTCAGCCATTAATTTATAGAGAATAAATAATTTCACATCGGAAAATCATCTATTCCAGAGGAAGTTGCTTTTTCTAATTCGTGACGAAATCATGCTTTTAAAGCGTCTGCACTCCATTGACCGTGACCAAGCGATAATGCCTATAATATTCAAGACGTGCAGCATTACCACAAGGATATAGCGGTCCACATGCATTCTGTTTATTAAACAGATTTAATTACATAGTACGAGACTTCAACCATTGTTGAATTGCCTCTAAGTCATACCCCACTCGACGTATTCCAATCTTTATTCGCGGCGGAAAGTTGGCATTAGCTTCCAGATAGTAAATTGAATTCCTTGTCTTATAATTCAACATATCCATTACCTCACCCATTGTTACTATCTTAATTTTATGGTTGCTTGTCATTACCGATTACCTCTCTTCGTTACTGAGTGGCGCTAATTATCTAAGAAAAAAATTTGAATATCGAAATTTTACGAAAACAGTTGTAACTTTGCGGGGAAATTTGATTAACCTATTGATTATATGATAAAAAATAAACTCACATTCAGACACTAATGTTGTTTGCGTGCAGAAAACGACGAAACAATCCTTAACCAACGCCCATAAAAGTAGACGTTGTCAATACGACAGAAAGTCAGCGCTTGTATCTCTACTACCAAATGGCGCAGGCTGGTGATGCAGGGGATCTCGTTGATGGTTTCAACTATACGAATAAGCGTGGTGTACCTTACTTCCCGCATACTAATGACATGAAGGCGAATATTGCGTTTTCTGACTGGGATCTGGAGCAGGCGTTAGACTTGGATAGTGATAGTGATGAAGAGACAGACTACGGCTATGACAAAGATCAGTGGTCAACCGTTGAGATACAGGTATTCCGTAAGCGTCAGGTGATAAGTCAGGCTATCAAAAAGCTGAATGAGGATGGTTATCAATATTCCTCACAAACTGCTGCTGATAGTGATGGTAAAGATCCTGATGATTGGACTGATTAACAGTGATCCCTTGTCCCCCAAAGGCTGCCGAGGCACTTATTGATTTTTGGCTATTTGAACACTGTGGCTACCTCGTAGCTGTTTTTTCTGGGGTAGAACCTGCACAGGCCGCAGCCATACTGGTGTTGCAGGGTTTCCTGACTTTAGGCCCACCCTGTACGTTTTACTTCAGGTTGGTTACTTCTTGCTATCCATTTTGACTTCCACCCTATGCTCAGAGTATTGTGCAACAATCTATTGACAAAAATGGTCCTTAGGAAATCGTTGAAATGAATGGTAGGTTGCGCCAGATGGACTGTGGTCCGTGCATGTAGTGGATCTACTGTGGGGCGGACTAAGAGCACGATTTGATAGACTTTGTATCCTTCCTAAATTAGATTGGTAAGAATAATTAATAGTGACTCGGATCATCTACAGCGAAAAGGAAGGGCTTATCAATGGAGAGGAATATTTTAGGCCATGCCCAAAGAGAAACCTCTGGTGCAAGCACTTTTGCTAAATATAACTTTCAATATCATTGGGCTTTATGTCGAATAATAGAAAAACATAAATCTAATTGTGATTATGCATTACTAATTGAACATCATGAGGATGTTGTTATAGCAGACTCATTGTATGGTAATTCAGCAAGCTTTGAATTCTTCCAGGTTAAGAATACTGGAAAACCATACACCCCTGATTCCTTGACCAAAAGAGAAGCTGGCGCCGATGGACCTAAAAGTTCAATATTGGGTAAGTTATTAAGCTCATGTTTAGGCACAGCGTATGAATCCCGGATAACGGAAATAGGCCTTGTATCATCCAATGGTTTCTCACTAGGTCAAAAAGATAATAAGTTAAAGCTCGACATTATAACTTCAGGCGATCTCAATAAAGAATGCCTATCGACATTAACGGAAAAATTAAAAAGCGAAATAGGCATAGAGATTTTTCCAGAAAACTTAAAGTTTATCGTCCCAAAAATAAAGCTAGAAAACCAAGAAGAGTTCGTAATTGGTAGGTTTGCTGAATTAGTAAATGAAATATTCCCGAATAGTCATTGTAATGCAGTAAATATTTATCGGGCCATCATCGATGAGATTCATCGCAAAGGCCAAAACACTCATGATTTTACTTTGTGGGAGAAAATGGTTGAGGATAAGTCTCTCACATCTCATAAAGTGAAGGATGTCATCGCAGTTCATACAACAAGCCCAAATTTTCAAGATTTTGAGAAAGATTTTGATTACTTAGCAACAAATGATATGAAATGGAACACCTTAACTTATAGAAAAATAAAGAAAAAAGTAAAACAGATTGTCTTGCGTCGAATCGGGCACGTTTCAGCTTTTGATATGAGTATAATGAGAATAGCACAGCAGGCGCTCAAAAGTGTTCCAGAAGAGGACTATACAGACGCTAGTGATTACATTGATTCAGTTGTTATAAAAGCCAAAGAATATAGAATTGAAACTCAAGTCCCCGAACATGATGATATACTCTGTGAAATACTTTATTGTTTTATAAAAGGTGATGAATGAATAATATAAAAATCAATAAAAACCACTATAAATTATTAATTCGGAACTTAAGGAATAAGAAAAATGAGAAACTTGACATTTCAACGATTAGTTCTAATATCAGATTCGAAAAGACTTGCGAATCAGTTTACGTTTCCGAAGAGATTGAATCTAATTACCGGAAAAGATAACAGTATTGGCAAGTCCACATTAGCTAAAAGCTTACTATGGTCTCTAGGATGTGAGCCTATTTTCGATCAAGAATGGAAGTCAAATGATATTAAATCCATACTATACTTCACATTAAATAATAAAGAGTATTTCACCTGCCGGGGAAGTCACTCAATAATTTTGGGGGCTATTGATGGCACTACTAAAAGATATATAAATGTAACTGGTGAGTATTCAAAGGACTTTTCCGATCTTATTAATTTCAGAATGAAACTACCTAATCGTACTGATGGAACCTTAGAGACTCCACCTCCAGCATATTACTATCTACCTTTCTATATCGATCAGATAAAGAGCTGGAGTTCACCGTGGGATTCATTTGAAAACTTGGGTCAATATGCGAATTGGAAAACCCCGTTAATCAAGTATTTTACTGGTTTTTTAAAACCAGAGCATTTCGACATTGAAGAAACCATTTATGAATTCGGTATAATAAAGAAAGAGTCAGTAGTAAAAATAGAAAAATTCAATAACGCAGTTGATGTTATAGCTGATAATTCAGCGGTTTCCCCCATAGCCTTAGATAATGAGGAGTTCAATAGAATTCAGGAAGAAATAAATACTGAGCTTCAAGAGTTAATAAGCTATCAAATAAGCCTATATGATGCTCAGGCTACGATCACCTCAAATATTTATGATCTCGAAAGGCAGTATGAGTTAGCCACCAGTTCTGCAAACGAACTCGAAGAAGATTATAAGTTTGCAGTAGAGTCCATTCCTACGGATAATTTAGAGTGTCCATTGTGTGGTACTCTTCATGATAACTCACTACCTAACAGAGCGCTGCTTCTTTCAGAAAAGGATTCGCTGCTTGAGGAGGCAAACTCAATAACATCTAAAATAGCAGAACTTAAATTATCATTAGCTGAATTAAATGAGGATGCTCAGTTTGCTACTAATGAAATTGAAAGAATCAATAAGAAGTACATCACCGATGATAACACGAGTGAAAAAGGTCTCATTGCGCAAGTAATAAATACTATATCCACTGAGAACGTCTCAAGAAATATTCAAGTTAAAATTGATAATGAAGATCTAAAAATCAGCAAAGCCAACAGCTCCATCACGGAATTAAAAAAAGACCAGAGAAAAATTCTTTCAACCAAAGACAAGGAAGAGCTGAACTCGGCCTTTATGTCAAAATTGTTGGGAAACATTGAAGCGCTAGGTTCAACAGGAATAAACCTTAACAAAGTAAAATCACCCACTGATTATAAACAGTTGCTTGGTGGTGGTGCTGCTGAGGCTGCTAGAGGATTACTTGCTTATCAACTCTCTGTACTGCAACAAATACATGGTGTTAAAACTTGCATAGTGCCTCCTTTCGTCATTGATACGCCTAACCAGCAAGAGCAGGCAGGACACCGTTATGAAACAATCATTAAAGAACTAATGCGCAGTGTCCCTCTGGATTATCAGATAATACTGTGTGCAATGGAGAATGATGCATTAAATAAATTCAAACATGATGCTAATGTTATTGAGCTAAATTCAAATAGGCTTTTAAATGCTTCGCAATATGACTCCCTAAGCGCAGAATATAAAGATATTCAATTAGCAGTGAGAGGCAATAGTGAAGATGATTAAAGAGGAAATATCAATTTAGACTATTGACACTTACCGATGGCGAGTGACTTGCTGTGCACTATATTTGCCTTGCTTAACGCTGCTCGAATTTTATAGGGCGGCAGTAAATAATCATTCATTGCCTTTTCTGTAGAAGAGGCAGGAAATTGGTCGCGAAAAAGCGACTCATCGTAAATGTACTAAGATCTAACTGTGTATTCTTGACTCCTGGATTAATGTAGTTAGTAAAATTATGGAACTGACTACTTTGAGGAAAGGACTTCCATTACAATTTATATAATTAAATGAGGACAACTTATCATCGCAATCTAATACAATGAAATTAAGATTAATCAGGCTAACACCCTTAAAATAATCGATAACAGCCAGATTAAGCCTAAGTTTTATATATAGTTATAAGTGTTGGCTTTAGAGTCTGTTACTCCCACAATACCAACCTCAATAAGACCTTTTTGCATAGCTTTGTATATAGTTAAAAAACTTGGAAACTTAAGAAGCTTCATTTTGTTGATGCGAGTTCGATTACAAATTTTCAAAAGCTCACGTCTTGATACGTTAAATGGGAAAATGTGAGTTCGAGGCTGATGATGAGATGCAAGAAGAATAGATCGATGTTGAACAGCCTTAAAAATAGCATTGACTAACCAACCATCTAAAGATTTCATTTGCACTTCATCGTTAATTAACGGATAAAAACTCATTATTCCTTTAAAGAATATACGATTGCTACGCCCATTAAGATATGCTGATATCATATCTTCAGAAAGGTTACCATACATATATCTTCGTATTTCACAAATTGCACTCAGTAACGCTTCGTCCTTGTTATTTGCGGGTATTTTTAGAGCTTTCAAAGGTGAGGATTTAAGAGGTTGAATTAGATGCTTATACAAAATATAAGATATTTCTCTTTTGATTTTTTTGACCGATGAGTCTTTGATTGAAACTTTATCAGTAGATATCGAGTAACCTAAGAAATCAACTTTATCTTTGCTTTTATGAAACTCTGATTTCATAGCGTTAGGGCAAAGGATACTGATTCCCTCAGATTTTTCAGCGTTTAGTGCGACACCAACCTCTTTAGAAAAATGACTTATAATGTCTAGAGCCTTGGTGATTTTTGTATAATCCTGTGACCAGACTATAGTGTCATCTGCATATCTAGCGAATTGCAACCCCTCTTTTTCTAACTGTTTATCAAGTTTCCAACAAGCCAGATTTGCTAAGAAGAGTGATATAGATGTACCTTGGGGTATTCCTCTATCGCGCCCTTTTAAAAAAGCTTTAATTACAGAACGTTCTTCTTGACTGATGAAAAAACCATTTTTTTCGAATTGTTCAAATAAATATTGATGTGAAATTGCATCAAAAAACTTCGAAAAATCGAATTCAGCAACAAATAATCTTGAGTTTTGAGATAATTCTACGGCAATATCCTGAATCGCAAAATGCACATTTCTATCATCACGATAAGCATATGAAAAAGAACTAAAGCGATGCTTGTTTTTACTGAGTAATCTATGATAAAAAAAAGTTGATATTGCAGCATCAGGAATCTGATACATTGCTACTTCTCTATAACCGCCAGATGATTTTGCAACCTTATTTTTTGCTGGTTCAAATGGTTCATACGTCTGAGATTTAATTTTACTAGCAATAGAATATGCTATTGTCTTTGCATGTTTTTTTACATAAAACGGGTCGAATTTTTTATCTTGTGACCAGTGTGGTGGTTTCGAAACCACTTTCAGATTTGAAGGTGACGAAGATCGTTGGCGTTTTCTTTCATTCTCAATATGCAAAGCGTTATGGTACGCATGGTGGCGTAGAGCTAATTTCTCTGCCTCTTTCTCGATATACCATACGATTTTTTCATACAATTCCATAGGTTTCTCCTAAAAAAAACCCAGCGAAAGCTGGGTTTATTCCACGGACACAACCTACGTAAAAGATAGTCACTACATACATTAGACGGATGTTTTATCCACTAACGTCCCTGCTCGGCACCCAACGTTAAGAAGGATGCTAAGTGGTAAGGGTGTCCGCTTGCCTCTATAGGCATGAGTGTAAAGTTACTTAATATTTTCCATAAAGTAAATACCTTACTGCTCATAAGGAACTGCATCACACGACAATTTTGTTTTTTATATCAGGAATAGTTTTCCCGAAGAATTCATCCTGTACAGCAAACCATCCTTGAAACCTCGTGTCGGATGTAATCATGACGGCATGATGGTTGCGTCCCTGATCCCTGAACTGGTCTGTAGTCAAATCAACAGTCTTTCCATTCACGACAAGCCAGGCCGCTGGAGGTGTATAGGATTCAGATCTTCATTGCAGCGGTCAATCATGTCAAAACTCCCGTTCAACAAAGTAAATGCTGTCGGGTAGCAGTTGGTGCGCCGTATCGGCTTTGAGTGACCAACTTTTGCGGGTTAATTTTTGCCACCCACTGCTATCAAAAAAGTAGAGGTATTGGCTATCAATGCGAATGATGACTGACCAATGGCGTTGGTCGTTAATCAGGATAAGGCGGGAGAAGTCAGGGCGGTCAAGGTAGTCGGTCATTCCGGTGAATATGCGTTTCGTGGTCAATCTCTTGCGTTCTCGGAAGGGATGGCTGATTTGGATGGGGAAGTGCTTCTGGTAGTAGCCTTGCCGTAGCACCCGCTCAATCAGGTAATCCATTCGAGGTTGGTCAAGTCCGTGAGCAAACCAGTCTTCCAGTGACCATTCACAGTGATATTCCCGCAACAACGTGCGCACCAGTGGCCCCCTCCTGACTTTGCCATCAAACAGGTAGCTCATCATATTCACCACGCTATAAACACCGCATAGGCAGTCTAACTCGCCCTGTATGGCCGGACGGACATCACGTTCTTGACTCACAATACTTCCCCTGATGGTTAGATTTCCCAAAGAAACTGGATGGTATAAACGCCCATGTCGTAATATTGAATAAAGTTGGATTGCCACAGGGTAAATAATTCACACGCGGCCCGGTGTCCAAGGTCGCCTAATCCAGCATGGAATGCGTAACGTTGTGACCAACAGAAATCAATTTCCTTTTCCAATTCAGGGTAAACCCGGCCCATGTACGCAAAGTCAGTGATGTAATCAAAAAACCATTGTTCGTCTTTTCTAACCAGACGGATCTCTACGGGGTGATAACCGCCTGTTTCCGCATTATAACTGCTGTCTCTGAATATCAATGAGGCGGCTTTCAATGCTTGCTTCATTGGTGGGATATTACCCAGCTCTTTATATAACAGGTCAATCAATTGTTGATTAGCGGGAAGCCGATAACCTTCCTGATGGATTATATTAGTCATATGGTTCCTTTTGAATTAAACACGGATAAGCAGTTGGCCGATTTTTAAATTCAGTGTTCCCTCCCGTTAAGGATTAATTAAATTGAGTTTATGTTGATTGGCTGAATACAGTCACTTTGCCACAATGACATTTTATCAAATAATATAATACATGGCAAATAGTTTCACTGAGAAACTATTAATTAAATAATGATTGGATTTGGGTCTGAAATAGCTATTCAGACCTTATTAGCTGGCGGGTGAAAGGGTGTCCAGAAGTTGTTGACGTTGTGCTTCTGAAAGCGTCATCAACTGACGGGCCAACATCATCACTTCCGGCTCTACGCTGCTGGTTAACATCAGGTCATCAGCTACTTGCTCTAATGCCTGTTTTAACAACCTGTCGCGTGAACTTGGCTTCATGGTTTTGAACAGTTGCACCCAGAGGTTCAGTTGTTCATCCGACCCATAGGGCGAGGCTGGCTGCGTTTTCCGCTCCTGCTGTTCCACTCGTTCACTCTTCAATTGCATCCCCGCCGCCCGGATATGGTACTCAAAGCCCTTATGTCCAGTTCTCTTCCTTTTGATGTCAGGATGCATAGCCGCCAGCTTTTCCAGGCGTAAACGGCAGCCTTTTGCCGTACCCGGCATTCCCGGCTTACCCGCAAACGCTTGTGCCGAGAGCCATTGTTCATCATCCAGCAGGCTAGTTTCTTGCGTCAAACTGTCGTTCATAAACTTTATTCCAGATATCAATGCGTTAACAAGAAACGGCAAAATAACCCAAAAAGAGAACTTGAATAGTTCACTTTGTTCGCATTTAATGGTGTTGTACTGATACAGAGGAGTTAACATCATGAATAACCACGTAGCATCGCAAAAAAAGCCCCCTAATGGAAGACTGGAAGATTGGCACCGGGCTGACATTGTGGCGGCCCTACACAAGCGGGGAGTGAGTCTGGCGCAGTTATCACGTGAACAGGGATTGGCTCCCCGCACTCTCAATAATGCGTTTAGTCAGCACTACCCCAAGGCAGAACGCTTGATAGCTGGGGTATTGGGGATGACGCCTGAACAGTTGTGGCCGAGCCGTTACTTCAACAAAGCACCCTCTATTCATGACAAAAAGAGGTAACAATGGCGACTACCATCACATCCGTAACAGAAAGCTTTGAATACTTCTTCCACTCACTCTATCGGCCTGAGTTTGTGAAAACACTGCGATTGAATGAATGTAGTGAAAGAGAACTGCTTCCTTTGGTGCGTTGCTACCTATTAGGGTACTTTGCTGATGCAGTATCGCCAGAAGTACAGGGGAAGCTGCCGGGAACGGTAACGGGGAATGGCTACATTGATTTTGTGATTGATGACGTGGCGGTTGAGTTTGCAGTACGCAGGCCCACCGCAGCAAAATCCACCGTCTCCGCGACCGTCAACAGCACGGAAATGAAGAAGCTGATGAAATATGACGGTAAAGCCTTGCTGGTGTTGTTCGACTTCTCTGAAACACCCTACTCAGAAGCCCAAATAGAGGCTTTCCGTGATTGGCCTTCACTGGGGAAAGGCAACCATAAGAAATCAGCGTTCAACGTAGCTTACTTTTATGTGGCGAAGCGCAGGCCGCTAATACTGGGGAAATTCGTTAAAAACATCCGTATTAACTGACAAGGAACGGTAATGAAAAGCATGATAATGGCGATCTTGTTTGTGCTGTGTCACACAGCCATAGCCGCCAAAATGGACGGGAACACCTTTGTTTATCAGAAATCCGATGGAGAAATCAGGTTAGCGGCAGTACCGGGTAATGACCAGCAAGCGAGATTCTCTATCAATACCAATGTAGAGGCGCATGTCTGTGAAGTGGAAGGCATTGCCAATGCTATTGCCGATACAACGCAGCATACCACCCTGCAATGGCGAGACAACGCCCAATGTTTGATTACCCTGACGTGGGGCCAATCTCGCGTTAATGTGAAAGCTACAGAGGAATGCAATAGTTATTGTGGCATGAATGCCGGTAACTCGCTGTCTGGCGTCTATAAATAAGCTGATTTTTTGCATGACTGTTTGTAATTCATTACGTACAGGCCCACATTTTATTCATAAGAGGAACCATGCTAACTGAGTTAAATAAAGACCCACTTTATGACCAAGCTCTTAACCTGATTATCAATCGTAAGTTAAAGAACGATATTAAAGCCGTCCAGCATCATTTCAGGATTGGTTATAACAGAGCAGCTAATTTTGTTCAGCGAATCAGACAGGATAACATTTCGTTAAATAAGGATAGATAATGACACCCACAAATGAAAATCAGCCTAAAGAGACTGAAAGCAATAATTTGAATGCAGTAAAGGAGAAGCTATTAAGTGGCGGCTATGGATTAACAGTAACGTTCTGGCTGTGGTGGTTTTTACCGACGATATTGATTATCTTGGTAAGAGATCATTTTAACATTCCACCGTTTGCAAAAGAATACTTCTATTTGAACGTGGCAAACATGATTTTGGATGGTTTCATGTGTGTGGCAGTAAAAAACACGATTAATGATAACAACAGAGTCATGGGTGTGATTGCCACTGTCATTATAGGTTTTCTGTTTATTACTCGCGGCGGTGACATTTTCGTGCATTTATTTAAGTAATAGGCTGGCAAGATGCATTGAATCACTCTGTTTGTACTAACTGGCTTTAACTTATAGGCGGCTGTCCATTGGACGGCCGTTAGTTCATCCCCCTTCTGTATCCCATTTTACTTCCCCTTTATAAATATTGAGAACCGTCATATGAAAACCTATTATGTAGAAGGTAATGTTTGCCATTTGGATTTTTCAGTGCCTCCATTACTCGAAATGCCCACATTCGAGCTTGAGGTGAATATATTCACTTGTAACCCGGAGATGATAGATGAAAGCCAGTTACCCGGTTTCGAACGTGATGTTTTCTATAATAAGATATCTTCCGCAGAAGAATATGAATCGCATGGTCACTACGTAGATTTAAATATTTTCATCATAGACAGCCAAGAAAGTGAATGGTTGATTGATATTGCCAGCGAATCAAAAGCCATTAAGTTTATTCTGGTGCATCCAAACTATCACCTGAAAAGAGATATCCCAGACGCACACTTAATCCCCTGTTGGAATAATCCATCGCGGGTATTATATCATGCGGTCTGTGCTGCATTTTATACCGGTGTGCTTTATAACCTCTCAAAAGCTAATTAAGGTGACACACGATGATCCCAATAAAAGTAAAAGCCATAATTGCAGCTATCATCACGATTATTATTGTTGTGCTGTTCTGGTTGTACTTGCCCAAAGGAAAGGCAGAGGAAGCACCATCAATGGGTAATACCATCTACGCTCAATCAAACTCACCGGGGGAATGCCGGGCTGTCATTACCACGATATTGGATGGTAGAAAGTCAGCGCCCAATGAACTCCCTTGCAAAGTGCAATTGAGAGCACAGAAGTAAGCGCTCGTGTTTGAAATCGTGTTTGAAAAGTGAATGCCTGAGTTGTGCAGCAGGGTTGTACTTCACCGCTTAGTTTGCAAAATCAAACAACCATTTTCACAAATTACCTATCCATATGCGGATGACACCGTCAACTTTCAAAACTAAGAAGTGAAAAATGTGATTTTCATCACAAGGAGATTAGGCTGTTCTTGATGTAAACTACCCCTATTTTTCATAGGAATTATTGCGGGGATAAGATGGCCTTACCTGAAAGACAGTACTACCCACTAGATTTAGCAGCGAAAAAGCTAAAATGCGATATAAATGATCTACTACATTATGCATCGATTGGGTTATTAGAACTCTGCATATCAACTCCAGAACGCTATAACTCTGATGAGGATATTGATAAAGATGAGAATTTAGAATTTAATAATTTAGATCCAATGATTAAATACATTAATAAAGATAAGATCGACAAAAGCGTATCTCGTTTAAATATAAAATATGAAACAATAAACACTACTCTTAAAGCAACATATAATGTAAGAAAAGAAACGTATGGGATGGTTAATATCACAGGACTCCTAGCCCTCCCATTTAACTGCATAAGGAATATAGATTGCAGCACCTCCGAGTATATAGAGCCAATTTACTTAACATTACCACGAACAGAAGAAAAAGTGACAATTACAGATAACATTGCAATTGAAAGGATATTTTTCAGCGAAAGATTAAAAATATAAAAAGATTCAATGGTTATAACATCAGAAGAATTATCATTATTAAATAGTGGAGGGAAACCTCTAAAATATACACCCTCACTAATAAATGATGCAGATAGTAATTACCTTCCTACCACTATAAAAGTGGAATCTCAAAAATCTGAAAATCTCAAAGTTGAATTTATAAGAAATCTTCTTACTATTCTTTATGGTAAGGAAGTAGCAAACAAACCACGCCCTCATTTAGATACTAAAGGAAAGATAAAAGCTGACTTTGAAACAAAAGGCCTAAAACCACCTTGTGGGGTTACTGTAGAAAAGTGGCTAGAATAAATTCCTTATCAATCGGGGTGTCTGTATAAACGCCCCTATTTGCTCAATATTTAAACTACTCAAGTACAATTAAATCCACTACGCTTTCCGTACGGCAATTTGCCAGAAAACTATCAGGAGTAATTATGGTAACAACCGCAAGACTTGAAGCCCGTGTTTCCACCGAACTTCATTCCTTGATCAAACATGCGGTAGAACTCCAAGGGTGAACTGTGACTGATTTTATCATTACCACCACATAGGAAGCGGCCAAACGTGCCGTTGAAGAAACCGCCCTGTTAAGGCTGGCTATTGAAGATCAACAACAGTTTGCAACCTCTTTGTTGGAGGAGTCCGCCACGCCCCTCTTACTTAAAGCAATGGCAAGACACAAGGAATTGGGGAAATAGTGGATGGATGCCTTTACTTATGAGCCTTTAAGCAAGAAACACCATAAAGCAGACTTTACCGCGCTAAACACCTACCTGCACAGATATGCCGGGCAGGATAGCCAGGAACGCTTTACCAAATGTTACGTCACAGCTACAGATAACCATATCGTCGCGGTTTTCTACATTTTGTCATCCAGTGCCATCGACATCAGCTTATTACCCTACATAATCACCAAAAAATTGCCTCATTACCCTTCTGTACCTGCTGCGCTGTTAGACCGCTGAACAATACACTGGCAAAGGGCTGGGTGGCTCGCTACTGGTTGACGCTATCCTTAATACAGCGCGTTCCACTATTGGTATCTGGGCCATGCATTTGGATGCGAAAGATCGTAACCGTTCACCAGAGGGGGATTGACGACTCTTTGGTGAGGCTAAAAACGTCAGGATAAGGGGGTTTGGCTAACACCGCCGAGACGATATCACTGACGACCTGAAAAGCGGAAAGTCCTCGCTTTTTACAGGTTTCAACCACTGACAATATTCGCGAACGGAATTTCTCACCACGATCCGATTGGGTGCCGTAACTGATTTTTCGCATTATCACCGTGCCACGCAGGCAACGCTCAGCCTCATTGTTGGTCAACGGCGTGTCGGGATGCAACAGGAATACCCATAACCCCGTTTCGTATTTCAGCAAATACTGGCATCGCCCTGCATATCGAGATACCGGGCTTTGACTGCCGCGAACCAGGTAGCGATGGAAACGGGCTTTCACGCGCATCATCCTGCTTCGCCAGCGAGTTTCATCCAGTTTGCCCGCTTCATAACGGTGTTGTGTTCTGAACACCGCCTGGCAAAGTAACACTAATCGGCTTCCCACCCAGGCGGTGTGCCCTTGTCCAACATAATCAGCCATTTGTTGCACATTACGCATGATATGCGACCAGCAGAACTGATGGCGCTCGGGGTCAAGCCAGTGATAGCTGGCACATTGATCGGTGATGACAATAGCCGACGCGTTTTTGCCCAGTAACGCCCTGGCTGAATCCTGATCACGAAAATAGCGTATCGTCTGGTAAACAACATCACTGCCGCTGAGTAGCCAGACCCAGCGAGTATGCGACTCGCCGTTACGTTGATGAGGGGTTTCATCAATATGGACATGCAGAGCTTGCTTGATACACAGGTGCAGTGCCTGATGTGTCGGGGTGAGCATGGCGCTGACACGACCGTGGGCTTCAGAAATCAGTCCCAGTGAAAAATGAACACCGTACTGACTTTTCAACAACTGCTGTATCTTGCGGACGCTTAAGTGAAATTGGCCTGCCAATACCGCAATGTAGCTCAGTAAACGAGGCCCCAGTTGCCCCTGCGGCGCATCAGTGGGTAATTGCCCTTTACTGACCTGATGGCAGCGCTCACACCGGCCATGATGAAGAGCATACTCTGTCAGTTCCAGTCTGGGTTGAGGTAATTCGAATACCTGATGCCGGTAACTTGCCGCTGGATAAGGTGCAACCACACCTCCACAACAAGCACACTGGGCATCAGGTAAACACACAATGCGCTCATCAGAAGCGGCAAGTTCGGTTATCGGTCGCCTGTGTCCGCTGTGACCTGGTTGAGCGCCAGGCGAATTTCTGCGGTCAGGCGTTGCAGCTTTTTTCGCTCCGCCTTAGCGGCAGGCGAGTCAGAAGACGGTGAACGTGATGAGTTACGCGAACTGGCCGCCAGCCTGTCCTCATATTCACGCAGTTTTTCCCACAACTGCTGTATCAGCGCATTGGCTTCGGAGAGGCTGTTAACCTCAGGAGCGGGAGCGTGAAAGTGTTTTACCTTTTTCATCCCCCGAGTGTGGCAAAGAAAAAAGATCACTCAATAGGTAATGTGGGATCGAGTGATGATCGTCTCTTTTTTATGTCAATGGGGGGCTGGTGAACGGTTACGAAAGATCAGCCAGAGATTTCTAATTAAAATATGGGTTTATCAGCTTTGAACGCAGAACTGACTCGTTGTACTTGCCACTGGCTAACGCCCTATTGAAAGATCTCGCATCTTTTAGCATTCTATATCCTATTGGTTACTCAATTTAGCCACTTAACCTATGCTTTTTGGTTGTTTTTCAGGCTAAAAATCAAGTGACATCATGCTATAGTTATACGTTTAGTTATACAATAAAAGTTGAATCTTTGTATATCATTTAATATCAATGAGATAAAACAAGGATTCAACTTTCCCCAGCCCAAATGATGATCCGGGTATTACCAGATAAGTCCGGAGAAGTACGGAAAGCCCGCATCCCACCTAGGTTTGCGGGCTTTTTTGTGTCTGTAACAGTCCGAGCATATCCGGCTGAATCCAGAGAAAATTGATATATGTTTGGGTACACGTTGTAATGTGTACCAATAATCGTGTACTCCTTATGGAAGAAAGCTTGTTATGGCGCGCCTAACACCCCCCTATCCCACAATGAAATCCTCAAAGCCAAGCCTCAAGACAAAGACTACACGCTGCACAATGGCGACAGTCTTTTCCTACCGCGGCAAGAAACTGTGGCGGTTACTCTACCAGCACCCTAGCACCAGTTCACGCCCATGATCGGCCTTAGCACATCCCCTGCTATTTCCCTAGCCAAAGCCCGGAATATTCCGCACCAACAAGCTAGCCATACGGTGAGTGACCGAACATGTAGATTAAACAATAACATCTATATTTCAGTTTAATTCTATGGATGTGGGGCAGTACACAAGAAGGCTACTACAGATAATTTCAACCTGCTCGCAGAGCATTTCTAATCCCCTCGACATAACCAAACTGACCTAGACCTTTTAATTTTACTCCTCCTCTGACTGTTCACAGCCATTGAACAGCGTTGCCAATTTTTGAATGAACTCTCTTTTTGCTGTGAATCTCAATTAATTATCAGAGATTGTTCCAGTCCGGTAACCTGTTCACCCACCTTTGCCAGCGGTGGTATAAAGCCATGATTACACCAAACAACAACCCAGCAATAAAACTGGTTTGCAATACCATTGATGCGCTGTAGCCCTCATTTCTCCAGCTCGTAAACCACATAATCGCCCCCAAAGAGGGCCAAAGAAACTGCCAGAGAAAAGCATATTTAGCCAAAATGGCGCAAACGGCGGCGGTGGGATTTGTACTCCCCAGCTCCATAGCAGGCGTAGGATTGGTGGTGCATAGTTACTCCGCCACATTTTTTCTCTTCCATTAGTGCTAATGCTAGTTTTTTCTTCTCATCAAATTTCATTGTCGCGTCACTTCACTGGAAACAGATTTTCTCTTTTATCAGATCAGTATAATTTTTGAAAGCTATCGGCAGAGATTAATATAAAAATTAACTTTCACAATATAAATTTAAATCATCATGCAAGTAGTATTGAACACCGAGAAAATACCATTTCCTTAGGGGAAAACACATTAATTCTTGGTTAACGGTATTGCTAAATAATTTACGTTACTATTGTCCCATTAAGTATAAGTCGCTAGTTCACTCATTAAAATAAAGTGCTGAATCACCCTATTTCTTTAATGTCACTGTAATTTTCAACACCAATACGCAGCTTAAAGAAAATGCGAAGGCGGTTTACATTTTTTTGTGAAGAGCAGGCATTTTTTACTGAATAAGTCCATGATTGATTTCGAGGAAAATCAAAGGAAACTTTTAAATAACAGTTATACCCTTCATACTTCAAGTTGCTTGGGTGTTGGCTGCGCTTACTCACCCCAGTCACATAGTTATCTATGCTCCTGGGGCTTCGCAAGCTTGCCGCCTACAAGCAACCCGAATTATTTTGAGTACATGTAAAGCAGTTTGAAGAACTGCAAGCCATTTATCCAGAAGCTGTGCGTGTCCGGTTTAAAGATTTCAAGAGTGAGGAATACAAAACTGAGGATACATTTACCAGTGTTGCAATATTTACCTCTCTGATAGATGTTTTATTGAAGTAATACAGGCTTTTTAGGTATCAGGCAGGTTCATCGATCTGCCATTACCTACCACACCATTTAAATTTTTATGATCTTTTAAGTCTATTAAAGCCCTCTTCCTACTCGGCTGTTTGGGAAAGACAATCCTGCTAATACACTGATGGTTACCTTGAAAACCCATAGGCGATCACATCTATAAAACATAAAATTGACAACACAATGAAGATAAAACAACATCGTCACCCTAGGAAATCACCTAAGAGCGTAAGTATTGGATTACTGTGAATCATGATATTGCTGTGTACATCACATTCGCCATTATAAGCTTCTTAGCTCTACTCCAGTTGTGTTCCGATAGCTAGCAGCGTTACGAAATGCTTTACCGCTAACGCCAATCAAAGCGCAGTGAATTATCATCAGTCGGTATAGATAACATCTTATTAAATAATCGATACCCTACCCCTAGCCCCCTAGTACTTTTTAACTATTTTTTTGATCTGTGAATCGAGTAACAACATTCTATAGCTATGCGTTACTGGCATATCGCACTCAGGTATCATACTTGCCTAAATGACTACATCAGCAATTCCCCTCTATCTTCGGAAAGATAATAATGAAAGTGGCAGAGCAAAAGTACGTAGAAGGTAAAAAGTACCAACTGGAATTTTACGACGGATTTGATCGCGGCTATCTCGATGAAACTAACTGGCTCCCCTATTATCTTCCACAATGGAGCAGCCGGGAATTATCCGCACCCCGGTTCGAATTTTCTGAGGCTGGCTTTTTACTCAAAATTGCAAAAGATCAAAAACCGTGGTGCCCAGAGTTTAATGGTACTGTTAGGGTTTCTTCTTTGCAGACCGGTGTTTACGCAGGTAAGGTTGGAACACCAATCGGGCAACATCGATTTTCACCAGACTGTGTGGTTCGCGAAGAGCAGATTGCTGAAAAAAAATACCTGCCTAAATATGGTTATTTCGAGCTCAGAGCCAAATGTGATATTGCTGAAAGCAATGTCGCAGCACTCTGGATGATCGGTTATGAAGATCTTCCTGAGCGTTCTGCTGAAATTTGTATATTCGAGCTAAAAGGTAAGAATATCCATAATAAACATGCTCTGATTGGTTACGGGGTTCATCCCTTTGGTGATAAAAAGATCGTGGATGAATTCTATGAACAGTCTTTTGACCTTGATGTTACAGTATTCAATACTTACGCTATTGCATGGTCAGAAGAAAAAATAGAGTTTTTTATCAACGATCGTAAGGTGAGAACCATTAATCAATCACCTGACTATGAAATGCAACTAATGTTAAATATTTATGATCTTGAAAATATAAATGCGGAAAACATGTGTTTCTATATTGATTATGTTGCCGGGTTTCGTATTACAGACCGTTGAATAACCCATAGCACGAGTATCGGGGGAGATAGCTTCCCCAATATTGGATATATTAACGAATTTTACTGATGGCAATAAAGCCGGGTTAAGTTGCTGGTTTCTGCACAGCCAGGATAAAGATCATCGGGTGCTTTGTTTCTTCATCCAATACCGGGTTGATGGCTATCTGCTGCGCTGATGAACCCCATTCATTCAAGTAACGGATTCAGCCACTTTAGCACCCTGTAAATCAGGCAGAATACTGCAGATGGTCGGCCATTCCTGTGCACAGTCCAAACCATGGACTGAACGGCTGAGCTGCGCACAACCGTTTATAAAAAATTGATTATTATGGATATTTTTAGAAAAAGTATCCCCTTTATCGTAAAAATCCGCACTGCTGTGGGGTACGATAATTGTTCGTACACATATCGTTACCTTCCACCAAATAACAATCAAAAATGATATTTATTACCACATTATCAAAATAAATAGCTAATAATGGATAATTAATTAACACATGGCGCTAATCTCAATTTTATGGATGCAATCCCTCAAGAATTCGCATTGTTCCATGGCATTTTGGCCAGTAGTGTCGCCATACCACAAAACCCGCTAACCCCAGCAAAAATGAGCCCCGCACCAACAAAACCAGGCAGCAGGAAAAACAGGGAAGAGAATAGATAACCCAGTATCGTTCCTAGCAGGATAAGTGAACCGGCAGCAATCTGTACCTGGCGCATAATAGGCAACGGCTGATTTTTGTTCTTAACGACGCTATTTCCCTGTTGCTTCCAACCATTGAGACCACCTTCCAGCACATAGATCTTTGCAGGAAAAACGGCAGTTGCCAGCAGGGGGGCATTTTCTGCAGTACGCCGCCCAGACTGGCAGTGGAAAATCACCACATCCTGCTCCGTGAGTTGTTGCAGTTTCTCGCCCTTTTCAATGGCAGTCAGAGGCAATAAGCTGGCTTGCGCAATATGTTCATGGGCGTATTCATCTGCACTACGAATATCGAGCAAATGTGCTCCCTGCCCGATTAATGCCTGTGCGCGTTGCGATGTTATCGTTTCTACGTTCATATTTTCCTCAGGGGCAATAGATGTTTTTAAGCGTGCTGATGATTTCCTGCACGGCGGTATTTTTGATGAAATAGTTGATTCGCTGGCCATCTCTTGTGCACTCAATCAGCCCCTCGTCACGCATTTTGGCCAGGTGCTGTGAAGTAGCAGAAGGACTTAGCCCCGTGGCAGCAGCCAGTTCCCCCGCATGAGTGCCAGGGGAATCAACCAGCATGCACAGGATTAGTAAGCGACGCGGGTTACTCATTGCTTTAAGCAAGGTCGACGCGCTGGTAGCACTGGCAAGTAAAGCGTGTGGTTCGTTTTTCGTAGCCATCTTTATTTTAGATAAAACTAAATTTAGACAACTCTAAAGTAATCATTCGAGAAATGCACGCTAATTTTCTATAAGGCTTGTACTTAAAGGGTTTGCTCGTCCGTGAGGTAGAGGATTGCAGGTAGACAATTCGGCATACCGCCTAGGCTGTGTCCCTTAATTGCACGCGAGCGCCGCTGGCGGTCATTTGCGCACAGGGCAAGGCGTGAGCCGCGAGGTTTGGTGGGCCAAATAAGCGGCGAACAACGCCGCAATGCGCGCAAATGGCCCCAGCCCGAAGGGTCGCGCCCCAAAAGCCCGTTCGAAGTAAAGTCGGGCTTGAACAGAGGGCCACTCTGCCCTTCACCCTCCGCCTTGATAACGGGCTTTTGGGTCTGCGACGGCACCACGGGCAATTAAGGGACACTGCCTAGATAAAGTGTGAAGTTGTTCTAATCTTTAAGTTGTATAGCAGCATGACTCCACGATGCCCAAGGAGCTCGCCATGAGCGAAAATTTAAAGGACGGTACTATTCTGCTGTCCAGAATTCTGTTGATGATTCTATTTATTATTTTCGGCTGGATGAAATTAACTAATTTCGGTGCCACCGTTACATCAATGGAGGGGTATGGTACGCCGCTGCCTTACCTGGCAGCTATTGTCTCTGTCGTTGTGGAGTTTATCTTCGGTCTTGCCATCGTTCTGGGGGCATTCACCCGGCCATTGGCCATCATTTATGCTGTCTATGTACTGGGCACCGCCTTGATCGGCCACCCATTCTGGAGAATGACTGGTGCAGAAATGCTCGGTAACGAGATTGGTTTATTCAAAAACGTTAGTATTATCGCCGGGTTACTTCTGCTCGCGGTCACTGGAGCTGGGCGTTTCTCTCTGGATTATAAATGGCTTAAGCGCTAATTCCTGAATGATTGTGGTGCGGCAAACGCCGCCATTTTTTGATCGATGACCCTGCCCAAGGACCAGCTTAGCGGCTGCGTTTAGCATGACGTTCGAAATTATCCGCCTTGGCTTCGGCTGATTTACGCAACGTCACGTAGCAAGCGCCCTCGCCCCCATCACGCGGCAACGCCCGGCAAAATGCCTGAACCTGATCAAACTGCTCCAGCCATTTGGCAACATAGCTACGGATAATATTCGCATGGCTCTTATCTTCCCGACCACGGCCATGCACAATCAACAACGAACGCAGGCTGTCTTTTTGTGCCTGAATTATGAAGCGGAATAGCGCTTGGCGGCAAGCTTCCACCGGCTGCCGAAGCAGGTTCAAACTAGCCTGTGGCGGGTAGTGCCCGTTGCGCAGTTTGTCCAATACGCCTTGCTGAATGCCCTCCCCCTTATATTCCAATTGGATATCACACGGAATAATGTCAAGAAATCCGGTGCTAAGGAAATTCTCCAGTTGCAACGCCTGCGCTTCGCGGCGCGCACTTTTATCAATGGGATCCTGCGGTTTGAGATATAGCGTTTGTTGCCCATCGGATAACGGAGTTACATCGGCCATTGCCTGCTCAAAAAAACCTTTATCTTCGTTGCTCATTTCGCGTCACTCTCAGGAGATAATGCCAACCTAAAACTCGCCGGGGCTTTTTGTTGCAGGGAATTATGATGATTGTAAGACGCCATGGCGAGGTTGCAAGCCGTGATTTTCAACAGAGGCTACGGCAACGGGTGAGCTTATGAGCGGTTTTCGTTATACTGCAGACCATTATTGAGTGCCGCAGAGGATCGAACCCATGACTATGCGTGAACTGGAAATCCAGTTTCAGAATGCAATGAATGAGTTGCAAGCCAGCTTTGAGAAGCAGCACCGCGAATGGCAGCAAGGCTATCAGGTTTTGCAACAGCAGTTGGCGGAAGCCAAGCAGCGTGAAATCGCGCTGCGCATGCAGAATGAACAGCTGGTACACAAATTGAATACGGCCAGTTCGGTGCCGGAACAGCATGCTCTGGTTAAACAGATCAAAATGCTGGGCGCACATCTGGATGCTCTAGCAAAAGACGCAGCCACCTTCAATCACCATGTCAATAATCAACAGCGGACCGCAGGCAATTTCAGCGGCGAGCAACACTGAAAATTTCAGCGCTGTGCGCAGCGTTTCTGCCAGCCACTGGCGAACCAAGACGGTAAGACATCATAAATGACATGGATCATCATCGCCGCCCTGATCGTTGTATTTCTCATTGGTTATCGCATTCTCACTTCAGATACCCGTAAAGCGATAGACTCGCTGGCACATTTGCTGAAAGTAAAGCCGATGTTGGTCGAATCAATGTTGCAGGAAATGGGCAGCCGCCATAGCCAAACGTTTATACGTATGCTGAACAATGGCTATACCGAAGAGATGCACCAAGCGGCGTATTTGCTGTTCATCTATCTGACCTTTATCAAACAGGCGGATGATGAACAGATAGGCCTGTGGCGTGAAACGCTGCTGCGCGCTGGCTTATCGCCGGAACTCCATGCCGAGCATACCGAAGCGGCACTGTTTTACTTTGCGGATTTAGAACTGGATGCGTTTGAGCTGGCACAGTTCCGCCGCGCCTATAATGAGCGCTATAACCGCGATGCAATAGCCAACTGGTGAGGCACTTGTTTGTTATGGATCCACTGGGTGCAATTTACGCCACTCGCTTGGGCTCATTCCCTGGACACGCAGGAATTCGCGGTTAAAGTTGGATTTGGTGCTGAATCCCGCTTCCAGCATGATCTCGGTAACCGGACGATCGCTACTGCTTAACCATTCCGAAGCTTGCTGAATGCGCAGTTGATTAACGTATTGCGATACGTTCATGCCAGTCTGCTGATTAACCGCCAGCGAAACTTTCCTGGCTGGCAGCCCCACTTTACGTGCCAGCCGGGCAAGATTGAGGTCGGCTTCAAGATAAAGGTTGTCCTGCCGCAACCGCTGTTCAACCTGCCCGAACCATGATTCTGCCTGCTGCTGATCCTCTTTGTTCGGAACTTCATCATCGGCGAGAGTATCTGACGTATTTTGCGAAGCACCGGAACGGCTCAAGGCCAGACAGATACTCGCCATGACCAAAATGTTACCTACCGTGGCAAGCAATCCCGCATGCCGGCCAGCAAAAAGCCAGAAATCCAACGCAATACCAAACTCAGCGATACCGCAAGCGATCAGCAGCATGCCTAAACTGCGCCACAATCGAATACTCAACCAGCTTTCGGTCAATCGGACCTGTTGAAGACAGTTTTCCCCCCCGCGCACATAAAACAGCACTGCCGCCCCGTAAGCCAGATAACAGACCACAATCGTAATATCCAATACAAAAGGAGCCCACAATAGCGCCATTGCCACTAACAGCATGGGTAGCAGGTGCAGTCCCGCGCGCCAACCCAAACGGCCTTTGGCAGTTACCTGCAACGCCAGATACGTCAGTGAAGGGATCATCACCGCACCCAAAGGTTGCAACATATTCAACTGATTAAATTGATAACCGTAGCGTATTCCCACCAACAGACCCTGCCAGGCACAAACCAGTAACAGCAGTTGACCAATGCCGTAGCGGAGCGAAGGCCAGCCAAGCCGCCACAGTAAGGCCAGGCAAAGAAGGCTGAATAAAAATGAGAGCGGTATTAACGGCATCGTTACGTGTTTTCACCAATAGATAGAAAACGACCAGTCTAAGAGTGGAAACACGCTAAAACAATCAGTTAACGACCTTGATCGCGATCCAGGTCGCGAAAAGCGTCTTTCCTCGCCACCCTCTCCTCATCTAATCCATGAGGAATGAAAGATGAAGAAATGGTTCGTACTGTTAATTCTGTTTAGCCAGTTGGCTAGCGGTGCATCACGCTATCAGGTTGCTACGCAAGAACGCGCTTTCTATAACGATTCGCGTACACTCTCCAGCGTTATTTATTACCCCACCGAGAGTCAGCAAACGCCGAAAACGGTAGGAGCAAGGCCGGTTTTTGACGGTATTGAGAGCCAGCCAGACGCAACGCCAGCCAACGGCGCGTTCCCGCTGATTATTTTCAGCCACGGTAGCGGCGGGAACAGCTACAGTCAGGCATGGCTGGCTAAGGCGTTGGTTGAACGAGGGGTTATCGTGGTCGCTGCCAATCATCCGGGTAGTACTTCAGGGAATTCAATACCCGCTGAATCGGTAAAATTGTGGCTGCAAACCCAGGATATTAGCGCGCTGATTAACGCGGTCGTGCAAGATCCGCAATGGCAGCAGCGAATCAACCACGATGCTATTGGTGTCTTGGGCCATTCCAAAGGGGGATATAGCGCGATTGCCAGCGTGGGCGGTAGAGTATCACTGCAGGATTTTGTCGCTGGTTGCCGGATAAATCCACACTCACCCAGTTGCCAGTTTTATACCCAGGCTAACGTCAATTTGGCAACACTGTCCGCTAAGGCGTTTGATGCCAACTTCACCGACAAGCGCCTGAGTTTCGCTATTGCACTGGATCCCGGTATGGTGCCTTATCTGCAACCGAATAGCCTGCGCCAGCTCAACGCACCGTTACTGATCGTGGCACCAGAACATTTTCGTGCTGATACTGCGGAAGCTAATCTGGCAGGTGCCAGTCTGGCGGCCTTTAGCGGGAAATGGCCGATTGATGCGTTAACATTGGCCGGAGCCAATCACTTTGACTTTTTACCGACCTGCCCTCCAACAGCACTTCAGTGGCTAGCGGAAGAAGGGGAAACTTTTATTTGTGCCTCTGAGCGTTCACAACGGGAGCAAGCACATCGGCAAACCATCGCTGCCGTTCTGGCTTTTATTCAACCGTGGCTAACCAATCACAATAAAATAGGCACCGTACACGCACCTCTTTAGAGAGATATAAAGTGCGCCAGTGCATTGAGGCAAGAAACGGTGTTCTGGCGAAGTTGAACAACAGTCAGAGAAAACTGTTGGTCAGGAATAATTCCCAGGCAGCCAACAGACCACAAAGCGCTACAGCACTGAAGATCACCTCAAACAAATATACCCTTCATACTTCAAGTTGCTTGGGTGTTGGCTGCGCTTACTCACCCCAGTCACATAGTTATCTATGCTACTGGGGCCTCGTAAGCTTGCCGCCTACAAGCAACTCGAATTTTTTTGGGTATAGCGGTTAATCATGATGGCATACCCCTAAAAAAAGACACCCGGGGAGCCGGGTGTCTGAGTAGTGCACCGATGACGCGGAACTCTATAGCTCCACCGTTTCACTTATTTTGCAGCTGGAGCAGCGGCTTTCTTGCTTGACTTGTGGTGTTTTTTAGCTGCCTGGGCTTTTTGCTCTGGAGCTTTCTTGCTGTGTTTTTTGGCTTTAGCAGCCTGAGCTTTTTGCTCTGGGGCTTTTTTGGTCGCTTTTTTATGATGAGTTGTTTTAGCTGGGGCCGCAGTTGTAGTCGCGGTGGTCGCAGCCGGTGCTGGCGCAGCTGCAGTATCAGCAGCGAAAGCAACAGAAGACAGACCCATAGTGGCAGCAACGATCAGCGCTAATACTTTTTTCATTTTTAAATCCTCAGGGAGTGTTTTATCGGTAAGCCCCGGTTGGGACGTTGAAGAGATAATAAAGGAATCAATTATGCGCTTCCGTGAGTGATTGGTTTCACAGAGTAACCAAATGTACAACGTTTGCGGTTCTCATCGATCCAAGGTCATGCATGCCGAAAATGTTTACGCTTGCAATGTCACCAACACAATATTGAGAATGGTCTATGCTTAACAGATGTGTGCCAAAACGGAGAGTCGAATGTTGAGTAAAACTGAAAAAGCAGAACAAGACATCGATCAGGACGTAATACTGTTAGCTGATACGCTGGATGAAGTATTACGAAGCTCCGCTAGCAAGACTAAAGAAGAGCTGAGCGAACTGCACAGCAAGGCAAGAGGGGTGTTACTCGATGCTCGTTCACGCCTTAACGGTAGTGTCGGCCTTACACAACACGTACGCGAAGTAGCCGATCACGCCGACAGCTACGTTCGTGGAAATCCCTGGCAGGGTGTTGGTATGAGCCTGTCCATAATTCTGTGTAACTGCCAACCTATTAAAGGTGACCGTCTAAGCGGTCACCGAACTCGATAATAAAACGACTCATCGCCAACCGCCAGTTCTGGATCGGCATACTCCATTTTTTCGACGCCGCCTGGATGGCCAGATAAATCACTTTTCTCACTGAGTCATCTGTCGGGAACACTTTACGTTTCTTTATCGCCTGACGGATCACGCTGTTCAGCGATTCTATGGCGTTGGTCGTGTAGATCGCTTTGCGGATATCCGCGGGATAACCGAAGAACGTGTTGAGATTTTCCCAGTGAGTACGCCAACTCTTGCTGATTTGCGGGTATTTTTCATCCCACACACCCGCGAACTTGTCCAACGCCATCAGTGCCGCTTCCTCTGTCGGGGCCTGATACACCGTTTTCAACCCGCTGGTGACCGCTTTGTAGTCTTTCCACGACACGTACTTCAGGCTGTTACGCACCATGTGGATAATGCACAACTGGATGTGGGTTTGCGGATAGACGCTGTTTATCGCCTCTGGGAAGCCCTTCAGGCCGTCTACACAGGCAATCAGGATGTCCTGAAGCCCCCGATTTTTTAGCTCGGTCAACACGTTAAGCCAGAACTTGGCCCCTTCATTTTCTGCCAGCCACATGCCCAGAAGTTCTTTCTGACCCTCGGTATTGATGCCCAAGGCAAGGAACACGGCCTTGTTGATGACGCTGCCATTTTGACGCACCTTCACCACGATACAGTCAAGGTAAACAATGGGATACAGTGAGTCCAGTGGCCGGTTTTGCCACTCGGTAACCTGCTCTTTAACGGCATCGGTGACTTTGGATATCAGCGTGGGCGACACGTCGGCATCGTACATCTCCTTGAACGTGGCGACGATTTCCCTCGTCGTCATCCCTTTGGCATATAAGGATAAAATCTGGCTGTCCATCTGCGTGATACGCGTCTGGTTTTTCTTTATCAGTTGGGGCTCAAAGGAGCCTTCACGGTCACGGGGTGTATTCAGTTCGAACTCACCATCATCAGTGAGCAACGTTTTAGACGAGTAACCGTTACGGGTATTCGAGCCTTTTTTAGGGGTATTTTTTTCATGACCGAGGTGGTCAGTCAGCTCGGCATTCAAGGCAGTTTCGACGGTGAGCTTGGTCAACATACGAGAAAACGCATTGAGATCGGCTTCTGTTTTAATGCCTTTGGCCAGCTCAGCAGCGAGTGCCTTAAGTTTCTTTTCGTCCATAATTTGCCTGTCTCCATTGTCAGGAAGAACATATCAAAAACAGGCAATTACACAATTTAAATTACAGTCTCTGTTGGTATCGGTGCCGCCGTTGGCATCGTACTCGGCTTCCTGCTTGCCCGGCGTTAGACACCCCATGCAGTAACTTTAAGAAATACAGATGCGCGTCTGGCCCACGGGAAACCGTGGGCCTTTTACGTTTTAACGTTCAAGCACCGCCGCCAAACGTGCAACCGCACTTTCTACCTCACTAAAGCTGATGAAGTTGGCAAACCCCATCAGCAACCCATTACCCGCAGGGGATTGCCTTTGCCACTGCGACAATGCCTGTAGCGCCAATCCCTGCTGCCAAGCACGTTGAGCCACTTCGCTGTCATTCAGTTCTGCGCTTAAATGGGCGAGCAGTTGAATACCGCCAGCCTGCGATGCCACTGTCAGAACATCTCCGAGCCGTTGGCTCAGTGCCAGAGCCAACCATTCGCGCCGCTGGCGATACAACTGCCGCATTCGCTTAAGATGGCGGTAAAAATGCCCGCCCTGAATAAAGTCAGCGACGCCAGCCTGCATCAATGGTGGGCATCCACAAATGCGAAGGTGACCCTGGTTTTCAAAATTCGCCACCTGATCTGCCGGGACAACCAGATAGGCCATACGAAGTGCCGGGAACAACGTTTTGCTGAAAGTTCCGGCGTACAGCACCCGCCCTTGACGATCGAGGCTTTTCAATGGGGGCAACGGTTTACCATGGTAACGGTATTCGCTGTCATAATCGTCTTCAACAATCCATCCCGCATTGCGTTGCGCCCAATCCAATAGAATCATGCGCCGTGCCAGGCTAAGAGTGACGCCGAGTGGGCTCTGGTGAGTCGGCGTCAACACAGCCATACGGGCTTCAGGCCGGGTGGCGATCCCGGCACTGATGTCCATACCTGCATTGTCTATCGCCACCGGTTCGGTTTTTACCCCTGCGGCGGCAAATAGCGGCTGAGTAACCGGATAACCCGGGTCTTCCAGCAATACCGTATCCCCAGGCTGCAGTAACGTACCGATAATCAAATCCATCACGGCCTGATAGCCTGCACAAATAAAGATTTGTTCAGGATCGCAGACAATGCCACGGGAAAGATGCAAGTAGTGAGCAATTGCCTCCCGTAATTCCCATAATCCTTTTGCCGGAGGCAGTGTCAGTGAAGCGATAGTCGTGCCACGCAACTGACGGGCAACAATGCGTTGCCATAGCGCGCGAGGAAAGGCATCCAGCGCAGGCAACCCCAGTTGAAAAGGTAGGTTCAGTCCAGCAGGATAAAATGCGCAAGGCGCTATAGCTGGCAATGTTGGCTCAGTAATCAGGGCGCTACGGTGAGGCACATCCAACAGTTGTGCTGAAACAAAAGTGCCCGCCTGCCCACGGCTTTGTAAAAAACCTTCGGCAATCAGTGCCCCATAGGCATTCTCTACCGTCGCACGTGCCACGCCAAGGTCGCTGGCCAGTCCGCGCACCGAAGGCAACCGGGTATTGGCCACTAAGCTTCCCTGGACAATTGCATCTTTGATACGCAGATAAATCTGCCGGTATAAGGGGGCAGCAAGTTGGTTATCCAACCGCAGAGCAGCAAACATCTGGCGCATTATGACCTGGTTAAATAATCATTTTATGGCCCTATAGTATAGGTCATAACTTGGCTAAAGTAGCGCCCATGCACTTAGTGCTTTTCCCATTAGACTGTTACTGTCCATTACCCAGAGGTTATGCATGATCACCCAGCGTTTACAATATTCCGAGCTGTCTCCCGCACCCTATAAAGGCATGTTGAGTGCTTTGAACGGGTTGGAAAAAGGTTCACTGGACAAAACATTAATCGAGTTGGTATTCATGCGCGTTTCGCAGATTAATGGCTGCGCCTATTGCCTGGAAATGCATGGCAAGGCACTAAGAGAAGCCGGTACCAGCAATACCAAGATTGATACTTTGTCTGGTTGGCGTGTTAGCCATGAATTCAGCAGCGCAGAACGTGCCGCACTGGAATGGGCTGACGCAGTCACGCTGATCGCCGCTACGGGAGCACCAGACAATGCCTTTGAAACACTCAAGCACCATTTCAGCGATGCAGAAATCAGCGATCTGACCTTTGCCATCAGCATTATGAACGCATTCAATCGCCTGGCGGTCAGCATGCGGCAATAATCTTTTAGGGGCGGGTAAGTGCGTGAACAAAAATACCTCACTCCGCCTGCTCCACGTTCATAGTGCCGCCGATAAGCCCACAGCTTGATCCGAAGCAATATTATTACCGGGGTTTCCCATGGTAGGGTAAGCCCCTGTGAAAAACGCCAGGATAAACGGCAGCCATGCGGATAAAGCTCTCTTTTCAAATCAAGCTGTTTCTATGTCTGGTGGCCTTTTCCAGCGTGTTACTGTCACTGATTGGGGTTTACACCTATTACCAATTGGATGCGCAGCTACACCGCGATCTGGGGGCTCGGGCACAGGTGCAGGCGCGTGGGATTGCGCTGATCCCAACGCTGATCGAGGCGGTAGAGAATAAAAATACCAATGATATTGCGGCGTTGATGAAGAAAATCCGCGCTAGCAGTGATGCCAGCTATATCGTGATCGGCGATCGCCATACGATGCATCTTTACCATTCCGAACATCCAGAACGGTTGGGTAAACCAATGGTCGGGGGGGATAATCACGAAGTTCTGCAAGGCAAAAGTATTATTTCTATCCGCCAAGGCGGCATTGGCATTTCATTGCGCAGCAAGGCACCGATTCTCGATGCCAATAATCAGGTTATTGGTATTGTTTCTGTTGGCTACCTTAAATCGCACATCGATAGCGTAAACTCCCGAACCCTGACGCAGATTGTTGGCTCTATCGTTCTGTTGTTAATGGCTTTGTTCATTTTTTCCTGGCTGTTATCGACAAACCTGAAACGCCAGATGTTCTCATTGGAGCCGAAAGAGATTGCGCTGCTGGTGCGCCAGCAAAAAGCCCTGTTGGAAGCTATTTATGAAGGCGTGATTGCGGTAGATCCTCAACTGCGCATTATTACCATCAATCATGCTGCCCGCGAGCGCCTGGATCTCCACCAACCGGTCAGTAGCCTGTTGGGGCTACATATCAATGAAGTGATCAAGGCCCAACCCGACTTCTTTGCTGTTCCCCAGTTGGCGCAGGACACACATGATGAAGTGTGCCGCTTCAACCATGTCAGGGTGATTGCCAGCCGGGTACGTATTATGCAAGATGATCAACCGCAGGGCTGGGTGATCAGCTTCCGCGACAAGAACGATATCAATACCCTCAGCAGTCAACTGAGCCAGGTGAAACGTTATGCCGATAACCTGCGTATCATGCGTCATGAACAGTTGAACTGGACCGCTACCCTCGCCGGTTTGTTGCATATGCAGCGCTATGATGAAGCGATCCGCTATGTGGAAGCCCAGTCTGAAGGTGCTCAGGAGATCCTCGATTTTATTTCCCAGCGTTTCAGTTCCGCTGCACTGTGCGGCCTGCTGATGGGTAAATATGCCAGCGCACGTGAAAAAGGTATCACCTTACGCTTCGATCCGGCCTGTCAGTTGCGTCAAATCCCGGCTGCGCTGAATGAGACCGAACTGATGTCGATTATCGGCAACCTGCTGGATAACGCCGTCGAGGCAACCCTACGCTGCCCCGCACCACATGAGGCGGTAGAACTCTATATCAATGACAGCAGTAAAGAACTGGTGATAGAAGTTGCCGATCACGGTGCCGGTATCGCCCCGCAGGTCCGAGATACGCTATTTGTTCAGGGCGTCACCACCAAAGAAAAAGGTGACCACGGTATTGGTCTGCACCTGGTGGCCAACCACGTTGCACAGGCGGGTGGTGGCATTGAAGTGTCGGATAATGACCCGCAAGGCGCTATTTTTTCACTATTTATTCCAAAAAATTAGGCAGTATCCCTTAATGGCACCAGCAAAGAGTCGTGGCCAAAAAAGGGATACCGCCCGCCAGCTATTTTGATACTTAAAAATTTTTTACCCGGTCAGTTTGTATGACCGGGTTTTCCGGCTGAATACTGTATATCAGAAGGTATAACGCACCCCCATGCGAATACGGTACTGCTCTTTGTTGTAATCATTCCAACGGTCCAGCCATTGCAGCTCTACATAGGGCATCCAATGCGTATCTATTTTATAACTGAACTTGTTGGTGACTTCCCAATGATGGCTCTTGCCATTCTTGCTCTGGAAATCATTCACTCGAATAAAATAATGAGGCTCAAACGTATAATTCAGCTTATCGGTGACGTTAAAATTCCAGTAGCTGGCAATTTCATGGGTATCATTGCGCGCGGGTTGCCCGTTAAAATCGATTGAGTCATAGTTATTACGGTTATAACGGTAACGTACCGTCAGGTTGAAAAATGGCAGAAACTTATAGTTGTTGTCCACGTAGAGTGCACCGCCGGAACCCGTTCTATTGGAGTTCACCAATCCGCCTGTGGTAACTGTCCATTCACTCGTTGGACGAAACAGCGGGTACCACCCCTCCAATTCGTTAAAGCTATGCTCAATCTGATCATACTTACCAATATTATAAGAATTAGTGGCCATCACCCCCGCACCGCCATCAAAGTTATAACCACCACGCAGGGCGATTTCGCTTAATTCAGAAGCTGTGTTATAGGCATGACGAGCCTCCAGATAAGCTCTGCCCGCGTGGGCACTTATTGATGTTGCAAATGCTGGAATTAACAGAATTGAATATATTTTTTTCATTACTCATCCCTAATCAAGAAGGTATTATTATTTGTTGCAGTACATTAGCCTTGATAAAATCGCGAAATCAAGTACTCCACATTGTTCTTTTAAAAAAACTCAAAACCATTTAATTAACATTTATAAACACATCAGAAATCGTATATACCATGCTTAATTTTAATTACACAAAGGCGCGCAACTGACCTACGCATAATTTGAAACATAATAGACGCGATGTGTGCGTGAGTCCGTCAGTATAAAAAACACACTGACAGCTCACATTTATAGAATATTCCCTACAATTAGGTTTCTTTGACTATTTTCGCATCAAATATTGGTTCAAATTCCGGATTATTATTCAGAGTACCTTTTCTCATATTAATATCCGCTATTATTCGCATAAATAGTTGTTCATCTAACTTATAGAAAGCCCCCATCATAACGGCGGCAGACATCGCTAATACGCAAGGGTAAATAAAGATTAACTGACGCAGTCCTTCCAATACCGCCGCTGATTGCTCGACGTTCGGAATATAACCAATTTGCGTCAACATAATGCCGGGTAATAAACCTGCCAATGCGGCAGAGATCTTGCGGGAAAATGTGTACCCAGTATAAACCGAACCTTCTGCGCGAATACCGGTCTTCCACTCACCGTAATCAACAGTGTCCGGTACCAACGCCCAGTTAAGGCTGTTGACGAACGCCGTACCGAAGAACGCCATGCAGGAAAACGCTACGAAAGAAATCGAGCTATCGCCCCAGGCATAGTTGAACAGATCGCCCAGGCACCAAAGCAACAAGCCGCCAAGATAGACGCTCTTCTTGCCGAAGCGTTTAACCGCCGCCGGGACCATCAGCACACCAATCAGAATACAGCCCATGCTGAAGAAACCCATGTAAGCAAGCAAATGGATATCGTGCAACACGTACTGGGTGTAATAAACCTGGATCGCCAGTTTGATATTAAACGCCGCCAACGTACACAGGTTGGCGATACACAACACCAACAGCGGTGGGTTTTGGAAAATGGCGCGGAAGGATTTAAAAATTCCCGGTTTATGATGTGCGGGAACCACATCAACATAGCGTTCCTTAACGCCAGCATGGCACCACCACATGCAAAACACGCCCAAGGTGGCAAATACAACGGCGGCAACCAGATACCCTATCTCTGGCGATGATATGAACAACATTTGGATCGGCACAAAGCCTACGGTACACAGCAACAGGCCCAGCGTAGCGCCCCCTTGCCTAAAAGCAGCCAATTGCGCACGCTCCTGTGGGTTTTTGGTGATTGCTGGCACCATTGCCCCATAGGCGCAGTTCATCAGGCTGTAGAACAGACCAAACAGCATAAACAACACGGTTGCCAGAACGGTTTTGGTATTCAGGCTGAAACTGCTATTGAGAAAGTTTGCCACTGCCAGCAATCCCACCGGCAATGAGGCGTAAAAAATAAACGGTCTGAATTTGCCTTTGGCACCGATATTACGCCGCGAATCTAGCAGCACGCCGGTCAATATATCAGTGAAGGCGGTAAAGAATTTGGCAATCAAAAAGATCACCCCGCCATAGATTGCCGGCAGCCCCAGAATATCGGTATAGAATTTCAGCAAATAAAGTGTGCCAATACACAGCATCAGGTTAGAGCCGAAGTCCCCCATTCCATAGGCAAACTTTTCGCGCAGTGGCAGCCGCAGCGTAACGGGGTTTTCGTAGGGTGTAGAGTTAGCCATCTGACAGGTCCTTATTATTGTTTTAACCCGTTTATACCCTTCATACTTCAAGTTGCTTGGGTGTTGGCTGCGTTACTCGGCCCATGTCGGGCCTCGCCCCTTCGGGGCCGCTGAAAGCAGCGTTCAAATCTACCAAGCGGATTTGTCGTTCACCCTAGTCACATAGCTTATCTATGCTCCTAGGGTTTCACTCAGTTGCCGCCTACAAGCAACTCGAATTATTTTGGGTATATCCATTACGTTCATGGCCTGCCATAAACGGGTTACAGGTTATTATCTTTTTACATTGCCGGGCTCACCGTGCGTTTTCTGTCCTCCAGCTCACCAACGATCTTGAGATAATTTTTCTCTGTCAGGTGATAGAACAGCCCCATGGTTAATGCGGTCAGCACCGCAAGCCCACATGGGTAGAGGAAGATCAATTGCCGCAAGCCTTCCAACGTTCCGGTGCCTTGTTCCACATTCGGGACGTAGCCGATATAAGCCAGCATCACCCCAGGGAAGAAACCCGCTAACCCTTGAGAAACCTTACGGAAGAAAGTGAAGCCGGTATAAACCGTGCCCTCGGAGCGCACGCCAGTTTTCCATTCACCGTATTCCACGGTATCCGATACCAGCGCCCAGTTGAGGCTGTTGACGAAAGCGGTGCCAAAGAATGCCAGGCAAGAGAACAGTACGAACAGCGTTGAGGTACTGCCCCACATATAGTTCATGGCGTCGCCGAGGATCCATAATGACAAACCGCCAAGATAGACATTTTTCTTGCCAAAACGCTTCACAACCGTTGGTACCAGCAGCACTCCGAGCAGGATGCACCCCATGCTGAAGAAGCCCATATAGGACAGCAAGGTGATGTCGTTAAGCACGTATTGGGTGTAGTAAATTTGGATAGCCAGTTTGATGTTGAACCCGGCCAGCGTACACAGGTTGGCTACGCATAGAACGAACAACGGTTTGTTGCCGGTGATCGCCTTAAAGGATTTCAGCAGGCCCGGTTTTGGCGCGCCTGGTTTCGGGATCTCGACATAACGTTCTTTTACCCCGGAATAACACCACCACATGCACAGCATCCCGGCGAAAGCGAAGATTGACGCAGCCACCAGATACCCCACCTGCGCACGGCCTTCAAACAGCGACAGGATCGGCACAAACCCAACGGTACACAGCAGCAGCCCCACCGTTGCTCCCCCTTGACGCCAGGCGGCCAACTGCGCACGCTCTTGCGGGTTTTTAGTCATCGCCGGAACCATCGCGCCATAGGAGCAGTTCATCATGCTAAAGAACAGACCAAACGCCATAAAGATCAGTGTGGCAATCACCGTTTTCATGGTGACGTCGAACGAAGTACCAATGAAGTTGGCCACCACCAGCAATGCCACCGGCATCGAGGCATAGAGGATAAATGGCCGGAACTTGCCTTTAGGACCAATGTTGCGCCGGGAGTCCAGCATCAAACCAGTACCTATATCGGTAAACGCAGTGAAGAAACGCGAGATAAGGAAGATCACCCCACCCCACGCGGCTGGAATGCCCAGCACATCGGTATAAAATTTCAGTAGATACAGGGTTCCTACGCATAACAGCAGGTTGGAACCGACATCACCCATGCCATAGGCGAATTTCTCACGCAACGGCAGTATCAGTTTGACCGGATCCTGATTGGTTTCACTCATGGTAATTCTCCTTGGAAAACAGCTGTTCCCAGAGATGGCCGCCACTACCAGGTGGCAATAGCGGCTGACAATAGGTAATTACAGTGCGCGAAGAGAGGCAAACAGCTGCGCCCACTCACTACCCGCCCGATAGAACACCGGCGGTTGGCCCATTGGTGCGGCGACCGTTACTTCTCTGCCACCGTTGCAGGGTTCACCGGTCCACAGATTGATCCAGCTATCCTGTGGCAGATAGAGCGTCCAATCGGTGCGGCCCTCTTCATGTACTGGTGCCACCAGCAGATCACGACCAAACAGATACTGGTATTTCAGGCTGTAGGTATGGGTATCGTCTTCATAGTGCAGGAACAGCGGACGCATCACCGGTAAACCCGATTGGGCGTTGAGCGCTACTGCCTGTTTGATGTACGGCTTGAGGGTGCTGAACACCTGGCTCATACGCGCAAACTGACGAATAGTTTCCACATCATGGTCAAACTGCCAGTTATCGTCTGGGCGGTTACCTTCATGGGTACGCATCAGCGGTGTAAAGGCGCAGAATTCGCACCAGCGCATCAACAATTCCTTGCTGCGCTTCATATCGAACAGTGTGGTGTAGCCACCAATGTCGCTATGGTGTAAACCGTGGCCAGTCATCGCCAGCGACAGTGCAGCCGGGATCACCGAGGCCAGCCCGTCGTCCAGGCTCCAGTCGACGTTCTGGTCGCCCGCCCACATCATCACCGAATACTTCTGGCTACCGGTGTAACCAGCACGCATAAAGAACAGGATCTCGCCCAGTTTGCCGCTTTCTACCAGTGCGTCGTAGTTACACTTGGCCCACAGCGCGGGCCAGGCGTTATGCATGATTTCTGCATCCACACCGTTATGCATCACGGTATCGGTGGGCAGGTATTCACCAAAATCGGCCATCCAACCGTCGAGGCCGAACTCGATCAGGTTCTTTTTGATGACGTTTTTGTACCAGTCATATGCCTCAGGTTTGGTAAGATCCACCACGCCTGCATAGAACTCGCCAAATTCGACCTGATAATCGTTGCCGCTATGATCTTTGGTCAGATAGCCATGTTCAGCGGCCTCGGCATACAGCTCTTTCTCGATGGCCACGTACGGGTTGATATAACCGAGAAAGCGCACGCCCTGTTTTTTCCATTGCGGGATACGCTTATCCAGATCCGGGTAAAGTTCGCTGTCCCAGCGCCAGTTCCACATCAGGCGTTTGCCGAAAGAAGTGATACGGCGGCCTTCCCAGTCCTGTGCCCAAATGCCGCTGACTTTGACGCCATGTTCACGCATCAGATCCAGCTTCTGTTGGCAGACTTCGGTTCCCCCTTGAATACCGAGGATCACACCGTCGTACACCCAGTCAGGCAGTTCAGGTTGGCGGCCCAGCAGGGCGGTCAGCTTCTCTAACAGGCTGATATAGGTGCTGGCGCAGTCAAAACGCAGCACCGCCTGGTCCTGCCAGATCGCCAGTTCGTGATAGGCTGGGGCAGAAAAATCAAAGTTCATGTAGCAGCTGTTTTCAACATGGCAGTAGTACTTCTGACTGCTGACGAACGTCGGCTGCGGGAAGAAGGTCCAGTAATAATCACCACCGGCATTCTCTTTACAGTCAGCCTGCCAGGTAACAAGACTCTGCTTGTTGCGGCCAACCCCCTGTTCGCTGGTCCATAGTGGAAAAGGCTTTCCGCGCAGATCGAAATAGGAAAACTGCTCGCCGCAACCATAAACGTGATCTTCTGGCTGAGCAGCCAGCCGCAGCCACATGCGGTTGTTGTGCTCATCGCCGTTGCGCAGTTGCATCTCCAAGCGCCCCGCGCTATCTGTGCCGATCTGTAGCGTGCTTTGTGCCACGTCACCGCGGCTGAAACGGATAAGCCAGCCACCAGCCTGCGGAGTAATGCTGGCCTCTGTCAGCGCCAGTTTTTCACTGAGTTGATCTTTGATGCTGAAGTTGCCGCGGAACATATCAATATCCGCCTTGCCACGCCCGATCCACAGGCAAGGTGCCTGGGTACTGTGTTGTAGCAGCACTCGGTTTTGAAATGTCAGCGTGAATCCATCTTGGTGCTGCGTCAGTTCCAGGCCATGCAGGCCGCCTTGCTGAGAAGCCATGATCCATTCTCCAAAAGGTTAATTAGCGTATTTTCCCCAAGCGTTTGCAGCAGGCTCAGGTCAGTTCAATCACGTCCAGGCCAAGCAGATTGGCGACTTTACGCAGTAGCGGTCGGTGTTCGCCGTAAACCAGTGAGGTGTGATGCTCCATGCCCGCCGCTATTAGCCGTTGGCGGTAAGTGTCGGCATCCACGTCCAGCCGTGCGGTCCCTGCAGTGCCGGAAAAAGCCAGCGGGGCTTTGATCATCTCGCCACCCGCCAGCATCAGGCGTAGCTTGCCTTCGCCCTGAGTGATGCGGCATAGCGTGATGCGCCCCGGTTTGAGGGCAAATTCAGAAAGCAGTGGGAGTTTGCGATTAGAGTGAATGGTGGCCTGTACCGGGCCATCGCGATCGGCCATTTCGATCGGTGCCTGTCCACAGTGCCAGAACACCACACTGTTATCCTGCGGATCGATATCCACCAGATCCGTATTGAACGCCGCATTGCCCGATGCCCACTGCGCCATCAGCGAAGAGAGCACACCAAACATGTCGGCTTCACAGCCGCAAGGCACTTTGTCTTCGTTCATCAGCGCCAGCGCACCGCAGGCGGCACAGCCGTAATCGGTGAAAAAGTCCGGCCAGCAGCGCACGGCAATCCCGGTGTAACCTTCGCGCTGCGCTTTTTCACGCAGGGCAGAATAAACTTTGAGAGTTTTACGGGTGGCGGTCTGGTCCATCTCCGCCAGGTTGGGGAAGTCTTTGGCACGGCGCGCGTAAGGTGCATCGGCCATGCTGTCGGGCAGCGCTTTCACTTCGTCGATAAACTCCAACACCGGTTGCCGGGTGATTTCGACACCAAACTGATGCTTCAACTGTTGCTGATTGTAGTTACAGGCGTCAAAACCCAGCGGGTGTTCGCCAATCACCATCACCTTGGCCTGTTTGAAACGTTTGACTATCGCTGCCGCCTGCGCAAGCTGCTGCAGTTCATTAACTACGCGGCTGTCGTCCGGCAAACCATGTAAAGTTTGTACGTTGATCGCTTCACGGCTCAGCGCATGGCAAGCCAGATTCACACCGCAGAATGAGTTCAGACGTAAACGGCCACCGGTGCGCGCCTCAGGGAATGACCACATTGCCGTCGGCACTGGGAAATCGCGCACCACTTCCAGAGTGAGGGAGGCATCGGTAAAGGTCACCTGTAAAATCAGCAACAGGTCGAGATCGGCCTGTTTGAGCGCGGGTAACATCTGCAGTGCAGATTCGGCATCAAACTGCAACGCCGGTTCCCCAACCAGTTCAATATCCATGCCCTTGAGCACCTGCCAAGCCTGTGCCAGCATTTCCTGCGCGTAGGGAACATCAAAGGTCGTGCGGCCCAACGCCAGCACGCCGACTTTTGCTTTATTTTTCATTTTATTACTTCCAGTAATCGAATAAATCTAGGCCACGGTACTGAAACGGTGCTCAGTCCGGCTGTGGTATTTTTCCCCTGGGCGCAGCACAACATTGCCGAAATGGGCATGGTGAATGCTGTCTGGGAATGCCTGTGTTTCGAGGCAGAGGCCGGAAAAAGCCTGATAACGATGGCCTGCCTTGCCGTTCCAGACCTTGTTGGAAAGTTTGAAGGCGTTATAGAACTGCATACCTGGCAGCGAGGTATGAACTTCCATCACGCGGCCACTCTGCGGGCAGATAAGCGTCGCGGCGGGATGCAATTCTCCCTCCCCCGGCTTCAGCACATAGTTCATGTCAAAGTCCTGCGCAGGCCGATGCAGCATGGCATCCCCCAGGCGACGGGCATTGCGGAAATCAAAGGCCGTTCCGGCCACCCGGCGGATTTCACCGGTTGGCAGCATGGTGGCTTCGTCTACTGGCGTAATAAAGTCGGCTTCGATCTTGAGCTGCTGGTTGTGGATCAGGTGCGTATGCCCCTGCAGATTGTAGTGGCTGTGATTCACCAGATTGACCAGCGTCGGTTTATCCGTTTCCGCTGAAAAGCTCAACGTCATTACGTTGTCTTCGGTCAGACCAATCCGGTGGCAAACCCGAAGATTTCCTGGGTAACCCTCTTCGCCATCAATGGAAGTCCGACTGAACAGGATACCGTCACCATCTTCCTGCGCTTGCCAGACATATTTATCAAAACCCCGACGTCCTCCGTGCAGGTGCTGGCCTGTCGGCAATTCATTGGTGGCCAGCACATACTCCTGGCCGTCCAGGCTGAAGCGCCCGCCTGCAATACGGTTGGCACAGCGCCCGGCAATCGCACCGAAGAATGGGTGCCCGGCCTGGTAGGAGGCCAAGTCGTCAAACCCCATAACGATATCTTCTACCTGTCCGTGACGATCCGGCACCCAGAGTTGCGTGATAATGCATCCGTAGTCGGTGACACTCAGCCGCATACCGTTAGTATTGGTTAGTGTGAAAAGGGAGACGGCCTGCCCTTGATGCTCGCCAAAGTGCTGGCGTTGAATGGTTGTCATAATCTGCACCTTATGATCGGCGCGGCATCAAGCCGCGCAAATGAGGCTTAAAACTGCGCGGCTTTGCCGCTGCTGCCGAATAACCTGATTTTTTCGGCTACCTTGGCCTTCATCATTTCTCGGCCATGCCCAAGTGAAACCGCCAAGACGAACTCTTGCGGATCCTTGTCGAGTACCTCAGCCACCCCTTGGGTAAATGCCTGCCGCAGTTCGGTATCCACGTTTATTTTTGCTACCCCCAGCGTGACCGCTTTACGGATCTGATCGTCTGGCACACCGGATCCTCCGTGCAGTACAATCGGCTTTTTGACGATTTCACGGATCTCCTGTAAGCGCTCGAAAGCCAGCTTAGGTTCCTGCTTGTACAGGCCATGGGCAGTACCGATGGACACTGCCAGATAATCCACAGTGGTCAATTCAGAGAATTTCAGTGCCTCATCACAGCTGGTGATCAGCGCATCTTTTTCATCCACCGAAATGTCATCCTCGGTACCACCAATCTTGCCGATCTCACCCTCCACACCGATATTCAGCACATGGGCAACATCCGCTACGGCGCGAGTGACGCGAACGTTTTCTTCGAACGGCAGATGTGAGCCGTCGAACATCACCGATTGGAATCCTGCCTGCACTGCCCGCATGGTCTGCTCAAAACTGCGGCTATGATCGAGGTGAATACACACCGGCACCGTAATGTCGTGCATGAACGCGTCGATCATTTTTTTCATCGGTTCCAGCCCCATCACACTGATCACTTTCTGGCCGACCTGGATCATGATTGGTGCCTGTTCCTGCTCTGCCGCCAGCAAAATGGCGCGAATGGTTTCAGCGTTATGTGCGCTGAAAGCGCCGATGGCATAGCCGTTTTCCCATGCATGCTGGATCATGGTGTTACCGGATAAATAAGGCATTTTCTCTCCCCTTTGCGCGCTGAATATCAGGCGCTTGTGCAATAAACTTACTTAGTGTTTGCCCTGCCAGAAGCAAAACGAACCTGCTCCAGAATGGCACTCCAATCCTGTCTGCCGCGCCCGCTGGCACGCGCCTGGCTGTAAACTTCACGTGAAGCGGCCCCCAGCGGCATCGCAACGTGCAGCTGATTGGCCACATCCAATGCGATACCCAGATCCTTATGTGCCAGATCGATCATGAAGGCCGGGCTGAGATCGCCTTTCAGTACCTTGTTAGGCCAGGTGGTGGTGAAATGGCCTTTACCTGCCGGTGTGCCGCTCATCACCTTTAGCGCTACGTCGAACGACAGCCCCAGAGCCTCACACAGCACCGCAGCCTCTGCCGATAGCGCATTCAGGGCGATGCTCATGTAGTTGTTGATCAGTTTCACGCGGATCCCCATACCTGGCCCACCGGCATTAATCAGCTCCGACCCCATCGCCATCAACACCGGAGTCGCACGTTCAACCTGCTCGGCGCTGCCACCAGCCAGGATCAGCAATGTGCCAGCCTGCGCATGATCTGAAGTGCGCCCTACCGGCGCATCCATCAGGCTGAAACCACGCTCCTGCATCTCGGCAATCAAGCGATCGGTTTGCAGCGGATGGATGGTAGACATATCAATTACCAGGGCCTGCGGTGACAACGCGGAACACACGCCTTCAGTACCGAACAGCACTTCACGTACCAGATCGCCGTTAGGCAGCATGGTGATAACGAACTCGGCATCCACTACCGCCTGTGCTGGACTGGTGGCACCTTTAGCCCCTTGCGCTACCAGGCTGCTGACCGCCACAGGGCTAATATCAAAAACGTTCAGCCGATGTCCCTGCTTAATCAGATTGCTGGCCATCGGCGCGCCCATTTGCCCTAGCCCGATAAATGCGATCTGTGCCATGGTGTTCTCCTGTTGGTTATGAGTGTCATCTTTGCGACAACCACCCGGTAACAATTAAGACCGTTTTTGTCTGTTTTTGATCGTATTTGTAATTTATGGTCAAAAAATTGACATTCATCACTCTTTTAACATTTAAGAAAATTAAAATGGTCGCATCGTGATCGAACGCCACTTTTTAGTGAAAAGCGTTTTGGCAACAGCAGATGAACAACAAGGAAACCAGACTATGACTCGAATCGCCTGTGTAGGTATTACGGTTCAGGACCGCTTGTACTACGTGGAGAAACTGCCTGAAGGTGGCGGTAAATATGTGGCGACGGATTATCGGGAAATCGGCGGAGGCCCAGCGGCAACCGCAGCCGTGGCGGCCGCCAGACTGGGGGCTAAGGTAGATTTCATTGGTCGCGTTGGGGACGATAGTACCGGGCAGACCTTGCTGGAAGAGTTGGCCGGTTATGGCATCAATGTCAGTTACACCCGCCGCTACCCGCAGGCGCGTTCGTCACAATCAGCGGTGCTGGTGGACGCACAGGGTGAACGCATTATCATTAACCATCCCAGCCCAGATTTGCCGCAGGAAGCCAGTTGGCTTAACCAAATCGACTTCAGCCAATATGACGTGGTACTGGCAGACGTTCGTTGGCATCAAGGGGCTTTGACCGCCTTTACCCTAGCCCGGCAGGCAGGCGTTACGACCCTGCTGGATGCCGATGTTACACCACAGGATATCCGCCCGCTGGTTAATCTGGCCGACCATGCGGCGTTCTCCGAACCGGGTTTATTGCGCATGACAGGAGAAACGGATGTGGAATTAAGTCTACGCTGCGCCAAAAATGACAAAAACGGACAAATCTATGTCACAAAGGGGAAGCATGGCTGTTTCTGGCTGGAAAATGGTCAACTGAAACATCAACCGGGCTTCAAAGTGAATGTGTTGGATACCACCGGTGCCGGAGACGTTTTTCATGGGGCATTGGCGGTCGCACTCGCTGGTAATAAGGATGTTGACCAGGCGGTACGTTTTGCAAATGCCGTTGCTGCGTTGAAGTGTACCCGCCCTGGCGGACGCGCAGGCATCCCCGATTGTGATCAAACAGACTCTTTCCTGGCCAGTTTTGTATAAAATGATCAACTGATGTCAATATTAAGAGAACTGAACATGAGTCTGACTGAACTTACCGGCAACCCACGCCACGATCAGCTGATTCAGTTGATCGCCAGGCGTGGCTATATGAACATCGACGAACTGGCGCAATTGCTGGAGGTCTCAACGCAGACGGTAAGACGCGATATTCGTAAGTTGAGCGAGCAGGGGCTGATTACCCGTCATCATGGTGGGGCTGGCCGTGCCTCCAGTGTGGTTAATACTGCCTTTGAACAGCGGGAGCTCTCTTATACCGAAGCGAAAATCGCCATCGCGGAAGCCATCGCCGATTATATTCCAGACCGCTCCACTGTATTTATCACCATAGGAACAACCGTTGAGCATATTGCTCGGGCGCTAATGAACCATAGCCACCTGCGCATTATTACCAACAGTCTGCGGGTAGCGCATATCCTGTATAAAAACACCGAGTTTGAGGTCATGGTACCCGGTGGTACGCTGCGCCCGAATAACGGTGGCATCATCGGGCCAAGCGCGGTGACTTTTGTGGAGGGCTTTCGCGCCGACTATCTGATTACCAGCGTTGGCGCGATAGAATCTAATGGCGACCTGCTAGAGTTCGATGTGAATGAGTCCTGTGTGGCGAAAGCAATGATGGCGCATTCACGCCATATTCTTTTGGCGGCAGACCACACCAAGTTCCATGCCTCGGCAGCAGTAGAAATTGGCAATACCCGGCAGGTCACAGCGTTATTTACCAACTCGCCGCCACCTGCTGCATTGGAAACACTACTGCAACAGCAGCAGGTAGAGCTGGTGGTTATCCCAACCGACAGCGAAGAACCCACTCTTTGAGCAAGACTGTGCCTGGGGTTGAAAAACAAGCGTTTTTTCGCCCTACAGGCCCAGGCTGGGTTTACTTGCTCGCGTAGTGAAGTACTATTTGCCTAAATAAACGCCGCATATTACGGGAAATTGCCTACTTAACGTACCCCTATGCCACCAGCCGGTAACAGACATAAGCCTAATATTATTTCCACCGCATATCGCCGTCATCATTCACTGATTGCAAACAGTAATTAGCCGCTAATAATGCAGGTAATTATGCGCGATTAGGCGAGTTAAAAATGGTGATTGGCAGCAGAATGTAAGATGCAGAAAGAGCATCATATTACCATTAAAGGTTGTCTCAGAATGTCAGTGTGTTAGGGTATATGGTACATTTATTTTCTTCACGCTAAATTATTCATGCTGCGTCAAAGCGGCAATTTCTAGCCACAGAGAAAAACGAATGACGAGGCTGAGTGAAGAATGCCTACACACCTAAAAATTGAAGTGCGACGAGTATATTGGGGAATAGTTTATCATTTGATAACAGACCACAGGAAACAGAAAATTGCATGGCAATTAAACTCGAAGTTAAAAATTTATATAAGATATTTGGTGAGCATCCGGAGCGTGCATTTAAGTTGATCGAGAAAGGTCTGACAAAAGATCAGCTACTGGAAAAAGCAGGATTATCACTTGGGGTAAAAAACGTTACTCTGGCCATTGAAGAAGGCGAAATATTTGTCATCATGGGGCTTTCCGGCTCAGGTAAATCCACCTTGGTACGCCTTCTCAATCGTCTGATAGAACCGACCCGTGGCGAGGTGCTTATTGACGGCAAGGATATATCAAAAATATCTGATACTGATTTACGTACCGTACGGCGAAATAAAATTAGCATGGTATTCCAATCATTCGCATTAATGCCACACATGAACGTACTTAATAATACGGCATTCGGTATGGAATTAGCCGGTATTTCTTTAACGGAGCGCCAAGAAAAAGCACTTGATGCCTTACGGCAAGTTGGTTTGGAAAATTATGCCAATTCCTATCCTGACGAACTTTCTGGAGGAATGCGTCAGCGCGTGGGATTAGCCCGTGCGATGGCTAATGACCCGGATATATTGCTAATGGATGAAGCCTTTTCCGCACTCGATCCATTAATCAGAGCCGAGATGCAAGATGAATTAGTTAAATTGCAGGCCAAAAATCAGCGCACCATCGTATTTATTTCTCACGATCTGGATGAAGCAATGCGTATTGGCGACCGTATTGCCATTATGCAGGGTGGCGAAGTCGTTCAGGTGGGAACGCCGGATGAAATATTAAACAATCCGGCTAATGATTATGTACGCAACTTTTTCCGAGGTGTCGATATCAGCCATGTTTTCAGTGCCAAAGATATTGCTAAACGCCGCCCGGTTACCCTGATCCGTAAAACCCCAGGTTTTGGTCCGCGTTCTGCCCTGCAGTTACTGCGTGATGAAGATCGTAACTATGGGTACGTTCTTGAACGTGGGCAGAAATTTATCGGAGTGGTGTCGATAGATTCTCTTGAGCAGGCTCTGGTGGCAAAACAGACGTTGGATGACGCTTTGTTAGATGCCCCACAACCCGTTCCCGCAGATATGCCACTGAGTGAGCTGATATCTCTGGTCGCACAGGCCCCATGCGCTGTACCGGTAGTTGGCGAAGACAATAATTATATCGGGATTATTTCCAAAGGCATGCTGCTGCAGGCTTTAGATAAAGAGGGCCCAACGAATGAGTGATAATCAGGATCCATGGGCAACAGCTGCCGCACCCGCAAAAGACGTCCCGGCAGCAGAAGCTGCCACCAACAGCGATCCATGGTCAACCGCAGCGCCGGTAGACAGCGCTGCGCCCTTGGCTAGCCAAGATGCTGCAAATCAAGCCACACAGAGCGCCGATTGGCTTAGCAGTACCCCGGTTGAGCCTGAGCACTTCAGTCTGCTGGATCCGTTCCACAAGACCCTAGTGCCGTTAGATTCATGGGTGACTGAAGGTATCGATTGGATCGTGCTGCATTTCCGCCCACTATTCCAGGGTATTCGCGTGCCGGTAGATTTTATCCTCAGCGGTTTTCAACAGCTTCTGCAGGGTATGCCCGCACCAATCGCCATTGTGCTGTTCTCGCTGATCGCCTGGCAGGTGGCCAGCATGAGTATGGGGGTTGCCACGCTGGTTTCACTCATCGCCATCGGTGCCATCGGTGCCTGGTCACAGGCTATGGTCACGCTGGCATTGGTGCTCACAGCCCTGTTCTTCTGCATCCTGATCGGTTTGCCATTGGGAATATGGCTGGCACGTAGCAAACACGCCGCCAAGGTGATAAGGCCCCTGCTTGACGCCATGCAGACTACGCCAGCCTTTGTCTATCTGATACCGATAGTCATGCTGTTCGGCATCGGTAACGTACCAGGCGTAGTGGTGACGATCATTTTCGCCCTGCCACCGATTGTGCGTCTGACCATTCTGGGTATCAACCAGGTGCCAAAAGATTTGATCGAGGCCGCTGAGTCTTTCGGTGCCAGCCCGCGTCAACTGCTGTTCAAGGTACAACTGCCGCTGGCAATGCCAACCATTATGGCCGGAGTTAACCAGACTCTGATGCTAGCCCTATCTATGGTCGTCATCGCCTCGATGATCGCCGTTGGCGGTTTGGGGCAGATGGTACTTCGCGGCATCGGCCGCCTTGATATGGGGCTGGCTGCGGTGGGTGGTGTCGGTATCGTTATTCTGGCCATTATTCTCGACCGCCTCACCCAGTCGCTGGGGCGCGATCGCCGCAGCAAAGGATTCGGCCGCTGGTATACCCACGGCCCCATCGGACTATTGGTTCGTCCGTTCATCAAGAAAGCTTGATCGCTCTTCCCACCAGCGGCATACGGCTCTGGCGGGTAATATACATTTTATACTCAAAATAATTCGAGTTGCTTGTAGGCGGCAAGCTTGCGAGGCCCCAGGAGCATAGGCAAACGGTGATTGGGGTGAGTAAGCGCAGCCAACAACCAAGCAACTTGAAGTATGAAGGGTATATCAATAACAGAGGAATAACTATGCGCACCACAGGGATCTGGGCCGTTGCCCTTACCACACTGCTTGGCTCACAGGTTGCTTCTGCTGCTGATTTGCCAGGAAAAGGTATTTCGGTTCAACCGATACAAAGCACGATTTCTGAAGAAACCTTCCAGACGCTGTTAGTCAGCAAAGCGCTGGAGAAACTCGGCTATGACGTTAAACCAACCCGTGAAGTGGACTACAATGTGGCCTACACCTCCATAGCTGCTGGCGATGCCACCTTTATCGCGGTGAACTGGGATCCGCTACAGGCCGATCAGTACAAATCTTCCGGTGGCGATGAGAAGTTCTTCCGTGAAGGGGTCTATGTCGACGGCGCAGCTCAGGGTTATATGATCGACAAAAAAACTGCCGATCAGTATAAAATTACCAATATTGAGCAGTTGAAAGATCCAAAAATTGCCAAGCTGTTTGATACCAACGGAAACGGTAAGGCAGGTCTGACAGGCTGTGCGCCAGGCTGGGGCTGTGAGACGGTGATTAACCACCATATTGCCGCCTACGGTCTGGACAAAGCGGTGGAACAAAATCAGGGTAATTATGCGGCCATAATCGCCGATGTCCTCACCCGATTCAAAGAAGGTAAACCGGTGTTGTATTACACCTGGACACCTTACTGGATTAGCGATGTCCTGGTACCAGGACGTGATGTGGTATGGCTTCAGGTGCCTTTCTCTTCACTACCCGGTGAGAGCAAAGACTTGGATACCAAACTTCCGAACGGTGCCAACTATGGCTTCCCGGTCAACACCATGCGCATCGCCGCCAATAAGCAGTGGGCACTGGCCAATCCTGCGGCTGCCAAACTTTTCTCAATCATGAAGTTACCGCTTGCTGACGTCAACGCTCAGAACCTTAGAATGCATGAAGGGCAAGCCTCTGACGCGGATATTCAAAACCACGTGAATGGCTGGATCAAAGCTCACCAGGCCACTTTCGACGGTTGGATCAAGACGGCTAGCGAAGCTGCAAAACAGTAGTCACTGTAAGGGCGCACGTTGCCGCCCTTACTCATCTCTATCCTAGGCTGTCAATGGCGAAACGAGCGGACTACGATGAAAATTATACGTTGGTTTCATATTCTGTTCTGCCCGATACTCTGCACACTTTTTTCTGCGACTGAATAGCAATGAATCAACACATCAAACATCCGGGCCTTAGCCCGGCACTGACTCTTATCATCGCCATGGCAACCGGCCTGGCTGTCGCCAGTAACTACTATGCTCAACCACTACTGGAGACTATCGCTCAGAATTTTAATCTGTCGGTCAACCAGGCTGGTTTTATCGTCACCGCCGCACAATTGGGTTATGCCGTTGGCTTGCTGCTACTGGTGCCCCTGGGCGATATGTTTGAACGACGCGGTCTGATCGTATTCATGACCCTACTCGCCGCCGGGGGTATGCTGGTCACGGCCACCTCCAACACGCTGCCAATGTTGATCCTCGGCACCGCTCTCACCGGGCTCTTTTCCGTCGTGGCACAATTGCTGGTTCCCCTTGCTGCAACCTTGGCACACCCAGCAAAACGTGGCAAAACTGTCGGTATCATCATGAGTGGGCTGTTGCTTGGTATTCTGCTGGCCCGAACCGTTGCCGGTGCTTTGGCAGCCATTGGTGGCTGGCGCACTATCTATTGGGTTGCCAGCGTGTTGATGATTATGATGGCAATCATTCTGTGGCGTGCCTTGCCACGCTACAAACTGCATTCGGGCCTGAATTATCCGCAACTGCTGAAATCGATCTTTTCCCTGTTCTGTTTCACCCCACTATTGCGTACCCGCGCGATCCTCGGTGCACTGTCGTTCGCTAACTTCAGCGTATTGTGGACATCAATGGCTTTTTTGCTCGCTTCCCCCCCATTCAATTATTCAGAAGGCGTGATCGGATTGTTTGGCCTGGTCGGTGCAGCTGGAGCACTGGCGGCATCACGAGCCGGTCAGCTTGCAGATAAAGGTAAAGCGGGGCTGACAACCAGTATCGGGCTGATACTGCTGCTGTTATCCTGGATCCCGATCTCGCTGGCGAAGCACTCTCTCTGGGCATTAATCATCGGCATTCTGGTGCTGGACTTGGCGGTTCAAGCGGTTCATGTCACCAATCAGAGTGTGATTTACCGGATCATGCCCGAAGCACGTAATCGCCTGACGGCAGGTTACATGACCAGTTACTTTATCGGCGGAGCTTTGGGTTCACTGCTTTCTGCTGCAGCTTACCAACATGCTGGCTGGTCCGGTGTATCTGCGATAGGCGGTGTACTATGCGTGTTTAATCTGCTGACCTGGTGGCGTGGAAAGCAACATGATCCACAAGGGCCCGCCACCATTTAAACTGCTGATTAATTTAAATGCACTATGCCGCGCGCCAACCAAACCGCTCGCGGCATTTCAAATGCCATCTAATTAGCAGACTCATAGTGAATAGAATAATTTATTAGCATACGGACTGTATAAATAACTAACTCACTGATAATATTACAGGCGCAATGATTGGGTTTCTATGTATCCTGTGCTTGGAAAGTGCGACTCCTCCCCCTCGTTACTCTATGTTTCTTTTTCTTGCATTTAGCTCAGCTGGCACAGAAAAAACATAACCACATGAATTAATTAAAAAATAAAAAACCCTTAGCTGTGGGAAGAGACGAAATTATGCCGTAACTGGCAGAAACACACGATTTGTACCATGTCAAACTTACAAATCACTTACAAATGACACAAATCGCTAAATTATTCCCCTTGTTGAAGATTTACATTATTAATCACTATCGTTACTATACCAAACGAAATTAATGAGGCCCTAAATTATGGAAAGTTCGTTTACGCCCATAGAGCAAATGCTTAATTTCCGCGCCAAGCGCCACAAAGATTTCCCTTATCAGGAAATTCTGCTGACACGCCTTTGTATGCATATGCAAAGTAAGCTGCTGGATAACCGCAATAAAATGCTCAAAGCACAGGGTATCAACGAGACATTGTTTATGGCACTCATTACGTTGGATGCCCAGGAAAACCACAGCCTTCAACCCTCTGAGCTAAGCTCGGCATTAGGTTCATCTCGCACTAATGCGACACGCATTGCTGATGAACTGGAGAAGCGCGGGTGGATTGAACGCAGAGAGAGCGACAATGACCGCCGCTGTCTTCATCTGCATTTGATTGAGCCGGGCAAAGCGTTTCTGGAACAATTGCTGCCACCGCAGCACAAATGTCTGCATTTCCTGTGGTCCACACTGAGCGGAGAGGAACAGCAACAGCTTGAAGCACTGATGCGCAAACTGTTAGTTCGCTTGGATCATATGGAAGTTTCAGAACAGTTATCCCAATAATTTCTGTTCAGGTAATTAATCTATGCAATCCCCGTTAAACTGGAGATTCACCCTGCTGTTCGCCGTTGTATTGCTGGCGGGGTGCGCATCGACCAACAGTATCGCATCCCAATCCGAGTTGATGGATCCACAACACTTGCAACTTGCACCGCCGAAAGTCAGCTCGCTGTCATTAAGCCCGCAGTGGTGGCTGGAACTTCATACCAACAGCAATCCTGTGCAGGCAAAAATAGCATTGATACGCGCACAGGGTGGTGGCTATCAGGCCTCAGGCACTGCGGATTTGAAATCATAACGTCTCGTCATATTACAAGCTGCAAGCGTATTGCCTGCAATTCGAACTATTCAAAGTTTATACGTGGAGAACGCCATGAGTACAGGCGCGGAAACTCAAGCCCCGCAGCAACCGACAGGCAAAAAGAAGCAGCGTAAATTCTGGCTGTTGCTACTAACGGTTATTTTTATTGTTATCGGGATTGCCTATTTAACGTATTGGTTCCTGGTACTTCGTCATCATCAGGAAACAGATAATGCCTACGTGTCGGGTAACCAGGTGCAAATCATGGCCCAGGTATCCGGTAGCGTAAACAGTGTGACATTTGACGATACTGATTTCGTCAGGAAAGGCGATGTGCTTCTCACGCTCGATCCTACCGATACAGAACAGGCGTTTGAGCGTGCTAAAACCGCTCTGGCCAATAGCGTGCGCCAGACGCACCAGTTGGTGATCAACGGTAAGCAGTATCAGGCGAATATTGCACTGCGCAAGTCAGATCTGAGCAAAGCCGAAAACGATCTAAAACGTCGTGTTGTGTTGGGGAATGCGGGGGCGATTGGCCGTGAAGAACTGCAACACGCTCAGGATGCGGTAGACAATGCCAAAGCTGCGCTGGAAGTGGCGGTACAACAATATAATGCCAATCAGGCAATGGTGCTTAATACCCCATTGGAAGAGCAGCCAGCCATTCTGCAGGCCGCAGCTCAAATGCGTGATGCCTGGTTGGCGCTGCAGCGTACACGGATCGTCAGTCCAATCACTGGTTTTGTTTCACGCCGCAGTGTGCAGGTAGGAGCGCAGATCTCGCCAGGTATGCCCCTGATGGCCGTAGTGCCAGCGGATCATGTATGGATAGATGCCAATTTTAAAGAAACACAGATCGCCAATATGCGGATCGGTCAGCCTGCAACCGTTATCACTGACGTTTATGGCAGTGACGTGGTGTTTACAGGCAAAGTGGCCGGTATTGATATGGGAACAGGCAGTGTCTTCTCCCTGCTGCCAGCACAGAACGCGACGGGTAACTGGATAAAAGTAGTTCAACGTCTGCCGGTACGTATCGAGCTGGATCCGCAACAGGTTGCTGAGCATCCTCTGCGTATCGGTCTTTCTACCCGCGTTACCATAGACACCGCCAATCTGGAAGGTTTGGTACTGGCTAATGTGGTGCGTGAAAAACCGCTGTATGAGACCAGTGCGCTGGCGCTCGACTTGGCACCAGTTAATCAGATGATCGCCGATGTGATCCATGCAAACGCCGGTTAAGCGAGCGGGAGGCTTCCTTGGCACAAAAACCGCTTGAAGGTGCCCAGCTTGCCTGGATGACGGTCGCGCTCGCTATGGCGACCTTTATGCAGGTGCTGGATTCCACCATTGCCAACGTGGCGATACCGACCATTTCAGGTAACCTTGGCTCTTCCAACTCGCAGGGCACTTGGGTGATCACTTCGTTCGGGGTGGCAAATGCCATCTCTATCCCGATCACCGGTTGGCTGGCAAAACGCGTTGGCGAAGTGCGCCTGTTCCTGTGGTCCACGGCGCTGTTTGCCCTTGCTTCCTGGCTATGTGGTATCTCCAACAGCCTAGGCATGTTGATCTTCTTCCGCGTGATCCAGGGCGTGGTCGCAGGGCCTTTGATACCTTTGTCACAAAGTTTACTGCTGAACAATTATCCACCCGCCAAGCGTGCGATGGCCTTGGCACTATGGTCGATGACCGTGATCGTGGCGCCTATTTTCGGACCGATACTCGGCGGGTTTATCAGTGACAACTATCACTGGGGCTGGATCTTCTTCATCAACATTCCTATCGGGCTGTTCGTGATCCTGGTAGCCATGTCAACGCTGAAAGGCAGAGAAACCAAAACCGAGATCAAACCTATTGATACCGTCGGCCTGGTTTTACTGGTGGTCGGTATCGGCTCGCTGCAAATCATGCTCGATCAAGGGAAAGAGCTTGACTGGTTCAACTCCACCGAGATTATCGTCCTGACCATTGTGGCCGTGGTAGCGTTGGTGTTCCTGGTAGTGTGGGAATTGACGGATGACCACCCGGTAGTGGATCTGTCGCTGTTCAAATCGCGTAACTTTACTATTGGTTGTCTGTGCGTCAGCCTGGCTTACATGCTGTATTTCGGGGCGATCGTACTGTTGCCGCAATTACTGCAGGAGGTCTATGGTTACACCGCTACCTGGGCTGGTCTGGCTTCGGCTCCAGTGGGGCTGATCCCGATAGTATTGTCACCGATTATCGGCCGCTTCGGTAACCGGCTGGATATGCGCCGCCTGGTGACCTTCAGCTTCATCATGTATGCAGTATGTTTCTACTGGCGTGCCTATACCTTTGAGCCTGGTATGGATTTTGGTGCTTCAGCATGGCCGCAGTTTGTGCAAGGATTCGCTATCGCCTGCTTCTTTATGCCACTGACTACCATTACCCTGTCCGGGCTACCACCGGAACGCATGGCGGCCGCCTCGAGCCTGTCAAACTTTGCCCGAACCTTGGCGGGTTCAATCGGTACCTCGATCACAACGACATTGTGGACTCGACGTGAATCGATGCATCATGCGCAACTGTCGGAGTTTGTGAACCCGTTTAATCCGCAAGCGCAGGAGATGTACGGCAAGCTGGAGGATCTTGGCATGAGCAAGCAACAGGCCTCGGCCTACATCGCTAACGAAATCACCGCACAGGGGCTGATTATCTCGGCAAACGAGATATTCTGGCTCTCTGCGGGAGTTTTCCTGATATTGCTAGCGCTGGTGTGGTTCGCCAAACCCCCATTCAGCTCTGGGGGCGGTGGGGGCGGTGCCCATTGATCGAGCAGTAAACAAAACGGGCGCTCAATGCGCCCGTCAGACTGCTGACAAAACCCCGTTATTAGGGAGAGCGTGCCGATGGGGTCGTAACGGCGTAAGCCGTCGGAGCGCCCCTCGGTGCGCTAGGCCCGGGTATCTCGGGTCAGATGGCGACTTTGTCATCAACCTCACGGGCGCTCAATGCGCCCGTTTTATCTGTAGCGTTATGGATCACGCCTGATTCTGACGCCACCAATCGGCCAACAGAATGCCAGTGGCAACGGAAACGTTTAGGCTTTCTACTTTACCTGTACCACCGATAGACACACTCATATCGCCCTGTTGCCAGGCGCTGTCACTCAGACCATCACGTTCTTGCCCCAATACCAGTACCATTTTGGCTGGCAGCTCGGCTTTCGCCAGCGGGGTGCCTTTGTGGCTGGAGGTCGTCACGATGGTGTATCCGGCCTTACGGAAGGTATCCAGCACCGACAAGAAATCATCGGCATTGATTGCCTGAATGTGCTCTGCGCCACCTTCTGCGGTTCGCACGGCTGCACCTGATTCAAGCACCGCCGGATCCTGCAGCAAGACACCATTCACGCCAAAGTGTGCACAAGAGCGAACAATCGCGCCCAGGTTATGAGGGTTGCCCACCTCTTCCAACGCCAGCACACAATCTTTGGCTGGCGCATTCTTCAGGTAAGCCTGTGCGTCTAGGCCCTGGCGTTTTTTGATCAGGAAACACACGCCGCCATGGTGTTCAGTGCCGGACGCTTTCGCCAGCTCTTCTTCGTCCACCACATGATAGGCCTTGCGGTTAGCAGCCATCCAGCGCAGCGCCTCACGGAAACGCGGGGTGACCGACTGTACAAACCAAGCGCGCACAATGGCATCTGGTCGGCTGGCAAATAATGCCTGGCAGGCGTTCTCGCCATACACCCGGGTTTCTTCAGCGCGCTGGCGGCGCAACTGCTCGGGATCGATAAAGCTTTTGCCACTGATCCCACCATGATCGAAAGCGGGCTCTTCTTCCGGGCCACGGGACACCGTTTTCCAAGGTGAATCGTAACCACCACGTTCTTCAGTGCGCGCTGGGCGGCGAGGACGATCGCTCTCACTGCGACGAGGATCAGCACCAGAACCCCGACGATCGCCACCCCGTGGTTTATTCTGCCCAGGGCGTGCATTGTCTGCAGGGCGGCCTTTACCGTCCGTACGCTTATTCTTGTTACGGTTGTCACCGCTGTCGTCGTCACTACGGACGTACATCACTTTGACTTTACCGTTCTTGCCACTAAATGAATCGTTCATTGTCTTCTCCACCAACGCGCAGGGCGCGAAGATTACCTGATGTTGGTGCGCTAAGCCACCAACTTGCAATAAAAGCTAGCAACTATCAAATTCATCGAACAAATCATCTGGTCGAGTACCGCGCTTTTACCGATAATAAGTAACACTGATGATACATATTTGCAGTCTGTAACGCTGCGTCAGCCCCTGAGGTCACCATGAATACAGTTTGCTCTGTTTGCTATGCCACCAACCGCGTTCCTGAAGAACGTATTGCCGATGGCGCTAAATGTGGCCGTTGCGGCCATGAATTGTTCAGCGGAGAAGTCATAAACGCGACTGCCGCCAATCTAGACCAACTGCTAAAGGATGACTTGCCGGTTGTGGTCGATTTTTGGGCTCCATGGTGTGGCCCCTGCCGCAGTTTTGCCCCAATTTTTGAAGACGTAGCTGAACAACGTGCGGGCAAAATGCGTTTCGTTAAGGTCAATACCGAAGCCGAGCCAGAACTGGGAGCACGTTTCAACATCCGTAGCATCCCAACCATAATGATGTTCCGTGACGGCAAAATGGTCGATATGCTTAACGGTGCGATGCCGAAGGGCCCTTTTGATAGCTGGCTCAATCAGCAAGTTTAACGCAAAAGCAGCCACGATGCCGCCGGTTGTTGGCAGGTAATAGCGAACCAGCAACAGTGAAAGAACCAAAAGCCCGAGAGACTCCCTTCGGGCTTTTTTCTGCGCTACAATAGCCATTTTTCAGGATCGTTATGATCGACAACGCCGTACTTCGTCTGCGCCAATTCCGTCTAGATAATGCTACCCGCCCCTATCGGGCTCGTGGCTGCCGCGTAGTGCGCTGTCAGAATTGCTTACTGCCGCAGCAAAATTGCCTGTGTGACACTATCAAGCCCCAGCAAGCCAACAGCCGTTTCTGCCTGATCATGTTCGGTTCGGAGCCACTGAAACCCAGTAATACCGGCCGCCTAATCGCAGACATTTTACCCGATACCCAGGCATTTCTTTGGTCCCGCACCGACGTTGATCCCGGTCTGCTGGAAGCAATCAACGATCCCTCACGTCAGCCTTACGTTGTATTCCCGGCTTCCTATGCCGATCCTGAACGCCCGGTTTTCAGCAGCCTGCCAACCGGAGGGAAAGCGCCCCTGTTTATTATGCTCGATGGTACCTGGTCTGAAGCGCGCAAGATGTTCCGCAAGAGCCCCTATCTGAATCAGTTTCCAGTATTTTCGCTGAATGTATTAGCAGCGTCCGGTTATCAACTGCGTGAAGCCAGCCGCACCGAGCAACACTGCACGGCAGAAGTCGCCGCAGCGCTACTGCAACAGGCAGGAGATGCGCAGGCGGCTAACGGCCTCAGTGAACACTTTACCTATTTCCGCGAGCAGTATCTGGTCGGAAAACCTTATCGACCAGAGGCACCGGTCACAACAAACACGCCACAAAGTGCCTAAAATCAGACTATAACTTGCCTCTTTCAGGTTTACGGCTTGGAAGAGGAAGGCCCATCAGCAACAGGAGCAGTACATGAGCCAGAGAGGGTTAGAAGCGCTGTTACGTCCCAAATCGATTGCCGTACTCGGTGCTTCGCAACAACCTGGCCGTGCAGGCTATCTGATGATGCGTAATCTGTTAGCCGGTGGGTTTAGCGGCCCAATTCTGCCAGTGAACCCACGCTACAAGGCAGTGTGCGGCGTTATGGCTTATCCCAATGTTGCCAGCCTGCCGCTGACCCCGGATTTAGCCATTTTATGTACTAATCAGCAACGCAATCTGTCGTTGATTGAAGCCCTAGGAGAGCGTGGCTGCAAAACCGCGATCGTGCTTTCCTCTCCCCAAGAGCAATTTGCAGAGCTTAAGGCCACCGCACAACGCTATTCGATGCGTCTGCTCGGGCCAAACAGCCTTGGGTTATTAGCTCCATGGCAGGGCATCAATGCCAGCTTTTCACCAGTGCCCATTCAGAAAGGTAAGTTGGCGTTTATCTCGCAGTCTGCCGCCGTGGCCAATACCATTTTGGACTGGGCACAACAGCGGGAAGTCGGTTTCTCTTATTTCATCGCGCTGGGCGACAGCCTGGATATCGATGTTGACGACCTGCTCGATTTCCTAGCCCGTGACAGCAAAACCAGTGCAATTCTGTTGTACCTGGAAAAAATCAGTGATGCCCGGCGTTTCCTTTCCGCATCCCGTAGCGCTTCCCGCAACAAACCTATCTTGGTCATCAAAAGTGGTCGGAGTAAACAAGCTCAGTTGCTGCTTAACAGCCAGCAGGGATTGGACGCCGCCTACGATGCCGCCATCCAGCGAGCCGGTTTGCTGCGCGTACAGGATACCCACGAGCTGTTCTCCGCCGTGGAAACCTTGAGCCACATGCAGCCACTGCGTGGCGAACGGCTAATGATTATAAGCAATGGCGCAGCGCCTGCCGCAATGGCACTGGATGAATTGCTTTCTCGCAACGGTAAGCTGGCAGTGCTGGCTGAAGAAACCCAGCAAAAATTAAGCACAACGCTGCCCAAATTTATTCGTGTCGGTAATCCTATCGACTTGCGCGATGATGCTACCCCCAAACGCTATCTGGCAGCTCTTCAGCCACTGCTCGACAGCCACGACTACGATGCCCTGTTGCTGATCCATGCCCCTAGCGCAGCCTCGCCAGGAACGCTAACGGCTGAATGCCTGATCGAAGCCATCCGTCAGCACCCGCGTGGCAAACGTATTACGTTGCTGACTAACTGGTGTGGCGAATATTCCTCGCAGGAAGCACGCCGTCTGTTTACCGAAGCGGGGATCCCGACTTACCGCACACCAGAAGGCGCGATCACCGCCTTTATGCATATGGTTGAGTACCGCCGTAACCAGAAACAGCTGAAAGAAACCCCTGCGCTGCCGGTTGGGCTGACCGCCAATACGGCCGATGCGCACAAACTTATCCGCGAAGCGCTGGCCGAGGGAGCCACCCAGTTGGATACCCACGAAGTTCAGCCCATTCTACAAGCCTACGGTCTGAGCACACTACCCACCTGGATCGCCGGTGATAGTGCCGAAGCGGTACACATTGCCGAACAGATTGGTTATCCGGTTGCATTGAAACTGCGTTCCCCAGATATTCCCCACAAATCCGAAGTTCAAGGGGTCATGCTCTATCTGCGTACCGCCACTGAAGTTCAGCGCGCTGCTGAGGCAATCCTTGATCGTGTAAAACGCACCTATCCGCAAGCACGTATACATGGCCTGCTGGTACAGAGTATGGCCAACCGTGCTGGAGCTCAGGAACTGCGTATTGCTGTTGAGCAAGATGCCATTTTCGGCCCATTAATTATCCTAGGCGAAGGGGGGATCGAATGGCGGCAAGAGAACCAGGTCGCGGTTGCACTACCTCCGCTTAATATGGCACTGGCACGTTATCTGGTGTTACAGGCAGTAAAAGGCGGCAAGATCCGTGGCCGAAGTGCACTACGCCCGCTCGATATTCCGGGGTTGAGCCGTTTGTTGGTTCAGGTTTCCAACCTGATCCTCGACTGCCCGGAGATCTCACGCCTCGATATTCACCCAGTTTTAGCATCTGGCAGCGAGTTCACCCTGTTAGATGTTTCTATGCAAATTGCGCCCTTCAGCGGTGATCCACAAGCCCGGTTAGCCATCCGCCCGTATCCTCATGAGCTTGAAGAAACCATCGAATTAAAAGATGGATCGCAGTGCCTGTTCAGGCCGATCCTGCCGGAGGATGAACCGGCGTTGAAACACTTTATTGATCGCGTCACCAAGGAAGATCTCTACTATCGCTACTTTAGTGAGATCAACGAATTTAGCCACGATGATTTGGCTAATATGACCCAGATCGACTACGATCGAGAAATGGCTTTTGTGGCCGTGCGTAATGGTGAAGAGATTATTGGTGTGACGCGTGCACTGTCTGATCCCGATAACACCGACGCGGAGTTCGCCGTTCTGGTTCGTTCCGATCTTAAAGGCCTGGGGCTGGGCAGACAACTGCTGGTGAAACTGATCGGTTACGCCCGCGCACATGGCTTGAATCGGTTGACTGGCATTACTATGCCAAACAACCGTGGCATGGTGACCTTGGCACAAAAACTGGGTTTTGTGGTTGATGTACAAATTGATGAAGGGATTGTCAATTTGACCCTGCCACTGCAGGATGACGTTACGCCGTGACCTTGGTCGCAATGCAATACGAATCCGCCACTTAACACCAAAACATACGCACAATCTGTACAACTAGTGGTATTATCGCCCGATTGTTCGAAGAATTGTTTTATTGTAAGTGGCGTTCCGGCCATCCTAACATGAGAGAAGAAGCGCACTGTGATGTTGTCAAATTTTAAACGTAGCAAACATCAACAACACCTTGCACAACTGCCCAAACTCCCACAGACGGTTGCTGATATCCGCACCCTCTACACCCCCTCTGACTTCCGCACCACGTTGCTGGAAGCCATTGCTAACGCCACAACACGTATTTATCTGGTTGCGCTTTATCTGGAACATGATGACGCGGGTAGGGATATCCTTAATGCACTCTACCAGGCAAAGCAGCATCGCCCGGAGTTAGAGATCTGTGTACTGGTCGACTGGCATCGTGCTCAGCGTGGGCGCATCGGTGCAGCCGCAGCCAATACCAATGCTGACTGGTATTGTGAAATGGCAGCGCAACATCCACATCTTTCTGTGCCGATTTACGGCGTTCCGGTCAATACGCGTGAAGCCTTGGGTGTGCTGCATTTAAAGGGTTTCGTCATTGATGATACCGTTATCTACAGTGGTGCCAGCATTAATGATGTTTATCTGCACCAGCATGACAAGTACCGTTATGACCGCTACCAGTTGATCACTAACCCTGTGCTAGCTGCAACACTGTGTGATTACATCAAACAGCATCTGTTAACTGCGGGTGCAGTACAACGCCTTGACCGTAATGACAGACCCAAAAGCCCGGAGATCAAAAACGAAACCCGCGTGTTCCGTTTGGCTCTGCGCCATGCTGAATACCAATTCCATGGTAATGCGGGTAACGATCAGTTGGCGGTAACCCCTCTAGTTGGGCTGGGCAAGCAGAGCATACTGAACAAGACCATTCATCATCTGATGGCCAGCGCAGATCAAAAACTGACGCTGTGTACGCCTTATTTCAATCTGCCAGCCTTACTGGTGCGTAATATTATTTATCTATTGCGCCAAGGGAAGCAGGTAGAAATCATCGTGGGTGATAAGACAGCCAATGATTTCTATATTCCTGAAGATGAGCCATTCAAAATTATCGGTGCGTTACCCTATCTTTACGAGATCAACCTGCGACGCTTCTTAAGCCGTTTGCAGCGCTATGTGGATACAGGTCAACTGATTGTGCGCCTATGGAAAGACGGTGATAACAGTTATCACTTGAAAGGGATGTGGGTAGACGACGAATGGCAGTTGATCACCGGTAACAACCTTAATCCCCGTGCCTGGCGTCTGGATCTCGAGAACGCTGTTCTGATCCATGATCCTAAGCAGGAGTTGCGAGAGCAGCGCCACAAAGAGCTTGAGACGATCCGCACGCATACTACCGTTGTCGGTAACTATCTCGAACTACAAGGTATTCAGCAATATCCGGTTAAAGTTCGCAAGCTGATTCGCCGCCTACGCCGTATCCGTATTGACCGATTAATTAGCCGTATTTTGTAGCATCGCTATAATATTTCCAGCGCAGCCCGGCACTTGCCGGGCTTTTTCGTACGTAATAACAGGTTTTTTCATTATGCGCTCACTCCATGTACTGCCCCTCGTTTCGGTTCTGTTTTTCTCCAGTGGCTGCGCACATATGGCCAATGACAGTTGGACGGGTAAAGACAAAGCCCAGCACTTTGTTGCTTCTGCAGCGCTTGCTGCAGTTGGCACCGCCTATGGCGATCATCAGAACTGGAACGAGGCTCGTAGCCGCAGCTTTGGCCTGCTGTTTTCGATTGGTCTAGGGGCAGCTAAAGAACTGTATGACAGTCGCGAAGGGGGGACAGGCTGGAGTTGGAAGGATTTTGCCTGGGATGTTGCAGGTGCTGCCACGGGTTACAGTATCTATCATCTTGCTCGCTAAGGGATTTATAAATATGCGCTAGCCAGCAGAATTTATATTTTTCATAAAGCAAAAAGCCTCATGCTTTCGCATGAGGCTTTCGACTTTGTTTGATGCCTGGCAGTGTCCTACTCTCGCATGGGGAGACCCCACACTACCATCGTCGCTACGGCGTTTCACTTCTGAGTTCGGCATGGGATCAGGTGGGACCACCGCGCTATTGCCGCCAGGCAAATTCGTTTCATTCCAACCGCTTCACGCTCACTCGCGCACAGCCATCAGAACCAATCTGGGAACTTCGCTGAAAATCAATTTCTCTCTCAAATCCAAAACACCTTCGGTGTTGTAAGGTTAAGCCTCACGGATCATTAGTACTGGTTAGCTCAATGCATCGCTGCACTTACACACCCAGCCTATCAACGTCTTAGTCTTAAACGTTCCTTCAGGGACCTTAAAGGCCCAGGGAAGACTCATCTCGAGGCAAGTTTCGCGCTTAGATGCTTTCAGCGCTTATCTTTTCCGCACTTAGCTACCGGGCAGTGCCATTGGCATGACAACCCGAACACCAGTGGTGCGTTCACTCCGGTCCTCTCGTACTAGGAGCAACCCCTCTCAATCTTCCAACGCCCACGGCAGATAGGGACCGAACTGTCTCACGACGTTCTAAACCCAGCTCGCGTACCACTTTAAATGGCGAACAGCCATACCCTTGGGACCTACTTCAGCCCCAGGATGTGATGAGCCGACATCGAGGTGCCAAACACCGCCGTCGATATGAACTCTTGGGCGGTATCAGCCTGTTATCCCCGGAGTACCTTTTATCCGTTGAGCGATGGCCCTTCCATTCAGAACCACCGGATCACTAAGACCTACTTTCGTACCTGCTCGAGCCGTCACTCTCGCAGTCAAGCTAGCTTATGCCTTTGCACTAACCTCACGATGTCCGACCGTGATTAGCTAACCTTCGTGCTCCTCCGTTACTCTTTGGGAGGAGACCGCCCCAGTCAAACTACCCACCAGACACTGTCCTCACCCCGGATTACGGGGCCGAGTTAGAACATCAAACATTAAAGGGTGGTATTTCAAGGTTGGCTCCATGCAGACTGGCGTCCACACTTCAAAGCCTCCCACCTATCCTACACATCAAGGCTCAATGTTCAGTGTCAAGCTATAGTAAAGGTTCACGGGGTCTTTCCGTCTTGCCGCGGGTACACTGCATCTTCACAGCGAGTTCAATTTCACTGAGTCTCGGGTGGAGACAGCCTGGCCATCATTACGCCATTCGTGCAGGTCGGAACTTACCCGACAAGGAATTTCGCTACCTTAGGACCGTTATAGTTACGGCCGCCGTTTACTGGGGCTTCGATCAAGAGCTTCGCGTTGCCGCTAACCCCATCAATTAACCTTCCAGCACCGGGCAGGCGTCACACCGTATACGTCCACTTTCGTGTTTGCACAGTGCTGTGTTTTTATTAAACAGTTGCAGCCAGCTGGTATCTGCGACTGGCTTCAGCTCCGAGAGCAAGTCTCTTCACCTACGCGCCAGCGTGCCTTCTCCCGAAGTTACGGCACCATTTTGCCTAGTTCCTTCACCCGAGTTCTCTCAAGCGCCTGAGTATTCTCTACCTGACCACCTGTGTCGGTTTGGGGTACGATTTGATGTTACCTGATGCTTAGAGGCTTTTCCTGGAAGCTTGGCATCAACCACTTCGCCACCGTAGTGACTCGTCATCACGCCTCAGGGTTGATATGCAACCGGATTTACCAGGTCACACCCCCTACACGCTTAAACCGGGACAACCGTCGCCCGGCTAGCCTAGCCTTCTCCGTCCCCCCTTCGCAGTAACACCGAGTACAGGAATATTAACCTGTTTCCCATCGACTACGCCTTTCGGCCTCGCCTTAGGGGTCGACTCACCCTGCCCCGATTAACGTTGGACAGGAACCCTTGGTCTTCCGGCGAGCGGGCTTTTCACCCGCTTTATCGTTACTTATGTCAGCATTCGCACTTCTGATACCTCCAGCAGACCTCACAGTCCACCTTCAACGGCTTACAGAACGCTCCCCTACCCAACAACGCCTAAGCGTCGCTGCCGCAGCTTCGGTGCATGGTTTAGCCCCGTTACATCTTCCGCGCAGGCCGACTCGACCAGTGAGCTATTACGCTTTCTTTAAATGATGGCTGCTTCTAAGCCAACATCCTGGCTGTCTATGCCTTCCCACATCGTTTCCCACTTAACCATGACTTTGGGACCTTAGCTGGCGGTCTGGGTTGTTTCCCTCTTCACGACGGACGTTAGCACCCGCCGTGTGTCTCCCGTGATAACATTCTTCGGTATTCGGAGTTTGCATCGGGTTGGTAAGCCGGGATGGCCCCCTAGCCGAAACAGTGCTCTACCCCCGAAGATGAGTTCACGAGGCGCTACCTAAATAGCTTTCGGGGAGAACCAGCTATCTCCCGGTTTGATTGGCCTTTCACCCCCAGCCACAAGTCATCCGCTAATTTTTCAACATTAGTCGGTTCGGTCCTCCAGTTAGTGTTACCCAACCTTCAACCTGCCCATGGCTAGATCACCGGGTTTCGGGTCTATACCTTGCAACTATTCGCCCAGTTAAGACTCGGTTTCCCTACGGCTCCCCTATACGGTTAACCTTGCTACAAAATATAAGTCGCTGACCCATTATACAAAAGGTACGCAGTCACCCCCATTAAGAAGGCTCCCACTGCTTGTACGTACACGGTTTCAGGTTCTATTTCACTCCCCTCGCCGGGGTTCTTTTCGCCTTTCCCTCACGGTACTGGTTCACTATCGGTCAGTCAGGAGTATTTAGCCTTGGAGGATGGTCCCCCCATATTCAGACAGGATGTCACGTGTCCCGCCCTACTCATCGAACTCACAGGATGTGCATTTTAGTGTACGGGGCTATCACCCTTTACTGCGCGACTTTCCAGACGCTTCCACTAACACACACCCTGATTCAGGTTCTGGGCTGTTCCCCGTTCGCTCGCCGCTACTGGGGGAATCTCGGTTGATTTCTTTTCCTCGGGGTACTTAGATGTTTCAGTTCCCCCGGTTCGCCTCGTTAAGCTATGTATTCACTTAACGATAGTGCAACGAATTGCACTGGGTTTCCCCATTCGGGTATTGCCGGTTGTAACGCTTCATATCAGCTTACCGACACTTATCGCAGATTAGCACGCCCTTCATCGCCTCTGACTGCCTAGGCATCCACCGTGTACGCTTAGTCACTTAACCTCACAACCCGAAGGTGTCTTTCGACGCACTTCGTGCTGTAAACATTTGAGAGACTCTCTGACAGGTTAGTTCTTATCTCAATAGTTCTACGGAGAGATAAGTTTCAGCTGTCAGGTTTCAATTTTCAGCTTGTTCCAGATTGTTAAAGAGCAAAATACTTCGCAGCATACTGTTGCCAGTACACTCTGAAGTATTATCAAGGACTATATGGTGGAGCTAAGCGGGATCGAACCGCTGACCTCCTGCGTGCAAGGCAGGCGCTCTCCCAGCTGAGCTATAGCCCCATACGTCCGTGCAGATACCTTTGATTACCACTCGTAAAAGAGTTAATTCTTTCTCAGACAAGGCGCGATCTCGCGACGCATATTGAAATATGCGAGTGAGGAAGCAACGCAGTATGAGGAAGAATTTGGTAGGCCTGAGTGGACTTGAACCACCGACCTCACCCTTATCAGGGGTGCGCTCTAACCACCTGAGCTACAAGCCTATAAAGGTATTTCTGCTCGTTACTTTTTCATCAGACAATCTGTGTGGACACTGCACTCAACTGCATATCTTTAGGTAAGGAGGTGATCCAACCGCAGGTTCCCCTACGGTTACCTTGTTACGACTTCACCCCAGTCATGAATCACAAAGTGGTAAGCGCCCTCCCGAAGGTTAAGCTACCTACTTCTTTTGCAACCCACTCCCATGGTGTGACGGGCGGTGTGTACAAGGCCCGGGAACGTATTCACCGTAGCATTCTGATCTACGATTACTAGCGATTCCGACTTCACGGAGTCGAGTTGCAGACTCCGATCCGGACTACGACATACTTTATGAGGTCCGCTTGCTCTCGCGAGGTCGCTTCTCTTTGTATATGCCATTGTAGCACGTGTGTAGCCCTACTCGTAAGGGCCATGATGACTTGACGTCATCCCCACCTTCCTCCGGTTTATCACCGGCAGTCTCCTTTGAGTTCCCACCATCACGTGCTGGCAACAAAGGATAAGGGTTGCGCTCGTTGCGGGACTTAACCCAACATTTCACAACACGAGCTGACGACAGCCATGCAGCACCTGTCTCACGGTTCCCGAAGGCACTAAGCTATCTCTAGCAAATTCCGTGGATGTCAAGAGTAGGTAAGGTTCTTCGCGTTGCATCGAATTAAACCACATGCTCCACCGCTTGTGCGGGCCCCCGTCAATTCATTTGAGTTTTAACCTTGCGGCCGTACTCCCCAGGCGGTCGACTTAACGCGTTAGCTCCGGAAGCCACGCCTCAAGGGCACAACCTCCAAGTCGACATCGTTTACAGCGTGGACTACCAGGGTATCTAATCCTGTTTGCTCCCCACGCTTTCGCACCTGAGCGTCAGTCTTTGTCCAGGGGGCCGCCTTCGCCACCGGTATTCCTCCAGATCTCTACGCATTTCACCGCTACACCTGGAATTCTACCCCCCTCTACAAGACTCTAGCTTGCCAGTTTCAAATGCAGTTCCCAAGTTAAGCTCGGGGATTTCACATCTGACTTAACAAACCGCCTGCGTGCGCTTTACGCCCAGTAATTCCGATTAACGCTTGCACCCTCCGTATTACCGCGGCTGCTGGCACGGAGTTAGCCGGTGCTTCTTCTGCGAGTAACGTCAATGAATGGTGCTATTAACACCAAACCCTTCCTCCTCGCTGAAAGTGCTTTACAACCCGAAGGCCTTCTTCACACACGCGGCATGGCTGCATCAGGCTTGCGCCCATTGTGCAATATTCCCCACTGCTGCCTCCCGTAGGAGTCTGGACCGTGTCTCAGTTCCAGTGTGGCTGGTCATCCTCTCAGACCAGCTAGGGATCGTCGCCTAGGTGAGCCATTACCCCACCTACTAGCTAATCCCATCTGGGCACATCCGATGGTGTGAGGCCCGAAGGTCCCCCACTTTGGTCCGAAGACGTTATGCGGTATTAGCCACCGTTTCCAGTAGTTATCCCCCTCCATCGGGCAGTTTCCCAGACATTACTCACCCGTCCGCCGCTCGCCGGCAAAGTAGCAAGCTACTTTCCGCTGCCGCTCGACTTGCATGTGTTAGGCCTGCCGCCAGCGTTCAATCTGAGCCATGATCAAACTCTTCAATTAAAAGCTTGATTTGCTGCAACTTGTGCAGCGATGCTCGAAAATTAACTTTCGTAATAATTCATTCGCATGAATTACTGCTTGGTCACTCTTCAAGACTTGATATTTTTTTGCTGCCGAAGCAGCTGGATATCGTCTTGTGAGTGCCCACACAGATTGTCTGATAAATTGTTAAAGAGCAGTGAGTTACGCGCTTCCGCTTGCTAACTCGAGGTGGCGTATATTACGCTTTCCTCTTGCAGAGTCAACCTCATTTTCAGGTTTTTTCTCTGCTGACTTCGGAAGCCTTGTGAAGTGATTCACATGTTCCGTGTCGATGGAGGCGCATTATAGGGAGCGGCTTCAGAATGACAAGAGATAATATTCACTTTTCTGCTGACCGCTCACTATTCACACACAATGCCTGTTAAACCCGCTTTTTAATCGCTTCCGGCAAGTCTTGCAGACTATTTAGCACCCAATCTGCCGCCTTCTCACCTTCTTCAGTCACTGGCTTGCCTGTTCGCACCAATACTTTGGTTCCTACGCCAGCTGCTGCGGCTGCTTGCATGTCTTCTATTTTGTCGCCAACCATATAAGAAGCTGCCAGATCGATATTCAACTCTTTTTGCGCCTGCAACAGCATACCGGGTTGTGGTTTTCGGCAATCACAGGCTTGGCGGTATTCTTCCGCTACCGCGTCAGGATGATGTGGACAAAAATAGATACCGTCGAGATCGACATCACGATCGGCCAATGACCAGTCCATCCACTCAGTCAGGCGCACAAACTGGTCTTCGCTAAATTTGCCGCGCGCAATACCGGACTGATTGGTGACCAGCACCAATGCAAAGCCCATTTTTTTCAGTTCACGGCATGCGTCAATCACACCATCTATAAATTGGAAGTCGTCTATTTCATGGACGTACCCATGATCGATATTAATCGTGCCGTCACGATCTAAGAATATTGCTGGAACGCGTTGTGTCACCGGTATGCTCCTGAAGACCTGAAAACCTGCACAGTATCGCATGTTTTAGCAAAGACTGAGAACGGTGAAGAATAGCGTTGACGTTGACTTAGACGTCTAGACGCCTTAACATCTGACTCTATACCTTGGCTCTAGCCAAGGTTTACTTTTATCTAGCCACGGGCAACAACGCTAAAAATAAGAAGAATATGATTAAACTTTCTAACATCACCAAAGTGTTCCAGCAGGGGGCTCGCACCATCAGTGCGCTCTCCGACGTGTCTCTTCACGTTCCTGCCGGGCAGATTTATGGCGTTATCGGGGCGTCAGGTGCCGGTAAGAGTACGCTGATCCGTTGCGCCAACATGCTTGAGCGCCCCACGTCAGGCACCGTTCTGGTCGATGGGCAGGAACTGACTTCTCTGTCTGAAAGCGAACTGACGCGTGCTCGCCGTCAGATTGGTATGATCTTCCAACACTTTAACCTGCTCTCTTCACGTACAGTGTTTGGCAACGTTTCCCTGCCGCTGGAGTTGGACAACACGCCTCGTGCTGAAATCAAAAAACGTGTCACCGAGTTACTGGAACTGGTCGGTTTGTCGGATAAACATGATGCTTACCCAGCCAACCTTTCAGGTGGACAAAAACAACGCGTGGCAATTGCTCGCGCCTTGGCTAGCAACCCCAAGGTTCTGCTCTGCGATGAAGCAACCAGCGCGTTGGACCCGGCGACTACGCGTTCTATTCTGGAACTGCTGAAAGATATTAACCGCCGTCTGGGGCTGACTATTCTTTTAATCACCCATGAAATGGACGTGGTTAAACGTATCTGCGATCAGGTTGCAGTTATCAGCCAAGGCCAATTGATTGAAAAAGACAGTGTCAGTGAAGTGTTCTCGCATCCCAAAACACCGCTAGCACAGCAATTTATTCAATCCACACTCCATCTGGATATTCCTGATGATTATGCCAAGCGCATGGTTTCTGAGCGAACCGGTGGCCTTCAGCCGCTGCTTCGGCTGGAATTCACCGGTCAATCGGTGGATGCTCCACTATTATCCGAGGCTGCCAGGCGCTTCAACGTGAATAACAATATTATCAGTGCGCAAATGGACTACGCGGGCGGAGTGAAATTCGGCGTGATGCTGGCTGAGTTGCACGGCACCGACGAAGATGCACTGGCGGCAATCAAGTTCCTGCAGGAAAATCAGGTAAAAGTAGAGGTTCTAGGTTATGTCTGAGGCAATGATGTGGTTAATGGCGCGTGGCGTGTGGGAAACTGTCACTATGACCTTTGTCTCCGGCTTCTTCGGTTTCGTCCTTGGCTTGCCAGTCGGCGTACTACTATATGTTACCCGCCCCGGGCAGATTATTGCCAATAGCACCTTATATAAGGCATTGTCCGGGCTAGTAAATATTTTCCGTTCCATCCCGTTCATTATTTTACTGGTATGGATGATCCCATTTACCCGTATCATTGTTGGTACGTCTATTGGCTTACAGGCGGCCATCGTCCCTTTAACCGTGGGAGCAGCGCCATTTATTGCCCGTATGGTCGAAAATGCTCTGTTGGAGATCCCATCAGGTTTGGTTGAGGCAGCACGAGCCATGGGTGCAACCCCCATGCAAATCATCAAGAAAGTATTGTTGCCTGAGGCGTTGCCTGGTTTGGTGAACGCAGCCACCATCACATTGATTACCCTGGTAGGCTATTCTGCGATGGGCGGTGCCGTCGGCGCTGGCGGTTTAGGTCAAATTGGTTATCAGTATGGTTACATTGGTTATAACGCAGCAGTGATGAATACGGTATTAATATTACTGGTCGTTCTGGTCTACCTGATTCAGTTCTGTGGCGACCGGATTGTTAAAGCAGTTACACATAAATAGTTTTTACCGCAACGCGCTTCAATTTGCCCAGCGGCGAGCGCGAAACCTAAGCATGCTCAATAGAGGAAGGGATATGTCGTTAAAATTTAAATCCATCGCGGCAATCGGCGCACTGATCGGTACTCTGGCTCTCGCAGGCTGCGGTCAGGACGAAAAAGACCCGAACCATATCAAAGTAGGCGTTATTGTTGGCGCCGAGCAGCAAGTTGCCGAAATGGCGCAGAAAGTAGCAAAAGAGAAGTATGGTCTGGACGTTGAATTGGTGACATTCAACGACTATGTTTTGCCAAACGAAGCATTGAGCAAAGGTGATATAGACCTGAACGCTTTCCAACACAAACCCTATCTCGATCAGCAAATTAAAGATCGCGGCTATAAACTGGTTTCTGTTGGTAACACCTTCGTTTACCCAATTGCCGGTTACTCTAAGAAAATCAAATCTCTGGACGAACTGCAGGAAGGTTCACAAGTCGCGTTGCCTAACGATCCAACCAATCTGGGCCGTTCGCTGTTACTGCTGGAGAAACAAGGTCTGATTAAGCTAAAAGAAGGTGTTGGCCTGTTGCCAACCGTGCTGGATGTCACTGAGAACCCTAAAAACCTGAAACTGGTTGAGCTGGAAGCGCCACAATTACCGCGCTCGCTTGACGATCAGCAAATCGCATTAGCCGTCATCAACACCACTTACGCCAGCCAGATTGGTTTGACGCCAGCGAAAGACGGCCTGTTTGTGGAAGATAAAGAATCACCTTACGTCAATATCATGGTGGCTCGCGAAGACAACAAAGATGCAGAAAACGTCAAGAAATTCGTGCAAGCGTATCAATCTGACGAAGTTAACGAAGCTGCCAACAAGATTTTCAACGGTGGTGCAGTAAAAGGCTGGTAATCTTTCATCAGCTATTTTTCTGATTAAAATAAGACGGGCCGCTCAGGCCCGTCTTGTTATTTCTACAATAGATTGCTTCAATAGCGCCACTTTTTATATAAGTTAGGGGAATTTCAATGCGTGTTTTACCTCTCTGTATGTTAGTGCTTGCGTTGGCTGGTTGTTCTACGCAGCATACCGCCCCATCCACAACAAACAGCGCCGCCCCCCAGAAAGCCCTTGCACCGGAAGGAACGGCTCCGGTAGCCCGTCAAGTACCAGCAACCCTATACAGAAGTGCAGAAGAATTAGTGGGTAAACCGTTCCGAGATTTGGGAGAAGTTTCTGGTAGCGTCTGCCAGCTCACCGTTCAAGATCCACCACCAAATCTGGCAACCGCGCGCAGGCTGATGCAAGTCCGTGCTTCACAGATGAATGGAAACGCCGTATTACTGCATGACTGCCAGATGATCAGGGGTTTAGCTGGCTGTTACCAACAGGCCATTTGCCAAGGTTCTGCGCTTAACGTTTCGCACAAATGAGCGAGTTTATCTTTAACCAGATTGGCACCATACGCTCACCATACAAAGAAAAGTTCGCGGTTCCCCGCCAACCGGGGTTAGTTGAGGATGGTAACGGCGAACTGGTGCTGCTGCCGCCCTACAACCAGACAGAGGCTGTTCGCGGCCTCGGTGAGTTTAGCCATATTTGGGTGATGTTTATTTTCCATCAAACTATGGAGGGTGGCTGGCGCCCAACGGTACGGCCTCCCCGTCTGGGGGGCAACGCTCGCATGGGGGTGTTTGCCACGCGATCGACCTTCCGCCCTAACCCACTGGGTATGTCGCTGATCGAACTGAAAGGTATACGCACCCAGGGAAGCGAGGTTGTGCTGGAGTTAGGTAGCCTCGATCTGGTTGACGGCACACCGGTAGTGGATATCAAACCTTACTTGCCGTTTGCCGAAAGCCATCCACACGCACGAGCCGGGTTTGCTCAAACCGCGCCCGCTGGTGATATGCAGGTATGCTTTTCTGCACGAGCGGAAGAACAACTACAACAACAGCTACGTCGTTATCCCAACCTGCGGCGCTTTGTGACCCAGGTTCTGGCTCAAGACCCTCGCCCTGCCTATCAAAAAGAGCAAGAAAGTAGCCGGCAATATGCGGTATGGTTGTTGGAGTTTAATGTGCGTTGGCGGATCGTTGGGGATCAAACAGAAGTGTTATCGCTTGATACTCGTTAAAATTCCACCCACTCTCTTTTGACAACTGGCTTGCGCTGGTAAACTAAACCACTTTTAAAAACTTTTGTTACCGCCCTGGTAGCACGAAGAAATTTGTAGTTCTAACGGAACCAAACACCATGCGTACTAGCCAATATCTGCTCTCCACTCTGAAGGAGACACCTGCCGATGCCGAAGTGATCAGCCACCAACTGATGCTTCGTGCCGGGATGATCCGCAAGCTGGCCTCCGGTCTTTATACCTGGTTGCCAACCGGCCTGCGTGTTCTCAAGAAGGTTGAAAATATCGTTCGCGAAGAAATGAACAATGCTAATGCGATCGAGGTTTCCATGCCGGTAGTCCAGCCTGCCGATCTGTGGCAGGAAAGTGGTCGCTGGGAGCAGTATGGCCCAGAGTTACTGCGTTTTGTTGATCGCAGTGAACGCCCCTTTGTGCTTGGCCCAACACATGAAGAAGTAATCACCGATCTGATCCGCAACGAAATCAGTTCTTACAAGCAGCTACCGTTGAACTTCTTCCAAATCCAGACCAAGTTCCGTGACGAAGTTCGTCCACGCTTTGGTGTTATGCGCGCACGTGAATTCCTGATGAAAGATGCCTATTCATTCCATACTACTCAGGAGTCTCTGCAGGCAACCTACGATGCAATGTTCGATGCCTACAGTAAAATCTTCAACCGTATGGGGTTGGATTTCCGCCCGGTACTCGCAGATACCGGCTCCATCGGTGGCAGCGCATCACACGAATTCCAGGTGCTGGCAGACAGTGGGGAAGACGATATCGTATTTTCTACTGATTCAGACTATGCCGCCAATATAGAACTGGCAGAAGCAGTGGCGCCAGCCAATCAGCGCGGTGCCGCGACGGAAGAGTTGCGGATTGTCGACACGCCAAATGCCAAAACCATCGCCGAACTGGTTGAGCAATTCCAGTTGCCGGTAGAGAAAACGGTGAAAACCCTGATGGTTCACGCTCATGAAGAGAGTGGTCACAAGCTGGTTGCCCTGTTGGTCCGTGGCGATCACGCACTGAATGAAATCAAGGCAGAAAAGCTGCCACAAGTGGCGGTTCCCCTCACCTTCGCCTCTGATGAGGAGATCCGTGCGATCGTTGGCGCAGGCCCTGGTTCTCTTGGCCCACTAAACCTGCCAATGCCGGTGATTATCGATCGTAGCGTAGCCGCTATGAATGATTTCGGTGCTGGTGCCAACATCGACGGGAAACACTACTTTGGCATCAACTGGGAACGCGACCTGCCGCTGCCACAAATTGCCGATATTCGTAACGTGGTTGAAGGCGATGCCAGCCCAGATGGTAAAGGGACGTTGTTGATCAAGCGTGGTATCGAAGTTGGCCACATTTTCCAACTGGGTACCAAATACTCGGAAGCAATGAAGGCTACCGTGCAGGGTGAAGATGGCCGCAATCAGGTGCTGACCATGGGATGCTACGGCATTGGCGTCAGCCGCGTGGTTGCCGCAGCGATCGAGCAGAACCACGACGAGCGTGGCATTATCTGGCCGGACGCGATTGCCCCGTTCCAGGTTGCCATTCTACCAATGAATATGCACAAATCATTCCGCGTGCAAGCACTGGCTGAAGAGCTGTATGACACGCTGCGTTCACACGGCATCGACGTTATTCTTGATGACCGTAAAGAACGCCCAGGCGTGATGTTTGCCGATATGGAACTGATCGGCGTTCCTCACTCCATTGTCATTGGCGATCGTAACTTAGACAGTGAAGAAATCGAGTACAAAAACCGCCGTATTGGTGAGAAGCAGATGATTAGAACCAGCGATATCGTAGATTTCCTGTTGGCGCAAATCAAACGCTGAGATTATCAGTAGCGATAAAAAACACCCTGTCATGCAGGGTGTTTTTTTATTGATTAAAAATGCGTTTTTATCCCGGTAATATCACTGACCACAGCTTTGCTTGCGATCAAATACAACTTTACCGCCAGGTTCAGGCACCAACGCTTTTTGCGTCCGCCCTTCTTCCATAGAAGGTTGCACACTGAAATGACCATTCAACATCAGGAATACCGGCTCTCCAGGCGCACCGCGAGCCTGAAGATAGCCCTTCTCCAACGCGATATTGTTCACAACCGGGAAGGTTTTACCGGTGGCACAATCCTGGAATACCGCAGCATCGGCCATGTAGGTATAAAGCCCTGTCAACGGCATCGGCGTTTTGGGCAACGATTTAGTCACCGCAGACAAGACATAATTGAGCTTTGACTCAATCGGCAAACCATTCTGATCGAGCATTTGCAGGTCTTTGCCTATCGGCCGGAAATAGCGTTTATCACCGTTAGCGTCTGTCAGAACCAGTTTATCGGCAGTACGCGCCCACTGGCCATGGCTGGCAAAAGTTTGATCCCCATTCTTGGTTCCGTTGTAGGTTTCCTGCAAGACGAATGTTCCGTCCACATCCAGGAAAAGTGATGTATCCAGCCCACTACAGTCGGCACAAGGCAATACGCCTTGATAACTCTGTTGCATCGGCTGAAGTGACTGCTCTTTAGGCTGGTATTGATTGTTGCATCCCAGCAATAAAAGGGCTCCTGCTGCAAAAAACAGGGCAATCGTAATTTTCTTCACACATATTCTCCTGCTGTGTTCCATTTCTACTACACAGAGTAGTGCCCTAAGGATGAACCTTGCCGCGCAGCGCTTTGGTTACACCTTTGCGTACCTTACCTTCCAGACGGCGTAATTTAGCCCCTCTGCTGGGTTTGGTTGCCCTACGCGGCTTTTCAATCACCATCGCTTGTTGGATCAAGGCTACCAGACGGGCCAACGCCGCCTCACGATTCAATTCCTGACTGCGATATTCCTGCGCTTTGATAATCACCACACCCTCTGCAGTTACCAGGTGATGATTCAACGCCAGCAGTCTTTCCTTATAATACTCTGGCAGGCTGGATGCCCGTATGTCAAAGCGCAAATGAATCGCTGTAGAGGTTTTATTCACGTGCTGTCCGCCAGCACCTTGAGCACGGATCGCCGTCAATTCTATTTCATGGTCAGCTATAGCTACATTTTTTGACAGTTCTACCACGGGTTATCCCTGCGCCTGCTGCCATTCGGTGAATTGAATTTCCAGACTATTCTTATCATCAGAAAGCCAGATTGTCCCTTCCTGCAGCGTTGCCTGCAGTGACATATTGCGGCTGGCCAATGCTGCTAGGCGGGACAATTGTTCATCATCGAGAAAACGAATGCTTAGGTTTTTGTGGTTTGCTACCTTGCTTTGCATAGACTGCCACCAGACATGCCCGGCACGTTCACCATAGGCATAAAGCATCACTCTAGGTGATTGATTACAGGCTTTTTTAATCCGTTTCTCATCAGGAAGCCCCAGCTCAATCCACATTTCCAGCCCGTTATGGTCGTTGCGCTGCCAGATTTCCGGTTCATCTTCCGCACTCAAGCCCTTGGTAAATATCAGGCGTTCATCGGCATGACAAATCCACGCCAACAGGCGCAGCATCATACGCTGCTCTGTTTCTGAAGGGTGTTGAGCCAATGTAAGCGTTGTATCGTGGTAAAAATGGCGATCCATATCAGCGATATTGACCGTGGCTTTGTAAATTGTTGCTTTAAGCGCCATGGGTAACCTCATTATTTGCAGGTGACAGTGTACTTGATAAGCTCGGTCTACAGCCAGCACAAGGGGTAGCAGCACGCAATGATAGCTAATAAGAGGTGCTAATAACTCCATAGCACCTGTGATATAGTCGACTACAATTGGATTTAACCCCAAGTATCTTTGCCCGGTCACTTTTTTGGCAATAAGGCAGAGGTTCCCAAGGGAGGAAGCTGTGCAGCAATACTGTGAGTTAGTACGCCGTTTTTACGCCGAGATCGGCAGTGGGGATCGAGGCTATGTGCCTGATGCACTTGCATGTGTCTTGAAGGCATTGGACGAGGTTGCAGCGAATAGTGCGCTGCCGTCCTCCGTTAGGGAACAGGCGGCATTTGCCGCCGCTAACTTATTGGTGAGCGACTATGTTGATGAATGATGAGTACCAATCCATCAATTGCGATGACTATGAAAGCCTGGAACTCGCCTGTCAGCATAACTACATTCTGAAGCTAGAGTTACGCGACGGAGAGAAGTTTGAAGGCATTGCCACCGAGCTGAAATTTACCAAGGGCGTTGAGTACCTGATTGTCGATCAGTCTGGTAATGCCCTCAGCTTGCGTCTGGATCACATCCTCAGTTTCAGTCATCCGGAAATCGGTACCGTAGTCGTCAGCCTGTCGGACTGATTTTGCGGTAACGCCATCTCAATACCTAAAAATTTACAACGGGTATACAGGGCAGCCTAATGGCTGCCCTCGTCATTTATGGCTTCAAGCTAGCGTATTAGGAGTAACGACTACACTGTTTACGTAGGGCATTAGTGGGTTAAAACATAAGTTATTGATTTTAAAATTATTTATAATTGGAGACATTATGTTGATGAATGATGAGTATCAACCCATCAATTGCGATGACTATGACAACCTGGAACTCGCCTGTCAGCATAAACTGACTCTGAAGCTGGAATTACGCGACGGAGAAGTGATCGAAGCCAAGGCCGTCGATCTGCTGCAAAAAAAGCGTGTTGAATATCTGACGATCGAGTTAAATGGTAGCCAACGCGATCTAAGGTTGGACCATATCGGCAGTTTTAGCCACCCGGATATTGGTACCGTTGTCGTGAGTCTTTCCGACTGACAGCCTCGGTAACCCCATCTCTACAGGGCAGCGCAAGGCTGCCCTCGTCATTTCTGCGTCAACGTCAACGCTCACAGCCTAAGGTTTCAGACTGGCGTAATAAGCAGACAGATCGGCAATATCCTGGTCAGATAGCCCGGAAACAAAGGCTTTCATCACTTCGGCCTGCCCCCCTGAACGTTCGCCCTTTTTGTAGGCCAGCAGAGAGTGCTCAAGATACGCCGCATTCTGCCCAGCAAGATTCGGGTACAGCGGCACAGAAATTTTGCCATCGACTCCGTGACAGGCCATGCAGCGTGCTGACTTATCCTTGCCTGCCGCCGGATCGCCCGCAGCCAAAGCGGAAAAACTCAGCAATGCCGCCAGTGCTAAGGTCGGGTTCACAAATCTCATTCATCTTCCTCAAAGGTGGTGTTTACTTTTTCCAGCCAAGCTGCCAGCCCGGTTCCCCGTCAGGCACTCGCCCGTCTTCAGTCACAAATACCCCAACGGCAGCGATCAGCCGCTCACCATAGTAAATCAGTGGAATGCGTCCACGTTGCCACGGAGGGATCCCAAACTCCTGCCAGAGTTTCTTTATATGCCTCGAACCTGTTCGGCCAACAATACGCACTTTACCCCCGGCAGTAAAACGCACCTTGACCGCTTCATCAGCCTGCGGTGCTCGTATCAGGAACTCCCCTTCACCAGCGAACAGCGTGCCCAGCCCATCGGGTAATGCCAGCGGCGCGTCATTCATCCAGAGCAGTTCCCTACAGCTAAGATCTTCCATTATTGGCAACAGGTATAGACGCTGTCGGAAACGGCGAATCTGATAGTCACCGAGTTGCAATTGCGGTTCAGCATCTTCCCTGCTGAGGGCAACTTCATGCCAAAGCCTGTGCAAGCCGTCTCGCGCTGGCAGGGGCACGCCAAATAAGGCAATCCAACGGCGCAGTAACGCGTTGCGCTTTACCGCAGAGCAGTCCTGTAACCCGGTTATCGCCAACGCATTTTCCCGATCCAGCAATTGAGCCAATTGCTCTGCCAATAATTCATCGAGTAACCGCTCTTGCTCGGCACATAAACTGGCACTGCGTGCTGTTGCCGACGCAAAATGCGGCCAGCGCTCATTCAGTAAAGGCAGTATTTTCAGACGCAAGAAGTTGCGATCAAAACGGGGATCCTGATTGCTGTCATCTTCGATCCAACGGAGTTGATGCGTTTGTGCATGGTCTTCCAATTGTTTGCGCGAAATACCGAGCAGGGGACGCAACAGCGGGTTATTACCCAGATGGGTTTGCGCCGCCATGGCAGAAAGCCCCGCAGGGCCGCTACCACGCTTTAGAGCCAGCAGAAAGGTTTCACATTGGTCGTCAAGGTGCTGTGCAGTCAGCAGAGTTTCATCAGCAGACAGTGTCTCATGGAAAGCGGCATAACGTACCGCTCTGGCCGCTGCCTCTATTCCCCCGGAATGCCCGTCAAGCTTGACGTAATGCACCACCAGCGGTATCTGCCACTGCTCACACTGTTGCTGGCAATAGGCCACCCAATCATCGGCAAAACGACTCAGACTATGGTGAACATGCACCGCGCGTAGCGCGATATTCGGTTGCTGTTGACGCAAAAGCATCAGCAAATGTAACAATACAGTAGAATCCAGGCCGCCACTGAATGCCACCAGCAACTGGTTTTCAGCCCCCAATTGCTCGCTGATATGCGTAAGAAGTTGATTGTTTATCATTTATTAAGTAAGACATCCATCCGCATAACTGCGTGTAAAGTCAACGGACTACACTCAGGCCGTGACGCCCAGATTGCGCTTTCACAATTCATAAAGCTCGAGCGGCAATCCATCAGGATCGCTGAAAAAGGTAAAGCGGGACTGGGTGTAGGGATCGACCCTTAACGGTTCACAAGTGACACCCGCCTCCTGCAAATGCGCAATCGACGCTTCGATATCTTCAACACTGAACGCCAGATGGCGTAAACCACAGGCTTCCGGGCAGCTGATCCGCGCAGGCGGCGACGGGAAAGAAAACAGCTCAATCGTGTATTGACCATTCAAAGCCAAATCAGCCTTCCAAGAATCACGTTCTTCACGATAAAACTCTGCAAGTAAGGTAAACCCCAAGATGTCGCAGTAAAAATGCTTACTGGCGGCGTAGTCAGAGCAAATCACTGCTATATGGTGAACTTGCCGTAGTGCCAACATAAGTAGACTCCGTTGTTATTACTGGTGAAACTCATCACGTTATCAAGCGTCTGACGTTTTCAACACCTTGACCAGATAGCGCCCGTCTTCCGTCAGTTTTGCACCATGAATGTCGGTTTCGAAACCGGGGTAACGTTCGCCAATCGAACACAGCATCAACAGAAAATCAAGCACGGCACGGCTCTCTTCGGTGATCATCTCCCCCGGCATCACCAGCGGAACTCCAGGTGGATAAGGCAGGAGCATATTCGCGGCCACTTTGCCAATCAACTGGTCGATCTCACAGGTTTCAACATTGCCGCGAACCTGTTGTTGGAACATTTCATAGGGCGTGAGCTTCATTTCTGGTAACACGTCAAAAGCACGTAGCATCAAGCGCGGTAGATCATGCTGACAAATAAGCTGATGGATCCCGGCAGCCAGATCCTGAATGCGCATATGGCGGTAAAAATCCGGATCCTCGGCGTACAGATCCGGCAACATATTTTTCACGCGCAGATTAAGATCGTACGCGCGTTTGAAATCTATCAGCCCACGCAGCAAACCCATCGCTTTGGTTTTATCGATTCCGATACTGAACAGGAACAGCAGGTTATACGGACCGGTTTTTTCCACCACAATCCCCCGCTCATCCAGGTACTTGGCCACCAGCGCAGCTGGGATCCCTGAACTCTCCAACTCGCCCAGTTCATTCATACCCGGAGTCAGGATCGTGACCTTTATCGGGTCCAGATACATGTGGTTGCTATCGGTGCGGCCAAAACCATGCCAGTTATCATCCGGATCCAGCGGCCAGCACTTTGCCTCATCAACCACTTCCGGCTGCCAGATGTCGAAGAACCAACTGTCACTCTCATCACGCAGGCGCTGCATTTCACGGCGAAAATGTAGCGCGCGCTCCACCGAGCGGTGGATCATGCGCCGCCCAGGATTACCACGCAGCATCGCTGCTGCAGTCTCCATCGAAGCGACAATGCCGTAATGTGGCGAGGTGGTGGTATGCATCATGTAAGCTTCATTAAAGGTGTTTTCGTCATAATCACCCTTTATGTGGATCATTGAGGCCTGTGAGAATGCCGCCAGCAGTTTATGTGTCGACTGAGTTTCGTAGATCACTTTGCCAGCAATGCGATCGCCACTCATGCCACTTTTGCCCTCATAAATCGGGAGGAAATTGGTGTAAGGCACCCAGGCGGAATCAAAGTGGATCGAGGCAACATCCAGCGTCTGTTTGATGTAATCAGTGTTATACAACAGGCCATCGTAGGTTGAATTGGTGATCACCGCATGTACCGGCCAACTGGCATTGGCGGTTTCCGCTACTCGCTTGGTAATGCTTTCGCGAGTGAATTCGTGCTGAGGGATCCCCCCCAAGATGCCGTAGGCATTTCGCAACGGGCGCAGATAAATCGGCACAATGTCACACATCATCAGTAAGTGGCATAACGACTTGTGGCAGTTGCGGTCTATCAGCACCGTACTTCCTGCCGGTGACGAGTACATACCGACAATCTTGTTGGCAGTTGAAGTTCCGTTGGTGACCAGATAGCTCTGCTCGGCATTAAAAGTGCGGGCAATATATTCCTCCGCCTCCAGATGCGGCCCTGTGTGATCCAGCAGCGAACCCAACTCTGTCACCGAGATCGAGATATCTGCCTTTAATGTATTAGCGCCAAAGAAATCATAGAACAGGCAACCTACCGGGCTTTTCTGGAATGCAGTGCCAGCCATATGACCTGGCGTGCAAAAAGTGTATTTCCCCTCTTTCACGTAGGTGAACAGCGCCTTGGTCAGCGGAGGAGTAATAGTATCGATATATTCATCGGTATACTGGCGGATCCGTTGGGCAATATCATCGGCAGCATTCAGGCCATACTCAAAGAAATACAATACCATTCGCATTTCATGCAGGTTGACATCAAATGTCGAATGCGTATTGATGAACGCATACAGCGGCAGATATTCATTGAGATCGTTGATTTCGCTGCATAGCTCAAGACTGTAATCGTCCCAGTCGAAAACTACCCCGCAGATACGTGCATTGTGCTCAATCAGCTTTAACAGATCGCCACTGTTCTTCGGGTATACCAGCTGAAAACCCATTGAGGCCAATGCGCCGTGAAGTTCGCGGATGGGTTCGTCTTTATAATAAACGCCCGTCGGGCTCATGATCGCAATGATATTCATTGGGCTATTCCTATCAGTTAACTTTCTGTGTCGAGCAAGGTCACAAAAAAAAAATCCCCTGCCAGCATTAGCCGACAGGGGATCATATCGAACAGGCCACGCAGTATCAGCAGTAACCGTAGTTCATCAAACGCTGGTAGCGGCGGTTGAGCAACTCTTCATTACTCAGAACATCCAGATCTGCCAGATCCGCCAACAGTTGCGCCTTCAACGAAGCCGCCATTGCCGGTACGTCACGATGTGCAGAACCCAGAGGTTCAGGGATCACCGAGTCGATCAGCTTCAGTTCTTTCAGACGCGGCGCAGTGATGCCCATCGCTTCTGCGGCAATCGGGGCCTTGTCGGCACTTTTCCACAGGATCGAGGCGCAACCTTCCGGTGAAATAACCGAGTAGGTGCTGTACTGCAGCATATTCACTTTATCACCCACGCCAATCGCCAACGCGCCACCGGAACCACCTTCACCGATTACGGTACAGATCACCGGGATATTCAGGCGAGACATTTCACGCAGGTTGCGGGCTATCGCTTCAGACTGCCCACGTTCTTCCGCACCTACACCAGGGTAAGCCCCAGGGGTATCAATAAAAGTGATAAGCGGCAATTTAAAACGGGATGCCATTTCCATCAGGCGCAACGCTTTGCGATACCCCTCAGGTGCAGGCATACCAAAGTTGCGCCGGATTTTCTCTTTGGTTTCACGCCCTTTCTGATGACCTATGATCATCACCGGGCGGCCATCGAGGCGCGCAAGGCCACCGACAATCGCTTTGTCATCGGCATAGGCGCGATCGCCTGCCAGTTCTTCAAAGTCGGTAAAAATGTGTTTGATATAATCCAGGGTATAAGGGCGGCGCGGGTGGCGTGCCAATTGGGCAATCTGCCAGGCCCCAAGATCGGAAAAAATCTTGCGCGTCAGCTCAACGCTCTTTTCACGCAGGCGCTGAACCTCTTCGTCCAGATTAATATCTAATTTTTCGTCTTGACGGCTGACTGCAGTCAGCGAGTCAATTTTCGCTTCCAGCTCTGCAATCGGCTGTTCAAAATCAAGAAAATTCAGACTCATAGTATTCCTATTTTAGTCAAATTCCAGTTCCACCTGCTCATTACCTACCAAGGTCCGCAAGTCAATCAACAAACGGTCGGTCGGCGTTACACGCCAAGTTGCACCGAAGCGCAATCTTGCCCGTGCATCTTCCCGCTGATAGTAGAGATGCACTGGAATCGTCCCCGAGCGATGGGGTTCCAAAGACTGACGGAGACGGTTCAAAAGCTGGTCATCAATTTGCCTGTCCGTCAGCGAGATAGCAAGCCCACGAGCGTATTTTTCACGGGCCTCACTGATATCCATTAATTCGCGGGCCGTCATTTTAAGCCCACCGTTAAAGTCATCAAAGCTGACCTGTCCAGTGGCAATCAGGATACGGTCTTTTTCCAACAAATGCTGGTATTTTTCCAACGCATCGGTGAATAACATCACGTCAAGACGACCGGAGCGGTCATCCAACGAGCAAATACCGATGCGATTACCCCGTTTGGTCATCATTACTTTCGAAGAAACCACCAGCCCTACGGCGGTCGTCATTTTTCCCCGATCCGTCGGGTGCATATCTTTCAAGCGCTGGCCACCGGCATAGCGCTCAATCTCCTTCAGATACTGGGTGATCGGGTGGCCAGTGAGATAGAGCCCCAGCGTTTCACGTTCACCATCCAGTACCACTTGTTCCTGCCAACGCGGAACATTGGCATAAGACTGCTCAACCTGTTCAGGTGCTTCAGCCAATACACCAAACATGTCTGACTGACCAATCGCTTCAGCTTTGGCATGCTGGTCCGCTGCTTTAAGCGCATCCCCCAGGGAGTTCATTAACGCAGCGCGGTGCGGCCCAAGGCGATCAAACGCCCCGGACATGATCAGTTTCTCCAGTATACGACGATTCAGCTTCTTGATGTCGGAGCGCGCACACAGGTCGAACAGATCTTTGAAATATCCTTGCTCTCCGGTATTGCGAGCCTCGATAATGGCTTCAATCGGCCCTTCCCCTACGCCTTTGATTGCCCCAATACCGTAGACAATCTCACCTTCATCATTCACGTGGAAATGGTACTGCCCACTGTTGATATCCGGTGGCAGGATTTTCAAGCCCATCCGCCAGCATTCGTCCACCAACCCAACAACTTTATCGGTGTTATCCATGTCGGCGGTCATCACCGCGGCCATAAACTCTGCTGGATAGTGCGCTTTCAGCCATAGTGTCTGGTACGACACTAAGGCATAGGCCGCCGAGTGCGATTTGTTAAAACCGTAACCAGCGAACTTTTCTACCAGGTCAAATATTTTTACCGATAGTTCACCGTCGATGCCGCGCGCTTTGGCCCCGTCTTCAAAGCCGCCACGCTGCTTGGCCATCTCGACCGGGTTCTTTTTCCCCATCGCACGGCGCAACATGTCCGCTCCACCCAAGGTATAACCTGCGAGTACCTGGGCGATCTGCATCACCTGTTCTTGGTACAAGATAATACCGTAGGTCGGCTCCAGTACCGGTTTCAGCGACTCATGCTGCCACTGGATATCTGGGTAGGAAATCTCTTCTCGCCCATGTTTGCGGTCGATAAAGTTATCCACCATGCCAGACTGTAGCGGACCGGGGCGGAACAGCGCCACCAATGCGATCATGTCTTCGAAGCAGTCAGGCTTCAGGCGTTTAATCAGATCTTTCATGCCGCGTGATTCAAGCTGGAACACCGCTGTGGTTTCCGAGCGCTGCAACATGTCGAAACTTTTCTTGTCATCGAGTGGGATTGCCGCAATATCAATCGGCTCCAATCCACTCTTGGCACGGCGGGCATTAATCATCGCCAGTGCCCAATCAATAATGGTCAGCGTTCGCAGGCCTAGGAAGTCAAACTTCACCAGCCCGGCATATTCAACGTCGTTCTTATCGAACTGGGTTACAGGATGATTACCTTCAGCATCACAATAGAGCGGTGCAAAGTCAGTGATCTTGGTTGGCGCAATCACCACCCCACCCGCATGTTTCCCGGCGTTACGCGTAACACCTTCGAGTTTACGCGCCATGTCGATCAGCGCTCTAACCTCTTCATCTGCCTCATAAATTTCCGGCAGTTGCGGTTCGGCAGCGAAGGCTTTTTCCAGCGTCATGCCAGGATCGGGGGGAACTAACTTGGATATACGGTCAACGAAGCCATAGGGGTGCCCCAGAACACGGCCCACGTCGCGAATAACTGCTTTCGCCGCCATGGTGCCGAAAGTGATGATCTGCGACACCGCTTCGCGGCCATACATATCGGCCACGTGCTCGATCACCAGGTCGCGTTTCTCCATACAGAAATCGACGTCAAAATCGGGCATCGAAACACGTTCCGGGTTAAGGAAGCGTTCAAACAGCAGGTCAAATTCCAGTGGGTCAAGATCGGTTATTTTCAGCGCATAGGCGACCAGTGAACCGGCACCAGAACCTCGCCCAGGGCCGACAGGCACGTCGTTATCCTTCGACCATTGGATGAACTCCATTACGATCAGGAAGTAACCGGGGAATCCCATCTGGTTGATCACTTTGAGCTCAATATCCAGACGCTCGTCATACTCAGGACGACGCTGAGCACGAATTTCAGGATCCGGGAACAGGAATTCAAGGCGCTCTTCCAATCCCTCTTTGGATTTGGCCACCAGGAAATCTTCAGTGGTCATATCACCTGTGGGGAACTGAGGTAGGAAGTATTCACCAAGGCGAATAGTCACGTTACAACGCTTTGCAATTTCTACGCTGTTTAGTAGCGCTTCAGGGATGTCGGCAAACAGCTCGCACATCTCATCTTCGCTGCGCATGTATTGCTGCGGAGTATAATTTCGCGGGCGTTTCGGATCGTCCAGCGTGAAGCCATCATGGATCGCTACGCGGATCTCGTGGGCATCAAAGTCATCTTCCACCAAAAAACGCACGTCATTGGTCGCAACCACCGGTAACCCGTGTTCCGTTGCCAGTGCGACTGCAGCATGCAGGTAGTTATCTTCGTCTGCCCGACCGGTGCGGATCAATTCAAGGTAATAATTGTCTGGGAAGTATTCCTGATAAAACTCAAGGCATTGTTCTGCCTGAGCCTGATTACCACGCAGCATAAACTTACCGACATCACCCATCCGGCCACCAGAAAGCAGGATCAGACCGGCTCGGTGTTCAATCAGCCAATCCCGATCGATTGTCGGCCCAGCTGCACCATAGCCACGTTGATAAGCCTTGGAGATCAATAAGGTGAGATTCTGATAACCTTCATTATCAGCGGCAAGTACGGTCAGTTGCGCAAGCTCATCACCCAATACTTCGCTTTGCACATGGAAATCAGCGCCGATGATCGGCTTGATCCCAGCACCGTGAGCGCTGCCATAGAACTTTACCAAGCCACACAGGTTGGTGAAATCTGTGATCGCCAAAGCAGGCATTGCAAGCGCCGCAGCTCTTTTCACCAACGGGCCGATCTTGGCTAATCCATCAACCATGGAGTAGTCGCTGTGGACGCGAAGATGAATAAAACGAGGTTCGGCCATATCCAGATACCAAGATGTTGGGGTTCAGCTTAATGAACCTGGGTTAACTCGATTTTGCAGCCCGAAAGGGCCAGGAAGTTAATTACCGCTCCAGCGCCCGTCTTACCGGGGCAAAGCTACGACGATGATGCTTGGTTGCCCCCAACGCCGCCAGTCTTTCTAAATGAAACGCGGTGGGGTATCCCTTATGCTGGGCAAAGCCATATTCAGGGAACGACTGGTCCAGTTCGGTCATTTCGCGATCGCGTGTGACTTTAGCCAGAATAGATGCCGCACTGATTTCCGCAACCCGGCTATCACCTTTCACCACGGCCAACGAACGCATGGGTAATGTTGGACAACGGTTGCCATCAATCAACACCATGTCAGGTTCAATATGCAACCCTGCGACTGCACGCTGCATCGCCAACATGGTGGCATGCAAGATATTAAGTTGGTCGATCTCATTGGGCTCTGCACGCCCCAGACTCCAGGAGAGCGCGTTATCTACGATTTGGTCGTACAATGCCAAACGCCGTTTCTCGCTGAGTTTCTTTGAGTCGGCCAGACCCACAATGGGCCTCGCGGGATCGAGTATCACAGCGGCAGTAACCACTGCGCCTACCAAAGGACCTCTCCCCACTTCATCTACACCAGCGATCAACCGGGCAGAGGGGTAAACAAAGGGTTCTATCATGATACTGCCAGTTCCAATACAGCCTGAGCGGCCTGTTCATCGGCACCGCAGCGAATACTTTGGTGCAGTTCAAGGAAGGTCTGCCTCAACAGTGCCGTTTCCGGGCTCTCTTCCAGCAACGGTAATAGCGCAGCAGCCAACTTCTCCGGCACACAGTCGTGCTGCAACAACTCAGTGACGATTTCTCTTCCGGCAAGAAGATTCGGTAACGAAACATATGGGGTTTTCACCAGACGCTCCGCCAGCCAGAAAGTAAATGGCTTCATGCGATAACCCACGACCATCGGGCATTTGGCCAACATGCATTCCAGCGCCGCAGTACCCGAAGCAAGCAGCGCCGCATCACTGGCAATCATCGCCTCACGCCCTTTGCCATCCAGCAGATGAACGTGGAGTTCTGGTGCAACCTCAGCTTTTATTCGCTCGAACTGCTCACGCCGCTTAGCATTAACTAGCGGAACTACCACTTCCAGCTCTGGATAATGCTCGCGCAGTAAGCGCGCTGTCCTGAGAAAATCAGCGCTCAACATTTCCACTTCGGCACCACGGCTTCCGGGCAGCAGCGCCAGGCAGCGTGCATCAAGGGGAATACCTAGTATCTTGCGCGCGGCTTGCTTGTCTGGCTGCAATGGCATGGCATCCGCCATGGTATGGCCGATAAAGCGGCAGGGAACATTGAAACGATCGTAAAACGCTTTTTCGAAAGGGAGAAACGCTAGCACCAGATCGGTCGCTTTACCAATTTTGAAAACGCGCTTTTGCCGCCAGGCCCACACTGAAGGGCTGACGTAGTGAATAGTACGGATACCGCGTTGCTTGAGGCGGCCTTCGAGAGTGATATTGAAATCAGGCGCGTCAATGCCAACAAATACGTCAGGCTTCAATTCACTAAACCGGCGGGTAAGATCCTTACGGATCTTCAACAGGCGTGGTAAACGCTCGAGCACTTCTACCACTCCCATTACCGCCAGCTCTTCCATCTCATACCAGGCTTCACACCCCTCGGCCTGCATCAGCGGACCTGCAACACCAACGAAGCGTGCGTTAGGATGGTGGGCCTTGAGCGCACGGATTAATCCGGCGCCAAGAATATCGCCGGAAGTTTCACCGGCAACTAGTCCGATAGTCAATGGACGATTTATCATAGATCAGCGAATAATCCCACGGGTGGAACGCGCAAAGAAATCCATGAATTGCTTAAGCACAGGGTTTTCTTTCATCTGAGCTTCAATTTCTTCTTTGGCTTCATCCAGGGTTTTCTCACTGCGATAAAGAATTTTGTAAGCATTACGGATCGCTTGCATTTCATCCTTATCAAAACCACGGCGTTTCAGACCAACCGCGTTCACACCAAACGGTGTCGCGTGGTTGCCCTGAGCGATGACAAAAGGAGGTACGTCCTGAGCCACACCGGAACAGCCGCCAACCATTACATGGGCACCAATAACACAGAATTGGTGAATGGCGGTCATACCACCAATAATGGCGTGATCGTCAATTTCCACATGCCCGGCAAGCGTTGCGTTGTTCGCCAGCACACAGGAATTACCTACCACACAATCGTGGGCGATATGTACGTTGACCATCAGCAGGTTGTCATTGCCAACTTTGGTCACACCTGTACCTTGAGCGGTGCCACGGTGGATAGTTACGCTTTCACGAATGCGGTTACGATCACCGACTTCGACTTTTGTCGGTTCACCGGCATATTTCAGATCCTGATTCACTTCGCCGATAGAGGCAAACTGATAAATCTCGTTATCGCGGCCAATCCTGGTGATACCGTTCACCACCACGTGCGATTTCAGTACCGTACCCGCGCCGATTTCCACCTGGGATCCGACGTAACAGAAAGGACCAATGTGCACTCCAGCGTCAATTACAGCGCCTTGCTCAACGATTGCACTAGGATGGATAAAGGCGGTTTTATCAATCACGGATTATGCCTCCCGGCTGCGGGCACACATCATGGTTGCTTCGCAGACAATTTTTCCGTCAACGGTTGCCACACCTTTAAAGCGTGTCAGACCACGGCGGGTTTTCTCAAAAGTGACTTCCATAATCATCTGATCGCCAGGCACCACTGGGCGCTTGAAGCGAGCCTCGTCAATACCGGCGAAATAGTACAACTCACCAGGTTCGAGCTTACCGACGCTCTTAAACGCCAGAATACCGGTGGCCTGAGCCATCGCTTCCAGAATAAGTACGCCTGGTAAAATCGGTTTACCAGGGAAATGCCCCTGGAAAAACGGCTCATTAACGGTTACGTTCTTCACTGCACGCAGATACTTGTGCTCTTCGAAATCCAGCACACGATCAACCAGCAAGAATGGGTAACGGTGAGGAAGTAACTCCAAAATTTCTGCAATATCCAGAGTATGAGTTTCAGTAGTCAAAATACTCTTCCTGTTTCTAAAAACTGATGGCATCAACAACACGGCCTGCGTTGACCCCAAAAAGGAGATCATCAGGCAGGCCGCAAATTAACAACTCTTTGCGCTTTTGGCATTACAGCCAACGCGTTTCGTTTTATACCCAGCATGGCGGGCTTATGGCGACTAGTCTTTTCCGACTTTTCGTTCGACAGCTTTCAAGCGTTTGCTAATCTCATCGATATTCATCACCAACGCAGCCGTTTTACGCCAAACCTTGTTGGGTTGTAACGGAATGCCAGAGGAGTATACCCCAGGTTCGGTAATTGGTCGCATAACCATTCCCATCCCGGTGACAACAACCTTGTCAGCAATCTCCATATGACCGTTGATCACACTAGCACCGCCAATCTGACAATAGCGACCAATCTTCAAGCTGCCAGCCATGATCACCCCCCCCGCAACGGCAGTATTCTCACCAATTACCACGTTGTGTGCGATCTGGCACTGGTTATCAATGATAACACCATTCCCAATCTGGGTGTTATCCAACGCACCGCGATCGATAGTGGTGCAGGCACCAATTTCAACACGATCACCAATGATAACCGTCCCTAATTGCGGGATCTTGATCCAGTTTCCACGATCAAAGGCATAGCCAAAACCGTCTGCACCAATCACCGTTCCAGACTGGATCAGGCAGTGCTGGCCGATTTCAACTTCATGATAAATAGTTACATTCGCCCACAGACGCGTACCCGCGCCAATTCGAGCCTGTTTACCGATAAAGCAACCTGGGCCAATAATGACGTTATCACCCAGCTCAGCACCGGACTCGATAACCGCATTCGCCCCCACAGCAACGTTCTTCCCGAGTCGGGCTTCAGGAGAGATCACTGCGCTTGGCGCAATATCTGCAGCCGGTGCCGGGGTGGTATCCATTAATTGCGCCATAAGCGCATAGGTCAGATAAGGGTTTTTAACCACCAGAGCCGCAGAATGGCAATGTGGTAAATCAGCCTCGGTAAGCACAATCGCGCTAGCCTGGCATGAGGCCAATTGAGCTTGGTAGCGGCTGTTTGACAAAAAAGTGATTTGCCCAGCCTGTGCAGAATGCATAGAAGCAATGCCGGTGATGACAATATCGCCATCACCGTGCAATTGTGCATCCAACTGCTGCGCTAAATCAGCCAGTCGAATTGAAGGCATGCGTTATTTAACCTGTTTCAGCACGTCAGCAGTAATATCTTTAGAAGTACCTGCGTAAGCAACCGCATTTGCATCGATTACTACGTCATAACCTTCTTTGCTGGCAACGGCTTTCACTGCATCCTGAATACGGCTCAGGATTTTGTTACGCTCTTCCATCTGGCGGCGACGGTTATCCTGCTCAAAAGCCTGGGCTTTTTGAGAGAACTGCTCACGCTGAGCCATCACATCTTTTTCCATCTTGGTGCGATCGCTGGCTTTCATGGTAGAACCGTCACGCTGCAATTTCTGCATTTTAGTTTGCAGATCGCGTTCCATGTTCTGGAGTTCACCTGCGCGGCCTTTGAACTCATTCTCCAGTTGTTTTGCCACGGTTTCACGTGCAGGCAACTGCTGGAAAATGCTGGAAACGTTTACGACAGCAATCTTGTCAGCTGCCTGAACGCCTGCTGAAGCAGCCATTGCTAAACCGAGGCCTGCGGCACACAACCACTTTTTCACTATAAACTCCTTACCATCACCCGTTTGTGTCATATGACACTTTGAAGTACACAATCTGCCAGACTTATCACATAACACAATGAGAATTCTCTCGCTGTGGTTTGGAATCAGTCTGGCATTTGCGATTCCGTATAACCGTTATGCCCGGTAGTGAAATCTATTACCAAGTTTTACCAATGTTAAACTGGAACTGTTCAGACCTGTCTCCATCGAACTTCTTGAGCGGATCGGCATAGGAGAAGACCAACGGCCCCAGCGGTGACATCCACTGCACGGCAATACCAGCCGAGTAACGGATATTGCTCGCCTTGCTGTAGTCTGGCACACCAAACATACTCGCATCGACAGGTCCGTTTTTCGAATTAACTGTGTTTTGCCATTTGGTATCCCACACGGTACCCGCATCGATAAACAGTGAGGTACGCACTGAGCTGGCATACTTCTCGCTCAGGAACGGCGTCGGCGTAATCAGCTCCAGGCTTGCCACTGCCATGGCGTTACCACCCACAGCATCATTAGAGCCACAGATTGTCTGAGGTAAGCTGCTACCTGGCGCATTCTGACATGTGTACGAGTTGGAATTATAGTACACAGCTTTAGGACCGATCGTGTTGGACTGGAAACCACGCACGGTACTTGAACCACCCGCATAGAAGTTATCGTAGAACGGAACTTCTTTACCACTAAAGCCATCGGCATAGCCCAGACGGCCACGGCCTAACAGGACCCAGGTCTTGTCTTCGTTGATTGGCAAGTACTGTGAACTGTCCAACGTGAACTTATAGTACGAGTTGTCCGAACCAGGAACGGTAACCTTGGTATTAAACGAAGTCCGGTTCCCCGTAGTTGGGAAGAAACCGCGATCGAGGTTGTTATAGGACCAGCCCAGGTTCAGCGCGAAATCGTCCGAGGTATAACTAGCCCGATTGAGATAGTCTGGATTTTCACCGACCGAATTCAGATAACGCCACATGGCAACCTGCGGTTGCATGTCGGACAAGGAGTTATGTACGTAACCCAAGCCAGCGCGCAACGAGTTGTTTTCGTTGATCGGGAAGCCCAGAGTACCGTCTACACCGTAGCTGCTATTGGTATAATCTGACAGATCGGCATTGTTTGCCTTAAAGTCATTGTAGAAGACACGCCCACCCAGACTCACACCATCAACGGTGAAGTAAGGGTTGGTCACCGACAGCTCGGCGTAGGTTTGATAGTCATTCTTGGTTCCACTGATACCAACGGAATAACCTGTACCTAACCAGTTATCTTGCTGAACGCCGGCCTGGAAGCTGATGCCACTTTCGGTACCGTACCCAACACCAAAGTTCAAACTACCTGTGTTACGTTCTTTAACCTTGTAGACAATATCAACCTGGTCGGGAGTTCCTGGAACACGCTGGGTTTCCACGTCCACGGTTTCAAAATACCCCAAACGATTCAGACGTTCCTTACCTTGTTCGACCTGGTCATTACCCAGCCATGCACCTTCCATCTGGCGCATCTCACGGCGTAATACGCTGTCTTTACTGGTATCGTTACCTTCAAACTTGATGCGACGCACGTAGAAACGGTTACCCGCATCAATGTCGATATGCAACTTGACGGTTTTATCCGTGTCATTGATTACAGGTTGAGTCTGTACCCGTGGGTAGGCATAACCATAACGGCCAAACATCTTCTTGATGTTGTCTTCCATTTTGGTCACTTTGGTGCCACTAAACAGTTCACCCGGTTCGACTTTGCTCAACTGAGCCACTTCAGCGGAGTGACCCGCCAGGTTACCATTCACCACCACACCGGAAAGCTTGTACTGATCGCCTTCGGTAATGTTGATGGTGACATAGATACCTTTTTTATCTGGCGTCAAACTTACCTGCGTCGAATCAATGTTGAAACGCGCATAACCGCGATCCAGATAGAAACTGCGCAGGATTTCAAGATCCCCTGCCAGCTTTTGTTTCTGGTATTTGCGATCTGCAACCACATTCCACCACGGCACATCATCACGCAATTGGAAGCGTGAAATCAGTTCATCGTTGGTAAAGGCATGGTTGCCGACAATGTTGATTTGTTGAATCTTGGCAGAAACCCCTTCAGTGAAGACCAACTTCAGGTCAACACGGTTACGCGGTAATGGCGTAACAACGGCTTTCACCGATGCACTGTATTTACCTACGCTGTAGTAGAAGTCTTCCAACCCTTTTTCAATGCTGGATAAGGTGGTGCGGTCGAGTGCTTCACCGACCCGGACGCCAGAGGCCTCCAGGTTTTGCTTGAGCATGTCATCTTTCACCGACTTGTTGCCGGAGAAAGTGATGCTGGCAATGGTGGGACGTTCCTTAACCTGAACAATCAGCGTATTACCATCGCGCAGTACGCGAACGTCCTCGAAGTTGCCAGTGGCAAACAAGGCACGGATGGTATTACTGAGATCATCATCAGAGACGGTATCGCCTACGCGAACCGGCATGTTGAGTAACGCCGCACCGACGGCGACTCGTTGCAGGCCTTCGAAATGAATATCTTTCACTACGAACCCGTCTGCACCGTATACGGTGGCGCTGCCAAACAGCAGCGACGCTATGAGCAACTTTTTCATCGCCATCGTTGTTATGCGTTCTTCCTAACCTGTCCCCGCCCCTAAAGGCGAGAAAAATCATTGAAAAGTGCAAGACCCATTAACAGTACCAGCAAGATCGAACCAATGCGGTAACTGTAGTCCTGTACCCGCTCAGAAACTGGCCCCCCTTTCAGCTTTTCTATCGCCAGAAAGAGAAGATGCCCACCATCTAATATCGGTAATGGGAATAGGTTTATGATCCCCAAGTTGACGCTAATCAACGCGAGAAACATCATGTAATATATAAACCCACCCTCTGCTGACGCCCCAGCTCCCTGTGCAATGGAAATCGGGCCACTCAGGTTGTTCAGCTTTACATCACCGGTAATTAATTTACCCAACATGCTGACCGTAAGCCGCATCAGTTGCCAGGTCTTATCCCCAGCCTGATAAAGCGCTGGGAACGGTCCATACTGGCGAATCGTTTTATACTCGTCCGGTATCGGTAACACTTTCGGAATAATGCCGGCAAAACCGACTACTTTGTCTTTTCCCACCGGTTTTGTATCCGGTATCAGCGTCAAAGACAAGGGGTTACCGTTTCTTTCAATCCCTAAAACCAACGGTTGACCGGGTCCATTGTAGATCCGTTTGGCTAACGTTGCCCAACGCCCAAGCAACTGACCATCGACTTTAACGATCCTATCCCCTGCTTGTAAACCTGCCTTTTGTGCGGCAGACCCAGCTTGAACTTCAGCCAGCACCGATTCAATCTGCGGGCCACGCGGGATCATTCCCAAAGAACGTACAGGGTCTTCTTTATCCGGCTCAAAGCTCCATTGGTGCAAATCGAGGGTTTTATTCGCCACCGCCGCAGCACCAAAGGCTGAAACCCCAACCTCGGTTTGCGCATCACCAATCTTGCTGACCAGCGCCAGACGAACAGATTCCCAATCAGGCGTTTCGATACCGCCAACTGACTTAAGTTCCATACCTGAGGAAATTTCTGCTTTCGCAGCAATTGATTGCGGCACGATTTCGCCAATTATCGGGCGATAACTTGGCACACCGATAACAAACACCACCCAATAGGCGAAAATGGCGAACAGAAAGTTAGCAATAGGGCCCGCGCTGACAATCGCCGCACGTTGCCAGACCGTTTTATTATTGAATGCTTGATGGCGAATCTCCGGTGCGACCGTTTCAGCACGCTCATCCAGCATTTTCACGTAGCCGCCCAGCGGGATCATGGCAACGACAAACTCAGTACCCTGACGATCGGTTCGGCGCCACAATGCGCGACCAAAACCAATCGAGAAACGCTCTACACGAACACCACAGCGGCGAGCCACCCAAAAGTGCCCAAACTCATGTACAGTGATCAATATCCCCAGAGCGATAATAAATGCGACCAAGTTCCAGAGCATGCCGATCATATAATCCTTTCACTCCCCCGCCGATGACGGATTAAAACACTAATAGCATCAAGCAGGCAAATACCGGCACAGCTGCGGTCAGGCTGTCTATACGATCCAGTATGCCGCCATGCCCAGGTATCAAATGACCACTATCTTTGATCCCGGCTTCACGCTTGAACATACTCTCGGTAAGATCGCCCAAAACCGAAGCCAATACGGCAATAATTGAACAGATCAGTAGCGTCATTGGTTCTAGGCTTAGTGGAGCATAACGACCAAATAACCAGGAAATTACGGCGGAAGTTACCAGCCCTCCGATCAGCCCTTCCCAGGTTTTACCCGGAGAAACTCTCGGCGCCAGTTTGTGTTTGCCAAACAGCTTGCCAAACATGTAGGCACCAGAATCAGCCCCCCAGACCAATACCATAACGTACAGCAGCCACCATGCGCCGGTAAAATGATTGTTCACATAGTCGAACTGGCGCAAAGCCAACATGCCCCAGAAAAACGGCACAATCGTCAACAAACCGAATATCAGGCGCAACGGGCGCGAATTACGCCATAGCGCTGCAGAACGGGGATAGAATAGCACCAATAGCAGAGCCGCCAGCCACCATACCAATGACAGCCACAGTGGCCCCCCGATCATCAATTGGTGAACCGAGTGGTGATAGGCAGGAACGCTGAGCATCATCAGCGCCAGCAGGAAACCGCATATTATCGCTAACCAGATACGCTGAGAGCGTTCTACATAACCAGCTAGCTGCCCCCATTCCCAGGCAGCCAACATGCACACAGCGAGTGTTACCAGAGCAAAAGCCAGCGGTGGCAGGAAAAACAGCGCAGCAATAACTACCGGAATTAAAATCAGAGCCGTTATGAGGCGATACTTCAGCAAAAGTTCCCCCTAGGACACATTGGCGTCAATAGGTGTTGTTCCCCCAAAGCGACGCTCGCGTTGTGCAAATGCATTCAGCGCACCTTCAAAGACAAGTTCATCAAAATCTGGCCAGAGTACATCAGTAAAGTAAAGCTCAGCGTAAGCAATTTGCCACAGCAAGAAGTTACTTATGCGATGTTCGCCTCCGGTACGAATCACTAAATCCACGGGTGCCAGATCGCTCATACAGACGCGATCGCTCAGCAACTCTTCGCTGATCTGATCCGGACGCAATACCCCATCTTGGACTTGCTCGGCCAGTTCCCTTACTCCCTGGATGATATCCCAACGCCCGCCATAATTAGCAGCAACATTAAGTGTCAGACCATCGTTGTTCTCTGTCAGTTGCTCGGAGCGGTGGATCCGCTCTTGCAGACGCGTACTGAAACGGCTGATATCACCTATCACACGAAGTCTGACGTTATGTTTATGCAGGCTTTTTACTTCACTGTCCAGAGCACGAACAAAAAGCTCCATCAAGGCAGAGACTTCCTGCGCAGGACGGTTCCAGTTTTCGCTGCTGAAGGCATAAAGCGTGAGCGCATCCAGATGGTTGCTGGCTGCAAAGCTGACAGCTCGCCGAACTGATTTCACTCCTGCTTTATGACCGAAGACACGTAATTTGCCCTGACGTTTAGCCCAGCGCCCATTGCCGTCCATAATAATTGCGACATGCCGGGGTCCTTGAGCAAATAGATTAGCTTCTTGTTGGTTTGCGGGCGACATAACTCGTACTTATTTCCTCAATATAAACACAACAGCCTTTCCGGAACTTCGGGCCTTGCGCGCAAAAAAAGCCGTGTGCCTGACACAGCTTTTCAGTCTGCTCACCTTGCGCCCTGAGGACTGCCGGGAAAGATTGGCATAAGTAGGCTCGCTATCTTAAATGCTGCAGCTCTCAATTGGCTGCAGTTTAAAAGATGAACGGGTACACCAATCAGGCCATTATTCAACGGTATACCCGCTGACAGATGACACAGACTATACCACCTCCGCGAAGCCTGAACAAACAGCCCCATAGCCGTGCGCGCACTTTGCAAACAAAATCAGACAATGTACCAAGCTCTGTTTGGCAATCAACCGCGGTTAAAACGAAACATAGTCTTTTGATTAAACACGTAATGAGCGAACGAAACCGCTAGCCATCTCACGGGCCTGACGATCAATATCTAAAACCATATCAATACATGTCGGCTCCTGTAGCGCCAAGCATTCAACAACTTTTTGGTTAACTACAGAAATATCAGTAAAACGAATTTGCTCTTGTAAGAATGCCGCTACGGCGATCTCATTGGCAGCATTAAGCGCAGTGGTTGCAGCTTGCCCAGCTTCGAAAGCATCAATCGCCAAATACAGGCAAGGATAGCGACCACGTTCGGGTTCAGAGAAGGTTAGCGACCCGATACGGCAGAAATCGAGCGCAGCGACCCCGGAATTGACCCGCTGCGGATAAGCCATCGCATGGGCAATAGGTGTGCGCATATCTGGCGTTCCCAGTTGGGCTAGCACGCTGCCATCTGTATAGCGCACCATGGAGTGGATCACCGATTGAGGATGTAAAATAACTTCCATTTGTTCAGCAGAAGCATTAAACAACCAGCGTGCTTCAATATATTCCAGACCTTTATTCATCATGGTGGCGGAATCCACCGAGATTTTGCGCCCCATAGACCAGTTAGGGTGAGCACAGGCCTGATTCGGTGTCATAGCAACCAACTGTTCCAACGGTGTGGTGCGGAACGGGCCACCAGACCCTGTAAGAACAATGCGCGAGACGCCATGTTCTTCCAGTGAGGCCGAGCCTAGCTGACGCTGAATACTTTCCGGCAAACTCTGGAAAATGGCATTGTGCTCGCTGTCGAGGGGCAGCAGTTGTGCCTGGCTTTTTTGTACCGCGTCCATAAACAGGCGGCCACAGGTCACCAATGATTCTTTGTTTGCCAGCAGAACCTGTTTACCCGCACGAATGGCCGCTAAGGTAGGCAAAAGCCCTGCTGCACCAACAATAGCCGCGGTAACCTGATCGACATCATCCAGCGCCGCCAGTTCGCAGGCAGCCTGCTCGCCAACCAGCACTTCAGTTTTCACACCGTTTTCCGCCAATAGGGCTCGTAACTCGCTCGCGGATTTTTCATCGGCCATTGCCACATAGTCAGGATGGAACTCGATGCACTGTTGCGCCATTACCGCCACATTATGGCCAGCTACCAGCGCTTTGATCGCAAAAAGGTCGGGATTCGCCCTGACAACGGCCAGGGTGCTGGTGCCCACAGAACCGGTGGAGCCCAGAATAGTCAGTTGCTTCATGAGTTCGCTCTGAATCACTGTATAATGAGGTCGGAGGTGTTCCAGTGTGTAACCGGAATCACAGCTTGTCCATACCCTTGTCATTCAAACTGCAACGCATTATCTGTGCGCACAGATAACCGGAAGTATGACAAGTATATGCACAAAAAATAAAGCGCCGCTCAAGCGACGCTTTATTGATGCTCGATGGCGATTAGAAATCCATCAACTCTTTTTCTTTGTCTGCCAGAGCAGCATCAAGCAGCTTGATGTATGCATCGGTCATTTTCTGAATGTCTTCTTGCGAACGGCGATCTTCGTCTTCGCTGATTTGTTTGTCTTTCAGCAGCGCTTTAACTTTATCGTTGGCGTCGCGACGTACGTTACGTACGGCAACGCGGCCCTGCTCGGCCTCACCACGTACTACCTTGATCAGATCCTTACGGCGCTCTTCCGTCAGCGGAGGAAGTGGAACACGGATCACAGTACCGGCAGAGTTGGGATTCAGACCAAGATCGGAAGACATGATCGCTTTTTCAACCGCTGAGCCCAGAGAACGATCAAATAGGTTGATCGCCAGAGTGCGGGAATCTTCAACGGTCACGTTGGCCAGTTGGCGCAACGGCGTTGCAGAACCGTAGTACTCAACCATAATACCATCCAGAATAGATGGGGAAGCACGGCCAGTACGGATCTTGCTGATTTGGTTTTTGAATGCTTCTACGCTTTTTTCCATACGCGTATCAGCATCTTTTCTGATTTCATTAATCACGTTGCGAACCCTTGGAAGCTGGTTACTTGGCAGGCAATACCCGAATATCCCCCTCGATTATCAAACCACTGCGTTGATGGCTGCGGCTTGAAATCCGTAGGGTTAAAGTATAACCCGTGTATTTTACTCAAGAGGAGCAAACCTCGCCTGGCGATATCTGCTCCCGCTAAATTTGGCCGAACAGCCGTTATTTGGTGATCAGTGTACCTTCGTTTTCACCCATTACCACGCGACGCAGCGCACCGGGCTTGTTCATATTGAACACTCGGATTGGCAAGCCGTGATCACGAGCAAGCGTAAACGCCGCCAGATCCATGACTTTCAGTTCCCGTTCCAATACATCCTGATAAGTTAACTGCTCGAACAGCGTTGCATCCGGGTTTTTCACTGGATCAGCAGAGTATACACCATCGACTTTAGTTGCTTTCAATACCACATCGGCTTCAATTTCGATCCCACGCAAGCAGGCCGCAGAATCGGTGGTAAAGAATGGGTTACCGGTACCCGCGGAGAAAATCACCACGCGGTTGTTACGCAGCAGGCTGATCGCTTCTGCCCAACTGTAATTATCACACACGCCATTCAATGGAATTGCAGACATCAGGCGGGCGTTCACATAGGCACGGTGCAGTGCATCACGCATAGCCAGGCCGTTCATCACGGTAGCCAGCATTCCCATGTGATCGCCCACTACGCGATTCATGCCAGCTTGTGCCAGGCCCGCACCACGGAAAAGGTTGCCACCGCCAATAACTACACCGACTTGAATGCCCAGTTCGACCAGCTCTTTAACTTCCTGAGCCATGCGATCCAAAACGCTGGCGTCGATCCCGAAACCTTCTGCACCTTGCAGGGCTTCGCCACTCAGTTTGAGCAGAATACGCTGATAAACGGGTTTTGCATTGGTTGCCATGGTGTTCTGTCCTAAGAAGCAGTAATAGTATTGGAGGTTTTAGCGGTACGATACGCCGTACTATGCTGAGTATAGTCGCACAAAGCGGCCATCAGTTTATCTCTGGCTGGATAGAATGGAACCGCCCTAACGGCGGTTCCATTAACAGGCATTAAGACTGTTTGCTCATTGCTGCAACTTCAGCAGCAAAATCGGTTTCAACTTTCTCGATGCCCTCACCCACTTCAAAGCGGATGAAGTTGATCACGTCGGCATTGCGCTCTTTCAGCAACTGACCAACAGTTTTGCTCGGGTCAATAACGAAAGGCTGACCGGTCAGAGAAACTTCGCCGGTGAATTTCTTCATGCGGCCTTCAACCATTTTCTCTGCGATTTCTTTCGGCTTGCCAGACTGCATAGCGATGTCCAACTGAACCTGGTACTCTTTTTCTACCACTTCAGCAGACACATCTTCAGGCTTCACGAACTCAGGCTTGCTTGCCGCAACGTGCATAGCCAGTTGCTTAACCAGCTCTTCATCAGCGCCTTTGGCTGCAACCAGAACACCGATACGCGCGCCGTGCAGATAGCTACCCAGCACTTCGCCTTCCAGGGAAGCAACACGGCGGATGTTGATGTTCTCACCGATTTTTGCCACCAGGGCTACACGCTCTTCTTCGAACTGCGCTTTCAGGACTTCAACATCAGTGATTTTGCCTGCAACAGCTGCATCCAGTACTTTTTCAGCAAAAGCCTGGAAGCCGCCATCTTTGGCAACGAAGTCAGTCTGGCAGTTAACTTCCAGGATCATGGCGTAGTTGCCTTCGATCCGGGTTTTGATCACGCCGTCAGCAGCAACGTTACCTGCCTTTTTAGCCGCTTTGATAGCGCCAGACTTACGCATGTTTTCGATTGACAGCTCGATGTCGCCATTGGCTTCGATCAGCGCTTTTTTACAATCCATCATGCCTGCGCCAGTACGCTCACGCAGTTCTTTTACCAGAGCAGCAGTAATATCAGCCATTTATTTTTCCTCGGTTATCTCACGTGGAGATAGTTCTCATTCAGATAAGCAAAGGGGGCCTTTAAAGGCCCCCCTAACCAACATATTCAATACCTGGTTAATAAGGGCTTGACCTTATTATTCAGCTTCTACGAAGCTTTCTTCCGCCTGAACGGCCAGATCTTGAGAACGACCTTCACGGACGGCGGTAGCAACAGCACCCAGATACAATTTGATTGCACGGATTGCGTCGTCGTTACCAGGGATGATGAAGTCAACGCCGTCTGGATCGGAGTTGGTATCAACGATAGAGAATACCGGGATACCCAGGTTGTTGGCTTCTTTGATCGCGATGTGTTCGTGATCGGCATCGATAACAAACAGAGCGTCTGGCAGACCACCCATGTCCTTGATACCACCCAGAGAATTTTCCAGCTTGTCCAACTCACGGGTGCGCATCAGCGCTTCTTTCTTGGTCAGCTTGTCGAAGGTGCCGTCTTGAGACTGAATTTCCAGATCTTTCAAACGTTTGATTGACTGACGAACGGTTTTCCAGTTAGTCAGCATGCCGCCCAACCAGCGATGGTTCACAAAGAACTGGTCGCAGTTGTTAGCATACTCTTTTACCGCTTCGCTTGCTGCGCGCTTGGTACCAACGAACAGGATCTTGCCTTTACGGGAAGAGATCTTGGTCAGTTCAGCCAGTGCTGCGTTGGCCATTGGTACGGTTTTTTCCAGGTTGATGATGTGAACCTTGTTACGAGCACCGAAGATGAAAGGCTTCATTTTCGGGTTCCAGTAACGGGTCTGGTGACCAAAGTGTACACCAGCCTGGAGCATGTCGCGCATGGAAACAGTTGCCATGATTAAACCTCTATAGAATGATTGGGGTTATGCCTCCACGTATCCCATAACGCCGACCCGGACAATGGCATAGGCCATCTCAAGGCACCCCGGCGAATGTGTCGATACGTGTGTGTTATTTACACAATGTGAGTGCAGTTTAAAGTATTTTCGGCCACATTCGCATCCAGCCACAAAGGCCACAAAAATAAAGATGCGGATCTGCCGGCGCGCTTTATACCATAAACCAGCCTCCGGCACCAACTTTTGTTGTATTCAGTATGGTGGTCGGAAATGAAATTTGGCAGCCTTGGGAAGGGCTGATACCATAAGCCAATGCCTTTCTTTTTACTGTCGACACTGTCGACGATACCGACACCTGTGGACTCATTTTCATGGCAATTTCAATTAAAACACCTGATGACATTCAGAAAATGCGCATTGCGGGCCGTCTGGCCGCGGAAGTGCTGGAAATCATCGAGCCGCACGTTAAACCCGGCGTAACAACCGGTGAACTGGACAGGATCTGTCACGAATATATCACCGATGTACAACAGGCCATTTCCGCCTGTCTGGGCTATCATGGTTTCCCTAAATCCGTGTGTATTTCGGTGAACGAAGTCGTCTGCCATGGTATTCCAAGCGATGACAAAGTGCTGAAGGATGGGGATATCGTCAATATAGACGTCACCGTGATCAAAGACGGGTTTCATGGTGATACCTCCAAAATGTTCATCGTTGGTAAACCCACCATTCTGGGCGAACGCCTGTGCCGCGTAACCCAGGAAAGCCTCTATCTGGCGCTGAAGATGGTAAAACCCGGTATTCGGTTACGCACATTGGGCAAGGCTATCCAGCAATATGTTGAAGCCGAGAAATTCTCGGTAGTGCGCGAATACTGTGGCCACGGTATCGGGGAAGTATTCCACGAGGAGCCGCAGGTACTACATTACGATGCCGATGATGGTGGCGTGGTGCTGCAGCCGGGCATGGCTTTCACTATTGAGCCTATGGTTAATGCCGGTGATTATCGCATCCGCACCATGAAAGATGGCTGGACGGTAAAAACCAAAGATCGCAGCTTGTCGGCACAGTACGAGCATACTATTGTGGTCACTGATAACGGCTGCGAAATAATGACGTTGCGCAAGGATGACACTATCCCCAATATCATTACGCACGAACAGTAAGAACCGCAGCTGATGCTGCCACTCTTGTGACAAGCCGGCTACTGCCGGCTTTTTTATGGGCTGTAAATCATGTCTGAAAATCATCATGAGCCAGAGAACTCCGTCGTTAAGCAACAGGCCGTTCCACAGCCGCCGGAATCTCCTAATACATACAGCGATGAAGAGATTAACTGGATTGCGCTGAAGCAGCGCCTTGAACAGTTCCAACAGTGGCAGGCTACGGCTTTCAATGCTGGCTCAAGTGCTGAAAGTCTGGTTGCAGGTCGCAGCGAATTCATCGATCGGTTATTGCGCCGGTTGTGGCAGTTCTACGGCTTTGACGCTTTTCCTGACACGGCGCTGGTTGCCGTGGGGGGTTATGGGCGGGGGGAATTGCACCCACTGTCTGATATTGACGTCCTGGTACTCAGCCAGACACGTCTGAATGAACAGCAAGCCGCTCGCGTCGGCGAATTTATTACTCTGCTGTGGGATCTGAAACTTGAGGTTGGGCACAGCGTTCGCACGCTGGAAGAGTGCCTGTTGGAAGGCCTTGCCGATCTGACTGTCGCCACCAACCTGATCGAGTCGCGGATGATTTGCGGCGATGTCGCCCTGTTCTTGCAAATGCAGAAGCACATTTTCAGCGACGGATTCTGGCCTTCGCCAAAATTCTTTGATGCCAAAGTGATTGAACAGCAGGAACGCCACCAGCGTTATCACGGCACCAGCTATAACCTGGAACCCGATATAAAGAGCAGCCCTGGTGGGTTGCGCGATGTCCATACGCTGCTTTGGGTTGCTCGCCGCCATTTCGGAGCGACATCGCTGGATGAAATGGTTGGTTTTGGTTTCCTGACTCAGGCTGAGCGAAGCGAATTGAACGAATGCCTGAGTTTCCTTTGGCGAATTCGCTTTGCGCTGCACCTGGTGCTATCACGCTATGACAACCGCCTGTTATTTGATCGCCAACTCAGCGTGGCTCAATTACTGCGTTATCAAGGGGAAGGCAATGCACCGGTAGAACGTATGATGAAGGATTTCTATCGCATGACGCGCCGGGTCAGCGAACTAAACCACATGTTGCTGCAGCTATTTGATGAAGCGATCCTGGCGCTGGATACCACGGAAAAGCCGCGCCCGTTGAACGATGAGTTTCAATTGCGTGGCAATCTGATCGATCTGCGCGACGAAACACTGTTTATGCGCCATCCTGAAGCCATTATGCGCATGTTCTACCTGATGGCGCGCAACCGTGAGATCAACGGTATCTACTCTACGACCGTACGCCAGTTACGCCACGCGCGCCGCCACCTGGCACAGCCCTTATGCACCATTCCTGAAGCAAGAGAGCTGTTTATGGCCATTCTGCGTCACCCCGGCGCGGTTTCCCGAGCCCTAGTCCCGATGCATCGTCATAGTGTACTGTGGGCTTATATGCCGCTATGGGGCAATATTGTCGGCCAGATGCAGTTCGACCTGTTCCATGCTTACACCGTTGATGAACATACCGTTCGCGTGTTGCAAAAACTGGAAAGCTTTGCCGATGAAAAAACACGCCCTCGCCACCCATTGTGTGTGGAGCTTTATCCTCGTCTACCTCAGCCTGAATTGCTGTTGCTGGCTGCGTTATTTCACGATATTGCCAAAGGCCGTGATGGCGATCACTCCATACTTGGTGCTCAGGATGCGCTTGAGTTCGCAGAATTACATGGATTGAACTCGCGTGAGACCCAATTGGTCTCCTGGTTGGTACGCTGCCACCTGTTGATGTCCGTAACAGCACAGCGGCGCGACATTCAGGACCCAGCCGTTATTCAGCAATTCAGCAGCGAAGTGCAGAGTGAAACGCGGCTGCGCTATCTTATTTGTCTGACGGTTGCCGACATCTGTGCCACCAACGAGACGTTATGGAACAGTTGGAAGCAGAGCCTGTTGCGTGAGCTGTACTTTGCCACCGAGAAACAGTTGCGGCGCGGTATGCAAAACACCCCGGATCTACGTGAGCGCGTTCGCCACCATCGTTTGCAGGCACTGGCTCTGTTGCGTATGGATAATATTGATGAAGAGGCTCTGCACCGTATCTGGAGCCGTTGCCGCGCCGATTACTTCCTGCGGCATTCTCCCAATCAACTTGCATGGCACGCACGCCACCTGCTAGCCCATGACCTGACCAAGCCTCTGGTATTGGTCAGCCACCAGGCAACACGCGGGGGAACCGAGATTTTCATCTGGAGCCCCGATCGCCCTTACTTATTTGCCGCCGTTGCGGGTGAAATGGATCGCCGTAATCTCAGCGTGCATGACGCACAGATCTTCACTAACCGTGACGGCATGGCCATGGACACATTTATCGTACTGGAGCCGGATGGCAGCCCGTTGGCACAAGACCGTCATGCGACCATACGTCATGCCCTGGAACAGGCGATCACCCAGCGAGAGTACCAACCACCGCGTGCGCGTCGTCCATCGTCCAAGTTGCGTCATTTCAGCGTACCAACCGAAGTCAGCTTTCTGCCTGCCCAAAACGATCGCCGCAGCTACATGGAGTTGACTGCCCTCGATCAGCCTGGTCTGCTGGCGCGTGTAGGGGAAGTCTTTGCCGACCTTAGGCTTTCATTACATGGTGCTCGCATTTCTACCATCGGTGAACGCGTTGAGGATTTGTTCATCCTCGCCGACAGCGATCGGCGTGCCCTAAGTCCTGAAATGCGCAGAAAGTTGGAACAACGGTTGACACAGGCCCTCAATCCAACCGATAAAATGTGATACAAGTAACCTTTCGTAAATAAAATCAGGACAGAGATCAGAATGCAGCAATTACAAAACGTTATTGAAAGCGCCTTCGAACGCCGTGCAGAAATTACTCCGGCCAACGTAGACACTGTGACACGTGAAGCGGTAAACCAGGCGATCGCCCTACTGGACAGCGGTGTTCTGCGCGTTGCCGAGAAGATCGATGGCCAGTGGGTAACGCATCAGTGGCTGAAAAAAGCCGTGCTGCTCTCTTTCCGCATCAACGACAATAAAGTCATGGAGGGTTCCGAAACCCGCTATTACGACAAAGTGCCGATGAAATTCGCTGACTACGACGATGCACGCTTCCAGAAAGAGGGCTTCCGGGTAGTCCCACCAGCCAGTGTCCGCCAGGGTGCATTTATCGCACGCAACTGCGTATTGATGCCTTCTTACGTCAACATTGGTGCCTACGTGGATGAAGGCACAATGGTAGATACCTGGGCAACCGTCGGTTCCTGTGCGCAGATTGGTAAAAACGTTCACCTGTCTGGCGGCGTTGGCATCGGTGGCGTGTTGGAACCGCTGCAGGCCAATCCAACCATCATTGAAGACAATTGTTTCATTGGCGCTCGTTCAGAAGTGGTTGAAGGTGTAATCGTTGAAGAAGGTTCTGTGATCTCCATGGGCGTTTATCTGGGGCAAAGCACCCGTATTTTCGACCGTGAAACTGGTGAAGTGCACTATGGCCGAGTGCCTGCCGGTTCCGTGGTCGTTTCTGGTAACCTGCCTTCCAAAGATGGTTCATACAGCCTGTATTGCGCGGTTATCGTCAAGAAAGTTGATGCCAAGACGCGCGGAAAAGTCGGGATCAATGAGTTATTACGATCCATCGACTAATATTGAATGGCGGGTGATTCACCCGCCATTTTTTTATCTTCATCATGTGAACCGTCACAATCTCTGGTGACTGTTTTCGCCATAATCTCTGGTAGTTATTCCTACCGGATTTGATACTTGCGGTGAGTTAAACTGCAAATTAGATAACAACTGGAATACCCTATGGATTTCAAGTTGCGGCCAGATAGCAAGATGAACTTACCTGTGGTTGGCTCAATAAGGTCAACATTGCTGCGGCTTGAAAAACGGCAGGGGCTTAAAGTTAATTAAAAGGTGGCGCGATTATGTATGACAACCTGAAAAGCTTAGGAATCAACCAACCGGAAGATATTGATCGCTACAGCCTGCGTCAGGAGGCCAATAACGACATCCTTAAAATTTACTTCCGCAAAGACAAAGGCGAATTCTTTGCTAAAAGCGTGAAGTTCAAATACCCGCGCCAGCGCAAGACCGTGGTGGCTGACAATGCTGGCCAAGGCTATAAAGAAATCCATGAAATCAACCCAAACCTACGCTATGTGATTGATGAGCTGGATCAGCTATGCCACCGAGATCAGGTAGAAGTCGATTTAAAACGTAAAATCCTGGATGACCTTCACCATCTGGAAAGCGTCGTCTCCAACAAAATTGCCGAGATCGAATCCGATCTGGAAAAACTGACCCGCGGTAAATAACGCTAACTTGATTTACTGTGTGCCAACAGGCTCACATTTTTATTTATTTACTCTGTGGTAGGGTTAGCTGGTAGTCAGACTGAGTCCCTTAATGACGTGATAGACAAGTCGTTAAGGGACTCAGTCTGAAAGGATTGTTACTGCTTACGCAGGCAAAACCTAATTCCTTAACGCTTATGGCTTCGGCTTCGAGTAGTTAAGGGGTTAGGTTTTTTTTGCCTCCGCGCCAAGACACCAGAATCGCCTAAGGAAAACTGATGAAAATAGAATTATTTCCCAATATAGAAAAGCTCAATCAGCAAGCGGCAAATCACATTCTGCATGCGATGCGTCAGCATCTTCACTTCAACTTTGCCCCTACCGGCGGTTCGACTCCTTTAGCCCTGTACCAGTTACTCACCCCCCATCTGCGTGAAAGCCAACGCTACCAACACGTCCATTACTACACGCAGGATGAAGTTCCGTTCCATCCTTTTGAGAACGACAAAGGTGCTATTTATCAACACTTGCAACGCCATCTTTTCACGCCCGCCGGTATACCTGATGAGCGTATCCATGCTTTGAACGGAAGTAATTATCTTCATGCGGATCGGCAGATAGCGAACAATGGTGGCATCGATCTGTTAGTGCTTGGCCTCGGCAGCGACGGACATATCGCAGCTAACCTGCCAGGTACACCCTTTGACAGTGAGGCGCATAGAATTGCCATAGATCGTAAAAATCCAGCACTGATGGCCATACTGGCAAATGAAGTAGGCGGCAAGGATCTGGTACCTGACGCCTATTTCTCACTGGGGATCAAAACCATCATGCAAGCTAAAAATATCCTGCTGCTGGTAACTGGGGAGAACAAAGCGCAAATACTCAAACAGGCGCTGGAAGGCCCGCTGACGGAAAAGGTCCCGGCTTCGATACTGCGCTTTCATCCAGCATGCACACTGTTTGCCGATGTTGCCGCAGCACAACTGCTAAAGGAAGTAAATGTATCGCAAGGGCTTTGAATTACAGGCAAGTTAGCTGTGTGATGTGCCTGGTAGCCAGCCACCAGGCACCGGATCAGAAGGGGTTATTTTAGCAATGCGCCCCACTGTTCGACCCACGGGCAGGACACAGCTTCTGGTTCAGGCTGTTCCATCGCATCGATCTCCAATACCTCTCCCACTCGCGTCGCGCCTTGCTCTTGCAACAGCACATCAAAGGCACGACCGGCCCCGCAAAAGTTATCGTAGCTGCTGTCACCAAGCGCGATGAGTCCATAACGCAATTCTGGCTGATAACCAACCTGATCACGGATCGCATGGAATAACGGTGCAATACTGTCCGGCAAATCGCCCTGCCCGGTAGTGGAGGTGATCACCAATGCATAATGCTGGCGGTAAAACTGCCAAGCTTCCAATCCCCCCTCTTCAAACAGCTTGACCTCGTGGCCCTGCTCCTGAAGGATAGTTTCCGCTTCTTCCGCAACCAGCAATGAGTTGCCGTAGACCGTACCTACAAAAATGCCGACCTGAGCCATCAATCCTGCTCCTCTGATTATCCTGAAAAAATGTTCAGCTATCCTGACCGCTAGCCAACGGAAACTCAACCCCGGCAAGTTCAGGGACAACGTCGAGCCAGCCAAACTGAGCCATAACACCTTGCCAGGCGGGATCCCATGGCGCAGAAATCTGCAGAGGTTCACCGCTGATAGGGTGACTCAGTTGAACATGGGTTGCATGTAGCATTAGGCGAGAGCAAGAGAAGTGTTGAGCCATTCCCCGGTTTTGGCGGAGATCGCCATGAGCCGTATCCCCAATGATAGGATGACGGATATGCACCATATGGCGGCGTAGTTGGTGTTTACGGCCAGTTTCAGGCTTTAGCTCAACCAGGCTATAGCGTGAGGTGGCGTAACGACCAATGGCCACCGGCATTTCAACCGTTGCTAAGGGCTGGTAATGACTGACCGCCGATTTAGGGCCTTTCTCCGGGTTGGCATGCTTGTCTGCCAGCTTGTCCAACTCTTCTGTTAGCGCGTAATCGATAGTTCCCCCCTGCAATACATAGCCCCGTACCACTGCGTGATAGGTTTTCTGTACCTGATGCTGCTCAAACTGTTGCGATAGCAAACGCGCCACATCGCTGGACAGCGCCATCAGCAACACGCCAGAAGTGGGGCGATCGAGACGGTGGACAGTAAATACGTGTTGCCCAATCAGATCGCGCACGGTTTGCATAACAAACTGTTTTTCATGGCGATCAAGCCAACTGCGGTGCACCAGCCAGCCAGCGGGCTTGTTGATGGCAATAAGATGTTCATCCTGATACAAAACCTGCATAGATACCTATTCTTAATTAACGCTAAAGGGTCTGATTTATTATTGTATTCATTTTACTGATACCTACTAAAAATGCTCGATATTAGGCTGTGTCCCTTAATTGCCCGTGGTGCCGTCGCAGACCCAAAAGCCCGTTATCAAGGCGGAGGGTGAAGGGCAGAGTGGCCCTCTGTTCAAGCCCGACAACACAGAAAACGGGCTTTTGGGGCGCGACCCTTCGGGCTGGGGCCATTTGCGCGCATTGCTGCGTTGTTCGCCGCTTATTGGGTCCACCAAACCTCGCGGCTCACGCCTTGCCCTGTGCGCAAATGACCGCCAGCGGCGCTCACGTGCAATTAAGGGACACAGCCTAGCGTGTATTGTATGCCGCAATCGCAGGATTTGATTGGTCAGAATAGTCCGAACAACCATCAGTAACGAGGCCATGATGAGAAAGACGCTAAAGGATAAGATAATTCAGGTTTGCGATGACAAGATCGCTGCCAAGGGAAGTAACGTAGGACTTTCATTTTATGCTTTTTTCGCTAACAAAAACGATGATCCTGAACTATTGATGGAGGCAGCCTGCTGGTGGATCCAGGAAATGAAACTGGATCACTTTGAAAAGGCGATGAAAATAAAGGCACTTGTTGTTTCTATGCAAGAATAAAGCACAGCTAGGCTGAATGGGGAGCGGCGGTGTTGCTCGACTACCGCTAGCAAAAGAAGTTGCCAGTAACTTTATGGGTATGAAAGCACCATCAACTAGGCTGAATATACCCGTAACCCTTCAAGCTGCATGGGTGTTGGCTGCGTTACTCGGCCCATGCTGGGCCTCGCCACTTCGGAGCCGCTGCAAGCAGCGTTCAAATCTGCTTGGCAGATTTGTCGCTCAGTGGCCGCCTACATGCAACTTGAAGTAACTTGGGTATATAAGCTCACCATGCATCAAGCTACCAGTTCTTTGCCATTGTTAATTAACTGAGAAACTAATAACTCATTAACTACAGACTACAGTTAAACTCCCAAGTAAAACATTCAATAAAAATTACACCATAAATATTTATGAAAAGAATAATCCTATAACTATGAACCACAATAAACTCAGTAACATCTTTGCTCTTAGTCATATGCTGTTTTTATAAGACAATACTGAAATAACCTGACAGGTAAAATATCATACCCACTTAAAAGTGACTATCGAATGTCAAGACGGATAACATTACAATAATTTATACTTATCAATGGATAAGCCCCCTCACAATACTGTTGAAACTTTGAGAATTGCTAAATTTTTAGCCAGATAACTATTTTAAAAATGCGCTGCTCCTGCTAGGCTGGATATACCTGATTAAAAGTCAGGGTTATTCTTTTTATCAATATAAAATTTTTATTCATTGAAGATTTTCACGCTGGGATCCGCCATAAAAACGGCCTGATTAGGCTATAGTAATAAACCTTGGGACAAACCGCTTGCGTTATAAGATGACCAACAGGAAGAATATAACAAGCAAATCAGGAAGAAGAAACATGAGCATTGAAAGAGAATACTTACTTCCAGCAATATGGGTTCGCGAACATATCGTTCAGGTTCCGCTTAACTGGTTCGATAGCCAGGATACCCGCACCATCGATATCTTTGCACGTGAACTGGTTGATCCGACTCAACGCGATGAACAGTTACCTTGTCTGTTATTTTTACAAGGTGGCCCTGGAGGTAAAAGTCCACGCCCTACAGCACGGAGCAGTTGGATCGCAGAGGCACTGAAAAGTTACCGGGTGATCTTGCTCGATCAGCGCGGCACAGGCCGTAGCAGCCGTATTGAAGGCAAAAGCCTGGCAGGGCTGACTGAAATTCAGGCTGCAGATTATCTGGCTTGTTTCCGCGCCGACTCCATCGTGGCTGATGCCGAATATTTGCGTAAGAACTGCTTTGGTAATCGCCCGTGGAGTACATTAGGGCAAAGCTACGGTGGCTTTATCACCCTAACCTATCTATCTCAGGCACCAGAGGGCCTTCATTGCTGCTTTATGACTGGTGGCCTTGCCAGCCTTCAACCCGATGCTGATGAAGTCTATGCGCATACCTACCCACAGGTGGTAGCCAAAAACCGTATTTTCTATCAACGCTACCCCCATTTGGAGGCACAAGTTGGTCGTATTGCCGACAAACTTGAGCAGGAAGAAGTGCTGCTACCCGACGGAGACCGTCTGACAGTAAGGCGTTTGCAAAGTCTGGGTATCGATCTTGGCATGAGTGAAGGCTATGAGCGGCTGCTTTGGTTGTTTGACGAGGCTTTTAATCCCGACGAGCAGCTCAGTGATACATTCCTTGCGCAGGTGATGGCATTGACCAGCTATGCGGAAAATCCGCTATTTGCAGCACTGCACGAAAGCATCTACGCGCAGGATAAAGCCACAAACTGGGCCGCACAGCGCCAACGAGATAATTTCCAAACTTTTGCCGAAGACAGACGCCCACTCTACCTGACAGGTGAAATGATCTATCCGTGGATGTTTACCGACATTGCAGCACTACGTCCTTTTAACGAACCGGTTAAAATCCTGGCTGAGCGTAGAGTTTGGTCACCGTTATACGATAGCGATCGTTTACTGGAAAACCGGGTTCCCGTGTTTGCCGCTATCTATTTCAGCGATATGTATGTTGACTTGAAGTTATCTTTGGCGACAGCTCAACAAGTGGGTAGTCTGACCCCTTGGATAACAAACGAGTATGAACACAATGGGTTACGTGTCGGTAATGTTTTTGGCTATCTACAGAACATGGCTAAAGAAGCTGGCGTTTTCCCAAAATAGCAGGGCCAATAAATGCAAAAGGGGCTGTATGTTGCCCCTTGCTAACCCATTAGGCTCTTGAGCTGCAGAGCGGCGCAACTAAGGGGCACCGTCTAGTATCAATTCACCAACTCAATCATGATCAGGCGACTATCGGCTCGCCCATGATCATCCACCGCGCTGATTCGATAATGCCCGTTATTGATCGGCCGCCAATCGATGGTTTTTTTACTGGCGCTGCTGCCAAGATAGATATCGTCCACAAACCAGTAAATGGTTTTACTATCGGCATCCGTCACCGCGTTAAACGCGATTTTGTCACGCCCCTGCTGCGACTGCCGTAAGGTATAAGTGGTATTTTTCAATGGTGAAGTAATACGCGGGGGATTGCCACCAGCATCAACCCCATTATCCTTGCAATGGCTTACCGGGGGAGCCCGTTTGGGTAATCCAGCCTGAGCGAAGACATTTGCCAGATCCGAAGGCCAGAACTCGAACACTTCGGTGCGAGTTTGTGCCTCGTCATAGGGCGGGCAGGCAACGTCACCGCTTTGACTATCCAACACCACCGGGCGATAGACAGTATCTACCTTTATCGGTGACTTACCGGGAATAAACCAGGTTTTACCTTTTTGCTGACACCACTGCGTAGGCAAGTTGCCGCTGGCCAGGCAGATCTCTACCCGTTTCAGCTGTTTCGGGAAGGGATGTTTTGGCTCCTGTAACCCGGGATAACTGGCATTAACGCTATCGATAATATTGAAGAACAGCGGAGCGGCTGCGTCAGCGCCGACAAAAACGTTATTGCCTTTGCTATCAAAATTCCCTTCCCACACCACCAATATATAAGGCCCAAAAATTCCGACACTCCACGCATCGCGAAACCCCCAGGAAGTGCCGGTTTTCCAATATACCGGCAATGATGAAGGCCTTTGCGCCAGCGTGTCGCCAGGACGACGATGCTGGCTCAACATATCCAGCGTAATAAAACTGGCCTCTTCGCTAAGCAAGCGTGTCGGTTGGGGATAGACATCATTTTTCTGCATACGTAAAGGACGTAAGAACCCTCGATTAGCCAATAACGCATACAGTTTGGCCAATTCTTGCGCTGTAACCTCACCACCACCCAATACCAACGAAAGGCCATAATGGTTTTCACTGGCCATATTCGCGATCCCGGACAGGCTTAAAAACTGATAGAACGTTGGTTGGCGCAGTTGCGACGCCACATAGACAGCGGGAATATTGCGGCTGAAATTCAGCGCATCGGTTGCAGTGACCGGCCCCAAAAAACGCCGGTCAAAATTCTCCGGTGCATAAGCACCGAATGACGAAGGGACATCCTTCAGGATAGTCATCGGATGCAGTACGCCCTGCTCTATCCCCAACGCATAAATAAATGGCTTGAGCGTTGAACCAGGAGAACGTTTGGCGTTGGTGCCGTTTACCTGGCCCTGAATTTCCCGATTGTAGTAATCGGCAGAGCCCACCAGAGCACGTATCCCCATATCTCGGCTATCAACCAGCAGCACTGCGGCATTATGTATACCTCGGCTCTGATTACGGGCAATAAATGCGTTCACCTGTTTTTCAATCAGGCGTTGTAGCCCCGCATCCAGCGTGGTGTCTATACGGGTATCGCGTTGCACCAACCGCTGAGTCTGCTGGCGCAGTTGTTCGATAAAATGCGGCGCAATATAGGGCATCTGCTCCGGTTGGCGCAGCGCTAGTGGTAACTGGAACAGCGCTTTCTGGCTAGAGTCTGTGTCATAAACCTCCTGCCAACGCTGGAACAGGCGATTGCGTGCCTGTGTCAGCGCCTCCCCCAGAACGCCTGTTTTAGGATCAATGCGGTAGCTTGGTGATTGGGGTAAAACAGCAAGCGTCAGCGCCTCCGGCAATGTTAGATCCTGTGGCGCTTTAGCAAAATAGATCAGACTGGCCGCACCTATACTTTCAATATTGCGGCCATAGGGAGCGTAATTCAGGTAGGCTTCCAGAATATCTCGCTTGGAATAGCTCAACTCCAGTTGGATAGCCCTTAGCACCTGCACCACTTTTCCTCCCGGCGTGCGGGTATTCAGATGCCAATGCATCCGCGCCAACTGCATGGTGATAGTAGAGCCCCCCTGTATTTTGCCACCTGCCACATAACTGCGCCAAAAACCACGCAGCAGGCTAACCGGGTTAAAACCGGGGTTGTAATAGAACCAGAGATCTTCATGCAACAACATGCCCTGCACTGCTAAAGGCGAGATCTTTTCCAGCGGTGTCCACAAACGATAACGATCATCATTAGCCAGAGTGATCCGCATCAATACGCCATGGCGATCGTAGTAAACAGAGGAAAAAGGGATACCCTGGTAAAGGGGAGTGTGGGGCCACAGCCGAGCACCAATGATCCCCAGAGCCAGTAGGAATACCGCCATCAGAATATTTTGCAGCCAACGTTTTGTCGCCGCAGAGAATACAGGAAGGATTTTCATTAATTCTCAATACATACAACTGCCCCGCGGAAAACCAATGCGGGGCAAAGACTGCTGCTTAGTGGCTTGCTGCCGGTACAACAACCAGTTTACCGCTACCGATTGACATAGCCTGCACTTCGCGATCGTACATAGCTTCACCATAAGCCGGAGGGATCACAAAACTACCGGTATTGGTCGCTTTAATCTGGTAAACAAACTCCTGAACCTCAGTGCTGGCGTTACCATAGATGATCACCCTATCCTCGCGTATATCGCTATAGTCCGGTGCCCAGGTTGAGCCTGATGCCGCCAGCGGCGACTGCCATCCTCCTTCAGGATCTGCATTGTCATTCCCTTCCCCCTCATCGCTGGCAGGTTCAGGTGCAGTTTGCTGTACAACCTCAAACCCGCCGGGTAACAGATCGACAATCGCCAGATTATTCTGCCCTTCTTTCGAATTCGCACGTATCTTCAAGTGGACATTGATCCTTTGCCCCAATGTCACCTGTGTCACCGGTTTGCCCTGCTCGTCGGTATAGTCGCGGGTGATTTCCAAGCCTCGAGCTATCGCCTGCTGCGGCGCAGTAAGATCGTAACCGGCCTGCGTGACCACATACCAGGCAGGAGCATCGCTGGTATTAGCGAAACGAATGGCCTGCGCATCGGTATCAAACTGGCCTTTGGCAAACAGCCCAGCCAAGGTAGAAATAACCTGCGGCGCGACATTCGCTTGCTTACCAACCTGCGCAATGGTCAGTGTATCCGTTGCGGAAGATGCTTTTGCTGCCAACTGCACAGAATAGCTCTCCAGTGCCAAAATACTCATCGCAGAAGAATAGGTGGTATAACGCTCTTCTCTCAATGCCTTAACCATGTTCTCCAGCACTTGCGGAGGGATGGAAGAGACCTTCTCCGGGAAGTGGCGGGTGATCAGGTATAGTCGCGTCGCATCCTGCACCAGCGGATCAAAATAGTTCTGTGTCCACCAGCCCTTATCATAGGCACTGCTCAATTGCTGCCAGCTCGGCTGCAACAGGCTGTTCGCTTCATCATCCATTTTTAACAGGCGATAAGAAGATGCCAGGTACAAGGCGCTCAGGTCCGTCTTCCAGCTATCCGGATAGAGTTTTTGTAGCGTCGCCTGTACCGAGGCCAACGCGTTAGTGGTGATCTCGCCTTGCAAGGTCAACAGATAAACCGCCCAGGTCCGCAGGCGCAAATGGTAGAGATCATCATAGCGGCTTGCCGCCAACGCTCTCAGCGCACTATTGGCCTCGTCCAGCATGCCCACAGGCAGCGCATAACCTGCCGCTTTGGCTTGCAGAAGATATTGCACCACGTATGGCGTGACAAACGGATCGGTGACTGGTGATGAACGCCAAGCACCGATGGCACCATTGTCATTCTGACGTGAACGCAGCACGCCGAGCAGGTTTTTAAGCTGCTGGCTGACTTCGCTCTGGCTCAAGCTACTTATCATTTCCGGATGCTGACTTTGCATTATCATCGGGATAGACCGGCTGACAATTTGCTCAGAGCAGTAATACGGGTAATCCGCCAGATACTGGGACAGCCCACGGGTAAGCACTAAAGGTGAATGAGATACCGCCGCGTTACGCAGCGCAAAGGCATCAAACATCTGCCGCAGGTTATCAATATTCTGACTGCTGCCATTCATCCGGCCCATTACCGATTGTGTGCGATATGGCATAGCAGGACGTACCGAGGTACTGATGGTACGGCGACTGGTTTTGTCACCATAGCGTGCATCAAACACCAGCGGCGCATCTCCAAGTACCGACCTTGCCCGCAAACGGAAGTTGACCACACCTTCGCGTTTCTCCGCCAATGACAGGCTTTGCTCTGCGTTACCCACGACTTCCAGTTGCGCTGGCGGTGTCAGATGGACACTGATCGCTACCGGTTGGCCATTTCCACCCTCAAGGTTGTTGCTAACACCCACACTGACGTCAAATTCATCCCCTGGTGCCACCATGGCAGGCACATTAGGCGTCATGATGAAGTTGTCACGCACCGTTGCAGAAGTCTGAGCCTTACCGATTTTGTCTGGTGTAACAGAAATCGCCATCACACGGATTTTGCCATTGAAATAATCCGGCACATGGTAGTCAAACTGCTTCTCGCCGTTAACAACGGTAATGCCAGACCAAAAGGCCACCGCTTTATCACGCTTGCGTTTGAACGGATTGAGGTTGAGATCCAACCCTTCCCCCGCATCGCCGCCAGGTGCCGCCGAAAGCGCCATCAGCTTGCTGAATTCCGGCAGGATCAAATCGAGGATTTGCGAGCTTTCAACGCTCAGTTCCCGCTTACGGAAGAAGTACTCCAGCGGGTCTTTCAGGCGATAACGTGCCACCTGCAAAATCCCCTCATCCACGGCAAACAACGCCACGTGTTGAGGGCCGTCGGTTTTCACAGTCATCGCCAGATTTTCTCCTGGCTTGATCACCGCAGGAGCAAGCACTTCAAGACTGTTCTGACGGGCTCGCGTACTGATTTTAAAAGGCACCACGCCATAGCTCAGCGGGCTCATGAAGATTTCGTTGGAGTTTATATCGCGTACAAACTGCACATTGATATATCCGTTGCCTTCCATACCTGCCGGAACACGGATTTTTTGCACCGAACCAGTGGTTTCTGTATGGAACCACTGCCAGGCATAAACCCGATCTTTTTCGATGGTAATCAAACCGCTGCCCGTATAAGGCGCGTTAATCGAAACTTCAATTTCTTCACCCAGCTGATATTCCGCCTGGTTCAGTTTCAGCTTCAGTTCAGCATTGCGGTCCAACGAGCGGCTAAGGTTGGCATTACCCGCTACGCTATAGGCGACTCGGTTAAGCACCTTACCCTGCGCATCTTCGATCACCAGCACAAAGTCCCCTGGCGTAGCCGTAGCCAGCGGCAGGCCGTTACCTTGCTCGGTGAGTGATAATGGCTGCTCCGATAGCTGAACTTCCTTCATCTTCGACTGATATTTATAAACTCCTGAGTCCTGCTTGGTCAGCACTGAGATGTATTTCTGTTCAAGCAACACCAGCTTCAGGTCAGACAGTGCAATCTGTTTCAAGGAAGGATCAACAGCGATCACGTTCAAGTTTCGCACCGCCCCACGGTTGATATAGCCTAAGTCACCGTCTGGCTTGACGCCGATCAGATAATCATAAGGGGACACCAACACCCGCGCAGTAGCAGCGACCGAGCGCCCACTTCCAGCCACAAAGGCTTCTGACAGTAATTGAAGCTGGTAGGTAGCATCTGCGTAAGACTTCAGATCCAGAGGAATATTGGCAACACCCTGCTCATTGGTGGTTCGATCTTCCAGTTCCGTTTCGAAACCATCACTGTTTTGGCGGTCCTCAAAGAAAACATAGTCCGGGAACCGCTCAAAACTCGGATACATTGGCCTTAACGTTAACTTAGATGCCACTCGACGATCCTGAGCTGGCGTTCCAAACAGGTTCTGAACATCAATGTTTGCCTGTAGCTCCGAGGGTTTTACCCACCCTTGCTGGCGGTTTGGCGTCAACTCCAGCTTCACTTTCAACTGGTCAGGCTCAAACTCTTTCACGTTAACGGCTGTATGGCCAAGCAAGGCTGAAGTGTTGTTATCTTTACCAATCAGATACAAATAGATATTCCACTCACCCGTTGGAGCATTTTCATCGGTGGTGAAACTTAATTCATTGAAACCGCTGTTGCCAAGGGTTAAAGGCACCGTGCTCATCAGCTTATCCCGCGGATCGCGGATCTCGGCACGAACCGGCACACCAGCCAAGGCTACACTCCAGTCTGCCGCTCGGGTAATCAAACCAATATTGAAAGTATCACCTGGCCGGTAAACCCCTCGGTCAGAGAACAGATAGCTGCTCAGAGTACGCGGATCGAACGGGGTTTCTTCCCCCTGAATATCAAAGCGCGAGAAATCGAGACCGCGATCGTTATAACGGTTGGTTGGCAGGAACGATACATCGCCATCTTTTTCCACCAGGAACATCACCGGTTGACGTTCATTGGTATACACGTCTAACGAGGGGAAGCTAACGTGCCCATTGGCATCGGTGATCTGGCTGAGGAGCGCCACACCATTTTTGGCAATCACCGAAACTTTTGCATTGCTGACCGGTGTACCACTATGAATCGACTGCACAAAGATATCGCGCGTTTTATCCTGAGAACGCTTGGCAATGATCCCCAGATCGGTCACAACAACAAAACGAGAATCACCAACCGCAGGAGACTCATCTCCTTCCTCTTCGCTTTGTTCGCTCTCTTCTTCATCCGCCTGCGGCTTTTTCTTTTCTGGCTGCCACTCAGACAGCGTTAACAGGAAAACACCACGATGAGAGTCCTGGTTGGTAGACAGGTAGCGGGAGAGATCAATCCCCTGATAATTCACTTCACCCGGCTTATCGTTCTTGATTGCCGTCTGATAGGTAAAATGCTCGGTAAAGTACTCATCGTTTAGCTGATTAAACTGAGCGGATGAATATTCACTGCTTTTGAAAGAGACAATGTGCTGCAATTGGCTTGGGATCACCCGCTTGATATCCAGACGCAACCCAGGCACATTGCGCGCCGCTACGCTGATTTGCTTGTCACCATTGACCGACAATAGAGACCCCTGTGACATAAACTGCAGGGATTTTGGATAATCCGGCACTTCTACAATGCGATAGGTTTTTTCCGGCATTTTATAACCGCCCGATGAAGTCATCAGGTTTTCAATTTCTATCAGCATAAAGCGATGAGCGGGGGCATCAAACTTGAAGCTGAACTGCGGCTGATAAACATCTTCAGCATCATTTAATGTCAGAGTCAGCGCCGTCGACTGAGCAAGAACGCCCTTATCGATGCTTTCAGTATCTCCCCACTGATAGAAATCATCAGGATCTTTACTGGCATCGTTATCGTTTGGATTATGTTGCGGCAACAGCCAGGCTTTAACAGCACGCCCAATATCTTTATCTTTTACCGCATCACTGAAGGCGACGATCAGCGCCCGCTGACTTTGGCTCCCCTCGTTGTCTACCACCAGTGCACTGGTATCTTTCACTTTGAGGCTATAGAGAGTTGGTAAAGATACCCAGTTATTCTTCGCTTGCGCGGTCGCATTGGCTGGTACTACCGAGCGGATGCCCTGGCCCAGCGCAAGATGCACCTTACCACCATGATCAAGCGCTTTCAGCGGCTCTGAGTGGACCCAGGCATTCAGTTTCTTCTCGTCATAAACCAGCGAAAAATTGAGCTTCTTCTCGGATTTGGCATTCGCTTCTGTCAACCCCAAGGCAATCTGCTTTTCAAAACTAGCAACGTCTACAGGCGCATTGAATTTAACGTTAAATATAGCGCTGCGCTTCTGGGGATCTTGCGGATCCTGATAGTATTCGGCCTGGCCCAGCTGATAATCAAAAGCGGGAGCATGAAAGCTATAGCGGGTATTAGCGAGTTTAATCTGTGGGGCCAACAATACGGAAGGCTCCAGTTTAATCTCATACTGCGTTCCCATGGGTAAAGGGTTTTTAGGGGTAAAGGCCAAGGTCCAGGCATTGTTCCACTTCCACTGCCCTTCAATAGCAGGGCTGATCGTCACGCCTTTATCCACTGCTTTACCAACATCGGTGATCGGCGCCACGGAATTTTTAAAAGTGAGCAGGATTTGCTGTGGCACCGATTTCTGTAATGCGTAATTGATGGCTTCAGGATCGGTCACTCGCACGCTGGTTTCCTGGTAAACCATAGGGGCAGGTTCGATAGGCTGTGGCTTGTTCAGCCACCAGTGCCAGCCGTAAAAAGCGCCACCGGCAACACCGAGTATGACCAATAACGCCAGGCTTACGGCTTTCGGGTATTTGTCTATCCCACTTTCCAGACGCATAAAAACGCGTTTAACCATACCGGACAACGCTGCCCACCAAACCGGAGCGCGCCAGTCAAGGTTACCTACCACTGGGCTGAAAATCCGCCCCAGCAGTACCAGGATCATAGTAATGAGACGAAAAAACCCTTTTATCAACGTAAAAGGCAGACGAAGGATGAACTTCAACAAATCCATGGTTACATCACCTTATGAATCTTGACTGACACGCATGGGAACAGCATTTATGCCGGCAGCAACTTGTACCACAAACAACTCGCTACGACCCTCGGCACCAATGTCAAAACAGCGATGACCACCAGTCACCCAAACTTCCCATAATCAGCGGTAACACTACCGCAATCAGAACAATGACTGCGATCACACCAAATGCAAATACCGCCATCTGAAAAGCTAATGTGCCTGCACCGAGCATGAGCGCACCAGAAACCGCCCGCCGATTTTCTCTGCGTGCTCCGCCAATGACGCCAAAGATCACCGAAGAAGCCGCAAGTATGGCAATAACGACTTTCAATAGCTGGTCGAGATTATAGTGAGGCTGCAGAGGGCTCTCAGAAACTCTATGACCCGTCAGCGAAGCTAATAATGATTGTTTAATTGCCACCGTTTTACTGGCAACCAGGCTTTCCAGCGTTGGCTGGGGAGAAAATGGGCCGGCATAGAAATGCACCATCGCCAGCAGCAAAGCAATGCTACCCACTGCGATACCTATCCAGCCGAACAGGTCTTTTTTGAACATGAAGAAACCTTCCGTGGTTACCATCAGCTAAAGCATTCCAACTGCATTATCCAACATTTTCATGCTGAGGCGAAAAACATCTTTTAACGATGCGAAGTGAACGACATTTATGCTTTTAGGTTTTGCACACTTACAAACTGATTATTGCGGCTCTTTATTAAGCAATGCATCCAGTTGTTGTAGCAGCACCAACAGTGGTATACAACTTGGCTGCCTATCCTTTAGCGCCACCTCAAAGTAAGGTGCAATAGCAAAACGCGTTGGTAAAGGCGCACCGCTTTCCAGCAATGCATACATCCGTGGTAACAGCACCCACTGCAACCACTCTTCTGCCAGCATACTATCGACACAGAAAGGTTCCATGCTGGAAAACGCTGCTGCCTCAGGCGGTGCCGCCTGCCACAAAGTTAATTCCTGCATTGACTGCTCAATCGCCTGTAAACTCTGGCGAACCTTGTTTTGTATACTCATTTACATTCCCGAACTGCTTATCATGGATTATCGAACAGAAGGGAGCATAACACTTCAGGCCCCCAGACTAGGCCAGGTTCATGAAATCTGCATATTTTATCTGGTGGTGCCGCACATCGCACGGCACAATACGCGCATCCAATAAACCACCTATGACGAAAGACATGTCCGCAATCTCACCAACTAAAAATCATGCAACTCCCGGTAAAGCCATGCTGGCTTCGGTGACCGGTTATGCCATGGACGGCTTCGATTTGCTGATCCTCGGCTTTATGCTGCCGGTTATCACCTCTGAATTGGGCCTAACCTCATCGGAAGCCGGTTCGCTGGTAACCTGGACCCTTATCGGCGCAGTGCTCGGCGGGGTGATCTTCGGCCATCTCAGTGACCGTTTTGGCCGCATCCGTGTGTTAACTATCACTATCCTGATGTTCTCTCTCTTTACGGGTTTGTGCGCTATAGCCGTTGGTTACTGGGACCTGCTCGCTTACCGGACATTGGCTGGCATCGGGTTGGGGGGCGAGTTCGGTATTGGTATGGCTCTGATTGCCGAGGCCTGGCCTGCGGAGAAACGCAACCGCGCCTCAGCCTACGTCGGTATGGGATGGCAACTCGGTGTACTTGCGGCGGCCTTCCTCACGCCGCTGCTATTACCTTATATCGGCTGGCGTGGCATGTTCCTGGTTGGCCTGTTACCAGCGCTGGTTTCGTTCCTTATACGCCGCACCATGGGTGAGACAGAAGAATTCACGCAGCAGAAACCCAGTGAGCAACATCTTTCATTCACGCAACGAATAAAACTGTTATTTAAAGATCGTGCTACGAGTAGGGCCAGCCTAGGGATTTTTATCCTTTGCTCGGTGCAAAACTTTGGTTATTACGGATTGATGATCTGGATGCCAACCTATCTGGCAAAGAACTTTGGCTTTTCATTGACTAAATCTGGCGTCTGGACCGGCGTTACGGTTATTGGGATGACCTTCGGGATCTGGCTATTCGGCATTCTTGCCGATCGTTTTCCTCGTTGGATTATCTTCGTGATCTACCAGAGTGGCGCTGTAGTGATGGTTATTTGCTATGCGCAACTCAGCGACCCTACCCTGATGCTATTTGCCGGTGCACTGATGGGAGTGTTTGTTAACGGTATGATTGGGGGGTATGGCGCTCTGATTTCCGATACTTATCCAGTACAGGCACGCGCCACTGCACAGAATATCCTGTTCAATCTTGGCCGGGGTGTTGGTGGGCTTGGGCCATTGGTCATCGGAGCGTTAGTCACGCAAGTTTCTTTTACCGCGGCTATCAGCCTTCTGGCTAGCATTTATCTACTGGATATTTATGCGACGCTATTCCTGCTACCGAAGAAACAGACCACGGGCGACACATTGGGAGCTATTGGTTAACGGTTTTCGCCATTCGAGGGCTCTGGCCCTCGAAGCAACTTGCCAACCGGGTAAATCCCCCCACCCAATATGGATGAAGTCCAATCAACTTATTTTGGCTATTTTTTGCCAGACAAAAAAGTGAGGGCACTGCGTTAACAGTGCCCCCGGTTCGTTTCGTAGCTATCCTGCTACAAAGCGTGCTCCCTGCTCAATCCCTGAAAACTTTTCCATCTTCCTCGGCCATCCTGACCAAACAGTCCTTGATATTCCTAAAGCGTATTCCTTACGCGGTTCCTCGGTCTTCCTAACCCACCAGTAGTCCAGTACTGGCTCTCAATCTCCTTCCTGGAGGTGTCCTTGGTTTCAATCCTGAAACATCCTGAGCGTCGTCCTAACGCCAATCCATTCTCACTCTTCCTGAGTGTGTCCTTCTCACTCTTCCTGAGTGTGTCCTTCTCACTCATCCTGAGTGTGTCCTTCTCACTCATCCTGAGTGTGTCCTTCTCACTCATCCTGAGTGTGTCCTTCTCACTCATCCTGAGTGTGTCCTTCTCACTCATCCTGAGTGTGTCCTTCTCACTCATCCTGAGTGTGTCCTTCTCACTCATCCTGAGTGTGTCCTTCTCACTCATCCTGAGCGTGTCCTTCTCACTCATCCTGAGCGTGTCCTTCTCACTCATCCTGAGTGTGTCCTTCTCACTCATCCTGAGTGTGTCCTTCTCACTCTTCCTGAGCGTGTCCTTCTCACTCATCCTGAGTGTGTCCTTCTCACTCATCCTGAGTGTGTCCATTTCTTCTTCCTGAAGCCGCATCATCCTGATGCTTTCCTGCTCCACCCGACTCCTGTTCGGTAGACATAAGATCGCTTAATTCCGTACCAATCACAAGGGCGTGTAGGACAGATTACAGCGAACTTCAATTAGGTATTATTCTTAGTCCAATTTAAACAATTGATCTGGATAGTAATAAGTCCAATCTAAGCCACTTCTATTTAAAAATTAAGCGCGATCTCTCACAGCTTTTGTAAGAGATGTCTCACACGCTCTAAAGAAAAAAGCGCAGGCTAAACAAAGCTTGGCCGTAAACCATCGAGGAAATTGCCCAAAGAAGCGGATAATACTACTCTTTTGTCGGTTCCAAACTGCTCAAGTACCACATTACCGCTCACATTACACAATGAAACCATCGCCATTTCAGATTCAGTGGTCGCCAGGAAAATCGTTGGCGACAATTTGAGGCGCTTTTGGGTAACCAGATGCCCGATCAGGTTTTCCTGCAGCCGAACGAAATCATCCTCACTCCAAACCTGTAAAAGCGTCAGTTGATGTTCAGCAAACTGCGCGCTCATGTCACCCGCATATTGCTGGGTATAAAAAGTGTGACTGTCCGGTTGCAACTCTATTTCCAACGCCTTTTCTACTTTCTCCAACGTTGAAACTGGGGTAAAGGGTTGCGGTAACCACAACACCACATCATCGCGATTTTCGACTATGCAAGGGGAAGCGATACCATACAACTCCTGACTGGCAGGGGCATGACCGCGTTGCTGTTGCCAGACATCAACATAGCGCTGGGTAAACTCACGCAGCGCGCTCGATACATCATGTTCCATATTTTTTCTCACATACGGTAAACTGGCGGCCATTGTACCTATCTATAACCAAGGTGACAGCCATGTCCTATTATCAAGATCACCAGGCTCTGTCAGCGTTGACGCTGGGTAAGCCAACCGCTTACCAAGACAGCTATGATGACTCACTGTTACAAGCCGTTCCGCGCAGTATGAATCGTGAGCCTTTGGGTCTCTATCCCGACAATCTGCCTTTTCATGGTGCCGATATCTGGACGCTGTATGAATTGTCCTGGCTGAATGCTAAAGGCCTACCCCAGGTCGCAGTAGGAGAAATCAGCCTGAATGCTGATAGTATCAATCTGATTGAGTCCAAAAGCTTCAAACTTTACCTCAACAGCTTCAACCAAACGAATTTCCCCGACTGGGAGAGTGTACGCACCACGCTGCAGCGCGATCTCTCAGCCTGTGCGCAAGGGGATGTCGACATTACCTTGTTCAGTATCGATCAGATTGAAGGCCAGCCAATCGCCCGCCTGGAAGGCGAGTGCCTTGATCAGCAAGATATCAGCATTGAAAGCTATCAGTTTGATTCAGGCTATCTGCAAGGCGCAACAGGTGAGCGCATGGTTGAAGAGACATTGGTGAGTCATCTGCTCAAATCAAACTGTCTGATCACCAACCAACCCGATTGGGGTTCAGTACAAATCCGCTACCGTGGGCCACAGATAAACCGTGAATCCCTGTTACGCTATCTGGTTTCTTTCCGCCACCACAACGAATTTCATGAGCAATGTGTTGAACGTATCTTCAACGACCTGCTTCGCTTCTGCCAGCCGGAGCAACTGAGTGTTTATGCGCGCTATACCCGGCGCGGTGGCCTGGATATCAATCCATGGCGCAGTAATGTGGCGTTTAAACCAACCTCAGGCCGCCTTGCGCGTCAATAAGGGGGATCTTTTAGCTGCGCGCGAGTGCCGCTGGCAATCATTTCAAACACCGATACCGTTGCTCAACAACTGAGCTAACAATCGGTTTGTATTGGTAAAAACCTGGATACAGCGGTAAGGTTAAATCAATAGCCTCTACTACATAGTCAGGCTATACAATATTCTAACCGTCGGGCACAAAAGGAAAAAGCGCAGAAAGCTATACCCAAGTGACTTCAAGTTGCATGTAGGCGGCCACTGAACGATGCCCTAGGAGCTTGGTAAACCAAGTGACTTGGGTGAGTGACAAATCTGCCAAGCAGATTTGAACGCTGCTTGCAGCGGCCCCGAAGGGGCGAGGCCCAGCATGGGCCGAGTAACGCAGCCAACACCAATGCGGCTCGAAGGGCGACGGGTATAAAAGGCTCACTTGCTGCCATACGGTCTATTACCGCGCCACAATCGGCGCAAAGGAGCTACCTTGATTACACATATCAGCCCACTTGGCTCAATGGATCTTTTGTCGCAGCTTGAAGTCGACATGCTGAAACGGACTGCCAGCAGCGATCTATACCGCTTATTCCGTAATTGCTCTCTGGCAGTATTGAACTCCGGTAGCCAGACTGATAGCAGTAAGCAGCTGTTATCGCGCTATGAAACTTTTGATATCAATATTCTGCGCCGCGAACGTGGCGTAAAACTGGAACTGGTTAACCCACCAGAAGAGGCCTTCGTCGATGGGCGAATCATACGCTCACTGCAGGCAAACCTGTTTGCCGTACTGCGCGATATTCTGTTCGTTCACAGCCTTTTTGTCAGCCCTGGGCGGCTGCCGCAGCTCAATCTGGAGAACCCGAGTCATATTACCAATCTGGTATTCTCCATCCTGCGCAATGCCCGTACGTTGCACCTTGATGAAGATCCAAATCTGGTGGTGTGCTGGGGCGGTCATTCGATCAATGAAAATGAGTACCTTTATGCCCGGAGAGTGGGTAGCCAACTGGGCCTGCGCGAACTGAACATCTGTACCGGCTGCGGGCCTGGGGCAATGGAAGCGCCGATGAAGGGAGCCGCCGTGGGGCACGCGCAACAGCGCTATCACAATAGCCGTTTTATCGGCATGACCGAGCCTTCCATCATTGCCGCTGAACCACCAAACCCACTGGTGAATGAACTGGTGATCATGCCAGACATTGAAAAACGTCTGGAAGCTTTTGTGCGCATCGCTCACGGAATCATCATTTTCCCTGGCGGTGTAGGTACTGCGGAAGAACTGCTTTATTTGCTTGGTATCCTGATGAATCCAGAGAATAGCGAGCAGGTGTTGCCTTTGATCCTGACCGGGCCAAAAGAAAGTGCCGACTATTTCCGCGTATTGGATGAGTTCATCATGAATACGCTGGGGGATAAGGCGCGTCGCCATTACACCATTATCATCGATGATCCGGCAGAAGTGGCTCGTCAGATGAAGAAAGCCATGCCGCTGGTGAAAGAGAATCGCCGCAATACTGGCGATGCCTACAGCTTCAACTGGTCTATGCGTATTGCACCGGATCTTCAGTTACCCTTTGAGCCAACCCATGAAAATATGGCTAACCTCAACCTCTATCCGAACCAGCCTGCTGAGCAGTTAGCGGCAGCGCTCCGTCGCGCTTTCTCAGGTATTGTTGCGGGTAACGTGAAAGAAAACGGCATTCATGCCATCGAACAGTTCGGCCCGTACAAGCTGCATGGTGAGCCACAGATGATGAAGCAGATGGATAGTCTGTTACAGGGCTTTGTTGCCCAACATCGTATGAAACTGCCAGGAACGGCCTACGTTCCCTGCTACGAAATCGAAGCCTGATTGCCAATTCCGGGCGGCCTTGTTAGCCGCCCCTTCTTTTTGCTACCACCACCGCAGTTTTAAAGACGATGAGTCTATGCCTATACATCTCTTGATTGTTGATGCTCTGAACCTGATTCGCCGCATTCATGCCGTGCAGGGAACCCCTTGCCTGAATGCCTGCCGCCATGCGCTGCAGCAGTTGATTCAGCATAGCCAGCCAACCCACGCAGTAGCAGTGTTCGACGAAGATGATCGCAGCACCAGTTGGCGTCATCAAATCCTGCCAGATTACAAAGCCGGGCGCTCACCTATGCCGGAAAACCTGCAGCAGGAAATGCCACCGTTGCGTCAGGCGTTTGCCGAACTGGGCGTCACAAGTTGGCATTCACCGGGAAATGAAGCTGACGATCTGGCGGCCACGCTGGCGGTGAAAATTGCCGCTGGCGGCCATCAGGTGACGATTGTTTCAACGGATAAAGGTTATTGCCAGTTGTTGGCTCCCAACATACAGATACGCGACTACTTCCAGAAGCGCTGGCTGGATATGCCATTTGTGCAGGAGGAGTTTGGAGTGTTAGCGCAACAATTGCCTGATTATTGGGGCCTGGCAGGGATAAGCAGCAGCAAGATCCCCGGCGTCGTTGGTATCGGCCCGAAAACAGCGGCATTACTTTTACAGCAGCGAGAAGATTTGGATAGTCTGTATCAGCATCTCGAAGAAGTGCCTGATAAATGGCGTGGTAAGCTGTTGCAGCACCGCGAACTGGCATATATCAGCAAGAGAGTCGCCAGCTTGCGCACAGACCTGGCGCTGAATGGCAACCTGCAGCAACTGCGCCTGCAGTCTAATCAGGCTTAATTAATTTGCCAATTGGCCGTCAATCAACGGAGCGCTGTAAACAGCGCCCAGACTGTTGACAAACCCCGTTATTAGGGAGAGCGTGCCGATGGGGTCGTAACGGCGTAAGCCGTCGGAGCGCCTCTCGGTGCGCTAGGCCCGGGTATCTCGGGTCAGAAGGCGACTTTGTCATCAACCTCAGCGCTGTAAACAGCGCCCACTTGTCTTAATCGCGCTCGTCGCGGCGGCCAGGTATCGCCGACCACATTCGCCGCACATGTACGGTGATCTCTTCACGGTCGTGATATAGCTGCTTGGCATTCACCTCCGCACTGATATCCGCCGCGGCTAACGCTTCGCGGATACTTTGCAGATTCTGAGCCACTTCTTCGTAGCGTTTTTTCATCGGCAATTTCAGGTTAAAGATCGCTTCACGGCACCAACCGTTGATCAACCATTTAATCATCAGGCTGGTAACGCGTGCTGGCTTCTCGACCATGTCACATACCAGCCAGTAGATTTTGCTGCTGTCCGGCTCGAATTTAAAACCATCGGCTCGATGATGGGTGACCTGCCCTGTGTCCATCAGGCTTTGGGCCATTGGGCCATTATCCACCGAATGCACCATCATACTGCGCTTGACCAATTGGTAGGTCCAGCCACCAGGGCACGCACCCAGATCAACTGCGTACATACCGCTCGCCAAACGCTCTTCCCACTCGTCTGCCGGAATGAAAACGTGAAAAGCCTCTTCCAGTTTCAGTGTGGAACGGCTTGGCGCATCCGCCGGGAATTTCAAACGCGGGATGCCCATATAGAACGGGGAATTGTTGTTGCTGTAGGAATAGCCGACATAGCAACAGCCTGGAGCAATAAAGAAAACATGTACCACCGGACGATTAGGGTTTTCACGCGCCATCATCACTTTCTGCTCGCGCATAGCGGCACGCAGCGGCACCGTCAACTTACGGCAGAACTTCATCAGTTCTTTACTCTCGTTGGTATCCGGCACTTCTACCCGTAATTCACCACCGCGATCAACCACGCCAATCAGCATGCCGACAATCGGCGAAACACGGTCTTCTGGCGGTAAATCACGCAATAGTTCGCCAACCACAATCATCTGACGCGCAAAGATCAACTCACGAAACGGGACTTCCCGCGCCAAGCGATCGGCATCGTCTGGCTGATAGCATTCAAACAGCACATAACCGCTGTTATCTTTCACACGGGCAAAGCCAAAAACCTCTAATTGGGCGGCCCTATCGGTAATTTCAGCCGCGCACTCTTTTTCAAAACCGGGGCGGCAATACAACGCGATTCTATTCATGGCACTCGGCCTTTTTCCTCAGACGCAAAGCGCCAATCAACATCAATACCCAACCGATCAGGAAACATGTCCCGCCAACCGGCGTGATATAGGCCCAGAACTTCAGGTGTGACAGCGCCAGACAATACAGACTGCCGCTAAATAAAACGGTGCCGAGCGCCAACAGCGCTCCGCTCCAATAGAACCAAAGGCTGATCCGGCGCTGCATCACAACAGCCAAAGCCAGGATTGCCAGCGTGTGGAAGCCCTGGTACTCAAGACCGGTGCGGATCCAGGCCATTTCATTGGCCCCAAGTGCACCCGCCAAAACGTGTGCACCAAATGCCCCGAGAGCAACAAACACAAAACCGCTGATAGCGGCAAAAACCAGCATTGAACGCGTACCCATCGGTATTCACCTTAATCGAGGTTAACCAGCCGCAGCATTACCGCAACCTGCATTATTGTTCATAGCGAAAACGGAATTTTTCCTGCTCACTGGCCGCACGCGCAAGGATCCATTGACGAAAAGCGGCTATTTTACCCAGTTCTGCCTGGCTGTCATGGCATACCAGATAAAAAGCATTTTTGCTCACCAGCACGTCGTTGAAAGGACATACCAGCCGGCCGACTTCCATCTCTGTTTGCGCCATAACGTTATTAACTAAGGCAATTCCCTGACCATGAACCGCAGCCTGAACCACCATGGCACTGTGGCTAAAAATAGGCCCATGTTGCACATTAATGTGCTGTAACCCCAATTGACGGGTGTATGCCAGCCAGTCACGGCGCGAAGTATCATGCAGAAGCGTATGATAAGCCAGATCGCCCGGCACTTTTAGTGCATGATCGCCCGTCAACAGGCTTGGCGAGCACACTGGCAGCAGATATTCCGCATACAGACGCTCGGCCCGCACTCCAGGCCAGTTACCACGCCCATAGAAGATCGCTACATCAACATCATCTGCCAGTTTATCCTCTTCACGATCAATAGCCTGTATACGAACATCAATTCCCGGATAAGCTGAATTAAAACCTGAAAGGCGCGGCACTAGCCACTGAATAGCAAAGCTGGGTGGCAGGCTGACCGTCAGAGCTCCTTTGGCACTGCGCGCCTGAAGTTTGCGCGTTGCCTCATTGATTGAAGAAAAAATCTCTTTGATATCGAGGTAATAACTTTGCCCATCTTCTGTCAGTAACAGCGAGCGATTACGCCGCCGGAACAGTTTTAGCCCAAGGAAATCCTCCAGTGATTTGATCTGGTGGCTTACCGCTGCCTGGGTGACAAACAACTCTTCTGCAGCTTTAGTAAAACTCAAATGACGCGCTGCCGCGTCAAAAACTCGCAACGCATTGAGTGGTGGTAAACGTTTGGACATGAGTTATACCTTGAGGTCCACTGGGCTTAGCTACATTCATACGACAATTGTTCAACTGGCCCGACGCAGAGGATAAATTCGCGCTATGAATAATGCGATATGTCCCATTGAATAAACAATTATCATTAGTTTTTTTAATCCGAGCCATTATAAATTGTCCGTTGAGCAGGCGCCAGTAAATACCTATAGTAGCGCCACTTCCCAAGCCGGAACGAAAAGGAATTGGGTGTCGAGAGCACCGATGAACTTTTGGCTTTGTGGTTGTGATGTTGTGTTTGCAATTGTCCGCCTGTCCGGACATGGTAGCTAGGCTACTCTTTTTTCACTTCCTGTACATTTACCCTGTCTGTCCATAGTGATTTTATGTAGCACCGCACTTTTTGCGGTGCTTTTTTTTGCCGGTAATACCTTTCATTTTACTCTTTCTCGCGCCAGACCGCTTCCACAGCGTCGTGGAGACGGGAAGAGAGCGTATGGGTAAAACTTGTCTCAACAAAAAAAATAAGACAGGATCGCTTTTTGCCGCAGCCAGTGATGAAAGACCTATGAAGCCCTTTGATCCCGCTCTTTTTCGCAGCCAGTTTCCAGCCCTTGAACAGGCGGGAACTTATCTGGACAGTGCCGCTACAGCGCTAAAACCACAGGCGGTGATTGACGTCACACAACAGTTTTACAGCGCCAATGCCGCTACGGTGCATCGCAGCCAGCATCGTGCAGCACAGGATCTGACCCGGCGTTTTGAACAGACACGCCAGCAGGTAGCCTCGTTGATTAATGCTCCCAGCTCGGACGATATCGTTTGGGTGCGCGGTACCACGGAAGCCATCAATCTGGTAGCGCAAAGCTATGCCCGCCCCCGTCTGCAACCTGGCGATCAGATCCTGGTCAGCGAGGCAGAGCATCATGCCAATCTGATCCCCTGGTTGATGGTGGCAGAACAGACCGGCGCTCAAGTGGTTAAACTGCCTTTGGGTGAAGACCGCTTGCCGGATTTGGCTCGGTTACCTCTCTTGCTCAGCGAAAAAACCCGCATTCTGGCCCTTGGGCAAATGTCGAACGTTACGGGGGGCTGCCCGGACCTTTCGCTGGCGATTAGCTTGGCGCATTCGGTTAACGCAGTAGTGATGATTGATGGCGCGCAGGGAATTGTACATTGCCCCGCCGACGTCCAACGGCTCGATATCGATTTCTATGCCTTCTCGGGGCATAAATTGTATGGGCCGACCGGAATTGGCGCATTATATGGTAAAACTGCGCTCCTGGCTGAAATGGAGCCCTGGCAAGGAGGCGGTAAAATGCTGACCCAAGCCTCATTTAGCGGCTTTACGGCACAAAAACCCCCACACTGTTTTGAAGCAGGCACGCCTAATATTGCTGGCGTGCTTGGGCTTTCTGCTGCACTGAGCTGGCTAGATACGCAAGATAAGCTCGCCGCCGAAGACTACAGCCGCGCTTTGGCGCAAAATGCTGAGCAGCGACTACTTCAGTTACCCGGTTCGCGAAGTTTCCGCAGTTCTGGCTCCAGCCTGCTGGCGTTTGATATTGTCGGGATCCACCACAGCGATATCGTCACGCTGCTGGCAGAACAAAACATCGCCGTGCGCGCTGGTCAGCACTGTGCGCAACCCTTGATGGCCGCCTTGGGCGTCAGTGGGACGCTGCGCGCTTCATTTGCCCCTTACAATACACAGCAAGATGTCGATGCCTTGATACAGGCACTGGAGAATGCCATCAAACTGCTGGCTGAATGACTTTTATGAAGAGTGAAGAAAACATGCTTGTTCCCCACCCTTTTGGCCGAGAGATCACTGCCTCTGCGCTGATCGAAAAATTCAGCGCGTTGAGCCTGTGGGAAGAGCGTTACCGCCAGCTGATCATGTTGGCAAAACAGCTACCGCCACTACCAGACGAACTCAAGCAGGTGGAAATAGAGTTGAGCGGCTGTGAAAATAGGGTCTGGCTAGGGCACCAGCTATTAGCGGATGGTTCACTGCATTTTTACGGTGACAGCGAAGGCCGCATTGTACGCGGCCTGCTGGCGATCTTGCTGACCGCAGTGGAAGGCAAAACGCCGCAGCAGGTATTAGCCACCGATCCTTTGGCGCTATTTGACCAACTGGCGCTTCGTGCCCAGCTCAGTGCAACACGAGCCAGCGGGCTGGCTGCATTGGCAACCAGGGTCAACGCCATAGCAGCTCACTATGCCTGACGAGCGGCCCTTGCCAGCATCTTCTTCAACGCGTGGGAAACAGCAACAAAACCAAAGGTAGCAGTGACCATGGTCGCTGCGCCAAAACCGGCGCTACAATCCATTCTCTTTGGTCCTTCGGCAGTACTGCGGGATGCACAGACCGATCCATCAGGCTGTGGATAAACCAGCGGTTCACTTGAAAACACGCAATCGATCCCCAGTTTGCCTTTGCTGTTTCTCACTACGTTAAACTCATTTTTCAACCGCTCGCGCAGCTTGGCAGCCAGCGGATCCTGAATGGTTTTAGCCAAATCAGCAACTTCAATACGCGTAGGATCGATCTGCCCCCCAGCCCCTCCTGTGGTCACTACCGGGATTTTGAAACGACGGCAATAAGCCAACAACGCTGCTTTTGGCCGTACGCTATCTATCGCATCAATGACATAGCTGAAGTCACGATCAAGTAACTCGGCCACATTGTCCGGGGTAATAAAATCATCAATACAGGTCACCCGGCATTCCGGGTTTATCGCCAGGATACGCTCAGCCATCACCTCGGTTTTCGACTGGCCGACATGCTGGCGCAATGCGTGGATCTGACGGTTGGTATTGGTGACACAGACATCGTCCATATCAATCAGCGTGATGGCGCCGATACCCGTTCTTGCCAACGCTTCAGCCGCCCATGAGCCCACCCCACCAATACCGATCACACAAACGTGTGCCTGAGCAAACAGCGCCAGCGCAGGCTGACCGTACAAACGTGCCGTGCCGCCGAAACGCTGCAAATAAGCCTCTGAATAGGGAGTACTCATCTCTTTTAATTACCTTAACGTTGCAAATGGCAAGGGCCGGAAGATCCGGCCCTTCAGACTGCTGACAAAGCCCGTTATTAGGGGGAGCGTGCCGAAGGGGTCGTAACGGCGTAAGCCGTCGGAGTGCCCCTCGGGGCGCTAGACCCGTGTATCTCAGGCTAAAAAGCGACTTTGTCATCAACCTCAAGGGCCGGAAGATCCAGCCCTTGCTGGCAGAAATGCCGTTTCTCTTCAGCGGGTGACCAGTTTAGTATCGCCAGAAGAAGATTTTGGCTGGTTAGTGCTAAACATGGGTACTCCGTTATTGGCACCTTTCAACACCCAAACCCGACCATAGTGATTATAATAACCCGCAGAGTGACCGGCTTCGGCACCAATCCCCTGATACATGTCAAAGTGTTGGCCTTTGATTGCACCGCCAACATCCAGAGCGACCATCAGACGCATTTCGTATTTTCCCGTGAATTTGCCCTTATTGTCCAGTAGCGGCACTTCGGCCAGCAACGTAGTACCTGCCGGGATCAAGGAACGATCGGAAGCCACAGAGGCTTTGGCAATCAATGGAACCGCACTGGCTCCCTTTACCTTGGCCATCGAGGATTCAGGGCGGAAGAACACAAATGAAGGGTTCTGCTCCAACAGTTCGCGGACTTCGGATTCACTATGGGTATCCGCCCAATGGCGAATGGCCTGCATGGACATATTTTCCCTGGCAACTTCACCGCGGTCGATCAACACTTTGCCGATACTACGATAAGCATGGCCATTTTTGCCGCCGTAACCGAAGAACACTGGCGGCTGCCCGTTACCAAAATCGACATAACCGCTCCCCTGAACCTCCATCATAAAGTTGTCCATGATAGAGTTGCTGTAGGCAATAATGTAACGGCTATCTAGCGCGCCGGAGTAAATATTCGCGCGGTCCGGCAGGCGTCTTTTCCCCTTGGCTGGCATTCTGTACAGCGGGTAACGGAACTCCCCCTGTCGGGTGTAGCGAGCCTGCACCACTGGGGTGTAATAGCCGGTAAACTGCACGTTGCCGTAGTTATCTACTCCTTCCATCTGGTAGGCACTGAGACCAAACTGACTCAGTTGACGCGTATCCGCACCAGAAGCCATCCAGCTTTGCACTGCCTGATAAGTACTATTATTGCGGTTAAACAGCGACGGAGAGGCATACTTAATCTCCATCAACTGGTCAGAGTAATCTTGAGCGTTGACCGGTACTCCTCGGGCATTGGGCTGATTGACCAACTCCAGCGGCTGCTCCAGGCGCCCATCTTTATATTGTTGCCCCAGATCGGTCGGTTTTGACGAACAACCGGCCAGTACCGCGATCACTAACCCACCCAGCAAGTATTTGCCCCAACGTCCTTTCATCGCACACTCTCTTCGACAGGTATGTTCTACCGGCGAACGATAACAAACAGCTATTGATAAAGGAATCGGTGCGGGAAAAAATTCCCCGGTCAGGCGATGGCGCTGAAAAATAGAACAGATTGAGGACTAATTCAGCAGAAAAATGGCTTTCGATGAATTATATGCAAAAAGGGGTTGCAACAAAGTCGCTGGGGAGTATAGTGCGCTTCCATCGGACGCGGGGTGGAGCAGCCTGGTAGCTCGTCGGGCTCATAACCCGAAGGTCGTCGGTTCAAATCCGGCCTCCGCAACCAACCGACACTTATTGCGACAGTGTCAGATAAAAGGTTGGATTCGATGAAAAAAAAGGTATTATACGGACGCGGGGTGGAGCAGCCCGGTAGCTCGTCGGGCTCATAACCCGAAGGTCGTCGGTTCAAATCCGGCCCCCGCAACCAACCGATGCTGTAACAAGCAGCGTCACATGAAAGGTTGGCTCGGTAATACCAGTATCAAGACGGACGCGGGGTGGAGCAGCCCGGTAGCTCGTCGGGCTCATAACCCGAAGGTCGTCGGTTCAAATCCGGCCTCCGCAACCAATCTTGATAACCACAAACAAGCACCTTGACGGGTGTTTTTTTGTATCTGAAATCCAGTGCCAATACCGCGCCCCTCCGTAGGCAACGATAAATTTACCGGCTAGCGAGTGCCCCACCATTGGCAAAATAGGCTTTGATCCCCGCCAGAATAGATTCCGCAACCTGCTGTTGGAAATGGCTGGTACGCAACTTGCGCTCCTCCTCAATATTGCTGATAAACGCCGTTTCTACCAGGATGGATGGGATATCCGGTGCCTTTAACACGGCAAAACCCGCCTGATCGACACGATTCTTGTGCAAACGGTTAATTTTACCCATTCTGCTTAGTACTTCCTTACCGAACCTCAGGCTGTCATTAACTGTGGCGGTTTGCAGCAAATCGAACATAGTGTGATCAAGATAGCGATCGCCACTTCGGCTAATACCACCAATTTCGTCGGCGGCGTTTTGGGTTTGTGCCAAAAACTTGGCGGCATTACTGGTCGCCCCTTTGGTTGATAGCGCAAAGACCGAAGACCCCCTTGCAGCTCTGCTAGTAAAGGCATCGGCATGAATAGAGACAAATAAATCGGCCCGCTGTTTACGTGCCTTGGCGACCCGCACTTTAAGTGGAATGAACACATCTTCATTGCGCGTCATAAAAACTTTCATATTTGGCTCACGCTTGATAAGCGCGCTGAGACGGCGAGCGATCTGCAGCACAATATCTTTTTCTCGCGTTTTATTTTTACCGATGGCCCCGGGATCTTCGCCCCCGTGCCCGGGATCAAGCATGATAACGATAGGCCGATCGCGTCCTGCCTTACCTGCCCGTGGCGCTTCAGCCGGTAACGAACGTTCAAGATCCCCCTGATTGTAATCTTCCAGTAACGCCAACAGCGGATCATACTCTTCACCGGATTGCCCTTTGGTTGGATAGAGATCCATCACCAGCCGGTTACGGTATTCAGAAACTGGCGGCAGGGTAAACATATTCGGGCTCACCGTTTGCTTGAGTTCCAACACCAGCCTGACGGTATTTTTATCGAACTGGCCAACGCGAGCCTGCTTCAGGTAGGGGTCTTCCTTGCGAACCTGCCCGGCAATCCCTTTGAGCACACTATTAAGCTGAACGCCTTCCACATCCACCACAATGCGATCTGGATTAGTCAGCGAAAACTGTTTGTATTTGAGTGGAACATTGGATTCCAGCGTTACCCGAGTATAAGTCGAGGAAGGCCAGACACGGACGGCAATCACATGAGAAGCAGCAGCGAAACCCACGCGGCTCACACTCAGCAACCAGGTTGCGGCAACCCCCTGCAAAATACGGCGGCGACCCAGATTGGGATTAGTGTTAGACATGTGGCTCCAGCAACGGTAAAGATTAAAAAAACACCAAAAAAGTGAGAGTGGCAAAAACTTTAGCGAATCAATAGGACACTGTCATCCGAAAATCATTTTATGATATTTCAATTTATTAATTATTTAGCCCTCTCTGCAAACGGGCTGACATCATTTCCCGCTTGCCATTCGCGCAATAAAAGAATAAAAATACAGAAATACCGTATAAATATGCAAAGAGGATGTGCCGTGAAGGAACGTAGTACAGAGCTGGTCCAAGGATTCCGTCACTCAGTTCCCTATATCAATGCTCACCGTGGCAAAACATTCGTCGTCATGTTGGGTGGCGAAGCCATAGAACATGAAAACTTCTCGAGCATCGTCAATGATATTGGGCTGTTACATAGTCTGGGGATCCGTTTGGTAGTGGTATATGGTGCGCGGCCACAGATTGACAGCAATATGGCTCTGCATAATTACCAACCGATTTACCATAAGCACACTCGCGTTACCGATGCCGCTGCCCTAGAACTGGTCAAACAGGCAGCGGGGCTGTTACAGCTGGATATTACCGCCCGGCTCTCAATGAGCCTGAATAACACCCCATTGCAGGGTGCTCATATCAATGTGGTCAGCGGCAACTTCATTATTGCTCAACCGCTAGGGGTAGATGATGGCGTCGATTATTGCCACAGCGGCCGTATCCGCCGCATCGATGAAGAAGCCATCCATCGCCAGTTAGACAGCAATGCTATCGTGCTGATCGGTCCGGTGGCCGTATCGGTCACTGGTGAGAGTTTTAACCTGACTTCGGAAGAGGTCGCTACCCAACTGGCGATCAAACTGAAGGCGGAGAAAATGATTGGCTTTTGCTCGTCACAAGGTGTGACCGACGAAGAGGGCAATATTATTCCTGAAATGTTCCCCAACGACGCACAAAAGCGCATTGAGCAACTGGAAGATTCTGGTGACTACCATTCTGGCACGGTGAGATTTCTGCGGGGGGCAGTAAAAGCCTGCCGTAGTGGAGTGCGTCGTAGTCACTTGATTAGCTATCAGAAAGATGGATCTCTGGTGCAAGAGCTGTTCTCACGCGACGGTATTGGTACCCAGATCGTGATGGAAAGCGCAGAGCAGGTTCGCCGCGCGACGATCAACGATATCGGTGGGATACTCGAGTTGATCCGTCCGCTAGAGCAGCAAGGTATTTTAGTACGCCGCTCGCGGGAACAACTGGAAATGGAGATCGACAAGTTCACGATTATCGAACGCGATAATCTGACCATTGCCTGTGCGGCACTCTATCCGTTCCCGGAAGAGAAGATCGGCGAAATGGCTTGCGTGGCAGTTCACCCTGATTATCGCAGTTCATCACGGGGAGAAATGCTATTGCAGCGGGTTGAAAGCCAGGCTCGCCAGATGGGGTTGCAGAAGCTGTTCGTATTGACGACCAGCAGCATTCACTGGTTCCAGGAGCGGGGTTTTTCGCCAGCTGAAGTAGAAGTGCTGCCGATGAAAAAACAGGCGCTGTACAACTACCAGCGCCGTTCGAAAATTCTGTTGGCAGATCTATAAAATGCCAGGCGCTGGCTGGCCAGCGCCTTTAGCCCCGGTCACCTTTCTGCAAACGCTCCGCCAGCCCGCTACGGCGTTGTGTCGGGGTGCGTATTGCACTCATCAAAACCTTATCTGTGGCATAAAGCGAAAGCCGCTTACGCGCTCGGGTTATGGCGGTATAAACCAGTTCGCGAGTCACTACAGCAAGATAATGATTGGGTAACACCAGCGCAGTGTGATCAAATTCTGAGCCCTGCGATTTATGCACCGTCATCGCAAAGGCGGTTTCATGCGCCGGTAAACGGCTCGGTTGCACCGACTTAATGCTGCCATCCGGTAATTGGAAGTGCACACGCAGATCGCTCCCCTCGCCGGGCAGGGCTATGCCAATATCACCGTTAAACAGCCCCAACGCACTGTCGTTTCGGCCAATCATAACTGGTCGCCCCAAATACCAGCGTCCGGCTGGTCCGGGATTACGGCGGATCAATCCTGCACGCTGCAGGGCGTTTTCGATACGCTCGTTCAGCCCGGCGACACCAAATGGCCCTTCGCGCAAAGCACATAGCACCTGAAAACGCCCGAATGCCTCCAGTACGGTTACCGCGTCGGCACCTGAGGCGACCTGAACCAGATAGTCACGATAGCCTTCTACACAAGCGTCCAGCAGTTGTTGGTAATCCTCTGCCTCAGACAGTGGATACCCCGACACATCCTCGTAGCGGCCTTTCAGGGCCGCTATAGCGCGTTTGCTGTCGCCAGCGTTAACAGCCGAAGCCAACTGACCAATCCCGGAGGCCGCATCAAACCGGTAGCTCTTGCGCAGCAAGCAGAGGCTATCGCGCACTGCCGCGTCAGCCGCTGCGGCTTGCCCATGCAATGAGTAACCGGTCAAACGAGCCAGTTGAGCCGCACGCCCCTCGCTATACCCTTGTTCAGCAAAACGACAGATATCGCCCAACACGGCCCCCGCCTCTACCGACGCCAACTGATCGCGGTCACCCAGAAAAATGACCCGCGCCTTGGGCGGTAAGGCGGCAATCAAACGCGCCATCATGGGTAAATCCACCATCGAGGCCTCATCCACCACCAGCACATCCAGATGCAACGGATTGCCCCGGTGATAGCGCATACGCTGGCTATTGGGCTGAGCACCGAGCAGACGGTGCAAAGTGGATGCTTCCGAAGGGAACAGTGCTCGTTGTTCTGGCGTTAACGATAATTGACGACTGGCACCGCCCAGAGACTCGGTCAAACGTGCGGCCGCTTTGCCAGTAGGCGCAGCAAGCTGGATACGCAAGCGCACCCCTTCCGCCAACTGTACTAAAGCTGCCAGCAGTTTAGCCACGGTGGTGGTTTTACCGGTACCGGGGCCGCCGGAGATCACTGCAATACGGCGAGTTGCCGCAACCGCTGCCGCAATTTTTTGCCAATCATCCTCGCCAGCCGCCTCACCAAAAAGCCGATCGAGGATGGCGCGCAGTTGTCCTTCGTCAATCTCATCAGGGATGCTGTCACTGCTGATGAAATCGGCAACCTCGCCTTCACTCTGCCACATGCGCTGTAAATACAGCCGTTGCTGCTGCAATACCATCGGTGTTGCCATACTGCCATCGCCCACCGCTGGGCTTGCCGCCAGCCGCTGCTGCCAACCGGCAAGATCCAGTTGCCCGCAAGCCTGCCATGCGGCTATAGCCAACTCTGGATTGCGCCCCTGAAAGAGGTTTTCCGGCAGTAATTGCTCAAGCAGGAGACAAACGTGCCCCCCCCCCGCTTCAGCACTCAGGCAGGCCGCTGCCAGCATTATTTCAGGCCGGTCTTCACCAGCGACCACTTGAGCAAACTGCACATCTAACGGACGCAGCATCCCCTGTGCCTGGGCCTGATCCAGAATATCAATCATTGCACGTTCCCCGCATCTACCGTTTCGCCGCTGAAAAGGCGGTCCATACCATCGACCAGCGCTTCCTCAGGACGACATGCGAAAATACCGTTACCGGCATGCTCAGCATCAACTCCACGTAGGAACAGGTAGATTACGCCCCCGAAATGACGACTGTAATCATAGTCAGCCAGCCGGTGCCTCAGATAACGATGCAGCGCCAAAGTATAAAGTTGATATTGCAGATCGTAACGATGTTCGCCCATTGCTCGCGCCATCGCCTGTTGGGTATAGGCACTGCTGTCCTCTCCCAACCAGTTGGACTTGTAATCCAGCAGGTAGAATTTCCCTTGCCAGCAAAATACCAGATCGATAAACCCTTTCAGCATGCCCTGCACCTGTTGGAAGTCCAATTCCGGGCAGCTTGCAGAAAGCGGATCGTAACGCTTTGCCAGTTTATCTAGCTCACGTGCCTGCAACAGACCGTTGATAGGCAGGTAGAACTGCAGTTCAGCCTGCCTGCTCTTGGCCGACAAAGCACAAAGGGCAACCCCGCTGTCATTTAGCGGCGTATTCAGCAACACGTTCATCCAGTCGCGCAATACCGGCAACCAATGCTCTTCAAGCCCCTGTTTTTGCAATTTTTCCAGCAACCAAGGCTCCTCAAGCGGCTTGGTGAAATCCAGTTTTTCAAACAGGCTATGCAGGAAGGTCCCTGGCGCTGCGCCACGCGGAAACGTATGCGGTGTCAGCGCGGGCACCACATCCTGCACCTGCTCACCCACCGCATCGACATCCAGGCGCGGCAATAGCTCCTGCATACCACCTGAACCCTTTTGCTGTAAGCCGGTATAGCTGGTCACCCGCCAAAAATCCTGCATCCGACGAGAGAACTGTTTGGCCGCCAGCGTAGTCGTTGTTGCCAATTGTGGTTGCCAAGCCTGTTCATTGGGGGCATCCACCAGTGACAGAGCAATTCCCTGGGTTGCTAACCGCTGCAAACAGTCGTGCAGGTAAGTGGCATCCCCCGCCTGCCCGGCCTGCACCAGATATCCCAGCGCACTCCGATGCAAATCAGTCTCCCCCTGTTTCTTGCGCGTCCCTTGGAACAGTGGCGCAATACCGATGCTGCAGTGATAGACCGAACGGGTCAGAGCCACATACAGCAATCGCAAATCCTCGGCTAACCGTTCCTCTTCAGCCAGGGCGATGCTCTCTTCGTTGGCATGAAGATCCAGCAAGGCCTGGAACGTTTGACGATCGTGGTACAGCCCCTGCTGTTGCTGACGGAAATTGCCCACAAAAGGCAACCATACCAGATCGAACTCCAGCCCTTTCGACTTGTGAATGGTAATAACCTGTACCAGATGGCGATCGCTCTCCAGCCGCAACTGTTGATTATCCGACTGACGGTTTGGCTGAGCGATCTGTTGTGCTAACCAACGCACCAGCGCATGTTCACCGTCAAGCTGCGCAGAAGCCTCTTGCAGCAACTCTCCCAGATGCATAACATCCGTCAAGCGACGCTCTCCTCCCGGGCTGGCCAGCAGATCCTCCGCCAGACGCCGCCGGGACATCACTTCACGCAGCATCGGTAAGACTCCGCGACGTAGCCAATAGGTGCGGTACGCATCGAATTCATCGACCAACGCATCCCAGGCACGTTCATTACGGTTCAACTCGTCTAATGTCAGTGCATCCAAGCCCATTAAACCGGTAGCCATTGCGCTGCGTAGAGTGCGTTCCTGTTCCGGTGCCAGGACCGCCTGCAGCAGCCATAACACATCTTTGGCTTCCGGCGTATCAAACACACTGTCACGATTGGAAAGGTAAACGGAGGGGATTGCCAAGGCGCTGAGCGCATCGCGCACTAATGCGGCCTCAGCGCGGCTACGTACCAGAATGGTAATATCCGATGCCTGTACGGGACGACGGTGTTCACCAGCAACCAGCCAAGCCTCTCCAGCCTGCCCTGCGCTGAGCCAGTCACGGATTTGTGAAGCGCACAGACGGGCCATTAGCTGTTGGTAATCACTCACTCCAACGCCTTCGCCCTGCTGTAACCAGAATTTCATCGCTGGCTGCGGCTTGTTTAGCAGCTCAAAAGCCAGCCCCTGATTTTTAGCTGCAGCCGCAACATTGATAAAGGGGATCTGGCTGAACAGGAACGGTTTTTCAACCTGCGCAAACAGTCTGTTCACACTGCCAACCATAGAGGGTGACGAACGCCAGTTAGTTTCCAACGTATAGTGGGCACTCACCTCTGAACGCGCCCGCATATAGGTAAAAATATCTGCGCCGCGGAAAGCGTAAATCGCCTGTTTGGGATCGCCAATCAGCAACAATCCGCATTCTGGTTGACCAATATATATTTTTTGGAAAATACGATACTGCTGCGGGTCGGTGTCCTGAAACTCATCAATCATTGCCACTGGATAACGCTGGCGGATAGCCGAAGCCAGTTGTTCACCTCCTGCGCTTTGCAGTGCGGCATCCAGCTTGCTGAGTAAGTCATCAAACCCCAACTCGGCGCGTTGACGTTTTTCTTGCTGAATAGAATGGCGAATTTCGCTCAATGCCCGCGCCATAATCAAATCACGCAGCGTCAGAGGTTCGGAGAACAGCGCGTCAATCGCCACAAACAAATCATGACGTGGTGCCTCACCTTTCTTGGTTTTATCTAACAATACCGACTGGCAAAACTTCTCCAGCTCTTTGGGTAGCTGATAATCCTGCGTTTCCTGCCCTGCCCACTCCCCGACCTTATTCAGCCAGTTGGGTAAATGCTTGCTGCTATAGCTACGTTTATCGACGCCAGACTGGCTGATCAAAGCTTCCAGCTCACTGGCTACCGCGCGCCATTGCGCCTTAATAGCGTCAATACGGGCAACAATCTGCTCATGGCGCATCAACACCGTTTCATCATCTTTTGGCGGCTGACGCAAGGTTGGAGACTCTCCATGCAGATAGCCAGAAAGATCGCTCAACAATGCTTCCGGGCCACTCCATTCCTGGCTGACCGCACGGGCAACGCCGATCGGCAACGGGTAACAGTGTCGCCGCCAGAAATCAGCGCAGGCCTGGCGACGTAACGGCAGCTCATCTTGCACCAATGTTTGCTCAAACAGAATACCGGACTCGAATGCATTATGAGTGAGCATTCGCTGACAGAAACCGTGAATGGTGTAGATTGCAGCCTCATCCATCTGCCGCTCCGCAGCCAGCAATTGCGCTGCCGCCTCAGACGGATCGTCAATTTCTGCCATCAGAGTGGCAAACAGCGGCTCTTTACTGCCGCCACGTACACAGGCAATGCGTAACGCATGGATATTGCTGCGAATACGCCCGCGCAGTTCCTCGGTCGCTGCCTCTGTAAAGGTCACGACCAGGATCTCTTCTACCGTTAGCGGCCGTGGAAACGCTGCATCTTTACCTAAGCCAAGCAGCAGACGCAGGTAGAGTGCCCCGATGGTGAAGGTTTTACCCGTTCCTGCCGAGGCTTCGATCAGCCGTTCACCAAGCAGCGGCAATGCCAGTGGTTCAAGCGGTTGAGGAACCATCCCCGTCATGGCCTGGCTACTTCGCGTGGCAAGGTTTTTTGCAGGGAGGAAGCATTAGGATAGGTCACCCAACCTTCACCAGGTACCGCGAAGTCTGCTTTCTTCTGGTTGTTGCCGCTCACCTGGGATAGCACTGCCAACCCTTGTGGTTTTATCACCGCTTGATGGAAATAATCCGCAAGCTTAGCTGGTGTCAGCGCTTCAATTTGCGTAATCAGCTTCTCACGGGTATCAAAGGCGAAATTACCGCGATCAAAATCGTTATTGAAGCGGTCAGCTTCCTCACCGAGCGTTTGTGGACGCTGTTTCAGCACATTGATCATCGCATGTTTGTACTGTTCGAAATCCGCATCACTCATCTCACGCAAACGCTTTTCCGTTTTCGGATAGAAATCCTGATAGCGTTGATAGAGATAGGCCGGTTGTTTGCTATTGCTCTGTAACAGGAAAGCTAGCCCCCACTGGCGGCCTACCGGCATTGCATAAGCAAACACGGCATAGCCAAGCTGCTCTTGCGTGCGAAGTTGGCTGTAGAACCAGGGTTGAATGATCTGCCCCAGCAATGAGCTATATGCCATACCGGTGATATCGTCATAGCCAGTAGGGATATAGACTGCTGCCAAGGCTGAGTCGGTGCTGCTTCCAGGGCGCTGCAGGTTGGCTAATCGTGTTTTGTCGATCACCACATTTTCACCGTGCCACCATTCAACGCCGGTACACCCCACATTTTGTTTTAATGAAGCGGCCAGTGAAAATACCTGCTGTTTGCTCATATTCCCCACGACCAGTAGCTCAGGCGTGGCACCTTTCATCAGTTCATCGCGGTAAGCCAGCACATCGTTCAGCGTCAGGGTTTTTAACAACTCGCGGCGTTCACTACGTTCTGAATACGGCACCCGGGAAAGCATATGCACTGGCTGGACTGCCAGTTCAAAAGCTTTACCCTTCTCGGCTGAATCCAACTGCTCCAGATACCATGATTTGGCTTGCTCGAACTGAGCTTCTGTTGAGGTAAAGGTCGAATAGCCTTCAATCAGCGCGGTCAGCAACTGTGGTAAGCGCTGGGTAAAGCCATTGGCAGTAAACATCAGACCATTATTCGGCGCGGTAGAAAAGCTCAGCCCCCCCACAGAAGCCTGATAGCTCAACTGATCGAGTGAAAGCCCCGCCAGATAATCCATCAAAGAGAACAGGATCTGATTGCGAGCAGAGTCCATGGTTTTAGCGTTACGGAAAGCCACAGTAACATCGGCTTTGGGTTCATCGAAAAAGTAGCGGCTCGGCATATACAACACCCTCAGACCAGGCTGGTTCAGCACGATTTCCGGCTTGGTAAACTCACGTGAGGGCTTGTTAAGTGAAAAGTCATCGGGAATATAAGGATTCAGACTCGGCAAGGAAAGTGCAATATCCTGGCCCAACCGTTGCCACTTCTCGAAGCGTTCTGGGGTGACTTTCTCTACCTGATAGGGCGCATCGACAAAATAAGCCGTTTTATTGTGGGGTTCATCGGGGCTGATAAACCAGATCCGCGCGTTTTGCGGCGTCATTTGTGCCAGACGCTCTGCAATGGCTTTTGGGTCATAGCGGTCTGCCAGATAAGAGGCATCCAGCGCATGTTGAACCGGCACACGCAGCATGGTATCCACCAACCACTCAATGTAGCCCATGTCCCGCGTAATTGACGGATAACGAAAACCCAGATGAAGAACATTCGCAATCTCATCAAAATAGCTTTGCTTGATCCCTTCAGTGCGTAACATTTGTAGATAGCTGAAGATGGCAGCAACCACTCGATCACGTTCTGCTAGCCCTTTATCGGTCAAGGAAACGTTGATAACAAATACGCCACCGTTGCGATCCACCATCGGATCGGCACCCGCATTAATGGCATCGGCCAACCCTTGCTGCTGCAACCAGTCCGAGAGCGTATTCTTGCTGCGGTTGCCAATCAGATAGCTAACAAAGGTGTCCGTTTTACTGCGAAACTCGGCGCTGTTGTTATCAATCCGGAACTCAATTTTCAGCTGTTTGCCGGGCTGCGCAGGTACGTAATGAATAATAATGCCCTGCTGCTCAGGGGTTACCGCCGGTACGGTTATCGGTGGCACTTTGGCGTCACGGTTAGGTATGCGGCCAAAGGTTTTGGCCGCAAGCGCGGCTAACTCTGGCAATGACTGGTTACCATACAGCACACCGACCATTAGATTGGCGGAATAATAGCGCTGATAGAATTGGGTCAATTCGTCATGCAGTTTGCTACCGGGTTTATCTTTTAGAGTGTCGAGATTCCCACCAGAAAAACGTGCGCTGGGGTGAGCTGGATTGAGTGTTTCTGACCCCACCTGCGCCATGCGCATGCCATCGCGGGAGCGTGCCATAGTTAATTCAGCATTGACCGCATTGCGTTCGCGATCGGCATTCTCGGGATCCAGAATGGGTTCTGCAATAGCATCCGCAAGGCGATCAACTGCCGAGTCAAATGCATCATTTTCCACTTCCAGATAATAAGCTGTGCGATAAGAAGCCGTGCTGGCATTGTGGCTGCCGCCATGTTTTTTCAAAAACTCGGCAAGGCTTTCCGGTTCTGGATAGTGTTTGGAGCCCATCAGCACCATATGCTCAAGGTAATGGGCCAGGCCGAGCTGGCTATCGGGATTCTCCAATGAACCAACAGGCAACGCCAACGCAGCCAATGACTTGGGGGCTTCAATGTCAGAAACCAACAACACCGTCATCCCGTTGGTTAACGTAATTGCCTGGTACTGGCGTGGATCGCGTTCGCTTTTATTGATCTTTTCCGCCAGCGGTTGCCATCCTTGCACAGCCCAACTTAACGGAACCCAAAACACAACCAATAACACCACCCCGGTAATGCGGGCCAACCATCTGCGCGTATCCAAAATAAACCCCTTTTCTCTAGCTATCAGGCCAAAACCGTGAAACCTAGGCAGTGTACAAAACAACATAAACAGAAAGTAGTACCAGCAAAATGATATGCCGCGCTTAAAAACCTACAGTGAAAAATACGCAACCCGATGTATCCCAATCCATTTCAAACTCATCACCTGGTTGCAGATTGAAAAGCAAAGGATAAACATCTCTGCGCGATCTAAGACCAGGGATAACCCCAATGGTTGAGTATCAGACCGCTTATTTTTTAACATCACATGATAAAACAGCACTATAGTGAAACGTCACCCAAGGTTATAGCGCGCCAGTGGTAACTGGTAACATTCTGTTTCACTGATGATTTGCTCAAGAGAGGTATTATCCATCTGCCGTAAAATACGCTGAACATAGGGATCGGCTCCTTCACCCGGTATTCGTTGGTCCCCCTGCCAGGTTTGCAACAGTTTAGCCCGCGCTTTGACCTGCACCGCTTCATCCCAGTCAATTTGCTGCGTCTCCGCCTGATAACACTGGCTCAACCATGCCCAGCCGCTTTTGTTCAACAGCATTAACGGTTGAGACAAACCGCGACGATATCCGGCAACCAGTTCAGCTAACTGTTGGTAAGCGTCCTCAGGCGAAAGCCAGGCATAGCGCCATACAGAGCTCTTACGGCCATAGATGCGGCTTTCTCCCATTCCCCCGCTGCAGCAATACACCAGATGTTCCAGCCAAAGCAATATGCCATCTACGGCTGAAAGTGTTGCAGGCCGCCAACGCAGTAACCCATCCTGCTGAACCTGGTGCAGCCAGCCGGTAATATGCATACCCGCAACGTGAATATCCAGTTCCAAACTGCTATTTTCCTGGCGTTGCTCGCGCACAGTTTCAGCCAGCTCGGCCATTTCTTCCTGTTGTTTTTGCCAATAGATCTCACCAAAAGCGCCATAGGGTAATTCACCCGATGCACGCACCCGCTGGTATAGCCGTGTAGCATCCTCACCCTCGATCAGCGTATTCAGTAATTGGCTGCTCAACTGATAGCGGCTGAGATTGTCCAGCGTAAAAGGTTCCTCTTCCGGCAGTTCGGTTTCTTCCAGAATAAAGTTAACCCCCAGGCGAAGCTGAAAAAAGGCGCGGATCGGATGACGATAAAAACGCAGTAATTCATCTAGGGAAACCTGCGTTTTCTCTTCTGCAAGTAACGGCTGATTAAACGCCAGATGAGCGGCTCCCTTCCCATCCGCCGCTGGCAACCATTCAGCAGCATAACTTTGTTCTTCAGTTCCAGGCTGGAAGTTTTCAGCCGCAAACGGCATACGGGCATGGTGTTTAAGCAAGTGCTCACCGACCCGGCGCGCACTGCTGTCTGCATCAATTGCCTCATCACCGGGTAAGCAATAACTCTGCTGCAGGTACTCCAGCAATTCCATGACCAGCACCGAGGGATAACGCTCGCTATTGTCCTGAATAGAGCGGCCGATAAAGCTGATATACAGCCGCTGCTGGGCTGAGAGAATGGCTTCCAGAAACAGGTAACGGTCATCATCGCGTCGGCTGCGATCGCCACGTTTAATCTGCTGGGCCATTAAGTCAAAACCCAACGGTGGCAGAGTGCGTGGATAAACCCCATCGTTCATTCCCAACAGACAAACGACTTTGAACGGAATCGAACGCATGGGCATCAGGGTACAAAAATTGATCTGACCAGCAAGAAAACGTTGGCTGATACGTTGCTGATCGAGCCGGGCGGCCAGTTCATCGCGCAGCAACGTCAGTGGCACGGCATCTGGATAACGGGCATCCAGGCCAAAGCCGTTCACCTTCTGCCACTGCTCTTCGATCAGTGCCAAGGCTTCTTCTGTTTCATCGTCTGCCTTAAAGAAGGTTTCCAGCAATTGGCGGCACAGCGGCAACCACTCAGCCACCGTGCGCTCCTGGCTCAATATTTGCCGCCAACGGCTGAGCTGCGCTAGCAAATCTGCCAACTGACCAGCCAGTTCCGCCACCAGACCGCTCGATTCATCGTAGGGCAATACTCCCTGCCACTCACCAGCATTACTGTCCATAGCGTAACCCAGCAGCATGCGGGTGATCCCGAATCGCCAGGTGTGTTGACCAGTTGCGGGTAAGTCAAGCTCGCGTACGTTATCGTCGTCCAGCCCCCAACGTACCCCTGACTCCCCTGTCCAGTGGCGTAGCAACGTCAACCCCTCCTCCTGAATCGAGAAACGGGCAGCTAACGCAGGCACATCCAGCAACGCCAGAACCTGCTCTGAAGTGAAGCGGCTTTGTGGTAAATCCAGCAAAGAGATAAATGCCTGCAATGCGGGATGTGCCTGACGGGCTTTGCGATCCGAAATCGCAAAGGGCAGATAACGTGCGGCTGACGCATTGCCAAATACCGCCTGGATATAGGGGGTATAACTGTCGATATCGGCGACCATCACAATAATATCGCGAGCGGTCAGTTGTGGGTCCGCTGCCAGCATGGACAACAACCGATCGTGCAGCACTTCAACCTCTCGCTGCGGACTGTGACAAGCGTGGAAACTGATCGAGCGATCAAGAGGATCAAGGCGGCGCTTTTTGTCACTGCGCTCCAGCGTTTCCGGCGTAGTACCAATCAGCGCATGATCTTCCAATTCCAGCATGTCGTGTTGGATCGCATGCAGCAGGTTATCTGCCGGGATATCCACAAAGGCATCGACTTCCTGTACCGCCTCCATTTGGGACAGCAAGTACAAATTGTCACGCCCCAGCTTGCCCCATGAAGCCAATAGCGGATTACTTAGTTGTTGTTCACCCTCCGCATCAAACAAGGCTGCAGCCTGCTCCGGTTTGCGGAATAACCCCTGCTCCCGGGCCTGATGATAGTGACGGCGTTTACGGCTCTGTAGGCGCGCAAGAAAAGCGTAGTCCTGAATGTCTCCCCAGTAATAGCGGCAGGGATTGGTGAACATCAGATGGATATCGATATGTTTGCCAAGTGCCTGCAACGCCTCCAGATAGACCGGGGGCAAGGCAGAAATGCCGCAGATGAATACCCGTGGTGGTAAACCAGGTGGGCATTGAGTGGTACTTTGCAGCGTGTTGATAAAGCGCCGGTATAAATTGGCACGGTGCCATTCTGGTTGCCCCAGTTCATGGGTATACGCCACCAACCGCTGCCATAACGGAGCTTGCCAAAGCTGAGCATCCGCCAACCCGTCAACCTGTTCCCCTCGTTGCCAGCTTTCCAACCACTGTGGACGATAAACCAGATATTGGTCAAACAGGTCAGCAACACGCCCGGCAAGCTGGTGGATCTTACGCTTGTCACCATCATCGCGCAGGTAATGCTGCAAAGGAGCAAACTCAGGCTGCGCCAGCATCTTTGGCAACAACCACATCAACTTCCAGGTCATGGCGTCTTTGCTGAAGGCACTCTCTGGAGGGATCCCCGGTAATACCTTGGTAAACATCTCCCAGATAAACGTTGCCGGCAGTGGGAACAGGATATTGGCAGCGATACCAAATTGATCGGCCAGCTGCATCTGTAGCCATTGCGCCATACCAGGGCTTTGCACCAGCACCACCTCTTGCTGGAATGGGTCCGCCAACGGCTCTCTGGCTATCAACGCGCTGGTCAGCGTCTTCAGCAAATCCAACTGATTGGAATGGTAAACCGTGAACATGAAGCTCCTTTAAAACCGAAAAAGTGCGCGTTACCGACCACAGTACCATCGGCTGAGTTCAACCCGTTGCCGCAACGGCGTTTCTATTATTACCGTACGCCGGAGGCAAGACTGTAGCGTCATATGAGTTTCAACTTCACTGCGCCAATCTGGCGGCATTTCCGGACTATCAACAGACGTTTGTGAACTGGCATCAAGTATTTCCAACCGCTGGTGCGCCAGCGACCATGCCTGTTGATATTGCCATTGCCGCTGGAAAGCCTGCAATAAAACCTGATGATAGTGCAACAGCCCCAGCAATGACACAGCGAACAACAGTGCCGCAAACAATACCTCTGGTAGACTAAAACCTTGTTGATGATGCCGATTGGCCTGTTTATTCATCACAATCGCTTTCTCTTTTTGCCGGGCAAAAGTCCAGCCATCCGCCTTTCTGAGCTTTCAGGTTGCTGCTGCTTCCCACACCAATTTCTGTAGCCAGTTGATATAGCCACAGTGGTTCTGCCCCAGGAATTTCCCCTGCCCCACGCACCATCACAACACCGGTAAGAGCAGAGCGCTTGGCGCAGGCAAGCAGTGCTTCCTTCTGCAACTGTTGGCAGTGCCACTGGGGTGTTTGCAGAGAATTGCGGGGCCAAGACTGTGCCAGCCCCCAGCTCAATGCTGAAGCAGCCTGATTGTAAGCTCGCAGATAACGTTGCTGATCGGCAGCCAGTAGCAATGCGCTGTCCAATTGCCGATGTTGGGCCGTGAGCATCATCAGCCCCACCATCAGCAGCATCATGACGGCCACCAATGTGCTGGCCCCCTGTTGTTTTCGCCTGTTTATGGCGTTTCGATACTTGCCGCCCATTCCAGACTCCGTTGTATATTCTGCTGTACCGTTGAACGCCCGCTTAAACGGAACGTCACCAGAGATTTTCCATTACTTTGTGGTTTATGGTTGATAGAAAAGGACTCAATTCTCACCTCTTCCTGATCGAGTAGACGTTCCCAACCGGCCCCCCGGCAGTGAGTGACACCGCGTTGCCCCTCCAAGGCTCCGGCACGCAGACGATAGCCGAAATATTCTGCTTCACCGGTCGTTTCCCAACGCCCGTTCAGATTAAGATCGTAAGCAACGATCACGCAGCTATCGGGATGTTCACCCGCAGCATTCGCGATCAGCAGGGCTTTCCCCCGGCATTGACCGGCACAAAAACCGGCACGGTGCAGATCCTTTTCAATACCGAATGCCAACTGGCGCAGAACCAGATCCAAACGGTAGTAGCGGCCTACATCAACGGTTTGCTGGCGCAAAATAGGCATGGACTTCGCCGCTGCAAGCGCAATCAGGCTGCCAAAGGTCATCGCCAGTAGTACTTCGGGCAGGGTGAAACCCCGTTGCTGGAAATTTCCCACAATCGCTCCCGAACGGCGCTGTAATTCTTTCAGACGCATGGATTTACTGGCATAAGGCAACACTCCTAATTACCGTCTCCTCGCTACACAATCGTAAACGGCCTTTCGCAGACAGCACTAAGCGTATTTTCCCAGCCTGATTCCCCAACAGAATGCTCCCAGCCTGGGCATTGTTACGCACACCATAGAACCCCATCTCTTTCTGAGTGAAATCACGCAGTGCCACATCATGATACTCAGGCTTAAACAGCCAGCCCTCCTCAACGCTACAGGATGTGGCTGGTGCTCCACTTCCTACACACCAGTTTTTTCCTGGCCGAAACCACAGCAGGGCATTGCGATTGTGCCAGTTAGCATCCGCCTGTAAGCGCGTCAGGAATGCCAGCAATTGCTGTGCCGTTTGCTCCAACCGTAGCGCCTGCTGGTATTGATGCCATTGGCCAACGCCCCAGGAAGTCAGCATGCTGGCCAGCAGGATCACGACCAATAACTCGATCAATGTCAGACCTTTCTGGCAAGCAGGGTTATCTCGATGCTTGTTCATGGGACGAGTGTAATGCGCCGGACTATAAGGCGTGAGCCGTCATTATTGAGGTTGGAAAATAGCGAGCAAAAAATTTTTCTGGTTAGTAATCAGGCAAGATAAATTGCGAGCAGCTGCGCATTGTTGGCACTAACGGGAGGGATAAAAAAAGCCAAGGCCCAGCGAATGCTGGGCCTCAGACTGCTGACAAACCCCGTTATTAGGGAGAGCGTGCCAATGGGGTCGTAACGGCGTAAGCCGTCGGAGCGCCCCTCGGTGCGCTAGGCCCGGGTATCTCGGGTCAGAAGGCGACTTTGTCATCAACCTCGGCCCAGCGAATGCTGGGCCGAGGTTGATCTACGATCAGGACGAAAAATCAAATTGCCACTGGCGCCTTTATCGGCGGATGCGGCTCGTAGCCTTCAATTTCAAAATCTTCAAAACGGTAATCGAATAGCGATTCTGGTTTACGTTTGATCACTAACTTTGGCAGCGAGCGCGGTTCACGCGTCAATTGCGACTGCGTCTGTTCCATGTGATTGCTGTAGAGGTGTGTGTCACCACCGGTCCAGACAAAATCACCTACTTCGAGATCGCACTGCTGCGCCATCATATGCACCAGCAAAGCATAGCTGGCGATATTGAATGGCAGACCAAGGAACACGTCGCACGAGCGCTGATACAACTGGCACGAAAGCTTGCCGTCTGCCACATAGAACTGGAAGAAGGCGTGGCAAGGAGCCAATGCCATTTTATCCAGCTCCCCCACGTTCCAGGCAGATACAATGATCCGACGTGAGTCTGGATCCTGTTTCAACTGTTGCAACACGGTGCTCAACTGATCGATCTGACGCCCATCCGCAGCGCCCCACGCACGCCACTGTTTTCCGTATACTGGTCCCAGATCGCCGTTTTCATCGGCCCATTCATCCCAGATAGTGACTTTATTTTCACGCAGATAAGCCACGTTGGTCTCGCCATTCAGGAACCACAGAAGTTCATGAATGATCGACCGCAGATGGCATTTCTTGGTGGTTACCAACGGGAAACCTTCCTGCAGATTGAAACGCATCTGGTGGCCGAAAATCGACAACGTGCCAGTGCCGGTACGGTCGGCTTTAGGGGTGCCCTCGGCGAGCACTTTCTTCATCAAATCCAGATACTGTTTCATTTTTCCTCACGACAATTGTTGCTGTGGACGACGGCGGTACGCCCAGACCATCATCAGAATACCGGCGATCACCATCGGTACAGACAGGATCTGCCCCATGCTGACAAAACCTTCAAACAGGCCAAGCTGGGCATCCGGCTGGCGGAATGCTTCAACGATAATCCTGAATGCGCCGTAGCCGATCAGGAATAGGCCAGATACAGCCCCCATCGGACGCGGCTTACGGATAAACAGATTCAGAATGATAAACAGCACAATGCCTTCCAGCACCATTTCATACAGTTGCGAAGGATGGCGCGGCAGCACTCCATATTGATTCAGCAACGGCAGCAGGTTGGGATCGGCAGCGGCGATAGCGATATCTTCCGTGCGGGAACCCGGGAACAACATGGCCCAAGGGGTATCGGTGGTGACACGCCCCCAAAGTTCGCCGTTAATAAAGTTACCCAAACGCCCGGCGCCCAAACCAAATGGAATTAACGGAGCCATAAAATCAGAAACCTGGAAGAAGGTGCGCTTGGTACGGCGAGCAAACCACAACATCACCAGGATCACCCCCATCAACCCACCATGGAACGACATACCGCCATCCCAGACTTTGAACAGGTAGAGTGGGTTCTCCAGGAACAGCGGCAGGTTATAGAACAGCACGTAACCCACACGCCCACCAACAAATACCCCCAAGAAACCGGCATAGAGCAGGTTTTCAACTTCATCTTTGGTCCAGCCACTTCCTGGTTTGTTCGCACGGCGTACCGCAAGCCACATGGCAAACACAAAGCCAACCAGGTACATAAGGCCGTACCAATGCAAAGAGACCGGGCCAATAGAGAAAATCACCGGATCAAATTTAGGAAACTCCAGATAGCTATTGCTCATCTATCACCACAACATGTCTATTATTCTTCCCCATCAGGGGGCGGCAGGTGCCAAACGCAGTGCAAAACCCGTTAACGAGAACACGGCATTGAGGTTGCGCATCATAGCATAGGCGTACTCACGTCCAAGCTTGCCTGCTGGGAAAAGTTCTGTAAAAAATCATGCGGTGTCTATACCCAGGTCAGCGTTTACGTTGGCCCCAAAAGAGCGGGCCCATTGACGGGCCGAGTAACGCAACTAGGCTGTGTCCCTTAATTGCCCGTGGTGCCGTCGCAGACCCAAAAGCCCGTTATCAAGGCGGAGGGTGAAGGGCAGAGTGGCCCTCTGTTCAAGCCCGACTTTACTTCGAACGGGCTTTTGGGGCGCGACCCTTCGGGCTGGGGCCATTTGCGCGCATTGCGGCGTTGTTCGCCGCTTATTTGGTCCACCAAACCTCGCGGCTCACGCCTTGCCCTGTGCGCAAATGACCGCCAGCGGCGCTCGCGTGCAATTAAGGGACACAGCCTAACGCCACAGCAGCTTAAATGGCGACGGTGATAACCCGCTCACCGCCCGCCGCGAATCAATCCCCCCATACCTCGGCGCTCCATAAATGCCGCCATCAGATGGCGAACCTCTGTGGTCATCTGGGCACTCAGCACTCGTTGGGCAAGAGTTTGCGCATCGTCGAGATCAATATGCCGCAACAGGTATTTAATACGCGCTACGCTGCGCCCATTCATGCTTAGGTTGCGGTACCCCATTCCTACCAGCAGCACGGCTCCCATCGGGTCGCCCGCCAGTTCACCGCACAGCCCTACCTGTAGCCCGGCGGCTGTTCCTTGCTCGATAATCATCTTGAGAACCTGCAACATGGCCGGATGCAGACTGTCGTAGAGTGAAGCCACGCGGGTATTGTTGCGATCTACCGCCAGCATGTACTGGGTCAAATCGTTAGTCCCTACCGAGATAAAATCGACACGCGTTGCCAGATGGGGGATCAGGAAGATCATGGAGGGCACTTCCAGCATAATGCCTATTCTGGGTTTAGGAATTTCATATCCCAGCATCTCTTCCACTTCACGCCCGGCTCGGTCGATCAGGCGTTTCGCCTCGTCGATCTCATCCAGACTGGTGATCATCGGCAACAGTATTCCCAAATTACCGGTTCCTGCATTGGCACGCAGCATAGCGCGAACCTGAATCAGGAAAATTTCCGGCTGGTCCAAAGTGATACGAATACCGCGCCAACCCAGGCAAGGGTTTTCTTCACTGATCGGCATATAAGGCAGCTGTTTATCAGAACCAATATCCAGCGTGCGCAGCGTTACAGGCTTTTGCGGATGAAGCTGCAACATGCCCTGATATTGTGCCACCTGCTCCTCTTCAGACGGGAAACCGCTTTGCAGCATGAACGGGATCTCGGTACGGTAAAGGCCAACGCCATCAACACGCCCGCCGAGCAGTTGCTCGTGTTCAGGGCTCAGACCGGCATTCAGCATCACCAGGATCCGCTCGCCAGTTTTCAACTGTGCGGGCTGCTCAACGTCATCTTCCGCCAGTTTGCTCAGTTCCAGTTCTTCACTGATCAGGCGTTGATATTCCTGCACCAGAACCGGTTCCGGATCCACCAGCAGTTCGCCACGATAGCCGTCGACAATCAGCATCCGCTGAGCCAGCAGGGCAGGCTGAATATCCGCCCCCATGACCGTCGGTACCCCCATTGCACGCACCAAAATCGCGGCATGAGAGTTGGCTGCGCCATCCCGAACCACCACCCCAGCCAGACGATCCCGTGGCACTTCTGCCAGCAGGGTAGCCGTCAACTCATCGGCAACCAGGATAAAACGAGCTGGCCATTGGGTGGCCCCTTGGGTGGTATCATCAAGATGGAATAACAAGCGTTGGCCAAGCGTGCGTAGATCGCTGGCGCGCTCGCGCATATAGGTGTCCTGCAAAGAGGCAAACTGCGCTGCGAAGGCTTCAATTACCTGTTTCACCGCCCACTCGGCTACCGATCCGGCATCTATTTCCGCATAAAGTTCGCGCTTGAGGCGTGCATCGTTGAGCAGGTGGGAATAGAGATCGAAAATCGCTGCGCTTTCTTTCTGTGAACTGGCGGCAAAGCGCTTGCTGAAACGACGGAATTCCGCCCCAGCTTCTTCCAACGCCTGCGTGAGACGCTCGCGTTCACTGACGGTATCCAGCGTTGAGGCTTTATAAACCTGATCAAGCGAAGGTTGGCTGCTATCCTGCCAGCCCGGTGCAACAGCTACCCCTGGGGAGGCCGCCAATGCCCGAATTCGGGTTTGACGATACTGACCAAACAGGGCATTAAGCTGGGATAATGAGAGTATCCCGGCCATTTGCGTGGCCAGGGTAACCATGAAGGACTCTTCGCTTTCGTCGAACTGACGCAATTCACGCTGCTGCACAACCAGCACCCCCAGCAATTGCCGACGGTGAATAATCGGCACGCCAAGGAAGGAGCGGAAACGATCCTCTTTTACCTGTGGAATATATTTGAAACTTGGGTGACTCTGCGCGTCAGCCAGGTTGATTGGCTCAGCCCTTCGCCCGACCAAACCGACCACGCCCTCGTCAAAAGCCAAAGCGATGGTTTTGCCACGTGGTTTCTTCAGGCCACGCGTCGCCATCAGGTAGTAACAGCGACGGTCGTTATCCGCCAGATAAATGGAACAGACTTCGGTGTCCATCGCCAGACAGGTTTCATTGACCAACAGGTCCAAGGCATCTGTCAGACTGGCCGTCGCAGCCACTTTCTCAACAATTTCTCGCAAACGCGTGAGCATAGTCCGTTTGACTTAACCTCTTTTTCGGCGATAAGCGGGTACCTGCCGCTGCGCTGTTTGCTCCTGCATCGGCATAACGGTCGCGGCAAACTCTTTCATTACCCGACGGTAAACGTCACGTTTAAACGATACCACCTGGCGCACCGGATACCAGAAACTCACCCAGCGCCAGCCGTCAAACTCCGGCGTGCTGCTGCGTTGCATATTGATATCCGCGTCATTACAGGTTAACTGCAATAGAAACCATTTCTGCTTCTGGCCGATACAAACCGGCTTTGTGTCCCAACGCACCAAACGTTTTGGCAATTTATAGCGCAACCAGTTACGGGTTAAGGCAAGAATACGAACATCCTTTTTACTCAACCCGACTTCTTCGAACAGCTCACGGTACATCGCTTGCTCAGGCGTTTCGCCAGCGTTTATTCCCCCTTGGGGAAACTGCCAAGAGTGCTGACCAAAGCGGCGTGCCCATAAGACCTGCCCCTGACGATTACAGATTACGATACCAACATTCGGGCGGTAGCCATCATCATCGATCACCGGACTACCTCGATAAGCATAAATTTGTATTGATTACCTGATTGTTTCACACAAGCTACAGGCGGTAAACCACTGCTTTGCAACGCCACCCCGGATAACATTGGGATAACTCACAGATAAAGGCAAAGTTATAAACATGCGACGGGTTATCAAGACGGTTTTATTCACTTTTTCTGTGGATAGGTGTGTGAAGAACCCAAGGGATAAGCCGGTAAAACTCGGCTGGAGTACAAAGTCGTTATATTTTTATTTTTATAAAAACCCTTTTAATACATGACAATAAAATGAGTTAAGCAGTTATAAACAGGGTAATAATGTGATCTATGTACGCTTTGGATCTTTCTCTGGCGAAAGATCCACCAACATGGATTTTATCCACAGCTTATCCGTAATAGTGACGCACAAAATCAACAAATTCGTAAAAAAAGCCTCACGTCAAGGCTGTAAATCAAACCAGTGATCGGCAAAAACCTGGGTTATCCCAGAAATCTGTGGATAAATAGGGGTAAGATCCTGTTCATTGTCGGTGGTTACTGGTGCACAAGCACCGAGTGATATTTTTTTATACTGTCCATTGCAGGAAAAAGTCATGCAAAATCATGCTACTATTATTCTTTTACCCCATCTCATATCGGTACATTGGGTTGTGGGCAAATGCAGTACGTTTTTTAACCAGAACTCATAGGTTTGATTTATGGCATTTTTACCCTCCCCCCCTCTCCCTCCTGAAAATGAACAACAGCTATTTGGACGAGCACTGGCGCTAGCCGGTTTTAATCTTGGCGAGTTGGCGGCTCGTGCGGGAGTTGCTATTCCAAACGACCTGAAACGTGATAAAGGTTGGGTGGGGATGCTACTGGAATTGTATCTGGGCGCCATGTCAGGTAGCAAACCGGAGCAGGATTTCCCTGAGCTGGGCATTGAGTTAAAAACCATTCCGGTTGATGCCAGCGGTAAACCGCTGGAAACGACATTTGTTTGCGTGGCACCGCTCACCGGTAATAGTGGCGTAACCTGGGAGAGCAGTCACGTGCGCCATAAGCTGGCACGTGTACTTTGGATCCCGGTGGAGGGCGAGCGGCAAATCCCCTTGTCACAGCGCCGCGTAGGTTCTCCCCTATTGTGGCAGCCCAATCAGGAAGAAGAAGAGTTGCTGCGCCGCGATTGGGAAGAACTGATGGACCTGATTGTTCTTGGCCAAGTCGAGCGCATCACCGCCCGCCATGGTGAAGTCCTGCAATTACGCCCCAAAGCGGCTAATAACAAAGCGCTGACGGAGGCAATCGGCGAGCAGGGGCAACCGATTCTTACCCTACCTCGCGGTTTTTATCTGAAAAAAAATTTCACCGGAGCCCTACTCGCCAGGCATTTCACGGTTTGACCAATTAACAACACCATTTTTTCAATTTACTGGCTCACAATTTTGCAATTAAAATCATCATATCCTTCGAATTTTTCCTTATTTGTTTACACAAGGTTTAACTCGCGCTACCGCCTGCGAAAGAAACGCGTATAATCCCGCTTTATTTTTATTAAGGTGTGACGGCAATGTTCGAATGGATTGTGGATCCCAATGCCTGGTTAGCGCTAGCGACGCTGACCATTCTTGAAATCGTGTTGGGTATCGATAACATTATTTTCCTCTCCCTGGTAGTCGCGAAACTGCCAAAAGCGCAGCAGAACAAGGCTCGCCGTATCGGTTTGGCAGCCGCAATGCTGATGCGCTTAGGTTTGCTAGCCTCGATATCCTGGGTGATCAGCCTTACCCATCCACTGTTTACCGTGCTGGATCACAGCGTCTCGGCCCGCGATTTGATTTTGTTGCTGGGTGGCCTGTTCCTGATCTGGAAAGCCAGCAAAGAGATCCATGAAACGATCGAGGGGTCGTCAGAAGAACATCACTCTAAAGTGAACAGTTTCTTTAGCGCGATTGTGCAGATCATGATGTTGGATATTATCTTCAGCCTGGATTCGGTCATTACCGCCGTGGGTCTCTCCGATCATCTGTTCATTATGATGGCTGCGGTGATCATTTCCGTTGGCGTGATGATGTTTGCTGCAAGGCCAATTGGCGAATTTGTCAACCGCCATCCTTCGGTGAAAATGCTGGCCCTGGCGTTTCTGATCCTGGTTGGCTTCACGCTGATGCTGGAAAGCTTTCAGGTCCACATTCCGAAAGGGTACATCTACTTCGCCATGTTCTTCTCGATGGCTGTTGAAACCCTCAACCTGATGCGCGGCAAGAAAAACCGCACCGCCGATTGATCTATTCCTGGGGCACACTCGCCGTGCCCCAGTTTTACTGCTTCCTTTTGCTCAACCTGCTAATCTAACAAAAATTATTCTATTTCTGGAAGGTACGCAGCATGAAAAAATGGGTAATGGCCCTTTCTACCCTGTTAATGGTCACCAGCCTGGCGGGATGTTCAAGCAACTATGTCATGGCAACCAAAGACGGCAATATGCTTCTCACCCAAGGTAAGCCTAAAGTCGATAAAGATACCGGCCTGATCGGCTATACCGATGAGCAAGGTAATCGTCGCCAGATCAATAGCGATCAGGTAACACAGATTATTGAACGTTAACCTGCGGTTATCGCCAAACGTGAATAATTGACCGAGTTCGAGCAGGCTGAAATAATCCACTTTCCCCAATCTCCTGGCTTGGTTATAGTCGTGAATGGCGTTTCAACGCCGTCAACTCTGGCTTCTGTTTTACCGGGTATTTCGCTTGCCAAATGATTGATGCATAGGGAGTGCCCGTAAGCACTAACATTGAAGGAAAGCCATTAATGCAATACCACCGTATTCCCCACAGTTCTTTGGAAGTGAGCGTGCTGGGACTGGGCACTATGACGTTTGGCGAGCAAAACAGCGAAGCCGATGCCCATGCACAATTGGATTATGCATTGGCCGCTGGCATCAACCTGATCGATACCGCTGAGATGTACCCAGTCCCGCCCCGCCCGGAAACGCAGGGGCTGACAGAGCAGTATATTGGCAGTTGGATCAAAGCGCGCGACAACCGGGACAAAATCGTGCTGGCAAGCAAGGTTACCGGGCCGGTGAGGGGAAATGACAGCGGCATACGCCCGCAACAGGCGCTGGATCGCAAGAATATTCGTGCTGCGTTGGATGCCAGCCTGAAGCGGCTGAATACCGATTACCTTGACCTTTACCAATTACATTGGCCACAACGTACTACCAACTGTTTTGGCAAGCTGAGCTATCAGTACACCGACGAAAAAGCCACCATTCCGCTGCTGGAAACCTTAGAAGCGCTGACCGAGCAGGTGCGCGCCGGTAAAATCCGCTACATCGGTGTTTCTAATGAAACTCCATGGGGCGTGATGCGTTACCTGCAACTGGCGGAAAAACATGAACTACCGCGCATCGTATCGATCCAGAACCCCTACAGCCTGCTGAACCGCAGTTTTGAGATTGGCCTGGCAGAAATCAGCCAACATGAGGGCGTCGAGCTGTTGGCTTATTCCAGCCTGGCCTTTGGTACGCTTTCGGGTAAATACCTGAATGGCGCCAAACCGGCAGGAGCACGTAATACTCTGTTCAGCCGCTTTACCCGCTATACCTCGCAACAAAGCCAATTGGCGGTGGCCGAATATGTGGCGCTGGCGAAAAAACACAATCTCGACCCTTGCCAGATGGCGCTGGCTTTTGTGCGGCAACAGCCGTTCGTTGCCAGTACCTTGCTGGGAGCGACAACGCTAGAACAGTTGAAAACCAACATTGACAGTTTCAACGTGGTGCTCGATAGCGAAGTGCTGCAGGCACTGGAAGAGATCCATACCCGCTTCACCATACCGGCACCGTAAATCGTACCGGGCGCTGTATTCAGCGCCCGAACTTTCAGGCTTTAGCGCGTAGCTGGGATAACCACAACGCAGCGATGGCGATGGCAAACACCACGCCAAAACCAATCCCAACCCCGACTACCGGCACGCTTAACTTGACCGCAAGGGAGTAAAGGCCCAGCATCAGCAGCATGGCGGTGTTTTCCCCCAGGTTCTGCACAGCAATCGCGTTACCGGCACCAACAGAATGCTTACCCCGCTGTTGCAGCAGCGCATTCAATGGCACTACAAAGAAGCCACCTAGCACACCAATCACCAGCAGTACACCATAAGCATTCAGCATACTGGTTTGTACGGCGAAGAACGCCACGGCAACACCGATCAGGATCCCGGCCGGCATACAGCGCCGTACCGTTTCCAAGGTAACAAAACGTGCCGCTGCCCCCGCTCCCGCAACAATACCGATGGCTACCATGGCATTAAGCAGCGTTGGCGTTGCGTTATCGGTAATACCCAGCGCCACGGGCACCCACAGAACCAGGAGAAAACGCAGCGTCACCCCCGCCCCCCAGAACAGGCTGGTACCAATCAGGGAAAAACGCATCTGGCCGTCACGCCACAGCAGAATGCAGGCGTTGAAGAAACTGCGCCCCATGGCTTGCGGCCACCACGAGAGTGCCTTGCGGGCCGCTGGCAAACGCGGAATATACAGGTTGGCGACCACCGCGCCGCCAAATACCAGGGCGCAAACTACCAGCGCCGCCACAATATGCCAATCTGCCAGCAGGCCACCAGCAACCGAACCGAGCAGGATCGCCGCAATGGTTGAGGCTTCCATTAAACCGTTGGCCTTCACCAGTTTTTCGCCGCTGGTGATCTCCCCCAGAATGCCGTACTTCGCAGGGGAATAGGCTGCGGCACCTATGCCTACCAGGCTGTAACCGAGGAATGGGTTAAACCCGAAACCAATCACCAGTGCCCCTGCCAGCTTGAGTCCGTTGGCCACCATCATTACCCGCCCCTTGGAAAAGCTGTCGGCAATCTGCCCAACGAAGGGGGCTAAAACAATATAGGTAGCTACAAAGGCCATCTGCAGTATCGGTTGGCTCCAGTCCGGGTAAGTTTGCTGTTTGATCAAGGCTAGCGTGGCAAACAGCAACGCATTGTCACCAAACGCCGAGAGGAATTGGGCGCAGATCACCGCGATCATGGCGCGAGACAGTAGAGGCGAATCAGTCGTGTTCATCAGGCACTCTCCGGCTGTTCAGCCATTTTGCGCAAAGTAACGAAATCCGGTTTACCACTGCCAAGCAGCGGTAACGCTTTAACCAGACGAATATCACGCGGAACCGCCAACTCTGGGCTACCCTGTTCACGCGCGACACGCAGCAGCGCTTCACGGGTTATGCTGGCATCGTTGGTGAACAACACCAACGCTTCTCCTTTACTGCTGTCGCCTTTCACCGTGGCTGCATGCAGCCCTTCCGGGGCGAGGAACAGTGCCAGTAGCTCCACAGTTTCCAGCGAGACCATTTCCCCTGCCAGCTTGGCAAAGCGTTTCACACGGCCACGGATGGTGCAGTAACCGTGCTGGTCAAAGGAGACAATATCACCAGTATCATACCAACCGGGTTGCAGCACGCCGTTATCATCTTCAGCAGCCGGTGGCTCCAACTGCCCCGGACGTTCAACACGCAGATAGCCTTTCATGATATTTGGGCCTTTCAGCTGTAGGCGCCCACCGTTATCAATGCCCGGAATCTTCATCAATCGCGCTTCCATCCCCGGCATAATACGCCCCACGGTGCCGACTTTTGCCGCGAGAGGAACGTTGATCGATACCACCGGGGCACATTCAGTTACCCCGTAGCCCTCCAGAATGCGGATACCATATTTGTCTTGGTAAATCTGTCTGGTGCTTTCAGGCAGCTTTTCGGCCCCGGCAACCACATAGCGCAGGCGAGCGAAATCGTAAGGGTGAGCGAAACGGGCATAGTTATTCAGGAAGGTGGCGGTACCAAACAGCACGGTGCAGTTACGGTCATACACCAATTCCGGGACGATGCGGTAATGCAGCGGGCTAGGGTAAAGAAAAACCCGGCTACCGGTCATCAAGGGGGTGATCAACCCCACCGTCAGCCCGAAAGAGTGGAACAGAGGTAAGGCAGACATAAAGCGATCGCGCGGCGTAAAGTCAGCAATAGTGCGGATCTGTTCGACATTCGCCAGCAAACTGGCATGGGAATGTACCACACCTTTCGGAGCGCCTTCCGAACCGGAAGTAAACAGGATCAGGGCAGCGTCGTCGGGCTGTTGCGGCACCATCGCCCTTGCTGGCTGCAGCAGGTGGCGCAGGATCCACAATTTATCCTGCAAGGTAACGGTATCTTTCAAGTCCTCCAGGTACACCCAGTTGGCCTGCGGAACCTGTTCCGGCAGATGGGTCAGCTTGCCTTTCTCCAGAAACTGGCGTGATGTAACGATAGTCTTGATAGTCGCGGCGGTTATTGCGCCTTTCAGCCCATTGGCCCCTGCGGTGTAATTGAGCATCGCGGGAATGCGCCCCCGCAGGGTAGCCCCCAAAATAGCGGCCACGGTAATAGTAGCATTTGGCAACAGCATTCCCACATGCTCACCTTGCTCAGTAAAGCGCTGCAGGATACGGCTGACACCCAGCGCTTTTTTGATCAGCGTCTGATAGCTGTCTTCCTTAAATGAAATATCTTCGATGCAAGGTTTAAAGCGACCATAACGACGTTGTGCAGCCAGCAGTGCGCAGAACAGGGTTTGTGGTTTAAGGCTATCCATACGTGCCTGCATCATAATCTGGTGCAGCCGGTCACCAGCCAGCATCCTACGCTCGCGTGCCCTAGGAGCCTCCGGCATCGCCAGGCGCGTAGGCGAAAGAATACTGATGGTGATTTGCGGGAAGGTGCGGATTTTGAACACCCCGGCCATGCGACCAAATGGGCTGAACTCTGGGCCATCAATGCGAATAGGGACAATGGTCGCCCCAGATTTCGCTGCGACAAACGCCGCACCATCATAGATCTTCATCAGCGAGCCAGTAACGGTAATCCGCCCTTCCGGGAATACCACAACCGGTCGGCCCTGTTCAACCATCCGCACCAGATGCTTGATGGCCATTGGCTTGGTGGGATCCAAAGAAACAAAATCAATATACGGTTTCAGCCAGCGCATGAACCAACGCTCTGAAATACTGGAATAAACGGCAAAAACCGGCTTTATCGGCAAAAATAGCGCTAACAGCACGCCATCGATGAAAGAGACATGATTAGGGGTAATCAACAGCTTCTGCTGCTCCAAATGCCGGGTATCACCTTCAAGCCGTACACGAAATAACAGTCGCAGCAGGGCACGTAGCGCCGAAAATATCATCCCACTCTCCCTAGGGCTTAATCGTCTTTATAACTTAGAACCTACCACGGTAGGTATGATTGGCGCGTACATTGAGTACATGAAGATGGCTCACTTCATGCCCCTTTGCGGGCATTCAAAGGCTAAAGCCTGAGGTTGATGACAAAGTCGCCTTTTAGCCTGAGATACACGGGTCTAGCGCCCCGAGGGGCACTCCGACGGCTTACGCCGTTACGACCCCTTCGGCACGCTCCCCCTAATAACGGGCTTTGTCAGCAGTCTGAGGCTAAAGCCTTTGTCTGAATACTGCTCTGGGCCAAAATGACCAGTGGCGCTAATGGGATAGGTTCTTATTGTGGGAAGGATACTATATGACAGGCAAAAAAAAACCTACGCTTCTGCGTAGGTTGGTGCAAGTGAAAATAGTACATACAGAGTATGTCGATTTCTCACCAATCAATACCTCTGGGATTGGTAATGTACCCCGCAGCACCAACCCCATTCCAGCGGCTAATCGCAACAGTCCGGCGCAAAGTGTAACTAGCGATGTGGATTTTCTTTGGCTGAAATGAATCAGCATAAAATTTCAACAAATAAACAATAAATAGAATAGTACTCTAGTCAAGTAACAATATCTGCAACCGCTACCACAAGTTATATCTTCTCCCCCTTGCAGCACGTGGTTTTTTCCGCAAAACTGGGGAATGTAAGCGATTACTCAGGAAGTGTTGATAGATATGGCCACGATTAAGGATGTTGCCAGGCTGGCGGGTGTTTCCGTAGCCACGGTATCCCGCGTAATAAACAATTCCCCGAAAGCCAGCGAAAGTTCACGTGCTGCCGTGCTGGTTGCCATGGAAGAATTGCAGTACCACCCGAATGCCAATGCAAGAGCCTTAGCGCAGCAATCCACCGAAACCGTTGGTCTGATTGTGTCCGACGTGTCCGATCCCTTCTTCGGTGCCATGGTGAAAGCGGTCGAACAAGTGGCTTACGCCACCCATAACTTTCTGCTGATTGGCAACGGTTACCACAATGCAGAGAAGGAACACCAGGCGATTGAGCAACTGGTCCGTCACCGCTGTGCGGCGCTGGTGGTACATGCCAAGAAACTGACCGATGATGAACTGATCGTCTGGATGCGTCAGATCCCGGGAATGGTACTGATCAATCGAACGCTGGCAGGGTTTGAAACCCGCTGTATTGCTCTTGATGACCGTTATGGTGCCTGGCTGGCAACACGTCATTTGATCCAACAGGGTCACCAGCGTATCGCTATCATCTGTTCAAACCATCAGATTTCCGACGCAGCCGAGCGGTTACAAGGTTATCGGGATGCCCTTGAGGAGCAAGGTATCCCAGTGGATGAGAAATTGATCGCCTATGGTGAGCCGGATGAAATTGGTGGCGAACAGGCCATGACCGAATTGTTGGGGCGTGGTAAGAACTTCACCGCCATAACCTGCTATAACGATCCAATGGCAGCAGGGGCGCTCTCTGTTCTGAGTGATAACAGCATTGATGTGCCTGGCCAGATGTCGCTGATCGGTTTTGACGACGTACTGATTTCACGCTACTTGCGCCCACGCCTGACAACCATCCGTTACCCGGTTGTTGCGATGGCAACGCAAGCTGCGGAGTTGGCTCTGGCGTTGGCAAACAATCAGCCGCTACCGGAAATCACCCATATGTTCAGCCCAACGCTGGTACGCCGTCACTCAGTAGCCAGTATCAATAATGTCTTCGAGCAGAATTGAACAACGTTAAAGAGCGCGGTGATACAGGCGCACCGGGCGATCCGGATAGTCCAGCGCCTCACCAATATGGTTCCAGCCATGGCGCTCGTAATAACCGGCGAAATCTGCATACAGATATAGCTCATTAAACCCGGCACTGCGGCTGTAATCTTGTACATGCTGCTGTAGCTGCAATGCCAGCCCGCTACCACGCTGGGTTTCTTCGACGTAAAGCGCCGCCAGCCACGGTGTTAAATCCTGGCGGCTGATCAAGTCGCAACGCCAAAGCCCCACGGTTCCAACCGGCTTATCGTCCAGCAGTGCGATAAAGGTAATCGGTAAACCCTCGAACCTCAGACTACTTGCCACCACGCTGGCAAAAAAATCCCGGCTGTTATCAGAGCCAAAGGCCTGCCATTGCCAGTCAATAACCTGTTGCTGATGCTGCGGATAATCTGCCAGCTTAACGATGCGAACCAATCTGGTTTCCTTTTTAAAAACGCTGCCAATAAACTCGCCTGCAAGACAGGACTATGGCACTTGAGCCGCACATAATGACGGCAACCAACAATTTTGCCAAACCCTACCTGCGTTGAGTACTTTTATAGCGTTAACCTTTCACCACAATCACCGGGCACAACCGGCCATAACCCTATGCTAAACTGGGCGTTATTTGCTGCAGCGAACGTAGAAAGGGGTTAAGCACCTGATGATCACCATGTTGGATGTATCCATTCGTGCAGGGGTATCCAAAGCCACGGTTTCGCGCGTTTTGAATGGTACCGGGCAGGTGAAAAAGAGCACGCGCGACGCGGTGTTTAAAGCCATGGACGAGCTAGGCTACCGGCCAAATTTTCTCGCTCAGTCACTGGCCAATAAAAGCTCCAACAGTATCGGTCTGGTGGTGTCGAATTTCGACGGCCCCTATTTTGGTCGCCTACTAAGACAGGCTGCCAAGCTGATCGAAGCCAGCGGGAAACATCTGATCGTCACCGATGGCCACGATACGCCAGAGGGGGAACTGCAAGCCGTACAACTGCTGGCCGATCGCCGCTGCGATGCCATTATCCTGTATACACGCTTCATGAGCGAAGATGCACTCATGACATTGCTGGATAACCTGCCGGTTCCAGTAATGGTGATTAACCGCGAACTCCCACAAGCTCGTGAACGCTGTGTGTTTTTCGAACAAAAAATTGCCGCATTCAATGTGGTGGATTACCTGATCCGTCAGGGACACCGTGAAATCGCCAGCATCACCGGCCCGATTGCTACTCCTACTGCTCAAGCTCGATTAGCGGGATACCGCCAGGCACTGGAACATCACCAGATTGCCTTCAATGATGCGCTGGTCACCAACGGAGACAGTAGCGTGCAGGGGGGATACCACAGTTGCAAAGCCTTGCTGGCCGCTGGCGCACCGTTCAGTGCACTGTTTGCCAGCAACGACGATACGGCAATTGGCGCGATGAAGGCCCTCTATCAGGCCGGAATGCGCCTGCCGCAGGATGTCTCGCTGTTTGGCTTTGACGATGAGCCTAGCGCAGCCTACCTGCACCCGGCCCTATCCACTGTTTACCTGCCGATCGATGCGATGATCGAAGCCGCCATCACCCAGGCATTTCGCCTGATAAATGGAGAAACGTTACAACCGCTCCCCCCCTTTACCGGCGAATTGAAGCTGCGTGAGTCCGTAGCTCCCGGCCCATACGCCGATTGAGCCCAGAGCCGCAAGTATCGCTTAAACCAGTTCTAACCCAATCAGCTCTTCTATCGTTTGGCGGCGGCGTATCAGGCGAGGTTCGCCGTTTTCAAATAACACTTCCGGCAGTAACGGACGGCTGTTGTAGTTGGAGGACATGGATGCACCATAAGCACCAGTGTCATGGAATACCAGATAGTCCCCTACTAATGCCTGCGGCAACGAGCGGGTTTCGATACCACCGCCCGCCTGCTGGGTAAAGACATCACCTGACTCGCACAGCGGCCCGGCAATCACGGTCTCATGCAGCGGTTGACTTTCCAGGCTGCGGCCATCCGCAGGTAACAGCGAGATATGATGATAACTGCCGTACATCGCCGGACGCATCAGATCGTTGAAACCAGCATCGACCAAAACAAAATGGCGGGTGCCCATATCTTTCACCGATCGCACTTCTGCTACCAGTACCCCCGCTTCTGCCATCAGGAAACGCCCAGGTTCAATTTCCAATTTCACCGGATGACCAAGATGAGCGGCAACCCGCTCACGCGCACGATTCCACAGACCATAATAGTGCTCAGTGTTGATCGCCTCTTCTCCTTGCTGATAAGGAATCGAAAGGCCACCACCGGCAGAAATCGCACTGATATCCTGACCAAGGGCAATCACCTGCTGCACCATGGCATCGCATACGCGCTCCAGATGCTGATAATCCACACCAGAACCGATATGCATATGCAAACCGACCAGTTTCAAACCGTATTGCTGCACCTTGGCTACCGCCTGAGGCAAGTCGGCATACCAAATACCATGCTTGCTGTTTTCACCGCCGGTATTGGTTTTCTGGCTATGCCCATGGCCAAAACCAGGGTTAATCCGCAACCACACCGGATGCCCAGAGGAAGCCCGCCCAAGTTGCTCCAGCATATCGATGGAACCGGCGTTTACCGGGATTTTCAATTCGCTGACGCGTGCCAGGGTGGCATGATCCAACACATCAGCGGTGAAAATAATATCTTCGCCACCGGGCTCAAAACCCGCGTTCAACGCACGTTCGATCTCACCCAGTGACACCGAGTCTACCTTCACGCCCTGTTCACGCATCAGACGCAGAATATGAATATTCGAGCAGGCTTTCTGGGCAAAACGGATCACATCGAAGTGGCGCAGTTGTTCGATCTGCTGGCTGATAATGTCAGCATCATAAGCCCAGACAGGGCAGCCAAAACGTTGCGGCAATGCCAGCAGATTGGTGGCATTCAAGGCAGTAGAGGTGTCATTCAAAGCGCGTGGCATCAGGCTGTTCCCTTAATAAAATTTTCCATCATCATGCCGCCGAAAATCCTGCGTGAAAAATATCTATTTCGCCATAGTCTATTCATTTATGATATGGCATTCGCCGCCAGCGGAGTTCCACCATGCATGCGATTACCCTGCGCCAGATCGAAATCTTCCACGCGGTGATGACTACCGGCAATCTCACCGAAGCAGCCACCTTACTGCAAACCTCACAGCCTACCGTCAGCCGCGAGTTGGCCCGCTTTGAGAAGCTTATTAAATTACAGCTGTTTGACCGCCTGCGTGGTCGTCTTTATCCAACGGTTCAAGGCTTGCGATTATTTGAGGAAGTGCAACGCTCTTACTATGGTTTGGATCGCATTAAGAATGCCGCCGCAGGTATCCGCCAGTTCCAACAGGCGCAGCTTTCCATCGCCTGTCTGCCGGTATTTTCACAATCTCTATTGCCTGCCGTGTGTAAACCTTTTGTTGATCGTTATCCTGAGGTGAGTTTCAGCGTTATCCCGCAGGAATCGCCGTTGTTGGAAGAGTGGTTGTCGGCACAGCGCCACGATTTGGGCCTGACGGAAAATACCCTGACGCCAGCAGGCACCGAGCGCATGACGCTGATGACCCTGAATGAGGTATGCGTACTGCCTGCTGGGCATCGGCTATTGGCAAAAAGCGAGTTAACGCCACAAGACTTCCAGGCTGAAAACTTTATCAGCCTATCGAGCACGGATAATTACCGCCAATTGCTGGACGCTCTATTTAATGAACAGGGCATTGAACGCAGGATGGTGCTTGAGACACACAGTGCTGCCTCAGTCTGTGCCATGGTGAAAGCTGGGGTCGGTATCTCTATTGTCAACCCGCTGACAGCACTGGACTACGCTGGCAATGACGTCCATCTCAGGCCATTCAGTGTCGAAGTGCCTTTTACCGTCAGCCTGATCCGTCCGTTGCATCGCCCGTCCTCGGCGTTGGTTAGCGCTTTTGTGCAGCACCTGCACCAGCAAGCAGAACAGTTTCCTGCCCGTTTAGCCTCGGTGATAAAGCGCTAGGCTGTGTCCCTTAGCTGGACGCGAGCGCCGCTGGCGGGCAGTCGCGCCCTTTAGCGAAGCGTGGCTTGCCAGTCAGGATCGGTAGCAAACCAGGTTACCAAAAAGTCCAGCATGGTACGTAACGTGGCTGGCATTTGGCGGCGCGAGGTATAAATACCGTAAATCCCCATCACTAGCGGTGTATAGCCTGGAAGCAGTTCGACCAATTCGCCCTTCGCCAGCGCCGGTGCTGCTGAAAAATAAGGCTGTAGGGAAATCCCTGCACCTTGCAGCGTACCAGACAACAGCACAACCGACTCATTAGCACTGAGATTACCACTCACCGCCACCGCTGTTGTTTCTTCTTGACCGTCAAAATGCCACAGGCTTTTACCAAAGTAGGAATATGTCAGGCAGTTATGCACTGCCAAATCCTGTGGATGCCTTGGAGTACCGTGAGCGGCCAGATACGCCGGTGACGCGCAAACCACCGAAGCACACGTGGAAAGTGGCCGCGCTATCAGGTTAGGATCCAGTTCATTGGTAATACGCAGTGCCAGATCGATACGCTCCTCAACCAGATTGACCGCGCGATTATTCATTTGCAGATCCACCGCAACCTGAGGATGACGCTTCAGATACTGTGCTACCGCACCGACTACTGCCGTCTGGCCAAGCGATTGTGAACAGGAGATGCGCAACAGGCCACGGAGATCGTCACTCTGTGCGCTCTCGACCAGATCGATTTCCTCAGCCACCGCCAGCATCTTTCGGCAACGCTCCAGTGTACGCTCTCCGGCATCGGTAAGGCTCAGCTTGCGAGTGGTGCGATGCAACAATCGCGCACCGGTCCACCGTTCCATTTGTGCCAGGTAGCGAGTGACCATGGCACGCGACATCTCCAGGGTATCTGCTGCGGCAATCATGCTACCGCGATCGACAATGGTGACAAAAACTTCCGCAGCGGTAATTCGATCCATAACTCTCCCGATTTATGCAACTAACCATTGCTTATTATCCGATTTTTCTTTCACTTTATGCAACGTAATATCCTGCCAACCACAACGATCCTCCCTAGGAAACCCGCAAGATGTTTAAAAAATCGTTACTGATCCTGGCTTCTGGCTGTGCAATGACTTTAAGTCCCCTCGCCAACGCAGCCGACACGCTGACCATGGAAGTGTATAACCCAGGCGAAAAGAGCGTTTTCCCGGTTTCATCGGAGATCATCAGCGGCAAGAACGAGGTAGCGCTGATAGATGCTCAATTCCAGCGTAATGATGCCGAACAACTGGTGAAAAAAATCAAAGCTACCGGCAAAAAGCTGACCACGGTTTACATCAGCCACTCGGACCCAGATTTCTACTTCGGTCTTGACGTTATTAAAGCCGCATTCCCACAAGCAAGAATCATCGCCTCACCGAGCACGATCAAAGAGATCAACGCCACCAAAGAGAGTAAAATTGCCTATTGGGGGCCGATTCTGAAAGAGAATGCCCCTCAGCAGGTTATCGTGCCACAACCCTTGCAAGGCAACAGTTTCACCATTGATGGTCAACCGGTTGAAGTCAAAGGTCTGAGCGGCCCAACGCCAGAGCGCACTTACCTGTGGATCCCGGCGCTTAAAGCCGTAGTGGGTGGGGTCGCGGTGGCCGGTAACAATATTCATCCGTGGATTGCCGACAATCAGACTGTAGAGTCCCGTGCTCACTGGCAGCAAACGCTGGCAAGTATCAAGGCACTGCAGCCGCAGGTCGTGGTACCCGGCCACTTCCTGCCTGGCGCACCACAGACGCTGGAGTCAGTAACATTTACTGGACACTACCTGACTACGCTGGAGAGCGAGCTGTCAAAAACCAAGGATGCCGCTGAGTTGATCGCCGCCATGCAACAGCATTATCCCAATCTGCAGGACGGTGCGAGTCTGGAACTGAGTGCCAAAGTGCTGAAAGGCGAGATGAAATGGCCGCAGTAAATATTTGCTCTGAAAAATAATAGGTTATCAGCAGGACACTACCATGACGACACTACACTACATTTTCGATCCCTTGTGCGGCTGGTGCTACGGCGCCGCACCGCTGGTCAAAGCTGCGCAGACCATTCCAGGGTTAACCATCGCTCTGCACGCCGGTGGCATGATGACCGGCAACAGTCGCCGCCAGATCAGTGATGTATGGCGCAACTACGTCATGCCGCATGACAAGCGAATTGCCGAACTGACCGGTCAAACTTTCGGTGCAAGCTATTTCAACGGTTTACTGAAAGATAACACCGCAATCATGGACTCCGAGCCACCGATTACGGCCATTCTTTCAGCAGAGCGGTTGGCCGGGCGAGGCCTGGATATGTTGCATCGTATCCAGGAGGCTCACTACCAAGAGGGACGGCGCATCGCCGACTTACCAGTGCTGGTTACACTGGCTGAGGAGCTTGGCCTGGAGCCTAAGGCATTTGTTACAGAAATGCACCGCGACAACGGTGCATCGACGGCCCAACACATTACAGAAAGCCGTGCACTGCTGGCCAAAATACAAGGTGAGGGCTTCCCGACCTTCGCATTGCAGGATGTGACAGGCCAGTGGCATCAAATCCCAGTAGGGATCTATCTTGGCAATGTCGAGGCATGGAAGACGTTGCTGAGCAATGCGGTAAGTTAAGCTATATCCCTGAGGTGCCCTTCCAGCTAAAGGAGGGCATCTCATAATATGGCAAGAACAATCTCTGAATTAGAGCAGTCAACATATTTTTTACTTATCTATTTATTGTCAATCACATTTTTTCCCGCCAGTATGTCCTGTTCGACAAAGCTGCAGCGTTGTTAGCGACACAACTCAATACATCCGTGAAGTTTCCCCCTTTGAAGTCATCTTCAAATCAGTTGATGGCGGCATGGTTATTTAACCGAGTCGAGACTCAGGAATGAACCAACGGATTGGCTGGCTGCAGCTCGAGGGGCGGTGGGTATAGCTGCAGTAATATGCTAGGCGTGATTGGCCTTATTACAAAATGGTCAGCGGCGTCAAAACTGCTTACAAGTGCCAATTTGTTAATTCCCCGCCATACGTCCATCATAAAAGGAAACAATACATTCTGGATCATCATGAACAAAACGATTTCGCAAAAACATGCTGTCTGGCAGTTAATCAAACCTTTCTGGGTTTCGGAAGAAAAATGGCGCGCCTGGTCGATGCTGCTCGCAATCATCGCCATTTCACTGGGGTTGGTATACATCAGTGTACTTATTAATCAATGGAATCAGGTATTTTACGACGCCTTACAGAATAAAAACTACCCGGTATTCAAAGAACAATTATGGCGATTCAGCTATCTGGCGTTGATCTTCATTGTGCTGGCGGTTTACAAGGTCTATCTGACCCAAGGGTTGCAAATGCATTGGCGACGCTGGATGACGGAAAAATTCATGGGTAAATGGCTGGCCCATCAGTCTTATTACCATACCGAACAGCAGCAGCTTATCGATAACCCTGACCAACGTATTGCCGATGATCTCAACGTTCTGACCCAATATACGCTTTCACTTTCACTCGGTCTGCTCTCTAGCGTGGTCACACTCTTCTCATTCGTCGGTATTCTCTGGCATATCAGTGGGCCGATCAGCTTTGCGATCTCCCAATATACCGTTACCCTCCCCGGCTATATGGTGTGGTTTGCCTTGCTGTATGCGGTATTGGGCTCATTGCTGATCTGGTGGGTCGGTAAACCGTTGGTCATGCTTGGCTATAACCAAGAACGTTTTGAAGCAAACTTTCGTTTCGGATTGATTCGTATCCGTGAAAATAATGATGCCATTGCTTTGTATCAAGGTGAACCGCGCGAAAAACAACAGTTGAATAACCGTTTTGAGGCTATCCGCAGTAACTGGTGGTCAATCATGCGTATTACTCGACGGCTCAATATAGCCAGCAATTTCTATGGCCAGTTTGCCATAATCTTTCCGTTGCTGGTGGCTGCGCCACGTTACTTCTCTGGCGCTATCCAAATGGGGGGGCTGATGCAGATCGCCTCCGCTTTCAGCCAGGTGCAAGGGGCTTTATCGTGGTTTGTCGATGCATTTACTACCTTGGCTACCTGGAAGGCTTGCGTTAACCGTTTGGCTGGTTTTAATGCCGCTGTGGACCAGATCCACGACCAAACACGTGGTATCAGCCTGCAGCATGAGGACGGGCAGCCATTGGTACTGCGCAATCTTGGCATGACATTACCAGACGGACAGCCATTGCTGAGCCCGGCGGAGATGACGCTAAAGCGTGGTGAACGTGTGCTGGTCGTCGGCCCTTCGGGGTGTGGCAAGTCTACCCTGCTACGTGCCATTGCCGGGATCTGGCCGTATGGCTCCGGTGAAATCGCCCGCGATAAAAACCTGAGTACTCTATTCCTTCCACAGCGCGGTTATATTCCGATCAGTACATTGCGCGAGGCTCTGACTTATCCGCATCAGGATCGAGAGTATAGCGACCAGCAATTGCTGAACGTGCTGGAAAACTGCCGCCTGAAACATTTACGTCTCTCGCTGGATACCGTAGCAAACTGGAGCCATCGCCTTTCTCCCGGCGAACAACAGCGGCTGGCATTTGCACGGGCGATCCTCACCCGCCCGGACTTGTTGTTCCTGGACGAAGCAACTAGCGCATTGGATGATGAAACTGAACAACTGATGTATTGCCTATTAGTTGATGAGCTGCCTGATGTAACGTTAGTGAGCGTTGCACACCGCAATAGTGTGGCGAAATACCATCAGACCTGCTGGCGTTTCAGCCGCAACGAGGACGGCCCGGCACGGATGGCGATTAGCCCGCTGCCTGTTACAAGCTAAGCGTTATTGATACTGAGGGGAGAAGGGCTCTGCATCAAAAGCAAAGCCCCTCTCCCTATGAACAGGCTGTGCACCGCTAGGGGACAGTAAAGGGATACCCCGAAGGTCAGTTAACCCACTCTACCCCAACGTGCGTGACTAAACCTACAATCACGAGGATCAGGATCACGGCGACGGTGTACATTAAAATGCGGCGGGGGCTGTAAAAGGCCATCGGCTGTTCCTCTAATTAGAAAAGTGTTTACTGCCGTTACTGTTAGGCTGTGTCCCTTAATTATTATACTGCAAGTTGCCAATGTTGCGGCTCTACTCGGCTACTTGATCCCGTGGGGATACATCAAGTGGTGTTTCAATTTACGCTTTGCCGATTTGTGGACTTAAATAATACTAATTATCGACGCAGAGAGCTTAAACAGAGTCGTTCTCAGTTAAAAGAGGGTTTTTGAGACACGGATTGGCGGATTAGGGTTATTCGAACACATTGCTGCACTGCGCAGCACTTAATTGGCGCATTAACCCCGCGACTCACACACCTCTTCCCTAGAGCTCAAATGACTGCCAGCGGCGCTCGCACACAATCAATTCAGAGACACAGCCTAAAGGATATTGAAGTGTGATTCGGCTTATTAGCCGGATGCTGCCAGATTATCCGCTAAATCTGAGGAGACATTGGTCTGGTCTTCCGACAACCAAAGATCTTCAATAAAGCGCTTTTGCAGCTCATTCAATTGCCATGCGGCGGGAAGTATCGCCTTTTGTGGTAATTGAGTTTCTTCGCTGAATGTAAGTGATTTATTATCCATCGGCTCGTTCCTGACTACCCAGTTCCCAATAAATTTTTGCTTTCATCTTGCGCCAGAATGGCCCCTTCCCGTGGTGCTTTTGAGCAGGCATCTGTAAAGGGTGGCTGCAACCGCAAGTCATTATATACTCGTCATACTTCAAGCTGCATGGGTGTTGGCTACGTCCGTCGGCATCAGTCACATAGTGGGCTATGTTCCTGGCGACTTTCGGTATTGCCGCCTACATGCTACTCGAATTATTTAGAGTACACTTCGCCTGTCACATCTACTTTTACTACCACCAATTACTCGCCTCTTCGGGCAGCGAAAAACGGCATAGAAAGCACATCATTATGACTTCACCTTAGGCCTGCTACTTTGCGGCGTTCAAATCGGTTCCCGACCGATTTTCCAGGTAGATTGATCATCAGCTTAGAGCCTGACGCAACGCAAATTATGCCGAGCATAAGTCAATTGCCTCAATCCTTATTATCGTTTTCAGCAATCGGTGTACTAGTCTATTCCTATGGTATATTCTCAACAAATTAATTATTGGAAACATTGCTATTAAAAATTTGGCGACTCTCTACAGGCACATCATCGAGAAACCAACCGAGCCCCATTAACAAGTGTATGATTTAAATAATTATATTAACAGGCCAGACCATATCTACATTTGGCGAGGATAAAACCAGTCCCCTTCAACCAAACAGATAATTGAGACTATTAGGCTGTGTCCCTTAACTGCACGCGAGAGCCACTGGCGGTCATTTTCGCGCAGGGCAAGTCGTGAAGTCCTGCCTAACAAGGTGCAACTCGGTTGACTTAACGTTATCTGCGGTGATGTTGTAGCCCAAATTTCACCTTCAGACAGGTAAGTACCCTGCAGCGTCTCCATTCTTGGGTCTTGCATCACACCGCCATACGCTTGTCTGTTGACTGATGTGTTCACCCTCATCTATACCCAAGTTACTTCAAGTTGCATGTAGGCGGCAACTCGAATTATTTTGGGTATAGACTACTTTCATGATGACGTAAGTCATCATGAAATAGCCGAATTCCCATGAAGATGAAAAAAATTCACAATGCAATAAAATTAAGATATTTCTTATCGGAAATGCCGCAAATTAACCTTACTTTCATGAATGTTATAAATAATCTATTTCTCAGTGAGCAGACAGACAAAAAATCCATCTGAAAAAAATTTTAATGCTACTCAGGTCAAAGAAATGGAGAGAAAAGGCAATAACCTAGGAAACACTTTCACAACTCATATTAATTTCTTGTTGCGATTAATCAACATCAGACTATCGGATTTATTCTTCACCTGAATCTGCTACTGAAAGCCTGTTAATCCCATACCAACAGGTTCTGCAAGCTGAGAGTCGCTTGCTGTAATACAGAATACACTTTCATATTAATTGTGTAGAATCAAAGTCATCAACCGAAAAAAATAATTATCTTGGTATGTTTGCAACCTATTCCCCAGTCATAAAACCATTCATTAAGTGAATAAATTAAAGTGATTACATATTATAAACAATAGATTTATTTCTAGCTAGAAGGTTAATCTGAGTATTAACAACTGAACTTATATATCATGATATTTTGAAATAATTGGTTTACTTTCCAGTAAGTATGATATTTTACAAGAAAAATCTTAAACCAACATTTAATTTGCCGAGTCAGGTATTCGATGCTTAAATAACCCAGCTAACAGCAGTATTTACTTTCTGTAACGCAGGATAAAAAAATGAAAAAAAGGAAATATCTTAGTCATGTCGAAATTGAGAGGATGATATCTGCAATACCTGATGGGCCCAATGGTTGGCGAGATCGGTGCATGTTATTGATGTGCTTTATTCATGGATTACGCGTTAGTGAACTCCGTGCATTGCGCCTGGAGGATATTGATTTAGAGACAAACCGTCTGCACGTATCTCGTTTAAAGAATGGCTTTTCTGTCCAGCATCCTATCCAGAACCGTGAGCGTATAGCGCTGAACACATGGCTGTTACAGCGCCCACGCTATCTGGAGGCCGACAGCCCCTGGTTATTCCTTTCACGCCACGGCGGGCAAATCTCCCGCCAGCAGCTTTATCGTTTAATAAAGTCATACGGTGAATTAGCCGGTATCAGCGTTCGGGTACACCCCCATATGCTGCGCCACTCTTGCGGTTATGCCCTTGCAGATAAAGGGGTCGATACACGGCTAATTCAAGACTACCTCGGCCACAGAAACATTCAAAACACCGTTATTTACACTGCAAGCAACGTAGAACGTTTCAGAACAATACATATTTAGCCAAGTACTCACATCACGCTAAATTAGGCAACACGTATAATTTAGCCCGCACTGATTTTCATCTCACAGGAGCGACGATATCGGCAGGAGCCACAACATCTAGGATCTTCACGTTATAAACCATTGTAGACCCCGGCGGGATGTCAGGTGGTAGACCTTTATCGCCATAAGCCAAAGAAGGCGGTACTACCATCGTCATACTGCCGGTATTTTGTAACTTGGAAAGTGCTGACTTGAACATCGGAGGATAGCTACCCAAAGGTTGCTTGATCGATGTACCAGCGGCTTCCATATCTTTGATGACCTTGCCATCCGTCAGGCTTTCTTTTACCGCTACGGTGACAATACTGTTATCATCGATTTTTCCTTTACCTGGCTTATCGATACGATAGAAAAAGCCTGTGGGATCTTTCTTCACCAGCTTCTGCTTTTTAAACTGCTCGATATAGCGTAAACCTGCCGCCTCGGTTTTTAATTTACGCTGTTTTTCATTGGTGTTCACCGCGACTTCAGCGGCATCCAACGCTTTATCTATCTTTTCACGCGGTAACTTACTATTCCCGGCAAAAGTATCCTGTACTCCAGCTAAAGCCAGGCGGCTATCTACCTCTATACCGTTCGCCGCTTTCTCTCTGAGTAAGGCCAGCATGTCTTCAGCCAATGAACTCCCGATTGAATAATCACGGATTTCACGCTCAGTTTTCGGCTCTACCACGGTCTTTTGCAATGCGGCCAACTGTTGCTGGAGAACTCCGTTTTCCAACTGTTGCTCACCCATTGTTTCCTTTAAGGAGCTCAGTTGACTCTGCAAGTCCTCACTCTGTTTGCGGCTCTCATCCAGAGCGGCTTGTAGAGCCTGGCTACCTTTAGTTTTCTCGCTTTCAGACTGCGTTAGCGTATCCAACTGTTTCTTCATGGCAACCAGCTGTTGCTCTTTCTCCGCATTTTGATCTGTCAACTCGGTAAGCTGCTGCTGTAGTACATCACTCTGTTTTTTACTTTGCGCTACTTGCGCTTTCAATGCCTCACGCACGCCATTCTTGTCAGCCTGATCGACAGTCAGATCGTCGAGCTGTTTTTGCAATGCCGCAGTTTTCTGGTCTTTCTCGCTGACTCGCTTGGTTAACTCCGTCAACGCATTTTGCGACTCTTCAATCTGCTTACGCTTTTCGTTCAACTCAACCAGGAGTTCCTTGTTTTTCTGCGTATTCTCATTGTGTGATTGAGCCAATGCATCCAATTGCTGCTGTAAGATCGAACTTTGCAACTGACTTTTATCGAGAGCCATTCGCAACTGGCTGCTGTTCTTTGAATTCTCAACTTTCTGCGCCGTTGCGGTAGCCAGATCCTGCTGCATCTTTTCTGTAGACTGGAGATTTTCCTGCAGATTCTTTTTCAATCGGGCAACTTCATCACGCGCATTAGCATCTTGCTGTGCCGTTTGCCTGAGTTGTTTCAACTCCCGTTCTTGCTGGCTGAGAGTGGTATTCAACTGATTGATTTTTGCCTGTAGTTTTTTTAACTCAGCCACAGGGACGGAACTGGGTTCACTTGATTTTTTGCTCAATGAACGTTTGGCAGGTTTAGCTGTATCTCTTTCAACACTTGGGCTGACTGCATCCAGTTGAGATGGGGTCAATAAGAGTAGCGCAGGTGCTTCATCTACCTTACTGGTTATTGCATTCAACGACTCAAGTGTTGATCTCATGTCTTCTTTGGGGGGTTCCGCTCCCAAAGCGCAACCCAGAGGGAGCGTCATTGTAAATAAAAAACCGTACTTTAATCCCTGCTTCACTTAACTCACTCCCCTTTACGAATCAGCCCATTAAGAACGTCACGCACAAACTCCAGGCACGCCCGATTAGCATCGCATCTATGCAGTGCGCCTAAAATCTCTTTGGTGAACAGGGTAATTTTACCACGCAAGGAATTATATACCGAGGCACTTTTCAGCAGATTGTTGAAGTCTGACTTTCTGGTCGCATAAGCCTCAGAAACCAACATATGCGGCAAAACGAACGCCTACCTGCACCTTACCACTCCATTGAAGATGCAACACACTCCTGACCCGTCCTTGGTCAGGAGTGTCACTCGCCAAAGGCGAGCCTGATTTCAGGTCATCATTCGTAAGCAAATCGCTGAGCGATATTTTTTCTCAGCGAAAACAGCTCACTGTCACTCTTAACCCGCAATTTGCGCATGGCAGAACATTTGTGGGCACTGATGGTCTTGATACTGCGATGCTGGAGTTCTGCGATTTCCCGCAGGCTCATACCGTTGAACAAAAAGGTCAGCACATCATTTTCACAGCGAGTCAGGGTATTCAGGCTTGATACATCATCAGAATTGTTACGCGCCAGATAAGAACCAATCAGCGGGCTGAGTACACGTTCACCATTGAACACCCGGTTGAAGAACTCACTGACCAAACGCAGATCATCTCCACGTGAAACCATACTGATACTGGTTGTATCAAGAAGCTGGCACAACTCTTCACCTTTCTGGCAACGGGTATAAACAATGACGCGCAACTCCGGAAGTTGCTGGCTCAAACTCAATAAAGTTGCACAACCTTGAGCAGCGGTTTCATTCAAACCATTCAGCTCAGTGATAAGGATATCGACGGGTTTGTACAATATCGCTTCTGACACAGCCGCCATACTGGTTTCCTGTATGACAATCTCATTTTCGACATCGAGGTTATCAACAAAGCATGACAGCCCAGTCAATGTAAGCGGACTGCGATCCATCAAAGCCAAGACGTGCGGTTTTCGTGACAAAGAGGACATAGGGCTACTCCTGTATGAATATCTGCTCATTCCATCCCGGGAATGGGTGCATATCGGAATAAATGTCAGTGGGTAAATACTGGACCGGTTTTCGCCATCCACTTACCCTGTAAATACAGCTCGCCATCGTTATGGAAGCCAAGTTTGTGCATAGCATTACGTTTATGAGTACTGATAGTTCGGATGTCACGATGCATCATTAACGCCGCAGTAGTGACACTTTTGCCAGAAAATAGATAAGCCAGAACGTCCAGTTCACGGGCAGTCAATGCTTTACCACCGGTGGATTGGTTGGCTAACAGTTGTCTGACTTTAAGGCTGTAGTTACGGTGACCTGATATGACTTGCTGCACACATTGCGCCAGCGCGGCTGTTGGCTCCTGCTTGAGAACCAACCCTTTAATTCCAGATGCAGTTAGCAGTTGTAGCACGCGAGGATTATCGAGTGCGGTACAGACGATTATTGATGCCGCCGGCCAATTTTCCAGACAAAGTGCAATCAACCGCAATCCATCCAGAACCGACTCATCCTCACCACACAGTTCCATAATTATTAATTTTGCAGGATTATGCCGCATCAAAAGAGGAATTTCAGAAAGGTTACTGACTAACTCTACACCTGCTGCAAACCCACAATGCCGGGCTAAAATGTTACGCATACCGATCGCAGTAATTGGACAAGATTCCATTACAATTACACCCTTCCCTTTTTGTCCATATAAATGCGGGGAATGTGCACTTACTCTCTGATAAGTGTGAGCCGTTGTCATATTTATCTCCCTTTTTGCAGATTACTCTTTTCGTTAGGCATCATTCAAAGGCTGACATATTTTAGCATTCCCGCCGGCTTATTCTCTGAGGATGACCGCTCTCGCAACAGGAACCCAAGAAACAGATTAAAATCACAATCAAATAAAAAAAGCCCCGATTTAAAGCATTCCAGACACAGGTAAATAAAAGCCGTCAAGAGTATAGTGGGGCAATGCTCTGTTCGTGACGGAAAATATCACCAGCAAGGTACTAAATAATTCAAATTGCATAACAGCAGTAAGTTCGTAATCTCTTGGCAGCATAGATACCTATGCTGCCGGAAACACCTGACGCAAAAACTTGAAGTATGGCCAGTGTATTACTGGTAAGTAAATGCCACCTGGACAACACCCAGAATAGTGCCAGGAGTTACCCCCCCCTCCACGGTGTAAGCGCGGGCCCGCATTGGGAATGTTGCGTCGTGGGTTGCAAGGGTAACCGGAACCATCATGGTGCTGCTATTCCCCTGTCTGGTACCGCCGCCTCTGCTATCTTGCAACTCAATCTGAACCTTACCTGCGGTGCCGGTGTTTTTATACATATTTGCAGCACCCGTTTCAGTGGCTTGCGTACCGCTAAAGGTTGCAACAGCCTGGGTCGTAGCGTCAGGGCAATCTTTCAGATGCAGAGTAAAGTCTTTCCAGTCGGAGAACCGGTTTGGTGCCGCTAACGTATTTGCCTCAATGCTATCCCCCAGATTGACGCTAACATTACCCGCTGCATCATCGGCATCGACAACGCATGGGGAGGCTTTTATCGTCCCTTTAATCGTCAATGTTGCACCGGCAGCCAGCGTAGTAAAGCTGGCTCCCATGCTGGCTAACGCCAGACAGAGAGCCGCATTTTTAAATACATTTTTAAGATCCATCTCTATATCCTATTAAGTAATTATGTATTTACACTTTGCATATTAACCGCGTTTATCACGCACCCAGAAATTATTGAATTTCCACGTCAATGGTGGCTGTGGCATTAAACTGGCCCACCGCCGGGGCTTTGCCGGTGGTACTGATTGGGTATACATTCATCTCAGTACTACCAGTACTGTCTATTTGCCCGGTATAGTTCATATTTACCGGCAAACGGCCGCTGCTCGGAGAGATGATATTACCGTTGGCATCCTCAATCCTGACGGCAATATCACTATTGTCAGTTTGCAGTGCATTGCTAAACCTCGCGTCAGGGACTGCCTGCAGCAGCAGATTAATTTTCACCCCATCAGCAACGTTACGACAGGCAAGAGTGAGGACTTGATTCCTATTATTAAAACCTTCTGGTTTCACCCCTGCGGTTTTAAAGGAGTTTGACATAATATCGCCAAAATCTATGGTAATGGCTTGCGGGTTAATGTCACATTTCTGTGGAACCGTGACGCTGCCCGTCATCATAATAGTAACCGCTGCTTGTGGGCTGGAAACACCATCCTTTGAAGAGATATAGACGTTAATCAAAGGGACTGTGCCAAAATCTTGAGTTCCAACAAAAGCACGACGAAAACGGAGATGGACCTTTCCTTTAGAACCACTACCATAGTCCCATCGGCTACACTTTTGTCCTGTTGTTGTACCTGGAAAATCAGCAGGTGTTAACTTATTGGACACATTATTAAAAGGGACAGCGGCATAATCATTAACATTTCCTGCAATCCACACCTCGGCGGCTACCGCAAGAAATTCATTTATATTATAGGGTTGAAGAGTTTTACCACCGGCAATAATAGGAACATCCCCCAGCGGTAACTGCGATCTCGCAGAAATCCACGACGTAAACATTGTAGGCGGATTAGGGCAGTCACAGGTTACCGGATAAAGAGGCAGGCTGTCCCAAATACTTCCCGCAGCATTTTCTATCACCCTCCCAGCCACGTTTAATGCAGGATCATCGTAGGTCTTGGTAAAATCGAAAGTCCTAGTCACCGTGCCATCTGTCGGCCAGCAAATCCCCGAGCCCGCCGCCTGTACCTGCTGGGTAAATAGCAGGCCAGCAGCAACCACGCTACCAAAAACCGAGAAACGTAAAATAGATTTCAAATTTTTCATAGTCAACGCCTTTATAAACACTGGCTATTCATTAACAGAATGCCGGTATTCTCTTTCCGCTCCGCCAGACTGTAAGACACCTGACACTGTTCTGAAGAGGTCGTGCCCCATTTAACGTTCAGCTTGCCACTCCCGGTCATACCGGTGAGATACACCTGCCCGCTATCACCCACAATGCTGGCATTCTGGCCGTCGGCACTGGTCACGGTAGCGCCAAACGGTACCGGTGCCCCGCCCTGCATCAATATCGTCATCAACACACGTTGACCAACATTGGGTTTGAAGTCCGCACGGACGACTGCACCACGGGTTGGGATCACTGTCTGGCTGGTCAGGGTCATATCGACATCATCTGGCATGGTGGTGGTATCCAGTGCGACACTGTTTTTGCGATAAACCGTTGCGTATGGCACCACCGCATAGCCACGCCAGTCGGTGGTCACCCCGGTCTGGTTGGCAATATTGACATCTTTTGCCCCCGGCGCTTTCACCAATACCACCGTTTCACCCAAGGACTGGGAAAGCGTCACGCCATTCTCATGCACCATGACTCCGCCCTGCACACCGTAGTTGATCCGCTGTTGATAGTGGTCATAACCATAGCCCGCGTTCACTTCACCCAAACCACCACGGTAGCGCAGGTTGGCGTTACCATTCGCGCCCTGACCGCCACTGGTATAGCCCTGGCTGATACCATAGTTCAGATTGCCACTCGGCAATGCGCTACCGTTAATCCCAACCGTATTGCTGGTTGAACCGCGCCGGCTGGTATTCAGGCTGTAACTGGCAGAGCTGTTTGCCAGCCACTTGCTTAACGGCACGCTAATGTTGAAGGAGAAGATCTGATCGCTAAAGTTGGTCTGCTCACCATTACTGTTGTAACCGTTTTTGCTGTAGGTATAGAACATGCCATAGCTGATACTGTTCCAACTGTTGTTGTATCCCAAGCTCATCGACTGGTTGCGGCGGTTATCATCCCAGTAGTCTTCCCTGACCAGGCTCAGAGACAGCGCTCCGGCGCCTTGCCACAGGTTTTGGCTTAGCGTCAGTTCAGCCCTGTTCTTCCTACGGCTAAGGTAAGACGAAGTTCCGCTGTTGGTGTAGGTATCCAAGGCTTCTTGCAACGTGAAGAAGCCCTGGGTGGAATAGCGATAACTCGCCAGGCTGAAGTTGGTACCCGTTTCAACAAAGCTCTTACCGTAGCGCATACGCCAGGATTGACCACTTTCTTTCCGTGAGTTATCAGGTTTGGTCCAGGCTTGTGTCACGTCGGCAGATATCGCGCCGATCACCCCCATATTCTGGCCCCAGCCAAAGGCTAGTGACTGATATTTACTGGCAGCCTGCACTCCACCATAAATCGTCGCGCCCCAAGGTAAGCCATAAATTGCTGTTCCCTGAGTAAACGGCGTTTTCTCAACGTCATCGTTATAGGAGCGGTATTGACCACTGGTTAGGCTATATTTGAAGTATCCTTCGCGTTGCAGAACCGGCACCGAGGCAAATGGCACTACCAGGAGCTGTTGGCTGCCATCCGCTTCCTTGATGGTTACATTCAGATCGCCACTGCCTGAGGTTGGATACAAGTCATTGATTACAAAAGCCCCAGGAGGTACATAGCTCTGATAGATGATGAAGCCGTTCTGCCGGATCGTGACCTGGGCGTTACTACGGGCAATCCCACGTACTACAGGCGCATAACCTTTCATACTGGCTGGCAACATTTCGTCATCAGAACTCAGTTGGCCACCACGGAAGGGGACGCTGTCAAAGACATCGCTAGATGAGGTACTTTCCCCCAATACCAACTGGCTTTTCAGCGCGATAATGTCGCGCTGTAAATAGGTGTTAATGGAGTCCCAGCGGCTTTGACCATCACTGTTTCTATTCCAGGATGAATAGTTACGCAAACGCCACGCACCCAAGTTTGCCCCCGAACGCAAACTCAGGAAATAGCTACTGTTGTTGCTGTTAGCATTAATACCTTCGACACTCTCGTTATTATCACTGCCATTGTTGTTATAGTTGTCGTTATTACGAGACCAATTATTGGCGCCAGAAAAGGTGTAATTCACCAACAGAGCCGGGACACCCTGATCCCACTTATCTGGTGAGACATACTCACGGGCCATCGAGTTCAGGGCAGCCTGCGGAATACTCAGATCCAGCCGTTGCTGGTTGAAACGGAAATTGGCTGATGCTTGTGGGATAGCACTCGAGAGATTGACGCACTGCGCGGAAGCCTGGATGGCCGGAAAAGAATTGATCCTGACACCCATTGTTTCGAGCATGCTGCTGCTGATACAAGGCTGCAGGCTCTCTTTGCCAGTAGCATCTTTCTGTAAGGAGAAGTCGAGCTCTTGGGTATCCACCATACTGCCATTCAAAAACACGTCAACGCGGTATTTACCCGGAGCCTGGTTGACCCCATCCTCAAAAACCGTCAGGTCAGCCCCTCGCTGAGACGGATTATCAAGCTCTAGCAATGCTGGGTTAAAGTAATCGCGAGCCTGTATGCTACCGGAAATCCCCATAAGCATCGCGATCTGACACGAAATAAGCCAAGCAAGAGGGGTACGGTTAAATCCGCGAGAGCCTAAACGCTTCGGGTTCTTCATCCATTTAACTCCATTTATCAGCAGTGCCAATCAATGTTGGCTGACCGCGTCCATTCCCCGTCACTACCTGTGCAGGGATTGTTTTTAGTTATTCTGGCGACTGTTTTTAAATATTCCCGGTGAACGGTTTACTGGTACCACCATAATCGTTAATGATTTCCCAGCTCAAAGCACCACCACTGTTACCTGCCGGTAATTCAAAGCGGGCGCTGGATTTCGGTGCAACCATGGTGGTATTTTTCAGCAAGGTGCCATTTACCTTCACTTTGAAGAAAGTAACGTAATAAGGCGATGGGTTGGTCACTTGAAGAAAATTACCGCTACGCTGCCACTGTAACCCTTTTGCCGCTTCATCCAACGAGCCTGGCAATCCCTGCGGGCGATAAATCAGCTTCATGCGCGTTTTAATCGCAATTTGCAATGAATTCTCTTTTTTCTCCGCTGAAGGGATCGATTTAATATTCATCCAATATAAAGATTCTCTATCGGTTGGCAGATTACCGCCAGCACGTACCACGCGCAGAATATTGTCTTGCCCACCATCCAGACGGAATAAAGGAGGGGTAATGATAAATGGAGTTTTAGAAGTATCACCTTCCTGTAAATCTACCCAGGACTGGATCAGATACGGTATCTTGTCGGGATTGCTCACCCCGATAGAAGACTCTTTTTTTCCACCGTCATAAATCAAACGCGTACCACCAACAACGATGCCCGCCTGGGCCTGCATTCCGAAGGTGAATAAGAGCGCTGCAACTATTGTACTCCGCCAGACTTTCATTTCTTGTTCATCCACTTAACCATTAAGATAAAAGCCAGGGGAGACTGGTGTCCCCCTGACCATGCCTTATGCTGCCGGCGTAGACGCGGGCAGATAAAACTTACTGATAAGCGATGGTGAAGTTGCTGACGGCGTTAGCCACACCAGGGTTAACGATGTCGGCAGTTGAGACATAGCTCGCAACGAATTTCAGTTCGTTCTCAACGCTGCCACTAACCAGATTGGCAGGGGTTGAGTCCTGGAACAGGTTGATCACTCTATTGTTGCTGTCAGAGATCTGAATACCAACGCCAGTTGCAACGCCTGGTTCAGTAGTCAATGCCAAGATGGCGTTGTTGCCTGGTACCTGAGTACCGCTAAAACGCACGCTAGCTGTAGAAACGGTGGTTGGGCAGTTGGTCAGTATAATAGAAAAATCTTTATCACCAGCAGTTGCACCAGACTGAGGGAAAGCAGTGGCAGCAATCTTTTTCAGATTAACAATTTGGTCCTTGGTATCAGCAGAAACTTCGCAACCCTGTGGAATAATCTCACCAGTAAAACGAACTGTGCCGTCACCACCAGGTGCAGCAAATACACCGGATGTCAACGCAGAGGTAGCAAGCACAGCAATGGCGATCAGCTTCTTATTCATACTACTTTTCCTTTAAAATAATGCACTTCTTATGCATTTGTTTATTTTTGACATAACCCTATGTCATTCCCTTTATTTAGTTCATAGCCTGGAAGCCACCTCCGCCAATAGACATTGAGCAGCGCTAACCTTTCCAGCCAAACGATTCATTTTGAACTAAAGTGACTCCTTTAGTTTTAAAATCTACCAAATGGGATTAAAAGTTAATTAAGTAATATTTTATTCTTAATTCTTAATATAAATTAAGATAAAAAACTACATTAAAAAAAAGAGGAATTTAGTCTTAGGTTTTGCAGTAGGAAAAAACAAGAAAAAACTTAGATTTACACAGAGGATTTAAAGCGACTTTATTTAGATAAGTTATTGTTATTAATATGTTTTTTTCATAAAATTAAAATAATAAATTGTTAATGTTGACATTATTTTTATGCATCCTTAGAGTATGTTTCAATTTAGTTCAAAGTGACTCATTAGACATATTTAATTACACCTCAGTTACCATACTTCCTTAAACCTTCTGGCGTTACTTGCGGTATATAACACCGTGTTCTGAATATTCCTGTGACCAAGAAAATCCTGAATCAACCGTGTATCAATCCCTCTATCCGCCAAAGCGAAACCACAGCCATGACGCAACATGTGAGGATGAGCATTCACCTCGAGATTAGCAGCCTCACTGTAATTACGAATCAACCAATAAATGCGTTGGCGCGATAAGCGGGAACCTCGGTTAGAAAGAAAAAGCCATTCACTGTCAGCCCCTCGGTAATTCTTTCTCTTTGCCATCCAACGCTGTAGGCATTTCCTTTCGCGAACATACAATGGGTGGACCGTCGAAAAACCATTTTTCAATCTATGGATATAGATATTCCCTCCTTCAAGGTCAATATCTGATAACCGCCAACTATTTATCTCACTGACTCGGCAACCGTGGATAAAACACATCCAAATCAAGCAGTAATCGCGCTCAGGATTTTTACCCCTCAAGGTTGCCTCAAGCAACTTCTCGACTTCAGAAGGTGTTAAATGCTTACGACTGGTCATAGTACCTCTTACTCTTCACAAAGAAAAATGTGGATTTCTTTTTCCTTTGTCAACTCCACAGCAGTTTTCAGGAGTATTCCTCCTGCCTCCGGAAACATCCTTAATCCTGCGTGGAGTATAGCTGATAAGTGCGATTGTGACAGCCTCGAGATTAGGTAAATCAAGGCATAAACTGAGAAACTTAAGCATCTCTCATGTAAAAAAAAAAGGGTGGTGACCTTAAGAAAATTCGCTATTAATCATAGAGTAAAATAATTATACATATTCTGAATATTCTGCCAGCTCGATTCACTCACAATACAATATTCAGGCCTAAGTAAAGTCTTAAAAAATAAAGTTTAAAAAACAACCTGAGGTATGGAATAATCTTAGCCGTTTTAACCATTACTTTATTTTTATTAATTAACAAAGGTGAAAATAAAATTAATATACTCTAAATAATTCGAGTTGCATGTAGGCGGCAAGACCGAGAGTCGCCAGGAGCATAGCCCACTATGTGACTGGTGCGATTGGTCGCAGCTAACACCCATGCAACTTGAAGTATGACGAGTATATCCGATAATTAATTCGAATTGCCTGAACGATGCTTACAACTGCCCGAAAAGGCGAGAAACAACGGCGGGCCGAGTAACTCAGCAAACGCCTCTGCATTTTGATGTCTGACGAGTATTGATACTCTGGTTTTAAAGGAAGTCAGGAGCCCAAGGATAGGCTCCAAATGTGGGGTAGGTAGGGATATGCAGAGATCTCCCTACACAATGGTGGGGTTCAGGCGGTCAAGCCGCCATCAAGTATCAAGGTCTGCCCTGTCATATAACGGCTGTCTTCACCGATAAGAAACGCCGTCGCTTTGGCAACCTCACTGGCTTTCCCTAAACGACGTAAAGGAATTTGCTTGCGCAGTGCCTTCAGTGCCTCTGCCGGAATGGCCTGTGTCATCTCACTTTCAATAATCCCTGGTAACAGGCAATTCACCCGGATACCAAAGCGAGCCACCTCCAGCGCCAGCGATTTGCCCATGCCAATCATCGCCGCTTTACTGGCACCATAAGCCGTTTGCCCAATATTGCCTTTGATACCAGTCACCGAAGACATCAGCACTATCGCCCCTTCCCCTTGCGCCATCATTGCAGGCAGCAGATGCCGGTTCCAATAGAATATGGCATTCAGGTTGGTATCGATGACCTGCCGCCAGCGTTCCCCAGTTTGCTTTATCTGCAAGCCGTCGAGCGTGATACCCGCATTATGGATCACTGCATAGGGAGCGCCATAACGAGCCAGTAAGTCTGGGGCAGCAAGGTCCACCGCCTGTTCATCACTGCCATCACACACGCAGCATTCAACCCATAAACCAGGCTGCACCTCAATGGCCTCTGCACTTTGCGGCTGTTGACCTCGGCTGGTGAAGACCACATTCCACTGTTTAGACAACTCCTCCACCAACGCACGACCAATACCCCGCCTGCCGCCGGTCACTAACACCCATTGCTTGGTCATAACTATTTTGCCAGGCTCTGACAGAGCTCACCCAGTGTCATGGTCGGATTTGCGATAAACATTTCAGCAGTCAACGTTGCACCAAACTCGCGTTTAGCCAATACCATCAATTCGACATAGTCCAGGCTATCCAGTTTCAGTTGATGCAAAGGCATTTCTGGAGAAAGATCGGTCAGCTCAAGGTCTTTGGCATCACAAATCATTTCACAGACGGCGTTGTAAACCTGCTCGTATTTTTCCATGGTTAACTCCTTATTCAATTCACGGCCACCGGCCATGTTTTCAAAGTTACTGCGGTAGTCATCAGCGGTTGATGCTGCAATCTGGCCTGGACCACTGCGCGTAAAACAAAGCCACTGTGGCTATTTCCCATTATCAACATCGGCAGAATGGCGTAGTAAAGCCGCTCTGCCGCTTGAAAATAGCTATCAGCAGCAAATAGTCTGGCACTGAAGTGGGTTTCATGGTGCGTCTGCACCACCGGGATCTGGCTAAATACCTCGATCAGCGTCGTCGCAGCCAATTCTGGTAACGCCGAAGTTAACATCGCTAACATATCCGGTGATTTCACCAGCCGTTGGAACAACAGCGCGTCTAGGAAGCCCCAGGTCTGGGTGATATCTGAAACATCGCCAGGAAACTGCTGGCCTTGAGTGAAAACCTCATCGGCTGTCAGAACATATTCCCGTTCGCCAGGGCTTAATACCAACGGCTCGGCTGAAGTTAACTTGCTGCTGAAGCAACTTTCCTGCGTCGTACTGTCCAGCAACTTGCCGGTCACCCGTTCGCCGTTGCCGGCTATCTGCAAATGATAGGGCGTTTGACAGAGTACTGGCTGACGCAGGCGCGTGCTGAAAACATAAAAATCCTGTTGTGGTTCGCCTGCAAGTAGCGCAGCACTGAGCTGACGTTTCATATCCAACATTGCTCGCATACCGTGGACGCTTAACTTCTCTGCCCCCATCTTGCGAACATGTTGTAAATCAAAATGGATCGGATTGTAGTCGCCAGAAAAGGCAGCCCACGCCTCAGCATCCCGTAGGGTATAGGTGTAATCCATGCTCACGCCTTGCCGATCACTAAAGCCGCGTTGGCACCGCCAAAGCCAAAACTCAGATTCAACGTATTAGTCAGCGCCGCTGGGCGGTGGCCTTCGCTGATATAATCCAGATCACACAGCGGGTCGGCGTTTTTGAGGTGGCAGGTGGCAGGCATCAGTTGATGCTGCAACGCCTGCAGGCAAATAATGGATTCATAGCTGCCTGCCGCCGCAATCAAATGCCCGGAGTACGATTTGGTGCTGGAAAGCGGTGTGGTGTAGGCCGCTTCGCCGAATGCCAACTTGATCGCCTGAGTTTCATTCAGATCGTTGAGGGGCGTCGATGTACCGTGTGCATTGATGTAATCAATCTCAGAGGCAGCCAGTCCGGCCTGTTGCAGCGCGTACTGGATGGTTTTCACCCGGGCAATTTTATCTTCTGCCGGGGCAGTAAAATCGAAGGCATCGGAATAGTTACCATAGCCCTTAATCTCCCCCAGGATTGTTGCCCCACGGGCCAGCGCGGCTTCGCGCTCTTCCAGGCACACAACAGCAGCCCCTTCAGAGAGCACAAAACCGTTGCGATCAAGGCTAAACGGGCAACAGGCCTTGCTGATATCTTCCTGCTCACTGGCCAGCGCACGCAATACGTCGATATTCCAAACCGCAGCATCGGTGCGCAAAGATTCACCCGCCCCCGCCAACATCATTGCTGCGCGACCACTGCGAATCACTTCAAAAGCATCTCCGATGGCAATAGTCCCTGTCGCACAGGCGGCTATCGGGCTATTTTGATAACCCCGCAGGCCCCAATAGAGGCTACAGGCCGCTGTGGCCGCATTAGGCATTGAAAGGAAGCAACCAAAGGGTGAGCCCAGTCCGGTCCGCTGGTAGTCTGCATAATTATTATGGGTTTCATCCTGACCCGCCCAACCGCTACCGATGATGGTGCCACAGTCCAACAGGTCGTAATAAGCTGCCGGGCTTTCACTGTGGAATGCCATTTCCATCGCTTCACGGGCGGCTGCCAACACTAGCCTGGCATAACGCGGCAAGCGGCGGCGGATCGCAGCGGGCACCCCTTTCAGATTGGGCTCTTCATCTATCACACCAAAGAAACGAGACTGAACCCCATCGCTGGATCTATCGTAGTAGCGATAACCCAACTGGTAATCCATCATTGCCTCCCAGCTTCGTTCGGCATTCATCCCCATCGGGGTTATCGCCCCATAGCCAGTCACGACCACCCGGCGTGGCAAAGGATCTCTATTCATGTTTTTCTTCCCTAATGTTTTCTTTTTCCATACCGCCGCCCAACGCTAACCACAGTTTCATGGTGGCATTGAGGTAGTTGTACTGCAGGTCGGACAAATTGGTTTCAATGGTCAACAGCGCATCCTCAGCATCCAGCAAGGTCTGGAGAGAGACAGCTCCGGCCTGATACTGGCTCTTGGCCAGCGCCAAGCGCTGCTGGCTGAGCTTCAGGCTCTGCTGCTGGTTTTTTCTTTGCTGCTGATAACTGAGGCGCTGAGTCATGGCGTTATCCACGTCGGATAGCGCGCTGTAAACCTTGCTACGAAAGGCGATCGCCGCCTGTTTGACGTCCAACTGCGATTTTTCGATAGTCAGTTGCACCGTCTGCCACTGCACAAATGGCAAGGTGGCGCCGGAGCCAAGCGTTCGGGTTGGGTTACTGAACCACTGCTGGAAAACGCTGCTGGCCGCGCCGAGCGAAGCCGTCAGTGAAAGCGTCGGGTAGAAACTCAAGCGCTCCACATCCGAACCTGCCAGGGCTGCACGCAGCCGCCCTTCTGCAGCCTTCACATCTGGCCGGCGGGCAATCACCTCAACCGGTAGCGTCTTAGCGATCGCCACATCCTGATCGATATCCAGTGAAGGACGTTCTGCCTGACGATCGGTGGGTGAGCGGTTAAAAAGGATCGCCAGAGCATTCCTGGCCTCTTCACGCTTTTGCTGCAAGCTGCGATATTGGTTTTCACGATCGAGCAGGGATTGTTGCGCCTGTAACAGATCGATCTGCCCTGCTGCACCCGCCGCATAGCGTGACTGCACCATCTCCAGCGTTTTGCTGCCAATCTCCAGCCCCGCTTTCTGCTGCGCGATCTGTTGGTTGAGATTGGCGATCTGCCAATAATATTGTGCCGTGCTGCCTATCAGCGTCAGCGCAGTATTTTGCCGATCCTGTTCCGTGGCTTCGACCTGCCATTGCGCCTGCTCCCTGGCTCGCGCCAGCTTACCCCACAGATCCAGCTCATAGCTGAGATCCAGCGAACTGCTGTAAGACTCAACCGGCGTTCTATCCTTACGCAGATTACTGCTATTACTAGCAGCACCGCTGACCGCCACGTCCGGTGTCAGATTGGTATTGGTTAACCCAGCTGCCAGCCGCGCCTGCTGCAACTGCAACCCGGCGATGGCCAAATCGTTGTTGCTGGTAAGCGCACGGCCAATCAGAGTAGATAACTGTGGATCGTTGAAATTATCCCACCAGTGCTCGGTGTGTTGCAGATAGCCAGAGCCGGTATCCTCTACCCGCCAATGCGTGGGTACCGACAACATGGGCGGTTGGTAGTCACTTTTAACCAGGGAGCCGCAACCACTCAGCAGCAGGGATAGCGCTATTGCCAGAGAGAGTCTGTTCATCATTACTCGCGCGCCAGCGCCTCCGTTGGGTGAAGGCGCGCCGCATTGCGCGCGGGGAAAAAACCGAACCCCAGACCAATCAGTGCCGAAGAACCACAGGCCAGTAAGATCGGTGGCCAGGTAAAGACCATGGTGAACTCCTGGGTCACCCAGGAGAAAATCACGCCGGCTACCCCGGAGCCAATAACGCCGATAATCCCCCCCAGCGAGCAGATCACCATGGCTTCGATCAGAAACTGGCGCATGATGTCCACTGGACGCGCGCCCACAGAAAGGCGTATACCAATCTCATGGGTGCGCTCGGTCACCGAAACCAGCATGATGTTCATTACCCCCACCCCCCCCACCAGCAGTGAAATCCCGGCAATCGCGGTGATCAGCAAAGTCATGGAGTCCGAAGCTTTGCGAATTGTCTGCGTCATCTGATCGTTGGTCTGGGTAAAAAAGTCACGTTGGCCGTGAACCTGCTCCAACAACCGTTCCACGCTGCCTTGCACTTCACGCAGGGAACTCCCTTCATGGACGCGCAGCGTTATCGACTCGATAGGCATGTTGCCGGACATCCGTTCCAGCAACGAGGTGTATGGCATCCAGGCACCCAACATCATGCCGCTGAACTTTCCCCCCTTACGCTCGGCGACCCCGATCACCCGGTAAGGCGTACCGGCAAGTTGTACTATTTCCCCTTCAGGAACCTCACCCTGCTCAAATAGCGTTGAGCGTAATTCGGGATCGATGATCACTACCGGCTCTCGCTCATCAAGATCGCGTTGGGTAAAGCTATTGCCAGACAGGAAATTCAGCCCCTGAACGCGAAAATAGGCATTACTGATACCCGAAATAGACACCTGAACCTGCTTGCCTCCACGCACGGCAGTAACGCTGGTGCTAACGACCGGAGAGACACTATCGACATAGGGTTGCCGTGCCAGTAGTTCAACATCAGAGATGGTCAGCGAACGAGCAAAATCCGCACGCGGTTGATCCCAGCCAAGTCCAGGGCGGATCTCCAGCGTACTGATCCCTAATTGGCTAATTTCATTCAGAATGCTTTGGCGAGCCCCTTCCCCAACGGCCATTGATGACACCACGGAAGAGATGCCGATAATGATGCCCAGCATCGACAGAAAAGCCCTGACTCGATGCCCTAATAGGGCTCGCCAGGCCATTTTTACTGCTTCTTTCACACTCTGCCAGAACAGTGTGCGCCCGGTGGCGGCAGCGGCGGGCAACGCCGTTTTGGTTTCCTGCGGTGCAACGGCCTGATTGAGACGATCGGCAATAATCTCACCATCGCTGATTTCAATAATGCGTTGTGCCTGATTGGCGACGTCACGATCGTGGGTAACAATAATGATGGTATGCCCAGATTGATGCAGGGAGTGCAGGATCCCCATCAGTTCCTGGCCGCTGGTACGGTCGAGTGCGCCGGTAGGTTCATCAGCCAGAATAATTTCCGCCCCGTTCATCAAGGCACGGGCGATACTGACACGTTGTTGCTGCCCACCCGAAAGCTGTGCCGGTTTATACTCCATCCGTTGTTGCAACCCGAGCCGCGTAAGCAGATATTCAGCTCGAGACTGGCGTTCGGCGGCAGGCATCGCGGTATACAATGCCGGTACGGCAACGTTTTCCACTGCGCTCAGATAAGGCATCAGGTGATAACGCTGAAAGATAAAGCCGATGTATTGGCTGCGTAATTGGGCCAATTGTTCACTGCTGGCAAGCCGTGTTGAGATGCCTTTGATATGCATCTCACCCTGTGTCGGTTGATCCAGGCAGCCGATGATATTCATCAGTGTCGATTTCCCCGAGCCCGAGGCACCAACGATCGCCACCATTTCGCCCCGTTGAATGGTCAGTGAAATATTCTTCAGCACCGCAACCGTCTGTAATCCAGAAACAAAATGACGGAAAATGCCGTGTAATTGGATCAGAGGAGGAGATTGATCACCCATTGTTGCCATTCCCCATCACGTGCTGGGCCAAGACCACACGCTCGCCCTCTTTTAACCCCTCTTTCACTTCAGCAAACTGACTGTCGTTAAGGCCAATCTCCACCCAGCGGGACTCGACCTGTTCGCCGTTCATCACTTGCACCTGATAGCGGTCTTTACCCTGCTGTGCTCCCAGCGCGGCAACCGGCACACGTAATGCATTCTTAGCCTGTTCGGTAATGATAAATACCTGCGCAGTCATTGAAGTGCGCAACAGACGTTTCCTATTGGCAATGGCAAATACCCCTGTGTAGTACACCGCCGAAGGTTGTTGATTAGCAGAAGAGAAAACGTTGTCTTCCCTTAACGCATCGCTAGGGGCTTCCTGGAGCGAGCCCATTACGCTGTCATAACGGTGTTTGGGGTCGGCAACCACATAGAACCACAAAGGCTGTCCTACGCGGACTTTGAGAATATCGGTTTCAGAAATGCGGGTGTGAACCGTCATCGTGTCCACATCTGCCAATACCAGGATCGTCGGTACGGTTTGTGAAGACACAATGGTTTGCCCCTCTTTGGTGACAATCCCCAACACTTCACCATCAATCGGGGCGACAATCCGGGTGAAGCTCAGGTTGGCTCGGGCCGTTTCCAGTTCCATCTGAGCCTGGACAATCTGCGCCTCATTCACTTTCAGCTGCGCAACCTGGGTTTGGAACTGAGCCTGTGCTCTCTCTAGTTCGCTTTTTACTCCAGAACCGTCACGATCCATTCTCAGCTGACGTTTCAGCTCTTGCTGATACTGCCTGAGCGTTGCCTGGGTGACCTGTTTCTGTGCCATGGCACTTTGTAATGCGGCTTCTGATTTACGCAGTGCGTTCTGTTGTAATGTGGGGTCAATCTCCGCCAGTAGTTGTCCACGGGTAACGCGATCGCCTTGTTTCACATACAATTTCTGCAACTGCCCATTAACCTGGGCACCTACGCTAACCTGCAGTGCCGGTTTAAGAATACCGGTTGCCAGCACGGTTTTCTCAATATCACCACGGGTCACATCTTCGGTATTCAACAGAGTATTTTGGGCTGGGGAAGTGAAATGCCAAGCAGCAGCACCGATCAAAATCGCCAATACCAACAGGGCGATAAACGCTATTGCGCGTGTTTTGTGTCTAGCAATCCCTGGTTTCATCAACACACCGCCGTTGCCAGCATTGGCTGCGGTTCAAACATCGTACCTATGGCTTCAATGCGGCCACTATTCATGCGGTAAACCCGATCAAACATTGGCAGCACACTCTCACTATGCGTAACGATGATCAGCGTTTTATGGTATTCACGGCAATGGGCCAGCAGTGTGGTCATTACCTGATGCGCCGTCTCTTCATCCAAGTTGGCAGTAGGCTCATCCAATACCAACACCGGGCAATCACTGTACATTGCCCGCGCTAACAGCAAACGTTGCCGCTGGCCGAGTGACAGCCCGGCATGACTTTCGCGGATCAACGCATTCAAACCACCCGGCAGTTTATCCACCACCGAACGCAGATTAAGGCCCGCAAGCGAACGTTCAATTCGCTGATGCTTACGCTCATCGAAGTCGTCATCAAACAAAGTAATGTTCTGCAACACCGAGGCGTTGAACAAAATGTCTTCCTGGCTCTGCAGGAAAAACAGTGCGTGTATATGGCGATAGAGGAGCGGCTGACCGTCGACGATCACCTCACCTTGCTGCGGAGCCATCAACCCTGTCATCACCTTCAACAGCGTGCTTTTACCCGCCCCCGACTCACCGACAATAGCAATGCTTTCACCAGGCTTGAGCGATAAACAGAGATCGTGCAGCACCGGCTGTTGCGCATCATAGGCAAACGAGAGGTTGCGATAACGCAAGTGTGAGGTGAATTTGGGTATTGCCGCTGGCACCGCATCTTCACCTGCTACATCTTGAGCAGGTGAAGGTGGGAACAGGTCCTGAGCACGAGTATCAATAACGTGCAGTTGGTTCTTTTGCAGAATGGAATAGAAAATTTTGGTGATATAGGAGGTGAAAATCTCACGAACGAAACTATAGGCAAAGAACTCCCCCAGCGTAATAGTGCCGTTCTTCAACAGCGGCAGTGCAAGGAACATGAAAACCACCATCTCCAGGCTGCCAATTAATTGATACAGGCTGCTTTTTACCTGCTCATACACTTTCTGTTGCTGACGGCAGGTGAACAGCGACAACGCAAACTTGGCAAACATGCTTTTACGTTGGTTACCCAGCCCGGCAGATTTAATGGTGGAGAACCCCTGGATACTCTCCAGAATGAAGTCACTCTGCTCGGCGGTTTTTACCTGTAACTGCTGGGTATAATAGCGGTCGCGATAAATAGCCCATACGCTGATCAGCCCCATCAGCGTGACCCCGATGCCCGATACCATTGCCAGCAGTGGGCTCATGTAACACATCACCGCCAGAGCAATAGCGCCAATAATCCAGTCTGTCCGTAACCCGTTATCCAGTTCGATCTTTATGCCCGAGGCCATCTGCCAGTTGGAGAAGCGGCTGAAAACCTCACCCGGAGCGCGTTTATCAAAAAAATTCAGCGAGTTACTTAGCAAGCGTGAAAATCCGGCTACGCTATTGACCACCACAAAACGTTTAATATACCGTTCCGTGATCCAGCAAACGGCAAAGGCTAGCGTGGTCGAAACGACGAATGCCAGCAGGAAATAGAAATACGGGAAGTCGGTTTTACCTGCCGTAGAGAAAACCTGATTGATCGCACTGCTGACCATCGTTGGCATGATAAACAGGGTTAATGAAATCAGAAACGCCAGCAGCATCAAACGGTAAATGCCAGGTATTCTAGCCGTTTCTTTCAGGCTCATACATTCTAGCGCCTTGAAACGCTTGCTGCGCTTTATGTTGGCCTGGGCCAAAGGATCGGTCTGACTTTCATTGTCCAGAACCAATGCATAACCACTGATTTCCAATTTCAACGCATTAATCGGCAACAACTGCTGACCAATCGCCGGATTCATCACACAGACATAGTCCCCTTTACGATATGCCAGCAGAACGTAATGGTTGGCACCGTAATGCAGAATGGCTGGCAAGGGCAATTCCGCCAACTCGTCATGTTCAAAGGCGACAGGATAAGCAGGCATGGCCAGCTCAGACATAATGTTACACAGCGTGATTAGTGAAGTACCGTGCTGTGAGGCGGGATACCGTTCGCGCAGACTCTCCAGCGGCGCACTGATACCCTGAGTTTCAGCCATCATGGCGATACAGGCCAACCCACATTCATTCGTTTCGCCTTGAAATACCAGCGTCGGGATTATCTTTTCCATGATCTGATGTCTTAAATTTCCAGGTTATTCATTGATAAAAAATAACGAATGTGAATGCCATAACAGCCAGTCCGAAGGATGCCGCGCGATCGACATCTCAATTATTTCCGGTAATTTTGCTTTCAGGCTTCGTGCTGCCATTGGCTGATAAATATGAATTTTTATTTCCTTGTCGTAATACAGATAGTAAAAAACCACTTGCGCGGACAATGCTCTGGCAATGCGGATAATACCGCTGTGTAAATTGGCAGGGCGATCGAACAGTCGGCAGCTTAACTTGGCGGTTTCAGCGTGGTTGGTATTGACGGTATAGTCCGGCGTGATGTCGGGGAAAATAATGATATTCCGCCGATGCTCAGCCGCTTCCATTATCGCGCCCATCAGATTCCCGGCTATTGCCCGGTTATCATCATGGATAGAGCAGTAAGACAGGTTCACCCCGCCCAATTGACGCACCTTGTCCTGATAGACCTCGGCACTGGCAGAAACAATAACCGTAGCTTGCCCCGGAAAAACACCGCTGCCGACCATGCCGGCCAGCACGTCGGACACCATATGCAAGGGAGCCAATACCACCGGTTGCCCCGCCTGATGTAAAGGTTCAACCACCGCGTTAAGCTGTGCTCTGCATCGTTCAAGCTGGGCCAGTACCTGCGGGTTTTGCCCGAAGGTAGCAGCAAGATCCAGTAACCGACGGCGTTGGCTAAGCTTGGCATAGTCCACTTTGCGGGTATCATTAAGCAGACATTTTTTGTTGGCTTCAGCCACGAAGGCGCGTTTGTAGTCGCCCCGATTGCTCAAATGCAAAAGCCGCCCCAACGCGGCCAGCCAGAAAAACCAACGGTAATCCCCATGCCGCAGCAACCAGCAGACAGATTTAACGTATGCCCGGCGAAGGGGGGTAAAACTCCGCGCTATTTTTGTGAGGGTGTTTCTCCACGTCAGATAAACCCACACGGCAAAGAAACGCATTATTACTCCAGAGGTTTATCGTGCTGCAATAACGACAGCAGTTGATCGGCAAACTCAGGGAAATCACGGTCCTGTAGCGCTAACCATTTTTTGTTGACAATAAATGTCGGTGTCGCGTTGATGTTGTAATGTTTGGAGACTTGCGTCATATAGTCCAGCAGCGCTTGCACCTGCGGTGACTGCCTGGCTTTTGCGTAAGCCTCAGGGTCGATACCGTTTGCCTTTAGCCAGCCATCAAGATTTAGAGAGTTGCTGAGATCAATTTTATCTTTGATAACGGCGTTATAAGCACTCTGCCGATGCTGTGGCTCAATACCCATAACGGTTAATGTGGCAAACAGCGGAGAGAAGCTTGCAAGACCATCCATCTGGTTATTATTAATGTGCAGACGGATGAATTTTGAACCTGCAGGCATACGCGCTTCCAGATTGATAACATTCTCTTCATTCAGAACGCAAAAGTGACAGCCATAAGAAAATATCTCGACGATGGCATTTTCATCTTTAATCGGGCTATTTTTAATATCACTGTTACCAATTGCCATTAGGCTTTGTTGATCGCTGTTCTGATTAAGCACAAAGTAGTGAAAATAAGCCGTAGTAATCAGCGATGAAATAATAATAACTACAAAGGTGTAGGCAACAAGAAACAGATTCTTCTTAAACATAACTTATATACTCAAAATAATTCGGGTTGCTTGTAGGCGGCAAGCTTGCGAAGCCCCAGGAGCATAGATAACTATGTGACTGGGGTGAGTAAGCAAAGCCAACACCCAAGCAACTTGAAGTAACTTGGGTATATACCTATTGCATCAGCGCTGAAATGATATCCTGAATTTCAGGATATCAAGCTTGATGCTTATGGAACAACAATGATGTTACAGTCAGCCAAGCTACCAGCAGGCTTGGAGTTTGTGCTAAGAACTTTGCCGTGTTTGTCAACACAGGTGGTAACTACGTTACAAGCTTTAGTACCGGTAGCTACATACTTAACAGTACAAGTTTGAGTACAGTTACCACCAACGATAGTGGTTGCCTCAGAAATAGAAAGTTTTTTCACAGAATCATCCTTATATAATAGTGAAATAAAACAATGCCTAGTATTGCTCCCATAACTTTATTACTTAAAGCTGCAGGTTGTCTGGTCTTCCTCACTCACCCGGAACACAAGATTGGGCAAGCTTGTCGAACTCGCCTGATTTAAACAGCGTTTACACTGCTCCATAAGGCGTAGCCGACAAGTACAACCGATACACATGCGACTTGAAATGTGACGAGTATATGGTTATTGAACAACTCTACGCTTGATATAAAGACACAAAGAATTATGCCTTTATTAAAGCGTAGATTTAGTATGTTTTATTCATGCTCCCTATGTATTGCGCACAAGAATAGCGTGATGATTTAAGCAGATCAATATGATTTTGATCGAGAACAATACTCTTTTTTTTAATCGCTCAATTATTAATACAGGATAATTCTCATTAAATACTGAGATGATTATTTGCTTTATTACCCAATCCCTTTTCAGGAAAGAGTCATAATTAATATCGCACAACAGGATATTTCTTATATCCTCAATGTTGCCTGTCAAAAAAGGAAGTATATTTAAGATAAAGTTAACTGTGATGTTGCCAAGGAGATCAAGGCGAGAGCCATTAACGCCCTAACACATAGCCAGCTGTTACTAGTTGCAAGAAACCATTGACCATATGAATGTACCATGTAATCCCTGAAGCGCAGGTTGGCCACAATCAAGATGCGTCATTTCCCCGTACCCCCTTCATCTTTTCATCCCTACCGCAAGATGAAGTATGAACCCCTGTTCATCATGAAGATATTTTTACCGATATTGTGGTAACACACTAAACTTGAAGAAGTTGCGAGTGCTTGAAACAGAAGGGAACGATGACAATGCTCATCACCGCAAAGGACAACGGAAATAATATGCCGGACCTGTCGCAGGAAGAAGTTATGACCTACGCTCATTAACATAGAGCGGTGAAAAGAGGGAGTTGGAGTAGTCGGGAATCAACGGGGTTGGGGGTAAATGGTAGTAAAGCGCTTCCAATCCTAGACGCCGTCAGAGAGTCAGAATGTTGTTTGGCTGCCTGATTATCACTTGATATCTGACGTATTTTTACCAGTTTGACTCGTTGCCTGTGCCCCAATCCAGCAGATGCCACGAATCATTTATGTTCACGCTAGGGCGTGAGTAGGGCCGGAGCGGTCCAGACGAGCGATAAACCGTAGCGCAATGGTGCACCATAATCTACGTGTTGAATCATCGCTCCCTTAAAATCTGATCCGAAGAGATTACATCGTGAAAACAAAACTTGTCGCTGTTCTACTTTTCGCACTTTCCCTTTCCGCCTGTGATAGAGCAGCGCCTGAAAAAAACGAAAGTGTACGCCCGGTGAACATTTTTGAAGTTAGCAACAGTGCACAGCTTGGGGCAAGGATCTTCCCTGCCAGAATTATCGCAGGCGATCGCACCGATTTGGCATTTAAACGTCCTGGGCAACTGCAACAATTGCTGGTACGTGAAGGGGAACGCGTCAGCCAGGGGCAACTGATTGCCGAACTCAACAGTAATGATGCCAGGCTGCGGCTGCGGGATCGTCAGGCTACGTTCGACCTGGCACAGGCTCAGTTCAACCGCTTCGCTACGCTGAGCGCACGCAACGTTATCCCTCGTGCAGAACTTGACGTTCAACGGGCGGCACGTGACTCGGCACAGGCCTCCTTAAAGTTGGCCAAAGAAGAAGTGAGCGACATGCAAATCCGCGCTCCCTTTTCTGGTGTTATTTCGATGGTCGATGCCCGTAACTATCAGGTTATTCCAGCAGGTCAGCCAGTGGCCAGATTAGATTCGCTGGACTCACTGGATGTCGTCTTCAGCATCCCTGAAAACCTGTTCATTATTATTGATAAAGATAATGCTAAATACCAACCAATTGTTCAGTTGAATAATTTGCCGGGGCGCGAGTTCACCGCCCGTTATAAAGAGCACACCACGAATACCACTTCAGGCTCACTGACCTATCAAATGACCCTGAGCATGCCGCGCCCGCAAGACTTGCCTCTGCTTTCAGGCATGAGCGGCAGTGTAAAAATCAATCTCGGCAATCTGGCTGGTGCAGCACAAACGGCGAATGTCATTGTTCCCGTTGAAGCGGTATTTAACCCAGACAGCACGGCCCGTAATCAACCCCACGTTTGGGTCATTAAAGAGCGTGACGGCAAACTGTTTGTTGAATCTCGTCAGGTCGAAACCGGCCAATTAACCGCTGATGGTATTCGGATCATTTCCGGCCTGGCTGATGGTGAACGGATTGTTGCAGCCGGCACCCGCGAACTGCGTCAAGATCAAGAAGTACGCGCCTGGGTCCGTGAGCGAGGTCTGTAATGAAACTGACAGAGAACTTTATCAACAACGGTACCCGTATCTGGCTGGCCATTTTACTGCTGGGCATTGGTGGGGTACTCGCGTTTCTGAATATCGGCAGGCTGGAGGATCCGGCCTTTACCATTAAAACTGCGGTGGTGGTTACCCGTTATGACGGTGCCTCGGCACAGCAAGTGGAAGAGGAAGTCACTCTACCGTTGGAAAATGAGATCCAACAGCTGCCTTATATCGACAACGTAACCTCGATCTCCAGCGTCGGCTTGTCACAGATCACCGTCAATATTCGTGCCGAATACGGGGCTGCTGAACTACCTCAGATCTGGGATACTCTGCGTCGGCGTGTTGGTGATGCTGCATTACGCTTGCCACCAGGAACCAGCTCACCTTTCGTTAACGATGACTTTGGCGATGTATATGGTTTCTTCTTCTCACTGTATGGTGACGGTTACAGCAATCAGGAACTGCGCAACTTTGCCGAACTATTACGCCGTGAGTTGGTGGTGGTCCCAGGCGTAGGCAAAGTCGCCATTGTCGGGATTGTACCGGAAGAAGTTCAAATTGAGATATCCAGGGCCCAAATGACTGCGGCCAATATCATTCCACAACGGCTTTATGACCTTCTGAGCCGGCAAAACGTGGTGTCCAACGCTGGCGATCTGCTGGTGGGCAGCGAGTCTATCAGATTGCATCCTACTGGCGAATTTTCCAGTGTGCAGGAACTGGGTAACCTGCTGATTAGCGAACCGGGTAGCCCCCGTAGCGTTTATCTGCGCGACATAGCCACCATTACCCAGGGAGTGACGCATTCACCAAACAATATCTACCGTGCCAATGGGCGGTCTGCGCTTTCTATCGGCGTTTCATTTGCACCTAATGTCAACGTGATCGTGGTTGGCGAGGCCGTCAAGGCCCGCCTGGCAGAGCTACAGGCTGAACGCCCGGCTGGGATGGGTATCAGCGTCTTCTACGATCAGTCACATGAAGTTGAAGGTGCGGTTAACGGCTTTATCATGAACTTCTTGCTAGCACTGCTGATCGTCGTTGGCACCCTGCTGCTCTTCATGGGAGTTCGCAGTGGCCTGGTGATTGCCGCTTCACTGGCACTGAATGTGTTAGGCACCCTGTTGTTGATGAAGTTGTTCAATATCGAGCTGCAGCGGGTTTCACTCGGTGCGTTGGTTATCGCCCTGAGTATGCTGGTGGATAACGCCATTGTGATCGTTGAAGGCGTGCTGGTAGGTCGCCAGAAAGGGGAAAGTACCCTGAATGCGATTAGCAACGTGGTAAAGCGCACGATGTTCCCGCTGTTAGGGGCCACCATCATTGCTATTCTGGCGTTTGCGCCTATCGGTTTGTCCAACGATGCGACCGGGGAGTACTGTAAGTCGCTGTTCCAGGTATTGCTCCTTTCATTGATGCTGAGCTGGTTTACCGCCCTGACCTTAACGCCTGTATTCACCAAGTGGGCGTTTGAAAAACAGAAAATAGCGCAACCCAAAACCGATGAACCGGCCAAAACGCCTTATGACGGCTGGCTGTTCCGTGTATATCGCTCCATACTGGCTAAACTATTGCGCCAACGCACCATTACGCTGGGAGTTCTGGCGGCGTTGCTGGTGGCTTCGGTGATTGGTTTTGGCAACGTTCGCCAAAGCTTCTTCCCTCCGTCCAATACGCCAATCTTCTTTGTCGACCTCTGGCTGCCCTACGGCACAGATATCACCTACACCGAAAAGATGACCTCCCAGATAGAGCAACATATCAGGGAACAAGCCGGTGTCAGCGAGACCATGGTGACCATTGGTCAGGGGGCAATGCGGTTTATGCTCACCTATAACCCGCAACGGCAATACTCCAACTATGCACAGGTGATGGTACGTGCCAAAGAGTTAAGCCAGATACCCACCATGATTGGCCAGATAGAAAGCTACGTACGGAGTAATTACCCGCAGGTAAACGTGCAGGCTAAGCGCATCATGTTCGGGCCATCGAATAACAGCTCCATCGAAGCACGCTTTATCGGTCCAGATCCGAATATGCTGCGTACGCTGGCGAACGAGGCAGAGAAAATTGCCAGTTCCGACCCGCAAGCTGACGGGGTGATGCACGACTGGCAAGAACGCACCAAGGTTATTCGCCCACAGTTCTCTGAATATCTTGGCCGTGAACTTGGCGTGGATAAGCGTGAAATTGACAGTGCGTTACGTATGAGCTTTGGCGGTATTGCCGTGGGTCTCTATCGTGACGGCACCCGGCTGATGCCGATTGTATTGAGAACACCGGATAGCGAGCGGCTAAACGCTGAACGGCTCAACGACGTGATGATTTGGAGCCAGGCACGCCAGACGTTTATCCCTATCGATAACGTCGTCAGCAGCTTTACCACCGATTGGGAAGATCCGCTGATAATGCGCCTGGATCGCAAACGTACCATGACGGTGCAGGCAGACCCAAGTTCTCAGGGTGGAGAAACCTCCGCCGAGCTGTTACAGCGTATCAAACCAGGCATCGATGCCATCCAGTTACCACCTGGCTATCAACTGCAATGGGGCGGTGACTATGAGAGTACCAAAGAGGCTCAGGCCGGGTTGTTCACCAGCCTGCCTGTCGCCTTTGTGATCATGTTCATCATCACCGTGCTGATGTTTAGTTCCCTGAAAAATGCCATTGCGATCTGGTTAACCATTCCTCTGGCACTGATTGGGGTCACACTGGGCTTCCTGCTGACAGGCATACCGTTTGGCTTTATGGCGCTGATCGGCTTGCTGAGTTTAAGCGGTATGCTGATCCGTAACGGTATCGTACTGGTGGAAGAGATCGGCCTGGAACGGCAGAAGAAACCGATGCTGGAGGCGATTATTGATGCGTCGACTTCACGTTTGCGCCCAATACTCCTGACGGCTTTCACTACCGTACTCGGCCTGGCTCCGCTGTTAAGCGATGCCTTCTTCCAGAGTATGGCGGTAGTCATCATGTTCGGACTGGGCTTTGCCACCGTATTGACCCTGTTGGTGCTGCCGGTCATATACAGCTGCATGAACTCAGACAAGAAGAAAGAGACGGCTGAAGCAGAAGCCTAAGCCCTCTCTCGCTGACGAGCCCTCTTTAGGCTGCGTCTCTTAACTGCACGCGAGCGCCGCTGGCAGTTAAGGGACACAGCCTAGTAATAAAGGGGGCTCTATTTTTTTGCCTTCTGCACTAAACGCCACTTGGCCACAATGCGCTGGAACCAACCCCGTGATTCAGGATGGACAATGCTCTGCAAAGCACGGGCATAATCCATCACCAGCCCTGGTGTCCAGGCCATTGAGAGCGCGCGTTTACGCAGTTGAGCGGCGATCCACAGTTCAGGCATGACCAACATACGTAATGTGCACAACCACTTTTTGCGTCGCTTGGAAAGCACCCCGTCAAGAGAGGCTTCCAAAGCATAGGCAACACTACTGGAACAGTTGCGATAGGTCAGATTATAGGTTTTGCTACAACGATATAGGTTCCAAAACCGTAACAACGCCCTGCCATTATATTGGTGAAACTGTATCTTCCGATCTGATTCACACCAGTTTGCCGCCTCGGTAACATAGTCCGGTTGAAATACGCCAGGAACATCATTATCCCGAGTAGCCCTAAGCGTATTAAGAAACTCTGAAGGAGAGCGATCAATATCCGCCGCAGGATAAAGGCTGATATAAATACTTGGCGGCAGTTCCAATGCTGCGTGCCCCGTCGAGATAACGCCTTGCGAATCTACAGCGGCGATATAGCGATTGATCACCGGCCTTGGAATCGGCGAAGTATCGGCCGATCCTTCAGGCGTCCAAATATGGACGATCAGCGGTTCTCTGAATTCCAAGCCGGAAATATCAGCGCCGGGTTGCGTCGGCGTTTTGCCAAAAACATCGGCAATATCGGCCGGTGCCAACAGCTCAAAAACAGAGGTTCCTTCGCGTAACCGGCTCACGCGCCGAGCCAACTTGACGGTGTTCACACCGCTGAAGAACATCAGCGTACCGAGAAATACCGATACCGTAGCTTTGTAATAGATGGGGTAAGGGCTAAACATCAGCACGGCAAACAAAATCTGGCTAAAACCACTGAGCAACGCACTTTTCCAGTGAGGGAATCTGACTATCCAGGCAGAGGAAATCACAAACAGGCCAATCACGAAATAGGCAAAGCCGAAAATGATCGCCAGCAACAGATCGCTGTAAGATCGGTTGGACAGGATCAGGATAGCCACAAAACAAAAAACGCCGCCCTTAAAATAAAGAACCACTTTTTGCGCACCAACACCGCTGGAGGCAATACTCAGCGTGACCAGGCTTTCTAATAGCAGCAGGATACCGAAAACGTGCAAAGGAAAATAAGCCACGCCATCCAGGCCATCAATAAAGATGCCTATTCCCAGTACACTCCAGATTACCCCAATGATAACCAGGTACTTGGCGCGAGAACGCACAAAATCAAGACCAAATAACAGCAGAGCTATCTGGATCACAGGCTGTAGCCTCCCAGCTTGGGTTTTAAAATTTTCATTCAGGAGGCAACCTATATTGACTGGCTTGCCAGTTGCCCACAATGACTCGCTTCTCACCGCTCGCCATTTGGACTGCGCCGCTATCAACCAGCGTCAACCATTCACCATTCGCACCCCGAATGCGGAAAACCAGCGACGAGCTTTTATTAAACTCATCGGGTGAGAACCAATGGTTGTAGAGTTTGTCCCGGTCCTGCGCATGAACTCGCTGTAAAACATCCTCAACGCTTTCGAGCATCCCTGGTTGCAGGTGCCCGAACAGTGTGGATATCTCATTCGCCCAAGACAGGCTGCCGGAGACTGGATCCAGACTATAGAGCACGCCGTTGCCTGTTAGCCTGCCAGTATCCGGGTTGAAGCTGTTGTTGGTATGCCTCAACACCCGAATAAACGCAACCAGCAGAGCGGTTGCAGAGAGATAGCTTAAGGCGAGTAGCAGGGATTCGGCTAAATCCAGACCATCTATGAAAAAGGGGCCTTTGCGCAGGTCGGTGAAATGAATAACGATGACGCCAAGCGCCAATAGTGAAGCAGAAGCGCCACTGTTGCCTGATACCACAGTGATGGCTATCACCAACACGATAGGTAGACATGCCAGGGCAAAATAGAGCGCAGCAGCATGGTTCTGCAACCAGGGCCAATCATGAGCAAAAATAACCCAGGTTAGTGCGCAGAGCAAAAGCCATAGGATTATGCCAGTAAGCCGGGTGAAAAAGTTTTTATTCACCACCGTTCCGCGCCTGCTCATAAACCCCATGACCACTGCGGTTGCAAACAGGATCCCGGTAACATCGGCAATAAAGCTACGCCAGAACAGGCTGAACACTGGCAAACCGTTCGCCAACGCATATCCGCTGCCGACAATTAACGCATCCAAGCCACTAATGGCAAAGGTTGCTGCAATCCACAGTAACACCACGTGAAGATCGTCATTCAAGCGGGCGAACCGGCGTACCACCCAAGCGATAGCGACACTGGCAGGCATAGATAAGAAGGAATATGTCAATGATAACAATAGATTGCCCTGCCAACCTTTATCGAGCAGGACATTTACCAAGGTAAACAGAATCAGCAACGCTGGATATTCACGCCAGCGGGCGCTCAGAAAAGCGGCAACCGTAACGCCAGCAGGGAACCACACAATCGCTATAGGCGAGTTAGGATCATCAAACTTCAATGAGATCAGCCCAGCCGCATAGAAAGCGAGCCCCCACAATAACAAGATGAATATTTGCCGTAGCAATGAAGAATACGATTTCATTGAACCTTCGCTTATTACTGGTTGGGGTGAATGCTGCACCAAGGTGCGACTTTCATGCTAGCAATCCCTGGTTAAAAAACAAAGCAGGTCATTTTGCCTATTTCCTAAAGCGATTACCCTGCACGGCTGAATTGATGCAATACACCAATGCAAGGGTGGGCATGGTCTGGGCACGTTTGAATTCAGTCATTCCTCCGCGAGCACACCATGAGTGGGGAATGCATGTTGCCAATCAGATACGCCTTGTCATTCAGCGGCCAGACGTGAAAGATACGCGGCTCTTTTCTATCTGCGCTGCCGAGCAAATAAGTATCAACCACTTCGTCAGGAGCATTATCATTCTTCCTGACTGCATCTCTAACGGGGCGAACATCGAACCAGCCATGTTCTGCGTCTACAACGGTATAGTGCATGATAGCGGTTCGTAGTACCTTGTAGTGGCTTTCACCTATCGATAGCATCCCCGCCAAGCCGATGATGCCGCTGCCATCATTGTTAAACCGCAGAGCGAGAGTACCGCTGAAGATCGGCGACTGTGGCCCAGCGTTAAAAATAAACTTGGATTGAGCACGGCAACTCAGTGGCGATATCTTCCTCTCAGCGCCGGGCTTCCAGTGCAATGCCACCGCCGTGGCGCTGAAGCACAATAACAGCAATATCGACCATCGCACGATCATGGTAGTACCATCGAATAAGAGTAAACACTTTTGCAGAAATCAGACGTTTCCTTATTGAAATTGCAAATTGCGAAAAAAGCGCGATTATTTCCTTCACGCGTTTCACCAGAACCCTGCTCATCCTGGACATGCATCAATAGCATGTCATCAAGTGTGCAACGTTTCTCCTGCGATCGTAAAAAGTATTCGGCATAACGGCGATATTTATCTTTTTGACCATTATCAATTTGATAAACTGAGTAAATTTTACATCCAGCCACCGTCGATACATAGCTTGGGCTTTCCCCTGTTGGCTTGAGAAAATTAAAAACGGCTAAAACCAGGAGAAAGGCCAACAGCACCCCACCACCAATATAGAGGAACAAGGGAGATCTGTTTTTTAGCATCGTTTGCCGGAAACGTCGCCACGGTTTATTCAATAGTAACCTTGTCGGCGGATGCGCGATAGTTTCATTAGCATGAATTTTATCACCTACGTTATTATTTTCAGTATTTTCATATAAATCTACTTCCTGCCGATAGACCTTAACATCAACCATTTTTTCCAGTTTAAATCCAACCCGGTGTACTGTAATGATCGCATCATTGATCCCGCAATCTTTCAGCGATTTACGTAAGAATCCAATATTATGATTCAGACTATTATTTGAGGCGAGGTAGCCATTTTTTTCCCACACATGTTCCAGCAGTTCATCGCGATGGACTGGTTTACCGTGCGCCTTAACAAGCTCAGCCAACACGCCTGCCTGCAATATAGACATAGGGATAGCGACCTGATCTTGATGTTTATAGCGTAATCCCTCTGTCTCTTTGAAGACTACGCTGTCATTGAAAATGTATTCCATAGTTTTCACAGTAGGCTCGTAAAACCACCTATCTTTACCTTATATAAAATACCACCGACTTAACCCATACCCTTCAGAGAAAATCTTTTTAAGAGAATTCTCGGTAATGCTTATTGCATAATTTCCAGAGGCTTGCAATCGGTTGAAGTAAAACAAGTGCTAATAACAGATGGAGTACCCACACTGTGAAAATGCTTATTTAAGACAACGGAATACTGCTTACTTTTGCGCGTAGCCATTTAATTTGCAGCATTCTACATAATAGAATGTAACTCTGCAACAACCAACTTTACAGGCTAAAATTCTGTATTTTTTGCAAAAATTGAATGCATATTCCAATGAAAGTGCATTGATGTTTAAGATACTGCCCATCTGGAACAGGTTGAAGCTGCCTGGCTAACCAGATAAAAAACAACTAGCTACGTATTCAATTCAATCCTTGTGAAATGACCTTGTGGACCAGATACGAAAAGGAATAGTTATTCACTCGTAACTTCTCTTACGAAATTTCACCGATTGGAAAATAGCGTGTCTTCATCTTTACGGATGAGTGAACTTCCACATGGAGTATACATAATGAAATTTAATCAATGCGCACTGATTTTAGGCGTGGGTATGTTTTTCTGCACCAGTGCCGTAAATGCTGCACCAAGTAATCAGGTACCAAAAACGATTCATCTCACGGCTCAAATTAGCGACTCTCTGTTTGTATCTAAACCCGATGGTTCAAGTTGGTATGATGTTGAAGAAATCAAACCGGTAGATTATAAGCAGCAGCAATTTACCAAAACACTGCCAATACGTGTTTGGAGCAAGAATGAATCGTTTAAGGTGACTCTGGCACAGCCGCTTAAAATGAGTAACGGTAATTATGAAATGCCAAATGCTAAAGTCACCCTGGATACCGGCACCGGTGCCAAAGCATTAGCTACTGGCACTGCATCTGAAGTCAAGCAAACGACAAAGTCCGGTACTGAATATGACCAGGTTTATAACCTGAACATCAGTCTTGATGCCCCTGCAATGGTTAATAACCTTAGCACCAACGGTAGTTACAGTGGTGATTTGGTCATGCTGTTTGAACCGGTAGTGACTGGTCCATAACACCTATCAGGCCACTTTGCATTGATAAAGTGGCCTTTAATTCCTGTTAATATATTTAACCCGCAGGGAATGCATAATTAATGAACATCAAGGAAAAAAAACCTTTCATAAAAGGAAAGGTTTATCTGGCTTTATGTCAGACGACGTTCCTGACGTTTATATTCGCTATTCAGTCTCAGGCAAACGAAAAACTTCAGTTTGTCTACGGTGTCCCTGCAGGCTTTAGCGAATCGGAAATTGATGATACTGCTAAATATATTGCTACCATTGACGGCACCACTCTGCCCGATTTTATTAGCTACTCTCCTCAGTTGAATTCGTTGAGTTTTGATCGGGAAAAATATCGCCAAAATGCGGTTTCCCCAGAAACGATCGCCAAACTAGAGAAAATACTCGCTCAGTTAGACTACAAACAGTGCCAGAACGGTTGCGACCTGAACCTGGAGGGCAAACACGTGACAGTAGATAAAGCTCGCCGCACCATAACCCTGCGCAGCAGTGCAAGCGACTACGTTTTGCCTGAAACCTCATTTGGGCTGGTGCACAATCAAAGCGTGGATGTCCGAGCCGCCAACGATAGCTACCACGCAATCAATATCAGTGGTGATAGCTGGTTAGGGATGCCGCGCCAGAGCTTCGCTTACCTCCACTGGTACGCCAGCCGCACCCGCATGATCGCGGGTAATAATCAAAGCCAGGAGATCTCAACCTACTATCTGCAGAAAAATTTCTCATCAACCTACATGCGTGCGGGTCGCCAAAACAGTATCGACTATAACTCAGGTAGCATCAGTACCACCCTTTCCCCCAGTTTTGATCAGTTTGTCACGCTGGGGAGTCAGTCAAACCTGCGCATTGATGATGACAATGGGCAATTGGCGCTGTTTTCAACCGCCGAGGGTAACTATGAGTTCTATCGTGCAGGGCGCATGGTCCTCAAACGCCCTGCGGTACTGGGCCGCAATGTTATCAACCTCTCCGACTTGCCCAGCGGCTACTATTCGGTTGAGATCCGCCTGGTTGATCGTAACGGCACCATCATCAACCGTGAAAATTACCCAATCAGTAACGTCAATTTTGGCGGTTATCCCGGTTATGTGGCATGGCATCTGACGGCGGGTAAAGACTCCAGCGGCAATGGGCACTTGTTTGAAGGTGGGCTAAGCCGAGATCTGTGGTGGTTATTCTTCAATGGCACCCTTATCAAAGGTTCACAAGGGAAATGGGCTACCGAAGGTAATTTCACCCGTCCCGGTACGCTGGGCGATATTCAAATATCCCCTACGCTAGGCCTAATGAGCGGTGAAAAAGGTGCAGGGGGTTATCTCAACCTGTCGCTGAACGGTAACGCCATGGGTAGCCTTTCCTACAGCCGTTATCAGAACAGTAATGTTTCATACTATAGCTACGGCTCGTCGAGCAGCGCATTGTCCTACAGCCGTATCTTGGGAAGCACCCTGTTTTCCTACAACTATAGCCGCTACAGAAACGGCGAATTACATCAGGTGGAATTGCGCTGGAACTATCGCCCCAATGGGCTTTGGTCAACTTTTTCATTGGGCGTACAAAAAGGAGGATTCCAGCAATCTGGCGCTAACTATGGCGTTTTTTTCAACACCACCTGGACATTGGATCGGGTTCAAGGCAGCTTCACTGCCGCACGTTCCGGTAGCCAAACCCAACTCAGTGGCGATTATCGCCATGCCAGTACTGATGCCTTCGGCACCACCACACTGGGTACGACGCTCAGCCATATCAGCCAAGCCAGCAACGTTAACCTGTTTGCCATGCGGGAAGGCAGCCGTGGCGATGTCTCACTCAACCTGGGGCACACCGACAGCAGTAATAATGCTGACTTGAACTACCGCGGCATGATTGCTGCCAATAGACAGGGCATAGCCCTTGGCCGCTATAGCAACAGCGGTGCCGCCATGTTGCTCTCCACACCAAAGTTACCTGGCGTGGATTATGCCTTTGAAGTTGAGGGCTCACCCGTTGGCAGTGGCAGCGTTTACGCCGTGCCGATTGGCAGCTACCAGGATATTGCTTTCGCCCGGGTTAATAGCCAGGGACGCGATCAGGATATGAACGTCGAAGTGCCTGCCAACATTACCCGTGCACATCCGGGCCAAGTCTATGCAGCCAAGGCCAGCGTCGATATCAACCTGCTTTACAACGGATTTCTACGAGACGCGCAGGGTGATCCGGTGAGTGGCACCATTCGCGAGACCGGTGATACTGCTTACCCCAACGGCCTGTTCTCCATTGCCAGCAAGCAACTCTTAAGGACCATTGACGTTGATGGCAAAGACCGCCATTTCCGCTGCGATCTGAGTAAATCCCATAATAATTTTTATACCTGTTCGGCGCTGTAGCGCTGTGCATAGTCATATCGGAGTCATGATGAAAAAAACGCTTTTACTGCTTCCCCTATTGGCCAGCCTCAGTGGCTTCCCCTTAGATGCGAGCGCGGGCCCACAATTAATGGTGACACCGATCAGTCTCAAGGTTTTTAACCAACATGAGCAACGCGTTTCGGTGCGTAACACCGGCGATGCACCACTCTATCTTTCTATCTCGCTGGCAAAAGTGGATAACCCCGGTGCAGAACAAGAACGTAAAACGCTGATTAGCCAACTACCACATCCTGAACTTATGGCCACCCCGGATAAACTCACGTTAGGCCCAAACCAATCGCGGGATATTGTGCTCACCTCATTGCAGGAACCCGCAAACGAAGCGGTGTATCGGCTTTATGTTGTCCCGGTAAAATCCCTCAGCATCAGTGGTGCACCAGACGACAAAATCACCGCGCCGCTGACGCTTTCCGTAGGCTATGGTGTGCTGATACGCCATCTCCCAGCACCAGCCAATCAGCGCAGTGCATTGGATCACCGTTGTAGCGCCAGCGAGATCACTTTGCTTAATAGCGGCAATGTTCGCCTACTGCTACGCCAGGTGAAAGCGGGCTCCAGCCAAACTACGCTCCCTGATGTGTTAGCGCTGTTCCCGGGCATGCCGCTAACCCTGAAAACCAGGATGCTCACCGCAGACCTGGACGGTAAACGGGTTGAAATAGCATGTCCTTGAGTTTCTGCTACCAGCTCGGTGCTTTGGTCATTCTGTTATTTATTCAGGACTGTCATGCGGGTGGTTTATTGAGCCTATCGCAGGCTGAGTTGACGATCAAACCGCAAGGCCGTTTGCCAGAACTGGTGGTCGAAAATCTGGGGGATGGGCCACTGTATCTGAGCGTGAGCCAACAGTTGCTCACCAATCCGGGAACCCAACCTGAAACGTTGATCGACGTAGGCGATACCAAGTCCCCTTCTCTGTTGGTGATTCCATCTCGCCTGATCCTTGGCCCTGGGCAAAAAAGAATGATGCAGCTGAGTGTGCTCTCGCAACCAAGCAAAACCCAGGTATGGCGGATCACGTTTCGTCCACAACAGAATATCCACGTTTTCTCTAGCGAAGCTACCTCTACCCGAGTTCCTCTGCGGGTCAGTATTGGTTATGGGGTAGTGATTTATCAGACAGGAAGTGAATCATGAAAATGAACCGCGCAACAGTCTATGCACTAGGAATAGCGTTAGCAGTCTCCACGTTTACTTTCAAGGTCAGGGCTGGGGCGGTCATAGCGGGGACAACGGTGGTGATAGTGAAAGGGAAAACCACCAGTCGTATCAGCGCTACCGTCATTAAGCCTAACAGGCTGATAGTCAATGACGCCAACGGAGGTTGGTACCTACAGGAAATGGAGATGTTCCAGTCTGGTGCGGCGAGTTCACCTTATGAAATCAAACTCCCCTTGCGTATTACGTCCAGCAGCGGCAATTTCCAGGTCAGCCTGGATGAAGCACTGATGCTGCGCCATACGCTAAAACCAACCCTGCAATTTAAGGACACCAAGATCGCTATGGCTAACGTGGGGGCGCCTTTCCAGACGTTGGCGGTAGGCACCCCGGTACTGTTCCATAATGCCCCAGCGGCTCAACCGTTGCAGGACACTGTTGGGGATTACAGCCTCGCCATCAGCGCACTGCCACCAGAGGGGGATTTCAGAACCGTCGCAGGTATCTATCAAGGTGATTTGAAACTCACTTTCGAACCTGTTGCCAAGGCCGTTCCATGAAATATTTACTCCAGCTAATCAGCCTGAACGGCTTGTTGCTCGCCATTAGCACCGTTTGGGCGGCGATAGATATTTCGCCCAAACGTATTGAGCTGCGGGGCAACATGCCTCAGACCATCACCATCAGTAACAATGGTGACCGGATGGAATACGTCACTATCGCCACCGAGTTATTGACCAATCCTGGCGTTCCTTTTCCTGAAGAGCAACGTATCCCGCTGGGATTGATCCGCCAACCAACACTGTATGCTTCGCCGTTCAAGCTGACGCTAAGCCCACAGCAACAGAAGGTTATCACCCTGCGGCCCTTGAAAAGCGTTGAACGCGAAACCGTCTACCGGCTCAATGTCCGCCCGTTGGTTCAACTGCAAGGCACATCAGCCGAACAGGCCGCCGCAAGCATCGCGGTAAACCTGAGCTTCAGCGCAATAATTCGCCAACGGCCAGAAAACGAAAAAGTGTTGCTTGATGTCCATTGTGATCAGCAAGGGGCGCTGCTGACTGCACGTGGCAACGTTCATGTTGCACTCAAAGCGGTACAAACCGACACCACACCCCAAGGAGATATCAATATCTACCCTGGAACACCACAACGTCTGCAAGGCAGAAAAATTACGCTACCTGGTTATGGCGGTTGCCATGCTGGCCAACGCACGGAAAATGAGTCATGAATATTGTTATTATCGATCAAAACTACTTCTACGCTAATGGATTGAAAGAGCTCATCAAAGAGCATCTCCTACCAACAGCTTTCATCACCATCAACAATAGATCCTTACTGAACACGGCAAGTCTGGTTATCCGCACACCCGCCTTCTCCAGCAGGGAGGAATTACAGGGCGCGTTTAGCCACCCGCAGACGTTATATATCTATTGCCGTCCCTTATCCGATGACATGCAACGTCGTGGCAACGCCCTATATCGCAGCGACCCGAACGGTATTACCTTAGCCACGCTCAAACTGCATTTAGAATGCCTCGCGGGAGAGGAAATATCCCCCCCCTGTATTCTAAAAAAATTCTCCGCCAGCGAAATCCGGATGCTGAAACTCATCAAGCGTGGTTGGAATAACAAACAGATTGCTGAAAATTTTCGTTTGAACGCTAAAACCATCAGCCTGATGCGTTGCAATGCAATAAAAAGGATCGGACTGCGCAATCGCCTGGAACTCTATCAATTGCTCAACAAATTGCATTTCTAGTCTGTCGAATCTGCAAGAGAACATTATGAAACGTATTCAGGCTGTTTTTACATTACTGCTTGTGAGCACCAGTTCGGTCTATGGGGCTGCGGTCGAAATTGCAAGTGTGACCGGCAAAGTGGCCTCTGGCATCAGTAACTGTTCGATAACGAAAACCGGTAGCGATAGCTGGAAAGTCGCCCTATCCCTCAACTGGCTTGCGATAGCAGGTACACCTCCGGTCGCCAGCTTTGAGCAACGTACTGGGCGAGGGTTTCTGATCTTCCAATACGACAGCAACGGCAAAGCCATCAAGGCCTATTTCCCCGCAGCGGATATCACCATGAATGGCTATACCCCGACAGGTTATAACGAGGGTAACTTTAGCAGTGTTAACGGTTATCTGACCTATGGGTTCAGTAATTCCGCAGGATGGAATAACTACGAACCCCATTCGGCTAGCGTGGTGGCCAATATCAAACATGCTGACGTAGCTATCGTGGCGATGATCCCTGCAAATGTTTATAAGTACGGCATGGTTTACGATCAGGCTGGAGCGGTATATTTTGCTGCCGCACAGGCAACATCCGCTTGCCAATTGATGGACAACCCCAATGCCCCACCGGTTATGGTGAATCTTACAATGAATGCACCTGACTGGAATCTGGGAGAAATAGCCACCGGGAAACAAAAGAAAGTGCTGACCAATACAGCCGATCGTCTGTGCATCAGCTACCTCTCTACCGAAAGTAGCGGTAAAGATTTTATCGTTAATGCCACTAACGCTAACGGGATCGTCAATAATCGCTTTGTTCTCAAACATAGCCTGAATGCCACCAGCGTACTGCCCTATACCCTGACGCTGGATAATATGGGCAAACAGATCCTGTTACCAAACATCAACAATTCCACCATCAGATTTGATGGCAGCGGCAACCAAACCTGCTTTACCCCCACGTTTGATCTGTATGGGAGTGACGATCAGGAATTGGGCGACTATACCGATGTCATCACCTATGAGATCGTGACTAAGAGTTAAACTCTTTTTTCTTCAATACTCAGAAAATAGCGCGCGAAAACCTATAGCGTGTAGGCTTACCAAACTATTAAAATTGGCCCGTACCCCCTCTACGGCCAAGCTTTATCGACACTAAAAAATAACGCCCCGGCTTATTAATATAAGCCGGGGCGTTAATCACCTATATTTAAAAGCTGTATTTAACCCCTAACATCACTGCCGTGTCACTGTAACCTTTGTTACCTATCTGCTGACCAACATCGCCCCACAGACTCAGCTGTTTGTTGATTTGGCCATCAGCGCCGACTTTCAACTCCGCAATATTCGCGGTACCGTCTTGCTTGATAGTAACGCCGTCCATATTGGTACCAAAGTCCTTGGTATTGTGGATCCAGTTAACCTCAACAAACGGCTTGAAGAGCAGCTCTTTGCCTTTATCCTGGCCCCGGTAAGCATTCATAAAGGCTTTCACCCCCAGAAGCGTTTGGATATTGCGATTACCTTCTCCGGATACCTGAGTGCCATTGGCTTCTCTATGATCGTCAGCTTTCACCCCCATCCAAATAACCTGCGCTTTAGGCTGGATAAAGTACGTGGCATTCATCGCCGCACTTTCACCCACTTTAAAGCTATAGCCGCTCTCCACGGAGGCAGTAACCCCTTTGGATTTGTACTCTTCGGTATTCAAGTCCTGGCCATCAACCGTGTTGTTGAACCAGCTATATTGCAACCAACTGTCCACATACAAGCCAGACTTATCCGCCTCATTGGCATACCAGGTCCCGTATACACCTGTGCTGTAACCATCCACTGACGCGCGGGCACTGTAGTTGGTACTGCCTGATTCGGTTCTACTTTTACTGTTGGCATAACCGGCCATGATACCGAGGTGCAGGCGGTCAAGATCGGTAAAGCTCCACTGTGCAATATCCCCGCCTATTTGCAGTACATAGCGATTAGCCTGGGTATGCAATTGGTCATGGTTATCTCTTGAGCGGTTATGCCCCCCTTCGTTTCGCAGCCACAGGGTGGTCAATTTTTTCTCACCGGTCATGGCGTCAATATATTCTGTTTCCCCCAACCGATCATGCAAACGGGTGACAAACATGTTGTTCGCCGCTGACAGGTTCGCGGCGTAACCGCTGGCCTCCGGGCGCTGTATTGGAGCATTAGACTCAGTCTTGCTGGTCAGATACCAATTCCCTTGATTATCAGCCGCGGTGCCACGCCCCAGCGTATAATCGTAAGCTCCGGCAACAATACGCCCGGTCTGCACAAACTCCCCGTCAGACTGCCCACCAACCGCCACGACTTCGATGCCATTCAGTGTTTGAGCACCGCTACCGCCTGCGTTAGCGATCTGCACGCGCGTAGTACCCGCAGTCGTATTGCCATTGACAATCAGTTTATCAGTGAGGGAAGTATCGTCACCCAGACTGGTATTCAACACCAGCAGACCATTATTCCCTTGATAATCCCCCTCTACTGTCAGAGTTTTAAAATCTGACGCAGTCGGTACAGCAAAGGTGACCGTACCACTGTTGGACAGGTTATTGACCAGCGAATTGGCTGTCAGATCCCAGTAACTCGTGGTATCGATAGTTACGTTCGTTGGGTCGATCCACCCGGTTAGACCCGCACCATTGCGTAAGGTCAGTTGAGTACCACTCTGACCGATGATGTTGCCGGTCAGTTGTGCGCCGCCAGTCGAACCATCCAGGATCAAGCCGCCCCCCTGCAGTTCGGTATTACCTACCCACGCGGTGTTCCCACTCAAAGTCAGGTTACCCGCACCGCTTTTGATGAACGTTCCGTCACCGGTAATGTTACCCGCGTAAAGGCTATCGTCAGCGGCACTGGCATTGATAGCGGTCAGAGAAGCCCCCTTCAACTGGATTTCTCCCCCACTGCCGGCAAGACGGTTGAACTGTTGGTTGTAACCATTCAGGTCGAGCACGCCGCCATTGACGATAACGCCGCTGCTCGGCGCAATGCTGTCTGCAACATTGAATTGCAGTACCCCATCATTCACCGTGGTCGACCCGGCATAGCTATTTTGTGCTGACAACAGCAAACGCCCGGCACCCAGTTTGACCAGACTCTGCCCATCCCAACCGCTGTCAAAACCACCGACAGGAACAGCCTGGTTAGCTAACGCGATATCAATGTCAAACGCTGTTCCCTCGTTAAGCGTGAAGTTTCCTGTTCCTGCTGCCTGCCCCCCTTCTTGCCAGGCCAGACGGAAACCCAACTCATAATCCAAATCCCCATTCACAGCATGACCATCATGCAGCAGGTAATCGAGACCGGTTGAATCCAGTGGATTATTGTCGAAATCACCGCTGATACCCCCGGTTGTTCGCAGGAGAATGTAGCCTAGACTAATCGCACTGCTGGCCGTCGTAGGCTGATCGCGTTCGGCAAAACCGTTAACGATCAAGGTACCATCAAGCTGTGCGGTCGCCGCTGTGATATCGGGTGAAGCCCCTAACGTTGCGTTCAAGGTCGAACCTGCGGCTTGGGTGAACACACCGCCGACATTAATAATCGAACTACTCAAACCAATCGATGTTGTGGCACCGGCTTGAGTGGTGTAATCACCAGTAGTGATCAGACCGTCCCCCACCTGATTCAATCTCAGCGTTCCCGCCTGAACCTCAACGCTCTCCTGCCGTGCCGTGCCACCGGTCAAGGTCAGCACACCCGCGCCCTGTTTGAACAATTGCCCTACACCGCTGAGGATGCTGTCATAAGTACTATCATCACTACGGTTGAAAGTGAGTGTGCCATTATTGACGACATCCCCCGCTATGGTTCCACTGGTACCGTTGTTGCCAACCTGCAACGTGGCACCGGACGCAATGGTAGTACCGCCACCTGCGCCACTATTTGCAAGTGCACCAGTAATGGTCAGAATACCGTTCAGTATATTCGTCGCGGCAATTGTGGTGCCCGTTGTGGCGATGTTTCCCCCCAACGTCCAATTGGTACCGGACATGGTCAGGCTATTAAAACCGGTAATATTACTGCCGACGCTACTGGCCCCTTGTAACTCAAGGGTGTTACCCGTCCCCGTACTGGTGGCACTGCCGTTAAGTATTGAGCCCGTGCCCAAAATCAGCGCGTTGTTATTGCCGGTTATTGAAACAGCCGTGCCAGCGGTGCCACCGATGGTGCCAGTGTTATTTATAGTAGTAGCATTTTTCTGGACCAATAGGCCCGTTGCCCCAGTAATAGTACCGGAGTTGGTAAGCGTAGCGCCCTGGCTTGCTGCGGTATAAACCAGACCCGCACCGCCCGTTGCGGCCAAACCGGTTATGGTGCCATTATTGACGAAATTATTAATGCTACCACTGTTATAAATACCTGAGATTGCGCCCGTTATAGTGCCTATGCTGGCGAGCGTTCCCGTAATGGTACCTGTGTTATATATCCCGTAGAGGCTGCCCGTAGTTGTTCCGCTACTTATCAAACCTGTGTTGGTAAGATTCCCATTGATCAGACCACCATTGATAATGCCGTCAATACCACCAGTGAGGTTACCCTCGTTGGTGATATTGCCATTGAGAGTAGAAGTCGTTCCATTAAAGTTAATACCATAGTGCACACCGCTGATGTTGCCGGTGCTGGTATTGAGGATTTCGCCAGTGACAATGCTGCCACTAGCAAACCGAATGCCGGAGGAATCGCCAAATGGAGTATTGGCAGTTTGTATTAATCCGTTGTTATAGATAGCAATACCGGCGAAAAGTCCGCTGAGGCTGGCATTAATAAAAGAAGCAGAGCTTTGACCAGCTTCAATCGCGTGGCCCTGCGCTAAAATCGAACCGGTATTGACAATGCCCCCATTTAGGGTAGTACCACGATCAACTTCTATCCCACGTGCAGTACTCGTAGAAGCGATGGTACCGGCGTTACTGACTCCTCCAGCAGAACTGTTATTAACGTTTATCTCTACGCCATTCAAATTCGGTGCGTTAATAACCCCTGTGGTAGTGACCTCAAGACTTTCACCTGCGGCCAATGAACATTTAATAGTTTCCGCACTATTAATCACCGTTGCCGCCCCGGCATTGCCACAGGCGGCCCAGACTTGAGGCGAAAGCCCCAGAAAACATAGCGAAAGAGCTACCGAGATACGGCTTTGGCGAAATATCTTAACGCCATAATAAGATTTCCTGCTAGAGAGCGTGGCTAAATAGCGGTGAAAAAGCGTTAAATAGACAGCTGACACTAGTTTATTCTTATCGCCAACCAACGATCGTGATTCGGGACCATGTTTAACCTGTAACAGGTCCTTACTCTTGGAATTCCCCATTGACTTACCTCAGTATTTTATTCGAGCTTTAAATGTGGTCATTAAAATCATAGACCAGACTCAGAGAATAAGTGGGGAATCATTGATAAAGTTGTTTATTAAAATTTTTACTTTAAAATCAGCCACTTAATTTCATGTAAATCTGAATAACGCACACCATTCAACTTAACTTCAGCAGCAGGCCGACACCGTAGACCGCAAAAAATCCGCATCAATATACTAGCACTACCCCCATACTTAACCATATAATTACCAACCTGGAATATTCCTAATTATTTTTTGTAATTTGCATTTTGATTTACCAAAAAAACAACCCACTATAAATCCATCAATAAAAAGGAGTTTAATAATGAGTAATATATACGAAGAACTTAAAATATATGCAACAGCAAATTTCATCATACGCCTTATTTCAGAAGATGATGCGAAAAGTCTATTGAAATGCTATTCGGATATAAACTCCCGGCCACTTTTCAATTCTGATATGTGCATCGGTAACTTTAATTTCAATACAGCCGAAGAAATAAAAAGTGCAATAATAGCCTGGCTCGGCTGCTATGAGCGTGAGGAGTTCATAAGGTTTTCTATTGTGGATAAAAAAACAAACCTTGCAGTAGGTACGATAGAAATGTTTGCAATGGTTGATGCAGATAAGGTTAGCACCGGGGTTTTGAGATTAGACATTTCATCAGAATATGAAAATGAAATATCTCTAACCGAAATTATCACCTTGTGCACCGAAGAGTTTTTTGATGCTTTTAGCGTTGAGAAAATGGTTACCAAAGCCATTCCATTAGCTAAAAAACGCATAGCCTCGCTCTCAGCGCTTGGATTTAAAGCGTGTAACTTCAGAGGCAATGAAAGTTACTACTCACTGGCTAAAAAGACAACCCGCTGAAACTGGAGATCGTGTCTGTGTGCCAGTTGCCTCTGCCGGTGAACATCGGCTTCACCGACAGCCCAGATATTGCACATGAATATTAACGTTGAGGACAATTCAGATCTTGGACCTAGCGGCTTTTGAAGTTGCTTTAGTTCAATTATTTCCTGAAATGAAACAAATAATTTCAATTAAAGAAACAATTCACCTCGAGATTTTATTCTTTATCTTTAATTTTATCCACTTTAAAATAAAAATAAAATAGACATAAAATCCGGATTTTTCAAATAAAAAGAACAAACAACCAAATGACAATCATTGTCAATTCATTAAAATTTTAATCAACCTTATTAAATTATCACTATATACTCCAGTTAAATTTAGCACATCAGGAGGATTATTAACTTGAATCCACCCAAACAGATAACTCGCATTGTGCACCGATGAGTTTTCGCCAAAACTATTAGGCTGTGTCCCTTAATTGCACGCGAGCGCCGCTGGCGGTCATTTGCGCACAGGGCAAGGCGTGAGCCGCGAGGTTTGGTGGACCAAATAAGCGGCGAACAACGCAGCAATGCGCGCAAATGGCCCCAGCCCGAAGGGTCGCGCCCCAAAAGCCCGTTCGAAGTAAAGTCGGGCTCGAACAGAGGGCCACTCTGCCCTTCACCCTCCGCCTTGATAACGGGCTTTTGGGTCTGCGACGGCACCACGAGCAATTAAGGGACACAGCCTAGATCTCCACACAAAGACCGAGGAAGTATATTACTTACGATTAACAACCATAGAGAAAGCCCTATGGATTTAATTTTTATTAAAAAACATCCACCACTAGATAACAAAAAATTAAAAAACCACTTATAAAACGCATCTCTCACACGAGCAATAAGATAACAACACACTTTTACTCGCCACTTTCGCAGGAAGGAAAACTAACAGAACCACATTAAATGCCACTCTCATTTTAAACTGCCTATCCATAGGCCAATTCCAGCCATTGATTTACATCAATGACTGATTCATCTGCCCGCGCAGTGGCAGCGTAGGTAGCATGACTTAACTGATGTGCACTAAATAATGCACATCAATCCTGCCATGATTTATTAATTAAAAGGAATCATTCGATGTCATTTAAAAAATGCCTCGTTTCCACCCTGTTGTTAGCCGGTGTAACAGGTATCAGCCTCAATGCCAGCGCTGCGCCTTCTGCCGAAGTGACTCTCCAGGGGATCATCACCAGTACCACCTGTGACGTTACCGTCAACGGCGGTAAATCGACCCTCAATGTTGGCGAATTTAAATCCAGCGATTTCACCACGGCCAATACTCAGGTTGGCAGCGTGCCTCTTAAGGTGACCCTGAGCAACTGCGCCGCCGACGAAACTGGCAACCTGATAATTCAGGGGGTGACCTCCACCGCCAATAACGACAAGAACCTGTTTGTCAACGCGGATGCCGATACCGTGGGCTTTATGATCAAAAACGCGGGCAACGGGCAGGTCGCAGCTAATGCCAATAACCCTGTAGTTGGTGCGCTGGACTCCCCAACCGACTACTTGTTCTCAGTCGGCATGGGCTCCACCGCCACATCCCCGGCAGCAGGTGCCTATAGCGCGCCGATCGTTGTCGCCTATATCGTCAACTGATAGCCGTTTTCACCCACGAGCGAAGAGCACGTCTTTTCGCTCTTTTACACCCGGGCAAATAAGGAGTCACGGTGAGTCCAAAACAACAACGTTTAGGGTGTGCGGCCATGTTGTTACTGGTTGCCGCACCGGCGATAGCCGGCATTTCTGCCGATGCCACCCGTATTATCTTTCAGGCCAGTGATGTCCCCCGGGGCAAAAGCATCGGGCTGACCAGCAGCGCCACCTCTCTTTCTCCTTATCTGGTCAAAACTCAGGTGACCCGAGATATGCGGGGGCAACCCGCACAGGTGCCGTTTGTCACTACACCGTCCCTGTTTCGCCTTGAGCCCGGCACCACCAACCAGATCCGGCTAATGAAAACCCCTGACGACCTGCCAAGGGACCGCGAGTCGCTGTTTTATTTCCGGGCCGTGGCCATGCCTGCCGGGCCCGCCGATGCACTATCGTCACGCCCAGCCGTCAGCGGCGCGCTGCAGGTGGCTACTGCCACAGTTATCAAACTGTTCTACCGCCCAGAAGGGCTTGCAATGCAGCAACCAGAGGCCATGGGCAAACTGCTGTTTTCTGCCGATAAACAGGGGCTAAAAGTCACCAACCCGACCCCCTATTACATCACTCTACACAGCCTGCGCGTCGGTAATACCCCGGTGAAACTTCGCGTGGATGATAACAGCAGCATGATTGCGCCCTATGCCAGCACCGGGTACCACCATGCGCCTCGTGCCGGGGCGGTCGAGTGGACTGCCATCAACGACTACGGTGGCACGGAGGTGTTCCATGGCTCGGTGCAGTAATGCCCATTACGGCGCACTGCTGCTCTGCCTGTTGCCCGCAGTGCCCCCCCTGGCAGCCAATACCACTGCCGTAGAGTTCCGCGCCCAAATCAGTGACGGCAGTTGTGAACTGATGCTTTCAGAGACGGCCTTGTCCTATGGCGTACACCGTGTCAGCGACCTACAGGCCGCCAGCACGGCCAGCCTCCTGCCGCTCACGGCAGGTATTCAGTGCAGTGGGGCTACCACACCGACACTGAGCATCAGCGGCAACACCTACACCACGGCGTCGGTTCCCCAGCAGGCGCTTTTCCGTGATGCGGACTCTGTCGCCAGCGGTGTGGGGTTTATGGTGCGCAGGGATAACGGCGGTATCACTGCCGGAAACTTCTATAACCCCAGCGCGGCTCTGGTTAACGGGGTACCGGTCACGCTACCGGCCGTTACCGAGGGAAGCGTGCATAAAGAACCTCTACTGCTGGGGCTGGTACGAGCAGGCAATGAACCAGTGACCCCCGGCATAGTCAAAGCCACGCTAACGTTCAAGGTGACCTATGAATAACCTGACACCACGAGAGCAAGATAAATACAACCAACGCCTGTTTGCTACGCCAGCGCTGCTGACCATTGCTCTGTTTCTGTGGAGCTCACTCTGTACGGCGGGGAAGTCGTCCATACCGCTTAATTTTAGCGCCACCGTTGTGGCAGGCACCTGTGACATCAGCGTTAGCCCGACGACCATTGACTGGGGCACCGTGTCATCGTCAGACATCAAACAGGCCGGGGAAAGTGGGTTAGAGCCCCGCGATCTGGCGGTGAGTTATGCCAGTTGCGCCGGTTACGGTATCCAACCCAAGCTTAAAGTGATCGGGACAACCCTGTCTGCCGGCATCCCGCTGTTTACCCGAACCAGCGGCAACACGGATGAAAGTGCCCTAGGGTACGGAGTGCGTCTGGTAAACAAGTCATCACCACAGACGGCTCTGGGAGATGGCGATATGGTCAACGTGGGTACTCCAGAAACATTGTTGAGCGAGCTTAACGGCACCCAAACACCGTTTCAGGCCAGCCTGTCCTGCGGCAACGGTTGCAGTAACTCAACGCTGCATGGCGGCACGCTCAATGCCACCGTCACCTTCCAGTTTTTCTACGAGTAAGGACAGCCAATGAGAACCAGTTCTTTCCGCATGTCACTACTGGTGTGCAGCCTGCTGGGCAGTATCACACACACCGTGCAGGCAGACCGGCGGGGGCTCAGCCTCAGCCAAACACGGGTGGTATTTAATGCCGATGCGCCGAGCGTTACGGTAAACCTACGCAACCACAGCGACACTCCCTGGCTAACACGGGCACAGGTACTGGCTACACCCGATGGATCCTTGGCGGCCCCCTTTATGGTCACCCCCCCGCTGTTCCGGCTGGAGCCGAACAGCCAGAGTTCGGTACGTATTCTGCGTCGGGGCACCGAGGCATTGCCCATTGACCGTGAATCGGTGTTTTACCTTAGCTTTCTCGCCATTCCGTCATCGCGCAAGCTGGAGGCTGAAGCCTCTTCGACGGTATCTGCCCAGGTAACGGTTGGGGTCGATACGGTCATCAAACTGTTTTACCGCCCGGCCGGGTTGGCGCTGACGCCTCAGACGGCACCAGAGAAGCTGACAGTACAACGTCAGGATAACGGGGTGAAGGTCAGCAATCCCACCCCCTATTACCAGACCTTGACCAGCTTCAGCCTGGATGGCAAACCGGTAGCGGTACGTGAGACCGGCAGCATGATTGCCCCTTTTAGCTCCCGTATCTATTCCTTCAACGGCCATCCCCGGCAAGCCACGTGGTCGGTGCTCAATGACTACGGCGGAACCAGTCCACTTTACCAGACGACGGTGAGTTCAGGGGAGGTTCCAGAATGAACAAACTATTTGGCGTAGTGAGTTTGTGGTGGTTGTGCATGGCAATAATGCCTGTTGGCGCGCAAGCGGCACAGCAAAAACCGGGGCTGACGCTGCAGACCACCCGGGTGATTTACCCGGCGTCGGCCACTGGCGGCATCACTTTCAGCATTACCAACAATACCGATACGCCCTACCTGATACAGTCTCGGGTCCGCGACTGGGGAACCCATGTCGAGAGCTCAGTCGATACTCCAGCCCCTTTTGTCGCCCTGCCACCGTTACAGCGTCTAGACCCCGGCGACAAACTGACGTTACGCATCAGACTGATGAATACCTATTTACGGCAAGACCGGGAGTCGGTGTTTACCCTGGCTCTCAAAGCTATTCCGGCCCAGCCCGAGAAGAAGATGGGCGGTGGTGAGAAGCTGGTAGTAGCTACCCAGAACCAGCTCAAGCTGTTCTATCGCCCGAGCGAGTTACCTGCCTATGGGGCAGATGAAATGGCTACGCGGCTGCGTTTTCATCGTCAAGGTCATCAGTTGCTCGTCGACAACCCCACGCCGTTTTGGGCCACTCTAGGTGTCCTGACGCTCGGAGGAAAGCCGATCAACACCGCACTAATGGTGCCACCGTACGGTCGTCAAACCTATCCGCTGGAGGCGAACACTACCGTTAGGGAACTGGCCTGGCAACTGGTGAATGACCACGGCGCGCTGACACCCCGTCAATCGCTGACATTGCCCTGACCGTTAATACCGTGAACTGAGATAACAACAATGACCCTACATCCCTTTGTCTGCTCCCGCCGGTGCGAGCGGGGGCAGACCGTTTACAGCCGATTTTCGCTGCGTGCCCTGACGCTGGGCGTCTTGTTCGCCAGTTACCCAGCCCTGGCACGGGACTATTTTGACCCTGGTTTTCTCGGCGTAATCGGGGACACGACGCCGGTCGATCTGTCTAGCTTCAGTGAGCCAGGCGCCATGGAAGAAGGCCATTATCCGGTGGCGGTGCTCATTAACCAGAATGATGCGGGCCTGTTTACACTCGAGTTCAAGAAAAATACCTTGGGAAAAATAGTGCCCCAGTTGACGCCCACCCTGCTGGAAAAACTCGGAGTGAATATCGCCCAGATCCCCGGTTTGAAAAACCTGCCCGTCGACCAACCGGTAGATGACCTGCCCACCCTCATCCCGCAGGCCAATACCACCCTGAACCTGGCACAGTTACGGCTGAACATCAGTATCCCTCAGGTGGCGATGAAACCGGGGCTGATCAATGCCGTCGATCCCGCCCTGTGGGATGAGGGTATCAGTGCGCTGCTGGCCAACTACACCCTCAGTGCCGGGCGCAGTAGCAACCGGAGCAACAGCATCACCAGCCATAACAACAACCTGTTTGCCCTGCTGCGTGCCGGAGCCAATGCCGGGGCCTGGCGGTTTCGCAGTACAGTGACCCATGCCCGTACACAGACCAGCAGTTATGTCAATCAGCCCAGCGCCAGCACCCAGAGTACGCGCTTCTCCAACACCTACCTGGCACGCGACCTGCGCAACCTGCGTTCGACGCTGCTGGTGGGGGAAAGTAATACCGGCAGCGACGTATTTGATAGCGTGCCGTTCCGTGGGATTAAACTCAATGCCAACGAGCAGATGTTACCTTCGCAGTTGCGCGGTTATGCTCCGGTTATCGACGGGGTAGCCAACAGCAATGCCCGGATCACGGTACGACAGAATGGCAATGTGGTGTACGAAACCTGGGTTGCCCCAGGGCCATTTCGTATCAACGATATCCAACAAGCCGGCTTATCCGGGGATTACGACGTCACTGTGACCGAAGCCAACGGTGATACCCGCAATTTCATTGTGCCCTACTCGTCGTTGCCGGTAATGCTGCGCCCCGGCGGGTGGAAGTATGAGCTGACCGCCGGGCGTTATGACGGCAACCTGACCCAAGGCTCACGTCGGTCAACCTTCGCGCTGGGAACCCTGATTTACGGCCTGCCGCAGAGCTTTACCCTATACGGCGGCGGCGTGATGGCGGAAGACTACCAGGCGCTGAGTGTCGGCAGCGGTGTCTCGCTGGGGAATATCGGTGCGTTCTCGGCCGACGTCACCACCTCAGCGGCCAAATTTGAGGAGAATAAGAAAACCGGGCAGTCGTATCGCGTGCGCTACGCCAAGAGCCTGACATCCACCGGCACTTCAGTTGACCTGACGGCGCTGCGTTATTCCACCCGCCACTACTACAGCTTCAGCGAGTTCAACAGCCAAGGTTATCGTCTAGAAGATGGGGTCAGCCCATGGCTGCAACAACGGCGGCGCAGCAGTTTTCAAACTCAGCTCAGCCAGCAGTTGGGAACCTGGGGCAGCCTGAACTTTCGCGCCTCACGGGACTATTACTGGGGCAACGAACGCAGCCTGACCGGGCTGTCTCTCGGCTACAGCAACAGCTACCGCGCTATCAGCTATGGGGTGAACTACAGCATCGACCGGATGAAGAACAGTGACGGCAACTGGCCGGAAAACCGCCAACTGTCGCTGAATGTCAGCGTGCCATTCAGCGTGTTCGGCTATTCCCCGACGTTGCAGTCGATGTATGCAACAACGTCAATGAGCCGGGATAATACTGGGCGAGTCATCAGCCAGACCGGAGTTAGCGGCAGTACGCTGAACAACACGCTCTCCTACAGTGCCTCGCAAAGCCTGGGTAATCAAGGTCAAGCGGCCAACAGCAATCTGAATGCGGGCTGGCAGGGCAGCAAAGGCAGCGTGAGCGCCGGTTACAGCTATAGCAGTGCTGCACATTCGATCAACCTGAACGCCAGCGGCGGGGTGCTGGTACACCGCCATGGAGTGACCTTCGCCCGCTCGATGGGGGAGTCGGTAGCACTGGTAAACGCTCCGGGGGCGGCAGGCATGAGCGTCAGCGGTGGAACGGCAGTGACAGATGCACGAGGCTATGCGGTGGTGCCTTACCTAACGGCATACGGCAAGAACAGCGTGGGGCTGGACCCCTCGACGCTGCCGGAAGGTATAGATATCACGCAGTCGAATGTCAATGTCTACCCCACACTGGGTGCGGTGGTGAGGGCGGAGTTTGCCACCCGGGTGGGGTATCAGGTGCTGATGACACTCAAACGAGGGGCGGGCGTGGTGCCTTTCGGGGCTACGGCCTCGCTGGCCGGTCTGCCCAACGGGGAAGAGAGCGGCAGCATCGTGGGGGATGCAGGCCAGGTGTATCTGAGCGGATTGCCGGAGAGCGGCACGTTGCAGGTGGGCTGGGGTGATGGACCAGACCGCCAGTGCCAGGTGCGCTTTGACCTCAAGGCAACTAAGACTACGGCGGAAAGACCAGTGCGTGAACTCACGGCGTACTGTGAATCAACCACAAACAACAAAGGATAAGAGGCTTGTATGAAAGACAAAGAATTACCCCTGCTGACAGGGAACAGGCTGCGCCCCACCCTGGGCCGGTTGATGGTGACTGGCATACTGTTGTGGGGATGCTGCATACCTGCGATGGCACTTACAGTGAGTGGCCCAGGGTTTACACCTCTGGGGGGGAGTAATCTCAGCAGTATCGCTATTGGGCAGGGCTCTTGGGAGTATTTTTCTCACGTCACTCCCAAAGGTTTTAATTTAATGATCTCTACTCACCCGGGTAACAGATTCACAGACTGCATGCCTGGAGATGTCCTGCCTAATATCCCGACCGCCGATGGAAACTATTACGGATGGGAACTTTCCCCCAGCGGTTCCGGGGTATATGGCGTTATCTATAACAGTTGGGCATCGGGCCGGTTATGGGCATCACTGGCTGGTAAGACAGCAATCTCCATTACAGCCACCTGGGAAGCCAATGGTAAAGCTTCCACTAACGGCACGAATAATATGGCACATTGCTATACTTCAATTCCCAGGGGCGAACGCTTTGCCGTTAAAGCTAATGAAATGAGCGTCGATGGATACTTGAACTACGGGGTCTATGTTGACCCGACTAATCCAAAAGCCGGTAATTACACGCTGGCTTTTTATATCAATTCATATCGGTCAGAGATTATCACCGTCACGCAAAATTTCGACGTTATTCTCACTGCCTGCACAGTCGAAACGCCAAACCAAATCAGATTTGGTAAGGTGGATTCGGGAGTGACCACCCCGGTTATATCTCAGGACGATGATGTAAAGATTAGCTGTAGCGGCCGGCCACCCACGGTCAACGTTTCGTATACTGCTCAGGCGGTCTCCGCTACCCAATCACAAACGGAACTGTTGATGAGCAATAACCAGAACCAGACACTGGGTACGGTACGGGGCTTTATCGGCACCAATGCTGACAGCGAAGCCGGGTGTAATGATACCGCCTCCTCCATCCATTTTGGTGCCCCTGCCAAGAGTCTGTTAACTGCCGCAACGAACAATCAGGCCCATACCATTCCATTAAAATGGGTGTTTTGCCCGGTCAATTCTGCTCCCCCCGGTGAGGGAACGGCCAATGCTACCATCGATATTATCTGGCAATAAGCAAAGTTCATTTTCCGGGCGGTGAAGGGAGTAGAACGCCACCCCACAAAGCCTGCAAACACGGCACTCACTGACTTTAAAAAAATAAAACTATACACATTCCTATACACATTTGTTTTTGCTTGGGCCAAATTTGCCTGTTTTACCTGCTCACTGTCGCTGCTGCTGGTGGGTGAGAATCACCTATCTTTGCTCAACCGATCCCGCCGTGCTTTTATGGTTCGATTACCTCACCTGGTTCTACCGGAATCAAAAGCGAACCGGGCCATTTAATTCAAGACGGGCATAATCGTTTATGAGAGCAAAAAAACCTCTACGAGCCAGGCAGGAAGCTGGCTCACTGCCGTTGATGTTGCTTTGTTTGGTGCGCATTCCGCCCATAGCAGTCAAGAATTTTGCTTTATACACCCGCCTTATGTGTCGCACATAAAAGCAGGTCGGAGGCTCGACACGTAAAGGCTTCAGTTCTGTTGGTAATGCTGATATAGGCCACCAAACAGCAATCCAAATAAAGCTAAACCAGGTCAAATTAAATTTTGACGCGATCAGCCACTTTAGAGGCCCGGAAATCCGTCCAATGCCTGGCAGTGAGTGGGTTAGCCGCTATCGATGCTGCCGTGCATAATGTCCATTCCGTCTATACCAGTCTAATATTTTGCGGCCCGGCCTGTTAACCACGCAAAGAAAAACCCCGGCATAAACCGGGGTATGGTGACACACAGGGGGAAAGGCGGAGGAAGGGAGTTAACCGGCCCTGTGTAACTCGTTGCGCGTCGCAGTGGCGATAAATCCGCTTCTGCTGCTGTATTCTGGATTGCCTTTTACCATTGTGTCGATCTGGTGTATCAGACGGTGCGGGAGAGTGATATTTATCCTCTCGGCCCTCCCGTCAAACTTATCCATATTCACCCGCACAAGCGCCCACTGGCCGCCAACATAGGCCGTTACATCCTCGGTGATGTGCTCCTGCATGGATCTAGGCGCAGGCACTTCCATGCCGTTCGCGGTCAGCGCTTCAAAATGGGCATCTATGGCGCTTTCGGCGTCTGCATAGGCTTCATCAATGGTGTTACCGGCAAAAATACAGCCGTCTACATCGGGAAACCACCCGCTTGCGCTGCCGTCTTTATCAATCTCTATAAAAGCTGGGTAATGCATATTTATCTCCCCGTGGTGTTCGTCGTAAAGGTGCGCCCCGAAGAACGCATCCTGATTACTTGATCCCTGCCTTTCTAAGAATCTGCCTCAGTGTGCCGGGCTTAATCTCTTTGGTGGGATGGGGTACTGTTACCAAGTTAGAGAAATCGGGATGCTTGAACGTGTGGTGACTGCCTTTAACCCTGTCCAATGTCCACCCCCTTTCCTCTAACATCCTTATCAGTTCCGAACTCTTCAAGCTTCCTCCGCCCCGTTAACTGATGTAAGTATAATACACACGCATATGGCATTCAGCAAGCATTGCATACTCACTATACTTACTTTTTAAATGTTCTCTGGATACTGTTTTGGAAAAAACGCCCCGCTATAGGGCTTGTCTTGCGGCTTAGAGCGCCGTAGCTCAAGGTCTGTGAGGGGCATTGTGTATAGCTCCGAAGAAGATTCGACGTCCTATACACATAGATGTATAGATTTTGGTAGATGCAGGTAGACCTTGAGATAACGAGATTTCGCCGGAAGGCTTGATTTTACTGGGTTGAGTAGGCTTTGGTAAACGTTAATATAAGTGTTTTTGGAGGTAAAGGGAGTAGAACAAATGGCCCATTATAATGTTTATATTGAATATTTTATTTTTAAAAATTCAACATACCCCCAAATGTTTTCGAGCCCCACGATTTCGTATTATTTTTAACCATTTAGAGATAGACGCTGGTAGAGTGTTAGCAACAGCGTATTCAAACTTATCTATCATTCAACGCTTCAATGGTACGCCCGTGACGCTGCATAAGGCTGTCGAACTCGGCATCAAGCCTTATCTTTTGGTACTCATCAAATTCAGCTTTACCGATCACGACAACGGCAGAGATTACGGATAGCACTGATTACGGGCCAAGAAACCAAGCCAGCTAAACTTAGTGTGCTGCCAGCGCCTTGAAAAACTCAGGATTAGCCTGGATGGTAGCCAAGACCTTGGCCGCGAGCCCGGTTGGATTACGCCGTTTAGCTTCCCAGCTTTTAATCGTGTCAATGCTGGTTCCCAGCGCCTTAGCCATTTCTTCTTGGGATACGTTGAGTTGCTCTCTAATCGCGCGTACATCGGCAATTTCATAACGGGTCACTTTTGCCGGAGCTTTGACACCATTCTTAATATAAACAGCCTCTTCCAGAGAGGTTTTAAGGTCGTCAAAAAAACTCATTTCACACCTCATCTTTTAGTCATTTCGTTAGCTTCTTCAACTCAGCCTTCTCTGCATCGGTCAGGCTATCTTTGGCACTTTTCGGATAAGCCAGGACAAGATAGATAATCTCTTGGGTAGCCAGGAAGTCAATCCCTCTGCCAGCACCATTCCAGTACAACCAATTCAAATAATCGATACATTTCGATACATGGCCACTTTACACTTTTACCCTTCAGGCTTTGAAAAACCTTAGCATTTCTATACATCAATCGGCTGTCCCTCCCGCCCATTAACAAAGACGAAAGCCAGTACTGGCGCGGGTTTCGAATAAGGTGTAAGGCCGGAAAATTAACAGTGCCAAGCATGGCGAAAAACTTGACACTTTATGCGCAAACCTATTGGGTTTTCTAACATCCGTACTTGACACTTTATGCGCAGAAAGCGGGGGATTCCGGTAGTGGGTATGTATAAAACTGTATATCCTATAGCGGTAAAAACTCGTCAAACACTTATCCCACAAGGGATAAAGCGTGGTTGACACTTTTCAGAGCAGGGGCGAGCAGAAAAGTGTCAACCTATGGGGTTTAGTTTTTGGTGCTCATTTGACGCTGCCCCTGTAGATTTGCGTTGCTTCTCTTCCTGTTTGTTCATGAATCATGAACAAACAGGAAGGTATGAACAAATGAAAGAAGAACAGCTCCTGTCTGATGCTGTAGAAAACCTACCAAAAGGCTTCCTATTGAGATACGATAAATATGAATTTTCAACAGTTGTGGTTATAAGTTGAATGTATTTACTAATGAATGCTAAGAACAGCTTATTTTTCTTGATAATGCCGAGACAAGAATCTGTTTTTCTTAGTCAAAGTTACTCTCTTATAAATATCAATATCGAGATTCAATAGACCTTTATCAATTTCACTGATTTTATCACTGTTTAGAGTCAATATATATTGAGCATCTTCTAAGCAGCTTGACTTTTCAGAAAGATAGTTCAAGCTTTTAATTAAAGTATCCGTATCAACATCAAAAATATTGTCATGAACAAGGATTTTAGGGTGCCTAACAAAAATATCATGTGTTAATAATAAAGCAATGTCATAAAAGAAAACTTTTTCTCTCTCATTACTGTGACTACCATCGTCAAATATTCTTAAATCAAAGTTGAAAACTTCTTTTTTATCATTTACTGATAAGTCAAATGAGCATTTCCTATTTTCCATTACATATTCATGTATAGAGAAAATGGTTTCTTGAAACTCTGTTATGACGTTTTTTTTATTTGAAACGGACAAGTCTAACTCTAATGTTTTAGCCGATTTCTCTGCTTTCTTGGCTTTTATTTTAGACTCATAATCATCGTATTTTTTTATGAAAGTTGAAAGTTGAGATAGTTCCTCTAACTTTTTTTCATAAGCTATAAATAATATTTTTATGTTGCGAAGTTGTCCAGATTGCTTGAGTATTGCTGTTTTAGAGTGTAGGTTTGTTAATAGTACTGAAATGGATTCATCTAAGGAGTATATTTCTTGTGTTAGGGTTTCCTTTCTAGAATCAATAAGGTTTTTTTGGAATTCGTCAATTTTACGCTTGAATCTGATAACTTCACTAAGTTCTTTACCAATATTATCACCAAGGCTGGGCTTTAGTTTGTTATAAAGTTCAATAACTTCTTTGTCATCGATATAATTATCACCAGACAATAAATTTATTTTATTAACTTCCGATTTAATTATTGCTCTTTTGTCACGGAGTATATCTAACTGTTCTTCATACGAAGATACCTCATCTCTAATCATATCAAAAGTTTTGTCTCCCTCCAACATGTCCATTTCTTGTTTTATTTTTTTTACTTGAAAATCAAGATCATTTATTTCAGCTCTTGCATTGGCGAGCTTTTTACCTGTAATAGATTCTATATCATCTTTGATTTTATTTTTTGCTGTAGACAATTCCTGGATGACTTGTTGAGCTTTTTTAATTTCTCTATATAACTTTATGCTTATACCAAATAAATATAAGTGAGGTGCATAATCAGTTGGTATCTTTAATTTTGTATCATAGCAGTCTACAATAGATTTAAACTCGGATCGTTCATCCCTTATTAATAACCCAAGCATCGATCTGAATGATGGGTGAACGCTAACTCCATCATTTTTAAATAATAATAAAGAAAGGAATTTCGTTGCATCTTCGATCGAAGAAAAGATCTTTCTAATGCCATCAACATAAATGGTAGGTGTGTTTTCTTCATTGATGCTTCTTTTGGTTACAATATGTTTATCATCAATGTGAAAATCTAAGCAAACCTCAATGTCATGAGAAAAATCTTTTGCTGGAATTTTAGCTAATCGACTGCGCTTGAACTCTTTCATTAACGCGAAATTTATAAATTCAACTAAAAGTGTTTTACCAACACCATTAGTTTTATTTGATGTTTCATCTCGCTCGCCTAAAATTATATTTATGCCAGGCTTGAATTCGATCGATTCAAACGCAAATGGTTCACTATATAGTTTATTCAGTCTTATCATTTTTCAAAGCCAAGTAAGGTTCGTTAAATTCAATCAAGTCTAGAGCATATAGAAATATCATACCATAGTATATAGATCTTACTCCAATCAATTTTTTACCTCTCAATTCTTTAGCTAATGAAAATATACTGATAACTTTTTTTTCACTTAACAGTTTCAATATTTCAGCTCCAACAATCGGTGCTGACTTCTCAATGTTTTCATCTTTTGAAAATAAATTTAACATATTGATGATACCTTGTTGGGGAAAACGTTACATCTGACCATGTTATCAATCAAATAGTATTGTATGGCCGAGTCATCATAATCTATTCCATCAGCTATAAGCTTTTCAGCATAATACTCAGTCATTTTATTTAAAGCCTTTACAGGGTCCCCCTCACACTCATCTAAGTTTGCGTCACTGAATCTTTTCAAATAAGCGGAAATTTTATTTATATTTAACGTTCCAGCATCACTTTGAGAGCTTATTTCCGCTAATATCCCTGCATATGTGCTAATCAAGGATACATATATCCCCATTAGATAGTCTGCATAATCAGAAAATCTTTTATTGATTTTTTTTTGTGGATCTGGCTCATCTAAAAAACCATTTCCAATCATCGGGTGATCCTCGATGCTCAATATCTTTATCATTCCTAAAATAGTGTTTACTTCTTTGGGTATGCCCGCCTTATTATTTTTTTCAGGAATTTGGAACTCTAAATAATCATGAATTTTTTTTATTTTATCAATCATAAGAGCATTGATAGCTTTAATTATATCAGTATAATCCCATATATCATCCTTAATTGAGATCGTGAAGTTACTTCCATAAGTTTTTGCGTGATATTTTTTCTTTTTAGTTAGCATTAAAACCACAAGCCTATCAATCTTGTTTATATTATCTGTTGATATAAAACCATCAATAGTATGTTTTATTTTTTTAAAATCAGACGTTGATGTAACCTGGATTGCAAATCTATTATCGAAATCTATTAAATCTATCGCTTTCGCGTTAGCTTTTATTGTATTGGCATTAACTAGTGAAAGATCGAAAACTAAATTAAGCAACTCACAGAAGAAAAACTCAGCATGGATATTTATATCAGTAAGGTTCAATGATGTCTGTAACTCAACTTTATGAGCCAAAACAGCTAATTTATTTGTGATTTTTTCCATGTAAATTTGTCTTTGAAGCATAAGACTAAACTCCTGTAAGGATATGCTAAGTTTCAATGGTGATCATCATAGATGATTTCCCTAGTACTTTACCACATGAAGAACTCATCGAATTCACTTAAGGCAATTGGCCGAGCTCTTGGTACGCGCAATACTATCCCCGCTTCGCCTGCAAGCTGCATGTCTCGCCTTTTATGCAGTTGTATGCTCGCGCCAGCCTTGGGGTGAGATAGGTTATCCAAAATATTTTAGGTCTCTTGTAGGCGGTAAGTATCGGAGTACCAGGAGTATATCGAACTCAGTATCAACAGCTGCTGAAATATTGGTGCGGACCGGTAGTGATGTACAAACAATCATAACCCCTCTCATATAATGTAAATTATGCAATTAGGTGGACACATGATGTCCGGCAAGTTTGCCACTCTGATACGAAAAAACCGGTACATTCAGGTACAAGGCCACTTTACACTTTTGAGCAAAATACCTTTGGAAGATAAGGTTGATGCCTTAAGGATCGGAATGCAGATGTTTACGGTTCTTCATCATCGCTAATCCCGGCACGCTCATCATAGATGGCCTTAACATCATAAACAAAAGGTTCAGCTAGAGCGGCAAGCCCCGCTTTCGTAACATTATCCAGATCGCCCAATTGCTTTTTGGTGATCAACCACCGGAAAAATGTCAGGGTTTCCAGTTCATAAAATGGGGAATCAAAACGGCATGCTATATAATCCTGTTCAGCATCATAGAACTCAAGCCCAGTAACATATTCTTCGTTCCCATCAGCTGCAATCAGTCTCAATTCCAGTCCAAGCGCTTCCGAGGCGTCATGGATGCGCATCTGCAATTCCGCGTACGTTTCCGCTGGTGGGTATAAATCATCAAGTATCAGCACCATTTCCGCTGCTTTTTCGGCGGTTGCTTTAAATGGGGTATACAGCGCATCATCCTCAGACTCATCAGTGATAACGCTTGCCCTGGGTGAGATAATTATTTTCCTTTCCATGTCGATATCATCATACATTGCACGTTTCTCACCGCCTTGGCGCTGCCGTTCAGTGGCCTCAACGTCAATTTTTGTACCGGACATTACAATGTCGCCTTTAGCTATCCAATCGTAGACCGTCTGGCGGCTGACGCCACGGTGTTTGGCATAGGCCGCTTTGCTCATCAGCATTGTGTTTTCCTTCTGCTTGTTCAAGAAATCGGTTCGTGTTTGGCTGTGGCTACAGAGGGTTACCCCCCTGCAAAACTTTTAGTCCCTTTAACTGTTCACGGTGTTCACATTGGCCTGTAACCCTCGCCAAACCTGACTTTGCTAGGTGAACACCACTGTTCACAACTCGTCACGACTGTTCACTTTTTTGGTGATGAGTATGAATAGTTGTGAACAGTGGGTGAACAGTTAAAAGGGAACTATTCACTACGTTATTTATTGATAAATAATGGAATTATTTAAAAGTGAACAGTCGTGAACAGTTTTAGCCAAAAACTATTTTTAAGGGGTATCTCGTTTTACGTCGCGGTTGGCACTAAGGGCGTGGCGGGAAGCCAATCTTCCGCACTCTCGGCTAGGTCCATGTTGTATCGCCAGCCGGTGTTGGTTTTGGCGCGTTTGTACTCTGCCCCGTATTCCGCCATCACCTTGGGGAAATCCTTGCCGAACCGTGTCAGGGTTAACGGACGTTCAAAGCCGTGCGCTTCCATGTAAGACAGGTAAGCGTGATACAGGTAGGTTCGTGGCGCTCTCGGTACGATGTTTTTATTGCCCATCATCATTCCCACGGCCTCCGCCAGCGTTACGATGTGCCGACAAAAGCCGTAGAGCGGATCGGAATTACATTTGACAGTCATTGCCTCGAGTGAATTCCGCTGCGCCATCAGCAGGGATTTTGCCTTGTTCTGGTCGGCAAAGGTCGCCAGCAGTCGGCGGATAATCACAGGCAATTCACGGGCGATTTTTTGCGGCAGGTCCGGATCCTTGTCTGGCTCCTGAACCGGAATATCAAACGGGAAAATAACCCGCCGCCGTGCTACTCCGCCGTTACGCTCGGTAAAGGTCATGGGTTCGTTATTGGTGGCCAGTACCACGGCATGAAGAACGGTCGTGAACTGCTTTTCGTACTTTCCGTCGATCTCCACCGGGTCGCCGCCCGTTATCGCCTTGATGCCCGTTCCCTCGCCGCTGTATTTGGGTTGGTCAGGCAGAATAATCAGGCTCTTGCCGACGAATTGCGCCCGACCCCTTGCCTCATCCAGAGCCTTCATATTGCCGCTTGAGGTGTTGTGTTCGCCAGCCAGTAAAGCGGCTATCGCCGTGAAGACGCTTTTCCCGCTGCCCCCTTCGCCTGTCACTTCAATAAACATCTGCCAGTCGTAGCGCTTGGCCAGCACCATAAACAGCGCCGCACAGATACGCTGCATCTTGAGTGCGTCACGCCCGGCGGCATGGCTTAACCACTGGTGAAAATGGGGAGCGTTATCCCGCAGATTTTCTCCGGGGGTGGAGGACGTAAACAGAATGTTGTTGTGGTTCATCAGCCAATTGTCTGGACTGTGCGGGGAGAATGCTCCGCTAGCCAGATCATAAACCCCATTGGCGAACCCAATCAGTCCGGGCTGTTGCAGGCCAACCACGGGGATTTCCAGCTTCATGGCTTCAACGGCATTGTTAACCCCATTGGTGCTGTAGTTAACGTCATTTTCCCGGTAAATGGCCGCCATTTCGCGCCGCAATTCGCTGTCCGGCACTTTTTGCCAGATTGCGCCGTTGTAGGTAAACACGCATTCACTTTCAGGATGGACGGCTATTTGCCCATAGCGTTCTGCCAACAGCCGCCCACGCTGGCTTGCCGCCATATGAGCCAGATCACCGCCAATAACTTGTTTGGGTTGAATCGCCACCGCCTCGCCGCGTTTGGCTTCGTCCCTGAGCCGCCTTAGCTGACCTGTCCAGTTTTCTAACAGGTCATAGGCTTCGGAATGAAAAAACGCTTCAGTGACGCCAGCCAGCGCCAGTTTTGTGGCAATGGCCGTTATGTCCGATTGGCTTAACTCGCCTGCACGGTACACGCGCACACACCGCCGCCCTTCATCCACAATGTACAACCGACCGAGTTCGGCCAGTTGCTTTTTATCCAACACCACGGGCGGTACCGTATCTTTGGCCGGATTACCCGCCTGCCAGTGTTCCGCGTGGCTCCAGGCATCCGCACCGGCAAAAATAACCGCTTCGGTATACGGATCTTTCGGGATTTTTTTCACATTGGGAGCCCATTTCATTTTGGGTGAACTCCCTCTTTTTTGGCGAAGTTGAACACGTTCAGGAAGCGGAAAGTTGATGCTTCCCCACGCAGTCCACAACAGGGGGTTATCTCCGCCTCTGCCGTTTTTAGGGTGAGTTTGGCTCCCGGCGTATGGCCGGTTAGTTTTTTATTCATGGCTTATCTTCCCGCTATTCGGTTGCTGGCTCGCTGCATGCTGCGCATTGTTCCGGCAACATCTCATAGAGCGTGTCTACCCTGTCGAGAAGGATAAAAAGCAGCGTTTCCCTTACGGCTTGCTGATTTGAAAATAGGGCGGCGTGCGTCAGTGCCAGGCACTGAAAAGCCACCTCTTCGGCACTCCGTGGGGTTCTATCGATCAGGTTAGACATGATCACCCCCTTGCACCGGCAGGCGACCAGCAAACAGCAAGATGTAATCAGGGGCATAGCGGCGGCGGGCGGATTTCTCATCAAACGCGGTTCCCCGCAGCATAACGGGCTTAACTTTCTTCTGGGTGCGGTTGATCGCCGCAAAGATGTAGGTACACTTTGTCGTAGCCATGGCGTTAGTCCTTCTAACGTTGTGGTGAGAAGCTCGGTTAGTGTTGGCGCACAGCCGAGCTTCGCTATTTCTTGAGTCTGCAACAACTCAAGGTGGAGTCCACTATAACCACAAAGAGGCTCCCATCTCAAGTACTTAAATGAATATCTTTTTGTGTATACTGTACTCCACCAAATTAGCGGAGAACTCATAATGGCAACGGGTACGAAGAATGAAAAATCGCAAAAAGTACAAGCACGAGCGCCACATGAGGTTGTTGATGCAATGGAAGAGGTAAAAGAACCCGGAGAAAGTACGGGCCAATTTATCGTCAGAGCCATGCAAGGCGAGATCAAACGTAGGCAGCGCAAGAAAGGTAAACAAGAAAACGACTGATCATCCCTCAAGTCAACCCAAAGGGCAGCATTTGCCATGCTGTCTTTTTTAACTTTTGACGATCCACCAGCAGGATAGCGGCAGATTTTTACCAAGGATAAGACTGTTTTTTGGTTGGCGCTGTAGTTATGCATGGTTTGGCATCCGCCAATCTGTCCAGAAACAATCGGTACGATTGAAGCAAAACCATTGCTATTAATATCGCTGTGGCTTTCTTTGGGGTGAGTTCGGCCCCGGCCAGCGTTGGCCGTATTTTTAATTTTCATTGGTTATTCCTGGTTAAAGTCTTTGGTTGCTGCCGATGAATACTGAATGCAATTCACTGCAAAATCTAAACACCTGATGCACCTTATCAGGCAACCTCCTTGCGGGATTCAGCAATGCGTTGATTGATCCATTCATCAACTTCACCTTCAACGAAAGCAATAGCACGAGCGCCGATTTTTACGGATGCAGGGAACTTCCCTTCAGACATAAGACGGTAGATCCAAGCCTTGCTGTAGCCAGTTCGGCGTTGTACCTCTGAAAGACGGATTAAAGACTTTTGCATGGTATATCTCTTATTGGTGTTTAAGGTCTACACCGAAAATATACGCACACGGATTGATAACCGATAGACATAAATGAAAAATGGATAGTCGCAATAGAACTCATTGCGACTATTTTATATCAAATTTGGTTTTAGCGATTTTCCGCTAATTTCAGGAAATCTGAAAATTTCATATCTTCGATGTAGGGATTTTTAGCGAAGAAAAGGCTTAACTCTGGTTGATAGATAACATCAAACAACGAGTCCGCAAATGGCTTGATAGTATTTCTGATATTAGATTCAGATTTCAAATCACCCTCACCCAATGGGAAAAGCAGCCTTGAGTATAAGTCGCACGTGATCTCAACCTTGTTAGCCGCTGACCACATTTTGAGATCGAGAAAAGGAATAATCTTGTACTCGTGAATTTTCCTGATAAAAGAAAAACCTACCTTTTGACCTCTGCCTACTTCTTTCGGCTCTGGAATAGAAAATCTTTTTCTCCACTTAGGCAGATTGTAGGCAATATGGTTGGTTATTTCCTCGTCAGTCATAAGGTCTAATGATAAATCAAGAATTAATCCCATATTAAAAAATTCATTAGGATCACAGGATCCCGGCACCTCATCTTCAGGGTCATAACAATCAACCTCAGAATTAGAGGCTGTTTTAGAACCGTACTCCTCGTTGGCAAATAATCTGCCATCTGAAATTGAATAGATATTTCGTTTAATGCCAGAGTTGACCATTTTTGCAATAAAGTCGCAATCCAATGGAAGTATCCCTCTATCATTGCAATGAACCCCATCCCAATAATGTTCCTCTTCGAGATCGTCCATGCGGTCAAAAACAGGAAATTCACCTTTCATGGCTTTTTTCAAGAACGTTTCATGGATACCATACCGAAAGTGAACTTCGGCCAATACATGATTAACAGGCAAGTCGAGTAAATAGTCATATCTTTTCAAATCGAACCAAGAAATAATATCTTTCACCTTCGCTTTTTTAGCCATTGTGACCTCTCATTTCGCCTCCTAAGCGTAATAATTACAAATCTATTACCGTCTAGTCACACTGCTTATCCATCCAATCAAGCCAGCTTACCGAATGTGCCATGTAGCACATTGCCACCCTGCTCCAAACTATCCATATAGTCGGCATACCACTGAAGCATTTCCCGGCGTCCATCCAGATATTGCGCGTGGTTGTACGTTCCCCGGATGCTGTTCTTATCGACGTGAGCCAGTTGGGTTTCAATCCATGCGGTGTTATAGCCCTGCTCATGCAGAATGGTGCTCATGGTGTGGCGGAAGCCGTGGCCGGTAACTCTGCCACCGTAACCAATGCGCCTAATAAGCACATTGAGGGTCATTTCACTGATTGGCTTACTGAGCTGTATCCGGCCAGGGAATACATACTGATAGCGCCCTGTGATCGGCTGTATCTGCCGGAGTATCTCAATAGCCTGTGTGGGCAATGGCACCAGATGGGGTCTGCGCATCTTCATCCGTACAGCAGGGATTTCCCACAGCGCATTATCTAGATCGATCTCCGCCCATTCGGCTTGCCGCAGTTCTCCCGGCCTAGTACCGGTGAGAATGAGCAGGCGCATTGCCAACTTCACCAGCATGCTGCCGCTATAACTGGCCAGGGTGTTGAGAAACTCAGGGATCTCGCCAACGGTCAGGTGTGGGTAATGCTCACGTTTATGCGGCTTCATGGCGCTGGCCAGGTCGGGAGCTGGGTTATATTCCGCCCTGCCGGTGACTATGGCGTATTTCCATACCTCACCGCACCGCTGGCGCACCTTGCGCATTTTTTCCGTGGCGTTGCGCTGTTCCAGCTTGGAAAGCACCGCCATCAGCTCCAATGGTTTAATTTCCGCGATCGGGCGGTGGCCGATAAAGGGGAACACATCGGCTTCGAAAGTTTTGATCATCTCGTTGCGGTAGGATTCAGACCAGCGGTCATAGCGGCGCTGGTACCATTCACGGGCAATGGCTTCAAAGGTGTTACAGACATCACCTTGGCGGGCTAATTTTTCCTGCTTTTTATTCAGTGCTGGATCGCCACCAGCAGCGATAATTTTTTTAGCCTCATCGCGCTTTGCTCTGGCTTCAGCAAGAGTGACTTCGGGATATACCCCCACCGCCAACAGCTTTTCTTTTCCTGCGATCCGGTACTTCAAACGCCAATAGCGTGAACCGTTCGGGTTAACCAGCAGGAACAAACCGCCGCCGTCTGCTAGCTTGTAAGGTTTTTCTTTTGGCTTGCAGGTGTCTACCTGTCTGGCGTTCAGCTTCATGAGGGGGTATCTCTCAATGTGCGCACCACCGTCAAGGGGGTACTTTTTATGGACGCTTAGTTCAATACCCCCATATATACCCCCAGAAGTAGGTGGATTTCAATAGGTGTTAGTAGACCACAATATAACGAGATTTCGCCGAAAGGCTTGATTTTACTGGGTTGAGTAGACGTTGGGATACTTAGGGAGAAGTGTTTTTGGAGCGGGTGAAGGGAATCGAACCCTCGTATGCAGCTTGGGAAGCTGCCGTTCTACCATTGAACTACACCCGCTTTGGTGTGCGACTGGCATTATAACCGGTTATACGCGCTGGGCAAGCGGAGAAAGCACGTAACTGCTGATGTTTTAAGCGGTTAGCAGCAAAAAAACCTCGCCACTCGCATCAGGCAAAAAAAACCAGCGCAGTTACCTGCACCGGTTTTGTTTCTGTCAGATCACATTACTTGGTCGGACGCATTGCCGGGAACAGGATCACGTCGCGGATGGTGTGGCTGTTGGTCAACAACATCACCATACGGTCGATACCAATTCCCAAGCCTGCTGTCGGTGGCAAGCCGTGCTCCAATGCCGTGACGTAGTCTTCGTCATAGAACATCGCTTCGTCGTCACCGGCATCTTTGGCTGCAACCTGGTCAGCAAAGCGCTGAGCCTGATCTTCGGCATCGTTCAATTCAGAGAAACCGTTGCCGATTTCACGACCACCGATGAAGAATTCAAAGCGATCGGTGATTTCCGGGTTCAGGTCGTTACGACGCGCCAGCGGAGAAACCTCTGCAGGGTATTCGGTGATGAAGGTTGGCTGGATCAGATGGCTTTCCGCAGTCTCTTCGAAGATCTCGGTGACTACGCGGCCCAGGCCCCAGCTTTTCTCAACCTTGATACCGATAGCTTCAGCAATCGCTACCGCTTTCGCCATGTCGTTCAGATCGTCCAGATTGGTTTCCGGGCGATATTTTTTGATTGCTTCGCGCATGGTCAGCTTTTCAAACGGCTTACCAAAATCGAATACTTCATTGCCGTAAGGTACTTTAGTGTTACCCAGCACATCCTGCGCCAGCGTGCGGAACAGGGATTCTGTCAGTTCGATCAGATCCTTGTAATCCGCATAGGCCATATAGAGTTCCATCATGGTGAACTCTGGGTTATGACGCGGGGAAACACCTTCGTTGCGGAAGTTACGGTTGATTTCGAACACACGCTCGAAGCCGCCTACCACCAATCGCTTCAGATACAGCTCAGGGGCAATACGCAGGTACATGTCGATGTCCAGCGCATTATGGTGAGTCACAAACGGACGAGCAGAAGCGCCACCAGGGATGACCTGCATCATCGGGGTTTCGACTTCCATAAAGCCTCTGCCCACCATGAAGTTACGGATCGCTGCCATCACTTGGGAACGCACCTTGAAGGTGTTGCGGGATTCGTCGTTGGCAATCAGGTCAAGGTAACGCTGACGGTAACGGGTTTCCTGATCCGCCAGGCCGTGGAACTTGTCCGGCAATGGACGCAGGGCCTTGGTTAACAGACGCAGCTCAGTACAATGAACCGAAAGCTCACCGGTCTTGGTCTTGAACAGCTTGCCACGCGCACCCAGAATATCGCCCAGGTCCCATTTCTTGAACTGTTCGTTGTAAACGCCTTCAGGCAGATCGTCGCGCGCCACGTAAAGCTGAATGCGGCCACCCATATCTTGCAGCGTAACAAAAGAGGCTTTGCCCATGATACGGCGGGTCATCATGCGGCCTGCGACAGTCACTTCAATACCCAGTGATTCCAGCTCTTCGTTTTCTTTGCTGTCGTATTCTGCATGCAGCTTGTCGGACGTTGTGTCGCGACGGAAATCATTTGGGAACGCAATGCCGTGCTCACGCAGCGCGACCAGTTTTTCACGGCGTGACTGCAGTTCGTTGTTGAGATCCAACGCCTGTTCGGCGCCTTGTGCTTGTTGCTCAGACATTTCTGTTCCTCATAACCCGGCTTTCAAACTTGCCTCAATGAATTTATCCAGGTCGCCATCCAGTACGGCCTGCGTGTTACGTGTTTCTACGTTGGTGCGCAAATCTTTGATGCGGGAGTCATCCAGTACGTAAGAACGGATTTGGCTACCCCAACCGATATCAGACTTGTTGTCTTCCAACATCTGTTTGTCAGCATTTTTCTTTTGCATCTCGTATTCATACAGCTTGGCCCGTAGCTGTTTGAATGCCTGATCTTTGTTTTTATGCTGAGAACGATCGTTCTGACACTGCACCACAATGTTGGTTGGCAAGTGGGTAATACGCACCGCCGACTCGGTTTTGTTTACGTGCTGGCCACCCGCACCGGAAGCACGGTAAACGTCGATGCGCAGATCGGCAGGGTTGATTTCGATATCAATATCGTCGTCCACTTCCGGATAGATAAACACGGAACTGAAGGAGGTATGGCGGCGGCCACCGGAGTCGAATGGGCTCTTGCGTACCAGACGATGCACGCCGGTTTCTGTGCGTAACCAGCCAAATGCGTAATCGCCGATAATCTTGATTGTGGCCGATTTCAAGCCTGCAACGTCACCGTCGGACTCTTCGATCACTTCGGTTTTAAAGCCCTTCGACTCGGCCCAGCGCAGGTACATACGCAGCAACATGCTGGCCCAGTCCTGCGCTTCGGTGCCGCCGGAGCCGGCCTGGATATCCAGGTAGCAGTCTGCGCTGTCGTATTCGCCTGAGAACATGCGGCGGAATTCCAGTTGATCCAGCTTGACGCTAAGTTGATCGAGCTCAACCACCGCTTCATTAAAGGTTTCTTCGTCTTCCGCTTCGATAGCCAGCTCCAACAGACCTGAGACGTCTTCACAGCCCTGTTCCAGTTGGTCGATGGTTTCAACAATAGCTTCCAGCGCGGAGCGCTCTTTGCCCAATGCCTGGGCGCGTTCAGGTTCATTCCAAACGTCTGGCTGCTCCAGCTCGGCGTTGACTTCTTCTAGGCGTTCTTTCTTGGCATCATAGTCAAAGATACCCCCTAAGAACGGCAGTCCGCTCGGACAGATCCTGAATGCGGTTTTTTACCGGATTAATTTCAAACATGATTTTTAGCGTTCTTACGTTGATGTCGTCGATGGCGAAATGCCATTGGAACCGGTGATTCTAACGGATCCGGTGGCCAGTTTATAGCAAGTTGCTCAGATTTTGTGGGGGATAAAAATCAGGGCACTCAAAGGTGCCCCAAGAGACTGATTAACGTGGCCACAGGTGCTGGATCAGCAACTGCACGGTGCGGTTGCCGCGAAACTCGTTCACATCCAGCTTATAGGCCAGTTCCACTTCTTTAACGCTGCTGTCCGGCCATTGAGTGGTATCGATATTAAAGGCGATACCATCCAGCATGGGGCCTCCGCCAAGCGGTTCCACCATCAGCTTCAGGTGTTTTTCACCCACCAGCCGTTGCTGCAGAATGCGGAATTTGCCGTCGAAAGTAGGTTCAGGGAATGCCTGCCCCCACGGCCCACCTTCACGCAGCAGTTCTGCGGTGTTTAAAGTCAACTCCTGCAACATCAGTTCGCCGTCGGACCAAATCACGCCTTCCAGCATCGCCGGATCGAGCCATTCCCCTACCAGCTCACCAAAGCGCTGGCGGAACTCTTCAAATTTGGTTTGTTCCAGCGATAGCCCTGCAGCCATGGCGTGGCCACCGAACTTCATCATTAACCCTGGATTCAAAGTGTCCAACCGTTCCAATGCATCACGCATGTGCAGCCCGGCAACCGAACGGCCTGAGCCTTTCAGAATGCCGTCACCCGCAGGAGCAAAGGCGATCACCGGGCGGTGAAAACGCTCTTTGATCCGTGAGGCAAGGATCCCCACCACACCCTGATGCCATTCCGGGTGGTACATCGCCAAGCCATAAGGCAGTTCTTGGCTGCTCCGCTCCAACTGGTCGCACAGTTCCAAAGCCTCAACCTGCATCCCCTGCTCAATTTCCCGCCGGGTAAGGTTGAGAGCATCCAGATCGTTGGCAAGCATTCGCGCCTGGGCGATGTCGTCGGAAAGTAGCAACGCCACACCGATCGACATATCATCCAGCCGCCCCGCCGCATTAAGCCTTGGGCCAAGAGCAAAGCCGAGATCGTTGGCAGCCAGTTGGCGTGCATCACGGTTCGCTACTTCCAGTAAAGCGCGGATCCCAGGCCGGCACTTACCCGCACGGATACGGTTTAGCCCTTGATAGACCAGAATGCGATTATTGGCATCGAGCGGCACCACATCTGCTACCGTGCCTAAAGCCACCAAATCCAGCAGTTCCGCCAGATTGGGCTCCGCCAGCGCGCGTTGTTCGAACCAGCCACTATCACGCAGCCGTGCGCGTAGCGCCAGCATCAAATAAAACGCGACGCCTACTCCCGCCAACGCTTTCGAGGGGAAATCGCAACCACGCAGATTAGGGTTAACTATAGCCTCCGCCGCTGGCAAGGTTTCGCCGGGCAGATGGTGATCGGTGACCAGTACCTGAATCCCTTTGGCATGTGCCAGATCGACGCCCGCATGGGAGGAAATGCCGTTATCAACCGTGACGATCAATTCAGCACCGCGAGCTGCGACCTGCTCCACCACTTCAGGACTGAGACCGTACCCATCTTCAAAGCGGTTTGGCACCAGATAATCAACCTCGCTGCCCCCCATACTGCGTAAAGCCAACACCGTCAGCGCAGTACTGGTAGCACCATCGGCATCAAAGTCACCCACGATCATGATACGACGGCGATCGGCCAACGCCTGTTGCAATATGGCAACCGCTGAATCAATACCTTCCAGTTGATGCCAAGGCAGCATCCCCTTGACGCCACGCTCCAGTTCTTGCCCGCCCTTAACGCCACGCAACGCATAAATGCGGCGTAGCAGCGGTGGCAAGCTGTCTGGCAAATGGCTGGGGTCTGCCGCCTCACGGCGGCGTAATTGGGTTTTGATACTCACCACGACTTATTTCGTTGCAGCAGAGGCTGAATGAGCGTCAAGCATCGCGGCCATTTCTTTCGGGCCCTGATAGCCAGGGATCACCATACCATTTTTCAGAATGATAGCCGGGGTGCCCTGGATACCAAACTGCACGCCCAATGCGTAGTGCTTGGCGATATCTGTTTTGCAGGTAGCAGGAGAAATCGGATCGCCCTTCATGGCAGCATCGAAGGCTTTGGCTTTGTCAGCAGTACACCAGATGGACTGCATGTCTTTCTCTGCCTGAGAGTTTAACCCCTGACGCGGGAACGCCAGGTAACGCACGGTGATCCCCAGGTCGTTGTACTCTTTCATCTGCTCGTGCAGCTTGTGGCAATAGCCACAGGTGATGTCGGTAAACACGGTGATCACGTGTTTTTCTTGCGCCGCTTTGTAGACGATCATCTGATCCTGCAGCGCTTCCAAGCGCGTCATCAACAGTTGATTGGTCAAGTTGACTGGTTCCTTGCCACTCACGTCATACATGGGCCCTTGCAGAACATGCTTGCCATCTTCTGTCACATAAAGTGTGCCGCCCTCGGTCAACACGGTCTTCAAACCGGCAACGGGGGAAGGTTGCACATCGGCCTTCTCAATACCCAGGCTGCCGAGTGCTTTATGAATTGCTGTGTCATCGGCATTAGCCATGCCGGTGATCGACGCCACCAGCAGAGAGAGCAGCATTAAACCTTTTTTCATTCTTCCAATCCTTTCAATCCCGGGGCGTTAAGCGCGCGGGTGATGCTGTTGATGTAGCTGTTTCAGTCTTTCTGTCGCTACATGTGTATAAATTTGCGTGGTCGAGAGGTCACTATGCCCCAATAACATCTGTACGACACGAAGATCGGCCCCATGGTTCAGTAAATGGGTGGCGAAGGCATGACGCAGCACATGCGGGGACAGCCGTTCGCTGTCAATACCGGCCAGGATCGCATAGTGCTTGATACGATGCCAGAACGTCTGCCGGGTCATCTGCTGGCTGCGGTTGCTGGGGAACAACACATCCAACGCCTGGCCATTCAGCATCCAAGGCCTGCCGTGTTCCAGATAATTTTCGATCCAGTAGACCGCCTCTTCACCCAACGGAACCAATCGCTCTTTGTTGCCCTTACCAATTACCCGCACCACTCCTTGGCGCAGGCTGACATCGCTGATGCTCAAACCGACCAGTTCAGACACGCGTAAACCGGTAGCATAGAGTACTTCAAGCATCGCCTTATCGCGAAGTTCCAGCGGTTGATCGACACAAGGAGCCTGTAGCAAGGCTTCAACCTGTGCTTCGCTCAGATCCTTGGGCAAGCGTTGCGGTAATTTTGGCGAAGCCAACAGGGCCGTTGGATCGTCCGCACGCAGCTTTTCGCGGTTGAGATATTGAAACAGACGGCGCATGGCACTTAGCAAACGGGCTGAGCTGGTCGCTTTATAGCCGCCCTCCACCCGCTCAGCGAGGAAGGATTGCAAATCCAGCGCTTCGGCCGTTAGCAGGCTGCTATTGTTGTGCGCCAGCCACCCCGCCAACGCCTGTAAATCAAGCCGATAGGAGGCCAACGTATTTTCTGCCAGATTGCGTTCAAGCCATAACGCATCCAGGAATTGCTCAATCAGAGCACTTTCTTGCGGTTGCACGTGGTCCTCTCTTTGTTACATTGATGCCGTAGGCATTATGCCTGAAGCCAATACAAATCGGGTATACTCGTTGTAATTGTATCTAAAGTGACATGAATGGTTTGAACATGAAGATTGGTCTGTTTTACGGCTCCAGCACTTGCTACACCGAGATGGCTGCAGAAAAAATCCGCGAGATCTTGGGTGAAGACCTTGTCGACCTGCACAACCTGAAAGATGTCTCCCCCACGCTGATGGAAGATTATTCCATCTTGATCCTCGGCATTCCGACCTGGGATTTTGGCGAGCTACAAGAAGACTGGGAGGCCGTCTGGCCGCAACTGACCGAACTGAACCTGAAAGGTAAAATTGTTGCCCTTTACGGCTTGGGCGATCAGTTGGGTTATGGTGAATGGTTCCTGGATGCGCTCGGTATGTTGTACGCTCACCTGGCCCCACTGGGTGTTCAGTTTATCGGTTTCTGGCCGACAGAAGGGTTTGAATTCACCAGCCCGAAACCGCTCAGCGCCGACGGCAAACACTTTGTTGGCCTGGCGCTGGATGAAGTAAACCAGTACGAGATGAGTGAAGATAGGCTACAGCAATGGTGTGAACAGATCCTGCTAGAGATGGAGCCACTGCTGTAATGCGATTGGGCGCACATTCGCGCCCAATGCGTTTTTATTTCCACAGTCTGAAGCGATTCTCACCGTTGCTTGCTGGTGTCGCGCCCGCCTCCGCTGCAGCTGCATTGCCTTTTAAGCGTGCCGGATCGGCCACCTGATACCAGTCCAGTTTACGCGTCAGCAGCATAATGCCCGCCAGAACCCCAAACAGTAACACCGAGCCTAGCACCAGCGAGTTATCTTCCGATTGCAGCAGCAGGTACAGAACACCGTAGAGCAGCAATAGACTGGCAGCGAACAACGCGCCCCTGAGCTTGCCACGCAATACGGCGCTAAGGTAAAGGGCGATCAGCCCACTGCAGGCTACGCTTGCCAATAAATAGGCCACGTCAAAGCCAAGATGCTCAGAGAAAGCCAGCAGGATCAGGTAGAAAAGCACCAGCGCGGCCCCCACCAACAGATACTGGATTGGGTGCACCCGTAACCCAGTCAGGGTTTCAAACAGGAAGAACGCCATAAACGTTAGGCCCAGAAACAGAACCGCGTACTTCACTGCGCGCTCGGTTAACTGATAGTGATCGACCGGCTCGATCAGGCTGGTGGTAAAGGTTGGCAGGCTGTCCTGATTAAGGATCCTGTCGTCATAAAGAAAAGCGCTGTTGATATTATTGGCAAACCAGGTGCTACGCCAGCGGGCACTGAATCCCTTCTCGGTGACCTTACGTTCATCCGGCAGGAAGTTGCCCAGAAAGTTCGGATGCGGCCAGTTGCTCTGCAATACCCATTCTGAACTGCGCCCTAGCGGCACTAATGACAGACTGCTGGTTCCCGCCAATGTCAGCGTAAAACTCGCATCCAATCCCTCTTTCTGCAAAGAAGCCAGCGAGAGTGGCGCATGGATCCCCTGGGATAATCCCCTTACCATAGAGCCTGGCTCAAACGTGGCCTGTTGCTGCGCACTGCTAAGCGATGAAATGCTCTTAATTCCCCGCGAGTCACTCAATGACATCATCAGGAAAGGTTGCCCAACCGTCACATTATCTTGCTGCAAATCCTCAAGGTCAGGTTGGGTAAATTTAGCCTGGAATTCCAGCGGTCCCTGATAAATCTGAGTCTGATAGATACCCAGTTTGCGCACTTCGACGTTCGGCTTGCCGTTAACCACTAGCGTCTCGGGTAACACAAAACGTTGATGCTTACTCACCTGAACCACGGTTTCGCCTTTTTCGTCTTTCTTCTCTTCACGAACGGTATAAGGAATGACAATCAGCGGCCCGAGAATACGCTGTGCCCGGCTGGTACTTTCACTCACTTGCCCAACCACGCTCTGGCGATAGCCACTACGCTCCTGGACCACATCCATTAACTGGCCAACGGGGATCATCATCAGGATCATCAGCCCGAACAGGGTGGTGATCTTCCAAAACAGAACCGATTTAAACATCGTTGCATCCTCCTTGTAGGTAATGACGCAAAGATAAAACCAGCAAGTGAAAACAGAATGTGGTTATGTGAAGGGAAGGTGAAGTCAGAGAGATAAAGTTAAAACAGCAGCCACACCGCAGGGCTGAAGATTATGCAAACGTATGGTGCCACGATGCAACCGAGCTACTTCTTGCACGAAGTTCAACCCCAGACCGGTGCTTTTGGGCTTGTCTGCGCGTGCCAGCGAATAGAAACGTTCAAAAATCTTGTCCTGCGCATAGTCAGGAATACCGCTCCCGGTGTCGCAAACGGTAATTTGGTAATGATGCTCTAACCGTTGGCCCTCGATACTGACGCTGCCCCCCGTCGGAGTGAAATCGAGAGCATTGTCCAACAGATTACTCAGCGCCTGCCCCAGTAAAAAGGCATCACCGGTCACTGTCACCTGCGGTAGCTCGCCTAATCTTATGGTGATACCACGCTGCGCGGCCAACGCTTCTTTACCTGCGACCACCTGCCGCAACAGCGGCACCAGAATAACCGGGGCCAGTTCAAGACCGGGCCTACTTTCCAGCCGTGCCTGGACCAATAACTTGTCGACCAGTAGCTGGATGCGCGCGCTCTGCTGTTCGATATTATTCAGAAACCGTTTTGCCGTGGCCGGTGGCGGTGACTCCTGTAGCAACTCCGCAGCCCCGCGGATCGCCGCCAACGGGCTTTTCAGCTCATGAGTCAGAGTATGAACATACTGTTCGATGTAGGCTTTCCCCTCCAACTTCATACGCATACTTTCCAGCGCCTGAGCCAGTTGGGTCAATTCAATGCTGCCAATACGCGGCAGTGGGATCGCTTCCCCTTGTGCCACACCTTCGGCGTAGCGGACCAGCCGGTTGATGGAACGGTTGATCCACCAGACAAACCCCAGCCCAATCGCCAGAGCAATCCCCAACAGTACCGCACCGGCCAGCAAGATACGCCGCTCACTGCGGCGAATAACCGGTGCCATACTGCTGTTTGGCTTGCCAACGCTCAAGACGCCGATTATCTGCCCCTGCTCGATCACCGGAGCGGCGACATACATCACCGAACTGTTTTCATCATCCGCAATAGTGCGGGTGCTTCGGGCTCCGTACTGACCGCGCAGGGTCAGATAGACATCATTCCAGCGGGAGTAATCCTGTCCTAATGCTTGACCGGAAGAATCAAAAATGACCTTACCCCGTCCATCGGTCAGATAAACACGATACTCATTACGATCTTTGCGGATACCGGCAATATTGGCGCCTATGGGCCGTTGGTTCAGTTGGGCGATAGCCTGCGCCAGTTGTCCTTTTGACGCATCGCCATGTTTCATATCCAGCCGGGCGATCTGTGCCAGTAGGTTGGCGGTATCTACCAACGTGCCTTCGGTGGCACGCCGTACTCCGGGCTTTACTTCCTGCACGAAAATACTTAAGACAAAATAACCGGCTACCGCCACAATCAGGAAATACCCCAGCAACAGGCTCAGGCCAATCCTCATGGTTGGCGGCTCACGCTATAGCCCAAACCTCGATGGGTATGGATCGGCGGTTCTGCCGCATCCACCGCACGCAGTTTGGCTCGCAAGGTTTTGATATGGGTATCGACGGTGCGATCCAGGCTCTCTTCCGCTTGCGCCCAGACGATGTCCATCAGTTGTTGTCGTGAAAATACCCGCCCAGGAGCCTGCAGCAAGGTTTTCAGCAGCAGGAATTCATAGCGGGTCAAGGGCAGTGGTTGCCGGTGATAGCAGATGGTTGCGCCCGGTTCATCTAGGGTAAAGGCACCAAATTGATAAAGCACAGGCTGCTGCAAACGCTGCTGTTTTTGCAATCGCCTTAGGATAGTCCGCACCCGAGCACTGACCTCTCGCGGCGAGAATGGTTTGGCTACATAGTCATCAGCACCGATTTCCAGCCCGATCAGACGATCCATCTCGTCGCTTCGCGCAGTAAGAAACAGGATGGGTAAATCTGCCGCCTGCGCCAACAGCCGACGGCAGAGTTCAAAGCCATTGATATCCGGCAGGCCAACGTCAAGGATAGCCAGTGCGGGTGCGCCCTGTTGCAGAGCCTGTAAAACAGGCTCCCCACGCTCAAACCAGCGCACCTGAAAGCCTTCACTTTCCAGCGTATAAATCAACGTATCCGCGATGCTGGGCTCATCCTCCACCAACCAGAGCAACGGTTTCATCACTCGTCCCCGTCGTCAGCAGATTGCGGATAGTTCAGTTGTTGGCACAGACTGCGCCACTCTTGCTGGCTCAAAGCGTCTGAAGCCAGCCATAGTCGGCTACGTTTTTTGCCATTAACCTGCTGGAGTGACAACAGAATGCCAAACTTCAGCATCCAGGGCTTTTTCACCATCAGCCATTCCTGCTCCTGCCACTCAATCCGCCGCTCTCCTAACAACCTCAGCTGTCCTTGCCTTGAAGCGATACGCTTCTGGCTTCGGATGCACTCAAAAACGACCAATATCAACAGCAGCAGCCAGATCGGACCGTATCCTTCTGGCCACGGTGAAATCAGGATCAGTAATATCAGTGCGCCGTGAGTCAGTAGAGAATACAACTGGGTGCGCCAGGATACGCGGATATCACATCGCCACTGGGCCACGGGCTTTATTTCGCGTTTGGATCAAGGACACCATTCTCTGCAGTTCTTTATCCTGCGGAGAGCCATGATTCATCAACCAATTGAACAAGTCAGGGTCATCACATTCAAGCAAGCGGATGAATACAGCTTTGTCTTCATCACTCAGGGTGTCATATTCATGCTCGAAAAACGGCATGATCGAAATATCCAACTCGCGCATTCCTCGGCGACAGGCCCAATGAATACGTGCTTTATTATTAATATCCATGGCGTTATGACTAACCTCTTTTATGCATGGGGGCCAGCACAGGAGTGATACAGGCACTCTGTATGGCAACACGCGTGCGATATAATTCCATCAGCTAACGATTGGCCTGAAAGTAACCACCGTTTACTATACCCAAAATAATTCGAGTTGCATGTAGGCGGCAAGTCTGAGAGTCGCCAGGAGCATAGCTCACTATGTGACTGGTGCGAACGGACGAAGCCAACACCCATGCAACTTGAAGTATGAAGGGTATATAAGCGTATAGAGTAACAATTTGCCCTACTCACCGGGAAGTGCATTCACCTAACAACAGGTAAAATGTCAAAAAAAGCGCTGTAAAGTAATAACTGCTTGCAAAGCCTGCCACCTCTTCTACCATGGCGTTAACCGGTACAGATATACACTAAATAAGCAGCAGGAACTGACTATGGCGCTCAATATTCCTTTTCCATCTCGTCAACCTTTCGCCTCTTCCCATCTGCCGCTAACGCTGATCTCGCTGGAAGATTGGGCCTTGGTGCGGCTAAACGGGCCTGACACGATAAAATACCTTCAGGGCCAAGTGACAGCGGATATCGACAAACTGGCGGTCAATCAACACGTGCTGTGCGCCCACTGCGAAGCCAAGGGTAAGATGTGGAGTAATCTACGCTTATTTCATTGTGGTGAGGGTTTTGCCTATCTTGAGCGGCGCAGCGTGTTGGAAAGCCAGTTGGCTGAAATCAAAAAATATGCGGTTTTTTCCAAGATCACCATTGCTGCTGACAACGAAGCGGTGCTTTTAGGCGTTGCTGGTATCCAGGCTCGTGCTGCATTAGCCAACGTTTTTACCACCTTACCCGATGCGGAAAATCAAGTGGTGCACGACGGTGATAGCACACTGCTGCATTTTTCATTACCAGCAGAACGTTTTGCGGTGATCACCAATGCTGAAACTGCGAATCTCATCGCATCCCAGTTGAGTGAGCAGGCAGAGTTGAACGACAGTCGCCAATGGTTAGCGCTAGATATTGAAGCCGGTTACCCGGTGATTGATTCGGTAAACAGTGCTCAATTGCTGCCGCAGGCCACCAATCTACAGGCGCTGGCGGGGATCAGCTTCAGTAAAGGGTGCTACACCGGGCAAGAAATGGTGGCTCGCGCCAAATTCCGTGGTGCCAACAAGCGCGCTATGTATTGGCTGGAGGGTAAAGCCAGCCGTACGCCTCAGGCTGGCGAAGATCTGGAGTTAAAACTGGGCGAAAACTGGCGCCGTACCGGTAACGTACTGGCCGCCATTACGCTGGCAGACGGAACGCTTTGGGTACAGGTGGTGATGAATAACGATCTGGAGGCTGACAGCGTGCTGCGCGTGCGTGATGACGCCAGTAGCCAGCTTGCCATCAAACCCTTGCCTTATTCTCTGGCTGAAGAAAAGTAACCCATCCTGCCGCAGGTGTTAACACCTGCGGCTTTCCTCGGCGCTATTCCTCAAGATCACCGTCACGCGGTACCAGATAGATCAGCACCAAAAGGATTGTGACAAAAAAACGGAAAGCACTGGGCACACCGTTCCACTCTGTTGACATCCACATGCCAAACCACTCCCCACCTATGGACATGAAAGCCACTTGCCAGGTCAGGAGACATCAGACGTAGAGGTAAATCGCCATAAAGTGGCATAAGCTGCCGCCAAGCACAAAACCATGCCAGATAGCGTGACCAAAGCGAATGCGTTTTGAGGCATAAAAAATCACCCCCAGCGTATACACCACACCACCAACCGCCAGCAGCGTTACCCCGCCAACCGCCAACTGCGTCGCCAGTTGATAGATAACGATCAACGACAGCCAGCCCATGGTCAGATAGGTGACCAACGACAGCACTTCAAAACGATGCGCAAACGCCAGTTTGAATATCACGCCAAGCAGTGCTAACCCCCAGATCACCGCCATCAGCCCCCTCGCCAAGGGTGAATCCAACCCCACCAGCAGGAAAGGCGTATAGGTACCGGCAATCAGCAGGTAAATGGCACAGTGATCGAACTTTTTCAGCCAGTGTTTGGCCCGTTGATGTGGTACGGCATGATACAAAGTAGAAGCCAGAAACAGCAGGATCATACTGCCGCCGTACAGGCTGTAGCTGGTAATAGCTGTCGCATCTGCACCGGAATTCACGGCCTGAACCAGTAACAGAACCAGACCGACAATACCAAATACCAGCCCTATGCCGTGGCTGATGCTGTTAGCTATCTCTTCTGCCCATGGGTAACCCGCTGCTGGCAAGCTGTCAGCAGCGGTTTTTATTTGATCCCTTTTTGCCATAACGCCTAAGTCCTCAAACGACCGCTGTTATTTGTGATTACCGCTGTTGAGATTAACTGAGAATAATTCCAGTGTACACGTGTACGCTCAAATAAAAATGTGAAGACCTGTAACACGGCTAAGCTAAAATCGGCAGGTTTTGCCAATCATCCACTTTGAGGTTCGTATCATGTCATCCGCTGTACCCGTGTTAGATTTTGGTTCAATGACTCAAGTTATCCACTTCCTGATGGAAATCGACAAACTGAAAAGCATTCAGCGCCGTACCAAAGTGATAGGCACTCAGCGCCAGGAAAACTCTGCCGAGCACAGTTGGCACTTTGCTATTGCGGCAATGAGCCTCGCCCCTTATGCCAGTAAGGAAGTGGACATTCAGCGTGTGATCCAGATGGCTCTGCTGCACGACATCGTCGAAATCGATGCCGGTGATGTCTTTGTTTACGATCTGGCTGCGCGTGCAGCGATCCACGATCAGGAAGTGGCAGCCGCCAAACGGTTATTCGGCCTGTTACCAGAACCTCAGTGCGAACACTTCACCGCGCTATGGCAGGAATATGAAGAGGGTGAAAGCGCCGATGCCCAATTTGCCACGGTGTTGGATCGCAGTATGCCAATGCTGATGAATCTGCATAATGAAGGTCAGAGCTGGATAGAGAACAACGTCAGCCTGGAGCAGGTGCTGGCGCGCAATGGGATGATTGCAAATATCTATCCAGAACTCTGGCAATACCTATTCAGACACTTACAAGACGCCCAACGCAAAGGTTGGCTGAAGTAATCTGTGTCAACGCCCACCGGCAGCATCGATAAAGCTGCCGGTTACGTAAGAGGCCGCGTCAGAAAGCAGCCAGGCGATAATCTGCGCTATTTCTTCCGGTTGACCACCACGCTGCATCGGTAAAAGTGCTTTTACCCGATCCACACGCCCCGGCTCGCCGCCACTGGCGTGCATGTCGGTGTAGATCAAACCGGGCCTCACGCCGTTAACGCGGATCCCCTGCGCCGCTACCTCGAGTGCCAGACCGGTGGTCAACGTATCAACCGCACCTTTTGATGCCGCGTAATCAATGTATTCTCCAGGCGCTCCAAGCCGCGCCGCTGCGGAAGAGACGTTGACAATAGCGCCCCCCTGCCCGCCATGACGCAACGCCATACGTTTTACCGCTTCACGGCAGCACAGAAAACAGCCCGTGACGTTGGTTGCAAACACGCTATTGATACGCTCGGCGGTAAGATGCTCAATACTCGTCTGCTGGAATAAAATGCCAGCATTATTTACCAGTGCGTCTATTGGGCCGAGCGTGGTATCCAGTTCGGCAAACATCGCCACAACTTCAGCTTCCACAGCAATATTTGCCTGCAAGGCGTGTGCTTTGCCCCCCTGCTCATGGATTAACGCCACTACCTGCTCTGCTGCCGCTTTATCCTGCAGGTAGTTAACGCCAATCGAATAACCCTGCTGGGTAAGTAATAAGGCTGTTGCACGGCCAATACCCCGGCTGGCACCGGTGACTAAAGCCACTTTTTTCATGCACTCCCCCACTGGGTCAAAATCTACGGCAATAATAAAGGGGCATCGCGTTAAACGGTGCCCCTCGGTGCGCTATGCCCGTGTACCACGGGCTCAACGGCGACTTTGTCATCAACCTCGTTATTCGTATTCGCTCATGGGTACGCAAGAGCAGAACAGATTACGATCGCCGTAGACATCATCCAGACGCTTCACGCTCGGCCAGTATTTATTCTCACGCACTCCCGCCACCGGGAACACCGCCACTTCACGGCTGTATGCATGCTGCCAGTCGCCAACCAGCTCGGCCTGGGTATGTGGCGCGTTGACCAATGGGTTATCTTCCAACGGCCACTCACCTTTCTGTACCAGGTCGATCTCATTGCGGATAGCCAGCATCGCATCGATAAAACGATCCAGTTCCGCTTTACTTTCCGATTCGGTCGGTTCAACCATCAGCGTGCCCGCCACCGGGAACGACATGGTCGGCGCATGGAAACCGTAGTCGATCAGGCGCTTGGCAATGTCCATTTCGCTGATACCGGTCTCCTCCTTCAGTGGCCGGATATCCAGAATACACTCGTGCGCCACACGATCATCGCGGCCAGTATAAAGCACCGGATAAGCCTGTTTTAGGCGAGTGGCGATGTAGTTGGCATTAAGGATCGCCACTTGGCTGGCCTGCTTCAAACCTTCTGCCCCCATCATGCGGATATACATCCAACTGATCGGCAGAATTGAAGCGCTACCGAAAGGTGCCGCAGAAACTGCCCCCTGTTGCGTAGTGACGCCATCAATCTGCACGACGCTGTGGCCCGGTACGAACGGAGCAAGATGGGCTTTTACCCCAATTGGCCCCATACCCGGTCCACCGCCACCGTGCGGAATACAGAACGTTTTGTGTAGATTAAGGTGCGAAACATCCGCGCCGATATAACCCGGCGTGGTGATCCCCACCTGCGCATTCATGTTGGCACCGTCAAGGTACACCTGGCCACCGAACTGGTGCACAATCTGACACACTTCACGGATGGTTTCCTCATACACACCATGGGTTGAAGGATAGGTAACCATGATGCAGGAGAGCTCATCCCCCGCCTGTTCAGCTTTCACCCGCAGATCGTGCAGATCGATGTTGCCGTTCTTGTCGCAAGCTACCACCACCACGCTCATGCCCGCCATCTGGGCGGAAGCCGGGTTAGTACCGTGTGCCGAGCTGGGTATCAGGCAGATGTGACGGCCTGCTTGATTGCGGCTTTCGTGATAACGGCGGATTGCCAGCAAACCGGCATATTCGCCCTGTGCGCCAGAGTTTGGCTGCATGCATACCGCATCGTAGCCAGTCAGCTGTACCAGCCACTGGGAAAGCTGGCCAATCATCTGCTGATAGCCCGCAGCCTGCTCAGGTGGGCAGAACGGATGCAGTTCCGAGAATTCGGGCCAGGTGATCGGGATCATTTCTGCCGCAGCGTTCAACTTCATGGTGCATGACCCCAACGGGATCATGGCCTGATTCAACGCCAGATCTTTGCGCTCCAGACGATGCATATAACGCATCATCTCGGTTTCGCTGTGGTAACGGTTGAACACCGGATGAGTGAGGATCGGATCTTTTCGCAGCATCGCCGCCGGGATCGACGAGCTTTCCCGGCTTACCGCTGCATCCAGTGCCTCGATATCCAGGCCGTTATTATCACCAGCCAGCAAGGCAAACAGCGTCTGCACATCTTCACGCGAGGTGTCTTCATCCAGGGTAATACCTACGGCACCGTGAATATCCGTGCGCAGGTTGATACCAAAGCTCAATGCGCGCTCCAGTACCGCCGCCTTGTCTTTCACTTCAACGGTCAAGGTATCAAACCAGGTTTTGTGACGCAGTTGCAGGCCCGCTTTCTGCAAGCCTGCTGCCAGAATATCGGTCAGGCGATGGATACGCCCAGCGATACGCTGTAGGCCCTGTGGGCCATGGTACACCGCGTACAGGCTGGCAATATTGGCCAGCAGTACCTGCGAGGTACAGATATTCGAGTTAGCCTTTTCGCGGCGAATGTGTTGCTCACGGGTTTGCATCGCCATACGCAGCGCAGTGTTACCGGCAGCGTCACGGGAAACACCGATAATACGGCCAGGCATTGAGCGCTTGAATTCATCGCGACAAGCAAAGAACGCGGCGTGTGGGCCACCGTAACCCATCGGCACACCAAAACGTTGGGCAGAACCGAACACCACATCAGCCCCCTGTTTGCCCGGAGCAACCAGCAATACCAGCGCCATTATGTCGGCCGCTACGCTGCTGATGATTTTGCGCACTTTCAGCTCAGCCAGCAGGGCACTGTAGTCATGCAGTTCACCGGTGGTGCCAACCTGTTGCAACAGCACGCCGAACACGCCTTGCAGCTCCAGCACTTTCGCTGGCTTATCGACGATCACCTCAAAACCAAAGGTTTCAGCACGGGTACGGACTACGTCCAAGGTTTGCGGATGAACATCGTCAGCCACAAAGAAACGGTTGGCATCCTTTAACTTGCTGGCACGTTTGGCCAACGCCATCGCTTCCGCTGCGGCAGTGGCTTCGTCCAGCAATGAGGCGGAGGCCAGATCCAATCCGGTCAGGTCAAGCGTCACGGTCTGGAAGTTAAGCAGCGCTTCAAGGCGACCCTGTGACACTTCTGGCTGGTAAGGCGTGTAGGCGGTATACCAGCCTGGGTTTTCCAGCATATTGCGCAGGATCACTGGCGGTGTCAGCACCGCGCTGTAGCCCATGCCGATATAGGATTTATAGCGCTGATTTTGTGCGGCAATCGCCTTCAGTTCAGCCAATGCCTGATGTTCAGTTGCTGCATCCCCCACCGGTGGTGGCCCCGGTAATTGGATGTCCGCTGGCACAATCTGTTGGATCAGCGCGCTGAGCGAGCGAGCGCCCACCGCTTCCAGCATCTGCTGCTGTTGCTGTGCAGAAGGGCCGATATGACGTTCTATAAACGCTTCGCTGTGTTCAAGTTGGCTGAGTGTCTGGGTCATTGCTACACATTCCTGAATGCTTGCGGAGGTTGGGATTTACCCGTCGTTTTTCGAGCAGCAGTGGTGTTGACCGACGACAGCTTGAAATTACCTGGGTATCATTCCTAAACTGAAAAACGCCCCAAGGTGGGAACACTCATGGGGCGTAATACTGATTATTCGTCGATGGAGGCCAGATAGGCATCGGCATCAAGCAGTTCGTCGAACTCAGCCTCGTTAGAAGCCTTGATGCGGAACAGCCAGCCTTCACTGTACGGCTCACTGTTAACCAGTTCTGGAGAGCTTTCCAGCGCATCGTTAACGGCAATGATTTCACCGCTGATTGGCGCATAAATATCAGATGCCGCCTTTACTGATTCGGCTACCGCGCAGTCATCACCAGCAGAAACCTCGGTACCGACTTCCGGCAGATCGACAAACACCATATCGCCCAGCAGTTCCTGCGCATGCTCTGTGATACCTACTACGTATTCGCCGTTACCTGCGTCACGCACCCACTCATGGGATGCGGCATATTTTAGTTCTGTTGGCACATTGCTCATTGGCCTGCTACTCCTTTGAATAAATAAAAACTAATTGATCAGTGATTTACCGGCACGCACAAAACCCGGCTTGATGACTCTAACTGGCATCTCACGGTTACGGATCTGGACGATAGCCTGCTCGCCGATACCGGCAGGAACGCGTGCCAGCGCAATACTGAAGCCCAGGGTCGGTGAGAAGGAACCGCTAGTGATCACTCCAACCTGTGCCTGGCCATTCGCGTCGGTGAAGTGCACCGGCAGCTCATTACGTAATACGCCTTTTTCCGTCATGATCAAGCCCACAAGCTGTTGCGTGCCTTTTTCGCGCTGCATTTCCAACGCCTCACGGCCGATAAACTGACGATCCTGCGGTTCCCAGGCAATGGTCCAGCCCATATTGGCCGCCAGTGGGGAAACGCCTTCGTCCATTTCCTGGCCGTAAAGATTCATTCCCGCTTCCAGGCGCAATGTATCACGTGCGCCCAACCCAGCAGGTTTTACACCTGCAGCCAGCAGTTTCTGCCAAAAATCAACCACCTGCTCTTTCGGCAGTGCAATCTCGTAACCCGCTTCACCAGTGTAGCCAGTGGTGGCAATAAACAGATCCCCAGCCTGTATGCCAAAGAATGGTTTCATCCCTTCCACGGCCTGATTTTGTTCTGGGGTAAACAGAGTAGCGGTACGCGCTTTGGCCTGAGGCCCCTGAACGGCAATCAGTGCCAGATCGTCGCGCACCGTCAATTCAACACTGTACGGCGCGGCATGTTGCTCGATCCAGGCCAGATCTTTCTCACGGGTTGAGGAGTTAACCACAAGGCGGAAATAATCTTCAGTGAAAAAATAGACGATCAGATCGTCGATCACACCGCCGGACGCATTCAGCATACCGCTATACAGTGCTTTTCCAGATTGGGTGAGCTTGGCGACATCGTTCGCCAGCAGGTAACGCAGGAACTCGCGGGTGCGAACGCCGTGCAGATCCACAATGGTCATATGGGAGACATCGAACATACCAGCATCCTGACGCACGGCGTGGTGTTCATCGATCTGGGAGCCATAATGCAACGGCATCATCCAGCCATGAAAATCGACCATGCGCGCACCGCACGCCACATGTTGGTCGTACAGTGGGGTTTGCTTTGCCATCTTTTCCCTCTTTCCACTCGAATAGCCGAAGACAGGGTGTTGCTACGCAATAAGGCCGGTGTAACTTGCGAACCTGACTGCGTGGCGCACGCTGACTGATCAACACAAATTGCCGCGTCAACGGTTAGCGAAAACACAACTCATCGTCGCGACGCAAACGATACCTTTACCCTTGACGTTATCACCGAACGCCCCTATTAACCATAAGTTAAAATATGACCAACAGCCTTCACGCTGGGTAAATTGCCGCGCAAGTTTGCAGATTTTTCCACTGAAAAACTGCGCTTCAAGGCGCAAAATTAACAATTAAGCAGGTAGATAAACGAAGTTATATAACAAATGAGTGATGGGAAGGAGAATTTCTATTTTTGATAACCGGTTATGGAATTAGAAAAAGTAATGGGAAAATATGACTGGAATTAGAATTTCTCAAATGAAAATGCCATATAAGAAAAGCCATCGATGCAGGGGCGTAGCAAGCCCCTGACACGTTATAACAACCAATCTGGCAAATCGTTGAGCCCCATTGCCTGGCGGACCAGTTTCGGTTTTACACCCGGCAGGCTATCTGCCAGCCTCAGGCCAACATCACGCAGCAACTTCTTCGCCGGGTTGTGGCCCGCAAACAGCTCCCGGAAGCCTTGCATACTGGCCAGCATCACTGCCGCACCGTGCTTGCGACGGCGTTCATAGCGGCGCAAATACAAATGCTGGCCAATATCCTTGCCCTGACGCTGGAGGCGCTTGAGTTCGGATATCAACTCGGCAGCATCCATGAACCCCAGATTCGCCCCTTGGCCAGCCAGCGGATGTACCGTATGCGCAGCATCGCCCACCAACGCTAAACGATGGGCTGCAAAGCTACGGGCATAACGGCCAGTCAGTGGGAAAGTCAGCCTGTCGCTTTCAAGCTGGCAATTGCCTAAACGCATATCGAAAGTCATTGCCAACTGACGATTGAAAGCCTCAGGTTCAAGCTGGCTCAGGCGTTCAGCCTCTTCTGGTGCAACCGACCAGACAATCGAACTTAAATGTGGATCACGGAACGGCAGAAATGCAAGTATCCCTTCGCCATGAAAGACCTGACGGGCCGTGGCCTGATGGGGTTCTTCAGTGCGGATGGTTGCCACCAGCGCGCTGTGGCGATAGTCCCAGAAGGTTAATGGAATATCCGCGTGCTGCCGCAGCCAAGAGTTGGCGCCATCGGCACCGATCACCAGCCGGGCAGTCAACATGCGGCCATCTTCCAGCGTGACGAAGGCATCATTCTCCCCCCATGCCACCTGCTTGAGCGCTGCCGGGGCCAGCAGCGTTACGTCGCTCAGCGTTTGCGCCTTGTTCCATAACGCCCGCTGGATCACATCGTTTTCAATGATATGGCCTAGATGGCTGAAACCGCATTCGTCCCCACGAAATGCAATCTTGCCGAAGCTGTCACGTTCCCAGACTTCCATCGCGTTGTACGCGCTGGCACGCAGGCTGAGGATACTTCCCCATACGCCAATCTGTTGCAGCAACCGTTCACTGGCAGCATTGATGGCGGATACGCGTAACGCTGGCTGTTCCTGAAGCGGTAACATTTCCGGTTGCCGGTGTTCCAGTACCGCCACACGCAGGCCGCTGCCCTGCAAACCGCAGGCCAGCGCCAACCCCACCATACCGCCACCGGCGATAATCACATCAAATGATTGCATGCTGCTCCAGTTCCTTACGTTTTACGGATGCCCTGTTCTGCAAGCAGAAGGCGCTATTCATTCAAAAACAACCAGGGATACAGCCTAACGTTCAACCCAGCCTAATGTGCGTTTGGCAAAGGCATCACGTGCTGCTGGCAACTGCTCCATTGCCATTAGCCCCAGATTACGTCCGGCAACCAACGGAGCATAACCATTGGCAAACAGCCGGATCAAACCGTCAGTCACCCCAATGGTGGCTTGCTGATCTTGCTGACGCCGTTGCTGATAACGACTCAACAGCGGATAAGCCCCCAGATCCACACCTTCGTTCACAGCTTCTGCCAGGGTTTCCGCCAGCGACATAACGTCACGCAAACCAAGGTTGAACCCCTGCCCTGCGATAGGGTGCAGCGTTTGGGCGGCATTGCCGACCAACGCCAGACGATGGCTGATGTGTTGGTTAGCCTTTAGCAAGCAGAGCGGGTAACTGTGACGCTTGCCCACCTTCAGTATTTTGCCCAACCGCCAACCGAATGCCTGCTGCAACTTGCTGAGAAAAAGTTCGTCGGTCCAGCTATCTACCTGCTCACGCTCTTCACGTGCATGGCACCAGACCAGGGAGCTACGGCCATTAGACATCGGCAACAGCGCCAATGGGCCGTGGCGGGTAAAACGCTCGAACGCTCGCCCCTGCGGTGCCTCGGCAGTAGTAACGTTGGCAATGGTAGCAAACTGGGCGTAATCGCTCTGTTGCCATTGGATATTGCAGGCCTGCGCCAACGCCGAACGTGAGCCATCGGCAGCCACCAGCAGTTGCCCTTGCAGACACTGCCCGTTATCCAGTTGTACTTCAACACGGTCGACAGTACGCAACACATCAAACACTCTGGCTGGGCAATGTACTTTGACCCCCGGCGCTTTCGCCAACAGAGCAAACAAGCGCTGCCCGGCATCATGTAGCTCAATAACCTGCCCCAGCGCATCCACCTGATAATCCTGCGCATGCAGATTCACAAAACCGGCATGACCACGATCGCTAACGTGAACGTGAGTGATCGCAGTCGCACAGTCTCGCAATGCTGGCCAAACGCCAATGCGCGCCAACTGCTGGCAGGTTCCATGCGCCAACGCAATCGCCCGGCCATCATAACCCGGATGCGCACCATCGTTTGGCTGAGCGGCCTCAACCAGGTTGACCACCACCGTTCCTTGAGTCAGCGATGAAATCGCCAACGCCAGCGTCGCACCGGCCATTCCGCCACCAACAATGATTACGCTCATATTATCTGGCCGCCGCCATCAGGGCTTCAATTGCGTCCGCATCCTTCACCACGCTTTCGGTCAGGTTTTCATTACCGTCTTCAGTGATCAAGATGTCATCTTCGATACGAATTCCGATGCCACGATATTCTGCGGGCACATCGGCATCAGGCTGAATATACAGACCCGGTTCGACGGTTAACACCATCCCCGGCTCTAATATGCGGTCGCGGCTTGGTGTTCCGTAGTGGCCTACGTCATGCACATCCAGCCCCAGCCAATGGCTCAGGCCATGCATAAAGAATGGGCGGTGTGCCTGTTCCGCAAACAGTTGCTCCACATCCCCCTTCAGCACGCCCAAGTCAACCAGACCGGAGATCATGATCCGTACTACCTGATCGTTCACCTCGCGGATGCTGACGCCCGGTTTAAACATCTCCAGCGCCTTGTTGATCGAAGCCAGCACAATGTCATACACCTCACGTTGAGGTTTGCTGAATTTACCATTAACCGGGAAAGTGCGGGTGATATCACCGGCATAGCCGAGATATTCACATCCGGCGTCGATCAGGACCAAATCGCCGTCACGCATTTGGCACTCGTTTTCGGTGTAATGCAGGATGCAGCTATTTTCGCCGCTACCGACGATGGTGTTGTAAGAAGGGTAACGTGCACCCAGGCGCATAAACTCGTGCAGGATCTCCCCTTCCAACTGATATTCGAACATGCCAGGGCGGCATTTTTCCATGGCGCGAGTATGCGCCATGGCGCTGATCTCGCCAGCTCGACGCATCACGGCCACTTCATCAGCGGATTTAAACAGGCGCATTTCATGCAGCCATGGGCGATAGTCAGTGATTGTCGCAGGCGCGGCCAGATTCTGGCGGAAGCCTTTACGCAATTTATCCAACGCACCAAACAGAATTTCATCGGCATAGGCATATTGACCCTGCGCGTGATAAACCACATCCAGGCCGTTGAGTAACAGGTGTAATTGAGCGTTGATTTCATCAAAAGCCAGTGCTCGATCGACTCCCAGTTTGGCCGGTGCAGCCTCTTGCCCAAGGCGACGACCAAACCAGATTTCTGCCGTGAGATCGCGAATGCGGTTAAACAGCACGCTGTGATTATGGGTTTCATCGCTTTTAACCAGAATCAGCACCGCTTCCGGCTCATTAAATCCGGTCAGATACCAGAAGTCACTGTTCTGGCGGTAGGGGTATTCAGAATCCGCACTGCGCGTCGCTTCCGGTGCAGCGAAAATAACTGCCGCACTGGCCGGAGCCATCTTCGCCAACAACGCCTGACGGCGGTTGTGAAATTCCTGCTGGGTCATTACCTTCTCCTGAAATCGGTTTGCTGCACCTGATTGAAAATGACAGCGCCAATCAGGTGAGCGTTAAAACTAACTGACATCATTACGCCGCTTAATGCAACGTCGGCTTTCTGTTTTCCGGTGCCGTCGGCTTCTGACGCGTAAACTCAGTATGGCAAAGCAGTGCGACTACACGCACATATTCGATGACCTCTTCGAGTGACTGGGCCAACTCTTCCTGATCTTCGTCTTCGTCGTAACCCAGTTGAGCGATATTGCGCAAATCGTCAATCGCCTCACCCACTTCATTTTTTATCTGTGCCAACTTCGGCTGCATCAACCCCAGCCCAAGCAGAAAGTGGTTGACCCAACCGGCCAGCGCATCCGCACGTTCAAACACGCTAACGGTTTCGCCATCAGGCATCATCAACTGGAACATGAATTCATCATCTTCCAGCGTCTCGCGCGTGATTTCATGCAACTGCAGCAACGGCTGGCTCAGAGCCTGCGGGAAAGCGATCCCTTCGTTGGTCAGTTCATACACCAGTGTCTGCCAACTGGCATCGCGGTTGCCGCCACACAGCAGGCCACTGATTAAGCCGTGCATCTCTGCTGCGGTTAATGCTACCGCCTGCTGGTTGAGAGCAACGGTCAAAGATTGGTAACTTGGAAATGTATTCTGTATAGACATGCGCATTCGTCGTCGTTGGCAGGATAAGTTCGTGTTATGCTACCATCAAGGTCCGTCGGTATACCAGTTGAGTGCAACACCTCAGTGGCCAGTTGTAGTCGGAGTGTCTCACTCTTTCCACCCGATAGAATCGCGGTAAATACTCATTTCGTAACCCTTTTTTGTCTGGTAATGTTCGGCGCAATAGATTACAACCGGGTACTGAAAAAGTGTTGAATCTTGGTACCGAGGTATATATAGTGGCGCCCGCTTTGGTGGTCCGGTAATGGTAGACCAGCGTTGGCGCGAAATTTAGGCAGGAAGGTGGCATGTCCGCACAACCGGTAGATATTCAAATTTTTGGCCGTTCCTTAAGAGTCAATTGTCCGCCAGAACAACAAGATGCGTTGAACATGGCAGCAGACGACCTTAATCAGCGGTTGCAAGATCTTAAAGTTCGCACTAGAGTCACAAATACAGAGCAACTCGTTTTTATCGCGGCATTGAATGTTTGTCACGAACTTGCTCAAGAGCGCTTGAAAACGCGTGATTATGCAGCCAATATGGAACAACGAATTCGTATGCTGCAACAGACCATTGAACAAGCGCTGCTTGAACAGGGTCGCATCTCTGAACGTCAGGATGCACATTTCGAATAACTTAAGTTGCTGAAGTTGAAGGTTTCGGCAATGAGTGAAAAATTTCTCTGAGATGTTTGCCAGCGGGCCAGTCCCCTGAGCCGATATTTAGTACCAACAGAATGTGATGTTCCGCGACCGGTGTGCATGCTCGGCCCGTCCGAGAAGCCTGAAGGTTGTGACAGCGCGTTCACCTTGAACCATGGGTTCAAGGGTTACAGCCTGCGACGGCATCTCGGAGATTCCCTTCATCCTGTAGTTTCAATGTGTTAACCGAACATATCTTGCAAATCTGGCGCTATGTCCTTTGAATCCCAATATGCTCAGCAACGCCAACTCATCCGCAATGAAATCCGCCAGCGGCGACGCAATTTAACGCCTGCACAGCAACATGACTCTGCGTTACAAATTGCCAACTGTATTTCACGACACCCACGAACTCTGGCGGCGCGCAACATTGCGGCGTTTCTCTCTTTTGATGGTGAACTGGATACAGGCCCACTTATTGAGCATTTGTGGCTGTTGGGCAAACAGGTTTATCTCCCCGTTCTGCATCCATTCAGCACCGGTAACCTGCTGTTCCTACATTACACCGCACAGACACCCTTGGTTTATAACCGCTTCAAAATTCTTGAGCCTGCGCTTGATGTGCGTAACGTCCTGCCCTTTTCTCGGTTAGATTTACTGCTGGTACCGCTGGTCGCCTTTGATTCACAAGGGCAACGATTGGGCATGGGTGGTGGGTTTTACGATCGTACCTTGCAGAATTGGCAGTTGGGTAGCCCCTACCCGCTAGGGGTAGCACATGATTGCCAGCAAGTCTCTCATTTACCGGTGGAACACTGGGATATACCGTTACCAGAAATCATCACCCCTTCAAAGAATTGGGTCTGGTAGGGCACTTCTTCTCAATTGACCGCTGTTTATCTAAGTTACTTCAACCTTGGGTCAAATATATGCGGCATTGCCTGCACGCTGCCAAGGTAGGTAGCAAAATCAGAATGGTGGGGATTAATCAGTATGTTGTTTTCCATAGGCACCACCGATGAGGGAACCAACAAACCAACAGACGATCCAGAGTCTAGCCATTCAGAACCGATATCCATCGTTTCTTGCGGTGCAGCCAGTTGTTGCCAGTTCACCGGTAATGCACTGGGCTCCAAAGCAATAATATCCGTGTCCGGCACATCAATGCTCAGCAAGGTGTAATGTTGCAGCAGGGCTGAATCATCGAAGTGGACCAGACATTCCAGCATTGCCAATGAAACCGACGCCGCCAAATAGATCATGGCTTTGCCTTTGTGGTTCCAGCGGCCTCCGTACTGTTGGGCACCATAACCCGTCCATGCGGTGTCCAGGTACTTGGTTTTCACGATACGAAAACCGATCATGAAAAAACGCCATGCTCAAGTCTGCCGATAAGATCTAGAACCTCGACCGCCCCGCTTTCTGTATTAAGCAGACTCTCAGGAGACTCGTTACCCAACCCGCGAACAGGCTTACGCATCCAGCTTACTGCTTTCTCACGATCGCCCTCGAAGAGATCGACCGCCGCATCAGCAACGCGGATCAAACGCGCAATCTTTTCGCTTTCTTCCGGGCTTAATATGCCTGTTCCGGCTTTCCTTCGGCTCAAGGTCTTGGCATTGATCCCAGTGATCCTCAGTATGTCGGCTTTAGGGAAACCGGCCCAACTGTGTATGGTTTCAATCACAGATACCGGTAACCCCTGCCGCAGGCGCAGTATTAGTTCGGGCCCTCGGCTGGCAGGAAAACCCGCCGAACGCCACAATTGGTTACTGACGGGCCTTTTAGATGGACTGAATGTGCGCATCATCCTTTTCCTCTGACTTTCTCATTTGTCTCACCCCAGTGTAGACACTTGTCCATTCCGGTGCAACATTGGTGCATGCCCAGGCGTGGATGAGCAATAGGTTGGTTTATTTAACTAGGCGAAGGGCGTCGGTTGCAGATAGTTTAAGGCCGGATTGCTCCGGCCTTGGGTTTTCCGTACGTGAGAAATCAGAGTAACAAGCGTGCGCGGATAGTGCCTTCAATCGCTTTCATACGTTGCAATGCAACTTCTGCACGATCGGTTTCCGCTTCGATGTCGATCACCACATAGCCAATTTCTGAGCTGGTCTGCAGATACTGGGCGGCAATGTTTACCCCTTCTTCAGCGAAAATCTGGTTAATCTGCGTCAGAATACCTGGACGGTTTTCATGAATGTGCAGCAGACGGCTGGAGTTTGGGCCATGCGCAGGCAGCGATACTTCCGGGAAGTTGACCGCAGAAAGCGTAGAACCGTTATCGGAGTACTTGGCCAGTTTCCCAGCCACTTCATCACCGATATTCTCCTGCGCTTCCTCAGTTGAGCCACCGATATGCGGCGTCAACAGCACGTTGTCGAATTCACACAGCGGAGATTCGAATGGATCGCTATTGGTTGCCGGTTCTTCAGGGAAGACGTCGATAGCCGCACCGGCCACATGATTGCTGGCCAGAGCGTCACACAGAGCAGGGATATCCACCACGGTACCACGCGAAGCATTGATCAGAATCGCTCCCGGTTTCATCAGTGCCAGTTCTTCCGCACCGATCATATTTTTGGTCGATGGCGTTTCCGGCACGTGCAGTGTGACAACATCGCTCATATTGAGCAGGTCAGACAAGTGGCGTACCTGTTGCGCGTTCCCCAATGGCAGCTTGTTCTCGATATCATAGAAGAACACTTTCATACCCAGGCCTTCGGCCAGGATACCGAGCTGAGTACCGATATGGCCGTAACCGATGATCCCCAGTTTCTTGCCGCGTGCTTCGTAGGAGCCCACAGCCAGTTTCTGCCACTGGCCACGGTGCGCCTTGGCGTTAGCCATTGGGATACCACGCAGCATCAGCAGCAGTTCACCCAGCACCATTTCAGCAACGGATCGGGTATTGGAGAACGGGGCATTAAACACAGGGATGCCGCGTTTGGTTGCTGCTTTCAAATCAACCTGGTTGGTGCCGATACAGAAACACCCCACTGCCACTAACTTCTCTGCGGCAGCAAAAACCTCTTCGGACAGATGCGTACGCGAACGTAGGCCGACGAAGTGTGCATCACGGATGGATGCCTTTAGCGATTCGGTGTCTAACGCACCTTTATGATATTCAATATTGGTATATCCGGCAGCGCGCAGGTTATCTACCGTGCTCTGATGAACCCCTTCAACCAACAGGAACTTAATCCTGTCTTTCTCCAAAGATACTTTTGCCATTTACCCGACCCTATATTCAGACTTCAGAAGTGGCTGTTATCCCAATTACCTTTCGCATTGCGGCATGGTTAACCTAAGCGCGAAATCGACAGCACGTTGTCCAACATAACAAAAATAACGCGCCCGGCAATACAAACGATTGCTTGCCTTTCAGCACAAGGCTCAGCGTTACCGGTCGTTTCTGGTGGAAAATACTATTGGGAAGGAGTTCAGCAGGAGCTTAATGGAGGTAATTAACAATATGTGACATATGTCACCAAAATAGATGGTTTTAAGAAAAGATGCTTTAAACCAAAAAGCCAAACGCCCAGAGCTTAAACATGCTGCCCCTCTTGGGTATACGTCTTATCGGGCATCAGACAAGACATATTTTCCACCTGCTGGCGGGGCAGAGATATTTTCTGTCAGGTTTATACTCATCATACTTCAAGCTGCATGGGTGTTGGCTGAGACCGACTACATGCAACTCGAATTATTTAGAGTACAGCGCTTACTTAACCACTTTAACGCCGTCTGGCGTTCCGACCAGCGCAACGTCCGCACCACGGTTGGCAAATAGGCCAACGGTAACCACACCGGCAATCCCGTTAATCTGGTTTTCCAATGCAACCGCATCAAGAATGTTCAGATTGAACACATCCAGGATCACGTTGCCATTGTCGGTCAGCACGTTCTGGCGATACTCAGGCAAACCACCCAGCTTAACCAATTCACGCGCCACATAGGAACGAGCCATTGGGATCACTTCCACCGGCAGTGGGAATTTGCCCAGAACATCAACCTGCTTGGTTGAATCAACAATGCAGATAAACTGGCGAGCAATCGCCGCGATGACTTTTTCGCGAGTCAGGGCTGCGCCACCACCTTTGATCATTTGCATATGGCCGTTGATCTCGTCAGCGCCATCCACGTAGATATCCAATGAATCCACTTCATTGCTATCAAAAACGTGGATCCCCAGGCTTTTCAGCTTGGCCGTCGAGGCATCTGAGCTTGATACCGCTCCTTCGATCTGGTGTTTGATCGAAGCCAGTGCGTCGATAAAGTGCGCGGCGGTAGAACCGGTACCTACCCCAACGATAGTGCCTGGTTTCACGTAATCCAATGCAGCCCAGCCTACCGCTTTTTTCAGTTCATCCTGAGTCATGATATGTTCATTGCCTTTGTACGAAAACGTGCCCGTATTATAGGGTAAATTATCGTTTGCACCTTAGACTAAAACTCGCTTGTTCAAGCTGAAGCACATTTCTCACCTTCCCGCAAAGATTTCAGGTTATGGTAAGACGACAACCTAGGCAGAATACCGGTAAGCAGCCGCTGTCATCATGGCGTGATTTTTCAACCGGGAAACGGCAAAAATATGGCATATTGCCTGAATCAAATTATCTAATAGGGATATCTCTGCGATGAAACGCCCAGACTATAGAACGCTGCAAGCGCTGGACGCGGTGATCCGTGAGCGAGGCTTTGAGCGCGCGGCACAGAAACTTTGTATCACCCAATCGGCAGTATCCCAACGCATCAAACAGTTGGAAAACCTGTTCGGCCAGCCGTTGCTGGTTCGCACCGTGCCGCCGCGCCCTACCGAGCAGGGCCAGAAACTGCTGGCCTTGTTGCATCAGGTGGAATTGCTTGAGGAAGAGTGGTTAGGGAATGACAATGGCATTGATACGCCGCTGCTGCTGTCGCTGGCGGTCAACGCCGACAGCCTGGCAACCTGGCTGCTACCGGCGCTAAAACCGGTTCTGGTCGACTCCCCGATCCGCCTGAATCTGCAGGTTGAAGATGAAACCCGTACTCAGGAGCGTCTGCGTCGCGGCGAAGTTGTAGGGGCAGTGAGTATCCAGCCTCAACCGCTGCCAAGTTGCCTGGTCGATAAACTCGGCGCGCTGGACTATCTTTTCGTCGCCTCAAAACCCTTTGCAGAGCGTTATTTTCCCAACGGTGTTACCCGCTCAGCGTTGCTAAAAGCCCCGGCTGTAGCCTTCGATCATCTCGATGATATGCACCAGGCGTTTCTGCAACAAAACTTTGATCTTTCCCCTGGCAGCGTCCCCTGCCATATCGTTAACTCGTCAGAGGCGTTTGTGCAGTTGGCACGGCAAGGCACCACCTGCTGTATGATCCCGCATCTGCAAATCGAGAAAGAGCTCGCATCGGGGGAGTTGGTCGACCTGACTCCCGGCCTGTTCCAACGGCGTATGCTGTTCTGGCACCGGTTTGCTCCAGAGAGCCGCATGATGCGCAAGGTTACCGATGCGCTGCTGTCACATGGGCATCAGGTGTTAAGGCAAGATTGAGTTTAAATGTGGGCGCACCTTCATGCGCCCATATATGACACCGACTACGGCGCTGCGTTGGGTTGCAGTTCAAACACCACATCCACCTGATCGTCGAAGTGAATGCTTTGCTGTTCGTAAGTCTGAGCCGCGTCCGCTTCCGGCGCAGCAGAAGCCACTTTAAACATCCGGGCGACGGGCATTGGCGGCGGATTGGCGGCCTGATACCGGATGCTATATACCGGCCCAAGCTTGGCCTTAAAGCCTTTTGCCAATGAGGCAGCTTGCTGAGTAGCATTTTCAATCGCTTTCTGGCGTGCCTGCTCGCGATAAATTTCTGGCTCCGCCACGCCCAACTCCACCGCACGGATCTCATTCAGACCCGATTTCAACGCCCCATCCAGCAGCTCATTGAGTTTATTCAACTGACGCAATGTCACCTGAACCTGGCGTACGGCACGATAGCCCTTAAGCACTGACTCACCGGTTTTCAGGTAATCATATTCTGGCTGAGTACGCAGGTTTGCCGCACTGATATCTTTCTTCTCAATGCCATTTTTTTGCAGGAAATCGACATATTGCGCCACGCGCTCATCAACCTGCTTTTTCGCCTGCGCGGCATCTTTCGAGGCAACGCTAACTTCGATCGTTAACCGGGCCATATCCGGAGTGGCATCCACGCTCGCCGTGCCGGAAGTCACCACGTGTGGCCCTGCGGGTAATTCTGCCGCCTGCAGCGTCAAGGGTAACGTCCCTAATCCAATCATAGCGGCCAGGGCCAATGCGTTTAGTTTCACGGTATCTCCTTGAGTGACTGGTTGTACAGCCTACGAAGCTAGCACATCAGGCAGCGCTTTAAATTCAGATTAGTGACAAATTTTCATAGGTTGGCACCGTGCCAGGCCAATTTCAGCGCAATTGTCCACATAACAGCCCCAACCAGGACGTTGATGATCCGTTGTGCCATTGGGGTTTTCAGCCAAGGGGCCAACCACGAAGCCAGCAACGCCAGAGCAAAGAACCAGATAATTGAAGCGCTGACCGCCCCAAGGGCAAACCATGAACGGATTTCTGGTGCAAACTGCCCCCCCAGGCTGCCAAGTATCACTACAGTATCGAGATAAACGTGTGGGTTCAGCCAGGTCACCGCCAGCATGGTGACAATAATACGCCAGCGGCTTTTCCTCATCTCTTGCGCCGCAACCACTGCCAGATGCTGACTAAAGGCGGTACGAAAAGCACCCCAGCCATACCACAGCAAGAAAGCCACACCGCCCCAGGTTACCAGCGCTAGCAACAGTGCAGAACTGCCAAGCAGGGCGCTGCCACCAAAAATACCAATACAAATCAGAATAATGTCACTCAATGCGCACAGTGAGGCTGTCATCAAATGATATTGGCGGTGGATCCCCTGATTCATCACAAATACGTTTTGTGGCCCAAGCGGCAGGATCATTGCGGCGCTCAAGGCAAAGCCCTGTAAATAGACGGCTAACATGATGTTCCCTTCGAATAAAGGCGCCGGAAGAGGCGCGTGCTGTTCAACACGCGCATCATACGAAGATAGTATTATTAGGGGAAATTGATATTTCTAATTGCACATTAGAAATACTGATAATCAATCGTGGGTGACAAATCCTAACTCCTGGGAAATACCCTGCGCCGTCGCCAGCAACGGTGCCATTAACGTATCCACCCCAACCTGCTGTAGTTTGGCTGTCGGCAACGAAACCGAAACGGCATAAGGCACGCGCTGTTGAATATCGAACACCGGAGCCGCTATGCAGGAAACGCCAAGTTCATTTTCCTCACGATCCATCGCCACTCCCTGCTGGCGGATATCGGCCAGCTCTTCATACATTTTCGGCAGTTTGGTGATGGTGTTGTGCGTCAGAGGCTGGATCTCATGCTGATGGGTTTGCCAGTAGCGATCAGGGTAATCGCTTTTGCCATAAGCCATGAATATCTTGCCCATCGCCGAGCAATACAGCGGCATATGCTGGCCGATATAAGCGCGGGTACGCATCATACCCGTGGTGGGCTCCAGCTTGTAGATCAGGATTACGTGGTCATCTTCGCGGCTTGAAAAATTGACCGTTTCCCCCACTTCCAGGTTCAGTTTTTCCAGATGCGGGGCTGCTACGTGGATAATATTCAGTGAAGAAAGCGCCTTCTGACCAATAGAAATAAACTTGGTGGTCAGGCGATAGCTACCGGGTGAAGGGGCCTGCGTAACATAACCGCTGGTGTGTAACCCCTGAAGCAGGCGGTGCACCGTGCTTTTGTTCATCTCTGCCAGTTCAGAAAGATGTGCCAGCGGGCAACCGTTCGGAAAATTACTCAATATTTCAATCAACTGCAAACCTCGAAACAGGCTCTGGCTGCCTAGCGGTTTGTCCTTCTTATCATCTTTATCTTCAACGGCTTTCAGGCTCATAGCGCAATATCTCCAGTACAGAGCCGCCAGCCATTACCGCAGCGTGAAAAACGGCCTCATCAGGGGAATGTTACCCCAAGGGTCGCATCAGGTGAAGTTGGAACACCACTTGATTGACGATAATAGGGTTAGAATGAGCAACATTCTGGCAACCTCTGAAGTGAGTTATGTGTCACAAATTCGCAAAATTAAAATTAACCTATTGTTTATTAACAACAACTAAAAGATTTTCAGCTTTGCTTTAAATCCTCGTTCGTCATATCATTTTTGAAATTCAATTTCGCATATTGAAATTATAAGTTCACTTAAACACCAATTCGCAAATTGTGCGAATAGCAACAGGGGCGCATCACATGATTCAAGACAATGCGGATCAACCCATTCTCACACTCAGCCATATCGTGAAGCGATTTGGTGGCAACATTGCAGTCAACGATGTCAGCCTGCAGGTGATGCCCGGTGAAGTACTGGCGCTATTGGGGGAAAACGGTGCGGGTAAGTCCACCTTGATCAAAGTGCTGGCCGGTGTTTATCCCCGTGACGGCGGCGATATCAACTTTCAAGGTACCAGCATTGCCTCGGCAGCGGCGATAAAGAGTGACAGCCGCCAACCGATTGCCTTTATCCATCAGGATCTAGGGCTGATTGAATGGATGACGGTGGCAGAGAACATGGCGCTAGTGATGGGTTTTCCCCGCCGTTTCGGGTTGATTGATTGGAGTGCCATTCGCCGCCGTGCGCTAGCGGCAATGCAGGAGGTTGGAATTGCACTGGATCCCGATGCCCGCGTATTTGAGCTTTCCCGCACCGAGAAGTCGTTGTTGGCTATCGCCAGAGCCGTGGCGGTAAATGCTCAACTTCTGGTACTTGATGAACCCACCGCCTCCCTGCCCGCCAACGATGTGCGCCACCTGTTTGAGGTTATCAACCGGTTACGGGCCAAAAAGGTCGGCATGATTTACGTTACCCATCGTTTGGATGAGGTGATCGAAATTGCCGACAGAGTTTGCGTAATGCGTGACGGGCGCTATGTCGCCGGGGGGAATACCGCAGATTATTCACTGCGCGATCTGGTGCAAATGATTGTTGGAGAAGCGATGGCTGACGATCAACGTGAACCGTTACCGCAACAGCAACCGCCAGTGTTGCAGTTGAAAAACGTCACCGTTGGCGATATCGGGCCGGTCAGTTTCAGCCTGCAGCCGGGTGAGATGTTAGCCCTGGCCGGTTTGCGTGGTGCTGGGCAGGAGGAGATTGGTCGCCTGCTGTTCGGCCTGCGTGAGCGTGACGGTGGGGAAATCCAGTTCCGCGATCTGCCCTATACCGCCAGTAACCCGCAGCAGGCGATGGCTAGCGGTGTCTCACTGGTTGCCGGTGACCGTACCGGTGAAAGCCTGGTGATGTCGATGAGCGTACGTGAAAACCTGTTTATCAACCCTTGTGCCAGCGGCCACCGCCTGTTCTCACGCTACAGCCGCGGCGCCGAAGTCGCCGCCAGTTGGTGGAAAGTTAAACTGTTCGATGTGCGCCCCAAGGACGTCAATATCGACATCAGTGCGCTGTCTGGGGGGAACCAGCAAAAAGTAGTGATGGCTCGCTGGATGCACCTCGGGGCGCCATTGCTAATCCTGGAAGATCCTACCGCCGGTGTCGATGTGGGGGCCCGGGCAGAAATCTATCACTTGTTAAATAAATCCCTGGCCGATGGCGTGGCGGTATTGGTGATCTCCAATGACTTCGAGGAAATCGCCCATATCTGTAACCGTGCTCTGGTGTTCAACCGAGGGAAAGTCGTCGGCGAGCTCAGAAACCAGCAGGTCTCGTTCGCTAATTTGTTGGAGCTGGCGTCTGCCAGCACTGCGAAAGCCGTTGTGGAGGAATATCATGTCGAATAAAACATCCGTCAAGTCAACGGCGTTGGAGCAGCGCGTCAGTCTGTCTCAGGATGGCGCTGGTCCGTGGCTAATGCAAATCTTCACCCGCTATGGTCTGCTACTACTTTGTATAGCGCTGGTGATCCTCTTTTCCCTGGCCACGCCGTCATTCGCCTCCATGCTGACACTGCAGGCGATCCTCTCCAGCAAGGCAAAAATTGCCTTACTGGCGCTGGCCGCCACTATTCCGATGATCGTCGGCAAGATCGACCTTAACGTCGGTTTCGGTATTGTGCTTTGGCACATTCTGGCGATCACCCTGCAGGTCGAGTACGGGTTCTCCTGGCAAATGGCTGTGCTGGCGGTGCTGATTATTTCCGCCCTGTATGGCCTGCTTAACGGCATTCTGGTCGCGCTGGCGGACATTGACAGTTTTGTCGCTACGCTGGGTTCCGGCACCGTGCTGTATGCAGTGGCGCTATGGCACTCCGGTGGGCGGCAGATCGTCGGCGACCTGCCCGAAGCATTTATCGCCCTGCATCACACGGATATTGCCGGGATACCCATCGTGGCGTTCTACGTGTTAATCGTGGCGATTATCCTGTGGCTTATCACCGAGCATACCCCGCTAGGCCGTTGCATGTATGCCGTGGGCGGTAATCCTGCGGCTGCTCGGCTGAATGGGATCTCCGTCAATCGTTTCACCATTGGCGCTTTTATTGCCTCCAGCGTGCTCACCGGCTTCAGCGGCGTGCTGATCGCAGCGGAACAAGGCGTGGGCCAGGCCAGCGTCGGCATGGACTATCTGTTACCTGCGCTGGTGGGGGCTTTCCTCGGCAGTACCACCATCCGCCCCGGACGGGTGAATGTCTGGGGTACCGTGGTCGGCATTGCCATTCTGGCGATCGGTATTGCAGGTATTCAGCAGTTTGGCGGTGAATTCTGGGTCGAACCTCTGTTCAACGGCGCCACGCTGCTGCTTTCCATTACGCTGGCAGGCTATGCGCAACGCCGCCGGTTACTCAATCAAAAAGCGGTACAACGCAGTCAGGCGGCATCCGCCGAAAACAATAACCAAAAAGCGATCAATCCTTAATCAGGAGCATAACCCTATGAAAAAAATTTGGATTTTGCCAGGGATCACCTCTCTGCTTTTAGCCACAACGCCTGCCTGGGCGGATAGCTATCTCGACCAGGCAACGGCGGCCATCGCTAAAGCAACGACCAGCAACACCCAATGGGATGGACCTACCACTGGCCCACAGTTGCAACCGAACAAAAAAATTATCTTCATAGCCTCCGATATGAAAAATGGTGGTGTCCAAGGCGTGCAGCAGGGGCTCAGCGAAGCGGCCAAAGCGACCGGTTGGCAGTTGGATACGCTGGATGGTGGTGGTTCAGTGAAGGACCAGTTGTCATCCCTCAATCAGGCTATTGCTCAGAAACCTGACGGTATCGTCATCGGTGGCTGGAACCCTAACGTCGCCAAGATCCCACTGAAGAAAGCCATTGAGCAAGGCATCATACTGGCAGCCTGGCACGCCGTGCCAGAGCCGGGCCCGATAGCGAAATACAATGTGTTCTATAACGTCACTTCCGACTCCAACGAAGTCGCCCGCATCGCTGCACAATATGCCGTGGTGAAGTCGGGCGGGCAGGCCAATGTGCTGATCTTTACCGATTCGCTTTATCAAATCGCCTTGGACAAGGCCAATGTGATGAAAGAAGAAATTGGCAAATGCAGCGGCTGCAAGGTCATAGAGTTTATCGACACTCCGCTGGCAGACACCTCTAACCGTATGCCAGCCATGACCTTTAGCCTGTTGCAGAAATATGGCGACAAATTCCAGTACGCACTGGCGATCAACGATCTCTATTTCGATTTCATGGCTCCCGCGCTGAAAACTGCCGGTAAGGGGGGCCAGAACGCCCCGTACAACATTTCAGCCGGTGACGGCTCCATTTCTGCCTATCAACGTATCCGCTCCGGCGACAGCCAGTCTGCCACGGTGCCAGAGCCACTGAAACTGCACGGCTGGCAACTGCTGGATGAGTTCAACCGCGCCTTTGCCAAACAACCGCCTTCAGGTTATGTCACCCCAGCACATTTGGTTACCCGTGAAAATATCGCCCACGACGGCGGCCCCAACAACATGTACGACCCGCAAAATGATTATCAGGGCCACTACAAAGCTATCTGGGGCGTGAAGTAACAAGGGAGTAGACACCATGATGGAACAGCAACTGGAACGTTTATGCTCCCCCGCCATCTGGGCCGAAGGCCCGGTATGGTTACCGCAGCAAGATGCGGTGGTGTTCAGCGATGTGAAAGGCAACCGTATGTTCCGCTGGGCACGCAATGGCGAGCTCAGTCTATGGCGTTCTGCTTCTCACTATGCCAACGGCAATACACGCGATGCCGAAGGAAGAGTCATCAGTTGTGAACATGGGCGGCGTGGCATTAGCCGCACCGAACACGACGGGAGTATTACAGTGCTGATCGATAGAGTTGATGGAAAGCGTTTCAACTCACCGAACGATGTTGTTATGCGCTCAGATGGCACTCTTTGGTTTACCGATCCTCCTTACGGCATCGTCGGTGATGAAGAGGGATATAAATCAGAAAGCCAGGTGATCGGCTGCTATCTCTATTGCTTCAATCCTCATAATGGCGCGTTGAACATTGCAGCCAGCGATCTACAACGGCCAAACGGACTGGCTTTTTCACCGGATGAACGCTTGCTGTACGTGTCCGATATGTCGATCGTCGATTTCCCTACCCACGGGCGCAGCGAGCTAAGGGTTTATTCGGTTGCCGGTCAGGCACTGGAGAATGGCAGGCATTTTGCACCTGTTTTGCCGGGTTTCCCTGATGGTTTCTGCGTGGATGCCGCCGGTAATCTGTTTTGCAGCAGTGCCGATGGCGTGATTATTTTTAATCCTATGGGGGAGCAAACTGGCAAAATACCAGTACCCGAGCGGGTGTCCAACTGTACCTTCGGCGGACCGGATGGCAATGAACTGTATATTACCGCCACGACATCGCTGTACCGGATCGTCCTGAATACTCGCGGATAATTCGTTAGCAAGGTGAGCACACCTCACCTTGCTTTGTTACGCCTGTAATAAGCAAATAATGCTAAACGTGGTACCGATCACAAAACCACGAATTTAATGTAACTCAATGTTTTTATGAAAAATCTTAATTCTATCCCGCTTTGACTTCTCATCTTGGCAGGTATAGCATTAAATGAAACTCAATTTCGCATATTGAAATATATAGAACACAAAGTATGTAAAGCACCGTAATGGAGAAGTTGCATGAGAGTGAGTTACACAGAGCTGAAACAGCAATTCAAGCGCGTACTACTAGCGCGGGGCGTAGCGGAGCAGACGGCAGAAGAGTGTGCGACCATGTTTGCGGACACGACCGAAAGCGGTGTCTATTCCCACGGTGTGAACCGGTTCCCCCGCTTTATTCAGCAATTGGAAGCCGGTGACATTATCCCTGATGCCGAACCGAGCAAACTGTTGTCTTTGGGCGCGATAGAACAATGGGATGCTCATCAGGGGATCGGTAACCTGACCGCACGAAAAATGATGGATCGTTCCATGCAGTTGGCAGATCAACATGGTATTGGTTTGGTGGCACTGCGGAATGCCAATCACTGGATGCGCGGTGGCGGCTACGGCTGGCAGGCGGCCGAGAAAGGCTACATTGGGATTTGCTGGACCAACTCTATCGCCGTGATGCCTCCCTGGGGTGCCAAAGAGTGCCGGATTGGTACCAATCCGCTGATCGTCGCCGTACCGGGCAATCCCATCACCATGGTGGATATGTCGATGTCGATGTTCTCTTACGGCGCACTGGAGCTCAATCGCCTGGCAGGTAAAACGCTGCCGGTGGATGGCGGTTTTGACAATGAAGGCAACCCAACGCGCGATCCGGCAACGATTGAAGAAAACCGGCGTATTCTGCCAATGGGTTATTGGAAGGGTTCTGCGCTTTCAGTGGTACTGGATATGATCGCCACCCTGCTTTCAGGTGGCTCTTCGGTGGCAGAGGTTACCGAAGATAACCGCGATGAGTATGGTATTTCGCAAGTGTTTATCGCCATCGAGATTGAGCGGTTGATCGACGGCAAAACGCGTGATGAAAAACTGCAGCGCATTATGGACTACATTACCAGCGCCGAACGCGATAACCCCGAAGTGGCGATCCGTTTACCGGGCCACAAGTTCCCTAGTATCCGTGCCGAAAACCAGCGCGATGGCATTCCAGTGGACGACCGAGTCTGGGCACGCATTCAAGCCCTCTAGGAGAATTTGATGATCTTCGGCCATATTGCCCATACGACAGCAGCGCACTATCCCCCGGCGATTGCCAAAGCCGTGGCCTATCTACAGAAAACCGACTTCTCTGCCCTCCCCTCCGGGCGCTATGAAGATGATCAAACCGGTTATATCGTCCAGGTACTGGATTTACATACCCAGACTAAAGATGAATTGCGGCCTGAAGTTCACCGTAAAAATATCGATGTGCAATTTCTGGTTAGTGGCACCGAACTTATTGGTGTTGCCATTGATAGCGGTAATAATATTATTCATCAGGAATTATTAGCGCAACGCGACATTATTTTCTATCAAGACGTTGATAATGAATCCTGGTTAACCATGCACCCTGGTAATTTTGCGGTATTTTTCCCGCAGGATGTTCATCGCCCCGGCTGTATTAATCAATACCCATGCAATATTAGGAAGGTGGTAGTCAAGATCCCAGTGGAGCTATTCTCCGTTATGGCTGAATAAAGATTATATACCTATTTTTTTCCAAGCTGTAGAGAACAGGCAACGTAAGCTGTAAGTTTGTATCTTGAAGAGCGAAGGTGCTTGAGGAAGAAACCAGGGCTAACCCTGGTTATTTTTCCGCGCTAATATCTTAAAGACAATAATAAAAATACTCCACATAGAGACATTAAAAATTCAATTCATACCATTGATGTCATTTGAAATATATAAAACCGATTACCGAAAGTAAAAATGCGAATTAATTTCGCAGCACTCATATTACCTGAAGGTATATATAACATGAATACAGCCTCTGTTTCTATTAGCCATAGCCAAGCCATCCCTAAGTTACGCTGGCTAAGAATAGTTCCTCCTATTCTTATTGCCTGCATTATATCTTACATGGCCCACGTTAAAATCGCGTTTGCCATGCCCGGTGGAATGGATGAGGAGTTGGGGATCATTTCCACCCTTTCTGATCGTACTGGCAAATGCAAAATCTTCGTTTCTCTGCCACTGGCCTGCTTTGCTATCTGCATGGCGCTTTCGGTGCTGCTTAAAGAACACATCTGGTGGCCCTATACCGCATTGGTCAGCTGCGGTGTCTTTATTCAAGCCGCTGCGGGCGTGTTCTGGACCATTCCACCCAAGCTGTTTAACGCCGGGGGCTACAGCCTGGCTGTTTCGTTAGCGATTGCTTCAGTGCTGGCGCTGATGTTGCCGAACAAATGTGACCAAAGCGCGAGGAGTCATTAATGAAATACTGGTTAGGACTGGATTGCGGCGGCACCTTTATCAAAGCTGGCATCTATAACGCTGAAGGTAAAGAGCTAGGGATTGCCCGCAAGAATCTGGCTATCGCTTCGCCCCACCCCGGTTGGGCTGAACGGGATATGCCAACCTTGTGGCAAACCGCCGCCAGCGTGATCCGCGAAGTGCTCAACCATTGTGGTGTCGCAGCACAGAGCATACAGGGGGTGGGCATTTCTGCGCAGGGAAAAGGGCTTTTCCTACTGGATAAACAGGGCCAACCGCTCGGAAATGCCATTCTCTCCTCTGACCAACGGGCGCTGGCTCTGGTACAGGCATGGCAAAAAGCCGGTATCCCGCAGGACTTGTATCAGCAGACCCGTCAGACATTGTGGACCGGCCACCCGGTTTCACTGTTGCGTTGGGTTAAGCAGCATCAGCCTGAACGTTATCAACAGATTGGCAGCGTATTGATGGCGCACGATTACCTGCGCTACTGCCTGACCGGTGAACTGGCCTGCGAAGAGACCAACATTTCTGAATCCAATCTGTATCAGATGGAGTGCGGTACTTATGACCCCGCGCTGGCACGGCTACTCGGTATTGGCGAAATCATACCCGCCCTGCCACCCATCGTAGGTTCAGCGGAGATCGCCGGGCGGATCAATGCCACAGCTGCGGCGGCAACCGGTTTACAACCGGGTACCCCGGTAGTCGGCGGGTTGTTCGACGTGGTGTCTACCGCACTCTGCGCTGGGTTACAGGATGAAACCCGGCTGAACGCGGTGATGGGAACCTGGTCGGTGACCAGCGGGATCACCCAGGCGATAGAGCCCGGCTTCGATTATCCGTTTGTTTATGGCCGTTATGCCGAAGCGGGAAAATACATTGTTCACGAGGCCAGCCCAACCTCAGCAGCCAATCTGGAGTGGTTCTGCCAGCAATGGGGAATACACGACTACGCCGCGCTTAACCACTGTGTAGCGGCTCTGCCTAAAGCGGGCAGCCAACTGTTGTTCACCCCCTTCCTGTATGGCTCCAACGCCGGGTTGGGATTGAGTGCCAGTTTCTACGGCATGCAGGCTTTCCACCAGCGCGAACACCTGATTCAGGCCATTTTTGAGGGCGTGGTGTTTTGCCATATGGCCCATCTGAACCGCATGCGCCAACGTTTTCCGCATACCTCGGCGTTGCGCCTTACCGGGGGCCCCGCCAAATCTGCGCCCTGGATGCAAATGTTTGCAGACGTCAGTGGACTGCCGGTGGAGTTGCCACAGGTGGAAGAAACCGGCTGTCTGGGGGCAGCGATGGCCGCCATGGTCGGTACCGGCGCGTTCAGTGACTTTACTACGGCCCAGCAGGCTCTGGCACCACGCATCGAAACCGTACAGCCGGATGCCTCGGCACGCGAGGCTTACCAGCAAAAATACCAACGCTATCTGGCGCTGGTCACAACCCTACAGACATTGCAGAACACCGATTTCAAGGAGACTTTATGACCACCAAGCCACGCCTGCAACTGGCGCTCGATCACACACGGCTGGACGCTGCTTTGCTCACGGTTGAACGCCTGCATCCGCATGTCGATATTATCGAGGCCGGAACCATTTTATGCATCAGCGCCGGGATCCAGGCGGTTGGCACTCTGCGTGAACGTTGCCCTCAACATACGCTGGTCGCCGATCTGAAAGTTGCCGATGCTGGCACTACTCTGGCCGAGCAAGCCTTTTCACAAGGTGCCAACTGGATGACCGTGATTTGTGCTGCCCCTCTGGCCACCATGGCCGCCGCGTTGGAGGTTGCGGAACGCTATCAGGGAGAGATCCAGATCGAACTGTTTGGCCGCTGGACGCTGGAGGATGCCAAAGCGTGGCGTGCTCTGGGGATCAAGCAGGCTATTTATCATCGGGGACGCGATGCGCAAGCCAGCGGGCAAACGTGGGGCCAACAGGATCTGGACACCATGAAGGCGCTTTCGGATCTGGGTATTGAGCTTTCAATCACCGGTGGTATCACCCCGCCCGATTTGCCGCTGTTCAAACAGATTGCCGTTACGGCGTTTATTGCTGGACGTGCCTTGGCAGAAGCTGCCGACCCGGTTGCTGCTGCACGACAGTTTCACTCCGCCATCAATGAAATCTGGAGGTCTTGATATGCGCCAGCATCCACTGGGAATTTATGAAAAAGCGCTGCCAAAACAGCTGACTTGGCCAGAAAGGTTGGCACTGGCAAAGGCGTGCGGCTTTGATTTTGTCGAAATGTCGGTAGATGAAAGCGATGAGCGCCTGTCACGCCTGAGTTGGAGCAAAGAGCAGCGTCTTTCGTTGGTCAGTGCCACGCTGGAAACCGGCATTACCATACCTTCGATGTGTCTTTCCGCGCATCGTCGCTTCCCGTTCGGCAGCCATGATGAGGCTACGCGGCAGCAAGCTTACACCATCATGGAACAGGCCATTCAGTTGGCAAAAGACGTTGGCATCCGCACTATTCAACTCGCAGGTTATGACGTTTATTACGAGCAACAGGATGAAAGCACCCTCGCCCGCTTTACAGAAGGTATGCATTGGGCAGTAGAGCGAGCCGCCGCCGCGCAGGTCATGCTGGCCGTCGAGATCATGGATACCGCGTTTATGAACTCGATCAGTAAATGGAAAGCTTGGGATGCTTGCCTGGCTTCGCCATGGTTCACAGTCTATCCCGACGTTGGCAACCTCAGCGCCTGGGGGAACGATGTTGCTCAGGAACTTCGGCTTGGCATTGATCGCATCGCGGCAATCCACCTAAAAGACACGCTACCGGTTACCGCTAGTTCTCCCGGCCAGTTCCGCGATGTTCCTTTTGGCGAAGGTTGCGTCGATTTCGTTGCCCTGTTCCGCACGCTGAAACAGCTTAACTATCGCGGGGCATTCCTGATTGAAATGTGGACCGAGAAAGCTGACGAACCGGTAGCCGAAATTGTGCAGGCGCGCCGTTGGATCGAACAGAAAATGCAGCAAGGGGGAATGACATGCTGACTCTGCCACAACTCAAGCAACAGGTGCTGGAAGCGAATCTTGATCTTCCTCGCCACCAGTTGGTGACTTTCACCTGGGGTAATGTCAGTGCCGTCGACCGTGAAAGAGGGCTGGTGGTGATCAAACCTTCCGGTGTGGAGTATCAACACATGACGGTGGTGGATATGGTGGTGGTCGATCTTGCCGCAGGGCATACGGTTGAGGGCAATAAAAAACCCTCTTCGGACACCGCCACTCATCTTGCACTGTACCGCGAGTTTACCGACATAGGTGGCATCGTTCATACCCATTCACGCCATGCCACCATTTGGGCACAGGCTGGGCTGGATATTCCTGCCTGGGGAACCACCCATGCGGACTACTTTTACGGTGCCATCCCTTGTACCCGATTGATGACCGCAGACGAAATTGAACACGATTATGAATTGGATACCGGCAGGGTGATTATTGAAACCTTCCGCCAACGTGACATCAACCCGCTCGATATTCCGGCGGTACTGGTTAACGCCCACGGGCCGTTTGCCTGGGGCAAAGACGCCCATAGCGCAGTTCACAATGCAGTGGTACTGGAGGAAATTGCCTATATGGGGATTTTTTCACGGCAGTTGACGCCGGGGATCGGTAGTATGCAGCAAGTACTGCTCGACAAGCATTACCTGCGTAAGCACGGCAAGAACGCCTATTACGGCCAATAACGGTTGGAGTACTTAGTGTGCCGGATACCAAAGTGGTTGGTATCCGGCGCAGAACGATTATTCAGGCTATTCAGCCGATTTTTCCACGTGGCGGAGATGCACATCCATCTGTGGGTAAGGGATACCAATCTTGTGGGCGTCCAACTGACGTTTAAAGTTTTCCATCAGATCAAAATAGACGTCCCAGTATTCGGCATTAGTGGTCCAGGAGCGGGTCACGAAAATCAGTGAGGAGGGAGCCATTTCCCTCAGGCGCACGGTTACCCCGTTGTCGTGCATAATGCGGCTGTCAGCGGCGATCACATCACCCAGCACTTTCTTCACTAAGTCGATATCGGCATCGTAGGCCACTCCAACATCGATATCAACACGACGGTTCGGCTCACGGGAGAAATTGATGATATTGCCGGAGATAATTTTACCGTTGGGGATCACGATGGTTTTGTTATCTGCGGTACGCAGCGAGGTTGAAAATATTTGCACCTGATCGACCGTACCTGCCACGCCGCCAAGATCGACATACTCACCAGCTCGTAGCGGACGGAAGGCCACCAGCAGCACCCCGGCTGCAAAGTTGGACAGCGAACCTTGCAGCGCCAACCCCACGGCCAGACCGGCAGCACCCAACACAGCTATCACCGACGTGGTCTGTACCCCAACTCGCCCAAGCACGGCAATCACGGTGAATGCCAGAATGCCATAACGCGCCATTGCCGCCAGGAAGTCAGCTACGGTGGCGTCAATGCCCCGCAGTTTCATTACGCGGCTAAGCGCATTGCTGGCAACGCGCGCAATGATCGAACCAATAATAAAAATAACGATCGCAGCAACAACGTTCACCGCATATTGAATCAGCATATCCTGATGGTTTATCAACCAGCTGCTGGCTTCATTAATACTATCCACTACGTTGAGATCTTTCATTCCGACGTCCTACTTTAAATCCCTCTAAAAGGGGAATGGGCAAAATACACTGATAAGACGCAATCAGTAAGGAAACCACGGCTAAGGGTAACCAACATTTGCCTAAGCCGCCAATTGCTAAAATCTGAAAGCGAAATAATTCGCGCATAAGCTGAGTGAAAAAAGCTTAGAGACCGCTTTGAACATTGCTCTACCAGCAACGGAGGATAGTGATGCACAAATAGAAAAGGCCCCCACAGTGGGGGCCTTGAAGCTTAAATACTGACGAGAAAAGATTACAGAACGTCTACAGCGTTCAGCTCTTTGAATGCCAGTTCCAGACGGGTAATCATGGAAGTCTGGGCAGAACGCAGCCATACGCGTGGATCGTAGTATTTCTTGTTCGGCTTATCATCACCTTCTGGGTTACCCAGTTGGCCCTGCAGATAGCCTTCGTTCTTTTTGTAGTAAGTCAGAATACCTTCCCAAGTTGCCCATTGGGTGTCGGTATCGATGTTCATTTTAACCACACCGTAGCTGACCGCTTCTTTGATTTCAGCCGCAGTTGAACCTGAACCACCGTGGAATACGAAGTTCAGCGCATTGTGCGGCAGGTTATGTTTCTTGGAAACATAATCCTGAGAGTCACGCAGAATGGTTGGGGTCAGTTTAACGTTACCTGGCTTGTACACACCGTGCACGTTACCGAAAGAGGCAGCGATAGTGAAACGTGGGCTGATAGCGTTCAGTTTTTCGTATGCATAATCAACGTCTTGCGGTTGAGTATACAGAGAAGAAGCGTCCATGTGGCTGTTGTCCACACCATCTTCTTCACCACCGGTGCAACCCAGTTCGATTTCCAACGTCATACCGATCTTCGCCATGCGAGTCAGATATTTGCTGCAAATCTCGATGTTTTCTTCCAGTGACTCTTCAGACAGGTCAATCATGTGTGAAGAGAACAGTGGCTTACCGGTTGCGGCGAAGTGTTTCTCACCAGCGTCCAGCAGGCCGTCCAGCCATGGCAGCAGTTTCTTCGCACAGTGGTCAGTATGCAGGATCACTGGCACGCCATAATGTTCAGCCATCTGGTGAACGTGGTGTGCGCCAGAGATTGCGCCCAGAATCGCAGCACCTTGTGGAACGTCAGTCTTGATGCCTTTACCGGCGATAAACGCAGCGCCACCGTTAGAGAACTGAACGATAACCGGTGCACGCACCTTCGCTGCTGTTTCCAGTACGGCGTTGATGGAGTCGGTACCGACACAGTTTACTGCCGGCAGAGCAAAGTTATGCTCTTTAGCAATTGCGAATACTTTCTGAACGTCATCACCAGTGATGACACCCGGTTTTACGAAATCAAAAATTTTAGACATGGGGCTTTGTCCTGTTTCGTTGGCCGAATATACCCACCGTCTTTCAAGCTACTGCATGAAAGGTGGCGGGTAGCGATGGATGAATATTGTTTCCCGGCGCCACAGTATGCAACGAGGGATAAAACAAACGGGCAGCTTTCGCCTCCCGTTGTTTGAATTACTTCTTGGCGCGCTCTTCCAGCATCACTACTGCAGGCAGTTGTTTCCCTTCAACGAATTCCAGGAATGCACCACCACCGGTAGAGATGTAGGAGATCTTGTCAGCGATACCGAACAGATCGATTGCTGCCAGAGTGTCGCCGCCGCCCGCAATGGAGAAGGCTTCGCTATCTGCGATAGCACGAGCAACAATTTCGGTACCCTTACGGAAGTTAGGGAACTCGAATACGCCAACCGGGCCATTCCACAGAATGGTTTTGGCGTCTTTCAGGATATTGGCCAGACGCTCTGCAGAGACATCGCCCAGATCCAGAATTTGTTCGTTGTCTTTGATTTCGCTGGCTGGCTTCAGGGTTGCCGTTGCGGTTTCAGAGAACTCAGTGGCAACACGAACATCGGTAGGAACCGGAATATCACAGGTTTCCAGCAGCTTTTTCGCTTCAGGGATCAGATCCGCTTCGTACAGGGATTTGCCTACGTTATGGCCTTGCGCCGCCACGAAGGTGTTGGCAATACCGCCACCGACGATCAGTTGGTCGGCAATTCTGGACAGGGAATCCAGTACGGTCAGTTTGGTAGAAACTTTAGAACCACCAACGATAGCCACCATCGGACGAGCAGGGTTACCCAGCGCTTTACCCAATGCTTCCAGTTCAGCGGACAGCAACGGACCCGCACAGGCGACCGGAGCAAACTTGCCTACGCCGTGGGTAGAAGCCTGCGCACGGTGTGCAGTACCGAAGGCGTCCATCACATACACGTCGCACAGCGCCGCATATTTCTTGGACAGGGTTTCGTCGTCTTTTTTCTCGCCTTTGTTGAAGCGCACGTTTTCCAGAACAACCAGTTCGCCTTCAGCAACCTCTACACCGTCAAGATAATCCTTCGCCAGACGTACCGGAGACTTCATATGCTCTTTCAGGTAGTTAACCACTGGCAGCAAGGAGTATTCTTCGTTGTACTCACCTTCGGTAGGACGGCCCAGGTGGGACGTTACCATGACGCGCGCGCCTTGCTTTAACGCAGCTTCGATAGTCGGCAGGGAAGCACGGATACGTGCATCTGAAGTCACTTTACCGTCTTTTACTGGTACGTTCAGATCGGAACGGATCAGAACACGTTTACCTGCCAGATCCAGATCGGTCATCTTAATTACAGACATGGTGAACCCTCTTTGTTGATTCTCTATAAAGTTGCCTGAAAGACACATCGATACCAAGCCGATGCTGCCTAAAAACCGCTTGCGGCCATTGCCTGTGTTGTATCCAACATCCTGTTGGCAAAGCCCCATTCGTTATCGCACCAGACCAAGGTCTTTATCAGGTGCTGCCCACTGACCCGAGTCTGCGTTCCATCAACGATGGCGCTGTGTGGGTCATGGTTAAAATCTATCGAGACTAATGGTAGTTCCGTGTAGTCAACTATACCACGAAATGATCCCTGTGCTGCCTTTTGCAATAGCTGGTTGACCTCTGTCACCAACACTTTGGCACTGACACTGACGCTAAGATCGATAGCCGTAACGTTAATGGTCGGTACACGCACCGAGATCGCCTCAAAACGATCGCAGAACTGCGGAAAGATACGCGTAATCCCCGCCGCCAGCTTGGTGTCGACAGGAATAATCGACTGGCTCGCTGCTCGAGTGCGCCGCAAGTCCTGATGATAAGCATCGATCACCGGCTGATCGTTCATTGAGGAGTGGATGGTCGTCACTGTGCCGGATTCGATACCAAAAGCATCATCCAGCAGCTTGATAATCGGAATAATACAGTTGGTGGTGCAGGACGCATTCGACACTATGCGGTGCTCACCACGCAGTGTCTGGTGGTTGACCCCAAACACAATGGTGGCATCCAGATCGTTACCACCGGGGTGGGCAAACAGCACCTTTTTGGCACCAGCAGCCAGATGAGCCTCGCCATCTGCCCTGCTGCCATACACACCGCTACAGTCCAGTACCACATCCACGCCCAACTCGCCCCAAGGTAGCTGTTGCAACGCAGGCTGATGCAGTAAGCGAATATTGTCATCCCCAACGGAAAGAACATCCCCTTCCTGACGAACATCCCAGGCAAAGCGACCATGGCTCGAGTCGTACTTCAGTAGATGAGCCATCCCTTCGGCATTGGCCAGTTCGTTGATGGCGACGACTGAAATTTCGGCGCGTCGTCCCGATTCATACAGTGCGCGTAAAACGCTACGGCCGATGCGGCCAAAACCGTTTATCGCTATGCGGATTGTCATGCTATTCCCTGATAAAGGGCCTTCCCCACCGGGGATATTCCCCTCAGGGCTGGCGCAGACTGGTTATCATTACTCGCATAGAGTACGTTAGCCAACTGCCTACTGTGAATCGCTGTATTGCATTATTCATCAAACCTTGTCGCTTATCGCAACCACTCACTCAGCTATTCAGTGAAATTCAGCACCAACTGAAACGCTTCAGCCGAGCATAAACCAAAGTTTTGTCAAAAGGAACAGGCGCGACGAGAAGCCTGTCATGTAGGCGCAATTTTGCGAAAATAAAATGATCTAGCGCACATTTTTGCCCGCCATCATGAGCGTGGGATTATGGCAAAAGCACGCAAAAACTTGCTGGTAACGATAAGTGCACCATAATGTGCTCAGCGTTCGTTGGGTAAAGCGCTTGGAGCGCAGGTAACAACGCTGCTGTTTGCAACACAATAGGTATTCATAACAAGGAGCCAAAATGAGTGAAGTCAAAGTAGTCGCCCTGATCAAAGCCAACCCGGAACATCGTGCCGCCGTGGACAAAGCCGTGCGCGCAATGGTTGCACCAAGCCGTTCTGAGCCAGGCTGTATCCAATATGATTTGCATGAAGAACAAGGGCATCCGGGCGCGTTTGTGTTTATCGAACGCTGGACTTCAGAACAAGCGCTGAAAGAACATATGGCAATGCCTTACCATGATGCCTTCCTGGCAGAACTGGAAGGCAAACTGGTCAGTCTGGAAGTGAAAAAACTGACTCAGCTGTAATCGTTCACTTTAGGCTGTGCTCCTCAACTGCATATGAGGGATGCGGCCTAACCCTTTGTTGTTCTAGCGCCGGAGCAGGTATTCAGATAGCGGGGCTACCTCTCCGTAATGTTGTTGGAAATAACTGCGCAGGAACTCGACAGTGACCCGTATTTTTGCCGAAGTTGCCAAGCGCGAAACGTAGACTGCCCAGATATTCGCGGGTTGCGTGTACTCTGGCAGGATCTGCACCAACCGGCCATGCTCAATACTCTCTTTCACATCCCACAATGATCGCAGCGCGATCCCCTGCCCATCCAGACACCACTGATGCACAATCTCCCCGTGATTTGAAGAGAGAGCGCCGGTTACTTTGACCGTTTCTTCACCGCCGGGGCCCTGCAACCGCCAAAGCCCGAATGGATGGTCGCGCTCCTTGATCACCAGACACGCCCGCCCGGAAAGCTCACTCAGACTCTTGGGCACCCCGTGCTTCGCCAGATATTCTGGCGCTGCGCACAAGATACGGTGGTTGTGCGCCAGCTTGCGCGCAATCAGGTTGGGAGCGATATCATCACCAATGCGAATATCCAGATCGAATCCTTCGCTGACCATATCCAGCAAACGATCTGACACATCCAACCGTAGTTCCAGCCCTGGATATTGCACGGCCAGTTCAGACAGTGCCGGAGCGACAAAGCGCCGGCCAAAACCAAAACTGCTGACAATGCGCAACATACCCTGTGGCGCCTGCCGGGCCTCGGACATCTCGTCCATCATTTGGTCCACATCGTTAAGAATGCGCTGAGCCCATTCGTAAATACGTTCGCCATCTTCGGTAATCGCTACCCGGCGGGTAGTTCGATGCAGTAACGAGACTTCCAGCGTCTTTTCCAGCAATGCAATGCGCTTACTGATGAAGGCGGGTGAAACACCAAGTTCTTCCGCTGCGGCAGCAAACCCCGCGCGGCGTGCCACCAACACGAACACCCGAAGATCGCTCAAAATAGGCATATTGTTCATGATTCGTGTTTTATGTTTCACCATTTGCATTATTGATTATAAAACAGTCAATTATAGGATGAATGGGATGTCAACGTTCTCTACCAATAAGTGAGACCTCTGTATGAGCAAAACCTATAAAATAGCCGCGATACCCGGAGACGGTATCGGGCAGGAAGTGATGCCTGAAGGCCTACGCGTATTGCAGGCAGCGGCTACACGTTGGGAACTGTCGCTAGAGTTTGAAACCTTCGATTGGGCCAGCTGTGATTATTACCAACAGCATGGTCAGATGATGCCGGAGGATTGGTTCGAACAGCTAAAAGGCTTCGACGCGATCTATTTTGGTGCCGTTGGCTGGCCGGATAAAGTACCCGACCATATCTCACTCTGGGGCTCATTACTGAAATTCCGTCGCGACTTTGATCAATACGTCAACCTGCGTCCAGTGCGTTTATTCCCCGGCGTCCCCTGCCCACTGGCCAATAAAAAACCGGGAGACATCGACTTCTATGTGGTGCGGGAAAACACCGAGGGGGAATATTCCTCATTGGGTGGACGCATGTTTGAAGGTACCGATCGTGAGATGGTGATCCAGGAATCGGTTTTCACCCGCCACGGTGTGGATCGCATCCTGAAATATGCCTTTGAGCTGGCCCAGCAGCGCCCGCGTAAACGCCTGACCGCTGCCACCAAATCCAACGGTATGGCCATCAGCATGCCTTATTGGGATGAGCGCGTCGCCGTTATGGCACAGCAGTACCCTGAGATTGCCTGGGACAAACAGCATATCGACATTCTTTGCGCCCGCTTCGTGCTGAACCCGGAACGCTTTGATGTAGTGGTTGCTTCCAACCTGTTTGGCGATATCCTCTCCGATCTTGGTCCAGCCTGTGCGGGTACCATCGGCATTGCACCGTCAGCCAACCTCAACCCGGATCGTCACTTCCCGTCACTGTTTGAGCCGGTACACGGTTCCGCGCCGGATATTTTTGGCAAGAACATCGCTAACCCAATAGCCATGATCTGGACAGGAGCGATGATGCTCGATTTTCTTGGTGATGGGGACGAATGCTATCGCCAGGCGCACGACGGCATACTCGCGGCGATTGAACAGACCATTGCCAGTGGCCCACGCACGCCAGATCTGCAAGGCCAGTCCTCAACTCAACAAGTCGGTCAGGCTATCGCCGCCCAACTGCTAGGCTGAGTCCCTTAACTGGACGCAAGCGCCGCTGGTGGTCATTTTTTTAGATTGAGCAGACAGAAAAAAGCTTTGTCTCAGGCAAAAATAAAGGGGCGAAAATATTCGCCCCTCAGACTGCTGACAAACCCCGTTATTAGGGAGAGCGTGCCGATGGGGTCGTAACGGCGTAAGCCGTCGGAGCGCCCCTCGGTGCGCTAGGCCCGGGTATCTCGGGTCAGAAGGCGACTTTGTCATCAACCTCAAAGGGGCGAAAATATTCGCCCCTTATGCTTAATAACCGTTAGGGGTTATTTCAGCAACGCTTTGGCCTTGGCCACAACGTTATCAACAGTGAAACCAAACTCTTTGAACAGCAGTTCTGCCGGAGCAGACTCACCGAAGGTGGTCATGCCAACAATCGCGCCGTTCAGGCCGACATACTTGTACCAGTAATCTGCAATACCGGCTTCTACTGCCACACGCGCCGTCACGGCGGCAGGCAACACAGATTCACGGTAGGCAGCATCCTGCTTGTCGAACGCATCGGTAGACGGCATGGAAACCACGCGCACTTTACGCCCTTCGGCGCTCAGTTTATCCGCTGCTTCCACGGTAATGCCCACTTCAGAGCCGGTAGCAATCAGGATAACTTCTGGCGTACCCACGCAATCTTTCAGCACATAGCCGCCACGATAGACGTTTGCCAACTGCTCGGCGGTACGTGGTTGCTGAGTCAGGTTCTGACGGGAGAACACCAGCGTAGTCGGGCCGTCATTACGCTCGATGCCGTATTGCCAGGCAACAGCAGACTCTACCTGGTCACAAGGACGCCAGGTGCTCATGTTCGGGGTCACGCGCAGGCTGGCCAACTGCTCTACCGGCTGGTGCGTCGGGCCATCTTCACCCAGACCGATGGAGTCGTGGGTATAGACAAACAGGTTGCGGATCTTCATCAGCGCCCCCATACGCACCGCGTTACGGGCGTATTCCACAAACATCAGGAAGGTAGCAGAGTACGGCAGGAAGCCACCGTGCAACGCGATCCCATTGGTGATGGCGGTCATGCCGAATTCGCGCACGCCGTAGTGGATATAGTTACCTGCCTGATCGTCGCTCAGCGACTTGGAACCAGACCACATTGTCAGGTTGCTCGGTGCCAGATCGGCAGAGCCACCGAGGAATTCCGGCAGGATTTTACCGAAGGCTTCCAACGAGTTTTGAGAGGCTTTACGGCTGGCAATATTGGCCGGGTTGGCCTGCAATTGCTCAACGAATTTCTTCGCTTCGGCTTGCCAGTTGGCAGGCAGTTCACCGTTGATACGGCGTTTGAACTCGGCAGCCAGCTCCGGGAAAGCCTTAGAGTAGGCAGCCAGTTTCTCGTTCCACGCAGCTTCTTTGGCTTTGCCTGCTTCTTTGGCATCCCACTGGGCATAAATGTCCTGCGGGATTTCGAAAGCGGCATATTTCCAGCCCAGAGCTTCACGGGTGGCGGCAACTTCCGCTACGCCCAATGGTGCACCGTGCGAATCATGGGTGCCCGCTTTGTGTGGTGAACCGAAACCAATCACGGTCTTGCACATCAGCAGAGAAGGCTTGTCGGTGACTTTATGTGCTTCTTCAATCGCTGCCTTGATCGACTCGCTGTTGTGGCCATCAACGCCACGCACCACGTGCCAGCCATAGGCTTCGAAACGTTTGGCGGTATCATCGGTGAACCAGCCTTCAACGTGACCGTCAATGGAGATACCGTTGTCGTCGTAGAATGCCGTCAGTTTACCCAGCTTCATGGTACCGGCCAGCGAACAGACTTCGTGGGAGATGCCTTCCATCATGCAGCCATCACCCATAAAGGTGTAGGTGTGGTGGTCGACAATCTCGTGCCCTGGGCGGTTAAATTGCGCCGCCAGAGTGCGTTCGGCAATGGCGAAGCCGATAGCGTTGGCAATACCCTGCCCCAGTGGGCCGGTGGTGGTCTCTACGCCAGGGGTATAACCGTACTCCGGGTGACCCGGGGTTTTAGAGTGCAGTTGACGGAAGTTTTCCAACTCGCTCATCGGCAGATCGTAACCGGTAAGGTGCAGCAGGCTATAAATCAGCATTGAACCATGGCCGTTGGAAAGGACGAAACGGTCACGATCAGCCCATTGTGGGTTGGTAGGGTTATGGTTGAGGTAGTCACGCCACAGGACTTCGGCGATATCGGCCATGCCCATCGGGGCTCCAGGGTGGCCGGAATTGGCTTTTTGTACGGCATCCATGCTGAGTGCACGGATAGCGTTGGCAAGCTCTTTACGAGAGGACATGTTTTACTCCAGGTCGGATTAATAAAGCAGTCAAGTTTTCTATTTTCTCAGACTAAGCATGAAAACGGCAATCCCTAATACGAAATGTGATCAAAATCACAATTTATTAGCAATTCAGGGCAGCTTTTCAGATTACATCTATTTTATTGAAGCTGTGTCCGCATTAGGCTGTAGCGCAAAAATATTCTAAACAAACTATGTCACAGAATCCCTCTATTACTATCATAGGAAGATAGCTTTATGAAAATTCGTACTTCTTTAATTGCATTAAGTATTGTCACACTGTTAAGCGGCTGTAAGAACCTCGATACCAATGCTCTTATGCAATCCGGGACACAGGCATTCCAAGCTGCCACCCTTAGCGATGATGACGTCAAAGCGTTGAGTAACAAATCCTGCGCTGAAATGGACAGCCAGTCACAAGTTGCGTCAGCAAACAGCGACTACACCAAACGACTGAACAAAATTGCCGCCAGACTGGGGGATAATATCAATGGTACCCCGGCGAACTACAAAGTTTACGCCACAAAAGATGTGAATGCCTGGGCAATGGCCAACGGCTGTATCCGCGTTTACAGTGGGCTGATGGACATGATGAACGACAATGAGGTAGAAGCAGTGCTGGGGCATGAAATGGGCCACGTCGCGTTGGGCCATACACGCAAGGCGATGCAGGTAGCTTATGGCACCGTGGCCGTGCGCACTGCGGCAGCTTCAGCCGGTGGTGTAGTAGGTTCCCTTTCTCAGTCACAGCTGGCAGATCTGGGAGAAAAACTGGTCAATGCTCAGTTCTCGCAGAAACAGGAAAGCGACGCTGATGATTATTCATTCGAGTTGCTGAAGAAACGTGGGATCGATCCTAACGGCTTAGTGACCAGTTTCGAAAAACTGGCAAAGATGGATTCAGGCCATGAAAGCAGTATGTTCGACAGCCATCCACCTTCGGAAGCCCGCGCTCAGCACATTCGTGAACGCATCGCGGCAGGTAAATAACAATTAGCAAAGAGGGCACTGTGCCCTCTTCAGACTGCTGACAAACCCCGTTATTAGGGAGAGCGTGCCGATGGGGTCGTAACGGCGTAAGCCGTCGGAGCGCCCCTCGGTGCGCTAGGCCCGGGTATCTCGGGTCAGAAGGCGACTTTGTCATCAACCTCAAAGAGGGCACTGTGCCCTCTTTGACCGCTACCAGTAATCAGTATAATTTTTGCGGTGGCCCGGCAAAGGTGAGTGGCCCGACGTTTTTCATATCCACTTCCACCACCGATGGCCCTGGATAGTTAATTGCTTCCGCCAGTACACCGCTAAACTGCGCCGCATCGCTCACCTTCCAGGCTTTCAACCCCATGGCCTCGGCCACCTGACAGAATGCTGGTGTATGCAATTCGTTATAGTACTGACGCCCACCGAAATACTTATCCTGAATGCCGCGCATCACACCATAGCCACCGTCATTCATGATCAGCAACGTAAGGTTGGTCTGTTCCTGTGCCATAGTAGCCAGCTCACCCAATCCCAGCGCTAATCCGCCATCACCAACCAAACCAACCACTTTACGCTGCGGGTTGGCAATAGCGGTACCAATCGCCATCGGTAAACCCATACCGATCGCCCCAGCCAGAGAGTGAATATTGCACAGTGGCAGCGATGCACGGAATAGGCGGCTCCCCCAGACGCTGCCAGAAACCGTAATATCCCGCACCAACAGGCCGTCGTGCGGCAACGCGGCGGCAATAGCATCGTTGAGCTTGGCATATTCACCAGATTGCTGGCGCAAGGCGGCTTCTGCCTGTTGTACCGCGCGAACAATCTCACTATCCCATTCAGCATTCACTTTTTCGCCCGGCGTCAGGCGTGCTGCCAGCGCCTTGAGCAGTGCTCCACAATCGCCATTAACCTGTTCATCCGCCAGGTAGTTGCGGTTGGCTGCAGCCGGATCAATATCAATCTGCACCAATGGACGCGGCAGCGGCAATGTCCATGTCCGTGTCTCGTTACTGCGCAAGCGGGAGCCTGCAACCAACGTCAGATCGCACTGCGTCAGGATCGCCTCAACGCTGGGTGAATTATGGAAAGCGCGCAGGCTACGCGGATGGCTATCTGGCAAAATCCCGCGCCCATGAGTACTGGAGATCACCACAACCCCGGCATCCGCCAACTGTTTTACCGCCTCGCTACAGGCCAAGGCTCCACCGCCCACCCACAGTAAAGGGCGCTTGGCGCGTTTTAAATGTTGATACAGACGCTCAACGGCACTCTCATCTGCCGCAGGCAACGCTGGGGGAGGCAGCGCTTGCCCGACAACGCTGGCAGCGACCAGACTGCCCTGAATGTCAATCGGGATCTCCACGGCAACCGGGCCACAGGGCGCAGTCTGCGCATCCTGAATGGCACGCTGGATCACCGCCACCGCCTGCTCTGGTGAATTCACTCGATAAGCCCGTTTAGAACAGGCGCGCAGGAATCCTAACTGATCTTTGGTTTCATGGATAAACCCGGCATCCGCATCCAGATAGGCTTTCTCAACCTGCCCGGTAATGTGCAGTAGCGGCGTGTTGGCATTCAGCGCTTCTATCATCGCGCCCACCGCGTTACCTGCTCCGGCACCGGTACTGGTCAGCGCCACGCCCAGGCCAGAAAAACGCCCATGTGCATCCGCCATGGTAACTGCCCCCGCCTCCCCACGGGCCGGTACAAAGCGGATTGCCCCCCGTTGACCAACGGCATCAGCAATCGGCAGGTTATGGATCGAGATAATGCCGTACATCGCCGACACGTTATACTGTTCCAGAGTTCGGGCTATTGCCTCGCCAACCGTTATTTTTTCGCTCATCGTCTGCCTTCTTATGGTGTCTTGTTTTGTGGGGAGCAATAGGCTGTGCCCCTTAAATGACCGCCAGCGGCGCTCGCGTGCAATTAAGGGACGCAACCTAATCACTCCAGCGGTTGGGCTGATTGCTGAGAGAGAGGTACAAACTCTTTTGCTGCATATAGGCATGAATACCATGCAAGCCCTTTTCGCGCCCCAGACCGCTTTGTTTAAATCCGCCGAATGGCGTGGAAATCGAGAATGTCTTGTAGGTATTGATCCACACGGTGCCGGTTTCCAACTGCTCGGCCAGCGCCATAGCACGAGGGAAGTCACGGGTCCAGATACCGGCGGCCAAGCCATAAACCGAATCGTTGGCCTGTTCGATCAACTGCTGCTGATCATCAAACGGCATAACCACCAGCACCGGGCCGAAGATCTCTTCCTGGCAAGTGCGAGCACTGTTGTTCAACCCTTCGATAATGGTTGGCAGGTAATAGCTGCCCTGCGCCAACTGCGGGTCGGCGGGAGCTTCCCCCCCTATCAGCACCCGGCCACCTTCTTGCTGCGCCAACGCCACATAGTCCGCCACGCTTTGACGATGTTTGTGGCTGATCAGCGGGCCAAGGTGGATCCCCGGCTCAAAGGGATCGCCAATGCGCAACCCGGCGGTCAGTTCACATAAACGGGCCAACAACGGTTGATACAGCGAGCGGTGAACAAACAGCCGTGAACCGGCAATACAAGCCTGCCCGGCCGAACTGAAGATGCCGTAACAGATGCCGCGTGCCGCCTGTTCCAGATCGGCATCCTCCAAGACGATGGTGGGCGATTTCCCCCCCAACTCCAACGAGGTGGGGATCAGCTTTTCCGCCGCAATATGTGCCAGATGACGCCCGGTGGAAGTGCCACCGGTAAAGGAAATCTTCTTCACTAGCGGGTGACGAGCCAGTGCCTCGCCAATCACCGAGCCCTTGCCCAGCAACACGCTGAGTAACCCGGCTGGCAATCCCGCCTGTTCAAACAGTTCGGCCAGTTTAAGCGCCATCAGCGGTGTGGCCTCCGCCGGTTTAAGCACAACTGCGTTGCCTGCCGCCAGCGCCGGAGCCACTTTCTGCATTTCACTGGCAATCGGTGAATTCCACGGCGTGATGGCGGCAATAACCCCCAGAGGTTGATACTGACTCAGCGTCATCACTTCACGATTGCGCTGAGTGGGCAGTTCCCCCTCCAGCACTTCGCAAACCGCAGCGAAATAGCGCGCCGTGGCCGCAGCGCTCATCACCAATCCACGGGTTTCCGCCAGCGGTTTACCGTTGTCGCGGGTTTGCAATTGCGCCAATGATTCAACCTGTTCAGTAATTAAATCACTGACGCGATGCAGGATCGCCGCACGCTGATGCGCCACCAATCCGCGCCATGCCGGGTCCCGCCAGGCTTTCTCTGCTGCGGCAACGGCTTCCTCAACGTCTTCAACATTGGCCGCCCGTAATTGCGCATTTACGCTACCATCGGCGGGGAAAACAGAATTCATCAGTTCCCCACGCCCTTCACACCAGCGCCCGGCAAGAAAAATCTTTAACGTTTCCATGCTTTGCTCCTGCCCTTTAGGCAATGAAACCACCGTTAACCAGACAGCGGCAGGCTTGTACCGCACTCAGTGCCGCCAGCGTTGAGGTTTTCGGGTTACTCGCCAGCGGATTACCACACAGCTCAAACTGGAATTCACCAAACTGACCGCGCACCTGTAGACGATGAGTATTACGTTGGGTATGAGGATCGACCTGCAAGCGAACCCGCGTGGCATCCATTCCCAAGCCATAGAGCGCAATGGTCGCCGCTACATTGGCATTCGCCGGAAACATACGTGCCGCCTCTCGCGCCGAACCTTCGAAGAACACCTTCGCTTCGCTGACGCTATCCAGATCGATCAGCTTTTCCGCCAGACTGCCGCGCCAACTGGCAGGGCTTTTGCTGGATTGGTAGGTCACACTTTCCAGCCCCCCTTCCCGCGCCGACGCCAAACCATCCATTCCGGCCACCGCACCGGATAGCACCATTAACTGGCCATTGTGGCGAATACAGGTCTGCTGCAGCCGCAGTTGTAACGCGGCATCGGCCAACGCACCGGTAGAAATCACCGCCAATCGCCAGCCGCGCTTGAGCACCGCTTCGCCAAATTCCGCTACAGCCTGTTGGCTGGCGCATTCCAAGACCAGGTCGGGCTCGCCGCTGCATTGGTCTGGATGGGTCAATGCCTGTATCCGCCCGGCAAAGGTTTGGTTAATCTCGGCATGATATTTTTCACGCGCCAGGATCCAACCTGCCTCCACCCCTTCCGGCAGACGCGCCAGCACCTCTTTCGCCATTGCGCCGTAACCCATCATCATGATCTTCTTCATTTGTTGATCCTTTCAGATATGCCGGTTGAAACCGCCGGAAACGTCCAGCGCCGCCCCAGTGGTAAAAGAGGCCATCGGCGAGGCGAGAAACAGCAGTGCCCGTGCCGGTTCCTGCGGTTTACCCAAGCGCCCCATCGGTATGCCACGCCGTTCGGCGATGGCCGCCGTCCACTGTTCCCAACTCTGCTGTTGGTCCTGACGCTCGGCAAAACGCCGCCGCCATTGGCCCGACTCCACCATGCCCAGCAGAATGGAGTTGACGCGGATCCCCTTGCTGACCAGTTCTTTCGACAGCGTCAGCGTCATATTGAGCAATGCGGCACGCGCCGCGGAAGTGGCGATCATGTGCTCTTCCGGTTGCAGTGCCAATAGCGAGTTAACGCAGGTAATAGAGGCGATATCCGAACGCTCAAGCAGCGGTAAAAATGCCTGTACCGGATTGATCACGCCGAACAGTTTGAGCTCGGCCTCATGTAACCAGGCGTCGCGCGGTGTTTGCGCAAAATGCGCCACAAATCCCTGCCCGGCGTTATTGATCAACATATCTACCGCACCAAAATGGTCGCTGACCTGTTTGGCAAACTGGGCAATCTGTTCGGTATCGAGTACATCGCAGGGCAGCGCCAGGATCTCCGCCTGTGGGAACTCCGCACGCAGGCTGGCTTCTGCGGTGGCAAGTTTGTCCTGATTGCGCCCACAGAAGGCCACTTTCGCCCCTTCACTCAACAGCAGGCGTAGCGTTTCAAAACCGATCCCCGAAGAACCCCCAGTGACCACCGCCACCCGCTGCTCAATCTGAAAATTCATGGTTGAATTGCTCCCGTAACGTCCTGCAAATAACGGTTAAATACCATTGGCGCATCGAGATAGCTGGCATGCCCCGCAGCCTCAATCAAACGCATCCTCGCTCCTTGTTGCTGTGCCAACGTTGCAACCCCTTGCGGCGGTGTAATGCGATCATCACTGCCGCACCATACCTGTAACGGGCCCCGATAACGTGACAGGTACTGAGTGATATCGTCATTGGCCAACATCCAGGCAGCGCTGAGAAAGCCGAGCGGATTAAGTTGCTGCATGCCGCTGCGTACCCAGGCAATATCCTGTTGATCCGCCCCCTCGCGCAGCAACGCAGCCGCACGCTGCTCGCCATACCCTTGCGGCCCCAGCGTTTCGATCATCTGTTTGCGCTGGTCATACACTTGTTGGCGTTTTTCTGTGGGTGCAGTGGCATAGCCTTGAGCAGGATCCGCCAACACCAATCCACTCAGGCCCGTAGGATAAGCTGCCGCATAGGCACTACCGATCAATGCCCCGAGCGAATGCCCGACAATCAGCGGCTGCTCTAATTCCAGTTCAGCGACCAGCGCCGCCAGCGCATTGGCATAGGCGGATGCCTTTGACTCAGCCACTGGCAACGCCGCACTGCCGCCATAGCCAGGGGCATCCCAGGCAATCAGGCGGTGGCCGGCGATCAAGGCACGATCGCTAAACTGCTTCACCCAGGACGCGGAACCGGAACTGATGCCATGCAGTAGTATCACTGCCCGGCCATACCCGGCTTCGCGCCAACTAAGCCAAAAGCCACTACAATCTTCCTGCTGGCGTTCCGGTAAGGCGTTCATCAGTAACGTTTCACCTTGGAAAGTGGATGATCCGCCGGGTAGGTCGGGGTTTCTGGTTTGGAGGTACCAAGCATCACGCACATCAGCGCCTCTTCTTCACCGTGATTAAACAGTCCACGGTAAATGCCTGCCGGTACGGAGATCAGGTCACGCTCTTTGAGGATGGTTTCGTAATACTCTTCACCATCCTGGATCATCAGCGTAATGCTGCCTTTAAGCATGAAGAACACTTCTTCCACGTCATCATGCAGGTGCAGTGGCCCTTCACATTTGGACGGCAACACCATGGTAGAGAAGGTAAAATGCTCCGCCGCAACCGTGTTGGTATCGCTGACCACCCCGGTCGCCCCGGTGCCGATATAGCGCATCTGCGCACGGCGGTATTTCGGATCGTAATCAGCCTGGAACTTCAGCGCATTCCAGTCATATTTGCGGCCTTCAAAGCGGGCAATGCGCGACTCCACCCACTGTGCCATCGACAGATCCTGCGGCTTGATGCCAACTTTATTCTCAACCTGGGACATGTTGTTTCTCCTTCGTTGTCAATATTTCTTCAGCAGCGGCAGCAGAATGGTGCTGCCGACCAAGGCCATCACCACCAGGAACAGCAGGCCGTTATCCATGTTGCCGGTGGCAGCGATCAGCGCCCCCATCAGCACCGGTGCCAAGGCACCAGCAAAATTACCCAGTCCGTTAAAAATGCCACCGGCAGTGGCGCTCACCCGGCTGCTGGTGGCCTTCGCTAATAGAGCGAAAATGTTCGGCGCTCCAGCACCCCACATAAAGGTGCTGAAGGACATGGCGGCGATCACGCTGTATGTGCCTTGTAAATGCAGCACGATCCCCAGCCCAAGCCCGGCACCACACAGGGAGATAAAGCAGGCCAGCGCGCGGCGATCCAGTTTGTCTGAAAGCCAGGCCCCTACCACTTCCCCCAACAGCATGGCGATAAACGGCAGCGATGACAGATAACCGGCATGCTCCAGATGGATCCCCTTGCCTTTGATCAGGTAGCTGGGCAGCCAGCCGTTCATTCCCCACAGGTAGGTCAGAAATGCGATATTGAACAGGCAGATCATCCAGAAATGCGGAGCACTGAACAGTTCACGGCGCAGCTGTTTGCGTTCGGCAACCGTCGGTTGCGTGACGGTACTTTTTTCCGAACGGGCCACATTCAGATGGCGTAAGCCAAACATCACCAGCAACATCACTGGCAAGGTCAGAAATGCCATAAAGAAGAAGGTGGTTTGCCAGTCAAAACGGCTGAGGATAAACAGCGTCACCGGGAACCCTAGCGCCGCCCCTATCGGCGTTCCCAGTAGCCACATCATGGTGGCTCGGGCCTGCAGGCGCTGTGGGAAGGCGTGACGGACGATCGCGTAAGCTATCGCTATCAGCGGGCCTTCGGCGATGCCTAGCAGAATGCGCAACGTCATCATGGTATGATAAGAACGTGCCAGCCCCATCAGCACCATCAGTACACCCCACACCACCATCATGCCGATCAACACCTTGACCGGGTTCAGCCGATCGCCAATGCCGCTCAACAGCATGGAAGAGAAGCCGTATGAGAACAGAAAGGCACTCATCAACAGCCCGAGCCTAGTGGGATCAAAACCGATGCCCATCGCCTCCTGGAATGCAGTGTCAGAAAACAGTGCCGCAATGCTGATCTTGTCGAAAAACGCCAACAACACGCAGGCAAACAGGGCAATCGGCACCGACCAGCGCACGCGGGTTGGCTGATTTTCGGCAACAGCACTCCCCGCCCGAATGCTTTGGGCGTCCATATCTTGCGTAGTCATAAAACGCTCCCTCAGGTCGGGCGTTATTTAAGCGCCATCAGAGAAAACTCCACATCCGCCAGTTGCTGCGGATCCAATACTCGACCACTGGCTAGCCAGCGTTTGCCGAGTTTGATGGTGCGCGCATCGTTAAACGCGATCATCTGTACCAGTTGCCGATCGGCATTCAGGGTGAAGAACAGCTGTGAGTGCGGCGTTCGCCTCACGACCTGAAGCACACCACCGGTGGGTACACCAAGGATCTGAATATTGGTGTCATATTGATCTGACCATAGCCAGGGCACATCGTCGTAAGGAGCGGCAAAAGCATCGAGCATCGCGCAGGCGGTGCTTATTGCCTGGTTCTGTGCATAAGCCCAGGATTGCAAGCACAAGCCAAGCGCTGGATGCTGTGCCACATCGCCGGCAGCAAAAATAGCCGGGTGGCTGGTGCGCCCCTGCCCGTCGACCACTATGCCCCCCTCAACCCGTAACCCAGCCGTATGCGCCAGTTCCAGATTCAGTTCAACGCCAATGCCAACCACCACCAGGTCGAAAGGTTGTGCTGGGCTGCTTGCAGTGCCGATCCAGGCTTCTCCTTGGCGATCTTCAAGGGTGATATCGCCACAGCCGCAGTACACCGTAACCCCTTGTTGCTGGTGCAGCTCCAGCAATGCCTGGGAAACATCGGCTCCGACACTGCGCATGCAGAGCGCAGGCTGACGTTCAAAAACCGTAACTTCAACCCCCAGCCTGCGTGCAGAGGCAGCGATCTCCAACCCAATCCAACCACCACCAACCACCGCCAGTTTTTTGCACTGCTGCAAGCCTTGACGCAGGCGCGCCGCATCGTCCCATGAACGCAGAGTCCTCACCCTTGGGTGCTCTGCCCACCCACTATTGGGCAGACGGGGGCGGCCCCCGGTGGCAATCAGCAACTGTTCAAACTGCAGTTGCCGACCATCGCTGAGGGTTACGATCTGTTGTTGGCCATCGATGGCTACTGCCCGTAGTGGGCGGTACCAATCGAGATTGAGCCCGGCAACCACCTCTTCACTGAACAGGCGGCTCAGGGGCGCATTGCTATCCAACAACGCCGCTTTAGAAAGCGGTGGACGTTCGTAAAAATCGTAGGGTTCATCGCTCACTACCGTTAACTTGCCGCCGTAGCCGTGTTCACGCAGCGTTTTTGCCGCCCAACCACCCGCTTGACCGCCGCCGATAATGACTATCCCGGCTTGGATTGGCTGACTCATGCGGCCCCCGCTTTCTTATGTTGACGACGGGTATCATGATCGATTCCCCCTTCTACCGCCCATTCAGTAAACGAAACCAGTGAATGTTCCAACTCACGTGGCTGCCAGTTTTCTGTCAGGAAATCATCATTGGTGTAGTACTCGAAAGCGCCGCCGGTTGGACTGTTGACGTACCAGAAATAGGCCGATGAAATTGGATGGCGGCCTGGACCAATAAAGGTGCTCCACTGCTGTTTGTTCATTGCAATACCGCCGCCGATCACTTCATGGATATCACGCACAGTGAAGGCAACGTGGTTCAAACCACGCGGGCGGTTAGGTAACTTCAGCAAGAACAGGCTGTGGTGCCCTCCACGTACCTGGGCCCGCAGGAATACAGCGCGATCGATGTATCGATCCGAAACCTGAAAACCAAGCTGCTCACAGTAAAACTTTTCTGTCGCGGGAAGATCCTCAACGAAGAACACCACGTGACCAATATTGACCGGTTCTGCCTTGGCATAAACCGGACTTGGCTGGTCGATGCGGCGCACATCGCCCCATTGGTTGATCGGCAAAACCGGCAGTTGCACCGGCTGTTGAGCGGTAACAGCAAAACGCAGCGTCATGCCGTTGGGATCGAGGCATTCCAGCTCTTCACCAACCTGACGAAAACCGGGCATCTGAGCCAAGCGTGGTTGCAATGCGGCCAGCCTTGCTGGGCTCTCAACCCCCCATGTCATCCGGCGCAGGGTAGAACCAGCTTCAAACGCGGCGGGTAACTCCTCGCTGTTCTGCGGGTATAGCTCCACGCTGGCACCACTCAATGTGGTGAACACGCGTCGCGCTTCCCCCCAATGTTGCAGCATGGGTTGTAAGCCAAAGTCCTGCATGAATTTCTCGCACGTTGGCAGATCTTCAACGCCAAACTCCAGCTTTTCGATGCCGATTATGCTCATTATTGTGCCTCACGTTATCGCTGAATACGTTTTTCAGGCGTGAGCGGATCCCGACCCATTAATAGCCATGAGTCTTATCCCTGCCTGAGTCAGAAAGCCTTGTCAGTTAACCCACATTGGCCTGTGGCGGTGCGCCTAACAAACCGGATATTTTCACTGCTGCATCCCGTACTTCCATCCGCAACCGCTCGCGATCCGCTTTAGGGATCTCATCGAACGGCACCATAATGCTGACTACCGCTTCTACCCGTTTTTCACGGTTAAAGATCGGGTAGACGATGGAAGAGATACCGATGCGAAAGAACGATTCGCCGATCACATAGCCGCGAGCTTTATCCTGCTGCACCATTTGCCACAATGCCTCACGATTGGCCGGCGTTCCTGGTGCCGCGTCGGGTAACGCATCATTCGGGAACAGACGTTCAAACTCTTCGCGGCTGGTGCTGGTCAGCAACATGCGCCCGAGGGACGTACGATGTACCGGCAGACGCGTGCCCACGCTGACCTGATTGATCTGGGAACCGGCAGCGCTGACACGGGCGATATAGATCACGTCATGCCCATCGCGGATCGCCAGATGACTGCTACACTGGCTACGATCGCGCAGTTGCTCAATCACCGGTTGACCCGCCTGTGCAACATCCAGCGAGGCGATATATTCAAAGCCCAAGCGCAGAACTTTGATCCCCAATGCAAAGGTGTTAGTACGCGGGTTTCGTTCCAGAAAACCCAAGTGCTCCAGCGTCTGTACCACTCGATAGGCTGTGGCCTTGGGCATATCGACTAGGCGATGGAGCTCTGCAAAGGTCATCTCTTTATGCTGCTCGCTGAATGCCAATAGCAGCTGTAACCCGCGATCCAGACCTGGGATCAAATACTTACACGCTTGCTCGTCTGCCATGTGCTACTCCTGAAATGTTTGCCTGCCCATCAAAAGGTCAGTTAAACACGAAACCACCGTTGACCGGTATTAGCTGACCGGTAACAAAATCCGCCAGCGGTGACAGCAAGTAAAGTACGCTGCCGGTAACATCGTCGGGATGTTGTGCCCCAGCCAACGCGCGGCCTTGTTCGTAAAGTTGATGACGTTCAACTGGAACGTATTCGGTGGCTTCCACCCTTGTCAGCCCCGGTGCGATAGCATTGACGCAGATCCCCTGCGGCCCCAGTTCACGCGCCATGGAGCGGGTCATCGAGATGATTGCCCCTTTGCTTGCCACATAGGCCATCAGTCTTGGTGCCCCCCAAAGTGCGGTGTCTGAAGCGACATTGACGATTTTGGCATGCGGCGTTTGCGCCAGTAACGGCACCGCCGCCTGACTCACCAGCCAGGTCCCTCGGACATTGACTTGCATCACTCTGTCCCACAGGTCAATGTCGTACTCCATCATGGTTTTGCCGCCAACCCCGGTCGCCAGCGCAGCGTTATTGACCAACCCGTCGATCGCACCGCCTTTGGCTATCGCAGCGAACGCTGCGGTGATGGATTGCGGTGAAGCCAGATCGATAACCTGAGCCTCTACCTGTGCCCCTTGGTCACGCAGGCTGGCTGCGCTGTCTTGCAACTCTTGCGCCAGAATATCGCACATCACCACGTTGGCCCCGGCCTGGGCTACCGCAGCGGCAAAGCTGCGCCCCAGCCCGCGAGCCGCCCCAGTGACGACAATGCGTTTTCCCGCCAGCAAACCATTCACTGTGCCGCCTCCGCTTCGCTGAGCATCGCCAACTGTTTTTGTGCTTCTTTCTGCATCATGCGGCGCAGGCGGGAGAGACCGACGTCATGCTGGTAAAGGTACTCGCGGCTTCGCGCGTTCGGTGCCATGTTCTCCAACACGATGCGATCCTGTTCCAGAACGTCCCAATGCAGTTGTTCTAGGCGGTTACGATACATAAAGCGCCACATGTCACGCTGCCAGTCTTTGACCTTACGGATCCGCCAGAAGAATACCCGGCAGTGATCTTTATCTTCCGGCACCACCATACCGATGATCCAGAAGTGACCACCCGGCCCAAAGCGCTTTTTGTATGGGATCGACAGACGCATCCAGTAAGCGCCGCTGCTGCCAAACTCCACCCAGTCGAAGTTCACGCCAATCTGGCCATTCTTTTTAAAGATAAAGCCGCTCTCGGTGGGTTCCAGCGCCATATCCGCCTTACGGTCACCTTCAGCCATCGAGTGAGAGGAAGAGTGCAGATAGGTGCCATGCATCGGATCCATGACGTTTTCCAACGCATATTGATAGTTGCAGTTCCAACTGGCAGTACACAGGAAATGGCTATAGCTGGCATCATCTGCCAGTTCCTGTGGAAAGATCAGTTCTGCCGGTTCTTCATCAGCAGTGACACCAAAATAGAGGAACACCGCACCAAAGGCTTCTTTCGCCGGATAAGAACGCAGGCATTTCTGCCCGACCAACGGGCAGCGATCTACCGCAGGTACATCCTTGACCGTGCCATCGCCACCCACTTCAATGCCGTGATACCAGCAGGCGATGCGGTCACCCAGGTTCCAGCCCATCGACAGGCGAGCGCCACGGTGCGGACAGCGGTCTTCCAGCGCATGGATGCCGCCTTCGCTATCACGCCATAGCACGATCTGTTGCTCAAGCCGGGTGATGCCAACCGGGTTACTGCCAACTTCCCAACTGGCTAACACCGGGTACCAGACTCCGCGTAGCCCCTGATCGAGATAATCTTGTAATACCTGCGTGGAGGATGTTGTATTGGTTGTCATTGTCTTCTCCCTATGCGGTTCAGAAACCGTTAACGTGAAGGAATTCACGGAATGCGGTTTCATTCCATGGCTGACCATTGCGATCAAACAAGCGGCGTTGATTGAGTGCGCTGACGATCTGACTCAGCTCTTCCGCCCCCTGTTCGAAGATCTCTTCCAACGCTGATACCAGCGCAGTTTCAAACCCGTCAGGCACACGTGCGCGAGTTTGCCAGATGACATTCTGAAACTGGCCGGGTTGGTGGATCTGGCCATTACCACCGACACGATCCGGGGTCACCTGTTGGGTGTCCGGCAGCCAGGGGTTGAAATCGGTAATGTGCTGCATTCTTATTCCTCCGCTATAAAGGTGATTTGGATTTGATTGTCGATCACCCGGGTAGGGTAGGTTTGCAGATCACGGCCACCGGGTTCGCGCAGGCATTGGCCGGTACGCACATCGAACACGGCTTCGTGCAGAGGGCACTCCACTTTTCCGTCATCAACAAACCCTTGGCTGAGCAAGGCATAGGCATGCGGACAAACGTCTTCCAGCGCGTAATATTGACCATCAATCAAATAAACGCCGACCTCTTTTCCCTCTACACTGGCAGAGAAAGGAAAATCTTCTTTAACCTGAGACACTTCGCACACATTCTTCCAGCTCATTGCTTCTTTCCTCTATCTGATTGTTTCATATATGAAACTCAGTTTCTTATCTAATACACTCAATATATGTCTGGCGAATCTTTCGTCAAGTCGACAATGGGAGGTTTGTTAATAATTGGTTATTTAAAAGTTACAACTGAGGAATGGATCACAAAAGATGCACTGATAGGAAATAAAACAAAAGCAAAACGCCCTTGGTCATCACTGACCAAGGGCGTTAATCGCCTTGATGCAACAGTCTATGCTCGGAGAGCTAACAATCAGCGCCCTTTCTTTTTGCGCCCTGGCTGAGTAAAACGCTTACGAGTGGCCGGGTTACCTGCGGGTTTGTCGGCCTTTTTCTGCCCACTGGCAGCAGGTTTCTTCACGGCCGGTTTGGCTTTCTTGGTCGGTTTTTCCTCAGACGAGGAATCCTCGATCAATTTAAACAGTTCAACCAATTCATCGTCGGTGAGATCGCGCCATTCTCCTAACGGTAAGCCAGCCAAACCCACATTCATGATTCGAATACGCTCTAGTTTGGTCACCTCATAGCCAAAATGCTCGCACATGCGACGGATCTGACGGTTCAACCCCTGTACCAGAACGATACGAATAACGAAGGGAGCCTCCTTCTTCACCTTGCATTTTTTGGTGACCGTACCCAGCATCGGCACACCCGACGCCAAACCACGGACAAACTCGTCCGTCACAGGTTTGTTGACGGTGACCAGATATTCCTTTTCGTGGTCGTTACCTGCACGCAGGATCTTGTTAACCAGATCGCCATGGTTGGTGAGGAAAATCAGCCCCTGAGAATCTTTATCCAGCCGCCCGATAGGAAAAATGCGCGTGCTGTGATTGACGAAATCGACAATATTGTCTTTCTCGGCGTCTTCCGTAGTGCTGACAATGCCAACCGGTTTGTTCAGCGCGATAAAGATCAGGTTCTCTTCGTTGCGGGGCTCGATTATCTGGCCATTGACCTTGACGATGTCGCCTGCAAACACCCGATCACCGAGCGCAACACGCTTGCCATTGATAAAAACGTTACCTTGTTCGATGTAACGATCGGCATCGCGGCGAGAGCAAATGCCGCTCTCGCTGATATATTTGTTTAGCCGTATAGATGGTTTTGTCAGCACGGTTCCTCCGTAAACGCGAAATACAGGCAAACTGATATTATGGGCTGGTAGATAGAGATTTTTGCAACCTTCATCTCTTTTTCTCGCTATACCCAATGGGTTTCAAGCTACAGCTAGGCGACAAGCTTACTCATCCTCAGGAGCTTACTTTTGGGTAAGTGACTGAGGTGAGTAAGTGCAGGTAACAACGCTGTAGCTTGAAAGACGACGGGTATAATTACCCTTGCTTTTTCGCCGCCTGCAGATACAGCATTTCTAGGCCCAGCGTCGCCGCTGCCAGCGCTGTGATCTCTGACTGATCGTATGCCGGTGCCACTTCTACCACATCCATACCCACAATGTTCAGTGACTGCATGCCACGTACCAGTTTTAGCGCACGGTCTGAGGTCAGGCCGCCGATCACCGGGGTGCCAGTACCTGGTGCAAAAGCCGGATCCAGACAGTCAATGTCGAAGGTCATATATACCGGCATGTCACCGACAATTTGTTTGATCTGAGCCAGCAGATCGTCCACGCCACGATCGTTAACCTGCGCGGCATCCAATACGGTGAAGCCGTTGTCACGATCAAACTCGGTACGAATACCGATCTGCACCGAGTGGTTGGGGTCGATCAGCCCTTCGTTCGGTGCATGGAAGAACATGGTGCCATGGTCAAACTTGCTGCCGTTGGCATAGGTATCGGTATGCGCATCAAAATGCACCAGCGCCATTTTGCCAAAGTGTTTGGCATGGGCGCGCAGCAGCGGCAGCGTGACAAAGTGATCGCCACCAAAAGAAAGCATCCGCTTGCCCGCTTGCAGCAGTTTTTCCGCATGCGCCTGCAGCTTGTCGCTCATGTCTTGCGCATCGCCAAAGTTAAATACGATGTCGCCACAGTCGACCACGTTCAGGCGATCGCGCAGATCGAAGTTCCACGGCCAGCGCGCACCTTCCCATGCCAGGTTGGTCGATACCTGACGGATCGCTGCAGGACCATGACGCCCACCGGCACGGCCAGAAGTTGCCATATCGAATGGAATACCTGTAATCACCCAGTCTGCATCGCTGTCGTAAGGCATAAAGTTCAGCGGAAAACGCAGGAAACCAAAGGCGTTAGACACTAAAGAATTATCGGGCTGATGGCCTAAGGTACTCATAGTAAACCCTCATATTTCAACGGTTCGTTCGTAGCCGAACGCTTGGCGATAAAAAAAATCCCTCCCGCGTCGTTAGCCCGACGAGGAAGGGATTTATACCCGTCATACTTCAAGCTGCTTGGGTGCTGGCTGCCTTTGTTCACCCTATTCACATAGCTTATCTATGCTCCTAGGGCTTCACTCAGTTGCCGCCTACAAGCAACTCGAATTATTTAGGGTATATTCGATGTCTGTTTCAGTATCACTGATAAGCGGATTATCGCGATATTTCGTCAGTACTTCAAGGAACCCGTTGTTATACTCTAGGCTGTGTCCCTTAATTGCACGTGAGCGCCGCTGGTGGTCATTTTCGCGCAGGGCAAGGCGTGAGCCGCGAGGTTTGGTGGACCAAATAAGCGGCGAACAACGCCGCAATGCGCGTAAATGGCCCCAGCCCGAAGGGTCGCGCCCCAAAAGCCCGTTCGAAGTAAAGTCGGGCTTGAACAGAGGGCCACTCTGCCCTTCACCCTCCGCCTTGATAACGGGCTTTTGGGTCTGCGACGGCACCACGGGCAATTAAGGGACACAGCCTAGCGTTCAATTAACCAATACCGGATCCGCACGATATTGTGTTGGGAATAACTGCTGTAACTGTTTGATCTTTGGCAAATCGTTGATCACGATATAGGGTTGATTGGGATTATTGGTCAAGTAATTCTGGTGGTACTCTTCCGCAGGGTAGAAATGCCCGTTCCCCTCGATACTGGTCACCAGCGGTTTGGCAAAACTTTTACTGGCATCCAACTGGGCAATATAGGCCTTGGCAACCTGTTGCTGTGACTCGGTGAGCGGGAAAATAGCAGAACGGTATTGTGTGCCGCTGTCTGGCCCTTGGCGATTCAGTTCGGTTGGATTGTGGGCCACCGAGAAGTAGATTTGCAGCAATTGCCCATAGGAAACCTGCTGCGGATCGAAAGTAACCAGCACTGATTCGGCGTGCCCCGTATTCCCTGCGCTCACTTCCTCATAGTTGGCCGTTTGCGGCGTTCCACCGGCATAGCCCGAAACTGCGTTAGTCACTCCTTTAACATGCTGAAATACGCCTTGTACGCCCCAAAAGCAGCCACCGGCGAAAATCGCCGTTTCAGTACGCGATGCCGTTGCCGGTTCGTCTTGAGTAGGTGCAGGGATCACTACCGCTGTTTCCGCATTACCCAGCGGCCAGGCAAAGGTGTTGAAGCACAACACTGCGGCAGCCAGCACCGCGCCCCATATAGCGCATGAGCGCAACCGAGCTGCCGGATTATTTAACTTTTTCATTTTATACCTCGCTTAATTGATCAGGCAGACTGTGGCGTAAAGACCATTGCCAGCCCGTTCATGCAGTAACGTAAACCGGTCGGCGCAGGGCCATCATCAAAAACATGCCCCAAATGACCGCCGCAACGTGTGCAATGCACCTCGTCACGAACCATGCCAAATGAGCTGTCCGTTCTTGTCGCTACCGATTTTTCAAGGGATTGCCAGAAACTTGGCCAGCCAGTGTGGCTGTCAAACTTGGTGTCAGAGGAAAAAAGTGCCTGGTTGCAACCGGCACAGGAGAAAACGCCCTTGCGGTGCTCATCGTTAAGAGGGCTGCTGTAAGGGGGTTCCGTTCCCTCTTCTCGCAAGATAGCGTATTGCCCGGCAGAGAGCCGTTGGTGCCATTGTTCGGCGGTTAAGTTGACAGGGAACTGCTCTGCTCTTACAGGGTGAGAGAAGAGTGCAGGCAGCAGGCCCACGGCGTAAGCGGCAGTGACCGCGCCACCACCCAGAATGAAATACCGTCTGTTGATCATCATCGTCACCTCAGATAAAAAAACCGATGGTGACAACTTACAGAGAAAACCCTGACCAAATCCTCACGGAGAGTTCACAAATTTGTGATAACTTGCAGGCAGTTTGGAACCATATATGAGGGCTAAATACCTCAATGTGTGATAAGGATTCATTCACAACCCATTAACTGCTTCTGCAATGCCTTGACCCTCGTTGCGCTTCAAAATGCTGGCGTTTTGGTTACCTCAATCGCCCGAATGGGTTGGCTTGCGTCAACCCGTCGGATTCATCTCCTTCGCCATCTACCAGCATCTTGAAGACGCTTAGGTTCATGTATTTTCAAAAACCTGGTTATTTGGCTTTATCATCAAGTACCGGCATAAATATGAATTTAATCGCGTGGAGATAGCCAGCTGTCGACCCTGCAACATCGTAGCCTTGCAAGATATACCCTTCTGGTACAGAAACATCGTACAGTTTCGGTGTAGGACCTCCACTATCTGCCCCTTGACCAACCGTCATAGTTCGGCCATCACGAAAATGGAAAATCAGTCTTGAAACCACCTCAACACCCTGTTCCTTATTCCAAGATTCAGTGGTATAGCTTATTTTCACTGATATACTTTTGACACTATTAAGGTTAGGGATAGTAATTGCATTCCCCCCAGTACCACCAATCTGACGCTCAGTGGTACCAATCGCATCCACATAAGCACCTCCAGATGCATACAGTGAATAACTTGGCGGCTCTACGATAAATTTATCAGAGATATCTCCCTGCCTCTTGGTACCATACTCTTCAGATGTTCTTGGGGATTTTACCTGAAACTCAGCGGTTCCCTTATAATCAAACCCTTTGTATGTACCTTTAGCCTCAATAGAAACATCCCCTTCCTTTTTACCGGTTACAATGCCCGCAGTGTCGACTGTTGCTATAGCCGTTTCACTGCTTGTCCAGGTTGTACCTGATGCTACAGTTTCAACCACTTTGGTATCAGAAGCTGTAGCAGCAACGGAAAACTGATGTTTACCCCCGGTGACAACCCTCACAACTGAAGGCTCAATTGCAAAGTTATAATTGAACAAGGTCAAATTCTTCACTCCCAGATCAATCTTATCGCTCCCTTGCATTATGGTCACCGTCGCAGTACCTGCCGTTGTGCCACTTAACCTTGCCGTGTAGACCCCTGGTTCACCTTCAGTAAAGTCGGTCACGCTTGTATCATCCACGCCGCTTACTACTGCTTTCAAAGCATTGCCTATGCCGCTCGCTGCGTTTGCATTTTTATCTTTAAGCGTCAGGCTAAGCACGGCTTGATCTTGCCCATTCGCCATGATTCGAACTTGTGAAATTGTGAAGGTTGAATCCTTTGGGGATACAACATCAGCGACAAAGCTCACTTTTTTATCTGCTGCCACTGGTGCCAGTTGATTGTCCGTCATCGCACTCAAAGTGACATCACTCCACGCTTTGATATTACCTATACCTGTTTGTAGCTGCCCCTGTGCATCTGTTTTATGATTACTGGTAGTAATACTTACCGATTTATCGGTAGACACCCTAACATCGACATCGGGTACTGGATTACCGTTAGCGTCAACTACCTGCACGGTATACATGAAACTGATCGTCCCATTCGCTGGTTTGCTAACATCAGTGCCATTCAGAGTCACAGTGCTCACTACTGCGGTACGGGCATCCGCCTTAAAGTGGGTCTCCACCGTCTGCTGGCTGTCACCCAACGTCGCCGTCACTTTGATAATTCCAGCTAACGTGCTGTTCAGCGTTGCTGAAGCCTTGCCGTCCTCCCCGGTGATCACGCTCTTGGCAATCGTTGCCCCTTGCTCTGTAGCCAGCGTCACCGTCTGGCCGTTCAGCGCGTTACCCTGTGCATCCGTAACCGTCAGTTGAATACTATTGGTGGCTTTTCCATTAGCCAATGCGTTGTCCTGCGTGACCGCCAAAGCTGCTACCTTCGCCGTGCTGGCGTCGGCCTTAAAGTGTGCTTCCACCGTTTGCTGACTGGTACCTAACGTCGCCGTTACCTTGATAGTGCCTGCCACCGTGCTGCTCAGCGTCATGGTGGCTTTGCCGTCTTCGCCAGTGGTGATGCTCTTATCTATCATCGCTCCCTGATCAGCCGCCAGGGTCACCGTTTGGCCGTTCAGCGCGTTACCTTGCGCATCTGTAACCGTCAGTTGGAGACGATTGGTGGCTTTGCCGTTGGCCAATGCGTTATCCTGCATGACCGCCAAAGCTGCCACCTTCGCCGTGCTGGCGTCAGCCTTAAAGTGTACTTCCACCGTTTGCTGGCTGGCACCCAAGATGGCTGTCACCTTAATCACGCCAGCTACCGTGCTGCTTAGCGTCGCTGTGGCCTTGCCATCCTCGTTGGTGGTTACGTTTTTGGCAATCGTTGCTCCGTGATCTGCTGCCAGTGCCACTGTCTGCCCGCTCAACACATTTCCCTGTGCGTCCGTGACCGTCAGTTGCAGGCTATTGGTGGCTTTGCCGTTGGCCAATGCGTTGTCCTGCGTGACCGCCAAAGCTGCCACCTTCGCCGAGCTGGCGTCGGCCTTAAAGTGTGCTTCCACCACTTGCTGGCTGGCACCCAAGGTTGCTGTCACCTTCACAGTGCCTGACACCGTGCTGCTCAGCGTCGCAGTGGCTTTGCCATCCTCGTTGGTGGTCACGTTTTTGACAATCGTTGCTCCGTGATCTGCTGCCAGTGTCACTGTCTGCCCGCTCAACACATTTCCCTGTGCGTCCGTGACCGTCAGTTGGAGGTTATTGGTGGCTTTTCCATTAGCCAATGCGTTGTCCTGCGTGACCGCCAAAGCTGCCACCTTCGCCGTACTAGAGTCGGCCTTAAAGTGTGTTTCCACCGTTTGCTGGCTGTCCCCCAAGGTGGCTGTCACCTTAATCGCGCCAGCTACCGTGCTGCTCAACGTCGCTGTGGCCTTGCCATCCTCGTTGGTGGTTACGTTTTTGGCAATCGTTGCTCCGTGATCTGCTGCCAGTGCCACTGTCTGCCCGCTCAACACATTTCCCTGTGCGTCCGTGACCGTCAGCTGGAGGCTATTGGTGGCTTTGCCGTTGGCCAATGCGTTGTCCTGCGTGACCGCCAAAGCTGCCACCTTCGCCGTGCTGGCATCGGCCTTAAAGTGTGCTTCCACCGTTTGCTGGCTATCGCCCAGCGTCGCCGTTACCTTCACAGTGCCTGACATCGTGCTGCTCAACGTCGCTGTGGCCTTGCCATCCTCGTTAGTGGTCACGTTTTTGACAATCGTTGCTCCGTGGTTTGCTGCCAGTGTCACTGCCTGCCCGCTCAACACATTTCCCTGTGCGTCAGTGACCGTCAGTTGGAGGTTATTGGTGGCTTTGCCGTTGGCCAATGCGTTGTCCTGCGTGACCGCCAAAGCTGCCACCTTCGCCGTGCTGGCGTCAGCCTTAAAGTGTGTTTCCACCGTTTGCTGGCTGGCACCCAACGTCGCCGTCACCTTCACAGTGCCTGACACCGTGCTGCTCAGCGTCGCTGTGGCCTTACCATCCTCCTTAGTGGTCACGTTTTTGACAATCGTTGCCCCTTGCTCTGTAGCCAACGTCACCGTCTGGCCAGCGCGTCACCGTTGGTGGCTTTGCCGTTCAATGCGTTGTCCTGCGTTGCCACCTTGCCGCGTCCGTGACCGTGCCCCCCAAGTCACCTTAATGCGCCAGCTACGTGCTGCTCAGCGTCGCTGTGGCCTTGCCATCCTCGTTAGTGGTCACGTTTTTGACAATCGTTGCTCCGTGATCTGCTGCCAGTGTCACTGTCTGCCCGCTCAACACATTTCCCTGTGCGTCCGTGACCGTCAGCTGGAGACGATTGCTGGCTGTGCCGTTGGCCAATGCGTTGTCCTGCGTGACCGCCACAGCTGCCACCTTCGCCGTGCTGGCATCGGCCTTAAAGTGTGCTTCCACCGTTTGCTGGCTATCGCCCAGCGTCGCCGTCACCTTGACAGTACCAGACACAGTGCTGCTCAACGTCGCTGTGGCTTTGCCGTCTTCGCCAGTGGTGACACTCCTATCTATCTTCGCTCCCTGATTAGTCGCCAGGGTCACCGTTTGCCCGTTCAGTGCGTTCCCTTGCGCGTCCGTGACCGTCAGTTGGATACGGTCAGTGGCTTTGCCGTTAGCCAATGCATTGTCCTGCATGACCACTAACGCAGCGACCTTCGCCGTACTACTGTCCGCCCTGAAATGCGCTTTCACCGTTTGCTGACTGGTACCTAACGTCGCCGTTACCTTGACAGTACCTGCCACCGTGCTGCTCAGCGTCATGGTGGCTTTGCCGTCTTCGCCAGTGGTGATGCTCTTATCTATCATCGCTCCCTGATCAGCCGCCAGGGTCACCGTTTGCCCGTTCAACGCGTTCCCTTGCGCATCCGTGACTGTGAGTTGGATACGGTCAGTGGCCTTACCGTTAGCCAATGCGTTGTCCTGCATGATCACTAACGCAGCGACCTTCGCCGTGCTGGCGTCGGCCTTAAAGTGTGCTTCCACCGTTTGCTGACTGATACCTAACGTCGCCGTTACCTTGACAGTACCTGCCACCGTGCTGCTCAACGTCGCTGTGGCTTTGCCGTCTTCGTCAGTGGTAATGCTCTTATCTATCTTCGCTCCCTGATCAGCCGCCAGGGTCACCGTTTGCCCGTTCAACGCGTTCCCTTGCGCGTCCGTGACTGTGAGTTGGATACGGTCAGTGGCTTTGCCGTTGGCCAATGCGTTGTCTTGCGTGACCGCCAAAGCTGCCACCTTCGCCGTACTGGCGTCGGCCTTAAAGTGTGCTTCCACCGTTTGCTGGCTGGCACCCAACGTCGCCGTCACCTTCACAGTGCCTGACACCGTGCTGCTCAGCGTCGTTGTAGCCTTGCCATCCTCGTTGGTGGTCACGTTTTTGACAATCGTTGCTCCGTGATCTGCTGCCAGTGCCACTGTCTGCCCGCTCAACACATTTCCCTGTGCGTCCGTGACCGTCAGTTGGAGACGATTGGTGGCTTTGCCGTTGGCCAGTGCGTTGTCCTGGGTGACCGCCAAAGCTGCGATCTTCGCCGTGCTGGCGTCGGCCTTAAAGTGTGTTCCCACCGTTTGCTGGCTGGCACCCAACGTCGCCGTCACCTTCACAGTGCCTGACACCGTGCTGCTCAGCGTCGCTGTAGCCTTGCCATCCTCCTTAGTGGTCACGTTTTTGACAATCGTTGCTCCGTGATCTGCTGCCAGTGTCACTGTCTGCCCGCTCAACACATTTCCCTGTGCGTCCGTGACCGTCAGTTGGAGACGATTGCTGGCTTTGCCGTTGGCCAATGCGTTGTCCTGCGTGACCGCCAAAGCTGCCACCTTCGCCGTGCTGGCGTCGGCCTTAAAGTGTGCCTCCACCGTTTGCTGGCTATCGCCCAGCGTCGCCGTCACCTTGACAGTACCTGCCACCGTGCTGCTCAACGTCGCTGTGGCTTTGCCGTCTTCGCCAGTGGTAATGCTCTTATCTATCTTCGCTCCCTGATCAGCCGCCAGGGTCACCGTTTGCCCGTTCAGTGCGTTCCCTTGCGCGTCCGTGACTGTAAGTTGGATACGGTCAGTGGCTTTGCCGTTGGCCAGTGCGTTGTCCTGCGTGACCGCCAAAGCTGCCACCTTCGCCGTGCTGGCATCGGCCTTAAAGTGTGCCTCCACCGTTTGCTGGCTGGCACCCAAGGTGGCTGTCACCTTAATCACGCCAGCTACTCTGCTGTTTAGCGTCGCTGTGGCTTTGCCATCCTCGGTGGTGGTCACGTTTTTGACAATCGTTGCTCCGTGATCTGCTGCCAGGGCCACTGTCTGCCCGCTCAACACATTTCCCTGTGCGTCCGTAACCGTCAGTTGGAGACGATTGCTGGCTTTGCCGTTGGCCAATGCGTTGTCCTGCGTGACCGCCAAAGCTGCCACCTTCGCCGTGCTGGCGTCGGCCTTAAAGTGTGCTTCCACCGTTTGCTGACTGGTACCTAACGTCGCCGTTACCTTGACAGTACCTGCCACCGTGCTGCTCAACGTCGCTGTGGCTTTGCCGTCTTCGCCAGTGGTGACACTCCTATCTATCTTCGCTCCCTGATCAGTCGCCAGGATCACCGTTTGCCCGTTCAGTACGTTCCCTTGCGCGTCCGTAACTGTAAGTTGGATACGGTCAGTGGCTTTGCCGTTAGCCAGTGCGTTGTCCTGCAAGATAGCCAACGTGGCCACCTTGGCTGTCCTAACATCAGCTCGGAAGTGCACTTCCGCCGACTTCTGGCTACCACCCAGTATTGCAGTCACCATGCTGGCACCAGCTTTGGTACTGGTAAGCATCACCATAGCCATCCCGTTCTGATCTGTAGTGACACTCTTGGCAACCGTCGCCCCCTGATCTGCAATCAGCGTTACAGTCTGCCCACTCAACACGTTACCATTGGCATCCTTAACCATGAGCCGTACACGATCCATCGCCGTACCGTTGGCAAACGCGTTGTCTTGCATCACCTTTAATTCAGTCAACGTCGCAGTGCTGCTATCAGCGATAAAAATAGAGGATATCTCTTTTGTCGTCACACCATTGAGCGAAGCTGTCAGTAAGTTGTCTCCTGCGACCGTACTGAAAAGCGAGGTTTGTGCAACTCCGTCAGCCCCGGTAATTATTTTTGTTTGTGTCAGTTGTGCTTCACCTTTTGTCACTGTGAAGGTCACCGTTTGACCCGCTACTACGTTTCCCTGTGCATCAGTCACAACTGCTTTCACGAGATTACTGCCTTTCCCGTCGGCCTTTGCACCACTATCTGCCGTGAAATACTCATTTCTGATAGTCGCTGTTTTACTATCCGCAGTGAGTGTCACCTTAGGTACGTTATTACTGGCCTTCTCTGCACCGTGCACCGCTGCCACAGCCACCTTGCCTGCTACAGATCCTGTCAGTGTAGCCGTGTAATTGCCTGCGGAGACTTCAGTAAAACCCGTCACTTTGGTACCAGTCACCCCAGTTACCGCTGCACTTAAGGCATCTGCCTGCCCTCTGACCGCATTACCATTTTCGTCCTTCAGTGTCAGGGTCAGTACGGACATACTCTTATCGTCAGCTACAATGCTTTCCGGCAAAGCACTAAACGTCGATTTACCAGGACTCACCGCTCCAGCAATGAAGTTGACCTTCCTATCTGCCGCAACAGGGGCACCTTCAATACCCGCCATTGCGCTCAATGTGATATCACTTGCTGCAGTGGTACTTTGCATCGTCACAGTAGCCTGGCCATTGTTATCCGTCACCGACTTCACCGTGACGTTGACCTCTTTCTTATCTGCAACTGCTGTAATAGGCATATCAGGCACGGGTTTACCGCCACCATCAATCACCTTAATAAGATAAGTAAAGCTACTCTTACCGTCCGCAACTTTGCTGTTTTCACTATCACTCAGGATTACTGAATCTACAGTTGCCGCAGTGAAACTTACCTGCTTGTCTGCCATCACCTGCGAAGCCTGGTTTCCAGTCCTTGCACTCAGCAAAATGCCATTCACCGCTTTTGTACTACTTAGCAACTGTACTTTTACTCTACCCTCGCCATCAGTGATGCCAATTGCAGGCGACAATGTCACATCACCACGGTTTTTGCTCCAAGTTACCGCTTCATTAGCGACCGGGTTGTCATTCGCATCCCGCACAACCGCACTGAAAGTGAAAGCACTTTTCCCATTGGCAACTTTATTAGCCACTTTGTCATCCAGCCAAATCTCCCGAACAGCGGCTGTCGCGCTATCACCTGCAAAGGATAGCGATGCCTTCCTGAAGTTCCCGTTAGCCATCGTTGCGGTAATATTGCCCTTACCCGCTACACGGCTACGTAGCTGTATCACAGCCCTGCCGTCAGTTTTCGTCGTAACCGTCAACTGACGAGGATCGGATGGGCCACTGTTATCCACAGAATTAAGCTGTGTTCCAGGTTCACCTTTTATGTCAGTCAGTCCATCAACACTAAACGTGATTGTCTGGCCAGCGAGAGGTTTATTATCTACATCTTTCACAATGGCAGTGACTACATAGGCTGCAGTATTATTTGCGGGTTGCTGATGGTCATTAGGTGCAAGCGTCAAGCTACCCACTACATTGTCGGATGGCACCAGGCCTAACATCATGACAGCCTTGTTAGATTGATTACCGTTGTTATCCGTCGCGACTGCGCTGATCTGATACTCCTGCGGTATTTCATCGTTTTGCCCGAGCGAATAGTTGGAAACTGCTCTCCTCGTGAACACATAGGCGGGCGGTGTTACCTGCAATTGCGTCGGTGATAAGATACGATAATGCCCGCCATCTCTCGTAAATTCTGGTGAAACAGACCAATCTACGCTTTTCAGGCCATGCTTAGCACGGGAAACGTTCAGCGAAATAATGGTGGTTTCCAACGCCTGTACGTTCTGCCTTGCTGGTAGCTGGATATGCAATAAATCTTGCTTACGGTACTGCATGACAATGTTGTAGTTACGATCAACAAAATCATATTTATTCCCTGCCAAGCTACGCATGAGATCAACAGAATCTGGACTTATCTGGCGATGCCACGGCACCCCAAGGCGATAATTGATATCCAGCCCCATGTGAGTGTTATTTGAGTCACCAACAGAGCGGGAAGCTGAAAGAGTCATTAACGGAAAAGGTGTATAGTTCAGTCCCGCCGTCAACACCATGGGATTTTCTTTCAACGAGTTAGGGCTGGCATTATCAGAGACTGAAATTCCTTTCCCAAAATATTGCTCATACTTTAGGCTGCCACCTAAGTTCGGCCAGGCAGGTAGATACCCTTCAGCTCTGATATCAAAACCGTTTGCAGGACGTTCATCATAATCCTCCATAGCCTGAAGCACAGACTGATGCCAATTCGTTAACCTGATGTAGCCATTAACTGCCAATTTCAGATAGTTACGCCAAGCTTCTCCCCCAACACCTAACCGACGGTTCTTTCCTGTATAGTCATAGTCATAGAAGGTGTTTATTCCTAACAACCAATCATTGAGATACTGACGGTAGCCCAGCCCCACATTAACCGTATTACGATCTTGACTGTGGCGAGTACCAATCTGGGAGAAAAAAACATTTTGAACAGAGTCATGAAGAGGAATAAGTATGTCGCCAGAAATTTTTTTATCCGTACTGAAAGAGACTTTTGCGTTGCCAAACTGGTTCAACCAATCATTCACCTGCTGATTAATTAGCCCCTCTCCAATACTTTTTGCATAGTTAATTGTAGCCTCTGCCTTATTTTCACTGGATAGCAAAGATCCAACCTGCATGGCACCAGAAGCAAGGCTATTTGTTGGTTCATCATTATTGTTATTGCTGATAGCAAACTTACCCAATTGAGTATTCTGTTGCGGCTCAACTGTTGGTGAACCACTATCGGACATCGGATAAGGCAGGTCAGGAAGCCTGTCGGAATCAACAAATAAAGGAACACTGTTTCCTGATTTATCTGTTCTTTCTGAAGTTGGCAATGGGGAAGTTGTATACCCACCATTTTTTTCGGCAGGTGGAAATGAGGACATCTGTTCATTTTTTTTAGCATCTGATGCTGGTGCTGCCGGTAATGATGGACTGACAGGGTTATCCCCAAAAATCAGTGTATCCAACCCACTAATAGTACTCTGTATTTCAGAGGGTTCATCTGCTCTAACAGCTGCTGGCACCATGCCCAATACCGGCGTTAGAAGCTGAGCAAAAATAAGTAACCATGAAGTAACTTTCCTGAATCCGCACACAGAGGTCATCATTTACTATTCCATTAGTTAATATCGGCGATATTGGCAATATATCTATTGCCCATCAATATGCAGGAGATTACACATTCAGGCATAATTCATATAGTTGAACCTATATACGCTAATCGAATGTTTATTTTTCGCTTCCCTGCAACATAAAATCACTTTGACTATATTGACTATACCAATAGCTAAAATCATCCACACGTTGATACTAAATAAACCATCTCATTTCCCCTACAATACGCTAAACAGTATTCATCTATACAGAGTTAACTTGAAGGTGCATTTTCCAGCGTCTGGAAGTCATCATTAATACGACGAGTCAACGTACCTGCGATTGCAGGCAATGTGCGGCCAAAAAATTCATTTATCGCCGCTCTGAAGGCTTTTGCTGTGGCGAATACCTCGTCATTCATCACCTTCCACAGCCGTTCTATCGGGTTTAAATTCGGGCTTTAAGGCGGCAAGTAATGAAGTTCGATATTCATCACGCCTACTCTTTCACCAGCTCCGACCTGTGATAACCTGCACCATCGAGGATAATATGCACCTTCTGACTCACCGGGTAAGTCTCTGGGATGGCGATGAAGAACTGGCCGATATTCAGGCTGTTAATACTGTCATATTCGCGTATCACTACACTGCTGATGTCGTTCAGATCCAGCGCCCCCATGATGTTAGTTTGGTTCGGCTACCCGTTGTTTTCATGATGGTTTTCTGACCTTTGGGCATCCATCCATAGGCCAGCTTCGTTCCCTACGCTGGGTGGGCACCATCAATCAACAGGATGGACTCATCGCCCGCTTCACTTTTCAGCTGATTATACGGTTCCACGTATGCCTGCTACGCTTCAGCACTGTATTTATGCGGCACACCGGTTAGTTTTTTGTAGCTGAAGTGGTTACGGTGCAGCCATTTATTCATGCCGGGAACGGTGTAACGGATACCCCACCACTCATCAACCAACTCAATGATAGCGTGCGTGGTAGGGAGAAGATTATCCGTCAGATAGGCGATGAGTTCTGCTGTCTGCGCTTCGCTGAGATGACTGTCAGAACCGCCGTTTCACCAATCAGTTGAGACATAACGATCATGGCTGCGCTCCAGCCATCAGCGGCAAGGAGAACACATCGAATTCGGTCACGTACACGCGAATCTCTAATGTTCTTGTGCAGCATTTTCAGGGCGATCCGTTGTTAGCAGTCAACTCTGGTTTCATGGCACTGAGCATGATCCCCATCGGCTGGAAAATCAAGCACCTTCATTGATTATGGGTATATGCATGAATACAGTTTAAAACTTCATCGCATCATATTCCACCAAGTTCTTTGATTTTTTGTTTGATGATCTGGTAACTGGCAAAATTCACCTTATTACACAGGGCATCAAGTTTCATATCCAATTTCATGGTATATACAGATTTTGCATCATCCCCCATGATATTTTTGTTCACATTAAGAAATTTATATCCAGTTCCAACTTTAATATAGTCAAGAGAAAATTTTTGATATTGGGCACTATCTGCCTGCCGGAGAAAATTAAAATTATCAACACACTCATTATTGCTCGAAGCAATAGCATCTCTTGACATCAAAGAATTTTTCGCTTGGGTGTACTTTTCAGCTTGGACCTGCTGATCTTGACTTACTGCGATCTTATCAGCCTTTTTATACCCACTACTGGATGAGCAGGCTGCCAGTAACAGAATTGACGCAACCGGAATCAACTTTAAAATCATAAAAACCTCATTCAATTGAACACATAACATTCAGCGGATAAGAGCATATTGCCTAAACACCTGTGCTTAATAGCATTTCACTTTACGCTTCAGGTTTGTGGGCGCGATATGGAACGCCGACACATTGTGGCCCCCTCCCTTGTAATTTGTATCGAGCTCATGTGCTTAACGCTCGACTACCCCTGCATCACTCCAATCTGAAGCCCGTGTATCTATTTAGGCACCATTATTTAGGAACTAAGCATCGTTACTGGCAGATAGCTTAGGTTTGATACGGAACATACTCGTATATTGTTCAGACCCACGATCCTTTTAAAGCGTGGCCAGGCTGTGTCCCTTAACTGTCCGTGGTGCCGTCGCAGACCCAAAAGCCCGTTATCAAGGCGGAGGGTGAAGGGCAGAGGGGCCCTCTGTTCAAGCCCAACAACACAGAGAACGGGCTTTTGGGGCAGGGCCCTTCGGGCTGGGGCCATTTGCGCGCATTGCTGCGTTGTTCGCCGCTTATTTGGTCCACCAAACCCCTTGCCCTGCGCGCAAATGACCGCCAGCGGCACTCGCATGCAGTTAAGGGACACAGCCTAGTATTCCCATCATAGCAATCCGCTCTTTATGAGCACTACCCGCACACCGCGCATAATAAATTCGCAAGCACAGTGGAGGGAAATTCTCCGGCTACTGTAGACCCGCATATCCATCATCCTTCATATTCCAGCAGTATTGATCGCCTTCGAATGATAGATGATTTGAACAGTGCTTGTTCGCCTACAACATGTAGCCTCTGCAATGAGATTCACAATTCCGATGAGCTTAAACTCATGATGCTTCAAGATGCTAAAATGTTACCTATATCAACTTACTCGAGCTAATTTATTATCTGCATATAGACAAAATTACAAGTTTGTTACACTCATGTAACTCAAGTTATTCCGAACGTTTGGTAAAATTTTTCATCAGCATGAAAGAATGTCATTCCAGAACATCTGTGAAGGCCTGATAACTATTCAGTTAGTCTTCGTTATTCTCCTTATAAAAATCTACTACTTATTACAATATCCTTTAGGGTAAAGAGTAAAAATTAAGAGCTATCAAATTTAAAAAGGAGAATAGCGCAGAACAAATCAACTTATCAATAAAAATCTATGCTCACCGCCGTTTTTGCAGCACAGATTTTGATTTATTATGGGTTTGTGTAAATGTATTCAGCGTCTGGTGGGTATATTAATTCCCACGCCACGATAAGTTCCCGCGCCTGACGAACCTTAAAACACCTCGGCTTCATGGAGCCATTTTTTATGTCAGGTTCATCAGCAGGCCGATATACCGTTCATGTCATCAATTATCTGTCATCGCAAAACCAGAAAGTAACGGGTTAATTCACTGAGCTGATGAGTTTTTCGTTGGCTCTTTTATTTACTGAACGCTGCTTGATGTGCTGTAACTGCCCAGGCTATACGTGCGTTTGCCAGCGCACATGCCACCACGTTCGAGTGATGACTGGCAAGCTACGTTTTAACCCACTCTGTCAGCCACCGTATCACGGCAATACCGCGCGGCAGACTGACACCGAACTCCAGCAAGAAAGCGTGTATCTGGTTGGTGGTTTTCACCCGTTGTCCTATCAGCGAGTCTCTGACCCGATGCTGTGAAGCCATTGCCTGCTGGTCTTCTGTACGGGGTTTTACAAAGTGCATGGAAGGCTGGGAAGCCGCGTCGCAGATCGCTTCGGCATCGACAAAATCGTTTTTGTTACTCTTAACAAAAGGGCGGACGCACTGTGGGGAAATCAGCTTTGCCTCATGACCTAAATCAGCAACCCGATGTGCCATAAAGTGAGTCCCACTGCAGGACTCCATCACAACTGTGGTCGCCTTGCAGGAACCGAGAAAGTGAATGAGCTGAGTGCGGGAAAACTTTTACGCAACAGGGCATGACCTTTTTCGTCCTGGCGGTGTACATGAAAAGAATGTTTATCGAGATCGATACCAATAAGCGTCACGTTTTGCATGATGGTTACCTCTGAAATAAAACACCCTATCAGCATAACGCTCACAGGGTGGGGTGACCATCTCATTAACGCTCTAAAATCAGCATTGATAGCAATCAACTATCAATATACCCGTCGCCCTTCAAGCTGCATGGGTGTTGGCTGCCTTCACTCACCCCAGTCACTTGGTTTTCCAAGCTCCTGGGGCTTCGCTCAGTTGCCTCCTACATGCAGCTTGAAGTAACTTGGGTATAAAAGATATTTTTCAAGAATCCGTGATTTTAATTTCTAACTTGAGGATTAGATAAAAAACAATGCAGGTCATTTACCTGTACTTACATAATAAAATAACAATTTTTATTTATTTGCTTTATGAATATACCATTTAACATGAGAATCATATTCAACATTTAAATCACTGCTTCATAAAATAAATAAAAAGGTTATTTAGCAGTCAGTTTAAATTATGAAAATAAATTGAAATTTTAGACGCCCCCTCAGTGTTAACATTTGAGGGGGCCATCCAGTATTTAATTACTCATCCTCAAGATAGGTATATCCATATAGCCCGGCTTCAAACTCTTCCACGAACTGCGCCTGTAACTCAGTATCCAGGTCGGTTTCTTTCACCTGATCGCGGAACTTAGCCAACAGAGCAATAGGATCGAGCTGCACGTATTCCAACATGTCAGCAACGGTATCCCCTTCATCAGACAGCTCGGTTTCTACAGTACCGTCCGGGAATACAAACACATCCACCGATGCGGTATCACCAAACAAGTTATGCATGTTGCCTAGAATTTCCTGATAGGCACCTACCATGAAGAAACCCAGTGCCGGCGGGTTCTCTGGGTCGTATGGCGGCATAGGCATTGTGGTTGCCACGCCGTCACCATCGACATAATGATCGATGGTGCCATCAGAATCGCAGGTGATATCCAACAGAACAGCACGCCCTTCAGGCGGTTTATCTAACCCTTCCAGCGGCAACACCGGGAACAGTTGATCGATTCCCCAGGCATCAGGCATCGACTGAAACAAGGAGAAATTGACGTAGAACTTGTCTGCCATCCGCTCTTGCAGTTCATCAATAATCGGCCGGTGTGCTCGATTGCTTGGATCCAGTTGCTTTTGGATCTTGTTGCAGATATTCAGATACAGCTGTTCCGCATAGGCACGCTGGGTCAGATCCAGCATGCCATGCGCATACTGGGTGTGTACATCGTGCAGATCCATCTGGCTGTCATGCAACCATTCACGCAATGAGCGACGGTTTTCCGGCTCATTCATCTCCTGCCAGGTTTCCCACATGCTTTCCAGTGCGCGCGGTGCTTCTTCGGCTGGAGCAACGGGTTCACAAAATTCGTTACGCTCTACACCAATTACATTAGAAACCAGCACGGTATGGTGGGCAGTAACCGCACGACCAGACTCGGTTATCACCGTTGGATGCGGTAAACCATGCTCATTGCAGGCGTCACCGATGCCCCAAATGACGTTGTTGGCGTATTCGTTCAGGCCATAGTTTACCGAGCAGTCAGATTGCGAACGAGTCCCCTCATAATCCACGCCAAGGCCGCCGCCTACGTCGAAGCATTGAATGTTGACGCCAAGCTTATGCAGTTCCACATAAAAACGCGCGGATTCACGCACACCAGTAGCAATATCGCGAATGTTGGCTAACTGCGAACCGAGATGGAAATGGAGCAGTTGCAGGCTTTCCAGTCGCCCGGCTTCACGCAGCATTTCAACCAGTTTCAGTACCTGAATGGCTGCCAGACCGAATTTGGATTTCTCCCCACCGCTCGACTGCCATTTACCGGCCCCCTGCGAGGATAGCCGTGCACGCACCCCCAAACGCGGTATCACATTTAGACGTTCAGCTTCTTCCAACACCAGGTTGATTTCCGACATTTTCTCGATCACCAGGTACACTTTGTGCCCCAGCTTTTCACCGATCAATGCCAGACGAATATATTCACGGTCTTTATAGCCGTTACAGACGATCACTGAGCGGGTCATACCAGCATGGGCCAGTACCGCCATCAGTTCGGCCTTGGAGCCTGCCTCCAAACCTAGCGGCTCTCCGGAGTTGATCAGCGACTCAATCACACGCCGGTGCTGGTTAACCTTGATCGGGTAAACCAGAAAGTAACCGCCTTCATAGCCGAATGACTCGCGCGCACGTTTGAACGCGGCGTTAATGGAACGCAAGCGATGCTGCAGGATCTGCGGAAAACAGAATAAGGCAGGCAGGCGCAAGCCCTCTTTTTGGCGTTCTTTCACCAGTTCGGCGAGATCGACACGCGCATGCGGAACGTCTGGATCCGGACACACGCTGATGTGGCCCAGCTCATTGACGTCATAATAATTGTTGCCCCAGTAGGCGACGTTATAAGTGCGCAGCATCTTGCTGGCATTACGATCATTCATGGCAACCTCCTGCATGGAGCGTAAAGAGAAATTTTCACCCGCTACTGACGAGTGATGAATCGGCATATTAGCAGACATTACTCGCCTCATCCGGCGCACTGACGGAACAGTCAGTCACTATGGCAGCTACAATCCGGTAGAACAACCCGAAATACCCCCGTTTTAGCAGTGAATTACTCTGCCGTTCGCGGTTGACGAGCGGTTTTTTCCCAATAGATATATTGTAAGACACCCTGTTCAAACCTCGTGAATCGGGTAAAGATTCATCCCACAAGAAAGCTGCAGGCTACCCTTGTTCAGTTCTTCAGACGGTCATTAACCGGCCCGAGCATCCTGAGTAGCGCCCAGATGTGTGCAACATCGGATAGATGGTGTTAAGACTAGATGGGAAATAACAGAAGAAAGCACGCCAGAACGGCACTGCTGTTGAGAACCAACAACCGGTAGACAACGGATCATTAATCCAACCACCTCCACGCACGTCGTTCGTCATGAACGACCGAGCCTCAAATAGTGTAAGAACGTGAACGTTCAATGAAGCGGCGGCCCCTTTATCGGGTACCTACGGTTTGCCAAGGCGCGCGTTTGCGGTTTTTACAGAAAGTGACAATTTTCTGCCCTACGCTTTGCACCAAATCAACCGCGCGCGGAGTTTATACCGGAGCACCGGGAAAAATGCAAAATGAAAATTCGCCGGAAACTGTTTCAAACGATGAAAATGGCGGCAAAAGCTTTGCTCAAAAGAGTGGTGTCGCAAAAAATTACTAGCAATCCGGCTAAAGGCTGACCTAGAATGGACGTCCAGATGTTAATCCGTCTATACTGGTTAACTGATAAACTGCTTAACGGCTTTGCCTGAGGGGCGTTGCAGGATGCATCTCGCCATCAGCGGAAGACCCTTTGCGTTGATGCCTGGATCTCCAGTGCTGTGCAGTAATTTTTAACCCGTCTTATGCAAGGTAAAGAATACAATGGCTAAACACCTTTTCACGTCCGAATCTGTCTCTGAAGGACATCCCGATAAAATTGCCGACCAGATCTCCGATGCCGTTCTAGACGCTATCTTGGAACAGGATCCTAAAGCACGTGTGGCCTGCGAGACCTACGTAAAAACTGGCATGGTTCTGGTGGGCGGTGAGATCACCACCAGCGCATGGGTTGATATCGAAGAGATCACCCGTAAGACCGTACGCGAAATTGGTTACGTCCATTCAGATATGGGTTTTGATGCCAACTCTTGTGCGGTATTGAGCGCCATCGGTAAACAATCACCGGATATCAACCAGGGTGTTGATCGCAGCGATCCGTTGGAGCAAGGCGCTGGCGATCAGGGGCTGATGTTTGGTTATGCGACTAACGAAACTGAAGTGTTGATGCCTGCGCCAATTACTTACGCGCACCGTTTGGTGCAGCGTCAGGCCGAAGTACGTAAAAATGGCACGCTGCCGTGGCTGCGCCCTGACGCGAAAAGCCAGGTCACCTTCCAGTATGACGACGGCAAGATCGTTGGTATTGACGCAGTCGTTCTTTCTACCCAGCATTCTGATGATATCGCTCTGAAAGATCTGCAAGAAGCGGTGATGGAAGAGATCATCAAACCCGTTCTTCCTGCAGAGTGGTTGTCCGCGAGTACCAAATACCACATCAATCCAACGGGTCGCTTTGTTATTGGGGGGCCAATGGGGGACTGCGGTCTGACTGGCCGTAAAATTATCGTCGATACCTACGGTGGTATGGCCCGTCACGGTGGCGGCGCGTTTTCCGGTAAGGATCCTTCAAAGGTTGACCGCTCAGCTGCCTATGCTGCGCGTTATGTGGCAAAAAACATCGTTGCTGCGGGCCTGGCTGACCGTTGCGAAATCCAGGTTTCCTATGCTATCGGCGTGGCGGAGCCCACCTCTATAATGGTGGAAACCTTTGGCACCGAGAAAATCGCTACTGAGCAGTTGACCCTGCTGGTGCGCGAGTTCTTCGATTTGCGCCCATACGGCCTGATCCAGATGATGGATCTGTTGCAACCTATCTACCGTGAAACGGCTGCCTATGGTCACTTTGGCCGCGAACACTTCCCGTGGGAAGCGACCGACAAAGCAGCCCTGCTCCGTGATGCGGCTGGACTGAAGTAAAGCTTTACTCCAGAAGTGAAAACGGCGGGCCAATGGTTCGCCGTTTTTGTTGATGGGTGCTCATGGATCGTCACGCCAACAGCCTATGGGCGGGAGCAAGCCCCCGCCATCGGGTTGCCTTACCGGTTGGATTCGTAGGCCAAAATAGCCGCAACCTCCGTGTTACCTGACCGATATACGCAGCTCACAGATTTTGCTGCGTGTTATCCATACCAACAATACTATAGTTGTACAAATAACGGCCAGTTTTGTAATACCCCATTTGTTCGGCATTATGCCTCCTTCTCCTTGCCTCTCGGCAGGTAAGAAGCTAACCTAACGTTGTCTGGCGTTAGAGTTGGCCTCGGGTTGATGTTATCGACTCGGGGCTTTTCTCTTTGTACCTTTCCCTTGAGCTCCAGATACAAAGATCCAGAGCACCCACACGCAGTATATTCACCCGTCACGTCCGACTAACGACCGCCTTGCCAGCAATGCGTAGGGCTGCGCAATTCGTTGCAACATGCTGAAAAACAAGCCCAGCGAACACTTCAAGAACCGTGATATTAGGCTGTGTTCCTTAACTGTCCGTGGTGCCGTCGCAGACCCAAAAGCCCATTATCAAGGCGGAGAGCGAAGAGCAGAGTAGCCCTCTGTTCAAGCCCGACAACGCTGAGGATGGGCTTTTGGGGCGCGACCCGCAGGGCTGGGGCCATTTGTACGCATCGCTGCGTTGTTCGCCGATTATTTGATCCACCAAACCTCACGGCTCACGCCTGGCTATGCGTACAAATGACCACCAGCGGCGCTCGCGTCCAGTCAAGGGACACAGCCTAGACAACTGGCTATACATTCTGTTTGCGCAAAAGATAAATAAAGTAGGGTGCGCCGATGAAGGTAGCCAATAACCCAGCTGGAATTTGGTAAGGGAACATCACCATCCGACCACACCAGTCAGCAAAGACCATCAGTATTCCGCCAATCAGCGCGGCAACGGCTATTTGGGGCAATACTCGCCGAAAACCAAGCATCCGTGCCATATGTGGTGCCATCAGACCAATAAAACTCAGTGGACCAACCGTCAAGGTTGCCATCGCCGTCAGCATTGCTGCCAGCAGCAGAATGGTTAATCGCACTGGCGTCAATGCAATGCCTACCGAACGGGCGCTGGCCCCACCTAACGGCAGAATGGTCAACCAACGTTGGCACAAGGGGGCTAATGCAATCAGCACCACAGCAATAACTACGGTGCGCATAGCCTGTGGCGCCTCTACCGGGTAAGTTGAACCAGAAATCCACACCAGTACCCCACCCATGCTTGGATCGCCGCTGGCAAGCAACACAAACATCGTGGTGGTAAAAGCGGTGCCAAGAGCGATACCGGCCAACAGCATGCGTGCAGTGGAAAAACCCCCTCTACCCGCAGCAACCAGGATCACCAACAGTGTTACCGCAGCGCCCAGGCTACCGGCAGGTAATAGCCAGGCAAAAGCATCACCCGGCACGATAAGCAGCATCACCACAATGCCAAATGCTGCGCCGGAACTGATACCCAAAACCTCCGGGCTAGACATCGGGTTACCAGTCAATTTCTGGATCAATGTACCTGCGACCGCCAACATCATTCCCGCAGACAAGGCAGAGACGACCCGAGGCCAGCGCCAGGGTAATAATGCCTCTAACTCGCCGCCGGTGCTCCAATGCCAGCCACTGGTATTTTTCCCAAGCATCAGCGCCAACATGATCACACCGACAAACAGCAGGCCACCTAGCATAATCCATCCATGCCCTAACCCTGCAATGGCAGGTGAGCAAGGCTGACGCCGCAAAATATGTCCTCGCTTTGCAGGTTCTTTACCGCCAGCAGCCATTGATGGAGGAAGCGCATTTCCTCGCAAGCGTGGCAGCAGCCATAGCAACAGTGGGGCACCAATCAGTGCCGTCGCAGCGCCCGTCGGGATTTCACGCCATAGCTGCGTTAGCCAGAGCATCACCTGATCGGTCAACCACAGCAATAATGCGCCTAAAAGCGGAGCCAGCACCATGCTCTGTAGCAAACGGCGGGCCCCCAGCATTTTAGCTATCAATGGCGCAAACAGGCCGATGAAACCAATCACACCCACGGCATTGACGAGCATCGCGCTGACGACAATAGCTAGCGCCAGTGCAGCAAAGCGCGAAAACGCCAGCCCCAGCCCCAGGTTGCGAGCCACCCCGTCATCGAGCCCTAGCAAAGTCAGAGGGCGAAGCAATGACAACGCAAGCATGGCAGCAATCAGCAAGCATGGCAGGAGAGATTTCACCGTCCCCCAGTCTTGCTGATTCAGTGCTCCCGTTCCCCATAGGAACAAACCCTGAAGTTGTTGATAATTAAACAAGGCCAGCAGGCTATTTACCGCACCGCAATACAGCCCCATGACCAACCCGGCCAGGATCAGCGTAACAGGAGACATTCGCTTGCCCCAGGCAATACCGAATACCACCCCGCCCACCGCTATCGCCCCCGCCATGGCAGCCAGTTGCCGGGTTAATTCTCCTCCAGGCAGTGCCCATAACGTCACGATGGTCAGCCCAAGCTGTGCCCCTGCAGAAACTCCTAACGTAGCGGGTTCAGCCAATGGATTGCGCAGCACCTGCTGGAATAGAACCCCCACCAACCCTAATCCTGCACCAACCAGCAGTGACACTGACAAGCGCGGTAACAGGCTGTAGTGGAATAGCATTTGTTCCACATTGTCGCTATCAGGCTGCCTTAGCGCCTGCAGCCACTGTGCAAAAGGCAGTTGGTGTAAAAAATTGAATATGGTCAGGCCGCTGGCAGCCGCCGAAAGCAGAATAATCAGCGTTAGCGGTAGGAGACGCTTGCGCACGTTCATGGTTTGCTCTCCTGCGCTTGGGCCAGTAAATGGCAGAAACGCATAGCCGATAGGGTGGCCCCGTAAAACCATACTGCTGGCATACGCCGCAGTTGCCCCTGGCGAACAAACGGTAATGCCTGCCAAAAGGGGGAAGAACTGACCTTATCCATCATTGCCTGATTGCCATGATCAAGATAAATCGCTCGTGCGTTTTTTATGGCCATCAGACGTTCAATACCGACCACCGAAGTCCCCCAGAAATTGGCTTGTTCCTGCCAGGCATTTTCGATATCCAGCCGTTCCATTACCGCCTGAAACAGGCTGTTATGGCCGATGACCAATGCGTGGCGGGTATCCAACAAAGTAAACAGCAGCAGAGGTTGCTGCCTGTAATCTTGCAAGCGGCTACGAGCATCCTGGAGGAAAGTCTCAAACTGCTGTAAATGTTGTACTGCTCGCGCTTCAAGCCCGATCCGCGTTGCCAACTGCTGTAAAGAGTTTTTCGCCACATCGAGCGGTTTACCGCTGCCATCGTTGAAAGCAAACGCCATCGTTGGGCCAATGGGCTGCAATTTTTGCGGTGTCGGGCCGTAACCTTTGGAAAGCAACAGCAACGAGGGTTTAATCTGTTGTAATAATTCCAGGTTTGGCTCTGTACGCTGCCCAACATCGATCACCGATTGCGGCAATCGCGGATGTTGTACCCATTGGTTGTAGTTGTGGATATCTGCCACGGCCAGCGGCATCACGCCGAGGGCGATCAGCAGTTCGACCGGCAACCACTCAAGCGCAACGATACGAGTAATATCGGGAAGTTCTGCGGCTCGTGTCGGCAAGGAAAACAACAACGGCGACAATACCATTGCCTCTAACAGGCGGCGGCGTAAGGGATCATGATAGAAGTTGGAAGATGAAGACATCAGTATACAAAGCTCACTGGTGCGCCACCATTGGGATGCGGCAATATCCCCATCGGAATACCGTAGATCTGTTCCAGCACGGTCTCTTGCATCAGTTGCAACGGCGAGCCTTGCGCGATCGTGATCCCCCCGCGCAGGGCGACCAGATAATCGCAGTAACGGGCCGCCATATTAATATCGTGCAGTACTGCAATCACCGTCAGCCCGCGCTCATGACTCAGGCGTTGCACCAGTGCCAAAACGTCAACCTGATGCGCAATATCCAGTGCTGAGGTGGGTTCATCCAATAATAGACAGCGGCTATCCTGTGCCAGCATCATTGCCAACCAGGCACGCTGACGTTCACCGCCAGAAAGGCTGTCGACCAGTCGGGTAGCAAAAGGTTTTAGCCCTACCAACCTAATCGCGTCTTCGACCTGTTCTCGATCGGCCGTTTTGAAGCGGCCCAGTGCGCCATGCCACGGATAACGGCCAACGGCAACCAGTTCACGCACCGTCATCCCTTCCGCCGCCGGCAATTGCTGAGGTAAATAGGCTACCTGACGGGCGAAGGCTTTACTCTCCCACAGCCCTAACGGCCGCTCATTTAGCAGTGCCTGGCCCGTGGTAGGGTTTTGATGACGGGCAAGAATTTTCAGCAGCGTGGATTTGCCGGATCCATTATGGCCGATCAGACCACACATTTTGCCCGGAGGGAAAGTCAGCGTGAGCGGTTGCAACAGCTCGCGCCCCGCAGCGGCATAGCTCATTTGCTCGAGCCGGAACGTAGCATCGCGATTAAGGTGTTTATCCTGCATAGATCCTACCTGATAGGGGCGGTATAGCACCGCCCCCAGAAACCAATTAGAAACGGAAGGTGGCGGTGGCAACAACTTGGCGCTCTGCCCCCCAGAAACAACCATAGGTGGCAAAACAGCTTGCCACATGTTGTTTGTCAAACAGGTTATTGACGTTGAGCGCGACAGAGGATCCCGGCAAGTTGAAACGTGCCAGATCGTATTTGAGCACCGTATTCCAAATGGTGTAATCAGGTACTTTGAAGGTGTTAGCCTCATCACCGAAGGTAGAACCGGTATAACGTACACCAGCCCCCAAAGTCAGCCCACTCAGAGCCGTTTCGTGAAACGTATAGTCTCCCCATAGGGATGCCATATGCTTGGGAACTATCGCCGGTGTATTACCTTTATTGGTGGTATCTTCGGTATATTCGGCGTCGGTATAGGTATATGACGCTAGCAGGTTAATATTTGCCGTTAGTGCTGCCTTGCCTTCCAGCTCCACACCACGAGAACGGATCTCACCCGTCTGCTGTTGATACCAACCGCTACTGGCATGTTCAACATCCGTTACCAGACTGTTTGACTTGGTCAGTTGAAAAACCGCTATAGTGGCAGAAACAGGTCTGCCTTTGGGCATGTATTTCACACCGGCTTCATATTGTTCACCCCTCGAAGGAACAAAGGCTTTACCGCTATAACCGGCACCGACATTGGGTTCAAAGGATTGTGCATAACTGAGATACGGTGAGATGCCGTTGTCAAACAGGTAGTTAAGACCTATACGGCGGGTAAGTTGGCGATCATGCTGCTCACTATTGGCAATGAGGGCATTTTGCCCCCGATCTTCGACGGTGCTCTTCGCCCAGTCGTAACGCGCACCCATCGTCAGAAACCACTGGTTCCACTCGGCCTGATCCTGCAGGTAAATGCCCACTTGCCGCTGACCATTCACTTTACTGGTCGGGTTTATTGCCCCTTCGATCGCGTTGCCAAATTGCGGATTAGACAGATCCAGAGGACTTGTTACCCCCCAGCCACCCTGAATATCATTACTCATGCGCATGAAATCCACGCCGCTCAGCAAAGTATGATCCACCCGCCCGGTTGTGAATCTGGCCTGCCCTTGAGTGTCAACACTGAAGCTATTCAGGCGCTCATTCGAAATAATATAATTGCGCTTTAGAGTGATATTGTCGGCGGCAACGCCGTTACCGTAAATGTTATTCTGGTTGGTATGAAGCTGCATATAACGCAGGTTCTGGCGCACCGTCCAGGTGTCATTGAAATCGTGTGACAGGCTATAACCAAACAGGCGTGTCTGGCGTGAATAGAAATTGCTCTTTTCACCCTCGTTAAAATCCGTTGGCAGCTTACCGTAAGGGGCGGTTTCCACCGTTCCTTGCATCGGTAACCAACCATAATAGCCAAGGTTGGGGTCATGCTGTAAATAGGCATAAAGCGTCAGGTTGGTCTGTGCATCGGGCTGCCAACTGAAGGAGGGGGCAATGGCGTAGCGTTTTAGCTTGGCCATCTGTTGCTGGTCGTCTGCGTCTTTTGCCAATCCTGTCAGACGGAATGAGTACTTCCCGTCATCATCCAGCGAGTTGCCAAAATCAAACCCGGTCTGAAACAGGTTATCTGTCCCCATTTTGAATTGTACTTCCTGCAGGCGTTCCGTCACCGGGCGCTTACTGACCAAAGCAACAATTCCCCCTGGGTTACTTTTACCGTAAAGGACTGAGGAAGGCCCACGTAAAACTTCTGCGCGCTCCAGAAAATAAGGATCAACCGAGACTTCATTAAAGTAGTCCCCCTGTAGCTTCAAGCCATTCAGATAGATATTTGAGTTAACTGAGCCAAACCCGCGAATGTAAACAGCGTCATAGACATTAGAACTCCCCCGGCTACCCACCATAACACCGGGAGTGGATCCCAAAGCCTGTTTAACCGAGGTAGGTTGCAGAAGGTCCATTTGTTCGCGTGTAACCACAGAGACCGATTGCGGCGTTTTGACTAACGGCGTATCAGTTTTGGTGGCGGTCGCACTCCTCTTGGCCACAATGGTACCCACTGGCCCCCAGGCACTTTCCTGTTGGGTGCCACCACCCCCCCCAACTACCGTCATAGTATCTGCATCAGTGGCAGCGGAACTCTGAGCCGCAACCGCTGGCAAGGCTAATGTTGCCGCAATCGTGGTGACTAATACGCTAACAGGGAAAAAGTCTGGTTTGGCTGGTGATGAGTAGTAACGCTTGGTCAACATATCTGGTTTCTCTGGTGTTATTTTATTACGAATAGAAATGATAATTATTATTATAAGCGCGAGATTTTATGCGCAAGCAAACGGGAACTACAAGAGGATTTATGTAAGAAAATAGCTATAGGAATAAATAAGATAGCGGCATTAACAGAAATTAAATAAAAAAAACCAGAATCATAAAAAAGCCCGCAACAGAAAGCTACGGGCTGAATAACAGAGTAAAACCAACTTACCACCATGCTTAACATGGCATCCGCCACTTACTGGCCGAACATATCCCTAATCCAGCCTGCAACACCATCGGCATCCTTCTGCTCGCCTTGCGGTTGCTGCTGAGCGGGTTGCTGCCCTGGTGCCTGGCAGAGTCCCTGTGGGTTTTCGGTCCAGACCGGGATAGTACGTGCCCCACTACCGCCACAAACAAAATTACCGGCAGCATCAATAGCCATCTGACTGATCCCTTCAGGCTGCTGCAACTTCAAGATCAACGGCGTCTGGTTTTCCAGATAGCGGCGATACAGGGTCAATGCACCGTTGGCACCGGTCAGTTTGGCTGGGCCGTTGTTGTCACGGCCCACCCAGGCGATCGCTACTTCCTTGCCATCGATACCGGCAAACCAACTGTCACGCAGATCGTTAGTGGTACCGGTTTTGGCTGCCAGATTGTAATTGGAGAACTTGACCGCCAGTGAACGAGAGGTGCCGCGAGCCACCCCCTGCTGCATCGCATACAGCGTCAGGTAAGCCGCTTGCGCTGGCACCACTCGCTGTGCCTGTGGGAAGCTCTGATACAATACGGAACCATCCTCCGCAATCACCGAACGCACGGCAGACAGCGGCGCACGGTTGCCCCCGCTGGCGATGGTCTGATACTCCTGTGCCACTTCCATTGGCGTCAAACCTATCGCTCCCAGCAACATGGAAGGCAATGGTGTGATCGCCGTTTTTGGGATACCCAAAAGTTGCAGTGTGGCACTGATCCGATCCAATCCCACGGACATGCCCAGGTTTACCGTCGGCACGTTGAGCGAGTTGGCCAACGCGTCCACCAGCATCACTCGGCCACGGAATTGACGATCGTAGTTATTTGGCTGCCAAGAGCTGCCATTGGGTAATTTGATCGACAACGGTTGATCGGCCAACCAGGTATTAAGGCGATATTTGTCCGGCTCGGACAACGCAGCCAGGTAGGTTGGCGGTTTAGCCAACGATCCCACTAGACGGCGTGCCTGCATGGCGCGGTTAAAACCGGCAAACTGCGAGTTAGCTCCGCCGACCATGCCGCGCACTTCCCCGGTAAAGCGATCGACGATCACCATCGCCGCTTCCAGATCGTTAAGATGTCGCGCCGCACGCAGGGCGGGGATCCCCTCCTCTACCGCCCGCTCGGCAGCATCCTGTGAAACAGGATCCAGCGTGGTGAAGATCTTCACGCCGGACAGATCGTTAAACTTGTCACCAAGTTTGTTCTGCAACTCCTGACGCACCAGTTGCATAAATGCTGGTTGCGGTGAAATCACCCCACCTTTAGGCTGCACGCCCAACGGACGGGCACTCAGCATGTTATACAGTTCTGCATCGATCACACCCTGAGTCTGCAGCAACTTGAGCACCAGGTTACGGCGTTCCAGCGTAAGTTTGGGATTACGCCACGGGTTATACAGCGATGCCCCTTTAACCATTCCCACCAACAGCGCCTGCTGGTCCAGACTCAGTTCATCGACCGGACGACCAAAGTAATACAGGCTGGCCAGCGGGAAACCGCGGATCTCATCGCCACCACTTTGGCCGAGATAAACTTCGTTCAGATACAGCTCAAGGATACGGTCTTTGCTGTAGCGGTAATCCATTAGCAGCGCCATATAAGCTTCGTTGACCTTACGCCACAGCGAACGTTCGTTAGTCAGGAACAGGTTTTTGACCAACTGCTGGGTTAGAGTACTACCACCCTGCACCGCACGTCCGGCGGTCAGGTTAGCCAGCGCGGCTCGGCCAATGGAGTAAAGACTGACGCCATCATGCTCATAGAAATGACGGTCTTCGGTCGCGATCAGCGTCTCTACCAACAGATCCGGGAACCCGGTACGCGGCACAAACAGCCGCTGTTCACCGTTTGGCGATTGCAGCATGGTAATCAAACGCGGATCAAGGCGGAAGAAGCCAAAGTTACGCTGGTTTTCCATGTTGACAATTTTCGTCAGACTATTGTTCTGGAAATCCAGCCGGGCGTGGATCTGGCCCTCTTTGCCGTCTGGGAAGTCGAACGGCCGGCGCAACATCTCAATGCTGTTGGCCCGCACTGTGAATTCCCCCGGACGCGTCATGCGGCTGACCTGGCGATATTGCATCCCCTCCAGCAAGCTGACCATCTCCTTCTTACTGTACGGCATGCCCGGTTCCAGATTGACCATACGGCCATAAACCGCCGCCGGTAACTCCCAGACTTTGCCATCGATACGGCTACGGATCTGGGAATCCAGATAAACGCCATAAATCGCCAGTAATACGGCAACAACCAGAAACAGCTTAATCAGCAAGCCAAGCCAACGGCGCTTTTTACGTGGAGAATTTGCTTTTACCTTACGCGGCATACGCTCTTCCTCGTCATCGTATTCATCTTCTTCGTCATACTCATCCCGATAATCGTCTTCTTCGTAATCATCGTAGTCGTCATCACGGCGACGGCGCACCGGCTTGCGCGGTGCACTACGTTTTGGTTGTTTCCCTTTGCGCCCGATGGGTTCGCGGTCATCACCAGCCATTGCTGTTGTTCTCCACGCTTGCGGCACTGTTGGCCGTTTTTGGTCGCTTAATCTGTTCCTATACCATGGAGTTGAACAGAAGAAACATCTGAATTATCCAACTTACCGCCAACACAACAGCGGCAAAGTTACTGGTATTTCTTGGTTCGCCGAGTAGGGGCGGAGTTGGCCGGATCGTCCGGCCATACGTGCTTGGGATAGCGCCCTTTCATCTCTTTCTGCACTTCGCGATACGCTCCCTGCCAAAATGCTGCCAGATCGCCAGTGATCTGCAGCGGCCTGTGCGCGGGTGAGAGTAACTCAAGCACCACCGCGATGCGACCCTCAGCCAGCATTGGGCTGGATTGCTCACCGAACATCTCCTGTAAGCGCACAGCCAGTGCGGGCGGTTTATCTGCGTCATAGCGTATGGCTAGATGGCTGCCGGTCGGCACAGTGTAATGAGTAGGTAACGCCTTATCCAGCCGCTGTTTTTGCTGCCAATCCAGCAGCGAGGCCAACGCTTGCGCGATATTCACCTGTTTCAGCCCCCGGAGATCGCGGACCCCCTTTAACGAGGGGAGAAGCCATTTCTCCAGAGCTTCGAGTAACGACTCGTCATCTACCGCTGGCCACGCGGCCTCCGGCAGCCAACGCTGAGCACAATGCAGCCGCAGCCGTAACTGTTCCGCTGCGCTATCCCAGTTCAGCACCGCCAAGCCCTGAGCTCGCACCCAGTTTATCAGCGCCTGCTGTAGTTCTTCTTCCGCCGGTTTGGCTTGCGGTTGAGCGCGTAATATCAAGCGGCCAATCTGCTGGCGCTTCCAGGCACGTAAGGTGCCCTTTTCTTCATCCCACTCTACGGCTGTCTGGCTGCTGACAATCTCTGGCAACCGAACCACCAGTTCCTCAATGTCGACAGGCAAGGCCAGCAGGATGCGGGCATCCGGAGTGTTATGCCCTTGCAGCAGGCTGGGGATAATCAACCAAGGGGCTCTGGAGAGCGCTTCGTCCTGATTCATGGCTGCGCCCAAGCCGTTGGCTAATAGGTAACGTCCATCCTGACCACGCCGTTGGGCAATACGATCGAGAAAAGCCTGAGCCAGCAGCGGGGCGGCCAGATCGACGTCAATCTGACCACTTTTCTGCGCTAAACGTCTGCTTAATTGAGCCGCCCGGCGCTGCCAATGAGGTTGGGGGCGGCTCAGCCAATAGCCGATATCCAGTTGACCTGTGCGCGGTGGCTCTTCCAGCAACGTCGCCAACATGGCCGCCGTGGCTAATCCGTCGGCCCCCATCTGAGCCCCTGCGCAGAGCATGGCTGCCAGCCTTGGCTCACAGCCCAGCTCGGCCATCTGGCGGCCTTTGGCGGTTAATTTCTCGCTGTCGTCAATCGCTGCCAGGGTATGCAATAAGCGGCGAGCAGCCGCTAGTGCCGCCATCGGTGGCCGATCAAGCCAGGTCAATTGACCAACATCAACACACCCCCACTGCAACAATTCAAGCCAGAAGCTGGCCAAATCGCTTTGCAGGATTTCCGGTTCGGCATGTTCGGCCGCCCGCTCGGCCTGCTCTTTGGTAAACAAATGCCAGCAGATGCCGGGTTCCAGACGCCCGGCACGTCCGGCACGCTGGATCATCGATGCCTGACTGATACGCTGGCTGGCCAGACGGGTTAAACCGGAACGCACGTCATAGCGGGCAACGCGTTCCAGGCCGCTGTCGACCACCAGGCGAATACCTTCGATAGTCAGGCTGGTTTCAGCGATGTTGGTTGCCAAAACGACTTTTCGCCGCCCAGGAACTGCCGGTTGGATGGCTTTCTGTTGCTGTGCCAGCGGCAGAGCCCCATACAATGGACAGAGATCGACATCGGCGGCAACCTCCCCCGCGAGCCGTTCGAGCACACGGTTGATTTCCGCTACCCCCGGCAGGAAAAGCAGCAGCGATCCTGGCTGCTCAGACAACAAACGCTTCACCGCAGATGCCACACCGTCCTCCAACCTTTGATGGCTGGCCATGGGTTGGTATTGACGATCGACCGGATAACTACGCCCTTCAGACACCACCACCGGCGCTTCTGGCAGCAATTGTGACAGACGCGCATTATCCAGCGTTGCCGACATGATTAATAATTTCAGATCGTCACGCAGTCCCTGTTGCACATCAAGCAGCAAGGCTAAGGCCAGATCGGCCTGTAAACTACGTTCGTGGAATTCATCAAGAATGATCAGGGAGACCCCTTGCAGCTCCGCATCCTGTTGCAACATGCGGGTGAGGATCCCTTCGGTGACCACTTCCAAGCGTGTATTTGGCCCACTTCGGCTCTCGGCACGCATGCGGTAGCCGACGGTCTGACCGGGCTCCTCCCCCAATTGCTGTGCCAGACGATAAGCCACGTTTTTTGCCGCCAATCGCCTGGGTTCCAGCATAATGATCCGCCCAGGCAAATTAGCTTTTGCCAGGATCTGCAACGGTAACCAAGTGGATTTACCCGCACCGGTTGGGGCATGCAGTAACACCTGCGGAGCTGATTGCAGTGCGGCGAGCAGTTCATCGAGAACCGCGCTGACGGGCAGTGAGGACACAAAACTCTCCATAGGGTAGTTAATGGACGGCGCACATTGTAGCATTACACCCAGCGTTTCATTCATTTACCGGGGATCCATGTCTTATTCGCGCCGCCTGTTTTTTGCCCTATCGTTACCTGATGCCTTGCAGCAGCAAGTGATCCGCTGGCGTGCCGTTTCTTTTCATCCCGACGATGGCCGCCCAGTGGTGGCTGCCAACCTGCATCTGACGCTGGCATTTCTTGGCGAAGTCAGTGCGCAAAAAGAGCTGGCGCTGAAAATGCAGGCAGGGCGCATTATCCAAACCGGTTTTGACATCAGCCTTGACGATCTGGGCCATTGGCCACGTCCTGGAGTGGTCTGGCTGGGTACCAAGCGAGCACCACGCGCATTATTACAGCTAGCACAACTGCTGCGTTCACAGGCCGCACGCAGTGGCTGTTATCAAAGCCCACTGCCGTTTCATCCCCATGTCACGCTACTGCGTGCTGCCACCAAACCCGTCGCCATTCCGCCGGCAACACCGGGATGGCTGTTCAACGCCTGTCATTTCTCTTTATATCAGTCAGTGTTTGAACATGGCCGCACCCGCTATCATGAACTCGAGCAGTGGCAACTTGGCCAACAGGATAATCCATGATTTTCACCCCACCGCTGAAGCCAGCCCGGCTTATCAAACGTTACAAGCGATTTCTAGCTGATGTGATCACCCCCGAAGGTGAAACCTTTACGCTGCATTGTGCCAACACTGGTGCGATGACCGGTTGTGCGACGCCGGGCGATACCGTCTGGTATTCCACTTCAGACAATCCCAAGCGCAAATATGCCCACAGTTGGGAACTCACCCATACTCAGCAAGGTCACTGGATCTGCGTCAATACCCTGCGTGCCAACACCTTGGTTCGCGAAGCGATTGAGCAGAATATAATCAATGAATTATCCGGTTACAGTAAAATAACCAGCGAAGTAAAATATGGTGACGAGAATAGCCGTATCGACTTGTTATTACAGGCAGAAAACCGGGTTAACTGCTATATTGAGGTAAAGTCAGTCACACTATTGCAACAACAACGTGGTTACTTTCCTGATGCGGTAACGTTGAGGGGGCAAAAGCATCTGCGTGAACTGTTAAGCGTGGTTGAACAAGGCCAACGGGCAGTGCTGTTATTTGCCGTGTTACATAGCGGTATTCATCAGGTTACACCCGCGTACCATATCGATCAGCGTTATGCGGCATTACTGACACAGGTTAGGCAGTTGGGAGTGGAAGTTTTTTGTTACGGGGCAAAATTATCGCCTGACGGTATTTATCTCTGTGATAAGTTGCCGTTTTTAATCGACTAGCCTGTCCGGACACGAATAAATTTACAACCGGATAATGCTTAGTCGAATACGCCTTCCTTCACAGCATTGTCAAGCAGGCGACAGGAATAATTGCCATCCCCCTTCCCTTCTGTTATTTATAGCGGCCTGTTTTTCCCCCATATTGGGGATTCGACATACCCTGTCGCATTCAACAGGTGGGTCGGCGGTCACAAAGTACACCTTTGGCAACGGTAAGCCTAGGTAGTCAGAGTGAGCAATGCGGCCAATGTCCCGGTAGCTTGTTGAATGATGGGTATAGTGCGTGTGTATGTAGGAGAAGCAATATGCAAGAAGGGCAAACCCGTAAAACCTCGTCCTTGAGCATTCTCGCCATCGCTGGGGTGGAGCCGTACCAAGAGAAGCCGGGCGAAGAGTACATGAACGACGCCCAGTTGACGCATTTCAGGCGCATTCTTGAAGCATGGCGCAACCAACTCAGGGACGAAGTAGATCGTACCGTTTCGCATATGCAGGAAGAGGCAGCAAACTTCCCTGATCCAGCCGACCGTGCTACTCAGGAAGAAGAGTTCAGCCTTGAATTGCGTAACCGCGATCGCGAACGCAAACTGATCAAAAAGATCGAGAAAACGCTGAAGAAAGTGGAAGACGATGATTTCGGCTACTGCGAATCTTGTGGCGTGGAGATCGGCATTCGTCGCCTTGAGGCGCGCCCGACTGCCGATTTGTGCATCGACTGCAAGACGTTGGCCGAAATCCGCGAAAAGCAGATGGCCGGCTAAGCAGTGAGTTGTTACCCCCTGCGGCACGTGTACACCACGCGTGCCGCACAGAGTAAAACCTCCAATATGCAACAAAGTCATTATGTGGGGCGCTTCGCCCCATCACCTTCCGGAGATCTTCATTTCGGTTCGCTGATTGCCGCTCTTGGGAGTTATCTCCAGGCTCGTGCACAGCGTGGCCGCTGGTTGGTACGTATTGAAGATATCGATCCTCCGCGTGAAGTTGCTGGCGCCGCTAGCCGAATTTTATCTGCGTTAGAGCATTATGGTCTGCATTGGGACGGTGAGATCCTCTATCAATCCCAACGTCACGATGCCTATCGCGCAACACTGGATTGGCTGCAACAGCAGGATCGGAGCTATTATTGCTGTTGTACCCGCAGCCGTATCCAGCAGATCGGCGGTATATACGACGGCCACTGCCGCAACCTTCAGCTTGGCCCGCATGGGGCCGCTCTCCGCTTGCGACAATCAAACCCCGTCTACGCTTTTGACGACCGGTTACAGGGGGAACTGCTCGCAGATCCGGCTCTGGCGCAGGAGGATTTCATTATCCGCCGCCGTGACGGCCTGTTCGCCTATAACCTGGCGGTAGTCATTGATGACGATTTTCAAGGTGTTACCGAAATTGTACGGGGTGCCGATCTGATCGAACCAACGGTACGCCAGATTGCGCTGTACCAGCAATTACAGGCTCCGGTCCCAGCATATGTTCACCTGCCGCTGGCGCTGGGTGGTAATGGGCTCAAACTGTCGAAGCAAAACCATGCTCCCGCACTCCCCTTGAGCGATCCGCGTCCGGTACTGATTGAAGCCCTGAAGTTTTTGCATCAGCCGCAGCCAGAAAGCTGGCAAGATCTTGATCTACCAATGTTATTGAGCTGGGCAGTTCAACATTGGCGGTTGGAGGATGTGCCGCGTCAACAGGCTATTACCTGTGTAAAAACACAACGGCATTCTCAAAGGGGCCATGGTGAGCTATGATTAGCCGCTATTTTTTTGTTATCACTATTTTTATCCGTCACTATCGAGGTGTACCATTTTTACCCGAGTAGCCAATTTCTGCCGTAAGGTACTAAACCGCGATGACAAGCTAAACCGCGATGAAGCACCGGCAAGCGATAACAAAACAGATCGCGAAGAAATTACGCCCACAGAACAATCATCAGCCGCAGCGCCGCAGCGCCCTACCGAAAGCGGTAGAGAAGCGCCTGCACGCCGCCCGGCTGCGCGTAAGCGTCCACCAATGCCAGCGGCACAGGGAACACAATCAATGACCGTGATCCCGCGTGACCAACACACGATCTCACGCAAAGATATCAGCGAAAACGCCTTGAAGGTGCTGTACCGCCTCAATAAATCTGGCTACGAAGCCTATCTGGTTGGCGGTGGTGTTCGCGATCTGTTGCTCGGCAAAAAGCCGAAAGATTTTGACATTACGACCAACGCCACACCGGAACAGGTTCGTAAACTCTTCCGCAATTGCCGTTTGGTTGGCCGCCGTTTCCGGCTGGCACATGTCATGTTCGGGCCGGAGATTATCGAAGTTGCCACTTTCCGTGGTCCTCACGAACAAAGTGAAGAATCAGACAAAAATTCCTCTCAGCAGGCCGTGAATGGCATGCTGCTGCGTGACAACATCTTTGGTTCGATCGAAGAAGATGCCCAGCGCCGGGATTTCACTATCAACAGTCTGTATTACGGCGTAGCAGACTTTACCTTACGTGACTATGTAGGTGGCCTGCGCGACTTGCAGCAAGGGGTGATCCGTCTGATTGGCGATCCTGAAACCCGTTACCGTGAAGATCCGGTGCGCATGCTGCGCGCGGTTCGCTTCGCCGCAAAGCTGGATATGACCCTCAGCGAAGAAACTGCCGAGCCAATCCCTCGGTTGGCTTCACTGCTACGAGAGATCCCGCCAGCGCGTCTGTTTGAAGAATCGCTGAAATTGCTGCAGACGGGTTACGGCTATAAAACCTACCTCAAGCTCTGTGAATATCAGCTATTCCAGCCCCTGTTCCCGCTGATTGCGCGCCATTTCACGCCGCAGCAAGACACGCCGATGGAGCGTATTCTGGCACAGGTACTGAAAAATACCGATCACCGTCTGCAAAACGATATGCGCGTCAATCCGGCGTTCCTGTTTGCGGCCATGTTGTGGTATCCACTGCTTGAGCATGCGCAGAAACTGGCGCAGGAAAGCGGGCTGGCCTATTACGATGCTTTTGCGCTGGCGATGAATGACGTTCTAGACGAAGAGTGCCGCTCGTTGGCTATTCCTAAACGCATCACCACGCTGGTACGTGATATCTGGCAATTGCAGTTACGTTTGTCCCGTCGCCAGGGCAAGCGTGCGCACAAGCTGATGGAACATCCTAAATTCCGTGCGGCGTACGATCTGCTGGCACTCCGTGCTGAAGTGGAAAATAACCCGGAAATGCTGCGTCTGGCCGAATGGTGGGACGAATTCCAGGAGGCAACTCCGGCGCGTCAGAAAACCATGCTGAGTACGTTGGGCGAAGATCCGGCCCCGCGCCGTGCACGTCAACGCCGCCCACGCCGCAAAGTGCCACGTAAAGAAGGGGCATGATGGTTCGCGTTTACATCGCGTTAGGGAGCAATCTGGCGCACCCGCTGCAACAGGTGGAAACCGCACTGGAAGCGCTGGATCATATTCCGCAAAGCTCCCTGATCGCCTGCTCACCGTTTTACCGCACTAAACCGCTTGGGCCGCAAAACCAGCCGGATTACCTCAATGCCGTGGTGGCACTGGATACCCAGTTGCCACCTGAGCAGTTGCTTGACCATACTCAAGCGATAGAACGTAACCAGGGGCGGGTGCGTAAAGATGAGCGTTGGGGACCACGCACGCTGGATCTGGATATCATGCTCTACGGCGACAAGCTGATTGATACCGAAAGGTTAACCGTGCCCCATTACGGCCTGAAACAGCGTGAATTCATGCTCTATCCGCTGGCGGACATTGCTGCCGAGCTGGTTTTCCCCGATGGTGAAACACTCGCCGACTGCTTGAAGCGGGTACCTAAAAACGGCATGGAGCTGTGGCATGCATGCTCATTCAGCCTTTAAAAAGCCACGGTGACGATAAATCCCCCTGAGGGCCGATTGGCAAAACTCACCCGTAACCCATGCAGGCTGGCAATAAGCTGCACAATGGAAAGCCCCAGCCCGCTTCCCGTCTGCTCCTGCCCCGGTGGGCGGTAAAAACGCTCCCCCAGTCTGGCAAGATGCTCATCTGTCACGCCAGGGCCATCATCTTCTACCTTAAGTTGTCTGGTAGTCAGCGTGACCATTACCGTACCGCCCGCTGGCGTATAGCGCACCGCATTATCCAACAAATTGCGCACCAGCAGCGATAACAGCAGCCGTTGACCCAACAGTTGCGAAGGTTCGCCCTGCTGCTCATAACGTAGCGTAATGCCTGCTGCATGAGCAGTGTGCTCCAATTCTGCCAATGTCTTCGTCACCAGTTGGCGCCAATCGACAGATTCAAGATCGTTCAAATCAGAAAATGAGTCTAGCCGAGACAGAGTGAGCAGTTGATCCACCAGGCGCGTAGCTCGATCAATACCAATCGTCAGATTGTTCACCGCATGATCACGCATTTGCGTGTCGTCTCCCGCCAGTTGCACCACTTCAGTTTGCACCCTTAGTGCCGCCAGTGGGCTACGCAGTTCATGGGCGGCATCTGAAGTAAAGCGTCGCTCGCGCAGCAACATGGTATTGATACGTGCGAATAACGTGTTAAGCGCATCCACCAGCGGACGAACTTCCGTCGGTACCTGATGAGCATCCAATTGCGAGGCATCGTCTGGGGCCCGTTGCCGCAGGCCAGCGGCTACTTCCCGTAGCGGCCTGAGCTCACGTCCCACCATCAAGGCCATTAACAACATCAGGATCGGCAAAGTTACCAGCCACGGTACCAGTTGCCCTATAACCATACCCAACGCCATGTCATGACGATATTCCCACTCCTGGCCAACCACGATACGGTAGCGCCCGTCGGGGCTATTCAGCCAAAGTAACCGCCAACTATCGCTGTCGCCTTTAGGTTTGCTATCGGTAAAGCCTTCCGATTTACCGTCAAACAGAAAGTCTGCACCGTTTTCTCCGTCGTTGAGCAACATTTTGCCGTCACGAGAAAAGATAGCGAATGCCAACGCATCGTCCTCCTGCTCGCCGCGCTTACCGTGATGCAGAATCTTTTTGGTTTTCGGCAAACTCTGGTCGTTCAGAGTGGTGAGACGATCCCCCAGGTTAGTGGTTGCCAACCGCTTGGCAAACAGCATCTGTTGGGTGTCAAAGACTTCGTTGATGGTGTGACGTGTGATCATCCAAGCCACCACACTGGCAGCACACCAAGTGACTATAGCCAATATGCTGAATATCAGTATCAACCGCAGTCGCAGACTCAGAGACTTCACGGTTCATCCCCCAACGTGTAACCAACGCCATGAACGGTACGGATAAAGCCATTCCCTAGTTTGCGCCGCAAATGATGGATATGAACCTCAACCGCGTTACTGCTCACCTCATCGTCCCAGTTATACAGTTTTTCCTGAATCAGTGTCCGTGCCAGTACTCGATCTTTGTTGAGCAGGAACAGTTCCAAAACCTCCAGCTCACGTGGCGTCAGCGTGACGGGTTCACCATTGCAGCTCACGCTACGGGACGCCGTATCAAAGACGACATTGCCGTGCACCCACTTAGGCTTCAATTGACCATGGCGGCGACGGATCAGTGCCAGCAAGCGTGCAGCAACTTCGGTGAGCGCGAAAGGCTTGCACAGATAGTCATCTGCTCCATTTTGTAATCCGTTGACACGTTGTTCCAACGCATCACGCGCGGTGAGGATCAGCACTGGCACATCATGTCCGGCCTGACGCCACAGGCGCAGTAGATCAAGCCCATCGATCCCCGGCAGGCTGAGATCGAGGATCACTGCATCATAGGGTGCACTTTCCAACGCGTTCTTGCCGATCATGCCATCGGTAAACCAATCGATGTTAAACCCCAGTTTGCTCAAACCCGCCTTGATGCCATCGCCAATCAGCTTGTCGTCTTCGATCAACAAAACTCTCATAAACTCACCTTTTTAGTCATTACCGCCATTACACCATAAGGTTCTTAAGAACTTCTTAATCATCATGAACGGTGCTACCCACTCAGTAAGGGTTACAGTAGAATGGCAACACTTTTGCCCCCGTATCGCAGCCGCAGTGCGGCTATTATCAGGAGACGTTGTGATGAAACCTACCACCATCAGCCATTTGCGCCAATGGAAACAGGAGCAGCGCAAGTTTGCTACCATTACCGCTTACGATGCCAGCTTCGCTCAGCTGTTTGCCGAGCAAGGTATTAAAGTGTTACTGGTGGGTGATTCATTGGGCATGACCCTGCAAGGCCACGACTCAACGCTCCCGGTTACCGTCGCCGACGTTGCCTATCACACCCGCGCGGTACGCCGTGGTGCGCCTGCCTGCCTGCTATTGGCAGATTTGCCCTTCATGAGTTATGCCACACCGGAACAAGCATTTAACAGTTCGGCAGAACTGATGCGTGCCGGGGCGAATATGGTCAAGTTGGAAGGTGGCAGTTGGCTGTATGAAACGGTGAAGATGCTCACGGAGCGTGCCGTTCCCGTCTGTGGCCATCTTGGCCTTACCCCTCAGTCTGTCAACGTATTCGGCGGTTACAAAGTGCAGGGGCGTGATGAACTGGCGGCCAAACAGTTGCTGGAGGATGCCAAAAACCTGGAATTAGCAGGGATACAACTACTGGTGCTGGAGTGTGTACCAACTGAACTTGCCCGTAAGGTCACCGAGGCCTTATCAATTCCGGTTATCGGTATTGGCGCAGGCAATGCCACTGATGGGCAGATATTGGTGATGTATGACGCTTTAGGAATAACCGGCAGTCATACCCCTAAATTTGCTAAAAACTTCCTGGCGCAGAGCGGTGATATCCGCAGCGCTGTCCAGTTGTATATTCAGGAAGTAGAGCAAGGCATTTACCCCGATGAACAGCACTCGTTCAATTGAGTGGGCAGTTGAAAATAAAATTACGCGCTGACGGTTGGATCTCAAGGAGTTAAGGAATGGTCATTATCGAAACCCTGCTATTGCTGCGCCAGCAAATTCGCCGCTGGCGGCAAGAGGGTAAACGCATCGCTCTGGTACCCACCATGGGCAATCTGCATGAAGGCCATATGACGCTGGTTGAAGAAGCCCGCGCCCTTGCCGACATTGTGGTGGTGAGTATTTTCGTTAACCCGATGCAATTCGAGCGCCCGGACGATCTGGCGCGCTACCCGCGCACGCTGCAGGAGGACTGTGAAAAACTGAATCGTCGTAACGTCGACCTTGTCTTCGCCCCAGCACCTGCAGAGGTTTACCCTGAAGGCATTGGTGAGCAGACCAGCGTTGATGTTCCGGGGATCTCCACCATGCTGGAAGGAGCCAGTCGGCCAGGGCATTTTCGCGGTGTTTCCACCGTCGTCAGTAAATTGTTCAACCTGGTTCAACCGGATGTGGCCTGCTTCGGTGAGAAAGACTACCAACAACTGGCCTTGATCCGCAAAATGGTCACAGACATGGGTTATGACATCGAGATTGTCGGAGTGCCTACGGTACGAGCCAAAGACGGTCTGGCTCTTAGTTCACGTAATGGCTACCTTACCGCTGAAGAGCGTAAGATCGCTCCGCAGCTCAGCAAGATTATGAACGCGCTGGCGGAGCAACTCGGCAACGGTGAACGTCATGTTGAACAGCTATTGATGCAGGCAGCCGATAAACTGCGTGCCGCAGGTTTCACACCGGATGAGCTGTTTATTCGCGATGCGGATACCCTGCAACCCTTGAGTGTGGAGAGCCGCCGCGCAGTCGTGCTGATGGCAGCCTGGTTGGGCAAGGCCCGCCTGATCGACAATCAGCAGGTCGACCTGACACAATTTACTCTAAATAATTCGAGTTGCATGTAGGCGGCAAGACCAAAACTCGCCAAGAGCATAGCCCACTATGTGACTGATGCAACAAATCTGCCTGGAGCAGATTTGAACGCTGCTTGCAGCGGCCCCAAAGGGGCGAGGCCCATGGACGGGTCAAGTAGTTGGCGCAGCCAACACCCATGCAACTTGAATTATGACGTATAAGCTATTTGTTGTAGATTCATTGCCGTTCTGACCACGTTGGCAGTAGACTGATTCGGTTTATCAGCGGCGATATGCTGTTAAGTTTCAATCTGCGGTTTAAGCCAGAACGGTGCCAGAAAGCAGGAATATAGATAAACTCAGCCGCCTGAAAAGGCCGATATTCAGTTAGGTAACGCTTATGATACGTACTATGTTGCAAGGCAAACTGCATCGGGTGAAAGTGACTCAGGCTGACCTGCATTATGAAGGTTCCTGCGCCATCGACCAGGACTTTCTGGAGGCCGCAGGTATCCTGGAATATGAAGCGATTGATATTTACAACGTTGACAATGGCCAACGTTTCTCCACTTATGCTATCGCTGCCGAACGCGGCTCACGCATTATTTCGGTCAACGGCGCGGCAGCCCGCTGCGCCTGCGTTGGCGATAAGCTGATCATCTGCTCTTACGTGCAGATGAGCGACGCCGATGCTCGCCAACATCACCCGAAAGTCGCCTACTTTGAAGGTGAAAACCACCTGCAGCGCAAGGCGAAAGCCGTTCCTGTCCAGGTTGCCTGATAATATAACGGGCACTTTCGGTGCCCGTTATACTCGAATTATTTAGAGTATATATCTTTACTGCGTGACTACAGCACCCGGCTTATTGGCGATGCGTTCTGCCATGGTTGGAATCGAATCGGTACGCAGAATATATAATCGTTTCAAGGTGTACGGGTTATCACCCGGCTTCACTTTCCCCTGAACCGTAGTCACCGCTATATGCAACCCAGCGTCTTTTGCCGCCTGGATAGCGGTTTGGTTATAGCCACCGAACGGGTAGGAAAGGTACAGCACATGCGGGTTGAACTGTTCCAGCGCCCTTCTTGAACGCTCAAAATCAAACTCAATATTGTGCAGCGACCGGCTCAGTAAGATCGGCTTGCGGTTAGGCCCGGTGCGATGCAGAAAATGCGTATGTGATTGGATATCAAATACATCCTGAATCTCCCGCAACTCCGAGATGCTCATAAACTGCAGTGAGTCTGGATCCCACTTCTGCGGATGCCGCTTGATACGCGAAGAGATGATGAATGCCGTAGCGCGGAACCCATAGTTCTTGAGCACCGGATAAGCATAGCGATATACCGACTTCAGCCCATCGTCAAAGGTTAGCACCACGGCTTTTCCCGGCAAGTTTATCTGATTGTTCAGATAGGCTTCCAATTGGTACATGGAAATGGTGTCATAACCTGCGCGCTTGAGGTAGGTCATCTGGTTACTGAATGCCACGTCAGAAGTGGTGGTTGAAGTATTGCGGAAACGTTTATTCTCCTCGTTCTTCAACAGGTGGTGATAGGTCAGCACCGGGATACCGTTATCTATCTCACAGTCCTGCTCGCTGACATATCCTAAACGTTGGCCGATGTTCACTTCATACCAGGTATTATTCAGCCTGTCTTTCAACTTGCCGATGATCGGATAGCGCAGATTCTCTTCCAGTACGCCAAAGGTTTCGCTGTCACTATCCGCCCGGGTGTAGACGTTGATCGGCCTCTGAGTGATCAGGTTTTGATTAGTGACCTGCTTGTTCAACTCAGCGAGACTATCATTCCCTTTGCGTGACTTAGCCACGCTACGTACATCTTCTTTATCTATAAAGCCGGTGCCGTTACCAAACTTGAACTCATAGTATTCTGCCTCTGCCGGGAACACCTGGAGCAGTTGCCCCTTCTTCACCTGACCAACAGGAATAACGCGCTCACCGATCAACGAATAGATCTCACTATTGCGTTGGGCTTCCATGTACTCGGCTTTAGCGGCACTATTTTCCGACAGTAGATCCGCCAATGCCGAGGGGGCCAAAAACGACATAAAAATGCCAAGTAGTACTGCCACTATTTTGTGTTGAGACTGCATGGGTTGTTCTACTTAGGAATAGGTAATTAGAAAACGAATAAAAATTGGAGAACTAGCATAGCACGATTTAAATCATCGAGAAAAAGGCGTTGCTCGCTCAATTCTATAGATTTAATTGATACATGAGCCAAATCAATAAACCCCTCCCCGGGTTGGGAGGGGTTTTATATCAGGAACGTAAACCGCGGCCACGCTCGATCAGGTACCAGGCTACACCGTAAAACACCACGATGAATGCCACCAGCACCGCCATGGTAAATACCAGCGGTACATCGGCAATCCCCAGGAAACCAAAGCGAAAACCACTAATCATGTAAACAATAGGGTTCAGTTTAGAGACTGCCTGCCAGAATGGCGGTAACAGCGTCAGCGAGTAAAACACCCCGCCCAAGTAAGTCAACGGCGTCAAAACAAAAGTCGGTACCAGGCTGATATCGTCAAAAGTGGTAGCAAAAACGGCATTGATCAGGCCACCCAGCGAGAAGAGGATCGCCGTCAGCATCAGCGTTAACGCGATCACCCACCACGCATGGACCTGTAATGGAACAAAGAACAGTGAAATCACCGTCACCAGTATCCCGACGCAAACGCCGCGCGCTACACCGCCACCCACATAGCCAGCAATCACCACATGGGTCGGAACCGGAGCTACCAGCAACTCTTCAATGTTACGCTGGAACTTGGCACTGAAGAACGACGCAGCCACGTTAGCGTAAGAGTTGGTGATCACCGCCATCATGATCAGACCGGGGACGATAAACTGCATATAATCAAAACCATGCATTTCACCAATACGTGAACCAATCAGGTTACCGAAAATGATGAAATACAGCGTCATGGTGATCACTGGCGGAACCAGAGTCTGGATCCAGATGCGTGCGAAACGGTTGATCTCTTTTGCCCAGATGCTCTTCAAGGCCACCCAATACAAATGCGTCATGCTTGTTCTCCATTGCCATTCACCAGATTGACGAACAGCTCTTCCAGCCGGTTTGCCTTGTTACGCATACTCAGAACTTGAATCCCTTGCGCACTCAGTTGGGCGAACAGGCCATTAAGACCTTGTTCACGCATGACTTCTACTTCCAGGGTGGAGGTATCCGTCAAACGGCTATGATAACCGTCAAGTTTCGGCAACGGACTTTTTGCTGCCAGATCGAGGATGAAGGTTTCCGACTTAAGCTTCGCCAGCAGCCCTTTCATTGACGTGTTTTCTACCAGTTCACCGTGTTGAATGATGCCTATATTGCGGCATAGCATCTCGGCTTCTTCCAGATAGTGGGTCGTCAGGATGATGGTGGTGCCCTGAGCATTCAACTCTTTGAGGAACCCCCACATCGAGCGGCGCAGCTCGATATCAACCCCGGCAGTGGGCTCATCGAGGATCAGCAGTTTGGGTTGATGCATCAGCGCACGGGCAATCATCAGGCGGCGTTTCATCCCACCAGAAAGCATGCGCGCCCGCTCATTGCGTTTGCCCCAAAGATCGAGCTGGGAAAGATACTGCTCCGCTCGCGCATTCGCCTCGCGACGCTCAACGCCATAATAACCCGCCTGGTTGACCACAATCTGCATCACGGTTTCAAACGGATTAAAGTTGAACTCCTGCGGCACCAGGCCAAGCTGACGCTTGGCATTGACGATATCTTTGTCAATATCGTAACCAAACACCCGTACGCTGCCAGAAGTCTTGTTCACCAGCGAACTGATGATACCGATGGTAGTTGATTTTCCGGCACCATTTGGCCCTAGCAGGGCATAAAAATCTCCTGCCTCAACGTTCAGATCGATACCGCGCAATGCCTTCACACCGCCGGCATAGGTTTTGGTCAACTGCGCAATTTCCAGTGCATAATTCATAAGTGAGTGAGTACCTTGTGAAGATGGGTATGCTGCTGTGCTGGGTAATCAGGTGAGTTTATCATCAGCAGTCTCCTTACAGCGTCGAATCCGTGCGAAAATTTGTCTCACTGTTCCGATTTCCAAATTGTGAAGCTTGCCATATATTACATCAACGCAATTCGTTCATTACAGGCCAATAACTTCCATGAAAGAAATCGAAAGGCTTATCGCCAACAATCAGCGCTGGTCAACTACCATCAACCAGGAAGATCCCGGCTTTTTTGAACGTTTGTCTCAAGCGCAAAAACCGAGATTCTTATGGATTGGTTGCTCAGACAGCCGCGTTCCAGCCGAACGTTTGACAGGCCTGGAGCCGGGCGAACTGTTCGTGCACCGTAACGTAGCCAATCTGGTGATCCATACCGATCTGAACTGCCTGTCCGTGGTGCAGTACGCCGTCGACGTGCTGGAAGTTGAGCATATTATCATCTGCGGCCACCTGGGTTGTGGCGGTGTAGAAGCTGCCGTTGAAAACCCGGAACTGGGGCTGATCAACAACTGGCTGCTGCACATTCGCGATCTATGGTACAAGCACAGCTCGCTGCTGGGGGAGTTGGAACCGGAGCAACGCCTTGATGTATTGTGCGAGATCAACGTCATTGAACAGGTTTACAACCTGGGCCACTCGACCATCATGCAGTCTGCATGGAAGCGCGGCCAGAAAGTGATGATCCACGGTTGGGTTTACGGGATCCAGGATGGTCGGTTGCGGGATCTGGAAGTCACGGCCACCAGCCGCGAAAGCCTGGAGATGGGCTACCGCAAAGCCATAGCCACGCTGCTACAGGATAAATGATTGAGCCAGGCTGCGGCCACTGAGAGTGGCACAGCCTGACTACCGCTTAGGGTTCAAGCTTAATTGAACCCCGAAAGTATTATTCGTCCAGCAACACCACTTTGCCAATGTAGGGCAGATGGCGATAGCGCTGGGCATAATCGATACCATAGCCCACCACAAATTCGTCCGGGATCGCGAACCCGACGTATTCAACCGGCACATCCACTTCACGGCGCTCTGGTTTATCCAGCAGCGTACAAATCGCCAGGGATTTAGGGCCACGTAATGCCAGGATTTCCCGCACCTTGTTCAAGGTATTACCGGAATCGATGATGTCTTCAACAATCAAGACGTCTTTACCACGGATATCTTCGTCCAGATCTTTAAGGATTTTTACGTCACGGGTGGTGGACATGCCGCTACCGTAGCTAGAAGCGGTCATGAAATCGACTTCATGCGAGACTTCGATGGTACGGCACAGATCGGCCATAAACATGAAAGAACCACGCAACAGCCCGACCAGTACCATATCACTGCCGCTATCGCGGTAATCATCAGTGATTTGGCGGCCAAGTTCAGCAATGCGGGTCTTAACTTCCTGCTCGGAAATCATTACTTCTACGGTGTGTTTCATAGTTTTCAGGTCAGTTTGCCGGAAGAAAGGCGCAGAGTTTACCATAGCTGGCGGGCGGTGGCGACGCGAGTGCATCGCCACCTGCAGGGTATAAGCCTAACTGATATTTTAGGCGGTGACAGTAAAGCCCAGCATCATCCCGGTATCTTCATGTTCCAAAAGGTGGCAGTGAGCCATGTAGGGGTGTTGCGCACTTGCCAATTGATCGAAACGGACCAGAACCTCACTGCGCCAGCCGTCAACCAGTACCGTATCTTTCCAACCAGCACGATGCGCTGCCGGTGGCTTGCCATTTTCTGACAGAATGCGGAACTGGGTACCGTGGATATGGAACGGATGCAGCATCATGTCGCCCTCCCCCGAAATGGTCCATTTCTCGTATTGGCCGCGTTTGACCTCAAACGCTGGTTTAGCCATATCGAAAGCTTTGCCGTTGATCATATTGCCGTGGCTGAAATCAAATGACGGAGCTTCATGCTCCATACCCGCCATCTTGCTGTGATCCATACCTGCCATGTTGCCATGGTCCATAGCGGCAGTGCTGTTACCAGCATCGGCTTTACTATGATCCATACTCATACCAGCCATTGCCTGATGGCCGTAGCGATCCATCAATCCCTGCATACCAAGCGTGTCGAGTTTGGGATCCATCATCAGTTGTAACCAGCGTTCCTGCAGCCCAGACAGTGAAGGCAACGCCGGTAGCTTAACCAGGCTGTCAGGCATTGATTTTACCCCCAGCTCCAGCGAAGGCTGGATGCGCAATACCGGTAATGGCAGATCGAAAGGTGCCAGCGTCATGCCCATCTGTTTGACCGGCAAGGTAACAATATCGAACGGTTTGCCATCAGAAGCATCAACCAAAACTTCAAAACGCTCCCCCATCAGGATCGGCAATTCTGTCAGTTTTACCGGCTCGGCGAGGAAGCCACCGTCACTGGCTATAACGTACAGGGGCCGGTTGTCGCTGGCGGCTAAATTCAGCGTGCGCGCATTACAACCATTAAGCAAACGCAGGCGCAACCAACCGCGCGGGGCAATGTGTTGTGGGTAGGCAGCACCATTGGTAAACATCCGATCGCCAAACCAACCCACGGCAGCGCTCACTACGTCTAACTGGTATTCGATCTGACCGTCATCGCCCAGGCGTTTATCTTGCAGGATCACCGGGAAATCGTCGTGGCCCCAGGTGTTCGGTAGTGGCAATTGCGCACTTTCCTCATCCTCCAGTAGCACTAATCCCCCCAACCCCATCATCACCTGATGCCCGGTTTTGCCATGAGTATGTGGATGGAACCAGCAAGTCGCCGCAGGCTGATCGACGGTGAAACTCACCTCACGGGTCGTACCTGGTTGGATCAAGGCCTGTGGCCCCCCGTCGACATCACCGGGGATCGCCAGCCCATGCCAATGCACCGTGCTGGCTTCGGGTAATTGGTTACTTATCTCTACCGTCACCGGTTTACCACGTTGCAAACGCACCACAGGGCCGAGTAACGGGCCGTTAATTCCCCAGGTGCGGGTGGCGGCATTGGGTAACCAATTCATTTCACCAGTTTGTAAAGTCAGCGCAATTTTTCCCTGTACATTCGGCGTTAAAACAGGTGGGATCGGTAAAGTAGGACGTTCAGCAGCCCAGGCAGCACGGCTAAAAACGGGTAAAGCACTAACCGCGCATAGCCCAGCGGTCAATTTGATAAAATCACGGCGTAACATTGCAGACTCCCTTTCTCGGTGTTCGATGGTTCAATGCCTGCAGCCTAATGCTTTCCCTTAGGGGAAGGTCAAGCATTAACCCGCTCGCAATAAAATTTGGTGTATTTACAGACAAGTGTGGTAACGTCAACAGATATTTAACAGGTCTATTTTAATGATGAAAAAAACAACGTTGTTGATGGTACTGCTAACGATGCTGGGGTTTTCCAATGCCAGCCTGGCGCTTAACGAATCTGAAGCGGAAGATCTGGCAGATCTGACCGCGGTTTTTGTGTATCTGAAAAATGAGTGTGGCTATAACGATTTACCGAATGCGCAGATCAAACGCGCCATTGTGTATTTCGCCCAACAGAACCGCTGGGATCTGAGCAACTATAATAGCTTCAACATGAAAGCTCTGGGTGAGGACAGTTATCGCGATCTCAGCGGCATTGCTATTCCTACCCCCAATAAATGCAAATCTCTGGCGCGTGACTCCCTGAACCTGCTGGCCTACGCAAACTAACTCCCCCAATTTAAGTTGACTCTAGGCTGTGTCCCTTAACTGTCCGTGGTGCCGTCGCATACCCAAAAGCCCGTTATCAAGGCGGAGGGTGAAGGGCAGAGTCAGCCGTGTTCATCAACGCCCGAATGCTGGTAATGCTGTAATTTTCAGCAGGCAGGGCTTATGATGTCTCGCCATTTTTCATGTCTGTTATTACTGAGTAAACCGCATATGACCCAGAAAGAAATTTGGTATGAAACGCTGCATACCCATTTTGGCCAGTATTTCTCTGTCGAAAACGTCCTTTATCGTGAAAAGACCGAGCATCAGGATCTGGTGATCTTCGAAAATCCGGTGTTGGGCCGCGTGATGGCACTTGATGGCGTGGTACAAACCACTGAGCGTGATGAGTTTATCTATCACGAAATGATGACCCACGTTCCTTTGTTGGCACACGGCCAAGCCAGGAAGGTGCTGATTATTGGTGGTGGCGATGGCGGTATGCTGCGTGAAGTGAGCCGCCATAAAGAGGTTGAGCAGATTACCATGGTGGAAATCGATGCTGGCGTGGTAGCGTTCTGTCGCCAGTATCTGCCCAATCACCATGCCGGTTCTTTTGACGATCCCCGTTTCAAACTGGTGATCGATGATGGCGTCAACTTTGTTAATCAGACCGATGATAAATTTGATGTGATTATTTCGGATTGTACAGACCCGATTGGCCCTGGTGAGAGCCTGTTTACTTCGGCCTTCTATGAAGGTTGCGCCCGTTGCCTGAATGAAAGCGGCATCTTTGTGGCGCAGAACGGCGTCTGCTTCCTGCAACAGGACGAAGCGGTCAATAGCCATACCAGACTGGGCCCCTATTTCAAGGACGTCAGCTTCTATCAGGCTGCGGTGCCAACCTACTACGGCGGCATCATGACGTTTGCATGGGCCAGCCAGGATCCAGCACTGCGTCTGCTTGATATTCCCACACTGCAACAGCGACTTAATCAAAGTGGCATAGATTGCCGCTACTATAACCCGGCTATTCACGCTGGCAGCTTTGCACTGCCGCAGTATTTACTCAATGCACTGTGCGCTTCACGCTAAGCGAGACAAAGGAGGTGAACCTAATTGCATAAGCTCAAACTGCACGGTTTCAATAACCTGACCAAAAGCCTGAGTTTTTGTATTTACGATATTTGTTACGCCAAAACCGCAGACGACCGCGATGGCTATATCGCCTACATTGACGAACAATACAATGCCAACCGCCTGACCGAGATCCTCAGTGAAACCTGCGAGATCATTGGTGCCAATATTCTTAATATCGCACGTCAGGATTATGACCCACAGGGTGCCAGCGTCACCATTCTGGTGAGCGAAGAGCCGGTTGATCCTAAAGATGTGGATACCTCAGAGCACCCAGGCCCGCTCCCCAAGACGGTGGTTGCCCATCTGGATAAAAGCCATATCTGCGTGCACACCTATCCTGAAAGCCACCCAGAAGGCGGTCTGTGTACCTTCAGGGCCGATATTGAGGTATCGACCTGCGGGGTGATTTCACCGCTCAAGGCATTGAACTATCTGATCCATCAACTGGAATCGGATATCGTCACCATGGATTACCGCGTACGCGGTTTTACCCGTGACGTGAACGGGGTGAAGCACTACATCGATCATGAGATCAATTCGATCCAGAACTTTATGTCTAAAGATATGAAGGCGCTATACCACATGATGGATGTGAACGTGTATCAGGAGAATATTTTCCACACCAAGATGCTGCTGAAGGATTTTGATCTGAAACACTACCTGTTTAACGCCAAGCCGGAAGAGCTAAGTGTGGCGGAACGGGACCGCATCACCGCTCTGCTGTGGAAAGAGATGCAGGAAATCTACTACGGGCGCAATATTCCGCATCTGTAACCCATGCATTAAGGGCAACCTGGGTTGATGACAAAGTAATTTTTTAGCCTGAGATACTCGGGCCTAGCGCACCGAGGGGCGCTCCGGCGGCTTACGCCGCTACGACCCCTTCGGCACGCTCTCCCTAATAACGGGGGTTGTCAGCAGTCTGAGGCCAAACTGAGTTGCCCTGTCACTCATACCAGATGCAAACCAACGGGTAAATCTGCCAACTGCTGTTGCGCTGCTGACGGCAAGGCGCTATCAGTCACTATATCGGTCAGGCTGCAGAGCGGAGCCACACAGAATAGCGAATAAGCATCGAATTTACTGCTGTCTGCCAATAACACCCGCTGGCGGGCATTCGCCATCAGATCCTGCTTCAAACCGGCTTTTTCTTCGGTTGGCGTCGTTATCCCTTTGGCAATGCTCCACGAATTACAGCTGACAAAAGCGATATCCGGGTAAATCCCCCGCAACAATCTGCGCCCATGATCGCCAACGCATGACTGGCTACTGTCATCGATCCTGCCACCAATAATGGTCACTTCTATCTGTTTGAACCCGGAAAGGAACAGGGCAATATGCAGATCGGCGGTGATCACCCGCAACGGCAGGTGGGTCAAATACCGCGCCAGTTCGAGCATGGTGGTGCCTGCATCCAGCACTACTGAGTCACCGGCTCGGATCATCGTGACGGCATGCTGGGCGATTGCTCGCTTCTCTTGCGGATGACGCAGTTGTTTTTCATCAGTGGTCGGCTGAGCAGGAATAAAGCGGTTAAGCGCTACACCACCATGGCTGCGGTTGATGATCCCCTGTTCATCAAGTTTGATCAGGTCACGCCGGATGGTGGCAGGTGAAGCATCAATCGCGCTGACCAATTGCTCAACAGTGACCAGATTATGGGCTTTCAGATATTCCAGGATCTGGTCCTGACGGTTTTGTGGCTTCATGACATCCGTTGAACTACGCCAACTGAGTGGCTAATTTAATCGAGATAGCCATGCTCTCAGACTTGGCTTTACCTGTCCAGGCAATATCAAATGCGGTGCCATGGTCGGCAGAAGTACGGATAAACGGCAAGCCAGCGGTGATATTGACCCCATCATAGAAGCCCAGCAGTTTGAGGGGGATGTGCCCCTGATCGTGGTACATCGCCACCACCATATCGTACTGCCCTTCATAAGCCTGCAGAAAAACAGTATCAGGCGGACATGGGCCATAAACATCGATTCCGCGTTGTCTGACTGCGGCAATCGCCGGACTGACGATATTGCTCTCCTCATCGCCAAACAGACCATTTTCCCCCGCATGCGGATTAACCCCTGCGACTGCAATCCTCGGTTGTTTAAAACCAACGCGCTTGAGGAAAGTGTCTGCCATCGCGACAACTGTTTCTATGCGCTCGGTATTCAGCGTATCCAGGAACTTGCGCAAAGCGATATGGGTTGAAACATGGATCACTTTCAGTTTATCGGTATACAGCACCATGGCGTAATCGCGGCTGTTGGTGAGCTTTGCCAGCAGTTCCGTATGCCCTGGATACAGATGCCCAGCCAAGTGCAACGCTTCTTTATTTAACGGCGCTGTGGCGATGGCCCTAACCTCTCCTGCCATAGCCAGTTCGGTGGCACGCTTTACGCACCGATAAGCCAGATCCCCGGCCTGGGCTTGAACTTTCCCCGGTACTAATGCCGTAGGATCCTCCAGCGGTTCGTCAATTACGTTGATAATACCGGGGGCAAAACGTGCCTGCGAAACCTGTTGGATCGGCTTTAGCTCCACTTTCGGGGCGATCCCCAGTGCCTGAATACGCTGTAACGTTTGCAGACAGCCCACCACTAGCGCTGGCGTTCCCGCCAACTCGCCTTCAGACAGCGCCTTGATAATAATTTCTGGGCCAATGCCTGCCGGATCACCCATGGTGACTGCAATCGTGTTATTTGCCACTGTACATCTCCTCAATAAAATAAAGTGCATCACGCAGCGTTGACGGGCCGCCAAACCCCCCGGCTTTGGTGATCACCGGTAGATCGTCGATTTCGCTGTTCACAAAGGTGCCACAGGGCACACAAGGGGCTACTTCACTGGTGATACGGTAGCCCTCTGCCCCAAGCGATCTGGCGACAGCAATGGCAATATCTCCACCGGTCAGAAACAGCCCACCGATTTGTGCCTGATTGATAATTGCCAATGTGATCACGCCTAACGTCTGGCTGATTTTGTCACCCAACATTTGGCGGGAAAGGCCATATTTTTCACATAGCGTTTCAACCATCTGGCGGGCATCGGCATCCCGGCAGGTACGCAACACGCAATGCTGGCGGTCTCGCAGCACCGTTACCGCCTGACGGGCAATAGCTTCTATCACCGCCTCGCGGTCCGGGCGCAATAACGCTTCGACATCAACGTCCAGAATGCCCAGCGATTTCTCTTCGGCGGCAAAAATAATCTGCTGCCGAGTAGCTTCGCTCATTGAGCCGGCCACCACCAACACCGGCAAACGTTGGCGAGCGGTGAGATAGCTGCTTGCAGGTAGGGCATTCGCCAAACCTGCCGCGCCCACCAGCACATAACGGTTAGAAAGTTGTAAGGTTGCTTGCGCCAGTAATGCCAGATCGCTATCGGTCTCGGCATCAACCACGACAATCAACGGCCCAGCCAGACTCAAGCGCTGTAATGCCGCTTCAAGCATACCGCCACGTACCGTATGTAAATCTAATTCCTCGATCGGATAAACCGTTTGCAAACCAATCAGTGTCTTGATGTGTGAGGAAATAATGGGGGTTTTCGGATCGCTGGCAAACTCCGTTTCCACCAGCAGAACACCGTGAACCCGGCATTCACCGTTGAGTGTTACGCGCCCTGCTGCAGGAATGGCGGCTGCTACAATCGCCAATTGTGCCCCGCAGGCCTGCATTGCCGCCTCTATCTCTGCCCCAACGTTGCCACGAAAGGTAGAGTCGATCTTTTTGTAAACCAGTGGCGGAAGCTCATGCTGGCAGTAGGGCCGCAAAGCCTCGCTCACTTTGGCTTTGGCCATCGCAGTGTTTAACGCTCGGCTTTCAGTGTTAATCACCAGAACGTCTGCGCGATTTGTGGCCTGAGGTAACTCATTGAGCACCACGTCGGTTCGAGCGCCCTTTTTTGCCAGTTGCACACCTGTATCATTGGCACCCGTAAAATCATCGGCGATCACGATCAACCTCATATTGCCTCCTCCAGCGCCGCGCTTTTTGCAGCATTACGCTTGGCAACCCAGGAACTGAGTATCGGGGTCAGTATGGCTGTGGTAATCACCGAAGCGGCAATCAGTGGCGCTGCAGCAGCGGCCACGCTGGCTAGAGAAGGGTCTGCCTGAGCAATCGCCAATGGCGTCGCTACCGCATTGCCCGCAGTACTCGATGCTGCCGCACCGGCAATACCTGAGCCCCCCACCAACCGGTCAGCGCGAATATTGAAGAAACCGCCGACAAAGGTGGTCAACACGCCAAGCAGAACTCCGGCAACCCCACCTTGCAACAGCATTTCCAGATTGATCCCGGCCCCAAGGGCAAACGCAAAAAACGGGATCAAGAGTGGGCCACCTTTGGTCAGGAACTCACGCATCTGATGATCCAGATTGCCCAACAGCATCCCCACCAACAGCGGGATCAGAACCGCGACCAGCGCCATCATCGGTATGTTAGCCATGCCCGCCGCACCGAGCGCGATCATGGTAAAGAATGGCCCGTCATTCAGTGACAGAATCGAAATAGCGCCCACATCCCGCTCATTGCCGAACTCCCCTACCAGCGCAGCATACAGGCCGCCGTTGGAATTACTCATGGCAGCAATGATCGCCAACCCCGTCAGGCCAAAAATACCCTCAGCACCAAACAGTTGTTCAACGCCCAACCCCAATGCCATGGCAACCAACAGCTTGGTCAGGGTGATTGTGCCCCCCTGTAGCAGTGCTTGCGGGGCGGCCTTGAAGCTGATACCCGCCCCCATGCACAGCAGGAATGCACCAATCAACGGCGCAGCACCGTTCTTGAATAACGCCGTGGTGAAACCGCCAATTTCCAGTGCCTGTGGAGCAAAAGTGTTGAGCATTGCACCAAGCACTAGTGGGACAACCATCATCCCCCCAGGGATTTTTTCTATTGCCGCCTTTATTTTCATCACGCCCTCATTTATTTGATTTATTTTAATCAAGTTGATTGTATTTGATCAAAATTAAGATAAACAAGCGCCAGATCGCAGATTTTAAAATCACATAGATGATTTTTTGATTTATTTTAATCAGATAGGAAAGGGATTGAGCGTGGTGTGAAAGGCTGTCCGGCAAGACAGCCTGGAAATCAATAGTTCAGCATAAAGGAACGATAGGCTTTAAGCACCGCGAGGAAGTCTTCTACACCGCAGAAAGAGAGACTTTCTTCATCATAGTAATTCATCCCCTCTTCCATTTCGTCACTTTCAAACGCCAGTTGATTGGCGCGAATCATCACTTCTTCGCCATCCATCAGCAAAGTGTATTCGTGGCCTTCCAGTTGCCACTGACGTTCACTGCCTTTGACCTCTGCTGCTCCGGCCTCGATGCGATCCAGTAAATTAAAATCGCCTTTAAGCTCTTCGTTAATCCAATGGCCAATAGCCTCATGCCCCATCGAAAATCTGACCACCACTTGACCGGTGACGTCACGCAGAAATTCGTAATCCATCGCATGCCCTCCTGAGCCGTTGTATAAGACGGTACTTAAGTTTAAACATTAATTCACGACTGTTTCAGTGAGCGCTCGCAAAGTTGATCATTGGGCCCAATAAAAACCAGCGTCATTTGAGTTGTGGCCAGGCTACCCTATGCCCAAAAGACTAAACGGCGGCGCAATATAACGGTTAACGCCCCGCTTGGGAAGGCGGTATCTGTCTGCTATCGCCCGGCGATCCTTGCTATCATCACTGCTTTATCCCTCGCTAGAGCCTGAACCGATGATCGACAGCGAAATCACTCTGAAAAAACTGGAAATCTTTCTGGCCTTTATGGAGAAGGAAAATATCGGTAGGGCTGCGGAAAAGCTGGGTCTGAGCAGCGTCAGCGTTCACCGTGCGTTACATACCCTGGAGGAAGGTTTCCGCTGCCCGCTGTTTATTCATAAGGGCCGTAATCTGTTGCCATTACCCGCGGCGCAGACGCTGGCTGAATATGCACGGGACATTGTGGATTTGACGTACAAAGGTATCGAAGAGACGCGCCTCAAGGCGGGTTTTGGCCAGCAACGTCTGCGTATCGGCACTCTTTACTCGCTCACGCTGGAAACCGTACCGCGCTTGATCATGGGGTTGAAATTGCGCCGCCCAACCATGGAAATCAACCTGACGATGGGCTCGAATCAGGATCTGCTAACCCAGCTAGAGAATCAACTGTTAGACGCCATCCTGATTTCAGTCTCAGATAGCCAGATCGATCCGCTACGCTTCGAAATCCTGCCGTTGTTTGAAGACGGTATTTTTCTGGCTGCTCCGGCGTCTTGCACATTAAAAAGTGGCGAAACGGTGGATCTGCAGGACTTTCGCAGCCAGAAGTTCGTTTCCCTGACCGAAGGCTTCGCCACCTACCACGGTTTCAACGAAGCTTTCCAGGTAGCCGGTTTCGAACCGGAAATCGTGACTAGAGTGAACGACATCTTCTCGATGCTCAGCCTGGTTCAGGCCGGAGTGGGTTACACACTGATGCCGGGACGAATGAAGAAGATGTATGAGCATAGTTTGAAACTGATGCCACTACGCGAACACTATCAGATGCGCCAAACCATCGCGTTGGTATTCAACCGCAATCAACAGCAAGACCCAAACCTGCTGGCGCTGGCCGCAGAAGGCCGGATGTATGCTCGAGGGGAAGAGCCGATCTAACTTCGCCGATATTTGGCCACAATGCCACACACGGCAGCCAATCCCTGTTGGCCAAGCGATAGTGCCTCCCCCTGCTCCATCACTTTCTTGCTCAAACCGGTGAGCACGGCTCCTGGTGGCATTTCTATCGCCAGACGGACCTCCCGCTCGTAGGCGGCCACCATTGCCTCATGCCAGCGAACGACTCGTGCCATATTGAATGCCAGATCGTCAGCAATGCGTTCCGGCTGCCATAACACACGCCCGCTACTGCCACTAAGATAAGCAATCTGCGGGCGGGCAATCGGCACCTGTTTTATTGCCTGTGCCAACTTTTCAGCCGCCGGTATCAACAATGCGCAGTGCGACGGCACACTTACAGCCAAGCGCTGAACCTTCGCTGCCCCACCCGCTTTTGCCAGTGCCATAACCTGCGCCATTGCGGCCTCGCTACCCGCAATAACCATTTGCTCCTCAGCATTGATATTCGCCAGATATACCGGCAACGCAGCGCTGTTGACTTGCGCAATCAGCATTTCCAGTTGGCGTAGCGGTAATCCAAGGATCGCCGCCAAACCATATCCCGTAGGATAAGCCTGCTCCATTAACTGCCCGCGTAGGGCAACCAGCCGCACTGCATCCGGGAAAGTCAGAGCGCCAGCGATCACCGCAGCGGGAAAAGCGCCAATCGACAAACCACTGACAAAATCGGCACTGATCCCTTGTTGTTGCAATTGACGGGCATAGGCCACCCCGGAAATCAGTAAGCATAACTGTACTGCCCGAGTCTTCTCGAGAGCTTCGGCGCTGTCCAGCTCCAGGACATCCTGCCCCAGAACCGCACTCGCCTGGCTTAACAACTGTTGAGTCATCTCGTTAGCGGGTAACTGATGCAACATTTGCGGCACCTGCGCCCCTTGGCCGGGAAAGGTCAGTAATATTTTCATCGTCTATCCTGAAATATTGTCCATGGATCCACCGTCAGCCGCGGACCTTCAGCGGTTTTCAGCATCGCCCGCCCATCCCGCAACCATTCGCCCAGGGCAATGGCACCTTGCGGCGTTTCTATTTGAACATCGGCACGGCAAGGCAGTTCCTGCAGCCATTGCGCCAAACGCTGCAAGTCATTACGGTTGGCCGGTTCTGGGCAGCGAACCAGCAGATCCAGATCGCTGTCGGCATGCATCACCGGGATTTCAGTTGCCAAGGCATAGCCGCAACTGCCGGTTACGCCCCAGATCCACGGCCACGGACGCTGGCTTAACATGATCAACGCCTGCACGGGCGGTTGGGAAACAAAGCTTGAGTGCAGCAACGCCAAGGGCTCGGCTACCAACGACTCCGGTGCGACAACGCTTCGGATGGCCCTTGCATCAACCCAGGCTGCCGCGCGCTGGCTGCGTTTCATGCCCCGGATCCCCACCGGAATGCGGCCATTACCCTGCACATCCCGCCGCACCACCAGCGGTAATGCGGTACACCATTGCAGGCTGACCCACTCAGGTAACGCCTGGTTGGCGGTGAGGTCTGAGCGGTCACTGATCCAGATCAGATCATGAGGGCGAACCATCGATTTCTCCTGTTAGATCCCTGCGGTCAGGGCGATAAACAGCGGCAAGGTAACGATGCACAACACGGAGGTGATCAATAGCGTGGCTTCGGCATCCGGCGATTGCACGCCAAAGCGGTTACCGAACACGATACCGAAGAAACCGGCAGAAAGCGCAAGCATCAGGATAGCGGTGATTGCCACGCTGCCATGTATGCCCAATGTCAGTACTAACCCCCAGGCAATAAACGGCTGGATCAGCAGTTTGGTCACGCTCGAAAGGAGCACCGGGCCATTAACCTTCAGCCTGCGGGCAGACAAAATCACTCCCGTCAGGAACAGTGCCGCCGCCGTTGCCGACAACCCCAGCGGCTTGATGGCGGCCAGCACCATTTCTGGCATACGGATCCCCACGGCAGACAACACAACCCCAAGCAATGGCGCCCAGACAATCGGTTTTTTTACCGAGCGCCACATGAGCACTGGCAACATGGCGAAGGTTGAGCCCTGAGCCGTAGCGGCAGCGCGTGCTTTTTCACGCTCCAGGATCAACAGGCAGAACGGAGTCATCAGTACTGAACCACAGGCGATAGCGACTGCGACGGAAAGCGAGGTTCCCGGCGTTTCCCCTAGTACACTGCCCAGAATTGGCAACCCCAGGGCAGCGTAGTTGGGCAACGCAACGGTGAGCGTCAGCACTGCAGCGTCCTGCGGGGACTTGCGGAATACCCCGGTACTGGTGGAATAAATTGCCGCATAGGTGATCCACATCGCCAGGACCAACACCACTATCAGCGGTGACTGCTGCACAATCCCCGCCCAAGGTGTCTGTACGGTTGCGCCAAACAGGGCGGCAGGCAGCGCAAAGTCCATGACGAAGATGTTGAGTAAAGAGACATTTTGGTTATCAACCATTTTTGCCTTTCCGGCAAAAAAGCCCAGCACCATGATGACGAAAATCGGTGCCAAAGCATGAATTATTACGTATGTCATAAATTACCTGTTAAAAACTTGCCAGTTCAGGGGCGAGGATGCCTGGTGGCAAGCCCTGTTTTAGCCCCCTGAGTCTGACGCAAGTCCGTATTACCACTCAGCACGCATGCGTTCTCGCACCAGCGAAGTGCTACTGCGGTTACTTGCCCCCAAGCGATTGGTTAACCCCGGCCCTTCACGGCGCGTTTTGGCAATCGCCGCTACCAGCGTTTGACGTACCAGTTCAAGTTCCTGTTCACTGGCCTTAAGCGGATCGCGGATATCCAGCAATTGCTCCAGCAGGCCAAGCGAAGCGTAATGACCAATGTCATAGGCCATCGGCGGGATCGAGGCCGCCAGTTTCTCCAGCGACTCCAGCGAGCGCAGGGTGATCCGCGCGGCAGACTCTTTGCCCATTGCATGGATCATCACGTCGGCATCATTGAAAGCGATCAACCGGTTAGCCTGATAGCCATGGGCCAGAAACGCGCCGGACATGGCTTTACCGACGATCAACCCTATCACCGGGTGCCCTGCCAGCCGCGCCTTGGCGTAGGCTCCTGCCGCACCGGCCAGCGCTTGATGAATACCAAAGGCCTCTTCACGGCGGCCATAGGCCTGACTCGGCACGTCAATCACCGCTACGATAGCGCATTTCTGCGCTTTATCTGCATCCGCCGCCACTGCTTCACTCACCACCTGCGCCAGCGTCCACCCTTCCAGCAGGCCAACCTCACCATGCGCAGCACGCGGATAATGGTTCTCAACATCCGGCACAACGGCAATAAAACGCGTCGGTTGACCTTCAAGCTCACCGTCGGCCACAAGGATCGAGGCGCACTGCCCCTGGCGCTGATCGGCACCTGCCGTCAACAGAGAGAACCAATACTCTCCACGACTGAATGATGGCGCACTCATACCCGGTCCTCCGCAGCAAAAAGTTGGGCAATCGCTGCAGCATCCGCCTGCTGGCGGGTATCAAACTGCGATAATTTCTGTAAGTAGTAGTGATAATTATCAGAGCGATGTTGGACCGGAATGCCGCGTTGCAGGCAGTCCGTCATGGCGGCTTTCACCGCATGCAACCTATCCGGCACTTTTACATCGACGAAACCGCTCTGATAACGAACATCGCCACCGGTCATACTCCAGATAAAGGGCCGATCGCGGGAGTCGTACTCTTCAATACCGGCTTCCTGCTCAATTACCTGCGGGCCGTTTAATCCCAGACGTGCTTCCCGGGTAACGATCAGATAGCTGCACAGTGCAGCAGCAATCGACATGCCGCCAAAGCAACCGACGGTTCCGGCAATAATGCCAACCACCGGGGTATAACGACGTAAATCGACAATCGCAGCGTGAATATCGGCAATGGCTGCTAACCCCAGGTTGGCCTCTTGCAGGCGCACACCGCCGGTTTCCAACAGCAATACGGCCTGGGTAGCGATGCCGTTACGGTTATCTTCCGCAGCCAGTTCCAAGGCTGCCGCCATCTTGGCACCCGAAACTTCCCCCATGCTGCCGCCCTGAAACGCACCCTCTACCGCCACCACTACCGCCGGTTTACCCGCAATAGTGCCTTTGGCGACCACCATGCCATCATCCGCCTGAGTGACAATACCTTGAGGTTCCAGCCAGGGTGAGGTGATACGCTCGAATGGCCCTAGCAATTCACGGAAGCTGCCGCTGTCCAACAGATTACGGGCTCGCTCACGGGCGCTGAGTTCGATAAAGCTAATATCATCACGCATATGCCGCCTCCTCAAAGACCTGTTCGATGCGCAATCTGGCAACGCCCGGCGTCGCACCAAAATCATTAATTTCTAACCGCCCGGCCGGAAGTTCCCGCAATGTCGCCAAGCGATCAAACAGGTGTTGCCAGCGCTGCTTGCTGCCATCTACCGAGGTTCTGATCGCTACCGTCAATTTAGCGCCAGCATCGGACTCAAATAGCGCTTCCATGTCACCGGAGCCAACGACACCGGCTAATGCCTTACCCGGTAGCGTAATGCTGGCCGGATAACTCAGATTAAAATGTTCCATAACATCCTCTGGATTGAGTATTCAGTGGGCCGTGGCCCGGTCGAGGAATAGCGCAGCGGCCAATAAGTCGGCTGCGCCGCCCGGCGAAGCATTACGGGCCAATAGTTGCTGCTCCAACCTTGTCAGTGCGGCCTGCCCGGCGGGATGTTGAAATCCTCCAGCTTGTAAGACCTCAACAGCCCCTTGCTGCATCGCCTTCAGTGCCGGCAGACCACCGCGTGACAGTACGCAGGTATCACTCAGAGTGGTCATTACCGCCATCAGTGCATCAATTTGCGCAGCTTGTTCACTGCCCCCACGTGCTCTGCTTTGCCATAGCTGTGGTAGTGCCCGCTGGAGCACGTGCGGAAACCCCTGTTGCGCCTCTTCGCGCGCGCCGGAAACCTGATAACGCTGGGTGGCTCGCAGGCCTTTGCTGAACAATTTTGGGCTGGCATGATCGGGCAGTTGCGCAAGTTGTGCCGCTAACGCGCAACTGTTGAACGGCGTTGCGTCGCCTCCGCACATGGCCACCGCGGTCACCAGCAGGCCCAAAGCCCAGATCGCCCCACGGTGGGTATTCACGCCAGCGGTAGCCGCCATCATCAACCGCTCACCTTCACGGCCAATCCGGCCAATTTCCTGCCTTAAAGCGATATCCGCCGGGCGCTGCCAGCTTGCAATCGCCAATTGATAAAAAACCGGGGCCAGGCTATGCGCCGAACGCTCCATCAGCGCCAACGTCAGATCCTGATGAGCGCCGGAACCCCGTGCATCCACCAGGCCGGGTTTCGGGCTGAGGCGAGCTTCATCCAGCAACGCCTGAGTAGCCAGTTCGGCCAGGCGGCTAGCAATCACCTCGGCGTCGGATAGGATCAAACAGGGGGAGCTTTTCATTACCAACTCCGGAATTTAGCAGGCGGGTTATACAACCCCCCAGACCACTCAACCAGATCCGCTACGCTACCTGCCGCCAGCAAAGAGCGAGAGGCATCGGTGCGACGAATGTCGAGATCTTCCGGGAACACCACTTTGCCTTCGCGGCGCAATTCCTCCACGCGGTTGGCATCCACACCCAAACCGATATCGGTGATACCGGCAACAGCGGCGACCATAGCCCGGCGCTCCTCCAGCGAACGTGCGCGATACAGATAGGCAATACCCTCTTCCGTCAGGACGTGGGTGACGTCATCGCCGTAAATCATTACCGGGGCCAGCGGCATTCCTGCTTCACACGCAACCTCAACGGCATCCAGTTTCTCCACAAAGGTCGGTTTGGCTCCAGCCTGGAAGGTTTCAACCATCTGCACCACCAGCTTGCGGCCACGGGCCAACGGATCCGGCTCTTCGATCATATCCAGCCAGGCAGGGGTAGCATGGCGGCGTCCGTGCGGGTCGTGCCCCATGTTCGGTGCCCCACCAAAACCTGAAAGACGTCCGCGCGTTACGGTAGAGGAGTGAGCCATACCGTCAATCTGCAAGGTAGAACCGATAAACATATCTACCGCGTACTGCCCCGCCATTTGGCAAAATGCCCGGTTGGAACGCATCGAGCCGTCACTGCCGGTAAAGAAGATGTCCGGACGGGCAGCGATATAGTTCTCCATCCCCAATTCACCACCAAAGCAGTGCACGGTTTGCACCCAACCGCTTTCAATTGCCGGGATCAGGGTTGGATGTGGGTTTAATGCCCAGTGCTTACAGATTTTCCCCTTCAGGCCCAGTTGTTCACCGTAAGTAGGCAACAGCAATTCGATGGCGGCGGTATTGAAACCAATACCGTGGTTAAGCGATTGCACCTGATGTTTGGCGTAGATACCTTTGATCGCCATCATGCCCATCAGCACATGGATCGGTTTGATCAAACGCGGATCGCGGGTAAACAGCGGTTCAATAAAGAACGGTTTATCTGCCACTACCACGAAGTCGATCCAGGAGCCGGGAATATCCACTCTGGGGAGATCGGTGACATCCTCCACCAGTTCATTAACCTGTGCGATAACGATCCCGTCTTTAAAAGCGGTAGCTTCCACCAGGGCCGGGGTATCTTCGGTGCTTGGCCCTGTGTACAAATTGCCATGACGATCGGCCTTGAAACCGGCAACAAGCGCCACGTTCGGCACCAGATCCACGTACAGCCTGGAATAGAGTTCGATGTAGGTGTGGATGGCACCAATTTCCAGTTGCCCGTCTTCCAGCAATTGTGAAATGCGCAGACTCTGGGTGCCGGAGAAGGCAAAATCCAGCTTGCGGGCGATACCCTTCTCAAAAATATCCAGATGCTCAGCGCGACCAACGCTTGGCATGATCATATGCAAATCGTGAACTTTGGCGGGGTTGACTTCGGCGAGCATACGGGAGAGAAAATCGGCCTGTTTCTGGTTATTGCCCTCAAGCACTACCCGATCGCCGGAAACCAAAAGCTTTTCCAGCACACCGGTCAGATCGGCAGTGGGGATCACCTTCCCCTGTATTTGCTGTTGTACACTGGCGATGCGGCGTCTTTTCTCCTGCCGTCGGGTATCCCAAACGCGTGTGGGGCTTTGAAAAAGCGACATACCTGAACCTCCTGGGGGTTTACTTTATTCTTTTCAGCAGGCGTTAGAGTAGGCGTCTAGCAGCGGGCTATCAATCAAGCGGGGGCTCTGTTTATTAGCCTGAGGCTAACGTTTTTAGCTAAACCAATTGAATCAATACTTTAGTAATAAGAAAAAGGAGAGAGATCACACCATGGCACAAAAAAGGGAGCCCGAAGGCTCCCATAGTCATAGCAATTCCACGCGGATCAGACAGCAGTCTGGAAGATCACCGCATCAGCCTTGTCCGTGTACTGGCTCAGTTGGTCGAAGTTCAGGTAACGGTAGGTATCCGTTGCCGTCTTGTCGACCTGGGCCATATACGTCTGGTATTCATCCGGCGTTGGCAAACGTCCCAACAGGGATGCCACTGCGGCCAGTTCGGCGGAAGCCAAATAAACATTAGCCCCGTTACCCAGGCGGTTAGGGAAGTTACGTGTGGAGGTGGAAACCACCGTCGCACCGTCAGCCACTCGAGCCTGGTTACCCATGCACAGTGAACAACCTGGGATCTCAATACGCGCCCCGCTCTTGCCAAAGACGCTGTAATAGCCCTCTTCGGTCAACTGAGCCGCATCCATCTTGGTAGGCGGTGCCACCCACAGGCGAGTTGGCAGTTGGCCTTTATGTTGATCCAACAGCTTGCCCGCCGCACGGAAGTGACCAATGTTGGTCATGCAGGAACCGATAAATACTTCGTCGATCTTGCTGTTAGCCACATCGGACAACAGACGCGCGTCGTCTGGATCGTTCGGTGCACACAGGATTGGCTGCTTGATTTCAGCCAGATCGATTTCGATCACTGCTGCATATTCCGCATCAGCGTCACCTTCTAACAGTTGCGGATCCGCCAACCATTTTTCCATTCCCTGGATACGGCGCTCCAAGGTACGGCGATCGCCATAGCCTTCCGCAATCATCCACTTCAGCAGCACGATGTTAGAGCTCAGATACTCTTTAATCGGCGCTTTATCAAGTTTGATGGTACAACCAGCTGCAGAACGCTCGGCAGAAGCATCCGCCAGCTCGAACGCCTGCTCAACCTTCAGCTCAGGCAGACCTTCGATCTCCAGAATGCGGCCAGAGAAGATGTTTTTCTTACCTTTCTTCTCAACGGTCAGCAGCCCCTGTTGGATAGCGTAGTAAGGGATAGCGTGTACCAAGTCGCGCAGAGTGATACCCGGCTGCATTTTACCTTTAAAGCGCACCAGCACCGACTCAGGCATGTCCAGTGGCATAACGCCGGTTGCCGCAGCAAACGCCACCAGGCCAGAACCCGCCGGGAAGGAAATGCCGATTGGGAAGCGAGTATGAGAGTCACCGCCAGTCCCTACAGTGTCCGGCAGCAGCATACGGTTCAACCAGGAGTGGATGATACCGTCTCCAGGCCGTAACGAAACACCGCCACGGTTCATGATAAAGTCTGGCAGGGTGTGATGCGTGGTCACATCGACAGGCTTAGGATAGGCCGCAGTATGGCAGAACGACTGCATAACCAGATCGGCAGAGAAGCCCAGGCAAGCCAGGTCTTTCAACTCGTCACGGGTCATCGGGCCAGTGGTATCCTGCGAACCGACCGAAGTCATCTTCGGCTCACAATATTCACCAGGGCGAACACCGGCAACGCCACAGGCGCGGCCAACCATTTTCTGCGCCAGTGAGAAGCCTTTGTTGCTCGCGGCTACTGGCTTGGCAATGCGGAATACGTCACTGCGCGGCAAATCAAGCGCTTCACGCGCCTTGGTTGTCAGGCCACGGCCAATGATCAGTGGAATACGGCCACCCGCACGCACTTCATCCAACAGCACGTCGGTTTTCAGCTCGAAATTAGCCAACAGTTCACCGGTTGTGTGATTGCGCACTTCGCCTTTGTACGGGAAGATGTCAATCACGTCGCCCATGTGCAGTTTGGCAACGTCAACTTCGATAGGCAATGCGCCCGCATCTTCCATGGTATTGAAGAAAATGGGGGCAATTTTACCGCCCAGAACCACACCGCCAGCGCGTTTGTTAGGTACATAAGGAATGTCGTCCCCCATGAACCACAACACCGAGTTGGTGGCTGACTTACGGGAAGAACCGGTACCGACAACGTCACCCACATAGGCCAGCGGGAAACCTTTCTTGTTCAGTTGCTCAATTTGTTTGATCGGGCCGACGTTACCCGGCTGATCGGGGGTAATGCCTTCACGCTCATTTTTCAGCATCGCCAAGGCGTGCAATGGGATATCAGGGCGTGACCAAGCATCCTGTGCCGGGGAAAGATCGTCGGTATTGGTTTCACCGGTAACTTTAAACACGGTAACAGTGATCTTCTCGGCCAGTTCTGGGCGAGAGAGATACCACTCGGCATCGGCCCAGGATTGCAGGATCTGCTTGGCGTAAGGGTTACCCGCTTTGGCTTTCTCTTCAACATCGTAAAAATTGTCGAACATCAGCAGCGTGTGAGAGAGCGCTTTGGCCGCGATTGGGGCCAACTTTTCGTTATCCAGCGCATCTATCAGTGGGTGAATGTTATAACCGCCCTGCATAGTGCCCAGCAGTTCAATAGCTTTTTCGGGGGTAACCAGGGGGGAAGTGGCATCGCCTTTGGCGATAGCTGCCAGAAAACCTGCTTTGACGTAGGCGGCTTCATCGACGCCAGGCGGTACACGGTTAATCAGCAGATCTAACAGAAATTCTTCTTCGCCTTTTGGCGGATTCTTTAATGATTCAACCAGCGCTGCCATTTGTGTTGCATCTAATGGCTTAGGGACGATGCCCTCTGCAGCACGCTCGGCCACGTGCTTACGGTATTCTTCTAGCACGACGTTCTCCTCGCTCTCATTATCATTTATTGTGCCTGGCGCTGTATATTCAAACCGGGTTAATACCCTATGGATTTCAAGTTGTAACCAGGTGGCCCTTCCGTTGATCCCTTGGGTTTGACTCCGCGGTGTAACTGGGATAAACGAATGCAGCCAACAATGCTACGGCTTGAAAGACGCGGGTAGAGCACACGGCGATATTCATGCCACTGATCCTGACGGGGCACTGCTGTCGATATCCTGGACTGTAAGGTACAGTGCCCGGTTCCGCCCAGCCAGCATATCAGGATTTAGATCGGTTGTTAATTCGTTCACATAAAAGCAACATTAAATCTTTGCTGAATCGTTGGCCGTAGCGTAATCGGCTGCATGGCCGATTACTGAGGCATGGGGCCGTTACGAGTCATAATAACGGTCAGCCCTATGAGCACAACATAACACCCTTGTTTTTACAATGGCTATTAGTTGCGATGCGAGAGTTTTGTGTACGATAGGCACAAAAAACTGCCATTAAGACGGTTCGAGGTTGATGACAAAGTCGCCTTCCGACCCGAGATACCCGGGCCTAGCGTACCGAGGGGCGCTATCCCTAATAACGGGGTTTGTCAGCAGTCTGAAACCGCCATTAAGACGGCTCTTTTGTATCCGTGCGGTGCTAGCAGACATCGGACGGATTTCTTACATCGCTAAGAACGATACAAGTGCTATCAAGCAAGGATATACTGCGCAAATTTTGTTTAAAAATCAACCACTTTGATGCAATTAAGTGCTGTTTTATGTACCCTGACTCTGGGTCTGTTCAGCCGGTCTAGCAGACGGTCATCGGGCTTGAGAACAGTGCTGCAACTGCTAGACAAACAAAAAACGGCCCCTTTTCAGGAGCCGCTTATCAACTTTTCAAACCGCAGAAATTACTTCTTTTTGGCTTTCGGATTTGGTAGATCGGTAATGCTGCCTTCGTAGATTTCTGCCGCCAAGCCAACAGATTCATGCAGCGTTGGGTGCGCATGGATGGTCAGCGCGATATCTTCTGCGTCACATCCCATCTCGATAGCCAGACCGATTTCGCCCAGCAGCTCCCCACCGTTGGTGCCGACAATGGCGCCACCGATGATGCGATGGGTTTCTTTGTCGAAAATCAGCTTGGTCATGCCGTCTGCACAATCAGAAGCGATAGCACGGCCAGAAGCTGCCCACGGGAAGGTAGAGGTTTCGTAGCTGATGCCTTTCTCTTTGGCTTCTTTCTCGGTCAACCCTACCCATGCCACTTCTGGTTCAGTGTAAGCAATAGATGGGATCACTTTCGGATCGAAGTAGTGCTTCATACCGGCAATGACTTCGGCTGCAACGTGGCCTTCGTGGACGCCTTTGTGAGCCAGCATTGGCTGACCGACGATGTCACCGATCGCAAAGATGTGCGGCACGTTAGTGCGCAGCTGTTTGTCGACATGGATGAAACCACGTTCGTCAACTTCAACACCTGCTTTACCGGCATCCAGCAGTTTACCGTTCGGTACACGGCCAATCGCTACCAGCACGGCGTCGTAACGCTGTGGTTCTGCTGGCGCTTTCTTGCCTTCCATCGTCACATAGATGCCATCTTCTCTGGCTTCTACTGCCGTGACTTTGGTTTCCAGCATCAAGTTGAAGTGTTTACTGATACGCTTGGTGAACACCTTGATCACATCTTTGTCAGCCGCAGGGATCACCTGATCGGCCATTTCAACCACATCGATGTTTGAACCCAATGCATGGTATACAGTGCCCATTTCCAGACCGATGATACCGCCGCCCATCACCAGCATACGCTCTGGAACGGTTTTCAGTGCCAATGCATCGGTTGAGTCCCACACGCGGGGATCTTCATGAGGAATAAACGGCAGTTGGATCGGACGGGAACCTGCGGCGATGATAGCGTTGTCGAAATTGATGGTGGTGGCACCATTCTCGCCTTCAACTACCAAGGTATTGCTGCCTGTGAATTTACCCAGGCCGTTGACCACTTTCACTTTACGGCCTTTGGCCATACCAGCCAGACCACCGGTCAATTGATTGATAACTTTTTCTTTCCAGATGCGCACTTTATCGATGTCGGTTTTCGGCTCGCCGAAAACGATGCCGTGCTCAGCCAGCGCTTTGGCTTCTTCGATCACTTTGGCAACGTGCAACAGTGCTTTAGATGGGATACAACCGACGTTCAGACAAACCCCACCCAGAGTGGAGTAGCGCTCTACCAGAACGGTTTCAAGACCTAAGTCAGCACAACGAAAGGCAGCAGAGTAACCTGCAGGGCCCGCTCCAATTACCACGACCTGAGTTTTAATTTCAGTGCTCATCATGACCTCTTAATTGTTTGTCCGGCGGGTCAGACGTCATTTTTATTACTAATCAGTCTCATAACGTCCTTTATCCACCGGGACGCATACACCGCGAGCAGTTTACAGAATTGTTAATAGCCTGCAAAGCATGTTCGGGTGACCTGTGTCTCAACAATTCTGTCGAGTTATGTAACAACCCAACAAAACCGGTATTAGGATTGACAGGGGCGCCAAAAAGGCGCCCCTGTACAATTACATCACCAGACGGCGGATATCAGCCAACACATTGTTGATAATGGTGATAAAGCGCGCACCATCAGCACCGTCAATCACACGGTGGTCGAAGGAGAGCGACATTGGCATCATCAGGCGCGGCGTGAACTCTTTACCGTTCCAGACCGGCTCCATAGACGACTTGGAGACGCCCAGAATAGCCACTTCTGGCGCATTAACAATCGGCGCAAAGTGGGTTGTCCCGATACCACCCAGGCTGGAGATGGTGAAACAGCCACCCTGCATTTCGCCTGCGGTCAGTTTACCGTCACGCGCTTTTTTGGAGATAGCCATCAGTTCGCGGGAAAGCTCAACGATGCCTTTCTTGTTCACATCTTTGAATACTGGAACCACCAGACCATTTGGTGTATCAACTGCCACACCAATGTTGATGTACTTCTTCAGCGTTAACTTCTGGCCATCTTCGGACAGAGAACTGTTGAAACGCGGCATCTGCTCCAAAGCGGCAGCCACGGCTTTCATGATGAACACCACTGGGGTGAACTTCACATCCAGCTTACGTTTTTCAGCTTCTGCATTCTGCTGCTTACGGAACGCTTCCAGATCGGTGATATCTGTTTTGTCGAAGTGAGTCACGTGCGGGATCATCACCCAGTTACGGCTCAGGTTGGCACCAGAGATCTTCTGGATGCGGCCCAATTCAACTTCCTCGATTTCACCAAACTTGCTGAAGTCAACTTTCGGCCACGGCAACATGCCCGGCAGACCACCGCCGGTAGCCGCAGCAGGAGCCGCTTCTGCACGTTTAACCGCGTCTTTAACGTAAGCCTGAACGTCTTCGCGCAGGATACGGCCTTTACGACCGGTTCCTTTCACTTTTGCCAGGTTAACACCGAACTCACGCGCCAAACGGCGGATCACCGGCGTAGCGTGAATATAAGCATCGTTCTCAGTGAACTCGTTCTTGCTTGCGGCAGCAGCCGGAGCTGCGGCTGGCGCTTCCTGCTTGGCCGGAGCCGGTGCAGCTTCTGCTTTTTGAGCAGGAGCGGCGGCCGGAGCAGCACCTTCAACTTCGAACACCATAATCAGAGAACCGGTTTTCACTTTATCGCCGGTGCTGATTTTGATTTCTTTCACAGTGCCAGCGAACGGTGCAGGAACTTCCATCGAAGCCTTGTCACCTTCCACGGTGATCAGTGACTGCTCAGCGGCAACTTTATCGCCCACTTTCACCATCACTTCGGTCACTTCGACTTCGTCACCACCAATGTCAGGCACTTCAACATTTTTTGCTGCGCTGGCGGCCGGAGCAGCGGCTACCGGAGCCGCCTCAGCAACAGGTGCAGGTGCAGCGGCTGAACCGGCAACTTCGAATACCATAATCAGTGAACCGGTTTTCACTTTGTCACCGGTGGTGATTTTGATCTCTTTCACGGTACCGGCAAACGGCGCTGGCACTTCCATGGAGGCTTTGTCGCCTTCCACAGTGATCAGAGACTGCTCGGCAGAAACGGTGTCGCCCACTTTCACCAGGATCTCGGTGACTTCAACTTCGTCAGCTCCGATATCCGGCACAGCAACGTCTTTGGCAGCACTGGCCGCTGCGGCTACAGGAGCAGCAGCGGGTTTCTCTTCTGCCTTGGCCGCTGGTGCAGTTGCAGCAGCTTCCGCTTCAAAGATCATGATCAGTTTGCCGGTTTCGGTTTTGTCGCCGACGGAGACTTTGATCTCTTTCACCACGCCCGCCTGCGGGGACGGGACTTCCATGGAGGCTTTGTCGCCTTCCACGGTGATCAACGATTGCTCAACAGCAACTTTATCGCCAACCTTCACCAGGATCTCGGTGATTTCAACTTCGTCTGCACCGATGTCCGGCACGTTGATTTCGATAGACATTCTATTTACCTCTTATGCCAGACGTGGGTTGACTTTCTCTGGGTTGATGTCGAATTTCTTAATCGCATCAGCTACCACAGAAGCTTCAATCTCACCGCGTTTGGCCAGTTCACCCAGTGCAGCAACCACCACGTAAGAAGCATCAACTTCAAAGTGGTGACGCAGATTTTCACGGCTGTCAGAACGACCGAAACCGTCGGTACCCAGTACGCGATAATCGCTGGCAGGAACGTAAGTACGAACCTGTTCTGCGAACAGTTTCATATAGTCGGTAGACGCAACCGCCGGCGCATCGTTCATCACCTGAGCGATATAAGGTACGCGTGGGGTTTCGGTTGGGTGCAGCATGTTCCAACGCTCGCAGTCCTGACCATCACGCGCCAGTTCGGTGAAGGAAGTTACGCTATAGGTGTCAGAACCCACGCCGTAGTCTTTCGCCAGGATCTGCGCGGCTTCACGCACATGACGCAGGATCGCACCGGAGCCCAGCAACTGCACTTTACCTTTGCTGCCTTCCAGGGTTTCCAGCTTGTAGATACCCTTACGGATACCCTCTTCTGCACCCTTTGGCATCGCTGGCATGTGGTAGTTTTCGTTCAGCGTAGTCAGGTAGTAGTAGACGTTTTCTTGCGTTTCACCGTACATGCGAACCAGGCCGTCGTGCATGATCACTGCCACTTCATACGCGTATGCTGGATCGTAAGAGATACAGTTAGGAATGGTCAGGGACTGAATATGGCTATGGCCATCTTCGTGCTGCAGACCTTCACCGTTCAGGGTAGTACGCCCAGAAGTCCCGCCGATCAGGAAGCCACGAGCCTGTTGGTCACCCGCTAACCAGCACAGGTCGCCGATACGCTGGAACCCGAACATTGAGTAGTAGATGTAGAACGGGATCATTGGCAGATCGTTGGTGCTGTAGGAAGTTGCTGCGGCCAGCCATGAAGATGCTGCCCCCAGTTCGTTGATACCTTCCTGCAGGATCTGGCCTTTCTCGTCTTCTTTATAGTACGCCACCTGCTCACGGTCCTGCGGGGTGTACTGCTGGCCGTTCGGGCTGTAGATACCGATCTGACGGAACAGGCCTTCCATCCCGAAGGTACGAGCTTCGTCGGCAATGATTGGCACCAGACGATCTTTGATCGAAGGGTTCTTCAGCATCACATTCAGGGCACGCACGAAGGCGATAGTGGTGGAGATTTCTTTGTTCTGCTCTTCCAACAGGGAGCTGAAGTCTTCCAGAGCAGGCAACGCCAGCTTCTCGGTAAACGCAGGCAAACGGGTTGGAACATAGCCCTGCAGTGCCTGACGGCGTTCATGCAGATACTTGTATTCTTCAGAATCTTTTTCAAAGGTAATGAACGGCAGTTTTTCGATGTCGGCATCAGCAACCGGCACGTTGAAACGATCGCGGAAGTGGTGAACCCCTTCCATGTTCATTTTCTTCACCTGGTGAGCGATGTTTTTACCTTCCGCCGTTTCACCCATACCGTAACCTTTGATGGTGTGGGCGAGGATCACCGTGGCTTTGCCTTTGGTTTCCTGTGCTTTTTTCAATGCGGCGTAGACTTTCTTCGGATCGTGACCACCACGGTTCAATGACCAGATCTCGTCGTCGGTCATATCTTTCACCAACGCGGCGGTTTCCGGGTAACGACCAAAGAAGTGCTCACGCACGTAAGCGCCGTCTTTTGATTTGAAGGTCTGGTAGTCGCCGTCCAGCGTTTCGCCCATCAGTTGGATCAGTTTACCGCTGGTGTCTTTACGCAGCAGCTCATCCCAGCGTCCACCCCAGATCACTTTCAACACCTGCCAGCCAGCACCGGCAAAGATGCCTTCCAGCTCATTGATGATCTTGCCGTTACCAGTAACCGGGCCATCCAGGCGTTGCAGGTTACAGTTGATAACAAATACCAGGTTATCCAACTTCTCGCGGGTTGCGATGGTGATCGCCCCTTTGGATTCTGGTTCGTCCATCTCGCCGTCACCCAAGAAGGCATAAACGGTCTGACCAGAGGTGTCTTTCAGGCCACGGTGCTCCAGGTATTTCAGGAATTTAGCCTGATAGATGGCAGTGATTGGCCCCAGGCCCATAGAAACGGTCGGGAACTGCCAGAATTCCGGCATCAATTTAGGGTGCGGGTAAGAAGACAAACCTTTGCCATGAACTTCCTGACGGAAGTTATTCATTTGATCTTCGGTCAGGCGGCCTTCAAGGAAGGCACGTGCATAAATGCCCGGAGAGATGTGCCCCTGGAAGTAAACCAGATCGCCGCCATCTTTCGCATTGCGCGCACGGAAAAAGTGGTTAAAGCAGACTTCATAGAAAGTCGCGGAAGACTGGTAGGAAGCCATGTGACCGCCCAGATCCAGATCTTTCTGCGATGCGCGCAGAACGGTCATCACCGCGTTCCAGCGAATAGCTGAACGAATACGGCGCTCGAGATCCAGATTACCCGGGTATGCCGGTTCGTCTTCTACCGCGATGGTGTTGATGTAGTGGTTAGCCCCTGCACCTGCAGCAACGCTAACGCCCCCTTTACGGGCTTCTCCCAGCACCTGTTCAATCAGAAACTGAGCTCGCTCAACACCCTCTTCACGGATGACCGATTCGATCGCCTGCAGCCAGTCGCGGGTTTCGATCGGATCCACGTCATTGTTTAAACGTTCTGACATGGTGGGATTCCTTATCTGTCTAATGGTTTGTTTGGAGCCTGTCTTCCTGCGTTCTGCAGTAAAACGCACGAAGACAGGCTCATCAGTTTAGTTGCCAATCAAGTGGTTAAGCTTAAGCTCCTCAGGCTGGTGTGCCCTGAAGAGAACCACTCTTAATCCTTGCGTTGCTGGAGACGCCGCAGCGATCTTTCGCGCCGGGTTTGTTCTCTACCGAGATCCAGCAAAATTTCCTCGATAAACGCCAAATGGCGGTGCGAGGCTTCACGAGCCTTTTCAGGTTCGCGTGCCACAATCGCCTCAAAAATCCCGGCGCGATGGCTGCTCACTGTTGCCAACATTTCACGGCGCGAGTAGAGCAATTCAAAGTTCTGACGGACGTTCTGTTCCATCATCGGCCCCATACAGCGCAGCAGATGGAGCAACACAACGTTATGGGCAGCTTCGGTCACAGCAATTTGGTAGTGCATTACCGCATCGGCTTCGGCGTCGAGATCGCCGCTCTCCTGAGCCTGCTGGATCGCATGATGGCAGTCACGGATGCGCGCCAGGTCCTCATCGGTCCCCCGAAGTGCCGCATAATAAGCGGCGATCCCTTCAAGAGCGTGACGAGTTTCGAGCAAATCGAATTGTGATTCAGGATGATCAGCCAGCAATTCAGCCAACGGATCGCTGAAGCTTTGCCACAGATTAGTTTGTACAAAGGTGCCACCGCCCTGACGGCGCAGGAGTAACCCTTTGCCTTCCAGGCGCTGGATAGCCTCTCTCAGAGAAGGGCGGGAAACATCAAATTGCTTCGCCAGTTCGCGTTCCGGAGGCAGCTTTTCGCCTGGACGAAGCGTGCCCTCGAGGATCAGGTATTCGAGCTGTTGCTCGATGACATCTGACAACTTGGGTTGGCGGATTTTGCTGTAGGCCATGAGTGATTTCTTCTCTGCGAATGGCGCGGAGTCAATTGGTAATACCAATTTAAAAAAAGTGACGGTAAAGTAACAAAGTATTCACCTCCTGTCCATATGAGGGTTGATCGAAATCAGCTAACCCGCACATTTTAACACCTCAGACTACAGCCTGCTGCAAACTGATAACGCTTTACTGGTAATACCATTTACGAGGTAGAGGGCAGATTTAACTTTTATGAAACCTTAAGTTAGGAAGTGTGTAAGAAATTAACTGACTTAATACTGTGTAATTATCAACCATCAGTTGCTGGCTATTTTCGTTACCGTAACTACAGTAAACGCTATCTTTTTAGCCATAGCCGACTGATGGTAACCAACATTATTTTGCCCATGATGTGATTTGTCGCTTATTTCTCGTACAGCCTCGCATTTAGTCTCCTACTTAAGCACTCACACTACAAAGCAGTGTGCGTCTTGATTAACTACCTGATCCCTGGCCGGTATCATGGTGATCGTGTATCTGACACCGGGTATCCAGATTTCGGTTCTGCTGATGCCGGTGTGGATTGTCTTCCTCGCTATTGGTTACTTTATCAAGCAGCGTAGTCAACGCGCATTGGGAAGCACCAACCGTTAATCGCCACGCTTTATCGCAACAGGCCAATAGCATATGGCCTGTTGCAACAAAACGCCCGATTAGCGGGTTTTACGCAATGCCTTTACCTGCTCGGCGGTGATATCCGCTGGCAATCCACCCCAGGTCACTCTCAGGTAGTTAACCAACTCAGCTATTTGCGCATCATCAAGACGATCGGCAAAACCAGGCATACTCTGCATGCTTTCGTTACCAGGAAATTGCTGCGCCGGTAAGCCATCCAACACCGAAACGATCAGATTCTTGCCATCAGGCTGGCGCAAAGTGGCGTTATCACGCATCGCTACCGCCACGTGCGGTTTACCTGCACCATCGCGTGCATGGCAACCAGAGCATTGATCAAGATAAGTGATACGGCCAGCCTCGTTGCCTTGCCCAACCTTGACTGCCACCGCCTGCGGTGGTTTGTCACCCATCAGGTAGGTAGCCAAGGCCCGATGATCTTCTGGCGTCAAATAACGGGTACTCAGGCCCACAACCATGTGCATTTCGCTGAACGCAGAGCCTTGCGGCGCTAGTCCGGTACTGAGGAAACGGCTCAGATCGTCCGGCGTCCAGCCGCGCTCTGCCAACCCCTGCGGCGTAATATCTGGTGCCATGAACCGCCCCAGATCGCCACCCTGCATTGGCTTGCTCAAGTCCATCTGCCCCAATTTGCCACGCGGCGTATGGCATTCACCACAGTGCCCAAGCACGTCGGCAAGATAGCGGCCACGCAGCCAATCGGCAGAAGCACCTTGTGAACTGGCGGGTAACGGATCGTTGTTACGGAACAGCATATTCCAACCGATCATTGCCATACGCTGGTTAAACGGGAATGGCATCTCATTTTCTGGCGTAGCAACATCCACCGCCGGGCGGGACATCAGATAGGCGTAAATGGCATCCGAATCTTCACGGGACATGCCCTTGTAGGAAGTGTAAGGCATAGCCGGGTAGAGATGACGACCACCTGGGGCGACCCCTTGGGTCAGCGCCAGGAAGAAATCATCTTTGCTCCAACGCCCAATACCGTGATCCGCTGACGGTGTCAGATTGCTACCAAAAATGGTGCCAAATGGCGTGTCCAGAGGATAGCCACCCGCCAAGGGCGCTCCGCCAGCCGCAGTATGGCAAGCGGCACAGTCGGCAGCTCGCGTCAGATAACGCCCACGTGCGATCTGCTCACTACTGGCGGTCACCTGCTGCACCGGGCCGTCATAGCTGCGGTTTTCCCGCCACCACAGCACCGCGATCACAATCGCTACCACCAGCACTAACAACAGTAAGAGACGTTTTTTCATTGTGCCGTCCCCTTCAGTAAACCTGGCGTTTTCAATACCACGTCACGCACCGCTTCATAGTAACGAACATAACCGGTGCAGCGGCAAATATGGTTATCCAGCGCCTGCTCTATCGCTTGTTCCAATTGCTCACGCGGGATCGGTTCACGCTTGAGCTTTTCTACAAACACAGTAGCCGCATTAACAAATCCCGGTGTGCAATAGCCACATTGGAAACTGAAATGGTCAAGGAATGACTGCTGGAGCGGCGAAAGCTCAACCACTTCGCCTTGGTTATCCACCGTCGCATGGCCCTCAATGGTACGCACCTGTTTACCATTGAAAAAGTGTGCGCCTGTAATACAGGTACGGATCTCTTCACTGGTACCGCTTGGATGGTCAAGGATCGCCACGCAGGCATGGCAAATCCCTTGGCCACAACCGAGGCGTGAACCTGTCAGATCGAGATATTCGTGCAGAAAGTCGATCATCATCAATCTTTCTGGCACTTCAATGGGGCCATGTTGCTTGCCATTAATCGTCAGGGTTAGGGGGAGTGTTTTAATGCTCATGGTAATACCTCAAGAATATTCTCGGCACGGACAGGCAAATCACGGAAACGATGACCGGTAGCATGGGCAATGGCGTTAACCAGTGCAGCGACTACCGGGATCATCACCACCTCAGCCATCCCTTTCGGCGGATCGGTTTCCGACAGCGCAGGCAGGATGTCGCCGGTCTGTTTCCAGACAGCGACATCGCTGGCGCGTGGTAAATGGTAACGGTTGAAGTTCCACGTACCGTTACCGGGCCCATCTTCGTACAACGGTAAATACTCATGCAGCGCATGGCCGATACCCATCGCCAAGCCGCCCTGCAACTGACCAGAAACCAACTCTGGCACGATCAGATTGCCACACTCCATAATCGAGTGGTGGTTCAAGAGCTCAACCTTACCGGTAGCGATATCCACCGCCACCTCAGCCAACGTACCCACAGCGCTGTAATAGGTCACGGCGGCATTATTACGCTGGGTTGGCGGGTAAAATACCTGCTCACGTGCCAGCGTGTTGAACTCGCCACTGCCGTTACGTACCGATAGCCCATCGATTGGTAAGCGCTCACTTTGATTACCCAGCATGAACTCTGCTTCAGCCCACTGCCAGCGGTTGAACACATGCACCACAGCGCCGGTGAGCGCGCCCATCTGGTAGGCCTTCTTCGCTAACACCTCCAACGGCAGTATCTGCATACCTGCCGCCGTCAGGCCACCTTCCACCCAGCGAGCTTCTTCTTTGCGCACCACCAGCGGGGCCGCTTGCCCACCGCCAATACCGGATTGCCAGATAGCCAACGCTGCTGGCCACAGCCCATGTTCAAACACCAACCGTGCTGCTTCACGCGTACTGTGGGAGAAATAGTAAGCCGAGTTGCTGGCGCTGGAAGGTGAACAATAGCTTGGCGTCCAATTCGGGTTGGTTTGCAGTTTGTCCTGCTCTTCCTGCGACATCAGGTAGGGATCGCCGCTGGTCACCATCGGTAACAGCGACCAGTCGGTAACAGAGAAATGGGATTCATCTGCCGGTTTACCCAGCCATTGCGCGCACAGTACCGACTGCGAAGTCGACATGCCAGTACCCATCTCGGCACCACTATGATGCAGGGTGATGCGCCCGTCCTCACTCAGTTCCACCCGGGCAAAGGAGGTTTCGGCACCGGTACCAAAGTCTTTTTGTACGCAGCCAAAACCTACCCCATAGCGTTTACCAGGGTTTTGGCGCTCAAACTCTGCCTTGCGTTCAGCACGCTTAAGCCACATTTCATGCTGTGCAGCTTTCTCCAACACCTCGTCGGCACGAATGGCCCCCGCAGGGATCGCACCCTGCGTATTTTTCATGCCGGATTTGAGCACGTTGCGCAGACGGAACTCGATTGGGTCGAGTTTCAGTTCTTCCGCCAGCTCATCTATCAGCATTTCGGTGGCGGCCATGCTTTGCAAAGTGCCATAGCCACGCGCAGAACCGGCATCAATAGCGCGGGATGCCAACCCAACTGCGGAAAGATCGCTTTTTGGGAAATAGTAAATAGACTGAGCCGCCGTTGCGGCAACCATCACCACCGATGGCGTAAAGTTGCTGCGCCCACCGCCGTCTGCCGTCATCGCTCCTTGGAATGCCTGTAACACACCCGTACGTTTGTTTACCGCAATGTGGTAGTCCATGTCGAAGGCGTGACGCTTGATGGATGTCTGAAACTGCTCAAAGCGGTCATTAGCTAGCCGCACCGGTAACCCATCGCCGTATAGCGCGGCAACGGCACCGTAATAGGGGAAGTTATAGTGATCTTTTGAGCCGTAACCGACCGTGTAGCAAGGGTGCAGGATCAACTGTTTTACCTGCTGATGATACTTGGCCAACATTGGCGGCATCTCTTTCGCCACCTCCTGCGGAGACTGGGTCGGGATCACCAGATGCAGGGTTTGGTTGGTGGTATCAAACCATCCATTGGCATTATCCGGTTCCATAGCAGCAGTATCACTCGATTGGGCAGTGTAGCGGCGCGACAGCACTAACCAGTCTTCTGGCGGATTTTGCAGTTGATCGGCGATCATACCGGCGTAAAACATCCCTTCCTGATCCAGCTTGCCGCCCTCGCGCCCCTCCGGCCATACCGGCAAGTGTCTTCTCATTGCCAAAGGGAATATTGGGCTATCTTTGAGGCTTGAGAAGCGATCGTCGTCTGAAGACTGCTCCCCACCGACGCGAACAAAGCGGAAGCTGCCCCATGGATCACGTTCCAGCGGCCCAGTTTCCTTGCCGTACTGGATCACTTCATCGCGGAATTTCAGTTTGTCTTTGGCAAAGCGGAAACGGGCAAAGTCATGATAAATCAGGATTGCCACCGCATGGCCGAGGTAGGCTGGCGTTTTTCCCGATGGCAACAACATGTCATCGCCATAAAACTCTGGGAAAGCCAAGCCATCGCGCTCCAGATCTTCTGCCGTCACTAGCCGATCCGGCTGGAGATCGTCCCCAAGCAGGGAAAGATCGAGCCCGGTAAACAAGCGATCTGCTTTAGTGGCCCGCAGGATAAAGGCATGTGCCTGCTTTTGCGGCCAGTGCGGCATATCAACGGCACGAATGTCGCGGGCAAACACTTTTTGCCCCATCACCTTGGCACGGCCATCGATGCGGTATCGGATGCGTTTAGCATGCGCATCCCAATTGGGCGATTGCAGGATCTTATTCTCAAACAGCGCTGCGTAGGCTCGGCTATAGAGTGGTGCGAGGTAGACGGATACCCCCGCAATCACGGCACCTTTGATAAAGCGGCGCCGTGATGAGTTGAAATTGCTCATTAAATGTCCTTGCTTTTTTATATACCCTTAACATTCAGTGATGCTGCGATCTGAAAGAGAAAGGTAAGTCGTTTTTTTTCAGCAGTTTCGTTGCGCAAACGCTGGTAATCTTGCCTGGAAGACTATAAGCATATGCTGTTAACATAAATTAGTTGAGTGTTAACATTCTATTTTCAGAAAAAACACATATAAAAAACACTTTAACGTCTTTATGAAGTTTATATTTTGCGCAACGACGGGTAGATGAGATGAAAATAGGTATCGTGATTACCGCTGCCGGGCGCGGTGAACGTTTTATCCAGGCGGGTGGTAAGGGGAACAAACTCAATGCCATGTTCAAAGGCAAAACGGTTTTTGAACATACTCTGCATCAAGCCTTGGCTTCGGGCTTACCGGTGCGGGTTGTCACGCGACCAGAAAACCTGCCGGTGCAACAAGCCTGTGCCAAGCATCAAGTTCAGGTGACTTTATTAGCCAGCGGCGGTTTGGGGGAGTCCATTGCGGCTGGCGTTGCTGCAACGGCTGACTGGGATGGCTGGCTGATCCATCTGGCGGATATGCCCTTCGTCGCGCCACACGTTTTTCTGCAGGTCGCCAACGCACTACGCCAACACCCGATTGTACGCCCAAGCTTCCAGCAGCAACCCGGCCACCCGGTAGGTTTTTCTTCAGCGTTGCGCAAACAGTTATGCGCATTGCGCGGCGACAATGGTGCACGAGAACTGGTCAGTCATCAGCAGGTTCATTTGCTGCACCTTGCGCAACAAACCATCGTGCAGGATATCGATCTGCCATCACAGTTAGCGGACAGCGAGTAAACCCATTAATGCAACACCTTGATATCTCGGTAGTCAGCCAGGCGATAAGCTGGCTGGAGCAACAGCCGGTGTGGCTGTGTACCGTGCTGGATACCTACGGTTCATCCCCGCGTTCCCCTGGGGCAATGATGGTGGCGACCATTGACGGGAATTATTGTGGTTCACTCTCTGGCGGTTGCGTGGAAGAGGACTTTCTTAGTCGTCTGGCCAGCGGTGACTATCAAGCCGCCAGTCAGGTGATCCGCTACGGCGCGGGTGGACTAACGCCTAATGTTACTCTCCCCTGTGGTGGCGTACTGGACGTGCTGATAGAACACTTACCCGCCGGGGAGGCCAGCATCAGTTACATGCGTACTCTCGAAGGAGCTCTGACCGGGCACCATGCACTGGTTAAGCATTTGACCCTGCCCAATGTCTGCAGCAGTCTGGAGACCACCAGCTTTGCCAGTAGCACCCAGGTAGTACGCGACGGGCAGGAGATCACATTACATATCGCCGCCGCCCCAAGGCTATTAATTGCCGGGCTTTCCAGCGTCGCTCTGTTTTGTGCTGATTTTGCCAGCGCGCTAGGCTTCGAGGTTTTGGTTTGTGAAAATCGCCCGGAAGCGTTGGATAACTTCGCTAGCCAACTCAAACCCAGCATCACTTTACTGCGCCAGTTCCCGGCAAAATTCATTGAACAGGGGGGCTGCCACGCCAACACGGCGATTGTCGCACTGACTCACGATCCCCGTATGGATGATTTAACGCTGATGGAGGCTATCTATACTCCGGCGTTTTATATTGGCGCGATGGGCTCGCAACGGAATAGCGATCGCCGCCGCCAACGGTTGCAACAGATTGCAGAATTTACGTCTCAGGATCTCTCGCGGATCCATGCGCCTATTGGACTGCCTCTCGGCAGTAAAACCCCGGCAGAGATTGCGCTGGCCGTGATGGCCGATGTTGTGCAACAGAAGAATCGGGTCCGTCAGGCATAAATAAGCCGCCCATCATCGGGCGGCTATCGTTCAGTTTACTTCACGCAACGGGTACATTGTGATTCCTGGATCTTCTGGAAGAAGTCATTACCTTTGTCATCCACCAGAATGAACGCCGGGAAGTCTTCAACTTCAATTTTCCAGATAGCTTCCATACCCAATTCAGGATATTCCAAACACTCTAGGCTCTTGATGCTTTGCTGTGCCAGCACCGCCGCTGGGCCACCGATACTACCCAGATAGAACCCGCCGTGCTTGTGACAGGCGTCCGTCACCTGCTGGCTACGGTTGCCTTTGGCCAGCATGATCATACTGCCGCCGTGCGACTGCAACAGATCGACGTAAGAGTCCATGCGCCCTGCCGTGGTCGGCCCAAGAGAACCCGAGGCATAACCTTCCGGTGTTTTAGCTGGGCCAGCGTAATAGATCGGGTGATCTTTCACATATTGTGGCAAGCCTTCGCCACGGTCTAGGCGCTCTTTCAGCTTGGCGTGCGCAATGTCGCGCCCAACAATGATGGTGCCACTCAGGGAAAGACGGGTTGAAACCGGATATTGCGACAGTTGCTTAAGGATCTCGGCCATTGGGCGGTTAAGATCCACCTTGATAGCTTCCCCTTCACCAGCCTGACGCAATTCCTGCGGGATAAATTTGCCGGGGTTGTGCTCCAGTTTTTCCAACCAGACGCCTTCACGGTTAATCTTGCCTTTGATGTTACGATCGGCGGAACAGGAAACGCCCATCCCTACCGGGCAGGATGCGCCATGACGGGGTAAACGCACCACGCGAACATCATGTGCGAAGTATTTACCGCCAAACTGTGCCCCCAGCCCCAGGTTCTGGGCTTCTTTCAGTAACTCCTGCTCCAACGCCACGTCCCGGAATGCCTGACCATGTTCGTTACCTTCGGTCGGCAGACCATCATAGTATTTGGTTGAAGCCAGCTTCACGGTTTTCAGCGTGGCCTCTGCCGAGGTGCCGCCAATAACAAAAGCAACATGGTACGGTGGGCAGGCAGCCGTCCCCAGAGTGCGCATCTTCTCGACCAGATAGTCTTTCAATTTACCCGGTGACAGCAGCGCCTTGGTTTCCTGATAGAGATAGGTTTTGTTGGCAGAACCGCCGCCCTTGGCAATGCACAGGAATTTATACTCTTCGCCGTCAACGCTATACAGGTCGATCTGCGCTGGCAGGTTGCTACCGGTATTCACCTCTTTGTACATATCCAGTGCGGCGTTTTGCGAATAACGCAGGTTGTCTTCGATGAAGGTGTTGTACACGCCACGGGACAGCGCTTCCTCATCACCACCGCCGGTCCAGACACGCTGCCCCTTTTTACCCACGATGATCGCGGTACCGGTATCCTGGCAGGTTGGTAAAATACCCTTGGCGGCGATTTCTGAGTTACGCAAAAATTGCAGCGCAACGTACTTGTCGTTCTCACTGGCCTCTGGGTCGGCAAGAATATCAGCCACCTGCTGTTGGTGCGCAGGACGCAGCATAAATGAGGCATCGTGGAAAGCGTGTTGGGCGAGAAGGGTCAGGGCTTGCGGGTCAACTTTAAGGATTTCCTGGCCTTCAAATTCGCTGACGGAAACATGGTCACGGCTTAGCAGGTAGTATTCGGTATCGTCTTTCTTCAGCGGGAACGGATCTTGATAATGGAACGGTTTATTCGACATTGATCTCTCACTTGCAACATCAGCTGCGTTAAATTCACACTCACTCAGCGTGCTCGGGTACGCTGCGTCAAAAAACTCCCCACACCTTACGTATTTTCAGGTAATCAGTTATTGCGCAAAATCGCAAAATAACCGTTGCTCATGTAGGGATTTAACTTAGGTGGCGTTTTTCTGGCCTCATCCGTTAAAAACTGCGCTACGGAAGCAAGTTGTACGGTCGATACTCTAAATAATTCGAGTTGCGTGCAGGCGGCAAGCCTGTGAGGCCCCGGGAGCATAGATAACTATGTGACTGGGCTGAAGAGGCACAGCCAACACACAGGCAACTTGAAGTATGACGAGTATATTATCCCGCAGTTAACACATTGATTACAATCCAACTGACTCGACCGAGTTATCATTGTGGGAAAATAACCGATCCGGCGGCGGATATAATTTTCTTTTGCCAGCCGCCGCGCCGTTGCTTAAGCTAACGCTTATGAACAGAGTAAGAATACCTATAGCCTTGCAACAGGCAGTAATGCGCTGTCTACGGGACAAACTCCATCTGGCACATCAGCACTTTACCGCCAGATTCCCGGAGCCCAAGATCGTTTATCAGCAACGCGGTACCAGCGCGGGCACCGCCTGGCTGCACCACTGGGAAATCCGTCTTAATCCTGTCTTGCTGATTGAGAATCAACAGTCGTTTATCGACCAGGTTGTGCCGCATGAATTGGCTCATCTGCTGGTATTCCATCAGTTTGGCCGTGTGCCACCCCATGGCAAAGAGTGGCGCTGGGTGATGGAAAGCGTGTTGCAGGTTTCAGCCAACCGCACACACCAGTTTGAAGTCAGCTCGGTGCAGAGCAAAACCTTCCCCTATCGCTGCGCCTGCCAACAACATCACCTGACCGTACGCCGCCATAACCGGGTACTGCGCGGCGAAAGTGAATACCGCTGCCGTCAATGTGGTGAAATGTTGCGTTTCCTCACCAACGATAACAACTAACCAGAAAACATCCTCTACCCGCCCTCTACTGCGCATGGCTGTAATAGCCAAGGCTCATTCAAGTTGCGGCCAGCGTGTCCGTCATCGTAGCCAACCTTCTGCTATTTGAAAGACGACGGGTATATCAAATTTGCTACTGCCAGTAACTTCCACTACCCTGCCTGCTTTGCCAATTTCGAGTTTTTTGGAATATGCATCGCAAAATTTTGTTTATCGCCCTACTAGCCGTCTCCAGTTGCGCTTTGGCGCAAGACATCAATAACTTTACTCAGGCCAAGGCCGCTGCGGTAAAAATCAATCAGGATGCCCCCGGCAGCTTCTATTGTGGCTGCAAGATCAGCTGGCAAGGCAAGAAAGGGATACCCGATCTCAACAGTTGCGGTTATCAGGTCCGTAAAAATGCCCAGCGTGCCGAACGTATTGAATGGGAGCATGTGGTGCCAGCCTGGCAGTTCGGCCATCAACTGCAGTGCTGGCAAGACGGCGGGCGTAAGAACTGCAATAAGGATCCAGTTTATCGGCAGATAGAAACCGATTTACACAATCTGCAGCCTGCCATCGGTGAAGTGAACGGCGACCGCAATAACTTTATGTATAGCCAATGGCGCGGTGGGGAAGGACAGTATGGCCAATGCGCGATGAAGGTGGATTTCAAGAACAAACAGGCTGAACCACCAGCCCAGGCTCGCGGTGCTATCGCCCGAACCTATTTCTACATGCGCGATCGCTACCAGCTGAAGCTTTCACGCCAGCAAACCCAGCTATTTGAAGCCTGGGATCGGCAATATCCGGTCAGTGCCTGGGAATGCCAACGGGAAGCACGTATCGCCGTAGTCCAAGGGAATCACAACCCTTATGTTCAACAAGCTTGTCAGAAGAGAAAAGGCTGACCTACTATAGTGCTTTCGCGCTGCCTGCGGGCAGCGCCGTTTCCGCAAGCCAGGATCTGACAATCATTATGCGTATACCCCGCATCTATCATCCGGCCCCTTTGAATGCCAGTGCAGAAGTCGCATTGAGCGAGGATGCCGCCAATCATGTTGGCCGAGTGCTCAGGATGAACGCCGGGCAGGCGTTGCAACTGTTCGACGGCAGCAATCAGGTCTTTGAGGCCGAAATTACTCAGGTGGATAAGAAGAGCGTGCAGGTTCGCGTCGGTGCTGGGCAGTTGGAAGATCGCGAATCACCGCTCAATCTGCATCTTGGGCAAGTGATATCCCGGGGCGAAAAGATGGAGTTCACGATCCAGAAATCCATTGAGCTGGGCGTGAACGTCATCACCCCGCTGTTTTCAGAACGCTGCGGCGTGTCGCTTGCCGGCGAACGGTTGGCGAAAAAACTCCAGCAGTGGCAGAAGATAGCCATAGCTGCCTGTGAGCAATGTGGCCGCAACCGTATCCCGGAAATTCGCCAAGCGATGCCGTTGGCCGCCTGGTGCGCCGAGCAAGATGGCAGCCTGAAGTTAAACCTGCATCCGCGAGCCAGCCAAAGTATCAATACGCTGCCACTACCTGTAGAACATGTGCGTCTGTTGATCGGGCCGGAGGGAGGATTGTCCGCCGATGAAATTGCGATGACCACAGGCTATGGATTTACTGATATCCTGTTGGGGCCACGCGTTTTGCGTACAGAAACCACCGCGCTAACCGCAATTACCGCCCTGCAGGTACGTTTCGGCGACCTGGGCTAAGAGCCTGTTTTCACAGGTTCGTAAGGAGAAGAGATGATTAAGCTTGGCATCGTGATGGACCCTATCGCCTCCATCAATATCAAGAAAGACACCAGCTTCGCCATGCTGCTCGAAGCGCAGCGCCGTGGCTGGGAACTGCATTATATGGAGATGAACGATCTCTACCTGCATGCTGGTGATGGCCGTGCCCGTACCCGCTTGTTAAGCGTGAAGCAAGATAAAGAAAGCTGGTACACTTTTGGCAGCGAGCAGGATCTGGCACTGCAAGATCTGGATGTGATCCTGATGCGTAAGGATCCGCCGTTTGATACTGAATACATCTATGCGACTTATATTCTGGAACGTGCAGAAATTAAAGGGGCCCTGGTGGTCAACAAGCCGCAAAGCTTGCGCGACTGTAACGAAAAATTGTTCACCGCCTGGTTCCCGGAACTGACACCCGACACCCTGGTCAGCCGCAGTGCAACGCATATCCGCAAGTTCCACCAGCAGCACGGCGACATTATCCTCAAGCCGCTGGATGGTATGGGCGGTGCTTCTATTTTCCGTGTGAAGCAAGACGACCCGAACCTTTCGGTGATTATCGAGACCCTGACAGAACACGGCAGCCGTTTCTGTATGGCGCAGAACTTCCTGCCAGCCATCCAGGACGGGGATAAGCGTATCCTGGTGGTGGATGGCGAACCGGTACCTTACTGCCTGGCACGTATTCCGGCACAAGGTGAAACCCGGGGTAATCTGGCTGCCGGTGGCCGTGGTGAAGCACGCCCGTTGAGTGAAAGCGACTGGAAAATCGCCCGCGCTGTCGCCCCAACGCTAAAAGAGAAAGGGTTGATTTTTGTTGGACTGGACGTGATCGGCGATCGCCTTACCGAGATCAACGTCACCAGCCCAACCTGCGCCCGTGAGATTGAAGCCGCTTTTCCGGTATCTATCACCGGCATGCTAATGGATGCCATTGAAAAACGTCTGGCTGCGAAGTAAGCAGACGACGCCCCCTTTCCCGTTGGGAGAGGGGACCGATTTTGACTTCCCAACCGATAATAGCCTTGTATAACAATATGAACTTACAGCATCACTTCCTGATAGCCATGCCCGGAATGGAAGATCCTCGCTTCAAGCGTTCGGTGATTTATGTTTGCGAACATACTGAAGATGGCGCTATGGGGCTGGTGATCAATAAACCTGTGGAACATTTCACCGTTGAGACGGTACTGAGCAAACTCGAGATTATCCCTTCGCCACGCGATCCTTCCATCAGTCTGGATAAACCGGTTTTTGCTGGTGGCCCGCTGGCCGACGATCGCGGTTTTATTTTGCATACGCCACGAAAAGGGTTTGGTTCCAGTATCCAGATATCGCCAGACACCATGATCACTACCTCAAAAGACGTGTTGGAAACGCTCGGCACGCCGGATCAACCGGAGGATGTTCTGGTAGCCTTGGGCTACGCGGGCTGGGAGCAGGGCCAATTGGAACAGGAAGTGCTGGAGAACGCCTGGCTGACCACTGAAGCCAATACCCACATTCTATTCCATACCCCCATCGCCAACCGTTGGCGTGAAGCAGCAAACCGCCTTGGCATCGATATTCGCAGCATTGCCAACCAGGCAGGACACGCCTGATGAGCAACCGCACTATTATCGCCTTCGACTTTGGTACCAAAAGCATCGGAGCAGCCATCGGCCAGGAGATTACCGGCACCGCAAGAGCGCTTGCTGCCTTTAAGGCTCAGGATGGAACACCAGACTGGCAAAAAATCGAACGCCTGCTGAAAGAGTGGCAGCCAGACCTGGTTGTGGTTGGTCTGCCACTGAATATGGATGGCACCGAGCAACCGTTAACCGAACGGGCGCGCAAGTTTGCCAACCGCATCCATGGCCGTTTTGGCGTACAGATTGCCTTGCATGATGAACGTCTGAGTACCGTAGAAGCCCGCTCTCACCTGTTTGACCGTGGCGGTTTCCGCGCACTGGATAAAGGCAGCGTCGATTCGGCTTCTGCGGTGGTGATTCTGGAGAGCTGGTTCGAACAGCACCCAGGCTGAGGCTGCCTACCCTCCCCTTTCCGTTCCGGCAAAAAATTGCTGATCAAGGGGGAGTCTCTTGTGGCCTACAATATTCCCTGCGCTACGCGCTGCCGCAATCCCTGTTCAAAAGTCTGCATGCCCGACTGCGCGCCGGTCTGCAGCACGCTAGCCAACTGATGCGTTTTTCCCTCGCGGATCATGCTGCTCACCGCAGGCGTTGCCGTCAGGATCTCATAAATAGCGGTCCTCCCACCGCCGGGTTTGCTCAGCAACTTCTGCGCAATCACCGCTTGCAGGCTGTTCGCCAACTGCGCCCGGATATAGGGTTTTTCCTCCGCCGGGAACACATCCACCAGCCGCTCTACCGCCTGCGGTGCACTGCGAGTATGCAGAGTGGCCAATACCAGGTGGCCGGTTTCTGCCGCCGTCAGCGCTAGCCGGATGGTGGTGGTATCACGCAACTCCCCAAGCAAGATCACATCGGGATCTTCGCGCAGTGCGGCACGAAGTGCCTGATCGAAGCTGTGGGTATCGCGCCCCAGTTCTCGTTGCTGGATCAGTGAGCGCTGGCTGCGGTGGATAAATTCGATCGGATCTTCCAGCGTCAGAATATGGCGGCGCTGGTGCTGATTAATGAAATCGATCATCGCTGCCAGCGTGGTAGATTTTCCGCTACCGGTGGCTCCGGTAACCAATATCAAGCCATCTTCACGCTGAACCAACAGCGGAATGATCTCCGGTGCGGCCAGTTCGGCCAACGTTGGGCACTGGCTGGCAATCCTGCGCAACGCCACCGAGATACCCGCATTCTGCAAAAAGAAATTGGCCCGCAGGCGAACTCCATCCGCCATTACCAACGCCAGATCGAGCTGCCCAACCTGCTGCAACTGCTGCCACATCTCCTGAGCCAACAGTGATTTACACCAGGTTGCCATCTGCTGCTGCGAGACTATTTCCCCCTGTTCCATCGCCTGGAGTTCACCATCGATACGTAACATGGGCAGATGGCCGGTACAAAGGTGCAGATCGGAGGCATTATGCTTTACACTAAGAGCCACAAATTCATTGATATCCATTTCAATCTCCCGGGTTAACCATGAGCACTATTCAACAAAGCCTGCAGAATGTCAGGAGTCGTATTGATGCGGCAGCTCAAGGCTGCGAACGCATTCCACAAGAGGTGACACTGCTTGCAGTCAGTAAAACCAAACCTGTGGAAGCGATCGCAGAAGCCATCGCGGCAGGTCAGCGCGCCTTTGGCGAAAATTACGTGCAGGAAGGGGTGGACAAGATCCAGTATTTTGCCCAACAGCCAGAAGGTTACGATTTGGAATGGCACTTTATCGGCCCGCTGCAATCCAACAAAAGCAAGCTGGTGGCAGAGCATTTTTCCTGGTGCCATACCATCGACCGCCAGCGTATCGCACAACGGTTGAGCGATCAGCGCCCGGTAGGAATGCCGCCACTTAACGTACTGATCCAGATAAATATCAGTGACGAGCAGAGTAAGTCTGGCATTGTATTAAGTGAGTTACCGGCACTGGCTGCCGCCGTCGCTGCATTACCCAATGTCACCTTGCGCGGGTTGATGGCCATTCCAGCTCCGGAGGAGGATTATCAACAACAGTTGGCGGTATTCCGTCAGATGCATGATGCCTTTCTGGCGCTTAAGCAACGCTACCCACAGGTGGATACACTTTCGATGGGTATGACAGACGATATGGCCGCCGCTATTGCTGCAGGCAGTACCATGGTGCGTATTGGCACTGCAATTTTCGGCGCACGTAACTACGCCCAGTAAAATTCAAGTTACAGCTCGAAAGGCGATGGGTATAGTCGCAGGCTGACGGGCATAACCGAATAACGAGGAATTTAATGCAACACCGCAAGATTACCTTTATTGGTGCCGGTAATATGGCACGCGCAATCATTGCTGGCCTGGTTGCCGGTGGCTATCCCGCAAAACTCATCAGCGTTTGTGCGCCATCGTCCAACAACCGTGATGCGCTGGCCGCTGACTATGGCATCAGCAGCAGCCCAGACAACATTGCCTGTGCGCAGGAAGCAGAAGTTGTGGTTCTGGCAGTCAAACCGCAGTTGATGGCACAAGTCTGCCAACCTTTGCACCAGCAGGTCGATTTTTCCGGCAAATTGGTGTTGTCGATCGCTGCCGGTATTTTGGTCAACAGCTTCTACCAAATGTTAGGGGAGGGATTGAATTTAGTGCGCATTATGCCCAATACCCCTGCGCTGGTCGGTAAAGGAATGAGCGGTTTGTATGCGCCTCCACAGGTTAACCAACAGGACCGCGATTACACTCGCGATCTAATGAGTACAGTGGGTAGAATCTGTTGGGTAGATGACGAGAGCGGCATCAACGGGGTCATCGCCGCCGCAGGTAGCGCACCGGCCTATTTCTTCCTGTTTATGGACGCTATGCAGCAGGAAGCCGAACGAATGGGTTTCAGCAGCCAGGTTGCACGGGAAATGGTACAGCAGGCGGCAATCGGTGCCTCGGCATTAGCCGCCGCCAACCCGCAAATCTCATTGGCGATGCTGCGTGAGCAGGTAACGTCGAAAGGTGGCACTACCGCAGAGGCACTCCGGGTATTCAATGAACAGCAGTTGCCAGAAACCGTCGCCAAAGCGATGCAGGCTGCGGTTGCTCGCGCACAGGAAATGGAAAAATCATTTTAACTATGCCCATAAGTTTCAGGTTGCCGCCAACCCGGCTGTAGACCGAAAGATCTAGGGATAATAAATAGTTAAGCAAAAGGGTAATACAAATGCTAACACTGACTTTTCTGGTCAAAACCGTTGTTGATATTTACGTCATGGTGCTGTTGCTGCGCGTTTGGATGCAATTGACGCGTACCGACTTTTACAACCCGTTCTCACAGTTCGTGGTAAAAATCACCCAGCCGATCATCGGGCCGTTGCGCCGCATTATTCCTTCAATGGGGCCGGTAGACAGTGCCTCTCTGCTGTTGGCATTCCTGCTGATGACCATCAAGTATCCACTGCTGCTGCTGATCCAGGGCGGTGCCATGTCGCTCAGCCCTTATAATCTGCTGTTTGGTCTGATTTCGCTGATCAAGTCCGCCGGTTATCTGATCTTCTGGGTGATGATCATCCGGGCAATAATGAGCTGGATCAGCCAAGGCCGCAGCCCAGTTGATTATGTGATGTATCAGCTCACCGAACCCTTGATGTCACCAATCCGCCGGGTGATCCCAGCCATGGGCGGCATTGATTTCTCCGCGATGGTAGTGATCCTGATCCTGTATCTGATCAACTACCTGGGGATGGATCTGTTTGGTGAGCTCTGGTTCCTGCTGTGAGTGCCGTAACCCAGATGCTGGACGGGCTGTCTGTCAGGCTTTATATCCAGCCTAAAGCCAGCCGCGACCAGATTATTGGCCTGCATGGCGACGAGATCAAAGTCGCCATCACCGCCCCACCGGTTGACGGCCAGGCCAATGCCCATCTGATCAAATATATAGCCAAGCAGTTCAAGGTGGCGAAGAGCAATGTGATCATCGAGAAAGGCGAACTGGGGCGACATAAGCAGTTACGTATCATTGACCCGCAGCAGATCCCTGCCGCAATCGCAGCACTTATTGAGTAATGTCCAAGGTAATCATCATGCAAAAAGTCGTTCTTGCCACCGGTAATCCCGGAAAAGTGCGTGAACTCGCCGATCTGCTGGCCGATTTTGGCCTCGATGTGGTCGCACAAACTGAGCTTGGCGTAGATTCCGCCGAAGAAACCGGTCTGACGTTTATTGAAAACGCCATTCTCAAGGCCCGCCATGCGGCGCAAGTCACCGGCCTGCCAGCCATTGCCGACGACTCAGGTCTGGCTGTCGATGCCTTGGGCGGCGCACCGGGAATATACTCTGCCCGTTATGCCGGTGTGGATGCCAGCGACCAGCAGAACCTGGAAAAACTGCTGGTTGCGCTGCAAGATGTGCCGCAAGGCAAGCGCAACGCGCAATTCCATTGTGTCCTGGTCTATATGCGCCACGCGGAAGACCCTACCCCACTGGTATTCCACGGCAGTTGGGCGGGAGAGATCGCCTTTGCCTCTGCAGGCAATGGGGGTTTTGGTTACGACCCGATCTTCTACGTACCGGAACTGGGTTGCACCGCAGCGGAACTGACGCGGGATGAGAAAAGTGCGGTCTCACACCGTGGCAAAGCATTAAAGCTGATGTTGGAAGCCATGCGTAATGCCAGCTAACACCTTACAACTGCCGCCGCTTAGCCTATATATCCATATTCCCTGGTGTGTGCAGAAATGCCCATACTGCGATTTCAACTCGCATGCCTTAAAGGGTGAAGTGCCTCACCAGGAATATGTTGACCATCTGCTGGCCGATCTTGATGCCGATCTGCCACTCACCAGTGGCCGCGAAGTCCGCACCATCTTTATCGGCGGAGGCACGCCAAGCCTGTTGAGCGCAGAAGCCATGCAGGCACTGCTGGATGGCGTGCGGGCACGCATTCGCGTCAGCGACGATGCGGAGATCACCATGGAAGCGAATCCCGGCACGGTAGAGGCCGACCGCTTCAGCGGCTACCAGCGTGCAGGGGTAAACCGTATTTCGATTGGCGTGCAGAGTTTTAGCGCTGAGAAGTTAACCCGCCTTGGGCGCATTCACGGCCCGGATGAAGCCAGGCGAGCAGCGCATCTGGCGAGCGATCTTGGCTTACGCAGCTTCAATCTCGACCTGATGCATGGCCTACCGGATCAATCGCTGGAAGAAGCTCTGGACGATCTGCGCCAGGCGATTGCCCTTAATCCCCCTCACCTGTCGTGGTATCAGCTCACTATTGAGCCTAATACTCTGTTCAGTTCGCGCCCCCCGGCGTTACCAGACGATGACGCGCTGTGGGATATCTTCCAGCAAGGGCATGAGCTGTTGAGCGCCGCCGGTTACCAGCAGTATGAAACCTCAGCCTACGCCAAGCCGGGTTATCAGTGTCAGCACAACCTGAACTACTGGCGCTTTGGTGATTATCTGGGGATTGGTTGCGGTGCCCACGGTAAGCTGACCTTTACCGATGGCCGCATTCTGCGTAGCGCGAAAACTAAACATCCGCGCGGCTACATGCGGGGTGAGTACCGCGATACGCTATATGAAGTAGCGGCACCAGATCGGCCTTTCGAGTTCTTTATGAACCGTTTCCGCCTGCTGGAAGCCGCCCCGCGTAGGGAGTTCAGCTATTATACCGGGCTGGATGAGAGCGTGATCCGCGCGCCGTTGGACCAGGCGTTGGCCAAAGGGTATCTGGATGAGTCTGCGGAATATTGGCAGATCACCGAAAAAGGTAAGCTGTTCCTCAATTCTCTGTTGGAATTGTTCTTACCGGATGAGTAAACAGACTAACGGGGCAACATTCAGCTCCGTTTTTTATTACGATAAGCTCAGCGCTTTAATCAGTTCCTTCCGCTGTTTTTCCAGAGTCGTAACCTGTTCACATACATTTTTTTCAAAGTCTCGGAAGTTCGTTTCCTGATTACGCACAACACTCAGGATATCCTGTTCTATCCCACTCTGGTACTGAAAGGAATTACTTTCATCTCTAGTAACTTGATTGTCATCTATCGCTTTAAAAACGTCTTGTAATAGCGTTTCCAAACCCTGTTGAATAATCTCGTTGCCATCTATCTCAGCCTTGGCAATAGCGTCATGGTGGAAGGTCAAGCTATCGTCGCTATGTTCAAAGATCTGGCTTAATGGTTGCTCGAGCTTGCCATTAACCGTTTCCAAATGATCTCTGATATCGCGGCTGCCCTCGCCAAATTGTTTAACAATAATATTGTCTAAAGATAAGTAAGCTCTCTTGAGTTCCCACTGGGCCTGCTGATCAATCCAAGATAATTTTTTCCGCAATGCACTCTGAAAATCAAACGCTCTCTGGCGCTGGTCATCACTGAGTTTAAGCGTTGTATCATTAACTCTCACACCGCCATCAGGAGTAATTTCCATCGTATAGGTGCCCTGCAACTGCAAGACTTGGGGAGTGATACTCACATCGTACTGAGGTCTAACGCTGCACTGATATCCGGCATGAGCCTGCGAAACATTCAACAGTAGCAACACTAACCCGATTGTCTTTAACATAATTTCTCCTGACAATTATCAATCAGCACACTTGATGTCGTTCACTATGCAGTGATCTTTTTGATAGTTCTGCAACAGAGTGCATCGTATAACGCGATGCACTCTAGGCTGTGTCTCTTAACTGCACGCGAGAGCCGCTGGCGGTCATTTGCGCGCAGGGCAAGGCGTGAGCCGTGAGGTTTGGTGGACCAAATAAGCGGCGAACAACGCAGTAATGCGCGAAAATGGCCCCAGCCCGAAGGGTCGCGCCCCAAAAGCCCGTTCGAAGTAAAGTCGGGCTTGAACAGAGGGCCACTCTGCCCTTCACCCTCCGCCTTGATAACGGGCTTTTGGGTCTGCGACGGCACCACGGACAGTTCAGGGACACAGCCTAGGCTGTGTCCCAGGTTAAAAATCAGTTCAACGCATTAAGCAGATCTTTACGTTGATTTTCCAGTGTTGTGACACGGTTACACACATCGCGGCCAAAGTCCTGGAACTCCCGCTCCTGGCTGCTCCATTCTTTCTGGATCGCCTGTTGCAGCCCGCCCAGATTGCCCATAATCGCCTGAAGCGGATTACCGTTGCTGTTGGCAGCCTGTTTTAAGCCCATCTCATTCAGGCTGTCCTGGAGCACGCCCCCCATGCTTTGCTGCACGATATTGCGGCCATCCCGCTCGACCTCGGCGATCGCTTGGTGATGAAAGGCCAGACCATCGCTGCGGTGCTCAATGATACGGCTCATCTGCTGTTTGAGCTGCTCGTTCAGCGTAGTCAAACGGTTACGTACATTACTGCTACTCCCCAGTTGCTTAACGATAACGTTGTCCAATGATACCCGGGCCTTTTCAAGATGGCGCTGAGCACCCTGATCGATCCAGGGCAAATCTTTACGCAAGGCACTCTGATAACTAAACGCCTTCTGGCGTTGGGTATCATTCAGGTCCACCGACAACCCGTTACGCGTCACATCGCCATCGGGAGAAATCTGCAGCTTACCGCTGGCACCGTTCACCTGAACGGCTTGCGGGCTGATGATCACATCATACTGGGGTCTCACGCTGCACTGATACTCGGCATGAGCCTGCGTAGCAGCCAACAGCAGTAAAGCTAACCCGGTTCTTTTCAACATAATTGCTCCTGACTCGCGCCCACCAGCATGTGCGGCGGGGTTAAAAAATCGAACGGCCAATGCGCTGAGACAACAGTTCCAACACAGCAGTTCCCGCTAATGAGTTACCAGATGCATCAAGTTCAGGCGACCAGACGGCAATCGACAGTTCACCCGGCACAATAGCGATGATGCCACCGCCAACCCCAGACTTACCCGGCATTCCTACGCGGTAAGCGAATTCACCAGCCCCATCATACATGCCACTGGTCATCATCAATGCGTTTATCTGGCGCGCCTGCAACGGGCTGATGATAACCTCACCGTTAAGCGCCCGCCCATGATTGGCCAGATAGGCAAAGCTGCGCGCCAGTTCCACGCAGCTCATGCGCAGCGCACAATAATGAAAATAGGTTTGCAGCACGGTCAGCACATCATTGTCAAAATTACCAAACGATTTCATCAGATAGGCGATGGCCGCATTGCGATCCGAGTGCTCAAATTCGGAACGCGCAACGCGAGGGTCGTACAGTAGGTCATCCTCACCCGCCAACTGGCGCACCACTTCCAACATGCGCTGTTTAGGGGCACTAAGCCGGGTCTGTAACATATCGCACACCACCAGCGCCCCAGGATTGATAAACGGATTACGCGGTTTACCCTGCTCCATTTCCAGTTGCAGCAACGAATTAAAGGGTAAACCGGAGGGTTCTTTCCCCACCCGTTGCCAGATCTCGTGCTCCTGATAACGCGTCAGTGCCAACGTCAGGTTCAGCACTTTGGAAATTGACTGGATGGAGAAACGCTCGGTTGCATCCCCCGCCTGAAACATGTTGCCATCAACGCTACAGACGGCGATTGCCAGCCGTTCGGCCGAGACTTCCGCCAGCGCAGGAATATAATCTGCGACTTTACCCTGCCCAATCAGAGGGCGCACCTGTTGCAGGATTTCCTCCAGCAACGCGTTATCTAATGTCGTTATCACCGGGGTACACTCCAGATAAAACAAAGGTGCCATTAAGGCACCCTTCATAACTCACCACAGGCAACCGATGGGATCAATCCCACCAGATGTCGAACAGATCGCTGACTTTCACTTCGTTCAGCTTGCGTGCTTCCAGCCAGCTTCTGATCAACTCACGATGCTCGTCGGTACAATGGCCGATCTTCTGCAGGCAAACCAGACCTTCCCACTGCAAATAACCGCTGCCATCGAATGCCAGACCGTTCGGTTCGATCACTTCATCGATGAACGCATCCACAGTGCTGTCGATATCTTCAACAGAAGTTTCTTCAGCAAAACGCCAGGCTACCGAGAAGCCCAACTCCTGAAACTCTGCAATGTGCAGTTTCTTACGTAAACGACGACTACGGTTCTTAGCCATTATTGCACCCTCTCAAACATTAGATCCCAAACGCCATGTCCCAGACGCTGGCCACGTAATTCAAATTTTGTCAGCGGACGCGAGTCCGGGCGCGGCACGTAATCATTGCTTTCTGAGAGATTACGGTACCCGGCGCTGCTGTTCATTACTTCCAGCATATGCTCCGCATAAGGCTGCCAGTCAGTGGCCATATGGAATACGCCACCCACCTTCAACTTACGCAATACCAATTCTACAAACGGCGTCTGCACGATACGGCGTTTGTTATGACGGGCTTTGTGCCACGGATCCGGGAAAAACAGCTGCACCATATCCAATGAGGCATCCGGGATCATATTCTGCAGCACTTCTACTGCGTCATGGCACATCACCCGCAGGTTGCTTAACTCTGCCTCATGGGCATCTGCCAGGCAGGCGCCCACGCCCGGCGAATGAACTTCAATCCCCAGGAAATTCTGCTGCGGATTGCTGCCCGCCATCGTAACCAATGAGGCTCCCATGCCAAAACCAATCTCCAGCACGGTAGGTGCCTCGCGCCCAAACAGAGCAGGTAGATCGACGGGTTCAGCTTGATATTCTACCCCCATCAGCGGCCAATAATTGTCCAGCGCATATTGCTGGCCTTTGGTCAACCGCCCCTGGCGGCGAACAAAACTGCGGATACGGCGCATCGCGCGACCGTTCTCATCGAATTCCGGAGATATGACGTCATTAATCATAGTGCTTTCTGTCTGTTTGGCTGCCAATTAGGGAAACGCGCATTATGCAAAGATACCTTGGATTAGCAAGCGTTCATCATAGTGCTTACCTGAAAGTTCTGATTTACAGTATCAACGCACTATGCTGCAATCGCGCATCATTATTTATCTGCCGAATAGCGAACACGCTCATGATGCAAGCGCAACAGTTTTCGCACCAAGTGCTTGACTGGTACCAGCGCTACGGCCGCAAAACGCTGCCGTGGCAACTCGATAAAACGCCTTATCAAGTATGGCTCTCTGAGGTGATGTTGCAACAGACTCAGGTTGCCACCGTTATTCCTTATTTTCAGCGATTTATGGCACGTTTTCCAAACGTGCGTGCCCTCGCCGAAGCGCCGCTGGATGAAGTGCTGCATCTGTGGACCGGGTTGGGATATTACGCCCGTGCCAGGAATCTGCATAAAGCGGCGCAGACTATTGTCGCACAGCATGGCGGAGAGTTCCCGACAACCTTTGAAGAAATCGTCGATCTTCCCGGCGTTGGCCGCTCAACCGCCGGCGCAATTCTCTCTTTAGCACTTGGCCAGCACTACCCGATCCTGGATGGCAACGTCAAACGCGTACTGGCTCGTTGTTATGCCGTTGCCGGTTGGCCGGGTAAAAAAGAGGTGGAAAACCGCCTGTGGCAGATCAGTGAAGAAGTCACGCCAGCAAAAGGCGTTGGTCAATTCAACCAGGCAATGATGGATCTAGGGGCGATGGTTTGCACCCGCAGCAAACCCAAGTGCGAGCTCTGCCCGCTCAATACGGGTTGCGTTGCCAACGGTAACAGCAGTTGGGCCAGCTATCCAGGCAAAAAGCCCAAGCAAACCCTGCCGGAAAAAACCGCCTACTTTTTAATGCTGCAACAGGGTGACGGTGTCTGGCTGGAGCAACGCCCGGGCGTTGGCCTGTGGGGGGGGCTATTCTGCTTCCCGCAGTTCGGTTCGCGGATAGATCTGGAGCTGTGGTTGCAACAACAAGGGATGAAAGATCATCGTCTGGAGCAACTGACCGCCTTCCGCCATACCTTCAGCCATTTCCATCTGGATATTGTGCCAATGTGGTTAAGCGTTGATAAAGCTGGCCGCGCCATGGATGAGGGGGCGGGTCTCTGGTATAACTTAACGCAGCCACCATCGGTCGGGCTGGCCGCGCCAGTCGAGCGGCTGTTACAACAGTTGGCAAAACAGTCTCCGATCCAACACGGTTTATTTGGCAACGGCGCCATTGACGAGGAATTAGCATGAGTAGAACCATTTTTTGTACTTTCCTGCAGCGCGACGCAGATGGGCAGGATTTTCAGCTCTACCCCGGTGAAATCGGTAAACGCATCTACAACGAAATCTCCAAAGAAGCCTGGGGAGAATGGATGAAAAAACAGACCATGCTGATTAACGAGAAAAAGCTCAGCATGATGAACGTTGAAGATCGCAAACTGCTGGAAGAAGAGATGACCCGATTCCTGTTCGAAGGGCATGATATCCATATTGAAGGCTATACGCCGCCGAGTGAGTAATGCTTTATGGGCCAGGCGCTGGCCCCTTTCAACACCCTTGTAATTCTTCGCGTATACGGCTTTAAGATGAAGAAAATTTTAGCTCTGCTAGTAATAGCGCCATTGCTGGTTTCCTGCTCCAGCAAAAATAATGAAGTGAACAACGAAGCCTACGTCAAAGATACCAACGCTTTTGACATTTTGATGGGCCAATTTGCCCACAACATTGAGAATATCTGGGGGCTGAGTGAAGTTCTCATCGCTGGGCCTAAAGACTACGTCAAATATACCGACCAATATCAAACCCGGAGCCATATCAACTTTGATACGGGTACCATCACCATTGAGACCATCGCCACCACCGACCCGGCAGCACATTTGCGCCAGGCGGTGATCAGCACTTTATTGATGGGCGACGATCCCGGCTCTATCGACCTCTATTCCGACAGCAATGATATCCAGATCAGTAAAGAACCGTTCCTGTATGGCCAGGTGCTGGATAACAATGGCCAGCCTATCCGCTGGGAGTGGCGTGCGGCGCACTTTGCTGACTATCTGCTGCAGAACAAACTGCAAAGACGCACCTCTGGCCTGCACGTGATCTATTCGGTAACCCTGCAACTGGTGCCTAACCACCTTGATAAACGTGCTCACAAATATCTGCCGATGGTTCGCAAAGCCTCTGAGAAATACGGCATTGAAGAATCACTGATCCTGGCGATTATGCAGACCGAGTCCAGTTTCAACCCCTATGCGGTAAGTGGTTCAAACGCTATGGGCCTGATGCAGGTGGTGCAGAACACCGCAGGTAAAGATGTCTTCCAGATGAAAGGTAAATGGGGCACGCCAAGCCGCAGCTACCTGTTCGATCCAGAAAGTAACATCGACACCGGTACAGCTTATCTGGCGATCTTGCAGAACAACTATCTGGGCGGTATTCAGAACCCAACCTCACGCCGCTATGCGGTGATCACCGCATACAACGGTGGGGCTGGCAGCGTGCTGCGGGTGTTCAATAGTGACAAGACCAAGGCGGTCGAGATTATCAACAGCATGCAGCCTGGGGATATTTATCAGACTCTGACGACCAAACACCCGGCGGGTGAATCGCGGCGTTATCTGGTGAAGGTCAATAACGCGCAGAAGAGCTATCGCAGGAAATAAGCTATGTTCGCTCCCCCTGTGGCCGATACTTTACGTTGGCCACAGGGGGAATGTTTTATGGCTTGATCATATAGCCAAAAATCCGTTTCCAACCGTAATCTTTCTTCTCGATATACACGCCCTGCAACTCCGGCGAGAACCCGGGTAAACGGTTAATCCCCTCTTCCAACGCCAAAAAGTAGCGCTGTACCGGACCACCCCAGACTTCACCGGGAACCACACAAAGTACGCCTGGCGGATAGGGTAAGGCACCCTCTGCTGCAATGCGCCCTGCCGCCTGGCTGATTGGCACCAGTTCGACGTTATCACGGATAAACTCCACGTTGGCATCTTGTGGGTTCATAACTACTGCTGGGAAATGCGCCTGACGGAACATCTCCTTCTGCAGTTGCTTCACATCAAAGCTGACATACAGGTTGTGCATCTCCTGGCAGAGCTGACGGATGGTATAGCCCCGGTAGCGCTGCTCGTTTTTACGATATACCGTCGGTAACACTTGGCTGAGCGGCGCATCCGCCTCAATGTAGCGCTCAAATTGCACTAACATATCCACCAGATTTTCCATCTTCGCCGGGTTTTCCGCCGGGGTCAGCAGAAACAGGATCGAGTTGAGATCGCACTTCTCTGGTACGATACCGTTTTCACGCAGGAAGTCAGCCAGGATGGCTGCTGGAATACCAAAATCGGTATATTGACCGGTGGTAGCATCAATACCCGGCGTGGTCAGCAACAGCTTGCAGGGATCAACCAGATACTGATCCTGCGCATACCCCTCAAAGCCGTGCCACTTTTCGCCCGGCACAAAATTAAAGAACCGCGCGTCGTTGGCAATAACGTCGGTATCGTAATCCTGCCAATTCTGGCCTGCCACCTGCGGCGGAATAAAAGGCAACAGCAGCGAGCAGCGCGCCAATAGTTGCTTACGCGTTTCTATTCCCAGTTTGACGCACTCCATCCACATACGGCGCCCAGCGGCACCTGCATGCATCTTGGCATTGACGTCAAGTGCAGCAAACAGCGGATAGAACGGGCTGGTGGAAGCATGCAACATAAAGGCATTGTTGAGATGCTTGTGGTTACAGTGACGTTTCTGGCCTTTGATATGATCGTCTTTCTTATGAATTTGCGAAGTCTGCGAGAACCCGGCCTGTTGCTTGTGTACCGATTGAGTAACGAAAATACCCGGATCGTGTTCGTCCAACTCCAGCAATAGCGGCGAACACTCTTTCAGCATCGGGATAAAACCTTCGTAACCCACCCAGGCAGAATCAAACAGAATGTAATCACACAGATGACCAATGGTATCGATCACTTGGCGCGCGTTATAAATTGTACCGTCATAAGTACCGAGCTGGATAATCGCCAGGCGGAAAGGCCGAGCCGAATTGGCTTTTTCCGGGGAGATACCGCGAATTTGCTCACGTAAATAGTGTTCATCAAAACAACGGGAATCGATACCGCCGATAAAACCAAACGGGTTGCGGGACGTTTCCAGATACACAGGCGTCGCTCCGGCCTGAATCAACGCACCGTGATGATTGGATTTATGGTTATTGCGGTCGAACAGCACCAGATCGCCGCGCGTCAGCAGCGCATTGGTGACCACTTTATTCGCCGCTGAGGTGCCGTTCAGAACAAAGTACGTTTTATCGGCATTGAATACTTTCGCCGCGTGTTTCTGCGCATCCTTTGCCGAACCTTCGTGGATCAGCAGATCGCCGAGCTTCACATCTGCATTACACATATCCGAGCGGAAAATCGTCTCACCATAAAACTCAAAAAACTTGCGCCCCGCCGGGTGCTTACGAAAAAACTCACCGCCCTGATGACCAGGACAGGCAAAGGTCGAATTATCCATTTCCACATAGGTTTTCAGCGTTTTGAAAAATGGCGGTAGCAACGCCTGCTCGTAAGCATCGGCTGCCGCTTCCAACTGCGCCATGTAAAACGCCTTGGTTGCAGCCGTGAGTGCAAATACACCGGTAATGAACGGCAGGTAATCTGGAGAAAGATGCTCATCCCCTTCAACAGCAACAAACGTCGGGATATCAAAACCAGTCGCTTTAAGCGCTTCCAAAATACCGGTATTCACATCGCTAACGGAAACCACAACTGCGGCCACATCGGTGTAGTCAGTCTGTTCTACACGTACAACCTGGCGCAAAGTTTCGATGCTGGCCACCAGGCTGGCGCTTGTTGCTATTTTCAATTCTTTCATAATGCTGACTCTCAAACGGTCAAGGATGAGGGTATGCCACAAAGGCACAAGATGAGATAACCAAGATTATCCCGGCAATGTGATGAGCCAAGGCAAAACCATGACTGTCTGATACCTGTGGGCATCAGACAACATCGGGACTGGGATCGGCAGCGTCCGATAGACATCAGTAAAATCAGAACCGTAGCTCAATTTTTAATAATGCCTAACAGCGGGCGTCAGGTTGCTTTACCGCATGTCCTTTTCCTACTTGAAGTTACACTGTTGATGGTGACGATAATTACATGGATAGTATTTGCGGAGCACAATGGCAGAGTGATGGTCTCATTAGAAGTCTGGCTTGCAGCAGCGCTCGAGTAACAAAAACTGTCATGCCTGTATCCTCTGACTAAGATGTTGAGAACCATCGTATTGCGAATTCGCGCAATCATTGCACGTTTTTTTTAGGGGTTCAATCGCAGATACTCCATCAAGGCACAATGGAAGAAATCATCGTTAACCGTATTGAAAACATTGAGCAGATTTCTACGTAGCTGAGGATCTACTTTTAGCGCCAAAGCGCTGCTTCACGGGGGGGCATTCAATGCCGGGCATCTGTGCAGAAATACGCCTTAGAGGGATGCGCTATTTCGCGCATTCAGCGATTGTTGTAAACGCAAACTGGGATAAAAAAGTGGCACCTTGCCTGAAAATAGAGCAACCGATCGGATTTATGATATAAACCGATTGACGAAATAAGTGCAAATACGGTTTAATGCGCCCCGTTGCCCGGATAGCTCAGTCGGTAGAGCAGGGGATTGAAAATCCCCGTGTCCTTGGTTCGATTCCGAGTCCGGGCACCATCAAATTCAGAAGCGCTTGTCAATTTCTCAGGATGAAAAAGTGACAGGTTCTAAAGTGAGCTCAAACACGTAAAAACCTAGGGTTTGGTTAAATGATGTCACACTGTGATATCACGACCCGGTTACTGTGAAAAGGCTCTTGAAAGGCCCGCATGTTACACCATGCGGGTTTTTTCGCGTCTGATTTTTACAGACTTCGTAGGCAAATGTCAAATTGTGTCAAGGAGATACCCTTTCTCGGCATACCACGGCAACTCATCTCATCAGTTCCCGCTCCAGAAGCTATCTCAGAGAATCAATGTCCTCATCAATGTACTCTAGCGTAGACCGTAAACTGGAATGCCCCAGCAGACGCTTGACCGCCTGGATATTACGATCCGGGAACTTCATCAGGTTGGTGGCCACCGTATGCCTAAAGCGATGGGGGCTGACGACAAACCGGCACTCCCTGGAGACTCGCCGAAAGAATGCCCGTATAGGGTAGATACCCATCTCTGAGTCATGCTCCCCAGGTGCTGACTGGGCTATTCTTTTCAGATCAAAACGGTTCACATTGAATAGCTGCTCGTCTAACTCTGCCCCTGCTGCCAATGAACGCTCCAGTATCTCCGCTAATCGCGGATGTAAGGCAGAAGTAATTGGCACCCTGAACTCGCGGTGGTTCTTTGACCCCTCGGAAATCACATCAATCCAGCGTTCTTCAAGATTGACATCACGCAGCCGTACATGAAGGAGCTGGTTTTGGCGCATCCCGGTAGAGCTCAATGTGTCCAATACGGCCAACCAGAACCAGGCAGGATAGCAAGCATTAGCCCGCGAGCTTATGGAGTAGGATTGCGAAAAGCGGCGTTCCAGTTCCGGGTGTTGCTCCATCAAGCGATAAACCGTTTTTACCTGTGCCTTTGACAGCGTTTTTTTCTTCTTTTTCCCTACCCGAACGACCGCTTTGTTAAAAGGATTTTCTTTATGGGGTAACAATCCTTTTTTCATACCAAAATTAAATAGCGCTCGCATATGGGTCACTTTATTGTTCCATGTACACGCTTCCAGTTTCAATTCTTTAAGAACAAATCTTCTCCATTCCAAAACCAACTCATTACTCACATCAGCAGGTAATTCTTGCGTATATTTCTTAAAAGTTAGAACAACTTTTTGGTAACTCCATTCCGTTGCTGGCCGAATAGAATGATTAAAAAAATACTGCTCCATTAATTGTTCAAACGTCACATCGGGCATGCCATAACTCCCTATAAGCACTAAGATTTAATTACCAAGAATGGGTTATCCGCTGGAATGTCATGGTCTTTATACAATTTTTTGGCAGCAATAAGGTACCCCGCCATTTTCTGAAACCGCCCCTCTCTAGTCTTATTTTGGTAAATATGACAGGTATACATCACGCCTTTATCCTGCCTATGCCTCCCTAATCGTTCAAACGCATTTTGTAAGCCAGTTTTATCTTCGGAGTATTCTTGGTTTTCTAACAAAAACTGATGAAATATATTGGGTGCACGAATAAAGACATAACCTGAAAAAATATGTATCCGAGAGTTGGCAGTATTGACCGAAAAAGTGTCTGTAATACATCCCTCACTTAACCAGTGCCAAAATCGTTCGCCAATATCCTGTGGTACAGAATAAATACCCTGTTCCGCTTTTGTTTCCACAGACCCACCTTCCCTACCGGGATCACTCACGGCAGAAAGCCCCATGACCGCCAGCAAGTCCCCCGTAGCATCCTCACGTTGAACCAAAGGTTCAGTACCCGCATCGCAGGGAGTGTTATCACTCACAGCGCTATCCAGTGAAGAGTCCAGGTTGACCGCCGTTAAATGCTCTACAGGCTGAATAGAGGGAGCTTGTAGCGGTAAACATTCGGGATGAGTGGTCACCTTCGGCAACGTTGTCTCTTGGCCGGTTGTTACCTGGGGGGCAGTAAGAACCGTAGGTGTCGTTTTTCCCACCGAGGTACGAATGGCTTCGTCAACGATGGTATTGATGATCCCTGACTCGTGACGAAACCCCGTCAAATACAGCGACAAGGTTTTCAGCACTTCTGGCCAAGCACTCAGCCAAAGTAATGCTTTATCCGGGATAATCTTCCAGGCCCGCATCGCACTCAGGCTTTGCACCTGCTGCGCATCTGTAATCGGGCTGAAACGAAAACGGTACGGCTCTTCTGGCATGGTATCAAGCGGTAGCCAACGCCGTCCGCTTTCCAGTTCAACCTCAATATGGCACAGCCCATCAAGTGCCTGCAGCATCGCGGCATAGACAATCACCGCGTTCCAGGCGGCCCCCTGCGATGCCTGTTCTTCCGGTGGTGCACCCACCGGGAGCAAATAGTTTTTTGATAGGCGGGCGCCATAGGCCACTGTTTCCAATAGGTGATCCACCATGCCGCCGAGGTAAGCATGATGGCCGTTCTCGGTGGCCGGAAACTGCTGCATCAGGCTGACGCAACGCTCAAGCGGCTGCAGGTAATACTGTTGGTACAGGTCCTTTGGTAGCGAGGAGTAGTCCCACAGCATTTGCAGCCATTGCTGGCGTCTAGCATCTGACAGCAGAGTGCTTGCTGATAGCGGCAACGAATACCCCGAAGGGACAGTGGGTGTAGAATAAACAGGCGAAGAAACGACGGGACGGAAAAGAGACCTCAGTTTCAGACGTAGCATAGCGGGAGCTCTTATCAGGTGAACAATTCCGCAACCTTATCTGTCTTGATCCTGAGTGCAACCAATAACTCTTTATCTGAAAAAGTAATTTTTATGCATCCACACAGTATATCGCCTCGGCAGAAATATTGAAAAAATCCTTCTTTCTGCCTCACGAACGGTATTCCCATGCTGTATGATTGGCGATCAGACACTACAATTCGGCCCCCAATGCAGGCATGTAGTGTGCACATTTTCTAAGCTATCTGTGCGGCAGTCGGTAAGTGTCAATGAAGTTGTCACCCCAGGTTGATTTATGTGGTCTGTTTTTCCTGCTGTGGATTTAATTTCTGCCATTGTTAGTTTCGCGTCTGCTGCGACCAACGTTTTGGGTCCGTTGCTCTCGCTGTTTGACACACACTGTCTCGTAGGACCAACAACACCATGTCCTCACCCATATGTCGCTGTAACGGCTTCACATTTCACCTCACTTCTGGACGACAGCCGCTAAAACCCTAATTTCCCCTACGATTAATTTGCTATATCATATTGAATTTAAATGATTTTTTATAAAAATTTAACCGTGAAATCTCCAGGCACATCGTTAGATTCCTCCAGTACATCAGTTCATTATGATTCTAGGTGATACCCCTAATTACATGTGACCACCGTAGCAATGCATCCAAATGAAAATCTCTACCCTCCTCTGTATCGACTTGGAAAAACGATTTCCGACTTCATGGCATTCTTCACAACGGCAATACTCTCCTGGAGTAAAAACTGACTCGCAATAAATTCGTGCATTCCCTTATATAACTGAAGCTCTGCTTTATCAGGATGGAGGCCCGTGTCTCCGATCATTGGCTCGATTCACCCATCCGGTCAAGCTGACACTGTCGCAATACGTCAAGCTGTATGTCAAAAGCAATAAAACCGATGTAACTAGTGCTGAAGTTATCTGTGAAACGATTATCCGTCCCAGTATGCGCTTTGTGGCGGTGAAAACTGCCGAGCGCGAGATCCTCATTCGGGAACGCACCGCTTGTGTGAACCAAAGGGCATGACGGCCCACAGCGATGATAAGAACTCACCTGGCGGATTTCATCATGGTTTGTATTTGGAACTACCAAAAGTAAACTGGATCCATACTCGCTTCCCTTCAAATCCAGAAGTGTTCAATCCTACTAAATAGCGGTTCCGAATACCGCTCCAGTTGACGATTTTGAGTGGTTTCAACCCAATCATCGTGGTAATAGGCGAGCCCTGTGGTAGTGGGATTCTTTGCCGATAATGAGTAATTCCATACGCAGCAAGGTTTGACGCAAGATTTAGCACAATTAGGAATACAAAGCCCCTTAATTACAATGCAAGCGCTGCTGGCGGTCAGTTGAGTGAAGGTGAGGGAGTTGTGAGGTTTTATGGACCAAATACGCCGAGAAAAAGCATTAATGTACTCAAAAGACAGCCCTGTGGACCAGTGATGGCACTATGGATAATTAAGGAACATAGCCCAGGCAAGTTACGAGTGGCAATGGTATTGAGGATGTAAATCAGTCAGAGATTATCATCTATTACAGTGCTGAGAAACGCCATCTGAGACAGAAGGCTTATTGCTTCATGGATAATTTGTTAACGTTAGCATTTTCAGCGTCATACCTGGACATGATATTCGATTGCAAAAGGTATACTTGCCATATTTAAAGTTGCATGGGAGGGGCTTGAATGGTCGCGCTTATAAAAGGGAAATAATACCAGAATGATGACTTGAGCTTACGCAACAGCTATTTATCGGTAATTAATGCATGCAGCCAGTTTTAGCCTGTCGTTCAGATAAAGACGGGGTTTATTCAAGAAAGAATATGAAAGGCTGAAGTTAATAATTACGTAAGTGCCTTAATCCTTAATTAATGCCAAATGGGGTAAATTAAGTTATGACTGTCCTCCTTTTTCATGGAATATCACTGATAAAAAACAAACCCATACATAAAATACCTCTGAAAGTAACTTTTAATGTCACCGAATTTGTTTTTTGTTTAATTATCTTGGAATGTCAAATAATGGCTTATAATATCGTTTGATTATTTTAAAATAGGGATATATTTCGATCTTTAATATCATTCCGTAATTTAATTCTTTTTGTTTCATTAATGCTAATGATATTTGGTGATATGTATTTTTATTTTTATATTTCTTAATAAACACTTTTAATGTCATGTCCATTATTGTAAAAATATGAGCACGGCCAAGGTTGTTAAAAAGTTAACTATTAATCGAGTATTGAAGGTGTTAATTCATCCCCTTCATGCTTGCCTTTTATTTAACTTGAATACCTTAATTCCTTATTAATAAATAGGGGTTTTAGTGTGTTTTTGGCTGTGAAGTATACATAGTGAATCGAGTATTTATTTATGTAATCCAATGGAAATTTTTGTGAAAACTAAAGGAATTTTTTACATGAAACTGAATAAAATTATGATTGCCACCGTGATGGCGATGGGTGTGTCTTCATTTTCTTATGCAGCGGATCAAGGCCACGGCAAGGTGAACTTCAAAGGCTCTATCATTGACTCGCCATGTAACGTTCATCCTGATTCTATCGATCAGACGGTCGATTTGGGGCAGATTTCAAACCGTGATTTGGCTAAAAGCGGCAAATCTGAGTTGCGCCAGTTCACTATCAAACTGGAGAACTGTGATTTCGGTACCCCTGCTGCTAAAAACAAGGTTACAACGACTTTTAATGGTGCAGTAGTTGCAGGTACTAACAGCAAGCTGCTGAACATTAGCGGTTCCGCTGCTGGTGCTGGTGTTGGCATCCAGACCTACCAAGGCGAAGATGTGGTGATGGGTAAGCCTACCTCTGCAGTTGAACTGGCTGGTAACGGTGATAACGAGCTGAAATTTGCTGGTTTCCTTCAGGGCCTGAGCTCAAATGATGTTGACGTACCTGTTGTTCCAGGTGACTTCACTGCAGTAGCCAACTTCCAGTTAGCCTATCAGTAATTAATTAACGCCACGGCGTGTACTGATGTAATACCGCGTACAGACAGTAATTGTCTGTACGCGTTTTAAAACACAGCACCGCATAAAGGCTTTTACTGATATGAAGAATATAACACTAGGGTCTTACCTGTTAGCCTTGATTGCACTGCTACCATGGACAATAGGAAAGGCATCGCCTCATGGATACGGAAGGGTTAAGATGCAAGGTGCTATTGTTGATGCCGCTTGCACTATTTCTACCGAAAGTCGTGAGCAAATTATTGATCTAGGCATATTACCGATATTAAAAATCAGTCGCGATAAACAGGGAGTAAAAAAACCTTTTAGTATTAAACTTGAAAATTGCGTACTGACACGCCCCAATCCAACTTTATCCGACTGGAGAAAGTTCCAGGTGACATTTGACGGCCAAGCTAAGGGTTTACTTTTTGAACTGCAGGGTGAGGCCGTAGGTGTGGCGCTAAAAATTTCGAATGCCGCAGGTCATGTGGCAGAGCCTGGGCTGCCTTTGCCGCAGGAAGATATTCTTTCTGAAGAAATGCGGCTGAATTATTTCATCACCTTGGTGGCTAACGAACAACCCTTGAGAGCGGGCACCTATTTTACTTCGGTGCGTTTTAAACTCGATTATTTTTAATTAACTAAATAAAGCTCTATATTGGGTTAGCTCTAGAAAAGGATTTATTGATGTTGGCGTTTAAGGGGGGGGCATATCGATTTCAACTGTTGGGAGTGTGTATTGTACTGTTTTTCTCTCAGTCAGTTGCGGTATGTGCCACAACAGAAGAGTTTCAGTTTAACACCGACGTTCTTGATGTGAATGACAGAGAAAATATAGACCTGGGAAGATTCTCTCGCAGCAATTATATTATGCCCGGCACATACGGCATGGTGGTGCACGTTAATCAATCAGACCTTCCCGAGATGCCAATAGAGTTTTATTCTCCAGAGTTTAATCCTCAAGAAAGTCAGGTTTGTTTATCACCAGAGTTGGTCAAACTATTGGGGCTGAAAGAAAGCCTGATGCCATCATTATCATGGCTGCGAGATGGGAAATGTTTGGACATTCGTACTCTGAAAGGCATTGAGGCACGTGGTGACCTTGCTTCTTCTTCATTATACCTGAGTATTCCGCAGGCATACCTGGAATACACCGCAGATAATTGGGAACCGCCTTCACGATGGGATGATGGGATCTTCGGGCTGCTTTTAGATTACAACCTTTATGCTCAGACACAGAAGAATGTCAGCAGTGGGCAAAACAGCCACACGCTGAGTGGTAACGGTACTACCGGAACCAATCTCCAGTCTTGGCGCCTACGTGCTGACTGGCAGAGTATTATGGGTTCAGGAGGCCGTGCTGGGCGAAAGTTAGAATGGAGCCGCTATTATGCCTATCGGGCATTACCTAAGTTGGGTGCAAAGTTAACGCTGGGTGAAGATTATCTGAGTTCGGGTGTTTTCGACAGCTTCCGTTTCACCGGAGCGTCGCTACGCTCTGACGATAACATGTTGCCGCCTAACCTCCGTGGTTACGCGCCGGAAGTGGTCGGTGTCGCAAGAACCAATGCCAAAGTGATCATCAGCCAACAAGGACGAGTGCTGTACCAGACTCAAGTAGCCACAGGTCCATTCCGCATTCAAGATATTAACGATGCGGTATCCGGGCAATTGAACGTGCGCGTAGAAGAGCAGGATGGCAGCGTGCAGGAATTCACTATGAACACTGCGAATATTCCCTATCTGACGCGTCCTGGCATGGTGCGCTATAAGCTGGCTGCTGGCAGGCCCTCCGATCTTGAGCATCGCACTCAAGGCTCACTTTTTGGTATTGGGGAGTTCTCTTGGGGTATTAACAATGGTTGGTCTTTGTATGGCGGAGCCCTGGGTGGTAGCGATTACAACGCGATGTCTCTGGGATTAGGTCGTGATCTGTTGTGGCTGGGTGCATTGTCGTTCGACGTTACCCAATCTTGGGCACAGATGCCCATTGAGAATCGTACTCTAAGCGGCAGTTCTTACAAACTAAGCTATTCCAAGTCTTTTGAAGAATACGATAGCCAAATTGCCTTTGCAGGTTACCGTTTCTCTCAAGAAGACTTTATGAGCATGAGTGAGTACCTGGATATGAGTTTTGATGCTAGCCGAAGAGGAAAAAGCAAAGAGATGTATACGATCTCTTTTAACAAGCACTTTCGTGACTCAGGGCTTAGCGCCTATCTGAACTACGATCACCAGTCTTACTGGGATCGTTCAGCCAACGATCGCTATCAACTGTCATTATCGCGCTATTTCGATCTTGGGCGTTTCAGAAATCTTAATCTGTCGCTGACCGCCTTTAGCAGTAGTGATGGCGCACGTACCGATGACGGTATGTATCTGTCTCTATCAATGCCGTGGGGCAATAGCGGAACCCTGAGCTACAACAGCACGCTAAATCGGAATGACAATACTAACAGTGTTGGATACTACAACCGTATTGATGATCGTAGTAATTACCAGATCAACGCGGGTAACTCGCGGAGCGGGCTCAACATGAGTGGCAACTATACCCACTATGGGGACATTGCGACGGTGAGTACCAATGCCAGTTACGGAGCCAACAGTTACCGTGCTTTCGGGGTATCAACCCAGGGGGGAATGACCTTGACTGCCGAGGGCGGCGCTCTGCATCGCTCGAGTTTTGGCGGTGGCACCCGACTGCTGCTAGATACGGGCGGCGTAGCGAATATACCGGTACGAGGTTACGGTAGCAGTACCCGTAGCAACAGATGGGGAAAAGCCGTGGTAGTTGACGTAAACAATTATTACCGAAATAGAGCCAGCATCAATCTCAATGAGCTCGGTGATAAGGCGGAGGCCACAAATTCTGTTGTGCAAGCCACCCTTACTGAGGGAGCCATTGGTTACCGCAAGTTTGACATCATTTCTGGTGATAAGGCGATGGCAATTATCAAGCTGGCGGATGGGGGCGAACCGCCGTTCGGTGCAACAGTGATTAATAGTCGAGAACAGGAGGTTGGTATTATCAATGATAGTGGCAGTGTCTACCTGAGCGGAATTAACGCTGGTGCTCGTATGACAGTGCATTGGAACGGTCAGGCGCAGTGTGAGGTGTTATTACCGCAGTTACTGCCGGAAGATTTGCTAATGAATACGCTACTGCTTCCATGCCACGAACTGAGCTCGAAAAATGAAATACAGCCTGACACCAAAAGTTATGGGAACTGATCTGATGGCGACGCAGTGGGTAAATCAAAGAGTAACGTCAAATAAATATGGAGTATTGAAAACTATGCGTAGTAAACCCGTGAAGGCTATGGTTACCAGTTTAGCGCTGGTTGGCGTACTGGTTTCTGTTTCGTCTCAAGCTGCCATCTCATTGGACCGCACTCGAGTAATTTTTGACGGCAGCCAGAAGTCTGTCAGTCTTAGTATCTCTAATCAGAATAAACAACTCCCTTATCTTGCGCAAAGTTGGCTGGAAGACGAACAAGGTAATAAGGTAAGCAGTCCACTTACCATACTTCCACCCGTGCAGCGTCTGGATCCGGGCAAACCGAGCCAGGTTAAAGTGCAGGCATTACCTGCGGTGAAACAGCTGCCGCAGGATCGTGAGACACTGTACTATTTCAATCTACGTGAAATTCCACCGAAGAGCAGCAAACCGAATATGCTGCAGATAGCATTGCAGACGCGTATCAAACTGTTCTACAGGCCTGCGGCGATTGCGCTTGATAATACTGCACCACCGCCACAGGAGAAGCTGACGTTGAGCAAGCAGGGTGATAGCTACACAGTTAACAATCCGACGGCGTACTACGTAACTATTGTTGATGCAGCCAGTAAACAAGGGGTCGAGGGGGTCAAAGGATTTGAGCCGGTGATGGTATCACCGCAAGGAAGTGCACCGCTGAAAGTAAACACGGGCAATGTCGGTACCGCCCCTGTGTTGACCTACGTTAACGACTATGGTGGACGGCCTCAACTGAGTTTTAACTGCAGTGGTATTAATTGCAAAGTTGTCCCAGATAATAAGAGCAATAAAACCTCATCGTAACCAGCGTTACCGATACACGGGAAAATACATTGAATTACCCTGTAGTCGCCAGGCATATCACAGGCCCACTTATGGCATACAGTGACTGGGCCGCGGTGAATTTTTATCTGGATTATAAATATGAGGATGGGGAGAGATGAAAGAATGCCTGAATAGACTGCATGTTGCGGGGGGAGTTATTCTGGGTGCTCTTATTACCGCCATTCCCTTGAATGCATACGCGATGACTGATGTGACAGTCAGAGTGACAGTAATGGAGCCACCGTCCTGCGTTATTAATGGCAATAGGGTGATTGATGTAGATTTTGGTGAGGTTTTAATAAACCGTGTGGATGGTAATAACTATAAGCAAGACATTAATTATACGCTAGAGTGTCAAGGCGGTACTAACAAGATTATGAAAATGAAGGTGCAGGGTACGCCAACATATTTTGACGGCAGCGCACTTCAGACCAATATTGAGAGTTTTGGCATTTCATTACTCTCTAACGGAGGGTTAGCACGAATTAACGACTGGATTTATTTTATCTATCCGGATAAACCTAAATTGCAGGCTGTGCCGGTGAAGAACCCGGGGGCGAAGCTAAGCGGCGGTCAGTTTAGTGCTGCAGCTACCTTAATGGTGAACTACGAGTGAAAATGATAATGATATCCTGGCAGCCCAAGCGGATAATTATGCTTATAGGCATCTTACTACTCTCTCCCTCTGCTATTTCGGCTGCGAACATGAACTTATATGGTACGTTGGTAGAACATCAGCCTTGTATTGTTAATAATGCCTTGCCAATAGATGTGCCTTTTGGTGAGGTACTTATTGAACAAATAAATGGTATCAACTATGAGAAGAAAATAAAGCTGGTTTTTGAGTGTGAGACGCCGGAAATACCGCCGCTAAGCCTTCGTCATAAGGGCACGGTTACTACTTTTGATGAGGCCGCAGTCAGCGGTATTGTAGATGACTTTGGTATTCATGTTGACTTGGAAACAGCTAACGGACGCGTACCATTCACGGTAGGAAAGGCTTTTGTCATTACCGATCGTGCCCAATCCTCATTACAAACGACGATTATGGTCACGCCAGTCAAAAAGAAGGGGGCAATCTTGGGTGCTGGCTATTTTACTGCAACGTCTACTTTGCAGATCGAATATCAGTGAGGTAGTTTTGATGAACAGAGGATGTTTGCTAAACAAACTATTAGTGCTATGCCTGGCCGTAGCCTGTTTCTCCGTACAGGCGGAACAAGCGGAACAGGGGAAAAGGGGGACAACCTTCGTTTTTTATTGGGGATATTTGTTGGATGAGCCTCAGTGCATCTTTACCAGCCAACAGTCGGCTCAAATAAATTTTGGCGATGTTCAGGTATCACAGGTCGATGGCATAAAGTACGCGATGCGAGTAGATCTACCCGTAAAATGTAGACCTGGTGCCGTGGTATATCTGAAGCATCTGGGGACTCCGAGCACTTTTAATAATGCAGCCGTTCAAACTAATGTGGAGAACTTTGCTATTGAACTGTCACTGCTGAATGGGAGTAACGGCAATTTCACTCCAATGCCTATAGGACAGCGTACATTTTACAATACCAATGGTACCGATATAGTAAATATATCGCTTCAGGCTATTCCGGTAAAAAAAGCTGGAGCCAAGCTGGATACCGGGTCATTTAATGGTGTATCCACTATTCAGTTTGATATCCCTTGAGGAAGAGTGATGACTCGGATTTATACTATTCTTTGGGTATTGATAAGCAGCAGCGTGATACTGATATTTTTCAACACCCCCGCTGCGCTTGGTGATACAAACTCCAATGGAATACACTATTCAGGAAATCTTATTGACATCCCACCTTGTGACATCAATCGCGGCAATTTGATTGAAATTGATTTTGGTCAGGTTGGGGTGAATAAAGTCAGTGAGACTGGTGAGGATCCATTATATCAACAGCAAACTCTGCTTGAAGTGAACTGCGTCGGAACACGCCCGGATTTATTAGTGCGTTATCAGGGGAATGCTACGACATTTGATAATGCCGCAGTGAAAACATCGATAACAGATTTTGGTATTCAAATGCGGCGAGGAGCACCGGAGAACACCCGTATCATTATCGGAGAAGCATGGTTGATCCCACATGATGCTGTTGGCAATGATAGCTCACTCTCATTTATTGCGGTACCAGTTAAAAGAAAGGGAGCAGTGCTTGGCAGCGGTTCATTTTATGCCACTGCGGGGCTGCAACTGGAATACCCATAAGGAGATAGAAATGCTTTCAAAAATGAGGTGTGGACAGTATCTGGTGCTCTTTCACCTATTGATGATTCTGCCAGCGATAACAATCCAATCAGGACATGCTGCGGATAACATACGCTATATTGGCACACTCGTAGCGGAGCCATGTGCACTATTGCCTGCGGACGAGAATATTGTGGTGGATTTTGGTACGGTTGGTGACAAGTATCTTTATTTGTATAACCGCACCAAGAGTCAGCCCTTTGAATTACACCTGATTGATTGTGATATCAGCCTGGGTAATTTACTCAAGGTAACCTTTAGTGGTAGAGCAAACCAGTCATTACCTGGTTTTTTGGCATTGGAGGGGGCTAAAGGCGTCGCAATAGGTCTGGAAACCAAGGACAGTGATGCACTTCCTTTAAATAAACAGATTCGCTTGCAAGAGCTTACAGAAGGTGACAACACCATTGTATTGAAAGCGTATGTACAAGGGGAACCTGAGGCGATTGCCAACAAGACTATTGAGCGAGGGACTTTTGCGGCAATAGCAACTTTTACTCTCGATTATGAATAAGCAAAACCGATGAGTCCTTCATTATTGAGGCTAATTCTCTGCAATCAGGCTGTGATGGGTTGTGTTCCTTGACTCTATTATTTATCGGTTAATTTTAAGGGTTTTATTTTTGCTCAAGTAAATGCCAATGCCATAGGCTACTGATTTATACCCTTTGAGGTGAGACGCTTTTTACCGTATTTTCATGACTACTTTAGGGATATAATATATTCATATGTATAAATTAACTTATGTTTTAGTGTTCGGGCTGGTCTTACTATCAAAAATGAGTATTGCCGCATTGACGCCGATTGTGACTAATGCAATACCCAAACCGATGAACCCGGGAGCGACTGTTGAGTGGTCTAGTATTGAACTACCAGAAAATAATAATGTTATACCCTGTGCTGGACATCAACTGTGTGTATACGGAGTGTTTGTATATTTTTTATCAGGACTTAATGATAAGCGCACTGACGTCTTTTCTATTGATCGCGATCAATATCGCAGAACAATACGTGTATATGCCGGCATGACCTGGTCTCAGGCTGCGGAAGCATTTATCAGAACTTACGGTCCTTCAGGCAGGTCTGGTCCTTCGATTTGGGCTTGGCAACCTAAGTTTTGGCAGTTATGTATGGCGGCTGGGTACACCGCCACCGTCACAATAGGGCCCCCTTATCTTGCTTCGGGCGGTACGTGCCAAACCATTCCCCAAGTACCGACGGCATGTAACGTGGAGGGGCGTGCGGATATTGTGCATGGGCTGATATCTAGCGACAAAATAAATGGTCATAAAGCTTCTACTCTACTCTATATGAATTGCACTGCACCCGCTGAAGTCAGGCTCCGCATCCTCCCTGAGAAGATCGATCTAGGTGGTGGTGTGACTTCTCAGGTGACAGTGAATGGGCTTGGCAATGGGGGAATCATTTCATCTACAGGTAATACGACTCTTACCGTGCAATCTCAATTGAGCAGTACAGGTGCGAGCCCAGGGGCCCACGTAGGAGCGGGGGTTATTATGTTTGATGTTCAATAACTGTTGTAGATAAATATGCTTAAATGGCTATTTAAGCCTTGTTTGGGGAAAATCGTTGAGGGTTTATACAGATTAATCGCCATAAGCAGTCTGTCAGGATGAATCGTAGTTGGAGGACGCGATAAAAACGGCCTGTAGATTTTTCTGTTACGGTAACACCTATATACGCGGTTGTTGATGATCTCAGGAGATTTAAATGCAAAGCTCAGATGTACCAATGCCGATCAATGTATATGGTCTGGACAGTATTTCGACCTTTGGTGTCAGGCAACTTCTTACTCATATACTCGATGAGATCTTCTGGAAATATCCAGGCCATAAGCCAGTAGTTTCTGATGTATGGGTTTTAACCAACGGTGACTTGACAAGGTTAATTTCACTTGAATATCAGATTACTGCGCGGCGCCCCTGTATTGTTATTGGAGATAAACGGTACAAGCAATTGCTTACCAATGTTCCCGGATTTAATATGCTCAAATTTATTTCGATCAAACTGCCCATACCGGCTCTACGTGCTCAATTGGCTCAAGTACTCAGCTCTTCGCAAACAGTTAACATCAATACAACATGCTTGTCTCTAAACTCGACTCAATTATCTATTTTCAAAAAGCTTCTTTCCGGTGTAACACCAATAAATATAGCATCCAGAACAGGGCTGTCAGTAAAGACAATCAGCTATCTCAAGCGTGATTTTATGCGGCGGGCAGATATAAGAACCAGCCAGGAATTCTTCATAAAAATTTATCTGACATTGGTGGGAATATATACAGCCGGGAGCGGTTATAATCTGGAACCCAATGCTAATCCAATGGTAACGCTAGGAAAAATGAATCAGCTGGCTATTACACATTAGCGTTTTAAGCAGAGTCAACTATCACTTGTCATTATAATTTAAGCATTACAGTGCACTATTGAGTATTTTTAGAAAGTGTAATTTATCAGGTTTTATTAGCGTTATTGGAGATGCCTCATGGGAAATGCAAAAGAAACTGTTAGCAGGATATTTACACAACCCGCACAGGAGCGATCAGGAGGTAACAAAGTGATTACACTGTCATCTGGTCGAAAAGTTTCGTTCTGTAAAGAACATATTGCTGCAGAAGAGGTAGCTGCAAAAACTTCAGTGGCTGAGGACCACAACGGACGAGACCAGGCAGCATTAACCGAGCAGTCGCTTAAAGACATTATACGGACTTTGTCTTTCCAGCAGTTTTATCCCGTAATTGGCATGAGGCGTGGGGATATAATTGAAATCCTGGACGGTTCACGTCGACGTGCTTCAGCTATTTTTTGTGAAGTGGGATTGGATGTGCTGGTTACTGAGGATGAATTGACGCCAGCGGAAGCTCGTCAACTTGCCAAGGATATTCAGACTTCAAGGGAACATAGCTTACGTGAGATTGGCATGCGTCTTGCGGCCATGAAATCTGCCGGTCTGACGCAAAAAGAGATAGCCAAATCAGAGAGACTTTCACAGGCGAGAGTGACGCGGGCACTGCAAGCCGCCAGCGTTTCGGGAGACTTGATGGCCCTTTTCCCGGTTCAGAATGAGCTGTCATTTACCGATTTTAAAATTTTGCTTGAAACGCAAAAGCAGCTCAACAGGCAGGAACGGTCGGTTGCTGAACTGGTCAAGAATATTGAGCCAGTCGTACAACAGTTGAAAGGGCGAGCCGATCTTGCTGAAGATGAGGTTAAGAAAAATATTCTATTAGAAATCAAACGTGAAGCTATCATTCTAGGTAAAAAACCACCCAAGGATAAACCCGTAATTACTCCTTTATGGGCTTTTTCAGATAAAAACCGTTTTGCGCGCAAAAAAGTATCGGGGCGGGTATTTTCCTATGAATTCAGCAGGCTTCCTACCCACATCCAAGGGGAACTTGACAGAGTAATCTCTGAGGTTCTCCAGAACCAGATTGAAGACTAGGCCGGGTCCCTTGATTGTACGTGTCAGCAGCGATTGTAATCTGATACACCGAGGATGCGGACAACACTTGGACTACTTGGAGATAGTCCATATACCCATACGAAGATCGCATGCGGGCAGTTAAGCTATACATAAAACTCGGGAAACGCATCGTTGCTACCATTCGTCAGTTGGGTTACCCGACGAAGAATTCCCTCAAAAGTTGGTACCGGGAATACGTTCAATGCCATGACTTGCCTGCTGGCTATGTTCGCTCGAGGCCGAAGTACTCGCCCCAACAGAAGAGGTCGGCCGTCGAGCACTATCTGAATCATGACCAATGTCTTGCTGCTACTGTGAAAGCATTGGGATTTCCCAGCTGCGAGACGCTCGCAGCCTGGATTCGCGAGCTGTACCCTGATTTACGTCACGTGATAACTAGAACAAACAACAGCTCCCCTTTTAGACCTGACGAGAAATATCAGGCTGTCAGTGATCTCTGTACCCGACATGGCTCGGCTCAGGAGGTTGCACAAAAGATAGGCGTAAGCCGTCCGATATTGTACAAATGGAAGAATGACCTGATCGGCGATGAAGCTTATCAAGCTATGCGTAAACGTAACGTGATCCATTCCAATGAAGAAGAGGGTGCTTTGCTCGACAAAATTACTCAGTTCGAAATACAGGTGCATCAGTTGCAGTTGGAGCGTGACATCCTAACAAAGGTGAACGAACTGATAAAAAAAGACTTGGGTATCAAAAATCTGGCCCTGACAAATAGAGAGAAGACACGGATTATTGATGCCCTGAGAGAAACATATCCGCTACCGGTATTGCTTGGTGTTCTGAAGCTCGCCCGCAGTTGTTATTTTTACCATCAGTCAGCTATGCTCCTGAGCGATAAATACGCCGAAGTTCGAGTAACCATGGCAGATATTTTCAATGATAATTACCACTGCTATGGTTACCGTCGCATCCATTCCATGCTTCGCCAGAACAACAAGGTTATCTCAGAGAAAGTGGTCCGCAGGCTGATGGCGGAAGAACAGCTTGTTGTCCGCCTGTCCCGCCGTCGCAGATACAGTTCCTACTGTGGAGAGATCGATGCTGCTCCTGAAAATCTGCTGGCCAGGGATTTTAGTGCAAGTTCTCCGGACGAAAAGTGGCTGACGGATATCACCGAGTTCCAGCTTCCTGCGGGAAAAGTCTATCTTTCACCTATACTCGACTGCTTTGACGGCAAAGTAGTGAGTTGGTCAATTGGAACTCGCCCAGATGCACAACTGGTCAATACCATGCTCGATGAAGCTATAAATAAACTCACCGGTGATGACAGGCCGATCATACATAGCAACAAGGGTGGGCATTATCGTTGGCCGGGCTGGCTTGAGCGCATCCAGGCAGCCGGTCTTGTTCGCTCAATGTCACGTAAGGGATGTTCATCGGATAATGCTGCCTGTGAGGGCTTCTTCGATCAGTTGAAAAATGAAATGTATTACGTCCGTGACTGGTCAGATATCACGCTGGAAGGATTTATGCAGAATGTGGATACTTACATCCGTTGGTATAATGAACATCGGATCAAGATGTCGTTAGAAGGAATGAGTCCTGTAAAATACCGGCAGCAGTTGGGAATCAGAATATAAACCAGTCCAAGAAAACATCCGCATCCCCGCAAACTACATAGGATATTGACCCTCACCCAAAATATTCCATCAAATAAAATAGAACGTCACGAACATTAAGGGGGTCAAATCGGGCGCTATTCACTTTTACGGGCAGATTGACTGCCATCTGCACAAAATCCCGAAAGGCCTTGTAATAGAAATGATAACGCACAGTCTGGTTAAATAATGCAATAAACTCCACAACATGCGGATTAGTGTTTGCCATAGGGATGTTTCCTGAAAGGGAGGGGAACATCTCCCCAAGGATGCTTCCCTGGGGAGTGGCAGGTTATTGGCTAACCTTGGGTAAAAGTCAGTGCGGGGTCGGGCTGCTATCCGTTTCATCGATACGGACAAGCTGGACGTTCTCCGGCACGGTCTCCAAGACGGCCACCATAAAGTGGCTCGCGGTCAACAACGGGCTCCGGGGCGACCAGGCGTTCTGGTCTATCCGGTCCAGGTGGTATTTCTCCACCAGTTGGTTAATCGCTTCAAACACCGGCACGTTAAGCTCGACCAGTTCCTGTACCACAGCATCCTCATGCAGGTTGGTGTCGTTCAACGTCAGCCCGAAGTGTTTCTCCAGGAGAAACGTCGCTATCTTTTGGTATTCGCGAATTGCAGTCGTGTCCATCGTGTCTTCCTCCAATAGCAGTTCAGGCAGCAGCCAGGGCCTGTTCACGTAAGATAAGATACTCAAAGGTTTCTCGGGCAAAACGGCTTGCCTGGAAGATAGCCTTCTTGTCTTCTTTCAGTGCCTTCAGCCAGGAAGCGATATAGCTTTCATGCTGATCGTCACCCTGGATACCCAGTTCGGCGCACAAAAATGCCGAACCGATTTCCGCCACAAGCTCTTCGAACGCATACACCGGGTCACCAAACCGACGAGTTGAAGACGTAATGCCTTCTCGCGCCAGCCGGGAGAGATGCCCGGTGGAATGCACCAGCTCATGCAGCAACGTGCTGTAGTAATCTGCCGGGCAGGAGAACTGCACGGCTTCCGGCATGGTGATGCGGTCAGCACAAGGGCTGTAAAACGCCCGGTCCTGATACCGATGCACCACCGGCACACCGCTGCAGGCGACCACCTGTTCGGCCCGCTGAATACGCACAATATCGTCTTGCTCGGGTGTGTCTTCTGCGTCACCGGCCACGGTCACCGGCGCTAGCAACTTGTCAGGTAAATTTTCACACTGCTCGACGTTGAACAGATGAAAGCTGGTCATGAAATTCCGCTGGGAAACCACGGCGTTCCCCTTGTCATCAAACAGCGGCTTGCCCTGCTCGTCCGTCTCTTTCTTTTCGAGCGGCTTGAACAGCGTGACCAGCGTCGATTTCTCGCCCTTGCGGACGTTACCACCGACATCCAGCGCCTGCTTGAACGTCAGCCAGCGGTGAGAGGTAAACCCCTTGTCCACGGCATCAATCCACAACAACAGCACGTTGATGCCGCTGTAGGCACGCCCCGTCACCGCATTGGCCGGTAATCCGCTCATACTGGCCGCGTGGCCACCAACGACGGTTTTCCACGGCTTGCGCCAGGGAGACGTCCCCTTCTCCAGTGCGGCGATGATTTTGTCCGTCACCACCTGGAACAGGTCTGTTTTATCCTGGCTGCGTGATGCCGCCTTCTTCTTGGTGTGTTTCGTTGTCATGGTCAGTCCTCGCCATAAAAAAACGGGGATTGACCCCCTTGCGGGAATAAATCCCCGCAAGGGTTGTCAGTGCTACCGTCGCGTTAAGCGACTGTAGCGTTAGTCTGTTGAAAGCCCGGGCGGCAGTATCACCGCCAGGTCAAGATGCGTGTTGAGCCAGTCAGCCACCTGTTGCCATTCGGTACGTGCCACCGTCGAGTGAATGCCGTAGCATCCAGGACAACAGTGGCTGGCCAGCAACAGGACCGCCATCACCAGAAAATCGTAGGGATGATGGCCGGTATCGCATTGACCTTGCTGCCGTTCGACAGAGAACGAACGAACCAGGCAGAACGGGTCACCCGACAGGCCTGCGTCAAAATCACCGTTAAAGGCGATAACGCCGATGCCAATCAGGCTGTCGTCATACCTCAACGGTTGGGTGCCACTGAGGTCACAAACGACCAACGGCCTTCCCAACCAGTGAAAGTCCGGCGTGTTGCGCACCTGATGATGTACCCGGGTTGTTGCACGACACAACTCGCGCCAGGCCTCAGGCGAAACTGCCTGGTAGTGGATAAACGAATGACGTCGATTCATCACCATCCCGCCGCTGCTGCTGCAGAATCTCTCTGGCCTACGCTGAAAAAGTAGTCCCAGGCACCTGGACAAATCGTTCTGCCCAGCGCAACAACATCGTCGAACAAATCCTTGCAGGAAGGATGTGTATAGCGAGGTGAATCTCCCCCACATTCCCAGGCAAGCGTTTCAGCCAGATGGCCAACCGCCCAGATATTATCGGTAAAATTGTCTTCGTCCGACTGGGTGCCAATACCCAACTTCTCGTAGGCTGCAATCACCCGCAAATCACCTTCAAGGTTCGCCAGGTCGCACAAGTCATCTATCGTCGTCATGGTCAGTCACCAAAATAAAAAACGGGGACTGACCACCCAAAGGGAAGTCACTCCCCTGTGGGTGGGTAAAAATACAGGGCGGGTTAACGCCCGTGGATGGGACTAATCAATGGCACCGGCAATCGCCATGCCTTCGGGATGCGCTAGGGCAAAACCGCGTAGCCGATGGTAGCTCTCGATGAAAAAGTCATGGCCAGACTCCGCCAGGACGCACAAAGCATACAATGACACCGTCAGCCCCAACGCCTGGGCGCTCATCTCACCCTGGTAATAGTTTGAGGTAACCTCGATCCGATAGGTTTTCTCAGTCTGCGGACAGATAAAGAACCCGCCATCGGATTGGGTGTACCAGTGCCAAAAATCTCCGCCATAGTCCTGACTGAATTGACGGGCATAGGCGTAGCACATCTCGGTAAAGCTATACACATGGCGAGTCGCACTGTCCGGGGAAAAACCCTGTTGGACGAGCACAGAAGCCAGGCTGTAGTAACTGGTCATCCATTCTGTGATCTCCGCCGTGACGACGGGGGTTTCTGCTTTTGTCGTTTGTGTCATTCCAGGTCTTCTCCAAAAAAAGAGCGGGACCTGCCCTTTGGGGACACGTCCCGCAAAGGATTGAGTTAAATCAGGTTATACAATGGTCGTATTGAGCCAACCACGCTCGGCAAACGAAACCGCCTCACCATGCCCGAGCACAATATGATCCAGTACACACACATCAATTAATGCCAGCGCAGCATTCAACCTATCCGTCACGGTTCTGTCCGCCTGGCTGGGCTCAGCCATTCCCGAAGGATGGTTATGCGCCAGGATCACCGCAGCGGCATTGTAGGCCAAAGCCTGCTTGACGATTTCCCTGGGATAAACATTGACCGAGGCCAATGTACCGGTAAAGGGCGTTTCACACGCGATCAACCGGTGTTGGCTATCCAGGTACATCACCATAAAGACCTCGCGATCCTGCCGTTCCAGTTGCAGGCGCAGATAACTGCGAACCGCATCGGGTTGCGTTAGCACCACCGTACGGGCCTGCAGTTGTCGTTCCAACAAACCGATAGCCTGGGTGATGATATGTTGCTCATGAGACTCATAGTGCATGGGGTACTCCAGGAAGATCGGCGTACGCCTGCCCTGTCGGGCAGAGAACAACCCGATCAGGTGAAGATCATGAAAGGTGTAAAATGCAGACGGTACCGCGTTAGCGATCCACCACTACCGAGGTCGGTAACAGCACCTCGCCGTGTGGATCCACCATGGCAATACGTTCACGCAGAAGCTGACAGGCCTGGGTAAAACAACGTCGGTCTCGCTCACTCGCACGCTTGCAGCCCAGGTTCTCCAGTTCAGCAAGATGGCGTTGCGCACAACTGCGCCAGGAACGCCGTTCACTGTGGGTCACACACGCATAAAAATGTGCGTTGGCCAACGTAAACAGACGGTCTGTGGCGTTACGATAGTCTGCTACCAGAACAAACGTCGTCATCAATCACTCCTGTTTGTTCGGTTTAGTGATAACGGTAACGAAGCGTCGCCAGTTGCTCAGCCAACAGGCAGGCTTCACGAAATACCCGTTGACGGCTGGGTCCCGCATTCAGGCCCACACGGCACCATTCGTAGGTATATTCGCCAGAGTGCCAACCGGTACGGCACAGTATCGCCATCCCCCAGGTTCCTTCCTCAAGCGGAAAGACCTCGGCACGGTAGCTGACACGCCCGGTTTTATTAGCTACCCAGTCACCTCGAAGTGCTTCCTTCCGTTCAGGAAAAAGCAAATCAAACAGGGGAAAAGCCCCACGGGTGACAGATGCAGCATGACGCTGGGTAAAGGTTTGCATGATGTTCTCCAAAAAAAGGGAACACCACTGCCCTGAAGGGAAGCGTGTTCCCTCAAGGGTGAGTCAATCAGACAGGATGCCATTCAAAGGCATGTTGGATAAGTGCACCTTCATCGCAGTAAACTGCGATCCCCGCTTTCAAAGGTTCAGGGGGGTTACCGCTCTAGAGCGCGTCCTCTCAGGTTAAGGTCGCTTTGGCTTGTGATTGCCCGAAGGCGTCCTTCTCAAATCACCAGGACATTGGCTGTTGTCGTAGACAACGGGTTAGCATGAAAAATCGTACACAATTCAAACGTAGCCGACAAGCCCCATTCTGCATAAATACTTACCGTTGACACTGTCAGGACTCATCATCACTCACTCGGTTATAAACTCTGGCAACATAATGCCCGCGCCCGTCCCCATGCCCTAAATCCATTGAGACCATTGCTTCCGCCTCTTTTCGGCTCAATCCTTTATTCATATGATATTCCGTCGCTTCTCTGGAATAGGCATAGCGCAGACTGTGCGGAGATTCCTTCCCCGTTAATCCGGCCTCTTTGAGCGTATTTCTATATCGATCAATAGCAGAGTGCAAATTAGGCTTATCTATTAATCGCCCATTGTGTTTATCAACATATTTTATCGCCTCATTGACTGCACGAATAACCGTTTCGCGATCCACAACCGTGGTATCCCTCGGGCGTCCACCTTTGGTTCCGAATACAACCCGTATACGCTCATCGCCTTTATTCAATGCCTGCCGCCAGGTTTTTAATGATTTAGCAGACTGCACAGCTTCTTCCGTTCTTAATCCTAAATAACGCGCCAATTGCATTGCGGCAGCGACACCTTCGTCTTTTTCACGTATATGGACGAGCGCTGTGTGATAGCGCTCGTCCGAAATAGCAACTTTTGAACCGTCACGACTGGCCCCAGACAAGCCGAGCGCTGAATTACTTAATCGCTCGTGATCCGGATCGGCGAGTTTCGTCCTACCTGCCGTGGTGAATATCGCCCGGATAGCCGCCATTTCATTCTGCATCGTCCGTTTAGAGATATTTTCTGACTGACGACTTTTAATATACAACTCGATATGGCTGGTCTTAATATTGTTCACATCGCGGATCTGTATATTTAATTTCAACATACTTTCTGCGAAACGAGACGCTATTCTTGCGCGATCTGAAACTGTTTTAAAACTCCCCCCTGACTTTCGGGCCAATGTGATCAATTGCTTACTTAACTGCTTATTGGCTCTCGACATCCCCCTACTCCCTTCGTCCTGAAAAACGCACGACATTACCGCCTTCGCCTCGAAGGATGAAGGACGTACCGAACTGCATTTTTGATATACGACAAAACGTCTGAACAACGTTCAGCACGACAGTTATACATCCTGGCCCCGACGACACGGTTTGATTTGCGCTTCCTGCGGCTCGACTGATAACTGTGCATCGGGGTGGCAAAATGTTGAGTTCTTGTGAGGTATCCACAGCTCGCTGAGCTGCTTGCGGCTTGCGCCGGTACCTGACTATTGCCAGGTCACCTCCATCCATCAGCTTTCGCTGATGTTGCCATCGTTACCGAGTCGATTATTCTCCTTTATTTCATAGATAAGCGTCTTCATGGGGTTACCCCGTTTTTACGACGCGATGGTTTAAAAAATGGCCTTTTACTACGCTGGACGTTCCGTAGCCCCTGGTTCGGCCAAGGTACTACGTGTCGGTCAGAGCGTAGAAGACGTTGGTAAAGCCCGTATTACGAGGGTTTGTCCGTTATGCGCTTCGCGCGTCACTTGGTAATGCGTTGCATTGACACAAGTGACGCGCTGCGCCAATCCCGCGCCAAATGCTGCTCTAGCAGATGCCAAATGTTCCAATTGGCCTTGCAGAGAGCCGCAAATGTTGCCGGGATAGCTGGACGTAAACCCAGGAAACCGTGCATTGATCTGGACGTTCTCCAGTGCGGAGAAGTCATCATTTGAGGGATAAACGTACCTTCATCGCAGTAAGCTGCGATCCCCGCTCTCAAAGATTCAGGGGGGTTACCGCTCTAAAAGCGTTGCATTTCAGGTCTAGGCAACTGGGGTTTGACCGCTTTACAGCGCTGCCTTACAGGTCATGGCAGCATTGGGGGTTGTTGATAACAACGATACGACATGAGTATAGTACTTTCATATTGTTAACATTTCAATATAACCTTCCCCTCAACTTTGTTATCAATAAACCAATGTTGTTTATGATTAGTCTATCAATCAGTTTTCATCTTAATAATATGAAACGCAAGCATTATTTTTGTAATCACTTCGAAAATGTCTAACAGCTTTAATAAAACTGGTGCTGGATCAATTTTTTACCATTACTAATTTTATATATTGTATTCGCTTACTTTCCCAATGGAGTGGTGTTATTTTGAATAATAAATTAGACATATACCTAAACACAATACAAAAAATGAAAGAAGATGACTTTTCAAAGAAAGTGCTTAAGCCACTATTTGAATCAATGGGGTTCTATCGAGTAGACTTTGTTGGTGGCCCTTATGAACAAGGTAAGGATTTAATAGCATTATATAAAGTCCCATTGAAAGGAGACAGTATATATGTTATTCAAACTAAAAAAATTGGTGAAAAAGCAAATACATCTGAAAAAGCAATATTATCAGATCTAATTACCCAACTTCGACAGTGTATTACAAAAAAGATAAAACTACATAATGGAGAGGAGAAAAAACCGGATTATGTGTATCTTGCCACCCCCTACCAAGTTAGCAATCGCCTTTTAAATGAAATACATGAACAACTTAGAGTTGAAAATAAATCAATTGAAATCCTTGACGGTCCAAAAACAATCAATCTTATAATGGAATATAATCCAGAAATATTAACATCTATATTACCCATTGAAAGCAAGATGTTAATACAAGACATAAGCCAACTACAAAACCTTGAGCTTATCAGTGCACTTAACCAAAAAGATCTGTTTAACAATGTTAACTGTTATAACGATTTGGCATTTTTCATGGGTTCAGTAGATAGTAATATACTGTTAGATAGTGATATTTTATTTTCAAGTGAAGAAAAAATATTGACGCTAAATCAATGGGACTTTTTAAAACGTGAAGTAATTCAACCGTTGGAAGAGATCCTTTGTTTCTCCCCACTGACCAAGGATATAAAAGACACCGAGTCCGAATATAAGGAAATATTAAAAAAGCACAAATCTAAAGAAAATAGAGAAATAAAAGATGATATCAATGACATCAGTAATAAAATACTAAGTTTAAAAGAAGGCATTTTTAGAATAATTGAGGAAGCGTCCCACGCTGCCCTCCAAGCCAATAAAAATAAAGATCTTGGCGATTTATTGAAAGAGCTCTCCACAAACACTTATTTTATTTTTAAAAATGAAAAGGATGCAGGCTTTTCTTTTGAAAGCTTGAGTAAATTAAAAAATCATATAAAATCCAATAAAATAGATGTATTAGCAAAAAAATTCAACCATAGTGCATTTCCTAAATTCATTAGTTACACAAATATCCTATCCGACTTACTACAAGCAGAAAATGAGCTATCTTCCCTTCAATCTAAATATATTGGCGAGCCGTATATTTCGTTTTCCATTGCATCAGTTAAAATAAACACCTGGGTAAAATCAAAAACCACATCCTATAAAAAAAGCATTAAGGAGATAAATTGTGGGAATGAAAGCACTAACATTATGTCCTTCTTAAAAGACACACAGGATGTTCTTAATGTATTGGATATTTTCTTAAATAAAGATAATACTGTAAAAGAGTTAATTGATATAACTAAAAGTAACAATACCAAACGAGATGGAATATCAATTTCACCATTTAATATTTTTGACACTCGAAACGATATTGCGGTTTACGGTGGTGCTGGCGCAGGAAAAACAACAACTCTTCAAACATATACTAAAATTTTAATAGAAAGAAACCCAAAGTCAGTTATATATTTAGCATTGAATAGGTTAATTAACAAAGTAAACATCTCTTTAGAGGAAAAGAAAGAGAGTTCCGAGTTAATACTCGAATTAATTCTCATTTCAAGGGGGGTTGTCAATAACAATGGAAACCTAGAGGATTTAAAAAGACATTTTTCTCAGGAGGAAGGACTAAAATTAATCTTAGATGGCTTGGATGAAGCATATAGTAAATTTAGCGGAATAATTTTAGCCATAAATGATTTCAAAAAAAAGTTCAAAAGAATACAAATTATAATATCCAGTAGAGATTGTGTAAGTTATCTTTCTCAAATTAATTTCTTAGGTATCACTTTACTCCCTTTTAATGAAGAACAATTATTCAAGTTTATACGAGGATGGTTTATTGAAAAAAATAAAAACCTAGCGGAGTCACTAATTTCCAGACTAACTGGTTCTTCATTTTTTGAAGTAGTTAAGACACCTCTTTTAGCAACATTATTATGTGATTTGACAGAGAAAGGTATAGAGATTCCTTCGACAGAGAGTGAGATTTTTTCTAAGCGACTGGAACTACTATGTGGTATGTATGATAACTACAAAGATATAAAAAGAACGGAGTTGCCTCAGAGCATTTTAAGGAAATCAGCAATAAAAATAGGTTATGCGCTCCATCAGAGAAACTTACGCTCCGCACCAAAAGAAAAAATAATAAAATTCCTACAGTTAGATGGAACATTTAATTTAGATGATCTATCTTGCGAATTGACTGTAAATGAATTAATCAGTCCTTGCAATATACTTGTCTTCGATTCCTTATCAGAAACATACTCACTTGGTCACTTAAGATATCAAGAGCATCTAGCTTCGCAAGAGCTTATTGAAAACAGATCAATTGACATTCTACCTTTACTTAAAAATGATTGGTGGAGAGGAGCCCTCTGTTTATATGCTCAGGCATGTCAGTTCACTAATTTCATTGATGAGTTTACAATTAAATACGGCAACATTTACCCGGCATTAATAACGCTACGAGAAATGTGTAAACACAGGCCATTAACTGAAAGAAGTAGTATTAACTTTCTATTAAAACAATATGAAAAAACAGATGATTTCTTTATTAGTGATAATGAATTACTGTTCTAAACAGCATTCAGACTTTTGTTTCATCGAATTTATGCAATTAATACGTACTCATGAAATCAAGAAGGATATTTAATACTTTTTTATAAACACATCCAGTCAGTGATTTTTTAAGATAATTCAGGCATTAATCTTACCCACAACTCCACAATCGGTGTTCCAGGGCTTGTCACGCCCTGGAACCGCTCCCGTTCACTAGCCCCTTTGATGGGGTCTGGTTCACTGGCTTTACCTCATGATGGATTTGTGGATAACGGCAAATGGCTTGTCGAAATTAGCTCCCTGAAGTAATCTATTGGCGATAAAACCAGCAACATAGTATTCCACGAGGGAAAGATTATGGCCAACAAGGAATCAAACGAGCAGGATGATATCTGGACTCTTATCACCAAAGGATTAGCTGAAGCCGCAAAAATGATATTTTCTGTATTAACATTTATTTTTACAGCCAGCTCAAGACAAAAATCGAGTAACAACTCAGAGCCCCAACACAAAGACGGATGGAGAGACGGTCACAGCGGCTATGGATTCTATACCGGTGACATGAGAAATGATGATGATTAAAGATGATAGTCGCCGTTAAATATGAGCCTGTCCATAATTCTGTGTAACTGCCAACCTATTAAAGGTGACCGTCTAAGCGGTCACCGAACTCGATAATAAAACGACTCATCGCCAACCGCCAGTTCTGGATCGGCATACTCCATTTTTTCGACGCCGCCTGGATGGCCAGATAAATCACTTTTCTCACTGAGTCATCTGTCGGGAACACTTTACGTTTCTTTATCGCCTGACGGATCACGCTGTTCAGCGATTCTATGGCGTTGGTCGTGTAGATCGCTTTGCGGATATCCGCGGGATAACCGAAGAACGTGTTGAGATTTTCCCAGTGAGTACGCCAACTCTTGCTGATTTGCGGGTATTTTTCATCCCACACACCCGCGAACTTGTCCAACGCCATCAGTGCCGCTTCCTCTGTCGGGGCCTGATACACCGTTTTCAACCCGCTGGTGACCGCTTTGTAGTCTTTCCACGACACGTACTTCAGGCTGTTACGCACCATGTGGATAATGCACAACTGGATGTGGGTTTGCGGATAGACGCTGTTTATCGCCTCTGGGAAGCCCTTCAGGCCGTCTACACAGGCAATCAGGATGTCCTGAAGCCCCCGATTTTTTAGCTCGGTCAACACGTTAAGCCAGAACTTGGCCCCTTCATTTTCTGCCAGCCACATGCCCAGAAGTTCTTTCTGACCCTCGGTATTGATGCCCAAGGCAAGGAACACGGCCTTGTTGATGACGCTGCCATTTTGACGCACCTTCACCACGATACAGTCAAGGTAAACAATGGGATACAGTGAGTCCAGTGGCCGGTTTTGCCACTCGGTAACCTGCTCTTTAACGGCATCGGTGACTTTGGATATCAGCGTGGGCGACACGTCGGCATCGTACATCTCCTTGAACGTGGCGACGATTTCCCTCGTCGTCATCCCTTTGGCATATAAGGATAAAATCTGGCTGTCCATCTGCGTGATACGCGTCTGGTTTTTCTTTATCAGTTGGGGCTCAAAGGAGCCTTCACGGTCACGGGGTGTATTCAGTTCGAACTCACCATCATCAGTGAGCAACGTTTTAGACGAGTAACCGTTACGGGTATTCGAGCCTTTTTTAGGGGTATTTTTTTCATGACCGAGGTGGTCAGTCAGCTCGGCATTCAAGGCAGTTTCGACGGTGAGCTTGGTCAACATACGAGAAAACGCATTGAGATCGGCTTCTGTTTTAATGCCTTTGGCCAGCTCAGCAGCGAGTGCCTTAAGTTTCTTTTCGTCCATAATTTGCCTGTCTCCATTGTCAGGAAGAACATATCAAAAACAGGCAATTACACAATTTAAATTACAGTCTCTTCATATACTCACTCAACTGCTTATTTTTAGGTCATAAATCCTTAATTTTAAATTCACCTATACTTAATGATTACAATCTAAAGTTGGCGTCCTGAGTTTTCATGAAGGGCGCAACAGCATGAAAAATAATATACTACGCAATCTATTATTCATCCTTCCCCTCATGCTACCTGTGGCGGTCTTCTGGTTATTCCCCTTTATCTGTAGCATTTATATCAGCTTTACTGACTGGGATTATATTTCCCCTGCCTATCATTATGTCGGTTTTGAAAATTATACAGCGATGATAGAAGACAGTGAGTTTATCAACGCCTTAAAAAACACCCTGTTCTTTGCCTTAGGCACGGTATTACCTACCACCCTATTAGGGCTGCTATTGGCATTGTTACTACAGAAGAAATTCGCGGGTGGCCAATTTTACCGTGCAGTGATTTTTTCCCCGTGGATCACACCAACGGTGGCGGTATCTATCGTCTGGGCCTGGGTATTTCAATCGAAAAATGGGCTGGCTAACTCACTATTGATGGCGATAGGGGTTGAACCTGTTGCCTGGTTAGAGCAGGGTAACAGCGCCATGTTTGTGGTGATAGTAGTGACAGTGTGGCAATCCGTGGGTTGGACGATGCTTTTTTATATCAGTGCACTGGGTAAAATCCCAGAGTCGCTGTATGAAGCATCAATGATTGATGGTTGTAGCAAGATGACTCGCTTGCTGCGAATTACACTGCCGCTGGTATCCCCGACAACATTTTTCCTGCTTATCATAAATATGATTAATTCATTGGCAGCGTTTGATCAATTCCAGATCTTGACTCAGGGTGGCCCAAGCGGAAAAACACGAACGCTTTTCTATCTTTATTTTCAACAGGCATTTGATCGCTACGATATGGGCCCGGCGGCAGCAACCTCGCTGGTCATTGTTGTTATTACCGCAATACTGGTTTCAATCAATATATATATGGGTAAACGCTGGGTTTACTATTAAATTCAGGACAACAGAAACTCTATGGATAATTACAGCACCGCATTAACCGTCAGCGATAGCCCTGCTGAGTTATTACAACCAGCTAAGGATAAACCGCAGCGGCGTTACCGAGTGGACATCACAATAACGACGCTAGGCAGGCATCTGTTGTTATTGAGTATAGGAACCCTCATGGTGTTTCCCTTCCTGTGGATGCTACTTGGTTCCATGAAAACCAATGATGAAATATTTAATCATCCCTTGAAATTGCTACCTGATACATTTCACCTGCAGGGATTTATTGACGCATTCAACGCCGCCCCTTTCGCTACTTACCTGATTAACAGCTTTACCGTAGCCTTGGCGATCACGTTAATTACCCTAATCAACTCAAGCCTGTTCGCCTATGCAATTACACAACTGCGTATTCGCTACGCTGGTCTGTTTTTCGGCGCGGTTATGTTGTGTTACATGATGCCAGCAGCGGTAAGTTATATCCCCTCTTATATTATTTTGGCCAGATTGGGTTTACTGGATCACCACCTTGGTTTGGTGATATCCAACGCTGCCAGCCTGTTCGGTGTATTTTATCTGCGTCAGGTATTTCTAAAAATACACGGTTCTTTGATTGAGGCTGCGCGTATCGATGGTGCCAGTGAAATTAAAATACTCTGTGCCATCGTATTACCACAGTGTAAATCAGCCTTGATCACGCTCGGCCTGTTAACGTTTATCAGTCATTACAACAACTATTTCTGGCCAAACCTGGTTATCTCTTCACCTGAACGCGATCTGATCGCCACCGGCATCCGCCGATTCTTTATTGCCGAAGGGCAATACGGGCTGAATTGGTCGCAAATTATGGCAGCCAGTGCGATTACGGTGCTACCACTGCTTGTTCTATTTCTGTTTTGTCAAAAAACCATTCTATCTGGCCTCAGCGACACGGGCGTAAAGGAGTAGTCATAATGAAGATTGCGTCATTGGGTATTTTCCTCAGCGGATGCATGCTGAGCCTGCACGGATTAGCAGCCGTTGAGGTGCCATTCTGGTATTCCGGTGGCATAAAACCGCAGGAAATGATGATCACACTGATTAACGAGTTTAATCAGAGCCAGCAGGAATATGTTATCAAGCCATCGTTGCAGGGTAACTACAGTGAAACGTTTCAAAAACTACAGGCGGGGTTAGCCTCTAATACTGCCCCAGCGTTGGCACTGTTGGGTTCGTCACAGGCGGAATCGATGACGAAAAGGGGTTTAGTACGTGATTTGCGCCCCTATATCGACGAATCGTTCAATTTTAATGAATTCATCCCGGCATTCCGCTCTCAGGTCACGGCCAAAGATGGTGGCGTTTATGGTCTGCCCGCTTACGGCACGACACAGATCCTCTATTACAACAAAGACCTTCTGGCAGAAAAAAGGATCAATCCGGAGAGACTGAAAACCTGGCAAGGGCTGGCCGACGTCGCCAAACAGGTGGCAAAAAAGAATGACAAAGGCGAGACCGTTTTCTACGGCTGGGAACCTATGTGGGGCCAAAACAATATGATCGATGCCGCGCTGTCCAACGGTGCTGAGTTTATCAGTGCCGACGGTAAAACCGTGCTGATCGACTCCCCTGCCTGGGTCACTGTGTGGGAGGGTTTTCGTCAGTGGCTACACCAAGACAAGGTTATGCGCATCCATCACGGCGGCCAAGGATGGGAATACTGGTATAAAACCATTGATGACGTGATGAAAGGCCGTGCCTTAGGCTATACCGGTTCCTCCGGCGATCAGGGCGATCTGGATTTCACCCGTATTGCTGCCGCACCACAACCAGGTTGGGGCGATCATCCGGCTCGCCCTCAGGCCGGTGCCTTAGTGATGGTGATCCCGAAGAATACCGCTGACGAGGTCGCCAAGGGAGCATTTGAATTCCTGCGTTTCTACACCTCGGCGAAGAATACCGCTCGCTGGTCAATGTACACCGGTTATATCCCGGTACGGGAAAGTGTTCAGCAGGTTGCTGAATACAACGAATTCACCACGAAAAACCCTCACGCCCTAATGCCCTTACTACAGGCCCGCACTGCCGCTTCCGATCTGGTTGATCCAACCAACGGCAAAATCCTGGATGCATTAGCTATCGCCGCCGACAAGGTGCAGATAGAGAATATTCCGGCGGAAACTGCGCTGAAAGAAGCGGCACAAAAGGCTCAGCGTGAGCTGAATAAAGTCAATCGGTAGTGGGCAGTCTTTGAAGGAGAGCATATGCTGAATTTTGAAAATGAAATGTGTTTTGGTCACCGAGTGATCTCGTTCACCGTTCCCCAAGAGGCCACTCATCTTGGCATGATGGGAACCACGATAATTACCGGCTTTATTTATGCTTATCTGTATGACTCACGGCAACAGTTACGTGCCGCTTTAATTCTTCAAAAGAATATCAAGACCATCGCCCTCAGCCTTACCGATGTTTCATTCGGAGCGATTGCGGGGGATATCCCTGAAGGGGAATGGGAATTGCACCTATATAACCTGGAGGGTGAGCACCGTAAACCCAAAGCCATGCCTTTTCAGGTGAACATCAGTTTCGATCCGCTTGAAATCCCACTTATCCCGCTGATGAACACTATGCGCGCCAACCTGCGTGCCGATCGGCAGATCGTCTTTGACTATGATGCATCGCTGAAAAGCGAGCGTGCATGGTATCGCGGCGATCTGCATGCCCATACCACGTTATCGGACGGGCGTAATACGCTGGCAGCAGCGGTGAGGATCGCCGAGTCACAGCAGCTTGATTTTTTATTCCTTACCGAGCACAACCTATGCCACCCCGAACTGCCACAAAGTGCCCAGACGCTGTTTTTACCGAGCCTGGAAGTGACTGCCGACGAAGGGCATTTCAATGTCCACGGGCCTTGCCGCACGCTGGATATGCACAATGCGGACTATTCAAGCCAAGGGCTGATCGAGCAGGGGCTGAGTTTGGCGGACGGCAACAGCTTTGTGTGTATCAACCACCCGATGCTGAATCCATGGTGTTGGAAATATGCTTCTCTTGATCTGACACAGGTTCACGGCATTGAGATCATAAACGATCCAACCTGGTCGACTGCTGCTCAGAGTATCGAAATCGCATTACAAGTCTTCACCGGGATGTGGCAAGCAGGACTGAAGATTTATGGCGTTGGCGGCAGCGACGCCCACCTGGAGCCGCACGAACGAAACCCCAAGGCCACCGAGCCCTCCATTTATGGCGATCCCAGCACCTTGGTGTATGCCGATAAACTCAGTGGCAGCGCTATTTTGGCAGGTCTGCGACAGGGGCGGGTCTATTTTGAACGCCGCTGCGGTCTGGTGTTCCAGTACAACCAGGGGGCGGTTCTTCCAGGGCAAGACGTTGGTGCAGTGGTGATAGAGGTATCGCTCGCGGTGACCGATGACAGCCAGCAATATTACGCCCAATGCGTGTTGGATGGCGACATTTTCGAGCAGTGCGTTTTATCAACAAGCCCCGTCTCTTTCAGCATTGACATGTGCACACGTCATTGGATGCGCATTGATATCCGCAGGCAGGACGGCACGTTGGAAGGCATGATCAACCCCATTTTTAATGGCAGACAGGCCGAGTTTACCACTCCAAAACTCAGAACCTGGGGTGAGTTAATGGCCACATTGAATATCGACTGAATATTATGCCTTGTTCCGCCAATGGATGAGGCAATCAGGAAGACATTAAAAACGGAGAAAGGGCTACATGGCACAAGTCAGACTCACTCAGGTGGCAAAAACCTATCCTAACGGCTTTAAAGCGGTAGAGGACCTTAACCTGACGATCCATGACGGGGAGTTTATGGTAGTGGTCGGCCCATCGGGCTGTGCCAAGTCTACCCTGCTGCGTATGATTGCTGGGCTGGAAGAGAACACCGGCGGTGATATCGAGATAGGCCCCCAGCGAGTCAACGATCTGCCGCCGAAAGATCGCGGTATTGCGATGGTATTCCAGAACTATGCCCTGTATCCGCATATGAGTGTGCATGAGAACATGGCATTCGGCCTGCGCCAGCAAAAAATCGCCAAAGCAGAGATTGAACAACGTATCCGACACTCGGCAGAAATGCTGGATATCAGCCATTTACTGGATGCAAAGCCTGGTGAAATATCAGGGGGCCAGCGTCAGCGCGTCGCTCTGGGGCGGGCGATGGTGCGCAAACCCAAGGTTTTTCTGTTCGACGAACCCCTCTCGAATCTGGACGCCAAACTGCGCGTAACCACCCGCAGTAATATTGCCCAGTTGCACCGTAATCTGCGTGCCGAGGGGCAGCAGGCCACCATGATCTACGTGACGCACGATCAGGTCGAGGCCATGACGCTGGGCGATAGGATATGCGTATTGAATCATGGCAAGGTGATGCAGGTTGATACGCCTTTGCGGCTGTATCAGTACCCTGCCAACCGCTTTGTGGCCGGTTTTATCGGTTCACCCGCCATGAATATGCTCAAGGTGCGGATCGTGATGGATGGCGCGAACATCGGCCTCAAAACGGACTGTGGAGCCTTGCTGGTATTACCGGAACAAAAAGCGCTGCGGCTGCGCGACCGGGTAGAGCAACAGATTTGGTTAGGGGTCCGCCCGGAACACATCGCTTACCACGAGCGCGATACCGAGCCCATGGTGAACGCCGTAGCGGCAGTGCTGGATACGGTGGAAGTGATGGGCAACGAAAATTATCTGTACTTTCATCTTGGGGCGGATCGTTTCGTTGTACGAACCGCTCACTACCCTTCATCCGAACAGTTGGCAGGCGAACCGGCAAGGTTTGTATTTGATATGGAGCAGTGTCATCTGTTTGATATGCAGACGGAGTTGGTGCTGTAGGCAGTGCTTAATACCGCTCCCCTTTATGCATTTGGCAGGCATTGAGCATAGCGGGATTAGGCTGTGTCCCTTAATTGCACGCGAGCGCCGCTGGCGGTCATTTGCGCACAGGGCAAGGCGTGAGCCGCGAGGTTTGGTGGACCAAATAAGCGGCGAACAACGCCGCAATGCCCGCAAATGGCCCCAGCCCGAAGGGTCGCGCCCCAAAAGCCCGTTTTCTGTGTTGTCGGGCTTGAACAGAGGGCCACTCTGCCCTTCACCCTCCGCCTTGATAACGGGCTTTTGGGTCTGCGACGGCACCACGGGCAATTAAGGGACACAGCCTAGCGTCATTCTTGTAAGTCCGTCTGGCCCACCTTCTTCACGATTTAACAACCAGCACTTTCCCTGGGTTGTGGAGAGGAACATGGGGCCAAAAAATCCATCAGCTAGCATTAACTGCTTTCTTACACTGCCTGTAACATTTTCGTCACAACATCTGATTACTATTGGTCCTTAAACTTGATGGCCCGGCAACTCAGGTGAACTTTGCTCGTGGCGCAAACTATAGGAAGCGAACATCATGACGAATAAAATAGAGCAATTAACTACCGACCATTTAATCGACCCTACCCGTCGTAAATTGTTGCTGGGCAGTGCCAGTGCCGTTGGCGTAGCCAGTTTCCTTGGTGGTAGCATTTTGAGTGTTTCTACTGGGGCACTAGCGGACAACCAGCCCGCCAGTAAACTATTAGGCTTTAAAGGCATTGCGGCCTCCACTGCCGATGACCTTGTGATTGCCCCTGGTTATAAAACCGAGGTGCTTATTTCATGGGGTGACCCCTTGGTGAATGGCGCAGTAGCGTTCGATCCCAACGGCGGCAACAGCGCAGCCGAACAAGAAAAACAGTTTGGCGATAATAATGATGGCATGAGTTTTTTCCCCATTGACGACAACCATGGCGTGATGGCGATCAACAACGAATACGTTAATGAGCAATACCTGTTTGCCCATGGCGGTAGCCAAGCGACCAGCCTGGAAGACGTTCGCAAATCTCAGGCAGCGCATGGTGTATCAGTGGTTGCGGTAAAACGCGTAGATGATAGCCAACGCTGGCAAGTTGAGCGCCCGTCGCCCTATAACCGCCGCATCACCGCCAATACCGAAATGCAATTCAGCGGCCCTGCCGCTGGGCATCCACTGTTGCAAACCGCCGCCGATCCGTCAGGCCGTAAAGTTCTGGGCACGCTCAATAACTGCGCCAACGGAAAAACCCCATGGGGCACCTACCTGACCTGCGAAGAAAACTTCGAAACCTATTTCGGTACCCAGCAGGCGGATTATAAAACTACCCCGGAACAAAAACGCTATGCGCTCAAAGCCAACGAGCCGGAGCGCAACTGGTCGTCGTTTGACGAACGTTTCGATGTGGCGAAGAACCCAAATGAACTCAACCGGTTTGGTTGGATCGTCGAGATCGACCCGATGGATCCTAACGCTACGCCGATAAAGCATACCGCTCTGGGCCGTTTTAAACACGAAAACGCCGCTGTAACGGTAGCCAAAGACGGCCGTTTGGTGGTGTATATGGGCGATGATGAGCGCGGTGAGCATATCTACAAATACGTTTCCAAAAACAAATTCGACATTGCCAATCCGGCGCAAAATCATCGCCTACTGGATGACGGTACATTGTACGTGGCACAGTTTGACGCTGACGCTAGCGGCACGCCTCTGAAAGGAACAGGCCGCTGGATCGCGCTGGAGTTTGGTAAAAATGGCCTTATGCCAGAAAATGGTTTCCGTGATGCGGCCGAAGTGTTGATCTTTGCACGCAAGGCAGCGTCACAGGTTGGGGCAACAAAAATGGACCGCCCGGAATGGATTGCTATCAATCCGCATGACGGGCGTACCTACTGCACATTGACCAACAACAGTAAACGCGGCGAAGAAGGTATGCCGCTGAACGCGGCTAATCCTCGCCCTAACAACGTTTACGGCCAGATCATTCGCTGGGATGAAGGCGGTGATGCAACTGCGGAGAATTTCTCCTGGGACATTTATGTACTGGGCGGCAACCCTATTGCATATCCAGAAGGGGTTAACCGTGGTACGCCAAACATCACCGCAGAAAATACGTTTAACAGCCCCGACGGTTTAGGATTTGATAAGGCGGGACGCCTGTGGATCCTTACCGATGGTAAATACAGCAACAAAGGCGATTATCAAGGGCAAGGCAATAACCAGCTGTTGGTGGGCGATCCGCAAAGTGGCGAAATCCGCCGATTTATGGTTGGGCCAAAGTCGTGCGAATTGACCGGTCTCGCCTTCACTCCCGACTATAAGACGATGTTTGTCAACGTACAGCACCCGGGAGAGGAAGGGGATTCTCACTTCCCAAACAACAGCCCGCGCCCACGTTCTTCAGTGATCATGATCACCCGTGAAGACGGGGGCGTGATCGGCGCCTGACGCTTGATATTTTATTCTGCCTAGCCTCTTAACTTCGCGCCCGGTGTGCTCCGGTTACAGTGGCGAGAAAAAAGTATTCAGCGCTAAAAAAACTCACCCTGGCCAACATCGCCGGGGTGAGTTTTTATTGATGTCTATACTCGTCATACTTCAAGTTGCATGGATGTTGGCTGCGCCCGTTCGCACCAGTCACATAGTGGGCTATGCTCCTGGCGACTCTCGGACTTGCCGCCTACATGCAACTCGAATTATTTTGAGTATATCAACAGGCTTACAGCCAGAAACGCGGGCTGATGTCGTCAAAATCATGTAAATGAACGGTGATTTGTTCACTCTCTACCAGTACGACACCATATTGCGCAGGTTCGTGGCTTCCGGGAACCTTGCCTTCTGCTTTCAGGTCCAGTGCAACCTGGTGATTGGTACCGCGCAGCGTAGAAAATGAAATCCCTTGCCATGAACCACTGGTTACGATGAACAGATAGAGCAGCGTGTTTGCCATCGACTGGCGAAACACCGGATCGCTCCACAAGCTGATGTAGTTGTTCACCCCTACCCAATTCAGCGTAGGTGCACCAAATTGCCAGTCGGTCAACGATACCAAAGCCACCGCCGCCAGCGGCAAGACCAGCAATGCCATCAACAACACGCCGGATGGAGTGATAAGCAGCAAGAGCTGCGAGGTGTTGATACGCGGCGAACCGACGAAGCGCGCGACCTCCAACGTCGCTGGTGTGCGATAAATTTCCTGCGGAGTGCCCAACTGCAGCACCTTGCCTTCACGCATCAGAGCGACGCGATCAGACATCGACATCGCTTCATGCTGGCCATGGGTTACTAGGCTGGCCGCTTATTTGGTCCACCAAACCTCGCGGCTCACGCCTTGCCCTGCACGCAAATGACCGCCAGCGGCGCTCGCGTGCAATTAAGGGACACAGCCTAAGAACAATTCGAATTATTTTGGGTATAGCGTACCGCACGCAAGAGATACGTACGGTACGGCAGGCTCGGTGTTAAGCCCAAAATTACCCGATCAATTCAGGTTTTCAATCAAGCTGACTAACGGTAAGCGTCTTGGCATCATAATCGAGATCAAATTGAAACAACCCCGCCTGTTCGCTCTCAAACAGAAAACCTTCATCACTGTTCTCAACCAACGTCACTGGTGTGAATAATTCGAGCCGTTTTCCCGCTAGAGGGCTCCCCAAACTGAATAAATGGCCGGTACGATCTGTCAAATACAGCCGATGAGCCTTAAAATCCGCTTGCGGGTCTTCTTGTGCGGCCCCCAACAAGGTCACCAGCCGGTATTTCCCACCCTCCAAGTGCTCAAAGCGATTGCCTCTATATGTTTGCTTACCTGTATGGCTACCAACCAGATAGAGTTGATATGGTGCACTGCCTTCAGTCTGCTCTGGCTGTCGGTCCGCTAACCCAAACTGCGCATAGACACCGGTATGATCGGATACACGCCCAAAAGCACCCTGCGTAAACACGCGCTGGCTCTGCCTGACTTCAAATGGGCTGTCATCATTCATCACCAGAAAATCAATCCGTTTACCGACGTCACCGCTCCAGCCATCTATCGTTCCCCCAATGGTCGGGTCAAGTAAGCCATCCGGGTTTGCCAGGGCATACTGCTCAGAATACCCGGTACCATTGGTAATAAATTGCTGCTCTTTCGTCGCTGCAACCTGATTAAAATCCCCACAAAACAGCGTATTTACATTCTGCGTTTTGAGTTCTTTATCCCAGGCAGTGAGGCGGTTGAACTGGCCTTGGAAAGGTTCTTCATCATCATTCCACCAGCCCGCGTGAATTGAAAATACGTCTAACTGACCTAAACGAGAACCAAGATCAATCTGAGCCATAGGGATATTACGTGACTTCCAGAAAGTACGCGTACCATTACTGACATCGCTGATATAGCGGGAATCTTTTTTAATGATTGGGTGTCTGGATAGTACTGCGGAGCCTTCCATCCAGACATCCCAGCCAAAATGGGACCAATCCATCACAAAATCATACTGCTTATTGTCGAGCCTGGAGAGGATCTGCCTGACCATGTTGCTGTCCGTCGCACCGAATTGCACAGTTTCCAGATCGTCTCTCTGCTTACCATGCCACTCCCCGACCTCCTGTAGGCATACCACATCTGGGTTAAGTTGATTAATCGCCGCCGCTACTCGGTCGAACAACACGCCGTGCTGGTTCACTCGCTCCATCGCCTGACTGTCTGTCAGGTCAGACTCTTTAACACCCGGTGTCTTGAACTCCTGGTAGGTGTGCAGGTTGACACTCAACACCGTAAAACTCTCAGCAGCGTTATCACTCGCGGGATTAGCGGTAAAAAGCAGACCATTTTTCACCCATACCTGCTCGGCACTGCTACGAAAATTTTCTGCAGGGTCTCCTTCATTTTCACACTTGTAATGAGAGCCTGAATAACATCCCTGGGTCGCACCAAGGTTAACTATTCCGCTGTCGCCCTCAAACGCGAACTCCAGCTTGTCCGCCTTAACCATTGCCGACCACCAGCCCTCTTCATTCTTTGTCATGGCAAGGCGCTGAAACTCCGCCTCGGCAGGATTGCTGCGATAAATTAATTCTCCATGGGTCCAATCGGGCATATAAACATGTACGGCCATAGCGTGAGAAACTTGTGGCCATTCCTTAGTGCGCGCTTTCTCGGGTTCTGAATCAGCGTTGTCACACCCCAAAAGCGATAAGCTCATTGCTACAACCAGAGTTAAGTTTATTATTGCTTTCTTAATATGCCTCATGACCTCTTCCTATTTTGATTTTACTGGCAAAATCCCTGATGAATTTGCCTAAAGCAAGGTCAATATTACAGGCTATTAGGCTGTGTCCCTTAATTGCACGCGAGCGCCGCTGGCGGTCATTTGCGCACAGGGCAAGGCGTGAGCCGCGAGGTTTGGTGGACCAAATAAGCGGCGAACAACGCCGCAATGCGCGCAAATGGCCCCAGCCCGAAGGGTCGCGCCCCAAAAGCCCGTTCTCTGCGTTGTCGGGCTTGAACAGAGGGCCACTCTGCCCTTCACCCTCCGCCTTGATAACGGGCTTTTGGGTCTGCGACGGCACCACGGGCAATTAAGGGACACAGCCTAGTTTCAGGCTTATTGCTCCGCGAAATGTACTTAATGGAAAAACGCCTGAATTAACCCGTCAGGCGTTGCTAAAAACAGGTCTTTCAGGGCCTTTCTCCATTTTTTAAACGGCCATTAATATCGGCGATCACACTCTGAATATCCGCGAGCGTATCGATAACATAATGTGCCCCTGCCTGTTGCAGTTTATTCTTGGCAAGCACTCGCCGAGCTGCGACTTCCTGCTCACTCATTGCCTGATATTCGTCCCAGGTAGCGCCAAACTCGTTGCCGGAAACCGCCAACCCTACCGTCCACATGCCAGCATTAAGCCCCTCGGTAATACCCGGCACCGCATCATCTACCTTGATGCAGAGATGTACTGCATCAATGCCCAGTTCAATGACATTGGCAAGCGCCATCCAGGGCCCAGGGCGCCCCCCTGCTTTCAGATCATCAGTCGCTACCCAGTGATCAGGTTGGTAACCCAGTTTTGCAGCAGCAGGCACCAGCGCCTCCATTACCTGACGGGGATATCCGGAGCAAGAACCAATACGCATCCCCTGCTGGCGGAGCATTGCCAGCGCCGGCAAAACGCCTTCAATAGGAGTAGCAAAGCGGGTAACTGCCTCAATTTGTAACGGCATAAAGGTGCGATAGATATGATCGACTTCTTCTTTGCTCATCGGATGACCAAAACAAGCCTGCCAACGGCTATCCACCGATGGCAAACGCCCCAACGCTTCAATATGATCCCATTTTCCCAACCCCATCGGCTGGCGAGCTTCATCCAGGCTAACCGGGAAATCGTAGGCGCGCGCGAATGCTTCGACAAAGATAGAAGTAGGGGCAAACGAACCAAAATCGACCACGGTGCCAGCCCAATCGAGGATCAGCGCTTGTACACTAGACATGGAAATACTCCTGTTAAACAGTGGGTTCAATCTGGCGCAATGCCAGATCAAGAATAGAGATGGCAAACGCTCCCTTGCCAGGTTTTGGTTGATGTGCCAACCCATCGCCGGGGAGCATTGCGGGTTGCCTTATCGGCTACCTTCCAGCCAGTAGCAGGCCTGCTCCATAGCGGCCAGCAACTGGCGGATTTGCTGCGGTGTAACATTGCCGATATTACCGATGCGAAAACACTCTGCCTGTGAAACTTTGCCGGGATAGATGACAAATCCCAGTGCCTTGAGGCGCTGATAAAACTCGGCAAAGCGGTAATCTGGATCGGATGGGGAGTAGAAGGCGGTGATAACAGGTGATTGCCACGCTGTGGGTAATAACGGCGTAAAACCAAGAGATTGCATTCCAGCCACCAGCGTGCGCTGATTTTCCTGATAACGTTGATGGCGGGCATTAATTCCCCCCTCTTCGTCCAACTCACGCAAAGCCTGTGCAAAGGCCAGTACGGTATGGGTCGGGGAGGTAAAACGCCATTTGCCACCCTGTTGTTCCATAGTTTGCCACTGGGCATGAAGATCGAGAGATACTGAACGAGCTTGACCAGCACAAGCCGCCAAGGCAGTGCGGTGGGCAATAACGAAACCGAAGCCCGGTACCCCCTGAATGCACTTGTTGGCTGAACTGATAAGAAACTCGATGCCAAGACGCCCGATATCAAAAGGAATGCCACCAAAACTGCTCATCGCATCCACGATCAGACGAATACCATGGTATTGACAGAAGGCGGCCACCTCCTCCAGCGGATTGAGCATGCCGGTGGTGGTTTCACAGTGGACGATTGCCAGATGGCTGATTTCAGGGTGTCTTATTAAAAGCTCCTCCAGATCCTGTATTTCCGGGCGAGCCGTTTCGCCACAATCGAGCACCCGGTGGTTCACCCCCAAACATTGAGCCATCTCAACCATACGGGCACCGTAGGCGCCGTTATTGACAATCAGCAGGCAGTCTCCCGCATTCAATGCCGATCCCAATACGCTCTCCACCACATAGCTGCCGCTCCCTTGTAGCAATACAGCGCTGTAGTCAGCGGTAAATTGCTCGGCTGTCGCAAGGCGCACCAGTTCACGGCGAATAGGTTCCACCACGCCAAGGTTATAGTCAGTATCCCAGGTACAGCTGTCTTGCAACATGGCGGCACGCACGGAAGCCGTGGTCGACAGAGGTCCTGGAGTCAACAACAGATAATCAACACAAGCAGATGCGGCAGGAATGTGGGTCATAATAGCTCTCTTTTTGGTATATACCAGAATGCCATTATTGTGAGTAAATTGCTGCCTAAGGTCAAAGGGTGTACCCACCGTGCAACAAAAGATTCATATACCCACCCAATGATCGGGTAATCTGTCTCTTTCACCGTGCCTGCCGTTGTTGGTCTTTACCAAAATAGAGGATCACTATGATCAAACCACAATACCTGCAAATCAAGGATGCTCTCATAACCCAGATCCAGGCTGGCGGTTTGTCCGCCAATGACAAGCTCCCCTCAGAGCGTTTGCTGGGCGAACTCTATGGCACTACCCGAGTCACTATCCGAGAAGCCCTGGTTCAGTTAGAAGCTAACGGCCTGATTTATCGGGAAGACCGCCGTGGCTGGTTCGTCACTCCCCCGCGTTTTCGGCTTAATCCGCGACATACCTCCAACTTTCATCAGATAGTGCGTGATCAGGGTGGCGAGCCACACACCGAGCTATTGGAAAAGAGCCGGATCGCCGTTCCTCCTCTACTGCTGCCACGACTTTCACTCAAACCTTTTGATAGCATATTCCTGCTCAAACGGCTGCGTTTTGCCAATGACCGGGCGATCTGTTATTGCGAAAACTACTGCCTGCCGGAACGCGTTCCCGGCCTGCTCGATCTCGACCTCAATGGCAGCCTGACCGAACTTTACCAGAGCCATTACGGCATCCATTACGCGCGCATGCAGGTCACCTTTTATCCCACCGCGCTACCGGATGAGGTTGCTCACCAGTTGCGAGCCACTGCGGGCCTTCCTGCACTGCGTCTTGAACGTCTCAACTTCGACCAACATGGCCAAGTACTCGACTTCGATCTCGAATACTGGCGTCACGACAGCCTTGAAATCGATGTGGACACTCAGGATTGAGCTCATCAAGCTGTCATAATTTTGTCACAGAGTTGTCACGATAATCCCCTAGCCTTTCTCCAGTAAAATCTGGTTTATACCAATTCCACTGGAGAAAAAATGAAACTGGGAACCCCTTTGCTAATCGCAGCCATGCTGGCCACCACAGCGCCCACACTGGCCAACACGGATCTGACCGTTTATACCGCTTTCGAACCCGAGCAACTTGCCGAATTGAAAAACGTCTTCGAACGCCAGCACCCAGATATCAACATCAAGTGGGTGAGAGATTCGACCGGTGTGATCACTGCTCGTTTGCTGGCAGAAAAAAATCGGCCCAAAGCCGATGTCGTATGGGGGTTGGCTGCAACCAGCCTGATGCAGTTGGATCAGCAAAAGATGCTGGCGGGCTATGCTCCTAAAGGGCTGGATAAACTCGATAACCGTTTTCGTGACAGCAGGGCACAGCCCCACTGGATTGGGCTGGATGCCTTTTTCAGTGCTATTTGCTTTAACAAAGTAGAAGCTGAAAAACAGGGGATCCCGGTCCCCACCCGTTGGGCTGACCTGACCAAGCCGATCTACAGAGGTAAAGTGATCATGCCAAACCCCAATTCCTCTGGCACCGGATTCCTGAGCGTCGCTGGCTGGTTACAGACCATGGGCGAACAGCAAGGCTGGCAGTTTATGAACGAGTTGCACCAAAATATCGATCGTTATACCCATTCGGGGTCGGCCCCCTGCAAACTGGCCGCTAGCGGCGAAACTGTGATCGGTATTTCGTTTGATTTCCCCGCCACCAACCTTAAGGCCAAGGGTGCCCCTATCGAAGTAATATTCCCAAGCGAAGGCTCGGGCTGGGATATGGAGGCCGCCGCGATTATCAATGGCACCACCAAGCTGGACGCCGCGCAACAATTGCTTGATTTTGCCGCAACTGAACAGGCCAACGCGCTATATAATAAGTCATTTGCTGTCGTCGCTATCCCACAGGTAGCAAAATCCCGTGCAGGCTATCCGACCGATATCAACAGTCAGATGATCAAAAATGATTTTTCCTGGGCCGCCCGTGAGCGCAACAACATCCTGATCCGTTGGGCCAGCAACTTCGATGGTAAATCCGAAGTTAAACAGTAAATTACCTCTCTATTGCAAAGGCTGAGCATTATCAGCCTTTGCTTTCCGCTTCAACTCTGCTGATGCAGCTTAACCAAACCGTCATTTTGCATTCATTTCTTTTTCATGTTTAAAAAACATATTGGTATATACCAAAAAAATAACGAGTCTGACTATGACCCAGCCATATCTGGATATCAAACACCTTAATAAACACTTCGGGACCTTTCAGGCTCTCAAGGATATCTCTCTGACGATCGACCAAGGGGAGTTTGTCTGTTTTCTTGGCCCTTCAGGGTGTGGCAAAACCACCTTACTACGAGCCATTGCCGGGCTTGAGCTGCCAGAAAGTGGTCAAATCTGGCAAGGGGGGCGAGACATTTCACTGCTCCCACCACAGCATCGGGATTTTGGTATCGTATTCCAATCCTATGCGCTGTTCCCCAATCTGACGGTAGCAGAGAACATTGCTTTCGGTCTGCAAAATCAGGGAATAGACAATAAGACGCTCGGGGAGCGAGTCGGCCATTGGTTAAATTTGATCGGCCTTACTGCACAAGCTCACAAATACCCGAGCCAGATCTCTGGTGGCCAACAGCAGCGCGTTGCTCTGGCCAGAGCATTGGCCCTATCTCCTGGATTACTGCTGCTCGATGAACCCCTGAGTGCTCTTGATGCACTGGTGCGCAACCACTTGCGTAGTGAGATCCGCGCCCTGCAACAGCAGTTGGGGATCACCACCATTATGGTGACCCACGACCAAGAGGAGGCACTCACTATGGCTGACCGCATCGTAGTCATGAAGCACGGCACTATCGTGCAGGTTGGCACGCCACAGGAGATCTACCACCATCCGGCAAGCCGCTTTGTCGCCAGTTTTGTCGGTAATATGAATTTTCTCGATACCTTGGTGCTAAATGCCAACCAGGTAAGCATTAACGAACATCCGTTGCCGCTGGCCAATCATGCCGCCACCGGCAGCACCCTGCAGGTAGCGATCCGGCCCGAAGCGATCAGCCTTGCTCCCCCAGAGCAACCGGGGTTACGGGCAAAGATCGAACAGGTAGAGTTTCTCGGAGCCGCCCAGCGCCTGATTTGCCAAGCAGAGACACTGATGGGCACACAGCGGTTGCTGGTAGAGCTCTCCAACGATGAAGGCCACGAGTGGCGCAGCGGTATGAGCTGCTCCCTGCACTGGCCAACTCAAGCTATGCAACTGTTCTATGGGGAAGCCGCATGACACATTCTCCCCTGACAACGTTACCGCGTTATTCACTCGGGCAGCGGCTGTGCAGCGGCTGGAGTCTGGATAAGGGCATCCAGTTGGCCCTGCTACTGCTGGGGATGGCGTTATTCGCTGGCGGACTGTTGTTCCCGGTGCTCTATATGCTGCAAAAAAGCCTACAGGACAGTGATGGTACGTGGATTGGCCTCGCCAACTTCCGCGATTACCTCTCCACCCCCTCACTGGGGCGCACCATCGGCAATACGCTTTGGCTTGGTTTTCTGATCACGCTATTAGTGACTACGATTGCCTTTGGTTATGCCTATGCCCTCACCCGCACACGGATGCCAGGTAAATCCCTGTTTCGATTAATCGCTCTGGTTCCTCTGCTGATGCCCTCGCTGTTGCCTGCCATCAGCTTGGTTTACTGGTTTGGTAACCAGGGGATCGCCAAAGGGTTATTAGGTGACCAGAGCATCTATGGCCCTATTGGTATCGTTCTCGGTCTCGGCTTTTGGTGTTTTCCCCACGCCCTGATGATCCTGATCACCGCCCTCAGCCACAGCGATACCCGTCTCTATGAGGCAGCCAGAGTGCTCGGTAGCCCCGCCTGGCGCACCTTTATCACCGTGACGTTGCCAGCCGCCCGCTATGGCCTGCTCAGCGCAGCGATTGCCGTCTTCACCCTTACGATTTGCGATTTTGGCGTAGCCAAGGTGATCGGGGGGCAATACAGCGTGCTGGCTACGGATATCTATATCCAAGTGGTCGGGATGCAAAACTTCTCTCTAGGGGCGGTGACCAGCGTGCTCCTGTTACTGCCGGCACTACTCAGTTTTGCCCTGGAGCACCGGGTACGCAGTAAGATGCAGGAACAGAGCAATAGCCGAGCGATCCCCTATCAACCGACTCCGCATCGGCTGCGGGATCTGCTGGCTCTGCTGTGGTGTAGCCTGTGGGCTCTGTTATTTCTGGCGCTGGTTGGGATGGCTATCTACGGCTCGCTGGTGCAATTCTGGCCTTACAAACTCACCCTGACGCTAGAACATTATGCTTTTGACAGTAACAGCGTTTACGGCTGGCAACCCTTTACCAACACGCTCAAGCTAGGTGCGTTTACCGCCATCAGCGGTACGGTGATCATCATGATCATCGCTTGGGTGCAAGAAAAAGGGCGCAACTTCGCTCTGTTGCGTCAACTGATACACCTGCTTGCCATGCTCTCGCTGGCGGTACCAGGCATTGTGCTGGGTCTGGGTTACATCTTCTTTTTCAACCGTGCCGACAGCCTGCTTGGCGGCCTGTACGGAACCTTGCCCCTGATGGTGCTGTCTTGCGTAATCCACTACTACACGGTAGGCCACATGACAGCGCTGACCAGTCTGAAACAATTGCCCAAAGAGCTGGAACTGGTTGCCATGTCCCTCCGAATTTCGCAGTTCAAGATGTTCTGGCATATCACTTTGCCAGCATCACTGCCCGTTTTACTGGAGATCTTTATCTATTTGTTCGTCAATGCCATGACCACAACATCAGCGGTGATATTCCTCTACTCCAGCGACAGCGTACTGGCTTCGATCGCGGTGCTTAATATGGAAGATTCTGGAGATACCGCTGCCGCTGCCGCCATGGCTACGCTGATATTGCTAGCCGCCGCCAGCGTCAAACTCATTCAGCTTGGCCTCAGCCGCACCCTACTGGAGAAAACCCAGCGTTGGCGTCAGGGATAATGTCAGTGACAAAATCCTATCGCTCCATTCCATAGCGGCCGAACATGCTAATTACACGCTTGTAACGAGAACGATTATTGTCAATTTGTCGCAACATTGAAGTAGGACACTAGGCTGTGTCCCTTAATTGCCCGTGGTGCCGTCGCAGACCCAAAAGCCCGTTATCAAGGCGGAGGGGGAAGGGCAGAGTAGCCCTCTGTTCAAACCCGACTTTACTTCGAACGGGCTTTTGGGGCGCGACCCTTCGGGCTGGGGCCATTTGCGTGCATTGCTGCGTTGTTCGCCGCTTATTGGGGCCACCAAACCTCACGGCTCACGCCTTGCTCTGCGCGCAAATGACCACCAGTGGCGCTCGCGTGCAATTGAGGACACAACCTAATACAGTGGCTAATTTTAGTTGACCACTACAGTTTTAATTTCCTATACGTCAAAGAGGACGTATTTCACTCCAATGACATAATAATAATCGCGTTACCACTGATGAAACCTGCCGTTGGGTTTGTAGAGGATAGCGTCGATTCCACGTTGACAACTTTTGTATTATTTATAGACATAGCCGGTGGGGTAGACTGCCCATCTATTGTTATTTTGGATTTAACACCGTGTCCTAAATCTACTGTTGGTGTAAGACTCTCCAAACTGACAAGAACTGCTCGATCACAAGATATGCTTACTGATGCCGTTTTTGTAAGACCATTAATCTGATCGATGTTGATCGGGCCATAGTTGATATTCGCCGTGGCATCGATCGAACACTGAGCGGGTGATAACGAGGCAATAACACATGATGATGGCTGGATGTCTTGCCATGCGCTATTACTACCCCAATTGAAGTGACTCTGGTTTGTCACAGCCATACAGAAGAAAAAGTTTTTGCTGGCCAGTTGGCTCACTTGCATACTTATCGTCGATGCACCAAATTTAGCAATCCATTTTTGTCCGAGTTGTTCCCAAGTATCTCCATATGTTCCTATAACTGAATGGATACCATAAGCTTGGCATCCATTTAGACCGGTCATACAGAAAACCGGTCCATAATATGCAGGATCTCCCACCCTCCCCCAATCAACCGGTGAAGCAAACGTTAGAGGTAGATCGCCTATCTCTGCGTTTACACGACTTGTATTACTCGCATATGAGATCGTCTCCATGGTAAATCGAGTGACGTAAGGCGCTGCGTAAGCCATATTCACTAATAAAAAGGTCAGCATGATAAGTAAGGAACGCATTCTTTGTTACACCTATTAAATATTTATTGTTGCAGCCACGTGCAAAAACCATTCATCCCATAATCACCATGCGCAATATCGTCGAGCATGGAAAATGCACTTTGTCAAAAAGACTCGTGGCACCTGGCACAGCGTGAAATACCCCGGCCGTTATCTGAAGCATCCATCGGTGACGGCTTCCCAGCTCCGGTATTCTTATTGGTACTCCAGTGCAAACGTCGCCGTCGCCGTAAACGGACCGCGCACAATACTCCGGCTCGCCTGCGCTGCAGGCTCTGCACGCACATACGCCTTCAAGGCTATCACCATGTTGCCCGGCGTCAGCGGGGTCGAACTGCCCTGAACATTGAGCGGCAATGCCTGCCCACCGGCCGTCTCCATCCCTATCGCCACACCACTCGCCGCACTGGCCGCATCCAGCGCCAGCAATCCTGGCAACTCCGCGCTCTCGGTGCCTGTAAATGTCAGCTTCACTCCGGTCATCACCGACGTGTCACAGTCGTCCAGGTGCAGCGTAAACGGCCGGCTGGGCGTCCGTGTGTCGCTGTACAGGTACTTGTCTATCACCGAGCCAAAATCCAGTGACTGCGCCTCGTCACCCGACCGTAACGTACAGGGCGCGTTCACCAGCGCCCCCTTGAACGCTAGGTTATCCGCCGCCTGCGCGGCAGAACTCACTAGCAGGACCGCCAAGAGCAGTTGTGGCCGCCAGACTTCGTGCCATTGCTTCATCGTCACTCTCCTATTGGTACTCGGCAAGCAGCGTTGCCTTGGCCGTAAACGCCCCCGGGCTCGGCGGTTGCGCCGGGTCAGAGACCGGGACCGCCGTCAGCACTGGCGGATTACTCAGGTTAACCGTTATCGGGGTATTTAGGGTAAATCCCTGTCCCTCCTGCTTCAGGAGAATACCCAAGCCGGGCACATCGGTCTGGATGGCCGCACCATTGAAAAGCGTCTGCGTACCGTTGACGCTCAAACGCACGGTACCTGGCACACTACACGCTATCTGGTAGGTAATAGGCTCGCTGTAACGTACCCCGTCAATGTTGCGGATAATCACCCCATTACCAAAGTCCACTTCAATCAACTTACCGTTGTTGATGCTGCACGGCAGCGCCTCCACTAACGTCCCGCTAAAATCCACTGGGACCGCCAGGGCACCGCCCATCAGGGTTCCGATCAGACTCAACCCCATCGCCAGGGAAACCGTCTTGACACTCATTGTTCACCCCTCACTGGTAATCCACCAACAGTGTGGACGCCGCCGTAAACGGGCCTCCACTCAAGGTGCTGCCCGTAGCCTTCACCGGTACCACCGTCAGAACTGGACGCGCGGGATAGGTAAAGTCGAACCAGGTGTTCATCGGCAATTTGGCACCGTTACTGCGCAGCTCCAGGCCCAAAGCCGCTTTACTCGTCGTGAGCACCGTGGTGTCAAAACCTGCCCCCGTTCCCTTAAATTGCAGTTTCAGAGCATTGCTCGATGCACCGGTACAGTCCAGCGTATAGGTGATGGGCTGCTCGTAATTGCTTCCGTTCACCCGCCCGGTCAGCAACTCATTACCGAAACTCACCGCGATGGCCGCGTTGCTATTGAGTTCACAAGGAGGCGGTACCACCAACGTGCCATAGAAGTAGCTATCAATGGCCAATGCCGGTACCGTGATACCCTGTATGCTCAAATACAACAGGACAGGTAAAGCCACACGGTTCCCCCCTCGTTTCGGGTTTTCTCTTGCCGCTGTCATAAAACCTCCATCTCCAACGTTGCAGAGGCACCAAAAAATCCTCCCGGCAATGTCGCTCCTGGCCGTTTCACCGGCACCGCCTTGATGGCCGGCGGCGTAGCGGAATACGCAAAGGTAAACCACGCCCCTAGGTTCAATGCACTATTGTCCGGCCGCAGCAACTTTATCCCCAGATCCGGGAAATTGGTCGCCAACACGTTACTGTCAAAGGAGTTACCGCCCCCCGTACGCACAAACCGTAAGCGTAAGGTAGACGGGTTTCCGGTACAGGACATCGTAAAAGAGACGGGTGTGGCATAGTTGCTGCCGTTAATAAGGGTGGTCTGCAGGTTATTGCCAAAATCCACCTCAATCTGGTTGTTGACGTTGCCAACCACATTACAGGCCGGACCAGCAAGTACCGTGCCCGTGATGTTGACCGTCAGTACGTTGCCCGCCTGCACCATCGTGGGAAGCAGGGCTATCAGTACCGCACCAATCATCGCGGACTGGCGCACTTTATTGCCGGACTGTTTTCTCGTTTCCATGATTGCCCCTCGTGCTTCCGTTAGGGTTGGCCCCTGCTCCATCAAGGGATCACTTGCCACGCTGACGCTCGTCCACCTGACAAGTCGCACCACCACAGCGGAAGATCAATGCCATTTGTCCTCCGTAGTCGTTCACGTACACTAGTGCCGGTGTGGCGCCCAGTGCAACCGCACTGCCACCCAGTTGGATACTGCCTTTCGGCGGCACCATCAGCGGTTCAAACCCCTTCACCACCTCACCATCCTTCTTCGCACTCGCCCCAATCAGCGTCACGAAGTAGGGGGTGGGATTATTCACTCTGTAGCTGTCACCCGATTTCGTCAGCGTCAATTGCTCCTGAAACGGGATAGCCTGCTGCTTCGCTGCCGCCTCCGCCAACGCCGCCGGGCGGTAGAACAACTTAACGCGTGTCTGCAGCGCTATTTGCAGCACGTTTTGCTTATCACTCTGTGGAGGAATTTCCCGCAGATTGAAGTAGAACAAAGACTCCCGGTCCTGCGGCAACAGATTGGCCCCTGGCATTGCCTGGATTTTCAACTGGGTCTGTCCCTGCGGCTCCACCCGTTGTACCGGCGGCAGCACGGTAAACGCGCTGTTCCCCTCCAGCTTGGTGCCCTGTACATCCTCCAGCCACCCCTGCGCCAGATACGGCAGCTCGGGGTTCTGGTTGCGTACCGTCAGGCTCACCGATTTCTCGTTACCCGGAAAAACCACCCGGGTCCGGTCCAGCGAAATAGCCGCCTGGGCCGACGGCAACACCGTGCTCACCGTGACGCTCGCCAGCAGGCTCATCAAAAAAATATGTTTTAGGGTCATTACCTGTGTCATTACCTTGTTCTCTTTCTTTGGGACGCGGGACCTCAACGGCCCGCTGCCTGTCATGTGTTGGTGCCCCTGACAAAAGGCCCCATCGTGTTCACTCTGTTGTTTGCCGCGCTGTTACCCTTTCACACAAAGCAGCAGCAAGGTACTCCCCATGTTCCGGGGGATCTCTGGCGGCAGCGTCACCCGGCACTGTTCCTGGTTGTTCCAGTGCACACTCAGGTTTTCGCCTCCCTTAAGACCGCTGAGGTAGGCATTCCCAGCATCGTTTACCATGCCCACCTCCTGCCGCTTCGCGTTCAGTACCGTGGCACCGAACGGCGGTACCGAGCCGTCGGCCAGACGGAGAACCGCAATCGCCTTATAACCCTCTACCACCTCAAAGTGACGGTAACCAATCGCCCCTTCGGTCAGCGTACCCTGCATCACCGAGTTGGTGGCCTGGGCGTTATCCGCCAGTTTGTCGACGTCAATACGCACGCTGTTGCGGTAATAGCTGCTCACATCTGCCACCACGGCCTTGCCGAACAGGTTGGAGTAGACTGAACTGCCATAGCCGCCCACAGGCACCCCGGCCACGCCGTCGGTGTCGATCAGCATCCGCGTCCCGCCCAATATCCCGTTACGGTGCAATGCTCCCCCCTGCGGCGTCAGGGTTGCCCCCCCTGACATTGACAGGCCCACTGAGCTGTACTGCCCACCAAGCACGCTGGCCGAGCCATCAATCTGGGCCAGTGAACCGCGATGCGAGTAATAACCGCTCAGGTCGGCATAATTGCCCGTCATCCCGGCCCGCAGTTGATAACTGTCCGCGTCACCCACTCGGTTAAAGTAGCTGACCGCATGACTGTTGGTGCCTGAGGTATAAGAGCCGCTATAGCTCACCGACCCCGAATTGCCCCACGGCATCGACAACGACAGGTACATGCCGTCATCCTTGGAGTTGTTGAAGTTGTTACGGTAGGCCGTCAGCGACAGGCTGACGTTACGAAAACGCCCAATATCGAAGTAACGTGCCAGCGACAGGTTGTAACGATCCGTCGGATCCTGATTCCAGTAGGTTTGGTGGTTGTAACTCAGGTGCGCGCTTAACCCCAATGACGCAAACTGCTGGTTTAAGGAGAGGGTGTACATCTCCTTGCCTCGCCTCGGGGCAACTCCGGTCTGGTCATCCTTCGCACTCAGGTAATCCGCCATCGACATAAAACGGTTGTCGGAGAAGCGATAACCCGCGAAAGTTACCTGGCTGCCGGTCTGTTCAAAGCGTTTCGAATAACTCAGCCGATAAGAGCCCCCCTTCAACGTTCCCTGTTGCGGCAAGCGTGCCCGCGACTGCGTCACGTCGGCCGACAATGCCCCAAAGGCCATCAGGTCTCGTCCGAGTCCCACTGACAGTGCGCCGTAGTTATCGCTACCCAACCCACCACCGTACAACGACCAACCGTTGCTCACCCCCCAAGAGAACTCTCCGGTGGCAAACACCGGCCCGTTGACCTGGTGCTTCCAGTCGGAAGGACGTCCCGTCGCCAGTTTAAAACGAAGCTGCCCGGGACGGGTCAGGTATGGAATGGTGGCGGTGTCCACCTGAAAGCGCTGTACGCTGCCATCGGCTTCTTCTACTCGCACGTCCAGCGCCCCGGAGACTGCGCTGTCCAGATCCTGGATACGGAATGGCCCGGCGGCAACCAGCACCTCCTTGATAACCCGCCCCTGCTGGCTGATAAGCACCTTGGCGTTGCTCCGCGCCACCCCACTCACCTCCGGGGCATAGCCGCGCAGGTTCGGTGGCAGCATGTTGTCGTCCGAGACCAGACTACCGCCGGTAAAGCGGAAGCTGTCAAAGATATCGGAGTTGAGGAAATCTTCCCCCAGCGTCAGTTTGGCACGCAGCGGCACAATCGCCCGGTGTGCGGTGTACTGAGTCCAGTCGAAAAACCGTTCACTCGGCTTGCCCGAACCCGTCTGGTGACTGATCCGAGTTTGCCAACTTGCCCGCAGCCGCCATGAGCCCATGTTGGCTCCGACCACCCCGTTACCCGACATGGTATTGTTTTGTCTGTTGTCATTGCTGTTTTGGCGCTGAGTCTGCGCATTAACGTTGTAGTCCAGCAAAATGCCAGGGATCCCCTCTTCCCAACGCGACGGCGGGTCCCAGTTGGCACTGCTGTACTCCAGGTAGGCCTGTGGAATATTGAGGGTCAGGGTATTGGTATTTAAATCCCCCCGCACCTCCATCCCCTTCAGGCTTGCTACGTCCAGACACTGGCCCTCGTGCCACCAGGTCAATCCTTTCAGGGCGGTATCGGTCAACCCCAGTTGCTCCACCAGTTCCGGGGGCAAACAGGCTTTGCTGTCTTTTGGGTCGTCGTCCGGTGCCAGAAACACCACTGGGCGTACCGGCAACGTCTGGTTGTTTAACTTGATGGCCAGCTCATAGGTGCCCGGCAGGATGAATCCCTTCTGGGTAAATTGACTTAAATCGATATTGCCCCGGTCCTTGAGGTCCAAGATGTCCGCGTTGAACTTGATATCTTGTGCCTGGACGACACCTACCGCCCCGAGCAACACGCTGGTTCCCAGACTGGCCTGACACAGTATGGCCAGCAGCGAGCGGGAAAAGTAACGCGCCATGAAAAGAGTCCCTTTAGTAATAATCCATTCTGAACCGGATAGCCGAGCGATACTCCCCGGCTTTGAGCGGTTGCTGGTTGCTCACCAGATTCACCCGGTAGTGCAGCGTCGGGTCCCCTGGCATCAACGTCACGGGCAAGGTTTCCCCAGGCCGGGCGGCCTGCCCTTGTGTATCCTGTATCCGCAGCGCCACCCCCTGTGCAGTGCCGAACACGCCAAAGTGTTCGCGGTCTCGCGCACCGTCAAAGGTCATTTGAAAAAGCTGCCAGTTCGACTGCCCCAAGTCAGGACGAGGCAGGATGCAGTCCACCAGCCGCAGGGTAAACCCCTGCTCCGGGCCTTGCCCCGCACGCGCGAGTTGTTCAATCGGCAAAGTCTTCATCACCACGGTCTGCGCCTGCTCCCCCACCGCAATGGTGCAGGGCGCCTCCATGATGCTGCCTATCATGCTGACGCGCCCCTGTACCAGAATGTCGGGAGGCATCACCGCAGCTGAAACATCAAAGGCACGGCACATCAGCAGGAAAGGCAGCACGCAGGGCAACGCGGGAGAACTCCGTTTCATTGGTACACTCCTGTGTCGAGACGGTAAAGAAACCTGCGGCAAACCGCCGCAGGTCAGACATCACTGCGTTATGCAGTGAGGGGGATTACTGGTAATCCAATACAAACTCGGTAGGCACTTGGAAGCTGCCCGGAACGATAGTGGCACCAGCACCGCCGCCTTTTAGCGCTGCGGTGAAGTTCAGAGTGTTGTTACCGTCTGACACGGTCTGCTGAGCAGTCTTGGTGTTCAGCTTGACCTTGGCACCATCCGCCTGAGAAATCAGAATGTAAGCCCCTTGCGCCGAGCCCATCATGCCCAGGCTTTCAGCATCATAGCTGGAGGCAGAACCTTTGAAGGTCACGGTTACTTTGTCTTTGGTGCCCGTAGTGGCAATCACACAGTCTTTCAGCTCGATGCTGAATGGCTCTGGCGAAGACATACCGGTGTTGCCGTTAGCTGCCAGGGCCACGTTGGACACCGCGCCCAATGGGATAGTCTGGTCCAGGGACCCTGCTGCGATGGAGCATGGCGCATCAATGATAGAGCCAGTAAAGGTAATTTTGCCGCTACCCTGGTCTGCATTGGCAAAAGACACCAGACCAAACGCCATAACAGTGGCCATTGCAATATTATTCAGTTTCATGCTTGTTCATTCCTTTAGAACGTTAATTAACGAGTTTTAACGAGTTATGTCGAAACGCCTGACCCCGCAAATAAAGCACACTGTCCGACCAAAGCCGAAAGCCTTCATTATTAATAGAGGAATGCAGTATCGACGTGCATCCTTGCCGATTGATGATAAAAAAGGATCCGTCCTTTCTTAATTACAAGCAGGGTGATAAAAGGAATGAAAAGGTTACGAGCAACATAAGAAAAATCCATATCATCCGTTGATAAATTCCAATCCCATTTATCTGAGCTAAGAATCTTCTCACACGTAAAAACATAATTAATGTGAAGAAAATCCCTCCCCTGATTTGTTGCGAAAATTATTGCTAACATTAAATACTTTTAAAAGCCTTTTTATTCACGCGCTGTAATTTCACCATAATATCCTTACTTTTATTGTATTGTTTTCACATCGCGATTTATATGTTCATCAAGAAACGCAAATCCAGCATATTATATCGAGTTGTTATTTTTTGGCGATCTTATTGATCGAATAAGTGGTTTTTAGTTATATATTACTCGGCATTACTGTAGAGTATCAGCAATAGGACAGAGTGCAGACTGTGGGTAAATGGAGTGCGGTATCCCCTTCTTCTCCGCTGGTGTTCTACCGATTCAGGAAACAACAGATAGATCGGCCAAGTAAGGATAATAAGTATGTCTAATCAATCAGATAGCAACAAAGAGCTGATTCGGGTCCTGACGGCATTGCGGACATTGTGCGATATTAAGTGCTCGTCAACTACCTTACCTCCCCAGTCATTATGGCCGAAAACTCGGCATATTGCCGATTATTGTGGTATGGATATCTATACATCCCGGCGTTATTTAATGAAGCTAGCAAAGAGTAAAAAAGCTTATATGTCAGACGGTTCGATAAATAATAGTCTACGCTGGCATATTGCCCCCCCAACCCCTGCATTATGAGCAATCACTACCCCTCGTCTACGAGCAAGAATGCGTAATAATGCCTAAGAGGAATAGAGTTCGAGAGATAAAATGAAGTCACCAATTATTATTGGCATGTGGGACAACGATCACTTCTTTATACAAGGAATGCAACATATTCTTAACTCTTACTTTCATGCTAAGGGAAATTCTGTTGTATTTATGACTTTTAATAAGGCCAATATTGTCGACCTAATGATGGTAGACCTGATTATCAAGAGCACAATGTCCTGGGAGAATGTTGGGTGCGAACGACATAAAATTGTTATCGCACGGAAAAACGAATCAGGAGAAGAAGGTCTCTTTCGTCGGCTAGGGGAAATCAACCGTCGAGAAAAACCGGAAGCGATGTTTCGCCTGCTGGATAAACTGTTTACATCATCGTCCTCAAACCAAGTTCGTTATCATACGACTGGTATTGGAATCAGCTCTCGGGAACATGATGTTCTGCGTGGCATCGCAGCAGAACTTACCCATCATCAGATAGCGAAGAGGCTGCAAATCAGTACCAAGACCGTCAGCGCCCATAAGCATGCCGCAATGCGCAAATTGGGGTTCAAAAGTACACACGAACTATATAACTGGCTACTGCAGGACGGAGTCACCTGCGGGGGAGAATTAGGCCGTATCCCTCAATTAAACATGATATGCTAATCATCTAATTTCCAATGATTTATCACTTTAGATCGCTACGATTTTTCTGGTGCTACATGGCGCTCCCCCTACCATTCCTTTAGAACGTTCTCGACGCACTGGGCATCCCTATAGAGAGTCATCAAATTCCTGATACGCCAGTAGCGCAAGACACTAAGCTGTGTCCCTCTTAACTGTCCGTGGTGCCGTCGCAGACCCAAAAGCCCATTATCAAGGCGAAGGACGAAGGGCAGAGTAGCCCTCTGTTCAAGCCCGACAATGCAGAGGATGTTTTTTTGGGGCACGACCCGCAGGGCTGGGGCCATTCGTACGCATTGCTGCGTTGTCGCCGTTTATTGGATCCACCAAACCTCACGCCTTGCTCTGCGTACAAATGACCGCCATTGACGTTCGCGTCCAGTTAAGGGACACAACCTAAGAAGCTGTCAAGTCAGACATGATTTTTATTTGGCAAGGCCAATCACAGCAGGCTCAGCGGTGAAGTCCTGTACCTGGTGGTCAGGCAAGGCAAGAAGCTGTTTCGCAGGCGTCGTTATAACGCCCGCAGAGCATTCAGCCTGAAATAACTTGAAAGCCAGATTCTCGCTTGGTGCTGTGCTCACATTACGTCAGAAAGATCCGTATTCTTGTGAGAAATTTTTTCTTGTCGCATGATATTATCCGCTTCGGTCACTGCTCGTTACAGAACATTTCCGAGCATTACACCCTCGTTTTGTTACTGGGGCAGTGCTGGCCACAAAGTAAATCTTACCAAACTCGGGCCGAGCAACAGATGCAGCCAACCCCCATGCGAATTGTCGTATTTCGGGGATAGCGTACTAACTGAAGAGATGATTGATGAAAGTCTTATTAATCCGGCGAGAAAACATTGGCGATCTGATTCTGACGACCCCTCTTATATCCATGTTGGCCAAAGAGCATCAAGTCGACGTGCTGGTTAACACTTATAACATGCCAGTGCTGGATGGTAATCCGCATGTCACTAACGTCTATCACTACACCAAGTCACACCATGAAACATCGTTGAAAGCCAAGATTGGCGCGGTTGCTCATCGCTTAAAAACAACGTTGGATATTTGGAGAACGGGTTATGACGTTGCTTTAATCGCAGGTAACTGGAACAAAAGAGCCTTAACCTGGGCCAGGTTGTCCAGAGCAAAGCGTGTTATCTCGATTGGCGAAGATGCTCCAGCAGTCATCACCGATAGGATCCCCTACATACAGGAGAAAATGCACCTTGTTGAGGAACTGGTCCAATTAGCGAGGCCACTAGGTTGTGAGTTACGGCCTGGTAAACTTGAGCTATATGTTACTCCAGCTGAAATTGAACAAGCAGCTGAAAAAATCAGTACCCAGAACAAGTTACCGTTGTATGGCCTGCAAATCAGTTCAAGAAAACCCAATCAGAGATGGCCGGTAGAGTACTTTATTGAACTCGCACATCGTTTATCTCAACGGGAACCTTGCAGAATCATGCTTTTTTGGTCGCCAGGCTCGAGTGATAACCCTATGCATCCAGGTGACGATGAGAAAGCTGCAGTGATCGCTCAAAGTTGCAGTGATATTGATCTCATCCCATACAAAACCAGCAATATACGCGAATTGATGGCGGGGATGGCTTTGTGTGATCAAATCGTGACCAGCGACGGTGGGGCACTCCATATCGCCGCAGGCGTCGGTAAGCCTGTGGTAGCCCTGTTTGGAAATAGTGATGGATACCATTGGGGGCCTTGGCAGGTACCATCGCGGGTTTTGGAAGCCACTGATAATCATGTTAATAGCTTATCTACGGATCAAGTCTATGGAAGTTTTATTGATTTGAGAAACGAGGTGCTTAGCCAGGAAGTGACCGGATAACCCTCTTTTAGGGGTTAAAGCCGTTCATTATCTGGTTTCTCTGGTACAGACAATGAACGGCCAACCGGCCTGTTGCAGAACTTGTAAAACGGAATTGCTCAGTGGAAAACGTATCATTTCTGAGACTCATCAGGCACCAGATAGATTAAGATAAGCCAACATATAGTCCATCAGTGTTGCAAACGTTCAGAAACAGACGTAAATCAATAATATCAAACCGCATAGCAAAACCTGCTCCGTTGGTTTGGTAGCCTTTTATTTCAATATGTATGCTCTATACCCAAAATAATTCGAGTTGCATGTAGGCGGCAAGTCTGAAAGTCGCCAGGAGCATAGCCCACTATGTGACTGGTGCGACAAATCTGCCTGGAGCAGATTTAAACGTTGCTTGCAGCGGCCCCATAGGGGCGAGGCTTATGGACGGGCCGAGTAATCGACGTAGCCAACACCCATGCACTTGAAGTATGACGAGTATACGCGAAAACGTAGATCACTTTGTGAGACTCAAGCTCAGATTGAGCATTCTGATCAATCGCTGAATATCCCATGAACAACGCCTGATGTAGAAGACTATTAACAAAAATCAGGTTAAAAAACATTACCATGTCGCGCACACTACACTTAGCAGACGGGCTGAAGCCAGGAAATTCACTGCTCCAACCTTTCAAGATCAGCTGTAGGTAAGTACAGCAGCGGCGCGCCATGATGATAGTAAAGTGAAATCATCAGTTGGCTAAGTTCCTTGAAGTTAAACGGATCCAATGAAGTCGCTTCTTTGATCTGGTTTAGCCGATAGGTGAGCGTGTTGCGGTGGATGCCAAGCGCCCGCGCGGCGTTAACCAACTCGGCATTGTGCGCAATATAGGTGCTTAAGGTGTTGAGCAACATCTGGCCAGTACCCAATTCCAGCAATTTGGCAATTCTCTGTTTAAAATAGAGGGTAAATGAGCTGGTTCTAGCTTCATTCAACAGCCCACCAAAGGCAAACTGCTTACCATTGAATACCCGCTGTTCCGGCAGCAAGCCCCGCCCATGTTCGATCATCTCTTTAAGCATAAATACCGACTGGCGGAAAATCTCGGCGGAAGCCGATTCTACTCCCACACCGATGGTGTAGTGACTCAACTGCGTTTCCATAAATGCGTTAACATCATTAACCGTTGCTTCTGTCTGTTCGATAGCGGTAATAATTAACAATATTTCATCATTGCTGAGTAATATAACCCGCTGAGATTTTAAAATCTGTGAGAGTTTATTAAGAATATGGTCGATAGTTTGCCCTAGTAAATGGCCACCGGTTTCGATATTAATCAATAGCGGTAACAACGGTTGTGACAAATCAATCTCTTGGCGCACCAACTGCTGGATAATCTCCTTACCTTTTTCAGTATCACCCACCTCCAGGTACTGCTTAAGCAATAGATCCCTGATACGGTATTGCCAATTCATCTCGCGGATATCTAAAGACTGCTTGATTAGCAACTCCGCCGCCAGAATAGCCAACTCGGCGTAGCGCGCTATTGCCGCAGGATTGCCACTGATACCAATAACCATAACCACCTGATCATCAACGATAATAGGGTGATTAATCCCGGGTTGAACATTTTTATACCGGGCCGCTTGCTGAGCATTTTCAATCGTCATCCGCTGGCGGTTCTTAATCACCTCATCGGCTACCTCATGCCGCTCACCAATTCTCTGTGGTTCGCCAGAAGCAATAATCACTCCTCTATGATCAATAACATTAACGTTATAATGGATAATACCCATTGCACGCTTCACAATGGTATTTGCTAATTCTAAAGTGATCAGCATATTTATACCCTGATGATATAAACCCTTCATTATAGTGAGTGGCCCGTAAGATAATACTGGATATTTCTTATCATTCCTCCGCCGCTATTTCTGCGGCAATAAGTAAAACCACCCAATCAGCTAATGCAGATCGTTTTAAGAAGGAGTTGGGCACGGAGCCAAACCCAGCATAGCACCCCTATCCAAAAGGGATGGGGCGCATGGTTCGGCCTTCTTTGCTCAAATATTACCTTTCCCGCTCAAACAACATAGAAATCCCCTGCCCACCGCCAATGCACATGGTGGCTAAACCGCTATTCACACCACGCCGTTCCATCTCATACATCAGTTTTACCGAAATAATGGCCCCGCTGGCACCAACAGGGTGCCCCAACGCTATGGCCCCACCGTTGACGTTCACTTTGGCCTGGTCCAACTCCAGATCGTTAATCACCGCCAGCGATTGTGCGGCAAAGGCCTCATTAAGCTCGATCAGATCGATATCATGCACCGACATATTCAGCTTTTGCATCAGCTTGCGTGTCGCAGGAGCTGGGCCGAAGCCCATTATTTCGGCCTCACAACCGGCCACTGCCCATCCCCGGATCACCATCTTGATCGGCAGCTCCTGTCTTTCTGCGTTAGCCCGGGTGGTGATAACCAGCGCCGCCGCCCCATCATTGATACCTGATGAGGTTGCCGCCGTGACCGTACCGTCTTTTTTAAACGCAGGCTTTAGTTGCGCGTACTTCTCTTTCGGTGTGTCTCTTGGGTGTTCATCGATAGCAAACAGGCGGCTGTTTTTGCCTTCACGAACTTCGAGCGGCAAGATTTGCGAGGTAAAATAGCCCTCTTTGATGGCGGCTAAAGCTTTTTGCTGGCTTTGCCAGGCAAACTCATCCATCGCCTCACGGCTAATGTTAAAACGTTCTGCCACAAACTCGGCGGTCATGCCGTTATGATAAGGCCCTTCCGGCCAGGTCAGAATAGAGGTGATACCGTCCTCCAACTCGCCATGCCCAAGACGATAACCGTAACGCGCCTGGCGAATATAGTGGGGAAGCTGGGTCATATTTTCTGTCCCGCAGGCAACGGTGATCTCCGCATTCCCGGTTTGCAATTCCAGCATGCAGTCAACAATCGCTTGCAGGCCGGAGCCACATTGCCGATTCACCGAGTAAGACGTTGTCTCGTTGGGTAAACCTGCGCGCAATTGGCAAATACGGGCGATAAAACCGCTCTCTGCAACTTGCCCCACGTTGCCCACCACTACCTCATCGATTTGTGCTGGCTGCAGCCCGGCTCGAGCAACGGCTTCACGGATCACCGCCGCACCCAAATCGTGCTGATGTGTCTGTTTAAAACTGCCACCCATAGTGCCGATCGCCGTACGTACGCCGCTGACGACCACAATGTCATTTGCATTCTTCATTCGATTCTCCTTACAGCACCATGCCGCCGCCGACGTTAATTACTTCGCCATTGATATAGCGCGCTTCGTCGGATGCCAGAAACGCGACGCAATGACCGACATCGACCGGATCGCCGGCATAGCCAGCAGGGATTTTACCGATCATGATCTCCCAGACCTTTTCCGGCACCCCGCGAGTCATGTCGGTTTCAATAAAACCAGGGCAGATGGCGTTAACGGTGACGCCTTTCTTCGCCAATTCGCGGCAGGCCGTTTTCGTCAGGCCGATCACCCCAGCCTTTGAGGCGGCGTAGTTGGCCTGCCCCAGATTACCTAACCAACTGGCGGAAGAAATATTGATGATCCGTCCACCGGCACGTTCACGCATCCGCACTGCGGCTTCCTGCATGCAGTGGAAAGTGCCCTTCAGGTTGATGTCGATGACCAAGTCCCAATTCTCTTCCGTTAACTTGTGCAGCATGGCATCGCGATTAATTCCGGCATTATTCACCAGAATATCCACCGGCCCCAGTTGCTGCTCGGTTTGTATAAATAACCGGTTAACCTCTTCACGATTAGCAATATTACAGGGGATAAAAATGGCTTTATGACCGGCATTCACCAGCTCGGCGGCAGTTTTATTGCCACCTTCCTGGTCAACATCGCAGATAACCACTGCGGCCCCCTTTGCTGCCAATACTTGGGCAATGCCTCGCCCAAGACCACGGCTGGCCCCGGTGACAATCGCCACTTTATTTATTAAAGACATAGGGTACTCCTTATCGTTTTTAATTTCTGGACAGCATTTCTTTCAGGCCAAATGGAGCATCACAAAATAGCGCAGCGTCCATCTGTTTTAATGAAGCGGAAATAATCGGCATAAATTCCATTTGCTGCAGAATATCCCGTTCCAGGTCTACGCCTGGAGCAATCTCTATCAGTACCGGGCCCCGCTCCGTCAGTTCAAACACCGCTCGTTCGGTCACCAAATGCATTTTCTGTTTTTTCTGGCGAGCTATTTCACCGTTGTAAGAAATCTGATTAATTGACTTCACCAGTTTTTTGACCGAACCCTCCTGCAGGATCTTTAATTGCCCCCGCTGGAATGTCACCTCAAGCCCCTTGGCAGTGAAGGTAGAACAAAACACCACGTGGTGTGCGCTTTGGGTAATGTCGATAAATCCTCCAGCACCGGTACAGCGATCCCCCATGCGGGTGGCATTGACATGCCCGTTGGCGTCCATCTCCCCGGCTCCCATGTAGGTGATATCCACACCGGCACCGTTGTAGTACAGCATCTGCTCCTGATGGTTAATCATGGCGGTCAGGTTTTTACCGATACCGAAATCAATGCCACCGGCCTGCACACCGCCATAAATACCGGACTCAACGGTGATGGTTACCTCTTCACTCACCCCCTCTTCATGAATGATGGTGCCAATAACATCGTTGGGAATACCGGTGCCCAGATTGATCACACAGTCTGGGGATAAGAACTGGCAAGCGCGGCGGCCAATCACCTTGCGGATATTGAGCGGTAACTGTTCCACTTCGCTGGCAGGCGCGATCAGGTTGCCGCAATAGGCCGGATCATAGAACCAGGATGAAGTCTGGCGGTGGTCCTGCTCAGGGTTTTCACTTACTACCACCGCATCAATAAAGTTCCCCGGCACGACGATCTGTTTAGGATGCAAACTCCCCTTCTCTGCCAGGTATTTCACCTGGGCGATCACCTTGCCGCCAAAGCGTTTCGCCGCCAGTACCGCCTGCAGAATTTCCAGCTTCATCGCCTCTTCTTCACAGGTGAGATTGCCAGCGCGATCCGCCGTGGTACCACGAATGATCACCGTGTCCAACGGGATCGCCGGGTAAAACAGATATTCCTCATCACGCAGGCTGACCACTTCCACCAAATCCGGTAGCGCGCGGGTTAACGTATTCATTTTGCCGCCTTCCAGACGGGGATCGATAAATGTACCCAGCCCCACCTTGGACAGATACCCCGCCTGCCCAGCCGCCATTGCGGTATACAGATGCACAATCTGCCCCTGTGGCAGGCAGAATGCCTCGACCTCGTTGGCCGCAATCTTTTCCATCCACTTGGGTGCCAACCCCCAGTGTGAACCGATAATACGTTTTACCATTCCAGGCGGAGTAAAATGCTGATTACCCCGCTCACGGTTCGACTGCCCGGCCGAGTGAATATAGGTCAAGCCATGGGGCGCACCTGTATCCAGAAAGCGTTGCTCCAGCGCCTTCAAAAACGATTCCGCCGCCCCGACCAAGGTCATGCCGATGGTGCACAAGGTTGAACCGTTTTTCACTAAATCCGCAGCCTGCCGAGCCGAAATCACTTTATTTCTCATCACTGCCTACCTTACGTCTGTGCTGCGGTGCCCACTGGCACCGCGTCTAGGCTCTATTTCTCAATCACAGTTTGCATGTCTGCAACGGGGCTTGTATTGGCGGCCTTATCCTTACTACCCGCAGGTTGTTTCACCCGCGCAGCACCGATAGTGGCAAGGATCAGCAGCACAATGGCAAACCACAGACCCGCACTGGGTGAACCAGTTTTATCTTCCAACAGCCCGAACACATAAGGCCCAAAGAACCCCCCGGTGATCCCCAGACAGGCCAACAGCCCCAGCCCACCAGCCAGCATTGGGCCGCTCATCAGCGTTGCCGGGTAGGTAAAGATGATGGATTGCACCACGAAGAACATCGAAGCGCCGATACAGAAGCCGATCAGCCCCAACACTGGGCCACCCAGCACGCCAATCAGGAAGCCGACGGCCATCGACATAAAGCCGGATACCAACATGATGCGTGAGCGTGATGCGGTGTTGGCATATTTGGGCAGGAAAAAGCCCCCTAATGCAGCCGCGATCCAAGGGATAGCGGTGAGCATGCCGAGCGTCAGAGTGCTCATTTTGCCGTAGCTATTGATAATGCTTGGTAGGAAATAGGTCAGGCTATAGACCGAGATCTGATGGGTGAAATATATCGCCACGATCAGCATAAAGGTCTTATTGGTAAACGCCGTTTTAAAGGAGAATTTCTGGTTTTTGTCTACCCCTACCGGTTGCTCGGCGGCCAGCTTGTTTTCAATATACTCAACGTCGGCTTTAGTCAGCCATTTGGCATCTCGCGGCTTATTGGGCAGTACGGCATACACATAGAACGCCAGTAATACCGCCGGTATGCCTTCCACAATAAACATCCACTGCCAGCCATGCATTCCACCCAGGCCATCCAACATCAGCAAAGCGCCACCCAGCGGAGCCCCGACGATGTTGGCGATACAGACACCGAGCAGGAACATACCTACAGCCCTGGCTCGCTCTTCACGGCCAAACCAGTAAGTGAGGTACAGGATAATACCGGGGTACAGCCCTGCCTCAGCAGCCCCTAACAACAGACGCATGATATAGAAAGAGGTTGGGCCGGTAACAAAGGCCATACCAGCGGAAATCAGGCCCCAGGTGAACATGATACGGGTGATCCAGAAACGGGCCCCAACTCGCGCCATAATCAGGTTGCTGGGGATCTCCATCGTGGAATAGGTCAGAAAGAATAGCCCGGCCCCTAAGCCGTAGGCGGTTGCGGACAGGCCAAGGTCGATGGACATTGAAGCACGAGCGATGCCGATATTAGTTCGGTCGATAAAGCTGATGATATAAACAATGATCAGTAATGGCATCAAATGTTTATATATTTTCGCATTGGTTATTGCTGCCTGATTTTTCAGTGCAATATCTAACTGCCGATTTGACATGATAAATACTCCTCCTCGCGATGAGGCGATTAAATAGGGTAGAGTTTTCGTATTATTATTAGGCTGTGTCCCTTATAGAGTTACAGACGCTCTATTATTTAAATGGATGCGCTAAACGTTTCCTTATATTGGCGCACGTATTGGTCGCAGTCTATTATCATATTGACTGCGTCAATCTTTTTCTCAATGCCAACTTATCGGTTTTACCATTGGCATTCTTGGGTAATTCTGCCGTAAAGACGATTTTTGAAGGTATTTTAAATTTAGCAATTTTATTGGATAGCCAATGAATAATATTATCGCTCACCAAGGGTTTATTACGGTGCGCCACAATAAAGGCCACGGCCTCTTCACCATAAATTTTACTGCTGCTGGGAACAATGGCAATTTCCTTCACGCCGGGGTAATTCGAAATCAGGTTTTCTACTTCAATGCAGTATATTTTTTCCCCACCTCGGTTGATCATATCTTTGCTACGATCTTTGATATACAGATAGTTATCCTCATCGAGGCAGGCAATATCGCCAGTGTAGAACCAGCCATCGTGGAAGTACTGCTGATTTGCCGCTAGGTTCCTCCAATATTGGCTAACCACCACCGCCCCCTTGAGCCACAGATGACCAACTTCTCCGGTGGCAAGCACCTGCTGATTGTCATCACGGATTTGGCAGATCAACCCTGGGATAGGTAAACCCGAACTGCCTATTTTATCGCTGCTACGTACATCAACCGGGAAGATACTGGCTGGTGAAGAAGTTTCGGTCAGCCCATAAATCGGCCTGATTTCCGTGGCTGGAAACAGTTCCGCCAACCTTTCGATGATCCCGACGTTCAAATGCCCGGCACCGCAGGCGATCATCCGCAAGCTGGCATAATCGCCTGCCTGCGGATGTTTTTCAGCTTCCTGGAGTAACAGGATAAACACCGTTGGTGAGCCGTGCAGGAAGGTAATGCTGTGATTGCTGACGGTTTTTAATATCTCTTCCGCACTGAATCTTTGCTGCAAATGCAGCGTACCGCCAAGATGAATAAACAGGCACAGCAAGGCAGAGAGGCCGGTAATATGGCAGATGGGGATCGGCAAAATGGCACTGTCCTGCTCGGTTAACTTCAGGACATTCTGGTAAGCAGTGATGGCCGCAATAAAATTACCGTGAGTGAGCGCGGCACCTTTGGGCGAGCCCGTAGTGCCGGAGGTGTAGATAATGGCGGCAATATCATCCTCTGCGATTGCCGCAGCCTGCAAGGGTTTGATCAGCTGTTGGTCATCGGCATTACTGAGTATCAGTTGCCAATCGGCCAGCGAGACCAGATGGCTTTGCTTTCCGGCCTCCAGCGTCGCCATCCAAGGCTGACTATTGGGATCGAAGAAAACTGCCTTGGCGTTAACGCTGGTCAGGATGATCTGGCTATCCTGCGATTTTAGCTTGGTACTTAACGGCACAACGATAATACCGAGCGCCATGGCGGCATAAAATAGCGAACAGAATTCCGGCCGATTACCCAGAGCCAAAACAATCACATCACCTTTCCCGAGATTAAAACTCGCTTTCAGGCAGGCTGAGCACAGATTAACGTTATGATTTAATTGACTATAACTGTACTTATGGCCTTCAAAGAAAATGGCGGTATGGTCAGCCCGACGCTTAACGCTCCGTTGGAAGCTTTGATAGAGGTGTGTGATTTTTAGCTGCTGCATAGGTTGCCCCTTCACCGACATTTACTGATGGTGGTGAGTATAGGGAAAGGCAACGCTACAAGAATGCGCAAAATTTCACATCTTTCCACGCCGTAGGGGCTCGGTGCTTTGTGTAAAACGTCAACCCGCAGGCGGTTAAAAAATCGATGTTATGACGTGCCGGTTAGCAAATGTTAGCGAAATTGATAAAAATTATGAGCGGAAAGGTATATTGCCGGGTTTGCTTTTATGCAGATGCATAAAAAGAAAGGGATACAGCCTAGGCTGTGTGAATAAATCAGATTTGGAATAAAGAGCCCCCTGAATGGGCATATTTCAGGCAACGCTTACACTTTCTGGCATACCGGCGAGCTAAACTCTAAATAATTCGAGTTGCATGATAAAAACGCAATACGTTTTTGAACAGCGCCTGCGCTGGCCCCGCAGGGGCGAGGCCCAGAATTGGGCCGAGTAACGCGGCAACGCAATGACAAATTGATCTTTGACCGATTTGAACAGCGCTTGCGCTGGCCCGTAGGGTGAGTCCCATTAATGAGACTAGGCTGTGTCCCTTAATTGCCCGTGGTGCCGTCGCAGCCCCTTCGGGCTGGGGCCATTAAGGGACACAGCCTAGGTTAGCCAAAGCGCATCATTTAATAGTAATTAATCATAAAGGTGACTGCCGCATCCGCTTTCCCCGGCGTTACCCGATCATTGGTCTGAATATACCTGGCCACCAGTGGCAACGTTTGCGTCGTTGAATCATTATTGACCATGTTAAAACTTCTGCTGTTCGCAAAATTGGCCAGAGCGGGTGATGTATCGCTAACCATGCCATAAGCCATTTGGATACCGACCCCCGAAGCACTCTCCGTTCCCGTCCTAATACCGAGAATCCCCTTGGTTCCGTCAACAATAGAAGTGTTCGGTGCCAATTTAAGTTCCAGTGAGTTGGCCGTGGAGCTAATTGTTGCATTCCCCACGCTGGTATAACTTTTTACCTGAAACTTTGAACCATAGAACCGAGGACAATTGGTCAAACGGATAGAGGCATCCCGCCAGGTAGATACCGACCCAGCCCCCTTAAAGGTCTGATCGATATTGACTGTTCCCATCGGCACATATACATCTGGCGTTTGGCAAGTTTGCGAAACTATATTAATGCTACCTGAAAAACTGATGCCATTTAAACTTAGTGCAGTCCCCCCGGTTGGAGTCACCTCCACCGCCATAGAGGGTAAATCTGCAGCGTTAATGGTACCGGGTGATACCGGCCCAATCTTGATCAATAACAGGTCAAACTCAGTGCCAACATGTCCCGAATAGGGCACATTACTTCCAACATTGATGGTTGTTCTCTCTGTTGGGAATGCCCTTCCCCAATACGAAATAACAGCACCGACTCCGGGAACGCCAGTTTCAAAGACCTGTCCAGGATATGGTGAACCATTCCAGGCAGAAAGCGGTTTTGGCGTGCTGGTTCTGACGTATCTTGCCACGATACTGTAACTCGTTGGCGACGAAGTACAGCTAAACGTCGGGGTAGGCGCTGCTCCCGTGATATTGCTGCCGCCAACATAGTGTGAGAGCAGTACCGATCCGTTCGGTGTATCCGGCCCCACGGTAATATTCTGAGCTTGTAAAGGAACTACCGATACCGACTTACTGTTTCCAACCGCAAACGAACAGACCCCTGCTGCACTTGCATTATGTGCATAGATCGCTGCCAATCCCAACAGCAGTGTAACCATCTTCATTCTATTCATTAATCGACTCATTTCTCTTCTCTTACCAACCGCTGCTTACGAGGGGTTTATCGCTGCTGTTATGGACTACTTGGCCTGTTACTATTTGCGGTGTGCCGGATTGACACGCCGAATTAAACTGCTGAATAGTGCGCTGTGTGCTGCTCTGCGTCTGTGGCATTAATCGGTAACCGAGGCGGCATTGCAACTCGCGATCCTCCCCCCATTTCACCAGCAACTGCCCTGCATCCTGTGCCACGCGCGCATATATTTGTCCGCCCTGCCCCACTGAACCGACGCTGTTGCCGTTGCCATCAAACACCTCGGCACCAAAGCTCAACGGCTCCCCTTGATGAGTGGCATTGATCAGAATAGGGGTGCCTTTCTTGATTTCATATTTCACCTTGACCACCGCTCCAGCGTGAGGTGCCACTCTCTGCATGGTGTTATCCAGTTCAACATCAGCAGCACTGCCTTTCGGATCGATGCTGACATCGTTCAACTGATAGGCATTCAGGTAGGGCACTACCGCATAACCACGGGAATCAACCGTGACATTCTGATAAGGCGACACGCTGGCCCCTTCAGCCCCTTTGGCTTCAACCAGGGCATAAGTCTCTGAGGTATACGGGGTAAGGGTCACGCCACCTGAATGCCCGATCACCGTACCGCTCAAACCTGCCGCCACGCTGTTATAGCCTTTGCCCTTGCTGTAACTGCCATTTAGCGCCGTTGATGAGTTGCTATAGCTGCCGCTGAGCGAACCGCTGTTACCCACGCCCTGATTGGCATTCATAGCCGTCACGGCATAACCCAACTGACTCTCCTTACCTGCCGCACCTGTAATACTGATCTGCTGGCCATAACGGCCACTGCTGTCCTTGGCGAGATCCGTACGCAACTGGGGTGTATTCACCCTGTCATTGCGCCCCAGCGGTAAGGTGAAGCTGAGCAGGTAGTTATTCTGGTTCCCCCCCAAGCTGGAATAGCTGCGATTGGCGCTGATGTTGTAGGTCAAACGCTGAAACTGGTTGCTGTAACCCACCTGAAACTGCTGCTCGCTACCTTCTTTATTCCAATAGTTCTGTACAGAACCACTCAGATTCAATTGCCCCCAACCTTCAGCCAGCCCCTGGCCAGCCGTGACGGTAAAGCGATTTTTGGCGCGCGAGACTGCCCAAGGCGAATCGCCTTTAGCTACCGCATCACGGCTCTCCATCGCAGTCATAAAGTCCAGATAACCCTCAGAAGAAAAACGGGACGCGGCCAGCGACAGGTTACTGTTGGTTTCAGGGATCACTTTGCTGTAACTAAGCTGATAACTCTGCCCCTTAAAGGTTTTTCCGGGTTGGTCATCCGCCGTATTTTCTACCTGAGCCTTTGCCTGGGTCACGTCAAACGCCACAGCACCGACCGGTGTGCCTACTGCAGCGCCTAATTGCAGTGCGCCATAACCCTGGCTGGCCTGCAAGCCGGTATATCCCGTGAGGGTATTAGTCAACCCACGCTGGTAGGTCAATTGATAAAGCTCCGGGTTAACGCGCAGGTTATCGTTGCGTAATCTCCCTGCGGTAACCGCATAGTTTGATGTACCTGGGCGCAACAGTTGTGCCGCTGATGCATAGGGCACCCGGAAGTGTTGCTCTGAGCCATCCGCTTCACGCACAATCACCTCCAAATCGCCTCCATATCCAGTTGGATACAGATCGTTGATCAGAAACTCTCCGGGCGTTACCGTAGTTTCATACAGCACCTGATCGTTCTGATGTACCGTAACTCTGGCATTGGTGCGTGCAATTCCACGGATATCCGGCGCATAGCCGCGTTGTGACGCTGGTAACATGCGTTCATCGCTGGCCAGTTGAATACCGGTAAACGGCAAGGTGTCAAACAGTTGCCCATAGGTATTCGCTTGCCCAACCAGTGCGCGCCCCATAATTTGTGGAATATCCCGCTGTAAATAAGTGTTGCGGTTGCTATATTGCGCAGATCCGTCTTCCATCCAGTTGTAGGCGCCGTTATGCCGTAAATACCAGGCATCAATATTCAGCCCCGCATTCACCCCGGCATACATTGAGTTAAATGTTTTGCCACGTGATTCACTGGAATACCCATTGACGTTATAGCCGAACATCAGGGCAGAAATACCGCTATCCCACAATTCCGTGCTAACACTGCCTCGCGCCGCTTTCAACATATAAATCTGCGGGATCAGTAAATCGAGACGCTGTTCACTGCTATCAAAATTAACCTGGGCATCAGACAGTTTACGCTGTAGATCGACACACTGCTCACCGGTCTCTGTAACGCTTAAAAAGTCTACCGGTAATTTTTCATAATTGAATGTAATGATTTTTATTATTTCAGCGGTCAAACATGGATAAACAGATTTATCTTCGCGTGACTTAAACTCAACTTCTTTATTATCAATCAATACATTATTGACATATATTGCAGTACGGTATATCCCTGGAGTGGCCGAGGCACCATGGGCAAAACGGCTTAGGTCAACTGATGCTTCATCATTGATATGAAGAAAAAATGCATCAAACTCAACATTCTTTTCAACTTCCTGTGGGAGTTTGGCTGTCGTATCGGCTGTAACACTCACGGCAAAAAAAAATGATAAAATAACCACGGCTAAAGGAGATAATTGACTCTGTAAGCCATAGGGTAAAAATTTTGGCATAATATATCTCTTAAGGATTATTTACTGAATGCTGACTAATGACTAATGACTAATGACTAATTAAAGAATCGATATATATAAAAATAAAACCATTTGATTTTGATGTTAAATGAACTAATAACACGGAGTAATTTTTTATCTGAAAATCCAATGGAAATAGGTTATTCGGGAGGGGGATTCCCTCCCTGAGGCTATTACTTGTACTGAATAGAGTACACAACACCACTGACAACCGTACCTGCGGTGGCGGCTCCTTCAGCGTAGTATTCGACAAAATAGGGCAAATTAGCGCTGCCGGACTCGACATTTACAAACGAGTTGCCGTTAATCTGACCCGCATCACCCGCCTTAATCACCGCTTGAGAAGCACTGGTACCATCACGCAATTGCAAACTGACATTTTGTGCCGTGCCAGTATTTTTCAAACGGCCAGTAAGCACATCAACCAACGCTCCTGCTTCAAAGTAAGTGGAGGCGGTTTTCAAACTACCGCTGCAATTGGCCAGCGCCAGGTTAAAACCGGTCATTCCTGCCGTCTGTGCCGCGCTCCCCAGTTGGCTGGTACTAACCGTTGGCAGAATTACCTTCGGGTTGCTAGCCTGACCATCGACAACGACTTCACAGGTATTATTACTTATCTGCCCTTCAAAATTGATAGTGCCACCAGAAGCAGCCACTGCCAGACCAGAAGAGAGAACCATGCCTGCAATAGCAGTCAGGATAAATTTATTCATTTACATTCCTTAATTACGGTTAACTAAACGCCAGAGTTATAAAAAGGCGCTTAATAAAAGTTACGTGAGTTGTTGAGCAAGAGGCACACTAGCAAAGAGAGTTATTCCTCATACACTTACAGATAATAAAGCAGACTGTAGTCAGTATTCTTTATATAATAAAAGATTGATAACTCTTTTAAGTGAAGTACCTTTCAACGAGGCGTACTATAGAGATTAGGTATAAGTGCTGTAAATATAGTTTTTTCTATAGGTGATAACAATAATCTATTTTAAGTAAAAAAAACAATATAAATCAACATGGCCTGCCCTGTTTTTACTTTTAATCACCCTGATATTTTTTATTACGTCTTGTAGCGTTCACTTTTGATTATCACCGATAAAAAATACTTCCTTCACAACATCTCAGCAAAATCCTATACTACTTGAAAATATAAACAGGGCTGCATCAACTATTTTACAGACATACATTACCTTTAACTCAAGATGCAAATCCCAAAGTCCATCATGACGAATTGATTTTACTTAAAGGCAGTAAAATCAACGTCTACTAATGTAATGAAAAAAGTAACAATTGTGTACTTTTAAAAAGACCGACTTAAAAAACATCAATCGTAAAAAACACGAGGAACCGATGAGAAGAAAAAAAGTAGTTCTGCAATCCACCTGTAACTTTATGCGCACAGGGTTAGAAACGTTTATTAGAGATACCGACTTATCAGTCTCTCTTGATATTGTCGAAAGTACTGATAGCCTGGAAAAGTGTGAGGGTATTTTAAACTCATTGATGAACGTTAACCTTATCGTCTTAACGTTCAATAACCATGACTATAATCTAACCTCGCTCTTGCAACTAGTAGGAGAATATTTACCCAAAACGCATCCAAACAGCAAGGTTATACTGATAGGAGATATCGCCAAGGTAAACTCACTTAAATATTACTTTAGTAGGTTGAGTAACGTCAGTGCCATATTGGATAAGACAATAGCGATTGATGAGTTAAGAAAGGAACTGCTAGGCATTAACACGAATAAAGCACAAAAACTTGAGAGAACCTCACCATTGCTCTCCATGCGTGAATTACAGGTTCTGCAAATGTTGTTGGATGGCGATACAGCGACAAAGATAGCTGACAACTTACAACTAAACTTCAGAACGGTAAGCCATCATAAACGTGCAGCATTAGCTAAATTAGGTGTTCGTTCCTTATGCCCATTGGTGAGTTTGCGAAGTAAAGATAAACACAGCAACAGGATCCCACACTTGATGAGGGCATAATCTCCAGTCTGTATGTAAAAGTATAAGCATGAATAGTCAAGTAATATAGATTGACAACCATAAAGGGAAAAGCCCTCAGGATAATGTTGGGCATAATTCGTTGCTGATGTTTTAAAGACACATCAACCTATCACGTGGAAAAATCAAGTTATAATACCAAGATAAATCATGAGTTCCTGTCTCATCTTGCTATTTTTATTTTTCACTATGATAAACAACCGAATCAGTAAAAGTTTATTTCCCTAACTGGTTTTATCTAAAAATGGTTTATATCCCCAAAGTGGAATATAAAAAATCAGTAATATAGAGAGAAATAGATATCACAGTTATGAAAAATCTGCCCAAACCCAACCAGCTTAAAATGTTCCAGTCAATTATAGAGCATGGGAGCTTTCGGGCTGCAGCCAAAGCCCTGCATCAGACTCAACCTGCATTGACACAGTCAATGAATGAGCTTGAGAAAATGTTAGGGACTTCACTTCTGGTTCGGGGGCCGCGTGGTGTGGTACTGACAGAAGCAGGAAAACTTTTTGAGCCACGCGTCCAATTGGTGCTGAAAGAGTTGGAACGTGCCGTCAATGAAGCAAAGCAGCTCAGCGCTATCTCTCAGGGAACCATTGAGTTGGGCAGTTCGTCGTTACCTTTCTTTACCATGTTGCCACCGGCAATCCAGCGTTTTCAAAAACGCTTTCCGCAGGTCAACATCAACCTTACTGAAGGGCAGCTTTCTGAGTTATTACCTGCACTGCGAGGAGGGGAATTAGACTTTGTCATCGGCGCAACGTCGCCTGAAACAGTTTTGACGAGCGAATTTATTGAGGAACCATTCTTTACCACTCCCTTTGCTGTGGTGGCTCGCCGTGGACACCCATTGGCTAACAGTACCTCGTTGAGCCAACTCAAACAGGCCAAATGGTATTTGCCAACAACCAAGATAGGTTATTACGGCGAGCTTGATGCGCTGCTTTTCCCCGATGGGGAAGAGAATGCACAGACTATTATCAGGGGGGACACGGCAGCCATCACATTGCAGATGGTAATAAATGCTGACTTTTTGACCGTAGCCGCGAAAGAGATCCTCCAGGTGCCTTATCTAAGCCAGCAGTTATGCATAATACCGCTCGAAGAGCAATTACCCGATGCATCCTACAGCTTTATCTACTCCCATCGTCTGCCGCTGACGATGCATGCCAGGACGATGATAGATAAACTGCACCGGGAGTGTAAAAGCTACCCTTGGTCTACTGAGGTTGCGCAATAAGTGTCATCGTATGCGCCCCTTACTTTGCAGAATTTTCTCGGCCCTACCCTGGGCCGAGAAATACAGCAGATACAGGTGGACTTATGCCTTGGGGCTAATGACAAAGTTCAGCGTATTGGTGTGCATCCCTTCTTTTGTGGCTGAGTTTTTAAACAGATTAATCTTTGGCGTCCAACACATCTCGCTACGGTCGGGAGTACTACTGGCCGTCTGTGTCAATGTGATGTATTTAGCGCTTGCAGCCGGGAAATTGAAATCGTTTGCCGCCACGCCGCTATTACTGGCCAATTGCAGGTTATAAAACAGCTGACTCCCCGTGCCTTGCAGGGTAAATAAACTACGACCGCCCTGCAAACTGGAGGTATTTGTTACACTCAGCGCATAGGTTTTATTCTTTACCCCAGCGGTAACATAGTTAATACACAGATTATTGCTGGCGATATTACTAATCGATGCGGCATAACCGTTTCCAGTTGCAGAGACATCGGGTAAATTGCTCACATCAAGAGTATTCATCTGCCATACGGCAGATTTCATACTGAATTCCGGTTCAGGTGTATCAACATCTTCAGGTTTGGGAAGGGCCGCTATCGTAAGCTGGCATCCATTAGCCGCAATATAAATTACATAGGTTGAAGTACCGCCACTCTGCCCACCACCACTTAAATTCTCGGTTGTCAGGCGCGCGCGCAAACCTGGGTAAGCACCTACAGTATCTGTGGTAAAATCGATGGAAACAAACGAACTGAATTGAATTATACTCGCGGTAGGATTACCGTAAAAACCTAATAACCTGGCACCGATAGTGTAACCAAGGTTAGCATTAACAACGACATTACTATAAGTAGTAGTTGAGTTATTTTGTGGGTGAACTGTTGAATTACTACCTAACGAGGTTGGCACTTCTACGTAAAAATTATTTCGCGTAGTGGTACTCCCAGGGTCACCTTGTGTTACCACGTAAGTGAACTTTGCCTGAAACTTATTAGTACCCAATTTAGTAATAGAGCAGCCGGTAATATTCTGACTATATGAAGCTGCCATTACATGTGTGCTTAATGCCAGCAAAGAGCATGCCATCAAGCGGGATAAATTTGCTATTATTTTCATATATCTCTCGCGATTAGCGCGTAAATTTCCAATTATTTCGCTCAACTCATGCCACCGCTGTATTCGCAAGGGCATGTTAGGCTGTTTCCCTCAATTGCACGCGAGCGCCGCTGACGGGCAATTGAGGGAAACAGCCTAGTTTTGGTTTTGGCTTAAACTTTAACCTCAAACATCATCACCAGTTTTCCGACGTAATTCCCGGAAACATTTCCCAGAACACCCACAGGCTGGCGCGCTGACACTGAAAGCAGATAGTTGCCAGTAGAGCTGCCACTCACCAGTGGAGGATTACTGAGGTCGATTGGAGTGGTACTCAGTGCCTGCAGCGTTGTCGCACTACTGCCAAATCCCACCTGCTCTGTGGTGAACGTCAAAGACGCATCGGTTTCATGAGTCAATAACAGCGGATTAACCAGCGACACCCTAAAGTCGCGTGCATTGCGCATACTGACCTGTACCGAGACCTGAGCCTGGTAGCGTGTGATATCGCTGCCCGTGCTGTTACTGAGCGTCAATGTGTCGTACCAGCCGCCCCCCGGTTTCTCGACCGTGATTTGTACCAGATTGGTCAACGTAATGCTGACCGGCACACCACCCAGCGCAGTGTCTGCGGCATTAACCGTGCTCCCAGTCAGCAGAAACACTGCCATCATCATCTGCTGCAATAGCTTCATGCTATTCATCCCTTTGTTGTCTGCACTTATTTACTGCACTGCAGGCTAAAAGACTTGTCCTGCGCCTTGCCACTCAATGTGTTTCCCACCATCTGCCTTGGCGTGCCGGGGTAAACATTAAAATCATCCATAGCCTGACCATCCAACTTCAGTTCGCTGAACTCTACCCGCACCGTGCCATTGGCCTCCAACAGCAACCCACTGGCCTGGCAGCGGTGTTGCCAAGTGGCAACCTGCTTGATCGGCAACTGGCGCACCAAGCCGTTAAACCCCAGGCTGACCAGCATCACATTGTCCTGGGTTCCGCTAACGCTGGCTCTTTGCTGAGGAATGACCGCCAGGCGGTACACCTTTTCTCTTCCCGGCGGTTTCAGCGCTGTTAACTGCACCGTTTTCTGCTGGCGCGGCCCCAACGAAAGCTTGAACGGTGCGGCATACAGATATGGGTCTTTGCTGATACCCAGAGGTATCAGTTGCTCCTCATCGATAGGCACACCGGGGTTGTCGATCTCAAACAGAGCAACATCAACGAACTCCGGGGTATCGCCGGTATTGATCACCTGCACCACCGCCTGCTCATCTTTCATTTCCAGAATTTTCGGGCTGATATCAATCAGTGCCTGTGCCGCTCCATAAGGAAGAAGACACAGCAGTAGCCCAGAGACCCTACGGGCAACGGATATCAAATGGCTGGCCATCGGCGTTTCCTTTCAGGGTTTTCACCGGGAACACCAATGGTGTGCCGGGGAACACCTTTTGTTCTGGTGAAATGCTGCCCGCCGGGGTCGCTTGCAGTTGCTTGAACAGCGAATGTACGCTACCACTGGATGTCAGTTGCAACCCGGCTGCGGTACATTGATGGTTCCAGTTTCGGGTCTGTGCACCAGAAGAAGGCAGATGGTGGACCAGCACACCGTACGCCACCCCAAAGGTCAGCGGGGCGCTGATTTTGTTTTTACTCTCCTCCCCGACAACTTTGATGCTGGACACCGGTACGATATACAGCCGGTATAATGTCTCTCTGGCTGGGGATTGCAGCGCCACCAGGCTAATATCGCGTTTCTGACCCGGCCCTAACGTCAGTTTGGCAGGGCTGGCCATCAGCCCAGGTACCGTGATATCACCAATCGCGGTTTTGCGTTCCGGGTTTTTACCAGGGTTCTCGACACGCATCAGATCCACTTTCAGATACAGGGGTTTATCGCCCAGGTTACTGACCTGTACGGTACGGGTTTGCTGGCCTTCAACGGTACTGCGTGCAGGCATCACCATCAGTTGACCATCAGCATGAACCAGGCCGCTTAGTGCCAGAAAACTGGCGACTATTGCAGACGGCAATTGTTTAATCATAATTTTCCTCGTTAATTCTCATCAATTCCTAGGCTGTTTACAGCGGGTGACATCCCTAAGGATTGTCTATCTCAACCGGCTACACAGAGGTAGCGCTTATCTTTTGGCTGTGTCATGTCACAGCGGTATCGTCCCTGCTTGCTGGTGACGGTAATTTCTTTAATCAACGTTGTAGATGCCAGCGAGAACAGGCCATTCGGGTAGACCGCATCGCCAGTCTCACTGACAGTACCGCTCACCGGCACTCCGCGGCTGTCCACCAGGAAGCCGTTATACAACAGGTTCATTTCCACCTCGGCTTTCACCGGGTATACCTGCCCAGGATGGGCACGCACTATGTTTGCGGGTAGACGAATGTTCATATCCACATTGGAATCCACCGACTGTGCACGGGCAAAGGTCACATCCTGATAGCTGGCTAATGGCACCGCATAGGTACTGCCGCCACCCACCGGGTTGCCTTCCACCTTGAAACCATATTTGGCATCACCCAGTTTCGGTGTGCGCACCAGCATGGCGGCACCGCTCGGGCTGGTGCGCCCAAGGGCAATCCCATCCTGACTGGCGGCAAACATACCGTTGTAGTTGAAGCTACCGCTGGTGGTATCGTCGTCAACGCCGAGACGCAGCGAGGCATCGCCGCGGGTGCCACTGCGGCGAGCGTTCAAACCCACCGCGTTAGTACGGCCAATGTCACTGAAGTCAATCCCTGCGGTAGTGGTACCGGTGCTATCCTCAAAATCACGGGCATAGCTTCCGCCGGTATACAGTTTGCCGTTGTTATAGGCAGCGTTCAGCGTACCGGTATTGCGATCCAGCATGATGGTGGTATTCAGGTACAGCCCGTAGTTATTGCTGCCACTGTCATAGCCCCCTTTCTGCACCCCGGTAGAGATCACTGCCCAGACGCCGTTGCCGCGCCAGTTCCAGGTGCTCTGCAACTGATGGCGTTCACTGTTGGTATAGCGGCTATAGTTGTAACCTAGGCGAGTGGGCCCAAACTGGCGGCTATAACCAAACGAGGTACTGTTTCTGGCCGGGTAGAACTCGGAAACTGACGTATTCTGGTACTGCGAAGCGGTCAGATAACCCAGTTGCGGGCTGCCCGCATTCAGGCTGGCATAGCCTCCAACGCGTTTTTCCCCCGCCATTACCCCTACGGTTGGCGTCACTTCGACATTTGCAATCTGCATTGGTCGGGTGAGGTTGTGTTCCATCGCCCAGGTATTGCCGGTGCCCTTGAGCAACGCGCTGCTCGCCGCAAACCACTTGGTCTGGAAGCTGGCCCCAGCACTGAGCAGGTCTTTCTCGGTATCAAGCTCTTTCCCCAACGTGACATACCAACCAGTGCTGCCACCATAGTTGATATTGGCAATCTGCTGATTCTCGCTGCTCACCACTTGGCCGCTGCGGTTAACCAGGCGGATCTCTAAACTGTAAAAGCCGCCTGGCAGCTGGTTGTAGTCAATCTCGTTGCGGCCAATCACTGCTGGAATACGGCGGATAAGGCGACCATCGCGATAGAACTCGTAGTCACCGTCAGCGGTAGCGAACAGCACCATCTTGCCCGCAGACTGGTTGTCACGCTTCAGATTGTCCTGGCTACCCAAGGTGACAAATTGATCAAAGCTCGGGTTCAGCGAGGTGCTAACGCTACCTGCCGCATTATCCCTGCTATCCTGCCGCCCACTGCGCAGGTAGGTAGTGGCAAAGTTCTTCTGCAGATACCAAGTACTAACACCCTGAACGGTGGTCTGGGTATCGAAGTTTTTGCTGTCGTTGTAGTACCAGCTCAGGTAGCCATAGCTCTGCCACGGCAGGCCAAGGTAACCCTGGCCGAAAGCGGATACGGCGCGATATTCGTTGGAGGCAGTACGCACATCCAGCGACTGGTTGTGGATGAATCCCATCATGGTCTGGGGTTGCACGTAACGCTGATTACCATCGGTAATGCTGATCGACTGTTTAACCTTGTCCAGTGACACCGTCTGACCACTAACGGTATAGTCGCAACCGTTAGGGCAGACCGCATAAGGTATCTGTGTCAGCACCTTGTTCAACAGGTCTATCTGCGCGGTTGAAACGCCATTTTTACGATAAAGAGCTTCATCAAAGGTGAGGCGATTTTGTTTGGCAGACCAACTGACCGGGCCCGGCAGGGGTTTGCTGTCGAGAGTAGCCAGAAACTGCATGGAAGAGTCCTGCTCGGCTTCTGAAAATCCGGCGGGCACTTGATATTCGATTTGAGCACCCTGAGCATAGGTTGCTGCTGAAGGAGTCAATAATAATAAACCTGTCGCCCATCCTGGGATATTTCTGCCCATCTTATATTCCATGTAGAGATTCAACAACACGGCCAGTAACTTATTAACTATTAATTTTTAGGTTTAATAGTTAATAAGCCACGTCCTGCCTGTTTTTTTGCACTAGAGATACAAAAATTCCGTTATAAAACAAAAATTGGCATTTAAAATATGATACTTAGGGTTATTCGAGAATAACCCTAAAAATTATTACGTAATTAAACGTTATACTCTATATGCTAAACAATTCGAACCGTATGAAGACAGTGACGCAGCGGTCCCCAAGTTGCATAGATAACTATGTAACGGGTAAGAGCTAGGAAAGCCAACACACAGACGACTCGAAGCGTGAGGAGTATAAATTAATTAAGCTTTTGGCTCGAACAGCATTACCAGATCACCCTGGTATGCGCCATTGGTAGAGCCCGTTGCATTGGTTGGCGCTTTAGCGTTGATTTTCAGGGTGTAAGTGTTGTCGTAGCCACCTGGAGCTGTGGTGGTTTGCATTACTTTCAGTGCAGTGCCCTGAACTACAGCTTTACCAGCAAAATTAACAACTACATCAGACAGTTGAGCACCATCAGCGCGGTTAATGGTCAGTGGCTGAACCAGAGATACGTTAACTTCGTTGTCGGTGGTGTAAACACGCACTGGCAGATCGTTAGAAGCAAATTCAGTCTGCGTGTAGTCTTTAGCAAACAGTTCTTCTTTGTCATACCAGGTGCTACCGTCTGGCTTAGAAACAAAAATCGCATCGTTGATGTTGGCTACGATGGTGATTTCTTTTTCCACGCCAGTGGCTGCATGTGCCATACCGGCTGACAGGATAGCTGTAGCGACAACAGACAGAAGGATCTTTTTCATTATTACTTTCCTTATTAATACTTATTAACAGACGTCCTTGTCATCAAGGAACGCTTTGAATTACCCGTTTAACTAAACAGGGTGAAAACAACCATTATCTAAAGGATTGTTTTCAGCCTGCTTGCCTCAGTGAACTTGAGCCATACTGGATAACACAGTGCATGAGTATTTTATTGTGTCAAAGATAGATTTTTAGCCTTGCCTCTTAAATCTGCGCTGAATATAGACCTACACTTCAGTTATTTCAAGCCAATATATTTTTATCAGTGATAGATAAAATTAATACTCAATCCACAGTGCAAAAAGCATCGATTGAGAATAAGTTATCACCAATAGAAATTACTTTATTTACCTTCTTTGTGGCACCCCATACAATAGTGAAAATTTGATAGCAAAGCGAATAGGAAATAGCAGTGGTGTAAAGTTACTATCAGCAGGAAAGCGTTGCTTATTCTGTCATACCCCCGATAAGAACTGAGAACATCCTTATTTAATTAGGGTTATTCGAAATTCACTAGTGATGGATTAGCACACAGCCATTCACAATGACCTTTCGATATCAGCTTTCTAGGGTAAAACCAGTTCTTTATCATTTATTTTATCATTATGAATTTATTAGCAAAATATAATGCCAGGTAACCATTCTCAACATATATACCCAAAATAATTCGAGTTGCTTGAAGACGGCAACTGAGTGAACCCCTAGGAGCATAGATAAACTATGTGGCTAGGGTGAACGACAAATCTGCTTGGCAGATTTGAACGCTGCTTGCAGCGGCCCCTAAGGGGCAAGTAACTCAGCCAACACCCAAGCAACTTGAAATATGAAGGGTATAACTATTTAAAATGATAGTCATATAATTATTAAGGTCAAAGAAACAACTTAGTGATTTATATTGATTTTCATAAAATTAATAAATCTTTAAATACTTAAAAAAGGTAAGGCTAATTTATTAAGCCCCGCCTGCAAGTATAACGTTTTAATTTATCTATAAGGTAGTCGCATTGAACAAGCACGATTTATCCTCTCGCCGTAGGCCCGAGGCACCAAAAAAATCCCGGATATCCATACTGTTAGCCTGGGCTAATATTGTCACGCAAGTGGCATTTCCAATGAGCCTGGTCTATACCCCGGCAGTGATGGCGGCGAAAAAAGCCCATACCGAGGATGAACAGGCAGTTGCGACAGCGGCAACCCGTCTCGCGGGGGTATTAGCCAGTGGTGATCCAACCAAACAGGCTGAGTCTATCGCTCGTGGCATGGCTTCCAGCACCGCAAATGATGCTGTAGAAACCTGGTTGAATCAATTTGGTACGGCCAAGGTGCAGTTGAACCTGGACGACAAACTGAATCTGAAAGGCAGTCAGTTAGATGTTCTGTTACCGCTGCAAGATACCCCAAGTTTGCTGACCTTCAGCCAACTGGGTACGCGCTATATTGACGATCGCCTTACGCTTAACGCGGGCATTGGGCAGCGTCATTTTATCGATCAGCAAATGTTTGGCTATAACCTGTTCCTAGATAGGGATATTCAGGGCCATCATTCTCGCCTTGGTATTGGTGCTGAATATGCACGTGATTACCTGCGTGTTGCGACTAACGGTTATTTCGGTGTCAGCGGTTGGAAGAACTCACGTGATCTGGACGGTTTTGATGAAAAAGCCGCTAATGGTTTTGATCTTCGCACAGAAGCTTATCTGCCATCTATGCCGCAATTGGGCGGCAAGCTGGTCTATGAGCAGTATTTCGGTGATGAAGTTGGTTTATTTGGCAAAGATAAACGCCAGTCCGATCCTGCTGCCGTAACGCTTGGTGTAAATTATTCACCTATCCCGCTGGTTACCTTCGGTGTTGACCATAAGCAGGGAACCAGTGGCATGGAGGATACCCGTTTCAATCTTTCCTTCAATTACTCCTTTGGCACACCTTTGGCGCAACAGATCGATCCGGCTCACGTTGGGGCAAAACGTACCTTGGCAGGCAGTCGCTACGATCTGGTTGACCGTAATAATGAAATTGTTCTGCAATATCGCGAGCAGCAGTTACTAAGCGTGGTGATGGCGCCGTTGGTACAGGGCGATTCTGGCCAGACCGTTGAGTTGCCGATCACAGTCACCAGCAAAAATGGCGTGGCATCGTTTGAGTGGAAATCTGACTTGTTTACCGCTGCCGGAGGGAAAATTGTCCCCAATGGTCTGGGGTGGCAGGCCGTGTTGCCATCGTATAGCCTACTGGGCAATAACAGCTACCCAATCAGCGTGATCGTCATCGACAAATCGGGTAACCGTTCTGAGCCTGCTCAGGGGGAAATCGTCGTTAGCGGATTTGGTGTTGCGGCAACCTCCAATCTGGCAATTAAAAATGCCCGTTTGCCTGCCGATGGCCGTTCCACAACGCAGGTCGAATTATCATTGAAAGATGGCAGTGAGCTCCCAATCCGCGGGATCGCGGGGCAAATCACGCTGAACAGTGAATTCCAATCACCATCAGTTGCCAGCAAAATCAGCCAGGCATCAGCCGCCGCGCAGCCAGCACCACATAAGATTGGTGACGTGACTGAATCCCCAGATCGCCCTGGTATCTATCTCGCTACCTTTACGGCGGGTACCAGCGTGGGCGAGGTGAAGATCTCTGCCAACGTACCTGGAACAGCGATAGCAATGAAACAGGCTACCGTTACGCTGTCAGCAGACAATACCACTGCGGCAATCGACCAGAACGGCCTGTCTGGCAAAGTGGGTAGCACCTTGGCCAACGGTAAAGATGTAAACCTCGTCCAGTTACCGGTGAAAGACGCGCAGGGTAACCCGATCCCGGGCTTTGATGTCACCTTTACCGTGACCGAGCCAGACGGTACCACCCGTCAGCAGACGGTGAAAACCGATGAGAACGGCATCGCCACTCTGCCAGTGACCAGTGATAAAGCGGGCAGCGTCAAGGTGGAAGCAGAAGTCGGCGGCGTGACCAGCAGCACTGAACTGAGCTTTGTGGCTGACAGCAGCACCGCCAAGATCGACGAAAATGGCCTGACCGCCGAAGCGGGCAATACCACGGCTAACGGCAGCGATGTCAACACCGTACAGTTACCGGTGAAAGATGCCAACGGCAACCCGATCCCGGGCTTTGATGTCACCTTTACCGTGACCGAGCCAGACGGTACCACCCGTCAGCAGACGGTGAAAACCGATGAGAACGGCATCGCCACTCTGCCAGTGACCAGCGATAAAGCGGGCAGCGTCAAGGTGGAAGCAGAAGTCGGTGGCGTGACTACCAGCACCGAACTGAGCTTCGTGGCCGACAGCAGCACCGCCAAGATCGACGAAAATGGCCTGACCGCCGAAGCGGGCAATACCACGGCTAACGGCAGCGATGTCAACACCGTGCAGTTGCCAGTGAAAGATGCCAACGGCAACCCGATCCCGGGCTTTGATGTCACCTTTACCGTGACCGAACCAGACGGTGCCACCCGTCAGCAGACGGTGAAAACCGATGAGAACGGCATCGCTACTCTGCCAGTGACCAGCGATAAAGCGGGCAGCGTGAAGGTGGAAGCAGAAGTCGGTGGCGTGACTACCAGCACCGAACTGAGCTTCGTGGCCGACAGCAGCACCGCCACCATTGACCAGAATGGCCTGACCGCCGAAGCGGGCAGCACCGTGGCTAACGGCAGTGATGTCAACACCGTACAGTTACCGGTGAAGGATGCCAACGGCAACCCGATCCCGGGCTTTGATGTCACCTTTACCGTGACCGAGCCAGACGGTACCACGCGTCAGCAGACGGTGACCACCGATGAGAACGGCATTGCTACTCTGCCAGTGACCAGTGATAAAGCGGGCAGCGTGAAGGTGGAAGCAGAAGTCGGTGGCGTGACTACCAGCACCGAACTGAGCTTCGTGGCCGACAGCAGCACCGCCAAGATCGACGAAAATGGCCTGACCGCCGAAGCGGGCAATACCACGGCTAACGGCAGCGATGTCAACACCGTGCAGTTGCCAGTGAAAGATGCCAACGGCAACCCGATCCCGGGCTTTGATGTCACCTTTACCGTGACCGAGCCAGACGGTACCACCCGTCAGCAGACAGTGAAAACCGATGAGAACGGCATCGCTACTCTGCCAGTGACCAGCGATAAAGCGGGCAGCGTGAAGGTGGAAGCAGAAGTCGGTGGCGTGACTACCAGCACCGAACTGAGCTTCGTGGCCGACAGCAGCACCGCCAAGATCGACGAAAATGGCCTGACCGCCGAAGCGGGCAGCACCGTAGCTAACGGCAGTGATGTCAACACCGTACAGTTACCGGTGAAGGATGCCAACGGCAACCCGATCCCGGGCTTTGATGTCACCTTTACCGTGACCGAACCAGACGGTACCACCCGTCAGCAGACGGTGAAAACCGATGAGAACGGCATCGCTACTCTGCCAGTGACCAGCGATAAAGCGGGCAGCGTGAAGGTGGAAGCAGAAGTGGGTGGCGTGACTACCAGCACCGAACTGAGCTTCGTGGCCGACAGCAGCACCGCCAAGATCGACGAAAATGGCCTGACCGCCGAAGCGGGCAGCACCGTGGCTAACGGCAGTGATGTCAACACCGTACAGTTACCGGTGAAAGATGCCAACGGCAACCCGATCCCGGGCTTTGATGTCACCTTTACCGTGACCGAGCCAGACGGTACCACCCGTCAGCAGACGGTGAAAACCGATGAGAACGGCATCGCTACTCTGCCAGTGACCAGCGATAAAGCCGGTAGCGTGAAGGTAGAAGCGGAAATTGGCGGCGTGACCACCAGTACTGACCTGACCTTCGTGGCCGACAGCAGCACCGCCACCATTGACCAGAACGGCCTGACCGCCGAAGCGGGCAGCACCGTGGCTAACGGTTCGGATGTCAACACCGTGCAGTTGCCGGTGAAGGACGCGCAGGGTAACCCACTGCCGGGCTTTGACGTCACCTTTACCGTGACCGCGCCAGACGGCACCACCCGTCAGCAGACAGTGAAAACCGATGAGAACGGCATCGCTACTCTGCCAGTGACCAGCGATAAAGCCGGTAGCGTGAAGGTAGAAGCGGAAATTGGCGGCGTGACCACCAGTACTGACCTGAGCTTCGTGGCCGACAGTAGCACCGCCAAGATCGACGAAAATGGCCTGACCGCCGAAGCGGGCAATACCACGGCTAACGGCAGCGATGTCAACACCGTACAGTTACCGGTGAAAGATGCCAACGGCAACCCGATCCCGGGCTTTGATGTCACCTTTACCGTGACCGCGCCAGACGGCACCACGCGTCAGCAGACGGTGAAAACCGATGAGAACGGCATTGCCTCACTGCCGGTGACCAGCGATAAAGCGGGCAGCGTGAAGGTAGAAGCGGAAATTGGCGGCGTGACCACCAGTACTGACCTGAGCTTCGTGGCCGACAGTAGCACCGCCAAGATCGACGAAAATGGCCTAACCGCCGAAGCGGGCAATACCACGGCTAACGGCAGCGATGTCAACACCGTACAGTTACCGGTGAAAGATGCCAACGGCAACCCGATCCCGGGCTTTGATGTCACCTTTACCGTGACCGCGCCAGACGGCACCACGCGTCAGCAGACGGTGAAAACCGATGAGAACGGCATTGCCTCACTGCCGGTGACCAGCGATAAAGCGGGCAGCGTGAAGGTAGAAGCGGAAATTGGCGGCGTGACCACCAGTACTGACCTGACCTTTGTGGCTGACAGCGGCACCGCGATCATCGACGAGAACGGCCTGACCGCCGAAGCGGGTAATACCGTGGCTAACGGTACGGATGTCAACACCGTGCAGTTACCGGTGAAAGATGCCAACGGCAACCCGATCCCGGGCTTTGATGTCACCTTTACCGTGACCGCGCCAGACGGCACCACGCGTCAGCAGACGGTGAAAACCGATGAGAACGGCATCGCCACTCTGCCAGTGACCGGTGATAAAGCGGGCAGCGTCAAGGTGGAAGCAGAAGTGGGTGGCGTGACCAGCAGCACTGAACTGAACTTTGAAGCGGATTTCAGCACGGCAATGATCAATGCAGCCAGTGGACTGGTTCTTGATACAGCTGGCAAAACGATTGAAACACAGAAAAGTGAAGATGCGCCAAGCGAGCTTTCTACTCATAATCTGGTCGTAACCATGACAGATAAGAATGGAAACGTTATCAAAGGCAAAGCGGGTGCTCTGGATGTAACCTTTACCACCACTGGCAGTGCTAAATTTATCGGTAACACTACCGTCGCTATTGATGAAAACGGGCAGGCTAAAATCGGCATCATTAACACTCAACAGGAAACTGTGACGGTCAATGCCCAGATGAATGGTCAGTCATCCAATAGTGTGCCTGTAAGCTTTAAATCTGTGGTGAAAAGCGTTGTATTGAGTAAACAAGATATTACGTTTACTAAATACTTTGGCACGAACGTTACTGCCGAAGCCGTGTATTCAAACGGTTCGAAAGCCGATATTACCAATACAGGCGTATGGAGCAGCAATAATGCGAAAATCAAGGTTGATGCTTCAGGGTATGTCACATCTGAGGATGAAAATGAATCAGGTAAGCTTTCTGTAACCTTTGAAGGGAAGACTGCGGAAACGGACGTCAGCGTAATTGTGGCCAAGACCAGTGCAATTATTGGCACCAAGACGGCATACACTACGCTGCTGCCGAAAGAAAAATATCCATCGCTAACCCTCAAGAGCGCGGCAGTTGTCGATGGGTTCTATTCCGGTGGTGTGCTGGTTGCAGGTGGTCTAGGTGGACAAGCGTCTAGCGAGGTTCTTGATCTGGATAAGGTGACATCTATTACCGGGTACAGTGCGGTCGTAGCAATAATCGGGTTACCTACTCCATTACTGGAAATGCTGACATGGACAGACGGAACTAATCACAAGGTGGGTTCGTCAACGGGAACGGCATATACCGCAACGGTATCGGATACTATCTACGGGATTATCGTTTATTCGAATGGAAACAAAGGCCAGCCAGGTGTTTTCGTCTCGGGTATCCAGATCGTATATAACTAAAACCCAGGGTCGTTACAGTTACAAGGGCTTGCTCATCTGTCGTATTTAATAAAACAGGCTCTGGTATAGGTATAACAAAGCCACTGCGTCAAGCGGTGGCTTTTTTACTTCACTTCAGCACACCCAACTTACCAGCCCCAAACTGCCCCCATTGAACAAACATCCACTTCACGTTTACATATCCCAATTCAACACCTAAGCTTAGTTTTGGTGCCACCCAGAGTTGTTATTTGATTTAAATATAAGGTGAACAATGAAAGAACTGCCAAAAATCAATCAGCTCAGGGATTTTCAGGCGATTATCTATTATGGAAACATTAGAACGGCTGCACAGGCTCTGTTCAAAACCCAACCTGCAATGACCAAAAGTATTCAGGAGCTAGAACGGATCTTGGGAGTAACCCTATTATCTCGGGGGCCTCAAGGCATGGTGTTAACCAAAATGGGGCGCGTTTTTGAACACAGAGTTAACACGCTACTCAACGATCTGGAAAGAGCCGTAGATGAACTGCATCAATTGAGTGAACAATCCCAGGGCAATGTGATTTTCGGTTGCTCACACCTGCCTGCGTTTAGCGTACTGCCTTCTTTGGTTAATAACTTTCAAGAAAATAACCCCACATCAAACATTACTATTATTGAAGGGCAACTCTGCGAGCTAGTGTCCTCACTCCGGCTAGGGCGGCTGGACTTTTTTATCGGCATCGCTTCACCTGAGATATCAATGAGTGAATTTCATGTCGAGCAATCGGTCAGCACAGAGTTTTGTATTATTGCCAGAAAGGATCATCCTCTTTCTCATTGTCGTTCATTAAGTGAATTACAAGGGGCAAAATGGTATTTCCCCAGCACGAGAACAGGATATTACAAAGAACTGGAGAAATTTATTTTCCCAAGCGGGAGAAAAAGCAAAGACTACGTAATTTATGGCGATTCAATGAGTATTGGCGAGCAACTGGTTTTAAATGAGGATTACATCTTTATTGGTCCTAAAGCGATTCTCGACATTTCATATATAAAAGATTTGATCACCATGATCCCAATAAAAGAAAAACTACCCGACGCTGTCTATATACTGCTTCACAGACAACAACAGGGGTTAACTCCGCTGGCCAAGAAACTGATGGATGAGGTCAACCAGGCGTGTTTCAAACTTCTTCACAACGGAAAACAGTAATACCGTGGTTATTCGTCAGTAATTGCTTGTTGATAAGTCATTATTAGCGAAGCAAGATTGACACTGCCAACCCGCCAGTTTCCCGCGGCGAAACAGGAAACCGGTCCGATGTGACCCAGGCTGTGTCCCTTAACTGTCCGTGGTGCCGTCGCAGACCCAAAAGCCCGTTATCAAGGCGGAGGGTGAAGGGCAGAGTGGGCCTCTGTTCAAGCCCGACTTTACTTCGAACGGGCTTTTGGGGCGCGACCCTCCGGGCTGGGGCCATTGAGGGACATAGCCTAACGCACCGCGTCTGCCCGCTGCGTTAATTGGTGATAACGGCTGAGTAGCGCATTCCAGCGGTCATCTATCTGTTTGATCAGCACTGGTGACGCAGGCTGCTTCTGTTCGACTGAGACAGCCAACTGCCGCAGCAACTCTTCCAACGGTGTTTCACGGTTTAACTCGGTCTGCATCTGGTAAACTGCCGTCTTCAGATAGGAGATCGTCAGGCTACCGCGTATCTGTTCCTGTTCGAGCAATTTCGCGGCCAGAGCCTGCAGCCGCTGCTGCACCTGATAGTAACTGCTATCCCCCACCCCATTGCCGAGGCGCGCCTGCAACAATCGTTCCCAGCGCTGGCTTTCTGCTACCTGACGCGGGTCCGATGGCCACAGTTCGCGCGCCATCGCCAGCGAAAGATCGGCGGTGTGCAACCCCGCCAACGGTGAGAGATTTTCCAGGTTACTCAGCTGTTTGCCATAGGTCGCCACGCTCGGCTGGGCAAGCCATAACTGCACTGCCCCCTCTGGTTTGGCAGCCAGCGCTGCCAATTGCCGCTGCATCGGGTGTACGTATACCACATAAGCCACCGCCGCAATCAGCAGGCTGAACAGCACCCCGGTGCCAAAACCCCAGGTCAGGGTAAAACGCTTGGCTGGCGGTGCCGTAAAACGTACCTCGACATTGGGTTCAGGCTGAGACTGAACTTGGATTTGCGGTTGTGGTTCCTCTACCGGTTGCGGCTCAGGAGTCGGGAAAGACGTGCGGATCGGCTCCGTTTCAGGCACCGCCAAATACACCATCGACGGCATCTTCAATGGCACCGCAGGAGGTTGCTTCGCCGCCTCATTGGCTGCCTCGAGCCTTTTTGCCGTATTCTGCATGAAATACAGCAGGTTTTCGATGCGCGGTACCCGCTTTAGATCCACCTGTTGCAGCTTGTCGCAAAGCAGCTGCAATGCCCGTTCGGCACGGTACACCAGCCGTAAATCGTCACTGTCAAAATCGTGTTGCCGCAGTTGGTTTCCTACCCGAGCATTGAACCATTCCAGTATCTCCGAACGCGCCTGTGGCTGTTCTGGCCACAGGTTGCTCCACTGGCTGACCACCATACCGGAAATCAACTCGCAGCCTTCGGTAAAGCCTGCCAGCCCGTGCTTCTGCGTCCGCGCCAGGGTGTAATACACCGCAGTCTGCAAATCCACGCCGTTGGTGCGGAACAGCGTCAGCGCCAGCGACTCGATCAACCGCCAGTTCACCTCTGGCCGCGCCGGGTGGTTAATCTTGTTAATCTCTTCACGCAGGGCACTGAACTCCGGCCAACGCCGTGGATCGGCTCCCGTTTGAATGACGATATCTTCTGAGGTTTCGCTCATGCGTGCTCATCCTTAAAACGTCTCCCGCACTACGCGGTACGAGAGACGGAATAACAACAATTAATACAGGGTGTCTGGCAAGGTGAATTTACTGAACAGGCCGCCCGCGAACGGGTTATCTGATTCATCAACATAGATGCGGTAGGTCATCTCACCGCCGTCCACCTTGAAACGCACATCAAACGAACTGGTGGTGACGTTGGTCAGTTCACCGGCATTGATCAAGCGCAGTTGCGCCCATGGGCCGCTAAAGGTGATCGAACGCGGTGACCTGTCGTTCTCATCCGGCACTAGAGTCACTTTGCTTTCTACACCAGTACGCATCGAGTTTGGCCATACCAGATGAACGGTGTTGTTGTTGCCGTGTGCATAGTCCAGTAATTGCCCATCAAGATTCAGTACGCTGCGGCGTTTGTTACCGCTCAACATCACCGGTTCAATGGCAAATTGCGTTCCCAGGCCGTTTTGCGCCGAGAAGAAGATCTCACGGATCTTTTGTGCCTGCGCCAGTTGCTGCAACACATCCTGACGGATCAACAGTTCACCATCATTGCCAAGGCTCAGGTTGTTCTCGACAAACGGTTTCAGGTTTTGCTGATAGAACGCGTCGAGTGTGCCTTTCGGCCCAAAGAAGCGTTCAAACTCGCTCAGCGGTACATCCTGCTTGGAATTAGGATCAAACGGATAGCGGCCTGCCAGATAGGTTTGATACTGCTTAACCACCGTCTCATTCCATTCCACCTCCAACGAGCGTATCGCCTCCATCATCACCACGCGCCAGGCTTGCTCAGCCAGCTCGCTCACCCAACGGTTAAGCGGCTCCGGCAACCCTTTGGCCTGCTGCTGGACTTCAAAGATTGGATCGCTGCTGTTTTGCTCCAGGCGCAACTGCACCGCCTTCAGCGCCGCTTTGCCAGGGGTTGGGGAGTTCTGGATCGCCAACAGATAGCGGTGCAGGTTGGTCAGTTTCTGGTAGACATTCTGCAGTACGCCTTCTTTATCACTGTTCTCCGCCAACACGCCGGTTTGCGGTGCAAACTCGCGGTTAATCCGGCTCAGCAGCAGATAATCAGGCTGTTGCAACAGCGCCTCGCGCTCTTTACCGGTCACGCTATCCGGGATCAGCGGCGGGCGCGTATTGTCACTCAGCGTGCGCAGGATCCGGCGGAAAGGTTGCTCCCCATTGATCACCTGCTCAAGTGCACCGATGGCCTGCGGCAGATCGCCCAGATCGGTTACCGAGAGGTTACTGATCGCCGCCCGCCAGTGAGCAATATAATCACCGATATATTGTTCGGTAACCTGCCGCTGGATCTCTTTTCGGTCGGCCTCGCTATACTCAACATTTTTGGTGAGATTAAGCACCCAGCTGTCCATCACCGTCAGTTCGATCAACTGGTCTTTCTGCTTGATAAAGTAGTTCTGCAAACCGTTACGCGTGAGGAATTGCGGGATCACCAGCAGATCATCGTTGCTGGAAATGAACAGTTCATCAAAGCTAGCGCCAACCTGATCCCGCAGATCCAGCGCGGGTGGTAAAGCATCCTGCGCCTTGATGCGCAGGTTCTGATAGACCCGCTGATAAATCGACAGTTTGCTCAGCTCTTGCTGCGCCAGTTGGATCGGCCTGACATAAGGCACGAAACTCTTGATGGCATATTGATCGCCGCTTTCCCGCGCCGCATGCCAATCGGTGTGCTTCAGCGCATACTCAAGATGGCCCATCAGTTGCTGTTGCAGATCGCGCTGGCCATTGAACTGCTGGCTCCAGCGGCTACTCATATACTGTTTGACCAGTGGAATATTGCGGCCACTGCCATCTTCCAGCATCCGCATCACACGCAGGATCTCAAGCTTTGCCTCACTGCCTTTGGGCGCGGCATTCAGTTGATCCAACAGGCCACTCATCACTGCGGGCACAAAACGTTGCTGCAACAGTTGCAGGTAAGTACTTTCAACGTATGGGCCAATATTGCCGCCCTGGTACAGCCCCATGTCCGCCAGCAAGGTATTGCGTTCATGATAATTACCGTAAGCCAGCGTAGCGTCACGGATCGGGTTCAGCAGCGGCAGTTGCAGATTGCCATAACGGTCATCGCCTTTGGGCGTAGGGATCGAGAGGAAGGTTTTAGCCTGGGCCAATACCTCTTGCCCGGCACGGTAGTTGAGCTGGTAGTAGTAATGCCAGCAGCCCCATAAGGCCAATGCCACCACGGCACCTACGCTGGAAAAGACCAGCATGCTCTTTCTGGAACTGCGCAGCCAACTGCCGTTTTCCCCCGCCAGATTAGGCTCTGCCAGCAACACCTGGCTGAACAGCTCTTTGGTGAAGTAAGGGGTGGTATCCGCCACCGGCCAGGTTGGGAAAGCCTGCGGCGCCAGATGATATTGCACAGCAGCGGACTGGGTAAACACATCATCCATCTGCCCACGCTGCTGAGCGGAGGTGAGATAAACCCCGCGTAGCAGTAACTGGGCATGGTCACCACTGTAGAGAATGCCTTCCAGCAGTTGGATCACATACTCCTGCACGCCGTGCATCTGGCGGATAAAGCTGAACAGTTGGCTACGTTGCCCGGCATCAACACTATTGAGCATCATATCCGGCATTGCGCCGTTCAACTGGGTGATCCATTGCTGCCAGAACTGCTGCAACTCTTTACGCCAGACCTCGGCATCGCTGGCGTTCAGGCTGAAGGTCACCCCTAACACCGCCTCGCGCTGCGCCTTGTCGAGGGTCTGGAACATCGCTTCAAAACCGTACAGCAGGTCCAGCTTGGTGAAAACCACGTACAGCGGTATCTGGCTATGCGACGCCAGGCGTATTTCCTGCAGGCGCTGATGGATATCTGCGATATAGCTTTCCCGCTGGGCTTTATGTGCCGTAACCAGTTGATGCAGATCGACGGTGAAAATAATGCCTGTGAGTGGCTGCCGTTTACGCTGCTCAACCAACCAGGATAATAAGCTCTGCCATAGGCGGCTATTGAGCGATGCCTTACCCTCAATCGGCGTAATCGGCTGCTCTATCAACGCCCCGGCAGGATCGATGATCACCGCCTGCTCACCCAACCAACAACGCACGCGCAAGTCGGTGGTATCGAGCTGTTCGGAACCAGCTATTTCACTCAGCTTATAGCCTTCTCTGATTAGCGTGCTTTTTCCGCTATTGCGCGCTCCGACCACCATGTACCACGGCAGACGATACAGATATGAAGGGGTGTTCAGATGCCGTTGTAACTGCTGCTTCCAGCCGTTCAGATACTCATTCTGCCGTTCGATATCGGCAAGCACCGGATCTTCAACCTGGGTTTGGGCTTGCAACTGCAGCCCTTCCAGGTGCTGCAAACGTCTTACTACTATCAGCGCCAACCAGCACACCGCCACCAGCACAAAAACGGCGGTTGCCAGCCAACGACTCAGCAAGGTTTCGAACGGCTGTTGACCTTTCCATTGCCATTCAGGGCCATAAATCCACACCCATCCCAGTGCCACACAGGCCAAGATGGCTAATACCACCGGTACCGATGCCTTAATGCTCGGTATGGTGGGCATGGTGAAACGAATAAAAGAGGGCAATCTCATGCGTTAATACTCCTGTTCCCTTCCCTGGCTATCATGGCGCGAGCTGCCGCTGTTTTTCTGTCAGCAAATCCATCAACGTGGGTTCCCATTCGCTCAACCGCAATTGCTGCCCCATCTGCATTAGGCTGTGGTATTGCTGCTGCGCCAGTGCGGTAAGCCCGGCCTTTTCGAACAGTTGCGCACTGAGCAATTGGTTGTAAAAGCGGCTTCTGGGTTCGGATTGCTGCTGCTGGTCGATCATCTGTAACGCGGCTTCCAGTCCTTGCTGTTGATAGCATTGCCAAATTTCATCCTGTTCAAGAGTGGTACTTTCCCCCTTCTGTCTTGCATCCTGCTGTAGCCAGCCTGCAGATTCAGCGGAGAGAAATGGCGTCATGTCGGTAAAAAAGAGCGTTCTTAATGCCGGTATCCGATCTAAAAAAGCGTTGAGTTCATCGCGAATGGCTTGCGCCACGGCGTCATAACCCAACCTGATAGCGATTTGCGCCGAGAGGACATGCCCATCCAACCAATACGGTGCCAGGGTCAGGCTCTGCTCTACCTGCTGCCACAAAGGAATATCCGCACTGGCCATCCGCGCCACATAGTCAGCCGTGCGATCTGCCGAGACCGCCGCCAGCGGCGTGCGGCCATCACTTTGTGCCATCGGTGGTGCCGTCAAGGTTCCCCATACGGCTTGGCGACGCAGGCGAAAACCGATCGCCGCATCAGGCTGCAGTTCGCACAGCAAATCGGCCATTTTCAGCAACGTTTGCCGCCAGGCTTTGTCATTGGAGTTATCGATGGTCAGGCTGGGTGCAGCCTTCGACGCAGGTACAAATGCCGAGGCAGCAGCAGCCCCACCAGCCGAGTTAGCAGCGGGCGGCGCTTCCACCGGTGCAGCCACTTCGGCAGGACGCTCTGGTTTACGCGCATAGCTGATGCGTAGCCCATCCACCTCTTGTGCCAATGCGGGTTCATCGCTATGCCAGACTTGTGCCAGATGAGCTAACAGGCCTTGCACATTCTCGCGCTGGGCGTCGCTGGCTTTCTGGCTGAAGCTGCTGCTGGCGGTCTCGAAACGCTTAAGGATTTGCTGGGAAAAGCGCCTTTTGTGCAGCAGGTTCTGCGGCCATGCGCTGGTCCAATAGTGCTGTACATAGTTGGCCAATAGTGAAATAGCCAGCATCAGCCCCTCAGGTTCCGCCCCATGCTGTAAGGTACGCAGCAGGTGAACCATCAGGCGGAAATCTTTACTTTTCTGCGCCATCAACATGATGGCTTGCTGTTGGATCTCAGCAATATTCAGCGTGGCGTGGGTCAACGAACCAAGCTTGACCATCTGACCGTCAATGTATTCCCATTGCGGATCGTCATCAGCCAGTGCCTGGGCGATCTGCTCAGGGGCCATCGGTGTCAGCAGCAATTCATGCCAAGGGTGTTGTGAAGTGGTATCCATGGTCCTCACCAATGACAGGCGTTACGCAGCGGCTTCAATTCCTGCGTCAGCTGAGAAATATTAAATGTCAGGCGAGGAAACCCACCGGTTGAGCCCACAATCGTCAGCGTCTGCGCCGACATCAGCCGTTTGATTTCATCAATACCGGCCAACCCGCGGCTGGACTCCAGCAGATAGCCGTTCTCGCGCAAGAACCAGTGCGCATCGAAACGAACCTTATCGGCAATCAACGTCACTTCGCCCTCTTTTTGCGGGCTCACCAATGCCACTTGCAGCCGGGTAATATTGTCGATGCAACTCAGCATCAACACCGGTCTGGGTGGGGGCATCCCAAGGGCTGGCGTGGTCAGCACCACGGTTGGGTTCTCCCCTTCCCCTGCGCTGACCAGAAAGGTCGTTGAGTGGTCTGTGCGCTCTTTTTCCTGTGCCATAGCTCTCTGCCAGGCCGGGCCACCGGTAGTTAGAGCTACCTTTTCTCCGGTCGCCTCAACCAGCGCATTGTCATAACAGTCCAGACGGACCAACGGCGAGGCTTCACTGCGGCAGGCCATCACCCGCGCCAGTTTCTCAGCATCTTCCGATACGGCAGTAATGGGTATCTCTGTTGCCCACAGGGCGACAGAGTGGCTAGCGGAGAGCAGTAACGAAGCGATCAATAACCACGTATTCATAGCTGACACCTATATTTCGCCAACTTGTAAGCCAAGGTGCGCGGTGCAATACCCAAACTGGCCGCAATACGGTTTTTGTCCTGGCCGTACAGGCGTTGGCGTTGCGTCAATACGGCACATTCGAACAGTTCTACCGCTTTGGCCAAATCGTCTATCTTGCTGTAGTCATGGGATAACCCCGGCAAGGTGTGCATATCTGAAGTACTGAGAGAAACCAGCAGCTCATCCAGCTGTTTTTCACGCTGTTGCTGGGCTTTAAACACCGTACGGATCTGGCTTAATTGCGATCTCAGGTGGTCCATCTCTTGCAGCTTATTAAGGCGGTGCTGGAAAACCTGACAATAAATGCCAAACATGCCGCGCGAATCGGCAAATCGTGCAATGTTCTCGGCAAAGACAGCCACCACGCCGCAGGCTCGCCCCTGAAAGTCAAACAGCGGCAAGGCATAGAGCCCGCAGCCGGTCGGCAATTCCTGAATAAACTCGCGGAAAGCCTCGTTCTCGATACGCACCCCTTGGTACAACGAGTCCCACACCTCAGGCAGGCCATTGCGCAACACCTGTATCAACGGGTGGCTGATGTCTTCAATATTGGCATCCAGTCTGTTGGCAAAAGACAAAGAGTCATCAGGTTGACGATAGCAATTGAGACGCCCTTCGCTGGCATTGAACATCGCAACCATCAAGGAACTGAACCGTTGACGATGGTGATTGACCGTCAGAAAACAGTGGATCAGTTGCTCAATCGAGTCATTTTCCAGCAGCGCAAGTACGCTTTTCAGTCGTTGTCTCATGTTGCTTCCTCAACCTGTGCGGTAAACACATTCCCCTCCACCGCGATCCGGATCTGGCTGATAGCCGCGCCGGTTGCCATTTTTTGCAATAGCAGAAGGGAAAGTGGCGGCAATAACGCACCGTCGATGATGGACTCCAACATACGTGCACCGTTTTCTGCACGCGTTGCACGCAGCAGGATCTCTTCAACAACCTCAGGTTCAATCAGTACTTCGGCCTCGAAGCGCTGGCGCAGCAGGCTATCCAGGCGGCTCAGCTTGCCGTGGATAATGGCTTGCAGCGTCTCTTTGCCCAGCGGCAGATAAGGCACCACTTCCATACGCGCCAGCAAAGCGGGTTTGAAGAACGCGGCCAGCTCCGGGTAGAGCAACTCATTGAGCAATTCTGGCTGCTGCGTATTGTCGACAATGGTTTGGTAACCCAGATTGGAGGTGAGGAAGAACACCACATTTTTGCAGTCAATAATGCGGCCTTCGCCGTCAGCCAGTTCGCCCTTGTCGAAAGCCTGATAAAACAGATTCAAAACGTCGGGATGCGCCTTTTCCACTTCATCTAACAGCACCACTGAGTAGGGCTTCTGGCGGATCGCTTCGGTCAACACGCCGCCTTCGCCATAACCGACGTAGCCCGGCGGTGAGCCGATCAGGCGAGAAACGGTATGCTTCTCCTGAAATTCGGACATATTGATGGTGGTGAGATATTGGCGACCACCGTAGAGCAACTCGGCAATCTGTAACACCGTCTCTGTTTTACCGACACCACTGGGCCCGACCAGCAGGAAAGCCCCCATCGGGCGGCCTGGGCGGCGCAGGTCTGCTCTGGCCGTCAGCAAGTGCTGATGCAGACAGTGGATCGCAGTATCCTGGCCTTTGATCTGTTGGCCAAGATAGGACGGTAGCTCGGTGACCACCGCCAGTTCACTCTGCGAGAGCCGGTTAAGCGGCACGCCGGTCCATTCGGCGATCACCGCCGCGATCTGCTGTTTATCCACATGCGGCGAAACCAGCGTCTGATGCTGTTGCAACTGTTCCAGCTCGTCGCCCAACGCAGCCAGATTGGCAGCCTGTTCATCCGTTGCCGCGCCTTCCTGCGTCAGCAATTCTGCCCTTAAGGCGATAATCTGCTGCACCAACTGCTGTTGTTGCTGCCAACCGGCATTCAGTTCTGCCAGTTGTTGTTCGATCTCTTTGCGCTGCAACGTCAGCACCGACAAACGCTCCGCCGGGCGGCCCAAATTAAGACGCTGTTCCCGCTCAAGCATCTCAATTTCCATCGCCAGTTGGCTCAACTGCGTCTTCAAAGCAGAGACCTGACGCGGTGCCGAAGTCAGATTGATGGCAACGCGTGCGGCGGCGGTATCCAGCACATCGATGGCCTTGTCCGGCAACTGGCGGCCAGAAAGATAGCGATCGCTAAGCGTCGCCGCAGCCTGTAAAGCCTCGTCGTCGATCAGCACGCCATGCGCCTTCTCATACAGCGTGCGCAGGCCACGCATGATGGTGGTCGCCTCCTCGGCGCTCGGCTCAGAGACTTTGACTAACTGGAAGCGGCGCGAAAGTGCGGCATCTTTCTCGAAATACTTTTTGTATTCACTCCAGGTGGTGGCCGCAATGGTTTTCAGCTCACCACGCGCCAGCGCCGGTTTGAGCAGGTTGGAAATATCTAACCCGCCCTGCTGGTTGCCCGCGCCGATCAGCGTATGGGCTTCATCAATAAACAGAATAATCGGCGTTGCCGACTGGGCGATCTCCGCCATGATGCCTTTGAAGCGTTTTTCAAACTCCCCTTTTACCGCGGCCCCGGCCTGAAGCGCCCCTAAATCCAGCGTCATCAGTTCACTGTTACGCAGTTTTTCCGGCACCTGATCATCGACAATACGCAGCGCCAATCCTTCGATCAGGGCGCTTTTACCCACGCCTGCCTCGCCCACCACAATCGGGTTGTTTTTACGGCGGCGGCAGAGAATGTCGATCATCAGGTCGATCTCATCATCGCGGCACAGTACCGGGTCTAGCGCATGGTTACGGGCCTGCTCCGTCATGTTAGTGGCATAACGGGCCAGCAGACTCTCAGCGTTGGCTGCAGCTACCTTGGCCGAACCAGCCGCTTTGCCGGTCTGGGGCGCTTCGGCGGAATCTGCCGTCCAGTCGGCAAAATTCTGGCGTAACAGTTCGCGGTTGACCGGTGATAATAAGCGGCTCGCCGTCGGTGTTAGGTAACGCAGCGGGGTAAGCAGCAAGGTGAGTAGCATCACACCGCTACGCAACTGGCTATGCTCCATCTCGGTGGATGCCAGTAACCAACTGTCCTGCAACCACGCCACCAGCAAGGGCGAAAAACTCGGGTAAGCCTGAGTCACGGACTGATAGCTCGCAATACGTTGGTCGAGCAATTCTTTCAACCCATAATTATCGACGCCGGCATGGTTCAGAATTAAGCGCACGTCGCTCAACGGTGTGGATACCATCTGCAACAACACCTGCGAGACGGTGATTTCAGCCTCTTGCTGACTGACACAATGCGCGGCCGCCGCTTCCAGTGCGTGCCGGGCAATCGGATGCAGGCGTTTTACCAGTGCGGGCAAATCAATCTGGATCATCTGTACTTCCCTAGCTCAATAAACTATTCAACTGCTGCAAAATATCCTGACTCTGGTTATGCAAATGGACGGCATAAAACAGATAAATCACCACCAACAGACTCAAGCCGCCCCAAAACAGATGTTTGACGGTCAAACGCTTGCTCAAGTGATAACGGCCACCCAGGCGACTTTGCTTTTGATGCAGAACGGTCGCCGGTGCTTCGCCGCGCAACTGATGCAACTGTTGATGTAAACGGCGGAATAACCGTTCAAAATCATCACTGTTCTGCACGGTCACTTTGTAGCGGCCCCGATAGCCCAGACAGAAACAGAGATAAATAAACTCCAGCAAATCCTGGTAACGCTTGGGTTCCCCCATCAAACGCTCCAGCAGGACATACACTTTCTCCCCGCCCCAGGTTTCATTGTGGAAGTGCACCAATAGCGATTGCTGTAACCAGCCATTCTGGGTGTTCCAGCCATGCCCCAATGCGGTTTCATCAATAAAGGTACAGAGCACATAGCGGAACGAGACAATCGCCCCTGGCTCATAGCCTTTGGTCTGCAGGAATTGCTCAATAGCGCGAATATCCGTCACCACCTGCTGATACAACTGGTCGGGTAACGGCTGGTTTTCCATGTCTTTCAGGCGCAGCACCATGCCAAGTAACGGCGTGGCAGCGTCCACCATGGCATTCAGGCTTTCGCCGCGCAGGGGCAGTTGATATTGCCGGTAGGAGGTCAGGGTTTCCTGTCTAGGGAACAGGGCTTTGTCAGTAACGGCGTCCATTTTCATTAACTACTCCTGATGGCCCAGAACTGCATATCCAACTCAGGGAAGTCACCCGAAACGTGGAAAGCAATGGCGTTACTCTGCTGGATCTCTTTCCAGGCCGGGCTTTGCAGATCCAACATAAAGTAGGTGTATCCCGAATGGTAAGGCAGCTGACGCGGTGCAGCAGAGAGCGCCACCAGCGGAACGCCTGGCAGTTGTACGCTGACCAGTTCGCGGATCTTATCCAGGGTGGTGATTTTGGTTTGCTGAATAAACTGCCGACGCAACTGCTCCTGCGGGATCTGGGCACGAACGGCCAGCACGAAGTCAGCGCTGTGCAATAGTTCGCGATCGTTAATATTCGCCACGCGGATACCATGCGCTTGCGTATGCAGTTGAATGGAGATCGCACGCGGTGTGAGCACCGTGCTGAGCACCTGGCGCATCGCCTGAAACAGTGGCTGGAAGCTATCGGTCAGGTTGTCATGGTTATACAGCGGGAATACCCCCGCCAGACGGGATTCATCGGTAAAAGTGCGCAGTTCACCGCAGGTTTGCACCAGTTGACGGTAAAAATCTTCCGGGTGCATCACCGTCTGTTGGGCCAGATGCGTGAACAGCGGTTGAGCACGGTTAAAGACCTGCAACATCATAAATTCAGCCACGTCGGCAATGCCTTGCTGGCCCGGCGAGCCGATACGTTTGGCTAGCAGGCGCGCACGCTCAACCAGGGTTCCTTCCACTTCATCCATAAAGCTTCTCAGTTGGATGGAGGCACTAAGAGTGGTACAGGTCGGGATAAATTCTTCATCCAGGATCAGTGCCCCATCGGCACGTTTCTCTTTGATGCGGCACAGTGGCAGCACCGAATAGGCGCTGAGATCTTCCGATCCTTGCACCAGCCGTGGGGCCAATTGGGCCAACATCAGTTGGCTGACATCGCCGCCTTCGGTATGCAGATCCCGCACGCTGTCAGCGTGTTCACGGTAACGGATCGCACCCGGCATCTGGTTTTGCTGCCCCGCCACTTCATTGATGGTGTCATTGAGCATCGGCAACGCCAGATAAATATTCCTGCTGGCCGCATCGTTACAGCTCAGGATGTCCAACGGTTTTGGCGCGTGATCCTGATAGGGAATGTCGAATACGGTCCCGTCAGCCATGCAACCGCTGGCCGCACTCAAACCAATACGCCCCAGCTTCAGCAGTTCCTGATTGAGGGTCAATGAATCAAAACCGTAGCTATAGCCCCGTAGGGCAGTTATCCGGCTCTGTAATTGGTAATCGTTATGCCTCTGCTGCTGCTGGAAATGCTGTGGCTTAATAAATAGTCCTTCACGCCAAATCACCCGATTCTTGGTCGGCATACTTATTCTTCCTCTTTCCTTAGCTCAACTTCATTCTTTCTAACGTGGATCAACACGTTATACTGATGACCTACTCCGTTGATCTTGATGATTTTTTTCCATTCACTGCGGTTTGCGTTGGCATAGTAGGCAATGACGCCGAGATAGCTGTTGTTCTTGACCAAATCTACCGGTAACACCGGCTTAAACTGGCCCGGCAACAGGGTATATTCCTGGTGGTCGATGTAATTCTTGCTCAGCGTTTTTTTCAGCGTCTTACTGCGGAGTTGGTCATAATCAGCCGCCAACAGTTTGGAATCGTCACTGAGGTACACCACTGCGATCTCGGTCGGTGTCGCCTCCCCCTTTCTATTCGGGTTGGTATTCGGTTCAGCTAACAACGTCAGCCTGACGGTAGAGGGCTGATCAGCGGGGCTGATTTTCTTCGCTGACTTACACCCTGACAACAGCAACACCAGGCACAGCAGCCCAGTCAGGAAGTAACCTTTGCCACTTCTCATTGTTCGCTGTCCCTCATTCCCTGACGCAGGGCCTGGTCATAAGCCTGCTCGTAGACTTCACCAAACAGCTTTTCAAAACCTTGCTGCCGGCTGGAAGAGAGTTCCTGATAATAGTTTTTATACATTTCCCAAGCCCAGGCCGAGTCCCGCTCCTGACGCTCATTGCTGCGCAGATAATGGGTAAAGCGTGTCAGTAACCGTTCCGGTGAGAACGCCTCCAGCATGGTATTCAAGGCTTGTGCAATCGCCTGCTGATTGGCCTGATGATGCAAACGCAGGTTATGCAGGCTCTCCGCTACCGCCGCTGGGGCAGAAAGGTGCACTGGGCTTTTTTGATCGGCAAACAGCAGGCTGAGCGTGGTGTCGTAATCCATATTCAGGCGTAGCGGATTATCTTCAATCGGCCGTAAATGCTTATCCCGTAAGCCGTGTTGGCTGCGCTGCAAGGCCAGCAAACCTTCAATGGTGGCTTTCAGGGTCTTACCGGCCTCTTCCAGAAAGTCATTGGCTTCCTGACTGTTACGAATAGGCAATTGAGCATCAAAACCACGCATCAGCGGCGTGATCGCCACGTGCTGCTGGTCCATCTTGCCGTCTGTTTTCTCTTGGCTGTCGGAAAGAAAACTACTGATTTGCGGTAGATCGATAAACTCCTGATCCATTGCACTGTCCTTGGCGGTATCCGAAAGTGGGGAAGAAAAAAGCGGGTTACGATAGCGATCCTGCTGGAGAATATGCTCGGCTTCCAAAGTGTTGTTAATGGGCTCCTGAGTGGTCAGGCTTTCCGTTTCCAGCACCCGTAAAGGATCGTGGCTGAAGCTGTTGACCACGGTGGTTGCCAACCGGCTGTCTTGTACCTGATGAGCAGAGGAAACACCGCCCTCCATCAGCGCTTCCAGGGGATTGCTGTAGCTGGAGACCAGAGACTCAGGCGAGACCGTCAGCGGATCGAGCGTATCGGCCATTGAGCGGCTGATATGGCTTTTGATCGCCAGATTGCCGAGCGTAATTTCATCCCCTTGCTGGATACGGACCAAACCGGAGTTCGCCGTCAGCACTGACTGGTTAATATTCACCGAACCATTCAGCACGCGCAGGCAAAAAGAACCATCGCGCCATTCAACAGCAAATTGCGCAGGGCGGATATTGCCACCCTGATCCTGGATAGACCAATGGTGGCTGGCGTCACTCCCGACGATCCCACCCTGTGCGTGAAACAGGCTGCTGGCCTGCTTGCCACTTTCCAGTTTGTCGCTGTTAATAACCCGCAATGATAGTGTTGGCTGCTGTTTATCCATTATCTCTATTCCTGAATCCTGATAGTCATTGCATAACGCTGATGATTACGTGGGGCAGTACCCCGAGGAAGCTGGTCCAATCCAGCGGGTTATTCTGTTACGCCCCCACGCAAGCCGAAAGGCAGCTACGACAGGCGTACCCTGCGAGCGCAATAGCGTTGGGCGGTGCGGTATCACTGAGGGACTGGTCTTGGAAAACAACAGAAAACCTTGCGGAAAACAGAAATATGCCCGCGGTATGCAAGAGCCTGAATAAGCCTTGTTCGGAGTGGGCCGCAGGGTATCTTCCCGCAGGGAACCGGCCAGAGAAGCCAAGCCTTTGTTTCGAGATCCAGCGTCAGGTTGCGAACACAGCCCAAGCAAGCATGAGGCAAAATGAGGCCGCTCGACCGCCGCGCCCCATCCTGACTGCCGGGGGCGATCCAACTCATCCCTGAAGTATTTCTCGAACGACATTATGCTTCCTGGTTTAGGCAGTAACGGCGGTTATTGTCCAACAGAATATTGAATTCGATCACATCGCCGATATTGTCGAAATTAACGTGAGCACTGATATGGAAACTTAATAACAATGGGTCTCCATCATTAACCAAAGATTGAACGGCAACGGAGGTGATCCGTGGCTCGTAGCGCTCAATACAATCCTTGATGGCTTGTTCAATGCTTTTCCTGAAGTCAGACGTGGAAGCTGTCGCATCGTTGAGATCGGTAACACCGAGCCCCCCGGCACTTTGGCAAGCACCTGGACGCGAATTAAGGACTTCATTCAAATGTTGCTTAATCGAACGCAGTAGCTCCTGAACACGGCTAGCAGAGGAAGGGCCGGAGCCCCTCCCCTGGATACGTTCAAACAAGCTGGCAGAACTCCCTCGCTCCCAATTGAGAAGCGCAGCCATAGCGTGTTATTCCTTGTCCAAACGACCAATCAGCGACAGTTCGAAGCTAGAACCCATGTATTTGAAATGTGGGCGCACCTGCATCGCAACCTGATACCAACCAGCATCACCTTCAACATCCATAACCTGAATATGCGCTGAACGCAGAGGGCGACGGCTACGAACATCGGCCGGCGGGTTTTCCTGATCGGCAATATATTGCTTAAGCCAGATGTTCAGTTCGCGCTCAAGATCCTGACGCTCTTTCCACGACCCAATCTGTTCGCGCTGCAGCACTTTAATGTAGTGTGCCAGGCGGTTGATAATGAACATGTACGGCAGTTGGGTACCCAACTTGTAGTTGGTTTCCGCAATGCGCCCTTCCTGGGTATTCGGGAACACTTTCGGCTTTTGCACCGAGTTGGCAGAGAAGAACGCTGCGTTATCGGAGCCTTTACGCATGGTCAGGGTAATGAAGCCCTCTTCGGCCAGTTCGAATTCACGACGGTCGGTGATCAACACTTCGGTAGGGATCTTCGCCTGAACCTGTCCCATCTCTTCGTACAGATGCACCGGCAGGCCGTGCACCGCACCACCGCTTTGTGGCCCGATAATATTCGGACACCAGCGATACTTGGCGAAACTGTCGGTCAGGCAGGAGGCCAGCAGGAACGCGGTATTCCCCCACAGGAAATGTTCATGATCCTTGCTGACATTTTCGTAATAGTTGAAGTTCTTGATCGGGTTTTCAGCAGAAGAATATGGCAGACGCAGCAGGAAACGCGGGGTGGTCAAACCCAGGTAACGGGAGTCCTCAGACTCGCGCAAGGCACGCCATTTGCTGTGTGCAGGCCCTTCAAACACCGATTTCAGGTCTTTGATTGCTGGCAGCTCGGTAAAGCTGCTGATACCGAAGAAATCTGGAGCAACGCTGGAAAGGAAAGGCGCATGAGCCATGGCACCAACCGCACTCACGTACTGCAACAGCTTCATATCCGCCGTACTGTTGTTGAATGCGTAGTTACCAATAATTGCTGCCGTAGGTTCACCACCAAACTGGCCATAACCTGATGAATAAACGTGCTTGTAGAAGCCTGACTGGATAATTTCTGGTGAAAACTCAAAATCTTCCAGCAACTCTTCTTTGGTTGCGTGAAGAATATTGATTTTGATGTTCTCACGGAAATCGGTGCGATCCACCAACAGCTTCAACGAACGCCATGAAGATTCGATTTCACGGAATTCGGGGGCATGCAGGATCTCGTCCATCTGAGCACTGAGCTTCTTGTCGAGCTCGACGATCATTTTTTCGACTAACAGTTTGTTAATCGGCTCTTCGTTGGTTCCGGTATCCAGAATGCTGGAGATAAATGCCGCAACACCCTGCTTGGCAACGTCATAACCTTCGTTGCCTGGCATCATACGTGTCTGAGACATAATTTCGTCGAGCAGGAAAGTGGTACTCGTCGTACTGACAGGAGTTGCTTCTAAAACAGCATTTTCTTCATGTAAAGACATACGTAAAATTCCCTCTTGGCCTACTCAATTACTTTTGATTCAGAATATCCAGTTCTTTCAGCAACTGCTCACGCACATCTTCATTGCTAAGCAAATCCTGCAAACGGGAGCGGAAAGCCGGAATGTTGCCCAGTGGGCCTTTCAAAGCCACCAGAGCTTCCCGCAATTCCAGAAGTTTTTTGAGGTCAGGAACTTTTTTCGCCACGTTATCAGGAGAAAAATCGTCCAGAGAATTGATTGGCAGGGCAACGGTCATATCTTTCTGCCGCCCTTCTTCCAAGCGATTCGGCACGTTGAATGTCAGATTGATATTCGCTTCGTTCATTACTGCGTTAAAGTTACTTTTACTGACAGACACAACCTGACGCTCTTCGATCGGCGTATCTTCACTTGCGCCTTTAAGGTCACCAACAACCAATAAGTTCAGTGGCAACTCAACTTCGGTGTTCTGGTCACTGCTATTAGGAACATACTTAATACTTATCCTTTCCTTCGGAGCAACGCTGCTTTGATTATTCTTACTCATAACTCGTCCTTTTAGTCACTATAAGGTATGTCAGCGACATGTTCTCATTCTGGATATAGCGAGCGCCTGGCGTAAATGAAGTTGCGATATTCTCAGAGTTTGTAGACTTAACGTCGTACTATTTCCGGGGATATCCATCACTACGTCAGTCATGATTTTTCCTACGCTGTATCTTAGACACGCGCCAGAAATATCTTAAAATAAAAAACATGCAATTAACCAGTATCTTATCCTAACGAATCAGGAAAAGTCTTATATTAGACTGGCTTTACTGGACATATCGTCTACTATCTTCGACACAAAAGTCCATAAACTTTTCTTGATAGTCAGACGCTCGTCCAATTTTTTCCCCCATGCCTCTTTCTGGTGAATGATCATGAAAAATAACTTTATTGATATTTTTTTATCTATAAAAAACAAAGCATTAATATGTTGCATTGATAATGAATGTTAACTAATGGCTAACCACCAACAAGACTGCGCATCAAAAAGGCAACATAAAATCCCAATTATGCAAATATTATAATTTTTCCTACTATTAAATTCCCCTGAGAAATTTCAGAGTCCGTGAATAACTTGCGCTCAGAAAAGAGCCGATTATAGTTATGCCGGAAAGTGAAGTTGTGGGGCGAGTTACATTCGGGGCTGACAATTAATGGAAGCACAAGTGACTAGCGCAGAGTCAATATAAAGCAAATTATCAAGGATACTTAAGATGCCAACTCCAGCTTATATCTCCATCACAGGGAAAACGCAGGGTCATATTACTGCAGGTGCCTTCACCTCCGAATCGGTAGGTAATATCTTTGTGCAAGGCCACGAAGATCAAATGTTGGTGCAGGAATTTGAACACGTGGTGACCGTTCCTACCGATCCGCAATCTGGTCAGCCTTCAGGCCAACGTGCGCACAAGCCATTCCGTTTTACCGTGGCTTATAACAAAGCGGTTCCTTTGCTGTATAACGCGTTAGCCTCTGGCGAAATGCTGCCAACGGTTGAATTGAAATGGTACCGTACCTCGATTGAAGGTAAACAAGAGCACTTCTTCACCACCAAACTGGAAGATGCCACCATTATTGATATCGACTGTAAGATGCCGCACTGCCAGGACCCAACCAAAGCCGAGTTCACCCAGTTAGTTCGAGTTTCTCTGGCGTATCGTAAGATTACCTGGGAACACAACACTGCCGGTACTTCTGGCTCTGATGACTGGCGCGCACCGATCGAAGCGTAAGATTATTACGTTTCTCAGCAGCCAATGGCGATATTGGCTGCTGTTTAGCGTAACAGGGGGAAATGTTCAGGTTTGCAACCAGGCGTTGTAGAACAGCGATAATCCCAGACAGCCAAGACCAACGCCGCTTCAGACAATCACGCTTCGGCATCCCAATTTTTGAAATAGCCCTTCAATTTCTCAACGGTATGACGCCATTTTTGCGTGGTGGGTTTATACACTAAATAATTCGAGTTGCATGTAGGCGGCAAGTTCGAGAGTCGCCAGGAGCATAGCTAACTATGTGACTGGTGCGAACGCACGAAGCCAACACCCATGCAACTTGAAGTATGACGAGTATACAGACCGTATTCTGATTGCCAAAGAAACCGAGTGCGTTCACCGCTTCGCTCTCGCTGCGCGTTTTCACCCAAGCGCCAGATGGCATGTTGAATCGGCATAAACAGTTCCTTAGTTGAGTGCGGCGTCCGTTAACGCATCAGCAAGGTGAAGCTGGGTTTGCTGCGCGGATTGCAGGCGGGATTTGAGTTGATCGCAAAGAGAAAAAAGTTGATTCACTTTAACGACAATACGTTCTTGCTCTTGCTTTGGCGGAATTGATACTAAAAAAGATCTGATTAGAGATAAATTTAAATTCCCTTGGGAAACTCCTTTGCCATATGTATATCTTGAGGAAAAACCCCTGCCGATAGGAGAGTTTAGCCATAGAGTTAAATAATATGAGTCTATATTATTTTTCATGGGCTTTATCAAGCCAGTACTGACATATATTGCAAATTCAAGTTCTATATCTACCACAGCACTTTCACCAATACCTGCACCAACTCGGGAAAGTAAAATATCATTTAGTTCTGGCTTTCTATTCTTAATGTACTGTTGGTAATCATCTTCAGAAACAAATCTACAATTTTCAGGCATAAATTTAAATGGTTTCACACATTGAGCAGAAATAAATGGCCTGCCATTCTCTGTATATTTTGGCGTCTGGTGCGTACCATCTGCTATTAATTCGCTTATATCTTGCAGATAGGCGATTTCCCATCCCTTCGGTAATTCAAATGGTTTTTCTTCATCACTAATTGGTGGTAACGGTTTTTGCTTTTTAATTTTACCTGCTTTGATCAACTGCGCTTTTTCCTGCGCAATCCGTTTTAGCAGTTCAGAAGCCGGTTCGTCGTTGGGATCTTGCGGCACCAGTTTGCCCATTACCGCCAGTTGCAGAATGGTTTGCTTAAGTGCGTCAATACTGGCTTCGGTGGTAAACAGCGTGTCGAAATGCTGGCTGATACGCGACCAGTTTTCGGCTAACTGTTCGGCATTTTGGCTATTGGTCAGCGTTGCCAGCAGGGTTTCTACCAACTGCGTATGCGCATCCAGATTGGTTAGCGATTGCTGTTCCAGTTGGTCGCAAAGGGACATAAGTTCACTAACTTTACAAACAATTATTTTTTGTTCTGACAAAGGAGGAAGAGCAAAAACAGTAGCGATAATCTTTTCTCTTGATATATTTGGCTGAGCTCCACCTGCCCCCATATCTATAAATACTGCCTTATATGCTTTTAACAGAGTCAGTAAATATGTGTTCAAAACACCATTATATGGAGTACAAGCACATACGGCTTGATTAGTCACACCTCTAACATTTAATATTGATGCCTTACCAATTGTAGCACCATACATTGCGACTAAAACATCACCTATTTGATTATCGCGAAGTGAGCATTCTTGCAAGGCTAATTCAGTAACTTTCTCTTCGGAGTCAGTGATGTAGTCAGAAGAAAGCTCTCCTGATTTAAACCAAGGTATATTTCCGCCATAATATTTCGAGTTCGAGCGGCTAGGAGTGGCACCTGCGCCCCAGCGGCCAATATCATTTAAATAACACCACTCCCACCCCACCGGCAATTCAAATGGCTTCTCGTCCTCGCTAATTTCCGGCAGCGACTTCTGCTTTTTAATTTTCCCCTGCTTCACCAGCTCCGCTTTTTCGGCGGCGATACGCTTTAACAACTCAGACGCCGGTTCATCGTTTGGATCCTGTGGCACCAGTTTGCCGCGCACCGCCAGTTCCAGAATCAGCTCGCGCAGCTTCTTAATGCCGTAGAGGTCGATTTTGCCGTTACTGCCACGCCCGGCCGTGGAGCGGGTTTGCAGGGCAGAGGTCCAGGTGGCAAAATGGTCAGTTATCAGCTTCTCAACGGCCATCAGTTTGCCCCCTTGTTGCCTGCCAGCGCAGCGCCGAGAATATCGCGCAACTGATTACGTAGTTCGCTGATTTCAGCCTGCTGCGTGTGGTACTGCGCCAGCAACTCATCCGGATCGTGGCTGATGGTTTCACCCTGATACGGGTTTTTAATATCCAGGTTAAAGTTGCGGGCAATAATCTCTTCAATACCCACTTTCCACGCCTGGTTGTTCTCCACGCGGCTGGCAAATCCATCGGCTTCACTGCCCCACCAGTCGATTTCTGTCTGGAACTCTTCAAACTTCATCGGTTTGGTTTTGCTGTAGTTCTTCACGCCAGCGGGGTACGGGTGCTCGTAGAACCACACCTCTTTAGTCGGCTGACCTTTGGTAAAGAACAGAATATTGGTTTTGATACCGGTATACGGATTAAACACGCCGTTTGGCAGGCGCACGATGGTGTGCAAATTACACTCTTCGGTCAGCAGCTTTTTGATTTTGGTCTTTACGCCCTCGCCAAACAGCGTGCCGTCTGGCAGCACCACGGCGGCGCGGCCTTTATCCGCCAGCACTTCGATAATCAACTGTAGGAACAGGTCGGCGGTTTCGCGGGTCTGCATCTCTGCCGGGAAGTTTTTCTCAATTCCGTCCTCTTCAGTGCCGCCAAACGGTGGGTTGGTAACAATGACATCAAGCTGCTCGTCCCAGGAAGAAAGCGGTTTGTTAAGTGTGTTGTCGTGGCGGATTTGTACCGGCACTTCAATGCCGTGCAACAGCATGTTGGTGGTACACAGCAAGTGCGGAAGCTGCTTTTTCTCTACCCCGTGTATCTGCTGTTGCAGGGTTTTGTGGTCTTCGGTGGTTTTGACGTAATTGTCTTTCACATGGTCGAATGCACAGGCGAGGAAGCCACCGGTCCCGCACGCCGGGTCCATGATCGATTCGCCCAGTTTCGGGTCAATACGATTGACCATAAAGCGCGTCACAGCACGCGGGGTGTAGAACTCACCCGCATTACCCGCACTTTGCAGGTCGCGCAGGATCTGTTCGTAGATATCGCCAAACAGATGGCGTTCCGCGCTACTGCTGAAGTCGATTTCGTTAAGCTTGTTGATCACCTGGCGCAACAGGGTGCCGTTCTTCATGTAGTTGTAGGCATCGCTAAACGCCTGCTTGACCACATAACCACGCGGGTTCTTGTCGATGGGCGCAGTCAGGTTTTTCAGGGTTGGGAACAGATCGTCGTTAACAAACTCCAGCAACGCATCGCCGGTAATGCCTTCGCTGTTAGCCGCCCAGGTGCGCCACAGATAACGCTGGGGAATAGGCAGTTGGTAGTTATCCTGCTCAAGCTCCAGTTCTTCTTCCTGAGTATCAAAAATCTTCAGGAACAGCAGCCAGGAAAGCTGCCCAAGACGCTGGGCATCGCCATCAACACCCGCGTCTTTACGCATGATGTCCTGCAAGGATTTAATAACGGAGCTAATAGACATGTTTTCGTTTTCCATAAAAAAAGAGGCCACCGGCAGCCGGTTAGCTACCAGTGGCTGGGTGTTCACGGCTTATCAGGCGAGTTGGTAGATTTCATTTTCCAGTTCGTTGACCGCTTCTTCGTAGGCCTGCTTATTGCCAAAGCTACTTTTGATGATCTCCAGCGGGCGGCCCAGCGTGTCGAACGGTTTCAGTTTCAGCACCTGAATATCCTCAATTTCCTGCACGCCCTGATCGGCGTATTTATCCAGCAGACTGTTCAGCACGTTCTGCGCAGGTTCAGAGTATTTACTGAAGTAGTTACGCTTGCGCACATTATCGGCACGCTCTTTGCGCGTCAGCGGCGGCTGGCCATACACCACATGGCAAAGCAGATCGAACGGGTCAAGATCTTTACCCACCTCTTCCGCCAGCACTTGCCAGAGGATGCCTAACTGCTCCAGTTCCTCAATAATGACCTGCTTGCGGGCGGCAGAGTGCCATTTACGGATGAAACCATCAAGGGAGGCGTACTCTTTATCTTTCAGTAACGTTTTGCGGGTGTAGTCCTGGAAGGATTCCGTCACCAGTTTGCCGTCGGCATCGTAATACTGCACCCGCTTCGCCAGCACTTTTACCACCACGCCATTGACGTGGAATTTACGGATTTTGCGCTGCTCATCTTCCTCAAAATCGCCGCTATTGTCGCCCGCCGCAGCACTATAAGTTGCAGCATGCTCCTCGGCTGCGCTGGCTGACTCCGCTCCTGCCTCATCCGTTGCTTCATCGGCCAGCAACTCGTCGAACTCTGAATGTGGATCGGAAATCTCTGCTGAGGTAGTGCGAATGACTTTTTCCGGTACGCCGTCAAAACGTTCATCGGCAAACAGTTCTGTGGCCTTTTTGAAATCAAGAATAGTGAACCACAGCTTGCCGTACTTCTCGTTAATACGCGTTCCGCGCCCGATGATTTGCTTGAATTTGGTCATCGACTGGATGTTTTGATCCAGCACCACCAGCTTGCAGGTCTGGGCATCCACACCGGTGGTCATCAGTTCAGAGGTAGTGGCGATCACCGGATAGGCCTTTTTGGGATTAATGAAGTTATCCAACTGCCCCTTGCCGATGTCGTCATCACCGGTGATCCTCATCACGTACTTTTCGTTTTTTTTCACCTGTTCGGGATTCAGGTTCACCAGCGCTCGCCGCATCCGTTCGGCATGGTCAATGTCGTTGCAAAAAACGATGGTCTTATCCATCGGGTTGGTGCGTTTCAGGTAGTCGGTAATGGTTTGCGCCACCAGTTGCGTGCGCTCGTCAATCACCATGGTGCGGTCGAAATCTTTCTGGTTATAAATACGGTCATCGATCAGTTCCCCGTGTTTATCAACCTGCCCTTTGGTAGGCCGCCAACCCTGTAAATCCACGTCGATATCTACGCGCACCACTTTGTAGGGTGCGAGAAAGCCGTCTTCAATACCTTCTTTCAGCGAGTAGGTGTAAACAGGATTGCCAAAATAGTCAGTGCTGGAGACATCATCGGTTTCTTTCGGCGTTGCGGTCAGGCCAATCTGCGTTGCACTGCTGAAATACTCAAGAATTTCGCGCCATGCGCTATCTTCTGCAGCGCTGCCACGGTGACATTCGTCAATCACAATCAGATCAAAGAAGTCAGGCGCAACCTGCTTAAAGGCTTTCTGATCCTCTTCCGACCCGGTGATCGCCTGGTAAAGCGCTAACTGGATTTCATAGGCCGGGTCAACTTTGCGCCCGGTCACTTTAGCCATCGCGCTGCCAAAGGGCTGGAAATCGTTGTTTTTGGTTTGGTCGACAAGAATGTTTCTATCGGCCAGAAACAGGATGCGTTGCTTATTTTTGGCCTTCCATAAGCGCCAGATGATTTGAAACGCGGTGTAGGTTTTCCCGGTTCCGGTAGCCATCACCAGCAATACGCGCTTTTGCCCGGCTGAGACCGCCGCTACCGTTTTATTGATGGCTTGCAGTTGATAGTAGCGCGGGGATTTTCCGGTGCTGTCATCATAGTAATCCTGGCTGATGACCGGCAGTTGTGCTGCGGTAAACCCTTTCCAGGCACAGTACTTTTGCCAGAGTTGTGCAGGCGTGGGGAAATCCTCCAGCCTGATTTCAGATTCTAGCTGCGCCGGATTGGTTTTGTCGTGAAAGATAAAACCATCGCCGTTAGAGGCAAAGACAAAGGGCACATCAAGCAAGCGTGCGTAATCCAACCCCTGCTGCATACCTTTACCAATCTCATGCTTGTTGGCTTTAGCCTCAACAACCGCCAGCGGCATTCCTGGCTTGTGGTAAAGCACAATATCCGCCGATTTCACCGAGAGGCGGGCCGCCAATTTGCCACGCACCACCACTTTGCCATCGCGGAGTTTCACTTCCTGGCGGATCTGCGTCATCACATCCCAGCCTGCATCTTTTATCGCCGGCAGAATGAATTTGGTAATGATGTCCGTTTCGGTCAGATGAGTCTTGTTAACGCCAGCCATAGCAAAGCTCTCAACGGTGATGATCGTGCAAAGATTCTTACATATAACCGCGCGTTAAGTCATGACTTAAACGGGAGTTTTATGAACAGTTGCCTGTTTGCTACCGTTAAACGTGCTGCTGCGCCCCACGCACAAAAAAAGCCCGTTCTCGGAAACGGGCAAAATATAAAATAAAGAAAAAGAAATCATCGCTATCCGGTATGAACACCAAACAGCTTAGGTAGGAACAGCGAGATCGCCGGAATATAGGTCACCAGCATCAGTACGCTAAGCAGGGCGATATAGAACGGGATCATAGCCTTCACCACGTGTTCGATTTTCTGCTTACTCACCGCACTGGCAACAAAGAGTACCGATCCCACTGGCGGAGTGATCAGGCCAATACCCAGATTGACCAGCATGATCATACCGAAATGCACCGGGTCGATGCCCAGGTTGATCGCAACCGGCAACAGTACCGGGGTCAGGATCAGGATCAGCGGAGCCATGTCCATCAGGGTGCCAATCAGCAGCAGCATGATGTTGATCCACATCAGGATCACATACTTGTTGTCGGAGATCGACGTGAAGAACTCGGTGATCCGCGTTGGCAACTGCATATAGGTCATGATCGCGCCAAAGCTGGCGGCGAAGCCAATCAGGATCATCACGATGGTGACGGTTTTCACCGTGCGGAACATCAGTTTTGGCAGCTCAGACCATTTATAGTCACGGTAAATAAACATGGTGACGAAGAATGACCACAGGCAGGCGATGGCCGCAGATTCGGTGGCAGTAAAGACCCCAGAAAGAATACCGCCCATGATGATAACCACCGTCATTAATCCCCATAGGGTATCAACGAAGATCTTCAACGCCTCACGGAATGGCACACGCTCGCCTTTTGGGTAGCCACGCTTGTGGGCGAAGCAAACGCACATCGCCATCAGCGTCAAGCTCAGCAGTAAACCAGGCAGGATCCCGGCAATAAACAGCGAAGCAATGGAAACTGTACCGCCAGTCGCCAGCGAATAAATCACCGAGTTATGGCTCGGCGGTGTGAGGATCGCCTGAACCGAACCGCTGGCAGTTACCGCTGCGGCAAAGTCTCGCGGGTAGCCCTTCTTATCCATTTCCGGGATCATCACTGAACCGATAGATGCGGTATCCGCCACCGATGAGCCAGAGATAGCACCAAAGAAGGTCGAGGCGACGATGTTGACCAGCGACAGGCCACCACGAATAAACCCGACAAAGATATAGGCAAAGTTCACCAGGCGGCGAGCAATACCGCCTTCCGCCATAATGGCCCCGGCCAGAATAAAGAACGGTATAGCCAGCAGCGAAAACTTGTTCACACCGTTGGTGATCTGAATCATCACGGCTTCGAGCGGTAGATCGATCCAGAATGCCCCGGCGACGGCGCTGATGCCGACGGCGTAGGCCACGGGAACGCCAATGGCGAGCATTACGCCAAGGGTTAGCAAGAGTATTAATGCGTCCATAATTTACAGGCTCCTGGTGACCGCTTAGGAATTACCCAGCATAACCACCGGGCGGTGATTCTGCGGACCAAAAAAGATGCGTTCAATAATGAACAACAGCGTGATGAATGAGCCGATTGGCAGCGGCAGATAGGTTTCCCCTGCGGTTAAGATCGGGAATTCTGCCACCGGTTGTTCCCACAGCTCCAGACACAGGTTATAGCCGTAATAGAGAATAAACAGGCTGATCGCCAGCATCATCAGATCGGTCAGTACTGAACAGACTTTTTTCATCGGTTCTGACAGCCGGTCGGTCATCATGCTGACCGCGATATGTGAGCAGGAGCGGTAGCTGACGGCGGCACCGACGAAGGTAAAAGTCACCATACAGATGATCGCGACCGGCTCAGGCCATGACAGACCGGAGTTCAATACATAGCGGGCAAAAATACCGATCGGGATCACGATGGTCATCACCAGCAGGGCAAGGCCAGAAAGCCAGATGGAAAAACGATAAAGGAAGTCCATCAGCGATATATAAGAGCGAGACATGATAATCCCCTACATCCTAATCAGGAAAAGTGGGGGAAGCTTTGGTTCCCCCCATGGCCATTATTTGATGGCTTCGATACGCAGGATCAGCTCTTGATAATTTTTGCCAAACTGGTCACGCACCGGCTGAGTCGCCTTGTAGAAATAATCGCGATCGATCTCCTGAATATTCACGCCACCGGCCTTCATCTTATCCAGAGACTCCTGGTTATATTTGGCCCACAGTTCGCGCTGCTCGGCCTGTGCCTCTTTCGCCAGTTTGAGAACTAACTGCTGATCTTCAGCAGACAGTTTGTTCCACTTGGTTTTGGAATAGAGAAATACTTCAGGAATGATCATATGGCCGGTCAGGGTGTAGTTTTTGGCAACCGGCATGTAGTTGTGGGCAACATAGGTTGGCGGGTTGTTTTCCGCACCATCGATAACGCCGGTCTGCATACCGCTGAACACTTCGCTTACCCCCATGCTAACCGCGTTGGCCCCCATGGCTTTCAACGTGGCGAGCGCCACCGGGTTACCCTGCACGCGGATCTTCATGCCCTGCAGATCTTCTGATTTAGCGACAGGTGCCTTGGTGATCATGTTGCGCGTGCCGCTGTCCATCCATCCGAGGAACACCATTTTTGACTTGGGGTTATCGGTAATTTTCTGACCAATCTCATTACCAATCTCGCCGTCCAGCACTTTGTGCATGTGATCTTCATCGCGGAAGATATAGGGCAGAGTAAAAACGTCTACTTCCGGCAGAATTGCCGCGACCGGCGACATGGAGACGCGAATGATATCAATCGCCCCAATCTGCGCCTGTTCGATCTCCTGTTTCTCGTCACCTAATACTCCACCAGGGAAGGTTTTGATTTCCAGACGGCCATTGGTGGCCTGTTTTAATTTTTCCCCCATATGCTCAACGGCAACAACGTTCGGGTAACCGGCTGGATGAACATCGGCAGCTTTGATCTGCTGCGCAGCAAGCGAGGAGTGGCTGATTAATAAGGTTGCCGAGGTGAGGCAAAGGCTGAGTAGCGTCTTGGAAAGTTTCATAGGATGGTCTCCAGAGGTTAACGGCAGAACCTGGGGTAACTCATTGAATAAAAAGCCCGATTAAAAGCAACCCAGGTGTCATTTTTTAATCTGATATTGATTCGGCATTATTCAGCCTTCCTCAATGAGCCTGTTTTTAGGCATGAGCTGACCGTCAGACAAATAATGTCCAAATAAATCAGTAGGTTTATTAGTAAATTGCCAACCGCTTAGTAGGCTAATCAGATATGACTAACGGTAACTTATTATACAACTTTGTAAATTGAGTGATATCACAAAAGAGGAAAGTGATTTTAATAAAAATTTAAAGATTAAAATATAAATTCAAAACTTTGTTTTGTTTTTATGTTATTGATAAATTTAAACTATTTCCGTTATCAGACATAAAATCAAAAAATTGATAGCCTGGTAAGAATGGTGTGATAGGTTACGGGAAGTCCAGCAACCTATGCGGCGATCTGATCATTGGCCTGGTGGACAACCTGGTAACCCTGCTAGGTGTGCCTTTCAGCCAAGCCATCCGGCAGTTCAGTCGCCGCCATCAGGATGTGCAGTTTCAATGCCGTATCTGTTCACCCGCCGAGATTGGGCAGGGTAAAACGCGGCTATTTGCTGGCGCAGCAACTGCGTCCGATAACCCCAACCAAGTTTGGTTCCATGGCTTTCCACATGGAAAGCGTGGCTCATCTGATCCTCAGTGGTAAATATCTCGGTTACCTGCCAACCCATTTTGCTACGCGTTGGGTGGAACAAGGCGTGATGAAGCAGTTAGGTGACCAATCGCTGACCTATCAGGCGCAGTTGAGTCTGGTTACCCACCCGGCAAGGCAGAAAAAATCGCTGACGGCTTTACTGGAGGATTTAGCTGGCTGAGTCCCTTAAATGGACGCAAGCGACGGCACCACGGACAGCTAAGGGGCAGTTAAGGGACACAGCCTAGCGGCAACCATTAATAAATAAAAAATAATCGGGTCATTAAATTTTCATTTAAGTCAGGCACTGTTATGTCCACCAGTAATCGGGGAAGGTTGTAAAAATTCTCCTTCTTTTTACCGGTTTGTTAAATGAAGCAATTATTAAATAAATTAAAAACAAAAAAGGAATACCCTGGATGAAGAAATACATAATGATTGCCATGCTGTCGACGATCTCGTTATTGGCAGCATGCGATAATAACAACACCACAACTCACAACGAAACCCCCGCACCAGAAGCTGAAAAACCCGCCGTAGTAGAACAACCCTTAGTGATTGCCCATCGCGGTGCGAGTGGCTACCTACCAGAGCACACGTTGGCGGCTTATCAGTTAGCGATAAAAATGGGGGCAGATTATATTGAACCCGACCTACAGTTAACGCTCGATAATGAATTGGTAGCGATGCATGATGAGACATTGGAGCGCACGACTAACATTGCTGAATTATTTGATAAGCGTAATGATGGATATAAAGTCGCCGATTTCACCTTATCAGAAATTAAAACCCTGACAGTATTACCTAAAGGAACCGCCAAAGAGAGCTACCCTGGCTTTACCCCTAGCGCCGCCAATCCGTTTGATGTCCCGACCTTTCAGGAAGTCATCGACTTTGTTAAGCAGCAGGAAACCGTCACCAAACGTGAAATTGGTATCTACCCCGAAGCCAAGCAGGCCGATCCGCTGATGGAAGATGCAATTATCGAAATCTTGTCGCGCAATAACTACACCGCTGACAGTAAGGTATTTATCCAGTCTTTCAGCGATACCACTTTGCGCAGCACCAGGGGCAAAGAAGAGGCACAGAATAATAAAATACCTCAGATTGTCTTGGGTGTAGCTGTAATGGGGGATGATGGTATAGCCCGCTTACAAATCGTTCAGGATAAAAAGCCACTGCTTGCTTTTAACGAAGTCACCAGTTTTGCTGAGGGCATCAGCCTGTTGATCAACAATAAAACTTACCCGATCACCAAAGAATATATTGCGCAGGCGCATGCTGCCGGTTTGAAAGTACACGGCTGGACGTTTGCTAAAAACGATCCCGTTGCTTCCGCAGCCGAGTATAAAAACTATCTCGATATGGGTATGGACGCAATGTTTTCAAACTATCCTGATCTGGCGGTAAAAGCGCGCGATCTTTTTGTTCAGAACAAGAGTAAATAGCGATCATTTATTAAGCCCCCCTATTTAACCCAATAAAAAACTGACTGCGAAAATGATTTTGCAGTCAGCCTATTTTCGCTACTTACCAAACCGGCAACCGGGGTTTAAGCCTTCGGCTGTCCGTGTTTCACTAAACCTGCTTAAAATACACGTAAAGCGCTCTTGACCCGCGCCTGCCGGACAGATAGCTTCTTCTCATACTAGGCTGTATCCCTCATGGCTCGCGGGGTTTCGGCTCCCGCACAGCGCATTAACTCAAGGGCTCAGGGTTGTGAATAAACAAACGGAATTAACACCAGAAGTCAGGACGCGTAGCCCCAACGGGCTGTTTATTCCTCATTATCTCTTGCCGGTCTATGCGTTGCTGTTTATCGCCTTCGGCTGGTTTTCTAGTGAGCATTGGCGTAACAATCCGCAACTCGATCACCCGGTAGCCACCATCGCCAAAGTGGTGCCCTCCGCCGTAGCGCAAAACCATATTGCACAGGTTAAGCCTGATGCCGCCGCTGTGGCCAACAAAGAGACCGTGGAGCAAAACATCCCAACCGTTCAGCCAGCGCCCGCAGAGACGTTGGCTAGTGATGAGCTGCCAGCGCTGCGTTACAGCGCCCACGTTTATGCTTCTGAGGATGATAAACGCAGCATTACGCTCAATGGGCAGCGCTATCGGGAAGGTGACAGCCCCGCCCCCAACCTGATCATTGAACAGATCCAGCAGGACGTGACTATCTTCGATTTTAACGGCGAGGTGTTCACGCTGGATGCGTTAGAGGATTGGCCCGGTGGCAAAGTGGATGAGGAAAATCCCAGTGAAAGATAAGCATGAGGCCAGTCAGTGAATGGCAATACCTTAGGTGACGTCCCCTCCCCATAATATTAAGGACGTTCATAAAGAAACCCCCTAAGACACCGAAAGCTGAGATAGCACTGGCTAAGTCAAGATGGGAGGAGCTAAAAGATGGCAGTTAAAGGTATCAAATTTTCAGATATTAAAGCGAAAGCGTTGGCAAATCCTGAGGTCAAAAAGGCTTATGAGGAAGAAACTCAAGAAGAGGAACTTCGTGCAGTACTGGTCGCAATGAAATCTAAATCAGGGCTGACCAGCACAGAAATTGCTGCACGCATGGGAGTCAGCCAGCCAGCAAGCAGTGAGCCGACTGGAGAGAAATGCGTCAAGTGCAAGCCTTTCAACCTTGCAACGCTACGCAACTGCCTGCGGAATGCGCATTAAACTGTCTCTAGGTTAAAAAACGCCATCAAGCCTTATTTTAAGGCACTCTGGAACCATCAAGACAGTTGCTGATTTGGCAAGGGCCTGAGGCTGGCTCTTGAGCCACCTGCTCGGGCGCGTTCACTTGATAGCAGAAAGAATGCGAGATGTTTAGCGCCCTTCTTTTCGCAACTCATCGGTGAAAGGGGCCAGCAGGCCGTTAAAACTACTGCATTTAGTCTGTTCCGGCGTGCTGTCTCTGGTCAGGCTCTGATAAATAGCCTCGCTGCGCTGAGGCAGGGCCGCATAGGCCGCCGGGTCCCAACCGCGCTGTTTTGCCACCTTGTTAGCCACCCGGTTGATCACCGCATCAGCGGGTAAATCACTGCGATTACACTTGTATTTGAGGTATTTAGTACCAGCAACCACCGAGGCAAGCTGCTCGACCTGATCGTTCAGGGGCACAGATTTACTCTGGCGTGCAGAATGCGGCTGTTGGCAACCCACCACGCCCAAAACCAACAGCACCGAAGCCAAGCGCACAAATAGAGGTAACTTAATCATCATCTTGTTATTTTCCCGAGTTCCATTCCACCTAATCCCCGGCACCAACCGGTGAGAAAAGTTTTTATTTGGTGTGCCAGCCCCGCGTTACCACAGCGCGTTGACGTTTAAAGACATCAGCATATTGGCCGCTCCCGCCAAAGCCAGCCAAGGGCCAAAAGCCAACGGTTGATGGTAATCCTTGCGTGTTACAGCCCGTTGTACCAAGGTAAACAGCAGCCCACAGCTCGCCGCCAGCAGAATTACCTGCGGCAATGCCTGCCAGCCCAGCCAAGCACCCAGCGCCGCCAGCAATTTAAAATCACCATAGCCGAGCCCGTCTTTGCCTGTCGCCAGTTTAAACAGCCAGAATAAGCTCCATAAGCACAAATACCCGGCCATTGCACCGATGGTTGCTGCCTCCAGTTCAACAAAATACCCTTGCAGATTAAATAGCAGCCCAATCCACAGCAGCGGCAACGTCAGCACATCGGGTAGCAGTTGGGTATGGTGGTCGATCACCGCCAACGCCAGTAACAACGAGAGAAATATCCAGGCTCCCAACAGCGGCATTCCCAACGGCAAAACCACCGCCGCCAGCGTAAAGAGTAATGCCGTCGCCACTTCAACCAACGGATAACGCCAAGAGATACGCCCACCGCAGCAACGGGCTCTGCCCTTCAGCCACAGAAAACTCAACAGCGGAATATTATCCCTGGCGGCAATCGGCTGCTGGCAATGGGGGCAGCAAGAGTGCGGTAACAGCAGGTTAAAACGGGGCATCTGCGCTGGCAAAGGCTGCGCCAGTTGCAACCATGCCTCGCGCTGCCAGCGTGTTTCCAGCATCACGGGCAAGCGGTAAATCACCACGTTCAGAAAACTGCCGACAATCGCCCCCAATAGCGCTACCGAACCCAGCCAGACAAAGGGAAAAGCCAGGGTAAAATCCAACAGCAAATTCACAAAACCTCCCTGTTGTTGCGCATCAAAATGCCCGCCCCTGAACCTGCCAGGCGATCAGCCCCTGGTCATTGGCTTTACCCAACTGAGACAGCAGCGGTTTTATCACATCAGGTAACTCCGGCCCACCGCGCAATTGTCCGTTGAACTGATAGCGTCCGTCGAGTGCGAGATTGCCCTGCCCCGTCAGGTTCAGATGAGCAGAGTTCTGCTTCAGCACCAGCGCTAGCGCCCCTTGCCGGTTACAACTGAGTTGCCCCTGTATATTGGCAAGATCTAACCCACCCAAAGGCGTTGCCAGCTGCGCATTGTGCCAGTTAATCAGCCCGCCGGTAAGGTTTACGCAGCCATGTGGGCCGAGTTCCCCCTGCTGTAGGCGCAGCTGTAGTTTACCTTGAGCCGTTATCGGTAATGGCAACGGCAAGCGTTGCTGTAGCCAATCTGCGGGGGCCGAGAGTTGCCATTCATACAATTGCAGGCCGGACCAACCGCGCAATGTCCCGTGCCCCTGAATACCCTGCGGATCCCACAGTTCAAGCTGCAATGCTGGCCGCCATGAAGAGAATGTGAACTGCCAGTTCACCTCTGCCAGCGTAAGCTGATGCCAGTTGAATTGGCGCAAGCTGCCTTGCCAGATCGAACCGGTAAAACTGCCAATACGCATCTCCGCTGGCAGAAAACTCCGTAACAGCTGTGCCGGTGCATTCCAACCCAACAGCAGCAGATAGCAGGCCAGCACCAGGGCGATTTTTTTCGCTTTAGCGCCCATTACGGCGTTCCAGCATCAGCTTGTTTACCGCTACCCAACCGGGTTTGCCGGGCTGCGCGGCCACGTCGAGCGCGACGACTCGCACCCGATATTGCTGTTCCAACTGTGTTAGCCAGAGCATCAAGCGGTTAAAGTCACCCGCTTCGAGAGTCACGGCCAAGCGTTCCCCCTGCGGTTGTATACGGGCAATGCCAATCCCCTGCGCGGTGGCGCTGCGCGTCACCGTCGCCGACAGGCTGAGCGATTCATCCTGCAGCGGGCGCGGCGTTTGTTGGCGCAGGCGCGGGGCCTGTTGAGTCATCCATTCCACCGTGCCCTTTTCGCGGGCGATGGTGCGTTGCCACTGCTCGGCCCGTTGTTGCCAAGGCTGCCAAAGCGTGTAGTAGCACAGGCTCACAATCATCAGTACGCCACAGCCCAATAGCAGCAGTCGTTCCCGGGGGCTGAACTGCAACCAGCGCCGTTTCAACTCATTCATCCTGTATCCCCAGAATCAACCGGCTTTCTACCCTGCCTGGGCCCTGCTTCACTTCGCCGGGTTGCAGCCGATAACGCTGCCCGACAATGTTCTGGAACTGCTCCAACACCTGGAAAGAAGGCGCGTGAAGATCGATTTTGATTTCTTTACGGCTGGCGTCATAGGACAACGCCTGTAAGCCAATCTTCGGGCTCTTGGCGATCAACTGCTGCAACTGGCGCATCTGCACGCTCAGCCCAGCCGGTTCGATAGGCTGTAACGCCTGCAAATGTTGCTGCATCTGTACGCGTGGGTTAACCACATTTTTCTCTGCCGGGAATAGTTGCTGATAAAGCTGCACACTCTGCTTTCGCCACTGTTCAGCCTGTTGCCACAGCCGATAGTGTGACCACCCCGCGTCGACGCTCAGCAGCAGTAAATACCCTGCCAGAACCAGCATCACCGGGCGCCAAGGGCGTAAACCGGCGCGCCACGGGCTGGAGCGGGTAAACTCCCCCTGGCGTAGATCGGCACCGCGATAGACTTCACCTTCTGCCGCCAGTTGCAGTAAATCCCGCGTGGGCTGCACACGCCACTCTGGCACATCCGCCGTCTGTGGCGGGGGCGCGGAATAGCTACTAATCAGCGGCGGTGACCATAGCGCCAGCAATTCGGGCAACCAGCAGGATTCGACAATCATCCCGGCATGGGCCGCCCGCCGGAACAACCATTGATCGTTCAGGCGGACGACACTCCATCCGTTAGCCACCAGCGGTAACATCAGCACGTCGGGGAGCAGCGCCTGCACGCGCACACCCAGTTGCTCGCAGCGGGCAATCCAGCGCTGCATGGCGTTTTTCTCCACCACCGCAACGTCACACAGGTCACCACTCTGCTGCAAAATGGCGAAGTGCAGGCGCTCGACATCCGTTGCCAACTGCTCCTCCAGCATAAATGGCAATACCTGCAGGCTCTGGCGTCGCGCCCGTCGCGGCAGCGTCACCTGATGGAAAGCAAACTCACTCGCCGGAACCAGCACCCACGCCGGGTAACTGGCGAGCAGACGCGCCAGCTCTGGGTCAGTCTCCCCTGCCGCCAGGCTCCCTTGCAGGTGAGCCCATCGCCACAGGAGCGGCTGGCTGTCGTCACTGGGTAACCGCAGGATTAACCGCGCTTCCCCATTGCGCTTTATGTTCTCAGTCAAGGCGTCACCATCATGCTTAATCCGTATTTCCGCTGTACTACCTGAAAATTATTGCCTGCCTTTTGCAATAAACTGTGCTGACTGAAATGGTTGTCGCCCATCAGCACGCTGAAATTGGCCAAAAAAAAGTCGCTATTCACCGCCAGCATGGGCCTGAGCGTGGTAGTCTCAATATCCTCTAACGACGGCTGTGCCAAAAATTCCGCCACGCTGTCCCACCCTTCCCGTGGCCGCTGTTGTAACAACTGCTCGGCCTCTTGCGGCGAGAGTTCGGCCAGAAACAACGCCGCCAATAACGGCCCTTGGGCGGTACGCAAGGTGTTGATATTCAACAACAACGTCTGCGTTGGCAATGCGCACACATAGGGCAGCAGCCGTTGATAAAGTGCGGCGTCAACACCATAAACCATGCGCAACTCGCTGACATCCTGCATCGGCTGATTAGCCGGCAGGTAAAGCTGCTCCAATGCCATATACACATCATCTTCCGCACCATTGATGCCGGGTTCACTGTCGCTGTCTATCCAGTCGCGCAAGGCGGCGGTCACCTGTTCTGAGTGCAGCGGCTCCTCCCCCAGATTGTTCAATAGCTGTAGAAAAACCTTGGCGGGATAAGGCGTGTCAGTCTGCTCCCCCGCGCCCTGATTAATGGCGTTGAGATTAAAACAGGCCTGCCCATCGACAATTTGCCCCTGCAATTCGCCCCCTTCAACCGGGAATCTGCGATCCTCTTGCGCCCAGTTTTGCGCCAGATGGGTTTTATTCGGCAGATCCAGCCTATCTCTCTGCAGGATTTTCCCGGCTAGCGCCTCTGCCGCAACGCCATACCATTTCGCCTGCTGCTGTTGCAGCTGCGCCGCCGTGCGCAGATAAGTGCGCCCGTTACGTTCGGCAATCGTGGCGGCAACCGTAACCATCAAGGCCAGGATCAATAGCACCACCAGCAGCGCAACGCCTTTCTGCCGCCCTTTCATTCGCTTGGCCCTTCAGGCAGGGCGAACAAGCGGGTCAGTTCACCCACGCCGTTCACCGTCAGCGTCACTTCAATCCCTTGCGGTAACGTTGCCGCATTATCCCAGTTCTCCTGCCAGGCTCCTTTGGCAAAGAACCGCAGGCGAAAAGCGCTGACGCTGCTGAGCACTACCTTAACTACCGGTGTTTCGCCTACCTGTGGATCTGGATGGCTATAGCTCAAGCGCTCTAACTGCTGATTGCGCAGGCGGTAACCCACACTCTGTAATTCCGAACGTGGCAGCCTGCCCAAAGGGTTCTGCCAGCTATTGCGCATGAAAGAAACTGCCCAGTCCTCACTCTGTAACTGGTAACGTGCGGCAGACAGCAGGCGCTCACTGCCCCGGCTGCGGCGCGGGATGATCTGGCCGAAGTCTTTGTCGATCTGCACGAATGCCCGCTGCAACTCGGCCAAGCGTTGCACCTTACGTTGGGAAATCTCATCGTTACGCATCACACCCTGTAGTACCTGGAATGCGCTGATGCTCAGCGCAGCAAAAATCGCCAACGCCAGCAGCATTTCCAACAGGGTAAATCCCCGCGCCGTTTGGCGATTCATTGCTGCACCACATAGCTGCGCAAAGAAACCAGCGCCGCCGCATCTTGTTTGTTACGCCGCACCTCAACATCCAGCGCACGCAACTGGCTGATTTGGGTATCTACGCCCTGCCAGCGCAGGTGCCACTGCTCCCCGGCAAAGGTGACCGTTTTTTCGCTCCAGCGCTTCTCCGGCCAGGTTTTCTCCAAATGCAGTTGGACCTGCTGATTATCGGCCAGCCAGCTCGCCAGTACCTTTTCTTCCATGCGGCCAATACCGCTCGCCTGCTGGGCCGTGGTTTGCAACAGCGCCAACCCCGCCAAAGCAAATACCACCAGCGCCACCAGCACTTCCAGCAAGGTCATCCCGCGCTGCATTTTCACCGTGCAGCCTCAGGTTCGGAGGTACTCACCACACCGCTGTTATCAACCTGCAGCCAGACGCCTGTTGGCCCGAAAAGCAGTTTGAACGGGGTGATCTCGCCACCCGGTAACAGCATGATATCCGGCTCGCTAGCCTCAGCCGACGGCCAGTCCTCAAGGCCGGGGAACTGTAGCTCAAGCTGCATTCCCTCCGGCATTTCGCCGCCCAGCGCCCCACGGCGCGGTTGCCACTCTTGCCAGACATACCCTTGCCAAGTGTCCGAACCCGACGATGCGGCTGCATTTTCTGGCTGCTGCCGTCGCAGGATCTTGAACTGCCAACCCTCAGGCCGCACCAGGATCCCCAACAACTGACCATTCTGTTGGCTATCGTCCAGGGCGAAATCCAACTGGGCCTGAAAACGAGCCAGTTGTTGCTGTGGGTTACTCTGCTGAACGGCAGGAAATGACATCATTACCAGGCTGGCGGCGCTGCCAATCAGCAGCACTACCAGCATCATTTCCAGCAGCGTGAAGCCGCGCTGACGCACTACTTCTTATTACCGATGGTCCAGTTGCCAATGTCATCTTCAGTGTCTGGCATGCCGTCCGGCCCGTAAGAGAAAATATCGACCTGACCGTGCTGCCCAGGGCTCAGCAATTGGTAATCCGCTCCCCATGGGTCCTGCGGCAAGCGGCGGATATAGCCGTCTTTCGGGTAATTACGCGGCTCCGGCTGGGCGGAAGGCTTGGTGACAAGCGCTTGTAGCCCCTGTTCGGTGGTGGGGTAACGGCTGTTATCGAGCTTGTACATATCCAGCGCGCTCTCGAGCGCTACCAGATCGCTGACCACCTTCTGATGATCCGCCTTATCTTTATTGCCCATCAGGTTGGGCACCACCAGGCTGGCAAGGACACCGAGGATCACAATCACCACCATAATTTCCAACAGGGTAAAGCCGCGCTGACGCTGTTGCTGCATGTTTTTCTCCGTTTATTCAGGAACTCATCAAGGTATTTAATTGCAGGATCGGTTGCAGGATCGCCAAGACAATAAACAGCACCACTCCCGCCATGCTGACCACCAGCAAGGGTTCAAACAGCCCTAATGCCAATTGCATCTGGGCAGAAAATTCACGGTCCTGATTGTCCGCCGCACGTTCCAGCATGCTGTCCAGCTCACCGCTGCGTTCGCCGCTGGCGATCATGTGGCGCATCATCGGCGGGAACAGAGCCGTCAGCTCCAAGGCTCGGTGCAGGCTCACCCCTTCGCGCACCGATTCGGTGGCAACGGCCAGTTGGCTGCGGGCATAGTCATTGGTCAGCACCTCACCGCTGATGCGCATCGCCTGCAACAGCGGCACCGCGCTGGCGTTGAGGATGCTCAACGTGCGGGCATAGCGTGCGGTATTCAGGCCCCGGGCAATGCGGCCAATCACCGGCAGGCGCAGTAACTGGCGGTGGAAAGCCACGCGCCGCGCACTCTGGCGCAACAGCACACGCATCAGCAATACGCCAAGCAGTATCAGCAGCAGCAACCAGGGGCCAAAGGTGCGCACGCCGTCACTCAACGCCATCAGCATGCGGGTGGAGAGCGGCAACGCCTGTTTCATATGAACGAACTGTTCCACCACTTTGGGCACCACGGCAGAAAGCAGGATGGCAATCACGCTGATGGCAACCACCGTCAGTACGCAGGGATAAATCATTGCCTGCAGGATCCGCCCACGCATCTGCTGGCGCTGTTCGGTGTAATCCGCCAGCCGGTTCAATACCAGATCCAGATGACCAGAGGCTTCCCCTGCGGCCACCATGGCGCAGTACAGGCGCTCAAAGCTGGCGGGGTAACCGCCCATCGCTTCCGCCAGCGAGTGCCCTTCCAGCACTTTGGTGCGCACCGCCGCCATCAGCGCCCGCTGGCGCGGTTTTTCACTCTGTTTGGCAACCGCATCCAGCGCTTCTTCCAGCGGCAGCGAAGCGGCCACCAGCGTCGCCAATTGCCGGGTCAATAACGCCAGATCGGCGCTGCTGATGCCACGCTGCCATAAGGCGCGCTTGCCGCTGCAGGCCCGTTGGCGTTCATCCTGCCCTTCATCCAGGCTGACGGGAACCAACCCTTGTTCCCGTAGCAGCTGGCGCGCATGGCGGGCAGAATCCGCCTCCTGCACGCCCCGGCGTTTTTTGCCACGTTGGTCTAACGCCTGGTAATGGAACAGTGCCATATCACTCTTCCTCCGGCAGTTGGCTTTCCGTGACGCGAACCACCTCTTCCCAACTGGTTTCGCCCGCTAACACTTTCTCGCAACCGCTACGGCGCAGCGTCACGTACTCATTGCGCAGTTGGCGGGCAATAGCGAACTCACGTTCGCCCTGGTGGATAGCTGCACGCACTCGGTCGTCGATCAACAGCAGTTCATGGATCCCGGTTCGGCCCCGGTAACCGATAAAGTTACATTGCGGGCAACCCTTAGGTTGCCAGACCGTGGTTCCCGGTGGGATCTCCATCTGTTGCGCCAGCGCCGCATCGGCCTGATAAGGGTGGCGGCAGTCGGGGCATAAGGTTCGCACCAGCCGCTGAGCCAGCACCGCCAGCAGTGAGGTCGACAGTAAAAAGGGCTCGATCCCCATATCCTGCAGGCGCGACAACGCCCCCAATGCACTGTTGGTATGCAAGGTTGATAGCACCAGATGGCCGGTCAGCGAAGCCTGCACCGCAATCTGCGCGGTTTCGCTATCGCGGATCTCTCCCACCAGTACCACATCCGGGTCCTGACGCAGGATCGCACGCAGGCCACGGGCGAAGGTCATATCCACCTTGGGATTTACCTGAGTCTGGCCGATACCGTCCAGCTCGTATTCGATGGGATCCTCCACCGTCATAATGTTGCGTTCGCTGGCGTTCAAGCGGCTGAGCGCCGCATACAGCGTGGTACTTTTACCGGAGCCGGTCGGGCCGGTCACCAATATAATGCCGTGGGGGCGCTGGATCAGCTCATCGATCTGCCGCTGGTTTTGCCGCGACATGCCAAGAGTGTCGAGATCCAAACTGACGCTGTTCTTGTCCAGCAAGCGCAGAACGATCCGCTCGCCATAATTGGAAGGCAGGGTGGAGACACGCACGTCGATAGCCCTGCCACCGACGCGCAACGCCATACGCCCATCCTGTGGAACGCGTTTTTCCGCAATATCCAGCCGCGCCATTACCTTGATGCGCGATATCAACAACGACGCCAACCGCCGCTGGGGCCGCAGGATCTCACGCAGCACGCCATCCACCCGGAAACGGATCTGCAGATGACGTTCGTAGGTTTCGATGTGGATATCCGAAGCCTTGTCTTTGATCGCCTCGGTCAGCATGGCGTTGATCAGCCGGATGATTGGCGCATCGTCGTCGGCGTCCAGCAAATCGTCGCTATCGGGTAGCTCTTCAGCCAGGGTGTAAAAATCCATTTCATTGCCAATATCGGCCATCATGCGCCGCGCCTCTTCCGAGTCACGCTGATAGCTGCTCACCAGTTGCTGCTCGAACTCTTCGGCTGAAAGCGTGCTGACGGTAAGAGCGCACCCGGCCACTCTGCGGGCTTCAAGCAGGGCGCTGCCCGCCGTATCGGCTACGCACAGCGCGTGGCACCCGGCCTGACCGCGCAGTAGCAGAATGCGTTGCGCACGGGCATAGGCGAAAGGCAGTTGAGGCCGTAGTTCACCGTGGTCGATTACGGCATCACTCATTGGGTTCCCCGCTGATAGAACGCGCTGATTGCCGCATTGACCTGGCGGAACGTCGCCCCATTCTGATCCGCTGGCAGCTTCAATACCTCGTTGTTCAAGGTCAACCCTTTGGTTTCCTTACCACGTAGCTGCTCCTGCTCCTGGTTAAACGCCTGATATTTCTCCGATGAGGCGCGGCGATACTCATCGCGGTCGCGGATAATCGATGGGCGGATAAACAGCATCAGGTTGCGCTTGGAAACCTGCTGGCTGTTGGAGCGGAACAGATACCCCAGCACCGGAATATCCCCCAGTAACGGTACTTTATCGGTGCTGTCGCGGACCGTTTTATCCAGTAAACCACCCACTACCACCGTCTCCCCACTGCCCACCAGCACGGCATTGTTCACCGTCCGGGTATTGAAGGTCGCGCCCAGATTGGCACTGCTGCTGGAAGCCGCGTCCGCCACGCTGGAAACCTCCTGCTCGATCTCCAACAGCACCGAATCCCCTTCGTTAATCTGCGGTTTTACCTTCAGTTTGATACCGACAGTTTTGCGCTCCACGGTATTGAATATGTTGTCGCCCGAGGTGGTACGTGAGCCCGACAGCACCGGGACTTCCTGGCCGACGTTGAAGGTGGCCTCCATATTATCCAGCGTGACGATGCTCGGCGTTGCCAGAATATCGTTCTTGCTGCTACTGGACAGCGCGGTCAACAGCATGGCCCAGTTGCCCTGATAAAAACCGGCGGCAATACCGTTAAAGCTGCTCAAGGCACTGGCCAGGCTGTTATTGATCGAGCCGTCCTGGTTGTACTGATTAACCCCGGCAATCGCCGTGGTGATCGGCAACCCGGTATTGGTGAACTGAGTGCCACCAGCGTGCTTGTTCGCCCACTGAATGCCCAGGTTAAGGCCATCGGCATCCTGCACTTCGGCAATGATCGCCTCCACCAGCACCTGAGCGCGGCGGATATCCAGTTGGGAAATCACTTTTTCCAGATCGCGTATCACATCCGGCGCACCGGTGAGGATCAGGGCGTTGGTCTGTTCGTGGGCCTTGATGGTGACATCTTTGCGCAGCGCTTCGGCGGGTTTGGCATTCTGCTGTTCGCTTTGAATGCTGCTGCTGACGCCGGTCAACACTTCAACCAGATCGGTCGCCTTGGCGTATTTAAGGTAAATCACTTTGGTATTGCCCTGCACCGCCTGCTCGCGGTCCAGTTGCTTGATCATGGCAACGATGCGCTGGCGGGAATTGGGTTCACCACTTACCAGTACCGAGTTGGTACGCTCGTCGGCCACCAGGCTGGCGGTCATCAGGCTTGGCATCGCCGACTTGCTGGCATCCTTGGTCAATTCAGTGACCATTTTGACCACCTCTGCCGCTGAAGCATAGGCCAGAGGCACGGTAACCACGCTGCGGTCGCCAACCTTATCGACCCGCTCGACTATCGCCATCAGGCGTTTGATCACCGCCGCTCGCCCAGTCATCAGCAGCACGTTGGAAGGCTCGTAGTGCACTACGCTGCCCGCTCCGGCGTTGTCGTTAAGCTGACGCAGCAGCGGCGCGAGATCTCTGGCCGCGACGTTGTTGACCGGCACCACCCGCGTCACTACCTCGTCCCCCTGCCCCGGTTCAGCATCATTGGCGACCGGTACCGCCGAGGTTTTAGCGTCTTTGGATCGCACCACCTTCAGCACGCCGTTCTGCATATCCACCACGGCAAAACCGTAGACGTCCAACACGCTGAGGAAGAACTGGTAGTACTGCTCTTCGTTCAACATATCGTAGCTGCGCACCGTGATCGTGCCGCGCACGGCGGGATCAATAATCACCGTTTTATTCAGATTCTTGCTGACGGTATTAATGAACTCCTGAATATCCGTGCCCTTGAAACTGGCAGAAAACTCGGCGCTCCAGGCTGGCTGAGTACCAAGCAACGCAGTGGCTAGCACCAGAACGCGTAAGCTCCTGACTATTCCTTTGTTAAACAATTAATTATCTCCAAGAGCAACGTAGATATCCTGCAATTGACCGTCACGCTCGACGGTAAGATTCAGTTCACTGAGTTCTGGTAGTTGTTTCAACGCCTGTTGAGCCTGTTGGGCATCGCGCAGGTCCAAACCATTAATCGCCACGGCTAGATCGTTTTCCTGCAGCCCGACCTGCTGGAACAACTCCTTTTGTGCGCCAGGATTCAGGCGATAGCCGGTCAGTTTGTTGTCCACCATCACCGGGGAAATATTCAGATAGTTGAGAATGTTTTGCGGCTGCTGCTTGAGCTGGGCCTTGATGGATTGAGTTTTCTCGCCCCCCCCCGTCTTGGCTACGGCGGGCGAGTCACCGAACAGCAGCAACGCTTCGTAACGCCCCTGATAGCTGATCACTACCCGGTCGGGGAAAATAGCGGCGACCTTGGCGTCGTATCCCGGCGTACTGTCACCGATGGCCAGACTGAACTGTTTGCTGTCTTTGGCGATAATGGCGATGGAGTTTGCAGGGGTAGGGCTGGCAACAATGCCGGTCAGATTGATTTTTAGCGCCGAAGGCGGTGCGTTAAGCAAAGAAGCATCGGAGCCGGTAGGGGTAGCAATAGCTTTAGCAGTAGAAGGGGCCGCGGTGCCAAACAGGGTGAAATTGTAGGCTGCTGAAGTTTCACTGCTTGCCGTCTTTACCTGCGGCAAGGTGGCTTTAAGCAAAGCGGGAGTAGGGATTTCTGCGGGTAACCAGAGACGCCAAGTCAACATCGCCAATTGGTTTAGCATCAGAAAGATGGCGGCATATAGCGCCCAACGCGGGGTTAACCACTTGAGGGCCATTTCCCTGATTGACAACGCCATCCCAGAAAATTGCATCATGCTTTCCTTTAGTCACATTCCAATCAGGAGCGCCAACACCCGATGTTTTTTGCCCGGCGTATACCTGTTCTGTCTGCGGAGCTAAACAGCCTACTACTCTATACAGACTCACATAATGAAAAAATAATTATTTATCGTTAAGGCGTGTTTTTCATCTTTCTGTTTTAAAAGTAATTTCTTGCTTTTTTGGTTTACACAATAATGCTGGCCCTCTTCTGCTTCATCATCCCTGCCCGGTTAAGCCTCCTCCTTCCCCCTACGCCCTGAAGCCTTCTTGACCGGGAGGATGCTCCTCCCCACGCTGCAATATCTAATGCCATGGCTTTACAAATTGTTACTTTCTATTACGTGAGTCTTATATACCCAAGTTACTTCAAGATGCAGGTAGGCGGCAAACGAGAGAGTCCCGATGAGCTTACTCAAGTAAGTGATTCGGGTGAACGAGAGCAGCCAACACCCCTGCATCTTGAAGGGCGACGGGTAGAAGGAATTTAGAATGCTTAAACATACCTTTAATGCCCTACTCTTCGGTTCGCTGGTGTTACTCAGCGGCTGTGATAACAATAACTCCTCCAGCAGTAACACCAATCCAGAAAATAAGCCTGAGCCACCAATTAATCAGGAACCCGTAGCTCATTTACCCAACGTCGCCGTTCCCGGTGAAGCCCTGATGGCGGAGGGCAACAAGGCGGTGATCCATCTGGTCGATGTCGCGGCCGTTACCAACGGAACTACCGGTGATTACAGTACCAAAAACCTGTTCCTGTGGAATAACGGCACCTGTGACGCGCTGCAAGAACCGCTCCCAGGTTGGAATGACACCAGTAATACCCCAGCAGGCAGCGATCAATACGGCCCATACTGGGTGTTGGATCTGAACAAAACCACCGGTTGCATCAACTTTATCCTGCGCGATGGCGAGAATAAGCTGATTGATGCCGACATGCGCGTCACGTTCAGTGATTTCCCCGATCGCACCGTATCAGTCATTGCCGGCAGCAACGCGCTATATGACACCCGCGCCGATGCTTTCCGCGCTGCCTTCGGGGTGGCACAGGCCAATGCGCACTGGGTGGACAAACAGACAATCCTCTGGCCAGCCGGTAAAGATAAACCCATTGTTCGCCTCTACTACAGCCAGAGCAGCAAAGTAGCCGCTAACAGCAATGGCGAATTTACCGACAGCTATTACTCACTGACACCGACCACCGTCAGCGAAGAGACGCGCGCGCGTTTTCCACATCTGGCCGACTATACCGCCTTTAAGTTGCCGGAAAATGTCAGTGTAGACCAATTATTGACCGGAGAGACCATTGCCCTTGCTACCGATAAGGATGGGGTCATCAGTTCAGCGACTCAGATCCAGACCGCCGGGGTGCTGGATGATCGCTTCGCAGCCGCCGCCGAAAAGCTGGAATACGGTGCGGTGGTGAACGGCTCTGATGTCACTTTCCGCCTGTGGGCTCCCACTGCCCAGCAGGTAGAACTGGTGCTGTACAGCGCAGATAAAAAAGTGATTGGCAGCCACCCGATGACACGAGATAGCGAGTCTGGTGCCTGGTCTTATCAGGGAGGTAGCGATCTCAAAGGGGCTTTCTATCGTTTCGCGCTCACCGTTTACCACCCGCAGTCGCGCAAGGTGGAGCAGTATGAGGTGACCGATCCCTACTCCCATAGCCTGTCAACCAACTCCGAGTACAGCCAGGTAGTAGACCTGAATGACAGCGAGTTGAAACCCGAAGGCTGGGACAGCCTGAAAATGCCTCATCCGCAGGCGACTCAGGCCGATATTGCCAGCATGGTGATCCATGAATCCCATATCCGCGATCTTTCTGCCTGGGACCAAACGGTACCCGAAGCCATGCGCGGCAAGTATCTGGCGCTAACCGCAGAAGACAGCAATATGGTCAAACACCTCAAGCAACTGGCGCAGTCGGGAGTGACCCACGTTGAATTGCTGCCGGTGTTCGATCTGGCTACGGTCAACGAGTTCGCGGATAAGGTGGCCGATCTGCCACAACCCTTCAGCCGTTTGTGTGAGTTGAACAGCGCCGTGCGGCAGAGCCGTTTTGCTGATTACTGCAGCAGCGCCTCGACTATTGGTGAAGTGCTCAATGAACTGAAGCAGGATGATAGCCAGGCCAATCCGCAAGTACAGGAATTGAACGGCTACGTGTCGCAGACCGACTCCTACAACTGGGGCTACGATCCTTTCCACTACACGGTGCCGGAAGGTTCCTACTCCACTAACCCGGAAGGGACGTTGCGTATCAAAGAGTTCCGCACCATGGTGCAGACCATCAAGCAGCAGTTGGGGATGAACGTGATTATGGATGTGGTGTACAACCACACCAATGCCGCTGGCCCAACCGACCGCACCTCGGTGCTGGATAAAATCGTGCCTTGGTATTATCAGCGCCTGAACGAGTCGAGCGGTAGCGTGGAATCTGCCACCTGCTGTTCCGATTCTGCACCGGAACACCGGATGTTCGCCAAGCTGATCGATGATTCTCTGGTTGTCTGGAGCAGAGACTACAAAATTGATGCCTTCCGTTTCGATCTGATGGGTTATCACCCTAAAGCTCAGATCCTCGCGGCCCGTGAAAAAGTCCAAGCGGTGAACCCTAGCGTTTATTTCTTTGGCGAGGGCTGGAATTCCGGGCAGGAAGATCGCTTTGAAATCGCCTCACAAATCAACCTGAAAGGCACCGGTATTGGTACTTTCTCCGACCGTCTGCGCGATGCGGTACGCGGCGGTGGCCCTTTTGATGAGAAAGAGGCGCTGCGGCAGAATCAGGGGTTGGGCAACGGAGCGGGCGTATTGGTTAACGAGAAAGCCCAGCAGGACGAAGACACCGTGCGCCATCTGGCGGATCTGACACGCCTGGGGATGGCGGGCAATCTGGCCGAGTTCCTGCTGATCGACAAAGACGGTAACCTGAAGAAAGGCAGCGAGATTGACTACAACGGTGCAATCGGTGGCTACGCCAGCGATCCGACAGAAATCGTCAACTATGTCTCCAAACACGACAACCAGACCCTGTGGGATATGATCGGCTACAAGGCAGCAACTGAGGCCGATCTGGCGACCCGTGTGCGGATGCAGGCGGTTTCTCTGGCTACCACCTTGCTGGGCCAAGGGCTGGCCTTCGATCAACAGGGTTCCGAACTGTTACGCTCCAAATCCTTCACCCGCGACTCCTACGACTCCGGTGACTGGTATAACCGCGTGGATTACAGCTATCAGGACAACAACTCCAACGTGGGTATGCCGCGTTTTAGTGATGACGGCGTAAACTACGATGAGATTAGCCTGGTAAAAGACGCGGTTGCCGCCCCTGGCAACGCAGAAATCACCCAGATGACCGGGTTCTATCAGGAACTCACCCAGTTACGCCAATCCTCACCGCTGATCGCGCTGGGAAGCGGCAGTGAAGTGATGAAACGCGTTGATTTCCGCAACACCGGCGCGGCACAACAGCTAGGGTTACTGGTGATGACCATTGATGACGGCACCCAGGCCGGCAAGGATCTCGATCCACAAGCCGATGGGCTGGTGGTGGTGATCAACGCCGCACCAGAAGCCAGAACGATAAATGACTTTGCGGGTAAAAATCTCAGCCTGAACGCTATCCAGCAGGATTTGGGAACCAACTCGCTGGCATCCGGTATGGTTATCGCCGAGGATGGCACCATTACCATCCCAGCGTGGTCGGTTGCACTGTTGGTTAAACCGCAGGAAACGACCCAGGGCGCAGGCCTGCCAGTTAGTAGTAAATAACCATTCTAGTCAGCAGGAACCACAAGGATGTGGTTCAAAACGCTGACAAAGCACTTTACCCAAGGAATGGAGCAAGCTGCATCTGCCCCTCCCCCCGAATGAGAGCGTTGGGGGGAGGGGTTTTCTTTTGCGAATCCACCAAGCTGAAACTAGCTGAACGTGAGTATCAGCAGGTAAAAACTCATAATAACTTCCACCAGGATCGACACCCGCCCCATCACCTTGTCTGAAAAAAAATCTAAATACGCGCCAAAGCTGAATCGATACATTTAAAAATGATTAATTCACCTGTCATCACTCATTTCAAGTTGTATAAAAGTAATAACTCGTATATTAATTTTGACGAACATCACACATATAAAACATTACCTTGTTTGTTTATGCGTTTTATTGCAATTTCATTTACACAAAATGGAAATACATAGACTCAGTTTCTTATTTTTTGACTAAATTGCTGAATCGATTCAATTAAAATGGTAGTCATTCATTTTTTGGAGATAAGCAATTAAATTCCATTAAAAACAATAAAATAACCACTAATAGCAAAAATTTCACACCAGCAGCACAGCGTAGCTGTCCGAAAGGCAGCGGACATATCCTTTAAAAATTGTTTTAACAAGAAACACCCAAGATAATTACAAGGAGCGTTATGATGCAGGTCTATTTTCAGAATAAAATCTTTATCTCTGGCTTGGTTTTAGCGGTAAGTTCAGCATTGCTCAGTGGCTGCGATAACTCCAGCAACAGCAATGGCAGCAGTAGCAATTCTCCGAGCGAACCCCATACACAATCTTCTTACCTTGAAAAGTACCGCCCCCAATTGCAGTTTACCGCAGCCAAAAACTGGCAAAACGATCCCAACGGATTAGTTTATTACGATGGCGAATATCACCTTTTTTATCAATACAACCCTAACGGCACTGGTTGGGGGTATATGTCCTGGGGGCACGCCGTCAGTACCGATCTGGTGCATTGGCAGGAGTTACCAATAGCACTGGAAGCGAAAGAAGACGCTGCCGGAAAAATACCAGAAATGTTTTTCTCCGGTAGTGCAGTGGTTGATACCAATAACACCAGCGGTTTGGGTGAACCAGGCAAGCCCGCCATGGTCGCGATATTTACCAGTTATTACCCATCCGACATAACGCTGGCAAACGGGAAGGCCATTGCCGGAGGGACACAGGCACAGTCCATTGCTTACAGCCTAGATAAAGGACGAACCTGGAAGCTGTATGATAATAATCCGGTTTTACCTCTCCCCCCGACGGGTTATGAAGACCAGTTCAAAGAGTTCCGCGACCCGAAAGTCTTCTGGTATGAACCTGAGAAAAAATGGGTCATGGTGGCAGTGCTGGCAACACAGCATAAAACCGTGCTGTATTCCTCACCAAACTTGCGGGAATGGGAATTCATGAGTGAGTTTGGGCCAGCCAATGCCACCGCAGGGGTATGGGAATGCCCCGATTTGTTCGAGTTACCGCTCGATGGTGACCACACAAAGAGTAAGTGGGTCATGATCGTCAATCTTAACCCCGGCGGCCCCGTCGGCGGCTCAGGTTCTCAGTACTTTGTCGGCAATTTCGATGGGACAGCTTTTACAGCTGACGAGGCTAGCCTGTTTGGCAGTGAGCCGCCGGCCGGTACGATTATTGAGAATTTTGAAGGTAACTATAACAGCGTAGCTTGGGCAGCCACTGGGGAGCAGACGGGAGCCTACCTGTCGCAAGGGAACAACCCCGGCCAAGGCGGCGTTAGCCAGTTCCAGGGGGCACAACTGCTGAATACGTTTATTGGTAGTGATAACACCACAGGAACTGTGACGTCCCCACCGTTCAAGATCACCGATAAATATATCAACCTGATGGTCGGCGGCGGCAATCACCCGCACGATCCGGCAAGTACCCTGGAAAGAGAGTTGCCAGCGGGGGAACCGCTGTTCTCTGGTGCGGATTTTGAAGGAGCCGATAACGTTACTTACAGTGAATTGGGTTGGAGCGCCGATGGTGACTTTATCAATCAACCAGCTTCTACCGGTACGATCCTCGATCAACAGCAGGTATCCGGTTTTCTGGGCGCACGGCTGGTAAACAGCTTCTTTGGCAAGTTAATCAATAAAGATGATGGTGACAATGCGGTCGGTAGCCTGACATCTCCGGCTTTCACCATTAGCAAACCTTACATCAACTTTCTGGTGGGTGGCGGTAATAATCCTTACAGCAAGGAAAACGCCACCGCAGTGGTGCTGCTGGTGAATGGAGAGGTCAAGCGCAGCGCCACGGGGAATAACAGTGAAAGCCTCAACTGGGCTAACTGGGATGTGTCAGAGTTTCAGGGGCAACAGGCTAAAATTGCCATCATTGATGAAAACAGCGGCGGCTGGGGCCATATTCTGGCAGACAACTTCATCGCCTCAGACGTTGCAGCCAAACCTATCTCCTCGGAAACCACGGTCAATCTGCTGGTCAACGATAACATCGTCTTTAGCGCCACGGGCTCTGATGCTGAAGCACTGAGCTGGCGTAGCTGGAACGTGGCTGCACTTCAGGGAGAAACGGCCCAGATACGCGTCATCGATAACAATACCGGCGGTTGGGGGCACATTCTGGTGGATGAAATTGTTCAGTCTGAGCAGCCGAAACAAACGGCCAACTGGTCAGATTTCGGCTCCGATTATTATGCCGCCGTTTCCTGGAACGGCGTGCCTGACGGCAAGCGTTACTGGCTGGCATGGATGAGTAACTGGAGTTATGCCGGGAGTGTTCCCACCACACCGTGGCGCGGTGGTCAAACCTTGGTCAGAGAGCTGAAGTTGCAGACCATTGGCAATCAGATAAAACTTACCCAGGTTCCGGTAGAGAGCATGACCCAATTGCGCGATAAGCCTTTGTACAGCGTGAAAGAGCAAACTCTGCTCGCCCCTGGCGACAAATTACTGGCGGATGCAGGTATTCAAGGGCAGGTTTATGAGATAGAGGCAAAAATAAGGCCTGAAAACGCCACTGAGGTCGGCTTCATGCTGCGTTCAGGGAATAATGGTGAAGTCACTCTCGTCGGTTACGACGCTCTGGCTGGGGAGGTCTATGTTGATCGTTCCAAATCTGGGGATAGCTCGTTCGACGCCAATTTTGCCGCCAAACACAGCGCCCCATTACCGCTGCAGGATGACAAGACGCTGAAGCTACGCATTATTGTCGATACCTCATCGGTTACCGTTTTCTCCGGTGATGGCGACGTGGTGCTCACCGATCTGATCTTCCCCGATCCGGCAAGCACAGGGATTGAAATCTACAGCAAAGGCGGAACCGCAAGCGTGGACTCAATGACAATATGGCCATTGAAATCAATCTGGGCTGATAAGTAAAACTATCAGGCCGTATTCTCTAGCAGAATACGGCCTGATCTCCCACTCAATCCAGCAGGTCGGAGTAATCGCCGCGTTGATAATCTGCCAGCGGTTGCCAAGGCAACGTCTGCGGATCGGCAAACGGTGTCGCCGTCATACGTTGGATCGAAGTACCATGACTATCTTGTTGCTCAATGCTACGGGCATACTGCCCCACCACATCCCAGGCAACCTTGGTGGTTCGCTCCCCTTTTTGCAGCAGATAGTGCTGGATACCGTCAACAACCGGGCCCTGTTTTTCCATGCGGCTTAACGCTGCGGGATCGACCAGCCAATATGCGGAAGCCCAGGAACCGCCGTAACCGACATTGCCATAGTGCGCCAACTCCACATCAATCACCCGTTGCAGATTGTGCAATACCACCTGTACGCTCACCTTGCCGGTTTCAGCATCCTGCGTTATCAGCAATGGCGCGCCCTGAGCCTCATTGTGCGCGTGGCCGGCATGGGGGGAAGCGTGCTCATGTTCATGCTCCCTGCTTTCACGCACACCGGCTGGCAGTTCGCGTTCGATCCAAACCAGACCGCTGCGGCGATACATCAGATCGCTATAGCGGCTATCCCGTATGATGCCATCCTGCCCGATTGCCCGGTTCTCATAGCTCAGCCGCAGATTGACGGCAGGTGCAGCGTCTGGCTGCATCTGCGGTTTCTGCTCGGCAGCGGCGGCTCCCAATGGCAGAACCACCGCCATCAGTAACCCCAAGCCAAATACCCTACGCCAACCGATCATAAACCAGCCGCCGTTTTCACCTTGGTAAACACATCGGTGTTGTCCATGGTGCCTTTGAAGATCTGGGAACCCGCACCATCGGCGTAAAGCATAACGTCACCGCCAGCATGGGTTTCCGCACCCGGCGTACCCAGATGGATGCCCACTTCCTGCAGGAAGTTATCCTGTGTGGTGTCAATGTTGGTCAAATCCTCACGCTCTGCACCGCGCGCCGGAGCAACCCATAGGGCACCGTTATCTTCCATATTCCTTTGGCTGCTGGCGTTGGGACGCCCACCGTTGCCGAAGACCAGCGTGGTGTAGGGTTTGCCATCCGCCGCTTTGGCCAGTTCACCATTCTGGTAGTTGTAAACCTTGCCGAGGATCGGGTTACCAATCTTGCCGTAGCCGTTAAAGGCAATGGAGTGGTCATGGTCAGCGGTTACCACAATCAAGGTGTTTTTCAGGCCAGGATCTTTGGCAGCCATAAAGGTCAGTACCGTCTTGATGGCTTCATCCATCGCCAGGGTATCCTCCAGCGCGCGCTTGGCATTGCTGCCATGCAGGGCGTGATCGATACGCCCGCCTTCCACCATCAGGAAAAAGCCTTTTTCATTGCGACTGAGCACTTCTAACGCTTTCTCGGCCATTTCGGCCAGGCTTGGCTGATCCAGCTCCTGATTAACGCGATCCAGTTCGTAAGCCATTTCACTTTGTGCGAACAGGCCGAGCAGTTTGTTGACCGAACCGGTGTTCAGATTACGCAGTTGAGTGCCACTGTCGATGTAGGTATAGCCAGCACTCTCCATGGCGCTCACCAGATTCAGGTTGTCGCTCCGCTTGCTGCTGGGGTTGATCGATTTCGGCAGATAGTTACGTTGCCCGCCCCCCATCAGCACGTCCACCCCATCGCCCAACCAACTGTTGTAGTTGGGGTGGCCCGGTACGGATTGCTCAGCAATGGTGTTGTAGCCGTTACGGTTACAAATATGGGCGTAGGTCGCCGCTGGCGTTGCGTGACCAACCCTTGTGGTTGATACCGCGCCAACCGAACGCCCGACGGCTTTGGAAAGTTCCAACAAGGTCTTGGCCCGCTCGCCGTTATCCGGCTGGCAGGTGCTGTCCTCACCCGAAATGTACTGGGTGCCGTCGGCTGTGTAAGCCTGGGTGTTGGCAGACATTGAAATCACTTCATTGTTTGCCTTCACGCCGGTCATATAGGCCGCCATTGACGGCGCACTGTCTGTAGTCTGGGCATCGTTGGAGAAGGTTTTAATGCGTGCGGCATACTTCAGCGACTGCATGGTCAGTTCCGCCCGTTCACTGCTGCTCAGTGAATCCGGATTAGCCACCAGCAGTTTCTCGCCTTTATAAATACGGGCAGCCGTTACCGTTACCGGCCCCATACCGTCACCCAGGAAGAAGATCACGTTCTTGGCTTCGTTCGCGGCATAAGTACTGCCGCTGGCTAACGCTAACAGGCTCGACAGGAACAGAGAACAGCCATTGATTTTGCCCACAGATTGTCTTTTTTTCATGATTTTGCTCATTCTGGAAAGAGTGGTTACGCTTGGTGAACGCAGGTTCACTGCAAGTCAATTGCTTGCTTGATCAGGCTAAACACCCGATCGTTATTCAGCGTTCCGGTGAACTGCTCCGCCCCCAGCCCTTGAGCCGTAAGGAAAACATCGCCACCGCCATGAGTTTCTGTGTTCAGCGGAATAACTGATTCCTGCAGAAAATCGGCACTTTCCAGATCGCTGTCGTCGATAGGCCCACGGGTCGCTTTGTGGGCCGGGCCGTTACCGAAACCGATAATGGTATAGGGGTTACCGTCCACATCCGTTGAGCCAGTACCGTTAACATAGTTCTTCACTACCCCCAGCACACCTGGATTACCCGCTTCCGTTTTGCCGGTGCGCTGCGCATAGCCGTTCATTTGCAGCGTATGGTCATGATCGGCAGTAACCACAATCAGGGTATTTTTCAGCTCAGGATCGATCGCTTGCATCTTTTCCAGTGCCACTTTGATGGCATCATCAAAAGCGACCGTATCCTGTAACGCACGGCGAGCATTGGTTGCATGCAGGGCGTGGTCAATGCGGCCCCCTTCCACCATCAGAAAGAAACCTTTTTCTTTAGCAGCCAATGCGTCGATGGCCTTTGAGGTCATTTCTGCCAGGCTAGGCTCCTGCTCAGGATCGCGATCCAGGTCATAAGACATATGATTAGGGGTAAACAGGCCGACCAGCTTGCTGCCATCTATCGGCAATTGATCGAACTGCTGCTTATTGGCCGCATAGTGGTAATTGGCTGCCTGCAACTCGGCGATCAGATTACGCTGGTCGCTACGGGTGCCACCCGCCGTTTTAGCAGTGAAATAGTTAGCGCCGCCACCAAGGATCACATCAATACCGTCCCCCAATTTGCTGTTAAACCCTGCGCCACCGGGCACCAGCGCAGCAGCAATGGTGTTTTCCGCATCCCGATGGCAGACATGCGCGTAGGTTGCGGCAGGCGTTGCGTGGGTGATCCGCGTGGTGGTCACGATCCCGGTGCTATAGTTTGCCGCTTTCATCTGTTCCAGCAGCGTTTCAACCGCATGGCCATTGTCCGGCGGGCAGATACTGTCAAAGTTGACATGGTAGGCTTTACCCTGTGGGTTGGTGGCTTTGGTGTCGGGCGACATCGAGAGCACTTCGTTATTCGCCTTAACCCCCGTCATATAGGCCGCCATGGAAGGGGCGCTGTCGGTCACCTGCGCATCGTTGGAATAGGTGTGAACAAAGGCCGTTTCTGGCAAGGTATCGATCGTCAGGTTGCCCTCTTCGCCGACGCTATAAATGCGTGCCGCCGTCAGCGTGGCAATCCCCATGCCGTCCCCCAGGAAGAACAGCACGTTCTTGCCAGGAATAGGTGCTGGGGCCGGGTTTGGTTCTGGGGCCGGGTTCGGAGTTGGTGCCGGGTTTGGAGTTGGTGTCGGGGTTCCGTTGTTGCTGACAGAATCACTATCATTACAACCCGCGACAGCAAAAACCAATCCGAAAATAATCAGACTGAGTATGTTGCGTTTCATCTAACCTCCCTATTTAAAAACTCAGGTCAATAACGTTTTTTGGATTAATGGGTAACACACACAAACTATAGGGAGGGTGTGACACAAATATGGCAACGAGGCGAAAAAGAGAACTGTCTTGCCGGGTAAAACGTAGTGCGTTACAAAATATTCACCGCTCAGTTCGGCTAGAATATTCTTAGCCAAGAAACCAATATTTAGAAAAGGTTTCCCGTCCTGGTTTATATCCGTTGAAGTGAGTGACCAATACCAGTTGAAAACATCAGGCAGCCTAATAACACCCCATTAGCCCCATCAGAGTAATCCCCTGTTTTTGCAAGAATTCTAACAGAAGCTGCCTTTACTTATGGCAGCTAAAAATAATAGTATTTTCGCTGTGTACGCGCGCTGCATGAATGGATAGTCAGGCCCCGGCGCAATACCTTCATCCATAGGCAATTAATGTACGGCCAGATATTCTGTTTTTTCAGCCCTGTCGTTAACACTATTCATTAGCCTCTATTATATTTCTACGCCTTTTTACTATTACCTCTCGTAATGTATCAGGACAGTATTGGACCAGGAGAGCATATGGCAGGCAGAGCAGTGATCTTACAAGGCGACAGTACCTCCCATGGTGGCAAGGTATTGCAAGGCTCGCCGGTGATGATGGTCATGGGAACCAGCGTAGCCCTGGTGGGCCACCTTGTCGCTTGCCCACAATGCAGGGGCGTCTTCCCGATTGTTACTGGTGCAGAAACCGTGCTGGTAGGGGGGCAACCGCTGGCACTGAATGGCATGAAAACCGCCTGTGGCGCAGAGCTAATCGCCTCGCAGCAGGTATGCATGGCCTGACGGCCAAGCCGTTCGGTGCTTTTACTCTCGTCACATCCGAACGGTGCTAAACACCCAGGGGAGCAAGGATCGCAGTGGCAACTCTAGACACGTTACAGATGGATGCAAACACATGTCGGCAGGGCACCTCACTCTGTAGCTGGTTGCTTGCATCGCTGAACGGCAGTGAATACAGCCTCAATGCTCGGGATATTGCACTGTTACTGCGTACCTTGCCGGAGCAAGGCCGTGGCGTCACCCTCTCCATTATGCTGATTGACCGGCTACTGCGTGAGCTGGACCAGCGCCTGAGCGAGCAGATGGATGCAATCCTGCATGCGCCGCTGTTTCAACGCATCGAATCATCCTGGCGCGCGCTAGCCCTGCTGGTAGATAACATCCCGTTTAACGAAAACATCCAACTGACACTGCTCCATGCCACCAAGGAGGAGTTGCTGGCGGATTTCGAGTTCTCCTCAGAGATTACCACCTCCGGTTATTATCGCCATGTTTACGAGGCAGGATACGGTCAGTTTGGCGGCGTGCCGGTTGCCGCAGTGATTGGTGCCTATGATTTCACCCCCGGCGTGGCGGACATCAAACTGCTGCGCTTTCTGAGCGTTGTGAGCTCAATGGCTCATGCCCCCTTTCTGTCTGCGGCGGATGCCACGTTTTTTGGCGTCGACTCACTGGCAGACCTGCCCAGTATTCGCGATCTGGACGCGGTGATGTCGTCGCCAACGCATATCCGCTGGCAGGCGCTCAGGGCCTTCCCCGATGCCCGCTATCTGGGGTTGACCGTGTGCAAATTTTTGCTGCGTGAACCCTATACCCAGACATCGAACCGGGTCAGGCAGTTTACCTATCAGGAAAACGTCGGCTCGCATCACCACCTGCTGTGGGGCAACAGCGCCTTTTTACTGGCGACCTGCCTGGCGGGCAGCTTTGCCCGTTACCGCTGGTGCCCAAACATTATCGGCGCAGACAGTGGCGGAGCAATACGTAACTTACCCGCCCACTACTATTCTGCACTCGGGCGCTGGCAGGAAAAAATTCCGACCGAGGTATTACTGTCCGATCAGTGGCAGTACTCATTGTCGATGGCCGGTTTTATCCCCCTCGGCGTGCGCAAGAAGGGGCAGGATGTGGTGTTCTATTCGGCCAACTCGGTTCAGTTGGCAGAGTCTGCCGGCCTGACGCCGGAAGCCAAGGTCAACCAACAGTTGGGCACACAACTCCCCTATCTGTTCATCATCACCCGGCTGGCGCACACCATTAAAGTACTGCAGCGTGAGCGGCTTGGCGGCTGGAAAAACCGGGGAGATCTGCAATATCAGCTCAACACCTGGTTAAAACGCTTTGTGTCCGATCAGGACAACCCGCCAGCCAGTGTGCGCAGCCGTCGCCCGTTACGCGCAGCGCGCATCGAGGTGCAAGAGGTCGACAACGATCCAGGCTGGTACCTGACGCAACTGCATGTACAGCCTCATTTTAAGCACATGGGTTCCAACTTCGTCCTCGCCTTGACTGGGCGTCTGGATAAATAACCCAAGGACAGGATGTCTTCACCATGAAGCGGGACAAAAATCGATACGCTTACCTGACACGCCAGCGAAAAGCCCTACACAAAGCAGCCGAAGCACTGCAACAGACTCATGCGCCCCTGGTCTCCTTTTTAACCACCTCAGGCCGCGATCCCGACGTGGAGCGGCAACTGGAGGGAATGGCCTGGATGAGCGGGCAATTACAGGGGCAGATGGCAGATCAGTTACCGGTTCTCACCCACCATCTATTGACCCTGTTGTGGCCCTATTTTCTTCGCCCCACCCCCAGTATGACCGTGCTGGAATGGCTGCCGGGCCTGGGTGAAACCAGCACTCAAGTCAACCGGGGTGCCACGGTAGTCAGTGTCCCACTGCCGGTAACCTCCGGTGAAGAGACACTGCGCAGCCACTTCCGCACCTGCCGGGACACTCGCTTGTGGCCGCTACAAGTCTGGTCTGTAGCCCGTGAACAGCAGCACGATCGCGACACCTTGTGTCTGCATCTGGTCACCACCGACGGCAGGCCGCTGGATCTCGCCTCGCTGGACGGGTTGCGGCTGTATCTGGGGGAGGATGCCCATACCGGGCAGCAGTTGCTTTTGTGGTTGAGCGAATACCTGAGCCATACCACGCTGGAAGTGTCGGGGGAAACCTGGCCGCTGCCCGATCTTACCCTTACCCCGGTGGGTTTCGCCGACGATGAGGCTCTGTTACCCTGGCCGCAAAATGCCGACCCAGGGTATCGCCTGTTGCAGGAACAGGCATGTTTTCCTGACGCGTTCTTATTTATGGATGTAGCGGGTTTTCCCACGCTGCCCCCTTTACCGGCTCCACACGGATTTACCCTGCGCTTCCACTTCTCGCGGCCTTTGCCTTCTACTCTGGTGTTGAACCGCCAGACGATCCGCCTGCACTGTACGCCAGCCATCAACCTGTTTACCCATTACAGTGAAGTGGTCAATCTAGACGGAACACAGTCAGACCTGCCGTTATCCCCCAGCGTGCGCCATCCCGAAGATTACGACGTGTTCTCGGTGGACGAAGTCACCGGCGTATCGCTGGCGAGTGATACGCCACGTCACTATGTGCCGTTTGAACGTTTCGCTCATCAAGACAGTGCCGGGTATTACCACGTTCGAGTCACTCAGGCCGCAGAAGGGGGCCTGAATCATCGCCTCGCCGTGATCCGCCACGGTGAAAACCTGGGCAATCTGCCAGCGGAGTCGGTGTCTGTGCGGCTGACGTGCAGCCATCGCCGTCTACCCTTGCAGTTGAAAGTCGGTGAGATCCATCAGCCGGCCACCGGTTGCCCACCTGGGGTGCGCGTGCACAACATCACTCGCCCATCCGTCCCTCTGAGCCCACGGCTGGATGCGACCCTACAGGCCGCTCTGCTGCGCAACCTCTCGCTGAACAGCCGTTCATTGCTGACTCTGGCGGCATTGCGCCAGGTACTGAGCGCCTGCGATCTGCCCGCCTGGCACAGCGCGCTGGCGGCAGGTATTTCCCGGCGGCGGCGCGCAGGGCTGCTCAGCCTTACGGTGCATCCGGCTGAACGTATCATTGACGGGGTGCCGGTAGATGGCCTCTCCTCTTTGCTCACGGTGCGGTTGCAAGGGGCGTTCGATTCTGAAGGTGAGATGTATCTGTACTGCCGAGTCTTGGCTCGGTTCCTGGCCCAACGCGCCAGCGTCAACCATTTCCATACCCTCACCGTAGTTAATCAGGATAATCAGGAGTCTTACACCTTTCTATGATCCCCAGTGCAGAGCAGGAGCAGCAGCTCCAGGTTATCGCCGAGAACGTCAGCAAGTATGAGTTCTATCGGCTGGTGGAAGGGTTGAACCGTCTGGCGGGTATTGATCCGGCGCGCTCACTCGGCCTGCAGCCGAACCAGGAAGCATTGCGCTTTACCGCTGCTGCCGGGTTGGGCTTTGCCGCCAACGATGTGGTCGAACTGCAACACCAGCCAGGGGGAGCCATTCGTCTGGTGGTCAGTTTCCTTGGCCTGCAGGGTAGCCAGTCCCCCCTGCCCTACTACTATCTGGATGATATTGCCGGGAATACCGCTCAGGGGGAGACGAGACTCAACGATTTTCTGGCGGTATTCAACCACCGGCCACTCGCCATGGCACACCAGATTTGGCGCAAATACCGCTATGAAATCACCTTTAAGCCGGGGGGCCGCGATGCCACCTCAGGGCGTATTTTTGCCCTGATGGGCCTCAGCCACCCGCAAACCCGCGAGCAGTTAGGTATCAACGCCGAGGCAATGCTGGCCTATGCCGGTCTGCTGGCCTCTCCTGGGCGGTCACCCGACGTGATCGCCAGCCTGGTGGCACACTTTTTCTCGCTCACGGATGTGACCGTCCAGCCTTATCAGACCCATGTGATGACCTTGCGGGAGGATCAGCAAAACCGTTTAGGGCAGGTCACCGCAGTTCGCGGGCAACGCCATCAACCCCGTTCGCTGTTGGGGAGCAATTTTGTTATCGGCAGCCGGATGCTGGATCGCAGTGTCAAATTTCAGCTGTCGATCAATGCATTGAGTCAGGAGCAGTACCTGTCGTTCTTGCCTGACGGGGCGCAACACCACCTGTTGGTCAATTTTGTCGAATATGTCCTGCGGGAACCACTGGTCTGGGATCTGCGCCTGACGCTGGATCGCCATCAGGCCGGCGGAATGAGGCTGGGCGACAAGCACCGCACCCAATTGGGCTGGACCACCTTTCTTGGTCAACCCGACGAAAAACCGTACACCCTGTTACCTGTTCGCAGATAACCGCAGTTAAGGAACACGATGAACTTTGCCGATCATCTCAGAGGGGAACATGCCTACCTTCGCGCACTGGCAGACAAGGTAGCGCAGGAGAACCCACCGCTGGCCGGGCAGTTGGGACGCCATGCTGGCGATCCGGACGTGGAATGCCTGATCCAAGGCGCTGCGCTGTTGAATGCCGGGCTGCGCCATCGGCTAGAAGACGGGTTCCCGGAGGTGACGCAGGGGCATCTATCACGGATTTGGCCTTTTCCACTGCGGCCTATTCCTGCCTGTGGCGTGGTGAACATCTCGGCAAAAGCGGGCACCCTGGACGAGCCGATGGCATTGCCTGCTGGTGAGTCACTCGCTCTGCTGTCAGATGGCCGCCCAATGGTGTGCCAGACCTGTCACGCCCTGACGTTGCACCCGCTTGCCCTGCTTGATCGGCAACTCACGGTGACCAACGCCCACAGCGAGATCCGCCTAACGTTTCACTATCAGGGAACAGGGGAATACTGGCAAACCCAGCCTTTGTCGCTGTTTCTTGGCAACGATCCGCAAGTGGCAGCCACGCTGGCCCTGTGGTGTGAGCAGTACCAGGATCGGCCGGTATTGCAAGTGGAAGACCGCCAGTTCCAGCTGGATTCGGTATTGTCGGCCCCTACCCCCAACGCGGAGAACCGCATTCTGCCACACGAAGGTGAAACTTCCTGGGCCTTACAGAGTCTGGCAGAGTACCTGTACCTGCCGCACGTCAAAGACTTTCTGACGCTGGATTTTGGCCCAGCGTACCCCTACGTGGCATTAGGGGATAGCCGCACTTTCACCGTGGTCCTCTCGTTCAACGGGGAGATCCCTCTCACCCAGGCCGAGCTGGCAGCCACATTTCAGTTGCACTGTGTTCCGGTTATCAGCCTGACGCAGCAGAAAAGTTCCCCTTTGCGGCTAGTGCAGGGGCAAAGCGTCTATCCCTTGCCGTACCCCGCCGATCACTGGGTATATGCCATCACCAATATCAGCATGGCGGAGGAGCCAGACACCCTGAAGCGGGGGCGGCAGGTTCATTTCCAGCCGGATAGCGAACTGACACCGGAATCACGCTATGCGCCAGACCCGACATTGTCGGTGTTTTACGCCGTGCGCATCGGCAGTGATGTGCTGGGGCGGATGCAGCATGAATTGGTGTTCTACAACAACCAGGGGGAACCACTGACCGAGCCCCCTTGCCAAGCGGTGGTCTGCGATCTGCTCATCACCTCGGCGCATACCCCGGCATTAACGCCAGGCAGCCCTTTTCTACTCGGTATGGCGGTGATCGACACGCTGGACGTCACCACTGTTACCCCGTTTTCGCCCCCTTACCCGGCGGTAGTGAACAGCCATCACCACTGGCGGTTGATGGCCAGCCTGTCGTTCAGCCCGTTCTTTCTCAATCACCGGGAAACCGTTCAGCAGGTACTCAACGACTTCTGCCTGCATGCGCTGCACAACCTGCCGCAGGTTCGGCGCATCCGGCAGGCGGTGGCGGGCATCATGGCCGTCAAGACCGAACCGGTAAATGCCCTGATGGGGGAGCGCCTGCGCCGTGGCCTGCAGATGACCCTGACGCTGGATGAGGCCGCCTTCAGCAACCCCGGTGAAACCTACACCTTCGCGGCAGCACTGAGCGTCTTTTTTACCCATTGTCTGACCACCAACAGCTTTTTGATGCTGGACGTGATCACCCAACCTTCGCAGACGCGCTGGGCATTGCCCCTGGTGCGCGGTCAGCGGGCCATGATGTGAGACAACACAAGGAGTGACCGATGGAAAGCGGATTATTTTTCAGTAGCCAACTCGGTGAACTGCCACCGGACACCTTTGCTGTGGCCGGGTTTACCCTGGAGGAAGGGCTATCCAGCCTGTTTACCCTGACCCTGAGCCTGGTCAGTACCCGCGCAGATATTGATCTGGAAGCGCAGCTGCTGCAACCCGGCGCATTGACCGTGACCGTCAGCGGCCAGGAACAGCGCACCATTCCTGGGCTGATTGCCAGCCTCACACAAGGGGAAAGCGGTTTTCGGCGCACTTACTATCAGGCGGTGATCCGCCCGGACGTTTGGGTGCTCAGCCTGAAACAGGACAGCCGGATCTTCCACTTCCTGTCCGTGCCGGACATCATCAACAAGGTGTTGGATGAACACCGCATCCCTTACCTGAGTAATTTGCAGCAGACCTATGCCCCCCGCGAGTACGTTACGCAAAAGCGCGAAAGCGATCTGGATTTTATCCTGCGGCTGATGGCAGAAGTAGGGATCACCTTCTGGTTTGAAGACAATCAACTGGTCTATGGTGATTCGCACCTGAGCATGCAGGCGGGTATCTCCGTCACCTACAACCCGCACATCCAGTCGGCCACTCAGGGGGATATTGCCCACCGGCTGACGCTGGGTGCATTTATGCAGTCACGGGAGAGCGTGCTCAAAGATCGTGAACACCGCCGCCCCGACCACCCCTTAATGTTTACCCAGCGTGACCCGACGCTGGAGCAAGGCAACACCCAGTATTCGGTGTTTGACAGCTATGGCCGTTACCAGGATGACCAGACCGGGCCACAGTTCAGCACCCTGCGGCTGGAAGCCATGCAGGCGGGCAGGCAACAGGGCAGCGCGGAAACCAACAGTATCCGGCTGATGCCGGGCACCATCTTTACCCTTCAGGGCCACCCGGTTGAGGCGCGTAACGATCGTTGGCAGGTGATCACCATCAGCCATCGAGGGGAGCAGCCAGCGGCGCTGGAGGAAGAGAGTAATGGCAGCGGCACCACCCTCTCCAACTCCCTGACCTTTGCCCCAGGGAATATCGATTGGCGCCCCGCCTACCGCTACAAGCCTATGGCCGACGGAGATGAGGTTGCCACAGTGGTCGGGCCAAAAGGGGAAGAGATTTACGTTAACGAATTTGGCTGGGTACGGGTGCACTTTCACTGGAACCGTTACGACCCGGCCGATGAAAAGGCCTCCTGCTGGGTGCCGGTTTCCAACCAGTGGGCGGGGAACGGCTTTGGCTCTGTCACGCTACCGCGCATTGGTCAGGAAGTGCTGGTCAGCTACCTGAACGGCGATATCGATCGCCCGGTAGTCAGCGGGCGCTACTACAACGGCCTGAACAAGCCGCCGTACCCGCTGCCAGCCAGCAAGACCCGCTCGGTGTGGCGCACCAAATCCCACAAGGCCGAAGGCTTTAACGAACTGTCATTTGAGGATGAAGCAGGCAAAGAAGAGATCTTCTTACATGCGCAGAAAGATCTCAAAGCCTTGGTCAATAGCGAGGCGCACTGGGACATCCGCAGTAACCAGAACAGCAAGATCGGCGGTAACAGCCTGAACGAAATCGAGGGCAACCAGGAGAGCCGCATCAAAGGTGAACTCACCCTGCACACCAGCGGCAAAAAATCCGAACTGGCCGATGGCGAGTCCCATTTGCAGGTGGGCAGCGCCTATGTGGTGAATGCCGGGCAGGAAGTCTCGATGGAGGCCGGGGCCAAAATCACCCTGTCGGCAGGCAGTGAAATTACCCTCAAGGCCGGGGGCAGTTTTATCAGACTGGCACCCGGCGGGATTTTCACCTCACCCTCGCTGATGGTGGGCAGCGGTGCTCCAGGCAGCGGGCAAGGTATCAACCTGAAGATGCCGGGTGCGGTTGCACTGCTGGCAGCCCCAACCCTGGCCCAGCAGGCGGTGTTCAACAGTGACTCCCCTTACTGTGAAGAGTGCGAAAAATGCAAAGACGGAGAATGCGCCATAGATGGAGCCCCTGCCGCTGCCGCATCGCCTGCCAAGAGTGCACCCGGCGGTTTCGGTGCAGCAATGCCATCAGCAGGCTCCAGTTGGGCCTCGGCAGGCAGTAGTGCCAGTGCGTTGCCTAACGTTGGTGGCTCCATGCCGGTCAGTGGGCTGACTTCGATGATTAACGCTGGCTCACTGCCGGTCAGTGGACTGACTTCGATGATTGACGTGGGCAGCCTGGCTGGTTCTGCAGGTAAAGACTATTTGAACCTTGCCAGCGACAAGCTCCAAGGTGCGCAACCTCTTTCAGCCGAAGAGTTATTTAAAAAGATGGGCAAAAAGCTATGAGCCAAAAGACAATCTTTTGTTCTGGGGGGTTATGGGTATCGATTTATCTGGCAGCTATTTACCCGAACGCTGCACGCGCTAGGCTGAGTCCTCTTCGGTGCGCTATCTGGCCTGATATGGCTTGATAGGGAGTTTTTTAATCAAGGAGAAGATTGCCATGTCATATCGTGTACAGGATTGGGTGAGGAAAACGGCGGGCACACCGCTGTTCGCCGTTCTGGCCAATACCCACGGTGCACAGGCCATCAAGGCCTATTACCGTGAGGATGGCAGCCGTACTCCCTGCGGGCTGTATGCCGAAACACCTTATGCCAACTGGTTTGAAGTGATGCCGGTGCTGGTGCCGCTCAACGACCACAGCCCGTTCCTGAACTGGGTGGAAGATACCCCCCTGCGCAACTGGGGCTGGCTGGCGCGTTCTACTCTGGGCCAAGCCACAATAACGGCCCATCTGCGCGGCCTGACACAGGTATTGATGCCGGACGGCAACGCGGTGTTCTTCCGTTACTGGGATGGCCGCTATCTGCTGGGCCACCTGCGCTACTGCGGTGAAAGCTGGCGCGAGGTTCTGCCGGTGTTCGCCGATTATTGGGTAAACGGCGAAGTATTTACCTGCCCAACCGACTCCGCCGCCAAGGCCATGACCAGCCCCTGGTGGCAGGTGCCGCAAGGGCTGATAGACAGCCTGTTGAGCGCTGACCCCGAACCGGTGATTGCCCAGGCATTAAAATACCTGCAGAAAGATCGCGCCGATCTCTACTGGCGCTTTGATCCCACCTTGCTGGCAGCCAAGATCCGCCATTTACTGGTGCAGGCCGATGGGGATCGGGAAGGGCTGATGACACGCATCGTCACCACACTGGAGAACGAGTGATGAGTTATTATGGCTACACCTCAACGACGAGTTCAACCACCGATTACGGCAATTACCTAAAACCGGTGACCATCGCTTCAACCCCCATTACACCGGATGCACGCTATAAAGAGATCATCAGCAACTTTAAAAACTGCCTGAAGCGTTACCACGACATAACAGAGTTTCCGCTATTGGGCAGCCTGGTATTGATGGATCAGCAACTCAAGGTAGGGGATCTTGTGGTTGCCAGTGACAGCCAGAGCAATGAAAAGATTAACGGTAGCATGACGTGTTCCCTTACTGAGCCGATCATTCTGACCCATGCCTTCCAGGCCAAGGGGTATATCCCGATTGCCGGTTCAACCTTCAAGATCATCAAGCGCAAAAAGAAGACACAGCAGGATTTTGCTCAGATGACCACAGCAATGTGGGTTAATCACGCTTCCGGTGCCTATTACGATGACTCGGCACAGCAAGGTTTTGAAGATATCGTGGTGCTGGATAAACAGACGTTTGATGATAACGGCATGGCTACCGTGCAATTAGCAGAGTGCGACAGCGGATACAGCTACCACGTTGTGGTGAACTCGCAGGCCAGTAGTGAAAGCAACCTGAAAATCCTTGATGACGCCTACACCGAGCTGATCGTCAAGTGCAGTAACATGCTCGAGAAGGTATGGGTAACGCGGCAACGGGCGGCCTGGCTGGAGTTCGTGAAGCGGGACGACGGTGTGGACTTTATTCAGGCCTTCGAGGCATTCTTTTCCGGGATCCGCAATAAGATCGTTGAGCTGTATGAGACGGCCAAAAATATCGTGGAGTGGATCACCAGCAAAAACCTCAGTGCCCTGCGGGAGTATATCGGTGAGAAAGGGGTCGAGGAAATGAAGCGGCTCTATGACGATGGCAAGAAGGAGATCGCCGATACGCTGGTGATCCTCTCCGACGAGATGCTGTTGTTTATCTGTGCCTACGCCCTTTACAGCTACTTCTGCCTGCTCACGCCCCAGCAGATCGCCGACTTTGCCGGTGAAGCGGCGGGTGAACTGGTGTTGATGTTGCTGCTCTATATCGTACTACCCGGCAGCGTAGCCCGCTTGGCCCTGGATGGATTGGACTCTGCTGCCGGTATTATCCCGGCCTGATAATAAGGATATTGAATGAAGCCGCTATTTCGTGCCGGTAAAAGCGCTGGAAATGTGTTCACCCAAGATCTCAGACAGCTGATCACCATCATCAATGAATTCATCCCCAACTATTTGACTAAAAACACCCTGCGCTCGGGTGCGCAGCCGCTGAGTATTACCAAGACAGCCACGGCAACCTCAGAAGAGTTGGGCAAGACGCTGAAAAACCAGACCAGCCTGCCAACCACCCCCAACAGACTGCATGAAATAAAGGCGAGCTCCCCCGTCGAGCAGGCTAACAGCAGCAGCAAAAACCCCCAGGGTCACAACACACAAAACAGCAAGCAGAGCAACCTGGACGGCGACCCGGTATCAATGTGCACCGGCGAAGAGCTGTTGACCCTGGCCGAAGGCACTCTGCCCGGCCTGCTGCCGTTCCACTGGCAGCGGTTTTACCGCACCAGCGCCTGCGATCTGGACCAGGGGCTGGGCTATGGCTGGTGCCACAGCCTGTCGCATACCCTGCACTTTACCGCCGAGGCGATTGTCTGGCATAACCACGAGAACCAGCGGACGGCGTTCCCCTACCCGACCACCGAACACCCGACCCTCACCAACCTGCTGGGTGGGGCCGTACTGGCGCTCAGTGCCAATGAAAACGAATACCACCTCACCTTCAGTGACGGCGACGGGGTTTATACCTTCATCCGGGAAGGCGAATGGGGGCGGTTGACCACCCTCAGTGACAAGTATCACAACCGCCTGGAAGTGGCATATGACCGCCAACAGCGCCTGAGCCATATTTACCATCCGCAGGCTCGTTTGCTGTTCCAGTACGCGGATGACAGCGACAGACACATCATGCAGGTGGACCTGCAGGCCCTGCTCCGCGAGTCTCCCCAGAGTGATGCGGCCTGGGTAACCCAGCAGGTGTTGGCACACTACCACTACAACGCGGCACAGCAACTGGTCAGCGCTATCAATGCGGGGGGTGAGCAGGAGCACTACCACTACGATGAGGCGAATGTCATCCAGCAGCGCCAGTTGGCGGGCGGGGCCTGTTTCAACTGGACGTGGGAAAGGGCTGGTGCGGCGTCCCGTTGCCTGCGGCAATACGGTAACTTCCCGCAGTTGGATACCCATTACCAGTGGGATGACAGCCAACGCAAAGTGACGCTGCGGCGCTACGACGGTAGCCAGGAAGTTTACCAGTACAACGATCAGGCCCGGTTGACGTTAAGCCAGGCCGCCAACGGGGCCCAGATTCGCCACACCTACAACGAGCAGGGGTTGCGCGTCAGTACCACCGACGCTCTGGGCCAGCAGACCCGCTATTTCTACGACGACGACGGCACACTCAGCGCCGAGATGACCCCGGATGGACGCATTACGCGCTACACCTATCTGGACGGCCAGCTCAAGCGCATGGCACGCGGCACTGGCCATCTGACGCAGGTGTGGCTCAACAGCATCAATCCCCAGGGCGATATCAGCGCCGTCCGCGCACCGGGCGAGCAGATCACCGAATACCGCTATTTCCCCGATGGCCGGGTACAATCCATCACCACGCCCGACGGCGTGACACAAAACCTGCGTTGGGATACCTTAGGGCGTTTACTGGAGATCACCGCCAGTGGCGGTAGCGTGCGCCGCTACCACTACAGCACCCTAGGCACCCAGCCGATTGCGGTGACTGATGAAGCGGGCAACACCACCCAGTATGTTTGGGATGCGCTTGGCCGCCTGCTGGAACAGACTACCCCGGATGGTCGCACCCAGCAATACCGTTACAATGCCTACGGCAAGGTGATCGAATCCCGCGATCCGGCGGGCATGGTCACACGCTACGAGTATGCCGCCCCACTCCACCTGCTGACACGCAAAATCCTGCCGGACGGCAGCGCGTTGCAGTACCGCTACGACAACGCCCATCTGCAGGTGAGCGAGATCATCAACGCCAAAGGCGAGCGTTACCGCCTGAGCTACACCGCCACTGGGTTGCTGAGTGAAGAGATCGGGTTTGACCAGGTAAAAACCACCTACGCCTACGATTTGAACGATCGGCTGATTGAAAAGCGCGAATACGGCAACCAGCATGACACAGAACCGCTGATCACCACCTACCAGCGGGACTGGCAGGGCAAACTGCTGCGCAAGACCCTGCCGGATGGGCTGGTGGAGCAGTACGACTACGACGCGCTGGGGCGATTGATTGCGGTCAATGACGGGCAGACCCCGCTGGTCTGGGAATATGACATTGCCGACCGGTTGGTGGCGGAACACCAGGGTTGGAGCACCCAGCGCCACGCCTATCACCCGCAGAGCGGCCTGCTGAGCGCCAGCCAACTGCCCGACGGCCAACGGTTGGATTACCACTATCAGTTCGGGCAGGTGCAGGGGATCACCCTGGACGGGCAACCGCTGCTGGCATTCAGCCACGACAGTGCCGGGCGTGAGCAGATTCGCCGCCAGGGCAACGGGCTGGAGAACCGCTACCAGTACGATCCGCTGGGGCGCCTGACGGAGCACCAGTTGCTGGCCCCCGGTGACGACGCACCGCACACCCTGTGGCAGCAACACTACCGTTATCAGGCACAGGGGGAACTGGCCGCTATCGAGGGCAGCCAGCCCCGTGAATACCACTACGATCCGCTGGGGCAACTGCTGAATGTGCAATTCCCCGGCACCACCAAGCCGGAAGAGCGCCACAGCGTCGCCGGTGAAAGTTTTCAGTACGACGCGGCGGGCAACCGGCTCAGCCAATTCGAGGGGGAACACACCGCGCCCGGAAACCGGCTGGCGTTCTTTGGTGACCGGCACTTTGAGTATGACCGGTTTGGCAACCTGACCGTCGAACGACGCGGCACGGCGCACAAGCTGGTGACCACCTTTGACTATGACTGTCGGCACCGGCTGATAAAACGGACCGATCCCCACGGGCGCGTTACTACCTATGCCTACGATGCGTTTAACCGCCGGACCCGCAAAACGGTAGACGGCCACACCACCGAATACCTGTGGCAAGGCAATAAGCTGATTGCGGAAACCGACAATAAAAGCCACTGGCAGACGTTCCTGTATGAGCCGGACAGCCACCGGCCAATGGCAACGGTGCTCGGTTCTAAACGCGTCAACAGCCAGAAAGTCAGCACTTACTGGTACCAGAACGATCATCTGGGCACGCCACACCGCCTGACGGATATCCGGGGCAACACGGTATGGAAAGGCAGATACAGCGCCTACGGCCAACTGCTCGAAGCGTGGACCCCACCGGATGATCCGTATGAGCATCCGCAGCCGAAGGTTGATAACCCACTGCGTTTTCAGGGGCAGTACGAAGACCCGGAAAGCGGCCTGCATTACAACCTGAACCGGTATTATGACCCAGCAACGGGTCGGTATTTGACGGCGGATCCGATAAGGCTAAATGGCGGGTTGAATGGGTATGCCTATGTGGAAGGAAACCCGGTTGGCTGGGTGGATCCGCTGGGGTTGAAGGGAATGCCGGGGGCGGATCATAAACCGACGGGGGATCGGGATCCTGAGCCTGTAGTACAATCTCCTGATCACACAAGAGTTGGCCGTTGGATGAGTGAACAAGAATACAAGATGATGGAACGTACAGGTAAGGTGCAGGAAAGTAGTTCAGGCACAACGCATGTTGCTAATCCTGCAAATGCTGAAGCATTTATGCTTCAAGCTAAACCTGGATCTTGGTATGCCGAGTTTAATGTACCCAGCAATTCTTTAGTACAAACAGGAGAAAATTGGGCTAAAATAGTTGGCCCAAACTCCTTAGAAGGCCGACTAGCTGTCAAAAAAGGTAAACCATTACCCCAAATGCCAGAATTTTGTAATTTAGAATTATGTGCAATAAAGTTACCACAGAGTAAATAGGAGTGATTATGCTAAATCTTTTTTGCAAATGGGCGGAGGCTAAAGCCTCCAAATTAAATAGTGATGGTTTTATTTCCAGACTCCACATAAATAAATCTTCAGACAACTCATCAGCATACTTAGATCTTGATGGTGAAACATCAATCGCTAGAATAACTTTTTGGAATAGTGGTGATGTATATCTGGAAGTTCTAGATATTAATACAGAAAAGAGCATATACAGTAACAATTTTAGGCTAAATGACTTTAATGATATTGATGTTTTTTTATGTGATTTTTTTAAAAAAATAAAATAAGTATAATTAATTAAAAGAGCGTTCTCCCAGCGCTCTTTCTTAAACGCCCGCGTGAATAACTATTACAAAGAATAGAACAGTTGAAGAAAATCCAGCCCGATTTAGACGATCTGTTTAATCACTGAATATTGCAAACCACCAACCAGACAGATACGCCGTTCATACCACCGATATGCGATGCTGAAAGGTATCTAAATGTAAATGGCACGATTATGCGGGATACTGCCATCTTACATTAGTCCGATTGGGTTAATAGGTGGGCTGAAACAGGAAATGTAGGTGGTAAATCTATGTCAAAAGGAAGAAAATAATGAACGGGTTGATAAGAGACGGTAGTAATGAATCATAATGAGCTATTTGTAAATGAAATTTTTACCGAGTTGATTATTAATAATATAGATGAATATAAAAGCATTCTTGAAGACAATTCTGAAAGAAAATTATCAACTACTTTTGCATCCGTGAAAAACATTTTTTCACAACTAGATGACCATGAAAAAAATTCCATGTATGATTTTTTCAGAATTATCACTTCTAATTCAGTTTCAACCATACTCGGAACAATTGATGGAACTACGTTCCTTGGATGTTTAGATGGAGAAATCAAGTTATTATATGATGATATTGAAATTCAAGGTGATTTACAGAGTGTTTTTTTAGAAAAAATGGAAAACATTAAGAGTTGAAGAGGATCATCTGCAAACAAGATTTCGCAACTGAAATTTAATTAACAAGAGCCGAGGGATAATCTAGGCCAGTTAAATTTATATACATATAATCATTAAAGATACTGGCGACTTATCTGGGGCGGTAGTAATAATGGAAGAAAAGGCAGACTCGATACCTCTACTGGAAAACCAAAAAAAATAAGGCCATTACGAATGATAAATTCATATTTTCACAAAGAAATCCTGTTAAATTAAGTAATAAATATAGTTAAAATTGATGAGTGTAAAAATAACAACCTTTGCATTTACACAAAAGAACATATAACTCATGCATCTCCAACGTTAACTTGTTATCTGGATTATTACCCAGTTGTTAATGATGAAGATGAGGAAGTTTTCCCTGATTTCTCCAACACAAATGAACTTGAACTATTTTATTATGGTGAACATTTTTTTGATGTCATCACTAATATATTAAGTCAAAAGAAAGATGCCACTATTAATGATAGTGTTAATGGATTAAATTATTACATGGGAAATTATTTATTCATAAAAATATTGTAAGTATTCTATTTAATAGATTGACATATTTTTTAGCAATAGTCAATCATGTATTTTAGTCATATTTATTTTGGTAGGAAACATTAACCATTTCAGATTTGGTCAGAAGGAGCACTCACACATAATATAATTTTATTAGGAAGCGGCGGTATGGCAGAGCTGGCGCACCCAGCGCCACGCCTATCACCTGCGGAGCGGGCTACTGGTATTCAGCCACTGCAAAGGTGCATCAGTAGGCTATTCTGAATGGGCCATACCTGCTGACGCACCTAAAAATTAACGTGAGGGAAGCAAAATGAATATTGAAAGACTTAATATCAACAATGGTGGCACTCCTACCTCTGGGTTTAATGGAGATTTATCACTAATTTATAGTGTTGAGAAAAAAATAGGTTTTAAGTTACCAAAAAACTATATTCAATTATTAAAGCGACATGATGGAGGGCATCCAGAGTTAGATACTTTTTTTCCTGTCAGAGAAAAATTCATTTGGTGTAGATAGCTTTTACTCTATAGAAAATAAAGATGAGGAAACCTTAGAAAAGGCAATTTTCCGATGGGGTGAAACACTTGGAAAAGGCTTACTACCAATAGCAAGAGATGGCGGAGATAATCAATTTTACCTTGATTTAAATGAATCAACTCCATCTGTGTGGATATATTTACATGATGAAAACGAAGCAAGAGTGAAGTTAGCTAATTCTCTTGAGGAATTTATTGATAGACTTAATATAAATCCAGATTATTTGTAAAGTAGCTCTCTGTGTTTTCCTTGTGCCAGAATAGTCACTTAAATATCTAGCCAATATACAATAGGTGGCATTCGTAATATTAAAACTCACAATTAATTAAATATTCTTTCACTAAAAACGATAGGCAACCCTAAGCTTAAATATGATTAAAATTAATGTAATTTTAGAAAAAATAGAGAAATCAAGCTTCTTTTACAATATGGGTTTTTCAGATATAGAAAGTGAAAATATTATTTTAATTAAGGATGTTGATAGGGTATTTGTTAACCCATCAGATATTGACTTTAAAGGACTTTACGAAAACGTTGAATGGTTACCAACTTCAGCAACCCAAGAAGACCCATTTTATAAAACCCAAAAAAACACCAAGGAACTTACTGAATTAAGAATTAAAGCAAATAAAGCAGTGATGAGTGCAACTAGAAACTTGCCTAGGGATAAATTCATATGCGGACCTCACGACTTTAGTCAAGCGGCAAGGAATGGGATATGTTTTTCTTTTAGGCAATATATATCTGAAAGATACCTGAATCTTGGAAATAAATGGGAGACCATTATAAACATATACTATATTGGGCATTGGCCCGTCGGTTATGCCAAGGAGAAAATAATAGTTATTTGAGACAACAACGGAAAGAAAAAAGGAAGTTCTTTCCGTTTTTAGTTACGTCCTACGCTCTAATCAAAATTTTCCCAAAATGATTGCTGTCACGCTATGTGTTGCCCACCCCACTCCGCCCACTGCTGCGCAAGACCCTGCCGGATGGGCTGGTGGAGCAGTACGACTACGATATATTGGGGCGATTGATTGCGGTCAATGACGGGCAGACCCCGCTGGTCTGGGAATATGACATTGCCGACCGGCTGGTGGCGGAACATCAGGGCTGGAGCACCCAGCGCCACGCCTATCACCCGCAGAGCGGGCTGCTGAGCGCCAGTTGCTGGCCTCCGGTGACGACGCACCACACACCCTGTGGCAGCAACACTACCGTTATCAGGCACAGGGGGAACTGGCCGCTATCGAGGGCAGCCAGCCGCGTGAGTACCACTACGATCCGCTGGGGCAACTGCTGAATGTGCAATTCCCCGGCACCGCTAAACCAGAAGAGCGCCACAGCGTAGCCGGTGAAAGTTTTCAGTACGACGCGGCGGGCAACCGGCTCAGCCAGTACGAGGGGGAACACGCCGCGCCCGGTAACCGGCTGGCGTTATTTGGTGACCGCCACTTTGAGTACGACCGGTTTGGCAACCTGACCGCCGAACGGCGCGGCACGGCCCACAAGCTGGTCACCACCTTTGACTATGACTGTCGGCACCGGCTGATAAAGCGAACTGATCCCCACGGGCGCGTCACCACCTATGCCTACGATGCGTTTAACCGCCGGACCCGCAAAACGGTAGACGGCCACATCACCGAATACCTGTGGCAAGGCAATAAGCTGATTGCGGAAACCGACAATAAAAGCCACTGGCAGACGTTCCTGTATGAGCCGAACAGCCACCGGCCAATGGCGACGGTGCTCGGTTCTAAACGCGTCAACAGCCAGAAAGTCAGCACTTACTGGTACCAGAACGATCATCTGGGCACGCCACACAGCCTGACGGATATCCGGGGCAACGCGGTATGGAAAGGCCGATACAGCGCCTACGGCCAACTGCTCGAAGAGTGGACCCCGCCGGATGATCCGTATGAACACCCTCAGCCGAAGGTTAATAACCCACTACGTTTTCAGGGGCAGTACGAAGACCCGGAAAGCGGCCTGCATTACAACCTGAACCGTTACTACGACCCGGGGATGGGGCGGTATTTAACGGCGGATCCGATAAGGCTAAATGGTGGGTTGAACGGGTATGCCTATGTGGAAGGAAACCCGGTTGGCTGGGTGGATCCGCTAGGTCTATTTAAAACAGATTCAACGGGATTTGAAAACGCAGTACTTGAAGCAGGTGAGACACCATTACCATCGTGGAAAGGTTCCGGACCGACCAGTGGTGTTCTTGGACTAGAGCCTGCATCAAAATCATCTGGGGCAGTTAGGCATTATTCTCCGCCAGAAAATGAGGCAATAGAATATGTTTTTGACCCTAAAACAGGAAAGTTTGCTGTAGGACGTCCTAAAGATCCACTTCCATTATATTCACCTCATGAAAATCTAGCAGAAGCTATAAAATCAGATAGAACAGAAGTTTTAGGTGGAATGTTTAGACGAGGACAAAACGGAGAATTTCTTACAAATGAGCATAGTGGACACTATGGAGAACGCTGGACATTAGAACTTCGCAATAAATTTGTTAACCAAATGAGAGAGTACGGAATTGATGTGAAACATCAAAGGTGGAAAAATGAGTAACGGTAAAAAAAAATTGACCATGAGGAATGGGAATGGTATCTACCTGTTGAATGATGGGCAATGGGCCGTCATGTCCAATGACAATATATTCCCCCTTAAAACCAGTAATGATTTTTGGTTTGCCTTTCCTATTTTGGAATACTCACCTAAGTCAACCAAGGAAAAACTTGGTGATAAATTCCCATATGATGAACTTTTAAAATATGCGCTTTGCAGTGAGTCTAAATATTGGTCTAGTCTTGCTTTACAATGGCTTGGTTTTATCAGTTCAGATGAAAAATTGAAATTTAAAGAGATATTGAAATTTATTTGCTCACATAAATTCCACTCCCAGCGCAGCCGGCATTTAGCTAAAAAATATTTAAAAGATATGTGATTTATTCTTTAGAAAATTAATACAATAAGTGCAGTAAACACAGCCTAATTGCAGCCTTGAGAATGGAAACTCAGGGCTGCCCCTCTCGATTACGCTAACATTTCCGCCAGCACAGCGCTGATAACGATCTCGCCTCGACTAATCTTAACCCCTACCTCAACGCGACCGGCAAACCCACTTCTGTTCAGTCAAGCATGGTAAGAAAGTAACCGAACGGCGAACTCGTATTGTTAACAAAACTCAGTTGCCACATGCTGCCTTCATTCAATACAACAAATCGGAGGTGAAATATGGCAAAACGGTATTCTCACAGTGAGCGGCAACAACATCTCGATGCCTGGCAACAGAGCGGATTAACCGAGCAGCACTATTGTCGGCAACACGATTTAAACCCAGCCACCTTCTATTATTGGCTCAAGCATCATCGCGATGACGCTACCGTGACCGTTCCTGCCGCCTTTATTCCTGCGCGCCGAGTGATACCTAGGAATAATGACGCCGACACCGTGACGCTCAACCTCCCCAACGGCTGTTCGGTCAGGTGCCCACTATCAGTGGGATGACAGCCAACGCAAAGTCACGCTGCGGCGCTACGACGGCAGCCAGGAAGTTTACCAGTACAACGATCAGGCCCGCCTGACGTTAAGCCAGGCCGCCAATGGGGCCCAGATTCGCCACACCTACAACGAGCAGGGGTTGCGCGTCAGTACCACCGACGCGCTGGGCCAGCAGACCCGCTATTTCTACGACGACGACGGCACACTCAGCGCCGAGATGACCCCGGATGGACGCATTACGCGCTACACCTATCTGGACGGCCAGCTCAAGCGCATGGCACGCGGCACTGGCCATCTGGAGCAGGTGTGGCTCAACAGCATCAATCCCCAGGGCGATATCAGCGCCGTCCGCGCACCGGGCGAGCAGATCACCGAATACCGCTATTTCCCCGATGGCCGGGTACAATCCATCACCACTCCCGACGGCGTGACACAAAACCTGCGTTGGGATACCTTAGGGCGTTTACTGGAGATCACCGCCAGTGGCGGTAGCGTGCGCCACTACCACTACAGCACCCTAGGCACCCAGCCGATTGCGGTGACTGATGAAGCGGGCAACACCACCCAGTATGTTTGGGATGCGCTTGGCCGCCTGCTGGAACAGACCACCCCGGATGGCCGCACCCAGCAATACCGTTACAATGCCTACGGCAAGGTGATCGAATCCCGCGATCCGGCGGGCATGGTCACACGCTACGAGTATGCCGCCCCACTCCACCTGCTGACACGCAAAATCCTGCCGGACGGCAGCGCATTGCAGTACCGCTACGACAACGCCCATCTGCAGGTGAGCGAGATCGTCAACGCCAAAGGCGAGCGTTACCGCCTGAGCTACACCGCCACTGGGTTGCTGAGTGAAGAGATCGGGTTTGACCAGGTAAAAACCACCTACGCCTACGATCTGAACGATCGGCTGATTGAAAAGCGCGAATACGGCAACCAGCATGACGCAGAACCGCTAATCACCACCTACCAGCGGGACTGGCAGGGCAAACTGCTGCGCAAGACCCTGCCGGATGGGCTGGTGGAGCAGTATGACTACGACGCGCTGGGGCGATTGATTGCGGTCAATGACGGGCAGACCCCGCTGGTCTGGGAATATGACATTGCCGACCGGTTGGTGGCGGAACACCAGGGCTGGGGTACCCAGCGCCACGCCTATCACCCGCAGAGCGGCCTGCTGAGCGCCAGCCAACTGCCCGACGGCCAACGGCTGGATTACCACTATCAGTTCGGGCAGGTACGGGGGATCACCCTGGACGGGCAACCGCTGCTGGCGTTCAGCCACGACAGCGCCGGGCGTGAGCAGGTTCGCCGCCAGGGTAACGGGCTGGAGAACCGCTACCAGTACGATCCGCTGGGGCGCCTGACAGAGCACCACCTGCTGGCCCCGGGTGACGACGCCCCGCACACCCTGTGGCAGCAACACTACCGTTATCAGGCACAGGGGGAACTGGCCGCTATCGAGGGCAGCCAGCCACGTGAATACCACTACGACCCGCTGGGGCAACTGCTGAATGTGCAATTCCCCGGCACCACCAAGCCGGAAGAGCGCCACAGCGTAGCCGGTGAAAGTTTTCAGTACGACGCGGCGGGCAATCGGCTCAGCCAGTTCGAGGGGGAACACGCCGCGCCCGGTAACCGGCTGGCGTTCTTTGGTGACCGGCACTTTGAATATGATCGGTTTGGCAACCTGACCGTCGAGCGACGCGGCACGGCGCACAAGCTGGTGACCACCTTTGACTATGACTGTCGGCACCGGCTGATAAAACGGACCGATCCCCACGGGCGCGTGACTACCTATGCCTACGATGCGTTTAACCGCCGGACCCGCAAAACGGTAGACGGCCACATCACCGAATACCTGTGGCAAGGCAATAAGCTGATTGCGGAAACCGACAATAAAAGCCACTGGCAGACGTTCCTGTATGAGCCGGACAGCCACCGGCCAATGGCGACGGTGCTCGGTTCTAAACGCGTCAACAGCCAGAAAGTCAGCACTTACTGGTACCAGAACGATCATCTGGGCACGCCACACAGCCTGACGGATATCCGGGGCAACACGGTATGGAAAGGCCGATACAGCGCCTACGGCCAACTGCTCGAAGCGTGGACCCCGCCGGATGATCCGTATGAACACCCACAGCCGAAGGTTAATAACCCACTGCGTTTTCAGGGGCAGTACGAAGACCCGGAAAGCGGCCTGCATTACAACCTGAACCGGTATTATGATCCGGGGATGGGGCGGTATTTAACGGCGGATCCGATAGGACTTCGAGCTGGGCTAAATAATTATCACTATGCCGATAGTAACCCGATATCATTCATTGACCCATTAGGGCTTGATGTTATTAACACCAAAACATCAACAAAGCCAGAACCTGTAGGTTCAGCAAATGGACAGTTTAGTTGGGATAAATATGATGATATCCCTGTGCTACCAGAGGCGGGGGTTGGTACTTATAACTATCGCGGTGTACATCGAGGACATCCTGATGCTGATAATAATATTAATGGGCGGATTGAGCCTGGTGATATAAATTCTGGCATTACTCCGGAGCTTCATAACGAAGGAAATGTTTCTGGTATTAGTTCATATACTTCTTGGACGCGAGACCCTGCTATAGCTCGTTCCTATGCTCAGACTGATGGTATAATTTTGAGAGTTAAAGCTGAAGCGCCAAAGGGTAATGAAAAATGGTCATGGGAGTTTTCTGATGATAAGTATTTTGAACAAGAGGTTCTTATGCAAGGGATTCGTGATAGCGGCATTGAGGTATTTAGACCATGATAACCATTGATTATTTAACAAGCAGACTCAGATGTTTTGATAATAAAAAATTGTCTAAAGAGGCAATTGATTTACTTTCGACTTCGATAAAACTGATCGAGGTCGAATATGACAAAAGCATAGCTATCAATGAATTTAAAATACATCGAAAATATCTTGGCAAGGCTGAAGTTAAATACTTTGGAATTAATGAGCTAATAGATATGCTGATGAAAATTTCAGATGAGAAAATATTAATTATAAATTGCCACAATGAAAATCACGTATTGAAAATTTTTATGGATCTAAATCATAATGTTATTGGTGTGGTTGGATTTGAAAAACGTAAAAGAACTCCAGAAGAGATTGAACGGGAAATGCATAATTTAAGAAGAAAGTAGATTTTGGGTCAAGTATTCAACGTGTTGATTGTGTTGTAAGCTCACCCTTTTGACAGAGTATATCGAATGGCAAAAGTTGATGTGAAATGCTCATTTTGTGAACGGACTGGATCCGCTAAAAAACACGGCCAGGGAAAAGCCGACCATCAGCGTTATCGGTGCCAAATGTGCTGCCGAACTTTCCAGCTCGATTACGCTTATCGCGCCTGTCACCAGGGTATGAAAAAGTAAATCTTTGACCTTGCTATGAACAACTCAGGTATCCGCGATACCGCACGGGCGTTGCATATCAGTATCAATGCTGTTGTGCGTACCTTAAAAAACTCTCGCCGCGATGTGTCACTACGCTGCCACTGGACAACCTGCCAATCCAGCTCATCTGCGAATTTGATGAAATGTGGTCATTTGTAGGCAACAAGAAGCAGCAGTGCTGGTTGTGGTATTCATGGGAACCCCGTCTCAAAAGAATTGTTGCCTATGCTTTTGGTCGCGAAGCAAAAAGACTTTCCGTAAGTTATTGAAGCTATTAGTGGTTTTAACGTTGCCTTCTGGTGCACAGATAACTTCAGCGCTTATGGACATGCTGCCGAATGAAAAGCACATCACAGGTAAGCTTTATATACAACGAATTGAGCGTGAAAATCTGAATCTTCGCAACCGATTAAAACGGCTAAATTAATGAGGGAATATATGTACAATTATCAAGAACTAATCAATGCACTAAACTCTAGCGAAGAGGAAACCTTTTGGTTTGGTGCTGTTACAGAAGATCAAATTGAAAAATTAGAATCATTATTATCAGTAAAAATCCCACGTGAATTCTCTGATTTCCTATTGAGTTGTGGCGGTGGTGGTGTAATTGAGTCTGAAATATCAGGTATAGAAGATAATGATGCGAGTATAAGTCATGGTGGAACAGTCTATTTTAATACATCATATGCGAGAAATGAATTTGGTTTGCCGAGTTATTATATTGTCATTTATCTAAAAGATGATGAGGTATGCTGGTGTATTGATTGCTCACAAGAGCTTTATGGTCAAATTATTAGCTACGACATTTTTAAAAGGAAACCGAGCAATCGAATAGCAATGAATTTTTATGATTTCTTTAATGAATATGTAGAGTTAAGAACATAAAATGAATATAGCAAAACACTGGGGCGCCTGACAGAGCACCACCTGCTGGCCCCGGTGACGACGCGCCGCACACCCTGTGGCAGCAACCGTTATCAGGCACAGGGGGAACTGGCCGCTATCGAGGGCAGCCAGCCCCGTGAATACCACTACGACCCGCTGGGGCAACTGCTGAACGTGCCATATGGTCACCTAGTACGACCATACCTGAAGTGAAAAAGATAAAAACGCGAGTGAGAAATGAAACTTGATGAAAGGATTGTCACTGCACTGTTCGATGAGCTGTTGATAGAAGATTTTCACTTATATCAGAAAAATATTGAGTCAATAGATTATGATAATACCATCAGTAAGTCTGCCTATATAGGAATGGTAAAATTATATTCTCAATTATCTAATGAGCAAAAAATTTTATTAAACTCCTTCTTAAAAATAGTAATAGCAGACACTGCATCCACTATCTTTGGCACTATTGACGGAAGTCATTTTGTTAAAAATTTAAATAAAGACTTCAAGTTAATTTATGATGACTTGGAAGTGCAAGGGGATCTGCAAGATATATTTATTGAGAGAGCGGAGCAGGAGGGGATTTACTAAGCGATTAAGAAGCTATACTTAGCTACAGACACCAATATACATCGGAGAAAAAGAGGTTAAGGAAATGAAACGCCTCTATGCCACGGGCAACAAGGAGATCGCCGATACGCTGGTGCTCCTCTCCGATGAGATGCTGCTGTTTATCTGCACCTACGCCCTTTACAGCCACCAGCCCCCCAGCAAATCTGCAAAAACCAGCCCTTCTTAATCGGTAAATTAACCTCCCCCTGCCCACGCTTCTTCTCCAGCACTCCGGTATATTGCCTATATCCGAAACACTTACCTAAAAAGTGCAGACAAAGTCTCATGGATGAATTCGAAAAGGCGTGGCAATCGCTCTTGCAACAGTTGACCAACACAACCGGGCAGGAAGTACTCAAACTCGGGGATTCGATGTGGCGTTGCGAAGATCTGCTGCGTCTGGTGGAAAACACCGCTGCCTCAGCACAGAACAGCAATATTGCCTTGCAGAAATGGTGTGAAAGCCTGCGCCTTCTCAATCTGGGGTGGTACCCCGTATGGCAAGAGTCAGGGCTCAGTTTCTGTATCACCTTTAAGGCCCTTAGCCCCTGTGCTAACTTGACCCCACTCTGGTGGCTACTACAACTCTGGTATTTGAGCCTCAGCCGTATCTATCCCTCTCTCGAATGGCGGTTGGCATGGCCTCAGTCGCAAAAAACAACCACACCACTGCATTTTCGGCTGCTTCCTTCTCATTATGCGCCCCACCCCACCCTCCATGTGGGAGCTCAACAGCAACAAAACCCGCAATCCCACCTTAACGACATACTGAGTAAGCTGTTACATCACCTCTCCCTACAGGGATCTCAGCCACAAGGGTTGTTGGAGCAAGTCAAGCAACAGTTGACGCAAGCCTTGCCGACACCGCCCCAATTGAGTGAGTTAGCCGCCCTGCACCATACGCCACCACGCACGCTACAGCGCAAGTTCCGAACGCTGGGAACCAGCTATAACCAACTATTGGAGGAGGTACGCCGCAATAATGCAATTAGCTTACTTTCTGTTAAACGCTTCACCACCCAGCAGATAGGGCAGCAATTAGGCTACAGAGATACGCCGAGCTTTCAGCGAGCGTTCCGCAAATGGTTTGCCATGTCCCCCGGAAAGTATCGTCAGCAATACTATGAACACACATCCAGCCAGAATGATGAATTGCCCGCAGTCAGCCTCTACTACGCGATCCGCCAGGAAAGGCATAAGGAACAGTATCACTGCAATGGAGCCAGGATCTGGATTGCCCTGCGCAACCTGTCGTTCGTCAAGTCCGTTACCGTCGTAGGGGAGGATAAGGACGGACTATGGCGACCTTATAGCGCTACCTTTGAACGTGCCTTGAGTAAGGAGCTTGAGTTATGGTCAACCTCAAATCTGCCTGTGCACGCGCCATTTCGCTTTCATATCAAATATCAAGTCGGCGGAAAGACGCATATTGCTAACGACCGAGGCCATGATTACTGCCTCAATGGCCCGGTGCTGCTAGGCTCGCAACCCGCAGTTTGCCATCAGTTGATCACCGTCATGGGTGATAAAGGGAAAAATGCCGTACTGGTTCGCCTCTTCAGCCGCGATTATTGGTCTCAGGTCAATGTTGTGTGCCACGACAATTCTCCTCCTCAACCACTGCGTGGTCGCCAACACCCAGGGGCTTGGGAATGGCAGGGAATAATAGATCATCCAGACACCGGATTGCCTCTGATATTCCATTTCAGTCAGGTTGGCGGGGCTAAACTGACTCTCGATAATAATGGCGTTGGATATTCCCCACAGTGCTTGTAGGTTGAGAGAGATCACACTCCAGCAAACTGGCATGAAATGCTATTTTTTTGGCGTTACATGCTAGTCACATTCCTTTCTGCTGCTATTAATATGCTTTGCTGAACCCATTCAATAAAGTATGTGCGCACCACACAATACTCTGGTTACAACTTAGGATAATAGGATACATGAAAATTCTTATAAAAAATAAAGCAAAGGGAGAGCGCATGGGTATAAATGCATCAAAGTATATTCCTGTTTTATTTTTAGCACCTTGGCTAATAACCGCATGTGATAATAAAAGTGAAAATTCACCAGCGGCTGTTCAACCGCCTAATACAGTGACGTTTTGTGTGGATAATATACCTACTGGTACTACAGAAGGAGAAAATATCTATCTGGCAGGAACGATGAATGGCTGGAATGGGGGTAATGACCTCAGCGATCTTGAAAAAAAACCGCCGCTTCCTTTACAGCCCGGCGGCGAGCAATGCCATTATAAAATTGATGTGCCATTTAACAAGATTGGCGACGTACACCAATTCAAGTTTACGCGTGGTAGTTGGGATTCAGAAGAACTGGATGAAAATGGATACGCCATTCATAACCGCCGGATTATTTTTGATGGTAAAAATAATACTCAGCATTTTTCGATAAAAAAATGGAAAGACCTGGAGGGTGGAGTAAAAGAAAAACCCTCAACATTGGTAGGTAAAGTTGAAACACAGGTATTTAGCACCCCGCAACTCACTACAGCGCAACGTACAGTCAGAATCTATCTTCCTGCAGGCTATGACCAGAATAATGAGTCTTACCCTGTGCTCTATATGTTTGATGGGCAAAATCTTTTTGATGAAATTACCGCAGGATATGGCATGGAGTGGCAGATTGACGAAACGCTTGAAAGACTCGTCAGTGAAGGAAAAACCAAAGGGGCCATTGTGGTCGGCATAGACTCACCGAATGAAAATGATGACACCGCACTGAACCCTGAAGTTAATGGGGAATATAAGAAGGCTCGTTATCGTGAATATACTGCCTGGGAATGGGATCTTGCTGGCACGGGGCATATCGTTCCGCTTGGCGAAGAGACCAGTGATTTTATTGCTGAGGTCGTCATGCCCTATATAGAGAATAATTATCGGGTGAATATCAGCCGTGAAACTACCGCTTTGGCTGGTAGTTCTATGGGGGGATATATGACCCTGTATGTAGGTACTCGTCTGAAAGAGCGTTTTTCAAAACTCATGGCTTTCTCGGTTGTCGCACAAGACGATCCTATGCACGGCTATGAATTACGCAATTATATCGAGCAAAATTCAGATCCGATTAACTATCCAACCCGGATCTATATGGATATGGGCACTCAGGAGCGTTTAGCTTATGCGCCAGAACCAGAAATGCTGATCGAAGGCATGCAAGCCATGTGCAGCAGCGTGAAAAAGGTTGGGCACTCTGATGTTTCCTGCCCATTGATCAGCGGCGGGTTGCATGATGAATTATCATGGTCAGAACGCTTTGCCGATGTTTATATGGCGACAATGGAGAGATAACCAGCGTAATGTGAAGATTATCACATAGTCGCAGACTGGCATTATAAGTCACTATTATGGCGTGAAATGCTAATTTAATTTCTCTGTTCTCTCGCAAGAATGCTTGATAGGTATTCATAGAGAACTGGGAAAATAAATGAACATAATAAGAAAGACTCGTTTGGGGCTACTGGCTACGGCGGTGTCATTGGTCTTAGCCGGTTGCTTCGATAGTAATGACAGCGGTGGGCAATCCTCTTCCTACCGCCATGTCGCCTCACCCGATTGGCGCGATCAGATCATCTACTTCCTGATGATCGATCGCTTCAACGACGGGGATAGTTCCAATAACGATCAGGGTACTGGAGAGTTCGATCCCACCAGTGACAAGAAATTTAGCGGTGGTGATATCGCAGGCGTACAGCAGAAACTGGATTACATCGCCGGGCTTGGTGCCACTACCGTCTGGATGACGCCGCCAGTAGCCAACCAGTGGTGGGATCCCGCCCAAAATTATGGCGGCTACCACGGTTATTGGGCCAGGGATATGCAAAAGATCGACGAGCATTTTGGCGATCTTGAGCAGTATCAAGCGCTGACAACTGAGCTACACCAACGTGGCATGTATCTGATCCAGGATATCGTCGTGAACCATGTTGGTAACTACTTTACCTACTCAGGTAGCTATGATCCGGCCCAACCTTGCCAAGGCTTTGAACTGATCCCCAACTCCCTGGCTGCCGGTCAGAGCCTGCCCCCTCCGCTAAACCTGAACCAGTGCAACAGCCCTGAAGCTCAGCAGGCTGCCATTTACCACTGGACGCCCCAGATAGCCGACCACAACGATCTGAACCAGCAGTTAACCTATCAGTTGTCCGATCTTGACGACCTCAACACCACCACCCCGGCGGTTCGCGATTACCTTAAACAGAGCTATCGGTACTGGATTGAGCAGGTCGGCGTGGACGCATTCCGGGTTGATACCGTCAAATTTGTCGAGCACGATTTTTACAACGACTTCTTCCATAGCCAGAATGGCATCCTGGAAAAAGCCAAAGAGACAGGACGCAACGACTTTTTGAGCCTTGGAGAAATCTTTGAAGCCTCTACCCCCTACAACACTGAGGGAGAGGAGAAACTGATTGCGTATCTGGGAACCCAGGAAAAGCCCGAGCTCGAATCTATGCTTAATTTTCCCCTTCAGGCGACCATGTCACAGGTGTTTGGGGGCGGACGCCCAACCGCAGAGTTGGGCTTTAGACTACGTAAGATGATGGAGATGTATCCCGACCCTTATCGGCTGGGTAACTTCATCGAAAACCATGACATGGCACGTTTCCTAGCTCAGGCGAATCTGAACGATCTCAAACAGGCCCTGTTCACCATGCTGACGCTACCGGGAATACCGGTTCTCTACCAAGGAACCGAGCAGGCTTTTGCCGGCTATCGTGATGCCATGTTCGAGAACGGCTATCGGGAAGATGGCCAACAGATTGATTCGTTTGATAGCAACTCGGATATGTATCGTTTCATCCAGAAGTTGACCACACTGCGTCAGCAGCACAAGGTGCTGTCACGGGGCAACTTAACCATTCTGGCTGAAGAAAAAAACGGGGCCGGTGTTCTTGCCTATCACCGTCACATTGATGGTAATGACCTTTTAGTGATCCTCAACACCGCCCAGGAGACGATACTGCTCAACAGGATGGAGACCGGCTTGGGTGGGAATACTCGCCTGCGCATTCTTAATACTCTCAACATGGACGAGAGTCAGGAGATAGTGACCGCAGAGGACGGGACCTTGACGCTTCCCCTGCAACCCAAGTCGGCGTTGATGGTGATTGCCGACGGTAGTGGGCAACCTCTTCAGCAGGACCACGCAATGGCTCTGGCGACAGATCTGCAAGGCAAGATCCTGGATACGGATTTCACTATCACCGGTACGGGCACGCCGGGCAGCCAGATAAGATTGGTCATTGATGGCCGCCTGGGAACGGCTAACAGCATTACCGTGGACGAAAACGGCAACTGGCAGGGGCTGCTCAGCTTGCGTCATTTCCAGGTCGGCTTGCAATCCCACCGCCTGGCGCTCTACGAAGAGGCTAGCGGCAGTTCAACTGCGGATGTGCATTTCCAGAGCAGTGTCATTTTCCCCGATTTACCAAGTATCACAGTGGATGACAGCGGCGATGCCGCAAATGGCATGGGGGGCCCGATGGGCAACTACAGCCTGCCAGAAGATGCCAGCTACGATAAAGTGAACCCTCAATTGGCGATAGAGCAGGCCCAGGTATACCAGGTTGGCAGCAATGTGCGCCTGAGCTTACAAATGGCCAGCGTCTCGGACACCTGGTTACCCACCTTGGGGTTCGATCATGTGGGCTTTAGCATCTTTATCCACCTACCCGGTCAAGAGGGCGGGTTAAGTATGCTGCCTAAGCTTAACGCGACTATGCCGGGTGGCCAGACATGGCATCGGCAGGTGCTGGCTTTTGGATGGCAAAACAGTCTTTACAGCAGCCAGGGGGCCACTTCCGATCAACTCGGCGAGTCTATCACTCCGGCACCAACCATCACGGTGGACAAAGCCAGTCGGACGATTAACTTCGATTTTGCAAGCACAGCCCTTGGGGATCCGATGAGCCTGGACGGCATTCAATTCTATGTCACAACCTGGGATCTCGATGGTCTTTCAAGTACCTATCGCCCACTGCAAATAGCCCCCGCTCTCTGGAGCTTTTCCGGTGGCACAGAGCGAGATCCGCTGATTTGGGATGATCTCCCGTTGATTGGCTTGAGCGATTAAATAACGGCAACAGGGTCTGGCCGCTTGCAGGAGCGGCCAGACTGGCTTGCTCGATAATACCAATACGTCCAACGAAGGTCGTATTGATAGAGAGCTAATAGCCACCCATGCCACGTAATACTTCAACACTACTAATCAAACAAACTTATCACTAGGCTGTGTCCCTTAATTGCACGTGAGCGCCGCTGGTGGTCATTTGCGCGCAGGGCAAGGCGTGAGCCGCGAGGTTTGGTGGACCAAATAAGCGGCGAACAACGCCGCAATGCGCGAAATTGGCCCCAGCCCGTAGGGTCGCGCCCCAAAAGCCCGTTCGAAGTAAAGTCGGGTTTGAACAGAGGGCCACTCTGCCCTTCCCCCTCCGCCTTGATAACGGGCTTTTGGGTCTGCGACGGCACCACGGGCAATTAAGGGACACAGCCTAATAGAGTAATCCCCTGTTTTTGCAAAAATTCTAACAGAACCCGCCTTTACTTGTACTCGTGCCTGAAGTTTCATTATCGGGGTGCTGAGACGTCCTGAAAAACCCAACTTTTGTCGTTATTTTATTGGTGATTATCCTCATTAGCTGGCCCTGACGTCGGCCCAGCAGACGGCGTTCAACAGGACGCTCCCTGCAGTAAAGAGTGCGAAAAGTGTAAACAGGAAGGGGGTGGGATTTAACCTGCCACCCGCTGTCAAGGAGCAAGACACATGCAACAGACCGTACAGGATTGGGTGAGGAAAACGGCAGGCACGCAGTTGTTCGCCGTCCTGGCCAATACCCACGGCGCGCAGGCTATCAAGGCCTATTACCGTGAGGATGGCAGCCGCACCCCCTACGGGCTCTATGCCGATACGCCCTATGCCAACTGGTTTGAAGTGATGCCGGTGCTGGTCCCACTCAACGACCACAGCCCCTTTCTGCGCTGGGTCGCAGACACGCCCCTGCGCAACTGGGGATGGCTCGCCCGTTCCCCTCTGCCGCAAGCCACGCTGACGGCCCACCTGCGTGGCCTGACCCAGGTATTGATGCCCAACGGTAACGCGGTGTTTTTCCGTTACTGGGATGGCCGCTATCTGCTCGGCCACCTGCGCTATTTTGGTGAAAGCTGGCGCGACGTTTTGCCGGTGTTCTCCGACTATTGGATGAACGGCAACGAATTTACCTGCCCGATAGACCCTGCCGCCATCGCCATGACCAGCCCCTGGTGGCGAGTGCCGCAAGGGCTGCTGGATACGCTACTGGATGAAGACCCCACGCCATTGCTCGATAACCTGCTGACCTGGTTACGCGAGAACGCATTCGAGCTCTACCAATCGGTACCGGAGCAGGTACTGCGCCAGATGGCGCTGCGACTCTACCCGCAGATCTGGCAGCAGACGCCGGATCCGGCAAAGCGCACGGCCCGTTTGTCTCAAGCGCTTCTGGACGCAGTGAATCGACGCACCAATCCTTTCGAGGTGCTCACCCTGGATGTTTCCGCTTTTCGACCGTGAGTAATGGATGATGACAACCGCTTATATCACTGGCATTGACCAGAGCCTGCTGGCCTTTAAAAACAAGACGCTGATCACAGAGGAATACCGGCAGCTCATTAAAGAGTGGGCCATACCCAACAAAGTAATTGGGGCTGCTGGTGGACCGACGCTGGAAATGGAAAAAACCCTCAGCCTCAATGGTGAGAAAACGGTGATTTCTGAGAAAGAAAAAAGCTTTGATAGCTCGGTGGTCACCTGCCCGAAGAGCGGGGAGGTCAAGATTGCCCTCGCCTACCAGTCTACGCTCAATCTGCCGATCCCCGATGTCACCATTGAGCTGTATGAAGGTTCCCGTAGGCTCCTGGGCACGAAGGTCGGCACACAAAAAACCGATCAGCAAGGTGAGGCGCGTTTCCCCAACCTGACGGCGGGCAAGAAGTATTATGTCAGAGCGATCGACACCCAACTTGAACAGCACACTGACCAGATGCTTCACGCCTATGATGGCCTGATGCTGGAGATGTACAGCACCCTGTCGGCACAATGGCTGACCTACAGACCCCAGTGGCAGCTCAACAAGATTGATGAAGCCCTGCTGACAACCTTCGGCAAGGGGCTGTACGACGGTATCTTCAGTATGTGGGGGGATATCAAGCTGGCTTTCGACGTGGTCTCCGATCCCAAAAAGTACGGGCAAAAGATCTACACAGAAGCAGGCAAATACAAAGATCTGATCACCCAGGTCGACGTGCAGAATATTGAAGCCTTACTCGGCAACAGCAAACAGATGGCCCGTGAACTGCTGGCGCTGTTCAATGATGAAGCGGCGCTGTATCTGTTTACCCGCTCGGTAGAACTGCATTTGCGCATGTACCCCTGGGGAACGCTGTTGGCACCGTTGGCGAATGCTGGCGGGGCGATGATTGGCGATACCCTGGTGGGGATTGTCATCGGTGCTCTGCTGTCGCTGGTCACCGGGGGGCTGGGGCTGGCCTTTCTGGTCTACAAGCTGGGGAAGGCGCTCAAAAAGCTGGGCAGCGCAATGCAGCTTATCTGGAAGGGGATCAAAACGATCCTGTTCTCTACGCTGAAACTGGTGGAGAGTTTCTTTAACAAAACGCGTGAATGGAACGCCAAGCGTCAAGCTAATGCGACGTTGAAACAGAACCGGGAAAACCTTCTGAGTTCGTCAACTCATGCCGAACCTGTAGACACGGCAAAAAAAGAAAAAAATCAGCCTGCACAGGACCCGGTAGGCAAACCCACACGGGACAACGAGTGTAACCCAGCGACCGGTTGCCCGGTGTCGCTGATTAATGGTGAAGAACTGTTGAGCCTGGAAGACGGGCGATTGATTGGCCTGGCCCCGTTTATCTTCCAGCGCCAGTACCGCAGCAGCGCCGTCGAACGCCCCTCGGTGTTCGGTTTTGGCTGGAGCCACAGCCTGCAGCATACAGTGGAGTTTATCGGTGACGAGGTGCGCTGGACCGATCATCAGTCGCTCACCACCGCGCTCCCTTTGCCCTCCGAGGCTGCGCCAAGCGGGCTTAACCTGCTGGCAGGAGCCGCCGCCTATCTGGGGGAAGAGGACGATGAATATTGCCTGACGGCCAACAGCCTGGAAGGCTGGATGCTGCATGTGCAGCGGGTGCCGGGGCAAACAACCGGGCACATTATCGGTTTTTCACAAAAACAATTGCGGTTGTCCGTTGAATATCACCAGGGGCTGCCGGTACGGCTGGTACACCCGGCGGGGATCGCCCTGCAGTTCAGCTATCAGCAACTGCCGCAGGGGTGGCGGCTGACGCAACTGAGCCTGGTTCCGACCACCGGGAGCAAAGACGCCCCTCACCCACTGATGACCTATGCCTACGATGAACGGGGGCAACTGAGCGCCGCCGCCAATGCGGCCGGGGAAACCGAGCGTTATCAGTACCGTGAAGACCATGTGTTCAGCCTGCGGCAACTGGCCGGTGGGGCCGAGTTTTACTGGGAATGGCAAGGGGAAGGCAAACTGGCCCGCGCCGTGCGCCACTGGAGCAACCTGCCGAATTTTGATCAGCACTACCTGTGGGACGAAGAACCGGGTGCCGTCACCGTCGTCCATCAGGATGGCTCACGCGAGACCTGGCAGCACGATACCCGCTACCGTCGTCTGCTGAAAAAGGTCGACCCGGACGGGGCGGTTCACCTGCATACCTATGGTGAACGCGGCGAACTGCTGAGTGAAACCGACCCGCTGGGTAACCGCACCGAGTATGGCTACAACCGTGACTTGCAGTGTACCTGGGTGCGCGCCCCCGACGGGCAGGAGATCCGTTATCGATACATCCGTGGCCGGGTGGTGGAGAAAACCACCTATAGCGTGGACGGCGAGGACAACGTCCGTGAGCACTACCGTTATGATACCCACGGCAACCTGACGGAAGAGACCGATGCGCTGGGTAATAGCTGCCATTACCGCTGGTCTGAACAGGGCGGGCTGGAAGAGGTGCACTACCCGGATGGCAGCCGCGAGCGTTTTGTCCGCGATGCCTTTGGCCAGGTGCTGGAGCACCATCAGCGCAATGGGCAGAGCCACTACTACCGCTACAACGCCCTGGGGCAGTTGGTGCGGCACAGTGACAACCCGCGGCTGGACGGCGCCGGGGCGAACGTCACACGCTATAGCTGGAACGCGGCCAACCGCTTGGAGACCATTCAGGCTCCTGATGGCACCACGCGGCATTACCGCTACAACGCCTATGGCAAGGTGACCAGCGAACGGGATGAAAAAGGCCTGACCACCCAGTATGAGTATTACCCCCATTCCCATCTGGTCAGCCGGGTGATTTACCCCGACCTCAGTCAGGTGGAATACCGCTATGACAACACCAAGAACTTTGTCAGCGACATCATCAACCAGAACGGTGAACACCACCGGCTGGCTTACCACCCCAACGGGCTGGTCAGTGAAGAGCACACCTTCGACGGGCGTCACTTTGTCTATGACTACGACCTTAACGGGCACCTGACACAGCGCACCGAGTACGGCACCCGCCAGAGCGAACAGACCGCACTGGTCACCCGCTATGAACGGGACGCGGCGGGCCGACTGATGCGCAAGGTATTACCGGACGGCAACGTCATCAGTTACGCCTACGACAGCTTTAACCGCCTGCGTCTGGTGGATGATGGCCAGTGGCCGCTGGCCTATGGCTACGACGAGGCCGGGCGGCTGACCGAAGAGTATCAGGGCTTTGCCAGCCTGTTCTACGGGTATGACAGTGCCGGTAACCTCACCCGCCAGCGCCTGCCCGACGGCAACCTGCTGGCGTACCATTATCATCAGGGGCAGGTCGCGCGCATTGACCTCAATGGCCGCGTACTGAGTGAACATAAGTATCGTGGCGAGCGGGAAATCCGCCGTATCACCGGCGAAGTGGTTAGCGAGTTTGACTACGACGGCCAGCAGCGGCTGCGCCATCAACAGGCCACTGCTATTGCGGCAGCGGAAACCGCCGGTGAGCAGCCCGCCATCACTCGCCTGATGCAGCGCCATTACGACTATGACCCGACGGGCAACCTGACCCATATCCTCGACCCGCACAAAGGCAACCGGGAATACCGTTACGACCATCAGCACCGCCTGACCGAGGCCCAGCATCACCCGATAGCCTACCCCGAGACCGTGCCGCAGGCGTTTCGCTGGCAGGGCACCCGTGAGCAGTTTCAGCACGACGCCGCCGGTAACGTGCTGGGGAATGGCGCAACAACCCGGGGCAACCTGCTGAAGCAGCAGGGAGACACCCGCTTCGAGTATGACGAGTTTGGCAACCTGACGCGCGAAGTTCGCAGTGAAAAACCGCGCTGGGTGCGGGAGTTCCGCTACGACTGCCAGCACCGGCTGGTGGAGTTTATCGAAGAGCGGCAGGGGCAGAAAACCCACTTCACCTACGCCTACGATGCCTTTGGCCGCCGCATCAAGAAGCGGGACCTGCTGGCCCAACGCCCGGATGCCCTTACCCGCTTCTTCTGGCAGGGTGACCGGATGGTGGCGGAATGTGCCGACAATGATAATATCTTTACCGCCGATGACCCGAAACCGGCCTACCAGGCCACCTACAAAAGCTACCTGTACAGCCCGGACAGCTTTGCGCCGTTGGCACAGTTGCTGGGCAAAGGGCGCAAGGCGGAAATCTACTACTACCTGAATGACCACCTGGGCACCCCGCAAGAGCTGGTGAATGGTAAAGGTCAGGTTGCCTGGAGTGTGGCGTACCGCGCCTACGGCAATCTGGCGGTAGCGTTCGTCGAGACCGTGGGGCAACCGCTGCGTTTTCAGGGGCAGTATTACGACAGTGAAAGCGGGCTGCACTATAACCGGCACCGTTATTACTCACCGGAAACCGCACGCTTTATCACCCCCGACCCGATAGGGCTGGCGGGTGGGCTGAACCAGACGCAGTATGTGCCGAACCCAACCGGGTGGGTAGATCCGCTGGGGCTGGCGAGTGCGCAGGGGGACTGTCCGCCCAGAGTTAACGCCGAGCATATCTTCCATGGGGAGATAAACAAGAAAGGAAAGGCAGTCGGCTTCCACCATGAACGCGGGATCGGCTATGAGGGTAAAGCTCGAGTAACAGAAATCACTCAGGCTCCTAATGAGATGGGCGTTTATAAAGGAAAAGTAGAAATATTTAACCCGGCGACAGGGCAGTGGATTGCTAAAGGTCCAGAGTCGACATTCTTCCCTAAAGAATGGGATCGAGCAAAAATATTAAATGAAGTAAAGGGTGCTTATGCTAACTCAACAACACTGCCTACAGGAAAGTGGTCCGGCACTTCACCGTCAGGTGTAAGTATCGGTGGATATATTGACAAAAATGGTAAAATTAATACAGCGTTCCCTGAGTTAGCCCCATTAAATAAAATTAAGGAGTAAGTCGATGAGGTTCTATTTAGAAGATGGCTACCCTCGATTAGATGTTGAACAAGAAAAACAATTAGTATCAGAGTTCTTGCAGTTTGATGTTCAGTCTGGGGAATATAATATTAATTTATTCTTGAATTCATGTAAGAAAGTCGCTAGTAAGGAGATTGCAGAGTGGGATGGTACAGGTAATGCTTTTACCATAACTATAAAAGCTGATAGTGTTACTATAGAGAATGCTTATACCTATGATGAACTACATTTATCCAGCATTGCCGAGTTCGAATGGTACTTGAAACAGTGGGAGAGATTGATTACCACTGGCGAGGAGTTCACCATCGAATCTCCTTTTAAATAATCCGGGCTCAGGTCGATACCGTAAAATATCGACCTGAGCATGATGTGTCCGTGATGACCACTGCTGTACCAACCATTAAGAAAAAACTTATTTGTCAGGATGATAATACGATATGAAATTATTCTCTCGCCACTCCTTTGCACTTTGCAGCCTGATTGTACCGGTCTGGGCAAATGCCACCCTGCCCTTACCCCAGCCAATCGAAGTACAGGAGGCAATTGGGCGCACACTGGACACCATTGAAATACCTATTCCTGATACCGACGATAGAAAAGCCAGAACTGCGTATCTAATACAGAAATCCTCTATTGAATCAGTGCGTTCTGCAGAGGTATTGCAAATTTCAGGATGCGTATCTGAAGGCAGCCAGAAAATAAATTGTATTATTCAAATGGATTACGGTACGGGCATAATTCCCTATATAAGCGTGCCGTTAGAGTATAAGAATAACCAGTGGGAAGCGCCTATCTTTGCAACTATTATGGATCAAGAGCCTGACTGGCGACTTCCTGTCCCAGCACCAACCTTGGAACAGGCACAAAAAGTGGCCAAGCAGTTTGCTGAGAAAGAAACGGATGAGGATAGCAAATTGTTAGCCTCTGGCCTGATCAAAATCGTTTCATTGAAGCAGGATTGCCAACTGGATAAACACGATGGCACAGTATCTTGCGAAAGCAAAATATCGCGAAGAGAGACAAAGGAACAACAGGAAGTCACTACCGAATTAATGATAGAATTTCATTTAAAAGGCAGTGAATGGCAATTTGGCAGAGCACCAAGAACAGAGAAAGGTGACACGCCAGATAATTAGAATTTAAATACCGGGGTAGATACAAGCTCCGGTCTATTCAAAGCTAGATTGTCCAAAATATGGTGCAGCAATCTGGTATTAGCTTCTGGGTATTTTTACTAAATAAAGGATTATTAATGAAGGCGAAAATATTTTTCATCCCATTATTCACCGCGTTAGTCTGTCAACCGGCATTAGCCAACAATGTCAGCTTTGTTGCGAAAATTGAAGAAATATTAGTTAATCGTTCAGTAATGAATGATGATTCGGAGTTAATCCGCGCTGAGAAAATATCTATTGACGGTGAATCCCCTTGTGACAACTCGGTTATCTATACCAATGCCGAATCTCTCTCATTAAAACATGATGACTACATAGAGTTTATCCAAAACCTATGGCAGCAGGCGCAAGATGATAAATACTTTCTTTTCACTACCGCAGAGTGTGGTAAACAAGCTTCTAAAATAGCAACAAAAATAGAGGCTTGCAATGAAAAAATATGTGATGCCAAGTATGTGACAGAAGACAATATTATCTGGATAGGTGGTTCGATCGCTGATTTTGAGATATTAAATAGAAAAGACGCGCTTGAGTCTGCAAGATATTTTTTCCGATTGCCACTAGAGCTGGATAAAGAGAAGAATTTATGGAAGATTACCGGTTGGTTTCTTGGCGAAGATCTAGATACCTCAGGGGAAGGTAAGCTTAAAGCTTTTGAGGGTTATACTGATACTAAAGATTTCAGTTCCCAGAAATTCATTTCAAACTTTACCGGCTATTATCAAACAGGCGAAAAGTCAGTAGCATCCAGTTTTAATCAACAAGGCTTGCTCGACGGTGAGTTCACTTCCTGGCATAAAAATGGAAATAAACATGAAAACTATTATTTTATTAATGGTAAAGTCGAGGGTGAATATATTGAATTGAATGAAAATGGCACCATCGCCAATAAAAACCAATTCAAAGAGGGTAACCATATTGATGGCCCTTGTAACCATTATGACAGTAATGGTGGTCTGATTCGTGAGCATAGCTACCGCAACGGTCGTTATGATGGGAAATATGTTGATTATTACTCACCTGGTAAACCTAAGGTTGAAAAGCATTACAGAGAGGGGAATATCTTAGGAGAACAAAAAGAGTACTTTGAGAATGGTAAAATTAAGGCTGTGAGCCATTTTGACGATCAGAGTAGATATGACGGCATTCACGAAGCTTATACCGAATCAGGGGTGTTAATTTCAAGAGACGTATATAATCACAGCAAGAAAATTTCTAGCGAAAAATGGTACCCTACAGGTAAACAACAGTATCTTCAACAGTCTGACGAGAATGGTAATAATCATGGAGACACCAAAAAATGGTCTGAGAATGGGCAACTAATACAGCATATAAAATACGAAAATAATAATATCATTTTTGAAAAAGAATGGACCGAAAATGGGGCGCCGCTCAAGGAGGCCACCTATAAACAGGGTTCAGAAGCTCATATTCAAAAACTGTGGAGCCGGGAAACGGGTCAATTGATTGAGGAAGCGAGTTATGGCAGAACTCAACTTTCTGGTCCAACCAAGAAATGGGATGAAAAAAGCGGCAAGCTGATCTTGGAAACCAATTACAAAAATGGAATAGAAGACGGTCTACGCAAAGATTATGATCCACAGACCGGCGAACTAATACAGGAACAATGGAACGCGAACTTTAGTATACTCCCCCACTATGTAAATAACTCACCATCATTACAGAAATATAAAGATGGCAAGTTGATTACTGCGGGTTGCAATATGGCTATGTTACTGGATAACCCAGAAGAGATTAAAGAGCAGGCAACGAATGGAGTTGCAGATTCGCAGGTTAAACTTGGGTTATATTATAAAGGTTGCTCTATACATAAAGAAGCTGAATCCTGGATGTTGAAAGCCGCAGAGCAGAAGAACAGTGATGCGCTATATTACCTTTCGCAACTTTATCTTCTGGGCGAAACAGATGTAATCCCCCGTGACAGTGCAAAATATTTACAGTACCTAATACAGGCCGCAGAGGCAGGTAATGCTGATGCACAATTTTCTTCAGGAGCAAGTCTGCTGCCAGATGATATTTGCGGCGTATTGATGTCTAGTTGTGACGCTCAATCTCGCTTTGCGAAATCCGACCTTGATAAAGCGTTGTACTGGTTGAACAAAGCTGCCGAGCAACAAGATACTCAAGCACTGCTGACGCTGGGTTCGATATTTGGTTACGGCATAGGCGTGCAGAAAGACACAGAGAAAGCTTTACGCTACTACCAGATATTAGAGAAAGTATCCCCTGAAATCGCGAAGAATAAAATTGACGAGTTGAATGCTCATAACGCATCAAATAACGAAAAATCTTAACCCAACAGACCTTTGCCCGGCAGCCTAGGCTGTGTCCCTCAATTGCACGTGAGCGCCGCTGGTGGTCATTTGCGCACAGGGCAAGGCGTGAGCCGCGAGGTTTGGTGGACCAAATAAGCGGCGAACAACGCAGCAATGCGCGCAAATGGCCCCAGCCCGAAGGGTCGCGCCCCAAAAGCCCGTTCTCTGTGTTGTCGGGCTTGAACAGAGGGCCACTCTGCCCTTCACCCTCCGCCTTGATAACGGGCTTTTGGGTCTGCGACGGCACCACGGGCAATTGAGGGACACAGCCTAGTATTGCCGGGCAAGTGAGGTTTTAATTCGTGTACGCAATCATCAAATTGTTAAGTTCAATGCGCTGAGTGCCGTGAAATACCCCCCTCCTCTGCGGCAAAGGGTTTCATAGCCTGCTGTAAGCGCCGGGATCGCCAAGACGAATATTGTTCGCCACCGTGTCATTAAACAACCAACTGTGCTGCAGAACCCAGGCAATATGTTGGCAAAAGTAGCCAAACCGAGATCGCGTAGATCGATAGCGTCACGCGCAATCCAGAGCGGAAAAATACAGGCTGCAATTAGGGATAGGGGGATAGCGGAGTTATTTAGAGTATATGTTCAAGCCCGCCTTATTTACGGACGGGCTTTGGCAGTGTGGGCAAACGGAGTTCTACCGCCGCGTGATTTGCTTAAAGGCCTTAACTGTATTTTTGATGGCGACTTCGGTCGGTAAACGCTCCATGGAGCTGGCACCATAAAATCCGTGGCAGTCGGGGCAATGCGAAAGAATATAGGCCGCATCCTCCGGCTCCGCGATGGGGCCGCCGTGGCACAGCACAATTACATCGTCGCGCACGGCTTTTGCCGCTGCCGCGCAGGCATTGATCACCGGCACGCAAGACTCCAGATTGTGGGCGCTATCGGCGCCAATATCGCCACCAGTGGTTAACCCCAGATGCACCACAATAATATCAGCGCCCGCATGGGTCATGGCAACGGCATCTTCAGGGTTGAACACGTATGGCGTAGTCAGCATCCCTTTTTCATGCGCCAGACGGATCATCTCCACTTCCAGGCCATAGCCCATGCCTGTTTCTTCCAGATTCTTGCGGAAGTTACCGTCGATCAACCCCACCGTTGGGAAGTTCTGAACACCGGCAAAGCCCTGAGCCTGCAACCCATCCAGAAACAGTGCCATATTACAGAAAGGATCCGTTCCACAGACACCGGCCAAAACTGGCGTTTGTTTAACTACCGGCAGCACTTCATTACCCATATCACGAACAATATCGTTGGCATTACCATAGGGCATCAGCCCAGCCAGAGAACCACGCCCGGCCATTCTGAAGCGGCCACTATTGTAGATCACAATCAAATCCACACCGCCTGCCTCTTCACAGCGCGCGGAAAGGCCGGTCCCTGCCCCGGCACCGATGATGGGTTCCTGACGCAGAACCTTCTGTTTCAGCTTTTCCAACAATGCATTGTATTGTTTCATAGGGTTTTCCCTGGCGTTGAATGATCGGCAGTTGTCTGCTGCTGCATGGCACTATGAAACTGCTCTATCACAAGCGAGCAAAACTCAGGTGCGTTGATGTGGTGAGGCGTTTTGATAATCTGCCGCTGTGCCGTCTGAACCACCGTTGACTCCAACCCGTCGGCAAAAGCAAGCCTCGCCTGGGGATCGTAGAACGGCTGCCCTGGAGCATCTAAAGCCGAGAATCCGCCTTCTGGAATGATGAAGCGTACCGGCCCGTGGCAGAGATTGAGTTTGCGACCAATCCACACGCCAAGCTGGTAGTTCTCCTCTGGTGTCGTACGCATTAGCGTCACCTGAGCGTTATGCTCAACAAACAGCCGCTGAGCATAACGCTCAGGGATACTGTCCTGACCGCTGAAGTTGATCATATCCAACGCCCCGGCGCTGCCCACCCAAGGTATTTGGGTATGCGCAATGCTGTCTAAACGAGTCTCAGGGCATGCCAGCACGCCGCCAAACAGTAAATCGGCCACTTCCGTCAGGGTAATATCAACAACGCCGATGATTTCATGATTTTCAACCAGGCGTTCCATACTGCTGCCGCCATTGCCGGTGGCATGGAAAACCAACGGATCATACTGCTCATTCAACGAGGTAATCAGTTGATTGATGCAAGGAGTTGTTACACCGAACATCGTTAGCCCGAGAACCGGCTTTTGTGCCCGGTCAATATCAACCTCATTGTTGACTGCACCAGCGATCATATTGGCGGCGTTGGTCAGAATGGTGCGTGACAGATAGTTCAAGCCACTGAGATCTGTCACGGTATACAGCATGGCGATGTCCACACCGCCGACATATCCGCCGACGTTACCCGATGCCATTGTGGACACCATTAATTTGGGGATCCCGATTGGCACCGCCTGCATTGCTGCCGTTATCAGCGCCGTTCCTCCGGAGCCGCCGATACCGATAAGGCCAGAGATATCTTCTGCCGTACTACGCAGAAAACGAGTCAGTGCCACGGACATAGCCGTGACCGATTTGCCCCGTACGTTACAAAAAACCGCATCGACGCCATCAGGATGGTAGGCGGCAATCTGGCTGGAACTGATATCAATTTGATTGTTTTTATTCGTAGTGTTATGCGGTTTAGTCGATACATCAATGATATGAGAGTCTACTCCCGCAGCATGCAGACAGGATTTCAGCCAGAGCAACTCCTCTAGTTTGGTATCTGCAGTCCCTATGACATACACAAATTTCGCCATGTAAATCACTCCTTGTAAGGCGTGAAAGATTTATTGATATGATGCAATATAAAGCTATGATAATATTTTATATCTATCAAGATATTTTTTATCCATAAGGATAAAATTGACGTAGAAATGGGGTAACACTATGATTTTATTCGATGAAAACAATCTCTCCCCTATACGCCGCAGAACACTGGAGCGCTTGACCAGTGCGGCACTCAAGCTTTACCAGGAGCAAAAATTCCCCTCTGCGGAACAGATTACGCAGGAAGCCGAGTACGCGAAAGTGACGCTGAAAAGCTATTTTTCTACCCACAGCGAATTCGTTGAGTACGTGGTGAAACAGGTAGTCAACGGCTTTGATAAACCCCCGATGAACAGTAACGCCGAAGAGAATGTGGAAAAGTTGCTGACCTGGGGCTTCAATGAGCTGGATTCGCACGAAGCGCTGATGCGTGACGCACTGCGGATTTCTCAACAGCGCTGGCAAGAGTGCGCCAGCGGGGAACTGGAGAGCAGAGAAGGGTTTTTACTCAAAAAGAGCAATCGAAAAGTTGCCCTATCCGATGCCCTCTCCCCGCTTGAAGAACAGTTACCGCAAGAAACGGTGCAAAAGCTGACGATGTTAATGTCCGTGCTGTATGGAACCGAGGCGCTGACGGTGCTCAAAGACAGTTTTGGTTTAAACAAAGATGAGGTTGTTGATCTAACCGTCTGGGGAGCCAAATTGATGCTGCGGCAGGCACTGCAAGAGAACGGCAAGGGCTGAACATGTGCAGCGGGTAAGAACCGCTGCACGCACCAAGTCCGCGAGGATGACGCCACCCATTCGACCTTACGATTATTCAAAAGCCTCCGAGATCACTGTAAAGTCGAGTCCGGTTGTAGAAGATTTCAATGTCAAAAAAATATCGGCGTGGGCCAGATCGCCAGCGTTCAGGGTGTCGGCTCCGGTCTGTTCACTGTCGCGCACTTTAACCTTTCCAGACTTACCGACCGATTGTTGTCGCGTCAGCATACGCACAGCTATGCTTTGGTGAGATTACAATGCAATTGCATTGTACAATGCAAATGCATTATTATTCCCTCAGGCTTGGCAGACAAGGTTCCTGCCGGATTGATAACCCGCAGAAGGAACCGAGGAGTAACAAAATGATTAGCATAAACAAAGCGGACGTGTCTTTACGTGCTGAGTCCCGTCTTACCGAACGCAGCCAGACCACGATCCCCGCAGCGATTCGCGATGCATTGCACCTGAAACCGGGAGAAATCATAGAATACTCTTTGTTATCAGGTGGGAGAGTACTTATGTCCAGACAAGAAGAGGTACAGGACGATCCTGTAGTGTCTCAGTTCCTGACTTTTCTCGAACATGACATGAAGAAAAATCCGCAGCATCTCCAGTCTGTTCCACCCGCATTCTGGGCGGGAATAAAAGCAATCACTGCTGGAGTAGAGGTCGACTTAGACGCGCCACTTACTGACGATTAAGGATGGTGGCATGGAAACGTTAGTAATTAATGGATGGAAAGTGTTTTTTCATTTGTGTTTTTTGCAGCAGCTCGTTGAGCTAACAGTAACCGTTGGGAAATTAAAAGAGGCCGATCCAGACGGATACAAGAGGAAAGCACCAACAAAGTTGTTAGCTGCAATCAACCGGGTTATTGAGGAGCGGATATCCGCTAATCCTCTTGATCCCCAATTCCGTCTGGGTAATACATTAAGTACCGATCACAAACACTGGTTTCGTGCCAAATTTTTACAGCAGTTCCGTTTGTTCTTTCGTTGTAGCGAACGGAGTAAAGTTATCGTTATTGGCTGGGTAAATGATTTTGACACGCTACGCACTTATGGTTCGAAGACGGATGTCTATAAGGTGTTCGCTGCAAAATTAGCAGCGGGTGATCCCCCTGACGACTGGAATACACTATTCAGCGAAGCTCAGGCAGCAACAAAACTGATGGTTCCTGGCTCACTGCCTGGTTTTCTTAGTCCTTAATATAATAGAGAATTGTAGCCGACACCCTTGGGTGAACTGTGTTTTTACACCGATAAAAAGCCGCATAAAAATGTTCAATGAAAAGCCCTGTGGGGCTTTTCAGCAATCACATCTGCAAACATTAATTACCACATCAAATCATCGGGCACTTTAAAGTCGGCATACGGATCATCTTCATCTTGCTCTTCCTGACTAAGCGCGCTGTTTAATACGATACTGTTCGCGTCTCGCTGGGCAATTTTATCGGCAACGCTCGCGGGGATGATTGCATATTGGCTCTCACCACTGTTATCCACCACCAAACGAGCAATGGCGAGGCGGCCGTTAATCAGCTGAGCTTGCGTAAGCTTATCCACATATATTTTTTTAATTAAATTATTATCTGTGAAGTTAAAACCAATATCACCTTTTGAAATGTCGATTCTGTTCATTTCAATCAGTTGCTTCACCTGAGCTTTATATTCTTTAGATAAGGCAGCTTGTTTTTGTTGTTCGCTTAGCTGTTTATCACGCTCAAGCTGTGCTTTTTTATTTTCTTCCACGGCCTCTCTTGCCTCACGAGCCTGAACTCGTGATTTTTTAGCCGTTCTCTGGACTTTAGCCATTTTCTTGCTGGTCACTAGCCCAGCTTTTAGCATCTGCTCTTGTAAGGTGAGCTTGGTCATCTTCGCCTCTAAACCCGTTGGAAATTTTGGCGATTATACCTGTAATTTTTGAGGCTGTTCCAGTTTGCAGAGCCTGATTACTGTTTGGCTTGAGTTTGGTGTGGTCTATCAGAGGCTTGCGGAAGTTGCTGTCAGGATTAGACACAACGCTCAGTTAATACGGCAGAAAGGAGCGCCCGACAGGTTAAACTATCAAGCGCTCTCTTTTAAGGGAACCAGGCTAGGCTGTGTCCCTTAATTGCACGCGAGCGCCGCTGGCGGTCATTTGCGCACAGGGCAAGGCGTGAGCCGCGAGGTTTGGTGGACCAAATAAGCGGCGAACAACGCAGCAATGCGCGCAAATGGCCCCAGCCCGTAGGGTCGCGCCCCAAAAGCCCGTTCTCTGTGTTGTCGGGCTTGAACAGAGGGCCACTCTGCCCTTCACCCTCCGCCTTGATAACGGGCTTTTGGGTCTGCGACGGCACCACGGGCAATTAAGGGACACAGCCTAGGCTTCTCAGCCCAGATCGCCGCCGGCCACCGGCAGGATAGTACCGTTGATATAACTGGCTTCGTCGCTGGCGAGGAATAAGATGGCGCAGGCCTGTTCATTCACCGTGCCATAGCGATGCATCAGGCTGGTATTGATGGTTTGATCGACAACCTGTTGATACCAGCTTTCCTCCTGCCGTGTTGGCGTCTCGTGATTGCGCGGCGTCAGGCGCGGTGGGGCCTCGGTGCCGCCCGGTGCAGTGGCATTGATGCGGATGCCCGCCTGAGCATACTCAAACGCCAATGACTGTGTGAGTGCATTAACCCCACCCTTCGCCGCCGAATACGGCACGCGGTTTACGCCACGTGTCGCCACCGAAGAAACGTTGACGATCACCCCATGTTGCTGTGCCAACATATAGGGCAATGCCGCTCGGCAGCCCCATAGCGTCGGAAACAGCGAGCGCTGTATCTCTGCAGTAATCTGCTCTGGGCTATATTCGGCAAATGGCCGTGCCCAAATGGTACCGCCGACGTTATTGATCAGAATATCCAGGCAGCCAAAGTGCTCCTGCACAGTGCTCATTGCGTTGCTGGTCTCGGCCCAACTCTCAAGATCGGCACTAATAGCCAGCACTTCGCAACCCTGTTCGCTCAAGGTAGCCGCCAGTTCACTAAGGTACGGCGCACGGTCAATCAGCGCCAGCCGGGCTCCTTCATGAGCGGCCTGTTCGGCCACCGCTTTGCCAATACCCTGCGCCGCACCAGTAATTACCATCACTCTGTTTTCAAAACGCATTTCGCGCATGTTGGCTCCTTATGCCGTTTGGCTGAGTCAAACACCCATCATTTACCGGCCTCATGATGCCGGTTCCATGCACGCAGCAGGCACTGCGGTGTAAGGACGAATGAGCAGCAACCCCAACGCTGCGATAGATAAAGGCGCGATCAGCGCCAGATAGAAACCGGTCGTGCCCCCATGTTCAAGAAACCAACCACCGCTGGCTGAGCCGATAATGGCCCCGAAGCGCCCCAATGCGATGGCCCAACCGGTTGCAGTGGCACGCAATGAGGTTGGATAGGCTTCTGCCACCATATAATTCAGCACAATTTGCTGACCGCCGATGCCTAAACCAGCCGCGCCAGCGAAGATAAACATCAGCGTCCAGTTAGTACCGCTATAGGCAAGCCCCAGGCTCAAAAGAATGCCGAAGATAAACAAGGCCAGTAGTAGCAGGCGTGTATTGACCTTTGGCAAGACCATCGCCAATGGCAGTGCACAAAGGACAAAAACGGCATTAACGGCGACGGTTCCCATGGGTGCTTGCGCAATGGATAATCCCCCAGCTTTAAGTACCGTTGGTAACCAGGATAAAAACATAAACCAGGCTACCCAATTAAAAAGATAAATAATCCAGATAGCTAATGTATTACGCGCCAGCCCTGCGGAAAATAGTGAGGATAAGCGTGTTTTAATATCTCGCTCAGGCACCGTGTAAGTTGTTCCCTTTGGGTGTGGGTTAACTAAAATATTAGCCAGGATCCTGACGACCTTTTCTCTATTTACCACTTTATTCTGCTGAACAAGATAATTCAGTGACTCTGGCAAAATAAAGAACAGCACTATCAGCAATGCCAGTGGGACCACGCCACCAACAACAAAAATGCCCTGCCAGCCGATCACCGGCAGCATTTTGGCGGCAAGCAGGCCCCCGCAAATCGCGCCGATGGGTAACCCCATCAAGACAGTGGTCATAATGACGCCACGTCTATTGGCAGGCCCATATTCAGCCGATAGCGAGAGGATCAGCGGTGTTGCACCACCCATGCCTATCCCTGCGATAAAACGCAACAGCAGGATCTGATCGGTGGTCTGGGCAAATGCTGTAGCCAGTGAGGCAAGACCAAACAACAATACGGCCCCCAGTATTGCCGGTCGACGGCCATATTTATCACCTAGAAGGCCGAGTATCATTGCGCCAAGTACCATACCGACAATGCCGGCGGTCAGAATAGGTGCCAATTCACCGGAATTTAAGTTAAACGCTGAAATAATTGCCGGGCCGGTAAAAGCAATGGATTGAGTATCAAAACCATCGAATAGTGCGATAAGAAAACACAGTGTAAATATACGCCATTGAAAACGGGTAACTGGTGATTGATCAATTAGCAGGGGAATAGAGTATTGATTATTCATATCAACTCCGATTAGTTTTTATTATGTATGTGTTTTTTGTATAGCCGAACACCACCGACTTATATCAATAGGTCAATATTTTTCCCAAGACCATTTAAGTGTCAAAGTTATGCTTTAAAGGTATTGGTAATAAACAGCACTAGGCTGTGTCCCCAATTGTTCGTGGTGCTGTCGCAGACCCAAAAGCCCATTATCAAGGCGGAGGGTGAAGGGCAGAGTGGCCCTCTGTTCAAGCCCGACAACACAGAGAACGGGCTTTTGGGGGGCGACCCTTCGGGCTGGGGCCATTTGCGTGCAGTTAAGGGACACAGCCTAATGGACGGGCTTCGGCAAATCAGCAGTGGGAAATTATTTCAGAATCGTGTGTTGCCTTTCATGCCCTTACGGGCAAAAGTTCTGATGGAAAGTGCCAGCAATAAAAGTTGGCCAGCGCAGCCTATCGGGAAAATTGCCAGCAAAGTCTCGCCAGGCATCGAACTGCAGCGGCTCGGAATGCCAGCAAAACACCGACCTATGGTACACAGCGTTAGTAACTGGGGTTATATGCCGGAACCCCAGAAATTTCCGTCGCAAGAAACGTTGAATGTGACTGCAGGTTTAGAAGGGGCATGAGAGTAAAAATTGTATGCTGAACCTCTTTTATCGCTTTTGATCCATAAAGCACACTGCTGGTATATACTCGCAGTATTCAAATGAGGAGATACCCTATGAAACACAGAGTCAGTGTGACCGTGGACAAAGAGCATTACCAGGTATTACACGCCGCAGGCGTGAACATTTCCGGGCTGGTTAATGACGCTATTGGCCGGGAAGCCCGCCGCATAAAGGCCGAGCAATGGAAAGCGGAGAACCGGGAAGGCATGGAAGAAGTGGCAAATTTCATTGCACAACATGGCTCATTTGCCGACGAAAACCGGAGCTGGTGACATGCAGTTCACGGTTTATGAATACAAACGCGAGAGCCATTACAGACTGTTTGTAGATGTGCAGAGCGACATTATCGAGACACCCGGACGGCGCATGGTGATCCCACTGCTAGAGTCCCGGAATTTCTCGCAGAAGGTCAACCGCCAGTTGTTCCCGGTGGTCAGTGTAAATGGAAAAGACTACCGGGTTATGACGACAGAACTGTCCGGCGTGTCAGCCAGTGTCACCGGCGAGGCCCAGGCTGATGTTAGCGCGGATGCGGAAGCCATCAAAAACGCACTGAACCTGATGTTCTGGGGGATCTGATAACACCTCACTGTCCCACTATGTGACTGGTGCGAATGGACGTAGCCAACACCCATGCAGCTTGAAGTATGACGAGTATAGTCGGGTAGCATCGTGGATATTGCCTTCTATCCATGACGTTGCGCTGTTCTGCTCACCAGACTACACGCTACTTGCCGGAATATTGATATTGCTGTCTGCCAGCGACCCCATGTTGTGATACATGGCGCAGGCAGCATCCACAATGTGCATGGCAATGGCGGCCCCGCTGCCTTCACCCAAGCGCATATCCAAGTGCAGATAGGGTGCCAGTTGCAGATGGTTAAGTGCGATAGCCGCGCCTTTCTCGGCGGAGAAATGGGAAGGCAGTAAGTAGTGACGCACTTCCGGCGCAATGCCGCAGGCCGCCAGCGCGGAAGCATAGGAGAGGAAACCGTCCAGGATCACCGGCAAGCCCGCCGCCGCTGCCCCCAGCATCACGCCGGTCATCCCTACCAGATCATAGCCGCCCAATTTGGCCAGCACCCCTAAGGCATCCGCGGTATCAGGCTGGTTAACCGCAATAGCCCGGCGCACCACCTCCACCTTATGGTGCAAACGCTCGCGGGGGAAATTGGCGCCGATGCCAACCACATCCTGCGGATCACAACCGGTAAAAACGCTGACCAGCGCTGCCGCCGGTGTGGTATTCGCCATACCCAGTTCCCCGACGCCGAACAGCTTGACGCCCAGCGCCGCCTGCTCAAGCGTCAGTTTGGCACTCGCCAGCAGTAGCGTTTCCGCCTGTTGGCGCGTCATGGCGGCTTCGCAGGCGATATTGCCGCTGCCTCGGGCCATCTTCATATTGAGCAGGCCCGGTAAGGGCTCACTGTCGATACCCACATCCACCACGTTGACCCCGGCACCAGCATTGGCCGCCAGCACGCAGACGCCGGTATTCCCTTTCACCATGTTCAGCGCCTGGATCACGGTGACTTCACGCGGGGTGACCGCCACACCCTCGTGATAAACACCATGATCGGCAGCCATAACGATGATCTGCTTACGCATGGCGTTCATTGCCTGGAACCCGCGCATCCCGGCCAGTTGCACCGCAAGCTGTTCAAGACGGCCAAGGCTGCCGGGCGGTTTAAGCAACCCATCAATCCTGGTTTGCGCCAGTTGCATGGCTGCAGCGTCCAATGGTGCGATGGTATCGATTAACGATGACAGTGTTTGCATTGATCTATTCTCTTATTTCCGGTTGCCAATGAGCCTGACTGTTAAACACCCGTAGCGCGGCAAAGCCTTGATGAATATCCAACACGCTGTAGGTTCCCTGCTGGAAATGGAAGTGCCACATTGCTGTCGCAGGCATGGAGAAAAAGCCGGCCATCAGCAGGCTTAAGGTTCCCTGGTGCGCAACCAGTAAGCGGTCCCCATCGCCACCGTCGGCTAACAGTTGCTGCACTTTATGGCCGATACGCTGCGAAAATAGCGGGAAGGATTCGCCCGCCGTCGGGCAGGCATTTTGCCAATCCGCCACCCAGGCGGCCCAGGCATCGCTATCTTGCTGCTGTAAATCACGGTGATGGCGCATTTCCCAATCACCAAAGTTCATTTCGTTGAAACCCGCGTCGGGCTGAGCCGTTAGTTCACGTTGCCCCAGCACGATTTCGGCGGTATGCCGGGCACGCAGCAACCCGCTGCACAGTGCCTGAGTAAAGGGCACCTCGGCTAACCATTCCGCCACCTGTTGCGCCTGAGAAACGCCTTGCTCGGTTAACGGTAAGTCCGTCATACCGCAGAAAACCCCCTGCTGGTTGGCTACCGTTTGCCCGTGTCGTACCAGAAATAAGCGCATCAGACTCACTCACAACAGTGCAATTAAAAACACCAGTTCGGCCACTTCTATCGCTGCACCCAAGGTATCACCGGTCTGGCCCCCTAAACGGCGGTTGAGGTAGGCGCGTAGTAACAGCAACGCAACCAACGCATACCCCAGCGCAAACATGGCTTTGCTCTGTCCCAGCAGCATCACCAATACCGCCCCGAAAGCCAGGGTGAGCAGGGTTTGCATGCCGTTAACCCGTCCGATATAGATATTCCCCAGGCCATCCCCTTCACGGGCATAGCGCTGACGATGCATCAGCAACACCACCAGGCTCCGGCTGGCCACGCCTGCCGCCATCAGCGTAGCCAGCATCGGCAGACCACGCAGCGCCAACTCACTGACCACCAACACCTTTGCCAGCACAATAAACACCAGTGCTAACCCGCCATTGGTGCCGAGGCGGCTGTCACGCATGATCTCCAGCATATTTTCCCGGCTGCGGGCAGAGAACACGCCATCGCAGGTATCCGCCAGGCCATCGAGATGAAAAGCGCCGGTAACCAAGGCCAGCGCCAGCACATACCCCAACGCTGCCAGCGGTAAGCCACACCAGGGGGCCAACAGCGAGAAAACAGCGCCGCCAATGGCGCCGACAATCAGACCAATCAGCGGGAAGCCCACGATGCCTTGCTCGTAATGGTCCAATGCCAGCCCTTGTGTCCAGCGAGCAGGCACCGGAATGCGTGTCATAAACTGCAGGGTGGCCAGAAACATACGTACATTCATTTAATCTTTACCTCAATGCCGGAGATCACCAAAAACACCGACTCCGCGGCGGCTGCCAAGCGCTGATTGACCCGTCCGGCAATGTCGCGAAAATGCCGCGCCAGGCGATTTTCCGGCACAATACCCATCCCCAGTTCATTGGTGACCAGATAGATCGCCGCCGGGCTGCGGGCGCAGGCCGCTAACAGTTCACTAGTTCGCTGCTGGATAAGCGCCTCTACCGCGTCAAAGTCGATCTCTTCAACCGGGATGTCGCCGGTCAGTTCAAACATCAGGTTAGCAATCCAGGTGGTGATACATTCAAGAATAACCGCTTCTCCCCCCGCTACCTGCTGCTCAATCACCCGATCAAGCCACTGGCTTCCCTCCCAGGTGCGCCAGTGCGCTGGCCGCGCCTGACGGTGCAGGCGTACCCGTTCAGCCATTTCATCATCGGTGACCACCGACGTGGCGATATACAACACGCTCTCGCTGCTGCCAGCCGCCAACCTTTCTGCCAGTGAACTCTTGCCGCTGCGCGCCCCCCCGGTGATCAGGATCACTTGGCAACCTCCTGTTGATGCTGGTCGATAATGCGATAAAGCCTTGGTATATCAATATGTTCACGCATGGAAGCGGCCAGAATATCAAACTGCCGCTGCTTATGGTCGGCATAGTTGAAAACCGGCCCATCATAAGGTGGCAGCCCTTTGCGCAGGCGTAAGTCATTCAGCAACGCACGGCAGAACGGGCCACTGTCGAACAGGCCGTGGATATAGCTGCCGATAACGTTACCGGCACGGTTCACCGCACCGTCAAAAGCGCCATCCGGCTCACCGTTACGCTCGGTGACGCGGGCAAATGGCACGGCCTCTGCGCCAAGCCGTGTCGCCCCCATATGGATCTCATAACCAGCCACTGGTTGCCCAGCACAGCCGGCCAAGATACCGGGTAGCACAGGCTGGCAGGTAGCCGCCACCTGAGTGGTGACTTTCTGTTGTGCGAACTGGGTTTCGACATCCAACAGGCCCAGGCCGGCCATCTGCGCCACGCCAGATTCCACGCCATCAATAATCTGTTTCCCCAACATCTGATAGCCGCCGCAGATGCCGACAATCGGCACCCCGGCCTGATGCTGTGCCTGCAATGACGCTGCCAGTCCGCTCTGCTGCAACCATTGCAAATCCCCCAGAGTATTTTTACTGCCCGGCAGAATGATCAGATCGGCCCCCGCCAGCGCCGCCGGGTGCGAAACGTAGCGCAGTCCCACGTCCGGCTGCACCGCCAGCGCATTAAAATCGGTGAAGTTGGCGATGTGCGGCAACTGGATCACCGCGATCTCCAGCGCATCGCCGCGCGCCACCTGGCCGTATTTGCCATTTTGCAGCGCCACGCCGTCTTCATCTTCCAGATCGATATTCAGCCAGGGCATCACGCCCAGTACCGGTACGCCGGTCAAGGCTTCGATCTGTGCCAATCCCGACTGAAGCAGAGAGATATCGCCACGGAATTTATTGATGATCACCCCTTTCACCCGCGCTTTCTCTTCCGGGTGCAGCAGGGCCAGCGTGCCGTAAATGGCGGCGAAGACGCCACCACGGTCGATGTCTGCTACCAGCAGCACCGGCGCATTGGCAATCGCCGCCATCCCCATATTGACGATGTCCCGGTCGCGCAGGTTGATCTCCGCCGGGCTGCCCGCCCCTTCCAGCACCATAACGTCGTACTCGCTGGCCAGGCTGTGGTAAACCTCTCCGATCTGTTGTTGCAGTTGAGGTTTGTATTGATGATAGGTTACCGCGTCCATATTGCAGGCCACCTTGCCCATCAGCACTACCTGCGCCTTACTGTCGCTGGTCGGTTTCAGCAGTACCGGATTCATCCGCACGTCGGGTTCAATGCCTGCCGCTTCGGCCTGAAAGATTTGCGCTCGCCCCATCTCTTCGCCATTGGCGGTAATACCGGAGTTGAGCGCCATATTTTGCGATTTGAACGGCGCACAGCGATGACCATCCTGTGCAAAAATCCGGCACAATCCGGCAACCAGCACGCTCTTACCCACATCGGAGGCCGTTCCCTGCACCATCACACAACGCTTCATCGCATTCTCTCCACGTCACGCTGGCGTAACAGCGCAAACAGTTGTTGTTCCGTTTTGCACAGTGGCAGCCCAAGCTCGCTGTGCAACTTCACCAGCCAGGGTTGTACCAGCCCGGCGGCGGCTAATTGTTCCCGTTGCATAAACACTTCGGCGGTTTCCCCGGCGTTAACTAAGCGCCCCTGTTCCAGGACGTACAGGTAATCACAAATCTGGTAAATCAAATCGATATCGTGGCTGGAAATGATCACCCGTTTACCCTCGGCAACAATGCGTTCGATGATGGCGATCATATGCTGCCTGCCCGCAGGATCCAGCCCGGCAGTGGGTTCGTCCAGTAGCAGATACTCCGCTTCCATCACCAGTGCCCCGGCAATCGCCACGCGCTTTTTCTGCCCGTGGCTTAAATGCTGGACCGATTTATGACGGAAGCCCTGCGCATCCACCAGCGTCAACGCCCGATCCACCCGCTGCGCAATCACCTGTTTATCCATGCCGAGATTATGCAGGCTGAAGGCGATGTCGCTGTCGATATCGGTATAAAATATCTGCTGCTCCGGGTCCTGAAAAACGGTGGCAACCCGCTGGCGCAACGCTCGCAGGCTACCCTTGTCGTAGCGGATCGCTTCCCCCTGCCATAACACTGCACCCTGCTGCGGGCGTACTATACCGGTCAGATTCATAAACAGCGTCGATTTACCGCAGCCGTTGGCCCCCAGCACACCGGTCACGGCGTGCCGACCAAAATCCAGCGTCAAATCCTGTAATACCGGTTCATCCTGATAGCTGAAACTTAATTGTCGGGTGGTTAGCATCGGCGGCCTGATCTCACAGGTGAAAATCTCCCTGATAAAGTTTGATATCCAGCGCAATAATCATCTGTTGGTAGCGGATCATCACGCGGGTAAACAGCATGCTTACCAGCATCGCCATTGAACGGAAGCTGCTCCCCAGCGAGACATAGCCGAAACGCAGGGACTGGGCGCGGTGAATGGCTGCCGCTTCTTCAACGAAGATAAAGATGAACCGCCAGGTCAACAGGATCTGTTCAGTCAACAGGCGCGGCATATGGCAGCGCTTCAATAGCTGGATCATCTGCGGAAAAGGGGTATTGAGCATAAACCAGAAGGTGGCCGCCAGAGCAGCCAGGCTGCGCCATAGCGTCTGATTGGCGGTGTTCAGCCCCACCCTGTCGATGCCAAACCACCAGTTCCCCATCTGTACGCCCCACCACAGGCTATCAGGCTGACGGGCGACAGAGAGCGTAATGGTCAGCACACCAACCAGCAGAAACGTCAGAGGGATCGCCAACCAGCGCAGATAACGCACCGGGCCGATGCGCAGCAGGTAACAGGTCAACACGGCGATCAGCAGCAGCAACAACGCCTGATAAAGCGGCGGCAAAACCATAGCCAGCAGAATAAACAGGCCATAGAGCCACAGCTTTGCCAGCGGATCACGCTGCCGCCAGCGGCTCCGCTCGCTGAGTTGATCAATCCCCAGCATGCTCACGGCGTTGGCCCCGGTAGTAACCCAGAATATAAAAGATCACCGCTGTCCCTAATGATCCTTGCAGGGTAAACAGCAGGCTTTCGATCTCTGCGCTGGCAGGTTGGTACCATGGCGTAAACCACGGGGTGTAATGCGGGGCCGTTTGCTGGATCAGCGCTGCGGCTGCGCCGTCGGAGCCGCCATACTCGCCACCGTGGTTAATAAAGAACGGCAAGATCACCAGTGCGATCACCATTGCCAGCAAAATCAGTGTCTTTTTCATCTCAGTGCCCCGCTGCCGGGATCAGCCGGCGCTTGGTTAGCTGGTCATAAATCATCACGGTAAGCAGCCCTTCCGCAATGGCGATAGGGATCTGCGTCAGGCAAAATACGCTCATAAATTTCACGCTGGAACCGATGATGCCAAACTGCGGATCGGGAAAAGCCATCCCCAGCTGTATCGAGGTGACAAAATAGGTGGTCAGATCCGCTATCGCCGCGCACAGGAAAACTGCTATATCGCGCCGCATCCCGGATTTACAGGCCAGTTGCCACACCAGATAGCCCACTACCGGCCCAATCACCGCCATCGACATGCCGTTAGCACCGAGCGTGGTTAAACCGCCATGGGCCAGCAGCAGTGCCTGAAACAGCAGCACGATGCCACCAAGCACCGCCACGATCCTCGGGCCAAACAAGATCACTGCCAGCCCTACGCCGGTTGGGTGGGAACAACTGCCGGTCACCGAGGGGAGCTTCAGCGCCGAGAGCACAAAAATAAACGCCGCGCACAGCGCCAGTAACACTTTCTGATTGTTGTCTTCGCTGACGATCTGTTTCAGCCGCCGTAATCCGACATACAGGCAAGGCAAAAACAGCATCCACCAGGCCATGGCCCATATCGGTGGCAAGAAGCCTTCCATAATGTGCATGGCGAAAGCGTCCTGGGGCAGCAGGAGCATGGATAATGCGCATGCCAACCCCATCAGCGAAAGTTTGCTGGTTGTTGTTTCCATTACAGTGACTCCTCGCTGAGCCAGCTTTTATTCACCAGAATGGTGGAGAAATAGGGCAACGCGCTGTCGCTTGGCATCTGATCCAGCCGCCGCCAGCACTGCTCACCGGGTAATGAAGCTTCTGCCATCAATACCGCATGCTCAAACAGTTGTAGGCGTGCCAGCAGCGATTGCACCAATCCCAGCCGACCATACACTTTCATCAGCACTACGCAGTCGTGGGTGAGCAAAGCCTGTTCCAGTTCTGCTTCCGGTGCGGTACAAGACATCACCGCCAATGACTGGGACTCCATCGCCAAAGGCACCACCGCGCGTGCGGCAATTGCGGCAAATGAGGTAACACCGGGCACGATCTCCAGCCATTCAGGGCGGCCTAGCCGTGCCAGCAGAAACACCCAGGTGCTGAACAACATGGCATCGCCCAGGGTAATAAACCCCACCTGTTTCCCTTGCTCGACCTCCTGCCGGAGCTGTTGGGCAACGTCATCCCACACCGCCTGTTTTTCCCCCTCTTCAGCACTCATGGGGAAATGGCAGGTACGGATCTCGGTATGCGGCAGCAGATACTCGCGAACTATCGACAGCGCCAGGCTATCACCGCCTTTGCGGCCAGCAGGGGCATAGAGCACATCCAGTTGCCCCAGCAGCCGGGCGGCACGGACGGTGATCAGATCGCTGGCCCCAGGGCCAACGCCTAAGGCATAGAGTTTGCCGTTCATCAGGCTGCCTCCTGTTGGCTTTGGCGCAACGCCGCATCCAGATGATCAACAAACATCTGGCGAATTAACGGGTTTTCACCCAGCCCTTGCAGCCAGCATTGGGTTTCAATGCCTGCCGCCGCTATTTTTGTGCGCCAGGAATCTGGGTCGCTAGAAGCCATATCATTGATGGCATGATCGCCCGCCACCAGCATCAGTGGCATCAGGTGAACCTTACGCACCCGTTGCAGTTGTAAGCGGTCAATCAGCCCATCAACTTCCGGGTAGCTTTCCACCGCGCCGACCAACGCCGGGAAGTTTTGTGCAACCATCAAATGGTCAAGGCAGGCATAGGCAGAAAACGAGTGATGGCTGGCACCATGCCCCATAAACACCACCCGCTCATCGGCAGCCAGCGGTGGCATCTGCGCCTGCAGTGCCGACAACAGTTGCTGATAATCGTCGTAGCTGCTGAGTAACGGTTTGCCCAACACCAGCCGCTGAAAACGATGGCTATAGGCGCGAACCTCATTGGCTATCTTTTCATACTCGTCACCATTGATGATGTGCAGCGACTGGATAGCCACATCCTGATACCCCGCGTCAGCCAAGCGCTTTAGTGCCTGCTGTGGGTTATCGATCTGCAGGCCATCCCGCTGACGCAGTTTGCGAATAATCATTTCAGAAGTGAATGCACGAAACAGTTGACGATCTCCCCAGCAGGCAGCCAACTGCTGTTCGCAGGCGGCAATATTCTTTTGCCGGGTGCTCTCATAACTGGTGCCAAAACTGATCACCAACAACGCTTTCTTCATCTTGTTTTTCCTCGTTGGTTTTGCCACAAAGACAACAACTGGGCGAAGGCATCCAGTGAGCTGACCTGCTCATCCCAGCGTTCTGCCGCCAAGGGCGTTGGGCGGCGCACCACAATGCAGGGAATACGTAATGCCAAGCAGGGCTCGACTTTTTGCAGGTAACCCCCTTGGTTGCCAGATTCCTTGGTAATCACCACATCAGGTTGGTAAGTCTCATACAGCGCCCGGTTTAATGAGGCGCTGAAAGGGCCGCGCAGCGCGATAATGTTATCCACCCCAAGCCCCAGCGCTTCGCATTGCATCAATACTTCTGCGGTGGGCAACACCCTTACCAACAGCTTTTTGCCCCGCAGAGCGCTTTGATACTCTGCCAACTGCTTGCTGCCAGTGGTCAGCAGCACCTTGGGGCCGAGGGTTTGCGCCAAGCGGCAGGCCTCTTCCACGCTGTTGACCTTGTGCAACAGCGGATGGGATAGCCGTTCGATATCGCTCGGGCGCTGGTAACGGGTCAGCCTGATCTTCTGGCGATGGCAGGCGGCAATCACATTTTCACTCAGTGCATTGGCGTAAGGGTGAGAGGCATCAATCACCCAGTGGATGCCGTGCTGTTGCAGATAGTGCGCCATTTCGCCACTATCCATACGCCCTACCACTATCTGGCCAAGGATCCCTTCCGCCAGTTGTCTACCGGCTTCGCTGGCGACCGACACGCTGTAACCTTCACCCGCCCGGTCAAGAAGCTGGCAGATCAGACGGGCATCGCTGGTGCCACCGAAGATGTGGATCACAGTTGATAACCTCGCGGGGTGATCATCAGCCCGTTGCGGCAGTAGGTGGTCTGGTTTCCGACAATCACCAGGCTGGTCATATCAACCGGCGTGAAATCCATCTCGCCGATGGTGGTCAGCCATTTCTCCTGTTTTTTGCGCCCGGCAGCCTTCACCACGCCAACCGGCGTGTGGGGGGATTTATAGGGCTGCATCAAGTCAAAGGCGCGGGCCAGATGCCCTTCCCGACCACGGCTGCGCGGGTTGTAAAAGCAGATCACGAAGTCGGCCTGTGCGGCGGCAATGATCCTTTTCTCGATCACCGGCCATGGGGTCAGCAGGTCGCTCAGGCTGATGTGGCAAAAATCATGCATCAGCGGTGCCCCCAGCAACGAGGCGGCAGCGATACTGGCGGTGATCCCGGCCACCAGCTTCACTTCCAGATCCAACTGCTGTTGGCTAACCAGCTCCAGCACCAGCCCGGCCATGCCGTAAATTCCGGCATCGCCGCTGCTGATCAGCGCCACTTTTTGGCCCGCCATCGCCAGATCGATGGCCACCTGACAGCGCTCAATCTCTTTGCACATACCGGTTTTGATCACCTGCTTATCCCCGGTCAGGGACTTCACCAGATGGGTGTAGGTTTTGTATCCGACAATGATTTCTGCTTCACGGATCGCCTCGATGGCGTCCTGCGTCATCATCGTTTCACTGCCCGGTCCAATACCGATTACGCTTAGCATAAATGCGACACTCCCAATGTCATGGTGACCCCTTGCTCACGCAACGTGTTGCCAACCAGTTTTCCTTCACTCATCAGCCAGGCAACCGGCTGAGAAACGCTGCCAACGCCCACCGTGGCGCGCACAAAATCGGACGATGGAAAGCGCTGTTCATGGCGGCGCAGTTCGTGGCTGCTGAACAGTTCAAACGGCACCCGCCAGCAGCGCGCCAACTGCTGTAACGCCGGTTCATCTTGTTTAAGGGTGACGCTGCCGATAGCCCGTAACGCCATCGGATCAAAATGGTTATCCGCCAGCTGTTGCTGCAGTAGGTCGATCAGGATTTTCAGTGAGGTTGCCCGGCGGCAGCCGATCCCGACCACCACCCGGCGCGGGACCAGCTTGTAAACCGGCAGCGGCAGTTCCGGCAGGCTATCGCGCAGGCTGACGCAGACCAGCGCGTCCAGTTGCGGTAAGTTCTGTAAATCCGCCACGGGGACAAAGCCCCGGCAGTCGCACCTTGCCTGCTCTGCTCGCAACGGTTCATCCCACCACAGCCCGACCTGCTGGCCGCTGACCAACTGCTGATTGACGGTTTTCACCGCGTGCCGAAAATCTTGCATCTCGGCATCCAGTTGCGTGGCCAAGGTGTCCAGCGCCGCCATCTGGTTCACATCGGTGGCGGTGGTGATCACCGGATCGGCCCCCAGCAGCCCGGCCAGAAATAGCGTCAGCGCGTTGCCGCCCCCCACGTGCCCCGACAGCAGGCTAATCACATGCTCCCCGCGCTCATCGATCACCACCACCGCCGGGTCGGTCATTTTGTCGTTGAGCAACGGCGCCAACACCCGCACCGTCAACCCCGTTGCCCCGACCACCACCAGAGCCGAGTAGCTTTTAAATGCCTCGCGCAGCGTCTCACCAAAGCTGCCGTTAAAAGCTTGGAAGCCCGGAGCCAGCAGCTTTTCGCTGGTGAAGCAGTTGAGTGGTAGATGCTCCTGTAAACGTTGCGCCAGGCGTACTCCGCCCGGCGTCAGGCAGAAAAGTGCGATGGACTCAGGCTTGACGATATTCATGGCTGAACCCCGCGTCGTAGAGTTTGGAGTAGTGATACTCATCACCCAGAAAAGCCCCGACCAGGATCAGCGCGGTTTTGTTGATCCCGGCTTCACGTACCTTTTGTGCAATATCCGTAAGCTGGCCGCGCACCGTCTGGCTCTCCTTCCAGGTTGCCTTGTAGACCACGGCTACCGGCGTCTGCGCTGGATAGCCCCCGACGATCAACTGCTCTACCACTCGCCCCATTTCCTGCACGGAAAGGAAAATGGCCATCGAGGTCTGATGGGCGGCAAACGAGGCCAACTGTTCACGGGGCGGCATCGGTGTGCGCCCTTCAATGCGGGTAATAATCAGGCTCTGCGCCACCTGGGGAACGGTATATTCCACCCCTAACTGCGCTGCCGCGCCGAGAAAGGCACTCACGCCCGGCACCGAGACAAAGCCAATGCCATGCTGCGCCAGCACTTCGCCCTGCTCGCGAATCGAACCATACAGCGAGAGATCGCCGGTTTGCAGCCTGACCACCAGCTTGCCTGCACGAACGCCCTCGACCATCAGCGTAATAATTTGCTCCAGCGTCAGGCCTGCGCTGTCGTGAAGTTCCGCCTGTGGCGGGCAGTATTCCAGCAGTGCGGTATTAATCAGCGAACCGGCATAAATCACCACCTGCGCCTGTTGCAACAGCCGGTAACCTTTCAAGGTGATCAATTCGCAATCCCCCGGCCCCGCGCCAACAAACCAGACTTTTTGTGTATCCCAAATGGGTTGGGCATCAGGGTGCTCAGACATCGCTTCCCTCCTTGTAGCAAGAGATAAGATAGGTGGGGTTGTTGGGCTTGAAGTAATGGCCGCTGCCCAGTGGCGTCAGGGTTGAGAACTGCAACTGCTCGCAGCTAATCTCTGCCACTTCGCGCGTCTGCAGGCAGGCCAGCGCTTCGCTAAAGTTATTCAGTAAAATAAAGGTCAGGACCAGACGGCCTCCGGGATGCAACCGGGCCAGAGACCAGTCGATCAATTCCGCCAGTTGCCCGCCACTACCGCCAATAAAGATGGCATCGGCCTTCGCCGCCAGCGCCAGAGGAGCCGTTCCGGCCATTACCGCCACATTGTCACACCCCAGTCGCAGGCAGTTTTCTGTAATCAGCGCCAATGCCGCCGGGTTACGCTCAATGGCGGTCACCTGTAGTTTGGGAAAACGCAGCGCTGCTTCCAAAGCCACGCTGCCCGTACCGGCACCGATGTCGATCAAGTGCTCCGCGCTGGCTAATTCCAAACGCTCCAGTGCCAGCAAGCGCACCGGCTCTTTAGTCATAGGCACGTTTTGTCCGCGTAAAAAAACGTTATCTTTCATTGAGGATCACCACTACGTTGATGTCATAACGCTGCGCTACCGCTTCCGGCTGCAAACGGTAAATCCGTTCCGTAGGCAGTGAGAGGTTCTCACCGATAATCAGGCTACGCCTCAGGCCGCGCTGAATAATGGCGTCCGCAATAGCTCGTGGCCCGATAACGGCATCGGTCACCATCGCGACCTTGTGGTGTTGCAATAGCCAGTCGAAATCAGGGGTGCGGCCATGGCTGCTGGTGAGATAGAGCTCATTCATATCCAGGGCGACTTGGGCGCAAAGATATTGGATGGCACTGATGCCGGGAATAATGCGCAACTCCTGTGGCGGAAAATGCGCCGCCAGCCACTTGCCAATGCCGTACAGCAACGGATCCCCCGAGGCCAGGACGACAATGCGCTGCCGGCGATGGTCGCGGCGTAACTCATGCAACAAGCCGTTAAGATCGGCATCCAGTAGACGGGTTTGCTGGCGCGAAGTGGCAAAGGTCGCCAGATGGCGAGAGCCGCCCACCAGCAACTCCGCCGTGGCGATTGCCGCCTGCGCTTCCAGCGTCAGGAATTGGCTATTACCCGGGCCTACGCCAACGGCAGTGATCATCGCATCGCCTCCTGGATCTGGTTCAGTGGCCGGTTGCAACCCAGGATCTGTTGGTCGAAGGAGAAAAGAATGGCATCGCACACCGGGGGATGGCTGCTGAAGCGCAGCATTTCCTGCACGCGCTGGCAAATACGCTGAGCAATGCGCGGATAAACCGCCTGCCAGCCTTGCTCGGCGATCAGTTCCAAAGCCGCTTCGGTGGTATCGCACCGCTCTATCTGCCGGAGCAGTTGATAAGGTGCCCCCATCAGCGCCAAATGGGCGATCAGGGTTTCCATGCGGCCATCGGCAATATGGCTGTGGGTATGGAAAATCCCGGCGGCCACCTTGATCAACTTCCCGGGGTGCCCCACCAGTAACACATGGCGGAAGCCCAGCCGTACCGTTTCCTGCAGCATGTAACCGACAAAATTACTCATGGTCACCACCCACTGCCCTTCCAGCCCAAGTTGTTCGCGCACAAAGCGTTCGCCGTGGTTCCCCGGCACCAGGATCACTTTATCCAGCCCCGCAGCCCGTTTCATCTCCAGTTCCAGCGCCAGCGAGCGTTTCCAGCTCTCTTCCGACATCGGGGTGACAATGCCGGTGGTACCGATGATCGAAATACCGCCCAGGATCCCCAACCGACCGTTGTAGGTTTTGCGGGCGCGTTCTCCGCCTTCCGGGGCAAATATCTCCACCACTGCGCCGCGTAACGGGCCGATCACTTCACGCACCGCAGCCTCAATGGTTTGACGCGGTGTACGGTTGATCGCCGCGCTGCCTACCGCCAGACCGATACCTTTGCGGGTCACGGTGCCAACCCCTTCGCCCCCACGCAACAGGATCTGCTGGTGGCTAGCCTCCAGAGTGACGCGGGCAAAAATCAGCATGCCGTGGGTGGCATCCACATCGTCACCGCCATCTTTGCGGATCGCCGCCGTTGCCTGTTGCCCTTCGATCAATGGCTGTTCAACATTCAGATTTAGCGCTACGCCGGAGGGGGTAACGATCGAAACCTGATGGATAATCTGCTGGCGTAGCACCATCAGTGCCGCCACCTTTGCCGCCGCCGTGGCACAAGACCCGGTGGTGTAACCTTTGCGATAGCGTCTGCCGTTGTGCCAGACGCTGTCTTGCAGTTCGGCCTGGCTCATAGGCCCTCTCGCATCTGATAGAGCGTGGCATTGATGATCGCCGCAGCGACATTGCTGCCACCTTTCCGCCCGCAGGCGACAATGCTCGGCAGTGTGCTGTTCTTGAGCGCCTCTTTTGACTCTGCGGCTCCCACAAACCCCACCGGAACGCCGATGACGGCTAACGGCTCCGCCTGCTGTTCCAACAGCCGGAACAGCGCGGTGGGGGCGTTGCCAAACACAAACAGCTTGTCACCGGTTTCTGCCAGTGCGATGTCCACCGCCGCCATTGAGCGGGTAATGCCCTGCGCTTTGGCTGCGGACACCACCCGTGGATCGCTGATATAGCAGCGGCATTCGCACCCCATCTGTTGCAACAGGGTTTTATTGATGCCGGAAAGTGCCATGGTGGTATCGGTATAAAGCGTGCAACCACGGCGTATCCCTTCGGTCAGGGCGGGCATCACATCGGTAGAAAACCAGAGGATATCCAGCCAGTCGAAATCGGCGGTGGTGTGGATCACCCGCTTGATCACCGCCTCCTGCCAAGGGTTGGCAAAGCGGTACTCTGGCCGCTGCTGGGCAATTATCTCGTCGATAATGGTGAAACTTTGCTGTTCGATACGTTGTGGCTGTCTGATGTAATCCATATCGTTCCCTTTTAAGCGCCAACCCACAGCAGGCGCAGCGATGCAAACAGCAGCAGCGCCAATAGCGAGGCCATCATCATCAAATGCGTACTGCGGGGAATATCCTCCAGGGCGATGTCCCGATAGTCATCACCGATCCAGGGCTTTTCGACCCGCTGCCCGAAGTAGTCGTTGCTGCCGCCAAGCTGGATCCCCAACGCCCCGGCCACGGTAGCCTCCGACCAGGCGCAGTTGGGGCTGGTATGCTGATAGCGATCCCGCCAACCAATGAGCAAGGCTTGCCGATAATCAAGCCCGATCAGCCAGGCTGCCGCGCTTAACAGCAACCAACCGATCCGGGCAGGCAGCCAGTTGGCGAAGTCATCCATGCGTGCCGATACATAGCCAATGGCGCGGTACTTTGGCGTTTTATAGCCCACCATCGAATCGAGGGTATTCACCGCTTTGTAGGCCATCGCCAAAGGTGCGCCACCGAGCATCAGGAAGAAAAGCGGCGCAATCACCCCATCCACGCTGTTTTCCGCCACCGTCTCTACCACCGCACGGGTAATTTGCGGCGCTTCCAGTTGCGAAGTATCACGCCCGACAATCCACGACAGCTTGCGGCGGCTCTCTTCTAACCCGGCGTGCTGCAACGCGCGGTAAACCTCCATCGCCGCCTGTTCCAGACAGCGCCCGGCCAATAGGGTATAAATCAGCCACACCTCTGCCACCCAGCCCAACCAAGGGTGGATAAGCCCCATCAGTAATAAAAAGCCCCAACTGACCAGCCAGGTTGTTGCCACCACCGCCAGCCATAACGCCCCACCACCGATCTTCAGTGCGCTGTCGCTGTGACATATCCGGCGGATAAGGCGCTGCAGAACATTAATCAGGTTACCGATCCAACGAACCGGGTGCGGCCAGTGCGGTGGATCGCCCAGCAGGCTGTCGATCAGAAACGCCACAAACCAGGCTATTACCGTCATAGCACGCTCCTGGCCGCCATTAGCCAGCGTTCGAGCATGCCTGGGCGTTGAGCAAAATGAACATGCAGGTAGCCCGCCTGGGTACGACCAAGCTGATACCCGCCGCTCCAGCGTTGAACGGCTACGCCGTCGCGCCATTTGGCACAGTCAAATACCGGGGGCAGTGGCGTGGTGAAATCGGAATAGTGGAATTCGTGACCAAGCAGCGTTTCCCCCCTGGCCGCCAGCAAGGTGTCAGTGCTGGCCTGCCACTGGCAATAACCAAAACGTGTCAGCCGCTCCCCCATACGGCTTTCACCGGGTAGAATGCCGCTCATCGGGTGGCGCTCACCGGCGCTGTCGGTTAACCCGCTGCCCAGATACATCAACCCACCGCATTCGGCATAGATCGGGATCTGCTGGCGGTGAGCGGCGTGAAGTGCCGTATGCATTGGTAGGTTGACCGCCAGTTTGGCGGCGTGGACTTCGGGGTAACCGCCGCCAAGGTAGATCATCTGGCAATCTGGCAACCGGCTGTCGTGCAACGGGCTGAAGCGTTGAATACGCACGCCCGCCTGTTCAAGCAACTCGAGGTTATCGGGGTAGTAAAAATTGAAGGCTTCATCTTCAGCCAGCGCCAGGGTTAATCCCTCGGCCAAAGCCGGAGCCGCTAATACCGGTGGCTGCCCCACCGGCTGAGAAGTCAACGGGCTTAACGCCAACAGGCGATCGAGATCGATAAACTCTTCAACCTGCTGTGCCAGCCGCAGCCAGCGCGGGTCATTGCCTTGCGCTCCCTTGGGTGGGATCAGCCCCAAATGACGGGAAGGCAGAGCCACATCCTCCAGCATAGGCAGACGCCCGAGCACCGGCACCGCGCAATAGCGCTCTATCGCCTGACGGATCAGCTGGTAATGTGCCTGTGAATTCACCCGGTTAACGATAACGCCAGCCAGCTTTAACGCCGGGTCAAAGTGGAGAAAACCCAGAATGGTTGCGGCGACCGAGGTGGACACGGCTTTGCCGTCGACCAGTAAGATCACCGGGCAATCGAGCTGTTTAGCCATCGCCGCGCTGCTGCAATAATCCGGATCGATACCATAGCCGTCGTACAAGCCCATCACGCCTTCGATCACCGCAACGTCGGCGTGGCGCATATGTTGGTTATACAGGCCATTGAGCGTGGCGGTTGGCAGCATAAAGGCATCCAGATTGCGCGAAGCGACGCCGCTGACCGCGCTATGCCAGCGGGTATCCAGATAATCAGGCCCGACCTTGAAGGGCTGAACGCGTAGGCCGCGCCGTTTCAACGCCAGCAACAGCCCCAGCGTCAGCGTGGTTTTGCCACAGCCGCTGCCGGTTCCCGCAATAACAAATGCCTGCTTGCTCGTTGACTGCATAAAAAAATCCCGGCCTCTCGGTCGGGATTTGGGCGTCAAAAAGATGCGATCATGCAGCGCAATCGCCACATGCATCTAATGACAACCCACTTCCCACCGAAGGAGTTGAATATTTAACCAACCGGCCGGTCTTCTGGCTTAGCGTCATCCTCATCCACACCCTTCCCAATCTTTCGATCAGTGGTTACCGTGGAATCGTCAGCATCACAGCAGCGGGGGCTGCGGGGGAATTACACCCCCTTCCCAATCACAATCTGAAATTATCAGGTTGCGGGTTATCCGGTTGGCGATAGTGTTTCAGTATTCTTTAGCCGTAGCTATTGGGTCATTCTCCGAACGTATTACTTAATTAACATTTCTGTATCATTAACACTGTTCACTTGCGATGGAATCAACATACGCCAGTTAGTACATAAAAAAAGGCTGAGTTTATTTTTTTGCAGGGAAAATATTGTCACGCCATAACAAAATATTGCTATTCGATATTACAAAATAGCTTGGTGGCGCGGGTTTCATTGCCGTTTCCTGAATTTGCAAATAGCAAAATATTGCTATTCGTTTCCCGCTTTGCAATTTAATCGCTGTTAAACTAATAGCAATAAAGTATACCCAAAAAAATTCGAGTTGCTTGTAGGCGGCAAGCTTACGAGGCCCCAGGAGCATAGATAACTATGTGACTGGGGTGAGTAAGCGCAGCCAACACCCAAGCGGCTTGAAGTATGAAGGGTATAGCTATTATTGAGAGAAATGAGATACGCATTCAGTTTCGAGCGCTAAACGGGGGGGGTTATCTCACAATTAGTGATTACGCTCGAGCAGGGGGCTCAAAAGCCAGCCCCCTGCACCCCGGCCCCTGCCAAATCAGGCGGTCGCTGCGCGACTCCCGAATACTCGGCTCATCCCTGAGCCTCGCCCCTTCGGGGCCGCTGCAAGCAGCGTTCAACTCTGCTCCAGGCAGAGTTGTACTCCGCCACCGCGCATTACGGCCGGCTACGACAGGCGTCCATGCCTGTCTCGCCTGAAACCGCCGTCCGTGGCGGTTTCGCCTATGCGCCGCGTCTGCGTTCGGCGCCTTCAATGGCGTCAACACCAGTGCACACCTCACTATCACCGGAGCTGCAATTTTTTTGTATATACCCGTCGCCCTTCAAGCTGCATGGGTGTTGGCTGCGTTACTCGGCCCATGCTGGGCCTCGCCCCTTCGGGGCCGCTGCAAGCAGCGTTCAAATCTGCTTGGCAGATTTGTCACTCACCCCAGTCACTTGGTTTACCAAGCTCCTGGGGCTTCGCTCAGTGGCCGCCTACATGCAACTTGAAGTAACTTGGGTATACTCTAAATAATTCGAGTTGCATGACAAATATATTCAATTTCTAATGTTTATTTACTCTACATTGCGCTGTTCAACCGCAAGCGAACGAAATACCTGCGGTGTGACGTTATATGTTTGGCGAAACACTTTACAAAAGTAGCTGGTCTGGGAAAAACCTAGGTTCTTGGCAATGCTGGCAATGCTCCAGTCGCTGTGCTGTAGCATCTCTTTGGCATTGGCCATGCGCTGTTGATTGACCCAGACATTAAACCCAACGCCCTGATATTTTTTAAATAGCTTGCTGAAATAATAGGGGCTGAGATAGACCTTGGCCGCTACATCCTCAAGGCGTAGTTCTTCCGACAGATGCGCATCAATATAGCGCAATGCCTTTTTCATTTTCGCTTCATGGGGATTAGGTTGGCGCGCCGTAGCCTGCTCTTTGGCACCATTATTGTCTTTGATCACCACAAAGTTCAGATGTTTCTTCAGACAGTTTTCAACGATCAGCTTCAACAGATCGGCGGAAGCCATAACGCGTGAGAACTCCATCACCTGAACGTTGTGGAATTCATCCAGCAGCACGGGATTTTTCTGCCAGCAGTCATCTACATTCAGAATGTCAATCAGCCCAACTTCCTGTTGTAGCCTGACCTGCCCGCATAACACAAAGCCCACCAAATGACCGGCAATTACCAACGGAATAGAGAAATCCGTCAGGCCAGCGTGGCAACGATAGATACAAGGCTCGTTAGATTTTGAAGCCTCTAGCCCCCCACAGCGGTCGCTCATGCGGCAACGCAGGTGATTGACGGGATCCTGGCGCATCATCTGACAAAATGAAGTGAAATTGAACATGCCGGAGATTTCTTCCCCATGAATGTTCACCACCACAACGGCCAATCCTGTAGCCTGTGCAAAATCTTGGGCTATTTTATCTATGAGTTCTGAGTTGAGTAAACTGGCAGAAATCATGATAACCCCCCTTAAGTATATTTATATTTATTATGATAAGCGGTCCCTTCGTTATCGTTATCAACTTGTTATATTCTTACTCCGCCCCTGGTTATAAAAACGTAAAAAAATAAGATTCACTAATCAGATTAATCAGCAATAATCAAGACTATCAGACTAAAAAAAAACTTAAATCAATTTAAGTCTATTAGCCCAAACAGATCACAAAAATCCTCCTCACCCCGGTTAAGGAGCGAGGAAGATTAAATTCAGATGTTTTCTTCTTCTAATTGGCAGGCATTACAAGGTAGGTTTTTGCCAATTAAATAGCGATATCCGGCAGCCCCCAGGCAAGCACCGATAACCGGGGCCACGATAGGCACAATGAAATACGGTAAATCGCGCCCACCGGTCAAGGCCACGTTGCCCCAACCCGCAAAGAAAGCGAACAGTTTAGGCCCGAAGTCACGCGCCGGGTTCATGGCAAACCCGGTCAACGGCCCCATGGAAGCCCCAATCACCGCCACCAGAATGCCGATCAGTAAAGGTGCCAGTGGCCCGCGTGGTACGCCGTTGCCGTCATCGGTCAACGCCATTACCAGGCACATCAGAATGGCGGTAATAACCACTTCTACCAGAGCCGCCTGTAACACGCTGATGGCTGGTGCAGGATAGGTGCTGAAGATGCTGGCTAGCTGCAGGCTTTCCAGGCTGCCGCGTACCATATTCTTCGCCGCTTCAGTTTCAGCAAACAGGTTATGATAAAGGGCGTAGACCAGCGCTGCACCGCAAAAGGCGCCAGCTATCTGTGACACGCAATAACCCAGCACCTTCTTACGCGGAAAGCAGGCGAACAGCCACATGGCAATAGTGATTGCCGGGTTAAGGTGCCCGCCAGAAATACCGGCGGTGAGATACACGGCCAGTGAAATCCCCAGCCCCCAGACGATGCAGATTTCCCACAGGCCAAAGTTGGCCCCGGCCAGCTTTATTGCACTCAGGCACCCGGCACCAAAGAAGACAAACAGCCCAGTGCCAAGAAACTCGGCAATGCATTGCGCTTTCAATGAATCATTCATAACCTTCCCCTGCTTGATTGGATAGGAGCCTGCACCGCGCCAACCCCGTTTGAAAAAACAGGGCTTAGAGCCTATCCCATTAGGCGTTATTGGCGCAGGCAGTTTGGACACGAACAGCGCGCAGAAACCGCAGCGTACACACAGTACGTGAGGATTTTGAGCACTGCCCAGGTTCAAAATGACCAGTGAAATAGCCCTAATGGGATAGACGCCTAGGCGATGCTAATCACTATAAGGAGCAGGAAAAGGAAAGTGTTGTTGCAATAACTGGCGGGCCAGATAAAAAATTGATTACCTATAATATATTCTTGTCATCGCTTAATCAGAAATTCATTTATTCTCATAGTAATAGGTGAAAATTAACGCCAAAAGAAATAGCAATTTATTGCTATACGCTTCTTTCGTTATTGCTATCCACCTCTCATTTTTCCGAAAACTTAGTCGATAAAAATAATAAATGACCAAAAAATGAAAATTGAAACGCCAATTTTTGTTAATGAGAATTTTCTATAATTCTTTATCAGAACATGAAGATAGAAAATTTCAGTGCCAATTTTTTGTTATTAAAAAACCAACCAGTCTCCGCAGAAAATTCAATTCAGCCATTCTTTTTCGTTGCTTGTTTGTATATTCGCTGCATCACAGTCCAGACAACTCCCAATACGAGGTGTTTATGCAACAAGAAGCATTAGGAATGGTGGAAACCAAAGGGTTAACCGCCGCCATAGAAGCCGCCGACACCATGGTGAAATCAGCCAACGTGATGCTGGTCGGTTACGAAAAAATCGGCTCCGGCCTAGTTACCGTGATTGTGCGCGGTGACGTAGGTGCGGTGAAAGCCGCCACGGATGCGGGTGCCGCCGCCGCTGCCAAGGTGGGGGAAGTTAAAGCGACGCATGTTATCCCGCGCCCACATACCGACGTGGAGAAATTCTTACCGAAGGGAAATAGCCAATGAGCAGCAATGACCTGGTCGACAAAATCATGGCCCAGGTAATAGCGAAAGTCAGCGAACACGCCCCGGCCTCTTCCTCACCAATCACGAACACAACACGAGATACGGTTATGGCAGAAAAGAACTGCAGTTTAACGGAATTCGTAGGGACCGCTATCGGCGATACGGTGGGTCTGGTTATTGCCAACGTAGACAGCGCCCTGCTGAGCGCCATGAAGCTGGAAAAGAGCTACCGCTCGATTGGCATTCTCGGTGCCCGCACCGGCGCAGGCCCGCACATTATGGCGGCGGATGAAGCGGTTAAAGCCACCAATACCGAGGTGGTGTGCATCGAACTCCCACGCGATACCAAAGGGGGGGCTGGCCACGGTTCGCTGATCGTGTTCGGTGGCAACGATGTTTCCGATGTGAAGCGTGCCGTCGAAGTGGCGTTGAAAGAGCTGGATCGTACCTTCGGTGATGTTTATGCCAACGAGGCCGGTCATATCGAGCTGCAATATACCGCTCGTGCCAGCTACGCGCTGGAAAAAGCCTTTGGTGCACCGGTAGGCCGTTCCTGCGGGGTGATCGTCGGGGCTCCAGCCGCCGTCGGCGTGCTGATGGCCGATACGGCAGTGAAATCCGCCAATGTCGACGTGGTGGCCTACAGCTCACCGGCTCAGGGCACCAGCTACAGCAACGAAGTCATTCTGGTGATCTCCGGTGACTCCGGTGCCGTGCGTCAGGCGGTGATTTCAGCCCGTGAGATTGGCAAAACCGTTCTGGCCACCCTGGGTTCCGAACCGAAAAACGACCGCCCTTCTTACATCTGATGCCAAGTGAGGCTGTTTCATGAAATCGAAAAGATTTGAAGCACTGGCAAAACGCCCGGTCAACCAGGACGGTTTTGTCAAAGAGTGGATCGAGGAAGGCTTTATTGCCATGGAAAGCCCCAACGATCCCAAACCGTCGATCAAGATCGTTGGCGGCGTGATCACCGAGTTGGACGGTAAACCGCAGAGCGAGTTTGACCTTATCGATCATTTCATCGCCCGCTACGGCATCAATCTGGCACGCGCAGAAGAAGTAATGGCGATGGATTCGGTGAAGCTGGCGAATATGCTGTGCGATCCTAATGTGTCACGCACCACTATTGTACCGCTGACCACCGCGATGACCCCGGCGAAGATCGTCGAAGTGGTTTCGCACATGAACGTGGTGGAAATGATGATGTCGATGCAGAAGATGCGTGCACGCCGCACGCCTTCCCAGCAGGCACACGTTACCAACGTGAAAGACAACCCGGTGCAGATCGCCGCCGATGCCGCTGAAGGGGCATTCCGCGGATTTGATGAGCAGGAAACCACCGTTGCCGTTGCGCGCTATGCACCGTTCAACGCCATCGCCCTGCTGGTAGGTTCGCAGATTGGCCGTCCTGGCGTTCTGACGCAATGTTCCCTGGAAGAAGCCACCGAACTCAAGCTCGGCATGTTGGGCCACACCTGCTATGCGGAAACCATCTCCGTCTACGGTACCGAACCAGTGTTTACCGACGGTGATGACACGCCATGGTCGAAAGGTTTCCTGGCATCTTCCTATGCCTCGCGCGGGCTGAAGATGCGTTTTACCTCCGGCTCGGGTTCTGAGGTACAGATGGGCTATGCAGAGGGCAAATCCATGCTCTATCTGGAAGCGCGCTGTATTTACATCACCAAAGCGGCGGGCGTTCAAGGCCTGCAAAACGGCTCGGTGAGCTGTGTTGGCGTACCTTCTGCCGTGCCATCGGGCATTCGCGCCATTCTGGCAGAAAACCTGATCTGTTCCGCACTGGATCTGGAGTGTGCGTCCAGTAATGACCAGACCTTCACCCACTCGGATATGCGCCGTACCGCCCGCATGCTGATGCAGTTCCTGCCGGGAACCGACTTCATTTCTTCAGGTTATTCCGCCGTACCGAACTACGACAACATGTTCGCCGGTTCCAACGAAGATGCGGAAGACTTTGACGATTACAACGTGCTGCAACGCGATCTGAAAGTGGATGGTGGCCTGCGTCCGGTGCGCGAAGAAGACGTTGTGGCTATCCGCAACAAAGCGGCCCGCGCCCTGCAAGCGGTATTTGCCGGTATGGGGCTCCCTACCATCACCGATGAAGAAGTCACCGCCGCTACCTACGCCCACGGCTCGAAAGACATGCCGGAACGTAACATCGTCGAAGACATCAAGTTCGCTCAGGAAGTCATCAGCAAGAACCGCACTGGCCTGGAAGTGATTAAGGCGCTGGCACAAGGCGGCTTCGAAGATGTGGCGCAAGACATGCTCAACATCCAGAAAGCCAAGATCGCCGGTGACTATCTGCATACCTCCGCGATCATCGTTGGCAACAGTCAGGTGCTGTCGGCCGTCAATGATCTCAATGACTATGCCGGCCCAGCAACGGGTTATCGCTTGCAGGGCGCTCGCTGGGAAGAGATCAAAAATATTCCTAACGCACTTGATCCTAATGAGATCGACTAAGGGGTTCACGCCATGGTGGATATTAACGAAAAACTACTGCGCCAGATCATTGAGGGCGTGCTGCAGGAAATGCAGACGGACCAGAAAGTGGTCTCTTTCAAACAGGATGCAGCTCAACCTGCACCAGTATCAACGGCGGCAGCCCCTGAGGGTGGCTTCCTGACAGAAGTGGGCGAAGCCAAGCCAGGGAATAGCCAGGATGAAGTCATTATTGCCGTTGGCCCGGCGTTTGGCCTGGCGCAGACCGTCAACATCGTCGGCCTGCCACACAAAAACATTCTGCGCGAATTGATTGCCGGTATTGAAGAGGAAGGCGTTAAAGCCCGGGTTATCCGCTGCTTTAAATCTTCCGATGTCGCCTTTGTTGCGGTGGAAGGCAACCGCCTCAGCGGTTCGGGCATTTCAATTGGCGTTCAGTCGAAGGGCACTACGGTGATCCATCAGCAGGGCTTGCCGCCGCTGTCGAATCTGGAGCTGTTCCCGCAGGCACCGCTGCTGACGTTGGAAACCTACCGGATGATCGGCAAAAACGCCGCCCGCTATGCCAAACGTGAATCACCACAGCCGGTTCCGACGCTGAACGATCAGATGGCCCGTCCGAAATATCAGGCCAAATCGGCGATTCTGCACATCAAAGAAACCAAGTATGTGGTGACTGGCAAGAATCCGCAGGAACTCCGGGTGACGCTTTAACAAAGGAAAACACAATGAATTCCGAAGCTATTGAATCCATGGTTCGCGATGTCCTGAGCAAGATGAACAGCTTGCAGGGGCAAACGGCAGCGGCGACTTCCGCGCCAGCAGCGGGCAGCACTAATAAAGCCAAAGTGGCCGATTACCCGTTGGCCAATAAACACCCGGAATGGGTGAAGACGGCCACCAATAAAACGCTGGATGACCTGACGCTGGCAAACGTGCTCAACGGTAGCGTCACGCCGCAAGATCTGCGTATTACGCCGGAAATCCTGCGTATTCAGGCCGACATTGCGCGCGACGCCGGGCGTGAACGCCTGGCGATGAACTTTGAGCGGGCGGCTGAACTCACCGCTGTTCCCGATGACAAGGTGCTGGATATCTACAACGCGCTGCGGCCTTTCCGTTCAAGCCGGGACGAGTTGAACGCCATCGCTGACGATCTGGAGAAAACCTATAACGCCAAGATCTGCGCGGCGTTTGTGCGCGAAGCAGCCACGCTCTATTTGCAGCGTAAAAAACTCAAAGGTGACGATTAACAGTCATGCTGGCGGCGCCCTCTTGTTGCTGGAGAGGGTGCTTACTATCCGGGAGCACTGAGGACGGGACATGCGCTATATAGCAGGTGTTGATATCGGTAACTCGTCAACAGAGGTAGCGTTGGCACGCTGTGATGCCAACGGGCGGCTGGAGTTCGTCACCAGTACCCTGACGGAAACCACTGGGATCAAAGGCACACAGCGCAATATGTTTGGCATCCGTCAGGCATTGGACATGCTGGTTGCCAAGGCCGGTATCGCGCTCAGCGACATCAGCCTGATCCGTATCAACGAGGCCACCCCGGTGATTGGCGATGTGGCGATGGAGACCATTACCGAAACCATCATCACCGAATCCACCATGATCGGCCACAACCCGAAAACCCCCGGTGGGCTGGGGCTTGGCGTGGGGATCACCATTGATATTGCCGAACTGGTCACGCGGGATCCGGCGCAACCCTACATTCTGGTGGTACCGAAAGCGGTGGATTTTGCCGATGTGGCCTCGGTGGTCAATGCCGCCAACGGTGCCGGTTTCCGCATCACCGCCGTGATTATGCAGCGTGATGATGGGGTGCTGGTCAGCAACCGCCTGACGCACCCGTTGCCTATTGTCGACGAAGTGTTGCATATCGACCGCATCCCGATGGGCATGCAGGCCGCCGTGGAAGTGGCGATGCCAGGCAAGGTGATCGAAACCCTGTCCAATCCCTATGGCATTGCCACCGTGTTCTCGCTCAGCGCCGAAGAAACCAAAAATATTGTGCCGGTAGCGCGTGCACTGATCGGCACCCGTTCAGCGGTGGTCGTCAAAACGCCGGAAGGTGATGTTAAGGCACGTTCCATTCCGGCAGGCCATCTGGAGCTGTTTGCCGATGGACGCAGCCTACGGGTCGATGTTGCCGCAGGCAGCGACGCGATCATGAATGCCATCAATTCGGTTCGCCATATCGATAACGTCACTGGCGAAGCGGGTACCAACATTGGTGGCATGCTGGAGCACGTCCGTCAGACCATGGCAGAACTGACTAATAAACCCACCAGGGAAATCTTTATTCAGGACCTATTGGCGGTAGACACCTCGGTACCGGTGAACGTTACCGGCGGATTGGCCGGGGAGTTCTCACTCGAACAGGCGGTCGGGATTGCCTCGATGGTGAAATCCGACCGATTGCAGATGGCACGGATCGCCAGCGAGATCGAGCAAACCCTGCACATTGCTGTCCAGGTCGGCGGAGCGGAAGCCGAGGCCGCCATTCTGGGGGCCATGACCACGCCGGGAACCCGTGAACCTCTGGCGATCCTCGATTTGGGGGCCGGTTCTACCGATGCCTCGATCATTAACGCCAAAGGGGAAATCATCGCCACCCATCTTGCCGGTGCCGGGGATATGGTGACGATGATTATCGCTTCTGAACTGGGGCTGGAAGACCGCTATCTGGCCGAGGATATCAAGAAATATCCGTTGGCCAAGGTCGAAAGCCTGTTTCACCTGCGCCATGAAGACGGCAGCGTGCAGTTCTTCCCTCAGCCATTACCTGCCGAAGTGTTTGCCCGTCTGGTGGTGGTTAAGCCGGAAAATCTCGTGCCGTTGCCCGGTGAGTTCTCACTGGAAAAGGTGCGCAATATCCGCCGCTCGGCAAAACAGCGGGTGTTCGTCACCAATGCGCTGCGCGCTCTGCGTCAGGTCAGCCCCACCGGCAACATCCGCGATATTCCGTTTGTGGTGCTGGTCGGTGGCTCATCGCTGGATTTCGAAATCCCGCAGTTGGTTACCGATGCCCTCTCTCACTACAAGCTGGTCGCCGGGCGCGGCAATATCCGGGCCTGCGAAGGGCCGCGTAACGCCGTCGCTACCGGGCTGATCCTCTCCTATCTGCGGGAGGCACAGCGATGATCGGCTTAAACGATGCACCAACCATTGTGATCAGCGCAGCCGATGGCGTCACCGAGCAGCAATGGCAACAGGTGCTGTTCGGTATTGAAGAAGAGGGGATCCCATGGCGCTGGCAGCAGGAGGGGAATGACGACATCGTCCAACGAGCCTGGGAAGCCGCTGCCCGTTCACTACTGCTGGTTGGCCTGGCCTGTACCACCGAGGAAATGGTGGTGCATTACCGTAATTTGCCCGCGTCCGAGCCGCTTTTTCGGCTGGCGCGGCCACAGGAAGAGCAACAGTGGCGGCATTTGGGAAACAACGCCGCCCGGTTGGTAAAAGGCTTGCCCTTCAAACCATTATCACCCCGGCCAAATGGCGCGGGACTGAACCCGATGCCCGGCACGCCGGGTAAACCTAGTACAGGAGAGTAACGGCATGAACAACGCATTAGGACTGATAGAAACAAGGGGGCTGGTAGCCGCAATTGAAGCTGCCGATGCCATGGTCAAATCGGCCAACGTACAGCTGGTCGGTTACGAAAAAATTGGTTCCGGGCTGGTCACCGTGATGGTGCGCGGCGATGTGGGTGCCGTCAAGGCGGCGGTGGATGCCGGATCTGCGGCGGCCAGTGCAGTGGGTGAAGTGAAGTCTTGTCATGTGATCCCGCGCCCGCACAGCGATGTGGAAGCCATTTTGCCTACCTCGGCCTAGGCTGTGTCCCTTAATTGCCCGTGGTGCCGTCGCAGACCCAAAAGCCCGTTATCAAGGCGGAGGGTGAAGGGCAGAGTGGCCCTCTGTTCAAACCCGACTTTACTTCGAACGGGCTTTTGGGGCGCGACCCTTCGGGCTGGGGCCATTTGCGCGCATTGCGGCGTTGTTCGCCGCTTATTTGGTCCACCAAACCTCGCGGCTCACGCCTTGCACTGTGCGCAAATGACCGCCAGCGGCGCTCGCGTGCAATTAAGGGACACAGCCTAAGGGTCACTACAGGAGTACGGTGTGAAAACATCACTGGGATTACTCGAAGTCAGCGGGATGGCGCTGGCGATTGGTGCGGCGGATGCCATGGCAAAAGCCGCATCCGTGAAGCTGGTCGGAATGGAGAAAACCAACGGTTCCGGCTGGATGCTGATCCGGCTTACCGGGGATGTTGCCTCTGTGCAGGCCGCCATTGCAACCGGCGCGGCCTTTGCCCAGCAGCGCAACGGCCTGGTTGCTCAGGCGACGCTGGCCCGTCCGGCGGACGGCTTGATGGCGCATTGGCAAGCGCCGTTACCCGTAGCTTCGCAGCCATTGCCCGCCGAACCCATTATGCAGCAACCCGTAGCCACCGAGCCTGAACCGCTCGCACCACAGGAACCGGTTCAACAGCCCACGCAGCTCCTCTCGCTGACACTGGCAAGTTGCAATCTTTGCCAAGACCCCAACTGTGCGCGTCAGAAAGGGGAACCGCGGGACCGCTGTTTGCACAGCACCAAAGGAGGTAAAGCCTGATGGATAAAGCGTTGTTGGAACCCGTTGTCAGCAAGATCCTCGACGAGATGCGCCTTCGTCCGATCCCGCTAGGCGTTTCCAATCGACACCTGCATCTCTCGCAGCAGGATTATCAGCAATTGTTCCCGCAGCAGCCGCTGGTTGAGAAAAAAGCGCTGCTGCAGCCGGGCCAATATGCGGCTGAACAGACCGTGACGTTGGTCGGGCCGAAGGGCCAACTGGAAAAAGTGCGCATCCTCGGGCCATTGCGGCGGCGCAGCCAAGTAGAGATTTCCCGCAGCGATGCGCGCGTACTGGGCATTGCTGCGCCGTTGCGTATGTCTGGCGAGCTGGAGGGCACACCGGGTATCCGGCTGGTGAGCCCATTTGCCGAACTGGTATTGACGAACGGAGCGATCGTCGCCCAACGCCATATCCATATGTCACCGCTGGACGCGCTGATCTACCGGGTACAGCACGGCGATCGTATCCAGGTTGCGGTGCAAGGCGGTGGCCGCCGGTTAGTGTTTGACGACGTGGCGATCCGTGTTTCACCGCAGATGCGCCTGGAGATGCATATCGATACCGATGAGGCCAACGCCGCCGGTGCCGACGATCCCCATGCGTACGCCACTCTGGTACCCCGCTCATGACCGGGTCAGCGGAGCAGATCGCGCTGCTGGTCAGCCAGGTTGTTGCTCGGCTAGCGGAACGGGAGCAGCGGATTTATGCCCTGCGTTTGCAGCAACTGCGCCAGGGGATCGACCCGGTGGTGTTCCTGCGCCATGCCACCTTGCATCTGCAATTGCCGGATCTGGGTTTTATCCAGCGGCTGGCTGAAGGCGATGGTGACGACCCAGCGGTCAGTGCGCTCCATGAGGCTTGGTCGTGGGGGGTGCGGGTACACATCAGCCTGCATCAGCAGTTGCTGGCCGCATTGCCCCGCAGCAAGTTACTGCCGTTGCCGTTGAGCTTCAGTGACCACCTGGGGCATCAAGTCCGGCTGAGTGCCAACAGACTGTTGAGCTATCGCGATGTCGCCACGCTCGATCCCTGCTGGCTGATCGTTGGCCGCAAAACGCTGCTGACACCGTTGGCAAAGGAGTGTCTGCCAACCCGCCATATTCAACTGTTAAGGCAGGAGTAAGTCATGCAACTAGCCAGAGTAGTGGGTTCCGTGGTGTCAACGCAGAAATCGCCGACGCTGATCGGCAGAAAACTGCTGCTGGTGCGGCGCGTTAACGGCGATGGGTCATTGCCCCCTGCCAGCGATAAACCGGATGAAGTAGCAGTGGACTCCGTGGGTGCCGGTGAAGGTGAACTGGTACTGCTCTCTGGTGGATCCAGTGCCCGCCGGGTATTTGCCGAACCCAACGACGCCATCGATCTGGCGATTGTCGCCATCGTCGACAGCGTGAGCATCTATTAAGTGCGAGGGCCATTTTGATGAGTATCTATACCAAGACCGGCGACAAGGGCACCACCGCACTGTTTACCGGCCAGCGGGTGAAAAAAAACCATCCTCGGGTGGAAACCTACGGCACCCTGGATGAGCTGAATGCCACCCTTAGCCTATGCGCACGGGTAGTTCAGCGCCGGGAAAACCAGCAACTGCTCGAAGCGGTACAGCATCAGTTGTTCTATTTCAGTGCCGAACTGGCCAGCGAGGGGGAACCCACCGCCACAGCGCATAAAACCCTTGGCGACCAGCATATTCAACAGTTGGAACAGGCGGTAGATCGCTGCATGTCGGCATTACCGCCGGTGCACGGTTTCATCCTGCCGGGTAATAGTGAAGCGGGCAGCCGCCTGCACCTTGCCCGTACCTTGGCACGCCGAGCGGAACGCCGGTTGGTTGAGCTGGCAGAACAGGTGCCGGTTCGCCAGACGTTGCTGCAATACCTGAACCGGCTTTCGGATTGCCTGTACGCTCTGGCGCGTGATGAAGACCACCAGCACTGGTTGCAGCAGATCACCAAAACGGTCGCGGCACGCTATCTGGCTGCCAGCAACAGCCAATGCTCCCCGGCTCCACAATCCACGTCGGCTGAATTGGCATTTGCCGATGTCCACCAACTGTTGAAACTGACGGTAGCCTCGGCCATTGAGCTGGCCGTACCCGTCGTGGTGGCCGTCGCGGATCGCCACGGCAACATGATCATGACCTATCGCATGCCCGATACCCTGCTGGTGAGCAGCGAGCTGGCACCGAAAAAAGCCTGGACCGCGGTTGCGATGAAAACCCCTACCCACCAGCTTAGCGCCGCCGTTCAGCCGGGTGCCGATCTGTTTCAGTTAGAAGCCAGCCTGGGGGGCAAAATCGTCACCTTTGGCGGCGGCTACCCGCTGTGGCGTAACGGCCAGTTAATCGGCGGGTTGGGGATCAGCGGCGGCAGCGTTGAACAAGATATGACTATCGCACAAATGGCCATCGAGGCTTTACACCTGAGGAATGAATAATGCACACCACAGAACTTGAATCTCTCATTCGCACTATCCTCACTGAAAAATTGACGCCGGACTCTGCGCCAACCCAACGTGCCATTGCGATTTTCGACAGCGTGGATGAAGCGGTCTCTGCCGCACACCAGGCTTTTCTGCGCTTCCAGCAGAGCCCATTGAAAACCCGCAGCGCCATCATCAGCGCTCTGCGTGAACAGCTTAAACCCCATCTGCCGATGTTGGCCGAACGGGGGGCCAGCGAAACCGGCATGGGCAACTGTGCCGATAAATTACTGAAAAATCAGGCGGCGCTGGAGAATACGCCCGGCGTCGAAGATCTGACCACCACGGCGATCACCGGCGATGGCGGCATGGTGCTGTTCGAGTTCTCTCCCTTTGGCGTTATCGGTGCCGTCGCCCCTAGCACCAATCCAACGGAAACCATCATCAACAACAGCATCAGCATGCTGGCGGCGGGTAACGCGGTCTACTTCAGCCCGCACCCTGGCGCGAAGAGCGTCTCGCTGGATCTGATCGCCCTGGTTGAAGAGATCATCTTCAACAGTTGCGGGATCCGCAATCTGGTTGTCACAGTCAAAGAACCCAGCTTCGCCGCCACCCAGGAAATGATGGTACACGACAAGATCGCCCTGTTGGCTATCACCGGTGGGCCAGCCATTGTTGCCATGGGGATGAAGAGCGGTAAGAAGGTGATTGGCGCAGGTGCAGGGAATCCCCCTTGTCTGGTGGATGAAACCGCCGAATTGGTCAAAGCCGCGCAGGATATCGTGGCCGGTGCCTCTTTTGACTACAACCTGCCCTGCATTGCCGAGAAAGCCCTGATCGTGGTGGAGAGCGTCGCCGACCGTCTTTTACAACAGATGCAAGCCTTTGATGCGCTGTTGATCACCCAACGCCAGGACGTAGATCGCCTGCGGCAGGTTTGCCTGCAAGATGGCCACGCCAATAAAGATTTGGTCGGCAAAAGCCCGGCCGAGATACTGGCTGCGGCCGGCTTATCCTGCCCAGCCAAGCCACCACGCCTGCTGCTGGTGGAAGTGGCAGGGGACGATCCGCTGGTCACCACCGAACAGTTAATGCCTTTACTGCCAGTGGTTCGCGTCAAAGATTTTGATGCTGGCCTGACCTTGGCGCTGTGCGTAGAAGACGGTTTGCACCATACGGCGGTGATGCATTCACAGAATGTCTCACGCCTTAATCTGGCCGCCCGCCGGCTGCAAACCTCCATTTTTGTTAAAAATGGCCCTTCTTATGCCGGGATCGGCGTCGGTGGTGAGGGATTTACCACCTTTACCATCGCCACCCCGACCGGAGAGGGAACCACCTCTGCACGCACCTTTGCCCGTCAGCGGCGCTGTGTGTTAACCAACGCGTTCTCTATTCGCTGAGCGAGGATGTATGAAGACCTTTTCGGTACGGACGCGTATTTATAGCGGTGAAGATAGCCTCAAGGTGTTGCAGCGCTTTCGCCAACGTAAGATCTGGATCATCTGTGACGGTTTTCTCGCCACCTCGCCCCTGCTGGAGCGGCTGAAGCAGGCGCTGGCGGAAGACAACCAGCTCAGTCTGTTCAGCGATATTACCCCTGATCCCACCATCGCCACGGTGGTGAAAGGGATCGAGCAGATGCAGGTTTTACGCCCCGACGTGGTGATCGGTTTTGGTGGCGGCTCGGCACTGGATGCGGCCAAGGCCATTGTCTGGTTTAGCCGCCAGCAAGGTATTGAGATCGAAACCTGTATTGCTATTCCCACCACCAGCGGAACCGGTTCGGAAGTCACCAGCGCCTTCGTGATCGGCGATCCGCAGAAAAACATCAAGTACCCGCTGTTCAGTGATGAGATCTACCCGGATATTGCCATTCTTGATCCGGCGCTGGTTGCCACCGTTCCCCCGGCGATCACCGCCAATACCGGCATGGATGTGCTGACGCACGCACTGGAGGCCTACGTTTCCCCGCGTGCCAGCGACTTTACCGACGCACTGGCAGAAAAGGCGGCACAGCTGGTATTTCGCCACCTGCCTACCGCTTGCCGTAAGGGAGACTGTCTGATCACCCGGGGTAAAATGCATAACGCATCCACGCTGGCCGGGATCGCCTTCAGTCAGGCGGGGTTAGGGATCAATCACGCCATTGCCCACCAGCTTGGCGGACAGTTCCATATTGCTCATGGCTTGGCGAATTCCCTGCTGCTGGTACCGGTGATCCAGTTCAATGCCGTGGATAACCGCGCACGTAAACGCTATGCGCGGCTGGCGCAGGTCTGCGGTATCAGCACGCCCCAGTGCAGCGAGCAGCAGGCGGTTAACCAGTTGATCCACCAGATCGAACAGTTGAAAAAACAGTGCGCCATGCCGCGTCATCTTGCCGAACTGAAGATCGATGCCAACCAGTTCGCCGCGAACATTCCGGCGATGATCGCTGCCACCCTGGGCGATGTCACCCTGAAAACTACGCCACGCGCCGCCACGGCCAATGATATTCGCGACGTTATTGAGGCCTTGCTATGAATACCACATTGCTCGATGCCCCCTGTGATGCCGCAACCATCCGCCAACGCGTACGCGAGGCGGGAGTGGTGGGCGCTGGCGGGGCCGGTTTCCCAACGGCGGTGAAATTGCAGGCTCAGGCCGAGATCTTTTTGATCAATGCCGCTGAATGCGAACCGATGCTGAAGGTAGATCAACAGTTGATCCCACAGCAGGCGGCACGCTTAGTGCGCGGCCTGCAATATGCCATGAGCGCAACCGGAGCACGGGAAGGCATCATCGCGCTGAAGGCCAAATACGCTACGGCCATCGATGCGTTGACGCCGCTGCTACCTCCATCGATCCGATTACATATCCTCCCCGACGTTTATCCCGCCGGGGATGAGGTTATCACTATCTGGCTGGCTACCGGGCGTCGGGTTCCCCCGGCGGCGCTGCCTATCAGCATTGGCGTGGTGGTGAACAACGTGCAGACGGTGCTGAATATTGCCCGCGCCGTAGAACAACAGTGGCCAGTCACCCGCCGCACGCTCACGGTGAACGGCGCGGTCGCCAAACCAGTAACGCTAACGGTGCCATTGGGTATCAGTTTCCGTGAGGTGCTGGCGCTGGCCGGTGGTGCCACGCTGGATAATCCCGGCTTTATCAACGGTGGTCCGATGATGGGCCGCCTGCTGGAAGATCTCGATCAACCGGTAACCAAAACCAGCGGCGGTCTGCTGGTTCTGCCTGCCGATCACCCACTGATCCAACGGCGCACGCGGAGTGATGCGGCCATCATGGCGGTGGCGCGCACCGTTTGCGAGCAGTGCCGCCAGTGCACGGAACTCTGCCCTCGCCACCTGATAGGCCATGAGCTCTCCCCCCATCTGTTGATCAGAGCGGTGAATTACCAGCAGGTAGCCACTCCCGAGATCTTACTGAGCGCCCTCACCTGTTCCGAATGCAGCCTGTGTGAAAGCTACGCCTGCCCGGTCGATATCTCCCCGATGCGCATCAATCAGCTGTTGAAGGCGCGACTGCGCCAGCAGGGGGCCCGTTACACCGGTGAGCTGCGTGAGGCGGACCCGATGGCGCAATACCGCATGGTGCCCACCTCCAGGCTGGTCACTCGGCTGGCATTGACGCAGTGGTATCACTCCGCCCCGCTCACTAGCGAGCAGTATCAGCCACAGTGCGTGGTCCTGCCGTTGCGCCAGCACATCGGTGCCGCTGCGGTGCCGACGGTTACCGTCGGAGAAAACGTGGTTCATGGCCAGTGCATTGCGCAGATTCCCGAAGGGGCGCTCGGTGCTCCCGTCCACGCCAGTATCAACGGTTGCGTCACCGAGGTCAGTACCACTGCCATCACCCTCGTCAAAGGATAAGTTATGTCACAAGCCATTGGAATTGTTGAATTAAGCAGTATCGCCAAAGGCATGGAGGTCTGTGACCTGATGCTGAAAAGTGCCAACGTAGAGCTACTGGTCAGCAAAACCCTGTGCCCCGGTAAATTTTTATTGATGGTGGGGGGTGATGTGGGTGCCGTAACGCAGTCGGTGCAAAGCGGCACCCAGCACAGCGGCCATCTGCTGGTCGACAGCATCGTATTACCCAATATCCACCCTTCGGTACTGCCAGCCCTGAGCGGGCTGAATGCGGTTGAGGAGCGGCAGGCGATTGGGGTGGTGGAAACCTGGAGCGCCGTGGCCTGCATTACCGCCGCCGACCGGGCGGTGAAAGCCGCGCATATTACGCTGGTTCGTATTCATATGGCGTTTGGCATCGGCGGCAAATGCTATCAGGTGATCAGCGGTGATATTGCCGATGTGAAAAACGCGGTGGAGGTCGCCAACCAGAGCGCCGGAGAGAACGGCCTGCTGATTTACAGCACCGTGATCCCTCGCCCGCATCAGGCCCTATGGCAACAACTGGTTCAGGGGGCATGATGGAGAAGCCAACCGCGACTGAGCGCGTGATCCAGGAATATGTGCCCGGTAAACAGATCACCCTGGCACATTTGATCGCCAACCCCAATAAAGCTCTCTACAAGAAACTTGGCCTGAGCGAAGCCAGCAATGCCATCGGCATTCTGACCATCACCCCCAGTGAAGCTTCGATCATTGCCAGCGATATCGCCACCAAATCCGGCGCGGTCGAGATTGGCTTTATCGATCGTTTCACCGGTGCCGTGGTCTTCACCGGCGATGTCTCGGCGGTGGAATATGCCTTGAAACAGGTGATTTACACCCTCGGCGACATGATGAAGTTCACCCCCTGTTCGATGACGCGGACCTGATGCCATGAAGCGCATCATGCTGATCGGCCCCAGCCAGTGTGGCAAAACCTCGCTGATCCAGCGCCTGCAAGGGGAGGCGCTGGATTACCGCAAAACTCAGGCCATCGTCTGGCAGGACTGCGCGATTGATACTCCCGGCGAATATTTGGAAAACCGTTGCCTATACAGTGCCCTGCTTGCCAGCGCCTGCGAGGCGGACGTGGTTGGGCTGGTGCAAAACGTGGATGCCGAGCAGAGCTGGTTTGCCCCGATGTTCGCGCAGGTTTTTACCCAACCGGTAATTGGCATTATCAGCAAGGCCGATGCCCTGACACATTCCAATCAGTTGGCCTGGGCGACAGAACGCCTGAATCAGGCTGGCGTACAGCAGGTGTTTTATACCTCGGCACAGACCGGTGCCGGGATGGAAGACCTGGTCCGTTTTTTAAACCACGATGGAGAGTCGTATGTCCGGTAAGATTATGGCGATTAACGCCGGCAGTTCTTCGCTGAAATTTCAGTTATTCGCCCAACCCGACGAGCGGGTAATCTGCCAAGGGCTGATCGAACGTATCGGTATGCAAGATGCGGTGTTCACCCTGCGGGCCGGGGAGCAGAAATGGCAGCAAACACTGCCGATCAAAGATTGCCGTGAAGCCGCCCTGCACCTGCTCAATGCGCTGGTTGCCCACCGTATTCTCGGTTCACTGGCGGAGATCTGCGGCGTCGGCCACCGCGTCGCCCATGGTGGCGAGGCCTTCAGCGATTCCGTGGTGATCACCCAACAGGTACTGGAAAAGATTGAACAGCTTGGCGCTCTAGCTCCGTTGCATAATCCGGTTAATGCCCAGGCTATCCGGGTGTTCCAGCAAGCGCTACCCGATGCCCAGGCCGTTGCGGTGTTTGATACCGCCTTCCACCAGACGCTGAGCGATGTCCATTATCTCTATCCGCTGCCTTGGCGCTATTACGCCGACCTTGGTATCCGCCGCTATGGATTCCACGGCACCAGCCATAAATATGTCAGTAGCCTGTGCGCACAACGCCTCGGACGCCCCTTGGAGTCACTGCGCATGATCTCCTGCCATCTGGGCAACGGTTCCAGCATTTGCGCCATCCACCAAGGCCGTTCGGTGAATACCTCTATGGGCTTCACGCCGCAGGCCGGTTTGATGATGGGCACCCGCAGCGGTGATATCGATCCGTCCATCCTGCCCTACATTCAGCAAACCGAGGGGAAGAGCGCACAGGAGATCAACCAGTTAATCAACAATCAGTCTGGGTTACTGGGCGTCTCTGGTATCTCCCACGACTATCGCGACGTTGAACAGGCGGCGGCTTCTGGCAACCCTCAGGCACAACTGGCGTTAAAACTGTTTGCTGAACGTATCCGGGCGGTAATTGGCAGCTATATCGTGCAACTGGGCGGTATCGATGTGCTGATCTTTACCGGTGGGATCGGCGAAAACGCCCGCAATGCGCGCCAGCAGATCTGTCATCAACTGGGTTTTCTGGGGATTGAGCTGGACGAGGAGAAGAATAATACCAACCAACCCTTCATCCAGCGCGCAGGCTCAGCGGTACAGATTGCAGTGGTGAATACCAACGAAGAGTTGATGATCGCCCGCGATGTCGTCCGCGTGGCCCTCAATGACCCACAGCCTCAGCCCGCCTGATAATGGTATGAAAAATATGATCAACAATGGAAAAGTTTGGCTGGTTGGCGCAGGCCCAGGCGATGCGGCATTAATCACCGTGAAAGGCCTGAATTGTATTCGACAGGCTCAGGCGCTGGTTTACGACCGTTTGGTCAACCCGGAGCTATTGCAGGAAGCCCCCAGCGATTGCGAAATGATTAACGTCGGTAAAAACCCGGATCATCACCCGGTACCGCAGCCAGAGATCAATCAACTGCTGGTTGATTGCGCCCGACGCGGCCTGAACGTGGTGCGGCTAAAAGGCGGCGATCCTTATGTATTTGGCCGGGGGGCCGAAGAGGCCGAAGCCTTGGCACAGGCCGAGATCCCCTTTGAAGTGATCCCCGGTATCAGTTCGTCTATCGGTGGCCTGGCCTATGCCGGTATTCCCGTGACTCACCGTGACTACGCTTCCGGTTTTCATGTTATCACCGGCCATTTGCGGCAAGGGAATCAGCCACAGGACTGGGCAACCCTGGCCAAGCTGGAGGGGACACTGGTGATCCTGATGGGGATGACGCAGTTGGAGGCGATTTGCCAGCAGTTGATCGCCGGTGGCAAACCGGCCTCTACCCCTGCGGCGGTGGTTATGCACGCCAGCCATCAACAGCAACAGATTGCGGCCGGTACGCTGGCCACGCTGGTCGAGCAGGTGGCGGCACAGGGATTAACCGCCCCGGCATTGATCGTGGTGGGTAACGTGGTCGACTTACGGAAGAGATTGACATTTATACCGCAACGGCAGCCGTTAGCCGTTATTCCTGCACGGGTGTTATCCTGAGCACAGATGAGGTCCGGGGGATGAAGAAACCGTGAGTGAACATGGGGGTAACGTACTGGAAATGGCGCTGAAAATCGGCCTTAACCCAGCCGATATTATTGATTTCAGCGCCAATATTAATCCACTCGGCATGCCAGCCAGCCTGAAGGCGGCGATTATTGCCCATCTGACCAGCGTCGAGTGCTATCCCGATGTGGAGTACCGGCAATTGCATGCGGCACTGGCACGGGCGCATCGCTGCCTGCCTGAAAATATCATGGCGGGAAACGGTGCCACCGAGCTGATTTATGCCATTGTCAACCAGATACGCCCGCGTACCGCCCTGCTGCTCACACCGGGTTTTGCCGAGTACCGCCGCGCATTGCAACGCGTAGGCTGCCAAATCCAGGACTATCCATTGGATGAAGCCTGCGGTTTTCAACCCGATGAACGCTTGCTGCACGTTCTGGTCGAGCAGCGCCCGGACTGCCTGTTCCTGGCTACCCCCAACAACCCTACCGGGTTGATGCCAGATCCCACCTTGCTGCAAGACATTCTCGCTATCTGCCGTCAACAGCAGATAGCGTTGGTGGTTGATGAAGCCTTTATCGACTTTTTGCCGGATGTTGCCGGGTTGATCCCGCAGATAGACGATTTTCCCGGTCTTTATATTCTGCGTTCACTAACCAAATTCTTTGCCATTCCCGGGCTCCGGCTGGGCTATCTGGTCAGCAGCGACCGGCAAGGGCTACAACAGATGAAACAGCTGCGCGAACCCTGGACGATCAATGCCTATGCCGCACTGGCAGGTGAGGTGATCCTCAACGATCTCGCCTATATTCAGCAAACCCACCAGTGGCTGGCACAGCAGCGGGCATGGCTATTTGACGCGCTGGCGACCTTGCCACAGTTACGCATCTGGCCTGGTGCGGCGAACTATATTTTCTTGCGCTGCCTACGCCCTGGGCTCGATCTGCAGCAGGCGCTGTTGCAACACCGCATCCTGATCCGCCACTGTGGTAACTACCCCGGTCTTTCCTGCGACTATTATCGCGTGGCGATAAAAAGCGAGGCGGCCAACCGCACACTGATCGCCGCATTACGGCAGGTATTTAACGATGGCTGATGCGAGTTGCCCAGCTTCCTGCGGTGAACTGCTTCAGGGTTGGATACTCGGCGGTGAAAAACTGGTTTCCTGCCCGATAAACTGGTTCAGCCATGTTTCGGTAACCGAAGGAGCGCCGGGGCAGCGGGAACGCCCGCTGATGCGCCAGATGCTGCTAAAAGTGCTGGAACACCTTGGTTTACCCAGCGAGGCCGCACGCGGATTGCGTATCGACTTCGCTTCAACCATTCCGGTGGCAAAGGGAATGGCGAGCAGTACTGCCGATATTGCCGCTACCGCACAGGCCACGGCACGCCATCTCGGGACTGACTTTGATGAAGATACGTTAGCCAGACTATGCGTGCAGTTAGAACCCACCGACAGCACGCTGTTCCGCCAGTTGACGCTGTTCGATCACCAAACGGCGGCCACCCGGCAACCCTGTGGTTGGTTGCCCGCACTCGATATTATATTGCTGGAAAGCCCACTCACCCTGAACACTGCCGACTATCATCGGCGCGACCGTCGCCAAGCCTTGTGGGACAATGCCGCAACGCTGGAACAGGCTTGGGCGTTGTTCTCTCAAGCGGTGAAAGCCCACGATTGTAATAAGTTAGGTGAAGCCACTACGTTGAGCGCGCGTGCCAGCCAGGTTTTGTTACCCAAGCCACGGTTTGAGGAGTTGCTGACCCTCGTTGAAAAGAGCGGTATTTACGGCCTGAATGTGGCGCACAGCGGTAGCGTGGTAGGGTTGCTGTTTGATGCCGATAAGCACGATAGTGAAAAGCTTGATGGGTTACTGCAACAGCGGCGCATCGTTGAAGCTTACCCCCGGCAACACCGGCTACGGCTGATCCACGGCGGCGTGCGCTGATGCTGTCGGGTGTTTTACGCCATCGAACCGTAATATGGTGTCAGTGTCCCGTTAATAGGCTGGAGCACCGAACATTAGGGTTTGGAACATAACTATATAGACACATTTATCAGAAAGCGGTGTGGGATTATTCGATACCGTATTTTTTATCGGTCACGAACTGGGGTTCTTTCCAGTTGGGACCTTTTTTAACCAGCATTTTATCTCCCCATTCAACTACGCCACTCTGACGTAATTGTTCAAATACCCGCATAAATTCACCATTACCAATTACAGAGAAGTTGTGGCGAGTAAAGAATCGATCCATCTGGGGATAACCATAGCCGCCTTCTTTTCTCACCAAAAAGGCAATGACATCAGAAACTTTTTCTTCTTTCGCCAAACGTTCTAAATCGATCATTTTTACATCCCTAATTCTTCTGCAGCAGCCTTTAGAGCTTTACGGATATAGGATCATAACACCCACTCCAGTGGCATCAGGCTACCAGTAGATAACATAATGAATTTATTCAAGATAACCCACTGTGATGGCGACTGTAACGATACTATCCACCTGCTTCATCGTCGTGCCTGTATCGATGGTGTCCAATTTTTCAACCAACTGGATCAAGTCTTTCAGAGATCGGCCAAGACGATCCAGCCGCCAAACAATGACCGTATCGCCAGGTCGCAATACGGTCAGCAATTCGGCTAACCCACGCCGCTCTGCTTTAGTTCCGCTGGCGGTATCTTCAAACAAACGAACACAGCCAGCCTGATTCAGCGCATCACGCTGTAGATCGAGGTGTTGGTCATCGGTTGAAACCCGCGCATATCCCATCAGCATGGTGCGAGTGTCCCCTTATCACGCTAAAACGCAGTATATCGGAACATAGAAAAGCGGATAGATTAAAAGAGCGCCGAATATCATAGTTTTGAGCAAAAAAACACAATCGCAAAAACGTCCAACAAACCCTCGTTTGCTGGACGTTGCTCAAAAACACTAATCAGAAAGTACAGGAGATTAAAGCAGCCTGAACTTTTCTAGCGTCGCTTTTACTTCTTTCTTTAATCCAGCAGAATCCAATTCGCTTTCTCTTCTCTCTGGATCAGATGTATAGCAGTCAGCTAGAATAAAAATCTCAGATGCACACTCACCAACATCTTTGGTATCTTTTGTTAATTCCCCTGACTTGCCTTCCTCCCGCCATGTTTTTAAAAATTGAGATTCAAAATCATCAGCCGTTATTTGTGATGACACTAATTTTTTAGCTAAATCAATCAATTTCATGCTCATTATAAAACCCCTGTATTAATGTAATTGTTATATTTTGGTGATCCCGGCGTTAAATGCCATGTAGTTATAAACACACCATCTTTGTCGAGCACAACAACATTGTTTGTTTTAGTATTAAAGAATACTTTAGACCCTTTTTCCCGTCGGTAAGTACCTTTTTCTACCATCCCTTTATCCGCTAAGTGCGCCTCTAAAGCATCGCGGAATTTAGTCAAAGTTTCACAGTTTTTCTTCGTGTCATTAATACCAAAATCGATGGCATGCTTAAACTTCTTATCCAATTGTTTACGAGTATATCGCCCCGAGTCAAGCGGATCGCTCAGCAGCACATAAATCGGCTCAACACCGCTTCCTGTGGCATCAGGTTGCCAGTAGATGAAGTCTCGAATTTCTTTAAGATCATCCGCTGGGAAGGTGATTGTAACGATGCTGGCAACCTGCTTTATCCCATCAGCATAGTGCCAATATCACGCTAAAAAGCAGTATATCGGAACATAGAAAGCGGATAGATTAAAAGAACGGCGAATATCATAGCTTTGAGCAAAAAACACACAACCATAAAAACGTCCAACAAACCCTCGTTTGCTGGACGTTGATGAAATGACCGCTAACACTTAACGATCATGGGCGACAGCCTCGACAGCAACGATTGTTACCCTTGCTTGAAGCCCGGCTTGCCGTTTTTGGCACGCCATTCTTTAACTGTTTTCACTATATTTACTGAGGTTCCATCATTGCCATTCTCAGGGTAATAAATAAGATCTGACCCACTAGGGTGATCAGTCATAGAAATGAAATGCTCAAGCAAAGCATCTATTTCACTCTCTGTACCTTCATTTTTAATGATAATTTCTACTAATTTAATAAATTCTTGCTCGGTATATTGAGTTAGATTATTTTTCAACTCCATCTCATTTACCTCCATTTTTTGAATGAATTTCGATATGCCGTTTTGGTGTTAACACCCGAAGATTGTCAATGTCATAAACCGCACCACCTTCGCTAATTGGTTTGACATGATGTATTTCAAAAGAACGGCGACCGCCTACAGTATCAACAAATCTTGCTCTAGGTGCCAATTCATCTTCCATTCGTTTTTTATTCGCAGGGATAAACTGCTTCACCAGAGTCGCGTCTTTCGCCACTTCAGTCCAGAACGCCTTACGGAACGCATCAAAGTTCACAAACTCCCGCCCACGAAGTTTATCAGCAATCTGACTCGGGATCGGTGCGCCCAGTTCTTTACCTGCATTGTTAAGCCAACCTTCACCGACAGGTTGACCTTTTCCGGTCACCTTACCCGGCTGATAACGAGGGGGTCACTCAGCATCACATATATCGCTTCAACACCGCTTCCTGTGGCATCAGGCTGCCAGTAGATAAAATCCTGAATTTCTTTAAGATCATCCGCTGGGAAGGTGGTTGTAACGATGCTGGCAACCTGCTTTATCGTCGTGCCGGTAAGCGGCACTCACGGCAACTAACGCGAAGATACGCCCAGGGCCACTGTGTATGACTTTGTAATGAGGCTATTGTGGTACGTTTGGCGAGGTTGGCTTCGCAGGGCGGTGAGGGGTGGCGGTGGACCCTATCAAACCAGAACCGACTGCGCCCAGCAACCGGCTCCCCTCACCTGTGGTGATACTTTTTAGCTATTGTTGGTGGCTGCATGCGCGAAGCACATTTTATTTATTTAGTAAATTGTACTTCGTTAGCGTTTTTTCTACCTCGACCTTAAGTTCATGTTCATCTAAATCACTTTCATCCCGCTCTGGTGAGGATGTATAGCAATCGGCAAGACTAAAAAGCTCAGCTGCGCAATATCCAACATCATCATTATCTTTACTCAAGGTACCATCATCACGTTCTTTTCTCCATAAGGCTAGGTACCTAAATTCATATTCATCTGCAGTCAATTTAGAGTCCAGTAAAGCTCTTGCGATATCGATTAACTTCATGCTCATAGTAACACTCCTTTTTCTATATAATTTTTATACTGTGGTGTTCCGGGTTTTAATTTCATCCCAGTAGAGAAAGAACCGTCTTTTTTTATCACCACAGCATTATTTGTTTTTGAATTAAAGAAAACCTTTGAATCTTTTTCCCTTATGTATGTACCTTTCTCCACCGTCCCTTTATCCGCTAAGTGCACCTCTAAAGCATCGCGGAATTTAGTCAAAGTTTCACGGTTTTTCTTCGTGTCATTAATACCAAAATCGATGGCATGCTTAAACTTCTTATCCAATTGTTTACGAGTAAACCGCCCCGAGTCAAGCGGTTCACTCAGCATCACATATATCGCTTCAACACCGCTTCCTGTGGCATCAGGCTGCCAGTAGATAAAATCCTGAATTTCTTTAAGATCATCCGCTGGGAAGGTGGTTGTAACGATGCTGGCAACCTGCTTTATTTCCGTGCCGGTATGTACTGGAGTAACAGGAACTGGTGAACTATTTCCGGTATTGGAAGGTACCGTTGGCCCAACAGGTACCGGATTAATCAGAATAGTTCGCGATGGCACTGTCCCAACAGCTGGCAGTGTGATTTTATCCAGCCCGGTTTTCTCATCTCGCACGGCCCTGAGCACCGGTACGTTGGCAGAGACACCGTTTATCCCCGTTTTAACCAGACTGACGTACTGCCGGCCATTCTCTGTTACCAGCAAACCACGCACAGGTAAATTGACCGAGGTCATTTCCGGCTGAATGCTAACTTTGCCAGCAGCAAACAGTTGGGCCTGAGCAGCAAACATCTCAATTTCACGACCAGGAACCCTGTCACTACCCAGCCCAGCTTCCTTTGGCCAAAATCCTATAACCAAAGCACTGACTGTCGCCCCGGCTGTGCTGACAGTGGCAATCCGACTCAACTCTATAGCACCTCGCCACAACGCACTGGCTATCGAACCAGCCCCTTCACTGGTCGTAGTCAGAATACCCTCGGCGATAGTTGATAATTGCATCATTCCTGAGGCGCGATTCAGTATCATCCTTCCCGCAGCAGCCAAGGCAGCCTGAGCGGATTTAACCATCGCCGAGGTGTAGATTGGCGTGGGGTTAACACCGGCTACCAACATAAGTGCTGCGAGTTTCGCTCGGGCTTCTGCTTCAGCTTTTGCTCGGGCCTCTGCTTCGGCTTTTGCCTTAGCTGTAATTTCCGCTTCTACCTTATTTATAATTGCAATTAGGGTATTCTTCTTACTACTCACGTCTTCCTTGACAGTCTTTACCCAATCAAGGTACGTGACAAGTTTATTTTTTGCCTCAATCTCCACGTTAATTTTTGGGGGTACTGCTTTATTCCACAAGTCGATGAACCATGGCCCCGTTGTTGATATCGCGACGTCAATCATGCCAGCAGACTTGTCGATAAAATTCGACATTTTATTGTTATTCATAAAATCCAGGAAGGTGATTTCTGTCTCCTGCATTTTTATATTTACGATTTGCTCTTCCTGATTTTTTAAATCGAGATTTATCTGTAATGAATTAATCGCCTCCTGCAATGCTCTTGCAGCTGAGTTAATTTCTGGATTATTAATGAGTTCTGAGTTTCTTAAGCTGGTAAGTAACGCGTTGGCCTCATCCCTGATTTGTTCTGCATTCTGCGGATAAGCATTTCTTGCCTGTTCCAGAATTTGATTTATTTTTGTCTGACTTTCACGCAGAGCAGATAATCCGTAAAAAACCACCTTGTTTGGGTCATACGCTATGCTCCCACCGCCACGCGTTACTCCCCATGGAACATAAACGGGAAGTGGCGCGATGGGGCTAGTCCCAACATTGCCCACGGGGCTGGTAGGGCCGTTTGTGATGGTTATGATGACCTGACCACTGGCCTCATAGGGCACGCCATTGATATAGTATGCGGGTGTTGTCATAACACCATCTCCTTGATTTTATTTACAGTAAAATATTTTCATTTGGCTGTATGCCTGCGAAGCCCCAAGCATCAGTCCTGTTTGCCGCTAGTAGATTTTTCTAGCCTTGCCAACCGAGATTCCAGCTCACGTCTATCTTCAATCCTCTCTGCACGCTCTTCCTTGAGCGCTTCAATCAGCAGTGCCACTACTCCATTAATATTGATCCCCCGGGCATCTTTCAGAACGCTGCCGTCATTCAGTTTTAGCTCAGTCGCGGTTACTGATTGGGGCAATACTTCTTCTATCTCCTGAGCTATTACCCCAGCCTCTGGTACCCCTTGTTTCAGGTAGGTATACCCACTGATCTTTTCCAGCTTCTCCAGTGCGCTATCAATCTTCACGATTTCTGTTTTCATGCGGGCATCGGAGCTGCTGTGCCAAGCACCGTTAGTGTAAGCATTGCCTTTATCTCTAAACGAATACCAACCACCGCCACCACCGTTCATCCCGCTAACATTAAGCGCCATCTGGTGATATTGACCAATAACCTCCTGATGGAAGAGGTTTGTATATAGACCAGCGTTCCCAAGGATAATTAGCCCGTAGGTAAGGCGTTGCGTATTGTTTTCAATGAGCTGGCTTCCAGTGGCTGAAATCCAGCCATTGGCATTGTTTTTTGTCAGTTGCCCCACAGAAAGCTCACTGTTTGGCTTCACTAGAATTTCATTCCAACGCCCTGAAAAATCGCGGTAGGAAAGTACCCCCACATCTTCTTTACCAGGAATGATACGAGAACCGATCATCATCGTAGTAGTCACATTGCCGCTGGTGAAATTGGTATGGATAGCTGGGGCCCCATACGTCTGGCCGCTGATAAGAGTTGCAGGACCGGTAGTCTTGGCCCCAATACCATCATTATGTAATACCAGTGCACCACCCGATATATCAGCACCGTTACGCAGGGAAACTCTGCCGGTAGAGAGATTGAAGGAGAACGGGCGCAGCGTGTTCCACGACCCATCCTGTGCCTGACCGCTTGGCGTGGTCAGGGCATAAAAGTCTTGCCCATCATTACGCAGCATTACGCCGGTCTTGCCGTTTGCCAGGCGAAAACCGTTTGGTGACTTGGACACAATTTCACCATCACTAACGATGCGTTTGCGGAGCGTGGAGACGGATTTCAGTTCAGTAATATCGTCATTAACACCGTTAAGCACCAGGGCATTTTTCTTTTCATCAGCCATTTTTATGTTCCTGTTTTATATATTTTTTTCAGCGCGCAGCTTCAGGTGACCTTCCAAACTTAAGAACGAAAAGGGCACCCGGTGGCCGCTGGCCAGTAAAAACATACAGCAAAGTACTGTATGTATAAACAGTACTTTATTGTGATAAATGGGCGGTGTCAATCGCCTTTTTCATGCGGTAGCTGATACCGAAATTGAGAGGAACTTGCAGAATTTTCAGGGTGGACTGATGCCGCAGCTGTGTGAGCAACGTCGAAATATAGGTTTCTTAGTAATGTGGGTTGGGAAAGATGGAATGCAGGCTGGGGCAATGAATGTGGCTAGAGAGGCTGCTGGTGAAGATCACCAATTGCGGGTTGAAAACTGCCTTTGATTGCAGGGTATTACATCACCCCGCAGTTGCCTTTGCGGGGTGCACTTACGTTGACTGGTTTATTCTACCGTAACGGGTTTAGCTACCAGTGTTGGCTGAACGCTAACGCGCCGCTTGAGTATATAGCACGCCACGATACCGAAGCAGGCCATTACGACGGTATAGCCGAAGTAAAGTTGATAACCGGTTTTCTGGTCGGGGGCATAGTCCATAATGTAACCATTGATCAGCGGGATAAAAATATCCGGGCAATAGCCTATGGCGGAAATCACGCCGATTGCCAGGCCAAGTTTGCTCTCGGGTACTTTCAGGTTCTCGATGATCGCCCAGTACAGACCACGCACGGCATAGGTCAGCAGGCCGACAAACAGGATGAAGAAAATGCAGAACCCAACCACCACACTCGGTGGCAGGTTGACTGAAGGAATACAAATCAGCCCAGCCAGCCCTAATGCGCTCAAGGTCAGTGCGTAAGTTAATATTTTGATATTGCCGAACTTATCCCCCAGGAATCCACCGCCAACGCCACCGACGGGGCGTAGCCACAGTTTGATGGTAGTGATTGTCCCCGCCATTACGGCAGTAAAGCCCCAACCTCCAGACTGTAAATAGCCAGAGAAGCTGTAAGTAGACCAGAACAAGTGGTAGCCAGAGGAGATTATGATAGCGATCAACCAGACTTCAGGCTGCCGCAGGATAAAACCAAGATCTTTGAGTAAGCTCTTATTGTTTACTTTTGCCTGCTTTTCTTCCTTCACTTCAGGTTGTTGATTCTCAAAATAGATACAGATAAAACAAACTGCTGCCAGAAGAATACAGAACCAGGAATACATATGAATAACGTACACCAGCCCCTGAACCACATTCGCATCGTTCGGCCCCACCGTTACCGAGAAGATATATAGCGCGATACTGGCCAGGATCGATTCAACCAAACCACGGCCACCATCATAGATACCGTAGAAGCGCCCGGCCTCATTCTTGGAGGCAAGAAGTTTGATACGCTTCATTACCGCCCCCCAGAAGGTTAGCCCGGTGGTGACCCCCCAGCCGGAGAATATAATCAGTAGCGCGGTGTACGACGGCAAGGTGCTATACCACAAGCCCAACAACCCGGTCCCTAGCAGAGAGATAGTGATCAGTTTCATCGGTTTGATTTTATCTGCCAGCCAGCCGCTAGGGGTGTAGCAGATAAAGAATAGCAGCCCCATTACTGAATATAATTCGCCGAGTTGCACATGAGTTATATTGAAGGCTTGAATCATCGTATCCTGGTAGATTTGCCTTAAATATAACATAGGGTAGATAGCCCCACCTGCGGCGGTCAGCAGCAATATTTGCATATACCTACTGCTATTTTTTACTGGCTCTTTATTTGCTGTATTTTCCATAATTGCCTACCTGATTAATGCTGTTTACCCTTGACCGTCCACACGACGAAACATCCTGCTCAGGTATTTATTCAATACCTGAGCATACCGTCGCCTGCATATGGGATTAGGCTGGAGGAATATTGTTATATACTCGTCATACTTCAAGTTGCATGTGCGTTGGCTTTCCTCGCTCACCCCAGTCACTTACCGGAGTAAGCTCCTGGGGATTCACTGCGTTGCCGCGTTACTCGGCACAATTCTGGGCCTCGCCCCTGCGGGGCCAGCGCAAGCGCTGTTCAAAAACGCATTGCGTTTTTGTCATGCAACTCGAATTATTTAGAGTGTTTCGACGTTCTATTCAGAAAGTCATAGACCTCTGATAGCAATGGGTCTGTGTGGTTTCTTATTTTTTTATAAACGTTTTCATTCATGGCGTCATAGAAAATATGGTTTTCCTGATTAGGGACATATTTCTTATTGATATGCGCCATCTCGCTTTTTGCCTGATTAAAATCTTGCGCCAGTCCTAAACCAACCGCAGCGCACATCGCAGCTCCCAGGCAAGCCGAGCTGTTAGCTTTCAGGGTATAAGTCTCTTTGCCAAACAGATCGCAAATAATCTGCACTAATACATCACTTTTTGCCCCGCCACCGATAATATAAACCTTATTAATCTTGGATGACGTTTCTTCGAGCATGGCGTCAATATGATTTTTTATCGTGTACGCGATGGCTTCTAAAATAGAGCGATAAATATGGTATTTAGTGTGCCGCTGATCAAAACCAAGCATAACCCCCTTGCGGAACTGATGACTAGGCGGGCTCAACCAGTCAAGCAGGGTGAGCAGCCCTTCAGAGCCGGGTGCAATGGATTCAGCAATACGGTTTAATACATCCTCTTCGCTGATGTTTTCCATCTCGGCGATTTTGCTGATATCTTCACCAGCCAGATTTTTAAACCAGCTTACCGTCCACATGCCACGCCGGATCCCCGTGGATTCATAGACATATTTGAACGGTTCACAGGCCAACGTTGGGAAAAAGCTCTCGGCATTGGAGTAATAGTCATGGCGGTAAACCATGGCCGAAATAAATGTCCCCAGCGAGATCATAATTTCATCAGCGGAGTTAATCCCCGCCCCCAGGACTTCTACCGCCTTATCATTGCCGGTCGCAAAGACCTGAATATCTGAACGCAGGCCAAAACGCTCGGCCAGCTCAGCCCTTAGCGGACCAAAGCTTTCACCCGGCTTGATCAGCTCAAACAGTTGGCTACGCTTTAGCCCCTGAGCTGCGATTTCGGCGTCATCTGCCCACTGAAGCGTTTGCCAATCCATCGGCCAGTAAACTTCCTGATTGGAACAGCTATCTTTAAAAGCACCCGTTAGCCTGAACCCAAGGTAACCAGAGGTGGTGGTGACATATTTCACCGCCTCATTCTGATGAACATAGGGTTGCGACATGCGCATGTCCATCCAACTGATAACAGGCTCCGCCAACTCGCCCTCTTCATCCAGCAAAACTCGGCAACAGCGGATGGTACATAACCCGATTCCCTGGATCTGCTCCCGGTCACCGGTGAATTTTTCCAGGCAATTCGCTATGGCACGCTGCAGGCTCTCCCAGAGATCTTCGCCAGGATGAAAAACGACGCCTGGTGCCGGTGTTTCAGTACTTTTTAACAGATCGCTGCCGTAACAAACCTCATTTCCCTGTTGGTCAAAAAGACCCACTTTGGTACTTTGTGAACCACTATCAATGCCCATTAATAGTTTTTTCATTATTCACTTCCATTATTCTTGTTAGTAATGGTTATTTATTAATTCACTCGAATCATGTCATCGAGTATTGGGCATATACCCAAAATAATTCGAGTTGCTTGTAGGCGGCAAGCTTGCGAGGCCCCAGGAGCATAGATAACTATGTGACTGGGGTGAGTAAGCGCAGCCAACACCCAAGCAACTTGAAGTATGACGAGTATACGTTTCATCCTTGTAACGTATGCCATAGTTTCAATACTTATCTGACAAATATAGAAATCAACACCATTCAACAGGCATTAAATATAATGCCTGCTTGTTTAAGGTGATTACTCAAAGAAATGCTCAGTACCCGGTTGTGGATAGATACAACCAAAGTTCATAATACCCTGCGGGTCAAAGGTCTCTTTCAAGCCTTGCAGAATATAATAGGCACTGCCATGTTCTTCTTTCGTCCATTCATTACGGTACTTACCAATACCATGATGATGACACATAGAACCACCCAGTTTCAGCGTTTCTTCAACAATGATCCGTTGAATAGGGTGATGATAAATACGCATCTCATCTTTCGGCTCGCAATGAATATTGTAGTTATAAACAAAATACATATTGGTGCCGTTAATATAGCTGTGTGAGGAGTGGCCGCCCAACATGGTGAGATCTTCACTACGCGCAAATTCACTACGAATACGCTGGATCACACGGTCGTAGATTTTGGGGATCATTTCCCAACTTGCTGAAATTTCGGTGGTGAAACCATCGTGGCGACTGTGGTTAACCATGTCACTCACTTCCTGTTCGATCCTGGCCTGCGACCAGTTTAGATGGTTGAACCAATCCTCAATCAGTTGGCTTTTAACCGGCTTGAGGATCCCGGCAGCATGTTGCTCAATAATGGCGTTGATGCCATCAATGGTTGCTTTGACGATACCGGACGGGCCTTCCACCATAAAGATCAGTACGCATTTGCCTTCATGGAATGCCGAGAAATGCTGTGCCGCGTCCTCTTCTGAGTACACCCGCGCCACAGAAGGACGATATCCCGCAGCCATCACGTCGCGCAGGATCTTGATACCTGATGGAACGTCTTTGATTAAGTGGCCGATAAACCGATTGTTCTCAGGATAGAAGGTGAACAGCTTCACCGTGACTTCGGTGATAAAGCACAGGGTGCCTTCGTTACCAATCACCACATGGCGGATATCCGGCCCACCAGCACGGCGCGGCACGCTTTTGATACGTGAGATATGGCCGTTTGGAAACACACATTCCAGGCCAACCACCATATCCTCAATACCGCCGTACAGGGTTGAAAACTGGCCAATACTGCGCGTTGCCACCAATCCACCGAGTTGTGCAACAGGTTTGGATTGTGGGGAATGGCCGGTTGTCAGACCCAGCTTGCGCACTTCATCTTCCAGCGTTTGCAGGCAAACCCCCGCTTGCACGGTGGCTTCCATATTGTACTTGTCAATTTTGACGATCTGATTCAGGCGCGCCGAATCAATCACCAGGGTATTCTCTTTCCAGTTTTCCAGGCCACCTTCTGTGGCCGTCTTGCCGCTTCTTGGAATAACGTTGATGGCATTTTCATTACAGAACTTCAGTAGCTCGGCAACCTCAGAGGCACTTTCCGGCAGCACTATCGCCGTAGGCAATGGAACATTGAGTTGCTCTTTGGCCTTGGCATATTTTTTATATCTGTCCGCAGCAGCATCATACAGCTTGGCATGTTCAGTGATGATCTGATCGGCCTTCAGCAACTTATGTAACTTTTCTAATGTGTCATGCTTGTTCATAATTAACCTTTTTATCTTTATTAACGCACTAAAAAACCGCCATCAACGGCTATCACTGAGCCGTTAACGTAGTTAGAAGCATCAGAGGCTAAAAATACCGCCGTCCCCATCAGATCGGCGATATTTCCCCAACGATTAGCCGCAATATGGGAAAGTACCCGAGCATTAGCAGTGGGATCTGAACGGGTTTTTTCAGTTAATGGCGTGGCATAATAGCCAGGAGCGATAGCAGTGACTTGAATATTGAACTGCGCCAATTCATCACAATAGGCTTTGGTCAGGCCAACGATGCCGTGCTTACTTGCCGAATAAGCCGGTGACCATTGCCCGCCAAGATAAGAAAACATAGAGGCAATATTGATAATCTTCCCACTACGTTGCGGGATCATATATTTGGCGACTTGGTGAGACATTTCAAATGCCGCGCTCAGGTTAAGGGCGATCATTTTGTCCCACTGTACACGGGTAAATTTAAGCACGTCCGGCTCGTTGATGCATATTCCCGCATTGTTAACCAGTATATCGATGCTGCCAAAGCGCGCGGCAACCTGATCTATTGCCCGCTGGGGTTCACCTTCCTGGGTAATATCGGCAAGAATAAACTGATATTCTGCCCCACACTCCTCCACCAGCCGACGGGTTTCCCCCTCATCATCAGCAATAGCGATAACCGCTACATTGGCCCCTGCCTTGGCAAACGCCACGCTATACGCCTGGCCTAACCCACTGTTGCCTCCGGTAACAATGGCTGTCCTTCCTTTAAGAGAGAACAGATTCAAACTGAAGTCTGTGATTTTTTCCAACATATTTCTTCCCGATCAATGTTTAACTTTTCAATTTCACTCCGCATCATTCTGGTTAACATTTATACCAAAAATTTTCCATAAAAACGTCGTTTCGATCACTTTATTGGAAAATTTAGACAATAAAAGATTTTAAGTTCTATAAAATAGAATTAATTGGTTTTAAATGTTAATTTTTAATTAATTATTAAAATATAATGTTATTATTTTAAATAAAAATAGAGTTTAAAACTTTAAATGAATCTAGAGCAGCCAAAAAAAGCGCATAATAATCCCACCAAGCGCCGATCTCTGCGATAAGCGGGGTACTCATCGGGCAGATTTTCTCGTAACATTAGGCTGTTGGGTGCCTGCTGAATCTTAGGCAATAGCGTAAATTTCAGGCATTGATGGGCTATTTAAATGCTTGTGTCTTACTAGGCTGTGTCCCTGCCAGCCGTGCTGCAGTTCGAGATCCTCAGTGGATCGTTCAGTACATTACATCGGAAATAAATCATGATTAAAGTTGATTACACGAGTCTGAATGTGTTGGAAAGGAAGCTACTGGACAGTACCAAGGAATGCATTCAGCATAATTCAACGGTCTCTATTACTGAACTCAGCACACAGCTCGATGTATCGACCTCAAAAATCTCTAAATTTGTGCGAAAAATGGGGTTTGAGTCGTTCAAACAATATAAGAAATTTCTTATCAGCGGGCAAACTGAGTCCCCGCCGATAAAACCTTCTGACGAATTACAGCGCATATCAGAGTACATCGCCAACTTTGACGACAATCTGGCCCACGATTTCTGGTTAAAAATAAAAGATTGCAATAAGTTGATTATCTACGGATTAGGGCCCTCTTTTATTTGTGCAGATTACTTCGCCTATCGCCTGCGTATTTTTTCTGATGTTTTTACGCTGGCGACCAACGAGATCACCACTGTCAGGAACGCTGATAATAAAGATACCAAACTGCTGGTGCTCTCTACCACGGGGCTATTTCAGTCTTTCGATGATGAGCTTTCCGGCTTGAATTATAAAGAGATTATCTTTTTATTTGAAGAGTTTCGTTATTTTCCTAAACTGCAAAAAAACACGCTTTTTTACCTCACGAACAGCAGTGGAAATAGCACACTCAAGCCCTATGAAAAGTCGCGGACGCTGTTTTTTATTTTTTTGGAAGAGATTATTCAGAAATTTATCCCTAATCACTGACTCGAATAAGTGATTAGGCTGTGTCCCTTAATTGCACGCGAGCGCCGCTGGCGGTCATTTGCGCGCAGGGCAAGGCGTGAGCCGCGAGGTTTGGTGGACCAAATAAGCGGCGAACAACGCCGCAATGCGCGCAAATGGCCCCAGCCCGAAGGGTCGCGCCCCAAAAGCCCGTTCTCTGTGTTGTCGGGTTTGAACAGAGGGCCACTCTGCCCTTCACCCTCCGCCTTGATAACGGGCTTTTGGGTCTGCGACGGCACCACGGGCAATTAAGGGACACAGCCTAGGGAGATTGTGGGAAGCGGTATACCCTTCATACTTCAGAGTGGAGGGTATACTGCCGCTTTACGGTTTGAAGTAACCGATGCCAATGGTTTGGCGAAAATGCCATGTCTGCCATTGCGGCCATAACACTTCGGCGATCATGGCTATTGCTATCCATCGGAACCATGTGGCGAAAGTATTGCTATAACCCTGCGGTTCTTTATAGCCCTTCACCCAACCATCATAGCCGCGCTCACCGAGCAGGGTGTCAGGAAAACCGCCATCGGAATTCTGAAAATCCAGTAGTTTCACCAGCATGCTTCGCAGCCAGAATTCGATTTCGTCACGCCTATGTGGGCAACGGCTACTGCCGTGGGCCAGAATATCGATAATATCGACATCAATGCAGCCGCTGCGAACCGCTATCGGCTGTTCCAGACAACGGCTTATCGACTGGTTGAAATAGGGAATATTTTCTTCCAGGGCATAAAAAACATGAAGGTTATGGGTGGCACCACAAAGGGCAAACAGCAGTGCCTCTTGGCTGAACTGCTGACCAGGGCCCCAGAAACCAGAATAGGGTTCGCTCTGCTGGTTATGCCAGAAGATCATATCCTGCAAGCGCTGTGCTGCCGGGCCGTGCGGGTTCCGCTGTTTTTCAAGCAGCAGAAAGCTGCCGAGATTAACGATGTTATTCCCTTCCAACCAAGGGTCGCGCATGTCACGTTGCCCCAACCACGCCCAGAAAAATTGCGGGTCGAGAAAAGGTGCCAGAAAAGGCAGTTCAAGGCGATCCAGTTGGCCTAAAGCCTCTAATGCTCCCATGCAGTAGTTGGTGGCATGAAAGCGCATATACTGGCGGGTTTGTTCAACATCCGGGCGTTTCCAGGTGTCACTCCAGTCTAAACCGGGCAACAGGAAATAACCGTCTTCCCGTTGATGGCTTAACACCCAGTCTGCCAGTCTGTTTTTCTCTTCAATATGATCGCCCAACAGCACTCGGGCCATGGTTCCGTCATAAGTGCCGGAAAGCAGCATCTGCGGCCACTGTTCGGGTTGATGATATTCGCTGACGCGCAATACGCCAGGGATGCCATCCGGTAACTGCATGCTATTAAGCCAGCGGAGACTCTGGTTTCGGGCCACCAGAATACTCTCCTGTAATAGGCTATCGGTTAAACTCATCTTTTATTCCTTCGCTATTTTATATTAATGCTAACCGGAAAAATAAATTAACGGGAAGTTTTAAGTATCAAGATTATTTCTATTAAAGCTTTGCCGCAGACATATTCGGTATTAAAAAGTGCATGATGATAAAACCAAGCAGATAGGCAAAACCTCCCATCAGGAAAATGGACCAGTAGCTGCCGGTTGCCTGCAATATATGCCCAGTTGCCTGTGCAAAGATAATTGAGCCGATTGAGCCAATCAGGCAACCAATACCCACAACTGCACCTACAGCCTGCTTGGGGAACATATCCGATACGCTGGTGTAGAGATTGACCGACCAACCTTGATGCGCCGCTACGGCAACGCCTATCAGCGCCACGGCAACCCAAAGATTAGAGACGTTGGAAACCAGCAGGATAGGTAACACGCACAGGGCACATAACAGCAAGGTTGATTTACGTGCCTTATTGACCGACATTCCCCGATTCACCAACCATGCGGGAAGATAACCGCCACCGAGGCCGCCTAGCGTCGCCAGAATATTGATCAATACCAGCGGCATTGCCATATGAGCCATATCGATACCACGGGCATCGTGCAGCCATTTCGGTAACCAGAACAGGAAAAACCAGAAGATCGGATCGGTAAGGAATTTACACACCGCAAAAGCCCAGGTCTGGCGATGTTTTAATAAGCCTAACCAACTGACTTTTTGCGAAGTCTGTTTTTCAGTTTCAGGGGTATCATCCTGGTGGATCCAGGCTAACTCCTCCTGATTAACTTTTTTAACCTTACCCGGTTTACCGTATAAAAATAGCCAGAAAGCAATCCAGATAAAGCCCACGGCTCCCGTTACCACAAAGGCTTCACGCCATCCCCATTGCAGCGCAATCCACGGGATAATAATCGGGGCAAAAATATTGCCGACGTTTGAGCCAGAGTTAAAAATCCCGGTAGCAAATGCCCGTTCGCGTTTGGGAAACCATTCTGCTGCCACCTTGACCGCAGAAGGAAAGTTGGCGCTCTCCCCCAGACCAAGAAAAATACGGGCGTAAATAAATCCAACAACCGTACTGGCTGCGCCATGCGCCATTGCCGCGACACTCCAGATCGCCAATGCAATAGGTAATACCAGACGCGCGCCATAAAGATCGACAATCCGCCCGCAGAGAAATAACCCTACGGCGTAGGCGGCCTGAAACGCGGTGACAATATTGCCGTACTCAATTTCGGTCCAGCCAATATCCTTTTGTAGCATCGGGGCCAGCAGGCCTAAAATAGAGCGGTCGAGATTATTTATGGTGACAGAAAAGAAAAGCAACGCACATACGGTCCATCGGTAGCGGCTCATGGTAACGCCTGTTTTTACCGCCTGCTCACTGATATCACTTTGTAACTGACTCATCGTATTTCCCTCCATTGCCAGATAGAAACAGCTTAAAATCACGCCAATTTAGTCTACGGGGTCGGTTCAAAAGCAGAGACTGGCAAGAAATAGAATTGAGATCTCGGCAGGCACCCGGTTATTTTTTGTGAGCGTTGTCGCTGCCACCAGGGGTTATTGTGATGCAGTTCTCACCGAAAAAAATAAATGTGTGAGGAACATCACTCTATAAATCAGACAGATTTAGATGTTGGTCACAATTCTATTTCTTTCGGCATAGCGTGCTATTCGGTCAGCGGAGCCCGCCCCTTTTTCGCAGCCGATACCGGCTATTCTCCCGCAATACTTTTATGCTGATAAGGAGATATCATGCTGGAAAAATCTGACATTGCCGAAAACGCCGTCGAATGCCTGCATAACGAACAGTACGATCGCCCCTATAACCTGCAGAATCTTAATCATCAGACCCTACTGTTCACTGGTGGCCGTGAGCGGGAAAGCCTGGCGGGCGAATGGCGATTTACCCTGGATCTGCATGACACCGGTTTGCGGCAGAAATGGTTTTTGCTGCAACAAAGCGATGCGGAAACGCGCCGAGATCCCTACGACTATGATCCTTTTGCCGGTGAAACCATTCCGGTCCCCAGTTGCTGGCAGATGATTAAAGACAAATGGTTTTATTTTGAAGGGAGCGCCTGGTATACCCGCGAAATTGACTATCTGAGGCAAGATGAGGATGAGCGTGTGTTCTTGCGAATTGGTGCCGCTAACTATGACTGCAAGGTGTTTCTCAACCATCGCTTTATCGGTAATCATTATGGGGGATCGACCCCTTTTTGCGCCGAATTAACCCCGGAACTGCAAGCGGGTAATAATGTACTGATGCTGTGCGTGAACAATAACCGCACTACCGACAGGCTACCGCTGCGCAATAACGACTGGTTCAACTACGGCGGGGTTTATCGTGAGATCGACCTGATCCGAACGCCAAACAGCTATATCCGCGATCTGTTTGTCTACCTGGTGCCGGATGGCCGTTACAATCGTATCGCCGTCAGGATCGCCGTTGAAGGAGAGGCAACAGAGGTCAATTTTATCCTGACTGAGCTGGGTATCAACCAGACGCTACCGGTGGTTGAAGGGATTGCCGAGGCCACACTCCCCGCACACCCGGTGCTTTGGTCACCTGAACAACCCAAGCTATATCAGGTTATGGCAACCTTAGGGCGCGACTGGGTAAGCGATCGCGTTGGCTTTCGGCAAATTGAGGTAGCTGGCACGGATATTCGCCTGAATGGACGCTCGCTCTACCTACGGGGGATTAACTGCCATGAAGACGATTTGCTGCTGGGGAAAATGACCAGTGAAGCCGATATTCGCCGCCGCTTTCAGGATGCCAAGGAGCTCAACTGTAATTACTTGCGCCTTGCGCATTATCCACACCACGAAATGGCCGCCCGCATTGCTGATGAAGTTGGCCTGCTACTGTGGGAAGAGATCCCCAACTATTGGGCTATCGATTTCAGCAATCCGGCTACCCAGCGCGACGCACATAATCAACTGATGGAGCTGATTATGCGCGACCGTAATCGCGCTAGCGTGATTATCTGGTCGGTAGGCAATGAAAACGCGGATACCGATGAGCGGCTGCACTTTATGACCACGCTGGTAGAGGCGGCACGGCAAGCCGACCCCAGCCGTTTGATTTCCGCGGCCTGCCTGGTTAACCACGCCAAAATGAAGATTGAAGATCGTCTGGCGGATCACCTCGATATCATCGGATTGAATGAATACTACGGTTGGTATGAAGAGAATTTTGACGATCTGATCGTTTTGGGGGAAAACTCGTCGCCCACCAAACCGGTGGTGATCACGGAAACCGGTGCCGAAGGTGTTCTGGGGGATCATGCGCCACGCTCCGGCCCCTTCTCTGAACACTACATGGCTGAAGTCTATCGCCAGCAAACCGCTTATCTGCCCAAGCTCAACTATGTACGCGGCTTCACGCCTTGGCTGTTGTACGACTACCGCACAGAAAGACGGCAGAACCCTTATCAGCAGGGGCTTAACTGTAAGGGGTTGATCGCCGCCGACAAACTCACTCGCAAGGCGGCTTTTTACATTCTGCGGGATTTCTATCAACAGTTGAAACAGTCGGAATCGTTAGCTGATTAGTCCTGAACCAGGCTGTCCGCCAGGCTAATCAACCTGGCGGGATCAAACAACATCGCCAGATAGTGAGGCTGCTGCTGTTCGTCTTTGGCTAGCCATTCATCGAGGCGATATGACAACTGCCGCAACTGACGGATCTGCTGTGCCAGCTCAAACGAGGATATGCCACTGCGGCTGCCATAACGTTCAGACATCAACTGCATGGCAACCGCTTTGGCCACGGCGTCAAACATATCGGTATAGTAGGCCACCCGCTCCCAGACCCGTTTAAACAGTGCCCTTTTTTCTTCAGCAATATCAATATGCAGCAACAACTGGTGCAACTGACTGCGGGAATGTTGCGCCAGAAAAAGTGCCCGTTGCTTCTCCAGTAACAGTTGTTGGTACTGTTCGCGGCCAGCGTCAGGGCTATCGGTAGGGAAAAGTGAGCTCGCCCCGCTGTAATCTTCTGAGTGGCGGGCGTGCAGTTGCAGCAGTTTTACCGCCTGGGCATAGCTTTCTGGCACCTGGCTGTTGTGGTGCAGCAGGTGCCCTAATAGATAGGGAGTTTTCCTCATCCATTCATAGCTGCTGGTATAAACCTGATGGAAGGCGCTCAGTTCCGCAGCATCCACCTTGTGGTCCAGCATATCGGTTAACCAGCAGTGAAACGCCTGTTTTTCTGACAGGCACATTTCGCGGCCAAACATTGCCAGCCCATGAAGGTTGACCGAATTCACCGAATTAATCAGCGAACTGTTGGAAATCCATTCCCAACTGAGCCGGCCGGTGATGGCTTCCAGATCGTCACCCGCCACGTTTTCTGCCCAGCTTAGCCGCCCCTGGATCTCTTCCAGCAGATAGCAGGGCAGCAGTGTCCAACCATACTCCAGCCCCCACATATCGAACTCGACCCACTTAATACGGCCCTCCAGATGGGTGAGCAACGGATTATTGGCAAATCCGGGCCGATACCCCTGCGGCACCGCTTTCAGTGAGACCCGTACATCTTTCGGTAGCACCTGCAAAGCGTTAATCAACTGCCAGGGCGCAGCGGCATCGTCCATGTAATCACGCAGAACCATCTTCTTTCCCAGACTACGTAACGTTTGATAGAGGAAGGGGAGCGTTGACGACCAGTTAGCGCGATAGGCTTGATGCCGCGGGAGATTGACAATCACCCCGTCGATACCAGGCAACTGTTGCAATGTTTCAACCAATGCCTGCTGATAGAAGTTTTTCCAGAACAGTTCATCTGCTTGGCTGTTTTCTATCAACGCATATTCAGGGAATTTTTCCTGTAATTTGCCGCCATGGGGCAAAGCCTCACCCTGCAACCAGACGCCGATACCAGACTTATTGCAATAGCGATATAAGCGCTGCAAATACAGCAGGCGTTCCTGCCGTTCACGCAATAGGTTCTCACGGCCATGCAGACAATAAGGGGAAGGTAATACCAGTAAGGCTAAGAGATCTTGCTGATGGATAACCAGACCGTTAAAACGATCCCGCTTCATCACGGTGATCACTTCCTGCAAATGTGGCCAATGCCAGATCAGCGGAGAATTAACTTCCAATAAACGAAGCGGTATCAGCGTTTGCACCGTGATCAATCACTCGACGTGTTAAGCCAGGTTGCATGAAGGCCGCAGAGACAACCCCTGCCACAGAAATTACTGCGTGACAGGGATCCGGCCTGCAGCCAACACACTGGCAACTTGAAGTACGACGAGTATACACATAAAACCCCTACGGGGACGTAGGCTGTTTTATTGCACTTTGATGCTACTCATAGTTAATCACAAAGGTCGCATCAGCATTCGCAACACCCGGCTGCGGATTGTTAGCGATGGCGATATAGTTGGCATAAAAGACCATGGTGGCATCGCCATTCGCATCGGTAGTAATTTCCTTGCTTGCCTGCGTGAGCGGCAACCGGGTGCGGTCGCTGTTACGCAGTTCCAACGCAATATTGGTTGCGCTGCTGCTGCCATTCAGCGCCAACAGCTCGCTGTTACTGGCGGAGGCGGTTCCTGAAAAGGTTATCGACGCTTTACCACTCTCCGGGCAGCCCGTCAGTGACAGGGTAAACGGGATCTGCCATGAGGTGTCCCCGGTATTGCGGATCTGCTTGGTTGCCCAAGTACCCATGTTGACGGTTTTGTCCAGATCGCCCGGTGCGGCAATACAGGTTCTGTCGACAATATTACCTCTAAGCTCTATGTTGATCTCACCCAGCGGAGTATCGGCACGTGCGCCCCCCACCAGCAGGTATGCGATCAGCGTCAGCAGGACGAGTTTTTGCATACTTTGCATAGCGTTATCCTTAGTCATAGTCCACACGCAGGTAGCCGCGCGCAGTAAAAGGCCCAGCCTCAGGCTTATTGCCCGTTACGCTCACCGGTACGGCGGTGATAGTCACGTTAGCTCTGGCTGCATCATCCAGTTGGAAACCGAGCGTGCTGGTCACGTCATTGGGGATAAACACCGGGCCACTGCCCGTACCGCCCGACACCTTGAAGCCAAGATCGGCGTTATCCGAAACCATGATGTCGCCAGAGTTTTTTTCGGCTTCTAACCGCATGGTGAGATAGGCCTGGGCGTCTATGTTGGTACATTTGATCGCCACGGATTTTGTCTGCGGTGTAACCCCTGCCGGGCTATTACCCGCACCCGCCTGGCTGAACAGTACCGAAGCGATATCACCAAAATCGAACTTCACTACATCCCCAAGGTTGAGCTCGCAGGTCTGTGGCACATTAATCTTGCCGCTGTAACTGATGGTATAAACCGGAGTGATCAGCGGATCCGCGTTGGTGGTGGTCACATAAACGGTAAACAACGTCTTTTTGGGGATTACCACCATATTGATAAACGGCCTGGTTATCCTCAGTTTAAAGATTAGTCCACGGTCCCAAATATCAAACTCCTTATTTAGCGGAACACGCTCGTCCTCCCCCATTTGTTCATAATTAGTCGGGGGAAAGAATGTTTTGTCACCAGTGTTACCATGATCTGTGATTTGCATTGCGCCTTGCAGATAATCATTAAGCTGCAAGTACTTAAAATTATCGATAACTGTTACCACCGGCAAATCGGTGACATAGCTACGCATAGTGGTTTTGCCAGTGGTTCCTGGCGGGCAGATAGCCTTAACACCAACGTCTTGGGTTTTGTCGGACAAAATAACAACCTGACCGACCTGATTATTGGATGCGTTAAAGGCATTCGATAATTCATAAGGCACATCCCTAACAACACCATCTTTTGGTGCACATACCGTGGCATACGCCGGGGCACCCGCGATTAACAGCGCCGCCCCGGCTAAATACATTTTGATATTCATTCTGCTTTTCCTGGCTTGTCGGTTAATTACAGGTAGCCGTGGCTACCATGACAGCCTGCTTCAGGTTTTCCTTCGGCAGTGAGTAAGATGCCTTACACTGCGAGCCCGCATCCTTGCCCCATGAGATCAGGAACTTGCCTTGCAGCGGTAACCCACTCATATAGAGCTGACCATCCTCACCCACCATACTGGTGGTTCCGGTGGTTTCCTCACGTACCATTGCGCCAAACGGCACCAGATTATCGCCACGCTTCACGGTGAACAGTGCACGAACGCCAATGCGTGGGTCGAACGTTGCCCGTACCACCGCACCTTCGGTCGGTACTACATTGGCAACGTTGTCAGTAATATCGGTGTTCTGGTCCATCGAGTTGGTATCCAGCGCGATGCGGTTATAGCGATAGTTGGAGGCATACGGGACTACCGCATAACCACGCCAGTCGGTCCTCACGCCAGTCTGGTTTTCCACTCTGACACCGGCGGCACCAGGGGCTTTGATCAGCACGTTGGTATCGCCCAGCGGTTGGCTGAAGGTCACGCCATCGGCATGCCCTACCACCCCACCGGCAACCTGCCAGTTCAGATCGTGCTGCCCTCTGCCGTAGCTATAGCCGAGGCCAAGAGTATTGTAGGTGCCCTGCCAGTTGAGGTTGACATTACCCCCGCTGGTGCTGCCGCTGTTCTGGGTCACACTGTAAGCCAGGTTGCGCCCTTCCAGTAAGGTGCCGCTCAGGCCGGTTCGCACGGTATTTTTCCCGTTGGAATCACGGCTGGCTGCGACGGTGGCATAGGCCCGGTCCAGCAGGGAGTCTGTCGAGTAACGGCGGCCAAACAGCACGCTGAACGGTATCGACACGTTGAGCGACGCGATGCGGTTGTTCTCGTTGGTATCCAGCGTTTTGTTCCAGGCTAAACCGAGGGCATAATTGATCCCGCGCCAACCGCTGGAATACCCCAGTTGATACATCACGTTGGTTCTGGTGGTACCCCAATAAGTCTGCTGGTTGCCAGAAAGATACAGGGAACCATACTCGCCCAACGACTGGGTGATGTTAGCCTGGAAATTCTGCTTCCGGTTGTAACGCAGGTTGTAATAGGTGGCGACGATCGGCACTTTGCTGTAGTTGCCGTCAATCTCCAGCTGATTATCGTACCCTTCCAATTGCTTGTAGGCGACATCACTCAGCGTGTGGAAGCCCTGGGTAGAATAGCGATACCCCAGAACGCGGAAGTTGGTACCGTATTCATTGAGGGATTTGGCATACAGGAAACGGACTGACTGCCCGTCATAGGTGCTGTCATCCGCCAGTTTGCTGTACGCATGGGTAGCATCAAACGAGATAGCGCCCCAGTTACCCAGGTTTTTGCCGATGCCGATGGCCGCAGCGGCATAACGCGCCGCAATCTGCCCGCCGCCGTACACGGTATAGCCGTTCGGTAACCCGCCAATCAAGGTAAGCTGGGAGAACCCCGGCTCTGACTGCTGGCTATTGCCGCTACGGAACGTCCCTACCACCACGTCATACTTGAAGCGCCCTTCGCGCAACAGCATCGGCACGGTAGAGTACGGTACCGTAAACACCTGATTGTTGCCGTCTCTTTCTTCCACGGTCACTTCAAGGTCACCGCTGGAGATACGTGCGTTCATGTCATCAATCACAAACGGCCCCGGCGGCACGAAGTTTTGATAGATAACAAAACCGTTCTGGCGGATGGTGATTTTGGCATTGCTTCTGGCAATCCCTCGCACCGTAGGGGCAAACCCCTGCAACGCATCCGGGTACATGCTGTCGGTAGAGTACATGCGCGCACCACGGAACCCCGTGCTGTCAAACAGGCTGTTGTTGGTGTTACTTTCCCCCATCACCAGGGTGCTTTTCAGCGGAATAATGGCACGCTGAACATAGGTACCGATGGATTTCCAGCGGTTGTAAGTCGTACCATCGCTACTCGTGCTGTAGCTCCACGAACTGTTGTTACGCAGACGCCATGCGCCCGCATTCGCGCCACTCTGCAGGTTCAGGTAATAGCTGTCCCCGTTCGAGCCACTGTTGCCGGAAGCGTTATAGTTCAGCAAGACGGCAGGAATACCTTCGTCCCACTCTTCCGGCGGAATATAGCCACGCACCGCGTTAAGCAGTGAAGCCTGCGGAATATTGATGGTCAGGCGTTGGCGCGCAAAATCAAACGTAACCTCTGCACCGGTGACCTCTTTAACCAGATCCACACACTCTTCGGGCTTGAGTTTGCTCAAGTTGGGGTGGGCGGCAATATTCACACCGATACGTTTCAACCAACGCTGGTCCATGCAGGGCTCGAGCCCGCCTGCCGAGGGTTTGATGCTCGCGCCACTGGGGGCGGCAATGAAATTCATATCCTGGGTAGCGACAAGCTCCTCGTTGACAATAATTTCAACGCGGTAGGTGCCCGGAGCCTGGTTGGTACCTTTTTCAAAACGCGAGAGATCCGAGACTTTGGTCACGTCATCAGATAAAAATGCCGGGTTGAAATAGCTCTCTGCGGAACTCATGCCGGAATAAAGAATGGCCATAAGCGCCGCGGCAAGCGAGCTAAAGTGGGGCATCAGGCCCTTTTCCTCAAATATGTCACGTCTAACTGACCTTTTCATCATTGCCTCTATAATCTTCCGCTGACAAAGAGCTATCCTTTACTGCGTCACACCATTCTGTACTGGCGTCAGTGCACCGTAATCATTAACGGTCTGGAACGAAATACTGCCGGAAACACCGGCTGGAACCACCGCCTGCGCACTGCCCATTGGCGGGATCATGGTGTTAGCCAACTTCTTGCCACCGACCTTCAGGTTGACCATAGAGACGTAATACGGTGATGGGTTAGTGATATTCAGCTTTCCGCCAGACAGGTTAAACCGCACTTGTTTCAGCGCTTCTTCTGGCTGAATAGGCAGGTTTTCTGGGCGAACAAACAGCTTGATACGCGACAGGATCGCTAACTGAAGTACGTTCTTCCCTTCAATGCTATTTTTATCCACCGAGGGGATAGACTTTACGTTCAACCAGAAAACCGTCTCGCGATCTTTCGGCAATGGCGGCCCGGCGTAAATAATGCGCAACGTATTTTCACTCTTGGGCTCACTGACAAACAGCGGAGGAGTGATGACAAAACTTTTTTCCTTCTGACCATTGGTGTTTTCAACCCAGGAGTTGACCAAATAACGGTTTTTTGCATCCGAATTATTCAGCGCTATCGAGGTCTGCTTGGCCAGGGAGGGGTAAATAACGCGTGTTGCGCCCAGGGAGATGCCACCGGGCCCTTTGGCACTGAAGGCTGCCATTGGCAGCACCATAGCTAAAGACATCGCTATAGCTATGGTACATTTAAAAATTTTATTCATAACAAGGGTTACCATTGTATTTTCTATTAAAACAATAGAGAAAAAAGAAATAAATCGGCGTAGTTCAACCGTTAAGGGGGGTATTTCCGATTTTGGCCATTCCGAAAAAAGCAATGGAAAGTTAGCAGACCAGAGGCGTTTAAAATTGTTCACTACTGCTTATACAACCGGTTAAAACAGTCATCTCTGCTGGATTATAATTACGCCACCCGTCATCTTTAACTCTCTGAGAATGAACAAAAACGCGCAATACTTCCTTATTTCGTCATTGTCTTATCAATGTTAAAGAAACAGCCTCATCCATGAGGCTATAATCATCCATAAATGGCTAATAGTAAGCTATTAGTTGTACTGCATAACGAAGGTAGCGTCAGCATTCGCCTGACCAGCGGTAGTTACAGCAGCAGTTGCTTTGTAACGCGCTACGAATGGCAGGGTGTTGGTGCCATCGATCAGAGTCTGTGCAGCAGAGAAATCAGTACCGTCTGGAGTCAGAGCAACAGAAGTACGGTCCAGAATTTCAATGCCTACGCCAGTTGCAGTAGTAGAGTTGGTTGAAGAAGCAATCGCCAACAGGTCTGGGTTGCCAGCAGTAGCAGTACCAGAGAACGCTACAGAAGCAGTCGTTGAAACAGCGGTATCACAGTCGTTCAGAACGATTTTGAACGGGATGTCAGCAGATACGTCGCCAACAGCAGTGAACGCTGCAGTACGGTACTGGCCCAGTGTAACGATCTGGTCAGCAGATTCGGTGCTTACTGCGCAAGCTGCGTTTACCAGTGAACCCTGGAAGTGAACAACGCCACCAGGTACGGTAACTGGAGCAGCGAAAGCAGCACTGCTTGCCAGAACGAGGGTAGCAACCAGAGAAGAAGCGATTGTATTGAGTTTCATTAAAGCATCCTTAAATTAACGATAATTGAGATAATTAACCAGTCAATCCCTGACTGGAACTATCAAATCCTTTAAATCTTATATAAATTCACCATCAGGAAAATCTATATAAGCCGGTAATAATCATGCATCCTTGAATGATTATTCATGAATATTTTCTTGCAGTGTAAATAATTCTAACTGCAGCAAACACGTAAGGTTACCTATACTCTTAATAGTTCGAGTTGGTAAGCTCGGTTGTTCCCGGCAACATAGGTGACTATGTAATCGGGATAAGCGAACGCATGCAACCTGAAGTATGGCGAGTATAAATCTGCCCGTAGCAGATTTCCCCTACTGCTCACAGCCCCTTAATGGGCGAGACCAAATAAAGCAATTAACTTTATTATGCAAGTTAAAAAAATGATAAATAAAATAATTAATTCGGCGGTCCGTTCCTTGGCATTTCGGATGTCATCCCTTAGCGCTAACAAATGTCAATATTTGTCAGGCTTCTTAGTCTGGAAACATCAACTTCGAATCAAATGCTATTTCCATAGCGATATTTAATTTAGAAATATCCTACAGAACGAACGAGCCTTGCGCAATCCATGAGGTTTTATAAGGATTTAATAATGCCAAATCCACCAAATGAAACAAAAACCTTTAAACAAATTTTTTAAAAAACTTAAAATCCAAAAAAAACTAAAAAACCAGAATATTTCACTCTTTTTATTTTAATGAAAAACTCAGCCATTTATCTCTTTTTTTTAAATTAAAAAGGATAAAAAACTGATAAATCTACTTTTCTCACACAAGTTAGCATGTTAACTAACTGTTATAAAAGAATAAAATGAGTGAAACCGTCGGTTGCTGACCACAGTTCACCTGAGTAGGAAAAATCTAAACAGGGTAGGAAAAATCTAAACAGAGTCTGTAACGCTGACAAGCGTTGGAACGCGGAGTAAAACGTGAGGTTTAACGGAGAGGCCCATAAATAATGGGCCTCATAGCGGTAGATTGTGTAGGATGGCTGCTTAGTTGATAAACTCAGCCTAATAGCAACCCATCATCATCGAGTTTTTCGCCGCGAGTTTTTTCAAACATCTCCAGCAGATCGGTTACCTGCATGTTTGCCCGCTCCTTACCGCAGACATCAAGCACTACACGCCCCTGATGCAACATGACCGTTCGGTGGCCGTGATCCAGCGCCTGACGCATAGAATGTGTGACCATCAACACCGTCAGTTGCTGTTCAGCAACAATACGGTCGGTCAAGGCCAGTACAAAGGCCGCCGTTTTCGGATCGAGTGCGGCAGTATGTTCATCCAGCAACAGCAGACGAGACGGTTGCAGTGATGCCATTAGTAGGCTGACAGCCTGCCGCTGCCCACCGGAGAGCAAGCCCATATGGTCACCTAAACGATTCTCCAGCCCCAGTTCCAGCGTCGCCAGCTTTTCACGAAATAGCTCGCGCTGTTTCCCTTTAACTGCGCGTTTGAACCCCCGGGCCTGGCCGCGCTGTAGCGCCAGCGCCAGGTTCTCCTCAATGCTCAATCCTTCACAGGTACCCGCAAGCGGATCCTGGAATACCCGTGCTACCATGCCAGCACGGCGCCAGGCTGGCATTGAAGTGACGTCCTGATCCCCGATAAACAGCCGACCACGATCCGGCGTAATATCGCCGCTGATAGCATTGAGCAGAGTGGACTTCCCCGCTCCATTGCTACCAATCACCGTCACAAATTGACCGGCTTCAATGCTTAAAGATAGGCCGCGCAATACCGGATTCTCCAGCGGGCTGCCGGGATTAAAAGTTTTAAATAACTGCTCGGCACGCATCATGATGGCTGCCTTCCTTGCTTGCTTCTCAGTTTTTGTTTCAACTTCGGCAATATCAGTGCCAGGGTCACCAGTACGGCGGTGATCAGATTCAGATCCTGTGCCTGTAGGCCGATAAAGTCGGCGTTCAGGGCCAGAGCAATCATCAGACGGTAAACTAATGCGCCAATTAAGGTCGCCAAAGTGATCAAATACAGACTACGAGCAGGTAGCAGCGTCTCACCGATGATCACCGCCGCCAGCCCAACCACGATGGTACCGATCCCCATCGAGATATCCGCACCGCCCTGAGTTTGTACGTACAGAGCCCCCGCCAGCGCGATCAGCGCGTTGGATAGCGCCATGCCAATTACCGTCAACCGACTGGTGGGAATGCCCTGGGCTCGAGACATACGGGGATTCGCGCCAGTGGCACGTAGAGCCAGACCGAGTTCGGATGACAGGAATGCATCCAGCGCCAGCTTAGCCAGCACCACCACAAACAGCAGCAGTATGGGTTGGATCAACCAGGAATTATCTTCAACCTGATTGATGAAAGGCGTGAACACACTAGGCATACCAATCAGCGCAAGGTTAGGCGCACCCATAATTCGTAGGTTGATCGAGTACAGTGCAATCATCACCAGAATACTGGCCAGCAGTTGCAGAATACCCAACCGCACATGCAGCCAGGCGGTCAGACAACCGGCTCCGGCCCCTGCGATAGCGGCCAAACCACATGCCAGCCAGGGATTGTACCCGTTAACAATCATGATTGCGGCAACGGCACCGCCTAAAGGAAAACTACCATCGGCGGTTAAATCGGGAAAGTTGAGCAAGCGAAAAGAAATCAGCACTCCCAGCGCCACCAGCGCAAAGATCAGGCCGATCTCCAAAGCCCCCATAAGGGAAATTAGCGACATGCATACCTCATAAAAAACCTTGGCCCGCCAGAACAGGCGGGCCACAATACAGAAGAAAAACTATTCTACGCAATGTGTTACTTGATCACTTCCTGCGCTGACTGCACCAGTTCGGCAGGCAGGGTTACGCCTTGTTTCTCAGCAGCACCGGGATTCACGCTCAGGCTGAGCTTTTTACCCACCTCTGGTGCGATAGTGCCAGGCTTTTCCCCTGCTAACAGGCGCACGACAACCTTACCGGTTTGCCGGCCCAGATCGTAGTAGCTCATACCCAACGCTGCAGCAGCACCACGTTTGGCAACGCTATTGTCGCCAGCGATCAGCGGGATTTTTGCCTGATTTGCCACACCAACCAATGACTCGTAAGTAGAGATAACATTGTTATCGGTGTTGGTATAGATTACATCGACTTTACCCACCAGGCTCTTCGCCGCCGGGGTAACATCAACGGTGCGTGCTGCCGGTACTTCGACCAGCGTCATGCCACGCTTGGTTAATTCATCTCTCAGCTCTTTAACCACTACCGTCGAGTTGACTTCGCCTGGGCTGAAGATCATGCCAACACGCTTGGCATCCGGTTTAACTTTTAAAATTAGATCTACCTGCGGGCCAATGGCTACGCTGTCAGAAACCCCGGTAACGTTGGTGCCACTCGGTTCCCAGCTTTTGACCAGTTTTGCCGCGACGGGATCGGTTACGGTAGTAAACACCACGGGAATACTCTTGGTGGCGGCAATGACTGACTGAGCCGCTGGGGTGGAGATCGCTACGATAGCATCGGGTTTGTCACCAATAAATTTGCGTGCAATCTGCCCGGCGGTGGCCATATTTCCCTGCGCACTCTGGAATTCAATCTTGACCTTATCCTTGTCATAACCAGCATCTCGAAGCTCATCAATAACCCCATCGCGCGCGGCATTCAGCGCCGGGTGATCAACGATAGAGACGATAGCCACAGATTTCGGTGCAGCCGCATAGCTGCTGACTGAGAATAAGGCCGCTGCAAAGGTGACAAAAATCTTTCGATTATTTAAAAACATAGCGACATCCTTTTAGAGTTATAGTCAGTGCCCCAAATAGAGGTAAATCATCCTAGCACAGTGTTTTACAGCCATCTACGAGCCAACATTCCGTTAACAACCAAAATCAAAAGAAACCCTTTGATCGGCTTACGAAGAATGGTGATGATGCTCACAAATCCGATTTTTTGCTCGGGTAAGGAACGAAACCTAAAACAATGCAATAAGTGAGATGAGCACGAATGTTAAAGCCATTGAAGGTGCCGAACGTAAACGCGAGGGTATATACCCTTCAGACTGCTGACAAAGCTCGTTATTAGGGAGAGCGTGCCGAAGGGGTCGTAACGGCGTAAGCCGTCGGAGCGCCCCTCGGTGCGCTAGGCCCGTGTATCTCGGGCTAAAATCAACCTCGAGGGTATATACCCTTTATACTTCAAGTTGCTTGGGTGTTGGCTGCCCCCTGTCGACCCAGTCACATAGTTATCTATGCTCCTGGGCTCTCCAGTGCTTGCCGCCTACAAGTAACTCGAATTATTTTGGGTATAGGCAAAACCGGCAGGGAAGCAACAGCTCCGTGCGAAAGGTGGGTTAAGCGTAGGTGCAGGGCCCGCCCTTGGGCCATACAATTGCCATTTATGATTACTTAAAAATCGCGGTTACCACATCCTGCTCACCCGCGTAGGCGTAACCACGGTACATTCCTTCACTGTTGAAACAAAGGCTGATATTACCCTGGGCATCAACGGCAATCAGGCCGCCTTCACCACCGATCAGCGGTAGCTTCTCCATCACGACCTTATGGGTGGCCTGCTCAAGGGGCAGGCCCGCGTAGCTCATCAATGCGCAGACATCATAAGCAGTCACCATGCGCATAAACATTTCGCCGGTGCCGGTACAGGAAACGGCGGCGGTGTGGTTATCCGCATAGGTTCCAGCACCAAAAATCGGGCTGTCACCAACGCGACCAACCTGTTTATTGGTCATTCCCCCCGTTGAGGTAGCCGCTGCCAGATTGCCCTGCCTATCGAGCGCTACTGCACCAACGGTGCCGAATTTCTTTTCTTCATTGATCGGTGTGGGCTGTGTGGCCAAGGCTTCGCCACTGTGGTCAAGCGCGGTGCCGCCCTGATGATCTCTCACCCGGTAGAGCTGCTCACGGCGAGCTTCGGTGGAGAAATAGCTGCTGTCTACCCGTTCCAGTTCATGCTGCCGGGCAAAATCCTCTGCACCCTCGCCAATAAACAGCACATGCTCACTCTGTTCCATGACGGCACGGGCGGCTTTGATCGGGTTTTTAATCTGGCTGACGCAAGAAACCGCTCCGGCCTGCAGATCTTCGCCCCGCATGATCGCCGCATCCAATTCATGGGTTTCCGCATGGGTAAATACCGCCCCTTTTCCAGCATTGAATAACGGGCAATCCTCCAGCATGGTCACCGCCAGGGTTACCGCGTCGACGGCACTTCCACCATCAGTGAGAACCTGCTGGCTTGCCAGCAAAATAGCGCGCAAGGCGCTATGGTATTCCTGCTCTTTTTCTGCCGTGACGGCCTGGCGGCTGATGGTTCCAGCGCCGCCATGGATCACAATTACGGGTTTAATGGCTTTCATTGAGTAACCTTAACAAGTTGCTGATTACGGGCCGTTACTGCCAGCGGCCTGCTGCGAATCAATTAATTCTCTCCACATGGTGGCAGGCCACCTGGGTGTTGCCGAAGCTGCGCAACTGCGGCTCGTCATGCTGGCAACGCTCATCGGCAAATGGGCAGCGTTTGTGAAACGCGCAGCCCGAAGGCAGATTCAACGGGCTGGGTAACTCGCCCATGATCTTAATCTTTATTTTGCGATCTTCCGGATGGATGGTCGGCGTCGCCGAAAGCAACGCCTTAGTATAAGGATGCAGCGGCTGCGCATACAGCGTAGCTTTGCTGGCGATCTCAACGGCGCGCCCCAAATACATTACCATGACGTCGTGTGCGACATGTTCCACTACGGAAAGGTTATGAGAAATAAACACATAGGTGGTGTTGAACTCAGCCTGTAGATCCATAAAAAGATTCAGTACCTGCGCCTGGATGGATACGTCGAGCGCGGAGGTGGGTTCATCGGCAATCACAATCTTCGGGTTGAGCATCATGGCGCGCGCAATAGCGATGCGCTGCCGCTGGCCGCCGGAAAACATGTGCGGGTAGCGGTGATAATGTTCCGGGCGCAAGCCCACTTTGGTCATCATCATACGTACCCGCTCCTCACGCTCTTTGGCATTGAGCGCAGTGTTAATCACCAGCGGATCGCTCAGTTGTGTGCCAATCTTGCTACGCGGATTTAACGAAGCGTAGGGATTCTGGAATACCATTTGTACCTTGGCGCGCATCGCTTTGCGCTGTGCACTATTGGCACTCACCACATCCTGCCCGTCCAGGATCAGCGAACCCGAGGTGGGCTGTTCAATCAAGGTTAACTGGCGGGCCAGAGTCGATTTGCCACAGCCAGACTCACCCACTACTGCCAGGGTTTTACCGGTCGCCAATGAAAAACTGACCCCGTTAAGTGCCTTGACGCATTGGGCTTTACTCAAGAAACCTTGGCCCACCTCGTAATGACGTGTCAGATCGGTGGCCTGTAATATTGTTTTCATCGTTGACCCTCGGCACTGAGAGGAAAGTGACACCTGACGGCATAGTGATCCATCGCCCTTAGCGCAGGCCTGACGGTACAGCATTGCTCCCGAACATAGGGGCAGCGGGGTGCCAACAGACAACCCGTTGGCCGATCAAACTGCCCCGGCACGATACCGGGCAAGGTAAACAGCCGTTCAGTTCCCTTACTGTGCTCGGGAATGGATCTCAACAGCGCTTGGGTATAAGGGTGATGCGGGCGGCGGAAAATCTCTGGTACGGTTGATACCTCAGCGATTTGCCCGGCATACATTACTACCGCTTTATGGGCGATCTCAGCCACTACCGCCAGATCGTGAGTGATTAGAATCAACGCCATTCCCTGCGTTTTCTGCAAGTTCAGCAACAGCTCCATCACCTGCGCCTGGATGGTCACATCCAGCGCCGTGGTGGGTTCATCGGCGATCAGTAACTTGGGCTTGCAGGCAATTGCCATAGCGATCATCACCCGCTGGCTCATGCCACCCGATAATTGGTGGGGATAAGCCTCTAAACGGCGCTCGGGATCGGGGATCTCTACCAGCGTCATCAATTCAATAGCACGATCGCGCAGCGCACTGCCCTTAAGGCCATGGTGCAACGTCAACACTTCCATGATTTGCCGCCCTACGGTGTAGCTGGGATTGAGGGATGACATGGGATCCTGGAAAATCATGGAAATGTCTTTACCAATTATTTTGCGGCGCTCACGCGGCGACATCGTCAGCATGTCATTGCCGTTAAATTGCAGAATATCGGCAGAAACCCGCCCCTGTTTTTCCAGTAGACCCATCATGGCCATCATAGTGACCGATTTACCCGAACCGGATTCACCGACGATGCCGACGATCTCCCCTTCTTCGACGGACAGACTCACATTTTCAACGGCACGAAAAGGTTTTTCACGCGCGCCAAACTCCACGGAAAGATTACGAATTTCTAACAGACTCATGTATTCACCTTATCCCGCCTGCTTCAGCCGGGGATCTAATGCGTCGCGCAGACCGTCACCGATCAGATTGATCGAAACCACGGATAACAGGATCGTCAGGCCCGGCATGGTAACGATCCACCAGGCGCGTTCCATATATTCACGTGCTGAAGCCAACATGGTTCCCCATTCAGGCTGCGGTGGCTGAATGCCCAGGCCCAAAAAGCCTAACGCGGCAATTTCCAGGATCGCAGAAGAGAAGCTCATGGTCATATGCACAATCAGCGGTGCCATACAGTTTGGCAGGACGGTGAAAAACATCAGGCGCAAGGTACCCGCGCCACCAACGCGGGCGGCGGTGACATAGTCGCGATGCAGTTCCATCATCACCGAGGAGCGGGTCAGGCGGACATAGCCAGGCAAAGAGGCAATGGCAATAGCGATCATGGCATTAAACAGGCCTGGGCCTAATACCGCCATAATGGCGACGGCCAGCAGCAGAGTCGGCATCGACATCATAATGTCCATCAGGCGCATCACCGCAATGCCGATCACTCGCGGGTAAAACGCCGCCAGCAAGCCAAGAATGGCCCCAGGGATCAGTGCAAACACCACGGCGCAGAAACCGATAAATAGTGACAGACGCCCGCCGTACATCAGGCGAGAGAGAATATCGCGCCCAACTTCGTCGGTGCCTAAAGGAAACGCGGCGCTGCCACCGGCTTGCCACATCGGCGGCTGCATTAAATGATCGCGATACTGAGTAATAGGGTCATAAGGCGCTATCCAAGGGGCGAAAACAGCCGCAATCAGCACCAGTAACATGAAACAGAAGGCGATGGTTGCACCACGGTTCGCAAAAAAACTCTGATAAAACTCTTTAAACGGCGAGGGATAGCGATCCGAGAGATCGTCATTTCCTACCTTTGTACCGAGATTATTTAAAATAGTCTGAGTCATATTCAGGCCCTGTTAAGCGTGGCGAATGCGGGGGTTAACCACACCGTATAAAATATCCACCAGCAGGTTGGTCATAATGACCAGCGTAGCCACCAGCAAGATACCGTTCTGAACTACCTGGTAATCGCGCCGACCAATGGCTTCGATCAGCCATTTACCGATACCTGGCCAGGAGAAGATGGTTTCCGTCATTACTGCGCCACCCAATAGTGAGCTGACGCTCAGTCCGATAATGGTTAACACCGGGATCAGCGCATTACGCAGCGTATGACCAAAGATCACCCGCAGAGGAGATAACCCTTTGGCATAGGCGGTGCGCACATAGTCTTCACGCAGCACTTCCAGCATCGACGAACGCGTCATGCGGGAGACAATCGCCAGCGGCACGGTAGCCAGCACTATCGCCGGTAGGATCAGGTGTTTTAGGGCGTTCAGGAACGCGCCTTGGTTGGCATCGGGATCCTGATATTGCGCGATCAGGGAGTCGATCAACATAAAGCCGCTATGTGGCTCAATATCAAAATCCAGATCGATACGCCCCGAGACCGGTGTCCAGCCCAGTTGCACCGAGAAGAACATGATCAGGATCAGACTCCACCAGAAAATCGGCATGGAAAAGCCAGTCAATGACAGCCCCATTACGCCGTGGTCAAGAATGGAACCCCGCTTTACCGCAGCTAATACACCAATCGGAATACCGACAATAATCGCCAGGATCATCGCTACGGTGGCCAATTCCAACGTGGCGGGAAAAAGCGTTAAAAACTCATGCAGCACGGTTTCATTTGAGGTTAATGAAATGCCTAAATTACCGTGCAGCAGGTCAGCCAGATAATTGAAGTATTGCTGATGCAACGGAAGATCCAGTCCCAGCTTTTTGAGCATTTCGGCATGATAGGCAGGATCCAGGCCGCGCTCGCCCATCATTATTTCCACCGGATCGCCTGGAATAAGGTGAACCAGCATAAAAGTGATCAAGGTGATCCCGATAAAGGTGGGGATCAACATCAGTAAACGCTTGATAATAAATTTAATCATCGAAGTACCTGTATCTTGCCTGGGTACGGCAACAGCGGCGACTTGCCGTACCTGTGAAAGCTGGGCGCGTTACTTGCCACCATCAACCGACAGCGTTTGTCCTGATACCCAGCCCGAATCCGGGGAGGCAAAGAACAACACAGCATTGGCAATATCTTCTACCTTCCCCAAACGACGCATGGCGATTTGGTCAAGAATGGCCTGTTGTTTGGCTTCGCCAAATTTCTGCCACTGACGTTCACTGCTGGGGTTGGAGCGGACAAAACCGGGAGCCACGCTATTGACGGTGATACCGAACGGCCCCAGTTCGTGGCCGAGTTGGCGGGTCAGGCCAATCTGCGCCGCTTTCGCCGCCGCATAGGCCTGTATTCCGGTCAGACTGATGCCAAGCCCTGCCCCGCTGGAGATGTTGATGATCCGGCCATAGTGAGCGGTTTTCATCAATGGCGCGACCGCCTGGGCAAACCAGAAGGCACTATCCACATTGACCTGAAACAGAGCGTGCCACTGCTGCGGCGTCACGGTTTCCAGCGCTTGACCTTCCTGACCGCGAACGCCACCGGCGCAGTTGACTAGCACATTCACCTTACCCACTTCGGCAATAAAGGCTTTGACCTCAGCCTGAACGGTCACATCAACGGTACGTACCTGGATCGCGGTTGCACACTCCTGTTGGGTGATTGCCAGAGTTTCTGCATCAACATCACAGGCCCACACTTGCCCCCCTAAGGCGGCGAAAGACTTGGCAATCGCGCGGCCAATGCCTTGCGCTGCGCCAGTTACAACAATGGTCTGCCCGGTAAAATCTAAATTCATACATCACTCCTGGTGAGCTTGGAATGCAATGCGGCAACCTGGTCGAGATTGGCCCACGTTAGCGGTGCACCCTGTTCAATCTGATGAATACCCGCAATCACTGCCTGCAGCAGCGGTGTAGCAATACCCAACTGCTCAGCCTGGCGTACGATCACCCCGAGCTGTTGATCGACTTCGGTTTTGCGCTTGTGAATGGCTAAATCACGCCAGATGCCGCTGTGGGTTTTGGCCGAGCGCTGGTTGAACGCTACCATCGCGTCCATCGAAGCATGGCTTTCCGCCATGGGAGCATCGCTGCGGAAAGCAGGGGGATGGAAACCATTGAACCCTTCCAACGGGATGCATGCGGCATCCGCAACGGCGCAAACCTCTTTGCCTATGGCAATCAAAACGGCGCGATAATCGGCATGAGCCAACACATCGACAATCGATTCATTGGTCAGGGCGGTACCGAACAGCAGTGCTCCGTACCCTAGTTTTCCCCACAGATAGCTGAAGATACGATCCGTTTGCAGCGCGTTCGGTTCAAATACCTGCATCAGTTGCAGGATATCGGCCAAGCGGTGGGTTAAAGTGCCATTCAGTTCACCCACCACCACCGCACCACGCCCGGCATAGTGAATATGACCAGGTTCCAGGATATCGGCACCAAAGTTGATAAAGCAGCCAATACAGCGCGATTCACCGATGATGTCGGCAATGATCAGCTCATTAAGGCCATTTTGTACCGAGATCACTTCGCCCTGCGGCGCGAGATGCGGTGCCAACGTGCGGCAGGCAACTTCGGTATGTTGTGCTTTGGTGCAGAGGAAAATGCGCGGATACTTTTCCGGGATCGCCTCGCCCTGTGCATTGGTTGAAAAGAGCTGTTCCGGTAACACCGCTTTGGCGTTGACGACAAACTCTTCTATCGGCCCGCTGATGCGTAGTCCATGTTGGTTAATTGCTGCCACATGAGCAGGATTGTTATCCACCAGCAGTACATTCTTACCGGCACGGACCCAATAAGCGGCAAGCGTGCCCCCCATCGCCCCGGCCCCCCAAACGACAATCGGTGAGTCACTCATTGCCAAGGTCCTTCCAGGATGGCGCGGGTTTCCGCTACCGCAATTTGCCACATAGCTTCTTCCACTTCGGCAGGACGCTGATAGTAACCACCGAAGTTGCCGTCCCCCAGATACTCCTTGGCCTCCGCCACATTCATCACGTGGAAACGCTGATAGTCGATGGGTGCTTTACGAGCATCCGGGCAAGGCGCATTAGCTAAACGCGTCCAGGGCAGGTTTTCCATCCAACTGGCGTGGGAAGAGGTCGCATCGACCGAGCGCACGTTGGCCAAGGTGTTTGGTGCATTCCACCAGTTGTAGAAGCGTACTTTGACCTCAGGGTTAGCAAGCATCCACTCCGTCGCCGCGCTGTGGGCAGGCTGGTTACCGCCATGACCATTCACCAACACGATACGTTTGAAACCTGAGCGGGCCAGGCTGTCCAGCAGGTCGTGGATCACTCTGACATAGGTTTCCACTCGCAAAGAGACAGTGCCGGGGAAAGCGGCGAAGTAAGGCGTTACGCCAAACGGAATCGCCGGATAAACCGGAATGCCCAAAGGCTCAGCAGCATCCACCGCCACCTTTTCAGCCAGGATCATATCGACAGCCACGCTTAAATAAGCGTGTTGCTCCACGCTGCCCAATGGCACCACCACACGATCGTCCTGCTGTAAATAAGCTTCGATCTGCATCCAGTTCATGTCTGCAATTTTCATTATCTTCCCTCTGGTTAATCAGGTTTACAGTTGATATAGCGCGGTGAATTTCTGTTCCAGATAATCCAGATAAGGCGTGGCATCCAGTCCCTTACCGGTGGCGCGCTGTAATAATTCGTGAGGTAAATAAGTACGGCCATGTTGCAGAATATTTTCCGTCAACCAGTTCCTGAGAGGCAGGTAGTTACCCTGCGCCAATTCGCCAGCTAAGGAAGGTTGCTGCTGCAGGGCAGATGCCATGAATTGTGATCCCATGACGTTGCCAAGGGTGTAGGTTGGGAATGAGCCGATCATGCCTTTTGACCAGTGAATATCCTGCAGCACACCCTGAGTATCGGTGGTTGGCTTAACGCCCAGGTATGCCTGGATCTTTTCTGCCCAGAAGCCCGGTAAGTCGCTGACTCTAAGGCTGCCGTCGATCAACCCCATTTCGATCTCAACGCGCAGCATGACGTGGAAGTCATAGGTCAATTCATCGGCTTCAACGCGGATCAGGCTCGGTTCAGAACGGTTAATTGCCCGGTGGAACTGCTCAAGGGAAATGTCATCCAGCACGCCGGGGAAGGTGCTCTTCAAGGTGGCGTAATGATTTTTCCAGAACGGCAAAGAACGGCCAACGCGGTTTTCCCACAGACGTGACTGCGATTCATGCACGCCATAGCTTGCTCCCGCTACCGCATACAGACCGAACAGATCCATCGTCAGTGCGGTGCCGCTAAGCGCCGGGGAGACACTCTGTTCATAAATGGCATGACCCGCTTCATGCAGCGTGCCGAATAATCCGGCATTGAGAAATTGTGGGTTAAACCGGGTGGTAATGCGCACATCTTCGCGGGTGATGGATATTTCAAAAGGATGGGTGGTGGTATCCAAGCGGCCACGCTGAAAATCATAGCCAATCATCGCCGCCAGTTGTGTGGAGAGCGTGCGTTGCTGTTCAACCGGGAAGTGGCGGCGCAGGAAGCTATTATCGGGTTTAGGCGCAGCATGAACACGTTTCACCAACGGTAATAAACGTTCCTGCAACTGGGAAAACAGACCTTTCAGCGCAGGTACCGTCAAACCGGGCTCATACTCATGAGTCAGCGCTTCATAAGGGTGATTTTCATAACCCACAACGTCGGCAAAGCGGCGTTTTAAATCGATAATTTTCTCTAAATAGGGTTGAAACAGCTGGAATTTATTCTGTTCACGTGCTTCGCGCCAGGCCACTTCCGCCACGGCGACCAACTCTGCCTGTTCGATCACCAGGCTGGCGGGTACTTTTTTATAATGCGCTATCGCCTGTTCTAACGCTTGATGTGAGCGCTGCTTGTGCAAGGTTAAATCCGCTGCCTGCTTCTCTTCTCGCAGAGCGGAGGCCAACTCATCAGACAGGATCATGTTTTGGGCCAGGCTGCTCAGGGTGGCAATTTGTTGACCACGGCGAATGCTGGCACCATTTGGCATGCCGGTGCTGGCATCCCAATTTAATAAGTTAATGACGTTCAGCAGATCGCTCAGGCGAGCAACCTGTTCTTTTAACGGAGTATGGCTCATAAGAATAATTATCCTTTTATTGCTCTGTCAGGCGCACGCAGGCTCCCCCCAGATAAGTTTGGAGGAAGTCAGGAAGAAGAAATATACTCGTCATACTTCAAGCTGGATGGGTGTTGGCTACCTTTACTCACCCCAGTCACTTGATTTACCAAGCTCCTGGGGCTTCGCTCAGTTGCCGCCTACAAGCAACCCGAATTATTTTGGGTATACATGCAGCTCGAATTATTTAGAGCATAATGACTGCTACAGTGAAATTATTTTATTTGGTAATATCCGCGTCGGCGTAGTTATTCAGCGTTAACGGGCTGGCCACCACGCCTGTCACCTTCTTGCTGGTCGCCAGTGCATTAAGCGGATGGAATAGTGGGATCCACGGTAAATTATCCTGGAAGATCACCTGCGCGTGCTTATACATTTCAGTACGCTTGGCAATATCCGACTCTGCGCGGGCATCCTTCAACAATTGGTCAAAAGGCTTATCACACCAGCGGGAGAAATTACTGCCGTCTTCCAATCCTGAGCAGGAGAGGTTATTGGACAGGAAGTTATCAGGATCGCCGTTATCCGATGCCCAACCTAATACCACTGACGTATGCTCGCCATCGCGTGCTCTGCGCAGCAGTTCGCCCCACTCAATGGTTTTGATGTTCACATTCACACCAATTTTCTTGAAGTCTGACTGTAGCATTTCGGCGGTGAGTTTAGGATTCGAGTTGGAACCGCTGGTTCCGGGACGAACCCAGATTTCCATGTCGAAGCCGTTTGGATGCCCGGCCTCTGCCAGCAGTTGCTTGGCCTTATCAATATTCAGTTCAAGAGGCTTGATATCCGTATTATAACTCCACTGCGAAGGTGGGTACGGATTGGTCATTGGCGATGCGGCATCGGCAGTGACCACTTTAATAATATTCGGACGGTCTGCGGCCAAGGCTAATGCCTGACGTACCAACTTATTATCCAACGGTGGCTTTTGCGTATTAACCTGTAAATAGGAACTGGTTAGCGCTTGGCCTTTGATCAGATTTAATTTGTCATTGGCCTCGATGGCTGGCCAATCCTGCGGGCTTGGGTACAGCATAACGTCACATTCACCCGCTTTCAGGCGCTGTAAACGCACCGAAGCATCGGGAGCGATACTGAAAATCAACTGATCGATTTTAGGTTTGCCACGGAAATAAGTCGGGTTTGCTTCGTAACGCACCATCTGGTCTTTATTATAACGTTTGAATACATAAGGCCCGGTACCCACAGGTTTCACATCCATATCCCGCAATTTATTCTCTTTCTCTAACTGCGTGGCATATTCGTGCGAAAGTATCGACGTAAAGCCCATAGCCATATCTGCCAAGAAAGGCGCTTCAGGGCGATTCAGCTCAACGCGGACGGTAGAATCATCCACCCGCTCGACGGACTTAATCAACTCTTTAAATCCCATCGCCTGAGCATAAAACCAACCTTGAACAGCCGTTTTATACCAAGGACTGCTTGGATCGATCTGGCGCTGCAGGCTATAGACCACATCATCAGCATTCATATTGCGCGTTGGTTTAAACCAAGGAGTGGTATGGAATGGCACATCTTTACGCAGATGGAAGGTGTAGGTTTTACCGTCCGGGCTAATCTCCCAGCTCTCTGCCAATGCAGGCCTGAGTTCTGTGGTGCCCGGCTTAAAGTCTACCAGGCGGTTATACAGTGCCTCAGATGAGGCGTCTGCCGTAGAGTTGGCATGATACAAGGAATAGTCGAAGCCATCGGGGCTCGCTTCCGTGCAAACTTTCAGTGTTTTCACTGGCTCGGCAGCATTCGCCATGCTAGCCATCAGCAGCACACTTGCACCGATACTCAACGAGAATTTCTTTATCATGATTGCTCCTGGTAAATGAATTAAAAGGGCTCACTCAGTTGGACGTTGGCGCGTCTGGCGGCATTGCGCAGATGCTGTTCCATTGCCGTCCGTGCTAAATGGGGCTCCCCCATTTTTATGGCTAAAAAGATCCGCTGGTGCTCCGCAAGTGCCGGTTCCATATCGGCAAAACTGCCATGCGGTGGTGTTTTACTCTGCTCATACGGTTGACGGATCAGCTTGATAATCTCTTGCAACAAACGGTTACCCGCGATACGAATGATCTGGGCGTGAAAGTCCAGATCGCACAGCTTGACCAACAGCAGATCGCCCTGCTTCGCCGCCTGATAGGCGTCCGCTACCGAGGCTTCCAGACTGGCAATATCTTCAGCAACCGCGTTCGCGGCGGCATGAGCGGCGGCAAACCCCTCTAACTGCAGACGCATGGCCATTACTTCGGCAAAAGAATAGTTTTCAAACCCCCATTGCCGCGGTTCTGTGGGCGAGCGTGCAGTGACATACACTCCTTTCCCTGGTTTGATACTTAGCAATCCCCGTGACTCAAGATGGCTGAGTGTTTCCCGCAGTGAAGCGCGGCTGAGCTGGAGCATTTTTGCCAGTTCATGCTGCGAGGGGAGCCGCTGCCCCACCTGCCATTCTCCCGCGCCAATCCGTGTTTCAATCTCTTGAATTGCTTGTTGCACTACAGACATTTTGGTTGTCACTACAGGATCCTTAGTGTTTGGCAGACAGGTCAGACAGGTTCGACTTGTTCGCACTTAGAAAATGCTGGATAGGATTTTTTTTGTCAATTGCTGTAATTGACAATAGATCTCACATATTGAAATCTATGTTTTAATAATAAATACAAAAAGTTAATCGATGACTGAGTTTTCATTAATGAGCTGAAAATATGTTAACAGCAGCAAGTGATGCTTTCAGGGCCGGATAAAAAATGATTAATAACTGTGGGGAACGAATATTTCGGGATACCGGTACAGGGATAAATCAGCCAGAGGCAGAGATGATGGCGATGTTTTGTGGCCCAGGATACACAGGCCAAGATAGGGTACATCCTTATGCCCTGCCCAGAACTAGGCTGTGTCCCTTAATTGCCCGTGGTGCCGTCGCAGACCCAAAAGCCCGTTATCAAGGCGGAGGGTGAAGAGCAGAGTGGCCCTCTGTTCAAGCCCGACTTTACTTCGAACGGGCTTTTGGCGCGCGCCCCTTCGGGCTGGGGCCATTTACGCGTATTGCGGCGTTGTTCGCCGCTTATTTGGTCCACCAAACCTCGCGGCTCACGCCTTGCCCTGCGCGCAAATGACCGCCAGCGGCGCTCGCGTGCAATTAAGGGACACAGCCTAATTGAATGTCACCAGCAACTCTGCGGCGGCGTCTACCGGGCCGTCGGGCAGGCTGGCTCCGCCAGAACACAATCGCCAGGTCACCTGTTTATTGATGGTTTGGCTGTTTTGATTATTGCCGATCTGCCCAATCTTCAGCGGCGTATTGTCAAACAGGATCCCCCCCAGGCTGTCACAGGTGCCTGCGGGGGTCACACCGTCGATACTGCCAGTAATATAGCCGCCGCCCTGCCTCAACGCCAGCCGCCCCGGAGCACCGTCAATACCGCTGATAGCTCGCCACTGTACGTTGATATTGGTATTGATGAAGTTTCTCGTCTGCGAACAGGACACGATGAGCGGATAAGTCAGACGGGCCAGTTCTGCACCGCTGCGGCCAGAGTATTGCACATCGCCAAAGTTCACCTCCGTTGGCGTCGATACGCGGCATTCCAGCATAGAGACGCGCACTACCGTGCCAAGGGGTAAAATTTCTCTGATTTGTCTACCTTTACGTGTAAAGGTAGCGGCGTAAAATGATACAGGAAATCGGTACTCACCACTGGTTTGACTACCATCGGCCACAATAGCAAGATCCCCATCAATCTCTGCCTGGTACGGACTTCGATCCTTAAAAAAATTGTCGGCATCTGAATCGTTTGGTGTTAAACACCAAGAAAAAACCGAATTACTCACGGTTTTCCCGTGACTGGTAAGCAACTTGGTGTCGGGTATTCCCAATGTCCCTGTGAAGGTTTCAGGCGTTCCGTCATTGAGAATATAGCTTGTAAAAGCAGTGCTCCGCGGAACAAACCCTATATTCATCCCAACACCAAACCTAAAGACATTATATCCGGCTATCCAGCCCATCAAGTTAGAAGGGTAAATACATGAAGAAGTAGAGCTTGTTACAGATATCATGCCCGATGACATCCAGAGTCCATCGCTTTCTGTTCCGTTAAACTCAACATGAAATGGCAAACCTTCCCACAAAACGCCGGCTCCCCTACCTACGGTGATAACCGGCGCGGCCAGACCAGACGTTGACACTATCTGTAATGTCAGCAGCATACCCACGTAACCCGTAAACCGCGTTTTTTGTGTCATTTTGTACACCCCGTTTTTGTCTCAATGTTTGCCATATCTTCGTTTGAAACAGGCTTTACGTTATTGGCAATTGGCTTTTAATACTCGAATTGGCGTATCTGCGGGTATTTCCGTCAGGTTATACGCAGCATGACATTGCTGGTTCCCCCCATTCCCCCATTTGACCCATAGCGTGCCGCTTTCCTGCAGCCCACTTAGATATACCTGCCCACCATCGCCCACGATACCGGTGTTTGGCGTGCTGCCTGCCGTATCCTTGACCGTAACCAGTGCACCAAAAGACAGCGGAGCACCTTGATGCTGCAAAGTCACTAACGCTTGATAACCGACCCGCAATGAAAAGTTTGCCATGACAACCGCTCCCCAAGTCGGGTAAACATTGACGCTTGACTGGCCCATATCTACATTTTCCGGCAACGTCGAAGGATCCAGGCTGATGCTGTTACTCTGATAGTTCGACAGGTAGGGCACTACCGCATAGCCCCGGCTGTCCGTTTGTATATTGCCAACTATCAGCTTGGAACCGCCCGCCCCTGCCGCATTCACTACGGCGACAGAACTTCCCAACATCTGGCCCAGCGTTATGCCGTACGGATGGATCACTATGCCGCCACTGCCTCCCAAATTCAGGGAGCGGAAAGCCGAGCTGTTGCTGTAGCCCGCAGTGATCGTTCCCTGACCGCCCTGATAGCCAAAGTTTAAAGTACTGGTGTTATTTCCGATCCCGTTCGACCAGCCCTGCATCGCGCTGTAGGACAAGCGGTTATCCAGTGCGCTGCCATTGATTCCGGCCTGCTGCTGGATTTGCCCCAGATTATCCTGTGTCATCTGATAGCTGGCATACATCGGGTTCCCTGAATTGGATGAACTGAACAGGTTCAGTGGCACCTGCACATTGAGCAACAACTGCCGGTTCTCCGCCCAATCCCCCTCCCCTTTGATACTGTCGATGCTGTAGGCAAGGCCGTAACTCACTCCGCGATAACTGACGTTGTAACCCGCTGAAAGCGTGTTCAGCACCCGACTATTCCCCCAGTAATCACTGTGTGAGCCATCCATATATAGCGAGCCAAAATGCCCCAACTGTTGACTGACCCGCACCTGAACAGTGGAACGCTGACGCTCCAGGTTCCACGGTGCCTGGTCGCTGTTGAGCAGATAGTCAAGGCTGTTGAAATCGGCAAAGCTGTAGTAATGGCGGGTGGAATAGCGGTAAGCGGCTAGGTCAATCGAGGTGCCGGTAGCTTGCAGGCTCTTGGCAAAGCGCAGGCGGTAGGATGTACCTTGCTGGTGGCGTTCTTCTTGGTGCAGCCGGGCGCTGGAGGTGGTGATATCTGCCGACAACGCACCAACGGCGCCCAGTGATATGCCCGTTCCCAGCACCATGGCACCGTAATCCTTGGCGACCAAAGTCCCACCGTATAGCGTCACGTCATGGGGCAACCCATAAATGGCCGTTCCCTGCACGAAATGCGCTTCTCGTGAGGCCTCGGTGAGGCCACCATTGTAGCGCCCAGCAGTCAACTCATACTTAAGGCTGCCTGGACGGCGCATCACCGGTAACGATGAAACCGCTATCCTCTGTGTGCGAACCGTACCGTCAGCTTCGGTAATAGTGAGGGTCAGATCCCCCCCTGGCCCGGTCTGATAGAGATCATTAATGCGAAACGGCCCAGGGGCAACATAGGTTTGATAGATGACGTTGCCATTCTCACTGACCGTTACCCGAGCATTGCTCTGGGCAATACCTGTGATAACCGGCGCAAAACCGCGCTGGCTATTGGGCAACATATCATCACTGGAATTAAGCCTGATGCCACGGAAGGGAATACTGTCAAACACCGCGTTATCGGTCGAGTTTTCCCCCACCAGCACTGCCGAACGCCAGGTAGGAATATCGCGTTGCAGAAAGGTGTTGATAAACTGCGTCCGACGAGTGGTTTGCCCGGCCTGACCGCTTTGATTGAAGGCATTGTGCATATACGTCAGAGTGCTACGCAGACGCCAGGCTTGCCAGTTGGCCCCACCCTGCACGTTGGCGAACAGGTTGCTCATAGTGCTACTTACCATCCCGGCCTGTTCACGCTGCCAGTTGCGCCCACCGTTCAAGGTGTAATTGAACAGCAGTGCAGAAACCCCCTCATCCCACAGAGCCGGATCAACCGCATCCTGAACGTTGGGCTGCATGGCGATTTGCGGAATACTCAGATCCAGCCGCAACTGGGAGAAATCAAATTTTACCCGTGATGCCGGGATCAGTTTGTCTAATTCCTGTACCGGCGAATCTGGCGATAGTTTGGCAAAAGCAGGTAACCCTTTGGTATTGATCCCCAGTTGCTGCAGAAGTTCTGGCGTCAGTCCGGGCTGGATGTTGCCATGACTATCTGGTTTGAAATCCAACCGGAACTGGCCACGCTCGACCTGATTTACATACAGATTTACCACATAGTTGCCCGGCGGGATTTTCCCTGGTGTTTCAAACAGGCTCAGATCTATCTCGGAGGGTTGCACCCCGCTCAATGTCAGCAAACCGGGATCAAAATAATCGCGCGCCATGGCAGAGAAACTCACCAGAACCGTACTTACTGCCAGTAAGCGGAAAACAGCACAATCTGTCTGCCGTGGTTTGATGATTCTCATAGTATTTGCTGTCATAACGAAAGCCTGTGCAGTAGCTCCTATAGCATCAGAAAAGTCACAATGCGCGTTGCTGCTCCGGAGTATCCCAACCATCTTCGTCAATCAATTGCCAGACCACCGGCCCAGAAGCCCCGGCGGGCAAAACGTACTGCCGCTGCCCTTTTGGCGGAACCATCAGGCGCAGTTGTGCTTTGTCCACAGCAGTAGCTCCTACCTTCAGGCGTGAGAAGGTCAGCCAGTAGGGAGTGGGATTGTCGGCAATCAACCGGTTTCCCTCACGCCGAAAACGCAGTTGTCCCGCTACGTCCGCTACCGCACGCCGGGATAACCCTTTTGGCCGGTAGAAAACCTTCAGGCTGCTGACCACCGCCATTACCACTTTGCTTCGCGCGTCATCGTGCTCATTGCGGGCCGGGATGGCTTTCATCGAAATAAAAAAAACCGATTCCCGATCTTTCGGTAACGGTTCGCCATTACGCCGGATACGTAAGGTCAGTTCCCCCTGCGGCTCCAAACGCGCCAGCGGTGGAGTCACGATCAACGGCATCAGCGGCTGACCGGTTTCATCCATCTCAACATTGCCACTGGCCGGGTCTACCGGTCTTATACGCGACTGGATCAGATAAGGAGCATGACTCTTGTTGTAAGTCGTCAGAGAAGCCCCTTGCTTTGCGCTTTCGGGGTAAATCACACGCAATACATAAAAGGCAATCCCTGCGGGCTGCCATGAGGAAGGCTGGGTATCCGCCTGTGCAGAACCGTTCATACACAGGCAAACCCCCCATAGCACCAGGAATCGTTGCAGCAAAGGACGTTTTCTCATGGCATATTCTGTTGGGAAATTAAACGCTGCTGACATGAGGGTGATAACCCGCCGTAGTCGGTCACGGTCTGCCAGTTAACATCTCTCTCTTTAGCTGAAACGGGGTAGATCTGTTCACTTTGCGGCGCCAGCATCGCTGGTTGCTTATCGAGATTGACCGGATTGTGGTTGAAGGCCAGGTTGCCTAGCGTCTGGAAGTAAGGGGTTGGGTTTTCTACCTTGACTCCCTGAGCCACCCGATGAAAGCGTAGACTGCATTGAGAGAGGCTCACCAAACCGCTTGGTCGGTAAAATAGCTTGAGAACAAACCGTATCCCCATCGACACCTGCATCGGCTGCACGCGCTGTTCGCTGCCCGCAGGGATAGCCAGCACCGAAAGATAGAACAGCGATTCACGATCCTTTGGCAGCATGGCACCTTGTGAAACAATACGTATCTGCTGAAGGCTATCCGGCTGAAGCCTAAACAGCGGGGGGACAACAATAAATGGAGCCTGCGTGGTATCGTCAGGCGTTCGTTGCACCCTGCTCTGTATCAGGTAGCTTTGCTTGCCACTATTACTCACCGCAAACGTCTGCGCTTTTGTGCTGGGGGCAAAGATAACCCTGGTCTTACTGAGACTGATGCCCCCCAATGCCATTGGTTCTGCAGCAGGCGACGCTTCAGAGATCAACAGTCCAGCACAGAGCAAAGGGATTAGACGTGAAACATCCATAAAAACCTTAGCGAAAAGAGAGTGTGAATAAGACCCGGGCAGTCAGCAAACCCAGACCTGCCTCGGCGCAGGTATCATCCGCACCGCAAGTCATACCAGCATAAAATCGCAGAGGCTGGTCCACAGGATTGACGCCCCTTGCCGCCAGCGGAAAAGTGTCACCGCTTTTTACCTCTGGCTCGCTATATGACGGTGGAACATCGGACTTAACCAGCATCACCCCTACGTTCTTGGCAGCCGAATCACCACTGCGAAATAGCCATTTACCGCCTTGTAAGACACCTTCACCACTGATGCTGACCACGGGGAGCAACCCGTCGATCGAAAGATTGCAATCCCTGACCCATAGGGTAAACGGCTGAACTGCTATCAAAGTTGCCGGTTTTAACTGCGTTCTGGCCACATATCCCAGCGGTAACAGGCTCTTGTCCAGGCTAAAAGAACAGGTGCCACGAATAAGCAAGGCCGAGAAATTAATGGTTACCGCGAGGGCGTTAGTGCTGTTCAATGCCAGCAGAGCACACAGCAACCAGAAGCGCTTACGGCAGATCATGGCTGAACGCCCTGATACCGCCCTCATCACCGATGGTTTCCCATTTGACCTTGCCATGGAGTTCCTTTGCCACGAAGGTGTGTGTGCCGAATGGCGCAATCATTAATGCCTCTGGGGTATTCAAAGGGAGCTTTTTCCCCCCTACAGACAGACTGGCAAAACTGATAAAGTAAGGTGACGGATTATTGACCCGTACCCCCTCCCCGACGCGGGAAAACTGCAGCCCCTTTTGGGCCATCAACGCCGATCCGGCCAGAGTGGATGGGCGATAGAAGAGTTTGATGATATTGCCGACCCCAAACTGCGCAGCTCCCTTGACACGTCCGGCTGACTGGTCGGTATCTGGCGCGTGGCTCGCTGGAATGGCACTGGCGCGAAAATAGAATACCGACTCACGATCCCGTGGGAGAGGAGCACTTTGGCGATAAGTGATACGCACTTGATTAATACTGGCTGGCTCCAGGCGGAACAATGGCGGGGTAGCGATAAACGGTACCGGTTCAGTACCCGCAGGCGTGCGGCTGATAGCGGTTTGCACCAGATAAGGGGTGGTGGTCAACGTATTACGCAACGTCACACTGATGCTACCAGCTCCCTGGGGATAAATCAGACGGGTAGCATCAATACCAAAGCCAGATGCCTGCCCAGCCATCGGCATCACCATTAGGGGCAAAACCGCGGAAAGCAACCGAAGAAACCGAGGCATGAGACAACTCCTGATTGTGACCAGCTCAAAGTGGGCCTGACAGCCCACTTGTAGAGGCTAAGGATCAGTTGTAAACGAACTGGAACAAGATAGGCGCACTCACCCTACCGATATCGGCGGTGGCATCACTGCCTTTGGCCAGACCAGCCTGAAGCGCCAGGGTTTTGCCATTCAATTCATTATCTGCTGGAGGATCGCCAGCTACTTTGGCAACTTCCAAGGTTTCGCCAGATTTTATATAGGTGCTGGTACCAACCTGATTCAACATCACGCCGGTATTATTGGTGCCGCTGCTGAAGATATCTGTATTTCCGAACAGGGTTTGCCCCGTTACCATCAGCCCGGCAGTACCTGCTGCCTCCGGGACTGTGCAGTTATTCAGCCCGACGCTAAACGTGCGCACACTTTCAGCCACAGGCATGGCGACAGCAGTAAAGTCAGTGGGCCGCAAGGTGCCCAAATCCAGGTTATTGGTGGAGATATCCACGTCACAGGTGGTTGATTGCACGTTGCCGGTAATGGTGATTTGAGCGTTGGAGGCCGCCTGTGAATAGCTGCTTAATGAAAGCAGAAACAGTGCGGCTGGTATTAAGATAAAGCATTTATTGGACATAGATAACTTCCTTATAAACAGATAGTAATTTATCCAGCATGTCCAGAAGGAAAGTAATACGCTATTCGCGGGCGAGACAATCCTTGACTGGCTTTTTACATTTATATCTAATGATTCAATTAATGAATAAAGTCACCTGCTAAAGAAAAAACCAATTTCATTTATCAGATGTACCAAATGAATTGCTTACATAAGGGATATTCACTTGGTAAATATCATAATGAAATTAACAACCACCATAAATATGTTTACACCGTATAATTTAACCGTAATTAATAGCCACAAGCTATTATACGTAGTCTTAATTAATAAACATCCAATTTATAAATCATGAGTTATTTTAGCTTGCATATATCCAACAAATGGAACAACTAACTTTAAGGTGAATTAATTTCACCAAAAGTCTAGGCATTGATTAACATAACTACAATTTTCTTGATGTGCTGTATTTTATATCATTTTTTTTGATTTAATTTTACAAGTCATTCATATATATTTTCCGTAATTACTCACTATAATTAGCAGCGACACAGGAAAGCACACCTCTCAACAAAGGAGCATTATCATGACAAGTATCAAAACAATCATTGCCGTTTCTGCACTGTCTCTGATTTCTTTCGGCAGTTTCGCCCAGTCCATTTCGGCAACAGGCAGTACGCTAGACACAGCAGAAGCTAGAATTGCAGCCAAAGCAAAAGCTGTGGGTGCAAAATCCTATACCATTACCAGTGCTCACGTAGGTAATCGCGTTTATATGACCGCCGAACTTTCTAAATAATCTCAGTGCGCATCGTCGGTTATTATTTACACTTCAAATAATTAAAGTCGCAGGAGGGAGGCAGCCATTGGCCCATGAATGGGCCGAATAAAATGACAGCCTCCTGCACTTTGATACGCAACAGGTCTATCACATTGCCATCAGGATCTCGATAAAGTCGTTAGTGATTACGGGAGTCGTTGGTTCATTGCGTTTGATGATATAAAAGTTCGCGCTGATATCGAGTTCATCAACCTCTATCTTCTTAAGACTCAATTGTGAATTGTACTGTGCGACAATCTGATCGGTTAACAGTGCAAGATAGCCTTGCTGCTTAACTAGACACCAGGTGGCCAGGAAAGAGTCGGTTTCTACAATAGAAGCGTGTTGAGCAAGTTGGGGCACAATGTCTTTTATCGCCGCATGGCCGACAGCGCTAGAACGTGGGATCACCCACTTTTTTTCGTCAAAAGGCTGTGCAACAGCATCCTGATTACTTGGTTGATAAAGAGAAAATTTCTCACATTTAAACTCCTCAGTCACCAGATCGACACAGCTAATTCCTTCGCTTAAGCTGCACACCGCCAAATCCAGTTCACTATTCCGCAATTTAGCCACTAATCCCTCTGGGTTATCCTCAACCACCGTGACGCGGGTTTGCGGATAGTGCTGATTAAAGCTTTTGAGTGCTTCAGGCAGATAGCACACCAGTGGATAGGTGCTCATTCCTACGCGCAAAAACTTCTCCCCCGTTTCTTTCATGCCACGTATTTCATAAATAGCATTTCTTAACTCATTGGTGATCGTATCAATCCGCTTATAGAACGCTTCCCCCACCTCGGTAAGCTTTACGCCACGGTTGCTACGTTCTAAAAGACGTGAACCGATGTTTTCTTCGAGCTCTTTGATAATACGACTGAGGGTTGGTTGTGAAATCGCTAACTTCTTGGATGTTTCATGCAGACTGCCACAGCTGACAATTTCTTTAAAAATAGTCAGGTGAGATAGTTTGGGCATACTTTTCATGGTGACATTTTCCCATTATTTTAATTAGTGATATAAAATCATGAATGACGGACTGAGCCAATAACACCTACTGGGGAGGCTCTTAGTCTTGATAACGGAGTCTGCAATGCCTCTGCATGCGCCCCACGAATAATATCGACTAGCCTGGTACAAAGGTCCGGCTATAGTACGCTTGCTTAATCATTTTATCAGCCAGTAAATTATTAACGGTTTTATCCAGTACCGCAGTAGTCACTGATGCTGGCATTAATGTTGCGGTGATCTCTACATCATCATCACCGAAAGGCTCTATATCTAGATGAGAAATAAAGCAGTTCTCAGTTTGCAACATTTTCTTAAATTTAGCCAATGTATCACGCTGTTCATGTTCAAAAGAAATAACACAAATTTGATAGGTAGATTCACCATTAGCATCATTGAATGGCTGTTTGTTGATAATATTGACAATCGGACGTAATAAAGTATTTGCAGCCAAAACATATAACGTTGCCGCCAGTGCATCACCATATAATGCACAACCAGCACAAGCACCTACGGCGGCAGAACCCCAAAGCGTTGCCGCTGTATTCAGGCCTCGAATATTCATTCCTTCTTTCATTATTGCCCCTGCGCCAAGAAAACCCACGCCGGAAACTACATAGGAAATGACTCTGACAGCCCCACTACTTCCATCAAGAGTCATAGCAAGATGGACGAAAATAGCCGCGCTGGTCGCAACCAGAGTATTGGTACGCAACCCTGCGGTACGTTGCCGGAATTGTCTTTCGTAGCCAATTATTGCGCCAAGTAAAGACGCAGTTAAGAGCGATAATAATGTTTGTATGATAGGCATGATAAGCATCAATATGTTATCCGCTTATCATGAGGCACCCATAGCAAGGTAGCTCTTGATAAACAGGTAGTTAAACTGGCAGATTTGTTATCTGCCAGACATAAACTGAATACGTCTTTCTAAACCGAAGCCGCTATCTGATCGCTCAACTCCTCGCCAATCTCCTCTATCAGATCATGCATAGCTTGCTTGGTCCGGTTCTCACGAGGCGTGGTGATTTCATAATTACCGGTAATAGTGCCGGGTTTTGAACCTAGCAAAATAATGCGATCTGACATCATCACTGCCTCATCGACACTGTGAGTCACCATAACCATCGCTCGGGTTTTGATCTGCCGGGTAGACCAGATACGCATCAGGTCACTACGCAGATTTTCCCCGGTATAAATGTCCAGCGATGAGAATGGTTCATCAAGCAGCAGTAGTTCAGGTTCTACCGCGAGTGCGCGGGCAAACCCCACCCGCTGGCGCATTCCGCCAGAAAGCTCGCGAGGATAGGCATTGCGATATTTTTCGAGGCTAATCAGATGCAACATTTTATTAACCTGATTATCGATAGTTTCCTGAGAATAGTTCTGCGCCTGTAGGCCAAAGGCAATATTCTGATAAACCGTCAGCCAAGGGTAAATGGCAAACGTCTGGAAGACCATATTGATCTGCGGGTTCGGCCCTAGCACCTTTTTATCACCCAATGTGACAGTGCCAAAATCAGGGATAATCAAACCTGAAATAATACGTAACAACGTAGATTTACCAGAACCTGACTTTCCTAAAATGCTGATAACTTCTCTATCGCAAACGTGGAAATTAATTCCATCGAGCACGAGGTTGGAGTTTTCAGACATTGGCTGAAAGCTATGGCTTACGTTGCTAACCTCAAGAATTTTTTTCTTTTTATTCATTACATTACCTTTAAAACCCTGCAAATGAGCAGGCAACAGAAAAATCGCTGCCCTTCCATTCTCTTCAGGATTGAAGATATATACGAAAGAGTGCCGTAGTGGTGCCGCCGTATGGTCCGGATCTTTGATATTCTCAGTCAGCTAAACATTGCCTGAAGAAATATATCCGTCCCGCTTTACGTTGCCTGTCAACTCGGCCCCTCCCTGGGCCTGACATTACATATGGGCTACGACGCCTGCTGAGAGATGGCGATTTTGTCGTACAAACGGCCACCTATTTCATCAATAATGGCTGCCATATTGTGCTTGTTGCGCTGTTCTCGGGGTTTATTGATAACGAACTCATCGCCAATCTGCCGGCTGCTCGCATCCATAATGACCACACGATCGGACATCATTACCGCTTCTTCCACATCGTGCGTCACCATAACTATCGCCTTAGTGTTAATCTTCCCACTCGTCCAGATCCTCATTAAATCTGCCTGCAGCTTATGCGCAGTAAAAATATCCAGAGCAGAGAAAGGTTCATCCAACAGTAAAACCTTAGGTTCCACCGCCAAAGCCCGGGCAAATCCGACCCGCTGACGCATGCCGCCGGAAAGCTCACGAGGCCATGCTTTCTCATAACCCTTCAACCCAACCAGTGTTAATAATCCCTCCAGCTTTTTGGCAATCAGTGCAGGTGGTAAGTCTTGAGCCAACAGGCCGAAAGCAATGTTGTCATACACCGTCAGCCAGGGGTAAAGCGCGTAAGACTGGAACACCATGCTGACATTGGCAGCAGGATCTTCAATCAGGTTACCTTCAAGATAAATCATGCCGCTATCGGGCGTAATCAAACCAGCAAACATGCGCAGCAGTGTCGATTTACCAGAACCAGATTGCCCGAGAATGGTGACAAACTCCCCTTGGTAAACACTCAAACTTGCACTACGGAGAACTTCTTTCGGTAGTTTGTTTTCGCCAATGAACGTTTTGCTCACTTGTTTAGCGCTGAGAACCACTTGTTGATGAGTCATTGGTTTTCCCCGAATCAGTCGTATTTAAATTTGGTTTCGGCCACGCGGTAAAGCGGTTGCCAGACAAATATCACGCATAACGCCACCAGCGCGCACATGGCGACACACCCCAAGGCAGCTTCCGGATCATTACCCGCCGCAGTCACCACTGAAATGAATCCTCCCAGCCCGGTGGTACTGATGGTAGTGGCTCCCCACTGAATAACTTCCGCCGCAATGGCACTGTTCCACGCCCCACCCGCAGCAGAAATGATGCCGGTAACGATGTAGGGGAAAATCGCAGGTAACATGTAGTAACGCCACCACTTGAAGCTACGCAGGCCAAAGGTTTGGCTGACTTCCGTGATTTGTGAAGGGATCGCAGTGACACCGGCAATCACGTTAAACAACACATACCACTGTGTGCCAAGCATGATCATCGGGATAGCCCACCAACCGAGATCCTGATGGTAAACCGCAATAAAAGCAGCGATCAACGGATAGAAAATATTCGGCGGAATAGCGGCAAGAATTTGGATGATAGGTTGGAAGAGTTTTACCAGACGTGGATTCATGCCAATCCATACGCCCAACGGGGTGAAGATCACAATGCTGAGTACCATGGCTGCGACGACGCGCGCAGAGGTCAGTAACATCCATTCAGGTAGCATTGCAAAGTATTGCTTAGGAAAGTATTCCCACAACTGGTAGCCATACTTGGCACAAACCACCACCACAGCAAGATACCAGATACTACTCCACAGCCAGTTAGCTTTGGCAATGATGCGGAATAATTTGTGCAGACCAAGCGCATACCAGATCTGTGGCAGCTTAAACAACCACAGGTTGGTCAGCGTGCGCAGGACCACGGCCAGGAAAGCACCAACATGGGAAAATGACAGGCTGTTATAAAACCATGAACTGCCTGCCGTTCTATTGGCCGCCACATCTTCATACTTGAAACGTGCGGTGTAACGAACCAATGGGCGGAAAACCAACTGATCAAGCACAATGATATTGGCAGCCAGCGCAATCACTGCAAATATGATCGCGTGAATATTCTGCTGTGCCAGTGCTTCGGCAATGTAGGAGCCCACGCCGGGTAACTCCACCGATTTGTCACTGACTGGAATTGCTTCTGAAGCGACCAGGGCAAACCACGCGGCCGACTGTGACACCATGGCATTCCACAGTAACCCCGGAACAGAATAGATAAACTCCAGGCGCCAGAAACGTTGCCAAGGGTTGTAGTTAAAGCTACGTGCCGCTTCATCCAGCTCGCGGGGAACAATGCGCAGTGTCTGATACAGCGTCAACATCATGTTCCATGCCTGGCCGGTAAATACCGCAAAGATAGCAGCACATTCCAGCCCCATAACGCTATGCGGATAAAGGCCAAGAAAATAGACCGTGGTAAAAGTCAGGAACCCGACCAGAGGAACAGACTCCATAAAGTTGACGAAAGGCAGAATCACTCTGCGCAGAGGTGCATAGCGTGCCGCCAACACGGCAAAAACGATTGAAAAGAGTAAGGACCAAACCATGCCAATCGCAAATCGCATCGTGGTTCTTAATGAATAATAAAAAAGATTCCAGGTATCCAGACTAATAGTCGCAACGCTATGCTCGCTGAAGGTTTGGTGCATATCTCCCCATGCACGCATAAAGGCAATGACAGCGAAAAATCCTATCGCCAAAACAATGATGTCATTCAAGTAGTACTTTTTGTAAATAAACGTACCGTGGCTTTTTTGCATAATGCCAATCCCATGATTTTTTCGAAATTCCAGCAGAGAGCGCCCGGCCAAATAAGGCGATTCATCTCCACTTAAACGCATATATATACCCAAAATAATTCGAGTTTCTTGTAGGCGGCAAGCTTACGAGGCCCCAGGAGCATAGATAACTATGTGACTGGGGTGAGTAAGCGCAGCCAACACCCAAGCAACTTGAAGTATGAAGGGTATATCCGTTTTATTTCCAGTTGCATGTATATTGGCGGCACGATGTTGCCCATCCTTGGGCCTCGCACCAGAAGGGCCGTTGGCCATGGCAATCAAATCCGTCAGAGACCGATTTATCGCACGGCAACAACCTACTGCAACTCGAATGATTCGGATGTAATGTAGATTTTTATGCTAATCGTAAACGATGGGTACTACTGAAATAAGGCAGGACAAGCAGATATCATTAGTATCTGGGCCACCATGGCCAGCTATTAATGAACTATAAGGTGACTGTGCTGCATTCTGTATCTTTCAGAACGCAACGCGGGTTGCATTACTGAAAGTTTATCAATAGTACTAAGCTAAAACTAAAACTTCCATCGTCCATAAGGACCCCCGTAGTGAAAAATGCGGGGGCATAATAAGGTTTTCCCATAATAGAATGCAAACGGATGTACCCTATTTTTTGGTTATATATGTAACAGGATGATAAATCCCTCTTAAAAATGATACATTCGTAATACAAAAAAATATAAAGGCTAGTAAAGTGAAAAAACCCATCAAAATATTGATGGGTACATGGGAAATATAAGCCCCTATCTTCGTATATTTGCCGCCATTTCATACTCAGATAATTTGAGCTGTAGTAATGCGGCAGCATGTTGAGAAGGAGATGTTTTTTAGTAGGATAACGTCATGGTGACCGTGTCCTTATAGACGCCTGCCGGTACGTTCGGCTGTGATGGATCCGTCGCATAGTAAACCTCAACTACATACTCTTTGCCTGTCCCCACCCCCGCCGTTTTACTTCCATCCCATACCTGAGTGTGGGAGATATCTTTATACATCTGATAACGTAAAAAAGTATCCGAGGTTTGTGATTTCATCTGGTGCCAGCCATTGATGTCATTCAACCCTTGAAAGCTGATGGTATAGGGCGTGGTGTTGGTACAACGCACGCTAATACTTTGTAAATGCCATAGCTCCGATGAAAAGGCACCGTCAAAATTTACATCCGGGGTACTAATAATGCGGCAGTCGTCTTTCAGCGTTGCCTGCAAGGTAACGGTCGGGTTGTTGGTCTGGCTCAGGTCAAAGTCGGGCAGCAATTTGCGGCCTGAGGCCACCTGCCCATTGAGACGAAGATGAATAACATCGGAATAAGTGCCAGGGGTTGGAGGAGATGAGGCAATTTGTTTCGGATCGGTGGTGATATGCACATGTGCAACGTAGTCATACGGTCCACTGTGGAAAGGGAGCCAACGGTGGCAATCGTTATGCGCCTTACAGTCGTCTGGCATTTCTCCATCAGTGACTTTCTGAAAAATCTGCGGCATCAGAGCAGGAATTGAGGGATCCGTTCCCCAATCGTAGGTTAATTTTTTATTCACCGCATCGACGCACAGCAGATTGGAACCATGATTGCCAAGGCAAAAGACAAAGGGCAATAAACTCTGGTTTGCCTGATTTGTCGACATCGCCAGAAAAGATGTTGCACTGGACTGTTGCTCTATCACTAAGCCGATATGCTGAGCATCTCCAGTGGTGACATCAGGGGCTTCATAGCACCAGACATGAACCGCCTGGCTGTAATCCTGCGGAGTATCTGCCAGCTCCAACGGTGAAACGGCACCACCTGCGGTGAAATCGATCACTTCATTGTCCCAGTGAATAGTGCAGATGTGCTTCCAGTCCGCGGTTACCGCCCAAGCGGAAGGCATACAAGTCAGGCTGAGCGCCAGCAAAAGTAAATTTAGGGTTATCATGCGCATGTTGCCACCTCAATGCCGGGTTTATTCTGTGGTGAAAGCCTGAAGGAGCAGCGTCTCTGCCCTTCCGCAACCAGCGTGTAAGTTTTGGCCACCTGTGGTCTTTCCATTGAAACCAGACTTCCATTGCCCAAAAGCGCAACGGTATGGTGATGCTGATCCTGGATCTCGCTTCCTGATGGCAGCGAGACACCCGGCGCCGGAACAAGACGTAGTAACACATGGTCATCCAGGTTTTGCAGAGAAAACTTCGCGCTGTAACCCGAGTTTTCCGGTACAAAGAAACTCTTCCTCACGTCAGTGGCATCGATATCTTCCGGTAAATAGGATGGATCAATCATTACCTGATTTTTTTCATAAGGGATGACATCACTGATAAAACCAACCCCTTGACTGTTCGTTTTACCTTTCAGGGCACCGTCCAGATAATATGGGATCCCCTCCACACCATAGGTGTCTACTTTGACAAACGCATTCCCCAGCCTTTTGGTGAAAAAGACGCTGCGATCCATAAACACCACACTCCCCTGCAACCCAACCCATGGCGTCAGGTCTCTGTAGCCATATGCACCACCACTGGCACTAAACGCCGCCGTTTTCCAGGTAGCAGACATATCGCTGTAGCCCATGCCGGCATTTCTCTCGCGGCTATAATTCAGATCCCAATCAACCCCTAAATCGCTACCGGAGTTATGCGTTAGAGAAACCACATTAGTGCTGGCGTTATTGTTGCTCTGCAGGTTTTGCAGGCCGATCCGGGTATTGCTGCCGAAAGGAAGCGAGATCCCTAACATAAAGTTATCCGCCCGTTCCTCAGAGAAGGCTTTACTGTAAGAAAGTGACAGGCTGAAAAGGTGAGCGACAAGGGTGCTGTAAGACAGATTGGCTATTTTATGCGTAATACCAATGTCGTCACGCTGATAAATAAACCCGGCACCTAGTACGCCAAGCGAAGCACCGAGTGAATAAGAAGCAAAGATCTGGTCCGAGGCTAACGCGCTACCGTAATCCGAATCAAAACTGTCCAGATCCCGGTAACCACCGCTTGAGCGGATATGGCTGATGTTAAAACTGGCGCGCTGGAATTGTTTGCTGTAACCGAGATATTCTCTGGCACCGCGTCGCGAGTGCTGCGCATCACTGATGGTTACCGTGCCGTCAAGACGGCCCCAGCTATTCATATTGAACTGAAATCCGCCTCCCGCCATCGTCAACCCGTCCGCCCCCTCAATATGGGAAAGTGAAGTTAACTGGTCCGTGATGCCGTAGCGATAAGTCCCACTTAGGGCGGCATTCTTGTAGCGATCGTCCTGCCAACCATAATTGTAGCGCAGCGCCCCCGCTGAAAAATTGAAGTCGCTTAATCCGGGGCGCAACATGTCAGTCTGGATACTATAAGGAATACGGCTAGAGACCTGCCGACCATTGGCATCGGTGGTCACCACGGTCATTGTTCCATCACCGTTAATAAAGGGTATGTTATTGATAACATAAGCCCCAGGGTCGACATGAGAACTGGCCGACCGGTAGCCATTCACGAAGAAATCCAGCGAAGAGGGCGTCGACGCTGTGCCTCTCAGACGCAACGAGGGATAAGTAACAATATCGGGGCGTAGCGTGTAGTCCCGACGGAACTGTATCCCCCCCATGTAGACACCGCCAAACCCATTACCCGAATCGGTCTGAATATCACCTAAGATCAGCTTTTGTGCGCTACTGCGGTTATTGAAAACCCAGCTGGTGTTCAGTCGTTTGAATCGGGAATACCCCTGCCCTCCTTGATGCATATTGATATACTGCCCGGAAAGATTCACGTAACCAAAGTGATTAAAGTAACGCCCGTTCATCCAGGAAGAGAAATAACGGCTATGGTGGGGGTGCTCATCATAAATATCGTAATCGAAAACCAACCCTGGGGTAACGTTCTCAGCGTAATAGGGAGAATTCCAGCGATCCGGAATTTCAACGTGCTGTAACGGTATCCAATCTGGTGGGATATCGATCGCCAACTCCAGCGTTTTGGCATTATATGTGGCTTTGACCCCGCTGATTTTGTTGATGTCCACATAATGATCCTTCACCGGGTAGCCAGCATAACGGATGTGCAGGTTGTCTAGCGTCTCTGTGGGCAGTGCAATAACGCTGCCATTCATGATCACCCGCTCAGGAGAAGTTAAATGTTTCCCGTTCTCACTGATACTGACCATGAAAATAGGGTCCTGCCCGGTGTTGCTCAGAGTAGGAATAGTGTCGACGTAGGTTGCAGCATGAACCATCATTGTCGGCATTATCATTAGCATACATGCCGTAATTTTATTCAATACCATTTCGTTCTCGCTCCCAGCCAGGCGCAGGAAATGTTGCCGTTGCTCATCGCGATGGATGAATTTTCAGGGCACTCACCGTTGCAGGGATTAAATGATCATGAGGAAGCTCGATCGCCATTTTGGTATTAGGCAGAACATAGCTGACCGGAATATCCTGGTGATAACAAGAATTCTTACCGCATTGAAAATCAACGGAAGTCATTTTAATATGCGTTTTATCGTGATTCTCTATCAATAACTTATTATTTTTGACAGACCAGATTAAGTGATGTTTTTCTTTTGGTACACCGTCAGCACCAGGAAGAATATCTGGCGGTAACGCCTGCCCATAGGCAAACAGCGGAAGAATGTATTGCATGCGTATTTTTATATTGTTCTGCGTGCTTTCCTGGTTTACATCAGGCGTAGGTAACTCGTCGATAATGACTTTAAAGTCATGTTCTTGAGCATCTTGATTGTTGATGCCATAGATTCTTATCGGAACTTTTTTTTGCGGTGGGATAATGGTAAACGCAGGAACCGTATAGACCTCATTCTGTTCCGCATACAGATTCTTACCATCTGCCTGCCGCCAGTTCAGTACCCGCACTTGTAGACTGACACTATCACTACCCACGTTTTTTAACCAAAAAACGCTATTTTTAGCACTGCCAATAAAAGAAATAGTAACTGGCCAGATCTCCATATTCGCTGCTGCGAAGCAATGAACAGAAAATGCCAGCATGGCAAATGAGAATAGTAGTCTATTCATAAGTTACCCCAAAAATAATTCGAGTTGCTTGTAGACAGCAAAAGAGTGACAAATCGGTCAGGGACCGATTTGAACAGCGCTTGTGCTGCCCGCAGGGTGAGCCTCAGGGATGAGGCTCATTAGGCTGTGTCCCTTAATTGCACGCGAGCGCCGCTGGCGGTCATTTGCGCACAGGGCAAGGCGTGAGCCGCGAGGTCTGGTGGACCAAATAAGCGGCGAACAACGCAGCAATGCGCGCAAATGGCCCCAGCCCGAAGGGTCGCGCCCCAAAAGCCCGTTCGAAGTAAAGTCGGGCTTGAACAGAGGGCCACTCTGCCCTTCACCCTCCGCCTTGATAACGGGCTTTTGGGTCTGCGACGGCACCACGGGCAATTAAGGGACACAGCCTAGTAAGAGACGTTTATAGTTGCTGTGTCCGTATAATGGCCGGGTATAAGTGGCGACGGAGGATCTTTTATTTCTACGTCAACTTCAATTTGTTTATTTAACTCATCGGGAGTGAACATAATTGGGTTTTTCCAATCAATCTTCTTTCCCTCTTTTACTGCAAAAATTTGGTAGGGGATCAGTTGGCCATTTTTGCCATCTAATGCCAATGCCCTACTGCCCCCACTTAATGGATGCTGCCCAGCATCAATACCAATGGTTGCATTAGCTCCAGGCGTACACTGCAGATTAAAATAGATTTGGCGGGAAACCGACCGTTGACCAATCAATAAGTCAGGCAGGTCCACAGAAAGCTTATTGCTCCCTGTGAACCGGCAGCCATTATTTATACTGGCCGTGACATCAAACTTTGCACTGACCTGCTGACCGGCTGCGGCTTGTACCGGGGAGTTCATAACGGATAAACCCAGCACCAGTAGCAGGGTTGTTGAAGCCAATTTGATGCCCATAGCCTTCAGTTACCAGCTTATTGTAGCTTTGATGGTATCCATATACTTCCCTGCCTGGGCATTCTCCGGCAACGTCACCTTAGCATAGATAGCAACATCTCCCGAGCTGGCAATCTTAATTGGCTGATTAGGTTTGATAACATTAGTACCCTCCTGATCGGTGGCGATGGTATAGGGCATTTTGGTTTTATTATCTTCATTCAACATATTGTATATGTCTTTATCACCTTGTTTCCCAGCATCTAATGTCAATGAAGGCTGCGCACCTGCCGTACACTGCACATTCATTTTATCTTGTGCGGTCAGTTGTGAGCCTGCTGTTGCGCCAGTATCAGGAAAAGTCAGTGTCATCCATTGCTGACCATCCGCTATGGCGGATAAGTCACTTGGCTGTTGGGCCGATTTAACAACGCAGCCGGGTAGTACATTCAGGGAAACTGAAATTTCTCCAGAAATAGAATTACTATTGACACTGGCATTCGCTATTACGGGAATTGCCATCATCAGAAGCAGGCTGAGGCTTCCTCTTTTAAAAAAATGGTGTTTCATCTCCACCCTCTTTGGTATTCATTGAAAATTTTCGAACAAACTAAATTAATCACAAAAGCAATGGAATACGTTATTACCAATGAAAAGGATTAAATCTATCGTTTTTATCTATCTAAAATCCTGCACTCAAAAAAACCTAAGCCATTGTTTTTCATTCGATATAATTGATATCACCAGGCATACAGGAAACATTTTATTTCAATACCAAAAATTATCTTACTCTAATAAATCTGGTTTTCTTACTTTTTGATATATTTTTTTACTCATTATTATTCATAAGATAATTTTCATAATAATAGATAATTTCTTCATGAAATAAGCCTTTTATTAATCAATTAGAACAAATATTCAACAAATATCGGCATTCTATGTTTAACCATAGTTATTAAAATATCGGAGGTATCTTTCTTATATTATCTACATAAAATATTTCGGATTACAGCGCAGAGGCACCATAACGGAAGGCTAAAGGATCAGGCCTGATAAATTTTTAACCAAGCGTGCTACCGACATTCCTCTCGTCTTTTGGGTATCAGGCAGACTTCATCACCAGGTGAAAATTAAAGCCGTATATGTTTAGTTGAATATAAGCACGTTAAACTGGCAACATTGTTATCCATAAGCGATGTTAAAACATCATAGTCAGGAGTCTATGCAATGAAATCCTCAACCGCCTTTTTATTACTTGGAATAGTAGCCTCATTTAACTCTTTTGCTACGGGTATTATCAGCCCTCAAAAACCTGATATTTCATGGCAACAGAAAGATAATGAAAACCATTGTATTGGCAATACCTGCTTTAAAATTCAGGAGAATCAACCAAACAAGTTTGACCGGTTGAGCAAAACCGAACGTCGAGAAATAATGGACCCTAACTCACATTTTGATCACGACAATAGCGAAAATAGAAGGAGTTTGACATTACACTTTCATCATAATTAACAGCATCCTAATATTGTGTATACTCGTCATACTTCAAGTTGCGTGGGCATTAGCTGCATCCTCTAGCCCCAGCCACATTGTGGGCTATGCTCCTGGCGACTCGCGGTCTTGCCACCTATATGCAACTCGAATTATTTAGAGTATATCCTTTGGGAGTATTTCATTATTTCCTGGCACATCTCATTCACTGTTGGCTACTTATACTCCCTCATTAGAAAGCATTCATAATGCCCCGTATTATCCAGGCTTAACGAGTTTTCTGTAATTAGTTAAATTATCCCTTCCAGCTATACCCAAGTTACTTCAAGTTGCATGTAAGCGGCAACTGAGCGACAAATCTGCCGGGAGCAGATTTGAACACTGCTTGCAGCGGCCCCAAAGGGGCTACAGCCAACACCCATGCAGCTTGAAGGGCGACGAGTATATACTCTCTACACCGCCCTAACACACTTAATAATAAAAAATTACACTTCCTAATACTAATAGAGTATTAAATACCCTTGCTCTCTTGATGAACCATAAAGCATAAGCTCAATCGCTTCTGGTGAAGAACAATGAACAAAAAAACAACATTAGCCCTTCATAAAAAAATCATATTAGCTTTTTTTTACATACTTGCAGTTAATACTATTTTTGACTTTATATTCTTTATGTCAAACTATTTTTCACCTGCACCACAGTTTAATTTAAAAATTACTTTCTTTGCTTTTATAATAGACTTTCTGATTGTCATTTTTGGATTGATTAGAAAAATAAAACCTGTGCTTTTATTAGTTTTTCCTAGTGAAATAATATACTCCATTTACCTGACCAACTTTACCAGCTACTACTCGAACGCCATTGATTTACTATTGCAATCAATGGTTTATATGATTTATATCTATGGTATCTCTTCTATGTACTATGTGAGTGGGAGCAAATACCTTAAATTTCATTTCAGCATTCCTGGTGTTATAATTACGGCAGCGTTTTCTATTTTTCTATCCATTGTCACTCTCATCAAGTTCTTTTAATCAGGCAATTTACTCCCTCTGTTAGCTGGCCCGGTACTGAGTGAGTAAATGTCTCACTAAACAAATCCCCTCCCCTGGAACTTTGGAAGCATCATAATCAGCGGATCATTCCTATTGCGCTCGGAATAAGTTTCATATAAACTTCGCATCAAGGTGATGGTGTTCCACCTTTCCCAAACCGCCGAGTTCATTCGAACCGGATGATGACACCTGATATACAATTTTGCTTTCTCTATTAGGCAGGTATGTCAGGTATTCTTATGAAAAAAAATTATATTACTCCCCCATCAATACCGTCAGAACAGGCTCAGATCATTCACGTTTTCGGGCACCGTAATCCCGATAGCGACAGTATCTGCAGCGCACTGGTTACCGCAGACTGGCTCAATTATCGCGGCCTCTCCGCTAAACCCTTCCGCTTGGGAGAATTAACGCCAGAAACCCGTTACATCCTCAATTCAGCTGGGGTCAACCAGCCAGACCAGTTAAATAAAAACCTCACTGACGAGAAGGTGTGGTTAGTCGATTTTACTGACGTTGAACAGGGACCGGATTCCCTGCCAGCCAGCGATGTCATCGGTATTATTGACCACCATCGTTTGGGTACGTTGATCACAAAAAATCCCCCTGATGTCTGGGTTCGCGCTGTCGGCTGCACTGCAACAGTGATCTTGCAGATCCTCACCCTCGAAATCCCGATGCCGCTTTCTGCAGCGCAAGCTACGCTGCTGTTGGGAGCCATTCTGAGCGATACTGTTGCGCTCAGCGCTCCCACAACGACAGCTCAGGATCGGGCAGCCGTCGAAACATTGCGTAAAATCGCCCACATAAACTACGACGATTTCGTCAGTGGGCTTCTTGCCGCGAAAACCGACGTCACTGGGCAATCTGCCGCACAATTGCTCAGTCGTGATGCCAAAAACTATCAAATCCACGATTTATCCATTCTGTTATCCCAAATCGAAGTGCGTAACATGGCAGATATTGCCCCTCTCCTCCCTTCTCTGCAGCTGGAGCTAGAACGCACCAAGAGTGGAGCTGGCCTGGATATGGTGGTGCTGATGGTCACAGACATTACGCAGCAAAACTCCATTCTCTATTTCTCAGATAACCAGATTTTTGCCCACCGCCAAGTGGCATTGGCTGGCATGACTAGCAGAAAAAAACAGGTTCTCCCGTGGTTGACAGATCGCTTATGCACAATAGATTTAATGGGGCAGGAAGGGGAACTACACACCCTTAATCCGCAAGATAAGTTATCGCCAACACACCTGTAATCTGGTCTATCTACTACTAGGAGGTGGTGTATGCAAGTATACAGGCACGCGTTGTTGCTGGTTCAGAACGAAACGGATGGTCAGCTAATGTTACATCATGCTGAACGGCTATCGAAAGAAATGGCAACACAGATCACAATTGGTCATATCAGTTCTGACTATCGGGAACTGGATTACACCAGCGACTCGCTTACCAAAGATCGCCAATCTCGCGAAGTAATTGAAGCAAACGCGATGCTTAGCCACTTGGTAAAACTCTCCAATATCCAACTTGACGTGAAATCCATCGTCAGTATCAACCGTTTCAAAGACGTTGAAACCCTGGTTAAAAACGAAGGTATAGATCTGGTCATGTTGGGGCATAAAAACCGCCTGTTCGGGGTTCTTTCCTCCTTTTCCTTAGAGTTCATCAACCACCTATCGGTTGATGTACTCATCAAACACATTCCAACTCCCTAGATAAGGTGACTTCTATGAGCTATGAAATTGAACGCGTATATGCAAGAGAAATACTGGACTCCCGAGGTAACCCGACCATTGAAGTTGAAGTGACGTCGATGGGTGGAATTGTTGCACGTGCGTCAGTGCCTTCCGGTGCAAGTACTGGCTCGCGCGAAGCGATGGAACGTCGTGATGGCGATAAACATCGCTTTGGTGGCAAAGGGGTTCTGGAGGCAATTAACAGCATCAATACAGAAATTAATGATGCCCTGCTCGGGTTTGATGTTCGTCGGCAACGCGATATCGATAATTGCCTGATTGCCTTGGACGGCACAGAGAATAAAGCGCATCTGGGGGCAAATGCGATTCTCGGGGTATCCTTGGCGGTTGCACGCCTGGCGGCACAACTATCGCATATGCCTCTTTACCGCTATCTGGGGGGTATTGGCGCCAATCTGCTGCCCGTTCCCTGCATGAACATTATCAATGGCGGGGTGCATGCCCGCTGGCAAGGTGCAGATTTCCAAGAATACATGATTGCGCCATGGGGCGCGCCTTCCATGCGTGATGCGGTGCGCTGGGGCAGTGAGGTTTACCAGGCCCTGCGTCAGGTGTTGCTGGAAAAAGGGTTATCTACCGGTGTTGGTGACGAAGGTGGTTTTGCTCCTGCTGTTGCTTCAAACCGCCAACCGCTGGAACTGATTGTGCAGGCCATTGAACGAGCAGGGTACAAACCAGGTGAGGATATTGTCATTTGTATGGACCCCGCCTCCAGCGAGTTTTATTCCAATGGGAAATACACCCTTCGCAGCGAAAATGCCGAACTCAACGCACAAGAAATGACGGATTATTACGCTCAACTGGTGAAGGATTTCCCTATCGTGTTGATCGAAGATGGCTTGGCCGAAGACGACTGGGCTGGCTGGCGTATTCTGAGTGATGCTCTGGGCGACAAAGTAGAACTGGTCGGTGACGATATTTTTGTTACCAATGTGAAATACATTCAACGGGGCATCGACGAGAAGCTGGCTAATGCAGCGCTGATCAAACTGAATCAGATTGGTAGTTTGAGTGAAACTATTGATGCAGTGCAACTTTGCCACGACAACGATTGGGGTGCCTTTATTTCACACCGCAGCGGTGAAACCATTGACAGTTTTATTGCTGATATGACCGTGGCACTCAGAGCTGGCCACTTGAAAACTGGTGCCCCCAGCCGAGGGGAACGCATCGAGAAATATAACCAGTTGATGCGCATCGAAGATCAACTGGGCGATGCGGCCATTTTTGCCGGTAAGTCTGCCTTCAAAAAACGCTAGTTTTGTAGTCGATATAATTCGAGTTGGATAAAAGCTGCGAAAGGGCTAGTCACTGAGCGCAGCCAGCGCACCAACAACTTGAAGTATGAAGGGTATATACCAAATGCCTCCTGAGCCGAAGGGTAATGGAGGCAAGTTGGTTATAGCACTGGATCGTTTATCGGTTTATCCTGCCTGAAATGCTTGGCCATCAACGGTTACGCAACACCGGAAGATAAGGGAGCACCAGGATGCACAGAGAACGACACAGCATAGAAAAAATCGGCTGGCTGAGAGCCGCTGTTCTTGGCGCAAACGACGGCATCGTCTCTACCGCAAGTCTATTACTGGGGGTGGCAGCAGCCAATGCCACGCATCAGAGCCTGCTATTGACGGGTATTGCCGGTTTGGTTGCTGGTGCCATGTCGATGGCGACGGGTGAATATGTCTCGGTATCTTCCCAATCAGATACGGAAAAAGCCGCTTTAGCCGAAGAGCAAGCGGAACTGGATGCTGATTATCAAGGGGAACACCGCGAGCTAACCTCTATTTATGTCCATCGGGGCCTTGATTTGGCACTGGCCAAACAGGTCGCAGAAAAACTGATGAACCACGATGCTCTGGGGGCGCACGCGCGCGATGAACTGGGGATATCAGAAATCACCACCGCGCGTCCGTTACAGGCGGCCTGGACCTCTGCGTTGAGCTTTGCTGCTGGAGCGATATTACCCTTACTGGTAGCTTTTATTACCAGAGCTGATTGGGCAATCCCGGCGATTGCACTTTCCGCATTGCTTTCGCTGGCGATCCTAGGCGGCATTGCAGCCAAGGCAGGGGGAGCACCAATACGCCCTGGGGTTATCCGCATAACTTTCTGGAGTGCACTTGCGATGGGCGTATCATCCGGTGTGGGCGCACTCTTTGGTTCAGTCATCGGTTAGGCTGATTTGAGCGCCAGCGGCGCTCAAGTACAATTAAACAGCACCGCTCAAGGCATAGTAATGATTGCCGTGGCCGACCCGAAGAAATCACCGGCCTCAACAGCACCCACTTTAGTTAGCGTAGAGACAAACTCCACGGGCATTTTGACACCGGCTAAAGCGCGTATCCTGATCCCTGTTGAACCGCTCACCCCGCCGATGGTCAAACGAGATTTCAGGCTGCCATCGCTCCGGAGGTTCACCATGCCATTACCGCCCCCTCCAGCAGCATAAACCATCACATCCATGGTTTGGGTGCAGCGGACATAACCGGTTTGCCGCGCCTGATTCCCTTCAATGTCTTTCAACTGAACCTGGCCGTGTGTCAGCTCAAGGCTGGTTTCGGTAAATTCACATTTGCCCACCGGCGGCGGGACAATGCCACATAAACTGCTGGGCATCATCGGGCTGCCACCGGCACCCGAGGTCCCTTTTGAGGCTTTATAATAGACACCGACGCACTCTTGAGTCACAGCAGGACCACTATGGCTTTGGGTACCGCTGCGCGGCAGCGAAAAATTACGCTGAAAAGCAGCGCCAACATCACCGACGGTGCGCAAACTCTGGATATTATCAATATATTCATTGCCGTCCGACACCCAACTGCCTGACTCCCCGCCATCACTGTGCCGGTGGCCGATAAACGCCGTGCATTGTGACCAGCCATAGCACGGATTCGGTGTGGCATCGACGGTGTCCCAGTATTCAATCGTCCACCAGTATTTTGCATTCGACGGTGTCCCTTCACTGCGCGTGATATAAGAGTAAATCGCGCTTTGGGCGCTAAACGCTGTCAGCAGCGTAGCTGTGAAAAGAATCACTCTAATGGCTTTCATAAACACTCCTGTGATTATCCCGTATCCGTCGCGGGTCAATTAGCCACGTCGTAGAGATCTGGGTAACACCCATAAGCAGGCTACTCATATTCCAATAAAAAGGTTGCACTGGCGGTGAAACTACCTGGGTGAATACTTTTCTGGCTGATAGCATCGGGTTCACCCTGTACATAAGCACGCAGGCTCAGGGTATTATTGCCAGCGATTAATCCCTGGTTATAACGCCCGGTATTAAGTGACACCAGGTCGCCCCGCAACGTTTCAATGCCGATGGCAATTCCCTGCGTCTGGCTGGCACCAGATATCGCCAGCAATCCATTAAGCTTGCTATTTTCAATACCGGAAAAGGTCAACTTGACCATATTGCCCAGGCTGATGTCACAATCATCCAGATGTAATATCAAAGGCTCACCCAAGGTGCGGCCATTAAGATAAAGATATTTCTCGACGATCGAACCAAAATCGACGGTGATGTTCTCGTCTGCCACACGCAATGTGCAGGGCTCCGCGACCAAAGCCCCCTTAAAACGAACGTTGTCGACCGCATGGGATAAGCCGGATAATCCGCCAAGTACAACGATCACCGCCAATCGCAGCGTAGAGAACCGTATCATATCGCCTCCCTATTATTGGTAATCAGCCTGCAGCGTAACTGCGGCTTCAAAGGGGCCTTCCGGTAACAGCACACCCGGCTGTTGGACCGGTACCGCAGTGAGTTGCGGCTTGCTCGCTGGCGTAGTAATAAGCTCACTGCCCAAGATAAATGGCTGGCCATTACGCTGGATCCTGATCCCCAAGCCGCTGATATTGGTTTGTACCGCCGCATTATCAAAAGAGGTGCTATTTCCTGTGAGTTTCAGTTTTAATACCCAACTATGGGTATTAGGTTCACAGACCAATTCATAATTGATGTTCTGCATATAATTAATGCCATCCACTTTTTTAATGCCGACTTTTACCCCGAAATCAACGGTAATATTATTGCCACTGTTGATGGTGCAGGGGGGCGGTTCAAGTAATGTTCCCCGAAACGCCACATCTCCCCCGGCAGCCAGCACCAACGGTAAATAACCAATTAAACCCGCTGCCAACAGGGAAAACCGTAAAATCCGCATCGCTTATATCTCCCTGTGTTTACTGGTAATCGATTAATAACGTCGCGGATGCTGTAAACTCACCGCCGGTCAGATTCGCCCCATTCTGCTTGACCAGCACCGCATAAAGCTCTGGCTTACTGGGATAGGTATAGTTAAACCAGGTATTGATATTCAGCGGCTGCGCGCCTCGATATAAAGCGATACCCAAGCCATTTTTATCTGTACGCAGCAACCTCGAATTAAAATTGGCCGTGCTACCCTGCAGGCGCATTTTCAGGTTATTGGATTTCTGAATATCACAATTCAACGTGTAGTTGATGGCCTGTCTGTAGTTAACGCCATCAATACGGGTCGTCATGACCTCATCACCAAAATCCACGCTGATGGTCTGATTATTATTAATCGTGCAGGGTGGTGGGACGATAACCGTCCCTCTGATATTGACCGGCATATTGGCGACGGATGAAGCACTCATTAACAAAATGCACAGCAGCATTCCGGTGCGATATTTCCCCTTCGCCCCTGGACGTCTTTCCCTTTGGCGAGTTCCGCCTGGTATCGGATTGTGTTGTTGCATAGGTTCTCTCCTTGCAGACCTGACCCGCGCCCTCTCCCTGCGACATGGCACGATCGGCTTGGGTTAGCGCTTCTTCTCCGGTACCAGTTGACAGTCTGTCCCGCCGCATCTGAACGTCAGCACCGGGCGTCCGCCATAATCGTTGACATAGGTCAACACCGGCTCATTACCCAGAACAGATGCATTCACCCCTAGTGAAGCGCTCCCTTTAGGATCCAGCATCAGTGGCTCAAAACCTGGTGCGCTGACCCCCTTTCGGCTCCCCACATCCACCAACGTGACATAATATGGCGTCGGGTTGCTTACCAGATACTTGTCGCCCTGCTTGGTCAACTTCAGTTGGTCTTGCCACGGCGTTGCCATCTCGGCGGTAGTTTTCACCAATCCTTTTGGCCGATAGAACAGCTTGATGCGCGTCTGTAAGGCAATCTGCAGCGTATTGGACTTTTCACTTCTTGGCGGGATCTCACGCAGGTTGAAGTAGTACAGGGTTTCACGATCCTGTGGCAATTGGCTCACCGTCGGTAGTGCCTGGATCTTTACCTGGCTCTTCGCCCCGGCCTCGATACGCTGCACTGGCGGCAGCACCGTCAGCGGGCTGGTCACCTTGTTACCCTGTGCATCCTCAATCCAGCCCTGCGCCAGATAGGGCAGTTGCGGGTTGTCATTGTTCACGCTCAGGCTGACTGACTTATCTCCCCCGGCAAAAATAATCCGGGTACGATCCAACGCAATCGCCGCCTGGGCCTGAGTTGTCAGTACGCACAGCAGTGTGCCCGCAATAAGTGCCATTCCTGTATTCACGCTCTTCATTCCATATCTCGTCATCATTTTGTCTCCATGGTTGCCTGAACGGCAGCCAGGTCTGTGGTGTCTGCTTTCGCGGTGATGGTCCTGCATGGCAATAGCAATTCACGCATTCCATCGACGGGTAACACCACGGGCAAGGTCAGCTCGCACTGTGCCCGATCGTCCCAGTGAACCGTCATCGTCTCGCCACGCTCAATACCGCTCAGGTATACGCTGCCGCCATCATTGACGATCCCCACATCACGCTTTTTCAGATTCTGTACTGTTGCACCGAAGGGCGGCATGGTGCCGTCTGCCAAGCGGATCACCGCCATCGCCTTCTCACCCGCGATAACGTCAAATCGCCGATAACCTATAGCCCCTTCAGTCAATGTCGCCTGCACCACCGATTTCAATGCCTCGGCATTGTCCGGCAGTTGATCCAGATCGATATTCACCCGGTTGCGGTAGTAGCTATTCATATCCGCCACCACCGCCTTACCAAAACGGTTGGTCAGCAAGGGTGCGCCGTAGTTACGAATAGGGATACCCGCGACCCCACCAGTATCAACCAATAGGCGGGTGCCACCCGGTATCGCAACCCGGTGCAGCGCTGCACCTTCACGGGTCGCCGTTGCTCCACCCTGTAGCGCCAGCCCCACCGTGGTATAACTCCCCGCCTGGCTACTGGCTGTCGCATTAATCTGCGCCCAATCCCCTTGGTGGCTGTAGAAACCGCTGGCCAGTGCGCCTTTGCGAGTCCAGCCGCTACTTACCTGGTAGCTACCACGGTCGCCCACGCGATCCGAGTAACTCACCCGATGGGTGTTATCATCGCCGTTCCAGGTTCCGCTATAGCTCACCGAACCTCGGTTACCCCAAGGCAGCGACAGCGACAGGAATACCCCGTCGTCATTCAATCCGTTGTACTGATTGCGGTAACCCGTCAGCGACAGGCTCAGGTTTCTGAAGTTGCCAATATTCATGTAACGCATCAGCGACAGGCTGTAACGATCGTTAGCCTGCCGATCCCAGTAGGTCTGATGGTCGTAGTTCAAGTTGGCCGTTAGCCCCATATCACGGAACTGTTGGTTATAGGACACGGTGTACATTTCTTTGCTGTTCTGGCTACGGGTTCCGAGGTTACGCATCTCGAGATATTCCCCCATAGTCATAAAGCTGCGTTCCGAGAAGCGGTAGCCAGCAAAAGTCACCTGGCCGCCTATCTGGTCGAAGTTTTTCGAATAACGCAGGCGGTACGATCCCCCGGTCAAGGTTTCCCCTTGTGGCAAACGCGCCCGTGACTGAGTCACATCGAATGAAAGTGCCCCGAATAACATCAGATCACGGCCGATCCCCAGTGCCAGTGCGTTGTAATCATCCCCGACGACACTGCCGCCGAATAGCGACCAGCCGTTGCTGACGCCCCAGGAAAACTCACCGCTGGCAAACAGAGGGCCTTGTGTGCGATGCCGCCAGTCGGTAGGCCGTCCACTCGCCAGCTTGTAGCGGATCATTCCCGGTCTGGTCAGGTAAGGGATACTCGCGGTACTGATATTGAATGCCTGTACGCTACCGTCCTGCTCTTCGACCCGAACGTCCATCAAACCCGATACGGCGTTATTCAGATCCTGAATACGGAATGGGCCAGCCGGAACCAGCGTTTCATATAGAACCCGTCCTTGCTGGCTGATCACCACACGGGCGTTAGTACGCGCCACTCCACTCACTTCCGGGGCATAACCGCGCAGGTTAGGCGGTAGCATCGCGTCATCGCTGACCAGGCTCACGCCGGTATAGCGGAAACTGTCAAAAATATCGGAATTAAGGAAATCTTCACCCACCGTCAGTTTGGCGCGTAACCGCGCAATGGCCAGATAAGCGGTGTACTGCGTCCATTCAAAATTCTGCTTTACTGGCTGGCCCGATCCGGTCTGATGATCAATCTGAGTCTGCCAACTGGCGCGCAGCCGCCAACTGCCCATATTGGCCCCCGCGACCCCGTTGCCGCTCAGGTTATAGCCCTTCTGAACATTGTCATTCTGGGTCTGGTGCTGAGTCTGAGCATTCAGGTTATAGTCCAGCAGCAATCCAGGAATGCCTTCGTCCCAACGGGCCGGTGGATCCCAGTCGGCAGAGCTGTATTCAAGGTAAGCCTGCGGAACACTGAGAAATAGCGTGTTACTGCCCAAATCAGGGCGCACCGACATTCCCTTCAGGCTGCCAATCACCAGGCACTGGCCGTTGTGCCACCAAGTCAGTTGACGGGTAAACTCTTCCTTAATCCCCATTTGCTCGACCAAAGTAGCCGGGAGGCAGGCTTCACTGCTGGCCGGATCGCTTTCTGCCGGATAAAATCGAATGGGTTGCTCGGGCAATTCCTGTTGATTGACGTTGACCACCAGGCTGTATTCACCCGGCATGACATAACCAGCACGAGAAAAACGCCCCAGATCGATATTGTCGCGCTCCTGCAGATCCAGCACGTCGGTATTAAATTCGATGGGTTTGGCAGCCGATACCTGGCCATTGACCAGTGCCAGCGCAATCAGCAACGGCAACAGGCGGGTGCGCGGAACCTGTGCTCCTACAAGTGGGGTGCTCATCATCCATTGACCTTTATGCGTTAATGACTTTTCCGAACGTTATGGTTGTTATTGAAGGGGTTACCCTGCCGGAAAAGTAAATCTGTCTTGGCCGTGCTACTCAGTAGTACTCAAGTTGGTAGCGCACCAGCGCGGTATAGGTGCCGGTTTGCAGCGGCTGATTATTGCTTACCATACGGGCTGTGTAGTGCAGTCGCATTTCCTTGCCCTGCAACACAGGTGTCTGAAAAGGCAAGGGTTCACCGGGAACAGCTTCTTGCCCTTGTGCATCATTCAGCACCAGCGCAACGCCTCGAGCCTCACCATCAACCCCAAAATGCCCACCTTCATTACGACCATCAAACGTGACCCGGAAATGTTGCTTACCCAGGATAGTGTCGCCGATATGTTTCAGTGCACAGTTCACCAGTACGATACTGAATGGTCGCGCCAACGCCTGACTGTTACTGACAATTTCGTTGAAGGGCAGCCTACCCATGTCAATAGTCTGATCGCGGCTCTTGATATCGATATCGCAGGCGGTAGCGACTATCGCCCCGTTCATGTTGAGGCTGCTTCCACCCCAAACCGGTAAGGCAATAACGCCCCCAGCCAATAGCAGCAACGTGGCAGCAGCAAACGTATTTCCTGACATCCCTGACTCCCGTTGAGGACAAGAAAAAGCTGCATGCGGGAGTCGCATGCAGCCACGTCCGATCTTAGTTATATGCCAGAGTAAAGTTGGTGGTCGAAGTGAAGTCGCCTTCCTCGATATCCGCCAAAGTAGTACCAGCATGACCCTGCAGATAAGCAGAGAAAGTCAGCGTGTTTGCACCAGCCAGGAGGTTTTGAACGGTAGTAGGGGTATTCAGTGTGATCGGCTGGTTAGAGCCATCATACATAGCGATACTCGCGCCATGCGCACCAGTGATGCCCAGCAGGGTATTGGTCGTCCCAGTTGCGCCGCCAGATGGACCACCGAAGGTCACCTGCACCTTGTTTTTGCTGGTAATATCACAACCTTGCAGTTTGATATCAAAATTCAGTACGCTGGATCTGCCGCCATTAACCAGTGCCACATTGGCTACCTGACCAAAGCTCTTAGTCTGATCCAGGCTTTCCGGGGCGATTGAGCAAGGTGCATCGATGATTTTACCGACGAAATGCACATTGCCAGAGCCTGCATCGGCATTTGCAAAAGAGACCATTCCCAGAGACAGAACTGTAGCCAGCGCAATGTTATTCAATTTCATGTTTTCTTTATCCTTAAAACGTTAATTAACGAAAAATCCAGGCATATTAATTCGCCGCAATAAACGGTATCCACTGAAGTGGCGCAGTTTAAGTTGAACGGAGATTGATATACCAGGCAGCATCCTTTCATTTGGTATAAAAGAAGGCATCCCTTTCCTTCCCCTTTTATTTGCGAAGGGGGAAGCACGCCAGAAAAAAAACACAACTTTACTGGCGCCTCATCCAATGAACAAAGCGGAAAAAAGATAAAACCTGTGTAACAGCCCTAAAAAGTCGAATTATTTACCATAAAAATGCCAGCCATCATTTATCTAAAAAGAAGCGACACAATAAAAAACAAGACATTTAAAAGACTATTAGACCAGACTTTTCCCATACCTGTCGCTGAAAAAATTATTGCAAATACACCTTGGATTTTAAAGTATTTTTTCCCAACAAGCGCGATTTCGCCATAAAAGCCTTAATTTTTAACCAGAATAATCCTATTGCGATTACACTGGTCGCAAAATTGGAATATTTAGAATATTACTCTGCTAAGTGCACTCAAAACGATTTCATTGATCGTGATTGCGATTTTTACAAAACAATAGTCCATGGTAGGGTTAGCATGGAAAAATGGAGACTGACTCAAAGAGACACCTCACATTTTGGAAGAACACATTTCTCGTTACCAAAGAGAAAATTAACAGCGCAGGACTAACCTTAACCGCTCAACTTTTTCAAGACACATTAATAGGAGATAGTGAAATGTCTTATCATAATCAAGAAAGGGAAAAGCAACTCAATAGGGTACTCACTGCTCTGCAGAACCTCTGTAAGCGGGACAATCATCACACCTCTATCCCCCCACAAGTGCAATGGCCAAAAACACGAGAGATAGCGGAATACTGCGAAATGACCATTTACCTTGCTCGTTACTATCTGCTACGGTTAGTTGAAAACAAAAAAGCTTATGTTACTGCGGGAGCACTGAATAACAGTTTGCGCTGGTATATTGCGGAACCTCCCTCGGTAGCCAGACAGCATGATAAAAAGGAAGAGCAAGCGGTTCTGCAAGATCATTAATTTTTTCAAACCACAGGTATCTGCCTCATCTTTATTTTTAAGGATATTTATCATCACTGTGTCTGCCAGCCATTTGGCGTATGGCAGACTCCCTGGTAGAAAGGATCCCATACCATGGCGCAGCCACTTTCCATTCTGATCGTCGATTCCGATCGCTATTTCACCTATGGCTTGAGTCTGAAACTGCAGACTTTTTTCAAATCCCGCAAGCAAAACATCCACCTGCTTAAAGAAACACAGACTAATGACAATATTGACATCATTTTTCTAGGCGATCTTGTCACTACTTCGCCCTGGCTTTACCGATTGCATCAGCGTAACTGCCATCCGATGGTGTGCTTGATCAAAGATAAAAGGCGCAGCCCAAACTTGGCCAATCCCGGGATGCAGTGCGACAAATGCAACGCAGGGACGCTGTACCGTCATCAAACTTTGCCCGAACTGCACAATCTGTTGGATGGAATGCTCTCTTCTCGACTCATGTCATCGCTATCCTCCCACCAAAACTGCTCGTGTATGTCGCCACTGACGCGACGGGAAACGGAGGTTTTGCAGTGTCTGTACCGGGGAATGAATGGGCGTCAGACCGCCGAGTATTTATATATCAGTCAAAAAACCGCCAATGCACATAAACAGAACGCGATGCGCAAGCTTAACTTCAGATGTAATCAGGAGCTATACCAGTGGCTGCTTCAAGGAGGGGGACGCTATTTGAACGAATGCTCACAGGCGACGCAAAACGTTTTTCCTCCGTGTAGCGCAGTTCCAGCACCAGTAGGTCCAGTATCATCGCCGCCGTTAACCCTTAGGGAAAGAGTTAGCACCTCTTTGCAGTCGAGTTGTCTGGTTGCTTACGACGCGGGTACCTATGCAGTATCAGGAAAATAGATGCTGATTAGAGGCAAAAAATCACCACAGTGACGTCGCTGCCGATAACCGGTAGCGGCACTCACCAGCAATTAAGTCACCCAGAGTGGGTTATTACTGTTAAAGTTAATAATATCAATATATTAAAATAAAACCGCTCAACTCCCTCTTGTACATTAGTACACATTTTTCTAATAACCCGATTGCTTTGCTAAACCGGTTCTTCTATGTTAGCTAACAAAAAATCTCACCTTAGAGGAATGACTCATGGCTCATCGTGTTTGGGTATTAGGCGACGCCGTCGTAGATCTGGTGCCAGAAAATGCCACCAGCTATCTGAAATGTCCTGGCGGCGCCCCCGCTAATGTAGCAGTAGGCATCGCACGGCTGGGGGGAAATAGCGCCTTTATTGGCCGGGTTGGCGAAGACAGCTTCGGTAGGTTCCTGCGGCAGGTATTGCGTGAAGAAAATGTCGATATCCGTTTCATGCTGCAGGACGCTGAACACCATACCTCAACGGTAGTGGTGGATCTGGATCAGCAGGGTGAGCGTTCATTTACCTTCATGGTCAAACCAAGTGCCGATCTCTTCTTACAACCTACTGATTTACCTGTGTTCAGTGCAGGAGAATGGTTACACGCCTGTTCGATTTCCCTCTCGCGGGAACCAAGCCGCAGTGCCACCTTTGCCGCCATGGAGAATATCCGTAACGCTGGGGGTTGGGTAAGTTTCGATCCCAACATTCGCGAGGATGTCTGGCAGCAACCGGAGGCACTCCTCCCCTGTTTACATAAGGCCCTGCAACGGGCAGATGTGGTGAAGGTTTCTCTTGAAGAGGTTCGATTTATCAGTGGTATGCAGGAGCTTGGCAAGGCGGTGGAGTGGATGATGGAGCACTTTTCGTTTCGTCTGTTGTTGGTAACTCTAGGCAGTGATGGCGTTTGTATGCATGACGGTAAACAACTACATCACTTTGATGCAACACCTGTCACCCCTGTTGACACCACTGGCGCAGGAGATGCCTTCGTTGCCGGCCTGCTGGCGGCATTGGCAGAGCTAGGCCGGATGCCACATGCTGCTGAGTGGGGCGTAGTCATCGCCCAGGCCCAGGCCTGCGGAGCCTTGGCAACCACGGCTAAAGGCGCGATGACCGCCCTACCAAGCGCCCATCAGCTAAACGAGTTTCTGCAACATTACGTCTGAACGATTTCAACGGTGGGCTGAAGCAGGGCCGTGTGGAAAGCGGCTCCCTCGCCCATTTAACACTCTCATCGTCATTTTTGTTCCGTTAACGCTGGTTGTTCTGGCCATAATGCCCCCTGTGTTAATTATTAACACAACAATAGAAATACTTGTCTTGGCGTCAATGAATGCGCGTGACCAGATTTTTCCCTCTTCCGCGAGACTTTTCCCCAAAAATACCGGGTCAGATCATAAGAATTGTACTTTTACACTTTCACTTTTCCCCACTTCCTTTTTCAGCGCTACCCTTCTTGGGGTAACTCTTAACCCTGTAACCCTGATGCGTTACGGAAAATCATTTCTCTTAAGTCCTTATTGAGGGGATCAAGGTGAAGACAAAAACCTCTTATGGCCTTAATTGGCTCCCGTTGTTAGTGATTCTACTTGTTGCCATTTTTTTCTGGCATCTTGCGCCACCTGACGGCCTGAACCTGCCAGCCTGGCACTCTGCCATCATCTTTGTCGCCACTATCGTTTGTATCGTCGTCAATGTATTGCCGATAGGCGCCATTGGTATCATTAGTATCACCGTTTTTGCGCTGACATATGCCGCCGGTGCGACCACCGCCAGCGAAGCGATTCAGACGGCCCTGAGTGATTTGAACAGTTCTCTCATCTGGTTGATTGTGGTCGCCTTTATGATCGCCCGTGGGTTTATTAAAACCGGCCTTGGGCGGCGTATTGCCTTGCAGATGATCCGTATTCTGGGCAAGCGAACTCTCGGATTGGCTTATGGTCTGGCGTTGGCTGATCTGATCCTGTCCCCTGCGATGCCCAGCAACACCGCCCGCTGCGGTGGGGTGATCTACCCGATCGCCGACTCACTGGCCCGTAGCTTCGATTCACGCCCTGAAGACGCCTCGCGCAATAAAATCGGCACGTTCCTGATTACCTGTATAGGTAACGTCAACGACATTACCGCGGCGATGTTTATGACGGCTTATACCGGTAACCTGCTGGCCGTCAAACTGGCCGCCAATGCCGGGGTAACAATCACCTGGGGGAGTTGGTTCGTTGCAGCCGTGGTTCCCTGTCTGATCTCATTGTGCATCGTTCCCTTACTGATCTACTGGCTGGCCAAACCTGAAATACGGCATACGCCGGATGCGCCCAAGTTGGCTATCAGTGAGTTGCAAAAGATGGGGGCGATGAAACCCCAGGAATGGCTGATGCTGGCAACAGTGTTATTGCTACTGGTGCTGTGGATTTTTGGTGACTTTCTCGGGGTGGACGCCACCACTGCGTCCTTTGTTGGCCTGTCTTTCCTGCTACTAACCGGCGTGTTGAGCTGGGGAGACATCAAGAGCGAAAAAGGGGCATGGGATACTCTGATTTGGTTTGCAGCCCTGTTAATGATGGCGAACCAACTGAAAAAACTGGGTTTCACCAGTTGGTTTGGCGATCTGATTGGTAACAGTATCGGCCATATGATGCACGGCACCAGTTGGGTGTTGATCTTGTTACTATTGAATGCAGCCTATTTCTATACCCACTATTTTTTTGCCAGCGGTAACGCGCAGATCGCCGCCCTGTATGCCGTATTCCTCGGCGTGGGTATCAATCTCAATATCCCTGCGGTTCCTATGGCGTTCATGCTGGCCTTCACCAGCAGCCTGTATTGCTCACTGACGCAATACAGTCATGCACGGGGCCCGATCCTCTTTGGAGCCGGTTACGTACCGACAGCGACATGGTGGCGGATAGGCTTCGTCGTCAGTTTACTCAATCAGGCTATCTTTATGACGGCAGGTTTGCTGTGGTGGAAAGCCATCGGCCTGTTTTAATCAGCCCGAAGAGTCCCCCCATAACCCGTCATATCAGCCGAAAAAATGGGCACGCAAACGGTGCCCATTTCGCCTCATCCGCAAATATAACCAAGGATATTCGTAAGATCGTTTTGATGAACACACGAAACCATCCCCCCTTATCAAGATATCAAAAAGCCATCCAGGCGAGGTTATCTGGTTACTAAATGGTCAAAACTCTGGCTTAAAGTACGAAAACTTCCGCTCTCCAAGCTCGCAACTCTCCACCTCCCCCGAATATTTGAGAGCAGGCTCACAATGGCTGAATCGGGTTAGCAAACTTTATTGCCAGCATACCTTTATCTTGTCTATTCTTTGAAAAACCGGTTTAGCAGTTTAGCAAAAAATAGCAACCTACCTCTTGGATGACAGGGAATCATGAAAAAATTACGCTATCTGGCTTTAACAACAGGATTACTACTTTCCGCATCGGGTGCGGCTCTGGCTGCCTCAAGCATGAGTATTGAACAACGCCTCAATGCGTTGGAACAGCGACTACAGTCGGCGGAGCAACGCGCCCAACAGGCCGAGGCGCGTGCAACATCAGCTGAAAAACGGGCTATGCAACTCGAACAGCGAACGGCTAAAACCGAGCAGCAAACTGTACAGGTGGCACAGAGAACGGCTTCCCTTGAAACCCAAAGCGCGCCGGGCTCCAATCTTAAGCTGAATGAACTTGCCGATCTGAAACTCTATGGCGACGTGGAATTTAATCTGGACGGTGCCAGCCGCACGGGCCAGCTCACTTCGTTGAAAAGCAGCGAAAAGAAAAATTGGCGGCCCGGAGATAAGGAACGATGGAGTGTTAATGGCCGGATACTCGTTGGTCTGGATGGCTATCGCCGTAATCAGGACGGTAACTTCTCTGGCTTCAGCGTACAGCCTCTGGCAGATATGACCGGTAAGATGAATCTTGATGATGCGGCCTTGTTCTTTGGCAACGAGAACAACTGGCGGGCTAAAATCGGACGCTTTGAAGCCTATGACATGTTCCCACTCAACCAGGATACCTTTATCCAATACTCGGGCAACACCGCCAACGATTTGTACGCCGACGGTTTCGGCTATATCTATATGATGAAAGAGGGCCGTGGTCGTAGTAACAGTGGTGGCAACGTTATGCTCAGCAAGTACGCGGGAGACTGGTACTTTGAGCTGAATACTCTGGTTGAAGACGGTACTTCCCTGTTCCAGGATCGCCAATATCACGGTAATACGCTGGAAAATAGCAAAAATGTGGCTTATTTGCGCCCTGTTGTAGCGTGGAAGAAACAGGAATTCAGTGCCGCTGTCGCTATGGAAAGCAACGTGGTGAATAACGCCTACGGCTACTGGGATGAGCAGGGCGAATGGGTTAATCAGTCAAAACGTAACGGTTATGGTATGACGTTAAGTTGGAATAATACCGCAACTCATCCAGACAATGGCGTAGTGGCCAATCTGAACACCGCCTATCTGGATGCGTCTGGCGAGCAGAACTTCACCACCGGGATTAATGTGCTGTGGAAGCGTTTCGAACTCGGCTATATTTATGCCCACAATGACATAAAACAATTTAATATCAGTGGAATAAATGTTGACGTTAATTCCCCGCTCAGTGAACCTGGCAAGTATGACATCCATACAATCCATACCTCGTATCTGATCCCCAATATTATGGATATGAAGAACTTCAATCTCTATCTGGGGGCCTATGTCTCAATGCTTGAGACCAACGCCGAAAATAACATCGTCAATAGTGGCAACGATCAGCGTTACGGTGCTCGCGCCAGATTCAAATATTTCTTCTGATGGCTGTTAATCCCCTGCCCGCTGTGGCTCGCCATGGCGGCGTTTTTGCGGATAAGAGAGAGTGAATGGACATTACCGCGATCGCAAATGCGCTTTTACCCCAGCTCGGTGGAAAAGAGAATATTTGCCACTCGCCTGAGGCTGGAAGGAACGGTTTTAATCACGCAGGATCACTGGTTGCTGGCAGTGTGCATGTTAGAATGACGCATCCTACGATGAACACAGATGCCGTCAGTGAAAAAAAGTAAACGCATAACCATCAGTGATATCGCCGGGCTGGCTGGCGTGTCTAAATCGACCGCCAGCCTGGTGCTCAACGGACGCAGCAAGGAGTACCGTGTTTCTGACGAAACCCGCGATCGTATTCTGGCCCTAGCCCATGAGCATCACTACCAACCCAGTATCCATGCCCGCTCATTGCGCTCCACCCGCAGCAATACCATTGGTCTAGTAGTGCCGGAAATGACGAACTATGGTTTTGCCGTCACCGCTCGCGAACTGGAAATGCTGTGTCGTGAAGCAGGTCTACAATTGCTGATCGCCTGCACAGACGAAAATCCAGGGCAGGAAATGATGGCGGTGAACAGCCTGGTTCAACGCCAGGTCGATGGCTTGATCATTGCTTCCTGCCAGCTTAACGATGTGGAATACCAGAAGATCAACGCCAGCCTTCCTGTGGTACAGATTGACCGTCTTATCCCCGGTAGCCAATTGCCGCTGGTTATTACCGATTCCATAGCGCCTACCGCCAGTTTGGTGGAAACCGTGGCGCGCCAGCACCCGGATGAATTCTACTTTCTGGGTGGGCAGCAGCGTCTTTCACCCACGCGGGATCGCTTGGCGGGTTTCCAGCTCGGGTTGGAACGGGCCGGTGTTCCTTGCAAGCCAGAATGGATCATCAACGGTAACTATCACCCAAGCTCGGGTTATGAAATGATCGCTCAGCTGTGCGCGCAGCTCGGCCGGCCACCAAAAGCGTTATTTACCGCCGCCTGTGGTCTGCTGGAGGGCGTATTGCGCTATTTGAACCAGCACCAGTTGATGGAAAGCGAGATACACTTGTGCAGCTTCGACGATCACTACCTGTTCGATTGCCTGACGATGAAGATCGACACCGTGGCGCAAGACTGTCGCAGTCTGGCACAACACAGTTTTGACATGATCACCGCACTGATTGAAGAACGTCCCCTTGAGCAGAACACCTTACACCTTCCGGGCCAGATCCATTTGCGCCATGCAGGTTCAAAAGCTTTAGGCCCTACCTGAGCGGCCTATCTATAACTCAACGCAATATTTGGCATAACTGAACCAATTTATTTTTTGCTGAGGACCCCGTTATGACTCGTGAAATCAACAAAGATACGCAGCTGTGTATGTCGCTGGCTGGCCGACCCGGTAACTTCGGCACTCGTTTTCACAATTATCTGTATCAAGAACTGGATCTGAATTTTATCTACAAGGCGTTCACTACCCAGGACATTAAGGCAGCAGTCGGTGGCGTACGTGCACTGGGCATTCGGGGTTGCGCTGTTTCCATGCCATTTAAGGAAAGCTGCATTCCTTTTCTGGATGAGTTGGATGCTTCAGCCACAGCGATTGAGTCCGTCAATACTATCGTCAATGATAACGGTTTTTTGCGCGCCTATAACACCGACTATATCGCTATCGCCAAGCTGCTGAAGCAATACCAGATCCCTGCGGCCACTTCGTTCGCCCTGCGTGGCAGCGGCGGCATGGCCAAGGCGGTGACTGCCGCTCTGCGCGATGCCGGGTTTATCAATGGCCATATTATTGCGCGTAACTCGCAGGCTGGTCAGGCGCTGGCGTCGCAATATGGCTACCCGTGGCTAGCGGAAATGGGGGACTTGCAGGTTGAGATGGTGATTAACGTTACGCCAATCGGTATGGCGGGCGGAGCAGAGGCTGAAGAGTTGGCCTTTGCACCCGCCACCATTGACGCTGCCAGGATCGCCTTCGATGTTGTGGCATTACCAGCAGAGACGCCATTGATCCGCTATGCACGTGAACAGGGCAAGCAGGTGATTACCGGTGCCGAAGTGATCGCTTTGCAGGCATTGGAGCAGTTTGTTCTGTATACCGGCGTGCGTCCAACCGACGAGCAGATCGCTCGTGCCGCAAACCATGCCCGCAGTTAAGTAAAAATAAAAGGGGCCATCTAGCCCCTTCAGACTGCTGACAAAGCCCGTTATTAGGGGGAGCGTGCCGAAGGGGTCGTAACGGCGTAAGTCGTCGGAGTGCCCCTCGGTGCGCTAGCCCCGTGTATCTCAGGCTAAAAAGCGACTTTGTCATCAACCTCAAGGGCCATCTAGGCTGTGTCCCTTCTACACACTTACAGCACAAACGTTACCTGGCGACACCTTCCATCCCCACCAGCCCGACCTTCAGATAGCCGGAGCTACGCAGCGTATCCATCACGCTCATCACCGTTTCATAATCAACGGTTTTGTCCGCCTGGAAGAAGATGGTAGTTTCTTTATTTGCATGGGTACGCTGGTCCAGCACTGTGGTCAGTTGCCCCGCCAACACTGGCTCATCCCCCACATACATCTGATTGTCTGCCTTGACCGACAGGAATACCGGTTTTTCCGGGCGCGGTTGTGGCTTGGCGGAAGAAGCCGGAAGATCGACACGAATATCTACCGTTGCCAAAGGTGCCGCCACCATAAAGATGATCAACAGTACCAGCATGACATCGATAAACGGCGTCACGTTGATTTCATGCAACTCGCCACTGTCGTCCAGATCTTCATTAAAGCGCATCGCCATGGCTCACCCCACTCGCAGTTGGTGAGCATGTTTGGCTCGTTTGGCCTCGGCCGCAGCCGTCAGATCCAGATCGCGCCCCAGCATCAATAGCACCTGCGCAGCCACGTCACCCACTTGAGCACGATGGCCACCAATAACACGAGCGAAGATGTTGTAGATCACCACCGCCGGGATCGCAGCGACCAGGCCGATGGCAGTAGCGAGCAATGCTTCCGCAATACCCGGTGCCACCACCGCCAGATTGGTGGTTTGTGAGTGGGCAATGCCAATAAAGCTGTTCATGATGCCCCATACGGTACCGAACAGACCGACAAACGGAGAAATGGCACCGATAGTCGCCAGAAAGCCATTTCCACGCCCCAACTGGCGCCCATAAGCTGCCACACGGCGTTCAAGGCGGAAACCGGCGCGCTCTTTAATCCCGTTGTTATCGTTAGAGGCTGCCGACAGTTCCAGCTCGTTCTGCGCATCTTGCAGCAATACCGCGCTGATGCTTTCTTGCGAGAAACTTTGTGCCAATTCGGCAGCATCATCCAAAGAGGTCACATCGGCCAGTGCCTGCTGTTCAAGACGCAAACGGCGCTTGGAGCGGATCAGTTCGCTTCCTTTGGCAAACAGAATGGTCCAGGTAACAATAGAGGCCAGGACCAGCCCAATCATTACTGTTTTCACCACCACATCTGCATGCTGATACATCCCCCAGACAGAGAGATCCATCCCAAAGGTTTCAGGGGGTTGGATAGCCGGGGCTGGGTTAGCAGAGGTAATATTCTTGGGGGTTAATGCTTCGGTAGGGGGGGCTTCTGGCGTGGTTGCCGTTGCTGCCGCAACGCTTTCAGCAACCGCAGGTGCTGTGGCCGGGGCAGACTGAGCACTACCTGCCAACCCTATCATCAAAACCAGCGTGGCAATTACGCCACGTCCCAGCGCCCCAAAACGCTCACGGCGTCCGCCACAAGCTTCCTGATTAATCGTCTTGCCAGCCGTCTTCACGCTGTGCCTCCATCCATCTCAATATTTACGCAAGAATTCAGCGTGCGATCATACCAAACCAATCAGGGATTGATAGTGGTTATCATTATTATTTACGCAATACCGTACCCGTGGATAAAAAAGAGGCTAGCCTGGGCTTTACCATGCCGCTGCGAACATAGCGGTTAAAACGTCTGGATGGCTATTTAATAACATGTTAACGTAAAGCCTATCGCAAAATGGACTTATACACGTCGCCCTTCAAGCTGCGGCGGCGTTGGCTGCCCAAAGGTAAATTCAGCATGAAATCAAAGAATCTCGAAACCGCGCTAATCGGCGCCGGGCGCAGCAAACGCTATACTCAAGGCTCCGTTAATCCAGTGACGCAACGCGCCTCTTCACTGGTATTTGAATCGGTTGCGGCTAAAAAGCACGCCACCGCCAAGCGCGCTCACGGAGAGCTTTTTTACGGGCGCCGTGGCACCCTCACCCATTTCGCTTTGCAAGATGCCATGACCGAGTTGGAAAACGGTGCAGGCTGCGTGTTGTATCCATGTGGCGCAGCCGCCGTCTCAAATGCCATTCTGTCGTTCGTGGGCGCAGGCGATCATGTGCTGGTGACCGGATCGGCTTATGAACCTACGCAGGATTTCTGCACGCATATTCTTGGCCGCATGAACGTAACCACCGGCTATTTTGATCCATTGATCGGGGCCGGGATTGCTTCATTGATCCAGCCTAACACCCGCGTCGTTTTCCTGGAGTCACCGGGTTCCATCACCATGGAAGTGCAAGATATCCCGGCAATGGTCAAGGCCATTCGCAGCGTGAACCCGGAGATTATCATCATGATCGATAATACCTGGGCGGCAGGCGTTCTGTTCAAAGCGCTGGATTTTGATATCGATATTTCCATTCAGGCGGGCACCAAATACATCATCGGGCATTCTGACTATATGCTGGGTACCGCCGTCGCTAATGCCCGCTGCTGGGAACAACTGCGCGAAAACTCTTATCTGATGGGGCAAATGGTTGATGCCGATACCGCCTATATGGCCAGCCGAGGTCTGCGCACGCTGAGCGTAAGGCTCAAGCAGCACGAACAAAGCAGCATTGCCGTGGCACAATGGTTGCAACAACGGCCAGAGGTGGCAGTGGTCAATCACCCTGCGTTGCCGGGATGTAAGGGCCACGAGTTTTATCGCCGCGATTTCAGCGGTTGTAACGGCCTGTTTTCTTTTGTGCTGAAACAGCGCCTGAGCGATACGCAGTTGGCTCATTATCTGGATAAATTCAGCCACTTCAGCATGGCCTATTCCTGGGGAGGTTATGAATCACTGGTCCTGGCTAACCAACCGGAAGAGCTGGAGGCAATCCGCCCGGCAGGCGGCGTGGATTTCTCTGGCACGCTGGTACGCCTGCATATCGGGCTGGAGAACGTGCAAGACCTGATTGACGATCTGGCCGCCGGTTTTGAGCGCCTCACGCGCTAAATTTTCTGGGCGACAGGTCTGTCGCCCACCCTTCGTCCAGGTTTTTACGTCCTCTGACACATTTCTACATTCTGTTTAATGTCCGCTTAGGCTAATAGCGTTACACTAGGGCATGTCCCTCTATTCACTGTTAAGCATTGTCATAAGCACGACAGCCGACAGAAAGTCAGCCCAGGCGCACCACAGGACAAAAAATGGATGTATTAAAAGAAATTATTCACGCACTGTGGACACAGGATTTTATTGCCCTTGCCGATCCCAGTGTAATTTGGGTGGTTTATACCGTACTTTTCGCCACTCTGTTTTTAGAAAATGGTTTACTACCAGCGGCCTTTCTCCCCGGCGATAGCTTGCTACTGTTGACCGGTGCACTGATTGCCAAAGGCGTGATGAGTTTCATCCCCACACTGATTATCCTGACCGTTGCCGCCAGCCTTGGTTGCTGGCTCAGCTATCTGCAAGGACGATGGCTCGGTCATACATCGTTGGTCAAAGGCTGGTTGCTACAGTTGCCGATCCAATATCACCAGCGCGCAGACATGCTGTTCGATCGCCATGGTCTGCTCTCGTTGCTGATTGGCCGCTTCCTGGCATTTGTGCGTACCCTGTTACCCACCATCGCTGGCCTATCAGGCCTGAATAACACCCGCTTTCAGATATTTAACTGGCTGAGCGCTTTACTTTGGGTGGGTTCGGTGGTCACTGTAGGCTATGCTTTCAGCCAGATCCCTTTGGTCAAACGCCATGAAGATCAGGTGATGACAGGATTGATGATCCTGCCTGTGGCACTACTGGTGTTTGGCCTGCTGGGTGCCATGCTGGTGATTTGGCGCCAAAAGCGCGCCTCACGAATTGAGTAATAGACCCAGCCTAGCCCTGCATTATTATGTTGTTATCCCGTAGCCGGGCGATCTCATCGCTCGGCGTTATACCAAACAGACGTTTAAACTCGCGGCTAAACTGCGAAGCACTCTCGTATCCCACCTTTATCGCCGCTGTGCTGGCTTTCAACCCATCATGCACCATCAGCAAACGTGCTTTATGCAAACGATAGGATTTAACGTATTGCAACGGTGAAGTATTGGTTACCGCTTTAAAGTTATGGTGGAATGCGGAAACGCTCATATTTACCTCATACGCCAGTTGCTCGACGTTCAGGCTTTCCGCATATTGATTCTCAATCCGCCGCAACGCCTTGGCAATTTGGCCAAAATGGGTGTGACGGTTGACCAATTCCTGTAATGAAGCTCCGCAGTTGCCCCGCAGCACGTAATAAAGCAGTTCTCGCACAATCTGCGGCCCCAACACGCGAGCATCCAGCGGTTTCGCCATAACATCCAGTAAACGTTCGGTGGCGCACAGCATTTCATCGCTCAGTGGTGCGAGGTTAACTCCACTACTTTCCATCCGGGGTTTCATCAGATAGTCGTCATCACCAATATCGATCAACAGATCCTGCAACATCTGGGTATCGATATTCACCGCCAACCCGACCAGCGGTTGCTCTGGGCTGGCAAAGGTTTCACATTCAAACGGCAGAGGTACAGTCATCAACAGGTAATTGCGCGGATCGTACTGGAAGGCTTTGCTGCCACAGTAGCCAACCTTATGCCCCTGAAAAATAATCACAATACCGGGTTCATACATCACTGCCTGACGCGGACAATGCTCATCAGCATACAGGATTTTCACCTTGGGAACTGGCGAGGGGCTGTAGCCTTTGCCAGTGGCAAAAAGCATCGCCTTGCGCGCCATTCGACCATGCAACTCACTTGTCTGCGTCACGACTTCTCTCTTGCATACTGAATAATCTGACATGGATAGTAGAGCAAAATTTGTGTTTCCTACAGACAATTGTAGGAATAGGCAAGACACTTACAGGAATATGCATTGTGTGTTCGGGCTAAGTTACTGACAATACACACCAGTTACTTTGCGCCATTTGGCGCCCCCCTGATGCCATATAGAGAAAACGATCATGCAAAACTTCATTCTTCATACCCCAACAAAAATCCTGTTCGGTAAGGGGCAGATTGCAGAACTGGGCAAACAGATCCCGGCTGATGCCCGCATTCTGATCACCTACGGTGGTGGCAGCGTCAAGAAAAACGGCGTGCTGGATCAGGTCTATTCCGCACTGGTTGGCCGAAATGTACAGGAGTTCTGCGGCATTGAACCCAATCCAACCTACGAAACGCTAATGAAAGCGGTTGAGCTGGTACGGGAAGAAAAGATCGACTTCCTGTTGGCAGTGGGTGGCGGTTCTGTGGTTGATGGCACCAAATTTATTGCGGCAGCGGCCAATTACACAGCGGATCGCGATCCCTGGCATATTCTGAAAACCGTAGGCAGCAAAGTCACTGAGGCAGTACCGATGGGATGCGTGCTTACCTTGCCCGCAACCGGTTCTGAATCCAACAGTGGCGCAGTGATTACTCGCGCAAGCAGCGGCGACAAACAGCACTTCTTCTCTGCGCATGTACAGCCACTGTTTGCCGTACTGGATCCGGTAGTGACTTACTCATTACCGCCGCGCCAGATTGCCAATGGTGTCGTGGATGCATTCGTTCACACCCTGGAGCAGTATCTGACCTACCCGGTTGATGCCAAAGTACAGGATCGCTTTGCGGAAGGTCTATTGCTGACACTGTTGGAAGATGGCCCGCGCGCGCTGGCAGAACCCGAAAACTACGCGGTGCGTGCCAACGTGATGTGGAGCGCTACCATGGCGCTTAATGGCCTGATCGGCGCCGGTGTGCCTCAGGACTGGGCGACACACATGCTGGGTCATGAGCTAACCGCTATGCACGGTCTGGATCACGCCCAAACTCTGGCTATCGTCCTGCCGGCCTTGCTGGTGGAGAAAAAAGCACAGAAACGCGAAAAATTGCTGCAATACGCCGAGCGTGTCTGGGGACTGCGCGAGGGTTCAGAAGAGAACCGAATCGATGGTGCCATTGCGGCGACGCGCACTTTCTTCGAAAAAATGGGGGTACCTACCCGCTTGTCCGATTACCAACTAGATGGCAGCTCCATACCTGCACTGATCGACAAACTACACCAACACGGCATGACTGCTCTGGGTGAACATCAGGACATCAATCTGGAAGTTAGCCAACGTATTTATCAAGCTGCGCGCTAAGTTCCCTCCCCCTTTCCCAATGTGATTTGATCGCATTGGGAAAATCTCGCCCCTTCGAACTATCAATCCCCCCAGCGGCTAAAATGACTATTTTTAGCTGCTGCAACCCTCATATTGATTTTACTTGAGTATATACTTTATGTAAGTCAGCTGATTTCCTCACTAAACACTTTATAGGTAATTGAAAAATGTCAGAAAAATACATAATTAACTATAAAGTGATATTCATCCCTGCTGAAAATCGCCTAACGCCTTTGGAGGCGAGAGGGAGTGAAATTATTTTAAATGCTCCGGTTAGCCGTATTTTGCTTCTTTTGTTGCAAAATGCTGGGGAAGTGGTTCGGCAAGAGGAGCTTTTTAAAGAGGTTTGGGAAAAGCACGGCCAATTTGTCAGTGCAAACACGCTTTATCAGAATGTCTCTCTACTGCGCAAAGGATTAAATCATACGGGGCTACTTACTGATATTGTCAGAACTGTCCCCAAAAGAGGCTTCATTTTTAAAGGAGAAGTCCAGATTTATCGGGACAACGATAAGCCATCGCAGCCAGAAAACAATAATAATCAATCAATTAATACAGCCATCAATAATGAACCGATCGCAAAGGAGATTCATAACCAAACTATTGACCATACAGAAAGTAAGGTTGTAAATAAAAATTCCGCCGATGATATTTTTATAAAAAAATGGAAGGGGATAAAACTCGTTCCTCTGATCTGCTTTTCATTTTTTTTAATCGCCAGCGTACTAATCTGGACTAAAAAAGAAGATAAATTTATTAGCACACATAATAAAATTGCCAGCATTAATCAATGCGCTATTTATGTAGATCAAGGAAACTTGCGTGCCAGCTACGAGAAATACATCCTTTTTTTAGAAGAAAAAAAAGTCGCCTGTGACCCGACGAAATTCATTTATATTACAAAAAAAATAGCCAGTAATGATGTTCTTATCTTACTTTGCAACACTGAGATTTCAGGGGACGTGAACTGTTCCACCTTGTATAAAATGACGCAAGAAAAGTAGACTTAGTAGAGGATCGTTCTTCCACACGAACAATGTACACAAACCTAAGCGAGATTCTGATTTTCAATTTTTTGGGCTGATACCACCACTGACACTGACGATTATAGCCCCATTCAATATAATCATACACAGTTGTTTTTATCGCCTCTCGACTGCTAAATCTGTTGTTGTCCCAACGAGATAACGTGTATCAAGCAGCATAAATCAACCTTGGGTGACCACTTAGCTCCACCTTTGAAGCGCGACTGTTACTATTGTTATCACGGCTAAAACGACTATTTTTAGCTGTGGCACCCCTCATATTGATTTTACTTGAGTATACTTTATGTAAGGCGACTGACTTTTTCACTAGATAATTTATAGGTTATTGATAAATGACAGAAAAATACGTTATTAACCATAAAGTGTTGTTTATCCCTGATGAAAATCGTCTAACGTCTTTGGAGGCGAAAGGGAGGGAAATAATTTTAAATGCTCCTGTTAGCCGTATTTTGCATCTTTTGTTGCAAAATGCTAGGCAAGTTGTTCCACAAGAGGAGCTTTTTAAAGAAGTTTGGGAGAAACATGGTCAATTTGTGAGTGCGAACACGCTTTATCAGAATATATCTCTACTGCGCAAAGGACTAAACCATATGGGGCTTCGTACTGATACTGTCAGAACTGTCCCCAAAACAGGCTTTATTTTTAAAGGTAAAGTCCAGCTTCATGAGGATAGCCATCACGCCTCGCACCAAGAAAACATTAATAATCAATTGATTAATCCATTCAATGATACCATTGTCAATGACGAGATGACTGTAAAAGAAGCCAATGACCAATCGATAACCCTTCCTGAAAGTCAGGTTGAAAATACAAATACCATATATGTTATTTTTATAAAGAACTGGAAGGGGATAAAATTTATTTCTCTGATATTTTTTTCATTTCTTTTAATTGTCAGCATACTATTTCTGACTAAGAAAGATGATAAATTTATTAGCACGCATAATAAAATCGCCAATATTAATCAATGTGCTGTGTATGTAGATCATGGAAACTTACGTGCAAGCTACGAAAAATACATTCTCTTTTTAAAAGAAAAAAATATTGAATGTAGCCCGCCGAAATTCATTTACATTACTAAAAGCATTGCCAGTCATAATGTTGTCATCTTGCTTTGCCACATTGAAGTTTCTGAGAGCTTGAAATGTTCAACCTTATATAATATGACGTAAGAAAAGTAGACTTAGGCTGTGTCCCTTAATTGCACGCGAGCGCCGCTGGCGGTCATTTGCGCACAGGGCAAGGCGTGAGCCACGAGGTTTGGTGGGCCAAATAAGCGGCGAACAACGCCGCAATGCGCGCAAATGGCCCCAGCCCGAAGGGTCGCGCCCTAAAAGCCCGTTCGAAGTAAAGTCGGGCTTGAACAGAGGGCCACTCTGCCCTTCACCCTCCGCCTTGATAACGGGCTTTTGGGTCTGCGACGGCACCACGGGCAATTAAGGGACACAGCCTAATCTAAGAGCTTTGGGCAGGTTTGCTACTTGCTGATTGAAGGGCAAAGGTCTAAGCACAACATGGCCGTTTCCTGCTAGGCTTTAAGCTGTGCCCGACAATTGCAGGCGTACTCTGTTGGTGGTCACTTGGGTAACCCTCTCTGATTTCCTCCCAGTGCCCAGCCAATCATCGAGCACAGCTTTGCGCCCCGTCTGCGCCTTCCGGTTTTTGCTCGTCAACCCATGGGAGAATACTATGGCAGATCAATCAAGCCTTGTTGCTGACAATACCATTCACGCCTGGGCGTCCTCTGGCAAAGGGCAGCCTCTCGAGCCCTTCAGCTTCGATGCCGGGGCACTAGGCAATGATGATATTGAAGTGGCTATCGATTATTGTGGCGTCTGCCACTCCGACTTATCGATGCTGAATAATGAATGGGGCATGACCCGCTACCCGTTCGTGCCAGGCCATGAAGTGGTTGGCAAAGTGATCCGGCTCGGGCCCAATGCGCTTAACAAAGGGTTGAAGGTGGGGCAGGTTGTTGGCGTTGGCTGGAACCGCGGTAGCTGTATGCACTGCCACCCTTGCCTTTCTGGCGATCAGCACCTGTGCCATAAAGTGCAGCCAACTATTATTGGTCGCCATGGCGGGTTTGCCGACCGTATCCGCAGCCATTGGGCATGGGCGATCCCATTACCCGAAGGCGTCGATGTCACCCGTGCCGGGCCGCTGTTCTGCGGTGGGATCACCGTTTTCAACCCTTTGATACAATACAATGTACGTCCAACACAGCGTGTTGGCGTGGTCGGTATCGGTGGTTTGGGCCACATGGCGATCCGCTTTATGCATGCCTGGGGATGCGAAGTCACGGCCTTCACGTCATCAGCCAGTAAACGTGATGAAGCGCTTTCGCTGGGTGCACACCGCGTAGTTGCCAGTAATGACAGGTCTGCGTTTAAAGCGATTGCTAACCAGCTCGACTTTATTCTGGTCACCGCCAGTGCATCGCTGGACTGGGATGCCTTTATCGGTACACTGGCTCCTAAAGGCCGTCTGCATTTTGTTGGGGCCATACCCGATCCGGTACCGGTTCAGGTATTCTCGTTTATCAGCAAACAGGCCGAGCTTTCCGCCTCCCCTACCGGCGCACCTTCGCGACTGGCAGAGATGCTGGCATTTTGCGCCCGTCATGGCATTGTGCCGCAAGTGGAGCATTTCCCACTCAGTAAAGTAAACGATGCTATAGCACATCTGGCCGCTGGCAATGCCCGTTACCGGATCGTACTGGATATGCACGCGTGAGGAGATAACACATGCAACCCATCATCAAACTCCACGACGGCAACCTGATGCCGCAGTTAGGTCTTGGCGTTTGGCAGGCAAGTATCGAAGAAACGACCTTTGCTGTTAACAAGTCATTGGAAGTCGGCTATCGCTCTATCGATACCGCCGCAATTTACCAGAATGAGGAAGGTGTCGGAGCCGCGCTGCAATCCGCCGCTATCCCACGTAGCGAGCTGTTTATCACCACCAAGCTGTGGAACGACGATCAGGGCGATCCGCAGGCAGCTCTGGAAACCAGCCTGAAAAAGCTGCGCCTCGATTACGTCGATCTGTATCTGATCCATTGGCCAAAACCCGCACAGGATCAATACGTCGATGCCTGGCGTGGTTTGATAAAACTGCGTGAGCAAGGGCTGGCAAAAAGCATTGGCGTGTGTAATTTCCACATGCCGCACCTGCAGCGCCTGTTGGACGAAACCAACGTCGCCCCAGTGATCAACCAGATCGAACTGCATCCGTTGCTGCAACAGCGCCAGCTGCACGCCTGGAATGCGACCCATAACATTGCCACCGAATCCTGGAGCCCGTTGGCACAAGGAGGCGAAGGGGTATTCGATCAGGCAGTGATCAAGCGATTGGCAGAAAAGTACGGCAAGACTCCGGCACAGATCGTGGTGCGCTGGCATCTGGACAGCGGCCTGATTGTAATACCGAAGTCGGTGACGGCGTCGCGTATTCGCGAAAACTTTGAGGTGTTTGATTTCAAACTGGATAAAGATGAGCTGAGCGAGATTGCCAAGTTGGACGTCGGCAAGCGTCTCGGCCCGGATCCAGATTTATTCTAATCGGCTGTATTATCTGCACAAACTCGGCCCAAAAACGGGCCGAGTTCCCCTGCACCTTGCCAAGTGACGGGTGTATGAAGCAATTTTGTGATTTCACAGGTTACGCAAAGCACCATGATCTTCTCTGTTTCTCATCTGTCACGTCTGGCTATATTGCTAGTGCTCATGATGCTGGTCGGTTGTTCCAGCAAATCCCAGCGTCAACATACTGGCATTCATAGCTATAGTGATGAAATCGCAGACGCGGCCAAAGAATATGGCGTCGATAGTAAGCTGATTACCGCCATCATTCAGGTAGAGTCTGGCTTTAACCCACAAGCCGTCAGTCGTTCCAACGCGATTGGTTTAATGCAGCTCAAGGCTAACGGTGCAGGCTGCGACGCCTATCGCTATAAAGGCAAGCGTGGCTGCCCGGATGACGACGATCTGCTGGATCCCGAGACCAATATCGATTTGGGAGCCGCCTATATCAGTTCATTACAACACCAGCAACTGAACTGGATTGAACACCCGGTAACACGCCGCTATGCCACCGAGGCTGCTTATGCCAATGGCGCAGGAGCGCTGTTACGCACCTTTTCCAGCGATCGAAAGAAAGCAATCCGCATGATTAATAGCCTGTCGCCCGAGGCATTTCACTGGCATATACGCCAGCATCATCCATCGCCTCAGGCACCCCGCTACATGCTGAAAGTCGAGGAAGCCTACAGCCGTTTATAGAAGGGCGCTACCGTTCAGGGAGCGCCCATTCGGCTCAGGCCTTGGTGCTGCGAACCGGCTTGCGTGGCGGTTTGTTGGTTGGCGTGCGCTGGCGGGTGATATCCGTATGCTTGGTCAACGCCGGGCGGGTATGCCGTTGTAGGCGTTTGGCTTCGCGCTGCTCGTCAAGGCTCGGTGCTGGAACCAGGCATTCACGGCGGCCACCAATCAGGTGTTTCATCCCCATTTCTTCCAGCGCGCTGCGGATCAACGGCCAGTTGAGCGGATCGTGATAACGCAATAGCGCTTTGTGCAAGCGGCGTTGACGTTCGCCACGTGGAATAAACACCTCTTCGCTTTTATATCCCACTTTGCCCAACGGGTTCTTACCGCTGTAATACATGGTAGTGGAATTAGCCATTGGTGATGGATAGAAATTCTGCACCTGATCGAGACGGAAACGGTTTTTCTTCAGCCACAGCGCCAGGTTGACCATATCCTCATCGCGGGTGCCGGGATGTGAAGAGATGAAATAGGGGATCAGGTACTGCTCTTTACCCGCCTGTTTGGAGTACTGGTCGAACAGTTGCTTGAAGCGATCGTAACTGCCCATTCCAGGTTTCATCATTTTGGACAGTGGCCCTTCTTCGGTGTGCTCCGGCGCAATTTTCAGATAACCGCCCACATGGTGGGTCGCCAGTTCCTTTATATAGCGTGGATCCTCCACTGCCAGATCGTAACGCACACCGGAGGCGATCAGGATCTTCTTGATGCCTTCCAGCTCCCGAGCACGGCGATACAGCTTGATGGTCGGCTCGTGGTTGGTGTCCATATAGGTACAGATTTCCGGATACACGCAAGAAGCACGGCGGCAGGTTTGCTCCGCTCGTGGATTGGTGCAACGCAGCATATACATATTGGCCGTTGGGCCACCCAGATCGGAAATCACTCCAGTAAAGCCGGGAACCTTGTCGCGGATCTCTTCGATCTCACGCACGATTGAGTCTTCCGAACGGCTCTGGATAATGCGCCCTTCATGCTCAGTGATCGAGCAGAACGAGCAACCGCCGTAGCATCCCCGCATGATATTCACCGAGAAACGGATCATGTCATAAGCCGGAATACGCTCTTCACCATAGGACGGGTGAGGCACGCGCTGATACGGCAGGGCAAATACGCTGTCCATTTCCGGCGTGCTGAGAGGGATCGCTGGCGGATTGATCCACACATAGCGATCGCCATGTTTCTGCATCAGCGCACGGGCACAGCCAGGGTTGGTTTCATGGTGCAGAATACGCGACGCGTGGGCATACAACACCTTATCTGCTTTCACCTTCTCAAAAGAAGGCAGCAGTACATAGGTCTTTTCCCACGGCTTCGGTTTAGCAGCACGCACAGTAACGGGCTTGGCTTCTGGCTCTGGCTTACCACCATCGGCGCAGGGCAAATCCTCCCCGTAAGGGTTCGGGATTGGCTCAATGCGGCCCGGTTTGTCCAGACGGGTAGAATCCACACCGCTCCAGCCCGGTAAGGGCTGCTTACGCATCACGGCGGTATTGCGAATATCATGGATATCGGCAATATTCTCACCCGCCGCCAGGCGATGCGCCAGCTCCACCAGCGGACGTTCACCGTTGCCGTAAATCAAAATGTCAGCCTTGGAATCTACCAACACCGAACGGCGCACGGTATCAGACCAGTAATCATAGTGCGCGATACGCCGCAGGCTGGCTTCGATGCCCCCGAGGACGATTGGCACATCTTTATAGGCTTCTTTACAACGTTGGCTGTAGACCAATGTGGCACGGTCAGGGCGTTTGCCCCCCACGTTGCCCGCCGTATAGGCATCGTCATGACGTAGTTTGCGGTCGGCAGTGTAACGGTTGATCATCGAATCCATGTTGCCGGCAGTCACACCGAAGAACAGATTCGGTTTGCCCAGGCGCATGAAATCTTCTTTATTGCTCCAGTCCGGTTGAGCAATAATCCCAACGCGAAAGCCCTGAGCCTCCAGCATGCGACCAATGATTGCCATGCCAAAACTTGGATGATCGACATAGGCGTCGCCGCTGATAATGATCACATCACAGCTGTCCCAACCCAGTTGGTCCATTTCTTCGCGCGACATCGGCAAGAATGGCGCTGGGCCAAAACATTCGGCCCAATAAGGCTTATAGGAAAACAGTTCACGTTCGGGTTGGATCAGGCTGGTGGTGCTCATTACGGGTACTCTTGTACAGGTTAATTTATCGCCGGGCGGCGATTATACGCACTCCATAGCAAAAGAGCATGGTTATTTATCCATTTGCTCAGCTATTCACCTCAAACTCATAAACATCGCTGCGGCACAGTGTTTCACTCAACTCCAACACCTCACCTTGCGCGTTGCGGCTGGTCTGAACAATTCTCAACAGCGGTGCACCGCTGTGCACATTTAGCAAACCGGCATTCTCTTCGCTGCAAGTGATGGCTTTTAAGCGAAAATGCTTTCCATCTGGCACAATACCGCGCGACTGCCACAGGGCATAAAGTGAATGTTCCAAATGTTCAGGGTCTGGCAGGAAACGCAGTGGGATATAGGTGGTTTCCAGTGAAACCGGGTTGCCATCCATCAACCGCAGGCGTCGCAACTTCACCACAGCGCTGTTACTTTCAAGTTCCAGTGCCATGGCAATATCTGCCGGTGCGGTAATATGAGTACGCAACAGCCATTGGTTGCTGACGCTACTACCACTGCGTAACACCTGAGCGGTAAAACCCTGATCCGGGTTAAGAGAATAACCGATGTGCATAGCGACACGCGTGCCACTGCCCTGCTGGCGTATGACCAAATCTTTTTCTTCCAGCAGCTTCATTGCCTTGCTGACGGTCACGCGCGATACATCCAAGACCTCCGCAATTGCCCGCTCCGGAGGTAAAAAGTCACCGACCGCTAACACATGCTGCTTGATGGCGGCCTCAATGGTTGTCGCCAGCTGAATATAGCGTGGTGCCGCCGTTGCCAGCAAAAACTGCTGTTGTAACCAGACAGTAAAATCACTCATAGTCCCTGCTTGTTGATTAGCCGAACGCCTATCCGAAGTCGTTTCTACCATATTTGTCACACCCGAGATTAAGAACATCACTCCGAGTTCCTTGGAAATAGATTGGCATCACACTTCTTAATAATTGGACTTCAATTGGATCTATTTAGCACGTACCGTTATCTTACTGATGCTTTGACACCAGTACGCTCCAACACCAGGGAACACCATTAGATGAAAATAAAACAAAACTCCCACCACGCCATTCTCGGAGCCCTTTATGGGCAAGCGATTGGCGATGCGATGGGAATGCCATCAGAACTTTGGCCATTGCAACAAGTTCGCGACTATTTTGGCTGGATAACTCACTTTCTGCCCGGCCCAGAAGAAAATATAGCAGCAAACGGATTTGTCGCTGGGGAATTCACCGATGATACTCAGCAGGCCGTTGCGCTGATGGATGCACTGCTGGCCGCCAAGGGCCAGGTTGAACCGGAACGCATTGCTCACCACATTATGCTATGGGCAGAGCGGGTCGGGGCCTTTGACAAGAATATCCTTGGCCCTAGTTCAAAAGCGGCGCTGCTGGCATTCCGTGCCGGTACGCCGCTGGCTGAAATCCCTGCCAACGGTGTTACCAACGGGGCGGCGATGCGCGTCGCCCCGTTAGGTTGCATGCTGCCAAGTGGCGATCTGCCTGGGTTTATCGAGGCAGTCCGTCTCTCTTGCAGCCCAACCCACAAGTCGGATATCGCTGTAGCGGGCGCTTTCGCCATTGCCTGGGCAATCAGCCGGGCTATCGAAGGGGCTGACTGGGTAACTCTCAAGCACGAACTGCCAACGCGGGTAGAACAGGTCCAGCAGCAAAAGATCACCACCTTCAGCCCTTCACTCAGCCGCCGTTTGGTTTGGGCAATAGAGTTCGCATCCAGCCTGAGTCATTTGCAGGATAGCGATGCATTGGCCGAGCTTTACCACACCATCGGTGCTGGCATGGATAATATCGAGTCTATTCCGATGGCGCTGGCGTTGGTTGAGCTGGCAGGGACAGATCCCAAACGTTGTGCGGTCCTGGCGGCGAATCTGGGCGGAGACACCGATACCATTGGCGCCATGGCAACGGCAATCTGCGGAGCACTGCACGGAATTGATGCCTTCCCCGCAGAATGGATTGACAAGATCAATCGCGCCAATCAGATTGACTTTCAGCCTTATGCAGAGGCTCTTCTCAGTCTACGCCAACAGGAATAAATCGCACTATGAGTGAAATTAACCGTAATGAGACATGGAAAGTAGAAAGTACGGGGATCGATCGCGTACCCAATGCCGAGCAAACCGGTAAACCGATCGAGCTTTTCTGGGTTTGGTCCGCTGCCAACATCGGTATTCTCGGTGTGGTATACGGAGCGATTATTGTCGCATTCGGTTTATCTTTCATTCAGTCAATTCTTGCTGCATTAGCTGGCGTTGCCAGCTTTGCGCTGGTAGGTTACACCAGCTTCGCAGGCAAACTCGGCCGTACCTCTACTCTCACCTTATCGCGGGTGATTTTTGGCCTGAAAGGCAACATCGCCCCCACCACGTTCAGTTGGATCAACCTGATGGGCTGGGAAGCGGTGAACGTCATTACCGGTACTCTGACCCTGGCTGCCCTTTTCCAGGCGGCGGGTATGGGCGAAAGCGTCCCACTCACTGCTTTTAGCCTGATACTGTTTGGCGGCCTGACCATTGTGGTCAGCCTGCTGGGCCAGAATACGGTGGTGTGGATGCAGAGCTGGTTCAGTAAAGTGTTCGGCACCATGACGCTGATCGTGGTGCTGTATATCGTTTTTAATACCGAGTGGAGCAAAGTACTGGCATTACCCTCTGGCAGTTGGCTGACCGGCTTCCTGCCCGCCGTTTCGGTGATCGCTGCCGGTACCGGTATCAGTTGGGCTATCGCTGGTGCGGATTACAGCCGTTATCAAAGCCCGGAATCGTCGAATAAAAGCATTTTTGCTGCGGTGGTCGGTGGGGCTTGCCTGCCGTTGATCCTGTTGATGTTCACCGGGATCCTGCTTTCTGTGCAACTTCCCGATCTGGCAAGTTCCGCCAACCCGATTGCTCTGATCGGCTCGGTACTGCCGAAGTGGATGGCAATCCCTTATCTGCTGGCCGCTACCGCCGGTATCGTCACCATTGCCGTGCTCAGCCTCTACTCTGCCAGCCTTAACCTGCTGACGCTGGGTGTGAAGGTGAAACAATCCCTGGCCGTTTCCATCGACGCTATCGTGATCCTCGCCATCGCCATCTATGTGCTGTTTATCTCCGGCGATTTTATGGGGCCATTTATCTCCTTCCTGGTGTTCTGTGGCGTGTTCCTTGCCGCCTGGGAAGCGATCTTCATTCTCGATTATACAAAAGTGCGCCGTCATCATGGCTATAACGCCAATGCCCTGTATGGCCTGAATGGTGAAAACCGTGGTGTGCGGGCAGTACCGTTATTTTGCTGGTTCCTGGGTGCGCTATGTGGACTGATGGTGACCAAAACCGGCTTTATCGACGGCCCACTGGCCAAAGGGCTGTTTGCCGATTCCAGCCTGGGGCTGTTTGTTTCATTCCTGGTCAGCCTGTTCGCTTATGGCCTCTATCTGGCCAAGAGCGGAGGACGTCAATGAGTGAGTTTGTTGCAGTAAGGCCGGTTCTGGTTATAGGCGGAGCGGTGGGCGATATCGTCCTCACTCTGCCAAATCTGCCAGTCAGTGGTGAAGATATCGAAGCACAGCCGCAAGATCGGCAAATTGGCGGTTGTGCCTTCAACGTCGCGCGAGCGTTACGTCGCCTACAGGTTCCGGTAATCAACGGTATTCCGGTTGGCAACGGTGAATGGGGAAGCGCCATTGAAGCCGCCATGCAACAGCTGGATCTGCCGGTACTATTACGCCACGGCCAGAAGGATAATGGCTGGTGTCTGGCATTGGTGGAACCAAGTGGCGAACGTACCTTTATCACGGTGACCGGTTGTGAGACACAGTGGAACAAAGCACAGTTAGCCACTCTGCCGCTCACACCGGAAACCGTGGTCTACGCCAATGGCTATGAAATGGCGGGAGAGCCTGGCGAAGCATTACGCGAATGGCTGACACGCCTGCCGTTCGATCAATGGCGGCTGGTCGATCCTGGTCCACGCATCGGCCAATTGGGTGAGGAGTTTTTCGCCATGCTCAGTGACAGCAATACGCTGCTGACCCTGAACCGTGACGAAGTAACCATCCTGTGTGGTGAAGGTGACCCAGTCAGCGCCGCTCAGCGTTATGCCGCTTCACATAACATCACGCTCATCTGTCGTCTGGATCGTGATGGTGCCTGGATCTGTGATGGCCGCAATGCTGCGCAGCATGTTCCGGTCTATCAGGTCGAGGTGATCGATACCATCGGTGCAGGGGATGCTCACAGTGCCGGTTTGCTGGCTGGGCTCTCTGCTGGCTGGCCATTGCCGCAGGCCGTCGATCTGGCTAATCGCGTAGCAGCCTGCGTGGTAGCAAGCGTTGGCGCAGCCGGTGCGCCGGACTGGCAACAGTTACAACAGCGTTTTCCTGCCTGACTTCCCAGGGCCCAGTTATCTTGCTGGGCCCAGATTTTTCCCCTAATGTGCTCTCTGCATTTCCTCAATGGCCTCTTCAGGCCGATGCTGATAGTTGAAAGACAGCGCAAAAATCACACCCAGCGCCAGGGTATAACCGGCAAATACCAGCCAGATACTCTGCCAGTCTTTCACTCCATTCTGGGTAAAGAAATCCACCACTTCGCCGCTGGCAATGGCACCGACATAAGCACCGGCACCGTTAACCATGGTCATAAACAACCCTTGTGCGCTAGCTCGAATGCGGTGATCGGCCTCTTTCTCAACAAAGATGGCGCCGGAAATATTAAAGAAATCAAACGCGCAACCGTAGACAATCATCGAGAGCAGCAGTAGCACGAAGCCAAACCCCGCAGGTGTACCATAAGCCAGGAACAGGAAGCGTAACGTCCAGGCCGCCATACTGATCAGCATGACCTGCTTGATACCATATCTGCGTAGAAAGAACGGAATGGTGAGGATGAAGAAAACTTCAGAGATTTGTGACAGAGAAAGTAAAACCGAGGGATAGCGCACGCTGAAGCTATCCTGATACAGCGGATTGAGCGAAAAATCGTGCAGGAACGGGTTACCAAACGTATTGGTGATCTGCAGTGCCGCCCCCAGCAACATGGCGAACAGGAAGAAGATCGCCATACGTTTTTGCTTAAACAGCACAAACGCATCCAACCCCAGAACGCTGACCCAACTCTGCGAACGCTTGGCATTGCTGGTTGGGCAATGCGGCAACGTGAGGGAATAACCCGCCAGCAGTAACGATACCGCAGAAGCCAGATACAGTTGCATACTGCTCAGTTCAATCCTGCTGAAGCTAATCAGCCACATTGCGAGAATAAAACCTACGGTGCCATAGACTCGCACCGGTGGGAAATCTTTCACCGTGTCGTATCCATGCTTTTCCAGACAAAAGTAAGAAATGGCGTTGGAAAGCGCAATGGTTGGCATATAAACCATGGCATTGAACAGCATAACCCAGAACATCACTAGTGGTTGGTCAACCTGCGCGGCACAGTAAAGGGCCACTGCCCCCAACAAATGGCACAGGCCATAGAGATAATTGGCCTTGATCCAGCGATCGGCGATGATCCCGGCCAGACTCGGCATAATCAGCGCCGCGATCCCTTTCGAACTGTAAACCAGCCCGACCTGTGCCCCACTGAAATGCAGGGTATTGATCATGTAAGATCCCAACGTCACCAACCAAGCCCCCCAGATAAAGAACTGGAGGAAAACCATCACTTTCAACCGCGTTTTTATTGTCATTACCATCACCTTGTTATTCTGACTAAATCGATGATTTAGGCGGTAAGGTAGGGCTTACCGCAGGGTGTTCGGATGGAAATAAGGGTTACAGCGTTTTGAAGAACTCACGAATAAGGCGCATAAAGTCGTCCGCAGCCATTGCGGCACAGCTTAACGTCTGCTCATGGGAAAGTGGGGTATCCGATAATCCTTCGGCATAGTTGGTCATGGCTGAAACCACTAACACTTTCAGACCACAGTGGCGCGCTGAAAGCACTTCAGGCACGATCGACATCCCAACGACGTCACAGCCCAGAGTTTGCATCATGCGAATTTCGGCCGGCGTTTCGAAATTCGGACCTGTGTAGGCGGCAAATACACCTTCCGCCAGTGGGATCCCAGCACTGGCGGCAACACGCGCCAACTGTGCACGCAAATCGCGATCGTAGGCATTAGCCAGGCTGAAGAAGCGCGGACCGAAACGTTCGTCGTTGCTACCTACCAAAGGAGATTCCGGCATGAAGTTGATGTGATCCGTCAACGCAACCAAGCTCCCAGGTGCGACCGATTTTCGCAGCGAACCGGCAGCATTGGTGGCCAGCAGGAATTCGCACCCCAGCAGTTTGAAAGTACGGATTGCGGTGGTCATCACCTGCATGCCGCGCCCTTCATAGAAATGCCCACGCCCTTTCATACACAGCACGGGCACGCCTTCCAACCAGCCCGCCACCAACTGCCCGGCATGGCCAACCACCGTGCTGACTGGGAATCCCGGCAGTTCGGTATAGTCGATGGTCACGCTATCGGTCATGACTTCGGCCAAAGCTCCCAGCCCAGAGCCCAGAATCACTGCCGCACGCGGTTGAAAGCCTGGTAATCTGGCACGCAAAACATCAGCACAAGAAAAAGCATCATCTTGATTAAACATAGTATTCTCTTCTGTGAGAGGGGAGGATTTCCCATAGTAGAGAGCGATAGAGGGCGGAGACCAATACATTCTTGTCCGCTGATTTATTCTGTTCGCCTATAAATAACAGCGCACCGGGAGTGCCTTGCCGATGAAAAAACAACCACTACCCGACCCAAGCCGGATCAATTTTCGTCTGTTGCATTACTTTCGTGTTGTTGCAGAAGAGATGAACTTCACTTTGGCTGCACAGCGGTTGAACATCTCACAGCCGCCACTCAGCAAACATATCAAAGAGCTGGAAAACCAGCTCGGCGTTGAATTATTCAAACGAACTACCCGTTCAATGTCACTGACACTGGCGGGACGTACGCTATTCAACAGCGTTGAAATGCTGCTGGATCAGGCGGGTAACGCGCTGCATCAGGTCCAGCAATTGGGCCGTGGCGAAGCGGGGCACATGGTGATCGGTATGGTGGGCACTTCCGTCTGGGGTGGGCTGATCCCGGCGTTAAGACGCTTTACCGGGCAAACAGAAAATGTGACATGGACATTGAACGAGCAAACGCCCAGCCAGCAGATTATTTCACTGCAGAAGCGACATATTGATATTGGTATCTGGCGTGAGGCAAAACAGCAGGTATTACCTGGATTAGCCTGCCAATTGCTGGCAAGGGAGAGTATTTCCGTGGTGCTGCCTGCCAATCATCCCCTGGCAACGGGCACTGAGATAGCCCTTGGTGCTCTGCAGCGCGATAAATTTATCGTGTTACCGCCACATGAGGCCAGCTTGGGGCTATATCTGCATAACCTGTGTCTGCAGCAGGGTTTTGCACCAGACATTGCCCATCAGGTGAATGAACCGCAAACATTGATGGCATTGGTAGCTGAAGGGTTCGGCATTACGCTACTGCCAGACAGTTACGGGCGCATTCCATGGCCCGGCGTGCGTTTTTGCCCATTGCAGGCGGCACCCTCAGCGGATCTGTATGCAATCTATCACGCCGAAAGTGCCACGCCGGTCGTACGCGCTTTCCTGAAAATGCTGCGAACAACAGTTTAAGACGACGCCTGCACCGCAAATTGGCCGGTTGAACCGCGATCGGCCATTTCCAGCGTCTGGCTGTAGAACAGGAACGGGAAGTGTTCGGAAGAAACCTGATTAAAATACACCAGTAACTCAACGTCACCATCCACCCAGACGGTATCCTTCCAACCCCGGTCTTCTGCCATCGGCTGGGCACCATTGATGCGTTTAATCAGGAATTGCACACCTTGAATATGGAATGCCTGCGGTAAGTCCGCATGGATGTTCCAGCGCTCCCAGCCCCCCTGCATCGTTTGCACATCTATACGGTTCATGTCCCAGAGAGTGCCGTTAATCCCGGGCATTTTGTCACCCAGGCGGAACTCACGCGTACGGCCTATCTTACCTTCCGGCATCTGTTCGGCCAGCAACTGCACAGGCAGATTGTCAGTAACCAGCGGCAATAGCCCCGTCGGTTTGAGCGTCAGTACCAAGGTAGAAATAAGCAGGCTGGAAGGCTCTAACAGGCCACGCAAGCGATCCATAATCCCCGCTGCCTCACCGGCCGTAATGGAAACCTCATCTCCCTTCGACATATCTATCAGTATTTCACGACGTTCACCCGGAGCCAGAGAGAGCTGCTGTACTGCTACTGGCGCTGTCAGGAACCCCTGATCGCTGGCAATCACGATGATTGGCCGCCCATCGCTTAGCTGCAAGGTATAACGCCGCGAATTGGATGCGTTCAACAGGCGCAAGCGCACCCAACCACGGGAAACCTCAATAAAGGGGTTTTGTACCCCATTGACCAGTAGCGTATCACCAAGAAAACCGCCCTGTGCAGGGGGGTTATACTCAGGCGTACCGAAGTTATCCAGCCGTTTATCCTGGATGATCAACGGAAAATCATCGACGCCATAATGGCTCGGCAACGGCAGGTTTTTACTGTTCTCATCTTCAACCAGCCATAAACCGGCCAAACCGTTGTAGACATGGGGAGCCATACGGTTTGGAGTATTGGCATGATACCAACAGGTGGCTGCGGGCTGACGAATTGGAATAACAGGCGACCAATCTACATTAGGCGACATCATCCGTGGCGCGCCCCCCATCAAGGTGCCTGGTACCTGTAATCCACTGATGGTCATTGAAACCGGTTCGGTGAGACGATTGCTGTAAATAAGTTTAACGTCATCTCCGCTATACACCCGAACCGTTGGCCCCAGATACGTGCCATTAATGCCCCAGACAGATACTTTACGGTTGTCCATAAAAGCCCAATGGGCACGCTGCAAGGTTAAAAACAGCGGTTGCCCACGGCGGGACTCCAATAAAGGAGGAATGGGTAAGAGGGTTTGCGTGCCGCTCGCCTCAGCCCTCAGAGGTACCGTTCCAGCGCATAGCGCCAAGCCCGATGCCTGAATAAACTGACGTCGACTGAGTGACATATTCTCTCCATGAAGAAAAATTAAACCGTGTGAAAAGCACCAACGCAATCAAGCCATCGGAGCATAAAATAGTCCCCTTCATTTCAAGGCACTCCTACCAAAGAGCCGGGGCCGCCTTAAAATGAGTGGGATCGACCTGCTGGTTAATTTTATTTTTTGGCAGCGTCAAGCTGGGCAACTTCCGCATCCAGCTGTTCAATCTTCACCAACATCACTTCACGGCAATGAGCTGCCAGTTCACGTACCTGCTCTTTGCTGTAGCCGCTGGTGTCAATCGGTTCCAGCATCTCCACGATAGCATGGCCATTGTTCCAGCGATTCAGGTTGATCTTACCGCTAGTGGTCGAAACACAAATCGGGACAATCGGTACCCCGGCTGCAATGGCGGCGTGGAATGCACCGGTTTTGAATGGCAACAAACCACGGCCACGGCTGCGCGTCCCTTCAGGGAACATCCAGATAGAGATATCTTTCTTCGTAATGGCTTCAACCACCTGAGCAATGGTGCCGTGCGCTTTGGCGCGATTGTCTCTATCTATTAGCAGATTACCCGTTAGCCAATAGATCTGACCGAAAAACGGGATCCACAGCAGGCTTTTCTTGCCCACGGTCACAGTACGTGGCTGCACGGCATTAGAAGCCGTGACCATATCGTAGTTATTCTGATGGTTGGCAATATAAATGCACTTACCGTTATGCGCTGCGCTAGCAGGCTTACGGACTTCAACCTTTAAGCCGAGTATCGTTGACAAGCGGCCAAACAGATGACCAAACGTCGCTACATGACGGGGATTACGCGGGCTGAACAGGCAGTAAATCGAACCGAAAATGCACACCAGAATGCAATAGATAATGATAAAAATTGCACGCAATATTAATAACATAACAACCTCATTAGCACACTGCCGACACAGCATTAACCCCAGAATTGCAGGATAACGACTACGTGGGCACTTTTATGGTAGAGGGCCGCCGACTTCACCCATATCAGTATCGCCCTGCAAATTGCAGCAAATTGGCTGCCAGACGGCGAACGACACAACAAATTTATGCCGTAAAATTTAACTCATTGAAATTAAATAGTGGTAAAAAAGTGGGCGCATTATACTGCGCCCTTTCGATGCATATACTCAAAATAATTCGAGTTGCATGTAGGCGGCAAGTCCGAGAGTCGCCAGGAGCATAGCCTACTATGTGACTGGTGCGAACGGACGAAGCCAACACCCATGCAGCTTGAAGTATGACGAGTATAACACCGGCTTACTCTTCGCTATCACCAGTTGATGGCCGCTCCGGCATATCCAGTTCAACCCGATCAATACGTTGCAGCCCACGCGGTAGCAAGGTGCCTTTACGGCCACGCTCGGCGCGGAATTTTTGCAAATCTTCCGGCCGTAGCTTCAGCTTGCGTTTGCCAACGTGCAGGGTGATCGAAGTTTGCGGCGGCAAGACAAACAGCCAGGCAAGCTTATCTTCACCGCTTGCCGCCTGTGCCGAAGGTATCGAGACAATCTTGTTGCCCTTGCCCTTCGAAAGCTGAGGCAGATCGGCTACCGGGAACATCAGCATCCGGCCAGCAGCAGTAATGGATAGCAGCATGTCGTCATCGCTGTTGATCTCCATCGGCGGTAATGCTTTGGCATTATCCGGCAGAGTAATCATCACCTTACCGGCGCGGTTGCGCGCCACCAGATCGTTGAAGGTACATACAAAGCCATAACCGGCATCGGAAGCCATCAGCAGTTTCTGATCGTCGGCGGCCATCAAGACCTGTTCAACCGTCGCACCTGGTGGTGGCGTCAGTTTGCCCGTCAGTGGCTCACCTTGTCCACGCGCCGAAGGCAGCGTTAATGGATCCAGGGCATAGCTGCGACCGGTGGAATCGATAAATACCACCGGCTGATTACTCTTGCCACGGGCCGCTGCGCGGAAGCTGTCACCTGCCTTGTAACTCAGGCCACTCGGATCGATGTCGTGGCCCTTGGCACTGCGCACCCAGCCCATTTCCGACAGCACGATAGTCACCGGCTCTGACGGCACAAAATCGTGCTCGCTCATTGCTTTCGCTTCTTCACGTTCTGTCAGCGGTGAACGACGGTCGTCACCATAAGCTTGTGCATCAGCCTGGATTTCTTTCTTGATCAAATTATTCAGCTTACGCTCGGATGCCAACAACGCCTGCAGATGATCGCGCTCTTTTGCCAATTCATCCTGCTCGCCACGGATCTTGAACTCTTCCAGCTTGGCCAAATGGCGCAGCTTCAGTTCAAGGATCGCTTCGGCCTGCGTATCAGTGATGCCAAACCGCTGCATCAGTACCGGCTTTGGCTCATCTTCGCTACGGATGATGTGGATCACTTCGTCGATATTGAGGAATGCAATCAGCAAACCTTCCAGAATGTGCAACCGCTTGAGCACTTTCTCCAGGCGATAATTCAGACGCCGACGCACCGTGTCACGGCGGAAAGCCAGCCATTCGGTGAGGATTTCCACCAGCCCTTTAACCTGCGGACGGTTATCCAGACCAATCATGTTCATGTTGATGCGGTAGCTACGTTCCAGATCGGTGGTGGCGAACAGATGGTTCATCACCTGATCTAAATCGATCCGATTTGAGCGTGGAACGATAACCAACCGGGTCGGATTTTCGTGATCGGATTCATCACGCAGATCTTCTACCATCGGTAGCTTTTTGGCCCGCATCTGGCTGGCAATCTGCTCCAACACCTTGGCCCCGGAAACCTGATGGGGCAGTGCCGTGATCACCGCACTGCCATCTTCTTTTTTCCAAATAGCACGCATGCGTACCGAACCACGGCCATTCTGGTAAATTTTCTGGATATCGGCACGCGGGGTAATGATTTCGGCTTCGGTCGGGAAGTCTGGGCCCTGAACAAACTCCAGCAGATCATCGAGCGAAGAACCCGGTTTGTCGATTAGGGCAATCACAGCGGCGGCGATTTCACGCACGTTATGCGGCGGAATATCGGTCGCCATACCCACGGCAATACCGGTGGTGCCGTTGAGCAGAATATTCGGCAAGCGTGCGGGCAACATCTTCGGCTCCTGCATGGTGCCGTCAAAGTTAGCCCCCCACTCCACAGTTCCCTGCCCCAACTCCCCCAGCAGAACCTCGGCGTATTTTGACAGGCGCGACTCGGTATAACGCATTGCAGCAAACGATTTAGGATCGTCTGGCGCCCCCCAGTTCCCTTGACCATCCACCAACGGGTAGCGGTAAGAGAACGGCTGCGCCATCAGCACCATCGCTTCATAACAGGCACTATCGCCATGCGGATGGTACTTACCCAGCACATCACCAACGGTACGTGCAGACTTTTTGAATTTGGCGCTATTGTTAAGCCCCAGCTCCGACATGGCATAGATAATGCGGCGCTGTACCGGCTTTAAACCATCGCCAATATAGGGCAGCGCCCGATCCATGATGACGTACATGGAATAGTTCAGATAGGCGTTTTCAGTGAATGTGTGCAGCGGTAAACGCTCAACACCGTCATGAGTCAGTTCACTCATTACTCAAATATCCTCAGACCGTGGCTTGGCTATCCCTGACGATGGGGCAAAGTGCTGTCCTCTACCCGCAGTATACGCAATGGATTTCAAGATTCTGCCCGCGATAGTAACCCATCTGCGGGGTAGCTGTCACAGTTGGCGCACCGATCCCCCGCTGATGTTCGCGTCTGGCGGAAACGGTGGCACTGATGGGGCTTTTATTGACTTACAGTCAATACTGTTGTGCGTTGTGTCGCATTTTTCCCAGAAACACGATGGATTACACTCTGTTTCAGCAATATGACCTCTGCCCTTTGGTGGCAGTCATAATTTATTTTCATTCTGACGGAGCCCCATACTGATGAGCAATATTCTGATTATTAATGCCAAGAAACAATTTGGCCATTCAAAAGGCGAACTGAACCAGACGCTGAGCGACGTTGCGGAGAGCTTCCTGCGTGATGCCAAGCACGATGTTAAGGTCACCGTAGTGGATGATGGTTATGATATTGAAGCCGAAGTGCAGAAATATTTGTGGGCCGATGCGGTGATTTACCAGATGCCAGGCTGGTGGATGGGCGAGCCCTGGATCCTGAAAAAATACATCGATGAAGTATTCACTGCAGGCCATGGTAGCCTTTATGCCAGCGATGGTCGTACCCGTTCCGATGCCGGCAAACGCTATGGTTCAGGTGGCCTGATCCAAGGTAAAAAATACATGCTGAGCCTGACCTGGAACGCACCGCTGGAAGCCTTTACCGACCTGGAGCAGTTTTTCCACGGCGTGGGCGTTGATGGTGTTTACCTACATTTCCACAAGGCCAATCAATTTCTGGGCATGACAGCACTGCCAACCTTTATCTGTAATGATGTGATTAAACAACCAGATGTCGCCAGTGATATCGCACGTTACCGTGCGCATTTGGGTGAGGTCTTTGCTTAACCATAGCTCCTAGATCATACAGTGGACTGCTGTCTCTTGGGTTAAACATCGCTATCTTGCAGTCGATATTCACTTTCAGCGCCTGTGCCTGTTCGGTAGAGGCGCTGAAATTTGGTAAACAGAAGCCCTATTCCCTTCAGTGCGGCATTGCTTTAGCTTGCCCGTAGGAAAGGGAAACTGGCTAACAAACCTACAAAGTCTGCTCGTTGATATGAGCACTGACATAATCCAGAAAGCAGGTGATACGTGCGGCGAGTTGGGTATTGCGGTAATACACCGCATTAATTGGCTGGCGCACATCCAGCGTTTCCTGTTCCAGTATCTGAACCAACCGCCCTTCCCGTTGATCTTTCCTGGTCATAAAATCCGCCAGCCGAACAATCCCTTCCCCACATAACGCCAGTTGCCGCAGAGTTTCCCCACTGGAGGCAGACAGCGTTGGGGTAATCGCAAAGTGCTCTTCCTGATGATTACGCAGCGGCCACAAATTTAACGATTCAGGTTGAGTAAACCCAAGCAGGCTATGGCTGCGCAGCTCTTCTATAGTGCGGGGTTCACCAAAGCGGGCTAGATATTCCGGGCTGGCGAGGATACGTAACCGGCTGGTTCCCAGTAGGCGCGCATTGATCGTCGAATCGCGCAGTGGACCAATACGGATGGCAACGTCGGTGCGTTTCTCCAGCAGATCGATAATCAGATTATCGGTATTCAGTTCCAGTTCAATTTGCGGAAAACTCTGACGAAAACCCGCAACCAAGGGAACAATAACGTGCTCCATAAACGGTGCCGCCGCATTAACTCGCAATAGACCCGCCGGTATCAGGCGGCGCAGCGCCATCTGCTCTTCAGCATGTTCCACCGCTTGGATAATTTCACGGGCGTGAACCAAAAAACACTTCCCCTCCTCGGTCAACTCCAGACGGCGGGTAGTCCGGCGCAGTAAGGTAGTATCGAGTTTCTTTTCCAGGCGGCTAAGCGCACGGCTGATACCCGAGGTGGTCTGGCCAAGCTGTTCGGCGGCGGCAGTAATCGAACCGCTGTCAACGACAGAGGTGTATGCCAGCAACTCTTCGAGGGTAATTTTCATGTATTCCGCCCTGTGCTATCGGGCGCTGCACGCAGCGCCCTCAAGGGATTGCACATGTTGCAACCACTGAAATCAGACTTAAAGATCGGCCATATCGCCTTTATCTTGCAGCCAGTTTCGGCGATCTTCGGAGCGCTTCTTCGCCAGAAGCATATCCATAATGGCCATGGTCTGATCGACGTTCTCATCATCGACCACCAATTGCACCAAGCGGCGCGTGTTGGGATCTAGAGTGGTTTCACGCAACTGTAGCGGGTTCATCTCGCCCAACCCTTTAAAGCGCTGTACGTTCGGTTTGCCTTTCTTGCGTTTCAGCTGTTCCAGTACACCAGCTTTCTCTTCCTCGTCGAGGGCGTAAAACACTTCTTTACCCAGGTCGATACGGTATAACGGCGGCATGGCAACATAGACATGCCCGCCTTTGACCAACGCTCGGAAGTGGCGCACAAACAGCGCGCAAAGCAGCGTGGCGATATGCAGACCATCGGAGTCGGCATCCGCCAGGATACAGATTTTGCCGTAACGAAGTTGGCTGAGATCCTCACTGTCTGGATCGATACCTATCGCCACAGAAATGTCATGTACTTCCTGCGAAGCCAGCACTTCATCGGAGGAAACCTCCCAGGTGTTAAGGATTTTACCTTTCAGCGGCATGATCGCCTGATACTCACGATCGCGTGCCTGCTTGGCAGAGCCACCCGCCGAATCCCCTTCCACCAGGAACAGTTCGGTCATGCTCAGATCCTGCGAGGTACAGTCCGCCAGTTTGCCCGGCAGAGCTGGGCCGCTGGTCAACTTTTTACGCACCACTTTCTTCGCCGCACGCAGGCGGCGCTGGGCACTGGAGATCGCCAGTTCAGCCAGTTGTTCTGCCGCTTGGACGTTCTGGTTCAGCCACAGACTGAACGCATCCTTCACCACGCCGGACACAAAGGCCGCACACTGGCGGGAAGAGAGGCGCTCTTTAGTCTGCCCGGCAAATTGCGGATCCTGCATTTTTACCGACAACACATAAGCACAGCGATCCCAAATATCTTCTGCGGAAAGCTTTACGCCACGAGGCAAGATGTTGCGGAATTCGCAGAACTCACGCATCGCATCCAGCAAGCCCTGGCGCAACCCGTTGACATGAGTCCCCCCTTGCATGGTCGGGATCAGGTTAACGTAGCTCTCCGTCAGCAGTTCACCGCCTTCCGGCAACCACAACAGCGCCCAGTCCACGGCTTCGGTATCGCCAGCAAAATTACCGACAAAGGCCTTTTCCGGCAGGGTAATCAGGCCGTTCACCGCTTCCATCAAGTAGTCGGTCAGGCCGTCCTGATAGCACCAGCGCTGCTCGGTGTTATTGACCTTGTCAATAAAGTAGATTTCAACGCCGGGACACAGCACCGCTTTGGCTTTCAGCAGATGAGAAAGGCGCGAAACTGAGAACCTTGGGCTGTCAAAGAACTGTTCGTCTGGCCAGAAATGGACGCTGGTACCGGTGTTACGTTTGCCACAGGTACCGGTGATCGCCAGATCCTGTACTTTGTCGCCGTTTTCAAAAGCAATGCTGTAAACGTTGCCATCACGGCGAACATTGACCTCAACACGTTTTGACAAGGCGTTAACCACCGAGATCCCCACGCCATGTAGGCCACCAGAGAACTGGTAGTTTTTGTTAGAGAACTTGCCTCCCGCATGCAGGCGGCAGAGGATCAGTTCCACTGCGGGCACACCTTCATCGGGATGGATATCCACCGGCATGCCACGGCCATCATCAATCACTTCCAGTGATTGGTCGGCGTGCAGGATCACATCGATGCGCTTGGCATGGCCCGCCAACGCTTCATCGACGCTGTTGTCAATCACCTCTTGACCAAGGTGATTCGGACGCGTCGTGTCGGTGTACATACCTGGACGACGGCGCACTGGTTCTAGACCGCTGAGTACTTCAATGGCATCAGCGTTATAGCTGGATTGAGTCATCGTTGATTATTTTTTCGTGGTTAAGGGGAGGGGCCGGAACCGCCAATCAATTCAGTATAACCCTTATGGCATTAAGCTACAGGGTGTCAGTCTCCCGAATTACTTGCCTGAGCAGGTTCATCGGAGCTCGTGCCGTTGCCGATTACCTGCAACACCAAATATTCTGTGTAAGCTTGCAGTATCTGAAGTTGCAACGGCGTCATAGCCCTAAAAAATCCACAATCTGGGGGAAGTAGTGCTCGAAACCGACAAAAGCGTGGTTGCCACCCGACTCCACCGTTTGCCGACAAGCAGTGTAATAAGCCACAGCCTGACCGTAATCGAGAATTTCATCGCCCGTCTGTTGCAGTAACCAGATTAAATCTGGTGACTCCAAGGGGTCAACCTGCATCACTTTCAGATCATAAACGTGGCGTGACTCTAACACATATTGCTGCCCGGTGTAGGGGTTCTCGTTCTGCCCAAGATAGTCGATCAACAGCTCAAATGGCTTCACCGCAGGGTTTACTACTACAGCCGGCAACGCAAAACATTGTGAAAGCCAAGTAGCATAGTAGCCGCCTAAAGAAGAGCCCACGATCCCCATAGTCTGCCCGGCTCTTGCCATGACCAGATCCTCAAGCATTTCGGCAGCCTCAGCCGGATAAGGAGGGAGTTGTGGCACCAGCATGGTAATTTCAGGATGGTGTTCAGCCAGCCAGGCCTTAAACCCGGTGGCTTTGGCTGAGAGCGGTGAGCTGTTGAAACCGTGCAGATAAAGTAATGTTGAAGGCATCAGTAGCCGTCCGAGTTCATATCGGGGCGGAAGTTATCGTTCTCCAGCCGGAATACCTGTGTTTCTACCCGGCCATCAGGCAACAGGTCAAGATAGCGCCACCCAGGAGAAACGTCGTCAATAGTGAAATTGGTACAGTGCGGTTTGAATTGTACACAGGTAGACGGCGATGCCAACAGACGGCGACCTTGCCAGTCTAAATCAAGTTCCTGATGGATGTGCCCGCACAGCACGGTATTCACTTTCTCGTAACGTAACAGAACGGCTGCCAGCATATGTGAATTGCGCAGGCTGTGTTGATCAAGCCAGGTGCAACCGGAAGGCAACGGATGATGATGCAGCAACAGCAGGGTATAGCGCTCTGGATAAGCCCTCAGGCAACGCTCCATCCACTCCAGCTGGTATTCACTCAGTTCGCCGTGCGGCACACCAAAAACCTGGCTGTCCAGTAACAGAACCTGCCAGTTATCCCCAAGCAGGACATGCTTTGAGGGCGTGATCCCTGCACCAGCCAAGGCACCTACCATCGCAGGTTGAAAATCGTGATTGCCAGGCAACCAGACACAGGGCGCAGGTAGGCGGCTAATCCCCTCGGCAAAGTGCCGATACGCCGCCGGGGAGTGATCCTGCGCCAGATCGCCTGTTGCAACAATCAAATCATAGCTACGCGGCTGTGCGATGACCGCATCCAGCACCGCGTGATAACTGGAATAGGTATTGATGCCGAGCAAGGTCTCATTTTTGCCGGCAAAAAGGTGGGTATCTGTTACTTGTAGGATCCTGACCATGGCCCCACTCGCCATAGGCAGTCTTAAAAGGCTTTCCAAATGGTATCCTTTGTTATTTCAGTCTGTCTAACAAACCGGAACCGCCATCGCTCCATGCGTTAAACAGTAGCGCAACCAATCAGCAAGGAACTGGTTAATTTGGTGCTTTTCATCACGTTGATGCAATTTTTTGTTCGGATAATCATAACGCGCTTTAAACCGGTAGATCTGCTGACTCGAACACACTTCCGCAACCAACGCATCGTGATATAGCCGCACCGACATTGCAGGCAGGCTCCAGTAACTGACAGCAGGCAATGTCTGCTCAATCTGTACCAGCGAGGTATAGCGTGTAGATTCAATAATAGTCAGCCGATAATGGGCGCCATTCACCTGATAAGTTAGGGTTTCGCCCACTTCATCGTTTCGCGGCAGCAAACGCCTTAATTGCGCGAAGTTGGTTTCACACAGTCTCATCATTTCAAGAAAATCAGGGGTATAGCGCTTTTGCATTTAGTTGACCCATTCTGCTTTCAGCGATTCATGGTGCAACGCCAGCCACTGCAATGCAATCACTGATGCTGCGTTATCAATCGCACCTTCCTCAACCCAGCGGCAGGCTTGTTCACGGCTGACCACATGGACACGAATATCCTCATCCTCTTCAGCCAATCCGTGGATCCCTTCAGCCTTTAGGGCATCAACCTCCCCCACCATGATGGACAAACGTTCGCTGGTTCCACCAGGGCTGGCCAGATAGCTCAACACCGGCCGACAACGCCCGACGGCGATACCGGCCTCTTCAACCGCTTCACGGCGGCAGACATCTTCGACACTCTCCCCGGGTTCGATCATACCTGCCACCATTTCCAGCAGCCAAGGGGAAAATGAGGTATCAATTGCAGCGATCCGCAACTGTTCAATTAGTACCACTTCATCCCTTATAGGATCATAGGGTAGCAATACTGCCGCATGTCCGCGCTCAAAAATCTCACGTGTTACTTCCCCACTCATTTCACCATTGAACAAGCGATGACGGAATCGATATAAATTAAGTGAAAAAAAACCACGGTATAGCGTCTCACGTGCAATAATTTCTATATCATTTTCGTTAAGGGTAACGGGTGAAGGTTGTGAGTGTTTCATCTGCGAATTCTCCTGATGAGTTATGTCGTTAATATAAACAGTTTTGATGACAGAAACGGCAGAGTTTTCTTCCCCGGCTTTGTGTTAGATTGTGAACCATGATATCAGGTGACGCCTATGCAAACAGTCAAGTCTCAGTCTAGATAGCGTCATAAAAGGTAAAAGTTCCGTGAGATGGCACATTAAGCCAACTTAAGCCATCGGCAGACTCTGCTAGAATTGCCAATTATTCGGTCTATCGTCAGCGCTAACATAGCAATATTGCTGCACAACAAGGAATGCAAATGAAGAAACTGCTCCCCCTTCTTATCGGACTGAGCCTAGGTGGCTTCAGTACCATGAGCCAGGCAGAAAACTTGCTGCAGGTTTACAAACAGGCAAGGGAAAGTAACCCGGATCTGCGTAAAATAGCTGCTGACCGTGATGCAGCGTTTGAAAAGATTAGTGAGGCGCGCAGCCCTTTACTCCCTCAGCTCGGTTTATCGGCAGGTTATAGCTATACTAACGGGTTTCGTGATGCAAACGGCAGCAACAGCAATGTCACCAGCGGTGCTCTGCAGCTGACTCAGACAATTTTTGACATGTCCAAATGGCGTGCGCTGACGCTGCAGGAAAAAACCGCCGGTATCTCAGACGTCACATTCCAGACCGCATCGCAGAAGTTGATACTTGATACCGCTACCGCCTATTTCAACGTGTTGCAGGCAATCGATGTTCTGTCATTCACTCAGGCAAACAAACAGGCGGTGTATCGTACTCTCGATCAGACCACCCAGCGCTTTAACGTGGGTCTGGTTGCCATTACCGACGTGCAGAACGCCCGTTCCAACTACGATACCGTGCTGGCAAACGAAGTGACTGCCCGCAACAATCTGGATAACGCATTGGAATCACTGCGCCAGATAACCGGCGTCTTCTACCCGGAACTGGCTTCGCTGGATACGGATAAATTCAGTACCAAACGCCCTGATGCCGTGAACAACCTGCTGAAAGAAGCGGAAAAACGTAACCTGAGCCTGCTTACTGCTCGTCTGAGCCAAGATTTAGCCCGTGAGCAGATCAAATCTGCGGAAAGCGGCCATATGCCAACCGTGAATCTGAACGCCTCTAGCGGTATCACCAATAGCCGATACAGTGGCTCAAACAGCGGAATGCGTACTAACTCGAATGACGGTCAGAACCAGGTTGGCATCAGCCTTAACTTGCCGCTTTACAGCGGTGGAGCAACCAGTTCACAAGTGCAACAGGCGCAATACAATTTTGTCGGTGCCAGTGAACAATTGGAAAGCGCACACCGTGGCGTGGTGCAAACCGTTCGCTCCTCCTTCAATAACGTTTCCGCGTCCATCAGCAGCATCAACGCCTATAGACAAGCGGTGATTTCTGCCCAAAGCTCTCTGGATGCGACAGAAGCCGGCTATGAAGTGGGTACGCGTACCATCGTTGACGTATTGAACGCGACTTCTACGCTGTACAATGCCAAGCAGTCACTTTCCAACGCGCGCTACACCTATTTAATCAACCAGTTGAACATCAAATCGGCGCTCGGTACGCTGAATGAGAACGATCTGATGATGCTGAATGGGGCATTGGGTAAACCGACACCAACCGCACCAGACGTTGTTGCACCGCCAACCTCATCTCAGGATGCCAGCGTAGACAATTACAACGGCGCCAGCGCTACAACTTCACGTAACTGATCGGTATAGTTATCATGGGGCGCGGCAACACCGGCCCCATTTTTCTTCCTATCGTTCGGCGTTTCAAATCACCTTCACGATATAAAGCCCTCCCGCTATTGAAGCGGGATCATGATATCAACCTGACATTGATCGGATGCTTCATCCCACACGCTATAGCGTTCTAGCGTTGGTAAGTGGCTCCGTATATATCCTGCCGCCGACAAGTCCTGCTGATTGATCTCCGCCCATGCATTCTGCAACGTACCATCAGAAATTTTACCTTTCACTTCAAACAGTAAAAAAGTGGTTGCTGGATATTCATAACAATCAAAACTGTTGAGGCTGGCGCCTTCGACACCCGCCATATAATCGTTACTGCCATCGGTTGCAAAACCGAAGCAAAGCCCTAAATCACAAGGTTGACCAGACAACGCCTCTAACTGTGCTTTGCGACCGTCTGATTTGATGGCGTCCCATATACTACTGCCGCAGGGTGCAACCATACGAATGCCAGTGACGGTAAATGCCTGTTGGTAAATCTGTTGAAAATCCACATGTCCTCCTTTTCCGCTACGCCATCCATAGTTTGCTAATGGCTGAGTTGTAACACGCCCCGTGCCGCATCCAGCATCGCTTTTTGACCAGTATGTGTTTTGGTCATACAACCACTCATGCCCACCACCATCGGGATCCCCATTGTTTTAGCAAGAATGGCGGTATGTGACAGGGCACTACCGCCGCTGAGACAAATACCGAGTACCATTCGCCGATCAAGCATCACTACTTCAGAGGGCATCAGCTCTTCCAAAATCAGTATCGATGGCGCAGTGATCAAGATCGGGGGAATTGGCTGCTGTTGCAGATGGCTCAGGCTACGGCGTAATATGTCACGCACGTCTAACTCACGCGCCCGCATGTATTCATCATCCATCGCACGATAGTCGGCGGCAATCAGCTCCAGTTCTTTCTGCCACGCCTGTTCAGCATTGCACTGATACTGTGCTATGCGAGTATAAGCGGCATGTTGCAGGTCTGGATCGTCCAGCAACATGCAATGCGCGCCAAAGATTGCCGCTTGTGGTTTACCGATCAAGGCACCCGTTCTTTCCGCCAGCTTGTTGAGATCGTTCAGCGTGTGTTGCAAAGCCACCCGCAGCCGCTGCTGCTCATTAAGAACATCATCCGGCCCAACTCGCCGTTCCACAATTTGCGGCCAAAATCGTGCGACCTGAAGGATCGGCCCGCTGCTGATACTCTCTTCGACAGGAATACCGTGCAGCGAAGGCTGCTGCGACTCAGAAACAATTTCACCGAAGTGGTGTTCGGCCAATGCCTTGAAGGCGGCCAGTGCTTCATCAGCCTGTACACCATCAGCAATCAAGCGGATGGTGTCTCCACGGTGGACCTGCAGCAAAGCCAGTTGATTCAGGCTGCGCGGATTAGCACACTGCCCGTTCTTTTCCAAAACCAGTTCAGCATCAAACAGAGCCAGTGTTTCTGCCAGTCGTGCCGCAGGGCGGGCATGCAAGCCATGCGGATTCTGCACTTTCCAACTCAGGCTTTTGCCCTTTTTCAAGGGTAAGTTTAACGGCTTTTGCCCGGGTATCATTTCGCCAAGCTGCGCCTGTTTAGCCTGTAGCGCTCCCTGCGCCTCGGCCAGCACCTGTTCCAGGCTACCGCCAGAGTTGGCCGCCACTAATGCAGCCAACGTGCCTTCTACCAACGGTGCGGAACATAGCGTGACTCGAGCGGCAATTTCTGGGTCCAATAGCTCAAGCGCAGTTTCCGCACTCAGTAATGCACTGCCAAGATCCATCAGCACGACGATTGCGGTGCAGTCGGAGACGGATTCGATCGCTTCCATCACTTTGATCGCGTCGGTACCAATCGGATGTTCTACATCATCAACCCCTGCCGCCAGTGCCAATTTGCAACCGTCACCACGCATCATCTGGCGGGCAAGCTCTTCAACCCCCTTCGCCAATAATGCACTGTGGGAGACCACCACGATGTTGATCATCCAGCCTCCTCAACGACGGCTGCCAACGTTTTTATCATCAGCATCACCGACGTTGCACCAGGATCCTGATGGCCAATACTGCGCTCTCCCAGATAACTGGCTCGCCCTTTGCGCGCCTGCATGGGGATCGTAGCCTGCGCAGCCTGCTCTACCCGCTTGCTTGCCTGCTGTAGCGCCTGCGACAGACTAAGCTTCTGCTGCACCGATTGGTCAAGGCTATCCACCAATGGCTCCCAAACGTCACACATGGTTTTGTCACCCAGTTCCGCCTTGCCACGCATCATTACCCCTTCGGCCCCCTCTTGAATCACCTGCTTTAACTCCGCCAGTTCGAGAGTCTGTTTGGCATTGGCCGCCTGGGCTGCGCACATGAAAAATGTGCCAAAAAGCGGACCACTGGCCCCGCCAACGCTGGAAAGCAACGTCATACCGGTATTTTTGAGAATAGAACCGATATCTTTGTCCGCGACCGCAGGCAATTTTTCTACCACCGTGTTAAAACCGCGATTCATGTTCAGACCGTGGTCACCATCGCCAATGTCGGTATCCAATTGCGTCAAATAGTCACGCTCGCGGGCAAAAACCTCACCACAGCGCATCAGCCAATCTACAACCTGTTGTTTGGTTAACGTCACATTCCCTCCTCAACCCCAACATAGCGCAGGCGTTTTTACCGGCGCATCCCACAGAGATAACAATTCATCATCCACTCGCAGCAAGGTGATAGAGACACCCTGCATATCCAGCGAAGTACAGTATGAACCCACAAGATTACGTTCGATGATCATTCCGGCTTCAGCGCAGCGCTGTACCAAACGGTGGTAGACACCGTACAGCTCAGAAAGTGGCGTTGCGCCGAGGTTGTTGACCAATGCAATCACACGGTCGCCTTTGGTCAAAGCCCGCTTGCCCTGCATCTCATCACGCCATTCCCCCTGCTGACGATCCCAAACGCGAATTGTGCGCTGGTAGGGGCCATGCTCAATCAAGGTGTGAAACATGTCATCCACCGCCTTGTCGAGGGTGGTGAACGCTCGCCGCTCTATTCCAGGCTCACCATGGATGCCAACACCAAATTCCATCTCATTTTCTGCCAGAATAAACGAAGGTTTCCCGGCAGCCGGGACGGTACAGGCACCAAGAGCAATACCTATAGAATGCCCCTGATTGTTGATTTTGTGGCCTAGCGCCACTAACGCATCCAGATCATCACCTCTTACCGCAGCAGCTCCGAGCAGTTTCTCCATCAATATCGTGTTGGCCACACCACGTCGCCCGGCGGTGTACAGGCTGTCTTTAACGGCAACGTCGTCATCCACCAGCACCGTTGCCACCGGCAGGCCACTGTCATGCAACAGTTCAGTTGCCGTCTCAAAATTCAGTACGTCTCCGGTGTAATTCTTGATGATCAGTAGCACACCGGCACCGCCATCAATCGCCTGGGCGCACTCATACATTTTATCCGGCGTCGGCGAAGTGAAGATCTCCCCAGGGCAGGCACCGTCTAGCATTCCTGCACCAACAAAACCACAGTGCATCGGTTCATGGCCGCTACCGCCGCCAGACAGGATCGCCACTTTGCCCGGGGTCGGTCCCGCCGAGCGAGTCACAATCCGCATTTCCTGGTGTACTCGTAGTTCAGGGTGGGCTTCGCCCATGCCAAGCAATTGTTCATCAAGTACCGACTCAACCTTGTTGATAAGCTTCTTCACTGTTTACTCCTCGTTGGGAATAGCGGCGCGAGAACCGCGCCTTGTGATTGATCCGCGTTCCAGCCAGGCTCCATACTGTTGGTCTGTCGTCAGGGGAGCAACAACACTCTGAGGGATATTTCGCTTCATGCAGTTGCAGGCTGTTCGTCACAGTATCGCCTGCCCGTTTCATCACTAAATCGTCAGCGATCACAAAGTCATAGTTACGTAATGGAACGCAGCCTCAAGCATAGCGTTGCAATATGAAACCTCCCTGACGATTTTTTAATCTATAAAGCGAACTGGCGCACAACGTAACGTATAACTGCGTAAAGAGTAGAACCTGCGGGCATTTCCGCTTTAATTGTGACCATGTTTCCCCTATCCTTACGATCAACTACTGGGTAAGGGCGGATACAGCCCGAATGATGGGATTAATATCGATGAAACGAACAAAAAACATTAACAAAGAGACATTCCGCAAATCCTGGCGCAACTACCGTGTAGCGCCCGTGGCTTTGGCGATCAGCGCAGTCTTTATGCTGGCCGGCTGCGAACAGGCGGATGAAACTGTCTCTTTGTATCAGAATGCGGACGATTGCTCCCGCGCTAACCCGTCAATGAGTGAGCAGTGCACCACCGCGTACAACAACGCGATGAAAGAAGCAGAAAAAACTGCACCTAAGTACGCTAACCGTGAAGACTGCGTGGCCGAATTTGGCGAAGCACAGTGTACTCAGGCTCCAGCACCGGCACAGGCCGGTATGGCGGCAGAATCGCAAAGCAGCGGCAGTTTCTGGATGCCACTGATGGCAGGCTATATGATGGGCCGTATGATGGGTGGCGGGGGTTATGCCCAACAGCCGCTGTTCACATCCAAAAACGGTGCCAGCCCGGCAAATGGCAAATTTGTTGACGCCACCGGCAAAAGCTACGGCCCGGCAACGGCTGGCGGCCGCACCATGACAGTACCTAAAACGGCTATGGCGCCCAAACCGGCAGTCACCAATACCATCACACGTGGTGGCTTCGGTGAAACCGTCGCCAAGCAGACCAGCATGCAGCGCAGCAGTGCAACTTCCAATTCCAGCTCACGTAGCATGGGCGGTTAATGCATGAAGCGTGTCACGATTACCGAGCGCCCGGACTGGCGTGAAAAGGCCACAGAGTTTGGTTTTAAGTTCCACACCATGTACGGCGAACCTTACTGGTGTGAAGATGCCTATTACCAGTTCACACTGGCACAGATTGAAGAGATAGAAAACGCCACTGCCGAGCTGCATCAAATGTGTCTGCAGGTGGTAGAGAAGGTGGTCAACAGCGATGAACTGATGGCCAAGTTCCGCATTCCCAAGCATACGTGGGACTTTGTACGCAGCTCCTGGCGTACCAACCAACCCTCTCTGTACTCACGTCTCGATCTGGCTTATGACGGCGTTAACCCGCCAAAATTGCTGGAAAACAACGCTGATACACCCACCTCGCTGTATGAGGCGGCTTTCTTCCAATGGTTGTGGCTGGAAGATCAGATCAAGGCTGGCAAGTTGGATCCCGAGTCAGATCAGTACAACAGTCTGCAGGAAAAACTGATCGAGCGCTTTGCCGATCTGCAAGCAAACCACGGCTTTAGTCTGCTTCATCTGGCCTGCTGCCAGGACAGTGAGGAAGATCGTGGTACGGTGCAATATCTGCAGGACTGCGCGCTGGAAGCCGGTCTGCCGACAGAGTTCCTGTTTATGGAAGAGATCGGCCTGGGTGAACGGGGGCAGTTTACCGATCTGCAAAATCAGGTCATCGGTAATCTGTTCAAGCTTTACCCGTGGGAATTTATGCTGCGTGAGATGTTCTCCACCAAGCTGGAAGACGCGGGCGTACGTTGGCTGGAACCCGCCTGGAAGAGCATAATATCCAACAAGGCGTTGCTACCGTTGCTCTGGGAAATGTTCCCGGATCATCCTAACCTGCTGCCTGCCTATTTTGCCGAAGACGATCACCCACCGATGGATCACTACGTGACCAAACCGTTGTTCTCACGCGAAGGTGCCAATATCCAGATCGTACAAAATGGCCAGGAAGTGGCTCGTGTCGAAGGTCCATACGGCGAAGAAGGCATGATTGTGCAGCAGTTCCAGCCGTTACCGCAGTTTGAGGGGAGCTATACGCTGATTGGCAGTTGGCTGGTTGACGATCAGCCCTGCGGTATTGGCCTGCGTGAAGATCGCGAACTGATCACGCAGGATCTGTCGCGTTTTTACCCACATATCATTCTCGGCTGATAGTTAAGCCGTTGCATATCAAGGCGCGAATTTTCGCGCCTTTTTACATTCAACCGACCTGCACTGAAAGCATACTCAGTGATCCCATTTCGATCCCATCAACCGGGATAGAAATCGGTTCTTGACCATCCCAACTTCCCAGCACATACAACAGCGGTAGGTAATGTTCTGGCGTCGGATTCGACAACGCCGCGCCTTCATGTTGCATAAAGTTTACCAGCGGATGATGCTTGCCTTGAAAACTCAGGTTATCCCGAACGTACTGATTAAATGACTCCGCCCAAGGATATGGGCTGACATCCCCCTGCCATTTCGCCATACGCAGGTTATGCACCACGTTGCCGCTGGCGACGATCATGATCCCTTGTTCACGCAGCGCTGCCAGCTTTTTCCCCAGTTGGTAATGGTATTCCGCTGGCTGGGTACCATCGATACTTAGCTGTACCACTGGAATATCGGCTTGCGGGTACATCTTGATCAGTACGCCCCAACTGCCATGATCCAATCCCCATTCGCGGGTATCAGCGGTCACCTCGATGGGTGACAATAGGTCTTGCAGTTCTGCTGCCAACTCAGGCGAGCCCGGTGCCGGATACTGGGTATCAAACAGCGCCTGAGGAAAGCCGCCAAAGTCGTGAATGGTTTTTGGCTGCGCCATCGCTGTCACCGCAGTTCCACGGGTGTACCAGTGGGCAGAGACGGCAATGATTGCTTTAGGACGCGGCAGTTGCTCACCCAACGTCTGCCATGTCTGCGTATAGCGATTATCTTCCAGCACGTTCATTGGGCTACCGTGGCCGAGAAAAAGCGCGGGCATACGAGAGGTGCTCATGAATGTTCCTTTGGTTAGCGTGGTTTTTCTGCTGACTACATTACGCGCTTTGCTCTACCTAAACTGCCGGATAACCATGACAGAGATATTCAATAAATCTGAATGGTGAAAGCGAGTCATTAAGAACTATTCCAACGTGGTACAGGGGCAATTGGGCACAAAAAAAGCCGCGTTGGCGGCTTTTTCATTTCAGTCAGCCAATCAGCTGGCTTTCTTTTCCTGCGACTGACGGTAGGCCACCAGATCTTCGATAGTCAGTACCGGCATATCATGCTGCCTGGCAAAGGTGATCACTTCCGGTGCACGAGCCATGCTACCGTCATCGTTAGTCAGCTCACACAGTACACCAGCAGGTGTAAAGCCAGCCATGGCAACCAGATCGATAGTGGCTTCAGTATGACCACGGCGGCTCAATACACCGCCAGGCTGGGCACGCAGCGGGAATACATGGCCAGGGCGGCTCAGATCGCTCGGTTTGGCATTGTCTGCAATCGCCGCGCGGATGGTTGTCAGACGATCGGCAGCGGATACGCCAGTGGTCACACCTTGTGCCGCTTCAATCGTCACGGTAAAAGCGGTCTGGAACTGGCTGGAGTTGTTGGTCACCATCATCGGCAACTCAAGCTGCTGACGGCGATCCTCGGTGATACACAGACAGACTATGCCGCTACCGAAGCGAATGGTCAGTGCCATTTGCTCCACGGTCATGGTTTCTGCGGCGAAGATCATATCACCTTCGTTTTCACGATTTTCATCATCAAGCACCATAACACCGCGCCCATTGCGCAATGCATCAAGAGCGCGCTCAACGCGTTCTAACGGCGTGCCGAAATCTGAAAGTAGGGTCTGATTCATGGTAAAAAACCTCATTAAATTTATGGATTACCAGAACCAGGGCTATCTTGAGGAGTGGCTATATAATAACCGAAAAAATAACGCAAGCGAGCGTAAGCCCGACAGGTGTCGTTACTCTCTCCCATCCGGACTATAACCGTCGGCCCCGGAATTACACCGGATCTGCTGACCTCTAACCTGTTCCCGAAAGATAGGTTGAGCGCTCGCGGGCTTTCACCGTATAAGATGATTTACCGCCGGTGGGGACTTTCACCCCGCCCTGAGAATAAGCATATCGACTATAACCCCATCCCCTTCCCGTTTCAAGCCACCACTCAGCAGACCGATCACACTATTGGCCTTACGTCTGACCTTACGTCGGCAGACAAGGTTAATAGTTTATCCAGCGAGCAACTCGCATTACACTAGACGGTACAAGCCACCCAATATCAGAAAGGGAAATGCCATGATTGACCCGAAAAAAATTGAACAGATCGCACGCCAGGTACAAGAGTCCCTTCCTAAGGGCGTACGAGAATTCGGGGAAGACGTTGAGAAAAAAGTTCGTCAGGTGCTGCAATCGCAGCTAACCCGTCTGGATTTGGTGAATCGCGAAGAGTTCGACGTGCAAACTCAGGTACTACTGCGTACTCGTGAAAAGCTGGCATTGCTGGAGCAACGTTTGAGCGAGCTGGAAGGCAAGCAGGGTAATACCCCACCGGCAAAGACTGAAGACGAATAAGTGGGCGGCAAGGGGCGTGGCAAACACGCCCTTACTGCTGTTTGATCACCAGGTAAGGTTTACGCGGTAGCACCAGCCAGATCAGCACCAACATCACTAACGCATACAGGCTTTTCCAACCGATAATCACCAGAAGCAGCAAACACAATGCCGAACCGATAATCGCCATCAGCCGCGAGCGCCCCTGTAATATCCGGCAGCCTGCCAGCATACACAGCAGATAGATCAACACGAAAATGCCATTGGCATACACCAACAGCATATCCAGCGGCAGTTTGAGAGTATAAATCAATAACGTGAAGATCAGGCTACAGCCCACAACCGTACTTAAGGCATTGACAGGTACCCGGCCCGCTGAAAGTTTTGCCAGTGCGCTGGAGGGTTTTCCCTGCGCCTGCGACCACACCAGACGTGCAAAACTCTGGGTGTAAATATTCACGCTGGCAAAACAGGCCAGGTAGCCGATGATGCAGGCGACCCAAAGCGCATGTTCACCAAACAACTGCACCACAATTCCAGGCAACGAAGCGGCGGCAGCCTGTTGCTCGCCATAGGCATGGAAATGCAGTACCGCTACGGTACAGCCCCAATAAACCGCCCCAGCCACCAACAGCCCTAACATTAGAGCACGCGGAAAATCCCGCTCGGGGTTGCGGAACTCGGTCGCCAGATGAGCAAAAGCCTCCAGACCGACGAAACACCAGAACATAACCGCCAATGCATGGAACATATTGGTAGAGGAAATATCACTGACTGCGGGCCATGGGATTTGCGCGGGAGTAATGTCGCCTTGCCACCAGATCGCCGCGACCAATGCCACCACCAGAATGGCGATTAACGTCTGTATATTGGCACTGGATCCGGCGCTGCGCGTACCAAGCAGCCAAATGACCACCAGCGTGGCGATCTGCACCAACAGCAGCCCGTTCGCATCCCAACCAAATGTGGCTTGCCAGAATCCGGCTGCAATCTGTAATGCAGCAGGCAGCCCCACAGGGATCACGGAAAGAAACAGCCAGCCAGTGACTTTCGCCATACGCGGCCCGAAAGCCATACCAACAAAGTGCGCGGCACCACCGGCACTGGGGAAATGGCGGCCCAGTGCTGCAAAAGCAATGGCAATAGGGAAAACCAGCACAATCAGTATCGGCCAAGCCCACAGGCTATCGCTTCCCGCCACCTGCGCCGCCAAAGCTGGCACGGCAAACACCCCGGTACCCAACAGTGAAGTGGACAACAGCCCAACGCCCTGCGCCAAACTCAGCTCCTGCTTTAGTCCACTCACGCTACACCGCCCTGTTTATTACCTTTTAAACGACAACACTCTAATTTATCAATGCGTTAACCGCGCCCATCCTTGATAGCCTTGATGATGTTGGTGGTTGATAACCCATCTTCAAAGTTCAGTACCCGCACGTCGCCACCGTTGGCCCACACCTCGGCACTACCGGCAATTTCATGCGGTTGATAGTCGCCACCTTTAACCAGTAGATCTGGCAGGATATCGGCGATCAAGCGTTGCGGCGTATCTTCTTCAAAAGGCACAACCCAATCCACTGCTTCCAGAGCCCCCAATACCACCATGCGGTTTTCCAACAGGTTAACCGGACGGGTTTCCCCTTTCAGGCGCTTGGTAGAAGCATCGCTGTTCACCGCCACAATCAGGCGATCGCCCAGTTTGCGGGCATTGGCTAGATAAGAAACATGACCCGCATGCAGAATATCGAAGATGCCATTAGTCATAACCACTTTTTCACCACGCTGCCGCGCCTGCGCCACCGCCTTTTTCAACTCGGCTTCGGTCATTACACCGAACCCGGTTTTCGCGCGGCCACGAATGGCATTTTCCAGCTCGATTGGCGAAACGGTAGAGGTTCCCAGTTTACCGACCACCACACCGGCAGCTGCGTTAGCCAGGAAACAGGACTCTTCCAGCGTATTGCCCGCAGCCAGAGCAGCCGCCAGAACGCCGATAACCGTATCCCCCGCGCCGGTCACATCGAACACTTCCTGCGCCTGAGTGGGCAGATGCAGCGGTGCGCGGCCCGGTTGCAGCAGCGTCATACCGTGTTCGGAGCGGGTTATCAGCAACGCAGACAGGTCATAGTCGGCCACCAGTTTCATGCCACGTTCTACCAACTCATCGTCATTCTTACAGTGGCCCACCACAGCTTCGAATTCGGAGAGATTCGGCGTTAGCAACGTCGCACCACGATAGCGTTCAAAATCAGTACCCTTCGGGTCAATCAAAACCGGCATCTTGGCCGCACGCGCCAGGGCAATCATGCCCTGCACTTTACTCAGTGCGCCTTTGCCATAGTCCGATAACACCAGGGCACCAATCTGTGGCAGCGCCTGTTGAATACGCTCCAGAAGCGGTTGCGGATCGACGTTGGAGAAGCCTTCTTCGAAATCGAGGCGGATCAGCTGTTGGTTACGGGAAAGTACGCGCAGTTTGGTAATGGTCGGGTGCGTCGGCACAGAGACGAAATCACAACGGACATTGACTTCACTGAGTTTGGCACTCAACGCCCGCGCTGCATCGTCGATACCCGTCAATCCTACCAGGCGAGAATTGGCGCCGAGTGAAGCAATGTTCATCGCAACGTTAGCCGCACCACCGGGACGCTCTTCAATAGTTTCAACCTTAACCACCGGCACAGGCGCTTCCGGGGAGATACGACTGGTCGGCCCATACCAATAGCGATCCAACATGACGTCACCAACCACCAACACACCGGCGCGGCGAAAATCAGGCAGTGTAACTTTCATCCGAAAACTCCCAATAGGTCGTAAAAATAAATTCGGCAGATATTAGCATAAGCGCCGACAATACCGTTAAAACAGCACATCGGCCCGGCTAACCCAGCCACTTTTTCCAACTAACGCGCACCTGTTCACGCTCTGCAACAAACAGATCCTGGCTGACTTTGCCAGAATGCTCCTGCAACGCCAGATGATGAATTTCATCACGCATGGTGACATAGGCCGTGGTCAGCGCCCGTGCTTCTTGTTCCGGCATGATGTTGTAATTGGCCATCAGTTCGAAGATGCGCACGTTATCCGACCAACGCGTCAAACGCGGTTCACCCGCAGCGTAGCGCAAGACCAGATATTGGGCGATAAATTCGATATCGGTGATGCCCCCCTCATCGGCTTTAATATCAAACAAGTCACGCTGTTTATTGCCCAGATGGTTACGCATTTTTTCACGCATTTCACGCACTTCCTGCTGCAGCTTTTCAGCCTCACGCGTTTTGCACAGGATATCGCGCCGGATCACGTCAAATTGTTGATGCAAAGCGGGATCGCCATACACGATACGCGCCCGAACCAAGGCCTGATGCTCCCAGGTCCACGCCTCGTTGTGCTGATAATCAGCAAAGGCTTCCACCGTGCTGACCAACATCCCCGCCGCCCCAGAAGGACGCAGACGAGCGTCCACCTCATACAGAATTCCGGATGAGGTTCGGGTACTGAACAAATGCATGACGCGCTGCGCCAGCCGCAGATAGAACTGACGACCATCGATACAGCGATCGCCATCGGTCATGACTTCCGGCGGGCAATCCAACAGAAATACCAGATCGAGATCGGAGCTGTAGCCTAGTTCCCATCCACCCAGCTTGCCATAACCAATAACGGCAAAGCCGCGTCCTTCGCGCTCATGCAGATGGGTAGGCTGACCATAACGCGCAACCATGTCTTTCCATGCCTGCTGCACTACCGCATCAATCATCGCTTCAGCCAGGTAGGTTAAGTGATCGCTCACTTTCATTACCGGCAGCGCTTCAACGATATCCGCCGCCGCAATACGCAGCAGTTGCGCCTGTTTGAACTGCCGCAACGCTTCCAACTGCTGCTCTTCGTCATCTTCCGGCACGCGCAGACGATATTGGCGCAACTCGCTGCGGTAGGCTTCCAGAGCGACCGGTTGGTAGAGCGTGGCTGTATCCAACAGCTCATCCAACAACAGCGGATAGCGTGCAAGTTGGCTGGTGATCATCGGGGATGCGGCACAAAGGCGAATAAGGTGGCTGAGAGCGGCCTGGTATTCCACCAGCAGTTCTAGATAGGTCGTGCGGGTCACGATACTCAGCAACAACTGGGTAAGCCGCACCAGCACCGTTGCCGCATCCTTGCGCGGACAAACCTCTGCCAGCAGGCGCGGCAGCAGTTGGTCCAGCACATCCCGGCCTCGCGGGCCAATGGTTCGCTTATCCACATCGCGCCGGAATTCAGCAATAGTGCGCAACAACTGTTGCCGCGCATCCTCGTTCAAATGTGGCGTAAGAGGCGCAAGTTCGTTCTCTTCCAGTTCGTCCTGCCACAGACTGTAAAAATGCTGATAGTCAGGATCTTCGCCTACATCCGGGCTATCGTCGCCGATCAGGTCATCAAATACCGCACGAACCTGGCGCATATGGTCTTCCAATACCACCATCAGCGACGGCCAGTCTGGCTGATCCATTCCCCAAGCGAGTCGGGCCTGATCCAATGCATCCTGCGGTAAGGTCTGGGTTTGCTGGTCAGCAATCGCCTGCAACAGATTTTCCAGCCGGCGCAGGAACAGGTAGCTCCGGCTCAGCTCCGCAACCTGTTGTGGCGTGAGTAATCCCAATACCTCAACCGCCTGCAGCGTCGGTAACAGCGATCGCCCCTGCAGACTGGGTTCACGCCCGCCTCGGATCAGTTGGAATACCTGAGTGATAAACTCAATTTCCCGGATGCCACCCGCCCCCAGCTTGATATTGTCTTTCAGCCCACGCCGCCGAACCTCGCGGGCAATCATGCCTTTCATATTGCGCAGCGACTGGATCACGCTGAAATCGATATAGCGGCGGAACACAAACGGCCGCAGGGTTTTACGCAGTTCCTGGCTGTAGGGATCTTGCGAATCGCCCATCAGGCGGGCCTTGACCATCGCATAGCGTTCCCAATCTCGCCCTTGCTCCTGATAATAATCTTCCAGAGCGGCAAAACTCATCACCAGCGGCCCGCTATCGCCAAAAGGCCGCAGGCGCATATCAACGCGGTAGACAAAACCGTCGAGAGTGGGCTGATCCAGCACCTTGATCAGACGCTGCCCCATGCGGGTGAAGAACTGGGCATTGTCCAGTTCACGCCGCCCACCCTGGGTTTGGCCATTTTCCGGATATACAAAGATCAGATCGATGTCTGACGAGAAATTCAGTTCGCTGCCACCGAGTTTGCCCATCCCCAAGATCAGCAAGGGTTGCGGCACACCGTCACCATTGCAGGGTGTTCCCCACTCGCGGCAACAGGTTTGATAGAGCCAATCACGGGCACTGACGATCAGCATTTCTGCCAAGGCACTCAACTGCTGTAGCGTTTGTTCAGTGGTACATAGCCGCATTGCCTGCGCCCAGGCAATGCGAGCCAGGTTCTCACGGCGGAACAGACGCAACACCCGCATTAACTGCGCTTCGTCGCGCACTTCTTCGAGCAAACCTTGCAGTTGGCCTGAGTAACGCTGCCACTCATCCGCAACCGGCGGCTGTTTACGTAACCTATCCAGCCATTCTGGATGGCCAAGCAGCATGTCACTGACAAAATCGCTCGACGCCAAAACGCTTTGTTCTGCGGCGCTCAGCACCACCCCGTTACCCTGAGTTTCCTGAAAACGCTGCACAATATCCTGTGCCTGAACCTGTAACGCAGCAGAGAGTGGCAACATAGTAAATGCCCCGTTCAGTGGTCTACAGCCCTGCAGACCGGCTTTGATTAACGAACCGCGCCGTTTAACCAGAATGGCGCATGGGATAAAGCCTGTTTACGGCTGGCTTCATACCAACCTTGGCGGCGTTCAGCGACAGCTGATTGCAGTTCACGCCAGTTTTCAATATACGGCCCAGTCTCGCAGTCCGGGTAAGCACCGGAAAGCAGAATGAACGACAACACCTGGCGCGTAAGGCGCGGCAATTGCTCTTGATACTCATCTTCATTGAGAGGGCGCGTGAAGGCTTCTTTCAACTCGGCAGCACTGCGGCTCAACATGATATCGCTGAAGCGCTTGAATGAGCCGTCCAGCTTGGCCTGTGATTTGGCATCAATAAAAGTCCGCCACGCGCCGGTAATTAGCCACGATGTGAGTGCCAACTTACATTGCAAGTACTCTGCGCCATAACATAGCACCTGCGGCTTGGTGGTTTTGTCCACCAGCAGCGGCTCCAACGCGGTCAGCCGAGCCCGCAGATCGGAGCTCGCCTTACGTGGCACTAAACCACCAAAGATCACCAGAGCCTGACGAATCAGAGCGATGGCCTCCATTACCGCACGGCGTGCCTGTTTATCACCACGCAGCCACAGCTCTTCATGATACTGCCAGTGGCTCAGCGCCAGTTCAAAAGCGGCCACCATACCCTGTTCTACCGTGGACTTGGGCGCTGGTTTTAGTACCGTCAGCGGTCGTAACTCACGCTCAACGTTGCCCTGAGCTAAATGGTAACCTCGCGCCGCTTTACTCAGGCTGCCTTGCCGTAACCCCCCCTGTTCTGCCAATGTCATTGCCAACGCCAGCAGATCGCCGGTTTCACCACATTTCAGTTCCAGCTCAAGCTCACATATCTCTTCGCTCAACTCACCCGCCCGCACTTCGCCTTGATCCAAGCCAATCTCAATCTCGCTCTCGCCGTAAGTGACCACCCACTTTTCACGCACAAAGTCGGTACGGAACAGCGGCTGTAGTGCCTTTTGCAACTGCGTCAGCTTGCAGTCTTGCGGCCAGATATCCGCCGGGAATTTTTTCAAGGCCAGCAACGGCTTAGCGATCGCTATGTTGTATTCTGGCCGCTGATGTAATCCCCCCACTACCGAACCCGCAGTTTTGAGCGTCATCTCATAGCTGTCGTCATACCCACGGATACGCAGGCCCATGTCATGCTTTCGCAGGTAGTTATCGGCGGTTTCAAAGTAAATATTGGTCAGCTTCTGTGGTGCAGAATGCTGATTGGGCCAGGCAGCAAACCGCTCAGGGAGTGTCGCAACAGCTTCGGGGGAAACAATAAACTTCAGTTCTATTTCAACGCTCATATTTCTTTTGCACCAATAAGTTAGGCATTCGCGTGAGTGTTCACGGTGGCAAAGCCAGCTCGCCGTAATCAACCCGACGACGCACAGTGGCAGTATATTACCGCGATTGCCCCGGCTTGACTCTGATGACTGCAGAAAAAACCTGTTACGCTATTCAGTGCCCCGCAACGCACAAGATCCGCCATACCAAGAGAGTTCTCATTCCGGTTTTAGCGTTGCACCGCCAGACTGAACGCTCTACTATCGTTCCATAAATCCACACAGAAACGATGAGCTCATGCATAAATTACGCCTGATTTTCCTTACCTTGCTAACGTTGAGTATCACTTGGGGTGCCCATGCCGAAGAGAAACGCTATATTTCTGATGAATTAAATACTTATGTCCACAGCGGCCCCGGTAACCAATATCGCATCGTCGGCACATTGAATGCCGGAGAAGAAGTCACGTTGCTGAGCGTGAATGAGAATAACAGCTACGGCCAAATCCGTGACGCCAAAGGGCGCACCGTCTGGATCCAGCTTGACCAGTTAAGCCAAACGCCTAGCCTACGCAGTCAATTGCCTGAGCTGGAGCTGCAGGTGAAAACCCTGACCGACAAATTGGCTAATATCGATAATAGCTGGAACCAACGCACCGCAGAAATGCAACAGAAAGTCGCCGCCAGCGACAGCACGATCAGTGGCCTGAAGCAGGAAAATCAAGATCTGAAAAATCAGCTGATTGTGGCGCAGAAAAAGGTCAATGCCGTCAATCTGCAACTTGACGACAAACAGCGCACCATTATTCTGCAGTGGTTCCTGTATGGCGGTGGTGTTGCAGGTGCCGGGTTGTTGCTCGGTTTGCTGTTACCACGCCTGGTCCCACGCCGTAAAAATAATCGCTGGATGAACTAAGCTCAATAGATGCAGGATCCTGGGCGCCTGTGAGCGCCCTTTTTATTCGGCATGCTCCGTCAGCCACCGCAGAACCAAAGCCTGTCATCAAGGCGAAAGGCATAGGGGCTTTGGTCAAGTACCTGCTTAAACCAACTATCAAACGCACTCAGGAGCTAAACCGTGAAGATTTACCTGGTCGGCGGTGCCGTCCGTGACAGTCTGCTCAATATACCCGTGTTTGATCGCGACTGGGTCGTCGTGGGTGCAACCCCGGCCGACCTGTTGGCTCTTGGCTACCAACAGGTGGGAAAAGACTTTCCGGTATTTCTCAACCCCAAAACGCACGAGGAGTATGCGCTAGCCCGTACCGAGCGCAAATCTGGCCAAGGCTACACCGGGTTTACCTGCTATGCCGCGCCGGACGTAACTCTGGAAGACGATTTGTTGCGGCGCGACCTCACCATCAACGCTATCGCCCAGAGCGACGATGGGGAGTTGGTGGACCCTTACAACGGTCAGGCCGATCTTGAAGCACGCATTTTACGTCATGTTTCCGACGCCTTTGGTGAAGATCCACTTCGGGTGGTGCGCGTTGCACGTTTTGCCGCTCGCTTTGCGCATTTGGGCTTTACCGTAGCCCCTGAAACCACCGAGCTTATGCAACAGATGGCGCAAAACGGTGAGCTAGCGACTTTAACGGCAGAACGGGTATGGAAAGAAACCGAGAAAGCATTACAAAGCCAGAGCCCACAAGTTTACTTCCAGGTACTGCGCGACTGCGGTGCACTGAAAATCCTGTTCCCAGAAATCGATGCGCTGTTTGGCGTCCCGGCACCTGAAAAGTGGCACCCGGAGATCGATACCGGCGTACATACCCTGATGACGCTGGCAATCGCCGCACAGCTCAGCCCCGAGGTAGATGTTCGTTTCTCAGCACTCTGCCACGATCTCGGTAAAGGGCTGACGCCTAAAGAACTGTGGCCTCATCACTATGGACACGGGCCTGCGGGTATCAAACTGGTTGAAAGACTGTGCCAAAGATTGCGCGTACCCAATCCAGTCCGTGAACTGGCCAAGCTGGTGACTGAATACCACGATCTGATCCACACGGTGTTCAAGCTGCGCCCGGAAACCTTACTCAAACTGTTCGATACCATCGACGTCTGGCGTAAACCTCAACGGTTAGAGCAGATGATCCTCACCAGCGAAGCCGACGCCCGTGGACGTACCGGTTTTGAAAACAATCCTTATCCGCAAGGGGATTATCTGCGTCAGGCCTATCAGGTCGCCAGCGCGGTTTCGGTAAAAGAGGTGGTGGAAAGCGGCCTGCAAGGGTTGGCTATCCGCGACGAGGTCAAACGCCGCCGCCAGCAGGCACTGGCGGAATGGAAGCTGCAGCAGATACCACCAACCTGACAAAAGCCCCTCTTGCCTGAAGCAATGTTGTTCAAAGCAATAGAGGGGCATACGCTTTTACATAAAGTGGTTAAGTAACACCAAGGATCCCACACCGCTCACGACTACCCAAATTAACCCAAGACGGAAACTGATCAGTGTGCAGATAATGGCAGCAATCACTTTCGGGTTATGCAAATCAAATTCCATATGCGAATTCACATCGAGGATTTGAATAATAATGATGGCGGGTAATACCGTGACCGGAACAAAGCGCAGCGTTTTTCTTACCCGCTCATTCATATGCAGTTTCCCAGCAATGCCAATGAATGAGAAACGAACCAGAAAGGTCACGGCGGCCATACCTAGGGTCAGCGCCAGAAAAAAACCATTATTCATGACCTAACCTCCCCACTGAGTTGGGCCTCGCCGTCTTGTTGCTTAGCAGCTTCGGCTTTTTTCTCTTCCGACAGATCCACACATAGCCCGGCAAGCACACCGAACAGCGAGGCCAGCACAATACCCAATGACCAGGGAAGGGCAACCAACAGCACGCCTGACACCGAAGCGACCAATGCCGCCACCGTACAGGCCTGGCTTTTCACCTGCGGCACCACAATGGCGATAAAGGCTGCCACCATGGCGAAATCCAATCCATATTTTTGAATGTCCGGGAAAGAGGAACCAATCCATGCGCCCAGAAAGTCAGCCAACACCCAGATAACCCAGAAGGTGAGCATGGCGGAAAAATAGAACAGATATTTATCACTTTTTCCGCGATCCATTTCTTTTACGGTGGTGGCGTAAACTTCATCAGTCAGACCATAAGACATGAAACACTTTCTCAGGAAAGAGCTCTCCTTAACTTTTCCTGCCAGAGAGGCGCTGTATAACACATGCCGTAGATTGATAATGAATGTGGTGAAAATAATCACACCCAGACTGGTGCCGGTTTTCAACATATTCAGGGCCAGCATCTGAGCCGAACCGGCGATAACAATGCCCGACCAGGCGGTACTCTGCCAGACGCTCATACCCATACTGACACTGAGCGCCCCCACGATGAATGAAAAGGGAAAGTCACCGATGCACAAAGGCATCACCGCGCTCATTCCCCTTAAAATAGCCTCTTTTTTCATAATCTATTCCCACTTATTAGCCAGCGTTGCAATGATTTAAGCTTGCTGACGCTTTTCAGCCATAATGCGAATGATTTCCTTATCGGTATGCGGCATGGCCTTAGTTACTAAGCGGCAGAGATTGTTGATGCTCTGTTCCGCACCCTCGCTGACAATACCGTCATGATCGCTGACTCTGACCCCTTGTTTAGCCATCAGAACAGCCCTGAATGCGCTCATGGTGACGCTGGAAACTTTCATGGCACAACTGTTGGAGGCACCATCACAGATAATGCCGCTAACGTCGCTGATCATGTTGATGATGGCGGTCTGAATAACCTGAAGATCCCGAGTGAACAGCCAAGCCATACCTGCCGCCGCTCCCATAGCGGCGGTAGAGGCGGCGCACAGGGCTGAGAGGCGTGTATAGCGGGAGTGAACCGAGATAGCGGTCAGGTGTGACAGCGCCAATGCTCGGGCCAATTCATCTTCACTGGCCTGCAGTTCGCGAGCTAGCACCACCACTGGCAACGTAGCAGCTACGCCCTGGTTGCCAGAACCAAAGTTGGACATAGCGGTAACCGGTGCTCCCCCCATTCTGGCATCGGAAGCTGCTACCGTTTCGATGGCAATACGGGAAAGCAGATCATCCCCCATCAAGCCCTGACTGACGGCAGTTGATAGGGTGCCACTGATATTCAGTCCATAGGGTTTTTTACGACCTTCTTCAGAGAGCGCCCCATTGAGTCGTGCAGCTTCCAGAATAAAGGCAATGTCTTCAAAACTGGCTCGGTTGACGAAATCGAAGGCTTCCTCAATAGAAAACTGTTTGAGCTCGGCTTCATCGGCATCGCAGCATGTCTGCATGCTGAACGGAATCGGCTGGTCATTAACATAAAGCTCGGTGATGCGGGTATGGCTCTTTCTGATAACCACCCGGCAACGTTGAGTCGCGCCTGTAGCGGTCAGATCGATATGAATAAAGTCGGGGGTATCGCGTGCCGAGATGCTCACCGCATCATTTTTTACCATCGCATCGGCCTGCTCTATCTGAGAAGCGTTAATACCCTTGAGAGTTTCCAAACCTTTATCCGGATCCCCTGCGCAGACGCCAACCGCGGCAGCCATATCAACGCCGGAAAAGCAGGTGCCAGGAATGGTAACGCCTATGGCATTTTTATACAGATTCTCAGATATAAAACCGGATATGTTAAGACAAGGCTCATTTAAATATTTGCTAGCGGTTGCTGCGGCAAAAGCAATGGCTACGGGCTCGGTACACCCCAACGCCGGAGTGACCTCTTTCTTCAGCCAGTTAATAAAAAGATCGTTATTTGTTGCTGACATAATATTACCACCTTGATTTTAGTTATCACTTTAGGATTATGGTAATAAAAATATCGGGGAAACATTTCCTATAATAAAAACCTAAAACCATAAAAAAGAGAAAATTATCATCCTTTACCGAATGATAATTAATGTAACAAAGTAAGGGCGCCGTAATTTAATGACTTTAAATCAGAGAATTAAATGGCGCTAAGGCAAGATGCAAAATAAAATATATCTAGTCGTCACACTTTTAAAAATAGCATACTTTTCTCCCCAACAGAGAAAATGATAATGATTTTAATTCAAGGATAGTGCACTAACAATTCCGCCAGAGGCTCTTTGTCATCCATATTGTCCATTTAACGGCGAATTTAAGGATATACCCAAGTTACTTCGAGTTGCATGACAAAAACGCAATGCGTTTTTGAATAGCGCTTGCGCTGGCCCCGCAGGGGCGAGGCCCTGAATTGGGCCGAGTAACGCGGCAACTGAGCGAGGTGCTTGGTAAACGGTGAGAAAAGGCAGCCAACACTTATGCAGCTTGAAGGTCGAACGCTAAAGAACTGTGGCCTCATCACCACGGCCATGGGCCTGCGGGTATCAAACGAACCTTTCCTTTTTCCCACCTTCGGGAAAAAGGAATCTTATGGCTTAAAATCCTTCCCGCACCAATAAGTCGCGGCTGATTTCAGCAATACTTTTCGCCCCGGTCAGCGTCATCGCTACGCACATCTCTTTTTTAATCAGATCGAGCAGGTTTTCCACCCCTGCTTGGCCTGCGGTCGCCAATGCATAAAGATAAGCGCGCCCCAGCAGCACGCTATCAGCACCGAGCGCGATCATCCGCACCACGTCTAATCCGCTGCGCACCCCGCTGTCTGCAAGGATGGTGATATCGCCCTTTACCGCATCGGCGATCATCGGCAACGCACGCGCTGAGGAGAGTACGCCATCAAGCTGACGGCCTCCGTGGTTAGAAACCACAATGCCGTCGGCACCAAAACGCACGGCATCACGCGCATCATCAGCGTCGAGAATGCCTTTAATCACCATCGGCCCCTGCCAAAAATCGCGGATCCACTCCAGATCGCGCCACGAGATCGAAGGATCGAAGTTGGCTCCCAGCCAGCCGATGTAGTCTTCTAATCCGGTAGGTTTACCAAGATACGTTGAGATGTTCCCCAGATCGTGCGGACGCCCGTTCAGGCCAACATCCCATGCCCAGGAGGGATGGGTAACAGATTGCCAATAGCGCCGCAGTGCAGCATGCGGGCCGCTCATGCCCGAATGCGCATCGCGATAACGCGCCCCGGGTATCGGCATATCCACAGTGAATATCAAGGTGGTACAACCGGCGGCTTTCGCGCGCTCTAACGCATTGCGCATAAAACCACGATCTTTTAGCACATACAGCTGAAACCACATCGGGCGTTTGATCGCGGGTGTTACCTCTTCAATCGGGCACACGGAGACGGTAGAAAGCGTAAAAGGAATACCTTTCTGCTCTGCAGCGCGTGCGGCCTGCACCTCGCCACGACGAGCATACATACCGCACAATCCAACTGGGCCCAGGGCGACGGGCATTGATAGCGTCTCATTGAAGAGCTTGGTTTCCAAGCTGAGCGCTGACATGTTCTTCAGGACACGCTGCCTTAGAGCGACCTGAGCCAAATCCTCTACGTTACGCCGCAACGTGTGTTCAGCGTAAGCGCCACCATCGATGTAATGAAACAGAAAGGGTGGCAATCTACGTTGCGCAGCGGCGCGGTAGTCGGTGGCTGCTGAGATAATCATGTAACGATCTCCCTTACTACAGTGAATTTTCATCCGGCAGGCGGGTAATGCGTGCCAGCCTAGCCTCATCTTCATGCAGGTTTTTTATGGTTGAGTGAACGAATCCCAAATGGGATTTCGCCGCCTTGCCCGCACGTTCAGGATCGCCAACCAAAATAGCCTGCAGCATTTCCTCATGCTGTTCAGTGAGCCGCGTAAAGATGGTCGGCACGGTATACATGCGCTGGCGACTATGCATGACGGAGGACTGCATTAAATCGAAAAAACCACGCATGGTTTGCAGTAAAACCACGTTATGCGAGGCCTCAGCAATCGCCAGGTGAAAGCGTACATCCGCCTGTGCCGCCAGATCGGGGTTATCGCTCTCTTTAAACTCCAGCGTGGCGTCAAAACAAGCCTGTAGTTTCTCTTTGTCTGCGGCAGTGGCACGCATCGCCGCATGCCAAGCAGTGCTGGCCTCGATAGCATGACGGGCTTCCAGAATGTCATAACGGTAGTCAGGGTCGTCGGCCACCAAGGTTCTCAGCGGCTCCACGATGCTTTGCTCCGACCAAGGAGAGAGTTCATCGTAAACAAAGGTTCCGCCACCGCGTCGGCTAATAAGAATTTTTTCGCTAATCAGCTTTTGGATCGCTTCGCGTAAGGAAGAACGCGAGACATCCAACTCGTTGGCCAACTGGCGTTCGGCGGGCAAACGCATACCCGCCTCCAGCTTACGTTCGTGAATCATTGCCTTAAGATCTTCTGCCAGACGATCGGCCAAGCGCAGTGGACGAAACGTTGTCATGGGATCATCCATGTCAGCCAATAGGCCTGCAGCGTAGTGATCACCCCCACCATACAGGTGAAGATCAGACTGTGTTTTACGGTAAAGCGAAATAAGTCTGACTCTTTCCCCACCAAGCCAACGGCGGCACAGGCAATGGCGATGGACTGCGGCGAAATCATTTTCCCGGTTACCCCGCCGGTGGTGTTTGCCGCCACCAATAACACATCCGAAACGCCAATCTGCTGCGCGGTAGTGGCTTGCAGAGCGGCGAACAGCGCGTTAGACGAGGTGTCGGAGCCAGTAAGAAATACCCCTAGCCAGCCAAGGAACGGCGAGAAAAAGGTGAACGACTTGCCAGTATGTGCCAATGCCAACGCTAGCGTTGCTGATAATCCGGAATAGTTTGAAATAAAGGCAAAGGCCAGCACCATACCGATCGAATAGATTGGCAACATCAAGGATTTTATCGTTTCTGCAAATGTGGTGACCGCATCTTTAGGCTTCATCCGTAGGTAGATAATCGAAACGATCGCCGCAACCATAATCGCGGTGCCGGTAGCTGAGAACCAGTCGAGTTTGAACACCGCAGCATAGGGCGTTATGTCTGCTACAACCGGTGGCACTTTAGCCACCAACTTATCCAGGAAAGGCACCGGAAAATTGAGTACCCAATCTTGCAACGCCCCACCTTTGGCAAATAATGCTTTAAACGGTGGAATGCTCCACAGGGTGACCGTCGCGCTCAGGAAAATAAATGGCATCCAGGCACGAATAATCTGTCCTAAGCGATAGTGCTGCTGCACCACCAGCGTTTGAGCGGTAGCTGGACTTTCAACGTTCTCAAAGCGGAAGATGCGTTTGGGCTGCCAAACACGCAAGAACATCGTCAGACATACCAGCGAAACCAATGAGGAGATAATGTCCGGCAGTTCCGGCCCAAGAAAGTTGGAGCTGAGATACTGCGCCAGGGCAAAGCTCCCGCCTGCCACCATGACCGCAGGCCAAGTCTCTTTAACACCGCGCCAGCCGTCCATAATGGCCATGATCCAAAACAGCACGATAATCGTCAGGAAGGGTAATTGACGCCCAACCATCTGGCCGATGACGAAGCTATCTATCCCAGTCACCTGGCCCGCCACAATAATCGGGATCCCCATTGCACCGAAAGCCACCGGCGCGGTATTAACGATCAGGCACAGGCCCGCCGCATAGAGTGGATTGAACCCTAAACCGACCAGCAACGCGGCGGTAATGGCTACCGGCGCGCCAAACCCGGCCGCTCCCTCTAGAAATGCGCCAAAGCAGAAACCGACAATCAGCATCTGTAAGCGTTGATCGGGGGTGATCGAGAGAATCGAAGAGCGAATGATGTCAAACTGCCCGGTCTTGACCGAGATTTTATAGACAAACACCGCCGCGATAATGATCCACGCAATCGGCCATAACCCATAGAAAAAGCCATAAATCACCGCGGCAACCGCACGGTCAATGGGCATTCGGTAAAGAAATAACGCCACCAGTAGGGCAATACCCACGGTGAATGTGGCAGCAATGTGTCCCTTAAGTTTCAGTTTAATCAGGGCAAAGAAGAAAAATAGAATAGGAAGTGCCGCGATTATGCTCGACAGCCAGATATTACCAATCGGATCATAAACTTGTTGCCAGATTTGCACGCAGATATCTCCAGCGATGGTTCGCATGTACCTCCCACTTAATTGGTCCTACCAATAAGGTGAGGTAATATATTTGATATGCGATAGTTAATTTATCGTTAAAGATATGCAATGTTTCTGTTTATAATTTTGCAGTTTTGTGTAGAAGATTCACATTTGTTATTGATTGGTAGGACCAAATGGCATGAAAGAGAGAGAAATGAATCTGAGGTTGATGACAACGTCGCCTTCTAACCCGAGATACTCGGGCCTAGCGCACCAAGGGGCGCTCCGACGGCTTACGCCGTTACGACCCCATCGGCACGCTCTCCCTAATAACGGGGTTTGTCAGCAGTCTGATCTGCGAATAGTGGGCAAAGCCCACTATTGGAGAGGAAGACGTATTTTATGCGTTACATAAACACCATATAAACCGCCGCCGCGACGATAAAACGGTAGATAGCAAATGGCACAAACGAAATACGCTTGATGAGGGTCAGGAAGGTTTTGATCGCAATCAACGCAACGATGAAGGCCGTGATAAAACCGACGGCAAACATCGGCAAGTCACCCAACGAGAGGAAATGCAGGCTCTTGTAGAGGTCCAATCCGCTGGCCCCGATCATCATCGGTACCGCCAGAATAAATGAGAACTCGGAAGCAGCATAACGGCTGACCCCCACCAGCATCCCCCCGGAAATGGTTGAACCTGAACGGGAGAAACCCGGCCACAGTGCCAAGCACTGGAAACAACCGATTATAAACGCCTGGCCATAAGTAATATCATCCAGCCCTTCTGCGCGCGGTTTCTTGGGTTTCAGCCATTCAGCAGCCAACAGCAGAAAGCCACCCGCCACCAGGGCATACATCACGTTTTTTGGTTCAAACAGTGATTTGATAAAATCGTGCAATGCCAACCCCAGCACTACCGCCGGGATCATCGCCAGCAGTATGTGGCCTAATTTCAACTGCCCTTGGGTACTACCTTCGTGCTCAACCGGTTTGCCACCAAAGTGGATACCAATCAGGCCAAACAGACGCCGCCAGAATACAACCACCACCGCCAGGATCGAACCCAACTGGATGATCACTTCAAAGGTTTTAGCCTTGTCACCGGTAAAACCCAACAATTCCCCAACGATAATCATGTGCCCGGTGGAGGAAACCGGCAAAAACTCGGTTAAACCTTCAACTACGCCGAGCACAAACGCCACAAACAATGAATGCATGTCCGCCATCAGTCCACTTACCCCATTTCCTGTTTAAGGTATAAACACAACAAAAAAGCGGCAGTGCTGAATAAATGCCGCTTAAACAATTCTATGCTCGCCACCCCGGCCCTAATTCTTGGGTTTTGAGAAACGACGACAGAATATGATAACTCACCGGGCAGGACGTGTACCACGCTCAATGATCACCCCGACCCGGTTTGCATGGGCAACCGCTCCAGGCTTGCTGACCTTAATACGGACCCAAGGGGATTTAAAGCGCTGGAGCAGAATTTCAGAAACCTCCTCTGCCACGCGTTCCACCAAGGCGAAGCGATTGGGTTGGACGTGCTGGATAACCGCATCGCTGATATCGGCGTAGCTCAGACAGTCATTCACATTATCACTGGCTGCAGCCTTGCAGTTATCCCACCCCATTTCGATATCGAACACCAGTTTCTGCTGAATGGTCTGTTCCCAATCATAAACGCCAATGGTGGTGATCACGGTTAGCTCTTCAATAAATACGATATCCATCACGTCATTCTCAGTTTTTGGCCTTGCCGGATACCACTTCCAGCTGAATATGCGTATTATCCATAGATGTTGCGAGTAAAACGACCATTATTAAACGGAACCGCGTTATGAGTGCTACCGCGCTTGGCATGATTATCTTCGCGTATCTGTGTGGCTCAATTTCCAGTGCGATCCTGGTTTGCCGGATCGCCAGGCTGCCGGATCCGCGTGAACATGGCTCAGGAAATCCTGGGGCGACTAACGTCTTACGCATTGGTGGCCGTTTGGCTGCGGCAACGGTGTTAGTTTTCGATATTCTAAAGGGTATGCTGCCCGTCTGGCTGGCCTATGCGTTGAATGTCCCGCCACTGTACCTTGGCCTGACAGCCATTGCCGCTTGTCTTGGGCACATCTATCCAGTGTTCTTCCATTTTCGTGGCGGGAAGGGCGTGGCGACAGCGTTTGGTGCTATTGCTCCGATCGGCTGGGATCTCACCGGCCTGATGACCGGCACATGGTTGCTGACCGTGCTGCTAAGCGGCTATTCCTCACTGGGTGCGATCGTCAGTGCGCTGATTGCGCCATTCTATGTCTGGTGGTTCAAACCGCAGTTTACTTTTCCGGTAGCAATGCTTTCCTGCCTGATCCTGATGCGCCACCACGACAATATTCAACGTCTGTGGCGTGGTCAAGAGGGGAAAATCTGGGGGAAACTGCGCAATAAAAAGAAAGATGCATCGCCAGAGAATAAAGAAGAATAATCAGGACCGGAGAGCTCCGGCCCATAGCTTTTATACTGCGGGCAACTCTGCCAACGGCCAGCGAGGCCGTACCGAAATCCCTAGCTCAGGGGTTGCGCCGTTTTTCAAACGTATCATCCCTGCGTAAGCGATCATTGCACCGTTGTCGGTACAGAACTCCGGGCGGGCATAGAACACTTCACCACCGCGTTTTTTCATCATTTCCGCCAGTTTACTGCGCAGCGTTCGGTTAGCACTGACGCCACCAGCTATCACCAGACGTTTGAACCCACTCTGATCTAGCGCTCGTTTACATTTGATTGCCAGGGTATCCACGACCGCATCTTCAAAGGCTCGAGCGATATCAGCACGCGTTTGATCATCGTTGCCATTGGAACGTATCGTGTTGGCTGCAAAGGTTTTCAAACCAGAGAAGCTGAAATCCAGCCCTGGGCGGTCGGTCATCGGGCGAGGGAAAACGAAACGCCCTTCCACACCCTGCTGCGCCATTTTTGACAGCATCGGTCCACCAGGATAATCCAGCCCCAGCAGTTTTGCCGTTTTATCAAACGCCTCACCGGCAGCGTCATCGATCGACTCCCCTAGTAAGGTATATTCGCCAACACCGGTCACGCTGATGAGCTGGGTATGGCCGCCGGAAACCAGTAACGCCACAAACGGAAAAGCCGGGGGATTATCTTCCAGCATCGGTGCCAACAAGTGGCCTTCCATATGGTGCACTGGCACAGCAGGCACATTCCAGGCAAACGCCAGTGCTCGCCCTATTGTTGCCCCTACCAACAGTGCCCCAACCAAGCCAGGCCCGGCGGTGTAAGCCACACCGTCGATATCAGCAGGCGCCAGGTTCGCTTCTTTCAACGCCGCCTGAATCAGCGGTACGGTTTTACGCACGTGATCGCGGGAAGCAAGCTCAGGCACTACGCCACCGTAGTCGGCATGCAGCGCCACCTGGCTGTATAATTGGTTGGCCAATAAACCGGCTTGGTCGTCATACACTGCAATCCCGGTTTCATCGCAGGATGTTTCTATACCCAATACTCGCATTACATTTCCCATCATTCACGTGCGACGGTCAGTTTATCACACTCACAGAGCTATTTGCTGCCAGTACGCGACCAACCACACCCAAGGTTGATTAAAAACGAGCAATTTTTTCTGATTAGTCTATAATCTGCGGCCGATGCATAAATGCGCGAGTTTGCCGGAACGCGGCATGTTTCAATTTGCTATGGTGCTTTACAAAGCAGCATCCTTTGAAGTAAAATTCCGCACCATTTTGAAAAGGCTGGCGCTTGGCCAGCAGCAAACCGAATTCCATTGAGGTGAGAGGCACATGCCGGTAATTAAAGTACGTGAAAACGAGCCATTTGACGTTGCTCTGCGTCGTTTCAAGCGTTCCTGCGAAAAAGCGGGTGTTTTAGCTGAAGTTCGTCGTCGTGAGTTCTATGAAAAACCGACTACCGAACGTAAACGTGCTAAAGCTTCAGCTGTGAAACGCCACGCGAAGAAACTGGCTCGCGAAAACGCACGCCGCACTCGTCTGTATTAATCCTTCGGGGGTAACCCCACCGCGTGATTTTTTCTTTCCAAGAACACGCAGACTGAGTAGTTGCATACGAAGGCCGTGCTTTCCGAAAGGAATGCGCGGCTTGTTCTTGTTTATAAGCAGTCGAACAGGGGCTTATGGCTGGACGAATTCCGCGTGTATTTATCAATGACTTGCTAGCGCGCACCGATATCGTCGATCTGATCGACGCCCGGGTAAAGCTCAAGAAGCAAGGCAAGAACTATCACGCGTGCTGTCCGTTCCACCACGAAAAAACACCTTCATTCACCGTTAATGGCGAAAAACAGTTCTATCACTGTTTTGGTTGTGGGGCGCACGGTAACGCCGTTGATTTCCTGATGAATTACGACAGGCTCGAGTTTGTCGAAACCATTGAGGAACTGGCCACCATGCACGGGCTGGAAGTGCCTTACGAGGTAGGTTCCGGGCCGACACCGATTGAACGCCATCAGCGTCAAAGCCTTTACCAATTGATGGAACAGCTCAGTACGTTCTATCAACAGTCATTACACCAGCCTAACGGTACGCAGGCGCGTAACTACCTGCAGCAGCGAGGGTTAAGTGACGATGTCATCCGCCATTTTGCCATCGGCTTTGCACCCGCTGGTTGGGATAATGCGCTAAAACGTTTTGGCCGTGATTCCAGCAGCAAAACGGCATTGAACGATGCCGGAATGTTGGTGACTAACGATCAAGGGCGTATGTACGACCGTTTTCGCGAACGGGTGATGTTCCCCATCCGTGATAAACGCGGGCGGGTTATCGCCTTTGGCGGGCGGGTGCTGGGTGACGGTATGCCAAAATACCTGAACTCACCAGAAACCGAAGTTTTCCACAAAGGCCGCCAGCTATATGGCCTGTATGAGGCCCAGCAGAGCTGCCCTACCCTGCAGCGTTTGCTGGTGGTAGAAGGCTATATGGACGTCGTGGCACTGGCACAGTATGGCATTGATTATGCTGTTGCTTCGCTTGGTACTTCGACAACGGCTGAACATATTCAATTGCTGTTCCGCGCCACAGATAACGTTGTCTGTTGTTATGACGGCGACAGGGCTGGTCGTGAAGCAGCATGGCGTGCGCTGGAAACTGCGCTGCCCTATCTGAATGATGGCCGCCAACTGCGATTTATGTTTTTACCTGATGGCGAAGACCCGGACACCCTGGTACGAAAAGAGGGCAAAGACGCTTTTGAACAGCGAATGGAGCAGGCGCAGCCGCTTTCCACTTTTCTGTACGAAACGTTGCTGCCACAGGTTGATCTGAGCAGCCCGGATGGCCGAGCCAAGCTGAGTACACTGGCGCTGCCCTTAATCACGCAAGTACCAGGTGAAACTTTGCGCCTGTATCTGCGCCAACAGTTAGGCAGCAAGTTAGGCCTGTTGGATGATAGCCAGCTCGATAAGTTGATGCCCAAACAGGCGGAAAATGCGAATACTTATCAGGCGCCCCAGCTAAAACGCACAACCATGCGTATACTGATAGGGTTATTGGTACAAAATCCACGTTTGGCTACACTTATCCCTTCGCTGGAAGGGCTTGAGCAGACTAGGCAGGCAGGATTACCTTTGTTTGTTGAACTTGTGCAGACCTGTTTGGCACAACCCGGCCTGACAACTGGCCAGTTGCTGGAGCTGTATCGCGATAACAAGTTCAGCCCCCAGCTTGAAACCTTGGCGACATGGAACCATATGATCGTTGAGGATATGGTCGAGCAGACCTTTTTGGATACGTTGACCAGCCTGTATGACTCGGTACTTGAGCAGCGGTTAGAAACGCTGATCGCCCAGGCCAGAACACACGGTCTGAGTCATGAGGAACGTGAAGAAGTTCGTTCTCTGAATCAGGTTTTAGCAAAGAAAAATTGAATATCAAACGGCTTAAGTGCCGATAAATGTCAGGGTATAAACCCTGCAACATGTCGCCATAGTGGGCCGCGGCAACAACAAAAACGCCCCAAATGCTATTGTTGGCGGTTTCGCCGACCGACACCAACCCAAATACTCTGAAGTGTGGATACCGTCTTATGGAGCAAAACCCGCAGTCACAGCTTAAGCTACTTGTCACCCGTGGTAAGGAGCAAGGCTATCTGACCTATGCTGAGGTCAATGACCATCTGCCGGAAGATATCGTCGACTCCGACCAGATCGAAGACATCATCCAGATGATTAACGACATGGGCATCCAGGTGATGGAAGAGGCACCGGATGCCGATGACCTGTTACTTGCTGAAAACTCGAACAGTACAGACGAAGACGCTGAAGAGGCTGCCGCTCAGGTACTTTCCAGCGTTGAGTCTGAGATTGGCCGAACCACCGACCCGGTGCGCATGTATATGCGTGAAATGGGTACCGTCGAGTTGCTGACACGTGAAGGCGAAATCGACATTGCCAAGCGTATCGAAGACGGTATCAATCAGGTTCAGTGTTCCGTTGCCGAGTACCCTGAAGCCATTACTTATCTGCTGGAACAATACGATCGTGTTGAAGCGGGCGAAGCACGCCTGTCAGACCTGATCACCGGCTTCGTCGATCCTAATGCGGAAGAGGATATTGCCCCTACCGCGACGCATATCGGTTCAGAATTAACCACCGAAGAACAGGATGACGACGAAGAAGACGAAGATGAAGAAGACGATGCTGAAGATGATAACAGCATCGATCCGGAGCTGGCTCGTCAGAAGTTTTCCGATCTTCGCGAACAGTATGAAGCAACTCGCCAGGTTATAAAAACCAATGGCCGCAGCCACGCCAGTGCAGCAGAAGAGATCCTGAAGCTGTCTGAAGTGTTCAAGCAATTCCGCCTGGTGCCAAAACAGTTCGACTTCCTGGTCAACAGCATGCGTATCATGATGGATCGCGTTCGTACTCAGGAACGTACCATCATGAAGCTGTGCGTTGAACAATGCAAAATGCCGAAGAAAAACTTCGTCACCCTGTTCGCTGGCAACGAAACCAGTGAAACCTGGTTCCAAGCCGCTCTGGCCATGTCCAAACCTTGGTCAGAAAAGCTTAAAGATGTGAGCGAAGACGTTCAACGCAGCTTGCAGAAACTGCGCCAGATCGAAGAAGAAACCGGCCTGACTATTGAACAGGTCAAAGACATCAACCGTCGCATGTCAATCGGTGAAGCGAAAGCCCGCCGTGCGAAGAAAGAGATGGTAGAAGCCAACTTACGTCTGGTGATTTCGATAGCCAAGAAATACACCAACCGTGGCCTGCAGTTCCTGGATCTGATTCAGGAAGGCAACATTGGTCTGATGAAAGCGGTAGACAAGTTTGAATACCGTCGTGGTTATAAGTTCTCGACTTACGCCACTTGGTGGATCCGTCAGGCGATCACCCGTTCTATCGCCGATCAGGCGCGTACCATCCGTATTCCGGTGCATATGATTGAGACGATCAACAAGCTCAATCGTATTTCACGCCAGATGCTGCAAGAGATGGGTCGTGAGCCAACGCCGGAAGAACTGGCTGAACGCATGCTGATGCCGGAAGACAAAATCCGTAAGGTGCTGAAGATTGCCAAAGAGCCAATCTCCATGGAAACGCCAATCGGCGACGATGAAGATTCGCATTTAGGCGATTTTATCGAGGACACTACTCTCGAGCTGCCACTGGATTCTGCCACTTCAGAAAGCCTGCGTTCTGCAACACACGACGTTCTGGCTGGCCTGACCGCACGTGAAGCGAAAGTGCTGCGTATGCGTTTCGGTATCGATATGAACACTGACCACACGCTGGAAGAAGTGGGCAAACAGTTCGACGTTACGCGTGAACGTATTCGTCAGATCGAAGCTAAAGCGTTGCGTAAACTACGCCACCCAAGCCGTTCAGAAGTGTTGCGCAGCTTCCTGGATGACTAAGATTTAACAGTCTATAAAAACCCCGGCTGAGTATATCGCCGGGGTTTTTTATTGCCTGCTATTCAGCACTAGAAATAATTCACGATAACTTTCCACCAACTGCTCTAACGTGGCACGGTTTAATCCGCTCGGGTTAGGCAGTACCCAGACCTCGGTTTTACCCAACATCAACTCCTGACGCCCCCAGGGAACTTTGCGGATACCAAACGCACTGCTGAACGCCTGTTTTCCGAGGATCGCCAACGCTTGCGGTTGGTATTGCAACATCTTCTCTTTCAGAGCCTCACCACCAGCGCGCAGCTCATTGCGTGCCAATTCGCTGGCTTCAACCGTCGGCCGTTCCACCAGCATGGTGATCCCACAACCGGTATCCAACAGGTGCTGTTCCTCTTCCGGTGCCAATAGGCGTTCAGTAAAACTCGCCAGGTGGATCGCCTTCCAAAAACGGTTATTGGCATTGGCAAAGTGATAGCCATGATGTGCAGTGGAAAGCCCAGGATTTATGCCGCAAAATACCACTCGCAGGTTCGGTGCCAATATATCGGTGATCATGGTTTGCTCCGTAAAATCATTTGAAGCGGTTATCGCAAAATCTATCTGCAATTACAATAGGCTATAACTGCGCATAAAAGCATCATATGATTTTTTGACTGTAGACCTACGTCCTGTGATTACCGTATAATCACGCCGCTTGGCCCCTTAGCTCAGTGGTTAGAGCAGGCGACTCATAATCGCTTGGTCGCTGGTTCAAGTCCAGCAGGGGCCACCATATTATCAAGGGGTTACGTTAAAAGCGTAGCCCCTTTAGTTTTTCTGGGATACTTATGGGATACCTCAGAGCGGTAATATCAGGTATCAAGCGACTATTTCTCGCCTGCAAAATTACCGATTATTAATGCAGGATAGGCAACTGCATTGATGGTTAATGAAAAGGTTGCTATGAGAACCGGGGTTTTAAGACCTTACCGGCAGGTCAAAGGAAAAATATGAATTTAGCCAGTATTACCGCCGCTGGCTGGCGGTGTCGCCCTTTTGGCGGAGGGGTTATCCGCTTTCGAATTAACCTGCTTGCTAAAGAATGGTAGCCGGTTTACCCACCGCCGCCCATGAGCAGTAGGTGATTGCCCGGTATGCTGAAGCGTTGGTTTGGTACAGGCTCACCATTTCAACCGAACCGGTTCCGCTTATGCTGCCTACTGGCTCGTCCGTCATCTCGACAGAAGATGATGAGGAAACATCGATCAGAGTACCCTGTACGTTTGCTATCAGGTTCGAGGCGTCAATAAGGGCGGTTCTGGTTGCATACTCGCTGCAGATAACCTGCAACTTCAGCAAATCAATTTGTCGCAACATCTCTTCAGTTATGGACCCGACATTAGCCAGGGGAACGATAAGGTAAGAGGTGGAAATTTTATTACCGTTATCGACGTGCTTACTTACCATGTCTGCTAGATCTGTTGCCGTTTCGGCATCCTTGAGAATGCCAGCCGGTGACAAGCCAGCCACTTCCGAATCTTGAGAAAGGAATTTTTCATCGATCTTGCGAACCGCTTCACTTGTCAGCGTGTTTCTGATAGCTAAATCAGATCCCGTTGTTGCTAGGCGCTCTAATTCTTTGCTGATAACTGCCATTGCTGCAATTTTGAAGATGGATAGCTTATCGTCACTTACCGAACCCTTTCTTAGCGGGATTGATTCACCCTCTCGTAACCAGTCGGCACCAATCGCATGAAATGAGGCTAACGGCACCCCAAAAGGTAAATTCTGAGCGTTTCCTAACAGCTTGCCTATGACGGATTGAGAAAAAATATACTCGCCAAGCTCCCGAGCAATGGGGCTACCTGCTAGTGCAATAAAATCAGCGGTCGTTGCACCAGAAGTGGCGGCTTTCTCAATATAAGCAGAAACAAGCGGGTCGTTCTTCTGTGTTGCCGCTACGGCGTCCGAAAAATACCCTTTATTGGTGCTCAGTGCTCGGGCTGCCCGGATTGCCATTAAACCTTTCATGCTGTTTCCTCGTCGTATGGTTTTTCATATAGGAATGAGGCCAACTTAGCGGCGGCATCAATCCTTAAACTTGTTCCAATATTCGCATCGTTCATGATGTTTTCCAGCACCCTGAGCGGGTCGGAAAAGCTCCCATATTCGGTATCAATTTTATTGTCCATGTATTTTCCTAGTGCTTGACTTTCGGCGGTGACATTGCGGTAAATTTGCTGGCCATCCGCGCTTTGTCGAGCTGCATTTCTTTTTTTCCTTTTTTGACCGGCTTCCCGTTCTGCATCAAGGAATTTGCAGCCTTAAACCTGAGCAGTGCATTTTCCTCGTCGTTGTTCATCATCCAGCGCATGAAATCTTCCGGATCTTCAAAATTCCTTGGAGTAGGTCGCTCAGTCTCGCGCCTTACGATCGCTTTCACCGCTTCTTCCTCTGCCATCAACTTAGCGCGCCGCGCTGCCGTTGTTGGGGAGTAACCCGCACTGATCGCGGCCACTTCTGGGGACTGACCTTCAGCAAGGAACCGGGCAAAGTTGCGTTTTTTCGGTGTCACGTTTCCCCTCGTTATCGACGACAAAAATGCATTTTTGGAACAATTTTTTCTACACGTGAGAGGGGGGGAGGTTTCGTAGCGAGGCGTTTATAAAAATCTTCCCCTCCCCCCCCCCTCCATTAGTGGATCACTGAATCGCTGTCAGCGGGTAATTGCATCGATAGAACAACCAGAACAAAATAGAGAGCCTGATTCAGATCCATACCGGACAACTCTGCTTGCTCTTTGACTGCACTCACCGTGTTGTAAGTGAGCATTCTGGCAGCGCTTTGCCTGGCCTCTTCTGATAGTTCGGCCGCAGCGTGATTAATCTGTTTTAAGTAATGCCGGTGTATCTCTTCTGCAAGATTCATTCGGTCATCTCCAGCAAGCCTTCAATGTCATCCTCGAGGCGCTTTATCCGCTGCTCCATAGCCGTAATGGTTACTGCATGCTGTTGTTCCCGCTCGTCCAGCAGTTCCTTCATAGATTTACCAATGCACTCAACGAGGGACTTTTCACGCTCACTCAATGCCATGGTGTGTTGCCTCCATCTGGCCCAATGCCTTACCCATGATCCCCCTGGCTATTTCGTGGATGGTCGGCGCTACGCCACAAGGTGACGCCTTCTGCGCCTTCTCCTGAATGCGCCGCAGTTCCTCAACCTGGTCGCTGCGTAGTAAAACAACCTGCACCCTTTGCTTTAGTCTCATAGCGGAATCCATACAGTGGTTATACGTCATTGCAATTATTGCAACGAATATAATTATTGTTGCACAAAATGAAACATAAAGAACATAAAAAAACCAGGTTTCCCCGGTTAATCTGATTGTGTGCACTGGTAGCAAATTCATAGAGAAAAGTTTTTTACCCCTCAAACTGTCCGTACTGTCCGCCTTTGTCATTTTTTTAATATAAATCATAAAGTTAACAGGTCAGACAGTTGTTAGAAAACTGTCCGCCACTGTCCGCCCTAACTATCCGCCATGGGTCGGACAGTTCAGACACTTAACGACAACTGTCCGCCCACTGTCCGCCCTACTTAATTATATGTATTTATTATATTTTTATTGTAAGGGCGGACAGTTCAGACAGTTTATTAAAGAAAAAACTATATTCCTTAATCGCTACCCATAGGTTCACCGCTTCCCGTGGCGGCGGGCAACCACTCTTCTGCCTCATCCAGTAACGTGATATTTGACTGGATGCGGCCCCGGGTTGCCTTTTTCTTGGACTCGGATTTCTTGTACTCCTTGCCATATTCAGCCATCGATCCCGGCATATCCTTACCGAACCGGGTTAACGATACCGGCTTACCTAGGCCATGTGCTGACATGTAGGCCATATAGGCGTGATACAGGTAGCGCCGCGGGGCAAAGGGGATAATCTCGGCATTGCCTATGAACATCCCTTCACACTCCACCAGCGCCATGAGGTAGCCGCAAAAGTCCACCAGCGAATCACCCTCACGCTTGATGGCTAATGCCTCCTCAGATTGCCGCTGTTCCAGTAGAAGCCCCTTGGCCTCCTGTTGCTTGGCAAATCGGGTCAACAGGTGCCGGATGATAACGGACAGCTCAGCTTCAATCTTTTCAGACAGCTGCAGATCTCTTTCGGCATCCGGTACCACGTCAGCAAAGTTAAAGATTACCCGCCGCCGTGATATTCCCCCGCTGCGGTCGCTAAAGGTCATTGAGTTGTTATTCACCGCCAGCACTACAGCAGGGATCCGCATCGAGTAAGGCGCTTTGTATTTCGGGTCTACGGCTACCTTGTCGCCGCCTGTAATGGCTTTGATCCCTGCACCGTCACCGGCATAACGGGCCATATCAGACAGCACGATCAGCGAGGCACCAACAATCAGCTCACGTTCCTTCGGGTTCTCCAGTGAAGACATGCTGGCGGCCACCGTATTACCTTTACCGGCCAACATGGTGCAGACCTCGGCAAACACGCTTTTACCACTGCCGCCCGGCCCGGTCACCTCAAGGAATAGCTGCCAGTCATACCGGTTCGCCATCACCATATACAGCGCAGCCAGTACCCTATCGGCTTTGCGAGCATTGCCCCCTGTGGAGCGGGTTAACCACTTCCAAAAACTCGGCGCGTGACTGGCCAGCGTTTCCCCTTCGTGTGCCGGGCTGAACTCGACACCACTGGCGATCAGTAACCAATCCTCCCGGCGGTGCGGTCGGAACTCCCCGGCCTTGGTGTCAAATACCCCATTGGTGAACCCGATAAGGTGCCGTTCCGTGGCCCCCATACGGGGTAGGCTCAGCTTCATGGTATCCACGGCGGATTTAATACCTGGTTGTGAGAACGAGATTTCAGCCTCACGGTAGATAGCCGCCATTTCACGCTGCAGCTCTTTATCGGCTATAGGCTTCCAGATGACGCCGTCATAATGGTGAACGGTGTCAGAGTCGCCATGTATTGCCAGCGCCCCGCCATAGCGATCCAGAAGCACATCACCACGCTGGCTGGCCCCCATCTGGTTAAGGGCCGGGGTTGCCGCTGGTTCTGGCGGTGCCACATTGAATAGGCTGTTAATCCGTTCATCGTCGGCCAGTACAGCCACCAGCTCTTTACGATCGATAAACTCCAGCACCACCGCTTCGCGCTTCTCCCTGGCAGACTCAGGCACACGGCTAGAAATAAAGCCGTTATCCGCCAACCACTCTGGGGAAACATTCCCAACAGCAAGGGCATGTAGCTTTCTTGCCAGATCGTTAAGTGGCGTTCCGGCCTTGGTTTGTAGAATGGCTTTTGCCGCTATGGCCTTCTCTATTGGGCGACCGTTAACCCAGCGATAGACGCAGGAAAACAACTCATTCGGCCATTGGCTGATACTAACCTTCTGCGCTTTGCTCATGGCTGCGGCCTCCCTGTCATGGTGAATTTACCGATCAGCGGGTGATACCAGTATTTACTGCCTATCTTGCGCTTGGCGCCCTTGATGACGATCAGCGCCGCCTTTCTGAAATTGGCTTCATGCACGATGTGGCCGTGGCCCTGTTTGACAATCATCACCCCACTGTTACGCGCCAGTTCTTCCGCCTTGCTGGTGGATAGACCCATTTCAGCGGCCAGAGTGGTTAATGGGGCCATGCCTTCAGGCAAGGTGTCCTTACGCAGCAGGGCGGTTAAAGCCATCTCGAGAGCCTGAACGCGCTTTTCCAGTTCGTTGAATTTCAGAGGGCTGATCATTGCTTTTTCTCCCGTGACCGGCGGCTGGAGATGTTTTCTTCTGCGTCCATGACGCCTTGGGCCATTCTGGCGATGTTTTTCAGCATATCGCCTAAAAAATACATATCCCTTTTGGCTTGATCGCCATTGTAGTTCTCACTTTCAGCGGCCCAAAACATAAGGCTACCTATAGCGGAAATCCCGTCGATAATACTGTCATGAACCCCCGAGGCTACCATCTCAAGCTCCGCGGCCTCTTCTAATGGAATATTGCTGCCGTCATTAATCAGCCAATAAGCATCTTTACGCATGGGTATTCCCCTTCTCGTAAGCTTCTTTAAGTTCACGCAGGCGCACCAGGACTTTATCGAGCAGTACGAAAGACATTTCATTTTCATCATCGGGCCCGCCGTGTAATTCAGCGGAAGCGGCAAGAAGAACCTCTGCGCGGCGAAGCTCATTATCAATCAAGATAGGTTTTTTATTAGACATGGCGCACCTCCAAAGGCAGGCGAGCAGCAAATGACAGGATGAAGTGTGGAGCCAGTAACTTACGAGCTTCGCTTTCGGTGTCGGCTTCTACTGACATACGGCAAGGTGTGGCGTTCATGTTAACCCTGTCCAAGGCCAGGAAGCGGAAGTGATATTTAGGGCGAGTTTGGGTAGACTTGATGTCAGCCATGATCGTTACCTCTATTAACGTTGTGGTGAGAGGCCCGGTTAGTGTTGGCGCACTGCCGGGCTTCGCTATTTGTGTATCACCTGTGGATAAGGTGTGTAGATACCTTAAATCATGGTGTGTAGACAAATCAACTCTTTTTTTTACTTCCCCGCTCATGTATTGTGTGTAGACACAACATTCATTAACAACAGGCTTGCCAATGGCTACAGGAAACAAGAACAACAAATCGCAGCTCAAGAACATACGTTTTCCGCATGAGGTTCTTGAAAGTATTGACGCCAGCGTGGAGCAAGAGAAGAAAGGCAATCCCGGCGCTAATTTCTCGTCATGGGTGCTGGATGCCTGCGGGCGCAAACTTAAGAGCGAGCAGCGCAAGAAGGCCAAGGAAGAGCCAAAGGGCTGAACGAAAATATTCGTTGAGTGGTTATAGCCTGGGATGTGCGCCAATGCCTGGTGCAACTCCCACCATTTGTGGAAGTTGAAAATCACTTGCTGATCGGTAGGGGTGTTAACCAGTACTACACACCTTTTCCTCAGTTTGAGGGAAAGACTTTCTGCAGAAATCCCGGCTTTAGAGCCACCAGCGATGCGAACGTAATCGCACCGGTTGACCCGATCGATCAGTATGATAAGCTGGCTTGGATTCTGTTTTGTGTAGTGACATTGGCGGCCCGGCAAGGCCGCTTTTGTTTTATGTGCCATACCCCACCTCACACCGTTTGAGTTTGACGAACTGATGCAAGGTAAGCGTCCAGATCTGACTTGTGGTAAATAACCTTCTTTTTCCCTACCTTGTAAAACGGGATCGGCACACGGCCAGAGCTAGCCCAATTAGCCAAGGTTTGAGGGCTAACGCCTAATTCGGCGGCAGCTTCTTTGCGGGTAAGTTTGATTTCTGTTGGTTCAATTAATTGCATAAGTATCACCGTATAACGTTGGTTATCAGAGGTGATAAATATGAATTGTGCAGTAACTACTGGATAGATTTACAGCGCGTAATGATCTGATCATAACGCGCGTTTATCTGATCATAACGCGCTATGCGGGTATAACTAATTTAAAAGGTGGGCATGGCCTGACTTTCTGCTTCGGGCCAAGTCCATTTTCTTTAATCCATCTATCGATTGATGGTTCACTTACACCACCTTTGAAATGTTCATATACTTTTTTCTTCATTGCGTTTTTTGTAGTATTGGGATACTCGTTCCATGTTGAAGCCAAGATAGAAACAACCTGCTCATAATGTTTATTTTTCGGGCCAGATGCATTATTTCCATTCTCTGCAGATAATCTCTGTTTAAACTTTGCATTTTCAATAATCGGGCTAATTTTATGTAAAAGCGCCGCATGATTAAATATATGCTCAAAGAAGATTGATGTTTCATTTAATCCAAGCACGCGCATCATAAAAATAAGTCTACATAGGGGAGCCGACATATCACCATCAAGATTAACGTTATCATATCCCCATGCATCTAAATTTCTTACCAATTCAATAAGCTGGTCGTTGTTAAAATTACGAACATCAAATGGCAATTCTACTTTAGACCTTATAGACATAACCTTTGCTTTATCAGTAATAAATTCGTTAATTTCGTCTAATGCTAATAACTTAATTTCATCTTCATGCATCATTGATGGAATCCTTATCTTTTTGCAAAATCGAGAATATCAACTTTCTTTTCTCTTCATCACTTAACATTTCCAGTGCTGCATATAAGTGGGAATCAATGCCTTTTTTACTTTCCACCAGCCCAGCATGCTCAAGAATAGCCCGTTCAACTTTCTTTGCTGGCTCCTGTAGCTCATCAGCGCCAAAGTGTAGATATCCCTGGGTAACGTCTGCGCTGCGTACAGTGCGATGATTCATTAAGCGTTTGAGGATATACGGCCCAACCCCCGCTAATTCAGCCACGGTGCCATATGTGCGTCTGGCGTCGTGACACTTGAACTCAATTGGCATCAATCCATCCGGGTTAGGTTCCGGCACTGTAGCGGCAACAATACGGGCTATGACACGGCGAGGTTCTTTAACAATGCCTTTCTTGCCGTTAAATACTATGGTTTGGATATCGTTTTTCAATCTGAGGCGGCGGCGGAATATCGCCAGCAAGGTATCAGTGATCGGCAACTCCAGCGGATCGCCGTTCTTGGTGGTATCAATCCAGAAGTAGCGCCCGCCAAGATTAACCCGTTCCCATTCCAGGCCAAACACCTCAGCACGGCGCAGGCCTGTAAACAAAGCCATATCGAGCGCATCACAGATCGAGACTGACACATCGTCCCGTATATCGGCCGATTCTTTTCTAACCTGCTCAACAGCCCTCAGCCATCGGCCAAGGTCATTTGTCCTGATCCGTTCGGTCTTCCTGGTGGTACCGTGCCACTGGCGCTTAGTGCTCAGCACCATTGTCGGCGGATCAGGTAATAGAGTTTTTCCCTCTTCATCCCGATAATGGTCATAAGCAAATCGGTAAACAGCCCGGAGAGCACGAGCCCACAAATCAGCCTGCGCTTTACTTCCAGTTCCCACCCCAGCGCGGAGCTGTGACTTATCCCGACCAAACCAAACAGCTCCTTCCGTTACCGCCTTATGACGGGCTTCAACACGTTCCCGGCTGATGTTAGCCATCGGCTGATTAATCCAATCGCCGGAGAAGTTACCCAGAATAGAGCGGTATTGTTTTGCAGTGACAGGTTTCAGTCGGTGAGCGCGGTTATCGATGTACGTTTGCAAGGCTTCGTCCAGGGTTACCAGGCTCATTGCATTTATGCGGCGTACATCGTTGGGATTTTTGCCGCTGGTCGCCACCTCCCCCAGCAAGTCTAAAGCTTTCGCCCTGGCGTTCTCGATACTGAGATCGGGGAAACGCCCCAGCGTGGCCCGGATGAATTTACCGTTACGCTTGCGGGAGATACAAAAACTCTTCACGCCGGAAGCACCGACACGTAGGATTAGACCATTAACAACGGTATCCCGGAACTCCAGACGATCACCAGTTGGATCAGGCTCCAGGGCAACTATGCTGGCTTTGGTAAACTTGAACGGCTTCACAATACGGTATCCCCAAAAAATCGTTTGGTCGCTCTGGGATACTTATGGGATACCTCAGAGCGGTATTTACGAGTATTAATGGGTATTTATACAGTGTCAAGTGTTAGGCTAAATATATGAAAAATAACGAAAGGTAATCATAGGTAAGTCATTAATTTGACACTCATAATCGCTTGGTCGCTGGTTCAAGTCCAGCAGGGCCACCATATAAAACAAGGACTTACGCTAAAAACGTGGGTCCTTTAGTTTTTTGGGGATATGCCGGGGATATTTTGCGCAGGTGATAAGGGTGTTTTGGGCAATGGCAATCCATCATCTGTTACGACAGACAAGTGCTTAATTGGATAAGCATTATTTAGTTTTCTTCCATGTTAGCAAGCCAGTTACGCAAGGTAGTCCCACCAAAACCGATCCTAGTATGCCTATACAGGCACCTACCGCCCTTAGCCAAGAAGAAAACCTAAATCCGGTAGCACTGAAAAACTGCTGCACATCGACAGCTTTGCCAACCGCTTACCACTCAATCAGGAAATTATCGACGCCCTAGCGCATTCTGGAGCGTAAAGCGTACTTGAGCGAGTTGGGGAACACATCAAGCAGTTTATTGAAACCTTTATCGATGGCGTGGGTGGTAGTGTGTGATTTTAAAGCTGGCAACAAACTCTTGGTGCAAGGGGAAAAGGAATTTATAGGGCTATATTCCCATTAATTAAAGGTGATAGGGAATATAGTCCTTTTCGAGGCTGGCAAGGCAAAGCGAGATTTACACAACTGGCGGCTCACGGTGAAGTAGAGATCAAATTGCAAAACATTCAATAACTATAAGAGCCGCCGTCCGTCCGGGGTATAAGCATGGTGGCGGCTATAAGGCAAACGCTCTCTCATTCGACAAGCTCACGTAAACGTTGTGCTAGCTGTATCGGGGCAAGCTCACCCGTAGCAGCCTGGACGGTGAGTTCTTCAAGCGTGTTACCCTCATCGCGAATTAGCACACCGTTGCGCTTTAGGAACGCCATGGTGGTAAAGAATGCCGTTCGCTTTTTCCCATCATTGAAGATATGCCCACGTGCAATAGCAACCAAATAGGCTGCAGCCAAGTCAAACACATCATTCACACCTTCGTAATGAGCAAGGTTGTGAACCCGGTGAATAATGGCCTCCGCCCTACCGGTATCAGGCATACCTGCCACACCGGCATAAAGCTGCAAAATTCTGTCGTGAAATAAGATTATTTCACTGGCACTAACCCATTTCATCTATCGGTCAAAGCCTCTACGGTGCGTCCGTGGCGCTGCATAAGGCTATCGAACTCAGCATCAAGCTTTGCCTTTTGATATGCCTCAAATTCAGCCTTGCTTATTACTATGGCGGCAGAACCATCGCGACGGGTAATCTCTACCGGCTCCCCGCTGGTGGCAGCATCAAGAACTGCTGAAATATTGGCGCGAGCCTGTGTTGACGTATAAACAATCATAACCCCTCCCATGTAATGTACATTTAAAACGTACACTTAAAATGTACACATTGCAAAGGTTGCCACTCTATGCGAAATAACCGGTGCATTCCGGTACAAGGCAACTTTACACTTTTGCCCTTCAGGCTTTGAAAAACCTTAACATTTCTATACATCAACCGGGAGAATCCCCACCCATTAGCATAGACGAAAGCCAGTACTGGCGCGGGTTTCGAATAAGGTGTAAGGCCCGAAAATTAACAGTGCCAAGCATGGCGAAAAACTTGACACTTTATGCGCAGAAAGCGGGGAATTCAGGTTGTTTGACTGTATAAAACTGTATATCCAATAGCTGCAAAAACTCGTCAAACACTTATCCTACAAGGGATAAAGCGTGGTTGACACTTTTCAGAGGAGGGACGAGCCGAAAAAGTGTCAACCTATGGGGTTTAGTTTTTGGTGTCTATTTGACGCTTCCCCTGCAGATTAACGTGTATTAACCGATGGTATGCTGTGGTAGGCCACGATTCAGTTTGACGGGCGGCTAAGTGCCCAGGCTGTGTGAAAACTCTGACTAAAAACTTAAGTGCACAATGCTATGCAAAATCTGAAATCGTTCGGCTGGTTAGCAGAGTCAAATTTTACGTAGGGACGCGGTTTTCAGCTCTGTTTTTGGCAGCTTATGCGATCAAAAACGTTTTCACACAGCCTGTGCCAAGAGCGGACATTTCACACTTCTGCTTATGTGGCCAAAACCGGTATGCCACTACACTTTATAGAATTTATATCAATAGTTAAGATAAAATGAAGGTTAATTGGAGTTTCATTCGGTTACATAGACCCACCGTTCAATTAATGATGGACTCAGAAATTATCACTGCCAGGGTTCATGTAAACAATACAGGTAAAGGAATATCAGATGCCATCTCTATACACACTCAATGATCTTCTCGGGCTGCTTGTTTTTTCGCGGAAATATCACTTTCTCCACAATGATCTGGACTGCCTGATCATTGCATGGGCTGAAGATCAAATCACCGAAGGAAATGATTCGGAGACTCTTTTAATTCTCGCTTCACTGGGGCTTGATAATGAACCTGAACGGACCGAGGTTGAATTATATATGTCACGGTACATGGCAGAGCAGCGGATAGATCTGCCACCGCTAAAAACAGCAGCATTGGTCTGGATCAAGCTATTTATGAGTCAACTTTCCCAGTGTGCGTCCATCCATGATGCAGAACAGAAAATGTATTTTCTGGTGTGTCATTGGCTTGAACCTGACGTAAAGATTTTCGCGGCGGTGGTCGATACCCTGAAATCGCTTTACTGGCATCTCTTTGATGAATGGGAGGGTCCTAGCACAAGCGAAGCAGCAAGGATGGAGGTGTCAGAATTCTTTGAGCTGATTAATCGTGCAATGCTGCCCTATTCCCGTAAAATTGAGAACCCAGATTGGCTGGATCTGCTTGTTCGGTAATTTTTACCAGCATCCTGAAAGGTACCTTTCCTGTGTGCATTTGGCGTGCCCTTTATCGTTCAATATAAAACTCAAGGATTGAGCTTCGCCAGCCCAGCCACGGCCATCTCCAGATAGGTACGCGGCGGCCAAGATTGATGCGGATAAACCCTTTCCCTTGCTCACCAAATCCATAACCCATGGAAGGTGCAATCTTGGCTTGTTGCCGGACGACCAACTGTAAATCGGCATCATCCAGGCCCAGAGCCCGGCAATCAAGCGACACGGCACTGGTTCGCACAGCTATTGCGTAAAAAGAGACTCCATGCGTACACTCAGCATGCATATTACAGCCCAGCCAGCCTGAAACCGGCTCTGGCGCTGGCACGTAAACAGGGTTATTGGTTCGATAATGAAAAGCATCCGTTGGCCCTGACCGACAGACGATAACGCCAGGATCTGGTCTGTATGTATTCATTATTACCGGGTTTAAACGCCTTCGTCCAAAAACTGCTCCCGCACACATTGCGCGGTAAAATGGTTGTGCTGGCAATAATAATGGTCTCGCTGCCAACGTTAGTCATCGGCTATCTGGTTGAAACCGAAGGACGTGAAGCCCTGCTGCAAGAGAAAAAAGCCAAGCTGTTTGCCGTCACCTCTTTACTGGATAATGCCCTGGCAGACAGTTTTACTCTTTATCATGAGCTGCCCAGGGCAGAGCGCATCAAAGCATTGAATCATCATCTGGCACCGGTTACCGATGAGATTACCAGTGCTTTTTCCGGTGTCGGTGCGGGTTACTATAACAAAGAGCTGGATGCCATTATTACTTACGCCCCGCAGGCGCAGTACGGCAATGCGGTCGGTATTTCGATCAATCTCGATCACCCCGGCCATGAAGTGATGGCAAACGGCAAACCGCTGGTGAGTAGCGGTACTCAGGTCCGTGGCAACATTATGAACGCTATGATCCCCATCAAGCGCGATAACCAGATCCTCGGTTATATCTGGGCCAACGAACTGTCAAATGATATTGATCGTCAGGCGCTGTCGATGGATATAAAAATTATCCTGGTGATCAGCATCGGCCTATTACTAAGCTTAGGGTTGATAATTGCATCTTCACGTCGTTTCGCCTCAGATATTGAGGTTATAAAAACCAACCTGGCCAATTTACCTCTGGATCTAAATACTGAGCTTCCTGCAATGCAGGGGGAGATGGGGGAGATCGCTGACAGCGTTAACGCCTTATCCCGTGCGCTGCGTGAAACCAAAACGCTCAATGAGCTTATTCTTGAAAGCGCCGCCGATGGGGTTATTTCGGTCGATATTAATGGCTGCGTTACTATGATCAATCCGGCAGGGGAGCTCATCACCGGTTACAACCGTAGGGAACTGGTGGGTAAGCCTTATGCAGAAGTGTTTGAAAAAGTAGATTTTAATAGCCCGGTTCTGGATACATTATTTCGTGGTATCAAACATGTCGCGTTAGAAATTGATTATCCTGGAAAAACTCGCACCATACAGCTCAGTATCAGCACCAGCCAGTTGCACAATGCGCAAGGGGAAACCTTAGGCGCGCTGGCAATATTCACGGATCTGACCGCCAAAAAAGAAGTACAGCGCCGGATTGAACAGGCGGAACGGCTGGCAACGCTGGGTGAGTTAATGGCCGGGGTCGCTCATGAAGTTCGCAACCCATTAACGGCCATTAGTGGGTTTGTACAAATTCTCAAAGACAGTGAAAAAGATCCACAACGGCTGGAATATACCCATATTATTCTGAAAGAGGTACAGTCGATTAATCGCGTCATTCAGCAACTGCTCGACTTTTCTCGCCCACGTATTGGTCGCTATCATCAGGTTAATTTAAATCAGATCCTCAAAGAGAGCCTGATCCTGGTAAAAACCAAAGGTATAGAAGCAAGAGTTGATTTTCATGTTCATCTGGATGATAGATTAAGCGACATAGAAGCGGATGGTGAACTATTAAAGCAGGTGCTGCTTAATATTTTGATTAATGCTGTCCAGTCTATTGCAGCCAGAGGGGAAATTATTATTTCGACCAAAGTCCTGGATGAAAACCATCAACAAATAACCATTCAGGACAACGGCTGTGGTATTGCTGATGAGATCAAATCGAAGGTTTTCGATCCATTCTATACCACCAAGCCTTCGGGAACCGGATTGGGGTTATCTATCAGCCAACGCATTATTACCGCACACGACGGCGAGATCTGGCTAGAAAGCCAGCCGAATAAAGGAACGACGTTCGTTATTACATTGCCAATAAAGCATGACGCAGGGAGTCTATGATGAAAAAATCCTACCGCATTCTGATCGTTGATGATGAAGAAAACGTTCGCCGCATGCTGACCACGGCCTTTAGTCTTGGCGGCCATCAACCTATCTGTGCCGCTGACGGGCAGCAAGCACTGGAACAATTCAAACAGCAAGCCCCGGATATTGTGCTGATGGATATCCGCATGCCAAAAATCAGTGGCCTTGAAGCACTCCAAGTCATGCGCCAGACATGCCAAGAAACACCGGTAATACTGATGACCGCCTATGCCGCAGTAGAAACGGCGGTTGAAGCTCTGCGCTTAGGCGCTTTTGATTATGTGATTAAACCCTTTGATTTGGATGAGTTGAAAATCATTATCGGCCGTGCAATGCAGTTGCAGGAGATGAAACAGGAAATCAACTGCCTGCATCGCGCTTTATCTGACAGTTACCAGTGGGGCCGATTACTCACTAACAGCGCCAAAATGATGGAACTTTGCCGCGATACGGCAAAAATAGCCATGAGTCACGCCAGCGTGTTGATAACCGGTGAAAGTGGCACGGGTAAAGAGCTGATTGCTAAAGCGATTCATTACAACAGCCCGCGAGCCAAGGGCCCATTTATCAAGATCAACTGCGGCGCGCTGCCGGAATCCTTATTAGAAAGTGAGCTCTTCGGCCATGAGAAAGGGGCCTTTACCGGCGCACATATACAGCGCCAGGGGCTGTTTGAACGGGCCAATCTTGGAACACTGCTGCTGGATGAAGTCGGCGAAATGCCACACAACCTTCAGGTCAAACTACTAAGGGTGCTGCAAGAAAAAGAGTTTGAGCGGCTGGGTGGCAGCAAAACCATTAAAACCGATATCCGGCTTATTGCTGCGACCAATCGCAATCTGTCAGCCATGGTGGAACAAGGCGAGTTCAGACAAGATCTCTTTTACCGCCTGAATGTGATCCATCTTTCCCCGCTCCCGCTGCGCGAAAGACCCGAAGATATCCCGCTGTTAGCCCGGCATTTTCTGCAAAAGTTCAATGCAGAAAACGGCAAAGAGATTATAGAGATCGATGCCAGCGCACAGGCTATTCTAGATGCTTATCCATGGCCGGGTAACATCAGGGAATTATCCAATGCTATCGAACGGGCAGTGATTATGAGTACCGGATTTATCATCTTTCCTGATGATTTGCCGGAACATTTGCAACAAAAAAAGCCTGCTCAACCCAATATTAATCGAGGTGTATTTTCCGAGCAGGGATTGAATTTAAAAGAAAATGTTAAGGCTTACGAACGGGAATTGATCTGCTCAGCACTGGCGGAAAATCAGGATAACCGGGTTAAAACAGCACGGGCCTTAGGTATTAGCCGGCGAGCATTAATGTATAAATTACAAGAGTACCGCATTGATTCGCAATCACAGGCCCCTCTGGATGAGGTATAAATAAATATTAACTGTGCTACTGAAACTGACTAAAATAACGCCTGAGATAACGCTATCTAGATAATCAGGCGTTACTTCACATTTTTATCTATTTTTCACTTATTTATTCTGTTGAAGAACCGGGCAAACAAAATGTGCACCCCTGTGCAAGAAATTGCACACCTCACTGTTAATTAATTCAACACTCCATTAACCAATATAAATACAAGCCATATTATTCCACCAAATATCAATCTGTTAGATTTATCTCAATCAATAAAAAAAGCAGAGTATTAGTTGGCATGGACGTTGCAATTCCTTAATTGAAACTATTTTTTAGTATCAAATATAAGGGATTACTATGAAAAGAAAACTCATCGATATTAAACAGGCTACGGAATATTTCCATGATGGCATGACCATTATGATTGGTGGCTTTATGGGCGTTGGTGCACCACCCCGCCTTATTTCAGCATTGCTGGCTTCTAACGTAAAAGATCTAACCTTAATCACTACCGATACCGCCTTTGTCGATACCGGCGTAGGGCCATTAGTCGCCAGCGGCAGAGTGAAAAAAGTCATCGCTTCACATATCGGCACCAACCCTGAAACCGGCCGCCGGATGATCTCGGGCGAAATGGAAGTTGAGCTGGTCCCGCAGGGCACACTGGCCGAACGTATCCGCTGTGGCGGTGCCGGGCTTGGTGGTTTCCTGACACCCACCGGCGTTGGCACCGTCGTCGAAGAGGGCAAACAGAAAATCACGCTGAACGATACTGAATATCTGCTGGAATTGCCTTTACGCGCCGATCTGGCATTGATACGCGCTCATCTCAGCGACTATCAGGGCAACCTGACCTACCAGTTAAGCGCCCGTAACTTCAACCCGCTGATGGCGCTAGCCGCTGACACGGTTATCGCAGAGCCAGAATCTGTGGTGGATATTGGCAGCATTACCCCTGATTGCGTTATCACCCCCGCCGCGTTGATTGACCACATTGTATGCCCGCAGGAGAACCAATAATGAACGCTAAAGAACTTATCGCTCGTCGCGTTGCCCTTGAGTTACATGATGGGGACATTGTTAATCTGGGCATCGGGTTACCCACTCAGGTAGTCAACTATTTACCCACCGATATTCACATTACCCTGCAATCTGAAAATGGTTTTCTTGGTTTGGCACCGGTTACAGAAGCCCACCCTAATCTGGTTAACGCTGGCGGCTTACCCTGCGGTATTTTGCCCGGCGGTGCAGCCTTCGACAGCGCATTCTCCTTTGCCTTGATTCGTGGTGGCCACGTTGATGTCAGCGTACTTGGCGGCTTGCAGGTCGATCAGCAGGCAAACCTCGCCAACTGGATGGTTCCGGGGAAAATGGTTCCTGGTATGGGCGGTGCGATGGATCTGGTTACCGGAGCACGGCGGGTGATCATCGCCATGGAACATTGCGCAAAAGATGGCTCATCCAAGATCCTCAAGCACTGCTCACTGCCGCTGACCGCTAAAAATAAAGTCAGCCTGGTGGTGACTGAACTGGCGGTTTTCAGCTTCGAACAGGGCAAGCTGGTCCTGAAAGAGCACGCTCCGGATGTAGCGCTGGAAACCATTCTGGCAAAAACCGGGGCAGAATTCTTGGTATCACCAGACTTCAGAGCCATGCCGGTAGCGCTTGAGGAAGGTGCCGTATGATTGGCCGCATCTCCCGTTTTCTAACCGGTTTCGTTAGCCGTTATCTGCCCGACCCGCTGATTTTCGCCATGCTGCTGACGATGCTGACCTTTGTTATCGCACTGGCACTCACTCCGCATACACCGGTTGATATGGTGCAGATGTGGGGTAATGGTTTCTGGAATCTGCTGGGATTCGGCATGCAGATGGCGCTGATTATTGTCACCGGCCATGCTCTGGCAACCTCCGCTCCGGTCAAGCGTATTCTGACACTCACCGCTTCGGTGGCCAAAACGCCAGCTCAGGGTGTGATGCTAGTGACCTTCCTCGGTTCGGTAGCCTGTGTCATCAACTGGGGATTCGGCCTGGTGGTCGGAGCGATGTTTGCCCGCGAAGTGGCCCGCCGTGTTCCCGGCTCTGATTACCCGCTGTTGATTGCCTGTGCTTACATCGGCTTCCTGACCTGGGGTGGCGGCTTCTCTGGCTCTATGCCACTGCTCGCCGCTACGCCGGGCAATCCAGTGGAGCATGTCGCCGGTTTGATCCCGGTGTCCGATACGCTGTTCACTGGCTACAACCTGTTTATCACTTTGGGCCTGATCCTGGTAATGCCTTTCGTCACTCGCATGATGGTACCGAAACCACATGAAGTGGTGAGTGTAGATCCAGCATTGCTGGCGGAAGAACCCAGCTTCCAAAAAACTTTATCTGCCGATGCGCCTGTTGCAGAAAAAATGGAAGAAAGCCGCATTATCGCCTTCATCATTGGCGCACTAGGTATTGCCTATTTAGGCATGAGCTTCTGGGAAAAGGGCTTCAATATCACGATTAATACCGTAAACATGATGTTTATGATTGCCGGTATTTTGCTGCATAAAACCCCAATGGCCTATATGCGCGCTGTCTCTGCGGCGGCTAAGAGCACAGCGGGTATTTTGGTTCAGTTCCCGTTCTATGCCGGTATTCAGCTCATGATGGAGCACTCCGGTCTTGGTGGCCTGATCACCGAATTCTTCATCAACGTCGCTACCAAAGACTCCTTCCCGATTATGACCTTCTTCAGCTCGGCGCTGATTAACTTTGCTGTGCCATCAGGCGGCGGTCATTGGGTGATCCAGGGGCCATTCGTTATTCCTGCGGCTCAGGCTCTAGGGGCCGATTTAGGTAAGTCAGTGATGGCTATCGCCTATGGCGAACAGTGGATGAACATGGCGCAACCGTTCTGGGCACTGCCCGCATTGGCAATTGCCGGTCTGGGGGTCCGGGACATTATGGGCTACTGCGTTACTGCCCTGCTGTTCTCTGGCGTCATCTTCATTATCGGCCTCACCCTATTCTAGCGTCGTTATATAAGGAATCGATTTATGGACAGTATTGTTATCGTCAGCGCAGTACGCACGGCAATTGGCAGTTTTAATGGTGCATTGGCACCGGTCAGCGCGGTAGATCTAGGTTCTCTCGTGCTCCATGAAGCGATGGCGCGAGCCGGGATCGGCGGCGACAGCGTTGATGAGGTTATTTTAGGTAATGTGCTTCAGGCTGGATTAGGCCAAAACCCGGCTCGGCAGGCGCTCTTGAAAAGTGGCATACCTGATACCGTCAGCGCTTATACCGTCAATAAGGTCTGTGGTTCCGGCCTGAAAAGCGTGGCGTTAGCCGCACAGGCCATTTTAGCCGGTGATGCGCAAACCATTATTGCTGGCGGCATGGAAAATATGAGTCAGGCTCCCTATCTGATGGACAGTAAGGCGCGTTGGGGCTATCGACTCGGTGACGGTCAGTTGCACGATGTGATCCTGAAAGATGGTTTGATGTGTGCCACACATGATTACCACATGGGGATCACTGCTGAGAATGTCGCCAAGGAATATGGCATTACCCGTGAAGCGCAAGACGCGCTGGCGCTGTTATCGCAACAGAAAGCGGTAGCCGCTATTGCAAGCGGCGCTTTCGCGAAAGAAATAGTGCCAGTAACGGTGAAAAACCGTAAAGGCGATATTGTCGTCGATACCGATGAGTTCCCTAAAGCCGCCACCACGGCGGAGGGTTTGGCCAAATTACGCCCGGCGTTTAGCAAAGACGGCAGCGTAACCGCCGGCAATGCTTCAGGTATTAATGATGGTGCGGCAGCGTTGGTCGTGATGTCTGAGAAACACGCACGCCAGTCAGGTTTAACCCCACTGGCTCGCATTCGCGGCTATGCCAGTGGTGGTGTGGCACCGGCACTGATGGGGATGGGGCCGGTACCGGCAACCCTTAATGCACTGAAAAAAACCGGGCTGGCACTGTCAGATATCGATTTGATTGAAGCCAATGAAGCTTTCGCGGCGCAATTTTTGGCGGTAGGCAAAATTCTGGGATTCGAGGCGGACAAAGTTAACGTCAACGGCGGTGCTATCGCGCTAGGTCATCCGATAGGTGCCAGTGGTGCACGTATTCTGGTCACCCTGCTGCACGCCCTACAGGCCAGAGATAAAACCTTGGGGCTGGCGACACTGTGTATCGGCGGGGGCCAAGGTACCGCGATGATTATTGAGCGCCTGAGTTAACAATCTCATAATCCAGGCTGTTAATGGTCAGGGGGATCGGCAGCAAAAATGCCCTATCCCCATATAAAAAGCGCCCCGTCTGCCCAGCGCGGGCGCTTTACTCTTACGCCGATCCTCACGGATCACACCTTGCTCTGCGTGCAAATGACCGCTAGCGGCGCTCGCGTGCAAGCCTAAATCCCGCTAACGGCAATAATCAGCGCGTCGGCAATTGTATCCACCTGCTCAGGTAACAGTATGCTGGTGCTGACCCTGATGTGCTGTTGCCCACCGATGCGGCATCGTTCTCCTGGCAGTACCGCAATGCCACGAGCCGCCAGCGTGATCAACGCAAACTGCTCCGAGGGCACCGGGAGCCACAGGCTAAGGCCGTCCTTTTCTGCCAGATGTAAACCGCGATTTGCCAGTGCCAACCGTAGAGACTCCCGACGCTGTGCATAGATAACGCGGGCTTCCTCCAGCCGTTGCTGAGTCTCTGCGTCAGTCAGCAACCAGGCCAACGCCTGCTGCAGTATTCTGCTGCTCCAGCCTGCACCAAAGTTACGGAATGACTGGATCTGGCGGATCATTTCTTTCGGGCCCGAAAGTACGGCCAATCTGAGATCGGGGCCATAAGCTTTGGAGAAGGAACGAACATGGATGGTACGATCCGGGAACCGGCTACCAAGGCTATAGACCGGATGGCGAGACAGTTCACCGATCCCATCATCTTCAACGATCAGCGTTGATGTATTTTCCAACAACCGGGCAAGTTCTTGCCACCGCTGTTCACTGACGCTATTGCCGGTCGCGGAATGGGTGCGCGGTTGATAGATAAAGGCGGCAGGTTTTTTGTGCAGTGCCTCGGCAAGAACGTAAGGAAGAGGACCTTCATCGTCACAAGCAATCGGCACTACCTGTGCATTGATGTTATCCAGCATATCCAGTAAGCGTGCTGCTGTAGGATCTTCAATGGCAACCACGGAACCTGGCTCGATCAGCGTTTGCAGCGTCGAGTGCATGCCGTCAAAGCCGCCATCCGCCGCCAGAAAAGCGGCAGCCTGATAGGGCCAGCTTTGGCTGACGGCCTCTTCCAGTTGGGGAACAATGGGCTCACGTTGGTAGCTGTTAAGGTTATCTACCTGTATCCCTTGCAGAAGCGGCTGCGCCAGATTGGGTAGCAACTGCGGGTCAGGAACCGAAAGCATCAGATCGGCAATAATATGTTTGCCGAAATTACCAATCCTCTCGAAACGAACCGGATGCGGATTAAGTTTATTGCCACAGACCCAGACGCCATTACGCCCGGTTCCTGCTATCACTTTCTGCTTACGCAGTTGGCTCCAGGCAGCAGACACCGTAGCGGGGCTGACGCCCAAAATCTCTGCCAGTTCCCTGACCGAGGGGAGTTGGGAACCAATCTCTATCGCCCCAGAGCGGATTAACGCTGCAGTACCGGTGGCAATTCCGCGAATAGTCCGCTCTTCAATGTGCTGGGCAAACTTCTCCAACTCGATCTTGGTGTTCACAAAATAACCTTTGTTCAATAACAAAGATTGGATTGTATATCCAAATTTAAACAATTAGTATCGAAGAAATCGGAAGCTATTAGTTAATAAAAATTATGTTTTTTTAGTTATTTATTTAAGCCAGCACCGGGGAACCACAGTGATACCAAGAATTAGAGTTGCCGTAAGAGATTGGGATTACTTGACGCCACTTGCACTCGGCGACATAAAGCCCAGCAGATTCGAACTTGAACTACATCGAGTAACCTCATTGGGTGGGGATTTGGCCAGTAGCCCTGATTACGACGCCGGAGAAGTGTCTTTCAGCCGTTATGCCCAATCCATCGCCCGCAATGAGTGTTCATTATTGGCGATCCCCCATTTTTTGATGCGCGGATTTCGTCAGCGTTGCATTATTACCACTGAAAACAGTCCATTAACCAGCCTGGATCAATTAGCAGGTAAGCGCATTGGTTTAACTGGGTGGCAGGATTCAGGTAATACCTGGACACGTGCGCTGCTGCGTGAAGTCGGCATTGAGGTAGAAGATGCAAGGTGGTTTGTCGGGCGTTTGACGGCACAAGACCCGATAGAAGATCGGTTGGCGGGTTTTGGCCGCCCTGGGGTTATTGAAGCCGCACCCGATGAGCGCCCACTGCTCGAACTGCTGAAGGCCGGTGAGCTGGATGCGATTTTTACTGCCTTCATGCCTGAAGATTTTTTTGCGGCTGGCTCTGGCCTACGGCAACTTCAGGTGGATTTTTGCCAGGCAGAAAGCGACTACTTCAAACGGGTTGGTTTTGTACCGGGGATCCATCTGCTGGCTTTCAAGCCGGCGCTGGTGGAAGAGTTCCCCTGGTTGCCTGCGGCCCTGAGCGAAGTGATCGACCACTCGGCGCAACTGTGGCTAGAGAAACGGCTCAAGTATGCCGACACCACACCATGGCTGCTGGATGAGTTAAGACGCACCGCACAGTTATTGCCAGCGAACTGGAACCAGAACGGTTATAGCGTCAATCTTCCGATGATCGATGCTTTTGCCGAGGAGTTATATCGTCAGGGGATTGTCGAACGCCGCCTAACGCCGAGTGAGCTGTTCCCTTTTTGCCAAACTGACCGGGCGTAAGCGGCCTGAAGAGTAGGAGATAGATGATGAAGGTTGCACTGGGGCAGTTTGCCGTTGAGCCGCAATGGCAGTTAAATGCGGATATCTGTGTCAATCTGATGGCGCAATCCGTTCAGGCGGGTGCCGATCTGCTGGTGCTTCCAGAGGGAATACTGGCACGTAATATTGCCGATCCCGATCTCGTGCTGAAATCTGCCCAACCGTTGGATGGCCCCTTTGTTCAACAACTGCGGCAAGCCAGCCTCGGCAGTGAATTAACAGTGATGACCACCATTCATGTTCCTGCGGATGATGGTAGAGTGTTCAACGTATTGATTACCTTACGTAACGGCGAGTTACTCAGCGCCTATCGCAAGCTGCATCTTTATGATGCCTTTGCCGTGCAAGAGTCAAAAAATGTGATCCCCGGTGACGAAGTACCGCCACTGGTGGAAGTCGCTGGTCTGAAAGTGGGCCTGATGACGTGCTACGACGTGCGCTTTCCCGAATTAGCACGGCGTTTGGTGGTAGACGGTGCGCAGGTATTGGTATTGCCCGCGGCCTGGGTGAAAGGCCCACTGAAAGAGTGGCACTGGGAGGTGCTGGTTACCGCGCGTGCCTTGGAAAATACCTGTTATGTCATCGCCGTTGGCGAATGTGGTGAACGCAATATCGGGAACAGCATGGTTGTGGATCCGCTCGGCGTGGCAATTACACGCGCAGCGGAAGGCCCTGCTCTGGTGTTCGCAGATATTAACCCCGAACGTCTGTCGCAGGCACGGGAGGCTTTACCGGTACTGATTAATCGTCGTTTTGGCAGGCCACAGCTAGGCTGTGACTCTTAACCGGAGACGAGCGCCGCTGGCGGTCATTTGCACGCAGAGCAAGCCGTGAGCCGTGATGTTTGGTGTCCCCAATAAGCGGCGAATAACGCAGCAGTGCGTACAAATTGCCCCAGCCCGCAGGATCGCGCCCCAAAAGCCCATTCTCTGCCTTGTCAGGCTTGAACAGAGGGCCACCTCGGCCTTGATAATGGGCTTTTGGGTCTGCGACGGCACCACGGGCAGTTAAGGGTCACAGCCTATAAATGGAATAACATCTTACTTTTGTGCAAGGGAGTTCAAATGATCCGCCATCGTTTATATTCACTCAGCCTATTAATCTCAGCATTGCTGGCCGTTCCAGTCTTTGCCAATGAGAGCACGCCTATTCCAACCCAAAAGAAAAATGCCGAATTACACGCAATGCTGCCCCAAGAGATCCAAACGGCTGGAAAAATGATTTCCGTTAATAACGGCTCTTTCCCTCCTTACCAGATCATCAAAGGTACCAATCAAATGGAGGGGGCCAGTGCCGATTTAGCCCAGGCTTTGGGTGAGGTGATTGGCGTTAAAATCGAGCATGCTTCGGTTAGTGGGCTTTCCGGATTGTTGAGTGGTATTCAGTCTGGCCGTTATCAGTTATCGATGGGGCCAGTTGGTGACTTCCCTGCACGGCAGGCTAAAAACGACTTTATCGATTTCGTGCAAGAATTTGTGGTATTTGCCGTCCAGGCAGGTAACCCACAGAAGATTAATACCCTGGATGACACCTGTGGCAAACGCATTGCCGTAATGTCCGGTGGCTCGGCAGAACAGGTGATCCATAAACAGTCGGAAAAATGTACCGAAGCAGGTAAACCGGCGGTGACTATTCAGTCTTTTACCGATCAGCCAACCTCTATTCTGGCGGTGCGCTCGAAGCGTTCCGACGCTTTCTTCTCCTCTCAGGCTCCACTGACCTATTTTGTGTCGTTGTCCAATGGCGAACTTGAGCTAAGTGGTCAGGGGCAATCCAACGGCTTTGGCGATCTCTACCAGGGGATGGTTATGCCGAAGGATTCTCCATTAAGCAAAGTCTTGCTGGCAGGGCTTCAGGAGTTGTTCGATAACGGAACCTATGCGGCCATCATGAAAAAATGGCACTTGGAAGGTAATATGCTCAAGGTCCCGGGGATTAATATTGCCGTAGGCGACAAGTAATGAGCAAGCCAAGCACGCATAGCGATCCTGTGTCCGCACGGCTTGGCTATACGCAAGCGGATGCTCATCTTCGCGATGTTAAATTGGCACGTGCGCCGCAGAGTTATGGGCGGCGCGTTTCATGGATCCTGGCGATCCTGATCGCCGCCAATGTGATCTGGGCAGTCGCGACCAATAAAAACTTTGAATGGCACGTTGTCGTAAACTGGTTCACCGAAGACACCATCATGACCGGGTTAAGCGTTACCCTGGGATTGACCGTGGTTTCCATGTTATTAGGGACGATCCTCGGCCTGCTGCTGGCGATCGCCCGGCTGTCTGCCAATGGCCTGCTGCGCACCGCAGCCGGCCTTTATATCTGGTTCTTTCGCGGCACGCCGCTGCTGGTGCAATTGATCTTCTGGTACAACATGTCCACGCTGTTTCCGAGGATCACCTTGGGGATCCCCTTCGGGCCGGAATTGGCCAGTTGGAACACCAACGATCTGATCACCCCGTTAACCGCCGCCATTGCTGGCCTGGCGCTGAATGAGGCAGCCTATATGGCTGAGATTATTCGCGGTGGCTTGCTTTCTGTTGATGCCGGGCAGGTTGAAACGACACAAGCTTTTGGCATGAGCCGCAGCCGAGCGTTGCGCAGGATCATTATCCCGCAGGCAATGCGGGCGATTGTGCCGCCGACGGGTAACCAGTTGATCAGTATGATCAAGGCAACCTCGTTAGTGAGCGTTATCGCGATGGGTGATTTGCTCTATTCCGTGCAGGCAGTGTACAACCGCACCTTTGAAATCATCCCCATGCTGATGGTTGCGGTTATCTGGTATCTGTTTATTACTTCTTTACTCAATGTGGGCCAGTCGGCGATTGAACGTTACTATGCGCGGGGAACGACGCGGGCAGTGGTAGCCAATAAGAAACGCCCGCAGGCGGAAGAACGGTCGATAACACAGAGCAACGGAGAGCAGATATGACAGGGTATGGCGATAAGACTGACTCTCCGTTGGTGGTGGTCCGCGATGTGCATAAGTGCTATGGCGATAACGAGGTACTGAAAGGGATCAACCTCGAAGTCTACAACCGCGAGGTTGTGGTGATCCTCGGGCCTTCCGGCTCGGGAAAATCGACGCTACTGCGCTGCATCAATCACCTGGAAGAGATGGATCGTGGTTCGATCATGGTGGGCGATGAGCAGATTGGCTATCAGTTACGCGGGACTCATCTGCACAAACTTTCCTCGCGGGCTATTGCTCGCCAACGTAGCCAGATCGGCATGGTGTTTCAGCAGTTCAATCTCTATCCGCACATGACAGTACTGCAAAATATCATTGAGGCACCGATAGGTGTACACAGGCAGAGCCGCGCAGAAGCCACTCAGTATGCGCTGGAACTGCTTGATCGCGTGGGGCTGAGCGATAAGGCCGATGCCTACCCGCGTCATCTTTCTGGCGGCCAACAGCAGCGGGTGGCGATTGCCCGCGCGTTGGCGATCCGGCCCAGACTGATGCTGTTTGATGAGCCGACTTCGGCCCTCGACCCCGAACTGGTGGGGGAGGTGCTGGCAACGATGCGCGACCTTGCCCTGCAAGGCTTGACGATGATTGTCGTGACCCACGAGATCAGTTTTGCACGCGAGGCAGCGGATCGCGTGGTGTTTATGGATCAGGGATATGTGATCGAATCCGGAACGCCTCAGCAGGTGTTGGTCGAGCCACAGCATCCGCGTACCCAGGCATTTCTCGGGCGCTTTATTTAATAGGCATATTCAAGTTGCAGATAGGCGGCAACCGAACGAAACCGTAGGAGAGCCAATGTTCGATGCTTACCACTGGATTAATGAACCAAAACAATGGCAGTGCGAAGACGGCACATTAAGCGTTGTCACGGATGATAAAACCGACTTCTGGCGCCATACCTGGTATGGATTTGAACGCTTTTCAGGGCATATTTTCGCCACCGAGGTACCCGAGGACTTCACCTTTCAGGTGAAAGTCTGTGCAGACTTCCACACGCTGTATGATCAGGCCGGGATCATGTTTATGGCTGATGATCGGCACTGGTTAAAAGCGGGTATTGAATTCAACGACGGTACTCCAGCAATCGGCAGCGTGCTGACGCTGGGCCATTCAGACTGGGCGACGGGTATATTTACCGGCAACCCGCATGAATTCTGGCTGCGGCTGACCCGCAAAGGTGACAGTCTGAGATTGCAGTACTCATCGGATGGCTATCACTGGCCGCTGCTACGTTTATGCTATTTTCCAGCGGGCGCTGCAAAAATCGGTGTAATGTGCTGCACACCTGAACGTAGCGGATTATCAGTGGATTTTCTGGATATTGCGTTGACCCCGCCGGCAAATAAAGCACTGCATGACCTAAGTTGATATTAGGCACAAGGGTTCTTGGTATGCATTCATACGCCAGGCCCATCTTCCCCATGTATGAAAAAAACCAGCCGTTGACAGGAGTAATAACTAGATTATTTCGGTTACTACAGAATTAAGTACATTTGCCATATTATGGCAAATGTACCGATATATTCATCATACTTCAAATTGCCTGTGTGTTGGCTGCGCCTCTTCACCCCAGTCACATAGTTATCTATGAACCTGGGGACTCACAAACTTGCCGCCTGCATGCAACTTGAATTATTTAGAGTATGTCTTATTACATACCTAATTTTTTACTTATTTTTTCAGTTAAGAAATTCTGCAGATTCGTCACTATCTGTTGGTTATCTGCTGAAACATCTCTCCATGACTGAACCTTGTTGCCAGATGATTCAAGGAAAGCCGTAACCGTCAGCTTACTGGCTTTACCATCCTGCTTTACTGATATTGTATATTTGTAGCGAACACTATTGCCGCCTAACAGACCGAACGCCACAACCTGAGTTGGACCTGCAACATAATCCGTTGTGATACGTCCAGCATCCTTACTTTCAGTCAGGACGGTAATTCTCAAGTCATCCAGGGTATCAAGAGCTGCCTGGAACACGCGCTCCTTAGGGAAAGGAAGCTGCGCTGCAGGTTGGTATCCAGCCGAGGCTTCCGGAAGTTCATTTCCCCCAGTTTGCTGAGTCATTGAACTGGCAGCGCCTTTCATTGACTCACACCCACTCAGTAGTCCTGTCAAAAGTAAAGCAACAACTATCTTTTTCATCATAAATCCCGTTAGTATTAAATATGCATCCCGCATAAAAGACACATCATGTGTCTGTAAAGTATTCCAAGATAATTCTCATGAATTACGACATTGAAACCTTCTGAATATATCATCATTTACCATTTAGGTTCTGTGCACAAAATCCCGCTTATTGAAATTAAATTATATAAGCTTCGCTGAATAATTTAAGAATTCCTCGGTCATTATTATGGGATTATTCTCACTTTTAACGAAAGTTAGGTAGATCATTAAAAGCAAAGAAACCACTTTATGTTTATATACTCTAAATAATTCGAGTTGCATGACAAAAACGCAATGCGTTTTTGAACAGCGCTTGCGCTGGCCCGTAGGGGCGAGGCCCGACATGGGCCGAGTAACGCAGCCAACAACCAAGCAATTTGAAGTATGAAGGGTATAAAAAGCTGTTAATAACATTTTAATTTAATACAATGCGTACTCTGGCATTCACTCATTGTATTAAAGGGAATTAAACAATGCAGATTCAGGATAATATTATTTTCGGTAATAAACTATCAATCTGCAGGTGGTGACTCCAATTAGGCTGTGTCCCTTAATTGCACGTGAGCGCCGCTGGCAATTGAGCGATACAGCCTGATATCGTATTTTACGACTCCCAACCTGAATGCGGATAAAAGGTGCCGATCAGGAGCTCGTATGTCAAAGTTATCTGCCCGTAATACCGATGGCCGTATCAATCTTGAGCAACAGCGTAAACGTGCCAAGGAACTTCTGCGTCGCCTCAAAGCAGGCTCTGAGCCGGAAAAATGCGCTCTCCTGCGCCGCCTCAATCCCTCCGATTCGGTTAGTCTTGCTGATGCACAATGGCTGATCGCCAAAGAGTTGGGATTCAGTAACTGGCCCAAGCTAAAGGCGCATGTGGAATCAATCGATTTTGCCGCACGTCATCCCAATTTTGCGGCTGATGATGAAGCCAGTGCCACTCACTGGCGCTGTGGCAACGATATCGAGCACAGCCTGCGCGTTGCCGGTTTCAGGGGGAATTTTCGGGTTATGACAGATCCCTTGTGCATGGCGCCCGTTCAGGATCTGCCCTATGAAAAATACAGAACGCTCAGGAGCCGTTTCATCAGTCAGGCTTTTCAGATGGAAATGGCAGATGTGGTGCGTCGGTTTGATGAGGAATACATCCATCTGCCTACTTTAGATACCACACCCCATGCGGTACTGTGGTGCGAGGCCGATCCTTATGACCAACTTTTCCTGATCCGCTTGCTGGCCAGCATTAAAAATTTGCCACGCAAACTAGAATTGATAGAAGTCGCGCAAGTACCTGGGGTCGAACGTTTTATCGGCATTGGACAACTGTCGCCGGACGTTCTGGCATGGCTGTGGCCACAGCGCCGCCCGATTGGTGAAGACGCCCTTAAACTGGCGCAACAGGCATGGTTAGCTTTGTGCAGTGGATCGCCAGTCAACCTGGCGCAGATTGCTCACAGCCAACACGCTTCCCTCCCTTTTTTGGCACCCGCGCTACTGAGGCAACTGCAGGAACTGCCTGATATTCGCCATGGCTTGTCGCTGACAGAGCGTTTGTCATTGCAGTATATCGCCGAAGCGGGGCCGGTCACTTGTGGCAGGGTATTCGCAGAACTGACCGCGAAACGCGAACCGTTACCCCATTTAGGCGATTTGATGTTCTACGCAGCCTTGAGGCCATTAATTGATGCAGAAAATCCGCTCATCACAGAGTCAGAAACCGATCTTGAAAGACCTTATCGCTCATTAACCCTGACTCCGTTAGGCCATCAGATCCTTCATGGTCAGGCTTACTGGCTTGATTATGCTTCACAGGAGAGATGGATTGGCGGTGTAGGTGTAAAACCGCGTCAGCCTCACTGGGCAATAAGTGAAGAATGCTATCCCGTGTGGCGTGGCTGACGCTTAAACCCGGGCGCAGAGGGATACCACTGCGCCCCCATTCTACTGCGCCTTTTGCTGGATCTCTTTCCACAGTTTCAGGGCCAATAGCACCAGAGCGCCTGCACCCAATACCAGCAATAGCCAAAGCAGCCCTTTCTTCCACTGGCTCGCTTCCTCGCCGGCATCCACCGCACTCAGCCGTTCGGCACCACCTAAAGTTACCTGGGCCTGAAGCCCAACCTGAGGCAGCGCATCAGCAGACACAGACTCACGCAATGCTGGCGGGATAAGAGTATCCAGCGGGATCGCCTGAGGCTGAGCGGTTTTATTTCCCCAAGCCAGCAGGAACGGGGAACTGCCCTGCGCATTGAAAACCAGCGTTTGTCTGTCACGTTCGGCAGTCACGGCTGGCAAATGCTCGCCCCATTGTTGATTAATCCCCTGCAAACGGATGCCTTGCACCAGTACGCCATTCAGCGGGATCGCTTCCGCTGTACGCCCATTCACCGAATATACCACCTGCTTGGCCAGAGGATGCCAAGGGTCATTGGCCGCACTGCGATACTCTATCTCCAGTGGTAACACGGTATTGTACTGTGTCGGGCTGATGCTGATAGCGTTCAACGGCTGGGGGCTCGGCAAGGTATATTCCGCTTCCCCGGCAGAAATGGCTTGCTGACTGAATGACAGAGCAATCCTTTGCTGTTGCGTTTGGCTGGAAGCGGCAATCCCCTGCACGGATTGAATTTTCAGGTCTGGTACCGCTTTGGCATCGTTGAACACCAGCAACAGATAACGGGCACGGGAATAACTCCCCCCACTATCGAGTTCGAGAGTATCCAGCAGCAGCCGATCGCTACCAGAAACCAGATCCATCAGAGGCACATCATCGATACCGCTTTCCCATTGTTTCAGATCGTTGCTGTACAACACACTGACACGAGCCTGCCAGTTTTCAGGCAACCGCTCCCAGGTCAGTTTTAACTGGGTCAAACGGGGATAACGGCCCTCACTCTGAGGAACCTCCAGCAAAAAGGTTCTTCCAACCTCCTGTCCGTTATCAACCGGTAAGGTTACTTCAACCCCACCAGCCGATTTCAAGGAAATCACTCCATGTTCCTGCTTATCCACTCTTTCGCCATTCATGGGAAACAGGCGCAGGGGGAAAGTTTGGCTGTCATGTTGCGTGGTGACATTCGCCGTTAGGGCAAATGGCACCGCCTGCCCCTGATTGTTGAAGACGCGAACATCGCGCATATCCGGCCATGCGCTTTCCACATATACCGCCTCAGGCAGCTCTATGCTGAAGAACGGCAGGCTGTTTTCAGTGGTTAACGGCATGCCATAGGCAAAATCCTGCGGTTGCTCTATAGCTGCGCCCGCAGTACCAGCCAGACAAAGCGAACTCAGCAACAACCAACCTTTCAGTTTTACTTTCATACATCCCCTCGTTCGCTTTCCATATTTGGCTCCTTGCCACGTTCCGTTTTGGGAGGCAGTGGGGAAAAATAGCCCACAATCAAAACCAGTATGGCGACACCGATAAACGAGATTGCCCGTGCCAAGCCGCCACCGCGTGCACTGTCCACCAGCATCAGTTTAATAATCACGATCCCCAACAAGGCGGCACCACCAAACCAGGCTTCTCGCCGCCGCTGGCGGGTTGACCACACCATAATAATCAGCGCCACCAGCATCCAGGTTAACGCGAAGGTAGTCTGCACCAAACGGGAATCCCACAACGCATCGGCACGCCAAGGAATATCCGCATAATAGGCCAATGCACGCAGCAGTGCGCCGTTGCCCCACCAGAACAGAATGACCATGGTCAACAGCGGCAACGCCCGCTTCAGCCACGGGGAATATTGCGGATACTCTCCCCGCACAAACCGCCCCAGGGTTATTAGTGCCAACAGCGCAAAACCAGCCCCCTCTTCCAGTGGATTGATTAACGGCAAATACTGCCAACCCATGCTAATGCCATCGAGGAGATTGCCCATCAGCAGCAGAAATAGCACCAATGCCGCCAGAGGTGCCATGGCAATGGCACCATACAGTTGGCGGTGCGCGGCAAACGGCCAGTATCGCTTGCGTAGGGCGTGCTGCGTTACCAGGATAACCAGCGCGATAAATCCCATCTGCAGGCCAAGCTGCCACTCATCCATCCCCCATGGCAACCGGGTGGTGCGCCAATAGACTTCATACCCCAGAGCCAGCAGTACCATCCAGAACAGTGAAAGGTGTAACCCTTGTTCCAACCGGAGTAAGCGCAGCTGCGCCGCATCCCGCTTCAGCATCCAATACGCCACGCAGAGAACTGGCAACCAGAGCAGATCCAGCCAGCCTGCCGCCAGTAAAGTGTCAAAAGTGCTCAGTTGGAATAGCAACATAGCCAGCATGCCCGGCCACAATAACCAAATGCTATAACCTAACTCGGGCCAGGCCAGCCGCTGCGCGCCCTTGCGCCACAGCACCACGGATAGCGTCAGCAACAGCAGTGCCAGGAAGGCAGCACGATCGGCGGCAAGATCCAACCGCGAGGTGAAACCCATTAAGCAGACGAGCCAGAGAAAAATCCCTCCGGCCAGGAAAGCACGGCTCACTGTCAGCCGTAAATTTGGACTGGTTGCCAGATCGCGCCAGAGAAATGCCACGGTGAGCCAGCTTAACGCCAATATGGCAAACACCAGCGTGAACGACAGCGTGGTCATGCCCATGTCTTGGGCCACCACCGCAGAAGCCAGGGCCAGAACCAGCAGTCCGGAACCACTGAGGCTCATACGGATTTGCTGTTGTGTGCGTCCCAGCCAAAGAATACCCACACCTTCCAGCGCCCAAGCCATTGATGTCCATTGAGCAGACAGAGCCAGGGGGATCGCCAGGGTGGTAAACACACCGCCGAGCGCCAGCCCGGAAACAGACAGTGTCTTGCCCAATGCCGGATAACGCTTCAAGGCGAGCCAAGCCAGTAACAGATACGCCAAACCGAAGCCCAATGCAGAAAACGCCGGGCCGAACTCCCACTGTTGGGTGATCAGGTATTGCATGCCAAAACCGATCAACGGTGGGCCAAACAGCAGTGTGCCGTCAATAATCTTCTCACCCGGCAGACGCGCACGCAGGGTCAAAGCCAGACACAGCACACCAAAAATCACCATATTGGCAATCAGGAATAGTTGGCAACTCAGGTAGTATTCCTGCTGATAATTCTCCGCGCCCCATAGCCCGGCAACGCCAAAAGAGAAAATGAAGCCCAACAGGTTAAGGGGGCGCCATGGCTGCCAGATGCTGACCGCCAAAATACCTAATGAAAGCAACAGATAGTATGAGAACAGCGCAATATGGCTGCCACCGCCGCTGGAAAGCAGCAATGGCGAAAGGTAGCCGCCCAGGCTGGCGAGCATGGCCAAACTGAGGGCCCGTTGCAACACAGCCAGCCCCACGCTGGCGGCGCAGATCACTAACATCAGCCCGAATGCCAGCAGGTGCGGTAATAACTGATAAAGCCGGAAAGCGCCAAAAACGGTGATATAGAGTGCGCCAACGGCACCACCCTGCAAGATTAATGCATAAAGCGTCTGTTTAAGCCGCAAACGCCAGCCAAACCATAGCAAAATACCGCTTACCGCCGCCGCACCGATCAACCGGAACTCTATAGGCAACATGTCGCGTTCAACGGTGTATTTCAGCAGATAAGCCAGGCCGAAAAACAGCAACAGGATCCCCAGTTTTGCCAGCGGATTGCCTTGCATAAACCAGGTAAAAAGCCCGCTGAACAGCTCATTTTTCGCACTCTTCGGGGAATCGCTAGCGGGGGGCCAAGCTGCCGGAGTTTTTGGTTCTGTAGAGGTAAACATCTCTGGCAATACCACTACTGGGGGAGGTTCAACAGGATTATCATTGGTACTGACTGAAGGCCGCTGGATGAGGTTATCCACTCTCTCCACTGCTGCCAACGGTTGTGCCTCGGCAACCGATGCCACCTGCGGGAGCTCGGCTTTGCTCGCCATCAGGCTATCTACCTGCTGTTGCAGCTGCGTGATGGTGTGGGTGAGTTGAGTAATTTCCCGCTGATTGCGGCTACCACGCCCAAGAGATACCACAACCAAAATGGGTAACACCACCAGGCAAAGCAGTAACGCCAAGCCAGCCAGCAAAACCAATCCTTCCATGATACGGCCTTTAGCTCATATGTCGTGATCTCAGTGTGACATTAAAAGGTAACTATCGACAATGGACTGATACTATTCGGCCTCCGCGTCTTTAGCCAGATTGTGACTCATTTGGCGAAAGCGGCGGTTGTTTGCTGGGGCGCGGATATTTCCACAGCCAGCGCCCACTGACCATGCGCCAATAGAAGAAGGCTCCGCGAACCGCCCAGTCAAAGAACATACCCAGCCAGACGCCAACAACCCCCATTCCAAGCATGATCCCCAGGATGTAGCCGGCAACCACACGGCAGCCCCACATGCCCAGCATCGAAACCCACATGGTAAAACGGGCATCGCGAGCCCCTTTTAACCCCGAAGGTAATACCCAGGAGGCTGCCCAGATAGGCATAAATGCAGCGTTAAGCCAGATCAGGATTTTGACCACCTCTTTGACATCCTCTTCTTGGGTATACAGCGAGGCAATAAACCCGGCAAACGGGGCCGTTACCCAGGCAACGGCGGTTAAGCCGATTGTCGCTAGCCAAAACACATGGCGCAATTGCTGTTCCGCTTGGGCAATTTGTCCTTTCCCCAAGCGCTTGCCAACGATAATGGTTGAAGCTGAACCCAAGGCGTTACCTGGCAGGTTGATTAACGCGGCGATTGAGAAGGCTATAAAGTTACCGGCAATGACGTTGGTGCCCATCCCGGCGACAAACATTTGTGTCAGTAATTTGCCTGCGTTGAATAGCACCGATTCGATGCTGGCAGGGATACCAATCCCCAGAACATCGCGCAGGATGTTGCTGTTCAAGGGTGAGAAATAGCTTTTGAGACTAATGTGCAGTGCCGGGTTAACCCCCACCATCAACACGTAAATGATGGCAAATGCGCCAATATAACGGGAAATGGTCAGCCCCAATCCTGCTCCAATGAACCCCAAACCCGGCCAGTCGAACAGGCCATAGATCAGCACACTGCCGATCAGGATATTGAGGATATTCATGCCGCCATTGATCAACAGCGGGATCTTGGTGTTGCCTGCACCGCGCAACGCGCCACTGCCAATTAATGCAATGGCTGCCGCCGGATAACTCCATACGGTAGTTTGCAGATAGGAAAGGGCCAGCGATTTCACTTCCGGCGTGGCCTCACCGGCGATCACATCCACGATCTGCTCCCCGGCAAAGTGGATCCCCACCGCCAAGAACAGGGCGATCAGGGTCATGAGTACCAGAGACTGACGCGCCGCCGCCCGCGCACGTTTGCGATCGCGGGTGCCAAGGCTGAAGGCCACCACCACCGTGGTACCCAGATCTACTGCGGCAAAAAAAGCCATAATGACCATGTTGAAACTGTCTGCCAGCCCCACTCCCGCCATTGACTCTTTGCCCAACCAGCTCACCAGGAAAGTGCTGAACACCCCCATCAACAGCACGCAGGTGTTTTCCAGAAAAATAGGTATCGCCAGCGGGGTGATCTCGCGCCAGAAAAGCACACGATAACTTTTTCGTTTGGTATACCAACGCGTTTTGGCAACGCTCTGGCGCAACAGCGTATGTAGGTTCAAGGCTGGCCTGCAGGAAGGAAGTGAAACAACGTTTCAAATGATGCTTATGCGCACTTATTCTGCAAGGTATTGATGAGAATAGCAACAGCACGTTGAAGGGCGATACCACTTAAATATTCTGTCATCTAAAACGCTTTCCCTGAGCCATTATCCTCAGGTACTATCCCCATGGACTGTATAAAAAAACAGGTGATAAATGCCCACACTACATCTGCAATCCGCCAAAATTGAGCGCGACCGGTTCCGTGGTGAGACCATTACCAACGGCAAGTTCCTGAACTGTGATTTCTCCGGTGCCGATCTCACCGATACGCAATTTATCGGCTGTTTTTTCTATGACGAAGCAACACAGCTCGGTTGTTCTTTCAACCGTGCGGTACTCAAAGATGCCAGCTTCAAGAGTTGCGATCTTTCCATGGCCGATTTCAGAAACACCCAGGCTCTCGGCTTGGAAATCCGCGAGTCTAAGGTTCAAGGTGCCGATTTTCGTGGGGCAAATTTTATGAATATGATTTCAGCACGCACCTATTTTTGCAGCGCCTTCATCATCAAAAGCAACCTGAGCTATGCCAACTTCTCCAAGGTGGTACTGGAGAAATGCGAACTGTGGGAAAACCGCTGGAATGGTGCCAACGTGCTGGGCGCATCGTTCCTGGGTTCAGATCTCTCTGGCGGCGAGTTCAACCATTTTGACTGGCGCAGTGCCACTTTCAATCACTGCAATCTCACGGGCGCTGAACTGGGGGAACTGGATATCCGCCTGGTTGATCTGGAAGGTGTGCAGTTGGATAGCCAGCAAATCGTCGGACTGATCGACCGGCTGGGGATCATATTAGTCAACGATGCCTGAATAATGGCAGGTTAGGCGGCAGTTATTATTGCGCCTAATGCACCATTATTATTTATCATCGGCTATTGCGGTATATCAGCTTGATTTTATTCCGCTGCAGGCCAATGATTCCAAGCCCCTCATCCTCAGGAGCACCTATGAACCAATCTGCCGCAGTCCTCTATACCGATGCCAATTTTTATAGCCCTTATGCCATGTCAGTCTTTGTTACGCTAACGGAGAAAGGCATTCCTTTTACCATTAAGCCAGTGGATCTGTCACAAGGGGAAAACCAGGGTCAGGATTACGGCTCGCTCTCGTTAACTCGCAGGGTGCCAACGTTGGTCATCAATGATTTCCAGCTTTCTGAATCCTCGGCCATTGATGAATATCTGGAAGAGATCCACCCCGCTAATCCAGTCTATCCCCATGACGTTAAGCAGCGTGCCAAAGCCCGTGAAATACAAGCCTGGCTGCGTAGCGATCTGCTGGCCCTAAGAGCAGAGCGCTCAACCGAGGTGATTTTCAAGGCTGGTAAATTTGCACCATTGAGTGCTGCGGCAGAACAGGCGGCAAAGAAACTGATTGCCGCAGCGGAAAGTTTGCTCAGCCATGGTCAGGATCATTTATTTGGGACGTGGAGTATCGCCGATACTGATTTGGCTCTGATGCTCAACCGGCTGGTTATGCACGGTGACGACGTACCCGAGGCGCTTTGCCACTATGCACAAAAACAGTGGTTGCGTCCTTCGGTACAGGCATGGCTAAAACTGCCAGAAAAAATGCGCGGTTAAAAAATCGGCGGCCACGACGCCGCCGTTCTCAATATGGAGAAACAACGCTACCTATGCTGCCAGACTGCTGACAAAGCCAGATATTAGGGAAAGCGTGCCGAAGGGGTCGTAGCGGCGTAAGCCGCCGGAGCGCCCCTCGGTGCGCTAGGCCCGAGTATCTCAGACTAAAAAAGTACTTTGTCATCCGCCTGGATCACCAACCGGCAGGCAGATAACCAAACAGCGCGGCAATAGCATAGACGGCGCTGCCCAGATACAGCAGCACAATACTCACTTGCAGTACCGGATGAGTGATCCAGTTACATTGCCAGAGAGGGGTTTGATCGCCACGTTCGCGGGCCCCTCGCAGGATCAGCATTGGCATAATCGACAGGATCACCCCACTGAATACCCCTGCGAAATAGAGCGCGTTGACGAATGAAACCAACCCGCTGTAAGCCAACGCAAACGGTGGTAACACCACCAGCAGCAGTACGCCGAAACGGCGGAAGGGTTGTTCATCATTCCCCAATCTGAATTGGTCGAAAATGTTAGTGAGGAAGCTGCCGCCCAGACCCCAATAAGAGGTCAGCATGGCGCACAATGCGAAGATATTGGCAGAGAAGAACGCCCATTGCCCTAGCGCCTGTCCCCAGGAGATGGTCGCGACGTCTGAAATATTGTCCAACCCGCTAAGCGCGATCACCGACATCGGTACCACTGCCAACAGCACAAAGGTTATTACCATGCCAACGATGATGGCCTTCGGCAGTTGCTCGGGTTTATCGGAAAAACCACGGGCCATCTCTGGCACAATATATTGAGCAGAGAAACAGAACACCACCACACTGAATACCGGCACCATAAAGCGCCAGTCACCGTCCAGCAGGTTACTCATCTGTGTGGTGTCTTTCAGTAGCGTGGCGGCAACCAGCACCGCAAGCATCACCACCATGCCGATGCTGATGAACTTCTCGCCGCGGCCAATCGCTTTCAGACCAAGATACAGCACCAGCGCTGCCGGGATGAAAAACAGCAGGCTGCCTAACGCCGGGGAGATACCAAACAGGGATTGCAACAATTTGCCGCTGCCAGACATGTAGGCGGTGAGTGCTCCTACACTGTTGACACAAACCGAAGCAAACATCAGCCAGGAACCGAAGCCGCCAACATAGCGCCGAGCCAGTCCACTCAACTGGAGATGTTCACGGGTACGCAAAGTCGATTCGGCAACATACAGCATGGTGATAGTGGTCAGGCAGCCCACCAATACCAGCCAGAACATGAGAGGTAGATAGCCCGCTTTACTTGAAGCATAGGCAATGGAGAGAACTCCGGCACCGATGTTGGTGCCAACAATCATCGCCACCCCTTCGAGGAAGCTCAGTGATTTGGCGGGTGCAGGTGCCCGCTCCCCGGCGGCAACCGCCGGAGAAATAAGGGTATTTTCGGAAGACATGGTTCATCCTTTGATACCCGGCAGCATAGGCTACCGGGAAATGTTAAAGTCCAGGGGGTTAACCGCCTACATCGATACACAGGTATTTCAACTCCAGATATTCTTCTATCCCGTAGCGCGATCCTTCACGCCCGAGCCCTGATTGCTTGATGCCACCAAAGGGGGCAACTTCGTTGGAAATCAGGCCGGTATTAATGCCTACCATGCCGTACTCCAGCGCTTCTGGAACACGCCACTGGCGAGAGGCGTTCTGGGTAAACAGATAAGCCGCCAGCCCGAACTCGGTGTCATTAGCCATGGCGATGGCTTCGGCCTCATCATGGAAACGGAACAGCGGAGCTACCGGGCCAAAGGTTTCCTCCTTGGCAAAACGCATTTGCTGAGTTACGCCGGTGACAACCGTGGGCTGGAAGAAAGTGCGGCCCAGCGCATGTGGCTGGCCGCCAGTGGCGATCTGCGCCCCTTTGATCAGCGCATCATCAATATGGCTCTGCACTTTCTCTATCGCATCAGCGTCAATCAGCGGCCCTTGAGTGGTCCCTTCCTCTGAACCATCGCCTACCTTCAACTGTTCAACCGCAGCCACCAGCTTCTCCACCAGACGTTCGTAGATACCGTCTTGCACATAGATACGGTTGGCACAAACACAGGTTTGACCGCTGTTGCGGAATTTGGACGCCATAATCCCGGCAACGGCAGCATCCAGATTGGCGTCGTCGAAGACGATCACTGGTGCATTGCCGCCCAGTTCCAGAGAGAGTTTTTTTATCGTTGGCGCACATTGGGCCATCAGGATACGCCCGACTTCGGTCGAGCCGGTAAAACTCAGCTTGCGCACCACCGGGCTGTCGCACAGCACTTTGCCTACCTGTGCCGCTTCGCCAGTGACCACTTGCAGCACCCCCGCAGGGATACCAGCATCCTGTGCCAGTTTGGCCAGTGCCAACGCGGTCAACGGTGTCTGTTCTGCCGGTTTGACGATCATCGTACAACCCGCTGCCAACGCTGGGGCTGCTTTGCGGGTGATCATCGCTGCCGGGAAATTCCATGGCGTAATGGCCGCACAAACACCAATTGGCTGCTTGACCACCACCAAACGCTGGGTGGTTTGCGGTGCCTGTAATACGGCACCGTCAATACGTTTGGCCTCTTCAGCAAACCAGGTGATAAACGAAGCGGCGTAGGCAATTTCCCCGCGCGCTTCCGCCAAAGACTTACCCTGTTCGGCGGTCATCAACTGCGCCAGATCTTCCTGTGCGGCCATCACTTTATCGGCCCAGGCCAGCAACAGCACTGAGCGCTGCTTGGCCGCCAGTTTCTTCCAGCCGACTTGCGCCTGCTGCGCAGCATTGATGGCCTGCTGCGTCTCTTCCGCACTCACCAGTGGAACCGTTGCCAGTTGCTTACCGTTCGCCGGGTTGATCACCGCATGACGTTTACCGCTAATGGCATCGCACCATTCACCGTTAATCAGACACTGGCTGCGCAACAAGTCGGGATTTTGCAATTTCATGGCTATCGCTCCTTATTGGTTCAGTACGCGGGAAAGGATCGCCAACGCCTGATTAAACTGTGCATCAGGAATAGTCAGCGGATACAGGAAACGGATCACGTTACCGTTCACGCCGCAGCTGAGCAGCAGCAGCCCTTCTTGCTGTGCTTTTTGCTGTACCTGACGAGTAAACTCTGGTGATGGTTTGCCGGTCTGCGGATCGTTGAACTCCACCGCCACCATTGAACCGCGAGCACGAATATCGACAATGGCCGGGCAGTGGTTCCGCGCCTGCTGCAACACTTCAACCAGTTGCTGTCCTAAACGCTGCGAACGCTGGCACAGCTGTTCTTCTTCGATCACATCCAACACCGCCAGCGCGGCCGCAATGGCCAATGGGTTACCAGCGTAGGTGCCACCGAGCCCTCCAGGGGCGGGAGCGTCCATCACGTCAGCACGACCAGCAACCGCAGACAGCGGCATGCCACCCGCCAGGCTTTTCGCCATAGTGATCAGGTCCGGCTTCACTGCATAGTGCTCCATTGCGAACAGCTTGCCGGTACGGGCAAAACCACTCTGCACTTCGTCGGCAATCAGCAGGATACCGTGCTGATCGCACAGCGTACGCAGTGCCTGCATAAAGTCGGCAGGAGCAATATTGAAGCCACCTTCCCCCTGAATAGGCTCCAAAATAATCGCCGCGACCTGTTTCGGATCGATATCGGCTTTAAAGATACGCTCCAGGCTGTTGATGGCATCTTCAGTGCTCACGCCATACAGCGCGTTGGGATATTGGCCGTGGAACACCGAGCCAGGGAACGGCCCAAAGCCCAGTTTGTACGGAGCAACCTTACCGGTCAGCGCCATAGTCATGTAGGTACGGCCATGGAAGGCACCGCCAAAAGTAATCAAGCCCGGGCGACCGGTGTATGCGCGGGCAATTTTCACCGCGTTCTCTACCGCTTCAGCGCCCGTTGTGAAGAAGGCGGTCTTACAGGCTCCCTCAATCGGCGCACGCTGGTTAAGGCGCTCGGCCAGCGAGATATAGCTTTCGTAGGGGACAATCTGGTAAGCCGTGTGGGTGAAAGCCTGAAGTTGTTTTTCAATGGCGGCGATCACTTTCGGGTGACGATGCCCGGTATTGAGCACCGCAATGCCCGAAGCAAAATCGATGACTTCATTACCTTCCACATCCCACAGGGTGGCATTTTCTGCGCGTTCTGCGTAAAAACCACACATCACGCCAATCCCACGCGGGGTGGCAGCCAAACGACGTTGATTCAATTCTGCATTTTTCATTTTGTTCTCTCCGGACAGTGTCAGCCGTCAATTTCGTTCACAAGTTTGAAACAATAACGTTTATTTACACAGGATGTGGCCCTATAATCTAGTGCCAGTTACGATTAATTGAGGGATCCAATTGCGCTCACTAAGTGGTGACCTATTGCTACAACGCCTCGGTGAACAGACCGATGACAAGCTGCATAAGCGGTTATATAACGCTATTCGTACCAGTATTCTGGATGGCAGCCTGCCTCCTTCCAGCCGTTTACTGGCGTCGCGCGATCTGGCACAGGAGCTTGGTCTGTCACGTAACACGGTTTTAACCGTTTACGAACAATTGCTGGCGGAAGGATATGTCCATTCCCGGCAGGGAAGTGGTACCTTCGTCGCAGAAACGGTACCCGATAGTTGTTTATCCACCACCAACCACCCGATTAGCGGTTATGGTGAACAGCGGCGCATTGAGCTCTCCCGGCGGGGAGCGACACTGTTGCATCACGCCAGTGCCAGCCCGAAGCAGTGGGGGCCGTTTATTCCCGGCGTGCCGGACGTGAACGCTTTCCCGCATCATATTTTCAGTAAGATACAGGCACGCATCAGCCGCCGCCCCACGTCGCAGCGCTTAACCTATAGCAATCAAGGGGGTAGCCCGGAGCTGCGGCTCGCATTAGTGGACTATCTGCGGGTATCACGTTCGGTACGCTGTGCACCGGAACAGATCCTGATCACCGAAGGGATCCATCAGGCGCTCGATCTGGTAACCCGCATGCTGTGCGATCCGGGTGATGAGGCCTGGATCGAGGAGCCTGGCTACTGGGGGATCCGCAATATCTTGCGGATGAACGATGTAAATATTTGCCCTTTGGCGGTGGATGAAGCCGGTATGGTCCCGCCTGAACAACCCACAAGGTTGCCTCGGTTGATTTTCGTTACCCCTTCACACCAATATCCTCTGGGCTCGGTGATGAGTCTGGCGCGGCGGCAACGGCTGCTGGCATTGGCCCGTGCTGCCGGTGGCTGGATCGTGGAAGATGATTATGACAGCGAGTTTCGTTTTTCAGGCCAGCCGATCCCGGCCTTGCAGGGGCTGGAAACGGATCCACCGGTGATCTACATCGGTACTTTCAGTAAAACTCTCTACCCGGCACTGCGACTGGGCTATGTGGTGCTGCCCAAACCGTTAGCCAATGAGTTGAAAACAGCCCATGCCGAACTTTATCGCGGTGGTCACCTGATCATTCAGGCCGCCTTGGCTCAGTTTATCCAGGAAGGCCACTATGCGGCCCATATCCGCCGTATGCGCCTGCTGTATGCCAAACGACGCATTTTTCTTACCGGATTGATTGAACAGCATCTGGGAAAACAGGCGATTAGCGAATTCAACAGCAATGCAGGGTTACACCTGGTACTCAACTTGCCAGATGATGCCGACGATGTTGCTATTGCCACCGCAGCCAACGAAAAAGGGGTGCTGGTACGTGCGCTATCTCGTTATTACATGTTGCCCAACGTCCGGCGCGGTCTGCTGATGGGTTTTGCCTGCGTTCCCGAAGAGCAGATGGCAGCGGCATTCAACATACTGCTCAGTTGTATTGATGGGCAGAAAGGCTGAAAAACAAAAGGCACCCCGACAGGGATGCCGAGGTTGATGACAAAATTGCCTGCTAGCACGAGATACACGGGCCTAGCGCACCGAGGGGCGCTCCGACGGCTTACGCCGTTACGACCCCATCGGCACGCTCTCCCTAATAACAGGCTTTGTCAGCGGTCTGAGCATCCCGACTGGGATGCCTTGATAGAACCTTCAGTAAAACTTAGTCCAACAGATGGGCAATATCGTCATGGGTGACTGAGGGAGGATCCTGACGCAACCCCTTGGTCAGCCATAGCAGATAGATAAAGCCTGCCAAGAGCCAGGTAAGGCCCACCTTGAGCGCTTCTGGATCCAGATTGACCCACAGCCACACCGACATGCAGAACCCCACCAGCGGCAGCAAACCGTATTTGAACATGGCGTTGAGCCCACGGCGTTTTTCGTTTATCAGAAAATGTTTAATCACGCTCAGGTTAACGAAAGTGAACGCCCCCAAAGCACCAAAACTGATCATCGACACCACCATGCCGAGATCCATCCACAGTGCCAATAGGGAAACAATGGCCACAAATACGATAGCTCGCCAAGGGGTACGAAAACGCGCGTGAAGATGGAAGAACACCTTGCGCGGCAATACCCCTTCACGCCCCATGGCGTAGAAAATACGCGAAACGCCGGTTTGCGCCGTCATGCAGGAGGCATATACCCCGGTCAGGTAGGTGGCCATAAAGAAGTTGTACATCCACTTACCGCCTACGTGCTCGGAGATAATCAGGCTGGAGGTATCTTGATAGGGGATCAGTGACTGCCAATCTGGATACGCAAGATGCGCAGCATAAGACACCGCAATAAAAATGGCGCCGGCACTGATAACAGTAATCAGGATCGCACGCGGTATCGTGCGTTTAGCGTCATTGGCCTCTTCCGCCATGGTAGCAATGGCATCAAAACCCAGAAATGCCAGGCACAACACCGCAGCACCAGCAATCAGGCCAGAGAAGTCACCAGCATCAACCAACAACGGCTTCATCAACGCCTCAGGGCTAAGATCGGCTTGGCTGAACGACAGCACGATAAACAGCACGATAAAAACCATCTGCAGGGCGATCAGCGTGAAGTTGACCGAGTTCAACAGGCGAACACCGAGAATATTCAGTGCGCTCACGCTACCGATGGCGGTAAGAATAAACACGTAAGCAGGGATCGACGGGAATGCCTCGTGCAAGAAGATACCTAAAACCAGATAGTTAAGCATGGGCAGGAACAGATAATCGAGGATCTGCGCCCACCCCACCAGGAAACCGATTTTACCGCCAAAGCTGCGCTGTACGTAAGAAAAAGCCGACCCTGCCAACGGCATGGCGTTGGTCATTCGGCAATAGCTTAACGCGGTAAACAGAATGGTAACGATGGTAACCAGATAAGCGACGGGCAAATGGCCCTGACTTAAAACGGTAACCTGACCGTAGGTGGTAAATACGCCCAGCGGCACCATGTAGGCGAGACCAAACGCGACCAGGGCGGGGGTTTTAAGAACTCGTTGCAACTGAATATTTTGCGGCATTGCCGTATCATCTCCTGGCGCAGCTCAGCTCCATTTAGGGCCAATCCCAATAGGCTATTTTTTGCTGCGGAAAATAACAAGGCACGAATTCTGGCACAAGAAAGGCTGCCGGGATAGCTAACAATCGGCGTTAGCCCGAACAAACGTCTATAGGTAACGAGAGGGTTCCCAACTCGTTGATTTATTGTTTCATTAACGATGAAAGCGGTAAATGAGTTACCGCTTTCGTTCAAGTTTCAGATAACCATTAAGCCTGATAAATAATCTGACCACCCACCAATGTCCGCTCGATGCGGGTTTGGTAGATCTTCTCCGCTGGCTGCTCGAACAGATTATGGTGCAGCACGATCGCATCAGCAAATTTGCCCACTTCCAGCGAACCAATGTACTGCTCTTTGGCAATCATGTAAGCCGCGTCAATGGTGGCGGCTCGCAACGTTTCAATCAGCGTCAAATTGCGGTCATTATCCAGACGTGGTCCGGTTGGGTTCCCTTCACTGTCCCAGGCTCGGCGGGTCATACCCACCTGCAGGTTATACCACTCATCCAAGCGGTCAATCGGCCAGTCACTGCCATAAGCCAAGCGCGCACCAGCATCCAGGAAGCGAGCCGCAGGCTCCAGATGTGGGAAGCGTGCCTCCCCCAGCATTTCACGTTCTTCATCAATCAGCACGCCCGGTAAACCCGCCCACTGGAATGAAAGCACCGCTGTAGCCCCCAGAGAAGCGAAACGGGCATACTGATGAGCTGCGACCAGTTCGTTGTGTGCCAGACCAGGGCGGATATCTTTGCCTGGGCAAGCCGCACGCATCAGTTCAACCGCATCCAGCACCTGCTCTATCGCCCCATCCCCTACCGTATGGGTATGCGGATGCAAACCGGCACGGCCACACTCAACGATCAGCGCATTCAACACCGGGGTGGTGAAGTAGAGATCGCCATAGCGTTCACCCTCTGCGGCACCGTGGTGTTCGCGGTAAGGCTCCAGCAGGGCGGCCGTCATGGTTGGTGGCTGCAAAACGCCATCGACAAACAGCTTGAGGTGATCAACCGCAATGCCTGCCTGTGGTGTCCAGGTTGTATCGCTCCACTGCTCAGCGAAGGCCACCACTTCCTGCACCGCTCGGGCAGCATCTTCCGGCCCTTGCACACTGTCTGGCGTCACTTCCTTGGCACCAAGGACACGCAATGTCAGTTGACCACGTTCACGCAGCGCGGAGAAAGCCTCAAGCTGCTCGGCAAATACGCGGGTGTCCATAACCGTAGTGACGCCCTGCGAGTGCAGTACCTGTTGCACATGGGCCGCTACCTGTACGTTCTGTTCTGCGGTACCTGAAGGGATGCTGTCAAAAGCACGCATTGCCGGTGCATCTTCCAAAATGCCGGTCAGCTTGCCGTTGGCATCACGGGCAATCTTGCCATCGGGCGGTACCGGCGTATCTTCATCGATACCCAGCATTTCCAATGCACGGCTATTGGCCGCCAATGTGTGGCAATCGTTAGAAAACAGCGCTACCGGGCGGCGGGTATTTAGGGTGTCCAGTAACTCACGGCTCATATCCGCACCCACTGGGATCATCGCCTGACGCTGCCAGGCGCGAACCGTCAGCCATTCGTTATCATCAAGAGCCGGGTATTTATCCAGATGTTCCTGAATACGCTGTAATGTCTGCTCCGCCGTCAGCGCGGCATAATGCAAACTGCAGCCCTTGAGCTGCTTGCCGCCCCAAAACGGGTGCATATGGCTGTCGATCAGGCCCGGCATCATCATTTTGCCTTGCAGATCGACACGCTCAGTTTCCGCTGTTGCCAGTGCAAGCACTTGCTCATCACTGCCAACGGCAAGAACGTATCCCTGCCCTATCGCTAACGCACTACAAACGCTGTTTGCCGCATCTGCCGTGTAGATAGTGCCGTTGTAATAAATTACCTCGGCAACTTTAGCCACTGGTGTCATATCAAATGTCTCAAAATCACTCAAAATGGCCTTAAGTATAGATCTGACCGAGGTTAAAACAGAAATCCTTCGCCTTGCGTACATGGCAAACCTCGGCAAAGAACCATGAGGTCTATCACATTCAGCGCATCCTCAGTTCCCAACCACGCCGACAACGACTAGATTGATCTCATCCGACCACTTGATGGCCGTCTATAACTAACAGCTTTTTATACCCTGGGATTTCAAGTCGCAGCCAGAAAGACCACGGGTATCCCTTTTGGAGACTGCAATGAGCTTATACCCCCACCTGCTGGCACCGCTGGATCTTGGCTTCACAACGCTGAAAAACCGGGTGTTGATGGGATCGATGCATACCGGTCTGGAAGAACTCCCCAATGGCCCTGAGCGCCTGGCGGCATTCTATGCTGAACGCGCCGCGGCTGGCGTCGCACTGATCGTCACCGGCGGCATCGCACCGAATGAAAAGGGCGTGGTTTATCGTGGTGCCGCAACGTTAACTCAGCAACAGCAGGTGGCACACCACCGGATCGTCACCGATGCAGTCCACCAGGCAGGGGGAAAGATTGCCCTACAAATTCTGCACGCTGGACGCTATAGCTATCAGCCGGAACCCGTTGCCCCTTCTGCACTGCAGGCCCCAATCAACCCTTTCAGCCCAACGGCGCTGACTAGCGAAGAGGTTGAACAGACCATTGCCGATTTCGCCCACTGTGCAGCGTTGGCTCAGCAGGCGGGTTACGACGGAGTGGAAGTCATGGGTTCTGAAGGGTATCTGATTAATCAGTTTCTGGTGGCCCGGACCAACCAGCGCAGCGATCGGTGGGGCGGCAGTTTCAGCAACCGCATGCGTTTCGCCGTTGAGATTGTCCGCGCGGTGCGTCAGGCAACCGGGCCCGAATTTATTCTTATCTACCGCCTTTCGATGCTCGATCTGGTGGAAGAGGGATCCAGTTGGCCAGAGATCGAACAACTCGCCGTGGCGATTGAACAGGCAGGAGCAACGCTGATTAATACCGGCATCGGCTGGCATGAAGCACGCATCCCGACCATCGCCACCATGGTACCTCGGGCCGGGTTTAGCTGGGTTACGCGTAAGTTGATGGGGAAAGTGAACATTCCCTTGATCACCACCAACCGCATCAACGACCCGGCGGTGGCCGAGCAAGTGTTGGCGGAAGGCTGTGCCGATATGGTTTCCATGGCTCGCCCATTTCTGGCCGACGCGGCATTGGTACAAAAAGCCGCTGAAGGACGTGCAGACGAAATCAACACCTGTATCGGCTGCAATCAGGCCTGTCTGGACCAGATTTTTGAAGGCAAACTCACTTCCTGCCTGGTAAATCCCCGCGCCTGCCGCGAAACCGAGATGCCGCTGGTAGCCGCAGCCGAACCAAAACGCCTCGCCGTTGTGGGCGCTGGCCCTGCTGGCCTGGCTTTCGCCACTACCGCCGCCAGCCGTGGGCATCAGGTCACCCTGTTCGACGCTGCCGACCAGATCGGTGGCCAGTTCAATATCGCCAAGCAAATCCCCGGTAAGGAGGAATTCCACCAGACCCTGCGCTATTTCCGCCGCCAGTTAGAACTCAATGAGGTGGAGTTGAAGTTAGGGCAACAGGTTCAGGCACAGGATCTGGCTGATTTTGATGAGGTGATCCTCGCCTGCGGTATCGTGCCACGCATGCCGGCTATTCCCGGTATCGAACACGCCAACGTAATGAGTTACCTCGACGTTTTGCGTGATAAAAAACCGGTTGGGCAACGGGTTGCCATTATAGGTGCCGGTGGGATCGGCTTCGATACTGCTGAATATCTCAGCCAGCACGGTATTTCCACCAGCCTGGATCAGCAAGCGTTCAACCGTGAATGGGGCATAGATCCGCAGCTTGAACGGCGCGGAGGTCTGAATACTGAGGGGCCAGTGGCGTCTGCAATACCGCGTCAGATATTCCTATTGCAACGCAAAACCAGCAAAGTGGGCGAAGGATTGGGCAAAACGACCGGTTGGATCCACCGTACCAGCCTGGCGGCGCGTGGCGTCAAGATGCTCAACAGTGTGAGCTATCAACGTATTGATGACGAAGGGTTACATATTCTTCGTGCCGAGCAGGAAAGTTGCTTACCGGTCGATACGGTGGTGATCTGCGCCGGGCAGGAACCCCGCCGTGAACTGCAACAACCGCTGCTGGCTATGGGGAAAACGGTTCATCTGATCGGCGGTGCCGACGTAGCTGCCGAGCTGGATGCTCGCCGCGCTATCGATCAGGGAACGCGGCTCGCTATGGCACTGTAACTCGCAGGGCGCAGCAAATATGCGCTGCGCCCAATATCATTAACGCCTTGCGCCGGACTTGACCGCTTTGAGGATCACAAACTTCTGATTCGACGCCACGGTGGTGCAATTGCCGAACAGGCGCTTCAGCTTTTGGTAGTAATCCAGATGGCGGTTACCCACGATGCGCAGTTCGCCACCGACCTGCAGACAACGCTTGGCATCACAGAACATCTGCCACGCAGTATGATCGGTGATTGCATGCTGCTGGTGGAATGGCGGGTTGCATAACACAGCCTGTACGCTTTCACGCTCTATACCAGCCAGTGAGTTGTTCACCTCAAACTGGCAGCGATCCAATTCCTGCGGCAGGTTGTGGGACACGTTTAACTCGCTGGAAGCCACTGCCATATAGGATTCGTCAACGAAAGTCATCTGCGCTTGCGGGTTCTGCACCAGCGCTCTCATGCCGATAATGCCGTTGCCACAGCCTAGATCGACAATATGACCGTTCAAATCATGTGGCAGATGTTCCAGGAATAAGCGGGCGCCAATATCCAGACTACCGCGCGAAAACACGTTGGCATGGTTGTGGATCAGCCAATCGGTGCCATCAAGCAGCCAGTCAGTGGTTTCTGGCGCTGCCGGTGGCACAATGTCGGCGGCCTCGCAATAAATCAGGCGAGCCTTTTTCCAGGCTAGGCTGGTGCGCGTTGGGCCCAACACCCGCTCGAAAACCTGCATGGTCGAAGTATGTACGTCACGCGCTTTGGCACCGGCCACAATCAGCGTGTCAGGTGCCACCACCTTACGCAGCGACCGCAGTTGCTGTTCCAGCAACGCTAACGCTTTTGGAATACGTATCAGCACCACCGCCGGATTGGCTGGTAGTTCTGCCAGGCTGTCCAGCAGCGTCACCTGCTGCACATCTAATTCATTGAGCTCGAGATTATGGCGCGTCGCCAGTTGGCTCATGTAGGAATCGCTGATGCTATAAGGTTGGTGCGCATGCAGAGCGCAGGCCAACGCACCAAAGTTGTCGTTGAAAATCAGCACTGGCCGTTCGCCAATGGCAACATTTTCAAGCTGTTGCAACAGGTATTCGTCCGCCGCTTCCCACGCCTGTAGCTGGGTGGACTCTTCTTGTTGGGGATAACGCTCCAGCTCAAGTTGCTGTGTTCCCAGATCGAGTTGGCTCATTGCCCCTCCTGACTGATAAATTTGGGCTGTTTATCCACTAAAAACGCCCATCAGTAAAATGTTTTTTGGGATTAATTTCCCTTTGCAGGATTTGAGCACAAAAACGTCATACAATAACCGCCCGGTTTACCACTGGATCCTGCACGTACTCTAAATAATTCGAGTTGCAGGAAGGCGGCAACACAGCGAATCCCCAGGAGCTTACATAAGTAAGTGACTGGGGTGAGCGAGGAAAGCCAACACACCTGCAACTTGAAGTATGACGAGTACAAGATGTCTGAACTTACCTACCTGCAAGGCTACCCCGACCATCTGCAAATGCAGGTACAACAACTTATTAAGCAGCAACGTCTGGGTGAGGTACTGTTACAGCGCTATCCACAGGTTCACGACTGTGCCACCGACAAGTCGCTGTATCAGTTTACCGTCGATCTGAAAAATCAGTATCTGCGCAATGCCCAACCGCTGAGCAAAGTGGCCTATGACAACAAGATCCAGGTGATGAAGCATGCTCTCGGCACACATACTGCCATTTCCCGCGTACAGGGTGGCAAGCTGAAGGCCAAAGCCGAAATCCGCGTGGCAACGGTGTTTAAAAATGCCCCGGAACCTTTCTTGCGCATGATCGTGGTACATGAACTGGCGCATTTGAAAGAGAAAGATCACAACAAAGCGTTCTATAGCCTGTGCTGCCATATGGAGCCCAGTTACCATCAACTGGAGTTTGATACCCGACTGTATCTGACCCATCTGTCGCTATTTGGCGAACTCTATTAATAGGTAACACGGTGATTCGCCTTCTGTTTACCGCGTGATAATCTAGGCTGTGTCCCTTAACTGTACGCGAGCGCCGCTGGCGGTCAAGGGACACTGCCTTGTTCTCCGAACAACTTTCCTGTGGGAACCGGAGTGATTTATGATTCGTTTTGCTGTTGTCGGCACCAACTGGATTACAGAACGTTTTATCGATGCGGCTCACGCAAGCGGCAAAATGAAACTGACCGCCATCTATTCGCGTAAGCTCGAGCAGGCGCACGCATTTGGCGCAAATTACCCGGTTGAGCACTTTTTTGATTCGCTCACCGCGCTGGCTCAATCCGACACGATCGATGCGGTGTATATTGCCAGCCCCAACTCGTTGCATTACCCGCAAAGCCTGTTGTTTCTCAGCCATAAAAAACATGTGATCTGCGAGAAACCGTTAGCCTCCAATTTGCTCGAGGTAGAAAAACTGGTGGCCTGTGCGCGGGAAAATCAGGTGGTGCTGTTTGAAGCGTTTAAAAGCGCGCATTTGCCGAACTTTTTAGCCCTGCAACAGGCATTGCCAAATGTGGGTAAGCTGCGCAAAGCCCTGCTCAATTATTGCCAGTATTCCTCCCGTTATCCGCGCTATCTGGCCGGTGAAAAACCCAATACCTTCAATCCGCAATTTTCCAACGGTTCGATCATGGATATTGGTTACTACTGTGTCGCCAGTGCCGTGTCGCTTTTCGGAGCACCGCAGTCGGTGCAGGCCAGCGCATCGTTGCTGGATACCGGGGTGGATGCTCATGGTAGCGTTTGCCTGAACTACGGTGACTTTGACGTTAACATCACTCACTCCAAAGTCAGCAATTCAGCGATCCCGAGTGAGATCCAAGGGGAAGATGGCACCCTGGTGATTGAGAAGCTCTCCGAATGCCAGAGTGTGGTACTGATACCCCGAGGTGGCGATAGTCAGGACCTGACCCAGACGCAGCACAGCAATACCATGCTGTATGAGGCGACGGTGTTTGCCGACCTGATTAATAAGCAGCAGGTCGAACATGCCGGTCTGGATAAATCGCTGATCATCGCCAATCTGTTGACCGAGATCCGCCGTCAGACCGGCGTGGTATTTCCCGCTGACGGAGAAGTGCAATGAAACCGCTGTTGTTGATGCAAACCGGAGACGCACCGCAGGATGTTCAGCATGAGCTGGGCAATTTTGACCAGATGTTTCTGCAACAGGGGAATATCGCCGCTGAACGCGTGCAGATTGTGCATCTTCCTGCCGGTGAAACCCTGTTGCCACCGGAAAACTACTGTGGCGTGGTGATCACCGGTTCACCAGCGATGGTGACAGAGCAGTTGCCCTGGAGCGAGCAGGCTGCAGAATGGCTGCGTCAGGCAATGCGCATCAGGTTGCCCATCTTTGGCGTGTGTTATGGCCACCAGCTTCTCGCCCATGCACTGGGTGGCACCGTGGGTTATCGCCCGCAAGGTATGGAGGTTGGCACACTTGAGATAGAGCTATTGCCCCCCGCTGGCAGCGATAAACGGCTAGCAATACTGCCGCCGCGTTTCAAGGCCAACCTAATCCATTCACAAAGCGTACTCATGCCGCCGCCCGGCGCGGAAGTACTGGCTCGCTCCCAGCAAGATGCCTACCAAATATTGCGTTACGGGGACAGTGCGCTGACCACACAGTTCCATCCCGAATTCGATGGCAAAGCTATGCAGCATTACTTCAGTTGGCTCAGCCAGAAGGATCCAGCCAACCGGGAGGCCTATCTGCTCAAACAACAGCAGGTTAGCGATACACCGTTCAGCCAGATGTTGCTGCAAGGTTTCGTCGTCAGTCTTGGTGCACAGCGTATAATAACTAGCAACAGATATTGACCTTTATCACATTTTGAACTAATTTTTGCCTTGCAAAGGGGAGTAACTTCATAGTCGGCCAATCGTCATTACGATGCGTAAGCATCCGGTTACCGGGCAACCTGATGTTTAAGGTGATATCACCTTCATCAACGTTGTAAGTGAGACCTTGCCGGAAGGCGAGGTTTGCTTGCAGCGTTCACAGAGCGGCTGGCGTCTTCCGACGTTGGCCGTTTTATTTTTATAAGGATATCCCTTAATGATGAATACCGTTGGCACCCCCTGGCTGTGGGGGAGTTTTGCCGCCATTATAATTGTGATGCTCACCATCGATCTGCTGTTGCAAGGGCGTAGAGGCGAACAGACCATGACATTCAAGCAGGCAGCCTGCTGGTCACTGGTTTGGGTAAGTTTGGCATTGCTGTTCAACACCGGTTTTTGGTACTACCTGAACGAAACTGCCGGGCGCGCGGTAGCGGATACCCAGGCTCTGGCATTCCTCACCGGCTACCTGATCGAAAAAGCATTGGCGGTTGATAACGTCTTTGTCTGGCTGATGCTCTTCAGCTATTTCGCGGTGCCTGCCAATTTACAGCGCAGGGTGCTGATTTACGGTGTGCTGGGCGCTATCGTTCTGCGTACCATCATGATCTTCGCGGGTAGTTGGCTGATCTCCCAGTTCGCCTGGCTATTGTATGTGTTCGGCGCATTTCTGCTATTTACCGGTATCAAGATGGCTCTCGCGAAAGAAGACGGGGCGGCTATTGGCGACAAACCGGTTGTCAAATGGCTGCGCAGCCATCTGCGTATGACCGATAACCTGGAAGGTGAACGTTTCTTCGTTCGCCGTAATGGGCTGCTTTATACCACCCCACTGCTATTAGTTCTGATACTGGTCGAACTGAGTGACGTTATTTTTGCCGTCGACAGTATCCCGGCTATTTTTGCCGTCACAACCGACCCATTTATCGTACTGACTTCCAACCTGTTCGCTATCCTGGGCCTGCGAGCCATGTACTTCCTGCTGGCTAACGTGGCAGAGCGCTTTACTATGCTGAAATACGGCCTGTCGGTGATCCTGGTGTTTATTGGTATCAAGATGCTGATTGTCGATTTTTACCACATCCCAATCGCGGTTTCCCTCGGTGTAGTAGCAGGGATACTGGTATTGACGTTGCTGATCAACGCCTGGGTTAACCACCGTAAAAGCATTACGCCATAATCTGTTATTTGGGGCGCTAGCCGCCCCATGAATGTTTGGCAATTAGCCTGAATCGCCAAATGTTATCGCGATCACACAAATGTAACCAGAATGTTATCAATGCTTGATCCGTCCACGTAATTTTATCTTCCCCTCTTTTCAAGGGGCAACGTTTGCTGAATACTGGTCAAACAAACACACTCCGTTACAGATATGACGATAAATTATCCGGCGACGTTCCTGCCAGGGTATATACCCATCGTCCTTCAAGCCGCATGCGTGTTGGTTGCCTTCTCTCACTCCAGTCACTTACTTGAGTAAGCTCCTGGGGCTTCGTTTAGTGGCCGCCTACATGCAACTTGAAGTCACTTGGGTATAGCGATCTGTACGCCACATTTCAGGGAGCGGAAACGCAATAGCATCATGAATAAACTATTAGTAAGAATTACTCAGGGTAGCCTAGTTAAGCAAATATTGGTTGGTCTGGTGGCTGGTATCGCTGTCGCTATGGTTTCACCCGCTGCGGCCACTGCCGTCGGTCTGCTAGGCGCGCTTTTCGTTGGCGCTCTGAAAGCCGTTGCACCGCTTCTGGTATTGATGCTGGTCATGGCCTCAATTGCCAACCATAAGCAAGGCCAGAAAACTAATATCCGCCCCATTTTGTTCCTCTATCTGTTGGGAACATTTGCCGCAGCGCTGACCGCTGTTCTGATTAGCTTTATTTTCCCTTCAACGTTGGCACTGGCGGTGGGCAATACCGATATCAACCCTCCGGGTGGGATTGTTGAAGTGCTTAAAGGCCTGCTGATGAGCGTGGTGGCAAACCCATTCAACGCCCTGATCAATGCCAACTATATCGGTATCTTGGCCTGGGCTGTCGGCCTTGGGTTGGCATTGCGCCAGGCCTCTGAAACTACCAAAACCTTGATCAGCGATGTGTCGCATGCCGTGACCATGGTGGTACGTGCGGTGATCCGCTGCGCACCGTTGGGTATCTTCGGCCTGGTTGCTTCTACCTTGGCCGACACTGGCTTTGGTGCACTGTGGGGATACGCACAGCTGTTAGTGGTATTGATCGGCTGTATGCTGTTGGTGGCACTGGTGCTCAACCCGCTGATTGTCTACTGGAAAATCCGCCGCAATCCTTACCCACTGGTGTTTACCTGCCTGCGTGAAAGTGGCGTTACGGCCTTCTTTACCCGTAGTTCCGCAGCCAACATCCCGGTGAATATGGAACTGAGCAGAAAACTGAATCTGAACGAAGATACCTACTCGGTTTCTATCCCTCTGGGTGCCACCATCAACATGGCTGGGGCGGCGATCACGATCACCGTGCTTACGCTGGCGGCAGTTCATACCCTGGGTATTCCGGTTGATTTACCCACTGCGCTGTTGCTGAGTGTGGTAGCGGCTATCTGTGCCTGCGGTGCTTCCGGCGTGGCAGGCGGTTCACTGCTGTTAATTCCGCTGGCCTGTAATATGTTCGGCATTCCCAATGACATTGCAATGCAGGTTGTCGCTGTCGGCTTTATCATTGGTGTGTTGCAGGATTCGGCAGAGACCGCGTTGAACTCGTCCACCGACGTACTGTTTACCGCAGCGGCCTGTCAGGCTGAAGACCAGCGTTTAGCTGATAAAGACACGTTGAGCACGCGTTAAGAAATACAGGCTGTATCCCGCACTTTTGTGGGATACAGCCTAGCTTTTACAGCGTCACTCCGCTTTTAAAAATGGCTAACTCACGGAAGTCATTTGTTTCATTTCGGGCTGATTTGCCGTTGGCAATCTCCACAATCAGATCGACAAACTGCGTCAGCATCTCTGCCATCGGCAAGCCGTGAATCAAGCGCCCGGCATCAAAATCAATCCAATGTGGCTTTTTAGCTGCCAGCTCGGAGTTAGTGGCCAGTTTCACCGTTGGCACAAAACCGCCGTAAGGTGTTCCTCGCCCAGTACTGAATAACACCATATGACAGCCTGCTCCGGCCAATGCGCTGGTGGCAACAGCATCATTACCTGGCGCACTCAACAGGTTCAACCCCGGCAAGCGCAGACGTTCACCGTATTTCAACACATCCACCACCTGACTCTGCCCAGCCTTTTGGGTACAACCGAGAGATTTCTCCTCCAGCGTAGTGATCCCACCCGCCTTATTACCCGGCGATGGATTCTCGTAAATCGGTTGATCGTGAGCGATAAAATACTGTTTGAAATCGTTAACCATGCTGACAGTTTTTTCAAAGATACTTTCATCCCGGCAGCGACTCATCAGGATCCGTTCGGCACCAAACATTTCAGGTACTTCAGTCAATACCGTCGTGCCGCCATTGGCGATCACATAGTCCGAGAAACACCCCAACAGTGGATTGGCAGTAATACCCGATAAACCGTCCGAACCACCGCATTCCAAACCGAATTTCAGTTCGCCAAGCTTGCCTGGCTGGCGACGATCGCCACTCATCACCTGATACAGTGCGTGCAGATGCTCCAGCCCGGCTTCGACTTCATCGTCCTGCTGTTGGCAGACCATAAAACGCACACGCTGTTCATCAAACTCCCCCAACGTGCTGCGGAACTCATCCACCTGATTGTTCTCACACCCAAGACCAATGACCAATACCGCACCCGCATTCGGGTGACGCACCATATTCTGCAGCATGGTACGGGTATTCTGATGATCCTGACCGAGCTGCGAGCAACCAAAGGGGTGAGTAAATAAATGAACGCCATCAATCCCTTGCGCCTCTGAGGTTTCCTTCAGAAAGCGCTGCTGGATCTGACGCGCAACGGCGTTTACACAACCCACAGTAGGAATGATCCACAATTCATTGCGGATCCCGACCTCACCATTGCTACGCCGGTAGATCTGCACCTCGCGATCTGCCGCCTGCGTTGGTAAGGTCTGGAACTCAGGCTGATAGCGGTAATTATCGAGGTCACTCAGGTTGGTTTTTGCATTTTGTGAATGAATATGTTCCCCAGAAGCAATAGCCACCAGCGCATGACCAATCGGTAAGCCGTACTTGACGATCATCTCGCCAGCGGCGATAGGTTCAAGGGCAAACTTGTGCCCGCGAACCACATCCTGAGCCAGCGTTATGGCCTGACCACCCCATTCTATTGCCTCACCCGCAGCCAAATCGCGCAACGCGACCGCCACATTATCTTTTGTATGGATTTTTATAATGCTTTGCATAAATCAACCCTGAGCAATGATTACGCTAATTCGATAGCAAAATAGTTTTTGGCATTGTCGAAGCTGATGTTTTTAACCATATCGCCCAGTAGATCTATATCTGCTGGCGCTTCGCCATCTTCCACCCAGCGGCCAATCATCTGGCAAAGTATCCGGCGGAAATATTCGTGCCGCGTGTACGAAAGGAAACTACGGCTATCCGTCAGCATGCCGACAAAACGGCTAAGCAAACCAAGCTGGGCCAACTGTGTCATCTGGCGCTGCATGCCATCTTTCTGATCGTTAAACCACCAGCCCGATCCAAATTGCATCTTGCCCGGCGTGCCTTCCCCCTGGAAGTTGCCCACCATGGTGCCAATCACTTCGTTATCACGCGGATTCAAGCAGTAAAGAATGGTTTTCGGCAGTTTGCCCTGCTTGGCCTGAGCATCAAGCAAGCGTGAAAGCGGTTCAGCCAAGGGTTGGTCGTTAATGGAGTCGAAGCCAATATCTGGGCCAATGCTATTGAACATCCGACTATTGTTGTTGCGCAATGCGCCAATATGATATTGCTGCACCCATTCGCGGCGTTGATACTCCGCAGCCAGGAATAGCAGCACTGCGGTTTTGAATTGTGCACTTTGCTGTGGCGTAGGGATGTGGCCACTGAGCCGCTGCGCCAGGATGGTATCTAGCGTGGCTTCGTCCGCCTCGCCATAAACCACCACGTCCAGAGCATGATCGGAGACCTTGCAGCCATGCGCGGCAAAGTGGTCCATCCGCTTTTTCAGCGCGTCACGCAGATCGCTGAAGCGATGGATCGAGGTGTCTGCAGCCGCCTCTAACTTTTGCAGGTAGTCATTGAACCCGGGCGCTTCAATATTGAACGCTTTGTCCGGCCGCCAGCTTGGCAACACTTTAATGTCAAAGCTAGCGTCAGCGGCGATAGCTTTGTGATGGAGCAGATCGTCGATAGGATCATCGGTGGTGCCAACCATTTTTACTTTCATCTGCTGCATGATGCCACGCGCTGTAAAGGCATCCTGCGCCAGTAATTGATTACCACGTTGCCAGATTTCATCTGCCGTTGCCGGAGAAAGCAGCTTGCCTGTAATACCAAATGGGCGGCGTAATTCCAGATGAGTCCAATGATAGAGCGGGTTACCAATGGTATGCGGCACCGTTGCCGCCCAGGCATCAAATTTTTCACGATCCGAGGCATCCCCTGTGCACAAACGCTCGGCCACGCCATTGGTACGCATTGCACGCCATTTGTAATGATCGCCCTTCAACCAAATATCGTACATATTCTGAAAACGATAATTCTCCGCAATCTGCTGCGGTGGCAGATGGCAGTGATAATCGAAAATAGGCTGATCCGCAGCGTAGTCGTGATAAAGACGGCGAGCAAATTCGCTGTCCAACAGAAAATCATCGTTCAAAAACGTGGCCATATTGGGTTCCTCACATAGTTTCCTGGCAAGTCTGCTGTTAACTGAAAAAAGTTATCACACCAATTCCCCGCAACGTCCAGCAATATATCACCGTCAAAGCCACTTAACCCTACCTTAAAGCTGTTTATAACCCATTTAAAAAGCTGAAATCACAGAACTGGTGCTAATTGGTATGAATCATTATTCATTAATTGAATGAAAGCTTTTGTGATATCACTCAACTTTTGAACCTGTATGACAAGTTATCGTCTCGGCACCTTGCCACTTATTTTCACCTTTATTTATGGCAATGCGCGGGTGCCTGTCAGTAAGGAAATACTGACTAAATGATGAAAGGGGATCACGACATAGAACGCCGCAGGCTAGCCGGTGGCATATATTCAAAGACTCGGAGAGATGTTGGATGCGTAAAATTAAAGGGTTACGCTGGTATATGATCGGCCTGGTAACCGTGGGTACCGTGCTTGGTTATCTGACTCGCAATGCCATGTCCGTTGCGGCACCGACGCTGGAAGGCTCGCTAGGCATTACCACTCAACAATATTCCTATATTGTTGCCGCCTATTCGGCCTGTTACACCGTGATGCAGCCTGTCGCAGGTTATATACTGGATGTCCTCGGTACCAAAGTCGGTTATGCCATGTTTGCCATCCTATGGGCCCTGTTCTGTATGGGCACTGCGTTGGCTAACAGTTGGGGTGGGCTGGCGCTGGCTCGCGGTGCGGTGGGTATGGCTGAAGCGGCCATGATCCCCGCCGGTTTAAAAGCCAGTAGTGAATGGTTTCCGGCAAAAGAGCGTTCGATAGCAGTTGGGTACTTCAATGTCGGTTCATCTATCGGCGGTATGCTTGCCCCTCCCTTGGTTGTCTGGGCCATCGTGGCGCACAGTTGGGAAATGGCATTTATCATCACCGGTATCCTGAGTATGATCTGGGCCATCTGCTGGTTAATCTTCTATAAGCATCCGAAAGATCAGAAAAAACTCAGCTCAGAAGAACGCAGCTACATTCTTGATGGGCAAGAAGCCCAACATCAGACCAGCGACGCCAAAAAAATGTCCGCCTGGCAGATCGTACGTAACCGCCAATTCTGGGGAATTGCGCTACCGCGTTTTCTGGCTGAGCCTGCCTGGGGTACTTTCAACGCCTGGATCCCGCTATTCATGTTCAAGGCTTACGGGTTCAACCTGAAAGAGATTGCCATGTTTGCCTGGATGCCGATGCTGTTTGCCGACCTCGGCTGCATTGTCGGCGGCTATCTGCCCCCCTTTTTCCAGAAACACTTTAAAGTCAACCTGATTGTCTCACGCAAACTGGTCGTTACTATGGGGGCTTTACTCATGATTGGCCCTGGTATGATCGGTCTGTTTACCAGCCCATATGCCGCCATTGCCCTGCTGTGCGTGGGAGGATTCGCCCACCAGGCACTGTCTGGCGCATTGATTACGCTGTCATCAGACGTGTTTGGCCGTAACGAAGTGGCAACCGCCAACGGCCTGACCGGCATGGCGGCATGGATGGCAAGCACCATGTTTGCACTGGTGGTTGGTGCATTGGCCGATACATTAGGGTTCAGCCCACTGTTTGCCGCCTTGTCGGTATTCGACATTCTGGGCGCGATTGTCATCTGGACCGTACTGCAGAATCGCCCGGTTTCGCAGCCGGCACCCGCACCATTACAAACGGCTGATGTACACGGTTAACTCCCTGCCTGACCTGGCCCTGCGCCGGGTCAGGTACACTTGACTCACTGGCAGCTACGGCGAATAAGTGGTATAACAGGTACATTGGCATTACGCCTCCTACCACAGAGTATTCACTATGGCACTCACGGAAACCAGACGCCTTTATCAACAGTTGGCCGCCGAGCTTAAACGGCGCATTGAGGGTGGAGTTTATCCGGTTGGGGATAAACTCCCCGCCGAGCGTTATATTGCTGAAGAGATGAATGTCAGCCGCACCGTGGTGCGGGAGGCGATCATCATGCTTGAGGTTGAAGGTTATGTGGAAGTGCGCAAGGGTTCCGGTATCCATGTGATTTCGAATCAGCAGAAAAACCTGGTGATACCGGGTGACAGCCTCGAATTTGCCACTGCCGGTCCTTTTGAACTCCTACAAGCGCGTCAGCTGATTGAAAGTAATATCGCCGAGTTCGCAGCAACTCAGGTGACCAAGCAGGATATCGTCCTGTTGATGGAGATCCAGGAGCAGGCCCGCAAAGAAGATCGCTTCCGCGATTCACAGTGGGATCTCAAATTCCACGTTCAGGTGGCGCTGGCAACCCAAAACAGCGCCATGGCAACCATAGTGGAAAAAATGTGGGCCCAACGTGTCAGCAACCCCTACTGGATCAAACTGCACGAGCATATTGACGAGCGCTCCATTGCCAGTTGGTGTGACGATCATGATGAGATCCTCAAAGCTCTGATACGTAAAGATCCTCACGGGGCCAAACTGGCCATGTGGCAGCACCTGGAAAACACCAAGCAGATGTTATTCAACGCCACCACCGACGATTTCGAGTACAACGCCGATCGCTATCTGTTTGCAGAAAATCCGGTAGTTCACCTGGAGAACTCTGCAAATGTCGCTAAATAAGGCGTTGCCGTCATAAATCGTCATCGCAGCCTGAATGTCAGGTATTGTAAAAATACCTGACTCAATGCCAAAACAGCCTTATCTGGTGTCATATTTCGTCCGAAGCAGCGCAGATTTCCCTGTTGCCAATGATGCTATTTTGGTAGAGTTAGGCCACTTTTTATCTACTGGCTTTGGGGACGGAACGCAAATACATGCGCTGGTTGTTTGCCATGCTTATTGCTCTTTGTTGCTGGACCGGTTCGGTCTCCGGCGAAAAGATCTATGTAGCGCAAACTTCAGGCGTGCCTACCGCGTTAGATGCTCAAACTTCCCCTCACGATCAGATTTACCGCCCAGTCAGTGAACTCCGTCAAAAGTACCCCGGCAAGTTGTCGTTATTGTTGTCTCGGATGCCTTCCTATCCCGGCTCGTTGCTTGCGCCAAACATGCTGGTTCCGGCATATACTTTAACGACGGACCTTGGTTACCGTCCGCGGCTTCAACGCCAGACAGATACTCCGGTTCTCAACCGACTTGCGCAAGTCAACTGGACATTAAATGCCCAGCAGCAGCAAAGCAGGATCGGGGGCTGGAAAGAAAGCAACATACTCTATCGTGGTTCACTGACTTATTACTCATGACACGGTGTCGTACCCATGAGAACAATTGAATAATAAAACAACGCCGTTTCATCATTTTCAGCAATCTGGCACCACTCAAGGTAATACTGTGCCCTAGCGCTGAATGGAAACAAACATTGACGTTTTTAGGAACACCGGATGGATATCATTAAGCAACTGCTGGATGCCTTGTGGCACCAAGACTTCGAAACGCTGGCGAACCCTTCGCTGGTCTGGACGCTGTATGCCCTGCTGTTTATGATCTTATTTCTGGAAAATGGCCTGTTGCCCGCCGCATTCCTGCCAGGCGATAGCCTGCTGATCCTGGTTGGTGCACTGGTAGCCAAAGGTGCCATGAACTTTCCACTCACTATCCTGATCCTGACTACTGCGGCCAGCCTGGGTTGTTGGCTCAGTTATATACAAGGCCGATGGCTTGGCAATACGCCAACGGTCCAAAGCTGGTTATCGCATTTGCCCCCTCACTACCATCAGCGTGCCCATAACCTGTTTCATCGCCACGGCTTGTCGGCACTGTTGGTCGGGCGCTTCCTGGCTTTCGTGCGGACCCTGTTACCGACCATTGCCGGTTTGTCCGGTTTAAATAATGCTCGCTTCCAGTTTTTCAACTGGGTCAGCGGATTGCTGTGGGTATTGATACTGGTGTCGGTCGGGTTTGCCCTCGGCCAAACCCCGTTATTCCGCAAGTATGAAGACCAGGTGATGTTCGGCCTGATGATGCTGCCGGTTGCTTTGTTGGTCATCGGCCTGTTAGGTTCACTGGTAGTTTTGTGGCGTAAGAAACGCTCAGGCAATCAAGGGAAAGATGCATGATAGCCAAGCCTCTACGCTGGCGATACGTATTGATCTTCGCACTGGCACTGTTGGCATTCACGACGGTGTTGGTGCCTTTGATGATACAGACGGAAAGTGAACTGCGTATTCATGTTAAACAGCAAGGGCTATTGTTGCCTGATGGCTTTTACGTTTACCAACGGTTGGACGAACGCGGTATTCACATCAAAAGTATTACGCCGGAGGGCGATGGCTTGGTGATCCGTCTGGATTCGCCAAGGCAACAACTGTTAGCCCGCGATGCACTGCAAACTATCCTGCCAACCGGTTATACCATCGCATTAAGCGAATCCCAGGCGCCCAGTCTGTGGGTACCTGAGTTTGCTCGCACACCACTTAATTTCGGGTAATTCTCCCATATATACTCTGAATAATTCGAGTTGCATGACATAAACGCAATGCGTTTTTGAACAGCGCTGGCGCTGGCCCGTAGGGTGAGTCTCATTAATGAGACTAATAATCCCCAGGAGCTTACTCCGGTAAGTGACTGGGGTGAAAGACAAATCTGCCTGGAGCAGATTTGAACGCTGTTTACAGCGGCCCCGAAGGGCCGAGTAACCAAGCCAACGCACATGCAACTTGAAGTATGTCGAGTATAAGGGTGAGTTTACCCGGCTGAGCAATAAACCAATCAGCAATCCTCCGCCGATTACCATTGAATTTTTAAAATTTACCGCAATTAATAGCTTATCTGATCCTAGCGCCAGTCAGTTATGCCCCACTCTCCTGTTTCACTGATGTTGGGCTACTGGAAATCTGGATCACCGTTCTCACCAGAAATAAGGAATGGAACCATGAGATTTCACCATTTTTTGTTATTAACACTCTCTTTGTGCACTTTCTCCGCATTTTCTGCGACCGCTGATGGTTGCGCCAAGAAAGCGCAAGAAATTCAGCAACAAATCGATTATGCCACTCAGCATGGCAATTCTCATCGCGTGCAAGGTCTGAAAAAAGCATTGAACAAAGTACAAAGTGATTGCACAGAGGCAGGACTAAAAGCTGAACATCAGAAGAAGATCACAGAAAAACAAAACAAGGTTGCCGAGCGTGAACAAGAATTGAAAGAGGCTCGGCAAATCGGAAAGCAGGATAAAATTTCCAACAAGCAGCAAAAACTGGCAGAAGCCCAAAAAGAGCTGAAAGCTGCACAGTGAGAATGATTTTACGTCAGCGGATTTATCGCTGAGAGGCACGTCGTGCGGGATTTTAGCTGCCAATAATAATGTGGGTCAGTGATATCAACCGATATAAGACCTTTGCGCTAACGCATAAATCCGCTATGGTTGAAAGTCTGTCGACGTTAATGTTAAGGAGTTATCGAAATGGCACAAGATTCAAATGCAGAAAAATTACGCGCTGAACTGAAGTCCCTGGCCGATACGCTGGAGGAAGTGCTGAACTCTTCCACCGATAAACCTAAAGCTGAACTGGACAAACTTCGTTCCAAGGCAGAAGAAACTCTGAAAGAGACTCGCGCTCGCCTTACCGACGCTGGCGATAAACTGGCCCATCAAACCAAGCAGATTGCCTGCCAGGCAGATGGATACGTGCGTGAAAATCCGTGGACCGGTATTGGTATCGGTGCAGCGGTTGGCGTGGTGTTAGGCGTTCTGCTCGCGCGCCGCTGATCATGGCAGAGCTACCGCAAACTCGTGCGCAGGGCCCCGCTAAAGGGGTCCTGGATATCGCACAACGAATCATGACCATTCTGGTCAGCATGGTGGAAACACGTGTGCGGCTGGCAGTTATCGAACTGGAAGAGGAGAAAGAAAACCTTGTTCAGTTGTTGATTATGGCTGGTCTCACTTTGCTGTTCACCGCATTTGGCCTGATGAGCCTATTGCTACTCATTTTCTGGGCCGTTGACCCTGCCTATCGTTTGATCGCACTGGGTGCCACAACCGCCGTTTTGCTGCTCCTGGCAATTATCGGGGCCATTACGACATTGGCCAGGGCACGCCGCTCAACGCTATTAGGCGCAACGCGTAAGCAACTGGAACTTGATCGTTCTGCACTGGAGGGGAGCGATGAATCACCGCCAGTACCGTGAATGGAAGAAAGAGCAACTGATCCGGCAGATCCAGCAGCAACGTCTGGAACTAACCGCCAATAAAGTCTTGTGGCTGGAAAAGACTGAGCGTATCGATCACAGTTGGCAAACCCTCTTTGCCTTACGTAAATATATCGCTGTCGGCTCCAGTATCATTGCTCTTTATGGCATTCGCCACCCCAGCAAATTGATCCGCTGGTCGCGCAGAGCATTGAGCATTTTGGGAACTGCCCGGCTGATTCAGAAAACCTTTTTTCAACGATAATCTTCATTCCATTCTTTCAATTATCCCGCTGAAATAAATTATTTTTTTGCATTTCCTTCCCATCAGTGTATTCGAAAACTTGGCAACGTCATGATTTATTGAATTTTATGATTAAGCTAAAAATTCAATTTTTTTGAAAAAAAAAGACAATTTTACTTGCTAACAATCGACAACATTCCTGTCTAACATTCACTCCATCAACCGGCTAAGGGACATAAACCCCCTGTCGGAACAGATGCCAAGGTTGGCAAGGAAAATCACTTTTTGGAGTTAATGATGAAAAAATTAGAAGATGCAGGCTTATTGGTTGCGCGTATCCTTTTACCAATCCTGTTTATCGTCGCGGGCTACGGCAAGACGGGCGGTGCTTATGCTGGCACTCAGCAATATATGGAATCGATGGGGGTACCTGGTTTCTTGTTACCGCTGACTATCCTGCTGGAATTAGGTGGTGGTCTGGCCATTCTGTTTGGCTTCTTGACACGCACCGTAGCAATAATTACAGCCGTTTTCACCATTCTCACTGCACTGTTGTTCCACATCAACTTTGCTGAAGGTGCGAACCAGTTGATGTTCATGAAAAACCTGTCTATCGCCGGTGGCTTTATCGTTCTGGCTGTTTCAGGCCCAGGAGCTTTCAGTATCGACCGCATTTTGAACAAAAAGTGGTAAAATCATAACATCGCTAAAAGGTCCGGTTTATCGGGCCTTTTAGTTTGCGCTTGTAAACATGAAGGAAACCATTATGGGACAACTTGTTGATGGCGTTTGGCAAGACACTTGGTATGACACAAAATCTACGGGGGGCCGCTTCCAGCGTTCAACCGCTAAATTCCGTAATTGGGTCACGGCGGATGGTAAAGCCGGAGAACACGGTATAGCGGGCTTCAAAGCAGAACACGATCGTTATCATCTGTATGTTTCCCTCGCCTGCCCTTGGGCCCACCGTACTTTACTGATGCGCAAGCTGAAGGGACTGGAACAGATTATCCCAGTTTCTGTCGTGCACCCGTTGATGCACGAAAACGGCTGGACATTTGGCACAGATTTTCCTGCAACCACCAGCGATACGCTGTATCACTATGATTTTCTCTATCAACTCTATCTGCGTGCCGACCCTAACTACAGCGGAAGAGTCACTGTTCCCGTCCTCTGGGATAAGCAGCAGCAAACTATCGTCAGCAACGAATCTGCCGACATCATTCGCATGTTCAACCATGCCTTTGACGCCTTAGGTGCCCGAACTGGTGACTATTATCCGCTAGAACTGCGTGAGAAAATCGATACGTTGAATAGCTGGATTTACGACACGGTGAATAACGGGGTGTATAAAGCCGGTTTCGCTACCAGCCAGGAAGCCTATGACGAAGCCGTGAGCGGTGTCTTTACCTCGCTTGAACGACTCGAACAGATCTTGGAACAGCAGCGTTATCTGACAGGAGAGCAACTGACCGAAGCTGATTTACGCCTTTGGACCACATTGATTCGCTTCGATCCGGTTTATGTCACCCATTTCAAATGCGACAAAAAGCGGATCAGCGATTATCCCAATCTGTACGGCTTCCTGCGTGATATCTACCAAATGCCGGGCATTGCCGAGACAGTCAACATGGCACACATAAGAAATCACTATTATCGTAGCCACGCCACAATCAACCCGCAAGCGATCATTTCTATCGGTCCCGTACTGGATCTTGAGGAACCACACGGGCGCGATACACGTTTCAACTGATAGGTTGGCCCCGCTGCACCAGGCGGGGTTAATGATTTTCCTGCTTGGCAAACAGGCGAGGGAGTTCGCGGAGGAACCAGGATTTAGCTTCCCCCATGCTGTCGCGTCGCCAGGCCATAATTATGTCCACTTCGTTGCTATACTCTGGCCCTATCACTTTCAAGCGCCCTTCCTCAATGTCTTTTTCCACCATCGGGTACGGCATGGTGGCCACACCAAGCCCTGCAAGCAAGGCGCGATGCTTGTCTTCAATGCTGCTCAATGTCAGGCGCTGCTGTTTATCTAACAACTGTACAGTCAAGACTGGCCGCTCGCGTGCAGTATCCGCTACCGCAATGCCACGGTATTTAACGCGGGTAAGTTCTGACAGCGGCTCCGGTTCCTGGTGGATCGGGTGGCCCGGCGCGGCAACATAAACGCTCATCACCTTGTATAATTTGCGGGTATTGATTTCGGAAGAGGCGCGGAAATGTACATCAGGCGCAATGACGATATCCGCTCGCCCTTGTTCCAGACGTTCCCATGCCCCTGCCAGCACTTCGGTAAAAATCGAGACTTGGGTATTAGCCTTCAGCGCCAGTTTGTCGATCAGAGGGAACAATTTAGCGGCGGGTGACAACGCTTCACTAACAATGGTCAAGTGAGTCTCCCACCCCCTTGCCAACGCTTCAGCATCAGTAGTCAACTTGTCCGCTGCCTCAAGCAATACGCGTCCCCGTTCAAGCAACATTCTTCCAACGTTGGTGAATTTGGTTCGATGACCTGAGCGATCAAACAACATAACGTCCAGTTCTTCTTCCAATTTTTGCATGGTGTAACTGAGCGCTGAAGGCACTCTTCCCAGCTCATCAGCGGCTGCAGCAAAACTACCTCGGCGGTCAATTGCATCCATTACTCTAAGTGCTTCAAGGGTTAACGCCCGCTCTCTAGCCATGAAATCTCTCTTTCAGGAAATTTGAACATGCCAACCAGATTAACTGGCTAGCAATCCCGCGTCCAGATGCTTACCATTTGAATCACTATTTTAGGAGCCAATTGCCATGATTACATGCAGAACAGCAAAACAGTGCGGGCAAGCTGACTTCGGTTGGCTGCAGGCTCGTTATACCTTTTCTTTTGGTCACTATTTTGATCCCAAATTGATGGGTTATGCCTCATTACGCGTGCTTAATCAGGAAGTATTAGCACCTGGAGCTTCATTCCAACCGCGTACCTACCCTAATGTTGATATTCTGAACCTGATTTTGCAGGGTGAGGCGGAATACCGCGACAGCGACGGGAATACCCTACGCGCAACGACAGGAGATGTTTTGCTACTAGCGACTCAGTCTGGGCTAAGTTATAGCGAACAAAATATCAGCAACGTGACACCATTAACCAGAATGCAGTTGTGGCTCGAAGCCTGTCCAGAACGTGGCAATGATCGAGTGCAACGGCTGAACCTGTCCTCACACCCTCATTCACTGCTAGCCTCGCCGGATGGTGCACAGGGCAGCTTGCAATTGCGGCAAGAAATCTGGATCCATCATCTGGACTTAGCTGCGGGTGAGCAGCAGACCCTGATATTGAATGGAGAGCGTGCTTACCTCCAGTCAATCCATGGCACTGCCAAGGTGAATGGCGAGCAACACAGTAGCCAGAATCTAACCTGTGGAGACGGCGCGTTCATCTGTGACGAAAAACACCTTACGATCCAGGCGGAAACGCCGCTACGCGCACTGTTGATTGATTTATAGCCGAAGACGGTCAGTCTGTGTGGCAAAAGGCTGAAAAGAAAAACCCCGCATGATATTCATCACGCGGGGTTTTCTATTAAAGAGGAGTGGAGTTGACCGTTAAGCCGGGTTCTGTCGTGGACAGTCATTCCTCTAGGCCAGCAATCGCTCACTGGCTCAAGCAGCCTACCCGGGTTCAGTACGGGCCGTACCTTGTGAACCCCTATTTGGCCTTGCTCCGGGTGGAGTTTACCGTGCCACGAACTGTTGCCAGCCGCGCGGTGCGCTCTTACCGCACCCTTTCACCCTTACCTGATCCCGCTTACGCGGGCCATCGGCGGTTTGCTCTCTGTTGCACTAGTCGTAGGCTTGCGCCTCCCAGGCGTTACCTGGCACCCTGCCCTATGGAGCCCGGACTTTCCTCCCCCCCATCTGTCTCCCCCGAAGAGGACGGCAATGAAGCGGCGACTGTCTGGTCAACTCCGGCGCGGATAGTAGCGTTGTGACCACGGTAGGTCAACCGTTTTAGGCAAGTCATCACAAGCGGACAATTCAGTCACTGCCTAATCTTGTTGCTGCTCCAGGGCATACTTGTACAACGCATTTTTCTTCACGCCGTGGATCTCTGCCGTTAACGCCGCCGCTTTCTTCAGCGGTAGCTCTTTCTGCAACAAGGCCAGAGTGCGCAGCGCTTCTGGCGGCAAATCATCATCCTGCGCCTTATGGCCTTCGACAATCAGAACCATTTCACCGCGGCGACGCATCTCATCTTCCAGTACCCATTCCAGCAGTTCTCCTACCGGTGCCCCATGAATTGACTCCCAGGTTTTGGTCAACTCACGCGCCAGTACCACATAACGTTGCGGCCCCCAAACGGTCACCATGTCTTGTAAGCTTTCCAGTAAACGGTGGGTGGATTCATAGAAAATCAACGTACGTGGTTCCTCTGCAAGCGCCAGCAGGGTATCCTTACGGCCTTTGGTTTTGGCTGGCAGAAACCCTTCGTAGCAAAAACGATCGGAGGCCACTCCGGCGGCGCAAAGTGCCGTGGTTGCAGCGCAGGCACCTGGCAGGGGAACAACGCGGATCCCCGCTTCACGGCAGCGACGTACCAAGTGGTAGCCCGGATCGTTAATCAGCGGGGTGCCCGCGTCGGAAACCAGTGCTATGCTCTGGCCTTCCTGAAGTTTTGCCAGCAGTTGGTCCGCCTTCTGCTGTTCGTTATGGTCGTGTAGCGCAAACAACCGCGCGCTAATAGCAAAGTGTTGCAACAGCAACCCGGTATGGCGCGTATCTTCCGCCGCAATCAGATCCACGCTTTTCAGTACTTCTAGTGCCCGATGCGTTATATCACCCAGGTTACCTATGGGAGTGGGCACCACGTACAGCGTTGATGCAGAAATGACTGATTGTTGGTGTTGATTCATTGTTTCATCCGGATTGCCGATTTAATATTGAGCATCTTGAAAAAAACATCACTGGATACAGTATGCTTTCCTCAACATTCGTTCGTACCAAAGCAGTGCGCTTGGTACCTGTTATATTGGCAGCCCTTCTCTTGGCCGGCTGCCCTAGTCATGCACCGCAGACTACGCCTTCAAACATACAGGACGAAGCAAGTGCGAACTCCGATTACTACCTGCAACAGTTGCAGCAAAGCAGCGATGATAACAAGGCTGACTGGCAATTACTTGCTATTCGCGCATTGACGCGCGAAGGTAAGCTGCCACAGGCCGCTGAGCAGTTGAGTACTCTGCCGCAAGGCATGACTGGCACACAATTGCAGGAACAGCAGTTGCTGAATGCTGAGTTACAGGTTGCCGACAAAAACTTTGCGGCCGCGCGTGACTCTCTGAATCAAATTGACAGTAGTGCCCTGTCACCGAATCAATTGGTCCGTCTGTATCAGGCGCAGATCGCTGCGTATCAGGGTCAAGCATCGTTGCCACTAATTAGAGCTTATATCGCCCAAGAACCTTTGCTGAGTGCCAAGGCGCATCAGCAAAACCTGGATGACACCTGGCAGACATTGCTAAGTCTCCAGCCCGCAGACATGAATAGCATGGTGATTAATGCCAATGAAAACGTGCTGCAAGGCTGGCTGGACCTGTTACGCGTCTATCAGGATAACAAGCAGGACCCCGAGCTACTGAAAGCCGGGATCAAAGACTGGCAGAATCGTTATCCGTTGAACCCTGCAGCTAAAAGCCTGCCAAGCCAACTGAATCAGGTACTGAGTTTCTCTCAAGCCTCAACCTCCAACATCGCTCTGCTATTGCCGTTAAATGGCCAGGCCAAGGTGTTTGCCGATGCTATTCAGCAAGGTTTTGCAGCTGCTCAAAGTGGCGTGACGCTGGCGACTCAAGTTCAGTCACCGCAGCCAGGTATTAGTCCCGATCCGAGTACACCAGCGGTTTCTGATAGTACCAACGGAGCAGTAAGTACTTCAGCACCTGCCGCAGATAGCCCTGCGGTAGCCGCAGAACAACCTGTAATCCCGGCACCGATCACTCCGCCGCCTGCTGTCACGGGTTCGGTGAAAGTCTACGATACCTCAAGTCAACCTTTGCCTGCGCTGTTGGCCCAAGCACAGCAAGAGGGAGCTACCCTGGTGGTAGGCCCATTGCTGAAAGCCGATGTTGATCAACTCGCCACGACTCAAACGGCACTCAACGTGCTGGCGCTCAACCAGCCTGAACAGCCCAAAGACAGCCCGAATATCTGTTTCTTTGCGCTTTCTCCAGAAGATGAAGCCCGGGATGCTGCCCGCCATATCTGGGATCAGCAGAAACGTCAGCCGTTACTGCTGATCCCTCGCGGCACCTTTGGCGATCGTATTGCTAAAGCCTTTGGCGAAGAGTGGCAAAAACTGGGTGGGCAGACCGTGCTGCAACAGGGTATTGGCTCTACCGGTGAACTCCGCCAGATGGTCAACAGCGGCGGTCTGCGCCTGACCGGTACGCCAGTCACTGTTCAGGCACCGCAGCCGGTGACCATTGCAGGTTTGACCATACCTTCCCCATCAAGCGATGTTCCGGTTTCCAGCGGAGGGGGTATTGATGCGGTCTACATCGTAGCTGCGCAGGATCAGTTAACGCTGATCAAGCCGTTGATCGACATGACGACCAGTTCGCGCAGTAAGCCCGCCCTGTTTGCCAGCTCACGCAGCTACCAGGCCGGTGCAGGCCCAGACTTCCGTCTTGAAATGGAAGGGTTGCAGTTCAGTGACATCCCACTGCTTTCAGGTGCTAACCCACAACTGCAGCAGCAAGTCAGCCGCCAGTTCCGCAACGACTATTCGCTGGTACGTCTCTATGCCATGGGAATGGATGCCTGGACATTGGCCAACCACTTTGCTGAAATGCGTCAGTTGCCAGGATTCCAGGTATCAGGCGTTACCGGTGTGCTGACGGCCTCACCTAATTGTGTCATCAACAGGAAACTGACTTGGCTGCAATACCGCCAGGGCATGGTCGTTCCGGTCTCCTGAGCCAACGAGCCAAAGGGGCGGGCTATGAAATCAGGGCCCGCCATTACCTTGAGCACGCAGGGCTAACTTTCATCGCCGCCAATGTGGCGGTCCGTGGTGGTGAGCTTGATCTCATCATGCGTGATGGTCAGACTTGGGTATTCGTCGAGGTCCGTTACCGTCGCAGTGCGGCCTTCGGCGATGCGGCTTCCAGCGTGACTTACCGCAAGCAGCAACGGTTGTTGCATACAGCCGCAGTATGGCTGGCAGGTCGCGGAGCCAGTTTTGACACATCATCTTGCCGTTTTGATGTTTTAGCCATTACCGGTAACCAGTTAGAATGGATACCAAATGCCTTCAATGCGGATTAATCATTGTTTACCGGTACAGACCGGCCCTTTGACTGAGTGGATTAAAACAACGTGCTGGATAGAATCAAAGCCTGTTTTACTGAAAGTATCCAAACCCAGATTGCAGCAGCGGAGGCACTACCCGATGCCATATCCTGTGCCGCGATGACTCTGGTTCAATCATTATTGAACGGTAACAAAATCCTGTGCTGTGGCAACGGAACCTCTGCGGCCAACGCTCAGCATTTTGCTGCCAGTATGATCAACCGCTTTGAGACTGAGCGCCCCAGCCTGCCAGCCATTGCGTTAAATGCAGATAATGTGGTACTGACAGCAATCGGCAATGATCGCCTGCATGATGAAGTGTATGCCAAGCAGGTTCGGGCACTCGGCCATGCAGGCGACGTACTGTTGGCTATTTCCACTCGTGGCAATAGCCGTGATATTGTGAAAGCGGTCGAAGCTGCGGTAACTCGCGATATGACCATTGTTGCGCTTACAGGTTACGATGGTGGAGAACTGGCCGGTTTACTCGGCCAGTTGGATGTGGAAATACGTATCCCTTCTCACCGCAGTGCACGCATTCAGGAAATGCATATGCTTACCATAAATTGCCTATGCGACCTGATTGATAACACATTGTTCCCTCACCAGGACGATTAAAGGAACTGAAATGAAGCTAAAAGCCACATTTGCAGTGCTGTTCAGCGCCCTGCTATTACAAGGTTGTGTCGGCGCAGTTGTGGTCGGCAGTGCAGCCGTTGCTACCAAAACGGCGACAGATCCACGCTCGGTTGGCACACAGGTCGATGACGGCACGTTAGAGGCCCGGGTTGAAAACGCCATCAGCAAAGATCAGCAACTGAAAAAAGAAGCACGCATCGTGGCGACCGCCTATGAAGGTAAGGTGCTATTGACCGGTCAGGCACCCAATACTGAACTCGCCAACCGCGCGAAGCAGATCGCACTCGGTGTTGATGGTGCGGTTGAGGTGTATAACGAAATCCGTCAGGGCACCCCGGTTAGCCTTGGTACTGCCTCTTCTGATACCTGGATCACCACCAAGGTCCGCTCACAAATCTTGACCAGTGACAGCGTCAAATCCTCGAACGTGAAGGTGACAACTGAAAACGGTGAAGTGTTCCTACTCGGCCTGGTGACACAGAAAGAAGGGCAATCTGCGGCACAGATCGCCAGCCAGGTTAGCGGCGTAAAACACGTCACGACCGCATTCACCTACGTGAAATAAGCCAGTTCACCGGGGTGATACGCTCATCCCGGTCTTTCCCTGCAGGCTCAACCCAGTCCTCGACTAATCCAGTTCATTCGCCTTAACAAATCCTTCGCCACCCAACTGGCGCATTTGACGCAAAATCCATTGCTGCCGTTGGATCACATATCCAGAAGGTGCATTGACCTTATAGCGGTGTGGATTTGGGAGCACGGCTGCCAGCAACGCGGCTTCAGAGGCGGTCAGTCGTTTTGCCGGTTTGTTGAAAAAGCGCTGGGACGCTTTCTCTACGCCAAAGACACCATCACCAAACTCTGCAATATTCAGGTACACGGTCAGAATACGGCGTTTGGTCCAAACCAGCTCAATACCCGCCGTCAATCCGGCCTCCAGCCCTTTTCGCAACCAACTGCGCCCATCCCACAAAAAAAGATTTTTTGCCGTTTGCTGGGAAATCGTTGAGGCACCGCGAATACGCGTGGGGCGTTTTTCATTATGGCTAAGCGCTTTTTCAATCGCTGCGACATCGAATCCCCAGTGATCGGGAAACTTCTGATCTTCCGCCGCAACCACCGCCAGCACCATGTTGGGTGAAATATTATCCATCGAAACCCAATCGGAGTGTGCAACGTAGCTGAAGTCACCATCCAGCCATGCATTGATTTGCCGTTCCACCATTACGGCAGAAAAGGGGACGGGGAGAAAAGCAAACAAAACAATGCCAGCCAGCCACATGCCAAGCACTGCAATCAGGCCACGCTTCACCCACAAACAAATCCGGGTAAACAGAGAATTACCTGAGAATTTTATCATTCCACCAAATCCAGCACCCGTGTAACCAACTTATCAATGCCTCGTGCAGCTTCACCGATCGATTGAGCCAGCATATAAGCCGGGGTCGTAACGATTTTGTTTTCAATATCCACCACAATATCGTCAACGGGGCAAACCACTGGCTCACCGCCCATGGCATCAATCACCTCACCGAGATCGGGATCGTTTCCAATGGTAAGCCGCACCTGTTGGGGAATAATCTTCGGTAACAGGGCCGGAGCGATACACATAAAACCAATAGGTTTATGCGCCTTATGCATTTGTCGAATAAGCTCAGCTAAATTTTTATCCACCCAACATTCGGCCCCCTGAGAGGCAAAGTTGCTCAGATTCTTGGCAACCCCAAGTCCACCAGGGATAATCAGAGCATCAAGTTGCGCGGAAACAGCCTGTGAAAGGGGCTGAATATCCCCCCGTGCAATGCGCGCCGACTCGATCAGAACGTTGCGATCCTCAGACATCTTCTCGCCAGATAAATGATTAATAACATGAAGTTGTGGTTTATCCGGCGCAAAACAGACCGCTTTCACACGGGCACGATCCAATGCCAATAACGTGAGGACTGCCTCATGGATCTCCGCACCGTCATAAACGCCACAACCACTAAGCACTACACCCACCTGTTTCATCAATATTCTCCCAACCAGAACGGCCTGCCAAGACAGGCTCAGAACTGACAAACACTAAGTACATCACATATTTTAATGAATCTTCTAACAAGAGTGCTTACATTTGCTATGTTGTTCGCTGTATGATGTATACGAAATCAATAACAACCTGCCCGACCAGAACACTGAAATCCAATACGCAGGTTCACAATTTCCCTGGTGTTGGCGCAATATTCGCGCACCCCGGCCTAGGTCGGGGTCATTTTTTTTCAGCGTTCTCTACCCAAGCACGTAAGACAGCAACATCATTGCGCCATTCCTGTTTCAACTCGTCGACCCAATCCTGTACGTTGTCCCACCACGCTGGTAACGTTGAAGTCTGGATCTGCTGCGCCAATTGCTGCAGATGCTTTAACCCCACGGAGCCTGCCGCACCTTTGATTTTATGGCCTTCTTCGGTGATCCCTTTCTGGTCACGTGCTGTCATGTTGGAATCCAGAATCGCCAGATAACCCGGCATTACCTGTTCAAACATCGCCAGGCTCTGATGAATCAACTGCGGTCCTACCAGTTCCATATATTGCTCGAGCATTGCGGTATCCAATAACGACTCATTAATCTGCATCTGCTTTTGCTCCATTCTTTTTGAGGTATGTAGGGGTTGATGATCCCAGTAGTGTTTAATCATGGTGATTAGGGCCGGTACCGACAGCGGTTTGCTCAGCACATCGTCCATGCCCGCATCAAGATACTCTTTCTTGTCTTTCAATACGTTGGCTGTCAACGCTATCAACGGCGGTAATGCCCGGTCAGCGTAGCGTTTGCGTAGCGTGCGGGCGATATCCAACCCTGTCATGTCCGGCAACTGGATATCCAGCAGGGCCAGATCGAACTCGTCCGGGTCAAACATCTCCAGTGCATCATGACCATTCATGGCCACCTCTACACTGTTACCCAGTTTTTCCAGTACCGAACGGGCGACAATCACGTTCAGTTCAATATCTTCCACCAGCAGAATATGCAATGCGGGAAGCGGCAGTTCATCCAATACCTGCTCCTCATCCACCTCTTCTTCCACGGCAGGGGCTGTAATAGTCAAAGTGAAGAGAGAGCCCTGCCCCTGCATGCTGTTGACCGTAATATCTCCCCCCATGCTTTGCGCCAGCCGTTTGGAGACAGCCAAACCGATCCCAGTGCCGGTTGCCGGGCGCCCACCGTTCTGATCCTTGACCTGGTAGTACATGGCAAAGATCTTGTCCTGCTCATCCTGCGGGATCCCCATGCCTGAGTCTTCCACCTCAAACACTATCTGTTCCTGCTCTTCTCGCCGAACGCGCACCACAATCCGCCCCTTTTGGGTGAACTTCACCGCATTACCGATCAGGTTCCAAAGGATTTGGCGTAGGCGTGTACCATCAGTAACAATCTTCTGCGGCAGTGGCAGTTGCGGCTCCATAACGAACTGCAGCCCTTTCGGTTGCGCCAACAGCCCGGAGAGATTCTCAAGATCTGCCAAGAAACCAGTAAAGTCTATCGCCTGGTTATCAAGCTGTACTTTTCGCCGTTCGAGTTTATCCATCTCGATAATGTCATTAAAAATATTGCCCAGGGTGATGGCACTGACATGGATGGTCTTGAGGTAATTCAATTGTTCGTCGTTCAACTCTGTATCGAGCAGAATACGGCTCAACCCGACGATTCCATTAAGCGGCGTACGAAGCTCATGGCTGATCGTTGAGATAAAGGTAGTCTTTTCCCTACTGGCATTCTCCAACGCGTCCTGATAGCGCTTACGCTCAGTTATATCGCGACCAAACCCCATCAGTCCATGACGCTTACCGACGCGATCGTAAAATGGCACCTTACGTAACTCGAAGCAGGCTTTGCGCCCATCGGGATACACCAGCCATTGTTCATAAGTCAGCGAGACGTTGTGACGGAATACCTTTTCATCGGTTTCAATGACTTTTTCGGCCACGTCTTTGCCGTAAACATCGAAAGGCGTCAAACCAATCAGCTGTTTCTCGCTCTTGCCGGTCAGCAGTTCCATTGCCCGGTTGCAGCCAGAAAACTCTTTTTCTTCGTTGCGGTAGTAAACCAAATCGGGAGAGGCATCGAGAAAAGACCGCAACAACGCAGATTGCTGGCCCAATTCCACCTGCGCCAGCTCACGCTGTTCCATTTCTTCAGTGAGCTTATCCATCACATGCTGGCGCTCTTCCTCAGCCTTGATGCGATCGGCTATTTCCTGATTGAGCTGGGTGATGTTTTCTTTCATCTGCTGGTTCAAAGCGAGATCGCGGTGACGCATTTCCTCTAGTTTATCGACCAGCCGTGCCAGCCTCTGGCGAGACTCTTCGAGTTGCTCGACAACTACCGAAAGAAAATAGACCGCCCAGGGCGTGATCAGCAGGCCGAAGAAAATGGAACGCACCACATCGATACTTTCTACCTCACCACGCAACAGCATGGTGACTGCCATCTGAACCACTATTGCCAAAACCACCAATGCTGAAGCCAGCAACAGTGAAAAGCGCACTAGCCCCAGTTTTACCATTAAATCAACGTAGTACTGGGCTAACACCCGGATTTGCTTCATCAGTTATTCCCAACAGACATAGTCTCTTGAATCATACCGTAAAACGCTGTTGAGATAAGAAACCTTACTGGGAAGTGTGGGAAAGGTTACAAATCAGTAAAGGAGGGGCTGTTATCAGGATGATACCTTTGGCTGGTTGCCAGGGCTGAACCTTGCCCACCTTGCGACTGAAGATATCCTCCGACGGCCTGCATACCATTCCAGCGATTCTCGCACCACAATGGAGCCAACAAGGTTGGCCGCCGGGCACTGGCCGAAATACGGTGATAGATAATATCTTTAGGCGTATGGCGGATCATTTCACCGGCGCTGACCGCATAATCGTCTAACGCCAGTTCTGGCAAACGGCCCGCCTGCCAGGCACGCGCCATGATGCTGCCGCTAACAATATGCAGCGGATGCAACTTGATTCCATCCACACCGCAGTCAACCACCGCTTGCAGCGTTGCCAGATGCTCTTGGTGAGTTTCTCCAGGCAAACCAATGATCAGGTGGCTGCATACTTTCAAACCGCGTTCACGAGCCATGCGGACGGTATTTTGATAACAGGCGAAATTGTGACCCCGATTTATTCGCTTCAACGTTTTGTCGTGTGCAGTCTGCAGTCCCAGCTCTAACCAGACCTCAAAGCCTTGTGCACGGTAGCCAGCAAGCAAATCGAGCGCGGCCTCCGGCACGCAGTCTGGCCGGGTACCGACACAGATGCCAACGATCTGAGCCTGTGACAGTGCCTGCTGGTACATATTGGCCAGCAGTTTAACTTCTGCATAGGTGCTGGTATACGCCTGGAAATAGGCCAGGTAGCGTTTTGCCCGATTAACCTTTTGGGCCTGAATCGCCAACTGTTCAGCGATACTTTGGTGCTGCATCTGCTCATCGGTAAAAGAGGCAACGTTGCAGAAAGTGCAGCCGCCGCGTCCGAGCGTACCGTCGCGGTTCGGGCAGCTAAACCCCCCATGCAGTGTCAGTTTATGGATCTTCTCACCATAGCGGCGCTGAAGATCACTACCAAACATATTGACTAATTGCGGCAACTGCATAATCTAGGTGTTTCTCTGTATTCAAAGCTCGTGATGCTAGTAAAAAACGGCTTTTCCCGCGATGACAGAGATCAACGCTTTTCTCCAAAGGCCGGCCAACGCATAGCTATTCACTATTAGTGCAAACAAAATCATTTTGTTGACGATGAAATTTTCTAATTCTCAGCGCGTGGTAGGTATTTTTATTACAGCGGGATTAAAAATAGTTTTAAAAATCAAAAAAATATTGTTTTAAAGAATTAAACTCCAGATAAGTGGTGTTATCCAGTGCAGTTCACAGATTCAAGCGTTGCTCTACAGTGAGACAGCTCACATTTCTTTAGCTCTCCATACGACTCACGAATGTAATGAAAATGCACAAAAATAATTGTTTATCATAAAGATAGGCTCATTTTTACTGTTAGAAATCTCTGTTAAGCCCATATTTGACCTGTGTATTCTTTCTCGCTAAGTTGGAAAGCCGCTGGAAGCTTTCTGGGCGGACAAACGTCTCGTCATATTTATGCAGTAATTAAGACTCCCTCTTAAAACAAGTCATTCACCACTTGTGAAAACCTTCACGAGAGGCAACTGATGGAGGGCAGAAAAGCAGATTGGCGATATTAACCTTGCTGATTGGACTTCTGCCTGAATTTGGGAAGCCACCTCGCAGTGGGTTGTAAGAGTCACGCAGAGCCTGGGGAGGTTCACTGGTATGTTGTACGATAAATCCCAAGAGAGGGACAACTGTGGTTTCGGTCTGATCGCCCATATCGAGGGTGAACCAAGCCACAAGGTGGTGCGTACCGCTATTCACGCACTGGCGCGCATGCAACACCGTGGCGCAATACTTGCTGACGGCAAGACTGGTGATGGTTGCGGTCTGTTATTGCAAAAGCCCGATCGTTTTTTCCGCATGGTGGCGGAAGAGCGCGGCTGGCGTCTAGCCAAGAACTATGCCGTTGGCATGATGTTCCTCAGCCAAAACGAAGAGGAAGCCCACGCCAGCCGTCGCATTGTTGAAGAAGAATTACAGAATGAAACACTGTCGATTGTCGGCTGGCGTGAAGTTCCTACCAACCCGGATGTACTGGGTGAAATCGCACTCTCTTCCCTACCGCGTATTGAACAGATTTTCGTCAATGCTCCTGCTGGCTGGCGCCCTCGCGATATGGAACGACGCCTGTTCGTTGCGCGCCGCCGTATTGAGAAGCGCGTTCAGGATGACAGCTTCTATGTGTGCAGTTTCTCTAACCTGGTGACGATCTACAAAGGCTTGTGTATGCCTACCGATCTGCCACGTTTCTACCTGGATTTGGCCGATCTGCGTCTGGAGTCTGCTATCTGTCTGTTCCACCAGCGCTTCTCCACCAATACCGTGCCGCGCTGGCCGTTAGCGCAACCGTTTCGCTATCTGGCGCACAACGGAGAGATCAACACCATTACCGGTAACCGCCAGTGGGCACGCGCACGTACTTATAAATTCCAGACTCCGCTGATCCCAGACTTGCAGGCTGCTGCGCCTTTCGTCAACGAAACCGGCTCCGACTCCAGTTCACTGGACAATATGCTGGAACTGCTGCTGGCGGGCGGGATGGATCTGATCCGCGCCATGCGTTTACTGGTGCCACCGGCCTGGCAGAACAACCCAGACATGGACACCGATCTGCGTGCATTCTTTGACTTTAACTCGATGCACATGGAGCCGTGGGACGGCCCGGCAGGGATCGTAATGTCTGATGGTCGCTATGCTGCCTGTAACCTGGATCGTAACGGTCTGCGCCCCGCACGCTACGTGATTACCAAAGATAAATTGATCACCTGTGCTTCAGAAGTGGGTATTTGGGATTACCAACCTGATGAAGTGGTGGAAAAAGGCCGGGTTGGCCCAGGTGAACTGATGGTGATCGATACGCGCAGCGGCAAGATCCTGCACTCTGCCGAAACCGATAACGATCTGAAGAGCCGCCATCCATATAAAGAGTGGATGGAAAAGAACGTCAAGCGCTTAGTACCGTTCGAAGACCTGCCAGAAGATCAGGTTGGTCGCCGCGAACTGGACGACGCTACGCTGGAAACTTATCAGAAGCAGTTTGGCTACAGCAGCGAAGAGCTGGATCAGGTGATCCGTGTACTGGGTGAGATTGGCCAGGAAGCGACCGGTTCGATGGGCGATGACACACCATTTGCCGTGCTTTCCAGCCGACCACGCATTATTTATGACTACTTCCGCCAACAGTTTGCGCAGGTCACTAACCCACCCATCGATCCGTTGCGTGAAGCGCACGTAATGTCACTGGCCACCAGTATTGGCCGTGAGATGAACGTGTTCTGCGAAGCCGAAGGCCAGGCTCACCGCCTGAGCTTCAAATCTCCGATCCTGCTTTATTCAGATTTTAAACAGCTTACCACGCTGGAAGGTGAATATTATCGCGCCGATACGCTCGATATAACCTTCGATCCGACGCAGCAAGATCTGGAGCAGACCATCCGTGAGCTGTGCGACGAAGCGGAACGAAAAGTCCGTGACGGCGCGGTACTGCTGGTCCTGTCTGACCGTGCTATCGCCAATCAACGCTTGCCGGTACCGGCACCTATGGCCGTCGGCGCTATCCAGACTCGGCTGGTTGAAAAGAACCTGCGTTGTGATGCCAACATTATTGTCGAAACCGCCAGCGCCCGTGATCCGCACCACTTTGCCGTGCTGTTGGGCTTCGGTGCGACCGCAATCTACCCTTACCTCGCCTATGAGACACTGGCCAAGCTGGTAGACAGCCAGGCTATCGACAAGAAGTACCGCGACGTGATGCTGAACTACCGTAACGGCATCAATAAAGGGTTGTACAAGATCATGTCCAAAATGGGCATATCAACCATCGCCTCTTATCGCTGCTCAAAACTGTTCGAGGCGGTTGGGCTGCATCGCGATTTATGCAATCTCTGTTTCCAGGGTGTCGTCAGCCGCATCGGTGGAGCCAGCTTCAGCGACTTCCAGCAAGACCTGCAAAACCTGTCCAAGCGGGCGTGGCTGAAACGCAAACCGCTGGATCAGGGCGGGCTGCTGAAGTTTGTTCATAATGGCGAGTACCATGCTTACAACCCTGACGTGGTGAACTCGCTGCAAAAAGCGGTGCACAGCGGCGAATACAGCGATTACCAGGTTTACGCCAAATTGGTTAACGAACGTCCGATTGCCATGCTACGTGATCTGTTGGCGATCAAACCGCAGGGCAAACCAATCCCGGTCGATCAGGTTGAGCCTGCTGAATCCCTGTTTAAACGTTTCGATACCGCAGCCATGTCCATCGGGGCTTTGAGTCCAGAAGCACATGAATCCTTGGCCATTGCCATGAACAGTCTTGGAGGGTTCTCCAACTCTGGTGAAGGCGGTGAAGACCCGGCACGTTACGGTACCAATAAGGTTTCCCGCATCAAGCAGGTGGCTTCTGGCCGCTTCGGTGTTACTCCAGCTTATCTGGTTAATGCCGATGTTATTCAGATTAAGGTCGCCCAAGGGGCCAAACCGGGTGAAGGTGGCCAGTTGCCAGGGGATAAGGTCACGCCGTATATCGCCAAGCTGCGTTATTCGGTGCCGGGCGTTACCCTGATATCCCCGCCACCGCACCACGATATTTACTCGATCGAAGATTTGGCTCAGCTGATTTTCGATCTGAAGCAGGTGAATCCGAAGGCCATGATTTCGGTGAAGCTGGTTTCAGAACCCGGTGTGGGAACCATCGCTACCGGTGTGGCGAAAGCCTATGCCGATCTGATCACCATTGCCGGTTATGACGGCGGTACCGGTGCAAGCCCTCTTTCATCAGTGAAATACGCGGGTTGTCCGTGGGAACTGGGTCTGGTGGAAACGCAGCAGGCACTGGTTGCCAATGGTCTGCGCCATAAGATCCGCCTGCAGGTGGATGGCGGGCTGAAAACCGGTGTGGACATCGTTAAGGCGGCCATTCTGGGTGCAGAGAGCTTCGGCTTTGGTACAGGGCCGATGGTGGCGCTGGGCTGTAAATACCTGCGTATCTGCCACTTGAACAACTGCGCTACCGGCGTTGCAACCCAGGATGAGAAACTGCGCCGCGATCACTATCATGGCCTACCAGAACGTGTGACTAACTACTTCCAGTTTATCGCCCGGGAAACCCGCGAAATCATGGCGGAGCTGGGTGTCAGTCAACTGGTTGATCTGATTGGCCGTACCGAATTCCTGACCGCACTGGACGGGATCTCAGCCAAGCAGAACAAGCTGGATCTATCTCCGTTATTGAAAACGGCTACGCCGCATACGGGCAAAGCCCTGTACTGCACTGAAGGCAGCAACCCGCCGTTCGATCAGGGGTTACTGAACAAAGCACTGATGGCACAGGCGCAGCCACATGTTGAAGCCAAGCAAAGCAAAACCTTCTACTTTGATATTCGCAACACTGACCGCTCCGTGGGAGCAACGTTGTCAGGAGCCATTGCCACACTGCATGGTGACCAGGGCATGGCGGCCGACCCAATCAAGGTGCATTTCTCCGGGACCGCGGGCCAGAGCTTCGGTGTCTGGAACGCAGGTGGCGTTGAACTGACCCTAACGGGTGATGCTAACGACTATGTCGGCAAAGGTATGGCTGGTGGCCGTATCGTCGTGCGTCCTCCAGTGGGTTCTGCCTTCCGCAGTTTTGAGGCCAGCATCGTCGGTAATACCTGTCTGTATGGCGCTACCGGCGGAAAACTGTTTGCTGCAGGACGTGCAGGGGAGCGTTTTGCCGTGCGTAACTCAGGTGCTATTACTGTCGTTGAAGGTATTGGTGACAACGGTTGCGAATATATGACCGGTGGCATCGTTTGTGTACTGGGTAAAACAGGTATCAACTTTGGTGCGGGCATGACCGGTGGTTTCGCTTATGTGCTGGATGAAGATGGCGAATTCCGTAAGCGTGTTAATCCTGAGCTGGTGGAAGTTCTGGACGTTGATCAACTGGCGATCCACGAAGAACACCTGCGTGGTTTGATTACCGAACACGTGCAGTTGACCGGTTCATCGCGTGCAGAGGAAATTCTGGCTCACTGGCCGGAATGGGCACCGAAATTCGCTCTGGTTAAGCCAAAGTCCAGCGATGTCAAAGCATTGTTGGGTCACCGTAGTCGAAGCGCCGCCGAGCTGCGGGTTCAGGCGCAGTAGTAAGGGGTCATTGAATGAGTCAGAATGTTTATCAATTTATCGACCTGCAGCGTGTTGATCCGCCCAAAAAACCGCTGAAGATCCGCAAAATCGAGTTTGTAGAGATCTACGAGCCGTTTTCGGAAACTCAGGCGAAGGCGCAGGCCGACCGTTGTCTATCCTGTGGCAACCCTTATTGCGAATGGAAATGTCCGGTTCACAACTATATTCCGAACTGGCTGAAACTGGCGAACGAAGGCCGCATTATGGAAGCGGCAGATCTGGCTCACCAGACCAACAGCCTGCCAGAGGTCTGTGGCCGAGTCTGTCCGCAAGACCGGTTATGCGAAGGTTCCTGCACGCTGAACGACGAGTTCGGTGCGGTAACCATCGGCAATATCGAGCGCTATATCAGCGATAAAGCGATTGAGATGGGTTGGAAGCCGGATATGTCACACGTCCATCCAACCGGCAAGCGTGTCGCTATCATCGGTGCCGGCCCGGCGGGGCTGGCCTGTGCCGACGTATTAACCCGTAATGGGGTTAAATCGGTCGTTTTTGATCGCCATCCCGAGATTGGTGGCCTACTGACCTTTGGTATTCCCGCTTTCAAACTGGAAAAAGAGGTGATGATCAAACGCCGCGAAATCTTCAGTGAGATGGGGATCGAGTTCCAGCTCAATACTGAAGTCGGCAAAGATATCGCTATGGAAACCTTGCTGAGCGAATACGATGCCGTATTCCTAGGTGTGGGAACCTACCAGTCGATGCGCGGTGGATTGGAAAACGAAGACGCACCGGGGGTTTACGATGCATTACCGTTCCTGATCGCCAACACCAAGCAGTTAATGGGTTATGAAGCACAACAGCATGAACCCTATATCAGCATGGAAGCCAAGCGGGTTGTGGTTCTTGGTGGTGGCGATACGGCGATGGATTGCGTTCGTACTTCTATTCGCCAAGGGGCTACCCAAGTTACCTGTGCCTATCGCCGCGATGAAGCCAACATGCCCGGTTCCCGGCGCGAAGTGAAGAATGCGCGCGAAGAAGGGGTGGAGTTCAAATTCAACCTGCAACCGCTCAGCATTGAGCTTAACAGCTCTGGACGCGTCGCTGGCGTAAGGATGGTACGTACTCAGTTGGGCGCACCGGATGCCAATGGCCGCCAGGTTGCCGAGCAAGTGCCTGGTTCGGAACATGTGATCGATGCAGACGCAGTCGTAATGGCATTTGGTTTCCGCCCACACCAGATGGACTGGCTGGCAGAACATAGCGTGCAGCTCGATAAACAAGGCCGTATTGTCGCTCCTGAGAGCACGGATAATGCTTTCCAGACCAGCAACCCAAAAATCTTCGCCGGTGGCGATGCCGTTCGCGGCTCCGATCTGGTGGTTACTGCCATTGCCGAAGGGCGTAAAGCGGCTGAGGGCATCATGTGCTATCTGGAAGTATAATCAGCCAGTAGTTCTCTAAGGGCCGGACTCTCCGGCCCTTATTTTTTAGCTAACTTCTGCCAAGCCGTTCGTCAGGCATAAAAAAAGGCACAGCATGCTGTACCTTTTCTACTGCTTAACGCAGATTATTTCACCACACGCAACGCTGGGCGGCCACCACGTGGCGGCGTCGGTTCATCACCAGGGCCGTTATCACTTTGGTTGTTATCAGGACGGTCACCGTCAACTACTGACATCAGCGTCTCTGAAGGGCTCTTTTCAGTTTCTATACCGTCGAAAGTCCCTCCGGCTTCATACCCGGCTTCCGGTTCGAACATAGTGCCCGCCCCGTTTTCCCGCGCATAAATCGCCAGCACTGCAGCCATCGGCACCGAAACCTGACGCGGTACACCACCAAAGCGTGCATTGAAGCTCACTTGGTCGTCCCCCAGTTGCAGATTACCTACGGCGCGCGGAGCAATATTCAATACAATCTGGCCATCGCGGGCAAACTCCATCGGTACCTGAACATCTGGGCGCATAACATCCACCACCAGATGCGGAGTCAACTGATTATCCAACAGCCAGTCATAGAATGCCCGCAACAGATAAGGACGGCGCGGGGTCATCTGAGACATATCCATGGCACTTAGCCCCGGGTCTGCAGGCGCATTTCGCGCTCGGCTTCGGTCAGGGAGGCCAGGAATGCATCACGTTCGAATACGCGGGTCATGTAGCCTTTCAGCTCTTTGGAACCGGCTCCGATCAGATCAATGCCCAGTTGCGGCAAACGCCACAGTAGCGGAGCAAGGTAGCAATCTACCAGACTAAACTCTTCACTCATGAAGTAAGGAGTCTGACCAAAGATTGGTGCGATCGCCAGCAGCTCTTCGCGCAGTTGGCGGCGTGCTGATTCAGCTTCCTGGCCGTTGCTCTGCTCGATTTTGTACATCAGCGAGTACCAGTTTTTCTCGATACGTAACATCATCAAACGGCTTTCACCACGCGCAACCGGATAAACCGGCATTAACGGTGGGTGCGGGAAGCGTTCATCAAGATACTCCATGATGATACGGGATTCATACAGCGTCAGTTCGCGATCAACCAGCGTCGGTACCGTTTGGTAAGGATTCAGGTCAATCAGATCCTGCGGCAGGTTATCGGGTTCAACCTGCTCGATCTCAACGCTGACACCTTTTTCCGCCAGTACGATACGTACTTGATGGCTAAAGATGTCGGTCGGGCCAGAGAACAGCGTCATTACCGAACGTTTGTTGGCAGCGACAGCCATGAAAACCTCCAAGTTTTGTCTAGAAAATACGGCGAATAGCCAAACACCCATTGCTTTTCAATCTGCAGCATACTGGCTGCTGGCGGAAATCTCAGTCACTGACTTCAGTAACCGCGCCCTTGCCGCAAAGTGCAATTCATTGGGTACATCAGGCTGCTATCATGAAAAATCCTGACCGCAAGCGAGCAGCTCTTAGGTAAACCTTAGGTCTAGGAACGGCCTCGGAGGTAGACTGACAGCAACTGCATGGCGAACAGGCGAAAAATTGGAAGACAGTCTACCAGATTTTGACTGTTTTGTGGGTGCTATGCGGTGATTTCATATTGATTTATCCATCAGGCCGCAGATTTCATTCAAGTTTAAACTTGGTGCACGCATAAAAAAACCCGGTGTAGCACCGGGTTTTTCGCGGAAATTGCACTGCCGAGGCAGTAGAAATTAACGCTTGGAGAACTGCGGACGACGACGTGCTTTACGCAGGCCGACTTTCTTACGTTCAACTTTACGAGCATCACGAGTGACGAAGCCAGCTTTACGCAGCTCACCACGCAGAGTCTCGTCGTACTCCATCAGTGCACGGGTGATACCGTGACGGATAGCACCAGCTTGACCAGAGATGCCACCACCTTTAACGGTGATAAACAGATCAAATTTGCCAACCATGTCGACCAGTTCCAGCGGCTGACGAACTACCATGCGGGCAGTTTCGCGACCGAAGTACTGTTCCAGGGTGCGCTGGTTGATAACGATGTTACCGTTGCCCGGCTTGATAAAGACGCGAGCGGCGGAGCTTTTGCGGCGACCAGTGCCGTAGTATTGATTTTCAGCCATTGCCTATAATCCCGATTAGATGTCAAGAACTTGCGGTTGCTGTGCCGCGTGATTGTGCTCAGTGCCAGCGTAAACTTTCAGTTTACGGAACATTGCACGACCCAGCGGGCCCTTCGGCAGCATGCCTTTAACCGCGATTTCAATCACACGCTCAGGACGGCGGGCAATCATCTCTTCAAAGGTCGCTTCTTTGATACCACCGATGTGACCGGTGTGATGGTAGTACATCTTGTCAGTACGCTTGTTGCCGGTTACAGCAACTTTTTCAGCGTTCAGAACGATGATGTAATCGCCTGTATCAACGTGCGGGGTGTATTCCGCTTTATGCTTGCCGCGCAGACGACGAGCCAGTTCAGTAGCGAGACGGCCTAAAGTTTTACCGTCCGCATCAACAACGTACCAGTCGCGTTTTACGGTTTCTGGTTTAGCTGTGAAAGTTTTCATTGAAAGCTTACCCAATAATTAGTTACACGCAGGTGTTCACCCAACGCTCGAAAACAGTTGAGGCTCACACGACCATCAAGTCCAGCAAACCTACCCCTTCGAATAGCCATTGCCGGCACTATCAAAGTTTTGGGAAAAAAACTTTGTTGTAACGTGGGGTCGCAGGATTATAGAGAAGTCCCCGGCAAAGGTCGAACTGTTTTTGAATTGAAAACGGATTTAACGCGATTACCTGATTTACATAAGTGAGAAGATCTACCGACGGGCCTGATAACCAGGCCCGGAAAACGCTTACGGCAGATGCGGCAACTTCAGGTACTCTTCGCTCTGCATCTCCTGAAGGCGCGAAAGGCAACGCTGAAACTCAAACTTCAACTGTTCTCCCTGATAAATCTCAAACATCGAGGCTTCAGCGCTGATCACCAGTTTGACGTGGCGCTCATAGAACTCATCCACCAGCGCCAGGAAACGACGGGCAGTATTCTCTTTCAATGGCCCCATAACGCGAACATTGTACAACATCACGCTGTGATACAAGCGTGACAGAGCAATGTAGTCCAGTTGGCTGCGCGCATCTTCGCACAAGGTATGGAAATCTACCGCCAATATCCCATCAGCAGCACGTATCGCAGGCAATGGACGGTGGTTTATTTGCAGCACAGGGGCATCGCCCTCCACCTTCCCTGCCAGTTTGAAGAAAATGTGATCCATGGTGTCTTGCGTCTGTTGATTGAGCGGCGTCAGATACAAATGCGCCTGCGTCAGGGTCCGCAAACGGTAATCGATACCCGCATCGACATTCATTACATCGCAATACTGCTTGATTAATGCAATCGCCGGCAGGAAACGTGCTCTTTGCAGACCGTTACGATAGAGATCGTCCGGCAGAATGTTGGAAGTTGCTACTAGCGTTATCCCGCGTGCAAACAGTGCCTGCAACAAGGTCGCCAACAGCATGGCATCAGTGATATCGGAAACAAAAAACTCGTCGAAACATAGCACATCCGTTTGCGCCTTAAAGCCATCGGCAACGATTTCCAGCGGATTTTCCTGCCCTTGCAACTCCGTCAACTCTTCATGGACTCGCAGCATAAAGCGGTGAAAGTGCAGCCGCAGTTTGCGATCGCCGGGCAGGCTATGGAAGAACAGATCCATCAGCCAGGTCTTCCCTCGCCCCACGCCTCCCCACATATATAGCCCTTGCACCGGGCGCTGGTGGGTTGTTTCCTCCCCCTTGCCCAACCAACGGCTGAGTTTGCTGCGTAGGCCTGCGCTTGCGATAGCTGGGGTGGGTGCCTGCTGTAATGCCTGATAAATATGATCCAGTTGAGTAACGGCCTGGCGTTGAATCGCATCGGCCTGATATTCCCCTGCATCCAGCGCCTGCTGGTAGCGTGATAACGGTGACTGTGCCTGCATTTATTCTGAGATCCCTAAGAACTTTAAGAATTTATTTCGCAAATTTTCGCTGCGTTTCGCTGCTGCTTCGTACCCTTTTCGCCACATTTATCGGCGATGCTGCCAGAGAAAAACCCAGTAAACATAGGGTAAAAGGTTTATCAGGATTCCACTCGGACAAGGTTAACGGTTATAGTGGATATTATTAAGTGAAAAATCCCTGCGGAACAACGAAGTCAAAATAGGAGTCATTATGACCTGGGAGTATGCGCTGATTGGTTTGGTTGTCGGTATCGTGATTGGTGCGGTAGCGATGCGCTTTGGTAATAGTAAATTACGTCAGCAAAAAGCCTTGCAAAGCGAACTGGATAAAAGCAAAACAGAGCTCGAAGAGTATCGTCAAGAACTGGTTGGCCACTTTGCCCGCAGTGCCGAGTTGCTGGATAATATGGCACGTGACTATCGCCAGTTGTATCAGCATATGGCGAAAAGCTCCAACAACCTGTTGCCAGATCTGCCGATCCAAGATAACCCGTTCCGTTATCGTTTGACCGAAGCGGAAGCCGATAACGATCAAGCTCCGGTAGAAATGCCACGCGATTATTCCGAGGGGGCTTCAGGCCTGCTGCGTGGTGCACCAAGCCGCGATTAACCGCCTCCACAACAAATGGCCCGTGGAGCTATCCACGGGTTTTTTAGTTCTCGTTCATCCCCTGCTACTGACTTCTGAACTATTCTTGTTGTTGACGAATAAATGAACTTTTCACGCAAATTCACGGTCTTACACTTCGCTATGATATTGCAATTGCTTTATCATCAAAATTTCACCGGCAGGTATTGAGAGAGTTATCATCAATGAAGAAAAAGTCTTTAATTCTTAGTGTATTAGCAATGAGCATTGGCCTGTCATTCGCCTCCGTACCGGTGGCCGCTGCAGCATTACCTGCCGCCGTTGAAGGGCAGGCGCTGCCTAGTCTGGCACCTATGCTGGAAAAAGTACTCCCCGCAGTGGTGAGTGTGCAAGTGGAAGGAACCCAGGTACAACGCCAACAGTTACCAGAACAATTCAAATTCTTCTTTGGCCCGAATATGCCTTCTGGGAAGGAAAGCTCACGTCCTTTTGAAGGACTCGGTTCAGGCGTCATTATCGATGCAGAAAAAGGCTATATTCTCACCAATAACCACGTAATCAATAATGCCGATAAAATCAGCATACAGCTCAATGATGGCCGTGAGTACGAAGCCAAACTGATCGGCCGAGACGAACAGTCTGACATTGCTTTACTGCAGGTCAGCAATGCTAAAAATCTGGCAGCAATAAAAATTGCAGACTCCGACAAGCTGCGCGTCGGTGATTTTGCCGTTGCAGTTGGTAACCCATTCGGCCTCGGACAGACCGCAACCTCAGGCATTATCTCAGCACTGGGTCGTAGTGGCCTGAGCCTTGAAGGATTGGAAAACTTCATCCAGACCGATGCCTCAATCAACCGAGGTAACTCCGGTGGTGCGTTGGTCAACCTTGCTGGTGAGTTGATCGGCATTAACACCGCAATCCTGGCACCAGGCGGTGGTAATGTCGGTATCGGCTTTGCTATCCCAAGCAATATGGCGCAAAGCCTGAGCAAGCAGTTGATCGAATTTGGTGAAGTGAAGCGCGGCCTACTGGGCATCAAAGGCAGCGAAATGACTGCCGACATGGCGAAGGCGTTCAAGTCGGACGCACAACGCGGTGCCTTTGTCAGCGAAGTACTGCCTAAATCTGCCGCAGCCAAGGCAGGTATAAAAGCGGGTGACATCCTTATATCCATCGACGAAAAACCGATCAACAGCTTCGCCGAATTGCGGGCCAAGGTTGGCACTACGGCTCCAGGCACTACCCTGAAAATAGGCCTATTGCGTGAAGGTAAACCGATGGATGTGTCCGTAACGTTGGATAACAGCCAAGATGCCTCAACCAATGCCGAAACACTGACCCCATCTCTGCAAGGTGCCTCACTCAGCAATGGCGCGCTGCCAAACGGCGATAAAGGCGTGAAGATCGATAACGTCGAAAAAGGCACCCCTGCTGCACAAATTGGCTTACAGAAAGGGGATGTGATTATCGGTGTAAACCGTGAGCGCATCGAGAACATCGCCGCGTTACGCAAGCTACTCGAAGCCAAACCGGCAGTAATGGCACTGAACATCGTGCGCGGTGAAGAAAACATTTACCTGCTGCTGCGTTAATTTGTTTAAAACCGGGCTCAGTGACATACTGCGCCCGGTTAACTCATGTTATCCTCCCCCCATCTTCCCTTTGAACTTCCAGAACTCTATGTTTGCTAAGTTTTTGCGTTCTATTTTTATTGGTTTGATTGTCGCCGGCCTGATGTTGGTTGCATTACCTGCGTTGCGTTCATCCAGTAATATATTCGCCAGCAAATCAGAGAATACCAGCAGTGAAACCCCGACCAGCTTCAATACCGGCGTGCGCCGTGCCGCCCCTGCGGTGGTGAATATCTATAACCGCAATATGAGTGGCGCACCTAACATCCTGTCTTTGGGGTCCGGTGTGATCATGAACGATCGCGGCTATATCATTACCAACCGCCACGTTGTCAAAGACGCTCAGCAGATCACCGTGGTTCTGCAAGATGGCCGCCGTTATGAGGCACTGCTGGTAGGGTCAGATAGCCTGACCGATCTGGCCGTGCTGAAAATCGATCCGGGTAATTTACCGGTGATCCCGATCAACACCAAGCGCCCGGCACATATCGGCGATGTTGTTCTGGCAATCGGCAACCCCTATAACCTTGGGCAAACCGTTACGCAGGGTATTATCAGCGCGACCGGTCGTATCAGTATGAGCACTAACGGGCGGCAGACCTTCCTGCAGACCGATGCCTCAATCAACCGTGGAAACTCCGGGGGAGCACTGGTCAACTCGCTAGGTGAATTAATGGGGATCAACACCCTGACCTACGACAAAGTTACCGATGGGGAAACGCCAGAAGGTCTGGGTTTTGCGATCCCAACCGAACTGGCGACCAAGATTATGGATAAACTGATCCGCGATGGGCGAGTGATCAGGGGTTATTTTGGCATTCAGGGGAAAGAGATCATTCCGATACGTGCCAACAATAGTGGCATTGATCGCCTGCAGGGGATTATCGTAACCGAACTCACCCCTAATGGCCCCGCAGCCAGCGCAGGCTTCCACATCAATGACATTATCATCAACGTCAATAATAAACCTGCCGTAGCCGTGTTGGAAACCATGGATCAAGTGGCAGAAATTCGCCCAGGAACCCAGATCCCGGTAGTGGTGCTGCGTGACGGTAAACGCATCACGTTAAATATGACGGTGGGTGAATTCCCGGAAGATAACAGCTAACACCCCTAATTGCCGTTTTCCCCCTGGGCAGCAAAAAGCCCGGCGAACCGGGCTTTATAACGTTAACACATCAGGCATTACTCAGCTATTCGCCTTTCACACGCTCTATTTTCGCACCCAGCCCACGCAGCTTGTCTTCAATGCGCTCGTAACCACGATCAATGTGATAAATACGATCGATGGTCGTTACCCCTTCCGCAATACAACCCGCCAGCACTAAGCTTGCAGAAGCCCGCAGATCGGTTGCCATAACCTGTGCGCCCGAAAGCTGCTCAACACCGTGGCAGATCACAGTATTGCTCTCGATTTCTGCATGAGCGCCCATACGGATCAGCTCAGGCACGTGCATGAAGCGATTTTCAAAAATGGTCTCAGTGATCACGCCAGTCCCTTCAGCCACCAGGTTCAGCAAACTGAACTGTGCCTGCATATCGGTTGGGAAACCTGGGTGTGGGGCGGTACGCACGCTTACCGCTTTGGGGCGCTTGCCATGCATGTCCAGACTGATCCAGTCTTCGCCGACTTCAATATCGGCACCCGCTTCACGCAGTTTTGCCAACACGGCATCCAGCGTATCTGGGCGAGTATTGCGGCACAGCACTTTGCCACCTGACACGGCTGCAGCGACCAGGAAAGTCCCGGTTTCAATACGATCAGGCAGAACGCGATAAACCCCGCCGCCCAGACGTTCAACACCTTCGATGGTGATCCTGTCCGTACCCGCGCCGCTGATTTTGGCACCCAACGTGTTGAGGAAATTGGCAGTATCAACAATTTCCGGCTCGCGTGCCGCATTCTCAATAATGGTGGTCCCAGTCGCCAACGTGGCTGCACTCATGATCGTCACGGTCGCGCCAACGCTGACCTTATCCATTACGATATGAGCACCTTTCAGTCGCCCTTCGACGGAAGCTTTTACATAACCCTCTTCCAGTTTGATTTCAGCACCCAACTGTTCCAGGCCAGTAATATGCAGATCAACCGGACGTGCACCGATAGCGCAACCACCAGGCAGTGACACCTGGCCGCGGCCAAAGCGCGCAACCAATGGCCCCAAGGCCCAGATAGAGGCACGCATGGTTTTCACCAGATCATAGGGAGCGCAGAACTCATTGACTTCGCTGGCATCAACGAATACCGAGCCATTACGTTCGATTTTCGTGCCTAACTGGTTAAGCAACTTGATAGTGGTATCGATGTCCTTCAGTTTAGGGACATTCTGCAGCTCGACGGGCTCTTCCGCCAACAGCGCGGCAAACAGGATCGGTAGGGCTGCGTTTTTAGCCCCGGAAATAGTGACCTCACCGCTCAGGCGAGTCCGACCCTGCACACGAAATTTATCCATTTAACTACTCTCTGTTATCTGTTCCGAGCCGCCTGCCCGCCGGGCAAACAGCCTTAAAGTCCGTTGAGTTTGCGATCTCGCTGCCACTCTTCTGGGGTGTATGCCTTAATGGATAAAGCATGAATACGGTTATCAGCAATGTATTCCATCAGCGGCGCATAGACAGCCTGCTGTTTTTTGACGCGGCTCATAGTGGCGAACAGTTCACCCACGACGATCACCTGAAAGTGACTGCCATCGCCGGTCACATGAGCTTCATCCAGTGCTAATGCTTTCATCAGCACGTCTTTAATTTCGCTATTTTCCATAGTATCCAGTTCTGTGTCAGAGGCTGATATTAATAAACATAACATCTTAGTGGAATCCGGCGCTTTCTTAAACTATAGAAAAAGCCCCTGGACGACAGGGGCTTTCAGCGCACTTTCCGCTCGCAACTAGCCGAAAATATGGCTAACTAGCGGTTTCAAAAGATATTAGTGCTTGCAGATTATAGAGTGTGACCAGCGTTTGCAGCCGTTCCGTCGCACCCGAAATTTTCAACTCCCCACCCTGCTGGTGCCGTTGTTCACGTAAGTGCAGCAGCAGCGCCAGTCCAGAAGAGTCAACACGCTGTAGTTGCGAGACATCAATGGTATTTTTATCTGCCAGTAATGCCTCACGTTGCTGCCAAAGCGGCAATAACGTTTCACGATCAAGCTCGCCACTCAGAACCAGCGTCTGCTCTTGTGATACCCAGCTCAGAGCTTCTGCCATCACTTTTTCTGATCCAAAGTAATAGGTTGTTTCGCTGCAGCTTGCAGTTGCTGAGTCAGACCTTCTATCCCTTTGAGGCGTAGAGTCGATGCCCACTCATTCTGTTTGGTGGTGATCATGCTGACGCCTTCGGCGATCATGTCATAAGCCTGCCAATAGCCAGTCTTACTGTTTTTACGCCATTGGAAATCCAGACGAACCGGTGGCCGACCGTCATTGTCATTGATGGTTACGCGTATCGCGATAATATCAGCATTACCCAGCGGCTGTTGGGGTTCAATCTCATAAGTTTGGCCATGATACATTGCCAACGCCTGGCCGTAAGCCTGCTCCAGGTATGCCTGGAAGGCGGTGAAATAGGCTTCACGCTGCGCAGGAGTCGCTTCTTTGTAATAACGGCCCAGCACCAGTGCACCCGCATACTTCACCTGCACAAACGGCATCAATTCGTCATGTACGATAGTGCGCAGATAGTTGGGATCTGCCTTGATTTTTGACTGCTCGCTTTTCAGGCGTGTGAAGGTTTTTTGCGAAGCATCACGCATCAGGCTGTAAGGGTTCGTCTGATCCACAGCGTTTGCCAGTGGTGCAACCACCAGCAGAGCCACCATCAATAAACGTTTAAACATGCAGGCATCCTCAATTAATGACTTGGAGCAGGTTATGGAGCAACAGCTGCTGGCTCGGCTGAGGCGGGATCAGCCGTTTTATCCTTACTGTCCTGCCCCCCACTTTTATACAAGAATTGGCCGATCAAATCTTCCAGAACCATAGCTGATTTTGTGTCCTGAATAGTACCACCATCTTTCAGGATAGCCGTCCCCATATCAGGATCTTCAAAACCGACATTCAATGCCAGATACTGTTCCCCCAGCAGGCCGGAGGTGCGGATGGCAAGTGAACTGGTGTCCGGAATATGGTTATATCTGCTCTGAATATCAAGCGCTACACGAGGCGTGTAGGTCTCTGTATCGAGTGAAATCTCAGCCACTCTACCAATCACCACACCGCCGATCCTCACCGGAGAACGTGCTTTCAGGCCACCGATGTTATCGAACGTGGCGTAAATACGGTAAGTCGGCTCATTACCGATCGACTTGACATTAGCTACCTGAAGGCAGAGGAAGACGACTGCACACAGTGCAATCAGCATAAACGCTCCAACCCAGATTTCACTTTTCTTCGTTTGCATCGAATCAATTCCCAAACATCAGTGCAGTCAGCACAAAATCCAATCCCAGCACGGCCAGTGACGAATGTACCACGGTACGTGTCGTTGCCCGGCTAATCCCTTCTGAAGTCGGTATCGCATCATAGCCGTTGAAAATCGCTATCCAAGTAACGGTAAAAGCAAATACCACACTCTTGATCAGACAGTTGAGTAAATCCTTTCGCCATTCAACTGCACCTTGCATTGCCGACCAGAAAAAACCGCTGTCGATACCTTTCCAGTCAACACCTACTACCGAACCGCCCCAAATACCCACGGCAACAAAAATAATCGTCAGCAACGGCATGCTGATCAGCCCCGCCCAGAAGCGTGGAGCCACAATGCGCCGCAACGGATCAACAGCCATCATTTCCAGGCTGGAGAGCTGCTCGGTAGCTTTCATCAGGCCGATCTCTGCAGTCAATGCAGAACCGGCACGACCAGCAAATAACAGCGCAGTAACCACCGGCCCCAGTTCGCGCAGCAGCGATAACGCCACCATCATGCCCAGACTGGCTTCTGCACTATAGGTAGTGAGAACAATATAGCCTTGCAGCCCCAGCACCATGCCAATAAACACACCGGAGACCATGATGATCAACAATGATTGCACACCAACGCTATACAATTGCTTAATCAACAGCGGCCATTGCTTGCGCGGTTCGGGGCGACCGACCAGCGCCTGGAACAGCATTAACCCGGCACGTCCAAAAGAAGCACTGGTATTGATAGCACTGCGCCCAAATGACGCTAACGCTTTTAAAAACATGAGGTTATTTACTCCCTTCCCCTAAAAGCTCCGTCCGATAATCGCCTGCGGGGTAACGGAAAGGTACTGGCCCATCGGCAATACCATCCAGAAACTGACGTACACGCGCATCAGGATTATTCTGTAATTGCGGTGCAGTGCCCTCGGCTATCACATGGTGGTCGGCCACAATATAGGCGTAATCAGCAATACTCAATACTTCGGGTACATCATGCGAAACCACGATGCAGGTGATCCCCAGTGCGTGGTTCAGTTCATCAATCAGTTTAACCAATACGCCCATGGTGATCGGGTCCTGTCCGACAAAAGGCTCATCGAACATGATCAGTTCTGGATCCAGTGCAATAGCACGCGCCAGAGCCGCACGCCGCGCCATCCCCCCGGAAAGCTCGTTCGGCATAAGTTCTGCCGCGCCACGCAGGCCCACAGCTTCCAGTTTCATCATTACGGTGCTCCGCAGGATAGGTTCCGGCAGGCGGCTATGCTCACGCAATGGAAACGCCACATTCTCAAATACCGTCAGATCGGTGAACAACGCTCCCGACTGAAACAGCATGCTCATCTTCTTGCGCGATTCATAGAGCCGACGACGCGACAACGCCGGAATATTGTCACCATCAAACCAGATCTCACCGCAGTCAGGTGTCAATTGGCCACCTATCAGGCGCAGTAAGGTAGTCTTACCAATACCGGATGGCCCCATGATCGCCGTCACCTTGCCACGAGGTACTGTGAGGTTGATGTCTTCGAATATAAGCCGATCGCCGCGAGAGAAGCTCATGCAGCGCACTTCGACCAGATTATCTGCCTTCTGGTGCATGTTAATGGATCCTGTACAGGTCGTTTTTGCCAAATCACTCTGAGATGGTAAAGCAATCGGCTGGGTGCGTCTTATTTTTACAGAAGCTTACCGTCAATTCGTTACCAATGCTGCCATTGGTTTTACTTTTAGGTTCCAGACGGTCAAAATTAGGATATAACGCAAAAATAAAACAAGTTTGAATTTTATCCAATCAGGATTTCGAGTTACCAAGACCACGGGTCTCACCGGGAATATCCGTTGTTGCGGCATCACTGCGCACAACAAGAGGTAAGCAAGATCGCCGATTACGGCGTTTAACCTATAAACCGGGATTATATACTCTAAATCATTCGAGTGGCATGCAGGCGGCAAGCACCCATGCAACTTGAAGTATGACAAGTATACCCAATAAAGGACCCTGAATGTTTCTCGCGATAGTACTGCTTGTCGTTGGTTTGTTTTTACTGGTGTATGGTGCAGATAGGCTAGTTTATGGCGCTGCGGTGATTAGCCGCTCTCTGGGTGTACCTCCGTTGATCATTGGCATGACGATCGTTGGCATAGGAACTTCATTGCCGGAATTGATCGTCTCAGTCACTGCCGCATTGAATGGGCAAACGGATATGGCGGTGGGAAACGTTTTAGGCTCCAACATTACCAATATTTTGCTGATTCTAGGTGTGGCTGCATTGATACACCCACTGTCGGCGCGTTCTGAAGTACTGCGGCGTGAGCTGCCACTGATGCTGGTGGTCACAGTCTTGTGCGGTGTTGTATTGATGGATAACACGCTAAGCCGCCTGGATGGTGTCGTGCTGCTGCTTGCCGCTACCGGTTTTATCCTGTTGATGCTAAAAATCGCCCGGCTGGCGCAGCGTGAAGGCAGCGATAGTTTGACGGTGGAACAGCTCGCTGAGCTACCGCAGGACAGTAGCAACACTGTAGCAATACTGTGGCTGGTTTTAGCTTTTATTATCTTGCCGCTTGCGTCAAAGATGATCATCGACAACGCCACCGTGATTGCACACTATTTTGGCCTGAGTGAACTGGTAGTCGGCCTGACGATTATCGCCATTGGCACCAGTTTGCCCGAATTGGCAACCTCCATCGCTGGCGCACTAAAGGGCGAAGACGATATTGCAGTAGGGAATATCATTGGCTCAAACATTTTTAACATGGTCATCGTTTTAGGCATTCCGGCCCTGCTGTCACCGGGCAGTATCGATCCAGCTGCTTTCCAGCGCGATTACTGGGTGATGCTGGCGGCCAGCATTCTGCTTACCGCCCTGTGTATTGGGCGCAAACATCGCATCGGGCATCTGGCGGGAGCTCTGTTATTATGTGGGTTTATTGCGTATCTTGCAGCGCTGTTCTTTACGCCTTTCAGTTCATTTATACTCTGAATAATGCGAGTGGCATGACAAAAACGTCATGCGTTTTCGGCCAGCACTTGTGCTGGCCCCGAAGGGAAGAAGCCCTGACATGGGCCGAGTAACGCAGCAAGCTCGGGACAAATCTGCCGCAACAGTTTGAACGCTGTTCGCGGTAGTCCCGCCCACGGATGGGCCGAGTAATACAGCCACCCCCTTGTATATTGAAGGATTACGGGTAATACCGATGGGAATGAGTATGTCGACTATGCAGTTGCAACCGGGCTTTGATTTTCAGCAAGCCGGCAAAGAAGTGCTGAAGATTGAGCGTGAAGGTTTAGCCCAGCTTGATCAGTACATCAATGCAGATTTCACCCGCGCCTGCGAAGCTATCGCCGAATGTCGCGGTAAAGTTGTGGTTATGGGCATCGGAAAATCCGGTCATATTGGCTGCAAAATTGCCGCAACGCTTGCCAGCACAGGAACGCCAGCATTTTTTGTCCACCCGGCAGAAGCAAGCCACGGCGATCTGGGTATGGTTTCTGCCCAAGACATTGTGTTGGCTATCTCCAATTCCGGCGAGTCCAACGAAATCCTGGCCCTTATCCCGGTATTGAAGCGCCAGCAGATCCCTCTGATTTGCATGACCAACAACCCGGAAAGCACCATGGGAAAAGCGGCAGAGATCCATCTGTGCATCAAAGTCCCGCAGGAAGCGTGCCCATTGGGTTTGGCGCCAACCACCAGCACGACGGCCACTTTGGTGATGGGTGACGCTCTGGCGGTCGCGCTACTGAAAGCGCGGGGGTTTACGCCTGAAGATTTTGCGTTATCGCACCCCGGTGGCGCATTGGGCCGCCGCCTGCTGTTGCGCGTTAGTGACATTATGCACAGCGGTGACGAAATCCCACACGTCAGCGCCGATGCCTCGCTGCGTGATGCCCTGCTGGAAATCACCCGCAAGAATCTGGGCATGACCGTCATCTGCAACGACCTGATGAAGATCGCCGGTATTTTTACTGATGGTGATTTACGCCGGGTGTTCGACATGGGTATCGACCTGAATAATGCCAAAATAGCCGATGTCATGACGCTTGGCGGCATTCGAGTTCGCCCCAACATGTTGGCTGTCGAAGTCCTTAATCTCATGCAACAGCGCCATATCACTGCCGTGTTAGTTGCCGATGGTGACCAATTGCTAGGTGTGGTACATATGCATGACATGCTGCGTGCTGGCGTCGTCTAATGAAAGGAACAAAGTGAATGAGTTTGGTTGAAACCTGCTACGGGCCGGTAACGGAAGAAGTCATGGCGCGAGCAGGAAAAATCCGCCTGCTAATTTGTGATGTTGACGGCGTGTTGTCGGACGGCCTGATTTACATGGGTAACAGCGGTGAAGAGCTGAAAGCTTTTAACGTGCGTGACGGCTACGGTATCCGCTGCCTGAAAACATCGGGTATCGAGGTTGCCATCATTACAGGGCGTTCGGCAAAATTATTGGAAGACCGGGCAAAAACCCTGGATATCACACATCTTTATCAAGGCCAGTCAGATAAGCTTTTGGCCTTCCGCGAACTGTTGGATACACTGTCTCTAACGCCAGATGAAGTCGCCTACATCGGCGACGACCTGATCGACTGGCCGGTAATGGCAGAAGTGGGTCTGGCGGTTGCGGTTGCAGATGCGCACCCGCTGCTGATACCGCGAGCTCATTATGTCACTCATCTGTCCGGTGGGCGTGGTGCGGTACGTGAACTATGCGACATTATTCTTTTGGCTCAAAATAAGCTGGAAGACGCCAAAGGGCTGTCTATATGAGTAAAACCAAACTTTGGATCACCTTGATACTACTGGTGGTCACGCTGGCGTTGATTGGCTGGAATATGACCAACGTCAACGATAATGGCAGCTCAGTACCGCTCAATGATCAGGATCCGACCTATCAGAGTCAGCATACCGTGACTATCGTGTATAGCCCGACCGGAAAGCTGAACTACAAACTGGTCGCAGAAGAGGTGAAATATTACACCACCGAAGAGTTAAGCTGGTTTACCCTGCCGGTGATGACGCTGTTTGATGAGAATGCAGTGGCAACCTGGTCGGTACGTGCCGATCGTGCCAAACTCACTAAAGACCGCATGCTTTATCTTTACGGCCACGTTGAGGTAAACAGTTTGACGACAACCTCACAGCTGGAAAAAATCAAAACAGAGAATGCTCAGGTCAATCTGATCACTCAGGATGTCTCTTCAGATGATGAAGTGACTCTGTTTGGAACGAATTTTACCTCTAACGGCATGAAGATGCGTGGCAATCTGCGGAACAAAACCGCTGAGCTGATTGATAAGGTTAAGACCAACTATGAAATTCAGAACAAAAAAACAACTCCGTAATCTGTTGATCGTCAGCCTCGTTTTGACCGCCAGCACCCCGGCTCTGGCGTTGAAATCTGACTCTGACCAACCGGTAAACATCAACTCGCTGAAACAGTCTCTGGATATGCAGAGCAATGTCAGTACCTTTACCGATGACGTGGTCATCAAGCAAGGAACCATCGAGATCAAAGCCGACAAAGTGGTGGTCACCCGCCCGGACGGCGATCAGAACAAAACCTACATTGAAGCGTTCGGTAATCCAGTCACTTTTTACCAGATGCAGGACAACGGTAAACCGGTGAAAGGCCATGCACAGAAAGTGCGTTACGACGTTGCGACTCAGTTGGTCACGCTCACGGGCAAGGCTTATCTGGAACAGCTCGACAGCAACGTTCAGGGTGACCGAATTACCTATCTGGTGCAGCAACAGCAGATGGAAGCGTTCAGCGACAAAGGCAAACGCGTGACAACGGTTCTGGTGCCATCGCAACTGCAAGACAAAAACGGCCAAAAAAAGAGTAACTAATCACTTATGGCAACACTTATCGCAGAAAACCTGGCGAAAGCCTACAAGGGCCGTAAAGTCGTTGAAGACGTGAGCCTGAAGGTAAAATCAGGGGAAATTGTCGGCTTGCTTGGGCCTAACGGCGCAGGTAAAACCACCACGTTCTACATGGTTGTCGGGATTGTCCAACGTGATGCCGGGCGCATCGTGATCGATGAAGAGGATATCAGTATTCTTCCGCTGCACGCACGTGCTCGCCGTGGTATAGGTTACCTACCGCAGGAAGCCTCTATCTTTCGTCGGCTGAGTGTTTATGACAACCTGATGGCCGTGCTGGAGATCCGCAACGACCTGACGAGTGAACAACGTGACGATCGTGCGGTAGAACTGATGGAGGAGTTTCATATTTCTCACCTGCGTGACAGTATGGGCCAATCTCTTTCTGGCGGGGAGCGACGCCGCGTGGAAATTGCCCGTGCACTCGCTGCCAATCCGAAATTTATCCTGTTGGATGAACCGTTTGCCGGGGTTGACCCGATTTCCGTTATCGATATCAAAAAAATCATTGAGCACCTGCGTGATAGCGGCCTTGGCGTATTGATCACCGATCATAACGTGCGGGAAACGCTGGATGTCTGTGAACGCGCCTACATTGTCAGCCAGGGCAAACTGATCGCTCACGGCACACCGGATGCTATTCTGGCCGACGAGCAGGTGAAACGTGTTTATCTGGGCGAAGAATTCCGCCTCTAAGTTCCAGTGGCATGCCAGCAGGCTGTCGTTAACGGAAGTAGACAGAAGATTATGAAGCAAGGTTTGCAACTCAGGCTCAGCCAGCAACTGGCCATGACTCCCCAACTACAGCAGGCGATACGCCTGTTGCAGCTGTCCACGCTTGAGCTCCAGCAGGAGATCCAACTGGCGTTAGAGAGCAACCCGCTGCTTGAACAAACCGACGATCAGCACGAAGAGATTGACGCCAAAGAGAGCACTGATACCGAAAACCTGGATACCCGCGAAGCGATGGAACAACAGGACATGCCGGAAGAGCTGCCCCTGGATACCTCATGGGATGAGATCTATTCGGCTGGAACACCTTCGGGTACCAGCACCGATTACGGTGATGATGAATTGCCGGTCTATCAAGGGGAAACCACGCAAACGCTACAGGATTACCTGATGTGGCAAGTGGACCTGACACCTTTTTCTGATACTGATGCCGCGATTGCCACTTCTATCGTCGACGCTGTTGACGATACCGGTTACCTCACCGTACCGCTGGAAGACATTCTGGAGAGTATAGGTGATGCAAATGTGACCATGGAAGAGGTCGAAGCGGTGCTGAAGCGGGTACAGCGTTTTGATCCGGTCGGTGTTGCGGCAAGGGATCTGCGCGATTGTTTGCTGATCCAGCTTTCTCAATATGCCAAAGACACCCCTTACCTGGCAGAAGCACGTCTGATTATCAGCGATCACCTGGATTTACTCGCTAACCATGACTTTCGTAGCCTGATGCGAACAACTCGCCTAAAAGAAGATACACTAAAAGAAGCGATGGTGTTGATTCAGTCGCTCGATCCTCGGCCTGGGCAATCGATCAATACTGGTGAGTCGGAGTATGTGATCCCGGATGTACTGGTACGCAAGGTGCAGGATAAGTGGGCAGTAGAACTCAATGCCGACAGTATTCCACGCCTGAAAATCAACCAGCAGTATGCGGCTCTTGGCAACAGCGTGCGCAATGATGCGGACGGTCAGTTTATCCGCAGCAATCTGCAGGAAGCAAAATGGCTGATTAAAAGCCTGGAAAGCCGTAACGAAACTCTGCTCAAGGTTTCCCGCTGTATTGTCGAACAGCAGGAAGCGTTCTTTGAGCAGGGGGAAGAATTTATGAAACCCATGGTACTGGCAGATATCGCACAGGCCGTGGAGATGCATGAATCGACAATCTCGCGCGTCACTACGCAGAAGTTTCTGCACAGCCCGCGTGGCATTTTCGAATTGAAATATTTCTTCTCCAGCCACGTGAATACCGATAGCGGTGGTGAAGCCTCCTCAACGGCAATCCGGGCATTAGTGAAGAAATTGATAGCGGCGGAAAATCCCGCCAAACCGCTTAGCGACAGTAAGCTAGCTACCCTGCTTTCCGAGCAGGGGATCATGGTAGCAAGGCGTACCGTCGCCAAGTACCGAGAGTCTTTGTCCATCCCGCCGTCTAACCAGCGTAAACAGTTGGTTTGACCTCTATAGAGAAGGAAGACATTATGCAGCTCAACATTACCGGTCACCACATCGAAATCACCGAACCTCTGCGTGAATTCGTGAACAGCAAATTTGCCAAGCTCGAGCAGTACTTTGATCGCATTAATCATGTCTATGTGGTACTCAGTGTGGAAAAACTGCAGCAGATTGCTGAAGCGACGGTGCACGTGAACGGTGGTGAGTTGCATGCCACCTCGGAAAAAGAAGATATGTATGCGGCAATTGACACCCTGATCGACAAACTCGCGCGTCAATTGAATAAACATAAAGACAAACTAAAGCAACACTGACATTCTGGGCCACTACCGTTAACGGCAGTGGCCCTAATCGTAGTCTACTTGGCTACACCGTAACCCTATGCGCCCCGTCTCTATGGGGGTGGGTGCAGAGGGTTACCATCAGGGTTAAACAGGCGAAAAATCGTCTTATGAGCATTATTTGTACAGGTCTTTTACACAGGGTAAAGCAGACTGGCCGGATAGTTGAATAAGCGGTTTTAAGTGAAGATGAGATGAACAACGAAATAATGCAATTAAGCTCGGTGTTAAACATCGAGTGCACCAAAAGCTCAGTACACTGCACCAGTAAAAAACGGGCGCTGGAAATTATCAGCGAGTTAGCCGCCAAGCAACTAGGCCTGCCTTCGCAGGTGGTGTTTGAAGCGGTTCTTACCCGGGAACGTATGGGCAGTACGGGTATTGGTAACGGTATCGCTATCCCACACGGTAAGCTGGAAGAAGACACCTTGCGAGCCGTTGGCGTGTTCATCCGTCTTGAACAACCTATCGCCTTTGATGCCATTGATAATCAACCGGTCGATCTGCTCTTCGCCTTACTGGTGCCAGCCGATCAATGTAAAACCCATTTGCATACACTGTCGCTGGTTGCTAAAAGATTGGCAGACAAAACCGTATGCCGCCGCTTACGCTCAGCGCAGAGTGACGAAGAACTCTACCAAATCATTACCGAATAACCGTTGGCTAGCGTGACTTGCAGCCCTGAAAACGATACTGTTTTCTTATTATGTATTCAGGCTTCGGCCTGAATTAACAAAGATCCTAACGGTGGCGATAAGCGCCACTCCGATGCCAGGGGGAGTTGCCACATGGTGCTGATGATTGTCAGCGGCCGTTCCGGTTCAGGGAAATCCGTCGCCTTAAGAGCGCTGGAAGACATGGGTTTTTACTGCGTTGATAACCTGCCCGTGGTACTGCTGCCGCAGCTTGCCCAAACGCTGGCGGAACGCAATAGCTCCGCTGCGGTAAGCATCGACGTACGTAACATGCCGGAATCACCGGAAGTGTTCGAACATGCAATGGCTCAGTTGCCAGAGAGTTTCTCTCCTCAACTGCTGTTCCTTGATGCAGACCGTAACACGCTGATCCGCCGCTACAGTGATACCCGCCGTCTACATCCACTCTCAGCCAAAAACCTGTCGCTGGAAAGCGCGATTGATGAAGAAAGCGATCTGCTGGAGCCGCTGCGTTCCCGCGCGGATCTGATCATCGACACGTCAGAAATGTCGGTGCATGAGTTGGCTGAGATGTTGCGTACTCGTCTGCTGGGCAAACGCGAACGTGAACTGACCATGGTGTTCGAGTCCTTTGGCTTCAAACACGGTCTTCCCATCGATGCCGATTACGTATTTGACGTTCGTTTTCTACCAAACCCGCACTGGGATCCCAAGTTACGTCCAATGACCGGCCTGGATAAGCCCGTGGCATCGTTCCTTGATCGCCATACCGAGGTGCATAACTTTATTTACCAGACGCGCAGCTACCTGGAACTGTGGTTACCGATGCTGGAAACCAACAATCGCAGCTATTTAACCGTGGCAATTGGTTGTACTGGTGGTAAACATCGTTCGGTTTACGTAGCAGAGCAGTTGGCCGATTACTTCCGTTCTCGCGGCAAGAATGTCCAGTCACGCCACCGCACACTGGAAAAGCGCAAGCAATGACGGTCAAGCAAACGGTAGAGATCAAAAACAAGCTGGGTATGCATGCCCGCCCGGCGATGAAGCTGTTCGAGTTGGTGCAGAGTTTTGATGCTGAAGTGCTGTTGCGTAATGACAGCGGTACCGAGGCAGAGGCCAGCAGCGTGATTGCGCTGCTGATGCTCGATTCCGCCCAAGGCCGTCAAATCGAAATAGAAGCCACCGGGCCGGAAGAACAACAGGCCCTGGCGGCAGTTATCGAATTGTTCAACTCCGGGTTCGACGAAGATTAACCCCCTATTCTCTTTATCCTGCAAGCCGCCTCTACGTTGGCAACAACGCTGCGGCGCGAAAGACGACAGCATCCCCTATGAATTTCGTGTTGCAGCTAGGCGGCAAGTGCGTTAATCCCCAGGAGCTTACAATAGGTAAGTGACTGGGGTTCACGTACGCAGACAACAACGCTGCGGCGCGAAAGACGACGGCATCCCCTATGAATTTCGTGTTGCAGCTAGGCGGCAAGTGCGTTAATCCCCAGGAGCTTACAACAGGTAAGTGACTGGGGTTCACGTACGCAGACAACAACGCTGCGGCGCGAAAGACGACGGGGATAGCAATCAGTACCTCATCATTACCGATTTCAGTTCCGTATAGTGCTCAATAAACGCGCTGCCAAACTCCCGGCCAATCCCTGACGATTTCACCCCGCCAAATGGCAATGCCGGATCGAGGAAGGTGTGCATGTTGATCCACACGGTCCCGGCCTGGATACGCGGGATCATACGCATGGCCTTGCTGAGATCGTTAGTCCACAGGCTGGCAGCCAAGCCATAAGGCGAGTCATTGATCATGGCGATCATCTGCTCTTCATCATCATAAGCCAGGAAAGTCCCTACCGGACCAAAGGTTTCCTCACGCATTAATGCATCATTCGGCCCATTGGCGCGGATCGCTGTCGGAGCAACAAAGAAGCCGGGACCAGCCAAAGCATGGCCGCCACAGACAATCTGGCTACCCTCTGCCCGCGCTTTGTCAAACATGCCAAGCACCTTGCGGTAATGGGCTTCATTGGCCAATGGCCCCACTTCTGTAGTTTCATCCAGCGACGAGCCTACTTTCATCGCCGCCAAACGCTGCGTCAGCTTTTCCAACACCTCATCAATATGGCTTGCTGGCAGGTAGAAACGCTCCGCCGCAGCGCAAATCTGCCCCTGATTCAGGTAACCTGCCTCAACAATGCCATCGACCATCTTCTCTACCGAGACGTCTGCCAAAAACGCAGCGGCATTTTTGCCACCCAGTTCCAGCGTGGTACGGACAATACCTTGTTCCATCGCCGCTTTACCTACGGCGATCCCGGTTGGGACAGAACCGGTAAAGGTCACTTTGGCACAATGAGGATGGGCGATAAGCGCGGGTCCAAGACGGGCTCCAGAACCGTTGATCACGTTGAGCGTTCCCTCAGGGATACCCGCCTCTTTTGCCAGCTCAGCGACACGCAGCATGGTCAGCGGCGTATACTCACTTGGCTTGAGAACCACGGTACAGCCACAGGTCAGTGCCGCAGCCAGCTTCCAGATGGAGATCATGATCGAGAAATTCCACGGAATGATCCCAACCACCACGCCCAGCGGCTCTCGCCGGGTAAACGCGGTGTACTTTTCCCCTCTGAAAGAAGGTAATGAAACGTTCAGCGTTTCCCCGCTGATTTTGCTCGACCAGCCGGCAAAATAGCGCAGAAACTGTGAAGCCATATCGATTTCCAACGCGCGGGACAGTTGAATGGTTTTTCCGGAACACAGGCTTTCCAACTGTGCCAACTCCTCGCGGTGAGTCTGTAGCAGATCGGCCAGGCGTGTCAGGCAGTTACCACGCTCCATTGGCGAGACCTGTGCCCAGGCACCGTGGAAAGCGGTAAATGCCGCCTGCATCGCCGCATCGACTTCCGCCTGTCCGCCTTCATTCACCTGCGCGATAGCCTGCCCGGTTGCCGGGTTAACCACCGCAAACCTTTCCACACCCGTTCCGGCCAACTGTTGGCCGTTAATATAGTGGCCATGTTCCCGGCTTAGAAAGGCCGTAACCTGTGGCAACAAGGTAATATCAGTCATCGCATCGCCCTCTTTCAGTATTAGCCTTCAACAATCGCCAGATAATGCTTAACAAAGCGATCAGAGGTAATTTCCCAGCGTACAGGAGTGCCTTTCTCAACAAACCATGAGTCACCGGCCTGATACTGTACCGATTCCCCGGTGTTTTCATTGGTCAGTATCGCAGTACCTTCCCATACCGTAGCGTGTTCGGCGAACGGGTATTCCATCACGAAGGTGCCACGGGTACAGCTGAATACGCCACAGTTCAGGTTATCCGTCGGAGCACCAAAAATCATTGCCACACCAACGTTTGGTTCACCTGCGACAACGGTCGCTCCCAGATTACTGACGCTGCCGATTTCCTGTAGCTCTGGAATAGGTTGCTTGAGAAGTAATGGTTTCATGTGTTTTCTCTTTAATATCAATCAGTATAGGTTTCCTCACACACTCCCGGCAGGAGGGTAAGGGTTGGATTAACGGCGGCCTTTCCAATAGCCCGAGGTCTGATGCCAGACTTTGCCAGCCGTGGTCATCACCCGGCGTAGCTTGTCTTTACCGAAAATATTGACGTGAGGGATCGAACTCATCAGATCGTAACGATCCGATCCTTCGCTCATGCCCTCGGCCAGTACTTTGCAGACGATATGACTCGGCGTCACACCAAAACCGGAATAGCCTTGTACGTAAAACACATTATCGTGTTGTGGCAACGTACCAATCTGCGGGAATAGGTTAGCGCTGCAACACAGCGGTCCGCCCCAGGCCAAATCGATCTTCACGTCTTTAAGGTACGGGAAGATTTTCAGCATCAGGTTACGGTTCCAGGCTTTCAGATCGGCAGGAATGTACTCAACCAATCGGGTGGCGCTACCGAACAGCAAACGGTTTTCGTTGGTCACACGGTAATAGTCGATGACTGGCCGAATGTCGCTGTAGGCCCCGCGGATCGGGCTGATACGGCGGATCAGTTCGTCAGACAATGGCTCGGTCGCCAACTGAAATGCATAAGTATTAATCGTTTTTCCGTAGATAAATGGGTCCATGCCGTTGAGAAAACCGTTACACGCCCAAAGCATCTTTTTGGCACGTACCGACCCCATTGCAGTGCGCACGGTAATGCGCGAACCATAATCCACATTCAGCACGCTGCTGTTTTCGAAAATCTTCACCCCATAACCGACCAGCGCTTTCGCTTCCCCCAGCAACAGGTTGAGCGAATGAACATGGCCCCCGCCCATATGCTTCAAGGCACAGGTATAAGCATCGGAGCCCACAACCTGCTTGACCTCGGAACCGGTATAGAGCTCAATCTCTTCATCTGGCGATACCGCTTTAAACTCTTTCAACCAGCTACGCAGCGTCTTTTCCTGCCGCGCATTGCTGCCCAGATAGCCGTAGCCAAAGCAGAAATCGGCATCGATATCGTACTTTTTGATACGTTCACGGATAATCCCTGCACCGAGGTTACTGATCTTGAAGATGGTTTCCAGGCCAGCCGGACCAACGTAGCGTTTGATCTTTTCCAGATCGTGGCCAATCCCCGCCATCACCTGCCCACCATTGCGACCAGTGCCGCCATATCCCAGATAGCGCCCTTCCAGAATAGCGATATTGGTGATCCCCTTTTCTGCCAACTCCAGTGCAGTATTGATGCCGGAGAACCCACCGCCGATGATCACTACGTCAACATCCAAATCCTCTTCCAACGTCGGGAAGCGCAGATCGTATTTCTTGGTCGCCGCGTAGTAGGTTAACGATTCGATTTCATTATTCATTGCTGCATTCCCGTTTCCCTATTGCCTTGCTCTAGATTATCCGGCGAGTCAGAGCAGGCGACCATGTCCCTTTAGGGACATTTGCAACAGTTTTTTAACATTATGCCGTGCGGCGCAATGGAGGTGTCAGAAACAAACTGAATAGCTCGGCTTGAGAGCCAATATTCAGCTTGCTGTAAATATTCTTGCGGTGATTTTTTACCGTCCCGAGGCTGATGTATAACCTGGCGGCGATCTGCTGCGATCCATTGCCGCCAAGGATCAGATCGACGATCTCACGCTCGCGTGGAGTGAGTGTGAAACGCGCCTGTGCGACACTATCCATCGGTGGAATAACAGGAGCTGGCGCGTCGGCGGCAACCACTTCTCCGTGTAATCGGGCCACACTTTTTACCAACGTCAGCGCACCACACAAATCTGCCAGATTGGGGTAACGCACGCCGACCGCTTGCCGCACCGAACCAAAAAATATCCCTAAACCTCGCTCAGGCGTGAGCGGTAACAGCACCCCGGCTTCGTCTTGCCAGCCGGTTTTTTGATAAAAGTTGCGGTAGTAATCCGTCTGATGAAAACCGCTGGGGGCCAATTGACGTAGAGTAAAAATTTCACCCTGTGCCCCACCGTTCAGCGCTTGATAGAAGGGGTCTTCCAGATAGGCTCCCTGCTGATAGATTCGGTTAACCGCATCACTGTTTTCCTTCTCACTCTTCATCACACAGCGTGGGGCCTGGTTACACTCGAAGGCATAAACGATCGCATTATCAAAAGCGAAAAAGCCTTCCAGGTAGGCCAACAGATTGGAATAGAATTGGCGGGTAGCCACTGCATCGATCACCGCAGACAATCTTTCGACTTGAATATTCATCTCCGCCCCGCAATCATTAATAAATTAACAATTATCTATTACGCGTCATGCCCCCCTACTTTAGGCCTGAGTACTATAGAAAGCATTCAACCAAACAGAATGCAAGGCCAGCATTGTTTACATGTTAATCAAATCACAAGTTTGGCCAATTGACTCAATATGTAGCCGATTTAGGGGGGGTTAACTTATAAACAATTAAGAGTTAGTACGGCGGAAAAGCGTTGGTTCACCCTAGAGGCTGAATTATGCTGTGATTTCCCTGTTGATGTGCACCAAGGAGAAAACATGATCCCGAGCCTGATGATAGCCAACCGGCAAACCTGGTTTGGTAGTGGCAGTATCCAGCACCTGCTCCCGCTGCTGCAGTCCGAACCGCAAGCAACATTGCTGTTTACTTGCCGCTCATTTGTTAGTGGCGCTGTCTATTCAGACCTGGCAGATGAACTGACGCCACTGTTGATAGGCAGAGAGATAGTTGAACATGAAGCTTCACCCCAAGAGATTGATCGCTGGGTTGCACGTTGGCGAGGAAAGGTACAACGCGTGGTCGCTATCGGCGGGGGGAGCGTGCTTGACGCTGCCAAGGCCTTCGCCGCCCTGGTTGAGCACCCACTGCCGACAATACGCTATATGGAGAAAGTCGGAGACTGCAAAATCAGTGGGGCAACGCTGCCTGTAATCGCCATCCCAACCACTGCGGGTACCGGGAGCGAAGTCACCCAAAACGCGGTTATCACCGACACTCAGGTAACAAAAGTGAAAGCCTCTTTGCGGCATAACAACTTTGTTCCTCAAGTCGCTATCCTGGATCCTCAACTGCTTAATGGTGCGCCGAATAGGGTGTTGGCCTATTGTGCAATTGACGCTTTCACCCACCTGTTTGAGGCTTATCTATCCAAGACCGCCAGCAGCCTGTCACGCGAAATGTCATTAACCGGCATTCGCCACTTCCTCAACGCTTGGCCGACGTTACAAAGCAGCGATGAGGCGCGTGAAGCCATTATGCAGGCCTCCTATCTGGGTGGCCTAACACTGAGCATGGCTGGCTTGGGCGTGATCCACGGTATTGCTGGCGAGATCGGCGCACTGCGCGATTATCACCATGGTCAGGTCTGTGGCCGCCTGTTGCTGCCGTTCCTTGAATTGCTTGATGAAAGTGAGCACCCACAGCAACGTGCATTAATGGCAGAACTGGCTCTGCGGTTGTTTCCTGAAGAGCGGGACTATCCAGCACGCTATCTGTTCGACTTTATCACCCGAAATGCTATCGCCCCATTCTGGCAAGATGCATTACCCCTCAACGGCAGCGAGTTGGCCATCATACTTGAGAAGTCTAATAGCAAAAACTCATGGGTCACCTACTCCAGCGCGCAGCGGCAGTCGATGATCGAGGGGGCTTTCCCAATAGAGTGATAATATCATTCGTTCGCGACCCCATCGTCTTGTCAGGCTGCAAGTGGGAATCCGCCAGTTAGCATAAAGGGAGAATAAACAATGGGTATTATTGACTGGATCTTGACCGGTATTGCCGTGGGCCTGCTGATCGGTGCACTGCTGAAAATATTTGGCAAGAAGAAGAAATGAGTAGGGTTCCCCTCCGCGTACCAAGAGGGGAATACCTGTAAATTGGCTGCTGGCGGCCACCGCTTAGATGCGGCTCAAGCAATCCAACGCAACCGCTTTAAAACTGTCGAAATCTTCACTGCCTAGCAAACGGCTCATTGAACGTTCACGCACAAAGGTGACGAACAGGTCGTAGATCGCCATCGCTTCTTCGTAATCGCTTTTGCTAATTGCCAGCAGAAAGATAACGTGAGCCACTTCCCCTTCGCCCCAGGAAATCCCTTGAGGTGCCAACAGCGTAACCACCACTGTCTTTTTCGCTAACAGCCCGAGTGAGTGCGGCAGGGCGATCCCTTCTCCCAGCAAGGTAGAAACAATGGCCTCACGCTCTACTACTGAAGGGTAAAAATCACTGCCGACATACTCTTCCTGCTCCAGTTGAGCGCAAACCTTCTTAAACAACTGCTCTTGCGTCAAGGGTTCGTTGACGATCATAAAATGGCTGGCATCGAAGAACTTTTCCAGCATGTAAGGCCTGGTACGATCCACCAGCACCAGCTTACCCAATTGCTCCAACTGATAGTCGGTGGGAAACGGCGACATCACGACGACCGGTTTATTCTTCTCACCGATGCGCGCATTGGAAATAATAAAGTCTTCTTCGATGTGATCGAGGCTCTCGTAATCACGCAGTGAAACGATGCGCGTCATCACCAGTTGCGGGTATTTACGCGCGACCTGAGCCTGGATCATCCGCACCGTTGAGTTTCCGGTATCACATACCAGCATCACCTGTGGGTGACGCTGATAACCAATATTGTAGTGCCGTTCAAGGCCAACACCGATGTGCAGCACCAGATAGCCAATTTCATTCTCACTCAAGGTGTAAGGCGTATGTTTGCCCCAGCTTGAAACCGCCGCCAACGTCACATCGTAGGCCATGGGATAATGCTGTTTGATGTTCGCTAACAGCGGATTCGGGATGTTAATCTGATATTTCACCCGGGTGATCATGGTCTTGATATGGGTGAGCAGATCGGCTCGTAGCTGTTTGTCACCCTGTAGGTTGTAGTTATAGTGCGAGTTGATATAGCAGAGAATGTAATCCACCAGCGCTTCTTCATCATCAGCATTGATCTTGGTGGGCTGCACTTCCTGTACCCGCCGTGCAGCAATATTGACCCGCAAGTAGGCTTCCTCAGCCGCTGAAATCTCTTTAGCTGCCGCCTTACGCAGTTCACCAGCCAGCTTGGTGGATACTTTGCGCACTGCGTCGTCGCCGTCTTCCACCTCAAAATCCTGTAATGGATAGCCGTCCGCGATACGCCGTAGCGCTACCGCGCAATAAAAGATCAGGTATTGCTCACCTTCGTCCGTCAGACGAATGGCATATTGTGCGAGTAGCGGATGCAGTAACCCTGCAAAAATAGCCACTTGCGGTTGGTGGAGGATCTGATTGTTCAGTAATGGGTTTGCCGCATCCGCCAGATGCAGTTGAAACAGCAAGTCCGTCAAACAGCTGCGGATCGCCATTTCTGATCCAAACAGCTTCATCCCGTAACGCGGTTTGGTTTCAATGGTTAACTGGTAATGCGCCAGGCGCTCCCTCACCTCAGCCATGTCGTTCTGTAGCGTACCGCGGCTAACAAACCATTCATCGGCCAAATCTTCCAGCTTCATTGAGAAGGCTGAGGTCAAAAAACGAATCAACAGATAATTTACCCGCTCTTGCGCACTGCGCGGCGTGGCTGATTTTTTGCGTTCTTGATGCTGTAACGTACCAAACAAGGCTTGATCGTGTACCTGCAGGCAATAACCCGCTCCACGGTTATGCACGAACTGCGCCCCATAATTTTGCAGAATGTCATTCAGCGCCGTGATATCTGCCCGTACGGTTCGGGTCGAAACGGCAAAACGCTTCGCCAATTCATCCTGCGGCAGTGTCTCGGACTGCAACGCATCAAACAGATATGCCAAACGAGGGTAGGGGAATCTCACCATACTTTTTCCGTTATAAAAGTGCCCGCCTGAGTGCATCAGACAGGCAATATGCGACTTCAGCGCCGGTAGCACACCATGTGCCAAGAGCTACCCTAGCCCACCAGCTTTTTGGTTATCTCTAACAGGATTTTTACATCTTGTGGGCGCGTATGTCCGCTAGCTGGATCTATAATCGAGCTATAGATATGCGGGATCACCTGTTTCACCCCAGCTTTCAATGCGATTTCAAGGATCGGCTCGTAGTTCTCCAGATCAATCCCGCCGGTAGGTTCCAGCATAAAGTCATGCTCGGCACAGGCTTGCGCCACGTACTGGTACTCATCTTTATGTTTCAGCCCCCCCATAGGGAAGTATTTTATCGAACTGCCCCCCATGTCTTTAAGCAGGGCAATGGCCGTCTCTACCGGTACGATCCCATCCGCAGCCTGGGAACTTAGCGGCCCGGTTGAGATTTTCACCCAACCGATACGGCCAGTAGGTGATACCAGGCCATTGACCACGGTGTCATTCTGCCCCAACAAAGCTCGGCTGGTGCCGACACCGGTAAATACCTGGTTCACATGCTGCGGCTGAACATACTGGGAAATCAGGCTGACCATGACCGACTGATTCGGATCGCCAGTTCCCAGGCCCACGGAGAGCGCATTCTCGATCAAGCGTGCATAGCTCGACATATCGGTCAGCGCACTTTCAACGTCTGGATAGTTTTTGGAAAGAACGCCCACCAGCACGTGCCCCTCCGCAGCATTATAGATTTCCTGCGCATTCGCTTTCGATCCGGCCAGCACGTTCAGACAAACGCGATCTTTATAATAATTAGGCTTCAGCTTCATGCTTGTTACTCCGTAAACAGATTCTTAATACAGGTGAAAACCGTCATCAACTGCTGTTCGTTGACACTGCGGACGTCCACTTCAATTTTGCCTTCATTGGCTTTGTAGCCACGAAAATAGATAGCGATGTCACCCGTTTTCAGCCGCTTGACGATATCGACCGTCGACATACCCAGAACAGCTTCATCAAAGGTAATTTCTGCCCGGGCGATATCGCGCCCGGCACTGTCCCAAACGGTTTTAGCGCTAATGCCTTTCAGCGTATTAAGCTGAGTGATAAACGGCGTCATGCGCTCAACCATCTGCGCGCCAGTGGTTTTCTCTAGCGTCAGATAGCTTTCAATCGCCTGTGTCAGGCCAAGAATGCCCTCTTTGCCGACCTTCATCGCCCGGCCAATGCCATCGGTCTGCCGCTTGACCCATGCCACGTATTGCTTCCTGCCAATCACCAAACCGCTGGTTGGCCCTTCTATCGCTTTAGCACCGCTGTAGATCACCAGGTCGGCCCCCATCTGGTAGTAACACATCAGATCTTCTTCGGCGGCGGCATCGACGATTAGCGGTAAATTATGTTTGTGTGCTACCTCTGCCGCCTGCTCGACGGAGAGAATGCTCTTCTGCACGCAGTGGTGAGACTTCACATACAGAACTGCAGCGGTTTGCGGAGTGATACAGGCTTCAATCTGCTCGGGCGAACATTCGTTGGCGTAACCCGCTTCCACCACTTTACCGCCGCCAAGGGCTACCATAGTGTCAACGGGTGCCCCGTAGTTCACGTTATGCCCACGCGGCAGTACGATCTCACGCGGTTCATTGACCGGGGCCGAATGCAGGTTGACCAACAGATTGGCACTGTCCTTGACGATCACTGCAGCAACCGATTGGGCAATACCGGCAGAAGCACAGGAAACCACCACCGCATCTTCCACTTTCAACAGACCGGCAATGTAGGCACCGGTCTTGTTGACCAGATCCTTGATTTCAAAGTAATGATTCAGGCCGTAATCTACGGCGTCGATCACGTCCTGGCCTGGCGTAGAAACGCCAAGAATGGTCATGCGACCAGAAGTATTGATAACCTGTTTTAAGTTATATTTTTCATAGACTGAAGACATTGGCAGCTTTTCCTTCATCGGTTAATAGGACTTCCCCAGCCACCACGGCGGCCAGCGGCACCAGCAGTTGTTCACCATTGACCGACTCCCCTTCGGAATCGGCAAACACCTGCGGCCCTCTACGGAGCTCAAAAATGGTCAGGTCGGCATCAAAACCGGGCTTCAATTGCCCCTTGGTCGTCAGGCGTAATGCCGCAGCGGCATTTTCCGTGACGCAGCTAATCACCTGCGGCAGAGTGAGCCCAACGGTGAGGAATTTGGACATCACCGCCGCCAGGCTATGCACCGGACCCGCCATGCGGTTACGGCAATAGATATCAGAACTGATGGTGTGCGGGAAAATCCCCAGCGCAATCGCCTGCCGCGCAACCTCAAAACTAAAACTGGCAGTACCGTGGCCCACATCAAGCAGCACCCCACGTTTCAGTGCTCGTTGGATTGATTCACGCAGCGTACCTGCAGGAGTCAGAATGCGGTTCGGTTTGCCGTTGTAACAATGGGTGATGATGTCGCCTTGCGTCAGCAGATCGGCGATTTCGTCCAAATCCGGGGGATTGTTACCAATATGCACCATCAAAGGCAGTTGCTGGTTTTCCTGTTGGATCTCTTTCGCTAGCACCAAAGGTTTGGTGCCATTCTGACCTACCACGCTGCTGCTCATTCGGGCCTTGATGCCAATGATAAAACCGGGTTTCCCGTCGATGGCCCTCTTCACCTCCTGCTTATTGATATCAGCCAGATCGGCCAGCTCATTTTGTCGCAGCAGACCGATGCGCGAGATATTCAGGAAGGCAAAAACGTTGGTCTTGGCGTTGCGCGTCAGGGTATAGAACTCATCAATATCATCAGTGCCGGTGCTGCCAGCATCCACCACCGAGGTCACACCGCTAGCAACACCGACCAGATCAGGTTCATCGTGATAAATAGGTGAGGAGGGGTAACAGTGTACGTGAGCATCGATCCAGCCTGCACTCAGGCAGCAGTTTCCCGCCAGATCCAGTTGTCTGCGAGTGCTGGCCTCGGCAGGCAAGTGCCCTACCGCAGCGATTTTACCCGCCTCAATCGCCACATCGATCAGGCTGTCATCCACCAGTCTGGCGCGCCGGATGATTAAGTCATACATACTTCGCTACTCCTCTTCGCCCCAAGGAAGCTCCCAAGGGGCGAAATATTTATTAAGAAATGGCTACCGGGAAAATGGCCCCGAGAATCATTGCCCCCAGGATCGCGCCGCCGGTGATCGGCTTGCCCCAGATATAGAACAGCAGTGCCCCCAACAGAGAACCCACGCCGATAGGAATCGAGGCGGCTATGGCTGAGAGGATAATCAATGGCCCAAGGAAACGCCCCGAGGAGTTACCCGCACCCATCATTACATCCGCACCATAGGTCGAGTTGCTCTGGTTGATGGTGAACTTACGCGCCAGAATAATCAGGTAGCCAATTGCCAGACCAATCACCAGGCCAGTGACCAAAGAGGCGGCGAAGTTGGCAACCGGGAAGACAATGCCTGCACCAAGCAGCAGTGCCGGAACCCCGAGGCCGACCCCGGTCTGGATCGCACCACCGATGTCCAAGATCCCTACCAGAGAACCTTCGATGATACGGGCAAACAGGAAGCTGGCACCGAATGCCGCTACCGCACCGTAAACCCCGGTGTCCATTCCGGCACGCAACATGGAAACGAAGGCAACTTCGTTAAATGCGCCAATGCCATACAAGTAATACATATGTGTCCCGGCAAAGACGCCGGATGAAAGCAGGCCAACAAAAATCGGGAACGACCAGTCGGCATACCAGAAGCCTTTTTGGGTTTGCGTTTCCATCATTCAGCTCCTTATTTACCGCTCAGGGTGTTATGCAGGGCATCCAGCCAGCCGGGAACACCCAGCGTGAAGGACTCAAGAAGTTTCATGTCAAAGCCACGGAAGAAGCCGCTCAGTACAAACAGCAGCACAATAACCGTCATCATAATTTTGGTGACTTTATTCCAACCGCTTTCTTCAACACCTTTACCGATGAGAATACCCAGTACCAGTCCCGGTACGGCATTACCCATAATCAATTGCGCCAGGCCACCAAAAATAGTGCCCCAGAAACCAGAACGCTTGCCTGCTTCGATTGCGGCCAACCAGAAGATGACCGGCATCACGGTGTTCACCAGCAGGTTGGCTGCCGGTACCAGTACTTTGACTGCCGTCACCTGTAATGCTGCCGGTACGGCAGAAGCGGTGCTATTCAGGAAGGCCACCACCAGAATGCCGATGATGCCGCAAGCGATAGCCATTTTCTTCGGATCGTGCAGTGTTTCAGCGACGTTGCGGTTTTTGATCATCAGCGCTGCAGCACCCCAGTTGGGGATAATGCGATGGTCCACGTCCTGAGTGAAGGCACCCGCTGCCACGGAAGACGCCCAGGCATTAAAGAAGAAACCCAGACCAAACGAGAAGTGAGAAGCCGGATCGCCTTCGCAGGAGTTCAGTTCCCCCAAAGTACGAAACGCTCCCATCCCCTGTGTCGTCGGAGCATGGAACATACGTGCGGCCCCGGCCCCCACGCCAACACCAACCAATCCGCCGATAATAATCGACTTAAATAAGATGATTAAAAACATCAGTATATCCCTCTTATACCCTATCTATTTCAAGCTATAGCCAATAACACTGCAGCTTAAATACGATGGGGATAACATTTTTATTTCGTGGCGAAAACCACCTTTTCTGTATTGATAATCGTCACGTTTACAGTTATTTCCAAAGAGACGGCATAGTTTTTTCTTTCACGCGGCAGAAAGAAAAAAAGAAATTTTTCTTTGGTGGTTCTCTCTTCCGCCTTTAATATTTTGACGTCCTGCGGTTCAATACGCAGCAGAATATTACTGGTGGATTTTAAAACCGCGCCCTGTACATTAGCCAATGCACTGGCAAAGGCCTTTGCTTTACTGTCGCCCTTCCCCTCCACCTTTACCGATGTTGTGTAGTGTTCTTTCATTATGGAGTACCATGTTTTTTGATATAGGCCTCCACTAACCGTTGACCTAACTCTTCTTTATCCATAAAGCCAAAACCTAATACGTTATAGCCCTCATTGATTGCCGTAACGCCCTCTTCAATAGAACGCATACCATATTTGGCTTTATAACCATATTTAGTCTGTGCGGTAATCGCTCCTGCACCGCCACTGCCACAGAATGAAATTCCAAGCTGTGCATTTTCCGCTTTCATCACATCGCCCAACTTCATGTCCGCGGCCATACCCGGAATAACTATCGCCTTGCCGCCCGCACTCTCAATGCCCAGGCCCACTTTCTGGCCTTTACCCAAACGATCGCCGATCACAACAGTAATTTGACCCATGGTATTTTCTCCTGATTATATTTGAGTTATTAAACACTATTGATGGTTATCTTTAGCCACTTCAAAATGAACAGAAAGCAGGTAAGCTTCTTCAATAGGAAGCGTTGGCAGTTTATTTACCACTTGCTCTGCCAATTGCATCGACTCGGCAGAAATTTCATCGAACAAGGATTTATCAACTTCCGGCAGCGGCTCACCGGTTATTGATCGCAACACCATAGCGCGAATGTGCGACTCCAACATTTGTTGCTGTACTGCATTAGTGAAAATATCTCTCGCATTCAACATTACGGTGATATCTGCCAACATCTGCGCCGTGATAACCGCAGCTTCGCTAATATCAGCCTGTTCCTTTTTATTTACCGAAATAGTTCCTTCATTCACTTTTCAGTCACCTCTGGATCCGGTCATTTCTCTGTTGACGGTAAAGCAACGTCTACTCTAAATAATCTGCACTGCATGAAGGCACTAAACTCATCAATCCCCAGGAAAATGCTGATAGGGGACCGCCAAGAGCAGCCAAAATACAGATAACTTGAAGTATAATGAGGTTATCTTTATCCGCTTTCTTTGATGTCTTTACCCTAACCTTTAGAGCATTTCGTGTGTAGACCGTTTTTTTCCAGTTCAAACTGGAAATTAAGTGACGATAAGGGGTCCATTTCGCAAAACTTTACGCTTTGCCGATAAACCCAAAAGATATTGCAACGAACAGTTTCCAGTCAGCGTAGCGGTAGAAAAAACTTCGTGACCGGGATCTCTTCCTTTTCCTGCGTTAACAGCCTACTATCAATAGGACAAACCGACATTTCTCACACCCCCGCTCCCACTGGCGCGGGGGTGTTGCTTTGTGTTGTTTTTCCGAATTTATTGGCACAGAAAGGGTGCCCTTTGATTGGACTGGAGAGTGGAATGACCAAACCGACCATTACCATTAATGAGCTGGATGCGGAACGCTTGGATGCGCTACTGGCACAACCAGCCTTTGCCAACACTGACGTCGCCGCTGCACTGAACGCTGAACTGGATCGTGCGGACATCGTGCCGCCAGCGCAAATCCCTGCACACGTCGTCACCATGAACAGCCGCGTGCGTTTTCGCGATCTGCATACTTCAGAAGAACATGTGCGGACGCTGGTTTACCCTGCTTCGTTGAAAGACAGCAATGAACAGCTGTCTGTAATGGCTCCGTTGGGTGCCGCGCTGTTGGGTATGCACGTAGGTAAACAGATCAATTGGCGTTTGCCGAACGGCGAAGAAGCCCGTATTGAAGTGCTGGAACTGCTGTATCAGCCGGAAGCTGCGGGTGAGTATCACCGCTAGATGATAAGGGGCGGCGGCCATGCGCCGCCCTTTCATGCTCGTCATACTTCAAGTTGCATGGGTATTGGCTGCGATTAGCGGAATTTCTTGTGGTTGGTGTCGCGGGTTTGTTTGAACTCTTGTGCCACTTTGCGCGCATCTTCCAGCTTGCCCTGATTCGCCAACGCCATCGATTGGTCAATCTGCGCAATCAGCGTAGTCAGACCTTGGCGAAAACCCTGCATCTCTGGGCTGTCGGGCGCTTTATTTCCCAGCTTGGGTGGAGTGCCCTTCATCGAGTCCGTTGCGGCATCACGCATCTTTTGCAAGCTTTGCTTGAAAGTATCCACTGAGTCGGTTTTCAGTACGGTTTTGTAATTGGAGGCGAGCGTGTCCATGTCATTAGCCAAGTCGGCCGCTATCGACCATGAACTGGCCCCCAGTAGCGTCAGCATGGCTAATACCTTTAATGTTTTTTTCATGTTTACCTTCCAGTTGTTGTTTTAGTTAACCCACAATAAACATAGGCAGATAATGACAAAACGGAAACTGAAAAGTTGCAAAAGCGGATGAAAAAGAGGATATGGCAGGCAAGAATGCCCAATACGCGGATAATGCCACCGCCTTACCTGAGCGGTGACATCTTTAACACAACGGCATGAGGTTATTGGCCGGCAATTTTCATTTCCGGTAGCAAAATGGAGCCACATTGAATATTACTGCGCGTTTCAATATCGCTGCCAATGCTGACAATATTACGCAACATATCTTTCAGATTACCGGCGATGGTGATCTCACTGACCGGGTATTGGATCTCTCCCTTTTCCACCCAAAAGCCTGCTGCACCGCGCGAATAGTCACCGGTAATACCACTGACACCCTGCCCCATCAGTTCAGTCACCACCAAGCCGGTACCCAACTGTTTAAGCATGCCGGCAAAATCATCCCCTTGCCCGGCAATACGCCAGTTGTGGATCCCGCCCGCATGCCCAGTACTGTGCAACCCTAATTTACGCGCAGCGTAACTGGTCAATAGCCAGGTCTGCAGCACGCCGTCTTTCACGATGTCGCGGCGTTGCGTACGCACACCCTCACTGTCGAATGGTGTGGAGGCCAACCCTTTTAGCAAATGCGGATGCTCTTCGATCGTCATCCACTCAGGCAGGATCTGCTTGCCTAACGAGTCCAGCAGGAAGGTCGATTTGCGGTAGACACTGCTGCCACTGATCGCCCCTACCAGATGACCAAACAACCCGGTTGCCACCTCTGACGAGAACAGTACCGGGGCCTTCATGGTGGAAAGCTTACGTGGAGAGAGACGCGCCAGGGCACGGCGTGCACATTCCTGGCCAACCCACTCAGGGCTTGCCAGATCCTCCATCGCGCGCCCCACGGTGTAGGCGTAGTCACGCTCCATATCGCCATCATGCTCAGCGATAACACAACTGGAGAGTGAATGACGGCTGGAACAATAGCTTTGCAGCATGCCGTGGCTGTTACCAAAAACCTTAATGCCATAATGGCTGTTGAAACTGCCGCCTTCGGTGTTGGTAATGCGCTTATCTGCCGCCAAAGAAATCTGCTCGGCACGAGCTGCCAACTCAATGCCCCTGTCCGCATCCAGTTCTGTAGGGTGGAACAGATCAAGGTCAGGCGCTGCAAACGCCAGCAGATCTTTTTCCGCCGGGCCCGCATGGGGATCTGGCGATGTAAAACGGGCAATATCCAGCGCCGCCTGTACGGTGCGGGAAATAGCATCTGGACTGAGATCGGTGGAAGAGGCACTGCCCTTGCGCTGTTGATAATAAACGGTGATACCGAGCGCGCCGTCGCTGTTGAATTCAACGTTCTCCACCTCACCGAAGCGGGTGCTGACGCTGATACCGGTCGTTTTGGTCACGGCAACTTCTGCCGCATCTGAACCGGCACGTGCCAGTTCTAAAGCCTGTGAAACGGCTTGTTCCAGCGCTTTGCGCTGTTCTGCAACTTGCGTGATTACTTTCATCAATCTGCCATAATTAATCAGGAAATAGTTGAGAAAAGTGCCGTGGCGGCATGGGGTTGCGCGAGAACCAAACCACAGCCTACGTACTTTTGAGTCTAACAGGAAGTGCGCGAAATTTCGCATAAAGCCACCAACCTGTTAGGATTAGCCTCTTTTTAACGGAGCCTACCATGACCAAACAACCCGAAGACTGGCTCGACGATGTCCCGCAGAACGAAAACGAGGACGATGACGAGATTATCTGGGTCAGTAAAAGTGAGATTAAACGCGATGCCGAAGCGCTAAAAGACCTGGGAACCGAACTGGTTGAACTGGGTAAAAATGCACTGGAACGCATCCCGTTGGATGAAGACTTGCGCGCCGCCATTGAACTGGCACAGAAGATCAAGAAAGAAGGCCGCCGTCGCCAGATACAGTTGATCGGAAAAATGCTACGAGCTCGCGATGTGGAGCCTATTCAGACCGCACTCGACAAGCTGAAGAACCGCCATAACCAGCAGGTTTCGCTGTTCCACAAGTTGGAAGCGCTACGCGATCGCCTGGTAGAGGAAGGTGATGATGCCATCCCGTCGGTACTCGATCTCTACCCAGAGGCGGATCGCCAGCAGTTACGTGCGCTGGTACGTAATGCGCAAAAAGAGAAGGCCGCTAACAAGCCGCCAAAATCCTTCCGCCAAATCTTTCAGTATCTGCGCGATCTGGCAGAGGCGCAGCAGTGATCCCTCGCAGCATCACAGGGGCTCTCCCCTGTGATGCACTACTACCGTGTAGCTGTTTCACGGATATTGAAGCGCAATTGTCCCTCTAACTCTTCTTCTGCTTCTTCAAACAGCAGAATAATGGCACCAAAACGGCGTTTGCGACGTGCATTGAGGTTGATAAATTCAATCTCGACCGGCAGGCGGATGCCGCCAGTCACCGTATCCCACAACGCGTCCAGATTAGCACCAAATCCTTCACCCAATGCAAACTGGTCAGCAAAGCGGCGATAGAAAGCCGGTAAGTCTGGTATCTGGTTAAAATCGAACTCTATTTTCCCCATCGACTCACTCCACCCGAATGAAGCTTTTATAATGGTCGCGTGTGACAAAAATCAAACCGTCATCAGAATACAGTAACCGCTCGGCACCGCGATGACCGCATTGGTAGTTGATATCCGCCTCGCGCCATATCCGGCCGTTTGCCTTAGGTAAACGCCCTTCACGATTCGAAAAACGATCCCCGCCAATCGCCTTGCCCGGCAAAACCTTACACAGATTACCGTCTTGCGCATTCCAGCCCAGCTCGCGAGCCTGCTTTTTGGTGATGTAGTAGTTCGGTAACCGTTGGTGCTGCTGCAGATAGCTGACGACCTGCTTGTGTTCCGTCAGCTTATCAATACCCTCTGCTGAAGCAGAGACAAGGGGAATAACTCGTTCTCCATTCCCATACAGAGCGCTGAAACCGGCCACGATAACGGCAATAAATATCGCCACAAGCGTACGTTTGTTCATAACTTCCCTGAATCTATAGCAAAAAATAATCAATATGAGATGACCAGGCAGTGCCCCCAACATGGCAGGAGCAAACAATCATGCCATTTTCCAACCTATCTGACACCTTGTAGATACACGCTAAAGTGTGACTAGGCTGTGTCCCTTAACTGTCCGTGGTGCCGTCGCAGACCCAAAAGCCCATTATCAACGCGGAGGGCGAAGGGAGATCAATCGATCAAAGCATGACGATAGAGGTGTAACATGTCTGCCAGGCGTTTTACTGGCCCAGTGACGCTGAGCGGCGCGCTGTTTTCTACCAGTTTCTGCTGGTATTCGTTCATCTCTTTCAGCAAACGGTCGTAGTAGTAGGCACGTTTGGTATCGTTCTTCGCGGATACCACACTATCAGCCGTGCTGCGGATCTGTTTATGAAATGCCGAAAGCTCCTCTCTATCCGGGATTTCGGCCATCTGCATCCGCTGGTGGGCAATGATCAGATTGAGCGCCAGCCGGTATTTGGCAATATCGTTCGGGAACATCATCAAAAGTTGATTCAGGCGCTGATATAACGCAGGCAGATGATTTTCCCGGCGGCGAGCGGCTTTGGTAGTCAACGCCGACACGGCACTGCTGACAAGTTGGTTCATCAACGTGCGCCCCGTGCGTTCGCGCGAAGTGTCACGGATCAGGAACAAGACGATCATGGCGACAAAACAACCGATAATTTGGCCAAGGGCGCTATCGATAAAAGAACTTACGTGAAAACTCATCGGGTTACTCAACACGATGATATTGATGGTACTCAACAACGTCCCTAATGAACCCAGACGCCGTTTCTGCACTTCGATACCGATAAAGAATGCCAATATGCCTAGACTCAGGCACAGCAAGAGCATGCTTTGCTGTGTTGCAGGCAGGATAAACATGTAGAACAGCGCGCCGAAAGGAAGCGCCATCAGTACGCCCAACTGGAAGTCTAACGCCGTCATTTTCGGATTCGGTGTGCGCACCGCCAGTGCAGTGACAACGGCAATCATTACCATAAAGCCGCTACCCGAGGTCCAACCGGTCCACAACCAGAACAAACAACCGATGGATGTGGCAACCCAGGCGCGTAGCCCGTTAATCATCGCGTGGTGGCCTTCAGCCGATGGTTTTTTCACCACCACCTCTCCGGCAAGTATCTCGCTTTCAACCGTATTGATACTGCTGTTGGTATGCACCCCTTTTGCCACCAACAGGTAACGCGTTGCTGCGCCTACCCAACTGGTGACCGTATGCAGCGTTTCATCGCTGCGGTTAATAGCCAGAACCTGATGCACCAGCTTCATACGCTGATGGATCTCCGCTGGGTTTTCCGCGGGCACCATCAGCAGTTCGCGGATATTTGCTTTCACTGCATCAGGATGATTGAGCAGAATCAGATAGGTTTCACAAGCATGGGTAATCAGTTCAAGAGAGAGCGTATGCAGCGCCAGCATACGGCTGTTAACTCGCTGCCAACGTGAAGATTCCAGCATCAGATTGCTGCGCATCCCGTTCAGCGCAGTGGTGCTTTTCACCAAATCCCCCCAGACGCGGTCAATATCCTCTTTTTCTGCGTTGCTGATACACATCTGCATCAGTTTGTATTGCTTGACCAGCAATTGATCCACCGCGCGATCGATATCCTGCTTGATTGAACGGGGTGAAAACAGCAAGTCAGCCAAAACCGCACTGACGATACCAAGTACAATCTCACTACAGCGTTCTATAGCGAACTGCGGGGCTGCCAGCAGCGTGTTGGGAGCCGATGCTGAAGTCACAATAATAATCAGTGCCGTATAGCCCGCCAACCCCCAAGCGTAGGAGTTTTCGACCTTAATCAATGAGGAGATCCAGGTACAAATCCCCAACCAGATACAGCAAAGCATTAGCATCACTACCGGCGCGCGTGCACACAAAACAATGATCAGCAAACCGACAAAACAGCCTGCAAATGTACCGAAAATACGCAGCCAACCACGATAACGGATGGCACCTGAAAACGGTTCGCCTCCGGCAGCAAAAGCCGGGCCAGCAACCACAATAGCGGCCGTCAACACCGACCAGCGAGGGGTTTCCAGGTGTAGGTGAAAGCCAACAAACAGCGCAAAGACAAGCGCAAAGCTAAGCTTAAAAGAGAACCTCAGGCGGCTAAAAGTAGGGTTTTTCATCAACCAAACTCACGTAACCGGTGCATTAGTCTGCTAAGCGGCGAGCGGCTGGTTGCGCGATCGCTCTTGCCAGTAATGACCACGGTAGCCGTAGTGCCCGCCGGATAAGGGTTTTGCTGGTCCAACTCGTCCAAAATGATTTTTACTGGTACACGCTGTGCCAGGCGCACCCACTCCAGATTACTGTCGATGGACGCTAATCCCTTGCTGTTAACAGAGCTACTGTTGTTGTTCACCGCGGCGGCGACACTGTCGACAGTACCGCGCATAATGCGGTTGCTGCCAAGGGGAGTGATTTCTGCACGATCTCCTTTGTTCAGGCCGTTAAGCTTGGTTTCTTCCAAATAGGCGATGATATAGAAGGTATTTTTCTTCACTAATGCCACCGCAGTGGCCCCCCGGTTGATAAATTCCCCCGCGTGCACATTCAGGTTGGTCACCCAACCATCAGCGGGTGCACGTACCGTGGTACGTTCAAGATCCAACTTTGCCAAATCACGGACAGCGATCGCTTTCGCCAATTGCTGCTGTACGGTTTGCAGCACGTTACTGGATTGATCAATCTCTTCCTGCGACATTGCCTTTATCCCCAGATGAACACGGCGCCCCGCCTCCCGCTGTTTCTCTGCTGTCAACGCCTGATAATAAGCCACATCGGCGTTAGCCTGTGCCAACGCCTGTTGATAACGTGTCGGGTCGATTACAAACAGAACCTGGCCTTGTTTCACTAGTTGGTTGTCCGTGACCGGTACCTCCGTCAGCAAACCGCTGACATCAGGGGCAATAGCGACAATATCGGCGCTAAATTTGGCATCACGCGTCCACGGCGACTCGGTGTAAAACACCCAGGCCTTGAACACGGCCATCGCCGCCAGCAAGATCAGGATCAAGGTGATCGCAATTCGGGTTATTTTCAATGAAAAAGTTTTCACAGCGACCTCAGAAAAAAAGAGATGAAACCAGATAAAACAAACAGCAATACAGCGCAGTATTGAATAACGCCGGATGCCAGACAAAATCGTAAATGCCGGTGGGTTGTAGCAGGCGACGTAAGATGAAAAACAGTACCAGCGACACCAAAAGCACAAAAAAAACCGGAGGGAACGACAGTCCGAAGATGACCATGACCGGAAGCAAACTCATCACTTTTTCCTTAATTGTTTACTGCACCGGGACCGTGCACTGCTCGTATCACATTCTATTTACATTATAACCAGCAGACGCCAAACACTGTCACCCAGATAAGGCTATGCACTTTAATAGACCATGGTGCTATGACAACCTCAAAAAACCGTTATCGGGCGGAGGTTGCAAGAGCAAGGGTGGGCAACCTATTGTCCAGGCCATGAACCTGAAAAAGAGGTAAACTCAGAACATATTTCCGTGGAAGGGAATGTATGGATTACCAGCGGGGTGCTCGAACCACGGCAGTATCCGTGACATCATTACCCCCAAAGCGTTTATACTCGTCATACTTCAAGTTGCCTGGGTGTTGGCTGCACCCGTTCGCACCAGTCACATAGTGGGCTATGCTCCTGGCGACGCTCGGTCTTGCCGCCTACATGCAACTCGAATTATTTAGAGTATAGAACACCTTATTCTCCAACTGATTCCGAGTAGCAACCAGGCACAGCCCATAACACTGCGGCTAGAAAGGCGAAGGATACGCCCGACCGCATTATATTAGCCTGCTTACTATATCTCATCTACAATTTGTGATCTAAATCACTTTTAAGCCAGAGTGAACAATGGAAAGACTAAAGCGTATGTCGGTGTTTGCCAAAGTAGTCGAGTGCGGTTCATTCACTGCAGCGGCACGCCGGCTCGACATGAGCGTTTCCTCCATCAGTCAGACCGTATCTAAACTGGAAAATGATCTGCAGATGAAGTTGCTTAACCGCAGCACACGCAGTATTGGCCTGACTGAAGCAGGTAAAATCTATTACCAGGGCTGTAGGCGCATGCTGCAGGAGGTAACAGAAGTCCATGAACAGCTTTATGCCCTGAACAACACGCCAATCGGAACGTTGCGAATCGGCAGTTCTTCCACCATGGCGCAGAACGTGTTATCGACAATGGCTGTTGAAATGCTGCAAGAATATCCTGGTTTGACAGTGAATCTGGTGACCGGCATTCCAGCTCCCGATCTGATAGCCGACGGGTTGGATCTGGTGATCCGCACCGGAACATTGCAGGATTCCAGCCTGTTCTCCAAACGATTGGGTTCGATGCCGATGGTGGTTTGTGCCGCCAAGAGCTACCTTACTCTGCACGGTACGCCGCAGAAACCCAGTGATATGGGGAATTTTTCCTGGCTAGAGTACAGCGTAAGACCGGACAGCGAGTTTGAATTGATGGCACCAGAAGGGATCAGCACGCGAATTTCCCCACAGGGGCGCTTTGTAACCAATGATTCGCAGACCATGATCCGCTGGCTGAAGGCAGGAGCCGGAATTGCCTATGCACCGTTGATGTGGGTGATTGAAGAAATCAAACGCGGAGAAATCGAGATCCTGTTCGCAGGTTACTACTCTGAACCCCGCCCGATCTACGCCCTTTACACCAAAAAGGATAAACTGCCGCTGAAGGTTCAGGTGTGTATCAACTATCTGACAGATTACTTCAAACGCGTGGCGGAGGTTTATCAGGGTTACCGTTAATTCCTCTCATCCTGACGCCAACGCAGAGAGCAACTCTTTTTGGTTACAAGCAATAAGGTTTATCCGCTTAGTAATATAGCTTTTCAATATATAAAAATTGTTTTTTCGCTACTATATACGCATAAACGAAGACTTTTACCTTCATAAAACATATGTTATCAACTATTTTGTTCTTTCCCTCATCAATAGCGCAGTTATGCTGATAAAATTTTAATATTTAAACGTAAAAACTATCGCAGATAATATTTTAAGAATATCCAGCCAACCTAACCCCAGCCCCCGTTCTGATGGGATTTGACTGTGCTTGCTTCTACCCCTGCGGGTGTGATTTATTAATCAGTCGAGAAAAATGGCGCTGGCTCGTCAAATTGAAATCACCCTCATCAATAATAAAACCTCAGCACAACATTAAATGACAGGAATCACCATGGAAAGAATTCCCCGCTCGCACGTGGTTTATGCCATGTCGCGTGATAATGCCCCTGTGGCAAGTATTGCCAGCGGCAGCGACGTTTGTTTTGAAACCTGCGATTGTTTTGAAGATCAGATCGCTTCTGAACAGGCCGAGTTTACTGCTTTGGATTGGAACCGAATCAATCCGGCAACCGGGCCTGTTTACGTTAAGGATGCCATGCCTGGCGATGTTTTACGGGTAGAAATCAAGCGTATTACAGCGCGCAGCAATCAGGCGGTTATGGTTACCGCACCGGGTCTTGGCGTGATCGGTGATGAACTGCAACAACCGCAGATCCGTACCGTACCCCTGGAAGAGGGCTTTGCATTGCTGCCAGGTGGCGTTCGCTGGCCATTAAAACCGATGATTGGCGTTATTGGCGTTGCACCCGCCGGGATACCGGTGCCATGCGGCACACCAGATGCCCACGGCGGCAATATGGATTGCAAAATCATCACCGAAGGTTGCACGCTCTGGCTTCCGGTTAACGTTCCCGGGGCGTTGTTTGCCCTCGGCGATCTGCATGCCGCAATGGGCGATGGCGAAGTCTCGGTCTGCGGGCTAGAGATCCCTGGCGAAGTGGTAGTGAATTTGAGCGTGGTAAAAAACCGCGCACTGCCTACCCCAATGATGAGCACCGCAGACGCACTGTATACGCTGGCCTCGGCCAAAACGCTGGATGAAGCAGCTCAACTGGCCACACGCAATATGGCGCACTTTATCACCGATTACAGCCATATTTCGCTGGCCGACGCCATCAACCTGATGAGCATCACTGGCGATCTGCAAATCTGCCAGGTAGTCGATCCGCTGAAAACCTGCCGCTTCGCGCTACCACGTAGCGTTGCTGCACAGCTAAATATTCAGTTGGACTAGGGGCCAAAACATGTCTGTAGAACAATTTGGCTATAAGCAGGAACTGCACCGCACCCTGACTCTGAAAGATCTGGTGATTTACGGCATGATCTTCATGGTGCCCATTGCTCCCTTTGGCGTATTTGGCTACGTGTGGGAAGGAGCCCAAGGCATGGTGGCGCTGGCTTACCTGATTGGTATGGTAGCAATGTTCTTTACCGCCATGAGCTACTGGTCAATGTCACGGGCTTTTCCGGTATCCGGTTCAGTCTATGCCTATGCACAGCGTGGTATTCATGAAACCGTCGGTTTCTTTGCCGGTTGGTTAATCCTGCTGGATTATATACTGGTGCCTTCGTTACTGTATATCGTCAGCGCTGCAGCGCTGGGCCCGATCCTGCCAGACGTTCCTGCCTGGGTGTGGATCGTGACGTTTATCGTGATCAACAGTGCGATCAACCTGATCGGTATTCAGTTCACCGCCAAGGCCAACCGCTATATTCTGGTCGCAGAGATCGTGATCCTGACCATCTTTGTGGTGATGGGTTTGATTGCCCTGTATTCCGGTGAAGGCTCAGGTGGCCTGACGCTGAACCCACTGTATAACGCCGAGAAATTTAGTCTGCCTTTGGTAATGGGGGCCGTCTCTATTGCCGTGCTGTCTTTCCTGGGCTTTGATGGGATTTCAACGCTTTCTGAAGAGAGTAAAGGTGGGGTCGATGCAATAGGGAAAGCTTCGCTCTATGCATTACTGTTGGTAGGGACGCTGTTTATTCTGCAAACCTGGATCGCCGCCGATCTTGCGGCAGGTAAAAACTTTACTAATCTGGACACCGCATTCTATGACACCGCAAATCTGGCGGGCGGAACCTGGTTGAAGCAAGTCACCATCTGGGCTACTGCACTCTCATGGGGGATCGCCAATGCGTTAGTGGCTCAGGCAGCTATCTCGCGTATTCTTTTCGCCATGGGGCGCGACCGTCAATTGCCGAAGATCCTGGCCAAGGTGCATCCGCGCTTTAAGACTCCCTATGTCAGCACGCTGCTGGTTGCGGTGATCTCACTCGGCTCTGGGCTCTATTTCAACGGCAGCATCGATAACCTGAGCCGTTTAGTGAATTTCGGCGCGTTGATGGGCTTCCTAATCCTGCATCTGTCCGTGATTAATCACTATATCATTCGCCAGAAATCCACCGCCTGGGTACAGCACCTGCTGTTCCCACTGGTTGGTCTGGCGATTATCGGTTTCGTACTGTACGAGATGGATATCGAAGCTAAAATCCTCGGCCTCAGTTGGCTGGCGGTGGGTATCGTGTATTACTTTGTCCTGCGCGTTGTTCTGAAGAGAAAACCGGTGCTGGAACTGGAAGGTTAAATCCTAGTTATCTGCCCTTTGGCAACCCGGGGCAGATAAGCGAGGGCATTGAGGACGCCCTGAGTGAGAACGCTCAGGGCTTTTAGACGTGAATTATGCGGTGCCGCCGACGGTTAACGAATCCAGCTTCAGCGTTGGCTGGCCGACCCCCACAGGCAGGCTTTGACCTTCTTTACCACACACCCCCACCCCTTTATCAAGAGCCAGATCGTTACCAACCATGGAGATTTGCTGCATCGCCTCGATGCCGGAACCGATCAATGTGGCCCCTTTCACCGGTTTGGTGATACGTCCATTTTCAATAAGGTAGGCTTCAGAAGTGGAGAACACGAACTTGCCGGAAGTGATATCAACCTGACCACCACCAAAGTTTGGCGCATACAGACCATACTCAACGCTGGCGATAATATCTTCCGGCGTCGAATGACCTGCCAACATATAGGTGTTGGTCATACGTGGCATGGGCAGATGAGCATAAGATTCACGACGGCCATTACCGGTGGGAGCGACCCCCATCAGACGCGCATTAAGCTTATCCTGCATGTAGCCTTTCAGAATCCCGTTTTCGATCAGCACGTTATACTGGCCTGGAACCCCTTCGTCATCGATAGCCAGCGAACCACGGCGGCCTTGAAGAGTGCCATCATCAACCACGGTACAAAGCTCTGAAGCAACCAGTTTACCCATCTGACCGCTGAACACCGAGGTGCCACGGCGGTTGAAATCCCCTTCCAGCCCATGACCTACCGCTTCGTGCAGTAACACACCCGGCCAACCAGCCCCTAACACTACCGGCATGGTGCCAGCAGGAGCTGCAACGGCAGAGAGATTGATCAGCGCCATACGTACGGCTTCCTGAGCATAAACGTCAGCACGCACTTCACCATCCACGATTTCCAGGAAGTAGTCATAACCGAAACGACCACCGCCACCGCTAGCACCACGCTCGCGTTTACCCTCTTCCTCAACCAGCACGCTGACAGAAAAACGCACCAGTGGACGAACGTCCGCTGCCAACGTGCCGTCTGTCGCAGCCACCAGCACTTGCTCATACACACCAGTGATGCTGGCCGTCACTTCCTGTACGCGCTTGTCAGCAGCACGGGCGACTTTATCAACGCGGTGCAGCAAGGCAATTTTCTCTTCGCGTGGCAGGCTTTGCAGCGGATCGAGCAGCGGATACAGCGCTTGATGGCCGACCTCACCCAGAGTCTTCACCTTGCCGTTGCCATTTTCGCGCACGATGCTGCGCGCAGCCTGGGCACTTTGGTGTAACGCATTCAAGGTAATCTGATCTGCGTAGGCAAAACCGGTCTTTTCGCCGCTGACCGCACGAACACCAACGCCCTGATCGATATTGTAAGAACCATCTTTAATGATGCCATCCTCAATCACCCAGGCTTCATGGTAGCTGGACTGAAAGTAGAGATCGGCATAATCGAGGCGGCGTTCGGCCAGTTGACCCAATACCGAGAAAAGGTCTTGATGACTCAGCTTATTAACAGCGAGTAACTGCTCACTGACAAACGTCAGGCTCATAATGTTATCACTCTTTGTTGGAGGAGGATTTTTCAACCGGTGCAATCAGCACAGGCTGGAATCGATTGTGCTGCATCACCGGCATCTGGGCGCGGATCGTCTTCAACATCCCCGTATCCACACGCACTTTCAGTGCCGAGACCGCATCGGGGTTTTCTGCCAACACATTTCCCCAGCCATCAACCGCCAAGGAATGCCCCCAGGTACGGCGCGTTGCTCCGTGGCGACCAACCTGTGCAGGAGCCAGGATCACACACTGGTTCTCGATAGCGCGTGCACGCAGCAGGATCTCCCAGTGCGCCTCACCGGTAACGCGGGTGAATGCCGCGGGTACAGAGATAATTTCTGCCCCTTGCGCTCGTAGCGCCTGGTACAGACCTGGGAAGCGCAAATCGTAGCAGATAGTCATCCCCAAGCGCCCAACCGGCGTGTCGACAACCGTCAATTGTTCGCCATGCTGGTACGTATCCGATTCACGGTAATGGGCGTGCATATCTTTAATGTCGACATCAAACATGTGCATTTTATCGTAACGGCCACGGATCACCCCCTGGTCGTCAAATAACAGGCTGCTGGTGGTAATGCGCTGCGGATCTTCACGGCTGACAAGGGGCATCGAACCAATCAACAACCATACCTTATAACGCCGAGCCAAATCACTAACCGCCTGTTGCAAAGGGCCATCGCCCTCTTTTTCTGCATGCTCACGGTAGGCGGCCGCATTGGCAAACAGCAACGCGTTTTCTGGTGTCATGACCAGTTTTACACCGGCGTTGAGCTGCTTGATTTGCTGCTCAATCTGGGCCAGGTTGTCCCGCACCTGTTCACCGCTACACAGTTGTAACAACGCAACGTTAGCATTTTTCATGGTGCTTTCTCCTCCTTTGGCTTGCGCAACACCTCATTGATATCCGGGTGATCCAAGCTGCCGGTAATGTTGTAGCGGATAAACGAGATCTTGTTCCACAGTGGCGACAACACTCTAGAAGCCGCAAAAACCGCCGCACCCACAATCGGGTTAATGGCAAAAGCAGTGGCAACCCCAACCGTTGCCGAAATTTCTGGTGCGATCACTGCCTGCATATCAATTTGGCGACGCACCAGATCAATCTGGCCATTCATGGCAATATCGGCAGACAACCCATCAATCAGCAGGTTATCCGTATACATTATGCCATCTTTCGCCCAGACAGTGCCGCGTATGGAATCAAAGTAAAAACCGTTGCCAAAGGTATCTCTGAAATCGAACTGCAATTTGCGCAGCAAAGCATCGAAACTGACCAAGCGCAATAATTGTCCGGCACGACCACCACCGATATTGTCAATTTCACCTTTGCCCAGGTCGATCTTCATAGTGCCGTTCAGCTTATTAATCTGCGGCTTCCAGGGTTGCCCATGCCAGTGCAGGTCAAAATCAATATCATAAGGCGCATCTTTCAGCGGGATGGTTATACCAAAGAAGCTGGCTGTCTGATTGATTTGGCTCCCCAACAGTTTGCCTTTTAACGCGCTACGCTCTTCCTGACTGTTCTGCTTCCACAAGCCAGTGGCACTCACGCGTCCATAGCCAGTATCCACCAGACCATGCTCCAACACCAGAGAGTCTCCCCGATGCTTAACATCGGCTTCAACATTGCCAAAATTTTGCCCCATAAACCAACAGGATTTACAGCGCAGTATCAGTGAAGGCCAATCATGAAAAGAAACGCGGTCTGTCTTGGCAGGCAGCTTGGCAGCCTCTTGATTGTTCTTGTCGCCAGAAAACTGCGGGTTGTAGTATAGATATCCGAGATCTGCCCGCCATAAACCGTTATCCGGCATAGACAGGCTGCCTTCTATCTCCTTACCCTTGGCAGTTACGCTGGTACCCGCCAACTGCTGTTCCACCGTAAGTTGCAGGTTATGCCAGGTTTGCCCCCCTACAATCAATTGGGGAGTATTGAGCAATACATTGGTCGGGAAATTGAAGTTACCAACCTTGCCAGCACTCTTTCCAGGTTTCATCGAGGGTGCCAACAACGCCAGCCATTGCTCACCGTCCAGTGCAGGCAGATTGAGCGCTAACGATTTATCTTTGGGTAACTCTGGCGTGCCACTACCCTCGTTTTTCCATACGGCGCGTGCCAAAGTCACCTGTTCATTCGCCAACAGCCACTCGCTGTTGAAGTAATTCTGTTTACCGGCCCTGCCGTTAAGCATAAACCCGTTCAGCCCCCCTTTCACTTTCACGCTGATCGGTAAGGCCTCTCCAGCCTGCTTATCAAGAGGAGCAGGTAAGTGACTGTTCACTTTTTTCAGTTCGGCATTAACGCCGACTTCATAACTGGGAACGCCCTTGCCCTTATGCGGTAAATCGATCGCTACCTGCCCCTGCAAGGCAGCAGTGCCGCCGAGCGCTTGGGCAATGGTCTCTGGTATACCTTCAACCTTGGCCAGTTGCCAATCACCTTTCAAGCCAACATTAACCTTAAAATCCTGATTACCTTCCAAGGTGGTGAAGTTGATCGCCAACGGTTGTCCGAACCAGTTTGCCTTTAGGGTATCGCTTTCCAGATTGCCATTGTTAAAACGGAATTTACCGCTCACTCTCTCTAACTGGCTCGCCAGCGGCTTAATCAGTAACGCATTATTATTGAGCGTGACTTCCCCCTTGGCGATGACGTTTTCACCGTTTAACGGTATATCAAGGTGTAAGCGCCCACTGACATTGCCACCGACCTGCAATTCATCTAGCGCCGCCCCGACCGAATCATCCAACGGTGTTTGCTTAAAATAATCGTGGATATCCTGCCCGTCACCGGCAACGTCAGCATCAACAAATAGACGTTCCTTCAGATAATCCGGAATTACCGCAGTAATATTCCTGCCAGCGACCTTGCCAAGTTGTGCCTGTGGTGCGTTCATCCACAAACCATCGTTAACGAAATCAAGATCGATAGCAAAATCTTTCAGCGCTGGCCATTCGGGCTGGAACTGGAAGGTGGCATGGCGCAGCGGGACATCAACCTGGAATTGGCCGTCATGCTCTTTATAGGGGAAATGATGCGGGTTTCCGGCATAAATCAGGGTAGCATTGTCTGCCTGGCCGCCCTGGATCGCACTGCTAAGATAATCAACCAGATGCTTACCCATCAGTGGTTCTGGAAAATAGCGCCATGCATCGGCACCATCATACAGACGAATGCCCGCCAGAATCTCCAACCGTGGCTCACCCTTGGCAGGCTGCTGGTAGCGGAAATCGCCGTTAATCCATAAAGACTTGGCCTTTACATCCAAACCCTTGCTGGCTAACTGCCAACCTTTGTCATTGTATTGCCAACTCAAGGTCCCTTGCGCACTGCTGACTTGCAGCGGTGCACGGAACATGTCGCCGTAAGGCAACGTGCTGTTATCAAGCCCCAGCCTGAGTTGACCATTTTCCACACTGCCCAACAGTGTGCCAGCAAAGTGATTTACACCCGGCACAAGTTGCCAGTGCTGCCAGCTCAGATCTTGCCAGAAGGCCTGAAATCGCGTTTTATCCGGTTGTTGCAGTGGAATATCCAACGCCAATGCCTTGAGGTTGCCCTGTGGCTGCAGATCTTTCCAACGCTCGAGTATATTTGGGCTGAGGAAAGAGAACGTAGGGAGTAACGCCTCTAGCCGCTCGAGTTCGATACCCGCGGCTCGAATACGTAACTCTTCATTCTGACTCGGCCCCATAAACTGGGTATTTTCCGGTAGCCATAATGCGGTCACGGTCCCTGGGGCCCAAGCCACCCCATCGGTTTTCAGATTCAGTTGCGGAACATTAACCTGCCAGCCATTGCCTACGCGGTTTAGCGCCAACGACAGGTTATCAACGTCCAAACGGTGTTGCTCGTTGTTGCTCAACCAACTGGCAGCCCCTTGCTTGAGCAGGGCATTACCGCCGTATATTTCGCCATTTTGGATATTCAGCCAGGCCGCAAGGCTGAAGTCTGCACTTTCCAGGCCAGTGTTGGTTTTTAGCCAGCGGCTAAACCAGGGCTTCATGTCGATATCATCGGCCTGCATGAAGATCTTACCGGTACTCAGCAACCCTTGCTCATCACGTAAATCCAACCGCAGTTGCACAACTCCGTGCTGGCCATTCAGCGTAGAAAGGCTCACCAAGCCTTCAGCACGATGGCGGTCACGGCTATTCAGCCAAGTCATTTGTGGGATGTGGAATTCCGCGCGGGCACCAGAAGGTGTCAGGAAGGAGACTCGGCTGTTGTTAAGATCAAAGTGATCGAGTTGGTAAAGGAACAGGTCGCTCACAGTGCTTGGCGTAATGGCGTTGCCATTATTGCCGTCGCCACCAAGTGTGGTATTCAGAGCTAACTGTAACTGATGGAAGGTAAGATCGCGGAACTGCCAGCGTAAACGCAGCAGTGATTGCCACACATCCAACGCCAGCGTGACCCGTTCAATCCGTATCGAGCTATTTGGCAGAGACAGGCTGATGTTATGCACTTCCAGCGTTGGGCCAAAGGTTTCCCAACTGCCTTGCACAAAGTCGGCCTCAACAGGCACCCCTGAGATTGCCTGTATTTTTTCCAGAATGAGTGGGCGGTAGTGATTCAGCTCAGGTAGCAACAGACGCAACCCACTGATCAGCAACGCCACAACAACAATCAAAATGGCGCCTGTAGCTAACAGGATCCCGGGCAGTCGCCTCACGCATTTCTCCTTGCTTCCGTTGACTGGCAACACAAATTGCTCTGCACTGTGGCGGGTTCAGCATACTGCCCCCAACAATGTAGGAGTTTAATCTCCAGCGAACGGGTTTACATCATTACCACATCGAACTGTTCCTGGCTGTACAGCGGTTCGATCTGCACCTTGACCTGTTTACCGACGAAGATTTCCACTTCAGCCAGCGCATGAGATTCTTCACCTTTCAGTGCTTCCCCCACCGCAGCAGACGCATAGACCAGGAAGCGATCAGAATCGTAGGCATGGTGGACACGAACAATCTCACGCATGATCTCATAGCAGACGGTTTCAACCGTTTTCACCGTTCCACGCCCCTGGCAAGTAGGGCAATCGTTGCACAGCACATGCTCAATACTTTCACGCGTACGTTTACGCGTCATTTCAACTAATCCTAGCTGAGAGAAACCATTAATCGTGGTTTTTACGCGATCTTTACTTAGCGCCAGCTCCAGTGAGTGCAATACCCGGCGGCGATGTTCTTCATTGTTCATATCAATGAAGTCAATAATAATGATGCCCCCCAGGTTACGCAGCCGTAATTGGCGAGCTATAGCCTGCGTTGCTTCAATGTTGGTGTTGAAGATGGTTTCATCAAGATTACGATGGCCGACAAACGCACCGGTATTGATATCTACGGTGGTCATAGCTTCAGTTTGATCGATGATGAGGTAGCCACCCGATTTCAATTCGACCTTGCGCTCCAGCGCTCGTTGGATCTCATTCTCAACATCATACAGATCGAAAATCGGCTGGCTGCCAGTGTACAACTCCAATTTTTTGGTGATGTCCGGTATGTACTCCCCCGTGAACTCTACCAATTGGTCATGCGTTAAGCGTGAATCTACGCGGATACGATCAAGTGCTGCGCCCGCAAAATCACGCAGGATCCGCTGCGCCAGCGCCAGTTCACCATAGAGTTTGTACTTGGTCTGGTTACGCTTCTTGCGCTCCATGACCTTAGTCCACAACCGCTTAAGGAAGGCTGCATCTTGCGACAGTTCTTCTTCGCCAATGCCTTCCGCTGCAGTGCGAATAATAAAGCCGCCCAGTTCGTCGCAGTATCCCGCCACGGCGCGTTTCAGGCGCTCTCGTTCAGCTTCACTCTCAATACGCTGAGAAACGCCCACATGCGCCGCTCCTGGCATAAATACCAGATAGCGTGATGGCAAAGTGATATCCGTGGTAAGACGCGCTCCTTTGGTACCCAAAGGATCTTTCACCACCTGGACCATCAGATCCTGTCCTTGACGAACCAGTTCTGCAATGTCACGCACATGGAAATTCTTCTGCTCGTCGCCCGCCACACATTCGGTGTGTGGCATGATATCCGAGGCATGCAGAAAAGCGGCCTTATCCAGGCCAATGTCGACAAAAGCAGCCTGCATGCCGGGTAAAACACGACTTACTCGGCCTTTATAAATATTGCCGACGATGCCACGTTTGGCTTCGCGCTCAATATGGATCTCTTGCAGGATGCCACCGTCGATATAGGCAACCCGCGTTTCAGACGGTGTGATGTTAACCAGTAGCTCAGCTGTCATGCTTTCTCCTCAGAACCGATGAACGCCTACCCTTATCTAAAAGAGCGAAAAAGCGAAATAGAATGGCGCCTTCAAACGGTTCTCATATCTCGTAATGCGACAAAATTACTGAGCAGCTCATGTGTTTCGACCAACGGCAACCCCACTACCGCATGATAACTGCCGGCTATCGCTCTGACGAAACAACCACCCTTTCCTTGAATCCCATAGGCGCCCGCTTTATCCATCGGCTCACCCGTTGCAATGTACTCGTGTATATCCTGTGGTGTCAGATTGCGGAACGTGACGTCGGTTACCACCAATTGGCACAGCATATCGCTCCGATCGGCAATCGCGACGGCAGTCATCACCTGGTGCTGTTTACCGGATAACGCTGCCAACATCTGCGCCGCATGCTCTTCATTCTGAGGTTTTTCAAGTACCTGGCCGTTCAGTACCACAATAGTATCCGCACCCAGCACCGGCCAATCCTGCTGCGCCATAGCAACACCCGCGCTGGCTTTATCCTGTGCCAGACGGCAAACGTATTCCTCGGCAGTTTCACCCTGCTTACGCTGTTCTTCTGTATGCGTCAGAATGATTTCAAACGGCAAGCCAAGCAGTGTCAACAATTCACGTCTGCGCGGGGAGCCAGAAGCAAGATAAAGCGAAAACATCAATATAACCTCATTGCACGGCAAACTGGCGGCGGATTTTGCGCATCAACAGGAATAGCCATGGCCAGAGTACACCGTTAACCACACTACTCCAGAATACCTCAGGGCGAAAAGAGACATTGATAACTAAAAACTCAGCCCAGAAGACCACCACATCCAGTGCCAATGATAGCAGCACCACGATCAGCGCTTGCTGCCACAGTGCCATATTGCGGAATAATTGGAATTTGAAAGCGACCAGATAAGCGATGATACCCATCGCCAGCGCACGCACCCCCAGCGTGGACCCAAGGATCAGGTCCATGATCAGCCCCAGGACGAAACCGGTACCCACGTTAACCCGATGCGGCAACGCCATCACCCAGTAAGTCAAAATAAGCATCAACCAAGAGGGACGGAACATGTAGATTTGCTCTGGCCACGGCATGATTTGCAGCACCAGCGCGACTAAAAATGACAACCAGATTATCCAACGCCCATGGCTACGATAGCGGTTCATCGTGTAGCTCCAGCCCCGGCGGGCTCACTTGTGGCAACTGGCGGCAAGGTGCTGCCGACAGCAGGTGCCGGTGGGCCCATAGCATCGACCGGCGGCAAGACCTGAGGCAGCATCTGCATCAGCCGCTCATTCGCCACCCTGTGCACTTCATCCGGTGGCAACGGCATATTTCCATTGCGATCGGCTCCCCACAGTAATAACAGGTAACGTAAACGTTGCAAGCCTGCGGTTGGCCGCGCCTGAATGACGGTATAGGCACGCTGATTGTCCACCTTCACCGAAGAAACCACCGCAACCGGATAGCCTTCAGGAAAACGACCACCCAGGCCGGAAGTGACCAGCACATCCCCCACGCGAATATCGGTATTACCCGGTAGATGTTCCAACTGTAAATCATCAGCACAACCACTTCCCGCTGCGATCACGCGAATATCATTACGCAACACCTGGATTGGCAATGCGTGGGAGGCATCGCAAATCAGCAATACACGGCTGGTCATTTTTGCCACAGCCACAACCTGCCCGACCACGCCTTTATCGCTGATCACCGGCTGGCCTTCATAAACACCATTATCAGAGCCTTTGTCGATCACCACCTGATCGCTGTAAGGATCAGAGCCGGTCGACATTACCTGAGTAACCATTTTATGTTCGTCCTGGCGCAACGGTGAGCCCAATAGCTCACGCAAACGGGCATTTTCCTGTTTAAATTGGCCAAGAAGAAGTATGTCGCTGTTTTTCAGCAACAATTCCTGCCGCAGTGCACGGTTTTCCAGTTCCAGCTGTTGGCGGGTAGCCAGCGTTTCCGAAACGCTGTCCAAAAGTTTACGCGGCCCATTGGCCAAAAAATAAAAAGGACTGACAGCGGTATCCATGTAGTTTCGTATTTTAACGAACGTACCGAGCCGGCTATCTGCAATGATCAGAGCGATTGCCGCGATCACTGCCAAGAAAAGGCGTAGCTGCAGGGAAGGCCCCCTGCTGAAAATCGGCTTCATAAATTATACGCGTTCCTCGACAACAGAATGTGGAACCGCCCCAGATGCTCTGCAATTGCCGTCATCCGACTCGATCCCACCACTCTGGGGCTGCTGATTATTCTTCGCTGAACAAATCGCCGCCATGCATGTCGATCATTTCCAACGCCTTGCCACCACCGCGAGCCACACAGGTGAGAGGATCTTCTGCGACTACCACCGGGATCCCGGTCTCTTCCATCAGCAGGCGATCCAGGTTACGCAGCAAAGCGCCACCACCGGTCAGCACCATACCGCGTTCTGAGATATCCGAAGCCAATTCTGGTGGGCACTGCTCCAGTGCAACCATCACCGCACTGACGATACCGGTCAAAGGCTCTTGCAGAGCTTCGAGGATTTCATTGGAATTCATGGTGAAACCGCGTGGAACACCCTCTGCCAGGTTACGACCACGAACTTCGATTTCACGGACTTCATCATCAGGATAGGCCGAACCGATACCGTGCTTGATACGCTCAGCAGTTGCTTCACCAATCAGTGAACCATAGTTACGGCGCACATAATTAATGATGGCTTCATCGAAACGATCGCCACCGATACGCACGGAAGAGGAGTAGACTACGCCGTTGAGCGAGATCACCGCCACTTCGGTGGTACCACCACCGATATCAACCACCATGGAACCGGTTGCTTCCGACACCGGTAACCCGGCACCGATAGCCGCAGCCATTGGCTCTTCAATCAGGAAGACTTCACGCGCACCAGCCCCTTGTGCAGATTCACGGATCGCACGGCGTTCAACCTGAGTAGCCCCGACAGGCACACAAACCAGAACACGCGGGCTTGGGCGCATAAAACTGTTGCTATGAACCTGCTTGATGAAGTGCTGCAACATTTTTTCTGTCACGAAAAAGTCAGCAATAACACCATCTTTCATCGGACGAATGGCAGCGATATTGCCAGGCGTACGCCCCAGCATCTGCTTGGCGTCATGGCCCACGGCCGCAACGCTCTTCGGTGAACCGGCACGATCCTGGCGAATGGCAACCACCGACGGTTCATTCAATACAATGCCTTGTCCTTTAACATAAATAAGGGTATTGGCGGTACCCAAGTCGATGGACAAGTCATTGGAAAACATGCCACGAAATTTCTTAAACATAACGAAAGGATAATCCTGCAAGCTGGGGGCGGAAAATAAAATCCGCCTACTTTACCAACCACACGAAGCAGCGACAAGGCGCAAAAACGTTCTACTTCGGTGAAAAATAGTCTGCGTTATCTTTGACCGAAAGTACGGAAAACGAAAGGGGTCTGAAATCCCTCAACAAAGGCTCAGTTTTCCACCAAATCAACATACCATCGGCGTAACACAGCTCATAAAATCTAACATTTTCCCTGATTGTCACCGGTTGTAAGTACCTGCTGACGCCCACAGGAAAAGACGGGCCATTCTACGTTAATTTTTGCCCAGTCATCAGGTTAAACACGATAACGACGCGAATATTTTTTGCGGTTGACGTCGATGGGCTCCGGCGGCGCAAAAAAGTCACCCTGACCACCGAGGATCCCGCGCTCCTTCAACGTCTGCCATTCGTTACGCGTACGCACGCTGGCGGCAAAAACCTTCGCACGAGTCCCTTCACATGCACCAGTAAGGCTCTGAACAAACAACTTGTTCTCATCACGCCGGTCAATACTCCGCACCAAGCCAGGGTGAAGCTTGACGATCTCCACAGGCAACGACTTGATATAAGAGGTACTGACTACGGTTAAACCTGCCTGAGAAACCGCCAAGCGGCATCCCAATCCGGTAAGTAATCGCAACATCGGGCGTAAACGGTCGATATGTTGACACACATCAGCTTCAGCAAGTTCAATCAGAATTCGCTGACGGTGACTTTTTTCACACTGTAGCAGGGTATCGCGCAGCCAGCGTTGAAAACTACGCTGCAATAATGAATCAACACATAGTGGAAATGCCAGCGTCTCTTCAGGCCAGAGGGCTAATAACGGAATAATCCGATTTATCTGCAGACGATCGTATTTCTCTGCCAGCCCGAGTTGCTTGATCAACGGCATATATTCAGAAGGCAATAACTCTTGCGTTCCATCATAAATGCGGCTCATGATTTCGCGGTGATGCACTTCCCCTTCAACCGTAACGGCCGGTTTTTGATACAGGCGCGGACCGCCACGGGCTAACATCTGCTCGAGCAATGTTCGCCATTTAACACTACCGCGCCCTTTTTCCGGAACATTACTGTCATAAACATACCAACCGTTTTCACCCTGCAGGGTGGCGTTGCGAGTAGCCTGCTCGGCATAATCGATTATTTGCTCGGTTGTTTGCCCACTACGATAGGCAACAATGCCAATATGCAGGAAAGTTTCACGATCGATAAGCGCAGTTGAAGGCAGAGAGTCGATGGCCTTGACCAATTGCGCGGCAATAACATCGGCCTCTTTCAGGGTGCGGTGGGGCAGCAAAACGGTAAAATCGCTGTGGAAATAACGGGCCAGCAGTGCGGCAGGATAGCGCATGACAAAAGTCGACAGCAGGTTGACCAGCGAGTACATCAGTTCTTGTACCGCCGCGTTGCCATGAACGTCACGCAGGGTATCAAAATCCGGCAAACGCACCATCATCACAATCCCGTGCGAGCCTTCATCCTCCAGTTGTGTAGTAAGCTGGTTGTCGAAGAATAACCGGTTATTGAGACCGGTTTTGGCATCTTGCGCGGCAAAAGCGCGGATCAGCGTATCGACTCGGCTACGCTCTTCGCGAGCTTCTGCCAGATCCGCCAGCAGGCGATCCAGGGCGCTGCTTACGCTGGCTGGCCACTCTCGCACATCGCCCTTAAGCACTTCTTCACGCTCACCTTTGAGAATGCGCCGAGCACGGTACTCAAGACGTTCTTCACCGACCGCCTGTTCACGCAACCAGCGCAAACTGAAGAGCAAGATCACCAACATGACAATGATCGATACGGTCATCGCTGCTGTAGACTGTAATGAACGCACATCGCTGGCAAACGGATCAAGATAAGTGACGTTCAGCATCACACCTGGGTGTTGGACCATACCCAGCGAAACTTGCCGGTAATCGTAAACCGCCCCCCAGGGAAGCTTTATCTTCGGTAGTCGATAGGAGAAAAGGTTGCTGGTTTCAGTATCTACACTGATGGAAACAATACCCAGTGGGCGCATTACCAAGGGGAGCCAGCTAGGATGTTCTTGCACAGGCCCAAGCAACATCGCCTGATCGAGAGAGGTTGCCAACGCTTCGAGGCGACGTTCCATACGATCCTGGGTGACATAGAAAAAGCTGTATGAGCACCCCATCAGCATTAAAAACATAGCCAGTGCGACGAGCAGGGTAATTAGTGCAGAGAGTTTGGTTGTAAATCTCATCCCTGTGCCTTGTTCGCAGTGATTGGATAAATAGTCATCTTTTGATGTGTGTACTCGCTACGTTTCAAGTTGCTTACGCGTTTGCCACCCCCGTTAGCCACAGCCAGGGAGCTGTTTATGCAGCTAAGGATTATTGGGCTTACCGCCTTACTGCAACTCGAATTATTCAGAGTACCAAGGCTCCGTTCACGCTCGAATAAATACAATACGATAACCTGATTTTAAAAGTTGCCAGAGTGTTACCTTTCCCTTAACAAGAGTCAGGTTATATTTACCAACCTATCAAGCATAAGCAATGAAGAAAACCACTAAACACCTTTTTTTTGTCTTTTATCAGGGCAGACATTTTTATCCTGCATATAGTCAAATGAAACAGACTAATTTATTCATATAGAATATGAAATTAAGGAAAAATATTGATATGCGTGCACTGTTATTGGAACAACAGAACGATCAAACACTGGCACAGGTCAAAGATATCGACAGCGCTCGGTTACCCGAGGGGGATGTAACAGTCGAGGTTAACTGGTCAAGCCTTAACTACAAGGACGCCCTGGCGATCACTGGCAAAGGAAAAATCGTTCGTAACTTCCCGATGGTTCCGGGTATCGATTTTGCCGGTAAGGTCAGCAGCAGTAAAGACTCACGTTATAAAGTAGGCCAAAGCGTGGTACTTACCGGCTGGGGTGTAGGTGAAAACCACTGGGGCGGATTGGCCGAACAGGCGCGCATTTCCGGGGAATGGCTGGTTCCTTTGCCCAAAGCGCTGAGTGAACGCAAAGCCATGATCCTTGGCACGGCAGGATTTACCGCCATGTTGTGCGTTATGGCACTGGAGGAGGGCGGGGTAAAACCAGAAGATGGCGACATTCTGGTCACCGGTGCCAGCGGTGGAGTTGGCAGTACAGCGATCGCCCTGCTTGCTGCTTTAGGCTATAGCGTTACTGCCCTCAGCGGCCGCGAGAGTAATACCGACTATCTGAAATCTTTGGGCGCAAAAGAGGTTTTGCCGCGCAGAGGTTATGTTGAAGCACCGCGCCCGCTGGAAAAACAGCTTTGGGCGGGAGCTATCGATACCGTAGGTGACAAATTACTGGCTCGCGTTCTGGCTCAGATGAATTACAACGGTACCGTTGCCGCCTGCGGCTTGGCGGGCGGCTACCTACTGCCGACCACAGTGATGCCTTTCATTCTGCGAAACGTTCGTCTGCAGGGTGTAGATTCCGTGCATACGCCGTTGCATCGGCGCCAAACGGCCTGGGAACGTATGGCTGAGATCCTGCCAGCAAGCTTTTACGCGCAAGCAACCCATGAGATTGTGTTGGAGGAGGTACCTGCCGCCGCGGCAGCACTGATGAATAATCAAATCACTGGCCGCACTTTGGTAAAAATCAGCTGAAATCGCTGAGGGGGGTATCCCCCCCCTTGGTTGAACGTTACTCCATTTTGGTACGGCCTATCACGGCGCTTAAGTGCAAAAGAAGCAATTCCCCTAGAAAACTCTCACTCTTTCGCTTCTCTCTGGCATATCGCCACGTTTCAAGCCATGCTTAGGTGTTAACTGAGGAGAACAGCACATGAAACAACAGCGAAAACTGACTGAAGCCGATGTTACGCCGGAGAGCGTATTTTATCAGCGGCGTAAGGTACTCCAGGCGTTAGGGATCACTGCCGCTTCGTTGGCGTTACCCACTCATGCGCAGGCCGATTTATTGTCATGGTTTAAAGCCGATGATCGGCCCAAGGCTCCGCCTGGCAAGGCTCTGGAGTTCAGTAAACCTGAAGCCTGGCAAGCCAATCTGCCACTTACGCCGGAGGAAAAGGTTACTGGTTACAATAATTTCTACGAATTCGGCCTGGATAAAGCCGATCCTGCAGCCAACGCAGGCAGTCTGAAAACAGAGGGCTGGAAAGTAACAATCGATGGTGAAGTCGGTAAACCGATGACGCTGGACATTGACGATCTCCTGAAACGCTTTCCCCTTGAACAACGTATTTACCGCATGCGTTGTGTTGAAGCTTGGTCAATGGTGGTTCCCTGGATCGGGTTTGAACTGGGTAAGTTACTGAAATTGGCTGAACCAAACAGCAACGCGCGCTACGTAGCCTTTAAAACACTTTACGATCCGCAGCAGATGCCGGGCCAGAAAGATCGGTTTATCGGCGGTGGGCTGGAATATCCCTACGTCGAAGGGTTAAGGCTTGATGAAGCCATGCATCCACTGGCGCTGTTGACCGTTGGGGTTTATGGCAAGACGTTACCTCCGCAAAACGGAGCACCATTGCGGCTTATCACGCCATGGAAATACGGTTTCAAGGGAATCAAATCCATCGTGCAAATCAGCCTGACTCGTGAACAGCCGCCTACTACCTGGAATCTGTTGGCACCCAACGAATATGGTTTTTACGCTAATGTGAACCCCAATGTTGATCACCCACGTTGGTCGCAAGCCACCGAGCGGTTCATTGGTTCAGGCGGAATTCTGGATGTACAGCGTCAGCCAACCCTGTTATTCAACGGCTATGCCGAACAGGTTGCTTCACTGTACCGCGGGCTCGATTTACGGGAGAATTTCTGAGTGCGATTAACGCCAAAGCAGATTATCTGGCTGAAAGTGCTGATCTATCTGGCCGCTTTTCTTCCCTTTATCTGGTTGCTCCTGGCGATCAATCAGGGTTGGTTAAGTGCCGATCCTGCCAAGGATATTCAGCACTTTACCGGTAGAATGACGCTAAAGTTGCTGTTAGCCGGCTTAATCGTCACGCCCTTAGCCCGCTATACGCGTCAGCCACTGTTGATTCGCTGCCGACGCCTGCTGGGTTTATGGTGTTTTGCCTGGGGCACGCTACATCTGATCAGTTACTCGACGCTCGAACTGGGGCTAAGCAATGTTGGCCTGTTGGGAAAGGAACTCGTTACCCGCCCATACCTGACACTGGGCATTATCTGTTGGCTGCTGCTGTTTGCACTAGCTGCCACATCAACACTGTGGGCCCAGCGCAAGTTAGCTGCCAAATGGCAGAAATTGCATAACTTCGTCTATCTGGTGGCGATCCTGGCACCGATTCATTATTTGTGGTCAGTGAAAACTTTCTCACCGCAGCCTTTTATCTATGCCTCACTTGCCCTGCTGTTGTTAGCGCTTCGTTACAAGAAATTTCGCGCCTGGTGGCGGTAAGCTTGGCAACAGTCGACCTGATTGACGGGAAAAATCCCTGGTTCTGATGAGGAACTTTTCTGTGTTCTACACCTCATAATCCAATAGTAGCATGCTCTGTTTACTGATTTAGGGTTGAATATCTTCGCTGATAAGACCAGTATTTAGCTGCGAATTGCTACGATATCGTTATAATGCCCGACCTTGTTCCTGCCGCTGGCGCAAAATCGTCGCGTAACAGGTGACAAATTGGAAACATCGGGTTATTTTCTACGATGATGGTTTTATTGCCGGAGATACCAGCACAATGGCGGATAAGTTTCACATTTTGCTTCTGAACGGCCCCAATCTCAATCTGCTGGGGACGCGTGAGCCAGAAAAATATGGCAGCACAACGCTAACAGAGATTGTTAATGGATTGGAAAACCAGGCGCTCGCGCTAGACATCACTCTGAGTCATCTACAATCCAATGCCGAGCATGCGTTAATCGATCGCATTCATCAGGCACACGGTAATACGGACTTTATTCTGATTAACCCTGCCGCGTTCACGCATACCAGCGTGGCGTTGCGCGATGCGCTTTTAGCGGTACAGATCCCGTTTATCGAGATCCATCTGTCCAACGTGCATGCCCGTGAACCTTTCCGCCGTCACTCTTACCTGTCAGATATTGCAGTAGGGGTGATCTGCGGTCTCGGCGCGGATGGCTACACATTTGCTTTACAGGCAGCGGTTCGCCGTTTGTCAAAATCCAACTAATTGCTACACAGAAGAGTACGGAATCACACTCATGGATATTCGTAAAATAAAGAAACTGATCGAACTGGTTGAAGAATCAGGTATCTCTGAACTGGAAATCTCTGAAGGCGAAGAGTCAGTACGCATCAGTCGTGCCGCACCGGCCCAGGCTTACCCAATGATGCAACAGTATGCAATGCCGCTCCAGCAGCAACCTGCTCTAGCTACTGCTGTTGCCCCTGCTACGGCGGCGGAAACCCCAGCAGCACCAGCGGCCGTGAGTGGGCACATCGTTCGTTCACCGATGGTAGGTACCTTCTACCGCACGCCAAGCCCGGATGCGAAAGCCTTCGTGGAAGTCGGTCAGAAAGTGAACGCCGGTGATACCCTGTGCATCGTTGAAGCAATGAAAATGATGAACCAGATCGAAGCAGACAAGTCCGGTGTGGTTAAAGCTATCTTGGTAGAAAACGGCCAACCGGTTGAATATGACGAGCCATTGGTCGTCATCGAATAACGAGGCGCACCATGCTTGATAAAATTGTTATCGCCAACCGTGGCGAGATCGCGCTTCGTATACTGCGTGCCTGTAAAGAGCTTGGCATCAAAACCGTAGCTGTTCACTCAAGCGCCGATCGCGATCTGAAACACGTACTACTGGCGGATGAGACCGTATGTATCGGTCCTGCGCCTTCTGTAAAAAGCTATCTGAACATCCCGGCAATCATCTCCGCCGCTGAAATCACTGGCGCAGTAGCCATTCACCCAGGTTATGGTTTCCTGTCTGAAAATGCGGATTTTGCCGAGCAGGTAGAACGCTCTGGTTTCATCTTCATTGGCCCACGAGCTGAAACTATCCGGCTTATGGGTGACAAGGTTTCTGCCATCAACGCGATGAAAAAAGCGGGCGTTCCTTGTGTTCCAGGCTCTGATGGCCCGCTGACCGAGGACATGGATAAAAACCGTGCCTTCGCCAAGCGTATCGGTTACCCAGTGATCATCAAAGCTTCTGGCGGTGGCGGTGGCCGTGGGATGCGCGTTGTGCGCGGCGACAAAGATCTTGAGCAGTCCATTTCCATGACTAAAGCGGAAGCCAAAGCGGCTTTCAACAACGACATGGTTTACATGGAGAAATATCTGGAGAACCCACGCCACATCGAAATTCAGGTGTTGGCAGATGGCCAGGGCAATGCGATCTATCTGGCTGAACGTGACTGCTCCATGCAGCGCCGTCACCAGAAAGTGGTTGAAGAAGCCCCAGCGCCAGGGATCACCCCAGAGCTGCGCCGCTACATCGGTGAACGTTGTTCAAAAGCCTGCGTTGAAATCGGCTACCGTGGTGCGGGTACCTTTGAGTTCCTGTATGAAAACGGCGAGTTCTATTTCATCGAAATGAATACTCGTATTCAGGTGGAACACCCGGTGACAGAAATGATCACTGGTGTAGATCTGATCAAAGAGCAACTGCGTATCGCTGCCGGTCAACCGCTGTCGATCAAGCAGGAAGAAGTGAAGGTTCACGGCCATGCGGTGGAATGCCGTATTAACGCCGAAGATCCGAACACCTTCTTGCCAAGCCCGGGTAAGATCACCCGTTTCCATGCTCCAGGTGGTTTCGGCGTGCGTTGGGAATCACATATCTACGCCGGGTATACCGTACCGCCGTACTATGATTCCATGATCGGCAAACTGATCACTTACGGTGAAAACCGTGATGTGGCCATTGCCCGCATGAAGAATGCCTTGGCAGAGTTGATCATCGATGGCATAAAAACCAACGTTGAGCTGCAGCAGAAGATCATGAGCGACGAAAACTTCCAGCATGGTGGCACCAACATCCACTATCTGGAGAAAAAGCTGGGTCTGCAGGAAACCTGATAACCCGCTATCGGTTATAGAATAAAAACACCGCATGAGCTCATCTGCGGTGTTTTTTTATCACTGAAGCGATAGCCCATTCTGCACGCATGACACGATATCTTTTGCAGCAAGGGGTTTATAGCGCACCTACGGAAGCAAGATGTTGCTGTTGATGTAAGAACGCATCAATTTCAGCAAAGGTGGATGTTCCTTCCATCGGACCGCGCCTGGTCACAGCCAGTGCCCCACAAGCATTGGCATAACGCAGCGCCTGCGGAACGCTATGCCCTTGTAATCGGCAGGCGATGTAAGCACCACCAAAGCAATCCCCAGCGCCAGTTGGATCCACCTCATCGACGGAGTAGCTATCAATATGAATAGTTTCATCCGTGGAATAGTAGCTTGCACCCTTATCACCACGCTTCACAACCACCTCTTTAATACCGTCCTTTAGGTAATGTGCAATTGCCCCATCCAGCGTTGACTGTGAAGAGAGCAGCATCACTTCGCCTTCGCTTGGCATATAGATGTCTGTCAACTCCAGCACGTAATGCAGTGCATCCCGCATTTCAGGGATATTGAGCATTTCTTTACGGATATTCGGATCGAAAGATAGTGTGCCGCCATGGGCTTTCACGATGCCCGCAGCCTTTTTCACTGCATTCACCATATGGAATGAAAATAGTGAAGAGCCCATAACGTGGAAGTGCTGGCAGTCCTGCAATAGTTCGGCATTAACATGTTCCGCAGATAATTTGCCACAAGCGGCGTTTTTGATATTGAAAATAAAATCACGTTCGCCGTTTGAATGATATGTCACAAAAGCGCTGCCGGTTGTTTCATGGGGCAACACGCGGATACCACGTACATCCACGCCATCTGCCTTCAGGCGTTCGATATTCAACATACCAAAGCCGTCGTTGCCCACGCAGCTGATAATGCCGCACTGCCCGCCCAACTTGGTGGCCTGATCAATAAAAATTGCAGGGGCGCCACTGGGGAAAGGGCCATTCCACACGCCTGGATGGGTGAAAGTCTGACCAACCTTATCGGCCATGATCTCAACCAGGATCTCTCCGATGGTATAAATCTTTCTCATTATCCCGTTCCTTATACAAATATGCCTTTAACCACTAACCACGTTTCTTTTTATTTCTGACGTCGACATACACCGCAATAAGGATCACCAATCCCTTGACTACCATCTGGTAGAAATAAGGCACGTTCATTAAGTTCATCCCGTTGTTGATCACTCCGATTGTCAGTGCCCCAATCATGGTACCAATCACCGTGCCGTATCCGCCGTTCAGGCTGGTGCCCCCTAGTACTGCGGCAGCGATAGCATCCAGTTCATAACTCAGTGCCGCGTTGGGCTGGCCTGAATAGAGGCGAGAGGCCAAGATCATGCCGCTGATACCCGCCATCACCGCAGTGATCATAAAGACCTTGATTTTCAACGCGGAAACGCTAATCCCGGAATAAACGGCAGCCTCTTTATTACCACCAGTAATATAAATTTTTCGCCCAAACGTGGTTTTCGACAAAATAAAGTGGTTAACGATCAGCAAGGCCAACAGGATCCAGATCGGTATGGGAATATAGAGGAATTCGCCATTACCCAATGCCAGAAAGGCTTCGTCTTTAATCATGATTGGCGTACCGTCGGTAACGATGTAGGCGATCCCACGGAAGATCCCCATCGTGGCAACGGTGACGATAAACGAAGGAATACCTGCCAATGCCGTCAGACTGCCGTTAACCAAACCCAGCACCAGTGCCGCCATAATCGACAGTGGGATCACCAGAATAAACGGGATGCCAAACGACAACCCAAGGGCAGCAAACGTACCCACCAGCGCGATGGTCGAACCTACCGAGAGATCGATATCCCCCAGTAACAGCACATAAGTCATGCCATAGGCGGTGATCGCAATGATCGAAACCTGCAGAATGATATTGGTAACATTATTCACGCTCAGAAAGCTGTCGTTGATAAAACCAAACAATACAATCAGGGCGATCAAACCTGCCAGAATGCCACCATACTGCCTAATGGCTTTTGCCAGTTTTCCTGGGCCGTTGAACGCCTGGTGTCCCCCGGCAGCCAGCACTTTTTCGCTCATTATTTGACTCCTGTTGCTGCAGTCATAACCTGTGTTTGCGTTAAACCAGCGCTGGTGAAAATCTCGGCAATTTGCTTCGCTCGCATCACCACCAGACGATCGCTGAGTGCCATAACTTCGGGTAGCTCGGAAGAGACCAAAATGATGGCGGTACCCTGAGCCGCGAGTTGCCGAATCACGTTATAGATCTCGAACTTCGCGCCAACATCCACACCGCGTGTGGGCTCATCGAGGATTAATATCTTGGGTACTTTTTCCAACCACTTCGATAGCACAATCTTTTGCTGGTTACCGCCGCTCAAGGTACTAACCAATTGATAGGGCGAGCTGACCTTGATATTCATACGCCTTATTGCCTGCAAGGTTTGTGCTTCTTCACGCTTGTAGTTAATCAAACGGGAGTCCGTATACTGGAATGCCACATGGTGGGTATTCATGCTAACGTCATGCATCAATACCAGCCCTTCCTCTTTGCGGTTTTCCGTCACGAAGGCAATTCCCTGCGCAATCGCCTGTTGCGGGCTACGAATGGTAACTACCGCGTCATCGATGCGAATTTCCCCCTGATAACCGGTCAGACCGAAGATGGCCTTCATCACGTCGGAACGCCCCGACCCCACTAGCCCAAAAAAGCCTAAAACCTCTCCGGCACGTAGCGAAAAATGGATATCGTGAAACAGTTTTTGCTGTGAGAAATTGCGCAGCTCCAGCACCGGTGGGTTGTCTGTTGCCGGTGGTTGACCAATCCGTGGTGGGTAGATATTAGCCATTTCACGGCCTACCATCTCAGCAATCAACTGATGAATATTCGTCTTTTGCTTATCGTGGGTGGCGATGAATTCCCCGTCGCGCAGAACGGAAATATCGTCGGAAACTCGCATGATTTCGTCCATACGGTGGGAGATATAAATGACCGCACAATCCCGCTGTTTCAGCTTGTCGATAATGCCGAACAGAATATCGGCCTCGTTATCACTCAGAGAAGAGGTCGGTTCATCCATAATGACCACATCGGCCGGGTAACTCAGCGCCTTGGCAATTTCCACCAGTTGGCGCTGCGCCATCGACATGGAGCCGACAACTTGCTGTGGATCGAGTGGAATAGCCAAATCCGTCAGCAGACGTTGGCAATCATTCACCATCTTTGCGTGATTAATAATACCAAAGCGGTTGGGTTCATTATTAGCATAGATATTTTCCGCCACGCTCATGTTATTACTCAGGCTTAGCTCCTGAAAAATAATAGCAATCCCCAGCTTTCTTGAGTGTTGCGGATTGGCAATAGTCACTCGTTGCCCTTTAAGAACAATCTCTCCTTTGGTGGGAGGATAAATACCCGCCAGAATTTTCATCAGCGTGGATTTACCAGCACCATTCTCCCCTAGCAACGTATGGACTCTACCCTTGCGTATTTTCAGGCTGACATTTTTTAGCGCGTTAACATGGCCAAAGCTTTTAGCTATTTCCGTTACCGCCAGCACTGTATCCGTCATGATACCCTCCACGCGGGGATATATTCGAGCAGGCAGCAAACTCGGTTGCACCCATCTAACCGGGGCGAGTCACCGCAAGCCAACATTAGGCTGTGTCCCTTAATTGCACGCGAGCGCCGCTGGCGGTCATTTGCGCACAGGGCAAGGCGTGAGCCGCGAGGTTTGGTGGACCAAATAAGCGGCGAACAACGCCGCAATGCGCGCAAATGGCCCCAGCCCGTAGGGTCGCGCCCCAAAAGCCCATTCTCTGTGGTGTCGGGCTTGAACAGAGACCCACTCTGCCCTTCACCCTCCACCTTGATAACGGGCTTTTGGGTCTGCGACGGCACCACGGGCAATTAAGGGACACAGCCTAAAGATGATGGAGGTAAAGCCAAGCACCACTGCGCTTTGCTTTACCTTTAATTAACCAGCCACGTTATTTGCCGGTGTAAACACCCGGAGCAATCGGGATCAGCTTCGCCACCGGTTTGCCGTTGAGGTGATCAACAGCGGCATCAATAGCTTTGGCGCCCATCTGGTCTGGATACTGACGTATAACGGCAACAAAGGTTTTGCCGCTGTCAACGGCATCACGCGCCTCTTTCATACCATCAAAACCGATGATCTTGATATTGTCGTTACGGGCTGATTTAGCGGCGATAACTGCGGCCAGTGCAGCATCATCACCAAAACCGAACAGGCCGTTCAGGTCTGGATGCGCTTGCATCATGTTCTGTGCCACCGTCAGCGCTTCTGCGCGGGTGATGCCGGTCTGGATAGCGACAATCTTCACCTCTGGAGTCTCAGCCAGCCCTTTCTTGAAACCATCCACGCGGGCCACTACCGACTGCACAGCCGGATAATCGATAATCGCCACCTTACCTTTACCATTCAGCAGTTTACCCATCATCTTGCCTGCTTCTACCCCACCGGCATAGTTGTCTGTCGCCACATGGCTAACCACCGGTACGCCTTCGGCGGCAACGTCGACGGTAATCACTGGAATACCGGCTTTTTCTGCTTTTATAATCGCCGCCTGTACCCCTTTAGAATCCACCGGGGAGATAATAATGGCGTCAACTTTCTTGGTAATAAAGTCCTCGACGTCAGAGAGTTGTTTATTCAGATCCTGATTGGCGATGGAGATATTCAGTACCACATCATTTTTCTTGGCTTCCGCTTTCATAGCATCAGCAAGCTCAATATAGAAAGGGTGCTGTTGTGTTAATAAAGATGCACCCATTTTATATTCTTTTGCTAACGTTACCTGAGAGAACATCGCTAAACCTATTGCAAGCACAGAGCCCAATACTTTTATTTTATTCATGTTCTATCCTCAATTATTATTCCTGGGTCTATCGCGACTCAGTATTTGGGGTTGTTACAGATAAGCATTTACAATTGGCCTTCACACCCGCAAACGCCAATGACTTTTTCCACTACACGCTGCATGGCACTTTTTGCCGGCAACATATAGTGGCGTGGGTCATTAGCATCAGGATGCTGATTAAAATAGTCTTTCAGGGCGTCGGAGAAGGCGATCTTCAGTTCAGTAGCCACGTTAACCTTGCAGATCCCCAGGTTTATGCAGCGGCGGATATCACTGTCGCTCAGCCCGGAAGCACCATGTAGCACCAGCGGTAGATCAACCCGGTCACGGATCTGCTCCAGACGGGAAAAATCCAATTTGGGTTCTGACTGGTACAAGCCATGTGCAGTACCAATCGCCACCGCCAGCGAGTCAATCCCGGTGCGGGCAACAAATTCTACTGCGGCTTCCGGCGAAGTGTAGATAGCGTCTTTACCTTCCACAACAAGGTCGTCCTCCTGCCCCCCCAGACGGCCAAGCTCAGCTTCAACACTGGCATCATAGCGGTGGGCGTAATCGACGATCTGTTTCACCAACGCCACATTCTCTTCAAAAGGAAAGTGGGAGCCATCAATCATCACCGAACGGATACCGGTATTGATCTTATGGAACATATCAGCAGGATCTTCGTGATGATCCAGATGCAGTACCAGCGGGATCTGATGTTCATGGGCCAGTGCCTTAACGATCATGACGATGTTATCCAATCCGCCATAATGAAAAGTGCTCGTGGTTCCCGCCAGAATAACCGGTGAACGGTATTTTGCAGCGGTTTCGACCACCACCTGCAGGGTTTCAAGATTGTGAATGTTGAAGGCGGGTACCGCGTACCCCTGCTGCTGCGCTTTCTTCAGCATGTTCTTGCTTGAAATAATGTACATCGAATCTCCTTGGTACCGGTTCCGCAACCACTGAACACCGCAGCGAGTGATTACAAAATGAAAATTTAAAAACGCAAACTTTCTAACTGAAACCAAATATAGAGATAACGACCAAATAAAAGCGTGATAGCGATCGAGTATTACCAAATAACTTTCAAAACGTAATTTTTATATCAATTATTTACGAAACATAAGAATTAATCGTGATGATTACCCGTTGAAGGTGAGTTATCGCAGGCGGCTCCTCACTGCTAACTGGTGATAATAAATAAGTAACACATTGAATATAAATAATAATAAATTAAAATGAGGTTTTTATCTCTCAATGATTCATGGCTTGCTACATACTGAAAGCCACCAGTAGTATTACTTTCAATTAGAAAGTATGAAGGTTATAGTAGCCGCCATTACCGTTTAACGATGGGGGCGCGTGTGCCCAGAAAGTCATCTAATCTACTGAAACGCAGATTAAAAATTGCTGAGCTCGTTGGGCAACAAGGGGAGATCAAGGTTGAAGATCTTTCAGCCCAATTAGGGGTTTCAGGCGTAACGATCCGCGGCGATCTCAGCTACCTGGAACAACAAGGCTATCTCAAGCGCTCGTTTGGCGGTGCGATTGCCACACCTTCGCAGCCTCACACCGTGGCAATCGAGCCAGGCGTCACTCTGCCACCGCTCACATTGGCCAACCAATTGGAGATAGCACGCCACTGCGCCAGAATGATTTCCGATCGCGACACTATATTTCTTGGCCACGGCGATATCTGCCGCAAGATTGTCCCCTTTCTGAGTGGTTTTAAAAAATTACGATTAATCGTCAACGACTTGCAGCATGCTATTCTGGCCGATCAGTTTATTGATGGTGAAATCATCTTGGCCGGCGGGGAGTTGATCCGTTCGCAGACGGTGTTAAGCGGTAAAGCGCTGGACGCAGTTGTCCAGCAATTCACCATCAGTCACTGCATCCTGCAGGCCAGTATCATGGATAGCTCCGGCATCCTGAATATCGATCAGCCACTGCTGGCCCCACACTATCAACGCTGCATGGATAAGGCTCAGAATACGACGGCCATCGTTACCCATTTACCCGTTCAGGCCAACGCAATCGGTACCATCGGCCACCTTAGCAGGGTCGATAATCTGGTGACCAACCGCAGCGTGAATGAACATTATCAGCAGCAATTATTTGAGTCCGACTTCAGTATCCGCTACACCAATAATGAATGTTTTACTTGGGCAAGTCGGGAAACGATCGGGGAATAAAGGGGCACTTATGTCAGTTAGCATCTGCACGATGGGTGAGTTACTGGTTGAATTCCTTTCAAAAAATTATAATCAGGGATTCACTCAGCCAGGCGAGTTTCTTGGGCCATACCCCAGCGGGGCACCGGCCATCTATGCCGCTCAGGTGGCTCGGCTTGGTTTTGGCTCCACGTTATTTGGCTGCGTGGGTAACGATGACTTTGGCCGCATGAACATTGAACGCCTTAGACTTGAGGGGGTTATCACCGACGGTATCAGTGTGATCGACAAAGCCCCAACCGGCACAGCCTTCGTCAGCTACCGAAATCCCGTCGAGCGCGATTTTATCTTCAACATTCCCAACAGCGCCTGTGGCTTCTTTACTGCTGACCATATCGATCTGGCTTTGCTCAACCAGTGCCAGCATTTTCACATCATGGGCTCTTCGCTGTTCTCATTCCGCATCATCGATGCCATGCGCCGGGCTATCCAGATCGTCAAAGCCAACAACGGTACAGTGTCATTCGATCCGAATATTCGTAAGGAAATGCTCAATATCCCGGAGATGAGTCAAGCCTTCGATTACATTCTTGAATATACCGATATCTTCCTGCCAAGTGAGGGGGAAGTGCACCACTTTGCCAGTAGCAAAAATCAGCAAGAAGCTGACATCGTGCAGGAATTACTGGAAAGCGGCGTGCAACACATCGTTATCAAGCGTGCTCAGAAAGGTGCCAGCCATTATCGGCAACACCACGGGCAGATACAGGAGCTACACCTACCTGGTTTTAGCACCAGGATGGTCGACCCGACTGGGGCTGGCGACTGCTTTGGGGCCACCTTTGTCAGCCTGTTCCTGTCAGGCTACAGCGCAGAGAAATCGCTGCAGTATGCTAATGCCAGCGGTGCTCTGGCCGTCTCCCATAAAGGGCCGATGGAAGGTTTATCCAGCTTGGCACAAATCGAGAGTTTCATTCGGCAGCACGCTTAGGCTGTGTTCCTTAGCTGCACGCGAGCGCCGCTGGCGATCATTTGTGTGCAGGGCAAGGCGTGGGCTGCGAGGTTTGGTGGACCAAATACGCCGCAATGCGCCCAAATGGCCCCAGCCCTGTGGGTCGGGCCCTCGGTGCGCTAGGCTCGGGTGTCTCGGGTCAGAAGGCAACTTTGTCATCAACCTCAAAGGCCAACTATTGGCCGGTTTTTTATTCTCTCTGCAATATAACGGCTTGGCAAAACACCTCCTTGCCGTAAAATCCCCTACTTTGCCAATCCATAACCGTAAACCCCCGGAGGCACGGATGGAAAAACGCTTTGTTCAAGCTCACCGCGAAGCGCGCTGGGCACTGGGCCTGACGCTGCTTTACCTACTGGCCTGGTCACTGGCAGCCTACCTACCAAACAGTGCAAGGGGTATCACCGGCTTGCCACACTGGTTCGAAATGGCCTGCCTGCTGGTTCCACTACTGTTTATCGGCCTATGCTGGTTGATGGTACGCGTAGTATTTCGTGACATTCCCCTGGAGGATGGCGATGAAAATTGAAGTCATTCTGCCGTTGATCGCTTACTTACTGCTGGTTTTTGGCCTATCAATCTATGCCTACAGCCGCCGCCAAAGCGGTAATTTCCTCAGCGAATATTTCCTTGGCAACCGTTCTATGGGCGGTTTTGTTCTGGCAATGACGCTAACCGCAACCTATATCAGCGCCAGTTCGTTTATTGGAGGCCCCGGTGCCGCCTACAAATATGGTCTCGGCTGGGTACTACTGGCGATGATCCAACTGCCCGCCGTGTGGCTCTCTCTCGGCGTTCTGGGTAAAAAGTTTGCCATTCTGGCGCGGCGCTACAATGCGATCACGCTTAACGATATGCTGTTCGCACGCTATCAGAGCCGCTTGCTGGTATGGCTTGCCAGCCTGAGCCTGTTAGTGGCCTTCCTGGGGGCCATGACGGTGCAGTTTATCGGCGGGGCTCGCCTGCTGGAGACCGCTGCGGGTATTCCTTACGATCAAGGCCTATTGATTTTCGGCGTCAGCATTGCGCTGTACACCGCGTTCGGCGGATTCCGTGCCAGCGTACTGAACGATGCCATGCAGGGACTGGTGATGCTGTTGGGCACTGTGTTGCTACTGGTCGCCGTGATCCACGCCGCCGGTGGTTTACATAGCGCGGTTGATAAACTTCAGCAAATCGATCCGGCGCTGGTTTCACCGCAGGGCGGCGAACAAATCCTCAGCCTGCCGTTTATGGCATCGTTCTGGATCCTGGTGTGCTTCGGTGTGATTGGTCTACCCCACACGGCCGTGCGCTGTATCTCTTATAAAGACAGCAAAGCCGTACACCGCGGGATTATTCTTGGCACCATAGTGGTAGCGATCCTGATGTTTGGTATGCATCTGGCTGGTGCCTTGGGCCGAGCGGTGCTCCCAGACCTGAAGATCCCCGATCAAGTGATCCCGACACTCATGATCACCGTGCTACCGCCCTTCGCCGCCGGGATTTTTCTGGCAGCACCGATGGCAGCCATTATGTCGACTATCAACGCCCAACTACTGCAATCCTCTGCCACTATCATTAAAGATCTGTATCTGGGCGTACGCCCACAGCAGATGCAGAACGAAAAGATGATCAAACGCTTCTCCAGCCTGACAACGCTGATCCTCGGTTTGCTGGTGTTGCTGGCAGCCTGGCGGCCACCAGAGATGATTATCTGGCTAAACCTGCTGGCATTTGGCGGGTTGGAGGCGGTATTCCTGTGGCCACTGGTGTTAGGCCTTTACTGGGAGAGGGCCAATGCACAGGGAGCCCTTAGCTCGATGGTCATGGGTGCGGTATGCTATACGCTATTAGCCAGCTTCAAAATACAGCTGGCAGGGCTACACCCCATTGTACCTTCGCTACTGCTTAGCCTGGTGGCGTTTTATATCGGTAACCTCTGCGGCGAAAAAAGCCGCCTGCCGTCATCATTACCCTCTTGAAGAGAATTGCTATGCCTTGGATCCAACTAAAACTGAACACCACCGGCAGCCAGGCAGAAGACCTGAGCGATGCGCTGGTTGAAAGCGGCGCCGTATCGGTAACCTTTCAGGATACGCACGATAACCCGGTATTTGAACCGTTGCCGGGCGAAACCCTGTTGTGGGGCGATACCGATGTGATCGGTCTGTACGATGCTGAAACCGATATGGCGGAAGTTGTAGCTATGCTGGCACAGCACCCACTGTTGGGGGCGGGTTTCCGCCATAAAATCGAGCAGTTGGAAGATAAAGACTGGGAACGCGAATGGATGGATAATTTCCACCCGATGCGTTTCGGTGAACGTCTGTGGATTTGCCCAAGCTGGCGCGATGTTCCCGATCCGGATGCTGTAAATGTGATGCTCGACCCGGGTTTGGCATTTGGCACCGGTACGCATCCCACCACAGCACTTTGCTTGCAATGGCTGGATGGTTTGGATCTTACAGGGAAAACCGTCATCGACTTCGGCTGCGGTTCAGGCATCCTGGCTATCGCGGCACTAAAACTGGGTGCCGAACGCGCTATTGGCATTGATATCGATCCGCAAGCCATTCAGGCCAGCCGCGATAACGCGCAACGTAACGGCGTTTCTGAACGTTTAGAGCTGTATTTGCCAAAAGATCAGCCGGCCAATCTGTTGGCCGACGTGGTAGTGGCAAATATTCTGGCTGGCCCGCTGCGCGAGTTGGCACCATTAATCAGCGACCTGCCAAAAGCCGGTGGCTATCTGGGCCTCTCTGGCGTTTTGGCAACTCAGGCCACCAGCGTAGCAGAAGCCTACCAGGATAAATTCGCACTCGACCCGGTAGCCGAACGCGAAGAGTGGTGCCGTATTACCGGGCAACGCAAATAGTTACACTTTTTCCTGCTATCAAAAACCATCGGTAATTTAATCAGTTCCGATGGTTTTCTTTATCCTCCACGACATTTCCTAATTTAAGCTTAAATGCACTGAGCGTATGCTCCTGCGCGAAGCGACGGCGGCCTGCTACACATAAGCTACCCGCTTGGGATGATTGGCATTTTCGTTTGCAAAGGAAAAAAAATGAAAGGAAAAATGTTGCTTGCTGCCATACTGACTACCAGCTTCGCGGTTAGTGCGGCAGAACATGCCCATTGGGGTTATGAAGGCAAGGAGGACCCAGCACATTGGGGCAAACTCTCACCCGATTTCTCATTGTGTGAAACAGGTAAAAATCAGTCCCCTGTTAATATCCAGGGCGCATTGAAAACCCACCATGGCAAACTCGAACTGGCTTTCCAGCCGGGCAAACAGCAGATCGTCAACAACGGTCATACGATCCAGGTAAACGTCAGCGAAGGGAACACGCTGCTGTTGGATAAAGATACCTTCGTACTACAGCAATTCCATTTCCACGCCCCAAGCGAAAATGAAATTGATGGCAAGCAGTTCCCACTGGAAGCACACTTTGTCTTTAAAGACAAAGGCGGTGCCTTGGCAGTTCTTGCCCTTATGTTCCAGGAAGGTAAAGCCAACCCACAATTAGCGCAGGCCTGGCAACAGATGCCGACTGTTGTTGATCAGACCGCCGTGCTGAATAAGCCAGTGGACATCAAAGCGCTGCTGCCGAAAGAATTTAACTTCTACCGCTTCAGTGGTTCATTGACGACACCACCATGTTCAGAAGGTGTCACCTGGATGGTACTGGATAAACCGATAAGCGCTTCTGCCGAGCAGATCAGCCAATTCCGTTCAGTTGTCCATCACCCCAACAACCGCCCAGTACAGCCGCTCAATGGCCGGGTAATCGTTGATTAATGATGATCCTTTGTTCACCGCAGCCTCAACAAAGTGGCGGTGAACCCTTTTTACAGGTGTATTACTGGCTTTCAACAGTAATTTTTTGCTTTTTTGTCAAAGTATTACCCTGAAAATGCTATGATACGCCTGATGTTACGTGCTTATATTTGCGCCACCTAAAGATAATATTCTGTTGTTTGAAGAATATTTAACTGAACGAAAAATAAGCACAAAATGCCAAGTGGTTGTTAAGTAAGTACAATATTTCCATTTGCCGCTGTGAGCCGCATTTTCATTGATAAATAGCAGTAAATTGGTCAAAGTTTGGCCTTTCATCTCAGTGAAAAAATGCGTAATATACGCGCCCTTGCGGACACAGTATGGTCATTCTTTGTCTATGCGCATTGGACACCACCAGTTAACAAATTGCTTGATTGCGGCCCCGATGGCCGGTATCACAGATCGCCCATTCAGAACCTTATGTCATGCAATGGGTGCTGGGATGGCTGTATCCGAAATGCTCTCCTCCAACCCAGAGGTATGGCGAACGGATAAGTCGCGTCTGCGTATGGTACATAGTGATGAACCAGGGATCCGTTCCGTGCAGATTGCCGGATGCGATCCTGATGATATGGCAGCTGCGGCGCGCATTAATGTGGCCAGCGGTGCTCAGATCATTGACATCAATATGGGTTGCCCGGCCAAGAAGGTGAACCGGAAGCTTGCAGGGTCTGCATTACTGCAGTACCCGGATCTGGTTAAGCAGATCCTCCTCGCGGTAGTCAACGCGGTGGATGTGCCGGTAACACTGAAGATACGTACCGGCTGGGAGCCAGAACACCGTAACTGTGTAGAGATTGCCCAACTGGCCGAAGATTGTGGTATACAGGCCCTGACTGTTCATGGCCGAACCCGCGCCTGTCTGTTTAACGGCGACGCGGAGTACGACAGCATTCGGGCAGTTAAGCAGAATGTTTCCATTCCGATTATCGCGAACGGTGACATTACTGACCCGCATAAAGCCAGAGCAGTGCTCGACTATACTGGGGCTGATGCCCTGATGATAGGCCGCGCTGCTCAGGGGAGACCCTGGATCTTCCGGGAAATCCAGCATTATCTGGACACTGGGGAGTTGCTGCCACCGATGCCTCTGGGCGAAGTGAAGCGCTTGCTGATAGGGCATATTCGGGAATTGCACGGCTTTTACGGCCAAGGCAAGGGATTCCGGATTGCTCGAAAACACGTCTCTTGGTACTTACAGGAGCACGCCCCGAATGACCAGTTTCGGCGCACATTCAACGCCATTGAGGATGCCAGCGAACAGCTGGAGGCGTTGGAGGCATATTTCGAAAATCTTGCGTAACAAAAAAGAGCTGACAGAACTATGTTCGAACAACGCGTAAATTCTGACGTACTGACCGTTTCAACCGTGAACTCACAGGATCAAGTGACTCAAAAGCCTCTGCGTGACTCGGTTAAGCAAGCACTGAAGAACTATTTTGCTCAACTGAATGGTCAGGATGTTAATGACCTGTATGAGTTGGTATTGGCTGAAGTTGAACAGCCACTGTTGGACATGGTGATGCAATACACCCGTGGCAACCAGACCCGCGCAGCCCTGATGATGGGGATCAACCGCGGTACACTGCGTAAGAAATTGAAAAAATACGGCATGAACTGATACTAGTCAGTCAACGTATTGATATAAAGGCGCTTTTCCTCATTCGGATAGCGCCTTTTTCTTTTAACGTAATACACCACGTGATACACAGTAGTTTGTGTTATCAAAATATCGACGACTAAAATCAACATCACATCTGCTCGTAGGCCAACCTCCTATTTTTTGCTTATCCGCTATCAATGCCTCTATATCCGTTATGAAGATGGTGATATTTGTGACTGGTTCGCCACACTGGTGGATATACTCTAAATAATTCGAGTTGCATGTAGGCGGCGAGTCTGAGAGTCACCAGGAGCATAGCTCACTATGTAACTGGTGCGAGCGGGCGAAGCCAACACCCATGCAACTTGAAGTATGACGAGTATAATCAGCGCCAACAGTGGTCGGGGTTAGCTGGTGTTTATGATGCTGCGCCTGGTGCTCATTCAGTCCTGACCTGCCCTAAATTTTACGCTGCCGGTGGCGCGATTCATAACCTGTCCATTTCCGCAAAAAAAGCGGTACATTCCGATACATTGCCGCTTGACACTTTTGCGCACCAAGCGTGAAAAACCTTGGCATTTCCATACATCAATCATGAGTAATTCCACGCATAATAAGCTATGCTCCTGGGGCTTACTCGCTTGCCGCCTGCCTGCAACTTGAATGAACTTGGGTATATACTCGAAACACTTCAAATTGCATATCAAAACCAAGCCATCTAATTGATATTTAGACAATTTAATGCATGGCAAGTCAAGCATCTTGAAGTGTAATGAGTATACATGGCAATCCTGTCAACTTGCGTTATCTAATGGGCCAAATTGCCATTCACTACCTTTCAAATGGAAAGAAAAATGCCTATCTTTAATTTCTTCCTGCTGCTCCTTTTTATCCCGCCATGATAATTGAACATTGCAACTCACTGTTCCATCACTCTCGTTTAATTTACAATCTGGCTTAATTGAAATAATCTTTACAAGGCCAGCATTTATAATTTCACTCGTCTTATCTTTCTGGTTTCTGGCAAATCTTTCAACCGCTTTTTGCGCCTGCTCAACTGTTGGGTATGGCACCGCTGGATTGAGCTTACTCTTATCCGCCAGTTTTTCCAAAATAGGCGCTTCCCAATAATTATATTTGTACTCTAACGGAAGTTGCATATACAGAATTTTACCCATACCGAAATCCAGTTGCACAATACAATTTATTTTTTGTTTGCTTTCATAGATACAACCAGGAACCTTGAGTACATCCGCAGAGCGCAGTCTACCGATTATATACGTTTGAATATCGAAGGTATCAATGTCAATAAAATCCACCGCTCGCTGAATAGCCGCTTTTACCTCTGCAGGCTGAGGTAGAGATGGAGTAATAGACGTATTTTCCTTAGCTTTCATTTCTTCAAGTGCTTTTTGTGCAGAGACAAAACCTTGATTAGCGGCCTTACGAAGCCAGAATACGGCCTGAGCCTCGTCTTTTTCCACACCTTCACCATTAGCATATTTGTAGCCTAGCGCATATTGAGCGGTAACAAATTTTTGATCTGCTGCTTTGCGAAACCAAAACATTGCCTGAGCTGGATCCTGGGCTGTACCTCGGCCAGAATTGTACATCAAGCCTAGGGTATATTGGGCATCAGCAAGACCTTTGTCCGCTGCTTTGCGGACCCAAACTATTCCCTGAGCGGGATCCTCTGCTACACCCCTGCCATTGATATACATGATTCCTAAATTGAATTGGGCATAAGCCACCCCCTGATCTGCCGCTTTGCGGTACCAGAACATCGCCTGAACAGGGTCTTCTACTGACCCTTCGCCATCGTTATACATAAGCCCTAAATTAAATTGGGCATAAGCCAACCCTTGATCTGCCGCTTTGCGGTACCACTCAATAGCCTTCGCATTATCCTTTACTACTCCCAAACCTTCACCATACATACTCCCCAAACTATTTTGAGCAAGCGCGTTACCCTGTTCCGCCAAAGGCTGCCATTGTTTTAATGCTTCAGCGTAATCGCCATTGTTGTAAGCGGCTTCTCCTTCACTAAAATCTGCCAAAGCATTGGGAGACCACCCTAGAAACATAACTCCCAGAATAAATAAGTGACGCAAAATAACGAACATATTATTCCTCACGAATAGAATTGCAGACATGATGTTGTATCTCTTTTTTCCATGACATTAGGATCCGCATCCAAGTTACTTCAAATTACAAGTAAGTGGCAAACAATAGACAAATCATTTTTTAGTGATTAGGAAAAAACTCAAAATAACCATCCCCGTTATGTATACTCAAGTAGGTGATTCAGGCATATGACTCCACCAGCCTAATGATGGAAAGGTGATAAGGAGCCGTTATTCCTCATCTAAAAATCTGGTTATTCAATGAGTGGCTTCCGCTGTTTATATGTTGTAATGCTATGTTGAATAAATCATATTTGGACAAAAGGCCCCCCTTGAATGTGCATATCCCTCAGGCAACGCGCACACTTTTTGGCATCCCCGCGAGCGTCGTCTTGTTCAATGCACGGATAATGGCCATAGCCTTTGTCACTTGCGCATCATAATCACGCAAGGTCAGGTGACCACCAAATAGCTGCTTTACTCGGTACATCGCCGTTTCTGCTACCGAACGTCGATGGTAACCGGTCATGTTTTTCCATCATGCATTGTCCCCCGCAAGACGCTGGTTCCCCACCGCTTGATTTCGATCTTCGTAGTCTGCGGGCCAATAGCGGTCTCCGTTCCTGAACCGCATTAACACCTTGATTTTCAGGTGGGTCTGCCGGATATAGACCCGGGAATGCCTCCGCATCGGCACGTTGTTCAGTGACAGGTCAGCACAGATAACCTCGTGAATATCAGCATCCACAGCGAGATGCAGTGCTCGCCAAACGCGGCGCTTTTCCTTACCGTGCTTTTTCACCTTCCACTCGCCTTCACCGAAAACTTTTAATCCGCTGGAGTCGATAACGAGATGGGCAACCTCGCCGCGCGTGTAATGCCGGTCAGTTAAGCGAGAAAACGCATAATTTTTCAGCAAATGCTATAAGTCAGTCCCTTCCCCCTACGGGCTGTCTCTTATACACAACACCATCGTCTATGTGAGTCCGGTGTCATGGGAATTGCCGTCAATAGAATGCAATTTCATGCAACAACACCGAACGGCAATTGCAGGGCCCAAGGCGGGGCCCTGCACCCGCGCCTACGCTTAACATGGCCTGCCCGCTGCGCGGGTCTCTTCGCTACGCCCCCGTTGCCGGACGGGTCGGCTCATCAATTCACGTCCCTGTTCATATCGCCTCAACCGGCCCTCCATGGCCGGTTGCCCCTGGCAACGGTGTCTTGCTCAGCAGACCATGATGCGCTCAAGGTCAACACCCGAATCTGTTATCACCGGGCAGCATCAACATGGGTGTTGATAACAGAACGCCAAGCAATACGAAAGGTTAGGTGAGCACAGGTGTTGAGGCCATTGAAGGCGCCGAACGCAGACGCGGCGCATAGGCGTAATGCGCGGTGGCGGAGTACAACTCTGCCTGGAGCAGAGTTGAACGCTGCTTGCAGCGGCCCCGAAGGGGCGAGGCTCAGGGATGAGCCGAGTATTCGGGAGTCGCGCAGCGACCGCCTGATTTGGCCAGGGCCGGGGTGCAGGGGGCTGGCTCTTGAGCCCCCTGCTCGGGCGCGTTCACTTGATAACAGAAAGAATCCGAGTTGTTTAGCGACCGAAATAAATACTCTGGCCCTTAATCCAAAATGTGAACAAAAGGCAGCCCAAAGGAGAGGGAACTGATTAGTCTTAACTGACAAGCATTACGCCGCGCGTGGGGTTTTTAAAAGGGATGCAGGAATAATCCGAGCCACGAAGCGGGAGTTTCATTAACGTAAAAATGGAATCAATTAATCCCTGAGCGGCACGTAGAGTGAGGCGAAAGACACATTTGAGCATCAATACGGTAGAAATAGCTAACGTAGAATAACGTTGTGGACGCCCTCGTAATCTTCCGAATAGATACTCAAAATACCTGCTATAAAAAGTTCAGTTCCTCTTTGCACATCAGCGTTTTCATATCGAACCAGGCTTTCTGCATCAGTATTGTGTGATATAATGCACTGTCTGATAGCCCCTTCACTGGCACGCAGCAGTCCTTCCGAAACCTGATGGTAATGCGAACCGCCCTTCGAATGTAAAGATTTAGTTAATGACTTAATCTGGCTAAACGATCATTATGACGGGGTGTCTGAGTATTGTATCGCTATCGAGTCCCCCTCTTTGTGCGCTACAGGTTTATACCCCACATTGCATAAGAGTTAATATGAAGCGCCCGCAAAGTTTTCACCGTGCTTTACTGCACCCACGCTACTGGTTGACCTGGTTCGGTCTCGCGGTTCTGTTCCTGCTGGTTCAACTCCCTTATCCCTTACTCTACCGGCTTGGGGGATGGATGGGGCGAACTTCGATGCGTTTCCTGAAACGCCGTGTCTCGATCGCTCGCCGTAATCTCGAATTATGCTTTCCAGAGATGGATACCGCACAGCGGGAGCGCCAAATTATCGGAAACTTCGAATCCCTCGGCATGGGCTTGCTCGAAACCGGTATGGCCTGGTTCTGGTCAGATAAACGTGTCAGACGCTGGTTTAATGTTTCTGGTATCAGCAATCTGAAACAGGCCCAACAGAATGGCCGGGGCGTTTTAGTGATTGGCGTGCATTTTATGTCGCTGGAACTGGGTGGCCGTGCAATGGGCTTGTGCCAGCCAATGATGGCAATGTATCGCCCACATAATAACAAAGCGATGGAGTGGGCCCAGACCAAAGGCCGCATGCGTTCTAACAAGGCCATGATTGATCGCAGAGACCTGCGGGGCATGGTGCAGGCGTTGAAGCGCGGAGAAGCTGTGTGGTTTGCTCCCGACCAGGACTACGGCCCACGTGGCAGCGTATTTGCACCGCTGTTTGCTGTCGATCAAGCCGCAACTACCAGCGGTACCTTTATGTTGGCGCGTATGGCAAAACCAGCGCTAGTACCTGTGGTATTGATTCGTCGCCCGAAAGCCCAGGGCTACGATCTGCTGATCCAACCGCCGTTGGAAGATTACCCTATCGATAATGAAGTTGCTGCCGCTGCCTACATGAATAAAGTGATAGAGAAAGAAATCATGCGCGCACCGGAACAATATCTGTGGTTACACCGGCGCTTTAAGACACGCCCGGAAGGCTCACCCTCACTCTACTAAGCCCGCGCTTATTTGAGCACGAAGCATTATCTGGTCAGCAAGATTAGGCCAATAAGCAACGTGCTCAAATGGCCTTAATCTTACAATTACCCTTCCGATCCTCTCTCCGGCATTTCGTGCTGTCCTCTGAAAAATTCACAGACCCATTTTCAGCTCTGCTGTAACATCCTTTTTTACCCGCACAGGAAAAAGGAAATGATGAAAACTCAGGTTCGTCTTGCTCTGGTAGGTGATTACAAACCAGAAGCCGTTGCCCACCAAGCTATCCCCATCGCTTTGCAACTCACTGCCTCACACCTTGATATCGACATTCAGCCCCAATGGCTCCCAACTGAAACCCTGACCGATACCTCCGTGTTGCGAGATTACGATGCGATCTGGGTGGTGCCCGGTAGCCCCTATCGTAATGATGAAGGGGTGTTTATGGCGATCCGCTATGCTCGCGAACAGAATGTCCCCTTCTTGGGCTCTTGCGGTGGATTTCAGTACGCCGTGGTCGAATATGCGCGCAATGTGATGGGCTGGTTCGACGCCGGACATGCGGAGACGGATAGCGGTGGCCGTCTGGTGATCGCCCCATTGAGTTGTTCACTGGTTGAGAAAAGCGGCACCGTTGTGTTCATGCCAGACACGCTGATTGCCAGTGCCTATGGCAAGTTGGAAACCCAGGAAGGTTACCACTGCAACTTCGGTGTTAATCCTGAGTTTGTTGCGGATCTGGCACAACATCCATTAATCATCAGCGGGTATGATACTGAGGGCGATGTGCGCTCGGTGGAGCTTCCGGGACACCGTTTTTATGCTGCCACATTGTTCCAATCGGAACGTGCAGCGTTGCGGGGTGAACTTTCGCCGCTAATTGTGACCCTTGTTCGGGCCGCAGCCCACTAAGCCTCTTCTGGGGGTGTTACGACATTAATCGGCTTATCAGTGGCGCACCGATCACCGTGACAACCCCTGCAAGCATCATCACCAAGCTGGAGACTACCCCCTCCTGCTGACCAATCTCATAAGCTCTGGCGGTTCCCGCTCCGTGGGATGAAGCGCCAAATCCGGCCCCTTTCGCCAAACCGCTGCGCACCGATAAACGCAGAAACAGAATATCGCCGACAGCCATGCCGAACACACCCGTTATCACCACGAACAGCGCTACCAAGTCCGGCTGCCCACCAACCTGCTTGGCCGCTTCCAAGGCAAATGGCGTGGTGATGGAGCGCACCGCCAGACTACGCTGGACTTCATCAGGTAGCGTCAACAAGCGCGCCAACCATACCGAACTACAAACCGCCACGACGACAGCCGTGAGTACCCCAACGCTGAGTGAAAGCCAATGGCGGCGGATAATCGGCAGGTTTTCGTATACCGGAACAGCAAAAGCGATAGTCGCCGGGCCAAGCAACCACAGCAGCCAATGCGTTTCACCGATATAACTCTGGTATGAAATATGCGTCACCACCAGCAGTGCAACCAACACCATGGGGGTCAGTACCAATGGCATCAACAGCAAAGAGCGGCGGCGGCGGTAAAGCTTTTTATTAGCAAAGTAGAGCGCTAGGGTAACTGCAAAGCAGAGCGCACTGAGGATAAAATTATGCATCTCGCTGTTTCCGCCGTTGTGACCAGATTTCAAAACGGTAAACGCGGTCGACCACCAGCCCGGTAACTCCCAGCGTCAACATGGTGCTGATAGCAATCACCAGAAAAATCTTCCAGCCTTCCACCATCAACAATTGGGCATAATTCACCACCGCGACCACCGCAGGCACAAAAAACAGCAGCATTTCGGCCAGTAACCAACGTGATCCAGCCTTAACCCAATTCAACGGGAGAATACGCAACAGGATCAGTGCCAGCAGCATCAGCATTCCGACGATATTGGCGGGTAAAGGCAGGTGGAACTGTCTGACCAGTTGATCGGCAGCCAGAAATAGCAAGGCATATAGCACAACCTGAATCGGCACCTGTAGGCGATTCAGTAAAGGTGGGGCAGCACGGCGCAACGCCAGAAACATGAAGTAAACCTCAGACATAAACCATAGCCTTTAGGCTGTGTCCCTTAATTGCACGTGAGCGCCGCTGGTGGTCATTTGCGCGCAGGGCAAGGAGTGAGCCGCGAGGTTTGGTGGACCAAATAAGCGGCGAACAACGCAGCAATGCGCGTAAATGGCCCCAGCCCGAAGGGTCGCGCCCCAAAAGCCCGTTCGAAGTAAAGTCAGGTTTGAACAGAGGGCCACTCTGCCCTTCACCCTCCGCCTTGATAACGGGTTTTTGGGTCTGCGACGGCACCACGGGCAATTAAGGGACACAGCCTAGTATACGCAGCCAGGAAACCCTGCCAGAAATGAATTAAAATCATTCATATCATGCCGTATGGGCATAGTTGCCCATACGTATCGCCAAAAGGAGTTCCCTAAAGTGGATGTCCGAACCCTACGCTATTTTGTTGAAGTCGTTCGCCAGCAAAGTTTCACCCGTGCAGCCGAAAAGCTGTTTGTTACCCAACCCACCATCAGCAAGATGTTACGCCATCTGGAAGATGAGCTGGAGTGTACACTGCTGATACGTGAAGGGCGCAAACTGCATCTCACCGACAGTGGGCAAGCCGTCTATCAACGCGGGTTGGCTATCCTTGATGAATTCCGCCAGCTAGAGGCCGAATTGGGAGATATTAGCTCGGTGAAAAAAGGGGTATTACGCTTAGGCATTCCCCCCATGGTTGGCAGGCAGATAGCCGGCATGATCAGACAATTTCGCCAGACCTATCCAGGTATCGAACTCAGAATTTCCGAATTGGGTGGCCTTTCGGTTGAGCAAGCGGTGTTGTCTGGCGAATTGGATTTGGCAATGACCATACTGCCTATCGGGCCTGAACAACCGTTAAGCTTTCTCCCTCTGTTTAGCCACCCGATGTGCGTTGTGGCCCCCAAATCGACAAATTGGCATAACCGCACCAGTATTAATATCAGTGAGCTCGCCGCCTGGCCAATCCTGATTTATAACGAGGATTTCACGCTGTATAAAATGCTGATGGCGGCGTTCCAGCAGGCGGGTTTCGAACCCAGGATTGCCGTGCGCAGCGGCCAGTGGGACTTCCTGGCAGCCATGGTTCAGGCTGGGGTTGGCATTGCTACCTTGCCTGAACCTGTGTGCCAATGGCTTGATAAAGAGAACCTTATCTGGCTACCGCTGAAACCACGTATGGCGTGGCAAGTCGGGCTTGTCTGGCGCCATGGCAGCTATCTCTCCCACAGCGCGCAAGCCTGGATTGCCTGTTGTCGCGACTATTGGCCGTAGGCTTGCTCCCTTAGCCTTCTCGCTCCACTAACAAGGCTTCCATCAAATCGAGATCGTTTAACAGCTTTTGCAGCGTTTCATTGCTGATTTTCTGCGTAGCACGCAGGTGATAAAGCTCACCACGCTCAGCCCGCAATGCCGTTAGACGGAAGCGCCGCTCCAGATTTTCCAGCATTAGCGCATTCTCGATATCATCTTTACTGGTGATACGCCGCCGCAGCGTGCCTACCACCCTTGAGCTGATCTCTTTAAGCACCTCTGGATCAAAGTTTTCCTCCGTATCTGCAAGCAGGCGTTCTTCCATTTTGTTGATGCTTTGGATACCCACTTCCGCAGCCAGGGCAATCGCCATCCGCTCTTCCTTCTTGCTGGCGCTCTTATCAACGACATACATCCCACGCAGCAGTTGTGGCAAGACCAATACGCCAACAATCAGCGACAGCAGGATCACCCCGGTGGCGATAAACACCAGTTGGTAACGCGCCGGGAAAGCCGTGCCATCACTGAGTAGCAACGGAATAGAGAGCACACCTGCCAAGGTGATCGCCCCACGGACTCCCGCAAAAGATGCCACCCACAGTTCACGCGTACTGTAATCACCAAACAGCAGCGGGCGCTTTTTCATAAAACGTTTGCTGGCGTTTTTCATCAACCACAGCCAGGTAAAACGCAACGCCAGCAATGCGGCGTAGATAATCGCTACGTCGGTGAATAGGTACCAGGTTTCGATGGTGGGATCCAATTCAGCCTGAAGGATAGAAGTTTCCAAAATACCCGGCAGTTGCAGCCCAAGCATGATGAATACCATCCCGTTGAACACAAACTCCAACATGGCCCAGACGCTGTTGGCGCGCAGACGCATGGTCAACGGCGCATTGCGGATCACGCCAGACTGGCTGATGGTCATCCCCGCAGCTACGGCAGCCAGGATGCCGGAAACGCCGATATGTTCGGCGATCAGATAAGAGGCGAATGGCAACAGCAACAGGAACACAATCTGCGTTGCCGGATCGTCGCCACTCCAACGGCTCATCATGCGCAGGCATTTGCTGTAGGTCCAGGTCACCGCAACGCCAGCCAAAAGACCACCAATGGCCACTTTCAAGAATTCCAGGGTGGCCCCACCGACGGTAAACACCATGGTGCCCATCGCGACCGCAATGGCAAATTTCAGCGAAACCAGACCGGAAGCATCGTTCATCAGTGCCTCACCTTCCAGCACGCCCATGATCGACTTCGGAATACGCCCCTTACCCACAATACCGCTCAGGGCAACGGCATCAGTTGGCGACAGTACCGCCGCCAGCGCAAATGCCGCAACCAGTGGGATCCCCGGAACCATCAGATAAATGAGGTAGCCCACGCCAACCACGGTGATCAATACCAGTACCAATGCCAGCCCAAGGATTTCACGCCCATGGTGCAAAAATTCACGCGTTGGCGTTTTCCAACCATCGGCAAACAGTAACGGCGGGATAAACAACACCAGGAACAGCTCAGGATCAAAATCGACATGCAGCCCAAAATGCGGCCAGGCCAGCAACGCCCCAATCACTATCTGTATTAACGGCAGAGGGATCTGAAATGGCAACATACGTGTTATGACCCCGGAAAGAGAAACCACCAGGATCAGAATGAGGATGGTAAAAAAGATTTCCATGCTTTCCTTAGACTCTACAGTTCAGAACACCGAAGCTCGCTGGCAAAGTAATGCCCAATAGTAGATCACTTTTTTCGTCGGATTAAAGCCTGTTTTATTTTAATAACCAGAGGTAGGAACAAGCGATGAAATTTTTGGGAAGGTACCGGGGCACAACACTGTGCCCCGGTATAAACGGAGTGATTTATATCGCCCAGCCGCCGGCATAGAACGCCACCAGCGCCACGGCAATCAGCACGGTACCGATATTAAGCTTGCGCCACTCACCTGAGAATACGCGGCCAATCACCAATGAACTGAAGCCCAACATAATGCCGGTCACGATATTGCACGTCAGCACGATAAACACTGCACACAGCAAACCGGCCATAGCATCAACGAAGTCGTTGAAGTCCAGTTTGGTCACGTTACTTAACATCAACAGACCAACATACATCAGGGCAGGTGCAGTGGCATACACCGGCACCAGATAAGACAGTGGTGACAAGAACAGGATCAGCAGGAATAAAATCCCCACTACCGTTGCCGTCAGGCCGGTTTTCCCACCAGCCGCCGTACCCGCAGCAGATTCGATATAGACTGCCGCTGGCGCTGCCCCTACCAAACCGGAGAAGATGCTACTCAGGGAGTCTGAAGTCAACGCTTTGCCACCGTTGATGATCTGCCCATCTTTATCCAGCAGATTTGCCTGCCCCGCCACCGCACGGATAGTACCCGTGGCGTCGAACACCGCCGTCATCACCAATGCCAGCACGCTTGGCAACACCACAGGCTGCAAAGCGCCCATAATATCCAGGCTGAAAATTAACGACTTACCGTCGGGCCCCGCCAGACTCGGCATGGCAAATAGCCCCTGATATTTAACCGCAGGATCAAAAATCAGGGCAATAACGGAAATAGCGATGATTACCAGCAGGATCCCGCCCGGTACACGCAATTTTTCCAGACCAAAGATCACTGCCAGCCCAAGCAGGGTCATTACCACCGGGAACGAGGTGAATGCCCCCAGCGCCACCGGCAAGCCATCCAATGGGTTTTTTACCACCAGGCCGACACCGTTGGCGGCAATCAGCAACAGAAACAGACCGATACCAATACCTGTACCATGCGCCACGCCCATTGGCAGGTTACGCAGGATCCACGAGCGAATGCCGGTCACCGAGATAATGGTGAACAGCACCCCCATCAAGAATACCGCACCCAGCGCCACGGGAATGCTGATGTGCTGGCCCAGTACCAGACTGAAAGCGGTAAACGCCGTCAGTGAAATAGCACAACCTATCGCCATTGGCAGGTTGGCCCACAGCCCCATCAGCAAGGAGCCCAAACCAGCCACCAGACAGGTGGCAACAAACACCGCCGTTGGAGGAAAACCGGCTTTGCCCAGCATGCTGGGGACCACAATCACCGAATACACCATTGCCAGGAAAGTAGTTAACCCAGCCACCACTTCCTGACGCACGTTAGTACCCCGTGCTGAAAGTTGAAAATACGCATCAAGCCCGCCTTTTGGTTTCACGGCGTTATTCGCTTGAGATTTCGACATGTTGCTGTCCCCTGTTTTCATTGCCAGCCTGTAAGAATAGGCTTGTTATTCCACTCACGCATGGTCATTACGAAACCGTTTCCGTCACGTTCACTTCCATACCCTTCAGTAACTTGGCCAAATGAAGCCATATAATAGGCAAACGTTTAACTCTCATTGCGTGAAGCGGAGAATTTATGGTGGTCTTACCCAAAAGATCTCAAACCAAACCGACAACGTTCTGACTTGAGATTTGAAAGGTATTTTTAAGGCAAACGATTATCTAGCCTTCTATGCCGTCTGATCAACTAAAGATCGCGACATTTTATGCAAAAACTAACCGGGAATGAGCTTTGACGATAATGTGAGACTGATCACGCTAACAATTGAGGCGGGGAACTATCCAGAATGCTTGGTTTGCGAGCATTACCTATTTATCGATGCTCGCATTTTAGGCTTACTCGGGCAGGTTAAACGGCCCCCCCAGTTCCAGACCTCTCTGATAGGCGGGGCGAGCATGAATGCGCCGCAGAAAATCCTGCAACGCCGGATATCCATCCAGCCCACCTCGTCCAGCTAACGCCTCTAGCGGGAAGCTCATTTGAACATCCGCTGCGCTGAATTGATTGCCAACAAACCAGGCGCTTTTATTCAGGTGTTGATCAAGATAGTTACGGTGGGTGGCAATCTGTTTATCCAGATACTCCTTTTGGACACCTTTGCCGATGGCTCCAGCCAACGGACGGATCACCCACGGGACAGGTGGCTGCCCTAAGCGGTTAAACACCAGTTTCATTACCAGCAACGGCATTAACGAACCTTCGGCATAATGCAGCCAATAGCGATATTCCTGGCGAGCATGAAACTCGGCCGGCTTGAATAGTCCCTGAGCATCGTAGGCTTCCTGTAAATACTCAATAATGGCACCTGATTCCGCCAGCGTCAGATCGCCATCAACGATAACGGGCGATTTCCCTAGAGGATGGATTCTTTGCAGTTCCTTTGGCGCAAGCATGGTAACTGCATCGCGCTGATAACGCTGGATCTGATAAGGAACCCCCAACTCCTCCAAAAACCATAAGATGCGCTGTGAACGTGAGTTGTTAAGGTGATGAACGGTAATCATAGGTCTTCTCCGGTTACAAACTTTGCATTAAAGGTAGTTGCCCCCTTCACCCCTCGCCAATCTGGTTTTACCCTTGCCATAATAGTCAATTTATTTGAATTAAATACTCAAAACACTTCGATTTTCTATTAGGGATACTTAGCCTAGTATTTGTCACATCGAGAGGATACGGACTCTCACCTAATATAAATTTTAAGGATCATACCATGAAAACCATCAAATTTTTTGCTGCTGCTATTCTTCTGACCACTGCTTCTTTCGCCAGCATCGCCGCCGATCAGTTGAGCAATCAACCCGCTGCTGGTGCACAAAAAATCGGTGTAGTGTCTGTAAGCGGCGCAAGTAACCTGAGTGCTCTAGAAGCGGCATTGGCAAGCAAAGCAGAAGCCGTGGGCGCTAGCTCTTACCGCATTATTGCTGCCGGTGGCAAAAACAAAATGTACGGTAGCGCTGAAATCTTTAACTGATCGTTAGCATATTAACTGACAAATAGTTAAGCCCCGCCAGATAATGTCCACAGCATTACCTGGCGGGGCTTTCTTGTATCGGCAATCCCTCTGACTAGCGATGTGCCTAACTCCATTATTCAAAAGACACCATCAAAACTGCAGAAGCGGTAAAATCCCCAGTCTTGATTGCTTTTCCGCTAGGCTTTTTAACCGGAGTAAAGGATACTAATTCAGTTCCATAGCCATTGATCAGATGCCCAGTAAAATTCCCCATAGGTTTGACTATTCTGCTACCGTTAGCATATTTCATCACTATACCAATATCAGGATTACTGGTAGAAATATAATCAGTAGAGAAACTGCTATTTTCCGCAATCAATTTTATTTTTATCGGTATGTTGACTTTAGCATTGCATTTATAAAAAAGCGGTAAGGCCTGAGCATAGCGGCCACCATCCGTAGTTATATTTGCGCTGTTAAGGTTGCCAAATTTCACATCATAGGCATTCTGATTATTGATACTAATACTGCAACTGATAGGGTAAGGAGCACCACTCGGGCGCAACGCGATCGTTGCCACCGGGATCGGGTTTCTTGGAACATAAGGCACAGATTCTGGTTGCAGTTTCCCATAAACTTTTGCAACTAACCTTCCATACGGCATTAAGACTTCGTCTGCACTGATGTCCCTGCGTAGCCTTAACCTGATATTACCTTGCAATCTTATTATCGTTTTATTGATACCTAGAGGCAGAGCCATTCTGCTGTAATAACCATCGTTGCTCCAATCAAAAGGTATAGTTCGAGGACTCTCCACATAAGAATGCAAACCTCTAATTGATATAGAAATATCAAGATTTTCATCCAATTTCCGAAAATTATCTGATTTATCAGAAGCTGGAAGAACGGTATCAGCGGATATGAATAAAGGATAAGTAGGGGCACGTTCAGGAAGATTGTAAAAAGTGTACCAGGTCCCTGCTGATATAAATGATATATTTATAGTAGTTCCTGCGCGGTTGCTGAGGAACTCTCTTCTGTCGAACTCCATGATCAAATCATTCGTCCCAGCTTCAGCCCATAGCGTGTATGGAGCATTCGCATACGCAGTTCGCCCCCAAGGAAAAAATATTAGTATCAGGAATAATACCGAAAAAAATTCAGTGACCGTCCCATTGTGGGGCAGGCTAGGTACCTTATCTATCAACACTTCCTCACTCCATTGATTTATCGATGAAATCCTAATAAAAGACTATCACGACCTTAACTTGGCATCAATAAATCGGTCTTTAAGATCTTATTATTAAATTTATGTGGGCATTTTTATTTATTTCAATAAGTCGTGAATATACCTATTCAGCAAGTAAATTATACTAAAGCAAAATAGTTCAACGCCATAATCACCACATTTCAAACTATCTGTTTAATGGCTGTGCTTGCTCACCCCAGTTACGTAGTGAGCTATACTGCCGGGAATTCATAACGTTACCTTGCGTGAAAATCTAATTATTTAGAGTATAACTTCCCCTATGCCGATTTGGTTCTATCCTTTTTTCAACATCAATTTATTTGAATAAAATACTCAAAACCCTTCGATTTTCCATTAGGGATACTTAGCTTAGTATTTGTCACATCGAGAGAATACAACCTCTCACCTAATATAAACTTTAAGGATTATACCATGAAAACCATCAAATTTTTTGCTGCCGCTATTCTTCTGACCTCTGCTTCTTTCGCCAGCATCGCCGCCGATCAGTTGAGCAATCAACCCGCTGCTGGTGCACAAAAAATCGGTGTAGTGTCTGTAAGCGGTGTAAACAACCTGAGTGCGCTGGAAGCTGAACTGGCAAGCAAAGCAGAAGCCGCTGGCGCTAGCTCTTACCGCATTATTGCTGCCGGTGGCAAAAACAAAATGTACGGCACCGCTGAAATCTTCAACTGATCGCCAACACATTAACTGACAAAATATAGTTAAGCCCCGCCAGATAATGTCAACAGCATTACCTGGCGGGGCTTTATTGTATTGATAATAATTTGGGTTACAGATGTATTTGACTTTGCTACCCAATGCCGCCCCACAATTGAAGAAACATCAAATCTTGTAGAAGAGTGTATTCAGAGCGATAGGAGACTGTACAAAACCGAAGTACTCATAGAATTCTCTCGCTCGATCATCAATCGCATGCACCATGATGGCTTTAATACCCACTTGGTCTGCTAGATTAGAAACGCGCCTCACGGCATCATTAAGAAGCCATTTGCCAAAGCGATTGCCCTGAGTAGATTCATCGACCGCCAGACGCCCCAAAAGGACGATGGGAATGGGGTCGGGCATGTTCTGGCGAAGAGTACGACCTACATCGATGTGACAGACTGAACCGGTTGCAAGGGAATAGTAACCTACTACTCGCTTCGTGCCCTTCAGACAGATAACGAAGGTGCGGGAGGCATTCTGAAGTTGGTTTTTAATGGCTCGGCGGGGCAGCCAATCACTCAACACCTCATTTCCGCAGTCGAACGGCTGAAGAACGTGCTCTTCTGCCAGCAGTTCCGGCGCGGTAATGATTACTTCCATTCAGGCTTCACATCCATCAAGCGTTTGCGCCCTTCTACGTTTTGTACTGGGGCTTCAAGCTGTTCAATGAATGCCTGATAACGAGCGTCATCAAGGACGAATACACGCTGATCTAGAATGATGTTCTGTGCCTCGTGAACAGCCTTTTCAATAATAAAGTCAGTGCGGTTCTTGTTGATCAGACTTGCGGCATAATCGATTACTGCACGCTCTTCTTCAGTCGCACGGACATTAATTTGCTTGTCACGAGTGGGTTTACGAACGAAATTCTGCATAGAATCCTCTTCATGGTAACAAAATGCTATACATTAATAGTAGCTAACAAGGTAACGGATTGCTATACATGGATCGCTGTAAATGATAATGACGTTTAGTTCTACCTGCTTGGTGAGGGCGACTTTACGCTAACCATACAGCTACGGCTTTTAACAGATACCTATCAGGCTTAACCCTATGGCTATGGGACTTGCAACGGCTGGCGCAAAGTAGATTCGTTCCCCGCAACCAGCCTTTTCCAGACGTGCTGCACCCCCTTGCTCTTTCGAGGTTCGAACCCATTACTGGATAAGGACAAATCAGGTTTGCAATAGGCGATCCAACAGCCTACGGTTATCTCGATGAATTGAGATAACCATTTGATTTATAGATTTAAAAATAGAAATTAGAAGGGAATGTCGTCGTCGAAATCCATTGGGGGCTCGTTGCTGGCCGCTGGCGCACTGCTTTGAGCTGGACGAGCCTGCTGCTGGCCGCCGCTGAACTGACTGCCACCCTGCGGCTGCTGAGGTTGCCCCCAACCACTCTGTTGGCCGCCCGCCGGTTGGCCACCACCAGCCGGAGCGCCACCACCTTGACGGCCACCCAGCATCTGCATGGTGCCGCCCACGTTTACCACGACTTCGGTAGTGTACTTTTCGACACCCGCCTGATCGGTCCATTTACGTGTCTGCAGCGCACCTTCGATATAAACCTGAGAGCCTTTACGCAGATACTCACCCGCTACTTCTGCCAGTTTGCCGAACAGCACAACGCGGTGCCATTCCGTTTTTTCTTTCTGCTCGCCAGTAGCTTTATCACGCCAGCTTTCTGAAGTCGCCAGAGTAATGTTGGCAACCGCGCCACCATTAGGCATGTAACGGACTTCAGGGTCCTGGCCCAGATTCCCGACCAGAATTACTTTATTTACGCCTCTGCTGGCCATGTTCAATCTCCTGATGAGTCATTAAGTGTGCTAAGTCTAAACCACAAATTGTAGCATGCCATATGCTTAGATTATACCTGCGAAGTTCCTTCCAGAAATGTCTCTGCAATTGACTTAGTTGCATTCCTATACTGGATATTCATTCAGGTTTTTTTGTGTCATAATTATGCGTTTCGTACTGGCCGTGCCGTTTTTTTGCAGGTTAGATCACAGAATCATTGGTTAATAGAACGCTGACAGGCGCGGTGTATCATCAAGACGGGAAGTGTAAATGGACAACATCGAAGTTCGTGGTGCTAGAACCCATAATCTCAAAAACATCAACCTGATTATTCCACGTGACAAGCTGATTGTTGTCACCGGTCTGTCGGGTTCAGGCAAGTCCTCACTGGCTTTTGATACACTGTATGCCGAAGGGCAACGGCGCTACGTCGAATCGCTCTCTGCCTATGCACGCCAGTTTCTTTCGCTGATGGAAAAACCCGACGTCGACCATATTGAAGGTCTGTCACCCGCGATATCCATCGAGCAGAAATCAACTTCACACAACCCACGCTCCACGGTGGGGACCATCACTGAAATTCACGATTATCTGCGTCTGCTGTTTGCCCGTGTCGGCGAACCCCGCTGCCCGGAGCACCAAGTTCCCCTCGCAGCACAGACGGTCAGCCAGATGGTGGATAACGTCCTCAATCAGCCGGAAGGCAAACGCCTGATGTTATTGGCACCGGTGGTGAAAGATCGTAAGGGCGAGCACACCAAAACATTGGAAAACCTGGCAACCCAGGGCTATATCCGTGCGCGCATCGATGGTGAAGTGTGCGATCTCTCCGATCCGCCAAAGCTGGAGCTGCAAAAGAAACACACCATTGAAGTGGTCGTTGATCGTTTCAAAGTTCGCGACGATCTGGCTCAACGCCTGGCCGAGTCTTTTGAAACCGCGTTGGAACTTTCCGGTGGGACCGCCGTGGTGGCAGATATGGACGACGAAAAAGCGCAAGAACTGCTGTTCTCTGCCAATTTTGCCTGTCCAATCTGTGGTTACAGCATGCGCGAACTGGAACCACGCCTGTTCTCGTTCAACAACCCGGCGGGAGCCTGCCCAACCTGTGATGGGCTGGGTGTACAGCAATTTTTCGATCCTGAACGTGTGGTACAAAATCCCGACCTTTCTCTGGCCGGTGGTGCTATCCGCGGCTGGGATCGCCGCAACTTCTATTACTTCCAGATGCTGCGCTCACTGGCCGAGCACTATGATTTTGATGTTGAAGCGCCGTTCAATAGCCTGAATACCAGCGTACAAAAAGCGGTACTCAGCGGCTCAGGCAAAGAATCGATCGAATTCAAATACATCAACGATCGCGGTGATACCACCGTGCGCCGCCATCCGTTTGAAGGTGTGCTGCACAACATGGAGCGCCGTTACAAAGAGACTGAGTCCAGCGCAGTGCGCGAAGAGCTGGCCAAATTTATCAGTAATCGCCCTTGTACTTCGTGCCATGGTACCCGCCTGCGCGAAGAGGCGCGTAACGTGTTCGTGGAAGATACCACCTTGCCCGAGATTTCAGATCTCAGCATCGGCCACGCGATGGCATTCTTCCAGAATATGAAGCTGAGTGGCCAGCGTGCTCAGATCGCCGAAAAGGTGTTGAAAGAGATCGGCGATCGCCTGAAATTCCTGGTCAATGTCGGTTTGAACTACCTTTCGCTGTCGCGTTCTGCGGAGACACTTTCCGGCGGGGAGGCTCAGCGTATCCGTCTGGCCAGCCAGATCGGCGCAGGTCTGGTGGGCGTGATGTACGTTCTGGATGAGCCTTCCATCGGTTTGCACCAGCGCGATAACGAGCGCCTGTTGGAAACTCTGATCCATCTGCGCAATCTGGGTAATACCGTGATTGTGGTTGAACACGATGAAGACGCAATCCGCGCCGCTGACCATGTGATCGATATTGGCCCCGGTGCCGGCGTGCACGGTGGGCAAGTGGTTGCGGAAGGCACCGTTGAAGACATCATGGCCCAGCCGGAATCATTGACCGGCCAGTTCCTTAGCGGTAAGCGCGAAATCGCTATTCCGGCACAGCGCGTGCCAGCAGACCCGACTAAAGTGCTGAAACTAAGCGGTGCACGTGGCAATAACCTCAAAGATGTCACACTGACACTGCCTGTGGGGCTGTTTACCTGTATTACCGGTGTTTCCGGCTCTGGTAAGTCAACGCTGATCAACGATACGCTTTTCCCAATTGCCCAGCGTCAGCTCAACGGAGCCACCATTGCCGAACCGTCCCCTTACCGGGAAGTAACCGGGCTGGAGCATTTCGACAAGGTGATCGACATCGATCAGAGCCCGATTGGCCGCACGCCACGTTCTAACCCAGCGACCTACACTGGGATCTTCACGCCGGTACGTGAACTGTTTGCCGGCGTACCGGAATCCCGCACCCGTGGATATACACCTGGCCGCTTCAGCTTTAACGTGAAGGGTGGGCGCTGTGAAGCCTGCCAAGGCGACGGTGTGATCAAGGTAGAGATGCACTTCCTGCCAGATATCTACGTGCCATGCGATCAGTGCAAGGGCAAGCGCTATAACCGTGAAACGTTGGAAGTGAAGTATAAGGGTAAGAATATCCACGAAGTGCTGGATATGACCATTGAAGAGGCTCGTGATTTCTTCGACGCGGTACCGGCACTGGCACGCAAGCTGCAAACTCTGATGGAGGTAGGGCTTTCTTACATCCGTCTGGGCCAGTCGGCAACCACTCTTTCAGGTGGTGAGGCACAGCGCGTGAAACTGGCACGTGAGCTGTCGAAACGTGGCACCGGCCAGACACTGTATATCCTTGATGAACCAACCACGGGCCTGCATTTCGCCGATATCCAGCAGCTACTGGCGGTTCTGCATCAGTTACGCGATCAGGGCAATACTATCGTGGTGATTGAACACAATCTGGACGTGATTAAGACAGCAGATTGGATTGTCGATCTGGGGCCTGAGGGCGGGAGCGGCGGGGGCGAGATCCTGGTGTCTGGCACACCGGAAACCGTAGCGAACTGCAAAGAGTCACACACGGCGCGTTTCCTGAAGCCGATTTTGACTAAAAAATAGCCTCAACCTCCTCTCCTGCTCGGCGGCAGGAGAGGAGCTTTGCTCTCAGATACCCAATTCTTGGCGTTTCTTCTTCGATAACCCGGCCGTAACCAACTGATACGAAATGTCGATCAACTGATAAAACTGTGAATCTGGTAGTGCACCATCCAGGAAGACACTGTTCCAATGCGCTTTATTGAGATAGTAACCTGGGATAATTTCCGCATGTTGCCCACGCAGTTGCTCCGCGAGTTCTACCCCACATTTCAGCGAGATCGCTGGTCGACCATAGGCTTCACCGATCAATGCAAACATTTTCTCGGCAACCCTGACACGATCTGCCTGCCAATCGTTTTGATAGTCATGCTCACTGCCCGGTTTGGTCAGGCAATAATCAATCAGTTGCTGTTTGTTCACCGTCACTCCTCCGAGTCAATAGATGGCACAGCGCTCAATCACTGCACGGCGGCAAATGCCTCAGCCACCTGACGCACGTTGTTATGGTTGAGACCAGCCACACACATACGCCCACTGTGGATCAGATAAACGCCGAACTCCTCGCGCAGGCGATCAACCTGCGCCGCACTGAAACCGGTGTAACTGAACATCCCACGCTGCTCCAGCAGGTAATCAAAATTACGCTGCGGCAAAGCGCTCTTCAAAGTCTCAACCAGCACCTTACGCATTTCCAGGATACGGGTGCGCATAGATTCGACTTCAGCCAGCCACTCAGCCTTGAGTTGCGCGTCATTCAATACTTTTGCCACCACCTGCGCACCAAAGTTCGGTGGGCTGGAGTAGTTACGGCGCACGGTGGCTTTCAGTTGCCCAAGCACACGCTCGGCAGCCTCATTGCTTTCACACACCACGGAAAGCCCGCCAACGCGCTCACCGTAAAGCGAGAAGATTTTCGAGAATGAATTGCTCACCAGGCTTGGCAGGCCAGCCGCCGCAATAGCGCGAATAGCGTAGACATCCTGCTCGATCCCTCCGCCAAAACCCTGATAGGCAATGTCGAGGAACGGGATCAATTCACGCTCAGCGATCGCTTTAACCACTTCATCCCACTGAGTAGCGGTGAGATCTGAACCGGTCGGGTTATGGCAACACGGGTGCAATAACACAATGCTTTTGGCTGGTAGCGTTTTCAGCGTGCTCAGCATCGCGTCAAAATTCACCCCCAGGTTTTCACCATCAAAATAGGGGTAAGTGTTCACCTTAAAACCGGCACCAGCAAAGATCGCCACGTGGTTTTCCCAGGTAGGATCGCTGACCCATACCTGGGAATCCGGGAAGTAGCTTTTGAGAAAATCGGCACCGACTTTCAGCGCACCAGAACCACCAACGGTTTGGATGGTGGCAATGCGCCCCTGTTGCATCATAGTATGCTCGGCACCGAACAACAGTTGCTGGATCGCACTGCGGTATGGCTGCAGTCCTTCCATCGGCAAATAGACCGAGGCCCCGTGCTCGACGCTGTTAAGCTGGGCCTCTGCCGCCGCAACGGCCTTCATCTGCGGAATAATGCCCTGCTCGTTATAATAGAGGCCGATACTCAGGTTAACTTTGTGAGTACGCGGATCTTTTTTGAATTTTTCCATTAGCGACAGGATCGGGTCACCTGCATAGGCATCAACATTCTGAAACACGGGTTGGTTCTCCTGATTTGGGTTGTTCTGGACACAGCCTACTATATCTGCAAACCGCGGTTTGGCTTCAGCTTTATCGCGTTACTGGCAGCAAACCATTTTCTTTAATCCGGTCCAGCACCACCGCTGTTTTGATATGCGCAACGCTCTTATGCCGCGAAAGCGTCTGGCTGATAAATTCGCTCAATGCTGGCAGGTCTGCTAGCGCAACTTTCAACAAATAATCGGCATCCCCGGTCGTCTTGTAAGCATCGACAATCGCGTCTACGTCTTCCAGCATTTGATGAAAGCTGTCAATCTGCTCCTGAGCATGGGAGACCAGGCTCACCTCGATCAGGCCCACCAGCCCCAAACCTACGGCTTCCGGTGCCAGACGCGCATGATACCCCTTAATCAGTTGAGCCTGTTCCAGGCTGATACGCCGACGTGAACACTGGGAAGCCGAAAGCCCAACCAGTTCACTCAGTTCCTGATTGGTCAAACGCCCGTTGGCCTGTAGCAGCGTCAGGATTTTCATATCAAAATCGTCAATGTTGTACATAGCCACCTGTAAAATGTGTTAATAAATGTTGACGGTACAGCCTATCAGTTTTTTTATCCTTGAAACCATCACCCTTATCGGGTTGTGAGAGGCGCAGGAATAAAGCCAGTTTCTCTGCTCATCAATGGCATAAAAAACGGGAAAACCACGCAAACTAACAACAATTAGCGGCTAAATAGCGCATAAAACCACTAAAATATTTGCCGGATGATACTCAGGCTATGGCTTGAGGGACAGAAGGCATAAAAGGGACAAGAAATGAAGAAACTATTACCTCTCGCTTTGCTGCTTGCTGCCGGAAGCGCCAGTGCGCAATCCAATCTGGACAAGGTGTTACAGCAAAAAGTGCTGACAGTCTGCACCACCGGTGATTACAAGCCTTACACCTTCCTGAATGACGATGGCAGCTATGAGGGGATTGATATCGCCATGGCCGAATCGCTGGCCAAAAGCCTTGGGGCTAAAGTGAAATGGGTTAAAACCACCTGGAAAACCCTGATGCCAGACTTTGTAGCAGGGAAATGCGATATCGCTATGGGGGGGATTTCTGTCACGCTGGAACGTCAGAAACAGGTATTCTTCGCTGAACGTCTTGATACTGATGGAAAAATACCGCTGGTACGGTGCACCGACGTGAAAAAGTACCGCACTATTGAGCAGATTAATAAACCTTCGGTTCGTCTGATAGAACCTGCTGGCGGGACCAACGAAGCCTTTGTTCGCGCCTATCTGCCAAAGGCTAACCTGACCCTGTCTCACGACAATATGGGGATTTTCCAGCAATTGGTCGATCGCAAAGCGGACGTGATGATTACCGATGCCTCTGAAGCCCTGTATCAGCAGAAACGCTACCCTAAATTGTGTGCGGTAAGCCCGGATAAACCGATGCAATATGGCGAGAAGGCGTACATGCTGCCACGCGACGATATGAGTTGGAAACTGTATGTCGATCAGTGGCTGCACTTGAGCAAAGCCAGTGGGGAGTACCAGAAGATTATCGAGCAGTGGTTGGCGGTAAAGAAGTAATCTATACCAAAAAAATTCGAGTTGCTTGTAGGCGGCAACTGAGTGAGGCCCTAGGAGCATAGATAAACTATGTGACTAGGGTGAACGACAAATCTGCTTGGCAGATTTGAACGCTGCTTGCAGCGGCCCCGAAGGGGCGAGGCCCGACATGGGCCGAGTAACGCAGCCAACACCCAAGCAACTTGAAGTATGAAGGGTATAGGTGGTATCCCTCACCTTAGCGCGATGCAAAGGTGAGGGGAAAACCGCAGACTACTCGCCGATATATTCCATTGCGACACGCTGGGTCAGTTTGGTGATCAGCTCATAGGCACTTATTCCGCTGAAAGCAGCAACGCGCTCAACCGGCAATTCATTGCCCCATAACACCACTTCATCACCCACTTTATCCGCCGCACCTGGCCCAAGATCGACTGAAATCATATCCATCGATACGCGGCCAACTATCGGCACTTCACGGCCATTAACCCACATCGGCGTGCCGGGAAGTACACTGCGTGGATAACCATCACCATAACCCATGGCGACCACACCCAGACGGGTATCCCGTTCGCTCACCCAGATACCACCATAGCCCACAGGCTCACCGGCTTTATGCTCACGCACCGCAATCAGGCTGGATTTAAGCGTCATGGCTGGCTGCAGACCAAAGCTGTCGGCATAAAGCGTGTCTAGTGGGGAAACACCGTAAAGAATAATTCCTGGCCGCACCCAGTCGTAATGTGCCTGTGACCACAGCAGAGTCCCGCCGGAAGCTGCAATCGATTTTTTCCCCGGTTTATCAGCGGCAAAACGTTCAAAACAGTCGATCTGCTGCACGGTGGTATCCACCTGCGGCTCGTCGGCACGGCTGAAATGGCTCATGATATTGACCGGTTGCAACACATTACGGCAGGCGCACAAACGCTGATAAATCTCTTCCGCCTGCTCCGGGCGAATCCCCAAACGGTGCATCCCGGTATCCATTTTCATCCATACCCGCAGCGGATGCGCCAATTCGCTCTGCTCCAGCGCTTCCAGCTGTTCGAGGCTGTGGACAGCGGTTTCGAGATTATTCGCCACCAGTGCCGGCAGATCCTCCGCACAGAAGAAACCTTCCAGTAACAAGATGGGTTTGACGACGCCACCAGCCCTCAGCATTAGCGCTTCGCCAATGCGCGCTACGCCGAAGCAATCGGCATCTTGCAGCGTGTGGGCGGTTTCCAGCAGGCCATGACCATAAGCGTTTGCTTTCACAACGGCAACCAGGCGGCTTTGTGGTGCCATATGGCGCACCTGTTGCAGGTTATGTCGCAGAGCGCGGCGGTCAATTACAGCGGTTGCCGCTTTCATTTCAGTTCCTTAGCTGATTATTCATCATCATATTGTGGCCCCGCGTAGTTATCGAAGCGCGACCATTGGCCGTTAAAAGTGAGGCGCACGGTACCGATGGGGCCGTTACGCTGCTTACCCAGAATAATTTCAGCGATCCCTTTGAGATCGCTGTTCTCGTGATAAACCTCATCACGGTAGATGAACATAATCAGGTCAGCATCCTGCTCAATGGAGCCGGATTCACGCAAGTCGGAGTTGACCGGGCGTTTATCTGCGCGTTGTTCCAGGCTGCGGTTCAGCTGTGACAGCGCCACCACCGGCACCTGCAGCTCTTTCGCCAATGCTTTCAGGGAGCGGGAGATTTCGGCAATTTCCAGCGTACGGTTATCAGACAATGCGGGCACTCGCATCAACTGCAGGTAGTCGATCATAATCAGGCTAAGCCCGTCATGTTCGCGGAAAATACGCCGCGCACGGGAACGCACCTCGGTTGGTGTCAGGCCGGAGGAGTCGTCGATATACATATTGCGTTTCTCCAGCAGGATCCCCATGGTGCTGGAAATGCGTGCCCAATCCTCATCATCGAGCTGGCCGGTTCGGATACGGGTCTGATCCACCCGTGAAAGCGAAGCCAGCATACGCATCATGATCTGGTTGCCGGGCATCTCCAGGCTGAAGATCAGCACTGGCTTATCCTGCGTCATCGCGGCATGTTCACACAGGTTCATGGCGAACGTGGTTTTACCCATCGAAGGACGAGCTGCAACGATGATCAGATCAGATTTTTGCAGACCAGCGGTTTTCTTGTTGAGGTCATGATAGCCAGTATCCACCCCCGTCACACCGTCATGAGGTTGCTGATAGAGTTGTTCAATACGGGCAACGGTATCTTCCAGAATACGCTCGATACCCTTCGGGCCTTCGTCTTTGCTGGCACGGTTTTCAGCGATCTGAAACACACGGGATTCGGCCAGATCGAGCAAGTCCTCGCTGCTTCGCCCTTGCGGATCGTAACCCGCATCGGCAATCTCGTTAGCCACGGAAATCATCTCACGAACTACCGCACGCTCACGCACAATGTCGGCATAAGCACCGATGTTGGCCGCACTTGGGGTGTTCTTGGACAGTTCCGCCAGATAGGCAAATCCGCCCACTGACTCCAACTCCCCTTTCTGCTCCAACGATTCGGACAGCGTAATCAGGTCAATTGGCCGGCTCATTTCCAACAGGCGCTGCATCTCGGTAAAGATCAGGCGATGCGGACGGCTAAAGAAATCGTTGGAGACCACGCGTTCAGCGACATTATCCCAACGTTCGTTATCCAGCATCAAACCGCCCAACACGGACTGCTCCGCCTCCAGCGAATGTGGCGGCATCTTCAGCCCTTCCATCTGGCGGTCTCTGGGTTCGTAGGTGCTTGTTTTGTTGGTTGGTTTTTTGCCTGCCATGAAGCGTTACTTTATCCGGTTGCGAAGGGTGGGGCCTGACGCGAGAGTATACGTGATTTTAATCGACGATTCCTGCGTCATGACCTTAGCAAAAAAGGATAAACTACCATACAGCGAACTGGCTAGCCGATACTGAAAAGCGTAGGGTGGAACCAAACAGTCAAGGGAGGTAACGACATGGCAAAGCGCATTCAATTCTCCGCCACAGGCGGCCCGGAAGTATTGCAATATGTAGATTTTACGCCCGTTGATCCCGCAGTTGGCGAAGTACAGGTTGAGAACAAGGCGATTGGTATCAACTTTATCGATACCTACATTCGTAGCGGGCTGTACTCCCCGGAAAAATTCCCCAGTGGGTTAGGCTCTGAAGCCGCGGGGGTGGTGATAAAAGTGGGGCCTGGCGTTGCTGCGTTCAAACCCGGCGATCGTGTGGTTTATGCTCAGTCCACTCAAGGTGCCTACGCTGAAGTGCACAACGTTCAGGAGGATAGGCTGGCGATCCTGCCTGATAACCTGAGCTTTGAGCAGGGTGCAGCCTCTTTTCTCAAAGGGTTGACCGTGCATTATCTGCTACGCCAGACCTACGAGGTTAAACCCGGTGAGATTTTCCTGTTCCATGCCGCCGCAGGTGGAGTTGGGCTGATCGCCTGCCAGTGGGCCAAAGCACTGGGGGCCCGGTTGATCGGTAGTGTGAGTTCTGACGAAAAAGCAGCGCTGGCTAAGCGCGCTGGTGCATGGGCAACCATCAACTATCGTGAAGAAAACATTGTCCAACGTGTGGAAGAGCTGACTAACGGCGAGAAAGTTAACGTCGTTTATGACTCGGTAGGGAAAAGTACCTGGCAAGACTCACTCAATTGCCTGAAACGTCGCGGGTTGTTGGTCAGTTTCGGTAACGCATCCGGCCCGGTAACCGGGGTTGATCTGTCTCTGCTCAACCAGAAAGGCTCGCTGTACGTTACCCGCCCTTCGCTTAATGGTTATATTACCAACCGCCAAGAACTGCAGTTTGCCAGTAATGAGCTGTTCTCGCTGATTGGCAGCGGGGCGATAAGAGTTGATGTGAAGAAAGAGCAGATATTTGCACTTGCCGATGCACAACGGGCACATCAGTTACTTGAAAGCGGCAAAACCAGCGGCTCCTGCCTGCTGATCCCCGGCCTTTAAGCAAAAGAAAAGGGCTCCTTGCGGAGCCCTATCTGTTACTGCGTTGTGTAGGGTAGAGCCGAAATCCGCCGGAGACGCGGGGGTTGCTTTGGCAACACTATTATTTTCCCCAACGGTGATGAAAACATCCGCATTACTGCAGAGGGAAACATCCTAGCAGCCACAAGATGTAAAAAACATGTTTAGTTTGCCGCACACGCATCGAAAACACCAAGGTGTGATCTCCACCGCACTAGCTAGCAAACCGTAATGCAATTTTCAGTATGGGTGACTGATATTACAGCAAAAAATCTCAATAGCGCCGGATTTGCGGTTTCTGCATTGAACGGTAAATCCACACACCAATCACTGCCAGTATCAACCATGGTAACAATTTAATTACCATGGCAAACAACCCACCTAACAGCATAAAAGCCGCCGCGACAAACAACGCAGCAATTACGCCCAGCAGTGAGACCCCAGTCACCAGCAACATAACGACAAAACCGATAATAAAGAAAAGTTCCAACATAGATTGCTCCTTGGCAAAACAATGTGTCTGCTTTGTCTATTACAAGAAACGTGCCAATGTGGAGATAAATATAATCTATTGAAAAATAACGAAAATAGCACCAGGACAAATGACGCCCTTGGTCAAAAAAACCAAATTTTAGTCAAATAAATAGCAGATTAGGCCAATTCTGCTCGCGGTGAGCGCACCAAAGCCAACGCTTGTTCAACGACCCGAACATCAGCACCCGGCTTATGCGCATTTTCACTCAGATAGCGTCGCCACTGCCGCGCACCGGGCACACCTTGGAACAAGCCAAGGATATGGCGGGTAATGTGCCCCAAATAGGTACCGTTCGCCAGCTCATGCTCAATATACGGATAAAGGGATTCGATAATGGCAACGTTATCCATCACCTTGCTTTGCGTATCAAATATCTCGCTATCGACTCGGGCAAGTATCCCCGGATTCTGATACGCCTCACGGCCCATCATTACACCGTCCACATGCTGCAGGTGCTGTTTAGCCTCTTCCAGCGTCTTCACACCGCCGTTGATAGCGATAGTCAACGCCGGGAAATCACGTTTCAACTGATAAACACGCGGATAGTCCAACGGCGGGACTTCGCGGTTTTCCTTCGGGCTCAGGCCGGAAAGCCAGGCTTTACGGGCATGAATGGTGAACATATCGCACTCGCCTCGCTCGGCAACGGTGGCGATAAAATCACACAGGAATGCATAGCTATCCTGGTCATCGATACCAATACGGGTTTTAACCGTAACCGGGATCGACACCGCATCGCGCATCGCTTTGATACAGTCGGCCACCAGCGTAGCCTGGCCCATCAGACAGGCACCAAACATGCCGTTCTGCACCCGATCAGAGGGGCAACCAACATTGAGGTTGATCTCATCATAACCCCTCTGTTCAGCCAGTTTGGCACAGTGGGCCAATGCCGCAGGATCGCTCCCCCCTAGCTGTAACGCTACCGGATGCTCTTCCTCGCTGTAAGCCAGGTAATCCCCTTTGCCATGGATGATCGCGCCAGTGGTCACCATTTCGGTATACAGCAGCGTCTCTTTGCTCAGCAACCGGTGGAAGTAACGGCAATGACGATCGGTCCAGTCGAGCATCGGCGCGATGGAAAAACGGTTGGCGGCGTATTTACGCTGACTGTCAGGCGTAGCGCCCGCGCTGGCGGGATCTTGAGTTGATTTATTCTGGGGCATTCGGTAACCAAGCAATATATTTTCTCTTTGTCAGTCCCATCCTCGCGGGAACCTGGAAACCAACTAAGGGATCTGGATAATCGATTATAACATAGAAAAAAGACCGCGTGCCGCTGGTACAAAGCGTGAATACTGTACCTTGGGCGTAGGGCAAGCAGGTAAATCCAATATTCAATGTGCCGGGATTTCTCCCGGCATTGTGGTTACTCCGGGGGTTATTCCGTAGCGGACTCTTCGCCGCTATCTGGCGTAACCTCAGGTTCTGGTTGTGGAATAAACTCCGGCTCTTCCACGCCAGGCATCTCAACGCGCAGATCAATCCAGCGGCCTACAGGGATATCGATCGGCTGCCCCTCTTCATAACCCGCCTTAACGTTCTGGGCAAACTTCGGAGCCGTTGCGTTGATGCGGTGGAAAGTCTTAATCAGCAAATCACCGGTTTCATCGACTTCGTAATCAACCCACACCAGCGGCAGCTTGTTACGGTCTGTTGGTATCTCGATACCACCATCAACACCGCCCCATTCTGCATCAGCGTTAAAACCAAGCGTACCGGAGATACGGTAAACCCCCTCACTAATGCGCTCGGTTGTTACGCCTTGGCTTTGATCGTTAAGTTCGCAATTGCCATCGCTGAATAGCTTGACGATTGGAGAAGCCTTTTTGATAAAGCCGTTGGCGTCTACCGTGGTGTTTTTATCTGTCCAAAGGGAGTGTGTTCTACTTGCGGTAGCGTTTCCTGTTGTAACAATCACCTGTGAAACACCAGTGCTATAGTTGCCAACAATAGCCATATGGCTATCTGCAACCTTTGATAAAATACCGCATGAAAATGCAGGTGCTGCGGTTGAGCCTATACCAATGTTTCTAAAAAACTGAGATCCTGTGTTTGCGTTTTTTATCCAATCATAAAATTCAGAATCAGCAGTAAAGTTTAATAATTTACCACCAAAGCCATTCAGTGAATAAGTAATACCACTGCGAGCATTTACATAAAATGCAGGCTTACCCTGCGTTACTGCTGAAGAATCTGGATACGTCGTTACAATGGAAAAACCATTTGGAGTACCAATACTATAGTTATTTGGTACATCAAAGTTTGCCGCGTCTGCACCTCTAAATGTAAGTGGCGCGGTTCCTATTGTTGTAACAGCACCAGAAACAGCGGCTGGGGTTGATAGAGCTGATGCTGTGATTGTTCCTTTTGGCATGGTTACAAAACCATCAGAACGACCTTGTATTACAAATGCTGTGCCGCCCCAACGGATATTCATTACTCCAGTATCAGTTTGCGCATAGAGAGCACCCGTTTCGACATCATGTTCATCACGAAATCGCAATAAAACATTTGGAGTATTCTCTGCGGCTCTCATTTGTTGATCGCCAGTTGATGTAATGTTTTTCTTAAACTCGACTGCACTTGCTACAGTTTGAGTTACTGTGGTGGCTGTATTTAGCGTATCTGTTACTGCTGCTGATGCTATGGCCGCATCCGCTTTCGCCGACGCCGCTGATTTCGCCGCCTCCGCTCGCATATTATCTACAGTTTCAACAATAGCGGGGTTAAGATCGGTTTCGCCTGGAATGCTGAGGAAGTCGTTTAACGTTCCTGCAGCTGAGTTTACCATCACCTGAATACCGCCTACGCGCTCAGGCTGGCGGCCGCTGGCAGTGATCATTACATCATATGCGCCAGGTTCTACATTCAGCGAGTAGTGACCCGTTGCATTAGTCACAGATTGTGAGCGCGCCTGATTAACTACCGTTGCTGACGTTTTGACTGCGCGTAATTCAATAACTACACCTACACGCGCGTCGCCCATTGGCCCTTTTAATACACCACTAATTACTGTCATACTTTTACTCTCCAATAAAAAACCCGCCGAAGCGGGTACGTGATTTTTAGAATGAATTGTTAATCAAGAAAATCGGTTATTAGCTTTGCGGAATGCAATTACTGACATATCCCCACCAGACCACGTCCGTCCTCGTTCGGCTCCAGTTATTCCAAATTCAACATCAAGAGTTCCATAAGGAGGAACGTCAATAATAATCGCCCCCTCATATCCGACTCCTGTAAAACTTGCCACATCCCTAAAATATTCAACCCCATTAACATTTATATATACACTACCCGTACCCGATGCTCCTCCAGTTAATTTAATTGATGTGTACGGGACAACTACCACTGACGCGTAAGGGAGTCCACCATGGAAAAATCTATGTGTTGAAGCATTTACACCTACAAGCTTAATCCCACTCCATACACCAGAAGAAACAACATCACCTAATATTTTTTCGGCATATACGGTTCCGCTAAATGTCCCATTCGAACCTGTTATATCACCTCTAAAATATCCAGAATCGGCGTATATTGCCCCTTTAAAATACCCACTATCAGCATAAACATTCCCGCGCACTGAAACCTGATTAAACTGTGCATTTCCAGTTTGACTGTTGATAGCCCACCCAGTCGTACCATTGATGTAATTCGTTGATTGTATCTGCTGTGCGATTTTTGCCGTTGTAATCGTCCCATCTTTGATGAAAGCAGAATTAATAAATGTCTGCCCACCATCTATAGCAAATGGCGTTGAGACCACTCCGTTTACAGTGTTTAAAAATGCGAACCTGCTGGCAAGAAACAATACCTGACTCTGCATTCCAGAAGGGGTATTCTCAACCCCGACACCAATACCGGCGAGATATTGCTTACCGTCTACGGTTTTACCCACCTTGACAGCCCACATATCTTTCAGCTTGCTGGCGTCTTCAATCGGTTTTAGCAGGTCTTTACCGAGCTGTGTTTCGGTGATCTGCCCAGTGAGGTAGTCGAGGATCTCATCGGCCTGATTACTCGATACACCTTGCGTCCACGCCGTCCACGGTCCCGTATTGCCAAGCTTGTCAACCAACCTTGCCCGGAACCAGAAGTTCACGCCAGCGGCGAGGCCTGTCATGGTGTAGCCATGCTGCGGATAGGCATAATCGCCTAAATGCAATGCCCCCGCGCCATTCGCACTGCGGCTATACCAGATTTCCGTACGCTGGGTATCTTCCGCCCCTGATGGGAATGCCCAATTCAGGGCAATGCCAAATACCTGGCTTTCTGTAGTGAAGCTAGCCAGCGCTGGCGGTTCGCCGATCTTTCCCTTCAAAACCGCTTCCGGTGCATTGGCCCACACGCTTGAAATCTCAGCCGGGTTTATCGCTCGTACGCGGGCCTGATAGCGACCAGCATAAATACCCTGTACCTCAAAGCCCAACGTAGACACACGCGGGCCGGGGATCCAGTTGCCATTATCCCGCCGCCATTCGGTTTCATAGGCTATCGCGTTTTCTGCCCGGCCCCACGTGACAGCAAGCGTGGACACCGCCAGCCCTTGAATTATCGCCGATTGCTCGCCGATCCTGACGTTGGTCGGCGGGGCCTGGACACCGGGCGGTATCACCGAGATTGGGCGCTCTTCGATACGTGCGCCGCTATCGATACGAGCGTATTTATTCGGATCGTGCTCGATGGCGGTAATATCGAACGATACTCCATCCTCGCTTTCTGTAATTCCAGTGACGCGGAACAGTTGAATGGCGAGATCCGAAGCGTCGACGGCCCACACGCATTCGGCCACTGGCGTTTCACTGTAGCTCGCCGTAACCGTGACCACCGGGCCATTAACCGATTGTATTGTGCGCGCCTGTGATTTTCCGCTCGGTAGGTTAACGATCAAGCGTTCACCCACTTTTGCCGAGGACTCCCGATCCAGCGTGATACTGCGGCCAGACACCGCACTGATACGCCCGCCGAGCGGTCTGCCGGCAAAAGCCTCATCCGCCACGCCAATGATCCAGCCCGGTAGCGGGATATTGCCATCCGCGCCGACAGTGAAACTGATCACCCGGTCTTTTTCATTGGTCAGCAGTAACCACTTGCCCCGCCTGCTCGCTTCGGTCTGTCGGGTGCAGCCGATGGCCGCTAAATCCGCCTGTTTGACCTGGTAACGTTTGATCAGGTTATTGTCAAAGACTGGTTCTACTGCATCCTGATAGCCGTTTTCCGGGTCACTCCAACTCACCATCGCTACGCTGTAATGCGTTTTCTCGCTGGCGCTGGCATCGGTAAACTGCCCATTTTTAACGTTGGCGCGGGTGTAGGTGTAGTCCAGATCGCGCGGCATATCGGCCAAAACATTCATGCTATTGTTAGCCCAATAGGTCATGCCGCGAAAAATATTGGCGACGTCGCGCAGCACCGTCCAGGCCTCTTCCTGCGATTGAATGTAGACATCGCACAGGAAGCGCGGCTCCTTTCCGTTCCCACCACGTCCATCAGGCACTAACTGATCGCAGTATTGCGCGATGGAATACAGATCCCATTTTGTCAGAGCCAGATTTTCAGCACCTACGCGGGTGCCGATGCTGTAACGATCGTTAATCAGCAGATCGTAAAACACCCATGCCGGGTTATTCGTCCAGGCCCATTTAAAGCTGCCATCCCATACGCCGCTATAGGTGCGGGCAATCGGGTCGTAGGTGGTCGGGACGCGGAGCACGCTGCCCTTAGGTTCACAGGCGATCTGCGGGATGTTTTGAAACTGTTTGGCATCGAACTCAACGTACAGCAAAGCGGTTTCTGGATAACGCAGCTTGACGTCAATCAGCTCAGTAATGGACTCGATGACCATTTTGTCAGCAATCCGATTGCTAGCACTGTTCGGCGTTAACCGCCGCACGCGGATCTGCCAGCCAATGGTTGCTTTCGGTAGATTGATGCGGTGGCTACGCTCGTACTTTGTCGTGGTCTTACCATCAACAGCGGTTCGCAATAGCTCCTTGTAAGTACCGCCGTCGGTTGCTACATCGATAGCGTATTCAATGCGATAACCCACCACGTCGCCGTTATCAAGCTGTTGCTGTAATTGCTGCCACGAGCAACGTAACCGAATGGCAGAAAGCTGGGTATTGGTCAAAGACCGAACCCAAGGGTTAGAGTGCGTCAATTCGCTACCGACCGAGATCTCATTCTCGACGTTTGGCATACCGGGTATATAGGTCTGGTCTGGCGTACCGGGGCGGAACTCCCATTTCACGCCAGGAAAATTTTCTTTCCCGTCCGGGCCGATGATTGGCGTGCCATCAAGAAAGATACTCTTACCGTCCAGGCCTCCGGCGAATTCACCCTCCCCCAGTGCCAGCAGGATTTTGGCATAAGAGGTGGACTGTAGGGAGTCGGGGGATTCCGTGGGGGTGCTGGGGCTACTGCTGCCACCCTTGCGACCTTCGATTACTGACATTGCTTTTCTCCAGGCGTAAAAAAACCAGCCGTAGCTGGTCGATGGAATTGTCGAATTATTTACTGCTGATCTTCAGCGTAAACACCCGCAGATATGATAGCCCCACCGATCCTGCGCTTTCCGTACAGGATTGGCACCGGATTACCCTGGGCAATGGTGTTAACCGGGCCACCAAACGCGTATGAAGGCTTATTCTCCGGGCTTTCACGCATCGCTAAACCACCCGGCATAGGGGAGAGCATTTGTACCACGCCGCCCAGCATCGTAGATGCTCCACTTAATCCCATAATCCATGCTGTGTCTGCTGTTAAGATGCTCAATCCATATGGTCCAGAAATAATTGCTGCGGCAACTAATACAGCCCCAAGAATTGTTTGAAATACCCCTCCTTGCTTGCTGCCAATGATTACCGGGGCGATCCTGATATCATCACTCCCCTGAAATTCCAGTTCATCACGATCAATATTTCGTTTCCCGATAAAAACTGAAAACGTCAGGCCACGTTCCTTTGCCGTTTGCAAAAACCGTTCAAATCCAGGAATAGTGACAGATAGCGCCCTGATAGCCTCTCGTGGTGTGGATACCACCAGCCTATGAACCCGGCCAAATGTTGAGCCGAGCACACCGTAGAGCCTCACTGTGCGATATTTGTGGGTTGTAATTGCCATATTCTCTCCAATAAAAAACCCTCCGCAGAGGGGCATCTTTGTTATTCGGCTGGGGCTAAAAGGCTAAAGGCACACTACCCGCTGGCATTGAAGCGCAGAGTAATTATCGTCCTATCTTGCCAATATCCGCCATAGGGTACTCTGGTGCTCAGTTGACCATACATATGGTGGAGCATCACGCCATCGCCGATATACACCCCCGCATGATTCGGCTCATCGGCCCGCACCTGCATAATAATAACGTCGCCGATCTGGGGATCGCCGTTCGCCGGAACAAAACCCGCTTCAGCGTAGTGCTGCATATAAAGGTTCTCGCCGCGGTTCCACCATCCATCCTCGCGGGTAAAGTTTGGCAACGTCACGCCGCGCTCAAGCTGATACCAATCGCGCACAATGGCATAGCAGTCCCAAACGCCATGAACGAACGGGCGGCCAAGCAGCGGCTTAACCCCCACTATCGGCGTGATGGTTCTGATATCACCTTCTGGCCAACTCACGATCACCCAAGGCAGTTGTGACACATCACACTGGGCAAGATCTAACTGGCTAGGTTGTGTGGTCGCATCGGGATGGCTATGTACAATAGCTACAATGGTCCCAGCATCCTCAGCAGCGGCGAAGTCCTCGGGATGCAGGCTAAACTGTTCGTTGGGCTCCAGTGCCGTATTACGGCAGCGCAGATAGCGTTGGCGGCGACCGTTTTGTACCACCAAGCCACAACACTCCTGTGGGTATGCCGCTTTCGCATGCGCCATAATGGCGGAGGCAATATGCTTTCTCATGGCTACCTCTTCAATAACGCTGAGCCAGGAAAGCCGCCAAATGGTAGCGGGTTACCTTTCCCCCAACGCGGTTCACAGCCTGTAGAAAGCAACCCCGAGCAAACGTCTTTCGACGGGTCACTGACAGGCTTACCATCAACATCAAAATACCGGGTTCCGGTGTATCCACAGGATGCACCGCGATACTGGCCACGCATGCACCAGCTACAAAGGCTGTGGATCTGCCGGGTCGGGATCACGATACCTTGCAGATCGGCGGGGGAAGACAGCGCAAACTGAATCACGGTGCTTGTGCCGGTGAGTTTCCGGTCGATATACCAGACGTTGACCTTTTCCTGTGTCGGATCGGCGTTGGGGTTGCCCTCTGGAAAGTTTCTGGCGTCAAGATAATGAGCGTAAGTGTCGCGGATGGTGACCTTGAACAGTGCCAGGTTCTGATAGGCCAGGCACATTGAACCTACCGTACCGTCGATATTCCCCACGGATAGCGTAGGGCTGGGTGCGGTACCATCGCTGGTCACCTCCAACCCTTCAATTTGCACCGGCCACGGCTTGTACTCTCGCCCTGCCCACCAAATCGATTTTGCTGGCAACTTGGCCGGATCGTCGGCCTTTTCCAGCTCTTCAGGGGTATATGGAATAGCGTGTCCGTGAAAGTACAAGACCGGCCCACCGTACTGACTGCCGTCAACGTCAAACAGGCGCACTTTGCTCCCAGGTTCTAATACCTGGTGATCGGTTTTAATAGACATGATGATTTCCTAAGGATGGAAGGCGGTTTCGAACGTGGCCGCGAGTTGATACATCGGCTCACCGCATGAGTTGTTACCCATCGCCGTCACCTGATAGGTTTTGCAGGTGTACAACCCCTGTTCAAAATGGGGCGTTGTCCACTTAAAGGCCTTATATCCCGCGTGCCGTTTAAAAAAGCCCCTGATTTCGTTGATGCGCTGCCAGTTACCGGTAAAGGTCATCGGCCAGTTTTGGGATTCACTGTTTAGCCCATCGCCGACGCGCTGCTTATAACCGTCGCCAAACTGCACCTCACGAACGCGGAAAGTGTGCTCACCAACAGGGTTAACGCGAGCTGGATGGGTAAATGTTTCCAGTGCCATTATCGTCCCCCTTTTATTGCCCTGGCGATCCTGCCGCCTTGGCCTAAGTCGCTACCAATCAATGCCCGGTAACGGTTATCAACAAACGCACCGATCTCACTGCCGAATTGCTCAAACCCTGAAGGTGCAGAGGTAGCCACGCCCCCGTTGCTATCAATATTGATAGTAACGATCGGCGCTCCACCACCCGCACTTGCCAGACTTGTCTGCCTGCCACCGACAGCGCGAACCCCCAGCGAACCATCAGCGGCACGCGTTAACGGCATAATGGCTTCCGGCCCGGCTTCCCCCATCAGGCCCATACCTTTGGCAAAGGCAAAATAAGTCGGAGAAGAAACGATACCGTTGCTGAAGGCACTAAGGCTTGGCGAGTCATAAACGCCGCCTTTAGCGTGGGGCACTACACTAGAGAAAAAGTCGCCGACTTTCCCTAAGCCCCCTCCAAAACCAGACAGGAATGATCCCATCCCTTTGATCGATTCTACGATGGCCATATTGAGCATGATTTTTCCGATAGCCCCTGCAACACTGCTTGCCCATTCTCGCCATGTGCCCTTGTTGCCATTTAACATTTCCGCAATGTTATTTACCATACCGCCCATCGCGTTCTTTCCCGCTGCTGCCACTTGCTCAGAGTAGTTCGAGGCAGTTTTAGCCCAATCCCCCAGGCCTTTGCTTAACCCACCCAACCAGCCTTGGTCTTCCTTAGGGTCTTCTGCCGTTTTTTTCCCATCAGCCTGGGTGGGGGTCACGCCTACACCATTATCCTTAGCCGGGTTAACCTCTTTGCCACGCGGCGTGTCTTGCACCATCAGCATGGATTGGGAGCGTGAAAACTCCACTGTGGACATTGATGCAAATTTTAAGCGGGCGCTAACATCGCCCAACTGCGCTGTAAGTTTAGTCAGGTCGCCCGGAGTAAGGGCCTCTACCACCGCCATTGCGGTGCTACGAACACTCACTAACTGGCTGCTGACACCCACCATTGCCAGTTGGCTTTGTGACGATGCACTTTCAAGCTTCCGACTACCTTGTACGAGGGCGTTAACGTAATCAGTAGTCAAGCGTGTTGCTTTGATGATTTCAGATTGAAGTGATACTAACCCGGCAGAAAAATCATCAATTGGTTTGCCAAGATCTGTTGACATAATTACCTCATAAAAAAACCCGCCGAAGCGGGTGGTTACCGAGCCAGTTGCTTGAAGCGGGCCTCAATATCAGCCCACTCGTCTTCCTCTTCCTGTTCGCTCCATTTGATTAAGGCGTCCGCGAGATCGACTTTGCCACCCTGAGCGTTATAGGTTGCTGCAGTAATCTGCGCTGCGTGGTAGTCACTACGCTCATCACCGATCGGGTTGATTTTGTCAAACTCCACCCACAGCCGCAGTTCGCTCACGCTCATGCTCTGCTGCAATTCGCCCAGAGTCCTGCCCAAACGAAGCGCCAGCTTCATCAGGAATTGGGTTTCTGGCTCGCGGGCTTTTTTGCTGCTTCCTCAATCGAGGTCTGCAGTTCAATCGCCTGACTGAGGAGGCGGGCATGAACAGGGCCATAAAAATCGATGACCTGATCAATATTCTCCTGCAGAAACACCGGTTGAAACTTCTCATCCAGTAGCACCTGAGTAAACAGCAACGCATCAGCACGCAGGTTGCGTTGTGTCTCTTCCGAGATGGACAGTTTTGCTGGCTCTTTCCCCTCTTCAGCAGGCACCGGCGTTATAATATCGCGCCATAGTCCCCAGGCCTGCTGCGAAGGCTCGCGCAGGATCACTTTTGCGCCTCCCCACTCGGCCACGCAAACCTCTTTGGTACGAAACCCGGCCATCGGCGCAGAGATTAGCGCCCTTAAATCAATTTTTGCCATTAGATATAACCCTTTATCAAGCCGTGACGGTCACAACACAGGTTGCGGTTTTAGCGTGGTCGTTGGTTTTTACGGTGATGGTGGCACTGCCCGCTGCCATCGCGGTGATCTTGCCTGCCGAATTCACCATGACTTTTGCTGCGTCGGAAGAGCTCCAGGTAACCGCGCGATTGGTGGCAGATCCAGGTGCAATGGTGGGCACCAGCGTTTCACTATTGCCCACCGACAACTTGGCGGTAGTTTTATTCAACAGCACGCCGGTTACCGGAATGTTGACAGAAAAGACTTCAATCGGTTTGCCAATAATCCGTAGCGTGTAGGAGGCAGAAACGACACCGCTGACCCCTGCCGTCCAACTGTTCTGGCGTACTTCAGCCAGGTACAGGTAACCGTTGCCTGACGGAAAAATAACGCGCACCGCACGGCGGGTATCGGTGTTATAAGCCTCCATCAGTGAACGCTGCGCTTCTTCATATGCCGTCCAGTTGCGGCTAATCGTCATTTCCGCTGGCGCTGATAAACCGTTGGTCATTTCTTTCTCGGTCGAGCATAGAGTGGTGACGTCAATGTCGTCTTTCTGCCCCCCGGTAAAGCTGAGTTCTTTGGTTGAACATGAGGCACTGAGCCAGGTGATCCCCGACTGTTCCACACTGGCAACCTCTGCAGCAGAGATGCTGAAAATCGTACCTTGTGATTTTTCGTAGTTACTGGTCATAGTATTTCTCCAAGCATAAAAAACCGCCAAGATGGCGGTCGGGTGATATCCCCTTCATACTTCAAGTTGCTTGGGTGTTAGCTGCCTTCGTTAACCCTAGTCACATAGTTTATCTATGCTCCTAGGGCTTCACTCAGTGGGCGCCTACAAGCAACTCGAATTTTTTTGGGTATAGAAATGGTTTTTTACTGAATGTAGGTAATTGAATGCAGCAAATCAGCAGAACCCCAGGTTGGGGTCTCTTCATCGCGGCGGTAGTTGTAGCCCATTGGTTTCAGGCTTTCGATTAACCCATCGAGTGCCGATATATTCTGCATGGCCGGGTAAATCTCCTTTTCCATCCATGCGTCCAGCGCTGAGTCAGGGCTGGATGATTTCAAGAAAATCTCAACGTGCAATACTGCCTGCCAACGATCGCCATCGAGATACTCCCCGGTTGATTTAGCCTCTGTCAGGTAAACTGCAACAGCCGGTAAATCTGTTACATCCACCAATGCCGGGCGACCATCAAATAGAGTGGCACCGGTGAGCGTTTTCTTTAGTGCCTGCAATAAAACGTTTCGAATTGAGGTATGAATAGTCATCGCTTAATCACCTGTTTTTACTGATTATTGAGCATGTCTGCTCACTCTGGTTCACCTTCAGGCGGTATTTCCTACCAGCACCTTTTTTGCCAGTTCAAATCGAGCCTTGCGGTCATCAATGCCATTCAGCCCCCCATTAATCAGCCGCGTCACACACTCAATATCGCGGGCACATTTACCGCAATTACGCGACTGCCAAAACCATCCGGCAGAGTGCATAGCGTGAATATCCAGCTCCAATAACTCAGGCTGCCCGACTAAATCCAGCTTTAGACCGGTGCTACATGCCCGGTAGTTATCCAATCCGGTCAGTTGCATTGGGCCGCGTCCACGATAGCGCCAGCCGTCGCCCGGAGCCTTGTTCCCCATGCGCCCGCCGTATACCAAGTTGGCAATGGCCTTCTGGCGATTGAGCGGCACTGATTTTTCACCGGCTTGTCGGCCCAACATGGCAATCTGATCTGGCGATAGCCGATGTCCGAACGTCGTCTTTAGCGACCGTTGGCTGTAATTAAATGACTCGACTGAGGCAGTAAACCCGGCCGATTCATGTCCTATCTGGGCGATAAACATTGCCTGCTCGATCGGAGTGGCGATGCTGAACGCGTTGAAGGTGGCCTCAACATGCGGAAACCAGCGCGTTGCTAACCCGGCGCTGATACCAGCCGCCCTTTGAAATTGATCTTGTGTCATTCGGATTACCTTGAATTTACCTTGAAGAGCTTTACTACGTTGCCCTTCGCGCACAAGACGAGCAGACAGAGGACAACGTTAATAAATAATTCAGCCGGGTCTGTCGTCCCCTCATACGCTCCCAACAGGATGCGAATAGATACCGAGCCAGTGGCGAACATCAGCCCCCAGGCCAGCAAGCCACCCCAAAGAGCAAATTCGGCACCGTTGCGGTTAAACAGAAACAGACGAACAAACGTGACTGTACATACAACAGCATTAATAAATGTCTCGGCATCATGAAGCGACATCGTCGCCCCCTTTTTTCTTTAGAAGCCCACCGCCGTTGATCATTATCAATACGCGGATCGCACAACCCGCCGCCAGTAATGCGCCTGCGGCATCCGCCCCCCGGTCGTATCCTGCCGGAAGGAAATCAACAATCCAGGCAGCGGCCGGTTTGTACATGGTCAAGCCAGCGGTAAAGCTACCTATCGCCAGCACCAAGCGGGAACGGATGCCATACTCTGAAGCGGAGACCACAAACAGGATCGCCCCTGCAAACGCCCCCAACACAACGTCAGCCGGTAATCCGGCAAAAAAGGTCAATATCGCAATGCTCGTTACTGTTCCGCTCGCCGCGGTTGTTCCCGCTACCGTTGTGGCAGTAACTGGTTCTGTCATATTCGTTCTCCTTTGTTCGCCGCCTGACGAACGCCGGGCGCACAAATGAAAAAAGCCCACCGAAGTGAGCTTTTAAAAATTAAAGTGATACTGCTTTATCCTGTTAGCGACTGACTGCGTAACCACTTTTATCAGACTACAATACTTTTTGCGTACGCGTTAGCAAAAAACTAAGAAAACTTTATATTTTTACTAATTAACTGAAAAACCAGTAAATTAAAGATAAGTTAGATCTGAAGATTTTAGTATCAATGAAGGGACCACGAAAACGACAAGGCCCGGGACGGGCCAAGTGATGTAACCAGGCTATAACTTGAAAGATAGAGGAGTAACTCTTTGAATTTTATAACTGAAGAGATTGAAATCATTATCGAGCAAGCATCGTCATGTAGCCACGCGATCTGGCTGAGGTTACTTCGACCATTAAAAATCGAGTTTTACATCTAACATCGCCAGACACCCGCCGATGAACCCTTCTGCGGTCTGCATTTCCTTCCTGACGGTTCCATCTGAACACTTACGTTTGCTGGCTATTCTGCGTAATGACACCCCATGGATGTGATGCCAAACGATAAGGTCATACTCGTCGGGTTTGTACTTCTTCAATCGTGCCACGCAGCCATCAATAATCAGACCATCATCATCAGAGCATGATTGCTTGCCGCAGGGCTTAGGCGGCAGCAGACCTTTAAAACCGGCGGCAATAGATGGGTAATCAATACCGCTATTTTCCCTGGCCCATACCCCCCACCGAGACAACACATCGTACATATCTCTCATTACCTTACCCCACAGTACACAATTGCGCCGAGCGCCACTAACCAATCAAAAGGCTTAAGCCGCAGAGCGGCAATAGAGGTGGTGTGAATGGCGAAAACCACCACAGCACAGCTATTGGCAGCCCGAATGCCTTTGCTTTTCATACTTCACATGCTAAAATCTAATTTAAATTAGATAATAAATACAAATTTATCATTGGTCAACAATAACTAAGATTAATTAGTTTTTACACATCGGCGGATTAGTAATGGATACCATCGGACAGAGAATCAAAGCCTTGAGAAAGGTAACGAAGACATCGCAAAAAGCACTGGGTAAGTTCTGTGGTGTGAGTGATGTGGCGGTCGGTTATTGGGAAAAAGACGTCAATGCCCCCGGTGGCGAAGCACTTTCAAAACTGGCAAAGTACTTCAATACCTCCATCGATTACATCCTGTACGGCACCGAGTTTGAAGGTTCCCTGATCACCAAAATGCTCCGAGTTCCGGTTATATCCTGGGTACAGGCGGGGGCATTTACAGAATCCAGACCGGATGAGGTTTTAAGTGAGACCAGCAAATGGGTTGAAACATCCTTACGCATTAGCAATAACTCGTTCGCGCTAGAGGTTAAAGGAGATTCGATGACCAACCCTTACGGGCTGCCAACCATTCCCGAAGGGGCGACTGTTATCGTTGATCCCGACGCAGAACCGACCCATGGCAAGATAGTTGTTGCGCGCCTGGGCGGTACCGATGAAGCAACGGTAAAAAAACTCGTTCTAGATGGGCATCAAAAATTTCTGGTCCCGCTAAATCCACGCTATCCAAACATTTCGATCAACGGCAACTGCGTCATTATAGGGGTTGTCAAAGGTGTGCAGTACGAGTTATAGCCCTTTACGCTTTATAAAAAGTTTAGTTTGGTGTTGGTCACTAGCCTTAGGAATTAAGTTAATCTGCCACCAGCGAACGGACTGGGCACTCGCGACGTAGCCACCCATTTTTGTTGTGCGGAGTGGCTGGCTACCTGAAATGTTTGGGATTCTACAATCGGCGATTACGCTTGAATATGATAAAATCGGTTTCTTTGCGTGCCGGGATACTTGCTAGGGATACTTGCTATGAGCTCAACCAATCAGGAAAAGCTGCTCGCGCAGGCTGAACAACTCTGTCAGCAACGCAATGTGCGACTGACCCCGCAACGGCTGGAAGTGTTACGCCTGATGGCTGAGCAGCCCGGTGCTATCAGTGCCTATGATTTGCTGGATCTGCTGCGCGTGGCGGAACCGCAAGCTAAACCACCTACGGTATACCGTGCTCTGGATTTTCTGCTGGAACAAGGATTTATCCACCGTGTCGAGTCTGCCAACAGCTATGTACTGTGCCATCACTTCGAACAACCGATGCACACCTCTGCTCTGTTTATCTGCGATCGCTGCGGGCAGGTTACCGAGCGCACTACCGAAGGGGTGGAAGAGACGTTACATCAACTCGCACAAGAGTCGGGGTTTGTGTTACGGCACAGCGTGGTTGAAGCTCACGGTTTGTGTTCCTGCTGTGTTGAGGTAGAAGCCTGCGAGAATAAGCACGACTGCAACCACGATCACAGTATTGTGACAAAGAGAAAATAAGCTCCACGTCAACGCACAATGTTCCCGTTATCGACCACTGGATCAAGTCCGCAGGTCCGCCAGCCAAACGCGTTAAGTCTCATCGCAAATTAGCTGCTGGCGGAAACCAGGTGCCCTGAACACTATGGCGGTGCCATATCCAACCCAACGCGGCACCTCGCAGCGCCAGAAATACTGCCAGAGCTAACCACAAACCATGGTTACCCAATACCGGCAGGGTCAGCAGGGTAAGCCCATAGCCAATCGCCGCCACTGCCATACTGTTGCGCATTTCAGTACCACGGGTGGCACCGATAAACATGCCATCCAGCAAATAGCACCAAACACCCACCAGAGGTAGCACAACCTGCCAAGGTAGATAATGACTGGCCAGTTCGCGAAGCTCGGGCAATGAAGTCAATGCTGCCACAATCTGCTGCCCGGCAATCAGGTAAACTATGGCAAAACCACATGCGACCAGACACGCTTGCCGACAAGCAGCACGCCATACTCGGCGCAATTGACGATCGTCCCGTGCACCATAGGCATAGCCCGAGTGGGCCTCTACCGCGTAAGCAAAACCATCTAGAGCGTAGGCAGTAAACGTCAGCAAATTCATTAGCACCGCATTAACCGCCACCACGTTTCCCCCCATGCGGGCCCCTAGGATGGTAAGGGCAGCAAAACAGAGTTGCAGTAATAGCGAGCGCAGCATAATGTCGCGGTTAAGCGCCAATAGCTGGCGCAGATTGCCACGCCAGGCGGTACGCAACATTGCCAGCGAAATACCGCGTAAACGTAATACCCGCCATGCCAAATATAGTCCCAGCAGCAAGGTTGCATACTCGGCAACCACCGTTGCTGCAGCCGCCCCCTGAACATTCCAGCCCAGTCCCATCACCAGCCAGATATCCAATACGATGTTCAGCAGATTACCGCTAATCAGTAAAATTACCGGTGCACGTATATACTGAACCCCCAACAACCAGCCCAACAGCACCATATTGGCTAATGCCGCAGGGGCACTCAACCAGCGGATCTCCAGAAATAGTTTTGCTTGCGCCAACACTTCCCTATCGCCACCCACTACGTGCAGCGCCAGCGAGATCAACGGCGTACGCAACACCACGATAGTCATCCCTGCCAACAGAGCCAGTAAAAATGGTTGCATAAAAGCGCGTGCCAATTTCAGTGGGTCTTGTGCTCCCAACGCCTGTGCTGTGAGGCCGGTAGTGCTCATGCGCAAAAACAGCATTAGCATAAACAGGAAGCTGGTCACCATTGAACCGACGGCGACACCACCAAGATAGCTCGGGCTGTCAAGATGACCGATAACGGCTGTATCCACCAGGCCAAGCAAGGGAACCGTTATATTGGAAAAGATCATCGGCAGTGCCAGACGCCACAGGGCTTTATCGGTATCACTGGTGAAAGCAGAAAACAGGCGCATAGCGATATGTTCCCGAGGAAAGTAAGTTGGATAGGGGTTCAGAAAAGATATCGCCCCAGAGCTAGCTGGGGCGATATATCCGTCATCTTTCAATCAGCCGCTTTAATGGCCGTAACCTGAAACATGCCGGCAGATAAAATGGGCGGCTACATACTCTAAATAATTCGAGTTGCAAGAAGGCGGCAACGCAACGAATCCCCAGGAGCTTACGCAAGTCAAGTGACTGGGGTGAGTGAGGAAAGCCAACGCACATGCACATGCAACTTGAAGTATGGCGAGTATATCGGTTGTAACGCTTAAATCCAGTTACCGTTGCGGATCACGCCAACGGCCAAGCCTTCGATAGTAAAATTCTGCTGACGCAGATCAACGACTATCGGCTGAAAGTCACTGTTTTCAGGCAGTAGCTCAACAACGTTACCGTGCTTCTTCAAGCGTTTTACAGTGACTTCGTCTTCAATACGGGCGACAACTACCTGGCCGTTACGCACATCCTGGGTTTTATGCACCGCCAGCAAATCACCGTCGAGAATGCCAATATCGCGCATTGACATACCGCTAACGCGCAACAGGAAATCGGCATTAGGTTTGAATAGGGAAGGATCGACTTTAAAGTACCCTTCGATATGTTGCTGAGCCAGTAGAGGCTCACCTGCCGCGACACGGCCAACCAAAGGCAACCCCTCTTCTTCTTCCATCAGCAAGCGGATACCACGAGAGGCACCGGAGACGATCTCGATTACGCCTTTGCGGGCCAGCGCCTTCAGATGCTCTTCAGCAGCATTTGGCGAACGGAACCCCAGACGTGTTGCGATCTCGGCACGCGTCGGTGGCATACCCGTTTGAGAAATATGATCGCGAATCAGGTCATAGACCTCTTGCTGTCTGGTCGTTAGTGCTTTCATTCCGCCCCCTGTTTGTTTATACAGTCTTGCTGTGAGTATATACAGGTAACTCTTGATTGGGAACCTAAGAATGAATAAAAATCAGGGATTAGCGCCCCCATTGACAACATTATCGCTTCAGTTTCCAACGAAATGCAGCCAAAGCACCGAGCCCCAAACAAACAACGCCAGAATAATCGCCAACGATACCGCCGCAGAGCCCATGTCTTTTGCTCGCCCTGATAATTCGTGATAGTCCGTCCCGATACGATCAACCACAGCCTCAATAGCACTGTTGAGTATTTCGACAATCATCACCAGCAGCACCGAACCAATTAATAAAATGCGCGCTATCGCCCCGACATCCAGCCAGCTCGCCAGTATGATAGCCAGCACGGCGGCAACCAGTTCCTGACGGAATGCGGCTTCATTGTGCCAGGCGGCGGATAACCCTTTATATGAATAACCCACGGCTTTGACGATACGCTTCAGGCCAGTTGCTTGATTTGCCATGTTAAGAGCACCTTTTACAGAGGTAAGTGATATAGCCACCATCATTCAGGCTGCGGGCTTATGACTTGCTATTTACTGAGTAACGCAGTGGTCAGTGCTGCAAGCTGGCATGCATGCGGTATAATCTAGTTAAGTCTATCCTTTGCCCTTGATGGCTCTGGATTTCCCAACACCAAAGACCCATTTTCCGGTTTCTGGTATGCTTGCGGCGGATTGCTAACAAGAGGCTTCATGTTGTTATGTCAGGTTGGCGTATAATTTATTATAAGTTATTGAGTTTACCAATGAAACTGTTGGTAAAAAGTAAGGTTATCCCTTCAGATCCGGTCACGGAGTTAGGGTTGGATCCCTCTCGGCCGATTTTGTACGTTTTACCCTATAATTCCAAAGCGGATTTGTTGACTCTGCGCACCCAGTGCCTGGAGCAAGATCTGCCCGACCCCCTTAAACCGCTCGAAATCGATGGCACCATTCTGCCTAGCCACGTGTTTATTCACGATGGTCCGCGTGTATTCCGTTATTACACGCCTAAAGAAGAGTCGGTAAAACTGTTCCATGATTATCTGGACCTGCATCGTAGCAACTCGGACCTTGATATTCAGATGTTGCCGGTATCGGTAATGTTTGGCCGCTCGCCGGGGCGCGAAGGCCATGGGGCACCACAGCTGCGTCTGCTGAACGGTGTGCAGAAATTCTTTGCCGTATTATGGTTGGGCCGAGACAGCTTTGTCCGCTTCTCCAATACCGTTTCTTTACGCCGCATGGCAACCGAACACGGTACAGATAAATCTATAGCACAGAAACTGGCTCGTGTGGCACGTATGCACTTCTCGCGCCAGCGTTTGGCCGCCGTCGGGCCTAGCCTGCCTGACCGCCAGGATCTGTTCAATAAACTGCTGGCTTCCAAGGCGATTGAAAAAGCCGTTGAAGACGAGGCGCGCAGTAAAAAGATCTCTCACGAAAAAGCGCAGCAGAATGCGATTGCATTGATGGAAGAGATTGCCGCCAACTTCTCCTATGAAGCGGTGCGTCTGTCCGATCGTGTACTCAGTTGGACTTGGAACCGTTTGTATCAGGGCATCAACGTCACCAATGCTGAGCGCGTGCGTCAATTGGCGCAAGATGGCCACGAGATTGTCTATGTCCCCTGCCACCGCAGCCATATGGATTATCTGCTACTTTCTTATGTGCTCTACCACCAAGGGCTGGTGCCACCGCACATTGCTGCGGGTATCAACTTGAATTTCTGGCCTGCCGGGCCGATTTTCCGTCGCTTGGGCGCGTTCTTTATCCGTCGGACTTTCAAAGGTAACAAACTCTATTCCACCGTCTTTCGTGAATATCTCGGTGAGTTGTTCACGCGCGGTTACTCGGTTGAATACTTTGTTGAGGGGGGACGTTCCCGGACTGGCCGCCTGCTGGATCCGAAGACCGGAACTCTTTCAATGACTATCCAGGCCATGTTGCGTGGCGGCACTCGCCCAATCACGTTGGTTCCCATTTACATCGGCTACGAGCATGTGATGGAAGTGGGTACCTACGCCAAAGAGTTGCGCGGGGCGACCAAGGAGAAAGAGAGCCTGTTGCAGATGCTGCGTGGCCTGCGCAAACTGCGCAACCTCGGCCAGGGTTACGTCAATTTTGGTGAGCCGCTGTCATTAACTTCTTACCTTAACCATCACGTCCCGCAGTGGCGCGACTCCATCGATCCAATCGATACCCCACGCCCAAGCTGGTTGACGCCAGTGGTCAACGATCTGGCGAGCCAGATCATGGTACGCATCAACAACGCTGCCGCTGCCAACGCCATGAATCTGTGCTCCACAGCATTATTGGCCTCGCGCCAGCGTTCGCTGACCCGTGAGCAATTGATTGAGCAGTTGGATTGCTACCTGCAACTGATGCGTAATGCGCCTTATGCTCGTGACGTAACGGTGCCTTCACAAACGCCGGAACAGTTGTTGGATCACGCGTTGAACATGAACAAGTTCGAGGTGGAAAAGGATAATATCGGTGACATCATCATTCTGCCGCGCGAACAGGCAGTACTGATGACGTACTACCGGAACAACATCCACCACCTGCTGGTTCTGCCATCGCTGATTGCTACTATCGTGATGCATCACCGCCGCGTGTCACGGGTTGAACTGTTGCGTCAGGTGAGCCTGATTTATCCGATGTTGAAAGCTGAGCTGTTCCTGCGTTACGAGAAAGATCAATTGCCGCAGGTACTGCAGCCGTTGATCGATGAGCTGGCACGTCAAAGGTTGATCTGTGATAAAGGGGACGATCTGGTGCTGAACCCGGCACGTATCCGTCCACTGCAACTGCTGGCTGCCGGTGTGCGTGAAACCTTGCAGCGCTATGCGATCGCCATGTCGATCCTCAGCGCAAATCCAAGTATCAACCGCGGGGCGCTGGAGAAAGAGAGCCGCATTATGGCGCAACGTCTGTCGGTGCTGCATGGCATCAACGCGCCAGAGTTCTTCGACAAAGAGGTGTTCTCCACCCTGGTGGCCACCCTGCGAGAAGAAGGCTATATCAGTGACAGTGGAGATGCCGTCCGCGAGCATACGATGGAGGTCTACACCATTCTGAGCGATCTGATCACCCCGGAAATCAAGCTGACGATAGAAAGCGTCAGTATGCCGGAAGAAACCAGCACGCCGCAGATAGCAGCCAAAACGGAAAAAGAAGACGAGTAACGCAGGTTACCGACTGACTGGGCACCCAATGGGTGCCCAGAGGTTGATGACAAAGTCGCCTTCTGACCCGAGATACTCGGGCCTAGCGCACCGAGGGGCGCTCCGACGGCTTACGCCGTTACGACCCCATCGGCACGCTCTCCCTAATAACGGGGTTTGTCAGCAGTCTGTGGGCACCCAATGGGTGCCCTTTTTACCTCTGCAGCAGGGTAATCAGAGATAGCTGAGCGCAATACCGATAAACAGCACCAGCCCGACATAGTTGTTATTCAGAAAGGCCCGGAAGCAGGCGTCGCGATCGCGGCTGACTATCTGCTTTTGTTGATGAATAAACAGTGCGCCAGCCAACAGCAGCGACCAATAAAACGCGCCCCCCAGATGCATCAACCAACCCACACCAAGCATCAGCAACAGCGTAACAAACTGCAGTATACCGACAATTAACTTGTCATGACGGCCAAACAGCACGGCCGTAGACTTGATACCAATCTTTAAATCGTCATCGCGGTCGACCATGGCGTACAGGGTATCGTAAGCCACCGTCCAGCAAATATTCGCCATGAACAGCAACCAGCAGCTCAAGGGGAGCGACTCACTGACCGCAGCATAAGCCATGGGGATCGACCAGCCAAATGCCGCACCGAGTACCACCTGCGGCAGATTGGTAACCCGCTTCATAAACGGGTAAATCCAAGCCAGCGCCAATGCCGCCAACGACAGCCAAATAGTCATGCTATTCAGTGTCAGTACCAGTGCAAAAGAAATCAGTACCAATGAAACAAACAGAATTTTGGCTTCTTTTTCACTGACGCGGCCACTGGGCATTGGCCGCCCAGCCGTGCGCTTCACATGCCCATCAAATGCGCGGTCAGCATAGTCGTTCACCACACATCCGGCAGCACGCATTAGAAAGACGCCAAGCACAAAAACCAGCAACACCGAGAATGATGGAACCCCTTCTCCCGCTAGCCAAAGTGCCCATAATGTAGGCCAAAGCAACAACAGCGTGCCGATGGGTTTATCAATGCGCATCAGGTGGCTATAGGCCTGCCACTTACTTTGAACTACGCTCCCTTCCACGATTTTTCTCCCATTATCATACCGGAGTACCCTTTTCCACGGCGTACAGTGGAGAAGCCGGTAAAAATAGCTCCGTCAGCAACAGTGGTTTCCCCGCCAGGCAGAGCCGGGAACGCCGCGCCCACAATGCATTCTGGCGGCCAACGTTGATATAATCACGGGTCAGGCTGTCACTACTGAACAAATAGCGGCCTAGTGGCACGGTTCCCAGATCCACCAGCGCCTGGTCCGGTCCGGTCAGCGTTTCCAACGGGATCACTGTCCGCCCCAATAACCAGGGTTCCCCATCCCCCAGCAGTACGATTTCACGCAACCAATAACGCTCACTATGCGGTAGATGCGTGGCCTCTTCGGTCAGGCTGTCACGCGTAACAAAACATTCGCGCTGCGGTTCTACATGCACGCGACCACAATGGCCTTCGAAACGGCGGGTCATGGATCCCAGTTCCATCAGCCAGTCACTGACAGAAGCAGGTATTGAGGAGTGCTCAGACAACCACTCAATGGGCGGTAGGATGGAATCCCTATTACCAGACATTGTTCTACTCCATGCCGGAAACCGCGCAGAATGGCCTCGTTCCAGACAATACAAATCGTTAACAGGTTGCTATTGTAACGCAGAAATACGAAAGCGGCAGGTCGATTCGTTAAGAAGTCTGTCTGGTGCTTAACCTGAAGGATGGGGAGGAAAACGCTACGCCGTTGTTGGGAAATAACTCAGCGACAGGCAAAAAAGGTGCGCCGAAACGCACCAATCATAAAGCCAGCATCGACGGTGTGGGGTATTACCCCTTGCCTTTCACACTGCCAATAAATGTATCACGTGCAGTAGTAGAACCCAGTTTTTCAGCCTCATTCATCAGTTTTAGTGCTTTATCAATATCGCCAGCCTTGACTGCCTGTTTGATGCCGTTATTGAAGTAAGCTTCGGTATCATTGAGCATTGGCTCAGACGGCGCTGAAGAGGTTGGGGCTGGAGCAGCAACTGGCGATGCGGCAGAGCCAACAACAACTGGCGCAGGTGCTGGGGAACTGACCAGCGGCAAGCCAATCATGACGCTCCCCATATTCTGCTCTGAGCGAACTTTCAGATTCAGTTCCCCCGTTGGACTATGTCGGGCAATTGGATCGGGAATATCAGGCACCGCATTGCCTACACCCATTGCATAAGCCTTGGCGGGATCGAGGAGTTGAGTAGTTGTCGCTAGATCCTGGCGGGTTGTGTAGACCAGTAGGTAAATCTGTTTTTGCCCCAACGCGGGGGTCAATTTTATGGTGCCTTCCAAGCGGTCGCTGGACATCACACCCGCACGTTCGTACGGAAAGTAACTGCTGGGATAAAATGCGGCAGGCCGTAACTGTTCATCCAATACCAGTACGCTAGGTGAAAACAGGCTACGATCATTTACCAGACTGCTGAGGGTAATTTCCAAGGTACCGCGGTCAGCAGGCAGGGTAAAACCGGCCACTTGCCCCTGAATATCACCTTGAGTCACTCTCTGACTCGAATCAGTAATTTTAAAACTCTCACTGGCTGGCGGTATTACCGGCGTCCAGGACAACTTTTGTAAAGTCTCGTGGGAGATGGTTGGTGCAACCGATATATCCGCAGGAGCATTGAATGACGCGGCTTGTGCCATCAGCGGTAATGCTGAACCGCAGACCAGTGACAGGTATAAAGCGAGTAGATTTTTTTTCATTGTAATAGCCCTTCCAAAAAGAGGCGGGAAGACTGACGTGCAACTGGCAAGAGCGCACGTCAGCCAAACTGATTAATGAAGGATTAATGCAGCCACACCTCTCGGCCAGCTGCATGTCTACTGATTACCACCAGGCCTCGAATTGCGCACCGAAGGTCACTTCACTATCACTGCCACGGCCGCCATTATTGACCGCTACCCCGTTGACATTGCCCCACTTTTCATCCCAGTTGGCATAGGTGGCGAAAACACGCAGTGCCGGACGCGACCAAATGCTGTCACCCGCCTGCCACTGTTGAGCCAAGGTCAGTTTATACTGGCTGTTGCGATCGTCGGTTTTTTGAGACCGGACGTTGTCATAGCCAGCTTCAAACAGCGTACTCATGATTGGAGTCCACTTGTACATTGGACGGATACCCACGGTGTACCAGGTAGTTCCGTTGTCGTTGTCCAGATTGATGTTCTGGTACATACCGACGTACATCATTTCCCAATCGTCGCCCATCTTCACTGCGCCGTGGTCCAACAAACGCAGCATATGGCCGTCGTTATTGACGCTGGCACCCTGGCTGTGGCCTGAGTTCCATGAAGTCATTGAGTCGGTAGCGTACTGCACAACGAACTTGTTAAAGCCGCCGAACATACTCTGAGTGTGTTCTAACGTGGCCATTACGCCATCTTTAGATGCACCTTCGGCCAGCTTGAAATCGTCTGCAGTATTTGCCCTGCCATAGTCGAAACCGAGTTCCAACGTACCACCAGGGTTGGTTTCCAATCCTGCCAAGCGCACATCGTATACGTCGTTAGAAGTTTTAGACTCATCTGAAAGCTGGTTGTTAATCCAGCGATATGATCCGCCTTCTTCTGTACTACGGGTAACGGCAAACGACAGTTTACCAAAGCCCAGATCGACGTTTTCCAGACCGGCACCCGGGCCAGAGATATCCCAGTAGTAGAAGTCGATCATATGGACATCATGACGCTGATAAAAACGCTTACCCGCCCAGATGTTAGCGCCTGGTAATGCAGCAATCAGGTTTTTACCCTGTACGTTGATTTCACGTAAAGCAGGATTGGTAGCTTCCCAGTCATTTTCCTGATCGATACCGTAAGCTAGGTTGGAGTCCAGGTAAAAGCTCTTATCACCGTCTTTCCACAACTCTTGACCCAGCTTTAATTCCGCATATGTATCGCATTCGTTACCAAGACGATACTTGCTTTGTGCTCCGGTAGCCTGGAAGCATTGTTGTTTACCACCGCTACCGGTCCAACCGATACCGGAACGTGCGTAACCATGGAAATCCACTGCCATTGCTTGTGTAGATAAAACTCCCGCGGCAATAGCCAGCGCCAAAGGAAGTTTGCGCAGAGTAGTCATCATTATTCTCCTGTTATACAAACTTTGATGCTTTAAACGCCCGGTTCCTGATGCAGCCGTTTACACGCTGTACCGTCCTCACGGAACAAGTGGCAGCGGTGCGGCGGCAACCCTATAGCGAATGTTGCACCTTCTTCTACCAGCACCACGTCGTTCTGGCGGTACACCAGGTTCTGACGGATTTCTGGAATTTGAATATGAATCTGGGTTTCATTGCCGAGCTGTTCCACCACCTGAACTTCCCCCATCAGCGCGACTGCTGATTCAGAGCTCGGTAGCAGATGTTCAGGGCGAATACCCAACGACAGATTGGCCCCAACTTCTACGCCCTCAGATTCAACCGGCAGCCACACCAGTTGGCGGTTAGGCATTGGCAGTTCAACCTGCACGCGATTGTGTTCCACGGCGGTAACCTTGACCGGCAGGAAATTCATTTTTGGTGAGCCGATGAAGCCCGCAACAAAGCGGTTGGCCGGGTAGTGATACAGTTCCAGCGGCTTGCCGATCTGGGCAACGCGCCCAGCGTCCAGTACCACGATTTTGTCGGCCAGTGTCATCGCCTCGACCTGGTCATGGGTGACGTAAATCATGGTGCGCTGCAAACGTTTGTGCAGGCGTGAGATCTCAATACGCATCTGTACGCGCAGGGCAGCATCCAGGTTGGAAAGCGGTTCGTCCAACAGGAACACATCAGGCTCTGCCACCAACGTACGGCCAATAGCTACACGCTGACGTTGCCCGCCAGACAGTGCTTTTGGTCGACGGTCCAATAAGTGTGCCAGTTGTAATACTTCTGAAACCTGGTTGACGCGCTGAGTGATTTCCGCCTTTTTTGCCCCTGCCAGCTTCAGGCCAAATGACATGTTGTCGGCCACGGACAGGTGCGGATAGAGCGCATAGGATTGAAACACCATGCCGATACCACGTTCGGAGGGTGGTACCTCATTCATGCGTTTTTCACCGATGAACAGATCGCCGGAGGTGATATCTTCCAACCCGGCAATCATGCGTAGCAGCGTCGATTTACCGCAGCCCGATGGCCCTACGAATACCACAAACTCACCATCATCGATGGTCAGATTGACGTCCCTGGAAATCACAGCCTCGCCAAAGGCCTTATAAACGCTGCGCAGTGTGACGCTAGCCATGCGTTACTCCCCTGCTTTCGCAGTTAACATTTCGTGTAAAAATGGCGGATGCAAAACCCGCCAAAAACCATTGATGACCTTCTTGGCTCTGCGCCATCTGCCAATCCAGAGGAACAGTCGCCTCAGACGGCACAACCGGCTGAGTATAAGGTTGCAGATTGATTAGCGCTTCAACGCATTGATCTTGATGGGTAATAAGTAAACGAAGTACACCATTTTCCTGACTGACAGGGCCCAGCTCGCCATACTGGATCACCGGCAATTTACGCAGCGCCAATAAGGCCTGGCAATAACGTAAAGTTGAGTGGCTATCCTGCTGTTGACGGCTGATCGCCAGCGCCCGATGTTCGATTGCCACTTGTTGATACCAATGAATTTCACCTGCGGTGACCTGTTCCGGCGCCTCATGCCATGGCATGGGTGTTTGCGCTCCGTTTGGGTCCTGCAAATTCGCCGCATGCGGCAACCCCAGCTCCTCGCCTTGATAGAGACAGATCGGTGCTGGCAACAATGCCAGCAGCGTCAGAAAGGCCTGAGCCGAACGGAGGTCGCCCTGCCCCCAATGGCTGACAACACGCGGCTGATCGACTTCGCCGGTACTCCAGATGTTTTCAGCCAGTCGGTTACGATGAGCATTCAACACTGAGACCAGTTTTTCGATACTGAAAGGCGCCACCTCGAGTGCCAAAGCACGGCGCGTATAGTGCTGTTGTGGTGCCGCTGTACGGCAGATACGGCTAACGCCTTCACCGTGCCAAAGTGCCAATCCATGCCCAACCACTTCTGCCTCAGTCCTGGCCGGTAACGCTGCTGGCAACAGCAAACCATCGACCGCCAGCGTCTTCAGGTAAGGCAGTGCGGCCATCATGCCGTGTTCATCGCCAACACCATCACCGTCCCCATCGCGGAAACTGACCGGATGGATCCGGTACAACGTAGGATGAGTAGCGGTAGACATTGACGACATAGATCCAGGCCTCTGCTGCACATGCGGTTAAAAACAATGCTGCCGATAGTGCGTTAATGGCAAGAATGGGTAATCATCCGTAACAGGATTTTTCATGGGGGAGGAGATGGGAGGATGAGAGAACGACGATGAACAACTAAAGTTCCCACCATCAAGCAAATATGTGATCTTCCTAGCAAAAAACACCCATCATTTTGGTGTTTAACGCCACAGAATAGAACGCTTTGCAAGCCAGATCACACAACTTGAGTATGGGGCGTAGATGGGGGGAGGATGAGAATATGGCGGTTTGTGACCCACTATGGGCGCGAAACCGCTCTCCTTACCGCAGTGCACATAAAAGGATTGGATTATGAATCGCAGCATGACAAAAACCGTACGCGCGCTTACGCTTTCTGCGTTAACAACGCTGGTACTCTCCTCTTCAGCCTTTGCCAAAATCGAAGAAGGTAAACTGGTTATCTGGATCAACGGCGACAAAGGTTACAACGGCCTGGCTGAGGTGGGTAAAAAGTTTGAGAAAGACACCGGCATCAAAGTAACCATTGAGCACCCGGACAAGTTGGAAGAGAAATTTCCACAGGTTGCCGCAACCGGTGACGGCCCAGACATCATCTTCTGGGCACATGACCGCTTTGGTGGTTATGCCCAGTCCGGCCTGTTAGCAGAAATCCATCCTTCCAAGGCTTTCCAGGAAAAAATCTATCCGTTCACTTGGGATGCGGTTCGTTTTGACGGCAAAATGATCGGCTACCCGATCGCAGTTGAAGCACTCTCTCTGATTTATAACAAAGATCTGATCAAAGACGCGCCAAAAACCTGGGAAGAGATCCCTGCACTGGATAAAGAGCTGCGTGCCAAAGGCAAGAGCGCCATCATGTGGAACTTGCAGGAACCCTACTTCACTTGGCCAATCATCGCCGCCGATGGCGGATTCGCCTTTAAATTCGAAGATGGTAAGTACAACATCAAAGACGTGGGCGTAGCGAATGCCGGCTCACAGGCTGGTTTACAGTTTATTGTCGACCTGGTGAAGAACAAGCACATCAACGCCGATACTGATTACTCAATTGCCGAGGGTGCATTCAACAAAGGCCAAACGGCGATGACCATCAACGGTCCATGGGCCTGGAACAACATTGAGCAGAGCAAAATCAATTATGGTGTAACACTGCTGCCAACCTTCCAGGGCAAACCGTCCAAACCCTTTGTTGGCGTACTTACTGCAGGCATCAACGCTGCCAGCCCGAACAAAGAACTGGCAACCGAGTTCCTGGAAAACTACCTGCTGACCGATCAAGGTCTGGCTGAGGTAAATAAAGACAAGCCATTGGGTGCAGTAGCGCTGAAATCGTTCCAGGAACAACTGGCGAAAGATCCAAGAATTGCAGCAACCATGCAGAACGCGCAAAACGGCGAAATCATGCCAAATATCCCGCAGATGAGTACATTCTGGTATGCAATGCGTAGTGCCGTGATTAACGCCATCACCGGCCGCCAGACAGTGAAAGCCGCGCTGGAAGATGCACATACCCGTATTACCAAGTAATAGCCTGGCAGTGCCTGCCACTGCCATCAACACGTAGTTCGTTGTGCGGGGTGCCAATGCATCCCGCTGTAATACCCCAGAAAGGAATGCCCTATGCAATTAGCTCACGCCGGTTTGCCAGCGCGAAGAAAATCGAAGTGGTGGCAGAGCGACTTACTGAAGTGGCTGTTTGTTGGCCTGTTCAGTCTGGCGACCTGCTATCTGATTGTGTTGATGTATGCGCAGGGAGAATATCTGTTTGCCATTCTGACGCTGGTATTGGTCAGCGCCGGACTCTACGTGTTCGCCAACCGCCGCGCTTATGCCTGGCGCTATGTCTATCCTGGCATCGCCGGTATGGGGTTGTTCGTACTGTTCCCACTGATCTGTACCATCGCTATCGCTTTCACCAACTACAGCAGCACGAACCAACTGACCTTTGAACGGGCTCAGTCCGTGCTTATGCAGCGCCAGTTCCAAACGGGGAAGACTTTTTCTTTTACGCTGTACCCAGCGGCAAACCAGCAGTGGCGTCTGCAGTTAACTCATCCTGACAATGACCAATTGTTGATTTCCGAGCCCTTCAGCCTGAGTGGCAACACCGCGCAAACGGTGAAACTGGCGGTGGAAAATAGCGAGCCTGGCGGTGAGCGCGCGACATTGCGTGATATTACCCTGAATCGTCAAGCTCTGGGCCAGCTCGTTGCAACCTTACCGGACGGTGGCGAGTTGCGCATGAGTTCCCTGCGTCAGTTCTCCGGTACCAGCCCGCTATACACGCTGGATCAGGATGGCAAAACGCTAACGGATAACCAGACCCAGATCCAATACCGCCCCAACCCGGAGGTTGGTTTCTATCAGGCGATTAATGCCGACGGTAGTTGGGCAAAAGATACCCTCAGCCCTGGCTTTACCGTAACCATCGGCTGGAAAAACTTCTTACGCGTGCTAAACGATGAGGGTATTCAGAAACCGTTCGTTTCTATCTTTGTGTGGACCGTGATGTTCTCGGTAATGACCGTTATCCTCACCGTTGCCGTTGGTATGGTGTTGGCTTGCGTCGTGCAGTGGGAAGCGCTGAAAGGTAAAGCGGTGTATCGGGTTCTGCTTATCCTGCCCTATGCCGTACCTTCATTTATCTCGATCCTGATATTCAAAGGGTTGTTCAACCAGAGCTTTGGTGAAATCAACCTGATGCTCAGTGCGCTGTTTGGTATCAAACCGGCCTGGTTTACCGATCCGATAACGGCCAAAAGCATGATCCTGATCGTTAACACCTGGCTAGGCTACCCGTACATGATGATCCTATGCATGGGGCTGCTGAAAGCGATCCCGGACGATCTGTATGAAGCCTCGGCGATGGATGGCGCAAGCCCGATGCAGAACTTTTTCCGCATCACTCTGCCGCTGTTAATCAAGCCGTTGACGCCGCTGATGATCGCCAGTTTTGCCTTCAACTTTAACAACTTTGTTCTGATCCAACTGCTAACTCGTGGTGGGCCAGACATGATCGGTACCACAACCCCTGCCGGTTATACCGATCTGTTGGTGAGCTACACCTATCGCATCGCGTTTGAAGGCGGTGGCGGACAAGACTTCGGGCTGGCGGCTGCTATTGCTACGCTGATATTCCTGTTAGTTGGCGCACTGGCGATCTTGAATCTGAAAGCCAGCAAGATGAACTTTGACTAAGGGAAAACGATAATGGCCATGGTACAACCTAAATCACAGCGAGTACGTCTGTGGATCACCCACCTTCTGATGCTCAGTTTTATTGCTCTGATTATGTTCCCGCTGCTAATGGTGGTGGCAATATCGCTGCGCTCCGGCAACTTTGCCACCGGTAGTCTGATCCCGGATCAGATCTCTTGGGATCACTGGCGGTTAGCATTAGGCATGAGCATTACCCATGCCGATGGTAGCGTAACCCCGCCGCCCTTCCCGGTGCTGTTGTGGCTGTGGAACTCGGTTAAGGTTGCGGCGATCACCGCCGTAGGCATCGTGACGCTCTCCACCACTTGTGCCTATGCGTTTGCCCGCATGCGTTTTCGCGGTAAGAGTACCCTGCTGAAAAGCATGCTGATCTTCCAGATGTTCCCAGCAGTCCTGTCGCTGGTGGCACTGTATGCGCTGTTCGATCGTCTGGGGCAGTACATTCCTTTTATCGGCCTCAATACGCATGGCGGGGTAATTTTTGCCTATATGGGCGGTATTGCGCTGCATGTCTGGACGATTAAAGGCTATTTCGAAACCATCGATAACTCGCTGGAAGAAGCTGCCGCACTGGATGGTGCCACACCGTGGCAGGCATTCCGTCTGGTGTTGCTACCACTTTCCGTACCGATTCTGGCAGTAGTATTTATTCTGTCGTTTATCGCTGCGGTCACCGAGGTGCCAGTCGCTTCCCTGTTGTTGCGTGACGTAGACAGCTACACGTTAGCCGTGGGTATGCAGCAATACCTCAACCCGCAAAACTACCTGTGGGGCGACTTTGCTGCTGCTGCGGTGCTGTCGGCAATCCCGATCACTGCCGTGTTCTTGTTGGCACAACGTTGGTTGGTTGGGGGCCTGACAGCTGGAGGTGTGAAAGGCTAGTTTTATATCGGGCTCGTTTGAGCCCGATGCTGTAAAGATCGCTGCAATACTTTTGATGTATTTTTCTCGCTTTGCCCTATGGACTTCAAGTTATATAACCGTGCCCATTCACCGGAGTTGGCTAGAGGATGAGAACGACACCGTAGCTTGAAACAACCTGTGTCTTTGGCGGCCTTCGCTGGGCCGCCATTTTTATCCCTGTCAGTTTACCTTACTGCCGTTTCAGCCGGTCACTGTTAGCCAGGTACAACGTCACGACCAGTAGTAAAATTGCTCCGGCATAAATCAGCGTATCGAAAGGGTTTTTGTGATCAACGATGATCAAACGAATAATCGCGGTAATACCAATGTAGATAAAGTAGCGCAGCGGAAAATGATATCCCGACTCAAAATACTTGACAATCAAGGCGATAAATTCGAAGTAAAGGAAATAAATCACAATCCCTTCAATCAGCAGATATGAAGAGGACGCCTCATTGTTAACAAATAGCACTTTGGCTAAATGAAAGGTTTCCTTAACTAAAAAAACCACCAGAATTGCCGCCAACAGCAACAATCCGAGATTTAATACCCGCTGCAATCCCTTCGCTACCACCAGCGAACGCGATGTGTTTGCCATGACTACCCCTATCGACTAATTGTTTATTTGAGAAAAACGCCAACATCGGCTTTTCTTAAAACTTGCCGCCAGCCTATATATTAAATAATTCAGGTTGCAGCAAAAAGGCGACAAGCGTCGGTTCGCAGAGGGAATTTTCAACAATGGAGGTGAAGCGGTAAGCCACAGCTTGAAGTTGCTAGGATTTAAGCGGAGGGATCATGCAAGATCCCTCCGAGATAGACACAACTAGCGGAAATTAATATCCCGATCGGAAGTCATGCCATACAACCGATATTTGCGCCCCAGCATCTGACCACCATCGCGAGTGAGTGGTGACCAGTTGACCTGGACACGGTTGCGCGAAGGCGTAACGGTCATCAACTCTAACGGGATTGAAATGTAGAAACCCTTGGTGAATGACCCTTCACCATACTCTTCCCGTGAAGCGTTTGTCATAGTGGCATAAGCACCAACCAAAACACCGCTGTCAAAGCGCTTAGCAATATCGACGGTTGCACCTTTGTCTTTGGCCAGATACTGACCTACGCTCACTGCAACCTGTATATCATCAGCAAAAGGCGGTCTCCAATACCCGGTAACATGGCCTGTCACGACATCGTAGTCCGCGAAGCGCATCATGTCTTTCCAATCACGCTGTTTCACCCAGTTGGCATTGACGCCGACCGCCCATTGGCTATCCAGAGGACGATACAACATTTCTGCACCGACGCCACCAAACATACTCTCCAGATATCCCCCATAGACCTGACCATATAAGCCATTACCAAAGGACTGGAAGTAGTTGGTTTGCAGATCGTTGATATATACATTGTTTTGAACGTACTCGCGAATATAGGTACGTACGCGAGGCAACTGGGAGTCTGGCGGCGGAGCCGTATAGTTAAATCTATCGTAGTTGTTCGTCAGGTTAGCAAATACGCTGCCGCTGGTTAATAAATGGTCCGTCACCCACCAACTGGCACTGCCCAATAACCCAATCTGGTACATATAGAATGACTCGGATCCCCCTATCGATTGGGTTAACGTAGGAGATAGTGTGAAACGTAACGCATCATCTTTGATGTAATAACCTTGCTGCGTCTCTTGTGGCAGTTGAGGATCGATGCGTTTCTGCTGCAGCACCTGCTCATGCCCCAATGGGTACCCTTCCAGTTGGGCACGTAAGCTCTTCACATCGGTACGCGTGGTGACTTGCGGCATGTTGTTACGCGTTTCAGTCACCTCCAGTGTATCTATACCTTCTGGAAGATGATTCATCAGAATACGGTTCGCCCGATCAACCCCTTCCTCAGAATAACGGTATTTGGTCTGCGCACCTGTCATGTAAAGGGTATTATCTTTAACCTGGATCTTAGGCGCAGCAAAGCCCGCATTATCCTCAAGATCGCTCAGTTGATTGGCCACCACATTCTGCTCCAACACTTTGCCCTGCGGGCTAGGCTGGTAGTCAGGTTTTGGCTGATCAAGATGAGTTTGTGATAATTGATTAAAATTGGTGCGTAAGGTAAACCCGGTCATAAAGGTATTCCCACGCTCATAACTCACATTAACATCAGCCCAATCCGTTATGCGATAGACGGCGCCAAAGTTGAACTTACTGTCCTGCTTGAGTTTACCCGCAAAATCACCGCGATAGTCATTACCCTCATATTCCATTTTCAGGCGCAGTGGCTGCCAGGGCGTTTGATACTCAACCCCGCCAAACAGCGAGGCGGGCCCCCGGAAAGAACTGCTGATATCAACTGTACCAGTAGTAATCTCGCCATTTTCACGGTGGCAAAAACGGTTACCGACGTCACACAACGGATTCCTGATATTGCCGCTGTTACCCAGATAGCCCCACCCCATACCCAAGGTAAAATCCAACGGGCCCCAGGCTTTGCTTGCAACCAGATATTCACCGTCAAACAGCCCGGTACCACCAATATCCCGCATACCCACAGAAACATCCGGCAGCCAATACCCTTCCTGCCAAAGGCGTACTTTCACATCCAGGGATTTGTCTTTATAAGTCTGATCGCCGCTGAAAGAGGGATCATTACTGTATTTACGCGTCCGCACATCGGTGTAGCGAAGGGTCGTTTCCAGCCAAGGCATCGGTTGGATGGATACAGAATAAAAACGGTATTGGTCATTATCGCGGTAGTTAAAGCTGAATTCGCCCTCTTCTGCCATACGGGCGCTTGGGGTCTGCAGCAAACCGACACCGCCGAAATCAGTCTGAGAGGGTCCAAGAATTGCCGGGTATGAAGCCGCCTGACAGGCGCTCGCAACAGACAGCGCAACTAGGCTAAGTAAGTAACGTTTTTTCATCAGTCTGGGATCCGGTGCGTCAATAACGAAATAATTTGCTCGTTGATGTCTTTATAATCTTTAGGCAGTGCGGAAACGGCAAACCCGAGAAATAAAACATCCCCTGGCGTCAATTCATTATGCTGCCGATTCCAGTAGGCAATCGGAACAGGTTGCGCCTTCCCCTGTGCAGTGATAATCCAGGCGTTACTATTCTCAGACCCCTTGAGAGTCTTAAGCCCGTCAAGGTAATCGCTGACGTCTTTCCCAGGCAGGTAATCTCGCTTGCCGTTAGGCGCCAATGCCCCCAATACCTTTACGCTATGCGGTGCTGGTGCCAAAAACAGCTGATACTCTCCAACCAACCGATGGTTTTGGTCTGGACGCAGCTGCAGAAAATCAGGATCAAGTTGCACAAATTGGCGGCCAACAACGTTAAGCTCGGCAATTTGCGAACGAACAGTGTCTACCGTAGACGCCAGGGACGCATCATCCTCGCTCCGCAAGAGCGAACTGAGCTGAGCAAGGCGGGCCAATAACTGTTGTTTCTTCTGCTGCTGGATCTGGGTTGCGCCGCGTTCAGCAATTGCGGCACCTTGCCACCAAATATCGCCGGGTAAGGCCGGGTTGTTAACCACCAGATCTTCTAAAGTTGGCACATTCTCTAACGTGAACGATGCCTTGCCTGGATAGGAAACCGTTATTCGGCTATCTGCAATCGCAACGTTAATAAACAGGCACAGTAATGCGCTGAAAAGCAGATTAATCTTTTTCATTATGCCTCTGCTTCAATATTGTAATTTCAATCGGGAAATAGTCCGCGCCCAGAGATTGCAATGACTTAGTCACTTTGCCAGTCTGAGGGTCTATCCAAAAGCGATTCACCCAGCTTTTGCCCAAGTCATCAACATCAACCTTCTCTTCAATAAGATGGTACATCTGGCGTTTCCCACCAATAACCAGAGGATCATCTGCTAATCGATGAAATACGGATTTGGCGTAGCCAGAACGGACCAGGCCTTCTTCAGTCCAGGAGAGCATGTATGACCAACTAGCTCCATCGACCAATCGCCTTGGGTCTGCCAAGGGATCTTGCTCAAGATTAGAGACGCTGAGCAAATTATCATTCCACTCCAGCGTTTTGACGACTCGTCCGTTTCTTAACACCATCAGAGTACGGTCCTGACTGACCCATTTTTCTTCGCCGTTTTCAAACGCGCCGAGCACCATCACTATCTGTTGCTGTCCATTAATACGAACATACGCGCTAGGCACGGAAAGGCTCTGGATCTCCTGATCTGTCAGTTCAATGTCCGACGACTCAAATAAGAGATGATAGATAGTATCATTAACGTTTTTTTGTGACGACGTACAGGCCTGGAGACAAAGGCATATGAATAACAAAGGTAGGTAGCGCAATTGAGCAATCCCAGCACGTAGATAAAAAAAAGAATAACCGCTTTATAGCCTTGGCAGCTGAAGCGACAGAAGTAGTATGACAGCCTTCCATAGCTAACCCTATTGGGCTGTTAACCGTAGCCTTGAAATCTGCTATTGGCAATTACAACCAAGCGCATCATTGACTCAGGTTAACTCGTCAGACGCCACTTACTGCCTGCACTGCAACACAAGGTGCGGTTATTCTTTTACGGTTTATTTCGTTCTAGTCGTGGTAGTAATAGAAGCACTAGTAGGAGAGATACCCTCGTCATCACCGCTGTTTTCTGCCACTAAACCACAAGCTGCCGCAACCGCAACTACTCCCACGCCTGTAGCAATTGCTTTACCCTTTGCCCCAAGAGCAGGGAAAGCAGCCCAAGAGTTGGAAGCGCCGAGCAAAGCGAGCGCTACTAATGCTGGATACAATACCTTTTTCATACAAAACCCTCTCTATAATGGTGAATCAAGTACCTTAGGAACCTTTTCCTAAACGTCTCATGATAGACACTTCGCACTTAAAGATGCAGCAAAGCCGCCCAGAGGCAATGCCAACTGACGGTCAAGTAGCGAAGGTAGCTACCCTCTGCACCTTGAAAGTATGCTGAGCTAGGACCGATAGCCTCGGTTCTTATAACACAATTAAGAATTAAAAAAAAATCACCTGGGGAATTTAGGAAAAAGCCCACGCTCTTAATGTAGTTAATATTTCTAATAGAATAGATTTACTGCATAGTAAATATATTGAGTCGCTCTAGCTAAAGTTTTTCATGTTGCAGATTAGAGATATCTGAAAGAATCATCTGAAGCTTGGCAAAAGCAACTTCACTCATGCCTCACCACTATATTTCAGTGCTTAGCGCTAATCTACCACGCCAGATAATATTCACATTGCCTATGTGTGGACGGCTAAAGGCAAGTTTCGCCTAGCCACATGGCAATCTATGCGCCAGTGACTCAAGAACTTGCCACCTGCACGTAACTCAAATTATTTTGAGTATAGTGGCATAAGTTTTTGAGTTAAAAAAATGCCGGTCAATAAAACCGGCATCAGGTCAAAACATCACATGGATATTTCGCAGGTCAGGCAATCAGCGCCAGGCTTTAAAGCGATTGATCAGTCCATTGGTGGAGCTGTCATGGCTCGATACCGCTTCTGTACCCGCCAGTTCCGGCAGAATACGGTTCGCCAGTTGTTTACCCAGTTCAACACCCCATTGGTCGAAGGTAAAGATGTTAAGGATGATCCCTTGGGTAAAGATCTTGTGTTCATACAGGGCAATCAGGCTACCCAGGCTAAACGGGGTGATCTCCCGCATCAAAATGGAGTTGGTTGGACGGTTGCCTTCAAACACTTTGAATGGAGCAACATGCTTGACGTCCTCAGGCTTTTTGCCCTGTGCGGCAAACTCTTCCTCTACGACTTCCAGTGATTTACCAAACGCCAGCGCTTCCGTTTGAGCAAAGAAGTTTGATAACAGCTTGGCGTGATGATCGCTCAATGGATTGTGGCTGATGGCTGGAGCAATAAAGTCGCAAGGTACCAGTTTGGTGCCCTGATGAATCAGCTGATAGAAAGCATGCTGGCCATTGGTACCTGGCTCCCCCCAGATAATCGGGCCGGTCTGGTAGTCTATCGGGTTGCCGTTGCGGTCAACGTTTTTGCCGTTAGACTCCATGTTGCCCTGTTGGAAATAGGCGGCAAAACGGTGCATATATTGGTCGTAGGGTAGAATTGCTTCGGTTTCTGCGCCGAAGAAGTTGTTGTACCAGATACCGATCAGTGCCAACAGTACCGGCAGGTTTTGCTCCGTTGGCGTCTGCGCAAAGTGTTTATCCATCTCATGCGCACCACTCAGCAACTGTTCGAAGTTTTCAAAGCCCAGAGACAGTGCGATAGACAAACCAATTGCCGACCACATAGAGTAACGCCCACCCACCCAGTCCCAGAACTCGAACATGTTGTCAGTGTCAATGCCAAACTCGGCAACGGCTTTGCCATTGGTCGACAACGCAGCAAAGTGTTTCGCCACGTGTTTTTGATCGCCAGCGGTATTCAGGAACCAATCGCGCGCGCTGTGGGCGTTGGTCATGGTTTCCTGAGTAGTGAAGGTCTTGGATGCTACCAGGAACAGCGTAGTCGCTGGATCCAGGGTCTTTAGCGTTTCGGCAATGTGTGTGCCATCCACGTTGGAGACAAAGTGCATATTCAGGTGGTTTTTATAGGGACGTAACGCTTCGGTTGCCATATAAGGACCGAGGTCTGAACCACCAATACCGATGTTTACCACGTCGGTGATCGGCTTACCGGTATAGCCTTTCCAGTCACCACCAATCACGCGGTCACAGAACTGCTTCATCTTCGCCAGTACCGCATTGACTTCAGGCATGACGTCTTTGCCGTCAACGATGATCGGGATGTTACTACGGTTGCGTAGCGCAACATGCAGCACCGCACGATCCTCAGTACGGTTGATTTTTTCGCCAGCAAACATCGATTTGATTGCACTGTGCAGGTCGGTTTCTGTGGCTAATGCCTGCAGTTTTTCCAGGGTTTCTGTGGTGATGCGGTTTTTGGAGTAATCCACCAGCATCTGATCGTTGAAAGTGGCAGAGAACCTGGAGAAACGATCGTTATCCTGAGCGAACAGATCGCGGATCTGAACGTCCTTCATTTGTTCAAAATGTTGCTGCAGGGCTTGCCAAGCAGCGGTTTGACTAGGATTGATATTTTTCATGGCAACGCTCTTATGCTTGAGAATGAATGTGAAGTGATTGGCCGATTGTAGCCTGTTCGCCTGTGATTATGATCTCTTTTCTTGCGTTAGCGGTTAACTGCCGTAAGTTAACACCTCATTTTTACCTTTGGACAACAAACCCTCTTTATTTCAGCTATCAGTGTGGTGAAAACGCAATTGAAATCGGAAGCGTTATTCTTTTTTACGCTAACACGGTAGCGGTAATATATTCCCGCTGGGGCAGATGCGATGCCAGAAGTGTAACGAGCAAGGCTCGCATGGCCCTAAGTTGAAAATCCCTCAACCTATGCCCGTTGACAGCGGCGTGTAAACCCGTTATCTCTATCAACCTACTTGCGCACTAGGTGTGCAAGCCAGAAGAGGCGCGTCGCCCAGGTAAAGTGTCAGAGGAGCCGTAATCCTATGATGGCGCTGGAGGGGGAGCGACGCCGAGACGTGATGCGAGCGGCAATCAGCACGTCGACTACAGGGGCTGAATCCCCTGGGTTGTCACCATGGGCCACCTCTGAGAGGGCGGTCAGCAAGGTGGGGCGCTTCTGGGTGTATCGTAGTTTTAACCTCTACGCCTGCTCCCTGTTTACCGCTCTTCCCTTGTGCCAAGGCTATGGAATTTAAATGCCATCTGAAATGGCATCCCTGACACGAGGTTTTAAATGAATCAAGCAATATCCCTGAACGCGATAGTCGTAGCCAAATTCGGCGGTACCAGCGTAGCCGACTTCGACGCTATGAATCGCAGTGCCGACGTAATACTTGCCAATCCCAATGTTCGTCTGGTGGTTCTTTCCGCTTCCGCCGGGATCACTAACCTGCTTGTCGCATTGGCTGAAGGCTGTGATGCCGAGAAACGGATCTACCAAATCGATGAAATCCGCCGCATTCAATACGCTATTCTTGAGCGTCTCGATAATCCGGCGGTGATCCGCGATGAAATTGACCGCATGCTGGAAAATATCACCATGCTGTCAGAAGCAGCCGCCTTGGCAAAGTCTACCGCTTTGACAGACGAATTGGTCAGCCACGGCGAACTGATGTCAACGCTGCTGTTTGTAGAACTCCTGCGCCGGCGTCAGGTCAAAGCAGAATGGTTTGATGTTCGCAAAGTGATGCGTACCGATGACCACTTCGGTCGCGCCACACCGGATAACACCGCGCTGAAGGAATTGGCACAAACATTATTAAAACCGCGTCTGCAAGAGGCTCTGGTGATTACTCAGGGCTTTATCGGTTGTGAACCCAAGGGCCGCACCACTACTCTGGGCCGTGGTGGTAGCGACTACACCGCCGCACTGCTCGGTGAAGCATTGAGCGTCAGCCGCGTAGATATCTGGACAGACGTGCCGGGCATTTATACCACCGATCCACGTGTAGTGCCGGGTGCCAAGCGTATTGATAAAATTGCTTTTGAAGAAGCGGCGGAAATGGCCACCTTCGGTGCCAAAATACTGCACCCGGCCACCTTGTTGCCCGCCATGCGCAGCGATATTCCGGTATTTGTCGGTTCGAGCAAAGAGCCAACTGCTGGTGGTACGCTGGTATGCAATACCACAGAAAACCCGCCATTGTTCCGCGCATTGGCATTGCGCCGCAGACAAACCTTGCTCACACTACACAGTTTGAACATGCTGCATGCGCGCGGTTTCCTGGCCGAAGTTTTCAACATTCTGGCGCGCCACAATATCTCCGTGGATCTGATCACTACCTCTGAAGTCAGTGTTGCACTGACCATGGATACCACAGGGTCTACCACCACCGCAGGTAGCCTGCTGACCACGTCCCTACTCACCGAGCTCTCCTCACTGTGCCGGGTGGAAGTTGAAGAGAACCTGGCTCTGATTGCGCTGATTGGCAACAAGCTTTCTCAGGCTTGTGGCGTAGGTAAAGAGGTATTTGGTGTACTGGATCCGTTCAATATTCGCATGATTTGCTACGGTGCCAGCAGCTATAACCTTTGTTTCCTGGTGCCAGGCGACGATGCTGAACGTGTGGTCCAAACGCTGCATCACAATCTGTTTGAATGATAGATTAATTCCCAGGCGCAGGCTCTCTGCGCCTCCTTATTAAAATTCTTATAAATCATAGAGGTTCAGCGTACTGAACCGTCGGCAACACAGAATCACATCACGTTCAATATTGGCTAAGGATAACCATATTCATGCTGGCAAAAATCACGCGCTTATTCCCGTTGTGGGCTGTACTGCTCTCTATTACTGCCTACTACACACCGGCGACTTTTACCGGTATCAGCCCATATGTCAGCCCGCTGTTGATGCTGATCATGTTCGCAATGGGTGTCACGCTGCGCCTAGAAGATTTCAAACGCGTGTTGTCACGCCCTGGCCCGGTAGCGGCGGGGATCTTTCTGCATTACCTGATTATGCCGCTGGCTGCCTGGCTCCTGGCGATGCTCTTCCGTATGCCGCCAGACCTTTCCGCCGGGATGGTATTGGTCGGCAGCGTAGCCAGCGGTACCGCCTCCAACGTGATGATCTACCTGTCTAAAGGTGACGTGGCTCTGTCTGTGACTATTTCTGCCGTATCTACGCTGGTTGGCGTTTTTGCTACCCCTTTGCTGACGCGTCTGTATGTCGATGCCAAGATCAGCGTTGACATCATGGGAATGCTGCTGAGTATCCTGCAGATTGTAGTGATCCCTATCGGGCTGGGTCTGATTATCCATCACACTTTCACCAAAACGGTCAAGCGTGTTGAACCCTATCTACCCGCACTGTCTATGGTCTGTATCGTAGCGATTATCAGTGCCGTCGTCGCGGGCAGCCAAAGCCATATTGCCTCGGTGGGGTTAGTGGTGATTATCGCAGTGATCCTGCATAACGGTATCGGATTACTGAGTGGCTACTGGGGTGGCAAGCTGTTCGGGTTTGATGAATCAACCTGCCGTACACTCGCCATTGAAGTCGGTATGCAAAACTCCGGGTTGGCTGCAACTCTGGGCAAGATCTACTTCTCGCCGCTGGCGGCGCTGCCAGGGGCGCTGTTTTCGGTATGGCACAACCTGTCCGGTTCACTACTGGCAGGTTACTGGTCCGGCCGTCCTATCAAGAAAAAAGAGTGACCCTGCTCAGCGGAGCGGGGGCGTGAATTAACGCGCCCGCTCATTTCATGTTTGGCGAGGTAGCGCCAACTCATGCCACTTCACGCAAAGTAACCGCTTCCCATTGCAACCCGATCTTGCTGCCGTCGGGGCGTAAATCGGCCACCGAGCGGTTAAGCACGTCTACCAATAACTCAACGCCACAGGCTTGCACACGATAACGCACCACATTCCCCAACAGGCTGTGGCTGACAATAACGGCGTCAATGCCCTGCCCGGCAGGTAAAAACTGGATCGATTCTGGGCGAATAGCAACTTGTCCGTTGAAGACTTGCCCGGTCAATGCCTGTGCCTGGTCAGCGCACAACAGGTTATAACTGCCGATAAAGCCGGCAGCGAAAGCACTGCTCGGCTGTGTATAGAGGATTTCCGCATTATCGCTTTGTACGATTTCCCCTTTGTTCATTAGAACAATACGGTCAGATAACGTCAGCGCCTCTTCCTGATCGTGGGTAACAAAAATGGCCGTCAGGTTTAACTCACGCTGGATGCGGCGGATTTGTTCACGTAGATGTTTGCGAATGCGGGCATCCAGAGCAGAGAGGGGTTCATCCAGCAACAGCAGGCGCGGCCTGGTGACCAGTGAGCGCGCCAATGCCACACGTTGGCATTGCCCCCCCGAAAGCTGGTGTGGGTATCGCTTTGCCAACTCGGTCAACTCCACCAAGGCCAACACTTCCAGAACCCGTTCGCGGGTCTGCGCGCCCGGCAATTTCTGCATTTTGAGGCCAAAAGCGACATTCTCCTCCACGGTCATGTTGGGGAATAACGCATAGCTTTGAAATACCATGCCAATACCGCGCTTTTGGGGAGACAGGGGCACCAGATCCTGCCCTTGTAACAAAATTTGCCCACCGTCGACTGGCGTCAGCCCTGCCAGGCAACGCAGTAAAGTAGACTTTCCGCACCCGCTGGGCCCCAGCAGGGTGACGAACTCCCCTTCTTCAGCGCTGAAGTCAATGTTGTGAAAGACCTGTGTATCACCGTAGTGCTTGTTAAGACGGGTAACGCTGAGATATGCCATATGATTAACCCTTCTGTCTATTTAGCTGATTCGCCAGCCAGGTGACAAACAACACCACGGCGAAATAGGAAATGACCAATGCACTACTGAAATGGCCGCTACCGCTGCGTTTATTGAATAGATAAACCTGCAAAGTTTCATACTGGCTGCCCACCAGCAGGTTAGCGAATACAAACTCGCCAATCAGGAATGAGAACGACAACAGCACGGCAATCATCCCTCCCTTGCGTAAATTTGGCAGCACTACCAGCAATGCTGCCTGCCAGGTGCTAGCCCCCAGCAACTGCGCCGCATCCATCAGATCGCGCAAGTTGATCGCCTGCATATTGTTGCTGATGGCACGATAAATAAACGGCAGCGTGATAGTGAAATAGCAACCAATCAAAATCCACGGCGTGCCAAGCAGTGGCAAGGGATCGGTGGCAAACAGTTGCATCAAACCGACGGAAGAGACCACCGGCGGCACGGCAAACGGCAGCAGGATCAGTACATTCATCACCGCATCCAGACGCGGGAAATAGTAAGCAATCACAAACATGACCGGCAGGATCACCACCACGGCCAGCACCAGCGTGCCAAAGCAGATGATCAGCGAATGCCACAGCGCCTGCAGAAAACGCGGGTCGCTCCACAATGCGGCAAACCACTTCAGCGTAAAGCCATCGGGCAGGATAGTAGCGCCCCACTGCGTAGCCAATGCGTAGATCAGCGTTGCCGCCAGGGGCAGCAGTAAAATCACAAACAAAAGCGCTACCACTATGCGGTGATAGAGCATTTCAACACGCAGCATGGGTAACCTCTTCTAAATCAAGAGCGTGCATTAACATACCCCCTGCGCAGTAACCATTGATGCACCACGGTGATAAATACCAATATGGCCACCAGCAGCATCGCCAGTGCGCTAGCCAAATTCGGATCGAGAGAAATATCCCCGGCAACCAACGCCGAGATACGGATCGGGATCACGTTGAAATTACCGGTAGTTAGCGCATAGACCGTCGCATAAGCCCCCAGAGCATTGGCAAGCAGAATGACAAACGTCCCCATCAGCGCCGGAGCCAAAACTGGCAGGCCAATATAGCGCCAGAAGTGCCATGGACCGGCCCCCAACAGTGCCGCAGACTCACGCCAGTCTTCACGTAACGCATCGAAAGCCGGGTACAGTAACAGCACACCCAGTGGGATCTGGAAGTAGGTGTAAAGCACAATCAACCCGGTTTTTGAGTAGAGATTAAAGCCTTCCATCAAGCCATATTGGCGCAGCAATAACGTCAGACAACCATTCAGGCCAAGCAGGATGACAAACGCAAACGCCAATGGTACCCCGGCAAAGTTGCTGGTCATGTTGGTAAATGACATAACAAAATCGTGCAACCTGGTAGGTCCTAAGCGGCGAAGTGAGTAACTACCCACTAATGCGATCGCCAGGCCGTAAACGCTCGACCACAGTGAAATCTCTAACGAGAATTGAAATGCCTGCAAGTAGAATGGCGAGGTCAGCACATCCACATAGTTACCCCAGCCCCAACCGCTGCTAGTACTAAAGAAACTGCTGACCGCAATCCAGATCATTGGGGCGATCTGAAACGCGCTAAACAACAGGATAAATGGCAACAAGCACAGCGCCGCGATCCACTTAGCTTTCATCATTAACCTTCATAGCAGCAACCCACGGCAGCGAGGTTTGTCGTGAGGTACTTGCAGCAGTTCGCACAGCGTGCCGCACAACTCCGTCTGCTGTGGGTTAGCATCGTTAAGGCTAAACGCAGCACCAAACACAAACAGCGGCACTTGACGCTCTTCCGGCAGGATGCCGCCATGGCTACGATCGTCATTCATGCCATGATCGGCAGTGACCATCACCTGATACCCTGCCTCTAGCCAACTGGCGAGATAGTGAGACAGCAAACCATCTGCATTACGTGCCGCATTACGATACTGCGGCGAAGATAGGCCGAAGCGATGTCCGGCATCGTCGATGTTCATCGGATGGATCAATAGAAAATCCGGGTTATAGCAACGGCGCAGATTTTCAGCATCATCAAACAGATGTGAATCAGGATAGCGGTCGTCGTAGTAGAAGTGACCATGCTGGATCGGTAATGCGGGATCATTGGTATGGCGATCCCGCGCAGCATCAAACGGCGTTCGGTTATAGAGCTCACTGAACCAATGGTAAGCCGCCGCTGCGGTAGTCAGCCCGGCGGAGTGCGCATAATGAAATACGCTTTGTTGGCGTGATAACCGCGCTACCTGATTATGTACAATGCCACTTTCCACTGGCGTAACGCCGGTGAGAATGCATTCATACAGTGGGCGCGAGAGCGAGGGTAGCTCGCTCTCCATCAGATATAGCCGGCCATGCCCTGCCGCACATTCGGCCTGCAGATAGCCCATGGCATCATGCGCAACCTGATAGTTGAGGCCATCCAGCAGTACGAGGATTGTCTTCATTATGTATTAACTCACTGTTGCATAAACATAATGACGTTTTCCTGCCACAGACGCGGCAGCGCTTTGGCACTCTGCTCCCATTCGGACGGATCGGCAATAGGGTGTGCCTTGTGATACTGTTCTGCTGGCAACAGTTTGGCCTTTACCTCATCCGGTAAGGTAATGTGTTCAGCACGGATCGGGCGCGCATAACCATCGGCCAGGTTAATCTGACCTGCATCTGAGAAAATATACTCGCGCGCCAGCTTGGCCGCATTAGGGTGTTTGGCATACTTGTTGATGATCGTGGTGTAACCGGAAGTAATGGAGCCGTCAGATGGGATCAACACTTCGAAACGGGTTTTGTCGATTTGATCGCGATAGTTCAGACCGTTGAAATCCCAGACAACCCCCACCTGTACTTCACCTTTTTCCAATGAGGAGATTGCAGGATTACTCAAACTAAGGCGCCCTGCCTTGGCCAACTTGCCAAAAAACTCCAACCCCGGTTTGAGGTTTTTCTCGTCGCCCCCCATCGCGTAGGTCGCAGCCAGTACCCCACTGGCGGCCTGTGATGCGGTCCCAACATCACCAATGGTTACATGGTAATCACCTTTCAGCAGATCGGCCCAACTGTGGGGGATCTCCTTCACCAACTGCTTGTTGACGATAAAAGCGATAGTACCGGTATAGGCCAACGCCCAGTGCCCATCTTTGTCCTTTGCCCAATCAGGGATCTGTGACCAGGTTGTCGGCTTGTATGCCTGAGTCACCCCTTTTTGTACCGCAATCGGACCGAAAGCCGCACCAACATCACCAATATCGGCCGTTGCATTGCCTTTCTCAGCATCAAATTTAGCGATCTCCTGTGCCGAGCTCATGTCGGTATCGAGATGCTTCAGGTTGTATTCGCTCAACAAATCAGCCCAGGTTCCTTTCCAGTTGGCCCAGGTATCAGGCATACCGATACTGTTGACTTCGCCTTCCTGCTTGGCGGCTTGGATCAGTGTGGCTAAATCACTATCGGCGGCCCAGCTCATCTGGCTGGTCAGCAAAATGGCACTGGTTAACACAGAAGCGCACAAACGTCTCATAACTGATGCTCCGAGTGGTGTGGTAGTGTAATGTTTCTGGACTAGTCCAGGGCTAACCAAGCCAATCTAGCGAACAATTGTGAAAGTTAGATGTCAGCCAAAAAAACAGCGCTTCTATTCGTGCGTTGTCCAACTGAGGGAAATGTTGAATGAGTGAAGTAGCAACCACCGTCGCCACTATCGGTCAGAGACTGCACGCTCGGATTATCGCGGGGGAATTCACGGCAAACGGTCGATTACCCTCAGAACGCACGCTCAGTGAACAGTTTTCTACAACCCGTATCACTCTGCAGGAGGCGCTGGGTCAACTCGAAATTCAAGGGGTTATTTACCGCCAGATGCGGCGCGGTTGGTTTATTTCGCCTCCGCGCTTGCGTTATAACCCGCTGGAGCGCAGCCATTTTCACGCCATGGCCGAACAACAGGGGCGACAAGCGGCTACCTCGGTGATCGACGCCAGTACGATAACTGCCAGCAACCTCATAGCCAAACGGTTAGAACTGCCTGAGGCGGCACCGGTATACCGCATCCGCCGTCTGCGGCATATTGATGGCCGCGCGGTGCTTTACTGTGAGCACTATCTCAACCCGGCATTTTTTTGCGGCATTCTGCAGGCGGATCTGACCCAATCGTTAACCACAATGTACGCGGAACGCTTTGGCATTGACTATGGCAGGGTGCGCTTTGATATGTTGCCCACGCTTTTGACACAGGAAGCCGCATCAGCCTTGAAAGTCGCTTCAGGCAGCCCTGCATTGTTTATTACCCGGATCAATCGCGATCAGCACGATCGTGTGATCGATTGCGATCTGGAATACTGGCGTTATGATGCACTGCATATTGATGTGGAGGCCGTCGGATAACAACAACAGCCTCCAATCAACACATAGGCAACTTGCCACTAATCCGCATCGTACCCCAGATTTGGGGCTAACCAGCGCTCCACTTCGGCGACTTTCATCCCCTTGCGCAGCGCGTAATCCTCCACCTGGTCACGTTGGATTTGTGCCACCGCGAAATACTTGCTCTCAGGGTGGCTGAAATACCAACCAGAAACCGCCGCGCCTGGCCACATGGCAAAGGACTCCGTCAGTTTCATACCAGTATGGCGGTTAACATCCAGCAACTGCCAGATTTCCGCCTTCTCGGTGTGCTCCGGGCAAGCAGGGTAGCCTGGTGCAGGGCGAATACCCTGGTAATTCTCACGGATCAGTTCTTCGTTACTCAGATTTTCATCTGCGGCAAAACCCCAGTGCTGCTTGCGAACCTGTTCGTGTAGGTATTCAGCAAACGCCTCCGCCAAACGATCGGATAGGGCTTTAATCATGATCTTGTTGTAATCATCATGCTTGGCGTCGTAAGCCGCCGCCAGTTCATCCTCTTCCAGCCCCCCAGTGACGGCGAAAGCACCTAAGTAGTCAGCTTTACCGCTGCTTTTAGGCGCCACAAAATCCGCCAAACAGTAGTTGGCGAAATCCGTTTTTTCCGTCTGTTGCCGCAGATGATGGCTGACCACCAGCACCTGTTCGCGGCTTTCGTCCTGGTAGACTTCCACATCATCGCCCACGCGGTTGGCCGGGAACAGGCCGTAGACGCCTCGCGGGTTAAGGCTAGCATTGGCTGCCAGGCTATCCAGCATCTGGTTAGCGTCCTGGAGCAGGCGTTTAGCTTCTTCCCCTACCACTTCATCTTGCAGAATGCGCGGATATTTACCCGCCAGCGACCAGGTCATAAAGAACGGTGTCCAGTCGATGTAGTGGCGCAGCGTGTCAATGCTGGCCTCCACCGGGAATACGCCCAATTTTTTCGGCACCGGTGGCTGGTAGTTTTCCCAATCCAGCACCATGGCGTTTTCCCGCGCCTGTTGCAGGCTGACCGGCGGAGTGCGCGGTTTCTTACGCCCGTGCTGGATACGCACGGTTTCATACTCTTTCCGCGTGCGGGCAACGAACTCATCCCGCTGGTTATCAGACAACAGTGCAGCCACCACGCCGACGGTGCGTGATGCGTTTTGCACGTAAGTTGTCGGGCCGCTGTAGTTTTGCTCGATTTTCACCGCGGTATGCGCCTTGGAGGTCGTCGCGCCACCAATCAGTAAAGGTAAGGTAAAGCCCTGCCGCTCCATCTCTTTGGCAACGTTGACCATTTCATCCAGCGAAGGGGTGATCAGGCCGGATAGGCCGATAATATCCACTTTCTCTTCGCGGGCGGTTCTCAGGATTTTTTCGGTCGGTACCATCACGCCCAGATCGATGATTTCGTAGTTATTACATTGCAGCACCACACCCACGATGTTTTTACCGATGTCGTGCACGTCACCTTTCACCGTCGCCAGCAGAATTTTGCCCGCCGTTGTGCCTTTCTCTTTGCTGGCTTCAATATAAGGCTCAAGATAAGCCACCGCCTGTTTCATCACCCGCGCGGACTTCACCACCTGAGGCAGGAACATTTTCCCTTCGCCGAACAGATCGCCTACCACGTTCATTCCGGCCATCAGCGGCCCTTCGATCACTTCAATCGGCCGTTCTGCCTGCTGACGTGCCTCTTCGGTATCCAATTCAATGAACTCAGTGATCCCTTTGACCAACGAGTATTCCAGGCGCTTGTCTACCGGCCAGCCTCGCCATTCAGCCTGCTGTATCGCCACTTCGCTGTCTTTGCTACTACGGAATTTCTCTGCCAGCTCCAGTAAACGCTCCGTACCATCCTGGCGACGGTTGAGGATCACATCTTCTACCGCTTCACGCAGCTCTGCACTCAAGTCATCGTAGATCGCCAATTGCCCGGCGTTGACGATCCCCATGTCCATACCGTTACGAATCGCGTGGTATAAAAATACTGCGTGGATCGCTTCACGCACCGGATCGTTTCCGCGGAAAGAGAATGATACGTTGGACACTCCGCCGGATATCATGGCATGCGGTAGATGAGTTTTAATGTCACCACAGGCTTCGATAAAGTCGACGGCATAGTTGTTATGCTCTTCGATACCGGTCGCCACAGCAAAAATATTCGGGTCAAAAATAATGTCTTCTGGTGGGAACCCCACCTGTTCGGTCAGGATGTGGTAAGCACGGCGGCAAATCTCGAACTTGCGCTCGCGGGTATCGGCCTGGCCCACTTCGTCGAATGCCATGACCACCACCGCTGCACCATAGCGGCGCACCAGCTTGGCATGCTGGATAAAGGCTTCCTCGCCCTCCTTCATCGAAATTGAGTTGACGATCCCTTTGCCCTGAATACATTTCAGACCCTTTTCGATCACGCTCCATTTGGATGAGTCGATCATGATCGGCACGCGGGCGATGTCCGGTTCACCTGCAATCAGGTTGAGAAAACGCACCATCGCTGCTTCAGCGTCGAGCATCCCCTCATCCATATTGATGTCGATAATCTGTGCGCCGCTTTCTACCTGTTGCCGCGCCACGGCCAGCGCTTCGTTGTACTTATCTTCTTTGATCAGCCGTTTGAAACGCGCGGAACCGGTGACGTTAGTGCGCTCACCTACGTTGACGAACAGCGACTTGGCATCGATATTCAGCGGTTCAAGGCCGGACAGCCGGCAAGCAACGGGTAACTGCGACAGTTGCCGTGGCGGCACACCATCAACCGCTTTAGCCATCGCAGCAATATGCGCTGGGGTCGTGCCACAGCAGCCACCGATGATGTTCAAGAAACCGGCTTGTGCCCATTCCCCTACCTGCCTGGCCATTTCCTCAGCATCGAGGTCATATTCGCCGAACGCATTGGGTAAACCGGCATTGGGGTGGGCTGTCACGTAGCTTTCGGAGATGCGTGCCAACTCAGCCACGTACTGGCGAAGTTCATCCGGACCCAAGGCGCAGTTAAGACCAAAGGTCAGCGGCTTGACGTGGCGCAGCGAATTGTAGAACGCTTCCGTAGTCTGGCCGGAAAGAGTACGCCCCGAGGCATCGGTGATCGTACCTGAAATCATGATTGGTAGCGTAATACCTAACGCTTCAAACTCGGTTTCCACCGCAAAGGCGGCAGCTTTGGCATTCAGAGTATCGAAGATGGTTTCGATCATGATCAGATCGACACCGCCTTCCACCAGCGCACGGGTTGATTCGCGATAAGCGTCTACCAGTTGATCAAAAGAGACATTGCGGAATGCCGGATCGTTAACGTCTGGCGAAATTGACGCGGTGCGGTTGGTTGGCCCCAGAACGCCAGCAACATAGCGCGGTTTCTCTGGGGTGAGTGCGGTATACTCATCGGCGCAGGCACGGGCTAACACGGCTGCCTGATAGTTAATCTCGGCAGAGAGCGACTCCATATGGTAGTCGGCCATGGCAATGGTTGTTGAGTTGAAAGTATTGGTTTCAATGATGTCGGCACCTGCGGCCAGATAACCATTGTGGATTGCGGTAATCACTTCCGGTCTGGTAAGCACCAGCAGGTCATTATTGCCTTTCAGATCGCTTTGCCAATCAGCAAAACGTTCACCACGGTAGTCCGCTTCCTCCAGCCGATAGCTCTGGATCATGGTTCCCATACCGCCGTCCAACACTAAAATACGCTGCGCTAACTGCTGACGCAGTTGTTCCACTCGATTTATCACTGTAGCCCCTTCACACCCGATTATCCGCCAACGCCCTGTACCCATCAGCTTTCGAGTCGCGGCTCGGCCATTACTTGAAAGATGAGGGGCCTGCCATCCTAGCACAGGTTATGCTGGCAAAGGTGTGAGCGGGTATTGAGAGTTTTTCAGGTTCATCGGGTAACAGATCGGATGAGCAGATTAGTGTATTGCAATTCATACTATAAAAACGAAAATGAATTCCATCATACGGAAAATAGAAGGTGAATCATGGTCAATTCCATACCCGCCAAACGTGGCAAGAAGCCCCGCAGTGCAACACCCACCACCAGTGCCACGACGGGACAGGTCCAGTCACTGACTCGAGGTCTGAAATTACTGGAATTTATTGCCGAAGCACATGGCAATGTCGCATTGACCGATCTGGCTCAGCAGGCCGGGTTGCCTAACTCCACTACCCACCGCCTGCTGACCACCATGCAGCAACAAGGTTTTGTGCGCCAGGTCGGCGACCTTGGTCTGTGGACCATGGGCGCACACGCGTTCATCGTTGGTAGCAGCTTTCTACAAAGCCGCAATCTGTTGGCGATGGTGCACCCGATGCTACGTCGCTTGATGGAGGAATCGGGTGAAACGGTCAATCTGGCGGTGATGGACAAGGCTGAAGATCAGGCAGTGATTATCGATCAGGTCCAGTGTACTGCGCTGATGCGCATGTCTGCACCGATCGGCGGTAAACTACCCATGCACGCTTCTGGCGCAGGTAAAGCCTTTCTGGCCAGCATGCCGGACGACCAAGTCACTAAACTCCTGCATAAAAAAGGCATGCATACCTATACCCCTTATACCTTGACGCCACATAATCTAAAGGAAGGATTGGCGCTGATCCGCAAGCAGGGGTTTTCCTTCGATGATGAAGAGCATGCTCTCGGCTTACGTTGTATAGCTGCCTGCATTTTTGACGAGCATCGCGAAGCCTTTGCTGCCATCTCCATCTCCGGCCCGGTTTCACGCATGACTGACGATCGCGTAACCGAATTGGGTGCCTTGGTGATCCACGCCGCGAAAGAAATTAGCCTGGAATATGGCGGTGTGCGTTAGCGCTACGCTTTCCTCTCATCCACGGAGCCCTTTGGATGAGAGGCACACCATCGCTGTTGTGTTTCTGTGATGTTCTGTAGTGAGATTGTTTCCCCGCCAGCTAAAAACATGAAACCGATCACAGTTAGCGATCCTGGATAATAAAGTCGATTGCTACCGGCATCACTTACCTCGACAATGTTACCCATAACATGTTACCGGTAACAATTAGAATATACTAAGCTATTGCGGCCATCGGCAACGTTTGCCAGGGTTGCACACTGTGAGGACGGTATGATTGACGACACTCTGGCACGCGTAACACAACGCATCGTAGAACGTTCGAAGAAAACCCGCTCCGTCTATCTGACGCGCATTTCCACAGCACGTTCACAAACCGTACATCGTTCACAGCTGGCCTGTGGCAATCTGGCGCATGGCTTCGCCGCCTGCCAACCCGAAGAGAAAAACGCACTAAAAAATATGGTACGCAGTGATATCGCCATTATCACTGCCTACAACGATATGCTCTCCGCCCATCAGCCATATGAAAACTATCCGCAAAGCTTGAAACAGGCACTGCGCAGCGTCGGGGCCGTGGGTCAGGTTGCCGGTGGGGTGCCCGCCATGTGTGATGGAGTGACGCAAGGGCAAGATGGCATGGAGCTTTCGTTGATGAGCCGCGACGTGATTGCCATGTCTGCCGCGATTGGCCTTTCGCATAACATGTTCGATGGTGCGCTGTTCTTGGGCATTTGTGACAAAATTGTGCCTGGGTTGGTCATGTCAGCTCTTTCATTCGGGCATTTACCCGCCGTGTTTGTGCCTGCCGGGCCGATGAGCAGCGGTTTACCGAATAAAGAAAAAGTCCGGGTACGCCAACTGTATGCCGAGGGCAAAGCCGATCGCCACGCCCTGCTGGAAGCAGAAGCCGCCTCTTATCACGGCATCGGCACCTGTACCTTCTACGGAACGGCAAATACCAATCAGATGGTCATGGAGGTCATGGGTCTGCATCTGCCTGGGGCCTCTTTTATTCACCCGAATACCCCGCTGCGTGACGCGCTGAATGATGCGGCGGCGCGCCAGGTGACTCGCCTGACTGAAACTGCCGGTAACTATCTGCCAATCGGCCAACTGGTTGATGAGAAAGTGGTGGTCAACGGTATCGTATCGCTATTGGCAACCGGAGGATCCACCAACCTGACGATGCATATGGTCGCCATGGCCAGGGCTGCCGGTATCATTATCAACTGGGACGATTTCTCTGAGCTTTCTGACGCCGTGCCTTTGCTGTGCCGCATCTATCCCAACGGCCCGGCGGATATAAACCAGTTTCAGGCCGCGGGTGGCGTACAGCTGGTGGTGCGTGAGCTGTTAAAAAATGGCCTGTTGCATCAGGATGTGCATACCATCGCCGGTTTTGGCCTCGAGCGTTACACTCAGGAACCCTGGCTGGACAATGGTCAGTTAGCCTGGCGCGAGGGCGCGGATTGTTCGCTAGACCGCAACGTTATTGCCAGCGTCGACCAGCCGTTTGAACATCACGGTGGAACCAAAGTACTTTCCGGCAATCTTGGACGCGCCGTGATGAAAACGTCAGCGGTGCCCGTCGACAACCAGATTATCGAAGCCCCAGCAATGGTGTTTGAAAGCCAGCACGATATAATGCCTGCCTTCGAAGCCGGTAAGCTGGATCAAGATTGTGTGGTGGTAGTCCGTTTCCAAGGGCCGCAGGCCAACGGCATGCCTGAGTTGCACAAACTGATGCCGCCACTTGGCGTACTGATGGATCGCGGTTTCAAAGTGGCACTGGTGACCGATGGCCGTCTGTCCGGTGCTTCTGGTAAGGTGCCTGCGGCTATTCACGTTACACCAGAGGCTTATGCGGGAGGCGTGCTGGCAAAGGTGCACGACGGCGATATGATCCGAGTGAATGGCCGCACTGGCGAGTTACAACTGTTGGTTGATGACCAGGAGTTGGCTCTGCGCACGCTTTCCAGCCCCGACTTGTCAAGCCAAGCTGTCGGTTGTGGCCGCGAGCTGTTCAGCGCATTGCGCAGCCAACTTTCTGGTGCTGAACAGGGCGCCTGCTGCATAGCATTTTAGTTAGCGCCCCAAGAGCCAACTTCAGCCTGCGGAAACTTCTGCATAATCGGCAGGAAAGCGCTGGCTGAAACGCCGTTTTTTGCGATAGGCAAACACATCTTCTATATGCCCCTCTCTGATGCGCTGCTGTAGACCACGCCAGTAATCCGCTTCAAAAAGATCGCTATGCATCTCTTCAAAGATGTTTCGAATGCGTTTGTCACCACACAGGAAATGACGGAATTCTTCGGGAAAAACGTCGTTAGGCGAAACGCTATACCAAGGTTCACTGGCCAGTTCATCTTCTGGATAACGCGGCGGTGGGATCTCGCGGAAATTCACCTCGGTCATGTAGCAAATTTCGTCATAGTCATAGAACACCACGCGCCCATGCCGAGTAACGCCAAAGTTCTTGAACAGCATATCGCCGGGGAAAATATTAGCCGCCGCCAACTGTTTGATGGCATTGCCGTACTCTTCGATGGCATCATGCAACTGCTGGTCGTCAGCCTGCTCCAGATAAAGATTCAGCGGCGTCATACGCCGTTCCATATACAAATGCTTTATCACGATCCGATCGCCGAGATCTTCGAGTTTCTCCGGTACTTCACGCTGCAACTCTGCTAACAGTTCAGGACTGATTCGCACCTTATCTACCACGAAGTTCTCATATTCCTGTGTATCAGCCATACGCCCGACACGATCATGCTCCTTAACCAACTGGTAGCAGGCCATCACCTGCGCTTGAGTCACTTCTTTCTGCGGAGCAAATTCGTCTTTGATGACCTTGAATACCCGATCGAAGGAAGGCAATGTAAACACCAGCATCACCATACCTTTGACGCCCGGCGCAATAATGAATTGTTCGTGAGACTGCGCCATAAAGGTCAGGTATTCGCGATAGCATTCGGTTTTACCATGCTTCTGGCAGCCAATTGCCATGTACAGCTCGGCGGTGGTCTTGCCTGGCAGAATTTCCCGCAGCCACTCAACCATTGCCGCTGGCAGCGGGGCATACACCATAAAGTAAGAACGGGCGAAGCCAAAAACGATGCTGGCCTCCTCCTTGCTGGTCAGGCAAGTATCAATAAACAACTCTCCGGCATCGCTACGGTGTATTGGCAGTAGAAAAGGGAATACGCCCTCAGCCAGCCGCAGCTTACCTACCAGCCAAGCCGCTTTGTTACGGTAAAACAGTTCATTGGCGATCTGGAAAGTCGCACTAGCCAATTGTTGCGGGTGGAAAGTTTGTACTAAGGCCCGGGTGATATAGCGGATGTCGCGCGGCAGGTCCTCCCAAGGCAAGCGCAGTGGTAAATCGGTTAGCAGATTGTGCAGCATTCCGGCTAAATCGCCGTTTGGGGCGACATTACGCGCCAGAGGCCGAGGGATATCGCGAAAACGCCGTTCAGGCTGAGAACTGAAGACAAACAGCTTTTCCGGTGTGAGATCGCGGTGTTGGAATAAGCGGCAGTAAACCGAATTGAAGAAGCTTTCCGCAATCTCAAAACGCGGGTAGTCGGGTAACAGATCGGTATAAACCGCTTTAACCCTGTTGGGGAAATCCGCATCGTAATATTTCTGCCCAGTAATGCATTTCAGTTGCTCAACCACCAGGCCGACATGGTGGTCGTAAAGATGGATACGCTGCTTCATCGCCAACTGAACAGCGGGCCAATCTGCCTGTTCAAAACGTTGTTGCGCTCCGGCAGTGACTTCAAGAAAGCGACCATATTGGGCATCAAAGCCCTGCAAGATCGTCTGTGCGATCAACAATTCCAGTTTTGCCGCCATTGTTTGCCTCTGCCGTCAATCAATAAAACAAGGGCTTGGTCTGCCAAGCCCACAGAAATCAAACCTAGGCATTGTCCCTCAACTGTCCGTGGTGCTCACCTACAGCTAAAGGACACAGCCTGATTCATCAGAATTGTTCTTCTTCTGTAGAACCGGTCAGAGCAGTTACCGAAGAAGCACCACCTTGAATGATGGTAGTCACTTTATCGAAATAACCCGTCCCAACTTCCTGTTGATGGGAGGCAAAGGTGTAACCACGCTCCACTGCGGCAAATTCCGGCTGTTGCACTTTTTCCACATAGTGCTTCATACCTTCACCACGTGCGTAAGCGTGGGCCAGATCGAACATGTTGAACCACATGCTATGGATCCCGGCCAGCGTAATGAACTGGTACTTGTAACCCATGGCTGACAGTTCATCCTGGAAGCGTGCAATAGTATGGTCGTCCAGGTTCTTCTTCCAGTTGAAGGACGGAGAACAGTTGTAGGCCAGCAACTTACCTGGGTATTTGGCATGGATCGCATCGGCAAAACGTTTAGCCGCCTCTAGATCAGGCTTAGAGGTTTCGCACCATACCAGGTCGGCGTAAGGCGCGTAGGCCAGACCACGACTGATCGCCTGCTCGATGCCTGCATGTGTACGGAAGAAACCCTCAGGAGTGCGTTCACCAGACACAAAAGAACTATCGTACGGATCGCAATCCGAAGTCAGTAAATCCGCTGCATCGGCATCGGTACGGGCGATCAGCAAGGTGGGTACGCCAAGAACATCGGCGGCCAGCCGCGCGGCCACCAACTTCTGGATCGCTTCTTGGGTTGGTACCAGAACTTTGCCGCCCATATGGCCGCATTTTTTCACCGCAGCCAATTGGTCTTCAAAGTGAACCCCAGCCGCTCCCGCCTCAATCATCGCCTTCATCAGTTCAAAGGCATTCAGTACTCCACCAAATCCGGCTTCTGCATCCGCCACAATGGGTAAGAAATAATCGGTGTAACCCTCACTGCCCGGTTCAATCCTGTTCGCCCACTGTATCTGGTCAGCACGGCGGAAGGTATTGTTGATACGCTCAACCACCGCCGGAACGGAGTCTACCGGATACAGAGACTGATCTGGATACATGGCAGAAGCGGTGTTGGCATCGGCAGCGACCTGCCACCCAGAGAGATAAATCGCTTCTACCCCCGCCTTCGCCTGTTGTAGTGCTTGACCTCCCGTTAATGCGCCAAGGCTATTGACATAACCTTTACGGGATTTCCCGTGCAGCAGTTCCCACAGTTTGGCTGCTCCGTTTTGCGCCAGTGTGCAGACCGGATTAACCGAACCACGCAGAGTAATGACATCTTCGGCACTATAAGGCCGGGTAATACCTTCCCAGCGTGCTGATTTCCATTCCTGTTCCAATTGTTGGATCTGTTGAGTACGAGAGGTGGTCATATTTTTATCCTTTTTAGTGAGGTAGGGTTCAACAGACCGATAGAATCTGACTTTATGAGCAACACCAATCTAACGGTGGCCAGCATAAGCGCCAGATTTACCGGTTTCAGGCCAGTAATTCGTAGCCGGGTAAAGTCAGAAAATCGATTAATTCATCTTGTGTAGTGATGCGCTCCATCAGCTGTGCAGCCTCGCTGAATCGGCCTGCGTGATAGCGCATCTCCCCCACTTCCTCGCGGACAACCAACATTTCTTCTTTAAGCATTTGGCGAAACAGTGCTTTGGTTACCAGTTGACCATTGCTCAAGCTTTTCTCATGGTGGATCCATTGCCAGATAGAAGTACGTGAAATCTCAGCGGTAGCAGCATCTTCCATCAAGCCATAGATCGGTACGCAGCCGTTGCCGGAGATCCAGGCTTCAATGTATTGCACCGCTACACGAATGTTGGCACGCATACCGCTTTCGGTCCGCTCACCGTCACAGGGCTCTAGCAACTGTGCTGCAGTAATAGGTGCGTCATGTTCGCGCAATACGTCCAATTGGTTCTGGCGATCGCCAAGCACACGGTTAAAAACCTCCATCACCGTATCCGCCAGCCCAGGGTGTGCCACCCAGGTACCGTCATGGCCGTTGGTCGCCTCTAGTTCTTTATCCGCTCGCACTTTTGCCAATACCATGGCGTTTTGTTCCGCATCTTTACTGGGGATAAACGCAGCCATCCCGCCCATCGCAAAAGCACCGCGCTTGTGGCAGGTCTTGATTAGCAGCCGTGAATAGGCGCTGAGGAATGGTTTGTTCATGGTAACGGACTGACGATCTGGCAAGACGCGATCACTATGATTTTTCAACGTTTTGATATAGCTGAAAATATAATCCCAACGCCCACAGTTCAGCCCAACAATATGCTCGCGCAGGTGATAGAGGATCTCGTCCATCTGGAAGACTGCAGGCAGTGTTTCAATCAATACGGTGGCCTTAATGGTGCCGCGCGGTAGTTCGAAACGATCCTCGGTAAAACTGAATACTTCGCTCCACCAGGCGGCCTCCTGCCAGGACTGGGTTTTCGGCAGATAGAAGTAGGGGCCACTGCCCTTTGCCAATAACTGACGATAGTTATGGAAGAAATACAGTGCAAAATCGAACAGCCCACCGGGGATCGCCTCACCCTGCCACTGTACGTGCTTCTCTGGCAGATGGAGGCCGCGTACGCGAGCGATCAATACGGCTGGATTGGGCTTGAGTTGGTAAACTTTCCCTGTCTCATTGGTGTAAGAGATGGTGCCATTCACCGCATCACGCAGGTTGATTTGCCCATCGATAACTTTGTCCCAGCTTGGGGCCAATGAGTCCTCAAAATCAGCCATGAAGACTTTGACATTCGCATTCAAGGCATTAATCACCATTTTACGTTCAACCGGGCCGGTGATTTCTACTCGACGGTCTAGTAAATCGCTGGGAACGCCTCGGATTTTCCATTCAGAATTACGAATGGAATTAGTTTCCGAAATAAAATCCGGTAGTTCACCGCGATCTATTTCTTCTTGCCAACCAGTACGTGCCGCCAGCAGCTCATCACGCTGCGGGGTAAATTTTACTACCAGATCTGTCAGGAACTCGACTGCATCATCCGTGAGTACCTGCCGTTCAGTTTCACCGAAACCCTGCGTAAAGCTTAACTTTCTGCCTGTTGCCTGCTGCGTCATTGTCTTTATCCTTTCCATCATTCCACACCGTCAATGCCGGCCGGTCGAAGTATTGTTGTCGGAAATCACTACAATTCAGGGTGAAAAAGAGGCCCGAAACTGGTCAGTCGTTATCCTGTCCAACTTTAGAATAGCTAACAAAATGTAAAAATCAAAAACGATTTCCATTTTTTTTATTAAAATTTTATTAATTTTTTATTATCAATAAGTTACGTAATTGCACAAATTTTAAAAACAAGGAAGCACATTCCATTAAATAGAATTAATTTTATCTAATTGTTTTTTAAGTGATTTACTGATTTTAGAATGCAGTGAAAGAGGCGGGGATCGCAGAGTGCTCTATAACGGTCTCGATTCAGCCGTCATAGAGCAGATTGAAAAGTTACTCGAGGGTAGGATTCATATGACGCAGATCGAACGGTGTGATCTGGTAAACGTAGTAATTCAGCCAGTTAGAAAATAGTAGATGGCCATGGCTACGCCATGAAGCTAATGGCGGAAGTTGCGGGTTGTCATCAGGAAAGTAGTTGAGTGGGATCGGGGGATTGAGACCTGCATCTTTATCACGACAATATTCTCCTGCAAGCGTCAGGGGATCATATTCTGGGTGCCCGGTAACAAATGCCAAGCGCTTATCCTTACTAGCGAAAAGATACGCTCCAGCAAGCTCGGACTCCGCCAAAACATCCAGATCGGTATACTGGCGAATTATATCAGTCGGAAAATCCGCATAACGCGAGTGAGGGGCCAGAAACGTCTCATCAAAACCTCGGGTCAGCAACGCATGTTGCTGTAGTGTCTGATGCCGGTAAACACCCGAAAGCTTTACCTCACGCGTTTTCTTGGGAATACCGTACAAAACGTTCAGCGCCGCTTGTACCGCCCAACAGACAAACAACGTTGATGTAACATGGTTTCTGGCCCAGGCAATAACACGTTCAATCTGCGGCCAATAGGCGATATCACAAAAATCAACCAGGCCTAGTGGGGCACCGGTTACGATCAGGCCATCATAGTTCTCATCCTGAATATCCTCAAAGTTACAGTAGAAATTATTCAGGTGTTCGGCTGGTGTATTCTTTGACTCACGGCAATCAATACGCAGCAGTTGAATATCGATCTGTAATGGGGAGTTGGAAAGTAACCGTAAAAACTGATTTTCAGTTTCGATCTTTTTTGGCATCAGGTTGAGGATTAGCACTTTTAACGGCCTGATTTCCTGTGTTTTTGCTCGCGAGGATGTCATCACAAAGACATTCTCATTGCGCAAGAAATTTACCGCAGGTAACTCATCAGGAACACGAATCGGCATTGCTTGACCCTCACACATCCATTTATACGTTTAGACTTCTAGATGCCCGAAGATAGCGTTTTTTAAACCCCATGTCGAGTATTCAACATAAAGGTGAAAATCTTTCATAACCGGAAAGAAGAAGCGAGCAATGCTAAAGACTCTGTAAGCTGTTTATAAACGGCTTAAACGCAAAAAGGCCACCCTCATGGGTGGCCTTCTGCTAAATTGATGCTTGGCAGTGTCCTACTCTCGCATGGGGAGACCCCACACTACCATCGGCGCTACGGCGTTTCACTTCTGAGTTCGGCATGGGGTCAGGTGGGACCACCGCGCTATTGCCGCCAAGCAAATTCTTTAATTCTTTTTGCCGAACTTCCAATTACTTCAATAAAGTGGTGCTGATACCCAGAGTCGAACTGGGGACCTCACCCTTACCAAGGGTGCGCTCTACCAACTGAGCCATATCAGCACACAAATTTGATGCCTGGCAGTGTCCTACTCTCGCATGGGGAGACCCCACACTACCATCGGCGCTACGGCGTTTCACTTCTGAGTTCGGCATGGGATCAGGTGGGACCACCGCGCTATGGCCGCCAGGCAAATTCGTTTCATTCCAACCGCTTCACGCTCACTCGCGTACAGCCATCAGAACCAATCTAGGAACTTCGCTGAAAATCAATTTCTCTCTCAAATTCAAAACACCTTCGGTGTTGTAAGGTTAAGCCTCACGGATCATTAGTACTGGTTAGCTCAATGCATCGCTGCACTTACACACCCAGCCTATCAACGTCTTAGTCTTAAACGTTCCTTCAGGGACCTTAAAGGCCCAGGGAAGACTCATCTCGAGGCAAGTTTCGCGCTTAGATGCTTTCAGCGCTTATCTTTTCCGCACTTAGCTACCGGGCAGTGCCATTGGCATGACAACCCGAACACCAGTGGTGCGTTCACTCCGGTCCTCTCGTACTAGGAGCAACCCCTCTCAATCTTCCAACGCCCACGGCAGATAGGGACCGAACTGTCTCACGACGTTCTAAACCCAGCTCGCGTACCACTTTAAATGGCGAACAGCCATACCCTTGGGACCTACTTCAGCCCCAGGATGTGATGAGCCGACATCGAGGTGCCAAACACCGCCGTCGATATGAACTCTTGGGCGGTATCAGCCTGTTATCCCCGGAGTACCTTTTATCCGTTGAGCGATGGCCCTTCCATTCAGAACCACCGGATCACTAAGACCTACTTTCGTACCTGCTCGAGCCGTCACTCTCGCAGTCAAGCTAGCTTATGCCTTTGCACTAACCTCACGATGTCCGACCGTGATTAGCTAACCTTCGTGCTCCTCCGTTACTCTTTGGGAGGAGACCGCCCCAGTCAAACTACCCACCAGACACTGTCCTCACCCCGGATTACGGGGCCGAGTTAGAACATCAAACATTAAAGGGTGGTATTTCAAGGTTGGCTCCATGCAGACTGGCGTCCACACTTCAAAGCCTCCCACCTATCCTACACATCAAGGCTCAATGTTCAGTGTCAAGCTATAGTAAAGGTTCACGGGGTCTTTCCGTCTTGCCGCGGGTACACTGCATCTTCACAGCGAGTTCAATTTCACTGAGTCTCGGGTGGAGACAGCCTGGCCATCATTACGCCATTCGTGCAGGTCGGAACTTACCCGACAAGGAATTTCGCTACCTTAGGACCGTTATAGTTACGGCCGCCGTTTACTGGGGCTTCGATCAAGAGCTTCGCGTTGCCGCTAACCCCATCAATTAACCTTCCAGCACCGGGCAGGCGTCACACCGTATACGTCCACTTTCGTGTTTGCACAGTGCTGTGTTTTTATTAAACAGTTGCAGCCAGCTGGTATCTGCGACTGGCTTCAGCTCCGAGAGCAAGTCTCTTCACCTACGCGCCAGCGTGCCTTCTCCCGAAGTTACGGCACCATTTTGCCTAGTTCCTTCACCCGAGTTCTCTCAAGCGCCTGAGTATTCTCTACCTGACCACCTGTGTCGGTTTGGGGTACGATTTGATGTTACCTGATGCTTAGAGGCTTTTCCTGGAAGCTTGGCATCAACCACTTCGCCACCGTAGTGACTCGTCATCACGCCTCAGGGTTGATATGCAACCGGATTTACCAGGTCACACCCCCTACACGCTTAAACCGGGACAACCGTCGCCCGGCTAGCCTAGCCTTCTCCGTCCCCCCTTCGCAGTAACACCGAGTACAGGAATATTAACCTGTTTCCCATCGACTACGCCTTTCGGCCTCGCCTTAGGGGTCGACTCACCCTGCCCCGATTAACGTTGGACAGGAACCCTTGGTCTTCCGGCGAGCGGGCTTTTCACCCGCTTTATCGTTACTTATGTCAGCATTCGCACTTCTGATACCTCCAGCAGACCTCACAGTCCACCTTCAACGGCTTACAGAACGCTCCCCTACCCAACAACGCCTAAGCGTCGCTGCCGCAGCTTCGGTGCATGGTTTAGCCCCGTTACATCTTCCGCGCAGGCCGACTCGACCAGTGAGCTATTACGCTTTCTTTAAATGATGGCTGCTTCTAAGCCAACATCCTGGCTGTCTATGCCTTCCCACATCGTTTCCCACTTAACCATGACTTTGGGACCTTAGCTGGCGGTCTGGGTTGTTTCCCTCTTCACGACGGACGTTAGCACCCGCCGTGTGTCTCCCGTGATAACATTCTTCGGTATTCGGAGTTTGCATCGGGTTGGTAAGCCGGGATGGCCCCCTAGCCGAAACAGTGCTCTACCCCCGAAGATGAGTTCACGAGGCGCTACCTAAATAGCTTTCGGGGAGAACCAGCTATCTCCCGGTTTGATTGGCCTTTCACCCCCAGCCACAAGTCATCCGCTAATTTTTCAACATTAGTCGGTTCGGTCCTCCAGTTAGTGTTACCCAACCTTCAACCTGCCCATGGCTAGATCACCGGGTTTCGGGTCTATACCTTGCAACTATTCGCCCAGTTAAGACTCGGTTTCCCTACGGCTCCCCTATACGGTTAACCTTGCTACAAAATATAAGTCGCTGACCCATTATACAAAAGGTACGCAGTCACCCCCATTAAGAAGGCTCCCACTGCTTGTACGTACACGGTTTCAGGTTCTATTTCACTCCCCTCGCCGGGGTTCTTTTCGCCTTTCCCTCACGGTACTGGTTCACTATCGGTCAGTCAGGAGTATTTAGCCTTGGAGGATGGTCCCCCCATATTCAGACAGGATGTCACGTGTCCCGCCCTACTCATCGAACTCACAGGATGTGCATTTTAGTGTACGGGGCTATCACCCTTTACTGCGCGACTTTCCAGACGCTTCCACTAACACACACCCTGATTCAGGTTCTGGGCTGTTCCCCGTTCGCTCGCCGCTACTGGGGGAATCTCGGTTGATTTCTTTTCCTCGGGGTACTTAGATGTTTCAGTTCCCCCGGTTCGCCTCGTTAAGCTATGTATTCACTTAACGATAGTGCAACGAATTGCACTGGGTTTCCCCATTCGGGTATTGCCGGTTGTAACGCTTCATATCAGCTTACCGACACTTATCGCAGATTAGCACGCCCTTCATCGCCTCTGACTGCCTAGGCATCCACCGTGTACGCTTAGTCACTTAACCTCACAACCCGAAGGTGTCTTTCGACGCACTTCGTGCTGTAAACATTTGAGAGACTCTCTGACAGGTTAGTTCTTATCTCAATAGTTCTACGGAGAGATAAGTTTCAGCTGTCAGGTTTCAATTTTCAGCTTGTTCCAGATTGTTAAAGAGCAAAATACTTCGCAGCATACTGTTGCCAGTACACTCTGAAGTATTATCAAGGACTATATGGTGGAGCTAAGCGGGATCGAACCGCTGACCTCCTGCGTGCAAGGCAGGCGCTCTCCCAGCTGAGCTATAGCCCCATACGTCCGTGCAGATACCTTTGATTACCACTCGTAAAAGAGTTAATTCTTTCTCAGACAAGGCGCGATCTCGCGACGCATATTGAAATATGCGAGTGAGGAAGCAACGCAGTATGAGGAAGAATTTGGTAGGCCTGAGTGGACTTGAACCACCGACCTCACCCTTATCAGGGGTGCGCTCTAACCACCTGAGCTACAAGCCTATAAAGGTATTTCTGCTCGTTACTTTTTCATCAGACAATCTGTGTGGACACTGCACTCAACTGCATATCTTTAGGTAAGGAGGTGATCCAACCGCAGGTTCCCCTACGGTTACCTTGTTACGACTTCACCCCAGTCATGAATCACAAAGTGGTAAGCGCCCTCCCGAAGGTTAAGCTACCTACTTCTTTTGCAACCCACTCCCATGGTGTGACGGGCGGTGTGTACAAGGCCCGGGAACGTATTCACCGTAGCATTCTGATCTACGATTACTAGCGATTCCGACTTCACGGAGTCGAGTTGCAGACTCCGATCCGGACTACGACATACTTTATGAGGTCCGCTTGCTCTCGCGAGGTCGCTTCTCTTTGTATATGCCATTGTAGCACGTGTGTAGCCCTACTCGTAAGGGCCATGATGACTTGACGTCATCCCCACCTTCCTCCGGTTTATCACCGGCAGTCTCCTTTGAGTTCCCACCATCACGTGCTGGCAACAAAGGATAAGGGTTGCGCTCGTTGCGGGACTTAACCCAACATTTCACAACACGAGCTGACGACAGCCATGCAGCACCTGTCTCACGGTTCCCGAAGGCACTAAGCTATCTCTAGCAAATTCCGTGGATGTCAAGAGTAGGTAAGGTTCTTCGCGTTGCATCGAATTAAACCACATGCTCCACCGCTTGTGCGGGCCCCCGTCAATTCATTTGAGTTTTAACCTTGCGGCCGTACTCCCCAGGCGGTCGACTTAACGCGTTAGCTCCGGAAGCCACGCCTCAAGGGCACAACCTCCAAGTCGACATCGTTTACAGCGTGGACTACCAGGGTATCTAATCCTGTTTGCTCCCCACGCTTTCGCACCTGAGCGTCAGTCTTTGTCCAGGGGGCCGCCTTCGCCACCGGTATTCCTCCAGATCTCTACGCATTTCACCGCTACACCTGGAATTCTACCCCCCTCTACAAGACTCTAGCTTGCCAGTTTCAAATGCAGTTCCCAAGTTAAGCTCGGGGATTTCACATCTGACTTAACAAACCGCCTGCGTGCGCTTTACGCCCAGTAATTCCGATTAACGCTTGCACCCTCCGTATTACCGCGGCTGCTGGCACGGAGTTAGCCGGTGCTTCTTCTGCGAGTAACGTCAATGAATGGTGCTATTAACACCAAACCCTTCCTCCTCGCTGAAAGTGCTTTACAACCCGAAGGCCTTCTTCACACACGCGGCATGGCTGCATCAGGCTTGCGCCCATTGTGCAATATTCCCCACTGCTGCCTCCCGTAGGAGTCTGGACCGTGTCTCAGTTCCAGTGTGGCTGGTCATCCTCTCAGACCAGCTAGGGATCGTCGCCTAGGTGAGCCATTACCCCACCTACTAGCTAATCCCATCTGGGCACATCCGATGGTGTGAGGCCCGAAGGTCCCCCACTTTGGTCCGAAGACGTTATGCGGTATTAGCCACCGTTTCCAGTAGTTATCCCCCTCCATCAGGCAGTTTCCCAGACATTACTCACCCGTCCGCCGCTCGCCGGCAAAGTAGCAAGCTACTTTCCGCTGCCGCTCGACTTGCATGTGTTAGGCCTGCCGCCAGCGTTCAATCTGAGCCATGATCAAACTCTTCAATTAAAAGCTTGATTTGCTGCAACTCGTGCAGCGATGCTCGAAAATTAACTTTCGTAATAATTCATTCGCATGAATTATTGCTTGGTCACTCTTCAAGACTTGATATTTTTTTGCTACCGAAGCAGCTGGATATCGTCTTGTGAGTGCCCACACAGATTGTCTGATAAATTGTTAAAGAGCAGTGAGTTACGCGCTTTCGCTTGCTAACTCGAGGTGGCGTATATTACGCTTTCCTCTTGCAGAGTCAACCTCAATTTTAGGTTTTTTTTCTGCTGACTTCGGAAGCCTTGTGAAGTGATTCACATGTTCCGTGTCGATGGAGGCGCATTATAGGGAGTTACGCGCCGCCCGCAACAGGTATTTTCAACAAAAAGTGTCGTTTGCTGCATTCCACAGCAAAACCCGCCCTTATACCCAGTTATGCACTAACTTATCCACAGAGCGCATTTGCCTGGAAAATTTACGAGCACCACGCAAACGTTTTCGCTACAATTCTCCGCGATGAAGTGAACCCCAATCTTAACGGGCGTTAGCTGGATCTTTTCCTGTCTCTTCTTATATAGAGAGAAATCCCTCTATATATAAGAAGCAAAGTAAAGTGGGGATCCACGTAACGCTCTTTTATTGCGACTCAAAGCCAAGGGATAAAACCATGCAACAACCTCGTCCAATCCGCCGGGCCTTGCTCAGCGTGTCTGACAAATCCGGTATCGTTGAATTCGCTGAAGCTCTTTGCCAGCGCGGCGTAGAATTGCTTTCCACCGGTGGTACAGCGCGTCTGCTGGCTGATGCCGGTCTACCTGTTACCGAAGTTTCCGACTACACCGGGTTCCCAGAAATGATGGACGGACGCGTCAAGACGCTGCATCCGAAAGTACACGGCGGTATTCTTGGCCGTCGCGGTCAGGACGACGCGATTATGGAAAGCCATGCGATCAGCCCGATCGATATGGTCGTGGTAAATCTGTATCCCTTCGCTCAAACGGTGGCGCGCCCAGATTGTTCGCTGGAGGATGCCGTCGAGAATATCGATATTGGCGGGCCAACGATGGTGCGCTCCGCTGCCAAGAACCACAAAGACGTTACGATTGTGGTCAAAAGCAGCGACTACGCCGCTATTATTACCGAGATGGACAATAATGACGGCTCGCTGCTGTATTCGACCCGTTTCGATCTGGCCATCAAGGCGTTTGAACACACCGCCGCCTATGACAGCATGATTGCCAACTATTTTGGCGCTCTGGTTCCTGCTTATCACGGTGAAACCTCTCAGCCTTCCGGCCGTTTCCCTCGCACGCTGAATCTGAACTACATCAAGAAACAGGATATGCGTTACGGTGAGAACAGCCACCAGCAGGCCGCCTTCTATATAGAAGAGGATCTGCATGAAGCTTCCGTTGCTACCGCAGAGCAACTGCAGGGCAAAGCGCTCTCCTATAACAACATCGCAGATACCGATGCCGCTCTGGAATGTGTGAAGGAGTTTGCCGAGCCTGCCTGTGTGATCGTCAAGCACGCTAACCCTTGTGGCGTAGCAATCGGTGAAAATCCGTTAGCGGCCTATGATCGCGCCTACCAGACCGATCCGACCTCCGCATTCGGCGGTATCATTGCCTTCAACCGCGAGTTGGATGCCGAAACAGCGCAAGCGATCATCAGCCGTCAATTCGTTGAAGTGATCATCGCCCCCGCAATCAGTGATGAAGCGCGTTCTCTGTTGGCCGCCAAACAGAATGTGCGCGTGCTGGCCTGTGGCCAGTGGCAGCAGCGCATTCACGGGCTGGACTTTAAACGTGTCAACGGCGGTTTGTTGGTACAAGACCGCGATTTGGGTATGGTGATTGAAGCTGACTTGCGCGTGGTGTCTGAACGCCAGCCAACTGCTCAAGAGCTGCGTGACGCGCTGTTCTGCTGGAAAGTCGCCAAATTCGTCAAATCCAACGCTATCGTTTATGCACGCGATAACATGACCATTGGTATCGGTGCGGGTCAAATGAGCCGCGTGTATTCAGCAAAAATTGCCGGTATCAAGGCCGCTGACGAAGGTTTGGAAGTGAAAGGTTCTGCGATGGCATCCGATGCCTTCTTCCCGTTCCGTGACGGTATTGATGCGGCTGCAGCGGTGGGTATTACCTGCGTGATCCAGCCCGGTGGTTCAATTCGTGACGATGAAGTGATTGCAGCTGCCAATGAGCACGGCATTGCGATGATCTTTACCGACATGCGCCATTTCCGCCACTAATCCCTTTTGCTACGTGCGCGCCAGCCGCGCACGTTGTTTATGGAGCACCTGATGAATATTCTGATTATCGGCAATGGCGGACGCGAACATGCGTTGGCCTGGAAAGCTGCCCAATCGCCGCTGGCGGATAAAGTTTACGTTGCACCGGGTAACGCAGGCACCGCACTGGAAGCAAATCTGACCAATGTCGATATCGCCCCCACCGATATTCCGGCATTGGTTGCCTTTGCCAAAGCTAATTCGGTCGAACTCACTATCGTCGGTCCTGAAGCACCGTTGGTTATTGGTGTTGTCGATGCCTTCCGGGCTGCAGGGTTGAAAATCTTTGGTCCTTCGCAGGCCGCTGCCCAGCTTGAGGGTTCCAAAGCTTTTACCAAAGACTTCCTTGCTCGCCACGCAATCCCCAGCGCCGAGTACCAGAACTTTACTGAAGTAGACCCCGCATTGGCGTATGTGCGTAGTAAAGGTGCGCCAATTGTGATCAAAGCGGACGGTCTGGCCGCGGGCAAAGGGGTGATCGTTGCCATGACGCTGCAGGAGGCCGAGGACGCTATTCAGGACATGTTGGCGGGAAACGCTTTTGGTCAGGCGGGGCATCGCATCGTGATCGAGGAGTTCCTTGAAGGCGAAGAAGCCAGCTTCATCGTTATGGTGGATGGCGAGAATGTGGTTCCCATGGCAACCAGCCAAGATCATAAACGCGTCGGTGATGGCGATCGCGGCCCTAATACCGGCGGTATGGGGGCTTATTCACCAGCACCGGTCGTCACTGACGAGATCCACCAGCGCGTGATGGAACAGGTGATTTGGCCAACCGTACGAGGCATGGCCGCAGAAGGCAACACCTATATCGGCTTCCTGTATGCTGGCCTGATGATTACTGAAGATGGCCAGCCAAAGGTTATTGAGTTCAATTGTCGTTTTGGCGATCCTGAAACTCAACCAATCATGCTACGTCTGCGTTCCGATTTGGTGGAACTCTGTCTGGCGGGTGCAGAAGGCAAACTCGCCGATAAAACCTCTGAGTGGGATGAGCGTCCTTCTCTCGGCGTCGTCTTGGCTGCCGGTGGTTATCCTGGTGAATACCGCCAGGGTGACGTGATCCATGGTTTGCCACAACAGGAAAATGTAGACGGCAAGGTATTTCATGCCGGTACGCGGCTGCAGGAAAATCAGGTGCTGACCAGCGGTGGTCGGGTGCTTTGCGTGACTGCATTGGGCGAAACTGTCGCGGAAGCGCAGAAGCGGGCTTATCAGTTAGCGGAAGGAATTCAGTGGCAAGGCAGTTTCTGTCGCAAGGATATTGGCTACCGCGCAATCGCCCGCGAAAAATAAGCCGTATTCACATTAATAAAGGAGGCTCTGTGCGCAGGGCCTTTTTGTTGGTTGGCGTTTCTAGAGTGTATCTTTTGTCGGCTCCCAACGGCAGAAGTCATCGTTAGCCACCAGCAACAACTCGCGTCCTTCCGGTCCATCCAACCAGGCAAGGCTAACCGGTTGGTGATTGTTGGTAGTTCGCCGTGCGATCCAATTCTCGGCCTGTTTATCAAAACCCGGCTTCACCACCTCACCGTTGCATAACTTGACTTCCCCTTGTTGCCAATGCCCCTGCAACAGCCTAACGCGGCCCACATTCAGCGCATCACTCACTTCCAAGATACGACGAGCCTGATATTGGTAAAGGGCGATATCATCATTGGACAACTTTTGGCGCTGAGTGGCCAATTGACGCTGCATAAAACTGACGGTGCCATTCACTGTGAAACGTAGTTGAATGGAATCGCGATCGCCATCTGCATCAGTACGTTTGATCTGGTACAGCACACCATTTTGATATTCGTACAACGTTGAGATCGTCCCCGGCCCACTATAGGGGCTATAGACACTCATCAATACCAAGGGGCGCTGCTGCCCGTCATCTATTCGCCATACCCGCATGACGCCCTGATCGGCGACAAAACCACTGGCAGTAAAAGAAGGCGGGGATGAACGGAGGCTACAAGCGCTCAGACCACTGACAACAGCAGCGATCATGAGCGCCCGTTGAATAAACAAAAGGGGCATGTTCGCCCCCCTGTTTAAACTTTTTATCACGCGGTTAGGACTTAACTGCGTCTTTCAATGCTTTACCAGATACGAACGCAGGCACGTTAGCGGCTGCGATTTTGATTTCTTTACCTGTTTGTGGGTTGCGGCCAGTGCGCTCGCTACGATGGTTTACCTTGAAAGTACCGAAACCAACCAATTGTACCGCATCACCTTCCTTCAGAGACTCAGTAATAGCAGCCAGGGTAGATTCCAGAGCCAGTTTAGCTTGAGCTTTGGAAAGGTCAGCCTTGTCTGCGATTACATCAATCAGTTGAGTCTTGTTCATAACTTATCCTTACAGTGTGTTTATCGTTTGCAAAGCATCGAGTGCGACGGATATGCCGATAGACAGCACTCTCCTGCATACACGCACCGATAGCCACTTTTTTTACGCCCCCCAAATGTAGACCAGACAGGGTGCGGATGTGAAGCCTTAAGGCATGACAAATCAGGCGTTAAATCACGTTTTCTTGTGTTACTGCGTTAAATTTATACCAATATTACTTACCGCAGCCTCACGTAGGTCAGATCGTAACCCTTTGATCAAATCCAGGTCACGCTCCTCGCAGGCAGCCAGAAGGCGGAAAATCTCCCATTGAATGTCCCATTCCTCCTCTACGGCAGGCAGAATTTTCAGTTCTTCATCGGTCATTTCTTTACCGGCCTGAGTCATTTCCAACATTGCTACAGTGCGAATTGACGTTTCACTGATGGCGATGGCGTGCTCCAGCGTCTCCCCACTGAGGCGTGAATGGATCAGTTCCCCTAATGCAATACAAGCATCTATTGCCGGGTAAACACCGTAAAGATCGTAATCGTCAGCCGATGGGATCGCTTCCTCCAACTTTTCCAGTTGACTGTCAAAGTTGACCTTGGCGTCTTTCACCACCAGCGTCTCCCATATCAGATCCAGGATCCGGCGATAAACCGCCGGATCGCCAAATTCCGTTTGCAGGCAGAACATCTGGTAATTTGGGTACATACGCTCGCACAGGCAGGCCATAAAGGTCAAATGCTGCCAGCTTTCCAGCTTTTCCAAGCGTAAATGAATTGGGTTACGTAGCATTGTCTACTCTCTTACTCGTTATTTGCCGCGCAGTGTACCCGAAATCGCTCATTGCGGCACCTCTGGATGCTGCTGTAACCAGCGTACAAAGGCCGGGCGACGTGAAGCGATAGCGTCGGCCCAACGGGTTGGTTCCGGCAAGCGATAACCTGCCATACAGCGCTGTACCCAGGCCAAGGCACTTTCGGTGCAAACACGATGCCCGGTAGAGATAAACAGTGGGTTACAGCGTGCTTTGCTACGCCATACCCATCCCAGTTGTTCGTCCTTGTCCTGCAGCGCAGCCAGGGCACCAACTGCGGAATCCAATGGGGGAAACTTACCGCACAGGCGCTGCTTCGCGACACCAATGGTTGGCACATTCACCAGCAAGCCAAAATGGCTGGCAACCCCTAAACGCCTTGGGTGCGAGATACCGTGCCCATCGACAAAAACCAGGTCGGGCTTAAGTTGCAGTTGCTCCCAAGCGGCAAGCAACGCAGGATACTCGCGAAACGACAGAAAGCCTGGGATATAAGGCATGACCGTATTAATACGCGCTATGCGATATTCCACGAGTTCCAGTGAAGGGTAGCGCAAGATAGCAATAGCGGCACGCGTTACCGAGCCCTCCTGCTCAAATCCAACATCTGCACCGGCAATATATGCTGGCGGATTTTGCAAAAAATCATCCTCACGGATGATTTCCCCAGCACGCTGTTGTTGTTCCTTACGCAGAGCCTGTGTGTCTATCACTGCGTCTCCCCACTGGTTCAACGATGGTATTTAGCCGAAAGCGCGTGGACTGCTTCAACAAATGCGCCAGCATGTTCCGGTGGCACATCCTGGTGGATACCGTGCCCAAGGTTAAAGACGTGCCCCTCACCATGGCCAAAACCAGCCAGGATAGTTTCCACTTCCTGCTCGATGCGTTGCGGTGAGGCATACAGCATGGAAGGGTCCATATTGCCTTGCAACGCAACCTTATCACCGACACGGCGCCGCGCATCAGCAATGTCGGTTGTCCAATCCAGGCCCAGTGCATCACAACCCGTGGCCGCCATTGCCTCCAGCCATTGGCCTCCCCCTTTGGTGAACAGAGTCACCGGCACACGGTGCCCATCGTTTTCACGCTGCAAACCATCAACGATTTTATGCATATAGTGCAGAGAGAACTCGCGGTAATCACGCCCCGTCAGCACACCGCCCCAGGTATCAAACACCATCACGGACTGCGCTCCAGCGCGGATCTGGGCATTGAGATAAAGAATGACACTGTCAGCCAGCTTGTCCAGCAACAGATGCAACGTTTGTGGCTCGGCATACATCATTTTTTTCAGCTTGGTGAACGCCTTACTGCTGCCCCCCTCGACCATATAGGTGGCCAATGTCCACGGACTGCCGGAGAAACCGATCAGCGGCACTTCCCCTTTGAGTTCGCGACGAATGGTGCGGACAGCATTCATCACATAACCGAGTTCATCTTCCGGATCGAACAGCGGCAGTTTTTCAACATCTGCCCGGCAGGTGATAGGAGAAGAAAAACGCGGCCCTTCACCCGCCTCAAAGTAGAGCCCAAGCCCCATGGCATCAGGAATGGTGAGAATGTCCGAGAACAGAATCGCGGCATCCAGTGCATAGCGGCGCAGCGGTTGTAATGTCACTTCGCAGGCCAGATCGGCGTTTTTGCACAATGACATGAAATCACCGGCTTGCGCACGGGTAGCCTTGTACTCCGGCAAGTAACGACCGGCCTGGCGCATCATCCATACAGGGGTAATATCCACCGGCTGGCGCAACAAGGCGCGCAGGTAGCGATCGTTCTTCAACTCATTCATTATTGGGCTCCCTTGATAATCTGCCGCCATTGTACCTTATTCCGCACGGCACAGCGCCACCGTGTCCTCTATCAGACGGCGCGCCACAGTACCCGGCGGCGGCAGCATCGGCAGTTGATCATAACGATACCAACCCGCATTAAGTAACTCTTTCGGATCGTGACGCAATTCACCGCTGTGATAATCAGCCATGAACGCCATCATCAATGAATGAGGAAACGGCCAAGGTTGGGAGGTCACATAACGTAGATTAGTGATAGCGATATTGCTCTCTTCCATAACCTCACGCGCCACGGCCTGCTCTAGGGTTTCCCCGACTTCGACGAACCCGGCCAGCACCGTATGTATCCCGCCACGATGGCGAACATGTTGCGCCAGCAGGATCTCGTCATGGCGACGAATGGCGACAATCACGCAGGGCGCAATCTGTGGGTAATAACGTTCACGGCAGTTATTACACAGGCAAGCGCTCTCAGTGCGGCTGAGATGCATTTCATGTCCACAATAACCGCAAAACCGGTGCGAACGGTAAAAATCCGCCAATTGCACACCGCGCCCGGCAAGCTGGAACAGATCACGATCGAGATCGAGCAGTTGCCTCACCGATCCCATATCTCTTGGCATTGGTTTGCGGACCAGCCAGACCTTTGCGCCGTCCCATTCGCCAATCTGACGAGCCAACTGGCCCTGTAGTGAAAATGATGCGGAAGAACCAAACGGCAGTTCACCATTTGGTAACCAAATTTTGCTTTCATGGCTGATGATCCACCAGCCATTTTCGTTACCCGTTAATGCAAGTTCCATATGTTGTTGCACAACCTCTGCTTCACTGGCAATCTAGGGATGGTCTTGTTACATTTTAATAACTTACTGTTTTTTTCTATTACTTACGGAGTCAACTATGCTCAACCGACTGGAAAGCCTGACTCAACGCGTTGGTGGCAGTAATGAGTTAGTCGATCAATGGCTACAAGCACGCAAACAGTTGCTGATTGCCTATTGCGCATTGGTCGGCATCAAACCCAATAAAGAAAAGCATACCCCGCTGAATGAAAAAGCGCTGGATAACTTTTGCTATCATCTGGTGGATTATCTCTCTGCCGGGCATTTTCACATCTATGGCAAAATTATCAAACAAGTGGAAGGTTCTACCAGCCCTAAAATGGCCCTGACCACCAAGTTCTACCCCAAGTTACAGGCTAATACCGAAAGCGTCATGGCGTTTCACGATCGCTTTAGTGAAATTGAGTTCGATAAAAATATGCGGCAGGAACTCAATCAAGCCTTGTCAGAAGTCGGCGAGGTGTTGGCTTCACGTTTTGCACTGGAAGACCAGTTAATTCAGCTAGCAGCGGAAACCTGGCAACAGGGTAATCCCGACGCAGCCAATACAGGAACGGTGCAACATCCAGCCTGATTTAAGCCTTGCCCCTCATTTTTCACACCGCAACACGGCTGCAGAGTGAAAGATGAGGGGCAAGCTTGTAGTTTTTATTCTCCCTTCTATACCCAAGTTACTTCGAGTTGCAGGTAGGCGGCAACCGAGAGATTCCCCAGGCGCTTGGTAAACCAAGTGACTGAGGTGAGTAAAGGCAGCCAACCCCCCTATAACTTGAAGGGCGACGTGTATATACTGGGTGCTCTTGTCGGAGTGCCTAGCGTTGATTTTCCATTAAATCGGCCAGGCTGAGACCGTTAATTCGGGATCCGCGGAACCTGATCGGGTTAAGACCCGCGAAGGAAACAAGAGTAATCCATACCCGTCATGCTTGACGTTGCAGGTGCGTTGGCTTTCCTCGCTCACCCAGTCACGTACTATCTGTACGCTCCCGGGGCTCGCTGCGTTGCCGCCTTCCTGCAACGCCAATTATTTAGGGTATGCCGCCACTGGCAACAGACCTGCCTTAGGCTACCACCATTACTCCCTCCGAGCTCCAGACAAGCAATTTTCCGAACATCACCACACTGATAGGAATTTGCTATGTCTAATGTAAATAAAACCCGTGTCCGTAAACAACGACGTGATGAAGCGCAGTCTTTCATTGCTTCTCTGCAAGGTGTGACCTTCCCCAACTCCCATCGTATTTATCTTTCTGGCTCTCGAAGCGACATTCAGGTCCCAATGCGGGAAATTCAACTCAGTCCGACGCTGATCGGCGGCAGTAAAGATAACCCGCAATATGAACAGAATGAGGCCATTCCGGTATATGACACCGCAGGTCCTTATGGCGACCGGCAAGAAACGCTGGATGTTCACCGGGGCCTGAAAAAGATACGTGCGGGCTGGATCGCTGAACGTGCGGATACGCAAACGTTAGCCGACGTCAGTTCTGGTTTCACTCAACAGCGGCTGGCGGATGAGGGACTGGATCATCTGCGTTTTGAACACCTGCCGCAGCCGTGTAAAGCCCTGGCGGGTAAATGCGTAACACAATTGCACTACGCACGTGCCGGTATTATTACGCCGGAGATGGAATTCATCGCCATCCGCGAAAATATGGGCCGTGAACGCGTTCGCAGTGAGGTTCTGCGCCAGCAGCACCCAGGTCAAAACTGGGGAGCCAACCTGCCTGAAAATATCACGCCGGAATTTGTACGCCAGGAAGTGGCGGCTGGCCGTGCCATCATCCCCGCCAATATTAACCACCCAGAATCTGAGCCGATGATTATTGGCCGCAATTTCCTGGTCAAGGTGAATGCCAATATCGGCAACTCAGCGGTTAGCTCCTCGATTGAAGAAGAAGTGGAAAAGTTGGTGTGGTCGACTCGCTGGGGCGCAGACACGGTGATGGACCTCTCCACTGGCCGTTATATCCATGAAACGCGCGAGTGGATCCTGCGTAACAGCCCGGTGCCGATTGGCACGGTGCCCATCTATCAGGCGCTGGAAAAAGTGAACGGTGTGGCAGAAAACCTAACCTGGGAAATGTTCCGCGATACCCTGTTGGAACAGGCCGAGCAAGGCGTGGATTATTTCACTATCCATGCAGGGGTGCTGCTGCGTTATGTGCCGATGACCGCCAAACGTCTGACCGGCATCGTGTCACGGGGCGGTTCAATCATGGCAAAATGGTGCCTATCACATCACCAGGAAAACTTCCTCTATCAACATTTCCGTGAGATCTGCGAAATTTGCGCTGCTTACGATGTTGCACTGTCGCTCGGTGATGGGTTGCGTCCTGGCTCTATTCAGGATGCCAATGATGAAGCGCAATTTGCCGAATTACGTACCTTGGGCGAATTGACCCAAATAGCCTGGGAATATGATGTACAGGTGATGATCGAAGGCCCTGGGCATATACCTATGCATATGATCCACCGCAATATGAGCGAAGAGCTGGAGCATTGCCACGAAGCACCATTCTATACGCTGGGCCCTTTGACCACCGATATTGCACCGGGTTATGACCATTTCACCTCTGGCATCGGTGCCGCAATGATCGGTTGGTTTGGCTGTGCGATGCTTTGCTATGTGACACCGAAAGAACATTTGGGTTTGCCGAACAAAGAAGATGTGAAGCAGGGGTTGATTACCTACAAGATAGCCGCTCATGCGGCCGATTTGGCAAAGGGCCATCCCGGTGCACAGATCCGTGATAACGCTATGTCCAAGGCGCGCTTTGAATTCCGCTGGGAAGATCAGTTCAACCTGGCTCTGGACCCTCTAACCGCCCGCGCTTACCACGATGAAACACTACCGCAGGAATCAGGCAAGGTTGCTCATTTCTGCTCAATGTGCGGGCCAAAATTCTGTTCGATGAAAATCTCGCAGGAAGTCCGTGACTATGCTGCGGCACAGACGGCGGCCAACACAGTAGAGATCCAGTTGAGCGGCATGGAGAAAATGTCTGTCGAGTTTCGCTCGCGTGGCAGCGAACTTTACCATAGTGCGTCCAATCTGCAGGAGGAGGTTAATAATGACTGAAATTATCACCCCCTTCCCCGCTACACCGCACAAGCTGGGCTTATACCCGGTTGTTCAGAGTGTTGAATGGATCGCCCGCCTGCTGGATGCGGGCGTTACCACAATTCAGTTACGCATCAAGGATCAGGCAGATCAACAGGTAGAGGCAGATGTTGCCGCAGCCATCGCTTTAGGCAAACGTTACCAGGCTCGGCTGTTTATCAATGACTACTGGCGGTTGGCGATCAAGCATCAAGCCTATGGTGTGCACTTGGGGCAGGAGGATTTGGATACTGCCGACCTGGTTGCAATCCACCGAGCAGGATTACGGCTAGGCGTTTCTACCCATGATGACGCTGAGCTAGCTAGAGCTATCGCCGTAAAACCCTCCTATATTGCGCTAGGGCATATTTTCCCGACGCAAACCAAAGAGATGCCGTCAGCCCCCCAAGGGCTAGCCGAACTCAAACGCCACCTCGCCGGATTGCAGGATCACCCGACGGTAGCCATTGGCGGCATTAGTATCGACCGTGTGCCAGCCGTGCTGGCTTGCGGCGTCGGCAGCGTCGCCGTGGTCAGTGCCATCACCATGGCACCCGACTGGCGTGCGGCCACCGCGCAATTGTTGCAACTGATCGAAGGCAAGGAGCCGAGCAATGCTGAGTGACCAAGAGTTTCTGCGTTACAGCCGCCAACTGTTGCTCGAAGAGGTAGGTCCCGAAGGGCAACACAAGCTGAAGCACGCGACGGTGCTCATCGTCGGTTTGGGTGGATTAGGCTCCCCAGCCGCGCTGTACCTTGCCGCCGCTGGGGTTGGCACTTTACTGTTGGCCGATGATGACAAGTTGCACATTACTAACTTGCAGCGGCAAATTCTTTATCGGACCGTCGACGTTAACAGCAGCAAAGCCCAACTTGCACAACGCGATTTGCAGGCACTCAACCCGCTGGTGGAATGCATTGCATTGGAACAGCGCCTTGCCGGCTCAATCCTGAGTGACGTCGTGGCCCGTGCCGATCTGGTACTCGATTGCAGCGATAATATGGCCACCCGCCATGCGGTTAATGCGGCCTGTTTTAACACAGGTGTGCCTTTAATCAGCGGTAGCGCTGTGGGCTTCAGCGGCCAATTACTGGTTATTGAACCACCCTATACGCAGGGTTGTTATGCCTGCCTCTATCCCGAGCAAACCGAGCCACAGCGTAATTGCCGTACAGCAGGAGTGCTCGGCCCGGTCGTCGGTATTATCGGCACGCTCCAAGCACTGGAAGCCATCAAAATGCTGGCGGGAATGCCTTCTCACCTCAGTGGCAAGCTGCGATTGTTCGACGGCAAGCAGCAAAGCTGGAACACACTACAGTTGAGCAAAACGACAGCTTGCAACGTCTGTGGAGGTTCAGCATGAAAATTATGCTGAATGATCAACCACTGGAGCTGGGGCAGCAGCTGAGCATCCTGGCTTTGCTCGAACAACTGGAGCGCCACCAGCCAGGTACCGCATTGGCGATAAATCAGGTCATCATTCCACGCGACGACTGGGCAAGCCGTTTCGTACAGGATGGTGATGATATTCTTTTATTTCAAGCAATTGCTGGGGGCTGACATGCTGCAAATCGCCGATACTACTTTTACCTCACGCCTATTGACCGGCACAGGTAAATTTGCTTCGTCAGCATTGATGCTGGCCTCTCTGCAAGCCTCTGGTTCCCAGTTGGTCACTATGGCAATGAAACGCGTCGATCTACGCAACGGTAATGATGCCATTCTGGCCCCGCTGCAACAGTTGGGCGTACGGCTATTACCGAATACTTCCGGGGCTAAAACCGCTGACGAGGCGGTATTTGCCGCTCGACTGGCGCGTGAGGCGCTGGGAACTCACTGGGTGAAACTGGAAATTCATCCCGATGCAAAATATCTGCTACCCGATCCGATCGAAACCCTGAAAGCAGCAGAAATCCTGGTTAAAGAAGGGTTTGTGGTACTGCCGTACTGCGGGGCCGATCCGGTGTTGTGTAAACGGCTGGAAGAAGTAGGCTGTGCTGCCGTGATGCCGTTAGGTGCACCAATAGGGTCTAATCGCGGGCTACTTACCCGCGATTTTCTTCAGATCATTATCGAACAGGCTAAAATCCCTGTGGTAGTTGATGCCGGAATTGGTGCCCCCAGTCACGCGTTAGAAGCGATAGAACTGGGGGCTGATGCCGTATTGGTCAACACCGCCATTGCAGTAGCTGGCGATCCGGTAAAAATGGCCCAGGCTTTCCGTCTGGCCGTCGAGGCGGGCGAGTTAGCGTACCACGCTGGGTTAGGTAGCCAACAGCGGACCGCCATCGCATCCAGCCCGCTAACAGCCTTCCTGAGCCACTCAGGGGAGGCTCTCTAATGGCAGATGATTTTAGAGAACACTTGCAACAATGGGATTGGGACGATCTCCAGCTTCGCATCAACAGCAAAACTGCCCGCGATGTTGAAAATGCGCTCAATGCAGAAAAGCTGACGCGGGATGACTTCATGGCGCTCATTTCCCCCGCTGCCACGCCCTATCTGGAGCCTTTAGCGCAGCGTGCGCAGCAGCTTACACGCCAGCGTTTTGGCAATGTTGTGAGTTTTTACGTGCCACTCTACCTCTCTAATCTGTGTGCCAACGATTGTACTTATTGTGGTTTCTCAATGAGTAACCAACTTAAGCGCAAAACGCTGGACTCAGAGGAAATAGAACGGGAATGCACAGCCATTAAAGCCCTTGGCTTCGAGCATCTGTTGCTGGTTACCGGTGAACACCAGCGTAAAGTCGGCATGGACTACTTTCGCCAGCATATCCCCACTATCCGCCGCCATTTCAGTTCATTGATGATGGAGGTCCAACCGCTGGCACAGGAAGAGTATGCCGAGCTAAAAACCCTCGGGTTGGATGGCGTTTTGGTTTATCAGGAAACTTATCATCTCGCGACCTACCAACGGCACCACCTGCGCGGGCAAAAACAGGACTTTAACTGGCGGTTGGCAACAGCGGATCGTTTGGGCCGCGCCGGGATCGACAAGATCGGACTAGGAGCGCTCATCGGGCTTTCTAACAGTTGGCGCGCCGACTGCTATCTGCTGGCCGAGCATCTGCTTTATTTGCAACAAACCTACTGGCAGAGCCGCTACTCGATCTCGTTCCCTCGTTTGCGCCCCTGCACCGGCGGCATTGAACCGGCATCACTGATAAGTGAGCCGCAACTGATGCAGTTAATCTGCGCTTTCCGCTTATTGGCTCCTGATGTTGAGCTGTCATTATCGACTCGGGAGTCATCCTTCTTCCGCGATCATGTGGTCCCAGTGGCTATCAACAGCGTTAGTGCCGGCTCCAAAACCCAGCCTGGTGGATACGCTGACGATGTTCCACCTCAGTTGGAACAATTTGAACCGCATGACAGCCGAACACCCCTGCAGGTGGCGCAAGCCATTCAAGCAGCCGGATTACAGCCAGTATGGAAGGATTGGGATGACTATTTGGGACGCGCTGCGCAACCACCTGTAACGATTACAAGACAGCCCCAATAACGCGGGAACCACTACGCAAAGCAATAAAGACAGGCTGGAGCGGTAAATCAGCATCGTTATAGTGACGTTGTTGGTTATCAAATCCGAAACCAACCAAGGTTATCTTCCCCCTCTTGATGACCTTGCCTAACCCAACACCGGGTCGTGCGGAGACTGGCCGCACGTTCCCGGTTTCTTTTTTACCCGCCGCGAGCGAAACGACGTCAATCTACGGCCTGAGGCTTCATTCTCATGCCAACAATGGCTGACAGCAGGCACCCCATTGCCAGATAAGCAGCCACTAAATGCCAGGAGCCGCCCATAAACTCAACCAGCAAGACAGCGATAAACGGGGTGAAACCACCACCAACCACACTGGCAACCTGGTAACCAACGCCAGCCCCACTATAGCGGTATGCCGTACCAAACAGTTCAGTAAACATTGGCTGTTGCACGCTGACGAGCATATCGTGCGCCACGTTGCCCAACATGATGGCAAAGAGGATAATCATCACGGTATTACGGCTTTCTAGCGCCATGAAAAATGGAACAGCACTGGCGAATCCGATTAACGCGCCGGTGACGTATATCCTGCGCCGACCGAAGCGATCGGCCAAATAGGCAAAGCACGGTATTGAGACACAACTCACCGCCCCAACCAGCAAGCCAATATTTAAAAAGATATCGCGCGAAAGGCCAAGATGAGTCGTCGAGTAATTCATAGCAAAGGCTGTAACGATGTACATTGTCAGCAACTCGCCAAATCTTAGGGCAATAATGAGTAAAAATGCCTTCGGATTCTGACGCAGTGCTTCAAAGATCGGGAAGTTGCGTATTTTGTTGGCTCTGATTTCCAGTGCCTTGTTAGCCTCAAACTCCTGCGATTCATCCATGCCTTTACGGACCCACCAGGCAATGGCCACCAATACCAGACTGAACAGGAAGGGTAAACGCCAGCCCCAACGAACAAAGTCTTCATTGGTAGTGAAATGGTTTACGATGGAAACTGAACCGGTCGCCAGTAACAGGCCAACACCGAAACCAATCTGTACGCCACTGCTATAGAAAGCTTTTCTCTTTTTCGGCGCACTCTCAACCGCCAGCAGGGCTGCGCCCCCCCATTCGCCGCCAACGGCAAATCCTTGAATAGCACGTAGCAAGACCAGCAGTACTGGAGCCCACCAGCCAATAGAATCAAAAGAGGGTAACAACCCGATCAAGGCGGTAGCGCCCCCCATCATCCAGACGGTAATCATCAGCATGCGCTTACGACCGAGCTTGTCACCAAAGTGCCCAAACACCATCCCACCGAGAGGACGGAACAAGAAACCCACACCAAACGTACCGAATGCTGCCAGCGTGCCCATTGTTGGACTCACCTGCGGGAAAAACTGGGTGTTAAATACCAGTGCGGCAACTATTCCGTACAGTAGAAAGTCGAACCAGTCGACAACTGCACCAACAAAACTGCCCCACGCGGCACGCCTTGCCCGCTTGGCAGAATAGCTGTCTGAAGGGGTTTGTAAGGTTAAATCGCCGCTACTAGAAGCTGAGGTGTTAATTACTGTTGAGGTATCCATGCCTATCCCGTTTTTAATACTTTACAGCACTGTACAACAAAAAGCCCCGGCTAAGATAGCCGGGGCTTTTGTCATTCACTGCTTAATATGCAGTCAGGGATAGCGATGACTTATTCGTCGTCGTTACCGCCCAGGTTACCTGCATTCAGCAATTCGGCCAGGTTGGCTGTCGCTTCTGCGGCGCTAACCAGCGGAACAACCGGGGTTTCACCCTGAGCTTTACGACGCATACGATCCTGATGATAAGCGTAACCGGTACCGGCTGGGATCAGACGGCCCACGATAACGTTCTCTTTCAGGCCACGCAGTTCATCACGCTTACCGGCAACAGCCGCTTCGGTGAGAACACGCGTCGTCTCTTGGAACGATGCGGCAGAGATGAAGGACTCGGTCGCCAAGGAAGCCTTGGTGATACCCAGCAGATCGCGTGAGAAGGTTGCTTCGATCTTGCCTTCAGCAGCAAGCTTACGGTTAGCAATCTTGACGCGCGATACTTCAGCCTGTTCGCCTTCCAGGAACTCGGTGCTACCTGCGCTAACGATAGTGCCTTTACGCAGCATCTGACGAACGATAACTTCGATGTGTTTATCGTTAATCTTAACGCCTTGCAGACGGTAAACTTCCTGCACTTCGTTGGTAATGTAGCGGGTAACCGCATGCACACCACGCAGACGCAGAATGTCATGTGGAGATTCTGGGCCGTCAGAAACAACGTCACCACGCTCCACAATTTCGCCTTCAAACACGTTGAGCTGACGCCATTTAGGGATCATCTCTTCGTAAGCATCGCTGCCGTCCAGTGGGGAGATAACCAGGCGACGTTTGCCTTTGGTCTCTTTACCGAACGAAATAATCCCGCTGATTTCAGCCAGGATTGCCGGCTCTTTCGGACGACGTGCTTCGAACAGATCCGCAACGCGTGGCAGACCACCGGTAATATCCTTGGTACCGCCGGATTCCTGAGGAATACGCGCCAAGGTATCACCCGCACCGATCTGAATGCCATCTTCCAACTGCACAATCGCTTTACCAGGCAGGAAGTATTGCGCAGGCATATCTGTACCTGGAATCAATACGTCATCGCCTTTGGCATCAACGATTTTCAGTGCCGGACGCAGGTCTTTACCACTACCGGTACGCTCTGCACTATCCAGTACAACCAGAGAAGACAAACCGGTCAGTTCGTCGGTCTGGCGGGTGATGGTCTGGCCATCAACCATGTCGGCGAAGCGGATGAAACCACCGACTTCACTGACAACTGGCATGGTGTGCGGATCCCAGTTAGCAACGGTTTCGCCGCCGTTAACTTCTGCACCGTCACCTTTGCCCATCACGGCACCATAAGGCACTTTGTAGCTTTCTTTGGTACGGCCAAATTCGTCGATCAGCTTCAGTTCGGTATTACGTGAAGTAATTACCAACTTGCCTGCAGCGTTCATAACGAACTTAACGTTGCTCAGCTTCAGGTTACCTTTGTTCTTAACCTGGATGCTGGATTCAGCAGCAGCACGCGAAGCGGCACCACCGATGTGGAACGTACGCATCGTCAGCTGTGTACCCGGTTCACCGATGGACTGTGCCGCGATAACACCGATAGCTTCACCTTTGTTGATGATGTGGCCACGTGCCAGGTCGCGACCATAGCAGTTTGCACACACACCAAAGTCGGTTTCACAGCTAACTACGGAACGAACCTTAACGCTGTCGACAGAGTTCTCTTCCAACAGGTCACAGGTCTTCTCGTTCAGCAGGGTGTTACGTGGAACCAGGATGTCCGCCGTACCCGGCTTGATAACATCTTCAGCGGTCACACGACCCAGAACACGCTCACGCAGTGGCTCTTTAACGTCACCACCTTCGATAACCGGAGTCATCATGATGCCGTTGTGAGTACCACAGTCGTCCTCGGTGACTACCAGATCCTGCGCCACGTCAACCAAACGACGGGTCAGATAACCGGAGTTTGCCGTTTTCAGTGCGGTATCCGCCAAACCTTTACGCGCACCGTGTGTGGAGATGAAGTACTGGAGTACGTTCAGACCTTCACGGAAGTTCGCGGTGATTGGCGTTTCGATGATTGAGCCATCTGGCTTCGCCATCAGGCCACGCATACCGGCCAACTGACGGATCTGAGCAGCAGAACCACGAGCACCGGAGTCGGCCATCATAAAGATGCTGTTGAAGGAAACTTGTTGTTCCACAACGCCGTCACGGTTAACCACGTCTTCAACCGACAGGTTTTCCATCATCGCTTTAGCAACACGTTCGTTCGCCGCAGCCCAGATATCGATAACTTTGTTATAGCGTTCGCCCGCGGTAACCAGACCAGACTGGAACTGCTCCTGGATCTCGGCAACTTCGGTTTCCGCTTCTTCGATGATCTCTGCTTTCTTCGCTGGAATAACCATGTCATCGATACCTACGGAAGCACCTGAACGGGCAGCGTAAGCAAAACCGGTGTACATGATCTGGTCAGCAAAGATAACGGTCGGCTTCAGGCCCAGGATGCGGTAACAGGTATTCAGCATCTTGGAGATCGCTTTCTTGCCCAAAGGCTGGTTGACGATCGAATACGGCAGACCGTTTGGTACGATCATCCACAGGATGGCACGACCAATGGTGGTATCAACGATAGTGGTCTGATGAACAGATTCGCCTTCGGTATTTTTGATCTCTTCTGTAATACGCACTTTTACACGTGCATGCAGAGAGGCCAGACCGGCGCGATAAACACGTTCAGCTTCTTTAGGACCCGTCAGAACCATGCCTTCACCTTTGGCGTTAACACAGTCACGAGTCATATAGTACAGACCCAATACAACGTCCTGAGAAGGAACGATGATTGGCTCGCCGTTCGCTGGTGACAGGATGTTGTTGGTAGACATCATCAACGCACGCGCTTCCAACTGGGCTTCCAGCGTCAGCGGTACGTGCACAGCCATCTGGTCACCATCGAAGTCGGCGTTGTATGCAGCACAAACCAGCGGGTGCAGCTGAATAGCTTTACCTTCGATCAGAACCGGTTCAAACGCCTGGATACCCAAACGGTGCAGGGTTGGTGCACGGTTCAACAGTACCGGGTGTTCGCGGATAACTTCGTCCAGGATGTCCCAAACGACAGCTTCTTCGCGCTCAACCATTTTCTTGGCAGCTTTGATGGTAGTAGCCAGGCCACGCAGTTCCAGCTTGCCGTAGATGAACGGTTTGAACAGCTCCAGTGCCATTTTCTTCGGCAGACCGCACTGATGCAGACGCAGGTATGGACCTACGGTGATAACAGAACGACCAGAGTAGTCAACGCGTTTACCCAACAGGTTCTGACGGAAACGACCCTGCTTACCTTTGATCATATCGGCCAAAGATTTCAGAGGACGCTTGTTGGAACCGGTGATCGCACGACCGCGACGGCCGTTATCCAGCAAGGCGTCTACCGCTTCTTGCAGCATACGCTTTTCGTTGCGCACGATGATATCCGGCGCAGCCAGATCCAGCAGGCGTTTCAGACGGTTGTTACGGTTGATCACGCGGCGATACAGATCGTTCAGATCTGAAGTCGCGAAACGGCCACCATCCAGTGGAACCAGCGGACGCAGATCCGGCGGCAGTACCGGCAGTACGGTCAGGATCATCCACTCTGGCTTGTTACCAGATTGAACGAACGCTTCCAACAGCTTGATACGCTTGGTCAGCTTTTTACGCTTGGTTTCAGAATTGGTTTCATTCAGCTCTTCACGCAGTTGTTCGCATTCGGCTTCCAGATCCATGTTTTTCAGCAAGGCCTGAATAGCTTCGGCACCCATCTTGGCGTCGAATTCGTCACCGAACTCTTCCAGAGCGTCCAGATACTGCTCTTCTGTCAGGATCTGACGGCGCTCGAGGTTAGTCATACCGCCTTCAATAACCACATAGGATTCGAAGTACAGTACACGTTCAATATCGCGCAACGGCATATCCAGCAGCAAACCGATGCGGGATGGCAGCGATTTCAGGAACCAGATGTGCGCCGTTGGGGAAGCCAGCTCGATGTGGCCCATACGCTCACGGCGCACTTTGGTCTGGGTCACTTCAACGCCGCACTTCTCACAGATTACGCCGCGGTGTTTCAAGCGCTTGTACTTACCGCACAGGCACTCGTAATCTTTTACCGGCCCAAAGATACGGGCACAGAAAAGGCCGTCACGTTCTGGTTTGAACGTACGGTAGTTAATGGTTTCCGGCTTTTTAACTTCACCGAACGACCATGAACGGATCATGTCTGGCGATGCCAGAGCAATCTTGATCGCATCAAACTCTTCGGTCTTAGTTTGCGCTTTCAGAAACTTCAATAAGTCTTTCACGGATTGGCTCCTGTCGGAGTTAAACCTGTTGGGTGCACACTGAAAAATTGCACACCCGTGTGACCTGAACAACCACCCTCTGGCTCCCTAAGGTCGGGAGCCAGAGCTGGAATAGCGATTAATCGCCTTCCAGTTCGATGTTGATACCCAGCGAGCGGATTTCTTTCAACAGTACGTTGAACGACTCCGGCATGCCTGGTTCCATACGGTGATCGCCATCCACGATGTTTTTGTACATCTTGGTACGGCCGTTGACGTCATCCGACTTAACGGTAAGCATTTCCTGCAAGGTGTAAGCTGCGCCGTATGCTTCCAGCGCCCACACTTCCATCTCACCGAAGCGCTGACCACCGAATTGCGCCTTACCACCCAGCGGCTGCTGAGTAACCAAGCTGTAAGAACCGGTAGAACGCGCGTGCATTTTATCGTCGACCAAGTGGTTCAGTTTCAGCATGTACATGTAGCCTACGGTTACCTGGCGCTCAAACTGCTCACCGGTACGGCCATCAAACAGCGTAATCTGACCAGAGGTCGGGATACCGCCCATCTCCAGCAATTGCTTGATTTCGGTCTCTTTCGCACCATCGAAGACAGGCGTTGCGATTGGCATACCCTTTTTCAGGTTTTCTGCCAGACGCATCACTTCTTCGTCTGTGAAGGTGTTCAGATCGACTTTCTGGCAAACGCCATCACCCAGATCGTAAGCCTTCTGGATGAACTCGCGCAGCTTGGCGACTTCCTGGTGCTGCTTCAGCATCTGGTTGATCTTCTCACCAATGCCTTTTGCAGCCATACCCAGGTGAGTTTCCAGGATCTGACCGATGTTCATACGTGATGGAACGCCCAGCGGGTTCAATACGATATCAACCGGCGTACCGTCTATATCGTAAGGCATATCTTCGATCGGGTTGATCTTGGAAATTACACCCTTGTTACCGTGGCGGCCTGCCATCTTGTCACCCGGTTGGATCTGACGTTTAACGGCCAGATAAACCTTGACGATTTTCAGCACGCCTGGCGCCAGATCGTCACCTTGAGTGATCTTACGACGCTTGGCATCCAGCTTCTTCTCAAAGTCAGATTTCAGTTCGTCGTACTGCTCAGCCAACTGCTCCAGCTGGTTTTGCTTCTCTTCGTCGGTCAAGCCCAGTTCTAACCAGCGATCGCGTGGCAGCTTGCTCAGCTTGTCCGCTTCAATACCACCGGCAACCAGCACCGCGTGGATACGCGCAAAAAGGCCAGCTTCCAGGATCTGCAGTTCTTCAGTCAGGTCTTTTTTGGCCTGCTTCAACTGCATCTCTTCGATTTCCAACGCACGCTTGTCTTTTTCCACGCCATCGCGGGTAAAGACCTGAACGTCAATAATCGTGCCGGAAACGCCGTTTGGTACACGCAGAGAAGAGTCTTTAACGTCAGACGCTTTCTCACCGAAGATCGCACGCAGGAGCTTCTCTTCTGGCGTCAGTTGGGTTTCACCTTTTGGCGTTACCTTACCAACCAGAATGTCGCCACCGGTAACTTCTGCCCCGATATAGACGATACCGGATTCATCCAGTTTGGAGAGTGCCGCTTCACCCACGTTAGGGATGTCGGCAGTGATCTCTTCAGGCCCCAGTTTGGTGTCACGAGACACACAGGCCAGTTCCTGGATGTGGATAGTAGTAAAACGATCTTCCTGTACTACACGCTCGGAGACCAGGATGGAGTCTTCGAAGTTGTAACCGTTCCAAGGCATGAACGCTACGCGCATGTTCTGGCCCAGTGCCAGTTCGCCCAGGTCTGTTGACGGACCATCTGCCAGCACGTCACCGCGCTCGATTGGCTCGCCCAGATTCACACACGGCATCTGGTTGATACAGGTGTTCTGGTTGGAACGGGTGTACTTGGTCAGGTTATAAATGTCGATACCTGCTTCGCCCGGGTACATCTCGTCTTCGTTAACTTTGATAACGATACGGGAAGCATCCACGTACTGGATCACGCCGCCACGCTTGGCTACGGCAGTAACACCGGAGTCAACCGCAACAGCACGTTCCATACCGGTACCTACCAGCGGCTTGTCAGCACGCAGGGTTGGAACCGCCTGACGTTGCATGTTCGCACCCATCAAGGCACGGTTGGCGTCATCGTGTTCCAGGAATGGAATCAGTGAGGCACCAACGGAAACAACCTGCTGGGTTGATACGTCCATATAGTCAACCTGATCGCGGCTGAACAGGCTTGATTCGCCTTTGCTACGACAGGTAACCAGATCTTCTTCAAAGCGGCCTTCATCATCCAGGTTGGAGTTCGCCTGGGCGATAACAAAGTTGCCTTCTTCAATAGCAGACAGATAGTTGATTTCATCGGTCACTACGCCGTCACGCACGCGGCGGTACGGGGTTTCCAGGAAACCATACTCGTTAGTCTGTGCGTACACGGACAAGGAGTTGATCAGACCGATGTTTGGACCTTCCGGCGTTTCGATTGGGCACACACGACCGTAGTGAGTCGGGTGTACGTCACGAACTTCAAAGCCAGCACGTTCACGGGTCAGACCGCCTGGGCCCAATGCAGAGATACGACGTTTGTGCGTAATCTCAGACAACGGGTTGTTCTGGTCCATAAACTGAGAAAGCTGGCTGGAACCAAAGAACTCTTTCACCGCTGCCGAGATTGGCTTGGCGTTGATCATGTCCTGAGGCATCAGGGTATCCAGATCGCCCAGGGACAGGCGCTCTTTCACCGCACGCTCAACACGCACCAGACCAACACGGAACTGGTTCTCAGCCATTTCGCCAACGGAACGAATACGACGGTTGCCCAAGTGGTCGATATCATCCACTTCGCCTTTGCCGTTACGGATATCGATGAGCTTCTTCATCACTTCAATGATGTCGTCTTTGCTCAGGATGCCCGAACCTTCGATCTCGTCACGCAGCAGAGAACGGTTGAACTTCATGCGACCAACCGCAGACAGATCGTAGCGGTCTTCAGAGAAGAACAGGTTCTCAAACAGGCTTTCAGCCGCTTCGCGCGTTGGTGGCTCACCAGGACGCATCATGCGGTAGATTTCAACCAGCGCACTTAGACGATCGCTGGTTGGATCGACACGAACAGTTTCAGAGATGTACGCACCATGATCCAGATCGTTGGTGAACAACGTTTCGATACGCTTGTGGCCAGACTGGCTCAGCTTGGCCAGCAGATCCAGTGACAGTTCCATGTTGGCAGCACAGATCAGCTCACCGGTATTGGTGTCGATATAGTCCTTCGCGACCACTTTTCCAGCGATGTACTCAACCGGAACTTCAATACTACGAATTTCGTCTTTTTCGAGCTGGCGGATATGGCGAGCAGTAATGCGGCGGCCTTTCTCAACGTAGATCTTACCGTTAGCTTCGATATCGAAGGACGCTGTTTCACCACGCAGACGTTCTGGAACCAACTCCATCTGCAGCTTGTTGTCACGGATTTCGAAAATAATTTTTTCAAAGAACAGGTCAAGGATCTGTTCAGTGGTGAAACTCAGCGCACGCAGAATGATGGTCGCAGGCAGTTTACGGCGACGGTCAATACGCACGAACAGGTTGTCTTTCGGATCGAACTCGAAATCCAGCCATGAGCCACGGTAAGGAATGATACGTGCGTTATACAGCACTTTACCCGAGGAGTGGGTCTTACCCTTATCGCTATCAAAGAACACACCAGGACTACGGTGCAGCTGGGATACGATAACCCTCTCAGTACCGTTGATTACAAAGGTTCCGTTTTCGGTCATGAGCGGAATTTCGCCCATATAGACTTCTTGTTCCTTGATGTCTTTGACCGTACCTTCAGGTGCTTCGCGTTCGTAGATAACCAGGCGCAGTTTTACGCGTAGCGGTGCAGAGTACGTCACACCACGGATCTGGCACTCTTTGACGTCGAACACCGGCTCACCAAGACGGTAGCTAACGTATTGCAGCTCCGAATTGCCACTGTAGCTCTGGATAGGGAAAACAGAACGGAATGCGGCTTCTAAGCCGTACTGCCCTTCTGGATCTTGCTCGATAAACTTCTGGAACGAGTCAAGCTGGATAGAAAGGAGATAAGGTATGTCCAGAACTTGTGGACGCTTACCAAAATCCTTACGAATACGTTTTTTCTCGGTATAGGAGTAAACCATAGGGTTCCTCAGCTCGCTGGAAAGTCGAACCACTCTGTCCGTCCGATCTTGGGACAGTTCATGCAACACCATTTTATCGACCGGAAAGTGGGAACACTTTCCGCAATACTCGTTTCTATCACGCTTAAATCATTTCATTGCCTTTGCGACAGATTCGGCTGTAGCAGTAGAAGCAGTATATTAAGTCGTCGATAGAAAGAAATATTGTGGTTAGCCAGTAGCCAAACGGTGTGAAACGCTACTGACGCCCTACAGCGCAAAAAGGCTGGTGACCAAAAAGTCACCAGCCATCAGTCTGTTAAGCCAGACTGTACTCTGAGAAGTTAAACTTATTTAACTTCAACAGAAGCGCCAGCTTCTTCCAGAGATTTTTTCAGAGCAGCAGCGTCATCTTTGCTGATGCCTTCTTTCAGTACTGCTGGAGCTGATTCTACCAGGTCTTTAGCTTCTTTCAGGCCCAGACCGGTTGCGCCACGTACTGCTTTGATAACAGCAACTTTGTTAGCGCCAACAGCAGACAGAACAACGTCGAACTCAGTTTTTTCTTCAGCAGCTTCAACTGGGCCAGCAGCTACAGCTACAGCAGCAGCAGCAGAAACGCCGAATTTTTCTTCCATAGCGGAAATCAGTTCAACAACGTCCATTACGGACATAGCAGCAACTGCTTCCAGGATTTGGTCTTTAGTGATAGACATAACAATTGTTCCTAAAATTCAGAAATAGTTTAAATACGTTAGCAAAGGCTAAGAAAGAGTGGCTTATGCCGCTTCTTTCTGATCGCGCAGAGCAGCCAGAGTGCGAACCAATTTGCCAGCAGCGGCTTCTTTCATGGTTGCCATCAGGCGTGCGATTGCTTCATCGTAAGTAGGCAGCGTTGCCAAGCGGTCAATTTGTGCCGCAGGGATCAGCTCACCTTCAAAGGCCGCAGCTTTAACCTCAAATTTTGCATTCGCTTTCGCGAACTCTTTGAACAGACGAGCAGCAGCGCCCGGGTGTTCGTGAGAGAATGCAATCAAGGTTGGACCGACAAACGTGTCTTTCAGGCATTCGAATTGAGTGCCTTCAACTACGCGACGCATCAGAGTGTTACGAACAACACGCATATAAACGCCAGCTTCACGACCTGCTCTACGCAGTTCAGTCATTTTATCAACGGTAACGCCGCGAGAATCCGCAACAACCGCAGACAGCGCGCCTTTGGCCACTTCGTTGACTTCAGCAACAATCGCTTGTTTGTCTTGAAGATTTAATGCCATTAGCTTTTTGCTCCTGGATTAGCCAGGGAAAATTCCCCGGAACTCACTTCACTCAACACTTTGTGTAACCACGCAGCGATGAGCGGCTTAACACGGTGAGCAGAATCCAGCAAAGACAATTTAAAATTTTCTTTAGGCTCTGTCACCGTCTACGCAGGAAGGATTAAGTGCTTTTCAGCACACCTGCGGTCTTGGACGGAGGCCTGGATAGGCCAGGCTCCAACCGAAAAACTTTGTTCTACATACAGCAGAACCTTGGGGCGAAGATTCTAGGTGAATTTTTACCCCAAGTCAAAGCGATAATCACCTGGTGATTAGTTCGCTACAGCAGTCAGGCCGCTTTGATCGATAGCAACGCCAGCACCCATGGTGGTGGAGAGGCTAACTTTCTTGATGTAAACGCCTTTAGCCTGAGATGGTTTTGCTTTTTTCAGCGCAACCAGCAGGGCTTCCAGGTTTTCTTTCAGCTTGTCTGCGTCGAAATCAACCTTACCGATGGTGGTATGGATGATGCCGTTTTTGTCGTTACGATAACGAACCTGACCTGCTTTAGCGTTTTTCACTGCTTCAGCAACGTTCGGAGTAACGGTACCCACTTTCGGGTTTGGCATCAGGCCACGTGGACCCAGGATCTGGCCCAGTTGACCAACAACGCGCATTGCATCTGGAGAAGCAATAACAACGTCGAAGTTCATTTCGCCTTTCTTGATCTGGTCAGCCAGATCTTCCATACCTACCAGCTCTGCGCCAGCTGCTTTAGCAGCTTCAGCGTTAGGACCTTGGGCAAATACGGCAACGCGAACGCTGCGACCGGTACCATGTGGCAGAACGGTAGCACCACGTACGTTTTGGTCTGATTTACGAGCGTCGATGCCGAGGTTAACAGCAACGTCAACGCTTTCTACGAATTTAGCGGTGGCCAGCTCTTTCAGCAGAGCAACAGCTTCGGTGATGTCATACTGTTTAGTAGCATCAACTTTGTCACGGATCACGCGCATGCGCTTGGTCAGCTTAGCCATTTCTTAATCCTCCACTACCAGGCCCATGGAACGAGCGGTACCTTCGATGGAGCGAATCATCGCTTCAACGTCAGAACCAGTCATGTCCGCAGCTTTGGTTTCTGCGATTTCACGTACCTGCGCACTAGTCACTTTACCAACTTTGTCTTTGTTCGGCTTGCCAGAACCAGACTTAACACCAGCCGCTTTTTTCAGCAGAACTGCTGCTGGCGGAGTTTTGGTAACGAAGGTGAAGGAGCGATCAGAATAAACAGTAATAACAACAGGGATCGGCAGACCTTTTTCAATGCTGTCAGTCTTAGCATTGAACGCCTTACAGAATTCCATGATGTTAACACCCTGCTGACCCAGAGCTGGGCCAACTGGCGGGCTCGGGTTAGCCATACCGGCTGCAACTTGCAGCTTGACGTAGGCTTGTACTTTCTTGGCCATTGAAATTTCCTCGTATGGGTAGTATCGCCTCGTGAGAGGCTCCCCGTGTTTCGCCCCGCGTTAAAAGCAAGGCATCTAAAAACAAAAGGCGCGAAATTGTAGTTCAATTCCGCGCCTCTGACAAGCTGCAAATCCACTTGCCTTGCTGACTAATCGATCAGGCTTTTTCTACCTGGCTAAAGTCCAATTCCACTGGCGTTGCGCGGCCAAAAATTGAGACAGACACTTTTAAGCGGCTTTTCTCGTAGTCCACTTCTTCAACAACACCGTTAAAGTCAGCAAAAGGACCATCGTTGACACGCACCAACTCACCAGGTTCAAACATCGTTTTCGGACGTGGTTTATCACCTACCTGCTGCAGGCGGTTCATAATCGCGTCGACTTCTTTATCGCTGATCGGCGCAGGACGATCGGAAGTCCCACCAATGAAGCCCATCACACGAGGAACACTTCGCACCAGGTGCCAACTGGCATCGTTCATTACCATCTGGACCAGTACATAGCCAGGGAAGAACTTACGCTCACTCTTGCGTCGTTGACCACCACGGATTTCAACCACCTCTTCAGTGGGTACCATGACTTCACCGAACAGCTCTTCCATATCATGCAATTTAATGTGTTCACGCAACGACTGAGCTACGCGACCTTCAAAACCGGAAAACGCCTGAACGACGTACCAACGTTTTTTTGGGGCTTCAGACATTTTAGAACCTCAGGCCAGTAATAAACGATACCAGACGGACCAGAATGCCATCCAGGCCCCACAGAATCAGTGACATCACGGCAGTTACCGCGGCGACGATCAACGTGGTGTGCAGCGTTTCCTGACGAGTTGGCCAGATCACTTTACGTACTTCAGTACGCGCTTCGCGCGCAAACGCAACGGTGGCTTTGCCTTTAGCCGTCATCAACGCCACTGCACCAGCAACAACAATGACTACTACAACTGCCAACGCGCGTAATGGCAGGCTGAAATCACGGTAGTAATAATTACCGACGATAGCCACAACCAACAGAACGGCGACGATCAGCCACTTGGCTGCTTCCAAGCCGCGCCCGCTCCCTTGAGCCTCGGTATTCGCACTCATAAACCAACCTGTCACAATGATTCGAACAAACAACTTTGCCTCGCAATGCGAGGCAAACCAAACCGATAAAATGCCATTTGGCGGCATCTCGGTGTTTTACGCTATGACGTATTGCATTCAATACGGTTTAAGAGCCCATCTCACCAATGATTATGACTGCAAAATCGCTGATGAGATAGGTTCTAGTTCACAGCGTAGAAAAAGGGCATCAAATGATGCCCTTTTAGCGCATGTCGCGTCAAATATTATCCGCAATTAAGCGATAACTTTAGCAACAACACCTGCGCCAACGGTACGGCCACCTTCACGGATTGCGAAACGCAGACCGTCATCCATTGCGATTGGGTGGATCAAGGTAACAACCATGTTCACGTTGTCGCCTGGCATTACCATCTCTACGCCTTCTGGCAGTTCGATGGTACCGGTCACGTCAGTTGTACGGAAGTAGAACTGTGGACGGTAGCCTTTGAAGAATGGAGTGTGACGACCACCTTCTTCTTTGCTCAGGATATACACTTCAGACTCGAACTGAGTGTGTGGCTTGATAGAACCTGGCTTAGCCAGTACCTGACCACGTTCGATATCTTCACGTTTGATACCACGCAGCAGAACACCCACGTTCTCACCCGCACGGCCTTCGTCCAGCAGTTTGCGGAACATTTCAACGCCAGTACAGGTAGACTTAACGGTGTCTTTGATACCAACGATTTCAACTTCTTCGCCAACTTTGATGATACCGCGCTCAACACGACCGGTAACAACGGTACCACGACCAGAGATGGAGAATACGTCTTCAATTGGCAGCAGGAATGGCTTGTCAATCGCGCGCTCTGGTTCTGGGATATAGGAATCCAGATAGCCAGCCAGCTCGATGATCTTCTCTTCCCACTCTGGCACGCCATTCAGCGCTTGCAGAGCTGAGCCACGAACCACTGGCAGGTCATCGCCAGGGAAGTCGTAAGCAGACAGAAGTTCACGAACTTCCATTTCTACCAGTTCCAGCAGCTCTTCATCATCAACCATGTCACATTTGTTCATGAATACGATGATGTAAGGAACGCCAACCTGACGACCCAGCAGGATGTGCTCACGAGTCTGAGGCATAGGGCCGTCAGTCGCAGCAACAACCAGGATAGCGCCATCCATCTGAGCAGCACCAGTGATCATGTTTTTCACGTAGTCGGCGTGCCCTGGGCAGTCAACGTGCGCGTAGTGACGGCTTGGAGTATCGTATTCAACGTGAGAAGTGTTGATGGTGATACCACGCGCTTTTTCTTCTGGTGCGTTATCGATCTGGTCGAAAGCACGGGCACTACCACCGTAGGTTTTAGCCAGAACGGTAGTGATTGCAGCAGTCAGGGTAGTTTTACCGTGGTCAACGTGGCCGATAGTACCGACGTTAACGTGCGGTTTTGTACGTTCAAACTTTTCTTTAGACATCGATTGTCCCTCTAAGACACGGATAAATCGGTGGTATCACCACATCAACCAAGCATTTGCTTGTTGAATCCAGAAACAGAAAGAAAATCAGGGGCGAGAAATTAAGAAGTGGTGCTGATAGGCAGATTCGAACTGCCGACCTCACCCTTACCAAGGGTGCGCTCTACCAACTGAGCTATATCAGCACATCTTGGAGCGGGCAGTGGGAATCGAACCCACATCATCAGCTTGGAAGGCTGAGGTAATAGCCATTATACGATGCCCGCATCCTGGAACTCGGCTACCTGACTTTTCTGCAGAATTTATAGGTGTAGAGAAGGATTGTTCGTCGCTTTGCTCTTCACCCTTCGTGCTGGCAGCTGACGCTACTCAACGCGATCTTTGTCGAAGGTTTTCACCTTCCCCAAACGGAAATTATATCAACATCACCGCTTGGTGTGACCCAGAACTCAAGGTCTAGTTTGGTGGTGGGGGAAGGATTCGAACCTTCGAAGTCTGTGACGGCAGATTTACAGTCTGCTCCCTTTGGCCGCTCGGGAACCCCACCAGATTTTAATTACTGAAACTTGAATGGTGCCGGCTACCGGAATCGAACTGGTGACCTACTGATTACAAGTCAGTTGCTCTACCTACTGAGCTAAGCCGGCATCAAGTGCTGCGCATTCTAGGTAGAGCTGACGGCCTATGCAACAAAAAAATTGCGTTCAATGCACTATCGCTCATAAATCAGCCGATTTCAGTGCCCAGTTCGCAATTCAGTGGAATAATAGCACAATTAGTAACCAGGCGCAGACATCATTTTTGTACGCCCCTCTATTTTCGCAAGAGTCACTATCTGGATCGTTCAGCTTGTTTAACCTCACAGGAAACTATCAGACCCACTTGCACCACTAAGAGACAAATGTTGCACCATGATACATTTAGTTGCTTCACAGAACGGCGAGCGAGCGCTGCAGGCAGTTAAAGGAAACGCTCTAAATGTCACTCTTCTTCCATAAATGTAACGTTGGCTGGACTGAAGCACTGCCTTAGTATGTTTATTGCTTTAATTTCATTTCCACCTCCGCCAAGGAAGAATGAGCAATGAACATTATTCAGGTCAATGCAGCCGCACTCCCCATTTATGTCGAAGAACTTGCATCTGTGCTTATCGATGCGATAACACATGGGGCGTCAGTGGGTTACACATCGCAAATCACTCGTGAAGAAGCTACACGCTACTTTCATAGCCTGTGTCCAGCGTTAGCTGAGGAAGAATTGCTTCTATGGATTGCCAAGGACGAAAGTGGTGTCATTGGTACTGTTCAGCTCTCATTGTGCCAAAAGCCGAATGGTCTTAACCGGGCTGAAGTACAAAAACTGTTGGTTCACAGTCATGCCCGCCGCAATGGTATTGGCCGAAAACTGATGAAGGAATTGGAAAAATCTGCCTTGGCTCAAAGCAGAGGTTTATTGTTCCTCGATACGCAAGTTGACTCCGTAGCAGAGCACCTGTATCGCTCTCTGGGTTACCAACGTGTTGGTGAATTGCCGGACTATGCCGCAGCACCAGATGGCAGCTACTACCCGACAGCGATTTACTACAAACGTTTGTTTTTACTTAGTCCGCCTTTCGGTACTGCCTGACCAGTATCGTTTGTCAGTGTTATCCTTCTGCAACGCGTTCTTTATCAATTGAGCACAGGCTCTCACTCTTGGCATAAAATCATGCAGATCGACAACATTCTTTAAAAAAGTCTACGCCAAAAACCAAGCTATCTATAATATGCAGCTTGTTTATTTATCTGGGTTTGGCGCATAGCGTCTTTCCCAACCCGCATAAACAGGCAGAATTAGGCTTATGATACAAAGAGATAAATCTTTAGCGACGCCTTACCTTCAGTTCGACCGCACCCAATGGGCTGCGTTGCGAGATTCGGTACCATTGACGTTATCGGAAGAAGAGATTGTTAAACTGAAAGGGATTAACGAGGATCTCTCTTTGGAAGAGGTAGCCCAGATCTATCTGCCACTTTCAAGACTGTTAAATTTCTATATCAGTTCTAACTTACGTCGCCAAGCCGTTCTGGAGCAATTCCTCGGTACTGACGGACAACGAATCCCATATGTAATAGGCATCGCAGGTAGTGTTGCTGTGGGGAAGAGCACTACAGCACGCTTGCTGCAAGCACTGTTAAGCCGCTGGCCAGAACATCGCAGCGTTGAGTTGATTACTACCGATGGCTTCCTGCACCCTAACAAGGTGCTTAATGAGCGAGGCCTGATGACGAAAAAAGGCTTCCCACAGTCCTATGATATACATAGCTTGGTGAAATTTGTCTCAGAAGTAAAATCCGGAGCTAAGCGTGTCACAGCCCCTGTTTACTCTCATCTAATCTATGACGTCGTGCCGCAAGGTAACAAAGTGATCGAACAACCAGATATTTTAATTCTGGAAGGACTGAATGTTCTGCAAAGTGGAATGGATTATCCACATGAACCTCATCGTGTATTTGTTTCTGACTTTGTCGACTTTTCAATATATGTTGATGCACCTGAAGATCTACTGAAAACATGGTATATCAACCGTTTCCTTAAATTCCGCCAGGGTGCATTTTCAGATCCTGACTCTTACTTTCATAATTATGCCAAGCTTCCTGAAACCGAAGCCATTAACGTTGCAACAAAATTATGGAATGAAATCAATGGATTAAATCTCAAAGAAAACATTCTGCCAACACGTGAACGAGCCAGCTTGATTATGACCAAAAGTGCTAATCATGCTGTTGAATTCGTCCGGTTAAGAAAGTAATTATTAAAATAAGAGAGGCCTACCGTCTCTCTTATCCCGTCATTCACTAAACGCCACGCAAAGATATTTCACCACCGATGAAAGGTTTAATTTCACCTTCTTGTTCAAGCAGTAATGCCCCTTGCTGATCAATACCGCGAGCAATACCGAAAAACTGTTTTTCGCCAATTAAAAGTTTGACAGGCCGATCTATAAAGTTATCCAAATCACGCCAACGCGAAATAAATGGAGCAAGCCCCTCTATCTCAAATTGTTGCAACGAATGACGTAGTTCGTTGAGTAACTTCGCTGCTAATTCATTGCGGTCAATATTAATTCCCGCCTCCTGCAAGTTAACCCATCCTTGGTCAATATGGCTGGCATTAGTTTCTCGCATTGCCATATTAATACCTGCACCCAGCACAAGTTGGGCTGCATCCCCCGTCTTTCCCGTTAACTCAACGAGGATACCTGCCAATTTTCGATCGTTCAGGTACAAGTCATTTGGCCATTTAACACGAACCTGCTCTGCTCCTAAACGTTGTAACGCCTCGGCCATCACAATACCAATAACCAGACTTAGCCCCATGGCTGCTGCTGGCCCTTGTTCAAGACGCCAGAACATGGATAAATAAAGATTGGCACCGAAAGGCGAGATCCATTGACGGCCACGCCGCCCACGCCCAGCTTGCTGATATTCTGCAATACAAGCATCTCCGGATGTCAGCGCTGTAATTCTATCCAGCAAATACTGGTTCGTTGAGTCAACCACCGGTAGGACTGTGACTCGCTTGTCTTCCAACATACCGAGTATTCTTTCCGCATTCAGCAAGGTGATCGCGGTTGGTAGGCTATAGCCTTTCCCAGGTACAGTGAACACATCCAAACCCCATTCCCGAATAGTTTGAATATGCTTGTTAATGGCCGCACGGCTCATACCCAAGAGCTCGCCTAAATTCTCACCGGAGTGAAACTCGCCATCCGCTAACAGTGAGATAATCTTCAGAGGTACTGTTGTATCCCTCATGATAACACCTCTACAGCATCCAACTCCCCCGTAGCGCCAATGAAACGTACCTCAGGCTCCAGCCAAATACCAAATCTCTCAGCTACCGTATTGCGCACATGCTTTGCTAAAGCAACCACATCCTGGCTACTAGCATTATCTGCGTTCACTAGCACTAATGCCTGCAGAGAGTTTACTGCCGCACCACCAATCTGATGCCCTTTTAAAGAGCATTGATCGATAAGCCAGCCAGCAGCTAATTTCACTTGTCCGTCAGCTTGAGGATAGTGTGGCATCGATGGGTATTGGGCCAACATCCGCTCAGCTGTCTCTGCGCTTACCTGTGGATTTTTAAAGAAACTGCCTGCATTACCTGTAATCCGGGGATCCGGCAACTTACTACGACGCATAGCACATACTGCATCAAACACTTGTTGTGGTGTTACAGTCTGTGGGTCAAGCTTGGTAAGGTTGCCGTAGTTCAGTAACGGACTCCACTGTTTATTAAGCCGCAAACCAACAGCCACAATGACGAATCCTTCCTTAAACTTATGTTTAAAAATACTTTCGCGGTAACCAAATTCACAGCGTTGCGGATCCATACGATCAATCTCTCCCGTAGTGAGATTGAGCAGATCGACATACTCACACACTTGCTGCAACTCAATACCATATGCCCCGATGTTCTGGATTGGGGCAGAACCAACCAACCCAGGGATCAGCGCCATATTTTCCAAGCCAGGCATTCCGCACTTGAGGGTATAGCTGACCAGATGATGCCAGTTTTCGCCCGCACTAACATGAAGATGCCAGGTATCCTGCCCTTCTTTAGCCTCGATGCCTTCTAACTTATTGATCATGACAGTACCGGCAAAGTCTTCCAAGAACAGGACATTACTCCCTTCACCCAAGACCAAAAATGGCTCTTTACGCTTTTGCGCCTTCTGCCAAGCCTTAATCATCATCTCAATTTGTTCTGCAATGACTAAATGCGCCGCGTTGACCGGGAGCGCAAAAGTATTGTGATTTTTTAAAGACGCGCTTTCAGTAGACATGACTTAAATACTCTTACGGAATAAATTACTAACTAGTCTACTCGATTCGTCGCTGATGGCTATTATTTGTTTTTATTAGTTTGATTTATCTTGCTATCTATAAAAAAACCGCCATAAGCAAAAAAATAAATATCCATAAAAATCAAACTGATATCATATGGTATTTATCTGAGATAGAGATAATTTTTGGTTTATATACAAACCAATAGCATTGACTGTATGCATAGATACGAGATTGTGACCACAAGCTAAAAATTTTATGAATATTATTGCTAATTAACTTAGCTGTATTTAATTATTCACCGGAAGTAAATAGCTAATGTAAAATCTGAGAATAAGAGGGATGAACTAATAGAGAAGATTATGAGTCTAAGTTTATTTTCATAAAGCAAAAAGCCTCATGCTTTCGCATGAGGCTTTCGACTTTGTTTGATGCCTGGCAGTGTCCTACTCTCGCATGGGGAGACCCCACACTACCATCGGCGCTACGGCGTTTCACTTCTGAGTTCGGCATGGGATCAGGTGGGACCACCGCGCTATGGCCGCCAGGCAAATTCGTTTCATTCCAACCGCTTCACGCTCAATCGCGCGCAGCCATCAGAACCAATCTAGGAACTTCGCTGAAAATCTTTCTCTCTCAAATCCAAAACACCTTCGGTGTTGTAAGGTTAAGCCTCACGGATCATTAGTACTGGTTAGCTCAATGCATCGCTGCACTTACACACCCAGCCTATCAACGTCTTAGTCTTAAACGTTCCTTCAGGGACCTTAAAGGCCCAGGGAAGACTCATCTCGAGGCAAGTTTCGCGCTTAGATGCTTTCAGCGCTTATCTTTTCCGCACTTAGCTACCGGGCAGTGCCATTGGCATGACAACCCGAACACCAGTGGTGCGTTCACTCCGGTCCTCTCGTACTAGGAGCAACCCCTCTCAATCTTCCAACGCCCACGGCAGATAGGGACCGAACTGTCTCACGACGTTCTAAACCCAGCTCGCGTACCACTTTAAATGGCGAACAGCCATACCCTTGGGACCTACTTCAGCCCCAGGATGTGATGAGCCGACATCGAGGTGCCAAACACCGCCGTCGATATGAACTCTTGGGCGGTATCAGCCTGTTATCCCCGGAGTACCTTTTATCCGTTGAGCGATGGCCCTTCCATTCAGAACCACCGGATCACTAAGACCTACTTTCGTACCTGCTCGAGCCGTCACTCTCGCAGTCAAGCTAGCTTATGCCTTTGCACTAACCTCACGATGTCCGACCGTGATTAGCTAACCTTCGTGCTCCTCCGTTACTCTTTGGGAGGAGACCGCCCCAGTCAAACTACCCACCAGACACTGTCCTCACCCCGGATTACGGGGCCGAGTTAGAACATCAAACATTAAAGGGTGGTATTTCAAGGTTGGCTCCATGCAGACTGGCGTCCACACTTCAAAGCCTCCCACCTATCCTACACATCAAGGCTCAATGTTCAGTGTCAAGCTATAGTAAAGGTTCACGGGGTCTTTCCGTCTTGCCGCGGGTACACTGCATCTTCACAGCGAGTTCAATTTCACTGAGTCTCGGGTGGAGACAGCCTGGCCATCATTACGCCATTCGTGCAGGTCGGAACTTACCCGACAAGGAATTTCGCTACCTTAGGACCGTTATAGTTACGGCCGCCGTTTACTGGGGCTTCGATCAAGAGCTTCGCGTTGCCGCTAACCCCATCAATTAACCTTCCAGCACCGGGCAGGCGTCACACCGTATACGTCCACTTTCGTGTTTGCACAGTGCTGTGTTTTTATTAAACAGTTGCAGCCAGCTGGTATCTGCGACTGGCTTCAGCTCCGAGAGCAAGTCTCTTCACCTACGCGCCAGCGTGCCTTCTCCCGAAGTTACGGCACCATTTTGCCTAGTTCCTTCACCCGAGTTCTCTCAAGCGCCTGAGTATTCTCTACCTGACCACCTGTGTCGGTTTGGGGTACGATTTGATGTTACCTGATGCTTAGAGGCTTTTCCTGGAAGCTTGGCATCAACCACTTCGCCACCGTAGTGACTCGTCATCACGCCTCAGGGTTGATATGCAACCGGATTTACCAGGTCACACCCCCTACACGCTTAAACCGGGACAACCGTCGCCCGGCTAGCCTAGCCTTCTCCGTCCCCCCTTCGCAGTAACACCGAGTACAGGAATATTAACCTGTTTCCCATCGACTACGCCTTTCGGCCTCGCCTTAGGGGTCGACTCACCCTGCCCCGATTAACGTTGGACAGGAACCCTTGGTCTTCCGGCGAGCGGGCTTTTCACCCGCTTTATCGTTACTTATGTCAGCATTCGCACTTCTGATACCTCCAGCAGACCTCACAGTCCACCTTCAACGGCTTACAGAACGCTCCCCTACCCAACAACGCCTAAGCGTCGCTGCCGCAGCTTCGGTGCATGGTTTAGCCCCGTTACATCTTCCGCGCAGGCCGACTCGACCAGTGAGCTATTACGCTTTCTTTAAATGATGGCTGCTTCTAAGCCAACATCCTGGCTGTCTATGCCTTCCCACATCGTTTCCCACTTAACCATGACTTTGGGACCTTAGCTGGCGGTCTGGGTTGTTTCCCTCTTCACGACGGACGTTAGCACCCGCCGTGTGTCTCCCGTGATAACATTCTTCGGTATTCGGAGTTTGCATCGGGTTGGTAAGCCGGGATGGCCCCCTAGCCGAAACAGTGCTCTACCCCCGAAGATGAGTTCACGAGGCGCTACCTAAATAGCTTTCGGGGAGAACCAGCTATCTCCCGGTTTGATTGGCCTTTCACCCCCAGCCACAAGTCATCCGCTAATTTTTCAACATTAGTCGGTTCGGTCCTCCAGTTAGTGTTACCCAACCTTCAACCTGCCCATGGCTAGATCACCGGGTTTCGGGTCTATACCTTGCAACTATTCGCCCAGTTAAGACTCGGTTTCCCTACGGCTCCCCTATACGGTTAACCTTGCTACAAAATATAAGTCGCTGACCCATTATACAAAAGGTACGCAGTCACCCCCATTAAGAAGGCTCCCACTGCTTGTACGTACACGGTTTCAGGTTCTATTTCACTCCCCTCGCCGGGGTTCTTTTCGCCTTTCCCTCACGGTACTGGTTCACTATCGGTCAGTCAGGAGTATTTAGCCTTGGAGGATGGTCCCCCCATATTCAGACAGGATGTCACGTGTCCCGCCCTACTCATCGAACTCACAGGATGTGCATTTTAGTGTACGGGGCTATCACCCTTTACTGCGCGACTTTCCAGACGCTTCCACTAACACACACCCTGATTCAGGTTCTGGGCTGTTCCCCGTTCGCTCGCCGCTACTGGGGGAATCTCGGTTGATTTCTTTTCCTCGGGGTACTTAGATGTTTCAGTTCCCCCGGTTCGCCTCGTTAAGCTATGTATTCACTTAACGATAGTGCAACGAATTGCACTGGGTTTCCCCATTCGGGTATTGCCGGTTGTAACGCTTCATATCAGCTTACCGACACTTATCGCAGATTAGCACGCCCTTCATCGCCTCTGACTGCCTAGGCATCCACCGTGTACGCTTAGTCACTTAACCTCACAACCCGAAGGTGTCTTTCGACGCACTTCGTGCTGTAAACATTTGAGAGACTCTCTGACAGGTTAGTTCTTATCTCAATAGTTCTACGGAGAGATAAGTTTCAGCTGTCAGGTTTCAATTTTCAGCTTGTTCCAGATTGTTAAAGAGCAATATCTTAAACATGACTTGGAAGTCATCTTTAAGATATTCGGTGATAATGTCTTTCACTCATTATCGGATTGGCGTCCCCAAGGGGATTCGAACCCCTGTTACAGCCGTGAAAGGGCAGTGTCCTAGGCCTCTAGACGATGGGGACCCGAAATTCGCTTATCGGATCAGTGATCCGATAATTTCGGGTAAAGGTGAGATTTTTCAAGAAAAATCGAGCGCCATTGTGGTTTGTCACTGCACTTGACAGCCACAAACCGCACAGCACTTAACCACCCATACCACAGGTTTTTTGCTCATTACTTTTCATCAGACAATCTGTGTGGACACTGCACTCAACTGCATATCTTTAGGTAAGGAGGTGATCCAACCGCAGGTTCCCCTACGGTTACCTTGTTACGACTTCACCCCAGTCATGAATCACAAAGTGGTAAGCGCCCTCCCGAAGGTTAAGCTACCTACTTCTTTTGCAACCCACTCCCATGGTGTGACGGGCGGTGTGTACAAGGCCCGGGAACGTATTCACCGTAGCATTCTGATCTACGATTACTAGCGATTCCGACTTCACGGAGTCGAGTTGCAGACTCCGATCCGGACTACGACATACTTTATGAGGTCCGCTTGCTCTCGCGAGGTCGCTTCTCTTTGTATATGCCATTGTAGCACGTGTGTAGCCCTACTCGTAAGGGCCATGATGACTTGACGTCATCCCCACCTTCCTCCGGTTTATCACCGGCAGTCTCCTTTGAGTTCCCACCATCACGTGCTGGCAACAAAGGATAAGGGTTGCGCTCGTTGCGGGACTTAACCCAACATTTCACAACACGAGCTGACGACAGCCATGCAGCACCTGTCTCACGGTTCCCGAAGGCACTAAGCTATCTCTAGCAAATTCCGTGGATGTCAAGAGTAGGTAAGGTTCTTCGCGTTGCATCGAATTAAACCACATGCTCCACCGCTTGTGCGGGCCCCCGTCAATTCATTTGAGTTTTAACCTTGCGGCCGTACTCCCCAGGCGGTCGACTTAACGCGTTAGCTCCGGAAGCCACGCCTCAAGGGCACAACCTCCAAGTCGACATCGTTTACAGCGTGGACTACCAGGGTATCTAATCCTGTTTGCTCCCCACGCTTTCGCACCTGAGCGTCAGTCTTTGTCCAGGGGGCCGCCTTCGCCACCGGTATTCCTCCAGATCTCTACGCATTTCACCGCTACACCTGGAATTCTACCCCCCTCTACAAGACTCTAGCTTGCCAGTTTCAAATGCAGTTCCCAAGTTAAGCTCGGGGATTTCACATCTGACTTAACAAACCGCCTGCGTGCGCTTTACGCCCAGTAATTCCGATTAACGCTTGCACCCTCCGTATTACCGCGGCTGCTGGCACGGAGTTAGCCGGTGCTTCTTCTGCGAGTAACGTCAATGAATGGTGCTATTAACACCAAACCCTTCCTCCTCGCTGAAAGTGCTTTACAACCCGAAGGCCTTCTTCACACACGCGGCATGGCTGCATCAGGCTTGCGCCCATTGTGCAATATTCCCCACTGCTGCCTCCCGTAGGAGTCTGGACCGTGTCTCAGTTCCAGTGTGGCTGGTCATCCTCTCAGACCAGCTAGGGATCGTCGCCTAGGTGAGCCATTACCCCACCTACTAGCTAATCCCATCTGGGCACATCCGATGGTGTGAGGCCCGAAGGTCCCCCACTTTGGTCCGAAGACGTTATGCGGTATTAGCCACCGTTTCCAGTAGTTATCCCCCTCCATCAGGCAGTTTCCCAGACATTACTCACCCGTCCGCCGCTCGCCGGCAAAGTAGCAAGCTACTTTCCGCTGCCGCTCGACTTGCATGTGTTAGGCCTGCCGCCAGCGTTCAATCTGAGCCATGATCAAACTCTTCAATTAAAAGCTTGATTTGCTGCAACTCGTGCAGCGATGCTCGAAAATTAACTTTCGTAATAATTCATTCGCATGAATTACTGCTTGGTCACTCTTCAAGACTTGATATTTTTTTGCTGCCGAAGCAGCTGGATATCGTCTTGTGAGTGCCCACACAGATTGTCTGATAAATTGTTAAAGAGCGTCGGTTACCGTTATGTTTCTCGGTAACGCGGGAGGCAGATAATACGCTTTCCCGCTGAAGAGTCAAGCCTTTTTCTTATTAAGAAGTGGTGTTTTCACCGGCTTGCTGCTTCCTGGCTGGGCGACTTGTCAGTCGTTGTTCCCGGTCAGTGGAGGCGCATTATAGGGAGTTCTGAGAACGCCGCAACCCCTAATTTCAAAAAACTTTTCAAGCGCGGCTTTTTTCAGCAAAACGCTGCACAAGGCAGCGTTTTTGTCACTTTTCGTACTAGAACCGGCTTAAATCCTGGGCGAAGCGGTCCACCTGCTGCCAATCTGTATATTCAACTTCTTTGCTGGTATCAGTCTCTCCACCAGTCATCTTCATAATGAAACGGATCATAATACGGTCAAACCAGCGATAGCGTGGATAACGCAACGCACCAGCAAACACGGCGCACTGTTTTGGTTGCCAAGGCGACGACAGCAAGAACTTGCGGGTGTAGACATTGGTTTGTGGCGAACGTTTCTCAGGTTTACGCGCAGTCAGATTAACGGCAAAAAATGCACTTGGCATTTGATTCAGTTGCGCAGCATGGCGCTTAACAAACCTCATCAATGCAGGGGGGAAATGGCCGTAACGAACAGAGGCACCTATTAGTACCTGCTGATATTGAGCCAACTCTACAGTATCTACCTGCTGCAGATCGAGAACGTCAAAATTCAGAGTGTCCTGCAATTTGTTAGCTATATAAGAAGCAATAGCGCGAGTTTGTCCGTCGCGGCTCGAATAGAGAATCAGTGCCTTCATGGCGTTACTCCTTTGATAGATTCACTCACGCCAGAAGGTTGGCGTAAAAAGAACCAGCAGCGTAAAGACTTCCAAGCGACCAAACAGCATGGTCAATACCAATATCCACTTTGCAGGTGGTGGCATGGTAGTGAAGTTATCAGCGACAACACCAAGACCTGGCCCCAAGTTATTGAGCGTGGCCGTTACTGCAGCAAAGGCAGAAAAGTCATCAACACCGGTGGCAATGATAGCCAACATACTAACGATAAATACCAGAGCATAAGCAGAGAAGAATCCCCACACGGCTTCAAGGATACGTTCGGGCAGCGCACGCCTACCTAGTTTAATGGTGTAAACCGCATTCGGGTGTACCAACCGTTTCAACTCACGCGTTCCCTGCAGATACAGTAACAGGATACGGATCACTTTTAGACCACCACCGGTAGAGCCTGCACAACCACCTATAAATGCGGAGCAAAGCAGCAGCATAGGCAAGAACAGGGGCCATTTCGAAAAACTGTCGGTAGTGAAACCGGCGGTTGTCGCCATAGATACGACTTGGAAGAAAGCCTGATTGATGGTTTCCATCCCACTTTTATACACGCCGTTCCACCACAGTATCACGCTACACACCAGCACCAGAGTGAACTGCACAGCAATGAACATCCGGAATTCTGGATCTCGCCAATACACTTTCAAACTTCGCCCACTCAGCAATGCAAAATGAAGACCGTAGTTACAACCAGAAATCAACAGAAAAATGGCAACAATAGTATTAATGGTTGGACTGGCGAAGTAGCCAATGCTGGCATCATGAGTGGAAAACCCACCGATGGCGATGGTTGCAAAACTATGACCAATAGCATCAAACGCCGACATGCCTGCCCCCCAGAGCGCCAGCGCACAGGCAACCGTCAGTAAGACATAGATCAGCCACAAGGTTTTAGCCGTTTCTGCAATACGCGGTCGCATCTTGTTGTCTTTCAGTGGGCCAGGCATCTCCGCCCTATATAACTGCATTCCACCAACACCGAGGATGGGCAGAATGGCAACTGCCAGAACAATGATCCCCATGCCCCCCATCCACTGCAACATCTGGCGATAGAACAGAATCGCTTTAGGTAGAGAGTCCAGCCCAACCAGCGTTGTGGCACCGGTGGTGGTTAAACCGGAGAAAGACTCAAAGAAGGCATCCGTTAGAGAGAGACTGGGGCGCTCAGCAAACAGGAAGGGCAATGCCCCTACGCTGCCCAACACCGTCCAGAACAGCACTACGATCAGAAAACCCTCACGCGGCTTTAATTCGTGTTTTTGCTTACGATTTGGCCACCACAGTATCAAACCAATCGTAACTGCCACAAAGAAGGTCTGGCTAAATGCCCTGCCAGCTCCGTCACGGTATATCAATGCCACCAGACCGGGAATAAACATGGTCCCGGAAAACAGGATGACCAGCAGACCCACAATGCGGGTTATGGCGCGAAAATGCATTTCAGCACGATCCTTAGCAATTCAGTTGGTGGGAATTATTGCGATATAGGGATTAATTGCAAATTTCCGCGACTTTGATCACGTAGTTTACTTTCAAATGCCTCAACCCCCGATGCCGGTAAAGCCAAGCGCAGCATAACGGCAGCACCATATTCCCCATGCACAATTCGCCCTTCATTCTGTTGCAGTAAATTCTCTACCACGGCCAACTGGGCATAGTCGCATAGTAAATTGTATTCAACCTGCGGCACCTTGTAGCTGACGGTCAGTTGTTTCAACGCTTGCTGTACACCACTGCCGTAAGCTTTCACCAAGCCGCCAGTGCCCAGCTTGATACCACCATAGTAACGCACAACAACGGCAGTTATTTCGCCAATGCCACTACCTGCCAATTGAGCAAGTATAGGCTTACCTGCTGTCCCCGAAGGTTCACCGTCATCAGAGAACCCAAGTTGCTGCGAATCACCCGGTGGACCGGCAACAAAAGCCCAACAATGGTGCCGGGCCGTTGGATGTTCTGCTCGCACTTGCCGGATAAAAGCCTTAGCCGCATCCACCCCGCAGGTAGGCACCAGCAGGGTGATGAAACGGCTTTTCTTGATTTCCTCACTGACGCTGATTGCCGCGACAGGGACTGGGTAAGGTTGCATCAGGCCAGATTCAGATCACGCGTCATATTCTCGATGCGCTTCTCATGAACCACGATGTTATCTTCGATACGAATGCCACCATAAGGTTTCAGTGCGTCGATACGATCCCATGCAAAATGTTTGCTGAGTTCACCTGTACGCCACGGTGCCAGGAGGGATTCTATGAAATAAAGGCCTGGTTCAATGGTCAATACCATCCCAGGTTGCAAGACCCGGGTGCAACGCAGGAAAGGATACTTTGCTGGGGCTGCCAGATGAGTGCCTGTCTCGTCTTGCATAAATCCGGCAACGTCATGCACCTGCAACCCAAGCGGATGGCCTAGCCCGTGGGGCAGGAATGGGCAGGTGACACCTTGCTCCACCATTGCTTCCTCGCTGATACCACTTACCAGTTTGTGTTTTTTCAAAAGCTTGGCAAGCCGCTGGTGCATCTGGAGATGATAATCGGTGTAACGCACTCCAGCTTTCATCGTACCAATCAAAGCCAATTGTTCATCATTGAGGTCTTTCACCAAGTGTGCGAAAGCATCATCACCTTGCTTAGCATAAGTCCGGGTAAGATCAGCAGCGTAGCCATTGTATTCCGCACCAGCATCTATCAGGAAACTACGGAATTCAGACGGCGGCTGATTATCCAGTTTAGTGTAATGCAGCACTGCCGCATGTTCGTTCAGCGCCACTATGTTGCTATAAGGCACATCCGTATCACGATGGCCGGTTGCTGTCAGATAAGCCAGGTTGATGTCGAATTCACTCATACCGGACTGGAAAGCTTCATGGGCAGCACGATGCCCTAGTACGGCAGTTTTCTGCGCTTCACGCATACAGGCCAATTCATAGCCGGTTTTGATCGAACGATGAAAATCGAGGTAATTGAGCACCCCCTGCGGGTTGATATTCTCGGCACTGATCCCGAGAGAAAGCGCACGCTGCTGCGCATAGCCAATGTAACCTACACGCTCACGCAGCGCTGGTAGCTGGCTGGCAATATCATCCGGATTGCTCAATGGCAGCAGCTCAATAGACTGGGTCCAGAAACTTTTCGGTAATGGCTCCACGCTATGCCAGTAATCCACTGGGGAATAGAACCACAGCTTGGGTTTACTGACACCGTCCACCCACAGCCAGCAATTCGGCACAGAAGTGACGGGCACCCACGCTTTGAAGTTGGCATTCACTTTAAATGGATAGTGATGGTCATCCAGAAAGACGCGCTGCAGCTCTCCGGAATGGATCAGCAACGCATCAAGTTTATTGCGATCCAGGACTTCACGCGCCCGTTTTTGCAGCGTAGCCAGGTGGTCGTTATACAAAGAAGCCAGCGTTTCCATCACAGTACCCTTAATACCCTCAGAACGAAGGGTGCCATCTTAGCACACTGATTCTACGCTCCAACCCCATCGATTCTTGCTTGCGGCGCACTTCGCAAACATCCGAAAAACAGCTAAACATTTTAGCGGCAAGGGGATAATACTGTTGAACGCCAAGATCTATGATAAAAAATAAATTTTATTTTTATTAGTTAGTTAACCGTTCGCCCTGTGATCAAGTTTGCAAATATGCAATCTATAATTTGCAAATTGTTAACATAAAAACCACACTCCTCATCATCTGGTCATACCAGATCATATGCGCTGATTCAGGAGATAGACATGCTCTACCAAGGCGAAACACTACAAGTACACTGGCTAGAAAACGGTATTGCCGAGTTGGTGTTCAATGCTCCAGGCCCGATAAACAAGCTGGATACCAGCACCGTTGCCAGCCTGGGAGCTGCACTCGACGTGCTTGAAAAGCAGGCAGCACTAAAAGGTCTGTTGTTACGCTCCTCCAAGAGCGCATTCATTGTGGGTGCCGATATTACCGAGTTTCTCTCGCTATTTGCCGCGCCTGCCGAAAAGCTGCACGAGTGGCTAGTGTTTGCCAACTCAATATTTAACCGCCTGGAAGACCTTCCGGTGCCAACCATTGCAGCTATTAATGGCTATGCATTAGGTGGCGGTTGTGAATGCATTCTGGCAACCGATTTCCGTGTCGCTTCTCCAGATGCGCGTATCGGTTTGCCCGAAACCAAGCTTGGCATCATGCCAGGCTTTGGCGGTTCCGTTCGCTTGCCGCGTCTGCTGGGTAATGACAGTGCGCTGGAGATCATCGCCGCCGGGAAAGATATCGGAGCTAAAGACGCACTAAAAGTTGGTTTGGTAGACGCAGTGGTCGCGCCAGAGAAACTGGTAGAAGCTGCACTGAAAATCCTGCATCAAGCGATCGATGGGCAGCTTGACTGGCGTGCCTACCGTCAACCGAAGCTGGAACCGCTAAAACTCAGCCCAGTAGAAGCTGCGATGAGTTTCACCACAGCTAAAGGCATGGTGCTGCAAACCGCTGGGAAGCACTATCCTGCGCCGATGACCGCAGTGAAAACCATCGAGGCTGCCGCCAAGTTGGGCCGCGACGCCGCATTGCAGCTGGAAACAGCCAGTTTTGTTCCCTTGGCTCGCTCAAACGAAGCTCGCGCTCTGGTCGGTATTTTTCTCAACGATCAGTTCGTGAAAAGCCAAGCGAAAAAGTTGGCGAAGGGTGTTGAAGCGCCTAAACAAGCGGCCGTGCTGGGTGCCGGGATTATGGGAGGCGGTATCGCCTATCAGTCTGCGCTGAAAGGCGTTCCGGTGATCATGAAAGATATCAGTGACGCCTCGTTGACACTTGGCATGGGTGAAGCGGCAAAGTTGCTGAATAAACAATTGGAGCGCGGCAAGCTGGACGGTTTACAGATGGCTCAGGTGCTATCAACTATTCAGCCGACACTGAATTATGCCGGTATTGAGCGCGCCCAATTGATCGTTGAAGCAGTAGTAGAAAACCCGAAAGTGAAAGCAGCCGTATTGTCTGAAGTAGAAGGGTTGGTTGGCGAGAATACCGTTTTGGCCTCAAACACTTCAACGATCCCGATTACTCATCTGGCGAAGTCATTGAAACGGCCACAGAACTTCTGCGGGATGCACTTCTTCAACCCAGTACATCGCATGCCGTTGGTGGAAATAATTCGTGGTGAACAAACCAGCGATAGCACCATTGCTGCCGTTGTCGCTTACGCCACTCGCATGGGCAAAACGCCAATTGTGGTCAACGATTGCCCCGGTTTCTTTGTTAACCGCGTACTGTTCCCGTACTTTTCCGGTTTCAGTTTACTGCTGCGAGATGGTGCCGATTTCCGGCAGATCGACAAAGTGATGGAAAAGCAATTTGGCTGGCCAATGGGCCCGGCTTATCTGCTAGATGTCGTGGGTATTGATACTGCTCACCACGCCCAGGAGGTCATGGCTACCGGTTTCCCTGAACGAATGGGTAAAGATTATCGCGATGCTATCGACATCATGTTCGAGCAAAAGCGCTTCGGCCAAAAAAATCAGTTAGGTTTCTATCGCTATAGCCAAGACAGTAAAGGCAAGCCACGTAAAGATAACGATGAGCAGACCGTTGCTCTATTGGCGGAAGTCTGCCAGCCAGCGCAAACCATCAGCACCGAAGAGATCATCGCCCGTATGATGATCCCGATGATCAACGAAGTGGTGCGCTGTTTGGAAGAAGGTATCATCGCCAGCCCGGCTGAAGCTGATATGGCGCTGGTGTATGGCATCGGTTTCCCTCCATTCCATGGTGGTGCATTCCGTTACCTGGATACGCTCGGCACGGCTAATTACGTTGAAATAGCACAGCGTTATGCCCATCTGGGCGCACTGTATCAGGTACCTGCCGGTCTGCGTGCCAAGGCGGAACGTAATGAAAGCTACTATCCGGTGGTGACGGCAGCGCTGTCTGATATCACCACTGGCCAACCGGCATGAGGTCATAAAGATGGAAAACGTAGTTATTGTTGATGCCGTACGTACGCCAATGGGGCGCTCAAAAGGTGGGGCTTTCCGTCAGGTACGTGCCGAAGATCTTTCTGCTCACCTGATGCGTGCCGTGTTAAGCCGTAACCCGGCAGTGAATGCCGCTGAAATTGATGACATTTACTGGGGATGCGTGCAGCAAACGCTGGAGCAGGGCTTTAACATTGCCCGTAACGCTTCACTGCTGGCGGAGATCCCACATAGCGTCCCTGCGGTGACGGTTAACCGTCTTTGCGGTTCATCAATGCAGGCACTGCACGATGCCGCTCGCGCGATCATGGTCGGTGACGCACAAATCAGCCTGATTGGCGGCGTGGAACATATGGGTCACGTACCGATGAACCACGGTGTAGATTTTCACCCTGGTTTGAGCCGCACCGTGGCGAAAGCGGCCGGAATGATGGGGTTGACCGCAGAGATGCTGGCCAGAATGCATAACATCAGCAGAGAAATGCAGGATGAGTTCGCTGCACGTTCACATCAGCGGGCGCATGCCGCAACGCTGGCGGGTTATTTCAAGAATGAAATCATCCCCACCACTGGCCACGACGCCGACGGTGTACTGACACGTTACGACTATGATGAAGTGATCCGTCCGGAAACCACCGTTGCCAGCCTGGCTGCGTTGCGCCCAGCGTTCGATCCGGCGAGTGGAACCGTAACGGCGGGGAGTTCTTCCGCGCTGTCAGACGGCGCTTCTGCCATGTTGATCATGAGCGAATCGCGTGCCAAAGCGCTCGGTCTGAAAGCCCGCGCCCGCATCCGTTCAATGGCGGTTGTGGGGTGCGATCCTTCGATCATGGGTTATGGTCCGGTACCTGCCAGCAAGCTGGCGTTAAAACGCGCAGGTCTGAGTTTACAGGACATTGACCTGTTCGAATTGAATGAAGCTTTTGCAGCCCAGTCCCTCCCTTGCATCAAAGATTTGGGGTTACTGGAAACCATGGACAATAAGGTCAACCTTAACGGTGGGGCAATTGCTCTGGGTCACCCATTAGGCTGTTCGGGTTCCCGCATCTCCACAACGTTGCTGAACAATATGGAGCGTCGAGACGTGCAGTTCGGCCTGGCGACCATGTGTATTGGTTTGGGACAAGGGATTGCTACAGTATTTGAACGTGTTTAGCAGTGTCTGATTAGATGCCTTTCAGGGCATTAAAAGTGTTTAGTTGCCGTACTTCCCGCCTGTCAGGGGCGGGTTTTTTATTTTTAAATCCATACTGATACAAATAAAAACGGGGCAACACCTGGTCACCCCGCTGTACTGCCGATCAGATAAACGAGAAGGCATCACCAAACATATGAGCCTCCAAAGCACCACGCTCCGCACAGAAGCGCTCGCGGGCAATTTTCGCCATTTCAAAACGGCCAGCGATATAAATATCGTGCTCCGCTAGCGAACCAAAATCCTGCAACACTGCACTTAATACCGTACCGCTACGGCCACGCCAGTCGTTTTCCGGCTGCTCAACTACCGGGATCACCTTCAGATTAGGGTACTGCAGCGAGATGGCCTCCAACTCGCTGAGATCATAAAGATGTTTCAGTTCACGCCCACCCCAATAGATGGAAATATCGCGTTCCGGCTGCTGTTCTAAAGCCGTCAGCAGAATGGAGCGAACATAAGAGAACCCGGTACCACCTGCGATCAGTACCAAAGGACGGCGGCTTTCTTCCCGCAGCCAGGCATCGCCGTGCGGAATATCCACGGTAATAGCCTGCTCCTTCAGCACGCGATCCATCACGGCCATCGCATACAGGTTCAGCTCGGAAGCACCAATATGTAACTCGATATAGTCCTGCTGCATCGGCGTTGAAGCAAGAGAGAACGGGCGCTTGTCACGCTCGTCCATCACTACCATCAGGTATTGCCCTGCTTTGAACGAAAACGATGCCTCTGGCACCAGGCGTACTCGGTAAACGGTATCGGTAATGGCCTCTACGGAGGTCACTTTACAGCTCAATGTTGTCATGCGTTCCCTCTGTCGGGTCATCAATGCAAGACTGAGAACAAATACTGGCTCTAAAGCGTCGGTTCTCTGTCACTGAATATGGCAAGTTCATCCCAGATTTCATCAATGCGCGCACGCACCTTATCATCCATCTGAATAGGACGGCCCCACTCGCGCTGGGTTTCCCCTGGCCATTTATTAGTCGCATCCAGCCCCATCTTCGACCCAAGACCGGAAACAGGTGAAGCGAAGTCAAGATAATCAATCGGCGTATTCTCTACCAACACGGTGTCCCTTGCCGGATCCATCCTGGTAGTGATCGCCCAAATCACATCCTTCCAATCACGCGCATTTACATCGTCATCGCATACAATAACAAATTTGGTATACATAAATTGGCGTAGGAAAGACCAGACTCCCATCATTACGCGTTTTGCATGCCCTGCGTACTGTTTTTTGATGGTAACTACCGCTAAACGGTAAGAGCACCCCTCCGGCGGCAAGTAGAAATCGACGATTTCCGGGAACTGCTTTTGCAGGATTGGCACCAGTACTTCGTTCAGTGCCACGCCTAAAACCGCTGGCTCATCCGGCGGACGGCCAGTATATGTAGAGTGATAAATAGCGTCACGCCGCTGGGTAATATGGGTAACGGTAAATACCGGGAAGTTATCGACTTCATTGTAATACCCGGTATGGTCACCATAAGGGCCTTCAGGCGCCATTTCCCCTGGTTCGATATAACCTTCCAGCACAATTTCCGCGCTCGCTGGAACTTCGAGATCGTTTGAAAGGCATTTAACCACTTCGGTTTTGTTACCGCGCAGAAGCCCGGCAAAAGCGTATTCAGAAAGGTTATCCGGTACTGGCGTCACCGCCCCCAGAATAGTAGCTGGATCGGCTCCCAGCGCGACAGCCACCGGGAAGCGTTCCCCAGGGTGAGTCTGGCACCACTCCAGATAATCGAGCGCGCCTCCACGATGTGACAGCCAACGCATAATCAGCTTGTTTTTACCCAACACCTGCTGGCGATAGATACCCAGATTCTGGCGTTCTTTATGCGGGCCACGCGTAACGGTTAGCCCCCAGGTAACCAGTGGTGCAGCATCTTCAGGCCAGCAATGCATTACCGGAATACGCCCAAGATCGACATCATCCCCCTGCCATACCTGCTCCTGGCAAGGGGCCGAGCCCAGTACCTTGGTTGACATATTCATCACTTGCTTGAATTTAGGCATTTTATCAAACAGATCGCGGAAGCCTTTTGGCGGCTCTGGCTCCTTGAGAAACGCCAGCAGTTTGCCGACTTCACGCAACGCACTGACCTCCTCCTGCCCCATTCCCATCGCCACGCGTTTAGGCGTGCCGAACAGGTTACAGAGCACCGGCATGTCATAGCCTTTCGGATTTTCGAACAACAGCGCCGGGCCACCCGCGCGTAACGTGCGATCGGCGATTTCTGTCATTTCCAGATAGGGATCAATCGGCTGGCTGATGCGTTTTAATTCGCCTCTCTTTTCCAGCAACGAGAGGAAGTCGCGTAGGTCACGGTATTTCATGCAGGCCATTACACCATTGATTTATAGTAGATTTAAATACGTGAGTGCGGAAATCCTCACTTTAACCCACATTTATTTAACTGCCTGATTTTAAGGCATTTCGCCACTGCCGGCTAGATTAACAGACTCTCGCTGCGTCAGCCAACTTTACCCCTGCAGCTTTGGGTTGTCACCACAATGATGCAGGTCATCCCCTGCTTCAATTTTAACTGATTTCGATAATCAAAATCCTGATGGCTGGCAGAAATCACCAGAGCCAGCCAATCATAATTAAATGAATGCAGACTGTAGATCCGCACCTCAGTGGCAGGTAAACGGCACTAACGGGCGTAACGCCAAGGTATCGTGATACTCCTGCGTTTCAACACCGTGGCGGAACACCTTGAAGCCCTGCTGTTTGGCACTGAAGTAATGCAGCTCGTTACCACTGACATGCAGCAGACTACCCTCACGCAGCGCCACCACCGATTCACTGGGGTTAACCGCGCAAAACTCAGCTAAGCGCTCATCGCGGGTTTCCCCCATGTGGCCGCTAATGTGGGCATCGATATAGTGCGGGTTAATCTGCAACGGGAATAGCCCCAGTGCAGGTAACACGACGCTGTTACGTACCGGCATATCGTTAGTGGTGCGAATACTTGGCGTCGCTACGTTGCAACCCGCACTCCAACCTATGTAGGGCACTTGGCGTTCACGTACCGCACGCTGGATCGGCACAATCAAACCTTTTTCATGCAGCATCTGATTCAGCATCCAGGTATTTCCCCCACTGATCAGAATGCACTCGGCCTGCGCAATCGCCTCTGCCGGTGATTCGGCATGGTGAATACTGGTAACCTTGATGCCCAACGTTTGTGCTAAGTCCTGTGCACGCTGGTCGTAATCACTGCGGATCAACGCATAAGGAATTAATACGGCAGAAGTGATTTTACGGCGTTCAATCATAGCTAACAGCTGGCTTTTGGCATAACCCAGCAGTTCCGCCTCACCGGATAGTTTGCCGTTACTCAGCAGAAATAGTTCCATGGTTTTTCCTCGGTTCAGAAATGATAATGACGTCACATCGAACAGTTTTTCGCTTACCATACTGTGACAGTGGCAATTTTCAGGCCTATTGTTATACCTGATTGGGGCAGATAATTGTGTGACTTTATGCTGAACGAAGGGAATGAGATTGTGCCCCTACGTTTCAATTTATTGTCCGCGAACCCCGTTCATAGCGTGATCCCATTAACCCGTTGTACTCTTGGTGTCAGCCTTGATAGCCGACTCTTGGGCTTACAGCATTACCACAGCTAAAGACCTGAAGCAGATTGTACCAGCAACACATGAAAAAACTGCTTCACTAGGTATCCGTAGTGGCTTTTGGTATGCTTACCGGCTGACAGAAAGGCATGTGAAACTATGGAATCTTGGTATTTACTTTATTGTAAGCGCGGTCAGCTCTTACGGGCGCAGGAACACCTGGTCAGGCAAGAGGTCAACTGCCTGAGCCCAATTATCACCTTGGAAAAGATCGTTCGCGGTAAGCGTACATTGGTCAGTGAGCCATTATTCCCCAATTACCTGTTTGTGGAGTTCGATCCTGAACGTATTCACACCACAACCATCAGCGCCACCCGTGGTGTCAGCCACTTTGTGCGTTTTGGTGCATTACCGACACAGATACCTTTGCAGGTCATCCAAGACTTGCAGGCGCACAATAATGGGCATTATGTCGATCCGGAAACACCACAGCCTGGTGATACCGTGCTGATAATCGACGGGGTATTCGAAGGTTTGCAAGCAATCTATACCGAGCCTGACGGCGAGGCCCGTTCCATGCTGCTGCTTAACCTGATCAACAAGCAGGTCAACCAGAGTATTGATAACCGACAATTCCAGAAGTTATAACGTCAACAGGCACCCTCGGGTGCCTGTTTTGCATGCTACAGATTAACGACGCATTGCGTCATCGTGCAGCCACTGGGCTACGCGTTTGGCAAAGTAAGTCAGAACCCCATCCGCGCCGGCACGCTTAAAGCACAACAGCGACTCCATCACTGCCGGTTGTTCCTGCAACCAGCCATTCTGAAACGCCGCCATATGCATCGCGTATTCGCCAGAAACCTGATAAGCGAAAGTGGGTACGCCGAAGGTATCTTTCACACGCCGAACGACGTCCAGATACGGCATTCCTGGCTTGACCATCACCATATCGGCGCCCTCCTGCAGGTCCTGGGCAATTTCCTGCAGCGCTTCGTCGCTGTTAGCCGGGTCCATCTGGTAGGTTTTCTTATTGCCCCCCTTCAGGTTACCTGATGAACCCAATGCATCGCGGAATGGACCGTAGTAACAGGAGGCGTACTTCGCGGAATACGCCATGATCTGGGTATTTACCATGCCAATCTGCTCCAAGCCCTCGCGGATAGCACCGACACGGCCATCCATCATGTCGCTGGGAGCCACAATCTCTGCTCCGGCTTCAGCATGAGAAAGCGCCTGTCGCACCAGAATTTCTTTGCTGACATCGTTGATTACGTAACCGTGCTCGTCGATCACTCCGTCCTGACCGTGCGTGGTATACGGATCGAGGGCCACATCGGTTAACACACCCAATTCAGGTACTGCAGCTTTTAGCGCTCGCACGGTACGTTGTACCAAGCCATCGGGGTTATAGGCTTCTTCCGCATGCAGCGATTTCAAACTGGGTTCAATCACCGGGAATAAAGAGATCACTGGAACGCCGAGTTTGGCGATAACCTCAGCTTCTTTAATCAGCAGATCGATAGTCATGCGTGATATGCCCGGCATGGATGAAACGGCTTCCTGACGGTTGCTACCCTCCATGACAAATACCGGATAAATCAGGTCGTTCACCGTCAGTTGATTCTCCGCCACCAAACGACGGCTGAAATCATGACGACGCACGCGACGCATACGGCGACCAGGGAAAGTACCCGGAAATGCATAGCTCATAGTGTTCTCCTAACTCAGACCAGCCGGAACAGCCGGCGGGCATTCTCATCAGTTTTCTTGCCCAGCCACTCAGGCTCTTCCCCGCGCCAGGCAGCAACCTGCCGGACAATGTGGGGCAGAAAACAGGGTTCGTTGCGACGAGATGCAGGTTTTGGATGTAAATCCCGGGGCAACAGATAAGGGGCATCGGTTTCCAGCAGCAGCCGATCAATAGGAATTTGCGGTAATAAGGCACGTAATTGAAGGCCACGGCGTTCATCACAGACCCAGCCGGTAATGCCGATCGACAATCCTAACGCCAGACAACCTTGCAATTCTTCGGCAGTACCCGTAAAGCAGTGCACCACAGCGGCGGGCAGTTTATCCAACCACGGTGCCAGCAGCGCAGCAAAACGTGCGTGTGCCTCACGGCAATGCAGGAATACGGGCAGATTGAGCTCAGCGGCCAGCGCTAACTGGTCACTGAAGGCCTTTTCCTGCTGCGCCGGCGTTGAGAAGTTACGGTTGAAGTCCAACCCACACTCGCCTATTGCCACAACCTCTTGCCTTACTGCAAGCTGGTGAATGTGTTGTGCCACATCGTCACACCAACTGCTGGCATCATGTGGGTGTACACCGGCGGTAGACCAGCAAAAACCGGCGTTTTGCCGCGCCAAATGGCTGGCAGCCTCGCTTTGCTGGGCATTGGTGCCGGTGATCAGGATCCCCGTCACGCCAGCGGCGCAAGCGCGCTCGACCACCTGCTGCGCATCTTTGCCAAATTGTGTGCTGGTGAGATTAACGCCGATATCAAACATAGTTTTTTCCAAAGCAAAAACCGCCCATCGGGCGGCTTGGTATCAAGATGCTGGTGGCTCTTCGCCTTCCTCTTCTTCGGCTGGCTTTCGCCGTTTCCCAACGTAGAAGCGGGCACAGAATACTCCGACCTCAAACAGCAGGTACATTGGGATCGCTAACAGGGTTTGCGAGAAGACATCTGGTGGCGTCAACAACATACCCACAACGAAAGCGCCGACCAGCACATACGGGCGTTTCTTTCTCAGATCTTCAGGGGTGGTGACACCGCTCCAGCACAGCAGAATAATGGCCACCGGGACTTCAAAAGCCACGCCAAACGCCATAAAGAGCGCCATGACAAAATTGAGGTAATTGCTGATATCCGTCGCAATCAGCACGCCAGCAGGCGCGGTCTTGGCGAAAAAGCCAAACGCCAGGGGAAACACAATAAAGTAGGCAAAGGCCATTCCCAGATAAAACAGCAGGCTGCTGGATACCAGAAGCGGCATCATCAGGCGGCGTTCATGCTGGTATAACGCAGGGGCAATAAAGGCCCAGAGCTGATAGAGGATAACCGGTGCAGCAACAATCACCGAAACCATCATCGTCAACTTGATCGGGGTAAAGAACGGTGAGGCCACATCAGTGGCAATCATGCTCGCCCCGCTAGGTAACTGCTTGATCAGTGGCGCGGACACCAACTGATAGATATCGTTGGCGAAAAATACCAACACGATAAAGATCACCAGTACGCTGATGATCGAATTCAACAGCCGCTTACGCAGTTCGATCAAATGACTGATAAGCGGTTGGGTATCTTCAACGGCCATGTTTTAACGTTCGCCACTAGGTTGTTGAGACTCAGGGGGTTTTTCCGCCACAGGCTCTTGAATGGCCTGCATTGCAGGGGCTTGTTCCACTTTAGCAACGGGTGCTTGATCCGCCGTTTTTGCTACTGCCACAGGTTTCATAACGGGTTCAGGCCGCGCGGCGGTAACTGGGGTGGGAATTGCAGCATCGGCATGGGCCACGTCGTCGTGGAAGGCTTCAGGATCGGTAGCCTGCGGATTGTGGATCGTATTAGACGGCTTATCATCAACGTGATAAGAATGCTTCAGCGATTCCGCAGCTTCCTTCAACTCATCCATCGACGCTTTGAGCTCTGGTGTCAAATTCTGCAAGCCAGCCTTTTCAACCTTCTTCAGGCTGTCCTGCAGTTCCTGCAGTTTTAATTCCTGTGAAAGCTCATTCTGCACCGAACTAGCCAGAGAACGTAATGCTCTGATCCAGCCTGCAACAGTTTTGACCGCCACTGGTAATCGTTCTGGCCCGAGCACCACCAGGCCGATCACCATCACCAGCAGCAGTTCACCAAACCCAATGTCAAACACGGTTTATACCTGCTCTTTGTTCTTTGACTCTTCCGTTTTCACTTCCGGCTGCTTATCGGTGATAGGCTTGGCCGCAAAGTCAGCATCATTGCTGGTTTTCTCTGTTGTGTTGGTCGGCGGAGTAGTGTCATCACCGATCGCTTTTTTAAAACCTTTGATTGATGCACCGAGATCGGAACCCAACGTGCGGAGTTTATTGGTACCAAACAGCAGCACCACGATCACTGCGATGATCAATAATTGCCAAATACTAATACCACCCATTCCATTTACCTCTACATTAAGGGGTCATTTTACGTTGCCGCATTATACCCGACACACTCCAAGTTGCAGCATTATGCGCAACAACTTGCTAAATTTCCGGTCGCAGCAGCAGCAGTCTTTAACCGGGTTAATCCATTTATACTCTAAAATAATTCGAGTTGCATGAAGGCGGCAAGCCCGAGAGCGGACGCAGCCAACACCCATGCAGCTTGAAGTATGACGAGTAAATTCAAGCGGTGCGTTTCCAACCGATAACCCAGGCAACGACGCCTGCAGCCATAAACCAGGCAGGCAAATCGTCCACGCCCCCCAGCAGCAAAATCGTACCACTTATCAGCAGCGTAGCGCCAACCCCGAACAGGTAGCGTGATTGCCCCTGGCGAAGACGTTGTGCCTGCATCTGCCCAGTCAGCTTGTCCACGCTTTGCTGCAAAAGCTTATGCTGCTGCAGGCTGTCATAAAACAATTCAGGTAATTCAGGCAGTTTCTCTGCCCAGTATGGCGCTTTTTCTTTCAGTGCGCGGATCACCGCCGGAATACCAACCTGATCCCGCATCCAACTCTCAAGGAATGGCTTTGCCGTGGTCCATAAATCCAGTTGAGGGTACAACTGACGGCCTAGACCTTCAACATACAGCAAGGTCTTCTGCAATAAAACCAACTGCGGCTGCACTTCCATGTTGAAGCGACGCGCAGTATTGAACAGATTCAACAACACGTAGCCAAACGAAATCTCCGCCAACGGTTTTTCAAAAATCGGCTCGCAGACGGTACGAATGGCAAACTCAAAATCTTCCACATTGGTATCGCGCGGCACCCAACCGGAATCGACATGCAGCTCAGCCACTTTACGGTAATCGCGGTTAAAGAAGGCGATAAAGTTCTCCGCGAGATAACGCTTGTCTTCCTTGTTCAGAGAACCAACGATGCCACAATCAATACCGATGTAACAGGGATCTTCCGGGTGCTCGAAGCTGACAAAGATATTGCCAGGGTGCATATCCGCATGGAAGAAGCTGTCGCGGAATACCTGGGTAAAGAACACCTGTACCCCACGCTCTGCCAACAGTTTCATATTGGTCCCCTGTTTTTCAAGGGCCTCAATATCCGACACTGGGATACCGTAAATCCGCTCCATGACCAGCACGCTTTCACGGCAGTAATCAGAGTAAACTTCGGGAACATAGAGCATTGGGCTGCCATCGAAATTGCGGCGTAGCTGAATGGCATTTGCCGCTTCGCGCAGCAGATTCAGTTCATCAAGCAGGGTTTTCTCGTACTCGCGAACCACTTCACGCGGACGCAGACGGCGGCCATCGGGCATCAGTTTTGGCACCCAACCCGCCAAGCGGTACATCAGACGTACGTCAGCCTTGATAATCGGCACAATATCCGGGCGGATCACCTTCAAAACCACTTCCTGTCCGGTGCTTTTCAGCAGTGCGGTATGCACCTGAGCGATTGAAGCCGACGCCAGCGCCTGCGGTTCAAAATCATCAAACCAGGTTTCCAACGGCCCGCCCATCGCCAGTTCGATATGTTTGCGCGCCAATGCACCATCAAACGGGGCAACCCGATCCTGCAACAGCATCAGTTGATCGGCAATATGCGGGGGAAAAAGATCGCGGCGTGTCGACATCATCTGGCCAAACTTGATCCACACCGGCCCCAATTCCTGCAGAGCCAGGCGCAGGCGCTCGCCTAACGGTTTGTCTTTATGGCGATTCGGCATCCAGAATAGCAAACGGCGGCCAAAACGCAGCGGCAGCGTCAAACGCATCTTGGGGATCAGTTCATCCAGGCCGTAGCTGAGAAAAACGCTGACGATCAGATAGAAACGACAGATTTCACCAGGGGTCATCGCTTGCCCTCCAACTTGTCCATACGGGCAAGCAACACATCGGCACTGCGGGCAGCAGCATCAACTTCTTCGTTAAACCACACCACTTCAAGTGGCCCAGGTGCCATTCGCCACTCTTCAGTCAACGTCTCCGCCACATAGCGTTGTTGGCTATGCAAACCTGACTTTACCAACCTGAGACCTTTACTGGCGATCTGACCGATCCCTTGCGCTGCAATATCGCCGAAGTAAGGCGCCAGCCACTCTGCCGGATCCCACTCTGCCAGATCGAGCAGCGCCACTAACTGCTGCAACACCTGAATATCGCCTTCGACGATCAGTTCACCACTGCGCATCATCGGCGAAAGCTGCTGACGATCGCGCAATTTCATTAGAGACGATACACCGGTTTGCAAGGTGCAATCTGCTTTGTCCTCGGACTGCCCAAGCACATCCACGCGCTGTTCACTGAAGATCAACACCAAAGGCGTGGCAAGTTCCTGCAGTTCAATTCGCAGCACCTTACCTACCAACCGTTGGCGCACAGATTTCATGCTGCGGTCGCGAAACAGCAGATTATTGAGCGAGGTTTCCAGCACACCGGTCAGTAACGGGGTTAGCAGCATCGGCATTTCCATCATCAGAACTTGTAGCCCCGGTGTAATGCGACGATACCACCGGTCAGATTGAAATAGGTGACGCTTTCGAAACCAGCCGCGCTCATCATCCCTTTAAGCGTTTCCTGGTCGGGATGCATACGGATAGACTCAGCCAGATAGCGATAGCTGTCCGGATCTTTGACCACCAGCTCACCAATTTTAGGCAGCACGTGGAAGGAATAGGCGTCGTAAGCTTTACTCAGCGGTTCCATTAACGGTTTGGAGAACTCCAGCACCAGTAGACGGCCACCCGGCTTGAGCACGCGGAACATAGAGCGCAGTGCTTTGTCTTTATCGGTAACGTTACGCAGGCCAAAAGAAATGGTAATGCAGTCAAAATAGTTATCAGGGAACGGTAGGGCCTCGGCATTTGCCTGCACATAACTGATATTGCCCACGATGCCATGATCGCGCAGTTTTTCGCGCCCCATTTTCAGCATCGAGTCATTGATATCCGCCAGTACTACCTGCCCCTGTTCCCCAACCATACGCGAGAACTTGGCAGCCAGATCGCCCGTTCCCCCAGCCAGATCCAGCACACGCTGACCACGGCGTACACCGCTGCAATCAATGGTAAAACGCTTCCAGATCCGGTGAATACCAAACGACATCAGGTCGTTCATCACGTCATACTTTGCCGCTACAGAGTGAAAAACGTTTGCCACCATGGCCTGCTTCTCGTCTCTTGCTACAGTACGAAAGCCAAAGTCGGTGGTTTCCTGCGCTTGATCTACCATTGTCCTGCCTGCTATTCAGTCAATTTAGTGTTTGGGAGTGTACCAGAAAGCGGCAAAATACCCCACCTTGCACGGGTATAACCTCTACGAGGCAGAACCAGGTTCCTCCGCGTCTTCATCGTCTTCACGCAACGCAGCACCGCCATCGTATTGCACTGCCGGATCATCATTGTCACGTTGGGTATCGGCCTGCTGGGCCAACAATGGGTTAATTGGCCGTTTAACCTCGACCCCCAGTGCCCGGAAGCCCTCAATCTGGCCGATAAGATTACCACGCCCTTCGCTCAGTTTGTTCATTGCCAGACGAAAACTGCCCTGCGCTTTATCCAGGCTTTGCCCCAGTGCCGACATGTCGTCAACAAACAGGCGCATCTTGTCGTACAGCCGCGCGGCGCGATCGGCAATACGCTGTGCGTTCTGACTCTGATGCTCATAACGCCATAGATTGCTGATAGTACGCAGAGCGACCAACAGAGTGGTAGGGCTGACCAGCATGATGTTGTGCCGCAACGCTTCACCAATCAGGTCCGGCTCGCGGTCTATCGCCAACAGAAATGCAGGCTCCACCGGGATGAACATCAACACGTAATCCAGTGAGCGTAAACCCGGCAACTGCTGATAGTCCTTGCGGCCCAACAGCCGGATATGCCCACGCAGCGAACTGATATGCTCATTCAACGCCGCCTCACGATCGCTATCATCCTCACTGTTAAAGTAACGTTCGTAGGCCACCAGCGACATCTTGGCGTCGATCACCACGTCCTTGCCCTGAGGCAAGCGCACAATCACATCGGGCTGCATACGGCTTTGATGATCCACGCGCACATTAACCTGTGTTTCATACTCGTGTCCTTCGCGCAAACCAGAAGCCTCCAGCACCCGGCTCAGAACCACTTCTCCCCAGTTGCCCTGAGTTTTGTTATCGCCTTTCAGCGCCTTGGTCAGGTTGAGTGCTTCACGCGCCATTTGCGCATTTAGTTGCTGCAGGTTTCGGATCTCATGGGTTAACGTATGCCGCTCACGGGCCTCCTGACCAAAGCTATCCTGCACCTGACGGCGAAAACCGTCCAACTGCTCGCGGAGCGGTAACAACAGACGATCCAGACTCTGTTTATTTTGCTCATCCACCTTGCGGCCACTGTTTTCAAAGATACGGTTCGCCAGATTCTCAAACTGGGTGGTCAGGCGTTGTTCACTGTTGATCAATAGCCGCTGCTTTTCTTCCGCCGCCATACGGGTCTCTTCCAGACGAATAGTCACTTCACGTAGCTCGGCTTCTTGTGCACTGATGACTTCACGCTGCGCCCGCAGTTCCTGATTCAACAGTTCGCACTCATTACGCCAGTGGTTGAGTTGCTGCAACCTCTCCTGCCCGGCAGCAAGTTGGCTATGTAACGTACGCAATTCCAGATCGTTTTGCCGCAGTTGCTGATCGCGGCGCTGTAGCTTTTCCTGGCAGGCATCGGTTTCGCTTTGTACCTGCCGCAGAGATTGTTCCAGCAAGCGCAAATCGGTTTCATGCTGAGCGCTGTTCTGCTGCGCCTTCAAGCTGGTAATCAGCCACCCCAGCAGCAGGCCTATCAACACGCCACCAATACCGTAAACCAAACTGGTATCCACCCTGCCTCCCATTAACTATGCAATTCCAGCGCATGTTGCGCCCATTGCCTGCAACGTTAAAGTGAGGCTGTATGGATGTCCAGCCTATTTTCATGCTGGAACGCGCGGTGACCGACGGGAATACCGCGCTGATATAGAGGACTAAAACAGTTTGAAGCGATACTCGGCGATAAACTCGGCCGCCAGCGAATGGGAACGGAAGTAACTCCCGTCGGATATTACTGGCGTTTTATTCACGTTCTTATAGGACCATCCTGGGCCGATCCTGCTGAAAACCGTCAGATTTTTCAGCGCCGGGTGTGAAGGAGCCCAACTGCCAAAGGCGTTGACCTCACCGGTATGCACCATCGTCCCTTGGTAATTGAACTGGCCATAGTTGCCAGCAAGCCCTGCGCTAAACTCAGGCGTAATATGGTACTCGGCCAGCACTGCCAGCATGGTTTCCCCATCACGCAGATAGTCCTCACCAACATGGGACATTGAGGTGTAAGTCCCGCGAGTGTTTCTGGTCAAGTGCCGGGGAAAAAAGCCGAGTTCTCCTTCGCCTTTCGGTGCCCGCGTGTAGGAGACACCCAACTTGATGTTCCAACGCGGCTCCTGCCATTTGGCGTCGAAGGCATAGTGATTGGCGTTACGATCAAAATTACGTCTATCCAGCGCCATTACCTTGTAATCGTCCAACGCTTGGGTGGCATAAATCTGGCTACCAAGACTGAGTTTCTGGGTTGGTTTAAGCCCCAGGCGCAGGGTCTGCCGGCGCAAGTAATTATGTGATTCCCCGTAGGTCAACTGCCCAGTAAACAGGTCGCTTTTATAACCCAACTCCCCTGTAACAAGATGATTGATATAACGCCTATCATTGGTTTGCAGACGCAGGCTGTCTGGCGAGTTGCGCTCCATGGAGCGTTCAACATAGGCACCTTGCAAAGAAAATCTCCCCCCCGTTATCCCCCCCGACCAGCCCAGGTAAGCGGTGGGTGATAAATGCGTAGAGTTGGTGATAACGCCATAGTTATGCAGGGTTTGCCAACCCCACTGCGCATTGAGCGCTGCAGCGCCAACCTCCCCTTTCAGTTTGATATAACGTTGCCCAATCTTGCTGAAACCTGTTGCATTGCTTTTACTGTTACCGGACCCATTGTTGTACAACACCCCGCGACTGTTGAAGTAGTCGCTGGCACCCAGCTTTACCGCACTGTAGTAATCAAGGTTAAAACCGAGAGTATCTGCCAGATAACCGGATTGATAACTCAGCGCCAGCCCTTGCCCCCAGGCGTTATGAACCCTTTTGGGATTCGCAGCGTCTTCCTTGAGGTATTTCCAGATATTTTTCAGTGAAATTTCCGCATGGCTATCACTGAAGATAGGTGAAGAAAATACGTTTTCCTCCGCTGCCTGAGCCGCAGCAGATAATAGTGAGACAGTAATAAAAAAACACAAGACAGACCTTTTCATTTATTGTCATCCCTGAAATAGACATAGTGAAATCCGACCGGGGAATTTACGCCCCGGAAATCAGCTTCATGAATGGTATATTTATTTATTGCACAGAAAGAATTAATGATTATTCTTTAGGGCTTCCTGACCTTTTGAAACATAACTCATGTCGCCAACATCGGTGACCGTATATTTGCCATTTTTGTAAATAATCTTCACTACTGCCGCATTTTTCAGCGGTTTATTTTTATTCGGATTATCGGTCATATCTGAAATCATCATCAATATCGATAACCCTGAGGAGACAACCAGAATATTTTTATCTCCACTCTTTAAAGCGTCCTGTACCATGGTATTGAGTGCCCGCTGCATACGCGTTTTCACCTGAACAGCATCCTCTGCTTCTTTCTTGTCATCGCTCTTGCTGATGGTATTAACCATAGTGATAAGGTCAATTTTGCCTTCAGTTATCTGCTTAAACATGGTGGCACCAGAATCCAGGCCCAGTGTTTTTGCGGAAGCGTTAGCCATCTCCTCATTTGGCAACCCTTCAAATCCGCCGAAGAACTCCTCACGTAAATCAGTCAGTTCCGTCGTTTTAGCTTGCGGCTGCCCGATTTCCTGCAGGATGGTTTGCATCGTTTCGCGTTGGCGCCCTGCATCGCTGGTGTAAAAACGATCAAATTCAATCCCTTTTAAGCCAGCCCCCAGATAGCGGGCCACTTCAACGCCAGCCGGTGTCAGTGGTGAATCTGCCCAGCCCTGTACCCGATCATAGGTATTGAGTATCGTTTTACCGTGGCGGGCAAAGTAAATGTTAACGCTATCGGTTTCAGCAGCAGAAACATTAACCACGGATAGCGAAGAGAATGAAAGTAGAGAGGCCAGCAACCATGTTTTAATTTTCATTGATTATTCCTTAGTGAAAAACATTACGCCTATACGTTAATTGGTTAATTGATTAATTATCAGCAGATCGTCACTTGGCTTAAGTACAAAAAAAAACCCAAACCCGTGACGATTTTTCGTCAATGGGTTTGGGTTTTGCCTGTTTATTCACAGTAACAATCCACTTACTGGCAAAGTAACATCACCAAAAAATAAGGGGAAGAAAAAAACTCAGATAAAGAGAAAATCGTGATCGAATTCTCACTTACCCTTAATTATAAATAAACAGGTTGCAGCAAGGGTAAATAATTAACTGAGGGCTGCGGCATCGGCCCTCAACCCATCCACTGCGTCAGCCACTTAATCCCGTATGCCCCAGGAGCCAGAATACCGAATGCCCAGATCATTGCTGAGGTAATATTGGCAATCTGGAATGACATTTGTGGCATGGCGCAGATCCCGCCAACTAGAGGCACTACCGCCCGCAGTGGCCCGAAGAAGCGGCCAAAGAAAATACCCAGCACGCCCCAACGTTCAAAAAACGCATGGCCACGCACCAACAGCTGTGGATTGCGCGACAGCGGCCACATATGGGCAACGCGATCCTGATAGTGGTATCCCACCCAGTAAGAGAGCCAATCACCAAAGAACGCCCCCGCAGCGGCAGCGGCCCAAATCGGCCATAAAGCGATACCGCTTTCGCCGATCAGTGCGCCCAAAGCAAGCAAAATGACCGTTGCTGGCAGTAGTAAAGAGAGAAAAGCCAGTGACTCGCCAAATGCCAGAAAGAAGACAATGGGCACAGCCCAGCCTTCATGCTGGCGCACTACTTCACTCACCCAATCGACAATGTCATTCAGGTTCAATCCTCTGCTCCTGTTTAGAGAAATAATCAACCGCAAGGATACGCAATATCGAACCTCACTAGCTATTCATCATTCAAGATAGAACGCCTGCAATGCTTGGCGCTGGCTTTGCCCCAGCCCGTACTCAGCTTCCAACCAACGATCGGTAGAACCATACTGCTCACGAATACAGCCCAACGCAGTCATTAGAAATTCTTCCCGAGCACTCAATACTTGGGTGAATTGAGCCAACGCAGCATCATTCAAACGCATGGAAAGTTGCTCCAGCATCTGTTGGCGAAAAGCCGCCAGCGTCGTTTCGGTCAGTAGATAATCTTCCACCACCGTAGCCTCATCTGCGCCCAGCGCAAATAGCACCAGCGCTGAACCGACACCGGTACGATCTTTGCCTACGGCACAGTGCTGCACCAGAGCGCCATCTTCCGGCTGTACCAACAGTTGAGCCAACTGGTGATATGCAGCATTGTTGAATGGCAGGCGACGGTAAAGCTCCAGCATAAATTTCTGGGCATTAAACCCGGCAAGGGTTTCACTGGTCAGTTTTTCCAGGTTGGCATTCACTTCATTACTGAGCGGATTTGCTGGAACGTGGTGATAGTCTGCTCCTTCCCATAGCACATCCGGCTTGGCTTGAACTTCATCAGCATCACGGTAATCCAGCACCGAACGCACCGGAACACCCGCCAGGAAACTACAGTCTTTCTTCGTCAGGCGTTCCAGAGAACCAGAGCGAAACAACAGCCCCCGCTTGATACGACGACCATCAGCAACGCTGTTACCACCTAAATCGCGAAAGTTGATACCACCATCAAGCGGCGCCAAGGAAGGATGTTGCAAGATCTGAACAGTCATAAACGTCCTCATGTAGATTGACTTGAGATAGACAGCCGCGCTGACCGTATGGCAGTGGACTGCATGACGCAGGTGAGTATAACCGTACCAGATTAGTGCAAAATGACGAAACGGGCCGTTGAACGGCCCGTCAGACTGCTGACAAACCCCGTTATTAGGGAGAGCGTGCCGATGGGGTCGTAACGGCGTAAGCCGTCGGAGCGCCCCTCGGTGCGCTAGACCCGGGTATCTCGGGTCGGAAGGCGACTTTGTCATCAACCTCACGGGCCGTTGAACGGCCCGTATTTGGCAGGAGCTACAGCAGGCGACGAGCGGCTTCAACCACGATCTGCACCGCCTGGCTTTCAGTTTTCTTCATGGTTTCCGCGTTGGGGATCTCTTGTTGGGTGCGATTGACTATCACACCGGCAACCATTCCCGCACGCAGTCCTTGGCTGGCACACATGGTCAGCAAGGTGGCGGACTCCATTTCATAGTTCATCACGCCCATGGATTGCCACTCGGCCATCGAACCTTTGAAACGGCTGACCACACGACCAGAATAAGTATCGTACCGCTCCTGACCGGGGTAGAAAGTATCGGAAGAAGCAGTGACACCGATATGCGTGGTTGCACCGCAAGCCTTGGCGGCTTCAACCAGCGCAGTAGTACAGGCAAAATCCGCTACTGCCGGGAATTCCATCGGGGCAAAGTGCAAACTGGCACCATCGAGGCGCACCGCTGCTGTGGTAACAAGCACATCGCCAACGTTGATATCGGCTTGAATAGCACCAGTGGTACCAATACGCAGGAAGGTGCGAATGCCCAGTTGCGCCAGTTCTTCAACGGCAATCGAAGTAGATGGGCCACCAATACCGGTTGAGCAGACGATCACCGCTTTGCCATCCAGTTCCGCACGCCAGGAGGTAAATTCGCGATGAGAGGCCAGATGCACCGGGTTTTCCATCAGCTTGGCAATTTTCTCTACACGCTGTGGATCACCGGGAACAATGGCCAGTGTAGCCCCTTGTAAATCATTCTTAGTTAGGCCAAGGTGAAAAACGTCAGACTGAGACATAGGAATACTCCTCATGGAACCCGTTTGTGGGAGGAACAAAAATGTACTCTACTGAAAATTCCAGGCAAATTTAGTGACCGTAGTCACCATATATAAAGAAACGAAAATTAACCTACATTATTTATGTGATTTGAATCACAAATAAAAATCACCAAGGGAAATGTTTTCGACAAGTTCAGGCTATACCGACCATGGCATGAAAAATAAGCGGTAATCTTGCCTATAGTTAAGCTCAGCCGCGTTATCGCATGGAGACTGTAATGAAAACCGAACCAGAAATGATACTCAACCAGGCCAAGGGGGGATTCACCCCAGCCGTTGCTCCGTTGGCGACTTCAACTATCCAGACTGATGAACACGACATACATGTTGGCGAGACCACTATCCCTTCGCAGGGGGACGATCTTCCCGCCTATATCGCCAAACCGGCCAACCATCCTGGGCCACTCCCTGTCATTCTGGTAGTGCAGGAAATCTTTGGCGTTCACGAACATATTCAGGATCTGTGCCGTCGCCTGGCAAAACAGGGCTATCTGGCCATTGCGCCAGAACTCTATTTCCGTCAGGGGGATGCCAGAGATTTCAGCGATATCGGTGAGCTGGTACAAAAACTGGTGAGTAAAGTTCCGGACAACCAGGTATTAGCCGATCTGGATCATACCGCTCACTGGGCAACGCGCCACGGTGGCGATGCCAGTAAGCTGGCGATCACCGGTTTCTGTTGGGGCGGGCGCATTACCTGGCTGTATGCCGCCCATAATCCGCAGTTGAAAGCCGCAGTAGCCTGGTATGGCAAACTGGTCGGCGAGAAGACCCTGAATTCACCGAAGCATCCGGTCGATATTGCCACCCATCTTTCAACTCCGGTACTGGGGCTATATGGCGGCCAGGATGCCAGCATTCCATTGGATACGGTGGAAACCATGCGTCAGGCAATCCGCGCGGCCAACGCCGATGCCGAGATTGTAGTTTATCCGCAGGCAGGCCATGCTTTCCATGCCGATTACCGCCCGAGTTATAATGCCGAAGCTTCAGCGGATGGCTGGCAGCGTATGTTGGCGTGGTTCATGCAGCACGGTGTCGTTGGCGTGAGGTAATTGTCAGTTCAGGGGCAACCACTGCCCCTTTTTCTCCTTAGCACAGCGTCAATGTGCCGAATGCGCTGTGCCAATCACCCTCAAACTTGTCCACTGCGGCCAGTACTGCCGGGGCGCTGATAAACTGCTCAGCCACGTCCACCGGCAAAGTAATGGCCTCACAGCCTGCCAGCAAGCACTCCAATGCCTGACGCGGTGTTTTGAAACTTGCCGCCAGCACTTTCGCCTGTGGAGCATGTAATTCAAGCAGTTGCTGTAGCTCCTTTACGGTAGCGGTCCCACTGCCCCCCTGAGCATCCACCCGGTTGACATAAGGCGCCACATACTCGGCTCCAGCCAAGGCAGACAGCAGCCCCTGAGCCGCGCCATAGACCGCAGTGCCTAGCGTCGGGATCCCCATACCATGCAATATTTTAAGCGCCGCCAATCCTTCTCCAGTAACGGGCACTTTCACCACCAGCCCAGAAACCCGCCGATTGAGCAAAAGCGCTTCTTCTACCATCAGGTCTGCCTTTGTGGCCAGCACTTGAGCAAACAGTTTGCCCTGCCCGCCTAACGCATCACGCAGAGCAGGTAATACTTCCCATAGCGAGGTGCGTGATGCGGCGACAATACTCGGGTTGGTCGTTACCCCTTGTAACGGTAAAAGGCGCGCCAGACGCTTCACCGCATTGACATCGGCAGTATCCAGATAGAGTTCCATGGTTGTACCTCAAAGCGAAAATGGAGGGCGCCGCAGCGCCCGGAATGGATTGGGCTAATTCCCTTAACGGCAAAACCTAAAGTTCTAGCTCCTGTTTCAACAATGTTTCCACCTGTTGGGCGGAAACTGCGTTCACCAATGCTTCACGGAAAGCTTCGTGCATGATGCGCCGCGCCAGTTTGGAGAAAATACGCATATGCTGATCCCCAGCGGCATGTTTATTGAGGGTCAGCATGATGACAAATTGCGCCTGCTCCTCGCCCCAGACCACCGGCTGCGCCAACTTGGCAACGCTGATTGTCGACTGCTCAATATGCTCAGATTTGGTATGTGGAATAGCGAAGCCAAAGCCCAACCCAGTGGAAAACACTGCTTCACGCGCCCATAAATCGGCGGCCAGCTTGCGTGGATAACGGCAACGGCCAGACAGCAGCAGGTTATCCGCCATGCCTTTGATCACCTCTTCTTTGCTGCGCCAATCCACCCCCAGGGCAATGCAGTCAGGGGTAATCAGCGGAGCATCGCTCTGTTCCATACGGAACTGCGCCAACAGGTGTTCCACCTCCAGTGAAGTACGGCAGGCCATCGCACGGTTCAACAACAGGCGGCATTCACGGCTATCCAACTTGGCCAGACGAGTTTTGGTTGCTGCAATAGCAGGAGCACTCATGCTGATCTCATCGAGCCCCATCCCTACCAGCAGGGGTAGCACCGAGCCTTTGGCCCCTAGCTCGCCACACAGGCCAATCCATTTTCCGTGACGGTGCACTTCGCGGACCGCGTGATCCAAACTGCGCAGGAATGCCGGGTTCAGGCTGTTGTAATGCTTGATGACTTTGGCGTTATCCCGGTCCACCGCCAGCAGATACTGCGTCAGGTCATTGCTGCCAATACTGAAGAAATCTATCTCTTCACAGCACTGATCGATGATAAACAGCACCGAAGGCACTTCCAGCATGATGCCGAGCGGGATTTTTTCATCGAATGGGATCTGACTACCGCGCAGGGATTGCTTCACCTCGGCCAGTTGATCCTTCACCCAGAGGATCTCCTCCATTGAAGAGATCATTGGGATCATGATCTTCAGCGGGCCATGTGCCGAAGCACGCAGGATCGCACGTAGCTGAGTACGGAACAGCGGCAGAAACTCCTGATAGATACGCACCGCACGGTAGCCGAGGAACGGGTTGTTCTCTGCCGGAATGTTCAGGTAATCCACCGGCTTGTCACCACCAATGTCCATGGTGCGTACGATGATCGACTTACCCGCCGCCGCCTCCACCGCCTGGCAATAAATGTTGTACAGCTCATCTTCTGAAGGGGCGGATCCACGGTCCATATACAGCATTTCCGTGCGGAACAGGCCAATCGCCTCTGCACCGCCGCTGAATGCCGCCTCAGCCTCTACCGCATGCGCAATGTTGGCCGCCACTTCCATACGAACACCGTCCGCCGTGCGCCCCGGCAGATCCAGATAGGCGCTCTGCTGGTGGCGGATCTGCTCACTCAACCACTGTTCCTGCTGGTAATAACGGCGAACCGGCTCGGTAAGATCGCAGGCGACCAGCCCCAGATCGCCATCGATCTGTATCTGCTGATGCAAATATGGCAGTAAGGCAGTAGCCTCTACCCCCACCAGCGTGGGGATGTTAAATGAACGGGCCAGGATCACCGTATGCGAAGTGCTGCCACCGCTGCCTAACAGCAAACCTTTCAGATAGCGCTTGTCCAGTTCCAAAAACTGGCTGGGGGTAAGTTCATCGGTAATGCAGATGCTGTCGCTAGTCAGCGCTTGCTGTACCGGGAAGCGATGTTCGCCGTAGATATGCTGTAGGAGTTGAAAGCTGACGTCACGAATATCCAGCTCTCGTTCGCGCAGATAGGCACTGGCAGACTGCGCCAACTGTTGGCTGAAGTGGGCAGCCGTAGCGACGATCGCCGCTGCACAGCCCACTCCGTTTAAAACGCCGTCCAGCAAGTGTTGGCGAAATGCGCCGTCACGCAGTAACGAGCTGTGTGCTTCCAGCACCGCTGTCGTTGTACCGTTACCGGCCATCAGTTGCAGATCTAACGACTTACCCAACCGTGCCAGACCATCGGCCAGCCGATCCTGCTCCTGCTCAACGCTGTTGGCTGGCGGTAGAGCCAAGGCATGCAGATCCACCCGCGCCAGATGCACCAGCTTACCGCTGGCGGTTCCCTGGCTGACCGAACGAGCACGAAACAGCGTCGGCTGCAGATTGGCAAGGGACTGAGGGATCGGCTCCAGCTCCGCATGGGCATCTACCTGGGGCAAGGCTTCGTCACAGAGTGGCAGCTCATGCTGAATAAACTGGCTCAGGCGTTCGAACGCCGCCTGCTCATCTTCACCTTCAATGGTAACCCGGCACTCATCGCCGAGCAGAATATCGGTACCGATCAACGAGAGGACACTCTTACCGTCCCCACGGATGCCACTGCGTGGGTTATGCCATTCAAAGCGTGAACGGAAACCGTTGCACAGGGTTTCGATATGGCTGGCTGGGCGCGCATGGATCCCATTGGGCAGCACGCAGGTAAACGTCACGATTTTAGCCATCACTCTTTCCTCATACCAAAGCAGCGGTGAACAGCACCGGTTTGCCACAAGGATAAAAGTGCGGTGTACACCACGGCTAGCGGATAAAAATGTCAAACACTGGACAAATGTATTCTTACCACATAAATGCGATACCGCTCACAAAGCCTATTCGAGCAATCCGCGTTTATTCCGTCTGACACTTTGAGTTTGATCGCACTTTTCTCCTGACATTACAAAAATCCAGTAAATGGCAACTTTGTCCACTGTCGGTAGCGCAGGCAGATGCCTATTGTGATAGGCAACAACCTTTCTCCATCAGGGGTTATTTCTCAGGTGGTTTTTATCTCAGAAGCACGCTGGTTGCTGCCAGGGAGTGAACGATGAAAGATCTGCTCAACATACTTAAAAATACACGCCAGCATCTGATGACTGGCGTTTCCCATATGATCCCATTTGTAGTCGCTGGCGGTATTTTGCTGGCCATCTCCGTCATGCTGTATGGCAAAGGCGCCGTGCCCGATGCGGCCACCGACCCAAACCTGAAAAAACTGTTCGACATTGGCGTAGCCGGTCTGACGCTGATGGTGCCTTTCCTGGCCGCCTACATCGGCTACTCCATCTCCGATCGTTCCGCGCTGGCTCCCTCGGCAATCGGGGCCTGGGTTGGCGCTTCTTTCGGGGCCGGGTTCTTTGGCGCGATTATCGCCGGCCTGCTGGGGGGGATTATCGTGTTCTACCTCAAGAAGATCCCGGTGCCGAAGATCCTGCGTTCGGTGATGCCGATCTTCGTGATCCCAATTGTCGGCACCCTGCTCACCGCGGGCATCATGATGTGGGGCCTGGGTGAACCGGTTGGCGCGTTGACCCACGGCCTGACCGAGTGGTTGCAGGGCATGCAGCAGGGCAGCATCGTCGTGCTGGCGATTATCCTGGGCCTGATGCTGGCCTTCGATATGGGTGGCCCGGTCAACAAGGTGGCCTATGCCTTTATGCTGATTTGCGTCGCTCAGGGTGTTTACACGGTCGTTGCCATTGCGGCAGTGGCCATCGCCACCCCACCGCTTGGCCTGGGGCTGGCCACGCTGATTGGCCGCAAATACTACACCGCCGAAGAACGCGAAGCGGGCAAAGCGGCACTGTTAATGGGCTGCGTCGGCATTACTGAAGGGGCGATCCCGTTTGCCGCTGCGGATCCGTTGCGCGTCATTCCTTCCATCATGATCGGCACCGCCTGTGCTGCAGTAACTGCGGCATTGGTCGGCGCACAATGTTATGCCGGTTGGGGCGGCCTGATTGTACTGCCAGTGGTTGAGGGCAAGCTGGGCTTCATAGCCGCGCTCTTGGTGGGCATGGTGGTCACCGCGCTGTTGGTTAACTTACTGAAAAGCTTTGCTACCAAGAAGCAGAGTGCACAAGCGGCACAGGAAAGCGATCTGGATCTGGATTTTGAAATTAACTGAACAAATACCCTTGCACGCGGTGGCCAGTCAAAGCGGTCGCTTGCAAGACAATAGGTATCATTGAGGAACTTATTATGACGACGATTATCGCGGTTACCGCTTGCCCATCCGGCGTTGCTCACACCTACATGGCTGCAGAAGCCCTTGAGCGTTCCGCCAAAGCTAAAGGTTGGCAATGCAAGGTTGAAACTCAGGGATCTATCGGCCTGGAAAACGAATTGACCGCCGAGGAAGTTGCCGCTGCCGATCTGGTGATCCTGACCAAGGACATCGGTATCAAGTTCGAAGAGCGCTTCAAAGGGAAAACCGTGGTGCGCATAGGTATCAGCGACGCGGTAAAACGTGCTGATGCCATTATGGACAAGATAGAAGCCCATCTGGCGCAGTTGGCCTGACAGGCTTACCGTTCAACCCTGCAGCAAAAAGGAACACGTGATGATCTCCCGTATCGAACGCCTGAAAGCCGCTCTGTTCTCCGCTCCACGTGAAATTTCACTGGAACGCGCACTGCTCTACACTGCCAGCCATCGGCAAACCGAGGGGGAGCCCACCATTATTCGCCGAGCCAAAGCCACGGCCTATATTCTGGATCACGTTGAAATAGCCATACGGGAAGACGAGTTGATCGCGGGCAACCGCACGGTAAAACCCCGTGCGGGGATCATGTCGCCAGAGATGGATCCTTACTGGTTGCTGAAAGAGTTAGACGCTTTCCCAACGCGCCCACAAGATCGCTTTGCCATTTCTGAAGCCGACAAACAGATTTACCGCGAACAGCTTTATCCTTACTGGGAAAAGCGTTCGATGAAGGATTTCATCAACAGCCAGATGCCGGAAGAGGTTAAAACGGCAACCCAGACCCAAATCTTCAGCATCAACCAAACGGACAAAGGCCAAGGGCATATCATTATCGATTACCCGCGCCTGCTGAACCACGGGCTGGACAACCTATTAGCCGAGTTGCAAACGCTCGCCGCACGGCAGCCGGATAATGCGTTCTACACAGCGGCACTGTTGCTGTTGCAAGCCTCACAGCGCCATATCCTGCGCTATGCCACCCTGGCACGGCGCATGGCGGCAGAATGTGGCAACGATGCCCGCAGCGCCGAGTTGCTGCGCATCGCCACGGTTTCCAGCCAGATTGCCCACCACCAACCGCAGGATTTCTATCAGGCTTGCCAGTTGTTCTGGTACATGAACATTATTCTGCAGTACGAATCCAACGCCAGCTCCCTGTCTTTGGGCCGCTTCGACCAGTACATGCTGCCGTTTTATCAGGCTTCGCTCAATCAGGGGGAAGATCCCGCTTTCCTCAAGGAGTTGCTGGAAAGCCTGTGGGTTAAGTGCAACGACATCGTACTTTTGCGTTCCACCTCCAGCGCCCGTTACTTTGCGGGCTTCCCAACTGGCTATACCATTTTGCTGGGCGGCCTGACGGAAACTGGCCGTAGCGCGGTCAACGTGCTGTCGTTCCTGTGTCTTGATGCCTACCAGAATATCCGCTTGCCGCAGCCAAACCTGGGGGTGCGGGTCAACGAATTTATTGACCGGCCATTCCTGCTGAAAACCGCCGAAACCATCCGCCTTGGCACCGGTATTCCACAAATCTTCAACGACGAAGTGGTGGTGCCGGCCTTTCTCAACCGTGGCGTTTCGCTGGAGGATGCCCGTGACTACGCGGTGGTCGGCTGTGTTGAACTCTCGATCCCAGGGCGCACCTATGGCCTGCACGACATTGCCATGTTCAACCTGCTGAAAGTGATGGAACTGACGCTGTTGGACAATGAGGGCAACAGCCCCCTCACCTACCCGCAGTTGCTGGAACAGATCCGGGAAAAAATCCGCCATTACGTCCAACTGATGGCTCAAGGCAGTAATATCTGCGATATCGGCCACCGCGACTGGGCACCGGTCCCACTCCTCTCTTCATTTATTGACGATTGCCTGCAAAACGGTAAAGACATTACCAAAGGAGGGGCTCGTTACAACTTCTCTGGGGTTCAGGGGATCGGTATCGCCAACCTGAGCGATTCACTGCATGCTCTGAAAGGCATGGTTTTCGAACAACAACGGCTGAGTTTTGACCAGCTATTGGCGACGCTGAAGGCCAACTTCGCCACCCCGGAAGGGGAAAAGATCCGCGCACGGCTGATCAACCGCTTTGACAAATACGGCAATGATATTGATGAAGTTGATTTTATCAGCGCCGATCTGCTGCGATTTTACTGCAAAGAGGTGGAAAAATACCGTAACCCGCGTGGCGGCCAGTTTACGCCGGGCTCTTACACCGTGTCTGCCCACGTCCCACTGGGTGCAGTGGTCGGCGCAACGCCAGACGGGCGCTATGCCGGTGAGCAATTGGCAGACGGTGGCCTTTCGCCGATGCTCGGCCAGGATGCCCAAGGGCCAACGGCGGTACTGAAGTCGGTGAGCAAGCTGGATAACTACCTGCTCTCCAACGGTACGCTGCTGAACGTAAAATTCACCCCAAGCACCCTGGAGGGGCAGCAAGGGTTAAACAAGCTGGCAGACTTCCTGGGTGCTTTTACCAAACTCAAGTTACAGCATGTTCAATTCAACGTGGTGAATGCCGAAACGTTGCGCGAGGCGCAGGCTCGGCCACAGGACTTTGCCGGATTGGTGGTGCGGGTCGCAGGTTATAGCGCATTCTTCGTAGAGCTGTCGAAGGAGATCCAGGATGACATCATCCGCCGCACAGCGCATCAACTATAAGCTTATTCAGCCTGGGCTACCCCAGGCTGCTAACGCTGTGCCGCAGGGGCGCATCTTCAACATTCAGCGTTATTCACTGAATGACGGTCAGGGCATCCGCACCGTGGTGTTCTTCAAAGGTTGCCCGCATACCTGCCCATGGTGCGCTAATCCAGAATCGATGTCCGGCAAGATCCACCGCGTGCGGCGCGAGGCCAAGTGCCTGCATTGCCAACCCTGCCTGAACGATGCGCAGGAGTGCCCAAGCGGCGCAATGGAGCTCATCGGCCAGAACATAACGCTGGATGCGCTGTTACAGCAAATCCTCAAAGATGAGGTGTTTTATCGCACCTCCGGCGGTGGTGTGACGCTCTCCGGTGGGGAAGTATTGATGCAGGCAGCATTTGCCACCCAGTTGGCACAACGGCTCCAGGCTCTGGGCATCAATACCGCAATAGAGACCGCTGGGGATGCACCGCTCGCCAGCCTGATGGCTTTGGCGGAACACTGCGATCAGGTGCTGTTCGATTTGAAGATCATGGATGCAGATACGGCCAAACGGCTGCTGAATATCGATCAGCCACGGGTATTGGTAAACTTTGCCGCGCTGGCACAGCGTGGAGTTCAGCTAATTCCGCGTCTGCCGCTGATCCCGGGCTACACTTTGAGCAGGGAGAATATGGAACAGGTGTTGGCATTCCTCGCGCCTTTCGAACTGCCCGAGATCCACCTGTTACCTTTTCATCAGTATGGAGAAGCCAAATATGCTCTGCTGGGGCGCGAATATGCGCTGCATAATATGGCACCTCCCTCCGAGCAGGAGATCGCCCCCATACAGGCCATGGCGCAGCAGGCCGGTTATCGGGTGGTGATTGGCGGTTGAACGCAGTTAACAGGGTAAGAGGCGCTTATGACGATCAAACTCGTGGCGGTCACCGCCTGCATCAGCGGCGTCGCCCATACCTACATGGCCGCAGAGCGGTTGGAAAAACTGTGTGCGCTGGAAAAATGGCCGGTCAAAGTCGAAACTCAGGGGGCGTTGGGGATTGAAAACGCGTTGACCGCAGAGGATCTGGCCCAGGCCGATGTGGTGCTGTTGATCAGCGATATCCTGCTGGCGGAAAGTGAACGCTTTAAGCACCACCGCTCCGTACATATTGGTATCAACACCTTTCTACGCACCCCGGAGAAAGCGCTTGGTGCAGTACGTAAAGCCGCAGCTTCACCGCAGGAAACGCATATCCGCGTGGTTTAGGGCGCTATTCCCGTTCTTTCAATTCGCTATGGTACTGACCACGATATTCCGAAGGAGAACGCTCGGTGTTTTTACGAAACAGCCGGCAGAAGTAGTTGCTGTCAACAAACCCACAGGCATGCGCCACCTCTTTCACCTTCATGTCATAACGTTTCAGCAGATGTTTTGCCTGCTCCAACCGAACGTGATTCAAATACTCATTGAACCCTACGCCACCAGCCTTTTGAAACAGGTGGGAAAGGTAGTTGGGAGAAATATAAAACGCCTGAGCAACCGATTCGCGGGTCAGCGGTTCGCGGTAATGCTCTTCCAGATGGCTGCGTACCGCATCAAACAGCGCCTGGCTGCGGGAAGCGGTCTTTACCGAGGTTCCAAACAGATCGAGCGCATGGCTTAGCAACCCTTTCACCAGAAAACGTGCGGTGACTTGATCGCTCTGATGCCAGGCCAGTTCGTTGAGTGCCTGCAGCATAAACGATCCCACGCGCGGCCCACGGCGCGCCACGTTATCCTTACCCAACGGCTGCGTATTCTCGCCATCCCATCCCAACAGGCTGTAGCCCAACTGCTGTTTGCCGAATAACAGGCTCAGCGTGGTAACAGGGCGTTGCCAGCATGGGTTATTCCAACCCTGAGCCGGGACAAACAGCACATCACCCGGCTGCAAACACTGGCGTTGCCGAGTTCCCTGGCTGCCTTCCCACTCCATCTCCTGCTCACCGTCGATCACCAATTCAAGACGCGGAAAGTTCACCTGATACGCCAGCTCAGGAGCGGGTAACTGATTACCAGCGAAGTAGACCTGGCGGATCCCCTGCACATCATCAAGCAACGGGGTCAACACAGCCGAGAGCGGGTGTTTCATCAAACAAGATCCTTCAAACCGGGTGAAAAGCCATAGCCGATAATAGCGAATAGCGGCCAGAAAAACGTAGCAACAGGGCAAAGAATAGCACTGGTGGTGGCTCTGAATAGTGGTAGGCTAAAAACTCGTGGTGCCGTCGCAAACCCCAAGGAGAGGAGATATCGAATGCCGGGCCAATTCAGTATGCCGCCCTGTTCCGTGCCGGGTATCGAGGTGGTGATCGCCGCCACCGCGCACCGCTATCCCAAACACTTTCACACCCAGTTTGGCATCGGCCTGATTACCCATGGAGCACAAAAATCACTCAGTGGCCGTGGGCTGGTGGAAGCCCGGCCAGGCGACATCATTACCGTCAATCCTGGCGAAGTGCATGATGGTCGTCCCTTGGGTGAAGGAACACGCTCATGGCGCATGCTCTATCTGGACCCTGCGCTGGTCGAAGCTGCCACCAGCGAACTTGCGGCGGGTAAATCGTCATGCAGTGAGTTTTCATCGCCAGTGCTGACCGATCACCTTGCCGCCGACGGTTTTCGCACCCTGTTTAACAGCATGATCCAACGCCAATACGGCGGGCAACTGCAGCAGGAACAATCGTTGCTCCTGTTGTTGGCCCGGCTATTTCATCAGCGAGAACCAACGGAACTTTCACCAACAATACGTGTGGCAAGGGAACGTCTTGACGATGATCCAGCCAATCCGGTTTCTCTGGCGGAGCTGGCTCAGCTCTGTGGCATCGGCCGTTATCAACTGATACGCAGTTTTCAGCGCGCCACCGGCATCACGCCCCATGCTTATCTGGTCCAGCGCCGTATCCAACTCGCCAGACAGCTTATTGCCAACGGAACCCCATTGGCGGAAAGTGCCGCAGCAGCCGGTTTTGCCGATCAGAGCCATATGACTCGCCAATTCACCCGGGCGTTAGGCGTCTCCCCCGGTCTCTATGCCAGCACGAGTAACCCGGGCTGAGCGACTGCAATTTTGTTCAAGACGCCAAGCGCAATCAGCAGCAGAGTAGCGAGACTGAACTCAACTCAAATTACGGTGGATCATGAACTTTAGCTATGCAAGCCCTCTGCGTGCCGACTTCCCTTCATTGGTTTCTTGCTGCTTGCTGGTCGAGGGTATCGATCAGCGAGTGAACGTCAGCCAGACGGTCGCCGATTTCAGTTCCCGGGCCTCAGCCAGATTAACTGCGGGTAGCGAAAGCGATTTGCCAGAAATTCAAGCCTGGCGGCGTGCGTTCGTGCAGATGGGCCTCAAGCCAACGCAGTATCGCTGTGCGGCAGAGTCTCTGCTGCGCCGCTTGCGTAAAGAGGGAGCTTTACCCGCCATTTTTCCCCTGATTGATTTATGCAATGCACTATCGGTGGCCTTCGCTATTCCTATCGCGGTTTTTGATCGTCAGAAGATCGCTGGCGATCTACAGGTACGTTATGCACAAGGCAATGAAATTTATCAGACTTTCTCTGGCAGTACCGAGTCTCCTTTACACGGTGAAGTCATATTTGTCGACGCTAGCGGTCAGGCCCATGCCAGGCGTTGGACTCATCGGCAAAGTGGTTACTCCGCCATTTCCGCACACACCACCCAGGCGCTGATTGTGGTGGAAGCCATGCACAGCACGGCAGCAACGGATGTTGCCGCCCTAATTGCCACACTGACGGAGCAGATACTAGGCTGTGTCCCTTAATTGCCCGTGGTGCCGTCGCAGACCCAAAAGCCCGTTATCAAGGCGGAGGGTGAAGGGCAGAGTGGCCCTCTGTTCAAGCCCGACAACACAGAGAACGGGCTTTTGGGGCGCGACCCTTCGGGCTGGGGCCATTTGCGCGCATTGCTGCGTTGTTCGCCGCTTATTTGGTCCACCAAACCTCGCGGCTCTCGCCTTGCCCTGTGCGCAAATGACCGCCAGCGGCGCTCGCGTGCAATTAAGGGACACAGCCTAAGCCTCTGGCCCGGCAGTTCGCTAACGCCTGTGGAATGACAAAAGGGCGCCGCAGCACCCTTCAGACTGCTGACAAACCCCGTTATTAGGGAGAGCGTGCCGATGGGGTCGTAACGGCGTAAGCCGTCGGAGCGCCCCTCGGTGCGCTAGGCCCGGGTATCTCGGGTCAGAAGGCGACTTTGTCATCAACCCCAAGGGTGCCTCAGCACCCTTGGTCAGATCCTATGCATGTCAACAGCGATCAGGCTTGCGGCTCGCGCAGACGCTGTGCCGCCAACACCATGTTAGCCAGCGACTGGCGGGTTTCCGCCCAGCCTCGGGTTTTCAGGCCGCAGTCCGGGTTAACCCACAGACGTTCCGCCGGGATATTTTGCGCCGCTTTGCGCAGTAACGCCTCGATCCATTCCACGCTGGGCACGTTAGGCGAGTGGATATCGTAGACACCCGGCCCAATTTCGTTCGGATAATCAAACTCTTTGAACACTTCCAGCAGATCCATATCAGAACGCGAGGTTTCGATGGTGATCACATCGGCATCCAGCGCGGCGATAGCATCCATGATGTCGTTAAACTCGCAGTAACACATGTGGGTATGGATCTGCGTGTCATCCTGCGCCACGGCAGCGTTGAGTTTGAACGCATCCACCGCCCAGTTGAGATAGGCCGCCCAATCGGACTGGCGCAGCGGCAAGCCTTCACGCAGTGCCGGTTCGTCGATCTGGATGATACCAATACCGGCCTGCTGCAAATCCGCGACTTCGTCACGCAGCGCCAAAGCAATCTGTTTGGCAATCACTTCGCGAGTCACATCTTCGCGTGGGAATGACCAGCAAAGAATAGTCACCGGGCCCGTCAACATGCCTTTTACCGGTTTGTCGGTCAGCGACTGAGCAAACTTGGCCCACTCAACGGTGATAGCATTCGGGCGGCTGATGTCGCCAATGATTACCGGAGGTTTCACGCAGCGGGAACCGTAGCTCTGCACCCAACCGTTTTGGGTAAACACAAAGCCATCGAGGTTTTCGCCAAAGTATTCCACCATGTCGTTACGTTCAGCCTCGCCATGAACCAACACATCCAGCCCCAAACGCTCCTGCTCGGTGATGGCCTGCTTGATGTGTTCACCAATGCTGGTGCGGTAGTTTTTGGCATCCAGGCGGCCCTGTTTGAAATCCAGACGCAAGCCACGGATCTCAGTGGTCTGTGGGAAGGAGCCGATGGTGGTGGTTGGCCATGCGGGCAGATTGAAACGATCCCGTTGAGCCTGAGCGCGCTGCACATAAGGGTGCTGACGCTCGGTATCCTTGGCCGTGATAGCCGCCAAGCGCTGTTCAACCTTGGCATTGTGCACTCGGCTTGACTGGCGACGAGCACGAATTGGGGCACTGTAGGCGTCTAGTTCCGCCAGTTTGGCTGCCTGTGGGGCATTCAGGGCACCACTGAGCAACGATAACTCGGCACACTTCTGCAAGGCGAAAGCAAACCAGCTCTTCACTTCCGGGTCCAAACGGCTTTCCACACTCAGATCGATTGGGCTATGCAGCAATGAACAGGAGCTACCAATCCAGAGCGGACGAGTATTGACCAACGGTTGCAAGCGTTCGAACCAACTGCTTAGGTCAGCACGCCAGACGTTACGGCCATTAATCACCCCCAAGGACAACAGCCACTGTTTCGGCAGTGCGTTATTCAGTGCAACAACATCATCTGAACCGGCTACCAGATCCACATGCAGCCCCTGAACCGGCAATGCCTGGATTGTATCCAGATTATGACCGATGCTATCGAAATAGGTGGTCAGCAACAGTTTCACCTGCCCCTGAAGTGCCGTATACGCCGGTTTGAAGGCATCCAGCCAGGCCTGCGGCAACTCCAGCACCAGTGCAGGCTCGTCGATCTGCACCCACTCAATACCCCGCTTGGCCAACTCCGCCAGCACTTGCTGGTAGACGGGCAAAATTTCATTGAGCAGTGATAGGCGATCAAACGGCGTGCCCTTCACTTTACCCAACCATAGATAGGTTACCGGGCCCAGCAATACCGGTTTGATTTTATGGCCCAAGGCCAACGCCTCATCGACCTCATCCAGCAGTTGAGTCCAGGTCAGTTTGAACTGCTGGCCGAGGGTAAACTCGGGCACCATGTAGTGATAGTTGGTATTAAACCATTTGGTCATTTCAGCCGCCGCCGCCGGTTCACCGGTTGGTGCACGCCCACGGCCGATGCGGAACAGTGTATCCAGATCGACAGAGTCATCTTTATTCTGGTGGCGTGCGGGAACGTTGCCCAACAGCAGGCTGGTGGTCAGCACATGATCGTACCAGGCGAAGTCACCCACCGGCAGCAAGTCCACCCCGGCCTGCTGTTGCTGCTGCCAATGGCGAGCACGCAGCTCGCGGCCTACGGCCAGCAGTTCTTCCTGCGTTGAATTTCCGGCCCAGTAACTTTCCTGTGCTTTTTTCAGTTCACGACGCAGACCAACGCGTGGAAAACCCAGTGTGTGATTCAGAACTGTCATCGTCATATTCCTCATTTAGCCATCCAGATGTTTACACATCCATAATCCGCAGGTACTGTATCAATCACAAGCGCAATATTTTCACTGTTACTGTGAAGGACTCTCATGATCGAACTGAAACACTTACGGACGTTACAGGCACTGCGTAATACCGGCTCGCTGGCGGCTGCCGCTGCGCAACTCCATCAGACACAATCTGCACTTTCACATCAGTTCAGCGATCTGGAACAACGTTTGGGCTTTAAACTGTTCGTTCGTAAAAGCCAGCCACTGCGCTTCACACCTCAGGGAGAGATCCTGTTACAGCTGGCAGAGCAGGTATTGCCGCAGATCCAGCAGGCACTCCAGGCGTGCAGACAACCGCATCAGGCCACATTACGCATTGCTATCGAATGCCATAGCTGCATTCAATGGCTAACCCCAGCGTTGGATAACTTCCGCTCAGGTTTTCCGCAAGTAGTGATGGATTTCAAATCTGGCGTAACGTTCGACCCGCAACCGGCTCTGCAGCAGGGCGAGTTGGATGTGGTACTCACCTCGGACATTCTGCCGCGCAGCGGACTGCACTATTCACCGATGTTTGATTTTGAAGTGCGGTTAATATTGGCTACAGACCATCCGTTAGCGGCCAAGCAGCACATTGAACCTGAGGATTTAAGTGACGAAACGCTGATGATTTACCCGGTACAGCGCCAACGGCTGGATATCTGGCGGCATTTTTTGCAGCCAGCGGGCGTTAGCCCGGCATTGAAAAATGTCGATAACACGCTGTTACTGATCCAGATGGTTTCCGCCCGCATGGGCATCGCGGCGCTTCCGCACTGGGTGGTAGAGAGTTTTGAACGCCAGGGATTGGTCGTCACCAAAACGCTGGGTGAAGGGCTTTGGAGCCGACTCTACGCCGCAACACGCGACGGTGAGCAGCGCCAGACGGTGACCGAAGCATTTATCCGCTCTGCGCGCCAACATGCCTGCGATCACCTGCCGTTTGTGCGTGATGCTGCCCGGCCTGACATTGCCAGCGTCAGACCGCTGGCACCGCAGGTTTAAGGCACGCAGATGCAGAGGTTGAGCTCACACGGCGCTACCGGGAGCGACCCAGCGGCGATGTACCCAAAGAGAAGCCACAATCACCGCACCGCCGATAAGAAAACTGGCCCAGTGTGGCTGTTGATGCCAAACGGCAAAGTTAACCAGCAGGCCAGCGGGCACGTGCATGTTATTCATGATACCCAGCGTGCCAGCGTCCACCTGGGTTGCCCCGTAGTTCCACATAAAATAGCCTAGCCCGGAAGCCACCACACCCAGCCAAACCAGGATCCCCCATTGCAGGTTGGTGGTCGGCAGTTGATTCGGATTCCCCCATAGGCACCAGGCGATCGCGGCTATCGCCAACGCCCCCAGATAGAACCAGGAAAATGCGGTGTGTTGGGGGATCGGATGCACTTCCATCAGCCGTTTATACCCCACCATACCGATGGCAAAGCTGATGTTTGCCGCCTGTACTAACAACAGCCCCCACCAGAAATGTTCGCTCACCTGATGGTAACGGATGATTGCCGCCCCTAGCACCGCCAGCAGCGCACTGAACAGATAACTCCAACGCAGGCGATGGCCACTGATCAGATCATAAATCAGTGTGATATAAAGCGGCGTCAGCACCGTGAATAACAGAAATTCCGCTACCGTCAGATACATAAAAGCGCGGAAGCTCAACAGATACATGATGCCAAGCTGACACGCGCCGACAGCCATATACAGCAGGATCACTTTCAGTTTGATATTGCGCCAACGCAAAAACGGCAGGAATACCAATGCCGCTAGCCCAACGCGCATTAATACCGAAAACCAGCTGTCGACATGGCCTGCCAGATATTCGCCTATCAGGCTAAAAGAAAATGCCCATAAAATGGTGGTAATAACCAGAAGCCACACGTCAAATCACCCTAAAAGATCGGAAAAGACGATTGTAGCGGAAGGCAGGAAATGAAGTGATGGAAAGTGGGTTTACGATTGATTAATTAACAGGCAAGAGGTGTTCATCTCTTTCGCCTTTAGCGCCAATCTATTTTAAGCCACTACACTAGTCGATAACGGCTACTGCGACATCACTGGCTTTAAGAAGTAACATTTCGCCAAGGATCTGCGTCTAGCCGCCGGTAGTCCTACGCTGAGGCAAGATAAATAAAGGAATATCCATAAGGAAAAGTGTGAAAAAGTCTATTTTCTTAATCTCCGCGATGCTGCTGTTCTGCCACATACAAGCCATAGCCCAATCGCCGCAGATCATTTTTTATCGTGGTCTAGCAACCGACTATCACGTTGCCGATTTTGCAATGTGGAGCAGCGATAGCGAAAACTATGCTTTCTCCGCTGACCAATGGTTGGGGATCTACGCCGACGCGGAAGGATCGCCGAGCTGGCATCGTGTTATCCCAGACGTCCGTTCGATCTCCTATGGTGCCCCTTGGTGCAGTTTGCAGAGCTATACAGAAAAAGAACAGACGTTGGAAATTTACAACCAGCACCTTGCCTGCAGGCAGATCCTGGCTGAATCTAAACGTAAAGGGGCAATCCCGGTTGGCACCAAAGGAATGCTGGCGAGTTTTGATGGGATGCTCACCTTCACGCCATTGCTGCGTAATGAGAAACTCGCCGGAAAATACCCTGAAATATCAAGAACCGGTATTCGAATGCAGTTGGAAAACCTGCTGCCAGACCAAACCTCATTGCCAGATAAACGTATTATGCTCAATGAGATATACGCACGTTACGGCTACAGATTCAAACCCGATGGCGATATGGATAAGTATTTCAGAGCACAGCCTTGGTACACACCGAGCTACGATAATGTCGATGCATTTTTAACCTATACAGAAAAGGAAAATGCGAAGCTGCTCAGAGAGTTACTATCCCCAGCAACTGAAAAGCTAAAAGCGCTGTATATACAACAGATGACGGCATTCTGCCGGGCCCTAAAAGAGAATGATATCGATTATATTAAAAACAGTACCGCAGATAGGCTGACTACCGGCGCAGATACGCCTGTGTCGTGGGAGAAGTTTAAAACGCTGCTCCCCGAATTCAGCAAGCTGATGCTAGGCAGCTATAGTAACTGCCCCAAAGATGTACCAGAGTTTATCTCCTATAATGCATATTATCCGCAGTATCCAGATATCTATAGCAATGCACATTTTGATTACGATGAGCAACGGCAAAGATATCTGCTGACCTACTTCACACTGGATGACAACTGCATCGTCGAGAATAGTAAAATAAATGTCAGGGGCACGCTGATTAATAAAGACTACATCGATATCACTCAAGGTGAAGACGATAGTGCAAAAACCAGCGTCATGGTATTAAAAACCGTGGAGATGCCTGAATGTATTAACGGTGCGGCAATCGATCAGCCTGAGTGGAATCGTTATGTACAACTGATTATCAGGCAAAATGACAGGAAGAAATTCGATGATTTGGTAGGCAAAACGGTCACGCTGAACGGTAAGGTCTTTTTAGCCGTCAGCGCCGGGCACTATACGCCGGTATTACTTGAAAACATTGTTATCAAATCGGTAGAAACAACCGATAAATAATGGTTCTGTCAAGGCAGTAAAAAGGGAGAAAAAGCACAAGGTTCGGCCAACTGCTTAGCCAAACCTTGTGTTATCACTCCATTCGAGGTGCGAGGATCGCGCCATAAAAGCCCCTTCTCTGTGTTGTCGGCCTTGAACAGAGGGCCATTCACCCTCCGCCTTGATAATGGGCTTTTGGATCTGCGACGGCACCACGGACAGTTAAGGAACACAGCCTAATACCTTATTCAGATAGCTGACCCACTATCTTTGATAGATAGCGAGAGTATTGTCTGACATTCTTACAGCCAATTTTCGCTATGGTGTTATATCGCCTGGAGTAAAAGGTTTTATACTTGCTATCAATCCGCCGTGAACTCAACGAAAGCCGGTGCTCACCTATTTCGGAAAAATAACCCCTTAACTCATCACATGACGACTTTTGTGGTTTATAACTCGCTAGTAACTCTCGTGCTTTCGCACTCAATACCACGCCATTACTGTGCCCAATAGCATACAACACGCGCAGCATAGAGAGAACTGGCTCACTTTTAAAAACAATACCGCCAGAGATAAATTTCGTCATCGAAGAAATAAAAAAACGGTCCTCAACGGAGGTATAGACAAGTACTTTTAAGTCATGTTTTTTTTGAGCGGAGAAATGCACGCTCATGGTATTAAAGAACAGCAATGGGGAGTTTTTATCCCCAGAGAATTCGATAATTGCCAGAGAGGTGTGCTGCATACAATGTGTTCCAGTAATGAACTTCATCGTTTTAGCAATACAGTCAAAACAAAACACATTACTTTCCGGATAGATTTTCTCTACAGCATCAACAATGGCATTTCTTGAAAAAAGATTCTTTTCAAAAATAACAATATTATCTGGATACCATGTTGCTGGCAAAGAATGGTCCATTCCAATATCCATCAAGATCTCCTTTCAGCAGAATTTTCAATGAATTTCAAATTTCACGGCGCGAGTGGATTATTAGTTCTTGGAGCTACTTAAGCGAACACCAAAAATTGAATAGTATTTTTCGTTAATCCTTTAACCTCACATCCCTATTTGTTACTCGTTAGCGATGGCAACACTTAGCGATATGTCATAGTAAAAGTAAGAGGAGCATGAACTACCCCGGCGACAACCGGAACCGCTGAAGTACGATACATTGCCGCCTGGAATGGGATGGTCACGGCCTGGCTCCCTGGAACAAACGAGGGGACGTGGGTAACACTGTTGAAACGTACCGGAGCCCCGTTTTGATCCATCACCTTTACGCCAACCCCTGCGGCAGCTTCAGGCTTTGAAGTTATTGCCATTACCGCCTGATTTGCATCAACAATATTGTTCAGTGGCGATAAGGTATAAGAGATAGTTGATAGCCCTTTTTCTGAACAACCCGTTAGCTCAATATTGAAACTCTTCTTCTCTGTGGTACTGCCCTGTGCCGGGAAGTCTCTCTTACTGTGTTTACCCAAATCCACCACTGGCTGAGTCGTCGATGCGCTGCAACTACTGGCAGTGATAGTGAAAGGCGCAACCCGGAGATTAAGCACGGTTAACTTATCCAGGATAAATACCGCCATTAAACTTCCGTCATAGGTGCCACTGCCGATCGGCCCGGTAGGGACAATTTCAGCCCCCCAAAAAGTATTCCCATTCTGGCTCCACCCCCACCTAAAAGCACTACTTAACCCCACCGTTCCCTGATTACCAAAACGATAAACGGTCCCGGCATTATCACGGGAAAAAAATCGCAAACCAACTCCCGGTATATTAGTAGGGAAAACATTCCTCAAACCGCCTACGGTAGACCCCGTTGCGCCTGTGACGTAATAAGAGTAGGTGTTATTTCCCAAGCAAATTGCGTAGTCTCCATTTACGCTATTAGGCATTTGCCCCGATGCAATAGTGCTACCCAAGCTGAATTGATCGCGAGCCAAAATAATATTATCGCCAATCACATTGGACGAATTTAATTTTATCAAATAGCTTTGCAGGCCATTACCATTATAAAATGAACAACTCGCCATCGCCGGACGCAGTTGAAGAAAAACCGCTAAGACAAGCGCAGTGAAATATATACTTTTCTTGTAAGCACTGGATATAGACATAACCTGTTTCCCAAAAATTTATAATTTAGTTCAGAACAATGTCTCGCTGTTGATGTATCTCGCCAAAATCATCTATCCATTGAAACTCAATACGGGCCTTTTCTGAAGGCGTTGAGCTTAACCCGTGCAAGATAAAATCTACGCTGCCTCTCGGCGCTATCATTTCACCTGCATAGCTATAACGTTTACCGATATCCGTCAGCACAACACGATTCAGAGACACATAGTAAGGGCTGCTATTAATCCCCCTTAACCTAAAACCTTTATTATCAGCAACCACTTTCCATCTGACGGACTCCCCGGCATGATTGGCGCTGTCCGCAAGAGCGACGGGCCGATAAAACAGCTTGATTCGCGTGCGATAATTAAACTCCAGATAATTGTCAGTGCCCATGTTATGTATTGGGGGAATGTCCAATACGTTAAACCAGAACAGCGACTCCCTATCTTTGGGTAAGACGCTCTGCTGCGTAAACATCAACCTGAACCGGTGTGTTCCCTGCCCTTCAATACGCGTTAATGGCGGCATAATTAAAAAAGGAACATCAGAGTTATCAGCCAAGGCATCAGGATCGCCAGCATCAATCCAGACCTGAGCCAACTTCTCTTTTGGTTCCGGATTGGTGAGCTGTACCGTAATTTCTTTGGCATTTTCCGGATAAATCAGCCGGGTACTGCTGACCACTAAACTAGCCTGAGCTTGCATCACACCGGGTAACACGCCCCCTATCACAAGCAGCATAAACAAGCAGATATTCACCACTCGCTTCATGTTGTTATCCTGTACGCTGGCAGATCGCGGTGATATGAATCATTTCCGTACTCTTATCATCGATATTGGCAGGCAAGTTATAATTAGCCCGGCATTGTCGATTTGCCCCTTGCCCCCATTGGATCTGAATATGCCCACTCAATGCGTTTGTACGCATAAAGACCCGGCTTCCCTGGCCAACGAATGTCAAACTGTTACCTTGATAATCGAAAACCTCAGCCCCCATGGGAAGCGGATTTCCAGCATCATCATGCAATACCAGTAGTAGCGGATGGCCTGAAACCGTGGGGTAATCCAGCATAATAATTGCCCCGTATTGCGGTGCCGTTTTTTGCTCGGTCACTTTAAGTTCAATACTGTTAGAAATATCTTTCGGATCGAGCGTGACCGTATTCTCTCGATAAGGTGTCAATCCAGCAGTAATGGCATAACCACGGTTGCCGATGCGCACACCTTTACTGTTAAGCAATGCCGCGCCATTGGCACCCGGCGCGAAAACCACAGCCTTGGTTTCCCCCTGTGCCTGGCCGAGTGTTATTCCGCCAGGGTGCATCACCACACTACCGAGAGCCCCCAAGCCATATTGCGAATATCCGCTACCGTGGCTGGTGCTTGCCATCAGCATGGCTTTATCAGCCCGGTACTGAGCATTCCCACCATAGTTATTAGTGTTATTGCGGTAATTACGGCTGGCATAGGAGCCATAACTGAACAGTTTTTCTTCGCCCAGAGAGCCTGAAATACCGGTCTGCGCATTCCATCCCCCTGAAGCACTGTGTGTCAGCGAGTTTGTCAGATAAGTCGAACTTCTACCGCGCCCGAGAGGCAGCGAAATGTTCAGCATATATTGTGTTTCATCCCCACCATACGCAGAACGGCTGCGCCCTGCGGACAAATTAAGGCTTCCCCAGGCAAATGCATTTGAGTAACCCAGTTGATAAGTCATATCTCTGCCTTGATCGACGTTCCAATAATTCTGAACCGAACCACTCAGATAAAAACTCCCGAACCCCTCAGGCAAACTTTGGCTGAGATTCACCTGCACGCGGCTGCGTTGACGAGCAGGTATCACCACATCACTATCCACGCTGCCAGTAGACTGCGCATAATCGGTGAAGCTGTAATAGCCCTTGCTGGAAAAGCGATAGCTGGCAACCGTGAAGTTGGTTTGCGTCGTTTCCAGCAATTTGCTGTAGGTGAAACGATAACTTTGCCCATGAGCTCTGTGCTGGCTACCTGCAACAGGAACGGTGGCATCGGAGTGCGTTACATCCACCGCGAACGCACCTAATCCGGTACTCAGCGCCAATCCTATCTGCCCAGCCTGATAATTCTGCGACAGGGTGCTACCGGCATATCCCGTCCACAAGTTGGAAAACCCGCGTTGATAGGTACCGAGTAAAAATGTGGGTGTTTCAGTTAATCGCTCGTCGCGATATTTACCAATCACCAGGTTGTAACGCGCAACCGCTGGGCGCAATAACTGCGGCACCGTAGCAAAAGGCACGGTAAAACTACGCTGGCGCCCATCGGCTTCGGTCACCATGACTTCCATATCCCCGGCATAGCCGCTGCCATAAAGCTTATCGATGACGAAAGGCCCGGGCGTCACACTGGTTTGATAAAGAATATTGTCACCCTGCCGTACCGTGATCTGCGCATTGGTTTCCGCCGTGCCGTAAATTGTTGGAGCAAATCCCCTTTGAGAATCCGGCAGCATACGGTCATCCGAAGCCAATTGGAGACCGCTGTAAGAGAAACTGTCGAACAAATCTGGTGCCGTATAGTATTGGCCTAACGTCAACTGAGCCTTCAGGAAGGCGATATCACGCTGCAAGTAATTACTGTTCGATGTGTATTTTCTCTTGGTTGCCATCGAACCAACGCTCTGGTTATAAAAACCATTATGGCGCAAGCGCCAATTGGCCAGATTGAGCCCGGCATTCAACCCTGCATAATATTGCGTCTGCGTATTCCCTGGTGAAGATGCACGCCAAATATTGGTGTTATAGTCAACAAATGCCGCCATAACGCCAGCGTCGGCTTTATCAGGCGCGACGTAGTTATGGTCAAATTTGCGTAAATATGCCTGGGGAATATTTACATCCAGTTTTAAACCTGACGGTTCAAAATTAACCTTGCTGTAAGGCACCCATTGTTGAATATCAATACACGAGGCATTTTCATGCTTATCAAGCGGCTTATCGATACCTAAACTTTCGATATTCTCCGGATTAAAGCAAAAAACTGGCTCGTTATTGTTGTTCAGTTTAATGGTAATTTCTTGTATACCCACAGACCTTTGGTTGATATAAATATCCAACCGGTATTTTCCGGGGACCAATGGGTTACCACGCTCAAAGCGAGACAAATCCACGGGTGTGCCATTTTTATTAATGAGAAAATCCGTATTGAAACGAGTTGGAATTCCAGCATCTGCAATCGCGGGCACTAATGCGCTATCAATGATTATCATTGATAAGCAGAACGCAGCCCAAGAGATAATAGGAAAAACCGGCGTAAAGTCAAAAACGCTACGCTCACCCACAAGGGGCGCCCTTATTTCATCGCACATGTGAAATATCCTTTTCAATTACACCTCAGCGAACAGAAGACGTCTTTTCAGCCCCCACACCATAATCAGTCATGGGCAGATAAATAAGCTGAAGTTTTCCTGAGTGATTGCGCATTCCTTTAATATCGAAAGTTTCACTTGAGAAAGGGTCGATCATCCCTGACCCCAGATTATAACTCTGCTTACCCATTTTCAGCTCAAGTTTGCGATAGGTAACATAATAAGGCGTCGGATTTTTTCCACGCAAAGCATACCCGCCTTCAGCCAAGGGGATCACTTGCCAATCAACCTGGTTTGGTGCATCAGCAACTTCTCCCGCCAACTGTGCCGGGCGATAAAACAGTTTCAAGTGAGAGCGAACGGCAATCTGCAATACGCTTTTATCCTGAGCTTCAGTGGCTGGAGGGATCTCCAATGTGTTTAGCCAAAAAAGTGTTTCACGATCCTTGGGCAACTTTTCCCCGGTAAACGTAATACGTACGCTCTGCCCATTTTTGGGATCAATCCGGACGATCGGTGGTGAAACCAAAAAAGGAGCGTCGCTATCCTGGGGTTGCACTGTAGAGTCCCCACGATCAACCCATAACTGCATCAGCGATGGTGTTCCACCTTTATTAACCATTTTTATAGTTATTTGATTGGCTTTTTCAGGGTAAACAAAGCGGATACCATCCACCGCTACGGCCGCATTTACAGCATTAGAGATTGATAAAAAGGAAAATGCACTAAGCAGTACTGCGCTGCCAATAAAAGATGGAACCGTCATAATAAACCTTCGAGATAAACCCCGGGAAAAATCTCGGGGTTTCAGGATCACAGATATTTCATGCTGTATTGAATGCTGGTTTTCAACACGCCAGCAGTCGGTTTGTTACTTTTGCTAAAGTAGTTGGCGTAGAAGTCAATGGTAACTTTATCATCGGCAATATTACCGAGGTTACTTGCAGATTCGCCGTAGTTGGCCAAATTGATAGGCGTAGTGCCGTCGGCCTTATAAATACGGATCTGCGCATCAGTTCCACTCGAGAGACTGTTATTCAGGTTACCATTCGTGCTATCGACATTACCTCCGGTGGCAAATAAAACCGAAGCACTAACAGCACCGGCATCACAGCCATTGGCACTCAGGCTAAATTTAACCGCCGGAATATTGGCTGCGGCATTAGCAGCAGTGAAGTTGGCAGCAGTTACAGAAGGTAGAAGAACAGTCATATTTTGGCTGTCGGTTTCCAAAGTACAGGTTGTATCGTTAACCACACCTTCAAAAGTAATTGTGCCATCAACGGCTGCTACGTTAGCCGCAAATCCCAGACTCATCGCGGTCAAAACGCTAAGATAGAGATTCTTTTCCATAAGTAAAACTCCAGAAATTAATAGTTAGTTAATAAAGACAATGGTGTTACCACGGTAAAGCAACTCACTTATTACGTGAATATACTTACCGCACTCCAGGTGGCACGTTTTTCTGCTGTCCTCGTAAGTAACGATTACATAGCTATCTATACTCGTCATACTTCAAGTTGCTTGTGCGTTGGCTTTCCTCGTTCACCCCAGTCACTTACCGGAGTAAGCTCCTGGGGATTATTAGTCTCATTAATGAGACCTACCCTACGGGCCAGCGCAAGCGCTGTTCAAAAACGCATTGCGTTTTTGTCATGCAACTCGAATTATTTAGAGTATATGCACCTGGAAAGTGACGAGTTTGCAGCTTTCATGCAATTCGAATTTTTTAGAGCGCATCGGCCATATTAATAACTTACAGCCAGAGTAAGACCAATATAAAAATGGCAGCCCCCTAAAAAATCCTTTTTACCACGTATCGCAGATCATTATTGATATGCGGTCACTTTAAACTCAACGCATAATATACTCACAAAAAAACAGTAATCATAGATAGAAAACAAAGAATATTCTTAGTTCTAAGCCATAAAACAAAAGAAAATTCCTAATGAACAATCATTAGTTAAAGAAATATCTTAACAAGAGATAAAAACCTCATCATATACCAGGTTAATAGGGTGTATTCAAAGTAGATAAAAGATAAATAAACCTTATCTATATAGCATATCGTTTATCTTGGACAGATAAACGTAATACTGCCGCATACTTCTGAACCCTAATTTCTCTACTGTATTAAAGCGTCTGGAATAAAAAGTTTTATATTTACTTTCCGTGATCCTTGAGCTAGCCGACAGCTGATTCTCTGCAAGCTCAGCAAAATACCCTTGAATTGCTTTTGGGGAGATCGATGGCTTTCGATAGTTCTCAATAAGTTGGTGTACTGAATCACTGAATAGCACCTCATTGCTTTTACTTAGAGAGTACAATAGTTTTTTTATTGATTGCACTGGCTCTTTCTTTAATATAACCGCCCCAGAAATAAAGCTGGAAACTGAACTAATGAAAAAACAATCTTCAACAGAAGTGTAAATCAAAACCTTCAGGTTCGGCTTACAATAAAAGTATTTACTCATGGTATTATAGAACGCTAAAGGTGTTTTTTTGTCACCAGAAAAGTCAACAATCAGCAGCGATGAGGACTGCGGTTTACACTCTTCTGCAATTAGCCTTATGGCATCACTAAACTCATTCCCCACACTTACTCTACTTTCAGGATAAATCTCATGCAATATTTCCAGCATGGCATTTCTTGATAAGAAGTTGTTATCTGAAATAATTATTTTTTCAGGAACCCATGTTGGGTAAACAGAAGAATTGATATTGAAGCTCACACAACTCCCCTATTATTTATAAAATTCATTTTTGCCTTACCTGTTAAAAAACTTAATGCAAAATACTCGTCTTGTTTCAAGTTGCCTGCGCATTGGCTGTACTCGCTCTCCCAGTTACACAGAGAGCCTGTTAACAACGTCCATGCTGTTGATTAGCGGGTTGGCGAAATCAATGCTACGGGGAAGTACCGAAAACCTGTAGTAAATCTTGTTCTGAATAAGTCCAATTCAAACCAATACCACGATAAACATAAATTTACATTAAAATCAATAAGATATGAGTCTTTGATTTTTCTGATTAAGAAAATTATGCTGCTGGAAATTTTTCTTAACCCTAAAAATTAAGATATAATTGATTTAGCTATGCAGCACTTGGTAAAAAATGTGCAAAGATCGGGAGCAGCAATGGGTAAAGCCTACCTTATTGATAATTGTGTTATTTATAACCCTGAGCTGCACTCTCTGCGGCGCTGCTCTCCATCGGTACCGCAAGATATTATTCAGCTAAACGTTCCCGCTAGCCGTTGCTTGGAGCTTCTGCTGACCAATCGCTATAATGTTATGAACCAAAAAGCTTTTTTTAAGTTTGTCTGGGAAGATAATGGCGTATATGTAAGTGCGAATACGCTCTATCAGAACATCTCATTGTTGCGTAAGGCGTTCAAAAACCTGGGTCTGGATGATGTCGTGAAAACGATATCAAAACAGGGGCTAGTTATCACAGAGACAGTATCTGTCGAAGAAATAGAGGAAGATCGTATCGACCTTCCCCTTGAGCCCCCTCCATTGCAGGTTCAGTCACGTCCATTTGGTAGCCATCCGCTAGCGAGGAAGAGGCTACTGTTGGGTTCAAAACTCCTGTTGACAGTTCTTGTGGCTCTGATCATCGGTTTTATCATCATTTCAATTACCGATCGTTATCAACACAAGGGACATAAAGGATATTTTGATCCCTACGTAAAATTTGCCGAAGTTAACAATTGCCTGCTGTTCAGAGCAAGCACGGATAAGACAGATGATAAATATTTATCTTTTATCAAGCAAAAACCCATACAGTGTGAAGAGAAAAGCTGGGTCTACCTGACAATACCCAAAGGCCGCCCCCAGGTCTCGATCATTACATGTAATAAAAACATCCTGGAATCTGGCGTAAAATGCCGCTCCTTCGATAGACTGCGGGAGTTGAATTATGACTAGGCCCCAGGTAGTAAAATGGTTACTCGTGTTATTTTTATTAACGGCCATCAGCGTCATCTCTTTAGGATACTATCGTACCTATCCTATGGAGCATTTTTCTTGCGAAGGTAATTTCGAAGCAACATTAGATAACAAGGCTGTTCGCGGTATATTATCTTTTAAATTCAATGAGGGCCGAGGCCGCATGGAGGGTACATTTTCATTACTTGAAAATGGGGAAAGAATAGCCAGGATTAACCGCGTGTTAAATTTCACATACACCAGGTCAGGCAATAGTTACATTCTGATATCGCAAGATGCTTATGACTCCAAGTATGCCGGTTTTATGAGCGTGCTATTGCCCGATTTCTATTTATTTGAACACAGTGGTTTGCAACTTGAGATTTACTCGCAAAATACTTCCGGTTTTGTTTTTGTCAAAGCCAATACCCCGATGTTCTATTGCGATAAAACGCCCTGAGGGGCCAGCACAGGAGTGGCTGGTCACTCGGCCTTACGTCTGGCCTACGAATTCAGGCTGTGGCTCAAAATACCTATCATGGTGCTCATATTACCCTCACGATATTGCTCTGCATCTTTATCAAATATTTCGATTTGCTCACTGGCTTCTGCCGGTACTGTCAGGATAAAACGGCAACCTTGACGAATTGCATTTTTCTTGCAAGTTTTGATCTGCATATAAGAAAAGTCATTAGTAATGCTTAACTGCGGGAAGGCCTTCCTTAAAGTACATCCGATAGTTAAGGCATAATCTTTTGCCACCGCGCTGCTGGGAATGATGACAACATCAACCAACCGCTGTTTCAGCATATTCCCGTGGGTGAGCTTCAACAGGCGCATAATCGGATCCAGCATAAAGGCAAAACCGCAGGCAAACACCGGCTTGCCAAGCTGCTGGCTGGCGCTGGCATCATAGCGCCCCCCACGGCAAAGCAAGGTATCAGCCTCCAATTTGTCAGAGTGCCATTCAACCAGGGTATGGCAATAGTCATTGGCGGGGTAAAGGTCTATATCTACAGTAAAAGGGATGCCCATCCGGCTAAGTGCCTGGGTGAGTGACTCAAAGCGCTGTCGGGAAGCTGGTGAGATAAATTCATCGCGTTTAGGTGCCTTGACCTGCAAAATTTTCAGCAAGGCGTCCGTCTCTTGCAGCAACCTCTCCGGCGTATGCTGCAACCACCTTAGCCATATCTCGTTGAACAAAGGGGTAAATGGTTGGTAATACTGCCGCAGTGCTTGACGAAAACGGCTGAATTCAACGCTGCTGCCAAGCGTGTTTATTTTTAGCTCAACCTGTGGCCTCAGCTGTAGCGCTTGGAATAAATCGTACTGCATCATGATATGTTCCAGTTCGATATCAATATGCTGATAGCCAAACGCCTCAACCCCCACCTGCTGGTATTGTTCAATATGATATTTCTCTTTGGGTGAGTCCCGGAACATGGTGCCACTGTACCAAAGCCTGCTGGTGGCCTGTAAATGCTGATGCTGAGCGATCGCTCTCAGGCTGCCCATGGTGCCCTCACCACGCAATAGTGCCTGGTGATTACAAAGAAAATGGCTACCCAACCTGTGATCGTTAGGGAAAGCGCTTTGCACGTTCTCATCTACCCATTTCTCCAACAATGGCAGACGGATTTCCTGATAACTGTAGCGCTGTAACAGTCGTGAAGCCTGATTTTCCAGCCAAACCCAGTCAGCCACCTGGTTATGGTAATGCTTGCGGGGGCGCCCACGGTTGCGTGGCCGGACATGGCGATGAATCAACGCTTCAAGCTGTTGGCAATACTTGGGTGTACCTAGCACACAGTTCTGCTCCAGACAGGTTTGGATCCGTGACTGAATGACTGGACTGAGCGGCACTTGTATAAACTGACGATAGCTGGCAGTTTGCTGTTGAACGCTATCACCTAACTGCAGGTACTCGTTATGCGGGGTAATTCTGGCCAGTTCGATTTCCCCCGTGTTGTGACCATAACTACTCCAGGTCAGGTTAGCCCCTAAGCCCTCAGGCTGTAATTTTGCATAAGTATCAGTGAATTGCTGAGCCAATAAAAAATAGGCACCGGATTCGATCAGGCAACTGTTATAACGCCCCTCCCACAATGAACCACTGCGGTGATATTTATGATTGTAATAAGGGACATAGCTACGCCCAATATGCTGGATGAGACGGCTGAGGGCCTCTTTGCTTTCTGGTGTTAACAGCAATAACAATTTTTGTGGTAGCAGGGTATAGGCATGCAATTGGCAGGGGTATTGCTTCAGTGCATTATCCATACAGTTTAGGAATGACTGGTAATCATCGTCATTAATAAATAGACGTTCATGGTTGTGCCCCTTTAACTGAATGAGTTGAGGCAACCCTGGTATATAAAGCCTCTCTTTTCTAGACATTTTATTTTAGTATATTTAGATGTTGATTTATCGGTGTCGCACATTAATTAAATTTTAAAAAAACTTATATAACCTGCTGAAGTCAAGATTTAATACTTAATTACTTACACCTGATTGTCAATACAATTATTTATTGAAAGATCAATGAGAGTGATTTGTGATAAATATGTTCCCAGAATGTTGTTATCGACAAAATATAATTCACCATGGAGCGGGGATGAAATTGCAAAATAAAAATGGGACGGAGTGCTTTTATTATATTAAACGATAAAAATGGGGTGAATTTGGCAAATAAAAACCCTTCTAGTTTATCACTGTGAGCGCTGTCACACTCCGCTCCCTTTCAGCTCTTAGAATCCAATCTCTTCCTTCTAATCATTAGTTATAGGACATTTAATATGGGATCAGTAAGTGCAAGCTCAGCCCACAAAATGGGGGTTGTAGCGCTTACACTTGTCACCGCATCGAACATGATGGGGTCAGGTGTATTTATGTTACCGACCAACCTCGCCGGGGTGGGTTATATATCTTTGTGGGGCTGGTTATTCACCATCATCGGCGTTATTGCTCTGGCACTGGTTTTTGCAAAAACCAGCCTGATAACGCCACGTAACGGGGGCATTGTCGCCTATGCCAGCGATGCCTTCGGCCCATTTATCGGTTTCCAGACCACCATGTGCTATTGGATTAGCGCCTGGGTGGGCAACGTTGCCCTACTGGTGGCAGGGGTAGGTTATCTGAGCTATTTCTTTCCTCAACTGCGGGATCCGAGCATTGGCAGTATTGTGGCTATCGCCATTCTGTGGGGCTTCGTTGTGCTTGCCAGCTTTGGTGCCAAAGTGGCTGGCCGCGCTCAATCCTTTACCGCAAGCTGCATGCTGGTCGTCGTGCTCGGCGTTGGCGTAGTTGGCTGGTTCTGGTTTGATCCGCATATGTTTACCCAGGTCTACAACGGAACCGGGAAAAGTGATTCATCCGCCATTATCACCGCTGCATCAATAGCGCTATGGGGTTTTCTGGGCGTTGAATCTGCCGTTGTCTCCACCGGACAGGTTGAAAAACCGGAATACACGGTCCCCAGAGCGACGGTATACGGCCTGCTGATTGCCTCCGTCTGCTACGTGGGCAGTTGCTCGGTCATTATGGGGTTGGTTCCCCATAGTGAGTTGGTAAACTCCGCCGCCCCCTTTGCTGATGCCGCTCGTTACATGTTCGGTGAAACCGCCGGTAATATCGCCTCTGCGCTCAGTATCATTGCCTGCTTCGGCTCCATTTCCGGTTGGCTGATTCTGCAGTCTGAAGGGCCACGCGCAGGTGCCGAGCAGGGGTTGTTTCCTAAGTTCTTCGCCGACACGAATAGAAATAATGTACCGATGAAGAGCCTGATATTCACTGGCGTACTGATGAGTGCCGTCTTGCTTATGACCGCGTCGCCAAACCTGGCTAAGCAGTTCGAGGTCGTTATCCTGATGTCGGTATTCGCATCATTATTACCCTATATGTACGCCTTGATTTCCCTCCCCATCATCATGGTCTCCAAGAAGTTAAACCGTGGCAGTACCTTTATGTTTTATAGCGTCATGGTCGTGATCGGGATGATCTACAGCATATTTGCCCTGCTTGGTTCGGGTTCTGATTCCATGTTCTGGGGCATTGTCATGATGATGTTGACCATTCCACTTTTCTGTTTTGTTGCCGCAGGGCGAAGTAAAAAAGGAGCTGACGTACTTTATCTTGATAAAAACCCATGAGTTATCACCATTATATTTTCAGTTGTTCATAGGTTGATTACATTCACCAACTCTAATACACAGTAAGTCATTCTACTGGCGGATGAATGCATCACCTTTGTGCAGTACGAATCATTACGGGCATATATTGATCAAATTAATAAATAAACGGAGAGGTTAAGAAATGACTTTATCAATCAACGATCAAAATAGACTGGATGCGTTTTGGTCTTATTGTGTAAAGAACCAATATTTTAATATTGGCTACCCTGAATCAGCAGATTTTGACTATACATTACTGGAACGCTTTATGCGTTTCTCCATTAATAACTGTGGCGACTGGAATGAATATTGTAATTATCTTTTGAACTCATTTGAGTTTGAAAAAGAGGTCATGGAGTACTTTGCCGACCTGTTCAAAATTCCATTTGAGGAAAGCTGGGGGTACGTCACCAATGGGGGAACCGAAAGTAATATGTTTGGTTGCTATCTGGGGCGCGAGATTTTCCCAGAAGGTACGCTGTACTACTCCAAAGATACCCACTATTCAGTCGCAAAAATTGTCAAACTTTTGCGTATTAAATCACAGGTTGTTGAATCCCTGCCGAATGGTGAAGTGAATTACGATGACCTTATGGCCAAAATTGCCAAAGATAATGAGAAGCATCCGATTATTTTTGCCAATATCGGTACTACGCTGCGGGGAGCCGTCGATGATATTCACCTTATCCAACAACGCCTGAAAGAAGCAGGGGTCAAACGTGAAGACTACTACCTGCATGCTGATGCCGCTTTAAGCGGGATGATCCTGCCGTTTGTCGATCAACCACAAGGCTTCACCTTCGCCGATGGTATCGACTCGATCGGGGTCTCCGGCCACAAAATGATCGGCTCACCCATTCCTTGTGGGATTGTCGTCGCCAAGAAAAAAAATGTCGACCGTATCTCGGTTGAAATTGATTACATCTCGGCACATGACAAAACGATCAGCGGTTCTCGCAACGGCCACACGCCAATGATGATGTGGGAAGCCATCAAAAGCCGGAGCTTTGAAGATTGGCAACGCCGTATTGAGCGCAGTTTACACATGGCGCAGTACGCGGTTGAGCGTATGCAAAAAGCGGGGATTGATGCCTGGCGCAACAAGAACTCCATCACGGTGGTTTTCCCTTGCCCATCGGAAACCGTGTGGAAAAAGCACTGTCTGGCTACCTCGGGCGATGTCGCTCACCTGATCACCACGGCTCACCATTGGGATTCAAGCCAGGTTGATGCATTGATCGACGACATCATTGCCGATAGCCGCTCCAACGCAGCATAAAAAAAGGCAGTGATAACCCATCACTGCCCATTTCTGCTTCCGTTGCCGGAACTGACGCCAATCACACCGGCAACGTCTATTAACCTAAACAGATTAGGCCAATGATGCAATCTTTATAGCCTGTATCTTCGCCTTCTTCTGTAGCCACTTTCGCGAAGATAAAATGACATGGGTGCAAAAAACCAAACCACCAACCGAATGGGGCTGACGGCGCTAACCATAATGACAGCGTCAAATATGATGGGTAGCGGCGTTTTTATGTTGCCGAGCTCATTGGCTCAAATCGGATCAATTTCCATTTGGGGGTGGACGTTAACTTTCTGTGGTGTGATGGTGCTTGCGCTGGTATTCGCCAAAGTCAGCGAGTTGGCACCCTGCAAAGGGGGGGTTATTGCCAATGTTGGCAACGCCTTTGGCCCGTATATCGGGCTACAAACGACACTATTTTACTGGCTTTCCACCTGGATAGGTAACTGCGCGCTGCTGGTTTCTGGCGTTGGCTATCTCGCCTATTTCTTCCCGATACTGCATCAGCCTCTGTATGCTGCCTTAACCTGCATCGCTATTCTGTGGATCTTTGTTGCTCTGGGATTGCAGGGAGCCAAGGTCGTCGGTTATGCCCAAATCTTTACCGGTTCCTGCATGCTGATAGTGGTACTCGGCATCGGCTTTTCAGGCTGGTTTCATTTCGATTACAGCCTGTATGCCCAAGCCTATAACGTCACCAGCCAAAGTAATACCCAAGCCATTATGGCCGCAGCGGCTATTTCACTGTGGGGATTTTTAGGCATCGAATCCGCCTCGGTTTCAGAAGCTCAAGTGATTAATCCTAAACGTAATATTCCACTGGCGACTATCTGTGGTTTGGCGATTGCCGCACTCTGTTACATCAGTTCCAGCAATGTGATTATGGGAATTTTACCTCACGCGGAGCTGGTTACCTCAACGTCCCCCTTTGCCGATACGGCGCGTTTTCTGTGGGGACCTACAGTTGGGCAGTGTATTTCAGCCATGGCGATCATCGCTTGCCTGGGTGCTATGCCGGGCTGGCAAATCCTGCAAACTGAGGTACCACGTTCCGCAGCGGAGGCAGGCTTATTCCCACGGATGTTTGCCGCAACCAATCAACGTGGAGTCGCTTATAAAGGGCTGATTTGTACCGCCTGCCTGATGACCGGCGTTCTCCTACTGACTATTTCCCCCAACCTGGAGCAACAGTTCCGGACGATCATTATTCTGGCTATTTCAGCCTGTCTGATCCCCTATGCGTTTGCCGCCGTTTCTCTTCCCGTGGTGATGGTAGCCAAGCAACTCAGGCATGGCCGGCAATTCGTTATTTATAGCTGCCTGAGCCTGTGCGGGCTGGCTTTTGTCGTTGTGGCACTGATGGGGGCGGGCACTCAACCTCTCTTCTGGGGAGTCATGTTGCAGATGGTCACCATTCCCCTATATCTGCTTTTTGTCATGCGCCAGCAGGCCCTCAAAGGATCGCCAATTACCCCGATTTTTTCAGAACAGCGCTTTGGGCATGGGCCCTCGGCGTCGATCTCTGCTGGCAACACTGACGGCAGATTTCGTGTTGATACAGTGTATAAGGGAAAATAATGATGAAGATTCAGTCAATTAGAGGAATGCGGGATATTCTTCCGGAAGAAACACCTCTCTGGCAGTGGCTGGAAAGCAAGGTGCGGAATATTACCTACCGCTATGGCTATCAGGAAGTGCGCCTACCGCTGCTGGAACCGGTTGCGCTGTTTGAACGCGCGGTAGGTCAGTCCACCGATATCGTCTCAAAAGAGATGTATAACTTTCGCGACAAGAATGGCGAACATATTACTCTTCGCCCTGAAGGGACCAGCGGTTGCGTGCGCGCCGTGATCGAAAACAATATGTGTTACAACACCACGCAGCGCCTCTGGTACCAAGGCCCGATGTTCCGCTATGAGCGTCCGCAGAAAGGCCGCCTACGTCAGTTCACCCAATTTGGCGTCGAGACCTTCGGCATGGCAGGGGCGGATATCGATGCAGAACTCATCTACATGGCCAAAGACCTGTTTAAAGCATTAGGGGTAGACCGCTATCTGCGCCTGGAGATTAACTCCCTTGGTACTCTGCCAGAACGGAAAGAACACCGCCAAAAACTGGTCGCGTATTTTAATCAGCACAAGGCATTACTTGATGAAGATAGTTTGAACCGGCTGGAAACCAACCCACTGCGTATTCTGGACAGTAAAAACCCTGCCATGCAGGAGATGCTTGAAAACGCACCACGGCTGCTGGATTTTCTGGGTGAGGAGTCGATGCAACATTTTACCGAGCTTTGCCAACTGCTGAAGTCGGCAGAAATTGAGTATGTGGTTAATCCACGCCTGGTCAGAGGGCTGGATTACTATACCCGAACGGTTTTTGAGTGGATCACCGACGAGTTAGGCTCTCAAGGTACGGTCTGCGGCGGCGGGCGCTATGATGGTCTGGTCGAACTATTCAGTAACAAAGGGCTACCGGCTTCCGGCTTTGCTATCGGCATTGAGCGCCTGTTGCTGTTGATCCAAACGGTGGATGGTGACAAAAACATCACCAACAAGCCTGATATTGTCGTGACCTATGAGGAGGCGAACGCCAATATCACCGCCCTGCTTCTGGCTAACCGGATACGTCAACGCTTGCCACAGATGAAAGTTCTCAGTGACTTCAGCGGCACCAAGCTCAAACGCCAGCACAGTAACGCCCTGAAAACCGGCTGCCGCTATATCGTGACGCTCAATGCTGACGGCCAGATCGGCCTGTGGGATTTGCACAAAGACCGAAGTGAAACCATGGCGGAGGAGAAAATCTGGGCAATTATTGCGGCCGATGCAAAAACACCGGTGGTTACCGACAGACGCTAACTTAACCACACCGTGTAAGCCCCAGCCAAGCGGCTTACACGGCAGAAGAGTGGTGATCAGAAATCCGCACCAATCAGATCGATACGATCGGTACAAATACTGTCGACCCCCCAGTTCAATAATAAACGTGCTCGCTCGGGGCTGTTGACGGTATACACCAGAATACGCAACCCAGCGCCTTTCAGCAGCGCAACGCGCTCTGCGGTCAGTGTATTGTGGTTAAGATGTATCGAAACGCAGCCGAGGCGTTCGGTTTGCTCACGCCAGTTATCATCCCATTCATCCAGCAACAAACCACGCGGCAGTTCCGGGACTGCTTGCTGCGCCGCCGCCAGTGCTTCCACGGAGAACGAGGAGAGTAACGGATCGGTTTGGCCTTCCCACAGCAAGCGTGCGGCCATCGCAACAACGCGGCCGGTTTCTTCATCGCTACCGGTAGTTGGCTTGATTTCAATATTCGCCATCATACCGTGCCGCTTGCAGCGTTCCGCGACCTCTGACAGCAGCGGCAAGCGCTCCCCTTTGAAGGCGGCGCTATACCAGTTGCCCGCATCCAACTGCACCAGCTTATCCCACGGCAGTTTGCCCGCTACTCCCCAACCATTGCTGGTGCGGTCGAGCGTGTCGTCGTGGAGCAGGAAGATTTGCCCGTCCTGCGTCAGTTTGGCATCAAACTCGATCATGGTGTGGCCGTGGCGCGCACCAACGTCGATTGCCGCCAGGGTATTCTCAGGAGCCAAAGAACCGCCGCCACGGTGGGCGACAATATGAGGGTAAGGCCAAGCTGTGGTCATCATTCCATCCGTATCCCGCTATGTGTATCAAAAAAGTGCAGCGCCTTGGCAGGCAGTTGCAAATATAACGTGCTGCCTACCGGCGGCAAGGTTTCGTGGGTCAGGCGCACAATCACTCCCATGCCGCCCCACTGGCCATGGGCCAAGTTATCGGCACCGAGCAGTTCCAACGTTTGCAGTTCCAGCGGAATGCCGCCTTGTTCACGCGAGCTCAGTTGAATATGCTCTGGGCGAATACCCAACGTCAACTCACGATCTCCCCACTGTGGGCGCGCTTCTGGCAAATGTAATACTACCCCTTCGGCAATCTGCAATTGGCTACCGTCGCCATTCAGCGTACCCGGCAGCAGGTTCATTGCCGGGGAACCGATAAAGCTGGCAACAAACAGCGAGGCCGGGCGGCGATAAACTTCACTCGGCGTGCCAATCTGCTCTGCTACGCCTTTATTCATCACAATCACCCGCTGTGCCAGCGTCATCGCTTCAACCTGATCGTGCGTCACATATAGGCTGGTGGTTTTCAAGCGGCGATGCAACTGCTGAAGTTCCAGGCGCATCTGCACACGCAGTTTTGCATCCAGGTTAGACAGCGGTTCATCAAACAGGAACACTGCCGGTTCACGTACAATCGCTCGCCCCATAGCTACCCGCTGCCGCTGCCCGCCGGAAAGCTCGCGCGGTCTGCGTTGCAGCAACGGTCCCAACTCCAGAATACGTGCCGCCTCCTCAACCCGCTGGCGGATATGCTGCTTGCCAAAGCCTCTAATTTTCAGGCCGTAGGCCATGTTGTCGTACACGCTCATATGCGGGTATAGCGCGTAGTTCTGGAACACCATGGCAATACCACGATCCTTCGGCTCCAGCTCGGTTACCCGCTCCGCATCGATGTAAATATCGCCACTGGTGGTACGTTCCAGCCCGGCCACCATTCGTAACAGCGTCGACTTGCCGCAGCCGGAAGGACCAACCATCACAATAAACTCGCCGTCAGCCACGTCGAGATCAAAAGGCTTAATCACCGATGTTTTACCGTCGTAGGATTTGGTGACTGCCTGTAGTTTTAAACCTGCCACTATGGGGTGCCCTCTTACTTCTCACTATCAACCAGGCCGCGCACAAACCAGCGCTGCATCAAAAGAACCACCGCCAAGGGCGGGATCAAAGTCAAAATCATCGCTGCCATTACCTGATTCCATTGGGTCGGAGCACCTGAAGTGGAAATCATGCTCCTGATACCCGCTACCGCAGTGCCCATCGAGGCATCGCTAGTGACCAGGAGCGGCCACAGATACTGGTTCCAACCGTAGATGAACGTGATCACAAACAGCGCCGCCAGATTGGTTTTTGACAGTGGTAACACAATGTCCCAAAAGAAACGCATCGGCCCGGCGCCATCGATGCGGGCCGCTTCCAGCAACTCGTCCGGTAGAGTCATAAAAAACTGGCGCAGCAGGAAGGTCGCCGTCGCCGAGGCCATCAGCGGCAACGTAAGGCCGGTATAGCTATCCAGCAGGTTGAGGTTGGAGATCACCTCAACCGTGGGGAAGATACGGACTTCTACCGGCAGCATCAGGGTGATGAAAATCAGCCAGAAGAACAGACTACGCAGCGGAAAGCGGAAATAGACAATCGCATAGGCAGAAAGCACCGAGACCACGATTTTGCCGGTGGTGATCGCCAGCGCCATGATCACACTGTTAAGTAATAGCTGCGAAAATGGCACATTGAGAATACCCACGCCGTCCTGCCAGATATGACGCACGTTATCCCACAGGTGGCCGCCGGGGATCAGTTGCATCGGGACTGCAAATATCTGCTTATCATCCAGCGTGGCCGCAATCACCGCCACATACAGCGGGAACAGTATTATCAGCACGCCAATAATCAGCATGGCATGGCTGAAGATGTCCAATCCACGTCGATTCTCAATCATTGGTAGCGCACCTTACGTTCAACAAAGCGGAACTGAATCACCGTCAGGCCAATCACCAGCAGCATCAGGATCACCGATTGCGCCGCAGAACTGGACAGATCCAGACCGGCAAAACCTTCACGGTAGATTTTGTAAATCAGTGTGGTGGTCGATTGCCCCGGTCCACCGGCAGTGGCGGCGTCAATCACCGGGAAGGTATCGAAGAAGGCGTATACCAGGTTGACCACCAGCAGGAAAAAGCTCACCGGCGTAATCAGCGGCAACACAATATTGAAGAAGCGCCGTACCGGCCCCGCACCGTCGATAGCCGCCGCTTCTACCAGCGAACGCGGAATGGATTGCAATGCCGCCAGGAAGAACAGGAAGTTATAGCTAATCTGCTGCCACACCGAGGCCAACACCACCAGAAACATTGCCTGACCGCTGTTTTGCGCGTGGTTCCAGTCATAACCGAAGCTGGCAAGCACATGGGTGATCAAACCCATACCAGGGCTGAACAGGAAAACCCACAACACCGCAGCGACGGCGGGAGCAACGGCATAAGGCAGGATCATCAACGTCTGGTAGAAGCGGCTGGCGCGCAGCACATAATCCACCAGCGCAGCAAAGAACAGCGAGACCAGCAGACCAATACCGGCTACCAGCAGACTGAACACCAGCGTGGTGTAAAAGGAGTCCAGATAGTACGGATCCTGAAACAGTTGGGTAAAGTTCTCCAGCCCGACAAACTCACTGGAAACTCCAAAGGGATCGATACGTTGTACCGAATACCAGAGCGCCTGACCGGCAGGCCACAGGAAGAATATTGCGGTTATCAGCAACTGTGGCAGCACCAACACATAGGGCAACCAACTGCAGCCAAAACCGGGACGATGTGATGACATTAAAGTTAACCGTTTCTAGAGGTGAGCGCAGAATAAAGCCCAGACCACGGCCCTCTCCGTAGGGGAGAGGGTGTAGATCGTTATCGTTTGACAGAGCACTGGCTAATCCCAAGATGGCAAGCGCAGTAATCAACCGGGATTATTTGGTGGAAGCCTCGAAACGGCGCAGTAACACATCACCACGTTGCACAGCGGTATCCATTGCCTGCTGTGGCGTTTTCTTTCCGGCCCATACGCTTTCGAACTCTTCATCCACCACGGTGCGGATCTGCGGCATATTCCCCAAACGTAAACCTTTGGTGAATGGCAATGGTGGCTTGTTCAGCATCTGACGCGTTGGGATGTCGGCACCGGGAAACTTTTCGTAGAATCCCTGCTGTTTGGTCAGTTCAAAAGCAGCTTTGGTGATCGGCAGGTAGCCGGTCTTCTGGTGCCATTCGGCAGCAATCTCCGGTTGCGCCAGGAATTGCATGAACTCCGCGATCCCTTTGTATGTGGCCGCATCTTTGCCTTTCATTACCCACAGGCTGGCACCACCGATAATGGCATTCTGCGGCGCATTCTTTTCATCGGCATCGTAAGGCATCATGCCTACGCCGAAGTCGAACTTGGCATACTTCCTGATGCTGGCCATTGAACCAGAAGAGGCGGTGATAATGCCGCAGTCACCACCGTAGAACTTCTCGGTAGGTTCGTCTTTACGTCCGTAGTAGGTAAAGTCACCTTTTACGTTCATGTCTTGCAGCAGTTGTACGTGCTTGACCTGTAGCGGTTTATTGAATTCCAACTTGGCGTTGGTGCCAGCAAAGCCGTTGTTTTCGCTGGCGAAAGGTACTGCATGCCAGGCGCTGAAGTTTTCCAGTTGGATCCAGCCTAACCAGCCGCTGGTGTAACCACACTTCATACCGGCTTCACGCAGTTTGGCGCTGTACGCCGCCAGCTCCTGCCAGGTTTTCGGCGGTTGCTCCGGGTTTAAACCGGCTTTTTTGAAGGCTTCTTTGTTGTAATACAACACCGGAGTGGAACTGTTGAATGGCTGAGAGATCAAGCGTCCGGTTTTATTATCTGAGTAGTAACCGGCAACCGCAGGGACAAAAATCGACTCATCAAATGCTATACCCGCCTCTTTAAACAGCTCATTAACTGGCTTGATGGCTTGGCTTGCCATCATGGTGGCAGTGCCCACTTCGTAAACCTGTAGGATCGCCGGAGCCTTACCAGAGCGATAGGCCGCAATCCCTGCCGCCAGACTTTGTTCATAATTGCCTTTGTAAACCGGAACGATCTTCACATCGCTGTGAGATTGGTTAAAGCGCTCAGCCAGAGAGTTTACTTCTTTGCCCAGTTCGCCTTCCATTGAATGCCAGAATGGGATTTCGGTCGCGGCTAATGCCTGGCCGCTGACAGCCAGCGCTAACGCCACACACAGCGCAGTATTTTTAATCGCTTGGGTAAGCATGACTAACTCCTGAAAAAATCTGGTAAAAGAACGCCTGAGCGAAAAGAAACAGTCTTTATTCGAGAGTTAAAATGCCATGCGCTGATGACAGAAAAACAACTTTCCAGTGACAAAATAATGACGGGGGAGTGAAGTGCGGATAACCACTAGATATCGGCGGCATGGAGTACTCCACGCCGCCGTAGAAAAATTACAGCGAGCGGCGCAGGCGAGCGACAGCCTCTTGCATCTGTTGTTCAGTGGCGGTGGCGAATGACAGGCGGAAAGTGGAACGGTCCGGCTTGTCGGAGAAGAAGTACTCTCCAGGCACGAACACCACACCTTGCTCCAGCGCCGCTTTCAACCATTCGGTGGCATCATACGGCTGACGGAAACGCGCCCACAGGAACATGCCGCCTTTGGGCATATCAAAGCTGATCACATCACCCAGCTCTTTTTCAACCAATCCGGCCAGGATCTCGCATTTCTGCTTATAGGCAGCGCGGATCTTCTCGATCTGCGCAGGCAGACGCCCTAGGCCCAAGTAGCATTCGGCAACGCTCTGCGACAATGAGCTGGCATGCAGATCCGCCGCCTGCTTGATGATCGCGACCTTATGCAACAGGAACGGTGGTAGGATCGCCCACCCCAAACGCAGGCCCGGTGCCAGGATTTTAGAGAAGGTGGAGGTGTAGATAATGTTCTCGGTGTGGCCCAACACCTGCTGCGAAACCTGATACAGCGTGGCATTGCGCTCTTCGGTGAAGCGCAGTTCGCCGTAGGGATCATCTTCAACAATCAGGAAATTGTGTTCGGCGGCCAGCTTCACCAACTGTTCACGGCGTGGCGCGCTCAGGGTCAAACCGCTCGGGTTGCCGAAGTTCGGCACCACGTACACCCCTTTGATTTTCTGGGTTTTCAGCAACTCGGCAAGTTCTTCAACCACCATGCCATCGCTGTCTGAAGAGACAGACATGATGTTGGCTTCTGCCAGCTCTAACGTCTGTAGCGCCGCCAGATAGGTTGGGCGTTCCACGACAAATACGTCACCTGGGTTAATCACCGCACGCATCACCAGATCCAGCGCCTGTTGAGACCCGGCGGTGACCAGAACGTTCTCCGGCTGCGCCTCAACGCCACGATCTGCACAAAGTGCGCAGATACGTTCGCGTAACAGGTGGCTGCCTTCGGTCAATCCGTACTGGAAGGCGCTTTTCGGCTGTTCGGTAATCGCCTGTTGGGTGGCAATATTCAATCCTTCGAAGTCAAACAGCGCATCAGAAGGAATACCGCCCGCCAGCGAAATGACGTTCTCCATCTTACTGTGCTTGAGCAATTCACGGATTGCCGAGCTTTTTACTTTTACGATGCGCTGCGCGAGTAATCCTTCTGTCTTCATTGCTTATTCTCGTAATCGTCAAAATACGGGTGCAGTCCAATCTGGTGCACCCCCATATATACTCAGCCGCCAAGATAGGCTGACCTCACTGCTTCGTTTGCTAACAATGCGGCCCCGGTATCTTCTAATACCACGCGGCCATTTTCCAGCACATAACCGCGATCTGCCAGTTTTAGTGCCTGATTGGCGTTTTGCTCCACCAGGAAAATGGTCATGCCTTCTTCACGCAGTTGTTGGATGATGTCGAAAATCTGCTGGATGATGATCGGGGCCAGCCCTAGCGAGGGCTCATCAAGCAATAGCAGCTTAGGCTGGCTCATCAGTGCGCGACCAATCGCCAGCATCTGTTGCTCACCACCGGACATAGTGCCGGAACGCTGATTACGGCGCTCAAGCAGGCGAGGAAACAGGCCGAATACCCGCTCAATGCGTTGTTGATATTGCTCGCGATTGGCAAAAAAGCCGCCCATCGCCAGATTCTCTTCCACCGTCATGCGCGAAAATACGCGCCGCCCTTCAGGCACAATCGCCACCGCTTCACGCATGATACGCGCAGTCTGCCACTGGGTGATGTCCTGATCCAGCAGGGTAATGGTGCCTTCGGAAGCACGCGGCTCGCCGCATAGCGTTCCTAATAGCGTGGTTTTACCCGCACCATTGGCACCGATCAGGGTGACGATCTCCCCCTGCTGAATGTTCAGGCTCACCTGATGCAGTGCCTGAATTTTGCCGTAATGAGCGGATACCTGATTAAATGACAACATATTATGATTTACCCACTATTCGCCCAGGTAGGCCCGGATCACATCCGGGTTATTACGGATTTCTGCCGGTACGCCTTGTGCCAACGGCGTTCCCTGATTCACCACGTAGATCCGATCGGAAATCCCCATCACCAGTTTCATATCATGCTCAATCAACAGCACGGAGACCTTGTGTTGGTTACGCAGCTCGATAATCAGATGGTCCAGCTCGTCGGTTTCTTTCGGGTTCAGGCCCGCGGCTGGCTCGTCGAGCATCAGTAATTCCGGGCGTGTTACCATGCAACGGGCTATCTCCAACCGCCGCTGTTGGCCATAGGCCAGGTTACCTGCAGTGCGGTTAGCCATTTCCAGCAGGCCAACACGCTCCAACCACACAGCCGCACGCTCCAGCGCATCCGCTTCGGCACGGCGAAACGCCGGAGTTTTCAGCAAACCGGCAAACACACCGCTTTTCAAATGTTGATGCTGCGCCACCAGCAGGTTTTCAATCACCGTCATTTCGCGGAACAGCCGCACGTGCTGGAAGGTTCGCACCACGCCCATTCGGGCAATACTCTGGCCGGAAAGCCCTTCCAAATGGCGATCGCGCAGTTTGATGCTGCCGCTGGTTGGGCGATAGAACCCGGTCAGGCAGTTGAATACCGTGGTTTTGCCCGCACCGTTTGGACCAATCAGCGAGACAATCTCGCCTTCGTTCAGTTGCAGGGCGACATTGTTTACCGCCAGCAAGCCACCGAAGCGCATGCAAAGCCCTTCTACCGCCAGTAAAGGTTGAGCACTCATGCCTTTTCCCCCTTCACGGCCTTAATATCCGCTACCTTCAGCTTCAACTGCGGGCGCTTCATCGGCAACAGCCCCTGTGGCCGCCAAATCATCATTAACACCATCAACGCACCCAGCAGCAACATGCTGTATTCATTCAAATCACGCATCAGTTCACGCGATACCACCAGCAGGACAGCCGCCAGGATCACCGCAAACTGCGACCCCATGCCACCCAGTACCACAATCGCCAACACAAAGGCTGATTCCACAAAGGTGAAAGACTCCGGGCTGACAAAGCCCTGACGCGCGGCAAACAGCGTCCCGGCGAACCCCGCAAAAGCGGCGCTAATGGTAAAGGCGGTCAGTTTGATTTTGGTCGGGCTGAGGCCCAATGAACGGCAAGCGATCTCATCTTCGCGCAGCGCTTCCCAGGCCCGGCCCAGTGGCATACGCAGCAGGCGGTTAATCACAAACAGCGTCAGTATTACCAGCAGCAGGGCCACCAGATAAAGGAAAACAATGCGGTCGCTGGGATCGTACTTCAGGCCAAAGAAGTTGTGGAAGGTATCCCAACCGCCATCACGGGCGCTGCGGCTAAACTCCAAGCCAAAGAGCGTCGGTTTCGGGATCTGACTGATACCGTTCGGCCCACCGGTGATTTCGGTGTTATTCAGCAACAGGATACGCACGATTTCACCGAAACCCAGCGTAACAATTGCCAGATAATCACCCCGCAGGCGTAATACAGGGAAACCAAGCAGGAAGCCAAAAATGGCGGTAACAATGCCCGCCAGCGGCAGACTTTCCCAGAACCCAAGACCGTAATAGTGGTTCAGCAGTGCGTAGGTGTAGGCACCAATCGCGTAAAAACCGCCGTACCCCAGCACCAGCAAGCCGGAAAGGCCGACCACAACGTTCAGCCCCAGCCCCAGCATGACGTAGATTAGCGTCAGAGTGGCAATATCCACCGAACCGCGCGACACCAGAAACGGCCACACTATCGCCGCAATGATCAGCGCTGCCGCCAGCAGCTTCTGGCGGGGAGTAGTGCCGTCAAAACTTGGCAACACCATCGTTGGACCGGAAATTTTCTTCAGCCCCTGTTGCATCAATGGCCGCAACAGTTGGAAGAAGAACACCACCACACAACCGATGCCAATCCACATCCAGCGAACTTCAGCGGCTCCGTGTACCACCAGTTTGGTGCCATCCAGACTCAGTTGCATCCCCATCAGGAAGGATGCCATGACAAACAGCACCAGCGTGGCAATGCAGGCGTTAAGCAGACCGAGTTTCATACTTTCTCAACCTCCGGACGCCCAAGGATACCGGTCGGCATCACCAGCAACACCACAATCAGCAGCGCAAAAGACACCACATCTTTATATTCGGTGCTCAGGTAAGCCGAAGTCAGCGCTTCTGCCACGCCCAGCACCAGGCCGCCAATCATCGCCCCTGGAATACTGCCAATGCCACCCAACACCGCTGCGGTAAAGGCTTTCATCCCAGCCATAAAACCGATGTAGGGGTTGATGACGCCGTAGAACTGGCCGAGAAGCACCCCAGCCACCGCCGCCATCACCGCACCGATCACGAAGGTGAGCGAAATCACCCGGTCGGTATTGATGCCCAGCAGGCTGGCCATTTTTAAATCTTCCGCACAGGCACGACAGGCTCTGCCCATACGCGAATAACGGATAAACATTGTCAGTGCCAGCATCGCCAGGAAAGTGACGATCCAAATGGTGAGCTGCATGGTGCTGACGGTTGCAGCAAAGCCGTTGCTCTCACCCAATACCCACTGGCCTGTGACCAGGCTCGGCAATGCCACGTCGCGTGAGCCTTGCGTCAGGCTGACGTAGTTTTGCAGGAATATCGACATCCCGATGGCGGAAATCAGCGCAATCAGGCGCTTGGAGCTGCGTACCGGTTTGTAGGCTACGCGTTCGATGCTCCAGCCATAGGCGCTGGCAATCACGATAGACACCAAAAAGGCGCAACCGATCAACAACCAGCCGACGTCGATCCCCATCATCATCAGTGCCGCGATAACGATAAATGAGACATAACTGCCGATCATATATACCTCGCCATGGGCGAAGTTGATCATGCCAATAATGCCGTAAACCATGGTGTAACCAATGGCAATCAATGCATAAGTGCTGCCCAACGTCACGCCGTTGAACATCTGCTGCAGAAAATAGAGAAACTGCTCTGACATACTCTAACCTTCTAAGGTGTTGTCGCGGCTGCAAGATAGCAGCCCAACAGCCTGCTGGAGAAGCAGGCAACCCATAGCCTTGCAGGTTTATACCCAAGTTACTTCAAGTTGCATGTAGGCGGCCACTGAACGAAGCCCCAGGAGCTTGGTAAACCAAGTGACTGGGGTGAGTGACAAATCTGCCAAGCAGATTTGAACGCTGCTTGCAGCGGCCCCGAAGGGGCGAGGCCCAGCATGGGCCGAGTAACGCAGCCAACACCCATGCAGCTTGAAGGGCGACGGGTATAGCCCACAAGACTATAGATATTATTATGGCTTACTTAATCGGCGTTGATGAACCATCGGCGTGCCATTCAAACACACCAAATTCGAAACCTTTCAGATCGCCTTTTTCATCCCAGCTTAACGGCCCCATGACCGTTTCCACCGGTTTGCCGGTTTTCAGATCTTTGACGATATCCGCAGGTTCCTGGCTGCCGCTACGTTCCATCCCGGTGACCAGCGACTGCAGTGCAGCGTAAGTGGTCCAAACGAACGGCCCGGTCGGATCCAGCTTCTTGGCTTTCAGCGCATCCACAATAGGTTGGTTGGCTGGGACCTGATCGTAACGTTTCGGCAGAGTCACCAACATGCCTTCAGAAGCGGCACCAGCAATGTTGGACAGTGAGGAGTTACCTACCCCTTCCGGCCCCATAAAACGGGTTGTCAGGCCAGCCTGCTTCGCCTGGCGCAGGATCTGCCCCATCTCTGGGTAGTAACCGCCGAAGTAGACGAAATCCACGTTCTCTTTCTTCAGACGCGCAACCAGCGTAGAGAAATCTTTGTCACCGGCGGTGACGCCTTCAAACATCACCACATCGGTACCCTGCTGTTTCAGGCTGTCGCGCACAGAACGCGCCAGGCCTTCGCCATACTGCTGCTTATCGTGTACCACGGCAATACGCTTCGGTTTAATCTCTTCGAGGATAAACTTGGCCGCCGTTGGCCCCTGATCGGAGTCCAGACCGGTAGTACGCTGGATCATCTTGTAACCACGGGTGGTCAGATCGGCGTTGGTTGCCGCCGGGGTAATCATGATCACACCCTCGTCTTCATAAATATCTGAAGCCGGTTGGGTTGAGGAAGAACACAAATGGCCGATCACATAACGGATACCGTCATTGATGACCTTGTTAGCCACCGCGACCGCCTGTTTCGGGTCACAGGCATCGTCATACTCTACAGCGACCAGCTTATCGCCGTTTACACCGCCTTTGGCGTTGATATCGGCAATCGCCTGACGTGCACCGATGAATTCCATATCACCATACTGGGCTACCGGGCCGGACATCGCGCCAACAACCGCCACCTTGATGTCTTTCGCCACGGCAGCATGGCTCATAGCCATCGCGATACAGCCAGCCAGCAGCACTTTACCCTTAGTTAATTTCATCCGCATAATCCCCATCTGTCGTTGTGAGTTTGACTGTTGTCTTTGCCGCTGCCAATCATTGTTCCCAGCCAATCGATATCAAGTGCGGCTGACAGCGCTGCGGCTTGAGAACGACAATAGACGGCTTTTATCTATAAGTAATAATGATTTAGACGAATTCGCGACAATATTTTCTAATAAGACTTTATTTTTCATGTTATTAAACAGGAATTTTCTTCTGTAAATCAACTGCCACAGTCAGAAACAAGCGGTGTAAACAGGATATAATTCGGATCACTTCGACGCTGTTTCTCACCTTAAACAGCGTGATGTGCTGGTTAACATTCCATTTACTAATTTTTTACTCGGAAAATGCCCACCGAAAAAAACATTTCGCAAAGTCAAAAGTACATAAAAACTTACACAACGCTGTGAGTAAGATCTATTACACTGTCGGCATCATTCATAGGTGCGGAAATCGGGTATGAAACTGACCATTGAGCGCTTAACCTCGTTATCCCCGCAAGATGTTATCGACCTGGGTAAAATCTGGCCGCATCAGCAGCCAGCACAGTGGCAAGTCTGGCTGGATAATGGCAAGGCACTGTTCGCCGCGCGGTTCAATGATCGGTTGCTGGGCGCGGTGAAAATTGATCTTCAGGGAGATTGCGCACACTTACACGATCTGATGGTGCGCGAGGTTACCCGCCGCCGTGGTGTGGGGCTGTACCTGGTACAGGATGCACAACGCCAATTGCCGCAAGTCCTGCACTGGCAGCTTTCTACCGCAGGCTTGGCGCCCCGCGAACGCGGTGAAGTCGAAAACTTTATGCGTGCCTGTGGCTTTCAGATGCAAGGCGATACCTGGCGAAAATGAAGCGTTGGGCGGCAATGGCTGGGGCGTTATTGCTCGCGCTGGCAGCCTGGGCTGCAGGCCACTACCAGGCTGTACACTCGCTGAAAACCTGGGATCAGCAAGTTTATCTCTGGCAAAGAGTCTGGACACCTGAACACGCCACCGCTCTGGCTGCCAGCCATGAGCTGTTTTCCACCCTGCGCGTACTCGGTTTGCAGGTACATCCGCGTGATGGCTTGCGCGAGGTCGCGGTTAACAGGGATTTACTGAGACAGGATGGCCGGCCATTATGGCTGGTAGTGCGCCTGGACGGGCAACTACAGCAACTAAATGTTACGGTGATCCACCAGCATCTGCTGCAACAGCTACAGCGCTGGCAAAGTGCGGGGTTGACGGTCATTGGTATAGAGATTGACCACGACGCCGCCACCGCCCGGCTAGCAGAGTATCAGCATTTCCTGCAGCAACTACGTCAGCAACTCCCCGCTTCGTTACAGCTTGGTATTACCGTGCTACCGACCTGGCTCACTTCGCCAGTATTACCCGATGTTTTGCAACAGGTCGACAGCTCAGTGTTGCAGGTTCATGCCGTACTATCCCCGGAACAAGGTCTGTTTGATGGGCAGTTGGCGTTGAGTTGGGTTCGCCAGTTCGCCCGTATCAGCCCCCGCCCTTTCCGCGTGGCCTTGCCTGCATATGGGATCGGCCTGATTGGGTTCGATGCACAAGGGGCGCAGGTAGAGAGTGAAGCCTCTTTACGCGTGGCGGGCCATACTGAAGAACTCACCGTCGCACCGCAGCAGATCGCCAGCTTCCTGCAGCAGCTTGCGTTGCTCAAGCCACGCCACCTGCGCGGTATTGTCTGGTTCCGTTTACCACTGGAAGGCGATCGCCGAGCCTGGTCAATGGCCACGCTGCGTGCCGTGATCCAGCAACAACCGCTGAGCACTCGCTGGCGGGTAGAATTTCTACCACAGCAAAACGGGCTGTATGATCTGAACATTCAGAATAGTGGACCGATTGATGCGCCGTTGCCTAGAGAGATCCGCATCCAGGCAACCGGCTGTCTGGCCGCCGACGCGGTAGGCAATTATCAGTTGGCAGGCGCATCGGAACCACTACGCTTTATCCGCATTCGCGGCGATCAGCTTCGGGCTGGGCAATCCCGCCCACTGGGTTGGTTGCACTGCCAAGAAATCACGCCAGGAGACACTCATGTCATACCCTGATACTCCCTTCATCCCCAGTGGGCATTATCGTTACCTTCCTTTAGCTGCAATCATTGCTGCGGTATTAATAACGCCAGTCAGCAGCTACGCTTGCGGACCTGACTTCCCCAACCGTTTGTTGATCGACCGTAACGGTACTTTGCTGTATATGCCGGAAGGCAACTTCGCGTTCGAGGCAAGCCGTCTGGTGCCGGTGGACAAACAGTTACCGCAGTGGAAAGAACCGCCGCCGGAGATACCGGCAAAGCCGATGCCGCTCTCGCCGGAGCAACAGACCATCAACCAAATGCGAGCCGCCCGTACGGTGGAGGAAGCCGACGCGGTCAATACGCAAGGGATGCCGCATGCTGCCCATCTGTATACGCTGGGCGCGGTAGCCTTTGCCGGACAAGATCCCCGCACCGAAGCCTATTTCCAGCAGGTTCTGGCACTGCCAGTCGCCGAACAGGGCGATTGGGGCCTACGGGCACAATACTCGATTGGCCGCCTGTTAATGGGCGATTATGGCACGCCTGAAAATGAATCAGACTCGCCCAGAACGGTGATAAAACGCCCGGAAAAAGCGCAGCTCGATCGGGCAATGGCGGCATTCCAACAGGTGATCGACCAGGTGAAAAGTGGCACTGCCGATCCCGATCAACTGGCGCTGAGCAGTCTGGGCCAGCAGGCACGTATTCATTTGTGGCAAGGGGAGATTGCGCCCGCTGTCCGGCTCTATGCCCAGCAGGCTGCCCAAGGGGATACTGATGGCGGGCTTTCGTTGCAATACGTCGCCAGCTATTTGATCAACCCGAATCATTTGTCCGTGTTAAAACAGGCGATTAGCGATCCGCTGGTACAGCAGTTAGTCACTATCGAACTGTTCGCCCGCAGCAGCAACCTGCAAATGGCCGACTCTGAAAGCGTAAGAGCAAATGCCAAACAGACTGTCGCCCAGATCCTGACGTTGTTGAATGAGTCGGCACACAGCGGTTTTCCTGGCAGCGACCGGCTCGCGGCACTGGCCTACCGTTCCGGGCAATATGCCATGGCAGCCAGCCTGCTGAAAAATGCCGGTAATAGCGGCCTGGCATGGTGGCTGCGCGCCAAAATGGCGCTGCGTGATGGCGATGTGAAAACCGCTACAGCAGCCTATGCCAAAGCCGCAGCCGCTTTCCCTTCTGATGAAAGCTGGGGGGAACAGCGCAACGACGACTTCGCGGCGGAAATGATCGTTCCTGACTGCCGAGTTTCTGGGGAACGTGCCATTCTGGCGCTTAACAGGGGAGATTATCTGCAAGCCATGGATCTTATGTTCCGTGGTAAAGAGATTTACTGGGCAGACGTGGCGGATATTGCCGAACGGGTGCTGACCGTTGATGAATTAAAAGGCTTTGTGGATAAACACGCACCACCACCGGCAACACCGCTGAAACCGGTCAATCCTGACGAGTACAACGGCCAACCAATCAGCCCGGAAGTCCAACTGCGCGAGTTACTGGCCCGGAGGATGATGCGTGCAGGACGTTATCAGGAAGCACTTAACTACTTCGCCATACCCAATTACAGCCAGGCAGCGCAGCTGTTTGCCGAACACCTGAAAACCGCACAGGATAAATCGGCGGACAAGACTGCCCGCGCTCAGGCCTATTATCAGGCAGCAGTTCTGTTACGCTCACAGGGGCTGGAACTCACCGGTTACGAAATGACGCCGGATTACGCTATCTATGGCGCGAGTTACTCCTATTTGGGGGATGCATTCAAGACTAAGGATCTGCAGCACAAAAGCTGGATCGGCCCAGCGGAAACGGTGCGAGCAGCCAAAAACCTGCCCGAAGGGGATAATCGCTTCCTGCACTATCGCTGGCAAGCCGTTGACCTGGCGCTGAAGGCCGCCGATCTTTTGCCGCCGAAGAGCCAGCCCTATGCCGCCGTACTCTGTAATGCTGCAGGTTGGGTAATCGCGCGTGATGCCAAGACGGGTCGGGCGCTGTATCAACGCTATATCAAGCACGGCACGCAATACGACTGGGCTGCCCACTTTGGCTACGACTGCCCTGCTCCGGTATTCTAGGCGGTGCCCGTATGAAGCAAAGAACCGGGCATTGCGCTCCGGTTCTTTGTGCTTATAGGCTGAGATCAACTACCACGGTAGGTCGAGTAACCAAAGTTACTCAGCGTAATCGGCACATGGAAGTGGCTACTGCCATCAAGTTGAAAAACAACCTCGATAAACGGATAGAAACTCTGTTGCTGCTGGTTTTTGAAATAAGGCTGAGTCAGAAATTTGAGTTTATAAATACCCGCATTGTCCTTGCCTGCCTGCTTTTCAAGGAACGTTTTGATTCGGCCATCTTTATCCGTCGTTCCTTTACCCACCACTTGCCAGTTTTCCTGTTTTCCCGCCGCGTCCAGTCGATAAAGTTCAACATCCACATTGGCAGCAGGACGCCCTTGAGAGATATCAAGAATATGCGTACTGAGTTGATACTGTACTTCTGCAGCCTGCAGCGGTGCGGTACACAGGAAACTGCCAACAATCATGGCGGCCAGCCACCACACTCTTTTAATCATAGTCATATCGTTATCCTTTAAATTAAGATTTAGCCATTAGCAGGAGGTTTTTTTAGTCCGATGGTTAACCGCTCCCGAATCTATCAATAATTTGATCATGTCTTGGTGACCACGCTGGCAAGCATAAGTCAATGCGCTCTGGTCTAGTTGAGTGCTTACCAGATTAAGATCTGCCCCCAGACTAATCAGGTATTTAACAACATCGATTCGGTTATTACTGGCGGCGATCATTACCAGCGATTCCCGCTCGTTATCTAAACTCTGATCGTTAACATCAATTTTGTCTTTAACCAGAGGGTAGAGATATTTTACCACCTCGACATTTTTCCCTAGCACCGCTGATTTGAATGCACTTTTCACATCGGCACGATCGGTAGCAAATAAATCCGCGCCTTGTTTGACCAGATATTCCACAATATCCTGATAACCGATGAACGCCGCCCAACCGAGTGCTGTCTGGCCATACATTGTTTCATCTTTGGCTTCCAGGTTTTGCCCGGCAGCGACCATTTTTTTTACTTCAGCAAGATTGCCTTTTTTCACCGCATCAAACCAAGCAGCATCAGGACCAACGGAGGGGATATAAAAGACGCGGTGAGGCAGTTTTTTGGCATCAGCAATATCACGCATTTCCGCATAGTTGAGACGATAATCTGCCAGTGCGGGCGGATTTTCTGCATTTACCTGTGGGATTGTCACGTCTTTAGCAAAAGCACTAACGGATAGTGTGGCAATAAGACCGATAATATACGCCGATCTCCTAATGAGCATTTGCAACTCCTTTTTTAACATTACCAGAAGTAGCAATACTATTTTTAAAGTAAAATAAGGAAAGCGAATATTACTGATAGTATCCTTCAAATATACTCGCCATAGATTAATTAACGATGCGTTAGCTGTTGCCAATTACCCAAAGCACTTACCATTAGGTATATACCCTAAATAATTCGAGTTGCATGACAAAAACGCAATGCGTTTTTGAACAGCGCTTGCGCTGGCCCCGCAGGGGCGAGGCCCAATTTTGGGCTGAGTAACGCGGCAACGCAGTAAGTGACTGGGACGAGCGAGGAGAGCTAACGCATAGGCAACTTGAAGTATGACGAGTATAAACCTTTAAGGTTAACGCTGATATTTTATATGCGCAGAATAAATGCGGGGCACCCTCTCTTCAGCAAGAATTTTAAGCTTAAAAGCGAAGTGAAGTTTAAGAAGTACTACATAATAAAACGCCCCCGACCATTATTAATGGCCGGGGGCGATTAAGAGATTGAAAAACCGCAGCCCTACTGAGCCCACGAGTCACATCGGGCTTTTCGATTGGCAAACTGGTTACGCTTCGATCGCCATTTTCAGTTTTTTCATTGCGTTCTTTTCAAGCTGACGCACACGCTCAGCGGAAACACCGTACTGATCGGCCAGTTCCTGCAACGTGGATTTGTTGTCATCGTCCAGCCAACGGGCGCGAATGATATGCTGGCTACGCTCGTCCAGACCTTCCATCGCAAGGGCCAGTTTGTCTGCTGCGCTGCTTTCCCAGTTATCTTCTTCGATCCCTTCGGCGAAGTCGGAACTTTTGTCCTGCAGATACAGCATCGGGGCCATGGCATGGCCGTCACGCCCTTCATCTTCCGGCGTTGGATCGAAGGTCATATCCTGCGCCGCCATGCGGGATTCCATCTCACGCACGTCTTTACTGGTTACCCCCAGCTCGCGCGCTACCAGTTCAACTTCATCCTGATTGAACCAGCCCAGACGTTGCTTGGTTTTACGCAGGTTGAAGAACAGCTTGCGCTGTGCTTTGGTGGTTGCGACCTTGACGATACGCCAGTTACGCAACACGTACTCGTGAATTTCTGCCTTGATCCAATGCACTGCAAAGGAGACCAGACGCACACCAACCTCTGGGTTAAAGCGGCGAACTGCCTTCATCAGGCCGATATTACCTTCCTGGATCAGATCTGCTTGTGGCAGGCCATATCCTGAATAATTACGGGCAATATGAGCGACAAAGCGCAGGTGAGACAGGATGAGCTGTTTAGCTGCTTCCAGATCGCCCTGATAATGCAGCCGTTCAGCCAGTTCCCGTTCTTCCTCAGCAGTCAGCATTGGATAGGCGTTGGCTGCCCGCAGGTAGGCTTCCAGGCTGCCCTGTGGGACTAAGGCTAAAGTTTGCATTTCTTTAGTCATTCAAACCCTCTCTTGATAAAACAGGTCATGCAGGTGATTTCACGGCGGGGAGCTTACTGGCCTTACGACAATTGATGTAGCAAAAACGGTTCCACTCGCCGAGCACCCGAACATTTTGCTGCAGTTTTGGACCGTAATCTACCCTAAAAGTTCACTATTTTTCGAACACAACGTCCCTGACAATACGCCACGAAAATTAAGGTCGATAGGGAATTTGTGCGCTTAATCAGAAACCGGATATTTGAGGCTCTTCTCCTGTGGTTTGGGAGAACACAGCAGGAGAAGAGTATACCAAATAAATCATTATTGTGGTGTAAATCGGCGTAAATGTTGCACCGTGGCAAGCCAGGCGGCTATCCAGCCGATCATGGCTGAGATCAGTAACAGCAGCAGAGCTTCATCCCAACCCAGGCCGTGCAGGGTAAAAGTGGTACCGAACACTTTCGCCACGCCAGTGACCACGGACTCCAGCTTCCACACCAACGCCCCTGACAGAAACAGCGAGAACAGAGCCCCAAAGAAGCCAAGCATCGCACCACCGTTCAAGAACGGGCGCAAGATAAAACCATCGGTGGCCCCGATCAACTTCATGACGTTAATAGTGTCGCGGCGGCTGAAGATGCTCAAGCGAACGCTGTTACCAATCACCAGGAATACCGCCACAATCATCAGTATGCCGATCATCAAAGCCACCTGCCCCACCAGCCCGGTGAGAGCAGCAAGACGGGCGAACCAACTGTCATCCATGCGCACGTCATCCACGCCCTGCACCGCGGCTACGCGGTCTCGCAGCGTGTTCAGCGTTTCGGAACTTTGGAAACTCATTTTCGGAGTGATGATCGCCACGGCGGGCAACGGATTTTCCTCCAGCATGTCCAGCGCACCACCAAAACCAGACCAGTTGCGGAACTCCCCTCGCGCTTCTTCCCGTGAGAGATAGTTCACCTTCTCCACGCCCGCTTCCACCTTAATGGCATCCAGCACTTTGACTGCGGCGTCATCATCGAGGGATTTATCCAGATAAACCGTCAGTTGAGGCGTTGGATACCATTGAGTGGCCGCAGTACTGACGTTCTTCCATACGATGTAGCAAACGCTTGGCAGCGTGAGAGAAATGGCGATGACCATCACGGTCAACAACGTTGCCAACGGTTGGCGCAGCATGTCGGCAATGGCATTCATCCAGGCATAGCGCCACTGTTCGCGCCATCCGCCACGCAAGGCTTTGCTCTTGGCCGTTTTAGCATTATCCGCCATGGTGTGCGCCTCCTGTCATACGGCCCTGGCTCAGCGTCAGGATTGGGTAATTGCGGCGGGCGATCAGCCCAGTGTCGTGGGTTGCCATCAATACCGTCACCCCAACACGGTTAAATTCTTCAAACAACCGCAAGATCCCTTCTGATAATGCATCGTCGAGGTTACCGGTCGGCTCATCAGCCAATAGTACCGACGGTTTATTCACTACTGCACGGGCAATACCCACACGCTGCTGCTCACCACCGGAAAGCTGTATCGGAAAGTTTTTTGCCTTATCCAGCAGACCCACCTTGTCCAGCGCAGCCGATACGCGGCGGCGGATATCTTCGGTACTGGCTCCGGCAATAATCAGCGGCATCGCTACGTTGTCATACACGGTGCGATCTAACAGTAGGTGGTGATCCTGAAAGATCATGCCGATCTGACGACGCAGAAATGGGACTTCACGGCTTTTCAGCCGGCTAATGTCATGCCCGCTAAACCAGATATGGCCAGCGCTTGGCCGTTCAATGCCACAAATCAGTTTCAGCAGGGTACTTTTCCCCGCACCGGAATGGCCGGTAAGAAACGCCATCTCTGCCGGGCGCAGATGAAAATCTACCCCCTGCAGTGCCTGCCGTCCGCCCAGATAAGCTTTACTGACCTGTTCAAAGCGAATCATCCGTATTAATCCTCTCGGGCAAAAAGTGCCTCAATAAAATCTTCAGCCTTAAACGGCCGCAAATCATCGATGCCTTCACCAACGCCAATGTAACGAATCGGGATATTGAACTGATCGGCGATGGAGAAGATCACCCCACCTTTGGCAGTACCGTCCAGTTTAGTCAGCGTAATACCGGTTAAGCCTACGGTTTCATTAAATAGCTTCGCCTGGCTGACCGCATTTTGTCCGGTGCTGGCATCGAGAGTCAGCATAACCTCATGTGGGGCCTGCTCGTCCAGTTTTTTCATGACGCGCACGATTTTCTTCAATTCTTCCATCAGGTGCGCCTTGTTCTGCAGACGGCCAGCGGTGTCGGCAATCAGCACATCGACATTCCGTGCCTTGGCTGCTTGAACGGCGTCGAAGATCACCGAAGCGGAATCGGCCCCTGTATGCTGAGCTATCACCGGAATACGGTTACGTTCGCCCCATACCTGCAACTGCTCAACCGCGGCAGCCCGGAAGGTATCCCCAGCTGCCAACATGACCGACTTACCCTCGGCCTGGAATTGACGAGCCAGTTTACCGATGGTAGTGGTTTTGCCCACACCGTTAACACCCACCATCAGGATCACGAAAGGCGTTTTGCCACCGACATCCAGCGGCTGATCCACTTTGGACAGGATTTCTGACATCTCTTCTTTCAGCTTGCCATACAGCGCTTCCGCATCTTTCAACTGCTTACGGCTGGCATGCTGAGTAAGAGAATCGATGATTTTACGCGTAGTTTCTACACCAACGTCGGCGATCAGTAGCTGTTCTTCCAACTCATCGAACAGATCGTCGTCAATCTTCTTGCCACGGAACAAACCGAGGAAGCCAGAACCCAGATTCTGTTTGGTTTTCAGCAGGCTGCGCTTGAGACGGGCGAAAAAGCCTTCCTTGGTTGGCCGCTCCTGCTCTTGCGTGACAGCCGGGGCCTGCAACTCAGGTTCTTCAAGCGCTGCTTCAACGACGGGTTCAACGATAGGTTCAATAACCTCAACCGGTTCAATAATCTCCGGTTCAGGCTCGGTAATGGCAGGCGGTTCCTCCAGCACAACCTCAAGCTGTTGCGCAATGGCGGGCTCGTCTACTTCAGGTAACGGCTCTTCCTGTGGAACAGGATGTGTGGTTGGCGCAGGAATACTTTCAGCAATCGGTTCACCGCTCTGGCTGGCGTCCCACTCCCCTGGGATAGTAGAGTCTGCGGCCAGTTCAGATCCCTGGGCAGGGAGTTTGTCATCCAATTGTGGAACGTCGGGTGTCTCGGCGACCTGATGCTCCGCCTGCTCAATGGGCGACTCATCTTGCCGCTGTTCTTCTTCCTTCTGACCAAAACCCAGCCAGGAGAAAAAACCACGTTTTTTATCTTTTGCCATGTTCTGACCTTACTCCGTACCTATGGCTTGCAAATGCGAAAAAATTAATCCGCCGAGTCTATCACTTTCCCTTGCGCAGCAACACGCGTCCGCGAGGTAATCAAGCAACACAGTTTGGCTGCGCCCTGACTGCACGCTGCATCGTCCAGGCTATTACCCACCTGCGCTCTGGCTGCAACTTACGTGCGATTCGGTATAGAATAGCGATAACTTTTCGTTAACTTCGAAACTCATTAAGATTTTCTATGGCAAAAATACCATCACGCGGTACGCTCAAAAAACCACACTCGGCTTCTAGTGGGCAAATTCGCATCATTGGCGGCCAGTGGCGTGGACGTAAACTTCCCGTTCCTGATAGCGAAGGATTGCGGCCCACTACCGATCGCGTGCGTGAAACACTTTTCAATTGGTTGGCTCCGGTGATCCGTGGCGCTCGTTGCCTGGATTGTTTTGCTGGCAGCGGTGCGTTGGGGTTAGAAGCATTATCACGCTATGCCGCAAGCGCCACTTTGTTGGAGTATGAACGCCCGGTCGCGCAGCAGTTGGCGAAGAATCTGGCAGTGTTGCAGGGTAATGGCAGCGTTATCCATACCAATGCCTTAACCTGGCTGGCGAACAAAGGACAACCGTTCGATGTGGTGTTTCTCGATCCCCCTTTCCGCAAAGGGTTACTGGGTGAAGCCGTGACGCTACTTGAGCAACATGGCTGGCTGGCGGATGAAGCCTGGATTTACGTTGAGGCCGAGGCCGAGAGTGCCGCTACGGATGTTCCCGCGAGCTGGACACTGCATCGCGAAAAAGTCGCAGGCCAAGTGGCTTACCGTCTTTATACCCGTACCCTGGAAGAGAAAACCGAACATGCTGATTAATCTGGGCCGTTTACTAATGTTATGCGTATGGGCCTTTCTGCTCACCAACCTGTTTCATCCTTTCCCGAAGCCGTTAAAGTATTTTATCGATGTCGCCCTGTTCTTTATGGTGGTGATGCACGGGCTGCAACTGGTATTACTGAAATCCACGCAGCCCAAAGATCAGCCACTTGGCCGATTGCAGGAAGCAAAAATCTTTATTTTTGGCGTTTTCGAGCTGTTGGCGTGGCAAAAGAAACAACCACCACTCAAGAAGAAATAGCCCTTACGGCTTTTTTGCCGTTAATAACGATGAGAGGACCGCTATAGCATTCAAAAGAAAGCATTGTCGAACCTATGTACACTGCCTAAACTGATGATGTAACAACCTGGAGCCGGTTACTCCGCCTCCCATAATGAATAAGGAAAACAAAATGAGTTGGCCGTTCCTTGCCGTATTTTTTTCTGGTTGGTTGTTCGTCGATGCCTCTTATCGTGGCCCCCGCTGGCAACGCTGGGTTTTTAAACCCGTAACCTTATTACTGATGCTATTAATGGCCTGGCAGGCACCGGTACTGGGTGCGGCAGGCTATCTGATCGTTTTTGGTCTGTTGGCAACGTTAATCGGGGACGCGTTGTTACTGCTGCCACGTGAACGGGTGTTATACGCCATCGGGGCATTTTTCCTCTCGCACCTGCTATACACCCTGAGCTTTGCCAGTCAGATGACTTTCAGCCTGTTCTGGCCTTTGCCGTTGACCCTGTTAGTGATTGGTGCACTGCTGCTGGCAACCATCTGGAGCCGATTGGAAGAGATGCGCTGGCCTATCGCCACGCTGGTGGCCATGACATTGCTGATGGTATGGCTGGCTGGAGAACACTATTTCCTGCGCAGCACTGACTTTGGCTTTTCTCTGCTGGCAGGGGCCTCGTTGCTGTTACTGGCCAATATTGTCTGGTTGCTTAATCGCTACCGTTTCAGCTTCCGTGCCGCAGACGCCATAGTGGCTTTCTGCTATTTCACCGGGCATTTCCTGATCGTACGCTCGCTCTATCTGTAAGCCTTGAGGGTTCGGGCAACCGGACCCCAAAACCCTCCTCCCCCCAATTAGCAATAATTCTCATACGGCGCTTGACTCTGGAGTCAGCTCCAAGGTGTAGAGTCAATAAACTGAACACCGTAGTTTGCCTGAGGGGGCATTATGCATACTCATAAAGAACATAATCATCAAGGATATAGCCATCAAGAAAGGGGTTGTGGCTGCACCCACGATCACGCCAAAACCCAACATGGCTGCGGCAGCGAAAAAAGCACAACTGTCGCAGGCCATAGCCATTCCCACGAACTGGACCATGAACACGGTGCCAGTTGTTGCAGCAGTGACGGCCATGAAGAGCCTGATGAGGAAAGCGACAGACTCGCTGCCGCCTCCCCTTCCGGCAGCCAAAGGTTCAGTTGGCAAGTAACGGGAATGGATTGCCCCAGTTGTGCCAAAAAAATTGAAAATGCTGTGACATCAATTCCCGGAGTCGATAGCGCACGTGTACTTTTTGCCACCGAGAAACTGGTGGTAGATGCTCAACTCGATGTCAGTACCCGTGTACAGGATGCGGTAAAACAGGCTGGTTTTACCCTGCTGAGTGCGGCACCGGCAGCAAAGAACGATAAACCAAAAACTTCCCATCTGCGCGAGTTCGGTCCTTTACTGTTGCTCTCCGTGCTGATGGCGATCAGTTGGGCCCTCGACTCTTTCAACCCGCAGTACGGCCAGATTGCCTTCATCGCGACGACGCTGGTAGGCCTGGCACCGGTTGCCAGCAAAGCGCTGCGACTGATGCGTTCAGGTACACCGTTTGCCATAGAAACGCTGATGTGCGTTGCCGCTATCGGCGCGCTGTTTATTGGTGCTACCGCCGAAGCGGCCATGGTGCTGCTGCTGTTCATGGTAGGGGAATTACTGGAATCCTACGCGGCCAATCGCGCTCGCCGTGGAGTGAAAGCGTTAATGGCTCTGGTGCCGGAGGATGCCTTGTTGATCCACAATGGCGAACGCAAACGCGTTTCGGTCGCCAACCTGCGCCCAGGCGATGTGATAGAAATCGCTCCGGGTGGCCGCTTGCCTGCAGATGCCCAGTTGCTAAGCCCGTTCGCCAGCTTTGACGAAAGTGCGTTAACCGGTGAATCTGTGCCTGTGGAGCGTCACCTGGGTGAGAAGGTCGCCGCTGGCAGTTTGTCTGTCGATCAGGCGGTGCAGATGAAGGTGACTTCCGAACCTGGCAAGAGCGCTATCGACCGTATTCTGCAGTTGATTGAAGAGGCTGAAGAACGCAGAGCGCCGATTGAACGCTTCCTCGATCGCTTCAGCAGTTATTACACACCGGCGATCATGCTGTTGGCTATCGCAGTGATCCTGGTGCCTCCGCTGTTCTTCGCAGAACCTTGGGAAATGTGGATCTACCGTGGTCTGACACTGTTGCTGATCGGTTGCCCATGCGCGTTAGTCATCTCTACGCCAGCCGCCATTACTTCCGGGCTTGCTGCAGCAACACGTCGTGGAGCACTGATCAAGGGTGGTGCAGCGTTGGAGCAACTGGGGCAAGTACGGACTATCGCATTCGACAAAACCGGTACGCTAACCAAGGGCAAACCCACAGTTACCGACGTGCTGCCGACCGATGGCCTCAGCGAGCAACAATTACTTGCCGTGGCCGCCGCGGTTGAGGCGGGTTCACACCACCCGCTGGCACAGGCGATTGTCAATCGTGCGGCAGAAAACGGCGCCGAGTTGCCACTGGCTGCTGACCGCCGTGCACTGGCAGGGATCGGCGTAGAGGGCGTGGTAGCTGGTAAAACCATCCTGATCAGCGCGCCGAGCAAGCTAGTAGAAAATCAGTTAAGTAGCGCATGGTCCGCCCGTGTAGAGCACTTGGAAACAGCGGGTAAAACCGTGGTTGTGGTGCTGGAAGAGGGGCTCCCTATTGGGCTGCTCGCCCTGCGCGATACGTTACGCGACGATGCTGTGCAGGCGATTGTCGAATTGGCCGAGCTGGGGGTTCGTGGCGTGATGCTCACAGGTGATAACCCACGCGCAGCGGCAGCCATTGCCAATGAACTAGGGATCGACTACCGCGCTGGATTGATGCCGGAAGATAAAGTGAAGGCAGTCACTGCGCTGAGCAAACAGCAGCCAACGGCAATGATCGGCGATGGAATCAATGATGCCCCAGCCATGAAAGCGGCGAGCATCGGCATTGCTATGGGCAGCGGTACAGATGTCGCGCTGGAAACGGCTGATGCCGCCCTAACGCACAATCGTCTACTGGGGATCGCTGAGATGATCCGCATCTCACGCGCCACGCACGCCAATATCCGCCAGAATATTACCATTGCGCTAGGGCTGAAGGGGATATTCCTGATCACGACCCTGCTGGGTATGACCGGCCTGTGGCTGGCCGTGCTGGCGGACTCTGGCGCGACAGCGTTAGTCACCGCCAACGCGTTGCGGTTACTCAGAAAACGCCGCTAATCGTGGTTGACTCTGTCAGGCCCACCACCGTGTGGGCCTTACTCCACCAGCCCCTTGCGCAGCAGATAGCGGTAGGGTGCCTTCTCGGTCTCCTGCGCCACCAACGTATGTTCCATAAAGCGGCAAAAGCCGGGAATATCGCGCGTTGTGGCCGGGTCGTCGGCAATGATCAACAACGTTTTACCGTTATCCATATGGCGCACGGTCTTACGTACCATCATTACCGGTTCTGGACAGCGGAGCCCCATTGCGTCAAGCGTTTGGTCTGCCTGGGCAAAAATATCAGTCATGCATCTCTCTCGATCAAAAACGATCGGCGAATTATCGCCGGATCTGGCTGGCGTACAGTTTACGCCAGTAGTTTTTCTGCGCAAGATACGTTAACGTTTGCCTTAAATTTAACCATTGCATTGGTTGCGCAAACGCGTATCATGCGGCCGCGCAGTTAAACATGGGTTCCCTCACCCCATTAACCTAAAAAGGCTACATTATGTATTCGTTTACCGTTCAACAACGCTCAAAGGCGTTGGTTTTGCTTTCGCTATTCCATATTGCGATTATCACTTCAAGCAACTATCTGGTGCAGTTGCCGATCAGTATCTTCGGTTTTCACACCACCTGGGGTGCTTTCACGTTCCCGTTTATCTTCCTGGCCACGGATTTAACCGTGCGGATCTTCGGTGCTCCACTGGCACGCAGAATTATCCTGGCGGTGATGATCCCCGCGCTGTTTATCTCTTACGTGATCTCCACCGTCACATTTCAGGGCGAATGGCAGGGCTTTGCCGCTTTAGCACACTTTAATCTGTTTGTGGCACGCATCGCGGTTGCCAGTTTTATGGCCTATGTGTTGGGCCAGATCCTGGATGTGCACGTTTTCAATCGTCTGCGCCAACGCAGCGCCTGGTGGGTTGCTCCCGCAGCGGCCATGTTCTTTGGCAACATTACTGATACCTTAGCCTTCTTCTTCATTGCATTCTACAGAAGCAGCGATGCCTTTATGGCCGCCAACTGGGTGGAGATCGCGCTGGTGGATTACAGTTTCAAAGTGATGATCTGCATGCTGTTTTTCCTACCCATGTATGGGGTACTGCTCAATATGCTGCTCAAGCGTCTGGCGTCACGAAAGCCAGACAGCCAGTTGCAACTGAGTTAATTGAGCTTATTGATTGTAAAAGGCTGTCGGCAACTATCTGTAACATCATGCCCTTTGAATTTCAGTGTAGAATGGGTTGCTATACGGTAGAAGAACGCCAAATAAGCGATAAGGAATCCCGATGCATAAAGTAACAAAATTGATGGGTATCAGCCTGTTGGTGCTTGGCCTGGCGGCTTGTGACGGCGAAACCAAGGACAACAAAGCGCCTGCGGATAGCGCAACAGCCAACGCACCGGCAGGGCAACAGGTCAGTCTCCTGAATGGTAAACTGGCCTTCACTCTCCCTAATGGCATGGCCGATCAGAGCGGTAAACTAGGTAATCAGGCCAATAATATGCATGTCTACGCCGATAGTACTGGCCAACGTGCGCTGATCGTGATCCTTGGGGATAATACCCCGGACAGTCTGGAAAACCTGGCAACACGCCTAGAAGAGCAGCAACGCTCACGTGACGCTAATCTCCAGGTGATCACCAATAAAGCCATCGATATCAATGGGGTATCACTACGCCAGTTGGACAGCATCATCACCAGCGGTGGTCAGAAGGCCTATTCTTCGATCCTGCTTGGTACGCTGGATAACCAGTTGCTGACCATTCAGATCACACTACCAGCAGATAACCAGCAGCAGGCGCAAAGCGAAGCTGAAGGTATTATCCACGCTCTGAAGTTGAACCAGTAAAACGGTGGGGCGCAGTGCGCTGCGCCCTATGCCAAGGCCTGCGCCAGCAGAGTAATCGGGTGTTCGCAGCGCTTACTGGTGGACATCTCGATCTGCCATTTGCAGGTTTCACAGTCGGTGATCACCATATCTACCCCGCTCTGTTCAATCTGGCGGAACAACGAAGCCCCAATCCCTTGTGACGTTTCGTAGTTTTCTGACTTGAAGCCATAGGTTCCGGCGATCCCACAACATTGTGAATCCAGCACCACCAGTTCCAGCCCTGGGATCTGCCTGAGCAGTTCCAGCGTATAAGCGGTCCACCCCATTTTTTCCATATGGCACGGCGTATGATAAGCCACGCGCAACGGTGTGTGTTTGAGGGGTAACGTGCGGCCCTGATTGATCAACCGATAGAGATAGCGCGTCGCCAACTCCACACGCTCACGCACCGCTGAAGTGTCCACTTCCAGTAAGTGCGGATACTCGTCACGTAGGGTAAAGGTACAGCTGGAGGAGGTGGCCACTACCGATATCCCCTGCGTCAACACCGCGTCATGCAGTGATTTGACATTCACATCGGCCTGCTTCTTGGCCTGCTCAATAAAACCGTTGGCGATCAAGGGGACACCGCAGCATTTTTCACGTTTCAGCAGCTGTACGCCGATGTTCATGGCGTTAAACACCTTGATCAGGTCTTTGCCAAGCTGTGGGTGGTTGTAGTTAACAAAACAACCGTGGAAAAAGGCCACCTGCTCGGCATAGCGCTTTTGCTGTTCTGCCTGCTGACGGTACCAGCGGCGGAAGGTCCCAAAAGAGTATTTTGGCAACTCACGTCGATGGTCGATCTTCAACGCTTTATCCAGCAACTTACGTACCGGTTTCAACCCGGTTGTCGCATTGACGATTGGCGCAAACGGTGTCGACAGTGATCCCATAATATCGGTATGGCTGAGAATGGCGTCACGTAGTGTCGGTTTGTGCTGGCTGAAGTTGGCACGGGCACGCTGAATAATGTCACCAATCTTCACATCTGAAGGGCAAGCCACTTCACAACGTTTGCAGTTGGTGCAATATTTCAGCGCTTCGTCATACAGCGCCGGATCTTTCAGCCGCAACCGCTCACCGTCTGGACCGGCCTGCTTTGGCCCTGGATAGAGCGGATTCACCTTGGCCACCGGGCAGAAAGTGGTACAGACGGTGCATTTAATGCAGCTCTCGAAGCTGTTGTCTTTTAACAGGCTCATGCTGATTTCTCCTGTGCCAGGATCTGCTGGGCGACATGCAGTGCGCCAATCAGCGAAACTCCCGCTCCACAGCCTTGCTGCAACGGGTCGTAGCCGCCGGTCACGGCACCGATAGCGTACAGATTGACGATCGCTTCACCTTGCTTTAACGCACGCAGGCAGTGATCCGTTCGTACTCCGAATTGCAGATAGGGTTGTGAGGCAAACAGGTCCGGGTGGCACCAGTCGGCACGTTCGGTTTTGCTAAAGACATCCAGGCCAAACACCGGCTCACGGATGCCATCAAATGCAGCCACCAAGCCGTTGCTGAAGAAGCTGCCACTGGCTAATACCACCTGCTCTGCCCGCAGTGGGATATCGGTATGGTTGCGGGTATAAAGACCGGTGATACGGTGCCCGTCGAAACTTGCCTGCAATACGCTATCCCCTGGCATGAATTCCCCACCTAGTTGCTGAAAACGCTGGCGCAATGCCTGGTGGAGCCTCATCCCCAATACGGAAGGAGGGAGCGTCGGCAGCAGGCAAATCACCTTGCCGGTGGCCTGGCGCAGAGCCTGCAGCGGTTCATCACTCTCCAACCCCAGACAGGCTGGCAGGAAGATGGCCTCTGCCTCACCCGCCTGACGTTTCACTTCCTCCGCCAGTTCTGCCAGATGCTCTGGCAGATCCAACACACGGGCAATGTTCACCGCACGAAACTCACTCGGGTTATTACGCAAGCGGTCGAGGATCGGCAAATGCATAAATGCCACTTCTGCCGTGACGCCCAGTTCCTGGATCAGTGCGCTTGCCGCCATCTGCGGTTGGAAGTCTAAAAATCCTTCAATGCCCAGCACCGCGATGTTCTGCCAAGGCAGTGTTCCGCCAAGCGGTGAAACCGGGACCGCTTCTGGGCTGAGCCAGGTTGCACGACGAATCCCCAATGGGGTAACTCGTAGGTGATTCCGCTCACTACTGCCCTGCATCTGCACACCGCAACGTTGCAGTAATTGTTCTGCTTCGGTTGCCAACGCCGCCACTTGAGTAGCGCCAATCAGACTATAGGGATGTTGCGGTGCCTGCTGCGCCAGATCGGATAAGGCAGATAGCGGCGACGCCACCGATGTACCATCGGGCAGTTGTGCCAGAAGATCGAGCGAGCCGGAAGAAAAATAGAGTGCGCTCTGGCCAGCACTGACCACCGCACAGCGCTGGCCTTGCTCTGCCAGACGGATGGCACAGCTTAAACCAGCCAATCCACCACCAATCACTACCGTATCAAATTGCATCATCCGCCTCCTGCTTCTGGTCACCGCAAGCATCCAGTCCGCATAGTCCTTGATAGACCCAACTGGTGAATTCACTTTCCCGCAGCGCGTCACCCCAAGCGATAGGGCGCACGCCTTTCCAACGTTCATTCAGGAAGTGAGAGAGCTGTGAGATAGATTGCTGTGGCGTTGTTACATTAAAGTGCGTCAGCAAACCGGCAGCGCGGCAGGCACAAAGTTCCCCCTGGCAGGTTCCCATACCGACACGGGTACGGCGGCGCAGGTCAACCAGGTTATTGACGGTCAGCGAGTTTACCGCATAACGCACCTCTCCGGCGGTGACCGCCTCACACTCACACACCAGACTGTTATCCAACCGATTACCCGACGGCACCAGGCTGGCACGATCGCCATGACGATACACTGCCGAACCGCGAATACTGGCCGGCAACGAAACCACGCTGCGCGCCGTTTCCTCCGCCGACTGACGGGAACCCGGTAAGGGTTCTTCAGCAGTGGTACAAGGCGTGGTGACGCCCAGTTTGGCGCATACGCTATCCGTCGCCCATTGCGCCATCAGCCGGTAGGTCATCAGCTTGCCGCCGGTGATAGTGATAAAACCCTCCAACCCATCACGCTGCGCGTGATCGAGCAACACGATGCCACGGCTGACGCTACGCCCAGAAGGGTCATTGTCGCTGGCAAACAGTGGCCGCACCCCTGCATAGGCGCGCAGGATGCGGGTCTGCGCCAATTTAGGTGCCAGTAACGAACCTTCACGGATCAGCACATCGACTTCCTGCGGTGTAACCACCATGTTGTCGATCTGATCGTAATCAATGCGGGTAGAGGTAGTGCCGATCAGTGAGATGGTATCGCCCGGTACCAAAATATCGGCGTCTGCAGGTTTACGGCAGCGGTTAATCACCATGTTATTAATGCGATGGCCAAGGATCAACAGCGCCCCTTTGGCGGGGAGCATGCGAACCCGCAGATCGGCATATTCCGCAATCTGCTGGCCCCAAATTCCGGCGGCGTTAACCACCACCTGCGCATAAATGTCGTACTGGCGTGTCGCTTTATGGTCGAAAACGCGCACGCCGGTCACACGATCGCTCGTACGCAGTAAACCAATCACCTGATGATAGGTAAGAACCTGTGCACCATGCTCACGGGCATCGAGCATATTGGCAGCGGTCAGCCGGAAAGGATCGACAGTGCCATCCGGTACGCGGACGGCACCGATCAGTACCGGGTTGGCAGCCGGTTCCAGCCGCAGTGCCTGTTGGGGGTCTATCGCTTCAGCATCAATCCCGGCGTCATGGCAAGCGGTAATGAATTGCTGCTGATAACTGATTGAATCCTCAGGCAAAGTAATAAAGAGGCCGTCGGTACGCTCGATACAATGATGGGCAATACGTTTGAGAATGCGGTTTTCCTCAATACATTCACGAGCCGATTCACCATCGGTCACCGCATAGCGCGCCCCACTGTGTAGCAACCCATGATTGCGGCCCGTTGCGCCAGTGGCAATGTCATGCCGCTCCAGTAAAACACAGCGCAAACCACGCCGTGCACAATCACGAGCAATCCCTGCACCGGTGGCTCCGCCACCAATGATGATCACATCCGTTTCGGTCACTGGTGAGTTGTTGCTCATCACGCCCCCTAAGCCTGTGGTTATGGTTTTATAGAACCACACTTATTAAGGTTTTTGTTTGATAAGGAACAATAACGAGCAAAAAACGAAAATAACATGTCAATGAAAAACGCTAGTTGTGATCTAAATCACAAGTTTTAGGTGTTTAGCTGTTTCATAAAGTTAACCAATCGCTCAAAATCCGCCACTGAGTCATAAAAGTGTAACAAATGAGCCATCCATCACAGTGACTATCACCACTCTTCACTAGGATGACGCTCGTTATAGAACAATTTAACGGCATTTCCTGGAAGTTTCTCTCGATTGCACGTGAGTATAGCGAGCGATCAACTATGGAATGGCCCTGGTTCCCATTCGAACATCTTCAAGGCATCCGTTTCCTGTTGATGTAATAACTGATAAAGCCATCGGAGGCGCTCATGTTGAGTATTTTTAAGCCAGCCGCACACATTTCCCGTGTGCCGCTAGATAAGGTAGACCCGCTCTATCGCAAACTGCGCTGGCAAATTTTTATGGGGATCTTTTTCGGTTACGCCGCTTACTATCTGGTGCGTAAAAACTTTACCCTGGCGATGCCCTATCTGATCGACCAAGGGTTCAGCCGTGGCGATCTGGGGTTTGCGCTTTCAGGCATTTCCATCGCCTATGGCTTCTCCAAGTTTATTATGGGTTCGGTTTCTGACCGCTCCAATCCACGCGTATTTCTTCCTGCTGGCTTGATCCTCGCCTCCGCCGTAATGCTGTTTATGGGCTTCGTCCCTTGGGCTACCTCCAGTATTGCCGTGATGTTTGTGCTGCTGTTCCTGTGTGGCTGGTTCCAGGGGATGGGTTGGCCGCCCTGTGGCCGTACCATGGTGCACTGGTGGTCGCAGAAAGAGCGCGGCAGTATTGTCTCAGTATGGAACTGCGCCCATAACGTGGGTGGCGGGTTGCCACCACTGTTGTTCCTGTTAGGTATGGCGTGGTTCAACGACTGGAAAGCGGCGCTGTATATGCCCGCTTTCGGTGCGATCCTGGTGGCATTGATCGCCTTTGCCTTGATGCGTGACACCCCACAATCCTGTGGGTTGCCTCCTATCGAAGAGTACAAGAACGACTACCCGGATGATTACAGTGAAAAAGCGGAAGAAGAGCTGACAGCCAAGCAGATCTTCATGCAGTACGTCCTGCCTAACAAGTTGCTGTGGTACATCGCCATTGCTAACGTGTTCGTATATCTGCTGCGTTACGGCATCCTGGACTGGTCGCCAACCTATCTGAAAGAAGTGAAACACTTCACGCTGGATAAGTCTTCCTGGGCCTATTTCCTCTACGAATACGCCGGTATCCCTGGCACCCTGCTGTGTGGCTGGATGTCTGACAAAGTATTCAAAGGCAACCGTGGTGCAACCGGGGTGTTCTTTATGACGCTGGTTACCATTGCCACCGTCGTTTACTGGCTGAACCCGGTGGGCAACCCCGGTATCGATATGGCTTGTATGATCACTATCGGCTTCTTGATCTACGGCCCAGTGATGCTCATTGGCCTACACGCTCTGGAGCTGGCACCGAAAAAGGCAGCGGGTACCGCCGCAGGCTTCACCGGTCTGTTCGGCTATCTGGGCGGTTCGGTAGCGGCGAGCGCCATTGTGGGTTACACCGTTGACTACTTCGGTTGGGACGGCGGCTTCATGGTGATGATTGGCGGTAGCATCGGTGCCGTTATCCTGCTGCTGCTGACCATGATCAGCGAGAAGAAGCACCATGCCGACATCGCCGCCAAACGCGGTTAATTCCCGCAACGTTTTTGCATAACTGTAAAGGCCACGCATCGTGGCCTTTCAGACTGCTGACAAACACCGTTATTAGGGAGAGCGTGCCGATGGGGTCGTAACGGCGTAAGCCGTCGGAGCGCCCCTCGGTGCGCTAGGCCCGGGTATCTCGGGTCAGAAGGCGACTTTGTCATCAACCTCAAAGGCCACACATCGTGGCCTTTTTCCATCCTCTACCTAACAACATGGAGTACAACAGAATGCGAATTCAAACTACAGCCCTGCTGACAGGGGTCATTCTTGCCACCTCAATGTTCAGCGCTGCACAAGCAGCGGATAAAGTGGTGATTGCTCACCGTGGTGCCAGCGGCTATCTGCCCGAACATAGCCTACCCGCCAAGGCCATGGCCTACGCACAGGGTGCAGATTTCCTGGAACAAGATCTGGTGATGACCAAAGATAACGAACTGGTCGTCCTGCACGACCATTATCTTGATCGCGTTACCGATGTCGCCCAGCGATTCCCGGACCGGGCACGTAAAGATGGCCGCTACTACGCCATTGATTTTACCCTGCCTGAAATCAAGTCACTGAAGTTCACCGAAGGTTTTGATATCAAAGACGGTAAACAGGTGCAAAGTTACCCTGGCCGTTTCCCGATGGGTAAATCCGATTTCCGCGTACACACCTTCCAGGAAGAGATTGAGTTTGTGCAGGGTCTGAACCATTCGACCGGCAAAAACATCGGTATCTATCCGGAAATCAAAGCACCGTGGTTCCACCGCCAGGAAGGCAAAGACATCACCACCAAAGTGCTAGAAGTGTTGAAGCAATATGGCTACACCAGCAAGAGTGACAACGTCTATCTGCAATGCTTTGATGCCAACGAGTTGCAGCGCATCAAGGAACAGCTGGAACCCAAGATGGGGATGGACCTGAAGCTGGTGCAACTGATCGCCTATACCGATTGGAATGAAACCTACGAGCAGAAAGCCGACGGCAAGTGGGTGAACTATGACTACGACTGGATGTTCAAACCGGGCGCGATGAAAAAGATCGCCCAGTATGCCGACGCTATCGGCCCCGACTACCATATGCTGATTGCCGAGAAAGGATCCAAGCCAAACCATATCGTACTGACCGATATGGTGAAAGAGGCACATGCCAGTAATATGATGGTGCATCCGTTCACTATTCGCGCCGATAAACTGCCGAAATATGTGACCGATGTGAATCAGCTATTCGACGCTATTTACAATCAGGCTGGGGTTGACGGCGTGTTCACCGACTTCCCGGATCAAGGCGTGCAGTTCCTGCAAAAACAGGGGCAACATAAATAGCATTATTTCTCCCCACCGGATATTTCCTGTGGGGTAGAAACCATTGTTAATGATCCCCCTTCCTTGCTTATTACGTCATGTGATGAAAGGATACCGTCGATAACCATGACAGCGGGTGGGGAGAAATCAATCGTGGAACGTCCGATCTTACTGCATCATATAAAAACATCATGCTACGCCTTATCCGCCATCGTATTGACCGGTTGGGTCACCGATGCGCTGAATGAAGGGCTTATTTTCAAAATGATATTGCGCTTTTTCCGCCCGGATGATGTTGAACGTTATTCCCACCCGCTCACCGACTTGGTGAGTTTTTTTATCTGGTTTATCCCCTTACTGTTTACCGCGATGTTATTACTGTTTGCTTCGGTCATGACATTGCATCATGTTAAACAGCCCCATCTGTACCGTATAACCAAGAAAAAATCCTTGCTGCATGGCCCTCACGTTATCGGCACACCGGTTTTAGGCCAGGTATCCGCCTTCTTACAAACCTATGCCGCCGCTGAGAAAATATCGCTACTCATCCCTCAAGCCTTACAGCAGGAATATCAAAGCGAACTGGCGAATATCAGATCGAATAAAGATGTTGAGGTCCACCTATTGAAAGAAAACGATGACCTGCAAAAAATTGCGCTTGAGCTCGAACAGTGGATTAAAAAAGAAGTGAAAAACAGCCAAGGCGAAAATGCCACTCGCCTGTTCCTGGATATTAGTTATGCTTCACCGCTGCACAGCAGTGCCGCTTTATTCTGCAGTCTTGATCAAGATATAGAACTGATCCAGGGAACACCTGACGGGAAGTTATCTTCGTATGATTTAGTCTGCAAGGTTCAGCAGTAACTGCCTTATATCTGCCCGTGTAATCTGGCGCGGAACGACGGTGCCAAAAGATAATCCATACACCAGCGGCTGACTTTGCCCATACCGTCGGAGCGGGCTGCTAAAAAGATCTGCGTGGCATGCTTATGTTCCTGCATCGGTTTTTTCACCATTGAACCTGCATTCAGCAGCGGTAATGCCAGATGATGCGGCACATAACCGATGCCGACGTTACGTTGGATCAGTTCAATAGCGGTGGCAAAATCGGGCACGAACATTGGCTTTTGCCCTTCCAGCAACCAGGCCTGCTGCGGCACGAAGTTCACTGCGGTATCACGAATACAGATCGCCGGATACTGCCTCAATTCAGCGTTTTGCAACGGCTGAACCTGGATCGCCAACGGATGCCGTGGCCCAACAACAAAATCCCACTCCAGATGGCCGATAGACTCGCTGATAATCCCTTCACTACTGGGCACCACATGCGGCGCACCGATCACCAGATTGGCCCTTTTGCCATAGAGCGCGTCCCAGCAGCCATTATACACTTCGGTATCAATCGTCAGACGGGTGGACGGAAACGCCAGCTCAAAATCACAGATAAACTCGACGATAGCCGAACGAGGGACGATGTTGTTCACCGCTATCGTCAGTTCCTGCTCTACACCGCCGTGGATCAGTGCCGTATTACGTCGTAACGCGTCCAGATCGTTAAGAATGGTTTTACTTTGCTCGATAAAATACTCACCTGCCGGGGTAATTTCGATATAGCGGCCTTTGCGCAAAAACAGCTCAACGCCAAAACTCTCCTCTAATTTTTTAACCGTGTAACTAATTGCTGAAGGGACTTTATTCAGGTGTTCGGCGGCTGTAGTAATGCTCTGGTATTTCGCAACCAGATGAACAACCCGCAATGTTTCGTCGGAGATAAACATAATGATTCCCTGAATCAGCCTATAGAGGAAAGACCACCTGCACAGAAATGCCGATGGTCTATTCATTATGCTGATTATACCTTAGGCTGCGCACCTTGAGAGCACGCCAGCGACGATAGATTAAGCCGCACGCCCAGGTTTGATCTTTTGCCTGTCGATCCGGCTCAACAACGTATACCCCACACAGGCCACCAGGATAGAGTCCACCGAAGGGATGGTGGTCAAGGTGAAGATACCTTTGACGGTCATAAAGCCTACCGCCGAGCCAGCAACCCAGGCCACAAAGGTCAGTAGCTTGATCGGTGGCTCAGTAGCCAGTACCGCGTCCTGGTAACCGTGACGGCGATAGAGGAAAAAGTCGGCAATGTAGATACCGGCTACCGGCGGTGTGGCGATGCCCAGGAACAGCAGGAACGGAATAAACCAGCCCATGATATCCATACTGCCGACAATCGCCGACAGTACGCCTAACGCCAGGGTGATCTGCCATTTAGGGAAACGGGTCAGCAGGGTTGAAACCACCAGCGTGCCCTGAAACATATTGCCTGCGTTACCGGTGATACAGGCAAACACCAGCAACAGCGCCGCTGGCAATACCGAACCGAATGCCGCCATCGCTGCCAGCAGTGAGCTTTGACCACTCAGAGCACTTGGCGTTGCACCTACCCAGTAGAGTAACGGATAGGCAACCAGAAAGGTGATAAATGCACCAATCAGCGCATGTTTGCGGTTATGCACAAAGCTGCCGAAGTCCGGTAAGGTGGCAACCAGCACAATAATCGTTCCCACCACGGTAGACACGGCAACCCCAACTTCCATGTTGCCAACGCTCTGCACCAGTTCCACCTGACCGTTCGTCGCCACATACAGGATATAGCACAGTACCAGTGCGATAACCGGCACCGCGATTTGTGCCACTTTGCCCAGTACGGCAAACCCAAAGGCCGTAGAGGCGACAAAAATGCAGCAACCCAAGGCAACCAACAGCGGCGTTGGCAGATCCATGCCATGCTGTGCCAGCAGGTCGTGTACCGAGTGGCCAAACATGTTAGCCGTTACGGCAATCCATCCGAACAGGCTGATTGCCATCAGGATGTTGATGGCAATCGCCCCACGCTCACCGAAAGGGTATTTCACGATGCCGTAGGTCGGTAGCCGGGCCTTTTCCCCGACGCAAATGGTAATGGCCGCCAACACCGCCAGGATCACACCGCCCAACGCCACCACGGTGATCAATCCGGAGCGAGATAGCTGACTGCCCAAACTGGAAGATGAGAGCAGTACCGGCGTAACCGCAATCCCCAACAGGATCATCGCAATGTGAAAACCGGATGAAGTATTGATGCTTTCGTCTGTTTTACGCATACATTATTCCCTGTAAACCAGGCCGAGCCCTAAGCGCCATCGTGTAGTTAAGGCGCTCGGCCTTTGTCTTGAACATCAATAAATTCAACCGGTAAAGGTTTCGCCGGTATATTGGCGCCAGCCGCCGTGTTCGGTGATTTCCTTCTGTCCCTCGACCAGCCAAGGTTCCGCCAGCACGCCCAGTACTTCGCTACCGTCAAGCAACTTCACCTTGCCAATCGCCAGCCCGGCCGGTTCGCTCAGCAACAGGGTGGCAAAAGAAGCCATAGGCAATTCCCAGATTTCCAGCGCGACAGAAACACCACCTTGCATTACCCGGATCATGCCAGGGTGACGATCGTTAATACTCCACAGCCGATAATGGGCATCGGTTTGATCTTCGCGCACAAAAACCCCGCCAGCCGAAATCATATTGCCGTTCAGTTCCAGGCCACGCATCAATGTGCCGTTAACGGCGACTACAGTTGTCAGACTCATTATTCTTTCCTATTTTCTTATGACTTAATCCAGGTGCCGGTCTGGTGATTCAGTGCGGCTTTAATCGCCTGTGGGCTGGTAATCAAACCCTGGCCGTGTTTTCCCTGTCGCAAGCTATTGCTGACAAAGCGCAATATGGCTTCTATTTTCGGCTGCATACTGCCTGCGCCAAACTGCCCCTGCTGCAGTAAATCCTCTGCCTGCTCAATGCTTAACGTATCCAACCACTGCTGCTGTGGAGTACCAAAGTTAATGGCGACCTGCTCAACACCGGTAGGGATCATCAACAGATCCGCGCCTAACTGTTCTGCCAGCAGCGCAGAAGCGAGATCTTTGTCGATCACTGCTTCCACGCCCTGCAACTGCTGATGCTCATCGCGTATCACCGGAATACCGCCACCGCCACAGGCAACCACGATGCACCCTTGAGCCAAGAGCTGACTTATCACCTCACGTTCAATGATTTCCAACGGTGCGGGAGATGGCACGGTACGCCGCCAGCCTCGGCCTGCGTCTTCCATCACTGTCCAGCCCAACTCCTGCTGACGATCCAATGCCGTCTGACGATCAAAAAATGCGCCTACCGGCTTGTTGGGATGCTGGAATGCCATATCATCGGCATCCACCAGCGTTTGCGTCACCAGCGCCACCACGGGCCGCTGAATACCACGCCGCTGCAGCTCGTTATGCAGGGCTTTCTGGAACATGTAACCAATCGCCCCTTGCGTATCGCCAACCGCGTAGTCGAGCGGTACCGGTGCCACTTCTTCTGCGGCCAGCTCCGAGCGGCGCAGGATAAAGCCAACCTGTGGCCCGTTACCGTGGGTCAGTACCAGATCCCAACCGGCTTCGATCATCTCTACCACGTGCCCCACTGTCTCCATCACTGCCTGATACTGGTCGGGAATACTGGTATGCCGATCGCTCTGGATCAGCGCGTTGCCACCAACGGCAACCACTGCTAAAGGCCTGCTCATGCTGATTCTCCTGCTGGCAGTGACTGGGCTAACGCCTGAACGGCTTCGACAAAGCAGGGCATTGGTGCGGTGGTAATGCCAGCACCGATCTGCCCCACTCCCGCCTGCTTGTGGGCAATTCCGGTATTAATCACCGGCAGGATCTGGCGGTCGGCCACCTTACGGGCATCGATCCCTGCTGCCGTTGGCGCAAAGTTAAGCGCTGGTAGCGTGAAGGCTGGGTTAGCCCCGATGGTGATCGCCTGCATACGGCGGCTGTTATTGGTGGCATCGGCTGGCGTGCCGCCAACAAATTTCACGATGGCCGGTGAAGAGGCCATGGCAAACCCACCCACACCTGCGGTTTCGGTGATTGCACTGTCCCCCAGATCCGCTGCTGCATCGTCGACGCCGAAACCAGGGAAGAACAAACCCTCGACCGCGTTGGCAGGAGCCTGGAACCAGCGCTCGCCAGTCCCGGACAGACGAATACCAAAGTTGACCCCGTTGCGGGCCATCACGGTGACCATTGAGCTGTACGGCACACCGGTGGCAGCATCCATCATCGCTTTACAAGCAGCCATCGACAGGTTGAGGAAAAAGTGATCGTTACCGGTAATAAACGCTACAACACGCTGCAGCGTTTCCAACGGCAGATCAGAGACCAATAACGCTGGCACCAGGCGCTTGATCAGCAAGCCGGTAGCAGCAGAGTTACGGTTGTGAACCTCATCACCCATATGCAGCGCCTGTGCCATCAACGGTTTCAGCTCCAGCTCACCCATCTGACGAACCGCCGCTTTTAGCGCTGGGGCCAGTTCCTGTTTCATCCACTGCAGACGTTGCAGGACCTCTTCGTTATTGGCACCAAAGCGCAGTACCTTACCCAATCCTTCGTTGAAGTTGCTGAACGCGCGTTGACCGTTGGTTTTATTCTCAATCACCCACAGCGGCATCGACGGGCTGATAATCCCGGCCATCGGACCAACGGCCTGATAATGGTGGCAGGGTTCCAGATCAATCTGACCTTCATCTACTAAACGCTCGGCGCTTTGGTGGTCGCAGGCCCAGCCCTCGAACAGGATCGCGCCAATGATTGCGCCTTTCACCGGGCCACACATATCTGGCCAGGCTATCGGTGGCCCAGAGTGTAGGATCAGCTTGCGTTGGGCCATTGCAGGGATGGCTTCATCGGCACTTAGCACGTCGATCAACACTGGCTGAGCGTTCAAATAACGTTCCAGAGCGATCTGATTGGCTTGCTCAACCAGTGGATGACGGATCAGCGCCGCCAGATCCAGTCCAGCCTGGATGTTGCCCATGGCTGGCGGCTGCCAGTTCAGAGCGATCACATCACCGTTAGCCTGTTTCAAGTTGTCGGCAAAGCCAGCCAACCCGGCGTTAACCACTTTCAGTGGCTGCTGAAATAATGGGTTCATGCTGTTTCTCCGTTTTTCTCAGCCTGAATATGAGCAATCTGGCTGGCCCACAGCGCCGCCTCGGCGTTGCAACCGGCAACCAGCACACCAGCCTGACGCAGCGCGGCAACCTGACGTGAACGTTGTTGAGGATCGGCTTCGGTGCCGCACACGTGGGCAATCAACAGTGGCCCGTTCTGGCTCTGATGTTGGCTTAGCAGCGTGAGCAATTCGCTTGCGGGTTCGGCGGCTGCGCCATAACCCAATACCAGATCAAACAGCACGACAGCGGTCTCTGCGTCGTTCAGCTCCGCCACAATGCGTTGGTTACGTAAGGTTGGGTCGATCATCGGATGCGGTCTGCCACGAGTAAAATCATCGTCTCCCATGTCGATCAGCGTATGGCCTTGGCTACGCCAGATGTCTGCCAGCTTGGCGTTCCCTTTGACCGGGGTATTGGAAGCTGCGATAAATCCCTGCTGTTGGCACAACAGCTGTCCTTCGTAGCAGAAGGTACCGCCAGCAAAAACACCGCGGATCGCCCGGCGCGTGGCAGGTAAACAAGCACTGGCCTGTTGCAGCATCTCTACATCCTGATGCGGGATCAGCGTTACCGAATCCGCTGCTGGCTGGCCATTAGCCAGTGCAACAGCAAGCCCGGCTGCGTCGGCCAACGTTGCCGCAGCGGTGACCCCAGTACGGCTAACCTCTTCAGGCGCCGCCCCCAGGAAGTTGACCACCACCGGTTTGCCACACGCCTGAGCACGTTCAAGAATACGTTCCGCCACCGGGCGAGCTGGCGGTTTGGAAATCAGCACAATCACCTGTGTTGCCGGGTCGCTAGCCAGCGCCTGTAGCCCGTGTAACATTGAAATCCCGCCGATCTCTTCATGCAGATCGTGACCACCGGTACCCAACGCCTGTGAAATCCCCGCACCAAGCTGATCGATACGGCAGCTCACTTCCTGCAAACCGGTGCCCGATGCCCCAACAATGCCGATCGAACCAGCTTTTACCACGTTGGCGAAACCCAGTGGTAGCCCATTGATAATGGCTGTGCCACAATCCGGCCCCATCACCAAACGGTTTTTCCGTTGGGCCAGTAACTTAATCTGCTTTTCTTGCGCCAAGCTGACGTTGTCACTGAACAGCATGACGTTCATACCCAGATTTAATGCCTTGATGGCTTCCGCCGCCGCATAATCTCCAGGCACCGAAATCAGCGCCAGATTAATATCGGCCTGCTGTTCGGCTGCCATTTCCAGGCTGACCAACTGCGGTGCTCGTGGGCCATCAGCGTCATTGTCCTGCGGTTTGCTGTTAAGGCGCTGATGGGCAATTTCCAGCGCTTCGGCGCAAGCGTCAGCTTCCCCCCGGACGGCAATAATCAAATCGTTAGGTCCGGCTTTACAGCCATCATCCAGACCGGCATCCCGCAGTTGGGCCAGATTGGTTTCCGTTCCCATCACTACCGATGCCTGTTCAATACCGGATAATTTGCTGATTTGTGCCGAAATCTGCATCAGCGAAACCGAGTCCTGGTAGAGATTGGCAAAAACTTTATGCATTACACTCATCGTATTTACCTGTTCGAAATTTACCCGCCACTGAAATGCGGGCAAAAAGCTCCCCTGCTGAAAAATATAAAATTTCAGCACGTTAAATTCATTAAGTTGGTCAGAGCAGGCTTTCTAACGTTCGCAAGCCATGCAATATCCCGGCTAAACAGTCCACACCGGATGAAGCGCCAAACTGCATCACCTCGCGTGCTGCGGCCTGAACCTGCACGATAGAGGCGGTGGAACCGAGCAATGACATCAACTGGCAGATCGGGGCTGAAAAATGGCCCTCCAACGCGCGCGCCAGATAATGTCGGCTGATATCGTTGGTTCGAACCAGTTGGCTACCGATCAGGCGACGTAGCGTATCGTCATGGCTGGCAAGCAGGGGATGCTGCCGCCACGGCCACAGTGCAGCCATATAACCCAATAGATAATCATCGCCGTCTGGCGTCAGCCCACGCCCATAACCAATCAGTGCTGTGACCTCTGCTGCCAGCCGTTCAGCGCTGTCTGTCAGCCGAAGCTGTACCAAACGCGGTGGCGGATTGCGTGAAGCTCCGCTTTGCTCCATGTCGGGCAATAGCTGTAAATCACTTTCGCAATCGTGCAACTGGCAATAACGGCCAAGTTGCCACGCCAGATTAGGGTAGTGGCGGTTGGCAGCCAGCAAGGCAAGATGCCACCCCTGCGCCAGCCCCTGTTTCGGCTGCCAACACGGAGCACCGCTTAGCACGACGCTCCAACCTACTCCTTGCAGCACACCGTGGTGAAAAGTGGCAACCTGTCCAACTCGCGCATGATGACGCCAATCCCACCCGTCACCTATCGAGATGCGGATAGCATCCGGCAAATCCTGAAAGTCCCCACTCAGCAATGGCAGCAGGTAGCCATCGGGGTGAGAGAGATTGACCGAGCGCTGAAAACAGCTGTGCACCTGAAGGCGCTCCCGATCTGACAGCCTGCTGACCGCCAGATAACCCACAGAAAGTGCCGAAAACACCCTGACTGTCATGCTCCCCTCTCACCACCTACTTCCAGCGGTTCAGTTTTGTAAACCATCCACAATCGCCGATGCATCACTGACCCAGCCAAAAATCGCTCCCTGGGCTTTGATCATCTCTAAAGCGTATTTCTGGAATTCAGGGAAATAAGAACCGACGCAATCCTGAGGGATGATACATTCGTAGCCGCGATCGTTGGCTTCACGCACAGTGGTATTGACGCACACTTCGGTTGTCACACCACAGACAATCAGCGTTTTGATGCCACGGTTCTGCAGGATCAGGTGCAGGTCAGTCTGGTAGAAAGCGCCTTTACCCGGTTTGTCGATCACCGGCTCACCGGCTTGTGGGTAGAGCTCGGGGATAATGTCGTGACCCGCTTCGCCCCTGACCAGAATGCGCCCCATCGGCCCGTGAGTACCGATAAAGGTTTGTCCGCCACGGGTCAATTTGGCAGGAGGACAATCGCTCAGGTCAGCCCGGTGCCCTTCACGGGTGTGGATCACCAGTAATCCTTTACGACGCGCGGCATCAAGCACCCGTTTGCAGGGTTCGATGGCGCTTCGGACGAAAGAAACATCGTTGCCCAATGCTTCACCAAAACCACCTGGTTCAACAAAATCTCTCTGCATATCAATCATCACCAGTGCAGTACTGGCGATATCGAACGGTAGGGGGAAAGGTTCTGCGTGAAAATTTTTCCGTGTCATGGCATCTCTCCTGGATCATTATTTTGTTGTCTGATTGGAGTATAAGGGGCAGCGCCAGACATAACAGATAAAGGATTTCGCGTGCAGCAACGAAAAATTTGCAGCAGCCAAATACCCTGATACTTTGTGTGAGATTAGCGCCGTACGCGGTTTTGGCTGCAATGAAGTTGATGCAGGAAAGGGAATAGAATCGAAAAAATCGTTGATGGAATGTGAGCTGAGTCTCTTAGATTAAACCTGAGGGGCGCAGCCAGATTAAGGCTACGCCCTGATGCATTAAGCCAGGAACATCTTGCGCAGATAGTGCGGCACAGCGTCATCAGCATTGGAGCCAATCACCTCAAGCTGCGGTAGCGTGTCCTTCAGCCGTTGGTGGGCATCACGCATGATGCAACCCTTCCCTGCCATCGATAGCATTTCCAGATCGTTCATGCCGTCACCAAAGGCAATGCACTCTTTCAGCGAGTAGCCGATGATCTTGGCCACTTCTTCCAGCGCATGCCCTTTCGATACGCCGCCCGCCATCACTTCAAGGCAGGTAGGTAATGAGAAGCTGACGTTAACCCGATCGCCCCAGCGGGCATTGATGGCGTCTTCCAGAGGCTGCAGTTTTTCATGATCGTCGCTGGTGAAATACACCTTACACACGCCATCCGTTTCCAGCAGACCTGGCTCAAACAACTGATATTTAAAGATCGACTCTTGGAAGAACTTTTCCTGCTCTGGGCTTTCGCGGTTCATGAACCATTCGTCGTTGCGGTAGACGTTGGTCAGGATATCCTGGTTATCATGCATCATGCTGTAAAGATCGCGGGCAATGTCCTGATCCAGGTTGTGGCTGAAGATCAGTTCACCTTCGGTGTTATGCACCCGCGCACCGTTGGAGGTGATCATAAAAGCGCTAATGCCAAGATTGTCGCGGATCTGGGAAACATCGATATGATGGCGTCCGGTGGCGAAAATAAAGTGTACGCCGCGCTGTGTGAGCAGTTGCAGCGTTTCTTTGGCATAAGGCGTCAGGTTATGCTCGGGAGATAGCAGCGTGCCATCTAAATCGGAAGCAACGACGTGATACATAGCGATATGTTCTAACCTCTGATGGAGTTGTCGGCGGCAACATTACCACCTAAGTGCTGAGCAAAGAAACACAGGATTGCGTTCAATGCCTCGGCGCGCATCGCGTCCCGCTCGAACAGGATCTCATGGCGTGCGCCTTTGATAACCCGCGGTTTTCCCCCTTCACAGGGGCGCCCCGCATCTGAAAGTGCCTGACAAAAAGACCAGTGGGAGCGGTTATCAACCACCCGATCCTCACTGGCCTGTAATAATAAAATCGGCGTGGTGATTTTAGCCGCCTGGGCGATGATCTGCTGGCAAGCCTGAATACTTTCCCACACCCAGTGATAGGTTGGCCCACCGACTCGTAGCTCGGGATAATCTGCGTAACAGCTCAAACTGCGGCGATAGCGCTCACGGCTATGGGTTAACACATTCACCACATAGGGTAAGGGGCGCCACTGCCCTGTACCTACCGCATAATAATCACGTAGCATCGGCTGCTTCTCTGTCCAGCTGAGAATACGGTTGGCCATCCAACCCGGCATCGGCAGATAAATACCCAACATCGGCGCACAGAGCGCCGCTGCCGCAAAAGCCTGCGGTTCTCGTATCAGGAACTGTGCCAGTATCGCTCCCCCCATTGAGTGGGCCAGCGCCACACGCTGTTTGTAACCACGAGGTTCAACTTCTTGATGGTAAAACTGAGCAAAATCATCCACGTAATCGGCAAAGTTCACCACATGACCACGATGTGGGTCCGGCAGCATGCGGCCTGAACGCCCCTGCCCACGGTGATCGATAATCATCACGTCGTAACCGCTGTGAAACAGGTCATAGGCAATTTCAGGATATTTGACATAGCTTTCGATGCGTCCGGGGCTAACGACGACCACGCGCTGATGCTGTGGCGAACTGAAGCGCACAAAACGGATTGGCACCTCGCCGACACCCGCAAACTCACCTTCTTCCCGCTGACGCCAAAAATCCAGCAACGGCCCGGTGGCAAAAGCAGAAAACTGCTTTTCGCGGTTTAACCATTCATCTGAATTAAGTTTGAAAGACGTCATTGCCTGCCTTTTAACGGGGATAATGCCTACAGAGATGTTTACTCTATCGATTGCAAGTTACAGCCAGACGGCAAGCTTGGTTATCCCATTGAACTGACTTCGGTAAGTGGCTCGGGTAACGACAAAAAGCCAACAACGCTGTAGCTTGAAAGACGACGGATATAGAGTATTGTGGCACAGATTAGCGTATTCAGGGAGCATTACGATGACCTTAGACTGGTGGTTAACCTATCTGCTGACAACCCTTATTCTTAGCCTTTCTCCCGGTTCCGGTGCCATCAATACCATGAGCACCGGCATCAGCCATGGTTTTCGTGGTGCTTCAGCATCAATTGCCGGGCTACAGGTGGGGTTGAGCATCCATATCGTGCTGGTGGGGATTGGTCTGGGCGCCATTGTCTCGCAGTCGTTACTGGCTTTTGAACTGCTGAAATGGTTCGGCGCGGGCTATCTGGTATGGTTGGGGATCCAGCAATGGCGTGCCGCTGGCGCGTTGGACTTACACACGTTGGCAGGCACCATGCCTCGTCGCCGCCTGTTTCGTCGGGCGGTATTGGTCAACCTGACCAACCCCAAAAGTATTGTGTTCCTGGCGGCACTGTTTCCACAGTTTATCCTGCCCAATCAGCCCCAGACTGAGCAGTACGTCATTCTGGGCGTCACCACGGTAGTGGTCGATATTTTCGTGATGATTGGTTACGCCACGCTGGCAACGCGTATTGCCAGTTGGTTGAAAACACCGCGCCAAATGCGGTTGCTGAACCGCATTTTTGGCACATTGTTTATTCTGGTGGCTGGATTACTGGCAACCGCCAGAAAGGCGTGATGCCAGATTGTATCAGCGGGTAAAGATCAGATGCAGGCCAAAGCCGGTAAACAACACCCCCGCCAAGCCATCGATCCATTTTGCCATGCGCTGATAACCCCGGCGCATGGCAGGCAGCGCGAACACTATCGCTACCAGAGTGAACCAGACGAAAGTCTCACCGGTGATCAGAGCAAATAATCCCCAACGGGCACCAGCACCTACCTCTTCGCCGACAAACAGCGAGAACACGCTACCGAAGTAAATAACCGCTTTAGGGTTGGAAAGGTTGGTCAGCAAGCCACGGATAAAACTGCGGCCAGGCTTCGGTAACACCACTTTCACCTCATCCACTGGCGCAGCTTGACCATTCTGGCTGCGGGCGGATCGCAACAGTTGCCAGCCCATCCAGCACAGATAGAGGCCACCACCAACCATAATGATCTGATGAAGCCATGCCATCTTCTGCAGGATCAGATTCAACCCGAGCAATGCCACTCCGGCCCAGACCATGACGCCAAGAGAAATCCCCATCACGCCCATCATCGCTTCACGACGCGAACGGCTGACCGCAGTTTGCGATACGAAGAAGAAATCTGGCCCTGGGCTCATCAATGCAATCAAATGCACCGTCGCCACCGTCAAAAACAACATCAACATGATTGCTTATCCTTATTATTCGTCACCGTCATCGAGGTGATCGCGGATCATCGCCATAAAGGGTGCGCCAAACCGTTCCAGTTTACGTTGACCTACCCCGTTGACACTCAACAGTTCACTGGCCCTGATCGGCATCTGTTCTGCCATCTCCAACAGCGTCGCGTCGTTGAACACCACATAGGGAGGAATATTCTCTTCGTCGGCAATCGACTTACGCAGCTTGCGCAGTTTGGCAAACAGCTTGCGGTCGTAATTGCCTCCGTAAGATTTTTGGTTGGCACTGCTGCGAACCTTAAAGCTCTGAATGCGCGGTACCGCCAGTTGCAGCGCCACTTCCCCCCGCAACACCGGGCGCGCGGCTTCTGTCAGTTGCAGCGCTGAGTGCATCGCAATGTTCTGGGTGATAAAGCCCAGATGGATCAGTTGACGCAGCACGCTGGTCCAGTGCTCGGTGGTTTGCTCGCGGCCAATGCCATACACCGGCAACTTTTCATGGCCAAACTCGCGAATACGCTGGTTATTCGAACCACGCAGCACTTCCACTACGTAGCCAATACCGAACCGTTGACCAACGCGGCCAATCGCCGAAAGGGCTTTGCGTGCATCGTCCAGGCCGTCATAACGCTTAGGAGGATCGAGGCAGATATCGCAGTTACCGCAGGACTGTTGCTTACCCTCACCAAAGTAATTCAGTAACACCAGCCGACGGCAGGTCTGCGCTTCAGCGAACGCCCCCATGGCATTCAGCTTGTGCCGTTCAATATCCAACTGCTGACCGGCAGGTTTCTCTTCCAGGCAGCGACGTAGCCAGGCCATATCAGCCGGGTCATACAGCAGGATCGCTTCGGCAGGCAGGCCATCGCGCCCTGCACGTCCCGTCTCTTGATAATAAGATTCAATGTTGCGCGGAATATCGAAGTGAACCACAAAACGCACGTTAGGTTTGTTGATCCCCATCCCAAAGGCAACGGTAGCCACCACTACCTGCAGGTCATCACGCTGAAAGGCTTCCTGCACCTGCGAACGGCGCTCATTCTCCAACCCGGCATGGTAAGCCGCCACGCTTAACCCGCGGCTCTGCAATCTTGCCGTGGTATCTTCCACCTTGGCGCGGCTGTTGCAATAAATGATGCCACTTTTACCACGCTGGTCCTGCACAAAACGCCACAGTTGCTCAAGCGGCTTAAACTTTTCCACCAGCGTGTAACGGATGTTAGGACGATCAAAGCTGCTGATCTGAATCAGCGGATCCTGCAGCGCCAGCAGGCGCACAATATCCCCCCGCGTGGTTTCATCCGCCGTGGCCGTCAGCGCCACAACCGGCATTGTCGGAAAGCGTTGCTTCAACTGACCAAGGGCACGATATTCCGGCCGGAAATCATGACCCCACTGGGAAATACAGTGTGCTTCGTCCACCGCCAGCAGCGCGGGTGGGCAGTGATCGAGCAAATCAAGGAAGCTGTCCATCATCAACCGTTCGGGGGCGATATACAGCATTTTGATCTTGCCACTGCGGCAACCAGCCATCACCTCCAACTGTTGTTCCCGCGTTTGCGTCGAGTTGTAGCAGGCAGCGGAAACGCCATAGGCAAGGAGTTGATCGACCTGATCTTTCATCAAGGAAATCAGCGGGGAGACCACCAGCGTTAAGCCATCCATCACCAGCGCCGGGATTTGATAGCACAGCGATTTGCCACCGCCGGTCGGCATCACTACCAGGCAATCCTGACCACCGATAACTGCGTTGATAATCGTTTGTTGACCCGGACGGAATCGCTGGTAGCCGAAAGTATCACGCAATACCTGTTCTGCCAGCAACTCTCTGTTTATCACTGCTGCGGTTGACACACACTTCCCCATTTTTACGCAACAACGGTGCCAAAATTAGCACCGTTCCTGAACTGCAAGCTTACATAATATCGTTAAGCATGACACCAACGCCAAGCCGTGTCTGCCTGAAGTTATAATCAATCATCGATTCGCCGTAACCACTAAATAATTGGGTATAGAAACGCACATGGCTGGTGATTGGATAACTCCATCCCAGCTCCGCGCCACCAAAACCGGTATTCCAGTTGTAGTGACCATCAACGCTGAGCACACTTTCTCCCAAGGCATAACCGACTTTCAGACGATAGTAACCCATGTACTTGGTAATATCGGGGTTATCGTCGTTGCTATCCCTTTCGGCAAAGCGGAACCAGGGTTTGATTTCGACCTGCAAGTCACCGTTTTGGGCCATCAAACGCGCATAGCCCCGGTTCCAACTGCGGGAAGTGGGATCTTCGCGACCGTTGGACTCATGGTTGATGCCGACTTCAATATCACGCAGCGTCCATCCGGCAAACGAATATGCGGTGGCCCAGCCGAGGAAAATTTGTGGCTCGTAGTTGGTTTCACGAAATGGAGATGACTCATCGTGATTAGAAAGCTGCCACCAAGAACGTTGGGTATAAGAAGCTCCCAAAAGAGAATTATCACCAGCAATACCCCGCCAGATGGGGAATGCCAAACTAAGCTGGAATTTAACCTCATCTTTACGCGCATTTTCCGCCCAGTTATAAGATTCGATTGCTTCTTTATTCAAATCGCTGGTATCTGTGTAAATCAGATAGTTAGGTTCATACGGGTAAAAATGGAAAGGGTTATCATAATGCTGCAGCATGTTGCCAATAATGCTGCCACGGATCTCTGGCTTTTGTAGATTCTTTTTATCACTGACCTCATTGGCCTGCACGACGATTGGCGCACACAGCATCGCCATCACTACCCCAGATAGAACACGCATAGTTTTGCTCACTCCAGAAAGATTAAAAAAAGGCCTGAAATTAGAAGCAGGCCATTTTACACGCAAAGAAAGATTTACCGCACTACGGAATACATTTATTGGTTGGGCCTGGAAAGCAACAAACAATAAGCATAAAATCTACAATTAGTTAACCTGGACCGACCAGTGAACCCATTGGCAACACTAAAATGAAGAATGAGACTATGTCACACACACTTATGACCCTGGAAGCTGCCCGTCAGAGAATAGGCGAAATTTTTGTCTATCACATGCCATTCAATCGCGAATTGGGGCTGGAACTACGCCGTTTTGACGACGACTACGCTGAACTGACCTTTACCAATCAGGACAAACTCGTCGGTAATGCCGCACAAAACATTCTGCACGGTGGCGTGATCGCCTCGGTGCTGGATGTTGCCGCCGGGCTGGCGTGCGTGGGTAGCGTGTTGATGCGCCAGGATCCACTGGTTGAAGAAGAACTGGCCACCCGCCTTTCACGCATGGGGACTATCGATCTGCGCGTCGACTATCTGCGTCCAGGCCGAGGGGAGCATTTTATTGCTGCCGCTAGTATGCTGCGCAGCGGTAATAAAGTTGCTGTAGCGCGCGCTGAGCTGCACAACCAGGATGGTCTGCATATCGCCAGCGCTACGGCGACCTATCTGGTGGGATAATCAAGCTGGGGCCATTTGAGCAACGCTTATTTGGTTCCCCAAATCTCATTGCTCACAAGTTGTCCGGCGTTTTTACACCATTGAGGCCCGCTATCCGCACCCAAGTACGCGACATAACCGGTTATTTTCAGTAAAATCACTGCATCCCACTTCCCCATCCGGTAATCGTCATGGACGCGCAGCAAACGCGGCAAGGCATTTTCTTCGCCTTGGCCGCCTATTTTATTTGGGGCATTGCCCCGGCTTATTTTAAATTGATCCAACAAGTACCCGCTGACGAGATCCTGACCCACCGGGTGATTTGGTCGTTCTTCTTTATGCTGGTGCTGGTATCGTTGGGCCGCAATTGGCCAACGGTGCGTGCCGCCTGCAAGAACCGTAAACGGTTACTTTTACTGGCCGTGACAGCATTACTGGTGGGAGGAAACTGGCTGCTGTTTATCTGGGCGGTGAATAACCATCATATGCTGGAAGCAAGCCTGGGATATTTCATAAATCCGCTGGTAAACGTCTTGCTGGGAATGCTATTTCTGGGTGAGCGTTTCCGCCGTATACAGTGGGTGGCCGTAGCTCTGGCGTTTACCGGGGTATTGGTACAATTATGGCAGTTTGGTTCACTACCGATCATCGCGCTGGGGTTAGCCTTCAGCTTTGCCTTCTACGGCCTGCTACGCAAAAAAATCGCCATTGATGCCCAAACCGGTATGCTGATTGAAACGCTCTGGTTGCTTCCCGTTGCGGCTATTTATCTGTTCCTGATTGCTGATAGCCCAACCAGTCACCTGAGCGCCAACCCCTGGTCACTGAATCTGTTGCTGATTGCTGCTGGTGTGGTAACCACCATCCCACTGCTGTTCTTTACCGCCGCCGCAACCCGCCTGCGCCTTTCCACCCTCGGGTTCTTCCAGTATCTGGGGCCAACGCTGATGTTCCTGCTGGCAGTGACCTTCTACGACGAAACCATTGGCCAGGATAAGCTGGTGACCTTTGGCTTTATCTGGGCTGCGCTAGTGTTGTTCAGCCTCGACGGGCTCTATAGCCAGCGCAAACTACGTTGATTGGGCTGGCGTAGCGTAGTTAGAAATAAACCGCGCCATCGCCGGGCCAGTAAACAGAATAGTGAACAGGCGCAGCGTCTGCATCGCCATGACGAAGGTTATATCGACCCGGCTGCCAGCTGCGATGATCGCTACCGTATCCATCCCGCCGGGGCTGGTTGCCAGATAGGCAGTCAGCAGATCGACCGGCATGAATTGCGTCAGCATCCACGCCAAACCAGCGCAAAACAGCATCAACGCCACAATAGATACCACCATCTGCGGCAAGGTACGCAGCGCTAGCAGGAAAATCGGTCGGGTAAAGCACAAACCGACGCTCCAACCAATCAGGGTATAGGCCAGCGCCAGTAACCATTCAGGCACCTGTAGCGTCATGGTACCGGTAGAGTGTAATGCCGCCCCCACAATCATCGGCAGCAACAGTGCACTGGAGGGAATTCGCAGTCGTGGTCCGAGCCAAGCCCCACCAAAAGCAACACACAAAGTACCTAAAAAACGCCAGTCGAGCGATGGGAACCACTCCAGCGCCGCATGGCCTTGCATCGCTTCGCTACCCAGACCGATGCGTGCAACCATTGCCGCCGCCGTGGCAACAAATAACACGCGTAGATACTGCATAAACGCCACCAGCCGCACATCCGCGCCAAAATCCCCTGCCATCGCGACCATCGCCGAGGCACCGCCAGGGGAAGATCCCCAAGCACCGGTTGGCCCAGGTAATCCGCTGAAACGCACCAGGCACCAGCCGGAGAAACCGCTCGCCAACAGCGTAGCGATCAGTACAACCAGCACCAGCGGCCAATCAGCCAGTAATGGAGTGAGAATATTTGGGGAAAGACTTTGGGCAATCATGCAGCCCAGGATAGCCTGCGCGCCAATAAAGTACGGTTTCGGGATGCGTACCGAAGCACCGAGTAAACCCATTGCTACACCAACAATCATCGGCCCTAGCAGCAGTGCAGCTGGAACGTGAAGAGCCAACAGGCCAAACCCCAATAGCAGCGAAGCCAGCAATAGGATCAACCATTGAATGGCGCGGGGAAGATTCTCCATCAAAAAATTTGCCTTAGGGAGCGATAAGCAGGGGCTATATTCTACCCCTATTTAGCAGGCTGAAGATGAGATTATCGAAGAAAAACGAAACCGCGAACCACAACTAACAAAATGCGCGTGGCCTTGCTTACAGCCAGTTTTTACGTTTGAAATAGAGGTAAGGAGCCAATCCTGCCACGATCATCAAACCGATAGCGCCAGGATAACCGAATGACCAGCGCAACTCGGGCATGAACTCAAAGTTCATGCCATAGCTTGAAGCGACCAGCGTGGGCGGCAGGAACACAACGGAAACCACCGAGAAGATCTTGATGATACGGTTCTGTTCGATATTGATAAAACCCATCGCCGCCTGCATCAGGAAGTTCACCTTCTGGAACAGTGATTCGTTATGAGGCAGCAGGGACTCGATATCACGCAAGATTTCCCGCGCCTGATCGAGCTGGCTAGTTGGCAAACGCGCCTTGCGTACCAGGAAATTCAGTGCGCGCTGGGTATCCATCAGACACAGACGCACCTTCCAGCCAATGTCTTCCAGTTCCGCCAGCGTTGACAGGGCTTCATCATATTCGTCGCCCTGACGGCCTTCCATAATTACACGGCTCAGTTTTTCCAGATCGCTGTAAACGTTCTCGATCTCATCAGCCAACTGTTCAATCTTGGTTTCAAACAGATCCAGCAATAGCTCGTAAGCATTGCCATCAACCATTTTCATGTTGCGTGCACGCATCCGGTAAAGACGGAAAGCGGGCAATTCACGCTCGCGCAGGGTGTATAGGCGACCATCACGAATAGTGAATGCCACGGTGGAGTTACCCGCATGATCTTCCGCATCTTCAAAATAGAAAAAAGAGTGAATATGCAGGCCATCATCATCTTCGAAAAAACGCGCGGATGCTTCGATATCATCCAGTTCCGGGCTGGTTGCCAGGCTCTGGCCCAGCTCATTTTGCACGCGCTCGCGTTCGCCTTCTTCCGGCTCAACCAGATCAACCCACAGTGACGAGGTCAGATCATCGGCATCATCCAACTCCAAACGGGATAACCGGCTGTTTTCTAGTTTAAAAGCGCTTAGCATGTGCCAGAACTCCCTTATGATGACGGGGTTATAAACAACGCGTTGAAGCACAGAAATCGAGGGGGAATGTAAATACCAGCTCGTTCCAGACCATAAAGAGAACTGGCTCAGAGCGACACTAAAGAAGGTCGCCGACAACCACAAAGGGTATCAGCGCAATGGGATAGCCTTAGAAGTTGTACCTGTAGTTCAGGTCAGTGAGCCAGTATCTACTGGGTGTGTCCAAGGCATATGTCCTCATTGATAATAGTTCGCGCATGTTACGCCGAGACGAAAAAGTCTGTCAACACGTAAGGCAGCATAATCGCGCAACATTCCATCACTGTGTCTCACGCTTTACCGGCTAAGATTAGACCATGCAGAAAAACATGCAGCGATCTCTGCCCGCTCGCAGGAAAATTGCTAAGATTAGGCCACAAAAACATTGCGGAATGACGACATGAAACAGATTACTGCCCACGACCTGACAACAATGAGCGAACAGGCAGCCACCTTACCACGTCTGCGTGCCCATCGCACTTTGCATGAAGAGTTAAGCGACACGGTACAACGCCTAGCGATCGCCATGGAGCCAGGTACCTATATTCGCCCTCACCGCCACCCGCAAACCTGGGAATTACTCACCCCATTACGTGGCCGCTTTGTGGTATTGCAGTTCAACGACGATGGTGTTGTCACGCAGCGCACCATGCTGGGTGAAGAAACCAAAGTGCTGGAGATGCCTGCTTCTACATGGCATGCGGTGCTGTCTGTCGATCCGGGCGGCGTGGTATTTGAAGTGAAACGCGGCCCGTACCAGGCTCTGTCCGAGGAGGACTGCATGGATTGGGCACCACCGGAAGGCGGCCAGGGTATTGAAGCCGTTATGCGCTGGTATGCCACCGCCAAAGTCGGCGACCGCTTTACCCACTGAAAAACGGTAAACGAAACACTTCAAACATAGCGCGAATATACTCTAAATAATTCGAGTTGCATGAAGGCGGCAAGGCCGTGAGTCCCCAGGAGCTTACTCAGGTAAGTGACTGGGGTGAGCGGGTGCAGCCAACACACATGCAGCTCGAAGTATGACGAGTATATTTATACCGTTTCCAGCTTGGCATAGGCAGCCACCAGCCACTTGATACCTTCCCCCTGAAATGCAATCTGCAAACGGCTGTGTTCGCCACTGCCTTCCAGGTTAACGATGGTCCCCTCGCCAAACTTCGCATGGCGCACGCGCTGGCCCAGTTTATAGCCCGTATCGTTTTCGCTGATGGGAGTACCCATCCGGCGGTGGCTTACCGAACGGGAAACGCTGGCTCGCAGGCGGACCTCCTCCACACACTCTTCCGGGATCTCACCGATAAAACGGGATGGGCGGTGGTACACCTCTTTACCATAAAGGCGGCGGGTTTCTGCGTAGGTCAGCGTCAATTTCTGCATTGCACGTGTCAGGCCAACGTAGGCAAGACGGCGTTCCTCTTCCAGCCTGCCACCTTCATCCAATGACATCTGGCTTGGGAACATGCCCTCTTCCATGCCAACAATAAATACCTGACGGAATTCCAGACCTTTGGCAGAGTGCAAGGTCATCAGTTGCACCGCATCCTGATAGGCATCGGCTTGCCCCTCTCCCGCTTCTAGCGCCGCATGGGACAGGAACGCCTGCAGTGGCATCAGATCCTGATCTTCATCCTGATAGCTGTATTGGCGCGTTGCCGTCACCAGTTCCTCAAGGTTTTCGATACGTGCCTGGCCCTTCTCACCTTTTTCCTGTTCATACATGATAAACAGGCCCGAATCGCGGATCACACGATCGGTCTGCACATGCAACGGCATTTCTGCCGTTTCTTGTGCCAGCGAGTCCACCAGTTCGATAAACCGCTGAAGGGAAGATGCCGCGCGGCCAGCCAACACTTTATCCTGCAGCAGCGCACGCGTAGCCTGCCACAGCGTCAATTGGCGGTCCCGCGCCGTTTGCCGCACCACGTCGAGTGTACGATCGCCAATACCACGCGTTGGAGTATTCACTACGCGTTCAAAAGCGGCATCGTCGTTGCGGTTGGCCATCAGGCGCAAGTAGGCCAGCGCATCTTTAATCTCTTGCCGTTCAAAAAAGCGCATGCCGCCATAGATTCGGTATGGCATGGAGGTCTGTAGCAGAGCTTCTTCCAGCACCCGCGATTGGGCGTTGCTACGGTATAGGATGGCACAATCGTTCAAGGCACCACCGTTGTCCTGCCAAGCCTTGATGCGGTTGACCACAAAGCGTGCTTCATCCAGTTCGTTAAAGGCGCAGTAAATCGAGATCGGGTCACCCTCGGCCCCTTCGGTCCACAGGTTTTTCCCCAAACGGCCGTCATTGTTGGCAATCAACGTATTGGCGGCCTTCAGGATATTGCTGGTAGAACGGTAATTCTGTTCCAAGCGCACCGTTTCCGCAGCCGGGAAGTCCTTCAGGAAACGCTGGATGTTTTCCACCTGCGCACCGCGCCAGCCATAGATTGACTGATCGTCGTCCCCCACAATCATCACATTGGCTTTGTCGCCCGCCAACAGACGGATCCAGGCGTACTGAATACGGTTGGTATCCTGAAACTCGTCAACCAGAATATTGGTGAAGCGCTCGCGGTAATGATTGAGGATATGTGGCTTGTTCAGCCAAAGCTCATGGGCGCGCAGCAGTAACTCGGCAAAATCGACCAACCCTGCGCGGTCACAGGCCTCCTGATAGGCCTGATAAATCCGCAGCCAGGTAGCTTCCACCGGGTTGCCATAGCTTTCAATGTGTTGTGGGCGCAGGCCGTCGTCTTTCTTGCCGTTTATGTACCACATCGCCTGACGCGGCGGCCACTGCTTCTCATCAATGTTCAACGCCCGGACGATACGCTTGAGCAAGCGCAGTTGATCTTCGCTGTCGAGGATCTGGAAATCCTGTGGCAGCTTGGCATCCATATGGTGGGCGCGAAGCAGGCGGTGTGCCAGACCATGGAAGGTGCCGATCCACATGCCGCCCTGGCTGGTACCAATCAGGTGCTCGATACGATGACGCATTTCCGCCGCCGCCTTGTTGGTAAAGGTCACGGCCATAATTGAATAGGGTGAACAGTTCTCTACCGCCAATAACCAGGCAATACGATGCACCAGCACCCGCGTCTTTCCACTGCCTGCACCGGCCAGCACCAACAGGTTGCTGCGTGGCGCGGCCACGGCTTCACGTTGTTTATCATTCATGCTGTCGAGCAGATCGGAAACGTCCATAAGCACCATTGATTGGTAAAGGGAAAACCCGTGTTGAACGGGCTCTCCACTGTGAATTTATACAGATTTCTGGTGGGATTATAACAATGCTGTTAGCGATGCCAACTGCGAAATCTCAATATGTGGCAGCAAACGGCTATCGCTGGCCTGCATCAGACTGCGTTGGCGGTCATTGATCCAGCAGGCTTGCAGGCCTGAGCGCAGTGCTCCGGCAACGTCGGTGGTCAGATCATCCCCCACATGCAAGATATTTTCGGGCGCTATCTCCAGCTTCTCGGCAGCCAACTGATACATATCACCATACGGCTTGGCACGGCCATCTGGCCCCGAACGCAGCACAAACTGGAAGTATTCCCCCAGACCACACTGAGCCGGATCGGCATTACCGTTGGTGATCGCCACCAGCGGATAACGCTGCCCTAGCACCTGTAATGTCTTATGGGTGGCTTGCGGTATATCGATGCGGCTGCGCCACAAGGCAAAGTTCTGCATTGCCGCGTCCGCCCCGCGGGATGCCTCTACGTCGCACACCCCCTGGCGACTCAACGCCAGATGGACCGCTCGCCAGCGCCATTGGGTGACGTCGTGGTAAATCTCGGGATCCTGTTCACGCAGTTCCTGACGCAAACGATGAAAATCCTCCGATTGGAAGTGGCTCAGCCCAGGGTGGTAATTCTGCAGAAAAGCCACAGACTGCTGTTCAGTCTGCTTGATCACCGGACGATTGTCATACAGCGTGTCGTCCAGATCGAAAGTTATTGCTGCAAACGGACGCAGCGGGCGATAGAAATGCATCAGGATTTCCCCCGTTTGGCGCGCGGATGCGCGGCATCATACACGTTCGCCAGATGTTGAAAGTCGAGGTGGGTATAAATTTGCGTGGTTGTCAGGTTGGCATGGCCCAATAATTCCTGCACCGCACGCAGATCGCCACTGGATTCCAACATATGCGTGGCAAAGGAATGGCGCAGCTTGTGCGGGTGGATATGGCTGTTAACGCCCTGTTTGACGCCCCATTCAGCAAAACGTTTTTGCACATTGCGGGCCGAGATCCGCTTGCCTTGATTGGAAAGAAACATCGCATCATCTGCCGGTGCAAACAGCTCGCGCAACGCCAGCCAATGCCCCAACCAGGTTACCGCCGTGCGGCCTACCGGTAATTTACGCTCCTTGCTGCCTTTACCCATTACCCAGATTTCGCCGGCCACCAGATCGACATGGCGGCAATCCAACCCCACCAGTTCCGAAAGACGCAACCCGGCGCCGTACATCACTTCAAGCATGGCACGATCGCGAACCGCTAAAGGATCATTGAGATCGATATCCAGCAGTTGGTTCATTTCATCAACGTCGATATTCTTGGGTAAATGACGGCCACTGCGAGGTGTGCGGATGCCTTTGGCAGGGTTAGCACTCAGCACGCCTTGGCTGACCAGCCAATTGAGAAAGCTGCGCAACGCTGAAAGGCGCAATGCCCGGCTGGAAGCGTTCAACCCGGCGCGTTTACTGCGAGCCGCCAGTTGTCGCACTCTGGCTGCATCGAGCATCGGCCATTCGCTAACGCCCAACTCACTCGCCATGACGATCAACGCCTGCAGTTGGCGCGAATAGCTGATTTGTGTCAGCGGGCTAAGTTGGCGCTCAACCTTCAGATAGCGCAGGAATGCGTCCACCGGCTGCTGCAGGTTGGCCGCTAAGGTAGTCATGCGCGTTCTATCCAGCGTGCAAGCAGTTCCGGCAGCGAACGCGTGAGTTGGTTGAGCATCGCCGTGCCCATTCCTTGCTGATAGTGCTGTGCATCTCGACTGCTGAAAATCACCAGGCCAAGATCGCCATGCTCCCCCAGCAACGACAAGGCAACGGATCCCACCTGCCTGGCCTCGGGTAATAACAACAGCAGTTCGGAGCCATTAAGGCCGCCGAGGTAGTGGTTCCGGTTACCCAGACGTTGAATACGCAACGGTTCAAATGAAGATCGCGTCAAGCCAAGATGGGTAAAATCTGACGGTGCCCCGATATTCCAACGGTCGGTAAACAGGCGAATACTCGCCCCTGCCAGACCCAATCCGCGTGCCCACTGTTGCAATCGCTCCAGCATATCCTGCAAGCTACTGGCAGTGGCCAGATCGGTATGCAAAAGCAAGAGACGGGAAAACAGTTGCTCATTGGCGCTAGCCTGCTCCATCAGCAAGGTGATCTCTTCTTCCAACTGGGCGATATGGTTGCGCTGACGCGCCAGATGCCACTCCACCAGCGATACCGTGCCACGAACCGGATGAGGCACCCGCATCTGTTCAACCAAACGCGCATTACGGATAAAAAAATCCGGATTCTGCTGCAAGTATTGCATTACCGTATCGTCATCAAGCTCAACGCCTGCCGTTACTTGCTCTTCAAACCGCTTCATAGATGAATAAACCCGTCATAAACATGGGTTGCCGGGCCAGTCATAAACAACGGATTCCCAGGCCCTTTCCAGCGAATATGCAGACTGCCGCCGGGAAGTTCTACATGAACCTCTTCTGACAGCAACTCCTGTTGGATCCCAACCGCTACCGCGGCACAGGCCCCACTTCCGCAAGCTTGCGTCTCGCCTGCCCCACGCTCATAAACGCGCAGTTTGATGTGTTCACGGCTGATCACTTGCATAAAGCCGATGTTGGCACGCTCAGGGAAGCGCTCGTGCCCCTCAAGGACCGGGCCCAGCAGTTCTACCTTGGCAGTTTTCACATCATCCACCTGTAAAACACAGTGTGGATTACCCATGGAAACCACACCGCATAACACCGTATGTTCAGCAGCGCGCATAATGTAGGTTTTTTCCGCTTTGGTAGCGCGGAACGGAACAACCTGCGGTTCGAAGTTAGGTTCGCCCATATTGACGCAGACCCGATCATCATCGGTTACGCTTAACACCATACGCCCGGTCTGGGTGCTAACCCGGATATCACGTTTGTTAGTCAGCCCTTTTAACCGCACAAAGCGAGCAAAGCAGCGGGCTCCGTTGCCACATTGTGCCACCTCGCTGCCGTCCGCATTGAAAATGCGGTAATGAAAATCGAGTTCAGGGTCGTAGGGGGGTTCAACCAGCAACATCTGGTCAAAACCGACGCCCAAGTGCCGGTCGGCCAAACGGCGGATCAGCTCAGGTGAAAAATAGACATTCTGTGTTACGGCATCGACCACCATAAAGTCGTTGCCCAGACCGTGCATTTTGGAGAACTGCATATCATACTCCGCTATCTGGACGCGCTATCCGTCTGATACCCACGGTGACGCTGGCCACCAAAATCAGGCCGCTACTGGTTCTTTTGCTGAGTCCCGGTGGATCCTTGCTGGTTTTGACCTACGCTGTCTGCGTTTGTCGTAGGTTGTTTTGCCGGTTTGTCATTCGGCGGGAAATACAGTGGGCCTTTCATGCCGCAGCCAGAGAGCCCTGCCAGCACAACGGCCATCAGCGCATAGCGTAGTTGTTTTTTCATTTGCATTAATGCCTGTCATTCATGCGTCCAAGCTCACTATAATCGCAGGTGGATCATGAAAAGCAATAGGAATCGAAATGAACGATAGCGAGTTTCACCAGTTGGCCGACCAACTAATGCTGAATATTGAAGAGACACTGGACGAATTCGATGGTGATGCGGATATCGATTACGAGACCAATGGCGGCGTAATGACGCTGAGCTTCGAAAACGGCACCAAAATTGTTATCAACCGCCAAGAACCACTGCATCAAGTGTGGTTGGCCACTAAAGCCGGGGGGTATCACTTTAACTACCGTGAAGGTGTCTGGCTCTGCGATCGTAGTGGCCGGGCCTTTTACGAATTACTGAGCGAAGCTGCCAGCGCACAGGCTGGAGAGGCGATCGGTTTTAGCTGATATTACACTGAGAGGCGCGACATTCTGGCACCCTCAAGGTTTCTCAGTGTAACTGGAATTGTTTCTTAAGCGGCAGCACAAGATTGCTTTCAGAAACGGTGACACAGAGGTTCGACAACGCATTGCTGCGGAAGGGGATCACTTGGGTACGGCCATCAAGCTGAACAATCTGGTAGAACTGCGGCAAATTGAAGTTGATGAAGCTGGAACCGTAGGTGAAGCGGTCGTGCGATGAGGAGTAAAAACGGCTCACGTCGCGCACCAACTCTTCTTTGCTGCCTTCACAATGGTGATAAACCTCAACCCGGTTCGATTCGTCCAGAATATAAATATTGAAGCCTTTATCATCCCTGGTATCTTCGAAGAAGAACTGGATAATCCCCTCACTGGCAAACCCATCAATAACAGGCGGTAAATGCACCTGCTCGGTTTCGACTTTAATCGATAAGCCATGCAGTTTGTTATGGGAGATGGCCCCATAGAACTCCACCGCATTTTCAAGTTTTTGCACCGAAACGCTCAGCCGTTCAAAGAATAGGCCCCAGGTTTGCCCGGCAACGCGTACTGCTTTAAAACGGCCCGGTTCGAGACGAGTACTGGAAAGGCGCAGCTCAATACACTCGGAAACCAACTGCTGGATACGGGTACGGATCAGACCACGCAGGTGTTGACTGTAACAGAACACCTCCACCGACTCTGGCGGCGCGGCATCCTGGTGCATTTTACCCAGAATGGTTTTCAACGCCTCAAGCACCGCCTGCTCACCGCTGAAGTGCAGTGTGCGCACTTCATTCCACGAGTTGCGATAGAGCAGATCAATGCTGCCAACCAGGCATTGTTGTTGCTGGCCGAAACTGAACACGTCAAGTTTGCGGAAGTCAAAATGCACCACCTGATTGCGGAAAACCGCCGTCGGATCGCTCTCCAGATTGACGATAATCGCCAAATGGCGGATCTCACACGGACTATAGAGTGCTTTCGGCGTTGGAGAAGCCAGGCGCAGCGGGAAATGATGCGATACATCCGCCACCAACTCCTGCAATTTAGCAATATCGCAAATACTGCCGCTCTTGATATGCAGACGAGTCCGTGGTGTCAACAGGCCGTTGAAATAGGCCCAGGCCACCAGCTTATTAAGATAGCGGTTATATTCCAGTGGCTGATGGCTGACGATCGAGCTCATATCTGGCGCCTGATTATACAGATACCAACCCGTACGGTTGGCACGCCCAACCGGCACATGAATAAAGGTTAAGTCGTTTTCGGACAAATCCGGTGAAATCTGCGGATTTACCAGCGTCACTTTACCCGGCAGCGCTTCAAATGCGGCGTAAAGTTTACGGGTCAATACCCCGATATCCTGCGGACTGGCACTGACACTGAGATTGTTACGGCGAGCAAAGCGGATCAGATTACGATAGCTTTGCATCATTGCATCCAATAGTTCGTTATGCGCCTCGCGCACACGTTCGATTTTCCAGTTAGCCCGGTTATCCAATATCTCTAACCGCTCTTGGCTCCAACCCCAATCGCTGACCAGTTGGTTGAGAATTTCACGCCGCCAAACGATACTGGCATTGTTATACAGAGAGAGTTTTTCGCAGACTTTCAGGTAGAAACAGCGGCGGACAAGATCAAGGCGGGCAGTGTCATTGATTTCAGTCAGGTAGTGGGTAACCCGTTCCAGCATCATACAATAGGCATCCAACCCAAAGCAGACGATCTCACCCCGATGAAAGCGATGCTTAATACCCATCGCCAACAGTTGAGTATTGGGGTATTCCCACGAATACGCTTCAAGCAGGAGCGTTTTCAACACGGCCTTGTAGGGCGAGTCGATACTCTTGTACAACTGCCACAGGCTGGCACCGAAATACTCTTCAGCAGAGAGCGTGCTCAATCCACCGAGATCCAGCCATTCATTTGGCGTTAACACACCCTGCGCATACAACGAAAGCACATATTCATCGTAATGATGTTCTTCATCGCCCGGGACTATATTCCACAGAATACGTTTACCCGCCAGACGCACCGCCGTACGGTAGAACTCATCGAGCAACAGGATATGTTGGGTCGAACCACAGTCCTCCCCGCCCAAGCTTCCACTTTCGTTATGGCGGAAACGGTTTTCGTCGATCAGGAAGAAGCTGACTTCCACCCCCATCGATGCCGCCCACTTCTCTAATAAAGTGCATTTTTGCTGCAAGCGGCTGCGTTCTTCATTATCGAGCCAGGATTGGTGGCATACCCAGATATCCAGATCCGAGGTGCAGCTCTGGCCGATTGATGAGGTACTGCCCATGGAATAAAGGCCGGTAATCGGCAATTCTCCGGTAGCCATTTTCTCAAACGGACTACCCCATTTCTCTTCCAGATCATTGAGATAATCTGTTTGCGTCTCATCAGGCGTATAAAGACAGATGCCATGGGGAACGTTACCGTTGAGGTAGCCCGGCATCAGTGGGTGATGGTGGTGTAATAAAGTAGGCAGCAAACTGTAAACCCGTTGGAACGCAGGCTTCATGGCTGCCAGAGCGCGATCGACACGTAGTTGGTTGATCGCATCCAGTCTTTGTTTCAGTGTCTCGATGTAGAGGTACAAGACGTCTCGCCCAATTATCCCGATGCTTGAAAAAACCCCGTATTCCGCAGGCGCCTTTAGTTAGAAGATTATTTGACGACTTATTGCTGGAAACGTGATCAATCTAACACCTTGCGCATTGACCGTAAAGGAGGTAAAGCGACACACTTACCCTACCGCTTTTTTAAAAAATTTACCTGTGTCGTTTGCCAGCATAAAAGTCCCTCGTGTTCTATTGATTCCGTTATCCTTTCTCCGCCTGTGGCTTCTAGCACTGACAGTTTTGGCACTCAGTGGTAGGATAGACGGCGAATTATAAAACGGTAACAAACATGCTAGACAAAATCATTCGGATTGCCACTCGGCAGAGCCCTCTGGCCCTCTGGCAAGCATATTATGTGCAAGAGCGCCTGGTTGCAAACCACCCAGGCCTACAAGTAGAACTCGTACCAATGGTCACGCGCGGCGATATTATTCTGGATACCCCGTTGGCCAAAGTCGGAGGCAAAGGCCTGTTCGTGAAAGAACTGGAGTTGGCTCTGCTGGAGGACCGGGCTGATATAGCTGTGCACTCGATGAAAGATGTGCCTGTCGCCTTCCCTGAGGGGTTGGGGCTGGTGACCATCTGCGAGCGTGACGATCCGCGCGATGCTTTTGTTTCTAACCGGTTTAACTCTCTCGATCATCTGCCACAAGGCAGCGTAGTCGGCACCTCAAGCCTGCGCCGTCAATGCCAGTTGCGTGAACGCCGCCCAGACCTGATCGTGCGCGATCTACGGGGTAACGTCGGTACCCGGTTAGCCAAACTGGATAATGGCGATTACGACGCCATAATTCTTGCCGTTGCCGGGCTAAAGCGTTTAGGACTGGAGCAACGTATCCGCTGCCCAATGAGCGCGGAAGAATCTTTACCGGCAGTCGGTCAGGGCGCAGTTGGTATCGAATGCCGCCTTGACGACAAGGTAACGCGTGCACTGTTGGCACCACTCAACCATAGCGCCACCGAGATCCGCGTTCGTGCCGAGCGCGCAATGAATACCCGGCTTGAAGGGGGATGCCAGGTGCCCATCGGCAGCTATGCCGAATTGGCAGGCGACCAACTTTGGTTGCGTGCGCTGGTTGGCGCTCCCGACGGTAGCCAAATGGTTCGCGGTGAACGCCGTGGGCCAGTTACCATGGCAGAACAGATGGGCATAGAGCTGGCTGATGAGTTGCTGAATGCGGGTGCTCGTGAGATCCTGCACGCTGTTTACCACGGAAATCCCCCGTTATGACTATTCTGGTAACCCGGCCCTCTCCAGCAGGGGAGCAACTGGTGGGCCGCCTGCGCACACTTGGCCGTGTTGCCTTTCATGCACCGCTTATCGATTTTACGCCCGGTGCCGACCTGCCGAAGCTACCTCAGGCATTGGCACAACTGAATGACGGCGATCTGGTGTTTGTGCTATCACAACACGCGGTAAGCTATGCCGATTCGGTGATCAACCGTGCCGGGCTTCGGTGGCCCAGTCATCTGTCCTACTATGCTATAGGCCGTACTACTGCCCTGGCGATGCACCGTATTTGCAGCCAACCGGTCGAGTACCCGCGTGGACGTGAAATCAGCGAGACACTATTACTTATGCCGGCGCTGCAACAACTTGCCGCTAAGCAGGTGTTGATCATGCGCGGCAATGGTGGCCGCGAGCTGCTCGGTAATACTTTGACCGAGCGCGGGGCTATTGTGAATTATTATGAATGCTATCGGCGCAGCCCGGTGCACTATGATGGTAGTGAGCAAAGTGCATACTGGCAGCGTGCCGGTGTTGATACGCTGGTGGTAACCAGCGGTGAAATGTTACAACAACTCTATACTTTAGTTCCTGATTACTATCGTTCTTCCTGGCTGTTACGTTGCCGTCTGATAGTAGTAAGTGAACGCCTGGCTACCCTGGCCCTGGAGTTGGGCTGGAACACGATTCGGGTAGCTGATAACGCCGATAACGACGCGCTAATGCGAGCGCTACAATAACCTGACTACGGGATGTGCCACTATGACGGAACAAAACACTCCATCCGCCCCGGTTGAAGAGCCAACCCCAGCGGTCGAGAAGAGCCCTCAGCAAGACGCTGACAACCGGAAAGGTAGCAATACCGGCCCAGTGCTGGGCGCGATTGCTATCGTGCTGGTCATCGCGTTAGGTGCTGGTGGTTATTATCACACGCACAATCAAGCGCAGGCATTGATTGCCGCCAACCAGGCCTTGCAATCGCAACTTGCCGATCTGAAACAAAACCAGCAGCAGGAAAAAAGTGCGCTGGAAGGGTTGCTGCAACAACAGGGGAAAACGCTGGATGCCACCGATCGCGAACAGGTAGCTCTGGCCCGCCAACTGAACGAGCTGCAGGATAAAATTGCCACTATTTCCGGTAGCGATGCCAAAACCTGGTTGTTGGCTCAGGCCGATTTTCTGGTGAAAATGGCTGGCCGCAAGTTGTGGAGCGATCAGGATGTCACCACTGCCGCTGCGCTGTTGAAAAGTGCTGATGCCAGCCTGGCAGAGATGAACGATCCGAGTTTGATCGAGCTCCGCCGCACTATTACCGAAGATATCAGCTCACTTTCAGCCGTGGCTCAAGTGGACTTTGACGGCATCATCCTGAAGGTTAATCAACTGTCGAATCAGGTGGATAACCTGCGTCTGGCAGACAACAACAGTGATGAAGCACCAATGGATCAGGATGACGGTGAGCTGTCCGCCTCCTTGAGCGAATGGCGCCAAAACCTGACCAAGAGCTGGCACAACTTTATGGCGGAATTCATCACTATCCGCCGCCGGGATACCGCTGCAGAGCCGTTGTTAGCACCAAATCAGGATATCTACCTGCGTGAAAACATCCGTTCACGTCTGCTGATCGCCGCACAGGCCATCCCTCGTCATCAAAACGAAGTGTATAAACAATCGTTGGAAACTGTATCTACCTGGATACGCGCATACTTTGATACCACCGATCCGGCCACCAAGGCTTTCCTGGAAGAGTTGGATAGTCTGAGCCAGCAACCGATCTCCATGGACGTACCGGCCCAATTGAAAAGCCAGCCAATGCTGGAAAAACTGATGCAGACCCGGGTACGTAACCTGTTAGCACAGTCCCCAGTCACTCACCAGGAGGGGTAAGCCATGTTACGCATGTTTTTCCTGTTTCTGGTGTTAATCGCCAGCGTTGTGGTAGGGCCGATGCTAGCCGGCCACCAAGGCTATGTATTGATTCAGACCGATAACTACAATATTGAAACCAGCGTTACTGGCCTGGTGATTATGGTCATTCTGCTGTTTCTGGTGCTGTTTATCATTGAGTGGATCCTACGCCGTCTCTTCCGTACCGGTGCTAGGACCCGAGGTTGGTTCGTTGGCCGCAAACGCAGCCGCGCACGTAAGCAGACCAAGGCGGCGTTCCTCAAACTGGCCGAAGGTGATTACAAACAGGTCGAAAAGCTGCTGACACGCAATGCCGACCATGCTGAGCAGCCGGTAGTTAACTACCTACTCGCGGCGGAAGCGGCGCAACAACGCGGCGATGATTTCCGTACCAACCAGTATCTGGAACGCGCCGCCGAAGCTGCCGATACCGATCAACTGCCGGTCGACATTACTCGTGTACGTATCCAAATAGCTCAGGGTGAAGCCCATGCTGCGCGTCATGGTATTGATCGCCTGCTAAACCAGGCTCCGCGTCATCCGGAAGTGTTACGTTTGGCCGAACAGGCTTACCTACAAACGGGTGCTTACAGTTCACTGCTGGAAATTCTCCCTTCGATGAGCAAAATCAACTTGCATAGCGAAGAGGAAATTCAGGCGCTGCAGCAACAGGCTTATATTGGTCTGATGAATCAGGCCATGGCTGATGAAGGCAGTGAAGGTCTGAAAAGTTGGTGGAAAAATCAGAGCCGTAAAACACGGCATGAAGTTCCTCTGCAGGTAGCGATGGTGGAACACCTCATCGAGTGTGACGACCATCAACTGGCGCAAGAAATAGTGCTGAGCAGCCTGAAACGCCAGTACGACGAACGGCTGGTATTACTGATCCCACGTATCAAGTCTGGCATGCCGGAACAGTTGGAAAAAGCCTTGCGCCAACAGATCAAGCAACACGGTGCCACACCGCTGTTGAGCAGTACTTTGGGGCAGTTGCTAATGAAACATGGCGAGTGGCAGCAGGCCAGCGATGCATTCCGTGAAGCCCTGCAGCAACGTCCTGATGCGTTTGACTATGCCTGGTTGGCAGATGCATTGGAAAAACTGCACCGCCCCGATGAAGCCGCGCAGATGCGTCGGGAAGGGCTAATGATGACGCTGAAGCAAAACGGCGAATAATCCTTCACATCAATCATTCCATCAGGGCGCGCCATTTGGCAGCGCCCTTTTTTTGCCTCAATATCTACAACCCGGCATAGCAGTTGCGGGAAAACGCAAAGTGATCCAGCCAGTCTTCAGGCAAAAAAAAACACTTGCCTCGCGGCAAGTGTATAAAGAAGCAATCAGGTCTAGGACAACTGAGGTGGTGCCTCACTCAACGTTATGCCCGGAGTTTGATGAAGCCGTTGCAAGCAACTCTTTCATCGTTCAGGTGGGCAATAGGCACCTTAAAATCGGCTCTGCATCATTCCCGGGTTTATGAGGCCTAAGGCGAACATAAGAAATGGAATGAGCATCTACAATAGAGATATTGCACTTGGCGTGCCAACTCCTGATGGTTCGATGCCAGCAAGATTAATAAAAATCTATCTCACTGAATTTTAATAATTTATATTTTTTCTCTTTATTCGCTTCAGCGCGAGCTACCCAGTTGGCATTTTTTGGAACCACACTGATTTTGTCGCTTTAAAACGACGGGTTAACGATAATTCATTTTTATTAATTGAAATCAGCAAGTTAAATGTCTCAAGTCGACGACAACAACCCTTCTTGTCAACGCTAAAAAGAGACAGGTTGAATAGGTCAAACAACAGGGTGTTACCGAAGTGAGATTTTAAAATTAAAACGACGGTTTGATATTTTTGTGATTTGCATCACAAAATAATTGATCGGATTCGCAACAGGGTGTAATTTATTAATTGTGACTTGTATCACATTATCAATGACTCTACGGAACCGCCATTATGAAACTGATTAACAAAATCATCAATGCTTTCAATGCAGTAGACTTTTCTTTCGGTACTATCAATCTCTGATCGTCCGCGTAATGCAAGCTTGAAATAACATGACCTGAATCTGGAGCAATGCCAACTTCCGGCTGAAGTGCTCCAGAAGGTCGAGCTTATTTATACTGTTCCAAACCCCACCTTTTGTTCTTCCCAGCACCTTGCATAACAATGAGCTTTAAAATCCCAAAAGCAAAAAAACCGTTCATTGCTGAGCGGGTTTTCAAATTTGGTTGGCCTTCGCGCATCTTAAACTACAGACGTAAAAAAGCCCGCTTAAAAGCGGGCTTTCTTGAAATTGGTCGGCGAGAGAGGATTCGAACCTCCGACCCACTGGTCCCAAACCAGTTGCGCTACCAAGCTGCGCTACTCGCCGATTTCTTGTTGCTGATGCTACTGAATTTTCTAGCTTATGTCTATGTAAATATTAAAATTTATCAGACATTTTGTGTGGTGCGAAGAGAGGGACTTGAACCCTCACGTCCGTAAGGACACTAACACCTGAAGCTAGCGCGTCTACCAATTCCGCCACCTTCGCACAGCCACAAAAACGCTTTCAATTCTTTACTTTACCACCAGGTAAAGTGGGGTGGCTAATGGGACTCGAACCCACGACAACTGGAATCACAATCCAGGGCTCTACCAACTGAGCTATAGCCACCATTACTACTACTTCACGCGGTAATCATACCACCGCAGCTCCTGCGCACAAACTTAATGGCGCGCCCGACAGGATTCGAACCTGAGACCTCTGCCTCCGGAGGGCAGCGCTCTATCCAGCTGAGCTACGGGCGCGTAGCGCCGTTGCGGGTGGGGATACTACGGTTTTATACCAATCCTGTCTAGTGCTTTTTCGCAGAAATGTTGTGTTTGATTACGCTTTGCTCACTATCGCACCATAATGGGCAATCAAGGGCAGCTTCTCTGGCATTATCGCTGATTTTCCGCCCAGTTTTCAAACTGATGTTGTCCGACCAAACCGAAGTAGAACAGCACGGATTTACTCCTGCGCCCCAACTACATCCTGCCGGTGTAGTAGTAGCCAACGAATTTAAGCAGCCTGAGCTGGCGCCGAATACGGCTTGGCTGGCTGAGCAGGCGATAGAGCCACTCCAGGCCAAGATTCTGCCATATCTTAGGTGCACGCTTCACATGGCCAGTAAACACGTCGTAAGTGCCTCCTACACCCATATAGAGCGCCTGTGGGTGTACCTTGCGGCAGTCACGCATCAGGATCTCCTGTTTGGGTGATCCCATTGCCACCGTCACAATTGCTGCACCACTGGCGCGGATCCGTTCAAACAGCGCATCACGCTGTTCCGGTTTGAAATAACCATCCTGGCTCCCCACCAGGTTAACGTTCCATTGGCTACGCAGCTTGTGCTCGGTTTCTGCCAATACCTCAGGCTTGCCACCCACCAGAAACACCGGAGCGCCTTCCTGCCCGGCACGTTGCATCATCGCTTCCCACAAATCTGCCCCAGCAACGCGAGAAACGTCCGCACCAGGGTACTTACGGCGGATCGAACGTACCATGCTGATACCATCTGCATACTTATACTCTGCCTCGTCCAGAAGCGCGTGCAGAGCGGGATCGGTTTCTGCGTTGAGGATTTTCTCCGCGTTCATCGCCACCAATGTGCCCTGTTTTACCTCACCTGCCTCAAACAGAAAATCCATGCACTGCGCCATATTACGAAATCCCCACAGGCTAAAACCACGTAGCTCATATTTGGGAACCGAAATTTTTGCTTCCATTGTTACTCTTACCTTTGCAGAAGGGTACTGACGGTGGGAACCTGTGCACGCTTACGCATGCTGCGTGCTTTGATCAGCCCGGCAGTATCAAACATCCAGTACAATAATTTTGCCAAAACCAGACAGAGACCAAAAATGAGGCAGAAGAACACCACTCGAGAAACGAACGAGTCCACCCCTTCACGCGCCAGCACGATGATATTGAACACCGCACCAAAGCAGAATCCCTGTAAAATAGCCGCCTTATAACGGTTCTGTTCGTTTTTCCCCATTTCATACAGCCAGTCGAACCACTTGATAATCAACCCTACCACGATGGCTCCCAGCGGAATAAACAGAACCCCCCCCATGACCACCAGAGATCCGATCAGCGTAGGCGAGATCGCCAGCCCTGAGTGGTTATCCAGCACTTCCCAAGTAAAGTAGTTAGCGGTATTGAGTACCAGATCCGGTCGCCCAGGCCATAGCCAGGTGGGGATAAACACATAGAAATCGCGCACAATCGGCGCCAGCCCCTGGAAATCGATCTTGTCGTAATTTTGCAGTAACAGTGCCAGATTTTCCCACGGCGAGAAGGTATCGCGAGTCAGATACAGGAAGGTGTAAAACGCCTCCGGGCCGCTGACATCAAGGCTGTAGCGTTTCAGAGCCAGCCAGAACATCCCTACGATACCGAACACGCCGGCGGCCACCAGCATCCACAACGAGATCCAACCACGAACGATACCTATGAACAGGAACAACGCAAAAGCGATGATAATATTGGCGCGGGTGCCCCCCACAATCACATAAGTCAGAATGCCAAAAGCTACCGTCGCCGCCAGGAAGAACAACCAGCCGCGCACATCCTGCCGCAGGAAGTAGACCACCAACATGGCAGGGATGAAGAAGTAGAAGAAGCGTTTGAGCGCCACCCCTGACACATCACTGGAGAAGATCTGGCTGTAGGAATTCAGCTTGAACAGTAGGAAACCGTTTTGCATGAAGAAGATACCAACGGTACCGATCGCCACCAACGCCAGCAGTATCCAGGTCAAATGCGTTTCCACTCTGGTCATGGTGAAAAGCGGCTTCGGAGGTTGGTTTTGTCGTTTACGCAACCGTGTCTTGTAACTAACGTAGTAAATCGCGTAAAAACAGGTAGCAGAGAGAATGGCATACAGCAGAAATTCTACCGGTACCACCTCAACATCGAACCGGAAGACCAGCAGGCAGGTCAGTGGAAAACCAAAGTAAAACGTTAGCAGGTAAAGCAAGGAAAAGAACACGTTAAAGTTAAAACGAACGCGACGAAATTCCTGATAGGTCAGGGTAAGTACAAACAGCGCCCCGATCAAATAGACAACGAATAACCCGCCAAACTGTGCCAGCGTCATGGATTTTCTCCCGCAGCCAGTGTCAATGCCTGCTCCCAGCCAGTAACATAGTTCGGATTGAAAAAGGCAATTGACCGTTTATCCAACGTCGCCAGTTGGCGCTGTGACTCACGAACCACGGCTTCATCCAGAGAGTCGCCATAGAACAATACCGGCAGATGTTGCTCAGCCAAATCTTGCCAAAATGGGTTCTTGCGACTGAGGACAAACGGTACGCCAAACTGGATCAACAGACACAGAGTGCCCACTCCCTGTTGGCGATCAAAAATAAAATAGCCAAGATCGCATTCACGCAGGATATTCAGATAATCATCAAACGCTATTTGCTGGGTCAGCAATTGCAACCGTTGCTCATCAAACAGTTTCAATCCCGCCTCACGCACCTGTGCAATATAGGCGTCGTTATTGGCCGGATAACCCATGGGGACGATCACCCGAACATTGTCACCAAATTGCTGATGGATCGCCTGCAGCGCCTCTATATGGCGGTTGGTCTTATCACCAGAGTTTCCCACCAGGATCGTCATCGGCCCAGCCAGGTTCTTTTCCACCTCAATCCCGGTTAATGCCGGATCCATTCGCGTCGGGAAATAAAGCAATGATGCCGGAACGCGAGCATGCCGCTGATTGTAATGGATCAGATCGCCACGCGTCGCAAACACGCGACCAACCCGCCCCTGAGCAATACGGCGCAGAATATAAAACAGGCGGAATTTCCAACTGGTGGCATTTTCATACAGATCGGCCCCCCAAATATGCCAGCTCACCTGTCGTGCTTTGATTTTGCCACTCAGCAAGGCCAACCACAGCGCTGCGTTAAACTGGCCGTGCAGGAAGAAACGGCTATTGCGGTTAGCCTGAGCGCGAGCAATCACTGCCTCGGCCAAGCGCTTTTTACCTGAAAAAGTATCGATAGTCAGTTTGGGAAATTCGCCTAACGCCGCGACATCCTTGGCTGCCACCATAAAGTGACACACTTGTTCAGCAGGCAGTCGTTCGGCCAGCACATCATTGAAAAAGCGCAGCACCGTCTGATTATGATGCGGGATATCAGATCCCAGTACGTGGATCAGTATGGTCATACTCGTCTACGATAAAGAATGAATACGCAGCAACAAAGCGCGAAATACACGATGTAGGTTGCCATATAGGCCTGAGCAGCACCCAATGCGCCATGCAGCGGGATAAGCCAGTGCGAAAACAGCGTCAGCAAGGTAAATTGGCTGACCTCTGTCAGAATATAAAAGCGCAGCGATGCTTTAGCGATCACCAGATAGCCAAAGACATAAGCGCCAACCTTCAGCACATCCCCCACCAGTTGCCAGGCAAACAGATCGCGCATGGCGACAAATTTTTCTGAGAACAACAGCCAAATGGCGAAATCACGCAGCAGCCAAACGGTAAAACTGGCTGCCGCCACTGCGGGCAACACAAACTTCAGTGAGCGCACGATTTCCTGTGAAATGGCGCTTTTCTCCTGCAGGCGCGACAACGTTGGCAGCAGGTAAACGGTGAAAGAAGCGGTAATAAATTGCAGATAGGCATCGGAGATACTGCTCACGCCTTGCCAAATCCCCACCTCGTCCCAACTGTAGTGGGTCGCCAGCAGGTTACGCATCATGACATAGGCTACCGGCAAGGTCACAGAGGTGATCAGTGCCATAATGGTAAACTTGCCAAGATGGCTGGCCAGGGCTTTGTCCCAGGCCAGTGCCAGATAGCTTAATGGTAACACTTTGCGACGCCACAGCAAGAAACTTGCCGGTAACACCACCAATGCCGGAACCAATGCCAACCCGGCCAGTGCGCCTTCGTAACCGCCCAAGGTAAAGCACAGCGTGAAAGCGACCACGCCGATCAGGCTACCGAGGATCACCGCTAGGGCATTCCCCATCGCGTCGCGGTAACCTTTGAGTATTGCCAGGAAAAGGTTGGCGTAGGCGATCCCCATTTGGATAAAGGCCACTGCACGTACCACATTCACATATTCAGCATGCCCGAACAGGCCGCGGCTGATTGGCTCTGCGGCAAACAGAAAGACCAACGCCAGCAGGGTTGAAAAACCCAGGACAATACTGGAAGCAGTGCCCACGGCCATGCGTAAACGCTGAGGATCCTGATGGTACTCCGCCACATACTTGGTAATACCATTAAAAATCCCGGCCCCGGACAGCACGCCCAACACGGTAATCAGTTGGCGGAAGTTACCCGCCTGCCCGACACCGCTTGGGCCGAAAGCCACCGCCAACATTTTAACCACCAACAGCCCCACGCCAATTTTAATCAGTGTGGAGCCTGCGGTCCAAATCGATGCTTTTGCCAGAGACATATCAGGCAAAGAAGCTCAGGATAGTATTGATCACCGAACGTTGATTGACGTCAGACATGTTATAGAACAACGGCAAACGGGCCAGACGTTCGCTTTCCTTGGTGGTGAAGCGGTCTTCGCCAACAAAGCGGCCAAACTTCTCACCTGCTGGGCAGGCATGCAGAGGAATATAGTGGAAGACCGACATAATCTCCGCCTCTTTCAGGTAGGCAATAAACGCGGTACGTTCCTGTACGTCTTTCAGTTTTACATAGAACATATGGGCATTATGCACGCAGTCCGCCGGGATCACCGGCAAGGTGATACGGCCTGCATCGGCCAGCGGTTTGAACGCGTCATAATAGTTCTGCCACAGTTCAAGACGGCGCTGGTTGATCAGCTCGGCAGCGTCCAATTGCGCCCACAGATAAGCAGCTTGCAGGTCCGACATCAGATAGCTGGAGCCAATATCACGCCAGGTGTATTTATCCACCTGACCGCGGAAGAACTGGCTACGGTTGGTCCCTTTCTCACGAATAACTTCGGCACGGTCGATCAGTGACGGATCGTTAATCAACGTTGCACCACCTTCACCACCGGCGGTGTAGTTCTTGGTTTCGTGGAAACTGTAGCAACCAATGTGCCCGATAGTGCCCAAAGCTTTACCTTTGTAGGTCGACATCACGCCCTGCGCCGCATCTTCAACCACAAACAGATTGTACTTCTTAGCCAACGCCATGATGGTGTCCATTTCGCAGGCTACACCGGCGTAATGAACAGGCACAATCGCGCGGGTTTTGTCGGTAATGGCCGCTTCGATTTTAGTTTCATCAATGTTCATGGTATCTGGACGTACGTCGACAAATACCACTACGGCGCCACGCAGCACAAAGGCGTTAGCGGTAGATACGAAAGTGAAGCTCGGCATGATGACTTCATCACCCGGCTGAATGTCCAGCAGGATAGCCGCCATTTCCAATGAAGCAGTACAGGACGGCGTCAGTAAAACTTTCGGGCTACCAAAACGTTGTTCCATCCACTGCTGGCAGCGGCGGGTAAAACCGCCGTCACCGCACAATTTACCGCTGCTCATTGCAGCCTGCATGTAATCGAGTTCGGTGCCAACAACCGGTGGTGCATTAAATGGAATCATGTAAACCTCTATAGAACCAATAAGCGGTGCTTTCTATGTTGGCACCGTGCCGTTGATAGAGCCGTAACGCGGCAAGATTACTTATCTGCGTCGCGATGCGCAGGCGCTGCAGCCGTTTCTGCTGACACCAGGCAATCGCGGCCGCCATCAGCCGTGAACCGGTCCCTTTCCCTTGTGTTCCGGGGAGTGCCGCCAGCAGACCGATACGAGCCTCTTGCTGGCCAATATCACGCAGGCTGACAAACCCTTCGGGCTTCCCGTCGCTTCCCAGTACCAACAGGCACTGATGATCAAAAGTACCCAGCACCGCTTTCTCAATCCAGGTGGCGTAAAAACGCCCGCTGTCTTGCTGCCCATACCATGGCGCGCGGAATCGGCTGGCGGCAAATACGTTGGCCGCAGCCGCTCGCAGCAGCGGAATATCTTGCGGCTCAGCGATGCGGACTGTCGACGATAATGAAGCACTTTCCGTGCCAATTACCAAAGAAAAATCAACTTCACCTTCCACCAGTCTGAATTGCAGCCTCGCCAGTGCGTCAGCCAAGTCAACGCGCTGCGCTGGGATCTTGGCCTGCACCAGCGCAAAAGCATCCAACTCAGCATCGCTGACCAAGGGCGCAGCATCGTTAAACTGCAGTTTGGCGCTATTAAGGTGGAAAAATTCGCTTTCCCAGCTCAAAGGCTCAATATTGGCGTGGACGGACATGCAATAGATCCAGTAAGTATTTGCCATAGCCTGTTTTGGCTAACGCCAGAGCAGCACGATTCACGCCATCGTCATCCAGCCAACCGTTACGCCAAGCAATTTCTTCCAGACAGGCAACCTTAAACCCTTGGCGTTTTTCAACCGTTTGCACAAAGGTACTGGCTTCGATCAGGCTATCGTGAGTACCGGTATCGAGCCAGGCAAAGCCACGGCCCAACAGTTCAACCTTCAATTCGCCACGCTCAAGATACATCTGATTGATACTGGTGATTTCAAGTTCGCCGCGCGGGGAAGGCTTCACCTGTTTGGCGAAATCAACCACCTGACTGTCATAGAAGTAAAGACCGGTGACCGCCCAGTTTGATTTTGGCTTGGCCGGTTTTTCCTCTATTGAAAGCGCACGGAAATTATCATCAAACTCCACCACACCAAATCGCTCTGGATCCATAACCTGGTAGCCGAATACCGTCGCGCCCTGCAGGCCTTCAACAACACTTTTCAGTTTCGGGCTAAAGCCCTGACCGAAGTAGATATTATCACCCAGCACCAGGCAGCATGGCTCACCACCAATGAAATCTTCGCCGATCAGGAACGCCTGCGCCAGTCCATCCGGACTAGGCTGCTCGGCATAGCTGAGATTAATACCAAACTCTTGACCGCTGCCGAGTAAACGGCGGAACGAAGGCAGATCTTCGGGCGTGGAGATAATCAGAATGTCCCGGATCCCAGCCAGCATCAGTACCGAGATCGGATAATAAATCATCGGTTTATCATAGATGGGCAGCAATTGCTTGGAGACGCCGCGAGTAATTGGGTGCAAACGCGTCCCCGAACCACCGGCAAGAACAATACCTTTCATTTTCACTCCTGACTCACTTTCATTACGTGAAAGTTTTTCTGTCATAGGATAAACAGCCATACCTATTGGAATTCAAGCTACAGCCAGATAACGAATAGATAACCCCCAGCGACTTATCACTATAAGCCACTGGGGGTTACCACAAATCTGTCGGGAACAGATTTGAACACTGTGGACGGCAACCAACAGGCGAAGGTTATTACTGGTTAAGCCCTAAACGTTCGCCAGCATAAGACCCATCCTGCACGCGGCCCCACCAGGTTTCATTGTTCAGATACCAGGAAACCGTCTTGCGGATCCCGCTTTCAAAGGTTTCCTGCGGGCGCCAGCCAAGTTCACGCTCGATTTTGCCTGCATCAATGGCATAGCGCATGTCGTGACCTGGGCGATCCTTGACGTAAGTGATCAGATCGCGATATTTCGCCACGCCCTGCGGTTTATTCGGTGCCAGTTCTTCCAGCAGATCGCAGATGGTGTGAACAACTTCAATATTTTTGCGCTCGTTATGACCACCAATATTGTAGGTTTCTCCCACCACGCCTTCCGTCACTACCTGATATAACGCACGTGCATGATCTTCCACATACAACCAGTCGCGAACCTGCGCACCATTGCCGTAGACCGGCAGCGGTTTACCGGCAATCGCATTCAGGATCACTAACGGGATCAGCTTCTCCGGGAAGTGATAAGGGCCGTAGTTGTTGGAACAGTTTGTCACCAGGGTAGGGAAACCGTAGGTGCGAAGCCAGGCACGTACCAGATGGTCGCTCGATGCTTTGGAAGCAGAATACGGGCTACTCGGTGCGTAAGGTGTAGTTTCGGTAAACAGATCGTCAGTGCCGTGCAGATCGCCATACACTTCGTCGGTAGAGATATGATGGAAACGGAAAGCCTGCTGCTTCTCTTCCGCCAACGCCTGCCAATAGTGACGGGCAGCCTCCAGCATGGTGTAAGTTCCCACCACGTTGGTTTCAATAAAGGCCGCTGGGCCGTCGATGGAACGATCAACGTGGCTTTCCGCCGCCAGATGCATGACGAAATCAGGTTGATACTGCGCAAATACACGATCCAGCTCGGTGCGATCGCAAATGTCCACCTGCTCGAAAGCATAACGCTCGCTGTTCACCACGCCATGCAGTGACTCAAGATTACCGGCATAAGTCAGCTTGTCGACCACCACTACGCTGTCGGAGGTCGAGCTTATGATGTGTCTTACCACGGCAGAGCCGATGAAACCGGCGCCACCGGTGACCAAAATACGTTTCAACGCCAGACTCCTTTGGTGTCCACGATCCAAGGCTGCTTAATATCTTGCGGTTTGATCGCTCTGAACTCTTTATGATCGACCAACATCACGATCACATCGGCCTGTTCCAGCGCGTCCATAATGGTTTTCAACGTTACATGCCCCGCCAGTGACTTAGGCAGGTGATCAACATTGGGCTCCACCGCCAAGGTTTCGCCAATGTGCCAGTCAGCAATCAGGTGAGCTACTTCAACCGCCGGGCTTTCACGCAAATCATCGATATTTGGCTTGAAAGCCAGACCGAAGCAGGCAATTTTTACCTCGGCAGCACGCTTGTTGGTTGCCACCAGGCAGTCCGCCACAGCAGCCTTGACGCGATCGACCACCCACAGTGGTTTGCCGTCGTTTACCAGGCGCGCCGTGTGGATCAGGCGAGCCTGTTGCGGGTTCTGTGCCACGATAAACCAAGGATCAACAGCAATACAGTGCCCCCCCACCCCTGGACCAGGCTGCAGAATGTTGACGCGCGGGTGGCGGTTGGCCAGGCTGATCAATTCCCATACATTGATGTCTTGCTCAGCACAGATCAAAGACAGTTCGTTGGCAAACGCGATATTCACGTCACGGAAGCTGTTTTCCGTCAGTTTGCACATTTCGGCGGTGCGGGAGTTGGTGATAACACATTCACCTTCCAGGAAAATCTTGTACAGCGCGCTCGCGCGCTCAGAACATTTTGGCGTCATACCGCCGATAACACGATCGTTGCGGATCAGTTCGACCATCACTTGCCCCGGCAATACCCGCTCAGGACAGTACGCAATATTGATGTCAGCCTGTTCACCGGCATCCTGCGGGAAGCTCAGATCGCTGCGCGCCTGCGCCAACCATTGAGCCATCTGCTCGGTTGCGCCCACCGGAGAAGTGGACTCTAGGATCACTAGGTCACCCTTTTTCAGCACCGGAGCTAATGACTTGGCTGCCGCTTCAACATAGGCCAGATCGGGTTCATGATCCCCTTTAAATGGCGTTGGCACGGCAATCAGAAAAGCGTCTGCTGCAACCGGTTTGGTCACCGCCTGCAGATATCCGCCATCTACAGCTTCTTTCACCACGCGATCCAGATCGGGTTCAACGATATGAATGGCACCCCGATTAATGGTATCTACCGCGTGCTGATTAACATCCACGCCCACCACTTTCTTCTGACGGGAAGCAAATGCCGCAGCCGTTGGCAAACCGATATAACCCAGGCCAATAACTGAAATAGTGTTAAAACTCATGCTGTCACCTGATGATTCTTTAAAGCTTCGAGGATACGTTGGCAGGCATGCCCGTCACCGTAAGGGTTATGTGCCCGGCTCATGGCGTGATATTCGTTTTGGTCTGTCAACAGCCGAGTAACCGCATCAACAATTTTAACGATATCCGTTCCGACTAACTGCACCGTTCCGGCGTCTACCGCTTCTGGTCGCTCGGTGGTATCACGCATCACCAGCACCGGTTTCCCTAGCGATGGTGCCTCTTCCTGAATACCGCCAGAGTCGGTCAGTATCATATAGGCATGCGTCATCAGATAAACAAACGGTAGGTAATCCTGTGGATCAATAAGAATAATGTTATCAATGCCTTTCAGGATACGATTGACCGGCTCACTGACGTTGGGGTTAAGGTGTACCGGGTAGACCACCTGAACTTCAGGATGCTGAAGAGCAATCTCTGCCAACGCACTACAAATACGTTCGAAACCGCCACCAAAGCTTTCACGACGGTGGCCGGTTACCAAAATCAATTTCTTGCTGACATCCAGGAATGGGTAATGCTGAGCAAGGCTATTACGCAGAGATTCATCGTTGATAACCCGATCGCGCACCCATAGCAGCGCATCAATCACGGTATTACCCGTCACAAAAATGTGATCATCCTGCAGTGACTCCCGCAGCAGATTCTGCCGCGAGTTTTCGGTCGGCGCAAAATGGTACATTGCCAAATGACCAGTCAACTTACGGTTGGCCTCTTCTGGCCATGGAGAATAGAGATTTCCTGTGCGCAGCCCTGCCTCCACATGCCCCACTGGTATACGTTGATAAAACGCCGCCAGGCTGGTTGCCATGGTCGTCGTCGTATCGCCGTGAACCAGCACAACATCAGGTTTGAAGTCCTCCAGAACGTCCTTCAGCCCTTCCAGAATGCGGCAAGTGATCTCACTCAGCCCCTGGCCGGGTTTCATGATATTCAGGTCATAATCCGGTACGATTTCAAACAAACGCAATACCTGATCCAGCATCTCGCGATGCTGTGCCGTAACGCAGACTCTTGACTCAAAGGCTTCATCCTGAGCCAGAGCATGTACCAGAGGAGCCATTTTGATGGCTTCCGGTCTGGTACCAAAAACAGTCAACACTTTCACAGCGAATCTCTTTTGGTCGGTGAACCGCAGGCGAACCTGCAAAGTCAGGCACTCAAGTACCCATCAGCAAAAATTACTCTATTCTTATTATCAACTACGAGGCCGGCGCGCCAAGGCAACTCCCGCGCCCACCAGCGCACCAATCGAACCCCACATAATCAGCCAGAATACCCGGCGTGGGCTGTCGCGTTTTACTGGCTCTTCAGGAGTGCGCAAATAACGGTAAGCCTGAAATTTAGCATCAATCGTTGGGCCGACGTTCAAGGTTGCCAACATTGCGCGATTCTGGTCATAGCTCAAATCAAAGGTTGGCCCGGAGGCCTGTAAACCTTCCAAACGGGCCTTAAGCATCGGTTTGCCAAGCAGGAACAGATCGGAATCAGGCAACTGCTCTGCCGGTGTATCGGTCTGAGTACGGCTAATTCCTTGCTGCTCAGCGATTTTCAATGCATGCTGAACCGTTCGTAACTCACGCTGGTACACTGCATCAGCTACTGCTTCCTGCCGTTTCACTTGTGCTTTCATCGAGGTCGTGCGAGCAGCCCATGCACCTTGGATCTCCTCATTCAGATGCTGTGCAGCCCGGTGGCTGGCAAAGGCAACGTATTGGCGCAGCAGACGGTTTGAATCCGGTGCGGTTTCTGCCGTCAGTTTGACGCTATCGTTAAGCACTTTTTTGTCATCGCGTGGCGTGAACTGAATATTGCTTATCAACTCGTCAAGCAACACCGCATCAGCACGTGCATCACCTTCCTGACGTTGCTTGTAGTAATCGCTTTGCAGCCAGAAATCACGGCGCGTGTCATAGGCAGCCAACTGCATAATGAATTCATTATAGGCTTCATCTGCAATCCCTGGTTGATCGACAGGAACAGTAGGCATAGCCCGTACATCAAGGTTACGTAGAAATTGCTGCTGAGAGTAATACCCACCCAACGAGTTCACCGTTGGCCTGTCGGTAATTGCAGTAGCACTCCACTCCTGTTTCACCAGGTAGGAAACCACCAGGGCGACAGCAGCAAACAGCACCGCGAAACCGATAATCCATTTTTTGCCACGCCAAAGGGTGCAGCACAGCCCACGGATATCGAGCTCGGTATCGACCACCGGGGTATTCTTTTCAGACGTTGTTTCAGGAATCATCACTGCCCTAAAGCCTCAGGTTAAGGTACTTGCTTATTGTTCGTTGAATTCCGTATGCGACGCTTGATACGTTTGATATAACGCGCAACGCGCCACGCACGTTTAATACAATAGCCATAGAAAATGAATGCAAGCAAAAATAATGCCAACATAACCCATTCAGGAATAAAACTCAGACGTTCACCAATGACACCTATCGTTGCCAAAATCGCTGCCGCCAGCGTAATCAGGACAAACGCCTGACGGGGGCTAAAGCCAGCACGCATAATCAGGTGATGAATATGCTGGCGATCTGGCGAGAACGGGCTCATCCCTTTACGCAGCCGCCGATACATGATGGCGATCATATCCATCAATGGGATAGCGATAATCCACAATGCGGTGACTGGCTTGATAGGATGGCTTGGCCCCTGTGAGCTTTGCAGTAACAGCCAGATTGCCGTAAAACCAATCAGCGTACTGCCTGCATCACCCATAAACACTTTATACCGGCGGCCAAGGATGCCGAGGTTAAGCAGAATATAGGGGACAATAGCCGCCAGCATGGCGAAACACCAGAAGGAGAGTTCAAGGTGGCCACTTTGGTACAACAGGATGCCCATTGCGCCGAATGAGACGCAGGAAAGACCACCGAGCAAACCATCAATACCATCAACCATATTAAATGCGTTGATTGCAGCCCAGACAGCAAACAGCGTGACCAGATAGCCAAATGGCCCCAGCAGCATTTCCCAGCCGCCAAATACATAGCCAAAGCTGTGCAAATACAGGCCAGCAAACAACATCATGGCGATGCCGACCAAAGCTTGGATTGTGGCACGTATCTTGACGCTGATGTCGAAGCGATCGTCAAGAGCCCCCACAAATACCAGAACACCTGCACAGGCGAGGTAAAGTTTGCCATGCGCAATCGTTTGGTCTGAGATCAAGAAAGCGAAGCAAATCCCGGCGTAAACGGAAATTCCTCCCACCAGAGGGATCAAACCCTGATGGCGCTTACGATAATTAGGCTTATCAACCAAACCGATCTTTTTTGCTACCTTGCGGGCAACAAATAAAAAAGCCAGAGAAAACAGAAAAACAAAGAGAATTTCAGTACTCATAGTGAGTAAGTTCACGGTTAACAAATCTCTAAAGAAGATGAGGTCACTTAACATAAGCAAAAACTAAGCCATGTTACCAAGCGGCCTTTCAGTAATTTCCTTTGACAACTGACATTCATACTTATTTATGCTTTTAGCTGTCGCCTTTCATGTTGCAGCGGTTTTAGCCGTTCCTGCTTCAACGCATTAACGCGAAAAACAGATATAAATAAGATGAGTTCTCAATAAGCCATAAGAATATACAACTTTTACTGTACTGTTACTTATCGTATCTGCCAAAAGCAAAAAACGCCACGACTAGGCGTGGCGTTCCGAGAAATTTTTACCTGATTATGATCGTTTCATCATGTCGAAGAATTCATCATTGGTTTTAGTCATCGCCAATTTGTTGATGAGGAACTCCATCGCATCGATTTCACCCATCGGGTGAATGATTTTGCGCAAGATCCACATTTTCTGCAGTTCTTCAGACGTTGTGAGCAGTTCTTCTTTACGAGTACCTGAACGGTTGTAGTCAATAGCAGGGAATACGCGCTTCTCGGCGATTTTACGCGCCAGATGCAATTCCATGTTACCTGTACCTTTAAATTCTTCGTAAATGACTTCGTCCATTTTAGAACCGGTATCGACCAGTGCGGTAGCGATGATAGTAAGGCTGCCGCCCTCTTCAACGTTACGTGCCGCACCGAAGAAACGCTTCGGACGATGCAAGGCGTTGGCATCCACACCACCGGTCAGTACTTTGCCTGAAGCTGGTACCACGGTGTTGTAAGCACGCGCAAGACGGGTAATGGAGTCCAGAAGAATGATAACGTCCTTCTTGTGCTCGACCAGGCGCTTAGCCTTCTCGATCACCATTTCTGCAACCTGTACGTGACGCGAGGCTGGCTCGTCAAAGGTAGAAGCAATAACTTCGCCTTTTACCAGACGCTGCATCTCGGTTACTTCTTCCGGACGTTCGTCGATCAGCAATACCATCAGCACGCAGTCGGGATGATTATAAGCAATGCTCTGCGCAATATTCTGCAGCAGCATAGTCTTACCGGCTTTTGGTGGTGCCACAATCAAACCACGTTGGCCACGGCCAATAGGAGCGGCCAAATCCAGAACACGGGCCGTCAGATCTTCGGTAGAACCGTTGCCACGCTCCATACGCAAACGAGAGTTCGCGTGAAGCGGCGTCAGGTTTTCGAACAGGATTTTGTTACGGGCGTTTTCCGGCTTGTCGTAGTTGACTTCATTGACTTTCAACAGGGCAAAATAGCGCTCACCTTCTTTTGGCGGACGAATCTTACCGGAAATGGTGTCACCTGTGCGGAGATTGAAACGGCGGATTTGGCTGGGAGAAACGTAGATATCGTCGGGGCCTGCGAGGTAGGAACTGTCTCCAGAACGAAGGAAACCAAATCCATCCTGCAATATCTCCAGCACACCGTCACCGAAGATATCTTCTCCACTTTTCGCGTGTTGCTTGAGTATTGAGAAGATAATGTCCTGTTTGCGCAGGCGGGCAAGGTTTTCCAGCCCCATATTTTCGCCGAGAGTAATCAGCTCAGAAACCGGCGTATTCTTTAATTCGGTAAGATTCATAGTGGTGGGTTCTTAAACTCGGGGTATGTCTCGAACTAATATCGTGAATGGTATGGCAGCGTGATTTCCACAGGTATTCCACATTGTAGCTATGTTGGGCCCGTCTTGCACCGCGGTAACTCAGTAAACCAAGTTCCGGGAGACTTATCGGTTGCCAGCTTGCCACACCTTGAAATCCATGGGGTATTCGTGCCTGTTTACTAGGCGTTCGATCACCGGATTGCTGAACCGTCCCGGTAAGAAATGGCTTACTTTGGACGTACGCGCTGACGGTTTAAGATCGAAGGTGCCTTAAAAAATGATTTTTTCAAAAACGTTTGATTGCTAAAACATGGGCGGAGCTCAAACGAGACTTCGTTACCGATGCTTCAACACAGAGTAAAGCTTAGATTCAGACTCTTTAGGTTTAATACTTAGGGCAAGTTCTATATGCAGTATGGTTAAACTTAACACGCTTCTTGGCAGGCGTCTAGCGGTGAATTAAATACCCACCTCCAGACGCCCGTCACAGGGCTTCCCGCCCGATTACAGATTCGCGTTAAGGAAATCTTTGAGCTGACCTTTGGACAGCGCGCCCACCTTGGTCGCTGCCACTTCACCGTTCTTGAACAGCAACAGCGTTGGGATACCACGGATGCCATATTTAGGTGCGGTAGCCGGATTTTGATCGATATTCAGCTTGGTGATGGTCAATTTGCCTTCGAACTCCTCGGCAATCTCATCCAGAATCGGAGCAATCATCTTGCACGGACCACACCATTCAGCCCAGAAATCGACCAGAATTGGCCCTTCGGCTTTCAGCACATCGGTGTCAAAGCTGTCGTCAGTCAGGTGAATAATTTTATCGCTCATGTTCTACTCCACAGGATTATGTCTACCTTGTTGGTGTAGCATCAAACCAACTCAGGTGATTTTATTTCACCGTTTTTATTTCAACGGATATGCTTTCGTAAAGCAATAGTTAGCTGATATTCTACCACACTATGAGCAAAACACACTTGACCGAACAGAAGTTTTCCGACTTCGCCCTGCACCCGTTAGTCCTTGAAGCCCTTGAGAAAAAAGGGTTTCACCACTGCACGCCCATCCAGGCGTTAGCATTGCCACTCACGCTCGGTGGACGTGACGTTGCAGGTCAGGCGCAAACCGGTACCGGAAAGACGCTAGCTTTTTTAGCGTCTACTTTTCACTATTTGCTGTCCCATCCGGCGAAAGAAGGTCGCCAGACCAACCAGCCGCGCGCCTTGATCATGGCGCCAACGCGTGAACTTGCCGTACAGATCCACTCCGATGCAGAAGCCCTGTCACAATCCACTGGGTTGAAGCTTGGCCTGGCCTATGGCGGCGATGGCTATGACAAACAACTCAAAGTACTGGAAAGCGGTGTAGATATTCTGGTCGGAACGACTGGCCGCTTAATCGATTACGCCAAACAGAACTACATCGATCTGGGTGCTATCCAGGTTGTGGTTCTGGATGAAGCCGACAGGATGTACGATCTTGGCTTTATCAAAGATATCCGTTGGCTGTTCCGCCGCATGCCATCGGTCAATCAGCGCCTGAACATGTTGTTCTCTGCCACCTTGTCCTACCGCGTACGCGAGTTAGCTTTTGAGCAGATGAACAATGCTGAATATGTCGAGGTCGAACCGGAACAGAAAACCGGCCATCGCATCCAGGAAGAGCTGTTCTACCCTTCTAACGAAGAAAAAATGCGTTTGCTGCAGACGTTGATCGAGGAAGAGTGGCCTGATCGCTGCATCATCTTCGCCAACACTAAGCACCGCTGTGAAGACATTTGGGGCCATTTGGCTGCCGATGGTCACCGCGTCGGCCTGCTGACAGGTGATGTTGCACAGAAAAAACGCCTGCGTATTCTGGATGACTTCACCAAAGGCAATCTGGATATTCTGGTCGCTACCGACGTAGCAGCACGTGGCCTGCACATTCCGCTGGTAACCCACGTCTTCAACTACGATCTTCCTGATGATTGCGAAGACTATGTTCACCGTATCGGGCGAACGGGTCGTGCGGGCGAAAGTGGCCATTCTATCAGCCTGGCCTGCGAAGAATATGCCCTTAACCTGCCAGCAATCGAAACCTATACCGGCCACAGTATTCCTGTGAGCAAATACAACAGTGACGCGCTGCTAAACGATTTGCCTGCGCCTAAGCGCCTGGTGCGTCCACGAGGCAACAACGGCCCACGCCGTAACTCTGCGCCACGCCGTGGCGGAGCGCCACGTGGCACCCGTAAACGTTCAGGCTGACGGATAATTATGCTTGGTTCCAGCCCCCTCTATGCTGCCATCGATCTTGGCTCCAACAGCTTCCACATGTTGGTGGTACGCGAGGTGGCTGGCAGTATCCAGACCCTGGCACGCATCAAGCGTAAAGTGCGCCTTGCTGCGGGGCTGGATAAACATAACCACCTTTCCGAAGAAGCCATGCAGCGTGGCTGGCAATGTTTGCGGCTGTTCTCAGAACGCCTTCAGGATATCCCACGCGAACAGATCCGCGTAGTTGCGACCGCAACATTGCGCCTTGCCAGCAATGCACAAGAATTCCTGCAAACCGCTGAAACTATCCTCGGCTGTTCTATCCAGGTCATCAGCGGTGAGGAAGAAGCTCGTCTGATATATCATGGGGTTGCCCATACCACCGGCGGCCCTGACCAGCGCCTAGTGGTCGATATTGGCGGCGGCAGTACGGAACTGGTGGTTGGTACCGGTGCGCAAGCCGCCCAGCTCTACAGCCTATCCATGGGCTGTGTAACCTGGCTTGAACGTTTCTTCAGCGATCGCAGTCTGGAACGGGATAACTTCGAAGCCGCCGAACTTGCTGCCAGCGAGATGGTGCGCCCTATTGCCCAGCAACTTAAGCAACATGGCTGGCAGATTTGTGTCGGTGCCTCAGGGACCGTGCAGGCGTTGCAGGAAATCATGGTGGCGCAGGGCATGGACGAACGCATCACGCTGCCCAAACTCCGCCAACTGAAGCAGCGAGCCATTCAATGTGGCAAACTCGAAGAGCTGGAAATCGAAGGCCTGACGCTGGAACGGGCCTTGGTCTTCCCGAGTGGTCTGTCGATACTACTGGCCATTTTCCAGGAGTTGGGTATCGAAAGTATGACACTGGCCGGTGGCGCACTGCGCGAAGGATTGGTGTACGGCATGCTGCATCTGCCGATCGAACAGGATATCCGTAGCCGGACACTGCGCAATCTTCAGCGCCGTTACCTGCTTGATACCGACCAGGCGGAACGCGTCAACCAGTTGGCAGCGAACTTCTGTTTACAGACTACCGACGAATGGCAATTGGACGCGCGATGTCGCGAGCTTCTGCGTGCGGCCTGTCTAATCCACGAAATCGGCCTGAGCGTCGATTTCAAACAGGCGCCACAGCACGCCGCCTATCTGATCCGCCATCTTGATTTGCCTGGCTTTACCCCAGCGCAGAAAAAACTGTTAGCGACCCTGCTGCAAAACCAGAGCAATACGCTTGACCTGCCTCTACTAAGCCAACAAAACGCCGTACCACCACGTATGGCGCAGCGTTTATGCCGGATACTGCGTCTGGCTATCATCTTCGCCAGCCGCCGCCGTGACGATACCTTACCCGCCGTGCGGTTACGTGCCTCTGACGAAGAATTGCACGTGATCTTGCCGCAGGGTTGGTTGGCCAGCCATCCATTACGCGCAGAAGAGCTGGAACAGGAGAGCCGTTGGCAAAACTTTGCTCACTGTCCACTGTTTCTGGAAGAGCGTCACTAGAGGGTGCTTTTGGCACCCTTTACTTGGCATCCTTGGCCTTCGCCAACATCGCTTTCATGCTGGCCAAATGACTCTGCCCTTTCTGCATCCGTTCTTGTGGGCTAACCACCTTACGTTCCGTCTCCCAGGCTAAATCATCCTGTGGCAGTTCCAGCAGGAAACGACTGGGCTCGGGACGAACCAATTCACCGTATTGACGGCGTTCGCGGCATAAGGTGAAAATCAGTTCTTTCTGCGCGCGCGTAATCCCAACATAGGCCAAGCGCCGCTCTTCATCGACATTATCTTCATCAATACTGCTCTGATGGGGCAAGAGCCCCTCTTCCATCCCCACCAGAAACACATAGGGGAACTCCAAACCCTTTGAGGCATGCAGCGTCATCAACTGCACCTGATCCAGATCTTCGTCACTTTCACCGCGTTCCATCATATCCCGTAGGGTAAAGCGCGTAACGACCTGCGTCAGCGTCATCGGTTCATCCAACTCACTGCCTTCCAGCATCTCGGTCATCCAGCCAAACAGCGTGTCGACGTTTTTCATCCGCATTTCAGCCGCTTTTGGGCTGGGTGAGGTCTCAAACAACCAGCTTTCATAGTCAATACCACGGATCAGGTCACGCGCCGCGGCGACAGGTTCACGTTCCACCCGTTGAGCGATCCCCTCCATCCAGTGAGTGAAACGTTGCAATGACTCGAGCCCACGCCCAGTAAGGTGTTGACCCAACCCCATGTCGAAGCTGGCACGATACAGGCTTTTATTACGCTGGTTTGCCCACTCGCCCAATTTTTGCAGCGTGGCCGGGCCGATTTCACGCTTAGGGGTGTTGACGATACGCAGGAACGCACTATCGTCATCTGGGTTGGTCAAAACCCGCAGATAGGCTAGTAAATCTTTAATTTCCGGGCGTGAGAAAAACGAAGTGCCGCCAGAAATCTTGTAGGGAATGCGGTTCTGCATCAGCATTTTTTCAAACAGCCGAGATTGGTGATTGCCACGGTAGAGGATGGCATAATCCCGGTAGTTGGTTTTCTTCACAAAGTGATGCGCAATCAGTTCGCCAGCCACCCGCTCGGCCTCGTGTTCTTCATTGTTGGCCGTCACCACCTTCAGTTCTTCGCCATAACCCAGCTCTGAGAACAGGCGTTTTTCAAACACATGTGGGTTGTTGGCAATCAGGATATTGGCCGCTTTCAGGATGCGTTCACTGGAACGATAGTTCTGCTCCAGTTTGATTACTTGCAGATGGGGAAAATCTTCCTTCAGCAACACCAAGTTCTGTGGGCGCGCGCCACGCCAGGAGTAGATTGACTGATCGTCATCCCCCACCACAGTAAATCGCGCTCGTTTTCCCACCAACAATTTCACCAGCTCATATTGGCTGGTGTTGGTGTCCTGATATTCATCCACCAGCAGATAGCGAATACGGTTCTGCCAGCGTTCTCTCACCTCTTCGTTACGCTGCAACAGTAACGTAGGTAACAGGATCAGATCGTCAAAATCCAGCACGTTACATGCTTTCATATGGGCATCGTACAACCCGTAGCAATGCGCAAACAGTTTATCTCTCTCAGAGCGCGCCAACGCCATCGCCCGCGCGGGGTCCACCAAGTCATTCTTCCAGTTGGAAATCGTGGAGATCAGCTGTGCAACCAGGGTCTTATCGCTTTCTAACCACTTTTCAGTCAATTCTTTCAGTAACGCCAGTTGGTCTTGATCGTCGAACAATGAGAAGTTGGATTTCATCCCCAGCGCAACATACTCGCGTTTAATCACCTCCAATCCCAACGTATGGAACGTCGAGATCATCAATCCACGTGCCTCTTTGCGACCCATGGTTTGTGCTACACGCTCTTTCATTTCGCGTGCCGCCTTGTTGGTAAAGGTTACGGCTGCGATATGCCGTGCCTGATAACCACAATGGTGGATTAAATGGGCGATTTTATTGGTGATGACACGTGTTTTGCCGGAACCGGCACCGGCCAGCACCAGGCAGGGCCCGGTAACGAATTCGACGGCTTGTTGTTGGCTGGGGTTTAATCGCATGGCGTTTTATTGCTCAGTATTTATTGCGTGGGGAAGAAGATTGTAGCAGAAAGCCTTTGCGAGATTTACCCCTATGACCCTGCACAGCATGGTGAGAACAGGTACAATAGCGGCATTCTCTGTACGACAAAACGGACAAAATAATGGCCAAAACGGCTTGTGCCCTGCACATCCTGGTGGATAACGAAACGCTGGCGAACGAACTGCTGGCAAAACTTAAACGAGGCGTCAGCTTCGATACGCTGGCGCGTAAGTACTCAAGCTGCCCGTCGAAACGTAACGGTGGTTCATTGGGTGAATTCAATAAGGGCACCATGGTGCCCGCATTCGATAAGGCGGTTTTCAGTATTCCCTTGCTGAAACCCTATGGCCCGGTGAAAACCCAGTTCGGTTACCATATCATCAAGGTTCTGTATAGAAATTAGCCAGTGCGCAGCAATTGCTGCGCACATTGCTTACTGTGCGCTGGTTTCAGGCACAGCGGCATCGGCCCGTTTCACGTCTTCACTGGCCACCGCAGGCGCAGGCGCAGGCGCCATGATACCGTTGTAGATTGCCTGTAACTGCTTCATGTTCATTTCCGGTTCACCTTTCGGCTGCATTAACACCAAGGTGGCATCCTGCGATAATTGCAGCTTCAACTCTTGATTCAGCGATTCCAGCGTCAACGATGTCAGAAACGCCTGACGCAGTTTCTGGTATTGCTCCGGCGCGATGTCCACAACGCCGCTTTGCTGAGAACGTAGACGCTGGCTCATCAGCACGTCAGTGTCTGTGTGAGCATAGGTAGCAAACAGTTTGCTTAGCTGATCGGTTTTCTGCGCAAGCAACGCGTTAAACTCTTCCTGAGAAAGGCCGTTTTTACGCACATTGGCCAGTTCGCGAGCGATAAAGGTCAGGCCGGTGTTCAGGTTATCATTCGGCGTAACCAGATGGATCGCGCATTGGGCACGTTGATACTGCACTCTGCAGTCAAACCCTAGCTGGAGATTTTTCTGCTCGCTCTTTTGTAGCGCCTGCTGCATATGCCAGAACAGTGCTTCACGCGCGATATCACTATGCCAATAGCGGCTCAGGCTTTGCGAGTCGCGGATAGGATGCCAGGGGGTATCCCACATGATCGAAAGCGTATCTTGCTTGACCTGATCGCTCATCAGACTCACCGGCTGCGGTAGCAATGGAGTCAAGGTTGGCATGGTCGCCGGGGTCTCGCGCTTGCCCTTAAGTGGCGAAAACGCCTTATTGATCTGCTCACTCAGGCTGCGGCTATCCACTTTACCCACCACGTACAACGTCATGGCGTCGGGTGTATACCACTGCTCATAGAATTTTTTGAGTTGTTCAATACTGACGGGTTGCTTTACTTGCTGACCCGGATCGTGAGCCAGCAACGTTGAGCCTTTCAGACGATAGCGCCACCAGGAATCTTTAGGATTCGGTGGGAAAGTTCCGATAGGATCATTATCGGCATTCATCACGGCATGTACAGTATTCTCATCGATCGCCAGCCTGCCAGTGGTATCAGCCAGCCAAGTCAGTGCACTTTTCAGTAATTCAGGGCGGTTATTCGGCAGGCTCAAGCTGTAGATGGTGAAATCATAAGAACTGATAGCCGGAGGCAATGGCCGCTCACTGTCTACGCTCTGCTGCCACAGCGAGCGTAGCTGCGGTTCAGTAAAGCTTTCACTGCGAGTGAGTGCAAGACGCGGCAAAAGATGTGCAAAACCAACCTGTTGGGAAGACTCAACCAGCGATCCAGTGTTGACTACCAGCCGAAGCTCAACGCGATCGCTTGGGCGTTGTGGCGTATCAAGGATTTGCCAGGAAAACCCGTTATCCAGTTGCCCCTGCTGCCAGGCAGGATCAGGTTGTAGTGCTTCAGCTTGCACGCTGCTGTTGGCCGCAGCCAACAGCAGCCCACCCACTAAAAGACGAATTCTGGTGCCCTGCATGTGAACCCCTACTTGATGACTATCCAATTTTTCTATGCAAATACCGATATTCCATTCAATGGAATATAAGACTATGCCCAAACGGGTATGTAGCATAGCCAACAGTTACGCCCTAAGTTTTAACGTTGGGCGTAAAGCACAAAGTGTACCATTCTGTTAGACCACGCGCCCTTGTGGATGTCACTCATCAGAATGAAAAAAAGTGCATAGTTGCGTTTTATCTAGAAAAAATGGCTGAGAAGCAAGAGGAAATGATGTCGGCTGCTGTTGCAGCCGACTTTTTGCAGGGAAAATCAGGCAGAAGGGAGGGATTTCTCAACGGTAACCGCACCAGGTTTGCTATCCAGCACTTCTTTCAGCTTTTTCTCATCCAGTTGGTTACACCATTTCGCTACTACAACAGTTGCTACACCGTTACCAACCAGGTTAGTCAGCGCACGGGCTTCAGACATAAAGCGGTCGATGCCCAGGATCAAAGCCAGACCTGCCAGCGGTAAGTGCCCTACCGCAGAAATCGTGGCTGCCAGCACGATAAAGCCACTTCCAGTGACCCCCGCAGCGCCCTTCGAAGACAGCAACAAGACAACCAGCAAAGTCACCTGATGCATAATGTCCATCTGGGTGTTAGTCGCCTGGGCAATAAACACCGCCGCCATCGTCAGATAGATCGAGGTGCCATCAAGGTTGAACGAATAGCCGGTAGGAATAACCAAGCCCACCACCGATTTCTTACACCCCAGTTTTTCCATTTTGTCGAGCATACGTGGCAACACCGACTCAGAAGACGACGTTCCCAGCACAATCAGCAGTTCTTCTTTGATATAACGAATAAATTTAAAGATATTGAAGCCGTTGTAACGGGCAATGGATCCGAGAACCAGCACCACAAACAGCAGGCAGGTGATATAGAAACAGGCGATCAACTGGCCCAGTTGCACCAGAGTACCCACCCCATATTTACCGATGGTGAATGCCATGGCACCAAATGCACCCAGTGGAGCCAGACGCATGATCATATTGATGATGCCGAAGATCACGCGGGAGAAGCTCTCGATCACGTTGAAGATCAGTTGGCCCTTCTCACCCAAGCGATGCAGAGCAAAACCGAAGAGTACGGCAAACAGCAGCACCTGCAAAATATTACCGCTGGCAAAAGCACCAATCACGCTGCCTGGAATAATGTCTAACAGGAATGGCACTATGCCTTGCTGTGCTGCCTGATCGGCATACACCGCCACCGCTTTGGCATCCAATGTGCCAGGATCAACGTTCATCCCGGCTCCAGGTTGCACCACGTTCACGATCAACAGGCCGATCAGCAACGCGATGGTACTGACAATCTCAAAATACAGCAGTGCGATTGCCCCGGTACGACCAACCGCCTTCATGCTTTCCATACCCGCAATACCGGTAACCACGGTACAGAAGATCACTGGAGCAATAATCATTTTGATTAATTTAACAAATCCATCACCCAGAGGCTTCATCTGGGCACCAAGTTCAGGGTAGAAATGGCCAAGCAGGATACCTAGCGTAATCGCCGTCAGTACCTGAAAATAGAGGCTCTTAAAGATAGTTGTTTTCATAAGACATCCTTTGGGGGAGACAACGCAGCAGGCGGACGTTCACTCGTCCGTCTTGTTTAACGCTGCGCGGAAAATAACACCCACATAACAACATGGAAATAATTTGTTGCGCCTACTCCCCCCCATTGATACGAATTTAAGAGCTGAAACGCGTCAGCCTAGCTGCAAACTTGAAATATAGATAAGAGATTCTTCTAACTAACACAAAAGAGGTGAAGCCTATTAGTGGCTTTCAAGAATAGGAAAAAGCAGGCGGTATTGCACTTCGAATTCTTCGAGTGATAAAGGCTTGGCCAACAGGGAACCTTGACCGTTGCGAATACCGTGTTGTAACAGCCAGTCTCGTTGTGATGCGGTTTCCACACCCAGTGCCATCACCGGCAGATTCAGTATTTCAGAGATTGAGATGACAATACGAACCATCGCCTCATCCTTGGGCAGGCCTGCAATGAAACGCCGATCGATGTTAATCAGATCGAGCGGCAAACATTTGAGGCGATTAAGATCATGCAAACTGGCGTAACCGATGCCAAGGCCATCCAGCGCAATCGACAGCCCTGCATCTTGCAACTCTCTGAGTAAAGCCAATAAATGGTCAGGGTCATTGATCCACGCTGTTTCCGTGATTTTCAGCCGCATTTTACCTGGGTCAACCCTATGTTCCGCCAGTAACCGCTTCAGATGAGCGCCGAAATCTTTATGCTGGATATGTACCGCAGAAATATTCACCGTTAGCGGCAACGGAATTGCTTTGGTTTGCCACTCAGCCAGAATATGGCATGACGCCTCCAGAACCCAGTTAACGAGCGGGAGATTCAGCTCCTTCACCTCAACAGAGGTGGTAGAGATGCCGTCAGGCTGATGCCAATGCAATAGAGCTTCAGCACCAATAACCCGCTCGGTCTGCATATCCAACTGCGCCTGAAGAATTAGTCTGAACTGGTGTTGCTCAATGCCGAGCAGGATTTCATTTTCCTGAATCATCGGCTTGTTGCCTTCACGCATCGGGCGATGTTGGCTTTGACGGTTCAATGCGCCATACGCCTGAGCCAGCATTTGCTGGTTACGATTGTAATTGCGAACCAGCAAGCCGAGTTCATCGTCCTGATGCTGTGCAGGCGGCGTCAGTTGGTGATAAGGGAGGTCTCCCTGAGACACATTTTCCAGTTCGCGCGCGATGGCACGCAACGGATAAACCAACAGCCGGTTCATACACCAGGTTATGGCTATCGACAAAATCAATGCCAGTAGCAGGTAAGTCGATAACAACGTAGAAAACGTGCTGAGGATAAACTGATACATCCGGTAGGAATCAACCTGTAGCACCAGATAAGCCAGCGGTTGAGGATTGGCAGATACTCGCTCCAAAGAGTAGAGGGGAACAGTAATCTGGACAGGCAGATCAAAAATACGCACCACCAGAGCGGGGACTGGGCGCTCAGGAGGGAAATTGGCGTGCAATGCCTGAAACTCATTTGGCAGCACGATATCTGCACGAGTGAGTATCCCCACAGGCAACAGTGCATTGAGCGCACGTTCGGTTTCCGGTACATCCATCCGCAGTACTGTTTGAGCCAGCGGCTGGCGAACGGAATGGGCAATATTCTCCAGTTGTTTGACGTAGTCATCCCTGCGCTGCTGCACAAAATGGAATAACTGAATCACGATAAAGATACAGATCACCACGAGTGCCACACTCGATACGATTGTCATCTGCTTAATCGTTAATGAACGTCTGACCCGCAAAAACCTGCTCTCCGCTAATACACCCTGAAAAGGACCAATATATATTCGATAACGTTCAGGTTACCGACAGCCACAAATAGGCTGGCCCCCAAAACGCCAAGCCACCGTGGGCAGCCAATAACGCTGTAGTTTCAAAGATAGGAAGTACAATCCACCCCCTCTCAGCCACATCGAGTATACTCGATTGCTGCTTGTTTTTAACTTATCAAACGCTGGTTGCCGGAGGAAAAGCGCGGGGTTCAGTACTATCCTGGCTGGAATGACCACAGGGTAGCAAAACTACCCTGTGAGTGACACTCCGAATGTATCCGATTTCCCCCGTAGCCATTCAAAGTGTGGTGTGCTGGCTGCGCGAGTAGGTCCCGGTCACTTCGTTAACTATTCCTCTGGGGACTTACTCGCTTACCATCTATTTGCAACTTGAATGAATTTGGGTATTTCTCATTTGAATTCGGCGTAAGGCGTCAATGGTCGTGGTGGCAAATCGAGATCACCCTGCCAACCGGCAAGTGAATAGCGCAAATACAGTAACATATGGCTAGGCGTATAATCTTTGGCCTGCTGAATGTCGATACTGGCTCCCATTGTCCAGTGTGAGCTGAGACGGCGCTCGACAATCGCCCGCAGGGTATAACCCACGCCTGAAGAAGAACTGCCACTTTCAATGGCGTTCTTATCCGGCAATGAATCAGGGATCATCCCCTGAAGCGGGTAACGCTTTTCATCATTGGTTTTGCTATGGGAAACGGATACCGAGCCGCCGACTTCCCACGACCAGTTCTCAGTACGCTGGCGATAATTCACCGGTATTGCCAACGAGACATACTCTTGCGGGCTGTAATAGCCACCGTGACCAAGGGAGTAGCCGCTCAAATCCTTCTGGTAATGCCAGAGCATAGAACTCAGCCCGATGGTAGCACGGCGGTTATCTTCGTTAATCAGCTTGTAGTAATAACCTGCCATCAATCGTTGACGCAGATTATCCTCAACGTTCTGACCGGTTAACTGATGAGCGCTGAGATCGGCCCAAACGCCGTTGGCTTCACCGCGATCGTAGCTGGCGCTCAGGCTGATACCGGTCGCACGTACCCCACCCCAAGTGATCCCGGTATTAGGATCGCGGGTCCCGCCAAACGCTAACAGTGAACTGCCAACAGGCCTACGTGAAGCCCCAACAGTCCAGCCGATACCATTCCAGTCACCGCTATAGGCTACACCGCCAACCCAGTCGACAACCTCAAAGCCCATCGGTGTCGTTCCAATATCGGCTTGCCAGCGATCGTTGGCCCAACCTGCAGCTATGCTGGTCCCAGTGGTTTTCTGACGTTCATCACCACTGCACCCCACCGTGTTACAGGTGCCAAAGGTTTCGAAGTGCTGCCCACCATCGGTAGCAAAGGTGCCCGCATTAAGTTGAACCGTATCGGTGCGGAAAAACGCGCGACCATCATAAAAGGGCATATCCACCTGCAACATGGTGTTATGCGCCTTAAAGTCGGAGATCCCACCGGTTCCGCTCGAACGCATATAATCGTGATCGAGGGTGACTGTCACATCCTGCTGGCGGTAAAGATCGGCCGCGTCGGAACGGATGCCGCGTTTAAGCCAATCGTCGGCCATATTATTACGGGTCAAACGGGTGTAGCTGTCATTATCCAGTGGCAGCGTCGGTGCAATGCCGCTGGCCACCATTGCCTGGCGATAATCCTGTTCGGCCTGTTCCGGCCGCCTGCGTGCCTGTTCAAACCTGGCAGAATCACGGTACAACAATGCTTTGACCTGGCTTGGGGGTTCTTGCTGCGCTTTTGCTTTCAGTTGAGTAAAAATATCTGCGGCTTTCTCCTGCTCGCCGACCAAAGACCAAGCATTAGCAACCCGCCGCTGGCTGTTGAGCGATTCGTCCTTCTGGGGTGTTGTTTCCTGCAGTTGCTGACGAGCCTCAGCCAGTTTACCAATTGCCAGAAAGGCTTCAATCTCACCCAGACGCGCATCCGGGTTATTCGGTTCGCGCGCGCGTACCCGTTGATAATCCGCCAGTGCTGCGTCGTATTCCGCCCTTTCCAAGGTCCAATCTGCCAAGGTCAGCTCGATAGCAGTATCAGGCAGTTGCTGATGCAAATACGCAATTGCTGCAGGTTCATTACCAGCAGCACGGAGTTGCTCAGCATGAGCGAGCGCTGCCTGCCGTTGCAAGCGTTGCGCCATATCGCGAATATCATCGTTCCACTGCCCTTTAGGCAGAGCATTGAGATGCGCCAATGCTTGACTCTCGCGCTCGCTGGCAGACAGATACAAGGCATAGGCGTAAACCTGCTGCGGATCGGTAGGTTTTTTCTGCACAAGTTGACGGAATACGGCGTCCGCCCTCTGCGGCTTCCAGGCCTGACGCAGCGTTTGAGCATAGCGGTATGTCAGCCAGACATCTTCGGGATCTTTCAGGTGAGCTTGCCGGTATTTTTCTGCAGCCTGAGGCCACTGTTGCTGCTGCGCCAGAGCTTCAGCCTGCTGTTTCAGCATGTCCAATTGCAGGCTGTCCAGCGTACTGCGCAACTGGTCTTGCATCCCACGTGGCAGACTGTTGAGATAGTCCAACGCCTTTTGCGGTGACTGCCGCTGATAGATATTCACCAAACCACGTACCGCACTGCCGCTGCCCGGCTCCAGCCTCAGGGCCTGCCGATAATAACGTTCAGCAGTTGCATCATCTTTGCGAGCGACGGCAACGTCACCCAAACCAATCAACGCACTATTGTCACTGTTATCAAGCCGCCTGGCCCGCTGATACTGTTGTTGCGCCAGCGGCAGATTATTAGCCTTCAGGGCGCTGTCCCCCAGGGCAATCGTCAACCAGTAGCGCGTACTATTGATTAGACTCTGCCATTTATCGCTATCAAAGTTATTCTTGTCCGCTTTCTGCGCCTGCTTGAACAGGCTTAACGCCTGTTGTCGATTACCAGCGCGGGAATAAGCCAAACCCAGCGCGCCGAGCACTTCAGCATCGTCGGGCTTACTGGATAACGCTTTTTTCAATTCCGGGATCGCGGATCGGCCTCCCCCTTTGTCTACGCGCGCCAATCCGGCCATACGAGCCTGATAAGCAGGATCGGCCAGCAAGGCCTTTTGTCGGATCAACTCCTGTTGAGCGCTCTGTGCCTGATCGCCGCTTTCAAACACCCCAAGGAAACGGTTTAATGCCGCGACACTCTGCGGGCTGACCGGCATCGCTTTGATCTTTTCCAACCACAAATCAGCCGCTTCGTTACGGCCTCCAGGATCGGCTGCGACTTTCTGCAGTAAGTCATAAGCCTGTACCGCACGATCCTGATTGAACAGCATCCTCACCAGTGCCATACGCAACGTAACATTACCGGGATACTGCTGCTCCAACGCCTGCAACTTCTTCACTACCTCCGCTTCCTGGCCGGGCAGACGCGCTACCAGCTTCCAGTATTCCGCAGCCAGACTGGGTGTTGGAGGAACACCCTGGAATAGTTCATCGTACAGGGTTTTAGCCTCCTGCAAGCGGCCTGCGGTGGCCATCAGGCGTGCCTGTTGCAGCTTCTGACGAGTTTCCGGCCGGGTCAATTGCATGTTCATTTCGGCCTGACGGAAAATCTCTGACTGCGGAGCTACCCCCTTGAGCTTATCCAACTGCTGCTGTGCCAGCACCTGATTACCCTGACGCAACGCCAGACGCATACGTGCGGCAATCACGTCTGGATTATTCGGATCAATCAATTCAAGACGATACAGTGACTGGCGAACCAACTCCTCTTGATTCATGGCCTCCCCGATCCGCACCTGCTCTAACAACCACCGTTCAGGAGCCACGTTAGCCCCCTGCGCCTGCGACAATATCGCCAAGCTTAAAGGAAACAGGCTCAGCCAGCCTAGTCTGAAGTTACGCATTGGCCGCTCCAAGAGGGCTGAAGTTCGCCCTGACGATTGAAACGATAACGTTGTTGGTCCCATCCCTGACCAAATAACAGCAAGGACGCGTCGTAATAAGCTTTGTTACTCAACGGATTATCTTCGATACGTTGCCGTTGTACCGCTAATGCCTCCGGATGATCCGCCAAGAGTGGTAACAAGGCAGCGGAGAATCCGGCCGGGCCTTCAGCGGTGGTTTTCCCCGTAGCCGTATCAACTTTTTCCGGTGGAGCCGCTTGCTGTACCACGAAATTAACCATTGGTTGGAACTGCTTCACTAATGCGGCTTTGTGCGGGTCATCCTCAGCCAGCATACCCGCCCAGAGATAGACCCTAATGGCATCGTAGCTGCCAATATTGGGTTTGACGCTATCCGGTAACCAACCTTTGTCGGGCTGCCAGACTACCCAATCCGGTGAGAAACCGCGTGGTGCCGTCTCCAGCAAAAGTCGTTGGCTAGTTTTTTGTACGGCTTTCCAAGGACCATTGATTGAAGAAAAACGGGCCATCAGCTGTGGCGGAAGATAGCTGGGATTGAGCCGCCATTGGTTATCTGCGACAAAACCGATCTTGCCTGGTAACACCATCGTGCCCAAGCCAGGAATATCAACGACCTCTTCGCGCCCAATCCGCTGCAGGACCTGTGTTCCTAGCGTTTGATAACGCGGGTCCTGCCATAAGCGCCCCGCTTCCAGCAGGTTGTATGCGATCCACAAGTCTGAATCAGAGGCGGTATTACTATCCAACACCTTCCAGTTTTTTTTATCATCCTCCCCCCACAGCCAGGCAGGCAGATGCTCATTCAAATCACCCGCAGCCAGATTGTTTTCTGTCCACGTCAGCAATTTGTCAAACATCGGCCGATCGTTGGCGACCAGCGCGAAGAACAGCCCGTAACTTTGGCCTTCCGAAGTAGTAATGCGCTTCGGACTGCTAGGATCGATCACCCGCCCTTCATCACTGATGTACAACTGTTTGTACTGTTGCCAGCCAGGCCAATCACAGGCCGCTACTGCGGGCAAACCCCACAGTAGCAACAGGCTCGGTAAGAAACGCTTCAGGAACGCCGCTGTCATAGTCATTAATCCCGATCTTCAGGTGACAGACGGCGGCGGCTGATTGCCTTCAGGCCATAGCGCAACAGCAGTGCCATGATCACCACCACAACTGCCGCCATTGCAGCAAGGACCAACGGACGCGTTGAGAGTGTAAACCAGAGCCGTTCCCACCATGGCAGATAACCAACGTAGTAAACATCTCCCACTCGCAGGCTATAGACACCCGATTCACGTATCACGGCAACAGAGCCGAACACCGCAGCACGCTTGCCACTGTCGAGCATCGCGTTATTCAACAGCTCGTAGCCACGGGGGCTATCGGCCAGCAATGCCACAATGCTACGTTGATCATTGAACGGTGATTGCACGCCGATAATCGCCGACATCGCCCCTTGAGAACTAATGGTCGTTTTGCTGTCTGGCGTCGCATCATCCTGCTCCACCGTCAGACTCGGCAGAGGTAATTGGCGCATAGGCTGTTTTACCCAACTCAGCGTCGCCTCTACCAACAAATTCATTTTCTTGTCATCACGCAGTTCTGGCGGGATGGTACCAATAATCAGAATATCGGCATCTTTGTCTTTCGCCTGCGACCAGTCATCGGCCAGCGTAAATGCCAGTGCTGGATAGCCGGTTTGCGCTCCGATATTACCCAAGGCGTTCAGCAACGCACTCACCTGAGACTGATGTGGCTGTTTATTTACCAACACTAACGTTTGCGAAAGGTCGGCCAACCGGCTGAATGGAAAGGCGGCATTGGAGAAAGCTCGCAGGTCGGGCATGGTAATGAAGTGGCGATAACCCGAGAAGTCTATCGTTGAGCTACTGTCAATCACCGCATGGTTAGGCACCAGCGAATAAGTTTCACAGCGCCCTTCCTCACCGCTGGCCAACAGCGTGGTGTAATTAAAATCAAAACGCAGTTGGTTGGCGGCCCCCAGCTTAAGTACCGGGATGTTGACCACCTTATCGGCGTCAAGTAACCCCTGCAGCAAAGGTAAACGCAACAATTGCGTTCCCCTTTCATTTTCTGGTACCAAAGCATAGGACTGTAAAAACTGGTCGTTCAAGCTGATGCTCAGGCGAGAGCCATCCTGAATACGCGGCGAGGTATAGCGGTACTTCAACTGCATATCAATGCCGGTACTATGCAGCAAGAACAGGTCCGGCGGCAGATTCATATTCACTGAAATCGGCCCAGGCTCAACGCCGCTAGTCTGTAACTGGTCCACGTATTGCTGTAGTTCACTAAACTTGATGGCGCGATCGGTTCGCACCCAGTTTGGCGCATCATACGGCTGGCGCTCTGCCAACTGTTCCACTTTATCTACGGTCAGACTCTGGCCACGGAAAAGAATATTGCCCTGAGCGATCCCCTTCACTGCAGTGATCAGATCGTTGTCATCACGCCCCTGAACCAACAGTAATTTCACATAGGGGTTATCAGGGTGGCCGATCATCTGTACTGTGGGGCCGTTTACTGCCGGATAGTCCTTCATGAAGTCTGGACGCTGGCTATTGGTAGCAAACACAATGGCATGCTGGTTAGGTAATTGATTAAATAACGTCGGGAAATGCTGACCGCGCCACTGTGCCTTGGTACCGAACCAGGAAGCAAGAATACCGGCTGCACGCTGTTGTTCCAGATCAGGCTGCCCGGCAAATACCATTGGCAGGGTTAGTGGCCGCTTGTCACGGCTATCAAAAAACGGTTCTGGGAAATGCGCAAGTTCGTTTTTCAGCAGCAACTTCTGGAAGCTCAGGTTCAAAGAACTGGACTTACCGACATCCAACCATAGGGAACTGTGAGCCGGGTTTTCGCAGATATTCCGGTAGTGGCCAACGAACACCAACCTTAAGCGGTTAAAGTCAGTGATATAGCGGGGATCAATTGGCACTTGAATGTTATTGGGTTTCCCCATCTGCTCTTTGGCAAGGGTGATCACCCCCATTAACTCATCGTTAAGATACACCTTAACCTGAGACTCTACCGGGATCAGTGCAGGAGAAGGGGTAAAATTCAGATTAAGCACCGCCTGCGAAACCACTTCGTCGCTACGCACACTAAACTCGACTTGTCCTTCAGGGCTGGTACCACGCAGAATAAAGGTACCTGGCGGTGGCACAACTTCAGTAAAAAAGAGTTGCACATCACGCACCGGCGCATTGGAAATTTCAGGTGCCGCGGCTCCCATAGGTGTAGTGACCGGCGTTCCCGTCATCATGGTTGCTGCCGGTTGCGCGATAACCATGGGTGCCGTTGCTGTTTGCGCCTGAGACAATGTACTGATGCCTAAGGCCAATGCGGTAAACCAGTTTATTTTTCTCGTCATCGTATCATCATCAATGTTAGAGCCTGTTCACCAGGCATGTGAACAGGCGGTTTCGACACACAGCCTATGCCACTGTTCCTTTTGCAACTGAATTTCGCCCATTCCCCACGCCATGGGGAACAAATGACATTATCCAGAGAGATACCGTGGTAAAACCGAGAAGAATGCGGCGAAAAACTGGCGGAGCGTAATCTGACATATGCTGATAGCCGTGTAAGCCCAACATCAGCACGTCGCGCAAACTATCCAATGGTTTGTCTTCAGGAAAACCATCCTGCCACAGTGCCCATGTATCGGCGCGCGCAAAGGTACACTGAATAAAGTCAGTGTACTGCCGCGTAGAAAGCCCAACCAGACGCACCCCCACATACAGGCCATTGGCACGCGTCACCACACAGGGGAAACTGAACTCTTGCTGGCCCCGTTTTAGCAGCAATACCACCTGTTCACCATCTTTTATCTGATCCGGTACGCGCATTTTTATCCCTACCCCCCCATCAGAATAATCCTGCAGTGTGCAAGGAAACATATGCCCGTTGGCACGCGCCAACGCCGCAGGCATGGCAATTTCTACGCGGTGCGACTGCCGCACTTGCCTGGCTTCCACGGCTACCGCCATAGCGCCGCCAAGGACCGTCATGTTGTAAAGTACCCAGACCAGGCTGATGAACACCGTCATTATCTCATCCACTGGGCCGTAGAAAAGACGCCAAAAGCCAAATGCCAGACCAGCCAGATTGAATGCCACTAACAACAGATACGGGCGGCTGATAACCCAGTCAACGTGTTCCTCATTCACCAACCCACCTTTGGCAGTCACGTTAAACTTGCCTTTATGGGGATTGAACAGCGCGATAGTGGTTGGCCGGGCGATATACCAAGCCAGCACGGTTTCATAGATTTCACTCCAGAAAGAGTGGCGATATTTACCCTGTACACGCGAGTTGGTCATGCTGGCATGGACCATATGCGGAAGAACATAAAGCACGATAGCCAGTGCCGGGGCAAAAATGATGTAGGCATGCAACAGCAGAAACGCCAATGGAGCCGTCAGGAAGATCAACCGAGGAACACCGGACAGGAAGTGCAGCATCGCATTGGCGTAACACAGTCGCTGAGCCAGTTTCAGTCCTTTTCCCAATAATGGGTTATCCAACCTGAAGATTTGCACCATACCCCGTGCCCAGCGAATACGCTGGCCAATGTGTGCAGACAAGCTCTCTGTCGCCAACCCGGCGGCCTGAGGGATACGGATATAGGCCGACGTGTGCCCACGGCGGTGAAGACGCAGCGAAGTGTGGGCGTCTTCCGTTACGGTTTCCACCGCAATTCCGCCTATTTCGTCCAGTGCGGTTCGCCGCAGAATGGCACAGGAGCCACAGAAGAAGGTGGCATCCCACATATCGTTTCCATCCTGAACCAGCCCATAGAATAGGGTGCCTTCGTTCGGTGTCTGGCGGAAGCGGCCCAGATTGCGCTCGAACGGGTCGGGCGAGAAGAAATGGTGTGGCGTTTGCAGCATCGCCAGCTTTTTATCTTTAAAGAACCAGCCCACGGTCAATTGCAGGTATGAGCGGGTGGGAACGTGATCGCAATCGAAGATGGTGACGAACTCACCGGTAGCGTGCTTCAGTGCGTTATTGATATTCCCCGCCTTGGCATGCTCATGGGTGGGGCGCGCGATGTATCTTACTCCCACCTCTTCAGCAAAGGCCTTGAATTCCGGGCGATTACCATCATCAAGAATATAGATATTGATTTTATCTTTAGGCCAGTCGATACCCAGCGCTGCATAGATGGTCGGTTTCACCACGCTCAGATCTTCGTTATAAGTCGGCACCATCAGATCGACAGTTGGCCAAGTACTAATATCTGCAGGCATCGGTACTGGCTGGCGATTTAGCGGCCAGATAGTCTGAAAATATCCTAACACCAAGACTACCCAGGCATAGGTCTCGGCCAACAGCAACAGCAGGCCACAAATGAGGCTGACAGGATCGTCCCAGTTCAGCGTGGAGGTATAACGCCACCATAGATAGCGGCAGGAAACGGTCAGCGACAACACAATCAGCATCAAACGCGGTAATCGCCCCGGGATCCGCCGCACTATCATGGCAATGCCCCACAGCAACAGCACGAACACAAACTGGGCAAACAGTTCAAGCGGTTGGGAAATGCATAACAGAGCCAACAATCCGGCAAATACTGAGGCCACTATAAACAACGCCCGGCGCACCCGCTTGTTCATTCGGCTGAGACGCTGCACCGAGCGCTCCTTCACACCAGAGTCCTGGAGTTGCTGCGGTAAATTTTGCAGCCAGTTGGCATAGCGCTGTTGCAGTTTAGACCAGCCAGCAGAATAGTTGCGCTCCTTGAGTAGAGGTTCACTACGCGTTATCAGCAGCCACATCACCTGAAGGAAGTAACGTACGATGTCAGCCGGGCGCGGACGACGGGATGAGATATGCGGGAACCAATAGTCACGATCAGCCAGCACTTTTTGCCAGGCAGGCGACTCAAAGCGCAGGAATATCCACCCCATCGTCACCAGCGAAGTAGTAAAGAATGCGGTAAAGACTGGAACCCCAGCGCTGCGATAGCCGCGATAACGCGCCTGAACCGCCCGGTGGACGGGAGGTACCAGCAGCAGGTTCGGCACCCAACTCATACAGCCTCTTCCGGCAGATTGAGCAGACACCAGTTGGCCAACGTCAGTATCTCATCGGCGGCCAGGCTCTCGGGCCGATATTCGCCCAAAGGTTGTTTCACCGCCTGCGCTTCTGCCACCGCCTCATCACGATGGATCACCAAAGGCAACAGGCCCGCCAGTGTTTTCTGCCACAACTGGTGCAAATCCTGTTGCAGCAGGCTGCTTGAGGAGTATCGATTAATCAGGAAGTAGCAACCCTCTGGCATCGGTTGCTGATGCAGCCGCGCATGACAGCCAGCATCAGGATTCAGTAACAGCAGCACGCCGTCGACGAGTGCCAATTGCTGCTCAATAAGAGGGGTGTTGCCTGCCGGGATATCCAGCAAGATCCAGCGATACTGCTCGGATGCACGCAACAACGCCAGATAATCCTGCCAACGCGCGGGGTTTTCAATGTGTTGCTGACCGCTCAGCCGCTGTTCATTCACGCTCAGACGACCAAACGGCAGAAAATCGAGTTTTTTGCAGTACCGCATTGCTCCCTGCTGCCAACCAATACCGTCCAGTTCCGCACGGGCCCAGCCCCGGCTAGATTCGAAGGGCATATTGAAATGCAGACGCAACAGGTTATCCGGTGAAAGGTCGATAGCCAACACCGATTCCCCCAACTGCTGTAATGCCCAGGCAAGCGCCGCCGTCACTGACGTGGCACCAAGACCGCCCCGTACCCCCTGCAGCGCAATGACCGGCATAAATCAAATACTCCCCATTTTTGTCGCCAACTCTGCCAGCAACGGCCATCTAGCCATCATTTTCGTTAACCGTTCCTGACGTGAAATATCAACATAACTGAGCTTGGGCAATGAAAAAGCACGGCTTAGCGCCTGTAGGTCATCTTCTATTTCCACCGAAGCTTTGGCATGAAAGCGCGGTAACTCATCATTATTCATTCTGCCGCCTTAAAAAATAGGCTAATGTTAAATGACTATAGCAACGATCAGAAAAAGCAGGGGCAATAAGATGAATCTAAACGAAAAAATATCCGCCGCAAACCTACGTTTGCTATGATGATTTTAACGTTGCGATTTTAGTGCGACTGAATCTGGTTGGTCTGCGACACTTTCAACGAAAGTAGAATAAATCTATGGCGCAATCTTTCTCATTAGGTATTCAGCGTATTTGGCATGAGCTGTCGGTCATGCAGGCCCCAGGATTCTATTGGGTTAATTTTGATCGCCAGACAGACGCCAATTTGCTGTGCCAGCAAATCATCGCTGCCCAGACAGAGGACAGCCAATTAGCCCTGATTTGCAGCGGTGAACAACCGGATAAATTGCAGGTCAATACGCTTTCCCCTGCAATCAAGAAATTCCCCCTATATGCTTTGCCGGAAAAAAAAGCGGCCTTGTTATATCTTGCTGACGATCTGATGCGCGCCTTGAAACCCAAAAACCGTCTGCTGATCCTGTTCGCACCAGCCAGTGTGTGGCAGGCTTTCGGTGATGATGAACTATCCGTTTGGGTCAGCAACACCGCTAGGTGGCTCCGCCAGAGGCAATGTACGCTGATAATACTCAGCCATGGCACCGGCGTGAACAAACTCAAGGGGCAACTCAGTACAGAGCATCGCACCCTTAATGGTTTGGCCAGTATGCAATGGCTACAAGACAGAGCAAAATATCTGGTCAACTGGTGGAGCACGGCAACCGATATCAATGCCAACCAGTTGTTCACGCTTCATAGCAGTGAGCAGGGTTGGCAAGTGCTAGATGAGGGTAATACCCCCGCTCAGATAACAGACCTCAACGACGAAAACATGTGCCTGGCTGAGCGACGGATCCTGGAAGGAGCACCGCCACTCTCGGCAAACTGGCAACTGTTTGACAGCAACGCACAACTGATGCAACAAGGCTTGTTGACCAAAGCCGCCACGCTGATTTTTTCGCTGTTTCAGAATGACGAGATTGATGAATTGGCTAAGCAGATCCACACCCTGCGACGCAGCCAGGGGGGTGGATTGAAGATCGTGCTACGCGATATGAGCGCCAGCCTGCGTTATAGCGATGAGAGGCTGCTGCTGGCCTGCGGTGCCAATCTGATTGTGCCGTTTGTTGCCCCACTCTCCAGATTTTTGACCATGCTGGAAGGCATTCAGGGCCAACGCTTGACGCGCCACGTTCCAGCAGATATCAGCGGCCTGATAGCCGGATTGCGGCCATTACAGTCAAAAGGCTATTTACCGTTGGAAGACTTCCTCAAGGCAGTGAAGTCATTGATGGAAAATACGCTTTTACCCAACGATGGCAAAGGTGTAATGGTTGCCCTACGCCCCGCTCCCGGATTAAGCGCCCGCCAGTCGATGACGCTGTGCCATCAGCGGCGTTTCGGGGATATCATGACCGTTGCTCAAAACCGGCTATTCCTGTTCCTTTCCACTTGCCGGATTAACGATCTGGATACTGCACTAAAATTCATTTTCCGTTTACCGATCAATGAGGCGTTCAGTAACCGGGTGGTGTGGCATCAGGATGTGGATATTTCAGCCCAAATCAGGCTGTTGACTCAGGATATTGCGTTTTCGGCTCCGGCAACCAAGCTGCAGCCCAGCGTAGCCAAAATCGTTAACAAGGTGGCAGAAATACAGATTGAACGTCGTGAGCCCATCCCCTTTACACTTCTGAGCCACGGGCGGGAGGAGCAAGCATGAACAGCGCAGGCGATATCGTGCAATTGGTTGTTTTGTGTGCACTAATCTTCATCCCCTTGGGGTACCTGTTCCATCGCCGTTTTCCGAACTGGCGCCATACTTGGCAAAATCTATTTCTTTCACCGCGTTATTTAAAGCCAGTTGGGCTATGGGTGCGCGAAGCTTCTTCATCTCAGGTTAAAAGTAAAAATAACAATGACTGACAAAGAAACTACGCAACCCGAAAATACGCTATGGCGCTATTGGCGAGGCCTCGGCGGCTGGAACTTCTACTTTTTAGCCAAGTTCGGTCTGCTCTGGTATGGCTATCTGAATTTCCATGCACTGTACAATCTGGTGTTCCTGGCATTTTTGCTGATGCCGATACCTTCGCCACGCTGGCACCGCTGGCGTCATATTATCGCCATCCCTATCGGTATTGGCCTGTTCTACCATGACACCTGGCTGCCTGGAGTTAACAGCATCCTGAGTCAAGGTTCTCTGATTGCCAGCTTCAGCGCACAGTACATACTTGAATTGACTGGTCGTTTTATCAATTGGCAAATGGTGGGCGCAGCCTTCGTATTGTTGATTGCCTATCTGTTTGTAACCCAATGGGTAAGACTGACGGTCTTTACCATTGCAGCACTGGTATGGTTGAACGTGGCCAATATTGCCGGCCCGGCTATGGCCTTATCGCCAACAACCAACACGCCAGCAACATCTGATACATCAGTGGTATCGGCTTCAACGGCAAACCCTGGCAGCAACCAGCCCGCCGCTAACGGCGCACCGACCGAGGCTAACCTAACCGCTTATCTGGAGCAGTTTTATCAACAGGAGAAAGCGCGAGTAACAACCTTCCCAGACACATTGCCCAGCGATGCGCAGCCGTTCGACCTGCTGATTATCAATATCTGCTCCCTGGCCTGGTCCGATATGGAAGCCGTCAATCTGCAGAACAATCCATTATGGTCAAAGATGGATCTCATGTTCACCCGTTTCAATTCGGCAACCGCCTATAGTGGGCCAGCGTCCATTCGCCTGTTGCGTGCCAGCTGTGGTCAACCCTCTCATTACGACCTTTATCAGCCGGCCAATCAACAGTGTTATCTGTTTGATAACCTGGCTAAGCTAGGCTTTAAGGAACAGTTGATGCTGGACCATTCAGGTGTATTCGGAAATTACCTGAAAGCCCTGAGAGAGCAGGCTGACATACAGGCTCCTTTAATGTCACAAGCCGGTATCGGTAATGAACTGGCATCGTTCGATGGGGAGCCGATATACGATGACCTGCAATTGCTCAATCGCTGGCTTGAACAACAGAAAAAAGGCAGTAATGCGCGCACGGCAACGTTCTTTAATGTTATCCCATTACACGACGGTAACCGTTTTGTGGGTGGCAACAAGGCTGCAGATTATCAACCCCGGGCGCAAAAGTTGTTCGACCAGTTAAATACTTTCCTCGATGAGTTGCAAAAATCCGGCCGCAAAGTGATGGTGGTGTTCGTGCCGGAACACGGGGCGGCACTGGTGGGTGATAAGATGCAGATGTCGGGTCTGCGAGATATTCCAAGCCCGGACATCACGCATATTCCAGTAGGTATCAAGTTAATCGGGATGCAGGCCCCGCACCAAGGCGGCCCATTGGAAATCACCACGCCGAGCAGCTATCTGGCCTTGTCGGAGCTGATCTCCCGGTTGGTTGATGGCAAGGTATTCTCTGCACCCAGCGTAGATTGGAAAGCGCTGACTCAGGGCCTGCCGCAAACTGCCGTTATCTCGGAAAATGACAACGCAGTGGTGATGCAATACCAAGGCAAATTCTATATTCGCCTTAATGCTGGCGACTGGGTGTCTTATCCACAATAGAAAAAAGGCGCCGGTATCAATATACCGGCGCCTGGTTTTTCTGAACGATGTGCTGGGGATTAGCCCGCCTAAAGAACCGCTTTAGGTACCGGGGGCTTCGTCCTGATCGACAGCAAAACAGGCCACCATCTGATCACCATACTGCTTCAGTTGCGGCTGTAGCTGGGTGCATGTTCCAAACGCACGGCGGCAACGGGCGTTGAAGGCACAGCCCGGCGGTGGATTCATCGGACTTGGCAGTTCACCGGTCAGTTTAATGCGTTCACGACGCATATCCGGGTTCAGACGCGGCGTGGCAGAAAGCAATGCCTGAGTGTACGGATGGCGCGGGTTGTTGAAGATCGCGTCTTTACTCCCCTTCTCCACACAGCGGCCCAGGTACATCACCATCACTTCGTCGGCAATATGTTCCACCACTGACAGATCGTGGGAGATGAACACGTAAGACAGCCCCAGATCTTGCTGTAGATCCATCATCAGGTTCAGTACCTGTGCACGTACTGAAACATCCAGTGCAGAAACCGGCTCATCGGCAATCACCACGTCCGGGTTGAGCATTAACCCGCGTGCGATAGCGATACGCTGGCGCTGCCCGCCGGAAAACATGTGCGGATAGCGATCATAATGCTCAGTTTTCAGACCGACCTTGGCCATCATCTCCAACGCTTTCTCACGCCGCTCTGCGTTGCTCAACGGCGTGTTGATCAGCAGTGGCTCCTCAAGGATCTGCCCGACCTTCTTGCGTGGGTTGAGCGAACCATAAGGATTCTGGAACACGATCTGGATCTTCTGGCGGCGTAGCTTCTCTGCGGTAACATCCGGTTTGAGCAGATCTTGCCCCTGATAATACAGTTCACCGCCGGTCGGTACTTCAATCATGGTCAGCAGGCGGCCCAGCGTGGATTTCCCACAGCCAGACTCCCCTACCACCGCCAGCGTCTTGCCACGCTCCAGGGTAAAGGACACACCATCCAGCGCTTTCACCAACTGTTCCGGGGCAAACATCCCCTTTTTGACTGGGTAATGTTTTCTCAGGTCGATAGCCTGCAGTAAAGGTTGGTTCTGGCTCATACGGTCGGCCTCCCCGCATCATCCAGCGGTGTGTGACATTTAACCTGACGGCCAGGAATACCGCTCAGTTCAGGCTCCTCAGTACGGCAACGCTCGTTGGCATACGGGCAGCGGGGGTTAAGCAAGCAGCCCTCAGGCCGGTCATACTTACCCGGTACCACACCAGGCAACGATGCTAAGCGAGCCTTTTCGGCAGCAAACTCCGGCAGGGCACGCAATAGCGCTTGTGTATACGGATGGCGCGGCGCGCGGAAAATTTCCGATGCCTTGCCAGACTCCACCACCTGCCCGGCATACATCACAATAATGTGATGCGCGGCTTCAGCCACCAGCGCCAGATCGTGGGTAATCAGCAACAGCGCCATATTTTCACGCTGTTGCAGTTCAAGCAGCAATTCAATGATTTGAGCCTGAATGGTCACATCAAGCGCCGTGGTCGGTTCATCGGCGATCAGCAATTTGGGGCGACAGGCGATGGCCATCGCGATCATCACACGCTGGCTCATCCCACCGGAAAGCTGGTGCGGATAAACATCCAAGCGCGAAGCCGGATCGGGGATCCCCACCAGCGTCAGCAAATCGATGGCACGGCTACGGCGAGTGCTACGGTTGCCGCCCTGGTGTACTTTCAAGGCTTCCATAATCTGGTAACCCACTGTGTAGCAGGGGTTCAGACTGGTCATCGGATCCTGGAAAATCATCGCTACTTCAGAACCCACTAACTGGCGGCGCTCTTTTTCAGAGATTTTTCGCAGATCCTGGCCATTAAACTCCAGTTTGTCGGCCATAACTTTGCCAGGGAAATCAATCAGCCCCATGATCGCCAGCGAACTGACGGATTTACCGGAACCAGATTCGCCGACGATGCCGACCACCTGCCCCTGTTCTACGCTGTAGCTGATTCGGTCTACCGCGCGGAAGGGCTCACCTTCGTCACCAAAGTGCACCGAAAGTTTGTCTACATTTAATAACGCCATGATCCGTTCCTCGTTACTGCTTGAGTTTGGGGTCGAGAGCATCACGCAGGCCGTCCCCCATCAGGTTAAATGCCAGAACCGTCAGCAGAATGGCGACCCCAGGGAAGGTCACAACCCACCAGGCGCTTTGCGCAAACTGCAGCACGTCGGAGAGCATGGTGCCCCACTCCGGCGTTGGTGGCTGAGCGCCCATACCCAGGAAGCCGAGAGCGGCCATATCCAGAATGGCGTTAGAGAAACCAAGAGAGGCCTGCACGATTAACGGTGCCAGGCAGTTTGGCAGAATGTTGACGAACATCTGGCGCAAGGCTCCCGCCCCCGCCACGCTGGAGGCCGTGACGTAATCACGGTTTACTTCCACTAATACCGCCGCTCGCGTCAGACGGACATAGTGCGGCAGGGCAACAAAGGTTATCGCCAGCGAGGCGTTAACGATTGAAGGGCCAAAGACCGCCACCAGCACCAACGCCAACAACAGGCTTGGCAGTGCCAGCATGATATCGACAATACGCATGATAATGGCATCAACCACGCCACCAAAATACCCGGCCAGCAGGCCGAAAACGACACCCAGGATCAGCGAAAGTACCACTACCAGACAACCCACCAACAGCGAGAGTCTTGCACCGTACATCAGGCGCGACAGTACATCACGGCCCACATCGTCGGTTCCCAGCAGATACTGCCAGCTACCGCCCTCCTGCCAGACCGGAGGTCTTAACAGGGCATCGCGGAACTGTTCGGCGGGAGCATGAGGAGCCAGGAAACCTGCGCCCAGTGCAACCACTAACATGATAATGATATAGGCCAAGCCAACAACGGCCCCTTTATTGCGCTTGAAATAATGCCAGAACTCCTGGAACGGGGTCATCGGCTTAGGCGCAGTTTTAACAACAGACTCAGTCACTTGAGACATTAGAGCGCCCCTTATTTCTTGTGGCGAATACGCGGGTTAACAACGCCATAGAGCACGTCCACCAGCAGGTTAACCAGAATAATCATACAGGCGACCAGCAGGACGCCGCCCTGAACGACAGGATAATCACGGCGTTGCAGCGCATCCATCAACCAGCGGCCCAGACCCGGCCAGGAGAAGATGGTTTCAGTCAGGATTGCCCCTGCCAGCATGGTGCCCACCTGGAGGCCAATCACCGTCACCACCGGCAACAGCGCGTTACGCAGCGCATGCACCACGATCACCCGTATACGGCTTAGGCCCTTGGCACGCGCGGTACGGATATAGTCCTCACTGAGAACTTCCAGCATCGAGGAGCGGGTCATACGCACAATGACCGCCAATGGGATAGTCCCCAATACCACGGCAGGCAGGATCATGTGCATCACTGCATCTTTGAAATCGCCTGGTTCGCCCCAAATCAGGGTATCGATCAGCATGAAACCGGTCAGCGGCATGCTCTCGTCCAGAAACACCGTGTCGCTGACTCGCCCCGATACCGGAGTAAGGTTGAGCTGCACCGACACCAGCATGATCAACATCATGCCCCACCAGAAAATCGGCATCGAATAGCCGGTTAGTGAGATCCCCACCGCCGTGTGGTCAAAGACCGAACCTCGCTTGACCGCAGCCAGCACCCCCACAGGAATACCAACCAGCACGGCAAAAATCATCGCGCAGACACCCAATTCCAGCGTGGCTTGGAAGCGCGGAACAAACTCTTCCCAGACGGAAATACGGCTTTTGAGGGACGTACCCAAGTCGCCATGTAGCACATTGGTTACGTAATTGAAATATTGTTGATAGAGCGGTTTGTCCAGCCCCATCTCTGTCATGAGTTGAGCATGACGCTCTGCGGAGATCCCGCGTTCCCCGGCCATGATGGTCACCGGGTCACCGGGGATCATATGGACGAATGCAAAAGTCAGCAACGTTATGCCGATAAACGTTGGGATAACTAACCCCAAACGTCGGAGTATGAACTGCAACATATCCCGAACTCTCTGTATAAAATGCCCAACAGCTCATTGTCCGCCAGGCTTATTAAGGCTCACAGTCTTAACAACATTCCTCTGGGGACAGGAATGCAGGGGCGCAACGTATTGCGCCCCTGCCTATTAACTATACCTTATGGGTTCCAAGTTGCTGCCAGAAAGCCAGTTGGCTCATCCCCAGCAGCTTGCCTGGAAATGAGTCAGAACAGCAGATTGAAAGTGGCAGGTATATTCCGGTCCCTTAACCAGCCTTACCGGGGCAGAATGTCACCTGCCCCGCATCAGGCTTAGTCCATAGAAACGTTCTCAAAGTGGTGCTTGCCAAGTGGATCCACAACATAGCCCTTCACTTCTTTACGCACAGGTTCGTAAACGGTTGAGTGTGCAACAATCAACGCCGGAGCCTGATCGTGCATCACTACCTGAGCCTGCTTGTAAAGTTCTACGCGTTTGTCGTGGTTGGATTCGGAACGAGCCGGTTGGATCAGATCTTCAAACGGCTTATAGCACCAGCGGGCATAGTTGGAGCCATCTTTAGCAGCCGCACAGCTAAACAGCGTGGCGAAGAAGTTGTCCGGATCCCCATTGTCCCCAGTCCAACCCATCATCACCGCCTGATGTTCACCGTCTTTGGCGCGCTTGAGGTATTCACCCCACTCATAGGAAACAATCTTGGCGTTGACACCTATCTTCGCCCAGTCAGACTGGATCATCTCTGCCATGCGGCGAGCATTCGGGTTATACGGGCGCTGAACCGGCATTGCCCAAAGGTCGATAGAGAAACCGTCTGGCAGGCCAGCTTCTTTCAGCAGCTCTTTGGCCTTGGCAGGATCATAAGCATAGTCCTGCACTGCGTCGTTATAGCCCCACATGGTTGGTGGGATCAGGTTCTTGGCTGACTGACCAGCTCCCTGATAAACCGCATCAACGATAGCCTGCTTGTTCACCGCCATGGTAAGTGCCTGACGCACCTTCACGTTATCCAGCGGTTTCTTCTCAACGTTGAACGCCACATAACCCACGTTCAGACCTGGTTGTTCCATCAGTTCAATGGTTTTGTCCTGCTTCATACGAGCGATATCAGCCGGGTTCGGGTACGGCATGACCTGGCACTCGTTTTTCTGCAGCTTGGCATAACGCACTGAAGCATCTGGGGTAATGGAGAAGACTAGGCGATCAATCTTCGGCTTGGTGCCCCAATAATTTTCAAAGGCTTTGTAGAGGATTTTGGAGTCTTTCTGATACTGCAAGAGTTGGAACGGGCCGGTACCCACTGGGTTGAGGTCCACTTTCTCTGGCGTACCCGCTTTCATCATATTCTCAGCGTATTCCGCAGACAGGATAGAGGCGAAGTCCATACCCAGATCGGCTAGGAAGGGAGCTTCAGGGCGGGTTAACTGGAAACGGACCGTGTGGTCGTCTACTTTTTCAATTTTAGCGATCAGATCGCCCATTCCCATGCCCTGGAAGTACTCATAAGTACCGCCAGAAACCTTGTGGAAAGGATGGTTTGTATCAAACTGACGTTGGAAAGAGAACACGACATCGTCGGCATTGAAGTCACGTGTCGGTTTGAAATCTTTGCTGCTTTGCCACTTAACACCTTGGCGCAGGTGGAAAGTATAGGTTTTGCCGTCTTCGCTGACGTCCCACTTCTCTGCCAGCCCCGGCTCCAGTTCAGTGGTACCCAACTTAAACTCAACCAGACGGTTATAAATTGGCACTGAGCTGGCATCATAAGTGGTGCCGGAAGTGAACAACTGCGGGTTAAACCCTTCAGGTGCACCTTCAGAACAGTAAACCAGTGTTTTTGCTTGTACGCTGGCCGCAACGGTCAACGCAATCAGCCCAATACCGAATTTCAGAATCCCTGATTTGCCCAAGGAACTTGTCATCGCTAGTGCTCCAGTGTGGTGTGGTGTGTGCATTATTACTGCCAGAACCTATATTTTTTTATTGCGCGGTCTGTGCAGGTGGTACCCGAAGGCAAGAGGAATATAGCGCGAGAATGCCGGATGAAAAGCGTCACGGCAGGGCGTTTGAGCGCGTGGAATCCACTCTCAGACCTCTTGCTCCTATCCCTTAGTTTACCAAATTGCCAACTGTTTTGGGTGCCGTCAATATAACCATCAGGGATTTGCTGAGACTGTGAGAAACAGCTAATAAACATAAAAAACACATTCAATTAACAATTACGGAATTTAAATTTGTGCCATCGGCTTATTTTTAGCGTATTTATCCTAATAACATTATTTAATCAGCGTTAAATTCTGGTTTAAAACTAAAAAAGTTTGTTACTGAATGATGAATATATGAGCAGTTATTTTTGTGAATAAGCCAAAAAACAGGAGGAAATGCTGGAGCGCGATTCGAAGGTGTAGGTGTAATCGTGCATTTATTCTTGAACTTCAGACGTAAAAAAGCCCGCTTAAAAGCGGGCTTTCTTGAAATTGGTCGGCGAGAGAGGATTCGAACCTCCGACCCACTGGTCCCAAACCAGTTGCGCTACCAAGCTGCGCTACTCGCCGATGCGGGGCGCATATTACTGCCGGGGGTTATATGCGTCAATCACTTTTTTAATCAGGCCTGACGAGTGGTGGTAAAAGCGGCAGAAAAAGCGATATATGAACGAAAGCCCCGTTTCTGGTGGGCCAATTACAGCACACTACTGGCAGATTTACTTTCCGGCATACGGCACCAATTGTTGTTATCCACAATGCCACCATCCGGTGAAGTGAAGCCAAGACAGCCCAGAATGGAATCAAACAGCTCAACGTGGCGATGGGTTTTTCCCGTACGTTGCTGCGCCCGTAATTGCTCAAATGCCGCTGTATTCTTGGGATCTTGCAGATATTTGTCGGATGCCCACACCAGCAGAGGAACATGGAACTGTTCTGGCGGTGCCATTTCTCGTGGCGTACCGTGCAAGTGTGAATTTTCACCGATCGATTCACCATGATCGGCGGCATAAAATACAATAGCTTTCTTATCACGTACCTGATTGATTACATTATCAATAAAGGTATCGGTATACAGCACCGAGTTGTCATAGGCATTGATTAACCGCTCCTTGGAACAGAATTCATCAACCCCCATACATTCCGGTTGGTAACGGGCAAAACTGCGCGGGTAACGCTGTGAATAAAGATAATGCGAACCCTTGGTATGAAGCACCACCAGATGTTTACCGCTGGGATAACGTGCTAACGACTCTTTCAGTTCATCCACCAGCAGCATATCGTCAACAGACTTGCCGTCGTTACGCTTTTCTGAGGCGATCATCTCGCGGAAAGAGTAATTATCGGCATTGGTATTGTTGTAGAACCACACTTCACTTTGCATCGCGAACAATTCGGACGTGAAGCCCAGCCCTTTCAACACAGCGAAAATATTCTGTTCTTTCAACGTACGCTGCGGGTTATCCAGAGTTCCCCCTTCGCGTACAAACATACATCTTAGGGAAAGCTTGGTTGAGGTGTCACAAGACTCTCCGCGGAACGCCACCAGATTTTTCTCTTGCGACAACTTCGGCGTAGTGTCTCGCGGGTAGCCAAGCAGACCCATGTGATCCCAGCGGGTTGTTTCACCAATGATGAAGACAACATAGGTATCATCAATACCGGCAGGAGCAACATAGGTGAAATTTTTAACTGGATCCAACAGATTAGCCTTATCCTGACTTTCGTCGTAACGGGTGTAGGCAAATAGCCCTAACGCCGACAACCAGTTAGATGGTAGATAAGAGTGTGCAACAACACCGCCGTAGCTTGGCAAATCGATATTAGTGATTTTTTCCAGCGCACTCTGGTTTTTATCCAGCATACGTAACGGGACCCACACCAGTGCTACCACCACCAGCATGATCGATAGCGGCCGCAACCGCTGCCCTGGGGTTTTCAACTGTTCAATCAAGGTATGCCGCAGGTTGTTCTGCCAGATAAACACTAACGGCAAAGCGCTGACCGTAATCATCCACAGCACAAAGTGCAGTCCGACCACTTCTCTGGAAAGATCGATATCGGTCGTCATCACCGAAACGATGATCCCATAGCCAATTACCACGTTGAAGAACGTCATGTAATAGCTGGCTGCCACAGATATCAATACCAAAAAAGAGGCGATAATACGGTAGAACAACCGGCCACAAAGCGATATCAGACGCATGATAAAGAAAGTGAACAGCACAATAGCGATAACCTCGGTTATCGCTGCAATAACCTTAATCCCTTGAATACCATGCGAAAAAGAATCAAAACGACGATAGAAAACAGAAAGGTTTAAAAAAATACCAATATAGATCGCTAACAATAACGATAAATTTTGCTGTGATAGCGATTTAACTTTGTTCATGCAACGTTGCAGCTCCGACGCTTTTAGGTTCTGACTCCATCAGACAGTGGATGCGCCCTCTGGTTCAGCCGATGAACAGTAAGCCTTACTCTACATTACAGAATCAAGACAAAAATCACTAAACAGGCAATTTACCTTTTTTGGCGTCATGCTGCCGGGGCATAACATCCCGGCAGCATGACTAGCAAACCATGCGCTATGAAAATCAGAATGTTACAACGGTTTTCAACGCTGTCACCCACGCATCCTGCGTCTCACTGACGCCTCCTGCGTGATGCCAGTATTGCAGCCCCGGTTGCAGCTCCATCCATGGCGTGACTTTAAAGCGATAATAAAGCTCTGCCGTTACCGAATGGCCAGGTACTGGATGGTAGTTGGGATCTTGATAGTCCGTCGCATTACTAAGTTGGTTCAGGTAACGCTGATTGTCCTGATAGTGGTCGCTCAGCTTCACCAGTGATACGCCTAAACCGAGCCAATCGTCAGGACGCGCATCAAACAAACCGCGGTAACGGATGCCCGTCGCGGTGGAGTAATGCATATAGTTGGAGCGCTGATCGGCCAGCCCCAGACTGTAGAACACGCTCAACCCACGTTTGGCATCATCCTGATGACGCGTCACCTGCTGGTTGAATCCGGTGTACAGGAACCAGGTGTTACCATGGCTGCGGTAGCCGTTCGGATCGCTGGCCCCAGGCCCACCAGAGACGCCTTCATATAAGTCCTGCTGATCGGCATTGGTGTACAGCACGCCAAGGTTATAAACACCCGGTAACTGATTAACGGCCTGGGTTTTCAGTTCCAACTCGACCGGCACCAGAATGCCTTTACTGCCTTTGGTCGACCAACTCCAGGCACGACTGCGGCTTGGCGCCTGCGGATTCTGTTCAAGAACACCGGTTTTCAGTGTTAGTTCATCGGTCAATTTGTACTGCAGAGTAGTGCCCCAATAGTGCACATTCCAGTTGTACCAAGTGAGCGAGTTAGCAGACTTGCCACCGCATAGCGACAGCGTCTGGAAATCACAGGGGATGATTTGGTCAAAGTCCTGAACCTTATTCATCATACCGACACGCCAATGCAGTTTACGATCCATAAAACTGCGGCTGAAGGTCAGCCAGCCTAATCGCGTAATGGATTGGCCACCATAACTTTCCTGCGATAAATCAGTGGGATTGACCCGAGGATCCTGCAGCCGGTCGCGCGTCAGGTTATTATCGTGGTTACGATTGACAATATTACCTTCAATCGCCGCATCTGGAATGCCAGTCCACATTTCCAAGTCCTGGCTGAAGGTCAGCGCAAACTGATCGATGTAAGACACTTGCTTATCGTGGTTGTACCCACCACCAGCGTTGTATGAAGTCTGGCTCAGGTAACCCAGGTTATAGTGAAAACCATGATCTTCGAAGATCGGTCTGATCCCCAGCATGTCACCCAACAGCCCGGCTTGCGGCGGCTCGAAACCTAACACATCCCCCTGCCACTGTGGGGTAGAGGTTTCCTGGTCTTTGCTGCTTTGCAATGCTTCGGCCTGCGCGCTACTGGCCGTCAGCCAGAGCGCAGCTAATATCATCGAATAAGAAACGGAGTATTTCATTATTACTTTGTTCCCCTGGCAGATCTGCTGCATGTAAATAACCACCAGCCTGATTTTGGGTAATAGCGATCCTTGGGAATAATTAACCCAACAAAGGTGGTAATCGATTTTTTATTGATGCCCGGCCGTTGCGCCGGGCTGTTTACAGAAAGAAATTATCTTTTTTTCAGGCTGTTGCCATTACTCTGGATCACGTCACGATACCAGTAAAAACTCTTCTTGCGGCGGCGCTCAAGGGTACCGTTACCCGCATCATCACGGTCGACATAAATAAAACCATAACGTTTCGACATTTCGGCTTTTGAAGCGCTGACCAAATCGATCGGGCCCCAACTGGTATAACCCATCACTTCAACCCCATCGTCAATCGCCTCGGCCACCTGCACCAGATGATCGTTAAGGTAATTGATGCGGTAATCGTCATTGATGCTGCCATCGGCTTCGATACTATCTTTCGCCCCTAAACCATTTTCCACAATGAACAGCGGTTTCTGGTAGCGGTCATACAACACATTAAGCAGATAACGCAGGCCAATAGGGTCGATCTGCCAACCCCACTCGGAGCTTGCCAGATGCGGGTTTGGCACCATATTGAGAATATTCGCTCGGGCGGTGTTGTTCTGTGCTTCATCAGTCGTGACACAGCCGCTCATGTAGTAACTGAACGAGATAAAGTCGATGGTTTCACGCAGTGCCTGTTTATCTTCCGGCGTAATCGTCACCTGGATGTCATTCTCACGGAAGAAACGTGTCATATAAGACGGGTAGGCACCACGGGCCTGCACGTCACCGAAGAATAACCAGTCACGGTTCTGCCGCTGGGTTTCCAGCAGATCTTCCGGTTTACAGGTTAGCGGATAAAGAATACCGCCCAACAGCATATTGCCGATCTTCCCACCCTGTACAATCTCATGACAGGCCTTCACCGCTTTGGCGCTGGCCACTAACTGATGGTGGATCGCCTGATAAATATCGCTCTTGCTACTCTCTTCCGGTAGACCAACTCCGGTAAACGGCGCGTGCAGTGACATATTGATTTCATTAAATGTCAGCCAGTGTTTGACCTTGTGCTTGTAACGCTCAAACACCGTGCGCGCATAACGCTCGAAGAACTCAATGGTCTTGCGGCTGCCCCAACCACCGTACTTTTGGGTCAGGCCATAGGGCATTTCGTAGTGGGAAAGCGTAATCAACGGCTGGATACCGTATTTCGCCATCTCATCAAACACCCGATCATAAAATGCCAACCCGGCTTCATTGGGGGCTTCTTCATCCCCCTGGGGGAAGATGCGTGACCAAGCTATCGAAGTACGCAGGCATTTAAAACCCATCTCGGCAAACAGTGCGATATCTTCCGGGTAGCGGTGATAGAAATCGATAGCCACATCCTTAATACCACTGTCGCCAGCAACACGCGGCGTAAGTGCACCAAAAATCCCTTGGGGTTGCAGATCTGACGTTGAAAGGCCTTTGCCATCCTCCAGATACGCCCCTTCCACCTGATTGGCCGCAACTGCCCCGCCCCATAGAAAATGCTCTGGAAATTTGCAACTCATCACTTTCTCCTCAATGATCCTGATTAACGTAATAAAGTCAGCAGCGGTGACTGTTCCTGCACCGGAGTCTGGCCGCTGGCAAGCACGTCGAAATAGTCGTCACTGTTACTGACGATAACGGGGGTCGTGGTATCAAAACCCGCAGCACGGATGGCCTCCAGGTCAAATTCGATCAACAGATCGCCCTGTTTAACGCGATCGCCCTCTTTGATATGCGCGGTAAAATGTAAACCATCGAGTTTGACGGTATCGATACCCACATGGATTAACAGTTCAGCACCGTCATCTGATTCAATACCAATAGCGTGACGGGTTTTGAACAGTGACGCCACGATGCCATTGACCGGGGCAACCACCCTGCCCTGATGCGGCTGAATGGCGACACCTTTACCCAGCAGGCCGCTGGCAAAAGTGGCATCCATCACCTGTTCAAGAGGGATCAGGTCGCCAGCAATCGGGCTGGTAACCTGCTGTTTGCGGCTGAGCGATGCGTCTACTGCTGGGGCTTCTTCGGCTTTCTGCTCTACCGTCGGCACGATGCCGAACAGATAACTGGCGATGGCGGCAAACACAAACGCGAACAGCGTACCGCCGATCGCCCCCCATACCGTAGCGTCAAAGCCGCTTGATGGAATAATCTGGGCAAACGTGAAGATACTGACCAAACCAAATGAATAGGTTGCGGTATGGAAATACCCGATAATCGCGCCACCCAATGCTCCGCCGATGCAGCCGAAAATAAACGGACGCTTATTCGGTAATGTGACCCCGTACACTGCTGGTTCGGTTATGCCGAAGATCCCGGCCGTGACTGCCGACCCCGCCATCACACGCAGTTTGGCGTCGCGAGTACGCAGCATTACGCCCAGCGTGGCCCCCACCTGCCCCATTACCGCTGGCAACAGTAGCGGCACCATAGTGTCACGCCCTAACACACTCAGGTTGTTGATCATCAAGGGTACAAAGCCCCAATGCAGGCCAAAGATCACACAGACCTGCCACATTGCGCCCATAAAGGCCCCGGCAATGATCGGGTTAAAGCCGTAAACGGTCTGATAGCCATGAGCCAGCAGATGGCTTAACCAGGTTGCCAGAGGCCCTATCAGCAGGAAGGTCAAAGGTACTGTGACCATCAGACACATCAGTGGTGTCACGAAATTACGCAACGCACTGTGGATCACCCGATTGAACAACGGTTCCAAACGGCAAGAAACCCAGGCAGCAAAAATGATCGGGATAACCGACGAGCTGTAGTTGATAAAGGTAATCGGGATACCGAGAAAATACTCTGGCTGAGCCCCCGGCTGCTGAGAAGCATCAAAGGCCCCCATTATCAAAGGATGCGTCAACGCTCCACCTATCGCCATAGTCACAAAGGTATTGCCGCCGAATTTCTTACCTGCGGTATAGCCCAACATAATAGGGAAGAAATAGAACAGCGCGTCGCTGGCAGCAAACAACAGTTTGAAAGTGCCACTACTTTCCAGCAGCCAACCGCAGGCCAGGCTTAATGCCAGGAATCCTTTCAAGATCCCCGAAGCCGCCATCACACCGAGCAATGGATTAAAAATGCCGGAAACGATATCAATAAAGCGGCTGAACAGGTTTTCCTTTTTATCCTCATCAGCAGTATTTGGGGCTTCATCACCTAATTCAGTCAGTGTATTCAAAGCCTTATAGACCTCACCGACGTGGTTGCCCACTACTACCTGAAACTGGCCGCCGCTTTCCACTACCATGATAACGCCTGGGTTCTTCTTCAGCGCCTCCGCGTCCGCTTTACTCCGCTCACGCAGTTTAAATCGCAGACGTGTGGCGCAATGCACCAGACTTTTCACATTGTCGCGGCCACCGACGCCGGCCAAGATCTCACTGGCTACTTCCTGATATTTCATCATTCAATCCTTAACCACTTGACTTTACTACCCTAAACCAGCAGCGATGGCCAATCGCCGCCACGGAATTCGGTCCAAAAAAAAAACCTAAACCTTGAGCCTCTGTTCCCAATACGGAATACAGATGCTCAAGGTTTAGGTTTTGCCTGCCAATGCAGTGACAACCCTAAATCGGTTGAATCGAGACGGTAGCATTCTATTTTTCAACGCGGCAAGGTTTTCCGCCAAAAAGTTATTGAATTGTGATCCAGAATGCAGAATTGGTTGGTTCAGCCGGATTAAGTGAGAATGAATATCATTAAACCTTAATGGGTGCTTGTTGCGGAAACATTAAGCATTCTAACTAAATATCTGAATGTAATTAATGGTAAGCATACATAAAACCTAGCAGGTTAAACTGAGTAATAACCAATAAAATACATATAAAACATAGCTATAAATAAAATTATTTGTTTTACTGGCAAACTATTCACATATTTTTAATATTAAAATTAATAGGAGGATTCTTACTGAATTTTGCATTAGTAGCAAACGTCAGTAAGATAAATCTGTTATTTTGAGAAAAACACATCAGAAATATTAATTAAAAGTGGACAAAAATAGTCCGCAGTATTAATACTAATGCCCGGCAAATTTGATTTAGGGATGGCAATCGCCATGGCATTACGTACCAAACTTGGGCGGGTGTTGATAACTGGTGCAGGTGGCCGAGTCGCCTCGGCATTCAGGCAGCTTGCTGGCGAGCGTTACTCTTTTCGGTTGGCAGACAAAGAGATTGGCCTGCTTGCTCATCTTCGCCCGGATGATCAGGCGCTGGCGTTTGATATCACCGATATTCAAGCCTGCCGCGCAGCCTGTGCCAATATCGACACAGTGTTACATCTGGCAGCAGATCCTTCTCCGAAGGCAGAGTTTCGCTCATCGTTGATGAATAACAATATTCTTGGCACCTTCAATATGTTCAGGGCAGCAAAAGACGCCGGTTGCAGGCGCGTGGTTTTTGCCAGTTGCGCACAGGCGGTTGAAGGTTACCCATTAAGTTACCAGGTACGTACTGGGGATGCGCCAAGGCCAAAGAATATGTACGGTGCCAGCAAAGCATTCGGTGAGGGTATTGCCGCCTATTTTGCCTACCAGGAGGGAATTTCGGCATTGACAGTACGCATTGCCAACTGTACTTCGCTTGAGACTGGCAAACAGATCACAGCTAGAGATATGAGCTCATTCTTAAGCCATAGGGATGCAGCCGATCTGCTAGATCGCTGCATCCGGATCGATGATGTGCAATATGCCGTGGTACACGGCATCTCTAATAATCGCTACAAGAGACTATCGCTGGAAGAAACCTCACGCTTGCTCGATTATCACCCGAAGGATGATGCATTCACCCTGCTCGGCTTTATCTAAGCGAAATGTTTGGCATAGCCAATAGGCCCGCCAGCTCCCCAAGAAACCCGTTCTCTGTGTTGTCGGGCTTGAACAGAGGGCCACTCTGCCCTTCGCCCTCCGCCTTGATAACGGGCTTTTGGGTCTGCGACGGCACCACGGGCAATTGGGACACAGCCTAGGTTAACCGCTCAACGTTATGGTTTTTCGGCGATCCTGCGCAGATATTCGTTGTTCTTGAACGCAATGATGACCATTTCAAAACAGACACGGGTGAACACACCAACAATAATAATGCCCACCAGCCCTGCTAAAAACTGGCCATGGATCATGACGCCAATCCCAATGACGACAATACCTAGCAGGCAGATCCAATAGACAGCGGTGATAATTTTAGGTGTAAGCATTGCGTCAAAAAATAAAACATTCTTCACAGTGTATCCTTTATTCACTAGTTAGAAATATTCCAGAGAGGGTAAATGTACCTCACACCGGAAAGCAGTATTTAGATACTAAGTATACCCTTCATACTTCAAGTTGCTTGGTTGTTGGCTGCGCTTACTCACCCCAGTCACATAGTTATCTATGCTCCTGGGGCCTCGCAAGCTTGCCGCCTACAAGCAACTCGAATTATTTTGAGTATATACTTTTTAAATTTTACAAAAATGAGTGCAGATCCTGACCAAAGCGTGCTTGAGCATTGGATTAATCCCATCCCCCCTTCTGTCACTACCCTACTGACCGATTTTATGCATCCAATCTCCCCTTTCTCAAGTACAAGGGACACCCATGCTCAAAGAATTGCAGGTAAAATAGCGTCTTACGCTTCACTGGGAGTCCAAAATGTTTTAGCCTGACGGTTCGGGTAAAAAGTAGGCAGCATTATCTGTCACAGGGAGCATTATTGTTAAGGAATATACCTACAATGACGAAAAAAATTCCGACTTACCTTCTGCTTGCAGGAGCATTAATTAGCACACAGACTTATGCCTCATTTGACGAGGCAAGCTGTTCCTGGGGGGAAGATTACTGTCTGTTGCTCGGGGTGCCTTATCTCAGCGAGAACAACGATTCCCGCGATAACCTGTTGCGTCTCATCAGCGAAAGTAAATCCTTTGCATTACCAGTACAACCATTGCCCAAGGATATCTCCCGCTCACGTGATTATTATTTTGCCTGGCACCCACAATGGAATAACTACGAAAGCTCACCTGACGGCATCATTTATGAGTCAAACAATGCAGAGTTACCTCTTGCTCAACAAATTTCTGCGCTAGGCCTTGATCCTGCCCCCTTTAATGCAATTGGTCAGTACAATGTCGAGCTAACGAATCGATTTGTTTCCAATAATCTTGATAGTATTTCGAATTTTTACGGTGCCTTACTGGCCACTAAAGACCTCTCTGACGATCAACGCCAACAGTTGGCTAACGCTCGGCTGATCATCGCCCAGGGAGTCAATAGCGGCACGCCTGCTGAAATAGACACACTGATTCACGATTTTCCGGCAGATTCTACGGCGAGCCTGTTTCATACCTATCTGTCCGGTGCTACGCAGTTTTACCTGGGTAACTATGCTTTAGCCAATCAGTTATTCACCACGTTGAAAGCCTCCGCTCATCCGTGGTTGAATGAAACGGCCACCTACATGCTCATGCGTACTGCTCTCAATCAGAGCAGCGAGAAAAGCTCTGGTGAATATGGCGAGTTCGAGGTCGATAAGATTGACAGAACGGCGGCAGCCGAGGCCTTAACCTGGGCTCAAACCTATTTACAGTTATGGCCTGACGGGCAATACGCCGACTCCGTCAATAATATGACCCGCCGCATATACTGGTATTTGCAGGACTGGCAACAGTTGGCAAAGAAATATGAAATTGCTCTGCAACAGGTTTCTGACAGCAAGGCACTGATTAGTCAAATTCAGGAATACGATAATAAAACGGGCTACGAATATAAGGTATCACCTTTCCCCGAAGCCCCGTTGGTCACTTTTATTGAAGCGTTACGGGCACTGCGGACCAATGCGAATGATGAACCGCATCTCACTCAACAAGCGTTGGACAGTGCAAAAGCGGTGTTTGACAATGCCGGTAAACTTCCTTTGTGGAACTATCTGCAACACAATTTGTGGCTGGTACAGAAAAATTATGCGGCAGTCATCAACGCTATCCCTCCCGCGAAAACACTGCCCGCCGGGAATATTCTGGCTTTCAGTGAACAGGTATTGTACGGCGAAGCATTAATGGCGCAAGAAAACTGGTCTGCCGCTCGTCAGCACTGGCAGAATCTGCTGAAACTCAGCAAAGAGGCCGAGCAACAACAATATATTCAGGCCAAGCTGGCCGCGACGATGGTTTACAACAACGACATTGCCGCTATCTTTGCTCCTGACAGCGCGATCACCAACCTGCGTTTTCGTTCCCATGTGCTCAAAACTCGAGCCTCAATGGATTTGCTGCGCCAGCAGGTCATTCATGGTCCAAACAGTGAGGAGCGAACCATTGCACTGCATACCCTGCTGATCCGCGATCTTACCGAAAGCCGTTACGCCGATTGGCTGGCAGATAAAAAGCTCATCAGCCACATTATGCAACCCGCTATCGGTGAAGATTTCAATGATGTGGACCTGTCAGTGTTCGACTGGGCAGGGCAAAGTGCAGAGAATGGCTACTTCTGTCCGACGCTGGAAAACATCGTGACGACATTGAGCCAGAAACCTGCTGATGGCCGCGCCCTCAACTGCCTTGGGGATTTTTTCCGCACTACCGATTCGCATGTTGATTTATGGAAAGATGAGAACGGAAACGACGTGCTCAGCGCTGCCGTCGGGCAAAAATATCCTCTTGGTCAACCAAATCGCCAAAGCTATTACCAACAGATCATTACCAATCCTAAAACAGAAGTAGAAGATAAGAGTTACGCACTCTATCGTGCGGTAATGTGTTATTCACCTTCGGGCCATAATGACTGCGGCGGCGAAGAGGTCGACAAACTGATGCGTAAAGGCTGGTTCACGCAGTTAAAAACTCAATATCCAGGAACGATATGGGCCGGAAAGCTCAAATATTACTGGTAATCAGCCTGCTAATGGCCTGTATCCAAGCGCTTGCGGCAAATACCGTCAGTGCTGGTGAACATCAGGCCTTCTGGCTCTGGTCTGGGGTGAAAACCTCAGACCAGATGCGCAACGCGCAGACGGTGTACCTGCATCAGGGAGAAGTGATCCCCACGTCCCGTGGCACGATTTACCAGCCAATGGGCCTACCGGTAGACAAGTTGGCATTCAAACAAATCTGGCTTACCGTGCGCTTCACCACACTGGACGTACCTGAAGAAATACCGGCGCGTCTGATCCGGCTGATGCAACGCTGGCAAGCAGCGGGCAACGACGTTGTAGGATTGCAGGTCGATTTTGACGCCGCCACTCGGCGCCTGGAAGATTACGGGGGTTTTCTACAGCGGTTGCGGGCGCAGTTACCCGCTGAATTCTCTCTTGGCGTGACCGGTCTGCTCGACTGGGCGAAGACAGGCAGCGTAAAGACGCTCAATGCGCTGCCAGTGGATGAAATAGTGATCCAAAGTTACCAGGGTAGAAAGACGGTGAGTAATTATGCGGCTTATCTTCCCGCCCTAACAAAACTACGCATCCCATTTAAGCTGGGTCTTGTGCAAAACGGGGAGTGGTTCGCAGCGGATGAAAAACAGTTACAAGCCTCCTCCTGGTATCGGGGAACGGTTATTTTTCTGCTAAATCCACAACCTTCCACGGGCTGACACGAAACTAGAACCAACCTATACGCGGTTTTGCTTTTCTGCCACTGGCTGCTTTTCCTCCGCCAATAATTCATAAATCGTTTTACCCACCTTCTGGATCGCCCGTTCAATCTCACTGGTCATCGGTTTGCTGTAACTGAGCCGTAGGCAATTACGGTATTTTCCCGCAGCGGAGCTGATAAACCCAACGGCAATCTGTATGCCTTGTGGCAACAAACAGCGGTTTAGACGCAGGCTATCGAATCCATAAGGCAGCTCAACCCATAACATAAAGCTACCTTGCGGCCTGCTCAGCCGAGTGTTTGGGGGAAAATACTTCACGACCCACCCGGTCATAATGTCGCGATTGCGTTGATACTGGCGGCGCATGCGGCGTAAATGCTGCATGTAATGCCCTTGCTTGATGAATTCAGCCATGGCCAGTTGCGGCAAGGTGGGCACCCGCCCAGCAGAAATGTACTTCCTATGTAAGGCTTTTTCCAAATAGCGACCCGGTGCAATCCACCCGATACGCAGGCCGGGGGCAACCGTTTTAGAGAAGGAACTGCACAGCAATACCCGGCCATCTTCATCAAATGAAGTGATGGTGGGTGGACGCGGGTATTGATAGGCGAGCGCGCCATACACATCATCTTCAATAATGGCAACGTCATAACGCTGGGCCAACGTCAGCAAAGCTTTCTTGCGCTCATCCGGCATGTTGTAACCCAAGGGATCATTACAGGTAGGGGTAAGCTGGATGGCTTTAATCGGCCACTGATCCAGCGCCATTTCCAATGCTTCCAGGCTAATGCCAACCACGGGATCGGTTGGAATTTCAATGACCTTCATCCCCATCCCTTTCAAGGTCTGCATCACACCGTGAAAGCTGGGGGAGTCCACAGCTACAATGTCACCTGGCTGGCAAACGGCACCGATGGCGATAGCCAGTGCACCGTGGCAGCCGGAGGTAATAATGATATTTTCTGCCGATTGATGATTACCACTGTCCAGCATCAGGCGGGCAATCTGCTCGCGCAGCGCCAGGCTGCCGTAAATATTGTCATAATCCAGCACTTCTTCACTCTGATGCAGGCTAATGCGGCTAAGCAAACGGCTGAGTATTTTAAGGCCGGGACCAGAAAGGTCGGGCCTACCAACTCCCAGATGCAACACATTCTCCTGATCGCCCCTCTTCAAAAACTCCAGGGTATTTTCCCACTGAGAGATCTCGACCGGCCTTTGTGCATGGCTGCACACCGCAGGTAAAGAAGGCAGATTTGAACTACCGCGTACGAAGTATCCCGATTTAGGCCGTGCCTCGATCAAAAAGCACTCTTCAAGTTGCCGATACGCCTGCTGTACGGTGCTGATACTGACCCTATGCTCTTCACTCAACACCCTCACTGAAGGGAGCCGCTCTCCGGCAACATACAGCCCCTCTTTAATACGCTGACTAAGAATATCGGCCAATTGTTGGTAGAGAGTCACTGATATCACCTGATTAATTGAAGAGGACCAGTACAGATGGCGCTAATTTGTGGCATTCAGTTTATTTATCACATGTCTGTATGGAAATAATAGCCACCCTTTGCATCTGTAAAGTCTTTCAGCAACGTATCAATCTAGTCGCTCACCTAATGACGGGAGTCGATGATGCATAATATGATTGAAGATCAAATGGATGAGTGTTGTTCGTCGGCTACGCATGCAGCCAGGAAGCACCGCAATATTTTCATCCGTTTATGGAAAAAAGCATACAGATGGGGATGCCGCTGGAATGAGCGGCGCAAAGCCGCCAATACACTAGCAAGGATGAGCTCGGCCCAGTTGAAGGATATTGGCCTGAGCCGAGATGATGTAAAACGAGATCATAGCCGCACGTGAACTCGGTCTGTATGAATCGCAACTTTATACCTGGCGTAGCAAACAACAGCAAAGCCTGCCTGTGCCTGAAAACCTGTTGAAACAGGACTTTTACGCCGATGCATACGGGCCCAGATGCTGGGCCCGTAACGTCAATCAAAACGCAAAACAAGAACAGCCAAATGCGCCCCAGAAGGCATTCTCATCAGAAACGGGAATGCTAGAGCGGCGAGCGATATCATGCTGATGGGCATGAACACCGCAAGGGCCGCAGCATTGGTGTGCCTGGCTCAAGATACCCACTCTATTGGTGGCTACTGGCGGTGCCGAGCGATAATGCCCCGGTACGTTAACCACTGGTGACCACTCCGGCAGCACCGGTAACGGCGGTGGAGAGAGCTGGGAGAAGCTGCCTGCAGCATAGACAATTTTACCGTCTACCACAGTCATCACCGACTCAATCCCTTTGATCTGCTCTTCCGGCACGCTGAAGTAATCTTGTGACAGCACCGCCATGTCAGCCAGTTGGCCCACTTTGATCTGCCCTTTTTTACCCTGCTCGGTAGAGAACCATGCGCTGCCCTGTGTCCAAAGCATTAGCGCGGTTTCACGATCCAGACGTGCGTTGTCGTCGTACATCGCCATGCCGCCAACCGTACGGCCAGAAACCAGCCAATACAAGGCGGTCCACGGATTGTAGCTGGCAACGCGGGTTGCATCGGTGCCTAATCCTACCGGCAGTTCTGCCGCCAGCATTTTGGCCACAGGTGGAGTCTGCTTGGTAGCCTCAGCACCGTAGCGCTCGGCAAAGTATTCACCCTGAAATGCCATACGATGTTGCACGGCAATACCGCCGCCGAGGGCTTTCACCCGCTCGATATTACGTTCAGATATGGTTTCTGCATGGTCAAAGATCCAATGCAAACCGTCAAATGGTATCTCGCGGTTAACTTTCTCGAACACGTTCAGCATACGGTCGATGGATTCGTCGTAAGTGGCGTGCAGGCGGAATGGCCAACGGTGCTCTACCAAATGGCGTACTACGCGCTCCAACTCATCTTCCGTCCCCTGTGGCAAATCTGGCCGCGGTTGCAGAAAATCTTCGAAATCAGCGGCGGAAAATACCAGCATTTCACCCGCGCCGTTATGGCGGTAGAAATCCGTGCCTTGGCCGGGTTTGAGCATATCGGTCCAGAGCTGAAAGTCCTCCAACTCTTGCTTAGGCCGCTGGGTAAACAGGTTGTAGGCGATACGAATGGTCAGTTGCTTTTTCTCATGCAGTTCCGCAATCACCTGATAATCTTCGGGATAGTTCTGGAAACCACCACCTGCGTCGATCGCACTGGTCAGACCCAGGCGGTTCAGTTCGCGCATAAACTGGCGGGTTGAATTGACCTGTTGCTCCAGCGGCAAGGTTGGCCCTTTGGCTAAGGTGGCGTAGAGGAGCATGGCGTTGGGTTTGGCGATCAGCATGCCGGTTGGGTTACCGTTGCTATCGCGTTGAATTTCTCCCCCCGGTGGGTTTGGCGTATCTTTGGTGTAGCCCACCACTTTCAGCGCCGCACGATTCAGCAGGGCGCGATCGTACAAATGCAGAATAAACACCGGTGTGTCCGGTGCGGCGGTGTTGATTTCTTCCAGCGTCGGCATACGGCGTTCGGCAAACTGGAACTCGCTCCAACCGCCGACCACTCTGACCCACTGCGGGCTTGGCGTGCGCAACGCCTGCTCTTTCAGCATCCGTAGGGCATCGGCCAGAGACGGCACCCCCTCCCAGCGTAATTCCAGGTTGTAATTCAATCCACCGCGGATCAGGTGCAGGTGAGAGTCGTTTAGGCCAGGCACCGCCGTGTGGCCGTGCAAGTCGATCACCTGGGTTTCTGGCCCGGCGTGCTGCATAACGTCGTTTTCGCTGCCGACGGCAACAAATTTACCGTCTTTGATCGCCACAGCCTGAGCGGTGGGGTTCTCGCGGTCAACGGTATGAAATTTACCGTTAATGATGATCAATGAAGCTGTGTGACTCATAACGTTTTCCTTTAATGGCGAGTGAGCCATTGATGAAACATGCGGGTGACGAGCGGCATCCACAGGAACACCACTAGGGCCACTACGCTGGCATCGTTCAGTAAATGCCCGGCCAGCGAACCGCTTAGCCCCGGTAATAGTTGATGCCAAAACCAGGGCACTAGATTGGTCGAAGGGAAAATCACCAACAGGGTGATTAAAAACTGTTTCCACTTGGCGGGTGGGCGTACGTTGGCACTGTTTGGCGTGAACCAAAACTCGGCGCCAGGGCGGATTTCAATATGATCGCTGCCCAACAGCAACGGCTTGACTTGCTCGATGTACTGCAAGCGCTGGGGGGAATGGATCCAGCGGTACAAATTGTCCAGATTATCGAAACGCACCAGTATCGTATAAGCCAACTCGCTGCCGGAAGGGCGGATGACGTTCACCCCCAAGTGGCCGGTAAAGGTTGCTGCATCAGGCATAATGCGCTTTAGCCAGGCTTCATAGGCATGTTCCTGACCCGATGCCAAATGATGGGTAATAACCAGCGTAACGTGTTGCTGATTGGACATGGAACCGGCCCCTGAAAAACCCCGGCCGCTTGGGCCGGGTAAGGTTTATTTCACATTGCGCGCCGGTGCGTGATGCACTAGGGTATAGGCATAGTCAACGCCCATACCGTAGGCGCCGCTGTGTTCACGCACCAAGTCCATCACAGCGTCGTAAGTTTCTTTGCGTGCCCAGTCGCGTTGATACTCAAGCAACACCTGCTGCCAGGTCACCGGGATCGCGCCAGCCTGCACCATGCGGTCGATCGCACGTTCGTGAGCATCCACGGAAGTACCACCAGAAGTGTCGGTGACCACATAAACTTCATAACCGGCTTCCAGTGCCATTAAGGCTGGGAAGGTCAGGCAGACTTCGGTCCACAGTGCGGAGATCACCAGTTTTTTGCGGCCGGTGGCTTCAACCGCTTTCACGAACGCCGCATCTTCCCAGGAGTTCATTGAGGAGCGTTCAATCGGAGTGATTTCAGGGTGAACCGCCAGCAGTTCCGGCCAGATATAGCCGCTAAAGCTTTCGCTTTCGACCGAGGTAAAAATCGTGGGCACATTAAAAATCTTGCCCGCTTTTGCCAGCGCAACCACGTTGTTTTTCAGTTGCTGGCGATCAATATTGGCGACGCCAAAAGCCATCTGTGGTTGATGATCAATAAAAAGCAGTGCAGAATTTTTTGGATCAAGCAATTGAAAATTAGACATAATTTACCTTAATAATATGATTTCTGTGAATAATACAGATAGGCCGTATCAGTGAAATTCATGGTAGGTAGATGCCGTTTGCAAAGATAGCGTAGAATTTTTGTCTTCTTGTTAAGTTTTTTTATATGCAGGGGAACGAAGTGAGAATAAACCTAGACGCATTGCTGATCTTGGACGCCTTGGAGCGTCACGGTTCATTTGCCGCAGCGGCAGCCGCACTGTTTAAAACGCCGTCTGCCCTGAGCTATATGGTGCAGAAACTGGAGAGCGATCTGGACATCACGTTGCTCGATCGTTCTGGGCACCGGGCAAAATTCACCGATACCGGCAAACTGATGCTGGATAAGGGGCGGATATTGCTGCGCGCCGCGCAAGATCTGGAGCAACAGGCGCGCTATGTGGAAAGTGGTTGGGAGAGTGAGCTTACCCTGGCCGTAGATGCGTCGTTTCCCTTTGAACGTTTATTGCCGCTGATTGACGAGTTTTACCGTCATCATCATCACACCCAGTTGCGTTTCAGCCATGAGGTGCTGGCCGGCTCTTGGGAGGCACTGGTTTACGGCTGTGCCGATATCATTATTGGTGCGATCTGCGAGCCGCCTTCCCGCGCGGGTTTCTCTTTCAGCCCGCTGGGGAGTTTGGAATATATTTTTGTCGTCGCCCCACACCATCCGCTGGCGACGATGCCGGAACCGTTATTGAAAACGACTATCCGCCAGCATCGCGCGGTAGTGGTACATGACACTTCGCGTGTTAATAGGCCGCAAAATCTGCACGTACTTGATGAGCAAGATCAACTGACGGTATTCAGCTTTAAAAGCAAACTCCAGGCGCAACTGGCCGGGTTAGGCTGCGGCTATCTGCCGCGTTATCTGGCGGAGCCTTACCTGAAAATGGGCCAGTTGGTAGCAAAAAATGTCGAGGCAGAATGTTATAGTGATACCTCGTATTTTGGCTGGCGCGAAAGTGCAACCGGCTTGGCCGCAGCCTGGTGGCGTGATCGTTTGCAAGCTTATGCCGATGCCGGCTTCATTTATTCGATCACAGGAGTAATAAAATAAACATAACCTTATGAATTTAAATTAAATTACCAATATACTTAAATAAATTTATACACATTACTATACACAATAAATCTAGTGTGAACCTCATAGATTGAATTATGAACAAAACAAGGCATTGTAGGACCTTGCGTAAAAAAGATTTATATAAAAACTAGTCACACTGTTCACTCACCCTTATTTTTATATATTAATCAATTACTTATTCAGTGACTGGTTATCCCCAAACTGTGCACCACTGTTCACTTCCGCGTGAACAGTGTAACCCGCAGGAACGAAGAGATGAGTACAATCTGATCATGTAGTTGATCTTTCCACATAAGAATGAATATCTATGCATAAGGCGAATAACCACATCTCAACCCCTCTCAAATAATTACAATACATTATTATTTTTTTAAAAAAACCTAATGAATTTCATGTACAGTTTGATTTAAATTAAATTTAAGGCTAATAATATTAGAAATAATATATGACCAGTAGGGATACTTGGATGGAAAGCTCATATGCATTTGATTTGAAGTTAGTTTGTGGTGGTTACTGCTATTTTTCAACCTACACATTGGGCTCTGAGCCGGATAAAGAAGGTTTAGAGTTTCGTACCCCTAGTCTTGTTTATAATATTAGATTTGCGAAAGCACTACAAGAAATGGGCCAAAACTATAAGATGATAAAGAACGAGAAGTCATTCTATGAGTGGACTTGCGTCCAAGGATGGGCATTGGTAGACGCTGATTTTGCCAGAAACTTTGTACCTCATTGGTTGCGTAAAAGAAAATGTATGACTTCCCCTTTTAGCTCGTTTACTGATGTAAAAATAGCATCTCCATCTGTAAGGAAAAGGACTTTTAGAGGAAAATTTAAAACTCGAATTCTTGAACGTGATAATAATCAATGTGTACTTTGTTCAAAAGCGTCGAATTTAACTCTACAGCATGTAGTCCCTTATTCAAAAGGCGGAGAGACAAGTTATCGTAATTTAGTCACACTATGTGAAGTTTGCAATCAGGAGTTGGGAGCGGATTATTGTAGAGAGCTTTATCAATTGGCAGGTTTATTTGGTGGTATTGAGCTCTCACTTTTGAGAGGAGGAAAGCTTGGTAAAGATGCTATCTCAAGAGCGTCTCAATTTTCATCAAATATCATGCATACACGAAGTGAGCTTTACTAAATGGAAAACTATAACCAGCCCTCAACAGTACATCATAAATATGCTTATATATTTCATTATTACTATGAGTAAATATTTATATAGACGACCTAGTTTGGTTTATCATTTAGTTATGTAACTATTTACATAGTAGGTCTTTTGCGTTTGCTTATACTACTTGGCTATTGAAAAAAGAAAAGGCAGGACCAATTTATTGTTTTTTAAAGTTTATCATATATACTCCCTTATAGAACCATATGGTAAATAATAAAAGGCTTTCAGCATGAAATTATATAAATATATGAGCTATGGAAATTTTGAGAAATTTATAGACAGTGGTTGCGTCGTGTTCTCAAACGCACAGAAGTTCAATGATGTATTTGAAGTATCAAATTATTTTTCTGAGAACTTGATCATTGAAAATGAATCATCATTTGAAAAATGGCTTAGACCCATTACTAACATTTCAAACTCAGTAATTTTGTGCTTAACTAGAAACCCTTTAAATACGTTAATGTGGGCACATTACGCAGACTCTCACAAAGGAGTGGTCATAGGGATTGATATATATAAAACTGATATGATTCTACCCGAAGAGAATATTTTACCCGCTCAGTTTGGTAACATCATTTATACACACACCCGTCCTTCAAATGACATTTTGTCAAAAGAAAATATAGCTAATGGTTACGCTCAGAAAATTGAGTTCGACTTAAGAAATATGGAAGCACTACAAAGAAAATACTTATATAAATCAGCAGAATGGGCGTATGAGGAAGAAGTAAGAATAGTAAAACACTGTAACTATAGCAAATTCAAAAAATCAGAATACTATCAATCTTTTTCGCTTATGGAGTTACCTTTTAATTCAGTTGTGGAAATTTACTTTGGCATTAATTTTGAAAAAAACAAAATGAAAAAAGATACATATGTAAAATTAACGTCAAAATATAAAAACTTGGCATTAAAGCAATGTTCATTAAACCTTAAGGGATGGAATTTACTCCCAATAAGTCTATCTGAGAATGACTTCATTGCGAATGAAGAAGATGACAAAGAGTGGGTCCCAATAAAGGTGAGCTCCTTTGACTTAATTATAATGAAGTCAAAGGAAAAACTACGGGGAATCATTAAATTTATGCAGCGAAAGACGAGGCGTAATTGTTCGGGTAAATAGCATCTCAAATTTGATAATAAGTATTACTCTTACGTTTGGGCATAAAATAGGCCTGCAAGCAGGCCGGAAGGGTCACCGATACATTTTCCTTGGTGTTGAAGTGTATGCGGTTTATACAAGGGACTATAAATGCCCCACTGCGGCAGTGTCCAATGGGTTAGACAGATCAATAACCGTGTATTGATCGGCGAAAACGATCGTGACCGCTTTCACTCAGCAGGCTTCACACTTGGGCAGCCAGTCGGCCTCGCAATCTTCATTCAATACCAGATTGGTCTGTATCCCCTGGCTGGTCTTGCGCTTGAGTAAGGTGATCTCGTATTCGCGCAAGGTCTGCGGGATGGCTCGCCCGAAAGCGGTCAGATTCAGCGGGTATTTGTGGCCTCGGGCCTCCATATAAGAGAGGTAAGCGTGATACAGATACTTGCGCGGGTTGGCTGGCACAATATTGGCGTTCCCCATATACAGGCCGTGCGCTTCACTCTCTTCCAGCAGATAGCCACAAAAATCAACCAGGGGATCGGCACTGCGTTTGATCTCCAGCGCTTCACTCGAGTGCTGTTGCGCCTGGAGCAGGTCGCGGGCGTCGTTCGGGTTAGCAAAACGTTGCATCAGGTGACGCACAATCACCGCCAATTCCCCGATGATTTTGGTCAGAAGCTGCGGGTCACGCTCATGCGTTGGTATCACCTCTGGGAACGGTAGGATCACCCGGCGACGGGAGACGCCGCCGCTGCGGTCACTGAACTGCATCGGGTTGTTGTTGACCGCCAGGATCACCGCCGGAATATGAGTGGAGTAGCCATCACGGTATTTCGGATCGATGGCTACCGCATCACCGCCGGTGATCGCCTTGATACCTGCCCCGTCACCGCTCCACTTCTCCTGGTCCGGCAGGATAATCAGCGAGAACCCAACCACCGAAGCCCGATCCCGCGAGGATTCCAGCGTATCAATGGAAGCCGAGGTGGTGTTGTCTTTCCCGGCCAGCAGGCTGGCGATTGAGGCCATCACACTTTTACCGCTGCCGCCCGGCCCGGTGACTTCAAGGAACATCTGCCAGTCGTAGCGATTTGCCAACACCATAAAGAGCGCCGCGAGGATACGTTCCTGTTTTTCGAGTTGCTGACCGGCGGCCCGCGTCAGCCAGCGCCAGAAGTGTGGTGCGTGGTCGGCCAGATTTTCCCCTGCCTTGGGTGGGGTGTAATCCACGCTGTTGACGGTGCGCAGCCAGTGGGTTTTCTGGTGGGCGCTGAACTGACCGGTAACGGTATCGAACACCCCATTGCGAAAACCAATCAACTGCCGGGCCGGGGTGCCCATTTGCGGCACCATCAGCTTGAGCGTGTCTAACACACTGTTGATCCCCGAGGCCGAGAACGGGGCGCGGATCTTCTGGAACAACGCGGCAATTTCCCGGCTGAGTACCCGGTAGGGCAATATATGCCATGCGCCGCTCTCGTAACGGTATAAGTCTTCCCCCACCGGCGGCACGGCCAGCAAGTGCTGATAGTGTTCGGCCAGCAGTTCGGCCTTTTCACTGGCACTCATGGCTTTCAGGTCGGCATCGCTGAGGGTGTCAAATGGGCTCGGCTGCTCCGGTTGGCTGAACGCCTGTAACTGCGCCAAGGTCGGCAGTGTGCCCTGTTGTTGATAGAGATCGTTCCAGTCACCCACCACTGGCGGTAAGGCCGGTTTAGCGCCGGTCAGTTGGGCGGCCTCGGCGGCACGGATCTGGCCGGTGCCACTCTCGTCATTATCGGCGGCCAGCAACAGCAACGCATCCGGGTATTGTATGCGTAACTGCTGTGCCAGAGCGGGCAGGTTATTGGCACTGAGCGCAATACACACGCTTTCCCCGGTTAATTGATGCACGGTCAGCCCGGTGGCGTAGCCTTCCGTTAACCAGATCACCGCATTATCCGGCCCGGCCAGATAATGGCAGGCGTCTTTGACCTGCCCCCCCGCCAGGGTGCGTTTGTCGCCTGCGGCGTTGATCAACTGGACGTTAACCACCTCCCCGGTGGCATTGGTCAGTGGTAACAATAGATCGCCGGGTTGATAGGTGATACCGCCCACGCGCAAAGGGTTCCCCTGTAGCGTCAAGGTGTTCACATCCGGCCAACCCTTGCGGACTAGGTAGGCGTTGCCTGTCTTGGTTACGGCAGCGGCCAGCAAGTGGTGGGCCTGTTCGGCGGCCTTGTGCCGGACCTGGGTTTTATCCTGTTGGCTGTCCTGCACCGGTAACGGTTCGAGTGAGGAGTTACCCAATACCCCGGCCACCTTGTCGGCGGCCTCTTTGGTGGTTACCGCCAGCGCTTTTTCGACCAGTGACAGACCATCCCCGCCGCCGCACTGGTTGCAAAACCAGGTTCCGCGCCCTTGCTGATTATCAAAGCGGAAACGGTCTTTGCCGCCGCACACCGGGCAAGGCTGCGCCCGGCCCCCGGCGAGGATGTGAATACCTAACGCAGGAAGTAATACCGGCCATTGGCCGGTTGCTGCACGCGCGGTATGGGAAACGTTTAGCTGTGTCATCGTGGCCCCCTTAATGCACGGTGGTGTGAGCAGTGGCGGCGAGCTGGTCACAGCACAACTCGTCCATCATCTTTTGCCCTAACGTTGTCAGGCGGGGAGGGGCGACCAGAATATCCGGCTGCACCATATCCCCCAGCATGGCGCACGCCATGTCCATGCCATCTTCCGGGCCGTGCTGGCAAACAAAGTAGCCTTCTAACTGCATGGCGATGGTCATTTGCAACTCATCCAGCGAGTAACCGAGGCTTACCCCATAAAAAGCGCAGGTATCGAGATAGGCTTGCACTACCGCACGACGATACACCGCTGTACGCACTTCAATAGGCAGGCAGGATTGATTGAGAGTATTCATGCGGCGGTGGCCTCCAGGCTGTTATTGATATGGGATTCGCAGGTGGTCACGACCTGCCCGAGTTGGTCAGTGAGTACCGCCACCACCGAGGCGAGAGCCTCTTGCTGGAAGGCGTCCGGGCGTTGGCCGTAGCAGTTCATCTGGTCGAGCATGTCGAGGAACAGCACGCCGACAGAATGTGCGTGTTGCAAGCGCAGGAAATCGGCATGCGGGATCGGGTAGTGGGTATCGGTATGGAAACGGGCGGCTAAGGTGTTCATGCGACCTCTGTTACAGGCAGACGGCCTGCGAAGGACAACACGTAATCACGTACCAGGGCACGGCGGGCGGAGCGCTCACAGGTGGCGACGGTGCGCAGCATGCACGGCTTTAATGTGGTGGTATTGCGGCGCACGGCGGCAAACAGAAAGACGAATTGCGTGTGCGAAGATGTAGGGATCGTAGCCATGGTGGCAGCCTTCTTAGAGTAAAGGTTATTGCTACCACCGAAGTTTCCACGCTTATGGGTGGTAGCCCAGACGGGGGTGGAAATACCGGCCTCTAAGAATACCGGCCAGCCCGAAGGCTGCCCCGCCTGAGCCACCATTGTTTGATAGCCACAGTAGTATAAAAACCACTGTGCAAAAAATGAGCGAGCAAAGGCTGCGACGTAAAAAAACACGCTAGGCGCGTGTTGTGTCGCCTTAGAGTTACACGGGTTTCCACGCCCGGCTGCCGATTGTGCGACAGCGCAAGGACTATAGCGTAGGACTTGCCGCCAGGGCAAGCCGGAAAACGCATACGGATGTTCAATCGATCGCATAGTGATCAACAGTCTGTCAGGACTGAGGTTTTATAGTTGTCGGAGCCGTTGGACAGCGGCACATGGCGCACCTTGGGCGCGTGGTATATCGATGGCCCTTGGCAATTGAGGGCAATCACCCCGTGTTTGGCGCTGCGACGTTCTGACAGTTTCATTTCAGGGTTTTTGCGCAGCATCAGGATCGCTTCTGCCACAAACAGGGCATCGCTTTGATCCAGGCTGAAGGTTTGCTGGCCGAGCGTCAGGAGCATCATACCGCGGCCTCTTGGTGACGGTTGGCGATACGGTCAGCCATCCACTCGTTCACTTCAGATTCAAGCCAGGCAACGTTTTTACCGCCCAGGGAAATCTGGCTCGGGAACTGTGAACGCCCAATCATTTCATACACGGTGGAGCGGGAAAGGCCGGTGGTGTAGAGCACTTCTGGCAGGCGCATAAAGCGATCCTGGGGCGTTGAATCTGTCGGGATTGGCGCAGGGGTAGAACGGGACTGTGTGGTAACTGCAAGCATGGTTATGCTACCTCGTTGTGTTTCCGGTGGGTTCTCACCGGGGCTGTGTGGACTCGTGTGGTAGCGCCCCATTATGTGAATATTTTTCCTGATGGCAACAAGGACTTGTTGTGCGGAAAGAGGACTTAACTGCTTGAAAATAAGCCAAATCCTAATATTGGCTTATATTGACTAATATTGGCTAACTATTGGAAAACAGTGGCAACCCATTAATAGGTTTAAGCTATAAAAGTAGTGGTTATTAATAGGATAAAACGTTATTAAAAATCGCGTTATGGCTAGCCAGGGAAAAGCTCAATTTTGGGCCGAGTGAACAGTAGTGAACAGTGAGTGATGAGTTTTCAAGTAACTGTTCACCTCTTTATTTATTGATTTAACTCTATTTTTTCTTAAAGTGAACAGTAGTGAATAGTTTATATAAAAACTAAAATCTCGGTGATGGTTTTCTGGTCAATTTCAGGGGCTGTTGTCCTGCCGGTGGTCCAACGGGCATCGATAGCGATGTTGTAAGGCTATCAGCAGAATAGTGACACATTGACGAACACCGGAGAGGATCCCCATGAGTGAGAACAGCACACCAACAGTGAGTAAAGAACTGGCCGATTTCCGTGAAGCCAGAGAGGCGCATCAGAAAAACGTCCAGGCATTGCGAGAGATTGAAGCCGCTATCGCCCGCTGTCATCAACAACTGAAAGAAACCGAGGAACAGGGGCAGCAGGCAAAGAGCAAATGGCGAGAGCTGTTTCACAGCCTCCGGGGTGAAATGACCGAAGAGCTTCAAGCACAGCATACACAGCGGGTTTCTAAACGTGAGTTGGTCAAGGAATTTGATTTGCTTATAGAAGGATTAGAACTCGACAGGATTTCGGCACAAAGTAAATGCGCTATGACGGCGGGCCCCCTTGAAATCACGCACAAGGCTGCGCTGTTGTCGCATGCTGATGAGGTCATGAATCAAGCGTTAAGGGAACATGCTGTGCATCTCATTCATGCCTTTAACATCAAGCGTGTCGCTTACGGCGTTTATTACAGCAACGGTAAAGAGTGTGCATCGAGCGATATTATTAACTTTCTTTCTCAATTTTCCTCAGTTTACGATCTTTCAAAAAATAACGAGCCGATCCATTTAGAAATTGGTGCGGAAAAGCCTTATTTAGACGGGGTGGATATGGACCTTTACAAGAGCCCAGCGAAAAGAATGAAGTATTATACTGAATTGAAAGCAAGACGTGAGCGCTATGAAGAAATGAAGAGTAAATCATTATGATGCGTTGCCCTGTCTGTCGTCATTCATCTTATACGCGCACCAGCCGTTATTTATCTGAGCAAACGAAAGAGGCCTATTATCAGTGCCAAAATATAGAGTGTTCATGCACGTTTAAAACGAGGGAAAGTGTTGAACATGTTATTCGGCAACCGTTAACACCGGAAACTATTTCGGCACCACCTCCACCAGAACGCCGAACGTTAAATCGTTACGGCAATAATAATCGCCTGCATTGATTAATCACACCCGCATCTATTTCCCTGGATGCGGGTTTTGCTTCCCACCCTATATCGAGAACAGCCTTTTTTCTGGCTAGCCTGCTTCAAACTGCGCGTGCATGCATAGGGTGCATGATTTTGCATGCGTCTAATGCGTGTGTTTACCCTATCTTGCCCCAGTGCTGGCGCGGCTTCAGGCCGATCATGCAACTGCATGAAAAGCGACACATGAAGCGGGCAGGCGAGGCGGGGATAGCATTGCGCGCTGAGGGCGTAATATCCATTTTGGTCTATTCCTTATTAAGATAGTCTGTACACATCTGAGCTAAACCTTTAGATGCAAGTTCCTTAATAAAACTCAATAATGCCGCCTCTTCATAAACCGTGGTACAATCCATTAACTTGCTGCCTAACTCAACAATTAGCTCCTTTGTGCGTAAAGATAGATCACCATAATTGGCATACGTATAAGCAAACCGGAGTAAACCACATATCTCTATTGTCTTCCGTCCCTTATCATTTATTGGTAAATAGTATCCGCACAGTTCAATTATTTTAATATTGTCAGCATAAGAATCATAATGAGGGTGATTGATTATATAATCCTCACCTTTAATAGGTAGAGTTTTCCTATTTTTATTTAAAAGAACATTTTTATTCCCCTTTGCTGAATTACAATCTTTGCATGAGACACAGAGATTACTAGGCTCCATAAGAAATTGCGGATGTGTATCTTTGGGGATAATATGCTCCGCATCCCAAACTAAATTATGGTCAACAACAATGCGCTGTTTACAATAAGGACAAGTGAAATTTTGTTTGTCAATATAGAATTCTTTAATATAATTTTTAAACTCAGATAACTCAAAATTATCTTTATTATTCCAATAAACTCCAACTTTCTCAGTATCTTTCAATACTGAAAAATTATCATATGCAGTTTTATAAACACCTTCAAGATCATTTGAGGTTAAATACATCTTTCCCCTCCAAAAGTACCTTTTCTGCTAAACATATTAATTTATAAATTGGATCGGTGGGTATAATCGTTTCTTTCAGAGATAAAATCCTTTGAACTTCGCTGATACTATCTCCTGATTTTTTATAGAAATCTCTAGGATTAGTTAGGAAGGACAAAAGGACTCTTAATAGATATTCGTTTTTGAAGCCAGGGGATTTGAAAATTTCAGCCAACTGATAATCAGCGGATTTTTTTGATGTCATTAATGCATCATGTAATTCGTTTTTTTCTAAGGAACAAATATATCCATTTCCCTGTTCAAGTCCTGATACTATTTGTGGAGAGTGAGTCGCTAAAATGAAATGACACCCATTGTAGTGACGAAAGGTCTCTTGGAGTAGTCTGATGAAGTCAAGTTGCCACTGTGGGTGTAGACTGATTTCCGGCTCATCGATACAGACTAACGAATTATCATCTATTGCACCGGCAATTCCTATCATCATTGTTATGATGCATTGTTGACCAGAACTTGCTTGGTTAAAGCTAAATGATTTTTTTTCATTCTTATTAGTTAGATTAATGTTTTTTACTTTTACAGCACCCTTGGACATCAAATATACGAGCCATTCATAGTCAGCATTATCTATGCTTTTTTTGTCATAAAGATTAAACTTAATATTAAAATTCTTTCCACCAAAAACTTCATTAGCTTCTTCAATACGCTTCAACAAGGAGAGTTTTTCTACATTACTCTCAAATACACCCCCATCACTTTTACGATATATAGTGAAGTGATTTTTTATATCACTATCTTTTGCCAAATACTCCTCAATAAAAGTTTGATCAAACCATTTTGAAAAGTTAACATAATCCCTCATTTTTCCACTATAAGAAGAATCGACATCAATGAAAGGCATATATTTTTTGACATAACTATTATACTCTTTTGTATGAAGATAGCCTAGATTTACTTTTATCTCAAAATTAACGCTAATATTTTGACTGAAGCCTAAATAATTAAAAACATCCCCTATTTTTGATGAATTATCCTTACTATCCATAAAACCTTTAAATATAGAAAGAAAACCATCAGATAGCATATCTAATGGAGATGAACCTCGTCCATCAAACCCTATATAATTATATTCACCCGTGAATTTAGAGTTTTTCCTTGCATTTGCTATAGTGGGGAACTTGTCAAATCGACTAGTCGATACAGCTATAACTTTCTGTGGTTGTTTTACAGAGTTGAACGCTAGTTTCATACGTTCAGCTTCTCCATCAAAAACAAATGAATTAACCACCTTCCCAAGTAAATTACTTTTGCCACAGGCATTCTTACCAGTAATAATAGTAAACGTATTTGTGTTATTTCCCTCATCTTCAGAAAGTTTTATTTCCCTACCATGCTCCGTGATAGATATTATTTTAAACATCATTATCTCCCACTATATAATTAGCATACCACTGCAACATCTCTCTACGCTTTTCAAGGTATTGAGCATGGTTATATGTTCCCCGGATACTATTCTTATCCACATGTGCAAGCTGCATCTCGATCCACGCACTATCAAATCCTTGTTCATGTAGGATAGTAGACATTGTGTGTCTAAAACCGTGACCGGTAGCTCGTCCCTTATACCCTAACAGCTCAATCACCTGATTCACGCTTTCCTTACTTATAGGCTTTCTGCGGTTGTTGCGTCCAATAAAAATATAAGGATAGTGACCGGTGATCGGCTGTAGCTGTTTAAACAGCTCCATAACCTGCGTGGATAAAGGAACAATATGGGGGCGGCGCATTTTCATACGTTCGGCGGGGACTTCCCATATTGCCCGCTCAAAATCGATTTCTTCCCAGGTAGCAAAACGCATTTCTTGTGTACGCACGCCGGTAAGCATCACGATTTTAGCGGCGTTCTTGGTAATAATGCTGCCGGTATAACCTTCTAAATCTTTTATGAAGTAAGGCAGCTCCTCTGCTGAAAGGAACGGATGGTGTTGTTGCTTTGGAACAGCCAATGCACTGGCGAGATCTGGAGCGGGGTTGTACTCCGCCCTGCCGGTGATAATCGCATAGCGGAACACTTCTCCACACCGCTGGCGCACTTTGCGGGTTTTCTCTAGTGCTCCCCTCTTCTCAATGCGCCGAAGTACCTCTAACAGCTCCAATGGCTTAATTTCAGAGATCGGCCGCTTGCCGATATAGGGGAAAACATCAGCCTCAAAGGTGCTCATGATTTCCTCCCGATAGCCCAGTGACCAGCGATCTGCTTTAGCCGTATGCCACTCACGGCTGATAACTTCAAATGAGTTCTCGGCGGAGAGTTTCTGAGCCAGCTTTGCAGCCTTTTTCACTTCACCTGGATCAATCCCTTCAGAAACTTGTTTACGCGCCACCTCACGCTTTGAACGCGCTTCAGCAAGGGAAACTAAGTCATAGGTGCCGAATGACATCAGCCTAGCCTTACCGGCGTAGCGATAGCGAAAACGCCAACCTTTACTGCCACTGGGTTCGATCAGGAGTGAAAGGCCTTGGCCGTCGTTGAGTGTATAGGCTTTCTCTTGAGGTTTGGCACGGCGGATTTGTAAGTCAGTTAGCGGCATGTGTATAGCTCAAAGATGTATAGTCAAAATCTATACCCATCAGTATACACATTTTTCACGGATTTAGAGAGAAACCCTCGGACACCCTCGAACAGAAAATCAAAGTAAACATTGTTTTTATTGGTTTTTTTTGATTTATCGGGAGGTATTCGGACAAGCTTTGGCGGAAGATCACAGGAGTCGAACCTGCCCAGGACCGCTGGCGGCCCCAACTGGATTTGAAGTCCAGCCGCCCCACCGGGGACGAGGATCTTCCTCTGGGAATCGGAAGCAAGCGGCGATTATAGCGCGAATCTACCTCTGCGCTAAGTGAGAAATCATGTTTCCGCGATCGCCTTCTTACACTTGATTATCCGCAGCAAACGCTCACTTTTTATCTGCTACGCTAACCCAGCCCGGGTTATTCACCCGTACATTGCTGGAGATGCTATGACCAAGAAAGTTGCCGTTCTGCTGAGCGAAGGATTTGAAGAGGCAGAGGCGGTTATCGTGATCGACGTGTTGCGCCGTTTGGAGATTGAAGTGGAGCTGCTGTCCTGCTGGGATCGGCTAGAACTCCGCAGCTATCACCAGATGCGTATGTTCGCCGATGCTCTGTTGGAACGCCGCATGGACACGCTGTACGACGCCGTAGTGATCCCCGGTGGGCCACAAGCGACTATCGAAATGGCAGAGAACGAGTTGGCAGTGGAGTTTATCCGCCGCCATGATCGTGCAGCCAAGCTGATCTGTCCATTGTGCTCCGCCGCCGCACGCGTTCTGGCCAGCAATAAGCTCTTGCAAGGCCGCCGCTATGTTTGTTCGGGCGATCTTCATCAGGAAGTCGAAGACGGCACCTACGTGGCCGAAAAGGTAGTGGAAGATGGCAATCTGATCAGTGGGCAAGGTCTGGGGGCAGCATTTGATTTTGCTCTCACCATTGCTTACCGTCTGACTGGCGATCGCGCTACAACGCAAGAACAAGCTGAGCATATCTATCACGAAAGCTGGCAAGTCCCACAGGCAGTGCACTAATACCCACTGCTGCTAACCAGGCGCGGCGCAGTTAGCGCTTTCCGGCCCAACGCCGGGGCGATAAATGTTACCGCGCTTTCTGTTTTCTACGCCAACCGCCTAATACACTACCTCGCCGTAACAGTCCCGATGCTCCTTGGGTGTCATGTCATAGCCTTTTTTAAATACCGAGTAAAAGTATTGCAATGAAGGGTAGCCACACATCTGGGAGATTTCGTTAATAGGTAACGACGTGGTGGTGAGTAAATTGCGGGCACGCTCCAGTTTCTCTTCATGGATCACATTATGGATAGTCTGGCCGGTTTCATCTTTGAAGCGTTTTTCCAGGTTGGAACGGGATATCCCAACAGCATCCAACACCTGCTCCACCTTAATCCCCTTGCAGGCGTGGTAGCGAATGTAGTGCATGGCCTGGATCACCGCCGGGTCACGCAGCGAGCGGAAATCGGTAGAGCGGCGTTCAATCACTTTCACCGGGGGCACCAAAATACGTTGTAACGGCAGTTCCCGCTGGTCGAGCAACTGATGCAACAGCTTGGCTGCACGGTAGCCCATCTGGCGCGTGCCCTGTGCCACGGAAGACAGCGCCACACGCGAAAGGTAGCGCGTCAGTTCTTCGTTATCGATACCTATCACACACAGTTTTTCCGGCACCGGAATATCCAAATGTTCGCACACCTGCAATAGGTGACGCGCCCGTGCATCAGTCACGGCGATAATGCCGGTGTGCTGCGGCAGTGTCTGCACCCAATCTGCCAGGCGATTCTGTGCGTACTGCCAATTATCTGGCGCGGTCGCCATCCCTTGGTATACCACCCCTTGATACTGTTCCGCCGCAACCAACTGGCGAAAAGCCTGTTCACGCTCTTGCGCCCAGCGTTTGCCCCCTTCCAGCGGCAGGCCGTAGAATGCAAAGCGGTTTAGCCCCTTCTCTTTCAGGTGCATAAATGCAGCTTCCACCAGAGCATGGTTATCGGTGGCTATATAATGTACCGGTGGGTAGTCCTCTTCGCGGTGATACGAGCCGCCAACGCCAACAATCGGCACGTTGACGTTATGTAATAACTGCTCAATATCCCGATCGTCGAAATCGGCAATCACACCGTCTCCCAACCAGTCTTTGATATTATCGATACGGCAGCGAAAATCCTCTTCAATAAAGATATCCCAGTCACTCTGCGATGCCTGTAAATACTCCCCAACGCCTTCCACCACCTGGCGGTCATACACTTTATTGGCGTTGAACAGCAACGTAATACGGTAGCGCTTCTTGAACATGAGCGTTCCCCTAATGAAAGCTGCCCTCTGGATTGCATAACACAACTTTCCAGAGAGCAATAAAAATGCCACCACAGTTGTGAAGCAGCACCTAAACCCGGCGTTTAGTTGCGGAATCCATCCATACCGCCAGCAGCAAAATCGCGCCTTTAACGATGTACTGCCAGAAGGTCGGCACATCCAGCATACTCATGCCGTTATCCAGCGAGGCCATGATAAATGCCCCCATGACCGCCCCTGCTACGCTGCCGATCCCGCCGGCAAGGCTGGTTCCCCCGATCACACAGGCGGCAATGGCGTCCAGTTCGGCGATGTTGCCAGCTGATGGTGAGCCAGCCCCCAAGCGTGAGCTGAGGATCAACCCGGCAATCGCCACCATCAGGCCGTTAATGGCGAACACCGCCAGCTTGGTGCGTTCAACGTTAACCCCGGAAAGCCGCGCGGCGTCGATATTGCCGCCAATCGCGTAAATGCGGCGGCCAAAGGCGGTACGCGTTGCCATGAAGATCCCTGCCAGCATCAATGCGGTCAGGATCAATACCGGCGTTGGAACCCCGCGATAATCATTCAGCAGGTAGATCGCCCCCAGCACCAGTATTGCCATGATGCTTTGCCGGGTAATGTCCCCGCTCGATGTGGCAACGGGCAAGCCGAGTTGTGCACGTTTGCTGCGCCGCCGCCACTGCCAGGCCACAAACAACATCAGCCCAATGGCCCCAATGCCGAACCCCAGCCCATTTGGCAGATAGCTTTGGCCAATCTGCGACATGGCACTACTGGTTGGTGAGACAGTTGTACCGTTGGTGATACCGATCAGAATACCGCGAAACGCCAGCATCCCCGCCAGGGTGACAATGAAAGAGGGCACTTTACGATAGGCGACCCACCAGCCGTTCCAGGCACCCAACAGCAACCCGGCCAACAGCGTGACCACAATCGTTAGCGGCAGCGGCCAGCCAAACCAGACGTCGAATATCGCCGCTGCACCACCCAGTAATCCCATCATCGAGCCGACGGAAAGGTCGATCTCCGCCGAGATAATCACAAACACCATGCCCACCGCCAGAATGCCGGTGATCGCCGTCTGGCGTAGCAGGTTGGAAATATTACGCGCGCTGAGATAGGCCCCTTCGGTAGTAAAGGTAAAAAACAGCATGATAACGACGATTGCCGCCAGCATGACGAAGACCTGCATGTTGACGGATTTCAGGCCAAGCAGCGGTTTTTTCTGCACCACAGGCGGCAGGCTTGCTTCAGATTGTGTGCTTTTCGACATGTTTTTCACTCCTCAAGGCCGTTTCCATTACCTGTTCCTGGGTCAAGTCGCGGTTCACCAGATCGGCTTTAATCTGCCCTTGGTGCATCACCAGTACCCGATCGCTTAATCCCAGCACTTCCGGCAGTTCGGATGACACCACAATCACCGCGATCCCTTGCTGGACCAATTGATTGATTAACTTATAAATTTCCTGTTTGGCCCCAATATCAATACCTCGGGTCGGTTCATCCAGAATGAGAATTTTCGGTTTCAATAACAGACACTTCGCCAGGATCGCTTTTTGCTGATTACCGCCGCTCAGCCGGGCAATAGGCAACTCTGGGGAAGAGGTCTTAACCCGTAACTGTTTTAAGGATTGCTGAATGGTGGCCTGTTCCTGTGCGTCATCCAGCATCGTTAATGCACCGCTGAAATCGCCTAATGCTGCCAGCGTCATATTGGCCCCTACGCCCATCACCGGTACGATGCCGTCGCGTTTGCGGTCTTCCGGCACCATGGCAATGCCATAGCGCATCGCTTGCCGGCAGTGGGTGATAGTGGCAGGCTGCCCATCGATGGTAATACTGCCCTGCCAACGCCCTGGGTAGGCTCCAAACAGGCATTGCATGGTTTCAGTACGCCCGGAACCCACCAGCCCGGCAACACCAAGGATCTCCCCGCGCCGCAACGTGAAAGAAACATCATCCACGCGGCGGATATGCCGGTTGATCGGATGCCAGGCCGTCAGGTTCTCCACCTGCAGGATCACCTCCCCAATGGCGTGTGGTTCCTGCGGATAGAGTTCGGTCAGTTCGCGGCCTACCATCATGGCGATAATGTCATCTTCACTCATCCCATTGGCTGGTCGGGTCCCGATATGCTTGCCGTCGCGGATCACGCAGATCAAATCCGAGATGGCTTTCACCTCATTCAGTTTGTGAGAGATGTAAATGCAGGCGATGCCGTGATCGCGCAGATCCTTAATGATCGCCAGCAAGGTGGCGGTTTCACTCTCCGTTAATGAGGCGGTAGGTTCATCCAGCACCAACAGGCGCACCTGCTTATTCAGTGCTTTGGCAATCTCCACCAGTTGTTGCTGGCCCAACCCCAGTTCCCCTACGCGAGTATTCGGGTCCACCTGCAGTTTGACCTGCGCCAACATGCGCTGGCAGCGCAGATACATGTTGTCGTAATCCATAACGCCATAGCTGCCCCACTCGTTGCCGAGAAACATGTTCTCCAGCACCGTCATCTGTTTCACCAAGGCCAGTTCCTGGTGAATGATCGCGATGCCTTTTTGCTCGGTTTCACGAATGGTTTTTGCCGCAATAAGCTCGCCAGAAAAATAAATCTCGCCCTGATAACTGCCGTGCGGATATATTCCGCACAGCACTTTCATCAAGGTTGATTTTCCTGATCCATTTTCACCACATAAGGATAATACCTGCCCGGCCTCTAATTGCAGGCTGACATTGTCCACGGCTTTTACAACGCCGAACTGTTTGGTGATATTTTTCATTTCTAACAGGCAGGGCATTATTCACTCCCCCTATTAACTCAATATACTGCAAGCTGACAGTACTCGCTCGTCACCCGCAGGCAGCTTGATTTATTCAGAGCATGGCTTTGTCAGGAATTAATTAAGATCGGATTTCTTATGGAAGCCATCGGCAATAATCGTGCTTTCAATATTCGATTTATCCACCTGAACCGGCGTTAATAGCCAGGCTGCGACATCTTTACTGCCATTATTCAATTTGGCGTTAGATTTTGGCTGTTCCCCTTTCCCCAATTGCACCGCAATATCTGCGGCTTCATCGGCCAGTTTGCTGATCGGTTTATACACCGTCATGGTCTGGGTACCCGCCACTATGCGCTTGACTGCCGCCAGATCGGCGTCTTGGCCGGAGATCGCCACTTTGCCTGCCAACCCCTGTGCGGCCAGAGCCTGAATTGCGCCCCCGGCGGTGGCATCGTTAGACGCAACAACCGCATCGATATGGTTATTGTTGGCCGTCAGAGCGTTTTCCATGATCTTGAGCGCATTTTCCGGCAGCCAGCCATCGGCCCACTGGTCGCCCACCACTTTAATCTTGCCACCGTCGATCAGTGGTTGCAGCACGGTCATTTGCCCTTTGCGGAACAGCTTGGCGTTGTTGTCTACCGGCGAGCCCCCCATAAGGAAATAGTTGCCCTGAGGCACGCGCTGCACCAGGCTTTGCGCCTGCATTTCACCCACTTTTTCGTTGTCGAAGGAGATATAAAAATCAATATCTGCGTTGTTGATCATCCGGTCGTAGGCCAATACCTTGATCCCTTCACGCTTCGCCTCGCTGATCACATTGCTCAACACCTGGCCGTTATAAGGGATGATCACCAGCACATCGACGCCCCGATTGATCATATTTTCGATCTGCGCCATTTGGGTTTCTTCATTACCATTGGCTGACTGGACGAACACCTCTGCCCCCAGAGATTCGGCCTTTTTCACAAAAATATCGCGGTCTTTTTGCCAGCGTTCTAAACGCAGGTCATCGATAGCCATACCGATTTTAATCTCTTTACTGTATCCCGGTTGGCTGGCCAGTAGCAGCAGTGCACAAGCTGAAAGAAGGAGAGGTTTAATTTTCATCTTATAACCCTTTATTAGTGTAGGGACGATGGCTTTCAAACAGCCTAAACTGAAAGTTGAGGATATAAATCGCGAAACTGCTAGCGAATTGTTATCGCTTATGACCTATTCAGCAATTACTGATTTTTACCGGCCAATTATGATTTTTGGTTTAATGTTGTTTTTATGATGGCGATCATATTTTGAAATAAGAAATATCTAGATGGCCAATAGATACAGCGCGGCGGTAAATAAATCGAATAATGAGATCTGGTCCACATTTAATAATTCTGAGAATTTGAGTGTGAAATAACGTAATTGAGCATTGTTAGCCTTACTCCGATGATTAATACACTCGTCATACTTCAAGTTGCATGGGTGTTGGCCACGACCAATCGCACCAGTCACATAGTGGACTATGCTCCTGGCAACTCTCGGTCTTGCCGCCTACATGCAACTCGAATTATTTAGAGTCTACATCCCGCAGGTCGGGCACTGTTACCAAGGAGTCACAAATGCAATCCTATTTCGATCAGCTTGAACAGGTTCGTTACGAAGGTACCGGCAGCCATAATCCGCTGGCTTTCCGCCACTATAATCCCGATGAAATCATCCTTGGTAAACGCATGGCCGACCATCTGCGTTTTGCCGCCTGCTACTGGCACACCTTCTGTTGGAACGGAGCCGATATGTTCGGCGCAGGCGCGTTTGAACGGCCCTGGCAGCAACCGGGCGATGCGCTGGCATTAGCCAAAAGCAAAGCCGAGATCGCGTTCGAGTTTTTCCACAAGCTGAACGTACCATATTACTGCTTTCACGACATCGACGTTTCCCCGGAAGGAACAACGCTGAAAGAGTACCAGAACAATTTTGCCGTCATGACCGACGTACTTGCCGAGAAACAGCAAAGCAGCGGTGTAAAATTGTTGTGGGGAACCGCCAACTGCTTCACGCATCCGCGCTATGGTGCCGGTGCGGCCACCAACCCGGACCCGGAAGTTTTCAGTTGGGCCGCGGCTCAGGTGTTCGCGGCAATGAATGCGACGCAAAAACTGGGCGGAGAGAACTATGTCTTGTGGGGTGGGCGCGAAGGCTATGAGACGCTGCTCAATACCGATCTGCGCCAGGAGCGCGAGCAGATTGGCCGGTTTATGCAGATGGTGGTGGAGCACAAACATAAAATCGGCTTTGAAGGCACATTGTTGATTGAGCCCAAACCCCAGGAACCCACTAAGCATCAGTATGATTACGATGTCGCCACCGTTTACGGCTTCCTCAAACAGTTCGGTCTGGAAAAAGAGATCAAAGTCAACATCGAAGCCAACCACGCAACATTGGCCGGGCATTCGTTCCACCATGAGATCGCCACCGCCATCGCGTTAGGGATTTTCGGTTCGGTTGACGCCAACCGTGGCGACGCACAGCTCGGCTGGGACACCGATCAGTTTCCAAACAGCGTGGAAGAGAATGCATTGGTGATGTTCGAAATCCTTAAAGCTGGCGGGTTCACCACCGGTGGCCTGAACTTTGATGCCAAAGTCCGCCGCCAGAGCACCGATAAGTATGACCTTTTCTACGGCCATATCGGTGCAATGGATACCATGGCGCTGGCACTGAAAGTTGCGGCCCGCATGATAGAAGATGGCCAGTTACATCAGCAGGTTGCCAAACGTTATGCCGGTTGGAATGGTGAACTGGGCCAGCAAATTCTGCAGGGTAAGCTATCGCTCGAAGCGCTGGCGCAGTACGCTCAACAACAGACTCTTGCACCAAAACATGCGAGTGGGCACCAGGAAAAACTGGAAAATCTGGTGAACCGCTACCTGTTCGGCTAACGCCCAATCTCCCAGTTCATTCAAGTTGCCAGCGTCTTGGCTGTCTTCCCGGGGTCTGGTTTTGGGATCGATAGCCACGCTGCAACTTGGTAACCGCGCGGTGTTGAAACTCACCGCATAATAAAGGACTCGCTATCATGTACATTGGTATCGATCTGGGCACTTCCGGAGTTAAAGTCATCCTTCTGGGCGAACAAGGCCAATTGCTTGCCAGCCACAGTGAACCTCTTCCCATCTCTCGCCCTCATCCCTTATGGTCTGAACAAGCTCCCGATGATTGGTGGCACGCGACGGATCGTGCCATGCTGGCTTTAGCTCAACAGCAAGATCTGCATAGGGTTAAAGGTATCGGCCTGACCGGTCAGATGCATGGCGCTACGCTGTTGGATAAACAGCAACGGGTGTTGCGCCCGGCGATCCTGTGGAACGATGGCCGCAGCTTCGCGCAATGCCAGACTTTGGAACAGACCGTCCGCGACTCACGTAATATCACCGGTAACCTGATGATGCCCGGTTTTACAGCCCCCAAGCTGTTATGGGTTTTGCAGCATGAGCCAGAGATTTTCCGCCAGATTGACAAGGTATTGCTGCCGAAGGATTACCTGCGTTGGCGTATCACTGGCGAGTTTGCCAGTGACATGTCTGATGCTGCTGGCACCATGTGGCTGAATGTCGCACAACGCGACTGGAGCGACACCATGCTGAGCGCCTGCGAACTGACGCGTGAACAGATGCCTTCGCTGTTTGAAGGCAACCAGATAACCGGGCAGGTACGGAGTGAACTGGCCAAACGCTGGGGTATTGCGCCGGTGCCGGTAGTCGCTGGTGGGGGCGACAATGCCGCCGGGGCGATTGGCGTTGGTCTGTATCAGGCCGGGCAGGCAATGCTGTCTCTGGGAACGTCTGGTGTCTATTTCGCAGTCAGCAACGGTTTTCTCAGTAATCCGACCAGCGCGGTACACAGTTTCTGCCACGCATTACCGCAAACCTGGCATCTGATGTCGGTGATGCTCAGTGCAGCATCCTGCCTGGATTGGGCCTGTAAGTTAACCAACGTAGACAGCGTTACTACACTGCTACGTAATGCCGAACAGACGCCTCCCAGTGAGGCACCGCTGTGGTTCTTACCTTACCTTTCCGGCGAACGCACACCGCACAACAATCCGAATGCCAAGGGTGCTTTCTGGGGCTTTACTCATCAGCACGGTTCTGGCGATCTGGCGCGGGCGGTACTGGAAGGCGTTGGTTTTGCCCTGGCAGATGGTATCGATGTGCTGCATGCCAGCGGCTTACAGCCTTCTGCCATTACGCTGATTGGAGGGGGAGCACGAAGCCCGTACTGGCGCCAGATGCTGGCAGATATCAGCGGCCAACGGCTGGAGTACCGAACAGGTGGTGACGTTGGTCCGGCACTGGGCGCGGCGCGGCTAGCGCAGATAGCCCTGAACCCTGGGCAGCCACTCAGTACCCTGCTACCCGAACTGCCGTTGGAGCAGGTGCATGAACCGGATACTGGACGCCATCAGTACTACGCAGAGCAGCGCAAAACCTTCCGCGAACTTTACCGCTGCCTGCTACCATTAGGCTGTGCTTAACTGACCTTGGTGCCACAAGCTTCCATTGCTGCGCCGTTAACCACCTAAGGTAGCCACACACCAAACTGGCCCGGAACACTTGTCGTTGTGCCGGGTCAGCCCCCCTTCTAACCGCAATCACGTGTTCAAAGCCCGAGCATACTCAAAAATTCCATTTATTTAACAAAACCCCAAAATTTTACAAATTATAATTTTCGGTGCTATTCTTTTTTTAAACATAAGGAACAGAACAATGAAGAAGATACTGCTTTTGGTTTCGTTAATAATTTTATCTGGTTGTTACTTGACGGAAAAAGAAAACATGGCAACAGATCCTGTTTTCACCGGGAAAACGCAAAAAACACCAGAGTTATTTATGGAGTGTGTACTTAATAGTTGGAATGAAGAGAGTCCCACGCCTATTTATTCGGAGCCGACGGTGAATGGATACACGGTACAGATAAATGATATGAAGAACGGTATTGTTATGCTATTAGAAGTCACACACGCGAAAAATGGCACCGGTAGTGACTTTAAATTCCACAAGAAAGAATATATGAGCCATTACGAAACAATTATATTTGACTGCAAGTAAAAATTAGGAGAGTTAATATTTTTAGCCATAGGAAGAGACACGTAGCATTACGTTTTTGGTTAAACGCGCACGCATCCAGGTCGACTCAACTAAAAAAATTGGTACAGATACCGGCTGTTTGTATAATCATAAATTATTCGATTTTATTAATTTCATCAATTGGGTAAAGCGTTTCACATTTAGCATCCATGCCCTCTTCACAGCGCTGAACGACTTTCGAAGATCCTCTTTGGCCGTCAGTAATATAAATAAACTGCCCAGGTCTACATACTACGTTCTTGGTTTTCAGGAATTCTATGTATCCTTCTTTAGTTACATTTAACTCACTTCTATTAATATAGACGGAACACTGATTTACATCTGGAATTCTAATATGTGAAGCAGAAAAGACTTCTCTCCGATGATAGTTGTTGGCTAAATAAACTAATAAAATCGCCATTATAAGGATAATCATGGGATTGATAATAAAAAATTTTCCACAAACTCTAAGCAAGCCGTCTAAGCTTTTTTTAAGTATTTCTTTATTCTGATTCGCTTTTTTAGCTGCAACAGCCTCTTGCGTTAACTTTTCTTTGGCAGGAGAGGCCGGGGTAGCATCCTCTTCCTCCACAAAATCTTCAATTCCCGCAGTTTCTACAAACTCCGTAGTTTCCACATCCAAAATCTGGACATCGCCTGAAAACAGAAGCCCCTCCTTGGGTACGGTCTTGATGACATCGCCCTTGATCCCTGCGCTAGCCAAGCCCTTTCTTAACAGTGATACGTTCTGATAGAAGGTATTAGTGGTAACGTATTGCCCCTGATTCTGCCAGGCAAACTTAAAAAACTCTTGTTGGCTAATCACTTTTCCTGGGCGCAATAGCAGTAACTGCAAGCATCGGCTGGCAGGAATATTTAAAACTATCTCATTACCTTTCATCCCTGTGGGAATCAACCTATGTTGCTCTGGAATATAAGTCACAAGATTGTTAATAACAAATTTTGTCATTTTTTCAGCCAACCACAGTTAGTTATCTTAAGAGTAACTGATATAAATCATTATAGTAAAAAAAACAAACATGCATACTCTAGATCATTCGGCTTGTCATATGGCAGAAAACTCGAGCCAGCTGCGCTGCGAACAGATTTTATCTCTATTAGCCCCCGTACTGTAGGGTAAGTTGCCGAACCATACTGATCTCATACAACTATAGACCCTACACCACAAATGACATACGTCTTTATCGTAATGGTTACGCCCGTCACATAGCCAGCGCCCTTGAGCAACACCTCACTAGCCAAGCATTACCTTAAGACCGTCAGGCTGGCTCAGTGTCTTAACTTAGCAACGGCTTACTACATCAGATTAGTCCTCAGTTAAGATAACTCTGACACTGAGTGTAATTTTATTTTTCCAATAAAAAACAATACATTACATTATTTACTGGTTTTTAATCCTTGATTCGATAAAAATTCGATGTTTTTAGCTACCACAAAAATATGAAGTTGAGAAGGGTCCTATTTTTATAAAAATCTACCTTAATGTTAATCTCTAGATTAATTGACTATGTTTTTATTATTTTTATGACTAAGGGACTATATTTCCCATTTTTCTATACACGTAAGTTGCAGTCAACATTCTCTTGATAAGGCTTGGATTGTTCCTATAATGCAGCTCTAAAGGGAGAGGCTTGTTATTTTATTTTTAAAATATAAATAATAAACCAGGATGTATATGGAAAATAAACTCTATGGTTTCTTGATTGATCAAGAAATTATGCTTGATATCGTAAAGAAAAGACTGGTTCGCTTTACTGACGAATCCTCCGTAAACTCTATGACAATCAGGGTAGTATCTCTTAATGTTACCTTGGTACGCTTATTAACCTTACTATTGGCAAGCAATAGCGGCATGGTCCTTTCCAAAGATGACATCTTGAATAATGTCTGGGAAAAATACGATCTGTCCTCTTCCAGCCAAAGATTATGGCATGCCATCAAGGAATTAAGACGGAAATTGTCGGCAATCGGCCTGCCAGGCGATTTTATATTGAGCGTACGCGACGCAGGTTACTCTATTAATAGTCAACATAAAGTTACCTCACTCTTTTTAGGATAAACACCCCTGCAGATAACAGGGCTTCAGGAACATATCCATCTTATTGTGGGTGTGAACATACCATTTCGACGGATCTTGAAGTGGTTTAATAATACAAGGTAAGTAGGAATATAGATGAAAAAGTTGGCTCTCATCGCTTCTCTGGTTGCTGCATGCGGTTTTGTTGGTCTGGCTCAGGCTGCCTCTACCGGCATCATCGCCTTTAACGGTGAATTGACGGCCAACACCTGTGACGTGATTGTGGATGGTCAGGCTGCCAGCGTATCAACACAACTTACATTAATGTTGAATCTGGCACAGCTAACCTACCTTACTCCGTAGAATACTATGCCAACGGCCCGACAACTGCCGGTACTGTAGTCAGCAGCGTTGTGTACTCCATTCAGTACAAATAATGAATTTTTGGGAGGGTAATTTCCCTCCCAATACCTCTATTTCTAGCCTAGTGGGATTGATGATGAAGATTTCCTCATGCCTTAGACACCAGTTGCCGAGCCTGGTCATGTTAGCCCTGTTCAGTACCTACAGCCTGGCCAGTGTGGTGATCACCGGTACTCGGGTGATTTATCCGTCCGATGCCAAGGAAGTCAGTGTCAAAATCAACAATGTGGGTACCTCCCCCGTCCTGCTGCAAAGCTGGATCGATAAAGGCGATACCGATGCACAGCCCTCCTCCATCCAGGTGCCTTTCGTCCTGACCCCACCGATGAACCGTGTTGAAGCGGGCAAAGGGCAAACGTTACGTATCAGCTATGCCGGTGGCGCTTTGCCGATGGATAAAGAGTCCGTGTTCTGGCTGAACGTGCTTGAGGTTCCGGCCAAGAAACAGGCCAAGGCCGACGAGAATTTCCTGCAAATGGCTTTCCGAACGCGTATCAAGCTGTTCTATCGCCCAACGGGCCTGGAAGGCGTTGCTAACGATGCGGCAAAAGCGGTGACCTGGCAGGCACAGGGGAATAGTCTACAAGCTACCAACCCCACACCCTATTATGTTTCTTTCGTCACTATAAAGGTCAACGGTAAAGAAATCGAAGGGGATATGGTCGCACCACGCGGCACACTGACTTTCAATCTGCCTGGTAAGGCTGGCAGTAAAATTACCGGGGATTTTGTCAATGATTACGGGGCAGTAAACCCGTTTGAAGCGGTCATTAAATAACGACAACGAAAAGCCACACACTTTTTTATTATCTTATTGTAAATATTCAGGAAATTATTTCTGAAGGGAATCAACATGTCAAAATCTGTGCACACGGGCTTAAGGAGCATATTATCGCCCGTGGCCCTGGCCATTCTTTCGGCGCTGTGTTTTGGGAGTGCCCATGCGCAAACTGCGGCTCCTGCTACTGGCGAGAGTGTGGAGTTTGACCCGGTGTTCCTCAATAACAATGGTGGGGCTCAACCCGTCGATCTCAGCCGTTTCGCACACGGGGCTTCGGCCTTGCCGGGGACCTACCGCACCGCCGTTTACGTTAACGACGGGCTGATTGACAACCGCGATATCGAGTTCAAAGCGCGGCCCGACAAGTCCGTCTATCCCTGCCTGACGACCGAGTTGATCAAGAACATCGCCTTCAACTTTGATGCGCTGCCAGCCGGGGTCCTGACGCCGGGCGCACCAGGGCAGTTCTGCCTCGATCTGCAGCAGAAATTGCCGGAAGCCCAGGTCAATTTCGATAGCGGTGAACAGCGTCTGGATCTGGTGATCCCACAAGTTTACATGCTGAAGACCGCCCGTGGCACCGTCAGCCCCGAGCTGTGGGACAGTGGCGTTACCGCCGCGATGCTCGGCTATAACGTCAACGGCTATACCAGCGAGTCGCGGGGCCAGACCTTCAACTCCCTGTATGCCGGGGTTAACGCCGGGCTGAACGTCGGTGCCTGGTACCTGCGCCATAACGGTGCCTACAACCGCATGGACAACGGCCAGAATCAGTACAGCAACATCAATACCTACCTGCAGCGCGATATCCCGTTGATTAAGGGCCGGGCGCAGATCGGGCAATCCAATACCCTGGGGCTACTGTTTGACACCTTGCCGTTCACCGGGGTGCAACTGGCCAGTGATGAGCGCATGCTGCCTGAATCTCTGCGTGGCTATGCGCCGGACATTCGCGGGATTGCCCGTACCAACGCCCGGGTGACCGTGCGGCAGGGCGATCAGGTGCTGTATGAAACTACCGTCACCCCCGGCGAGTTCCTGATCAACGATCTCTACCCGACCGGCTACGGCGGCGACCTGGAGGTCAGCGTGCGTGAAGCCGACGGTACCGTGCAGACGTTCCGGGTGCCGTATGCCTCGGTGGCCCAGTTGCTGCGCCCCGGAGCATCCCGCTATGCATTTACCGCCGGTGAACTGCGCTCCGACAACCTCAGGGGCAAGCCGGCACTGTACCAGGGCACCTACCAGTACGGGCTGACCAACGCCATCACCGGTTACGGCGGCCTGCAGGCCAGCCAGGACTATTATGCATTACAGCTTGGTGCCGCCGTTGGTACGCCTATCGGGGCACTGGCCTTTGATGTCACCCAGGCGCGGACCCATCTGGGCAGCAGCACCGATAAACAGGGGCAACATCAGCCTGACAACAACCTCAGCGGGCAGAGTTACCAGCTCAGCTACAGTAAGGCTATCACCGAGACCAACAGTAACCTGTCGCTGGCCGCGTACCGCTTTTCTACCGACGGCTATATGGATTTCATGACCGCCATGCAGACTCGCGATGCGGTAGCACAGGGTTTTTCGGCCGACTCGGTATGGCGGGCGAAGAACCGTATTACCGTGACGGCGGGTCAGGGGCTGCCGGAGAACTGGGGCCAACTGTACGTCAGCGGTTCGGTGCAGAACTACTGGAACCGGGAAGGCAGCGAGAAGCAGTACCAGATGGGCTACAACAACCAGTTCAAGCGCTTGTCATATGGCCTGAGCGTCAGCCGGACTTACTCGAGTATAGGCAGTACCCAGACCAACTACCTGCTCAGCTTCAGCCTGCCGTTGGGGCGCAGCGACCAGACGCACACGCCACAGTTACGCATAGACCTGACCCATGACACCAGCGGGCGCACCGGTCAGCAGGTAGCAGTATCCGGCAGCGCCGGGGCCGAGAGCCAGTTCAGCTACGGCGTGACGGCGATGAATGCCAATCAGGGCCAGGGTACCAGCGGCACGCTCAGCGGTAACTACCGCACACCGGCCACGGCAGTGAGCGGCACCTACAGCAACGGCAAGGGCTACCAGAGTGCCTCGGCCGGGGTGAACGGAACGATAGTAGGCCATGCGGGTGGTATGACATTCACGCCGTATACCTCGGATACCCTGGCGCTGGTAGAAGCCAAGGGCGCAGAGGGGGCGAGCGTCTCTTCATACCCAGGGGTAAAGATTGACTCTCGCGGGTATGCGCTGGTGCCGTACCTGAACCCATACCAATTGAACGAAATCAGCCTGGACCCGAAAGGGACGGCGGCGGATGTGGAACTGGATACCACCCTGCAGAAAGTGGCCCCGTACTCGGGGGCAGTGGTCAAGGTGAAGTACCAGACCAAACGGGGCCAACCGGTGCTGATCATGGCGACCTACCGGGGCGAACCGTTACCGTTTGGTGCTGACGTGCTGGACAGCAAGGGCAACAGCGTGGGCTCGGTTGGCCAGGGCGGGCAGTTGTATGCCCGCGTGGCGGAAGACCAGGGACAGTTGCAGGTGAAATGGGGTGATGGCGGCGAGATGCAATGCCAGGTGGGTTATCGGTTACTGCCGCAGGCGAAAGCCAGCGCAAATACCGCCACGGCAATCCAGCGTTTCACCTCGGCGTGCCAAAACGGCACTGCAGGAAGTTAACGGTATTAATAATAAGCGCCATGTTTCAAGTCACGGCTAGATTGGCGTCCGCCCCCACAATCACAGAGTTTATCCATGTGGCTGAAGGGGCGGAAGAACTCGACTCAAATGACATTGCAAGACACATTTTATCTGTCAGCGAAAAGACTAACTGTAACTATCTGAAATGAGACTGGTAATGTAAAAAACATCGCATAGGGAAATAATCATGAACATTAGGAAGAGTGCATTTATTCAACATTCCTGTATGTATACCCGCGAAGGTATAAAGTTAACTCTGGCTAACCTGATAGACAATAACATTGATGTCAAGGTTGTTGCAGACGAGAGTTATCTGGAGACCAAAGCCTTTCGGTTACTATATAACAAGAGTGTGGATGTTTTTATTTTAGGTTTACAGGGTACTGGGGACAGCCATGGGTCCATTCTTGACTTTATTCTTCAGTGGCTGCCTATGCACTATCCTGAAGCCAAAGTCGTTGTGATGACACAAACTCGCTCCATAGGTCAGCTAAAAAACTACCTGTTAGGTCTAGAGAATGTTGCTGCAGTGCTGGATGACTCAATAGAAATTAGCGAATTGCAGACGCATTTACAACATATCATGATGAACTCACCGCAGGTAGGAACGATAAAAAAACCGGTAACGCCCCTGACTCATCAGGAAATAAAGGTGTTAGGACACCTATTGAAAGGGGTACCGGTCTTGAAGATTGCCAGCACGTTGCGGATAAACCAGAAAACGGTTAGTGCTCACAAGCGTGCCGCAATGAATAAATTGGGCATCTCATCGCTACATGGGTTAATTCGGTGTCAAGTTAATTTAAGCATGATGAGTGATTTACTTACTCTGGATAAAACAGTGTAAGAACATAACCATTCGTCACGCTTGTTAATGAATCTTTTTCGCTCGTCAAATGACGGGTAAAAATTATCTATGTTTTATGGATATTGCTCAAACCATTTCAATAGAAGTTGAAGTGGTTTAATAAACAGCACTAGGTATGTAGGAATAGATATGAAAAAGTTAGCTCTGGTTGCTGCATGTGATTCTGTTGGTCTGGTTCAGGCGGCTTTTACTGGCACCATCACCTTTAACGGTGAACTGACGGCCAACACCTGTGAGGTGATAGTTGACGGCCAGGGAGCTAATGCTAACGTGGCTCTGCCAACTATCGGCACCAACCAACTGACTGCTGCGACAAACACTGCAGGCCGTACCGGTTTTAACATGGCGCTGAGCAACTGTGCCGGAACCTTGAAAACCGCGTCCGCCTTCTTTGAAGCTGGGGCTTCTGTTGATCAGGTGAGTGGCCGTCTGAAGAATATGACCGGCACAGCCACCAACGTAGACCTGCAACTGCGTGACGGTTCCAGCGCTGCCGAAACGGTGATTGCTGCCGGTACGGTGATTAGCAGCGTGGTGTATTCCATTCAGTATAAATAAGTACCTTGGGAAATACATTCCCCCAAGTTTAACGTTCAAACGCCGGTTATTGTCTTAATAACCTGCCATTTAATCAATGACTTTTTTCCGGTTAATGACCGGGAATAACACATATCCATAACATATGGATATTACCCCATATCCTTTCAATCACTATTGGAAGGGTTTATTAAACAGAAAGGAATAGATATGAAAAAGTTAACGCTGATTACTTCACTGGTTGCTGCATGCGGTTTTTCTGGTCTGGCTCAGGCGGCGTCTAGCGGCACCATCACCTTTAACGGTGAACTGACGGCCAACACCTGTGAGGTGATAGTTGACGGTCAGGGAGCTAATGCTAACGTGGCTTTGCCACCTATCGGCACCAACCAACTGACCTCTGCCACGCAGACCGCGGGCCGTACTGGTTTTAACATGGCGCTGAACAACTGTGCCGGAACGTTGAAAACCGCGTCCGCCTTCTTTGAAGCTGGTGCCACCGTTGACCAGGTGAGTGGCCGTCTGAAGAATATGACCGGCACTGCCACCAACGTAGACCTGCAACTGCGTGACGGTTCCAGCGCTGCTGAAACGGTGATTGCTGCCGGTAGCCAGAGCCAGCGTACCAGCACAACCTACGTCAACGTTGAGTCTGGCACGGCTAACCTGCCTTACTTTGTCGAGTACTATGCCAATGGCCCGACCACTGCCGGTACGGTGATCAGCAGCGTGGTGTACTCCATTCAGTACAAATAAGGGTAGGTGTAACCCCCTACTTTATTAATACTGTTAAGCGACGTATTTGAATAACAGATAAATATTTGGCAGGCAATTCAAGAACCTCTTATTTTTTAAAGATAAAGATGAGGAGTGCCTACCTATATTCATCAAGCGGAATATTAAATAGGAATATATATCAATGTATAAATTAGCTCTTTCGGCGGGGGTTTTTCTTTCCCTTACCAGTATGAACTTTGCGCAAGCTGACGCCACCGGAACTGTAAATTTTCAAGGTAAATTATACGAGACTACTTGTGATGTTTCTGTCGAAGAGCAGGGGCCTGATGCCATTGTCACCCTGCCACCTGTCGGTATTGAGCAGTTGAGCTCCGCGGGAATGATAGCAGGGAGAACAGAGTTTAATATGAAACTGTCGGATTGCCCCTATGTGACAGGGGGAGGTCGAGTGACTGCATTTTTCGAGGCAGGTCCTACGGTTGATCTGGTTACGGGCCGTTTGAAAAATGCATCTGGCACGGCAGGAAATGTTGACCTCATCATTTACTACGGAAGTAGTACTGTCCAATCCAGAGCAGGTACACTACCTAAGATGCATTATTCTTTCTCGGGCAATCCAACTACCGTGACTTTACCGTATGCTGTGGCATATTACGCCAAGGCTCCAACTACGGCCGGATCGGTCAGAAGCTCGGTGGTATATTCCATCAGCTATCGATAAATTGATATCAATGCTGAATAATTAGAGTTTTAGCATGAAAACTCCACCGCGAATTTCTCGCGGTGGAGAATGGCTGAGAGGGAGTGGGCAAAACTGCGTGACGGTTCCAGCGCTACCGAAGAGGTGATCGTCGCCGGTAACCAGAGCCAGCGTACCAGCACAACCTATGTCAACGTTGAGTCTGGCACGGCTAACCTGCCTTACTCCGTAGAGTACTATGCCAATGGCACGACAACTGCCGGTACCATAATCAGCAGCGTGGTGTACTCCATTCAGTACAAGTAATGGTATAGGGGAGGCAAGCCTCTCCCAGTTTTGAGCCACACGTAAGATTCAGGCTGTGTCTTCATTGTTCATGCGTGCCTACTGCGGGCAACCAAGAGATGTAGCCTGGTTATAGCACTGATATTTTTACTAATAATTACAATGCGTTATTTAAATAAATTGCAAAAAATACGGTACTGAACCCCATAAACCTTCATAGGCTAATCATGCTGTCTATACTGAAGTCATAAGTATGATGGCGATGTGCGCTTATGAATGCAATACAGAGAACAAGCGGTAACCATAGCCGTAGACATTAGGTCAACCCTAGAGCACTAAATACCTAACGCAAGCCTACCCTTAGTAATTCCTTAGTGTAGAGATAGGTTGCCTAGTGTCAGCATACCTTGAGCGTGAAGCGAGTAACGATATGAATAAGCTTAAAAAAGTCATTTTAGGAAGTGTTTTACTAAGTTGCAGCCAATATGTATTGGCTGCAGTCACCTGTACTGCGAATAGTTTTACTGCCCGTAATTTTGTTACTACCTTGGCTCCGGCTAATATTACCGTTGGACCGGACATACCCAACGGAACCGTTGTCTATCGGCTTGATTTTAAAGACCCAGGAACAAACGCTGGTGCTTTCACTTGTGGTCCAGGTTCTTTTAGCGTACCACAAAATCTGGAATACAATAGCACGCCGCTGCCTTTAAGCAGTTGGAGTGGCACTCCTTTTCCTAATCGTGTGTACCAAACTTCAGTACCCGGTATCGGGGTTGCCATTTCCAGTGACTTAACCAACCAAGCCATACCGACTGCAGCATTTACTACAACTTATTCTGGCACGAATTTTTACAGTTTTAGTATTCGTATCAACGCGGTGCTCAGCCTAATCAAAATCGGTGCGGTTTCACCGGGAACCATCACCGGGGCTTCATTGCCAACGGTACGCTTAAATCTGGGGCCGGACCCAAGCGTATCTAACTCTGTTATAAGGGTTTACAACCTTAGCTATGCGGGCTCACTCAATGTGGTCTCTCAGACCTGTACTACCCCGGACGTCAATGTTCCTTTAGGTTCTTTTGAAACCAGTATTTTCACTGCAGTCGGTACCGTCACCCCTTGGAAGGATGCGTCTATTACTTTGAATAATTGCCCTCGTTTTTATGGCTATTATAACAACTCATCCTACAATACCTCACCAGGGTCAGGTGCAACGACCGTTGGGAGTGCAGTAGCAAATATTTTAAATGTCAAATTGACGCCACAGAATAGTATCTGGGATACCGTTAAAGGAATAATGAATATAACCAGTGGTACTGGTGCAGCATCAGGTGTTGGCATTCAATTAGCCTGGGGCGATAAATCTGGCACACCGCAACCGATTAATTGGAATCAAACTTACAATTACACCCCAGGAAACACGACTGCGACGACGTTCAAGATCCCGCTTTCGGCAAGATATTATCAGACCAGTAACACGGTTACACCCGGGCGAGCGAATGGCAACGTAACGTTCACTATAAACTATTACTAAACGCGAAATAAAAATTACAGTGTAAGTCTGTAGGATGAACGATGTCCCTACAGACTTAATTATTCATGAAACACTTTTAAATATATGATGTTCGTTTTTGAAGTTTGCAAGCAGTTACATCGTTAAAAGCTTTCTAGATTATACAGTTATTGTTTATGAAAGGTTTCATAATTCAAACAATTGTCATTCAAGGGCATAACCATGAGACTTCAAAAAAAACATATTTTACTCCTCTCTATAGCTATCGCAGCTACTGTTAACTCCCGGGTTGGTATGGCGATGACCTGCAATCTGTCCCCGACCGAAGGCGCACTGAATACCACCGCACCGTTTCAGGGCAGCAATATTTACATTGGTCCCGATGCAGCCAACGGTACGGTGCTTTATAACCTGTACTTTAACCCTTCACGCAGGATCGTCATAAATTGCGATACCCCATCCACGGCCTACCGGCCAACCATTAATTGGACATTTTCATCAACCCCTCGCCCCTTATCAAGCTGGTCTGGCTCGCCCTATGGTGGCAAAGTGTATGAGACCGGTGTTCCAGGCATCGGCGTTGCCGTGCGCAATGCTTCCACTGCTATCCCATTTACCAGTAATCCATGGGGAACAACAACTGGCGGTATCAGTTGGCTGGCGCAAAACGGATTCAATTTCGATCTGGTGCTGTTAAAAATAGGAAATATCACACCTGGAATAGTAAATGGCGCAAACTTACCGACAGTACAAATTTATTTTCAAACGCCACTTACCCCTCAAATTGGCGTCACTACGGTTAGATTTACGGGTACGTTAAATATTACCTCCAGTACCTGTACTACGCCTGATGTTAATGTCCCGTTGGGAACGTATGACGCAAACAAAGTATTTACCGCTGTTGGAAGTACCACCCCCTGGGTTAACGCAAGTATAAAATTAAGCAACTGCCCGAGATTTTATGGAACGCTTAATGATGTGCAGCAAACATACACTTCACCGGGCGGTTCCCCAGCAGCCGTTGGACCATCGATTGCTAACAAGTTGAATCTGATTTTAAACGCCAACACCTCCGTTATTGATAATGCGAAAGGTATAATGTCAGTTGCGCCAGGAAGCTCAAGCGCATCTGGTGTCGGCATACAAATGTCTACCGGTAATGTGGGGGACACCACGACAAATTTTGTATTTTTTGGCGGGGCCGGGCAACTTTATACGATGGCAAACAGTACTGCTACAGGGTTTACTCTCCCTCTGCGGGCACGGTATATACAGACCAATGCATCTGTAACGCCGGGAAAAGCAAACGGCTCAGTCACATTCACCATTAATTACTATTAATGGCTACAGTCAAGGTGGGTTGGCGTTACTAAAAAACGCCTACCCACCTACTGGCAGACAGAATTAAACTGTTGAATAAACTGTTGTGGTGGGCTGTTCTTTGCCTGTGGTAGCAAGCGGTAGCCCACCATACATTGCATGTCACTACTGTCACCCCATTTCACCTGCAACTGCCCTTTGTCTTCCGCCACTCGAGCATAGATTTGCCCGCCTTGGCCAACCGAGCCCACGCTGTTGCCCTTGCTGTCCAGCACGTCTGCCCCAAACTGTACCGGATCGCCCTGATAGGTCGCCACGATCAGGACCGGCTGGCCTCGTTTAACGATGTACTTCACTTTAACCACTGCACCCGAATAGGGAGCGACTTTTTGTAGGGTGGTATCCAATTCGACATTCGCCGCTGTTCCTATCGGATCTAGGCTGATTTCATTCAACTGATAGGGATTCAGGTACGGCACCACCGCATAACCCCGCGAGTTCACCGATACTCCCGGATAGGAAGATACGCTCGCCCCTTCTGCCCCCTTGGCCTCAACCAAAGCTACGGTATCGGAGGTGTACGGCGTAAAGGTCAAACCGCCGGAATGTCCGATCACCGTCCCACTCAGGCCAGCCGAGGCACTCTGGTAGTTCTTACCGGTGCTGTAGGTGCCGCTCATTGCAGTGACTCGAGTACGGTAGTTGCCACTGAGCGTACCGCTAGCACCCTGTCCCTGATTGGCATTCATCGCCGTAACCCCGTAGCTGAACTGGTTATCTTTGCCCATTGAGCCGGAGATCGCCGCCTGCTGACCGGTGCGCCCGGTGGTGTCATTGGTCAGATCCATGCGAAATTGCGGCGTGTGCGTTGCGTCACTTCGCCCCAGCGGCAGGCTGAAACTAATGAGGAAGTTGGTTTGCATTGAACCCAAGCTGGAATAACTGCGGTTCGCACTAACCCCATAGGATAGGCTTTTGTACTGGTTGTTGTACCCTACCTGATATTGCATATCGCGGCCTTCCTGCCCCCAGTAAGTCTGCACTGAGCCACTGATATACAATTGGCCCCAGTTCTCTGGTAGCCCTTGCCCGGCTGTCAGGGTCAACCGATTTTTGATGTTTGAAACGGTATCGACTGAATTCCCTTCGCTAACTGCGTTTCGAGCCTGCATCGCGCTAAGAAAATCCAAGTAACTGGTGGAAGAGTGACGCAGCACTACGGAAAGGTTGCTGTGAGTTTCATTGATAAGCTTACTGTAGCTGAGTTGGTAGTTCTGCCCACTTAGCGACTTGTCTGAACTACCATCATTACTATTACCCAGTTGAATCCGCGCCTGGGTGACATCAAAAGAGAGTGCGCCGATCGGGATACCAAAAGCGGCACCAACCTGTAGGGCATAATAATCCTGACTGGCCTGTACACCGCCATAGCCGGTAATAGCGTTGGTCAGGCCATGTAAGTAGGTAGTCTGGAATAAAGCCGGTTTTTCACGCAGGCCTGCGCTACGCAACTCCCCAGCGGTGAATGCATAGCGGGATGCCCCTGGGCGCAGCAACTGGGCCACTGAAGCATACGGCACCCGGAATGTCTGAACGGTACCGTCAGACTCACGCACGGTGACCTCCAGATCGCCGCCGTAGCCGGTCGGGTAGAGATCGTTGATCAGGAACTCGCCAGGGGTGACGGTGGTTTCATACAGCACCTGACCGCCCTGCCGCACGGTTACCCGGGCGTTGGTGCGGGCAATTCCGCGAATATCCGGCGCAAAGCCGCGTAGAGACTCGGGCAACATACGTTCGTCACTAGCCAGTTGCACACCGGTAAATGGCAACGTATCAAATAACTGCCCGGTGGTATTCGACTCACCGAAAAGCACGCGCCCTTTCAACAATGGGATATCACGCTGCAGATAGGTATTAATGGAACTGTATTGATTGTCGTCATTACTCAACCGACTATAGGAACCGTTGTGCCGCAGGTACCAGGCACCGACGTTAAGCCCAGCGTTGACCCCGGCAAACAGGGTGCTAAAGGAAGTGCCATTTGATTCGCTGGAATACCCGTTGACGTTATAGCCAAGTAGGATTGCAGGAATACCACTGTCCCACAACTCAGGGCTCACCGTTCCTCGTGCCGTATTAAGCATGTAAACCTGGGGGATAACCAGATCCAGACGTTGCTCATTGCTGTCGAAATTAACCTGGGCTTCTGGCAGTTTCTGCTGCAAATCCATGCACTTTTTGTCACCAGTCAACTGGCTTAAAAAATCATCTGGCAATTTTTCGTAATTAAATGAAATACCTTCAATCAGATCTTTGCTCAAACAGGGATAAACCGACTTATCCGCGCGTACTTTAAATTCAATATCAGAGTTAATGGTAAATTGCTCATTAACGTACAGCGCGGTTTTATACACACCGGGAAGCGCAGAGGCCCCCTTGGCAAAGCGGCTAAGATCGACCGGCTTCGTTCCCTGAGCATTGAGGAAAATCGGGTCAAATTCCGCAGTCTCCTGTGCAGCAACCGAGTTCGAAATTGCTATGCTGACGCTCGCGACAAGCACGACAACAAATGAAGGAAAAAGGCTACGGGCGAGGTATCGCAAACGTTCTGACACTCCGTCTCCTTACGCGTTGAATAACAAAGCCAGCGCATATTAGATTTGCGGAACATACCCAGCACTTTCAATATTCAGGAGGTGGCCAACGTTAATAGCCCCTCTTGGGTTGTTGTCATCAACATACGTATCAAAGTCGCTTGGGCATAACGAATAAGTCGCCAGACTAAGAGCCTGGGAAGATAGGCTCTTATTGCCACATTGATTGCCTGACAGATTCAATCCCGAATCGTTTCCGTTACTTAATCACAGCTTCAAACGGGTTTACTGCCCCGTAATCATTGACAAAATCCCCGGTAATTTTACTGCCAGCCTTACCAGGCAGATTGAAAGTCAGTGTGCCGCGTGGTGCGACCATATCCCCTTCTATTTCCTTACCGTTGACCTTAAGACTGACAAAGGAAACATGGTAGGGAGTGGGGTTGGTGGCTTGCAGGCCATTGCCCTGTGCCTGCCAGGTCACCGCTTTTGCTGCGTCGTTGGCATTGCCTTCCAGCCCCGTAGGGCGATAGAACAGCTTGATGCGCGAACGGAAAGCCATCTGCAGGAAATTCTCATCGGCTTTGGCTTGTTTCTTGGCCGGAACCTCAAGCACATTCAGCCAGAACACGGATTCTTTATCCATCGGCAAAGCGCCGCCGGCATAGCTGATACGCAGCGTTTGCCCCTTGCCCGCTTCAACACGGTTCATCGGTGGGGTCAGGACGAAAGGCACCTGGATAGAAGAAGGCTGTGCATCGGTATCGCCTTTATCGATCCAGCTTTGTAGCAGGACGGGAGAGGTGCCCACATTGTTGATTTTGACACTGACTTCCTTGGCATCAGACGGATAAATCACCCGAGTACCGGTGATCACCACACTGGCCAGGCTGTGGGTACTGAACAGTGCTAGCATTGTCAGGCTGAGTACCTGACGACTATTGCAACAGGAAATCTTCATCATCCGCTCCCGGTTATTGTGTATACCTAGGCTGTGTCCCTTAACTGCACGCGAGTGCCGCTGGCGGTCATTTTCGCGCAGGGCAAGGCGTGAGCCGCGAGGTTTGGTGGACCAAATAAGCGGCGAACAACGCAGCAATGCACGCAAATGGCCCCAGCCCGAAGGGTCGCGCCCCAAAAGCCCGTTCGAAGTAAAGTCGGGCTTGAACAGAGGCCCACTCTGCCCTTCACCCTCCGCCTTGATAACGGGCTTTTGGGTCTGCGACGGCACCACGGACAGTTAAGGGACACAGCCTAGATAATTCGAGTTACAGCAAGGCCGTAAAGGTACAGCCCTCAAAGACGGACCAATCCGCAAATCAGATACTTCACTTAAGTAGAATAGACCAAACTTTCGATAATACGAGTTGACCAAAGGAGATAAACGCTGGTCTACGGGAAAGGAGATTGGAGGAGAAAAATTATCACAGGAGCTAAAACGTTTACGCTAAATAACTCAAGTGGCTTCAAGATGGCAACTGTCAGGGTCGCCCTTCCAGTAACCCTTACCCGTGCTGGTGGGTTGTGAAAGTCACGACCTGACTGACGATGTTGCAAAAGGACCGATCATGATGCAGTTTGATTTAAAAAACTACACATCGCCTCTAAGTAATTCATTCATCATATGCGTGTCGTTGCCACATTTCATTAAGCCATGTAATGAGGGGATACCCAGCTTATTCAACGCCGAGCGTTTGTGGCCACTGACCGTTTTCTGATTAATCTCTAAGGTTCTTGCCACCTTCAGGACCGGCATTCCTTTCAACAGATGCCTCAATACCTTGATTTCCTGATAGGTCAGCGGTGTGGCCTGTTGTTTTCTGGGTGCAATTTCCAGCGAGTCGGTAACCAACGCTTGCAGATACTTGCGTAGATCTTCAATGCTTATAGCGTAGTCCAGTACCGTAATCACATTCCTAAGACCTGACAGATAGTGCTTTAGTCTTCCTATCGAATTAGCCTGGGCCATAATAACTACCTTGGCCTGTGGATGGTACAGGGGTAACTGATTGATAATGATATCAAGAATAGTTCCATAGCTATAACCATTACCTTGCAACCCTAAAATAAAGAAATCCACATCTTTATTCTGCCACAGATGATAAGCCCTGGATTGTAAATCAACGCTATCAGAACTGATTTTCAAACCTAAATCATTCGATAACTCTCTCAGTATAAAATCAATTCCTTCGCGGGTATATGCACATGCATGCTGAAGGTAAAAGCTTTTTCCCTCTTTCATATCCACCCTTATATTAGAGGATATGCACTTACCGTTATCAGGTGGTGCACGCCCTCCGTATTATATAAGTGACCACCAGCGGTGATCACTTGCCATTAATAAATGCAGTCTGCATAGACTTTCGAGTATTTATCCGTTATGCAATCACAACGAAATGAATAAGGAGGGTTCCCTACTCTTACTTATACTGAATGGAATACACCACGCTGCTGACTACGGTACCGGCAGTGGTTGCACCCTTGGCATAATACTCTACAGAGTAAGGCAGGTTAGCCGTGCCAGACTCAACGTTGACATAGGTTGTGCTGGTACGCTGGCTCTGGTTACCAGCCACGATCACAGTTTCACCAGCGCTGGAACCGTCGCGCAGTTGCAGGTCTACATTGGTGGCCGTGCCGGTCATATTCTTCAGACGACCGCTCGCCAGGTCAACGGAGGCACCGGCTTCAAAGAAGGCAGACGCGGTTTTCAGGGTGCCCGCACAATTTTTCAGCGCCATGTTAAAACCGGTGCGACCCGCAGTTTTTGTTGCAGCAGTCAGTTGGTTGATGCCGATGATTGGCAGTTTAACCAAGGCATCGGCGGTCTGACCGTCAACTACCACGTCGCAGGTGTTGGCCGTCAGTTCACCGTTAAAGGTGATAACTCCAGTTGAAGCCGCCTGAGCCAGACCAGCAAAACCACATGCAGCAACCAGTGAAGCAATCATCGTTAACTTTTTCATATCTATTCCTATTTGTTTAATAAACCCTTTCACTAGTGAGCGAAAGAGTATTCGTTAAAATCCATATATTATGGATGTGTGATACCCGGTAATTTACCGAGCTAAAAAATTACCCGTAAAAAAGTGTCGTCACTTTATGGTTATCAACGAAATAACCGGTATCACGTACACTCGCTATAAAATCAGCGGGAAGACCAACAGCTGACAGTTTCTTTCTTAATTCATTTATGGCGTGCCATAAACGTTGACTGGATGATGACAGGTTGTGCGCTTCCCAGACGTTATTGAGAATATCGTCTTTCGAAATAATGGCATCGCTATTCGTCATCAGTAACAAAGTTAATAATCGTACCAGGTTGACATTAAGCGTCACTACCCTGATTGTCATCGCATTGACTGAAGACTCATCAGTAAAACGAACAAGTCTTCGCTTGTCGATATCGAGTAATACTTCCTCATCAATCACAAAACCGTAAATTTTACCTTTCATATACCATCACTATTAAATCAGTTGCTTTAGAAAATTAAGCCTTCTACTAATACTGTTGGCCAATCGTCTATAAGGTTATATACCCTTCATACTTCAAGTTGCATGGGTGTTGGCTTCGTCGGTTCGCACCAGTCACATAGTGAGCTATGCTCCTGGCGACTCTCAGACTTGCCGCCTACATGCAACTCGAATTATTTTGGTTATAAATCTGAGTAAGCAAACGAGTAAAAAAACTTTGTACATCACATCCCGTTCGTTGAGATAAATATTAAGTCATCAACAAGAAACTTCTTAGTGAAGTATTTTTATTTAAATCGTTAAGATGGCAAGACGCCTTGTACTGTGCTTCAAACCAGGCTTTCTTAACGCGATTCAGGTTATTTTTTGCATAAAAAAGTCACCCATACCTCCTTTCACATAACCTATTGATTTAAATTTTATTTTCTCAAGTTAAGATTTTTATGTCTGTTCGCCCTTCTTTTAACCCTCTCGATAAGTCAGCAAATAAGGGTAATGGAAATCTTATTATCCAATTGATTTATTTGTATAAAAATCTTAATAATGAATTTTTTACATTATCCCTTGGACCGCTCTTCGCCGCATTCCACACTGCTCTTGCAGAGAGGTTTATTACTTCAATTAAGTCGCTACTTGCACTTCAAATTAACCTCGGATTGATAAAGTTAACCCTGTGAAACATTAACTTTCTGCGGTGCCGTTTTGGCACGCCGAGGTGAAACGCTGGATTGCCGTGGCGGTATTTGCGCTGGCTTTCGCCTGCGGCAATAACCGGTAACCCACCTGGCATTGCATCTCGCCGCCATCACCCCATTTCACCTGCAACTGTCCCTTGTCTTCTGCAACGCGGGCATACAGTTGCCCGCCCTGGCCGACCGAGCCCACGCTGTTGCCCTTGCTGTCCAGCACGTCTGCACCGAACGGCACCGGTTCACCCCGGTAGGTCGCCATGATCAGTACCGGCTGGCCCCGTTTGGTGGCGTATTTCACTTTAACCACCGCCCCCGAGTACGGCGCCACTTTCTGCGTGGTGGTATCGAATTCCACATCCGCCGCAGCCCCTTTCGGATCCAGGCTGATTTCGTTCAACTGGTACGGGTTCAGGTACGGCACCACCGCATATCCACGTGAGTCAATCTTTACACCCGGATACGAGGAGACACTAGCCCCTTCCGCCCCCTTGGCCTCTACTAACGCCAGGGTATCCGAGGTATACGGCGTGAAGGTCACCCCACCCGCATGGCCCACCACCGTGCCGTTTACCCCGGCCGAGGCACTCTGGTAGCCCTTGCCGGTGCTGTAGGTGCCGCTCATTGCCGTGGCCGGTGTGCGGTAGTTACCGCTGAGCGTGCCGCTGGTGCCCTGGCCCTGATTGGCATTCATCGCCGTCACGCCGTAGCTGAACTGGCTCTCGGCCCCCGCGCTGCCAGATACCGCTACCTGCTGACCGGTGCGCCCGCTGGTGTCATGCGTCAGATCCATCCGCAACTGTGGCGTGTGCGTCTGGTCGCTGCGCCCCAACGGCAGGCTGAAACTGAGCAGGTAGTTGGTCTGGGTACTGCCTATGTTCGAGTAAGTCCGGCTGACGCTCAGGCCATACGACAGGCGCTGAAACTGGTTGTTGTAGCCCATCTGGTACTGCTTCTCACTGCCTTCCCGGTTCCAGTAGTTCTGTAGCGAGCCGCTGACGTACAACTGGCCCCAGTTTTCCGGTAGCCCCTGGCCCGCCGTCACGGTAAAGCGGTTCTTCGCCCGCCATACCGAGTCGGCCGAAAAGCCCTGTGCCACCGCATCGCGAGTCTGCATGGCGGTCATGAAATCCATATAGCCGTCGGTAGAGAAGCGGTAAGCGGCCAGCGACAGGTTACTGTTGGTCTCTGCAATGGCTTTACTGTAGCTGAGTTGGTAACTCTGCCCGCTGAGGCTGTTGCCCGCTTGATTGTCAGCGCCGTTCCCCAGTTGGGTCCGCGCCTGGGTGACGTCAAAGGCCATCGCCCCGATGGGCGTCCCAACGGCGGCACCAAGCTGCAGTGCATAGTAACCCTGGCTGGCCTGCAGGCCACCGTAGCCGGTGATGGCGTTGGTCAGCCCGTACTGGTAGGTGCCCTGGTACAGCGCTGCCTTGCTCCGGATACTGTCAGAACGCAGCTCACCGGCGGTGAATGCATAGCGGGATGCTCCGGGGCGCAGCAACTGGGCCACCGAGGCATACGGCACCCGGAACGTCTGCACGGTACCGTCGGCTTCACGCACAGTGACCTCGAGGTCGCCGCCGTAGCCGGTCGGGTAGAGATCGTTGATCAGGAACTCGCCGGGGGTGACGGTAGTTTCATACAGCACCTGATCGCCCTGCCGCACGGTTACCCGGGCGTTGGTACGGGCGATCCCGCGAATGTCCGGGGCATAACCGCGCAGGGATTCAGGCAGCATGCGCTCGTCACTGGCCAGTTGCACCCCGGTGAATGGCAGGGTGTCAAACAGCAGCCCCAGGGTATTGGATTGCCCGACCTGCGCCCGGCCCTTGATCAGCGGGATATCGCGCTGCAGGTAAGTATTGATGTTGCTGTACTTATTTGGGCTGTTATCCATGTAGCTATAGGCACCATTGTGGCGCAGGTACCAGGCACCGACGTTCAGCCCGGCGTTGACCCCGGCATACAGGGAACTGAAGGTCTGGCCCCGCGACTCGCTGGTATAGCCGTTGGCGTTGTAGCCGAGCAGGACGGCAGGAACCCCGTCATCCCACAGCTCTGGGCTGACGGTGCCACGGGCGGTCTTCAGCATATAGATTTGAGGGATCACCAGATCCAGCCGCTGTTCACCGCTGTCGAAATTGACCTGGGCTTCCGGCAGCTTCTGCTGCAGATCGAGGCAGAGCTCCCCCGATGCGCCCGGCGTCAGGAACCCGGCTGGCAGCGCATCAAAGTTAAAGGCGATGTTCTTGATCAGCTCGGCCGTCAGGCACGGATAGACGGACTTGTCGGACCGGGCTTTGAATTCGATATCGCGGTTGTCAATCAGCCCATCGTTGACATAAACAGCGGTGCGGTAGGTCCCCGGCAAAGCCGAAGCCCCGTGTGCAAAACGGCTGAGATCGACGGGTTGAGCACCACCATTGTTATTGAGGAACAGCGGGTCAAACTCCACACTCTCGCCAGTAGCAGGAGCCGCAGTTTGCGCATGGGCGCCCCCAAAACACAGCGCCGAAAGAATGGCCAGGGCCAAGGGCGATAATAGGCTCTGGAAACTCTTTTGCGAAAAATTTGACATAGAAACCCCTTCAGAACCTATTATCTGAATAATTTGAATCGTTAAACTCAATTACTTCTCGAATGATAAGCCGCTATTCAAATATGCTACTGGGCAGCTTTAATAAGGTGGGGATCCCCCTAAGCCTTATTTATACTGAATAGAGTACACAACGCTGCTGATCACCGTACCGGCAGTGGTCGGACCGTTGGCGTAATACTCTACGGCGTAAGGCAGGTTGGCACTGCCGCTGGATACGCTCAAATAAGTGTTATTGGCACGTTGGTTCTGGTTGCCAGCCTGGATCACAGCCTGACTGGCATTAGAGCCGTCACGCAGTTGTAGCCCCACATTGCCCGCCGTGCCAGTCATGTTCTTCAGACGCCCGGTCACGGTATCTACAGATGCCCCGGCGTCGAAAAAGGCCGATGCCGTTTTCAAGGTACCGGTACAACCGGTCAGCGCCATAATGAAGCTGGTGCGGCCTGCGGTCTGTGCAGCTGAGGTCAACTGGTTGATACCCACGGTCGGCAGGGTCACGGTGGCATTGGCATTTTGCCCATCCACAATCACGTTACAGGTGGAGGCAGTCAGTTCACCATTAAAGGTTATCGTACCGGTAGAGGCAGCCTGAGCCAGACCAGTAGAACCACATGCAGCAACCAATGAAGCAACGAGAGCTAACTTTTTCATATTTATTCCTATCTACCTTGTGTTGTTATGCCCGGCACTTCGCAGGGCAATAAATTATTGTTAGAAAGTGCCTTCACTTATGGTTATCAATGTAATAACCAGCATCACGCACACTTTCTATTAATTTAGTTTATTAGAGGATTAGACCCGTTTATTTATGCTACAGACTAATTCTCTATAAGGTTGTAAACCTGATTTAGCAATTGAGGAAAACAACTCTATGTATTACTCCCCCGTTCGCTGAGATAAATACTAACCACCAAGCAGGAAATGTCTTAGTGAAGTATTTTTATTTAAATCGTTAAGATAGCAAGACGCCATGGATCGTGCCTCTGGGCAAAATTTCTTAACGTGATTCAGGTTATTTTTCACGTAAAATAGGTCCAAACGTCATTTTTATTCAATAAATTGTTTTAAATACATATTTTTCAAATTAAGATTTTTAACTTCACTCGTTACTGTTTTAACCCTCACAGAGACTCTTGATGAAAAACCCAATATCACATTGATTTAAATGAATAAAAATCTTAATAACGAATTTTACATACTCCCTCTCAGCCACTCTCCACCGCGAGCAATTCGCGGTGGAGTTTCCATGCTAAAACTCTAATTATTCAGCATTGACGTCAATTTATCGGTAGCTGATGGAATATACCACCGAGCTCCTGACCGTTCCGGCAGTAGTTGGAGCCTTGGCGTAATATGCCACTGCATACGGTAAAGTCACGGTAGTTGGATTGCCCGAGAAAGTATAATGCATCTTAGGTTGTGTACCTGCTTTGGATTGGACAGTACCACCTCCGTAGTAAATGATGAGGTCAACATTTCCTGCCGTGCCAGATGCATTTTTCAAACGGCCCGTAACCAGATCAACCGTAGGACCTGCCTCGAAAAATGCAGTCACGGGGCCTCTAGCTGTCACCCAGGGACAATCCGACAGTTTCATATTAAACTCTGTTCTCCCTGCTATCATTCCTGCGGAACTCAACTGCTCAATACCGACAGTTGGCAGGGTGACAATGGCATCAGCACCCTGTTCTTCGACAGAAACATCACAAGTAGTCTCGTATAATTTACCTTGAAAATTTACAGTTCCGGTGGCGTCAGCTTGCGCAAAATTCATGCTGGCAAGGGAAAGAATAATCCCCGTCGAAATAGCTAATTTATGCATTAATATATATTCCTATTTAATATTCCGTTTGATGAATATAGGCAAGCACACCTCATATTTATCTTTAAAAAATAAGAGGCTCTTGAATTGCCTGCCAAATATTTATCTGTTATTCAAATACACCGCTTAACAGTATTAATAAAGTAGGGTTACACCTACCCTTATTTGTACTGAATGGAGTACACCACGCTGCTGATTACAGTACCGGCAGTGGTCGGGCCATTGGCATAGTACTCGACAAAGTAAGGCAGGTTAGCCGTGCCAGACTCAACGTTGACGTAGGTTGTGCTGGTACGCTGGCTCTGGCTACCGGCAGCAATCACCGTTTCAGCAGCGCTGGAACCGTCACGCAGTTGCAGGTCTACGTTGGTGGCAGTGCCGGTCATATTCTTCAGACGGCCACTCACCTGGTCAACGGTGGCACCAGCTTCAAAGAAGGCTGACGCGGTTTTCAGAGTACCAATACAATTTTTCAGCGCCATGTTAAAACCAGTACGACCCGCGGTCTGCGCAGCTGTGGTCAGTTGGTTGGTGCCGATAGCTGGCAAAGCCACGTTAGCATTAGCTCCCTGGCCGTCAACTATCACCTCACAGGTGTTGGCCGTCAGTTCACCGTTAAAGGTGATGGTGCCGGTAGACGCGGCCTGAGTCAGACCAGTAAAACCACATGCAGCAACCAGTGAAGCAATCAGCGTTAACTTTTTCATATCTATTCCTATTTGTTTAATAAACCCTTTCACTAGTGAGCGAAAGAGTATTCGTTAATATCCATATAATATGGATATGTGTTATTCCCGGTAATTAACCGGACAAAAGTCATTTATTAAATGGCAAGCTATTAAGACAATAACCGGCGTTTGAACGTTAAACTTGGGGGAATGTATTTCCCAAGGTACTTATTTATACTGAATGGAATACACCACGCTGCTGATCACTGTACCGGCAGTGGTCGGACCGTTGGCATAGTACTCAACAGCGTAAGGCAGGTTGGCACTGCCGCTGGCCACGCTCAGATACGCGGTATTGGCCCGCTGGTTCTGGTTGCCCGCCTGGATCACCGCCTGGCTGGCATTAGAGCCGTCACGCAATTGCAGCCCAACGTTGCCCGCCGTACCGGTCATGTTCTTCAGACGCCCGGTCACGGTATCTACAGATGCCCCGGCTTCGAAGAAGGCCGATGCCGTTTTCAGGGTCCCTGTACAACCGGTCAGCGCCATGACGAAGCCGGTGCGGCCTGCGGTCTGTGCGGCTGAGGTCAACTGGTTGATACCCACGGTCGGCAGGGTCACGGTGGCATTGGCATTTTGCCCATCCACAATCACGTTACAGGTGGAGGCCGTCAGTTCACCGTTAAAGGTGATAGTGCCGGTAGAGGCAGCCTGAGCCAGACCAGTAGAACCACATGCAGCAACCAATGAAGCAACGAGAGCTAACTTTTTCATATCTATTCCTACGTACCTTGTGTTGTTTAACCATTCCAATCGAGATTGAGAGGGTATTAGTTAATATCTATTCAAGAAGGCGACGTATTGCACTTATTAAATTAACAAGGCAATAACCCGTGGCCTGTATATACCCTTCATACTTCAAGTTGCATGGGTGTTGGCTACGTCCGTTCGCACCAGTCACATAGTGGGCTATGCTCCTGGCGACTCTCGGACTTGCCACCTACATGCAACTCAAATTATTTTGGGTATAGTTTCAAAACCAAATCAGTAAACGAGTAAAGTTACTATTTTCACTACTTCCCCGTTTCGTTGAGACAAATACTAACCCTCCAACAAGAAACTTCTTAGTGAAGTATTTTTATTTAAATCGTTAAGATGACAAGGCGCCTTGTACCACGCATCAGGGCAAATATTCTTAACGCAATTCAGGTTTTTTTTTGCATAAAAATGACAAATTCATCATTTCAAAATAAAAACTTGATTTATATGGTTTATTTTTCAAATTAAGATTTTTTATTTCATCGTTCGTATTCTTAACCTCACAGATAAGGCTGCAGTAAAGCATATTGCAAACCTTACTACTTTATTGATTTTATTAAACAAAAATCTTAATAAACGTTTTTTCATACTCCCTGCCTGATTAGTCAGAGAGGTAACTTGATGAAGGAACCAAGAGCGAGTGGAGCAATTAAAAACCGTGTAGGCTGCATTGCTCTACTGGCTTATCAAAATAAAGCCTAAGGGCTAAACATTGCCACCGTAATACGGCTCTAATCATTAAATGTATATACTCAAAATAATTCGAGTATAAAAATTAACTCAATAACGTCATATATTCATGAAAAACAAATGAAACCATTACCCAGAATGAAAAGCAGAATAAGATCCCTATTCTCCAAATAGCGTGACTTGGTAGTTTGTAGAGTATTTTCATCAATTTGGTTAACATTCTTTCACCTTCTTAATACGTAGCGAATTTATAACGCGCTAAAATGATATATCGAAAAGAGAAGTAATTTATCTATCCGAAATCCTCTGCCCGAACATGTCGGGCAAAGAGTAGTTGTACCGTCTTTAGCAGGTTATTGATTAAATATGGATTCGTGTTTTACCCACTAATTATCGGGATAAACATTATCCGTAAAAAATTGCTGTCACCTTGTGGTTATCAATGTAATAACCGGCATCGCGCACGCTGGCTATAAAATCAGCAGGAAGACCTACAGCCGACAGCTTCTTTCTTAACTCATTTATGGCGTGCCATAAGCGTTGACTGGATGAAGACAGGTTGTGCGCTTCCCAGACGTTATTGAGAATGTCGTCTTTCGAGACAATGGCATCGCTATTCGTCATCAGTAACAGAGTTAATAATCGCACCAGGTTGACGTTAAGCGTCACTACCCTGATTGTCATCGCGCTGACTGAAGACTCATCAGTAAAACGAACAAGTCTTCTCTTGTTGATGTCGAGTAGTACTTCCTCATCAATCACAAAACCGTAAATTTTACCTTTCATATACCATCACTATTAGTTCAGTTTCTCTTTGCGGCAGGCTTGTAGCCTGTATGGTTACAAAACTGAGTGAGCAAACTGGTAAAACGATAATCTGCATCACTCCCCGTTCGTATGAGACAAATACTAAGCCCCAAGCAAGAAACTTCTTAGTGAAGTATTTTTATTTAAATCGTTAAGATGGGAAAACGCCATGTCCTCTGCTTGTGGGGGAAGCGTCTTAACGCAATTCAGGTTATTTTTTGCATAAAAAACAACCCTCTCACCGAGAGAATCCAATATATTGATTTTTATGATTTATTTTACGAGTTAAGATTTTTTATTTCATCTATCGTGTTCTTAACTTCGCCGATAAGACAGTTAGTAAACCTCACAGAAAAAAAACAATTAATTGATTTTTAATTAAAAAAATCTTAATCACACATCTTTGGGTCAGTGAGGTAGAACATGCAGGCCTGATAAAGGCATTGAGGATTAGGCTGTGTCCCTCAATTGCACGCGAGCGCCGCTGGCGGTCATTTGCGCGCAGGGCAAGGCGTGAGCCGCGAGGTTTGGTGGACCAAATAAGCGGTGAACAACGCAGCAATGCGCGCAAATGGCCCCAGCCCGAAGGGTCGCGCCCCAAAAAACCGTTCTCTGTGTTGTCGGGCTTGAACAGAGGGCCACTCTGCCCTTCACCCTCCGCCTTGATAACGGGCTTTTGGGTCTGCGACGGCACCACGGGCAATTGAGGGACACAGCCTAGTGGGGGTATTTATCTGGATACAGGTATATAGGCACGCGGCGTGGAGCCTGACATTTTTTTGAAGAAATACACAAAAGCGCTGTCGCTGGCAAAACCAAGAGCGCTGGCAATTGAAGAGATGCTGTTACGCTCTGACAGTAGCTCTATAGATTTGAGAAAGCGCCACTGTTGACGCCATTGCTGATAACTCAGCCCTGTTTCTTGCATAAAGATTCGGCTAATGGTTTTCTCGCCCGCACCTGCGGTAGTCGCAAATATATTTAATGGTGGCGGGAGTTCATCACCTGAGAAATTTAATAACCGACGATCCGCAGGGAGCCTCAATAACATCGGTTCACGGTGTGCGGAGCGAATTTCATCCAACCCCACGGTCAATAGGTTTAGGGCAGGTCCCTGTTGCCAGCCTGTATCGAAAGGGGATATCGCTATCCGTTCGAGGACTGCACGAAGCAAAGGATTAACCTCCAACACCACGACTTCGTTGGGTAATGATTTTACTAAAGCCGTATCAATATAGATTGACCTGTACCCAACGACTCCTTTCATTTCTGCCCGGTGTTTGGTATTCGCAGGTATCCAGACTACCCGTGTGGGGGGAAGCATACACAGACGTTTGGATAGCGTGATCCTGATACATCCACTTTGAGTAAACAGCAATTGCCCCATTTTATGTTGATGCTCACCCGAATCATGTTTTCCAAGTTTTGCAGCAATGCCCACTATCGATAGCCCCAGGCTGTCAGGATCAAAAACGGTATCTGCATTTAACCACGCCATAAATTGTCCGATTATAGATATAAACTGTCTTTTTTATTGTAATCGCCAAACCAATCGGCAGCTATCATTTCCACATTGTTTGATTGATAAAGTAAAAATAACATGAATAAAAATATAGGCTTGGTATTACTTACCGTTCTGATGATGTTTCCTCAAATAGTAGAGACCATCTACAGTCCAGCCTTAACCCATATTGCGCATGGCTTTCGGGTCAGTCCTGAAGAGGCATCTCAAACCCTGTCATTGTACTTTTTTGCCTTTGCGTTTGGCGTCGTATTCTGGGGACGAGTTTGTGATATTGCGGGGAGACGCCCCGCCATCCTCGGCGGTTTGCTGTTGTATAGCGTCGCTTCCTTGATTGCATTGTTTAGTCGGCTGTTTGAAGTCCTTCTGGTTGCCAGAATGTTGTCAGCTTTTGGAGCGGCGGTCGGCTCCGTAGGCACGCAAACCATGATCCGCGATACATTTCAAGGAACGGCATTAGCACGTGTATTTTCAGTTATGGGGATAGCTCTGGCAGTCAGCCCTGGAATAGGTATGTTGGCAGGCGCAGCACTAACCCGCTTTTGGGGTTACCAGGGTGTCTTTGCCGGTTTGGCGTTATTGGCAGCTACCCTGATTGGCTGGTCGGTAATAAAACTACCAGAAACTCGCCCTGAAAATGTGAAAACCGCGCCATTGATGCAAACCTTGGCCAAGATGATTATGGATCGTGGTATCTGGCGTACTGCCTTCCTGGTTGCATTATTCAATATCAATCTGTTCAGCTACTACCAGTTGGCTCCTTTTCATTTTGCAAAGTCAGGGTTATCGCCAGAGATGCTTGGGTATAGTGGGTTGTTACTGACTTTGGGCGTAGGCATCGGGGCCTGGGTGAACAAGTTTATGCTGAAGAGGAATGCAAACTCCGCATATCTGGTGTTACTCGCCGCGATAACATCAATAATTGGCAGTATTGTTATAGCTGTATTATTGATGATTAACAGTAAATCATTTATGTGGCCAATGCTGCTGATTGTCATGGCTTATGGGATTGCCATTCCTAATATTCTGGCCTCAGCACTTGCCCACTACTCTGACCGTTTGGGGACGGCTGGTGCCGTATTAGGCCTGTTTTATTATTTACTGCTCGCTTGCGGGTTGGCTCTGGCAGGGTGGAACCAGCATCTGGGAATTGTACTGATGTGTAGTAGCATTTTGGCATTACCATTAGCCTTCAATGCCTATTTCAGGGGCCGCTAGTGAAATATAAGGCCCTCTATACCCACACTTATAACGATATGATATTCAGCAGAGAAACACCCAGAGTATCGCTACTCTGGGTGCAAAAACGCTGCAACCTGCCCGCAGGCTAAATGGAATTTACCGGGACCTCAAACAGCATCACCAAGTCGCCAGTATACAACCCCTGAATATCGGAGCCTCTGGCGGCGGCCGGGGCTTTTGCGTTAACCTGAAGTTGATAGACACTCTCATAACCTTTACCCACTTTCGCCTTCTGAGTAAAGGTCTGGGCTAAACCGTTGGCGCTGAGATCTTTGCCGTCACTACCAGGCTGGGCAAACTTGATGTTAACCCCTGCCATTTTATAGGCAGAATCCGAACGGGTAATTTCCAGAGGGTGCGCCAGGGAAACTGTGAACCCCTGCGTGGTACTCCATACCTGCACCGGTATGCTGTTGGAGAAGTTTGTTTGAGTCCCGTCTGTTGGTGCCAGACTTACCGTGCTATACCATCCGTCACTAGCAGGCTGGGATACATAAATGTTGTCGCCGATGGTGGCGGTGATCCGGATGGTTTTTGTAACACCAGCATGTTGCTCTTGTGCCTGGATCATCCCTGAAAAAAACAGCAGTCCGCTCGCAACTATCACTGCTAATTGACTGTTTTTCATGTTTAAACACCTATTCAGCTACATTAATCATTACCGATAAGGCTGCAAACAGTTCAGTTTCTGATCCCTTTTGTATTACCCCCACAAGCCGCTGTAGATGAAACCTGCAAACCATTTCAGACAAACGGTCAGGCTCCTGCCATCTGAGAACTCCAATCTTGAAGCAACATCATTTGGTTAACGGAGGGGTACCTTTGCGGCACCCACCTTCTCCAATAAAAACACCATTATGGATGGTCAGATAATTATAGGTACGAATACGGCACATATCAGTTTTTGGTGGCAACTTATCATGGGCATAACGTGCAAAACCTTTGGGATCTTTCGGTCCGTTACTGACGTAATGATGGCCGTTTTTGGCATTCTATTCCGCTAATTACCTGTGCAATATAGCACCGCACTTATTCTTGATAGGGCTCAAAATGTCACATAGCGCGTTATTAATCATCGATGTTCAGCAATCATTTCAACACCGCCCATTTTGGCAGGAGGACGATCTGCCCGCATTTCAACAGGCGCTGCAACGTCTGATCGCCGGTTGCCAGCAACAGGGTGTAGCACTGGTTGACATATTCCACACCGCTGCCGAAGGGCCATTCTCTTTAGCATCGGGCTATGTCAAGCGGTTACCATTCCTTACTCACCAGGCAGACGTAACGGTTTATAAACAAGTGCACAACGCGTTGACCGATTCAGGCCTCGATGCTTGGTTACGTGAACGCCAGATCGACCATCTGATTATCAGTGGTATGCGCACCGAGCAATGCTGCGAAACCACCACGCGTGTCGCTTCAGACTTGGGCTACAAAGTGACATTCGTGACCGAAGCCACGCTCACTTTCCCGATGTATCACCCTGATGACGCTCTCTTTACCCCTGAGCAGCTAAAACGGCATACTGAGACAGTGCTGGTTAACCGCTTTGCCACGATTGCCAACGTTGATGATGTTTTGGCGCAACTTAATGCCGCGATACAGGAATAATCATGTCCAGAGCCGTTTACTTTTTGATGCTGCCCAATGTGCTTTCACTGGATGTCAGTGGTCCGGCAGAAGTTTTACGGCTTTCTGGGCAGTTCCAATTGCATTATGTCAGCCCGGTGCCACAAATCAGTTGCTCCATTGGTATGACGATAGGCCAACTTGCGCCGTTACCACAGCAGTGGGCAGAAGGAGATATTCTGGTCATACCGGGGGTTTCAGATTCAAGGCAGTTCTTTGCCAGTGATGAAGCAGAACAGGCTCGGCGGTGGCTTCAGACACTACGTCCAGCGCTGGAGCTGCGGCAGATCAGTCTGGTGTGCGTGTGTTCTGGCGCGCTGCTGGCCGCTCAGGCAGGGTTGCTGGACGGTTATCACTGTACCACTCACCACAATGTACTCGAACGCCTGCGCCAGCAAGCATCCACCGCACAGGTAAGGGAAAACCGTATTTTCGTTGAAGATCGCGGCGTACTGACCAGCGCAGGGGTAACGGCAGGTATTGATCTTGCCTTACATTTGGTCAATCAATACTGCGGTGCCAACAGTGCGTTGGAGATCGCACGCGAGTTGGTGATCTATTTCCGCCGCTCTGGGGACGATCCGCAGCTATCCCCTTGGCTACGTTATCGCAATCATCTGCATCCCGCGGTTCATCGCGCTCAGGACATAATGGCAACCGAGCCGGAGGCCGATTGGTCAGTTCCCTTGGTGGCAGAAAAAGCCCACATCAGCAGCCGCCATCTGGCACGGTTATTCCGCCATCATATTGGTATCAGCGTGCGGGAATATCATGAACAACTGCGGCTGGCGGTAGCTCAACAACGGTTACAACAGGGTTACGGTCTGGAAAAGGCGGCGCTGACAGCAGGTTTTTCATCAGGCCGACAACTTCGCCGGGCGCAACAGCGCTGGCAAACATAGCTAGGCTGTGTCCCTTTAACTGTCCGTAGTGCCATCGCAGCCCCAAAAGCCCGTTATCAAGGCGGAGGGTGAAGGGCAGAGTGGCCCTCTGTTCAAACCCGACAACACCACTGCTGCTTGCAGGTGATGGAGATATCAGACTCTGTGATGTAATAACTGATACATAAGTTCACGATTATTACCACTGGTCAACAGGCCATTCAGAGAACGGATACCCAGCTTATGCAATGCTGACTGCTTATGGCTGCTCACCGTTTTGTAGTTGATGCATAACTTGTGAGCAACTTCATCTGGTGATTTTCCCTTCAGCAGAAAGCCCAATACGCTGAGTTCGCGATGTGTTAAGGGTGCCACCAACAATTTAAACGTGCGTGGTGATAAATCAACAGAAAAATTTAATACGCCTATCAAATGGTTGCGCATTTCTTTTAGCGTCGAGCCATTGTCTATAATTGCATAGACATTATTAAGACCTAAGATATAATCCTTCAGCCCTCCCATACTGTTAAGTTGAGTCATAATAATTACTTTAGCATCAGGGAAAGATGATGGCACTGTTTTTATAATAAAGGAGAGTATCTCGCTGGCATTATTACCGTCACTCTGCAATCCAAGAATAAAAAAATCGACACCGGGTTTTAACATCAATTGAGAAACATTAGATTGTAATTGTTTGTCTTCAGCAACAATATTGATAGGGAATTCTTCACTCAACTCTAACAAAAGTGACTTTAACCCTTCACGGGTGTAACCACATGTATGTTGTAAAAAAATGTTTACTCTATTACTCATGGTTTTCTCTCCTGAAACCTATTTATACTTAGGTGAATTTCACTTTGTATATATTGGCAAGTTTAAAAAAAACCTGCCTTCTCCGTGTGTACTATCCCATGATAATTGAGAGCAGCCATTCTATTAATAGTGCCTTTAAAGTACGCAATACTCGCCTTGCTTCAATTAGGCTGCGGGCTTGGTTATCCGGCGCTTCGATAGGGTCTGCCCCTTCGGTGCCACTGCCAGCAACGTTAATATAACTCTAGTTAGTTATTAGACCATCCTTTACAAAGCAGGATACAGTTGATTCATCCTATTAATAACTAACAATAAAATTAATTTTAAATTTATCTTCACACGGCCTATAATAATGACCGCACGGGTCTGATATAACAAGCTAAAGTAAGTTACCTAGCTTGGCTGGTAATATCTTATTTCAATACTTGCCGAAAATTAAATCACTCAGGCGTTACTCATCCATCCTGTAAATAAATAAAATAACGTAACCGCCCCATTGAAAAACAGGCTGATTTCATCGAGTGTTTTTAAACAGGCAAATATTATTAATTAATGTACAGTGATTTTACCTTTGAGCAACAAACAGAGTAACCCGCGCCATATACGTTTTAATAAAACTCTTTGGAAGACTAAGGGAGGTCGGATTTTTCCTTGTCTCGTTAACTCTTTCCAGAGATACTGATTGGAAGATCATAAATTAAACTCATCCAAAATACATTTTACAATATTATCTTTATCAATAAGATCCTGAGTGAAATTCATTAACAAGGAAATCGGCAGTCTAGCTTGCACCTTGTTTAGAGAGACAGGCTTGAAAAACACTGAGTGCCCAGAAGCCTCTTCACCGTAATACAGTAGCTGTCTGTTGGCAATTTTGAAGAGAATATCATCATAGTGTGAAAATCCATAAATCCTATTATTTATATACATCTCGGTTTATTATTTCGCTATGAAAACCAAAATAACAAGCCTCCCTTGTTGCCGTACATTATAGAATCAACTCTTACATGGCAACCGTTCTAAAAAGATAGTATTGCTATCTGGCATGATTTAAAATTAGCATTAAATATCAACATTTATTTTAATTTAAAATTTTAAACCAAGAAGTTAATTTTAATCAGTGATTAAAGTTGCAATTACTGTAAGTTTATCATTAGTCAGAAAATATAAAATTTGCCAAAAAAAAGACGCAACCTCTTTAATCTATAAATTTAAGTTAATATTCAATAAGATATAAATCATATGATGATTAAGATTCGTCTGCTATTAGAGTGTGCCATGACCTATTTCATATAAGTAAAAGTGCCTTATTTATTTTTAAAATTAGCACTTCTAATATATTGGTGATTTAACCTGCCCTTTCCCCATTAATTCACAACGCGAAAGTCTCGCGCACGGCCCGATCTTTCTCGCTTAATGTCTGACTGACAAATACCAAAAACGAGTTCAAAGCGGCGCTACGCTGCCGTCCTATGGGGAGTTGGAGCTGCAACGTTCGCTGGCTGAGCAGTTCGACAGCGAAAGATTTCAGGATTAACCCCTGAGGTTGCAAAAGTGGCATTGCGGTGAATTGGCTACAGATAGTCACCGAAAGAGGTGAACCGAGCAAAAAGTTATGCAGTGTTGAGAAATTGTCACAGGTGAGTACAGGTTCAATGAATATCCCACTCATTTGACAAGAGATATCAAACAGTTGGCGAACTGTAGAGCCGGGCTCGGGCAAACATACCGGATAGTGGCAAAGATCTGCCAACGCCACCTCTCTGGCTGCCAGCGGATGTGCCCGGTGCATAAGCAACAGTACTGGCGCTGGCCACGAGGCAATGACCTCTACATCACGCTCTGGGTGGAGGCTGAACTGCAATACCAGGTCACACTCACCATGACGTATCAACTGTGCCAAGGTTTTACTGTCAGCCACCGTCAACACAAAGCTCACCGTGGGATACGCTTCACGAAAGTGGGCCATCAGTTGCGGTACCAGTATAAAAGCCAAGCCATTGGTACAGGCTACGCGCAACGTTTTGCTGCGGGTATCATTGAGTCCCTTGATCTCCGCGAGTGCCAGATCAATATCCAGCAGGCTCTTGCGGACATATTTTTCAAAAATCTGCCCGGCTTCGGTCAATATCATTCCACGTGCGTGGCGTTCAAACAAAGGTTCGCCGACCTGCGCTTCCAAGCGTTGTATCTGTCGGCTGATTGCCGATACCGCCACAAACAGTTGTTCGCTGGCCGCACTGAGTGAACCGCAATTGGCGACCATCAGGAAAAACCGCACTTCGCTGCTGAGCATTAACGTCCTCATCTTGATGCAAACATCACGAAAGAGCAGACTAGGCTGTGTCCCTTAATTGCACGCGAGCGCCGCTGGCGGTCATTTGCGCACAGGGCAAGGCGTGAGCCGCGAGGTTTGGTGGACCAAATAAGCGGCGAACAACGCCGCAATGCGCGCAAATGGCCCCAGCCCGAAGGGTCGCGCCCCAAAAGCCCGTTCGAAGTAAAGTCGGGCTTGAACAGAGGGCCACTCTGCTCTTCGCCCTCCGCCTTGATAACGGGCTTTTGGGTCTGCGACGGCACCACGGGCAATTAAGGGACACAGCCTAGCGTTGCTTAAAAAGCAAAGCTTGTTTGTTAAATGAACAATTGTAGCAACATTGGATTTTAGCTTAGATAGACACTTAACAAATAAGAAAAATAAAAACAACATAACTCAAACACAACGCAGACATAACGAGGTCAATAATGACAGGTGAACAAGCCGTTGCATTGGCGATGAGATATTTTGACAGTGGAGAATTCCGCCAGGTGTTGGCACGCCGTGTCACGCTAGCAACGGAAAGCCAGCGCGAAGATCGTGATGCCACCATTATGCAGTATCTTGAACAGGAGATTATGCCACCACTTCGCGCACTGGGTTTTGAACTGCAGCTGTTTGAAAACCCGGAAGCAGCCAACCGCCCATTTCTGATTGCCATCCGCATTGAAGATCCCGCATTACCTACCCTGCTGAGTTACGGCCACGGTGATGTGGTGTTCGGTGATGACGAAAACTGGCGCACAGGCCTTTCGCCTTGGGTACTCAGCGAAGAAGATGATCGTTGGTATGGCCGTGGTAGCGCAGACAACAAGGGGCAACACAGCATCAACCTGGCCGCACTGGAGCAAATTTTCCACGCGCGCGGCGGCAGGTTGGGTTTCAACTGCAAAATTATCTTTGAAATGGGGGAAGAGATCAGTTCCCCAGGTTTGGCCGCTATCTGCCAACAACAGCACGAACTCCTGCAAGCCGATCTGTTTATCGCCTCTGATGGTCCAAGGCTAAACGCCATTCAGCCCACTTTGTTCTTGGGTTCACGTGGCTGTGTCAATTTCCGTCTGAGCATTCATGCACGGGAAAACGCCTATCACTCCGGTAACTGGGGAGGATTACTCAGTAACCCTGGAACACAGTTGGCAAATGCCATTGCCTCTATGGTCAACCAGCATGGGCAGTTACAGATTGCTTCACTGAAACCCTCGTCGTTGGATGACACCATGCGCACCATCCTTCAAAACCTCAGCGTGGGGGGCCAAGTTGGCGACCCAACAATTGATGAGAACTGGGGAGAGGCAGGCCTGACGCCAAGCGAACGTTTATACGGCTGGAATACGCTTGAAGTCTTGGCCTATCAAACCGGCAACCCGGCACGCCCGATGAATGCTATTCCTGGCAGTGCCACAGCGGTATGCCAATTGCGTTTCGTGGTGGGTACCGACTGGCAGCATCTGGTAAAACACGTGCAGGAACACCTGGAATCAAAAGGTTTTCATAATATAGAAGTGGAGTGGTTACGGGGCTCACCCGCCACCCGCCTCAACCCTCAGGATCCGCTGGTCCCCTGGACCCTGGATATCATCGAAAAAGCCAGCGGCAAGAAACCGGCGTTACTGCCCAACCTGGGTGGTTCACTGCCGAATGAAGTATTCGCCGATATTCTTGGCTTACCTACGTTGTGGATCCCCCATTCCTACCCCGCCTGTGGTCAGCATGGGGTCAATGAACACATGCTGAAATCGATTGCTCGTGAGGGTTTGCAGATCATGACCCGTCTGTTCTGGGAACTGGGCGAAAAAGGCAGTGCAGTACTGGCACAACGTCAAGTGGGAGAGAGATTATGAGCACCATTGCACAACAGACTGAGGCCGTGACAAAACCGCAGTTATATAAAACGTTGTTCGCCACCTGCATCGGCAATGCGTTGGAATGGTTCGACATCGCCGTCTATGGCTTTTTTGCCAGTTATATTGCCCATGCCTTCTTTCCAACCGAGGATCCGACCGTTTCATTGCTGCTAACCTTTGGCAGTTTTGGCATCTCCTTTCTGATCCGCCCAGTGGGTGCTGTCGTACTGGGAGCATATGCCGATCGCGTTGGCCGCAAGAAAGCATTGCTGATGTCGATCAGCCTGATGTTGCTGGGTGGGGCGATCATTACCTTTATGCCTTCCTACGCTACCATCGGGCTGGCTGCTCCATTACTGATCCTGGTTGCCCGCTTGATTCAGGGCTTTTCAGCCGGTGGAGAGTTTGGCAGTTCAACCGCTTTTCTGGTTGAACACTTTCCCGAACGCAAGGCGTTCATCGCCAGTTTTCAGTTCGCCACACAGGGGGCAAGTACGCTGATGGCCTCAGCCTTCGGGCTTGGCTTGTCACAATGGTTAACGGAAGCCCAAATTCAAGATTGGGGTTGGCGTATCCCCTTTGCCTTCGGGTTGTTGATCGGCCCTGTGGGGTTGTATATCCGCCGCCATGTGCATGAACCAGCCAGTTTCCAACGGCATGAAAAACCAAAAGCACCGCTGAAGTTACTGGTGGGAAAACAAAAAAACCTGCTGCTGATAGCCATTGGGCTAATGGTAATTTCCACTGCGGTAAACTACATGCTTAATTATGTCCCAACCTACGCGACGAAGAACCTCAACCTGTCTGGTTCGGTGGCGTTTAGCGCGACGTTGCTGGCGGGAGTAATTTTGACCGTGGTTACGCCTATAATGGGCTTATGGGCAGAAAAAGTCGGGCGTTTGCCGCTGATGTGGGGCTCTTTGATACTGCTGATACTCACCATTTACCCCGCCTTCAGGATGGTGGTAAACCACACGACGCCAGCCACACTGATGCTATTGGTTGGCTGGATGGCGCTGCTTAAATCCATTTACTTCTCAACGGTGCCTTCGGTCATGGCAGATCTGTTTCCTATGGAAACACGAGCAAGCGGTATGGCGATTGGTTATAACGTTGCGGTGACGGTATTTGGCGGCTTTGCGCCATTTATCTGTACATTGCTTATCACCGCAACCGGCACCAGCTTGGCACCGAGCTATTACCTGATGGTGGTGGCAATCCTCAGCGGTTGGGCACTGTTAAGCAGCAGGAAACATCTGCGTACCGCCTGATACCGAGAAAACAGGGATGTTTTCTCACAAGGAATGATGCAGAGCTTTCATATACTGGCTACTGACGAACCCCGAGCCTGGGCAGAGTCAGTATGCCTTTCCGGCTGCCGCGCTATACTAGGGATACCGCCTGAAATGCGGCTTAATGACAGAATCGCAGAACCATCCCGTAATCATTAACAAAACTGCCGCTGATGTTACTATCGCCATTGGCGGTTAGATCCAGAACCATAGTCGAACACGGTAGTATCATCGCACTCTCACGTCTTTCCCCCTGACCAACAGGCTCACGAAATAGGCATAGTATCGTGTCAGGTTATTCGCCTGCATCTCCCCCTGAGAGTTCAGTTTGCAGTCAGTTCACGATTGGAGTGATGCGACTTATTGAAGTCACCTTAGTCAGGTTTGCTGAACCGAATGCAACGTCCAGGGAGGCACTTTTCACATCTATTCATACTTACCTTGGTGTCGTTAAACCATTTTAATATTCACTAGAATGACGTTTTTATACCTATGAAATACTGGCACCTGATGTTCGTCACGTTATTAATTGAGCAATATTAATTAATATTTAATGAATGGACTTTTGAGTTACATACGGAGTAGCCAACACCATGAACATTCTCAATGAAATCGGCTGGAAGACCGATAGATGATAATTTTTTTCTTAATTCGTTTATGGTTTGCCATAACCGTTGGTTGGATGACGATAAACTGAACTCATCCCAAACGCTCTTTAATATGTCATCTTTATTAATCACATTTTCTTTTCGATTCAATAGCAAAAAAGTCAATAGCCGCGACTGGATCTCATTGAGAGAGACGATTTTGAAAAACATGGAGTTCTCAGAAAGTTCATCGCAGTAATGCAATAGCTTTCTATTGGCAATATTGAATAGAATGTTATCATCGAGCAAAAACCCGTAAAGTCTATTTTCCATATATATCTCGGTTCATTATTTCGCTTTTAAAAACAAAAATAACAAGCCTCCCTTGAGCTGCACATTATAGAATCAATCGTCTCAATGGCAACTTATCCTAAACGATAATGTTTCCATTATTCCCATAACACCAAACAGTTTAATATGCTAAGTATTTGTTTTTAATCAAAATTAAAACCCAAAAATAAAGCAAAGCACAGCACTATTATTGCGCGAATACTCCGAAATTTCTGTTAGTCAAAAATATCGAATATAAGTAAATTACAGTTTTAAAAGCTAAAAAAAACAAAAAGTTGTTTTTATTTATAAACATAAAATAAATGATAACTCTAGGAATAATCTATTAACCAAGCAATCAATATGGCCAAAATGGGGCCTTTGAATGATAATGAATATCATTTGACCGCCATTTACCTTACAGATCCTATGGCCATGTTAAGAATTTACTTACATTCCGCAACCTGCCTGATGGGATAAATAGTAACCCACCAATAGGATATTTCTTGCTGAACTAGTATTAATTGTCCTTAATAATTAAAATAACTTTATTTTTCAGTATTTTATATAAAAATATTAAGTGGGATAATATTGAATCTTTAGTTTCCTTTAGTTGCTCATCTCTTTGATTCAGATTTTAACTTAACAATATGATTTTAAATTGAAATACTTGAATAAGAAAAATCAGTTGCTATAGTTATGTTTATACTTATGATTTTTTTCTCCTTAGCTCATCGGCAGGTGATTGAAAATGAATGAAAAATTTTTAATCAACGATTCTGTTTTATACTCACCAGATGAGCATAGATTAACGCCATTAGGCTCACGGGGGCGTGAAACCGTACTGAATGCTCCGGTCAATCGCTGTTTACTGTTATTGCTCAAAAATCCAGGTGTTGTAGTAAGTCAGGAGGAAATCTTTAGAGAGGTTTGGGAAAAACAGGGGCAGTATGTAACGATGAATACCCTTTACCAAAACATTCTCTTACTAAGAAGAGCAATGCTGAATGCAGGAGTAATAAAAAAAACCATTAAAACAATACCCAAAGTAGGCTTTGTTTTTACTGGAAACGTGCAGGTCCTTGAGAGTGAAAGAGAAGACATCGCACAAAGTGTCGTTAACGTTGAGTTTACCGACACATCTTTTGCTATTGATGCCATAGAGCATGAGCAAGAAAATAACACCAAAGATGCCGAAGGCTATAATACAGCATTACCTAACTCAAATAGTACTACGAAGATTGCCAACAAATGGCCATTGATAAACTCCGTTAAATGGAAGACGATAACTCGCTTACTTTCCCCTGCGGCATTCCTAGGAATTTTATTTATTCTGTTAACCATCGGCCCAGCAAAAAACATTCTTTTTTTTAACACCCATGATAAGTGGGCTACTGTTAATCAATGCTCTATTTACATCGACAGAGGAGAGCGAGCGAGCTATTCAGAAAATGAGATAAATTTCTTGAAAGCAAGAAACGTTACGTGTGGTCCTGATGAGTTCATTTACATTACCAAAACACCCACCAATGACAATATCCTGGTGCTATTTTGCGATACCGCGTCGGCAGGGGACGGGGACATGCGTTGCTCAACACGGTTTAACATGGCGTCGAACACATTGGAACCGATGGCCAATAAAGGCTGAAACAGCACGATACACATAGCGCTCAGCCCCCCAAACAACCCTCTCCACCGGACGCACCTCACTTTACAACCTTCCCGCAAACCGCGCGCTTGGGTAGCCGCAACCTTAAAGATTGGCTATCCAAGAGGTACCTAACTATAGGCCATGGCATGATCGCAAACCTGAAAACCCAATTGAGGTTTTTTCGGACATTCCCCATCCGCCAGAGGGATAAATATCACCTTATGATTGCTAAGGCGAACAATTGGCGGCAAAATAGCCGAAAAACTCGCTCAGATTGCGCTTCCCGCCCTGGCAGTTCCTTATTTATTCATTGCTATCAGTAGTATAAAAAATGAAAACAACGTTACCCCCTGTTGCACGTTTAGGCCGACAGGCGCTTTTGTTCCCCCTTTGTCTGGTGCTGTTCGAATTCTCGACCTATATCGCCAACGATATGATCCAGCCCGGTATGCTGGCAGTAGTCGAGGATTTCAACGCTGGAATGGAGTGGGTACCAACATCTATGACCGCCTATCTGGCTGGCGGTATTTTTCTACAGTGGTTGCTTGGCCCACTGTCGGATCGACGTGGCCGCCGCCCAGTGATGCTTGCCGGGGTTGCCTTCTTCATTGTCACCTGTCTGGCCATTCTGTTGGTAACCAATATCGAGCAGTTTACCGTTATGCGTTTCCTACAGGGGATTGGCCTGTGCTTTATTGGTGCGGTGGGCTACGCCACCATTCAGGAATCCTTTGAAGAAGCCATGTGCATCAAGATCACTGCGCTGATGGCCAATGTGGCTTTGATCGCACCGTTACTCGGGCCGTTAGCGGGCGCAGCGTGGATCCATGTTGCCCCCTGGCAGAGCATGTTTGTGCTGTTCGCGGCACTCGCCGCTATCGCTTTTATCGGTTTGTGGAAAGCGATGCCGGAGACCGCTACGCTACAAGGTGAGGCGTTTTCCGCCGCCAACCTATGGCGCGACTATCGTCAGGTGTTGGTTAACCGCCGCTTTATCTGCGGTTCACTGGCCATCGGTTTCGCCAGCCTGCCACTGTTGGCGTGGATTGCCCAATCACCGGTGATCCTGATTAAGGGGGAATCACTCTCAGCATTGGAATATGGCCTGTTGCAGATCCCGGTTTTTGGTGCGTTGATCCTTGGCAACCTGACGCTAGCGCGCGTGACGGGTAAACTCTGTGTTGAACGGCCGATTAAGCTAGGTGCCTGCCCAATGATTTTGGGCCTGTTGATTGCCGCCCTGGCTACCGTATTTTCGGCCCATGCCTATCTTTGGATGACCGCCGGGTTGAGTCTTTATGCTTACGGTATCGGTTTGGCAAACGCGGGCTTATACCGGTTGACGCTATTTTCCAGCAGTGTCAGTAAAGGTGCAGTTTCTGCCGTTATGGGAATGCTGAGTATGTCGGTCTTCACCGTCGGTATAGAGCTAGCCAAGGTAGCTTATGTCTGGGGAGGTAACGGATTATTCAGCCTGTTCAATCTACTGAGTGGTCTGTGCTGGTTTACGCTGGTCATCCTGTTCCTGAGTAAACGCCGTAACAAAGTGACATCAGCGCCAGATACAACGGCATAAATACGCTTCAAGCCAAATAGCGGGGGGACGGCTGCCCCCTTGCTCTCACCGTTTAACCACCAAACAACCCACTGTCCCGCAGCAGGTGCTGATTACCCTTGCGGCGGGTAAACCCGCTGCGATCAAAGAACTCCAGAACCTGGATCGCCAGTTTGCGGCCAACGCCCAGCCGGTCACGAAAATCGCCTGCGTTGGTGCTGCCCTGTGTTGCGTCCAACTCACGGATCAGCATGGCGAACTGCTCAATTCGTTGGCTAAGATAATAACGATCAACCACAACCGCAGTCACATGACCAAGCTGGGCCGCTTTACGCAACGTTCCACGAACAACATTTTCCTCTTCACCCAACGTGTTTGCCAGATCGCGTACCCACCAAGGCTCTTCGCCAAACAACGGTGCAATGCGGGCCCACAGCGCCTGTTGCTCGCTAGAGAACGCCAACCCATGATCGGGTAAATGCAGCCAGCCACGCGTATTGACAAGCAACCCAGCAGCCAGCAACCGTTCGATCATCATAAAGACCAATGGCTCATCCAACATAGGTAATGCCATACGCCGCAGGCGGGCACGCCCAAGGCCCAGTTGATCGCCATGTTGGCGGTGGTATTCGGCTAAGACCTGCAGCAAGCGCTGTTCTTTCACCTGCACGTTAGCCGGGGCCAAAGCCATTCCGTCGGCAATCAGTAAAGCATAGCTGTCCAGTAGCTCCCGCAAGCCGCTTTCCGTTAGTTGTCGCGCCCAGGCAAAGGCGGCCAAATCCAACGCCCCCGCCGGTAAACGTAAATCCAGTACCTGTCTGTCACCCTGCGCCTGCGCCAGTGCCCCCAACCAGGCAAGGTAATCGGGTTGGCGTTTACCCCGTTTAGGAGCCGAGAGCACCAGCACGCGCGCAGCCCCCAAGGTTTGCCGAGCGCTGATGTCGCGAAGCACCAGCCGATCGTTTTCCACCAGCCACAGGGGACGGTCGAGGATCAGTTCCGCCAACGAGTCGGTTAACAACGAGATACGGCCCGTAATATGGCTGGCAGCATGATGGATATGCAGCGATTGCCAGTTCTGTAACGGCAAGTCGGCCTCAATAGCCACCAGAATACGCTCTGCTGCCGCTGGGGGTTGTTGTGCCAGCAGCCAGTCACCGCGCGTTACCTGTTCTTTGCTGACATCACCACTGATGTTCAGCGCGATACGTTGCCCAGCGAATGCCTGCTCTGCAGGTTGGTTTTGCGCATGTAAGCCCCGTATACGCACCGGTACATCGGCACCGGTCAGCCATAGCGTATCCCCCACGGCAACACTGCCACCCAATGCCGTGCCGGTCACCACCAACCCTGCCCCTTTTACGCTGAAAGCACGGTCTACTGCCAACCGGAATCGCCGGGTCTGCTGGTGTTCACCCGCTTTCAGCGTCAATAGGTGCAGCCGCAAGGCATCAATGCCCTCACCTAGCGCCGCCGCAGTAACAAACTGTGGAACGTCATGCCACCCCTGATGCGCCAGTTCGGACACCACCTGGGTTTGGACCTCGGCCACGCGTTCTTTTTCCACCCGGTCGGCCTTGGTCAACGCAACCGTCAGATTTGCCCCTCCGCTCAGGCGCAGGATCGCCAGATGTTCACGGGTTTGCGCCATTACGCCATCGTCACAGGCCACCACCAGCAGCGCATGATCGATACCGCCAATACCGGCCAGCATATTGCCAAGGAATTTTTCATGGCCGGGCACATCGATAAACCCCAGCACACGGCCGTCGGGCTGCGGCCAATAGGCATAACCCAGATCGATAGTCATGCCACGGCGCTTTTCCTCCGGCAGGCGGTCTGCGTTAATACCGGTGAGTGCCTGCAGCAGGGTGGTTTTACCATGGTCGACATGGCCAGCAGTGGCGATAATCATGCTATCAGCGCCTCAACCAGTGCGCCCTCCTGTTCCAGGCAACGCAGATCGAGCCACAGTTTGCCGTCGTTAATTCGGCCAATCACTGGCTGCGGCAAGCGACGCCACTGCTGTGCCAACGTCTCCAGAGTTGAGCCACGGCCATCAAGCGGAGCAAACGTCAGGGCATAGCTGGGTAAACGATCCACCGGCAACGAACCGCTGCCAATCTGCGACCAGCACGGCTCGCTGCGAAGTTCAAACAGGCCCACAAACTGCGGGGCCAACTGGTTCAGCAATCGCTCGGCGCTGGCCTGCATTTCCTGCTGTGGGCGGGTCAGCAAACGCAGCGTGGGCAGTTGTTCAGCCAATAATTCTGGCTGTTGGTACAGGCGCAAGGTCGCTTCCAAAGCTGCCAGCGTGATTTTACCAACGCGTAACGCTCGCTTGAGGGGATGTTGTTGCAGACGGGCGATCAGCGCCTTTTTACCGACAATAATCCCAGCCTGTGGCCCCCCGAGCAATTTGTCGCCGGAGAAGGTCACCAAATCAACACCGGCGGCGATCAAACGTTGCGGCATTGGCTCGGCGGGCAGACCGTACTGTGTCATGTCGATCAGCGAGCCACTTCCCAGATCGGTCGCGGTAGGAATATTCAACTCGCTGCCCAGCACTGCCAGTTCGCTTTCATCCACCGCAGCGGTGAAACCTTGAATACAGTAATTACTGGTATGTACCTTCATCAGCAAGCCGGTTTGCTCATTGATAGCGGCACGATAATCTTTCAGATGCGTCCGGTTGGTGGTACCCACCTCCACCAATTGGCAACCGGCCTGACGCATAACGTCCGGAATGCGGAACGCACCGCCAATCTCCACCAGTTCCCCGCGTGACACCACCACCTGCTGACCCGGCGCGACCGCCGCCAGCATTAGCAGCACTGCGGCGGCATTATTATTGACGATGCAGGCATCTTCCGCTCCGGTGAGCTGACATAACAGATCCGCCACAGCCCGATCGCGATGCCCACGGCCCGCACCGTCCAAATCATATTCCAGTGTGACGGCGTTAGTCATCGAGCGAACCACCGCATCAATCGCGGGCTGTGCCAGCAGGGCACGCCCCAGGTTGGTATGTAACACGGTGCCGCTAAGATTAAACACCGGTTGCAGTGCTGAACGCTGTTGCTGGTCAAGACGTTCCTGCAGTGCCTTTGGCCAGTCCTGGCACCATTGGGGCAATTGCTGCTGCGTCTTGATGAACTCTCGCGCCTGCGCCTGCATCTGTCGCAGCAACTCGCTTATCAGGGTCTGGCCATGTTTGGCCACGTTGGGTTCAACGGCAGGATCGCGCAGTAGGCGGTCAATAGCAGGTAACTGGCTATAAAGTTGCTGGAATTCAGTGCTCATGGTCGCTTATTTAACCTGAATGGTATCGATAATACGCTGCACCAAGGCCTGATGAGCCTCCGGTGTGGTAGCCGGTGATAGCATCTGCAACGTTATCACTCGCTTATTGAACACCGTCAGTACCACGGTGGAAACCACTTTCTGCCCATTTACGCTCTGTTCGGTATCCAGACGGCGAAACTTCTGCTCGCCGGCAGTGAAATTGTCTTCTTTGGTTTTCTTGATGTCCTGATAGCGATCGGCGAACTCCGTCAGCATGCTTTGCGTCAACTCTTTCAGCATCGCATCGCTGGTATTGAGCTTCATCCCTTCCGGTGGGATCACTTCGGAAGACAAGGTACGTTGGCGCGATTTGATATCGAGGAATAGCTGATTCGTCGATTTCTCGCTGTTAACGAAGCCACTTAGCTCCGTCTGATCGCTAAAACCCGGTGGCAGTTCAAACGTAATCCTACCCTTCTGCAGTGAAACGCTCAGGCCAGGTAAGGGTTTAGGTTCTTCCTCCTGTGGCGTAGGGGCAGGCTGCGTAACGATTGGTTTAGGTTCTGGCTTTGGCACCTGCGGTTTGTTAGTGTCCTGATTATCACAGGCCGCTAGCCCGGCCAGCAGCATAGCCAGCACAGTACATCTGGCAATGGTCTTCAACATCAATCCGTTCCTTTCGTGTTACGCGTTATGGCGTAACCGTAGCAACTCACTCCCCGGTTTGCCAGACGTGTGTTGTGAATATATCACTCAAAGCCCGTAAGAGCGTTGTCAGCTACCGCCCCTACGGTGGCAGACCGAACCCTCTGCCACAACTGACGATTAGGGGAAGATGGCTGGAACAGTGGGTTTCACCACCGAGCAAGCGGTCAGCATTACTGCCGAACAGGGCCAACTGATTATCCGCACTGCGCCCACCACGGAGGGGAACGCATTAACATCACCTTTACCCCTGAACCGATCCCGGAGCTGAGTTTGGGAACAACTCTGCCGGGAGCAGAGTTGAACGCTGCTTGCAGCGGCCCCAGGGGGCGAGGCCCAGGATGGGCCGAGTATACCTAGCCAACACCGCCCGGATCTTGGCGCGGATTGGGTACGGGAGAACGGCGAGTTGGTGGTTGCTGGCGACTGGCTCGCCGAGTCCGGCATTACCGATGCCGAACAACTGGAAGTTGCCGCCGCCCCCGGTGTGATCCGGTTGCAGCGGCGAGAAGTGGAGATTTTTAGGGCATAAAAGCAAGAACCCCGGCCAGTTAACCGGGGTTCGATATTTACTTCAACGTCCTGAGTAACTCATCCATTAGTTCGGAAGCATCTCGCTTATAGTCTGACTCCCAACGAGTTTGCCAGTTCGCAGGACGCCCCTCACTCTCCCATTCTGATAGAGCAAGTGCGTTGATGATTTCCATCTCAAACCAGATTTTCTGGTAATTAACTCTGCTTTTTTCGTCCTCAAACAACTCGTTTAACTGAGCCAATTCCTCCGCATAACTTACGAACTTGGCAAAGTTAACTACGTCATTTAACGAACTAATTGCATATTCACAAATAACATTCTTCTTACTTGTCGCCATATTTAACCGTCACCACTTTTCCAGATTCATTCGTTACCACTGAGACTTTACTTTCGGGATCAAAGTGCACTGTTGTTCCGCCTCGGCTAGGAGTTGATTTCCCATTTTTAATCGTATTTTCAACAACAGAAGGAGTTATTCCTCGATCCTGCATTCTGTCTAAAGCATGGCCTGAATATTCTCGGTTACCTATCGAACCTGGTTGACTCCTGACAGGTTGATAAGATGGATTACGCTTACTTCACATAGGGAGTGTTGCCGATACTTCATCACTGGCCTTGTTAATCAGCTTCGATGCTTCAGCAACATCACCTTTCTTCAGCGCCGCTTCTGCCGCCTTGATAGCCTTACCCGCCGCATCACCGGCACCGGGTATAATCCCTATCGCCGCAACCAGGTAATCCAGCGCACTCTGTGCTTCTGCAAAGCTCTTGATATCGCCAACCACTGGCACAAAATCCGCACCTGTCGACAGGATATCTTTTAGCTCTTCCCGGCGCTGTTCATACATCTTCACCGAGCACGTTTCCGCGCACATCCCGGCACAGTTTTCCTGCTTGTACCGCTCATTTTGCTCTTCAACACGCTCTTCAGCCTGTTGTTAAGGCGTCTTCCCAGCGGCCAGCGCATCATTTAAATCACTCAGCGCGTTATTCTCCACGACGATTGATTATCTGTTGCTCGGTTCGCATAACGAGCAGTTACCGATTAGCAACACGCGCCTAATGGAACGATTCCGGGCGTTAGCTCAGTGTGAGCCGGAAGAACAAGAGACGGTCATTAAACTCATTGACGCCGTCATTGTGAAGCATCGGGTTGAGTCTGCTATACGGCCCGTTGACCAAGATAGGAATAACTAGTTTTTAATCACGAGGTTGAGGTGCTCGAACACCCCAACCCCGCTAACCACAAGCAACTAAACGAGGTAGTTACTATGGCTGCAAGCGATGATAAAGCAATACAACGCATTTCCCAAGCCGAGCGCTATTCACGCGCTCGATTTCAGGCGATCAGTCTGCGGGGGAAGTGGCTCACCGAAGCCGGATTTACCGAAGGGATGCCGTTAAAAATACGCATCATGCCCGGCTGCATGGTGATCACTGCGCAGAACACCCGCGAGCTATGGAGCTGTTTGGAAGGACTCAGCATCGAACCGTTTAACCCTGAAGCAGCGGCCAACTGGATCACGCATTACCCCGGTGGCCTGATGTTTGTTGAGTAACAGAGATAACCCCCGGCAACTGCATCCGGAGGTTTTATTTTGTCGGTGTGGGGTGTCGGGGCGCAGCCCTGACCAGGTTGTTTTGTCGCACAGTTGAGTACGGTTTAGTAATCAGCGTGATATATAATTTTATATGTACTTCCTAGTTCTTTCTGAAGAAGCTCAGCTAATTTATAACCATCATCAATAAATCGCTTTTCCTCTTCTACACTGTTAAAACCAGACGATGCCGGATCATCTGTATTGAGTATGGCATCATATCGCTTTGCCCAAGCGTCAAGGCTATCTTTTAACTCCAAAGATATCGGCAACTCGTCGGGGGATATGTCCCCAAAATCATCTGGAGTTGTTCCCCATAATGGATGGCAATGATAATCAGCCATTAACTTTATTTCTTTCATTTTACTGAGCCTCGCAAATTAGCTCCTACTACGTATCCATTATTTCCTACAGTAACAGCAATATTATATTTTTTACCGTCGATCATGGTTTCGTAAATTGGACGACCAGTTCCAGTATCCTGATAACCAAAAATTTTACCGTCAGTAACAGCCTTCATTACGACATCTGGAATACGTGCCTCTGATACGCCAATTTGTGCAAATTGGCTACCATGCTCTTTCACTATATGTTGCAATCCTGATTTTGAATTACCTTTCTCAAGGAAGATGATTTTCCCACTATTATCCTTTGCCGCACCAACAACATTTTCAGGTGTGAATTTAATACCCTGAGTCGTCATTTCTTTGAATAATGATTTAGTTGTTAAGCTATTTTTTGCTATCGCAATCAGATCCTTACCCAATACACCCAGAGATGTTAGCGCTGCTTGATTCTCCGGATCTGATGCGTATGATGCAAAACTCATCCAGCCGGGGCTGTTTACATCAATATTAACCAGATCCTGACTATTCCGCTGCTGGACATAAGCTTTGGCTTCTTCGCTGGTCATCACATCCACGCCAGGAATGCTACCCAACCAACCGGGCCGTTCTGCCATCTCAATGCCGCCCTGAGCCAGTTCTTTATCAATAACTACGGCTTCCAGTGGGTTATCTTTCAGCTTCTGCACTTTGCTTATCACTGATTTGTTTCCACTTATCAATAACTGCCTGGCAGTCACCACCCGATGCTTTACACGCCAGCATTTCTTTGTCGAATGCAAGGGACTGCGTCGCACTCAGATAGTTATTCTCCACATTAATATCTGACTGACAAGCAAAAAAATCCCAGCCAAACGGCTGGGATTCGTTTTATTCATTGATTTTTATTTTTTCTTTCATTTAACTTACCTTTAATCCAGATACCGAAACCAAGAATTACTCCACCAATGCCTCCTTTCCTTACGGTCTCAGGAATAATTATTTCCCAATTAAGATTAAATATACCTATCTTAAAATAAACAATAACAGCAGCTATCACATAGCCGAGCACTACAGCAAAACATAGAATGCAGACACAATAAAAAATCAATAAAAACAAATCATTAATATTAATTTTTCCCATTTTTGTCACCTACATTATTCAAAGAGTCTTGTACATTTTTTCCTGTAATCTCACCCACAGTACCACCTGTTACTGCTCCAATTATTTCTGCACTTCCTTCTTTAATTGCAGGTTTCAACTGCTCTGTAGCTATTTTCCCTGCGGCCCCTCCCAATACAGAACCCACCCCAGCAGCAATAGCAGAATTAGCAGGATCTTCCCCCTTAATACTGCTACCAATTGCAGCCCCTCCCATATTAATAGGTGTTGAGGCTACAATTCCTTTCCCAGTCGTAGCTGCCGCTGTCACTCCAGCCATTATCGCATCAACATAGCTGAACGGATCTTTCCCACTGAGCTGAACACCTGCATTTACACCAACACCGATTGCCGCATTAGCTGCCATACCTTTTATCGTGGTACCCAGCACACTGCTGCCAAAAATCAGCGCAGAGTCTCCTATGCTGGCATTCGATTTATGGTAGCCCCACGTGTTCATAATCACCTGAGCCTTTGCCATTGCTTCTGAGTCAGGGTTACGTTTTATATAGTCCCGCCCTGACAGCATGCCTTTCACCAGTTCCTGTGCCACCGCCGAACCATAGGTTTTTTCCATCTCTGAAGCATAAACACGTAAATAACCCGCCAGCTCGGCACGCTCTGTGCTGCTCATTTGTGAAGGGTCTTTGGTGAATTTGGAGACCAGAGCATCACTGCGTTTATCCGCATTTGCCAGCGTGAGCAGGTCATTTGCAGCAGCAAGTGATTTATCACCCTGCATAATTTTCTCTACGGCTTTATCAAGTTTGTTTGAAGATGTGGCTCTCAGGAAGTTATTCTCCGTCGCGTTCTTCCCTGCCTGAGCACCCGCCAGAGCGTTAGCGCTGCTGTCACCCGTTACACCACCCGCCAAGCCTGCCGCCGGCGTCGACAGTGCACTGATATTCTGCTTCTGCTCTTCAGTCAGGTCTTCCGGCTTCACGCCCGGATACAGTTGGCTGACCAGATAACGCGCCGCCAGTTCGCCACCCGCTGCACCTGCCGCCGCGCTGTTGCCGCTCATTTCTGCCGCTATCGCGCCCCATACCGCGTGGGCCAGTACGTTGGCGGTGTCATTACCTTTGGTGTACGCCTTGATTTGCTCCACCGCATACGGGCTTAATCCCCCCGCAATGGCCGCCGCCATATTCCCGCCAGCTAACCCCTGCAACGCCGCCGTTACGGCCTGTGCCGCTTTCTGCACATCGCTGCCGGTGCCGTATTTCTGCATTGCGGCTTGGTATTCCGGCGTGTCACGCAGCGCTTTCTCATCACCTTTCAGTTTCGGATTGGCCTTCAGCGCCGCTTCCAGCCCGTTGATATCCCCCTGGGTACGGAGGATATCCATCGCCTGACCGCCGATTTCACCAATCAGTTGCGCCTGCTTCAGCCGGTTCTGCTCCTTCTCTTTATCAAAGATCGGCGCAATACTGCCGTTGGCATTCTCGGTGTCACAGCTCAGGTCATTCACATCCTGTTTCTGGTTCGCCGGGTCACGGATGATGATCGTGCCATCACTCACTGCCGCCTGTGTTGTCCCTTCGGCATGGCCGCTGTTGTTGGCACCCGCCAGCGACAGGTTGTTGCTGTTCGACAGCACGTCACCCAACAGGCTGCCGCCGGTGCTGAAGCTGCCCCCCTGGTGCTCGGCCTTGAACTCCGCCTTGTTTTCGATATTGCTGAACCCCAACGTGCCGGTATCGAGCGTGTTCTTCTCTGCCGGGGCCGTGCTGGCGATGACCGCACCGTCCAGTTGCGTGTGGTTCCCCACCGTAATATCGAACCCACCTTGACCCGCGAAGACCCCGGTCTGCTCCTGCACGCTATCATAGTTGCTCTGCAACTTGTCACGGCTGGTCGAGAACTGTGCGCCACCGACGCCTGTGCCAATCGGCACCGACAGCCCGCCCGATACGCTGGTCTGCTTGGCATCAAAACGGTCGCTGTCCTGCTGGCTGCTCAGCGTCAGGTCGCGCCCGACGTCCATCTTCACGCTGTCACCGCTGACTTGCGCGCCACTTAACGTGGTGTCGCGTCCGCTGGTGATGTTCACTTTGTTGCCACTGTCGACAGTGGTTTCCGTCCACTGGGTGCCGTTGCCGTTCTCGGAGCCTTGGCCTTTGTTGGCGTTCACCGAGGCCATCACGCCTGCGGTTGATACATCAACACCCACACCGAAACCGCTGCTGCTGTTCTTGCCACTGCTCTGCTGGGTATTGGCTGCGCCGCTGAGCAGTATATCGCGTTCAGCGCTGAGCGTGGTATCTCCACCGGCTTTCAACTGGCTGCCCGCAATCACAATATCCCCACTATTAGCGGCAGGGCCTTTACCCGTAGCGGTCACCGAGAGGTTATTACCCGCCGTCAGCGTCGAGCCACTTACCGTATTCGACTGCGAATGGGACTCCGAGGACGATTTCTGGCTCCCCAACGAGGCACTGACCCCCACGGTGTTGTTGATATTGCCACCTTTGGCCTGCTCCAATGCCACCGCTTGACCGGCCTGCACGCCAGACAGCGCCGCTTTGGTGCCCTGCAAGGCGGCAAGACGACTATCGGTTTCTTTCTGGGCCTGCTGTGCGGTGTTCACCGCCGTATTCACCGCGCCACCTGCCGCACCCGAGAGTGCCACGGTCAAGCCGCTACTCTTCTGCTCGAAGGTTTCATCGCGGCGACGGATATCATGGCCTGGGTCGATCTGCACGCTATCGCCGGTAACCGACAGGTTCTGGCTGGCTAACAGGTCAGCACCACCGATATGCGCTTTGCCCCCCGCCACAATATTCACATCCCCACCGGTCGAACCGATGGTACTCACACTCTGGCTCTGGGTGATACCGTCTTCGTTCACCTGATGGCGTGATGAGGCGCTGCCGATGGTGAACCCCAGCCCGCCGCCGCTGAATATGCCACTCTTTTTCTTCTCATCCAACCGGTAGTTTGATTGCTCTTCGGTCGCAGCCACAATCTCGACGTTATTGCCTGCCTGCAGATCCACCTTACCGTCACCAACCACCGATGAGCCTTTCACCGTCAGGTCATTGCCTGCCAACAGCGATACGTTGTCGCCGCTCAGCATCGATCCTTTTTCCTGCGTGGCGAGTCTTCCCGTACCGTATGCGAGGTAGTCTTCGACAGGAAGCCTTTCTTGGTTTTGGTTTCTTCAAAGAAGTGGTAGTCACTTTCGGTGGCACTGTTGAGCGTGATATCCCGCCCGGCACTCACCGCCACTAGTCTGTATTGATAAAGCGGGTATCAAAGGTCACATCCCCAAGGAAACGGTAGTTGTAATCCCGGTGGGGGTTCAGGCGATCAAGGAAATAGGGCGAACCGATAAACTGTGATTCGTTGGTTTGGCGGCTGTCGTTTTCAGTTGAGACGGCACGCTACCGCCCAGCCATGGAATGCTTGCCTGCACGTTGCGCATCATAGCAATACGAACCGAAAGTGACATTACCGGTTTATTGAAATAATTAGGTACATTAACCAAGAAAATAATCATTGATATATTAGGTATATAAAAACAAATCAATCCTATTAGTTGATAACTTAAATCCTAAAAGAACATTGTAATAGACCCATTTAGGGCTTAAAATATGCTCCAATTGGAACAAAAAGTAACTCTATCTAGAACCAGAGGGTATGATGCAAAGTTTAGCTTAATACTAAGGCAGGTTTTGGATGGGATTCTCTACCCGTATTCTGCAATTGCGAAAGCAACATGGGCTGACTCAGAGTCAAATGGCTGAAAAAATTGGTATTCATTTAACTCAGGTCCGCCGTTATGAATCTGAAGAGGCCAATCCTTCGTTGGATATCCTTAAACGCATAGCGATGGTGTTTAGTGTCTCTACGGACTGGCTCATCTTTGAAGATAAAGAACGCGAACCGACTGACGAGATGAAATTGAGGTTTGAAGCTATTAAACAATTGGATGATGAAGAATTACGTACAGTGAATAACGTTTTGGATGCAATGATACTCATGCATAAGAGCAAGAAATAACAGGATAAAATCTATATCGCGGAAATGAGGTGCTACCAACACCTCATTCCGCTAACCACAAGCAACTATACGAGGTAGTTACCATGGCTAGAGCAGATTCTACGTCACAACCCGCCACACCCCAAGCCCGTAAGAGCATTGTGGGCTACCGCCCCAACGGTGGCAGACCGAACCCACCGTCGCAACTGACGATTAGGGGAAGATGGCTGGAGCAGTTGGGTTTCACCACCGGGCAAGCGGTAAGCATTATTGCCGAACAGGGCCAACTGATTATCCGCACCACGCCCAGCACGGAGGGGAACGCATGAACATCACTTTTACCCCTGAACCGATCCCGGAGCTGATATTGGCAGACGATACGCTGGCGACACTCGGTTTTACCTGCGGCACCCCGTTACAACTGACGCTCCAGAACCATACGCTGTGGATCACCCCCGTTACCGATGAAGCCGTTTGGGAGCAACTCTGCGAGGCTAGCCAACACCGCCCGGATCTTGGCGCGGATTGGGTGCGGGAGAACGGCGAGTTGGTGGTTGCTGGCGACTGGCTCACCGAGTCCGGCATTACCGATGCTGAACAACTGGAAGTGACCGCCGCACCCGGTGTGATCCGATTGCAGCGGCGAGAAGAGGACGTTTTCAGAGCATAGATACAGTAACCCCCGACAGCTAAGCCGGGGTTTATTTTATCGGTGTGGGGTGTCGGGGGCGTAGCCCTGACCCGGTTGTTTTGTCGCACCGCCACCGCATGGCGGTACGTACAAAACATTTCCTGTCCGACGATTTCGTCTGATTAGCGATTCACCTTCGGATGCTGGGCAGTTAAAAGAGAAGATAAACCGCCACCACTTTGCGGAACAACAGGAAGCCGCCGCCGCAACCAATGTGATTCAGTTGCAGCGGTGGGATTTGGGAGGATTTTGGGCTTAAAAGCAAAAATCCCGGCCAACTGGCCGGGATTCGTCAGCCTACTGTCACAATTTTGTAAAAGTGAAGCTAATTGGATCTGTTGTTTTTTTTCCTAATTTGATGCTCTTGTATCTTAATTTTAATCCAAATAGCCGTCCCTAAGACGATCCCTCCTATGTATCCTGTCTGCAAAAATGAGGAAAATATATCTGCCCAGTTAAGTAAAAAAACTTCCGTTTTAAAATAAACCAACAACGACGCGAGTAGTACGGAAGCAGCATCAAATAAAAAAAATAGAACAAGACACATTAGTACAAGCCTGATCAGGCGAAAAAAATCATTTTTTAGCATTGTTTTTATCTATTTCCTCAAGCGTGTCCTCTACCAACTTCCCAGTTTTTTCACTGATATAGCTTCCCCCTACTGCACCAGTCAAGTCAGATATACTTTCTTTAGCAACTGTTGAGGTTGAACCTTTTATTACCGCCCCTCCGGCACTACCAAGAACAGAACCAACCCCCGCGCCAATCGTGGAATTAGTAGGGTCCTCACCTTTCACAGCACTACCAAGAGCAGCTCCACCCATATTGATTCCAGCAGATACTCCTATCCCTTTCCCTGTAGTCGCAGCGGCGGTAACACCAGCAAGTATCGCATCAACGTAGTTAAACGGATCTTTACCGCCAAGCTGAACGGCTGTATTAACACCAACACCTATCGCCGCATTACCTAGCATCCCAGCCTTGATTGAGTTCCCCAGAGGCCCTAGACCATAAAGAACAACAGGGTCCCCAATACTCGCATTGGATTTATGGTAGCCCCACGTGTTCATAATCACCTGAGCCTTTGCCATTGCTTCTGAGTCAGGGTTACGTTTTATATAGTCCCGCCCTGACAGCATGCCTTTCACCAGTTCCTGTGCCACCGCCGAACCATAGGTTTTTTCCATCTCTGAAGCATAAACACGTAAATAACCCGCCAGCTCGGCACGCTCTGTGCTTCTCATTTGTGAAGGGTCTTTGGTGAATTTGGAGACCAGAGCATCACTGCGTTTATCCGCATTTGCCAGCGTGAGCAGGTCATTTGCAGCAGCAAGTGATTTATCACCCTGCATAATTTTCTCTACGGCTTTATCAAGTTTGTTTGAAGATGTGGCTCCTAGGAAGTTATTCTCCACAACAACTTCATCCAGTGCGGAGTCAGCCAGATAACACCATTTTTACCAGTACACTCAGCAGCTTACAACTATTTTTTGCCAATGCATTTTGGCCCAGGCAACTTTTTTCCCAGACGCGCTTTTTCAGCCCGCTACGCCATTTTCCCCTATGTTGTTAAAGAGCAATACCAGCCCCCTGTGTGATCTGGCTGCAGCGGCGGGAGAAAGGGGAATTTAGGGCTTAGGTTTAGGAACCAAGACCTAATTTTGCTGGGATTTGGATTTATAAATCATCTTCTGAGATAACCTCTTCCGCCCCACAGGCTTTAAATAACCATTTCAAAGCACCAGACATAAAAGGGGAGTCAAGAGCAGTTACCTCGATTATGAAATGGCTATTATTTAACGGTGCATCAAATAACACTGCATTCCACCAAAACCATTCTCGCTCATCAGGCTCTAGCCAAGATAACCATGATGATAATGTCCATTTATTATCGTTGGAAGCTTCAGTAAGCTTTTCTTCATAAGATAACCCCCCCCAGTTTTGAATTTGCTTTTCTCTTTCTTTTTCAGTTGGTTCTGGCAAAAAACCATCAACAAACTGTGATGGAAGAACATTTGACCATTCATCAAGAGAAGGCCAGTTTTGCGTAGAATGATTATTTACTGTGATTAGCACCTCTTTTGCCAAGTCTAATACTGCGCGTACATCATTACAGGACACAATGAATCTGGCGATTCCGACACCAGTGGCTTTTTCTGTTGACTGGGGAGGGTTTTGCAACCTCTCCCTCTCCAGTAATATTTGCCGCAATTTTTCATCACTTACTTGCATCTTTTCCTGTCCCCTGAATGATTTTGTCTTGTAACTCTTTCAGTTTTTCGGGCCTTATTCCATATTGATCCTTAGCTTTAGTTGGATCAGCAATAACAGGTTTTCCTTTATTTTCTGGCAATCGAGCAACACTTTCTTTCACAGCAGTATTTCTTAAATCATCCAGAACAGAGTGAGGTACTTCAAACGTTTTTATCGTTGCACCATCCATATTCTGAGTGCCACGTTTTTCGAAGAATTCCAGCGCCCTGGCTTTATCACCAAAATTTAAATATAACGTTGTACTGCCAGTGATACTAACCTGCCCGTTGTCTCCGATTAAAATACGAGTGTTTGGTGCTCCCTCAACACGATAAACAGTTACAGTACTTGGGCCTTTCAACCCCCATACAGCACCACCTATAGCTGCTGTGGTGTGTGTTATCGCCATTCCGGTATACAGCGCAGAGGCTGTTTCGATGCTGACACCCCAGTTACTGGCGATGGTCTGGATGTCTTTGGCTTTCTGGGCTTGAGCGTCTGCGGTTGCGTATTGCCACATCAGACCATCGACTTTATCAGCACCCTCTTTGTATACACTGGCCATCGTGCCAATATACTGACCGTCCATCTGTTCGTCGTAGCTCTTGCCCATCGCGGCCAGTTCCTGACGCAACCCACTACATTGCGCTGAAGACAAGCTCTTACACGCATCATCAATCGCTGTATCAAACGCCTTATCCTTCGCGTTCAGGTCACCAATTAACTGCTCTGCCTGCTGTTTCTTCTCACCTTCCAAGTATGGCAGCAACCATTTCGCATCCTGACGTTGCTTCTCGTCAGTCGCATTCAGCGCGTTATTCTCCACAGCGTTCTTACCTGCCTGCGCACCCGCCAGAGCGTTAGCACTGCTATCACCCGTCACACCACCCGCCAAGCCTGCCGCCAGCGTCGACAGCGCACTGATATTCTGCTTCTGCTCTTCACTCAGCTTGGCGATTTTCTCATCCGTATCTGCCCCGTACAACTGCCCAGCCAGATAACGCGCCGCCAGTTCGCCACCCGCTGCACCCGCTGCACCTGCCGCCGCGCTGTTGCCGCTCATTTCTGCCGCTATCGCGCCCCATACCGCGTGGGCCAGTACGTTGGCGGTGTCATTACCTTTGGTGTACGCCTTGATTTGCTCCGCCGCATACGGGCTTAATCCCCCCGCAATCGCCGCCGCCATATTCCCGCCAGCTAACCCCTGCAACGCCGCCGTCACGGCCTGTGCCGCTTTCTGCACATCGCTGCCGGTGCCGTATTTCTGCATTGCGGCTTTGTAGGCATCGGTTTTACGCAGCTCTTCAGCATTGCCTTTCAAACTCGGATTGGCCTTCAGTGCCGCCTCAAGCCCGTTGATATCCCCCTGGGTGCGGAGGATATCCATCGCCTGACCACCGATTTCCCCTATCAGTTGCGCCTGCTTCAGCCGGTTTTGTTCCTTCTCCTTGTCAAAGATAGGCGCAATACTGCCGTTGGCATTCTCGGTGTCGCGGCTCAGGTCATTCACATCTTGTTTCTGGTTGGCTGGGTCACGAATGATGATCGTGCCGTCACTCACTGCCGCCTGTGTCGTCCCTTCGGCATTCCCACTGTTGTTGGCACCCGCCAGCGACAGGTTGTTGCTGTTCGACAGCACGTTACCCAACAGGCTGCCGCCGGTGCTGAAGCTGCCCCCTTGGTGCTCGGCCTTGAACTCCGCCTTGTTCTCGATATCACTAAAGCCAAGCGTGCCGGTATCGAGCTTGTTCTTCTCTGCCGGGGCCGTGCTGGCGATAACCGCACCGTCCAGTTGCGTGTGGTTCCCCACCGTAATATCGAACCCACCTTGACCCGCGAAGATGCCCGTCTGTTCCTGCACGCTATCATAGTGGCTCTGCAACTTGTCACGGCTGGTCGAGAACTGTGCGCCGCCGGTGCCTGGGCCAATCGGCACCGACAGACCGCCCGATACGCTGGTCTGCTTGGCATCAAAACGGTCGCTGTCCTGCTGGCTGCTCAGCGTCAGGTCGCGCCCGACGTCCATCTTCACGCTGTCACCGCTGACTTGCGCGCCACTTAACGTGGTGTCGCGTCCGCTGGTGATGTTCACTTTGTTGCCACTGTCGACAGTGGTTTCCGTCCACTGCGTGCCGTTGCCGTTCTCGGAGCCTTGGCCTTTGTTGGCGTTCGCCGAGGCCATCACGCCTGCCGTTGATACATCAACACCCACACCGAAACCGCTGCTGCTGTTCTTGCCACTGCTCTGCTGGGTATTGGCTGCGCCGCTGAGCAGTATATCGCGTTCAGCGCTGAGCGTGGTATCTCCACCGGCTTTCAACTGGCTGCCCGCAATCACAATATCCCCACTATTAGCGGCAGGGCCTTTACCCGTAGCGGTAACCGAGAGGTTATTGCCCGCCGTCAGCGTCGAGCCACTTACCGTATTCGACTGCGAATGGGACTCCGAGGACGATTTCTGGCTCCCCAACGAGGCACTGACCCCCACGGTGTTGTTGATATTGCCACCTTTGGCCTGCTCCAATGCCACCGCTTGACCGGCCTGCACGCCAGACAGCGCAACGGTCAAGCCGCTGCTCTTCTGCTCGAAGCTTTCATCGCGGCGACGGATATCATGGCCTGGATCGATCTGCACGCTATCGCCGATATGTGGCACTTTAGAGCAGATTCTACGTCACAACCCGCCACACCCCAAGCCCGTAAGAGCATTGTGGGCTACCGCCCCAACGGTGGCAGACCGAACCCGCCGCCACAACTGACGATTAGGGGAAGATGGCTGGAACAGTTGGGATTCACCACCGGGCAAGCGGTCAGCATTATTGCCGAACAGGGCCAACTGATTATCCGCACGGCGCCCACCACGGGGGGGAACGCATGAACATCACCTTTACCCCTGAACCGATCCCTGAGCTGATATTGGCAGGCAATACGCTGGCGACACTCGGTTTTACCTGCGGCACCCCGTTACAACTGACGCTCCAGAACCACACGCTGTGGATCACCCCCGTCACCGATGAAGCCGTTTGGGAACAACTCTGTGACAACTCTGCCGGGAGCAGAGTTGAACGCTGCTTGCAGCGGCCCCGAAGGGGCGAGGCCCAGGATGGGCCGAGTATACCTAGCCAACACCGCCCGGATCTTGGCGCGGATTGGGTGCGGGAAAACGGCGAGTTGGTGATTGCTGGCGACTGGCTCACCGAGTCCTGTATTAGCGATGCGGAACAGCTGGAAGTCACCGCTGCGTGCGGTGTGCTCCGGTTGCAGCGGCGGGGAATGGAAGTTTTTAGGGCATAAAAGTAAAGATCCCGGCCAGTTGGCCGGGATTCTGATCTCAGTTCAGAAGCTCCGTTGATACGTTGCCAGTATCGAAGAACTCCTTAAAGATCCTGACAACAAGCTCGAAGTTTTTTGTAAGTTGACGCTCAGGCCAGTAATTACCAAGAATCATGATGCTCCCACCAGACGAAGATGTTTTATCCCATATGGATCTTACATCCCCTCCAGATTCATCATATTCGAGCAGAGTAACCAGATAAAAACCATTCTCTGCCTCAACGCTGAGTCTTTCAGGGCCAACATCTGGCGCATTGATAATTCTGATATTTACGCTACCGCTGCTATTTTTCAAGACGTTTAAAAAATCGATCACATCAGACCATAAAGGAGACTTATTCCTGACATGTTTCTCACCTGCACATAAACGAGAAAGCTCATAATTCACCATCACTTTGCTGGCCCTCTGTTCTCTATTTTGTTCATACCTTGCTGCCAAAAAAGAACGTTACCTGTTGCTTCTTCATATATCGTCAGTGACTTTAATCCGGCCTTTTCTGCCATAGCTCTTACATCGCTCAAACAATAGTTACATACTTCCTTGCCAGCGACACTCATAGCCATTTCACGCCCTTGAGTCATTCCCTTGTCAAAAGCCTGCTGAATCACACCAACTTCCGCATGAGCAGTGCCCATATTACCATTAGGGTAATTTTTATCAGGGCGCTTATCTATCTTGGCCTGTACCACATCGTTGATCAGAGTCGGTTTATTAAAGTCGGCCAACTGTGAAGGTCTAGCTCCTTGGTTAGTATCACTGAACTTATTACCGTCAACGTTCCCTTTCGCCACAACCTTCAGATTCGCATCAACAATCTTGCCAAGTTGTTTCGCCGCTGCTGCACCAAGTACCGGAGTGAGCGAAGCAACAATAATATCTGCCCCTTGCTTCAACTCGGCATAATCTTTGGCCGTCGCGTAATCAACTCCTTTCGTGGTCATGAAGAAGTTGATCATTGCGTCTTGGATCTGCTGCTGATTCTGCGCATCAACACTAGTGATATTCAGTAGGTTCACTATCTGGCCGTAAGCATCAGAGTATTGCTGGCTAACCTTTGAGTTATACGGCCCGGTTTCGTATTCCCCCTTGGCCGCGATAACTTTCAGTCTTGCACTCGCACAAGCCGCGCTTCCTGCATTGCCATTGCCACAGGCACCGATCACTTCCTTATCGCTGGCGATATCCTTTTCACGCAGTTCATTGATTTTCTGCTGGGCCTGCTCACGCTCTGCCAGATCTTTGCTGTTCTGGAGTTTCTGTTTCGCTAACTCAAGCTCTGTCTTCTCCTGAACGCTCAGATAGTTATTCTCCACCGCCGACTTACCCGCCTGAGCACCCGCCAGAGCGTTAGCGCTGCTATCACCCGTCACACCACCCGCCAAGCCTGCCGCCAAGGTCGACAGCGCACTGATATTCTGCTTCTGCTCTTCGGTCAGGTTTTCAGGCTTCACGCCCGGATACAGTTGGCTGACCAGATAACGCGCCGCCAGTTCGCCACCGGCTGCACCTGCCGCCGCGCTGTTGCCGCTCATTTCTGCCGCTATCGCGCCCCATACCGCGTGGGCCAGTACGTTGGCGGTGTCATTACCTTTGGTGTACGCCTTGATTTGCTCCGCCGCATACGGGCTTAATCCCCCCGCAATCGCCGCCGCCATATTCCCGCCAGCTAACCCCTGCAACGCCGCCGTGACGGCTTGTGCCGCTTTCTGCACATCGCTGCCAGTGCCGTACTGTTTCATCGCTTTCTGGTATTCCGGCGTTTCACGCAGCGCTTTCTCATTACCTTTAAGCGTCGGATTGGCCTTCAGCGCCGCTTCCAGCCCGTTGATATCCCCCTGGGTACGGAGGATATCCATCGCCTGCCCACCGATTTCCCCAATCAACTGCGCCTGACGCAGCCGGTTCTGCTCTTTCTCGCGGTCAAATATTTGTCCGATACTGCCGTTGGCATTCTCGGTGTCGCGGCTCAGGTCATTCACATCCTGTTTCTGGTTCGCCTGGTCACGGATGATGATCGTGCCATCACTCACTGCCGCCTGTGTTGTCCCTTCGGCATGGCCGCTGTTGTTGGCACCCGCCAGCGACAGGTTGTTGCTGTTCGACAGCACGTCACCCAACAGGCTGCCGCCGGTGCTGAAGCTGCCCCCCTGGTGCTCGGCCTTGAACTCCGCCTTGTTTTCGATATCACTAAAGCCCAGCGTACCGGTATCCAACTTGTTCTTGTCTGCCGGGGCCGTGCTGGCGATAACCGCACCGTCCAGTTGCGTGTGGTTCCCCACCGTAATATCGAACCCACCTTGACCCGCGAAGACCCCGGTCTGCTCCTGCACGCTATCATAGTTGCTCTGCAACTTGTCACGGCTGGTCGAGAACTGTGCGCCACCGACGCCAGTGCCAATCGGCACCGACAGCCCGCCCGATACGCTGGTCTGCTTGGCATCAAAACGGTCGCTGTCCTGCTGGCTGCTCAGCGTCAGGTCACGCCCGACATCCATCTTCACGCTGTCACCGCTGACTTGCGTGCCACTTAACGTGGTGTCGCGTCCGCTGGTGATGCTCACTTTGTTGCCACTGTCGACTGTCGTTTCCGTCCACTGCGTGCCATTGCCCTTTTCCGAGCCCTGGCCCTTGTTGGCGTTCGCCGAGGCCATCACGCCTGCCGTTGATACATCAACACCCACACCGAAACCGCTGCTGCTGTTCTTGCCACTGCTCTGCTGGGTATTGGCTGCGCCGCTGAGCAGTATATCGCGTTCAGCGCTGAGCGTGGTATCTCCACCGGCTTTCAACTGGCTGCCCGCAATCACAATATCCCCACTATTAGCGGCAGGGCCTTTACCCGTGGCGGTCACCGAGAGGTTATTGCCCGCCGTCAGCGTCGAGCCACTTACCGTATTCGACTGCGAATGGGACTCCGAGGACGATTTCTGGCTCCCCAACGAGGCACTGACCCCCACGGTGTTGTTGATATTGCCACCTTTGGCCTGCTCCAATGCCACCGCTTGACCGGCCTGCACGCCAGACAGCGCAACGGTCAAGCCGCTGCTCTTCTGCTCGAAGCTTTCATCGCGGCGACGGATATCATGGCCTGGATCGATCTGCACGCTATCGCCGATATGTGGCACTTTAGAGCAGATTCTACGTCACAACCCGCCACACCCCAAGCCCGTAAGAGCATTGTGGGCTACCGCCCCAACGGTGGCAGACCGAACCCGCCGCCACAACTGACGATTAGGGGAAGATGGCTGGAACAGTTGGGATTCACCACCGGGCAAGCGGTCAGCATTATTGCCGAACAGGGCCAACTGATTATCCGCACGGCGCCCACCACGGGGGGGAACGCATGAACATCACCTTTACCCCTGAACCGATCCCTGAGCTGATATTGGCAGGCAATACGCTGGCGACACTCGGTTTTACCTGCGGCACCCCGTTACAACTGACGCTCCAGAACCACACGCTGTGGATCACCCCCGTCACCGATGAAGCCGTTTGGGAACAACTCTGCGAAGCCAGCCAACACCGCCCGGATCTTGGCGCGGATTGGGTGCGGGAAAACGGCGAGTTGGTAATTGCTGGCGACTGGCTCAACGAGTCCGGCATTGCCAGTGCTGAACAACTGGAAGTCACCGCCGCCCCCGGTATGATCCGATTGCAGCGGCGGGAAGTGGAGATTTTCAAGGCTTAGATGTAGGAACCCCGGCCAGTTGGCCGGGGGTGTTTGACTATATTAGTTGCAACGCTTTCATGTCACACAATAAGTCTTCACGTTCTTCTCCCCCTAACTCTTTTAGTAACTCATCAAGAGGATGGGCTGATAAAATCTGTTTAATTTTTTTTCGATGGAACATTTCAACATGTTCAGGGCCACGCGCAGCCATTAGTATTAGGTTAATAACTGCTAACATTAATTGTTCGATAGGGAGTTGATAGACCTCCTCATATTGATAAGAAGCATATCCTACTCCATCGTCATCTTGTGGCACCCCCGAAGTACCCCTAGCAATATTTTTCAACTTTTGACGACAGCCATCATAGCAACACTCTAAAAAATCCTTTTTAATTTCATAATAATCAACACGATAACCACTCATTTTATATTCCTCGGGGTTAATAACATGTTATTGTTATCCAAGACGTTAACTTGAATACCGGGATATTTTTTCTGGAACTGATTTACCACACCTAAGCAACTGCCACAGGCAGGGCGCTCAGTAAAGATGGTTACACTTCCTTTCGCTGAAGTGTTGTTACCTAACTGGTCTGCAAGGTTATCAAGAATTTTATATTCAGAGTCAGTGTTCCTATCGATAGGCCTACCATCACTAGCTTTCAATGTTTGGTATTGGAAATTCTGACTTCCTTCTCCTACCAACCCTTTACCAGCATTATCGACTCGACTATGTGCTGCCATCTGCTTTGGCATACCAGGTATATCAATTTCAGCAACAGCAGCATTACCAGAATTTTTTACTTTTGAAGATAATCCAGCCCGAACATCAATTACCATCTGTCTAAAAGGCGTTAATTGGGCTTCCGTCACCCTTGTCAGAGTGAACCCCGCAGCCTTAGCACCATAAACCATCCCCACCGTATCCTGGATGGTCATGGCTATCTTGGCCCAGCCAGGAACCTCGTTGATTGCCTGCTGGTATTTGGTTGCGTAGGCGGCATCCTCAGCTATCTTGGCCTTGGCCTGTTCAGGCGTATAACCCTGGTCTATCAGCTTGAGCAGATCACGCGAGTAATCCCCGATTAAATCGCCGAACTTTGCCATTTCCTCTGGGAACTGGTCGCGTAAGTCGTAATAGGTCTGGTATTCCGCATAACCCTGATAACTGTCTTTGGCAGCAAACGCCAGTTTCAGCTCATTAACACAGCCCGCACTGGCTCCATTGGCACAAGCATTCTTCAGATTTGCATCACTGGTAATATCCTTTTGCGTCAGCTCAGCCAGATCTTTTACTTCACTATCAGTAATCGTGCCATTGGCCAGTTTGGCTTCCAGTTGCTGTTGACGGATCTTATCACTGGCGTTGAGGTAGTTATTCTCCGTCGCGTTCTTACCCGCCTGAGCACCCGCCAGAGCGTTAGCACTGCTATCACCCGTCACACCACCCGCCAAGCCTGCCGCCAAGGTCGACAGCGCACTGATATTCTGCTTCTGCTCCTCGCTCAGGTCTTCCGGCTTCACGCCCGGATACAGTTGGCTGACCAGATAACGCGCCGCCAGTTCGCCACCGGCTGCACCCGCTGCACCTGCCGCCGCGCTGTTGCCGCTCATTTCTGCCGCTATCGCGCCCCACACCGCATGGGCCAGCACGTTGGCGGTATCATTACCTTTGGTGTACGCCTTGATTTGCTCCGCCGCATACGGGCTTAATCCCCCCGCAATCGCCGCAGCCATATTCCCGCCAGCTAACCCCTGCAACGCCGCCGTTACTGCCTGAGCCGCTTTCTGCAGGTCGCTGCCGGTGCCGTATTTCTGCATTGCGGCTTGGTATTCCGGCGTGTCACGCAGCGCTTTCTCATCACCTTTCAGCGTCGGATTGGCCTTCAGCGCCGCTTCCAGCCCGTTGATATCCCCCTGGGTGCGGAGGATATCCATCGCCTGACCACCAATCTCCCCTATCAGCTGCGCTTCCCGCAACCGGTTCTGCTCCTTCTCTTTATCAAAGATCGGCGCAATACTGCCGTTGGCATTCTCGGTGTCACGGCTCAGGTCATTCACATCCTGCTGCTGGTTCGCCGGGTCACGAATGGTGATCGTGCCATCACTCACCGCCGCCTGTGTTGTCCCTTCGGCATTCCCACTGTTGTTGGCACCCGCCAGCGACAGGTTGTTGCTGTTCGACAGCACGTTACCCAACAGGCTGCCGCCGGTGCTGAAGCTGCCCCCTTGGTGCTCGGCCTTGAACTCCGCCTTGTTCTCGATATCACTAAAGCCAAGCGTGCCGGTATCGAGCTTGTTCTTCTCTGCCGGGGCCGTGCTGGCGATAACCGCACCGTCCAGTTGCGTGTGGTTCCCCACCGTAATATCGAACCCACCTTGACCCGCGAAGATGCCCGTCTGTTCCTGCACGCTATCATAGTGGCTCTGCAACTTGTCACGGCTGGTCGAGAACTGTGCGCCGCCGGTGCCTGGGCCAATCGGCACCGACAGACCGCCCGATACGCTGGTCTGCTTGGCATCAAAACGGTCGCTGTCCTGCTGGCTGCTCAGCGTCAGGTCGCGCCCGACGTCCATCTTCACGCTGTCACCGCTGACTTGCGCGCCACTTAACGTGGTGTCGCGTCCGCTGGTGATGTTCACTTTGTTGCCACTGTCGACAGTGGTTTCCGTCCACTGCGTGCCGTTGCCGTTCTCGGAGCCTTGGCCTTTGTTGGCGTTCGCCGAGGCCATCACGCCTGCCGTTGATACATCAACACCCACACCGAAACCGCTGCTGCTGTTCTTGCCACTGCTCTGCTGGGTATTGGCTGCGCCGCTGAGCAGTATATCGCGTTCAGCGCTGAGCGTGGTATCTCCACCGGCTTTCAACTGGCTGCCCGCAATCACAATATCCCCACTATTAGCGGCAGGGCCTTTACCCGTAGCGGTCACCGAGAGGTTATTGCCCGCCGTCAGCGTCGAGCCACTTACCGTATTCGACTGCGAATGGGACTCCGAGGACGATTTCTGGCTCCCCAACGAGGCACTGACCCCCACGGTGTTGTTGATATTGCCACCTTTGGCCTGCTCCAATGCCACCGCTTGACCGGCCTGCACGCCAGACAGCGCCGCTTTGGTGCCCTGCAAGGCGGCAAGACGACCATCGGTTTCTTTCTGGGCCTGCTGAACGGTGTTCACCGCCGTATTCACCGCGCCACCTGCCGCACCCGAGAGTGCCACGGTCAAGCCGCTACTCTTCTGCTCGAAGCTTTCATCGCGGCGACGGATATCATGGCCTGGGTCGATCTGCACGCTATCGCCGGTAACCGACAGGTTCTGGCTGGCTAACAGGTCAGCACCACCGATATGCGCTTTGCCCCCCGCCACAATATTCACATCCCCACCGGTCGAACCGATGGTGCTCACACTCTGGCTCTGGGTGATACCGTCTTCGTTCACCTGATGGCGTGATGAGGCGCTGCCGATGGTGAACCCCAGTCCGCCGCCGCTGAATATGCCACTCTTTTTCTTCTCATCCAACCGGTAGCTTGATTGCTCTTCGGTCGCAGCCACAATCTCGACGTTATTGCCTGCCTGCAGATCCACCTTGCCGTCACCAACCACCGATGAGCCTTTCACCGTCAGGTCATTGCCTGCCAACAGCGATACGTTGTCGCCGCTCAGCATCGATCCTTTTTCCTGCGTGGCGTAGTCTTCCCGTACCGTATGCGAGGTAGTCTTCGACAGGAAGCCTTTCTTGGTTTTGGTTTCTTCAAAGAAATGATAGTCGCTTTCGGTGGCACTGTTGAGCGTGACATCCCGCCCGGCACTCACCGCAACGTCGCCGCTGGCCTGCACCTGCGCCGCATTCAGGGCCGCATCCCGGCCCGCACGCAGCGTAGTATTGCCCCCGCTGGCAATCTCGGTGCTCTGCTGGCGAATAACATCGTCCACCTGTTGCCTGCCACCACCCTGGCTCTCGCTGTACTCACGAGTCTGCTGGGTATTGAGGTTAACATCGCGCCCCGCGCTTAGGTTGACATCGTTATCCGCCACCATCGCAGCCGCCTGCGAGTTCAGATCGCGCCCAGCTTCCAGGTTCAGATCGCCGCCGCTAGCCAAAGTACTGCCCGTTGCGGTACTGCTCAGGGCATTTTTACTCCCACTGCTCCCCCACTGCGTCAGATGTTGTTCATCCTGGCTGGCATTGAGCGAGATGTCCCCCGCCGCCTTCAGTCCAACGTTGCCCTTTTCACTTTGCACTGTGCTACCTTGCAGCAGAATATCTCCCTGCTCGGCAATCACCGTCACGCCCTCTTGAGCACTGAACCGACTGCCATGACCAGTGTCGCTGGTGATCTCGCTCTGGCGCTGACTTTGCGATTTACCCACCTTGTTCTGTTCGCTGTCACTGTCGCTTACCTGCTGACGCGCTTCCTTGATGGTCACTTGCTGTGCGCTCAACCCAATACCGCCAGATGCACTCTCAACCTGTGCCCCTTCAGCCACAAAGTTGCCGTCAGCCAGAATGGTGACGCCGTTGTCACCGCTTAATCCGCTGGTGTGAAGAGTATCTGCCTGGCGGCTGTTGCTAACCGTTGAGGTGCGGCTATTAGCCTCCAGATGCGTGCTGTTGGTGGTGGTATCCGCCAGTAACGAGACATTGCCTCCCGCCTGAACCTGCGCTTTGCCCCCAGCGCTGGCCTGGCTGCCTTGCAAAGTAATATCCTGGCCCGCCTTCAGGCTAAGGTTGCCCCCTGCCTCCAGGCTGCTGCCCAATGCCTGCTGCCATTCACCGCTGACCTGGGCCATCCGCTCACCGGCCTCTTCCATCCCCTCGCGTTTACGGTTACCCATTGCTCCGGAGATAACACTCACATCTGCCGTGGTGGTGCTGCGCGCGGTGGTGATGTTAATGCTGTTGCTGGCACTCAGGCTAAGGTTTTCAGTAGCGCTAAGCTTTGCCCCCTGCAGGCTGATATCGCCGCCGCTAAGGCTGAGCTCACGCGCACTCATGCTCGCCTGGCGCAACGCATCCTGCAGGTTGGTGCTCAGGCTGATGCTGTCGGCCTGCACATTGATCGAGTCCGCGCGAATATCGCCCCCCTGGTGCAGGAAGGTGCCGGTATCAATGCTCATGGCCTTGTCAGCGAACAGGTTGCCCGCATTGTTGATACTGCCGGTAGACAGTTGCAGGTTGCCCCCGGCAATCACTGCACCATCGCCAGTTACACGGACCGTGTTGTTAGCCAGATAGACTTTAGGCACCCAAACGGTCTGCGGTCCTTCGGCTGTCTCAACCGTTTCACTTACCAGCCAGACGATATCCTGCTGCAAAGCAGCAATTTGTGATGGCGTGAGCGCAATGCCCGGCACCAGTTGGAAATCGTCCGCCACTTTGATGCCGTTATTCATCAAAGCCTGGTATTGCGCCATCGCATCATCGCCTTTCAACGATGGCCTGCCGGTCAGCATCAGCAACTGTTCACGAACTACCCGTTGCTCATAGTAACCATCCCCCAGGCGTTTGTGCACCTGGCTTGGGTCATACCCCACGCGCTGCAGCAAATAGTCACTACTGAGGAAATTGTTTTTGTTGGCAAAACGCGGGTCGGTTACTACAAGGAACGGACTATTTGCCGCCGTTTGCTGGCGGAACAGGCCATTATTGGGAATAGTCGTCGCCACGCTAGCCAGGTGCTGTTTGTCGGTTAACGCCAGTTCCCCCGGCGTCAGTGGCTGGCTGCTTCCCGCTAGACCAGTATCGGCCGCCTGCCAGTCACCGCCATCGACGTTCACAGCCAATGGATTGCGCTCCCATTCGGCACGCTCGGCCACAGCAGCATTCTGCGCGGCATCGACCGCGCTGATTTGAGCCTGGTTGACCGTGGTGTTTTCCAGGTGTGCACCGCCGATCGTCACATTGCCGTAGCCGCTGATCACCCCGTCAATAGTGGTCAAGACGGTGGTTTCATCCAGATTGTTGGTTGGGTACCAGTGGTTGGTGTCACGGTCGTAGTGATCGACCATAACCTCCTGTCGCCGCTCATTCACCGAATACCCCCGGTTGATGATGTTGGCCGTGCCATCAATCACCAGGTTTCCATTGGAACTGATGGTGCTGGCATCGTTCAGCAACTGCTCGCCAATATGCAAGGTCATATTGCCGCCGGAGAGCAGGTTGGCCCCAATACCGGCAGAGATCAGTTTGTCGCTGGTCAGCGTACCGGTTACCGAGCGCTCACGGAAGTTATTGTAGTCGGTCACAAACGGCGCAGCGGCGATATCAATATGCAACTCTGGGTTCCATTGTTCCAGCGATCCCCAGTCATGCTCCCGCCATACCGTGTTCTGGTAAGGAGTCGGTACGGTATTCTGCCGGAAACCACGCGTTTCATAGAACGTCATGGCGTAGCTGCCGTCGGCATTCGGAATAAGGGTCAGATAGTTCACCCACAGGCTGATCAGTTGGCCATTATTGTCCTTCACCTGCACTTCCGCCCTTTTGGTGGCGGCATCAATATTCAGCAGCGTGCCGTACGGATTACTCACGGCAGCTGCATCGTCACGGAAGGTCAACTGTTGGGTGGTCGGTGCCATAGTGCTCAGATCGGTATTTACCCCGGAATCGTAAGAGCGCCAGTAGTAGTTGTAACGGTGCCAGTTGTATTCGCTGCTCTCTGCTTCACGCGCAATCTCCAGCCCTTCACGCAGGTTGTCAAAACGCTTGGCAGTCAGGGTCAGATCCCCTTCCGCTTCAATATTACTGGCTCGGTTTTCAATCAGGTCACCGCTGGTAAGCTGCAGCGTACCAGCACTGTATATCAGCGAACCGTCGCGGTTGGTCAACCGCTCACCAGTCATCAGACTGATGTTTTCTGTGGCAGCAATCAGCGCCTGGCGGCCATGGTTGTCGATGACCCGGCTGTTGATCGCCAGTTGGTCCGCCATCAGCGTGGCCTGGTTGTCCAGGTTGTCAACATCAAGGGTCAGCGTATCGGCTTCGATACGCCCCTGATTGACCAACGCTCCGGTGGTCAGGTGTAACTGGTTACCCACCAGGCTAGCCAGGTTGGTCAAATGGGCACTGTGGATCGTCAGATCGCCCGGTAATAGCCAGTCTGCCAGGTTGGTCAACACGCCTGCCACGCTGAAGGTCACGGCCGTGTTACTGCTGATAGTATCCCCAGCGCGATGGGTGTAATCCTGTTGTACGCTAAGCTGCAGCGCCTGTTGGCTGAGCAGGGTTCCCCCTTGGTTATCGAGCCACTGGGTGGCAACCGTTAACCCACCGCCGCTTTGGACCGTGCCGCCTTGGTTAAATAGCGACAGGGAGCCACCACTGATGTTCGTGGTGTTATTAGCCAAGATAAATCCTTGGCGGTTATCCAGCGAGTCCAGCTTTGACAGGGTCAGGGTGCCCGCGCTTTGCACGCGCCCGGCGGTATTGTCCAGCGTGCGGGCATTTATTTCGGTCTGTGTGGTGCCAATCAGCAATCCACCGTCGCGGTTGTTCACCTGCTGGGCATTAACGGTCAATGCGCCTTGGCTGCTGATAACCCCTTGGTTGCGATTATCTACACTCTCGCCATTGAGCGACAGTGCCTGGCTAGAGACTAATTGACCACCCTGATTATCCACACTGTCGCCGCTCAGTGTGAGTGCACCGCCGCTGTGGATTTTACCCTGCTGGTTTTCGAGCGCGTTGAAGTGATAATCGCCCTCACCCTGGCTGATCACCATGCCCGCAACGTTGTCAAACTGGTTGGTAGTAAGCTGGAGATTACCCAAGCTGCTGATCACGCCTTGCGCGTTCAGTAAGCGCTCAGCCGAGATTTGCTGGGCCTGATTGGCACGCAGCGTACCCTGCTGATTATCCAGCAAACCAAGGAGCTGCAAACCGAGCTGTTGCTGGCTGTCAATCACCCCTTGCGTGTTCAGCAGCTGTAATGCGTTGATCTGCATCCCTTCACCACTTTGCACTTTGCCCAGACGGTTATCCAGCGTATCGCTTAGCGTCAGTTGTAGCTGTTTTTGGCTATAAAGCAGGCCATTTTGCTGGTTATCGATGCCTTGAGCACTTATCCATAGCTGTTCACCCGCTAGCAATTGCCCCCCTGCGTTGTATAGCACTCCGGCAGGCGCACCGCTGGTGAGCCCTTGCAGCAAAAGACGGGCTTGAGCACCGATCTTCCCGCCCTGATTGGTGATGTCCTGAGCAACACGCAACACCAGATTGGCGGCAGACTGCATGGTGCCGTATTGGTTATTCAAGTTGGTCGCAGCCAAGTCAGCATCCTGTTGGCTGACCACTTCCCCCAGTTTGTTGTCGAAACCTTGGCTGATCGTCGTCAGCGTACCCAGGCTACCGATCCACCCTTGGGTGTTAAAAATGTTCTCGGCCTGCAAGCGCTGTGCCTGCTGGCTGATGATGTTACCGCTGCGGTTATCCAACTCGCGGGTGAACTGCATATCCAGGCTATCTAACGCCTGGATTTCACCCTGCATATTGGTCAGGCTGAGCGCACGCAGCGTGCTGCTACCGCCGCTGGCCAGCTTCCCGCTCTGGTTGTTCCATGCACCGCTAAGGTTCAATGTCAGCGCTTGCTGGCTTTGTATCAAACCTTGCTGGCGGTTGTTCAACTGTCCGCCATTCAGTGACAGCGCGCTGCCGCTTAACAGCTTGCCCTCATCATTATTAAACAGGCTGAGTGCTCCGCCTTGCCAATAGAGGTTCTGCTGCGCCGTTAACGTACCCGCTTGGTTATTAACGTTGCCGGTAGTGTTGAGTGTTAACTCACCGCCGGATTGCAACTTGCCCGCCGTATTGTCCAGGCTGCCTACAGTGACTTTGGCCTGTTTTACCCCCAGTGCGGTGCCTTTACGGTTATCCCAGTTCCCTGTAGTGCTGATATCCAGCGTATCGCCCGCTTCTATCAGCCCTTGCTGGTTATCGATCGACTGACGAGCGTCAAGCTGCTGTCGTCCTTGGCTGATCACCTGGCCCTGCGCATTGTTCAGCGCCTGCGTAGCAAGTTGCAGGTTCTGACCACGGATCTCACCGGCACTGTTGTTCAGCGTGCCCTGGCTGTTCAGGGTAAGATTACCACCCGATAATAGCTTGCCATGGCGGTTATCCGCCCCTTGCTGCGTAGTAAGTGTCAGGTGTGACTGGCTTTGCAGTGTGCCATGCAGGTTATCTAAACCACCTATATCCAGTTGCAAGCTGCCGTTACTGCCAATAACCCCGGACTGGTTAGCCAGCAGAGCGCTGACACGCCAGTGTTGTGCCGTGCCATCCAACGCCACCAGCCGACCACGCAAGTTGTTGAGAACTGAGGTATTCAGGCTGAGTTGCTGAGTTTCAATGCTACCGTCGGTGTTATCCAGTGCACTAGTGAGGGCAAAGCGGCTTTCACCAGTACCCACCTGTGACCAGATACCCGCCTGGTTGAACAGGCTGTTGGCGGTGATTTGCCAGTTGCCCGCACGGATTTGCGCCTGCTGAGAGTAGAGATTACCCTGACTGTTTACGGTGAGCTGCTGGCTATCAACCTGCGCCTGTTGCAGCGCTACATCCCCGGCAAACGACGTCAATACCGCCTGCTTGGCCGCCAGACGGCTCTGGCTGATATCCACTCTGCGGCCAGTAACGCTGACCTTGTTCTGGCTCATCAGGCTGCCACCGGCATGAATATCTGACTGGCTTTCAAGCGTTAAATCCGCCGGGCGGACCAGGGTGCTGTTTGCATCACTACCCGCCAAAAGATGCCCTCTGCTATCTATGGCCTGTGCGGCTTGCAGCGTGACATTACCACCCGCTGCCAAGGTGCCGGATTGCTTGATCCCTCCCTGGCGGCTTTGCACACTGAGCTGACCACCGCTATACAGTTTGCCATGATGTTCAACGCTATCTCTGGCCGTAAGGGTAATGTCCCCTCCGGCCTGAGTGTAAGGCTCTGCCGTGCCAGCCTGCCAGGTCAGTTTACCTTCGCTGTTCACTACCAGGGTTTTTTCGGCCTGCAAATGCCCACCCTGATTGCGCACGCCAACCCCAGCTTCTGTACCAATCATGCGAATGTGGCCGCTGTACATACCGCCCATCTGCCCCATATCGATCGCCAATTCAGGGGCATTGCCGTCTGTACCCGGCAGGGCATCGATCACTTTGCCATCTGCGCTAATTTGGTTGCGCCCCGCAGTCACAGAGACGCCCTCTCGCGCCCAAACCCCAGCGTTCACCTGCACTGCTCGTGCCAGAATATCGACATACTCGGTGTCGTGGCGCGGGTCACCATTAAGGCCACCGCCTTGAACCTGGATCACTCCGCGTTCGACCCGATAACCGGCCACACTACCATCCGCATTCAATTGCGGTTTACCGGTGGTGAGGGTCATGCGCCCGGCATTGATGGTGCCGCAGCCGTCACACATGATACCTGACGGGTTTGCCACCACGACTTGCGCCTTACCGCCCGCGACCTCCAGAAAACCGCGTAGTTGGCTAGGGTTGTTGCTGTTGACTTCATTGATAATGACTTTGGCAGGGGCCGCATTCGGGTCAAGCTTGGCGTTCCCCTGAATGTAACCGGCCAGTTGGGTGGAGGTCATCACCGCAGAGTTATTGAGGATCGCACCTTGCTGGCCGACATCGAACTGCTGGTACTGGTTATGCGATACTCCAGCCGGATTTGGCGCATTAATATTGACCTGCGGCAGCCCGTTCTGGGTATTGATCACCTCAGGGCGCTGTGCGGGTGCCAATTGACCATCTGCCACGATACCGTTGGCCAATACGGGTTCGGCAAACAGAATGAGACCAATCAGCCATAGGGCAGGACGGAGCGTTACCCACAGGCGGGAGGCACCCGTTCCACGGCTTTGCCCGGGTTGGGTGCTGCAACTGCGGGCCAGTTCGGATACCACTCTCAACTCACCTTGAGTTCGGCTGAAAATGATGCGGTAGCAATGTTTATTCATGGAGCAAATTCTCTAATAAATCTATTAAATAAGTAAAAAGGTGTCTGCTTGTTGTTTCTGGTCTGCCGTAGTGGCTAGATTTGCAGGTTGATGCTGAAACCGGTGGTCACACCCGAGGTGTGGAAGCTTTCTGGCTTGTAAAGCGGAACGCCGGCAAACAGGTCATAGCTGAAGCGTTGCCACAATGCTCCACGCAGGCCCAGTACGCTACCTGCCAACTGTTTCCCTGCCAGATCACGAGTTCCGGGGCCATCTACCCGGCCATAATCCAGCCCCCAATACAGTTCATGGTCACTTGCCAGCATCTTCCAGGCCAGTTCATTGCGCCAGATCAGGCCTTTTTCACCGGATAAGCTCTGCTCGCCGTCAAACCCGCGTACGGTGTAGCGCCCGGCAATCGTCAGGCGATCTTGTGGTGTAAGTGGCTGATTACTCCATTGCCCGCGCAGGCTGGTGTTGAAACGCCAGGATTGGCTAGCCCACAGGAAAGGCTGGTTGAAGCTGATATCGCCCATCAGCATGCTGGGGCGAGACGTTCCACCGTTATAAGCTTCTTCCGGTGCAGGCAGCGCACCAAAAGCGCCGATCCCACGCCGCCAATTGATGTTGGCATCGAGGGTGGCATCCCCGAGATAGCTGTGTTGGTTAAGCCCAAGCTCCCAGCCTGTTACACGCCGTTCTTGTTGTGTAAGTTCAATGTCGCCAACTGCGTTAGTCGAGTGACGGCGGTAGCCACGCATGTTGAGCGTGGTTTTGTGGGCCTGATTACGGAACAGCAAACGCGACACCGTAAACTGGGCATTTTCACTTTTTCCGCTGTAGGTGAGGATCTCGTTGGCATTAGCGATATTCTGGTTGTAGTTGTAGTCGCTGTAGTTGGCTGCGAAGCCCCAGTAACCAACAGGAATGCTGTAGTTGACGGTATGGGAACGGCTGTCGTAGGGGCCATCGCGGAACAGGCTTCGGCCCAGGTTGACATAGAAAAGATCGTTCTGAGCAAAGGGGGCATCTATGGAAAGGGTGGCAGAACCCTGATATTTGCCGGTGTTTTCAGAGCCGCTATCATCCAGCCCGAGGCTGAGATGGACCGGACGGTTCTCTTTCCAGGTGATCAGCAGATCGCTGGTCGCTTCTTGCAAACCCGGCACAATCTTGATATCCGCCTCAGCGTTGGGAACTCGCTTGAAGTTCTCCAGAGCCTGTTCAATATCGCGTAGGTTGAGAATATCCCCGGAACGCGCTGGGACGGCATTCCATAATCTGGCGCGATAAGATACCGGTTCAGCAAAGCGGATATTGGCAATGCGGCCTGGTTGAAGGGTGAGTGTAAATACACCCTTGGTGAGATCCTGCTCTTGTGCCATGACACGCGTGGTGACATAACCCTGCTCCAAAAGGGCATTCTGCACTTTATTGATCACCAGCAGGATCCCTTGTGATCCCAGGCAACGGCCTTTAGCACCATTGGCAGCGTCAAGTGCCCATTGGAAACGGTTGGCTGAGTCCCCTTCCAACGTAAAACGGTTAATGGTAAAGCACGGGGATTCATTGGCCGGGTAATCGGGTAGTGAAACACTTGGCCGGGTCAGTCGAACGTTGGTTTCTGGGTTATTTTGCTGCTGTATTGCCCGTTCACGCTCTTGCTGACGACTTTGCTCTTGGGCATCAATGGCTGCAGCATTCTGTGACGCGTTGGGTGGGAGCATGTTAGCCGACACCAGCGCCACAGGTTGTACTGCCAAACAGAAGAGACCGGCCTTGAAAAATAGCGCCAAGTCGCGAGCATTATTACGATTCATCCTTGTAACCTTTAATTAATTTAAACAAAATAATCACCCGCCGGTATCTGGCAGTCATGCACATATGTTGATAGCAATGATTGAGCAATGCCTTGCCGCCCAAGAAAACTCTCATCAGGAGTGAATAAACAAGTGAGGGCAACACCAAATACGCTGAGTGAAAATTGAGCGAATGATACCGGTAGAAAGGCAAGGTGACAATTGTTAGTTAAACAATATTTAATTAACTTGGGCTATGCTGGTCCAGCCACATTTAGCGAATGTGAACTGCACACACGCCATTTAGCAGAATGGCTATGTATTTATACTCGTCATACTTCGAGTTGCATTTGTGTTGGCTTTCATCGCTCACCACAGTCACTTACCTAAGTAAGCTCCTGGGGACTCACCGCGTTACCACCTTCACGCAACACGAATTATTTAGAACAGAGGATGGGCTTTTGGGGCGTCGTTAATGTGCGTGCTGCACCTTGCGTATCACGCACATTAATGAAAAAATGACAAAATGGAAAACCAAAAGAAACTCCCCAAAGAAATCGATCCCACCGTGGGTCGTAACATCAGGCATCTCCGCATCAAAAAGGGGTTAAACATTGCCGATCTCGCTAACGCCATAAGCAGTGACGTGGGTAATATCTCGCGTCTTGAAAGGGCTAAGCAAGGTTATAGCGATGAAATGATCAGAAAGATTGCTGATTTCTTTGGCTGCCCAGTTGCAGACCTGTTTAAGCCAGACCTCCCTTTCGAGCAACCGTCGACAGAGTCCGATATTCAGCCTACCAGGCTAAAAGCGACAGTGTGGGAAGAAGGGGAGCAAGACAGTGAAGAGTTTGTGGAAATACCGCTGATCGATGTTCATTTCTCTGCTGGAAGCGGATGCATGGAACTTATTGAAGAAGAAGAGTTTGCACTGATTTTTCGCCGCTACTATCTACACAAGCTGGGGATTTCAGCAGCGGCTGCGAAACTCGTTCGCGTGATAGGCAACAGTATGGAGCCGCGCCTGGCCGATGGTGATGTTGTTGGTATAAACACCGACGATACCAGGATCAGGGATGGTAAAGCCTATGGCATACGCCATGGCGATTTATTACGCGTTAAGTACCTGATAGAACAGCCCGATGGCGGTGTGATTATTCGGTCAATGAATCGCGAAGAATTTGCTGATGAACAGCTCTCTTATCAGCAAAGAAAAGAACAGTTGGTCATTCTTGGCCGAGTGTTCTGGTCATCTTCCACCTGGTAATACCCCTCCCTAAAATCTGCTAGCTACCTCTATCCCATTGACCCAGAAAGATTTCTTTCTGGGTTTTGTCCGTTATACCGTGCTGAGTACCAAAGCAGCCCCTACCGCGCAAAAATAGTTAACCAAACATTTCAATTAATTAAGTGCGTACGCATTTAATTCCGCAAATATGCATTTGACGCATTTGCTAATCACGCATAGGCTGTATGCATAAACAGTACATTTGGTAGGAAACCACACAAGCAGACGCATCGGGTGAGCGACGTAATCACCCACCGACCCCGAATAGGGACCGATCGGTAAGTTCTTTATGGAAAGCCTGTTTATCCCGCCATTGTCTCCACGAAGTGGCGAAACGTGCAGATGGGTCAACAACCCCTTTGCACTGTGCCCTATCACTTACGTTTGTCAGGAATTAACAACATGCCAATAACGCTGGCCGACTCGTGTGTCGCTTACGGTCTCGAATTTATGTGGATGTATTGTCAATTGCTGCCATTCGGCGGAGGGAAAGTGAATGAATAACAGCACCGAACCCGGCTATTTGACCCCGCGGCAATCACTCCAACTGGATGATCTGGCGCTGGAACAATTACTGAGCCGGTGGGTGTGCGGCGTTTCCGGGTTACCAGCCGCCTCGGTACTTTTACGTTGGCTACCGGAACAACCACCACAGCCCGCCGCAGATGTGGATTGGTGCGATCTGGGGGTGATGACCCTGACTACCGATGCCGCGCCAGCCTTGGTCAATCAGTCTGACGACAGCGTAGCGCTCTGGCGGCACGACGGCGTTGAAGTGGAAATCAGCTTTTACGGTCCCAACGGTCAGCACTTTGCACGCTTGTTCCGTGACGGTCTGACTCTCCCGCAAAACAATGCCGAACTGAACGCTGCTGGGCTGTCATGTGAGTCCTACGGCGCGGTGGTGTCCGCACCCAAGCTGGTTAAGGACCAGTGGGTACGCCGCTACGATCTGAAAGTTCAGTTGCACCGCAAAGAAATCCGCGAATACGGCGTTAAATCGCTGGTGGCCGCACCCGTTAAATTTTTTGGAGATTAAAACATGTCACTACAGGGATTACCCGTATCCAACATTGTCAATGCGACAATCAATATGAGCGCTCGCACCGCGCAGTCGCGTAACTTTGGCGCATTATTGGTGGTCGGTTCCTCACCGGTGATCGACGCCGGTGAACGGATCCGCGCCTACAGCGATATTTCAGGAGTGGCAACAGACTTTGGCATGAACACGCCGGAGTATGCCGCCGCCAATTTGTACTATCAGCAATCGCCTCGTCCGGTAACGCTCTTTATTGCCCGCTGGTTAGAAACTGATACCGCAGCCATGCTACGTGGGGCGGTCTTGACCACGGAACAAAAAAACCTCAGCCGTTTTACTGCGGTAAAAGATGGGGCGCTGAAGATCACCATTGATGGTACCGCCAAGACAGTGAGCGCACTCGACTTTTCAGCAGAAACCAACCTCAACGGGGTTGCTCTCAAACTGAGTAGCGCACTGGGCAACGCCACCGTAACCTGGAATGGCAGCCAGTTTATGGTTGCTTCAAAGACCACTACCGCCGCTTCCGTTGTCACCTTCGCAACGCCGGGTACTGCGGGAACCGATCTATCAGAGTTAATGGGGCTGGCACAAGATACCGGCGCACGCCTGATCCCCCGCCAAGAGAAAGAAAGTATTCAGGCCTGCATCGCTGAATTGGCGAACATCTCTACCGCCTGGTACGGCCTGGTTATCGCGAATACCAACCTGAATGATGATGATGTCCTGGCCGTGGCAGCATTTATCGAGGCTGATGGCGTATCACGCATCTACGGCCACACCGTGCAGGATCCCGCAGGGCTGGAAGCCTACCTGCTTACCGAGAGAAGCGTCGTTATCCAGTCAGAAGATGAAAATGGTCTACTGGTAGAGCCTGTCGTCGCGGGTACCCCGACAAATCTCTCGGCCTTTGCCGCTAGCGGTGATATTACCAGCCTGTTGAAGGCAAGGAAGTTTTCTCGCACCTTTGTGCAATATTCCAGTACTACCCCTTATGCTGCCGCTTCACTATTTGGCCGCGCCTTCAGCGTCAATTTTAACGGCAATAACACCACCATCACCCTGAAGTTTAAACAGCAACCCGGTATCGCCGCCGAAACATTAACCCAGACGCAGGCGAACGCCCTGGCAGAAAAAAACTGCAACGTATTTGTCAACTACAACAACGATACAGCCATTATCCAGCCAGGGGTAATGTGTAACGGCGATTTTATCGATGAGCGCCACGGGCTGGACTGGTTGCAGAACTTTGTCCAGAACAACCTGTTCAACCTGTTGTACACCAGCACCAGCAAGATCCCACAGACCGACACTGGCGTAACCCGCTTGCTGACCAACGTAGAAGCCTCACTGGCTCAGGCAGCAAATAACGGTTTGGTGGCGCCAGGGGTATGGAATGGTGGGCCTGTGGGCATCGTGCAACCTGGGGATACCCTGACAAAAGGTTATTACACCTACGCCAACCCAATCGCCGAACAGGCGCAAGCCGAACGTGAAAAACGCCTTGCCCCAGTGATCCAATGCGCGATCAAGCTGGCTGGCGCGGTGCACTTTGCCGATGTGATCATCAACGTAAATCGCTAAGGAGCGAACATGTCTACTTACAGTTTTATTGACGTCTCGGCCAGCCTGGTTGGTCCGACGGGAGTTATCGACCTTGGTTATGGTTCAGCCACCTCAGAAGAGGGGATCACCGTTACGATGGCTGAAGCCAAGAATACCATGACGGCTGGGGCTGACGGCGAGGTAATGCATAGCCTGCACGCGGGTAAAAGCGGCACGCTTTCCGTCACGCTGCTGAAAACTTCACCCACCAACAAAAAGCTCTCGCTGGCGTATAACGCACAGAGCCAGTCGTCGGCATTATGGGGCAATAACGTGATTACGGTACGCAACAGCGCCTCTGGTGATACTACGGTAGCGCGCAGTGTGGCATTCCAAAAACAACCCGATCATGCCAATGCCAAAGTGGGTAACACCGTTACCTGGGTATTCGACTGCGGCAAAATTGATCAAGTGCTTGGGGAGTTTTAACGGTGGAATTTGAACTGAAAGACAACCACTACCGCGTGGCAAAAATGGACGTTTTCGCCCAGTTCCGCTTATCCCGCAAGCTCCTGCCGATGTTGATGGGGGTGATTGGGGATCCTAAAAACATAAAAAACGGCGGCACAAGCATGGAAACCCTACTGCCGAAAATGGCAGAGGTTATCTCAAGCATGAGCGATGAAGACTGTAATGCCGTGATTTACCCCTGCTTAGCTGTGGTGTCACGCCAGAACGGCAAAACATGGTCACCGGTGTTCTCCCAGGATGTATTGATGTTTGACGACATCGATATGATGGACATGCTGCAGATTGTTGGCCGTGTCGTGGGGGATGCGCTGGGGAGTTTTTTGCCTACAGCCCCCGCAAACGGGATGGATATCCTGCCAGCGGGTTAACCCTTGATGTCTTGACCGGTGGTGAAGACTGGATCCTACGCCCGGTTGATGCCGGGCTTATCCCCTATACCGCCCTCAAAGACGGTACCGTTGATCTGGGCGACATCGCCCTGATGAACGACTACCTCGATCTCAAAGCAGATAACGCGGTGCGGATTGAAAAATGGAGAAACGATCATGAATCCTGATGCGATGCGTGATTTTTTAATCGGCTTTGATGAAGCGACAGCAACCCGCGTTACACAAAAGCTGAAAGATGTCACACACCAGGTCGTGAAGCTGGAAACAGTCATGGGTTCTTATGATATGCATGACTTTTTCATCAATCTTGATTTTGGTGTTGATCAGGCGGCGGCAAGCCGCTTTACACAAACGGTACAAGACATTGCACATAGAGCCATAAAGATGGGCGCTGCGGTACAAACCGCAGCGCTGGAAGTGGCGACGTTTACAACTAAAATAGCCAGCAATCTGGATCAGCTCTATTTTTCCGCCCAGCGCACCGGCGGCAAGGTAGCAGGGATCGAGGCCATCAATTACGCGGCCTCACAGGTTGGCGCATCCGCGCCCGCCGTACAGGATTCACTGGCAAACTTCACACGCTTTCTGCGCCAATCACCCGATGCAGAGGGTTACCTGCAACGCCTTGGGGTGCAAACGCGCGATGAGCGACAGCGTGCACTCAGCCCGGAAACCCTGTTCACCAAACTAGGCAACCGGCTGAATCAGATGCCATTGAACAGTGCCAATCAGCATGCGCAAATATTCGGTATCAATGAAGACACCACGCTGGCCATGCGTAACGGTTTGGGCCAGTTCAGTACCCAGTATAGCGAGATGGCGAAAGCCATCGGCTATAACGCCGAATATTCTGCGAAACAAGCCAACCAGTTTATGACCGCAATGCGCGATATCACCGCGCAGTTCGGCATGGCGCAAAACAAAATCGGTGGGGAACTTGCCGGTGGTTTGGCCGTAGAGGTTGAGCAGTTCAGACGCGGTATTATTGATAACTGGCCAAAGATTGAGAAAATCCTTACTGCGCTATCAAAGGGCATACTTGCGCTGGCCCACGTTACCAGGATCCTGGCAATATACGCCATCGAAAGCATCAGCACGCTGATAGATTGGTGGGAGAAACTGGATGATAGCACCAAAAACATAATTACCAGTGCGGGTGTACTGCTAGTAGCCTGGCGGCTCTTGAACACGGCATTCATGGCCACACCTCTGGGTCTTATTCTATCATCCGCCGCTGGGCTAGTGTTGCTGCTGGAGGATTTTCAAGCCTGGAAAGAAGGTAGCGAAAGCCTGATTAATTGGGGGAAATGGGAACCCGAAATTAACTACGTCAAGAATGGCTTGAAAGAGATAGGTGAGAGTTTCATTCCCGTAACGAAAAATGCCGGTGAATTGTGGGATGCGGTAGGCGATCTGGTTGTGAAGCTTGCGGAGATGGTAGGGATAGACCTGAGTAAATTTTCGTTCAAATCTATTTCTGACAAGATTATTGACAGCATCAAGGGTGCAAATGCGCTGCTTGCAGCCTTACTACACTCGCTCACGTTACTGGTAAAAGGTGATTTTGATGGTGCCTTCAAGTCGCTTAAAGATATTGTGCTCGATGATAAACTTTTGGGTTTCTCGCCCAGCGCAAAATTTGGAAAGTTTGTTACTGATAAAGTTCTTGACCAGATAAATAATATTGAATTGCCCTCTTGGCTCTCCTTACCTTCAGTAGAGTCAATGCAAGAGATATTGCATCGGACCGGGGAAAGTATGCCTCTTTACAATTACGGAATGATGTTTGGTGCCGGGCGGTGGAATAATGGTTCTTCTATTAACCAAAAAACGTATATCACGGTTAACGGCTCCAACAACCCGCAGGAAACGGCTTTTGTCATCGCCGATCGGCAGGTTGCCGTAAATTCCAGACTGACGCAGCAATCAGAGAGGGCCAGAGTATAATGGATATCCTATCGGTTTTATTCTCCCAGCAGAAACGGCGTATTGGAACTATCGTGCCAAGTGTCGTTATTTCAGAACGTCACACCGATACGCTGGTGATCACAGAACATCCCGTGGAAAAAGGCGCTCCGATTAACGATCACGCCTTTAAGCAACCCGCTGAAATAGTCATGGAGCTGGGCTTTTCTGGTGAGGGCTCGCTGCTGGACCTGGCAGATACCACAAGAATGTTTGATATGAACACCGGGCTTTCAATGGGTACCTCCCCACGTGATATCTATCAGCAACTACTCGATCTGCAGAATAACCGTCAGCCATTCGATGTAACAACCGGAAAGCGACATTATAAAAATATGCTACTGCGCTCCCTCGATATCACCACGGATAGATACAGCGAAAACGTGCTGATGTGTGTATTGACAATGCGTGAGGTTATTATATCGGAAACGTATGCAATAGGCGTGGTCCATAAGGATAATATGGCAGCAGGGGTTAGCACATCGCCTATATATAATACCGGAATGAAATCTCCCGTTCCGGCAAATAAAGCTTTGGTTCGCGACACTATCAACAAACAGCGGCGCTCTTTACAAGGTGGTACCAGATGAATATACAGGAAATACCGCTAAGCCCAATTAACCAGCAATTCAGCATATCGCTTGGCGGACAGCTATTGAATATGCGCATTAACTGGTGTGACGATGCAGGGTGGATATTAGCTCTGATAGATAGCACCGGGGATACACTGATTAATGGTATGCCGTTGGTTCCGGAGGTTGATCTTTTAGAACAGTATGCTCATCTGGGCATTAACGGTTCCTTGTTCGTGGTTAACGATATCGCAGCAGAGGAATACCCGACAAAAACGAATCTTGGCATTAGTAGCCATTTATATTTCGTGCAGGGGGAATAATGAGACAAAACTGGATACGCCACTTCGAGCTACAGTTGCTGAATCACAATGGGGTGGGCGTTAACCTGTCAGATTTCAAGGTTAATTTCAAGATTGAATGGCATGATATCAATCAGCCCCGTATCGCAACCTATATTAAGATATATAACTTATCAACGGATACCACCAACAATATTATCGGCAAAGAGTATTCAAAGATCCGCATTATCGCCGGTTATAGCGGTATCGCGCCGGAGGTTGATGCCAGCCAGGTGGGAACAGTTCGTCCCGTTGATCCAACACAGAGCGGGCAACGGGACGGACAAAACTTCGGGATGATATTCAGCGGTGACATTCGTTTTGCCATTACCGGCAGGGATAATCCGACAGATACCTTTGTATTAATCCAGGCGATCGATGGACATGACGCCTTTATCAACTCGACCATCAGCCTAACGCTGGCCGCAGGCTACACGCTGGAGGATGAGTACAATATTCTGCTAAACAACCTTGCACCATTCAGCATTACGTCCGGCTTCAGGCCCGTTTTTCCTCTGTCACGCTCGCCACGTGGCCGAGTATTTTACGGCATGACGCGGGACTATCTGGATAATATCGCCCGCCAGTGCAAAGCAACCTGGCAGTTTGTTGATGGTTGTCTGGATATGGTGCCAAAGGACCAGGCTGTCCATCCGGCTATTGTACTCAATAGCGAAACCGGTCTGATAGGTATGCCGCAGCAAACCATGGATGCAGGAGTAAACGTGCGTTGTCTGATTAACCCGAATATCCGGCTTAACGGGCTGATCCAGCTTGACCAGGCCTCGATCTATCGCATCGCTCTGCCTGATAGTGCGATTCGAGCCGCCAAGGATAAAATCATCCCCGCCGAGACGAACGGCATTATCACCACAGAGATCCCAAGCGCAGACTCGAAGTCGGAGTCGGAAAACCTTCCCGCCAGCCTTGCCACCGATGGTATCTATATAGTACGTTCTATCACTATTACAGGAGATACACGCGGTCAGGATTGGTATATGGATATGATGTGTGAGGCACGTGAAAACACTGACAAGGTAAGTGACTCTACACTTTTAAAAACTGGTGCGTAATGAAAAAGATATTTTCTTTATTAATCGCTTTGTCCGCTTTATTTACTTCCAGCGCTGTTTTCTCGGCAGGAAAGCCTTATATGAGATGCGGCGATTTTGTTTTTTCAACGAGTGGCACTGATGATGGCTTTGTTCGTATCAATGGCGCAAAACCAGAGTCGCAGAAGATAACCTTCCTGAAAGCAAAAGAAGATTACGACAACATCAAAATGGTGTGGCGCATGGCAACCAACCAGCCAGGACTATGGATTGCAATGGAATATATAAAACGTGATGGTAAGGCATTCCTGAACACTCAGCAACTCCGCGCCAGCATGAACGCGCCAAAGGTGTTTGGAACTTACGATTGTGTGAGAATTAAAGACTAAGCGTAGATAAACCCGTTTATACCGAATCGCCCTGCACGAAGTGCGATTCGGGCCGCCAAGGGAAAAATCAGTTCCGTTGCAGGCTCAAGCTCGGGGTGTTGATATGGTGTGTGAGGCGCGTGTGGCTGGGGATTTAAAATCACAATCATCTTTTGGGAGAACAGCCTGAGCATTATGAGACTATCTATATTCGTACTGTTAACAACTTTGTCAACCGTAGCACACAACGCAAACGCTAATTTCCAGTGCGCAGGATGGCGATTGACGGGTAATGATGATGGCTGGGTTCGTGTTAATGGTGAAAAAGTGACATCACAAAAAGTTAGATATCTCGGCAAACAAGGAGATGAAGCAAATACTCAGTATAACATGGACCTTATGCCTTCCCGGGACGGCAATATGTATGGCTTTGAGTTTATCAAACGTGATGGCAAAGCGTGGCTCAACGTTGAACTACTCCGTACCCGCATAGACGCCCCGAGAGTTATCGGTACTTACGACTGCGTAAAGATTAAATAAAACTCGTTTATGCTGATTATAAAGAAACACTCACACGCGCCAAGCGTGGTATCTGGATATAATGTGTAAGGCGCGTGGATCGGCAGATTCACTAAATAACAGCACGCGTGATAAATACGCACCGGATTGATGATGAAAAAGATAATCCCCGTGTTTCTATGCCTATGGCTACTCCCTCAACATTTTGTTTCAGCGGCAGTTACAAAGTGTGGGGATTTTACGCTTGTACCCAATGATGACGGCTGGATGCGTATCAATGGGGCAAAACCAGAAAGCCAGAAAATCACTTTCTTGAAGCAAAAGGAAGATTATAGAAATATCAAGATAGAATGGAGCATGGCAACAAATCAGCCAGGACTATGGATTGGCATGGAATATGTAAAACTCGATGGTAAGGCATTCCTGAACACTCAGCAACTCCGCGCCAGCATGAACGCGCCAAGGGTGTTTGGAACTTACGACTGCGTGAGAATTAAAGACTAAGCGTAGATAAACCCGTTTATACCGAATCGCCCTGCATGAAGTGCGATTCGAGCCGCCAAGGAAAAAAATCAGTTACGTTGCAAGCTCGGGGTATAGATATGATGTGTGAGGCGCGCGTGTCGACAGTTCTGCAAACGGTCGAAACGTTGAACAAAGGAACGTGAATCAGCCAATGAAAAAATACTTAATGCTTTTCTTTTTCAGTGCCCTATGCCCTTTGCTTGGGTATGCCGATGTATATTGTGGCAATTTTATTCTTACTCCAGGTAACGATGGATTTATGCATATCAATGGAGTTAGGCCCGAGACACAACAATTCACTTTCCTGGGGAAAAAAGAAGACTATGACAATGGGTTGTACCCACTAAGCAGCCAGGAAAATGGTTAGGGATGGAATACATCAAACGTGATGGGAACAAGCGCTTTCTCAATGTAGAGCTACTGCAAGCCAGCATGAATGCTCCGAGAATTATCGGAACCTTCGATTGTATAAAGGTTGAAAAGTGATTTATCTGGCGATCCATGCAACGGCGTCAAAAGTTGGAATATTCCGATCAAAACCTAATAATTAGCCATAAGTCGTTTTATTATCAGATTTTCGGTGAGCGTTTAAATGCCTAGTTTTAATATGCTGGTGGTTACACAAAATTACAGGCCAGCTCTAACTAATATCAGGCGCATAGTGAAAAAATACTTATTTTACTCATTTTTTCTTATCTATTTCTCTCACCCGGTACGTGATTCTGCAAGGGTTCATATGGTTTAGCAGTGATACCCTATGACAAGGACTGTTTTAGATGTTTCCATTCAAAAACATCTCTTTGGACCGTTTATAACATTGCTTCTCGTAGAAAACGCATATGCATCACTAATATGGTGCAGTTGGGGATATGTATATCACTGATATATTTGAAATTTTATTGAGATTTGGAAAAATGTTTAAAATTTCGCTTGTTCTGTTTTACTCACTTTTATCCACACAGCTCTTGGCAAAAACAGTTTGTGGGCCTTATACCTTGGATGCAGTAAAAGTTAATGATGGGTGGGTCAGGATCAATGGTGCAAAACCAGAGTCGCAGAAGATAACCTTCCTGAAAGCAAAAGAAGATTACGACAACATCAAAATGGTGTGGCGCATGGCAACCAACCAGCCAGGACTATGGATTGCAATGGAATATATAAAACGTGATGGTAAGGCATTCCTGAACACTCAACAACTCCGCGCCAGTATGAACGCGCCAAGGGTGTTTGGAACTTACGACTGCGTGAGAATTAAAGACTAAGCGTAGATAAACCCGTTTATACCGAATCGCCCTGCCTGAAAGTACGATTCGGGCCGCCAAGGGAAAAATCAGTCCCGTTGCATGCTCGGGGGATAGATATGATATGTAAGGCGCGTGGAGTGGTGGACTTCCTGAATAATGCAGCAAAAAATAGGACGGCTTAAATGTTGAAGGTGTTGAGCCTGTCCATAATTCTGTGTAACTGCCAACCTATTAAAGGTGACCGTCTAAGCGGTCACCGAACTCGATAATAAAACGACTCATCGCCAACCGCCAGTTCTGGATCGGCATACTCCATTTTTTCGACGCCGCCTGGATGGCCAGATAAATCACTTTTCTCACTGAGTCATCTGTCGGGAACACTTTACGTTTCTTTATCGCCTGACGGATCACGCTGTTCAGCGATTCTATGGCGTTGGTCGTGTAGATCGCTTTGCGGATATCCGCGGGATAACCGAAGAACGTGTTGAGATTTTCCCAGTGAGTACGCCAACTCTTGCTGATTTGCGGGTATTTTTCATCCCACACACCCGCGAACTTGTCCAACGCCATCAGTGCCGCTTCCTCTGTCGGGGCCTGATACACCGTTTTCAACCCGCTGGTGACCGCTTTGTAGTCTTTCCACGACACGTACTTCAGGCTGTTACGCACCATGTGGATAATGCACAACTGGATGTGGGTTTGCGGATAGACGCTGTTTATCGCCTCTGGGAAGCCCTTCAGGCCGTCTACACAGGCAATCAGGATGTCCTGAAGCCCCCGATTTTTTAGCTCGGTCAACACGTTAAGCCAGAACTTGGCCCCTTCATTTTCTGCCAGCCACATGCCCAGAAGTTCTTTCTGACCCTCGGTATTGATGCCCAAGGCAAGGAACACGGCCTTGTTGATGACGCTGCCATTTTGACGCACCTTCACCACGATACAGTCAAGGTAAACAATGGGATACAGTGAGTCCAGTGGCCGGTTTTGCCACTCGGTAACCTGCTCTTTAACGGCATCGGTGACTTTGGATATCAGCGTGGGCGACACGTCGGCATCGTACATCTCCTTGAACGTGGCGACGATTTCCCTCGTCGTCATCCCTTTGGCATATAAGGATAAAATCTGGCTGTCCATCTGCGTGATACGCGTCTGGTTTTTCTTTATCAGTTGGGGCTCAAAGGAGCCTTCACGGTCACGGGGTGTATTCAGTTCGAACTCACCATCATCAGTGAGCAACGTTTTAGACGAGTAACCGTTACGGGTATTCGAGCCTTTTTTAGGGGTATTTTTTTCATGACCGAGGTGGTCAGTCAGCTCGGCATTCAAGGCAGTTTCGACGGTGAGCTTGGTCAACATACGAGAAAACGCATTGAGATCGGCTTCTGTTTTAATGCCTTTGGCCAGCTCAGCAGCGAGTGCCTTAAGTTTCTTTTCGTCCATAATTTGCCTGTCTCCATTGTCAGGAAGAACATATCAAAAACAGGCAATTACACAATTTAAATTACAGTCTCAAGGTGTTGGCACCTCTTGCTTTGATTTTTATTTCCTCTTCGTCTCTAGCTGATACTCAGTGTGGACCATTCTTGATCACGCCGGGACCTGACGATGGTTGGTTTCGTGTGAATAATGCAAAACCAGAATCTCAGAAAGTTACCTTCCTCAAACAAAAGGAAGATTACAACAACATCAAAGTAGTGTGGCGCATGACAACCAGCCAGCCAGGGCTATGGATTGCAATGGAATATATAAAACGCGATGGTAAGGCATTCCTGAACACTCAGCAACTCCGCGCCAGCATGAACGCGCCAAAGGTGTTTGGAACTTACGATTGTGTGAGAATTAAATGATAAGCGTAAGTGACTCTACACTTTTAAAAACTGGTGCGTAATGAAAAAGGTATTTTATTTATTAATCGCTTTGTCCGTTTTATTTACTTCCAGCACTGTTTTCTCGGCGGGAAAGCCTTATATGAGATGCGGCGATTTTGTTTTTTCAACAAGTGGCACTGATGATGGCTTTGCTCGTATCAATGGCGCAAAACCAGAGTCGCAGAAAATCACCTTCCTGAAAGCAAAAGAAGATTACGACAACATCAAGATAGACTGGGTGATAGCAACAAGTCAGCCAGGACTATGGATTGGCATGGAATATGTAAAACGCGATGGTAAGGCATTCCTGAACACTCAGCAACTCCGCGCCAGCATGAACGCGCCAAGAGTGTTTGGAACTTACGACTGCGTGAGAATTAAATGATAAACGTAGATAAACCCGTTTATTTAACTAATGACACTTGAGCCTATCCCATTAGGCTCTTAAAAATCATGCTAACCCGGCCACTGCGCCGGGTTTTTTAATGGAAATTTATTATGACAATATCCACCGCATCAATGACCGGTCAGCTTTCTGAAACCCTCAGATCGGCAACCGATGGGCTATCTGCCCAATTGCGCGTCTGTCTGCCCGGCATCATACAGTCGTTTAACCCTCAAGATGTTACCTGTGTCGTGCAATTAGCGATCAACGGGCAGGATGGCGATGAGTCGATTATGCTGCCGTTATTACCCGATCTACCGGTGGTTTTCCCCCGTGGCGGCGGTGTAACACTCACTTTCCCCGTTGCTGCTGGTGATGATTGCATGGTGGTGTTCTGCGATCGCCGTATCGATTTCTGGTGGCAGAACGGTGGCGTCCAAGAGGCTGTAGCAACACGCCAGCACGATCTCTCCGACGCTCTTGTTATCGTTGGTCCGCAATCCCAGACGCAGAAAATCAGCGGTATCAGCACAACGGCAGCTCAGTTACGCAGTGATGATGGCAAAACGGTTATCAGTATCAATCCTACCAGCGGCGCTATCTCCGGCACCGCTCCTGGTGGGTTCGATCTGAACGGTTTAAAAATTCTATCCGATGGTCGCCTGCAACTGGTAGGGGGCGTAATAGTCGATGGCCACATACACGGTGGTGTCGAATCCGGAGGCAACAATACAGGGGGACCCGAATGAGATACCGACGCGAAGATCCAGATGGCGATTACATTTTCGGCAATGGCAACAGCAACTTCCTGACAAACTCTCCTGAAGCCATCGCACAGGCGGTGAAAACCCGCTTTGAGCTGTGGCAGGGGGAATGGTTTCTAGATGACCGCGAGGGAACCCCCTACAAGCAAGAGATACTCGGCAAACACCAGTCGCCTATCTATCAACTGGCGATACGCGAGCGCATCCTCACGACTCAGGGGGTAACCGAAATAGAAACCCTTGAAATTCAATTCAATACAGGCTCACGCCGGATCGCTTTCACCGCCACTATCAACACTCTCTACGGACAAATCACCGTTAACAGCGAGGCATAATGCTAAATCTCGATACTCTTGGGCTGGCAGCCACAATTAATGCCAGCGGGATCGGTGCGCCCGATTATCAGACCATCCTCAGTACGCTGACGGGGTATTTCCGCCAGATTTACGGCGAGGATGCTTATTTAGAAGCAGACAGCAAAGATGGGCAGATGCTGGGTATTTTTGCTCTGGCTATACATGATGCCAATAACTCGGCGATTGCGGCATATAACAGTTTTAGCCCGGCAACGGCACAAGGGCGGGCGCTGGAATCTAACGTTAAGATTAACGGTATCGCGAAAAGTGCGGCATCCCGTTCTACCGTTGATGTGCGTCTTATTGGTCAAGTGGGAACCATCATCGCTAACGGTATCGTTCGCGACAGTTCGGGTAATAGTTGGAGTCTGCCACCCACGGTGGTTATCGGGCTGAACGGTGAGGTAATCACCACAGCCACCTGCCAGATCGGTGGCGCAATTATTGCGCTGCCCGGCGAAGTGAACGTCATCGGCACACCTACCCGCGGCTGGCAATCGGTCACTAACCCAGTTGCGGCAACCCCTGGCCGGGCGGTCGAAACAGATGCAGACTTGCGCGTTAGGCAATCCCAGTCGGTCGCACTCCCCTCGCGTACCGTGCTGGATGGCATCGTCGGAGCTATTACATCGCTGCCTGGCGTTAAACGCGCCCGTCCTTACGAGAATGACAGCAACGTCGCCAATCAACACGGGATTCCTGGCCATTCGATATCTATTGTTGTTGATGGTGGGGATGCTGAAGCGATCGCCAAAACTATCGCACTGAAAAAAACGCCGGGTGCCGGTACTTACGGAACGACGTCGATCCCGGTTAAAGATAAAAATGGCATGACACAGAACGTCAATTTCTTCCGTAAAGCCGATGTAGCGATTTATGTTCAGGTCGAATTAAAACCGCTGATGGGCTACACCTCCGATATTGGTGAGGAAATCAAGAAAGAGATTGTCGATTATATTAACAATATCGATATCGGCGAACCGGTCAGAATACATCGGCTTTATCTACCAGCTAATTTAAACGGTGCTGAAAACCGCGCAACCTTTGATCTGGTTGGATTAACGATCGGTACATCACCGGGGGCATTATCAGGAAATAACGTAGATATCGCTTTTAACGCGGCGGCCACCAGTAATAATGCGAATATTAGCATCAAGGTGACGATATGAATGAGACTAAATATCAGCGTCTCATTACCTCCTACCACAAAAATAAACCACGGTTTTATGACCACATCAGCCTGATAACCCATCCCCTGATCAACCTTCAACGTACGACTAATGGCCTACTTAAGGATTTTGATCTCGATGCTGCTGTAGGTAGCCAACTTGACGTGCTTGGGCTGTGGATCGGCATCAATCGGGAGGTTATCACACCGATTGTAGGTTACTCCTTGCAAAGTATTGAGGTAAATGAAGGAGGGGCAACGCAAAGCGCCATACGTTTGGACGATGAGACCTATCGCACCGTTCTGCGGGCAAAAATACAGGCCAATCACTGGGATGGGACGCTGGAAACCCTCGATGGTATTTATCAAAGCATATTTACCGACGGCCAAGTGAAGGTACTGGTCATTGATAATTTTGATATGACCATGACCATTTACTTCTTTGGTAGTGATATATCGCCGGTACTGAGAGCGGTGATTAAATCTGGCTATCTGGATGTGAAACCCGAAGGAGTCGGCGTCAGGTATGTGATTGCTGACGTACCTTTATTTGGCTTCGATTTAAACAATGAATTTACTGCCGGCTTCGATTCTGGAGCATGGGGAATATTACTAGGGGAGTAAGATGGCTAAGAATGAAATATTGCCTTTCGGGGCTGTAGCAGGTGCGAATGTATTAACACCTAAAGATTACGAGACACTACCCTCACGCTTGAAGGGTTTTTCGGCAGGGATTGCGGAATCCAAACAACTGAATACGGTATGGCGGCAATCATCCATTATCGCTAGCCTTATTGCGCAGTTTATTGCTGATAAAAGTAATAAAGATGTGCTTGATAACGGCGATATGGTCACGCTGCGAGCTAACTTAGAGGTAGCGCTGAAAGCGTTTATTACCGCTAATATCGACAAAAATGAGTTTTTACTCAAAGCCAATAACCTGTCAGATATCATAGATAAGGCTCTTGGCCGCGCAAGTCTGGATCTTGCCGGTATCAAAATCACGGGTAGTACTGCGGGATCGAATGTTGGCGCGGGTACTCCCGTCGCTTCAGGTAATGCATCCGTCGCAATCGGGTTAACCGCCAGCGCGACCGGTAACCGCAACGTCGTATTGGGCGAAAGAAGTTCGGCCAGCGCAGAGAGCGCAACAGCGGTAGGGAGTGGCGCAGGTGCCTCAGCAACATATGCAACGGCAGTAGGCTCGTCAGCATTGGCATCGTTTACCAATAGCACGGCGATTGGTTATGGTTCAACCACCACCAGAGCAAATGAAGTTTCGTTTGGTGCATCGGATAAAAAACGCATTCTGGCAAACGTTGCCCCAGGCACGCAGGACAGCGATGTGGTGATCTTGGGGCAGCTTGCGCAGCTGGTGACAAAAATTTGCCCACATTCAGTGGGTGATGTGGTTTTCCGCGCTCACTCTCGCAGCCCGGCAACAGATTTCCCTGGTACGACCTGGATAGATTTATCCGCATCCAATGCCGCTCGCTTTATCCGCTTGGCGTCAGCAGCAGGCAATGCAATGGAAACGGGCGGCAGAGATACTTCCGCCATTATGTTATTGCCCGAGCATACGCCGCCGCATACCCACCGTGCCGGATGGGGTGCCCCTGGCCTCAAGTGGGGCTCAAACTCAACAGGCTCTGATAATCAGCTCGGCCACGATACGACGATGGCTGGCCTTCCGGCAAGGCCGGGGAGCACAGAAGAGCTGGTACAGCAGCCTTTAGATGTCACACCAACCTATATCACATTAAAAGCCTGGCAGCGCACAGCTTAAGCAGGAACGCTATGGCAACAAGCTACTTTGGTTGCCGCGGCCAATAGCACCAAATGGAGAAATTAAAAAATGTCTGAAGGTATCAAGATATCTGATTTAGAGCGCGCAGATGCGCTAACAGGCAATGAACTGCTGGTTCTTTGCCAAAAAAATAACCAAGGGGAGTGGGAGTCCAGAAATCTCCCACTGGAGAATGTCAGGGATATTATCCCCTCAGGTATGCAAGGCGAACCCGGCCCCGCAGGGCCACAGGGCAACCCAGGTCCGGCGGGAGAGGACGGGGAAGGTGCAATTGTTGATGTTGCACCAACAACCAACCTCAATACGCTAATTACCAGCGGCGTTTATCGGTTATCTGGCGGTACAAATGGTCAAGCATCATATAGCTTGAACTACCCGTTCGGTGTTGAGCTTGGTTCAGAAACCATGATGTACGTCTCGTTAACAAAAGCTTTGGGGGGAACTTTCGTCACGCAGGTTTTCTTCGGCGCGCAGTTTACTTCGGACCCTGGCCCTTTCGTTAGAACCCGAGCGACTAACGGAGCATGGGCGGCATGGAACCGGGTTATTGATGAAGGAACGTTTAATAGAAAAGCTGTACAACAATTAAATATGTCGCAAAGTGGTCTGCAGGTGCATAAACCGAGCAGTGGCACCAGTTCAGTGTGGCGTTACGAAGCACCCGACGGCACATCAAGTAAACCGAACCCCAAGACCACACCAAGTAATAAAGAGGGGGTTGTATTGGGGTTGATCAACCCATTTGCGAAACCCACGCAGGGCATATTTCAGGGCGTCGTATTAGCGGTGGATTCAGATGGCCGGGCATTTATAAATGTGGATAAACAAAACCCGGGAACGGCTGACGCACCTGGTGATTTGAACTGGAAAGAGATTGCCTATAGCACAGGGCCAAAAGCTATCGCCTATATCGTGCCGGACATCCATGGGAAGGGGGAGGATAGTTTTTCGATTAATATCCCAGACGGTTTACTCATCCCAAGCTACTTCTACTCGATCCAGACCGATATCTCTTTCGTCAGCCCAAACCAACCGCTAGGCGGTAATCCTCTGGCATGGAGCTGGCTAAAAGCCTCATTAACCAGCAGCAGTAGCCATGAGACACAGCTTATTATTTCTCAGCAGGCGCTCGGTGGTGCAAGCCAAATTGGCAATCGAACGCTGTCACTTCCAGGGCGCAGGGATAATACTGCCGCTAACGGCAAGATCACCAACCTACAAATAGGTTTCCGATACTATGCGAATGACCCAACCAATAGCGGCTCGCTGTTATCTCACTACGGTGGGCATTATCAAATAACGCTGAGTTTTATACCAATTGGCCCGATAGGCTGAGACTTGCCAGCGTAAAATACGACTCTTATCCCTATCACTGAGCCTGTCTCTTGCTCAGAACCTCCTGTTCAAGAGACAGACAACAAGGATGTGGTTGACCTTACTCACCCGGGAACAGGAAGGGGTTGATACTGCTGCGGGCAAAGCCCTCGTCTTCCATCTTGGCATCGAGGATCAGCGAGGCCAAATCATCGGCAACCGCCTCAACCTGCGGGTCTTTTTCCTGATAGAGGATCTTCAGGTAAGTGCCACAGTCGCCACAACTTTCCGCTTTTACTGCGGCCTGCTCACTTTCCAATGACCAGTAGTTGAGATCGCGCGTTTGCTCGCAGTTGCTGCACTTTACCCGCACCACATGCCATTCGCTCTCGCAAAGGTTACAGTGCAGATAGCGCAGGCCATTCACGGTACCAATATGGACCATGCTGGAAACCGGCATACTGCCGCAGACCGGGCAAAACTGGCGGTGTTCGCCGTATTCCGCACGTGCCTTACCGGGGATTTGGCTGGCCATCTGCGCCCAGTAAAGCGAAAGTGAGGCCCAAATGAATGGTGCTTTATCACTGCCCACTTTGCCAAACTCACCGTTAAGCAAGGCACTGGCCATCAGTTCCAGCTCATGAGCCGAGGATTTCTCCAGATTATCCAGTACCGGTAGCACATGTTCTGGCGCCTGTGGACGCAGTTCAGCAATCAGCGATGCCAGCAGCTTGTGCCAGTGCTCGCTGCGCGGATAGACGCTGGCATCCAGCGGCGGCTTGCCGCTGGCAGCGCTCTGGGTCAGAGCCTCACCCAGATCCAGCACCAACGGATTATCGTGGCACGCGTTGTTCTGTGCCTGCGCAATACTGGCGGCAAAATTGAGATAGTCGCCCAGCGGATGATCTGTCGCCAGTTGGCGCAGACGCTCGGCACGGCGGGTATAAAGGCTTTTCAGATTCGCGAAAAGTAACGGCGGAATGGTTTCCGCCGTTGTTGACTTCTCACGCTGTGCCCCTAACTGCTCTTTAGGAACGATGCGGATACTCATCAGGGTTTATCTTCCCGTTGTTTCTCGCGGACCTCACGGTACCAGCGCGGATGATGCTTCTTGGCCCAGGCAGCCGGAACCCAACCTTCCACCATCGCGGTAATGGTGCCTTTGACCCACAAGGCGGCATAAATATGCACCATAATCACGATAATCAACACCACTGCCGCCAGCGAATGCACCAACAGCGCAATGCGGATCAGCGGAATAGGGAACGACGGGGCAAAGTACGGCTGCCAGATAACGACTCCACTGGCCAGCAATAGCACCAGACTGATGATCGCTGCCCAGAATACGCACTTCTGACCGAAATTATAGCGCCCGGTATCCCCCACTTCCTCGTTCATGGCGATTTTGTGGATATTTTTGGCCCAGGTAATGTCTTCCCGGTTGATCAGGTTATGCTTCCAGTAACGCAGGAACATTAACATAAACGCAGCGAACATAATCACCCCGACGAAGGGATGCAGAATGCGCGCCAGTTGCGGCGTTCCGAAAATGTTCATCAACCAGTTGAAGGAAGGGAAGAAAAAACCCAACCCACTGACGGCCGCAAGAATAAAGCAGAACGCCACAATCCAGTGGTTAATCCGCTCCGGCGCACTATAGCGCTGAATTGGCTTTTCCTTTCTCATTTGCGCGTCTCCTCATCATGTGGCTCGTCTTTCTCCTCCTCTTCGCTGACGCGGTTAGGACCAACGCCAACGTAATGGAAGACACTCGCCGCAAAGGTGGCTGCAAATCCGATGGCAGCCAGCGGTTTCCATATGCCTTTCCAGAAGGTCACCGCCGGGCTGATGGTCGGGTTGTCCGGCAAACCGTGATAAAGCTGCGGCTTGTCGGCGTGATGCAATACATACATCACATGGGTGCCACCTACGCCCGCCGGATCGTAAAGACCGGCATTCTGGTAACCACGGGTTTTCAACTCCCCAACACGTTCCGCAGCGATATCTTTCATCGCCTCTTTGGTGCCGAAGTGGATTGCCCCGGTTGGACAGGTTTTCACACAGGCCGGTTCCTGGCCCACGTCAACACGGTCAACGCACAGGGTGCACTTGTACACCCGGTTGTCTTCCTTGTTCATACGCGGCACGTTGAACGGGCAACCCGCGATGCAGTAACCGCAGCCGATACAGTGCTCCGACTGGAAATCCACGATGCCGTTAGCGTACTGGATGATCGCCCCTTCCGACGGGCAAGCCTTCAGGCAGCCCGGATCGGCACAGTGCATACAGCCATCCTTGCGGATCAGCCACTCCAGTTTGCCGTGTTCCTCAACCTCAGAGAAACGCATCACGGTCCACGATTTAGCCGTCAGGTCGGCGGGGTTATCGTAAACCCCGACGTTGTGACCCACTTCATCGCGAATATCGTTCCATTCAGAACAGGCCACCTGGCAGGCTTTACAGCCGATACAGGTGGTGACATCGATCAGCTTGGCCACTTCTTCCTTGTGGTCACGGGCACGCGGAGCCGGTGTGAGACCATTGGTTGCGGATTTGCGAATGATGTCTTGAGATTGCATTGCCATAATTCGTCTCCGTTACACCTTTTCCACGTTAACCAGGAACGCCTTGAATTCCGGCGTTTGCGTGTTGGCATCACCAACAAACGGTGTCAATGTGTTGGCAAGAAAGCCTTTCTTCGTCACCCCTTCGTAACCCCAGTGGATCGGGATACCGATGGTATCAACATCCTGCCCATGCACCTGCAGCGTGCGAATACGCTTGGTCACTACCGCCTTGGCCTTGATATAGCCACGGTTGGAGCTGACTTTTACCGTATCCCCGTGCTTGATGCCTTTTTTCTCTGCCAGCTTTTCACCAATCTCGACAAACTGCTCCGGCTGGGTGATCGCATTGATCAACGAGTGCTTGGTCCAGTAGTGGAAATGCTCGGTTAAACGATAGGTTGTGCCGACATATGGGAACTTGTCGGATTTGCCCATCGCGGCCAGATCGTCTTTAAACACACGCGCCGCCGGGTTAGACACCACGTTCGGGTGCAATGGGTTAGTGCCAAGCGGTGTTTCAAACGGCTCGTAGTGTTCAGGGAATGGCCCTTCTGCCATTTTATCAATGGCGAACAGGCGGCCCATGCCTTCAGGCTGCATGATAAACGGCCCGACATCGCTACCCGGTGCCGCAGCCCCGTAGTCCGCAATATCCACGCCGCTCCACTTGGCTCCATCCCACTCCAGCAACTGACGTTTAGGATCCCACGGTTTACCCGCTGGATCGGCAGAGGCGCGGTTATACAGAATGCGACGGTTGAGCGGCCAGGCCCAGGCCCAACCTAGCGTGTTGCCAAGACCGGAAGGATCGGCGTTGTCACGGCGCGCCATCTGGTTACCCGCAGGCGTCCAACTGCCTGCAAAGATCCAGCAGCCACTCGCCGTAGTACCGTCATCACGCAGATGCGCAAAGGTGCTGAGCAATTCGCCCTTCTTCGCCAACACTTTACCTTCTGCATCAACAACATCAGCTAACGCGCGGCCGTTGTTCTCCATCGCCACTTCTTCTGGTTCTGGTCTGCCAGGGGTCAGATAATCCCAAGACATATTCAGCACCTGTTCCGGCACCGCACCACCGTCACGCGTGTACATTTCACGCAGGCGCAAGAACAGGCCCGCCAGAATTTCACCGTCAGGCAGCGCTTCACCCGGGGCATCAGCCCCTTTCCAGTGCCACTGCAACCAACGGCCAGAGTTGACGATCGAACCGTTCTCTTCGGCAAAGCAAGTGGAAGGAAGACGGAACACTTCTGTCTGGATCTTCGATGAATCAACGTCATTTGACTCACCATGATTCTGCCAAAAGGTTGCTGTCTCGGTGTTCAACGGATCAATGGTCACCAGGAACTTCAGCTTGGAAAGTGCCGCTACCACCTTGTTCTTGTTCGGGAACGAAGCTACCGGGTTGAAACCCTGGCAGATGTAACCGTTGACCTTGCCTTGTGACATCATTTCGAAGTACTGAAGGACGTCGTAGCCTTTGTCCCACTTCGGCAACCAGTCATAGCCCCAGTTGTTGTCTTTCTGCGCTTTGTCGCCATAGAAACTCTTCATCATGCTGACGAAGAATTTAGGGTAGTTGCTCCAGTAGTTCACCTGACCCGGTAGCAACGCTTTCGGCGTGTTGGCTTTCAGATAGGTGTCCAGATCCGGATGCTTCTCTGAAGGCAGCGTCATATAGCCTGGCAGGCTTTGTGACAACAGACCGAGATCGGTCAGCCCCTGGATGTTGGAGTGACCGCGCAGGGCGTTAACACCACCACCAGCCATACCCATATTACCCAGCAGCAACTGGATCATCGCCATGGTACGGATGTTCTGCGCACCCACCGAGTGCTGTGTCCAGCCCAAGGCGTAGAGGAAAGATGCCGTTTTGTCGTTAGCGCTGGTTTCAGCGATATATTCGCAAACCTTGATGAAATCTTCGGTTGGCGTACCACAGATATTGTTTACCACTTCTGGCGTATAGCGGCTGACGTGATGCTTCAGCATGTTCCATACGCAACGCGGATCTTGCAGCGTGACGTCACGCTTGGCAAAACCGTTCTCGTCGAGTTGGTAGTTCCAGGTGGTTTTATCATACTTACGATTGTCCGCGTCGTAGCCAGTGAACAGGCCGTCGTCAAAGCCAAAGTCCTCCCGCACCAGCAGGCTGGCGTTGGTATAGGCATTAACGTATTCGCGGTTAATCTTGTTGTTATTAATCAGGTACAGCAGTACGCCCGACAGGAAAGCAATGTCGGTGCCAGAGCGGATAGGCGTGTAGAAATCAGCCACCGATGCGGTACGGGTAAAGCGCGGATCGATCACGATCAGCTTGGCTTTATTATGGATCTTGGCTTCCATCGCCCAGCGGAAACCCACTGGATGCGCTTCTGCCGCATTACCACCCATAACAATAATTAAGTCTGCGTTCTTGATATCAACCCAGTGGTTGGTCATCGCACCGCGACCAAATGTTGGAGCAAGACTTGCTACCGTTGGTCCGTGTCAGACACGCGCCTGGTTGTCTACGGCAAGCATGCCGAGAGCGCGACTAAATTTTTGTGTCAACATACCGGTTTCGTTGCTGGAAGCCGAAGCACACAGCATACCGGTAGTCAGCCAACGGTTGACGGTAACGCCCTGTTGGTTGGTTTTGACAAAGTTGGCATCGCGGTCTTCTTTCATCAATTGCGCGATGCGGGTAAAGGCGTAATCCCAGCTGACTCTCTGCCATTTGTCAGAGCCAGGAGCGCGATATTCCGGGTACTCGAGACGACTTTCGCTGTGGATAAAGTCCACCAGGCCAGCGCCTTTTGGGCAAAGCGCGCCACGATTTACCGGATGATCCGGATCCCCCTCAATATGGAAAATACTCTCTTTGGCGTTTTTGGCGCCATCACCAAGGCTGTACATCAACAGCCCACAGCCGACGGAACAATACGTACAGGTATTACGGGTTTCACGAGCACGCAGCAGTTTATACTGCCGAGTTTCCGCTAACGCCACTGCCGGGCTAAAGCCCAGGGCGGCTACCGTAGTTCCTGCCATACCGCCAGCGCAGATCTTAAAGAACTGCCTTCTGCTGACCTGCATGGGGGTCTCCTTTCACTCGTGTTGTCACATTGTTTCAAATGGCACTTCCCCCCGCAAAGCGGGAAGCGCTAGAATCACTGTTCTTATGTTGGTTTGGCCTCGTGGCCACAACGACGCGGCGATAATATCATAGCGTCAATGGTGTTGTTACAGACAGGTACCAGTTAAGTGAACAATTTTGACCCAGAGCAGCCCGTAAATGAGAACGTGCTCACAGGCCTGATCCAGGCACCGGTATATCAACGTGGGCAACTAAACACTATGCAGCAAGACTGGCTGGCGGAAGAGGTCCCGGTCGCACTGGTCTATAACGGCATTTCCCACGTGGTAATGATGTGTACGCCGAAGGATCTGGAGGCCTTTGCTTTAGGATTTTCCCTGTCTGAAGGTATCATCGAGTCGCCAAGCGATATTTACGGCATAGATATTACCCCAATCTATAATGGTGTTGAGGTTCAAATTGAGCTTTCAAGCCGTCGATTTACAGCGTTGAAGACGCGCCGCCGCGCGATGGCGGGCCGTACAGGTTGTGGCGTTTGCGGTGTCGAACAACTGGCTGATATTTTCCGCCCGGTCGCACCTCTGCCGTTTACTCAGACATTCGCGTTAAGCCATCTCGATGGTGCGCTCAAACAGCTGCGGCAGGTACAGGATGTTGGCCAACTTACCGGTTGCACCCATGCAGCCAGTTGGATCTCGCCGCAGGGTGAACTGCTAGGGGGATGTGAAGACGTTGGCCGCCACGTGGCGTTGGATAAAATGCTCGGCATGCGTGCCAAGCAGGGCTGGCAGCAAGGGGCAATTCTGGTTTCCAGCCGTGCAAGCTATGAAATGGTACAAAAATCTGCCATGTGCGGAGCCGAGATCCTGTTTGTTGTCTCCGCCGCCACCTCTTTGGCGGTGGAAATTGCCGAGCGCAGCAACCTGACGCTGGTCGGCTTCAGCAAACCTGGCCGGGCAACCGTATTTACTCACCCGCAGCGCATCATCGACTAGGCTGTGTCCCTTAACTGTCCGTGGTGCCGTCGCAGACCCAAAAGCCCGTTATCAAAGCGGAGGGTGAAGGGCAGAGTGGGCCTCTGTTCAAGCCCGACTTTACTTCGAACGGGCTTTTGGGGCGCGACCCGTAGGGCTGGGGCCATTTTCTTGCATTGCTGTGTTGTTCGCCGCTTATTTGGTCCACCAAACCTCGCGGCTCACGCCTTGCCCTGCGCGAAAATGACCGCCAGCGGCGCTCGCGTGCAGTTAAGGGACACAGCCTGAATTACCCCTACATCCAACAAGGCATTGATAATCATTTTTATTATCATTTAATCAATTATAATGCATCATGCTGCTTACGCGGTGTTCACAATTTACGCTGCCTATCAATACTGGAGATGATGATTATGAGCTATTCACTGCCATCCCTACCCTATGCTTACGACGCACTGGAACCACATTTCGATAAGCAAACGATGGAAATCCATCACACCAAACACCATCAAACCTACGTCAACAATGCCAACAGCGTGCTAGAGGCTTACCCTGAGCTGACTTCGCTGAGCGTAGAAGCGCTGATCCAGGACCTGGACAAAGTTCCTGCGGACAAGCGTACCTTCATGCGCAACAACGCGGGTGGCCACGCCAACCACAGTCTGTTCTGGAAAGGCCTGAAAACCGGTACCACGCTGAGCGGCGATCTGAAAGCCGCTATCGAGCGCGACTTCGGCAGCGTTGAGAAATTCCAGGAAGAGTTCGAGAAGGCCGCCGCAACCCGTTTCGGTTCTGGCTGGGCCTGGCTGGTACTGAAAGGTGACAAACTGGCGGTCGTTTCCACCGCCAACCAGGACAGTCCGCTGATGGGCGAAGCCGTTGCTGGCGCTTCCGGGTTGCCGATTATTGGCCTGGATGTGTGGGAACACGCCTACTATCTGAAATACCAGAACCGCCGCCCGGATTATATCAAGGCATTCTGGAACGTCGTGAACTGGGATGAAGCAGCAAGCCGCTTCGCTGAAGCCAGGAAATAATTGTTACCGTTGATGCCCGCAAATTGCGGGCTTTTTTTAGCTCTACTATTCATTCTCCTCTTTTCATTATCTTGTTCCTACCGAGAGACTCAAGCTATTCTAAAACCTGCCAAAACAAAGGGGCTTCGAATGGATATCATTACGCATCACCCAGACGTTTATCTCGGTTCAATTCAACCCTATGAAGGTGGGCGGCCCAGCGCCATTGCCAAACGCCTGGTAGAAGGTGCGGTAAATCTTACGCCACTGGGTTTGGAAGGGGATGCACAGGCAGAGAAAAGCTACCACGGCGGGCCTGACCGCGCTTTGTGTCATTATCCGCGCGAGCACTACACCCACTGGCAGCAACAGTTTCCGGCGCAGGCTGAGCAGTTTTTTGCACCGGCCTTTGGGGAAAATATCTCTACCCTTGGCATGACCGAGCATAGCGTGTTTATGGGGGATATCTTCCGCTGGGGTGGCGCGCTGATCCAAGTCACCCAACCGCGTTCGCCGTGCTTCAAGCTCAACTATCATTTCGCTATCGACGACATTTCGCTGTTAATGCAGCAGACTGGCCGCTGTGGCTGGCTGTATCGCGTGATTTCTACCGGGGAAGTGAGTGGCGACCGGCCGCTTGAGCTAGTGACCCGCAACAGTGATATCTCCGTGGCGGAGGCCATCAGTATTGCCTGGCATATGCCGTTTGATGAAGAACAATATCGCCGCTTGCTGGCGGTTACTGGGCTATCAGCCAGTTGGAGCAAAACCATGTTGACGCGCATCAGCAGCGGAAAAACCGAAGACTTCAACCGCCGCCTACTTGGCCGCTAGAACAACCAATCAAGTGGGCTCCGCACACAGAGCCCACGATACCCTAAATAATTCGAGTTGCATGTCGGCGGCAAGCAGCAGCCCCTAAGGGCGAGGCCCAAATGGACGTAGCCAACACCCAGCAGCTTGAAGTATGACGAGTATATAACCGTTGTCCTACAACTCGAAGTAACTTGGGTATTGCTATCAGAAGGCCTTTTTGGCGTAACCGGTCACCACTTTCAGCCCCATTTCACGGCCCAGCGCGGTCATCGGGTGTACCACGATCAAGCCGCGCGCGCTCTTCTTCAGCGCCCCCATATCTGCTTGCTCTTTTTTGGTGATCTCGCGGCTAAACGGCAGTTGGCTCAACTTCTGCGCTTCTGCGCTCAGTTTCTCCACACGCTGGTTTTTCAGGCGCTCAATTTCTGCGGCCAGCTTCTCTTTTTCTTTGCCGTGTTGCGCAATCAGTTCGGGGTTACCCTGCTGGATCACCGCAGTATCTTTATGGTTCTGTGCGTCCAACAGGTCGCTAAGGCGCTTGATTTCTGCTTTTTCTATCTCTTTCATCGGTATCTGGCCTGAATTCTCGGGAAGTATTGCGCTAGTGTACCAAAACACCTGCCTGGTTACTCGTCTTGCTCAATACCAGCTGGCAAGCCGCTCATCTCGCAAGTTTTTGCCCCCACTCGCGCCAGTGCATGAGTATAACGAGCATTAAACGGGTAACAACAAGAAAGCCGCAGCCCATTGCGATAACGGCCACTCGGGGAGTACAGCGTACCCGGGGTGAGACAGATATCCTCATCCAGCAGTTGATGGAACAGAGCCACTGTGTCCACCGCTGGCGGTAACTCAACCCAGAATACAAACCCTCCCGTTGGTTGCGTCGCCAAGGTTCCGCGAGGGAAATGGCGGGCAATCAACGCCCTCGCCTCCTCAACCTGAGCCGCATAGCGTTTACGCAGATTCCGCAGATGATGATCATAACCACCGGCCTCAAGAAACATCGCCAAGGTTTCCGACAGCAGGTTCGATTCTGCCATCGAAGAAACTGCCTTCAATTTACGTAGCGCTTCGTTGAAACGCCCACCTGCTACCCACCCGATACGGAAATCCGGGGCCAGCGTTTTGGTGAAACTGGAACAGAACAGAACCCAACCTTCGCGATCGAACGCTTTGACCGCCGGGCTCAGTGCATTGCCAAATTGCAGTTCTGCATACAGTCCGTCTTCAATCAAAGGCACCTGATGATCGTTCATCAACCGTGCCAGCCGTTTTTTGGCAGCTAACGGCATGGTGCACCCCAGAGGGTTCTGCACCGTCGGCATGGCGATGACCACATTGAGCCTTTTCTCCTGCAGCAGTAACTCCAATGCGTCCAGCGACAGGCCATGCTGCGAATCTGTAGGAATTTCCAGAGCTTTCAATCCCAGACTGTCGAGCAGCGGCAACAGGTAGAAATAGGTGGGAGACTCCAGCCCGACACAGTCACCCGGCTTGGTGGTTACCCGTAGCGCCAGTTGCAATGCCTCCATGCAACCGTGCGTCAGCGTAATGTCACCCGGCTCCAGCAGCATCCCTAGCGTCATTGAGCGCCGGGCGATTTGTTGGCGCAATCTTAAGTTGCCTGGCGGCAGTGCGTATTGCCCGATCAGATTAGGTTGACGGCGCAGTTGTGAAGAGAGCATGCGGCCCAGTTTACCTCCAGGATAAAAATCCACCGTTTGCGGGCAAGCAAGGGACAGGTTGGTAAACGAAGGGTTCTGCTGGGCGGCGAAGACCGTATCAATCAATGCCAGTACATCATCCGCAGGTTTCTCTATCCGGTTGCTGGGTGCTGACGCCTTTTTCAGCGCGGGTAAAGTGGCTCGTACATAAAAACCGGATTGTGGCCGTGCCTCGATCAATCCCCGGTCTTCCAAATGGCGATACGCCGCGACCACGGTATTGATACTGACACTATGGACCTGCGCGCAGCGGCGTAACGATGGCAAACAACTGCCTGGCTGCAAGGTACCCCGGCGGATAGCCGCTGCAAGCGTTTCAGCCAGTTGCAGATAACGGGTTTCAGGGATCTCATCGAGTAGGGTCACAGTTTTTCTCCAGGCAATGGTTACAGTTTAAAATTAAGCAAACTGTAACCATGACAATAACTTATTTCTGGTTCTGTCACCATTGCAGTACGCCCCTTATGCTGATCGTCTATCTGCAATACGCATTCAAGGAGCTTTTCATGCTGGATTCAGCTTTCATCAGTTACGTTACCGTTATGTCCATCACCCCCGGCCCCAACAACCTTATGCTGGCCTCATCTGGCGTCCACTTCGGCCTGCGCCGCACTCTGCCGATGATGTTTGGCATCAGCCTTGGGTGTGCGGTACAGCTGGCGCTGACTACCACGCTGCTGGCGATGATCCTTAACTGGGCGGGAGCTATCCGTTTTCCACTGGCAGTAATGGGTTGCGCGTATCTATTGTGGCTATCGTGGAAGCTGTTCAAGGCCGCATCTCCTGATGCCAAACAGCAGATGCGCCCTATGCGCTTTGTCGGCGGTGCCTTGTTTCAGGCAGTCAACCCGAAGGCCTGGCTGATGGTGATTAACGTGGCAATCCTGTTTACTCCGCATGAAGGCGTGACTGTCAGTCAGGCACTGCTGACGATTGCCGGTTTCACCGCAGTAAATATTCCCTGCATTTTAGTCTGGGCATGGATGGGAGATCGGTTGCGCCAAGCCCTGCGTGTGACCTGGAAACTGCGGTTATTTAATGGCGTCATGTCGGGTTTAATGGCAGCAACCGCATTATGGTTGCTGTTTGAAGAGTGGCGTGCGGCATTCGCCTAAGGTTTTTGCGCGCCGAGCGGAGAGAGCCGGGAGGGCTGTTTGGCACCAATCCCGGCCAGCAGTTCGGTAATCGACAATACCATGGTAGAGCGCACCATTTGCTGGTAGCGCTGGTGCTGCATGGCAATCAGCGACTCATCGGCTTCGCCCGGTTGCAGAAAGGTCGGCACAGGTGGTAATTCGCTCACGCAATGCAGCTCGGAGAAGGGCCCCAGAATTTCGTCATCAACGAAGCGATATTCTGACCCGTCGTGATTCAACTCCTCACGCATTGCCATCAGCAATTCAGCATCTTCATACTCATGGCGTGAAATGACACCCAGCCCATACATCAGCTTCAAACGTACAGAGAGCTCGCCGAGTGGCCCCTCACCGGACAACAGCGGTTCCACGGCATATTTTACCGCGTAGTCGTCTTTGCGAAATACCTGTACCACCAGTACGTCAAGCGCTTCCGCCAGCAATTCGACTGCCGCGATCAGAAAACTGCGCACCGTCTTGCCGGCGTTCAGTATTTCCAGAACTTTATTTTCAAATGCCTGTTTTTCGATCATCGTCGCTTTTCGAATGGTGTGGAAAGGGTGCTCACCCACCTCTTTCCTCTCTTTGCTGCAGAACTGGGGGCTAAGATACTCTACCCCCACACCCTACCCTTTATCCGTGGAGAAAGGTACAGCACGTTTACTGCATGGCGTTATACACAGCTACTGCCTGTTCCACAACATCACTGTCAGCGGGCAAACCGGAAACTTGCGCCAACGCGGCTTTGGGCCCCAGTTTTTCCAGCAGATCCGCCCACTCTTTCGCCTGTGGGTCCTGCTCACTGTGGTAACACATGGCAGCCGCAATCCCCTGGATCAGATTGGCATGTGGCAAGTCATACTCCAGTGTTCCCAGCAGCGGTTTGATCAGGCGATCGCCAGCGCTCAGTTTACGCAGCGGCTGGCGGCCAACACGTTCTACATCATCATGCAGATATGGGTTTTCAAAGCGGGAGAGAATTTTGTTGATATAGGCAGCATGTTTGTCCGCCTCAAAGCCATAGCGCTTAATCAGTACCGCACCGCTTTCCTCCATTGCCCCTTTCACTACGCTGCGGATGGCCGGATCAAGAATGGCATCGCGAATAGTGAGTAAATTGGCGCGTTGACCCAGATAGGCGGTGATAGCATGGCCAGTATTCAGGGTGAACAGCTTACGTTCCACAAATGCCATCAGGTTGTCGGTCAGTTCCATCCCAGCGATAGCTGGTGGCTCGCCTTTGAATTGCGTCTGGTCAACAATCCATTCGCTGAAGGTCTCTACCGTTACTTCCAGCGGATCGTTGCTGCCTGCTTCGGCCGGTGGCACGATACGGTCCACGGCAGAATCAACAAAACCAATATGCTGTTCGACCCACGCTTGCTCATCCTGTGGCAACGCGTCGAACACATGCTGTTTGAGCTGGCTGGTGCCACGCACCATATTTTCACAGGCGATAATATTCAGCGGTTGAGTATTACCCTGCTGATGGCGCTTGATCAAACCTTTGGCGATAGTCCCTGCAATCTTACCGAGGATCTGCGGGCCGACAGCCGTGGTTACGATATCGGCTTCGGCAATCAGGGCTGCAGCTTCTTCGCTACCGCTGTTGACAGCACTGACGTTATTCACATACTCAACGCGCGCTTGTTCACCCACCACATGCACCTGGTAGCTTTTACGTTGATTCAACGCATCCAGCACGGTCTGGTTAACGTCAGCAAAAGTCAGTTCGGCATGTGCATCAGCAAGCAGTTTGCCAATAAAACCACGGCCAATGTTTCCGGCTCCGAAATGTAATGCTTTCATATTCCTACCTTTCTTAATGTCGAAGGGTGCAGCAAGCTGCACCCCTTAAAATGATTCTGTTATCAGGCTTTCTTGCCGCCAAGCAATTCCAGCACTTCCTGCACACTGGTAGTATGCGCCAGCCGCTCAATGACTGTCTCATCATCCAGCGCGTTGGTCAGGCTGGTGATCACCTGGATATGTTCGTTATTACGTGCCGCAATACCGATCACCAAGCGCGCGACTTCATCCTCTTCATCACCGAAGCGGACACCCTGCGGATACTGGCAGAACACCACGCCAGTACGCAGCACACGGTCTTTAGCTTCAATAGTGCCGTGCGGTACGGCAATCGACTCACCAAGATAAGTGGAGGTCAGCTTCTCACGCTCAAGCATCGCGGGAACATATTCAGGCTCAACGTAGCCGCCCTTCACTAGTTGCTCACCGGCGAAACGGATAGCGTCTTCTTTATTGCTTGCCTGCAGATTAAGGAACACATTGCCTTCGCCCAGTTTGAACAGGTTCTCTTCGCTGGCTTCAAAACTATCATCCAGTGTAGAAATGACCTTCTGTTCAATCTCAGTGGGGTTGTTGGCGGCCAACAGGCGTGCAGTCAAATCACTGTACAACTGGCTGTCCAGGAAATTGGTCAGCGAAATGTGCTGGGCCTGAGGTGCATGGCGCATTGCACGCTCAGTAAGATCGCGGTGAGTGATCACCAGATCCACATCTTCCGGCAGGCTGTTGATCGCGCAGTTGGTGACCGAAATATTCTTCAACCCTGCATCCGTGACTTTCTTGCGCAGTACACCGGCACCCATGGCGCTGGAACCCATACCGGCATCACAAGCCACGATGATTTTGCGCACGGTACTCAAATCACCGTCTACCGCTGCATTAACCGCTTTGCCACCTTTGGACTGAGCTTTCATGCCCTGCATACGGCGAGTCGCTTCTTCAAGATCGTCTTCCTCTTTCACTTTCGAGGTTTTCAGCAACAGAGCAGAAACCAGGAAGGAAACCAGGAAGGCAGCGAAGACGGCCGCAATGTTAGCGAAGTAGGCACCTTTTGGTGTCATCGCCAATACCGCCAGGATAGAACCTGGAGAAGCAGGTGAAACCAGACCGCCATTCAGCAAGGTCAGAGTGAATACACCGGTCATACCACCCAGAATTACCGCCAGAATCAGACGAGGATTCATCAGCACGTATGGGAAGTAAATCTCATGGATCCCCCCCAGGAAGTGGATGATCGCTGCACCGCCTGCAGACTGCTTGGCACTGCCGCGGCCAAAGAACATATAGGCCATCAGCACGCCCAAACCTGGGCCTGGGTTAGCTTCGATCAGGAAGAAGATCGATTTACCCGTTTCGGTAGCTTGCTGGATACCCAGCGGCGAGAAGATACCATGATTGATTGCGTTGTTCAGGAACAGAATTTTCGCGGGTTCAACGAAGATCGACGTCAGTGGCAGCAGGTTGTTGGCCACCATGATATTCACGCCAGCCGCCAAGAACTTGGACAACACCTCTACCAACGGGCCAATACCCATGAAGGCAAGGATTGCCAGCAACATACCGATGATACCGGCGGAGAAGTTGTTAACCAACATCTCGAAGCCGCTCTTGATCTTGCCATCAACCCAGCGGTCGAAGTGTTTGATTGCCCAGCCACCCAATGGACCAGCAATCATGGCGCCAAGGAACATTGGCATATCAGCACCAACGATCACACCCATGGTGGTAATGGCACCAACAACACCACCACGCTCGCCACCAACCAACTTACCGCCGGTGTAACCAATCAGCAGTGGCAGCAGGTAGGTGATCATTGGACCTACCAGCTTGGCTAGCGTCTCATTTGGCAGCCAGCCGGTTGGAATGAATAATGCTGTAATAATACCCCAGGCGATGAATGCGCCAATATTGGGCATCACCATATTACTCAGGAAGCGGCCAAAGTTTTGAACTTTAACCTTGATATCTGGTGAAAACATAAAACACACCCCTATTGTTACGCGCTGACAATAAGAGCGCGCGATAATTGTTGTAACGTTGCAGCCGTGTTGTGCTGTTTGCGAAATGGACTCTACCACGCTCCTTTTACTACGCGAACCTCACGGAATTATTGTGATCAACATCACACATTACCACCCCACAACCAGGTGTTTTTGGTGATCTAGATCACAAATTGTCAGTGTAAAAAAAACACAAAATGGGAAAACGCCTTAATAACGGGTTAAAAACGTGATTAAAATCACATATACCCCTTACTTTTTTGTTTTTGAATTGTGACTTAAATCACAATTTATTTTAATTCCAGATAACGATGGGTGGTCTGAAATGAAGTCTTCCCTGTGAGTAACTGCTCCACCAGCAATTAACCATGGTGTAAATGAAAGAAAACTACATTAAGAGAAATGATGATTTATTGAAGTGTAGTACAAGATATACGGGGAAGAAGTGCGACAAGAAAGCGGGATAAGGTATGCGGGAGCCCCCACATACCTTTACAAGGTGTTGCCGTTACTGCATTACCGCCTGCACGGTCTTCTGTGCGTTCAGCAGGTTCTGTTGTTTAGCCACCAGACTGGACATCATGGCGTTGTACTGCACCGCTTGTTGTTGGGTACGGAACTGCACACCGCCGTTATTGAAACTCACCTGATTACCCTGAGCCTTGAGGAAATCCCCTACCTGCACCAATTCCTGAACAAAACCCGCGGTGGTTGGGATCGCTGGCATCAGCGCATTAGCCGGGGAGGTGACAATCTTGTCATAAACCTGGTTGTACACCGCTTTCAGGTCATCTGGCTGTTTCAACGCCGCACGCGCATTATCCGCCTGTGACTTCGCCGACTGGATCTGCTGGCCCAGCAGGTTCAATCCCTCTATCGATTGTTGCAAGGCATCACGTTTACCCATGTAATCCCGCGCGGTGTGGATCTCATTAATCTGATCCAATGCGGGCGTCAGGCTAGCCTCTACGGATTTCGATAACTGCTGGGAAAAACCTACCAGGATGGCGTAATCACTGGCATAGGTGCCAAATTTCTGTTTCTGATCTTCACTCAACGTCGGTATGTTTAAACCACTGCGCATCACCGTATTTTGCAAATAATCGATGAAAGCCTTGCGTTGTTCTGGCTCTTTATCGCCGCAGGCGGTCAGTTGCATCACCATCAATAATGCTAATACCGGCGCCAACCAACGCGCGAAACCTCTGCTCTGGATCTCAAACGCCATGTGACAAACTCCTGTTATAAAAATGCTTTTTTTCAGGCTCCATGCCTTTTGCTGCACTCCATGCGGCCATTAGGCTGTGCCCCTTAACTGTTCGTAAGCGCCACTGGCGGACAGTTAAGGGGCACAGCCTAGGATAGATCAACTGAATGCGATGCGATACGCGATTTCACATTCAACCTCAGGATAGCTGAGTATTTCCTAACCGGGCTCTGGATACTATCAGATATGAAAAAGCGCCCGCAGGCGCTTGAGGTTGATGACAAAGTCGCCTTCTGACTCGAGATACCCGGGCCTAGCGCACCGAGGGGCGCTCCGACGGCTTACGCCGTTACGACCCCATCGGCACGCTCTCCCTAATAACGGGGTTTGTCAGCAGTCTGAAGCGCCCGCAGGCGCTTCTCTTTACGACTTAACCCTCACTGCAAAACGGAAATATCCGCTACCTGCAGGAACAGCTCACGCAGCTTACTCAACAACGTCAGACGGTTAACACGCAGCGCATCATCCTCTGCCATCACCATCACGCTATCAAAGAACGCATCAACGGTTTCACGCAGTGCAGCCAGCTCAACCAGAGCTTCCTGATAGCGGCCTTCGGCAAACAACGGCTGCAGCTTATCGCGCAACACCACCAGGTGTGTCGCCAACTTCAACTCGGCTGGCTCTTTCAATACCGAGGCACGAACCTGTTCCAGCAGCGTATCGTTGGACTTGGCCAGGATGTTGGAAACACGTTTGTTGGCCGCTGCCAGCGCCGCCGCTTCTTCCAGCGTGCGGAAGTGAGTGACCGCTTTTACCCGTGCATCGAAGTCTGCCGGTCTGGTTGGACGACGTGCCAATACGGCCTGGATAGTATCCACCGCATGGCCTTCCTCCTGATACCAGGCACGGAAGCGCCCCAACATAAAATCAACCACGTCATCCACTGCGTTGCTATTGGTCAGCTTGCTGCCGTAAAGGCGCACAGCCTCTTCGGTTAGCGTTTGCAAATCCAACGGCAGGTTTTTCTCAACAAGAATACGCAGCACGCCCAGCGCGGCGCGGCGCAGAGCAAACGGATCTTTATCGCCTTTCGGATGTTGCCCAATGCCGAATATCCCGGCCAGCGTATCCATTTTGTCGGCTATCGCCAGTGAACAGGCTACCAGCGATTGCGGCAGTGCATCACCGGCAAAGCGCGGCTGATACTGCTCGTTCAACGCAACGGCCACATCCTCAGATTCACCATCGTGGCGTGCGTAGTGCATGCCCATCACGCCCTGGGTGTCGGTGAACTCGAACACCATATTGGTCATCAGGTCACACTTCGACAACAGCCCAGCGCGGGTAGCGTGGTTGACATCAGCACCGATGTGACCGGCAATCCAACCCGCCAGCGCCTGAATACGATCGGTCTTGTCGCGCAGTGTCCCCAGTTGCTGTTGGAACAGCACGGTTTCCAGACGCGGCAGGTGGTCTTCCAGGCGTTTCTTGCGATCGGTATTGAAGAAGAATTCGGCATCAGCCAGACGCGGACGCACCACCTTCTCGTTACCAGAAATGATTTGCTGCGGATCTTTCGACTCAATATTGGCCACAAAGATAAAGTTTGGCAGCAGTTTGCCCGCGGCGTCATACACCGGGAAATACTTCTGATCGCCCTTCATGGTGTACACCAGCGCTTCCGCCGGTACTGCCAGGAATTTCTCTTCAAACTTGGCAGTCAGGACCACTGGCCACTCAACCAATGACGCCACTTCTTCCAGCAGGCTTTCACTCAGATCGGCTTTACCACCAATCTTCTGCGCCGCCAGCTCTGCGTCACGCTTGATTAGCGCCTTGCGAGCTGCGTAATCAGCGATCACTTTGCCACGTTCAAGCAGCAGTTGTGGGTACTGATCGGCGTTATCGATGGTGAACTCTGGCTCACCCATAAAGCGGTGGCCGCGGATCGTGCGGGCAGAGTCGATACCCAGTACGGTGCCAGGGATCAGTTCTGCGCCCAGCAGCATTGTTACAGTATGCACCGGACGGACGAACTGGGTTTCTTTATCGCCCCAGCGCATCAGTTTCGGAATTGGTAATTTTGACAAGGCGGTACTGACCATTCCTGCCAGCAGTTGCTGCGCGGATTGGCCCTTCACATGGGCGCGATACAGCAACCATTCACCTTTATCAGTGACCAGGCGTTCGGCCTGATCGACAGTGATACCGCAACCACGCGCCCAGCCTTCGGCCGCTTTGCTCGGATTGCCACTGGCATCAAACGCCTGGGCTAGCGCCGGGCCGCGCTTTTCAACCTCACGATCGGCCTGTGCGGCGCTCAGTGCGGCCACTTTCAGCGCCAGACGGCGCGGCGCGGCGAACCAGCTCACTTCGCCATGTTGCAGGCCAGCGTTATCCAGTTCAGCAGTAAAATTGGCGGCAAAAGCTTCTGCCAGTGAACGAAGAGCCTTCGGCGGCAGCTCTTCCGTGCCGATTTCCACCAGGAAAGTCTGTTGAGTCATAGCTGCCTCTTACTTCTTATTACACATTGGGAAACCCAGCGCTTCACGAGAAGCGTAGTAGGCCTCGGCAACGGCTTTGGTCAATGTGCGAATACGCAGAATATAACGCTGACGCTCGGTCACCGAGATTGCTTTGCGGGCATCCAGCAGGTTGAAGGTATGGGCAGCCTTGAGGATACGTTCGTAAGCCGGCAGTGGTAGCGGTTTTTCCAGTGCCAACAGCGTTTGTGCTTCCTTCTCGTACTGCTCGAAACAGGAGAACAGGAAATCCACATCGGCGTATTCGAAGTTATAGGTAGATTGCTCCACTTCGTTCTGGTGGAACACATCACCGTAAGTGGTTATTCCCAGCGGGCCGTTGCTCCAAACCAAATCGTAAACGCTATCCACACCCTGGATGTACATCGCCAGACGCTCAAGACCGTAGGTGATCTCTCCGGTAACCGGTTTGCACTCCAAACCACCCACCTGTTGGAAATAGGTGAACTGCGTAACTTCCATGCCGTTCAACCACACTTCCCAACCCAGCCCCCAGGCACCGAGCGTTGGGTTTTCCCAGTTGTCTTCCACAAAGCGGATGTCATGGATAGTGGGATCCATACCCAGTTCTTTCAATGAACCCAGATACAGTTCCTGAATATTTTCAGGCGAAGGCTTAATCACCACCTGGAACTGGTAGTAATGTTGCAGACGGTTTGGGTTTTCCCCGTAGCGACCATCGGTTGGACGGCGTGAGGGTTGCACATAGGCGGTCGCCATTGGCTCCGGGCCCAGTGCGCGCAGGCACGTCATAGGGTGAGAAGTTCCCGCGCCAACTTCCATGTCCAATGGTTGAACGATGGTACAGCCCTGGCGCGCCCAATAGTCCTGCAGTGTCAGGATCAGGCCCTGAAAGGTCTTGGTATCAAACTTTTGCATGTTGAATTCGCACGCGATACAAGTGGATTTAATAGAATGGGTCAGTATACCCGTTGACCGTAAGATATACAGCCAGAATCCGGCAACAAGTGGCAATCTTGGTGAAAAAGACCCATTAATGCCCGCTTTCAGGGCAGTTGAACCCAAGGCGGTGTCTCTTCACCGCCCATGAGCGGTAGATCACTTTTCCGCATCAAAATGGGTGGCGCTGATCAGCTTTAACTCGACGCCAAGCCTGATGGCATGCTTAGCATTGGTGACACCCAGCTTTTTTACCGCGTTACCCACATGGTATTTTATTGTCGTCAGCTTAAGCCCCAACATGGACGCAATTTCCTGATAGGACTTCCCGATACTTGCCAGGTAGAGCACTTCATTTTCACGCGCTGAAAAAATATCCTTACCATGCATTTTCTCAAAGTAACCGGTACTATTCAGTTCCTGGTATTGTGCCATTAATTTTTCATGCACTTTTATTAATAACATCTGTAGTTTGTTTTTATGTTTCTCCAAGTCATTTCTAACCTCTGAATTCTGAGGATCCAGAAAAAAAGAGAGGACGACGAGATTATAATGCTGGTCATGAAGTACAAAGGTATAGCCATTGATAATATTGTAATTTTTAGCCGCCTCAAAAATTTTCGAAAACTTCACCCCAGACTCTATAACAAGGTTCTCGTCCCAGGAAAACGGCGTGATACGATTGGAGGCCGTGATAAGAACAGGGTCGATAAACTGAAAGTTATTTTTTATGTAAATTTCGAGCCAATCGCTTCTGTTGGAGATGGCTGAAAAATTTGCCGGATTCTTTTTATCCATGATCGCATAGGCAAATTTTATATTATTAAACCTCTTAAGTTTTTCCTCTAGAATACCTTTAACTTCCTTATTAATAAACTTATCATTGAAGAACGATTTAGACATATACACCTCCATAAAAAAAGCAAAATGATAATAGCCATACCACTCGTCCACGGGCTAATATACCCAAAATAATTCGAGTTGCTTGTAGTATGAACAGTATAATCTCATTATACGAGGGGATAAAATATCTGCATTTAAATCGTACATCTAGGCTGTGTAGAGCACTTGCTAAAGAGCAGAACCATCAGATGGTAAAACAGGAGATTTAAGAAAACTCACTCAGGCAGGATAACGGCAACTGGGAAAGAAAATGGCAATACTATCTTATTGATTAAAAAGGATTCCCTGATGTTGGCAAAAATTTCATCAAGCGACTTTTTTCTCTAAATTTTTAGTTTTATTATTGCAAGGCACTCACCTTCAGCACCCTACTAAAGTATAGTAAAACACTATACTTTTTCTTCATGCAAGTAAATGGCTTGGGTAGTGTAGTCATTGCTCCAACAGCTCGAATTACAGGAAAAATCTGTATCTATAATCCTTAAAAAGGAAAAAAACCAGCCAGGAAAAACAACCAGATAAATCATTAATTCATTGAAATTAAACTTTTTATTTTTAATTTATGGACTGTATTAGCCAACCGGGAAAAAACTTCTGTTTTATGGCTGTTTTGTGATTTTTGTCACTTACGTGAGACGCTCAAACGCCGAGTGCAAACAAAAGGCTGTGGGCCTCATGTTACAGGAACACAGCCTATACCCAAAAAAATTCGAGTTGCTTGTAGGCGGCAAGCTTACGAGGCCCCAAGAGCATAGATAACTATGTGACTGGGATGAGTAAGCCCAGCCAACACCCATGCAGCTTGAAGGGCGACGGGTATATCAGAATCGAGCACTAATCCCAACGTTATACATAAACTGCTCGCCACTACTCAGGCCACCAGTTTGCGAAACGGTTGCAAAAGCACCGACCCGATCGGTCAGCGGCATATTCGCTCCCACAGTGACATCCACCCAATTATTATCCTGGCTCGCACTGTCGCGGGTAAATGACGTTTGCGTCGATTTCAGCCCACCACCAGCACGGTAAACGTCATCACCAAACTGGTGTTGATAACTCACCTCAGCGTAAGGGTTGAACATCCCCAGTTGAGAATCCATCCGCCAGCCCAAAGCCCCAATCTGCGAACGGTAAGTCTGATCGTTGAAACGCATCGCGGTGCTATCGTCGCCATTTTCGCTATAGCCGGAAACATTGCTGTAATCCCAGGCAAGCTGAGCCATCGGCCCGGTGGTCAAATACGCCGTGAGCGGTATGTCATAACCCGCAGTAACCCTTGCCCCCCACTGCTTACCGTCCGTCTCCCCCGTTTCCGTTCGCGTCAGCGTACCAAGCTGTATGCTGCGGCGTATGTCGTCATAATTGACGCTGGCATAGTGCAAATCCGCGTTCACCCACCCTTTCTCAAACAATGTCAGGGCGCTAAACGCAGATAAAAGTATCCCGCTAGCCTTGTATTCGTAACGGCTGGAGGGTTGCTGATTGTCACTGGAACCCGATATCAGGGCACCTATCAGCCAGTCGTCCGCCAGTTGGTAGTCCACCCCAACCGTCAGGTTATGCGTCGTGGCATCGCCATCCCCAGCCACCTTATTGGCCGCATAATCATAGCGTTGCCCCGCATAACCGCCGAAAACCCCGAGAGAGCCCTGTGGATTACCGCCAGATCGCAACTGCTGAAGTCGGCTATCAAGAGTGGCGCGGCTGTCACGCGCAACAGCAGCCGTTACCTGATTGAGAGCTACCGCCTGCGCCGGACCATCAAGCACCGCCTGGATATAATCGGCAATCAGTTGGTGAGCCCGTGGGCTAGGGTGAAAATGGTCGGCAAACAGATAAGACTGCTCGGTATTAAAGCCCGGCATTGATGAGCTGCACACCGACGAAGAGACACCGGCTGGGCAGGCCATACCGGCAGTATTGGTAAAACCAAACTGGTTCGGGTTGGCGATCGCCTCACCAAACAGTTTATTAATATCAACCCGTACAATATTGCCACCGCCCTGCGCCAGCAGACGATCTTCGCTTTGATTATAGAAATCGGTGAGTTGACCAGCCTGTTCGCTAAAACTGTCAAAAGCAGCGATAAGTTTCGCAGCAATTGTCTGTTGTACCAATGGATTAGTACTTGCCTGCTGTGCAGCAGCACTGAGTGCCTGATGGAGCCCCACCAGACGCGAGGCATTATCCGGTGTCACGATTGCATTGAGCTGGGCGTAAGCTGCATTTATTGCTGCTCCCTGTACCGGTCCTAGCGCCTGCTGGATAATCAGTTCCATCAATTGGGGCGTTGAACCAATATTCGGCACCGTGGGCACAATCACTGCTCCGGCACCGGCATTCAGTAAAGCGTGTACCTGCGTCGCTGCCGCTAAAGCACTGGTGAAAGCCACCTCTGGAGCCGTTACCGGATTAAGGGCCGCAGCCGCCAGATCGTTACCGCCAATCCAGTGAATGTATAAACTATCACCGTCGGCTCTACCATTAACCTGGGCAAGATAGCTACTCACCTGATCCTGAGTATTGTAAAACGGATTGAGCGCTGGCACGGCCACAGCCCCGCCAGCGGCATAGTTATAGCCACCATTGTCAGAAGCGACCAGCCCCCCACCTATTTGCTGACCAAGTATTTCGTCATACAGCAAATGCTGGTTACTGTCATAAGTAAAGCGTCCGTTATTACCGGTATCACTCAGGCTGTCGCCAAACACATAAAGTTGATCATATGCCTGTGCAGGAGCACCAAGGCAAAAAGCCAGAGCGACCGCGAGCTCTGCCAGACGAGGTAAGTAGCGTATTTTCAGAGGCATTAACAGGACTCCTACGAGCCAAAAGATGAAGGAAACAACCTTTTTTATCGTTGGTCGTTTTCCTCAATTTCCCACCGGCGGCGCTCAGGAGCAATTGAGACACAGCCTAATCAACCATGCTGTAAATATTGCGGGCTTTCACATAACGTCAAGCCGAGGGATGATAAAACGTGCGCGACCTTGCCAAAATGAAAGCATAAGGCGATATTACCTGTAAATAAACACAGCATAGGAAATACTATTATGGGCGACGAACGTTGCGGTTGGGTGACTACCGATCCGTTGTATCTTGAGTATCATGACAATGAATGGGGAAAGCCGACAACCAATGCACAAGAGCTATTCGAAATGCTTTGCCTTGAAGGCCAACAGGCAGGCCTTTCCTGGATCACCGTGCTGAAAAAGCGTGAAAATTACCGCCGTGCCTTCCATAACTTCGATCCGCAACGCGTCGCTGCCATGACCGAGCACGATGTAGAAATACTGCTGCAAGACAGTGGTATCATCCGCCATCGAGGCAAGATCGAAGCCATCATTACCAATGCCAAAGCCTATCTGACCATGGAAGCCGCAGGGGAAGACTTTGCCACTTTTATCTGGCAATTCGTTGAAGGAAAACCCCGGTTAAACAACTGGCAGGCGCTGAGCGAAGTGCCAGCCAAAACCGAGATTTCTGATGCCATGTCCAAAGCATTGAAAAAACGTGGCTTCAAATTTATCGGTTCCACCATCTGTTATGCCTTTATGCAGGCCAGTGGTCTGGTGAACGATCATCTTACCCATTGCATCTGTTACCCAAAACAATGCAAGGCGTGATCCGTAACGCCGTTCCGGCAGAACTTGAATCACTGATGTCATTGTGGCTGGAAAGCACTATCCGCGCACATCCGTTTGTTGCTACAGACTATTGGCAACAAAGTGCCCAATTGGTGCGTGAAAGTTATCTGCCACGTGCAATAACCTGGGTCTACCTGCACAACGGGCAGATAGCCGGCTTTATCAGCGTTCTTGAAGAGCGATTCATAGGTGCTTTATTCGTTGAACATCATTACCACGGTAAGGGTGTTGGGCAAGCGCTTATGGACTTCGTACAGCAACGCCACCGTTGGTTAAGTCTGGAGGTTTATGAGCAGAATCTGCGGGCCTGTCGCTTTTACCGCAAACAGGGTTTTCAGGAGGCACAGCGTTTATTCAATCAGGAAACCCAAGCTTACACACTGATCATGAACTGGGCCGCTGCAGATATCCGTTACCCTTAAAATGCAGATGTGGGCTGAACGCATCTGCTATTTGAACGGTAACAAGTAAAACGGTGTTGGCTGCGCCTGAGCTGTTGTTGGCTAGCGGCCCGCAACTAGAAAAACTTAAGCTATACAAATCAATTAACTAAATTAAAAAACATGATAGCATTACGGCCTTAAGAACAAAAAATAACCAAAAACAGATTGTTTTTTAATCCACCCCTGTATAGAATCGCGCCCTCATTAGGTCCAGACGGGCCGCGCGATCAAGGATAGCCACTTACATTCTCTCAGACGTTACTATGCTAAAAATTGTTTCTTCGTTTATTTTGACTTTGCTATTTACCTTTGCTGCTTCAGCATCCCCCGTACAGAATTTTATTAATTCTTCTTCTTTAAGCCAGATGTTAATCCCCCTGGATTCAGAGTTGAACGATGAGCCAGAGCTTAATAAAATTCTGACACATTACGTCGAATGGGAAGGCGTAAATTACAAGCTCGGTGGCAATTCAGCCAAAGGCATCGATTGTTCCGCCTACATGCAGCGCGTTTTTAAGGATGAGTTTTCCTTCAGCTTGCCAAGAAGTACAAGCGAACAGATAAAATTAGGCTCTCGGGTAGCTAAAGATGAGCTCGATACGGGTGATTTGCTGTTTTTCAAAACCTCATCACGGCAACTCCATGTCGGCGTATACATTGGCGAAGGTCAGTTTATTCACGCTTCAACCAGCGTAGGTGTGACTATTTCAAAACTGGATAACAGCTACTGGAAGGAACGTTACAAGCAGGCACGTCGCATTGATTATGCTACCGCGTAAACTCAGTTCCTGAATGGGCAACAGCCAGACTGGTTGTGCCCCAAAACCCTTTGTTATTTTTGTCATTCACGCTTAACACGCCATAACGTATTAAAATCAGTCTATTACCTGTAATTTTTTTATGCGCCACCACCGAAAGTCCCCCCGCCATCGTTGCTCCAACAGGCTTGCTTGCTATTTAACAGTACAGAACTAGATTTAGGCTGTGTCCCTTAATTGCACGCGAGCGCCGCTGGCGGTCATTTGCGCACAGGGCAAGGCGTGAGCCGCGAGGTTTGGTGGACCAAATAAGCGGCGAACAACGCCGCAATGCGCGCAAATGGCCCCAGCCCGTAGGGTCGCGCCCCAAAAGCCCGTTCTCTGTGTTGTCGGGTTTGAACAGAGGGCCACTCTGCCCTTCACCCTCCGCCTTGATAACGGGCTTTTGGGTCTGCGACGGCACCACGGGCAATTAAGGGACACAGCCTAGTGTAAATCGCCTTTTGCTGCCCTCAAATAAAACACGCTACCTTAAGTTGTAAACCGAGTAGCAGTGTCTGACAGACACTGAGGTTGATGACAAGGCTGCGATGCTGGGGGTAAAGTACACTTTCTGATAGCGATCAACGCTTGCCGGACCAGCCGCTAAGCATAGACGTTCTGAATTACCGTTGGGAATGACATCCCAGGTTTCTGGGTAAGCAGCATTCAGCTTGAGAAATCTATTTTCGTTCGCTGCATAATGCATGGAGCTATTTTTATGGCACAGTTTGCCGTTATTGGCCTTGGAAGGTTCGGTTCCACGGTTTCTCTTGAGTTGACCCGCCTTGGACATCAGGTTTTGGGTGTCGACTCTGAGCCAAAATTTATCAATCGACTGGCAGATAAACTCAGCTATGCCGTTATTGCCGATGCAACGGATGAGCAAGCGCTGGCCGAGCTCGATTTACTTCGCTACGACGCGGTTGTCGTCGCCATTGGTGAAGACCTGGAAGCCAGTATTCTGTGCGTTCTGCATCTTAAAAATCTGGGAGTACAGCAGCTCTGGGTCAAAGCCTGCTCCAATCCACACCACACTATTTTATCCCGCCTTGGGGTCAGCCGTATTATCCACCCAGAAGAAGAAATGGGCCTTAAAGTTGCCCAGGCTCTTAACTATCCAATGATCAACCAATATCTGTCACTGGGTAATAACCAATATTTGGTTGAAATATTGGTGCACAAACACCTTGAGGGCACGGTGCTGTCAGCGCTGTTGAAGAATTCCAGGCATGAGGTGAAAACAGTACTGGTAAAGAGGCACAGCGAATTGGTCGCGCCAGTGCCAGATGATTTTATTTTAGCAACCGATGACTGCCTGGTTTTAGCCGGACCACTGTCAATGTTGAAATCACTGGCACCACGGTTGGTCTAACAATGAAGAATTGGTTACCACAACGTCTGCCTTATTTGCGTAGCACTAAGCATCCGGCGCGTTCACTGACACTCAGCCCACCAGCCGTATTAGCAATCGGGTTTCTGATACTGGTTTTGATAGGCTGCCTGCTTTTACTGTTACCTGCGGCCACGCATAAGCCCCTAACGGTGCTGCAAGCGCTTTTTACCTCCACTTCCGCCGTTACCGTTACCGGTCTGGCGGTAGTGGATACTGGCTCCCAGTTCACACTGTTTGGTCAGATTGTTATTGCTTTACTGATTCAAGCTGGCGGGCTGGGGTTTATGACCTTTGCTGTGGTAGCGGCAATCAGCCTTGGGGTCAAAATCGGCCTTTCCCAGCAAAAGATTGCTCAAGAAGCGTTGAACCAAACGTCACTGGCTCAGGTGACTCAAACGGCTAAAGCGGTATTGATCTATTCAGTGGTCATTGAGCTGATCGGCATCTTCCTGCTTACCGTCATATGGTGGCCTGAGTATGGTCTCAGCAACGCGCTCTATCGCGGTTTTTTTTACACTATCTCTGCTTTTAATAATGCTGGCTTTGCCTTGGATAGCGATAGCCTGACGCGCTACGCGGGCAGCGTACCAGTGAATCTGGTGATCACAGCGTTGTTTATTATTGGTGGTATTGGTTTCTCGGTGCTGATAGATCTCAAAAAACGCCGCTCTTGGCATAAGCTGAGCACCAACACACGCGTTATTCTGCTGGCGACATTAATAATCAATCTATTGGCTTTTTGCCTGATATGGCTGTTGGAAGCCAGAAACCCGGCCACCTTGGGGAATATGCCAGTTAAAGAGCAAATGCTTGCCGCCTGGTTTCAGGCGGTTACGCCGAGAACAGCGGGCTTCAATACCCTTGATTACGGTGCGATGACAGATGCCAGTAACATATTGACCTTACTGCTGATGTTTATTGGTGGTGGTTCTTTGAGTACTGCCAGTGGCATCAAGTTAGGGACTTTTGTGATCCTGATTATGGCAACTTACACCTTTTTACGGCGGCGGGATGAAGTCACCATCATGCAACGTACCGTGCCACACACCCAGGTGCTAAAAGCGTTGGCTCTGGTTTTTATTTCAATGGGTTTTGTCTTTTTCAGCACATTTATGCTTTCCATTACTGAGCGGGCACCATTGATGGACATTGCCTTTGAGGTAGTTTCCGCACTGAGTACCGTTGGCTTATCACGTGGGTTGACCGCAGATTTAAGCTCTACAGGGCAACTGCTGATTATTATGCTGATGATTACGGGTAGGCTTGGACCACTGACGTTGGCCTATTTTCTCGCCACGCCGAAGAAAAAGCGTATCCGTTATGCAGAAACCCAGATCCAGATTGGTTAATTTGTGGAGGCAACGGCTAAATCATCCCTGTTCTACCGTAGATTTTCTGTGTCGTAATCATGTATCGATGAGCAAAGGGATAGGACCTGTTATATATCCTACCCCTGCTCTGATTTCACATCCTGTATCAACCAGTCGTAGAAGATTTTGACTTCAGGGCGCATTCCAGCATGTTGTTGGGTGACAATATAGTAGGACCATGCCAACGGCCAGCGCTGCTCTGGGTGGAGCTGTTGCAACTGCCCTTGCATAATCAGCTGTTTTACCAATGCCAGTCTGACGATAGCAACACCTCGCCCACTAAGCGCTGCCAGAATAACCGCCGACGTGGAGTTAATATGAAGCGTACTTTCCAATGCCGGAGGGGCATTAGCTGCCGCCAGCACTTCGTCCCAGGTTGGAAAGTTAGCACCAGGATGCGGAGTGTCATCATGAATAAGTTTCTGTGATGCCAGCCATTCACCGCAACGTTCCTTTACCGGCGGCATAATTTGCGGGCTGCAGACCAGAACGGCTTCCTCATCCATGAGCCAGGTCTTTTCAACTCCAGGCCAGTCCCCCTTTCCGCAACGGATCCCCAGATCTGCCTCTCCGTGTGGAACATCCATCAGCTTTTCCGTTACGTTAAGGCGTAGGTCTATATTCTCATGGGTTGCCGAAAATCTATTCAACCGCTCCATCAACCAATTCATAACCAGGACTTGTGAAGCCGTCAGCAGGACGACAGAGCGTGCACGACGCCCTCGAAGCTTGTTCAACCCCTTTTCCAGGCTGTCCAACCCCAACGAAATATCCTGCAAAGCATCCTGCGCTTCAGCAACTAGTGTCAGGCGCTCTTTACCCGATCGGGAGCGATGGAGTAGCGGATGCCCCACCCAGTCTTCCAATGCTCTCACCAATTGGCCGACAGCGGCAGGCGTAACACCCAGTTCTTCAGCTGCACCGGTAAAACTGCCATATCGAGCGGTAGCCTCAAAGGCTTGTAGCCATTTAAGTCTGTTTAGCGATCGCATTGTGTCCCCCAACGGCTTTTTCATCAGTATCGTTCAGCTTTAGCGCAACGAGAAAGATTTTCTTTTCCGTCTGGTTATTTCTTCTCATTCGTCGCAAAGAAACCGCTGTGACATGATTCGCTCACTCGATAAGGCGGATACGACTCCACCTTTGATAACAAACATCATTCAATAGCAGGCAGCAATGAACACATTATTCTCCGGTAAAAAACTTTTAGTTGTTGGCGGTACAAGCGGTATGGGATTTGAGACCGCAAAACTGGTTCTCAAAAATGGCGGTAGTGTGGTGCTGGTCGGCAACCGCGCAGACAAGGCTGAACAGGCACGCCAGGATCTGACAAATATTGGCGATGTAGCCATTATCGTCGCAGACCTAATGCAAGAAGAGGGTATGCGGCAGGTTATGGAGACCATTAACGCTGAGCATAGGGATATCAGTCTGATGGTCAATGCCGCCGGTGTGTTCTTTCCTAAGCCATTTATTGAGCATGAAACTTCAGACTACGATATGTATATGAACATCAACCGCGCGTCATTCTTCATCACCCGAGATGTGGTGCGCAATATGGTTGAGGCCGGTATCCAAGGCTCTATCGTAAATATTGGCTCCATGTGGGCTCAGCAGGCCATCGGGGCTACGCCATCATCTGCATACTCGATGGCAAAATCAGGGCTGCATGCACTGACGAGAAACCTGGCGATTGAATTAGGCGGCAATGGTATCCGCGTTAATGCCGTATCACCCGCAGTGGTGCATACTCCGATCTATGACGGATTCATTCCGAAGGATGATGTCCAAGGGGTGATGAACAGCTTTAACAGCTTCCACCCAATTGGCCGCGTAGGGACGCCGGTTGATGTGGCAGAGGCTGTGGCTTTCCTCCTTTCCGATAAAGCAGGTTGGGTAACCGGCGCTATCTGGGACGTGGATGGTGGCGTTATGGCTGGCCGCAACGTCTGATAAAAAGCCGTACGAGTAACAGCCCACTCGTGCGGCATTTAGCCCTCCACGCTACTCAGATTAAAAATCCTGGTGTATCAAGCATCTCCCCCTTCCCCCTCCACCCCCAAATTCCTGTCCTGGGATGAGGCGATTTTCTCTCCATTACGCAAACTAGCCCTTACCCTACGAAAAAACGCTTCCTGCCATGCGTAAGGAGAGCCATGAAACGCCTGACATTTCCTCTACTGATGTTACTTTCACCCGCAGCACTGGCCAACTGGACGCTACAAGGCTTTCCGGCCTTCAGCGAGTCCACCAGCGGTTTATTTACCAGCCAGGCAACGCTGCCAAAGGGGCAAAGACCGCTACAACTCTATCAGGACAAGCAGTGCTGGCAACCGAACGGTGCCATTAAACTGAACCAGACGCTGTCCTTACAACCCTGCAGTGATGCTACTCCCGCCAGTTGGCGACTGTTCCGTGACGGTGACTATCAGATCAGTATCGACACCCGCAGCGGTACGCCAACCTTGCAGCTCAGCATGAAAGCCGAGCCTGAAAAAACCGTAGCGGCAGTAGCTAAAACCTGCCAACGCTGGGATGGGCAACCCATAACGGTAGCGGTAAATGGAACCTTTGCCGAAGGCGAAACGGTACGTGATTTTTACTCCGGCCAAACTGCTACTGTGGTTCAGGGTAAGATCACCTTGCAACCTGCGGCTAACAGTGGTGGCCTGCTATTGCTGGAGTCCGGTAATACAGCGCCGCAAGCCGCTTTCAACTGGCATAATGCCACGGTGTATTTTGTCCTGACCGATCGCTTTGAAAACGGTAACCCGGCCAACGATCATAGCTATGGCCGCCGCAGTGACGGTATGCAGGAGATCGGCACGTTTCACGGTGGCGATCTCGCCGGGTTAACGCAAAAACTGGATTACTTACAAAAATTGGGAGTCAACGCTCTCTGGATCAGCTCGCCGCTGGAACAAATTCACGGCTGGGTTGGCGGAGGAACCAAAGGCGATTTCCCTCACTATGCCTATCACGGCTACTACCCCCTGGACTGGACCAAACTTGATGCCAATATGGGCAGTGAGGAGGATCTGCGTAATCTGGTAGAACAGGCCCACCTGCGCGGTATCCGTATTCTGTTTGATGTGGTGGTCAATCACGTCGGCTATGCCACCCTGGCCGATATGCAGCAGTTTCAGTTCGGGTCGCTATACCTGAAGGGCGACGAAGCAGCAAAAACCCTGGGCAAAAACTGGGGCGATTGGCAACCAGGGCCAGGCCAGAGCTGGCATAGCTTCAACGACTACATTAACTTCAGTGATAAAGAAGGCTGGGAAAACTGGTGGGGCAAGAACTGGGTCCGTACCGATATCGGTGATTACGACTCACCGGGCTTTAACGATCTGACCATGTCATTGGCCTTTCTTCCGGACATCAAAACCGAAGCGCCCGGCCCAAGCGGTTTACCGCTGTTCTTCCGGCATAAACCCGACACTGCGGCCCGAGAAATTCCTGGTGCTACCGCCCGTGACTATCTGACTATCTGGCTCAGCCAGTGGGTACGCGACTATGGGATTGATGGTTTTCGCGTCGACACCGCCAAGCATGTTGAAAAACCTACGCTGGCGCTGCTGAAACAGCGCGCCGCCAAAGCATTAGCGGAGTGGAAGGCTGCCAATCCCAAGCTGGCGCTGGACGATGCTCCATTCTGGATGACTGGCGAAGCCTGGGGCCATGGGGTAATGAAAAGTGATTATTACCAGAATGGCTTTGACGCCATGATTAACTTCGATTTTCAGGATCAGGCCGCCCAGGCACTGGGATGCTTCTCCAATATCGATACCACCTATCAGCAGATGGCAGACAAGCTGCAAGGCTTCAACGTCCTCAGCTACCTTTCCTCGCACGATACACGGCTGTTCTTCACCAACGATGCCAAAGGCTCTGTGCCTTTGCAGCAACGGGCGGCAGATTTGCTGTTATTAGCGCCGGGGGCGGTACAGATCTATTACGGCGATGAAAGTGGCCGTGCGTTTGGCCCGACCGGTTCTGACCCATTCCAGGGCACGCGCTCCGATATGAATTGGGGCGAACTGCAAGGAGCTAAAGCGCCGTTGCTGGCACATTGGCAGGTATTAGGCCAGTTCCGTGCCCGCCACCCGGCAATTGGCTCTGGTACGCAACAGTCACAGCAGACAGCCGATTACTATGCTTTTAGCCGACAGCATGAAGGCGATAAGCTGATGGTGGTATGGGCTGGCGATCGGTCACAATAAATCAGCGTATTATGCTACTGAATACCCGCTGGGGAACATATCTCCCCGGCGGGTGATTAATCCGTCACATTGCACCCGCATTTATCTGACGGTATGGTGGGGTTAACTTGCCAATAACAAATCTGCTGCATCTATGACTTTTTCACTTTTCGGCGACAAATTTACCCGTTATGCGGGCATTACCCGTTTAATGGACGACATGAATGAAGGCCTGCGAACTCCAGGCGCAATCATGCTTGGCGGTGGTAACCCGGCGCAAATTCCAGAGATGGAAAGCTACTTTACCCAGTTATGTCAGGAGATGCTCGATCAGGGCAAGCTGACCGAGGCGCTGTGTAACTACGATGGGCCGCAAGGCAAAGATACCTTGCTGAAAGCCCTGGCTAACCTACTGCAGGAAGAGCTCGGTTGGCAGATTGAACCGCAGAATATTGCACTGACAAACGGCAGCCAAAGCGCGTTTTTCTACTTATTCAACCTGTTCGCTGGCCGCTACGCCGATGGTAGCCGCCGCCGAGTACTGTTCCCGTTAGCGCCGGAATACATCGGTTATGCAGATGCCGGGCTGGATGACGGACTGTTTGTCTCCGCCAAGCCGAACATCGAACTGCTACCCGATGGCCAATTCAAGTATCACGTCGATTTTGAACATCTTAACATCGGCGACGATATCGGTATGATTTGCGTTTCGCGCCCCACCAACCCGACCGGTAACGTGATCACCGATGAAGAGCTGATGAAGCTCGATTTACTGGCGCAGCAGCGAGATATTCCGCTGGTGATCGACAACGCCTATGGCGTCCCTTTCCCCGGCATTATCTTCAGTGACGCCACGCCGCTGTGGAACCCCAATATCATTTTGTGCATGAGCCTGTCCAAGCTCGGCTTGCCAGGTTCACGCTGTGGCATCGTCATTGCTGACGAAAAAGTCATCACTGCGCTGACCAATATGAACGGTATCATCAGCCTTTCCCCTGGCAGTATCGGTCCTGCGTTAGCGACAGCAATGATTGAGCGTGGCGATCTACTGCGCCTGTCCAATGAGGTGATCCGCCCGTTCTACAAACAGCGCGTTGAGCAGGCTATTGGCATCCTCCGACGTTATCTGTCGCCGGAACGCTGCCTGATCCACAAGCCAGAAGGGGCTATCTTCCTCTGGCTGTGGTTTAAAGATCTGCCCATCACCACCGAGCTGCTTTACCAGCGCCTGAAAAAGCGGGGCGTGCTGATGGTGCCTGGGCACTACTTCTTCCCTGGATTGGAGCATGAATGGCCCCATACGCACCAATGCATGCGCATGAACTATGTCCCTGATCCGGAAAGTATTGAACGTGGTGTGATGATCCTGGCAGAAGAGATTGAACGCGCACATCAGGAAGGGGGTTAAGGCGTGACAGGGGCTCTGCAACAGAGCCCCTTTCTGTTATTACATCGCCCAGAACAGGACTGCCAGCAACTGCGGTGACATAATGCGCAGGAACATAGCCAGCGGATACACCGTGGCATATGAAAGCGCCGCAGCGCCGCTGGTTGGGTGCAAACCGTTAGCGAAGGCCAATGCCGGAGGATCGGTCATTGAACCCGCCAGCATACCGGAGAGCGTAAGGTAGTTCATCTTACCCACCACCCTGGCAAGAACTCCCACGGTAATCAACGGAATGGAGGTGATCAATGCACCATAGCCGATCCACGCCAGCCCCTCGCCGTGGACCAGAGTATCGACAAAATTCCCCCCAGACTTCAGCCCAACCACCGCCAGGAACAACACGATCCCCAGTTCACGTAACGCCAGGTTAGCACTCGGCGGCATAAACCAGTAAAGCTTGCCAATGCTGCCTATACGCCCGAGGATCAGCGCTACCACCAGCGGACCGCCTGCCAGCCCCAAGCGCAACGCCGCCGGAAATCCGGGGATAAACAGCGGAATGGAACCCAATAACACGCCAAGACCGATACCAATAAAGACCGGCAGCATTTGCACCTGTTGCAGCTTTTGCTTGGCATTACCCACAATCGCCGCCACCGCCTCGATAGATTCAGGCCGACCAACCAGGTTGAGAATGTCCCCGAACTGTAGCGTAACATTGTTGCCAGCCACCAGTTCAACCCCGGCACGATTAAGGCGTGAAACCACCACATCGTATTTCTGCTTGAAATCCAGATCGCGGATTTTTTTACCCAGCACCTTCTCGTTAGTCACCACCGCTCGCACCACTTGCAGCGCTGTCCCCCGCGTAGAGAGCGAAACATCCACCTCTTCACCGATCACCAGCCGGGCGTTTTCCAGTTCCTCCCGTTTGCCAACCAGATGCAGGAAATCCCCAAGCTCCAGCTTTTCGTGTGGAGCGGGAACCATCAGCAAATCGCCCCGCTTCAGGCGCGAGCAAATGATCTCATCACTGTTGAGCAGCGGTACGTTCTTGATTGCAATCCCCTGCAAATTGGGATTACGCACCGCGACGTTCATGGTTTGCAGCAGCTCACGGTTGTTACCCAGGCTGTCTTCGAAGGCCTGCGCTTCCTGCTCAATATTGATCCGGAAGAACAGGCGGATAAGCCACATCACCAACAGGATGCCGCAAATACCGAACGGATAGGCCATTGCATAACCCATCCCCATACGGTTAACCAGCGCCGGATCGGAGCCCAGATCGGTAAGGATCTGTTGCCCTGCACCGAGCGCTGGGGTGTTGGTTACCGCACCAGAAAACACACCGAGAATGATCGGCAGTGGTACGGCAAACAGCTTGTGAACAATGGCCGCTACCACGCCCCCCACCAGCACCAACAGAATGGCAAAACCATTCAGCCGGAGGCCGGAGACGCGTAGAGACGAGAAGAAACCGGGACCAACCTGAATACCGATGGTATAAACAAACAGGATAAGACCGAACTCCTGAATAAAATGCAGCATGTCGCCATTGAGACTGATCTGGTTAGTCTGTGCAAAGTGCCCGACGATAATACCGCCGAACAACACGCCACCTATCCCTAAACCCACGCCATACACTTTCCAGTTGCCAATCCATAACCCGAGAATAGCCACCAACGCCAACATGCTGACGGTCAGGGCGATATCACTCATACGTCACATCCTTACCAGAAGTTTAACAATCGGTATGCGATTAAAAACACACAATTAATGGGGATTCTGACATAAGGCGCGTGGGGGGAATGTGGGTTGCACCACATAATGCAACGGGGGAGTACCGAATGGCACTCCCCCGTGAGATTTTCTTTTTTTTCAGCCAGTTATTTGACTTCCAACTCCAGCGTGCTACCGATACGGATACGTTGTGGCTGCAAGGCTTCTGGAACATGGCGTACCAGATCAATGTGCAGCAGACCGTTTTCAAATTTTGCTTCGGAAACCTGCAGATGCTCTGCCAGAGTAAATGTCAGGGTAAACTCTTTGCATATCAACCCCTGATGCAGATACTCCACCTGTTTTTCCGGCGGTGTAGGTTTACCACGCACGCTTAGGCGCGGACCTTCCACTTCGATATCCAGTTCGCTCTGTTTAAACCCGGCCAAAGCCAGAGAAATGCGATAATGGTTGTCGTCACTTTTTTCAATGTTATAAGGCGGGAACCCTTGTGGCTCCTGGCCCCCCATTGAGCTGGCCAGCTTATCAAAACCGATCCATTGACGCAGAAGTGGGGATAAATCGTAATTACGCATAGTATTAACTCCTTCCAAGAAGCGAGATGTCAATGTTGCCCCCTGACGGCAGGCAAACGTGAAACAGCAATTATTTAATTTCGATCCGGCGCGGCTTTAGGGTTTCCGGCACAATGCGTTCCAGATCGATATACAACAAACCGTTTTCCAGTTTGGCGCCTTTAATTTGAATATGTTCAGCAAGCTGGAATTTACGCTCAAAATTACGCTCAGCAATACCTTGATATAAATATGTTTTCTCCGCAGGCTCATTATTATGAGCCCCGCGCACAATCAGCAGATTATCGTGCGTGGTGATCTCCAACTCATGCTCGGCGAATCCGGCTACCGCGATGGCAATGCGGTAATGATTTTCATCTACCAGTTCAACATTGTAGGGAGGATAACCACCGTTCCCTTGGCTTTGGCCAGCTTCAAGGGCATTAAACAAGCGATCAAAACCAATCGCAGAACGGTATAGCGGGGAAAGATCAAAATTGCGCATAAAACAGCCTCCTAAGGCACTTCAGCGAGGTTGAAAATAAACCTTCCACTATGGACAGGTTGATTAGCCAGAATTCCCTTGCGGCAAATTCTTAATTCGGCCTACCAGGAAAATGGGGGTTAATTTCTTTGTTTCAACTGAGCCTTTCAAAAAAATGTCAATTGAAGCGGCGATAATCTATTTTTCACATACAATAAAATGAGATAGCTGCCACAGAGTGGGGTTTTACTACTTTTAAAGCGTTATGTAGATGCTATATACCCAAAATAATTCGAGTTGCAGGAAGGCGGCAACGCAGTGAATCCCCTGGAGCTTACTCCGGTAAGTGACTGGGGGGAGCGAGGAAAGCCAACGCACATGCAACTTGAAGTATGAAGGGTATAAATCAGCAAATTTCAGGAGAACTCTTGCTCAGGATGAATTGATGAAACCAACAAAAATAATGGCGTTAAGTTGTCTACTGCTTACTGTCAACGGCTGCTCCAGCGTAATGAGCCGCACCGGTGCCGATCAGGGATATTATTCCGGTACGCGAGCCAATGTGGACATGATGAAAAGTGACGACACCAGTTTTGTAATGATGCCGCTGCTGGCGATCGATCTGCCTTTCTCTGCCGTAATGGATACGGTATTACTGCCTTATGACTACCTGCGCTCAGACAAGGATAAAAAGGCAGATTCCCCCAAAGCACGCGTTCAGCAAGATGAAGAAAAGAATCTGGCCGCTAGCGGTAATCCAGGTCAGGGGATGCCAACAAAGCCTGCGCGATAACGCAGGCTATTTCAGGGTGACTAAACGCCCACCACAAAAATCTGGCTGAAACCCGCCACCTCGCGCATAAAGGCCACTTGCGTGCCATCGGGTGAGAATACTACAGCGTCACCCTGCGGGGCTTGTGCAGTGCGCTCAGTCAGGCGCTGCATCTTGCCGCTACCCACGTCACAAAGCATCACACTGTTATCACAGACCAACGCAATCTTATCGCCTTGCGGGTGCCAACTGAATGCCGATTGGATACTGTGTTCAGCCCGAGTCACCTGACGCGGTTCCCCCCCGTTAGGGGAAATGGTCCATAACTGCACGATGCCCTGGTCATCCCGCATCAGAAAGGCAATCACACTGCCGTCAGGGGCGCTGCGCAGCCAATGGCGTGGTTGAGTCGCGACACCCGGATAACGGCGTTGCCCGGTAAAGGTCAGCCTGCGTTGCTGAACACCCAACGGCGGCGCAGGCATGGTATTCTCGGTTCCCTGCAACGGTTGACTGCCAGCTTTGGCATAATCCCCATCGTTTTCAGGCAGATCGACCACAAACACTTCCGCCAGTTTTTCCCCCGTTGCAGAGAGCGTATCGCCGATAAATGCCAGCGCCCAACGCTGATAGCTTCCATCCGGTTTGCGATAGCCCAACTGGCCAATCCATCCCTCCTCATAAGCCCGGTTTATCTGATCGCTACCGGGCTGCGGCTGCGGCGTGGTTGTACTGACGAGCACACAATAATGGCTACCATCGTATTCACGCGGGTGCTGTTTAGGCGGATTGACACCATGGAGCGGCACCGCAACGCCAACATTGCGTAAATCCAACGCAGGATCGCGTTCATGCATCACATGGTCGTTATAGGTGAAGCTCAGGCGGCTACCATCTGGGCTAAACACGTGAACATGGCTGCCACCGCGCAGAGCGCCGGGAGTATAAGGTGCCGTAATATCCAGCGCATCCAGAGTGATTGCCAACTCACGATCCGGTTCGCTGACGATCACTCCGCGCCGATGATGAAAATCGTAATGCCAATGGCTATCGGGGTGCTCGGGCCCATGAATAAATACGTAGCGCGCGGGCGCGTCGGGGCTAACCGTCACCACACCAACATGTGCGCCGTACTGTGCCCGGTAAACAATCTCCACCTGCTTACTCACTATGTTGACTCGCTCAATCGCCAACCCGGTAAAAGAAGCCCCGCTGGGGCGCACATCATACGCCAGCCATTGGCTGCAGGGTGTCCAGACATTGATGTTGGTGAGCTGATGACCGCGTGGTTCAAAAGTCAGTTGTTGTTCCCGGTGTTGCATGGCGGCTCCTGTGCACAGGCTGGCATTGAACCACCATCTTAACGGATCGGCCAGTTCATTTTTGCTCTGATCTTATTCGTTTAAAGCCTTACGCAACCATCACCAATCGCTTCGGTGATGATTTTATTGGTACTCCAATAAAGGAATTCGTTCCACCTGTGATGACTATGTTACGGATCCCATAGGTTTTTTCACCGATTTTGATTTACAATATAGAATAAATAGTACATTTTAGACTTTTAAATCTAAAAATAAACCTATGCTGAACCGTTACCACGCCATTGCCGATGCCATTGCGCTGCTATTCTCACCCTATGCCGAAATCGCTATCCACGATCTCACCAGCAAGACGCTGGTCTACATCGCCAACAACCGTTCTCAGCGCGAACTGGGGGAAGATTCCAACCTGAGCGGTCTGCAGGATGACTACGATTTGCAGGTGATTGGCCCCTACCTCAAACGTAACTGGGATGGTAACCAACTGCGCTCGATCAGCGCGGTACTGCGCGACGATCGGGGTGATCCCATCGGCCTTATGTGTATCAATCTGGATATTTCCGTTCTGGAGAACGCTAAAGCGGCGCTGGATTTGTTTCTGGTAGGTAACGTTCTGCAACCGCAGCCCGATATGCTGTTTCACGATGACTGGCAGCAACGCATCAATTCGTTTATTCACTCTTGGTTACAGCAGAGGCAACTCACTCTGGCTACGCTCAACGGCGTAAGTCGACGGGCACTGGTTGAAGCGTTGTATCAAGAGGGGGCGTTCAAAGGAAAAAATGCCGCGGGTTATGTAGCAAAAATTCTCGTCATTAGCCGCGCTACGGTCTACAACTATCTGAAAAATATTAAGGAGTCGGTATGAGCAAGCTATTTGATGAGATCGTTTCCGCCCACCAGCTGTTACGCCCGCAAGTGCGAGTTACCCCTTTGGAGCATAGCCTGCTACTTTCGCAGCAATTAGGATGCGAATTGTATCTAAAATGCGACCAACTGCAGCATACCGGCTCATTCAAGTTTCGTGGCGCAAGCAATAAGCTACGTCTGCTGAGCGATGAACAACGTCAACGAGGGGTGATTGCAGCTTCCAGCGGTAACCATGGTCAAGCGATCGCCCTGGCAGGCAAACAGATGGGGATAAATGTCACCGTCTATGCCCCTGAAAGTGCCGCTGCCATCAAGTTGGAGACGATCAGCGCATTAGGTGGCGAAGTGGTACAAATACCGGGCGATGGATTGAACGCCGAGTTGGCTGGGGAAAAAGCCGCTCGCGAGCAGGGAAAAGTCTATATTTCCCCCTATAACGACGCTCAAGTGATTGCCGGACAAGGCACTTGTGGCATGGAAATCGTCGAACAGCAACCCGATTTGGATGCAGTGTTCGTTGCCGTGGGCGGTGGTGGCTATGTTGCCGGAATTGGCACCGTATTGAAGCGATTGTCGTCAAAAACGCAGGTTATTGCCTGTTGGCCGCAGAATGCCACCAGCATGTACAGCGCGTTGGAGGCCGGGCATATCTATCCGGTGGAAGAGCAGGATACCTTGTCTGACGGAACTGCAGGCGGCGTTGAACCCGGTGCTATTACCTTCCCACTTTGCCAGCAGGTGATCGACCGTAAAGTGTTGGTGAGTGAAGATGAGATCAAGCAGGCTATGCGCATGATTGCCGCCAGCGACCGCTGGATTATTGAAGGTGCAGCCGGGGTTGCATTGGCAGCCGCCTGCAAACTGGCACCAGAGTTTCAGGGTAAAAAAGTGGCCGTGGTGTTGTGCGGTAAAAATATCGTGCTGGAAAAATATCTGCAGGCCGTTAGCCATGAGAATGTGTTGTAACACCAATCAACAAATCACCCTGGCGATTCAGGATGTACAGATTGTGAAAGGGATCCTGGCTGGGTTATAACCCCTTCCCGCAATAGAGAAGAGGCTAACGGCAGACTGCAGAGCATCAGGCGTTCAACACGAACCGCTCGATGGCCTGCGCTACGCCGTCCTCGGTGTTGCTGGCCGTCACAAACTGGGCAATCGCCTTCAGCTCTGGAATGGCATTGCCCATTGCCACACCAACCCCGGCATACTCGATCATCGCCATATCGTTACCCTGATCGCCTAATGCCATCACATTTTCCTGCTTGATGCCCAGGTGATCGGCCAGCATTTTAACCCCGGCACCTTTGTCTACCAACTTGTGCAGAATTTCCAAGAAGTAAGGGGCGCTTTTCATAATGGTATAACGCTCAAGGGCTTCCGCTGGCAAACGGGCTATCGCACTTTCCAACAATGATGGCTCATCAATCATCATTACCTTCGGGAAACGTATGGCGCGATCCATCTCTTCTACGCTACGGTATTTCAGTGGGATACCGGTCATATTAGATTCGTGAACGGTATACTTACCAATATCTTTATTAGGTGTGTAGAGGGTGTCGAAATCAAAAGCGTGGAAATGGACGCCAAGTTCGCGCGCCAAGCGTTCAAAATAGACGAAATCGTCAAAACCGAGCGTTTCCTGCAGAATACAGGCACCGTCTAACGCTTTCAGTACCAACGCACCGTTATAGGTGATACAGAAATCATCGTTACCCTGAATGTCTAACTGACGCAGGTAGTCTTGCACACCGACATAGGGCCGCCCGGTAGCCAACACCACATGTACCCCCTGATTGCGCGCGGCAGTGATCGCCTGTTTTACTGCGGGTGTGATCTGGTGCTGCGGATTGAGCAGAGTACCATCCATATCAATTGCAATCAGTTCAATTGCCATACGAGCTTCTCCCAGTGGTTTTCCTTATGCTAACGCGTTTCAGCTTGCCATATTCTTGCCAAAATAGGGCAAAAAAAATCCGCGACGGTTATCCGCGCGGATTTTTCATCACTCATTAACGCATCAGATATCGATGTTTGCCGCTTTCAGGGCGTTCTCTTCGATAAAGGCACGGCGAGGTTCTACCGCATCCCCCATCAGAGTGGTAAACAGCTGATCCGCCGCAATAGCGTCTTTCACCGTTACACGCAACATACGACGCTGCTCAGGATCCATGGTGGTTTCCCACAACTGATCCGGGTTCATTTCCCCCAGACCTTTATAGCGCTGAATAGCAAGGCCACGGCGCGACTCTTTCACCAGCCACTCCAGTGCCTGTTCGAAACTTTCTACCGGCTGGCGGCGCTCGCCACGTTCGATGAAAGCCCCCTCTTCCAGCAAGCCACGCAGTTTTTCACCCAGAGTACAAATCTTGCGGTATTCACCGCCATGAATGAAATCGAAGTCCAACGGATAGTCGGTATCGACGCCGTGCGTACGAATACGCAGTATCGGCTCAAACATCTGGCGTTCACGGTTCTCAAAGATCACAAAATCGTAGCTGCTGCCATGCTGTTCTTTATCGTTCAGCAACTTCACCAGCGACTCGATCCACTCTTTGACCTTGGCTTGATCGCTCAAATCTTCTTCATTCAGGGTTGGCTGGTAGATCAGGTTGTTCAGCAGGGCTCGCGGATAACGGCGCTCCATACGGCCGATCAGTTTCTGTACGCTGTAATGTTCAGCAACCAGCTTTTCCAGCGGCTCACCTGCCAATGGCGGTGCAACTTCATTCGGGTGCAGAGTTGCGCCGTCGAGAGCGATAGAGATCTGATACTGATCCATCGCTTCATCGTCTTTAATATACTGTTCTTGTTTGCCTTTTTTCACTTTATACAGCGGCGGCTGCGCAATAAACACGTGGCCACGCTCAATGATTTCTGGCATCTGACGATAGAAGAAGGTCAACAGCAGCGTACGAATATGCGAACCGTCGACGTCGGCGTCGGTCATGATGATGATGCTGTGATAACGCAGCTTGTCCGGGTTGTATTCGTCACGGCCAATACCACAGCCTAAAGCGGTGATCAGCGTTGCCACTTCCTGCGAAGAGAGCATCTTGTCGAAGCGCGCCTTTTCGACGTTAAGGATTTTACCTTTCAGCGGTAAAATCGCCTGGTTCTTACGGTTACGCCCCTGCTTGGCAGAGCCGCCCGCAGAGTCCCCTTCCACCAGGTACAGTTCAGACAGCGCCGGGTCACGTTCCTGGCAATCAGCCAGTTTACCCGGTAGGCCTGCCAAATCCAGCGCACCTTTACGGCGGGTCATTTCACGCGCTTTACGCGCCGCTTCACGGGCACGGGCCGCATCGATGATTTTGCCTACCACGATTTTGGCGTCCGATGGGTTTTCCATCAGATAATCGACCAGTTTCTCGTTCATCAGCGATTCAACCGCGGTTTTTACTTCAGAAGACACCAGTTTGTCTTTGGTCTGTGAAGAAAACTTCGGATCCGGCACTTTCACCGAGACAACGGCAATCAGCCCTTCACGCGCATCGTCACCGGTAGCGCTGATCTTGGACTTCTTGCTATAGCCTTCTTTATCCATGTAGTTGTTCAGGGTACGGGTCATCGCGGCACGGAAACCGGCCAGGTGTGTCCCCCCATCACGCTGCGGGATGTTGTTGGTGAAACAATAGATATTTTCCTGGAAGCCATCGTTCCACTGCAATGCCACTTCCACACCGATATCGTCTTTCACGGTGGAGAAGTAGAACACCGTTGGGTGGATCGGGGTTTTGTTCTTGTTCAGGTATTCAACAAACGCCCTGATACCCCCTTCATAATGGAAGTGGTCCTGTTTGTCGTTGCGTTTGTCTTTCAGACGAATGGAAACACCCGAGTTGAGGAATGACAACTCACGCAGGCGCTTGGCCAGAATGTCATACTCAAATTCGATGTTGTTGGTAAAGGTCTGATAGCTAGGCCAGAAGCGTAGGGTAGTACCGGTCTGTTCGGTCTCGCCGACGACTTTTAACGGGGCCTGCGGCTCACCATGGCGATAGGTTTGCTCATGCACTTTACCTTCACGGCGGATCACCAGCTCAAGTTTCTCCGACAGGGCGTTAACAACCGAAACACCCACGCCGTGCAGGCCACCGGAAACTTTATAGGAGTTGTCGTCAAATTTACCGCCAGCATGCAAAACGGTCATGATGACCTGCGCAGCTGATACCCCTTCTTCTTCGTGGATACCGGTTGGGATACCACGACCATCATCCTGCACCGAAACGGAGTTATCGGCGTGGATGGTCACCTGAATGTCACTACAGTGGCCAGCGAGTGCTTCGTCGATAGCGTTGTCCACGACCTCGAATACCATGTGGTGTAGACCGGTGCCGTCATCAGTATCGCCGATATACATGCCTGGACGCTTACGCACCGCATCCAGCCCTTTTAATACCTTGATACTTGAGGAGTCATAAGAATTCGACATCAACGTTTCTCGCTCATTTTAGTCCTGTGGTTGAACCTCTATTTTACCTTGTTCCACGCGGAACATCTTGCCCTTTTCACCCACCATGTCGGTGACTTGTTCAGCGCTCACGGCGCTGACAAAAACCTGAGCCTGGGTGGCTTTAAGGCGATCGGCTAGCAACCGGCGACGGCCGGTGTCCAGCTCGGAGGCAAAATCATCAATCAGATACAGGCAACGCCGCCCGCTCTGCCGGGTGAGAAACTCACCCTGCGCCAAGCGCAATGCGCACATCAGCAGTTTAAGCTGACCGCGCGATAACAAATCCTCTACCGGCGTACCTTCGGCACGAATACGGAAATCCGCTTTGTGCGGACCTACTGCGGTATAGGTTAGCGCCCTGTCGCGCTCAAACTGGCGCTCCAGCAGCTCTCCATAGTCGCTCTCTTTGTCCCAGCCTCGCTGGAAAGAGAAACTCAGGGCAAATTCGGGCAGAAACTGTGCACAGGTCGCGGTAATATCCGCGGCAATAGCGTCACTGTAAGCTGCCCGCCACTCGCTGATGCGCTCGGCCAATGGGATCAATTCCTGATCCCAGGCACGAATTTGTGCATAGCGACTGACCTGGCGCAGCGCGGCATTGCGCTGCTTCAATAACCTTTTCAGGTTGCTCCAGGCTGTGAAAAAACCGGGTTCGTCATGAAAACAACCCCAGTCCAGAAAAGCGCGCCGATATTTCGGCCCGCCATTTAGCAGAGTAAAACCTTCGGGGGTGATCAACTGCATGGGCAATAACTGAGCAAGCTCCGCCACCTTGTGGCCATCGCTGCCATCGATACGCACTTTGCTGTCACCCTGACGGCTCTTACTGAGTCCTACCGATAACTCGCGCTCTGCACCTTCGATGCGGCCATGCAGCACGAACTCCGGTTGATCGTGGCGTATCACCCGGCCTGCCTGCAAACTGCGAAACGCGCGGCCATGACCAAGGGTGTAAACCGCCTCCAAAACGCTGGTTTTGCCGCTGCCATTCGCCCCCACCAGGAAGTTAAACCCCGGCGCAGGTAGCAGATCCGCAGCTTCGATATTGCGAAAATCTTTAATCAGTAAACGCGTCAGTGCCATGCTGCAGTTATCTTAATCATCGAACAGCCCAGGGCGTTATCATCGCAGACCATTTGCGTGCGGCCAGCGCACAGCAACCGGAGCGTACACAAGTACGTGAGGATTGCGAGCACTGCCCAATCGCAAATGGGCAAGTAAGATAGCCCGATAAATTCTAAAGTCGCATTGGCATGACAACATAGGCGGCGGACTTACTGGCTCCATCCTCGATCTGCACACTGGAAACGGAATCGGTCAGCAGCAGGCGCACTTCTTCACACTTGAGCGCGTTAAGCACATCGAGCACATAGCTAACGTTGAAACCAATCTCCATCTCGGTGCCGTCATAGCTTACATCCAGGATCTCTTCCGCCTCTTCCTGCTCCGGGTTATTGGCGGTGATCTTTAGCTGGTTCTGGCTAACATAAAGACGCACACCACGGAACTTCTCGTTCGACAGGATTGCCGCGCGGGCAAATGCCTGCTTGAGCAGATCGCAACCTGCCTGCAGGGTTTTGTCTGGGTTCTTCGGTAACACGCGGCGATAATCAGGGAAACGGCCATCAACCAGCTTGGAGGTAAAGATAAAATCCCCCACATGAGCACGAATATTGTTACTGCCGATCTGCACCCGCAGCGGGGTATCGCCGCCATCGAGCAGACGAACCAGTTCCATTACCCCTTTACGCGGTACGATCACCGAATGTGTTGGCAGTTGCTGGCCAATCGGCATTGCGCATACCGCCAGACGGTGGCCATCGGTAGCAACCGTGCGCAGTTCTTCACCTTCGGTTTCAAACAACATACCGTTCAGATAATAACGCACATCCTGATGAGCCATCGAAAACTGGGTGGCTTCAATCAGGCGCTTAAGCGTTGCCTGCGGCAAGGTAAACTCTACCTCGCTCTGCCAATCATCCAGGTTCGGGAAATCCACCGCTGGCAGCGTGGATAACGAGAAGCGGCTACGGCCCGAGCGCACCAACATACGTTCGCTTTCAAGCGTTACTGCGATCTCGGCACCTTCCGGCAAACCACGGCAGATATCAAAGAATTTACGCGCGGGGACGGTGGTCGCGCCCGCTTCATGGGGCTGAGACAAGGCAACGCGTGCCACCATCTCCATCTCCAGATCGGTTCCTGTCAGCAACAGGGAACCTTCTGTCACCTGCAGCAGCAGGTTACCCAGAATTGGTAGCGTCGGGCGGCCCCCCAATGGGCTGCTCACCTGTTGCAGCGGTTTTAGCAGTTGCTCACGTTCAACGATAAATTTCATATGCGCTATGAAGACAATGTTCTGATTAAATTGGAGAAATCTTCTTTGATGTCGTGACTTTCCTCACGCAACTGCTCAATCTTCCGGCAGGCGTGCAACACCGTGGTATGGTCGCGGCCACCAAACGCATCGCCGATTTCTGGCAGGCTGTGGTTGGTGAGCTCTTTTGCCATTGCCATCGCCATCTGGCGCGGGCGGGCAACAGAGCGTGAACGCCGTTTGGACAGCAGATCCGCGACTTTGATTTTATAGTACTCCGCCACCGTCTTCTGAATATTATCGATGGTGACCAGCTTTTCCTGCAGCGCCAGCAGATCGCGTAACGCTTCGCGCACGAAATCAATGGTAATGGCACGGCCGGTAAAGTTTGCGTTGGCGATGACACGGTTCAGCGCGCCTTCAAGTTCACGCACGTTGGAACGCAGACGTTTGGCAATAAAGAACGCCACTTCCCCCGGCAGACGGATATCGTTTTCGTCGGCCTTTTTCATCAGGATCGCTACGCGGGTTTCCAACTCCGGTGGTTCGATCGCCACCGTCAGCCCCCAGCCAAAGCGGGATTTCAAACGATCTTCCACCCCATTGATCTCTTTCGGGTAACGATCCGAGGTCAGGATGATCTGTTGATTACCTTCCAACAACGCGTTAAAAGTGTGGAAAAACTCTTCCTGCGAGCGCTCTTTGTTGGCAAAAAATTGAATGTCATCGATCAGCAGCGCATCCACGGAACGGTAGTAGCGTTTGAACTCTTCAATAGCGTTGTTCTGCAGCGCCTTAACCATATCCTGTACAAAGCGTTCCGAGTGCATGTAGACCACTTTGGCATTGGCTTTGCGCGCCATGATGCTGTTACCCACCGCGTGTAACAGGTGGGTTTTACCCAGGCCAGTCCCGCCATACAGGAACAATGGATTATAAGCCCCCCCAGGATTGTCCGCCACTTGGCGGGCCGCAGCGCGAGCCAACTGGTTGGACTTACCCTCAACGAAATTATCGAAGGTATGCTTGGGGTTGACGTTGGAACGATATGAAAGCTCTGGTGGCGGTGCTGCATTATCCCAACTCGGGCGGGACGGCGCAGCCGTTCGCACCACCGGGGCTACTGGCGCAGTGCTGACACTGGCCTTAACCGTCGGGTTGATAGTGTGAGTCAGTGGTTTGCTACCCACTTCAAAACGCAAAAGCGGCGCATCAGTGCCGCAGAAATCATTCAACAGGCCATTGATGTTGTTTAAGTATTTATCACGAACCCAGTCCAGCACGAAGCGATTGGGTGCGTACAACGCCAGGGTATTGTCACTCAGTTCCGCCTGCAATGGGCGTATCCACATACTAAATTCTGTGGCAGGTAACTCATCCTGCAATCGGGCAAGACACTGCTGCCAAAGCGAAAGTGACAC